>NZ_JBGCCB010000001.1:2500-5597500 GCF_041261685.1 Peribacillus sp. B2I2 | reverse complement strand
TATTTCTTCTTCTTCTTCTCTTCCAACGATGGCTACCGTAGAAACATATTCATTATCTGCGGATTCGAGTCGGATGAGCTTAACACCCTGTGTGTTACGGCCCGTTTTAGAAATGCCTTCGACTTCCATTCGGATCAATACACCAGCTGCTGTAATCAGCATCAAATCCTCATCTACACCCGTTACTGTTTTCACAGCTATAAGTTCACCATTTTTCTCAGTGACATTACATGTTTTTATCCCTTTGCCTCCACGGCTTTGAATACGGTACTCTTCCGCAGAGGTCCGTTTTCCATAGCCGTTTTTCGTAACTATAAGGACTTCTTCATCATCTTCAAGAATTTCCATGCCGACCACTTCATCATTGGACCTTAAGGAAATCCCTTTCACTCCCGCTGCAGTACGTCCCATTGTCCGTACATCCGTCTCAGGGAAACGAATCATCATCCCGGCTTTCGTTCCAATTATGATTTGCTTCTCTCCATTCGTAAGACGGACAGAAATCAATTCATCATCTTCACGTAAACCTAGGGCAATTAAACCGTTATTACGGATATTTGCAAACGAAGACAAAGGTGTACGCTTCGATATCCCATGTCTGGTCGTGAAGAATAAATACCAATCGTCAGCAAATTCCTTCACAGGTATGATTGCATTGACCCACTCACCTTTATCTACTTCCAACAAGTTGATAAGCGGCAACCCTTTTGCCGTCCTACCATATTCAGGTATTTCATATCCTTTGGAACGATAGACCTTACCTTTGTTAGTGAAGAATAATAGAGTGTCATGAGTCGAAGTGGTTAACAAGTGACCGACAAAGTCATCTGTATTCGTTCCCATACCCTGTATCCCGCGCCCTCCGCGTTTTTGACTGCGGTACGTGGTTGCAGGCAAGCGTTTAATATAACCGTTATGCGTCAGTGTCACGATTATATTTTCCTCTGGAATTAAATCCTCATCTTCAAGGCTTTCAAAGCCGGCCAATGTGATTTCAGTTCTCCGTTTATCATCAAAACGTTCTTTAATTTCAAGAAGCTCTTCACGAATAATTTCAAGAACCTTTTCCTCATCAGCAAGAATGGCTTTATATTCTGCAATTATAGCCATTAAAGCCTGATACTCATCTTCTATTTTTTCACGTTCAAGACCTGTCAAACGTTGTAAACGCATATCCAGGATAGCTTGCGCCTGTTTCTCGGAAAGCGAAAATTGTGTCATTAAGCCTTCACGGGCAATTTCCGTCGTTTGGGAACCACGGATTAATGAAATGACCGCATCCAAATTATCAAGTGCAATGCGCAAACCTTCCAAAATATGAGCACGGGCTTCCGCTTTCCGTAATTCAAATTCAGTCCTGCGCCGTATGACTACCTGCTGATGCTCTAAGTAATAGTGTAGGCATTGTTTTAAATTCAGCACTTTAGGCTGACCGTCCACCAAAGCAAGTAGATTGATTCCGAAGGTTGTCTGCATTGCAGTATGCTTATACAGGTTGTTTAAAAGGACATTTGCATTAACATCCTTGCGAAGTTCCATTACGATACGCATGCCATTACGATCCGATTCATCCCGTAAATCGGTAATGCCTTCGATTTTCTTATCTCGAGCAAGTTCTGCAATTTTTTCAATCAATCTTGCTTTATTCACTTGATAAGGGATTTCTTTAACAAGGATTACCTGTTTTCCATTGGGTTTTTCTTCAATCTCGACTCTCGCCCGTTGAATGATTGACCCTTTTCCAGTTTCATAGGCCTTCCTGATTCCGCTTCGTCCTAAAATTAAACCGGCTGTCGGGAAATCCGGACCAGGGATATATTCCATCAACTCTGGAATTGTAATTTCAGGATTCTTGCTTAAAGCCAATACGCCGTCAATTACCTCACCTAATTGATGGGGTGGAATATTGGTTGCCATCCCTACTGCTATACCTGATGAACCATTCACTAACAAGTTCGGGAAACGGGCTGGCATAACGGCTGGTTCTCTTTCTGAACCATCGTAGTTATCCTGGAAATTAACCGTATCTTTATTTAAATCGCGAAGTAACTCCATCGAGATCTTCGACATCCTTGCTTCTGTATACCTCATTGCGGCAGCTTGGTCTCCATCGACCGAACCGAAATTCCCGTGACCATCGACAAGCATATAACGATAGTTAAAAGGCTGCGCCATCCGTACCATCGTTTCATATACGGCAGAATCACCATGCGGGTGATATTTACCGATTACTTCCCCTACAATACGGGCTGATTTTTTAAATGGTTTATCCGAAGTCATTCCAAGATCATTCATTGCATAAAGAATTCTTCGGTGTACCGGTTTTAAACCGTCCCTTACATCAGGCAAAGCCCGAGACACAATTACGCTCATCGCGTAATCCAAAAATGATGTCCGCATCTCGGTACTTATATTTATTTCTTTTACACCTGATCTTTCATTTTCTGACATGGAGCCAACCTCCTATAAAAAGCTTATACTCTCATTTAGTTTTTACTGTACGTGCACTATGTAAAGAACAGGATGTAAAAAGCATCCTGTCAAAAATTCAGATATCGAGATTTTTTACATAAATTGCATTTTCTTCAATGAAGTTACGTCGCGGTTCCACCTTGTCGCCCATCAACATCTCGAAAGTCTCATCTGCCTCGGCAGCATCTTTCAAACTGACTTGAAGTAGAGTTCTTGTATCTGGGTTCATGGTCGTTTCCCACAATTGCTCTGGATTCATTTCCCCCAGCCCTTTATAACGCTGCAGGTTAGGCTTTGGAGTACTTGGCATACTAGCCATGATTTCTTCAAGCTGCCGATCATTATAGGCATAATCCACTTTTTTCCCTTGCTGAATTTTGAAAAGTGGCGGCTGAGCAATATATATATATCCATACTCGATAATTTTTCTCATATAACGGTAGAAGAATGTCAACATCAGCGTTCTGATATGGGCACCATCCACATCCGCATCGGTCATGATAACAATTTTATGGTATCTAGCCTTTTCAATATTGAATTCATCACCAATGCCTGTTCCAAGTGCTGTGATGATCGTACCTATTTCTTCATTGTGCAGGATTCTATCCAATCGTGCTTTTTCAACATTCAGGATTTTACCTCTTAGCGGCAAAATGGCTTGGAAATGGCGGTCCCTTCCTTGTTTAGCAGAGCCTCCCGCCGAGTTTCCTTCAACGATGTACAATTCGCTGATAGCCGGATCCTTAGATGAACAATCTGCCAATTTCCCCGGTAGATTGGATACTTCCAAAGCACTTTTCCTTCGTGTCAATTCACGGGCTTTCTTGGCTGCCATACGGGCTCTTGCTGCCATAAGCCCTTTATCTATAATTTTTCTGGCCACTGCAGGATTTTCGTATAAGAAAGAATCAAGCCGTTCCGAAAGGATGGAATCAGTAACCGTCCTTACTTCAGAGTTTCCCAGTTTGGTTTTCGTCTGACCTTCAAATTGTGGTTCAGGATGCTTAATCGAAATGATTGCCGTTAGACCTTCCCGGACATCTTCACCGGAGAAATTGGAATCGGCTTCTTTTAAAAGACTATTTTTCCGTGCATAATCATTAATGACACGGGTCAAAGCAGTCTTGAATCCTGATTCATGTGTACCGCCTTCATAGGTATGGATATTATTAGCAAAAGAAAAGACATTACTGATATAGCTGTCATTATATTGCAATGCTAATTCAACAGAGATTCCATCTCTCTCGCCTTCCATGAAAATCGGTTCCTCATGAAGGACCTCTTTTGAACGGTTCAAATGCTCCACATAAGATTTGATGCCGCCCTCATAGTGGTATTCCCTGATTTTCTCTTCCTCTTCACGTTTATCTTCAATGATCAGTTTCAAGCCTTTATTCAGGAACGCAAGCTCACGGATACGTGTGGCTAATGTATCAAAATCATATTCCAAGGATTCCGTGAAAATTTGACCATCAGGAATGAAGTGTACAGTCGTACCTGTATGATCGGTTTCCCCGATAACTTTCAAATCTTCTTTAGGAACCCCACGGTTGAATTGCTGATAATGGATTTTACCTTCACGATGAACATAAACTTCCAATACCGTGGATAAAGCATTTACTACTGAAGCTCCCACACCATGCAGACCACCGGAGACCTTGTAACCTCCGCCGCCAAATTTACCGCCCGCATGAAGGACCGTCATGATTACTTCTACAGCTGGCCGTCCCATTTTTTCATGGATACCTACTGGAATACCCCGACCATTATCGACTACTGTTATGCTATTGTCTTCTTCGATCGTCACTTTGATTTCAGTACAGAAACCAGCTAGTGCCTCATCGATACTATTATCGACAATTTCCCAAACAAGATGGTGAAGTCCTTTTGCAGAGGTAGTACCGATATACATCCCCGGACGTTTACGAACTGCTTCTAAGCCTTCTAAAACCTGTATCTGATTCTCATCGTATGCCTGAGCTTGTACTTCTTTTTGTTCCATTGTCATACGTATCACCTACACTTTTCTTTTGGCATTTATCAATTTTTCAAGAGTAATTATTACGTTATGGCTACAATTCAAAGAATATCTATATCATCGATTAAGAACGATGGCTGCATTGAACGCTTTTTTAAAGTGGACGATGCAAGCGGTGAATAATAGACCTGTTTATCCGTTACCACAATCGATTTAACCGAGTTTTTTGCTAAATGGTAAGTTACATCAGACTTTTTCTCCAGAAATTCACTCATGATTGGAGAAGCCTGGAGCAGCTTCTTATCTAAAATGGCTATGACATCGTCCGTTTTCACAAGAATGTCTTCACCAATATGGAGATACATTCATTCACCTCATCATTTAACCTTTTTTATACTTCCTTGACTAACATAAAAGGTGGACGCTTCTCTTAGAGTTTGATGATCGATTCCATCAACGGAGGGTGTCGTCACAAATGTTTGCACTTTCCCTTGTATCGTATTCAGTAAATGGGATTGACGGAAATCGTCGAGTTCCGATAACACATCATCCAATAATAAAATGGGATACTCGCCGATTTCTTCATGGATCAGCTCAATTTCGGCAAGTTTCAATGACAGGGCAGTTGTACGTTGTTGTCCCTGTGAACCATATGTCTGGACATCACGGTCATTCACAAAAAAAACCAGGTCGTCACGATGAGGACCTACCAGTGTTACACCCCGTTCAATTTCCCTTGTTTTTATTTTATCAAATTTTTCTGTGTATACTTCTATCATTTTCGTCAAATCCATAGATTCTGATACATCAAGCGACGGTTTATATTGGATTTTCAATACTTCTAGATTTCTGGAGATCCCCGAGTGAATCGGCTCTGCCCATTGCTGGAGCTTTAAAAGAAACTCGTACCTTCTTTCGACAATTTTCGCTGCATACTGAATAAATTGGTCAGTTAGCACGTCAAGCATCGTCGTATCCGTTTGTTTCCGGGTCTGCAGAAGCTTTAAGTAATGATTTCTTTGTTGAAGTATTTTATGATATTGGCTCATATCATGAAGGTATACGGGAGAAACCTGGCCAATTTCCATATCTATAAAACGGCGTCTGACTAAAGGACTCCCCTTTACAAGGTTAAGATCCTCAGGCGCAAACATGACCACATTCATATTTCCGACATATTGACTCAACTTTCTTTGTTCAATATGGTTGCACTTCGCCTTTTTCCCTTTTTTTGAAATGGTCAGCTCAAGTGGTATTGAGGTATTTCTCTTTCTAACTCTTCCTTCTATTTTAGCATACTCTTCATCCCAGCGAATAAGTTCTTTATCATTTGAGGTACGATGAGATTTTGCCATTGCTAAAACGAAAATGGATTCCATCACATTTGTTTTCCCTTGAGCATTTTCGCCGAGGATTACGTTGACTTTATTTTCAAAAGTCAGATTCAGTTCGGTATAGTTGCGGTAATTTCTCAAACTTATATTTTCAATATACATATTCCGCTCTTCCCTTATGTTTTAGCTTGTAATTGTGTAGGTGCCAAATCCAGGAATTTCTATTTTATCACCTGATCTTAATTTTCTGCCTCTTCTCACGTCTAATTCGCCATTAATGTAAACTTCGTATTCACTTAAGAACCATTTTGACATTCCGCCGCTTTGGATTAAATCGGCCAATTTCAAGAATTGTCCTAGTGTAATATATTCTGTGCTGATTTTTATGGAGTCCATTTCATGCTTCACTCATTTCCAAGTAGTCTTTTAATACTTCATTTTACTAAATTAATCCCATTAAGACAAAGTATAGCTTTTTCAGCTCTTGTTTTTAGCGGTTCTGAGTTCCGTACGGAATTTAAAAAATCCTAAAAACCCATTGGGAACCTATGTTAAAAATAAAAAAAATAAAGGCCTGCTAAACAAGCCTTTAATTTTTTTGAAATATTATTTTTGCTTAATAAGTCCTTACCGGCAGAATTAATTGCAGCATGGAATCATCATGTAGTGGACGAATGACAAACGGTCGCATTGCACCGGTGAAATTAATTTTTATATCGGAACCTTCCAATGCCTTTAAAGCATCCATTACAAATTTGGCACTGAATGAGATTTTCAAATCTTCACCTTCAATGGCTTCTGCCTGAACCTCTTCAATTACTTTACCAATTTCAGGGGTATTGGAAGAGACTTCGATTATACGGCCTTCCAGGGTTGTCAATTTGACGACATTATTTCTTCCTTCTCTCGCCAATAGAGAAGCCCTATCGATAGCTTGGAGAAAATCTTTAGTATGAACAGTTACATCCGTTTTACTATCTGATGGAATCAAGCGTGATGTATCAGGATAATTCCCTTCAAGAAGTCTTGAGAAAAATAGTAAATTTTCAGCTTTGAAAAGTACTTGATTGTCGGTAATGACGATCTCAATGAGTTCGTTTGTATCATCAAGGATTTTACTTAACTCATTCAGACTTTTACCTGGGATTACAACGCTATAAGTCCCTGTAATTTTATTTTCTATTTTGGCTGTTCTCATGGCCAGCCTATGACTATCTGTTGCAATACAGGTCAATTCGTCATCTTGAACCTTCAAGTTTACACCTGTCAAGATGGGACGTGTTTCTGACGTGGACACTGCAAAACCCGTTTGGCGAATAAGGGTCTTTAAAAGATCCGTTGGAAGTTTGAAAATATTTTCTTCTTCAATGATCGGAAGATGTGGATATTCCTCAGGATCTAGTCCATTTAGATTAAATTCAGCTTTACCTGAGCGGATAATCGTTTGAAAGTTGTTTTCCACTTCAATTTCTACAGTATCCATCGGTAGCTTTTTGACAATTTCACTGAAAAAACGGGCATTCAGTACAATACCGCCGCTACTTTTAACTTCAACAATCTCATCTCCGTCAACTTCAGCTGGGATGAATGATTGGATGGAGATATCTGAGTCACTTCCTGTTAGAGTGACACCCTCACTAGTAACGCTTATTTTTATTCCCGTCAGAATCGGAATCGTCGTCCTTGATGTGACTGCTTTCATTACTTCTTGGACACTATGAACTAATCGATCTCTTTGGATTATAAATCTCATGTTTCATCCTCCAATTTTTTTATTGCCGAATAGGCATATTTATTAATAATTTTTATTAAAAAAAGATAGTAGTAATAGTAGTAGGGCCTGTTGATATGTGGATAAGTCCACTTAACCTAAGGAAAAACAGTCTATCCACTTGTGGACAGACTGTGTGTAAGTAGTCGTCAGTTATACACAATATCCAGAATCGATTATACCCTCAGCTGGTCCTGTATTTCTTTAACCTGGCGTTGAAGCTGGGTATCCGTTTGCATGAGTTTAGAAATCTTTTCATGCGCATGGATAACGGTCGTATGATCGCGACCTCCAAATTCATCTCCTATCTTAGGCAGGGATGAGTCCGTTAATTCCCTGGAAAGATACATGGCAATCTGTCTTGGAAAGGCTACGGATTTAGTCCTTTTTTTCGCCTTGAAATCCTCAAGTTTGACACTATAATGTTCACCAACCGTCTTCTGGATTTCTAAGATGGTGATTATTTTAGGCTTTGAGCTTGGGATGATGTCTTTTAATGCTTCAGCTGCCAAATCGGCATTTATATCTTTATTAATTAATGAAGAATAAGCGACGACACGAATAAGTGCACCCTCAAGCTCACGAATATTGGAATCGATTTGGTTGGCAATATAGAGCATGACTTCATTCGGGATATCAAGACCCTCAGCTTTTGCCTTTTTACGCAAAATGGCAATCCGCGTTTCTAGATCAGGAGGTGTGATATCCGTGATCAAACCCCACTCAAACCTGGAACGGAGGCGATCCTCAAGTGTAGGGATCTCTTTTGGTGGACGGTCACTGGAAATGACGATCTGTTTGCTTTCTTCATGCAACGCATTGAATGTATGGAAAAACTCTTCTTGGGTTTGTTCTTTTCCCGCAAGAAATTGAATATCATCAATTAATAAAACATCTACACTCCGGTATCTATCTCGAAATTCCCCAGCTTTATTATCCCGGATGGAGTTTATGAATTCATTCGTGAATTTTTCAGACGATAAATAAACGACCTTTGCATTTGGATTATGCTCAAGAACATAATGCCCGATTGCATGCATTAAATGAGTTTTCCCAAGGCCTACGCCTCCGTATATAAATAAGGGATTATAAGCTTTGGCTGGAGCTTCTGCGACAGCGAGAGACGCGGCATGGGCAAACCGATTGCCGGAGCCGATGACAAATGTATCGAAGGTATTTTTCGCATTCAGCATATGCTGTGGAAATGCAGCATGCTCTTTATCCCGTTTCTTAATCTTTTTAGGCTGAACAGGAACGGTAAAATCATCATCTTCTTGATTGGGGGGAATGATGAATTTTGCTTCCAATTCCTCACCTGTAAGCTCAAACAATACATCAGAAATAAGATGGGAATAGCGTTCTTCAAGCCAATCCCTGGCAAATTCATTGGGAGCGGTGACTGTTAATGTATCACCTTGCAGTAAATAGGCCTTGGTGGATTTAAGCCAAGTTTCAAAGCTTGGTTTACTGATTTTTTTTTCGATTTTTCCGAGCGCCTGGTTCCAGAGGCTATCGATATTATCCAAACTTATCCCTCCTTTGCAAAATATTTTTAATAATAGTTTCTAAAATGTATAGGCACAAATAAACTCATCGATTGCCGTCTTTATATAAATTTTGACAGCAAAGGTTCGGTGAGCTGTATAAGGGATTTTTGTGTTGTGTAATGTGATGTCCCTAAAACTATATCTTGCGCTGTACAACCTTTGTACAGACTACATCTGGTAAGCCGGTGTAGATTTGGATGTTTATTCATCAACAGGTATTTTGAGAAATATATAATAAAGAAGAAAAAAGGTTTTTCGACAATATCCACCATCTGTGGACAAATTAATATACACAGGTCGAATAAGCTATCCACATGTTATACACAGTCTGTGGATAACCATTACCCGTTGATAAAGTTATTCAGAGTGAAAACACAAATATAATATCAGAAATTCAGGCGTCTTGCAATGGGTTAGAAAACTTTATCCACAACTTACCGAGCTTGTGGGAAAAACTTTTCCACAGGCTATTGTTATGTGCAAAAGTCTATAAATTGGGTTGTGGATAGAAAAAAACATGTCGAATTTTATCCACAGACCATGATTATGAATTGGATTAATTTAATTTTATTTTTGGATAAACCAAGTTGTTCAAGCTGGAAAACCTACATTGATAAAAATCGAATGATACATATTGAAGATGGTTTAGGTTCGTCCAAATTATGTCGGATGCTAGTCGATCAATTGCAGATACCTCGGGAATCTCATATATTTATTCGTGGAGGAATCGATGAAATTTTCCTCTCCCCAAAAATTTCTATATCAGTTCGGAGCAAAATCATTTACAATAGGCTAGGTAGTAAAAAAAGACCTACTGGACATTGAGCATTAAAAAGAAATATTTTTTTGGATGAGGTTGACAAGTAGAAACCTCCATCTATATAATTGTAAAGACTGTCTTTAACTGTTATTCCTCAGGGAGGTGTCATATAATGAAAAGAACTTATCAACCGAATAACCGCAAACATAGTAAAGTTCACGGTTTCCGTGCACGTATGAGCACGAAAAACGGACGTAGAGTAATCGCAGCACGTCGCCGTAAGGGCAGAAAAGTATTATCTGCATAGACCACTGAAAAGTCTCAGTGGTCTTTTTTCGCAAAATAAGGGATTTACTGAGACTCAATTCATGTAATGAAGGTGTAAAAATGAAAAAAAAGTTAAGGATTAAGAAAGAGGATGAATTTCAGCTTGTTTTTAAAAAAGGTGAATCTTCTGCTAATCGGCAATTTGTTGTCTATGTCCTTGAAAAGCCAGATCAGGATTATTTTCGGATCGGCCTTTCAGTCAGTAAAAAAATCGGGAACGCCGTTGTAAGGAACCAAATTAAAAGATACATACGGCAAGCGTTTTTGGAATTGAAAGAAGATATAGAAGAGGGTAAGGATTATATTGTGATTGCTCGAAAACCAGTGGCGGAGATGGACTTTTTCCAGGTGAAAAGCAGCTTGATCCACGTCCTGAAACGTTCTAAATCACTAAACTTTAAAATGAAAAAACAATAAAGTCCCCTTTATATCGAATACTAAGCATTCCTCGGATCATGTAGTTACTTGAGAAAAGATAATATAGAAAATTCCTATTGGAACTGTAGAAAAATGTGGATTACTTATTATTGAAATCTGCTAATAAACAGTTCACAATTGTTTCAAAAAAGATTGATTGCAGATAGGAGGAAATTACGGTTGAAAAAACGAATATTACTCATTATTGGACTAGCCTCGATAATGATGCTGTTAGCAGGGTGTACGGAAATTAAAGAACCTATTACTGCGGATAGTGAAGGTTTTTGGAATTCATACATTGTCTATCCATTATCAGCCCTGATCATTTGGCTTTCTGAAGCATTTGGCGAGAATTATGGTTTGGGAATCATCGGTGTTACATTAATCATTCGCTTAGCATTACTTCCACTAATGATCAAACAGGTGAAAAGCTCGAAAGCAATGCAGGCCATTCAGCCTGAGATGAAAGAACTTCAAGCAAAATACAGCTCAAAAGATGCTGCCACACAACAAAAACTACAGCAAGAAACAATGGCTTTATTTTCAAAATATAATGTGAATCCATTGGCGGGATGTTTTCCGATAGTGGTGCAAATGCCGATTTTGATCGGATTTTACCATGCCATCAGCCGTACGGAAGAAATTTCTTTACATAGTTTTCTTTGGTTTGATTTAGGTTCCCCGGATCCTTTTTATGTTTTACCGGTGGTTGCTGGTATTACGACTTTTATCCAGCAGAAGATGTCCATGGCTGGAATGAACTCCAATCCACAAATGGCGGCACAAATGACGATGATGCTTTACATCATGCCAATTATGATTGTTGTTTTTGCTATTAATTTCCCCGCTGCTCTTTCTCTTTACTGGGTAGTAGGTAACCTTTTTGGTATCGTTCAAACATATTTCATTAAAGGTCCGGATCTTAGAAAAGCAGCTGCGGAAAACGCGGGAGGGGCAAAGAAAAAGTGAAAAAGGTAACTGCTACAGGACAATCTGTCGAAGAAGCAGTAAATTTAGCTTTAGCTCAACTGAACAGCACTAAGGATCGCGTGGAGATAGAAATAGAAGATGAAGGCAAAAAAGGATTTTTTGGTTTATTTGGTGCAAGGAAGGCGATTGTCCATGTGACATTGCCTGCCGATCCCATTGAAGAGACACTTGAATTTTTGAAGAATGTCAGCGTGGAAATGGGAGTCAATGCAGAAATTGATGTCCACCGTAAAGGTAAGAACGTAACATTCCATTTATCAGGTGAGAAAATAGCATTATTAATTGGAAAAAGGGGTCAAACACTAAATTCTCTTCAGTATTTAGCGCAGCTGGTTGCAAATCGATATTCGAAGCAGTTTTTGAATATTACTGTGGATGCAGAAGATTATCGAAATCGCCGCAATGAAACTTTAATCCAATTGGCTGATAGAATGGCAATTAAAGCCAAGAAAACAGGTAAGGCTGTTTCACTGGAGCCGATGCCTTCCTATGAACGGAAGGTCATCCATAATGCTCTCCTGCATTATCCAAAAATAAAAACAACTTCAAGTGGGACGGAACCATATCGCCATTTGGTCATTACTCCACTCAAATGAACCTTCTGCTTTAAAGCAGGGGTTCTTTTTTTTTAGGACATAATATCGATGTGTGTCGAATATCTTTTTATAAAAGGATAATTCAACAATTACTGACAACTCTTTTTATATTCCCATGATAAAGAAAAGGGAATGGAATAAAGGGAGGCTGGCGATATTTGTTATTCACATGTGGATAAGTTAAAATGAATGTTACAGAATATGGATTCATTGCATGTGGATAACCCTTGAAAGGAAGGAGTATCTACTTTTTTTCATGAATATACTGTGGTATTGTAGTAATTTAGGGATTCGACGATTTTATTATCAGAAAAAAATAGAAACATCAATATATAAGAGGTGAAAGCATGGAATTCGATACAATCACCGCTATCTCTACTCCCTTAGGGGAAGGGGCAATCGCCATCGTTAGAATCAGCGGTGATGAGGCCATAGAAATAGCCGATAGGATCTTTAAAGGACCAGGTGGAAAAGGATTGCTTGAAGTGAAATCACATACGATTCATTATGGCCACCTAATCCAGCCTAAAACAGGTGAAATCATAGAGGAAGTCATGGTTTCGGTCATGAAGGGTCCAAAGACATTTACAAGAGAAGATGTAGTTGAAATAAATTGTCACGGTGGAATAGTTTCGGTCAATCGGGTATTACAGCTCATTCTCTCACAAGGTGCTCGTTTAGCAGAACCTGGTGAATTTACGAAACGGGCTTTTTTGAATGGCAGGATCGATCTTTCTCAAGCTGAGGCCGTTATGGATTTAATCCGTGCTAAAACGGATAAAGCCATGAATGTTGCTTTAGGTCAAATGGAAGGCCGGCTTTCGAAATTAATCCAAAACCTACGTCAAGAAATTTTACAGACCCTCGCTCAAGTCGAGGTAAATATAGATTATCCGGAATATGATGATGTCGAAGAAATGACGCATCGTTTATTTTTGGAAAAAGGCAGTTATGTGAAGACTGAAATAGAGAAACTGCTTCACACGGCCCAACAAGGGAAAATCTTGCGGGATGGGCTTGCGACGGTTATCATAGGGCGCCCCAATGTCGGAAAATCTTCTTTGCTTAACAGCTTGGTTCATGAAAATAAAGCGATTGTCACTGATATCCCAGGTACAACACGTGATGTAATTGAAGAGTATGTCAATGTTCGCGGTGTACCGCTTAAACTTGTCGATACAGCAGGAATACGCGAAACGGAAGATATCGTTGAACGAATTGGAGTTGAACGGTCCCGTGCAGTATTAAAAGAGGCGGATCTAATATTACTTGTATTGAACTATTCCGATGATTTTACAACGGAAGATGAAAAACTATTCCAAGCGGTTGATGGAATGGATGTTATCGTTATCATCAATAAAACCGACCTTCCACAGAAAATCGATTTGGCAAAGGTTAAGGAAAAGGCGGCATCCCATAAGGTTGTTTCCACTTCTTTACTTGAGGATAAAGGGGTCGATGAATTGGAAGAAGCCATCGCTTCACTATTTTTTGAGGGATCTTTAGAAACGGGAGACCTGACCTATGTTTCCAATGCCAGGCATATAGCTTTGCTAGGACAGGCATTACAGTCAATCGAAGACGCAATCGAAGCTATTGAAATGGGTACGCCGGTTGATTTGGTTCAAATTGATTTCACGAAAGCATGGGAGCTTCTTGGGGAAATCATTGGTGAAAGCGTTCAGGATAATTTAATCAACCAATTGTTCTCACAATTTTGTTTAGGAAAATAAGCGTAAAAGGAGGAAAAGGATATGCAATACGAAGCAGGTAGCTATGATGTCATTGTTATTGGTGCTGGTCATGCTGGTAGTGAAGCTGGCCTTGCGGCTGCAAGAGTCGGAGCTAAAACGTTGATGATCACCATTAACTTGGATATGGTCGCCTTTATGCCATGCAATCCGTCCGTTGGTGGGCCGGCAAAAGGTATAGTTGTTAGGGAAATTGACGCTTTAGGCGGTGAAATGGGAAAAAATATCGATAAGACCCATATCCAAATGAGGATGCTGAATACCGCTAAAGGTCCGGCTGTTCGAGCGTTGCGGGCGCAGGCAGATAAATTCCTCTATCAACAAGAAATGAAAAAGACGATAGAAGACCAAGAAAATTTGACATTGATTCAGGGAATGGTAGAAGAATTAATTGTTGAAAATGACGTTTGTACGGGTATAATCACTAAAACTGGTGCGGTGTATCGTGCGAAAACTGTCGTAATAACGACGGGAACATATTTACGCGGTGAAATCATATTAGGGGAACTGAAATATTCAAGCGGTCCTAATAATCAACAGCCTTCCATCAGGCTATCTGAACATTTAGAGCAGTTAGGATTTGATTTGGTCCGTTTTAAAACGGGGACACCACCACGTGTCAATAGTTCTTCCATAGATTACAGCAAAACGGAAATTCAGCCTGGTGATGAAGTGCCACGTGCATTTTCTTATGAAACCACAAAGTTCATTACTGATCAATTACCTTGCTGGTTAACGTATACGAATGAGGGAACACATCAGCTCATTGATGATAATCTACACCGTTCACCAATGTATTCCGGAATGATAAAGGGAACTGGACCTCGTTATTGTCCTTCGATAGAAGATAAAGTCGTCCGTTTTAATGATAAACCACGGCATCAAATCTTCCTGGAACCTGAAGGTCGCAATACAAAGGAGGTTTATGTGCAAGGTTTATCTACCAGTTTGCCTGAAGATGTACAAGTGAAAATCCTACAAACCATTCCAGGCCTCGAAAAGGCGGAAATGATGCGTGCTGGATATGCAATAGAATATGATGCTATCGTTCCTACGCAGCTTTGGCCTACACTGGAAACGAAAAAAATCAAAAATCTGTATACTGCTGGCCAAATTAACGGGACATCCGGCTACGAGGAAGCAGCAGGACAAGGATTGATGGCCGGTATTAATGCAGGATTGAATGCAATAGGTAAAGAAGAACTGATTTTAAGCCGTTCGGATGCCTATATTGGTGTTCTCATTGATGACCTTGTAACGAAAGGTACGAATGAACCATACCGATTGCTTACTTCACGAGCAGAATATCGTTTATTGTTGCGTCATGATAATGCCGATTTGCGCTTAACGGAAATTGGATTCAATATCGGAATGATCCAAGAAGAACGTTACAATCGTTTCCTTTTGAAAAAAGAAGCGGTTGAAATGGAAAAGGAACGACTAAAATCAAATTTCATCAAACCGACTAAAGAGGTACAAGAAATCATTACAGCAAGTGGCGGCAGTGAGTTGAAGGATGGAATCCGTGCCTCTGATTTATTGAAACGGCCTGAGATGGATTATTCCCATATTCAGAAGTTGGCGCCAAGTGATGTCGAACTGAGCGATGAAGTGACGGAACAGGTCGAAATCCAGATCAAGTATGAAGGTTATATCGAAAAATCTCTACAGCAAGTCGATCGCCTGAAAAAAATGGAGAATAAAAAGATTCCAGAGAATATCGATTATGATGCAATTTCTGGTCTAGCAACGGAAGCACGTCAAAAATTAAAGCAGGTCCACCCGCTATCAGTAGCTCAGGCTTCAAGAATTTCCGGTGTGAATCCCGCTGATGTTTCCATTTTGCTTGTTTATTTGGAACAAGGTAAAATTGCCAGAGTATCTCAGTAATGGAAATACCCGAAAAGGATTGAAGAAAACATGAATATTGAACAGTTCCAACAAGCACTGCAGGAGAAAGGGATCGAGCTTTCTCCTCACCAGCTTGATCAGTTTGACACTTATTATCGATTATTGGTGGAATGGAACGAAAAGATGAACTTAACAGCCATCACTAATAAGGAAGAAGTTTATCTAAAGCATTTTTATGATTCAATCAGCGCAGCCTTCTATTTCGACTTTAACAAGTCATATCGAATTTGCGATGTTGGGGCTGGAGCCGGATTTCCGAGTATTCCATTGAAGATTTGTTTCCCTGATATCCACGTATCGATTGTGGATTCTTTGAATAAGCGAATCTCTTTTTTGAATCACCTTGCTGAGTCCTTACAATTAAAGGGAGTTTCCTTCTATCATGACCGGGCGGAAACCTTCGCCCAAAAACCGGAGCATCGCGAATCCTATGATATTGTCATGGCAAGAGCGGTAGCCAGGATGTCCGTTTTAAGTGAACTATGTTTGCCGCTTGTTAAGCCAAACGGGACGTTCATTGCCATGAAAGCGGCTAGTGCACAGGATGAAATGGACACAGGGAAAAAGGCCATTTTTACATTAGGCGGAGAAATCGAAGAAATTCATCCTTTCACATTGCCAGAGGAAAATAGTGAAAGAAACATCATTACAGTAAAAAAAGTGAAGAAGACTCCTAAAAAATACCCAAGAAAACCAGGGACACCGAATAAGCAGCCTATTGAATAACCTCTATTATATGGAGATGGTTTCATATTAAGCGTAAATGATTCGGATATATGGCTGGTACTTGCCCTAATTTTCTTTTACTATAAATGTACGAGCTTATTATCAATATTGTATTTGCCAACAAAAGGCAATTTTTCGGTACAATGTCAAACGTGTGCCAGATTTTACAGTTGGGCTAGAAAGTCGGCGATTTTTCTTTTTGATTCAGGGAAATAATCTTGGGCAAGCCGGCGATATTTATAATAACTGGCCGTCAATTCCTCATTATTGCCTTGATGACGCCAGTCGACATGTTTTTCACAGTGAAGGGCCATATGTATAACCATGTCGGGAAATGTATGCAGGACTTGTCCTTTAAATAGAGAATATGTTATTTGGGAGTTTTAAAAGGTGGTGTAGGAAGATGAAGCATCCTTTTTCGCGGTTCTTTGGGTTTGGCGAAAAAGAAGAACAGCAACTAGAGATGGAGACACCTAGCAATAATAATGAAGAGATAAGAAAAATTTCCATTTCTGATATTGTGCCTAATCGATTTCAACCAAGGACCGTTTTTAATGACGATAAAATTGCTGAATTGGCTCAAACGATTCATACACATGGAATCATTCAACCAATTGTAGTAAGGGCTTATGGACAGGGGAAATATGAAATCATTGCTGGTGAGCGTCGTTTTCGAGCCATGCAAAAGCTTGGCTGGGAATTGGCACCTGCAATAATCAAAGATTTCACCGATACAGAAACGGCTTCCGTTGCGCTGATAGAAAACCTTCAGCGTGAAGAACTGACACCGATTGAAGAAGCTTTGGCTTACGGTAAACTATTGGAGCTGCATAGTTTAACCCAAGAAGCTCTGGCACAAAGACTGGGAATAGGACAATCTACCGTGGCGAATAAGCTTCGGTTGCTTAAGCTGCCCCAAGAGGTTCAAGATGCACTTCTTCAAAAGCAAATTACGGAACGCCATGCCCGCTCGTTGATACCGTTAAAAAGTCCAGAAAAGCAGCTTAAACTGCTTTTGGAAATCATCGAAAAGGGGTTAAACGTCAAGCAGACCGAAGAGCAGGTCGTCAAGCTCTTAACGGGTACTGTGCAAAAGCCGAAACCTAAGCGGAAAGCGTTTAGTAAAGACATGAGGATTGCCGTGAATACTATACGCCAATCACTCAGTATGGTTACAGACAATGGAATAAATTTGGATGCAGAGGAAGAAGAATTCGAGGAGTATTATCAATTCACGATTAAAATACCTAAGAAAAAAACTTGATTCCCTATCCTTAACCCTGCTTGGTAGTCTCTGATTACCAAGCTTTTTTTATTTTGTCGCAACACTGGCATTTGCCATCTCAAAAAGGTTTCAATTTTTCCGGTATTTAATGCTGTTTAGATATATTTCAATTTTTAAGAGGAATTTAAGAAAACGATTTCTTCCAGTAACATTCATGATAAAATAGAAAGAAATAAATGGATCTACGGTAAAAGTTAATAGATATAGCGTGATGAAGATAGTTGAAAGCAGGTGAATTCGTGGGTAAGATTCTCGCCATTGCCAATCAAAAAGGCGGTGTTGGAAAAACGACAACTTCTGTCAGTCTAAGTGCTTGTCTTGCATACATAGGACAGAAAGTCTTAATGGTCGATATCGATCCGCAGGGAAATGCTACAAGCGGGGCAGGTATCGATAAAGCAGATGTGGAACAATGTATTTATGATGTATTGGTTGATGATGTCGAGGCCAGTACCGTCATCATGGAAACAAAGGTAGAAAATTTATATGCTATACCTGCGACCATTCAACTTGCAGGTGCTGAAATTGAACTTGTTCCAACCATCTCAAGGGAAGTCCGATTAAAAAGGGCATTGGAAGAGGTGCAAAGCCAATATGATTACATTGTGATTGACTGTCCTCCATCATTGGGTTTGCTCACGCTTAATGCATTAACGGCAGCTGATGCCGTTTTGATTCCTGTACAATGTGAATATTATGCACTGGAGGGCTTGAGCCAACTTTTGAATACGGTCCGTCTCGTCCAAAAGCATTTGAACCATGATTTGAAAATCGAGGGTGTGCTATTGACGATGTTGGATGCCAGAACAAACTTAGGTATCCAGGTTATAGAAGAAGTCAAAAAATACTTTCAGGATAAAGTCTATCAAACCATCATCCCCCGCAATGTCCGTTTGAGTGAAGCACCGAGCCATGGGGAACCAATAATTATATATGATCCAAAGTCACGAGGAGCGGAGGTCTATCTAGAACTGGCAAAGGAAGTGGTATCAAATGGCTAAAGGACTTGGCAAAGGACTTAACGCACTTTTCAACAATGTGGAAATCAGTAAAGATGAAATCGTGCGCGAAATCAAATTAAGGGAATTAAGGCCAAATCCTTATCAGCCCCGAAAGAGCTTCCGACTTGAAGCTATAGAGGAATTAAAGCAATCTATCATGGAACACGGGATATTACAGCCGATTATTGCCCGGAAAAGCATTAAGGGATATGAAATCGTGGCAGGGGAAAGGCGTTATCGTGCTGCTAAGGAAGCGGGTTTAAAGACAGTTCCGGTTGTTGTGAGGGAATTGAATGAACAGCAGATGATGGAACTGGCGATTTTGGAAAACCTGCAACGGGAAGATTTAAATCCGATTGAGGAAGCGGCTGCTTATCAAACACTTCTTGAAAAATTGGAATTTACCCAGGAGCAGTTGGCCAATCGCTTGGGTAAAAGCCGACCCCATATCGCGAATTATGTCAGATTACTGTCTTTGCCTGAAGGGATTAGGAGTTATATCTCCGATGGGGAAATTTCCATGGGGCATGGCCGAGCATTACTGGGTTTAAAGAAAAAAGAGATGCTAAAGCCAGTATTGGATAAAATCCTCAAAGAAGGAATGAATGTCAGACAGCTAGAGCAATATATACATCAATTGAATGATACCGTTTCACGTGAAACCAAAACTAAGAAACAAGAGAAAAAGGATATATTCATAAAGCAGCGGGAGTCAAGTCTGCGTGAAAGACTAGGAACGAGTGTAACGATAAAACAAAGTAAGAAAAAAGGGAAAATAGAAATCGAATTCTTTTCAAAAGAAGATCTAGAGAGAATTTTGGACTTGATCGATCAAGAGAACCTTTCCTCTTAGATTGCCTTTATGAAAAGATAGTGGCAACAGAAGTTAGATCTATTTTTCACTGTAGAAAATTAGGTGGATGAGATGGTATTATTAGGGGCTTTGGTGAATGGTGCCTGTATTTTAATCGGTTCGATTTTGGGAAGATTTTTACAACATATACCTGAAAAGATAAAAGAAACGGTCATGAGCGGGATCGGTTTAGCCGTCATGGTCTTAGGCTTGCAGATGGGGCTGAAAAGTGATCAGTTCCTCATTGTCATTTTAAGTATTGTTGGAGGGGCAGTCCTTGGCGAATGGATGGATCTTGAGGCAAGGCTTAATTCTTTAGGCAATTGGATTGAACGCAGGATGAAAGCGACTGAAGGAACTTCGATATCTCAGGGGTTTGTAACGGCTACGCTCATATTTGGCATTGGGGCGATGGCCATTATCGGTGCCCTGGATAGTGGTATCCGGAATGATCATGACGTTTTGATAACAAAAGCGATCATCGATGGATTTACAGCGCTGGTCCTCGCCAGTACGCTTGGCATAGGTGTACTTTTTTCAGCATTTCCAATCATTCTTTATGAGGGATTTTTAGCAATTTTTTCAAGACAAATCAATACGATGATCCCAACCGCTTTAATGGATTCCTTCATATTGGAAATGACGGCAACTGGAGGAGTCATGATTTTAGCCATTGGTTTGAATATTATCGGTGTCACCAAAATAAGGGTGGCCAATCTGCTTCCAGGCATAATGATTACCGTCATTCTGGTTACTATCATGTATTATGTATAAAAAAGAAGGAAGGGGTAAACCCTTCCTTCTTTTTTATGATCAGAAATACCAATCAAAGGGATTTTTCTTGCTTGAATGACCATGTGAAAGGAGTGATGGAAGGTTTTACTGGATAATGATCTTGTGCTTCGGAAATTCCTTCGGCGATGGTTTTGGCCATCTTCAGAACCAGATTAAGACGAGTGTTTTGCAAAACCATGAACTCCATGAATCCACTTACATTCACGATTCCTGTAATATGGGCATTTCCAACGGAAGGAAGTTCTTTATTGACTCCAGCACCTGGTTTCACTGGTCCTTGACCGATTTGAACAATACCCACACTTTTCATTTTGCCTAAACAAGCGTCGATTCCGACAATAAAGGGATTGGTATGAATCTTTTTTATTTCATTTAATTTTTCCTGTAAATTCATCGCATGAATAGGGTCATCCAGAGTACCGTACACATGGAATGTAGAAGAACCGCTTCCAGCTTTTTCACTAAGCAGAGTGCCGACAAGTGGTCCGAGGGAATCGCCTGTAGAACGGTCTGTGCCTATACAGACGATGACGATTGGTTGAAGCTTTCCAGTTGGTAGAAGGTTGATTAATTCCTGGGAAATTTGTTTGGATGCATCCGTATCTTCATGCAGGATGCGACTCAATCTATTTTTATTATTATTAAATAGACTAGAATTCAGATTCATCGGCTCCACTCCTTTACTTTATTTGGTATTACAGTATACGGATAATAAGGGAAAAATATACGGTATTTAACGTAATGGATGAGGGAATTTTTTGTAGAACATGCAAACAGGTGAAGGGGAAATGGATTGACGTTCTTCCTCTACCAATTGCTTTCATTAATACATTCTATTAGAAAAATACTTGATTAATTCGGAAAAAACTTCTAATTCCTTTACCTATATACCCATATTTTTTTTGTACAGAAACCCTTATTTATTGATAAAATAGAGAAAACTTCTCTTATTCAGGGTTATCTCACAGCAGTAGGGGTAGAGGACTACGTCTATATGGAAAAGTCATAGAGAAGATATAAAAGTTTTGCAGTTTGCATTAGGCAGGAGGAAAAGATGGATCGCATGTATGATAACGTTACAAAAGAGATATTGGATGAAAAGGTATGGCTGCTGATGGGCGAGGGCATTATTAAAATCTTCCTTGTTCTGTTATTATCGCGTATTATTATTTCAATAGGAAAGACGGTTATAAGTAAATTTTTCGCGGTTCGCTTAAGAAGTCCTATTCGTGTTTCAGAGCGTAGAGAAACGACACTCATTAAGTTGCTGGAAAATATTGTAACTTACGTTATCAATTTCATTGCCTTGATAATGATTCTTGAAATTTTCTCATTCGATGTAAAGGCCTTACTGGCTGGAGCTGGTATTCTTGGTTTGGCAGTTGGGTTTGGTGCTCAAAGTTTGGTCAAGGATATAATTACAGGGTTTTTCGTCATTTTTGAAGATCATTTCTCGGTTGGGGATTATATTAAAATAAATAATTTTGAAGGGGAAGTCATTGAAATCGGGCTTCGTACTACGAAAATTAAAAGTGGTGCAGGGGAATTGCACTTCATACCCAACGGCAGCATCATCCAGGTTACGAATTATTCCATTTTAAACAGTATGGCTGTGGTTGATGTGACCATACCTAACGATGGGTCGGTCGAGCTTGCTGAGAAGGTGCTGATTGAACTCTTAAGCAGTATGGAAGGCAAATATGAAGCCTTGATTAAAGCACCTGAATTTTTGGGAATCGAAACAATAAGTGCTGAAGAAATCGTCCTTCGGATTACAGCGGAAACAAAGCCAATGCATCACATCGAAATCAGTAGGATATTAAGAAAAGAAATAAGTGCTGCGCTTGATTTAAGTGGGATTAAATCTACGTACAATGGCAGCGAGTCATAGGAATTAGGGGGGCTCATGGTTATGGAGGAGAAAGAATTTGGGCTTAAGGATGTTGTGGAAATGAAAAAGCCGCATCCCTGTGGAATAAACAAGTGGAAAATCATTAGGCTTGGTATGGATATCCGGATAAAATGTGAAGGTTGCGGTCATAGCGTAATGCTGCCTCGACGTGAATTCGCGAAGAAAATGAAAAAAGTTCTGCAAAAGCATGAGGAGTGATCATGCTTTTTTTTTGGAATGAAAGTAGTCCTGCCATCTCAATGATTTACTTGTCTTTTTAGGGAGCGAAATCTATAATTGGGAAAGGTTTAGGTAATTGGATGGTCTTTATAGAAGATCAGTCTTTTTCCATATGTACGAATTATCTTGAAGGAGTGAAATATAAATGGCTTTAACAGCTGGTATAGTTGGTTTGCCTAACGTAGGTAAATCCACTTTATTTAATGCAATTACTCAGGCAGGTGCGGAATCTGCCAACTATCCTTTCTGTACCATTGATCCAAACGTCGGGATTGTGGAAGTGCCGGATCACCGTCTGCAAAAATTGACTGAATTGGTTAAACCGAAAAAGACGGTTCCGACAGCATTTGAATTCACGGATATCGCCGGGATTGTAAAAGGAGCAAGTAAAGGAGAAGGACTGGGTAATAAATTCCTTTCCCATATCCGTCAAGTGGATGCCATTTGTCAGGTCGTCCGATGTTTCGCAGACGATAACATTACTCATGTTTCCGGAAAAGTAAATCCAATCGATGATATCGAAGTCATCAACCTTGAATTGATCCTTGCCGATTTGGAATCCGTTGACAAACGCATCGACCGTGTCGGAAAAATGGCCAAGCAAAAAGATAAAGGCGCAGTGGCAGAACATGAAATCCTTGTGGCTTTAAAAGAGGCATTGGAAGATGAAAAACCAGCCCGTTCAGTTGAATTCACTGAAGAACAGCAAAAAATCGTGAAGGGCATGCATTTACTTACAGCGAAGCCGACGCTTTATGTGGCGAATGTGAGCGAAGATGAAGTGGCTAATGCTGACGATAATGAATATGTTCAGCAAGTTCGTGAATATGCTGCTAAGGAAAATGCCGAAGTAATCGTAATTTGTGCCAAAATCGAAGAAGAAATTGCAGAGCTTGAAGGTGAAGAAAAGGAAATGTTCCTATCTGAACTTGGCATCGAGGAGTCAGGTCTTGACCAGTTGATCCGTGCTTCATATAATCTGCTTGGATTGGCAACATACTTTACGGCTGGTGTACAGGAAGTGCGTGCATGGACATTCCGGAAAGGTATGAAGGCCCCTCAATGTGCAGGCGTCATTCACACGGACTTCGAACGTGGTTTCATCCGTGCCGAAATCGTTTCTTATACCGATTTGCTTGAAGCGGGTAGTCATGGTGCTGCAAAAGAAGCAGGAAAAGTTCGTTTGGAAGGAAAAGAATACATCGTTAACGATGGCGATGTAATCCATTTCCGTTTTAACGTTTAAGATTCAACTCCAGTCTGAAAGATCCTACAGCTCCATATGTAGGGTCTTTTTTGAGCCTTTAATCATTAGATTTCAATTAATTGTAATAAGTCGAACCGTTCGTTGCAAAGCCTCTTTAACTATGCTATAATTTTATCTTGTGAGTAATTATAAATAATTGCTCCTTGCCCAATTGGGCCGCTTAGACCAAAAGGAGGTGACAGTGATGAGAAAATACGAAATTATGTATATCATCCGTCCAAACATTGAGGAAGAAGCTAAAAAAGCTTTAGTTGAACGTTTCAACACAATCCTTTCTGATAATGGTGCGGAAGTAGAAGCAAAAGAATGGGGTAAACGCCGTCTTGCATACGAAATCAATGATTTCCGTGACGGTTACTACATGCTTCTTAAAGTTAACGCTGAAAGTGCTGCGATTCAAGAATTCGATCGTCTTGCTAAAATCAGTGAAGACATTATTCGCCACATGGCTACTAGAGAAGAAGTATAATCACATATTTAATATAAATTCTAATCTTGTTTCACATGAAACAGGCTTGAAACCTAGGGGTTGATTCTGATGATGAATCGCGTAGTTTTGGTAGGACGCTTAACTAAAGATCCTGAATTACGATATACACCTAATGGAGTTCCCGTAGCTACCTTTACTTTAGCTGTGAACCGTAGTTTTACGAATCAGCAGGGTGACCGTGAAGCGGATTTCATTAACTGTGTTGTTTGGCGTAAACCGGCAGAAAATGTAGCTAACTTCTTGAAAAAGGGCAGTTTAGCTGGCGTGGATGGACGTGTCCAAACACGTAATTATGAAGGACAAGACGGCAAACGCGTATATGTGACGGAGATTCTGGCTGAGAGCGTTCAATTCCTTGAACCACGAAGCAGTTCAGCGGGTGAAAGAAATGAAGGCGGTTCTTACGGTGGAGGTCAAAAAAGTTATAGCAATAATAATAACGGAAATGACAACAATTCGTATGGACAAAATCCTAATCAGAATCAACGGAGCAATAACAACTACACTCGTGTAGATGATGATCCATTTGCAAATGACGGTAAAACAATCGACATTTCAGATGACGATCTTCCGTTTTAAACAGCCGTTTAAAATGAAAATTGAAAAAGCAGGGAGGGAAATTTATTATGGCAATGGGTGGACGTAAAGGACGCGGTAAGCGTAAAAAGGTTTGTTATTTCACATCTAACGGAATCACTAAAATTGATTACAAAGATGTAGATCTTCTTAAAAAATTCGTCTCAGAACGCGGTAAAATTTTACCACGTCGTGTAACTGGCACTAGCGCTAAATATCAACGTAGATTAACGATTGCTATTAAACGCTCACGTACTATGGCATTACTTCCATATGTATCTGGTGAATAATAAATTGGCACATTGAGGAGTTTTCCTTAATGTGCCTTTTTTATAAAATCGCGCTCTTATGTCTGAAAACCGCTGAATTGCGGTTTTTTTATTTTCAAAAGTAATTCATATGGCCATTTTCCTTAGAAAAAGTAATCATATCCTAAAAAAGAATGTGATGTTTGAAATATCCTAGCCGTAACGGATACAATATAAAGATGGAGATAAGACATTAATTTTAATCAAAACAGGGGGGTGAAAAACAAAGATGAATAGCGGAAGACGAATTGCGGAGGGTGGAGCCCTTTTGGCACTATATTGCATTTTATTGTTCATCACCATTCAAGTACCATTAGTGAATATCTTCACCACTTTCTTTTTACCCATTCCATTCATACTGTTCACAGCCAAACAAAAGTTATCGTGGAGCCTGGGTTACTTATTTATAGCCTCGCTGTTGTCAATCCTCATTGGGACGCTATTGTCTGTTCCGCTTACCTTACTTATGGGGGCAACCGGAATTGCGATCGGTTATTTTTTGAAAAGGGACAAATCGATGGCAACTATGTTCATAAGTGCAGTACTTGTCTTCCTGGGAGGCATTTTATTAATATATGCAGCTTCAGTGTTGATAATGGATGTTAATTACATAGAAGAATCGATGGATATGGTTGAAGAGTCCGTTGAAAATACAGTGGGCATCATGGATTCTTTTGGCCAGGCACCGACGGAACAAGTCAAAAAGCAGGTGTATGAAACTGTCGATATGTTAAACACACTGATGCCAAGTTTGTTCGTTCTGATGTCAGTCATTATGGTTTTATTGATTTTCTTCGCTGCGCATCCAATTGTGAAGAGGTTCAGTGATAAAACGTTAAAATGGCCCCATTTTCGAGATCTGCGACTCCCGAAAAGTCTTTTATGGTATTATTTAATTACGATGCTTCTTGCTCTTTTTGTGAATACGGACAAGAACAGTTTTGTATATATGGCCATAACGAACATATTTTTCATCTTGCAGTTCTTCATTTTATTACAAGGATATTCCCTGATATTTTATATCGCTCATGTGAAGTCATGGGCTAAAGCCATACCTGTTATAATCGTGGTTTTTTCTTTGCTGCTGCCGATTCCGATTATTACAACAGCCGTACGATTTTTAGGTATAATAGATTTAGGCTTTCCTTTTAGGGAGACAATCAAGAAAAAGGAATAGACTTTTTTGTAAAACAGATGCTTTTAGGAGCTGAAACTATGCCATCTTATTTGAAAGAATACTCGATTAAGTCCCCGTTGTATGGGATGCTGGCCGCGGGCGTTTTACTTTTGGGCGTACTGGCTTATTATAATTGGGTTATTGCACTTGTTGGACTATTGATTCTTGCTGGTTTATTTTATTTAACATTAAGAATGGTAGAAAAAAAGCAACGTAAGACAGAAGAGTATATAACGACTTTATCTTACCGATTAAAGAAGGTCGGCGAGGAAGCGTTATTGGAAATGCCAATTGGGATCATGCTCTTTAATGAGGATTATTACATTGAATGGACCAATCCATTCCTGGCTTCATGTTTTAGTGAAGACTCCTTGGCAGGAAGATCGCTCTATGATGTCGCGGACTCGATCGTTCCATTAATTAAGCAAGAGATCGAGACAGAGACACTTACGCTCCACGATAGGAAATTCAAAGTGGTCCATAAGCGTGAGGAAAGGCTTCTTTACTTTTTTGATGTGACGGAGCAAGTTGAAATTGAGAAATTATATGAAGATGAGCGAACGGCAATTGCGATCATTCTCCTTGATAACTATGATGATTTGACACAGGGTATGGATGATCAGCGTAAAAGCAGCATTAATAGCCTGGTCACCTCACTTCTTGATAAATGGGCAAGGGATAATGGCGTTTTCTTTAAACGGGTTTCCTCTGAACGATTCATCGCTGTCTTTAATGAGCATATCCTTCAGCAGCTTGAGAAGGGGAAATTCTCGATTTTGGATGAAATCAGGGAAACGACAGCCAAGCAAAATGTACCATTGACCTTGAGCATCGGGGTCGGCTCGGCCGTGTCATCCTTACCGGAACTAGGTACGCTTGCACAGTCCAGCTTGGATCTCGCTCTAGGTCGGGGCGGTGATCAGGTAGCAATAAAGCAAGCGAATGGTAAAGTGAAATTCTATGGCGGTAAAACCAATCCGATGGAAAAACGCACAAGGGTCCGTGCACGTGTGATTTCCCATGCATTGAAGGATATAGTCCTTGATAGCGATAAAGTCATTGTCATGGGCCATAAAAACCCGGATATGGACGCAATCGGTTCAGCGATAGGCATCTTGAAAGTTGCCCAAATGAATGAACGTGAAGGCTATATTGTTATAAACACCCAGCAACTTGATAGCAGTGTCCTCCGTTTAATGGAGGAAATCAAAAATAAAAAAGAGCTTTATGCCCGGTTTATAACTCCTGATGATGCATTTGAAATGATTACGGATGAGACATTGCTGGTTGTGGTCGATACACATAAACCTTCCATGGTAATTGAAGAGCGGTTATTGAATAGGATCGATAAAGTTGTAGTCATCGACCATCATCGCCGGGGTGAAGAGTTCATCAAAAACTCGTTGCTCGTCTATATGGAGCCATATGCGTCTTCAACAGCTGAACTTGTAACCGAACTGCTTGAATATCAGCCGAAACGCAGCAAGATTGATATGCTGGAATCGACGGCGCTTCTTGCGGGTATCATCGTCGATACGAAAAGCTTCACCTTAAGGACGGGTTCACGTACTTTCGATGCAGCCTCCTATCTTAGGGCACATGGAGCTGATACGGTACTTGTCCAGAAGTTCTTAAAAGAAGACGTGGACACCTATATTAAACGGTCAAAGCTCATTGAAGAGGTAATCTTTTATAAAAAGGGAATTGCCATTGCCTCGGCAAAAACCGATCAGGTCCATAATCAGGTGCTCATAGCTCAGGCTGCTGACACCCTATTGACCATGGATGGCGTTGTTGCTTCCTTTGTAATGGCTAAGCGATCTGATGATACAGTAGGCATAAGTGCGCGTTCTCTTGGTGATATCAATGTACAGGTGATCATGGAAATGTTGAATGGGGGCGGCCATTTGACAAATGCCGCTACTCAACAGGTATGCTCCATTGATGAAGCCGAAAGTCGATTGAAAGTAGCTATTGATGAATATTTAGAAGGGGGACAAAAAGAATGAAAGTAATATTTTTAAAAGACGTTAAAGGTAAAGGGAAAAAAGGGGAAGTTAAAAATGTTGCAGATGGATATGCACATAATTTCCTGCTTAAACAAGGATTGGCTGTTGAAGCAAATAATACAAATGTGAAAACTTTGGAAGCACAGAAGAATAAAGAAGAATCACTTGCTGCCGAGGAACTGCAACATGCTGAAGAATTGAAAGTCCAACTGGAGAAATTAACGGTTGAGCTATCTGCCAAAGCCGGTGAGGGCGGGCGTTTATTCGGTTCCATCACGACTAAACAAATTGCATCAGAGCTTCAGAAGAAACATGGTATCAAGATTGATAAACGCAAAATGGAGCTTGCTGACGGTATCCGTTCTTTAGGACACACCAAGCTTCCAGTCAAGCTTCATCCTGAAGTCACAGCGACACTTACTGTGCATGTGAAAGAAATTAACTAATTTTAGTTGTTTCATATCTGTGAAAAATTGATAAAATAGAGGTAGACGAAAAATGTGATTGGGCATGTTGTCCTTTCACTTTTTTCTTTTTCACTAGAAACATATAAAAGGTATCCTCTTAGAATGGGAGGTTTTAAGATATGATAGAACAATTTCAGGATAGGATTCCCCCTCAAAATATAGAAGCCGAACAGGCTGTACTAGGAGCCATTTTTCTTGAGCCCTCTTCATTGACCGTTACATCGGAAGTTTTGATTCCGGAGGATTTTTACAGAAGCTCTCATCAAAAAATCTTTAATGTGATGCTTAAATTGAATGACGAAGGAAAAGCTGTCGATTTGATTACGGTGACAGAGGAACTGGCTGCGACCAAAAACCTTGAAGAAGTTGGCGGAGTTTCTTATTTAAGTGAATTGGCCGGATCGGTACCTACCGCGGCCAATATTGAATATTATGCCCGCATCGTCGAGGAGAAGTCATTGCTTCGCCGTTTGATCAGGACAGCGACCAACATCGCCCAGGAAGGCTACAGTCGCGAGGACGAGGTCGAGGAGCTGCTCGGGGAAGCAGAAAAAACGATCATGGAAGTGGCCCAGCGTAAGAATTCCGGGTCTTTTCAAAATATTAAGGATGTATTGGTGCGGACGTACGATAACATTGAAGTTTTGACTACCCGTAAAGGGGATGTCACGGGAATACCGACCGGGTTTGCTGAACTGGATCGAATGACAGCCGGGTTCCAACGTAATGACCTCATCATAGTGGGCGCCCGTCCTTCGGTTGGTAAAACCGCCTTTGCATTGAATATCGCACAAAACGTTGCAACCAAAACGGATGAGAATGTAGCGATTTTCAGTCTTGAAATGGGTGCAGAGCAGCTCGTTATGCGTATGCTCTGTGCTGAAGGAAATATCAACGCCCAGAATTTACGGACAGGTTCCTTAACTGATGAGGATTGGCGTAAATTGACGATGGCGATGGGAAGCTTGTCGAATGCCGGCATTTATATCGATGATACGCCGGGTGTGAGGATTGGCGAAATCCGTTCAAAATGCCGTCGTTTGAAGCAGGAACATGGCCTTGGCATGATATTGATCGATTACTTGCAGTTGATTCAAGGCGATGGTCGTTCAGGCGACAATCGTCAGCAAGAGGTATCCGAGATTTCACGTTCACTCAAAGCGCTCGCCCGTGAACTTCAAGTGCCCGTCATCGCCCTTTCCCAGCTATCGCGGGGAGTGGAGCAGCGCCAGGATAAGCGCCCGATGATGTCCGATATCCGGGAATCAGGGAGTATCGAGCAAGATGCTGATATCGTGGCATTCTTATACCGTGATGATTATTATGACAAGGAATCCGAGAATAAAAACATCATTGAAATCATTATAGCGAAACAGCGTAATGGTCCAGTAGGAACGGTTTCGCTTGCATTCGTAAAAGAATACAATAAATTCGTTAACCTCGAACGTCGCTTCGATGATGATTCGATGTCTCCCGGGGCATAGAGAACAGCCTGCCATTCATGGAATGGCAGGCTATTTTTATTTTGGGAAAAAGAAAGGGGCTGGTGATAATAATTAAAGAAATCAAAGGGCAGAATAATGATTGACAATCCAAAACCAATTTTAAAACGGAAAGGATTTTTCATATTTACGAACAAATAATTTATTAAAATGTGTATTGTTCGGATTTTGTATTGACTTCCAGTTTGGATTATTGATAAAATAGGTTTGTTTGATAAGAACCGGTTAAAAATCGGTATTACGTGAACCTTTGGAGGTGCTTTATTCAGATGTCATCAGTTGTAGTAGTCGGTACACAATGGGGAGACGAAGGTAAAGGTAAAATAACAGATTTTCTATCCCAGAATGCGGAAGCCATCGCTCGTTATCAAGGTGGGAATAATGCAGGGCATACAATAAAATTTAACGGCGTTACCTATAAACTGCATTTAATTCCGTCAGGGATTTTTTATAGTGATAAAATTTGTGTCATTGGAAATGGTATGGTGGTTGATCCAAAAGCTCTTGTAGAGGAGCTTGCTTATTTACATAGTCACGGTGTAAGTACGGATAATCTTCGTATCTCAAACCGTGCACATGTCATTCTTCCTTACCATATCAAATTGGATGAAGTCGAAGAAGACCGTAAAGGCGCCAACAAAATCGGAACGACAAAAAAGGGTATCGGCCCTGCTTATATGGACAAAGCTGCTCGTAACGGAATCCGCATGGCAGATCTTTTGGATCGTGAAATTTTCGAGGAAAAATTGACTCAAAATCTTGTCGAAAAAAACCGTATGTTTGAACGTTTCTATGAAACGGAAGGTTTCAAGATTGAAGATATCATGGAAGAATACTATGAGTACGGACAACAAATTCAGAAATATGTTTGTGATACATCCGTTGTATTGAATGACGCACTTGATGAAGGAAAACGGGTATTATTCGAAGGGGCACAAGGTGTCATGCTTGATATCGATCAAGGAACATACCCATTCGTCACTTCATCTAACCCGGTTGCAGGTGGGGTTACCATCGGTTCTGGCGTAGGCCCTACTAAAATCAACCATGTAGTTGGAGTATGTAAAGCATATACAAGCCGTGTGGGTGATGGTCCTTTCCCTACAGAATTGCATGATGAAATCGGTAACCAAATCCGTGAAGTTGGCCGTGAATATGGTACAACTACAGGCAGACCGCGCCGTGTCGGCTGGTTTGACGCTGTTGTCGTCCGTCATGCTCGCCGTGTCAGCGGGATTACCGATTTATCATTGAACTCGATTGACGTATTATCAGGTCTTGATAAGGTCAAAATTTGTGTAGCTTATGAATACAAAGGCGAGATCATTCATGAGGTACCAGCGACCTTGAAAGCGATTGGCGAATGTAAACCAGTCTATGAAGAGCTACCAGGCTGGCCAGAAGACATCACGGGGTGCAAATCATTGGATGAGCTTCCAGAGAACGCACGCCACTATGTAGAGCGCGTATCCCAATTGGTAGGCATTCCTTTGACTACTTTCTCTGTCGGTCCTGACCGTAACCAAACAAATGTCGTGAGAAGCCCTTGGCGTCTAGCGTAATTCATGAAAAAGGAGCTGGATTTTTTTGCCAGCTTCTTCTTTCTTTATTAGGGTGCATGCATCCTGATGTCACGTTCGTGAGGCATGGGATACAGAGTTAATGGAGTGAAACAGTAGTGAAAAATGAAAAAGATAAGAAAATTTTAATTTTTTTTCAAAAAACTATTGCCTAAACTATATTAACCATGATATTATCAAAAGCGTCGTCACAATAGAACAAGCCGTTAACAACAGCAAGCGAGTAGCTGCATTGGAGATGTTAAGTTTACATCCGGCGAAGTTACATTTCATTAGAACGAGCCATTAGCTCAGTTGGTAGAGCATCTGACTTTTAATCAGAGGGTCGAAGGTTCGAATCCTTCATGGCTCACCATTTTTTTCGGCCCATTGGTCAAGCGGTTAAGACACCGCCCTTTCACGGCGGTAACACGGGTTCGAATCCCGTATGGGTCACTTCTTTATATAAATTCTTTACTGGTCCCGTGGTGTAGCGGTTAACATGCCTGCCTGTCACGCAGGAGATCGCGGGTTCGATTCCCGTCGGGACCGCCATTTTATTTTTTTGTTCTAAAATAGAATATTTGGCTCAGTAGCTCAGTCGGTAGAGCAAAGGACTGAAAATCCTTGTGTCGGCGGTTCGATTCCGTCCTGAGCCATCCTTTTTAAAAACGCCTTTCCTTTAAGGCGTTTTTTTGTTTTACATCAGAAGTATTTTAAATGAAATCTTGTTAATAGATTGTTAACGATTTGTAACATACCAATTTTGGCCAATTTGTCATATAACTCGCTTTTACCCATACGGGGCTTATATCCACTCCTTTTTTCGTAATTTACCGAACTATCCTCATTAACATATTTATTGGTACTTGTTGTCACCATTTATACAGTTCTATTACATTATGAAGTCTATTTCTTGTTTTTTTTCTTATTATGGTAGAGTTATGAGTGGAAAAATCATTAAATCAGTCATATGTATGTAGATATTTAAAATGGACTAATAAATCTCAAAATAAATTTGATTAGTTTCTTAATTGGTGACTGAGCCGTTAAGGAGGACAATATATGTTTAGCTCAAAAGGTAAGGGGATCATCCTGTTGATGGTTTCCGTCATTTTATTGCTTGCAGGAAATCGGGCAACGGCTGCAGGGATATCGGAAACTAACACCATTCAGCATGTTTACCTTAACGATGAGTTCGTCGGAAGTGTGACGGATGAAACGGAAATAGAGAAGGTCGTAGCCGAAAAGGTAGAAGAAGCACAGGAAGATTATCCTGACTTTACATTCGATAGGGAGACACAGCTGACGTTTGTACCTGAAGAGGTATTCGATGTAGAGGTTAAAGAGGATCAGGCTGTAAAGGGTATTCAAGATCAGTTGAATGTGAAGGCAGAGGCGTATGAAATCGATATAGATAATCAGGCGGTAGCCTATGTTGCGTCAAAGGATGATGCTGAGGACGTTTTGGAGAAAATCACTTTATTATATGTAAATGAAGAGGAATTCTCCGAATATGAATCAGTTAAAAAAGAAAGCGAAACGGACGCGGGAGCGTTAAAAGAACCGGGAAGCAGAATTCTGGACATCAAATTTTCAGTTCCCGTCACGTTTAAAGAAACAATGGTCGATCCAGATGAAATCAAGACCGTCGATAAAACCCTTTCCATGATTGAAGAAGGAAAGGAAGAAAAGACGATTTATGAGGCTAAGGAAGATGAGGATCTTGAATCAATTGCCACTAGGCATGATATGGACCTGGATCAACTGTTGGAGCTGAATCCAGAACAGGAAGAGGACAAAGGTATTAAAGAGGGAGAGCGTCTCTATGTGACCCAGCGTACGCCCTATGTGAACGTAATGGTAGAAAGAGAAGTTTTTAAGGAAGAGAGGATTCCTTTTGAAAAGAAAGTGAAGGAGGATGACGAACTTCCAAAGGGCGAACTCATTACTGAACAAATAGGCAATGAGGGGATTCGGGCATACACCTACGCAGTATCTGAAACAAACGGTAAGAAAATCAGCGAAACGATCGTAAAAAAGGAAGTCACGGAAAAAGCCAAAACAGAAATCACCAGAAAAGGCACGAAGGTCATTCCTTCACAGGGAAGCGGTACATATTCATGGCCTGCAGACGGGGGTTATATTTCCAGTAAGCAGGGCCAGCGTTGGGGGAAACTTCATAAAGGTATTGATATCGCCCGGCCAACCACCAGAACCATAACGGCAGCAGATCATGGAATAATCGAAACTGCCGGAAACTCCGGAGGGTATGGAAATAAGATAACGATCAATCATAATAATGGGTATAAGACAGTGTATGCCCATTTGGATTCAATAGATGTAAAAGCAGGACAAAAGATTGAAAAAGGCATGAAAATTGGCATGATGGGTTCAACAGGGCACTCAACCGGTGTCCATCTCCATTTTGAAATATATAAAAATGGGTCTCTTGTAAATCCGCTAAACTATATAAGTCAGTAATCGATGGAAGTCTTCGAAAAATATTCGAAGACTTCTTCTTCATATATAGATGAGAATAATAGGAAAAAGGTGATTTAATGCCTATAAAATGATAAAGTAGAATAGATACAATTTGCTTTCATTCCGGTGTTCAGCCCCTTTTATTGGGTATATATATATAATTTTGTTGAATCAGGTTGTTAGATTGGTGCAAACAGAAGGAAAAGTGAATAAGGTCCCGGATAAGGACACGGTTTTTAATAGATTCAGTTTAGTTATTAAAAAGGAGATAAGTACATGGATAAGAAGATTTTGGTAGTGGATGACGAAAAGCCAATTGCTGACATATTACAATTCAATCTAAAAAAGGAAGGCTATGAAGTTTTTTGTGCTTATGACGGCAATGAAGCCCTCAAGATGGTAGAAGAACGGCAACCTGATTTGATTTTACTTGATATCATGCTACCGCAGCGCGATGGGATGGAAGTTTGCAGGGAAGTAAGGAAGAAGTATGAAACGCCAATCATCATGTTAACGGCTAAGGATTCAGAGATAGATAAGGTCTTAGGCTTAGAGCTTGGAGCAGATGACTATGTGACAAAGCCATTTAGTACCCGGGAAATAATTGCCCGCGTTAAGGCGAACTTAAGACGTCAGCAAGCTGTCCCGGTCCCAGATCAAGAAAATGAACCGAAGGAAATTACGATAGGAACGCTCACTATCCATCCGGATGCCTATGTGGTATCCAAGCGGGGCGATACGATTGAATTAACGCATCGCGAATTTGAATTGCTTCATTACTTGGCGAAGCATATCGGTCAGGTCATGACAAGGGAGCACTTATTACAAACCGTGTGGGGCTATGATTATTTTGGTGATGTACGGACAGTCGATGTAACGGTCAGGCGTCTTCGTGAGAAGATTGAAGACAATCCAAGCCATCCTGGTTGGATTGTAACTAGAAGAGGGGTCGGTTATTACCTGCGTAACCCTGAACAGGAGTAGTCCTTATGAAAAAGGTTGGTTTTTTTCGCTCAATTCATTTTAAATTTGTTCTGATTTATGTTTTGCTCATTTTCGTAGCGATGCAAATAATCGGGGTATATTTTGTTGGGGAATTGGAAGAAAATCTTGTCGGGAACTTCACGAAATCAATAAAAGGTCACGTTAACCTTCTTACCTACAGTATTGGTGAAGAAATGGAAAAAGAGAGGGGAGAGGAAGATCCAACCCTCGAAGAAGCGATTTATACGATATTGAAAGACCGGGATAACTCATCGAATGATATTTCGGAAGTACGTGTCATCGACACCCGCAGCAGGCGTGTGATCGGAACTTCAGTCCCAAGTAACCAAGGTATCGTAGGAAAGAAGACTACGGAAGCCCTTATTAAAAATACGCTGATTTATGGAAAAGAAGATAGTGATGTTTTTCGAGATCAGAAAACCGGCAGGCGGCTCTGGGTCCTTTCGACACCCATTGAAGCAAATGAGGAGGTCATTGGTGCCGTTTATGTAATTGCAGAGATGGAAAATGTCTTTGAGCAGATGGATGAAATCAATAGTATCTTCATGACGGGCACAGCCATTGCCCTAGTGATTACGGCCATCTTAGGGATCCTGCTCGCACGAACGATCACCAGGCCCATGTCTGATATGAGAAAACAGGCCCTGGTGATGGCGAAAGGGAATTTCTCCAGAAAAGTTAGGGTATATGGCGATGATGAAATTGGTCAGCTTGCCGTCACTTTCAATAATTTGACCAAAAAGCTTCAAGAATCGCAATCAAGTACAGAAGGAGAGCGGCGTAAGCTTTCATCTGTCCTTGCCAATATGACGGATGGCGTAATTTCAACGGACAGGCGCGGTCGGGTGAACTTGATTAATGAACCGGCGGCACAATTATTGAATGTCTCGCGTGAAACCGTCATGAATCAACCAATCATTGAGGTTTTGGGTCTTGAAGAAGAATATAAATTCGAGGATTTACTGGAAGAGCGAGAGTCCGTGATCCTTGATTACAGCAAAAAAAATCGGCCATTCATTTTGAGGGGAAACTTTTCGGTCATTCAAAAGGAAACGGGATTCGTTAATGGCTTGATTACTGTTTTGCATGATATTACAGAGCAGGAAAAGATCGAGGGTGAACGCAGGGAATTTGTTGCCAACGTTTCACATGAACTGCGAACTCCGCTTACAACGATGAGAAGTTACCTGGAGGCATTGGCTGAAGGGGCATGGAAGGACGAGGAAATCGCTCCATCCTTTTTAAGTGTGACCCAAAATGAAACAGAGCGAATGATCAGGCTTGTTAATGATCTGTTACAGCTTTCGAAAATGGACAGTAAAGATTACAGGCTTAAAACAGGCTGGGTGAATTTCAATAAATTCTATGACCATATCATCGATCGTTTTGAAATGACGAAAAATGATGATATCACGTTTAAGCGTGATTTGCCTAAGGAAGCTTATTTTGTGGATATTGATGAGGATAAAATCACCCAGGTTCTCTATAATGTAATCTCCAACTCATTAAAGTACTCACCTGAAGGGGGTCAAGTGACTTTCCGTGTCAGGGCATCGGATGGCTTTATCATTGTGAGCATTACAGATCAAGGAGTGGGTATCCCGAAAAACGTCATTGATAAAATATTCGACCGCTTCTACCGTGTGGATAAAGCAAGGTCGCGGAACTTAGGCGGGACCGGGCTTGGTTTAGCGATCGCAAAAGAAATGGTCGTGGCGCATGGCGGGAAAATATGGGCGGAAAGTGTGGATGGAAAAGGAACTACCGTGTTCTTTACACTTCCTTACGAACAGGAAGAAGAGGATGATTGGTCATGAATTTTGAACGTGCAAAAAGCATCATACTGATTATTTTGGTTGGGACAAGCATTTTTTTGACTTGGAGCATTTGGACGTACGAGCCTGAATATGATAAATTTGGTGACCAATCGAATTATATAAAGATTAAAAGCGATGTCCAGATTGTTAGTGATGTCATTAAACCTGTCAGTATCCTTTTTCATGGAAATGGTCGACATTTCCAGACTTCCAATCCGGTAGAGATAAATAGAATGGAAAAAGAATTTTCGCAATGGAATTTTACCGGCGTAAAAGAGATATCCGTAAAAAGGCTGCAAAGGAAATTTGATGATTTTGTCCACGAAGATGGGTCGATTGAAATCGAATATTCCGATGAGGTTCCCATCTCCCTCTATAAAACGGTATTGGGTATTACGGATACGGAAGTGCCTGGATTTTCATTCGATAGAATCATCATTAAACAAAAGGATATCAGTGGTAATGAATCTGCCGTTTATTTTGTTTCCTACGATCAAGGGAAGATCTATCAAGGTATGGTCGACTCTAAAAGACTAAGGCGTTTTATGGATTTGTTTTATACGGGTTCTTACGATAGGCACCCTGAATATACGGCCGAAACCATAAACAGCAAAAGGACATTGTTCGTTCCTGAAAAACCAGTGACGATCAGCAAATTTCAATATTATATCGACTCTTTGGATATTGGAGACCTTAAAAACGCTCTATTTAATAATCCGAAGTATGTACGACAGGACTCCGTTTCGGTCGGTGAGGAATACACGGATGGAACAAGACTCATGACGGTCAATAAAGAGAATTACCTAATTTCTTATATCAATCCGGCACAAAAGAGAAAGTTATTTGGCAGTTCCAGTGACCTTCTCCAAAAAGGAATAGAGTTCATCAATGATCATGCTGGTTGGGAAGATAACAATTACCGCTTTGCCTATATGTCGGAGAATGAGCAACGAGTGGTATTCCGCTTATTCGTAAATGGTTATCCGGCCTTCAATGAATCCGGAATGACCGAAATCGAGCAAATTTGGGGGAAAGAAGAAATTTATAGCTACGAGCGCCCATACTTTTCACTTGCCTCAGTCCTTCCGTCTGAAGGGTCGGAAATGACTTTAAAAAGTGGTAGAGAAGTCTTGAATCAGTTGAAATCGAAAGATAATATCGACTTCAAGAGCGTGGAGGACATCTCGATTGGCTATAAACTGCATAAATCCCTTGATTCCAAACTTGTCACACTAGTTACGCTTGAACCCACTTGGTATTATCGTATCGGCGATAAATGGTTTATTGTGCCTTTTGAAGAAGATACGGGAGGCGATCAAAGTGGATTGGAATAATACAAAATCAATATTCATCATGGTTTTCTTCGTTTTGAATATTTTTCTTCTTTATCAATTTCTGGAAAAGATAAATGACTACCAAATTGAAAATTTCACAGAGTCCACAACGGAAGAACTCTTGAAGGAAGATGAGATTTCAATAGAAACCCCACTTCCGAAACAAAAGAAGGATCAATTCCTGATTGCCAACAGCAAGACTTTCGAGAAGAAAGATATACAGTACCTGAAAAATCAAAAAGCAAAAATCATAGATGATAAGAAGCTTGTAGGTACATTTAAAACACCAGTTGGCATGAAAGCGGAAATTCATGCAGCAGACGTTGATATATTCCTGAAGGAGTATATATTAAATGGAAATGAGTATCGTTTTTGGAGCTATGATCAAATCAACCAGACCATCACCTGCTATCAGGTGGCAGATAAAAAGATGTTTTATAATAATAGTAAGGGGAAGGTCACTCTATATCTGAACAAGAAGGGTGAAATCGTTTCCTATGAACAGATGTATTTAGAGGGAATTGAAAAATTCAATAAACCTAAAGAATTGGTATCTGCCTTAAATGCTATTGGAGCATTGTATAGAAATGGTGATATTAATCCCAAAAACACAGTCACGAATGTAGAACTGGGTTTTTATAATTCGCTGCAGACGACATCTGTGTCACATTTACTTGTGCCAACATGGTGGGTGGTCATTGATGATGAAACAGATCTCTTCGTGAATGCTTTTGATGGAGAGGTCATTGAATTGAATACAGAAGAAAAAATACTGGAGTGAGTATAGATGACTATGCATTTTAGTGTTCTCGCAAGCGGGAGTACAGGAAATGCCTTATTCGTGGAAACGGAGGATCAATCATTCCTTGTCGACGCCGGTTTAAGCGGTAAGGCCTTGGAAGCATTGTTTCAGGATATAGGCCGTGATATGTCGAAGTTATCCGGTATCCTTGTTACCCATGAACACAGCGACCATATTAAAGGACTTGGCGTGGTTGCCAGAAAACATAAACTCCCGATATATGCTAATGCAAAGACATGGAATGCCATGGATCGATCAATCGGTGAAATTGCAACCGATCAAAAGTTCACATTTGAAATGGAACAGGTCAAAACATTCGGCAGTCTTAATATAGAATCTTTCGGCGTTTCACATGATGCGGCAGAGCCGATGTTTTACGTCTTTCATCATGAAGATAAGAAACTCGTGGTCATTACTGATACAGGGTACGTAAGTGATCGCATGAAAGGAATCATCTCGAATGCCGATGCATATGTATTCGAAAGTAACCATGATGTGTCCATGCTCAGGATGGGAAAATATCCATGGAGCATTAAGCGCCGGATTTTAAGTGATGTCGGACATGTTTGTAATGAAGATGCCGCCCTTGCAATGAGTGAAGTGGCCGGTGATAAGACCAAGCGGATTTACTTGGCCCACTTAAGCCTTGATAACAATATGAAGGATCTAGCGAGAATGTCGGTAGAACAGACGTTAAAGACAAAGGGGATCATCGTTGGTGATCAATTTTCCTTATATGATACTGACCCGAAAAGACCAACTGAACTTGTTACCTTATAAAAAAAAAGGAATGGATGAGGGATACCTTGTTCATTCTTTTTTATTTTTAAAATTTCGATTCGTAAGTTACTATTCGGATTAAAAGGGGTATCGTTTGGTTAGAACTGTATAGGAAAAAGAAAAGTATTTTAAGTTTTCCCTAAAATAAAGGCATGCTTTTTTTTAGAAAAATTTCGGTAATTGAGTATAATTGAGGGAGGATACCAAACAATAGAATTGCTATAATTCAATCCTAAAATGAGAGGATGGAGCGGTCTTGGGTTATTATGATCAGAATGAGGAGAACCAAAATAAACGGAAAAAGAGCCATACGAGCTATTTTCTAGCTGGCTTGGGAGGCGCCATCATCGGGGCCTTACTTATTTTATTAGCCTTTCCAGGAAGTGGACTTTTAACTAACGAGGATAACGAAATTAAAACGGAAAAATCAACGGGAGGTGAGTCCACGGAGCAGTCCCAGCAAAACCTTACAGTTGATGTAACAAGTGCCGTCACCAATGCCGTTGATAAAGCCAGCGACGCAGTGGTAGGCATCACGAACATTCAGGAAACGAACTTCTGGGGTCAAGGGAGCAATGCCGAGGACAGTTCAGCTGAAGCTGGCACTGGTTCTGGTGTTGTCTACAAAAAAGATGGTGGCAAGGCCTATATTGTCACGAATAATCACGTCATTGAAGGTGCCAATGAACTGGAAGTGACATTAAGTGATGGCACTAAATTGCCAGCAGAACTACAAGGCAGTGACCCATGGACAGACTTAGCCGTCATTGTCGTTAGTGGTGATAAAATCAAAACCATTGCAGAATTCGGAAAATCCGGCAAATTGAAACCTGGTGAGCCTGTGATTGCCATTGGTAACCCATTAGGCCTCCAATTCTCTGGATCCATCACACAAGGGATCATCTCTGGTTTGGAGCGTACGATAGAGGTGGATATCAATGAGGACGGACAAGTCGATTGGAATGCGGAGGTCATCCAGACCGATGCGGCGATTAACCCAGGTAACAGCGGGGGAGCACTCGTTAATATGTCAGGGCAGGTCATTGGAATAAATTCCATGAAGATTGCAGAAAATGCAGTGGAAGGAATCGGTCTTTCCATCCCAATTGATTCAGTTATTCCAATCATTAATGATATAGAAGAATTTGGTGAAGTGAAACGTGCCTTCTTGGGTGTAAACTTGGCATCTGTAGAAGAAATTTCCCAATACCATCAGCAAAATACATTAAAGTTGCCAAGGAAAGTTACTGCAGGCGTTGCAATTACAGGCGTTCAAAGCAACTCTCCAGCATCAAAAGCAGGATTGAAGGAATTTGATGTAGTTGTTGGAATGGATAATGAAAAAATCCATGATGTCGTCGAATTAAGAAAATACCTTTACAATGAAAAGAAAATCGGTGATAAAGTTAAAATCATTTATTACCGTGACGGAAAGAAGGCAACTACGGAAGTCACGCTTTCAAGCAGCGAAATCTAAAACGCAAACGGACAGGGGGCGGGCAATGCTTCCTGTCCTTTATATTTCCTTGCGATTTTCTTATTTTTTGTTACGATTACCTGTGGATATATAATGAAATTAATTGAGTTCACCCAACCTGTGGATAATTGGGAACAGAAGTACTTGGAATAATGAGAGAGAAAGGAGATATGAAAGATGAAATTATATTGCTGTCAGGAGCATGTTGACATGGCGCTGGATGAAGTGGTATACGAATGTGAAACCTATCCTGTTTTAACGCTGGTTCCTGAAGAAAATCAGTTATCAACAACCTGTGAATATTGTCGAAACGTGGCAATATATCTAGTAGGGAACTAATATTCCCATACAAGATGTGGATAGATTTTGTGGATATGTGGATAACTATTGTGGATAACATGTTTGTAACCTGTTCTTAACTTGTTCTTAACATTTTTCGAACAATAAACCTGAGGGTGGAATTGTTTAGATTCAAGCTTTTTGTTGTTCAAAATAATAGCTCTGTTGGAAAGTGGATTCTTGGAAATCCACCATTATTCTTTATCGGATCTGAACTTGATCGATCCAAATTTTTTACCGTTGCCGCTTTCAGGGGCAGCGGTTTTTATTTGAAGGGTCATGGAACCCCTTCATTAAAAATTGGAAAGGATATGCTTGTTTTGCTTATAGGTCACTCTAAGGTATGATAATAGGTAGGCAAATCCGACAACTGATAGTAAAACCATAATGAAAGTTAGAGGATATATATGAAAATAACGATTATTACTGTTGGCAAGCTAAAGGAAAAATACTTAAAGCAAGGTATTGCTGAATATACAAAAAGGTTAAGTGCCTATGCTAATATAGAACTTGTTGAAGTACCTGATGAAAAAGCTCCGGAGAACCTGAGTGCAGCGGACATGGACATTGTAAAGCAAAAGGAGGGTGAACGGATCCTGGCTAAAGTCAGCCCGGACACCTACGTGATAACGCTTGAGATCAATGGAAAACAACTTACCTCAGAGCAGCTGGCCACTCATATGGATCAGCTCGCCACTTATGGAAAGAGCAAAATTGCCTTTATTATTGGCGGGTCGCTTGGGCTTGGCAACGAGGTATTATCAAGAAGTGATTATGCCCTTTCCTTCTCGAAAATGACTTTTCCGCATCAATTGATGAAACTGGTTCTAGTGGAGCAAATATATCGGGCTTTTCGGATAAATAGAAATGAACCATATCATAAATGAAAGAACTGATTACGGGGAAATTCCCCGTAAGGTTAACATATTAAATCTTAATGTAATGAAAAGAGGGTAACGAATGAGTAAAGAGTCCATTTATGGTTTAACATTCGAACAATTGACAGCATGGCTTTTGGACCATGGCCATAAAAAATTCAGAGCTTCACAAGTCTGGGAGTGGCTTTATAGGACACGTGTGACGAGTTTCTCTGAAATGACTGATGTTAATAAAGAGTGCCTACAACTACTTGAAGATCACTTTGTCATCCAGACTTTGACTGAGCACGTTAAGCAAGAATCGGCTGATGGTACGATTAAGTTCTTGTTTAAATTACAGGATGGAAACCTTATCGAAACGGTTATGATGAGGCATAAATACGGGATTTCGGTTTGTGTCACCACCCAAGTGGGCTGCAATATTGGCTGCAGTTTCTGTGCAAGTGGATTATTGGCCAAAAGCCGTGATTTATCCAGCGGGGAAATAGTGGAACAAATCATGAACGTACAACTGCATCTGGATAAATTGGAACAAGAAGATGCTGTAAGCCATGTTGTTGTAATGGGGATTGGCGAACCGTTCGATAACTTTGAAAATATGATAGACTTTTTGAAGGTGATCATGGACCATAAGGGTCTTGCTATCGCTGCAAGGCGTATTACTGTCTCGACGAGCGGTCTTGCGAATAAGATTTATGAATTCACCGATACTCAATTACAGGTGAATCTGGCAATCTCATTACATGCTCCGAATAATGAGCTCAGGACACGGATTATGAAAATAAACCGAGGTATTCCAATTGAAAAACTTATGAAATCACTCGATTATTATTTAGAGAAAACGAATAGGAGAATTACGATTGAATATATCCTATTGAAAGATGTCAATGATCATCAAGAAGAAGCCGAGCAACTTGCCGAGCTTCTTGATGACAAAAAACATCGTCTCTATGTCAACCTGATTCCATATAATCCTGTAGATGAACATAGTCAGTACCAAAGAAGTGAAAAAGAGTCCGTTCTCTCGTTCTATGATACGCTGAAAAAGAGAGGCGTAAATTGCAAAATCCGGCAAGAACATGGAACGGATATTGATGCTGCTTGCGGCCAGCTTAGAAGCAAACAAATCAAGAAAGCTGAAGCCCAATAATTTACTAAGAGAGACCCAAGCCATAAACTCCATCAAAAAGAGGCCGCATATTTTGCGGCCTCTTTTGGTGTAATTTTATTATTTAGCTATTTCTTTTACTGAGGCGACTTCATACGTAGTAAGCTCGCTGCCTAGAATTGGAGATTCTTTTTTAGCTTCACCGGAACTAGGTTCAGGACGTTTATGTGCAGCTTTGAATGCATCGCTATTTCTCCAAGCAGTAAAGTTATCAAGGTTTTCCCAATACATATTAACGCTCAATTCATCGTGATCCGATAAGTTCTGCGTTAATAATACTTCAACTTTTACGAAGCCTTCCGTTGTATCAAGTGGACCTGGTGCAGTAAATCCTGGGGCCATGACTGCCCCCATCCCTTTTTTGACTCTGATTCTATTCGTTACGATTATCATAAATCAGCACTCCTTTTGGACATCGGTTTTTAATCTACACCCTGTTTCCGCTTTAATCTCATACATATTTTAGCATATTGAAAGAAGCATGGTCCATTTTGATTAATCAAGATCATTAGCATCCTTTTTAATGATAATGAAGTTTCATTATATTGAAATAAGGCAATTGAATTTGGTTATTACAAGGTTTATCGATGTATATCGCGTATAATAGAACCTTGTATAAGGAAATTACGATTATGGAAACAATAAAGCAACATACTAAACAACAAAAGAGGCTGTTATATGAATGAATTAAGTTTTACTGATTATACATTAAGCGATGAAATTGTAAGGGCATTAGAAAGCTTGGGATATCAACATCCAACCGAAGTACAGCGTGAAGTGATTCCAGTGGCGCTGAAAAAGCGGGATCTTGTCGTTAAATCCCAAACGGGAAGTGGCAAGACCGCTTCATTCGGCATACCGATATGCGAAATGGTCGATTGGGAGGAGAATAAGCCTCAAGCGCTTATTTTAACACCGACACGTGAGCTTGCTGTACAGGTAAAAGAGGATATCACGAATATAGGAAGATTCAAAAGGATAAAGGCTACTGCGGTTTATGGAAAACATCCATTCGCACTGCAAAAAGCGGAATTGAAACAAAAAAGCCATGTAGTCGTTGGAACACCGGGGCGTGTTCTAGATCATATCGAGAAAGGGACATTCGCCTTGGAACGCTTAACTCATTTAGTTATTGATGAAGCGGATGAAATGCTGAATATGGGCTTCATTGAACAAGTGGAAGCCATTATTAAAGAGCTTCCGAAAGATAGGGTAACGATGCTGTTCTCTGCCACATTACCTGAGAGTATAAAAAAGCTTTGTAAGCAATATATGAAAGATCCTTTGGATATTGAAATCAAAGCAAAGGGTTTAACGACGGAGAAAATAGAACATGCACTTATTGAAGTGAAAGAGGATGATAAGTTTTCCCTGCTTAGAGACGTCACCATCACGGAAAACCCCGATAGCTGCATCATTTTCTGTCGGACGAAAGATCGGGTGGACCAAGTATGCGAACAGCTAATGGATCTGGAATATCCTTGTGATATGATTCACGGCGGCATGCTTCAGGAAGATCGCCTTGCAGTGATGAATGAATTCAGAAGAGGAGAATTCCGCTATTTGGTTGCGACGGATGTTGCTGCACGTGGAATTGACATCGATAATATAACCCACGTGATTAATTATGACCTGCCATTGGAAAAGGAAAGTTACGTACATCGAACTGGAAGAACGGGCCGTGCCGGGAAAAAAGGAAAAGCCATTACTTTTGTGACGCCGTACGAAGACAAATTCCTTACTGAGATTCAAGGCTATATCGGCTTTGAAATCCCTAAGATGCCTGTTCCGACAAAAGAGGATGTCTCCAATAAAAAAATGGATTTCGAAGCGAAACTGGAAGCTCGTCCAAAGATAAAAAAAGATAAAAGTGAAAAATTGAATAAACAAATCATGAAGCTGTATTTCAATGGCGGAAAGAAAAAGAAAATCAGGGCTGTTGATTTTGTCGGAACTATCGCAAAAATTGATGGTGTGAATGCCGAGGACATCGGGATCATTACAATTCAGGATAATGTTTCTTATGTGGAAATATTGAATGAAAAGGGACCGCTTGTCTTGAAAGTGATGAAAAATACGAAAGTAAAAGGCAAACTTTTGAAGGTTTCAGAGGCCTTTAAGAACTAAAGGTGTTGAGTGGAAAAGAAGCGGGAGCTTATCTAACCAAGGTTAACCAATTAAAATTGGTTAACTTCTATACCTGGAACAAAAAAAGTGGTGAAGTTTTGAGAGAAAAACTTCCACCACTTTTTTATTGCTAACTTATATTTCATTTCAAAAAAAGCTTCTTTTATTTTTTTTGAAACTTTATAAATTCTAAATACATCATTGGGAAAACAATTATAAACATTATTATAAAACCTATTATTATTCCTACCAAACTTTTATCCTTAGTTATGGACATAGATACATAATAGAACGCTACACTCGTAATAATTAAATATAATAAATATCTTAAATACTTCATTTTGTTATATCAATCCACCCATTATTTTTATACCAATCCTTAGAATCTAAAAATTTTGCTATTGCTACACCAACATCTGCATAGTCTAAAGCAAAACTGACAGCACCACCAATTACTGTTGCTATAGCCACTCCTCTTACCGTTTGAATTCCAAGCTTCTTTGCTTGAGCTGTAGCTACCCTTGATATTCCTTCGGTAGCTGCCTTTTTTCCTTTCTTCTTAATATAACTTTTTACTGCACTTACACCCCCACCAACTACTCCACCTATTGCTACATTGAAAACAGAACCTGCAAAGTAAACACCAACTCTTACTTTTCCTTTTTGTTTATTAGATGCATATACTTTTTCTGAGCCAAAAATTAATTTTTTTTGCCTTAGAGAAGAAAGCTAATTCTTCAGATTCTGACTTTTCTACATAGTTTTCTTCTAATTGCTCTTGAGCAGCCTTTAGATCATTAAATGTTTCTGAATTTCCATCAAAAATACCTATAAGTGCTTTTTCTAATAACTCTACTTCCTCAGTACCAGAAATAGCTGCTGCTTCTTCAATTGTTTTTATAAATTCCTTTTTTTCAACTTCATTCATTTTTGATATATCTAAATTATCAACTGAAGCTTCAAAATCAAAATTTTCATCTAGTATTTCATGGTTAAATTGATCAGCACCATTTTCTGTGTTTACTCCTAAATCTTCAATCTCTGTATCACTTAACTTATCTAAATCATTATAAGTTAAATCTTCTAATAATGATTCATCCTCAAAATTTTCTCTAAAATCTTCTAATGAATCAGTTGTATTAGCAAAGGCTAAAAATGTTTCACCAACCGTTGGAAATAAAAAAATAAAAATAGTGAAAATTATAACTTTTGGTACAAAGAGTTTTCTCATATGATAATACCCTCCTTTTTAATAAATTAGGTTATTAAATTACAATAACTATAATAATCCATTTGGACTAAAAAATGGATCTGGATTTCTATTTACAATAAAAATATGAATGAAAAATATTAATATTAGGTATTTAGTCTATATAAAATTGCTCTTTCATAATGATAATAATTGGAAAACTCTTAGATAGACTTAGCTTTTTATATGTTTTGATAACCTCCCCTCGAAATGGTCCCGTCCTCACTGGAATCATTTTTTTGTTTTATGATGACGGGAAGATTCTTTTTCTGAATTCTGTTTACCCGTCAAAATAGAGTGGTATATGAGGAAGGATAACGCAATTATACGAATTTAAAGTAAATACATACCACACGAATTAAACTGAAATTTTTGAACATGGAGGGGAATGAACAGGGATGACAAAAGCAAATGAAAGCGGAAGAATCGATGAACAAAGTAAGCAACGGCAATTGGAACAATATCGAGTGGACGATAATGGGAAAAAGATGACGACTAACCAAGGTTTGCGTATTTCCGAGGATGAACATTCTTTGAAAGCGGGAACCCGCGGTCCCACTTTGATGGAGGACTTTCATTTTCGTGAAAAAATGACTCATTTTGACCATGAGCGTATTCCTGAGCGGATTGTGCATGCACGTGGGTCTGGAGCACATGGATATTTTCAGGTATATGAGCCGATGACCGAATATACAAAGGCCAAGTTTCTACAAGACCCTACAGTCAAGACGCCAGTATTCGTTCGTTACTCCACGGTAGCGGGTTCCCGCGGATCGGCAGACTCGGTTCGTGATGTCAGGGGATTCTCGACAAAGTTTTATACCGAGGAAGGAAACTATGATTTGGTGGGAAATAATATTCCGGTATTTTTTATCCAGGATGCCATTAAGTTCCCTGATTTAATTCATGCCGTTAAACCTGAACCTCATAACGAAATACCTCAGGCTGCGTCTGCCCATGATACTTTTTGGGATTTCGTCGCCAACAATGAAGAAACGGCACATATGGTCATGTGGCATCTTTCTGATAGGGCCATACCAAGAAGTTTCCGGATGATGGAAGGGTTTGGTGTCCACACATTCCGATTTGTGAATGAAGAAGGTGTGGCCCATTTCGTTAAATTCCATTGGAAGCCTGTACTGGGAGTTAAATCCCTTGTTTGGGATGAGGCGCAGAAAATTGCAGGGAAAAATCCTGATTTTCACCGCCAAGATCTGTGGGAAGCAATAGATACTGGAAATTATCCTGAATTTGAATTTGGCGTGCAAATGATTAAGGAAGAAGATGAATTCAAATTCGACTTTGATATCCTTGATCCCACTAAACTATGGCCGGAAGAACAAATCCCGGTGAAAATAATCGGGAAAATGGTTTTGAACCAAAATACGGATAACTTTTTTGCAGAGACGGAACAGATAGCTTTCCATCCGGGGCATGTTGTACCGGGTATTGATTTTTCAAATGATCCGCTGCTTCAGGGTCGTTTATTCTCATACACCGATACCCAGCTATCCCGATTGGGAGGCCCGAACTTCCACGAGCTTCCCATTAATAGGACGGTTGCCCCCGTTCATAATAATCAACGCGATGGCATGCACCGAATGTCAATAAATCCAGGGCCGGTCAGTTATCATAAAAACTCCCTTGCAGGTAACTCTCCTGAACCTGCTTCAGAAGAGGAAGGCGGCTATGCACATTACCAGGAAAAAGTCGATGGCAGGAAGGTCCGTCAACGTAGTGAAAGTTTCAAGGATCATTACAGCCAAGCAAAACTATTCTGGAATAGCATGACGGAAGTGGAGAAGGAGCATATTATTCAAGCTTTCCACTTTGAAGTGGGAAAAGTGAAAAGTAAGGACGTTCAGCAGCAAATTGTCGAGATGTTCAGTAATGTTGATGTAGAACTGGCAGAAACAATCGCTATTGGAGTGGGGGTGAATCCTCCAACAAACAAGAGTGAAGTCAAAATGGATTTGGCTTCTCCGGCTTTAAGCCAAGAGCAAATGAAAGTGAACACGGCCGCAACAAGAAAAGTGGCAATCTTGGCTGCCGATGGTTTCAACGGATCAGAGGTTAATCAAGTTTTGGAATCCTTTAAATCAACAGGTATAACTGCTGAAATCATCAGTAATAATCGTGGAGTGATTACAAGTTCAAAAGGACAGCAAGTTGAGGTGAATCAGACATTCCTGACAGCCGATTCGGTACTTTTCGATGCTGTATATGTGGCAGGAGGCCAGGAGAGTGTCGATACGCTAAAGGCATCCAAGGAACCAATTTACTTTGTTGATGAAGCTTACAATCATTTCAAGGCGATTGGTGCAGGAAAAGAAGGAGCCGAGATTTTAACGAAGGCAGGCATAGGTTCCATTGAGCCAGCCGGAGGCATTGTAGCTGTTTCGGAGAAAAATGGTGTAGCTGCCTTTATCGAGGCAATTGCCAAGCACCGTCACTGGACACGCGCTTAATTTTGAAAAAAAAACCCAGACTTGGAGTCTGGGTTTTTTTTTCAATAAAGACAGTTCGTATCAAGCTACTTCGCTTTTTCTTCAAGAAGCGATGCAATGCCAACAATCACCTTTGTGGCCAGGACCATATTATCGACGGAAATAAATTCATATTTGCCATGAAAGTTCTCTCCGCCCGTAAATATGTTGGGTGTTGGCAGTCCCATATACGATAATTGAGATCCGTCCGTACCACCGCGTATTGGCGAGATTTTTGGTTTTATATCGAGTTTCTCCATTGCTTCATGGGCAATATCCACGATTTCCTTCACGGGTTCAATTTTTTCCTTCATGTTGAAATATTGGTCCTGTAATTCAAGTTGGATACGATTCTGCCCGTATTTTTCTTTTAAATCTTCGATGACTTTCGTTATATATTCCTTACGTTCATTAAATTTTTGGCGGTCGAAATCCCTGATGATGTAAGAGAGCTTGGTCTCTTCCACATCGCCGTGAAAAGAAAGAAGATGATAAAATCCTTCGTAACCCTCCGTATATTCCGGTGCTTCTGCCACTGGGAGCTTATTATGGAGTTCCATGGCGATTTTAGCCGAGTTCACCATTTTTCCTTTAGCCGTACCAGGGTGAATGTTCGTACCTTTGATCAGGATCCTGGCCGATGCAGCATTGAAGCTCTCATATTCAAGTTCCCCAAGTGGGCCGCCGTCCACGGTGTAGGCAAATTGGGCATCAAAAGCATCTACATCAAACTTATGTGGTCCCCTGCCGATTTCCTCATCGGGAGTGAAGGCAACACGAATTTTTCCATGCTTGATTTCCGGATGCTGTATCAAATAATCCATGGCAGTCATGATTTCGGCAATGCCAGCCTTATTATCTGCTCCCAACAGGGTTGTTCCATCCGTTGTAATCAAGGTATGCCCTTTGTAGTTCTTGAGCGAAGGGAAATCATTAGGTGAGAGGATGACATCCAATTTTTCATGTAAAGTAAGATCTTTGCCATCATAGTTGTCAACGATCTGTGGTTTTACATCTTTCCCGGTAAAATCCGTTGCTGTATCGACATGAGCCAAAAATCCAACTGTCGGAATATCCTTTTTTGAATTGGCTGGCAAGGTTGCCATGACATAGCCATTCTGATCAATTGTCACTTCCTTCATCCCAATGGATTGAAGTTCCTGGACCAATGTATTTGCCAAGGTCAACTGTCCGGGTGTAGAGGGGCATGATGGATTTGCCTCATTCGATTGGGTATCCACTTTAACATAAGAAGTGAATCTTTCAATGATTTCATTTTTCACTTTCCTTCAACTCCTTTTTCCCTTATCTTACCATGATTGGTCGTGATGGAAAAATTATCTTTCACTAGGATGGTGGAGGAATTCAGATCTTTGTCACCAGCAAAGAACAGCATATCTCCAATCGACATGCTGTTCCGGTGCTATGTCATTTTAGAGTGGTGTTGCTTTAAGCGGTGCATCATTCAAGGCCCATACGGATACGCTTTTCCCATGAACGGGAAAGGTCGCGTAACCATCTTCTTCAATGGTAATGTGGTCATCTCGATGACAGGTTAAATCACTCCAGATTTCACCAGCCCGCTGTTTACCGACGAACATCCTTTTTTCACTGTTGTGATCACCATTGGAGATAACGACGGCACACCCCGAGCCTTCTAGCTCTTCAACCCCGAGCCGGACCCAGCCAATCGTATTATGATCATCAAAATAGTCCGTCTGTTCCCCGTAAGCTTTTTCATACCTTGCATATAAGAGGCGATCGAGAATATCCTGTTTACCAGGTACCGGAGAAGGCCCGCCGATTCCATAATAGTCCCCGTAAAAGACACAGGGATAACCGCAAAGTCTAAGCAGGATAAGGGCATATGCCGATGGTTTAAACCAGTCCTTTACCCAGGATTCCAGTGATTCATGAGGTTGGGAGTCATGGTTGTCGACAAAAGTGACGGCCTGCGCCGGATTGGTTTGGACGAGGGTATCATCAAAGATGGTTGAGAGGTCGAAGTCAGTTCCTGCTTTTGAAGCCTCATGAAATTTATAATGCAGGGAAACATCGAACAAGTTGAGGTCATGATTGGTTTGCTCTAAGTAAGTTTGACATGCTTTAACATCCGCCTTCCAAAATTCGCCGACCATGAAGAAATGTTCCTTTGTATAAGGAATGAGTTCTTGTAGAAACTCATTGATGAATTCATAATCAATATGTTTAACGGCGTCCAAACGAAAACCATCACACTTTAACGTATCAACCATCCATTTTCCCCAGTTAATCATTTCCCGACGAACTTCTGGCAGACTGTAATCGATGTTGGCAAACATTAAATAATCATAGTTTCCGAATTCATCGATGACATGCTTACTCCAGTGTTTATTTTCGCCTGTGATTCGATATACACCCATTTTGTCGTTTTCGGCATCGTAGTCAGTCCCATTAAAATGAGTATGGTTCCACTTAAAATCAGAGTATTTATTTTTACGGCCTGGAAAATCGAATGTTGTCCAGCCTTCAATTTCAAAAGGTTCTGAAATATCTTCCATACGATTGTCTGGATTGACTTCAATGACTTCTATTTTTTCGGTTCCATCTGCTCCTGCCTTGTGATTCATGACTAAATCGATATAAACGCAAAGTCCGTAGTTATGACAGGTGGCTATTGCTTGAAGCAATTCATCTTTGGTTCCGTATTTGGTACGAACGGTTCCTTTTTGGTCAAATTCCCCCAAATCGTATCCATCATATATTCCATACCCGTTATCCCCAATGGATTGCCCTTTGGTAACCGGCGGAAGCCAGACGCAATCAATTCCTATATCCTTCAACTTGGAGGCTGCATATTTCAATCTTTCCCAATGAGAACCATCTGCCTCAAGATGCCACTCGAAAAATTGCATCATCGTATGATTTCTTTTCATCCGTTCCCCCCCTGACACCGACACGTTTTGATAAAATTGAAGCAGAACGATCGGATAAAGTAATAGTGGAAATCTTTACCCTCTAATTTCAAATGATAAACAAGTAAACAAATCCCTCTGAATAGAGTTTCATTTACCTCTCTATTTTACTATTTTATACCAAATAAGGGTATTTTATATTGATTAGCAATTAAAAATTATTAAAAGGTGGAGGAATAACCGGGTTAAAGTATTAGGAAGGCGGAAAAACGATATAGTTTAAGTTCTTGGTCTAAAGTCATCGACGAAAATAATGGATGGCTTTACGCCAAAGCAATAAAAAAGGTATCCCGAATATTTTGGGATACCTTTTTCGTATTGGAAGGGCATGGTCTATCCTTTTTTACCTCTCCGTTTAAAGAAGTGGGCAAAGACCATTGCACCAAATAATAAGAGTAGGAGCACGGAAGATAGAATGATCGTATTTTTGGATGAGCTGCTGTTATCTGTCCCTTGTTGCCCCATGTTCCCGTTCATACCAGGAGGTGCTCCATTCTCGTCATTCACCATGGTAGGGGACTGCAAGGCAGCCCCATTCTCGCCGCCGCCCATGTTTGGTGGTGGCTGGCCTGCATTTGCGTTATCGCCCCTATTAGGAGCTCTGCCGCCCATACTGCTTTCTGTTTCAGCCTCCACAACCAGATCTCCAGAAAGCTGTGCTAAGATAGACTCAGCTCGTTGGGCAGCGAAGTCAACCAGGGTTTCCTCGCCTGACGTCGCTTCTGTATACTCTTCAATTGTATAGAATTTAGTCGGGTCCTTTTTCACATATGGTGTGATTAATGTAGAAATATCAGTTGTCATTGCTGTCATATTTTCTTCAGAGAAAAAATCTGTGGCAATGCCGTCTAGATAATCATAATATTTTTCACGGTACCCGTCGTTGGAAAGCAGGGTATTCAATAAAGGACGATCTTCAAGGGTTGTACCTGATACAGGTTCGGTAATGCTGAAGTTGATATTACTTTCATTCATGAAATTTGAACTCATATCCATCATTCCGCCACCGTTCTTATTCGGTGCTTCTCCAAGGGGCTCCGTGTCATCCTTGTTAGCAGTATCGTTACTCTCAGCTGCCACTTCATTTTCTTTATCGGATGCGCCTTCCTGGCGTCCCCCGCCTCCGGAAAAGCCTCCAAATGACATATTATAGTCCCAGGGCAGCATGGAAAAGACGCCATTTTCCTCATATAGATAGTAGTTATGCTTTAATGTGCCTTGATAATGATCGAGGTTGACGAGGGCTGTATTGGCTGCAAAGTAGCGCAATGTTTCATCTACATCCAAAACTTCTTCTAAATCCCCGCCATTATTGATGGCATCAAGCATCTTGATCATCGCAGATTGATCAGAACTTTCATTTGTTTTTAAGTTCAACCCTGTATAATCATCAATATTTTCACCAATCCATTTTAAATCACTTCCGGTGCCATCAGGATAATAAAGGTCACCGTTGCCAGATGGAAAGTTATTATTCAAAAATGTTTCATTAATAGATTCAACGCCTAAATATAAGCCCCATTCTTTTCCATTGATGGTCACATACATATAGGAATGTCCGGGAGTTGCTATGCCCATCTTTTCCATTAGCTCATATGAAAGGTACTCCCTCATATACGTGGGGTCACTATAATTATTATTTAAATCAAATTCTTTCAGGCCATGCAAATTTTGATCTGACTGATAGTAATTAAAATCTATATTCCAGCTGTAGCGTTCCGAATCTTCCATTTGGACAACAGAGTTTAAGGAAAGGTTCCCTTTGGTTCGAAACCCTACATTTTCAACTTTTTCCCCATTAATGGTCACATCTGATGCAACAACTTCCTTTTCAGAGGGGTTATCCAGGATTGAATCCAAATCATCATCAGCCAATGTTATATCAACGGTTGTCACTTTGCTTTGGTCAAACACGGACCCCGTATATGTATTTCCTTTAGTGGCCTTTTCAATTGTCAGATTGGGAAGGAAAGACATCACTGCTATAAAGATGGCGATAAGTAACCCAATCGACGCTACGACGTATCTTGTCTTTAACATGCCAGGCTCCTTTCTTCTGCATTCTTATATAGCGGACAAGCCATGGAATCTTATGTCCGCCATCTATCTTAAGCAGTGAAGTTGCCATCATAACTCAACATGATGGCAGAATGAACGCTATTCATGTCCTTGACTTGATTAATGAATTCCGCATTATTATCTTTTAATCGAATTTCATATGTCACTTCAAGATTATTATCCGGCATGACCGACTTTGATTTGATGGAATGCTTTTTCACTTTATTGGATATCATTTCGTCTAACGTTTTTTCAATTGAGGCATCTGTATATTTAACGATAAATAAATAAGGATTTTCTACAGTGATCCGGTTCGCAAATATGAGCATGACAATACCTATTAAAATAGCACCGATGATAACCAGTGGAATTAGTCCTGCCCCGCATAAAATCCCGGAAGCGGCTGCCCAGAATAGGAAGATCAAGTCCATGGGATCTTTAATTGGCGTTCTGAATCGAACGATGGAGAGAGCACCGACCATACCAAGGGAGATAACGATATTAGTTGAAATACCCATGATGATCAAAGCCGTTGCCATTGTCATGATGATGAGGGAAATATTGAAATTGTGTGAGTACATCACACCGGAAAAGGTCTTCTTATAAATGACGTAAATAAACAAACCGATGGCAAATGCCAACAATAACCCAATTAGGGAGTCAATGATTGAAAAGCTCTCTGTCTTGTCTAAAAAGCTTGATTTGAAAATATCATTAAAAGTGCTAGTAGTCGTCGTATCCATGTGCCATTCCTCCAAATATTATGTGTTTAGCTGAAATCAGCCGTATCTTCTGCTTAGTTGATATTTTGAAAAAGCCGTTTTTCTAGTATCGATGATGGATAACAATTGTTTGATGATATCCGGAAGAAACTCATCAAACTTTATTTCCAGGATGACCCAATCCGGGTCTAGTGCATCGACGACGATTAATTCGGGATTCAGGAAGTCCGTATCCCGATAGCTGGTTTTCACATTGCTGTCGAAGGTGACCCGCACATTTCCATACTCATAGATAAATACCTCCCTTTCATAGTCGACGACTGTTGTCGGCTTGATTTGGAAAAGGGTCATTTGAATGTATAAGTCCCTAAGGATATCCCTTGAGTCTTCGGACATCCAATTTATATCCCCTGAACGAATTCGTTCGTATTCTTCGGCAGACAGCCTGCACTTCTGTTTATAGGTAAGGTTATCCCGCTTACTCTTTTTTTCTAGATTGATGAAATCAGTATTATGATCATAAAGTCTAGCCCTGAACTTATCCCTGTGATAGAACCCCTCCGTTTTTTGCCGCAGGATTTTATTGTCAAAGTTATCGAAATAGACACTTCGAATTAAATACTTCCCATCCAGCCCATGGGGATCAAGCCTCATGAAGTTTTTCAGATTATTTCTTAATAAATAACAATCTGCTCTGGTGATTGCATGCTTGAGTTCCCGCCTGCCCTTTAAATCATTCATTGTTGTTCCTCCTTTTTTATGTTTTTACTAGGTTCAGCTTATAAACACAATCTTAATAAAACCTTAAGAGCAATTTTCTGTTTAATAGATAAATAGAGAATAGGCCCCAGTTTTAACCTTTTCTTAATTTTATTGGAATTTATTAGAAGAAAAATGAGTGGATTTACTCATTGAGAATAATTATCATTATCAGTAAAATGAATCTCATGATAATGATAATTATTCTCAATTAATTCAATACATGGAGGCTCACTATGGTAACGAATACTCTTACAAAAAATGATCAATTACTGGAACAACAAAATACAAGGGAATCAAATGCCCGATCTTATCCTAGAAGATTACCGATAGCCATCGATCAAGCGGAGGGAATTTACCTAACAGACATGGATGGAAAACGATATATTGATTTTCTTGCCGGGGCTGGAACATTAGCGCTCGGTCACAATCATCCGGCTGTGCTTGAAGCAATGGAAAAAGTTCTTAAGGATAAACGGCCGTTACATACATTGGATTTTACGACGCCAATCAAAGAGCAGTTCGTTGATGAAATTTTTGAAAGCCTGCCTGAAGAATTCAGGAAAAATGCAAAAATTCAATTCTGTGGTCCTACTGGAGGGGATGCCATTGAGGCAGCACTTAAATTAGTAAAAACAGCCACAGGCAACAGAAGCATTTTATCCTTCCAAGGAGCTTATCACGGGGCAACCCATGCAACCATGTCAATCAGCGGCAATACAAAACCAAAGGAAAAGATACAAGGGTTAATGCCAGACGTACATTTCCTTCCGTATCCCTATCAATATCGCTGTCCTTTTGGAATAGGCGGAGAAGAAAGTCATAAAATCAGTAGCCAGTATATCGAAAATCTACTGAACGATCCTGAATCTGGATTATTGGCACCTGCAGGAATGATTTTAGAGGCAGTACAAGGTGAAGGAGGTTCCATTCCCGCTCCAATTCCTTGGCTTAAGGAAATCAGAAGAATTACAAAAGAGAAGGGCATTCCGCTAATTATCGATGAAGTTCAATCCGGTATCGGCCGTACAGGAAAAATGTTTGCCTTCGAACATGCAGGAATCATTCCGGATGTTCTTGTCTTATCTAAAGCAATTGGCGGAAGTCTTCCATTATCGGTGGTAATTTATAACAAAGAGTTGGACCTATGGTCTCCAGGTGCACATATCGGTACGTTCCGGGGAAATCAATTGGCGATGGCAGCAGGAACAGCGACTTTAAAGTATATGAAAGAGACGAATCTTGTGGAGCATTCCGCTAAAATGGGTGAAATCTTAAAGGATATTCTTAAAGATTTGCAAAAAGATATTCAGCAGATCGGGGATGTTAGAGGCCGTGGATTGATGGTCGGTGTCGAAATGGTCAAGCATGAAGAACCTCAAAATCCGAATGGAAGCTATCCAGCTGATTCGGAACTTGCCAGTACCATTCAACAGGAATGTTTTCAAAGAGGATTGATTCTGGAAGTGGGCGGCAGACATGGAAGTGTAGTGAGGTTCCTGCCACCATTGATCGTAACGGAATCCCAGCTTCGCGAAGCCACTGCCATTTTTGAACAGGCTGTTCGTGCAGCTGTAGCTAGAGGGTGAATTATCAATGATTGAAATGATAAATAAAACGGATTTTGCTTATTCTCCATTGTTCTTGAATAACGAAGAAGGTTTCAATAACTACAGCCAGTCATTAAAAATCATGGAAAAGAAGCTGATGGCCTTTTTAAAAGGGAACAATTCACCATACTCTGGGAAAAATCCGTATGAAATAGAAGCAAGATTAAACGGACTGACCCTCGCTTCTCTAAAAGGGGAGACGATTGAAGCAGTTGCGGCTGAGCTGGCAGAGTTTATTATTGATGACAGCATCAATGTACACAGTCCTACTTGTATCGGGCATTTGCATTGCCCGACACTAATTCCAGCCGTGGCAGCCGAAATGATTATCGGTACGTTGAATCAATCCATGGATTCATGGGACCAAAGCTCGACGGCAACTTTCGTTGAAGAGCGTTTAATAGATTGGCTGTGCAGTCAGGTAGGGTTACCGGAACAAGCCGATGGGATTTTCACAAGCGGTGGTACCCAATCTAATTACATGGGACTGCTATTGGCAAGGGACGCCTATTGTAAGCGTTTCTGGGATGTGGACGTTCAACAGCACGGCTTGCCAGTCGAGGCGAAAAAATTGCGGATCCTATGCTCCGAGGCTGCCCACTTTACGGTTCGTAAATCAGCGGCACAGCTGGGGCTTGGTGAACAGGCAGTGATCACGATTAAAACGGATTCAAATCATCGTCTGTCCATGGATGATTTGAATCATCAGTTGCTGCTTTTAGAGGAACAGGATTTACTTCCATTTGCTATCGTTGCAACTTGTGGAACGACGGATTTTGGTTCAATCGATCCATTACATGAATTGTCCGAAGCTGCTAGGAAGAATGGGATATGGCTGCATGTGGACGCTGCATATGGCGGTGCGATGATTTTAAGCAAGGATTACAAAGAGTTAATCAGCGGAATTGAACGGGCCGACTCGATTACGGTTGATTTTCACAAATTATTCTATCAACCCATCAGTTGTGGTGCTTTTCTTGTCTCGGACAGCAACTCATTTCAATATATCCAGCATCACGCCGATTACTTGAATCCACAGGAAGATGAAGCGGAGGGCATGGTTCATTTAGTCAATAAATCGGTTCAAACGACGAGAAGGTTCGATGCACTGAAACTCTGGATGTCATTGAAGGTGGTTGGACTGGACACCTTTGCTGAAATGATCGACTATACTTGTCATCTTGCACGTGAAGTGGCTGTGAAGATCGAAAAAGCGGATGGATTCACAGTATTAAATAAAGATCCTGAATTGAATGCAGTTGTATTCCGTTATAATCCCTCGGGAGAAAGTGATCAGCTAGTAAATCTATTAAATAAACAGATTCAGCAGGAATTACTGAAAAGCGGACGGGCATTTTTAGCAAAAACGCGTTTTGACGGACAGGTATATTTAAAAATGACACTATTGAATCCAATGACAAGGCTTGAACACATAGAGGAAATTTTAGACGAAATTCGAGTTTTAGGTGAAATGTTCAAGATGATGGAGGAATGAAGATGAATGGTAAGCAAATAGCTGAAAGGGCAACGATGCAAAGCTTTCTGAACTGTTATTTCCGGGAAACCGGGAATTGCAGTTTAGAAGAAACGAGAAACTGGCCAGATTTGGAGGGTTCCATTCCGGATTCATTATTAGTCAGTAATCTCAGATCCCAAGATATTGCATTGCTTGTTCCACTTAAATATTGGTCGGTAACGGGGCGTCATATCTTCACCTTCCCGATTTACTACCAAACAGCATCCAAACAAGTACGTGAATTAGATTATGTGACAATGGTCTCGATTGTTTCTAAAGAGTTATTGAATGAGCAGGGCCGGACGGATAGTGAAGATGAATTGATGCTGCGTGTCATCCTTAGCAGCCAAAATATTCAACGTTATGTGGAAGCGAGGACAGAAGACGCTGATGCACTTCAAAGTCCTGATTTTACATACATCGAAGCAGAGCAGTCGCTTTTATTCGGCCACCTGTTCCACCCGACACCGAAAAGTAAGCAGGGCATTTCAGAAAAAGATGAATGGATCTATTCACCCGAATTAAAAGGGGAGTTTCAGCTGCACTATTTCCTGGCAGAGCCTTCGATCGTCATCCAGGATTCTAGTGAAGTCCGATCGGCAAGTGAGATCATTAAACAAGAATTAGCTGGTGACTTGGAGATTTCCAGTGAATTTCGTGACACGTATTGCCAAAAGGAAAGCCGATACAGCATTATCCCGGCACATCCGCTCCAGGCAAAAGTGCTTATCGAAAAAGAAGAGGTTAAGAGGCTAATCGAGCAAGGAACACTAGTTTATGCAGGACCGCTTGGAAAAAAATTCACGGCTACCTCTTCATTTAGAACGGTATATAGTGCCACATCGAGATATATGTACAAATTTTCCGTTCCGGTTAAGATCACGAATTCATTACGTGCGAATTTGCAAAAAGAACTAGATCGCGGTGTGGAAATTGCTAAATTAATAGATTCAAAAGTGGGCGATGATCTAAAAGAACAGCATCCCGCCTTCCGTGTTATTAAGGACCCTGCTTATCTAACGATTAAAACAACTGAACAAGAATCAGGTTTCGATGTTGATATTCGGGAAAACCCTTTTTATGAAAATGATAAACAAGCAAGCCTGATTGCAGGCTTATGTCAGGATAATGCCTATGGTGCACCATCAAGGCTTGGAGCGATCATCCGCAAATTGGCAGCTGATGAAAACCGCAGTACCGAAGAAGTAAGTAAGGAATGGTTCAAAATTTATCTTTCAATGACATTAAAACCGATGCTTTGGCTATTTGAAGAGTATGGAATTGTTTTAGAAGCCCACCAGCAAAATTCAATCATTCAACTTCAAGATGGCTATCCATCCACTTTTTATTATCGTGATAATCAAGGGTATTACTATTGCGAGTCCAAAGTAGACAGGTTGTTGAATATCCTGCCTGAACTAAGTGAAAAAAGCTTCACGACTTGTTCTGATGAAGTCGCTGAAGAAAGACTTCAATACTACTTCTTTTTCAATCACTTATTAGGCTTAATCAATAATTTTGGTACGGAAGGATTAGTATCAGAGAAAACCCTGTTACAGCTCGTTCAGGAACAATTGGAAACAAGCAGCAGGGAAAGCGAGGATGAAGGGTTGAATCGAGTTGTTTCAAGGCTGCTTCATGCCCGGGAATTATCTTGTAAGGCTAATTTACTGACGCGATTTCATGATATGGATGAGCTTGTCGGTTCACTTGAGACACAATCCGTTTATACAACGATTGATAATCCATTCGCGCAGGGGGTTTTAACCGCCTATGAAAAATAGTTATGAAGAAAATCTGAAGGACTGTAATCAACAGCTTTCATTTGTCAAAGTTGAATTTGAGAGGGATGTAGATACACTGCATAAATGGATGCATGAAGAACATGTGATACCCTACTGGAATTTAAATTTCACAAAAGAAAAGTTTGCTGTTCATTTGCAAAAGGCGTTGGCTGACACACACCAAACACTCTATCTTGGCTGCCTTGATGCAATCCCCATGAGCTATTGGGAATCGTATTGGGTAAAAGGCGATATCATCGAAGATTATTATGAGTCCGAAGAGGGAGATCAAGGCATTCATTTACTCATTGGTGATTCAGATTACCTTGGAAAAGGACTGGCTTTGCCGTTTTTACGTGCAATGGTGAAATACCAACTGCTTTCTTCTAGAACAAAAAAGGTGATGGCGGAACCGGACATTCGAAATGCAAAGATGATTTACTTATTTGAAAAGTGCGGTTTCACCCCAATTAAAGAAATTGAGCTCCCTGACAAAACGGCATTGCTAATGTCATGTACACGGGAGAATTTTGAGAGGAAGTGGAAGTATGGAGAAGCAACAATCTATCTATGACCTGGTAGGGATAGGGATAGGCCCCTTTAACCTTGGACTTGCGGCCCTTTTGGAGAAAACCCCGGAGTTGAATGCCGTCTTTTTTGAGAAAAAGCAGGAATTTAATTGGCATGAAGGAATGCTGCTGGAAGGGACAACACTGCAGGTACCGTTCTTTGCCGATCTAGTTAGCATGGCTGATGTGACTAGCCCATATAGTTACTTGAGTTATTTACAGCAGCATGATCGTCTCTATCATTTCTACTTTCTTGAAAAATTCTTGATTCCACGAAAAGAATATAACGACTATTGCCGCTGGACTGCCCATCAACTTGAAAGCTGCTGTTTTGGAAAGGCGGTGGAGGCGGTGGAGTATATAGGTGATCAAGGTGAACCCTTCTATCAAATCAGTGTAAGGGATGCACAAACACAAAAGATCGAAGTCTATTATAGCCGTCATGTTGTCATGGGAATTGGCACCGCCCCGACTGTCCCGTCGGCATTTCACCCATATATGGGGGAGAGCATCCTGCATTCGGCCGATTATTTACGGAACAAAGAAAATGTCTTAAAGAAAAAATCCGTAACGGTTGTCGGATCTGGACAGAGTGCAGCCGAGGTCTTTCTGGATCTACTGAATGAGCAGGAGCAATATGGCTATCAGCTTAACTGGTATACAAGATCCAAGGGGTTTTTCCCTATGGAATATTCAAAACTTGGGTTGGAATACTTCACTCCGGATTACCTTGATTTCTTTTATCGGCTGCCACAGGAAAAGAAGGATGAAATTCTGCCGAAACAGGATCTATTGTATAAAGGGATCAGCGCCACGACAATTGCAGCAATTTTTGACAAGATGTATGAAAAATCGATTGGAAATGCCAAACTTTCCATTGAACTTAGGGCCATGACGGAAGTTTCGGCGGTAACTCCCACCGAAAATGGCTGGGGATTGAAATGCCGACAGTGGGTAGAAGATAGAGAATTTGATGTGGACACAGAGGCGATTGTTTTTGGAACGGGCTATAAATCAACCCTTCCGGCATTCCTTGACACCATGGAAGACCTTTTAGTCCGCGATGATTTGGGGCGGCTTACAATAACGAAAGATTATAGAGTAGGAACGGCCATCACTACGCAGAATCACCTTTTTATTCAAAATGGCGAGATACATACACATGGTGTGGGTGCTCCGGATCTAGGCTTAGGGGCCTTCCGAAACTCCATCATTATCAATCAATTGGCAGGTAAAGAGATTTATCCATCAGAGCCAAAGGGTGCTTTTCAGTCATTCCGTGTAAAATCACCTGTCATGGCTTACTAAGAGAAGGGAAGGGAAGCATTGTATGCAGTTCATAAATGAAGTGGAACAGGCGGTTTCAGAAAAAAATTGGTCGATAGTAAACCAAAACCTGCTGGCCAAGATGATTTCTGAGTATATGTATGAAGATATGATCAAACCAGCTGTCTTGAACGAAAATGCAGCAGGAAACCTATATGAGTTAAAGATAAATGAGGGGAGATCTTATCAATTTTTGGCTTCACCCCGTCTTTTTGACAGCTATGAAGTACAGGCTGAGTCGATCCAGGTATATGAAACGGAAGGTTTTACACAGGCCAATGATGCTATTCAATTCATTTTGGACATCCAGCCGGTAATTGGGATGACTGCAGAAACAACAGGACATTTAATCAAGGAATTCCATCATACGCTGCTTGCGGACCTCCAATTGCTATCCAAACCTGAACAAGACGCGGATGATTTGGTCGAACTGGACTATGCTTTACTTGAAGGGGAAATGAGCGGTCACCCTTGGATTGCTTATAACAAGGGAAGAATCGGTTTCGGTTTTGATGATTATTTGAAGTTTGCTCCAGAAAACCAGAAGGAAGTTCAGTTATCATGGATTGCGGTCCATAAAACGAGGGGTGAGTTCAATTCCATTGAAAAGTTGTCTTATAAGCAATTGATGGAGAATGAACTGGATGAGGAAACCCAAAAATCATTTGCAAAAAGATTGACAGAGAAAGGCCTGAAGTCAGAAAACTATTTCTACCTCCCAGTCCATGAATGGCAGTGGAAAAATGTAATCATCCAGAATTTTACCGATGACTTGGCTAAAGGGTTGATTGTAGCTATGGGAAATGGTCCTGATGAGTATCTTCCGCAACAATCAATTCGGACATTTGTTAATGTGTCGAATAAGAATAAACACCACGTCAAGCTGCCGATGAGCATTTTAAATACGCTAGTCTACCGTGGATTACCAGCGGAGCGCACAGTCATTGCTCCAAAAATCACAGCGTATATTAAGAACATTTATGAAAATGATTCATTCTTGAAGGAAGAATGCAAAGTAGTGCTTCCAGGTGAAGTGGCCAGTTTAAACGTTGACCACCCGTATTTTTCCAAGCTGGAGAATGTACCCTATCAATATTTGGAGATGCTAGGCGGTATTTGGAGAGAAAGCATATACAGTTATATGGAAGAAGGCGAAAAGCCCATTACACTTGCTTCCCTTTTACATGTGGACTACAAAGGGAAGCCATATGTGGAGAGCCTTATTGAAAAATCCGGATTGACTGCGGAAGCCTGGACAGCTCAATTATTCGATGTCATTCTATCACCACTATTACATATTATCTATCAATATGGATTGGTCTTCTCGCCGCATGGTCAAAATACCATTTTAGTTTTGAAGGATTACAAGCCTCATCGTTTGGCCATCAAGGATTTTGTGGATGATGTAAACGTCAGTGATCAGCCGCTTCCTGAATTGAGTAAACTTCCTGATGATTTAAGAAAAGTATTAAGAAGTGAAACCCCTGAAGGACTGGTTCAATTCATTTTCACGGGACTATTCATCTGTCATTTCCGTTACTTGTCAACACTCCTGATGAAGAGGTCCCTTTTGGATGAGAATGTCTTTTGGGAAGGCGTCGCTCAAACAATCCTTACACATCAGAAAAAATTCCCTAGGTTACAGGATCGTTTCGATATATTCAATTTCTTTGCGCCAAAATTAACAAAACTTTGCCTGAATAGAAATCGGATGCTTCAATATGGATATAGCGATGGTGAAGACCGTCCGCATGCATCTGAGTTTGGGCATGTGAATAATGCCCTTTATGAAAAGTTACCTGCAAAAACGCAATAAAGTTAAACTGGCTCAGACTTTTGAGCTATTTTCAGACTGTAGACGAACTCGATAAGAATTGAGTATGTCTACAGTTTTTTTGGATTTTTAAATTTTGACCGTTGATTTCCGCTTCAGGCACTCGCTTTCCGCGGGAGGTCCGCCCGCGGGGGTCTCCCTTGGACGCGTATTCCCGCAGGGGCCTCGTACCTTCCGTTCCAACAGTTAGGTAGAACTCCTATTGCCTACCAAATAGAAGTATTAAATAAATCTAGAGGTAATGAGGATGTAAAACCTATATATGCAAAACGGAAAGAGACGATAGAGTCCGATAATTATTAAAAATGTACGCATTAAAAAGGATTGGGTTATCCGGCTTGATTCAAACTACCTAAAATTTTTCTTTGGAATAGGGCTTGCCGTTCATATAAATTGGTGATAAGCTATTGTGTAAACGGTTACACAAAATTATTGAGGTGGATATATTGGCAACTATTCGGGATGTTGCAAAGGAAGCTGGGGTTTCTGTGGCAACGGTTTCCAGAGTTATGAATGGCAGTGGTTATGCACATGAGGACACAAAAAAGGTGGTCATGGCAGCTGTTGAAAAATTAAATTATAAACCGAATGAAGTGGCAAGATCCCTTTATAATCGTAAATCCAAATTGGTTGGTTTGATTTTGCCAGACATTACGAATCCCTTCTTCCCTGAAATGGCAAGAGGTGTCGAGGATTATCTGCAGCAATTCGGGTATCGATTAATCTTTGGGAATAGCGATGAAAAGAGAGATAAAGAAATAGAATATATTGACACTTTTCTTCAGAATAATGTAGTGGGCATGATTGCTTCAACCAGTGAAGAAGCCAATGAAAATTTTGATAACCTGGAAATTCCAGTTGTCCTTCTTGACCGTACAGCAGAAAAATTACCAGCTGTTTATTCCGATCAAAAGACAGGCGGTAAGCTCGCAGCACGCGTATTGCTTGATAGAGGCAGTACAAATATCGTCCTCATCAGGGGACCAGTCGAAATAAAACCTGTATATGAACGGTACATGGCAGCATTGGAAGAATTGAAACAAGCCGAAGTGAATGTGCAAGTCATGGATTCATCCCTCACTCTTCAGGGCGGCCAAATTTGCGTGAGACAGCTGTTCGAGCAATATCCGGAAACGGATGGAATCATTGCTTGCAATGATATTGTTGCAGCTGCCGCACTTCAAGAGATTTTAAAACGGGGAATACGGATTCCGGAAGACATACAATTAATAGGCTATGATGATATCGCCTTCACTGCGTTATTGCACCCACCGTTATCGACAATTCGGCAGCCAGCCTACGAGATGGGGGCACAAGCCGCGGAAATGCTAATTAAAAAGATCAATCAGGAAAAATTGGAAGTGACGCACAAAAAGCTCCCTGTTTCTTTTGTGGAGAGACAAACAACGAGAAGAAAGGCGGAGAAGGCATGATTAGAATTACAGTAGTGGGAAGTTCCTCAATGGACTTAGTGGTGACATCAGCTAAGCGGCCAATAGCAGGGGAAACGGTTTTAGGAGAGTCGTTCATCACGGTTCCTGGAGGAAAAGGAGCCAATCAGGCTGTGGCTGCTGCCCGACTTGGTGCTGAAGTATCCATGGTTGGATGTGTAGGTGATGATGTCTATGGTGAGATTATTTTAGAAAACCTGAAAAAAAATCATATAAACACGGAGTATGTGGAACCGGTTACAGGTACTGCCTCCGGTACAGCACACATTACCCTTTCAGAAGGTGATAACAGTATTATTGTCGTAAAAGGTGCAAATGATTTCATTACTCCTGAATATGTACAAAAGGCGAAAAAGGTCATTGAGGAGTCGGATATCGTGATGGTTCAGCAGGAAATTCCTGAGGAAACGGTGGAATTTCTGGCTGAATTGTGCAACACGCTTCAAAAGAAATTACTTTTGAACCCAGCTCCAGCCCGCAAGCTAAGCGAGGCTGTCATTCAACAGGCATCATTCCTTACGCCGAATGAACATGAGTTCGAAATACTTTTTAATGGCCGGGATCGAACGAAAGTCTTGACTGAGTATCCAAATAAATTATTCATTACCGAAGGGAAAAATGGCGTCCGTTATTTTGACGGGCATGAAGAAAAGGTCGTTCCAAGCTTTGTAGTGGAAGCAGTGGATACAACAGGGGCAGGCGATACATTCAATGCTGCCTTTGCGGTGGCTGTTGCAGAAGGAAAAAGTTTTGACGAATGCTTGTTATTCGCGAACCGGGCAGCCTCGATTTCCGTGACGAAGTTAGGCGCTCAAGGCGGCATGCCGCAAAGGAAAGAAGTCGAAAGGGGCCTTGAAGCATGAAACGTCAAGGAATCATCAATAGTTCAATAGCCAAGGTCCTGGTTGACCTTGGTCATACGGATTATATTGTCGTGGGTGATGCGGGGCTGCCGGTACCATCGGGAGTTTGCAAGATAGATTTAGCTTTGACGCCTGGAACACCATCTTTTCAAGATGTCGTTCGAGCCGTTCACGAAGATATGGTTGTTGAAAAAGTTATCGCTGCCACTGAAGTGAAGGATAAAAACCCAGAACAGCATCAATATTTGGAGCAGCAATTCGGGGAAGGGATTGAATATGTTTCCCATGAGGATTTTAAAAGGCTGACAAGTAACGCGAAAGCAATAATCCGGACTGGGGAGACGACGCCGTATTCAAATTGCATATTGCAGTCTGGAGTATTCTTTTAAAGAAAAGAGATGATGAGCATGCAAATCGAAATGCACAATATTTATAAAGCATTTGGTCAAAACAAGGTATTGGAAGGTGTTCATTTTTCTTTAGAGGCAGGAGAAGTACATGCACTAATGGGGGAGAATGGAGCGGGGAAATCAACCTTGATGAACATTTTGACCGGGCTGCATAAACAAGACCAAGGAACGATCGAGATTAACGGTAAAGAAACCTCATTCAAGGATTCAAAGGAAGCGGAAGAGGCGGGAATGGCCTTTATCCGTCAGGAATTGAATATTTGGCCAGAGATGACCGTGCTGGAGAATCTATTTATCGGCAGGGAAATGGTAAATACCTTCGGTGTCCTAAAGACGAAACAAATGAAAGCGTGTGCAAACGAGATTTTTAAAACACTTAATATTTCCCTTCCTTTTGATAAGGAAGCCGGCCTTTGTTCTGTCGGGGAACAGCAAATGATTGAAATTGCCAAGGCGCTTATGACGGATGCCGAAGTCATCATCATGGACGAGCCCACAGCAGCTCTGACCGATAGAGAAATAGAGAAGCTCTTTGAAGTGATGAAAGGACTTACTAAAAAGGGTGTATCACTAGTTTATATCTCTCACCGAATGGAAGAAATTTTTGCCATTTGTGACAGGATCACCGTAATGCGTGACGGAAAAACAGTCGATACGAAAAAAATTGCAGATACAAATTTCGATGAAGTCGTTCAAAAAATGGTCGGGCGGGAGTTGGAGGATCGTTTTCCTCATCGTGAAGCAAACCCTGGCGACGTAGTCCTCGATGTAAAAGGATTAACTAAAAAAGGGCTTTTTGAAGATATCCATTTCGCAGTACGGCAAGGAGAGATTGTGGGTGTAGCCGGATTGATGGGAGCTGGCAGAACAGAAATAATGCGCGCCCTTTTTGGTGTCGACCAAATAGACAGCGGTGAAATTACCATTGAAGGTAAGAAAGTTACCATACGAAAACCAACGGATGCAGTTCGACACGGCCTGGCCTTCATTACGGAAAATCGTAAAGAAGAGGGGCTGATACTGGACTTTTCAGTAAGGGAAAATATCGGCTTGCCGAATCTGAAAAGCTTTGCTCCTAATGGACTCGTAAAAACGGAGGATGAGAAAAACTTTGCCGAAATGATGATTAAGCGACTTCACGTAAAGACATCTTCAGCTGAAACGATCATCGGCAATCTTTCCGGAGGGAATCAACAAAAGGTGGTAATAGCCAAATGGATCGGCACTTCCCCTAAAGTTTTAATTATGGATGAGCCAACCCGAGGCATAGATGTTGGTGCAAAACGTGAAATTTACGAATTGATGAATGAATTGACGGAGCGAGGCATCGCCATCATCATGGTTTCGTCAGAACTTCCGGAAATCATTGGAATGAGTGATAGAATCCTTGTGGTTCACGAAGGTGAGATTTCTGGGGAATTGTTAAAGCAGGAAGCGACGCAAGAAAAAATTATGGCATTGGCGACAGGAGGGAACTAGGATGAAACTTGAGGCTACAGGGAAAAGCGGGATTTGGCAGAAATTTGGTCCGTTACTTGCCCTGGTACTTTTATTTATCGTAATAACCGTTTTAAATCCATCATTCATGGAACCGAATAATATTTTGAATTTATTGCGTCAAACCTCCATCAATGCACTTATTGCATTTGGAATGACCTTTATCATATTGACAGGTGGCATCGACTTGTCCGTCGGTTCCATTTTAGCTCTATCCAGCGCACTTATGGCGGGCATGATGGTCTCGGGAATGGATCCTATTTTAGCAATATTAGTAGGCATTCTGCTAGGTGCAATAATGGGTATAATCAATGGGATTCTCGTTTCAAAAGGAAAAATGGCCCCTTTCATCGTTACATTGGCCACCATGACGATATTCCGGGGATTAACGCTTGTGTATACGGATGGAAAGCCGATTACTGGAATTGGCGATTCTGAAATGTTCCAGATGCTTGGGAGAGGATACTTCCTGGGACTGCCAGTACCGGCTGTTGTGATGGTCATCGCTTTCTTAATCCTATGGTTCCTGCTCCATAAAACATCCTTTGGCCGTAAAACATATGCAATTGGCGGAAATGAAAGGGCTTCCCGCATTTCGGGGATTAAAGTTGACCGAGTCAAGGTGGCCATATATGGTCTGGCCGGTACGATGGCAGCAATTGCCGGTGCCATTTTAACATCCCGTTTGAATTCGGCACAGCCGACGGCAGGCCAATCCTATGAAATGGATGCCATCGCAGCCGTGGTGCTGGGTGGAACGAGCCTTTCAGGCGGTAAAGGGCGGTTGTTCGGTACGCTGGTGGGTGTCCTGATCATCGGTACCTTGAATAACGGCATGAATTTGCTTGGTGTATCCTCTTTTTACCAGCAAGTGGTAAAAGGTGCAGTTATATTAATCGCGGTCTTACTTGACCGTAAAAAATCATAAGAAGAGGTGTAATCAATGAAAAAAATAGTATCGATCATCATGGTTCTTTCTTTAATGGTCTTAGCTGCCTGTTCAATGGATTCTGGTCTAAAAAGATGATAAAAAAGAAAAGAAAGACTCCATGAAAGACGTGAAAGTCGGAGTCAGCATCTCAACTTTAAACAATCCATTCTTCGTTTCCTTAAAAGATGGTATTGAAAAAGAAGCAAAAGAAAAAGGCATGAAAGTTACAGTTGTTGACGCCCAGGATGATACAGCAAAACAGATTAGCGGAATTGAAGATTTAATTCTTCAAGAGGTTGATGTCCTTCTTGTGAATCCAACTGACTCTGCGGCAATAACTTCAGCCGTTCAAGATGCAAATGATGCGGGCATTCCCGTTATCACGATTGACCGCTCTTCAGACGAAGGTGACATTGAAACGTTCATCGCTTCCGATAATGTGGCTGGCGGTGAAATGGCTGCAGAATATCTAGTTAAAGAGCTGGGCGAAAAAGCGAAAGTAGTGGAACTTGAAGGGGTATCCGGCGCATCTGCAACTCGTGAACGCGGGAAAGGTTTCCACAATATTGCGGACAAGCAGTTAGATGTCCTGACAAGCCAAACGGCGGAATTCGACCGGACAAAAGGGCTTAACGTCATGGAAAATATCCTCCAAGGCAATAATGACATCCAAGCGGTATTCGCCCATAATGATGAAATGGCACTTGGGGCCATTGAAGCAATCAAGGCAGCAGGAAAAGACATCATCGTGGTTGGTTTTGACGGAAATGATGATGCATTGAAAGCAGTTGAAAACGGTGAACTAAAAGCTACAATCGCCCAACAACCGGCACTTATCGGTGAAGAAGCGGTTAATGCGGCTGAGAAAATCTTAAAAGGCGATAAAGTGGATGACACAATATCCGTTCCATTGAAATTGGTCACCAAAGAATAATGTCTGCAAACCATGAGAGTGCCAGAACTTTTCCGGCACTCTTTTTTTTATAGTAAGAAAGAAATGTTTTAATCTCATTGATGTTATCTGAGTGTGGATATTCAGCTTGAATTGAGATGAATAAGAGGGTAAAAAAAAGTGAGATCATTCTTTTACAAAAGTAAGGCGGCCCCTGTCGGAACCGCCTCCTAAATCAACCGATTGCTAGAGTATACCTTGAGTCAGCATTGCATCCGCCACTTTAAGGAATCCGGCAATATTGGCCCCAATAACTAAGTTACCAGGCTCACCATATGCTTCTGCAGCTTCTACACTGTTTTTATAGATGTTTTTCATGATTTGATGCAGCTTGTCATCGACATCTTCAAAAGTCCAAGGCATTCTTGCGCTGTTTTGGGCCATTTCGAGTGCAGACACGGCTACGCCGCCTGCATTGGCCGCTTTTGCTGGCCCAAAAAGGATGCCATTATTAATGAATACTTCAATGGCCTCAAGGGTTGAAGGCATATTAGCACCCTCACCGACTGCCTTCACATTATTTTTGATCAGTAATTTTGCTGCTTCTTCATCGATTTCATTTTGTGTGGCACAAGGAAGTGCGATGTCGCATGGTACAGACCAAATGCCGTAGCTTCCTTCATGGTATACAGCTTCCGGGTGTGCATCGACATATTCGCTCAATCGTTTTCGTTCCACTTCTTTTAAACGTCTGACTGTATCCAGGTTTAGACCGTTTTCATCATATATGTAGCCATTGGAGTCACTGCAAGCAACAACTTTAGCTCCCAATTGTGTAGCTTTCTCAATGGCATGAATCGATACATTGCCAGATCCGGAAATAACGACAGTGCTGCCACGGAATTGTAACCCTTTGTCATTAAGCATCTCCTCGACGAAGTAAACCGTTCCATATCCAGTTGCTTCTGTACGGGCCAAGCTTCCGCCATAACTTATTCCTTTACCAGTTAAAACACCGGCATGGTAGCTGCCTTGAATCTTTTTATATTGACCGAACAGGTAACCGATTTCTCTTGCACCGACTCCGATATCACCAGCTGGTACGTCTGTATCAGGGCCGATATAGCGAGATAGTTCCGACATGAAGCTTTGGCAAAAACGCATGATTTCCGCGTCCGATTTTCCTTTTGGATCGAAGTCTGAACCGCCTTTTCCCCCACCAATCGGCTGGCCTGTAAGAGAATTTTTAAAGATTTGCTCGAAACCAAGAAACTTTATGATGCTGGAATTGACAGTGGGATGGAATCGAAGACCGCCTTTGAATGGCCCGATTGCACTATTGAATTGTACACGAAAACCACGGTTGACTTGAACATTTCCCAGGTCATCAACCCAAGAGACTCGGAAGGTGATCATTCTTTCGGGCTCAACCAGCCTTTCCAATATCCCGCTTTTCATATAATTTGGATGTTTTGCAAAAACGGGGACCAATGAAAGGAATATCTCCTTTACGGCTTGATGAAACTCACTTTCGTGAGGATTACGCTCCTTTACCTGTGCGTATACTTGACTTACGAACTCCCTAGCAACTTGTAAATCCTCATGCTCGACTTCTTGTGAAGTGGTCATTGTTCTCTCTCCTTTAGTAAAGTCAAAAAATATTAATTAGGGTAAGCTTATCGGTTTTATATAATACTTTCATGATATAATTTAAAAGTGAAATAAACAATCTGAATATTAGATAAATAACATGCTGTTTTGATATGAAAGAGGGAGCTTAGCTTGGAATTAAGGCAAATCGAATATTTCATTGAAGTGGCAAAGCGTGAACATATGACGGAAGCAGCAGTGGACTTGCATGTTGCCCAGTCTGCTGTCAGTCGCCAAATTTATAATTTAGAAGAAGAATTGGGCGTGCCCCTATTTATCCGGGAAGGCCGAAAGATTAGATTGACGCCTATTGGACATACATTTTTAGCCCATATGGAACAAGCTATGGATATAATCAATCGTGCTAAGCGTGAGATGGCTGAAAGTCTGGATCCAGAAAAAGGGACAATCCGCATTGGCTTTCCCAGCAGTTTAGCTTCTTATATATTGCCAAGGGTCATTTCCGATTTTAGGGAAAGTTATCCGCTGGCGAAATTCACATTGAAACAAGGTTCATATCGCTACCTGATAGATTCGGTGATAAAAGGTAACATAAACATGGCCTTGATTGGCCCCCTGCCGGTGAATGAAAAGAAAATCAAAGGAGAAACGCTATTTATTGAGAATTTAGTTGCCCTTTTACCAGAAAGCCATCCTTTGGCCTTGAAGAAGTCATTATCATTAAATGAGCTTCAAGGAAACCCGTTCATCGTATATCCAAAGGGCTATGTTTTAAGGGATCTCGTTATGAAAGCATGCAGACTGCATGGTTTCGAACCGGAAGTGGCATTTGAAGGAAAAGATACTGATGCTATAAAAGGCCTAGTGGCAGCAGGTCTGGGTATAACCTTGATTCCTGAGATTTCCTTGATTGATAGCTTGCCTCGCTTTACGGTTAAATTGCCGCTGGAGGATCCAGCTGTAACCAGGGCTGTAGGGGTCATCGTTCCGACTGATAGGGAACTGATGCCAACGGAGAAATTGTTTTACCAATATTTAAAGGATACTTTTGTAAAATTGGAAGGGTTTCAAAAATAGGATGGGTATCTATTAGAATAGTCATAAATCCAGCTAGTGAGAGAATCCTTAATCGGGTTCTTTTTTTGTCGCAAATGTATCGAAATATCTCCATGTAGCACCTCCTTAAAAGGGATTTTTTTTATTTTGAAATAATACAATCCTAGTTTTTATTGGATGAAAATGCGTTAAACTCATATTTATGAAAACGCTTTTATTTTATTAGTATAAAAATACTACTTACATTATCAGAAAATTCATGTTATTATACGAGCAGACATTATACGTAGCGGTGATATACTTAATAGGCTTAAATTAAAGATATATATTTTTTTTTCGATTTTTTTAAATTGAATATTCTGATAATTAATAAGGAGTGGAGATAAAGTGAGCAGGAAAGAATACATCAGTAATAGAATGTACAAGGCATCAACAGGGATAGCCAACGCAGTTTTGGTTACATTAGGGATCGGGTTATTGTTTGAATCCATAGGAGGATATTTAGGTTGGGAGGTCTTCCTGGCAATAGGCGGGGCCGCAAAGGTCTTGCTAGCCCCAGCTTTAGGAGCAGGAATCGCTTATCAGCTAGGAGGAAATTCATTAATTATCTTTAGCGCCATGGCTTCAAGTGCAGTTGGCGGTGCCGCCATTAACAGAACTGCTGAGGGTGCCTTCACGATTGTTACAGGACAGCCACTAAGTGCTGTATTGGCAGCTGTAATTGCAACATATGTAGGTAAGCGTATAATTGGCAAAACAAAGTTGGACATCATGGCCATCCCAATGGGAGCAGTTCTTGTCGGTGGAGTTTCAGGATATGGCCTGGCTCTTGTCACCACTCCGCTCCTAACATGGATAAGCAGTCAAACCACCGCTGCGGTCGAGGGTTCTCCATTAATCGGGTCCATGGTCATCGCCTTGGTATGGAGCATTTTATTGATGACACCAGCGTCTTCCGCTGCACTGGCAATCGCCTTGCAATTAGATCCCGTTTCCAGTGCGGCAGCTTTGATCGGATGTACCGTTCAGTTTGTTGGGTTCACTGTCATGTCTTATAAAGATAATGATATGGGTGGGTTCCTTGCCCAGATGGTCGTTACGCCAAAAGTTCAATTTCCTAACTTAATCAAAAAACCATTATATGTCGTCCCGCCTTTTGTAGCGGCAATCATTTGTGCCCCAATCGCTACCTTGGCATTCGATTTTCAAGTACCGTATGAACTTGGAGGCATGGGGTTAAGTTCAATGATTGCCCCGATTGCCATCATAACTGGTCAAGGGCTGTACACGTTCTTGGTTTATGTGGCAGTGGGTATGGTATTGCCAGCTGTAATCACACTTGCCTTACATCGGGTATTGAAGATGATGGGCAAAGTTAAGCCAGGCGATCTCCATTTAGAAGTATCATGATCAAGTTTTCGGGAAACCAGCCTGGTTAAGGAACCAGGCTGGTTTTTATTTATAAAGGGATTAGGGTAAAATGGGAAGGTAAGCATTTGCATAGATAGGATGATATATATGGGAAATGAAATAGATATAAAAGTGAAAGCTAAGTTCGTGAGTAAAATCGGCAAGGGTTTTCCCTTGATTGTTAAAGAGTCGATAGCCAACCTTAATGACCTTCAGGAAGAGGGATCTTTAGTGCGGTTGGTGGATGAAAACAACCGTTTTCTAGCAAAAGGATATTATGGTAAACAGAATAAGGGCTATGGTTGGGTATTGACCCGAAGAGAAAATGAAAAGATCGATCAAACCTTCTTTAACGGCAAAATCCAGGCAGCATATGAATTCCGAAAGTCTTTTTTTGAAGATACAGAGACTACGGCTTTCCGCTTGTTTAATGGGGAAGGTGATGGAATTGGCGGTTTAATCATTGATCATTATGATGGTCACTATGTGATTAGCTGGTATAGCAAAGGGATATATTCCTTTAAAGACTACATCATTAAGGCATTGCAGGATACGGTTGAAGTCAAATCGATTTATCAGAAGAAACGCTTTGATACAAAGGGGCAATACGTGGATGAAGACGATTTTGTCATGGGTGAACAACCGGAATTTCCGCTTCTCGTAAAGGAGAATGGAGTAAATTTCGCTGTTTACCTGAATGATGGGGCAATGGTCGGTGTCTTCCTTGATCAACGCGATGTCAGAAGGAAAATCCGGGATGAATACGTAAAAGGGAAAACCGTCTTGAATATGTTCTCCTACACTGGGGCATTTTCCGTGTTTGCCGCTTTAGGCGGTGCTGTTAAAACAACTAGTGTCGACCTGGCGAATCGCAGCTTACCAAAGACGATCGAACAGTTCAGTGTAAATGGAATAGATCCTGAAGCTCAAAATATCGTGGTGATGGATGTATTTAAGTATTTTAAATATGCAGTGAAGAAGGCTTTGAAATTTGAAATGGTCATCCTCGATCCACCCAGCTTTGCCAAATCGAAGAAGTTTACTTTCAGCGCCGGAAAAGACTATACGAATCTATTGAAGGATACCATATCCATTACGGAAGACAATGGGGTCATTATCGCATCAACTAATTGCAGTACGTTCGACATGAAAAAGTTCAAGAGCTTCATTGATATTGCCTTCAAGGAAATGAACGGAAAATACGAGCTCATGGAAGAATTCTCATTGCCGGCTGATTTTAAAACAAGTACGGAATATAAGGAAGGGAACTATTTAAAAGTAGTCTTCATTAAGAAAATTAAAGGATAAAAAAAGGCGTCCACAGTTCAAGCAGAGCTGTGAATGCCTTTTTTCATGAAATTGTTTCATGTGGAACGTACGATTATTCGGATTCACTGGATAGGCAGTTCTCTTTTCGAACCTTTCGATAAATGGAAAGAAGGACTCATGCGAATGCTTCTAGCCATGAAAAACTGAGCTGTATAGTAGGTAAGCATGATCAGTGGATCTGAAAAGGCAACATCTTCGATAAATTTGTTCCAAGATAAAATGGAGTCGGAAATCACGAACAGAACCCCGCCGATGATTGCGGCTGCATTTCCGGTCATAAAAGCCGCCCAACCCATGAGGGAGATGACCGTTACATAACAGATTACAGGGATGATGAGGCTATTTTCACCTTTTTCAATTAAAGCAAGTACAATTTCACGACCAATCCAAGTGGAGTAAATAATAATTGGAAGAATCGTCGCAAATCGAAGCCAAGAAAAGGTCCATAGCTTAAAGAATGCCGAAATATAGAAAAGGTGGCCGATCAAGAAGGCGGAAAGCCCGATGACGAACCAGATTAACAAACCATCACCAAGCATGCAAAAAAATAAACCAAGAAGTATTAAGGATTGGTAACGATCACGCGTTCCCCCTGTTGTGAATGCATAAAGCAAAATCAATAACATGGGAATGACCTTAAACATGATTTTTATGGTTAAAGGCTCCTCCGGTATAAAAAAAATATATAATAGTCCCGTGAAAAGGATGGCAGTCGGTAAGCATTTCATTAGCATTTAATTCCCTCCTTCAATCTTTAATTCTATGTAAGGGGAAGGAACCCCTTGTCAATTAAAGAACTGTTTGAAAGAAAGATGTGAAAATTAAAAAACTGACTCCTGGTTAACCAGGAGTCAGTTTGATGTTATAGAATCATACGGCTTCTTTAACGAATGCTTGTTTTAGCCAGTTTTTACCCTCAACAAGCCTTGTGACAAGCATGGCACAAACCGTGTTTCCTGTTGAGTTAAGCAGTGTAGCGGGAGCATCGATGATGGTGGATATAACGGCAATGATCGGCAGGACTTCAACAGGAAAGCCGAATACACTAAGGATGAGCATTTCCCCAATCATACCGCCTCCAGGAATGGCACCCATAACAGCTCCAACCAAAAAGGCAACGGCAAGTATACTTAAAATGCTTGAAATGCTTGTCATATCCTTTCCAAATAAGCTGAATAGGAAAACGATTTTCAATACCCCGCCGAATACAGAACCATCTTTATGAGTGTTGGCTCCGAGTGGGATGACAGTCTCCGCTATATCCTTTGGCACGCCCATTTTCTTGACCGATTCCAGATTGACTGGAATTGACGCGGCACTGGAACAAGTGGCAATGGCTGTAATGGATGGTGTCAGCGCATTTTTCCAAAATAGTTTAACTCCATCTTTCCCACCTGCGATAAAGGCATACAAAGTGAAGAAGCCGAAATAATAAATTAAGGCTAAGACTAGATAAAGAATGAAAGTGCGAGCATACCCTTCTAAAATCTGCGGCCCAAGCTGGCCGATAATCGCCGCAAAATAAGCACCAAGTCCAATTGGAGCATAGTACATGACGATTTTGACGACTTTCATCATGACAGCTGTACCCGCTGTCAAAAACTCGGTAATCGGTTTTGCTTTCTCACCGACCAGTGCAGTGGAAAGTCCGATTAGAACAGAGAAAACGATAAGTTGAAGCATATTGCTTCTGGAGAACAGTTCTGGAAAATCGGACACCGTTACTGTGTTGACCAATTGACTGAAGAAAGGAACTTCCTCAATGGTCTCTTCAGAGGAACTGTTTTCCATCAGTTCTTTAATGGCTGTTGTATCTGTGCCTTCCAATGGATTGATGATGGTTGTCCCAATAAATCCAATGACGGCAGCTAAAGCGGCTGTAGTCAGGAAAACGACGACGATACTGCCCATGATTTTCCCGAGACGCTTCATTCCGCTCATATTGGCAATCGCTGAAGCAATGCTGAAAAATACCAATGGTACGATGATCGTGAACATCAGATTTAGGAATAAGTCCCCTAGCGGCTGTATGACCGAGGTTTTCTCCCCGAAAACGACGCCCGCTATCCCACCGATAATAATGGCAGTGAGTAGTATTAAAGAGGAACGATAGTTTTTGATAAAGCTCTTCATGAAAATTCCGTCCTTTCAGGATGAATATATCAATAAAAATATACTTCATTATCAACTCTAAAATGAGGTTTGACAATATTTTTTTATATAGGAAGGAATGTTAAAAGATGAAACGCAATAAATAATAATAGGGAATGGATTGTGAAAATACCATGAAGGAGGGATGGAATGGCATATATTGAGGTGGAAGAAGGCGTTCGGTTGTTTTATGAAGAAAAGGGCCAGGGAAGACCAATTATTTTTATCCATGGTGTATGGATGAGCAGCCGGTTCTTTAGAAGGCAGCTTCCGTCCTTCTCAGAAAAATATAGAACGATCTTACTTGATTTAAGAAGCCATGGCCAGTCAAATCATGTTCATTACGGAAATACGGTCTCCGTTTATGCAAAAGATCTTCATGCGTTCATTGCTAAACTGGGATTAAAGGATGTCATACTCGTAGGCTGGTCCATGGGGGCTTTTGTCGTTTGGGATTATCTGAAGCAATTCGGTGAAGGAAATATTCATTCAACTGTGATTGTGGATGAATTGGCCTCTGATTTTAAGTGGCCCGATTTTAACATTGGTGCATTTGATATGGACACATTGATTGCCTTCATGACTGAAATTCAAACGAATCGTTCCCCATTTTTACAAAGTTTCCTTGCCTCCATGTTTAAACAATGAATTATCTGTAGCGGATGCGAGCTGGATGCTTAAGGAAGTGACCAAAATGCCGGAATCCATTGCTAGTGCCATTCTATTTGACCAATCGATTGTTGACTATCGTGAATTCTTGCCAAAAATTAATATTCCCACACTTCTCTGTTTTGGAAGGCATGAAAAAGTGATTCCTGTAGCTGCAGGGGAGCATTTGCATAAAAACATTCCGCATTCCCAACTTGTAATCTTTGAAGATAGTTGCCATTGTCCATTTATGGAAGAAAGCGATTTGTTTAATGAAACCGTTGATTGCTTTATTCGAAAATTAAAAGGGTAAATAGAAAAAGTAAGAAAGGACATGGCAGTAATGCATGTCTTTTCTTGTTTTACAACAACTTTGTTCTGAAATAAAAAAATATTGCAATTTTAGTGAATAGTCAGTAAAATGAATCTATTATTGTTAACGTTAACATAAAACAAATTAAACTTCTATAAACTATTCATGTGTAAAAATGTTAACGATAACATTATTGAGTTTATGACGTTTTATAGCAAATACAAACGAAAAGAAAGTGGTGAAATGATGAAAAAATTTATGGGAGAAGACTTTTTATTAACAAATGAAACTGCGGTGCATATTTACCAAAATTACGCAAAGGATATGCCGATTATTGACTATCATTGCCATTTAAGTCCTCAAGAAATTTATGAAAATAAGACATTCAAAAATATTACTGAAGCATGGTTATATGGGGACCATTATAAATGGCGGGTAATGCGGGCAAATGGTATCTCAGAGGATTATATTACAGGGCAGGCTGATGATTATGACAAGTTTGTAGCATGGGCGAAAACGGTACCAATGACAATTGGAAATCCCTTGTATAATTGGACTCACTTAGAATTACAACGTTTTTTCGATGTATATGATATTTTAAATGAAGAAACGGCCTCTACCATTTGGGAAAAAGTTAATAATTTGTTAAATGGCAGGGGTTTTGGTGCAAGGGATTTAATCTTGAAGTCGAATGTAAAAGTGATCTGTACGACGGATGATCCAGTCGATTCGCTTAAGTACCACAAGCTGCTGATGGAAGATCATGATTTTAATGTAAGCGTTTTACCGAGCTTCCGGCCAGATAAAGCTTTAGAAATTAATCGTAATGGTTATCTCGAGTGGGTAAGTAAATTGGAGCAGGCAGCAGGTCAAAAAATTGTAGACTACGATGACTTCCTTAATGCCTTGGAGTCAAGAATCCACTTTTTCCATTCAATTGGAGGCAGGGTATCCGATCATGCTTTGGATGTAATGGTTTACAAAGAAGCGACTAAAGAAGAGATTGCCGAAATATTCTCGAAAAGAATGCAAGGCGTCGAAGTCTCTCAAGAAGATGAGAAGAAATACAAAACATATACACTTAATTTTTTTGGCGGCATATATGCCAAGTTAGGTTGGACGATGCAATTCCATATAAATGCCCTGCGCAATAATAATTCAAAAATGTATAATCGGCTAGGTCCGGACACCGGTTATGATTCAATGAATGATGATGGAATAGCTAAGCCGCTTGTGAAAATATTGGATGCACTGGACAAAGAAGATGCTCTACCAAAGACGATTCTATATTCATTAAATCCAAATGATAATCATGTCATTGCCAGCATTATTAATAGTTTTCAAGATGGAAAGAAACCAGGGAAAATTCAGTTTGGAACTGCATGGTGGTTCAATGATAATAAGGATGGCATGCTAGAACAAATGAAAGCATTAGCGAATGTAGGACTCTTTAGTCGATTTCTTGGTATGCTGACGGATTCAAGAAGTTTTCTCTCATATACAAGGCATGAGTACTTCAGAAGGCTTGTATGCCAACTAGTAGGAGAATGGGTTGAAAATGGAGAGGTTCCAAATGATATGGATTTATTAGGAAATGTTGTGCAAGGAATCTCATATTATAATGCGAAAAATTACTTTGAATTTGATATAAAAGAATAAATTCAGCTCTCTATTCTTCCTTCTCCCTAGGTAGAATGGAGAGGTTCTGTTGAAAGGTATATCAGTATAAGTATAACTTAGTTTAACTTCGGAACAAAATGTAGATTATCAGGAGGATAATATGAGTACAGTCCTTGCTCAAGAAAAAGATCCGATAGAAGTGAAAAAAGAGAAATTGAGTTTGAAAGAGAAGATATCTTATGGTTTTGGTGATTTTGGAAACGGTTTCATGTTCGATCTCGGTCAACTTTACCTGCTTAAGTTTCTTACTGATATTGCTGGTATACCTGCAGCAGCGGCAGGTACAATTTTCTTGGTCAGTAAACTTTTTGCAGCCATTATGGATCCGATTGTTGGCTCCTCAATAGATTATCGTAAGAACATTGGTAAGCGCGGTAAGTTCAAACCATATTTAATTATTGGAAGTTTAGTATTAGCTATATTTACTGTGCTACTGTTTATATCACCTGAGATATCAATTACAGGAAAACTTATATATGCCTATGCTTTATATATGATTTGGGGCATTGCTTATTCCTTTACCAATATTCCTTATGGTTCACTTGGAGCCGCAATGACACAAAATGCTGAAGATCGGACTTCCCTTGCCACTTTCAGGCAAATAGGTTCATTGGGAGCTTTGTTGATCACTAGTGTCATTGTTATGCCATTGATTGTGAAATTTGAAAATCCTAAAGTAGGTTACCCGGTTGTAATGGGAATAATGTGTATTGTCGGAATCATTGGTTTCTATATTTGTTATCGAAATACAAAAGAAAGAGTTTTGGTTAAAGAGGCGCCAAGAGAAAAATTATCTTTTAAATCTATTATTAAAACATTTGTAACAAATAAGCCCTTATTAACACTGGTACTGATGACGATTTTTTCAATCTCAGCTTATAATATCAAGTCAGCATTATTAATCTATTTTGCACAATATAATTTAGGTAACGTAACCCTAGTGGCTAATATGAGTTTTGTCATTATCGGTTCCTCTTTCATAGGGGTTATCCTAATGCCTAAACTTGTCAAGAAATTCGGAAAAAAGCATACGGCGATGCTAGGATTCGCTATTTGCATTGTTGCTGATTTAATTAATTTCTTTATTCCAACCAATATCTATTCATTTACAATTTTATCTGCAATTGCTTTCATCGGGATCAGTATTCCAAATGGCATAACATGGGCACTTGTATCCGATATCATTGATTATGGTGAGTGGGTTTCAGGAGAGCGTAAAGAGGCAACGACATATTCACTGTTCAATTTTTCAAGGAAATTAGCTCAGTCTTTAGCCGGCTTTCTTTCAGGACTTGGGTTAAGTTTAATTGGTTATGTACCCAATGTGGCTCAAACAGCAGGGACCCTGCTTGGGATCAAGGGCCTACTAACCCTTTACCCTGCAATTGCGCTGACAATAGCCATGCTGATAATTGGAATTTTGTATAAATTAACAGACGAGAAACATGCAGAAATCATTCAAAAACTTGAAACCAGGTAATAGGGATATAAAATGAAAGGTGTAGTTTTGGCAAAGAACCATTTTGCAGATTGCAGGTCCTTACCGTCTCATGGATTTTCTATTAGGGGGATTGCAATCTGGAATTGCCAGATAAACATGGTATGCTAGTAGAAAGTATACTTTGTGATTTTAAAGGATGAGTGGAATGGTGACGATAAAAGATATTGCTAAGATAGCGAATGTATCTCATACGACAGTATCAAGGGCCTTGAATAATAGTCCTTTGATTAAAGAGGATACAAGGAAGAAAATACTGGATCTAGCCTCTCAGCTAAATTATACCCCAAATTATAATGCTAAAAGCTTGGTAATGAAGAAATCACACACAATCGGATTGTTTTTTACAAGCATCTCAAATGGTACATCACCCAGCTTCTTTACAGATACAATCAAGGGAGTCAACAGTGTCATTAATGAGAATTTCAATTTATTTGTACGCGGTATAGATGATTATGAGGATTTTTCAGCTATTAATAGTGGTAGGTTCGATGGGATTATTTTGATGAGCCAAAGTGATGTGGATAATGTTTTTATCTATTATGTATTGGAAAAAAAGATACCTCTTGTCGTGTTAAATAGACAAGTTGATGAAAAGAAACTGATTAATATTTTATCAAATGATTCAGAGGGATCCTATCAAGCGATTGAACATTTGATTCAAAATGGTCATCAGAATATCGCGATTATTGAAGGTAAAGAAGGATTTAAATCGACTAAAAAGCGGAAAGATGGCTTTATAAAGGCATTGATTGATTACGAAATCCCAATCAAAAGTGAATATGCTGTCAAAGGGAATTATGATATGCATAGTGGGTACCAGGCTATGGAAAAATTGCTTACCGTCAAGACGCCACCGACTGCTGTCTTCTGTTCCAATGACGATATGGCCATAGGGGCGATGAATGCTGTTTTTGCATATGGTTTGAAGGTTCCAGAGGATATATCCATTATTGGATTTGACGATATTGGATTTGCCCAATATACAACTCCGCGGTTAACAACTGTAAAAAGACCGATCGAGCAGATAAGTATAAAGGGGGCAGAGAACTTATTATCTCTAATTGGAAACCCTGGGAAACACGGGAAGCGAATTTTTGTGAATACAGAATTAAAGGTGCGAGATTCTGTGAAAAAATTGAAGTCATAAAAAATATGCCCATTTATTTTGAATGTAACTAATAAATGGGCAGTAAAATAAGTCTTATTTTTTTTAAAATAAATGTTCACGTGTGCATTTGAGGAGGAGGAATGTTTAATGGAAAAAATAAGTAAGAAAATCAGTGGGGAGCATCCCTTATACCAGGAAAAAATCCTTCAATTTGGAGAGGGGAATTTCTTAAGGGCATTTGTTGATTGGCAAATTGATGTACTGAATAAAAAAACGGATTTCAAAGGCAGTGTAGTGGTTGTCCAGCCAAGAGGTTCTGAAAAAATTGAGCGTTTGAACGAACAAGATGGATTATTCACTTTATATTTGCAAGGGATTAAAGAGGGAAAAGCTGTTAATGAGCATATGATTGTCAATTCGATAAGCAGAGGCATTGATCTAGTTAAGGACTATGATAAATATGTGGATTTAGCAGGTAGTGAAGAGCTAAGGTTTATTATTTCAAATGCCACGGAAGCAGGAGTTTACTTAGAAACGACTGACAGATTGGAAGACCGTCCTCAAAAAAGTTTTCCAGGTAAATTAACCGCTTTTTTATTTCACCGCTTCCAAGTATTTAAGGGGGATTACCAAAAAGGCTGTGTTATCATCCCGTGTGAATTAATAGAAGAGAATGGAGCTAAGCTTAGAGACATTGTTCTTCAGTTTGCTAGTATTTGGAATCTTGGGGAAGCGTTTGTCGAGTGGATTCTCCACGCCAATACATTCTGCAACAGTTTAGTTGATCGAATCGTACCTGGTTTTCCAAAAGATACGATAGATGAAATCACAGCAGAGTTAGGGTATCAAGATGATTTATTAGTAGTAGGTGAACAATACCATCAGTGGGTCATCGAGGGTCCTCAGTGGATCAAAACGGAATTTCCAATCGATCAAGTGGGTCTAAATACCTTTTTTGTCGATGACTTAACACCATATCGCGTACAGAAAGTGCGAATTCTGAATGGTGTCCATACAGCAATGACCCCTGTTGCCTATCTATCAGGAGTGGAAACAGTGGCAGAGGCGATGGAAGATGATACTACTGGACAATTTATAAAAGAATTGACTTTTGAAGAAATCATACCGACGCTTAACATGCCGACTGAAGAATTGAGAGCCTTTGCAAATGATGTTCTTAACCGTTTTAAAAACCCTTATATTAAGCATTATTTATTGAGCATTAGCTTGAATTCCTTATCAAAATTTAAAACAAGGAATCTCCCGGCATTACTCGATTATGTGGAAAAGAAACAAGAGTTGCCCCGTCGAATGGTTTTTTCCTTGAGTGCTTTACTCATTTTTTATAAAGGTAAAAGGGGAGGAGAAATGATTCCGCTTGAGGATGATTCAAGTGTTCTTGAATTATTTAAGGCGTCGTGGAAATCGGTGGCTGAGGATACCATGAAAGTCGAGGAGCTTGTCGAGACGATTCTTGGGAACCAAGATATTTGGGGGATGGATTTGAATGGAATAAGCGGACTTACGAAATTGGTGGCAGAATATGTACATCAAATTGAAGAGTCAGGTATTAAACCTTCGTTGGAAGCAATGATGAAGGAACAATCCGTAAAATAGGGAGGTCCTTTATCATGAAGGATATTTTTCAAATACATGAAAATGACAATATAGCATTAGCCTTAAGAAAATTATCAAAAGATGAACGCTTCATTATAAATGGAACAGAATTAGTGATAAAGGAAGAGGTTGAAAGAGGACATAAAGTGGCATTAAAAAATCTTCAAAAAGATGATCATGTAATTAAGTACGGTTTTCCAATTGGTCATGTTTTGCAAGAGGTGGAAATTGGCGAGTGGGTCCATACGCATAATACAATAACCAATTTATCAGGTACTCAGGAATATAGCTATGAACGGAAGCTTATAGATAATCCTTTCCATGATGAAAATTTAACATTTAAAGGATATAAAAGGGAAAATGGATCTGTGGGAATCAGAAATGAGCTCTGGATTGTTCCCACAGTAGGATGTGTTAATGGCATTGCCGAGAAAATCATCAAAAGATTTGAAAAAGAGGTAGGGAATATTACACCTTTTGAGAATATGCTTGTCTTTAAACACAATTATGGCTGCTCGCAATTAGGGGATGACCATGAAAATACAAAGCAAATCCTGTTGAATGCAGTGAACCATCCAAATGCGTCAGGCGTTCTCGTACTGGGGCTGGGATGTGAAAATAATGAAATGGTCAAATTCAAAGAAGATCTGGGAAATGTGGATGAAAACCGAATTAAATTTCTTGTATCACAAGACGTGACGGACGAAATAGAGGCTGGAGTAAAGTTAATTAAAGAAATCCATGCCTATGTTCAGGGTGATAAAAGGGAAGACGTTCCATTATCGGAATTGAAAATAGGCTTAAAATGTGGGGGTTCGGATGGATTCTCAGGAATAACGGCTAACCCCCTTTTAGGTAGGTTTTCAGATTTTCTGATAGCACAAGGTGGAACGACCGTCTTAACAGAAGTACCTGAAATGTTCGGGGCGGAAACCATCTTAATGGAACGAGCGAAGAACGAGGATATCTTCCATAAAATTGTTGCCGTAATCAATGATTTTAAAGAGTACTTTTTAAAGTTCGACCAGCCAGTCTATGAAAATCCTTCCCCTGGAAATAAAAAAGGGGGTATTACAACGCTTGAAGATAAATCTTTGGGGTGCACACAAAAGGCGGGATTATCTCCAATTGTCGATGTATTGAAGTATGGGGAAGTGCTGAAAGCGAAGGGCTTAAACCTACTGAGTGCCCCAGGAAATGACTTGATTGCTTCTTCAGCACTCGCTGCCACTGGCTGTCAGATGGTATTATTCACCACTGGACGAGGAACACCGTTTGGGACATTCGTTCCTACGATGAAGGTGTCTACCAATACATCATTATATAAATCTAAACCACATTGGATTGATTTTAATGCAGGTATCTTGTTGGATGATGACATTTCCTCTGAATACATTTTACGGAAATTTATTAATTATATCATTCAAATAGCTAATGGCGAATTTGTAAACAATGAGAAAAATGACTTTAGGGAACTCGCTATTTTTAAAACAGGTGTTACCCTTTAGTATATATTTCAGTTCGTAAAAATCTGGTGAAATGGATAAAGGATGATAAAGTAAGCAAAACACTAACGAGATGATGAAGAAAGGATGCGGGTGGGTAGTGCCTCGCATTCTTTTTTTATTGTAGTAACAACACTCATTAATAGTTTCCCACTGGTTTTTTTCTGCTTTCTAAGAGGTTTCAGCAAGAAATAAAGGGAATACTGGTACTAAGGACGTCAGCACTGCAATTAGATGGTGTTAATAATTTAAATAGGTAATATTTTTATATCCTTTTCACAGGAATTGGGCTATTATGAGGTGGATTTAAACTGGTAAGATCGTTATCTGTTATTGAGAGAAACTCATGCAGAAAGTGATGGAGAGGATAAAATGGATGATCAGTTACCATACAATGAAATTATAGATGTATGTTTGCTTGCGGGAAAAATCATGCTTCAGAACGGAGCGGAAACTTCGCGGGTGGAAGATACGATGGTGAGAATTGCTGCAGCTTTTGGATGCGGTGACTCACACAGTTTTTCAACACCTACAGGAATCATTTTTTCTCTGGATGGTATGCACCCAGCTTCAAAATTGATTCGAGTTTCCCAACGATCTACAGATTTACATAAGGTAACGCTTGTTAACAGTATATCCCGAAGCATTTCCAGCAAGGAAATGACACCGGAGGAAGCTTATTTACGATTAAAACAAATCGAAAAGGCTGGGATGGGGTATCCCATGTGGGGTCAGGTTTTTGCAGCTTTTATAGCGAGCGGCTGTTTTTTAATCATGTTTCAAGGACAGTGGAATGATTTCATCTGGTCCTGTATAGCTGGGGGAATGGGATTCTCCTGCCTGCTTTATTTGCACAGGTTACTGGAAGTTCGTTTTTTTGCTGAATTTATTGCCTCTTTGGTTGTGGGTTTAGTAGCTATGTTCTTTGTCCAGATTGGTGTTGGAGGTCATTTGGATACGATAATCATTGGAGCGGTGATGCCCCTTGTGCCAGGTCTGTTAATTACGAATGCAGCCAGGGATTTAATTGCAGGCCATTTAGTTTCGGGTCTATCCAAGGGTGCGGATGCAGGTTTGACTGCTTTAGCCATTGGGGCAGGAATATCTGCAGCGTTTGTTTTCTTATGATTTTAGGGGAGGAAGAATGATGTTTGCACAGCTTATTACAAGTTTCATTGCCTCAGCCGCCTTTGGAGTCATCTTCAATGTACCGAAAAATTCATTGTTTCAATGTGGTTTCGTGGGGATGTTAGGGTGGCTTCTATATTATTCTTTGGTTGAAAATGAGATAAACAGCATCATTGCAACATTAGCGTCTGCATTCATCGTTGCGGTCATCAGCCAGTATTTTGCTAAAAGGTATAAAACGCCAATCACGATTTTCAATGTATCGGGAATCATCCCCCTCGTGCCTGGAGGTTTGTCGTATGATGCGATGAAGCATTTTGTCGGAAATGATTTTTATGTCGCCGTTCAATTGGCCGCCAAGGTCTTCATGCTGGCTGGTGCCATTGCGATGGGGCTGATCTTTGCAGAAGTCATGAACCAGTTGGTAACTAAATACAATAGAAGGAAGTTAAGGTTGAGAAGTTAGGGTAAAGGAATCCAATTAATCTTCCTGATAATATGTTTCTAAATAAAGAGAAAGGAGAGCAGGCGGAATACCTGGATCTCCTTTCTCTTTTTTATATTTTAACATAATAAGTAATCTAGCTTATATAGGATCTTTCATTCCAGTGTTAGCTGTAACCAATATTTCATCGAATTTTTTGGCATCAGCTTTCTTGCTTGACAGCAGAGTTCCGACGATGGCTGCGATAAAGCCAATCGGGATCGAGACGATGCCTGGATTGGCAAGCGGGAATAATGGTTCCCCAACGAATATTGCCGCTCCCTCTATCGGTGACCAGACATTGGGACTTAGGAACACAAGCAATAAAGAACTGACCAGTCCAACTATCATGCCCGTAACAGCCCCGGCTGTGTTAAAACGTTTCCAGAATACCGTGAAGATGATGATGGGCAGATTGGCACTGGCAGCGACGGCAAAGGCAAGTGAAACAAGGAAGGCGACATTCATGTTTTGGGCAAATAAAGCAAGGATGATGGAGAGAATGGATACTCCGATGGATGCCCAACGGGCTGCAACGACTTGTTCTTTGTCAGTGGCCTGACCTTTACGGATGATGTGGCCATAAAAGTCATGGGCAAAAGCAGAAGCTGCCGATAGAACGAGACCTGCTACAACCGCTAAAATGGTTGCGAAAGCAACTGCAGAAACAAAGGCGAACAGGAAGTCACCTCCAATGGCTTCGGCAAGCAGCGGAGCGGCCATATTGCCGGCAGCATTCGCGGCTATGATTTTGTCATATCCAACAAAAGCTGCCGCTCCAAAGCCCAGGAAAATGGTCATTATATAAAAGATGCCAATGATCCAAGTGGCATATACTACGGACTTGCGGGCTGTGATGGCGTCTTTTACCGTAAAGAAACGTATGAGAATGTGAGGAAGTCCAGCTGTACCGAGTACCAGCGCCAAATTAAGGGATAAAGTATCCAAAGGATCCTTGAATTTGTTACCTGGGTTGAGGAAATCCCCGCCTAAAGGGGTGGCTGTTTTCATCTGCTTGAACATCTCGATCACGCTAAAGTCGAATTTCGCCAACACGATAATGGAGATGATGAATGTACCTGCCATCAATAAAACGGCTTTTACGATTTGGACCCAACTGGTGGCCGTCATACCGCCAAATACGACATAGACGGTCATTAAAATACCAACAATGATGACGGAGTATAGATAATCAATTCCAAGTAAGAGTTTTATAAGGGCACCTGCACCGACCAGTTGGGCAATCATATAAAAGGTTGAAATGGAAATGGTGTTAAGGGCGGCGACCCCGCGTACCTTCTTTTCATTGAAGCGGGCAGCGATCATGTCCGCCAGTGTATATTTACCAAGGTTACGGAGCGGTTCGGCCACGATATAGAGAACGACCAGATATGCAACCAGAAAACCTATGCTATAGAAAAAACCATCAAATCCAGAGAGTGCGACCATGCCGGCTATCCCCAAAAATGAGGCTGCGGACATATAATCACCCGCAATGGCCCAGCCATTCTGCCAGCCAGTCAGGCTGCTATCCGCCGTATAAAAGTCCGCGGTCGTTTTAGTGCGCCGTGAAGCAAAATAGGTAATGACCAATGTTAGCCCGACAATGATTAGAAATAATATGAAAGCAAGTATATTCATGTAAATTCACCTTTATCCTTTCGCTTCTTTAACGATTTTTTCTACTAATTGGTCAAATTTCGCAGCTTTTTTGGAATAGAGGATGCATAATGTCCAGGTCATGATAAATTGAGCGAAGGCAAAAACCCAGGCCCAGCTGATTGCCCCGAAAGCATAGGAGTTAAGGACTTTAGAATAGGAAGTTAGTATGGGTAAGGTGAAATAAAAGACCATGAAAAAGATGGATAGTGGGACGATGAAATTGCGTTTTTTCCTTAGGAGTTCTTGAAATGATTGTGATTGGACAATCTTGGTGTAGTCAGTGGAAGCGCTTACCTCGGTTTCCTTTGCGATTGAATCGTTTGATGCCAAGTTGGTTCCCCCTTCATCTCAATTAATTTGGTTTTCATTACCAATTTTTCTGATAACAGTATCAGTATATATTTTTCAGAATATATTGTAAATTTAAATGCTAAAATTAACTCTTTTTTCGTTCGACATAGTTTTAATCATTATTTGAGAGAAATGGGTACAAGCAAAAATAAAGGCTGGCTTGAACGAACGTCAAGGAAATCAAACCGGCTGCCATTAAGGAAAAGTTAAGCTTCTTTCACGATACTGGTTTCAACGAAGGAAATCTGAAAGGAGAAAAATGATGAAAAAGTTGATATTGATAGGTACGGTTTTAGTGCTGGCGATCGGGGGATGCGTTTGGTTTTTCATGAAGGATAATGCTGAGCCTGTAATTGCAAAGTCGGTGACGGCTACGGTAGAAAAGGGAGATCTTGAAGTTCAAATAAGCGGTTCCGGATCGGTCGCCGCAATCAATAGTGAGGACATCACTTCCTCGGTAACGGATGAAGTGGATGAAGTCCTTGTAGCGAAGAATGAGTTGGTTGAGAAAGGTGATGAACTCATTACCTTCACGGATGGAAGTGATCCGATAACGGCCCCATTCGATGGTACCGTGACAACATTGGATGTAGAAGAAGGGGATCGTGTATCAAGCAGTGAAGTGGTGGCACATGTTACGGATTATAAAAAATTGAAAACCACGATCAGTGTTGATGAATTGGATGTTCCAAGTGTTAAAAAAGGACAAAAAGTTGAAATTAAAGCCAGTGCTTTTGAAGATGAAACGTTCACGGGTGAAGTGACGAGTGTAGCAAAGGAAGGTACATATGAGAATGGTGTTTCTTCATTCGATGTCACTATCAAGATTGACAAACCTGGCGATATAAAAATTGGGATGTCTACTGAAGTAAGCATTGTGACGAATAGTGTAAAAGATGTTTTATATGTTCCGATTGAAGCAGTCCAAATGGACGGTGAAGAGAAATATGTGAATATACAACAATCCGGTGCAACTGAAGGGGCTACCAGTACAAAGGCAACGGTTGAGACTGGGATTAGTAACGATAGGTATATTGAAATAACTTCAGGCCTTGAAGAGGGTCAGTATGTTTCCTTGCCCATTACCATCAATGAAAGTTCCACTGGCAGTGGCGGCGATGGAATGAGGGGAGGCCAAGGTGGCGAAATACGAATGCAGAGTGGCAGCGGAATGCCGAGCGGCGGGATGCTAAACGGTGGCGGAATGCCAAGTGGCAAGGGAGGTCAGTAATATGGCGAACCCCATCATAAAAATAAACAACATGTCCAAATCGTATGAATTAGGCGGCGAAACGGTTAAGGCTCTTCAAGATGTCTGTCTTACAATCGATAAAGGTGATTTCATTTCCATCATCGGACCTTCCGGATCAGGGAAATCGACCTTCATGAATATGATTGGCTGCCTTGACAAGCCTGACATGGGTGAATATCTTCTTGATGGAAAAGAAGTGGAAAAGATGAAGGATAATGAGTTAGCTGCCATTCGAAACATCAAAATAGGATTCATCTTTCAAAATTTCAACCTATTGGCAAAACTGACAGCGTTGGAGAATGTCGAACTTCCCCTGGTTTATAGAGGGGCAAGTTTGAAGGAAAGAAGAGAAGTGGCCAATGCGTGCCTTGATATGGTAGGACTGAGTGACCGGAAGAATCATTTGCCGACCCAACTTTCGGGTGGACAGCAGCAAAGGGTTGCGGTTGCAAGGGCACTTGCCGGTAATCCTCCCGTCTTATTGGCGGATGAGCCGACGGGTGCTCTTGATAGCAAAACGAGTAAAGAAGTGCTGCAAATGCTGAAAGAGTTGAATGAAAAGGGACAAACAATCATTCTTATAACCCATGACTTGGAAGTGGCAAAAGAAGCAACTCGTGTCGTTCGGATACAGGATGGTCAGCTATTTGAAAACGGAGGTGATTGGATTGAACCTGAGCGAATCAATGAAGATGGCTATACGCAGTATCAAAACCAATAAAGTCCGAGCATTTTTAACCATGCTTGGGATCATAATTGGAGTTGCCTCTGTAATCGTTCTGGTTTCGATTGGGCAGGGTTCCTCACAGTCCGTTCAGGATGAGATCAATAGCCTGGGAACGAACCTGATAACGGTAAGTGTCACGGATACCGACTCCGTGGAGTTGACGGATGACACAATTGAACAGTTTAAAGATCTGGGCGGGATATCGGAAGTTGCACCCGTGGTCACTGGCCGCGTTTATGCTAAAAACGGAGAAGCATCGGCACAGGTTTCAATGACCGGTGCAACTTCATCCTACTTATCAGTTAGGGATCTAGAGCTCAGTCAAGGCCGGTTTTTGACGGATATGGAAACGGAATTACGCTCCAAGGTCGTTGTCCTGGGATCGGATACAGCCAACACGCTTTTTGAAAATCAAAAAGCTGTGGACCAGAACGTTCTTATCGGCGGCGTTTCCTATCGAGTGATCGGAGTGCTGAAATCGGTAGGCACCTCAATGGGATCGAGCGGGGATGATGTAATCATTGCACCGATCACCACTGCCGAAAGGGCTACAGGCAGCACGACAATCGGAACGGTATATTTAAAAGCGGATAACGAGAATATCATTGATAGGGCGATGTACCAGGTACAAGGTACGATGACCACATCATTCCCAGATCAGAGTGATAACTATTCTGTGTCCAATCAAGAAGATCTGATGGATACAATGAGCTCTGTGTCGGATACGTTCACACTCATGCTTGGCGGTATTGCCAGTATTTCGTTACTAGTAGGCGGAATTGGAATCATGAATATCATGTTGGTTTCCGTCTCAGAGAGGACGAAGGAAATCGGGATCAGAAAAGCAATTGGGGCAAATCGGAAATCGATTCTTCTCCAGTTTTTAATTGAAGCGATGGTCTTGAGCTGCTTAGGGGGATTGCTGGGAGTTGGAATTGGATTGGGAATCGCAAAATTGATTTCAGTTTTTTCAAGTTTAACGATTAGTTATTCATGGTCGGTGACATTGTTTGCCTTCTTATTCTCCATTTTAATCGGGATAATCTTTGGCGTATTTCCTGCCAATAAGGCATCCAGGTTAAATCCAATCCAAGCACTGCGTCACGAATGAACATTCAATTTGAAAGAAAGCAGGCGATTAAAAGCCCGCTTTCTTTTGCATATGAAAAAGGATAAAATCAACATATATCACAATTGAGGCGGTTGGGAGGTACCCTACATGAAGGTTTTGGTGGTAGAAGATAATGTTTCATTATTAGAATCGATCCGACAAATTTTGACGGATGAATACGAAGTGGATACAGCGGATAATGGGGAAGATGGGCTATTCATGGCTCAGCAAAGTATATACGATATCATCATTTTGGATGTAATGCTTCCGGGAATCGATGGATTTGAAATCGTCCGGAAAATCAGGGAAGCAAGAATAGATACAAGTGTCTTGTTTTTGACGGCAAAAGATGCACTTGAGGATCGTGTCAGAGGATTGGAAATGGGTGGCGATGATTATTTAGTCAAGCCGTTCCAGGCACCGGAACTTAAGGCCAGGATTCGTGCCCTGCTTCGAAGGAGTGGTATTATATCGCTTGAGCAGCATGTGAAATACCGTGATATTGAACTGTTGGAAAAAGAAAAGGATATTTTGGTTGATGGAAAGGTCATTAAAATGACCTTGAAACAGTTTGAGTTACTGGAGTATTTAATTCAAAATAATGGAAAAATATTGACGCGTGAGCAGATTTTCGACCGCATTTGGGGGTTTGATTCAGATACGACGATTGCCATTGTGGAAGTGTTCATCCATCACCTTAGAAAAAAATTGGAACCTTTCAATTATCATAAAGATATTCAAACCGTTCGGGGTATTGGTTATATGCTAAAACAACCATAAGGGGATCATTATGTTCCAAAAAACACGGCTTCAACTAACATTATTGAATTCTATCGTCTTTATTGTCTTAATAGCCATCTTAAGCAGAACAATTTATTTCTATACGGAAAATCAGATCTATAAGGATGTCAATGATTCACTTAAAAAGGATTACAGGGACTTCAATAATGGAGGCATGCCAGGCGGACGTCCGCAAGGTGAATTTCTCTTAGGACCGGGACCGAGTGTCATCGTTTGGGGACCAGATGATACGATCATTGAGCCAAGACTGAGTGTAGACCATTTTTTTAAGGTCAATGAACAACAATTTTTCCCTGAAACTTTTGATGGGATTGAAGAAATATCGGTGAATGGATACACGTATCGGGCCCTTTCCACCAAGGTCGATACGAAGTATGGTGAGATGGCCGTACAATTCATCAGGAATGTGGATACAGAAAAAGAAATGCTCGATCGCTTGCTGCTCATATTGTTTGTTGGTGGAGGAATTGGAAGTCTAGTGGCGGTAGGGGCAGGCTATCTTCTAGCAGGACGGGCCCTTATACCAGTCAAGAAATCCTGGGATCAGCAGCAGCAGTTTGTCTCGGATGCTTCGCATGAAATTCGAACGCCGCTTGCTGTCATTCAATCGCGGGCTGATTTGCTATTTCAATCACCGAACGCGACAATCGAGGAAAAAGCCGTTGATATATCCATCATTTCGAAAGAAGTCCGCCGATTGAATAAGCTTGTTAACGGACTATTGACCTTAACCAGAACGGATTCGAATCAAATGGAGGTTAAGAAATCGAACTTTTTCCTTGATGACTTACTTATCGATATCGTGGAACAGTATACGGATATAGCTTCTTTTCAAGAGAAATCAATCATTAGCCATGCTCCCGAACAGGTGGTGTTTCATGGGGATAAAGAGAGAATTCATCAGCTATTGGTAATCTTGGTAGATAATGCCATGAAATTCACCGAGGAAGGCGGGGAGATTTCCCTATCCTGCATAAAGAATGCTTCATCCATCATTCTTACTGTAGAGGATAATGGAAAAGGCATTCCGCAGGAAGACCTCCCCTTGATTTTTAACCGTTTTTATCAAGTGGAGCAATCCCGTTCAGCAAATGAAGGCTCCGGTTTAGGTCTATCCATAGCCAAATGGATTGTAAACACACATCAAGGGACCATCAAGGTTACAAGTGAACAGAATGAACGCACCCGTTTTGAAATCACTTTTCCAAAAAATCAAAAGAAAAATTAATAAGCTAATAGACTCTTAATTTTTTCTTGTTGCTTAAGGAAAAATTAAGGGTCTTTTTAGATAATCCTTATGAGAATTAGATTTATTTTCGGAGGAGAATTCATGATGAATAGACTTGGTAAGTTACACTTTTTGGTTGGAATATTGGCTTCGGTCCTTTTGATGGCTCAAGCAGTCATCGGGATCATGATGTATGTGAATGGCAGCGGCAATGAACCCATTAATGGTCAAGCGATGATGGATCGGCCTGTTGACCGCAACACAACTGAATCTGATGCAACGGGAGAATCATCGAAGAGCAGTACTGCTGCAACCGATGATTCAACTGCGGAAACAACACCAAATGATACACAGAGCAGTATGGCGGACGGGCCTAATGGTTCTGGAACTCCGGGGGAGATGCCAAGTGGTGGCGGTTTCCAAGGCAGAGATTCTTTTGCAGGTAAATTCATCAATTTTTATCAAGGGGTAGGCGGGCTTGCTGCATCAATCATCATCTTTGTAATTGGAAGCACAGGATTGGTTACATCGATGATGTCCAGAAAAACAGCAGCCTAAAAAAATCGATATTATTTTAGGAAAGAGAAGGTTCCTTTCGAAGGGGAGCCTTCTTTTTTAATTCACGAAACCCATTATTGTCACTAATTGTTATTTTAAAAAGGGAAATAATAATTGCACTAAAAAAAATATTAGTTTAATATAGACTTCTGGAGAGGTACGTACATGTATTTTGGATAAAAGAGAAAACGTTTGCATAAATTTTTTTGAGGGTATCCTACTATTAATGCACGAACATTAAATTCACCCTTAGTGGAGGCAGAATATATGAAATTTCTGATTGCAATTTTAGGACTGCTTATTGTTTTTGGACTAGCTATCTTAGCCAGCAGTGACAGGAAGAAAGTTAAAATTAAACCGATCATCCTCATGGTGATCATGCAGCTTATTTTAACTTATCTATTATTAAATACGAAGTTTGGTTTAGTGATCATCAATTCGATTGCCGATGGGTTCGGAAAACTTTTAGAATGGGCAAATGAAGGGATCACCTTTGTATTTGGCGGGATTGTAAACGAAGGAGCATCGCCCTTCTTTTTAAATGTCCTTCTTCCTATCGTATTCATCTCGGCATTAATTGGGATTTTACAGCACTTCAAGATCCTTCCGTTCATCATGAAGTGGATTGGATTTTTGCTAAGTAAAGTGAATGGGATGGGTAAATTGGAATCTTACAATGCGGTAGCGTCAGCAATAGTGGGCCAATCCGAGGTTTTCATAACCTTGAAAAAACAACTTGGTGCCATTCCGCCATCTCGCATGTATACGCTTTGTGCGTCAGCCATGTCAACCGTATCGATGTCGATAGTCGGTGCTTATATGACGATGATTGAACCAAAGTATGTTGTGACGGCTATTGTTATTAACATGTTTGGTGGATTTATCATTGCATCCATTATCAATCCTTATACGGTAACGGATGAAGATGATATTCTCCCTGTTGAAGAAGGGGCAGAGAAGCAGTCGTTTTTCGAAATGCTTGGGGAATATATCATGGATGGATTTAAGGTTGCTATCACTGTAGCCGCGATGTTAATTGGTTTCGTTGCATTAATTGCAGGAATCAACAGTGTATTCGACATGATCTTCGGCATCAGCTTCCAAGACATCTTGGGGTATATTTTTGCCCCGTTTGCCTTTATCATGGGGATACCAATTTCAGAAACAGTTACTGCAGGCGGAATCATGGCGACGAAGTTAGTAACAAATGAATTCGTTGCCATGCTGAGCTTAGGGGACGCATCAGCAGCCTTGAGCGATAGGACAATAGGGATCGTTTCAGTTTTCTTGGTTTCATTCGCTAATTTTTCATCTATTGGAATCATTGCAGGTGCAGTCAAAGGACTTCATGAAAAACAAGGAAATGTTGTGGCCCGTTTCGGCTTGAAGCTGCTATACGGTGCGACGCTTGTCAGCATCCTATCAGCGATCATCGTAAGTGTGATACTTTAATTAACGGATCTAATATAAAAGAGGCACTTGGGTTTACTCCTAAGTGCCTCTTTTATATTTGTGTAGCAAAGATTGAAAACAATGGTTTTTGAATTTGAAGGTGTTTGGCTTACTGGTATATAATACATAAAATGACAAACGTGAAGGGGAGTTTTAGGATGACGATGGGTGGAATAGAAACAGCTATCTTTGCAGGAGGTTGTTTTTGGTGCATGGTCGCTCCCTTTGATGAAATGGATGGGATAATTAAAGTGACATCGGGTTATACGGGCGGTAATTTTGCCGCGCCTAGTTATAAACAAGTGATTACCGGTTCGACTGATCATGTTGAAGCGGTTCAAGTGGAATTCGATCCATCGATCATTCCCTATAAAGCGTTATTGGAGCTATTTTGGCAGCAAATCGATCCAACGGATGACGGAGGACAGTTCTCGGATAGGGGAAAGCAATACAAGGCAGCCATTTTCTATCTTAATGAACGTCAGAAACAGGAAGCAGAGCAATCGAAGGAAGATTTAATGATGAGTGGGCGGTTTAAGGAACCTATTGTAACGGGTATTCTACCCTCGGGGAAATTTTACGCGGCTGAGGAATACCATCAAGAATTCTATCGGAAAAATCAATTTCGCTATGCATTGTATCGTAAAGGCTCGGGACGGGATACTTTCATAAAAGAAAATTGGCCTAAGGATAATGCACACCTTAGAAAGACCTTAACCGAAATTCAATTTCATGTCACCCAGGAAAATGGCACGGAGCCGCCTTTCGATAATGCCTATTGGGATCACTTTGAAGAAGGGATTTATGTGGATGTCGTTTCTGGGGAGCCCCTATTCAGTTCGCGGGATAAGTATGATAGCGGTTGTGGATGGCCGAGCTTCACGAAGCCAATCATGTCGGCAAGTGTCAATGAAAAAATGGATCTCAGCCACCGAATGACCCGGACCGAGGTGCGCAGCAGGGACGCAGATTCACACCTTGGACATGTTTTTCCTGATGGCCCCGGTTCTAAAGGCACGAGATATTGCATAAACTCTTCCGCCCTCCGCTTCATTTCTAGAAATGATATGGAGAGAGAGGGATATGGAGACTTATTATTACTCTTTAAAATGAAATAACTAGTTGAGGGGAACGCAAATGGATAAAATAGATGAAAAGTTATATCGATACATCCTTGATAATTCTTCCAATATTACAGAAAACTGGCTAGCTTTAAGGGAAAAGCAGTTTGGTTCCATCTATTCAATGGACTCTAATGAGGAAATCGAAAAGCTTCTTAGGGAACAGAATACATTGACCATCAAAACAGTGACCAGTGCTTTACATGAAGATAAAACTGTTTTCATCGAAACAATGGAACAGTGGGCCACACTTGTTGCGAAAAGCAGGGTTGAATCGGACACACCCATTTACGAAGTGTTGGAAGCACTTAATAAGGTGCGGGAAGCATATTGGGGCTTTATCACTGATTATATGCTAAAGGATGATACGGGAATCACGAAGGCGACGATCATCCGTTGGAGCCGGCTTATTAATCGTGCATTCGATCAATTGAACCGTGAGTTCACTGAGCAGTATTATCTTTTGACAAAAGAACGATTATTAGCTCAACAGGATCTGATTAATGAACTGGGCGCACCTGTCATTCCCATTATTGATGCCATTGCGGTATTGCCGTTAATCGGTGATATCGATACCTACCGGGCAAAGGGAATATTGGATACGACTCCAAGCAAATGCATTATCAAAAATATTTCTCACTTATTCATCGATTTATCGGGAGTCTCCATTTTAGATACGATGGTTGCCCAACAGATCTATCAATTGATAAGCACCCTGAACCTATTAGGCATTCAATCGACCATTTCCGGCATTCGTCCTGAAGTGGCCCAGACATCGATTCAGTTAGGTCTTGATTTTAGTCAGGTTTCGACACATAGTACTCTTAAACAAGCTCTTTCCAAGCAAGGGATCAAACTTTACGAGAGAAAATGATATAAAGGTGCAGAGAGTGAAAAAGAACCAGATCCCGCTAGGAATCTGGTTCTTTTCAGTGATTCTATAACTTGAAGGAACTTTTCAAACCAACAATTTGGTTGAAAACCAAGTGATCGGCAGTAGTGAGTTTTGAATCAACATTGTAATAGCCATGCCTGAAGAATTGGAATTTTTCCTGAGGCTTAACATCTTTCATGTTGGGCTCGACAAATCCTTGTAAAATTTCCATGGAATCAGGGTTTACCCGCTCCAAGAATGATTTTTCTTCTTCTTCATCAGTTTCCTTATCCAAAATTAAAGGCTGGAAGTTGCGGAATTCTGCTGAAACGGCTTGTGAAGCTTCGACCCAGTGCAATGTCCCTTTTACTTTACGGCCAGTGAAACCCGATCCGCTCTTCGTTTCAATGTCATATGTGCAGCGAAGTTCAATGACGTTACCGGCTTCGTCTTTTATCACTTCTTCACATTTAATGAAATAAGCATGTTTCAAACGGACTTCATTGCCCGGGAAAAGACGGAAATACTTTTTCGGCGGGTTTTCCATGAAATCGTCCTGTTCGATATATATTTCACGTGAAAACGGAATTTGTCGTGTACCCATTTCCGGAACTTCCGGATTGACCTCAGCATCCAGCCATTCAATCTCACCTTCCGGATAGTTGGTGATGACCACTTTAAGCGGGTTTAGGATAGCCATGGTCCGCGGAGCCTTCAGTTTTAAGTCCTCCCGTACGAAATGGTCGAGCATTTGAGAGTCTACGACACCGCTTGTTTTTGCGACACCTATCTCTTGGCAGAACGCACGAATCGCTTCGGGTGTATACCCGCGTCTACGTAGGCCTGAAACGGTAGGCATCCGTGGGTCGTCCCAGCCGTCCACGAAGCCCTCATCCACAAGCTGCTTCAGTTTTCGCTTGCTCATTACTGTATTGGTCAGGTTAAGACGGCCAAATTCATATTGTTTTGGTTTGCTGTCCATTTCACAGTTTTCAACGATCCAGTCATAAAGAGGGCGTTGATCTTCGAACTCAAGCGTACAAATGGAGTGGGTGACTCCCTCGATGGCATCTTCAATTGGGTGGGCAAAGGCATACATCGGATAGATGCACCATTTGTTGCCGGTATTATGATGTTCCGTATGGGAGATACGGTATATGACGGGATCGCGCAAATTAATGTTAGGCGAGCTCATATCGATTTTTGCACGCAATACTTTTGTGCCGTTCCCGAATTCACCGCTGCGCATCTTTTCAAATAGTTCAAGGTTTTCCTCGACGGTTCTATTGCGGTAGGGGCTATCCTTCCCCGGCTCGGTAAGCGTTCCGCGATATTCACGAATTTGGTCGGCATTAAGGTCGTCCACATATGCCAGTCCTTTATTGATGAGCAGCACTGCTCTTTTATACATTTCATCGAAATAGTCGGAAGCGAAGAACAGGTTATCCCAGTCATAACCGAGCCATTTTACATCTTCCTTAATGGAATTGACAAACTCAATATCCTCTTTCAATGGATTCGTATCATCAAAACGAAGGTTTGTTTTCCCATTGAAATCATCAGCCACCCCAAAATTCAAAATGATTGATTTGGCGTGCCCGATATGTAAATACCCATTTGGTTCAGGAGGGAAGCGGGTGATGACATGATCATGTTTTCCGGACTCTAGATCATCTTTTATAATATTTTTAATAAAATTCGAAGAGTTATTTTCCAACTGAATTCGACCTCTTTCATTTATATACTTCTTTTAATTTTACCTGTATATATACCATAAATACAGATATTTTTCCATGTTCGAGCCGGAATCAGGGTTTTTGGGATACGTTCTGAAACAATTCATCAAGTATATAGTTTGTACAGTCAGATCGAAAATATCCCAGAAACCTTGAACATATAAATGGGCAAACTACCTAACTGGCAATTATAGAAAACAAGAACGGTTTTTATATGCAAAATAAGCAATACAGGAATCATGCCTGTATTGCTTATAATGATTGTCCACGCTCTAGGACAGATTATCCGTGAAGACGACGAATTGCTCTCGCTATTAGATAGATTTTAGAATTCAAATCAAAAGACTGTCGTTTGCAAGAATTCTTTTGTACGCTCTTCTTTTGGATTGGTGAAGAATTCTTTTGGCGGGCCGCTTTCGACAACCCTCCCATTGTGCATGAAGACAATCCAATCCCCAACCTCACGTGCAAAGCTCATTTCATGTGTAACGACTACCATTGTCATCCCTTCCAAGGCAAGTTCCTTCATCGTAGCAAGAACCTCCCCGACAAGTTCGGGATCAAGAGCCGAGGTTGGCTCATCAAAGAGTAGGATATCAGGTTTCATGGCAAGGGCGCGGGCTATGGCAACACGCTGTTTCTGCCCACCTGAGAGCTTGCTTGGATAAACATCCGCTTTATCTGATAAGCCGACTTTGGCAAGCAATGCTTTTGCTTCTTCAATCGTCTGGGCCTTTGGGATCTTTTTGACGTGAGTAGGTGCTTCAATGACATTTTCAAGTACGGTCATATGAGGGAAGAGATAGAAATGCTGAAAAACCATTCCGACTTTCTCACGGATTTTATTAATATCATGGGTACCCGGATTGACTTCCGTTCCTTCAATAAGGATTTGCCCGCTGTCTTTCTTCTCCAAATAATTCAAACAGCGGAGAAGTGTGCTTTTTCCGGAACCGCTTGGTCCAATCAGACAGACAACATCGCTATCCAATACCTTCATATCAATATCTTTGAGTACATGTAGGTCTCCATACGATTTATTTAAGTTCCTAATGCGAATCATTTCTTTTTGTTCCATTTCAATTCCCCCTATCGATCACTAATGGACAGTTTCTTTTCGAATAAATTGACGATAATGGTCAGGAATGCCACAAGAATCAAGTAGTAGACCGCTACAATCAATAAATAAGTCATCTCATCGAAATTATTAGAGCCTAACGTGGTGGCAACATTAAACAGCTCATTCATGGATATGAAGGCTGCCAGTGATGAATCTTTCAGTCCGATGATGAATTGGTTGCCTAGCGGCGGCAATGCACGACGGAAAGCTTGAGGTAAGATGATTCTTCTTAATGTGAGCGAATTGCTCATGCCAAGGGAGCGTCCGGCCTCCATTTGGCCTTTGTCGATGGATTGAATCGTACCACGTAGGATTTCTGAGATATAAGCCCCATTATGGAAGGCTAGGGCAAGTGACGCCGCCCAGAAGTCAGGCAGTAAGAAGAGGTTGCTGATACCGAAATAGAGTATGAATATCTGTACGATAAGTGGTGTTCCACGTACCAGGAATACATATGTATCTGAAATCCATGCAAGAATTTTTATATTGGATATTTTTAAAAGTGCAAATAGCAACCCGATGACGATACCTACCAATATGGAGACTACCGTCAGTTCCAATGTGAGGAGCATGGCTCGGATGAATACGTCCGAGGAGCTAAATAATGTATCAAAAAAATGTGAAAAACTTGGCAATGTAATGACTCCCTTTCTATCAATCTTTATTCAGGCTTAGTTGTGATGTCCTCGCCAAAGTATTTTTTGCTGATTTCCGCAAGCGTTCCATCTTCCCGGAGGTTTTCAAGTGCTTCGTTGATGCGTGCAAGCAGCTGAGGGTTGTCGTTAGGCAGTACGATGGCCTGCTCGCTTCGTTCGATCAATTGCCTTCCTTCGATGTCGAAACCTTCCTTGGTCGCTTCCTTACCGGTTACGAAGTCGGTGATGACGGCATCATGACGTCCTCCGCTCAATGCTTTCAGGGCGGTGATATCACTATCGTAGGTTTTTACATTGGTTGTATATTTTTCTGCTGTGGTTGCGTACGTAGAGCCTTTAGAAGCCGCAACTTCCTTACCTTTTAAATCTTCAACCGTTTTAATATCACTATCCGAACGGACGAAAATTTGAGGACCTGAGTAGTAATATGGGGTCGAGAAGGCAACATGTTTACTTCGTTGTTCATTGATTGTATGACTGGCAACCGCGGCATCTGCCCGACCGGTTTTAACACCTTCCACGATACCTTTGAACTTTATCCGTTTAGGCACTGGCTCTAGGTCGAGTTCCTTTGCAATGGCATCGCCAACTTCAATATCGAACCCGGTTACAGTCATGTCATCATTGACATAACTGAATGGCTTGAATTCACCTGAGGCAGCGAAAACAAACTGGTCCTCATTGATCAGCTTACTCCCGTCCTCCAGCTGGTCCTTTTCAGCACAGCCGGACAGAAGACCAAGAACAGCCAGAATGGATACAATGAATGTAACTGATGATTTCATGATAATTTCATTTCCCCCTTTGAAAAAAAACTAATAGAATGGTCTATACCCTTATGAGGCAGTGAATAACCTTATTAACTAGGGAAAATAAAACTGAAATAAAAAAGGTAGTCCAGAGCATACCGACATTTCATTCAAGAATCCCCCTTCACTATGCGTTTCATAAAGGTTCTCGGCCTTTGCCTTCATTTCCTTTAAATTCCCCAGTTATTTATTGGAAGAATGATAGTGCCTATTAATAGAGGATGAGAACTACTGGTATCTTTTCATCCTCATAACTAGGTCACTTCCATTTCCATATAAAAAAGTCGACCGTGATCAGGCAGACTTTTCCGCGAGTAAAACCTATGAAATATGAATAGAGGATAGCTTTATAAAATGGAAACTCCATTTGATTTTGCAAGAGTTACTAAAGTAGAACTAGTGACTCTTGAAATAAAAGACCCTCATTTCATATCATCACTTTCTCTTTATTTACTCAAAAATGAAACCCATTGTTCCAATGTTGGAACTTTAAACAATTTACTTTTATATACGATTAAATTATTACAATTCAATCTTCATTAATAAAAGATATGTGGGCTGAATTAAAAGCTGATGCTTCATTTAAATCCCATGTATCAAGTTCAAAAGAAGGAAGAATTAAAGATCAATTCATTTGTCATGCTGTAAATCCATTAACAATTTACAAGTCACCTTGGAACTTAGAACCTTGGCGTCCAGATTTATCGCTAGTATTAACCTATAAAAACAAATGTAACCCAAAGTAGTAGGGCTACATTAATTTTTATTTGAAATAAGAGGTGATTTCATATGTTTAGCAGTTCGAATCAAGCGATATTTGATCCAGGTTATATTTTTTTACTGTTAATTATTTTAGGGATTGTCTATTTAGTTTACTTTACGTTAATTGTAGTTACTATAAAATTAAACGCTCTAACTATAAGTACTTTAACTATATCTTTCATTACTTATTTGATTGTTGGATTTTATATGGCGGGAACCGGTTATTATATGGATGAACATCCAGATTATAACTTAGTGTTTATTGGCTATGGATTTCCGGATTTAATTTTATTGGCGTTCCCTTATATCTTTTTATCTCTAGCGGCAAGTCTAGGTGAAAAAAAATAAATAATAAATAAAAAAGCATCTCTAAACTGAGATACCTCGTTTCAATATCATATTAGTTCTTTTTACGATTACTCCCCCTGTTAGAGAAGGGGGGCTTTTAGACCTTCATTCACTTTGATTTACGAAATTTCCGCCACTACATCTCTAAACTTGGATATTAAAAGTTGGATTTTTTATTACGCTTTTTTCTTTTTACCAAATAGACAATGAAAGAAATTAAAGCAACCAATAATATGAATATGGTAATTTGATATCCTACATCAAACCAATTCACAATTGTTTCATTCATGTATTGCCCTCTCAATCCTTTTCAATAACCTAACTGTTTCGATATCATAATAACTTGCCTTATCATTTGGATCTCCACTGCATTTGCCGTAGCCAAGAAACAAATGAGTAGGCGATTTAAGCGTTTTCTAGATTTATAGTCTATTTACAGTTATTCCAGTACTATATTCTTTAGGGGTTAAACTATGAATTAAGGGATAGATCTTAGATGAGTTCGACGCATAAAAACCAAGGGATGAGTTTGATTTACATAAACGTTTACCCTATTTGACTTCTAAATAAGTAATCCAGAAAAGTCCAGGTTGTGGAAACAAGTGAACAAAAAAGGAAAAGTAACGGCAAAAACGCCTCTTCCTTTTTTCTCTTTATTTTTTTGATATTTTACGTAATAAATACAAAGCGTATATGATGGCTGGTATAGATACAACCATTAAAATCATGTTTATTAAACCAAATATAAAGTAAGAAGACGATACATCCATTTTAATTTCACCCTACCCTATTAAAGTTTTTAATCTCTAGCGGCTTATCCCAATTTGTCGCATTTAAAACTTTCTCTTATTTTTTGAATTTTCTTACAATTTTAAAAAGAAGAAAGCCAACTATAAATATTATAACTATTGCTATTAAAGCTCCTATTGGACTAAAGGTTTTCATATTATTTCTCCTTAGAATGCATATAAGTTTAAGGACCACTAGTTGTTTTAACTTACATAACAATCTCGAGTTTGGTATTAAATAATATTTAAACATCCAACAAATGTTCTGTTAATTGAAATCGCTTTTTCTGCTCGAGTACAGATAAAGTATTGACATGTATTTCTTCAAACTTATTATTAAGTGTTTCAGGTATTATAGAAAGTATATCTTCTAATTCCGTTCCCAGATGTATTAAATCAACAATATTGGGATCTAAATTATAATCACTTAATAAATCTATAACATAAGGACTGAAAATTAGTTTTTCACCTTCATCTATAGTAATTATTTGTTTCTTTAACCCAGTTGTTATTCCCAAGATTAACAAAAGTATAGCTTTCTCCATATGTTCTTTCTCTTTAGTTTTTAATTTTAAGGTAACCAATTTATTTTTTCACACTCCATCCTTGTTTTGTTTTAACGTCAAACACGAATCAGTTTAAATTGGAAAGAATAATATCGACTGTGCTTCCGGAATAGGTATAGCTCAGAATAAGAGATGTTGTAATAATGCTGCCAGCAAGTGGTTGGATAGTTTTTTAATATTGTCTAAAATCATCCCAAACGTAACATAAGAAATGATTTTTAGAGTTTCAATATATAAATAATTTATTTCATTATTGGAACCTTTATTAATTTCTATTAAATATAAACACCAATTTTTTTACAGGAGAAAGATGTTATAGATAGGATATTAAGGTACAAATCCTTGTAAGCAAAAATTTTTAAATGTGTTGTATAAGATACGTTGAATTATTTCTACTGTGTAATCTGTGTATGTTGTAATAATAGTGGAATGCTTCAGATCGTCGTGGCTACCAACAAAATCCCGAATTGATTGACTTACTTTAATTTTGGCCATGAATTGAAGTATAATATAGCAAAATAGAAGAAGGGCAGTTGGGAAAATGGTGAGCAACTTTGTGCAAGAGCAGTTACAGGAGTTTCGCGAGAAAAATCAAGATAGAGGCCGTTTAATAATAAAATGTCCGGACCAGCCGGGAATTGTTTCAACAGTTACAGCCTTTCTAAAAGAATATGATGCAAATATTGTTGAATTGAGTCAATATTCGATGAATCCTGAGGGCGGTACCTTTTTCACCAGGATTGAATTCGATTGTCCAGGATTAAAGGACAAGGCAGCCGATATGCAACTGGCATTCCAGGAAGTTTCGACAGCATTTTCAATGCAATGGACATTTAACCATGTGAGTGATCTGAAGAGGACGGCAATCTTCGTTTCCAAGGAACCGCATTGCCTTTTGGAATTGCTATGGGAGTGGCAAAGTGGGGATTTATTAGCTGATATTGCGCTAGTCATCAGCAATCATGAAGATACCAGGCAAATTGTCGAATCGATGGGCATCCCGTTTTATTATATTCCTGCAAATAAGGATATACGTAAGGAAGTGGAGACGAAACAGCTTGGACTTCTGGAAGAATTCAATGTGGACTTAATTGTACTGGCTAGGTATATGCAGATTTTGACGCCGGATTTTGTTGCCGCCCATCCAAACAAAATCATCAATATACATCATTCATTTTTACCTGCATTCATTGGTGCCAAGCCTTATGAAAGAGCTTATGACAGAGGTGTTAAGCTGATTGGGGCGACTTCCCATTATGTGACGAATGATTTGGATGAAGGTCCAATCATCGAGCAGGATATTGAACGTGTGGATCATCGTGATTCTGCAGGGGATATGAAGAAAATCGGTCGTTCAGCTGAACGGAGAGTGTTGGCACGTGCCGTTAAATGGCATTTGGAGGACCGCGTCCTCGTTCATGAAAATAAAACGGTAGTCTTTTAAAGTGAAAACCCCCCTATGGGCTACCAAGGGGGGTTCCGTTTGCGACAAAAGGAGGGCCGGAATGCTCCATCCTTGTACCATGATTATATTAGAATACTGAATTATCCGTCATGCTTCTTACTTGATTATACGAATGAAACCTTCATAGATTGAAGAAATTTGCGACACTCCTGCCGAATAACTGGCTAGCCGAGACCCCGGAGACGCTTGTCGGCGAGGAGGCTTGGCAGACAGTCGGCGGAAAGGGAGCGGATTTCTGAAATCAGCTGGAACTTTTTTGAAAGTAAACTGGTTTTTCTCTAATTTGTCGTCTACAGTCTGAATCCCCCTTTGGGTTTGCCAAGGGGAGTTTTTAGGATGGAATGTAGTGAGTGCTAGTATGTGTATTCCACCCTTACTGAGGCAGTGATGTTCAATTCACCAGGCTGAATCGGGGTAGACGCCATTTTTGAAAAGGTACTTGTTTGATAAAGCATTGGGGTTGCCGTTTCGGATAGCTCTTCAACCTTATTAGGGACTGGGTTCAACGAGATTCCCAGTGTTCGAGCCATGGAGAGTGCTTTTTCATATGCATTTTTTAAAGCGAGAGAAAGTGCCTGGTTATAGTATGCTTCTGGATTGGATAAAGAGAAGCGGATGCTGGTGATTGAATTGGCGCCGCTTCTGACGGCCGTGTCGATTATGCTGCCTATTTTTTCGATGTCTGTCGTTTGGGCTTGTATGATGTGCTGGACTTTGTAGTTCTTGAATATTTCTTTTCCGTCAATATAATCATATTGTGGATCGATTCTGTAATCACTCGTTTTCAATTGCTCTTCGGGAATGCCTGCGGATTTAAGTGATGCGATGACATTTGCGATTGCTTGGGAATTGGCTTGCTGGGCCTTTTGCGGGTCCTTATCCTCTGTTATGACTCCTAAGGTGATTGTGGCTTGATCCGGAGCGGCAGATAGCGTCTCTGAGCCGGAAACTTTCAATTTATGTTCATCGTTTCGGTAATAATCCCTATTGGGGGCATTGTATTCTTGATTCATTTTGACACCAGCCTTTTGAAATAGATAATCTCACCCCTATTGTACGAATTATGAATGGGAAACATGATTGAAATATCCCCATTGTCATTAATTCATCGAACAATCACAAAAAAAACACTCGGCCTGGACCGAGTGCACATTACTTATGAATGACTTGAACCCTGCCCACCTGGCCATCAGTCAATCTTACTTTAATACCATGAGGGTGGGTGCTGGAGTTGGTTAAAATATCCTTTACAGTGCCGCTTGTCAGTTTTCCGGTGCGTTGATCTGCTTTAAGTACAATGTCCACAGAGGCACCTGGGGTAATATCTTTCCGGTTTTTACCGTTCATGTTCAATTCAATCCTTTTCAGAGTTATTTGCAGCCATTCAACTATGCAGTAACTTCAGTATAAGGAAAACGGTGGGCCCAGTCGACTATTAGATAAATCACAAATTGGCAGTCAGCGAATTTTCTTCAATGGTTCGACAGCAGGGCCATTCAACACTTCACCAGCGATGGAGTAGCGGGAGCCATGGCATGGGCAATCCCAAGTACGGTCGCCGCTATTCCAGGCAACTTCACACCCCATGTGTGTACATGTGGAATCAACGATATGAAGCTGGCCATCATGATCACGGTAACACCCAGCTTTGTCTCCATTCACCTTCACGATTGCTCCTTCATCAATTCCTATGTCTTCCGGCGTTTTATGATTGACAGCCAATTTGCCTTTGATCAGATGCTTCGCCACATCAGCATTATCTTGAAGAATATTCTTCACGCCTTTTAAACGGGCAGGATCATACAATTCTGCATACCGGTTAGCTCTTTGTAAAATCCGGTCAGTTAAGATCTTGGCGGCAATCGATCCGTTCGTCATTCCCCATTTCGCATAGCCGGTAGCTATCAGGACGTTTTGCTGATTGGATGTCACTGGACCGACGAAGGGGATATTATCTGGTGTCACAATATCCTGTGCCGACCAGCGGTAGGGAATGTCTTTCACATCGAAATACTGGGCACTGAAGTCCTTCAGTGCTTCATAATGCTCGATCGTCGAGATTCCCTGGCCTGTTTTATGGCCATCTCCGCCAACAAGTATAAGTTTTTCCCCATTGTCCAATTCGGTATAGCGAAGGGAGCGGCTAGGGCTGTCGGCACTGTAATACATCCCGCCTGGATACTCCTGTTCAGTCTTGATGCCAAGCACATAGGACCTACTTACATGAACACGGGCAAAGTATAAGCCCTTTTCATCATTAAAGGGGAAGTGTGGAGGCAACGATGACCTGATTGCTTTTGATTGTATGTCCAGTATCGGTCTGAACGGTCGGTGGATCGCCGTCTTCGATCTTCATGGCCGTTGTCCGTTCATAAATGGTGCCACCGCTCTCGAGAATGGTTGAAATGAGGGCAGTTAAGTATTTTAACGGATGAAACTGTGCTTGATCTTTCATTATCACAGCAGCTTTACAAGGAATGGAGAAAGGGATATTCTCCGCATAATCCCCGCGAATGCCGAGTTTTTGATAGGCTTTCAATTCATTTTGAATTTTGCTTTTATATTCCTCAGTATTTGCGTACACATAGGCATCCTGTTCAGTCAAATTACAATCAATCGAATGTTCTTCTACCAAGTCTTTGATCAGCTTCATTCCATCTGCGTTGGCTTCATAATAAAGTTTGGCCTTCTCGACACCATGGTCAGTGATCAACTGGTCATAAATCAAGCCATGCTGAGCCGTGATTTTTGCCGTAGTGTGTCCTGTCGTTCCAGTAAGGATTTCGCCTGCTTCAATCAGTGTGACTTTAACCCCTTGTTTAGCTAGTAGATAAGCAGATGTGATTCCGGTAATTCCGCCGCCCACTATTAAGACATCAGTTGTTAAGTCTGTATCTAGTTTAGAAAAAGAAGGGAAAGTTAACTCACTGCGCCAATACGGTTCCGGAAATCGGGGAAGGTCTGTATTTTTTTCAGTCATTTGAATACCTCCATACAGTTCATTAGTTGAATTGTCCATTTATTACCATACCCAAATCCGCTATTTATACGCTTATTTTTGTAAGAAGAAAGATTGAAAAAATACATTATTTGGTTTGTTTACAATTATGTATACATGTAAACGAAAATAGATGCATTGTACACAAATATGTATACATGTTTACAAATACGTACACATGGCTATATATAAGGTGTATACATGCTTGTTCCTAATGTATACAAAAATGAATACAATTCGACAAATGAAAATAAAGCTACAGCTAATGAAGCATCGACTAATATAGAAATCTCTTCTATCGAGAGTGCTCCACCTAATTTTTTCTATGAAAAAGGGGGTGTTTTTAGATGAGTTCTAGAATCGCAGCAGTAGACGTAGGAAATGATGCGATTAAAACTATATTTGGAAAGCTAGAGCCTAAAACTATATATGCCAAATGTCATTGCAAAAGACATGAAAATCGGCCAGTCATAGGAATCGAAGAACTCGATGTAAAAAAACCTTGGAAGAGATACATATTAGAGTCCATTCACCAGCCTTGCAAGACAATAATGCCATTTATCGTGTCGGAAATTTAGCGACAAAAAGTGATAACCCAACAGAACTAGATTTGGGGAGCAGTAAATCAGAGGAGGACCAAACATTAGTATTTGCGTATACATAAGCATCTTGTACATTCAATAGAATGTTCTTCTATCAATCCTTTGATAGCTCCGTTCCTTCAGTGTTGGCCTCATATAGTATAGTCTGGCCCATTCCTCACTGTGATCAGTAATAAATTGGTCGTAAATCAAGCCGTGCTGCACCGTGATTTTTGCGGTTGTGTGGCCTGTTGTTCCATTAAGGGTCTCATCTGCCTCAATGAATGTGGCTTTCACACCTTGCTTGGCTAGTAGATAAGTAGATGTGATTCCGGTAATTCCGCCGCCCACTATTAAGACATCAGTGGTTATGTCTGTATCTAGTTTGGAAAAAGAAGTTAACTTAGCCAATTCGGTTCCGGAAATCAGGGAGGGCTGTATTTTTTTCAGTCAGTTGAATACCTCCATATAGTTCACTAGTTGAATTGGCCATTTATTACCATGCGCAAATTCGCTTTTTATCCGCTTATTTTTGTAAGAAGAAAGAGTATAAAAATATATCATTTGTCTTGTTTACAAAAATGCGTACATGTAAACAAAAATAGATGTATTGTACACAAATATGTATACATGATTACAAATACGTACACATGGCTATATATAAGGTGTATACATATTTGTTCCTATTGTAAACAATTTGAAAACAATTCGACAAATATAGCTACAACTAATGAAGGATTGACTATCGTGGAAACTTTTCCTATTCTTAAAGGGAAGGCTTCACTTAAATTTTTTTCTATTAAAAAGGGGATGTTTTTAGATGAGTTCTAGAATCGCAGCAATAGACGTAGGAAATGATGCTATCAAGGCTATTTTTGGAAAGCTAGAGTCTGAACTTTATATACCGAACGTCATTGCAAAAGACATAGAGGATCGTCCAGTTATCGGGATTGAGGAACTTGATGAAAAAAACCCATTGGAAGGGATTCATATCAGAGTTCATTCACCAGCCCTTCAAGATAATAATGCTATTTATCGCGTTGGGAACTTAGCGACAAAAAGCGATAATCCTACCGAATTGGATTTGGGAAGCAGCAAATCAGAAGAAGATCAAACATTGGTCATGCTTTTTGCGGCTCTGGCATTAGACGCTGCCAAACAGGGGAACAATGATACATTCAAAAAAGTTAATAATGTTGTGGAAGCCAATTATACACTTGGAACAGGCTTGCCTCTTCGTGAGGTTAAAGAAGGAAAAGACGTCGGGTATCGGTCGAAATTACTCGGATCTGTCCATCAGGTGGAATTTTTAATTACCCCTAAATACCAAGGGTTGAAAGTTAATATTAAATTCGATGAAGTGAAGGTCTATCCAGAGGGCTTTGCAGCATACATAAATTTGGTCATGGATAAAGATTTGAATATCATTAACCGTGAATTAATAGATAGAAGAATCCTCATTCAGGATATCGGTGGTCTATCGACAGATATCGCGGTCATTAAAAATCGTAAAGTTGACGATGACAAGGCACAAGGATTCAATTTAGGAGTAGCTGAAGCTCTTGAAGCAATTCGCGAAGAAATCAGGAAGAAACATGGTGTCGAGTTGGACAGCAGGCGCGATGTCGTTGAAATCATCACGAAGAAAAATGATCGCAATCATATTATGGTTCGCGGAAGCCGGACAAGCGTCCATGATATCGTTGACCGTATTTTGGGAGAACTGGCCAAAAAGCAATATCGCCACCTGCGCAACGTATGGCAAAAAAATTCACAAACGGAAATCTGCTATTTTGTAGGCGGGGGATCGATTGTCCTGAAAGATTACTTGAAAACATTGAATCAAAATTTCGATGGCTATAACATAGACTTTTTCGAAGATGAGCGGGAAAGCGTTTGGATGATGGCAAACGCCTATTATAAATTGATTTCGGATTTTAACCGCCGGAATGCAAAGGAACAGAATCAGTCCCAGCAAAAGAAGAAAGAACAAAGATCGGGCTCCATTAAATAGGTGAGAGAATGAAAAAAACAGCTTCTTCTGAAATTAAAAGAGGGCAAGCCATCACTTTTCGTATCCCTTCGGATGTATCAGACTATACGTTAAGACAGCTGCAGAAATTGAAGGAAACGGAAAGAAGGAATTTTTCCAGTAAAATTGCCGAGTATGTTCTCGATGGAGTCGGGCAATCCACCCATCAGGATCGGGAAATGATTGCCCTGCCCATGCCGAACAAGCTAAGCAAATCTCAGCGTGATTGGCTCAAGCATTCCCACTCAGAAGCTATGCTCGGAACGATTATGTACAACCTTTTATCCGATCCTTTACGCGCTACGGCCTTGCTTGCCTCTTTGAACGGCAATGTATTGAATGAGGAATCGTATATGCAGGCCGAGCCTGAAGAAACGGAAGCTGGGGAGGTCCAGGAAGACCTGCCTAAGAAAGACCTGGATGACTTTGATTGGAATAGTTTGGATGAAACTGAACAACAAGTGAAAGAACCCGAACCGAAAGAGGAAGAGGAAAATCTCGACGATCTCCTGGGTGATTTTCTTGATCAAATGAACCAGTGAACTATAGGAGGATATTTGACGATAAGTTGGATATCCTCCTTTTTCTTTTGCGGGGGCTATAAGAACGATACATACCCCGTTAAACTAGACATAAAAAAGAGTATATTAAGCTGCAGCCTTTTCCCGGTAAACAAACGGGGAAAGGCTTTTTCTTTTGAATGACAGATGTCCCCCCTCGTAATCGCTGAACATTCCTTATAAAGCACGCATTAACCGGCCATTCACTTTTCAATAGGCACGCAAGAAGGTTTGTTTTCCCCAATCACAATCCGGTTTAACCCTTTATTCCATATTCGATTGAAGGTTTTTTTGTATGGGGAGATTGTCGAATTAGCCGTACGTTTAAGCAACTGTTCCAAGATTAACACATGTTATGTCGATTTTGAGAAATGGACATCTTCCTTCCCATGTAACATTAGATATGCCCCCCTTTTTTCTAGGCCGACTATGGTTTCCTTGATATCGGCTCATGGAATGTGTAAAACAACTGTCGAAAAATGAATAAAAGACATGGGAGTTTTCAGATGAAACAATTATATGAAATAACAGGAATATTTACCGTGCTTATCATGGCGTTCTTCTCCTTCCAGTCAACTGCCATCGGGGCAAACGAGGTCTGCAGTCCCACAACGGGAACTTCGATTCAGTTATTGGACAATAACGGGAAGTTAAAACAAACGTTGTCACTAGAAGCAAACTCTTCCACCACAACGATCCGGAGAATCCTTAATAAGGCCATTACGAGGGTTTCAGTCTACCCGCAAGATGAATCGAATGGGAAACGAGGAACGGTTCGTTTGTCAAAAGGCCAGTTCACGGCGAGTGCCTTTATTGTGATGAAGGAAGGGGTAACTTTAGAAGGGACGGTAGAGAATGATAGGCCCGTCACGACAATGTGTACCCAGCCCACAAGCGATGCTGTCACCATAAAAATCATGGTGAGTCATACTGGTGTCAAGAACCTGATACTCGATGGGAAAAGACGGACGGAAGATCCCCGAACTGGTGAACCGAGGAACCATTATTCGGCACGGAACAGGGGGATCGAGGTAACTGCAATCGATCAATCCAAATCCACGGCTGATTTGGTGTCTGTCTATTCGGTTACGAACGATTTGGAGAGGCTTCAAAATATCCTGATCGAAGATGTTCAAATCACCGGGTATGAGGGATATGGCATTTATTTAGAACACGTAAATGGAGTCACTGTCAAAGGGTCTGATTCAAGAAAAAGAAACAAAATGATCATAAAAGATATTGGATATGCAGGCATCGGAGGGTATTCTGCTAGTAACGTGACTGTAAGGCATACGACGGTGAGAGATCTTGGACCTGGGGAGACAGTGGGAAATACCAAGCAAAGCTATGGCATGGCCTTTAGCCACCGGAAAGACAAAGCGGGAGATGTCATGACTCAATCAAAGTTTCCGCGAAGTGACACGATCGTAATTGATGGGAATGTGGTGGCGAATAACCCATCATGGGAAGGGATTGACACCCATTCAGGCCATAATGTTTCCTTCACGAATAATGTCATCTTAAATACGCGTTTTCCAATCATTGTCGGAGGATTGGATTACAAGGGAGGAAGTGTCTCAGCTTATCCACCCAGCAACATCAAGATTGTAGGGAATAGAATTAATGGTGAATCATTTAATGATTATGAGGATTACGGTATAGATAAAAATGCCACAGTCAGCGAACGAGGCATTACTGTCAACGGTACCCAATTTAACGACCTTTCTGAAACGGAAATGGGATTCCTGCAAACGGTCGTGATTAAAGGCAATTATGTGAATAATGTCCAGGCTAATGTCGAGGAATGGGGAGGCATCAGTATCCATGTGACCAAAAATGCACTTATTGAGGGCAATACCATTGAAAATAGCTTCAACAATGGGATTGCGATTCTTAGTTCCAATAAGTTCACCAAACTCCAAGGAAACATCATTAACCACATTAACAAATCCGACGAAAAGTTTATTCAAGCGGGCATTGGTATCAGGGGGTCCCATAATAATGGCAGCCCTACAAATGACTATGCCATTACCACTTTGAACATGGAAAATAACGTGATTGAAAGGAATAACATATTTACCGAAGTTGGACGTGAAATCCATGTACAAGACAAAACGGTTCACAACCGCCTGGATAACTGGATTGCGATCTCAGCCCTCCTTGACTGGAACCAACCTAAAGAGAGGAAAAAACAATGATGCCAGATGGGGAAGCCCTTTTTATCTTATTGGCGATAAGGTTTATCTAGTGGGTTTCAAAATTAAAACGACCCATTCTAAAAAAGGGACAGGGCTCAACTATATTCGATGTTACATTTGATATCTAGGTGAACGCAATCATCAGTAAATCAACTGATTCACACTGGGTATAAGGAAGTGATAAAGTGAAAATTCTTTATTTGCATCAATATTTTAATACCGATAAAGGAAGTACTCGATCTTATGAAATAGCCAAATTTTTAGTTTCTAAAAATAATAAAGTCACCATCATCACCGGAAATGCCACAGATTCGTGTGGGGGAATAAAGATAATATCAACCAAAACTAAATATAAACAAGAATATGGTTACCTGAAAAGATTACTATCGTTCATTCATTATATGTATAAGAGTTTCTTTATTGGGGTGAAGGAAAAAGGGGTAGACGTTGTTTATGCTTCCTCGACTCCATTGACGATTGGGTTAATAGGTATGCTTCTTGCTAAGGTAAAGCGCAGCAAATTTGTGTTTGAAGTAAGGGATTTATGGCCAGATATACCTATTGAGCTGGGAATCATAAGAAATAAATGGTTAAAGAGAGTGTTATTGAAGCTAGAAAGCATGATTTATTCCGCAGCTGATAAAATCATCGTGCTTTCGCCTGGAATGAAAGAAGATTTATTGAAAAAAGGAGTTAAACAGGAAAAGATTTCAACGGTTACTAACTTTGCGGATATAGACTATTTTTCTCGGATTTGTTCCGAAGATAAGGAAGGAGCATTGGAAAAATTGGACTTGAAAGCGAAGTTTATCTGTTTATATGCGGGTACATTAGGATTTATCAATAATATCGATTATATTTTACAGCTTGCCGAAAAGACGGATGACCCTGATATTGTCTATCTAATTGTTGGGGATGGAAGGGAAAAAGAGCGATTAATTCAAGTGAAAGAAAGCAAAAAATTAAACAACGTTATTTTCCTTGATCAGGTATCTAAAAAAGAGGCGTACTTATTAATGGCCGTATGTCATATGGGTCTGTGTTTTGTCCGTAATAATGAAATATTGGATAGGAATAGTCAAAATAAACTTTTTGATTTTTGGGCCGCCGGAAAACCAACATTAATAAACTATAAGGGCTGGCAACATGAGGTTATGACAAAATACCACGCAGGCCATGGTTTTGAATATAGTGATATATCAAAAATGATAGAGTATGTAAAAGCAATGAAGAGTGACAAACAAATGCATATGAAAATGCAAGAAAATGTAAAGCTGTTAGCCCTGAATTATGAGAAAACCAAATTGATTTCTAAAATAGAAAGAACATTATCGGAAATGGTCGTTATTAATCATTGAATATTCAAGAATGTGTTTTTCTTGAACATTGGGTTAGTAAGAATTTTATATTTGTCTGCTTCTCACTTAACTTGAAGATCTAATTTTGGAAAAAGGATGGAGTTCTATGGAGAATATCGTAAATACAAAGCCAGTGATAACAGGTTGGGTAAAATGGGAATACCTTAAAAACATTGAGCACATTTTGGATTCTGGCAGATTAATTCTAGGTGATTTTACCCGGAAATTTGAAGAAAGCGTCAGACAATACAGTGATTCTAAGTATGCTGTCGCACTTTCTAGTGCAACGGCAGCCATTGAAATTATATTAAAGTATCTGGATGTTGAAGACAAAGAAGTGATCATGCCAAGCAATACGTTTATTTCTCCAGTATATGCGGTGAAAAATGCGAAAGGAAGAGTCGTTCTTTGTGACATTAATTTAGAGGATTTCAATTTGGATTTAAATAGCCTGAAGAACGCCGTGACTCCTAAAACGAAAGTTGTCCTAATTACATATATTGCTGGAAAGATCCCTGATAACATCTTTGAGATTAAAGAGTTTTGTGATGAGAATGATCTTTATCTAATCGAAGATGCTTCACATGCTTTTGGTGCCACTATAAATGGATATAAAGCCGGTACAATTGGATTTGCTGGGGTTTTCTCAATGTACCCCACTAAAATTGTTACAAGTGCCACAGGCGGTGTCATTACATCGGATGATATAGATTTAATCAAATACTGTGAGTTGTTAAGGCACCATGGGAATGAAAATGGTGCAGTCAATCAAGTATTATCCGGTGACATGCTTCTTAGTGAATTTAATGCATTGCTTGGTTATCTGCAAGTTCAGGAAGCTTATGGGATGATCCAGGTCAGGCAGGAAATCTTCCGTTTCTATAAAGAGAATTTAAAAGATATTTTTCAAGAACACGGTCTTTACTTCCAAGCTTCATCTGACCACAATGAATCTTCATTTTATAAAATTATCGTCATGTCTAAAAGCAAAGAGCAATGCGAAACATTTAAAAGGCATTTAAAAGAGGGTCATATAAGCACGGGGCATTGTTATGGGGTCCCGTTACATTTACAGCCCACATTGCTAGAGGAATATCCCCTTGCCTCTCTCCCGAATGCCGATAGATTTCGTGAATCTCATTTCACGTTACCATGTCACTTGGATTTATCCGATGAGGATCTGAAATACATTGTAGCGAAATGTAAACAGGCAGTGGAACATGGCAATTAAAAATAGGATTGGAGTGGTAGGTTCAGGTCCCATAAGTTGTGCAATGATCGATGCCATTAATGAAAGTTCAAATGGAGAGGTAATTGGAATTTGGGGGAGAAGATTTCATTTTGCCAAGGAGCTTGCAAAAGAAAAAGGAGTTTCTAAAGTTTATGGATCCCTGAATGAAGTCTTTGAAGATGAGGAGCTGGATACTGTTTATATTGCTACGCCAAATGCCTCCCATTATGAACAAGCTATGGCGGCCATTGAGCATGGAAAGAACGTCATTGTGGAAAAAACGGCATTCATGACAACCGATCAAGCAAATCGAGTTTTCGATGCTGCAGATAAACAAAATGTTTTTGTGTTTGAGGCAGTAAGATCCATTTATGAACCTAACTTTCATAGTTTAAAGAATGCCATTAAAAAGTTAGGGAAAATTCATGGGGCAACTCTAAAGTATCAAAACTACTCCAAGCAGTATTTGGCTTTACTAAAAGGAGAAAAAGCTCCACTTTTTGATAAAAATCATGGTGGCGGCACATTAAGGACAATTGGAATTTATCCTATTTATGCAGCCATTCAATTATTCGGTGTTCCCGTTAACAGCTTTTATTTTAAACAAATGATCGTAAAAAATATTGATTTGGGCGGTACGCTCATTTTTGAATATAAAGATTATAAGATAACCATGTTGATTTCAAAAATTAATTTTACGAATGATTCAATATCGGAAATTTACGGAGAGAACGGAACGTTGCGTTTTCATTCATTATACGATATTCGAAAAATTAGTTACCACAGTATCAGTAACAACATTAGAGAAACAATAAGCAACCCCATTAGTGATAATAGTTTGCTTTATGAAATTACTGAATTTTCGGAACATATTTTAATGAAAAATAAAACAGCGTACAGAGAACGAAAGAACATAACACTTCAAGTGATATCTATCATTGAACAAGCACTAAATGGAGGAACATGATGAAAAAAATATTGCTAGTAACAGCGCACCCAGATGATGCGGAAATCAGTATGGGCGGTACCATTCGTAAGCTACTGAATCAAGGAAATTACATTATCAACATCATATTTTCCATCCCTTCGAATATCAAGGTCAGGAAACAAGAGGCTATGGAGTCATCAAGGAATTTTGGATATGAGGTACAGTTCTCTAAATATAGCGAGGGTAAAAACGTTGAGGATATTCCTATGCATATATTAATAAAAGAGCTCGATGAAATCATTGAAAAGATCAATCCTGACGAAGTCTACACACATTGGATGAATGACAGTCATCAAGATCATCAAAAATTATCTAAGGTCGTAAGAAGCTGTTTTAGGAAAAAACAGTTTACTCTATATGAATTTGAACAAATTAACCAAAATAATAACATCGCCGCCAATCAATTTCACCCGAATATTTATAGTGATATTACAGAGTTTATGGAAGATAAAAAACGTATGATTACCTTGTTCCAATCACAGTTATCCGGTTATATGGGGCATTACTTAGTTAATGCCGAGCATATCGGTAGTTGGAGGGGTTCCCAAGTGAATTGTAAATACGCGGAAACATTCCTACTAATCTTTTCAATAGAGGTTCTGTAGGTGGAAAAACAGAAGATAGTCACAATTCACCAGCCTAATTTCCTGCCTTGGATCGGATTGATTCACAAGATTTTTCAATCGGATGTATTTATATATCTATTGGATGTGAAATACTCTTCAAGTAATTTTCAAAATAAAACATATATTTTAGGTGCTGACGGAAAAGAGTCAAGGCTAACTGTGCCACTTCAAAAAAAACCTGAAATGTTACATGAAAAAGTAATCAGTTATCATTCCCCAAATCAAAAATGGAAAAGGAACCATTTGAAGCAAATCTCGGAAGTTTATAAAAAAACTCGGCACTTTCAAGATTTCTTCCCACTGTTGGAAGAGGCATATCAAAAAGAACACGCTTTGTTAGTAGATTTAAATATTCATTTAATTGAATTGATCTTACATTATTTAAACTATGAAGGAGAAACACAACTTTCCACTGAGTTTAAAACATCCTTTGGAAAAACTAAGAGATTAGTCAGCTTAATTAAGCAAGCTGGCGGTACATGCTATTTAAGCGGAAATAGCGGAAAGGATTACTTGGAAGAAGAATTGTTTCATAAAGAAGATATTGAAGTCGTATATCAAAATTTCATTCATCCTGTCTATTATGTGAAAAATGAGAAAGAATGTGTAAAAAATTTATCAATTCTTGACTGGATCATGCACTATCCAGCGGATCAAATAAAAGAAACGTTAATGGACGATAGATTAGGCTAATCTGAAAAGCAAAATTTAGTATATAAAATAGAGATGTGGCGTGGTATGAGAATATGAAAATGAAAAATGATTTTATGAATAAAATACTTTTATTATTAACAGGGAATTCAATTGCACAGCTTATTCTATTCGCAAGTTCTCCCATACTGACAAGAATATATACACCAGAAGATTTTGGTGTGTTTGCAACCTATACTTCCCTTTTGGCCATTCTCATGTCATTTTCATCTCTTTGTTTAGAAAAGGCGATTCCTTTAGAAAAAAACCATAAGAATACGGTTCACTTAATGTACATCAGTTTGTTTACGATTGCCGTTGTTTGTATGCTGAATATTATTTTAAGCCTTTTGAATCTATCGTTATTTCAAATATACGGGATTAAGACGACTATAAAAAATGACCTTTTGCTTTCAAGTGGTCTATTTTTTGCAGGGATATACCAAGTGTTGCTTTACTGGTTGGTGAAAGAGGATAAGTTTAAAGGTATAACTCATTCTAAAATACTTCAATCGATTAGCAATGTAATAAGCCAGTTCTCGCTTACGTCCATTAATCATCTTACTCCAGGAATAGGTTTAGCTACGGGAGATATGATTGGAAGAGGAATTACCCTTGTATATATTTGGCGATTTTTCTTAAAGCAGATGCATTGGCCGAAAGTGAACTTTAGAAGAATCCGGTATCTGTTCAAAAAGTATGAGGATTTCGCTAAATACTCCACGTGGTCAACACTATTAAGTTCTTTATCCATGCAAATCATATTTTTGTTATTAATGCGCCTATACGGACCTGAAGTGACAGGTTATTTTTCCATGGCTTCAAAAACGGTAGGTCTGCCTATTACGATGGTGGGAGCGAGTATTTCACCAGTATTCTACACCGAAGCGTTAAAAAGCATTACAAATGATCCTCGAAGAGTTTTGAAATTATATAGAAGCATCCTTGCTAAGTTAGCGATGGCAGGTATACCGTCACTGATACTGCTTGCTTGGATCGCCCCAGGGCTCTTCAGCTTTGTTTTTGGTGAAGAGTGGCGTGTTTCCGGTGAATACGTGACGTTGATGTCATTTATGTTTATAAGTCAAGTGATTGTCATACCGGTTTCCCAAATATTGTATTTAATAAAAAAACAACGGACTCAGCTTCTATGGGATGTTTCAAGGCTGTTACTGTCATCTATTGGAGTACTGGTCATTTTCATTTCAGGGGGTTCAGCTGAAACAGCCATTTTATACTATAGCATTTGTATGGGGGCGAGCTACTACTTTTTTGCTCTCCTTGGATATAGAGCGATACATTCCATAGATCGAGAGGATAACCTAAAAAAATGAAGCTGATTCAACTGGGCCTGGTAGGAATATACGTCTGGTTACTGGATATATCCTACGTTTACTTTATTTCCCCTGAATATGCTTATATGGGATATATATATCAACAACATCCAAGTGCAGTCATGATAGGTGTTTCCATGTTTTTCATTATATTGCCAGCCATATTCATAAAAAAGGATTTAGATAAGCCGTCGGAACTCGTTTTCTGGATTTTGTATTTTATTGTCTATATACCGGTAGTATGGGTTCCAAATTATTTATTTGATACGATAAAGCCTGATTTCATATATACGAATGTTCTTTTGTTTTTTTGTTTACTTATCATTGGAAATGTTAATAGATTGCCAGCCATGAAGTTTATACATCCTAATGTTAATCTCGGTCTACTAAAAATCATTTTTGTTATAACATTATTGATTTTTTTTCTTTACATCTTCAAGGTTTCGGGCGGAATTAGTCTAAAGCCTCCTATAAATTCTGAGGATATCTATGATAAGCGAATGACTTTTCGAACAAAACTAACCCCTCTTGCAGGCTATATTATACAGTGGCTTGCAAAAGTATGTAATCCTTTAATCGTGACCATTGGCTTATGCAAAAAAAAAAATATCTATGTGGTTATCGGACTAGGGCTGCAATACCTTTTGTACACCGTCAATGGCTTGAAATCCACCCTTTTATCGACTGGATTATTAATCATTGTATTCATTGCTTTTCGGAAGAAGGGAAGGAATTTCTCCATTCTTTTTTGTGTAAGTCTTTGCTCGCTTTTAGGCATCAGCATTTTTCTGGATTTTATCCTTGATCAGACATATTTATCTAATTTGTTTGCCAGAAGGATGATCATCACACCGGGTTTGCTGACAACCTATTATGTAGACTTCTTTTCAAATAATCCAAAAGCCTTGCTATCGTATAGTATTTTTGAAAAATTCATAGACCCTGTTTATGACCAGACTCCGCCCTTCATTATCGGTACAGAGTACTTTGGGCGACCTGAAATGGCAGCCAATGCCAATATGTTCGCCGATGCTTTTGCTAATTTCGGTTATATTGGATTCTTGGTTTATACAGTGATCTTAGCAGCGATATTATGGCTTTATGATAGCCTGACGCAAAATGAAAAGTGGCAAGGTGTTGGCATAATCCTGTTTGTGGTACCTGCATGGTGTTTAGCGGATACTGCGCTTACAACAACGTTTGTGACAGGCGGGATGGTTTTTACTTTCGTTATCATGTATTTATTGTTAGGGTCAGATTTACAAAAGGGAGATAAGAGATGAAGTTATTTTATAATATTAGTTCGGTGCACCCATGGAATGATACCAGGATTTATTTTCGGCAAGCCTTTTCTTTTGGAGAAACAGGAATGTACAAGGTGAAGCATATAGCGATTGAAAATAACCTAATCCCTGATAATATCCCTGCCAATATAGAAGTTGAACTGTTGACTAAGAAATCCAGGAAAGGGCGTATGTTAAATTGGATTGCTCTTTACCTGAAGATTAAGAAAGATAAACCTGATGTGATTCAGTTTCATGATCCGGAGCTGCTGATTTTAATGAACATAATAAGAAGGATTCCCCGTTATCATCCAGTCATTGTTTATGACATGCATGAAAATGTACCAAAGGTCCTTATGAGAAAAAAAATCCCCGAAATTGCATTGAGTATGTATCGTTATTTGGAGAAACAATTGCTAAGGGCATGCAGCGGGGTCGTGTTTGCAGAAATGACGTATAAAGATGACTATCAATTCTTAACTTGTCCAACAACGGATGTTTACAATTACCCGAAAATTCCTGTAATGAAAGAAAATAAAGTAAAAGAAGATGTGTTTACATTTATCTACCTAGGAAGCATATCTGATATACGTGGCGGGGAAACCATGCTGCTTCTTGCAAAAAGATTAGTAGAATTAAAGAAAGTATTTCACATGAAGATCATTGGAACGGGCAGAGAAGTATACATCGAAAAATTGAAAACATTCATCCTTGACAACGGCTTAGAAGATTATATCAGTCTAGAGGGTGTAATGGCCTTTGATAAAGCATTCCAATCCATCCAGAAAGCACATGCAGGCATGGCGTTTTTAGTTCCTGATCCTAATTTCATGGGTGGTAAAACAACAAAATGTTTTGAATATATGGCCGCTGGCATTCCATTTATGGTTTCTGATTTTCTTATTCAAGATGTACTGTATAAATGGCGCTGTGGAATGTCGGCTGATGTAGCAAACATGGATGAAATGGTTCAAAAAGCGGTTTATTTACTGGAATCCCCTGAAATGGCAGCGAACATGGGGGAACGAGGAAAAGCTGCATATAGACAAGAATATAATTGGGAGAATGAAGAGGAGAAGCTGCGATCACTGTTCGATAAATTAATATAATGTTCTTAGGAGGCATATCATGGGTTTATTTAAATGGTTCAATAAGTTGGCATTTATTAATACCTGGGGGAGACTGGGCGGCATTCATGGAATAATCGTCATGTTTGTTTACCGGATAGGCAATATAATTTACTATAAAGTGAACATTCCAATCTTAAAACAAGTATTATGGATTATGTACCGCATGGTAGATTTGTTAATCATAAGACTTTTCCTGAATTGCGAGTTTCCTGGGCAATGTCAAATTGGAAAGGATTTACGTCTGCCTCATGGAGCTAAAGGCGTTCTGATCAACCCATATTGCAAAATAGGGGATCATGTTACGATTATGCATCAAGTATCGCTCGGACAAAATAAAGAAAGTAAAAAAGCACCTATCGTTTGTGATCATGCGATTATAGGAAATGGCGCTAAAATACACGGTGGCATTCGAATTGGCACGAATTCGAAAGTGGGGGCAAATGCAGTTGTTTTGACATCCGTTCCCGATAATTGCACGGCAGTTGGAGTACCAAGTGTGATTAAAGGTAAGCAGAAAGAAAACGTTATAAAGTAATTGCACGTAAACAAAATAAAGGAGTGTTCAATTAACATGAATTGAACACTCCTTTTTATTATTCCATGGTGCCCTTCATGAAATGATCAAGCCAGGAAAATCAGTTGGTAAAGGAATAGAACAGCAAACATATACACGAACGGATGCACTTCACGGAATTTGCCTCTTGCCATTTTTAAAATGGGATAGGCGATGAATCCGAGTGCTATCCCGTTGGCGATGCTTGATGTTAACGGCATGGCGACAATGACCAAAAAGGCTGGGAATGATTCATCAAAGTGTGTCCAGTCAATTTCATTAATGCTTTTAATCATCATACTTCCCACGATGATCAAGCTAGGTGCCGTGATTGCCGCTACATTTGAGACAGCTCCTATCAATGGACTGAAGAAGGCTGTTATCAAGAAAAGGATGGCCACTACCAAAGCGGTTAAACCTGTCTTGCCGCCCGCTCCTACACCAGCTGATGATTCAACCGAGGCAGCGGTCGGGCTTGTACCGAACATGGCGCCAACAGTAGTGCCGACGGAATCTGCAAAGAAGGCACTGCCGGATTTTTCAAGCTTATTCTCCTTCAGCAATCCAGCTTGGCGGACAATTCCTAATAAAGCACCGGTCGTATCGAATAGCATTACAAGCAAAATGGAGAAGACGACGCCATAAAGCCCGTAGTTAATGACATCGGCGAAAGATGTGATTGGATTGGCGACTATTATTCCTTCAGGTAAGGAGGGGGTGGAAACCAAGCCGTTAATTTCCAATTGGCCTGTAAAGAAAGCGATAATGGCGGTCACGATCATTCCGATGAAAATGGCGCCCTGTACATTACGAACGATCAGCACAATCGTTATGACCAGACCAACCAATGTAAGTGCCACACTGGGATCCCTGAAGCTTCCAAGGGTAACCAGGTTGGATTCATGCTGTGTTACGACACCTGACAAACGAAGTCCGATAAAGGTGATGAAAAGTCCGATTCCGGCACTGATTGCATGCTTTAAGTTATTGGGGATGGCCTCGATCAATTTTGAGCGGAAAGAGGTAAGGGATAAAAGGATAAAGATGATACCCGTAACAAAGACTGCAGAAAAGGCAACTGTGTATGAGATATCATGGGTTCCCAGTACCGAGTATGCAAAATAGGCATTCAATCCCATAGCCGGGGCTATGACAATCGGGTAATTGGCTAATAGGGCCATGCATAGGGTACCGACTATTATTGCGATTATGGTTGCTGTGAATGCCTGGTCGAAAGGAACACCGGCATCAGAAAGGATCATTGGGTTTACAACGATGATATAAGCCAGTGTTAAAAAGGTTGTAAGCCCCGCAAGTACTTCCGTCTTAATATTTGAATTCCGTTCTTTTAATTTAAACATGCGGTCACTCCTTTTTTATATACAAAAAATCCTTGTAAAAATCTACAAGGAGGAGATGCTTACCCTTTTTCAAGTAAGTAGCTCGATATATGGATAATAAATCTAATAAATTATATTAGAAAAATAACTAAAGTACAATAGGATGAAAAATTTTAAGGTACAGGTTTTCTCGAAAATAGATAATGATATACTAACAAATAGCTTAGACTAAGGAAAATGACTTAAAGTGAAGGAAGCTGTTACCATTAAAGTGGATTTACCAGTCAATTAAATGAAGAAATTCAGAAAGTAGGCCCATACATGACAGAATTCATCGACCTTGGCGTCAGCCCGGCGATTAACATGATATTAAAGCAAATAGGAATATCCCACCCAACCCCCATACAGGAGAAATCGATTCCAGATATCCTTGCTGGAAGAGATGTCATCGCGAAGGCGCAGACGGGGACGGGGAAGACTTTGGCGTTTTTGTTGCCAATCCTCGAAAAAGTCGATCCCTCCGCATCCCACATACAATCACTGATCGTCACGCCAACCAGGGAATTGGCTTTGCAAATCACTGCTGAATTGAAAAAATTCGCTAATGAAATCGAAGGACTTCAAGTGCTTGCAGTTTATGGCGGACAGGATGTCGAGCAGCAAATGAAAAAGCTGACAAGAAACATCTCCGTGGTGGTCGCCACGCCAGGCAGGTTATTAGATCATTTACGAAGAGGCACCATCGATCTATCACAAACTCAAACACTCGTGCTTGATGAAGCTGATCAAATGCTTCATATTGGATTTTTACCAGAAGTGGAAGAGATCATGGGACAGCTTCCAGAGGAGCGCCAAACGTTGCTCTTTTCAGCGACGATGCCTGAACAGGTGCATCAATTGGCTAAACGATACATGACTAAACCATTAACTGCCGCTGTGAAGGCTGAGCAAGTAACGGTCGAGAAAATCAGGCAGCTTGTCATTGAGACGACCGATCGTGCCAAACAGTCTTCACTAATTAACATGATCAAAGAAGAACAGCCATACCTTGCGATCATATTTTGCCGTACAAAACGTCGCGTTTCGATTTTGAATGATGCCCTGAAGGCAGCTGGATTCAATTCTGAAGAACTTCACGGTGACCTTTCACAGGCAAAGCGGGAGCGTGTCATGAAAAACTTCAGAGACGCAAAGCTTCAATATTTAGTGGCAACGGACGTTGCTGCCCGGGGGCTCGATGTAGAAGGCGTGACCCATGTGTTTAATTATGATGTTCCCGAGGATGCAGAAAGTTACATCCACCGAATTGGCCGTACAGGCCGGGCGGGTGAGAATGGCTTGGCTGTAACCTTCATAGCAACGAAGGATCTTCAGCTTTTAAGCGATATTGAAAAAGGGATCTCCATGAAAATCGAGAGAAGGACGATTGAAGGAGTGAAAATGTTCCAACCTGATGAGGTGAGGCAAAACAGGAAGCGTTATGAAGACTCTTCTGATGAGAGTACCCGCCGACCGCGTTCGGGAGGAGGAAGGAAACATCGGGAACGGATAGATACGAGAGGACCGAATCGAGGCAGTCACCGTTCTGTAAATCAAGCGGACAATCGTGAAGTCGAGAGGGAGAAACCACGGGGAGGCCGGATGGAAAACAGCCGCGGACCCAAACGTGAGGATTCACGGGGAAGCCGTTCGGAAAACGGTCGTGGACCTATACGTGAGGATTCACGGGGAAGCCGTTCGGAAAACGGTCGTGGACCTATACGTGAGGATTCACGGGGAGGCCGTTCGGAAATCGGCCGCGGACCAAGGCGAGAGAATCCGCGGGGGGCCCGCTCGGAAGATAGCCGTGGACCAAAACGTGACAATCCACGAGGAGATCAAAGAGATAGCCGTAGATCTACTAGTACACAAGGTCCAAGTAATCGCAGGGGTGGATCTGGCAGCAGCCCCAATAGAGGGAGAAACCGGTAAAAGGGGGAGTCGGGAGTGGAAAAGCCTTGGTTGGCAGAATATCCAGTTTCGTTGGAGCTAGCAGGGAAATTGGTCATGCTGCAGTTTCCGGAAATTGAGTTGAAAGAGATCAAGCAACTTGGGGAGGGTTTCGATAACACGGTCATACAGATCAATGGGCAATTTGTATTCCGTTTCCCCCGCCGCCCTATTGCAGTTACGTTGATTCAGGTGGAAAATCAGCTTTTGCCTTCAATTGCAGGCACTTTTCCGCTTGATATCCCTGAACCGATCTTTTTTGGGAAACCAAGTACTCTATATCCTTATCCTTTTACCGGTTATAAAATGGTAAAGGGACACTTGCCTGTAGAAGGATCGGTTGAAAATAAGGTCGAATCGGCAAAAAGATTTGCCCGTTTTTTGAAAGTTCTTCACAGTTTCCCTGTGGAAAAGGCTAGGCGTTTAGGTGTACAGCCTGATGGGATGATGAGGCTTGATGTTTCCTTTCGCAAGAAATCGCTAATGGAAAATGTCTCAAGTCTATTAAGGCTGGGATACTTGGAACAGGCCAATGCGGTTAAGGAATTTGTTGAAGGGCTAGGCGAATTGGATGTTCAGCATCCGATTTCACTCGTTCACGGAGACATTCATATCCGGAATGTCTTACTTGATGATGAAGGCGTTCTCGCAGGTATCATTGATTGGGGAGATGTGCATATCGGAAACCGAGCCATTGATTTTTCTTTTTTATACAGTTACTTTCCAAAAGAGGTGCGCCGTGATTTTTTTGAAATCTATGGTGAAATCGAAAAGGAAACAGAAAGCTTAGCCAGGTTCAGAGCCATATATATGCTTGTTACATTACTCGTTTATGGCATTGACCGCCATGATGAAGAGCTGATTGTCATTACGAGTACCGGTTTGAAATTTGCTATGGAAGAATAAGAATAATTGTAATGCTTTTTTGACGTTTAGGAGGTTCATATGAAGGCAAGTTATTATCATTCAATCACATTAATGGGGAACATGCTGGATCAAGCTAATATACCTTACCACTATACAGGTCGATCTGCTCTTTTCGTGCAAGGAGTTGAAATTGATGAGTATAAGAACATCGAAATTGATGTACAATGGGATGTCTTTACTGAGGCTTTAGATCTTTTTTCCAAATACTCCCCAACAAAGCCTGAAAGAAGTCCTGAGACTGCCTCCTTTCTAATGGATGTCGAGGGGGCTTCAGTAACTGTCCGCTGTCGGTTTAACACGACCATTAAAACAGATCCTTACCGGTTATCTATAAAGCTGGGGGATATGGAGATTTGGTGCAGGTCGTTGTACAGTTATTTATACGATGAAGAAATGAGCAGGTACAGTGCCGAGATTCATGCTTATTTATCTGCCGAGCAGCAGGGATTCACAGCGGAAAATGAACAGGCGTGGAACCAAAATAATTATTTAGCGCTTGTCAATCGTTATGGAGATCCCGTGGAATTGGCATCAAAAATCAAGCAAAATCCAAAATGGAGACTGCATCCTTTTTATAAATATATGGGGGATGTAACAAGTAAAAAGATAACTCATTTGATGGGGTCGAACGGTGTTAAAGCAGTTGCCCTGGCCATATTGGGAGCTGAAGTGAAGGTTGTTGATTTTTCCCAGGAAAATGCAACGTTTGCAAATGAGCTGGCCAATGGGGCCAATGTTACCATCGAGTATATCGTTTCAGATGTCCTTTCATTATCATCAGAGCATGAATCAGGGAATCAGGATTTGGTTTTAATGGAGCTCGGTGTGCTTCACTATTTAATAGATCTGCAGCCGTTATTTGAAAAAATTAAAATGATGTTGAAACCTGGAGGCCGATTCGTACTGCATGAATTTCACCCCATTTCAACAAAGCTCATTACTTCCAATGGTAAAAAAACATAAGATTTCAGGCAGCTATTTCGCCCCGGCAATCGAAAACAATGAGGTCGCTTTTTCGAAGCATATGCCAGATGAGGAAAAAGGGAGCCTTTCAAGAGTTGTGCAGCGTAAATGGACAATCGGGGAACTTATAACGTCGATAGGTCAATCAGGACTTGTCATTAAAGTACTCGAGGAAGAACCAAATCATAAAATCCACGATATTGGACTTCCGAAAACCTATACCTTGGTGGCGGAAAGAGTTTAAGCCGCAGGTTAAGGAAATATGGCTGGCTGAAAGAGCCTTCCACGCTTTTCATTTTAAAATGGGAGCGACAAATAAATAGAAATCAAAAGAACCAGTATAATTATCGATACTGGTTTTCTTCTGCATTTATATAAGTTTTTGTTCTCTTTTATTTCATTGTGATATCTGCCTTTAGGGGATTTAGCCTACATGGTTTCCGAAATTTTAGGATTTCATTAAATGTTGCAATTCTTCAAAAAGCAATTCAGCAGCTTTAGGAGTCAGAATGATTGAACCATCTCCCAGGATAAGATTTTGACTTGATACCTCTCCTGTTAATATACATTCATTTTGCGGTTCATGTTTTTTTAGGATGATATGTTCGTCATCTATAAACAATTCAAGTGGGTTACTTATCTCCAAATCCAGCATCTTTCTTATTTCACTAGGTATGCAAAATCTTCCTAATGGATCTAGTCTCCGTACAATTCCAGTGGGCTTCATATCATGCTCCTTTCTGGCTAGAACCAAGGTTACGAAATATTTCTTCCAGAGATGGTTCATTGACCTCAAGCCGATAGATATCCACTTTTGTATTAGAAAAGGCTCGATTAATGACAGGAATGCTTGATTCTTCAGCTACTACTAACGATGTATTTTCTGTTCCCCACTGAATGTCTTTTCCAATTTTCTCGAAAATTTGTTGTAACCCAGCTTTGTGCTCAATAGGAATCTTTCCATGTTTCACCTTAACTGTTAATTGGGATTGATACTTATGTCTTAATTGTTCCATGCTTCCCTGAGCTTGAATAATGCCTTTATCCATTATTGCAATTTCATCACAAAGCTTTTCAACCTCATTTAAGTTATGAGATGTTAAAAATATCGTTTTCCCCTCTGCAGCTACATTTTTAATCAAGGAATGGATATTTAGAACCGCGTTTGCATCTACACCAGAAGTTGGTTCATCGAGAAAGATTAAATCCGGATCATTAATGAGCGCCTGGGCGACACCTAATTTTTTCTTCATCCCGAACGAATACTTCTTGGTTTTCGTTTTAATTGCATCTCCAAGTTCAACACGTTCTAATAACGCAATTAAATCAGCTTTTGAACGTCTCACACCTAATACATTTCCTAAGAACTTTAAATGTTCAATACCGGTTAGATCGTCATAGAAAGTGGAGTAATCAGGAAGGACGCCTATTCTTCGCTTGATTTTATCTTCCGTAATCTCACTTGAGCCGAGAATTTTAAAATCGCCGGAGGTAGGTGTGGTTATGCCCGTTACCATATTAATAAAGGTTGACTTTCCAGCTCCATTTTTCCCTAAGAAGCCGAATATATGACCCTGGGTAACATTTAAATCAACTTGATTGACAACGGTATGATCTCCATACTTTTTGGTTATTTGATTTGTTTCAAAAGCATACATTAGAAATCCCTCTTTCTAAGAATTATTATGCTTGATAAAAGAAAGACCAGTGACAAGATTGGGATGAAATAAACATAAAAGGACTGTTCTTGCCCAACATAAAAGTAAGGGGTCAAGTAACTAAATATCCTCAGGAAGATTATTTCTTTTGAAACCATACCCCAAATCCCCAAAACTGGAAGTGTAATCGATAGAATGATACCTAAAAATATACTTAATCCAGGTTTATTAATTAAGGTTGAGATAAATAGGAACAGGGCAACAAAGTACGTAATAAAAATAACTGATTCAATCAATTCGGCAAAGTAGAATGTTTTTGCAAAAGGAATCAACATGATTAAAGAAAGTAAAATACATACAAACCAGAAGAGTGAAACCCCTAAAAATTTTCCGATAACAATTTTGTCCCTCGACAATTTTGTTACTAAAAAACGCATGGTTCGAGAATGGGTCTCCCGATTTATCACATCATGAGATAAGCTCGTAACAAAAATAGGACCTGCGAGCAACAGGAGAATATAAAGACCGCCCATATAAGCATTATCAAGACCTACATCCTGTAACTCAGAGCTCCATTTACTAAGTAACTTCGCTGACCCTAATGTAACCCCAAGCATAAAAATAATAATAATAATTGAGCGAATACTCTTGAAAAGACTCTTGAATTCTCGTAAACATATCGTTGTCATCGTGACAGCTCCTTTCACCACTTATTATAAGAGCGCAAGATTAACATTTACATAAAGGTACATTAACAGAACCTTAAAATTGTTAATTTTGGATAATTACAACATGTTATTCGTGATATATTTTTAATCAGGGGTGATAAATATGCATGCATCAAGAATATTAATCGTGGATGATGAAATGACGTTGGTTAAGATGGTCAAAGTGTTATTGAAAAAAGAAGGCTTTACAAACGTCGATGCTTCATATGTTGGGAGAGATGCACTCGACTTAATTGAACAAAATGAATATGATTTAATTTTGTTAGATGTCATGCTTCCGGATATGGAAGGGTTTGATATTTGTTCCATCATAAGAAGAAGATCGGATGTTCCGATTTTTTTTCTCACTGCTAGAGGTTCAGATTTTGATAAAGTATCAGGATTTGCATATGGGGCTGATGATTATATAACGAAGCCATTTAACCCATTGGAACTGGTAGCCCGAATTAAAGCTCAATTGAAAAGAAATAAAAAGAATCTTAGTTTTTCACAAGTTAATGATAGATTTGATAATGGCGTCTTATTCATTAACTATAATGAGGCTGTTGTTAAAGTAAATGGGAAAGAAATAAACTTGTCAGCACAGCTTTACCAGCTTCTGACTTTCTTCGCCAAGTCTCCTAATCAGATTTTTTCAAAACAACAACTTTATGATAGGGTGTGGGGGGCAGGCTCTTACGGAGATGAAAATACCGTTATTGTACATATGCGAAAGCTAAGGGAAAAAATCGAACAAGATCCAAGTAATCCAAAGCTATTACTTACAGTTCGCGGCATTGGGTATAAATTTGTGAGCAAATCGGTCAAATGAGTGTTACACAGCATCTGATAATTAAATTTATTGTTCAAATTGTCATGGCTTTAAGTTTTTTGATTTTCTTTTCAGTAATTGGCCTTCTCATTCTAGCATTTTCCATCATTGAACAAGATGCAAAGGAGGATTTTTCTAAAACGCCAGGTGATTTCCTGCAGCAATCCATAAAGCTAAATGACGGAAAAGTAAGCGTAAATGAGAATATCAAGGAAAGCATTCTTAAACAGGATGGATGGCTACAGATCATTGATAAAAAAGGTGAAGTTCAGTTTTCCCTGAATACTCCTCAGGGCCTTCCATCGGCGTATTCAAAACAACAAATAATTGAAATGACATCAAATCAAACGAATAAAAGGACGTTTTGGTCCCTTGATATAGAAAACCAATCATTCATTGCCCTATTTGGTTCGAAGCGATCTTTGGATGAAATCATCAGAGTGGTTAGAGAACAGATGGGGAAATCAGACGCAAAACAGTTGGTGACCGAACAAATCAAAAAAGTGTTATCCAAGGAAAAGGCTAACCTTTACATTTATGATGATCAGAGTGAGTTATTGAGAAAGCATGTAACGAATGAAAATCTAGCAGAACCTTCCTTGTTTCAGATAGTTGATTTTCAAGATAGCTACTGGGAAAAAACAGAGAATATCGCCACTTACTATAATAAGGAGTCAGACACATCTTATGTCGTAATAGCCCCTAATAAAAACTACGAAGAACACATGTTTAGTTCAATTAATATTAATCAAACCGTACTAAGAGGCCTAGTTATTACCCTCATTGTGATGCTGCTTATTCTATTTATGATTTCTTGGTGGTATGCCCAGAAGTTTGGAAAGCCGATTATCCATATCATTCATTGGCTTCAATTGTTAGCCAAAGGTGTCTATGAGGAACCACTGGGAAAACGTAAGGATTTGGCGTACAGTCTGAAAACAAACGGAAATCTTAAATCTTCTTTTAAACCGTTTAAAGAGGTCATAAATTCGTTGAAAAAGCTGACAATTATGCTAAAAGAAAGTGAATTGCAGCAGAAAAAAATACAGCAAACGAGAGAAGAATGGATTTCGGGACTTTCACATGATCTGAAAACTCCTCTAAGTACCATCTACGGATATGCAGTGATGTTGAATTCTTCTGATTATAATTGGACAGAGGATGAAGTTCGTGACTTTTACTTATCGATAGAACAGAACGCTTCTTATATGTCAGATCTCATAGAGGACATCAACTTGACCTACCGCATAAAAAATAATGCGCTTCCGATGTATAGAGAAGAAGTTGATATTAATGACTTTATTAAGGAAGTTGTAAATCAGTTTTTTAAAACGAATGTTGAGAAACATCACTTTTATACCGTCGACGTTGAAGATAATCCCATTTTCTATAAAATTGATAAGAAGTATTTCAAGAGAATTATTGTGAATCTGCTAAGTAATGCAGCAAAATACAATCTTGAAGGAACTTCAATTGGGGTGATCGTAAAACAAGGGAAAGGTTGTTTCAGCATCCATGTTCAGGACAATGGAATAGGCATGGACGAATATACGAAGCAAAATTTATTTAATCGGTATTATCGTGGCACATCTGTAAAAGAAGATACTGATGGAACAGGGTTAGGACTTGCTATAACAAAACAACTCGTAGAATACCATAATGGAATGATCGAAGTCGAAACTGAAGAAAATAAGGGGACAAAGATTACGCTCCTCTTCCCGAATTAGGACACCAGCAAATGTTGCACTACTTAGGATCCAAGAAAGAACTGGCCACCAGTTCAGCCTTTTTTTAAGCAGGATATATATTTTCATGTAAAATGTTCTAAGTTGAAAAGTAGAAGCTTGTAGAGAGAAATGACAATTTTTCTCTACAGGCTATTAGAAAAGAAACGTCATAGAAGGAGTAGTACTTTCAATGGAGAATTTTACTTTGAAAAGCTTTCACAACAATGCCGACTCGTGTATGTACTTCAAGTTTCTTGGAAATATTACTAATATAGTACTCTACCATCCTCTGCGAATAGTTTAATTCTACCGCAATTTGTTTATTGGGCACTTCATTGGCAATTAGCTGAATAATACGACTTTCTACACTATTAAACCCCACTTTTTCATTCTTCACGATAACACTCCTCCATTATTTATAAAACAAATATTATCAGAGTTATTAGTTGATTTGGTAATAAAGGTCCAGATGGGTCATAACTACGTTTAATTTATCCCAATTAACAAATATTTTGCCCTAATTTGCAATATTTGCATAAATTATCCTAAAAATAGATGTAAAATTACTCCTTTTATGGTATTTTTGTAAAGCTAAGGAGGAAGTTTGTCGTGTTATTGTCGATTTTCGGTGGGTTTTTGGAAACGTTAGTCATTATCCTAGTGGGGTATCGACTAATTGGAATTTCTTTAAAAGATAAAATGATCCCGATATGCATCGTAAGTTTTTATGGAAGCATTATTCTGTTAATGGTAAAAGAAACATTGCCTTCGATAACTTACCTTCTAGTAACGATTTTAGCGATTGGGTTTCTGTTGACTTTTGTCACGAACCTGAATAGTTTTGCATCAATTATAGCTGTGTTGCTAGGATGTCTTTTATTGTTAGTCTCAGAGGTTATCGGATTCACGCTCTTTAAGGAATTCCCATATATACATTCTTTGAGTGCTTTACCTTTAGTAAGGGCCATTCCGCACCTTGTGATAATGGTAATATTTTATGTAATCTTGAGAAAAGCAAATTATTATATTCCGATACCAGTCAAGAAAAAACAAAATAAAAACGATACTATTTTATCTGTTTTAGTATTCTTATTTGGCCTTCTTTTTTTGTTTTACATTTTCGTTTTTGAATTCAAACAGTTAAAGTTTTTAAGCATAACATCAGCTATAGTATTAGTTTTAATTACAATTTCATTATTGTATATAATTCGGTATCATATGGTGAAAAAAATTGAGGATCTGGCTGTTTCCTTAGATGGTCAATATGAAGAAGACATTTCTAAACATATCACTACAATGCGTTCGCAGCGACACGACTTTATTCATCACATATTAGCGCTGAAACAAATGCTGAACAGTGGAAAATACCATGACTCAGTAGACTATGTTAACTCAGTGCTAGAAGAAATATCCTATGTAAGCGATATATTACCGATAGCTTCAGAAGCTGTTGGGGGGTTATTACTTTCCTACAAAGAGAAAGGTGCCAAAAAAGGCATCAACATGTACTACTACATTGCAGATGATTTATCTTCCTTTCCTTGTAAGATTTATGAAACAAATAAGATATTCGGAAATTTAATCCTTAATGCAATTGAAGCTGTCGATCAATTAGAAGAGGAAAAGAGATATATCAACATGAAAATCCAAAGAAACGATGTCCATTATATTTTAGAAGTAAGCAACTTTATAGAGGGTGGAACTTTAGAAAATATTGGTAGCATCTTCGATCAAGGCTTTACGACTAAAAAAAATGCATGCAACACTGGACAGGGATTGGCCATTGTTGAAAGTCTTGTCATACAGTACGGAGGACATATATACCCAGAAGTAATAGAAGACATGATTACGTTCATTGTAAAAATACCGCATGGAGGGCAATATGTTTAAGCATTTCTTACCGAACCTTTTGGCAACGAACATCTCAAATCTAGTTGTCTCTGAGAATCCACAACTCGTAAAAAGTAAAGATAAAATTCGCTATGGACTTGAATGGATGATATCGGGGATGAATCAAATCGTTTTGGTCAGTTTACTTGTTTGGCCTTTAGGAATCTTACCTGAAACCATGATGGGCTTGCTTTCAGGGGCTCTCCTTCGAATGTTTTCAGGAGGTGCCCATTTCAAAGGGTATTATTCATGTCTTATTCTTAGCACGTTGCAAATTATTTTTCTGACATTAATTTGCGTACAATATACAGACGTTCTTTCATCCTATAAGATTCTATTTATCTTATTATTACTGATAAGTTTTTTGATTACTGCTCAAAAAGCACCAATATTACATAAAAAAAAGCACCTTTTCACACAAAAAAGTATTTTAAAACAGAAAATGAAGGCTGTGACCACATTTATCCTATGCACGGGATTGAGCGTTTTTCTACCTCAAACCATAATGTATTGTGTGTGGTCTGCTCTAATTTTCCAAGGACTATCCTTAACGGATTTTTGGGGGAAAAGCGTCTTAATTTTAGATGCTTTTATATATAAAATTACCTTAAAGGGGTTACATTGATTATGTTGAAATTTCTAACTTTTGCTATTGGAATGATATCGTTATTTTTTAATTCCATCACCTCGATGAGTAGTTGTTTCTGGTTTTCCTACGAACCAGAGCTACCAGATGAAGAAAACTAGGAGTCATGATGGGATTTATACGTCTTGCTGTTATTGATGATCAGGAACCGATCCTTAACGAGATTAAGGGGTTTGTAACTAAATTCCCAAATGTGAATTTGATATTAAGTACAACTGATGTGAGTGAATTGTTTAATTCTATCGATCAGGGGCTGACCATTGACGTAATATTATTAGATATTAATATGCCTGTGTCCAATGGATTTGACATTGCCCATTATCTGAAAGAGAATCATCCCCAAATCAAGATTATTTTCATGAGTGCCCATCAAGACTTCGCTTTGCAGGGTTACAAATATTACCCAGAAGATTTTTTAACTAAGCCAATTAATATCGTAAGACTAAAGCAGACACTTGATCGCCTTAGTTATACGCATAAAAAGATAAGAAGAATTGGCGTAAAAGCGAATGGGAAAATCTCTTTAATCGATACCGCCAACATTCTCTATATAGAGAAAAAGGGGAGAAAAACATTTATCCACCTAAAAGATGCAGAGACTGTGGAATGCTCGGAAGGCTTAAATAAGTTAGAAGACATTCTTAATCAGTGTAATTTTTATCGAACGCATCAATCCTATTTGGTGTCGATTGACCAAATCGAATACATAGAATCGGACAATTATATGAAATCATATAATGTGAAATTACATCACTGCAATCACAAGATTAACTTAAGCCGGCACAAATTTACGGCATTAAAAAATCTCATCGAACGACATTTTTAATTTTTTATTAAGTGCCAAAGAAGGGATGACCTTTCTTTGGCATTTTACGTTTTTTAAATCATCTTCAATAACATAAGATATATGTACCTAAATAACCAGAACCGCCAAGAACTACAGTAATAGCGAGTGCTGTGTGAGAATTTGAGATGATTGGCCAAGTAACAAGTCAAACTTTTGCCGACACGTTCCACGACAAAGAAGCTCTGCAGAGTTTTACATTATCAAACAAGATAATGGATGTGGATAAACCAAGTAAGTGGTATCAGCTTGTTAAAAGAAGGTGTTAATTTGAAAAAAAACGGTCAAGTAATAATTTGGGTTAGTATTGCGTTAATTCTATTGATCATATGGATAGGAATGAAATAGGTAAAGGGTTCTTATCTAATTTTAGATAAGAACCCTTTACCTATATTTGGCGTCTGTCAACTGTACCGGACCAAAGGGAGGATAAGGAGTTGATAGACTCGTCTCCAAAGGTAACACCTAATTTAACTGCCTGTGTAGCCCCTAGTAAGGGGAATTCTGTGCTCCCTGCCAGGAATTAATAGTGGGATCCCAAAAAAGGAGATAAGTATGGAGGAGCCGTACGATAAACCGCAGGAAGTGATCCCATTTATCCTTTTCTATCCTGTTAAATAACAAATATAAACAAAATAAAAAGCGCTGCTCCGGATGGAGTACGCCTTTTCATGAAGTGGGAATGGAATTAAGCACCTTTATTTATCACTACTTACGGTATCTTTTTTCTTTGTTGATTGTCGAAGCAAGTAACTGATTAAGAAACTAGATCCACCCGTTATGTAAAAGATGATGCCCCATTCTTCTGCCTTTTCAACTCCAAAAAACCGGAGCGTTAAACCAACGAAACTTAATACAAAGATAATTTCGAAAAATACGGTCAGTTTCTTCACTATAAAAACTCCTTTTCTAAGTTTAAAAGCTGATTATGTATAACATGGATTTTATGCTCTTAATTTACTTAAATAAATGAAAGCCTCTCATCTCCATCCAGGAGAAACTGAATTACTAATCCATGAAAGGAAATTTTACCATAATTTACATGGAAATTCTATGAATGTAAAAGGATTTGCGGAAAGACGAAACCATCTGTGACAAAGGGTCTTCGGGTTTCCGAAACATTGCCTTTTTTACCTTTTTTTTCTTTTTTTCTTTTGTATTATTAAAGCAAGATATCGTAATGACATTAGGAAATTATAAAAAAACCAAAAGGTGGATGATTAAAAATGTTAAGTATCGCTATTAAAATTTATAACGCAATCTCAAAATACGGATCAAAGGCATGGGCCGCAATCAAAGCTGGCGCAGCATCAGTATACAATGCAGCAAAGGCTGCATGGGAAGCTGGATACTGGGCTTTCACTAAATGGTTAGCATCAAACGCAAGTGCACTATATGCAATTTATGATGCATTAAAAGCTGCTGGACTAATAGATTAATTTATTAATTTAACTTAAGCAACAAAACCTAATACTTATCCTAATGTCATTACTTTATCTGTCATTTTCTGGTACGATATAAATACTAAGAGTTAATTGGATGTGATTGCGATTAATAGTATAGAGGTCCATCATCTAAATAAGAGTTTTGGTTCCAAGAAAGTATTAGACAATTTAAATTTAACTATTGAACGTGATTCAGTAGTAGCGATAGTAGGAAGTAACGGAATTGGGAAAAGTGTTTTCTTAAACTGCTTATTGAACTTTATGGATTATGATTCAGGTGAAATTAATATTTTGAATGAAAATCATAATAATCATAACTTCCTGAGAACAGTTACATCGTTCGTTTCGGTAGATAATCAACTGCATTTGGAGAAGGTCACCGGAAGAGAGTTCTTTGAACTTATAATTTCTATATACAACCTTCCAGAAGAATCAGTTGTTGCTAAATATACATCCTATGCAGAGGAATTGAATGTAATAAATCAATTAGATTCCACATTTAGTTCTTTATCTTTCGGAACAAAGAAAAAAATCCAATTGATCGGTAGCATTCTTTATGATCCTAAGGTATTGGTTTGTGACGAAATTTTCGAGGGCTTGGACCATGAGGCTGTTAACTGGGTGAAAGCATATTTCCTAAAACGAAAAGCAAATGGAGAAGCTACTTTATTCACGAGTCATATCATGGACCATACATGGGATATTTCAGACTATATATACCGATTGGAAAATGGAAAGCTTCATAGTCAAAAAAATGAAGAAATGACAGAGAGGGTAGTAGAATGAATTTTCATTCATACAGCAAGCTATACAATATCTATACCGAAGAAAAGAGTCTAAACCAAAAGCAAAAAGCTGTAAAATTAATATTCACAGCTCTTTTTTGGGTTTCTTTGCTCTTTATCCTTTTGTCTTTTTTTGATGTACATACGAGTACGGTAATCCACTATTATATTATTGTGCTCACTGTAATCGAGTTGTTATTGCTTTTCGTGTTTATGGCGTTATATGAAAGCACCACTTATATCATAAGCTTTTCCAAAACCATTCCGATTAAGCCCAACCAACTCTTTTTTTATCATTTGATTAAATCGAACCTAACAGCAGAAATTGTTCTAGAGCTTACAATCGTGATTTCTTTTCTTTTATTTTACGGGGCACCAACGTTAAATATCCTATTGCTATTATTCTTTGTTTTCTCATTGAAGTTTCTTCGGACATATTCTGAGTTTTTCATCCTTTGGTTTAAGAAGTATCAGGTTCGATTCCCGTATTTTCCAGCCATTACCCTTCTCATCGTTTTAATCTTATATATTAATTCAAGTAAGCTTTCGCCTTTATTATCCAAATTGGATTTCACGATAACAACCATTTTGCTTATTCTCTGCATGTTTTTAGTCATAACGTTTATCACTTATCCAATCATTGTTGGTGGATTAATAAAAGAAAAAGGTGCCAATCTAGATTCTCAGAAATTCAATCACGTCACGAACCGGATATCTACAAGGATAGTGAATATCCTCATACGGAATAAAGTTATAAATGGTCTAATAAAGTACAATTTCTTCAGGCTACTGAGAGATGTTAACTATATTAGTAAACTCATTACGATAAATATTACGGTTATCGTTTTTAATATACTTAGTATGTATTTGCCTTTTATGAAAATGGAAGATATACATACTAACTTTTTCGTGGATACCATTTATATTGCTTTCTTCGTCAATTTCCTAAATTTAACCAATATCAAAATTGAATACAAATTACATCAAAAGCTTAGACTTGATTTATTACCCGTTTCATTAAAAACGGAACGAATTGCTGTAGACATTACGAACAGTTTTTTTCTATTTGTAACGTTCACCATTCTTCTTCTATTAAAAGTATTCGTAGAGGGTCTTCCCTTATTATTGATACTTGATGGTTATAAGGCATTCTACTGTTTTCTTATGTTAAGCTTAATTTTAGATTGCTTTTATAAGTATGAAATTCAAAAGAAGATAAAAGCCTTGATGATCGTTTCGTATATGGTTATTGGCATCTTTATTGAATCGTTATTTATTATTAAAACAATCTTTATAATTCAATTGACTATAGCCGTTACATTGACACTGATCCTTTACCTCCTAAGGTATAGAGGAAAACCCAAAAAACAAAAGGTGAGTAACTACCAATATAACCGTACATAGAACATCTTTCTGATTATCTAATAGCACAGTTTTTCACAGTTTCATTCAAAATGAAAACGGTCCAGTGAAATAACAGAGGGAAAAATCAATAAATAGAAAAAAATGTAGAATTGACTTTCAGACTGTAGCCAAATTCGAAAAAAGCGAGTTTGCCTGCAGTTTTTTTCTTTAATAAACGTTCCAGTTGTTTTCAGACTCCGCTCCCTTTCCGCCGACTGTCTGCCAAGTCACCTCGTCGAAGCTCTTTGGTGTCTCGTCTAGCCAGTTATTCGGCAGGAGTGTCGCAAATTTCCTCAATCCAATGGGGATTACAGATAAAACAGTAAATAACCATCTTTTTAAATCATGGTTCGGGATGAGGACCTGTCCGAACAATTAAAAGTATGATCTAGCTTTTTATTTATTTCATAATAAAGGGGATGCCGCATTCTGCGACATCCCCTAAAAAAATTAATTTTGGGCAGACCATTCTTCTACATCCCATACTTTGGTAACCCAATCTTCATAGAAATCAGGTTCATGGCATACGAGGACAATCGTTCCTTTATACTCTTTCAATGCACGTTTCAGTTCTTCTTTTGCAACGACATCCAAATGGTTTGTCGGCTCATCGAATAACAGCCAATTGCTTTCGGTAAGCATAAGTTTGCACAGGCGTACTTTAGATTGTTCACCACCGCTTAAATGGCTCATCGGACGTGTAATGTGCTCGTTTTTCAAACCGACACGGGCAAGAATGGCACGTACCTGCGGTTGGTCCAGATGTGGAAATGCATTCCATACTTCATCTATCGGCGTCGTATTGCCTGCTTTCACTTCCTGTTCAAAATAAGAAGAAAAAAGGAAATCGCCAAGTGATCTTTTGCCGCCTAGAGGATCAATTTTACCTAATATCGTTTTTAAAAGAGTGGATTTACCAACTCCATTACAGCCGACCACGGCAATTTTTTCTCCCCGTTCGATGGTCATGGACAACTTCGGAAGTAATGGGCGGTCATATCCGATTTCCAAATCTTCACCTTCAAATACATAACGGCTGCTCGCACGTGATTCTTTAAAATCAAAGGTAGGTTTCATTGCAGTTTCTGGACGATCGATGCGTTCCATCCGGTTCAATTGCTTTTGACGGCTCTTTGCCCGACCGGTCGTTGAGTAGCGGGCTTTATTTTTTGCAATGAAGTCTTCCTGCTTTTTAATGAATTCGCGCTGTTTTTCATATGCGTTAATATGTTGGTTTTTATTCAATTCAGCCAGCTCAAGGAATTTTTCATAAGTTGCCGTGTAACGGGTCAGTTTTGAAAATTCAAGATGGAAAATGACGTCGACGACGCCGTTCATGAACTCAGTGTCATGCGAAATTAATAAGAATGCATTAGGATATTCCTTTAAGTAGCTGCTCAGCCAGCGGATATGCTCTACATCCAAGTAGTTCGTCGGTTCATCAAGAAGCAGCACTTCAGGCTGTTCCAAAAGTAACTTGGCTAGTAAAACCTTTGTCCGTTGTCCACCGCTTAGGGCAGAGACATCACGGTCCAAACCGATTGCATCCAACCCTAAACCGCGTGCCGCTTCTTCAATTTTAATATCCAGATTGTAAAAACCTCCAGCTTCCAGCTTGTCCTGAATCTCACCCATTTGTTCCAAGAGTTCTTCAAGTTCTTCTGGAGTGGCTGTCCCCATTTTCTCTGTTACTTCATTCAGTGCTTTTTCCTGCTCAAATAAAGGTAAGTATGCATCCCTTAAGACGTCGCGAATCGATTTACCTTTTGAAAGTATCGTATGTTGATCAAGATAGCCATATTCGACACCAGGTGTCCATTCCACCCGGCCATCATCATGGATAAGTTGTCCTGTAATGATATTCATCATCGTTGATTTCCCGACACCATTTGCCCCGACCAGACCAACATGTTCGCCGGCCATCAGGCGGAAGGAAACATCCTTGAATAAGGTACGGTCGCCAAAGCTGTGTGCTAATTTATCTATAGAAAGTAAGCTCATTTTATATTGAACCTCCCAATTAATTTGAAAAAATCCCTACGTTTCATCATACTAAAAACTGCACGGGATTGCTATCTAATCTATTAATTTACATTTATCCCCTTGGGTACAAGTGAGCCCAGGCGGGAAATTCAATGGATCGATACCTGTTGGATCTGTTTTTGGGATGCCATGCCTGTGCATTATCGCCCTGTCATAAATTATATGAGATAATAGAGGAATCAGTTTAAAAGGGAAAGGATGTCACTATGAGTAAAACAGTCGTACTGGCCGAGAAACCTTCGGTCGGAAGAGATATAGCGAAAGTGCTGAATTGCGGGAGAAAGGGAAATGGTTTTTTTGAAGGCGATCAGTATATCGTCACTTGGGCCCTGGGTCATTTGGTCACACATGCAGATCCGGAAACTTATGATGAAAAATATAAAACTTGGCGCCTTGAGGACCTGCCCATGTTGCCGCCGTCTTTGAAATTGGTCGTGATCAAGCAATCAGGCAAACAGTTCCAATCGGTTAAAACACAATTGAACCGCAATGATGTCAAGGATGTCATCATTGCAACAGATGCAGGCCGCGAAGGGGAGCTCGTTGCACGCTGGATTCTCGAAAAAGCGAATGTAAAGAAGCCGATCAAACGGCTTTGGATTTCCTCTGTAACGGATAAAGCGATCAAAGATGGATTTAAAAAGCTGAAGGATGGCAAGGAGTATGAAAACCTATTTGCCTCTGCTGTTGCTAGGGCAGAAGCGGACTGGATCGTTGGGATGAACGCGACACGGGCACTTACTACGAAGCACAATGCCCAGCTATCCTGCGGCCGCGTCCAAACGCCGACACTTGCGATGATTGCAAAAAAAGAAGAAGAAATAAAACAATTCCAGCCTAAGAAATATTATGGCGTTTCGGCAACTGCAGAATCCAATTTGCGCCTAATCTGGCAAGATGCCCAATCTAAAGATATCCGCACATTTGATAAAGCCAAGGCAGAAAAGGTTCTTTCAGCCGTGAAGGGGAAAAAGGCAGAAGTGGTGGAAGTGAACAAAGCACATAAGAAAAAGTTTTGCCCCTTCTTTATATGATTTAACGGAACTTCAAAGGGACGCCAATAAGAAATTTGGTTATTCGGCGAAAGAGACGTTATCGATCATGCAGCGCTTATATGAAAGCCATAAAGTCTTGACGTATCCAAGGACGGATTCACGCTTTTTATCAACGGATTTGGTTGATACGCTAAAAGAAAGATTACAGGCTGTCAGCATTAAACCATATGCCCAGTATGCATCAAGGATCCTGCGCAGCCCGATTAAGGCCAATAAATCGTTCGTGGATGATAGCAAGGTCTCGGATCACCATGCGATCATCCCCACTGAGCAGACTCCGCTACCGGGAAAACTGAGCGACAAAGAATCTAAAATCTATGATTTGGTCGTTAAAAGGTTTCTTGCCGTATTAATGCCGCCTTTTGAATATGAGCAAACGACCGTCACCGCAAAAATGGGACAGGAGACGTTCATGGCAAAAGGGAAGGTCGTCCTGAAATCAGGCTGGAAGGAAGTCTATGATCACCAATTCGACGAGGAAGAAGCTAAAGATGGCCTTGCTGAGCAACTGCTTCCGAACGTTCAAAAAGGTGACAGTTTATCCATTTCGACTGTGAAACAAACAGAGGGTGAAACGAAACCACCGGAGCCGTTCAATGAAGGGTCGCTTCTTTCGGCAATGGAAAATCCTGCTCGTTTCATGGCAGGGGAAAGCAAGGAACTCATCAAGACTCTGGGTGAAACTGGAGGGATTGGGACTGTTGCAACACGTGCTGACGTTATTGAAAAATTGTTCAATAGCTTCCTGATTGAAAAGAGAGGGAAGGGCCTTCATGTAACTTCGAAAGGTAAACAACTCCTTCAATTGGCACCTGAAGACTTACGATCTCCAGCACTGACAGCTCAATGGGAGCAAAAGTTAACAGCGATTGCCAAAGGACAGCTACCAAAACAGGCATTCATCGGCGATATGCGCACCTATGCCAAAAATATCGTTCAAGAAATCAAAAATAGTGACCAAAAGTTCAAGCATGATAACGTGTCAGGAACGAAATGTCCTGATTGCGGCAAGCTGATGCTTGAAGTGAATAGTAAAAAGGGAAAAATGCTTGTCTGTCAGGATCGTGAATGTGGCCACAAAAAAGGTGTTTCACGTGTAACAAATGCCAGATGTCCACAATGTCACAAAAAGATGGAAATGCGCGGTCAAGGAGAAGCACAGACATTCACCTGTAAATGCGGTTTCCACGAAAAACTTTCTTCTTACAATAAACGAAGAGGGCAAAATAAAAATCAAAAAGTATCAAAAAATGAAGTCTCCAATTATATGAAAAAGCAAAATAAAGAAGAGCCGATCAATACTGCCTTAGCGGATGCTTTGGCCAAACTGAAATTCGATAAATAAAAGAAAAGGGTCCTTCACTTTTAGCTTAATAGTGAAAGGGCCTTTTTTTTGGGGGGTATTTGAATGGGGCGGGGTGGGCAAATTTCCTTGTCGGCAGGTTTATCTTTCCAGACAAAAGATTGCCGCTTGATGAAGTGGCGAAATCCATATAAAAGTAAAAGCAGAAAAGGATGGAGCATTTGCTCCATCCTTTTCCATATATCACTGCTTCGGGTTAAATTTCATTCAGTACGGTGCCGTGTAATTCATATTCAAGTGTTTCGTCAGTTGTGTGTGTGTGTTTATCCGTATCTGCTAGTGTAAGCGTACTGAATGTCTGCTGATCACCCGGACTGAAAATTGCTTCATCATTCTCTGGATTCCATAGGTTGTAAATACTCATGATCAGTATCCTCCTCCTTTGGGCGAGAAGACTAGTAATTCCCTTTTTGGTTATCGACTAACTCTTCAATTGACTCTAACGCTGATCACCGGGACTAAACACCGCTGCGTCATTCTCTTTGTTCCATTGGCTTCTGATTGTACTCATCGTGCACATCATCTCCTTTGGTGAGAATGTCTTACAGTATTTATCTACCCGGATGGGACAGGTTAAAACATATATTTCAAAAAAATATTACTTTTCTGCGGATATATATATCGAAAAACATCATTAATTAAAACTTCTCTTTAAACAGAGTCAAAAAGTTGAAAGAAAATTAAATGGTTAATCTCATAATGTATTGTTCGCCGATACTTCCGACTTTTCTCATACCGGTATCTAGAAATCCGACCTTTACATTGGAAGCCCCTCAAAAACCTAAATAGGTAAGGCCATACCAACAGAAAAACCCTGTTACGACGCGGAGGTACCGCATTGTAACAGGGTTTTAAAATTAGCGTCCCAGATAGGAATCGAACCTACGACCTACAGCTTAGGAGGCTGTCGCTCTATCCTGCTGAGCTACTGGGACATATAAAAAAAGTCGACGACTTATTTATTATATTTCTTATAGGCAAACTTTTCAAGTTAATAGCAATAATAATTATGAAAAAATCATCTAAACGCTTAGCGGGTCTCTTATTTCTGTTTTTTCCTTTTTTTTCGTTAAATGGAATACTTTATTATTGGTTGGTTTTCTGGTACTATTATACTAGAAAAAAATAGGAGAATGATAGTGGGAAAATACAGAGTTTTACTGTTTGTGGCATTGCTGGGGATGTTAATTTTACCTGCATGCTCACAAGGGATTTTAGAGGGTATAGGCAAAAAGAGGGCTGCGCCGATTGCGGAAGATGACATTGAAGTGGTTGAGGCAGCGGAGAATGGCACCGGACAGGATTCAAAGGACGAACCGGAACAAATCGATACGAGAAATTGGATAAGGGCCGATTCTGCGGTTCAGTTTCCAATATTGATGTATCATAGCATTTCTGAAGGTAATGGCCTTCGGGTTCCAAGAGAGGAATTCCAATCACAAATGACTTGGCTTCGGGAGAATGGTTACTATACATTATCCCCTAAAGAAGCATTCCTCGTTTTAACCGAAAATCGGATGCCAAGTGATAAGTGCGTCTGGCTTACTTTTGATGATGGCTATACAGATAACTACACGGAAGCTTTCCCCATATTAAAAGAATATGATATGAAAGCAACCATCTTCATGATTGGGAAGTCCATTGATAAAGGTCATCACCTGACTGAAAATCAAATGTTGGAGATGAGCAGGAATGGGGTTTCGATCGAAAGTCATACTATCAACCATTTGGAGCTGAACCGGATGACGGCAGAGCAGCAAGAAGCGGAAATGGTTCAGTCGAAGGAGCTATTCGACCGTATCCTCGACCAGGACACGACAGTAATTTCCTATCCGGTTGGCCGGTATAACGAAGAAAGTCTATGGGTGTCAGAAGAAGCTGGATACAAGATGGCAGTCACTACCGAACCTGGAGGAGCTTCAAGGGACCAAGGGATGCATTCCCTGCATAGGGTTCGGATTTCACCGGGATTATCAGTCGAGGGATTTGCGTCCCTGATTGAAAATGCTTCTAATCATTGAAGATGGACGGGTCATTTCGAGGCAAGTCAGAAAAATCATATAATAATCGATTCTTACATGGTGTATAATGAAAGGCAGTGAAAATTATATACATATGAACGATTTGGTGTCTTAATGACTTAAAAGGGAAGTTGGTGAAATGCCAGCGCGGTCCCGCCACTGTATATGGGAGCCAACGGATGTTTACCACTGTATGAGATATGGGAAGGTGCCGTTGACGATGACCATGAGCCAGGAGACCTGCCAAAATTCGTACACCTGTAACCTACGCGGATGGGAAGGTGTGTGGCAGACCCTAAAGAGTCCGTAATTATATTGTTGCCATACAAGCATCTTCCGTTTAACGGGAGGTGCTTTTGTTTTGGGGTGCATCTTCCGATAATGCGTTTTGTTCATTAGGTGTGAAGAAATTAAAAGAAAAAAAGATTGTGGGGAATGAAAATGAAGAAGATTTTTGGTCTGATACTGGTGATGTTGCTGACTGCAGGTATGATGGTTGGCTGTAGCGATGCTACTAATGAAGGAAAAGAAAAGCAGGAAACGAATCATGCCAAACAGGAAGTTTTCCCGATTACGATTAAAGATGCAACAGGCGAAAAGGTGACGATAGAACAAAAACCGAAGAAAATCGTTTCGTTGATACCAAGTAATACGGAAGTTGTCTTTGCACTTGGCTTGGGTAAAAAAGTTGTTGGTGTTTCCGACTATGATAATTATCCGGAAGAAACGAAAGAAATTGAAAAAGTTGGCGGAATGGAAATGAACACGGAGATGATTGTCTCCTTGAAGCCCGACCTTGTTCTTGCCCATGCATCCAGTGCCCATAATTCGAATGAGGGTTTGCAGCAGCTTAAGGATGCTGGAATTGCTGTCCTCGTAGTCAATGATGCACAAAGCTTTGACCAAGTCTATGATTCTATAGATATGATTGGACAGGCAACAGGGGAACATGATAAGGCAAACGGAATCGTTACGGACATGAAAACGAAGCTCAAGGATATTCAGGAAAAAGCCAAATCCGTAAAGGAAGCGGATAGGAAAACCGTTTTTGTGGAGGTTTCACCGTCACCTGAGATATATACACCTGGAAAAAATACCTTCATGAATGAAATGCTTCAAATTATTTCAGCGGAAAATGCAGCTGCTGAACTGGACGGATGGGCAAAAATTGATGAAGAGTCTATGATTGCTGCAAATCCGGATGTCATCATTACAACGTATGGTTATTATACAAAAGATGCAGTAAGTCAAGTGAAGGGCCGAAAAGGGTGGCAAGACGTAAATGCTGTGAAGGATGACCAAGTCTTTGATGTCCATTCCGACTTGGTGACCCGTTCCGGTCCACGCTTAATAGAGGGAGTAGAGGAACTTGCCAAATCAGTCTATCCGAACCTATTTGACAACTAAATGGATGATTGCTTATTTGATTGCGTTATTATTTTTGTTATTCGCAATGACGATAGGCATTTCCTTTGGTTCGGTGCCAGTACCGATTCCTGTACTATTACAAATTATCGGCAAGGAGATTTTTCATTTACCGATTTCAGATGATCCGGATGTAATGCTTACGAATATTGTGATGAACATCCGCTTGCCGCGTGTGTTGCTAGCGGGTTTTGTTGGGGCATCACTTGCGATTTCGGGAGCGGGGTTTCAGGGCCTGCTCCGGAATCCGCTCGCTGACCCTTACACATTAGGTATTTCATCAGGAGCATCAGTCGGTGCCGTATTGACAATATTCTTGAATATATCACTACCATTCATCGGTTTATATACTCTTCCGGCATTGAGCATCGTATGCTCAGTGCTCACGATGTTCTGCGTACTGGCTTTTGCAAAAAAAATGGATCGATCGATGAAAGTGGAAACGATCATTTTAACGGGAATCATTTTCAGCTCGTTTTTAAGTGCCTTCATTTCATTGATGATTGCGCTGACTGGTGATGAATTAAGACAAATCATCGGCTGGCTGATGGGAAGCGTTTCAATGCGCGGATGGAATTATATTGCAATCATTTTGCCGTTTTTTATTATTGGTTCGCTGATCTTGATGATGAATACGAGCGAATTGAATGCGATGACTTTCGGGGAAGACCGGGCAAAACACTTAGGTGTTAATGTTAAGCGGCGGAAAATGTGGATTTTGATAGCCGGTTCGATGTTGACAGGGGCAGCCGTTGCCGTTTCAGGGGCGATTGGCTTTGTAGGATTGGTCATTCCTCATTTTGTCCGAAAGATTTGGGGACCTGACCATAAACATTTGCTTCCGTTGTCATTGCTGGTAGGAAGCGGATTCCTAATATTGGCGGACTTTGTAGCACGGTCGATCATTGCCCCATCGGAACTGCCGATCGGGGTGATCACTTCACTTATCGGGGCACCCGCATTCGCGCTGATTTTATTAAAGAGACGGAGAGAAGGGTAAGATGGATGCTTGAAGTTAAAGGGTTAACAGGTGGATATGACAACAAAGCTGTTTTGGACTCTGTTACTTTTGATGTACATAAAGGGGAATTATTCGGGATTCTTGGCCCAAATGGCAGCGGAAAAACGACGCTTTTAAGTATGCTTAGCGGGGTGCTCGATTATACGGGCGGAAGCATACGGATAAGAGGAAGGGATTTGAAGGATTATTCGTCAAAACAACTTGCACAGGTCATTGCTGTGCTCCCTCAGCATTCCTCATTAGCTTTCTCATATACGGTAAAAGAGACGGTCTCACTTGGGCGATATGCCCATCAAACAGGTTGGTTCCATAGTTGGTCCGCAGAAGATGAAACGATTGTCCAACGGGTTATGGAACAAACGGGAGTAGCAGATTTTCACGATCTTCAATTTGAACGATTATCAGGCGGGGAGAGACAAAGGGTCTTATTGGCACAGGCACTTGCCCAAGAACCGGAAATCCTTTTTTTGGATGAGCCTACGAACCACTTGGATCTTTCCTATCAAAAGGATCTTCTTGATCTAATGAGGAAAATGGCAAAAGAGCAAGAGTTGACCGTTATTTCAATTTTTCATGACTTGAATTTGGCTGGGTTATATTGTGATCGGCTTATGTTGCTTGAAAAAGGGAAAATTTTGGTTGTGGATGTGCCGAATGAAGTGCTCCGACAGGAACGGATTCAGGGGGTATATCGTACGACGATCGAAAAACATCCACATCCCGCCCTTCCGAAACCGCAAATGTTCATCGTTCCGGAAAAGCATGGCTATGATACTATCCCATTGGAAATTGATGATTCTTATCTGACAGTCGGATCTGAAATGATTCAATTGAATTCCCCGATCCCGCTTAGAACGATGTCTTCTGGAGTGACTGGTTCGGGGACGGGATGGCATAAATATTTCGTGAATAGGCATGTCCATCATGGATATGATTGCGAGGATCATCATGTTGAAATGGCTGACTATTTAAAAACTCATGGATTTGACCCGCAGCAAACGGTAGGGATGATGACGGCTGTCTTTCTCGATACGGTTGCCTTCAAGTTATTAAGAGCTGAAAATTTCAAGGTTTTTATCATCGTGACCGCTGGTGTAGGGAATGCCATCGACGCATCTTTAGCTGACCGACATTCTTGGAGTTCCGCTCCAGGAACGATAAATACATGGATCTTCGTAAATGGGCATTTGGCAGAAGAGGCTTTCATCCACAGCATAGTTACTGCGACCGAGGCAAAAGTAAAAGCGCTTCATGATTTGCATGTCTTGGATAAGGTGACAAATACATGTGCAACAGGAACATCGACAGACAGCATTTTGATTGCGGCAACTCAAAGAGGGGCAAAGCTTCAATATGCAGGCACCATCACTCCGTTAGGGAAGCTGATCAGCCGCGGTGTATATGATTGTACAGTGGAAGCATTAAACAATAATCGGAAACGGATTGAGGATTTATGATTTACCATCATCTTTTTGCGGTTACGCTGGCGTTTTTTCTTGATCTATTAATTGGTGATCCGCCAAATTGGCCGCATCCAGTCAAATGGATAGGAACGATGATAAGCAAGTTTGATCAGGCATTCAATAGAGGAACACATAAGAAGCGGAATGGACTCTTCATGTTGTTCATCGTCTTATCGGTGGTGTTATTGATTACTGGTCTTACCGTCTATTTGGCTTATCGTATCCATCCGCTTGCAGGTATCCTTTGGGAAGCTGTTGTCATTTCCACTACGATAGCTCAGAAAGGCTTGAAGCATGCTGGAATGGATGTTTGCCATCCGTTGAATCGAGGGGATTTTCCTGAAGCGAGGCTAAAGCTTTCCTATATCGTGGGCCGTGATACTGCGGATCTTGATGAATCCGAAATAGTCAGGGGCACCGTGGAAACCGTAGCGGAAAATACCAGTGATGGGATTACAGCCCCGATGTTTTGGTCAGCCATTGGCGGTGCGCCGCTAGCGATGGTGTACAGGGCGATTAATACCTGCGATTCCATGGTAGGGTACAAAAATGATAAATATGGGCAATTCGGCTGGGCTTCAGCCAAGCTCGATGATATCGTCAACTGGATTCCCAGCCGCCTCACCGGGTTCCTGATGTTGCTGAGCTCGAAATCCGGCTATCATGGATTTGGTGCTAGATGGAAGATATTATTCAATGACGCAAAAAAACATCCAAGCCCGAATAGCGGGTGGTGTGAAGCAGGCGTTGCTGCCATTTTGGGAATACAGCTTGGAGGCCGGAATATGTACAAAGGAATTGTTTCCGACCGTGCGAGGATGGGAGTTCCGCTTGTTCGATTGGAAGCAAAACATATACCAAAAACGATTACCATCATGCATCGGTCATCTTTTCTATTTCTACTGATGCTATGGCTAGGGGGACTTATTCTTGACGTTACCTTCACATGGCTCTAATCCTCATTATCTTTACGAAGCGCTGGAAATCGAAATGCCTGAATCGGTTCTCGACTTCAGTGCTAACATCAACCCATTGGGTCCGCCTTTACGCATAAAGGAACAGTGGTCTGGGTTTTTCGAAGGAATCCTTCAATACCCAGATCCGCATGCCATTGAGCTGACAAAATCGATCGCAAAAAAAGAAGCTCTTCCAGAGCAATCCGTTTTGGTGGGTAACGGTGGTGCAGAAATAATCATGTTGGTAGCGAACAGATTAGCCAATCAAAGGGTGTTAATCATTCAGCCTGCATTTGCGGAATATGCAGAGGCATGTTTGGCGGCAGGGTGTGAGGTCGATTTTCATCAACTTAATGCACCTGAGTGGCAACTTGACTTGGATCGATTGATTTCGCGGTTACCCGAATATGATGCAATTTTCTTGTGTACCCCTAATAATCCGACGGGTGTTTCATTTAAGCGGGATGAAGTTAGGGAATTGATCATCGAATGTCAAAAAGCGGATTGCCTGGTTGTCATCGATGAGGCTTTTTATGATTTTACGGAAGACGCCTTTACTTATGCTACTTTAATCAATGAATTTCCACATTTACTCATTCTAAGATCAATGACCAAAATCTTTGCCATTCCGGGTTTAAGACTAGGCTATTTGCTTGCGGCACCGGATATCATAACTCAGGTAAGAACTTATAAACCGCATTGGAGCGTCAACCATGTGGCATTGGAAGTAGGGGAAATCTGTCTTGCAGAAGAAGAATATATGAGAGAAACAAGAGACTATATTCAATTGCAAAAGCAGAAACTATTCCGGTTTTATGAGGAGCAAGGATTGATTGTCTCCAATAGCACAGTTAATTTTTATTTAGTGAAAGATGAATCCTTATCCCTTTTCCCCTTTTTGCTGAAAAAAGGAATCGTACCGCGCCATACCTATAATTTCCCGGGTTTGGATGGAAAGTGGCTTCGGTTTGCAGTGAAGAGTGAACATGATAACGAAGCACTGATGGAGGGGGTAAGACAGTGGAGAAAGCAAGGCTCTGTTTTATAACCGGGGGTGTCCGTTCCGGAAAAAGCAGTTTCGCAGAAAGAAAAGCCCTGGAGTATGCACTCCAAATGGATGGGAACTTGCATTACCTCGCCTGTGGGCGTGTCAGTGATGTTGAAATGGGTGAACGCATCCATAGGCACCAGAAAGATAGAGAACGCAGCCCAATTGCCTGGCAGACTTCGGAATACGCAACGGATATTACAAGAATAGGAGCGGACATTAATCAGGATTCTATAATCCTAGTCGATTGTCTGACAACCCTGCTTGATAACGAACTATTTGGCCCTGGCATTCCGCTCGAAAAAGAATTTTTAGATAGCGTTTTTTCAAAAATAATAAACGGGATCAATGAGATTAGAAAACAATCCAGTTGTTTAATAGTCGTGAGCAATGAATTGGTGCAAGAACCGATTTTCCATAATGAATTCCTCCATCTATACGGAAAAACACTAGGTCTGCTTCATCAAACGATTGTCGGGCAGGCCGATGAAGCCTATCTCATTGAATCGGGAATACCATTGCGGAAGAAAGGGTGCATCCAGGAATGAACGGAGCGATCGGATTTTTAATTAACCTGCAGTTCTTTACGATTTTTCCAATAAAGAAACAGCTTCCGATGGAGAAGAAATATATTCACCGTGCCATTCAAACCTTTCCATTAGTCGGTCTTTTACTAGGCTTGATATTGGGTGGTGTTTTATATGCACTAGTGGAATGGACCCCATTGTCCTCCCTTGCGATTGCCTTTTTCCTTTGGTTTTTGACGATGGCATTAACTGGAGGTTTACACCTCGATGGTTGGATCGATGCAAGTGATGCTTTTTTTTCCTATCAGGATAAAGAGCGCCGATTGGAAATCATGAAGGATTCAAGGACGGGTGCATTCGGTGTCATCTCCGTCATCGTCCTATTGGCAGCACGGTTTCTTTTTATCTATGAAATTGTCGAAAGGGTAAATGAATGGACATACTTCTTGATCATTGCCCTTCCGCTCTTAAGCAAATGTGTGATGGGCTATTTGCTCATCCGGATGCCGCTGGCTAAAAATGAGGGACTCGGTGCTTTTTTTCAAAGTGCAGTAAAGAAAAGCAGTTTGCCCATTTATTGGCTGTACCTCTTTGTAAGTCTGGCGATTGCCTGGATCATCGATTTTAAGCTTGTCACCCTATTTTTCATCATGTGTCTGGCTGCGCTGTTTTTCTTGCTTTATATAAAACGTAAAGTGGTAAGTTGGTTCGGTGGGATTACTGGGGATGTACTGGGTGCATCCGTGGAAGGGGTTGAGCTTTGGTTATGGCTGATATTGTGGCTATTACACTACTTCGCCATGGGCTGACAGAAGCGAATGAGCGAAAGGCCTATTTAGGCTGGACGGATTCCCCATTAAGTATAGAAGGAGAAAAGGAAATACTGGGCTTAAGGGGCTCTTACCCGCAGTATGAAAAAATTCACACGAGTGATTTGCCTCGTTGTGTGGAAACTGCAAGGCTGTTGTTTCCAGATGTAGTTCCGGTCAAAAACCCCTCGTTTCGTGAAATGAACTTCGGAAGTTGGGAAGGGCGAACGTATGAAGAGTTGAAGACCGATGAAGATTATATTAATTGGCTGGAACGTCCCATGGAGGCAATGGTGCCTGGGGGTGAAAGTTATCCGGCATTTTCCGAACGTGTCAATGATGGCTGGAATCAATTGATTGCCTGTAAGGAGAACCGATTTGCCCTAATGACGCATGGAGGGGTAATACGTGATTTATTGGTCCGCTATGCCCCGATGGAAAAGTCTTTTTTTGATTGGGGGACTTCCCATGGCAGGGGATATGAGCTGATATGGGAAGACCGGAACAGTTTAAGGAGGGGAGAACGCTGCACTTTGTTACAGGAGGCGCCTATAATGGGAAAACTAAATGGGTAAAGCAATTGTATGGTTTGGAAAATGATGTCCTTTGGCTATCCGGTTATCGAAAAGAACAGCCGGAATTGATTGATTTTCAAGGCAAGACTGTTGTATTGCAAGGGTTGGATGCATGGATTCAGCAAGATGCAGAAAAAATGGATTCAGATTCGATTCGAAAAAGATGGAAGGAAATCATGGCTGATTGGCGAATATGGGAGAAAGAAAGGGATGAACACAACTGCATTGTGATCGGTTCTGATATTTCCAAAGGCATTGTCCCGATGGAAGCGAGAGATCGCAGATGGCGCGATGCCTGCGGATGGGTCTTTCAAGATGTAGCATCCATATCAAGGCGCGTTGATATCATCTGGTATGGAATAAACCAGCGAATAAAATAGAGGAGGTAATGGGGATGAAAATCTATACACGTACAGGGGATAAGGGACAAACAAGCGTAATCGGTGGTCGGCTTGACAAGGATGACATCCGTGTTGATTCTTATGGAACGGTGGATGAAGTGAATAGCTATATCGGTCTTGCGGTTACTGAATTGGACCCCGCGATATTTACGGATGTATTGGCCGATCTAGAGAAAATCCAGCATGAGTTATTTGACTGTGGCGGTGATTTGGCAACCGTTTCAGAGAAGGCCCCACAAAAGTTGACGGATGAGGCCATTACCTATTTGGAAGAACGAATAGATGCCTTCATAATCGAAGCTCCGGAATTGGAAAAGTTTATCCTGCCTGGCGGCACAAAAGCAGCTGCAACCATTCATATTGCCCGTACAGTTACAAGAAGGGCGGAACGATTGGTCGTTTCATTGATCAAGTCTGGTGCGGCTGTTTCACCATTATCACTTCAATATTTAAATCGTTTGTCGGATTACTTCTTTGCTGTTGCACGTGTGATCAATTTCCGTCTTGGTGTGAAAGATGTGGAATATATCCGTAGCGCAAATGTGTTCCGTGGAGGGAAAAGAAAGGAAAAAGAGTAAACATGGATGTAAGAAAAATTAGTGCAATTGCTATATTCATTGCCTTATCGGCAGTAGGGGCAATGATTAAAATCCCTTCCCCGATCGGGAGTATCGCTTTGGATAGTTTTCCGGCCCTTTTGGCTGCCATCGTACTTGGCCCGGTATCGGGGGCTATTGTAGCTGGGCTTGGTCATATCATTTCAGCGTTCATTGGCGGAATGACACTTGGGCCATTCCATTTTTTGATCATGGTCGAAATGGCGGTTCTCGTATGGATGTTTGGAATTTTATATATACAAGGAAAAAAAGTAGGCGCATTTTTCCTCTTCTTTATCGGTAATGCTTTCATCTTAGCCTTGCCTTTCGCATTTCTGATCAGCTATGGTTTTTACGCGTTGTTGGTTCCGGGATTAACGGTGGCGACGGCGGTAAATGTAGTATTGGCAGTCCTTTTACTGCCCCGCTTGGAGCCTGTTTTGAAAAAAATGATCTTTAAAGATGGACTCGTAGAATGAGTGATTCATTGATTTTACCATTTTCTGAATCAGATTCATTGATTGTTTCAAGTGATAATAGCGGCGGAATCGGCCTGAAGGAAAAAGATCTTGTCCATGTTCCTTATGAGGTCGTTGGATATTATTCCTTTCGGGTTGCCGTCATGGAATGTTTGGGCGTTGGCGGAAGTCCAGTATCCGTTGTCCTAAATAATTTCTGCGGTGATGAAGCCTGGGAGGACTTGACCAGGGGTGTCAGGAAGGGGCTGAAAGAATTGGGAATGGAGGACCTTCCCATTACTGGCAGCACAGAAAGTAACATGCCGCTTCTTCAATCCGCGGTTGGACTTATGGTGATCGGTAAACGAGTGAATGAATGTATTAAAAAGCAACATCCTTTACGAAAAATCGCACTGATCGGCAGGCCGCTCGTTGGAGAAGAAGTAATGGATCAGCAAGATTGGGTCGCGCCATTATCTTTATATAAAAGCCTATGTGAAATGGAAGACGTTCAGGCACTTCCAGTCGGCTCAAAAGGGATAGCATATGAATGGGAGCATCTGGATCAAAGTGGTGAAGGTGTTTCTGTGCATATAAGCAATGAAGTCGATATTGAAAAATCGTCAGGGCCATCCACCTGCTTCCTCATTGCTTATCCTGAACAACTGGAGAAAGAAATCAAGCACCGATCCGGTCCTCTTTTTATTGGTGAATGATCATTTCATGACTGAATCAGGTATCGAGTTTAGTTCACGTTGAACAGGTTCGATGCTTTTTTCATTGAAATCTTACCTATATGGATTCCTTATCCTGATTTAGAGTGAATGATTGAATAAGACGTTTAGTTTATTTGGATAGAGCCAGAACAATAGTTTGTTGATTTATGCGCTTGTTTCCACCATTTTCTTGATCGTTATCAAAGCCCATTTATTGCGTTACTTCTCGCTTCCGTCCTTTAGGGATTAGCAGGTATGGATGTTCCGGATGTTGCAGATGCTGTTCAGACAGGGATATTTGATCATCGGTATTCCCGCAGCACATTTTAGCTGGTCCTGTTTTTGGTTCCTACATATCTCATTGGAGAACCGATCATCGCCCTCATGGTCCTCTGTGGTGGTTTCATTCTTTACATTAGGTTACGCTAGGGGTATTAATAAAGTAGCACTAAACCAATTCATGTCAGCCTGCCTTGCTCCACCTGCCTCCATTATCTTGATTATCGGAGCGGGCGGTGCATTTAAAAATGTATTGAACACGGGCGGAGTGGGTGAAGCCGTTGCAAGTTTAACGACATTCTTTGATATTTCACTAATTCTGTTTGGCTGCGTTGCAGCTATGATTCGTGTGGCCACAGGTTCAGCAATTGTCGCGATGACAACTGCGGTAGGTATTGTGCTGCCGATCATCTTCTGTACCAGGTGTTAATATTTAATTGCCGGTCCTTGCAATCGGTTCAGGTTCATTCATTCTATCCCACGTGAATGATGCCGGATTTTGGATGATCAAAGAGTTCTTTAATTTACAGTCGCACAAACGCTAAAATCTTGGACGGTTATGGAAACGATTGTATCAGTCGTTTCACTTATCCTAATCTTACTATTGAATTCAATTGTTTAAGAGAGAGGAGCATGATGTTAGTATGGGACATTCAGGTTATATGATGGGGATCGATATTGGTACGACGAGTACGAAGGTTGTTCTTTTTTCAAAAAGGGGGGAGGTTGTCCAATCCTGTTCGAAGGGATACCCTCTTCACAGTCCAACGCCTTCGGTTGCGGAACAAGATCCAGAAGAAATTTATAAAGCGGTCATCATTGCAATAGGCGAGGTTATGATTACAAGCGGAATAAAGAAGGATGAACTGGGTTTCATATCGTTCAGTTCGGCGATGCATAGCTTGATCGCCATGGGTAAAGACGGTAATCCGCTTACGAATAGCATTACATGGGCGGATAATCGAAGTGCTGCCTATGCGGGGAAATTGAAGGCTTCGGAACAGGGGATGCAATTGTATCACAGGACGGGGACGCCCATTCATCCAATGTCCCCAATCACGAAAGTAATGTGGTTAAGAAGTGAGCATCCCGGGACTTTTAACGAAACGGACAAATTTATAGGGATTAAAGAATACATCATCTATAAATTTTTCAATGAGTATGTGATGGATTATTCGCTCGCTTCTGCAACGGGCATGTTCAACTTGAATGACTTGAATTGGGATGAAGAGGCACTCACCATTGCTGGAATTGGGGCTGACAAGCTGCCAACGCTTGTCCCCACAACGCATATTCTCTCAGGTTTAAGTGAGGAATTAGCTGCAAAAATGAACATTCAGGCAGGTACCCCGTTTGTTATTGGCGCGAGTGATGGCGTGCTTGCGAACTTAGGGCAAAACGCCATCAAGCCAGGCGTTCTGGCAGTGACAATCGGAACGAGCGGTGCAGTAAGAACCGTTAGTGACCGACCGCTTACCGACCCGAAAGGCAGGACATTCTGCTATGCCCTTACTGAGAATCATTGGGTAATCGGTGGACCGGTCAACAATGGGGGAATCACCTTCCGATGGGCACGGGATCAATTAGGACGTGTGGAAATCGAAAAAGCGAAGGCTTCTGGACAGGACTCCTATGAGATACTGACGGATATGGCTTCCAATATTGCACCTGGATCGGATGGGTTGATATTCCATCCGTATATGGCAGGGGAACGGGCGCCATTATGGAGTGCCGATGCAAGGGGCTCCTTCTTTGGACTGGCTCTTCATCACACTCGTGACCATATGGTCCGGGCAGTGCTGGAGGGTGTGATGTATAACTTATACAGTGTCCTTCTTGCTGTTAGGGAACTGACTGGTGCTCCCGAGAAAATTCATGCAAGCGGTGGGTTTGTCCGCTCGAAGCTCTGGCGTCAAATCATGGCTGATATATTTAATCAGAACGTGACAATTCCAGAAAGCTTTGAGAGTTCGAGCTTAGGTGCCGCCGTTCTTGGATTGTACGCTTTAGGGGAAATCGAGAGCCTCGATGAGGTTGAAGGTATGATTGGTGAGACGAATGAACTTGTCCCAATCGAAGAGAACGTTAAAGTGTATGAAGAATTAATGTCGATTTATTTATCCGTGAGCAGGAATTTAGAAGACGACTATAAGAGGATCGCTGATTTCCAAAGACGTCATTTAGAATGAATATAAGGAAAGCACAGATGCATGAGCACTGTGCTTTTCTTTTTGCCTGTATTTAAAAATGGTAAGATGAAGAAAACGATAAGGGGATTTATAATATGGGAGCAAGTAAAACGAATGCAATGCGAATTCTAGATAACAAACGTATAGAGTATGGCATGATGAGTTATGATGCCACCGATGGAAAAATCGACGGGATCACTGTTGCGGACAAAATTGGAAAAGCGCCAGAAACCGTTTTTAAAACGCTTGTTACCCATAACGGACCACAGCAGCTTTATGTATTCGTCATTCCTGTAGCCACCGAACTGGATTTGAAAAAAGCAGCGAAGGCGGCAGGGGCAAAAAAAATAGAAATGCTTGCAGTTAAAGACCTGCAAAAATACACAGGGTACATTCGGGGAGGCTGTTCCCCGATCGGAATGAAAAAGCAATACCCGACCTTTATCGATGAAAGTGCAGCAAACCTGCCTGAAATCATCGTAAGCGGAGGGAAGATCGGTACACAGATCGTTTTAAAACCGTCAGAATTCCTGGAGGTCACACAAGCGGAATCTGTAGGCCTAATAAAATAGACTGTTGACCTTTAGGCATTCACCTATTAGGTCTTTTCTGCATACGCTGTCTTGAAGTTCACATCTGTATTGTGAGGGAGAGTGTGAAAGTGACAGGAAAAGTGATGCATTATTTCGCTGGAGGCAATACGGCTAAAGGTTTTTATAGTTTATATGATTCCAATTTAGCAGGCCTGGAAAGATTATTCATATTAAAAGGCGGACCTGGTTCCGGTAAATCGACCATAATGAAAAAAATCGGCCAAGAATGGCTGGATAAAGACTATGATATCGAGTATTTACATTGTTCGTCCGATAATGATTCCATTGATGGCGTGATCATACCGGCTTTGAAAATCGGACTCGTGGATGGGACCGCGCCGCATGTGATTGAGCCGAAGGCACCTGGGGCCATTGAGGAATATGTCAATCTAGGAGCTGCCTGGAATTCCCAGCAGCTGGCTTCTGAAAGAGCCGCCATCATAAGATTGACGAATGCGAGAAGCAAGAGTTTTGAGAAGGCATATGCCCTATTCGCTGAAGCATTGAAGATACATGATGAATGGGAAGACATTTATAAAGCAAATATTGATTTCGCAAAATTGAACGGGTTGACCAATAAATTGATAGAAGGCTTTTATAGAGATATCATCCTCAATAAGAAGTCGGATGTTCGTCACCGATTCTTAGGGGCCGCTACACCAAAGGGTGCAGTTGATTTCATCCCCAATATTACTGAGGGAATACAAAAACGGTACTTTTTAAAGGGACGCCCAGGTTCAGGGAAATCAACGATGCTGAAGAAGATTGCAAAGGCTGCGGAACAAAGAGGCTTTGATGTGGAAGTATATCATTGCGGTTTCGATCCGCATAGCTTGGACATGGTAATTGTCCGGGAGGTAGGGATCGCCATTTTTGACAGCACATCTCCTCATGAATATTTCCCGAGTTGTGAAGGTGATGAAATCATTGATATATATAAAACGGCCATCCTGCCAGGAACGGACGAAATTTATGCTGATCAGTTAAAGGATGTTTCCTCCAGGTACCGGACGAAAATGAATGAAGCGACAGCCAGTCTGGCTAAAGCAAAAGAGTTGCATGACGAACTTGAAAAGATTTATGTAAAAGCGATGGACTTTACAGCCATCGATGACATTCAAAGAGACATCCACGAACAGATTATTGAACGGGCACAGGAAGTGGATAGCCAAACGATCCTGCATTAAAAAAACAAACTGCACCTAACTTAATTAGGTGCAGTTTATTTATATACATAATTGGATTAAGTCACACCAAGAATCGATATGGGTTTGTTAAACGTGTTTATCCACGCCGATTCGGTTAAAATAGGGATTATATTGAAAAGAAGGAGCCGGTTGAATTGATAAAGACGATTGCGATTGATATGGACGGAACATTGTTAAACAAAATGCAAAAGGTCAGTGAGGAAAATAAACATGCAATCCAGAGGGCGCAAAGTGAGGGAGTGGAAGTGATCATTGCTACTGGAAGATCTTATGTTGAAGCAAGGTTCGCTTTAGATGAAGCAGGAATCGTTTGCCCTGTAATCTGTGTAAATGGCGCTGCCCTCTTCACGGAGGATGGAAAGATTGCTGCTTCCAATCCAATGTCAGCTGCCACTGCTAAAATGGTCGCTGGATTCCTCGAAGAACAAGGGATTTATTTCGAAATATATACGAGTCAGGGGATTTATTCTAAAGACTATGAAAACGCAATATCAGCTTTGGTTGATGTATTCGTTACAGCCAATCCGGACATTGACCCTGAGAATATGCGGAAATATGCGGAGGAGCGTTTACAGCTTGGACAGGTAACTTCCATTTCCGATTATTCCGAGTTATTCAGCCATTCGAATGTGGAATATTATAAAATTCTCAGCTTCTCAAAAGATTTAAGTTTATTGAATCAAATTGCAACGAAATTGAAAGGACAGGGAGTTACAGTCACTTCATCAGGACGTGAAAATGTGGAAATCATGAGTGGGACAGCTCAAAAAGGTACGGCACTTGAAACATATGTGAATGAAAAATCCGGTTCGATGCAGGAAACCATGGCCATTGGGGATAATTATAATGATGTATCCATGTTTGAACGGGTAGGTTTGTCTGTCGCAATGGGAAATGCCCCGCTTGATATTCAAAAACTGTGTGATGAAGTAACAGGCAAGAATGATGAGTCCGGTGTAGCGGAGGCCATTTTAAAGGTACTTAAACAGTCAGCCTATTAAACTCATGAATCGGAAGGGGAAAAGTTTTGAAAAAATGGCTCTTATTTTTCCTTATGGCAACAATGACTTTAACTGGTTGTAACATGAATGAAGAGGACAGCAAAACCCAGCCGAATCCTGATAAAGAAGTGACGGGCACTTTAGGAGAAGATCCGGATGAGCTAGTAACGAACCTGAATATCCCATGGTCGATTCAGAAGGAAGGGGACACAATGTATGTCTCAGAGCGGACAGGAACCATCGTAGAATGGGACAAGGGTAAGATGACACGGCAAAAGGTCAACCTTAAAAAGACATTGTCTACAAAAGCGGAAGCTGGGTTACTTGGATTTTCGTTAACTCCCGATTTCGCTAAGAGCAGGCAAGCTTTCGCCTATTATACGTATGAAGAAGGCAGGGAATCCATCAATCGAATCGTCATTTTACAAAAAGATGATGATAAATGGCAGGAGATGGAGACCTTGATCGATGGCATACCAAGCGGGGAATTCCACCATGGTGGCCGAATCAAGATTGGACCGGACGATAAGCTATATGCAACAACAGGTGATGCAAGAAAGCCGGAGATCGCACAGGACATAGATTCTTTAGGCGGGAAGATTTTGCGCATGAATCTGGATGGCACCATTCCGAAAGATAATCCTTTCGGGAATTCATACGTCTATTCATACGGTCACCGCAATCCACAAGGTCTGGCGTGGGATGAAGCCGGACAATTGTATGAAAGTGAGCACGGCGATTCGGCTCACGATGAATTAAATAAGATCGATCCAGGTAAAAACTACGGCTGGCCAGAAATAGAAGGCGATGAGCAAAAACCTGGTATGGTAAATCCATTGATTCATTCCGGTGAAAATACATGGGCTCCTTCTGGAATGGCCTATTTTGACGGAAAGCTTTATTTTGCAGCATTAAGGGGCAAAGCGCTTAAGGGTTATGATGTACAGAGCGGAAAACTGACTAATATCATTACGGGCTCAGGAAGGATACGTGATGTTTTCGTAGATGGAGAATCCCTTTATTTCATAAGCAACAATACGGATGGCCGAGGAAATCCTGATGAAAAAGACGATAAGCTATATCGTTTGCCACTATCTCGGTTAAAAGGAAATATGCCCTGAAGTTATCAATGCGAAGGAGCTAAAAGACGGAGACGAGGTGTTTGTGATTCATGATAACACCGTTTCGAATGAGGTTGTCCAAGATCCATTGCATTATATTTAATATTATAGATGATTCTTCAATCTCTCGGGAAGCCTCGCTTTTAATAGCGGGGTTTCATTTTTTATATGGCCTCGAAGCATCGACCACAAAGAGCATGGCCCCATTTGACCCAACCTCACGAGTAAAAGCTCCAAATTCACGAGTAAAAGCGTGAAATTCACGAGTAAAAGCCGGAACCTCACGAGTAAAAGCGCGAAATTCACGAGTAAAAGCGCGAAATTCACGAGTAAAAGCGTGAACCTCACAAGTAAAAGCGCGAAATTCACGAGTGAAAGCCGGAACCTCACGAGTAAAAGCGCGAAATTCACGAGTAACGCCCAAATTCACGAGTAAAAGCGCGAACCTCACAAGTAAAAGCGCGAAATTCACGAGTAACGCCCAAACTCACGAGTAAAAGCGTGAACCTCACAAGTAAAAGCGCGAACCTCACGAGTAACGCCCAAACTCACGAGTAAAAGCGTGAACCTCACAAGTAAAAGCGCGAACCTCACGAGTAAAAGCTCCAAATTAACTACCAAACACGAGTAGCACGAAATAATGTGCACGAACTCCTGCAAAGGGTATCTTTTTGTTGTGTTAAACAGTGTACATGCATACAATTATTTTCGTTCATCAGAAGGCTAGACATTTCTAATGAATAGGTGTATAGTTACCTAGGTAACTAATTTACAGGAGGAATACCTTTGTCCTTTAATAATGGTTTTTTTCATCATAACTTACAATTTTCAAGGTCATTTACTAAAAAATTAAATGAACAATTGACCAAGGTTGATCTTTTTCATTCCCAATGGTCGATTGTATATTATCTGAATGAGTTTGGTTGTTCTACGCTTGTTGAAATAAGCAATTATCTAGATGTGGAGAAACCGACGGTAACGAGGACGGTAAACCGGTTGGAGGAACTTGGTTTGATTGAACAAATCCCAGGAAAAGATAAGCGGGAGCGGAGAATACAGTTAACGGAGTCAGGTGTAAGGACTTATCAAAAGGCCAAAAAGGTAGTTGAAGAATTTGAACTTCAATTAATGAGCGGTTTGGCTGAAGAGGATCGAGAGGCAACGTTACGAACGTTGATTTTCCTGAAGGAAAAATTAAAACAATAGTAAGGAAGAAGGATTGAAATGAATCACAAACCGAAATTGTGGACGAAAGACTTTCTGATTGTCTCGTCTGCGAACTTTTTTCTATTTTTAACTTTTTATGTTTTGATGGTGACATTGACCATTTACACGATTGATAACTTTCATGCGTCGCAAGCACAAGCGGGACTTGCCTCAAGTATTTTTGTCCTCGGGGCTGTGCTTGTCAGACCGATTGCAGGGAAAAAAATTGACAAGATCGGCCGCAGAAAAATGTTGCTTGGATCCTTGATTCTATTCCTGATCGCATCCATTGGCTATTTCCTGGTTAATAGTTTATCCCTATTATTGATCGATCGGCTTATTCACGGTTTTGCTTTTGGCCTTGCCACTACGGCAACTGGAACGATTGCTGCAGATATCATTCCGAATGAGAGACGCGGGGAAGGGACAGGTTACTTTGCCATGAGTACCAATTTGGCAATGGCGTTCGGTCCGTTTATTGGATTGCTGATCACACAGCATTTTAGTTATTCCATCATTTTCTATGCTGCCTCTTTATTTGCCGCGTTTTCTTTAGTGGCATCGTTATTCATGAATGTTCCTGAAGGAGAAAAAGGCAGAGCTTCACAACAAGAAGGATTTAAAATTAGTGATTACTTTGAAAAAAAAGCTCTGCCCATTTCCATTTTTATCGGATTTGCCGGATTTACCTATTCGAGCATTTTGTCGTATTTAACATCTTTTGCAAAGGAAATGGATTTAATGGATGCGGCAAGTTTTTTCTTTGTCGTATTTGCTGTATTCCTTTTGGCGTCCCGTCCGTTTACAGGAAGAATGTTTGATGTGAAGGGGGAGAATGCAGTCATTTATCCTTCGCTCTTACTATTTGCCGTGGGTATGGTGATTCTCAGCCAATCCCATCATGGTATTACGCTTCTGATTGCCGGTGCCTTTATCGGAGTGGGATATGGTACGTTCCAATCAAGCTGTCAAGCGATTTCCATTAAGGAAGCACCATCAAATCGGATGGGATTAGCCACATCCACGTTTTATACAATGTACGATTTTGGAATCGGTGTTGGCCCATTCCTTTTGGGATTCCTTATTCCATTTACCGGCTTCAAAGGGTTGTTCATAGGAATGTCTGTCTTGGCATTCGCTCTTATAGGGATTTACTTTTTCGCACATGGTAGAAAAGCCGCGGCAAGAAAGAAAATGCAGCGGGAAGAACGCTTGTCTGCTTAATTTTTTGAATATGCATGTATGAAATAATCAAAAATGGGGATGCTTATATTATGATTGATTTTCCAAAGTATCCCCCTTTTCTCCGCCTGTAATCCACAGGCGTTTTTTTTATGCCATAAACAAAAAAACCGCCTAATTGGCGGTTTCTTTAAAATTTATAGGTCCATAATCGTTCTTTGCGGATCCAGTCGAGAAAATCAGCATCCTGATTTTCGAATTTCTCTTTCCAATCGATCACCATTGCCTGCGTTTGCGAACGGTGGGCAGTGAATGTAGCTACCTTTTTTTCTTCGACGGCAGAGATATCATGGATGATGTCAGGCTGCCCTAACTCATCGATGCAGTTATTGGAGAACGCGACACAATGAAGTTTAGGTCTCTCTTTCTCTTCCATTCTTTCCACGGCCCGAACCACAGCCCGTGCTGTCGCTTCATGGTCTGGATGGACACTGTATCCCGGATAAAACGTTATGATCAATGAAGGATTCAATTCATTGATGGCTTCGGTAAATAATGAAGTCAGCTTTTCATCATCTTCGAATTCAATTGTCTTATCACGCAATCCAAGCATGCGCAAATCTTGGATGCCCATCGCATTTGCTGCATCAATTAATTCTTTTTTGCGAATTTTAGGGAGCGATTCCCTTGTTGCAAATGGAGGATTGCCTAAATTACGTCCCATTTCTCCTAAAGTTAAACATAAATAGGTGACAGGAGTGCCAGCTTCTCTATGGAGTGCCAGCGTTCCGGAGACCGAAAAGGCTTCATCATCGGGATGTGGGAATATAACTAATACATGACGTTCTTTTTCCAAGGTATATTTCTCCTTCCGTTCTACTTACAGTAAGTATGGTTATCGGTGAATGGGAGTTTTCATCGGAATTATATTATACATATCAAGCTAGTCGTGATCATTCAAAGGGAGTAGGGCTGAGCTGCATGGAGACAGCAAGTTTTCCGGAAAAATCAAGGCCTGCCAACAGCAATCTCCCTTGTTCATCCATTTCGAAGTGGTTGACGCCTTCAGCATATACCCAGCCAATATTGAGCTTCAAGCCGATGCGGTAGGGTCCATCCCCAACTATCTTCCCATGTTCATACTGGATAAAAGCATTACGAATATAAGCACCTGCCGAAAAGAAAGCTTCATCTACATGAGTGGCATAGGCGCCATTTGTCGTTTCAAGGTGAAGATATACATCTTGTCCGGCGAAAGAATCAATAGCATTTTGCACCTCTGTACGGTCTATAGGTTTCATTCTATAATTTCCTCCTTAACTGGGCGGCTAGATAAGCTTTTCCTTCTTTTCATTCTACTAAATAAAAACAAAAAAAGCGAAAAAGGCCGCTCGATGAATTTGAGCAGCCATTAAACTTTGGTCTATTATTTTGTGTTTTCAGCATTTCCATATTTATGGTATGCACCATGATTGACAGGTCCAACATAGTCATTCATCTTCCAAGAATGGCGAACCGCCTCGGTAATGAAGTCTTTTGAAATGAGGACAGCCTCACGCGGACTTTTCCCTTCAGCCAATTGAGCTGCAATGGCTGCTGACGATGAACAGCCGGCACCGTGTGTATTGGTTGTTTCGATTTTCTCGGATTCAAGGATCTCAAATTCTTTTCCATCATATAAAAGGTCGATGGCTTTGTCATAATCCAGTTTATTACCGCCTTTAATCAAGACATATTTTGCACCAAGTGCATGAATCTTTTCGGCTGCACCCTTCATATCATCGATCGTTTTGATAGGCGCTGTTCCTGCTAACTGAGCAGCCTCGAACAGGTTAGGCGTAACTACAGTTGCACGTGGAACAAGTAGTTCACGCAGGGCTACAGCTGTTTCAGGGTGCAATACTTCATCTTCACCTTTACATACCATAACTGGATCGATTACGACTTTGTCCAGTTTCAACTCGTCTATTTTACGGGCAACAAGTTCAATGATCTCCACTGATCCAAGCATTCCCGTTTTCATGGCATCAATGCCGATTGATAGAATCGTTTCGATTTGGGCTTCCAAAACCTCGACCGGTGTAGGGAATACATTATGGGACCAGCCGTTCTTGGGATCCATCGTAACGATTGTCGTTAAGGCGGACATACCGTAAACGCCGAATTCTTGAAATGTCTTTAAATCTGCTTGAAGACCCGCGCCGCCGCTCGAATCCGATCCGGCAACTGTCATAGCTCTTTTCATAGTCATTATGTGACCTCCTCAGGAGAATTGGATTTCGATATTATCAGCATACCAGATAATATGCTATTTTTAGAATATACCAAAATTTCTTTTATGTAAAACTTAGTTTCACCCTAAAATGAGTGCCTATAAGAAGGAGATGGAATGGCCTCGCATAAGCCATTTTTAAAATTGAAATAATACATGGATTTCAGGAAATTGGATAGATGGGCCGCCTGCTTTTAAGCTTTGAATCCTATTTTCCATCTTTTGATATACAAAGCAAAGTTTGTGAAAGTGTCATTATTTTGAAAATTGATTTAAAATATTTAAATATAGTGGACATATTTATTATAGCTTTACCGTTGGATGCTAGATTAAACCCCAAAAAGGGAGGGTGATACGTATGGAGTGGACAATGTTGCTGTTAGCTGGTGGGAAATCAAGCCGTATGGGAGTGAATAAGGCCCTGTTGACCATAGGTGGCGTTGTGAACATTTCAAGAGTGGCATCCGTATTGAAAAAGGTATCAGAAAACATTCTGGTCATTACGAATACATTTGAAGATTATCGTTTTCTGCAACTTCCGTTAATACCGGATTTACATAAAGATCAAGGACCACTTGGGGGATTGCATGCAGGGATGGCCTCCTCGAAAACGGAGCTCCAATTCCTTACAGCCTGTGATATGCCGTTTGTGAGTGCAGCTGCCATAAATGATATCATATCCTATTATGAACCTGAATTCGATGCTGTCATTCCGGAGATAAATGGCAGGATTCAGCCGCTTTTTGCTGTTTATCATAAAAGATGTCTTCCTGTACTGACAGAATGTTTATTGAAAAACGAATTAAAAATGAGTCTGTTTTTGGAAAAGATTTCGGTGAAAATCATGAAGGAAAGCGACTTTAAGATATATCATGAAAATCCTGAACATTTTCAATACCTTTTTTTCAATATGAATACGAGGGAAGATTATCAAGAGGCAGGTTATATTAGCCAAACCGAATTATATATAAAGGATGGTAGACATGAATTATAAAATTTCAAAAGGGCCGATTGTCATCCAGGAAGTGATTGATAAAGTAGTAGAGAGGAATGCAGGTGCCGTCACGACCTTTATTGGTACAGTGAGGGAAATGACGAAAGGAAAAAAGACCCTCTTCTTAATTTACGAAGCATATGAACCGATGGCCATCAAGAAATTAGAGCAAATCGGATCTGAGATCAAGGAGCGTTGGCCTGATGCAGAAACGGCAATCACCCATCGTGTAGGTAAACTTGAAATCACGGATATCGCAGTCGTAATTGCCGTTAGTACGCCACATCGAAATGATGCATATGAGGCAAACAGGTATGCAATTGAAAGAATTAAAGAAATCGTCCCGATTTGGAAAAAAGAACATTGGGAAGATGGGGAGACATGGGTCGGAAACCAGTTGGAAACCGTTTCATATCCAAAAGGAAAACCGGAAGAGGTGGATATCAATGATTAATGTACTTTTATTTGCCCAATTGAAAGATGCGTTAGGCAAAGAGACTCTTTCTATAGAAGGAAATGGAATGAGTGTGGCCCAGCTAAAAGGGAAGATGAGGGTGGAATTTCAATTGGAAGGTCTTGAATCCGTGATGACAGCGGTCAATGAAGAATTTGCCGACGATGACACGGTTCTATCTGATGGAGATACAGTAGCTTTCATTCCACCTGTCAGCGGAGGCTGAGAGAATCGGATTGAATTGGAGGGGAGGGTTTACAGTGAAAGAGCGTTATTCAAGACAGACTTTATTCGCCCCCATTGGTGAAGGCGGCCAATTGAAAATCTTGAAGAAGCATGTCTTACTTCTAGGGGCAGGGGCTTTGGGATCTGCTAACGCCGAGGCCCTTACTCGTGCGGGAGTAGGGAAGCTTACGATTGTCGACAGGGATTATGTGGAGACTAGTAATTTACAGCGCCAACAAATGTATACGGAACGGGATGTCGAGGAGAATCTGCCAAAAGCAGAAGCGGCAAAGCGTCATTTATTTGAAATCAATCATGAAGTTGAAGTGAATGCCATCATCATGGATGCAACCGCCCAGAACCTTGAACAGCTGCTTGGTGATGTTGATTTGATATTGGATGCGACCGATAATTTTGAGACACGGATGATTATAAATGATTTGTCACAAAAGCTTCAAATACCTTGGATTTATGGGGCATGTGTGGGGAGTGTGGGCATGACTTTGACCATTCTTCCCGGACAGACGCCATGTTTGCACTGTTTACTTAAATCTATCCCCATTCAAGGAATGACCTGTGACACAGGAGGAATCATATCGCCAGCTGTAACGATGGTAGTGGCACACCAAACTGCCGAAGCTTTGAAAATCCTTGTTGAAGACTGGAAATCGGTTCGACCTGCACTTGTTACTTTTGATCTGTGGAGGAATCAATACCAAACCGTTCGATTAACAAAAGCTAAAAAGAAAGATTGTCTCTCTTGCGGAGATCAGAGGACATATCCCTTTTTAACTATGGAAAACGCAACGAAAACTGCGGTTCTTTGCGGAAGGGATACTGTACAGGTAAGACCGCCAAAACCTTTGAAACTTCAACTCGATAAATTAGCCAAGGAACTGAATGGCAGCGGCTATTTGGTAAAATTCAATCCATTTCTACTCTCTTGTGAAAAAGCCGAGGAACGTATTGTCATTTTCAAGGATGGCCGGGCGTTGATTCACGGCACGAAGGACATGGTCCATGCAAAGGCCACGTACCAAAGAATTCTGGGTTAATGAATATAAAAAATGAGGCTGCCGATTAAGGAGCCTCGTTTTTTATGAATCCATATAGGGTAATGGTTTTCGGGTATTAGTGTGTAACCCCGCTTTTTTCTTATTTGGAAGCAACGATGACGACTTTTCCTTCGTCAAGCACTTCCTCGTAACGTTCTGCCTCCATATCACTAAGGCCAAGGTTGCTCATTCGATTACGAAGTTCATCGCCGCGTGATTTAAAGAGATTTCCAACGGAATCAAGGAAACCTTGTTCCTTCATGCCTACATCTTCTGTATTTGTATTCTCGGTTAGGTGTTTTTGAACGGTTTTTATCATGGGCAAACAAATATACATCGTCCTTCGTATAACCTGATGTGACTAGTTCATCGATTTTTTCCTTTGCTTGTAAACCGTTTTCTACTACATGTACTTGATACATATAAACTCCTCCTTGAATTTCAGTGTAAGATTCTCTTGGATATAGGTAAATGGAATCTTGCTTATTACAGTTCTTGATTGGCTATAGTAGTATATAACCTTATTTGGTTACTGATAAACATTTATACCGAATTTATTCAGTAAGTGGTGAAGCGGAACACCTTCTGGATGCGGTAGGTCAAGTATTTGAAGACAGGCAGTTTCTTCTGATATTCACTGTAATCAACGGTGTATGTTCCATTTTGATTTGTCCATAGTCTTTGAAAATAGCTATCGACATCATTAGAAACGTCCGCATCATTTGGAGCATGGATTTCAACATTGGCTTCAAGGTTATAGTCATCTAGATTACGTGATGTATAATTAGCCGATCCTCCAAGAATAATCGTTTCATTAGCCTTTTGGATCATCATCAACTTTGTATGGAACTGTTCTTTATCTGTTTTGTACCAGCGGATCGAGATATTTTCATCCCCAAGTTTTTCGAATTCAGCGGCAACTGGAAGATTAGGAAGCCCGATTTTCTCACTTCCGAAAGCATTTTGATTCGGATCCAATATCATTTGGATCTTTACACCACGTTTAGCTGCATCGGTTAATGCTTCGACAACATCACGATCGGCAATGTAGAACATGGCAAGATGGATCTTGTCGCCTTTTTCTGCATCCTTTATTACTTTAAGGACATGTTTATTGATTTTTCCTTCCGTTAGCAATTGTACCGATATCGGTCCTTTATCTGCTGATGCCCCTTTGAACTCAGGAAATGACTTTGGACCTCCCGAGAATTTCGAAGCTGCTTCTTCGGCTTTAACAAAGTCGCCGATGATATTCCCATCCATCTGAAACGCAATATTGGAATGGAATCCACTTGCGTCATGAGGATTGGCAGAAGAGATGATGGCCGTTTTTTCGGTAGCGACCACTTTTCTATGATTGGCCTTAATATTCATCAGTCTAAGATAAGAACGAAAGGTGACCTTTGGTGCGCTTTTAGCCATTGGATTCACAATCCATCCTTTCCCGCTTTCACCGAACCATTGGAAAAAGGTCCGATACACACCTGAATAGAGGGGATTCGGATCCCGAAGCCGGTCTAAGTTGGTAACGATGACATCAATGCCATTTTTCTTCATCGTTTCCAATGCCTCTAACTGGTAGGCATTATAGGAAGTATTCACTTCATCAGTAATGAAGATAACCTGGAGGTCAGGTTTCTTTTTCTTCTGTTCAACCAGTTTATCCTTCAGATTCTCGGTTAACTTCGGGAAGTTTATCTTTTCATCATAAAAAGCATTAAACAAAAACATATCGATTACGATAAAAGAATCAGCGTCTTCTATGGCTTGATTTATGGTTTGGAAAATTCGCTGCTCATGTTGCAGATTCCCTTGTTCATCATGATAGGAAAGGTCATAGATGAAATCAATATCCTCGACATGATGAACCTTCCCTTCATAAGAAATGCCATCAGGGAGAGGCTTGTAGCTGTTATAGACGATTACGGCCGTAATGACGATCAAAATGCAGACAAGCAGATAAAACCGTTTTCTTTTATACCATTTTTTCATAGGGAATCCTCCAACATGGATAAATTGCTTGCTAACTATCTATTTTCCCACATAGGGGTATATAGAAACATAAATCTTAATCTATGGAAAAAGGTAAGGCGATTAGTTTGATATAATATAGTTTCAAAAGGTTGAAAGGGGCTGTGGCACATGGAAAAGCAGTTATTAACAAATGATTGGTGGCCTCTATTGGAAGAGGAATTCAAAAAAACATATTACCAGGAGCTAAGGGAATTTATAAAGCAGGAGTACAGTCAGCAAGTCATTCACCCGGATCAAGATGATATCTTCAATGCGCTTCACTATACCTCTTATGAAGACGTAAAGGTTGTCATCCTTGGACAGGACCCTTATCATGGCCCGGATCAAGCGCATGGCCTTAGTTTTTCAGTTAAGCCGGAGGTTCGCATCCCGCCTTCTTTAAGAAATATCTTTAAAGAGTTACACACTGATCTAGGATATGAGGCTCCTGATAATGGTTACCTTGTTGAATGGGCGGGACAGGGGGTGCTTCTATTGAACACAGTCTTGACTGTCCGCGAGGGAGAGGCTCATTCACACCGAGGAAAAGGATGGGAAAATTTCACGAATCAAGTTATTCGCCTATTGAATGAACGTCCGAAACCGGTTGTATTCATCCTGTGGGGGAAACCTGCTCAATCCAAAATCCCTTTGATTGATGAAACCCGTCATAGAATCATTAAGTCCGTCCATCCTAGTCCGCTGTCTGCCTCCCGTGGTTTCTTTGGCAGCAAACCTTTTTCCAAAACAAATCAGTTACTGGTGGAAATGGGGGAATTCCCAATTGATTGGAAAATCTCGAAGCGATGATATGGGCAAGAAAAAGGAACGGGTGAATTGTATGGCGTGCTGTCATTTCTATATAACTTGGGATCCCAGGTTTCCAAAGGGCTGCCGTGCGTTTCAATTCAAAACATCAAACCTGCCCTCTCTTGAGGTCTTTCGTTCTTCAGGACAACCATGCTTGAAATTTCACTCCAAGCCAATTAAAAAGTAGGGATATGCAAGGTGTTTTCTTCTCTGATTTTTGCTATGCTAGTTATGAAAGTTTTGACCTGTAAATAGACGAGGTGGTAAAGGTGGATATTTCATCAAGACAAATGTTAGATAAAATCGAAGAGCTTGTTTTGAAAGCGAAACAGGCAAATTCAGAAGATAAGGTGCAGGGGTATGTAATTGCCATTAAGTCCCTTTGTGAAGTAATGGTTGATGAAAAGGCTGGGAACATCAGCATCCCGAAGCCAATCACATTGAGCCAGCCCGTTATGTCGGCTACATCGAATGTAGAACCGGTTAAAATGGAAGAAGCCAATGGGGAATCCTTGTTTGATTTTTAAATTAGAGTAGGGGAGCGAAATCATAGTGAAACTGTTCATCATTTTAGGTGCATTGAATGGGTTTATTGCTGTAGCACTAGGTGCATTCGGTGCACACGGACTGGAAGGGAAAATTCCTGATAAATATTTAGAAACATGGCAAACCGCTGTTCAATATCAAATGTTCCATGCGGTGGGTTTATTAGTGCTTGGTTTATTGGCTGGGAAGATTTCAAGTCCGCTAATCAACTGGTCCGGCTGGCTCATGCTAATAGGAATCATCCTGTTTTCCGGTAGTCTATTCGTTCTTAGCGTTACGCAAATCAAGGTCCTGGGAGCAATCACACCGCTTGGCGGAGTCTCATTCTTGGTTGCTTGGGTCCTAATGATCATTGCTGCATATAAATACTTGTAATGAAGACAGCTGATCTTCTTAAGTCAGCTTAATTAGAAAAGTCACCCCCAATAAAGAAGAGCCTCAAAATCAAATAGATTCTGAGGCTCTTCTTTATGGAAGTTTCTTCACCTTGGCGGATAGGTGGCAAGCCCAGCGCCTCCAAATGGATAGTCATATTCGATTTCCTCATCAAACGTTACATAATCTAAGTATACCATCGGAATTAAGTATCGTTTTCCCGTTTCAGGGTCGCTTATGATCAAATGATCGCGTCCTGCAGCCTCGATGATTCCTTTGAAGATCACTGCATTCCATTCCGTGTTGTTTTCAAACGTGGTATAAACAGTGGCTAATTTCCCTTTATTCAAACGCAAAATGTTCTCGATGTACGACGCTTCGACCGGTAGCATGCCAGGTATCTGTGGTCCGGAAGTGCCTCCGTTCATCATCATGGGCACTTGTTGTTGCGTGCCTCCATTCATCGTCATGGGCACTTGTTGTTGCGTGCCTCCATTAGTGGGCATTTGTGGCTGTTGGTATGCTTGCTGCTGGTAACCCTGTTGCGGGTTAGGATTCTGCTGCCGCAGGTTAGGCTCATTATTTTCATAGGGGTAATAGGGGCTTCCTCCGTACGGGTAATTACCATAAGGATTATTTTGTGACATTGCATTCCCTCCTAAAAGGTTTATTTGATTTTGTGGAATTTGGACAATCCGAGAGTGTGGAATGGGAGAAACAGTGCGATTTATAGCGACCGGTAGTTCTGGATAATCCCCGGGTGGCTTAAAAAACCACAATGAATTTGAGTGATACGTAACGGTTGCCGTTCATGTTTTAATTCGAACCCTCTTGTCTGCTAATGAATGGAAGTAACGTTCCTTCACCTCGCTGAAGTCAGGAATTGCCTTGTTAATTTTCCTGAAGCTGAATGGGACTGTGAAAAAATAAATTCATCACTATTGAAAATGTATGGGATATGCATTGGTTTTATTCCAAAGATGGGGAAAAATAAAAAGGAGTGGACGCAAAAGGAAAAAGCTTCCGGAAACCGGAAGCTCATCGTCTTATACGTATAAGAAAGAAGGTACGTTTTCTTCCGGCAGGATATTGCCTACAAAGAAAGAACCAAATGCAGCGTATCGTGCACTCACTTCATCAAAACGCATTTCATAGATCAATTTTTTAAATTGAAGGACATCATCCGCGAATAGTGTAACGCCCCATTCATAATCGTCAAAACCGACAGAACCGGAAATGATTTGTTTTACTTTACCGGCATAACTGCGGCCAATCAAGCCGTGGGAACGCATTAAGCCTTTGCGTTCTTCCATGGAAAGCATATACCAGTTATCATCTCCATCACGACGCTTGTCCATTGGATAGAAGCATACATGTTTCGCTTTTGGAAGTATCGGATAAAGTCTAGAACGAACATGAGGGTTCTGATAAGGGTCCTCACCATCTCCACTTGCCAAGTAATTGCTTAATTCCACGACGGAAACGTATGAATAAGCGGGGATTGTATACTCGGCAAGCTTGGTTTTGTTGAATTCATTTTCAATTACATTCAATTCTTCCATGGTTGGGCGGGCAAACATTAGCATGAAGTCCGCTTTTTGACCAACGATGGAATATAGGGCATGGCTGCCTTCGTTGTCGCTTTGTGTCATATTCCATTTATCCAGTAAACCTTGGAATTCTGAGATAGCCAATTGGCGTTCGTCACTTGATAAGGTTTTCCAAGAAGCCCAGTCGATCAGACGGAAGTCATGTAAACAATACCAGCCATCCAGTGTTTGTGCTGCTTCACTCATTACGATCACTCCTAAGTCTTATTATAACTTTAATATATCATAGTTTCAGTATAAGGAAATTTATATCAACCCGCAAACACCATCACTGTTTTTCGGTGTTCAAACAAATTTCAAATTTACGGAATGGTTGGTGACCAAAGTGGCTGGAATTTACCTAGCTGCTAGAGTATTCTTAAAAGAAGACGACTATGGAATTCTTGCCGAATGGTTAAATATAGGAAAAACAGGGGAAACGTATCTAAAAAAGGAGGAAGAGCCAGTGAGTGATTTATTTGAAATTTTGGAATCAAAAGTTATGGGGCATAATTTAAAGATCGTTTTTCCAGAAGGGTTGGATGAACGGATTTTGGGAGCGGCAGGCAGGCTTGCCAAAGCTAAACTGGTGACACCTGTATTGATCGGGGATATCGGGTTGATTCAAGAGAAGGCAAAGGATTTGAAAATCTCCCTTGATGCAATCGAAATATATGATCCGAAGAATTATATCATGATGGATGAAATGGTTGAAGCGTTTGTGAAGGTCCGTGAAGGTAAAGAGACTGATATACAAGCACGTGAAATCTTAAAGGATGAGAACTATTTTGGAACCATGCTCGTCCATATGAAACTGGCACATGGAATGGTGAGTGGTGCAACGCATTCGACTGCCGATACGGTTCGCCCCGCCCTAAGGATCATCAAGACAAAGCCAGGCGTCCAAAAAACATCGGGTGTATTCATCATGGTCCGGGAAGAAGAAAAATATGTCTTCGCGGATTGTGCGATAAATATAAACCCTGATTCCCAGGACCTGGCCGAAATCGCAATCGAAAGTGCGAAGACTGCACTAATGTTCGATATCGAACCGCGTGTGGCTATGTTGAGCTTTTCTACGAAGGGGTCGGCAAAATCACCCGAGACGCTAAAAGTAGTCGATGCCGTCGAATTGGCAAAAGAAATGGATCCTGAAATCATTTTGGATGGGGAATTTCAGTTTGACGCGGCTTTTGTTCCTTCGGTAGCAAGAAAAAAAGCACCGGATTCCCTTATTCAGGGGGATGCGAATGTTTTTATTTTCCCAAGCCTCGAAGCAGGGAACATTAGCTACAAGATGGTACAGCGCTTGGGTGGCTTCGAAGCGGTCGGCCCGATCCTTCAGGGGCTGAACCGTCCTGTAAATGACCTTTCGAGGGGATGCAGTGAAGAGGATGTATATAAGCTGGCAGTCATTACAGCGGCACAGGGGATTGTGGCGCAGTATCAATAGGCCGCTTGAGGATAAAAAGTAGAGGGAGATTCGTATGAGTGAAACAGATTCATTATTAATGCAACAAGAGTGGCGGGTTATTGATCAATCCTCCGTTGGACCTCAGTTTCCTGCTCTAGAGTCCTTTGCGATGGATGATACATTTTGCGCTTCCGTAGGGTCAGGTAAATCAGCAGCCGTAGCAAGAGCGTGGGTACACCATCGAACCATCGTCCTGGGTATACAGGATACGAAGTTGCCCTTCCTTAAAAAGGGTTTGGATCATTTAAAAGAACATGATCATCAGGCCATTGTAAGGAATTCCGGAGGGCTGGCAGTCGTGCTGGATGAGGGGGTCCTGAATTTTTCGCTCATTTTTCCTGAAAATGAGCGAAAAATTGAAATCAATCGTGGATATGATGCGATGTGGGAGCTTGTCCAATTGATGTTTTCCGATTTCCCAGTCACTATGGAGGCAAGGGAAATCGTCGGTTCCTATTGTCCTGGAAGTTATGATTTAAGTATAAATGGGCAGAAGTTTGCGGGTATATCCCAACGCAGGATTCGTAATGGCGTAGCGGTGCAAATCTATTTGTGTGTTAATGGAAGCGGGGCTGAACGTGCCAGTCTCGTTAAGGGTTTTTATGATGCAGCTAAAGGAAATGCAGAAACCAAATTCGTTTATCCTGATATCGTCCCTTCGGTAATGGCATCCCTTACAGAATTATTGGGCGTGCAATTGAGTGTTCAGGATGTGATGCTCAGATTCCTTCATGTCTTGAAGGAACATAGCGGAAAGATATTCTCTGACACTCTTTCTGTTCAGGAATGGCCGTTATATGAGGCATACTTGACAAGAGTGGTGGAACGCAATGATAAAGTATTCGATTCAATAAAGGATTGATATGCAAAAGGCTGTTCCTGTGTCAGGGACGGCCTTTTGCATGTAATACGACTTTAGCATTCACTGAAACTGTAAAAGGGATTGTATGATAGGCAGCAGAGGTATAATCACCGAACATCCTTGGACGATTTTATCCTTTTTTCTTGGCCATGAAAAAAAGAGCCTTGTTGGCTCCCTTTTTCGGATAAACATGGGTGAATGGCCTTTAGCATGTGGTTGATCTATGTAACTGAACCCCACATTATCAAATTACTCAGCCATTTTTTCCAAATTTCCATTCCGGTCCATCTTGAACTTAGTTGCCGGACGTTCCTCTTCTTCTAACAAGACCAGCTTTCTTGCTCGGTTCATGATATTCATCAAAGTTTCATAATCTTCCTGCATCAAGCCGCTGTTTTGTTCTAAGTGGCTGATTTTATTCTCCAAATCTTCGTTTCGCTTTTTCAGTCCTTTAATTTCGAGCTTCAATCTTTCATTTTCGGTTTTTAATACTTCGGCTTGAAGCATACGGCCATTCATAGATTCCAAATACGCGATGACGGTATCTAGGTTCATGGCTTTTTCCAAAGTTACTGGAGTGTTCTGTGGCTTAGGAGCGAGAGCTTCAGCCACAACGAATTCTTCTGCTGCTTCATAATTGGTGGTATCGACTTCGGATTGCAACTCTAGTTCCTCTTCTTGTACTTGAGAAACCATTATGTCCGAAATCATTGGGGACGGCGGTGTATAAAGAAGCCGTTTTTTCCCTCCTTGATCTTTTCCAAGAATCCTTTGCCGTTGCTTACGCTGTTTCTTGGCAAGGGATAGCGCTTTATCATAATTATGGCGGACAACTGCATTCCAGCGGAATCCGCATGCGGCAGAGGTGCGATTCAACTTATCTCCTACCTCTTCAAATGCATTTAGCTGAGTGCTGCCTTCCCGCACATGGCGCAATACCGTTTCTGCCAAAAGCAAATCATCTTCTTCTGTCCAGGCGTCTTGACGAACCTTCATTTCTACATACTCCCTTTCTGGTAACTTTTAAAATAAATAACTATATAAAATATCGTGTGGCAGTGATTTATGGAGTGTTCTACTAGCATTTTGGACAAAATTTGGATTTTTTATACAAAAAGGTTGAAAGGATACTAGTTTTTTGATTAATTACATCATTTGCTAGCGGTTGCCCTTTCCTTTTCACATCATCCAGCCCTCTTGATATTAATAAGTAGAAACGGTAAAATACCTTTTAGTCATATAAATGGAAAGAAAAATAGTTTGTCATGGAAAGGATGGTACCGGAGGATGTCCAATGAATTCAGAGTGTGTGATGACTGCTTGGCGGTAAACATCAAAACATTGATCCCCCGTCTTGAAAAGCTTGATCCCGACGCGAAAATTGAAGTGGGCTGTCAATCCTATTGCGGTCCTGGCAGAAAGAAATCATTTGCCTTCGTCAATAACCGTCCAGTTGCTGCACCGACAGAAGACGAGTTACTAGATAAAATCAATAAAAAACTAAAGTAGGATCCATGAGATATAGTTGGAGTGGATTGTTTGCTTTTGATAAATGGAACAAGCTGTTCATCACCCAGATTCAACAAACTGCGGTGATTTTTTATTTCCTTATTTTCGAGACTAAATCCGACGGGAACTTCCGTTTTCTTACAAAATGACCCCTCTTACTAGAAAGGGGAAAGTTAGGGTTTTTTGTCAAAACACGCTATAATGAGTGCATCGAGATTATGAAAAAGAGGGTAGTTCATGGAATATTCCGGCGAAAAATTACAAGAAGAAAAAGTATTCAAGGACCCGGTGCACCGATATATACATGTTCGTGATCGGGTTATATGGGATTTAATAGGAACGAAGGAATTCCAGCGTCTTCGAAGGATCAAACAGCTGGGAACGACTTATTTAACCTTTCATGGTGCGGAACATAGTCGGCTTAGCCATTCGCTTGGAGTATATGAGATAGTTCGGAGAATCGTCGATGATGTTTTCGAGGGCAGACCGGAGTGGAAACCTGAGGAACGGTTACTATCCCTATGTGCAGCCCTTCTGCATGATTTGGGTCATGGTCCCTTCTCTCATTCTTTTGAAAAGGTGTTTGACCTGGATCATGAGCAATTCACGCAGCAGATAATCGTCGGCGATACGGAAGTGAATAAGATCCTCCTTCGAGTAGGGCGTGATTTCCCGAAAAAAGTGGCAGAAGTCATAGCGAAAACCTATAAAGGCAAATTAGTAGTCAGCCTGATTTCAAGTCAGATCGATGCTGATAGAATGGACTATTTACAGCGTGATGCTTACTTCACTGGCGTGAGTTATGGACATTTCGATATGGAAAGGCTTTTGCGTGTAATGAGGCCCAGGGAAGAACATGCCGTCATAAAACAAAGCGGGATGCATGCGGTTGAGGATTATATCATGAGTCGCTACCAAATGTATTGGCAGGTTTATTTCCATCCAGTTACGAGAAGTGCGGAGGTCATACTTACCAAGATTCTACATAGGGCGAAACATTTATATGAATCCGGTTATGAGTTTGCTCAAGAACCGCACCATTTTTATTCATTGTTCAAGGGAGAAGTGACTTTAACGGACTATTTGAAAATGGATGAAGCGGTGATGCTCTATTATTTCGAAGCATGGGAAGAGGAAAACGATGCGATTTTAAAAGATTTATGCACTCGCTTCGTTAACCGTAAACTATTTAAATATGTGGAATTCCATCCATCGAACAGTCAAATGAACAGATTGATGGAATTAAGGACTTTATTCAAGAAGGCGGGCATCGATCCGGATTATTATCTCGTCGTAGATTCTTCATCGGATCTGCCGTATGATTTTTACCGGCCAGGTGAGGAAGAGGAGAGACTGCCGATTCACTTGCTGAAAAATAATGGCGAAATTCGGGAATTATCGCGTGAATCCGAAATTGTCGATGCAATTTCAGGAAAAAGAAGAACGGATCATAAGTTGTATTATCCAGCAGATTTATTGCGTGATGAATCTACGAAGAAAAATATAAAAAAACAGATTCGTAAGCTTTTGGAGCTATCGGATTAAAGTGGTACATTTTTGGTGAGGAGTGACGAGCCTTGTTTAAGGATCATGCAAACATTATCAATGCAATTTCTACTGCCGGTGAAATCTCGGGTCGGAAAAAATTACAAAAAATCGTTTATATCGCGAAGAAGCTGTCCTTCCCATTTCATGAGAAGTTTCAGTTTCACTTTTACGGACCATATTCGGAGGAGTTGACCTTACGGATTGAAGAGCTCTGCGAAATGGGTTACTTGAATGAAGTAAGGGAAAAAAAAGCAGGGTATTATCAGTATTGTTATTCGATTACGGACGCCGGCCAGGATTTCCTATCCATCCAGGAAGTGGAGATGCCAGCTCTTGAGGCATGCTTACTGGATATGAACGAACAGAATGCCCGGTTTTTGGAGCTTGTTTCAACGGTGTTATACTTTGACACGCTTGAAAAGGAAGAAGTCACCGAGAAACTTTTCACGCTGAAAAGCAAACAAAAATATACGCTTGAAGAAATTGATGAGGCATATGAATATATTGAGCAGTTAAAAACAAAAGCTAAGCCGAATTGATGGCTTAGCTTTTCCCCATTATGTAAAGCTCATTGATCGCTTTTACGGACACCGGCTACTGCCAAGTGATTTTTTGACATTTCTTCGATGAAAATCGTAACGGCTTCAGCTGGTGCTCCAGTTGTTTCCGTAACGGCTGCAGTCACCTTTTCAACTAAAGCTTTCTTTTGTTCGTCTGTACGGCCTTCAAGCATTTTGACTGTTACATATGGCATCTCTCATTCCCCCCTTCCTCTCTCATCTTGTAGTGTTTCACAATGGAAAAATAATTGCAAGACACGGAAGTCAGAGTTTTTTCACTTCTTGCTCTTTTGATGTATACTAACGGTAATAAATATTGGGGGAGAAGCTATCAATGCAATTCTTGGAGCAAATAGAACGGTTTTTGGTTTATCCTTTGGAACAGCTTCCATATGTTATTGTGTCACTGTTAATCGCATTTACGGTTCATGAATTTTCACATGCTTATGTAGCCTATAAGTTCGGTGACCCGACTGCAAAGAATGAAGGAAGAGTCACATTGAATCCGATTTCGCATTTGGATCCGATTGGAACTCTGTTGATATTGATAGCCGGATTTGGTTGGGCGAGACCTGTACCGGTTAATCGTTTTCATTTCAAGAATCCAAAATTGGCAGGGGTGCTTGTCTCTTTTGCCGGTCCGTTCAGTAATTTGCTTGTTGCAATTTTGGGGTATTTGATTTTTTATGGGTTGCTGGCGGCAGGCGTTGGACCTGATTTACCGTTCTTCGTTCAGCCATTCTTCGAGGTGCTCATCAACTTAAATATCCTTTTGTTTGTATTTAATCTGTTACCGCTGCCGCCGCTCGATGGTTATAGGATCGTACAGGATCTTGTTTCAGCTGACTTGCGGGCAAAAATGACCCAGTATGAACAATATGGCTCACTGATTTTTTTGATTCTGATCATCACACCGCTGAGCAAGTATACAATTGGCCCGATTTTGAACAATGTTGTACCATTGGTAGGCGACGTCCTGAGTCGGTTCTTTACACTTTTTCTTTTTTAAACGATAGGAAATGACAAACCATAAAGGGGGATATAAACATGGAAGAACAACCAAAGAAAAAGGTAGGCTTCAATATTATAAAAAACGACCCTACAGAAGGTCATGGCGGATATGGAGCAGGTGTTTTAACGCTCGATAATATTTCTCCGGTCATAATCGATGTGGATGCAGGTGAAGCCGAGGTCGATATCGGCGCGATGCATGCAAGGAGTGCAGTGGAAAAAGGAATTAAATTTTTAAAGACTAAAGAAGAGGTCCCGAATGCCAAACCTTACTGGCTTGTTTGGGTGACCATTGAAGCCACTCAAAATGGTCCGCACTATGCAGGTGTGACAGCTTGTGAAATGACGGTCGACCGCTCAATTAGACGCGGTTATAAATCGCTTCCGGAGCATGTTAACCGGATGGATAAATCACTGAAACGGCAAATCATCGTCGAGGACATGGATGATAAATCCAAACGTATACTTGCAGACTTCCTGAAAAACCATGATGCAGGAATGTGGGAGCGCTCTTCTGCACTGCTCAAGGAGTCATTGACGGTTTGAATCTGATTTAATCGATGAAATGTTAGGTTTAGTGAAAAATTCACTTGTAGGAAACGGATAAAATAAGTAAACTTAAAGACAGCAGTTTAGACACTGTGGAACTAGGACAGAAAAACCCCGAAGCCGCTACCGGCTTCGGGGTTTTTCGTTATCCCCATGGTTTTAAGACTTTTTTGTACCACGGTGCCTTCTTTTGTTCTTCTCCTTTTGGGGCATGTTTCGGGCTTTCACCCTTAAAGTGCTCGGCACAGTATTCGACAGGTTCGGAGCCTTTAACATAATAAGTAAGTCTTGAGGCAGGACAATCCTTTGTTGCCAATTTTCCACTGACGGGATTCACGTTTACCCCGATTACGTTTTCCGTTTCCTTAAACGATTTTGCTGGTTTACCTTGTAGGCCCTTTTCCATATAAGAAGCCCAGATTTTCTTTGCATAGCCTTTTTCAGCAGGGTTCTCGATCTTTTTACCTTGATCATATCCAGTCCATACTCCAGCTACAAGCTCCGGTGTGTAACCAATCATCCAGCTATCCGTCGGGGTGGAACCTGATTTGCCGGCATATGGGCGGGTCAGCTGGGAGCTGATGGTGCTGCCGGTCACTTTCGTATAGCCATTTAAGGTTTCATCAAAAACCCCGGTAAGCATCTGAGTCATGACAAATGCCTTATCCTCATCCAAAATCTGTTCCGGTTTCTTATTGCCATCAAAAATCACTTCACCTTTTTGATTTTCAACCTTTTTGATGAACACGGGTTCAACCTTCTTGCCGCCGTTAGCCAGAATGCTGTACGCATTCACCATTTCAATCGCCCTTACACCTGACGTACCAAGTGCAAGGGATGGAACGGCATCCATTTTCGCCGTGATGCCGAAACGATGCGCTGTATCAACCAGGGTCTGTTCCCCAAGGAACAGGTGTGTTTTTACGGCGAAGATGTTATCGGAAAGAGCAATGGCCTGAGCCATCGTTATTTCGCCTTCCGCATATTGATGGTTGTAATTATGCGGTGTATATGACGAGTGACCATCATCGAAAGAAAATGTAGTAATCTCACTTTTTAAAGTGGTAGATGGTGTGAAACCATTCTCCAGCGCTGAGTAGTATAGCAATGGCTTCATCGTGGAACCGGGCTGGCGAACAGCCTGTGTAGCTCGATTGAATGGCGACTCCGCATAATCTTTACCACCGACCAGTGCACGGACTTCCCCGGTGTCCGGATCCATTGCCACTATCGAAGCTTGAATCCCTGAAGACTTGGGTATGGTAGTGGAAAGGACCTCTTCGGCAACATCCTGCTGGGTTTCATCCAGTGTGGTATAGACCTTAAGTCCGCCTAGCTCGATCGTCCGGTCATCTAAATGAAGCTGTGATTTTAAAGCCTGCTTGACCGCATCCTGGAAATAAGGAGCGGTTTTATTGGTGACCGTTCCGTGCTCGCCCTTTAATGTAAGGGATGTTTGCAATGCTTCCGCGATGTTTTTTCCTGAAATGTAGCTTTTGTTTTTCATGGCTTGCAGGACAACTTTCTGCCTTGATTTCGCTTTTTCAAAGTTATCCAATGGAGAATAATTTGACGGACCTTTTGGTATTCCGGCCAGCATGCTCGCTTCAGGAAGAGTCAAATCCTTGGCATCCTTGCCAAAGTAATATTGACTTGCAGCTTGGGCTCCATATGCGCCATGGCCATAGTAAATCGTATTTAAATAGCCTTCTAGAATTTCCTTTTTTGAGTAGTTCATTTCTAAACGTACAGTATAGAAGGCTTCATTGAGTTTCCGCGACCACGTTTTGTCATGACCAAGAAAAAGGTTCCTGGCATACTGCTGGGTAATGGTGCTTGCACCCTGGACTTTGGACATTGCTTTGATATCCGCAAGGATGGCACCGCCGATCCGTTTTATATCAAATCCATTATGAGTGTAAAATTGACGGTCCTCAACAGCGACAGTTGCTTTGATGAGCTGTGGTGAAATCGAATCCATTCCGGCCCAATAACGTTTCTGGCCATTATCGGTTTCCCCGATCACATTTCCGCTATCACTATAATAGAGAGTGGACTGCGGCACGACCAAAGGAGGCGGACCTAATATTTTTGCATAAATCAGTAAGGAGAGAAGCAATACAAAGAGTATAGTGAGCCCGATTGTGGCAAGGATAATGAAGGCCCGTACATATTTAGTTGTCCTTTTAAATCGTTCGCTTGGAATCAATTCCATTGCTTTCACCTCTCTTATCAGAAAAAGAATCTATTATCTATTACTATTATGGAAAAAAAAGAAATTTTTAAACATAAGAACTGCATTTACGAAATTTATCTTGCATTTCTGCTAGATTCGTCTATAATTTTTCTAGCTAATGACTATACCGATTTTGGGGAACCTATTAGGTGACTGACAATATGAAATGGAAAAGGAGCGTTAATAAATGAGCATTTGGTTTACTGAAAAACAAACAGAGAATTTTGGTATTACGATGAAAGTGAATCGTACTTTACATACGGAGCAAACTGAGTTTCAAAAGCTGGATATGATTGAAACGGAAGAGTGGGGCAATATGCTATTGTTGGATGACATGGTAATGACTTCACAGCGTGATGAATTCGTTTACCATGAAATGGTAGCCCATGTTCCTTTATTCACTCATCCTAATCCAGAAAACGTTTTGGTTGTTGGCGGAGGGGACGGAGGAGTTATCCGTGAAATCCTGAAGCATCCAAGCGTAAAAAAAGCTACATTGGTGGATATCGATGGGAAAGTCATCGAATACTCAAAGAAATTCTTGCCTGAAATTGCAGGCATGCTTGAAGATCCGCGTGTAGACGTACAAGTGGGGGATGGCTTCATGCACATCGCCAAAAGTGAAAATGAATATGACGTGATCATGGTCGACTCAACTGAACCTGTTGGACCTGCTGTCAATTTATTCACTAAAGGTTTTTATGCCGGGATTTCCAAAGCTTTGAAAGAAGATGGGATTTTTGTGGCACAATCAGACAATCCTTGGTTTAAAGCAGACTTAATTCGTGATGTACAACGTGATGTAAAAGAAATATTCCCAATCACTAGCCTTTATTTAGCGAATATCCCGACGTATCCAAGCGGCCTTTGGGCGTTCACGATCGGGTCGAAAAAATATAATCCATTAGAAGTGACGGAAGACCGTTTTCATGAAATCGAAACGAAATATTATACAAAAGAACTTCATAAAGCAGCTTTCGTTCTGCCTAAATTCGTTCAAGATTTAGTGAAATAAGGGAGGCGTGGACCATGAAATTCGATGAAGCCTATTCAGGCAATGTATTCATTAAAAGCCACCCAGTTTTTGAAGAATCTGAAGCTGTGCTATACGGTATGCCGATGGACTGGACCGTAAGTTTCCGTCCTGGTTCCCGCTTCGGCCCTACCCGGATTCGAGAAGTTTCGATTGGTTTGGAAGAGTACAGCCCATATTTAGATCGTGAATTAGAAGAAGTTAAATTCTTTGATGCCGGAGATATCCCATTACCATTTGGTAATCCGCAGCGCAGCATCGATATGATTGAAAAATTTGTCGACAGCTTGTTGGATGCAGGTAAGTTCCCAATGGGGATGGGAGGCGAACACCTTGTCACATGGCCTGTCATCAAAGCCATGTACAAAAAGTATCCCGATATGGCCATCATCCATATGGATGCCCATACAGATTTACGTGAGGATTATGAGGGAGAACCACTTTCCCATGCTTCCATCATCCGCAAATCCGCGGAGCTTATCGGTCCGAAAAATGTATACTCTTTCGGCATCCGTTCCGGTTTGAAGGAAGAATTCCAATGGGCAAAAGAAAACGGCATGCACATCTCTAAATTTGAAGTTCTTGAACCTCTTAAAGAAGTACTGCCGCAGTTAGCAGGGCGTCCTGTATATGTAACGATCGACATCGATGTTCTTGATCCAGCGCATGCGCCAGGAACGGGCACCGTAGATTGTGGGGGCATCACTTCAAAAGAGCTTTTAGCTTCGATTCATGAGATAGCCCGATCTGAAATTAATGTAGTCGGCTGCGATTTAGTTGAAGTTGCACCGATTTATGACCCATCCGAGCAGACAGCGAACACGGCGAGCAAGCTGATTCGCGAAATGATTTTAGGTTGGGTTCAAAAAGGTTAATGGATGGAAGACTTGACTGTTCCTGTTTTTTAGCAGGAATGGTCTTTTTTTATCCATCCCTGAAAAGAATTTACACCTGATTGACTCTTTTTTAATTCCACCCAATGGAGTCATTATTGCGTTAAAATCAAATGAATTGCAACAAGATGATTTCGACAGTTTATCCTCAATTTTTTGGAATTACATTTTATTTTCCGCTCCAAGTTGAAACTTCCTTGAAGAGTATTTATACTTATAAAGTTAAGAACGACATGATGAAGGAAGTGTAGCTTTGACTCTTCATGATATAGATAAGCATGCTATTAAAGTGACTTTACAGACAAAAATCAAGCATGGCTCAGAAACCGAAACGTATGAGCTGGTCACATTTGGTACAAAAATGTATAAAGGTTCAGATTTATATTTGCAATATAAAGAGGAAAGTGAAGTCGGTCAAACACAAACGACCATCAAGCACAAAAAGGATGAAACGATCCTGCTTAGAAATGGTGCCATTAAAATGAGGCAGCTTTTCCGCCTACAGGAAGCGACAAATGGACATTATGAAAGTATATATGGCAGGTTAGGGTTACGGACGACCACAAAGAAAATTCATCATCAATGGGATGAGCAGTCCAAACAAGGGAAACTTGTTCTTAAATATACGTTACATATGCAGGGAAGCGAACCCGGTCAATATGAGATGACGATTTCCTATAAGGAGGAAGCATAGCACATGAATATAGTAAAAGAGGTACAGGAAAAACTGAAAGAAGAAATTAAAGCGGCGGTCATTAGAGCTGGTTTAGCAACGGAAGAGCAGATTCCAAATGTTGTATTGGAACTTCCAAGAGATAAAACACACGGAGATTACTCCACGAATATGGCCATGCAATTAACGAAGGTTGCAAAGAAAGCACCCAAAATGATAGCCGAAGCAATCATCGAAAACTTTGACAATTCAAAAGCGTCCATTGAAAAAATAGAAATTGCAGGACCAGGTTTCATAAACTTCTACATGAATAATTCTTATTTGACCGAATTGATTCCTGTCATTTTGAAAGTGGATGGAGCATATGGGGAAAGTGACTTTGGAAAAGGTGAAAAAATCCAAGTGGAGTTCGTTTCCGCGAACCCGACCGGTGATCTCCATCTAGGTCATGCCCGTGGTGCAGCAGTAGGTGATACGTTATGTAATATCCTGTCTAAAGCAGGTTATGATGTTTCACGTGAATACTACATCAATGATGCAGGTAATCAAATCAATAATTTGGCCATTTCCATAGAAGCCCGTTATTTCCAGGCACTTGGCCTCGAAAAGGATATGCCTGAGGGCGGTTATCATGGCGAAGATATCATTGGAATCGGTAAAACGCTCGCAAGTGAATATGAGGATAAATATGTAAATGCGGATGAAAAGGAACGTTTTGAATTTTTCCGTGAGTACGGCTTGAAATATGAAATGGAAAAATTGAAAACGGACTTGGGAAATTTCCGTGTCGGATTTGATGTATGGTACTCGGAAACATCCCTATATGAAGACGGTAAAATTGATGAAGCCCTCAAAGTGTTGAGGGAAAGGGGCCATGTCTATGAGGAAGAAGGGGCTACATGGTTCCGCTCTACGGAATTAGGCGATGACAAGGACCGGGTGCTTATTAAACAGGATGGGTCTTACACATATCTGACACCTGATATTGCCTATCACCGGAATAAATTGGAGCGCGGCTTTGAAACGTTGATCAATATCTGGGGTGCGGACCACCACGGCTATATCCCGCGTATGAAAGCAGCGATCGAAGCGTTAGGGTACAAACGTGAGCAGCTTGAAGTGGAAATCATCCAGCTTGTTCACCTGTACAAGGATGGCGAGAAAATGAAGATGAGTAAGCGTACTGGTAAAGCAGTTACGATGCGTGATCTTATTGAGGAAGTAGGACTGGATGCAACACGTTATTTCTTTGCGATGAGAAGTGCGGATACTCATATGGACTTCGATTTGGATCTTGCGGTATCACAATCCAATGATAACCCGGTTTATTATGCACAATATGCTCACGCCCGCATTTCCAGCATTTTACGCCAAGGTGTGGAACAAGGGATCAGCTATGAAGGAATCACTGATTTCTCTTCCCTTTCTACTGAAAAAGAAGTGGAGCTTTTGAAGAAGTTAGGTGAATTCCCGCAGGCAATAGCGGAAGCAGCCGAAAAACGTATGCCTCACCGCATGACGAATTATATATTCGACCTCGCTTCCACATTCCACAGCTTCTACAATGCCGATAAGGTTTTGGATGTTGAAAAGTTGGAGAGAAGTAAGGCACGTCTAGGACTGGTTAAATCCGTCCAAATTACTTTAAAGAATGCATTAGCTATAATCGGGGTTTCGGCACCGGAAAAAATGTAATGGAAAAAGCGGCTGTTTCTAGCGAAACAGCCGCTTTTTTTTTTAGGTTAATTAGCACTCGACTGCACCGCCGCTCACCCTTTTTACACCACGAACCTTAGATATATCTTCAATTAGCTGCAGCATTGCCCGGTCCTTCATCTTGGCCTCGATCATGAAATCCACGTCCTGTCCAAGCTCTTTAAGAACTTTAAAAAGGGGCATGATAAAGTCCAAATCGATATAATCTGCATGCGAGCGAAATTCACCTGCCGATTTTGGGGATGAAATATGAATCTTTGGTACCGCCCCTGCCTGACTCCAAGTGGTGAACACCTCGGTGAGCAGCTCGTTAAGTGGCTCATCTGAAAGGTTTGCGAGATGATGGTGGTAATCGAATACAAGTGGGATGCCTTCCCTTGTACATACGCTCAGTGTTTCAGATGCTGTATACGTTTTATCATCATTCTCCAAAGTCATTCTTTCCTTGACATGCATAGGAAGCGATTTAAGGTTGTCATGAACCCTTACTATGGCGGACTCTTTATCACCATAGGCCCCACCGACATGGATATTGATGAAAGAGGTGTCCGCAATGCCCATTGCTTCCAGCATTTTATAATGGAACTCCATATCTTTTACGGCATTTTGTGTAATCTCGGGTTTAGGGCTGGTAAACAGCGTAAACTGATTGGGGTGAAAACTGACCCTCATCTTGTGTGCAGTAACCCAATCCCCAAGCTGTTTCCACTCTTTTTTAAAAGGAGTCACGAAATCCCATTCTATTTCGGGATGTGTGGCTAAAGGCACAATGGAACTGGACATCCGGTATATTTCTACTTGGTGGGCGGTGTTATATTGAAGGACCCTTAAGGTATTTTCAATGTTCTGCCGTGTCACACTCAGGAGTTTTTCCATCCCTTTTTCCGTGCCAAGTGTGCTATATCGCTTGAAAGTAAGTGTTTTAGCTGGAGAAGCTTCCCATAAACAGGTGGCGTTGGATACGAAACCAAATCTTATTTTCATTATATTTTCTCCTTGAACAACGGGATTTCAAAGAAAAGGGGAAAGGATGGAAGCCAACGATTCTTTTACTGAACGGACTACATTCATGGATAGCGCGTCCCCGCTTAATGGCTTGGATTCAGCTAGGTCGACCGCCAATTCCTTTTCTACATCTCTTATGAATGTCGGGTCAAATACCAGACAATTGATTTCACTATTTAAAAAATAACTGCGTTTATCAAAATTAGCCGTACCGATATCACAGATTGTATCATCAATCAGTATCACTTTGGAATGGTAGAACCCTTTTTGAAATTGCATGATTTCTGCCCCTTCTTTTAATAGTACCCGAAAGTAGGGAAAGGAAGCTTCCTTGACAAGGGCATGGTCTGAATTTTCGGGCACGATGACCGTAACGGAAACATTGCGTGCAAGGGCTTCCCTTAATTCGTGAAATAAAGTTTCACTGGGAATGAAGTATGGAGTCCCGATAATGATTTTTTTATTGGCTTGCTGAATCAATCGTGTCATGGACAATTCAAGATCACTTCCATTCGTGACAAAAACCTGATTTGCCTGCGACCCAGGATTCAGTGTCGGGAAATAGGCAGGTGTTCCCCTGTAATCCTCGTTTGTATCATGGAACCAATCCGTGAGGAAGACTTCCTGAAGGTCCTTGACCCCCTCTCCGGTCATTTTCAAATGATAATCTCTCCAAGGGTTCAGCTTCTCCCCTTGGTTTATATATTCCTTACCGATATTAAAGCCGCCAAGATAGCCGATTTTGCCGTCTATCACTGTAATTTTACGGTGGTTTCTTTTTTGTATTGTATAGAAAAGGAAGGGGAGTTTCGGTTTAAAGCTAAAAGAAAAATGAACGCCGCTTTTAGTTAGTTCCTGAATGGATTTGCGGGACATCTTTTTACCTCCTACCCAATCGACTAAAAGCCGCACTTCCACGCCCTCTTCCGCTTTTGATTGCAGTAAATTCAAAAAGTCCTTGCTGAATTTATCATTTTTTACAATATAAAAAAGGATATGGATGGAATCCTTAGCTTGCTTGACCTCTTTCATAAAATCATCAAACAGGATTTTCCCTGAAGTGAATACAGTCATGTCACTGTTCCGAGGCGGATATTTAACGTTGGTTGCCTGTTTCATATAACGCTTATGCCCTAACTTAAGATCAACCCAGCACCAAGTGAAGATCAATAAAAATATAGAGGCAAGCTTAGTGATTATTTTCAAAAAAAATCCCCCCTAAATGATTTCATTTTAGTTTGGCTCAAATTCCCTGTTAGTAACCATTAAAAAGCGGGGGAAAGGGTCCTCATTTTTTTTAGAATACAGAAGGGGAATTTACGGAATTGTCGAATTATACATTAAAGTGCATAAAACTAAATTTTTTTTAGAAAGAAAAAAGTTGACTGAATGCTCATTCATTATATAATGGAATTAATCAAATTTCAGAAAAATGCCATTTTTCTATTTTATTTAAATGGTTACCTGGCATTTACAATTTACTTAGAGGGGGGAAAGACTGCATGGAAATGAATGGCTTACTATGGATCAACTTAGTTGCATTCCTGCTTGTAATCGCTTACGCCGCCGGTTTATTTGTCTATTTGATAAAAACTCGTATAGCTTATATAAAACTTGGCAAAAAAGTGGAATTCGATAACCGTGTGAAAGATCGTCTTGTGAAAATAGGGGTTTATGTATTTGGACAGAAGAAGCTCTTTAAGGATAAAAAGAGCGGAATCATTCATGCCTTGTTATTTTATGGTTTCATCTTAGTGCAATTTGGCGCAATTGACTTTTTCGTCAAAGGTTTAAGACCGGGGTGGCATTTACCGTTTGGCCCTGTTTATCCAGCCTTTACTTTCTTCCAGGAAATTGTGACGCTTACCGTTCTTGTTGCAATCTTATGGGCGGCTTACCGTCGTTATGTCGAGAAGCTCGTTCGCTTGAAAAGGGATTTCAAAGCAGGTTTGGTTGTCATCTTCATTACCGGTATCATGATTACCGTATTACTGGGGAATGGAATGGGAATGATCTGGCATGGTCACGATGCAACTTGGTCAGAGCCAGTCGCATCAAGCATCGCTTTCCTATTCGGCTGGATGGGGACAACAGCAGCAACAGTCGTTTTTTATGTAGCTTGGTGGCTGCATTTACTGATCATACTATCTTTCCTTGTTTATATCCCGCAATCTAAGCATGCTCACTTGATTGCCGGTCCGATAAATGTATTCCTGAATCGCCTGGACAATCCAGGGAAATTGAAACCGGTTGATTTGGAAGAAGAGGTCCTCGACAAAGAAGGCAATCAATATTACGGTGCCAAATATATCGAAGACTTGACGCAGTATCAAATGGTGGACCTCTATGCCTGTGTGGAGTGCGGGCGCTGTACGAATATGTGCCCGGCTACAGGTACCGGTAAAATGCTGTCACCAATGGATATCATCATCAAGATGCGTGACCATTTAACAAATACAGGCGCTGCTGTTACAACGAAGCAGCCATGGGTACCATCTTTTGTTTTTGGAAATAACAAGGGAAATAAGATAGCTTTGGCTGGTGCCGCGCAGGGGGCGCAGGAATCAGCTGCAGCAACGGAAGCTTACAGCCCGAGCTTGATTGGTGAAGTCATTACGGAAGAAGAACTTTGGGCTTGTACCACATGCCGGAACTGTGAAGATCAATGCCCGGTAATGAATGAACATGTCGACAAAATCATCGATATGCGCCGTTATCTAGTGTTGACAGAGGGCAGGCTTGATCCTGATGCTCAACGTGCCATGACAAATATTGAACGTCAAGGAAACCCGTGGGGACTGAACCGTAAAGAGAGAGAAGATTGGCGCAGCCTTCGGGAAGATGTTAGCGTCCCTACCGTGAAGGAATTACAAAAGGCAGAAGAAGAATTCGAGTATTTATTCTGGGTGGGTTCAATGGGGTCGTACGATAACCGAAGCCAGAAAATTGCCCTTTCCTTTGCTAAATTAATGAATGAAGCGGGCGTCAAGTTTGCGATTCTCGGAAATAAGGAGAAAAACTCAGGGGATACTCCTCGTCGATTGGGTAATGAGTTTGTTTTTCAGGAACTTGCAATGAAAAATATAGAAGAATTCCAAAAGAATGAAATAAAGAAAATCGTTACGATCGATCCGCATGCATACAATATCTTTAAGAATGAGTATCCGGATTTCGGATTGGAAGCGGAAGTGTACCATCATACTGAATTGTTAGCCAAACTTGTTAGTGAAGGCAGGTTGGTGCCACAGTATCCGGTGAATGAGACCATTACATTCCACGATTCCTGTTACTTGGGAAGGTACAATGAAGTTTACAGCCCGCCGCGTGAAATTTTACAATCCATTGATGGTGTGAAGCTTATCGAGATGGAGCGTAACCGTGAAAAGGGTATGTGCTGTGGAGCTGGAGGCGGTTTGATGTGGATGGAAGAGGAAACGGGTAACCGCATTAATGTGGCCCGTACTGAACAAGCACTAGCCGTCAGTCCAACAGTGATCAGTTCCGGATGTCCTTATTGCCTGACCATGCTATCTGATGGGACGAAAGCAAAAGAAGTTGAGGAAAATGTTAAAACGTATGATGTAGCAGAACTACTCGAAAAAGCGGTCATTGGTGAAAATAAATCGATTGCATCCTAATTTAAAATGGAATTGCCTGCTTCTTCTATATGGGATGAAATAAATGGAAGCAGGTAATTTTTTTCAATATTTACACACTAAATATTTTCATTTTTGGGAAAATTGTATAATATAGTATGATATTAAGCGCTTACAACACTATTTTTTTAACTCCATATTGAGCGAGCGTTCAATCAATGTTACTTATAGGGGGAAATAATGATGGCAAAAACAGTGATTATTAGCGGTGTGAGAACACCTTTTGGTAAATTTGGCGGTGGTCTTAGCAGTTTGACGGCATCACAACTTGGTGGAATTGCAATCAAAGAGGCACTTGTTCGGGCAGGGATTGAAGGCAGCGAAGTAGACGAGGTCATCATGGGGAATGTGCTTCAAGCGGGCCAAGGACAAATACCTTCCCGCCAGGCAGCACGTCATGCTGGGTTGCCTTGGGAAGTGAAAACGGAAACCATTAATAAAGTATGCGCATCAGGACTTCGCAGTGTCACATTTGCTGATCAGATCATTCGCCTTGGTGAAGAAGAAATCATTATTGCCGGCGGAATGGAATCGATGAGCAATGCGCCTTATATCCTTCCGAAAGCAAGGTGGGGACTAAGGATGGGTGATGGCGAACTGAAGGATACCATGATTTCGGATGGACTTAGCTGCAGCTTTACAGGCGCTCATATGGGGACTTACGGAAACAGTACTGCCGAGGATCTTGAAATCACCCGTGAGGAACAAGATAGCTGGGCTTACGAGAGTCATCAAAAGGCGATAAAAGCAATCGATGGCGGTATTCTTGCAGAAGAAATCATTTCCGTACAGGTGCCTGTGCGAAAAGGCGAACCAATTACCATCGAACATGATGAAGCCCCAAGAAAAGATACATCTGCCGGGAAGTTAGCTAAATTAGGTCCAGCTTTCAATAATGAGGGGACCATTACGGCTGGTAATGCTCCGGGTGTCAATGATGGGGCCGGTGCACTCGTATTGATGAGTGAGGAACGTGCGGAAAAAGAAGGGAAAACGCCTTTTGCCTATATTTTAGCTCATGCAGAAGTTGCAGTGGAAGCAAAGGACTTCCCTAAAACGCCAGGTTTGGTCATAAATGAACTCCTGAAGAAGACAGGTAAATCGATAGAGGAAATTGATTTGTTTGAAGTGAACGAAGCATTTGCAGCGGTTGCACTGGCAAGTGGGAAAATTGCCAACATCGAGCCGGGAAAAGTGAATGTTAACGGAGGGGCTGTAGCATTAGGTCACCCAATCGGTGCAAGTGGTGCCCGCATCATCATTACACTGATGCATGAATTGAAACGTCGCGGAGGAGGTTTGGGCATTGCAGCGATCTGTAGTGGCGGCGGTCAGGGAGATGCCATTTTAATCGAAGTGCCGAAACAAGGATGATAGTTTCATAGATTATTGAGGAGGGGTTTTCATGAGCATTCAAAAAGTGATGGTCATTGGTGCGGGACAGATGGGATCTGGCATTGCCCAGGTTTGTGCAATGAGCGGTTATGAAGTTCTTTTACACGATTTAAAAGATGAGTATGTAGAAAAGGGATTAGGGACAATCACCAAGAACCTTTCCCGGCAAGTTGAAAAAGGGAAAATGGAATCCGAGGAGAAAGATTCAATCCTTTCCCGCTTGACGTCATCGACGGATTTGAAAAATGCAGCAGCGGTGGATTTAGTAATTGAAGCTGCAGTGGAAAATATGGAAATTAAAACAAAAATATTCGCCGAGTTGGATGAAATCACACCACAGCACGTCATTCTTGCATCCAACACTTCTTCGCTTCCGATTACCGAGATAGCCGCAGCCACGAAAAGGCCTGAAAAGGTAATTGGCATGCATTTCATGAACCCCGTTCCAGTCATGAAGCTGGTTGAAATCATTCGTGGCCTTGCTACATCGGATGAAGTTTATAAAGAAGTTGAAAAGATGGCAGAAACCTTGAACAAGGTACCGGTGGAAGTCAATGATTTTCCAGGTTTCGTAGCGAATAGGATTTTAATGCCGATGATCAATGAGGCCATCTATACACTTTACGAGGGCGTCGCTACTAAAGAGGCGATCGATGATGTAATGAAGCTGGGAATGAACCATCCGATGGGCCCGCTTACACTAGCTGACTTCATTGGGCTCGACACATGCTTATACATAATGGAAACCCTTCACCAAGGACTGGGTGACGATAAATATCGACCGTGTCCGCTGTTAAGGAAATATGTAAAAGCTGGGTGGCTAGGCAAGAAATCAGGACGCGGCTTTTACGAATATAACTAATCATAGAAAGAATTTGCACCTAGGAAGGAGTGAAGGAATGGATTTCAAGTTTACCGAAGAACAGGAAATGATACGGAAGATGGTAAGCGACTTTGCGGTGAATGAGATTACCCCTCATATCGAGGCAATGGAAAGAGGCGAATTTCCAAAAACGATACTGCAAAAAATGGGTGTGCTTGGTTTGATGGGAATCCCTATCCCGGAACAATACGGTGGCACGGGTATGGACTTTATGTCTTATATCATCGCCATCAACGAGATTTCCAAAGTAAGTCCCACTCTCGGTGTCATACTGTCCGTTCATACTTCTGTTGGCACAAATCCAATCGTTTATTTTGGAACGGATGAGCAGAAGCAAAAATATGTGCCTAAGTTAGCTGCTGGTAAATTTCTTGGCGCCTTTTGCTTAACTGAGCAAAGCTCAGGTTCGGATGCTGCGAGTTTGAAATCAAAGGCGGTAAAGGAAGACGGAGTATATCGAATAAATGGATCAAAGGTATTCATCACAAATGGCGGGGAAGCTGATGTATTCATTGTTTTTGCCTCAACCGATCCGCAGATGGGAAGCAAGGGAATATCAGCTTTTATCGTGGAAAAAGGAACCCCAGGCTTAATCATCGGTAAAGATGAACGTAAAATGGGCCTTCATGGCTCGAGCACCGTGCAGGTAACGTTCGAGGATATGAAAGTCCCTGCAGCCAATCTCCTTGGCGAAGAAGGTGAAGGCTTTAAGATCGCAATGGCCAACTTGGATGTGGGAAGGATCGGGATTGCTGCCCAAGCGCTGGGAATTGCTGAGGGTGCCATGGAACATGCCGTCCAATATGCAAAAAGCAGGGTGCAATTCGGCAAACCTATTGCCAAACAGCAAGGGATTGGTTTCAAACTGGCTGAAATGGCAACGGGCATAGAAGCTTCAAGGCTACTGGTCTATCGGGCGGCTTATTTACGCTCGCATGGATTGAAGTGCGGTAAAGAGGCGGCCATGGCTAAGCTATTCGCTTCGAGGACGGCTGTCGAGGTGGCGATAGAAGCAGTCCAAGTTTTCGGAGGCTATGGTTATACAACGGAATATCCGGTCGAACGCTATTTCAGGGATGCAAAGGTAACTGAAATTTATGAGGGTACCAGCGAAATACAGAGAATGGTCATCAGTAAGAATCTATAATTACGATAAATTTTTGGAGGGCATAGCCATGCAATTTAAATTAACGGAAGAACATGAAATGATCAGAAAAATGGTCCGCGACTTTGCCCAGAATGAAGTGGCTCCGACAGCTGCCGAGAGGGATGAAGAAGAACGGTTTGACCGTGAGATCTTCGATAAAATGGCTGAACTTGGATTGACTGGGATTCCGTGGCCTGAGGAATACGGCGGAATTGGAAGTGATTACTTAGCGTATTGCATAGCGATTGAGGAACTTTCCCGCGTTTGCGCTTCTACTGGGGTGACTTTATCAGCCCATACTTCGCTCGCAGGATGGCCAATATATAAATTTGGGTCTGAAGAACAAAAACAAAAATACCTTCGCCCGATGGCACAGGGTGAAAAAATCGGTGCATACGGCCTGACTGAACCCAGCTCAGGCTCAGATGCAGGCGGTATGAGAACGACTGCAAAGCTTGTAGGTGATGAATATATTATCAGCGGTTCAAAAATCTTCATTACGAATGGCGGGATTGCGGATACATATGTCGTGTTTGCATTGACAGATCCAAAATCCAAACAAAAAGGAACGAGTGCCTTTATCGTTGAAAAGGACTTCCCTGGTTTTAGTGTTGGTAAAAAAGAGAAGAAGCTGGGAATCCGTTCATCACCGACCACGGAAATCATCTTTGATGAGTGCCGAGTTCCTAAAGAAAATCTCCTTGGAAAAGAAGGGGAAGGCTTTAAAATTGCAATGATGACGCTTGATGGCGGACGGAATGGAATTGCTGCCCAGGCCGTAGGCATAGCCCAAGGTGCATTGGATGCCGCAGTTGATTATGCAAAAGAGCGCGTCCAATTCGGCAAGCCAATTTCTGCACAGCAAGGAATCGGTTTTAAATTGGCGGATATGGCAACAGGTGTTGAAGCTTCCAGGCTATTAACCTATCAGGCTGCCTGGTTGGAATCAGAGGGCTTTCCTTATGGAAAAGAGTCGGCCATGTCCAAACTTTTTGCCGGGGATACAGCAATGAAAGTGACGACAGAAGCCGTCCAAGTTTTCGGGGGTTATGGATATACAAAAGATTATCCAGTAGAGCGGTATATGCGCGATGCGAAAATAACCCAGATTTACGAAGGTACACAGGAAATTCAAAAGCTGGTCATCTCACGGATGGTTACTAAATAGGATTGAAACTGAGGTTTTCCGATAAGGCACTGCCCTTACCGGAATTCCCTTTTCAATTTATATGGAAGGATGTCTTTGGTAATTAAATGATGGGCTTTCTAAAAGGAGTTTGAAAATGGAAAAAAGAGAGGTTCTTGCATCTGTAAAGGATGAGCGGCTGGTTGAAAAAAGGCGTACACAAATGATTAAAGGAGCGGTGACCCTTTTTAAGGAAAAGGGATTTCATCGTACGACTACCAGGGAAATCGCCAAAGCGGCCGGCTTTAGTATCGGCACGTTATACGAGTATATCCGAACCAAGGAAGATATATTATATCTCGTCTGTGACTTTATCTATGATGAAGTCCAGGAAAAGCTTCAGAAAGAAATAGAACAGAGTGATGGGACACTTGAAAGTTTGAAGCTGACGATCGCCTATTTTTATAAAGTGATGGATGATATGCAGGACGAAGTGCTGGTCATGTATCAGGAAGTGAAAGCTTTGACGAAAGATGCCTTACCTTATGTTCTGAACAAGGAACTTCGGATGGTAGGCATGTTCGAAAAGGTGATAACGAAATGTGTTGAGAATGGGGAGCTGTTTTTGACTGAAAAACAAATAAGCCTTGTTTCACATAACATTTTCGTTCAGGGACAGATGTGGAGTTTTAGAAGATGGGCTTTGCATAAACAGTATACGCTTCAAGAGTATGTTGAACTGCAGACGCAATTATTGATTCAAAATGTATCGCTTCAGAAAAGCACTGATATAAATATGTTTCAATAAGGAGGAGCCAAATGAGTACAGTCAAAGTGTATAAACCGAAGAACCATATCAGATTCGTTACAGCTTCGAGTTTATTTGATGGACATGATGCATCTATCAACATAATGAGGAGAATCCTTCAGTCCAGCGGGGCAGAAGTCATTCACCTAGGTCATAATCGTTCGGTGGAGGAGATCGTGAATGCGGCCATCCAGGAAGATGTTCAAGGCATAGCCATGTCATCATACCAAGGCGGGCATGTGGAATATTTTAAATATATGTATGACCTACTGAAGGAAAAGGGAGCCGAGCACATTCGGATTTTTGCCGGCGGAGGCGGGGTCATCATCCCGAGGGAAATTAAGGAACTCCATGATTATGGGATTGCCCGTATCTTTTCTCCCGATGAAGGTCGGGAATATGGGCTTCAAGGCATGATAAATGTATTGATGGAGGAGTGTGATTTCTCGACTGTCAAACCATCTTTACAGGAACGTTTTGATGAATTGATCGCAGGGGGGACAAATGCCATTGCCCAATTCATTACCTTTGCTGAAAATAGACTCGATGCTTCACAGGAATCGGCGGCAGCGGTGGAGAGTCTTTTTGAGCAGATCAAGACTTCGGAAAAGAAGGTTCCGGTCCTTGGGATTACAGGGACGGGCGGCGCCGGAAAAAGTTCATTGACTGATGAATTGATACGAAGGTTCATTAACGAAGTTCCAGACGAGAAAGTCGCCATTCTTTCTGTCGACCCGACCAAACAAAAAACAGGCGGTGCCTTGCTTGGTGACAGGATTAGAATGAATGCGATTTTTTCAGAGCGTGTTTATATGCGAAGCTTGGCCACGCGTCATTCAAAAAGTGAGTTGTCTTTGGCGATAAGGGATGCCATTTCAGTCGTGAAGGCAGCTGGCTTCGATTTAATCATCGTTGAAACGAGTGGAATTGGTCAGGGAGATGCAGAAATTGCCGAGATATGCGATGTATCCATGTATGTAATGACGAGTGAATTCGGTGCGCCTTCCCAACTTGAAAAAATCGATATGATTGATTACGCAGACTTGATAGTCATTAACAAATATGAGCGCAAAGGCTCTGAAGATGCTAAAAACCAAGTTCAAAAACAATACCAAAGAAGCCGTACGCTTTTTGATCAAGATCCATCTGAAATGCCAGTATATGGAACGATCGCTTCACAATTCAACGACCCAGGCACCAATGCTTTATTCGCTGCACTGATTGAAAAGCTTAATGAAAAATCAGGGACGGATTGGAGTACCGCCTTTTCGAAAGAAGCGGATGTTTACAAGCAAAATGTCATAATTCCAACTGATCGTCGTTATTATTTACGTGAAATCAGTGATACGGTCAGATCGTATCATAAACGTGCGGCTGAACAAGTGCGTATTGCCCGCAGGCTTTTCCAGATTGAAGGAGCAATTGAAGCAGTTAAGGAAAATGAGAACAACGAAGACATGGTGGCTTCTTTAGAAAAATTGAAAAAGGAAACCGCTTCGAATTTATCACCTGAATCTAAAAAAATCCTTTCTGGATGGATGGATTTAAAGGAAAAGTATGCGGGGGAACAGTTTGTAACGAAAGTCAGGGATAAAGAAATCATCACGAAGCTGAAAACTAAAAGTTTATCAGGTTTAATGATTCCGAGAGTATCACTGCCTAAATATGTTGATTATGGAGAGATCTTAGGATGGGTATTCCGTGAGAACGTTCCGGGCTTCTTTCCTTACACAGCGGGAGTCTTTCCATTCAAGCGTGAAGGGGAAGACCCGAAGCGGCAATTTGCCGGCGAAGGATCGCCCGACCGAACCAACAGGCGTTTTCATTATTTGTCAAAGGATGATAATGCTAAACGGCTAAGTACGGCTTTCGATTCTGTAACTCTATATGGAGAGGATCCTGATCACCGGCCTGATATCTATGGAAAGGTAGGGGAAAGCGGAGTCAGTATCTGTACGTTGGATGACATGAAAAAGCTGTATGCAGGCTTTGACCTATGCCACCCCTCGACCTCTGTATCCATGACCATCAATGGACCGGCACCAATCATTTTGGCCATGTATATGAATACTGCAGTCGATCAGCAGGTTCAACGGAAAGAAGAAGAGTTAGGCCGTTCTCTTACGGAAGCCGAACTTGAAGAAGTGCAGGCTTATACTCTTCAAACAGTACGCGGAACTGTTCAAGCGGATATTCTGAAAGAAGACCAAGGCCAGAATACATGCATCTTCTCTACGGAATTTGCTTTAAGGTTAATGGGGGATATTCAAGCTTATTTCATCGATCGGAAAGTCAGGAACTATTACTCTGTATCCATTTCTGGCTATCACATTGCAGAAGCGGGTGCCAATCCCATTTCACAGCTGGCTTTTACATTAGCAAATGGCTTTACTTACATTGAATATTATTTAAGCCGCGGAATGAATATTGATGACTTTGCCCCGAATCTGTCGTTCTTCTTCTCGAATGGACTGGATCCGGAATATACGGTTATCGGCAGGGTGGCAAGAAGGATTTGGGCTACAGTCATGCGGGATAAATATGGTGCGAATGAACGTAGCCAGAAGCTGAAATATCATATACAGACTTCAGGGCGCTCCCTTCATGCGCAAGAAATTGATTTTAATGATATCAGAACGACACTTCAGGCTTTAATGGCACTGCAGGACAACTGTAACTCCCTGCATACCAATGCGTACGATGAAGCCATCACGACGCCTACAGAAGAATCCGTTCGCCGGGCAATGGCCATACAAATGATCATTACAAAGGAGCATGGGCTCTCAAAAAATGAAAACCCGATGCAAGGTTCCTTCATCGTAGAGGAATTGACGGATCTGGTTGAAGAGGCTGTACTGCAAGAGTTCGATCGCATCAATGATCGAGGCGGTGTGTTGGGTGCAATGGAGACACAGTATCAGCGCGGGAAAATCCAGGATGAATCGATGCATTATGAAATGAAAAAGCATACGGGCGAATTGCCTATCATTGGGGTCAATACGTATTTGAACCCAAATCCTCCTTCTGAAGAAGCTGTGAACAGCATGGAGATTGCCCGTGCAACAAAAGAAGAGAAGGAAGGGCAAATCATCAACCTTCAGGCATTTCAGGAAAGAAATAAGGAGTTCACTGATGAAGCCCTGACAAAACTGAAAGTGGCTGCCATGAATGGGGAAAATATCTTTGCTGAACTCATGAATTGCGTGAGAGTGGCCAGTTTGGGCCAGATAACCAGGGCGCTATACGATGTAGGCGGTCAATATCGAAGAAATATGTAGTGTAAGAAGGGGGGCTCCGACGTTTAGGAGCCTCTTTTTTTAAAAAATTTCCGTCTTTTTTAACAAAATGAAGATTTTACCTTATAATTATTTGGAAAAGGGGCAAAAATGAAGAATCAGCCCTATTGGAGTTGAGAAAATGAACCTGAAAATGATTGGGTTGATCATAGGTTACATTCTTGCCATCATTATTTTATTTGAGCTGTATGAGCACCAATTGGGTGCCATCTCTTTTTTTATCCTGACTGTTGTCTTTTTTACGGCAGCCTATCGTCAGAAATCGAAAAAAGAAAATGAATGATTTTTCAGTCCTGTGAACGAGAGACCTTAAGGTAAATCTGTGAAAGTATCAGATAGAACTAGCATAAACCCATTTAGATTGTTTATAATGGAGTATATGTCTAGCAGGAATTGTCGTTATTTTATCGAAATACTGTTTTAGATTATTTTTTTATGTGAAAAAACACGGATTTCAGTGTTTGAATAGAGAAGGGAAGTGCGGAATTTGAGTTTAAAACAACACTCAAAAGAGCAATTATTGGAAATGTCCTTAATTGAGATGGCATATGATTTGTTAGTGGAAAGAAATGAACCGATTCCATTTAAAGAATTAATAAGTGAATTAGCTTCGCTGCACCATTTATCTAAAGCGGAAGTGGCAAAAAGAATCGCACAATTCTACACGGATTTAAATGTGGATGGCCGATTCACTTCACTTGGAGACAACCGCTGGGGATTGAAAACATGGTACCCAGTTGACCAAATCGAAGAAGAAGTTGTACATGTTGTTAAACCTAAAAAGAAAAAGAAAGCTAAAAAGGCTGCTGTCGTTATCGACGATTTCGATGAACTTGAAGACGAAGATCTTGACTTTGAAGAAGATGTCGATGATCTGGACGAAGATGAAGATGACGACGATGATGATATCCTAGGTACTCCAGTTATCGACGAAGTGCTTTTGGATGATGACGTGGATGATGATGACGATCTGGAAGAAGAAATAATTGAAGATGATGCATTTGTCCTGGAAGATGATGAGGACGAAGATGAAGACGAAGAAGAGTTGGATGAAGATAAAGAGAAATAAATAATCGCCCTTGACTTTTTGAGGCGAAATTTGTAGAATCATTTTTGGGCTCCTTAAAAAAGGACACAATGATTAAATTATATCGCTCCCTTACTTTTATTGTAAGCGGAGCGTTTTTGTTTTTAATGATGGAATGAATAAATGACATCATTTTTTTATTTTTAAAAATGATTTCTCGTAGAATTGTAAAAACTATAGAGAACATATTTTGTTTACTGTCATTTAAGGAAATTTATTCTTGTTCATGTATCCTGCATGACTCTCACTAAAGACCTTTAAGTGATTAATGGTTTGTACCGATTTACGGTTTTTAGCTTTTAACCGCTTGTGTGGCGGAAGATTTGATGCAGGTTCTGATTGAAATGTGAAGAACAGCATTGGAAGAAAACATTCTATAGGAGGATATAAGATGACAAAATATATTTTTGTGACAGGTGGAGTAGTTTCTTCCTTGGGAAAAGGGATAACGGCCGCTTCTTTAGGTAGACTTTTAAAAAATAGGGGATTGAATGTTACCATCCAGAAGTTTGACCCTTATATCAACTTGGATCCAGGTACGATGAGTCCATATCAACATGGTGAAGTGTTTGTAACGGATGATGGTGCTGAAACGGATTTGGATTTGGGTCACTATGAGCGTTTTATTGATATCAACCTTGGTAAACACAGCAATGTGACTACAGGTAAAATTTATTCGACTGTCCTGAGAAAAGAACGCCGTGGCGATTATTTAGGTGGAACAGTTCAAGTCATTCCCCATATCACGAATGAAATTAAAGAACGGGTTTTCCGTTCAGGTAATGAAACGAATGCAGATATAGTCATCACCGAAATTGGTGGTACTGTTGGGGATATCGAGTCACTTCCATTCCTTGAAGCGATTCGTCAAATTAAAAGTGATATCGGAATCAATAATGTTATGTATATCCATTGTACACTTGTACCTTACATCAAAGCTGCTGGTGAAATGAAAACAAAACCGACACAGCATAGTGTAAAAGAATTACGCAGTCTTGGCATTCAGCCAAATATCATCGTTGCACGTACAGAAAGCCCAATTTCACAAGATATGAAGGATAAAATCGCTTTATTCTGCGATATTGATAAAAATTCTGTTATCGAGTGTCTTGATGCGGATACACTTTACTCCATCCCTCTTGCGCTTCAAGCACAAAATATGGATCAAATCGTTTGTGATCACTTGAAATTGGACTGTGGCGAAGCGGATATGGAAGATTGGAAAGAATTGGTCAAAAAGGTTACTTCTTTATCAAAGAAAACGAAAATCGCCCTAGTCGGAAAATATGTTGAATTGCAAGATGCTTATCTTTCTGTAGTGGAAGCACTTAAGCATGCAGGTTACGCATTTGATGCAGATGTTGAAATCGACTGGGTGAATTCTGAAGATGTAACAAAAGAAAATGTTGCCGAACTTCTTCAAGGTGCAGATGGAATCCTTGTTCCTGGTGGTTTTGGAGATCGTGGAATCGAAGGGAAAATTGCAGCCACCGAATTTGCCCGCACGACAAAAACACCGTTCTTCGGAATTTGTTTAGGCATGCAGTTGGCATCCATTGAATATGCACGTAACGTCTTAGGATTGCCAGAAGCACATTCAGCTGAAATCAAAGAGGATACTCCAGATCCAATCATCGATCTTCTTCCTGAGCAAAAGGATGTTGAAGATTTGGGTGGTACACTGCGTCTTGGTCTGTATCCATGTAAGCTTATCGAAGGAACTAAAGCATTCGAAGCTTATAATGATGAGGTTGTTTATGAACGTCACCGTCACCGTTATGAATTCAATAACCACTACCGTCAGGCTATGGAAGAGGCAGGATTCGTCTTTTCCGGTACAAGTCCAGATGGTCGTCTGGTTGAAATCATTGAATTGAAAGATCATCCTTGGTTTGTGGCTTCTCAATTCCATCCGGAATTCACGTCACGCCCTAACCGTCCACAGCCGCTATTCCGTGACTTTGTCGGTATGTCTTTAAAGCGCAGCGCAAAACTTTAATAAACAAAAAAACAGCCCATATGGCTGTTTCAGACTGTAGGCAAACTTGAAGGAAATCGAGTTTGCCTACAGTTTTTTTATGGCTTGTACAATTTGGACGTTGATTTCCATTCCAGGCACTCGCTTTCCATGGGCAGTCATGGAGCCTCCTCGGCTTGCGCCTGCGGGGTCTCCCTTAGACGCGCTTTCCCCGCAGCAGTCTCGCACACCCGCTCCAATCAACTTTGTTACAACATTTAGATAGCAATCATACTTGAGGAGTTGAAGGTGTTGCTATGGGTCAGTTGGCTCGGGAACATCATTTGAAGGAAGTTATATTTCCCGAACCCCTTTTTAGATGATGAATTTATCATTCTTCATCTTCATATTCTTTTATGATTTCTTCAAGAGTGAATTTAATCCCATAATAAGCGAAAAGAGCGGCAATGAGGGTAGGGTACCCATATCGATTTCCAGTTTCATCGGGAATCAATCCTCGTTGGATACGTAAATCTATATGTACGTCAGCCAACTCTAAAAGTGAATCTTCTTTAGAAGGAACGGATGTAGAAACCGCAACAAATGGTATATCTTTTTCCTTTAGTTGTTTTGCTAGCATCAAAGCTTCGAAATCATCCGAATGGCGACTGAATATAAGGAATCGATCTTCCCCGGAAATAGTTTCTACTGATTCATATCTTTGTGCCTTAGGGAAGGGTTCTGCCCCATCTAAAGCCTCGGCAGTGACGCCCTGCATTTCACCAATACCGTGAATGAACACAGTGCCATCCCCAACTACAGCCTGAGCCAGCAAGCGTCCGGCATCCTCCATTTCAAAGGCTTCATTATCAATCATTTTTTTAAATAAACCGCTTATCTGTGTCGAGAAAATTTTTAACATGAGTAGGGACTCCTTTAAAAAATAATATACTTAATTATAAAGGACTTTCCCTTGCATTGACAGGTTTCAGGGCTTTTGATCCAAAGGGCTGAATTTACAAAATCGGTCGAAAAAACAAAAAAAATTAAAAATCCTTTTAGCCATATAGCAGGAATTTTGTTACAATTATCGAATATGAACATAGAAATCATGAATGAAATCAATGCGTTGGACTACATGTGATTTGACGCAATCTATGTAACTACCCTTTTTCGGGTAATATGGCCGATTCGGCTAATACATTTAATTTTATAAATCGGGAAGGGGAGAGGTGATAAAATGCCAGGGAAAATATTGATTGTTGATGATCAATTTGGGATTCGTATTTTATTGAACGAGGTTTTACATAAAGAAGGGTATGAAACATTTCAAGCTGCAAATGGCATTCAAGCCTTGGAAGTGCTAAATAACCATTCACCTGATCTTGTATTACTGGATATGAAGATTCCGGGAATGGATGGAATTGAGATCCTGAAAAGGATGAAAGTGGTCGAGCCGGACATCCGGGTTATAATCATGACCGCATATGGTGAACTTGATATGATCCAAGAAGCAAAGGATTTGGGTGCAATGACCCACTTTGCAAAGCCGTTTGATATTGATGATATTAGAAAAGCCGTTCGTGAATACTTACCTATTCAATCTAGTTAACGGTCTTGAAAATTCAATATTATTGACGAAAGAATTGCCGCGGCTATCTTTTTAAGAGGGCCGTGTTTTTTTTGGAATAAAATTTGAGGCTTGGCATAGTGTATTTGTTGCTGTTTTTTTGATGTATTGATATGCTAAAAGAGGAGAGATATTCTGATTTATAAGCGTATGCTACTTTAGTTTTAGGGAATATCTAGAAAGAATTAACTTTAAAAATAATAACATCCACTAGTAGGAGGAAATCAAATGCCTTTAGTTTCTATGAAAGATATGCTGAATAAAGCTCTTGATGAAAAATATGCAGTAGGTCAATTCAATATCAATAACCTGGAATGGACCCAAGCTATCCTAGCTGCTGCAGAACAAGAAAAATCTCCAGTCATCCTTGGTGTTTCCGAAGGGGCTGCCCGTCACATGGGTGGTTTTAAAACGACTGTCATGATGGTTCAAGGATTGTTGGAAGACATGAAAATCACTGTTCCTGTGGCCATTCACCTTGACCATGGTTCAAGTTTTGATAAATGTAAAGAAGCTATCGAAGCTGGATTCACTTCAGTAATGATCGATGCTTCACACCATCCAATCGAAGAAAATATCGAAACAACCAAGAAGGTTGTCGAATTCGCTCACGCACGAAATGTTTCGGTTGAAGCGGAAGTGGGCACGGTTGGCGGACAAGAAGATGATGTAATTGCTGATGGAGTCGTATATGCAGATCCTCAAGAATGTGAACAGTTAGTTAAAGAAACGAATGTCGACTGTTTTGCTCCAGCATTGGGATCCGTTCACGGACCGTACAAAGGTGAACCTGACCTAGGCTATAAAGAAATGGAAGAAGTACGGGATTTAACGAACAAACCTCTTGTTCTTCATGGCGGTACAGGCATTCCTACGAAAGATATCCAAAAAGCGATTTCTCTTGGAACATCAAAAATCAATGTGAATACGGAAAATCAAATTGTGTTCACAAAAGCTGTTCGTGAAGTTTTGAATAACGATGCTGAAGTATACGATCCTCGTAAATTCATGGTTCCTGGCCGTGAAGCTATTAAAGAAACTGTCATCGGCAAAATACGTGAATTTGGTTCAAACGGCAAAGCATAATTTTTCAACTGCAGCATAAGGGTTCCATCCCTTTGCATGTAAGATGCCATAGGTAATGTTTCCATTGGGGGGGGGGCACCTCCCCTAATGGTTTCTTTTAGATGCAGGGCTGAATCCAAGCTCTATTTTTTGAAGAATTAGAATTCAGATGCATATAGGGAAAGAAAAAATCGATTACATACGGAGGCTATTTTATGAAATTCTTTATAGATACAGCAAACATGGAAGAAATCAAACAAGCGCACGAACTGGGCGTTTTAGCTGGAGTTACGACTAACCCGTCCCTTGTTGCAAGAGAAAAGGGAGTTTCTTTCCATGACCGGCTAAAAGAAATCACAAGCCTTGTTAAGGAATCCGTTTCTGCAGAAGTCATTGCGCTTGATTTTGAAGGAATGATGGCTGAAGCCAAAGAACTTGTTGCGATTGCACCTAATATCACGATTAAAGTACCAATGACTCCAGACGGTTTGAAGGCTGTTGCAGCTCTTACAAAACAAGGTGTCAAAACAAATGTCACCCTTATTTTCAGTGCTAACCAAGCATTATTGGCAGCTAGGGCAGGAGCGACTTATGTATCGCCATTTTTAGGACGCTTGGATGACATCGGCCAAAATGGTTTGGATTTAATTTCGGATATTGCTGACATATTCGCGATCCATGATATCAATGCTGAAATCATTGCAGCTTCTATCCGCCATCCGATGCATATTACAGAAGCGGCTCTTAAAGGGGCACATATTGCAACGATCCCTTATAAAGTTTTAATTCAATTATTCCACCACCCATTAACGGACAAAGGGATTGAAGCTTTCTTGAAGGATTGGAATTCACGTACTGAAGCATAATGCCTTGCCGCTAAGTCACTATAGATTGCACCGTTTAAATAAAATTAACATAAATTAGAAATTTTTATCTTTTTTTTACATGAATTTTCTACTTTTGTGTAAACTAAAGAACTAGATAGTGAATGTTGTCGGATTATGAAATTCTCCTGTGGTAAAATATTACTTTTTTTGAAAGTAGCATCTAAGTGCTTAGCGTGGAAGGGAGTTTATTATGGAAAAACTTAAAATTGCCGGTGGCTATCCTTTAAAGGGAAGCATTCGTGTCAGCGGAGCAAAAAATAGTGCGGTCGCCCTTATCCCTGCAACAATTTTAGCGGACTCTCCCGTAACGATTGAAGGCCTGCCTGATATCTCGGATGTTCAGATGCTGAAAGAGTTAATGGAGGAAATTGGCGGTGAGGTATCCTTTGATGATGGGGAAATGACAGTGAATCCCAGCAGGATGATTTCAATGCCTCTTCCAAATGGAAGAGTTAAGAAGTTACGAGCCTCTTATTATTTAATGGGGGCAATGCTTGGTAAATTCAAAAAGGCAGTGATAGGTTTGCCTGGAGGCTGCCATTTAGGACCTCGCCCAATAGATCAACATATTAAGGGGTTCGAAGCACTAGGCGCACAAGTGACGAATGAACAAGGAGCCATTTACCTTAGGGCGGACGAGCTACGGGGAGCACGCATTTATTTGGATGTCGTTAGTGTAGGGGCAACGATCAATATTATGCTTGCCGCCGTTTTGGCCAAAGGCCGCACTGTGATTGAAAATGCTGCGAAAGAACCGGAAATCATCGATGTTGCCACTTTGTTGACCAATATGGGAGCGAAAATCAAGGGGGCAGGAACGGATATCATCCGTATTGATGGTGTGGAAAGTTTGCATGGGTGCAAACATACAATCATACCGGATCGGATTGAAGCCGGTACTTTCATGATTTTAGCCGCTGCTGTCGGTGAAGGAATCTTGATCGACAATGTCATTCCCCAGCATTTGGAGTCATTGACTGCCAAAATGAGGGAAATGGGGATTAATATTGAAGCCGGTGATGATCAGATATTTGTTTCACCGGGAGAAAAATATAAATCCGTTGATATCAAGACGTTGGTTTACCCTGGATTTCCAACAGATCTTCAACAGCCTTTCACTTCTCTTTTAACAAAAGCCAGCGGTTCTAGCATGGTGACCGATACGATATACGGGGCACGATTCAAGCATATTGATGAACTGCGACGCATGAATGCGAAGATCAAAGTCGAGGGCAGAGCGGGCATCATTGATGGTCCTGTCCAACTTCATGGGGCAAAAGTGAAGGCAAGCGATTTACGTGCCGGAGCAGCTCTGGTAATTGCCGGTTTAATGGCTGAAGGGATTACAGAAGTGACCGGGCTTGAACATATAGATCGCGGATATAGCCATCTGGTTGAGAAACTTTCAGGTTTGGGAGCAACGATTTGGCGTGAAGAAATGACGCAAGAAGAGGTGGAGCAGCTTAAAAGCTGATCCCTTTTCTTGTTACCTCATTGTGTTACTATATATGATATAATGTGTTATACTAATATAAATAAATCATGCTAGTGTACATGAGGGGGAACCGGAAATGGAAAGAAGTTTATCGATGGAGCTTGTTCGCGTAACAGAGGCGGCGGCACTAAATTCTGCTCGTTGGATGGGAAGAGGAAAGAAAGACGAAGCAGATGATGCAGCAACAACTGCAATGCGGGATGTTTTCAATACTATTCCCATGCAAGGGACGGTTGTAATCGGTGAAGGGGAAATGGATGAAGCGCCAATGCTTTATATTGGTGAGAAGCTTGGTACTGGTCTTGGGCCACTAGTGGATGTTGCAGTTGATCCTTTGGAGGGAACGAACATCGTTGCATCTGGCGGCTGGAATGCATTGGCTGTATTGGCGATAGCCGATAAGGGGAACTTGCTTCATGCCCCGGATATGTATATGGATAAAATAGCTGTCGGTCCCGAGGCTGTTGGTCAGATTGATATCAATGCTTCTGTGTTGGACAACCTGAAAGCGGTAGCCAAGGCAAAAAATAAAGATATCCAAGACGTAGTCGCAACAGTATTGAACCGCGACCGCCATTCGAAAATCATTCACGAACTTCGTGAGGCTGGGGCACGTATCAAGTTGATCAACGATGGAGATGTAGCCGGTGCCATCAATACGGCTTTCGATCTTACCGGTGTTGACATCTTATTCGGATCTGGCGGAGCTCCAGAGGGAGTTATTGCAGCTGTTGCCTTAAAATGCCTCGGAGGGGAAATTCAAGGTAAGCTTCTTCCTCAAAGTGATGAAGAAGTTGAACGCTGTTTAAAAATGGGCCTTGATGTAGGAAGAGTCCTGAGAATGGAAGACCTTGTTCGCGGAGATGACGCGATTTTTGCTGCGACAGGTGTGACTGATGGAGAACTTTTACGCGGTGTACAATTTAAAGGGCATTACGGCGAAACACAATCCGTAGTCATGCGTGCTAAATCTGGTACCGTTCGTTTCATTGATGGACGCCACAGTCTTAAAATTAAACCGAATGGTTTGATTGACTGAGAACGTTTTTTAGAAAGTATCACCGATAAAAAGCGAGCGGTTTCATCGCTCGCTTTCTCTTTTAAAAAATTTAAGTTGAATAATTAAAATAAAAAAAGTAAAATAAAGCTTGGTCTACTATTAATTGATTTAGATATATAAAATCTGCCCTTTCACTCCAAACTTCAAGAAGCCTTCAAATAATTTTCTTCTTTACATGTAAAAATGTATCATCCTTTCTAAGAAAACTCTGGTCGGGTACATGGATTGCGGTTTTTCTTCCATCTAACAAACCATTTCTTTTTCAGTATGGGTGAAAACGTTTAATTAATAAAAGTGTGGTGTCATAATGAATTTAACTATTTCTAATTTAGAAAACATGAAACTAAAGGATCTCTATGAGCACGCGCGTGAATATAAAGTTTCCTATTACAGCAAACTTTCAAAAAAGGAACTTATTTTCGCTATCCTGAAAGCACAAGCTGAGCAGGATGGTCTCCTATTCATGGAGGGCGTTTTAGAGATCATCCCTTCTGAAGGCTTTGGATTCCTGCGTCCAATTAATTATTCTCCAAGCTCGGAGGATATTTATATTTCCGCTTCACAGATCCGCAGATTCGATTTGCGAAATGGAGATAAAGTGTCCGGTAAGGTAAGGCCTCCAAAAGAAAATGAGCGCTATTATGGATTGCTGCATGTTGAAGCCGTCAATGGCGATAATCCGGAATCAGCTAAAGAGCGTGTTCATTTTCCAGGTTTAACACCGTTGTATCCAAACAGGCAAATCAAACTGGAAACGACACCGAAGAACATATCAACTAGAATTATGGATGTCCTGGCACCGGTCGGTTTTGGACAGCGTGGGTTGATTGTCGCACCGCCAAAAGCTGGTAAAACGATGCTCATCAAAGAAATTGCCAATGCGATAACCACGAACCATCCTGAATCCGAATTGATTGTGCTGTTGATCGATGAACGCCCGGAAGAAGTGACGGACATTGAACGTTCCGTTGCTGGAGACGTGGTAAGTTCAACGTTCGATGAAGTGCCGGAGAACCACATTAAGGTAGCTGAGCTAGTGTTAGAACGGGCTATGCGACTTGTGGAGCATAAGCGGGATGTAATCATTTTAATGGACAGCATCACTCGACTTGCCCGTGCTTACAACCTTGTCATTCCGCCGAGCGGGCGTACATTATCCGGAGGGATTGACCCTGCTGCATTCCATCGTCCAAAACGCTTCTTCGGTGCGGCAAGGAATATCGAGGAAGGCGGCAGCCTGACGATCCTTGCTACAGCATTGGTAGATACGGGTTCAAGAATGGACGATGTCATTTATGAAGAGTTTAAAGGTACGGGTAATATGGAACTGCATTTAGATCGTGCACTTGCCGAAAGACGTATCTTCCCTGCAATCGACATTCGTCGCTCAGGCACTCGTAAAGAAGAATTGTTAATTCCGAAAGATCGCCTGGATAAACTATGGGCCATTAGGAAAACGATGTCGGATTCACCTGATTTCTCAGAGAAATTCCTTCGCCGTCTAAAACAGACAAAAGGCAATGAAGAATTTTTCAGTAAGTTGGATGAAGAAATGACAGAAATGAAAAAGGGACCAGCGAGCGTAAAACGTTCTTAAACAGTGAAAGAAACAAACTGTTGCACAACTAGTCTTAAGTTGCTATAATGAGTTCATGTGTTTTTACAATAAATGTGAGAGTGTTTTTCCCTCACCTTGAAGTATATAACTCTGTTTCGAATGATTCAGGGCAGAAGGAGCTGAAAAGAATGAAAACTGGAATTCATCCAAATTATAAACTTTCAAAAGTATCTTGCTCTTGCGGAAACACTTTTGAAACTGGTTCAGTTAAAGAAGAGATCAAAGTTGAGACTTGTTCAGAGTGCCATCCATTCTATACTGGTCGTCAAAAATTCGCTGAAGCTGGCGGACGTGTTGATCGTTTCAACAAAAAATACGGTATTAAATAAGCCGGACTTTTTAAAAACAGGCAAGTATTTTTCTTGCCTGTTTTTTCTTTTCTGTAAACAAGTAAGAATTTATATAAAGCCGGGTCCACTTCAATTATGGCCAAGGGATCGACAGGTGGAAGGGAGTAGCTGTTTCCATGTATGTAATGAAACAAACAGGCTGGATCGAGCTTATTTGCGGAAGCATGTTTTCAGGTAAGTCTGAGGAATTGATTAAACGAGTCAGCCGTGCTCAATTTGCTAAAGAGCAAATAGCTGTATTTAAACCAGCTATAGATAATCGCTATGCGGAAGAGGCTGTCGTATCACACAATGGCTCTTCTGTGATGGCAAAACCGATTGCCCATTCAACGGATATTTTTAAGTGTTTGGACAAGCCCTTGGATATCATTGCAATAGATGAAGTTCAATTTTTTGATCATGAAATTATCGGGGTTGCCCAGCATCTTGCGGACAGCGGTTATCGAGTGATTATGGCTGGACTCGATCAAGATTTCAGAGGTGAACCATTCGGTCCTATGCCCGTTCTATTATCGCTGGCAGAATCAGTGACTAAGCTACAGGCTGTGTGTGAAGTGTGCGGATCTCCTGCGAGCAGGACACAGCGGTTGATAGATGGGGCGCCGGCCTCCTATGATGAGCCGATCATCCTTGTGGGTGCATCGGAATCATACGAGCCCCGCTGCCGCCATCATCACGAAGTTCCAGGTAAGCAAGCTGTTGGGATTAAAGAACATATTTGAATGATGGTGCCCTAGGATCCGATGAGATCTTAGGGTACTTTTTTTTTGAAGAAATGGTTAAATCATAGCTGAAAGTGTGTTTATTCTAAAGGCGGTAAGATCTACGTGAAAAAACTGCTGAAGGTATTCAGGTGGTAAGACCAATACATGGAAGGGAAATAAAAGATAAATACTGCCCCATTTTGGGAAGGCTAACAAGGAAATGTTCTTCTTAACTAGTCAAAATGGAGGGAAAAAATATGAAATCAAAACTGTTTTTTATGACGGCCTTTCTTCTTGCTGCACTAACGGCATGCGGTCAGAATGACAATGCAATAAATAATGATTCGGAATATGGTGATCAATCCCGGGATGGCCAGGATTTTGTTGGCAATGGTTTAAGTCGTGTGTCCAATAATGATTGGGATAATGAAGCGGAACGTCCATCGGATCAAGTCCTCAACACACCGCATCATACATCCAATAATTCTCCATCCATGGGGCAGGAAATTGATGAAATCAGAGGGATCATTAAATCGGAAACTAATTATGAGGCAGGCTCCGTTTGGTTTAATGGCAATACCATACATGTTACGGTCCATGATAACGGCGAAATCAAGACGGAAAAAGAAAGAAATAAGGAAAAGCAGCGAATTCAAGGCATGATAACCAAGGTTGTGCCCCAATATAATATAGATGTTGAATTAAAGAAATAACCACAATTTTGAATCCTCTTTGACGTTGATTATTCACCTATACTATAATTAACCTAGAAGTGAACTAAGCTGGGGCACTGAACTACTTATTTATAGTTAGAAAAGATGGATTACTTCCAATACGTTTCATGGAGATGTTTTGGAAAATTTATGAGGTGAATAATTTGTTTGATCGATTGCAAGCAGTAGAAGATAGATATGAAAGATTGAATGAACTATTAAGTGACCCGGAGATCATTAATGACTCTAAGAAGCTAAGGGAATATTCCAAGGAGCAATCCAGTATTCAAGAGACGGCATCGGCTTATAAAGAATATAAAGCGGTTCGTGAGCAACTCCAGGAAGCCAAGGCGATGCTGGAGGACAAACTTGATGCGGATATGCGCGAAATGGTTAAAGAAGAGATCAATGAACTTGAAGAGACCATACAAGGCCTTGAGGATAAACTGAAAATATTGCTCATTCCTAAAGACCCTAACGATGATAAGAACGTAATCATGGAGATCCGCGGAGCGGCAGGCGGAGACGAGGCGGCCTTATTTGCAGGTAGCCTATACCGAATGTATAGCCGTTTTGCTGAGGTTCAGGGTTGGCGGACTGAAGTCATTGAAGCAAGTCCTACAGGGCTTGGAGGCTACAAGGAAATCATATTCATGATTAATGGAAATGGCGCTTATTCAAAATTGAAATTCGAAAATGGAGCCCATCGCGTTCAGCGAGTACCTGAAACTGAATCAGGTGGACGGATTCATACTTCTACAGCCACGGTTGCCGTTTTACCGGAAGCTGAGGAAGTGGAAGTCGAAATCCATGATAAGGATGTTCGTGTCGATACCTTTGCGTCAAGCGGTCCTGGAGGGCAAAGTGTCAACACGACCATGTCAGCGGTGCGATTGACACATATTCCGACGAATACGGTTGTATCTTGTCAAGATGAAAAATCACAAATCAAGAACAAAGAAAAAGCAATGAAGGTTTTGCGTGCCAGGGTGTATGATAAAATTCATCGCGAAGTGCAGGCTGAATATGACCAAAATAGAAAGCTTGCTGTTGGAACGGGCGATCGATCCGAAAGGATTCGCACGTATAACTTCCCGCAAAACCGCGTTACCGACCACCGTATTGGTTTAACGATTCAAAAGCTGGATCAAATCATGGAAGGTAAACTGGATGATGTCGTGGATGCTTTAATCATGGAAGACCAATCTTCCAGGCTGGAAAATGCAGATGAATAATTCTGCCTTGAAAGTGTTTGAAGCCCTTAAATGGGCTTCTTCTTTTTTAAAGGAAAATGATCGTGACGCCAATGCAGGGGAGATCCTGTTACAGCATTTTTTAAAACTAACGCGCTCCCAGTTACTGGCCAACCTTCATGATGAGCTCAGTGAAGCGGATTTTGGACAATTTAAGGCAGCAGTTGAGCTTCATGCTGATGGAACGCCCATCCAATATATAATAGGCAGTGAAGAATTTTATGGACGGACCTTCTTTGTGAATGAAGAAGTGCTGATACCGAGACCTGAAACAGAAGAATTGATTTATTATACATTACGTAAGCTTCCGGCCGTTTTTATGGAGGGACAGAAGCTCCGTTTAGCGGATATTGGGACAGGCAGCGGTGCAATCGCCATTACGATGAAGCTTGAAAAATCAAACTTGTCGGTGACGGCCACGGACATAGCAGATCCTTCACTTGAGGTGGCGAAGAAAAATGCCGAATCACTTGGTGCCGAAGTGCAGTTCGTGCAAGGTGATTTACTTCAGCCGTTGATTAACATAAACCAGAAAGTGGACATCCTTTTATCTAATCCGCCATATATACCAAATGATGATCAAAAATCCATGTCTGTAGTCGTAACGGGTCATGAACCCCATCGTGCATTATTTGCGGGTATCGATGGTCTGGACTTTTACCGCCGCTTTATGGAACAGTTACCTCTGATCATGGAGGTGCCTGGACTGATCGGTTTTGAAGTGGGCACTGGGCAGGGCCAGGCAGTTGCCGATTTATTGAAGCGGACTTTTCCTGCCGCAGAAGTATCCGTTGTAAATGACATTAATGAAAAAGATCGAATGGTCTTTGCTGAATTAAAATGATTCGTCTCCCTATGTGAGGCGGATTTTTTTATATGGACATCCCTCATTATCGATTTGGAATCTATATTTCCAGCATCAATTTTTTTATTTTTACTAGTTTAAGATAGCTGGAAAATGGTGAGACTAATTCATGTGAGGGGGCGAAGGCGATGAAAACTAAACATTTAGCCATTATTTATCTATTAATCTTAACAATAGGAACGATTGTAAGTATATATATGCCTAAAGCGGAGATGGTCGGTGCAGAAGAAACGATGGTAATTCCGGATGAGGCGATTCGTCTGAGGATACTTGCTAATAGTGATACAGAAAAGGATCAAGCGGTTAAACGGCTGATTAGGGATCAGGTAAATGAAGATATCACAAAATGGGTCGAGGAGCTTACTTCATTGGATGAAGCGAGGGATGTGATCACCTCGCATCTACCAGATATTCAAGCCACGGCTGAGGCAGTTATAAAGGAACATGGTTTGGAACAGTCAGTAAAAGTGGATTTTGGACAAGCCGAATTTCCGACAAAACTTTACGGGCAGTATTTATATCCGGCAGGGGATTATGAAGCTGTGATCATCACACTTGGTGAAGGGGAAGGGGCTAATTGGTGGTGTGTGTTATTTCCTCCACTATGTTTCTTGGATTTTTCAAATGGAACGGCTGTAAGTCAAAGTCCAATTGTCGAGGATGAAGATGAAGAATCTGTAACTTCGGAAGGGAAGGCTTATGCTGCAACGAATGAGGAGAAAGAACCTGTTCCAGAGGAAGCGGTTGAAGAAGAAGTACCGGATGAAAAGGTAAAAGGGCCAGAGGCAGTAGTTGAAGAAGAAGCAATTGAGGAAAGTGTGGAAATACCGCAAGAAGAGGTAAAAGAAGAGGTTATAGAGCCAGAAGTAAAAGGAGAAGTGACAGAAGAAAAAGGTATGGATGAAGTAACGGAGGAAGTGATTGATGGGAATGTAGGTGAAAACAAGGTTAAACTTGCGGCATCCACTGAACAAGGTCAACAATTATATGAAGGGGAAAAGGAGCCAGAGGTGGAAGTGAAGTCCTTATTTGCAGAAATCCTAAATGATCTTTTTTAAAAAGAGGGGGGCCCTCTTTTTTTATGATCAGATAATTTTGAAAACATATCCACAGGGTTATTAACAAAAAATCAAAAAAGTCTGTCATTAATCATTAATATCCACAAACTTATCCACGGTTTCGGTATGGTTATCCACATTTTGTGGATAACACTTGAATTATGTGTATACTTCTTTTATACTTTCAAAGTATCTTTCAAGTGAAATTAGGACGATAAGTTGATAATACCGTTCATATAAAAGCGATTATATAAAATAAGAAATGTTAAAAGGCGATGGTGTTTAAGATGAAAACGAAAGTTTGGTCAGTGGATAAAGATGTGGATAATTTACAAAGTTATCCCCAGATTACACAATCAGCTGAATTATTAAAGGATAATCAAGTGGTTGCTTTTCCTACAGAGACCGTTTATGGACTTGGAGCGAATGCCAAAAGTGACGAGGCAGTCAAAAAAGTGTTTGAAGCAAAGGGGCGTCCGAGTGATAATCCATTAATCGTTCATATAGCCTCAGCTGATCAGTTGTCAGGTATTGTAGAGGAGATTCCTGATCAAGCACGGAAGCTGATGGCTGAGTTTTGGCCGGGTCCTTTGACTTTGATCATGAAACGAAAACCGGGCCAGCTATCGAATCTTGTGACAGCTGGATTGGAGACGGTGGCTGTCAGGATGCCGGATCATCAGGTTGCACTCGGGCTAATTCGTGCGAGTGATTTGCCCATTGCAGCTCCAAGTGCAAATACTTCAGGAAAACCAAGTCCCACTTCAGCTAAACATGTTGAAGATGACTTGATGGGCCGGATTGCAGGTATAGTCGATGGCGGGACTACGGGTGTGGGTGTAGAATCAACAGTGCTTGATTGTACAGTTGAAGTCCCTGTTATTTTAAGGCCTGGCGGGGTGACTCTGGAACAGCTGGAAGCTGTTATTGGAGAAGTCAGGCAAGATGTCGCTTTGAAGAATCAGGAAACGGCGCCAAAAGCTCCGGGCATGAAATATACCCACTATGCTCCGAAGGCCCCTCTATACTTAGTCAAGGGTAATCAGGATTTCCTTCAGAAACTTGTGGATGAAAAAAGAAGTGACGGGTTAAAGGTAGGCATCATAACGGCTTTAGAGCATCAACAGTACTATCAAGCGGATTATGTGGTTGTCCCAGGTTCGTTAGCGGATTTACATACAGTTGCCACAGGCTTATATGATACTTTACGACAGTTTGATGAGCTGGAGGTCGATATCATTTTTAGTGAAATGTTTCCTGAATGTGGGATCGGAGCCGCTGTCATGAACCGTCTTGAGAAGGCAGCAGGTCATCAAATCATCGAGGAACATGTGTAATAAGGACTGATTTATTCTTCTAATTCTTTTCGGACATGCATAACATGTAGTAGGCACGTCCGAGGGAGGATTGGAATGAATACATTTGCTGGGGAAATCATCACCTTATTGCTCATGGCATTCGCGTTGGGAATGGATGCCTTTTCTGTCGGCCTTGGAATGGGAATGTTTAAGCTAAGGTTGAGGCAAATATTTTTTATAGGGCTGATAGTAGGTATTTTTCATATTTGGATGCCCTTGCTTGGTATGGGGGCAGGCCGTTTCATTTCAGAAAAATTCGGGACCTTTGCTACGTATGCCGGCGGTCTATTGTTGATCATTCTTGGTATCCAAATGTTTATCCCAGGTAAAAAGGGAGAAGCTGGTATCAGGGAAAATAAGATGCTGGCTCCGGTCGGGAAAGGTCTATTCATTTTTGCTTTAGGTGTAAGCCTGGATAGCTTCTCAGTAGGGTTAACCTTGGGTATTTACGGTGCAAAAACGATTTTAACCATTCTTTGTTTTGGGGTGGCTGCCACTTTTTTAACGTGGGCAGGGCTTTTACTGGGTAAAAAAATGCAAGGGTTGCTCGGGGTGTATAGTGAGATTCTTGGCGGAAGCATCCTGTGTGCATTTGGATTGAAATTATTATTCTCTTTTTAATTCACTTGACTTCATATCTTTCCTTCCTCAACTGTTCCGATTACCGGGGCGGTTTTTATTTTTTCTTATGACATCAAGAGTGCTTATTTTTTTGACTATAAAGAACGGGCTATAGCTTATAATGTTAAAAAGGAGGCGTTAAAATGATACGAGTATTATTTGTATGTACGGGCAACACATGCAGAAGCCCCATGGCAGAAGCGATATTAAAAAACAAGAATATTGAGGGTATTGAAGTGAAGTCCGCTGGCGTTTATGCTTCAGCCGGCCAGGATGCTTCATTGCATGCTAAAAATGTATTGATTGAAAATGAAATAGTGCATAATCATCATTCAACGCCTTTATCCGAGAAGGAAATGGAGTGGGCTACTCATATTTTCACCATGACGGAAGGGCATAAAGCGGTCATCATCCGTACATACCCCAAGATGATCGGTAAGACTTTTACTTTGAAAGAATTCGTTATTGACGATAAATATGACAGGGACATAATGGATCCGTTTGGCGGTTCTGAAGGCATTTATCAAGAGACGTTCAAGGAACTGCAGGAACTAATAGAAGAATTAGTCATAAGGCTCAAAGAGTAAACGATCTACAGGGGAAAAAAGAATGGAAGAAAGAACACATTATAATAGTTTGGCTTGCGAAAAAATTTAGTTTTCTTCATCACAGCCCAAGCTCTGATTGTCTATTCATCCTTTCAGTGTTCCAATTTCGTGCTCCCACCAATTTTATTTGAAAAGGTGAGTTCGCTAAGTTTTAGTGTAGGGACGCTTATATTAGGCATATTGGGATCGGGGGTTCTTGCGTTTTTTGCTGCTGTTGTTCAGGAGTACTTCAAATTTGGTTCAAACTATTCAAGTTGAGGTCCAGACGTTGTAAAACACGATCAAGTCATATCGGCCAAATGAAGAAGCCCAAAAAGGAACGGGTACGGATATAGCGATAGATGGAATGACAAAAACGGTACATAATGTGGTCGCTGCAGTAAAAGATATTACTGAGCTTGTTGACCATCTAATCGAAAGTGTAGAATCAAGGCAGTCCCAAGAAGTGGTTGCCATTGCAGAAGAAATATCTGCTGGAGCGGAAGAAGTAACGGCTATGCAAGCGAACAAGCAATTGTCATGGAAAAAGTCGGAAAATCGGCGATTGATCTTAAAGTGCTAGCGGAAAGTTGAACAGGACGATTACACGCTTTCACACTTGGCATTTTTTCAGCAGGAAACCTGAGTTGGTTTCCTGCTTCTTTGAGGTCAGAAAAAGGCTGGCCATCCTTTATCTTTTCATAATTTTGTGACACAATAAAATCAAATAAAAGTTAGAGGAGGATTTTGATGAAAGTTGCGATTGCTTCGGATCATGGTGGTATACATATCCGTGAAGAAATAAAGAATTTAATGAATGAGTTACAGATTCCATTTGAAGATTTTGGCTGTGAATGCAGTACTTCAGTGGATTATCCTGATTATGCCTTGCCGGTTGCTGAAAAAGTGGCACAGGGTGAGTTCGATCGGGGTATTTTAATCTGTGGCACTGGAATTGGAATGAGCATTGCAGCCAATAAGGTCAAAGGGATACGATGTGCATTGGTTCATGATGTCTATAGTGCGAAATTGACCCGTCAGCATAATGATACCAATATGTTAGCGATGGGTGAACGTGTCATTGGCCCGGGTCTTGCCAGGGAAATTGCACAAACATGGCTGACTTCGGAATTTGAAGGCGGGCGTCATCAAAACAGGATCGGAAAGATAGCGGAGTATGAAGGTAAACACAGCTAATCGTTAAGGTTTTGGAAAAAAGGATCTAGAGGGATCTCCCTTTTCTTCCGATAGCAAGTTTTCTTATTGAAAGGATGCGTTTTCATGACAAGTGATGCTACATTTTCAAGTGAGCTTGAGATATGGGAAAACCAGTTTCGGAAACTATTATTTGAGTTTCAAGAAGAGGCAGCTTTAAAAGAGAAACAGCTACTGGTAATCGGTTGCAGTACAAGTGAAGTGATCGGAAAACGGATCGGTACTGAAGGGACCCTCGACGTTGCGGGGATGATTTTTTCCGTAGTGAACGATTTTCAAGAAAAAACGGGTGTCCAGGTAGCATATCAATGTTGTGAGCATCTAAATAGGGCATTGGTTTTGCAAAGGGAAATCGCGGTTCGAAACAATTATGAAGAAGTTTCGGTTGTACCTGTCAGAACAGCTGGGGGATCGATGGCGACGTTCGCCTATCAACAATGGAAAGATGCTGTCGTCGTTGAGCGCATTAAAGCGGACGCAGGGATAGACATTGGGGACACCTTCATTGGCATGCATTTGAAGCATGTGGCGGTTCCAGTTCGATCTGCAATTAAAGAAATAGGACATGCACATGTGACCATGGCAAAAACCCGCCCGAAACTAATTGGCGGGGAGCGGGCCGTTTATCAGGACATCCCTGAAAACAATAGTTGTATTTAATGGGTAGGTGAGACAGCATTTCTCGGATGGGGAATGCTGTTTTAATTGAATGTGGGCAAAATCGTAAAGCTCAAGTAGGGTTCACAAAAAAAACTTTATTTTGTGGTGCTAATAGAATGGTGATTTTACTCATTAAATATAGGGTTAAAGAGCTATTTAACATGTTTTAGATGTTAAATACGAACATTTTTAAATGAAAAAACATTTAATGTTCGATAAAAATAGACTATCGCTTCTAAATTAGACATGTTAAAATGGAGTAGAATTTTCTAATAATTATTGGTAAGGCTTTTTCATGCTTTCCTGAAGGCATGTTGCACATAAAAACTAAAAAGCGAATCACGCACAATTTGAGGAGGAATTACGGAATGAATCGTTTAGCAAAGCAAGATGAGCAAGTGTTTAACGCAATTCAACTGGAATTAGGGCGTCAAAGAAGTAAAATTGAGCTTATTGCTTCTGAAAACTTCGTGAGTGAAGCTGTCATGGAAGCTCAAGGGTCGGTCCTGACTAATAAGTATGCAGAAGGATACCCTGGAAAACGTTACTATGGCGGATGTGAGTATGTCGACATCGTTGAAGATCTTGCACGTGAGCGTGCGAAAGAAATTTTCGGCGGAGAGTATGTGAACGTACAGCCTCACTCTGGAGCTCAAGCCAATATGGCCGTTTACTTTACAGTGCTTCAAACTGGCGACACAGTGCTTGGAATGAACCTTTCACATGGAGGTCACTTAACACACGGAAGTCCAGTTAACTTCAGTGGTGTTAACTACAATTTTGTTGAATATGGTGTCGACGAAAAAGATCACCGTATCGATTACAATGATGTATTGGAAAAAGCGCGTCAGCACAAACCGAAATTGATCGTAGCGGGTGCAAGTGCATATCCACGGGAAATTGATTTCAAGCGATTCCGTGAAATTGCAGATGAAGTCGGTGCTTATTTAATGGTCGATATGGCTCATATCGCAGGTTTAGTTGCGGCTGGATTACATCAAAGCCCAATTCCTTATGCTGACTTTGTAACGACAACCACTCATAAAACACTTCGCGGACCACGCGGGGGGATGATCATCTGTAAAGAAGAATTCGGTAAGAAGATCGATAAATCCATCTTCCCTGGAATTCAAGGCGGTCCATTGATGCATGTAATATCCGCTAAGGCTGTTGCATTCGGAGAAGCGCTTCAAGATGAATTTAAAGTGTATGCACAACAAATCATCGACAATGCTAAACGCTTGGGCGAAGGTTTAAAGAAAGAAGGATTCACCCTAGTTTCTGATGGAACGGACAATCACTTGATTCTTCTTGATGTGCGCTCTACTGGATTAACGGGAAAAATCGCTGAACATGTTTTGGATGAAATCGGTATTACCGTTAACAAAAATGCGATTCCATATGATCCGGAAAAACCATTCGTTACGAGTGGTATTCGTATTGGGACTGCGGCAGTGACATCACGTGGCTTCGGACTGGAAGACATGGATGAAATAGCTGCAATCATCGGACTTGTTTTGAAAAATAATGAAGACACTGCTAAGCTTGAAGAAGCAAAACAGCGTGTTGAATCATTATCGAACAAATTTGAATTATATCCTTCATTGTAATAACGGAGCCGCTCCCTTTTAAAGGGGGCGGTTTTTTTGCACCTTATAGAGGTTAGTATGTTAGAAGAGTCCGAATAGTGAAAATAGGTCTGACATCTAAACCTTTATTGAAGATTGAAACGTTTTTCTGTAAAATAGGTTGAAGTGAATTTTAAAAGGACACGAAAAATTTTTCTATTCGATTAGGGAAATCATAAAAAAGCGCAAAACTAAGCAATGGAATTGGAGAGATGCTAAATGGGAAAAGTTTATGTTTTCGATCACCCGTTAATTCAACACAAATTAGCCTATATACGTGATATAAATACAGGAACAAAAGAATTCCGCGAACTAGTGGATGAAGTTGCATCATTGATGGCATTTGAAATCACAAGGGATATGCCGCTTGAAGAAGTGGAAATCCAAACACCTGTAAGCACAGCGAAAGTGAAAATGCTTTCTGGTAAAAAAGTGGGGATCGTCCCGATTTTACGTGCAGGCATAGGGATGGTGGACGGAATCATTAAGCTGATTCCTGCTGCAAAGGTCGGACATGTTGGTCTTTACCGTGATCCCGAAACATTGAAACCGGTTGAATATTATGCGAAAATGCCAAGTGATTTGGCAGAAAGAGAATGCATTGTCGTTGACCCGATGTTAGCAACTGGCGGTTCAGCCATCGAAGCGATCAATTCTATTAAAAAGCGCGGTGCAGTCAATATTAAATTCATGTGCTTAATTGCAGCTCCAGAAGGTGTGGAAGCATTGAAAGAAGCCCATCCTGATGTTGATATTTATATTGCAGGACTTGACGAAAAACTGAATGAACATGGTTATATCGTTCCAGGTCTGGGAGACGCAGGAGATCGTTTATTCGGCACAAAATAAGGAAAGAAACTGAGGTGTCACGAATGAACAAACCGATAAAGGTCATGACAATTTTCGGGACGAGACCAGAAGCTGTCAAAATGGCTCCTTTAGTACTCGAATTTCAAAAACACCCAGAATATTTCAACCCGATCGTTGCTGTTACGGCTCAGCATCGACAAATGTTAGATCAAGTTCTCGAATTATTTTCCATTCAGCCAGATTATGATTTGAACATAATGAAAGAAAGGCAAACGCTTGCTGATATTACAACAAGAGCGTTAAATGGTCTTGATAAAGTAATGAAGGAAGCCAAGCCTGATATTGTTCTTGTCCACGGTGATACAACCACAACGTTTGTCGCAAGTCTGGCTGCTTTTTATAATCAGATCGTCATTGGACATGTAGAAGCGGGGCTGCGCACATGGAATAAGTATTCCCCCTATCCGGAAGAGATGAATCGACAGCTCACCGGTACGATGGCGGATTTGCATTTTGCGCCGACTTCAAAAGCAGAAGAGAATCTGTTGAACGAAAACAAGAGAGACAGTATCTTCGTGACGGGAAATACGGCAACCGATGCTTTGAAAACAACTGTACGGTCCACGTATTCCCACCCGGTTTTAAATGGACTAGGGGAAGACAGGCTCATTTTACTAACCGCCCATCGCAGAGAAAATCTAGGGGAACCAATGAGGAATATCTTCAGGGCCGTCAAGAGAATCATTGCTGAGCATGATGACGTTCAAGTGGTTTACCCTGTCCATTTAAATCCTGTTGTTCAAGAGGTGGCAAACGAAATTCTCGGGGACGATCCGCGGGTTCATTTAATCGAACCCCTGGACGTATTGGATTTCCACAACTTCGCTTCTAGAGCCTATCTGATTTTGACTGATTCTGGAGGAATTCAAGAAGAGGCACCGTCACTAGGTGTACCTGTTCTTGTTTTAAGGGATACGACTGAACGCCCAGAGGGGATTGCAGCCGGAACCTTAAGGTTGGCGGGTACTGATGAACAAACCATATTTAATATGGCACATGAATTGCTCACCAATAAAGGGGAGCATGAAAAGATGTCCAAAGCTTCAAATCCATATGGGGACGGAAATGCTTCGGTCCGCATAGCTGAAGCCATCCGTTACTATTTTAAGCAAGTAAATGTACCACCAACTAGATTTGAATCATAAAAAGGAAAAGCCATGCGGCTTTTCCTTTTTTATTTGCATACTCCAAGGTTGTTGAGAAAAGATAACTGCTAAGGGGATGATTATATTGGGAAAGAAAACGTTCATATTGTTTGTTTTCCTTTTTATATGTATTTATTCAAATGAAAAGGGATTGGCATCTGTCATTCTGCCTCCTTTACCAAAACTATCTGAATCTAAGGAAGTAACGGCTGTTGTCACTATGGATAAGGCGTTTCAGCAAAAAAAGATCAAAGAACTGCTTGGAAAATATCCATCCCTTCAATTAAGGAATGTTTATTCGGTTGCCCTGAATGGATTTTCCTTACATGGGAAAATGAATGAAATAGAACAACTCAAAAAGGAGAATGAAATTCAGGCAGTAACGGAAGTATCCATGTATCATGCCGTGTTGGATGAAAGTGTCCCATACATAGGAGGAGGCAGGGTGAGGGGTTTTTTCGATAAGGAGAATCACCGAATCACCGGGAAAGGGGTAAAAGTGGGAATTATCGATACTGGGCTCGATTATACACATCCAGATTTACAACGTGCTTATAAAGGAGGGTGGGATCTGGTTGATGGTGATGAAGATCCGATGGAAACCAAAAATCAAGGCGAGCTGGATACAATACACGGAACTCATGTGGCAGGTATCATTGCGGCCAATGGAAAAATGAAAGGCGTCGCACCAGAGGCGGAGATATATGCATATCGAGCTTTGGGACCAGGTGGAGCAGGGGATACAGAGCAAGTCCTGACGGCTATTGAGTCAGCTATGAAGGATAAGGTGGATGTATTGAACCTCTCTCTTGGGAATAACGTGAATGGCCCTGATTTACCTATCTCTCTTGCATTGAATAAGGCTGTGGAAAGCGGCATCGTTGCCGTGACATCAAACGGGAATTCCGGTCCGGCTGTATGGACTGTCGGCTCCCCTGGAACAGCAGAAAAAGCGATTTCCGTTGGAGCGTCGACCCCACCATTAAGGGTTCCCTATATGGTCTACGGACTTGGTTCGAAAAAGTATCAATCTCATTTAACCTTGTTTCAAGGCTCTGAGAAATGGAAGCTGACATTTTCTGAGGATGTCATATACGGGGGACTGGGAAATGAAGAAGACCTGAAGCATGTTCGGGATAAGATTGTGTTGATGGAGCGCGGCACACTTACCTTCCAGCAAAAAGTATCCAATGCAGAAAAAGCAGGTGCAAAAGGGGTCATTGTTTATAATAATACGAGCGGGACCTTTACTGGAAGCTTGGAAAAAGAAATGAACATCCCTGCTGCTTCTATTAGTAGAAGAGATGGATTGCGACTTAAGCGAATCATGGAGCAAGAGCACAGCAAAACCGTTAATTTTATTTATAAGAACGAGCAAGATAGGCTCGCTGATTTTAGCTCTAGGGGGCCGGTAACCGTATCATGGGGAATAAAGCCTGACGTATTGGCACCGGGAGTGGAAATTGAGAGCACCATTCCTAAAGGATATATGTCCCTGGATGGAACAAGTATGTCAGCACCGCATGTTGCAGGAGCATGCGCCTTAATCCTGCAAAAACATCCGGAATGGACTCCTGATCAAGTGAAATCTGCATTGATGAGCACTTCCAAGCCATTGAGGAAGTCCGCTAATCAGTTGTATCACACATATGAACAGGGGGCTGGACGCATCCAGATCGACGAAGCATTAAAAGTGGACACTCTCTTGAATCCAAGCTCATTGTCGTTTGGAATGTATACCAAAAAAGAAGGAATTGAAGAGCATCATGAAACGATAATCATTGAAAATACCGGAAAGGAAAGGAGGAAGTACTCTTTTATGGTCCCATTAAAAGAGACCGGCCTCACTTGGGAATTGCCGAAATCCCTTACTTTGAATCCGAGGGAAAAGAAAAAGATTAAAGTGGGACTGCAGGTCAACCCAGCCAAGCTGAAAAAGGGAGTCTTTGATGGATACCTTCTTATAATGGAAGGAACCAAAAAAATATCCCTTCCTTATTTATATGTAAAGGAAGAACCGGATTATCCTAGGGTAATGGGCTTTGATTTCGGTCAAGGAGACCAGGAAGGCACATACCGATACGAAATGTACCTTCCCCGGGGGGCTGAAGAATTCGGGATTGCACTTTATGAGGAAGACAGCTTGAAATTCGTTGGTTATTTGGATTGGTCGAGACCGGCACCATCCGGTTTGATCAAAAAAGATGTATTGAAAAAGAACCTGCCGCCTAAAGGAGTGTATAAAGCGATAATCTTTGCGAGAAGAGGTGGAAGGGAAGATCGGATAGAAAAGACGTTACTTATTGAGTAAACACAGGACAATATGTAAAATAAAATGGATGTCAATAGTATAAAAAAGATAATTTGTGAACAATTCGTTAATAATTACAAACCTGTGACAAATTTCACTAACCACTCATTGACATTGATTCTAGCCTATTGTATGCTAACAAAGGATGTAAAATGAGAGGGTTTTCAGTAGCCCTGCATGCAGATTTTTACAGCATGAAATGTCTTCTATCCTCCACCAAATTCAACCGCGAGGATGCAACTTGCGTCAAATAATTGCCTACTAAAAATGGCTATGACTTTGATGTCAGCGATTCTTTCTCAAATAGTCGGATCAGTTTTGTTCGGTATCTTCTCTTTGGAAAGATGACTTGTCAGAACCTAAGATTCGAACCGCTGCTATTAGTAATTGGCCTTCTTTGTGGACTTGCTAGGTTTACAAGCAATGCTTCATTCAGTACGAAAATATTTCTCAGGAGATTAAATGAAAAATGCCAGAAATGAAAATCATGTTCAACAGGCAGAGTAAATATATAATTTTTCTTCTGGCGGTTTATGTTGTTGGATGGGGACTTACGAGTTATCAAGCCGTTTTTGCTGGGCTTATACTGGGTACGAGTTTGAGTTTATACAATTTATGGCTGATCAATCAGAAAATGAAAAAGTTCAGTCAGGCGCTCGATGAAGGAAAGAAAACAAAATCTCTTGGGACAATGACTCGAATGGCATCCGCAGGTCTAGCGGTACTCATTGCATTGGAATTTCCGGAGCATTTTCATCTGATAAGTGTTGTATGGGGATTGATGACAGCTTATATTGTCATTTTTATAGATTTTTTCATCCAATTAATACGTCGATAGCGGGGAAGAGAGGTGAATATAGTTGAATCATGGAGCACCCTTACACGATTTTATGGGTCTGACCTTTAACTTGAGTAACGTCCTAATGATAACAGTTGCTAGTCTAGTTGTGTTCATACTTGCTGTGCTTGGTACACGTAAGCTTGCAATGGAGCCAACTGGCATGCAGAATTTCATGGAATGGATTATGGATTTCGTTAAGGGTATTATTAATAGTAACATGGACTGGAGAACAGGTGGTCAGTTTCAACTGCTTGGTATGACTTTGCTAATGTACATTTTTGTGTCCAATATGCTAGGTCTTCCGTTTGCAATTAGTTACGATGGTGTGCTTTGGTGGAAATCACCAACAGCCGACCCAGTTATCACATTGACTCTTGCGGTCATGGTTTTAGGTTTAACGCATTACTATGCAATAAAAATGAAAGGCGCCAAGGGTTACTTTAAAGCTTATAAAAACCCAATGACACTTGTGGAGGAATTTACAAACTCCTTGACACTTGGTCTGCGTCTATATGGTAACATTTATGCTGGTGAAGTTTTGCTGAGTTTATTAGCGGGATCGCTAGCATTTAGTGGACCTGCCGGATTTATTGGTGCAATTGTGCCTACATTAGTATGGCAAGGCTATAGTATTTTCGTCGGCAGTATCCAAGCGTTTATCTTTGTCACGTTAACAATGGTTTATCTGTCTCATAAAGTCAGTGACGACCATTAATTATAAGTTCATTTAGAACTAAAAAAATAATAAATTTTGATACAATCTAAGGAGGATATTTATAATGACAGGTTCAGTAGGTCTTCTTGCAGCAGCAATTGCAATTGGTTTAGCAGCACTAGGTGCAGGTATTGGTAATGGTCTTATCGTTTCAAGAACAGTAGAAGGTATCGCTCGTCAACCAGAAGCTCGCGGTATGCTTCAAACAACAATGTTCATCGGGGTAGGTTTAGTTGAGGCGATGCCTATCATCGCAGTAGTAATTGCGTTTATGGTATATGGTGGTTAATAGAACCTTCAAAAAGTTCAAAAATGGCGAAGTTCGTTCCATGTGAACCTTCGCCTTTCCTTTATGTCCACAATCCTGTTTTTATACAGTTTAAGAGCATAGTTTTCTAAAGTTCATATGAATGAACGCTTTAAGAAGTGAAACTCGTGAAGGGAGTGAACCAAGCGTGTTAACAAGCAGCTTTGTACTTGGGTCAACGTCTCATGGCTTTAATGGCGGAGACATGTTATACCAATTAGTAATGTTTATCATTTTGTTAGCGTTGCTGAAGAAATTTGCATGGGGTCCTCTAATGGGCATCATGACTCAACGTGAAGAACATGTTGCAAATGAAATTCAAGCAGCGGAAGCTAGCAGACAAGAAGCACTTAAATATTTAGAAGAACAACGTGAAATCGTAAAACAATCTCGCACTGAAGCGGGACAACTTATAGAAAACGCGAAACTTCAAGGTGAAGCACAGCGTGAAGAGATCGTGAATCAAGCACGTCTTGAAGCTGACCGCGTCAAAGAATCAGCTAAGCGTGAAATCGTACAGGAAAAAGAAAAAGCCATTACGGCATTACGCGAGCAAGTGGCATCTTTATCCGTACTTATTGCTTCTAAAGTAATAGAAAAAGAACTATCCGAAGCAGATCAAGAGCAATTGATTAATGACTACATTCAAGAGGCAGGAGAAGGGAAATGAGCGATATAACAGTAGCAAAGCGTTATGCCGTTGCCCTTTTCCAAATTGCGAAAGAGCAAAATCTCATTAACCAACTTGAAGAAGAGCTTCGCATAGTGAATGAAGTTTTCACAAATGATAATGAGCTATTAAGCTTCCTGGCTCATCCTAAAATGACTAAAGATGCAAAAGGCGCTTTGATTGCAAATGCTTTTGCAAGCCTTTCTTCTTCCGTTCAAAACACTGTGATGTTAATGGTGGAACGTCATCGTACAGATGATGTGACAGCAATGGCACAAGAGTTCATCGAACTTGCGAATGAAGAAAACTCAGTAGCTGATGCAACGGTCTATACAGTTCGTCCATTGACTGAAACGGAAGTGGAAGCTGTGTCTACATCTTTTGCTGCAAAAATCGGCAAAAGAAATTTACGCATTACTAATATTACGGATAGCAATATCCTTGGCGGCATCAAACTACAAATCGGTAACCGCATATATGACGGGACGATTAGCGGTAAGCTAGATCGCCTTAGCAAACAACTATTAGGTTAATATTCACAGATAGGGGTGAAATTCATGAGCATCAAAGCTGAAGAAATCAGTGCGCTGATTAAAAAGCAGATTGAAAACTATCAGTCGGAAATTAAAGTAAGCGATGTAGGTACGGTTATCACTGTTGGTGATGGTATCGCACGCGTTCATGGTTTAGATAATGCAATGTCTGGGGAGCTCTTAGAATTTTCCAATGGTTCAATGGGATTAGCACAAAACCTTGAGCAAAATAACGTGGGTGTTGTTATTCTTGGACCATTCAGAGACATTAAAGAAGGCAGTGAAGTTCGCCGTACTGGCAGAATCATGGAAGTGCCAGTTGGAGAAGAATTAATCGGACGTGTCGTGAATCCGCTTGGACAACCATTAGATGGTCTTGGCCCGATCGCTACGACAAAAACTCGTCCAATCGAAAGCCCTGCAACAGGTGTAATGGACCGTAAATCAGTTCATGAACCTTTACAAACAGGTATTAAAGCAATCGATGCATTAGTTCCAATCGGTCGTGGACAACGTGAGTTAATCATTGGTGACCGTCAAACTGGTAAAACATCAGTTGCGATCGATACAATCCTTAACCAAGCTGACCAAAATATGATCTGTATCTATGTTGCTATCGGTCAAAAAGAATCTACGGTTCGTGGAACAGTTGAAACACTACGTAAAAATGGTGCTTTGGATTACACAATCGTTGTATCTGCATCAGCTTCTCAACCAGCACCACTTTTATACCTGGCTCCATACGCTGGTGTGACAATGGGTGAAGAGTTCATGTTCGCTGGCAAGCACGTTCTTGTGGTTTATGATGATCTTTCTAAACAAGCATCTGCATACCGTGAACTCTCCTTGCTACTTCGCCGTCCTCCAGGTCGTGAAGCATTCCCAGGGGATGTATTCTACTTGCACTCCCGTTTACTTGAGCGTGCAGCAAAATTGAATGACACTTTAGGTGCCGGTTCAATCACTGCGCTTCCATTTGTTGAAACGCAAGCAGGCGACATCTCTGCTTACATCCCAACAAACGTCATTTCCATCACTGATGGACAAATCTTCTTGCAATCCGATTTGTTCTTCTCAGGTGTACGTCCTGCGATTAACGCTGGTCTTTCCGTATCACGTGTTGGTGGATCTGCACAAATTAAAGCGATGAAGAAAGTTGCCGGTACATTACGTCTTGACTTGGCTTCATACCGTGAATTGGAAGCATTCTCTCAATTCGGTTCTGATCTGGATGCTGCAACACAAGCAAAACTTAACCGTGGTGCTCGTACAGTTGAAGTCCTTAAGCAAGATCTAAACAAACCGATCAAAGTAGAAAAACAAGTCATGATTTTCTATGCATTGACTAAAGGTCATTTAGATGATATTCCAGTATCGGATATCCTTCGTTTTGAAGAAGAATACTATGTGTTCCTAGATCGTTCTCATCCGGAATTATTAGATCACATTCGCACAACAAAAGGTCTTCCTGAAGACGCTGCTATCGTTGCTGCAATTAACGAATTCAAAAAGAACTTCGTTATTTCTGAATAATAAGGTCTAACTAATTTATAAAGGGTGGTGAGAATGAATGGCCTCTTTACGCGATATTAAGTCTCGGATTACTTCAACGAAAAAGACGAGTCAAATTACAAAAGCGATGCAGATGGTATCTGCTTCTAAAATGAACCGTGCAGAAGCTAATGCTAAAGCATATGTTCCATATATGGAAAAAATTCAAGAAGTGGTATCTAGTATTGCGAACGGAAGCACGGATGCATCTCATCCAATGCTTACTTCACGTCCCGTTAAGAAAACCGGTTACTTGGTAATCACATCGGACCGTGGATTGGCTGGGGCTTACAATAGTAGCATCCTTCGCCACGTTCATAAAACTATTCTTGAACGCCATAAATCCAATGATGAGTTCGTCATTATCGCAATCGGAAGGGTTGGCCGTGATTTCTTTGTCAGCCGTAACATGCACGTAGAGCTTGAAGTAATTGGGGTTCCTGATCAGCCGTCTTTCGCTGACATTAGCTCCCTTGCAAAATCGACAGTGAATTTATATCTAAATGAGCTGTGTGATGAGCTTTATATGTACTATAACCATTATGTCAGCCCAATCCAACAGGATGTAACGGAAAAGCAAGTCCTTCCGTTAGCTGATTTTAATACTTCCAATGCAACATTGACTTCTTATGAATTTGAACCGAATGCAGAAGAAATTCTTGAGGTATTACTGCCTCAGTACGCAGAAAGTTTGATTTATGGTGCTTTGTTAGATGGTAAAGCAAGTGAGCACTCTGCACGTATGACTGCAATGAAAAATGCGACCGATAATGCAAAAGAGTTGATTGACTCACTTTCATTACAATATAACCGTGCACGTCAGGCAGCGATCACTCAAGAAATTACAGAGATTGTCGGCGGTGCAGCAGCTTTAGAATAAAATCATTAAAGGGGCGGTCGGCCCGGACGATATGCTGGCCGTTCCATAAACTTGATAGTCGTTATAAGCAACGTTAGGAGGGAAAACGATGAATATAGGACGCGTTACTCAAGTTATGGGTCCGGTTGTTGACGTGAAATTCGAAGACGGACAACTTCCTAAGATCTATAACGCGTTAAGAATCGAAAATACAGCGTCTGGTACAGGACTAACTCTTGAAGTGGCCCTTCAACTAGGTGATAATACAGTTCGTACTGTAGCAATGTCTTCCACTGATGGTTTAACTCGTGGTGCAGAGACTGTTGATACAGGAGCTCCAATTTCAGTACCTGTAGGTGAAGTTACTCTAGGTCGCGTTTTCAACGTATTAGGGGAAAATATTGACCTATTTGAACCACTTACAGCAGAGGTGCGTCGTGATCCAATTCACAGGCAAGCACCAACATTCGAGGAATTATCAACATCAGTTGAAATTCTTGAGACAGGTATTAAAGTAGTAGATTTACTTGCACCTTACATCAAAGGTGGTAAGATCGGTCTCTTCGGTGGAGCCGGTGTTGGTAAAACTGTACTTATTCAAGAACTTATTAATAACATCGCACAAGAGCACGGCGGTATCTCGGTATTCGCTGGTGTAGGTGAGCGTACTCGTGAAGGGAATGACCTTTTCTACGAGATGACTGATTCTGGTGTTATTAAGAAAACGGCGATGGTATTCGGACAAATGAACGAGCCACCAGGTGCACGTATGCGTGTTGCCCTAAGCGGTTTGACAATGGCTGAATATTTCCGTGACGAACAAGGACAAGACGTTCTTTTCTTCATCGATAACATTTTCCGTTTCACACAAGCAGGTTCTGAGGTTTCTGCCCTACTAGGCCGTATGCCTTCAGCGGTAGGTTACCAACCAACGCTTGCTACTGAAATGGGTCAATTACAAGAACGTATCACTTCAACAAATAAAGGTTCTGTTACATCTATTCAAGCGATCTATGTACCTGCCGATGACTATACGGATCCGGCTCCAGCTACAACTTTCGCTCACTTGGATGCAACAACTAACCTTGAGCGTAAACTTTCTGAAATGGGTATTTACCCAGCAGTTGATCCATTGGCGTCTTCTTCTCGTGCCCTTAGCCCAGAAGTAGTTGGGGCTGAGCACTATAAAGTGGCTCGTCAAGTGCAATCGACTTTACAGAAATATAAAGAACTTCAAGATATTATTGCCATCTTGGGTATGGATGAATTAAGCGAAGACGAAAAAGTAATCGTTGCCCGTGCTCGTAGAATTCAAAACTTCTTGTCGCAGAACTTCCACGTGGCTGAACAATTCACTGGTCAAAAAGGATCTTATGTACCAGTTAAAGAAACAGTCCAAGGATTCAAAGATATCCTAGCTGGAAAATATGACGACCTTCCTGAAGATGCTTTCCGTCTAGTTGGTCGCATTGAAGAAGTTATTGCCAAAGCTAAAGAAATGGCTTAATTAAAGGGACCTAGGAGGGAATGAAATGAAGACCATTAAAGTCAATGTTGTTACTCCCGATGGCCCAGTATATGATGCAGAAGTTGAAATGGTAAGCACTAAAGCTAAAAGCGGTGAGCTGGGAATCATGGCTGGACACGTTCCAACTGTAGCCCCACTTACCATTGGTGCTGTCCGTCTTAAAAATGGAAGCAACACAGACTATGTAGCTGTAAATGGTGGCTTCTTAGAAGTTCGCCCTGATGTGGTAACCATTTTAGCTCAATCTGCTGAAAGAGCTGAAACTATCGATCTTGCACGTGCTCAAGCAGCAAAAGCTCGTGCTGAACAAAGATTGCAGAACAATGATGGATCAAATGATGACAAAAGAGCTAATTTAGCGCTTAAACGTGCCATCAACCGGATCCAAATTGCAGAAATGCGATAACTTTAAATGATGAAAACACCTGATCTAACCATTCCTGGTAAGATCAGGTGTTTTTTTAAATGGTTTTTCAAGATATTTATCATTTAATAGCGAAATTTGGAAAAAACTGTTGTGCATTTGAAAAAATAATCGAATTATAGGATAAAGTATTTTCCATATTAAACCTTAACTCATCGACATGCGATTATCCTGATGATATAATGTACACGCTTACATTAATTGCTTCATACCTCCTCCTGTCACGTTGCTTCTAAAAGAATGTCACCCTGCATAATATTTAAAACGGTATCCACCAAAAAAGAAGACAAGCAAATTTTAAATGCATCCATTTAACATGATTTATCCATAAAGGGAGATGAACATGGGACAGCTGCATATTTACCAAAATAATTATTTAATTGTATTTGTTTTTCTTTGTCTCGGTATTTTATTACCTGTGGTCGCATTATTTCTTGGTAAACTGCTAAGGCCTTATAAACCGACTGATATGAAATATACGACTTATGAAAGTGGAATCGAGCCTTTTCAGGATTCAAGGGTTCAATTCAATGTCAGGTATTATCTATTCGGACTGATGTTCGTCATATTTGACGTAGAAACTGTTTTTCTTTATCCATGGGCGGCTGCCTACGATGAACTCGGGCTGTTTGCTCTGATCGAAATGCTATTTTTTGTCCTTATCCTTATGCTAGGGCTAATCTACGCTTGGAAAAAGAAGGTGTTGAAGTGGAATTGAAGTTAGATGAACTTACCCCTAAAGAAATGGAAGAAATGCGTCATAGTATTTTTTTATCCACACTTGAACAAATAAAAGGCTGGGCTAGAAGTAACTCACTCTGGCCGATGACTTTCGGTTTAGCATGTTGTGCAATTGAAATGATGGGCGTAGGCTCCTCTCATTATGATTTGGACCGGTTTGGTTCGTTTTTTCGGACATCACCCAGACAATCGGATGTCATGATTGTCTCAGGCACGGTAACGAAAAAAATGGCTCCAATAATTAGTAGATTATACGAACAAATGCCGGAACCGAAATGGGTTATTGCAATGGGATCCTGTGCAACTGCAGGAGGGCCGTATGTTCACTCCTACTCGGTGGTCAAAGGAGTAGATCAAATAGTACCTGTCGATGTATATATACCTGGGTGTCCCCCAAACCCAGCAGCACTTATTTATGGAATCAATAAATTAAAAGAAAAAATCCGTTACGAGGCGAAAACCGGAAAGCGGGTGATATAGATGAGTGAAAAGCAAGACATAGCGAAACAAAAGGCAGCGGCAGCGGCGAAGGCGAAGGCTGTAGCACTGGCCCGAAAACAGGCGAAAGAGGAAGGGACGGAGAATCCGGAAGGAGAAACCGATTTAGCGAAACAAAAGGCAGCGGCAGCGGCGAAGGCGAAGGCTGTAGCACTGGCCCGAAAACAGGCGAAAGAGGAAGGGACGGAGAATCCGGAAGGAGAAACCGATTTAACGAAGCAAAAGGCAGCGGCAGCAGCCAAGGCGAAGGCAGCAGCAGCATTGGCCCGAAAACAGGCGAAAGAAGAAGGGATGGAGAATCCGGAAGGAGAAACCGATTTAGCGAAGCAAAAGGCAGCGGCAGCGGCGAAGGCGAAGGCAGCAGCACTGGCCCGAAAACAGGCGAAAGAGGAAGGGACGGAAAATCCGGAAGGAGAAACCGATTTAGCGAAACAAAAGGCAGCGGCAGCGGCGAAGGCGAAGGCAGCAGCACTGGCCCGAAAACAGGCGAAAGAGGAAGGGATGGAAAAACCGGAAGGAGAAGTGGACGTAGCGAAGCAAAAGGCAGCGGCAGCGGCCAAAGCGAAGGCGGCAGCACTGGCCCGAAAACAGGCGAAAGAGGAAGGGATGGAAAAACCGGAAGGAGAAATGGACGTAGCGAAGCAAAAGGCAGCGGCAGCGGCCAAAGCGAAGGCGGCAGCATTGGCCCGAAAGGAATCAAGGGATAATGGTGATGATCTTGAAACTGCGAAGGCAAAGGCTATTGCAGCGGCCAAGGCGAAAGCCGCTGCTGTTGCGAAGGCCAGAACTGCTGTAAAGGAAAGCAAGGAAGTTATCACCCCAGATGATCTTTCTCCAAACCAGTCCAAACTCGATCAAATTGTTCATGCTATTGAAAGGCATGTAGGGCAAGAGGCATTAATAGACCACTATATTAATAGACTATCAAAAGATGTACCCACTTTAGTGGCTAATCCGGATACATATTTCTCAATAGCAAAATTTCTGCGGTATGATGAACAGCTTAACTTTTCATATTTATCGGAACTTCATGGAACGGATTTTGAATCCCATATGGAAATTTATGTACATTTGCATTCGTTCAATATGAACCAATCGGTTGCCTTAAAGGTGAAGCTGGATAGGGATTCTCCCGTTATTCCATCATTGGCACCATTATGGCCAGGTGCAAATTGGCCGGAATGTGAGGCTTACGATTTATTAGGTATTAATTTTCAAGAACATCCTGACTTAAAGCGGATTTTACTTGGTGATGATTGGAAAGGGTATCCCCTTAGAAAAGATTATCAGCCTTATGATGTGGAGGTGTAAGCCCAATGTTAAGGACCGAAGAAATGCTTCTCAATGTCGGGCCGCAGCATCCGAGTACACATGGTGTTTTTCGGCTTGTCATCAAGATTGACGGTGAAATTATAAAAGAGGCTACCCCTGTCATTGGGTATCTGCATCGCGGTACTGAAAAACTAGCGGAAAATCTGCAATATACACAAATAATTCCATATACCGACCGACTCGATTATCTAGCCGCAATGACAAATAATTATGTGCTTTGCCATGCTGTTGAAACAATGATGGGGGTGGAAATCCCCGAAAGGGCAGAATATTTGCGCGTAATTGCCATGGAATTGGGCAGAGTCGCAAGCCACCTTGTCTGGTGGGGTACATACTTGCTTGATATAGGTGCGACGAGCCCTTTCCTATACGCTTTTCGAGAACGTGAAATGATCGTTAACTTATTGACTGAATTGTCAGGAGCACGTCTTACATTCAATTATATGCGTGTCGGAGGTGTGAAATGGGATGCTCCTGATGACTGGATTGCGAAGGTGGCCGAGTTTGTTCCTTATATGAGGGAGCAGCTTGCCGGTTACCATGAGTTAGTAACAGGGAATGAAATCTTTGTTAACCGGGTTAGAGGGGTGGGCATCTATACGAAAGAAGAAGCATTGCAGTATTCGCTTAGCGGTGCCAACTTAAGGTGTACAGGCGTGAAATGGGATTTGCGGAAAAATGAACCATATTCCATTTATGACAGGTTCACCTTTGATGTTCCTACAAGGGAAGAGGGTGATGCCTTTTCTCGCTATCACTGTAGAATGGAGGAAATCGAAGAATCACTGAAAATCATTGAGCAGGCGGTTGAGCAATTTCCAGAAGGGCCGGTTCTTGCTAAGGTCCCAAAAATAATAAAGGTTCCTAAGGGTGAAGCATTTGTCCGTATTGAATCACCAAGAGGGGAAATCGGCTGTTATATCGCGAGTGAAGGGAAAAAGGAGCCATATCGTTTGAAATTTCGCAGACCTTCATTTTATAATCTGCAGATTCTTCCGAAATTATTGGAAGGGGAAAATATGGCGAACTTGATAACGATATTAGGTGCAATCGATATCGTTCTAGGGGAGGTGGATGGATAAATGATCAAGGATTTGCTCCAATCCACTCCTAGCCTACTGAATTTTGGCATCTTTTTTGGTTTGGCAGTCCTGCTGCTATTCGTTGTATTAGGGTTCGTAACCTATGGAATCCTATCAGAGCGAAAAATCATGGGGTTTATGCAGATGCGTGTCGGTCCCAACCAAATTGGGGGGAAATGGGGTCTCTTACAGACCGTTGCCGATGTTTTGAAACTTCTGATCAAGGAAGATACAATACCAAAAAAAGCCGATAAGCCGCTATATATATTAGCTCCAGTGATTGCTTTTGCTCCGGCTTTCATGGTCCTTGCCACCTTGCCGTTCACCGATGCCTTCCAATTTGCTGATATAGGTGTTGGACTGCTATATTATATTGCCATTTCCGGCATATCGACCATCGGCATCGTCACTGCGGGTTGGGCATCCAATAATAAATATTCTTTGATTGGCGGAATGAGGGCAGCCGCGCAAATGATATCTTATGAAATCCCGTTGGTGATGTCACTAGTGGGAATCGTCCTCTTAACAGGCAGTTTAAACTTGAATGAAATAGTTGCAGCCCAGGAGAAGGTTTGGTTCATTTTTCTTCAGCCGATTGCGTTTATCGTGTTTTTTATTGCATCGGTTGCCGAGTTGAACAGGGTTCCTTTTGACCTGCCGGAAGCGGAATCCGAACTTGTTGCAGGCTATCATGTTGAATACTCTGGATTTCGTTGGGCCTTCTTTATGTTATCCGAATATGTGTATATGTTTGCAATGGCCACGCTAACCACTGTATTATTTTTAGGGGGATGGAATTCTATTCCGTTTTTGGATTTTATTCCGGCGGCCATCTGGTTCGGTCTCAAGTTTAGTGTTGTTTTCTATGTATTGGTCTGGATCCGTGTGACTTTTCCTCGTATAAGGGCAGATCAATTGATGGAGTTCGGATGGAAAGTGCTGCTTCCGGTTGCATTGGCAAATATATTTTTGACGGCACTTATAAAAGAATTAATTAACCTTTTTTAAAAACTTAAGCTGGTCAGAAAGCGAGGGATTTATATGCTTGGTTTAGCAAAAGGTTTAACCTATACATTAAAGAACTTGACGAGGAAAAAAGTGACCTATGACTACCCGAATGAGCCGCTGCCGCTCCCTGACCGATTCCGCGGAATCCAAAAATTTTATCCTGAAAAGTGTATCGTATGCAATCAATGCGTGACGATTTGTCCAACCGATTGTATTCAATTAACTGGTAAAAAACATCCGGACCCGTCAAAAAAAGGTAAAATTATTGATACGTATGACATTAATTTCGAGATTTGCATTTTGTGTGATTTATGTACGGAGGTATGCCCGACAGAAGCAATCGTGATGACGAATCAATTTGAGCTGGCGGAGTATAGCCGTGATCATTTATTTAAAAATCTGGAGTGGCTTGATGAAAATGATGAAAATATCCGGAAGGTGAATAAAGTATGAGTTTGTCCGGTGAATTAATTGCCTTTTTTGGTTTGGCACTCGTCGCCATATTAGGCGGGGTGCTGTTAATTACCTTAACAAAAGTGGTCCACATGGTAATTGCACTCGTTTTTACTTTCTTGAGCATTGCTGGAATTTATATGTTGCTTTCGGCTGAGTTCGTCGCCATTGTCCAGATCCTTATTTATTCAGGGGCAATAACGATCGTGATGTTATTTGGAATTATGCTCACAAAACACCAAGAAAGTGATGAACCCGTTAAAGGGGGCTGGGGGAGATTCTCATTTCTGGCAGCTATTGCTGGATTCGCCGTGGCGGTTTACCTGGGTATTTATAATCTGGATATCCCTGTACAGCCAACCGCCTTGCATGAGGATAATACAAAACAAATAGGAATCGAACTTTTTTCCAAAATATGTCATTCCATTTGAAGCAATGTCGGTACTACTGCTTGTTGCTCTTGTCGGCGCCATTGTATTGGCTAAAAAAGATGATGGGGAGGGAGATCGATCATGACGGGAGTTCCCTTGTCGGCTTATCTTGTATTGGCACTCGTTTTATTTTGTATAGGACTGTATGGCGCTTTGACGAAGAGAAATGCGGTCATTGTTTTGATTTCAATCGAGCTGATGCTGAACGCTGCTAATATCAATTTAGTTGCCTTCAGTAAATTCGGTGTAACGCCATCCATTACGGGTCAAGTGTTTTCATTATTCACGATTACGATCGCTGCGGCCGAGGCAGCTGTAGGGCTGGCTATATTAATGTCCCTTTATCGGAATCGGAAGACGGTCAATGTCGATGAAATGGATATTATGAAGCATTGAAGGTTTATATAAATGAAGAAGGGGATTTGATACGATGATGGAGAACGCTTGGCTCATACCGATCTTTCCACTCGTCACATTTCTGGTTCTGCTTCTATCGGGTGGGCGGTTGCGGGAACGAGGGGCCTTTATAGGAATAATATGTACAATGGCTTCGTTGGTTCTATCGCTGCTTACCTTGGTGGAACGATTTAAAGAACCTACTTATAAAATATCGATAGATTGGCTTTCCTTTGGGGGGACGCAACTTACAGCGGGGTTTGAAATCAACCAGCTTAATGCCTTGATGCTCGTGATCGTTTCACTTGTCAGCCTGCTTGTCCAGATATATTCGAAGGGGTATATGAAGGGTGAAGTGCGATTCTCCATTTTTTATGCTTATCTGGGCTTCTTCACCTTTGCCATGCTTGGACTTGTCATGGCACCAAATTTGCTACAGCTTTATATCTTCTGGGAATTGGTCGGGGGGGGATCTTTCCTGCTTATTGGGTTTTACTTTTATAAACTGGAAGCCAAGAATGCAGCGAAGAAGGCATTCATCATGACCAGAATTGGGGATGTAGGGCTCTTAATCGGCATCATTCTACTATTCTGGGAAACGGGAAGCTTTGAATTTGGAGAGATCTTTCAAGCCATTCAATCAGGCGTGATATCAAATGAAAGACTGACTTTGATCGCTATTTTGATTTTTATCGGTGCGGTTGGGAAGTCTGGACAATTTCCACTACACACATGGCTTCCGGATGCAATGGAGGGACCGACTCCGGTTTCCGCATTGATTCACGCAGCAACCATGGTTGCTGCAGGGGTATACCTGGTGGCGACCCTGTTTCCGTTATTCGTCGCTAGTGAAGCGGCGATGCAAGTCGTAGCAATAACAGGTGGATTTACAGCCATATTTGCCGCAAGCATCGCTATTGTGCAAAAGGATGTTAAGCGGGTATTGGCCTATTCGACAATCTCTCAGCTTGGTTTTATGATGCTTGCTTTGGGGACTGCTGGATATGTGGCGGGTGTGTTTCATTTAATGACCCATGCCTTTTTTAAAGCATTGCTGTTTTTGGCAGCAGGCAGTGTTATTCATGCTATACATACACAGGATATAGAAGAGATGGGTGGATTATGGGGGAAATTGAATTGGACAGGGCCGCTGTTCTTGACTGGAACTTTGGCGATATCAGGGTTCCCCTTGCTCTCGGGTTTTTTCAGTAAAGATGAAATTCTAATGGCAGCCTGGGAGAACGGCAATTATGTGTTGTTTGGACTTGCGGTGATTACCTCCTTTTTAACCGCGTTTTATATGTTCCGGCTGTTTTTCATGATGTTTGCAGGAGATTCACGCAGTCAAGTAACACAGGTTAAGGACTCACCTTCCATCATGTTAATTCCCATGCTTGTATTGGCATTGCTTGCTGTAATCAGTGGGTATATCCAAACACCATGGTTTGGGACTTTCCTGGGAGATTGGCTTGTGGAGGGAAATGAAACTCTTCTAGGAGCCAGCCATAGTGAGGGACCAGTTTGGATAATGTTCATGGCTGTGCTTGTATCACTTGCCGGAATATTCCTTGCATATATGATATACGCTAAAAAGAAGTTACCTCGGGTATGGCTTGTCAAGGAAAACTCCGAGTTATATAGAGTTTTGGAAAATAAGTATTATATTGATGAGATTTACCATTTCACAGCAGGCTATGCAATCAAAGGCTTTAGTATTTTCCTATCTTATTTTGAAAGGTTCGTTGTCGGTGGCTTGGTATCCACCGTAACAAGTTCAATAGAGGGATTGGGGAAATTAGGGTCTAAACTGCAAACGGGACAGGTACAGCAATATGGCATGATAGCCTTTCTGGGACTTGCGGTACTATTGGTGATTTTTGCAGTAACTGGGGGGTATCTAAGATGAATGTCTATTTGCTCTCGCTTCTAGTGTTCTCACCGCTGCTGGGCATTGTGATGGTTGCCCTAATGCCGAAGAAAGAGGAAAGGACGATTAAACAATTTGGCTTTTTCGGAACACTGCCTCCCCTTTTCCTATCATTCTTTCTATGCAGTCAATATTATTCGGGAGTGGCCCTATCCGTCTTTGACATTAAGTTGAATTGGATCAGATTTGGGAATTTGGAGATGTATGATCCCAAACTCTTCACAGTTGACTTTGAGTTGGGCCTGGATGGGTTAAGTCTCATCTTCATATTATTGACGACAATCATTTCTTCACTTGCCGCAATCGCCTCCATATATATAAAACAAGAATGGAAAGGGTATTATTTGTTATTTTTGATTTTGGAGATCGGGATGCTCGGTGTCTTCACCGCAGAAAATTTGATCCTTTTTTTCATCTTTTTTGAAATGACCTTGATCCCCGCTTTCTTTTTGATTGGTAGGTGGGGCTTTCTGGAGAGGGAGAAAGCGTCTTATAGTTTTCTGATTTATAATGGCATCGGTTCTGCAGTTTTATTGGTGGTCATTTTGATTTTGTTTGCCAGGACAGGTACGACCAATATTGCGGCATTGACACAGATGATGACAATGGGTGGTGTTTCGCTTTTTGCGCCCATATCCGGTTCGATGAAGTTTGGTTTATGCCTGGCCTTTCTCGTTGCATTTGCGATAAAGCTGCCCGTATTTCCATTTCACAGCTGGATGGTGCGGGTCCATGCGGAAGCACCTCCATCCATAGTCATGATTCATGCTGGTGTCCTATTGAAAATAGGGGCTTATGGAATCATCCGGTTTGGAATGGGGATATTTCCTGAACAATATAAAAGCTTGGCCTTTACCGTTGTCCTGATTGGGGTCCTCAGTTTTTTATATGGTGCATTTCTAGCATTGGTACAAACGGATTTCAAGCTCGTTTTAGCATACTCATCAATCTCGCATATGGGAATCGTCATGATGGGTCTGGGAGCCTTGAATGAAGCGGGCATTCAGGGAGCTATCTTTCAAGTCATCTCACATGGGCTAATTGCTGCTTTGTTGTTTTTCTTGGTGGGTGTGTTGTATGAGCGGACGGGAACCACCATGCTTCCTAAGCTTGGTGGATTGGCCAAGTCGATGCCGGTTTTTTCAGGGTTTATGTTAGCGTGCGGGATGGCTTCACTCGGTTTGCCTGGCATGTCTGGCTTCATCAGTGAATTCATGGTATTTCTTGGCTTATTCAAGAGTCAGCCATTGCTTGCAGCAATTGGGGTGATCGGGCTGGTATTAACCGCTGTCTATATCCTGAGGGCGGTCATGTTGATGACCTTCGGGAAAAATGATAGCTTGGTAGAGAAAGAGAAACGGGACCTTAGAGACTGGGAGCTTGTACCGGCATTGGTTCTTCTCGGTTTGATAATATCTGTTGGGGTATACCCAAATTTGTTAGGCGGGCCTCTTCAAGGAACGATTGAAGCCATGATGCTAGCTTTAGGGGGGCGATGAAGGATGGATTTGAACACGATGCTTTCTTATGATTGGGGAGCGATGATGCCGGAATTCATCATCCTGGGAACGGCCATGATTCTTTCGATATTGGATTTATTCTGGCCGAAGCACTTTAATCGGAGAAAATTGGCATGGCTCGCGCTAACCGGTATCATTTTGGCATGTTTGTCACTGATTAGCTTACTATCCTTTGATACAGTCAGTATCTTATCCGATACGTTTCGTTTAGATTCATTTGCAAAAGCATTTAAGCTACTCTTATTATTCGGAGCGGGCCTAATCATCCTTCTGGCTGAAGAATATGAACCTAAAGAGGGGCTGCGGGAACATCGGGGGGAATTTTATTATCTTTTCCTGACCGCTTTGCTTGGAGCGATGGTCATGTCCTCAAGCGGGGATTTGATAACCCTGTTCGTTGGACTGGAACTTCTTTCCCTTTCATCTTATATACTAGTCGGAATGCGTAAACATGATCAGAAGTCTAACGAAGCGTCCATGAAGTATGTGATAAACGGAGGCATTTCCACGGCGATCACTTTATTCGGGATGAGCTATTTATATGGTGTGACTGGTTCTGTCAATCTAGGCGAAATGAGCCGGACGATGGCTGCGATGACCGATGGTCAGCTGCAATACATCATGGGCCTCGCTTTCTTCATGGTATTTGTCGGTTTATCCTTCAAGATAGCTGCCGCTCCCTTTCATATGTGGGCGCCGGATGTCTATGAGGGGGCACCGACACCGGTAGTAGCCTTCTTAAGTGTAATTTCGAAAATAGCGGGTTTCGTCATCATTCTGCGAATTTTTCTTTCGTTGTTCCTAACGGCATCCGGTGATACATTCGGAGCGCTCGACTTTTTGGAAAAAAACAATATCTATATAGCTTCATTGGCAGGTCTGACAATCATCATTGGAAATGTGATTGCGTTAAGGCAGCAAAATTTAAAACGGTTGTTCGCCTATTCAAGCATCGCCCATGCGGGTTATCTCCTTGTAGCGGTTGCCACATTGGGTGGGGGATATTTCCTGTTGGATACAGTCTGGTTTTACCTACTGGCTTATGTATTGATGAATATCGGTGTATTTGCAGTCATTCAGCTGCTCTCCAGTCAAAGCGGATCGGAAGACATTAGCATTCTTGCAGGACTGGGGAGGAAATCCCCGTATCTTGCCATATCATTTACTGTATTTATCCTGTCGCTTGCTGGAATTCCCGGGACGACAGGATTCATTGGCAAACTCAATATTTTCCTTGGAACATTCATTACGGAGCCTGGACATTTTGTCCTTGCGGGAATCATGATCGCAGGTACCATTGTGTCCTATGTATACTATTTCGGATTATTGGTTCAGGTCTTTTTCCGACCCATTCATTCAGAGAAGGTCATTAAAATTCGTTGGGGTCTTTACACAGTGTTGATCATTTGCGTAATAGGCACCATACTTTTCGGGGTGGCGCCAAATATTGCCTTTGATTTTATTCATGATCAATTTGGTGAATTTACAGACTTTATTTCGAGTAAATGATATAATGCCTGTATCAGAGGCTTGTTCCATTGGATCAAGCCTCTATTTACAGTTTTAAAAAGATATTTTGCAATTCTTCCTTTTATATTCCAAATTCGAAGGAGTTTTGTGTTAGAATAGAGTTCGGGTGTCATTTAGGAGGTATGTACATGTTTTCAGCAATGGGACAGCAGGCTTTAACAGGAATAATTGCACATTTGTTTTTCATTGCAGTTACCTGGTGGGCTTTACAGGCATTACATTTCGATAAAATCTTAAGATCCAATTCGGTCATCAAGGCCAGGGTTTTATACATTTTATTAACGGTTGCCATAGGTTCAGTTGTTAGTAACTTCTTCCTTGACTACCTGGGATTTGCAAACCAACTCCCGTATATGTTTAGTGATGACTGATAAGCTGTAAGACTTTTCTTATAGCAAAATATGATTCTACTCTTGTATTCGCCATGCTTACTGCCATTTTAAGGCGGAATGTGTCACCAATTGTCGGAAAACTCGAAGTATGATCTCTCTCCTTATGGAAAGAATGTGTAAAAGGGGAGGGATTTAACATGTATATTTTAAACAAAAAAATGTTAACATACATAGTATTTCTTGGTTTGATGGTGATTTTAATTGGGAATAGTACGATTGTGGCAGAAAGTAAACCAGATATAGTTAAATTGGTGGGTCTGTTACAAAAGGATAAGGATTTAGACATAGAAGATTGGTCTGTACTCACTAGAGAAATAAATAAAGAGATTACAACTAAACGAGAGTTTGAAAGCGAAGTTGCGGCTTTAAAACGAAAATACCCTCAATTTCAATGGCACCGGAAAGATGATGCTTCCGGCTGGAAGGCTGAGGCGTTAACTTACAATGTCGATTCAGGTCTAACCGAGTCTATCAAAATAATGACAACGGAAGAGAAATTTGATAAAGTTACCTATGTTATTTACGAAGTGAAGGGAAAAAAGTGGAGAAAAGCTAATTCGGCATTTTTTACGGCTACATTCCAGAACAGGGTGAATGACCTATTTATAGGGACTCCTTCAATTTTTTCTTGTATTAAAGGGTCTATCAATGATAATATGGATTCGGTTTTAAACTCTAAAACTGAAGACCTGTTAGATATGTTCCAAGCAAGGGAAATTGAGAGTGTGCATGAAACGAACTTTACATCAATATCTGCACATTCAACATTGTTTAAACAACCTTTGACAAAAGAAAAATTAAATTTGCAGTTTGGGCTACGGACAGAAGGATTGGGTGACCAAACGAACTTTGTAGTTGGCACACCAATCATAACGTTTGAATATTAATATAGAGAAAATGGACGCGGAGGGGAATACTTTTGGAAAAAATCATCGTCCGCGGCGGAAAAAGGCTTAGCGGGACAGTTAAAGTAGAAGGTGCTAAAAACGCCGTTTTGCCAGTTATCGCTGCAACATTATTAGCAAGTGATGGGAAAAGTATCATTAAAGATGTTCCTACGCTCTCCGATGTATATACAATCAATGAAGTATTGCGCAACTTAAATGCAGATGTTGCCTTTCATGACAATCAAGTAACTGTAGATGCATCAAGAGAGTTATTAGAAGAAGCACCATTTGAATATGTACGTAAAATGAGAGCTTCCGTTTTAGTAATGGGCTCATTACTAGCAAGGAATGGCCGGGCCCGCGTTGCTCTTCCTGGTGGCTGTGCCATCGGATCACGTCCTATCGACCAGCATTTAAAGGGTTTTGAAGCGATGGGAGCAAAAGTGAAGGTCGGCAATGGTTTCATTGATGCCGAGGTAGAAGGAAGACTTAAGGGTGCAAGAGTGTATCTTGACTTCCCGAGTGTGGGTGCCACTGAAAACATCATGATGGCAGCAACACTTGCTGAAGGTATAACTGTTCTTGAAAATGTGGCCAAAGAGCCTGAAATTGTAGATCTTGCGAATTTCCTTAATAAAATGGGTGCCAAAGTCAGAGGTGCTGGTACTGGTACGATGAGAATCGAAGGTGTCGATAAATTATATGGCACTGAACATGCGATTATACCTGACCGTATCGAAGCTGGTACATTTATGACAGCGGCTGCTCTTACTGGCGGCAATGTTCTTGTTCAAGGAGCTGTACCTGAACACCTTACTTCCCTTATTGCTAAAATGGAGGAAATGGGCGTTAAAATTCTTGAAGAAGAAGATGGATTACGCGTTATCGGTCCAAAAACCTTGAAGGCCATTGATATCAAAACAATGCCACATCCTGGTTTCCCGACTGATATGCAATCGCAAATGATGGCATTATTATTGCGTGCTGAAGGAACAAGTATGATTACGGAGACCGTTTTCGAAAACCGTTTCATGCATGTTGAGGAATTCCGTCGCATGAATGCCAATATTAAAATAGAAGGTCGTTCTGTTATCGTTAATGGACCAACTAACATTCAAGGTGCTGAAGTAGCTGCAACAGATTTACGTGCCGCAGCAGCGCTCATCCTGACTGGATTGGTTGCAGATGGCATTACTCGCGTTACAGAATTAAAGCATCTTGACAGAGGATACGTTAACTTCCATGGTAAATTGGCATCTCTAGGTGCTGATGTGGAACGTATTAACGAAGATGTACCTGCAGAAACAAAAAAAATTGCAGATTTAAAACGCATAAGATAGCTTATAAAACCATTCACGTTCGATACATGGAAACGTGAATGGTTTTTTTTGTTTTGTTCCAGCATTCATCGCCTCCGGTTAAATAGTTATCGTTTTTCTATTCATAAAAGCTTGTCCTTCGACATACATTTGTTATGTAAAGATCCTGCTGGATAAAGATTATACGGCAGAGAAAACAAGTGTAGGGAGGCTCAGGAATTTGAAAGCAATCAAACCGATGATCGTACTATTCATAGCAGTAGCATTCGCAATTATCATGATTCCAGCAGTGCTTGTGCTTCCATTTTCAAATGATAAGACAAGTGGGGAGTTAGCCGAACAATTAGATAAGAAAGTGAAGAATGAGGGGAAAGAGGTAAGTGCAAATGAAATGAGTTCCGTTGAAGTTGCCGTTTACCGTACCTCTGCAAAAAAGATTGAAAAACTGCCGATTGAATCGTATTTGACTGGTGTGGTTGCAGCTGAGATGCCAGCAGATTTTGAGGAAGAGGCGCTGAAGGCACAAGCATTGACAGCGAGAACTTATATCGTCAATCAGCTCATAAGCGAAAGTCGATTGGGCTTGCCGGATGGTGCCGATGTAAGCGATACGGTCATGCACCAAGTTTATAAGAATAATGATGAGCTGAAGAAACAGTGGGGCTCTGATTATAAATCGAAGATGAAGAAAATTAACAAAGCTATAAAAGAAACAGCGGGTCAAATCCTAACCTATGAAGGAAAACCGATTACTGCCACATTTTTTTCGACCAGCAATGGCTACACGGAGAATTCCGAGGACTATTGGCAAGCTGATTTTCCCTATTTAAAAAGTGTATCCAGCCCATGGGATAAAGAAGAATCACCAAAGTTTTATAATAAAGTTGTAGTGAATACTGCAGATTTTGAAAACAAACTGGGTGTAAGCCTTTCATCTGGAACATCAATAGGAACCGTCATTGAAAGAACATCAGGTAATCGCGTTGGTGTGGTGGAAATCGGAGGAAAGAAAATGACAGGAAAACAGATTCGTGAAAAGCTTGGGCTGACATCATCCGATTTTAACTGGGAGCGTCAAGGCAACCAGATTGTCATCACGACAAAAGGTTCTGGACACGGAGTTGGAATGAGCCAATACGGTGCCAATGGGATGGCCAGGGAAGGGAAAACCTATGAAGACATCGTAAAATATTATTATAAAGGAGTCAAAGTTCAGTCTTCAAGTAAGTGGCTGAATACGATGACGGCAAAAAAATGAGAGATGGGGATTCCCATCTCTCATTTTTTTGCGCTTAATTTTTCTATAATGGTCAAAAAGCCGCGTTCACGCTTGAAATAATGATATTGGACATGAAAATAGACTGCAGCCACTCCAATGATATCTTTAATTACATCTATTAAGGCAGCGGTGCGGTATGGGATGAATGATTGGTGGTATTCATCAATAACTCCGTAAAGGCAAGCTACAAGGGCCGCCAACAGGCTTAAACCAGGTTTCAGTTTTTGGTTTGCAGCAAGGGCCGAAACCAATAATATATACAAAAGGGCAAATTCGACCAGATGAAGTGCCTCTTTGATAAAGCGGTCAATTGAGGATGAGGGAAGATCAAGAATCATATCATCGGGGTTGCTCGACATTATCCAAATGGCAATCATATATAGAAAAGGCAATAACGTTAACACAAGTTTAAAGGCTTTTTTCATGAATTAAACATCCTTCAACAGTAAGATACCAAACATTTTACCATTCTACGAATAAAATCGGTTTCATTTCCGCAAAATAAATCTAAAAAATTTTTTTCCTGAATGTATATAATCTTAACAAAATGTTCAGAATGATTGCTGAGGTGATTAATATGAGAGAGGAAGAAAAGAAACCAACTTCCACAATCCGACGTATACTAAAACAACGTTGGGCATTATCAGCAATCTATATCGCAAGTGCAGCCATAATCTTAGCCGCGGCCTTCTTATTACAAAATAGTTTTGATGATTCAGCTAAAGATGGCAAAGAGGAATCAGCTGAAACAGGAAAAAACTATGGTCAGCCTTCTGTCGAGGTTAATAGTAATCTTGAGACAATCAAGATGCCTGTAGCCGATGCAGACAAATCGGTTATCAAGAAACAGTTTTATGATGTGAATGCGGATGAAAAGGCACAAGAAGAAGCATTGGTTTTCTACAACAATAGATATGAGCAAAACAAAGGTATAGACATTGCAATGGAAGATGGAAAATCTTTCGATGTAAAAGCTTCCTTAAGTGGAAATGTAACGAAAGTTCAAGACGACGCGTTACTTGGAAATTTAGTTGAAGTACAGCATGAAGATGGTGTCGTCACTCGTTATCAATCTGTTAAAGACATTAAGGTTGCAGTCGGTGACAAAGTGAAACAAGGACAAGCAATTGCAACAGCTGGAAAAAGCCAAATCAACGAAGAAGCTGGCGTGCATGTCCACTTCGAAATCAGAAAAGATAACATTGCGTTAAATCCACTTGATTTTGTTGATAAACAAGCTTCTGCCATTCAATCGGCAACTGAAGCAGAAGGCAGCGAACTTAACGATTCAACTGATAAAGAAGAAACACCTGCAGTCGAAGGATCTGAAACTGATAAAGAAGAAACACCTGCAGTTGAAGGATCTGAAACTGATAAAGAAGAAACACCTGCAGTCGAAGAATCTGAAACTGGCACGGATGAAACGCCTGCCGTTGACGAAACTGACGAGAGCACTGATTTAGAGAGTGGCACTGATGAGGAAGGCTCTGTCCCAGAGAAAGATGCAACTGAGGAAAGTGACTCCTTAAAAGATTCGTTAAATCAATCTAATTAAGATTAAGATTTTTAATTAAATCAAAACAAAAACCTAGAGCGTTACGAATGACAACAACTGAAAATTTGGTAAAAAGAAGCCGTTCAATTTGAACGGCTTCTTTTTTTCTTTCGAGGAAGTATTGGCCCATAAGCTGAAACATTTGTATTTCCGACAAATTTCTCGGGAAATAATTTGATCTTAAGGAAAATAAACAAATGAAAATTAGAAATAAATGCAAACCGCCTGTCCCATTAGGCATATATTCTTAACCAAGCTAATAAGATGTTATAAACCATGCAAAGAGAGTGTTTGAGGTGAGGAATCGTTTATTACAAATTATCTAATAGGTGAATAATTCTATCTTTCATTGTTTATAGGGCAGCGGTATTCGATTCGAAAAATACGAATCTCATTTCACACTTCTCACATCCAATCTGGGGAGGTCGAGTGGTGTGCACGATTACATCAAAGAAAGAACTATCAAGATAGGAAAGTATATCGTGGAAACTAGAAAAACAGTCCGCGTCATTGCAAAAGAGTTCGGAGTCTCTAAAAGCACAGTGCATAAAGACTTAACTGAGAGGCTGCCAGAAATCAATCCTGATTTGGCTAACGAAGTTAAGGATATATTGGATTATCATAAATCCATCCGTCACCTAAGAGGTGGAGAAGCGACAAAATTAAAATATAAACGATCTGAAAGAGAAGAAGAAATCGTTAAATAATTTTTGATATCATTCCGGCAATTGGAAGTGAATTATGCAAATCAGGGAATGAATAAGGGGACATGAAAGTGTGTCAGCCTATTCCTTAACCTTGATTGCGGTTCCGTGCCGGGATTTTTTTATGGGAAAAGACGAGGAATAGTGCTTAAGACATCTAATTTTTTTACATATTGGAAAAATAGGAAATAATAGTCTGTATTAGCGTTTATTTATAATTCATACTTACTTGTGTCAATGCAATATGGTAAAATAAACAATTAGGACAGAAGTAGGTTATATGTGAGGATATTCAAGGAGGATTTAAGAAATGTTTGCTAGAGATATTGGGATAGATCTTGGAACAGCCAATGTTCTTATACATGTCAAAGGTAAAGGAATTGTGTTAAATGAGCCTTCGGTAGTAGCGATTGATAAGAATACGAACCGTGTTCTTGCTGTCGGGGAAGAAGCTCGTAAAATGGTAGGCCGTACTCCAGGAAACATCATCGCAATTCGTCCTTTAAAAGACGGTGTCATTGCGGATTTTGATGTAACAGAATCGATGCTTAAGCATTTTATCAATACATTGAATGTGAAAGGTTTCCTTTCAAAGCCTAGAATTTTAATCTGCTGCCCGACCAACATAACAAGTGTCGAACAAAAGGCGATTAAAGAGGCTGCTGAAAAAAGCGGAGGGAAGAAAGTATTCCTTGAAGAAGAACCAAAAGTGGCTGCAATCGGTGCCGGCATGGATATTTTTCAACCAAGCGGCAATATGGTCGTAGACATTGGCGGGGGTACAACGGATATTGCCGTTCTTTCAATGGGGGATATCGTTACATCTTCTTCTATTAAAATGGCCGGTGACAAATTCGATAATGAAATTTTACATTATATCAAGCGGAAGTATAAGCTTCTGATTGGTGAACGTACAGCGGAAAATATTAAAATCCAGGTTGCAACCGTCTTCCCTGGTTCACGTAATGAAGTCATCGATATTCGTGGACGCGATATGGTATCAGGATTACCTAGAACCATTTCGGTCAATTCGAAAGAAATTGAGGAAGCTCTTCGCGAGCAGGTTTCCATCATTGTACAAGCTGCAAAAAGCGTACTTGAGCGGACGCCGCCTGAACTTTCTGCTGATATCATCGACCGCGGTGTCATTTTAACAGGTGGTGGAGCATTGCTTCACGGGATTGATTTACTCCTTGCTGAAGAACTTAAGGTACCAGTACTCGTTGCCGAGCACCCAATGGATTGTGTAGCAATCGGAACAGGGATCATGCTTGATAATATGGATAAATTGCCACGGCACAAATTCAACTAAAAAGCGGATGGAAATCTGCATCATAAGATAGGGGTCTAAGGTTCAGACAAACATGAGGCATAGAGAAAGTGCGTGCAGTTCTAGTACTGATGAGCAATAGGCCCTCTTCTTTTAGTCGAGAATTTAACACCATTCCTTTAAATCTGACCTAGCCTACGATAAAAGACAAATTCTTCTGCCTAATGCTTTTTCTTTTTCCTTAAGATACTGATGTTCATGACCGATAAGATAGATATGGGAAATTGAACGGGATAAGTTATGTAGAATGAGGAGTGAAGAAGATGTTAAGAGGTTTTTATACGGCTGCTTCCGGGATGCTTACACAGCAAAGGCGCACAGAATTGCTCACAAACAATATGTCCAATGCGAATACAACAGGGTATAAAGCGGATCAAACGAGTGTAAGGTCGTTTCCTGAAATGCTTATCAGCAATATAGGTGGTAAAACGATTCCTACGGAGAACAAATTCAGTATGTCTCAATTATCCCAGGTTGGGGGGCTCAGTACGGGCGTTTACGTACAGGAGGCGAATCCTTTATTTATCCAGGGTACATTGGAGGAAACCCAGCTTAATACGGATATTTCCTTGGCTGATGAAAACCTTCCGATCAATGAAGAAACCGGCCGGCAAGGGTCGGTGTTTTTTACTGTTCAGGATGGTGAGGGCGACGTCCGTTATACGCGTAACGGCAATTTCACTCTAGATGGGCAAGGTTATCTGACTACACCTGCCGGTCATTATGTATTGAACGAAAATAATGAACGGATCCAGCTTGATAGCGATCGGTTCACTGTAACGGAAAACGGTGTTATTTTGGAAGGAAATGTTCAAACGGCACGTATGGGCATCGGTCATTCAGATGATCCATCATCACAGCTCATGAAGGATGGGGAAGGCCTTTATAAGGCAGTGAATGATGGGAAATTACCTAACGCATACGCGGCTGCAGATATTGGTTTTTCTACTAAGCAAGGCTTTCTTGAAGGCTCCAATGTTGACCAATCGAGATCGATGACAGAAATGATGTCGGCATACCGCTCTTTTGAAGCGAGTCAGAAGGTTCTTCAAGCCTATGATAAAAGTTTGGATAAAGCGGTCAATGAAGTTGGCAGGCTTTAATTGAACATTAGAAGAAAAATGCCTTTGGGAATTTGAACATGTAAGGGGAAAATCCATGAATCGGACCATGATGACAGCGACCAATACGCTGAACCAACTTCAAAGTAAAATCGATCAAATAAGTAATAATATCGCTAATGTGGACACGACTGCCTACAAAAAGACCCAAACGAGTTTCAATGACTTATTGACACAGAGTTTCAATAATCAACCGAGTGATACCAAGGAAAAAGGAAGGTTGACCACACCTGGCATTCGACAGGGAACAGGTGCTAAGATAAGCCAATCTCAATTGGTGCTTTCACAGGGAGCCTTAAAGACGACGGACCGTAATCTTGATGCTGCAATCACTAGGGAGGACCAATTCTTCACCGTAAGCGTTCAGGACGATAATGGGGTCAATACAAGGCTTACAAGGGATGGGTCCTTTTATTTATCTCCTAATGCCAATGATCCCGATCAAATGATGCTCGTTACCTCTGCGGGACATAAAGTCCTTGATGAAAATGGTGAACCGGTCCTCATAGAGGGAAATATTAAAGACATTAAGATTTCGGAAAATGGCATATTGATAGTGGATACGGAAGAATATGGCGAAAGTGGTTTTGGGCTAGGAATCGTCTCGGTAAAGAAACCACAATTTCTTGACCGGCTAGGGGGAAATTTACTTGGCATGCCCGAAAACTTCATTGCCTTGGGTGTTACTGAAGAAGATATCATGACTGAATTAACAGGGGATTCCCGCAACCAGGCAGCAGTCCGTCAAGGCACTCTGGAGTCCTCAAATGTCGATCTTTCCAAAGAAATGACGGATCTAATCAATGTTCAGCGGTCTTACCAATTTCAATCCCGGGCAGTAACGATGGCTGATCAAATGAGCGGATTAGTCAATGGAATCCGTTAAGGTATCTGGTAAATAAAATGTCTCCCTGCGGAATTAGAGCAAATCGGTTATAATGAATTCATAACAGAATCATTCGTGCCTATCATTTTTGCATAGCTGCTGAATTTCTAAAATCAGTCGGCGAGTTTTCTTAAAAGGAGCTTTCACATTCAATATGGAACAAAATCGTGTAATGAGACAACAAATTGAAGAAGAGATAAAGGAAGTTGAGACGAAACCGAATCGTAGAATCAAGGTCCGGCTTTTGCCAATTTGGCTTCGTTTACTCATTGTTATCGGATTGATTTTCATTGCTGTATTATCCGGGGCACTATTGGGATACAGTGTGATCGGTGGAGGACATGCAATGGATGTTTTCCAAAAATCCACATGGACCCATATTATTGATATAGTGAACAAGGGCGCGTAGTTCCATGTTTTTTGAGTAGTTGCTGTCATTATCGGATTTATATTACATGGCAACTACGCCTCTGTCTTCATGACAGGGGCGAGTTTACGTTATATTTGAAATTTTGAATTCATAGGAGGAACAAATATGCTTGATATCACACAAATAAAGGAAATTATTCCGCATCGTTATCCGTTTTTATTAGTGGACCGGATCATAGAAATAGATGAAGGGAAAAGAGCGGTGGGATTGAAGAATGTCTCGGCAAATGAAGAATTCTTTAATGGTCATTTTCCCGATTACCCAGTTATGCCTGGTGTGTTAATTGTAGAGGCATTAGCGCAAGTTGGCGCTGTAGCCGTTTTGAAACAAGAAGAATACAAAGGACGGCTTGCATTTTTCGCTGGGATTGATAATTGCCGTTTTAAAAAGCAAGTAAAACCAGGTGATCAACTACGTCTTGAAGTGGAAATAGTGCGTATGAGAGGTTCAATGGGTAAAGGAAAAGCAGTGGCAACGGTAGATGGGGAAACAGCATGTGAAGCCGATATCATGTTTGCTTTTGGTGACAAATAAGAAGTAGTGCATTCATTTTCCGGGAACGGGACTAATTTAACTATATTTTTCAAAAAAATGGTTTATGGAAGCATGAAGCGGTGTATATAAATAGCACTGCATTGCTTTTTTAAAGCAAGAGCGGTTTTTAGAACTTTCTATTCTCCCTTTGAATGCCGGACATTTTTATGTCCGGCATTTTTTCATGATTAAATTCCAATAAGCGGATTTTCTTTTTAAATTTAAAATAGGACGCAAGTTATTTTCACATTCGGGCAAAATAGCTAATGATAAAGAAAGAAGGGAGGTTGCCAAAAATGATGAAGAAAATTTTTGCACTAATTGGGGGATCTTTATTATCCATTATGTTCCTTGCTGGATGTGGAACGGATAATGATGACAACAACAACAATCCCGCACCAGAAGAAGATAACAACATCATTGAAGATGATAACAACGGTACAGATGATAACAACGGCACGGATGATAACGACATGAATGATAACGATGATGGAGTGCTTGATAACGACGAGAATGACGTTGATAATAACGTTGATAATGATGCCGATGACTTGATTAAAGACAATGATAAAAATGACGACAAAAATAAGTAATTAGCACAGAATGAGAAAGACTGGCTTAGTTAAAGAAGAGGATTTACATCCTTATTCGTCTAAGTCAGTCTTTTTTATGTCCATGCGATTAGGGGATGGGAATTATGGGAAGGATTTTTATTTATTTGTTGCCAATTTAGGCTTTGAGCGGATTTTTTGCTTGAACTCTTTTATTAATTCATCGCCGGCAAGACCCTTTTGGACCAAATCTTCTAGAAGGAGTTCTGCATATTTGCTCCGCGTTTTTTGGATGTGACCAACAAATAAGAGGCTATAATGGTTACCTACTTTTCTTATTGTGCGTAAAGCAGTGTGAAACAGGGCCGGTTCATTGTCCTTTTTGGTAATGACGGCCTGGATATATACCTCTCCGTCTATATTTGGAAGTGAGGGTTCAAGCTCTTTGAAATGATTTTCTTCTACAAAGGCCTCAAGTAACCATGATCTAGCGTCGTTTTCTTTATTTATAATCAGTCCATCTGTTAATGCAATATCAATCAAGTTTAAATTCTCAGTAACAATTTGCAACGAGATCAATTTAAATGATTTCATCTAATTCCTCCGTTTCTTGCCAGAAGAGTGGTAATTACCGCTCTTAAACGTAAATTTTAATCTTCCGGAATGGTTCATATTTATTAATCCTTTTAAAGGTAATTATATCATACTAAAAAACAGTCCCTTAATGAAATGAAAACCCAACAATTGTCTAAATTATGAATGATTGAATAAAAATTTGCAAAATATTTAATTTTGTTAACTATTCGTTTTTTATTAAATTTTGATCGACAAAAAATGATTTTGCATCAGTTCAAACCGTTTTTTAAGAAGAAAAAGGGTGTAATAAGCCCATTTCCTTCATTTTTTAATCGATGGAAGAAAGAGTATGATAAAAGCATATTAGAGAGGAAGGAGTGAAAAAATGATTAACCAAGTTACCCTCGTCGGCAGGCTTACGAAGGATCCCGAATTAAGATACACACCCGACGGCAAGGCTGTTTCCAATATCACATTAGCAGTCAACCGGAACTTCCGTAATACTGTTGGTGACTATGAGGCGGACTTCGTACAGTGTATCATATGGAAAAAGTCGGCTGAAAATACTGCTCAGTATTGTAAAAAAGGTGCCTTGATCGGTATCACAGGCAGAATAAAAACAAGGAGATACGAAAATCAAGAGGGTAAATATGTATATGTAACTGAAGTGGTCGCCGAGAGGGTTCAATTCATTGGATCTAAACAAAATGATGTTAAGCCCAAGGAGATTGAACATATTGGTTTATAGACTTATGTGGAGGTTGATCATGTGTGAGGATATGAAGCTTGCCTGGGCAGGAGCAGGCAAGCTTTATAAGACCATACAAAAGAAAAAGCGGATGGAAGAACTCATTAGTGATTTAATCCATCATGTGGGGAAGACCCATGTGAAAACTTCCAATAATGAATCATGTATTAGTACAGATTAATTTGAAACTTACTCAATTGGATAAACAAAACAAGTATTTATATGAACATAATGAAAAATTAATGCAACGTATTTCAACATTTGAACAAAGGCGTAAAATATTTCGATGACGGGAAAAATTCCGTTAAGCTTCACTGTAGTATATAGAGTTCATTTTCACCCCTTCATTCCCCAAAGGCTAATATAGCTTTTTCCTCGCTGGAAACTCCGATTTACCCTCATATGGAATCAAGATTTCTGATTCCCTTCCTTTAATGACTGCAAACAAGCAGTCTTTTTTTTATGCCAAAATGTGTGAATTTAAACAAAATAAAAAAATTATTCTGTCAAATTAGAATTTTTAGAAAATATATTGTAATATTTTAATTTTGATGCAATAATAAACCCAATAATATAATTGGAAAAAAAGTTATATATAGGAAGTGATTTGATGGACGAACCAATTATTAAGGTGAGTGGGCTGCGAACCAGTTTTCGTACTGACGATGGGGTGATCCCTGTCGTGAATTCAATCGATTTTCACGTCAATCCTGGTGAAGTTTTAGGTATTGTAGGAGAATCAGGATGCGGAAAAAGCGTAACTTCTTTGTCCATCATGGGTCTGGTTTCTTCACCTGCTGGTAAGGTGGAGGGAGAAATCCTTTTTAAAGGAGAGAATATCGCAAATGCCTCTGAAGCGAAAATGAGAAAAATTCGCGGGAATGATATAGCGATGATATTCCAGGAACCGATGACAAGTTTGAATCCTGTGTTCACTATTGGCGAGCAGTTGGTGGAGACGCTTCGGATACATAAAAAATGGAACAAAAAGCAGGCACGGCAAAGAGCGGTAGAAATGTTGAAGCTGGTTGGCCTTGGTCGTGCCGAGGAATTGATTGATGAATATCCGCATCAACTTTCAGGTGGAATGAGACAAAGGGTCATGATAGCAATGGCCATGATCTGTGAGCCGAAACTTCTTATAGCCGATGAACCGACAACGGCTTTGGATGTGACGATCCAGGCACAAATCCTAGAGTTAATGAAGAATTTAAATAAAGAAACAGATACGGCAATCATGATGATTACCCATGATCTTGGCGTTGTGGCGCAAATGTGTGAACGTGTCATTGTCATGTATGCCGGCAAGGTAATAGAGGAAGGAAATGTGCAAACGATTTTCCAAAATCCTAAGCATCCTTATACGGTCGGATTACTTCAATCGATTCCGGATATGCGGATAAGGAAAGAGCGACTTTACTCGATACCGGGTAATGTTCCAAAACCTGGGACAAGCAGCCTCGGTTGCCAGTTTGCCCCTCGGTGCTCCCATGCCATGGAGCGATGTTTGAATGAGACACCGTCTCTTATGAAATTTGATGAGGGCCAGCATGTTCGTTGCTGGCTGTATGAAGATGGGAAAGGAGCTGCCCTGCATGAATCAAACATTGGTTAAGGTAGAAAACCTAAAGAAACATTTTCCAATTAAAGGAGGGGTTCTAGGAAAGACCATTGGAGAGGTTAAGGCAGTGGATGGTTTGTCTTTTTCCATTTATAAAGGGGAAACTTTAGGCCTTGTCGGAGAAAGCGGTTGCGGAAAGTCGACAACGGGAAGATTATTGCTTCGATTGCTTGAGCCGAGTGAGGGGAACGTTTATTTCGAAGGAAAAGACCTGACGGCTTTATCTTCCCGTGAAATGAGAAAGATGCGCCGTGAAATGCAGATGGTCTTCCAGGACCCATTCGCTTCCCTCAATCCCAGGCATACTATTGAAAAAATATTGGAAGAGCCGCTCATCGTCCATGGGGTTAAAGATAAAAAGACGCGAAAGGCCCGTGTACAGGAACTCCTTAAGGTTGTTGGCTTAAGCAGTTACCATGCTAAAAGGTATCCGCATCAATTCAGTGGTGGCCAGCGGCAGCGTATTGGCATTGCGAGGGCACTTGCCGTAAACCCCAAGCTGATCATCGCCGATGAGCCCGTATCTGCACTGGATGTTTCGATTCAGGCCCAGGTCTTGAATCTCCTGCAGGATTTGCAGGAAGATTTTGATTTGACCTACTTATTCATTGCCCATGATCTTGGAGTGGTAAGGCATATCTCCGACCGTGTCGGTGTGATGTATCTTGGACATATAGTTGAATTGACGGAAAGTGAGGGACTTTATGAAGATCCCCTTCACCCATATACCCAGGCTTTATTATCGGCCGTACCGATCCCGGATGTGGAATACAAGGGGGATAGGGTAATCCTGCAGGGAGATGTTCCAAGCCCATCAAACCCGCCTGGCGGCTGTCCATTCCATACGAGGTGTCCGAAAGCCATGGTAGAGTGCAAAACGGAAAAGCCAATCCTGCATGAACATAAACCTGGTCACTACGTTGCTTGTCATTTATACAATTGACACGACGTATACATAAATTCGCAAAAATAAGGGGGAAGAATATGAAGAAAACATTAGCTTTATTGTTGACTGGTATCCTGGCTCTTTCACTAGCGCTTGCGGGATGCTCCTCGTCTACATCAAAAGAGAAAGATGATGGTAAAGGGGGATCGAGTGATGCAAAAGGCGGCGTATTGATTTACGGTAAAGGCGGAGATGCGGTCGGTCTTGACCCAGCTATCGTAACCGATGGAGAATCATTCATCGTCACACAGCAGATTTTTGAAACGCTTGTGAAATATGGGGAAGATGATACGGAAATTAATCAGGGTCTTGCAGAATCATGGGAAGTGTCCGATGACGCAAAAACATACACATTCAAATTGAAAACCGGCATCAAGTTCCATGATGGTACTGATTTCAATGCAGATGCGGTCGTAAAAAACTTTCAACGCTGGGCGCAAAGTAAGGATGAAGGTAAATTTGCTTACTATGCTTCCATGTTCGGAGGATTTGAAGGTGATGAGGGCCATGTGATCAAAGAAGTAAAAGCTATCGATGAAAGCACGGTGGAATTCACTTTGAACCGTCCGCAGGCTCCATTCCTGAAAAACCTTGCCATGCCTACATTTGCAATAGCCAGTCCGACTGGATTTGAAAAAGAGGGAGACAGCTTCACCAAGAATCCATCTGGTACAGGTCCTTTCAAATTCAAATCATGGAAACCTGGCGATACGATTGAAGTGGTGAAAAACGATGACTATTGGCAAGATGGACTGCCAAAACTTGATGGAATCACCTTTAAGGTCATTAAAGATAACTCTGCGCGTTTAAATGCTGCAATCAAGGGTGAAATCGACCTGATGGACGGGTTGAACCCAAGTGATATCAGTAAGGTTACAGGAGATGACAAACTGCAAATATTCGAACGTGCATCCATGAACGTCGGGTACTTTGCTTTCAATGTTGAGAAAGCACCATTCGACAAGAAAGAAGTACGTCAAGCAATCTCGCATTTGATCAACAAAAAGGAAATCATTGATAATTTTTATGAAGGCACTGCAGAGCCTGCCAAGAATCCTATGCCGCCATCCGTTTCTGGCTACAATGACAAAGTCAAAGACTATGATTACGATGTAGAAAAAGCGAAAGAACTGCTTAAACAAGCTGGACTTGAAGACGGGTTTAAAATGGACCTTTGGGCAATGCCGGTACCGCGCCCATATATGCCAGATGGTCAAAAAGTGGCTGAAGCCATTCAAGCAAGCCTAAAACAAGTCGGCATCGAAGCTAATATCGTTTCGTACGAATGGGCTGCATATTTAGAGAAAGTGCAGGCTGGTGAAGCTCAATCCTTCATGATGGGCTGGACAGGCGATAATGGAGATGCGGATAACTTCCTTTATACATTATTGGATAAAGATAATATCGGCTCCAACAACTATGCCCGTTATGCAAACGATGAAGTTCATGAGCTACTGATTGAAGCCCAGTCCACGGCAGATGAAGCCAAGCGTAATGAGTTATATGGAAAAGCTCAGGAAATCATCCATGATGAAGCTCCATGGGTTCCACTTGTCCACTCTTTACCGCAGCTAGCCGGATCTAAGACAGTCAAAGGGTTTGTTCCACATCCAACTGGTTCTCAATCCCTTGTGAATGTTTCTCTAGAAAATTAACCGTACGAACCGGGTAGTATGGAATCTTGCATGCGCCCGGTTTTGTTATGGAATGCATTTCAAAATGATCGAGGGCGCTTCGAAGGACCCTTATTTAAAAGGCGGGTGATTGTTTTGTTTTCCTATACCGTACGACGTTTAGGATCTCTCATTCCAGTGTTACTCGGAATGGCATTTATTGTATTCATGATGATTCGGGCGATTCCTGGAAATCCAGCACAGGTGATTCTAGGGCAGCAAGCAACAGAAGAGGCAGTCGCTGCAATGACAAAGGAACTTGGTTTGGATAAACCTTGGTTCATTCAATTTTGGGATTACTTATCAGGCCTGTTAAAGGGTGACCTGGGTGTATCGTTAAAAACGAATAGTCCGGTTTCTGAAGAAATTGGGCCATACCTCATGGCCACGATAGAACTGGCATTGATCGCCATGATCATTGCAGTAGTCATAGGTGTGAATGCAGGGATAATATCAGCTTGGTTCCAAAACTCATGGTTTGATTATGTAGCAATGGTTATTGCGTTGATTGGTTTGTCCATGCCTATATTCTGGCTGGGATTAATGGAGCAATACATCATTTCAATACAATGGGATTTACTTCCGACGACAGGGCGGGACAATATCAGGGATCCTGTTGAGGCCATAACCGGTCTGTATTTGATAGATACACTCATTGCTGGCAGAGTGGATCAGTTTTTCGAAGTGATCAAACATCTCATTTTGCCAGGAATTGCGCTTGCGACCATTCCAATGGCCATTATTGCAAGGATGACACGTTCGTCCATGCTGGAAGTTATGAGATCGGATTTCATTCGTACGGCTCGTGCCAAGGGAATGAGAATGTTTTGGGTTGTTTACAAGCATTCCTTTAAGAATGCCTTAATTCCAGTGGTTACAGTTATCGGCCTTCAGACAGGATTACTTTTAGGCGGCGCCATATTAACGGAAAACATTTTTGGGTGGCCGGGTATCGGTACATATATTTATGATGCAATACTATCTCGGGACTATCCGGTCATACAGTCCGGAATTCTCGTCATCGCCTTTCTGTTCGTCATGATTAATCTAGTTGTGGACTTGTTGTATGCAGCAATCGATCCTAGGATTAAGTATAAATAGGGAGGGAAACTCATGCCTGAAATAGCAACGAATACATCGCCAATCCTTCCTCCCAAAGAGGCAGAGGAAAAAGTCATCTCTCCCTGGAAGGAAGGATGGAAAAGCTTTAAGAAAAATAAAGTAGCCCTTGTTGGTCTGGGGATTGTTTTATTTTTCATCTTAATAGCCGTCTTCGCACCGCTAATAGCACCCTATTCATTTGAGGGACAAAAGCTAAGTGATAAACATTTGGCACCATCTGCGGAACATTGGTTTGGAACGGATGAATTTGGCCGTGATATTTTGAGCAGGGTCTTTTATGGCTCGCGCATATCAATAGGGATCGGCTTCTTATCTGTAGCCGGGTCTGTCGTGGTTGGATCTTTTTTAGGAATCATTGCCGGTTATTACGGTAGGTGGATAGATACGATCATATCGAGGGTCTTTGACATCATTCTGGCCTTTCCAAGTATCTTGCTGGCCATTGCTGTCGTGGCCGTTTTGGGACCTTCCCTTCGCAATGCACTTATTGCCATTGCAATCGTCAATGTCCCGATATTTGGCCGGCTTCTACGTTCACGGGTCTTAAGCGTGAAAGAAGAGGAATATGTAACGGCCGCGAAGGCCATTGGAATGGGAGATGGCCGCATTCTCCTTCATCACGTCCTTCCGAATAGCCTTGCACCGATTATCGTCCAGGGTACCTTGGCGATTGCTACTGCCATAATTGAGTGTGCAGCACTTGGCTTTCTCGGTCTCGGTGCACAGCCGCCAGCACCAGAGTGGGGAAAAATGCTTGCTGATTCCAGAGCATTCATCATTCAAGCACCATGGACGGTTCTTTTTCCTGGGCTTGCGATCATGCTTACGGTACTCGGCTTTAACCTAATGGGCGATGGCCTGCGTGATGCTCTGGATCCAAGAATGAAAAACTAGAAGTAAAAGGTGATGTTAGTTTTAACATCACCATCTTTTTGTCGTCTATCTTGTAAATCTATTAAAATATGAAAAATAATGACAATATCCTAGTTTGAAATAGGAAAATAGTGACTATTATCTCTTAAATTCACCCCAAAAGTTGTGATATTTTTATACTAAGTAAGAATATTCCAAAAATACATTATTTTAGAGGAGGAAAGTTCATTGTTTAAACGTAGCTTGTCCATTCTAGCAATCTTTCTATTAGTATTTACTGCAAGCGTTTCCGCAGCCAAGCTCCCAGATCCCCCGACCGGTTCGGGCAGTGCAGGTGAGAAGAATAAGGAAAGCATTATAAAGCTGAAGAAAAATGATTTGGGGAAGAAATACAAAAGCAACGAGAAGGTCAGGGTCATCGTAGAGATGAAGGAAGCCCCGGCAATAGAAACGGCTTCGAAAGAAGGGAAACTTTTTAAACAGCTATCGAAAAATAAGAAACAACAATTAAAGTCCGAAAAATTAGCTGTTCAGAAGAAATTGAAAAATAAGGTGAAAGAGAAGAAAATAGCTTTCAAGGAACTTGAAAGTTTTACCACAGTCGTCAATGGGTTCAGTGGTGAACTTCAGTATGGTGAAATCAAAAAGGTGGAGGCCATGCCTGAAGTTGCTGAAGTACATATAGCGAATGAATATGAACGCCCTGTAGAAAAACCTGAGATGCTTTATAGTAAAGAACTTGTCCAAGCCCAGGAAGCTTGGAGGGAATATGGATATAAAGGGGAAGGGATGGTCGTCGGGATTATCGATACTGGAATCGACCCATCTCACCGTGATATGGTCCTGAACGACGAGAATAAGGCAGAACTGACTGAAAGTGAAATTAGCGGAATGAAGGAATCTAGCCATCTATTAGGCAACTATTATACGGCGAAGGTACCTTATGGATATAATTACATGGATGAAAATGAAGAAATCCTTGACCTTGGTGAAGGGGCCTCCATGCATGGAATGCATGTAGCAGGGACGGCTGGTGCCAATGGAGATGAAGCGAATGGCGGCATTAAAGGGGTCGCTCCTGAAGCCCAGCTGCTTGCTTTAAAGGTCTTCGGGAATGATCCCGCCATGCAGACAACATGGGGAGATATATATATTAAGGCAATTGACGATGCAATCATCCTTGGGGCGGATGTGCTTAATATGAGCCTTGGCTCAACTGCAGGTTTTGTATCAGCAGAAGATCCGGAGCAGCAGGCAGTATCCAGAGCTGTTGATAATGGAATCCTCATGTCGATTTCAGCAGGAAATTCGGCTCACTTTGGAAATGGATTTGCAAACCCATCAGCCTCGAACCCGGATATTGGCGTTTCAGGTTCACCTGGACTTGCTTATGACTCGGTACAAGTGGCCTCGGTCGAGAATAACTATATGGATTTGGATGCGGCGACTTATGATATAAATGGGCAAGTAGGAAAAGCGCCGTTCATGTCGGCTTCGAGCGTACATCCCAATGCTTTAAAAGATAAAACGCATGACTTGGTTGCCGCAGGTCTTGGGACGCCAGAGGAGCTTTCCAAAGTGGATGTAAAGGGCAAGTTCGCCCTCATCGAGCGCGGCACGCTTTCTTTTATTGAAAAGACGCAAAATGCCCAGGCAGCAGGAGCGGCAGGAGTCATTATTTACAATAATGCTGATGGATATATCTCCATGGCTACAGATCAAAATATCACGATTCCTCAGCTGTTTATGTTGAAATCGGATGGTACAAAGCTGAAAGCGGCCTTAACTGATGGAGAAAAGGTGAAGATTACCTTTAATGGTGATAAAACAAAAGCTGTAAATCCAGAAGCAGGAAAAATGAGCGCATTCAGTTCATGGGGAGTCGCACCGAACCTGGATTTCAAACCGGAAATCACTGCTCCAGGCGGACAAATTTATTCGACGTTGAACAACGATGAATATGGAATGATGAGCGGTACTTCGATGGCCGCGCCACATGTATCCGGAGGCTCTGCACTGGTTCTTGAAAGAGTGGATAAAGACTTTAAATTAGATGGATCTGCCCGGGCCAATTTGGCTAAGAACCTGATGATGAATACTTCAAAGCCATTAATGGATCAGGGGGTCGTCAATAACGCCCTTGAATGGGAGAATCCATACTCGCCTCGCAGACAGGGAGCTGGAGTCATGCAGCTGCAATCCGCATTGTCCACACCTGCTGTCGTGACGGAGGCGTTCACGAAAGAAGCGAAGGTTGCAATGAAGGAGATCGGCAATAAGTTCGCCTTTACTTTAAAGGTTGAAAACTTCAGCAACAAAGCAGTCAAGTATGATGTAAAAGGAAATATCCAAACAGACTATGCAATCCAGGGACAACTGGGTTATTCCGCGCACCAGTTAGAGGCACAGGAAATTAAGGACGCTTCGATTAAAATCAATAATAAAGATACAAATAAGATTACCGTACCTGCAAAAAAATCGGTTACATTCGAAGTGAAGGTGGACATAACCGATGCAAAAGTACTTGGCGATGACCTTCAGACTCTTGTAGACGTTGACAAGGTCTTTCCAAACGGATATTTTGTTGAAGGCTTCATTTCATTGAAGGATCCAGCTGACACTAATCCGGAACTGCATGTACCCTATGTAGGGTTTAAAGGGGAGTGGGACAAGGCCCCAATCCTTGATGGCACTAAATATGATAAAGAGTCTTTCTATGGCATGGCAGGTGGAGTATCGACAGCAGGTGAAGATTTCACTTATCTTGGCTACGACCCTGCGGGGAAAACATTTAATGGCAAAAATATTGCGATTTCCCCAAATGGCGATGGAGCGCAGGATGACTTCGTGCCTGTCCTATCATTCTTAAGGAATGCGAAAAAGGTAGAATATAATATATTGAATGGTGAAAACAAATCAGTCCGGAAACTTCGCACAGAGAATAATGTGCGTAAGGACTATTATGATGGTGGGGAAGGGACCGCATACTCACTTGATCCAGCCCGTAAATGGGACGGTAAAATCAATAATGCACTTGCTAAGGATGGGGTCTATCATTTTGAAATCAAAGCGATGATAGATTGCGAGGGTGCAAAATGGCAGACTTTTAAAATGCCTATTAAAATCGATACGGTAAAGCCGACAGTCAAGATTTCGAAAAAAGGCAATGTATTAACCATCCAAGGTAAGGATAATTTGAATGGTTCAGGACTTGCTTATTACGATGTGCAAGTCGATGGAGCATCCATCATGGAGGAGCCGCTCCCGGCGAATTCGAAACAATTCACCCTACCTGATGTAAAAGGGGAAAAGGTTCAAGTAGTGGCAATTGACTTTGCAGGTAATGAAAAAACAGCTGAAACTGAATTAGCCAGTGATTCAGCTCCAATCGATAATCATGCACCAGCTGTAAAGATAAAAAGTCCTGAAGCATTAAGCGTGAACAATAAAAAGAAAATCAAAATAACAGGAGATATTGAAGAAGCGTCGGAAATAAAGGAATTTAAAATAGATAATAAAACGGTCCCTGTAACGTATAACAAAACGAATAATAAATATGAATTCTCATATGAAAAGAAATTCGAGGACGGCGTCCAAAGCTTTACGGTTAAAGCGACAGACAAATGGGATAACACGGTTTCCTTTAAACGGACGATTATGGTCGATACAACAAAACCAGGTATAAAAGTTAAAGGCGTACCGGCAACTGTAGGATTCAAAGGGAAAAATCCAAAAGTGGATGTGACGGTAGAAGATAATTTCGATGAAATCCGCCTTTACCTGAACGGAAGCGAAGTATTCTATAATGAATTCAAGGAACCATATAAAATGCGTGCCTATAAGAAGAAGATAGAGGATCTGGAACTGCCGCTTAAATCAGGCAACAACAAGTTTGAATTTAAGGTGACCGATCTTGCAGGAAATGAATCGAAGAAATCCTTTAACATCAATAAAGCAAAAAAATAACGAAAGGCAGCCCTCTTACCCATGGGTTCAGACTGTAGACAAATTCGCAGAGAGCGAGTTTGCCTACAGTTTTTTTCTTTGAAAAACGTTCCAGCTTATTTCAGAAGTCCGCTCCCTTTCCGCCGACTGTCTGCCAAGCCGCATCAAAGCAAGCGTCTGTGGGGTCTCGTCTAGCCAGTTATTCGGCAGGAGTGTCGCAAATTTCTTCAATTTAATAAGGGTTTCATTCCATAAAAAAGTAAAAAAACATGAAGGATTACCAAGTTTTCCTTTCTAATCATGGTTTGGGGTAGTCCAATCCGAACCTCCTTTTGACGAAGAAAAGCGAGTTTGCCTACAGTATTCTTTAAAAAAACATTCCAGTTGATTGGAACGGAAGGTACGAGACTCCTGCGGGAAAAGCGTGTCCAAGGGAGACCCCACAGGCGCAAAGAGCGCCGAGGAGGCTCCCGGACCGCCCGCGGAAAGCGAGTGCCTGGAGTGGAAATCAACGTTCGAATTGTGTACAAACCCTCAAAAAAACTGTTGGTAAAATCAATTATTATCGAGTTTGTTTACAGTATGAGCCCTCTTATACAAGAGGGCTGTTTTTGCGTAAATGAATTTGGAGTATGAATTCTTTCGTGATGATTTTGGAGTGGTTTGCTGCGTTTTCACCGTGCTAATATGGAAATCTATTAGTGAGGAAGTATTTTCATTATCTAGCAGGTAAATAGTGAAAGGTGAAGGAATTAGGTATAAAGAACTGATAAAAAAGGAGGATATCTATGTATCGTAAGAAGTATTCGAGCAAAAAGGTATATAATCGTGGAATTACAGTGAAATTTGAAAGAAAAGGAAGCGACTCATCACTTACAAAACCGAGTTTCTTTGATGCACTTCAGCACGTCAATTCTCCATTTGAAAAAGAGCCCCGCTCAGATTCACCCTATCAGGATTTTCCGCTATTTGAGGAGGTAGCCCTTTCTTTTTTTGAAAAGGGTGCTAAAACATCAATTAATTATGACCCCCAACAAGAAAAAATCACCATTGAGGAAAGTTCAGATCAATATCATCAGAATAAGGGGGAGGCGCTTACCGAAATCCTCGATCATATCATGATCAATCATGGAAATCACCATTCTTTTTTCATCATCCAACTGAAAGAATGGAACGTAAAAAGGAAATCAGGCACTCCTTGACTTTCTTTACCTTTCTTAGGCAGGACATTAAAGCTGGTCACTTTCGTTAAAGTGGAACGTAATTCGACAAGGTTCGTTACCCGGTACATGTAAATTGTTCAGTTCAATATGAATGGGGGCTGCCGCGAGCAGCTCCATTAATGTCTCAATACGATAAGGCGCTTTTGATCAATCAAGAATTCAAACTAACTGCCGAATGATTTTTGAAAGGGTTTGAATGCCATAAGCTAATTGTTCCTCCGAGGCGTATGAATATGAAAGCCGTAGATGTGTCGTGTCATTTGGTTCATATATGTACCCCGGATTAAGGAGTATGTTCTCCTTTATCGCTTGCTTGAAAAGATTTGGATTCACGATGGGTTTACATAATTTTAACCATATATAAAACCCGCCTTGAGGTATTTTCCATTCTGCCAGTCCTTTAAAATATTGATTGAGAAGAGATAATGTGAAATCTCTACGTACTATCAACTCATGCCTTAGCCACTCTAAATGCTTTGAATATTGACCACTTGCCAACCATTCTGCCACAAGGTATTGGGAAAGTGCACTGGAACCGTAATCCATTTGCATTTTAATATCTGCTAAACGTTCAATCACAGTTATTGGACCAGCAATCCATCCGATTCGCAATCCGGGGCTTAACGTTTTGGACATACTGCCAATGTGCAATACAAGGCCATCTGCATCAAGTGATTTTATAGGTAGCGGTGGTTCCTTATCAAACCACAAGTCACTATATACGTCATCTTCAATAATCGGAATCTGTTCTTTTTTGCATATGGATAGGAGGTTTTGTCTTTCTTCTTTTGTCCATGTAGTATTTGTTGGATTGTTGAACGTTGGAACAGTATAAAACAGTGACGCTTTCTTCTTTTCAATGATGCGCTTTATTTGTGTGGGAATACTTTCCCGGCCTTGGTTTGATATACCTACTAAGTTCATGCCCGCAGATTGAAAAGGATGAACAGAATTTAAATAGGAAGGGGATTCATGTAAAATCATTGATCCCTTTTGAAGTAAACCGACTGAAATCAATTGGAGTGCTTGAAGCCCGCCAGAAACGATCATGAGGGAGCTGGGGCTTGCCTTGACCCCTTTTGTTTCTAAATAAACACTTATACATTGGCGGAGCCTTTTATCGCCCTTGGGTTCAGAATAACCCAATGAGTGGGCATCGAAAGAAGTGGAATGCAGCGTCTTTTCGATTTTTTTTGTCGGCAGGAGAGACGGTGAAAGTTCGCCCGTGCCTAATCTGATGATGGTGGTGTCTGTTTCATACTGATTAATGTCCTGAATCGTTTTTAAATTAGGTTCATGAAGGCCATTCCGGACATAGTTTCTCCAGTCGGGCTGTTTGCTGGAGACGAGCACATTCCATGTATTATTCGAAACGAATGTGCCAGACCCTACCTTGGTTTCCAATAGTCCATCTGCAATCAACTCATCTATAGCTGTAATGATGGTACTTCGGTTAACGCTAAAGGAATCGGCCAATGAGCGTTGTGCTGGAAGCTTGGTCGCAACGGGCCATTCCCCCCTTGTTATTTGTTGTTTCATCCAATCCACTATTTGTCGATGAAGTGATATGTTGGATGTCCGGTTAGGTCTCCATTCGATGATCATACGAAAAATCACTCCTTTCAGGTCTATATTCATTATAAATTGGTTGGGTTGAAAACCAACCAATTGGATGGTCATTTCCTTTGTTTTTTTCATTATACTGAATGTGGGGGAGGGAGGTATTCGTATGGGACCATTTTTTCATGGATTATTATTGGCATTAGGACTGATACTGCCATTAGGAGTCCAAAATGTATTTATTTTTAATCAAGGAGCAATCCAACCTACGTTAAAAAAAGCATTGCCTGCAACGATCACAGCTGCCATTTGTGATACCGTACTCATTCTGTTAGCCATTTTAGGTGTATCGTTGATTGTCATGCAATATGATTGGTTGCGTCTTACGTTAATCATAATCGGAGTTATATTCCTATTGTATATGGGTTTTCAGATTTGGTCTGCCAAAGCAAATACACAGTCAGATGCTCAAACTATGCAGATGTCCGTAAAAAAACAAATTGTATTTGCTTTATCGGTATCATTACTCAATCCACATGCAATCTTAGATACGATAGGTGTAATCGGTTCTAGCTCACTTGTTTACTCCGGAACTGATAAAATGATTTTTACGGGAACATGCATCGTTGTGTCATGGTGCTGGTTCCATGGATTATGTCTTGCGGGACGATTGCTGAAAAAGGTTGATACATCAGGCAAATTCCTTGGAATATTAAATAAAATCTCTGCAATCATCATCTGGATTACGGCTCTCTATATGGTGAAATCGTTTTTTTGAAAAAATGATATTGTGCAGCATTAACCACTTAATGGGCACTTTTTAAAAAAATGAAGGAGAATACATATTATATGTATTCTCCTTTTATGTCTTGATAAGCAACACCCCGCACTCATTCATCTTCATATCGAGAGAGCGGGTGTTTGAGTGTGAGAACATTATTGAAGAGCAACCAAGTCCTTGATTTCCTCTGTGGAAAGTTCGGTGATCCAGTTGTCACTGCTGATGATTTCGTCGTTCAGGGCTTGCTTTTTATCAAGCATCTGGTCGATTTTTTCTTCCAGTGTCCCTGTGCATATTAGCTTATGAACGTGAACGAAACGCTGTTGCCCAATTCGGTATGCACGGTCGGTGGCTTGATTTTCAACAGCTGGGTTCCACCAGCGATCATAGTGAATCACGTGGTTTGCTTCTGTTAAATTGAGCCCGGTGCCACCTGCTTTCAGCGAGAGAATAAAGATTGGGAACTCCCCATCTTGGAATCGAGTGATCATTTCATCACGCTGTTTCTTGTTCGCACTCCCGTTCAGGAATGGCACTTCAAAGCCATACCGTTTTTCCAACAATTCTTTCATCATATTGCCCATCCCGATATATTGTGTAAAAATGAGACAGCTTTCATCCTGTTCGCGGACAGCATCGACAAGCTCAGTCAGCTTCTCGAGTTTGCCTGATCGGTTAGGCGCCTTCATGATGTTTTCCTTGTCCATCTCTTTTAAGTAAAGAGCTGGGTGATTGCAGAGTTGCTTTAGCTTATTCAGCATCTGCAGGATGATGCCTTTTCTTTCAAAGGCCGACAGTTGTTCGATATCGGTGAATGTATCTTTGATCAATTGTTCATATAACGACGCTTGCTCTGTGGTAAGCGGTACGAATTCTTTTTGTTCTTGCTTATCCGGGAGATTAAGTGCAACTTCTTTATCGCGTTTTGTACGGCGGAGTAAAAATGGCTGTATCAAACGCTGTAATTCTTTGACTTTATCCTTCTGTTCATCACGTTCGATGGTCGCCACATATTTTTCCTGAAACTGACCTAGCGTTCCAAGATAACCTTTATTGATGAAGTCGAAAATCGCCCATAGCTCACTTAAACGGTTTTCCATTGGCGTACCCGATAACGCAATATGATGCCTGCCATTTAGCTTGCGGACCGCTTTGGATTGCTTTGTTTGGGCATTCTTGATGTTTTGTGCCTCATCAAGGATTACGCTGCTCCAATGGATGGAGGACAGTTCAGCTACATCTTGGTGGGTCAGGCCGTATGATGTTAAGACAATATCATGGTCCGCTGCCAGTTTAGTAAATGCTTCACCTTTAGCCCGATTTGAACCGTAGTGAAGGTGAACTTTAAGTGTTGGTGCGAATTTTTCCAATTCCTTTTGCCAGTTGCCTAATACTGATGTTGGGCAAACGATGAGCGCCGATTGTACAGAGACGGTTTCGGGTGGAGAGGTATTGACCTCAGCCTCATCGCTGCTCTCTTCGTTACTTTCCTCTTCGACGATGATCGTTTCACTCTTTTGTTCGTCCAAGGGAGTAGTGGGCAGCTCTTTACTTGCTCCTTCTTTGTCTTTCACATGAAGGAGGTAGGCAATCATCTGGACAGTCTTCCCAAGCCCCATATCGTCGGCTAGACAAGCACCAAAACCATGCTCCCTTAAAAAAAGGAGCCAGCTCATGCCCAGTTTTTGATAAGGTCGTAAATCGCCTTGAAGTGTATTGGGGACGGGCAAAACGGATATGTTTTTTGTTTCCCTGAGTCTTCCCACCATTTTACGAAGCTCCTGGTTCAATTCAAATTGAATCCGGAGCATTTCGTCGTTTTCAGAATCGTCATCGCTATCTTCATTTACGCCATTCAACAATTCCTGCTGCAGCAAATCAGTCAGCTGGATTCCTTTTTCATTAGCCGTTTCCATCAGCTCCTGAATTTGTTTAATGAAAGCGGGATCAAGCTTGACCCATTGGCCACGGATGAACACAAGCCGCCTTTTTTCATTGACGAGCTCCTCGAACTCCGCCTCAGTGAGCTCTTTGCCATTTAATGAGAAACGCCAATCAAAGTCCATTAAAGCCTTTAACCCGACATAAGAAGGGCCGCGATTTGATTGGCTCTTTACTTTCGCCTTAACCTTCAAAGAGGACTCCTTCAAGGCAAGCCACCAGGATGGAAGGAGAATTTCGACGCCAAGAAACAGGAGTTTTTCGCTTGCGTCGGTCAAGAACTCCCATGCATCCGTTTCCGGAATCTCCCTTTTTAGACGTCCATTCTCTCCAAGCCATGGCACGACGAGTTGCCAGCGTTTCGTAGCACGGACCACATCACTTGCATACTTATTCCAGCCGCGCGGCAGTTTCTTTCCTGTATAAGTTTCGATGATATTCTCATCCTTTTTGGAACGAAGGGTGACATCGAGTATCCAAGGCCCATTACCATCAGGAGGCTCAGTTAAACGGAGGCCTATAGTGAATGGTTTGGGATCGGGTTGGGTCCCGAGCCATTCCTGCCAGCTGTCTTTGTCAAAAAAGGATTGCAATTCTTCGGGAGAAAGCCGTGAATCCTTTAATGCCCCGACGGCTTCACTCCATTTATGCTGCATGGGTGAATAGTTTTTTAAATACATATTAGCGGCACCGTTATACCACTTTTCGATAAATGTACGATTGGTTTCCAGTTCAGGTGAAGGGAGGTCCAAAGATATTTCTTCTTCCCAAAACGAAGGGACGAATTCCTCCTCCACCTCTTCCGGCAGCTTCCAGCCGATGGAGTCCAACTGAAGATTAGTGAAATCCGGTACTGGGATTCCGGCTTCAATGGATTCATGAAGCACAGGCGCTGCCGACAGGCAAAGGGAGGATATCTCGGACCATTCCCATTCTATGAAGGAATTAAAGCTTTCCCTTGCAAAAAAGTTGAGAAGTCCCCAAGCGTCAAGAATGAATACAGGATTTCCATCAACTAGATCCGTGGTCATTTTAGTACCATAAAAGCTTGCGTCATCCCAATTGAATAACAGCCTGCGTATATAATTGGTATTGAGGAAGGTATTCTCTTCATTGACTACACCAAGGGCGTAGGATCCGTTTTCGAGAGCCGCTATTTTGATTTTTAATTTCCCTGGATTAAACATCGATAAGCTTACCCCTTTTTAGTTCTTCTTGGAAAGCGCGAAGCCGTTTGGTTGAATCAGCTACATAAAGTATATAGCGTTCGAATACGTCTTCCTTTTTGCTCTTTTTGTAGATGGTGCGCATCCTTTTCAAATAACGGACAGCTTGCTTATATGCAGGTCGGTTTTTTAAGGAAACTTTTTCCTGAACCGCATGATAATATAGGGGCAAGATTAGTTCCGGTTCTTTTGAGACCACTTCTTTGATGGATTCACTGCTGATTAAGTCAATGCTGATTTCTGAGTAAATATGCATCTCCACCCATTTTTTATATTGTCCTTGTTCAAAAAGGAAATTTGCATAATTCCAATAGCTGTGCGGAAGTGTGGCTCTGTAAAATTTCTCAAGCAAATCGGTTCGTTTTAGCTTATAACAGCAACTGTTAATTAAAGTCGTAAAGGTCCGTACGAAATCTACCCGCTGATAATAATCGGATAAATCCGCAAGAAACTCCTGGACATTAGCGTTGATGAATTCAATGAAAGGGATGGCACGTGACCGGTTGTCTGATTCAGACAGGAGATTCAGCCAATAAAAAATGTATGGACAGGCTTCCTTCTTCAATTCATGGAGTAGCCCAATCGCTTGCTTATCATGATTATCCAGAAGGGATAGGTGAATGGCTGCGAGGGAATAGGACGTCCTCTCAGTCGTGCCCATGTATTTCTCAGGAAGTTCTTTCTTGATTCGTTCCAGTTCCTCTTTACGCCATGAGGAGTTGGAGAATAAGTAGCTCCAAATCTCCCGGTAGAGGTCGATCTTTTCATATTCCAGACCATCTCCTCCATCGAGCAGCTTAGCTACATCCTCCTTGATGCTGAAAACGAAGGGATCAAAGGCGAATGGCCTAGCTTGTCGGCTAAGCGGCTGCACCGTTTCATGAAGCTCTTCTGCTAGGTCGACAGCAAGTGCATAAAAGACCCGGATCATTTGCGTCTGACTTTTATGTAACTGAATCATTCTCAGTGTCAGCTGCATCGAGCAAAATTGTGTAACGAAATGGTAAAGCAGTTTCCATTCCCGTTCCATTGGAGCTTTAGAGCTAAGGCGTTTAAAGTAAGTTTGTATATGGTTTTCAATCATATAAGTAGGCTCGCCTATATGAGGCTCGACATGTTCCTCAAAGGTAACATTCACGAATTGCTTCCATGATGGATAGCTTTTATCTAAGGTGATGGATTTCTCCCCATCCTGTTTAAGTAAATCACTCGCCCGTTTTACTTGCTGCAGTGCTTGGGCGGTTGAGGTATTTTTTGGTGCTTTCCATTCGCTCAGCCAGTCGGAAACACTAGCATGTTCTGAATACGAAGAAAAGAAAACGGCCATTTGATGCCGGCAAATGAACCTTGAATCACATGTACAGCTTCCATCCTGAGGGAAGAGTAGGTTCAGCCTGGCCTTAAAGCGCGTTTCATCCTGTACTTCAGCCGTAATCGTATCTGCCGCTTCTTCTTTAATATCAACAAGCCCCTGACGGTATAACTGAAGCCCTTGATTCACCACGTCCGAATCTTCCGGATTCCCGGCCTCCAAAAATTCCGCCAGCCGCTCCCCAACTAACAACAACTCCCGCTCCATACTCTCCTCCTTCAGGGTCAAGCCCTGTTTACCAAAATTATATTTTTGTATGAACATGAACCATCAGTACTTTAACAATCGTAGTCTTGCCTGGGTTAACCAAGGAATTGCCACAGTGACAATTTTAAAAGCCATCACAGCATATGTACCATGCTTGACTTTTTTCATGGCCATTCTCTTTCCGTCTTTTCATTTAACCCCTGTAAAAGTCAATATCGTCAAAAACCCCCTTGAATATAAGCGGTTCGGATATATAGCCTTCCAAACAGGAATAGCTAGCATTCATGCTAACCATGCCACAAATCCTTCATCCGCTTCACATTGCCAAATAACCAAGTGATGAGGGGCAGGAACCATTTTTAAAAGTGGGTTTTTGAAGCATCTCTTTATTATACTTCATTTTGGCTTGGAATTTGAAATGTAGAATAGAGGTTTTGGAAATGATGAGTCGAGAGCTTATACATATTCTTGGTGAATGGGAAGAGCCATTCCCGTGGGAATGGCTTTATATATAGAATTAGTTTATTTTCATTTCATTCTTCCAACTGTCCAACTTTTTGTTGATGAATGTAGCGAAGGTATGATTTTTTTGTAATGTGAAGAGAAATGCTGACTTTTCCAAGTACTCTTTTGCCTCTTTAAAGTTACCTACGAGTTCAAAATTGTAACCTAAATGGTAATGTAAATCCGCTAACGCATATAATTGATCATGTTCGAGGCACCACTTTATGGCATCTTGGCAGCAGGCAATGGATTCTTCATATCGGACCAGACGTGTTAAGACTCTGCCAAAATTATAGGATAAGCGCGTCTTTAGCGTTTTATCGGTCAAAAAGGGCAGGGCTTTCAAGTGATCTAAAGCTTTCCTTAACAAGGCAAAGGCATTTTCGTATTGTTCTTCGGCAACATACATCACACCAAGGCTACTCAAGATTTCAAGCTCCCGTTCCGAATAAATTTTATCAGTCGTATGAGTGATGGCGATGGCCTGATTAATAAACTCAATGGCTTTATCTAAATCTTTATTTTTTTCATATTCGTATATTCCCTTGTGCCAAAGAATCAATTGATGATTCTTTTTATTCTGAAGAAAGAGCGGACTGTTCTCCTCAGCCTTAACAATTTGCTGCATTTCTTCATAATTTCGGGTTCTTCTGGCTATTTTTAATTGATAAATCACTTCTTCGACATAATCCAGCCTAGGGGTCATACCAATATCGAAAAAATAGTTTACATCAACACCTAAACGTTGAGAAATTAAGTAGAGAGTGGATGCATATGGATAGACATCGCCCTTTTCAATCTTACTGATCTGTGCTTGTGTACAAATGCCGGATGCCAACTCTTCCTGGGAAAGTCCGATTTGTTTACGTAGCTCTTTGATCTTTTGTCCAACTGCAAAAAAATCCATTTTGATTCTCCTTAAAATATGCCTAGAGTTATATTTTGTTATGAAAAATCGGTGAAAGCTGTATGTACAGGTCCTGAACGGTTTAAATAGATTCTTTAGTCGAAATTAATGGTTTTAGGAAATGTGGTTAAATATAACTATAGAATTAATTTCTATTTTAACCAATATTTTTTTAAAAGAAAAGGAGGAATGACCTATGAAAAAAAGTACTAAAGCATTAGTCGTATCTTTTCTTATCATCGCTGCTTTTGTTATTGTCCCAAGCGAATTACCAGGCCTTTACGCAGAACTTCCAGGTTTATATAAATAAGTAATGAAGCTTCCTATTATTCATTCAAGCATCTTCATATGAAGGTGTTTTTTTTATTCTTTTTAATAGATTATTCTTTTGCGCATATTCCTTTAGTTATAATTATCCATGCAATGGGGGTGAAAGGTCCATTTGGTAGGTGTGGAAGAAACGTGAGCGTAGTTTGGAACGCCTATTTCCTTTTATTAATTTTGTTATAGTGTAAATAATAAAACGGAGAGAGGTGTAAGGTTAATGATTGATATTAATATGAAAGTTAAACCCTCTTTTTACGATGATGAATGTGCCATTGTGTTTTCTTTTTCTTTTGATAAGGCAACCAGGAATATTGGTGAAGCTGTGGTGTACACATGCAAAAAATCAGATGGAAAAGAATACAGCCAAGATCATATAGATACAGATGTACAAGAAAATATCGCTTATATTAAAGAGTTTTCGATTGTAGATGAATATCAGGCAACCTCCATGAAGAAAATTCAACATTTTTTGAATGTAATCGGTATCAAAAAATGTGTGAGGCAAAACCTTCACGGAAATGAAATCGCATTTTAAACGATAAAAACTCATGACACCATACATGTCATGAGTTTTTACCATTTAGATGAGAGTTTTGAGAATTCATTTTCATTTTTTTGATGAAATCGCTCATTTGTTTCCTTTCACTTGGTTTTGAGTTATTTGTTTTTTCGAAAAATTTAAAGTGTTGTTTATTGTTATCTGATTTCATGATGTCTCTCCTTTGCTTATTTTTTTATTTACCCATTTTCCATTATTTAAAACGTGATTTTCATGATTTATGGATGGTTTAAAGAAGATCTTATGATTATTCCTAAAGTTATATTTTCATCTGTGAATCCCTGTATATAAGGATTAATTAGATAAAACTTAGTTCTAAAGCCCAAATATGGAGGAATTTCGTGGTTTATCATCCTGAAAATAAATGCTAAAATGGTCTGACTATCGGATTTTTCATTAGAAACATCAGTTTCTAGTACCCTAAAGTGAAGAGGGTTGAAGAACTCTTTTCGATGGCCCCCGAGCACTTGCTTGGGGGATCTTTTTTTATTTGGACAATTTGTCCAATTTATTACTATAATATGTTTCGTTTTGTTTGTATATACATGGGTAAATAATAATTAAATAAATGAATTAACCCTTGTTTGTCGCAGGTTTAATCGGAGGAATATATTTATGGATGTGAAAGATAAGAATGATACCACGAAGCGAACTTTCCAGCAGTACATTTTTCCGTTTACGCTTGAAGGAAATATGATTGAAAAGTTTGTGGAAAAGTTGTTGGGGGACAATTTCGTTTTTTTGAACTTGAAAGATATGGAACAACAAAATCAATTTTACGGTGGCCATAAAGTTTCACACCGTAAATTGGAAAAGTATTTCATGCCTTACATCGAGCCGATACTATTTCCAGGAAACGCAAAACAGAAGGAAGGCTTGCGGCGCTTTACGAAAAAACTGGATATTGATTGTACCTTCGAATCACCCTATTTAAATACCCCATTTATTATTAACTCTATAGATATCTTCATATGTCCATTTCATATTGGCATGATGAATCTCCGTGTTACGTTACCTGAAGGACTTTCATATAATGATGTTCTCTATTTTGGAGATACATTCCGAATCCTTGAACCGATTGCTGATGACGAAGAAAAAACGAAAGTTGGCTGTCGGGAAAATCAGTATGAACAGGTGAAGGATTTCATCTTCAATGAACTATTGCCGCCAATGGAAGAATATATAGATGAAGAACAAGCGGACCCGACATATTTTGGCAGTTTACCCTTCTTCATCGATGAAAGAATGTACGTGATCAGTTACATTGCATTCCCTGAGAATCGTGATATTTCCAAAAATGACTTATTCCGGATCAGTGAACTGAACGGGTATGACAATGATGGGGAGCCATATATAGGCGCATTAAACCCTGATTATATTGAAAGCTATTATCAAGAAAGGGTTTATGACAGGTGGGGCAAGGAAACCTATTATGTAACAAGCATGTATCATTTCGCGTGTGTCACGAAAGCGACAGGTAAACTGGAACAGGAACTGGCCAGTGAAATGTACGGCCAACACTTTTACACGGTGTTGCTCTTCTTCTATTATAAAATCGTACTGCTCAAATTGGCTCATGAACATTCCCGAATAGATGTGGAAAAAGATCAATCGGATACGGAACAGCTGATTTTCATGATCACTGAGTTTTCTGCAAAATATTTATTTACTGAAGTCAATAGTACGGCTGTCGGTAAAGAGCTATTCAAAAAAACGGATGAAACCTTCAGGATCGCCCCTCTCTATAAAGAAGTGAAGGAAACACTTTCCTACCTTTATCAAAACCAGGATAAACTGGCTGGGAAAAGCAGTAATTATCTCTTGCAAATACTAACGATTTATACGGTTATTTCCGGGATATTCGGAATGAATCTATATATTGAAGATTGGAAAGGGAAATTACCGTGGAAAGCATATATGAATTACTCCCTATACGAATGGGTAGCTGTCATGGTGACGACGAGCGGTCTCATCATTTCGAGCATCCTGGGCTTTTTCTTCTTGAAAAAATGGTTGCAAGAGAAAAGAAGCCGAAAAAAAAGAATGCTTTAATTTGTCGAAAAAGGGGAATTAGGAATTGCCTCACCCAACGATTATCGTTCATGTTTTTTTACTTTATTATAGTGGATGAAACCACTGGTTTAATGGAATTTCGATACTCCTGCCGAATAACTGGCTAGCCTGGACCACGCAGGATGCTAGCGTGAGAAGGCTTGGTAGACGGTCGGCGGAAAGGGTTTGCGGATTTCCGAAAACAAATGGACCTTTTATTAGGAAAAAACTGTAGCTGCTGGTTTTATTTCGAACCATGAATTTAAAAGAAAACCTTGAATTTCATTCATGTTTTTTTACTTTATTATAGTAGATGAAATCTTCACCGGATTGAAGGAATTTGCGACACTCTTGCCGAATAACTGGCTAGCCGGACCCCACAGATGCTTGCTTTGATGCGGCTTGGCAGACAGTCGGCGGAAAGGGAACGGATTTCTGAAAACAACTGAAACGTTTAAAAAACTGTAGGCAAACTCGCTTTCTTCGAAGTCGTCTATAGTCTGAAGTCCTGTACAATATGTACAGGACTTTTGCTTTAGAAAAAACATGGTTAATTAGCAAAATCAAGAAATCTGTCATGTAAAATCCCCCATTCCCCTAATATTTTGATAAACTATAGGTATATCACTCTAACTATTCATTAGGAGGAAATCATGAAGAAACTAGCTTTAGTTTCCAGCTTATTGTTGATGAGCGTATTGTTCCTGGCCGGGTGCTCGGATGAGCCAACTCCAGAAGATCGCTTTGCAGCATATACGAAGCTTTGGAATAAACAGGATTTTACGAAGATGTACGAATATCTGTCACCTGAGACAAAGAAAGAAATCAGTGCGGATGAATTTGCGAAACGTTATGAAAAAATCTATTCGGGCATAGAAGTCGACCAATTAAAGGTGGACTATAAACAGCCAAAAGAAGAAAAAGATCATAAAGATGGAGAAAAGGTGAACCTTGCTTATACCGTTGATATGTCCACTATGGCAGGTGCAGTCAGCTCTGACCATAAAGCGACCCTTGTCAAGGAAGGGGAAGGTGAGGAAGAAAATTGGTACATCAAGTGGGATGAAAGTTATATATTCCCTAAATTGGAAGCTGGTGAAAAGATATCTGTTGAATCGTATCCAGCCATTCGCGGGGAAATTGTCGATCGAAATGAACGCGGTCTTGCCATGAATGGAACGGTAGCAGAAGTAGGAATTGTGCCAGAGAAAATGGCCAATGAATCCGAAACAGTTAAAAAGGTCGCTGGAATCCTCAATATGACCACCGACGAAGTGAATCAGAAATTAAAACAATCATGGGTGAAGCCCAGCTATTTCGTCCCCATCAAGAAAATGTCAAACGATAATACTGCACCCTTGGAAAAGCTACTAAGCATTGCTGGGGTATCGGTCAATAATACGGAAGAACGCATATATCCATATAAAGAGGCTACTGCCCATCTAATTGGATACGTCGGCGAGGCATCAGCCGAAGACTTGGAGAAATTGAAAGGGAAAGGTTATACCGTAAGTGACGTTATTGGCAAGCGAGGCCTTGAGGAAGTTTTAGAAAAAAGGCTTAAAGGGAAACCTGGCGGTAAAATCTTTATTAAATCAGAAGATGGCGAAGAAAAAGTAATTGCTGAAAAACCTGCTGAAGAGGGAGAAACAATTACATTGACCATCGATGCCGAGCTTCAAAAGGATATCTTTAAGCAATATAAGAACGAAGTTGGATCAGCATCGGCACTTGATCCGAAAACCGGTGAAACGCTTGCACTTGTTTCAAGTCCGTCATTCGATCCTAATAAATATATATTCGGAATAACAAAAGCGGAACAAAAAGCGCTTGAAGAAGACCCAAAAAAACCGCTCTTAAACCGTTTCAGTTCGACGTTTGCACCTGGTTCAACCATTAAGGCGATTACTGCGGCAATCGCTTTGAAAAATGGTGTGGATCCGAATGAGACAATAAATATCCAAGGAAAAACGTGGGCCAAATCGACATGGAAAGATCATTCCATTACAAGGGTTTCTGACCCCGGTGTTCCAATCGATATGGAAAAGGCATTAATTTATTCAGACAATATTTATTTTGCCCAAAAAGCATTGGGGCTTGGAAAAGAAAAATTCTCAAATGGACTCAAGGCATTCGGATTTGATGAAGCTTTGAACTACGATTATCCGATCAAAGCATCGAGCATTGGTAAAATCGACAGTGAAGGACGCTTGGCAGACGCTGGATATGGTCAAGCTCAAGTCCAAATGAGCACTCTTCATCTCGCTATGACCTATTCAGCCTTCTTGAATGAAGGAAACATCCTGGCACCTTCGTTAATAACAGGAGATAAAATAGAAAAGAAAATATGGAAGGAAAATGCCATATCAGCAGACCAAGCAAATCAGATCACCAAGATGCTGACACAAGTAGTGGAACATCCTAAGGGAAGCGGACATGGAATAAATGATCTTGGCATAAAAATCGCAGCCAAAACGGGAACTGCTGAAATCAAGGCATCCAAAAACGCTGACGGAACAGAAAATGGCTGGTTTGTTGCAATGGACTTAGAAGACCCAGAACTTCTCATGGCATGGATGGTAGAGGATGTAAAAGGACGGGGCGGCAGCCATGTCGCTATCGATCATATGAAACCGGTCTTGAAGAAGTATTTAAAGTAAAGAAATAAGTACCCATCAGAAAATGGTTAGATGCATCGAGCATTTACCAAATAAAAAGCTGGACATGTTTTCTTCCATGTCCAGCTTTTTATTTTTTTAACGGTTAAGGATTTCAGTACCTTCATAAATGATCAAAAACGTTATGCTATTCAACCTCAATATTAAAGGTTGGATTTGAAGGATAATGAGTCGTACATACAGAATGTAAAAAAGAGAATTCAGTAAACCTTAAAAGTTTGTCATTCAAAAAGGAGTTAAAAACAAGGAATGAAAATCATGGAACATGTTTCAGCAGCAGTGACATCATCCAGGATTATTATTTACTCTCCCATGCCATTGGATTGAACGTATCAGGATTAATGCGTCCGGAAATCTTTGAAAGACAAATAGAATTGGAATGAGGATGAAAAGGAATGAGGAGTTTAAAATATTTTTTTATTGCTTTCTTTATCATTTTTTCTGCATTTCCTTCTCCTGAAGCAACGGCAACGGAAGAGAATACAACGATGGAAGTGAAACTGAAGAATTACTTAGGGAATCAAACCAGTGTCAAATTAACGGCAACCGGGGACTACCGTACTTCAGGGGGAGAGATATTCATCAAGGCGGGTGAAGATCTGACTTTGAAAGTGGAGTCAGCAAAAATTGCCGTTTACAAAGGTTCTAAGAAAGCGGGAGCTTATGCTTCCTTCAAGATAATTCCTGTTAAATCAGATGCTTCATTGTCCATAAACGGCCGGCCATATCCAGGTTCATTTTCATTTACAGTGGAGGGCGGTTACATTCGGCCAATCAATCATGTTTACATTGAAGATTATCTAAAGGGTGTTGTGCCGCGGGAGATGCCTGCACTATGGCATGCCGAAGCCTTAAAAGCACAGGCGATTGCCGCCCGGACTTATGCTCTTCGCCATCAATCCGCATTAATTGATGATACGGTTTCTTACCAAGTATATGGCGGGGCGGACGGTCACTACCAAACTAATTCTGCCATTGATCAGACGACGGGTATGGTAATCAAACAAGATGATGAAATAATCGAAGCGTTCTTTTCCTCAAGTAATGGAGGCATGACCGAATCGAATTCAAATGTTTGGTCAAGTGGTAATCCTCTTGCATATTTAACTATAAAAGAAGATTCCTATGATCCAAAAACCAATTGGGCGATAACGCTGGACAAGCAGCAAATCGACCTGTCAAAAAAAGATTTATCGAATCCGGATGAATGGTGGACAAGTATACAGGAAAAAGATAATGCGGTTGTACCTAGGCTCAAGGTTTGGCTGAATAATAATGGATATGCGAATAAAGATATTAAAATAACGGAGATTCCCGTTTTAACATTTACCGATAAAAAAACGGGAGGCCGGGTTACGAAAGGCTCGATCCAACTGAAATTCTATGTAAGGGATCTTGTTGATGACAGGGGGAGACTTTTGGGGCAAAAGATTAACCTTACCAATGTAGCGGCTTCCAAAATCAGGGGCATGGTGGGGCAAGATGTGATGAAAAGCTATCTGGTTGACCATTCATCTTCCGAACCTTCCAGAATTGCTATTGAAGGGTCAGGATACGGACATGGGGTCGGGCTAAGTCAGTTTGGAGCGAAAAACAGGGCGGAAGCAGGTCAATCGTATCAAGAGATTTTGGCATTTTATTATCCTAATACTAATATAGAAAAGGAATATGGACAAATAGGGGCTGGTTCTAAAACGGATCTTGACGTGAAGGCGGCACCGAAATCAATAAACATGAAAGCGAAGACGGATCATGAAAAGGATGAAGTTGAAATCACTTATTCCCTTAAAGAAGATGCAGTAGTTTCACTCACGATTAAAGATAGTAAAGGGAAAGCCCTAACTACCCCAGTTCGTGACCAAACAATGAAAAAAGGTACCCATTCAGTAATCTGGAACACGAAAGCGGTAAGTAACGGTACATATGGAGCGGAAATATCAACAATGGACCGAAGCGGTAATGAAGGTTCGGCAAGAATGGTGATTAAGATTAGTAAGGATACGTCGGCACCGAAAATCACCGATGTCAATACATCGGGTAATTACAGTACCGAGAAAGCGAACATAACGTATACGATAAATGAAAACTCTAAAGTGAAAGTGGAAATCAAGAACAGTAAGGGCAAAGCGGTTGGCACCCTTTCCGAAAGGCAGGTCATTAAAGGCAGGCAATCGGCAAGCTGGGATTTCAAAAATATGACCAACGGGATTTTCACGGTGACAATCACTGCTAAGGATGGGAGTGACAATAAGAAAAGCGTTTCAACGAAAATCCCCATTAGGAAGACGACGGGAATCGTGACAGCAAACACATTATCTATTAAAGAAAATAGAAATGATTCTTCTGAAACGGTCGGGAAACTATACAGGGATCAAACCGTAACGATCCTAGCTCAACAAGATGAGTGGTATAAAGTGAAAAAGGGAAGCCAGACTGGGTATGTTGTAAAGAAACATGTGAAAAAATGAATAATTAAGACGTCATTTATTGGCGTCTTTTTTTGTTCTATTATAAATGGTTAAGGTTCTTCATCAAACTCACGAGTAAAAGGCGCAAACTCGCGAGTAAACGCCCCAAACTTCGGAGAAATCCCCCAAAACTTGAGTTAACGCACCTCATAAGAGTAAATTCATCACACTTATAAGGAAACAGCACGAATTCACGAGTAAAAAGCGCAAACTCGCGAGTAAACAGCACGAATTCACGAGTAAAAAGCGCAAATTCACGAGTAAACGCCCCAAACTCACGAGTAAAAAGCGCAAATTCACGAGTAAACGCCCCAAACTCACGAGTAAACAGCACAAATTCACGAGTAAACGCCCTAAACTTCAGGAATATCGCACAATTTCGCGAGTAATTGCCCCAAACTTCGGCTAAATCCCCCAAAAATTGAGTTAACGCACCTCCTAAGAGTAAATTCATCACACTTATAAGGAAACAGCACGAATTCACGAGTAAAAAGCGCAAACTCACGAGTAAACGCCCCAAACTCACGAGTAAAAAGCCCGAATTCACGAGTAAACGCCCTAAACTCACGAGTAAACGCACAAAACTTCAGGAATATCGCACAATTTCGCGAGTAATTGCCCCAAACTTCGGCTAAATCCCCCAAAAATTGAGTTAACGCACCTCCTAAGAGTAAATTCATCACACTTATAAGGAAACAACACGAATTCACGAGTAAAAAGCGCAAACTCACGAGTAAACGCCCCGAACTCACGAGTAAAAAGCCCCAATTCACGAGTAAACGCCTCAAATTCACGAGTAAACGCACAAAACTTCAGGAATATCGCACAATTTCGTGAGTAAATGCCCCAAACTTCGGAGAAATCCCCCAAAACTTGAGTTAACGCACCTCATAAGAGTAAATTCATCACACTTATAAGGAAACAGCACGAATTCACGAGTAAAAAGCGCAAACTCACGAGTAAAAAGCCCCAATTCACGAGTAAACGCCTCAAATTCACGAGTAAACGCACAAAACTTCAGGAATATCGCACAATTTCGCGAGTAATTGCCCCAAACTTCGGAGAAATCCTCCAAAACTTGAGTTAACGCACCTCCTAAGAGTAAATTCATCACACTTATAAGGAAACAGCACAAATTCACGAGTAAAAAGCGCAAACTCACGAGTAAACGCCCCAAACTCACGAGTAAAAAGCCCAAATTCACGAGTAAACGCCTCAAATTCACGAGTAAACGCCCAAAACTTCAGGAATATCGCACAATTTCGTGAGTAATTGCCCCAAACTTCGGAGAAATCCCCAAAACTTGAGTTAACGCACCTCAATAGAAATGAATACAGAAAAAATCCAGTTTAATGAGACAGGAGAATCATCTTAAAAGAAGAATGAATCAATTCATTCTTCTTGTGTTTTATGCTGACCGGGTGTGAACGGAACACCGGCGGCTTTTGTGATGATTTTCGAAACATCCGTATTTTCAATGACCCCATCAAAGGCTTCACTGCCTGGGCCCGAAGCAAAAACGGGTATCATATTGGCGGTGTGCCCTCCTGTGGAACTGGCAGCCCTTATGCTTCGATCAGCTACACCTGCCTTATGATACTTGGCGATGGTGCTTCCGATTTCCCAATCAATTTGATGCTGTGGATAGACAAGCGTTCTATTCTTTCTAACGTTAGCGATGAATTGATGAACTTCCTGATCCGTAAGGGATATATGTGCATACTTCTTGAATGTGGAAACGACACTTTCTGGATTGATTTCGTTATTTTTATTGAATATAAGCTGTTTGGACATATATTCAGAAGAAACCCTGATTTTTTTCAATGCAGGGATATCCATGGTCTCAGATGCGGAGGTCCCCATTGTTTCGTGGTCTGCAAGCACAACAATCAAAGTATCATTTCTATTTTTTGCCCAATTCACAACTTCTTTGACGGTCTGGTCAAACTCGATCGTTTCCTTCCATATTCCAGTGATATCGGCCGCATGCTCCATGTGGTCAATACGAGCACCTTCAGTCATCAGGAAGAATCCTTTATCACCCTGAGATAAAATATCAATCGCTTTGGATGTCATTTCGGGTAGAGATGGCTCTTGTGAATGTAATACTTCTTTATCCAGCTTAAAATTCATATAGGTAGGGTGAAATAACCCTAATAGTTTTTCCGTTTTATTAATGGAACTAAGCTCTTCTTTAGTGGTCGTAATCCCATAGCCTGCTTTTTTAAATTTAGTGATTAAATCCTCGCCATTTTGCTTATCTGCCCCGAAATAGCTGGCACCTCCGCCGAGAATGACGTCTATCCGGTTCTCAAAGAGCTGCCTCGCAATATTTGCGCCGCCTGTCCACCGGTTAGACACACTTGCACCAAAGGCAGCAGGAGTGGCATCGACTACCATATTGGTTGAAATGATCCCGACTTTTTTTCCATTCGCCTGAAATGCATCCAATACACTATCTACCTCGGAACCATTGACATCGACACCGATCGATTCATTGTTGGTTTTTATTCCAGTGGCAATCGCGGACCCTCCTGCTGCCGAGTCAGTGACGTAATTATTGGCGGAATACGTGCGCATCAGGGCAATGTGCTCCAGTTTTTCCAAATGCAAAACGCCTGTCTTTCCGTATTCCAATTGTCGGGCAATTTCTAATGCACCTAACCCCATGCCGTCGCCAATCAGCAATATGACATTCTTGGGGGTGTTTTTGATCTCTGCTTGAATAGGAGAGGTCATGCAAATAATGCAGATAAGAACGAGTAATCCAAAGTGATGAGGCTGTGTAAGTTTAAGAATGAATCTTGTGGATGTCTTATTCATCTGGAATCCTCCATTGGGTGAAAGTCTTCCTATTATTTGTTTAAATCGATAAAAAAACCCCTTCCTGATATTTAGGAAGGAGCATTAATTTTCTATGTGAATATCATCCAGACTGGACTAGGATGACTGTAGCTTTTATAACTTTTACAATATCGGAATAAAAGAAGGAAGGGTGATAAAACCTTCTATATAATTTCAATATATAGGTAATAATTTATAAACAGTAAATATATAACTGATATAATTTCACTAGAGTTCAATTGAAATAATAGGAGAGAAAACCCTATGCTATCCAGTATGAAAAAGTTCTTCAAAGAAAGCTCTAAAGACTTAAAGAGAATTTATAAGTTGGTAGAAGATGTGAATCGACTAGAGGGTAAGTATGAAAGATATTCAGATCAAGAATTATGCGGAATGAAGGATAGATTTAAAAACTTATTGGATGCTGGTAAAAATATATCGGATATACAAACCGAAGCTTTTGCGGTAGTAAGGGAGGCTTCTAAACGAGTGTTGAACCTTAGGCACCATGATGTCCAGCTTGCAGGCGGCTTTGTCCTGAGTGAAGGGGGCATTGCACAAATGAATACGGGAGAGGGGAAGACACTTGTCGCTACCTTGCCTAGCTATTTACATGCACTGTGCGGGAATGGTGTCCATATTATTACGGCCAATGAATATTTGGCCAGACGTGATAAAGAGTTAATGGGAAAAATTCATGAATTTCTAGGGTTGACGGTCGGTTTGAACATTTCCCAAATGGGGCCTACTGCAAAACGTGAAGCTTATAAAGCAGATATCACGTATGGAACGGCAACAGAGTTCGGTTTTGATTATTTGCGTGACAATATGGTTTTCCGAAGGGAAGAGAAGGTTCAAAGAGGACACCGATTTGCCATTGTCGATGAGATTGACAGCATCTTGATTGATGAAGCGAGGACACCATTAATCATTGCGGGCAAGGCAAGCGACGGAACCGAGCTTCACCAGATCACTGCACAAATCATGAAGTCATATATAGAAAATGATGATTACGAGATTTTCACTGAGTCAAAGGCTGCCTTTTTCACGGATCAAGGGGCTTCCAAGATTGAGGAGACTTTTGGTATCGACAATCTGTATGGTCTGGATCATCAAGAGTTATTACATAATGTCACACAGGCGCTTAAAGCCCACGCGATCATGAAATTGGATGTGGACTACATTGTCATGGATGGAAGGATTGCATTAATCGATAAATTCACAGGCAGGGTGATGGAAGGGCGAAGCTTCAGTGATGGGCTTCATCAAGCAATTGAGGCAAAAGAGGGCTTGGAGATTTCCGAAGAGAATGAAACACAGGCGTTGATAACCATCCAAAATTACTTTCGTTTATATCATTCAATGTCTGGGATGACAGGCAGTGCCGTGCAATCAAAGTCAGAATTCCGGGAAACATATCAGCTCCCCGTCATTGAAATTCCAACTAATAAGCCTATTATTCGAGTGGATGAGATTGATTTGATCTATAAGGATGAAATCAGCAAAATCAACAAAATCGTCACGGAAGTAAAACGGATTCATGAAGAAGGCAGACCTATTCTGATCGGGACGACCTCCATTGAGCAATCTGAAAAAATTTCGGTTCATTTAGATAAGGGGAAAATTAAGCATCAAATCCTTAATGCGAAGACGGAAGAGGATGAAGCGGAAATCATCGCCAATGCCGGGCAAAAAAATCAAGTCATGCTGGCTACGAACATGGCTGGGAGAGGAACGGATATAGTGCTGGATGATGCTGTCAAGGAATTGGGCGGCCTTCATATCATCGGTACGGAGCGACATGAGAGCAGTCGGATTGACATGCAGCTAAGGGGACGTTCCGGCCGGCAGGGTGATCCAGGTTCAACACAATTCATCATTTCCTTGGAAGATGATTTGTTTGATTACTATGATGAAGAAGAGATCGAACGGTATATAAATAAAATCAAAACGGACGAAAATGGATTGGTGGTGGGCCCTGCACCCGATAAATTCATGAAAAGGGTGCAGGAAACGATAGAGCAGATGCATCAATTAAGTCGTTACCATTTATTGAAGTTAGAACATGCATTAAATGAGCAAAGAAAAATCATCTATGCGATGAGAGATAGGATTCTTGATTGGGATTCTGGACGGATGTCGGTCATATTACTAGAATATATCGAAAAATACGTTCGTCGACTCATAGAGAAACATTACCCTGAACATCTAGCAGAACCTGATTCCTCCGCCTTTATTGATGAGCTTTCCCCTGTTTTCCTGTCTTTGGATTGGCAGGCAAGTGATTTGAAGGATTTGGAAGGTCATTTAGTTGAAGCAAAAGCATTGGATGCTTTAGGTGAATTGGAATCGATGCTAGTAATTTTTCAAGACGATGCAGAATGGGGAAACCAGTTACGTGCTTTCATGCTGCAGCATATTGATACAAATTGGATGAATCATTTGGGCGAAATGAATAGTATGAAGGAAGGCGTTGGTTTAAGCGGATATGGTCAACAGGACCCATATATGTTGTTTGAAAAAGTGGCACTTAGCCAATTCAACCTTCTCTTAAGTATAATCGAGTCGGAGATAAGCATCCGTTTTATGGAATATATGAATAGCAATCAGGAAGATGAAGCTGCTTTGGAGAGTGAAGAATGATGAGTTTATTTGGAAAAAGGGATATAAGGGTTAATGAAAAGAAAAACCATTTAACTATAGATGAACGTGAGGTACTCAATCAGGACGCTGTTCATACTGCCCTGATGTTTCACAAGGAATGGAAAATTTCCAAGCAAGAGGAATATGTATATAGATTCCACCATCAAAGGCTGGCTGCATTAAAACCGAATCAAATTTCAATATCCGGCGTTAAGCTGAATAGGGTGGAGGATGATGTAATCATAGTTGCTTTTCTCCGAAATTCATTGGAGAAAGCAGTCCAGTTTGATATCGTGGATTTATTGATAGTGGATAGGAACGGAAAATTATTGGCAAAAAAGGCATTCGATCTATCAAACCTGGGGGAGATACCGGCACTTTCAAGCATGCCATGGCGTTTCTTATTCGAAGAAGGGGATATGTTGGCAGAATCGATTCCCGATGAAGATTGGAAGATTGCTTTTGAATGGAAGAGATAGTAGGAAAAACACTCACATGAATTGGCGGCAACCGGAATGAAAAGAAATGATTAAGTATGTTGAAAAGCCCTCATCTATACCAGTTTGTCGACAAAATAGGGTGCGGAATGGTCTCACCCGAAGCCCTTTCACGATTTTATCGAGGGAAGTATTACCCGAATTATAAAAACGAGAAGGGGTTATGCTCCTTGATTTTTTACTGGTTTATATGGGTGAAACCCTCACTAGATTGAAGAAATTTGTGACACTCCTCACGAAGCAATTTCTGAAAACAACTGAAGTTTATTAAATAACAAACTTGCTTTTCTCAAGTTTGTCTACAGTCCGAGCCCTCATCTATAGATGAAGGCTCTTGTTTATGAGGGAAGGCATTAAGACTGGTTTGACAACTGCCAAATATTAATGCTGTTTTCTGTCTGCAATTTCTCATAAATGGTAACGCTAAGTAATATTTATAAGTAATCTTCCGTAATCAGGCTTAACGATGGCCTGGAAATAATGAAGAGGAAAGTGGCTGGAGCATGAAGAATAACCTAAATCAGCGATTGAAGGAGAGGCTATTTGAGATTTTGTCCATTTCAATCGTGGCCATACTTTTCATTTATACGAATGATAGGATGGGTAATGATCTTTCTGTCGGGATTATTACGATAATCATCGGTGTTGCCGGTTTTATTGTTTATCTGAAGGAATGGATACCGAATTGGATCCTAAAGGGCATCATTTTTTCTGTCTTCCTTCTTTCGATCATGGTCTTTTTCCTTGGGGACATCTGGTTTTATCGCTATTACTCGACACCTATAACTTCCTATATGTGGATGCAAAAAAACAATCTGAATGGGCTTGGTGAAAGTATATTCAGTATGATGGAAATGAAAGATTCAATCTTTCTTCTGGTAGGCATTCCAATTGCAGAATCATTCGTGAAGAAAAAATACCCCCTCAAGCATATGGCACTTGTACCGGCCGTGATTTTCCTGATGATAGCAGGACTTAAGCCGGTAAAGAATATTTTTATCGACAAGGTGGATATAACCCGGCGATATGAGGCGAATACCTTCTTGCGAAACTGGGGCCCGATCGGTCATCACTTATTGGACACGTATGCCTACTTTACTGACTCGGGAGGGCATGGAATGTCTTCGAAAGAAAAGAAGGCCGTTTCTGATTACTTCAATAAAAAGAAAATAAAGGATCATGCCTTTTCAGGTTCATTGGAGGGGAAGAATCTCATTATCATCCAAGTGGAATCTTTACAGGCGTTTCCGCTATTTCAAAGTAGTGCCGGACAGGAGGTCACACCATTCATGAATGAATTGGCGAAGGAGGGTTTGTACTTCCGGCATGTATATCCACAGACCGTATTTGGAAATTCATCTGATGGAGAGCTGATCGTGAATACCGGTTTATTTCCTTTAAAGCAAGGCGCGACCTTTTTTCGGTTCCCTTATAATGATTTTCCGGGTCTTGCTAAAGAATTAAAGAAGTCGGATTATCAAAGTTATGCTTTCCACGGGGATGAAGAAGACTTTTGGAATAGGCAGCATGCATATCCCTCACTAGGGTTTGATGACTATTTTTCCATAGAGGACATGAAGCAAGATGAGATGATTTCGATGGGCTTGGGAGACCGCAGTTTCTTCAATCAAAGCTATGATTTATTAAAAGATAAACAAAATCCCTATTATGCTTTTTTCGTTACATTGACCAGCCATGTACCTTTTTCGCTACCGAAGGAACAGATAACATTGAAGCCTGAAGTTGGAAAAGAGGGCAGTTATCTATCTAAATATTTTGAAGCAATTCATTATACGGATTCAGCCATCGGGGATTTCGTAAAGAAATTGAAGGATGACGGGAAATTGAAAGACAGCGTGATTGTCATTTACGGAGATCATGATGGGCTATTTTTAAAAGATAAACACGAGGTTGAAGCGTATTACGGTAGTAAAATTAGCGATGAGCAGTGGATTGAAAAATATATGCCCATTCCAGTGATCATTTATCAGGAGGATATGAAAGGAAGAACGATTGATAAGGTAGCGGGCCAAATCGATATTTTACCAACTCTATATGATCTGTTCAATATTAAGAGTTCTTCATACTTTGGAGAGAGCATGCTTAATGACGAAAAAGGTGATGCTTTGATATTAAAAGGGGATTATGGTTCTCAAATGAAAATTAATGAAGAGGTCAAGGTCGAAGGATTTTCACCAGAAGACCAAAAGGAGATTGATCTGAGTGACCAAGTGATACGTTCCGATTATTTTAAAAAAACGAAGGATTGACCAAAAGGTAAAAAAAGAGGATGGCTATTAGAGCCATCCTCCCCCCATTATAATCCCAGATGTGTTTTCACACGGTTTTGGGCTTCAAGTTTTGTATCTTCCGGAACGATGTTGTACCAAACGCCATCTATCTTTTGATTGTCACCTTCAAGAGTATATTGTTCAATATTTTTTAGGGATGATTTATAGTTATTTTGGATACTCAACATTTCATTGAAACTTAAATTGGTCTCAACGTTTTTACCTAGTGCTTCGAATATATCGTCATAATTGGTAAGTGTTGAGAGACTTGACCCTTTTTTCATGACAGCTTGGATAACCTGACGTTGCCGCATTTGCCGTCCATAATCTCCGCGGGGATCTTCCTTGCGGATTCGGGAATAAATCAATGCCTCTTTACCATTTAAGTCGATTGTGCCTTTATTAAAATTAAACCCTTTATAGGCAAGGTCCATATCATTATCAACTGTGATGCCACCGACAGCATTCACAATATCCTGAAAGCCTTCCATATTCATTTTGACGTAATAATCAATCGGAATATCCATATAGTTTTCCACTGTGTTTATCGACATGGAAACTCCGCCATATGCATAGGCATGGTTCATTTTATCATTTATGCCTTTACCGATGATTTCTGTACGCGTATCTCTGGGTAAACTCAATAATTCAATGGATTCTTTTTTAGGATTAACCGTCATGACAATCATCGTATCTGATCGACCTGAGTCATTTTTCCTTTCATCCACGCCAAGAATGAGTAATGAAAATGGATCTTTGCTTTTGAACTTGATGTCATCTACACGCTTATCCGTTTTGTGCTCTGTACCCTGCATAGTTTGAATCGCTCCGGCTAACGATTGATAAACTGAAGCTCCATAAGTACCTGCGCCAATGATAAGGATAAGAAGGGTGAAGCCGATTATTTTAAACGTTTTACGTTTCTTTTTCTTTTTTTTATGTTCGGATCTCATCTAATATTCCCCCTTGAACCATCCCGTAAAATGGAAGGTGCGAAAAAATACCTAGTTGGTATGTTTTTAACTATACCTTTTTTTTGTCAAAAATAGAATAGTTTCTTTTTGTACTTAGAGTGCATATTTACCTGTATTAACAGTAAAAAAACGAAGGATTCTCAGATACTGAATTCCTTCGCTATCCTATCAATCGAATTTTTTAATTATATAACCATGAATAAAAAGAAGGTGTGACTCTCTACATAAGATTGCCAGACTTTAAGATAAAGTCTGGCATGTAAATCCTATAAACTTCTATATCCTATGATTCTACTTTTGAAATAAGAGTTTGAAGTAGAACTGATTGTTACTCCCTTACTTGATGAGGCATGAATGAACTGTCCGCCACCCAAGTAAATTCCCATATGGCTTACCACTGATTTGTTGGAACCCGTTGCAAAGAAGATAAGGTCGCCACTTTTCGGTGAAGTAACCCTTTTACCCATATCATAATATGTGGAAGATGAAAGCCTGGAAACTTCATATCCAGCCTTTTTGAACGTATAGTAAATAAATCCACTGCAATCGAAACCTGATGGAGAGGCGCCCGCCCACGAATATGGTGTTCCAATTAATTTCTTTGCTTCAGAAACGAGCTTGGTTACTTTGCTCCCGGAACTTGGAGCTTCCACTTTTCCATCATCATGTTTACCTGGAGAGGCTGTACTTGCCGATTTACCTAATTTTAGTTTTTGGCCCACTCTGATTAGATCAGACTCTAACGAGTTGATTGATTTAAGCTGGGCTACAGTCAAGTTGGTTTTTCTGGAGATCTTGGAAAGTGTGTCCCCTTTTACCACAATGTATGTAGACGAATTGGCTGGGGTCTGAGTAACATTGGATGGGTTGGAGCTGCTGGGTAGATCAATGGTGGTGGTAGTGGTTGATTTAGATACGATAAGTTTAGCACCCGCATAAATTCTATCGGATTTTAAATTATTCAATTTCATCAATTCAGCAAGTGTAAGGTTATGCTTGTTTGCTATCCTGGTTAAGGTATCACCTGAAACAATGGTATATGTAGTATTCTTTGTTTTTTTCAAGGAGACTGAAGAAGCATTTGATGTCGTTTTGGAATTGGAAATAATTAATTTTTGGTTAATACTCAAAAAGTCTGTTTTTAAGTTATTAAGCTGTTTTAAGTCTTTTACCGTCGTATTATGCTTCTGGGCGATTTTACTTAAGTTATCACCGCTTTTGACTGTATATGTACTGGCAAGGGCAGGAGAAACAAAAGTCGAAGATAAAATGGCTAATGTCGAAAATGCGACTACACTTTTTTTCACGGTTTTCCACCTCGAATATGTCTTTTTCCCTATTCTAACAAATCAAAAGGGTTAAAACATATTACATTTTTGTTACAAGGGGAAAATAGTAGTATTTTACTGGTTTATATTGGTTGGATTTGAGTAATGTAATCTACAATATTTTCTATATTGTGAGTCTTTTTTCACCATTTGGATTCGTGTGATTAATTTGTCATTCCCTGTAAAAATGGTCCTGTTTTTATAATGTACATTTCCATCTTCATCTAGGTAATTCCTTCTTTTAATGATGGGTTATTGGTTTTCGAATAACAATTTCTATCAGAAATAGTGCGTTATTTTGTTAGTATTTCACTAATCGTGGACTAAAATCTTCCCGCACTAATTTTACTCAGTTTTTTTAACTGGACTGAGTTTTTGAATATCAAAGATCACAGTGGCTTGTTGATTGTTGTAGGGAATAAAAGTTGGTGTGAAGGTTCGTTTTTGGGGTCGCTCATGTGAATTCATGGGCTAAAGCCATACCAGTTTTAATCGTGGTTTTTTCTTTCCTCTTGATTGGAGATTGGTAGTGAAGTTTGTTCCCATGTTATAATTTTCTGTAGTAATCTTTGCATAAAAAATCGACTCTTCGTATTTGTTGGTAACTTCATTTACTAAAAAGGGCGATTTTTTTTGTGCATTAATTTCATGAAAAAAGGGAATTGTTCCTTAAAGTCATTTTCCTGACTTTTGGGGGATCCCCATCATTCATGTTCCCCTTTTTTACTCTTTCGGTAGCGCCTACGTTATAAAAGTTATCCAACTAAATGAGGCAGAAAAGTCGGTTAAGGATGAAAGAAATCAAACTCTTTAGATGTTTTTATGTTCCCTCTCTGTTATTATTTGGATTGCTAGGTCTAATGTTCTGCTTTTTTAGTATCAGAGGGGCATAATAAAGTTAGGTATGGCAACGGGCATTAAATTTAAGTGAATTCGAACAGTTGGTGACCTATTCCTAAACTTTACTTAAGAAATTACTTTAATCATCAAACTTAGTAACATTAAAGTATAAAGCTCTTAGCAAATTCAGACAATGATTCTATAGTTATTAATTCAGGAGGTTTTAAAATGGAAAGTCGCGCGACGATGTTTTGCTTATTAAACTCATTGGACGTTAATCGGGGTGGAATGACAAAGGCCGCACTTCTGCAAGCTAACTTATTTGCAGAATTAGGTTATGAAACCTACATCCTTACCTTTAACTTCAATCCCCGATATAACACGATCATTCAACAACTAATTAAACAGGGTAAGATCGACAAGCGTATCAAACTTTTGAATATGTTTGAATCGTTAAGCCTTACAAACAGAAGTACGTTACAGCAGAAGGAAATTGAAACCATTAAACGGATTGAAGAGTTTAATGCAGTATTGGACAAACGTGCCGGTTTTAATGCATATAGAGCATATGAGAATGGATTATATACAACTTATATAAATTATGATAAAGAAAACAAAGTAAGTTTCCTCGATTACTTTAATGAACAACGTTATCGTACAAAACGTGAGGAGTATGATGAATACGGTTATCTTAGGAAAGTCGCCTACATGGATTTCGAATTGAATAAGCCAAGGCAAATGATCTATTTTGATGACAAAGGACAAGCTTACTTGTCCGTATGGTCCAACCCTAAGAATGGAAAAGCGAACCGCGTAAACCACTTCAATTCAAATGGTGCGTTACTATCCGTTCATACGAATGAGTTGGATCTAAAAACCAAATGGGTGGAGAGCATCATAAAAGACTATGATTACCCTGTTTTAGTTTGTGATGCCAGAACATCCGATCCAGTCATGATGAATATCAAACTGGAAAAAGCAATTAAGATATGGAGACTCCATAGTAATCATGTTAAACCGCCATATAATGTAGACGGTGAAATTGGTGTAAAAATCGCTCCTACTTTGGAAGCCATCGATGAACTGGATGTAGCTTTGCTATTAACGGAATCACAAAAGGTTGATTTGGAGGAACGCTTTGGCAAAAAAGATAATATTCGAGTGATTCCTCATTATATGAAAGATTTCGCCGAATCCGGCTGGTTCAGTTCTTTTAAGAAAGCTGATAACTTAGCTGTCATCATTAGTCGATTCTCCACTTTGAAAAGAATCGACCATTCAATAAAAGCCTTCAAAAAAGTAGTCAATCGTATACCAAAAGCCAAATTGGAGATATGGGGCTTAGGTGATGAAGAACCGAATTTAAGAAAACTGATTAAGGAACTAGACTTACAAAATCATGTCTTCCTTAAAGGATATACGAATGATCCGGGTAAGCTTTATCAAAAGGCCTTGTTCTCTGTAGTAACAAGTAAAAGTGAAGGCTTCTCATTGGGCATTCTGGAAAGCATGTCAAATGGTTCGCCCATGATTAGTTATGATATAAACTACGGCCCACGGGATCTCATTATTAATGAGGAAACTGGATTTATAATAGAGAATGGCAATATCGATCAACTCTCCGAGAAGATGATTTGGATGTTTGAAAACAAAAAAGCTGCTTTGAATATGGGTAAGAATGCGGTTAAGGATATGAAAGAACGATTCAATAAGCAGCAATATATAGATAAATGGGTGGACACTATCGAAACAGCGGTAAAAAATAAAAAAGCTAAGCTTGGAGTTTATGCAAATAAATGACTAAATAGACCTGTCTTATAAGTTCCTAAAATAAAACAGGTGAAGAAAAACATTTCGTTTTTCTTCACCTGTTTTTCTATTTTTATAATTCTTCATTGAGAGTAGCTGGAGGAAGCCAGCTATCTTCAGTAGATTATGGCGCGGTTGCTACGATGTTAAACTCCGTTTAGAGACTTCGTTAAGCCCAGAAAAGAAAAGCGACGAACACCACAAAAAGGGGGTCGCCCCTATTTATTTTCCTGACTTTTGGAATAGCCCCGGTTTTATTTAAAAAGGAAATCAACTAAATTCCTACTCGAATTTCCTGTAGAGTATTGATTCCATTTTTGGTTAAAGGGAGCGATTTTCATTAATGGGTGATCGGCGGCGCGGATTTTCCTTAAGAGCTCTTCTGTGGTAGATACTACCGATCCGGGCATGGAAGAGGAGTAATCCTCCCAGAATCCCCGTTCCTGCACATAATTTTCTAAGTCATATGCAAAGAATATCATTGGTCTTTCCAGAAAAGAGAATTCAAATGGAATCGAAGAGTAATCCGTTATCAAAAGATCCGTACTGATCAGCAGTTGATTTACGTGAAATTCACTATTGACAGGATAAACGAACCCTGGGAATTTATGTCGTAAATCATGCTCTGCTTTTACGGCAGGATGCAGTTTAAGTAGTAACGCATAATTTTCACCCTGAAGTTCCTTGTAGAGCAATTCCAAATTGAGTGCTATCTCTCCATTGTCCAAGCCGTCATTACGGAATGTAGGGGCATATAACATGATTTTCTTATGCTCAAGTTCTGGATACTTGGCTAGCAATGCACTGCGTGCAGTTTTTTTGGCTTCATCATTGAAAAAGAAATCGGTCCGAGGTATCCCGGTCCTTAGGATATGGGATGTCGGTAGTTGAAAGCTTTCTTGAAAAATTTCCGCCATTCTCTCTGAACCTGCCGTAACATAATCGAATTTTTTATATACCTCTAAAAATCTTTTCCTTGCACCGGCAGAACGGTTTTGAATGGAAGGGTCTTTTGCCCCGAATTGCTTAACGGCACCTGCCGCATGCCAGACTTGTACACATGTCACTTGCTTTTTGAATGAAATGGCTGAAAGAAAGCCAAAATAATTATCAATGATAATCCATTTTGATGTAGCGAGATGATAAATGGATCGGAACATGGCAATGATATTTTTAGATTCAAACGGAAGGACGATGGTTTTCCCATCGTCCTTCACTTCTATATGACTGCTTGGTTTCATTAAAAACACTTTTTGAACAGAAATGTCCTGCTTGTCCATTTCATCTGCGATATATTGGCAATTGTCCCCGAATGATGTGACAAAGGTCGTTTTGCCATGTAAAGGGAAAAGTTTAAAGATAGAGAATAAAATTTTGAAACAAAAAAGATAAATCCCTATCGCGAATTCTTTAGCCATTAGTAACTTGTAAAAGGTCATCTTTAATTTGGGAAGTCGAAATTCCGATTGTTCTTGGAAGGTAGACCACTTCACAAACTTCAGATAATTCATCGAATTGGCCTTTCCAGTCATCTCCCATTACAAAGATATCTACACCTTCACGAATGATGTCTTCCCTTTTTTGTTCCCATTTGTCTTCAGGTATAACTTCATCCACATAGCGGATCGATTCAAGAATCATTTTTCTATTTTCAAAGCTATGGTAAGCCTTTTTATCTTTTAAAGCATTAAATTCATCCGTGGAAATGGCAACGATAAGGTAATCCCCTAAATCTTTAGCGCGTTTTAATAGATTAATATGCCCCCAATGAAGCAAATCAAAGGTTCCATAAGTGATTACTTTCTTCATTTTTATTCCTCCTATAGAAAAGTATTTATATATTTAATCTTGATGGTCGCAAAGAGAATACATAGTCATATAACTACTTCATGATAAAGTAGAAGTCTTTTTAATTATAACAAATAAGATTTACAATTGAACCACAAAAATTTTACAATCTTGTTTAAATTGTAATGTAATTCACAATTTTGGATCCTATTCTATAATTTAATTGATCCTTAATCAAGAATATATAAATATATTAAAATGGTTATAATCAGATTTTAAGTATAACACATAGCTAAATTCTTAAAAGGATAAGTATATTTCATTTATGTTAAAAAGTGATAGGCAAATAGACCAGATTCAATTTTTTTGCTAGACTTGTTTAGGTTTCTTATATTAAAAAAATTCTTAACTTGATTATTGGGGAATTCGAGAAAAAAATGGCTTCATTATTATAAAATAAATGATATTTGGTAAAAGTAAGTTTGAAATTAGATGTTTGTAATCCTATAATATTCTTATTTGAAGCATATGATATGCATGCTGCCGAGAGGGGAGTTTCTTCAAAATGGATAACTATATTTTTAAGAATAGAAAAACGATGAATGTTCGTCTCATTGATGAAGTTTATTATATAGAAATAGCTATAAAAAAGAGTTTTCTTGAGGGAATAGAAGATCACTCTTTTATATTAACGAATAGATACAACATTGATGATATAATCCGTTTAGATTTTCACGTAAAAGATCAAACGGATGATTATTTTTTATTCGAAGTTAAGATGCCTTATCAAGCGATGCAAGATCGCCTTGTTGATGGTGAAATGTGGGATTTGCATATCCTTCGGCAGATGGAAGGTGCACCTGTAACAACACGGATCAAAAGTAATAATCGCCAGTTGAACTTCTTTTCGATGCTGAATGAAGATCGCAAGAAAATGTTTTATCCTTTCGCGACCAAAAAAGGAAACCTTTCCTTTTATGCAAACGATTATAAGATGTTTTCCTTTTTTGAGGATATTGAGCTTCGAAAGGATGGCACTCTTCATTTCAATGGTCATTTTAATTACCCACCATTATTCCAATTTGATGATTTGAAATTTGAAAAAGTTGAATTGCTCGTCAGGAATAATTTAAATGAAGAAGAAGTCATCATACCGTTAACTGGTATTGACCGTATAGACCTCGCGGAAAAATTCCCTGGAGTTAAGCTTCATGAAAATATCGGTTTTCAAGGTGAGGTCGACCTCAGATCTGAAATCAATGGTGAACAACCTAAATATTTCATGTTCTATACAGTTCTTCACTATCAAAAGAATGGCGAAATGGAAGAGTTAAGAAGCGTTCGCATGAAATGCAGTAATCTAAAGAATATGCCTGCAAACCGAATTGTTAAATTGCAGGCTAAAAAAATACAAATTAAAATAAAAGCAACAAAATTCTCGAAGTACCTTTCTTTATCTACATCTAAATATAACTTTAAAACACAGGTCCTCAAAAAGGCAAAAAATAACTGGGTGAAAATTCGAAGAAGTAAGCGGCTTAAAAAATGGTATAAATCAGCTTTTGCGGTAGTGAGCTTGCTTATTCCAGCCAATAAAAAATTGGCAGTATTCGAAAGCTATCATGGCAAGCAGTATAGCGACAGTCCTAGGGCAATATATGAGTACATGAAAGAAAATAATCCAGAATATAAATTGGTATGGAGCGTCGACCGCGCTTCAGTTAAGTATTTTGCACAAAAAGACGTCGAGTATGTCAGACGTTTTTCCATACGATGGTTGTGGATCATGACAAGGGCGAAATATTGGGTTAACAATGTACGGTTCCCGCTGTGGATTCCAAAGCCTAAACACACGATATATATACAAACATGGCATGGAACGCCCCTTAAGCGACTTGCGATGGATATGGATGCAGTGCATATGCCTGGGACCAATACGGAAAAATATAAAGCGAACTTCTTAAGGGAATCGAGTAATTGGGATTATTTAGTTTCGCCAAATGCATATTCCACAAAGATTTTTCAAAGGGCGTTCCAGTTCGACAGAAAGATGATTGAGTCAGGTTATCCCCGTAATGATTTCCTGCATAACTCGAATAATGAAGAAACGATAAATAATCTCAAAAGAAAATTCAATCTACCTCTCGATAAGAAACTTATTTTGTATGCCCCAACCTGGAGGGATAATCAATTTTTCAGGAAAGGGAAGTATAAGTTTAATTTGGAACTCGATTTAGTGAAGATGCAGGAAGAGCTTGGCGATTCCTATATTGTCATCATGCGTATGCATTATTTAGTGGCCCAAAATATGGATCTTTCCCAATTTGAGGGCTTCGCCTATGATTTCTCACATTTAGAGGACATTCGTGAGCTATATTTGATATCTGATTTACTAGTGACGGATTATTCTTCCGTATTCTTCGATTATGCGAACTTAAGAAGACCTATGATTTTCTTTACGTATGATATAGAAGATTATCGTGATAACTTAAGGGGATTTTATTTTGATTTTGAAGAAAAGGCACCTGGTCTTTTAACCAAAACCACGGAAGAACTTATTGAAGAGGTTAAAAATATCGAAAGAAGCAATTTCAAATTAAGTGAACGATTCGAAGAGTTTTATCAAAAGTTTTGCTATTTAGAATGCGGGCAATCTTCTAAACGAGTTGTTGATGAAGTGTTTGCTAAGGGCAATACTACTGTTTAGAATGGGCATTCAAATCCTGAAAATGCCGGCTGTTTAACAGTCGGTTCTTTTATTGAAAGGGGAGGCTTATGGCTTCAATAGTGACAAAAGTAAAAGCTATGCTTACAAGCGCCTATAAAATGGCTTTTGCAATGGCAGGAAAATTATTGCCAGTGGACCAAAAGCTTGTTATATTTGAGAGTTTTTTAGGAAAGCAGTATAGCTGTAATCCACGAGCTATTTATGAATACTTGCAGAGTCACCATCCTGAATATAAAATGTACTGGAGCGTAGATAAAAGGTACAGAGCTCATTTCGAAGAGGCTGGCATTCCTTATCTCGATCGTTTTTCATTTAGTTGGCTGCTTAAAATGACTAAAGCCCGTTATTGGGTAACGAACAGCAGGCTCCCGCTTTGGATTCCGAAGCCGAAGCACACGATCTATTTGCAAACGTGGCATGGGACGCCATTAAAGAAACTTGCGGCGGACATGAATGAAGTTCACATGCCTGGAACAACGACGGATAAATATAAAGAAAATTTCCATGCCGAATCAAGTAAATGGGATTATTTAATTTCCCCGAACGCTTATTCAAGTGAAATTTTTGCCAGGGCCTTCAATGTCGATGCTTCTAAAATTCTGGAAACCGGTTATCCGCGTAATGATATACTTTACAATGGGAATAATCGTGATACAATCGACTCATTGAAACAGAAGTTGGGTATACCAATAGAGAAAAGGATCATCCTTTATGCACCAACTTGGAGGGATGATGAGTTTTATAGCAAGGGAAAATATAAGTTTGAAATAAAACTGGATCTGGATCGAATGAAACAGGAATTGGGGGAGGAGTATGTCATTTTACTCCGTCTTCATTATTTGATTTCTGAGAACTTGGATTTATCGGCATATCAAGGATTCGCCTACAATTTATCCAGTTACGAAGATATTAGTCATTTGTATCTTATTTCGGATTTATTAATAACGGACTATTCATCCGTATTCTTTGATTACGCAAATTTACAGCGTCCGATGCTTTTCTATGTATATGATATTGAAAAATACAGGGACAAGCTTCGCGGGTTTTACTTTGATTTTGAAAAGAATGCACCTGGTTTGTTAGTAAAAACATCTGATGCGGTCATTGATAGTATCAAGACAATGAAATATGAAAATACCAATGAGATCAATCATTTTTGTGCACTCGAGGATGGCCAGGCTTCACGCCGTGTCGTAGAAAAAGTGTTTTTAGGAAGGTCTGTGTAATTTATGAGCTCAGCTTTGACCGTTTTAAAAGAACAAATCAATAGTTTTTATTTGGTAAGGCGTTTATCTGTTTATGAGGTGAAAAGTGCCAACAGCAATAACTATCTGGGAATCCTATGGGAAATCATCAATCCGATGATACAGATTGCGATTTATTGGTTTGTATTCGGATTTATAATCTTAAATCGCGGTGATAATTTCCTTCCATGGCTTATGGCAGGGATCGTTGTCTGGTTTTTTGTGAATCCTGCCATAACCCAAACGTCTAAATCCGTCTATTCCCGACTGAATATGGTATCCAAGATGAGTTTTCCGATGAGTGTCATTCCTTCGTATGTCATCTTTGCTAAGTTGTATCAGCATCTCATGCTGCTGGGAGTCATTATCATACTATTGGGTTTTACTGGATACCTCCCAACAGTTTATATCATACAGCTGCCGTATTATGTTGTTGCGACGGTGGTGCTGTTATTTTCATTTGGCTTAATCTCTTCAACATTATCAACCATTATTCGTGACGTTCACAATATAATCGTGTCCTTAATGAAAGTCTTGTTTTATTTAACACCAATCCTTTGGGTATTGGATGCTAAGGAGCACCCTATCATAGTCAATATCATGAAGCTGAATCCACTATATTATATTGTCGATGGGTATCGAGCTTCATTGTTGGGGGAATCATGGTATCTGATAGAGCATTGGGAATATACGCTTTATTTCTGGGCAGTCGTTATCATCTTGTTTTTGATAGGTTCCTCGCTGCATGTCAGGTTTAGAGATCGCTTTGTTGACTTTAAGTAAACTGGAAGTGAGAAAAGTTGGAAAAATCGGTAATAGTCAAAGATATAACGAAAAAATATAAATTATATAATAAAAACTCGGAAAAATTATTGGATCTCCTTTTGCCTAAAAGCTATGGGGAAGAGTATTTTGCTCTGCGGAATGTAAGTTTTGAAGCGGAAAAGGGCGATGTAATAGGATTTGTCGGGGTCAACGGATCCGGAAAATCCACATTGTCCAATATTATTGCAGGCATTATCCCGCCTACGGACGGAAATGTCCAAACTAACGGGAAAACGGCTTTGATTGCCGTGTCATCTGGCCTGAATAATCAGTTGACGGGCAGAGAAAACATCGAGCTGAAAATGTTGATGCTTGGATTCGATAAAAATAAAATCAAGGAACTTGAGCCTGAGATCATCGAGTTTTCAGAGTTGGGCAAGTTCATTGACCAACCGGTGAAATCCTACTCAAGCGGTATGAAGTCAAGGCTTGGTTTTTCCATTTCTGTGCATATTGATCCAGATATCCTGATTATTGATGAGGCCTTATCAGTCGGGGATAAAAACTTTGCTGAAAAGTGTTTGGAGAAAATGAACGAATTTAAGGAAAAAGGCAAAACGATGTTCTTTGTCAGCCATTCAATCGGTCAGATGAAGAAATTTTGCCAAAAGGCTTTATGGCTTGAATATGGAGAGTTAAAAGCATACGGTGCCATGAACGAAGTAATGCCGCAATATGAAGCATTCTTAAAAGAATATAACGCTATGTCTAAACAAGAACAGAAAAAGTATCGTGAAGAACAAATGAAAAGGCGTAGTTCTGCACTGGTATGAAAGTAAAAGCAGACCCGAAGCTTCGGGTCTGCTTTTTTTAGTTAAGCACTTCACCGTACGTTTTCTCAAACCGCTCGGCAGCTGTAATATGGGAGTATTCGCTTTCCATTTTATATCTTGCTTTCGAAGCTAACATTGCTGCATATGTAGGGTCATTAAGCAGAATGGAGATGGCTTGTGCAAGTGATTCTGTATTTTTTTCCTCAACTAACAGACCGTCTTCACCATCAATGAGAATCTCCTTTAAACCTCCGATTGCACTTGCAATGACGGGTGAGCGGCAACTCATCGCTTCTAATGCAGATATGGATGTAGCTTCTTCCACACCGTGGGAATGAACGCTTGGGATGAGTACGATATCCGATGCTTCATAGAGGTTATGCATTTTCTCGAAAGGCACTGAACCCAAGAAAAGTACGGAATCGGATATTTTGAGCCTTGCTGCCGTTTCCTCAAGCCGGGTTCGCTGTTCTCCTGTACCTGCATAGACCAATATCGTTTCATGATGATTTTCCAGTACCTCCGGCAAAGCAAGGAGTGGATAGATGACACCGTTCTTTTCAGTCATTCTTCTAGGAACGAAAAGCATCTTTTTATTTAGGGGGATTTGAAAATCCTGGCGAGTTTGCTCCCGCTTTGCCATTTCCGGTTTGAAAGCAGACACATCAATGAAGTTCTTAATCGTGTCCGCCTCTATATGTGCCAAATGATTTATATAGTCTTTGATCCTTTGATCGACCGTCACAACTTTTGCAGCAGACCGATAGGCTTTTCTTTCAAGCTCCCGAATGATTAAATCTTCTTCACTATCCGGAAGGAGAGCGCCCCTGCTGACTGCCTCGAATGAATAATATCCATGGACAGTTTGCACCGTTGGTATCCCGGATTCAATGGAGGCAAGCGTTGCGAAAATATCTTGAGCATTAATGACATCATAGTTCTTTTTCAAGGCTTTAATAGATGAAGCCAATAATTTTTGGCGTTGTCTGTCATTGAAAAGCTGGCCGCTCCCCTGTTTTACTTTATTTAATAAAAAGCCCGGAGCCTGGGCGAGCATCTTCCTCTTGAAAGGTGGCAATTGAGAGAAAGATAATATGTCCACATCATGGCCCCGCGACATTAAACCCTTTTTTAACGTAGTGATATGACTCGATAGCCCTCCTTCATGAGGGTAGTTGAAAATCGTTGTGATTAAAATGTTCATAAAGGCACTCCTTCTTCTAATGTATTACTTTGGTGATCTAATCCTTTTCATTGTCTGTAGGCTGCTTACTTTAAAAAGTAAGGATAGTGCGATATATAATCCGAATACGAGAAGCGAGATGATCACTAATTCCATAATGATGGGTAACGTTAGGGTAAGCGGATGGATCGAGAGAGCAAGTCCGTAAATGATGCTTCCGATGATGATCAGCTTGCTGCCTTCCTGAAAAACATCCGTGAAAGCGGCTTTGTCCGCCCTTTTTGACTTTAGCCATAGGAAGCCGAATAGGTAAAGCGATTGCAGGAGCATGGAAATGCCCGAGGCTAAGGCAATTCCACCGACGCCAAGATGACGTGATAGGATCCAACTGAGCAGGACATTAAGCAATACGGCAATCAGGCAGGAATACATGGCCACTTTTGTTTTTTTTAAGGCGTAGAAGGCGTTCATCAAATAATCCCTTAGTGCAAAGAACGGGAGGCAAGCTGAATAAAAGATAAATGCCGCATAGGTCGTTTCGGTAGCTGAAGCATCGAAAGCCCCGCGTTGGAAAGCCAGAGTGATTAAGCTGTTTCCGCTGATTAACATGACGATCATGAAAGGAATGGCTAGAAATAAAAGCGACTTCAGCCCCTTTAAGGTCAAATTAAGGAAAGATTGATAGCCTATAAGTGCCCGCTCGACGATTGAAGGATACAATACGGTGATCAGCGGCGTGAGGACAATGCTCAATGGCAGCCACAGCAGCCGATTCGCATAGTTCAGTGCTGATACGCTTCCGGTTTCAAGCGAGGTGGCAATAATCCGATCGACGACACTATTCAATTGAATCGCCAAAGCGGCGATGATGATTGGGTAAAAGGTGTACAGTGTTTGGGCGATCTGCCGTTTATGAGGCAGGAACGTGACGATTGGCCGGATTCCGTATCTCTTTAATGATGGGTATTGAATAAGGAACTGGCTGGCTGCACCGAACACAAACCCCCAAGCTAACCCTTCAACCCCAAAGGGAGCAGCGAGCAATACGGTGGCTGCTATAATGACCGTGTTTTGTGCAGTTGAAGTTAGTGCTGGCAGAATAAAACGCTTATTCGCATTCAGGACACCCGTCGCCATGTATGAAAGCGTGAAAAATAGTAAACTTGGCAGCATGATCCGGGTCAGGGACTCCGTTAGTGCAAGCTCTGAATCAGAGAAACCGGGGGCTACCAATATGACGAGCGGTTTTATGAAAATCATGCAGGCAATGGTCATGATGCCGGCTACCAGCATGAAAAAGGAACCTAAAACACTGATGAATTCATCAGCTTTCAAAGGGTTATCTGCCTTCTTTTCCAAGTATATGGGGATGACGCCGGCCTGAAGACCGCTGCCGAGAGCCGTAAATAGAATGGTTGGTATGAGGCTTGCCACGAAAAAGACATCCGCCATTGAGGATGCCCCGAAATAGGCGGCTATGATCGATTCCCGCCCGAATCCGAGGACTTTTCCAACGGCTGCAATAATGGTGACGAGCCCGACCGATTTAATTACATGTGAAAGAGTAGGCATATTTTCAATCCTTTAAAATGATGTCCTTTTGTATACAGAAGCCCAAACAACTATAAAAAAATAGTGTAAAGGTTTTATCTTCGAGAATATTGTAAAAAAGTCCTGCTAATAAAGCTGCCAACATCAGGCAGATGGTGAACACTGTCAAAGTGCCATTTCCCGATTTAATGATTTTACGGTAGGTAAAAAGGATGAATGCTAGAACCGCGAGAAAACCAAGCACCCCAGTTTGTACGAGAATCTGGATATATTGATTATCGGAATACATCCTTTCACCAATTTGGTATTCCTGATAGATTGGTGAGGAAAAGGTAAGTGTGGCAGAATCTCCGAAGGTTGCCATCCCTGTACCGATTATGGGATGATCTTTGAAAATTTCAATTCCCTTGATTAGGACATATAACCGGCCCCATTCCGTACTCTGGTGTAAAGTCTTATCAGAGAACATTTCAGAAAATCGATTGGAGAGGGCATGTTCATGTTCGGAAGTGGGTGTGCTGCCAATTACCATATTTTCCATGGGAACAGATGCGGATACCTCCACTTTACTTGAAGCGAATAAAACTGGGTAATAAATCAGAAGCAGGCCTAGAACTAATGCTCCTGCAGCATATTTGAGAAATGGTTTATTTCTAGTCCAAATGATGAAGACAAGTGCCGCGAATCCGAATGCAATCATCGTGCCCCGTGAATAGGTAAGCAGTAACGTGCCAGAAAGTAAGATGGACGCTAGAAAGACGATGGATTTATATTTTTTCAGCGACTGGTAAAGAAAGAAACTAAGGAATAACTGGATGCTTAAGAATAAGGCAAATACATTAGGGTTGGCAGGTGCACCATAAATCCTCATCCGGTTTGTTGGAGAAAGATTCCACATTTCCCATGCGTGGGGAAGCAGGATCGTACGCGAAAAGATTTTCTCCAATATACCATGCAGGCAAAGAAGGATTGTAAATATTAGGATTACCCTTCAAAAAGCGAAAGATATCCTTTCTTTCTAGATTTAATTCACCGATAATGTAAAGAAGCAAGAATGTAACAAGCAAAGCCCGGAGTTCAAATACGATAGGGAGGATTCCCACTCCGTTAATGAGTGCAGCTACGGCACCAACTAAACAAAACAACCAAAATGGCAAGGTGAAATGATAGTTCGAAAAATGCCATTCGTTCTTCTTGAATCTTTCAATAAGCAAAGAAACGAATAAGGTGAGGATGATCAGGTCACCTGTATAGGTTAAGCCGCTATTCAGTTCCATCAATAAGGGACGGGCAGGGAAGTAAATGAATAGAATTAATAACAGGTTTTTTTTATTTATACCGATAAAAAAGAGCATCAACGCCGTTGCCATGTAACCGGCGATAGGGTGAGGCACTGCTAATGGGACAAGCAGGCACATGACTAGAATGGGTAATGATTGTTTGTCTAAAAAATTCAATTGATTAACCACCTTTGAAACGAAAAATCACGTTCTATTATGTGTATGAAAAAATTTCTTGAATAATACCCCACCCTTTAGATGTATAGTACATATGAAAGGCTGAAGTTAAATGACAGAAAAGTTTGTTGAGATACTATCCATACCATTCATTGATAGCAATATGGATGAATTCGTGAATGGAATGATCTATCCAAGATTAATGAATCAGGAAAAAACGTTTGTCGTTACGGCAAACCCAGAAATAGTGGAGTATGCAAATGAACATCAGGATTATAAGGACATCATAAAATCGGCTGATTACATCACTCCGGATGGCATTGGTATTATTATGGCCTCTAAATGGCTAAATCAACCTTTGCAAGAACGGATTACAGGATTCGACTTGATGAATGAATTATTTAGGGTCGCTGATGAAAAAGCGCTTAAGGTATACCTGCTTGGAGCGGAAGAACATGTAATTGAAGCAGCTGCCCGTAAAGCAAAAGAGCTATACCCGGGTCTCGAGTTGGTGGGATACAACCATGGTTACATTGATATTAAGGACGATGGCCTTGCTAAGTCGATAGCGGAACTTGAACCTGACATCATTTTGACTGCATTAGGGTTTCCGAGGCAGGAAAAATGGGTTTCCAGACACTATTCACTATTTAATAAAGGGTTGTTCATGGGAGTTGGGGGGAGCTTTGATGTTCTTGCGGGAAAGGTGAACCGCGCTCCGGTTTTCTGGCAGAAGATGCGTCTTGAATGGTTGTACCGATTGATCCAGCAACCTTCACGGTGGAAACGGATGCTTGCACTGCCAAGATTCGTATTCAAGGTTAGACGGTTAAGGAAAACGGTGCAGCGTTCCTGAACTTAAGGAGTGGACTGGATGAGAATCTTGCATTTAAACGCTGGTAATGAAATTGGCGGCGGTATGTTTCATATTATGTCCTTACTGAACCAATTGAATAAAGAGGAGTGCTTGCTTGGTTTATTTGAAGATGGTGAATTTTACCGGAGGGCCAGGTCCTCTGGGATACAAACTGAACTTTTCAAGCAACATTCGAAATATGACCTTTCAATTTTGAAACCTTTACGGGACTTTATCCGTCTAAATAATATAGACATCATCCATACCCATGGTCCGCGGGCGAATATATATGGTGCTTTATTAAAGCGCCTCATTAAACGTCCTTGGCTTCTTACTGTTCACAGTTCACCTCAACATGATTTTTTAGGCCAGGGTGTAAAAGGAAAATTGTTTACGGGCCTACATGTAAGGTCATTTCAATATGCCGATCATATACTGGCAGTTTCCGATCGCTTTAAGCAGGACTTGATTGACCAGGGAATCCATTCGTCCAAAATTACAAAGATCCTAAATGGAATTGACTTTGAAAAGGAATTGCCTTTCCCCTTTCAAAGGGATGCTTTCGGGTTTGGGGCAGATGATTTCATCATCATCATGCCTGCAAGGCTTGAACCGGTGAAAGGTCATGAATTTGCCTTAGCGGCATTAAGTGAAGTGGTATCAGAATTCCCCCATGTAAAGCTGTTGCTTGCTGGGGATGGGAGCAGGAGAACTGTTCTGGAAAATATGGTCTCGGAAAAGGGATTATCCGATCACGTGCACTTTTTAGGGTATCGTGAAGATTTGGAAAGAATCTACCCATTGGGGGACGTCACATTATTGACTTCCTTAAGCGAAAGCTTTCCATTGGTACTACTTGAAGGAGCAAGATCCGGTCTGCCGGCAATCACTAGTGATGTTGGCGGTGTAAAGCAATTGATTCCTGATGGGAGCAAGGGCTGGATTACGGATATCGGCAATGTCGATCAGCTGAAATTGGCCATCTGCAACGCTTTAGAATCAAAAAAATCCGGAAACCTGACAAAGATAGGGTTGGATTTACAAAAATTTGCAAAAAACAACTTTTCTATAGAGATTTTAGCCAATAACGTATATAATGTTTATTTGAGGATGAAAAATTAAAATAAGCATTTATATATAGGTTTTCTTATAGATCGTTACGGGTATTAGATTTTTAGTTGAAATGAGGTGGTTCTTGATGTTAATAGGGGCCTTGTTGGTAGCCTTTTTATTATCCATTTTTTTGACTCCTTTTGTCGGAAAGCTGGCCTTTAAATTAGGAGCTACCGATAAACCGAATGAGCGAAAAGTGCATAGTAAAATTATGCCGCGCATGGGCGGTTTAGCTATATTTTTGAGTTTTTTCATTACCTTCTTACTTTTTACAAATGATTTTTGGGGACAATTGCCACTCCTGGTAGGAGCACTTGTCATCATTCTAATCGGGATGGCTGATGATATATATGAATTAAGAGCTGCACCCAAATTCCTGGGCCAGGTTTTGGCTGCCCTCATTATCGTATTATGGGGCGGTCTTGAAGTGGAATTCATCAATTTGCCGTTCTTTACCGATACACTTGAATTTGGTGTTTTAAGTATACCGATCACCATTTTGTGGATTGTCGGCATCATTAATGCAATTAACCTAATAGATGGACTGGATGGTCTCGCAGGTGGTGTCTCAACGATCGCATTAGTGACAATTGCAACAATGGCCCTTATTAAACATGATCTGTTTGTTGCTATGGTCGCATTGATCGTGATTGGAAGCACTCTGGGCTTTTTGAAATTTAACTTTCATCCGGCAAAGATTTTCATGGGAGATACAGGTGCCTTATTTTTAGGTTATATCATTGCCGTCCTGTCCCTGCTAGGATTTAAAAACGTTACGATGATTTCCTTGATCGTACCGATCATCATCTTGGGTGTGCCCATTTCGGATACATTTTTCGCGATTATCCGCAGGGTCGTCAATAAACAGCCAATCTCGGCTGCTGATAAATCCCATTTACATCACTGCTTGATAAACTTGGGATTCACTCATAAGCAGACTGTCTTGCTCATTTACGCTTTAGCTGCCTGCTTCGGCTTAGCGGCAATAATCTTTTCATTTGCAACGATGTGGGGAGCTTTGTTCCTTGTAACTGGACTCCTGTTGATCATAGAGATTTTTGTGGAGAAAATTGGTTTGGTCAATTCAAACTATCAGCCGTTGCTGAAGATGCTCAACTTTAAAAACAAGCCATGACGGCTTTGCAAATAGATTACTAGATTAGAAAAGCCTCCATCCGTTACTTTAAAACGGATGGAGGCTTTTTTTGACATGAGAGAATCGAAGAGGAAGCAAGAAAAAGTGAAACCCCCACTTCATGACGAGTGGGGGTTTCACTTTATTCTTGTATTTGTGATTGAACGGATTCAGTTTGATTGCCTTCTTTCGGTCCCAGGTTCAAGTGGGATTGAAGCATCAGCTTAGTGTTGGCTACTGATGTTTCGTTGAGCTGATAATAATAGGTTCCGCCAATGGTAGAATCCTGACCTTCAAGTTTGATGGTTTCAAGATTGAGACCTTTATCGGTAGTTACATATTTTATGAAACCTCTCATTTGTGAGAATTGAAGGTTCGTTGTCATATTGTCACCGACAGCTTCCATTACGCCTGTATATTTAGTTAGTGTGATCCAGCAGAGGTTGCTTTGGCAATGATGGCTTTTAGGACTTCTTGCTGACGCTCACCACGTTGGATATCACTGTCCTTTTTACGTGTCCGTGCAAACGCTAATGCTTCTTCACCATTAACTGTCTGTAATCCTTTTTCAAGATGGATGGCATTCCTCTTGTCCTTTGAATCCATTTCATTCAATTCATATGGTACGTCGACTTCGATTCCGTCCAATGAATCCACGACATCGATGAAAGCATTAAAGTTCATGCGGACATAATAATCGACAGGGATATCGAATAACTCCTCAACGGTGTCCATCGTTGCTTTTGCTCCACCGGCAGCATGCGCCGCGTTGATTTTCGTGGTTACGCCTTTGGCTGGCACGTACACATACGAATCACGAGGAATGCTTAATAGTTTTATAGATTTTTGATCTTTATTGAAGGTAGCCAAGATTAAAGCATCCGAGCGTGAGTTTCCTTTAAAGTCACGTTCCTTACTATCATCGATCCCTATGAAAAGAATGGAGAAATTATCTTCGAGCGGGTCGATCGCTGCACTCCGCTTTGCAGATGCTTCCACAGGGTCATAAGAATCATTGAATACATTCTGGGCTTTCATATACAGGGTTGCAGCATACGTAGAAGCCCCCAGACCAAGTACCAGCAGCGGAACAAGCAATAACCAAAGTCTCTTTCGCCTTTTTTTCTTTGTTTTTTTAATTTTATAGACACGCCTAGTATTAGACATCTTTTCTTCTCCTTTTAAATAACGAACATCAGACATAAATCGCTATTTTTCGAATCCTGCAGGTTATATTTCGTCAATTAATCCTAATTTTACAATGATTTAATAATTTCGTAAAATAAATATTTCTTTTCAATTATATTACAGCATAAAAAAGGAAAAATATGCAGGAAGAAATCAGGTGAATTCCTGTTCCAAATATAGCATTTCGTCCTCAGTGATTTGGCCTTGACCATTTGTCAGCTCTGTAATCCAGGCGGTATATGCCTCTTTTTGTGTTTCCCCGACATATACAAGGATATTGACCTGATCGAGGTACTGAATTTCCTTTATTTGATAAATGGAAGATCGCAATTCGTTTTCCAATTTTCCAAGCCAGGTATAGTCGACGGTTGTCGAAATGACCCGCATTAATTTTCTAATGACTACACCGGTGGTATTTATTCCTTCTGAAGTCGCTTTGCTGTAAGCGCGAATGAGACCGCCAGCACCAAGTTTGATGCCGCCAAAATACCGTGTGACCACAACCGCCGTGTCTTTCAGTTCTTTTTTCTTAAGAACTTCAAGGATAGGGACGCCTGCTGTACCGCTCGGTTCTCCATCGTCGAGGGCTTTTTGGATTTGATTTTGTTCCCCGATCATATAGGCAGAACAATTATGTGTAGCATCTTTATGCTTTTTCTTGATCTCCTGGATAAAGGCCTGTGCGGCTTCTTCGGTTTCGACTCGGGCGATGTGGGAAATAAAACGGGATTTTTCAATGATGATTTCGTGTTCGCCGCGACCTGCCACCGTTAAATATTGAGTGAGCATTACTATTCCACCTTCGTACTTCCTATTAGTTGATTTATTATAAGGCTTTGCGGAAAAAGTGGCAATGACGATCCATTTTCATACTGGCATGTGTAAAGAAACTTTAATATAAGAAAAATTTGTACGTGTTATAATTAATTCTATTGCCTGTTATTGTTATTAGCTGGTCACATATGCTTAAAAGAATAACATTCTAGGAAAAACATGCGTCCTGTACCATAATCCTGGCTTGTCCTTAACGTGTCCTCTCATTTCAAGGATTTTGCCATTTAATAAATGCATCTGTTTCATATGATAATCAATGGAGCGGAATATCCCATTTGTTTGAAAAGGATAATTTGTATTAGGATAATAGAAATGGCTTTCTGCCTTTAATTAGGTAGACTATTACGCTATCCATAGCCGGGAAAATGAGATGTATAGTAAATATGTACATTTTGTGGAAATCCGAAAAGGAAATTAACGTATTTTTATTCTTTTTTTGGTACAATATGTTCATGAAGGTTACTTCACAAAAGTTTCCTGAAATTTAACCATTCATGAAAAAGGAAAAGAACTTTTTTCCATATACATAGTCTTTAAGACAATAAATTGTTTAAGTCTTTTGATTTAAGTGGAGGGATCTTAATGTCCATAAAAAAGGTTGATGCTAAAGCATTGGACAAGATCTTAGAAACAATGGTGAGCACTGTCAGTGAAAGTAAGGGTGAGGTCTTTGATATCGGCGAACAATGCCGAAAGGATTTTGAGTCACTGACAAAAGAGCTTGATGATGTGAAAATTAGGGTTGCCATTGTGATAACCGATAGCGATGCACTGGATTCAAAAGCCAGGTTTGCTCGAAAAAGGCTTTCCGAAGTCAGTATGCACTTCAACCATTTTTCTGAAGAACAGGTGCGCGATGCTTATGAAAGGGCACATAAGCTGCAAGTCGATTTACAAATAAACCGGCAATTGGAGAAAGAGCTCCGTAATCGCCGGGATGAACTTGAGTTAAGGTTAAGGGGTTTACAGCAGACGATCGATAAAGCGGTGCATCTCGTCTCGCAAATATCGGTGGTACAGAATTATTTGACGCAGGATCTTAAATTTGTGGGGGAAGCCCTTCAAGAAGCGAAACGCAAACAGGACTTCGGTTTGAAAATTATCGAAGCCCAGGAGCAGGAACGTAAAAAGCTTTCGCGGGAAATTCATGATGGTCCGGCGCAAATGCTGGCAAACGTCATGATGCGTTCAGATTTGATAGAACGAGTACAACGTGAGAGAGGTCCTGATGAAGCGCTAGTGGAGATCCGTAGTTTAAAGGTCATGGTAAGGAATGCTTTATATGAAGTGCGCAGAATCATCTATGATCTTCGCCCTATGGCACTTGATGATTTAGGCCTAGTTCCTACCCTCAGAAAGTATTTGCAAACGACCGAAGACTATAATAAGGGCGTGCATTTGAATTTCGTCAACCTTGGACAGGTCAAAAGGCTTCCTTCCGATATGGAGGTCGCTTTATTCAGGCTAGTTCAAGAGGCTGTACAAAATTCTTTGAAGCATGCGGAGCCAAAACAGGTTCAAGTTAAACTGTCCATTTCCAAAGAGATGGTGACCGTCGTCGTCAAAGATGATGGAAAAGGGTTTGACTCTTCAATCCAAAAAGAAGGTTCATTTGGATTGGTAGGCATGAGGGAAAGAGTCGAGTTGCTTGAAGGTGAAATGACGATCGATTCACAACCAGGGGCAGGCACTTTGGTGTTTATACAGATTCCCTATCATTTATAAATATAGAGAATAGAAATAGAAACTAGGAGGAAGAAGCCGTTGAAGACTAGTATCATCATTATCGATGACCATCAGCTTTTCCGTGAAGGCGTAAAGCGCATATTAGATTTTGAATCATCCTTTGATGTTGTTGCCGAGGGCGATGACGGAAGCGAAGCTATGGATCTCGTTGAAACACATAAACCTGATGTTGTCATCATGGATATCAACATGCCGACTATGAATGGGGTCGAAGCGACAAAAATGCTCGTGAACCGTTACCCTGAAACAAAAGTCATCATCCTTTCCATTCATGATGATGAAAATTACGTGCAGCATGCATTGAAAACAGGAGCACAAGGTTACCTGTTGAAAGAAATGGACGCAGATGCGTTGATTGATGCCGTTCGTGTAGTCGCTGAAGGCGGCTCATACCTTCATCCGAAGGTTACCCATAATTTAGTTAAAGAATATCGCCGCTTAGCAGCTGAAGAGGGTGCTGATCGTGATTCCATTCACACAATAGAAATCAGGAGGCCGCTTCACCTATTGACTCGACGTGAATGTGAAGTACTTCAACTTTTAGCGGACGGAAAAAGCAACCGTGCCATCGGCGAAACTCTATATATCAGTGAAAAAACAGTCAAGAACCATGTGAGTAACATTCTTCAGAAGATGAATGTGAATGACCGTACACAAGCGGTCGTCCTAGCTATTAAAAATGGCTGGGTAGAAGTGAAGTAATTAAAGCTTTCGATAAGTCCGGCTCTTCAGTTTCCGCAATGCGTACTGAAGGGTCGGACTTTTTTGTCGGTCTCGATTTAAAATTGGGATTTTACATATTTATGGTAATGAATAAAGCTATTTAATGCAAATAAAGGCATTTTCAGATAGTATGGTGAATAAGATACAGAGTAAATTTTTATAAGGATGGTACTATTTATGAAAACCTCAGTCGTAACAGATAGCACTGCATATATACCCAAGGAAATTCGTGAACGTCTACATATACATATGATGCCGCTTAATGTCATTTTTTCCAATGAAGCTTACCGGGAAGAAGTGGACATTACTGCGGATGAGTTTTATGAGGAAGTAAAGAGGCAGGAGAAATTACCGACCACTTCACAGCCTCCAATCGGACAGTTTGTCGAGAAATTCGAGGAGCTGCAAAAAGAATATGATGATGTTATTTCGATTCATTTATCGAGCGGAATCAGTGGTACGTATCAAGGAGCGGTATCGGCAGGTGAAATGGTCGAGGGGATTAGGGTACATGCCTTTGATTCGGAAATCAGCTGCATGGTCCAGGGGTTTTACGTGATTGAGGCGGCTAAGATGGCACTCGATGGTAAAGGCGCAGGAGAGATCATCGCCAGGCTCGAAGAAATGAAACCATCCGTCAAGGCATACTTCATGGCAGACGATCTATCCCATCTACAGCGCGGTGGACGCTTAAGCAGTGCCCAAGCATTGATTGGCAGTCTGCTTCAAGTGAAGCCGGTCCTCCATTTTGTTGATAAAGTCATTGTTCCTTTTGAAAAAATCCGTACAAGAAAAAAAGCGATGAAACGGATTGCTGATTTACTTGGAGATGACGCGGCAGGCGGCGAGAAGTATAAAGCCGTCATTATTCATGCAAAGCGAGAAAGTGAAGCTGAAAGTTGGAAAACCGAACTTGAAGTTCGGTTCCCTAATGTCGAGTTCGACATCAGCTATTTCGGTCCAGTAATCGGTACGCATCTGGGCGAAGGCTCGATGGGGATGGGCTGGTATAAAATATAAGCTGGTACGCCTTTCCCTTGAAAAAGGGGAAGGCGTTTTTATATGAGCAAAAAGGGATCTGAAAGTAAAAAGCGAATGATATGGAGGAGTGTAATTTATTAAGAAAGAAGGTTGCAGTTTGGAAAATATGATCATTCCCCCTCCTTTTTCCCCGGAACTACAGAACCATCTCATGGGAAGGCACCTTTTGGCCTTCGAAATCCCCTTCTCCCAAGAACTAATCACAGGACATCTCAAGAATGGGTATGTATCGGAAACTTGCGGCGTGCAATCTGAGAGTGGCCTGTTTAATTGTGTTCGCTGCGGTAACAAAGATCAAGCTTTGTTTTATACCTTCCCATGTAAGATGTGCAATCGGGATTGCACTTACTGCCGCTCCTGCATCATGATGGGTCGGGTCAGTGAATGTGCAAAGTTATATAAATGGACCGGTCCGGGTGTTCAGTTTGAGGTTCCGGACAATGTGATGAGTTGGGAAGGCACTTTATCTGCAGGTCAGCAAAATGCCTCTGACTGTGTCGTTGAGGCCATACACGGAAAAAGTGAATTCCTGGTATGGGCAGTATGTGGCGCCGGTAAGACGGAGGTCCTATTTGCAGCAATTGGGGCAGCCTTGCATTCCGGGAAACGGATCTGTTTGGCAACACCGCGGACCGATGTCGTTCTCGAACTCTCACCGAGGTTAAAAAAAGCCTTTCCTGCCATTGAGGTCACGACCCTCCATGGAGGCAGTGCAGATCGACATGGGTTTTCGCCACTAACTGTTTCCACTACACATCAGCTTTTCCGTTTTATTGAAGCCTTTGATGTCATCATCGTCGATGAAGTCGATGCGTTTCCCTACTCAATTGATGATTCGCTCCACTATGCGGTTAATAAATCGAAAAAGTTTTCTGCCGCAACCATCTACTTGACCGCCACACCTACGAAACGGATGCAGCGGCTATATCGAAGCGGAAAATTGAAAGCCGTTATAATCCCAGCCCGTTACCATCGTCAGCCCATCCCTGTCCCTGAAATGAAATGGAGCGGCAACTGGCAAAAACTATTTCTTCAAAAAAAGATTCCTCCCGTAATCAACGGATGGGTAACTGAACGCCTTAGGCAGAATATCCCCTTCCTATTATTTTTTCCAAGTATTCAAGTGATGGAGCAAGTCATTCCTCTGTTTCAAAGGCTGTCCCCTGAATTAACGATTGTCCACTCACATCACCCTGATCGAAGGGAAAGAGTACTGGCATTAAGAAATGGAATGGTTCCAGGGTTATTGACCACGACCATATTGGAACGGGGTGTGACAATTGAACGGTTGGAAGTAGCCGTGATTGGTGCTGAACATGAAGTGTTTTCAGAAAGCGCCCTCGTTCAGATTGCAGGCCGGGTAGGGAGGAGCTTTGCTAACCCAGCCGGGACGATCACCTTTTTCCATTACGGGAAAAGTAAGGCGATGGTCAAGACGGTTCACCATATACAAATGATGAATGAAGATGCCAAGAAAAGGGGGCTGCTGGATGAGTAGATGTCTTGTTTGTGATGAAGGAATGAAGGAGGCATTGACTTGGAGGAGCCTATTGGAAAGGGCCGAGGCAAAGGCAATCTGTGAAAGGTGTGAGGGGAAACTTAATAGGATAACCGGAGAAACATGTAAAATGTGTACAAGGGAGCTGGACGGTAATTACAGCACAGGTGACCTCTGTCTGGATTGTTCAAGATGGGAAAGGGATAGGGAATGGGGAGGCTATTTGTCGAAGAACATATCGCTATTTCATTATAATGAATACCTAAAAGATATTATTGCCAAATATAAGTACCGAGGGGATTATGCATTAGCTGAGGTTTTCGTCCCTTTTATGAAAGACAGGCTAAAGGACATGGTGTTTGACCTTGTAACTACCATCCCTCTTAGTGATGAACGGCTTAGGGAACGGGGATTCAATCAGGGACAGGCATTAGCAGACCTTCTTGGACTTCAAACCGTTGAGACCTTAACGAGAATCCATTCGGAAAAACAATCAAAAAAATCACGTCAAGATAGACTGTCATTACCGCAGGTATTTCGGGTCATACACCCCGATTTGCTGGAGCATAAATCAATTTTGATCATCGATGACATTTACACGACAGGCACAACTCTCAGGCAAGCAGCCAAGTCATTGAAAACAGCTGGGGCCAAAGAAGTATCATCCATCACCCTTGCTAGGTGAAACAGCTCATTTTAAACAACATCCTAAAGTATCGCCGGTATTATTCGATATATAAAGTACTGAAGAATAATCGTTGTGATGGTGAAGGAGGGGCCCCTAATGGAAATATTCAACTGTCCAAACTGTAATTCGTTATTCGTTATGACGAAATTCCGTGATGTATGCGATGCCTGCTATAAAGAAGAAGAAGCCCAATATGATAAAGTGTATGCATATATTCGCAAGAAAATAAATAGAACGGCGTCCATGATGCAAGTGGTTAAGGACACTGGCGTTGAAGAGACTTCTTTAATCATTAAATTCGTGAAAACAGGAAAGCTAAGGATTTTCGCAGTTTCCCAATCTGGGAATTCCTTGTGAAAAGTGCGGTACTCACATCAAGAGCGGAAGGTTATGCGGAGAATGCAGCGATTCACTGCGTACGGATTTAGAGACATTTGAAAATGAGGAAAAGCGCCTAACTGGAATTCAAGGAAATGATAAAAAAAATACGTACTACATGAAGGAAGATCAATAAGGATAAATCATGGCAACATGATGCTTGATTTGTTAAAATATTCGATATTGAGAACAAGAATCGACAATGGTTGTCGAAGGAAAGATTAAAGAAACAATTAAAGAAATCCATTCCTTGTCGATAATAACGATAGGGAGATTAACACAGTCCAGAGCCATTTTCATGGTCTGTTAAGGAAACGTACTATTATGGAATCTAAAAAATGGACCGAAGGAGAGGATCTGGAATATGAAAATCAATAACGTCGGTATGACAGGTGTTAACCCTTATAATCTTCAAGCCAATAAAACGGGGAATATCAAAGAATCCAAGGTCAAATCCTCGGATAAAGTCGAAATTTCTTCAGCGGCAAAAGAAATGCAGCAATCATCTCCGATTCCTGCTGCAAGACAAGCAAAAGTGGACGAATTGAAAATCCAAGTTGAAAACGGAAATTATAAATTGAATGCACAGGCAACGGCTAAGGGTCTCATCGATTTTTACCGGAAATGAATTTTCATTGAAAATGCTTGAATGAAGTGGACGGAAGCATTTTCCGTCCTTCATTTATGAGTAGAGGAGGCGGCAAAATGTCTGCACGGAACATCATCGAATCGCTTGAAAAATTGATCAAGCTCCATAAAAGCTTCAATCAATTAGCGATAAGAAAAACGGTCATTTTGAAAGCAAGTGATACCGAGGCAATTAATGCCCTGCTGATTCAGGAACAAAAGCATATTAAAGCAATCAGTCAAACGGATAAGGAAAGGGAAGGGGCAGTCGAGGAATTTCTTACAGCAAATGGATCGGTGGGACAGGCGGCCTCCATCCATGCAATAACGGAAATGACAGGACCGGCAGAAACGGAAATCCTTGAACGGCTTAAAGCGGAATTGAGTGATGAAGTGGCTAAGCTGAAGGAGCGGAACTATTTAAATCAGCAATTGATCTATCAGTCCCTTCAATTCATCAATGTCTCTTTGGATATGCTGAGGCCGCAAAATCAGAACCTGAATTACGGGGATTCGGTTAAAATACCGGTAAAAAGCGCCATGGGAATGTTTGATACCAAAGCATAAGAAACAGAAAAAAGATGGAGGTTCGAGTAAATGATTTCAACCTTTATGGGTCTTGAGACGGCTAAGCGCGGATTATCCACCTCTCAAGGGGCCTTGTACACAACAGGAAATAACGTGGCCAATGCCAATACATTAGGTTATTCAAGGCAGCGGGTCAACCTGGTCCAGACGTCTGGCTTTCCTACTGTCGGGTTGAACAGCCCGCGCGTAGCTGGGCAGATCGGGACAGGGGTAGCGGCAGAAACGGTTCAGCGGATACGGGACAGTTTCCTGGACGCACAATACAGGACACAGAGTAATAAAATCGGTTATTACGGGGCCATAAGCGAGTCCTTGACCAAAATGGAAGGGGTCATGAATGAACCAACCGACAGCGGATTGGCTGCCATGATGGAGAAGTTCTGGAATTCGCTGCAAGGGTTGACGGCCAATACGGAAAACTCCGGGGCGCGTGAAGTAGTTGCCTCAACAGGCGTCATGGTCGCGGATACCCTAAACTACTACTACAACTCGCTAACGAGCGTTCAAACGGATATCGGTAATCAGATATACGTCAAAGCGAACGATATCAATAGGCTCATTAGCAGTATTGATCAGCTTAATCAACAGATCAGTAAAGTGGAGCCGCATGGTTATATCCCCAATGACCTTTATGATAAACGTGATGTACTCGTAGACAATCTCTCTCAACTTGTCAGCATTAAAGTGAATAACGTCATTCCGACGGATTATGGCAGAGCCAGCGATGTGGCAACTGGGCTGTATAACATCGAATTGATGCAAGAAGACGGTTCCTCCTATAAGCCGCCCATCAATCTGGTAAGTGTTAACCAAACCGGGATGGTGGGGATTTCGAAAGTTGAAGTTAGCCATGATAAGACGACAGGTATGGTGGACGGAGTGAAATTTGGTTCGAAAACATTGACGGATTACAAATTCACTGGAGATCTATCCGGTTTGATCAACAGCTTCGGTTATAAAAAGGCTGATGGCACGATCGGGGGAGCTTATCCTGATATGCTGAAAAAGCTCGATAATATGACGACAGCTTTTGTGAATGAGTTTAATGCCATCCATAAACAAGGATATGCGTTAGGTGATGGCAGCACTTCGACATTGAACTTCTTTGAACTCGAACCAGGTAAGAGTGCCGCCCAAAGCATCAAGGTGAATCGTGAGATCGTAAAGGACCCGACAAAAATTGCCGCAGGCGGTAAAAGTGGAGGGGCATCCGGGGATAATGAAAATGCAAAACTCCTGGCTGACCTCAAGAAGAAGGCGTTTAGTGAGTACTCGACTAGAGACCAAAATTCAAAGGAATTGACAGGAAGCTTCGACACCTATTATTCCGGTATCATCGGGAAGCTTGGCGTGGATTCCCAAAGCGCCCAAAAGAACCTTTCCAACTCTGTCGTGCTTGCTGAATCCGTTAATCAAAATAGGGAGTCCGTCAGTTCCGTATCCCTTGATGAAGAAATGACGGACATGATCAAATTCCAGCAGGCATACAACGCTTCAGCACGAATGATGACGATGATGGATGAAATGCTCGATAAAATCATAAACGGAATGGGTACAGTAGGCCGATAGGAGTGAACGGAAATGCGGGTAACGCAATCGATGCTAACCAATAATATGTTAAGCAATTTAAGCAGCAGTTATGAAAAGATGGCCAAGCTGCAAGAACAGGTTTCCTCTCAAAAGAAATTCTCCAAACCATCGGATAACCCTGTTGCGGCCATGATGGGAATGGGGTACCGGACAAATCTCAATCAAATTGGGCAATATCAAAGTAACATTGCCGAGGCGGCCAATTGGATCGACAGCACGGATGATGCCATTACTGAAGCGGTTTCCGCCATGCAGCGAATTCGTGAGTTAACGGTTCAAGGCAGCAATGGTACGTATGAAGGGGAACAGCTGAAAAATGTTTCAGAGGAAATTAAGCAATTAAAAGAACATCTCATAACTCTTGGCGACACACAGATAGCCGGGAAGTATATTTTCAACGGCCAGGATACGAATGTGAGACCGTCATCCGTTAAAGACGCGGATGGGAATACGGTATATGTCGCAGGGGGCATAAACCTTGAAGTGTTTTCCGGTATTTCCCTTAAAATCAATACGGACGGTTCCAAGATATTTGGTGATGCACTTGCCACTGGCGGAAGCATCGACCAGACAATCGATGCACTGGAAAACGGCGGCGACGTGAGTGGCGCGCTCGAAGGGCTTGATGCAACGATAAATACGTTCTTAGGCATGCAGGCACAGGTTGGTGCAAGGCAGAATCGGATTGAGCTGATGACGGACCGTCTCAAACAGCAGGAGGTTTTTGCCACTGAAATCCTTTCGAAAAATGAGGATGTCGATATCGAAAAAGCGATCATGGATTTGACGACCCAGGAAAGTGTCCATAGTGCTGCATTAAGTATCGGAGCAAAAATCATGCAACCGAGTTTATTGGATTTTCTTCGCTAAGCTATTCTTAAATGGATAGCTTTTTTCTATAAGGAGTGTTGATGATGCAGATTCCACAAATTAGATTGCAATCACCTCAATGAAGATTGGATTGAATATAGAGCAGCCTGTACAGAAAATCGAACAGAAGGCAGCGGTCCAATCAATCGAACAACCGCAAGCAATCCTGGAAATTCAAACGACCCCAGGCAAGCTGACGATCGATCAGTCACAAGCCAGGGAAGATATGGATTTGAAAAGCCTCTCCAAGCGAGTGGAAGAATTTGCGCAGCAGGGATATCAAGATTGGATGGCGGGTATGGAAAGACGTGCCCAGCAGGGGACGGAGCTGAGGCATATTGAAAAAGGCGGTAATGGACTCGCTGATCAGGCCAGGCAAAACAGCAAAGGGCCCGAGAAGCAATTCAATCTCGGATGGATTCCCTCTCATTTCAGCGTGAAGCTTGACTACCAGCCGGCCCAAGTGAAGCTTGAAGCAACCGCTCAAAAACCGATCATTGATGCTCAAATCCATAAGGTGAACCATGCGTACACACCAGGCCGTGTGAATGTGGAAATTCTACAAAAAATTCGCTGGATATAGATTTCATTAATTTATTTCCGGATGAGATAGGGAAGTGAAAACATAGATGATCATACAGACAAAATTTCATGGCGAAATGGAAATTGCAGAAGAAAAGATTTATAGATTTGAAAGCGGGATACCAGGGTTTTTAGAAGAAAAGCAGTTTTGCTTGCTAACTTTGGATGACACGCCCTTTTTCGTCCTGCAATCCTTAGAAACAAAAGAGGTTTCCTTCATTGTGACGAATCCTTTTGAAGTGTACCGCGATTACGAAGTGAAGCTTACGGATGAGGTATTATCTTCTTTACAAATAGAAACGGAACTGGAAGTCCTGACTTTCGTTATATTAACGATCCAGGACCCTTTCAATGATACGACGGCGAATCTCCAGGCACCCATCATCATAAATAGCTCTAAAAAAATGGGAAAGCAATTTATCATGAGCGGCAGTGAGTACCGTACAAAGCACAGACTGATTGGACCTCTAGAAGAACAGGGGGGAGAATGATGCTCGTATTGACCAGAAAACTAAATGAATCGATCATGATTGGCGATGATATCGAAATTACGATTCTGTCCGTTGAGGGAGAACAGATCAAACTGGGTATCAATGCCCCTAAAAACGTCGATATCCATAGGAAAGAAATCTACCTATCGATCCAGCAGGAAAATAGCGAAGCCTCCAAAACTGAAACCAATCTACTGAAAAATATAAATGAATTTTTCAACAAAAAGTATTAATATCCGCTAAATATGTTTCCAAGCAGGTCGATATAAAATACAACGAAGGGCAGTGAAATAGGAGGCCGACTTATTCACTTCCCATCGTAAACAACCACATGGATGTGGGAACTTAAAACTCAAGGAGGAAACATAAATGATCATCAATCACAATATCTCAGCTCTAAACACGCACCGTCAATTATCAAGTGCAACCAATGCACAATCCAAATCAATGGAGAAACTAGCATCAGGTATGCGTATCAACCGTGCAGGCGACGATGCAGCAGGTCTTGCAATCTCTGAAAAAATGCGTGGGCAAATTCGCGGATTGGACCAAGCCTCCCGTAACTCACAAGATGCGATCTCATTGATTCAAACTGCAGAAGGTGCATTAAACGAAACGACTGACATTCTGCAACGTATGCGTGAGCTTGCTACACAAGCAGCAACAGACACGAATACAACAGAAGATCGTGGAGAAATCCAAAAAGAGATTAACTCTTTAACATCTGAAATTAATCGTATCGGTAATACAACTGAGTTCAATACTCAAAAATTATTGAATGGATCAAAAGATTCCACTGAGGCAGATGGAAATGGAACAGGCAAACCAGGGGTTGGTCTTCAATTCCAAATCGGTGCAAACGAAAACCAAAGTCTTACACTTGAAATAGGAGATATGCGTTCAGAGTCCCTAGGGATTTCTTCTTCTGCTACTGCTGCTGCTGGTGATGGCTTTGCAGCTGATAGTGAAGTAAGCAATGGCACTGACTCTACTGGGGCAGAAAGAGGACTTGATGTTTCTACTGCTAAAGGCGCGTCAGCTGCAATCACGAAAATTCAAAAAGCAATTGAAACTGTATCAGCGGAACGTTCTAAATTAGGTGCTAACCAAAACCGTTTAGAACATACCATCAACAACTTAGGTACTTCTTCTGAAAACCTAACTGCTGCTGAATCACGTGTTCGTGATACAGATATGGCTAAGACTATGATGGAGCAAACTAAAAACTCTATCTTGGCGCAAGCTTCTCAAGCAATGTTAGCTCAAGCAAATCAGCAACCGCAGGGTGTTCTTCAATTACTGCGTTAATTTTTATTCGTTATTCAATAAGACTCCAGATTGTTTCTGGGGTCTTTTTTGTATTATAAGAGTAATAGAAACAGATATGAATATGGTAGAATCCCTTTTCATAGGGAATGTAAAGATGTTCATGAACATCTTTAGTCGCAAACAAATCCTAGAGTGACTAAATATAAGACTGTAATTACCGATATAAAAAGTAAAGATATCATATTGGAGGCTATTTAGATGTTGGATAATTTGTCCACGAATATTCTTTCCTCACAACTTAGAATAGCCATCTCAGAGGGAATCAGTTCATATTATCAGCGGGAAATGAATACGCTTGCCTATTCAGAGCAAAGTGCGGAATCTACTGATGAGCCTACAAAAGAAAAGGTTCAGGAAGTGGTGGATAGTTTGAACACTTTCCTGGATCCAACACATACGGCCGTTCGTTTTGAGTATCATGAGAAGCTGAATGAGTATTATGTCAAGGTTGTGGATGACGTAACGGATGAGACGATTCGGGAGATCCCTCCTAAGAAGTTGCTGGATTTCTACGCGGCAATGACGGAGTTTGTCGGGATCATGGTGGATGAAAAAATATAGGTGGTGAACAATTTTGGTACGAATCAGTGGTTTAGCAAGTGGAATGGACATTGATGAACTAGTTAAGAGCATGATGCAGGCAGAACGGGTGCCATTGGATAAATTAACACAGAAAAAGCAGTCTTCCGAGTGGCAGCGGGATGATTACCGCTCGATGAATACATCTTTATCAGAATTGGATACTCTCATTCGTGATGGAATCGGGAAGCAGTCATCCTTCATTAAAAAGAAGGTGTCGGTATCGAATCCAGATGCAATATCCGTGAAAAATGTGAACTCGGCCAGTGATTTTACTGGCAATATAAAGGTGATCGGGCTTGCCAAAGCAGCAAGCATGACCAGTACGGAGAAATCAGCTGTTACTGACTCCAAAAAGAAACTATCGGAATTGGGCTTCAAGACACCTCAAGAAATTACGATACTGGCCATCAATAAAGATGGCGGTTTTGATACGGAAGTAAAAGATGGAGTAACAGTGGAAAAACCGTATACGCTTACCCTTAATGCGGACGACACGTTAGAGAGTGTCATCAATAAAATCAATGCTAACTCGGGAGTGACTTTATTTTTTGATGAAAATTCCCAGCAGTTTTCCATCACTGCTAAAAATACCGGCGATGTTAAAGACCGCCCTGAAATTGAATTGGGGGGCACCGGAGATTTTTTCAATATGTTAAAAATGAGCAGTAACAATGAGGGGGCTGGCGGCTCAATAGGGGAAAATGCATCCATTGTTTATAATGGCCTGGAAATTTCCCGACCTTCGAATACGTTTCAGGTTAATGGAGCGGAAATAACGGTAAAGCAGAAAACGACGGATACCGTTACATTCTCATCAACAGCTGATGTTGATGCCATCTTGGACACGATCACTCAGTTTGTGAATAAATATAATGAAATCATTAAAAAGGTTCAGGATAAAACGGGTGAAGCGAAATATCGCTCCTTTACCCCACTAACAACCGAGCAAAAGAAGGCAATGACGGAAGATGAAGTGAAGCTGTGGGAGGAAAAAGCGAAGAGCGGAACGTTAAAAAGCGATTCGACATTAAAAAGTCTTTTAACTACGATGAGATCATCTCTGTACACCTCGGTCGATGGGATCACAGGAAAAAACAGTCTTAGCAGTTTGGGAATTACCACAACAAAGAATTACCTCGAGGGCGGTAAATTAACGATTGATGAGGACAAGCTCCGGGCAGCCATTAGTGAGGATCCCAATGCGATTTATGATATGTTCATGGCCAATGGATCGGAAAAGATCGACAAAGGCCTCGCCCGCCGATTAAGGGATGATATACAATCATCCATGAAGGTGATAACTGAAAAAGCAGGGAAGGCCGGCTATGTTAATAACTCGTTTACCATTGGGAAATTGGTTAACGGATTGGATACCCGAATTTCAACATTTGAAGCAAAGTTAACGAAATTGGAATCACGTTACTACAGCCAGTTCACGGCTATGGAAAAAGCGATTCAAAAGGCAAACAGCCAAAGTGCATCGTTAGCTTCTTATTTTAGTTAAGGTAAGTCGGAAAGGAAGTTAAATATGGCGATAAATAATCCATATCAATCGTACCAACAAAATTCAGTCAATACAGCATCTCCTGGCGAGCTTACATTAATGCTGTATAATGGCTGTTTGAAGTTCATCGTGCTTGGGAAAAAAGCCATTGAAGCTGGTAATATTGAAGCGAGGAATACGAACATCATCAAGGCGCAAAACATTATCCACGAATTGATGGTGACGTTGAATATGGATGTGGAAGTATCCAAAGAAATGATGAGTCTGTATGATTTCATTAATCGCCGTCTGATAGATGCGAATTTGAAAAATGATGTTGCTGCCTTGGAAGAGGTGGAGGGACTTGTTACTGAATTCCGGAATGCTTGGAAGGAAGTTATTCAGATGAACCGGAAAAAACAATTTACGCAAAGCGGTCAAGTGTAATGCTGATTCAAACCTTTCATGATTTGACTGCTGAATTACTTGGTGTTCTGGAAGACCGGACGATTGCAGAACGTGATGATAAAATAGAAAGGGTCACACAGCTGATTGATCAGCGAGATGAACTTCTTTCAGAAGTCAAACCGCCTTTTACTGGTGAAGAGAAACAGCTAGGCCGTGCAACCATATTGCTTAACCAAAAGGTCGATCACTTGCTGAAGCTCCAAAAGCAGGAAATACAGCGGGATATCCAGGAAATAAATAAGAAGAAAAAATCATCTAATAAATACACGAACCCGTATGAGAGTCTATCAGTAGATGGCATGTTCTACGATAAAAGAAATTGATTACCCAACCGTTTGGATCCCAAACGGTTTTTATGTTAAATATTTTTAAATTTTCTGTAAATAATATGGTCTTAATTTTTTCTTTATGGCATTACATTTGTTATAATGGAGTTAGGGCAGACATCAACCCTTTCCAAACCTTCCGACAATTGTTTCGTAATTTCGACATATTTCATGATGTGTTTCCAAAAGGAACCGGAGGGGTATTGTAGAATCTAACTGTATAGTCTTAATTTAAGGAGGACTCACTTTATGAATTACAACGTACGCGGTGAAAACATTGAGGTAACTCCAGCAATTCGAGAATACGTCGAAAAGAAAATTGGCAAGTTAGAACGATATTTTAACAATACACCAGATGCAAATGTGTTAGTGAATTTGAAAGTGAACAATAATACATCAAAGGTCGAAGTGACGATTCCTATGCAGAATTTGGTTCTTCGCGCTGAAGAGGAAAATGCGGATATGTATGCTGCCATTGACTTGATCAATGATAAGCTTGAACGCCAAATTCGTAAACATAAAACGAAGGTCAATCGTAAATACCGGAACAACATATCAACGACGCCCGAGGCATTCGCCTTCAATACGGAAGTTGACGAAGTGGTGGATGAATTCGAAGACGATAACGATATTGAAGTGGTCCGCAATAAGCGCTTTGATTTAAAGCCGATGGACAGTGAAGAAGCGATTTTACAAATGAATATGCTTGGTCACAGTTTCTTCGTTTATACGAATGCGGATACCAACACAACGAACGTGGTGTACCGTCGTAAAGATGGACGCTACGGATTAATTGAACCTAGTTAATTATGAATCTAAGATCAAAAGCACAGCCTCTGGGTTGTGCTTTTTTAATGCATTTTGGTAGATTACCAACATATTCGTTGGCAGTTGATAACATTTTATATATTTATATGAATTGGAAAGTATAAAAGTTTTGTTCTTTAAAAAATAGAAAGTAATTTGAGTTTCATTTTAAAGAACGAAATTCGTTCTTTAATGAGATAAAATAATTATTTGTACCTATAAAATCACCACTATCTTTTGGGCTATACTAAATTTGTTAGTTCTTTAAAAAGAACGGTTAGTTTATTATGAAAAACAATTGGGTAAAGGTGCAGAGAGGTTTTTTGTATCGGAAGAATTGCCATACATGCCATAGGGCTTCTTTTAGCAGTGCGGAATATGGATAGTGGCTTTGTCCGACCTACGGCAAGGACTTAACTGTGCAAAAAGCACGGACGCACTTACAATAGAGAGAATTGATACGCCCCATCGATTGATTAAGAAGAGAAATATTTACTATTATATAAAAAAGCGAAATTGACTATTGCATATGATAAAAAATGAATTAGGTTTTTAATTTTCATAATATTGTAATATTTTGTCGGATGAAAGTTTTTGCATTTTGGTAGATTACCGACATAAAATAGCAATATATGGAGTGGGTATCCGTTATAATATGATTATAAGTAATGTATTTGGTAATAAGTACCACGGCAAAGGCAAACTTATTGAAAGATGAGGGCGCAAAGGCACAGGTCTAAGGTCCTTAAGACTATGATGGCTGGTCTGCCTGAAATACAAAGAGTATTTTAGGAGGTAGAAGAGGTGGCTAATGTGGAAATGGATCCAGAATGGGTGAAGTTGATTTCAGAAGCAAGGAGCTTGGGTTTAAAAAAAGAGGAAATTATAGCTTTTTTTGAACGGAAAAGCCTTGAGGTTACATCAGAGGAAAACGATGGAAGATAAGTACCGAAAAGATGAGAACATCCCTATAAACAGTGATTCAACCCATTAGCTGTTTATAGGGTTTATTCTTCCATTCTAGCGAGTCTTGCTTATTCAAGCTGTATTCTTCAGGATTATGTAGGTAGACTAGTGCACTTCTATTCTTCTTTATCTTTTCTCCATTTATTAAACTCGATGAATTCCCTGAATTGTTGTTTTGAAACACCGGAGTTCATAGCCTCTTCAACAATTTTCATCCAATCAGTGTCCAAGATTTCCTTATTCGGTGCATCGTAAAGTAGGGCATCGACAGGAATGTTGAGTACGGTGGAGATTTTTTCAAGAAATTGAATGGAAGGATTCGTTTGTAAGTTCCGCTCGAGGGAACTTAAGTAAGACTTTGCCACGCCTGCTTTATCGGCGAGTTCGGTCATCGACATTTTCTTTTCTTCTCGCAGTTTTTTTACACGTTCACCAATCATCAATACCACCTCGAAACATGTTCTATTTATCTTCTGCTAATAAGTTTCAGTAGCCCACCTTATCATTCAAAACATGAAGCCTGTAAGGTTGGATTACCTTGACATGCTATCGCTAGGGATGACACAGCATCTAGTGATGGAAGGTTATGGGAAATTCTCTTTTGCATTTGGAAATAGAGGGGAGTCTGCTATATATTTTATATACTTCCTTCTATTTTAACAGTTTTACTCCTCATTTATCCATTGTTTTTCACAAGAATTGAATTCGGGTCGATAGGAACGGTAGTGACATGAAGTTGTACCTCTAGGATAGAAGTGGTAAAATTAAGCGTGGATTAGTCATAATAGAAGGTGTGTTTCTTCTTAATTTATATGAATTTTGTCATTGAACGATCATTACCATAATAGAGGAGCGTTATTGAATGCTTAATATATTAAATAAAGTTTTTGATCCGAATAAGCGAGAAATCAAACGTTTGGAAAAAATCGCTGATCAGGTCGAAGCGCTGGCCGATGAGACGGCTGCGTTATCGGATGAACAGTTGCGTGCCAAAACTGGTGAGTTTAAAGAGCGTTATCAAAATGGGGAAACCGTGGATGATTTGCTCGTTGAGGCTTTTGCGGTTGCGCGTGAAGGGGCAAAACGTGCTTTAGGGTTATATCCTTACCGTGTTCAAATCATGGGTGGGGCATCCCTTCATGACGGAAATATCTCCGAGATGAAAACGGGGGAAGGTAAAACATTAACATCCACCATGCCGGTTTATTTAAACGCGCTTACTGGTAAAGGTGTACATGTCGTTACTGTCAATGAATACTTGGCACACCGTGATGCCACCGAAATGGGGATATTGTATGATTTCCTTGGTTTGACCGTCGGATTGAATTTGAACAGTCATTCTAAAGAAGAAAAACAAGAGGCGTACAATGCCGACATTACGTATAGCACGAATAATGAGTTAGGTTTTGATTACCTGCGTGACAATATGGTGTTATATAAAGAGCAAATGGTACAGCGTCCACTGCACTTTGCTGTCATTGATGAAGTCGATTCGATTTTGATCGATGAAGCGAGAACGCCTTTGATCATTTCCGGTTCCGCACAAAAATCGGCCCAGCTTTATATCCAAGCCAATGCGTTTGTGAGAACGTTACAAAAAGATACGGACTACACGTATGATGAAAAGACAAAAGGCGTTCAGCTGACCGAAGATGGGATGAACCGAGCTGAAAAAGCGTTTAATATCGATAATTTGTTCGATATTAGTCACGTTACATTGAATCATCATATCAATCAGGCGTTGAAGGCGCATGTTTCCATGCATTTGGATGTGGATTATGTAGTCCAGGATGGCGAGATTGTCATCGTTGACCAATTCACTGGCCGTTTGATGAAGGGCCGCCGTTATAGTGAAGGTCTCCACCAGGCGATCGAAGCGAAAGAAGGCCTTGAGATTCAAAATGAAAGCATGACTCTTGCGACGATTACATTCCAGAACTATTTCAGGATGTACGAAAAGCTTTCCGGTATGACTGGTACAGCCAAAACGGAAGAAGAGGAATTCCGCAATATCTATAATATGAATGTCATTGCGATCCCGACAAACAGGAATATCGTCAGGGATGACCGGGCAGATCTTATATACGCGTCAACAGATGGGAAATTCAAGGCTGTTGTGGAAGACATCGCCGAACGTTATACAAAGGGTCAGCCAGTGCTTGTCGGTACGGTTGCCATCGAAACATCGGAAGTCATTTCTGCCTATTTATCCAAAAAAGGAATCCCTCACGATGTTTTGAATGCAAAGAACCATGAACGTGAAGCGGAAATCATTGCGAATGCAGGTAATCAAGGCTCAGTCACGATCGCTACGAACATGGCAGGACGCGGTACGGATATCAAGCTTGGTGAAGGTGTCAAGGAGCTTGGTGGCCTTGCTGTAATCGGTACGGAACGTCATGAAAGCAGGCGTATAGATAACCAGTTGCGTGGTCGGTCCGGCCGTCAAGGGGACCCAGGGGTCACTCAATTCTATTTATCAATGGAAGATGAATTGATGCGCCGCTTCGGTTCCGATAACATGAAAAGCATGATGGCACGCCTTGGAATGGATGATTCCCAGCCAATTCAAAGTAAAATGGTGACGAGGGCCGTTGAATCCGCACAGAAACGAGTCGAAGGCAATAACTTCGATTCACGTAAGCAATTACTGCAATATGATGATGTTCTCCGTCAACAACGTGAAATCATCTATAAGCAGCGTTTCGATGTAATGGAAAGTGAGAACTTACGTGAAATCGTCGAAACGATGATTACGGCATCCATTCAGCGCAATGTTGTCGCGTTTGCACCAATGGGCGATGAGGAAGGCTGGAATTTACAAGGCCTTGTCGATTACCTGAATGGTAACCTATTCAATGAAGGTTCCATCACTGTAGATGATCTAGAAGGAAAAAATGAAGCGGAATTGGTTGAATTCATTTTAGCGAAAGTGAAAGAAAACTATGACCAAAAAGAAGAAGAGCTATCTGAAGAACAAATGCGTGAATTCGAAAAAGTAATCGTTCTTCGTGCAGTCGATAGTAAGTGGATGGACCATATTGATGCAATGGAGCAATTGCGCCAAGGGATCCACCTTCGTGCTTATGGCCAGATCGATCCACTTCGTGAATATCAATCAGAAGGTTTTGCGATGTTTGAAGCCATGATTGCTTCTATGGAAGATGAAGTCGCAAAATACATCATGAAGGCTGAAATCCGCAACAATCTAGAGCGGAAGGAAGTCATAAAGGGACAAGCGGTCAATCCGAAGGAAGAAGACGGGGGAAAAGTGAAAAAAGCCCCTGCCCGTAAAAAGGAAGACGTTGGCCGAAACGCGTTATGTCCTTGCGGCAGCGGTAAAAAATATAAGAATTGCCATGGCAATTTAGGCTGAAATTAGGTGTATAATGATTATGAGACGGTTAAGTGTAAGGCTTGCCGCCTCTTTTCATGTTTAGTTTGCATAAAGCAACATATTTGCATATAGTTTGAAGAGGTTTATTTGTAATGAAGTGAATCCCTCTACAGGGATTTTTTTAACATACTAATGAGGTGAAGAGAAATGGAATTAGCAGAAATAAGAAATGAACTTGAACGGACAGCGCAACGATTAACGGACTTTAGGGGGTCTCTTTGACTTAGATGAAAAAGAGGCACGAATCGCAGAGCTTGAAAATGAGATGACACATCCCGATTTTTGGAATGATCAGCAAAAAGCACAGACTGTCATAAATGAAACGAATGCTCTGAAAGAACAAGTCAATCAATTGTCCGATCTGAATGAATCATATGAAAATCTGGATTTGACATATGAACTAGTGAAAGAGGAGAATGATGAAGAACTTTTGGCAGAGCTGGAAGAAGAAATCACGATCCTTTCACAAAAGATGAATGACTTTGAACTTCAACTTTTACTAAGTGAAGAATATGACTCGAAAAATGCCATTCTTGAACTGCATCCAGGTGCAGGCGGAACGGAGTCCCAGGATTGGGGTTCCATGCTGCTTCGTATGTATACAAGATGGGGTGAAAAAAGAGGCTTTAAAGTGGAAACCCTTGATTACCTTCCAGGTGATGAAGCTGGTATCAAGAGTGTCACTTTACTTTTCAAAGGCCATAACGCCTATGGTTATTTGAAAGCGGAAAAAGGAGTGCACCGTCTTGTCCGTATTTCTCCTTTCGATTCCTCAGGACGACGCCATACTTCATTCGTTTCATGTGAAGTCATGCCGGAATTCGATGAGACGATCAATATTGAAATACGCACGGAAGATTTGAAAATCGATACGTACCGTGCAAGTGGTGCAGGTGGACAGCATATCAATACAACTGACTCGGCAGTCCGGATCACACATTTACCTACTAATACCGTGGTAACGTGCCAAAATGAGAGATCTCAAATCAAAAACAAGGCCCAAGCGATGAATATGCTGAAAGCCAAATTGTATCAACGTGAAATCGAACAGCAACAAGCGGATTTGGATGAAATCCGTGGTGAGCAAAAGGAAATTGGCTGGGGAAGTCAAATTCGTTCTTACGTTTTCCACCCGTATTCCATGGTTAAAGATCACCGTACTAGTGCGGAGACCGGAAACTTGGGAGCTGTCATGGATGGAGATATCGATATGTTCATTGATGCGTATTTACGTTCAAAATTATAAGATGTGCAAGTCGGACCGGATTCCCGGTCCGGCTTTTTTTGTGATTTCTTATGCATGGGGCTCCCTGAATGATGTCTTCTGGCTGACATTTACAGGATATGAAAAGGGATGCTATGCTTCGTTCGGCCAATACTAGATAATAACGATGGTTTGAGGAGACAATATGGAATGAGGAAAAGATACCGGGAGCCGAAGCACCCTTTTCTGCAAAAGTTAATGGAGTATGGATTGGTGATTGTCGGTTCGGCCATAATTGCCATTGGTTTTAATGTATTCCTGTTGCCTAACCAGATTGCATCTGGCGGTGTCAGTGGGATTAGCACGATTCTGGATTCAACTCTCGGTTGGGAGCCGGCCTATGTACTGTGGGGGTTTAATATCCCTTTGTTCATTGCGGGGCTTATCATCCTGGGAAGACATTTCGGAGCCAAAAGCCTGATTGGAACCTTGTTCTTGCCTTTAGTGGTATTTCTGACAAAGGATTGGGATGCATGGACGAATGATGCATTGCTTGGTTCGATTTGCGGAGGGATTATGGTCGGACTTGGGCTGGGGATTGTCTTTCGCGGGAAGGGTTCTACAGGGGGGACCGATTTAGCGGCACAGATTTTCCATAAGTATACCCACCTGTCATTAGGGACCTGTGTGGCTGTCATTGATGGAATCATCGTTTTAAGTGCTGCCATTGTTTTTGATATTGAAAAAGGGCTTTATGCATTAATAGGATTATATGTGACAAGTAAGACGATAGACCTCGTCCAGGTTGGGTTGAACCGTTCAAAGATGTCACTGATAATCACGAATAAAGAAATGAAAGTAAGGGATGCTATCATACATGAGCTGGACCGGGGTGTAACAGGGATATCCGGGTATGGCGGCTATACGGATGATACTCGTCCTATTTTAATGTGCGTAATAGATCAGTCGGAATTCACCAAATTGAAACAATTGGTGAAACTCGTTGACCCTAAAGCGTTTGTAATTGTAATGGACGCATCTGAGGTACTTGGAGAGGGTTTTAAACGGGAATGAAATTGGTATAATGTTCTTGTGCTGGTATAAATCAGAGGGGGTAAATTCAATGAAAATGAAATGGTTAGCCTTGGTTTTGGGTACTTCTTTGGCGTTGGCTGCATGCGGTGGGAACGATGATGCTGCAGATAAAGAGCCTGCAAGTGAAAATAATGAAACGACAACGGCGGGTGCTGGTGATGCCGCGAAAATTTACGAAAACAAATGTTCAAGTTGTCATGCAGTGAATCTTGAAGGCGGCGTAGGACCGAATTTAACGAAGGTCGGTTCGAAGCTATCAAAAGCAGACATCGAAAAAGTCATCGAGCATGGCCAAGGTGGTATGCCAAAAGGTATACTTCAGGGCAAGGAAGCGAGCATGGTCGCAGAATGGCTTGCTGGACATAAGTAATATTAACGAAACGTTCTGTTGTCAGCAGGACGTTTTTTTGCCTCCTTTAAAACCTCGAAACAACTCACATTCAATCCCTTATCAAGCAATTAAACCCTTGAAATATTACATATGATGTTGATATATGTCTAACTGAAATGAAACTGTAATATTTTTTAAGCTTAATTTGACAAAATATGATGTTATAATGTTTCTGTGCTCAAGTAAGAGAAATTCCTGTCAGATTTAATTGAAAATTGTCGAAAAAGCTGTAGTACATAATGATAATACAAGCAAATTAGGTGGTTTTAGAATGATAGAAATGATAGATGTGAAAAAGACATATCCAAATGGCGTAATTGCCATTAATGGAATCAATGTGAAAATAAAGCCAGGCGAGTTCGTTTATGTAGTGGGTCCCAGTGGTGCCGGAAAATCGACTTTCATCAAAATGATGTATAGGGAAGAAAAGCCTACAAGCGGTAATATTTTGGTCAATGGCCTTAGCCTTCCAAGTATCCGCAATTCGAAAGTTCCTCTATTCCGCCGAAATATCGGTATGGTATTCCAAGATTTTAAACTCCTTCAAACATTCACTGCTTATGAAAATGTAGCATTTGCCATGGAAGTTATCGAAAAGGAACCAGAAGAAATCAAAAAGAGAGTCATGGAAGTTCTTGATCTGGTTGGCATTAAACATAAAGCTAGAATGCTGCCTTCCGAATTATCTGGTGGGGAACAGCAAAGGGTTGCGATAGCCCGTTCGATCGTAAATGATCCCAAGGTGGTCATTGCCGACGAGCCTACAGGGAATCTTGATCCTGAAACATCATGGGAAATCATGAACATATTTGAAGAAATTAATAAACGCGGAACAACACTTGTCATGGCCACTCATAATAGGGACATCGTCAACAATATCAAACGACGTGTCATTGCCATTGAAAGTGGAAAAATAGTTCGCGATGAACATCGAGGTGATTACGGATATGAAATTTAGAACATTGCTCCGTCACTTCCGTGAAAGTTTTAAAAATATTGGCCGTAATGGATGGATGACGTTTGCTTCTGTCAGTGCAGTAACGGTCACTCTAACATTGGTTGGCGTCTTTTTAGTGCTCATGATGAATTTAAATCATATCGCGGGAAATGTGGAGAAAGATGTCGAAGTTCGTGCACATATTGATAATGCAGCGAATGATGACGATATAAAAGCTATCGGAAAGAAAATTACGGAGATGAACGGCATTGAATCAGTGGTCTTCTCTCCAAAAGATGAAGAGCTTACGAATTTAATAGATGATTTAGGCGATAATGGTGATGCTTTTAAACCATTTGAACAGGACAACCCATTAAGGGACGTTTATATCATCAAAACGAAATCACCGCAAGATGTCATCAAGGTGGCAAAGGAAATTGAAGGCTTTGAGTATATCCAAAGTGTTAAATATGGACAAGGCTACGTCGAGAAACTGTTCAGCTTCGTGAATATTGCGAGAAATATAGGAATCGTTCTTATTGTTGGTTTACTATTTACTGCAATGTTCCTGATTTCTAATACGATTAAAATTACCATTGTAGCCAGAAGAAAAGAAATTGAGATCATGAGATTGGTAGGAGCAACGAATACATTCATCCGTTGGCCATTCTTCTTGGAGGGACTCTGGTTGGGAATCCTCGGTTCCATCGTTCCCATAGGTCTGATAGCTGTACTCTACTACAATCTTTATAAATATGCAGCACCACAGATTACGTTCAAATTCATAGATTTTCTGCCTGCGAATCCGTTTATTTATCAAGTTTCGGCCATCCTCATTGTAATTGGCGCCGTTATCGGGATATGGGGTAGCTTGATGTCCGTCAGGAAGTTCTTGAAAGTATAAAAATGTAACTTTACACTTGATGCCAAAAGAAGCCGGATACAAATAGAGAGACGTTACAAGGCACTGGATGTAACGGGATTGAAAGGGGAAATGAAACGTTGAAAAAAAATATCATTGCTATGAATGCCTCCATCATGATTGGGTTGGGAAGCATTTTAGCGGCACCATCGGTTTATGCAGAGTCGATTTCGGATTTAGAAAAACAGAAAGAATCCATTCAGGAAAAACGCTCTGGTGTTGAATCGAATATTTCAGACACGGAGAAGAAAATCGATAACCTGCAGGATAAGCAAATGACAGCAGAAGAACAAATAGCGGCCATTGAAGCGAAAATTGCAGAGTCAACAAAAAAAATCGATGCTAAAAATGCTGAAATTACACAAACGAAAAAAGAAATCGAGGCATTGAAAGAAGAGATTAAAGTATTAAAAGAGCGGATAGCCAAACGTAATGAAGTATTGAAGGAAAGGGTACTTTCTTTCCAGGAGACTGGTGGGGACGTGAACTACCTTGAAGTATTATTCGGATCATCCAGTTTTGGAGATTTAGTTGACCGTGTTGGAGCTGTAGCGACAATTGCAGAAGCCGACCGTGATATTTTAAAGCAGCATGAGCTGGATAAAAAGGAACTGGAAGAAAAACAAAATGCCGTTGAAGCGAAGCTTGCCAGTTTAGAAGTGGCAAAAGCTGAACTTTTGGAAATTCAAAAGCAACAAAAACAGCAGAAGCAAGAAAAGGATGCATTGGTTAAGAAATTAAAGCAACAAACTGAAAAGCATGAACATGAGAAGATGGGCCTAGAGGAAGAAAAAGAGAATCTTGCTGCTCAAGAAAAAGCTATCAAATCAGCCATCAACTTAGAACATCAGCGTCTTGCCGAATTGGAAGCAGCTCGTAAAAAAGCGGCAGCCGAAGCGAAAAAACGTGCAGAGCAAGAAGCGGCACAAGCTGCAGCACAAGCAGCTTCACAAGCTTCCGAAACAAAAAAACAATCCACTTCTTCAGGATCTAGTGCAAAAAGCAACAGTTCATCATCTGCTCCATCATCTTCACAAGTTTCGTCTAATGTAAGTCAAGCGCCAGCTGTATCATCAGGTACTTTCACTAGACCAAGTGCAGGATATGTATCTTCAACAATGGGTGAACGTTGGAATAAACAGCATGCCGGCATCGATATTGCTGCAAGTGGAACAGTTCCTGTTGTAGCAGCAGCCGACGGAGTCGTAAGCCGTTCTTACTTCTCAAGTACATACGGTAACGTCATCTTTGTTACCCATTCAATCGGCGGTCAGCAATGGACTACTGTGTATGCACATTTAAGTTCTAGACAAGCAGGCGAAGGTTCTGTTGTTGCCAAAGGTCAACAAATTGGCATCATGGGTAACACAGGACATTCATACGGTCAGCATTTACACTTTGAGCTACATAAAGGCGCATGGAATTATAGCAAGTCAAATGCTGTTAATCCATTAAACTATATAAATATTTAATACCCAATATATCATCGGAAAAAACAGACTAGGATAAATTCCCTAATCTGTTTTTTTTGTGGTGCCGCCATTTTCTTCAAGCATATTCTTACCAACCCCCTCATATAGTGAATTACATATCAGGTCAGAAATGGGGATAAATATGGTCAAAAAATGGGTACTTCCTCTAGCAATCATCATGTCACTAGCCATTGGAGCAGTGGGGGGCATATATTGGACAAGCCTTCCGGATAAGAATGAAGCAAAGGATGAAAGCCAAACAATATTGAAGGATAAGGAATGGGCAAAAGTGGAACAAGCTTACGGTTTGATCGTAAGTCAGTATGTAGAACAGGTGGACGGTTCTAATCTGGTGGAAGGTGCCATCCAAGGCATGCTGTCAGCATTGAAAGATCCTTATTCCGTATATATGGACAAGGAGACCGCTAAGCAATTCAATGAAACCTTGGACTCCTCTTTTGAAGGGATAGGTACTGAAATTGGTATGGAAGATGGTAAGGTCATAATCGTATCTCCTTACAAAGATTCGCCTGCTGAGAAAGCTGGATTAAAGCCGAAAGATCAAATCCTTAAGGTGAATGGTGAAAGTGTAGAAGGTTTGGATCTGTATGAAACACGCCTGAAAATCCGTGGTGAAAAAGGGTCACCCGTCAAAATGGAAATCAAGCGGGCGGGGGTTTCCAACCCACTTGAATTCAATATGGTGCGTGCCGAAATTCCATTGGATACCGTATTTTCATCAATTAAGGAAGTCGCCGGGGAACAAATCGGTTACATCGAGCTGACCACATTCTCGGAAAATACTGCGAATGATTTCAAAAAGCAGATGAAGGAGCTGGAAAAGAGGGGGATCGGAGGCTTGGTAATAGATGTACGCGGCAACCCAGGTGGCCTTCTTTCTAGTGTGGAATCGATTCTTGGCGAGTTTATCACAAAAGAAAAGCCCTATTTGCAAATTGCAGAAAGAACGGGAGAAACACAATCGTTTTTTACAAGCCTTAAGAAAGCGAAAAGTTATCCAATTGCCGTCTTGACGGATAAAGGCAGCGCTTCGGCCTCTGAAATCCTGGCTGGCGCGATGCAAGAGGCGGGAGGCTATCCATTGGTCGGCGAGAAGACCTTCGGGAAAGGCACAGTACAGCAAGCAGTACCAATGGGTGATGGCAGTAAGATTAAACTTACGTTATATAAGTGGCTGACGCCTTCAGGGAACTGGATCCATAAAAAAGGGATCGAACCGACCATCAAAGTAAAACAGCCCGATTACTTTGATGCCCATCAGCTGGCTGTTGAGAATGTCTTGCAGCGGGATATGAATGATGAACAAATTCAGTATGCCCAAAGCATTCTGAAAGGACTTGGATTTGAACCTGGTCGTGAGGATGGATATTATGATTGGAATACAGAAATCGCCGTAAAAGCATTCCAAAAACAATTTGGCCTGAAAGTGACAGGTAAGCTGGACGCAAAAACCGCAGCACATCTGGAATCCGCCATTCTGGACAAGATCCAGGATGAAGATAATGATATTCAGTTACGCACGGCTTTGAATTATTTAGTTAAATAACTGTAGTGCGCCGTTCCCTTGGAGCGGTGCCTTTTTTGCGTTGGATCAACGCCTGTCTGCAAACATGAAGGCAGTATAGGGAAAACATGAGATAAAGCTATTTTTTCTGCATCTTAATAGGCATGGAGGTTACATTTTTGATAGAATAGGAGGTAACTGACCAGAACGAAATTTGACAAAATATTGATACTTTGAGGATGGTGGAAAGAAATTGACAACGGATTGGCTGATAGCATGCTTAATGGGATTAGGAAAACTCTTCCTTCATCCTTTGCTTTATGTTTCGATTGCCTATTGTTTATTCATCGGCTATCTTCGAGTTAAACGGGAACGACATGATTTTAATACGAAGATCTACAGAGTTTCCATGGAGCTACGTTCCATGCTACCACAAGGATTGATATGGGGATTGATCTTTTCTGTCCTCACGTTGGCTTCGGGATTCACCATTCCTTTGGCGGCACTGTTCATCATGGCTGGGGTTACGATCTTGTCCATGCTATCCATGAAAAAGCGGTTTGTTTCCCCCGTTTATACAGTGGGACTCACCTTCTTCATCCTTTTTTTTCTATATGATAGAGATATCAAGCTGACGGTATTTCAGGATGTTTTTAATCAGCTTGATCGGTCCGTGTATCCGACACTTGTTATTTTAATAGGGTTATTACTGATTGCTGAAGGGTTTTTGATTGTTGGCAATGGAAGCAAAAAGGTCTCCCCTCAGTTGGAGGTATCCAAGAGGGGGCAGCCGATTGGTGTGTATGTTTCACAACGAATCTGGCTAATTCCCATGTTCGTCATGATTCCGGGAGGACAACTTCCAGTTCCCTTCGAATGGTATCCGGTTTTTTCAATCGGGGACACATACCTGTCGCCAATCTTGCTTCCCATTTTAATCGGCTTCAAGCAAAAAGTTCATGGGACGCTCCCGGAACAGGCCATAAGGGCGCAAGGCAAAAAGGTAGGGGCATTGGGATTTGTGATTACGGCATTGGCAGTGGGTGGTTACTGGTACCCCCCATTGGCAATCATAACGGCCGTTTTAGCAATCTTGGGTCGTGAATTCCTTCATTATTCCCAAAAGGCATTGGATGAAAAGCTGCCTTTTTATTTTTCGAAAAGTAAGCTTGGTGTCCAGATCTTAGGCGTTATCCCTCAATCTCCGGCGGATAAAATGGGGTTGCTAAAAGGCGAGGTCATTTCGAAAATAAATGGTGTCGTCGTCAGGGAAGAAGAAGAGTTATACAGGGCTCTCCAAATAAACCGGGCGCATTGCAAGCTTGAGGTCATCGATAATAATGAACAGATTCGTTTTGTGCAAAGAGCTCTTTTTGACGGGGAGCATTACGAATTGGGCATCTTGTTCGTTGACGATCAATTGAAGGAAAGCGGACAAGTGGGTTAATGCCGCAAAAGCGGTGCACATGCATATAAAATAAAACGGCCTTTCTCGAAATATATCGAGAAAGGCCGTTTTCAATAGAAACGTGTTATTACTTTTCAAGCATGATCTTTTCTATATCATCCAGCATTTTATTAGCTGCAAGTACTCCACCAGCTGTATTCCATGTTGCGTCGCTAACTTCATGAGCATTTCCATTTTTGACTGCATCAAGGTTTTTCCAAAGTGGATCATTTGTCCATTCTTTTGCTGTGCTTAGAGCTTGTTTGTCGCCTTCAGGAGCGTAGGTGAAGTAAAAGAGAAGATCTCCATCCATTTTAGGGATGACTTCTTTTCCTACCTCGATGGCAAGGTTACCTAATTTATTATCTGCAGTGAACAGTTCCTTTTGTTGTTCTGCACGTTTAAATCCTAATTGATCGAAAATCACTCCAGAGAATGAGTCTGTGTAATAAATACGAGTAGTTCCAGCCATGAAACGAACAACGGAAACTTCTTGATTTACCTTATCACCCAATTTAGCTTTAAGATCTTCTGTGTGTTTATCGAATTCTGCAATTACGTCGTTTCCTTTTTCTTCAAGGTTCAAGGCTTTTGAATATAGTTTGAAGTTTTCTTTCCAATCTCCTCTTAGCGTTTCAGATAATACGGTAGGGGCGATTGCATTTAATTTATCATAAACAGCCTCTTGGCGAATCTTGCTTCCAATAATCAAGTCAGGCTTCAGTGATGCGATTTTCTCTAAGTTAACTTCATGTTCTACACCAACAACTTCGACTCCATCCATATCATCTTTAATATGGTCGTACCAAGGGTCGCCAAGCCATGATTGAACGGCACCAACAGGTTTGATTCCTAAAGCAAGTAATGCTTCAGTACCTTCATTTGTCAGAACGACCACTCTTTTAGGCGTTTCTTTCAATTCAGCAGTGCCCATGGCATGCTCAATTGTGTAGCTTTTCTCTTCTTTCTTGTCTTCAGCTTTATTTCCTTCGGCTTGATCATTCGAATTCCCGCAAGCTGCTAGAAGGAAGACTGCAAATATTGTAAAAATCGTTAATAATGACTTAAATCTAAACATCTATGTATCCCTCCCAATTTTCCGGCAAATGATAATCATTCGCACTTAACAGCATCATCATAAAATGAATATACTTTTCTGTCAATATATAATTGAAAATGATTCTCAAATTCGTTGACATAATCCTGTTATCGCCAGTACAATTGAATTAAATAAGATATACAAACGTGATTGGAAAGGTAACTGGATATGTTATTAAAAAAGTCATGGCAGAAATGGATGGGGCTGTTCATTACCATTATTTTGCTGCTGTTTTTAATGTGCTCAAGCATAGTATACGGATATACAAATACAACATGGCAAATGGCCATTGATGCTTTTACCCATTTCAATGGGACGAATGAACACATTGTCATTCAATCAGTAAGACTGCCACGAGCCCTGATTGCATCGGCAATTGGTGCAAGTTTGGCCATCTCAGGGGTGTTAATGCAAACGCTAACTAAAAATCCACTCGCTTCTCCAGATATATTCGGTGTCAACGCAGGCGCGGGATTGGCGGTTGTCACTGGGGTCACCGTTTTTGGGATAAGCAATCTTCAAGTATTCACATGGTTGTCTTTTATAGGGGCCGCCATAGCCGCGATAAGCATATATATGATTGGAAGCATGGGACGGGGCGGCTTGACACCGATGAAGCTGACATTGGCCGGTGCAGCCATGACTGCCATGGTATCTTCACTCACACAGGGTCTTCTCGTTTCTAATGAGGCCCTTTTAGAGCAAGTGCTGTTCTGGCTTGCTGGATCAGTTTCCGGGAGAAGTCTGGACAATTTAATTGCCGTCCTGCCGTATCTTGTTGTTGGTTGGGGCATTGCCTTGATTGTGTCCGGTAAAATGAATGTGTTATCCATGGGTGAAGATGTTGCAAAAGGTCTAGGACTGAACATAGTTTTCCTTAAACTGGTTCTGGGACTGGCAGTCATCCTGCTAGCTGGAGGATCAGTAGCGGTTGCGGGTCCGATTGGTTTTATTGGAATCGTCGTTCCGCATCTTACCCGTTCTATAATAGGCATCGATCATCGCTGGTTGATTCCTTTCTCTGGACTTTTCGGGGCGGTGCTTTTAATCGTAGCCGATATCATATCCAGGTATATCCTGATGCCCCGAGAAGTTCCTGTTGGAGTCATGACAGCCATAATCGGGACCCCATTCTTTATTTATATAGCTAGAAAGGGGTTCAGCGGTCGATGAAGTCATATAAGAGCTTTCGTTTGTTTAATGAAAAAATATCATTCTTAATGGATAAAAAAGCAATGATCGTGATTTTCGCATTATTTTTAGTCACTTCATTAGTGTTTGTGATCAGTACTGCTGTGGGTGAAATGAATATCCATCCGTTGAGCGTACTTCAGGTCTTTATTGGAGGGGGGACGGAAAGCGATCGGCTTATTATCCAATCTTTCCGCCTGCCCAGAATAATTGTTGCTCTCTTGGTAGGGATGGGTCTTGCGGTAGCTGGAGGTATCCTTCAAGGGATGATTCGAAATCCACTTGCCTCCCCGGATATCTTGGGGATAACAGGAGGGGCGACTGTAGCGGTCGTTGGATTCATGGCCTTTTTTAGCGATAAGAACCATTCGTTAACGGTAAGCATCAATTGGCTTCCGTTAGCTGCATTCATTGGGGCGACAGTCGTGGCATTGCTTGTTTATTCTTTAGCCTGGAAAAATGGAGTTCCCCCGATAAGGCTTGTGTTGATTGGGATCGGGGTGATGGCTTTAATGAAGGCACTCACTACAATGATGATGATTCTTGGGCCCGTCTTTCAAGCGAGCCAGGCAAACCTTTGGATCACGGGTTCAGTATCTAACTCCACCTGGAGTAATATCGCGGTGCTGGCTCCATGGACGATTCTATTCCTTTTACTTGCCTTTCTATATGCCAGGAATATTAATTTACAGGAGTTAGGCGATGACCTTGCAACAGGGCTTGGAGGACATGTCCAAAAACAGCGGTTTACATTATTGATGATCAGTACGGCATTGATTGGTGGTTCTACCGCTTTTGCTGGAGGAATTGGCTTTGTGGGACTAATGGCGCCTCATATGGCTAGAAGGCTGGTTGGTTCGAGTTTTGGGGTGTTGTTGCCTACTTCAGCTTTGCTTGGCGGCATCCTTGTTATGGTAGCGGATTTGATTGGACGGACCTTATTCTCACCTTTGGAAATACCTGCTGGTGTCTTTACAGCGAGCATCGGGGCACCATACTTCATTTACTTACTTTATAAAACGAGGAATTCGTAATTCCGATAAAATGAATACTTTGAATAAGAAAGAAGCAGCCATCCTGGGGATGGCTGCTTCTTTCTTATTCATTAAGCTACTTTAGCAACTTCGATTTCGATGGTAAGAGTGATTTGATCGCCGATTAGTACGCCGCCTGTTTCTAATGCTGCGTTATAGGTCAAACCATAATCACTGCGTTTAACTTTCCCTTTCCCACTAAAACCCGCTTTTTCATTTCCCCATGGATCTTTTCCTTGGCCTTCGAAGGTGATGGCGAAAGTTTCTTCTTGTGTGATTCCGTTAAGAGTTACATTACCTGTTACATCGTATTCATCTTCATTCGTTTTCACGATTTTAGTTGATTGGAATGTTAATGTAGGGTTTTTTTCTACATCAAAAAAGTCAGCGGAACGCAAGTGGTTATCCCGGTCTGCATTCCGTGTGTCTATACTGGCCACATCTACGGTAAAATCAATATCTGCAGTTGTTAGGTCCAGTGGATCTGCTGAAATGTTTGCATCGAACTTATTAAAACTTCCTTTTACTTTGGCGATCATCATATGTTTTACAGAAAATTCAATAGCACTGTGAGTCGGGTCGACTGTCCACTTTGTATTTGTCATGGTTATTCCTCCTGATTATTAATCTCGAATATATATATCTTTAATTTGAGATATCTTAACTTAATGTAATTATAAGAGGTGAAAGTAGAAGTGTCAACTGAAATTTTTCCTTATTTTAGAAAACGTGTAAAAACCCTGTGCATTTAAGGAGCACAGAGTTTTTCTTTTTAAGAAGGGTAAAAGCTAACTTTCTTTATTAATTGGCATGTTCATTCTCTTTTTGATTAGTCACCTTACTCGGCCAAAAGGCATGGCGGCCAAGAAGGGAGGTGATTGCTGGGACCAGGAACGGGCGCACGATGAATGTGTCCATTAACACACCTAGAGCAGTAATGAGCCCGAATTGAACCAATACTTGAATCGGAAGTGTGGCAAGAACGGAAAAAGTGGCTGCCAAGATTATGCCGGCTGAAGTGATGACACCGCTAGTTTCGGCAACGCCTTTTCTAATGGCCTGCTTGATTGGCATCGTTTTTTTCTTACGCCAAATGCTTGAAACCATGAAAATATTATAATCTTCTCCAAGTGCAACCAGGAATACGAATGAATAAAGCGGAATTGTCCCCTCTATGGCATCCACACCCATGAAATAATGCAAGATTATCCAACCTAAGCCCATAGCTGCAAAGAAAGAGAGAATGACAGTTCCCATTAAATACACCATGGCTGTCACAGATCGCAAGTAGGCTAAAAGGAGCAATGAAATCAGGACGATGATGATCGGGATGATCATGAATTCATCAGCTTTTACGGTATCCCTTTTATCAAATTGTGTCGCAGTTTGCCCGCCAATCCAAACCTTTTCATCAACAGAAGAGATATTGGCGGCCTTCAATTCTTTCTCTGCCATGGTGCGGATTTCTGGAATTGAATCAATGGCTTCAATATTGTAGGGGTTTATGTTGAATGTGACTTCATAGGACTGCAGATCTTTATTAGATTTACTTGTGACGGGATCAGCAACATTTTCAACGATATTCATCCCTTTTAATGCCGACGCTAAATCGATATCTTCACCATCCGTATCGACAACCACTGTGGCTGGTGCCAGTTCGCCTGGTGAATACGAGTCGGAAATGACGGAATAGCCTTCACTTGAGTTCATATCTTCAGGGAAAGAAGAGAGAATATCATATGAATATTTTATTTGCGAAGAATATCCAGCTAAAACACTGAAGATGATCAGGCATGTAAGAATGACGGTCCATGGCTTGGTTGTGACGATAGTACCAATCCAATTACCGATACGACCTGATTCTTTATGCTTTTTGACTTCTTTTCCCTTTTTCTTGGCCCGTGCTTCTTCCATTTCTGGAGTACGCGGAACGATTGGGAAGAAGGAAGCCCTCCCGAATACAGAAAGCAATGCCGGTACAAGGGTTAAAGCTGCCAGCATCATGATTAAAATGGACAAGCTGAATGGTACAGCGAAACGGTGATAGGCTCCGTATTTGGCTACAAGCAATGTTAGCAGGGAAATGACGATCGTAAGGCCGCTCATTGCAATGGCACCTGATGAATCTTTAAATGCGGCAATCATGGCTTTCCGTTTACTTTCATGATTCCTTAATTCACTTCTGTAGTGAGAAATTAAAAATAGACAATAATCCGTTCCGGCACCGAATAATAATACGGTCATGATTGAAATGGCCTGTGAATCGACTGTAATCCAACCATGGTCTGCCATGAATCCAAGGATCGGGCTTGTGACAATATAGGCGAAGCCTACTCCGATTAAAGGAATAATGGCTAAAAGCGGGGAGCGGTAAATGAGTAATAAGACAACAAGTACAAGAATTACGGTTGCTAATAGCAATTTGAAATCCGCACCTGAAAATAATCCCGTTGCATCGACGGATATCCCTACAGGTCCTGTCACTCGAAGGGATAATTCACCTGAATCTGTTGGTACCTTGAATGGGTCCGATCCAATGCATTCAGATACTGTTTCATTAATGCTTTCAAGATTTTTTTCCAGAATGGCAGTTTCGGTCTTTTCTTTAAAGAAAAGCGGATGTACGAAAGTCGTTCCATCTTCCGAAACCGACCCTTGCAGAGCAGGCAACGGAATTTCATGTAGCGGTGGTAGAAAAGATTGCTGGGACAGTGGGTTATCTGTAAGTTCTTTGGAAAGGTACTGGATTTCAGCCAAGTCGGCTTCTGTCAGTCCACCTTCCCGATGCCATGTAAGCAGGGCAGGTAATCCAGAAGATTTCGGGAATTCTTTTTTAATAAGTTCATCAGCCACGACGGAAGCTGAGTCTTCGGGCAAGTCAGCGGCATTATTTGTTGTTCGATCATTTACGGCAGGCAATGTGAAGGTTAAGAGAATTGCTGCAATTATCCATAAAGCAATGACAACCCAACGACTGGTTTTTCCTGTCATCATCCTGCCAAGTCTTCCTATTATTGATTCGCCCAATGAAGGCACCTCGCTTTTTGAATTTTTTATCCTTATTTCATTATAATGGAGTGCTGTTGACTTATTCAAAAATGGGTATGCTGCCTCTAAAAAGCCTTGAATGGATGATTGCCATTCAAGGCTTTCTTATCATTTTATGAGTTTAGAACAGACGAAGATTTCTTTTAAATCCATAGGAGCTTGCTGTAACGTTAACCGTTGTTGAATCGGTGCGGGCCATTCGATGATCGCGGGAAGGACACAAATATCAGGATTGCTACTAAAAGGTAATTATTCTTTCTTTCATAAAGCTCGCTCCTTTTCATTATTACTAGAAAAAATATAGTGAAGTTTCTTGAAACATTAATGAGTAGTCAGCCCGTTTTTAATTCGATGTTATGAAGATATGTTGTTGGTGTTGTGAAAATGAACTCATTCATATATGAGAAAAGCACTCATTTATCCAATTTCAATAAAGTTTGAAGATTGAAGAGTGAAATATAGGGAATAGGGGAAAGTATAGTTGTATTGTGGAATTAATTAACATAGGAGGGATTTTTTTGTCTGATAAATCAAAAAAAACAAATGATGAATCGAAAGAAACATTAACGAACAGGCAAGGGCACCCCGTAACGAATAACCAGAGTCTTAGAACTGTAGGAAACAGAGGTCCTAGTACACTTGAGAACTACGATTTCCTGGAAAAGATCAGCCACTTCGATAGGGAGCGTATTCCTGAACGGGTGGTGCATGCCCGTGGTGCAGGTGCACATGGTTATTTTGTTCCAACTGGTAAAGCGGGGGACGAGCCGATTTCAAAATATACGAGAGCGAAGGTTTTTCAGGAAGAAGGTAAAAAAACACCGGTATTCGTGAGGTTTTCTTCTGTTATTCATGGAGGGACTTCCCCGGAAACGTTACGTGACCCCAGGGGATTTGCCGTTAAATTTTATACGGAAGATGGAAATTGGGATCTTGTAGGCAATAACCTGAAAATTTTCTTTATCCGTGATGCCATGAAATTCCCGGATTTAATTCATGCCTTCAAACCGGATCCGGTCACGAATATTCAGGACGGCAGAAGGATTTTCGATTTTTGCTCGAGTTCCCCGGAAACATTCCATATGATTACCTTTGTGTTTTCCCCTTGGGGCATTCCAGCTAACTACCGCATGATGCAAGGGTCAGGGGTCAATACTTATAAATGGGTGAATGAGGAAGGCAAAGCCGTACTTGTTAAATATCACTGGGAACCGAAACAAGGGATCAAGAACCTGACGCAGCAAGAGGCTAATGAAATTCAAGCTACGAATTTCAATCATGCCACACAGGATTTATATGAAGCGATCGAACGCGGGGACTACCCGGAATGGGATCTCAACGTACAGATCATGAGTGATGATGATCATCCCGAGTTGGATTTTGATCCTCTTGATGACACAAAGATCTGGCCGAAAGATGAGTTCCCATGGCTGCATGTCGGTACGATGGTATTGGATAAAAACCCGGAAGACTACTTCACTGAAGTGGAACAGGCTGCATTCGGCACGGGTGTCCTAGTGGATGGACTGGACTTCTCTGATGACAAGATGTTACAGGGACGTACATTCTCTTATTCCGATACACAGCGTCACCGTGTTGGCGCGAATTATCTGCAATTGCCGATCAATGCTCCAAAGAAGCCAACAGCCACGAATCAGACGGGCGGACAGATGCAATATGAAGTTGGCAGAGGTAACCAAAGCCCCCACATCAACTACGAACCATCAACTGTAGGAGGTTTGAAAGAAGCCAAGCAGACGGGCAAGGAGCATACACCTTTGGTAGAAGGAAAACTTGTTCGTGAGACAATCGATCGCCAAAACAATACGAAGCAGGCTGGTGAAACATTCCGTGAATTCGAAGATTGGGAAAAAGACGATTTAATCTCCAATTTAGTGTCGGCATTGGCTCCTGCCGACAAGCGCATTCAGGAAAAAATGATAGCCCTTGCCGAAGAGGCTGATGAAGAGTATGGCCGCAGATTAAAAGAGGGATTAGCCTCGGCTTCTGAACATACGGAATCTTCAAAACCTATGGGTGGAACGGATAACCCAGAGGATGCAGTCAGAAAAGGACATGAAGCAGATCCATATTGATTGGTCTGAAAGGAAGCAAACTTCCCTTTAAAGGGTTTGCTTCTTTTTTTAATGGGCATAATTTATGGATGGGTGGAATGGTCTTCAGGGGATGCCGTCTAAAATCAAGCAGGAAATAGATTGGCAAAAAACTTCATAATCATTTAAACTGAAACTACTCTATTTTTCTCTTATAAAGGAGATGAAAAAATGATTAAAATTCTTTCTGCCCTTTTCCTTCCTTGTCTACTTGTCATGCTATTTTCAAGAGTCACCTATAACAATGTCGTTGGCCTTGTTTTAACGGTTGCCTTGATTACAGCTTCCGCATATAAAGGTTATACGCATACAAACTTATTGATCATCGTGGATGCCTTATCCCTGACTGTGGGATTTTGGTTATCAAAAAGAATGATGAAACAAACATCCAAGAGCGCCTGACATCAAAGGTGCTTTTTTTGTACTCAACTTGTCATTCCCCTCAATACCCATCGAGTCTATAAACAAAAAGCAGAATGGATGTTCGCTTATCGCTGGTTTGTTTTGAGGCGATTGTGGTAGAATGTGTATATATACATTCTTAAACCGGAATAAATAGAAGGGATATAGCCATGTCCCGTTTTCATATAAAAATATTTCAATAGGAGGCTATGCTTGGTGAAGGATAAGTTTGAGTTAGTCTCAAAATACTCTCCTGAAGGAGATCAACCTGCAGCAATTGAAATGCTTGTCGAAGGCATTAAAGAAGGCAAGGAAATGCAGACATTATTGGGGGCAACGGGGACAGGGAAGACGTTCACCGTTTCCAATGTGATTCAACAAATAAATAAACCGACTCTTGTCATTGCCCATAATAAAACGTTGGCAGGACAGCTTTACAGTGAATTCAAAGAGTTTTTCCCAAATAATGCCGTTGAATACTTCGTCAGCTATTATGATTACTACCAGCCAGAAGCTTATGTTCCATCCACGGATACATTCATTGAAAAAGATGCAAGCATCAATGATGAAATCGATAAACTGCGTCACTCGGCTACCTCTTCATTGTTCGAAAGGAAAGATGTCATCATCATCGCCAGCGTTTCGTGCATATATGGACTCGGTTCCCCGGAAGAGTACCGCGAGATGGTCGTTTCTCTCCGAACAGGCATGGAAATAGACCGGAACACCTTGCTGCACAGACTCGTGGATATTCAATATGAGCGGAATGATATTGCTTTCCAACGGGGGACTTTCCGCGTTCGTGGCGACGTGGTCGAAATTTTCCCTGCCTCACGTGATGAACATTGCGTAAGGGTCGAGTTTTTCGGAGATGAGATTGACCGTATCCGTGAAGTGGATGCCCTGACTGGTGAAATCACCGGTGAACGTGAACATATCGCCATTTTCCCGGCTTCCCATTTCGTTACTCGCGAAGAGAAAATGAGGATAGCCGTTCAAAATATCGAAACGGAACTGGAAGAGCGATTGAAGGAATTAAGGGAAGATGAAAAGCTCCTTGAAGCCCAGCGCTTGGAGCAGAGGACCCGTTATGATTTGGAAATGATGCGGGAAATGGGCTTTTGTTCAGGGATCGAGAACTATTCCCGCCATTTAACGCTTCGCCCCTCAGGTGCGACACCTTACACTTTAATGGATTACTTTCCAGAGGATTTCCTTTTGGTCGTGGATGAATCACACGTGACCCTTTCGCAAATCCGGGGAATGTTCAATGGGGATCAGGCACGTAAGCAAGTACTCGTCGATCATGGCTTCCGTCTGCCGTCTGCAAAGGATAACCGCCCGCTAAGATTTGAAGAATTTGAAAAAAAGGTCCATCAATCCATATTCGTTTCGGCAACTCCGGGACCATATGAACTCGAACATACGCCAGAAATGGTTCAGCAGATCATCCGTCCTACCGGCTTGCTGGATCCAACGATAGAAGTGCGGCCGATTGAAGGACAGATAGATGACTTGATCGGTGAAATACAAGAGCGCGTCAAAAAGAACGAGCGAGTCCTCATTACGACCTTAACGAAAAAGATGTCTGAGGATTTAACCGATTATTTAAAGGAAATTGGCATCAAGGTCCAATACCTTCATTCGGAAGTGAAGACCTTGGATAGGATAGAAATCATCCGGGAACTGCGAATGGGCAAATATGATGTACTCGTGGGAATCAATCTTTTAAGGGAAGGCCTGGATATTCCGGAAGTGTCATTAGTGACAATTCTGGATGCCGATAAAGAAGGGTTCCTTCGCTCGGAGCGCTCGCTTATTCAAACGATGGGCCGTGCAGCCCGTAATGCCAACGGCCACGTCATCATGTATGCGGACCGCATCACGAATTCGATGGAACTAGCCATCAATGAAACGAAGCGGCGCCGTGAAATTCAGGAAAATTATAATAAAGAGCATGGAATAATGCCGCAGACCATTCAAAAGGATATCCGGGACTCCATCAGGGCCACTCACGTAGCGGAAGAAGGAGAAGCGTATAAAGAAGATCTTGCACCAAGTCTCGCGAAGCTTCCTAAAAAGGAGCGCGTAAAAGTGATGGCAAGCATGGAAAAAGAAATGAAGGAAGCGGCAAAGGCACTGGACTTCGAGCGAGCTGCCGAGCTGCGTGATTTATTACTAGAGTTAAAAGCGGAAGGGTGACGAAACATGGCAATGGATAAAATTGTGATAAAAGGCGCCAGGGCCAATAATTTAAAGAATATTGATATCACGATACCGAGAGACAAACTTGTCGTGCTGACCGGCTTATCCGGATCTGGAAAGTCTTCCTTGGCTTTTGACACGATTTATGCAGAAGGGCAAAGGCGTTATGTAGAATCACTGTCCGCTTATGCCCGTCAATTCTTAGGCCAAGTGGATAAACCGGATGTCGATGCGATCGAAGGTTTGTCGCCAGCCATTTCCATAGACCAGAAAACGACCAGTCGAAATCCGCGTTCAACCGTAGGGACTGTGACGGAAATCTATGATTATTTAAGGCTGTTATTTGCACGGGTCGGCAGGCCGACCTGTCCGATCCATAATATTGAAATTACCTCACAAACGATTGAGCAAATGGTGGACCGCATTCTTGATTACCCTGAGCGTACCAAGCTTCAGGTATTGGCACCGCTTGTCTCAGGCAGAAAAGGGACACATGCAAAAGTTTTGGAGGAAGTTAAGAAACAAGGATATGTCCGCATTCGTGTGAACGGGGAAATGCATGATCTTAGTGATGAGATCACTCTCGAAAAAAATAAAAAACATTCGATTGAAGTCATTATAGACCGGATCGTCATTAAAGAGGGTGTCATGGCGCGGCTTGCAGATTCATTGGAAAGTGCTTTGAAGCTCGGTGAAGGCAAAGTCATCATTGACGTCATGGGTGAAGAAGAGCTGCTGTTCAGTGAACATCATGCTTGTCCATACTGCGGGTTTTCGATTGAAGAGTTAGAGCCGAGGATGTTCTCCTTCAATAGCCCGTTTGGAGCCTGCCCGGATTGTGATGGTTTGGGGGCGAGGCTTGAGGTGGACCGTGATCTGGTCATACCCAATAAGGAATTAAGCCTCCGTCAACATGCTATCGCGCCATGGGAGCCGACGAGTTCTCAATATTATCCTCAGCTTCTTGAAGCGGTGGCCAACCATTATGGGATAGATATGGATATCCCCGTTAAAGATTTACCGGAAGATAAATTGGAGAAGGTCTTGCTTGGTTCAGGTAAAGATAAGATATATTTCCGGTATAAAAATGATTTTGGAAGAGTGCAAGAAGGATATATTCCTTTTGAAGGAGTTTTAAGAAATATCGAAAGGCGCTTCAAGGAGACGAGTTCAGACTATATTCGTGAGCAAATGCAGAAATATATGTCAGAACATCACTGTCCAACCTGTAAGGGTCATCGATTGAAAAAAGAGAGTCTTTCCGTGCTCATTCAAGGGGTCCATATAAGTGAAACAACAGCTTTATCAGTGGAAGATGCGTTAGTATTTTTTGATGAGCTGGATTTGACGGAAAAGGAAGCTGCCATTGCGAGATTGATTTTACGTGAGATTCGTGAGCGGCTCGGATTCCTGGCTAATGTAGGTTTGGAATATTTGACTTTGAGCAGGGCAGCAGGGACATTATCAGGTGGCGAAGCGCAGCGTATACGATTGGCGACGCAGATCGGTTCCCGTTTGACGGGAGTCCTGTACATTTTAGATGAACCTTCAATAGGGCTGCATCAGAGGGATAACGATCGATTAATTGAAACATTGAAGAATATGCGCGAAATCGGGAACACCCTGATTGTTGTCGAGCACGATGAAGATACGATGCTTGCTGCGGATTATTTGATCGATGTTGGTCCGGGCGCAGGAGCACATGGAGGAGAAATAGTGGCCGCTGGAACTCCGGAAGAGGTCATGAATAATCCTAAATCCTTAACGGGCCAATATTTAGCAGGGAAGAAATTCATTCCATTGCCATTGGAACGCCGGAAAAATGATGGCCGCGTCATTGAAATAAAAGGTGCCAAGGAAAATAATTTAAAAAACGTTAATGTTAAATTCCCTCTTGGAGTCTTTACAGCCGTTACAGGAGTCTCGGGATCAGGGAAAAGTACATTAGTGAATGAGATCCTCCATAAGTCATTGGCTCAAAAGCTGAACCGGGCAAAAGCTAGACCAGGCGATTTTCGTGAGATCAAGGGAATTGAGCATTTAGATAAAGTCATTGATATTGACCAGTCACCGATCGGTAGAACCCCACGATCAAATCCAGCTACCTATACAGGTGTATTTGATGATGTTCGTGACGTTTTTGCCTCGACTAATGAAGCGAAGATTCGCGGTTATAAAAAAGGACGGTTCAGCTTCAATGTGAAGGGCGGCCGCTGTGAAGCATGCCGTGGTGATGGGATTATCAAGATAGAAATGCATTTTCTCCCGGATGTCTATGTCCCATGTGAAATCTGTCATGGAAAACGTTATAACAGGGAAACGCTTGAAGTGAAATATAAAGGGAAAAACATTTCCGACATTCTCGATATGACAGTTGAGGAAGGCGTTAGTTTCTTTGAAAATATCCCGAAAATCAAACGGAAGCTACAAACGATTTTTGACGTTGGTTTGGGTTATATCAAGCTTGGACAGCCTGCTACTACTTTATCAGGCGGTGAAGCGCAAAGGGTGAAACTTGCTTCTGAATTGCATCGCCGTTCCACTGGGAGATCCTTTTATATCTTGGATGAACCAACTACCGGACTTCATGTCCACGATATAGCAAGGTTGCTCGAGGTCCTGCAGCGGCTGGTTGACAATGGGGATACAGTTTTGGTGATTGAGCATAATCTGGATGTCATCAAGACGGCGGACCATATTATTGACCTAGGACCGGAAGGCGGAGATAAGGGCGGAACGATCGTCACTTATGGAACACCTGAAAAAATATGTGAAGTTTCCGAATCATATACGGGAAAATACTTAAAACCTGTACTGACCCGTGATCAAATTCGCATGGAAAATTGGATTGAAGAAAAAGAACAAGAGCATGAACATGCTTAAAAGAACAAGCCATCCGGCTTGTTTTTTTGTAGAAAAATGACGGTGTGCATTTAATCAATCATTTGATTAAACAATAGGAAAACAGGATATTTCCGGGGAAATGATACATCTTTCCTTTTCGGAAATTGTCATTTTCCTTTGTCGAATGATGGGAAAAAGGGTATTTATGAAACTTTTTAGATATCTAGGCGTATGTATGAATAAAATGATAGAAGAAAGCGAGGAATGTTCATGCAGGAGGAAAGAAAGAAAATTTTAGAAATGATTCAGGATGGAAAGTTATCAGCGGAAGAAGCGATGGGTCTTTTGGAAGAATTGGATAAAGCCAGTCAGGAAAGTGAAGCTAAAGAGCAGAAATTGCAGAATGAATTATCGACGGTAGTCGTGGATAAGAAAAGCGAAGGAAGCACTCAGGATACGTTTAAGAAGAATATCCAGTCATCGAAAGAAAAGATTATTGATTTCGTTGAAAGTGCTTTTAAGAAAATCAAAGAAACGGACCTTGATTTCAATTTCGGGAAATCTGTGGAGGTCAGTCATATTTTTCAGCATGATTTTGATTTCCTCAATGAAGTTGATGTAGATATAGCAAATGGGAAAATAAAAATCGCTGCATGGGACCATAATGATGTCAGGGTTGAATGCCAGGCAAAGGTATACCGGGTGGAAGATATAGAAGAAGCTAGGAAAAACTTTTTGGAAGAAGTCGATTTTTCGATTGAAGATGGAAAGATGATGTTCAAGGTTAGTGAGAAATCCATAAAGGTCGATACGATCATGTACATTCCAAGGAAGGAATATGAAGTCATTCATGTAAGGATGTTCAATGGTGCAATCACGACTGAATCTTTGAAATCGGAGAACCTTAAAGCGAAGACAGCGAATGGTGCCATTCATATCATGCAGGGTACGGGTGATTCGTGTGAGCTTGAAACGGGTAACGGGATGATCACCATTTCAGATACCAACTTTAATGACTTGGAAGCTGAGACCTTGAATGGGGCGATTAATGCCAATGGATACTTCAAGAAACTGGATGTCCAGACTTTCAATGGGGAAATCGTCTGTACGAATTCAGGGATGGATTGCGATTCAATCCATGCTAAGTCTATTACTGGGAAAGTCCAGCTGATCCTGCCACCAGGTAAGGCGATTGAGGGAGAGTTGAAATCTAATTTAGGAAGCTTTAATGTAACTTTGGAAGGGATGACCATCATCGAAGAGAAAAGTGATGTGGTTCAGAAAGTCCTTAAGTTTAAGACGGTTAAAGAAGAGGTTCCTGTGCTTCATGTTTTTGCAGAAACAAAGACTGCCGCGATAACAGTTTCCTGAAGAAGCAGAAAGCCTGCCAGACGGGCTTTCTGTTCGTAGACAAAAGGGGCTCTATCTAAATTTCAAAACAAAGTTTATTGGAACGTAAGGTACGAGACTCCTGCGGGAAAAGCGTGTCTAAGGAGACCCCGCAGGAGCAAAGGCGAACCGCCCGCGGAAAGCGAGTTCCTGGAGTGAAAATCAACGTTAAATTGTGCAAGACCTTAAAAAACTGTAGACAAAATCGATTGTCATCGAGTTGTCCACAGTCTGAAAGCCCGCCAATATAAATTGGCGGGCTTGCTTTTATTTTGGTGTAAGTATTCATGTATGTTCCTCTCATCTCTTTACTGGTTATGGGGCCATCCCGTGCCATCATCCGGGCGGAGTGAATAAAAAAACAATAAATCGATAATGCTTTGTTTGGTTATTAACAGAAAAATGCTAAAATAGAAAAAGTATCTCTAAAAATAGCATCGCTCCAAAAGGAGGAAAGATATATGGCAAAAGTCCGTACAAAAGATATAGTTGAAGCGTTCGGTCTAGAACTTATCAGTGGGGAAGAAGGAATTAACCGTCCAATTGTCACGAGTGATTTATCTCGTCCAGGACTTGAAATAGCCGGTTTTTTTGATTATTATCCCGCGGATCGAGTACAGCTTTTAGGCATGACGGAAATGTCCTTTTTTAATCGGTTGAATGAACCGGATCGAATACAGAGGATGGAAGAGTTATGCAGGGACTTTACTCCAGGCATCATCATTACGCGTGGTCAGGAAGTGCCGATAGAGTTGATAGAAGCTTCTGAGCGGGAATCCGTTCCTGTGATGAGATCTAATATGAAGACAACGCGCTTATACAGCCGTTTGACCAATTTCCTTGAAAGTAGGTTGGCACCAACTACTGCTGTTCATGGTGTATTGGTGGATATCTATGGGCTGGGTGTGTTGATCACCGGGAAAAGCGGTGTCGGTAAAAGTGAGACAGCCTTGGAATTAGTGAAACGGGGTCATCGCCTCGTAGCCGATGATTGCGTCGAAATCAGGCAGGAAGACCAAGATACGCTAGTCGGGAATGCCCCGGATTTAATCGAACATCTTCTTGAAATAAGAGGGTTGGGAATCATTAATGTAATGACGCTTTTTGGAGCTGGTGCAGTCCGGAGCAATAAAAAGATCTCAATCGTCATCAATCTGGAACTATGGGAAAAAAACAAGCAGTATGACCGGGTGGGTCTTGATGAAGAAAAAATGAAAATCATTGATACGGAAGTGACGAAAATTACCGTACCTGTGCGCCCAGGTCGAAACTTAGCTGTTATCATTGAGGTGGCAGCCATGAATTACCGCCTGAAACGAATGGGAGTAAATGCTGCAGAACAGTTTTCAGATCGCTTGAATCATGCAATTGCAGATCCTGAACATGATGAATTTTAAAAGGTATATAGGAAAAGAGGGGACAATATGGAACAAGGAATACAACCGCTGAATCCAATAGCGATTGATCTTGGCCCTATTCAGGTTCATTGGTATGGACTGATCATCGGTTTCGGTGTGTTACTGGGTCTTATTATCGCTTTAAGGGAATCTGAGCGAAGAGGTCTCGATAAGGAAGTTTTTACCGATATGATTTTGTTTGCTGTCCCAATTGCGATCATTAGTGCCCGTATTTATTATGTCATCTTCCAATGGGAGTACTATTCACAAAACCCGGGGGATATCATAAAAATATGGAATGGCGGAATTGCCATACACGGTGCGCTGATTGGAGCGGTATTGACTGCCATAGTTTTTGCCAAGGTCAAGAAAGTCTCATTTTGGAAGCTGGCGGATATTGCTGCACCGAGTTTATTGTTGGGGCAGGCAATTGGCCGTTGGGGTAATTTCATGAATCAGGAAGCACATGGGGGAGAAATAACAAGGTCATTCCTGGAAAATATGCATTTGCCTGAATTCATCATTAATCAAATGTACATAAACGGTACGTATTATCACCCAACCTTTTTGTATGAATCGATTTGGAATATAGTCGGTGTAATCATCCTCTTAAGTTTACGGAAAGTGAACTTGCGCAGGGGTGAACTATTTTTAACTTATGTATTATGGTATTCCATCGGCCGTTTTTACATTGAAGGTTTGCGGACGGATAGTTTGATGCTGACGGAGTCGCTGCGTATCGCACAAGTGATCTCGATTGTCCTGGTAGCTGTGGCCATTGCTTTAGTGGTCTATAGAAGGGTCCGTGGGCATGCAGACAAAAGATACTTAGATGCATAGGGAATATGTGTAAAGGGAGAGGGCATAGTGATAGTGGATTCGGTTAAAAGGGGACTTCTTTCCGGCTTGAATACAACTTGGTCTTTGGGTAAAGTGATATTTCCAGTTACTCTGATCGTCACTGTGCTTCAATATACGCCTGTACTGCCATTTATCATTAACTTGATAGCGCCTTTGATGAATCTCATCGGTCTTCCAGGGGATGCGGCAATTCCGCTCGTGTTAGGGAATTTCCTGAATTTATACGCAGCGATAGCAGGCATATTAACGCTTGATTTGACTGTGAAAGAGGTTTTTATTATCGCTACGATGCTATCTTTTTCACATAATCTATTGATTGAGTCTGGTGTGGCGATGAAAACCGGAGTGAAGCTGTGGATCATTTTAACAGTACGGATCGGGCTTGCACTTTTGTCAGCGGTCGTCATCAATCTTGTTTGGCAGGGCGGATCTGAAATGGCACAAGGAGTGGCTATCGGGGAGACGGCAGAGATTAACGGAGCGGGTGCAATCCTTATACATGGTGTAATCCAGGCCCTTTCCGGAATCGCCCAGCTGGCGGTCATCGTTATACCGCTTATGGTAGTGGTTCAAATCATGAAAGATTTAAAATGGCTGGAAGCCTTCTCAAAAGCCCTTGCTCCCTTTATGAAGGTCCTTGGGATGAAACCGAATGCTTCCATGCCTTTCGTTACAGGTCTGACTCTTGGATTGGCATATGGGGCTGGCGTAATGATTCAAGCAGCAAAGGAAGATAATGTCTCGAAGAAGGATATGACGATTGCATTCATCTTTTTAGTTGCCTGCCATGCTGTTGTAGAAGACACACTGATTTTTATTCCACTGGGGATTCCGGTCTTGCCGTTGTTACTTATTCGGTTACTCACTGCTATTGTTCTAACGATGGTCGTTGCGTATATTTGGAATCGGACTGACAGTGTACAGAGAAAGGAAGCTGTATATGAACAGTAACATAACTACATTATTATTTGATCTTGATGGTACGTTGATCAATACAAATGAATTGATCATCGCCTCTTTTACAGAAACTTTAAACCATTTTTGTCCTGGAAAGTTCAATCGGGAAGATATCATTCCATTTATCGGCCCGACTTTGGTTGATACTTTTTCTTCCATCGATCCGACGCGAGTGGATGAAATGATCGCTTTCTATCGGGAGCATAATTGGAAGAACCATGATTTGCTTGTCACACAATTTGACGGGGTATACGAAACCGTTCAAGCATTGAAGCAGAGCGGCTATAAATTGGCAGTCGTTACGACAAAGAAACGTGATGTCGTCGAAAAGGGCCTGCGTTTAAGCAAACTGGATCAATTCTTTGAAGTGGTGGTCACACTTGATGAGGTGCAAAATGCAAAGCCGGATCCAGAGCCTTTGGTAAAAGCTTTAAATCAACTCGGTTCGGTTCCTGAAGAAGCGATCATGATTGGCGACAGTTATCATGATATTCTTGGCGGGAAAAACACAGGTACAAAAACGGCAGGGGTCTCATGGTCCATTAAAGGCCGTGAATTTTTGGAAAGTTATCACCCAGACTATATGCTGGAGCAAATGGCAGATTTATTGAATATCGTTGAGGTTGAAAAGCTCACGGAGGCTAGAAGATGAGACGTACGTTCCGCTATCCAGTTGAAGGGGCTAATTCACTATGGCATGTGTATAAGACCGTTCCTTTCTGGAAAGTCGTAAAGAACTTTGTGGTGATACAGCTAGCGCGTTATACGCCTTTTCTCGGTATGAAGAATTGGCTTTACAGGACTTTTTTACATATGAAAGTCGGAAAGCATACTTCGTTTGCCTTGATGGTCATGCCGGATGTGATGTTTCCGGAAAAAATATCAGTGGGAATAAATACAGTCATTGGCTATAATACGACGATTCTTGCTCATGAATATTTGATTCATGAATATCGTTTAGGAGATGTAGTTATCGGGGATGAGGTATTGATCGGAGCCAATTCGACCATCCTTCCAGGACTTTCAATTGGAAATGGGGCGATTGTCTCTGCGGGGACGCTTGTCCATAAGGATGTTCCAGAGGGAGCTTTCGTCGGCGGAAATCCAATGAAAATCATATATACCAAAGAGGAAATGCTTGAGCGGGATCAGCAAACTTCCTTATGAAAAAGGACTTGCCCATTTATGCGGCAGGTCCTTTTTAATGGCATTTTGGATATAACGGACTCAGTTCATTTTTAGGTGATCTACTATCCATTTAAGATTTATGAATAGGGGGCTGAATAACTTCAGCCCCCATATCTCATTTATTCATTTCCGTTTTCAATAAATCGGCAACCAATACGTACCGTTCTGGTGCACTGCCGATATATGAAAAAGGATAGCAGGTTGTTACTGTAAGTGTGGCTTTAGGTTTGGGAACGATCACGGTACGGTCATCTGCATCGACGATACGTACCTTCCTCACTTTATATGTAAACGTACCTGCTTCTGTCTTGGTAATCAGCAAGTCACCTTGACCGACTTCACCCAGATCTCTGAAAATAGTATCTCGATGACCGGATAAAACGGAATTATCCTTTTCACCAGGGAGGACAGACCCTGCATAATGGCCGACGCCCTTTTCGAGTTCATCTTCGTCCGTTCCGTGGTAAATTGGGAGAGTTGCCTCGATTTTTGGAATATAAAGCTCACCCATCAAATCACCTGTCTCCGGTCGTTCATCATAAAGTTCGCGCCCATCGGGAATATCTGCATTCGTCTTCGGTTCGGGTAGTTTAGCCGTTGCCTCCGGTTCTGGGAGCTTAGCCGTCGCCTCCGGTTCTGAGAGCTTAGCAGTTACCTCATTTGTATCAGACTTATTCCATTTATATATGGCATAGCCTTTTAACAGTGTATAGGCGTTGGTCGTTGTAAAATAAAAACCTATGATTAAAAAGCAAACAGCAGTGATGAGTAACCATTTTCTCTTATGCCTGGATTGCCTATTTTCTCTCATCTTAATTAGCAAGTCTCGCTTTTCTAATTAATCCGAAAGCGATGCCCATCATCACTAAACCGATTAAAGCACCGAATAGGTAATTACCAGCCGTTTTAGGAAGCACTCCGCCTTTTTCCGTTTTATGTACGGTTTTTACGGGTTTCTTCTTTTCCTTTTTTACATCAACCACTTTAGAAATGACCTTAGTTGACTGTTTAATGTCATTACCTGTTTCTTTCACTAAATCGGAACCGATCATTTCACCTGTCAATTTAAAATCGAGCAAAAGATTGCCGTTTAGATCATAAATGGAAACTAGTAAACTAGCATTCGTCAAATCCTTAAGCTGGAATAAAGCCTCAAGGGATAGGTTAGTAGTTACACCATCATGTATCAAGGCGAATTTGAATTGAATTTGCAGCAAACTTTGCAGATCATTATATATCGAAAGCAATTCAGCCACTTGCTCTGCAGACAATTCATCAATTGTTTCGAAATATTCGAGTTGATCCATCCTATCGGAAATGGCCATTAAGCGATCTTCAAAGGAAGGGTCCTCGACGATAGGTAAAAGATGGTTCATGAATCTGTCGAGCTCTTCGTCCGTAAGACCGATCTCAGTAAAGAGCCCGTTCATTAAATCGATGATCTCTTCATCATCATATTCCGTCTCTTCATCTTCATAACCCATTTCTAAATCGATGATATCTTCTATGTCGTAAATGAAGTGGAAGGTATCGACGATGGAATCTCCCTCTTCCAGTTCGCCGTATTCTACCAATAATTCCGTAAGTTCTGCTTCTGTCATTTCATATTCTTTAAGTAGAGTCAATAAAGTCTCGGGAGTGACGGCCGGCCCTAATGTATCACGCAACTCTTCTACCGATTCCAGTTCATTCAATGTTAGGTCGTAATAGCCTAAATATTCTTCCAATTCTTCTTGTGTCATCCTAACTTCAGAAAGGTATGCATTAAGCTCATCCTGGTTGATCTTAGTGGCCGCAAAACCCTTTGTTCCGCTTAAACTCAGCGAAAAAAGAACAATAAGCGCCAAAAAAAATGAAAGATATCTCTTCAATTCCATTTCCCCCTAAAATTTTCTAATATATCCAAACTCCTGAATTATTATAAAACAGCTAAACCAAAAGGTATACATTAATAACAATGAATGGCTAAAGATAGGAATAAATATCCGGGGAAAAAGGTATGACCCCTTCCGTTTGACCTTAAAACGATCATGAAGAAATATCAAAGAGCGTCGTGGGATTGGAGGCACTTTTTTCTTGACGTGAGGAAGGGGCAGGAGTAAACTATTAATAACTTCATCTCGCTACCATATTAGCGAACTAAAGCGATTTAATAGATTATTGAGATTATTTATATGATTATGACATTTTATTTGATACTATTTTTATATGTTATCTGAAATTTGGATTTAAGCGTGCAACCTTGGAAAGATAAAGGTATAAACAAAAAAGGAATAGTGGCAATGACATCGGTTTTTGCCTATAAGGCAGACCGATTGGATATATATAGTTTTCAATATTTCAAAAGGATGTGCAGTCGTGACAAAGCCATTTATGTTTGAGAAACCGTTAGGCATGAGAGATACATTGCCGGTGCTATATGAAACGAAAGTGTCGGCCAGAAATAAAATGAGTGATGAAATCAAGAAGTGGGGTTACCAATTTATTGAAACTCCTGCATTGGAATATTATGAAACGATTGGCGAGGCTTCGGCAATTTTAGATCAACAGTTGTTTAAACTTCTTGATTCCCAGGGACATACGCTCGTACTGCGTCCCGAGATGACAGCCCCCATTGCACGAGTCGCAGCATCCAAACTGTTAAAACAGCAAATTCCGCTTCGCCTGGCCTATTCTGCGAATGTATATCGAGCACAGCAGCGTGAAGGAGGCCGGCCGGCAGAATTTGAACAGATTGGTATTGAGTGTATCGGGAATAAGTCAATAAGTGCCGATGCTGAAATGATTGCCCTGCTTGCTGATGTTCTAAAGGCTGCGGGTCTTCAGGATTTTAAGATTTCGATTGGACATATAGGATTTTTACAAGAATTTTTCTTAAGCATTTTAGGTACGGAGGAAAGAGCCTCTAAATTAAGGAAGTTTTTATATGAAAAGAATTATGTTGGTTTTCGGGAGCATGTAAAATCGCTGCCGCTTTCATCCATTGATAAACAGCGGCTTATCGAATTTACCTCCTTAAGAGGCAGTGAAGGCACCCTGAAAAAGGCTCTAGGGCTGATTGAAAATAATGAAGGGCAAGATTCTTTGGCTGAACTGAAGGAATTGTCTGCGCAGTTGAAAGAATTTGGCGTTGATCAATATGTGAGCTTCGACTTAACATTGGTCAGTCATATGAGTTATTACACGGGAACTTTATTTGAAGTGTATGCGGGACATGTGGGTTCGCCAATCGGCAATGGCGGCCGGTATGATAATCTGCTTGAAAAGTTCGGTTGGAATGCTTCTGCCACTGGTTTTGCAATCCGGGTGGATCGTCTTGCAGAAGCTCTTGGGGAGCCGATGCAGCCTGTCGCACCAGAATGTATTTTATTCAGTCCCGAACGGAGATTGGAAGCCATTGAATTTGCAAGAATAAAACGATCCGAAGGAAATTTGGTAACGATTCAAGATATTACAGTCGTTCAAAATGTCGATGCTTTTACAAGAACATTTTCAGAAGTGCATTTATTTGTAGGGAATGGAGGGAATGGAAAAGATGAATAATAGCTTTTTAACGATTGCGATGCCGAAAGGGAGAATATTTGAAGAAGCGGCAGAGCTTTTAAGAAGGGCCGATTTTCGTCTCCCTCCTGAGTTTGATGATTCCAGGAAATTGATCCTTGAAGTGGAAGAGGAGAATCTGCGTTTCATTTTAGCTAAACCGATGGATGTCGTAACCTATGTGGAACACGGTGTCGCTGACATTGGAATTGCAGGGAAGGATGTCATGTTAGAGGAAGAACGTGATGTTTATGAGTTACTTGATTTGAAAATCAGTACCTGCTACTTAGCTGTAGCTGGTCTGCCTGGTACGAAAATAAGTGACATCGCCCCCAAAATAGCCAGCAAATATCCGAATGTTGCCTCCAGTTATTTTCGAGAGCAGGGAGAGCAAGTCGAGATTATTAAGTTGAATGGGTCTATTGAGTTAGCGCCGTTAATTGGTTTAGCTGAACGAATTGTGGATATCGTTTCAACGGGGCGGACATTAAAGGAAAATGGTCTCGTGGAATATGCAAAAATTGCCGATGTGACTTCGAGGCTTGTGGCAAACCCTGTCAGCTATCGAATTAAAGAAGCAAGGATTACTGAAATTGTGGATCGGCTAGCAGAAATAATTGAACAGTAAAGAATCGCTAATGAGGTGAGCGTATGAAAATAGAACGGTTTGCAGAAGGGATTTCACTGAAACGTTCGGTCGATGCAGGTACTGCCGATCAAAGAAAAGCGGTTCAGGATATCATTTATGATGTCAGGAAAAGTGGAAACGCCGCTTTACTTAGTTATACCGAAAGATTCGATGGTGTCAGTCCGGGGGAATTACTTGTATCGGAACAGGAAATGGAAGAAGCGATAGCGTCCTTAGCCACGGAGCAGCTTAATATTCTTAAAGAAGCTGCGAATAATATTCGATTGTTTCACGAGAAACAAATTAGAAATTCATGGTTTACTACTGACGATACGGGAACGATGCTAGGACAAAAATTAACACCTCTTGATGCTGTGGGTGTTTATGTACCTGGAGGCACAGCGGCATACCCTTCATCTGTACTGATGAATACGATGCCTGCAAAGGCTGCGGGAGTGGAACGGATCGTTATGGTATCTCCTCCAGGGAAAGATGGGAAATTATCGCCAGCGGTTTTGGCTGCTGCCAAAATTGCCGGTATTACGGAAATATATAAAGTTGGCGGGGCACAGGCCATAGCGGCACTCGCTTATGGGACGGAAACAATAAAGAAAGTGGATAAAATAGTGGGGCCGGGAAATATTTATGTGGCGTTAGCCAAGCGGGAAGTATTCGGGGATGTCGCCATTGATATGATTGCAGGACCAAGTGAAATAGCGGTATTGGCGGACGAGTCCGCCATCGCCAAAGAAGTCGCGGCAGACTTGCTATCACAGGCAGAGCATGATGCCCGTGCTTGCAGTGTTTTGGTGACGACGTCAGCATCTCTTGCAGAAGATGTGGCTGAGGAAGTGGCCAAGCAGGTGGCGGTGCTTCCACGCCATGATATTGCTGCAGCATCCATAAAGGATTATGGAAGAATCATTGTATGTGGAAATATGGCAGAAGCTGTTGAAGCCATTAATGAACTTGCACCGGAACATTTGGAGATTGTGACCAATGATGCACTTGAAGTCATGGCTAAAATCAGGCATGCCGGGGCAATCTTCATTGGCCGCTTTAGTTCGGAGCCTGTTGGGGATTACTTTGCAGGTCCCAATCATGTGTTGCCTACAAATGGAACCGCCCGTTTTTCCAGCCCGCTTAATGTTGATGATTTCCAAAAGAAATCGAGCATCATCATGTATAGTGAAACGGCCTTCCGTAAAAATGCAGAAAAAATCGCGGCATTTGCCCGCATGGAAGGACTTGAGGCTCACGCCCGTGCCATAGAATCACGTGGTGTGAATGAATCCAGGAAATAGTTCCTGAATCCTTACGAAATAAGGGAAATACTTATATAAGACTTTTGAAAAGCTTTATACATCTTGGGAAAAGGGGTCTTGCCCCGATTAGGAGGAGTTGTAATGGAACGTTTTGCCACTGTGGAGAGAAAGACGAATGAAACGGAAATCAGTTTGAAGTTTGGTGTGGACGGGGAAGGTAATTCCACCATTAAGACGGGCGTTCCGTTTATGACGCATATGCTTGATTTGTTCACGAAGCATGGGAAGTTTGATTTATCTGTAGATGCAAACGGCGATACAGAGGTGGATGATCACCATACAACTGAAGATATTGGCATTTGCTTGGGTCAAACGTTATTGGAGGCCCTTGGAGACAAGCGCGGGATAAAACGTTATGGAAATGCTTTCGTACCGATGGATGAAGCACTAGCCCAGGTTGTCATCGATTTAAGCAACCGTCCGCATCTTGAGTTCAGGGCTGAGTTTCCTTCACAAAAGGTTGGTACTTTCGATACTGAACTGGTGCACGAGTTTCTTTGGAAATTCGCTCTTGAAGCCAGGATGAACCTTCATGTAGTCGTTCATTACGGGCACAACACACATCATATGATCGAGGCAATATTCAAAGCGCTAGGACGGGCATTGGATGAAGCTACGACGATCGATCCCCGGGTCAAAGGCATCCCTTCAACGAAAGGAATGTTGTAAATGATCGGGATCGTCGATTACGGCATGGGGAATTTATTTTCTGTAAGTAAAGGGCTTGAGCGGCTTGGTGCCGATTCATTCATTTCCGATGACCCTGAAGAACTTTCAAAGTCGAAAGGGATCATTCTTCCTGGCGTGGGCTCTTTCAGGGATGCCATGAGTCTTTTGGAAAAACAAAAGCTGGATGAATTCCTGAAGGAATATGTAGCCGGCGGTGGGTATCTATTGGGCATTTGCCTTGGTATGCAGCTTCTATTTGATGAAAGTGAGGAAAATGGACCGGCAAAAGGATTATCTCTCATCCCGGGTAAAGTGGTTCGTTTTAAGGGAGTGGATGCGAATGACCAGGTTTATAAAGTGCCGCACATGGGCTGGAATCGCCTTGAATTTAAACACGAGTCACCAGTGAATCAGGGTCTGGAAGAGGAACATGTTTATTTCGTCCATTCTTATTACGCAGATACGGCTGAATCATTTATTACTGCTTCAGCGACGTATGATGTGGATGTGCCGGCGATTGTCGGTAAAGGGAATGTATTCGGCATGCAGTTCCACCCGGAAAAAAGCGGGAAGATGGGCATGTCACTTTTGAGAAATTATTTGTCATTAGTAGAAGGGAAGGAAAGAACATGAGCAACTTTACTATTTACCCGGCGATTGATATGCGCGGTGGCAAATGCGTCCGCTTAATCCAGGGAGATTACAATCAGGAAACCGTTTATGGCGATTCCCCCTTCGATATGGCTAAAAACTTTGCGGAACAAGGAGCCGATTGGATACATATGGTCGATCTTGACGGAGCTAAAGAGGGAGTTCGCATCAATGATTCATATGTGATTAAAGCTGCAAAGGAGTTAGGGGCACGAATTCAAATCGGCGGCGGTATCCGTACGGAACGGGATATAGCCCATTATCTGGATAATGGAGTGGAACGGGTCATTCTGGGCAGCACGGCCGTTTCAGACCCTGATTTCACTAAAGATATGATAAGGAAATATGGAAGGCATATCGCAATCGGAATAGATGCGAAGGATGGCATGGTTGCCACACATGGTTGGCTTCAAACGTCTGGAACGCTTGCGATAGATCTTGGTAAAATACTGGCGGATGCTGGTGCAGAGACCTTTATCGTGACTGATATCGCGACAGATGGGATGCTTTCGGGTCCAAACGTGAAAGGTATATTGGCTATGGCGGAGGCAACTGGGAAAACCGTGATTGCTTCGGGAGGCATTAGTTCCCTGGAAGACCTTATCACTCTCAAAGAGTATGAAGCTCAAGGAATTGCAGGGGCAATCATTGGCAAGGCGCTTTATACGAATCGCTTTACTGTGGAAGAAGCACTAGAAAAGGTGCGTGGTTAAATGCTCACTAAACGAATTATTCCTTGTCTCGATGTTAAAGATGGGCGCGTAGTTAAAGGCATACAATTTGTTTCCCTTAGGGATGCTGGAGATCCGGTCGAACTTGCTGCCTTTTATGACCAAGAGGGTGCCGATGAGCTTGTCTTCCTTGATATTTCCGCTTCACATGAAGGCAGGGAAACGATTGTCGACGTCGTTCAAGCCGTTGCAGGCAGCTTGGCCATCCCATTCACAGTGGGTGGCGGTATCAATTCATTAGCGGATATGAAGAAGATCTTACGCGCTGGTGCAGATAAGGTATCCTTAAATACAGCAGCCATTCAGCGGCCGGATTTAATTAATGAGGGTTCAGATTATTTTGGTGCCCAATGTATCGTGGTCGCTATAGACGCCAGATATGAGGAAGAGATTGGATCATGGCGCGTATACACCCACGGCGGTCGAAAACCGACTGAATGGGAAGTGATCGATTGGGCGAAGGAAGCCGTCAGCCGTGGTGCAGGTGAAATTTTATTGACTAGCATGGATTGTGACGGGGAGAAACAAGGATTTAATATCGCTTTAACAAAAGCGGTATCTGAAGCTGTTTCGGTGCCGGTCATCGCCTCAGGGGGTGCAGGTAACGCTGGGCATTTCCAGGAAGCCTTTGAAGAAGGTAAAGCGGACGCAGCACTAGCCGCATCGATTTTTCATTATAAAGAAACATCCGTCAAAGAAGTCAAAGCGTTTCTCAAACAACAAGGAGTGGTTGTACGATGAATCTTGAAACTATTAAATACGACGAAAAAGGTCTGATACCGGCAATTATCCAAGATGCCGGAACCGGAGAAGTGCTGACACTTGCTTACATGAATGAAGAATCTCTAAAATTGTCCATTGAAACGGGCGAAACGGTTTTCTTCAGCCGTTCGCGCAATGAATTATGGCATAAAGGAGCAACCAGCGGTAATACACAAAAAATCGTCGAAATGAAGTATGACTGCGATCAAGATGCATTGGTCGTTCGAGTCATTCCTGCAGGTCCTGCGTGCCATACTGGGGCAACAAGCTGTTTTAGCGAATCGATTTACCTAAACAGTGAAGCCCGACAAGCCGTGAAGGTGAATGTGACTTTCTTGACGGAATTAGAAAAATTGATTGAAAAAAGAAAATCGGAAATGCCTGAAGGTTCATATACAACCTATTTATTCGAAAAGGGCGTTGATAAAATCCTGAAAAAAGTCGGAGAAGAAGCGGCTGAAGTGATCATTGCTGCTAAGAACCGTGATGCAGAGGAACTTTCCATGGAAAGTGCCGACCTCCTCTATCACTTATTCGTTCTACTTCAGGAACAGGAATTGCCTTTCCAAGCGGTGCTTGATGTTTTGAAGGCTAGACATTCCGATAAGGACGAACCCAAAGAAACCGAATGAATGGTGACTGCCCTCCGTCAATAGGAGGGCTTTTTTTACTTAAAAAGGATTTTATTCATGTAATTAAGACTATGAGCAACAATCTTGACTCCCCATTTAACCAGGAATATACTTCAATTCAAAAGTTGAATTGTTTTGCTTTTCTCTATGGATTTACAATAAGGGGGATACACAAATCAATGACCAAACTGTAAATGATGGTCCGGATGTCGCGTTTGGAGGAAAGAAAATGAGAGGAATGGGACGCTTCGGTAACCCTTGGGTAGTGGAGGGATTCACTGTAATTAAATGGATTTTCAAACAGAACATAGCTTGTCAATATCCTTTTGAAAAGCATTTCATCCAAACCGGTCCAATAGTATCCTGCCCAAGTTTTAACCAACCGATGGTTAAAATTCATGTAGGCTTTGCCAAATTTTTTCTTGAAGATTGAATGATGATTATCATTTTCCATTTTCTTGAATTGTTCGGCAAATTTACTCCAATATGTTATAATACTATGGTTAATCAACTTGTAGATGGAGGATTACATGAGTAAAGACTCTAAATTTGGCCAACAGGCAAAAATTCTAACTTTTCACCCAACAGGTGAGTATTATTTCACCAAGGGTTTAAAAGCTTATCATAGAAGAGAACTACCTAAATCAAAAAAATACCTGGAACGTGCGCTGGAACTTGAACCTGCAGAACCGATGATAGCCTGTCAATTGGCAATCACATGCTCGGAAATCGGTGAATATAATTATTCAAACAACCTCTTGGAAAACATCTTGGATGTGATGGATCCCTATATGTCGGAATGCCATTACTTCCTGGCGAATAATTATGCCCACTTAGGCATGTTCAAGGAGGCTTACCGTCACGCCAGTGCTTATCTTGATAAAGAAGAAGACGGGGAGTTCAGCGATGACGCAGAGGATCTGCTTGAACTGATAACTTTTGAGTCCGATGAGTCAGAAGAAAATCCCTTTAAGCATGATGGACTCATTACCAAACAGGAAAAAGCCCGTGAGTATCTGGAATCGGGGAATTTCCCGAAGGCAATCGAAGTCCTGAAAGAAACGATTGCCGAATACGAGGATTACTGGTCCGCTTATAATAACCTGGCACTTGCCTATTTCTATCTCGGTCAAGTAAATGAAGCTTTTGAAACACTGGAAGAGGTACTGGAAAAAAGTCCTGGAAATCTGCATGCACTTTGTAACCTTGTTGTTTTTCATCATTATCAACAGGATGAAGAAAAGGTTGAAGAGCTCATACAGATGCTGGAGAAAATTCGTCCGATGCTATCCGAACATCGTTTCAAGCTTGGAGCGACATTCGCTTTGATCGGAAACTATGCATCTGCATATAAATGGCTGAAAGTATTGCAAAAGCAAGGGTTCGAGGGAGATGGGACCTTCTACTATTGGCTTACCATTTCCGCTTTCCACTTAGGTCATGAACAGGCTGCCAGAAAGGCATGGAAAAAGGTCGTGGAAATGAACCCGGAAAAGGAAGGCATGGAGCCTTGGGGAGATATGAATGCGACTTCAGATGGTTTTGAACATCATTTTCCTTCTATTATAAAAAGGCTGGAAAGCGAATTCATCGAAGAAAGGCTGTTTGCCATTTTCCTTCTGAAACATTCGGTCCATAAACAGAAGCTATTGAAAAACCAGGTCCTTAACCTAAATCAGAATTTCACTGATTTGGAACGTGATTATGCAGACCTTGTGCAGACTCCCGCCAAAGATCGCCAATTAACACCGATTGATTTTGCCGATCGCACAGCTGAGCTATTATATCAGCATTTCCAACCGATACAATTAGATGAAGCTGGACTCTATTTAATGTGGTTTTCCGTCTTTATCGAAGCGGTGAAATCCGAGCAGAAGTTAAATAATCCAGCAGGCTGGGCATCTGCGGTGGAGTATGTGTGGAATCAGCTTAAAAATGAAAAGGCGAGCAAACAGGCAATTGCAGACAAACATTTCATATCGGTGTCCACCTTATCGAAGTACGTAAAGTTGGTTCAAACACTTCTGGGATGAGCAGATATTTGGACGAAAAATTATTTGTTATATAGGATAATAGGTAGGGAACACTAACGGTAGTGAAGGTTCCATTTGTAATGGAATATGGAGGAGTGAGAACATGTCTGAAAAAATTTATGACGTTGTTATTATTGGAGCTGGTCCTGCAGGGATGACGGCGGCTGTCTATACATCACGTGCGAACCTTTCAACATTGATGTTAGAACGCGGAGTGCCAGGCGGGCAAATGGCCAATACAGAGGAAGTAGAAAATTACCCTGGATTCGACACAATCCTCGGACCTGAACTTTCGACGAAAATGTTTGACCATGCAAAGAAATTCGGTGCGGAATATGCTTATGGTGATGTTAAGGAAATTATTGACGGTGAAGAGTATAAAACGATCAAAGCGGGTTCCAAGGAATTCAAAGCACGTTCAATCATTGTTTCATCGGGTGCCGAATACAAGAAAATCGGCGTTCCTGGCGAAAAAGAATTGGGCGGCCGCGGTGTATCGTATTGTGCAGTTTGTGATGGTGCATTTTTCAAGCAAAAGGAACTGTTCGTCATCGGCGGCGGAGACTCTGCTGTTGAAGAGGGCGTTTACTTAACACGCTTTGCTTCAAAAGTGACGATCGTTCACAGACGTGATGAACTTCGTGCTCAAAAGATTCTTCAAGATCGTGCATTTGCCAATGAGAAAATTAGCTTCATCTGGAATCATACTTTGAAGGAAATTAATGAAAAAGGCGGCAAAGTGGGCGGTGTCACTCTAGTTTCCACCGAAAATGGAGAAGAGACAGTGGTGGACGCTGACGGCGTATTCATTTATATCGGAATGCTTCCGCTGACTAAACCATTTGAGAACTTGGGCATCTTGAATGCTGCAGGCTATATTGAAACGAATGATCGGATGGAGACACGGATCCCGGGTATTTTTGCTGCGGGTGACGTTCGGGAAAAAACTTTGCGCCAAATCGTTACAGCTACAGGTGATGGAAGCATAGCCGCTCAAGCCGCTCAGCATTATGTTGAGGAACTTCAAGAGAAGTTGCAGCCAAAAGCTTAATTTCATAAGAATCGTAATTCGCTTTTAACGAGGTTGTAACACGCGTGAAATAATGATTGGGTATAGTATGGGTAGAAGTTGACCCCCTTTAATTATAAACGTTTGAGGACACAGATTAAGTATCTGTGTCCTTTTTTTTTGTCCTGCTTTAAGACTGTATATTTCGTACCAATTTTTAGGTGATAACTTTTAATGTGAAGTAAGCCAGCCTTTTGCATTTAGGGAGGGAAAGTGGAGAAGAATATGAGTTAAGCAGGAGATGAAGACTTACTCCGTACTTCCTTGCGAATGAATATTCCGCCAATGCAGGAAGTTTACTTTATTGTTAGCTCATTTCAAAGATAGTATAATGATAAGATATACTAAACATATATATCTTTCATAAAGGTAAGAAGATGTAAAATACAACTTGTTTGAACTATTAGCATTTGTAAATCGCCAAATGGATATCTAGCGGCGGTTTAAGGATATGAACTGAATCTCTTCAACACGGAGGGTGAAGGTTTCTATAGTCGAGCAGAGGCCAATTGAGGTGAAGAACGTGCAACGTGTCACAAACTGTGTATTGATTAAGGATGATCAAATCCTCTTATTGAAAAAACCTAGACGCGGATGGTGGGTAGCTCCAGGCGGCAAGATGGAACCTGGAGAATCTGTACGTGATGCCTGTATTAGAGAATATCGCGAAGAAACAGGCGTTTATTTAAAAAACCCTTCCATCAAAGGTATTTTCACCTTCATTATGAAGGACGGGGATAAAGTTTTGTCAGAATGGATGATGTTCACTTTCTTTGCAACGGATTCCGATGGTATCAATGTGGATGTTTGTGAAGAAGGGGAACTAAGCTGGCATCCGGTTGAAGATGTTAAAAACCTGATGATGGCTGAAGGTGATTTTCACATTCTGGACTATATGGTTCATGGAAGAGGAATCATTTATGGAACGTTTACCTATACGCCTGAGTTTAAGTTACTCTCTTATCGATTGGATCCAGGTTAATATTCACTTATAAAAAAGATTGTTATACATGGGGGCGGAGAACTATGAGTACAGGGCAGATGAGTGAAACGCAATTGGTCATCATTACCGGAATGTCAGGAGCAGGTAAGACAGTGGCGGTTCAAAGTTTTGAAGACCTCGGCTTTTTTTGCGTCGATAATTTGCCGCCCACACTATTGCCAAAGTTTTTGGAGTTAATGAAGGACTCTGGGAATAAGATGAATAAAGTGGCCCTTGTCATGGATTTGAGGGGGAGGGAGTTTTTTGATTCCTTATTTCTTGCACTGGATAATTTAACGGATACAGCTGCAGTATCACCAAGAATCCTTTTTCTTGAAGCGGATGATGATTCCTTGGTACGCAGATATAAGGAAACGAGAAGGACCCATCCTCTTGCTCCATTAGGCCGGCCATTGGAAGGCATTAAAATGGAACGGGAACTTTTGGACGAATTGAAGGGAAGGGCTCAGTTGATTTTTAATACTTCACAACTTAAACCGCGCGAATTGAGGGAGAAAATCGCTTCTGAATTTTCTGCGGATAAAAGTGTAGGTTTTACAGTCAATGTCATGTCCTTCGGATTCAAGCATGGTCTGCCCATAGATGCTGACCTTGTGTTTGATGTACGTTTCCTGCCAAATCCATATTATATTGACCATATGAGGCCAAAGACTGGTTTGGAACAGGAAGTGTCGAGTTACGTTTTAAAATGGAGTGAGACTCAAAAGTTCTTGGAAAAGGTGACAGATCTGCTTGCCTTCATGCTTCCATATTATAAACGTGAAGGAAAAGCACAGCTTGTTGTTGCGATTGGTTGTACAGGCGGTCAGCATCGTTCTGTAGCATTGACGGAGTATATTTCAAACCACTTCAAAAAAGATTACAGGGTTCAAGTATCACATCGCGATATCGAAAAAAGTAAGGGGAAAGCAGATGTTAGATAATAAGAAACAACCTAAGGTTGTAATCATCGGAGGGGGAACTGGCCTTCCTGTTTTGTTGAGGGGTTTAAAGAAACATCCAGTTGATATAACGGCAATCGTTACGGTAGCTGATGATGGTGGAAGTTCAGGTCGCCTTCGCGAGGATATGGATATCCCCGCGCCAGGTGATATCCGTAACGTGCTGGCTGCGTTATCGGATGTAGAGCCTCTTGTTGAACAAATGTTTCAACATCGCTTTCAAAGTAAAAATGAGCTGTCCGGGCATTCGCTGGGGAATTTGATACTTGCGGCTATGACCTCGTTGACTGGGGATTTTGTCCATGCAATCCAGGAAATGAGTAAATTCCTTAATGTCCGCGGTAAAGTGCTTCCGGCTGCCAACCAAAGCGTGGTTCTTCATGCGAAGATGGATGACGGAACGGTTGTTACTGGAGAATCCAAGATTCCCTTTTCAGGAAAGAAAATAAAAAAAGTATTTCTGTCTCCTCAACATATAAAGCCGCTCAGTGAAACTCTCCAGGAAATCAAGCAGGCAGATCTAATTGTCATCGGTCCAGGAAGCTTATATACTAGCATTCTGCCTAACTTACTTGTCCCAGGTCTAGGAGAAGAAGTTGCCCGTTCCAAGGCTAAGAAGGTGTACATTTGCAATTTGATGACACAAGCCGGCGAGACGCTGGATTATAGTGCGAGCGATCATATAAAAGCTATATATGACCATATGGGGAATGCATATATTGACAGGATACTTGTTAATAATGAAGAAATACCAACCGAAATTCAGCAACGTTATCAAGCTGAATATGCTAAACCGGTTATGTATGATGTGGAAAGTTTGAAAAGAATGGGTCTTGAGATCATACAAGAACGCATTTTCAGCTATGAAGGGAATGTAATACGCCATGACACGAAAAAAGTGGCGGATTTGCTTTATAATATGCTTGTAAATGAAACAAAAAGCAACATAGTTCCGTAGATATAAGCGGGGACGGTTTTTTGAATGATAAAAATAGATTACCTGCGTTCGATTGGGGGTGAAATGGATGTCTTTTGCTTCAGAAACTAAAAAAGAGCTTACTACATTAGAGGGAAAGGATTGCTGCGGAAAAGCGGAATTGTGTGCGCTTATCCGGATGAACGGATCCCTTTCATTTTCTAATCGGAAGCTTGTTGTGGATATTCAAACTGAAAATGCTGCGATTGCCAGAAGGATATATACGCTGCTGAAAAAAAGTTATGAGGTCCAGGTCGAGCTTTTGGTCCGTAAAAAGATGAAGCTTAAAAAGAATAATGTTTATATTGTCAGGATGTCATCAGGAGGGCAGCGGATTTTAACCGATTTGGAAATTTTAGGCGATGGCTTTGAAATTCTCCATGCCATATCCGATACTATTGTTGGGAAGAAATGCTGTAAGCGTTCATACCTAAGAGGTGCATTTCTTGCGGGGGGTTCGGTAAACAATCCGGAAACGTCTTCCTATCACCTTGAGATTTTCTCACTTTATAAAGAGCACAATGATGCCCTTTGTGAGCTAATGAATAAGTTTGGCTTGAAGGCCAAGACACTTGAACGCAAAAAAGGGTACATCATTTATTTGAAAGAAGCCGAAAAGATTGCCGAGTTTTTAAGTATAGTTGGTGCCCATTCAGCTTTATTAAGGTTCGAGGATGTACGGATTGTCCGTGATATGCGTAATTCAGTGAATCGACTTGTGAATTGTGAAACAGCCAATTTGAACAAAACGATTGGTGCCTCATTGCGCCAGGTTGAAAATATCCATTACATTGAGGATACGGTGGGACTAAGCATTTTACCGGATAAGCTTCGGGAAATTGCGGAGCTTAGGATAGCATTTCAGGATATAACCTTAAAGGAACTTGGAGAAATGGTATCCGGAGGAAACATCAGTAAGTCCGGAATTAATCACAGATTGCGAAAGATTGATGAAATAGCTGACAGGCTCCGTGGGGGAGAGGCTATTTCTGCGAAAAAATAAAGCTAACAGGGGAGATCAAGATGGTGGAAAAACAAGTTGAGGTAAAATTGAAAACGGGATTACAAGCCCGGCCGGCGGCTCTTTTTGTACAAGAAGCTAACCGCTTTCATTCAGATGTTTTTCTTGAAAAAGAAGGAAAGAAAGTGAATGCAAAAAGTATAATGGGATTAATGAGCCTTGCCATCAGTTCTGGCGTGTCCGTGAAGTTAATCGTCGAAGGACGCGATGAAAAAGAAGCATTAGAGGCATTGGAAGAGTTCGTTCAGCAAGAGGGTTAAAAGAAGAGGATGCCTAAAAGTGCATCCTTTTCTTTTATATTCTTCAGATTAAGAAAAAAGCTCCGAAAGTCGCTTAAGACGACTTCCGGAGCCTTTTTGTATAATAATTATTATTTAGAGTCTTTTTTATCATCAAGAGCGCTGCGTGTGATTACTTTGTCAATCAATCCATATTCAAGAGCCCTTTCGGAAGTCATGAAGTTATCACGCTCCGTATCTCTTTGAAGGACTTCAATAGGTTGACCAGTACGTTCTGCTAATATTTGGTTCAGTTTATCTTTCAAGTGAAGGATACGGCGGGCTGCAATTTCAATTTCAGTAGCTTGACCTTGAGCTCCTCCAAGTGGTTGGTGAATCATGACTTCACTGTTTGGCAACGCATAACGTTTGCCTTTTTCACCAGCTGCCAATAGGAATGCACCCATGGAAGCAGCCATACCGATGCATACAGTGGATACATTAGGTTTGATATATTGCATAGTATCGTAAATGGCCATACCGGAAGTGATGCTTCCACCGGGGCTGTTGATATATAGAGTGATATCTTTTTCAGGATTTTCTGCTTCTAAAAATAGTAATTGAGCTACAATTGAGTTGGAAACATTATCGTCAATTGCACTTCCTAGCATAATGATCCGGTCTTTTAATAAACGGGAGTAAATATCGTAGGCACGCTCCCCACGACTTGTTTGTTCGATAACTGTAGGAATTAAATTCATGTTCATTTCCTCCTTCGATTAAGAGAATCATTTAAATTCTTTATGTATGTATGATACACTTTTTGGTCAATTTAGGTCAAACAAAACAAACCCTATAATGGATAATTTGTTCGACAATTTTCTGGCCAAGGCTCCTTCCTGATAGATTGCTTTATATATTATGCCGCACAGGGATGAATTTCCACATTACCCATAATACCCAAAAGGCGAAGTTTTAAACCTGATAACCCTTGCAAAGGATGGGATTCTATCATATAATGAAGTCTGTCGAAAAAATATTTTCTATTACGCCCTCGTAGTGCAACGGATAGAACGCAAGCCTCCGAAGCTTGAAATGCAGGTTCGATTCCTGCCGAGGGCATTACCAATCTTCTGCTTAATAAAGTGGGGGATTTTTTATTGGCCATTTTTAAAAGGTCGCATCAATTGGGTTCTTGCGGTTTTTGATGGATTTACTCGATTTCCGTAAAATTCCATCGAATCTTGCTATGTCAGCTTTCTTTGGAAAATATTCGCCCACACCTTTGAAAAATGGTGATTTTTCAATAAAAGTAGTTGTGAAAATTGCATTTCTAACATATAGTATTTAAAACAAATACACTATTCAGAAAAAAACGTAAGCGTTTTCATGGGTTTTTGTGTAGAATTTTCTCCTGATAATGTAAAATGGAGTGGGGGAGGGATGAATCGATGAGTATGAATATGAAAGCAGGACTTTTTCAACAGCAAACATTAAAGATGGCAATGACCCAGGAGCTAATGCAGGCTATTACATTGCTGCAATACTCCTCACAGGAGCTATCGGCTTTCTTAGAAAATAAAATGGTGGAAAATCCATTACTGTCCCTAGATCAGCCAACATCGGCTTTATTTCAGCCAACCTTTGACCGGAAAAAGGGTAAACGTACTCTTAAAAATACGTATGATGCCAACTATTGGATTGAACAGATCAGTGAAGATACTCTATCGCTTGAACAGCATGTCATGTCCCAGGTGAATCACCAGCAACTTTCCGGTGAGCAGCAGAAGGCAATGCTGCTATTAATTCATAATCTTGATGAAAACGGTTACTTAAGGACTCAGCTGGAGGATATATGTGTTCCAGGAATTTCTTCAGTCGTGTTGGAAGAGAGCCTTTCGATTTTACAGCAACTCGAGCCACATGGAATTGCAGCAAGAAATCTCCAAGAGTGCCTTTTGCTTCAGGTAAAAGCAGAAGGGGTGAATCAGCTGGCAGAATCGATCATAGAAAACCATTTCCTCGATTTTGCTGAAAAGCGTTGGAAAGACTTAAGTAAGAAAATTGGTGTTACAATGAAGGAGATTCAAGAAGTATTTGATTATGTCCAGACGTTGAACCCGCGTCCAGCTTCACTATTTTTTCAGGAAAAACCTTCTTATATAGTGCCGGACGTGGTCGTGGAAGTTCGTGATGGGATACTGCTTGTCGGGAATTATGACGGCAACTCTCCCAATCTTAATGTGGATAAAGGGTATTTAAACCAAATGAAGAGCCATAAGGACCAGGGAGTGCAAAAGTTTATCCAGGATAAGTGGCAGGAGTATCAATGGATCTCTAGAGGGATCCAACAGAGAAAAGAAACGATACTGAAGGTTATTCAATGCATCGTCGAAAAACAGCCGGCGTGCTTTCATCATGGCTTGAACTATTTGAAGCCGATGACGATGAAGGAAGTCGCCGATGAGCTTGGTATACATGAGTCCACAGTAAGCCGGGCCGTTAAAGGGAAATACGTGCAGACGCCATTTGGCACGATAGAGATGCGGATATTTTTCACTACTTCTTTACAGTCAGTCGGCCTTGATGAGGATATGTCGGGCATGCAAGCAAAAAAGAGCCTCCAGGCAGCCATCAATGGTGAAAATAAACAAAAGCCGCTTTCGGATCAAGACTTGGCGGAACGATTGAAAGAGGAGCATGGAATTATCCTCGCACGTCGAACCGTTGCCAAATACCGGGAACAATTAGGGATCCCTTCTTCATCTAAACGAAAAAGATATGATTGAAAAGGATGAGTGGTTTGGAATCAAATGCGTTTGTTTTATATAGTCGGGATAAATGTCCATTATGTGATAAGGCCAAGCAGATACTTGAAGAAGTGAAATTTGAGTCAGGCATAGGATATAAGGAAATCGATATCCATACCGATGATGATTTGCTTGAGAAATTCGGCTTGATGATCCCTGTTGTAGAATGGAAAGATGATATCGTTCAATTCGGAAATGTTGATAAATCAGCTCTAAATAGGCTTTTGGAAAAATAATTTTTCAAATCATTTGAAGAAACATTCCGTTCCTGCTAGAATAAAATATGTAGCAGGAATATTTTTTTGTTTTAAGTGGGACAGAAAATGACTACATGGGACATTGTGTGTCCAACCCAACCTTTTTTAGGAGTTTTAAAATATGCGTACATTACTCGAGGTACAAAGAAAATTATTACCTGATTTCCTTATGGTTATGCAAAAAAGATATGATATCCTGCGTTATATCAAAATGATGCAGCCAGTTGGAAGGCGAAGTCTGGCCGTGAGCCTTAATTTGACGGAGCGGACGCTTAGGAGCGAGGTTGATTTTCTGAAAAGTCAGAACCTGGTTAACATATTCAGTTCTGGCATGACGCTGACTGATGAAGGGATTGAAATCCTGGATAAGTTAGAAGGAATAATGCGTGAAGTAATGGGTATAGACATAATGGAACGGCAATTGCAGGATTTGTTGCAAGTGGACGAGGTCATTATTGTCTCAGGAAATTGTGACGAGACCCCATGGGTGAAAAAAGAATTGGGTAAAGCTTGTGCAAACCGTATGAAACGAGAATGGAATTCAAAGAATATCATAGCGGTCACTGGTGGATCGACAATGGCCGAAGTGGCTGATTCGCTGTCACCTGATGAAGCATCGAAGAAATTGACATTTGTCCCAGCACGCGGGGGAATTGGTGAAGCAGTGCAGAATCAGGCCAATACGATTGTCGAAAAAATGGCACAGAAGGCGCAGGCCTCATACAGAGTGTTATATGTACCCGATCAATTAAGCGGTGAGGTTTATGCTTCCTTTATGAAGGAACCTGCAATCAAAGAAGTGATTTCCCAAATCAAATCTGCCGATATGATCATTCATGGAATTGGTGACGCCATGGCGATGGCAGAGAGAAGAAATTCTCCGCCAGAAATGTTAAAGAAGCTGTTAGATGGAAATGCTGTAGGAGAAGCATTCGGTTATTATTACGATGAAAACGGAAAAGTCGTTCATAAAGTTTTGACGGTCGGCATCCAGTTAGATGATCTTAGCCCTGAAAAGCGAGTGATAACTGTGGCAGGTGGGGAAACTAAAGCTAAGGCTATCCGTTCTTACATGAAAGGCGCGCCTTCATCAACCGTTTTGATCACGGATGAAGCAGCGGCACAAGAGTTAATTCAGGGGAATTACACCCCTTAATATATTTGTGAACTTTAAAGGAGGAATTTTTCATGGCAGTAAAAGTTGGAATTAATGGTTTTGGACGTATAGGACGTAATGTATTTCGTGCAGCATTGAGTAATCCTGAGGTTGAGATCGTTGCTATTAACGACTTAACGGATGCTAATATGCTAGCGCATCTTCTTCAATACGATACAATTCATGGATCTCTTAATGAAAAAGTAACAGTTGATGGGGATTATCTTGTTGTTGATGGTCTTAAAGTCAAAGTATTGGCTGAACGTGATCCTGCACAATTAGCATGGGGTGAACTAGGAGTAGAAGTAGTTGTAGAATCTACAGGACGTTTCACAAAACGTGCAGATGCAGCTAAGCATTTAGAAGCTGGTGCGAAAAAAGTAATCATCTCTGCTCCTGCATCTGATGAAGATATCACAATCGTCATGGGTGTAAACGAAGACAAATATGATGCAGCAAACCACCATGTTATCTCTAATGCTTCTTGTACAACGAACTGCTTAGCTCCATTTGCTAAAGTACTTCATGAACAATTCGGAATCAAACGCGGTATGATGACTACTGTTCACTCATATACAAATGATCAGCAAATCCTTGATTTGCCTCATAAAGATTACCGTCGTGCACGTGCAGCTGCTGAGAATATCATTCCTACAACAACTGGGGCAGCAAAAGCTGTTGCACTTGTCCTTCCTGAACTTAAAGGGAAATTGAATGGTATGGCAATGCGCGTACCTACTCCAAACGTCTCTGTTGTCGACCTTGTTGCAGAACTTGAAAAAGACACAACAGTTGAAGAAGTGAATGCAGCATTTAAAAAGGCTTCTGAAGGCGAACTAAAAGGAATTCTTGAGTACAGCGAACTTCCGCTAGTATCAACTGACTATAACGGTAACCCATCTTCTTCTACAATCGATGCCCTTTCAACAATGGTAATGGAAGGAAACATGGTTAAAGTATTATCTTGGTATGATAATGAAACTGGATATTCTAGCCGTGTTGTTGATTTGATCGACTATTTGGCTAAAAAAGGATTGTAATTAGAATAATTAAAAAAACCTCACCAAGGTGAGGTTTTTTTAATCACACCTCTAAAAAAACTTGGCAGAAGATGATATTATTAGTAAGTCATTAATCGGTCAAGCGTTTACATTTCTTGTTTTTGGATAATTTCCTGGAAACCGACTATAATGAAAAAGAGAAAAGGGGAGTTGGGATATTTACCCTCTCCCTTTTTGACTAAAAGAATCAAAAATATGATAACAATATCTAAGGGGGTTCTTGGATTATGAATAAAAAGTCGATTAGAGACATTGAATTAAAGGGGAAACGCGTATTTTGCCGTGTTGATTTCAACGTGCCGATGCAGGACGGGAAGATCTCGGATGATACGAGAATCAAAGCTGCACTTCCGACGATTTCCTATCTGACGGAACAAGGCGCTAAAGTCATTTTAGCTAGTCACCTTGGCCGCCCTAAAGGACAAGTCGTTGAAGAATTGCGTTTAGCGCCTGTTGCGGAAAGACTAAGCGAACTTAGTGGAAAAGATGTGCAAAAGGCTGAGGAAGCTTACGGTGATTCCGTTCAATCAATCATTGATAATATGCAAAATGGCGAGATCCTGTTGTTGGAAAACGTTCGTTTCTATCCAGGAGAAGAGAAGAATGATCAAGAATTGGCGAAGTCATTCGCTGCACTGGCGGATGTATATGTAAATGATGCATTCGGAGCTGCGCATCGTGCACATGCTTCAACTGAAGGAATAGCACACCATCTCCCAGCTGTTGCCGGATTGCTGATGGAAAAAGAACTTTCTGTGCTAGGAAAAGCGTTATCCAACCCGGAACGTCCTTTTACAGCTATAATTGGCGGAGCCAAAGTAAAGGATAAGATAGGCGTTATCGAAAACCTTTTGGAAAATGTCGATCACTTGATCATTGGTGGTGGACTGGGTTATACGTTTATTAAAGCGCAAGGTCATGAAATCGGTAATTCTTTATTGGAAGAAGACAAAATAGAATTGGCCAAGTCTTTCATCGAAAGCGCAAAAGAAAAAGGCGTAAAATTGCATTTGCCTATCGATGCGGTCGTAACAGCTGAATTTTCACCTGATGCAGAGACAGAGAATGTCGATATCGATGCTATTCCAAGTGATAAAATGGCTCTGGATATCGGTCCAAAAACAAGTGGATTATTTGCGGATGTAATCAAAGGATCCAAGCTTGTCATATGGAATGGACCAATGGGAGTATTCGAGTTCGATAAATTTGCTAATGGAACGAGAACGGTTGCTGAAGCATTGGCGGAAGCAAAAGATACTTACAGCATTGTAGGCGGAGGGGATTCGGCCGCAGCTGCTGAAAAGTTTGGCTTAGCAGAAAAGATGTCCCATATTTCAACAGGCGGCGGTGCATCTCTTGAGTTCATGGAAGGCAAGGAATTGCCTGGCGTTGTGGCCTTGAACGATAAATAAGCGTAAACCGTTACATATTTCAACTTTAGAAGGGATGAGAAACCAAATGCGTAAACCGATTATTGCAGGAAACTGGAAAATGAATAAAACACTATCTGAGGCGACTGCCTTTTTAGAAGAAGTGAGCAATTTGATTCCAAAGCAAGATTTAATCGATACGGTTGTATGTGCTCCAGCCTTGTTTTTGGATCAACTGGTTCAAGCAGCAAAAGGAACCGATGTGAAAATCGGGGCGCAGAACATGCACTTTGAAGAAAGTGGTGCTTTCACGGGAGAAATCAGCCCGATCGCTTTAGCTGATCTTGGTGTATCCTACGTCATACTTGGTCATTCCGAACGCCGGGAAATGTTCAACGAAACGGATGAAGCCGTTAATAAAAAAGCGCATGCCGCTTTTGCCCACCGGATGACCCCTATCGTTTGTTGCGGTGAAACACTTGAGCAAAGGGAAGCTGGCGAAACGAATGATTTCGTTGGAAGCCAGATTGAAAAAGGCTTAGCTGGATTATCAGACGAACAATTGAAACAAGCCGTCATTGCATATGAGCCGATTTGGGCGATTGGAACAGGAAAATCGTCATCTGCTCAAGATGCAAATGAAGTTTGTGCACATATCCGTTCTGTGGTTGCTGACAAATTTTCAAATGAAGCAGCCGCTGCCATCCGCATCCAGTACGGTGGCAGTGTAAAACCTGAGAATATTAAAGAGTACATGGCACAACCTGACATTGACGGTGCGTTGGTAGGCGGGGCAAGCTTGAAAACCGATTCCTTTTTACAATTGCTGGAGGCTGGTCACTATGAGTAAGTCGCCTGTGGCACTTATCATCTTGGACGGTTTTGGCTGCCGTAACGAAGAAGAAGGAAATGCTGTTTTTCATGCGAAAAAACCGAACTTTGACCGTTATTGGGAACAGTATCCGCATTCCCATTTAACTGCAAGCGGGGAAGCGGTCGGCTTGCCTGCCGGTCAAATGGGTAACTCGGAAGTGGGCCATTTGAATATCGGGGCAGGACGGATCGTTTATCAAAGTCTGACCCGTGTTAACCTGGCAATCCGTGAAGGGGAGTTTGCAGAAAACCCAACTTTGGTCGATGCCATGAGCCATACCAAGAAAAAAGGGACGGACCTTCACCTTTTCGGTCTTCTTTCAGATGGAGGCGTTCACAGTCATATTGAACATATGTATGCCCTGCTGAAATTGGCCGCTAAAGAGGGAGTTAAAAATGTATATGTACATGCATTTTTAGATGGACGTGATGTCGGACCTAAAACGGCGCAAGGTTATATTAAGGAAGCGGAAGCGAAAATGAAGGAAATCGGTGTTGGTCAGTTCGCGACCATTTCAGGAAGGTATTATTCGATGGACCGTGATAAACGCTGGGAGCGTGTGGAGAAATCCTACCGTTCTATGGTGTATGGTGATGGACCTTCTTACCCTTCTGCCATGGAATGTGTCGTTGACTCCTATGAACATGGTATTTTTGACGAATTCGTGATACCTTCAGTCATAACGGCGGAAGATGGTAAACCGGTGGCGACGATTAAAGATGATGATGCCGTCATCTTTTATAACTTCCGTCCAGACCGGGCGATCCAGATTTCGAATACGTTCACGAACGAGGACTTTCGCTCATTTGACCGCGGTCCTGGACATCCGAAGCATCTTCATTTTGTCTGCTTGACACATTTTTCGGAAACAGTTGACGGATATGTTGCTTTTAAGCCGACAAATCTTGATAATACATTAGGGGAAGTACTTTCCCAAAACCAGCTTACCCAGCTTCGTATCGCTGAAACTGAAAAATATCCGCATGTGACGTTTTTCATGAGCGGCGGACGTGAAGAGAAGTTTCCTGGTGAAGAGAGGATTTTGATTAATTCTCCGAAAGTAGCTACATATGATTTACAGCCGGAAATGAGTGCTTATGAATTGACTGATGCATTGATGGAACAAATTGAGGCTGACCGCTTCGATGCGATCCTCTTGAATTTTGCCAATCCGGACATGGTTGGTCATTCAGGGATGCTTGAGCCTACCATTAAAGCGATTGAAACCGTTGACGAATGCCTAGGCAGGATAGTCGATTTAATCGTCTCAAAAGGCGGTACGGCCATCATTACAGCTGACCATGGGAATGCTGATGAAGTCGTAACGCTCGAAGGCAACCCAATGACAGCCCATACAACGAATCCTGTGCCTGTCATTATCACTAAAAATCAGGTAACATTAAGAACAGGTGGAATCCTAGGCGATTTAGCTCCAACGATGCTTGATTTGCTTGGAGTCGAAAAACCTGTTGAAATGACAGGGAAATCCCTATTATCTAAATAAAATTGTGAATTGGAAAAGGAGAGATTTATAATGCCGTACATCGAACATGTATATGCACGTGAAGTGCTAGATTCCCGTGGTAATCCAACAATAGAAGTAGAAATCCAAACAGAGTCCGGTTACTTCGGACGTGCAATCGTACCATCAGGTGCTTCCACAGGTGAACACGAAGCGGTTGAGCTTCGTGACGGAGATAAATCTCGTTACCTGGGTAAAGGGGTACAAAAAGCAGTTGATAATGTAAATGATATCATTGCTGATGCTGTCATTGGTTTGGATGTAACGAACCAAGCTGGCCTAGACCTAACTATGATTGAATTGGATGGTACTGAAAACAAAGGGAACTTGGGAGCTAATGCAATCCTTGGTGTGTCAATGGCTGCTGCCCATGCCGCTGCGGAATTTTCAGGTTTACCATTGTATCGTTACCTTGGAGGCTTCAATGCGAAACAACTTCCAACTCCAATGATGAACATTATTAACGGCGGATCACATGCCGATAACAATGTTGACTTCCAGGAATTCATGATCCTTCCTGTAGGTGCTCCAAGCTTTAAAGAAGCGGTCCGTATGGGTGCTGAAGTATTCCATGCATTGAAATCAGTCCTTTCTGCTAAAGGCTTGAATACGGCAGTTGGCGATGAAGGTGGCTTTGCGCCAAACCTTGGTTCAAACCGTGAAGCGCTGCAAGTCATCATCGAGGCAATTGAAAAAGCAGGCTATAAAGCAGGCGAAGATATCTACCTTGGTATGGACGTAGCATCATCTGAATTCTATAACAAAGAAACAGGCAAATATGACCTTGCAGGCGAAGGTCGCAATGGCGTTACATCCGAAGAAATGGTTGCTTTCTATGAAGAGCTAGTGAATGAATTCCCTATTCTTTCCATCGAAGACGGCTTGGACGAAAATGACTGGGATGGCCACAAACTTCTAACGGAACGCATTGGTTCTAAAGTTCAATTAGTGGGTGACGATTTATTCGTAACGAACACGAAAAAATTGGCTGAAGGAATCGAAAAAGGGATCGGTAACTCCATCCTGATCAAAGTGAACCAAATTGGTACACTGACTGAAACATTTGATGCAATCGAAATGGCTAAACGCGCAGGCTACACTGCAGTCGTTTCCCACCGTTCAGGTGAAACGGAAGATGCAACGATCGCTGATATCGCCGTTGCAACAAACGCTGGACAAATCAAAACCGGTTCCATGTCCCGTACAGACCGTATCGCTAAATACAACCAACTTCTTCGCATCGAAGACCAGCTTGGTGACTTGGCTGTATATGGCGGCTTGAAATCTTTCTATAACTTGAAAAAGTAATTATTTTGAATTCGGCTTCTGACGAGAAGCTTGCGGATTCAGTATCGTAATTTCTTTTCACCTCCTATTCAATGTGGCAATCCACATTCGAATAGGAGGTTTTTTATATTCATGAAGTTGGCGAAAGGGACTGGGAGGGCTGATTAACGTATTTAATCAAACGTTTGATTAATACCAATTCAAAAAAAAAGGGCCGCATCCGGGCACCCTTTTTTCATTTATCCGATACAGCTTCCACTGGTACGGCATTATAGTATTCTTCTAATGTACTCTTCGTTTCATAGATTTCAGTTGCGGCATCGACACCGACATAGCGGATGTGCCATGGTTCGTATTTATAACCTGTGATGTTTTCCTTGCCTTCAGGGTAGCGGATGATAAATCCGTATTCATGTGCATGTTCAGCAAGCCAGGCGGCTTCTTTCGTATCACCGAAGCAGTCTTGGGCGGCACATGCACCATCGTGGGTCGTGACATCAATCGCGAGTCCCGTTTCATGCTCGCTTGTCCCAGGCATTGCACTGTAGGTTTTCGCTTTTTCTTCTCCATCTTTAGCCACATAGTTATTAAAGACCGCGATCTGCCTTTGGTGTGAGCGATAAGCGGAAACGCCGGCAAAGTGCATGTTTTCTTTTTCGGCAGCCTGGAACATTACTTCAAGTGCCTTTCCCGCTTCCTCGCGCATCATTCTTTTTTCAATTTTATCTTGAAAGATGAAATCCACTTTTGGGTAGATAAGGTCAGCAGGTTTGTAATCATCAGGCAGGCTGTATTGTTTATTGACAAGTACAGGAATGCCTTCCGGATGGGCTAATGTCTGAAGGCCATCCTGTGCAGGTTTAGCCGCTTCATCAACTTCCACCTGGCGTTGGGCCGATTCTTTTTCAGCATTATTCTTGTCAGTTTCTGTCTCCGTCTCCGTCTCCGTCTCCGGGGAGCTCGGTTGTACTTCTTTTTGCTCTTTTTCATCATTGCTGGTCAGTTCGAATGAACAGCCGGCCATCAGAATGAAAGATGATAGAGCAGTTGCTGCAAATATAGGTTTTAACATGTGAAAGGCCCCTTGCTTTTAATATAAGATTTCCAATAAAAATAGTTTTGAAAGATTATCGTGATAAGTAATCCCTTGTTAACTCACTTTGATATTTATCAAGAAATAAGCCAATCCAGACGACCATCAACAAAAAAGGATAATCATTACGGACTGCGGTTTCCACGACGGGATCAGACCAAAAGTGTGAAAGGAAACCGGATGACATCCTGATTGTCTCGAATGTGACAAGGGCATGCAGCGATAACCATAGGATCGTAAGGGTATTGGTTCCAAACCCAATGACAGCTGCTATGATGCTCAGCAAGACGGCTGCTGCCCCTATCAGGAGGACATTGAAGCTTGATTGGAAAAAGTCGATACCGCTATTGGAAAGTCCATTATAAATAATAGCAGTAAAATAAACGGTTGTCGTGATATATGCAGCAAATAATAAGTATCGATTTCCGTGATACTTTGCCAGCAGCAATAAAAGCGGTGATAGGATGATTAATAGGATACTCAAAAGATTGCTTCCGCCTGCCCATAAAGAATAGCCGGCAACTGCCGAGAATAGGATGGTCAGGAGATCAAGAATCCGAAGTATGGACTTAAACATGGTGACACCTCTTTCTCTCTTTATGCAAATTATCTCAAACTTTGTATCAAAAAGAAATAAATGACTATGGGTGTTTAGGAATTCTTTCCATTATAGTATAACAAAGATTGTGGATATTTAGTGGGTGTGGTAAAGTTAAAGTAATTGTTTATTGGTTCTTCAGGAGGTGTCATTGCATGCATGCATTTCTCATAACGCTTTTAGTGATTGTCAGTATCGCCCTCATTGTGACGGTATTGCTTCAATCAGGTAAAAGTGCAGGTTTATCAGGTGCGATTGCCGGCGGTGCCGAGCAGCTATTCGGAAAGCAAAAGGCACGCGGTTTGGACCTTGTTTTACATCGCGCAACGGTAGTATTAGCCATTTTATTCTTTGCTTTAACTTTACTTGTTGCATTCTTTGATGTGTAATGGATCAAAAATGAGTCTAGCTAAATAGCTAGGCTTTTTTCTTTGCACAATAGTTGCATGAATAGATATAGTGATTTTAGTACTTAATTATAGGATAGGGAATTTTTTTGGATTCTATTTACCGATAAAGGAGTTAAAATCATGAAAATCAAACTGCAGCAGCCCTTTACTTTTAAAGGCGGAAAAAGAGCTGTCTTACTTTTACATGGATTTACGGGGAATTCCGCAGATGTGCGGATGCTTGGCCGTTACTTGGAGAAACAGGGATACACCTGCCATGCCCCGCACTATAAAGGACATGGCGTTCCGCCGGAGGAGTTAGTGAAAACGGGTCCTTCAGATTGGTGGAAAGATGTCATGATGGGCTATGATTTTCTTAAAAGTGAAGGCCATGAAGAAATTGCTGTTGCTGGACTCTCATTAGGAGGCGTATTTTCTCTTAAATTAGGTTACACTGTACCTATAAAGGGTATCGTATCAATGTGTGCGCCTATGTATATCAAAAGTGAAGAAATGATGTATAAAGGAGTTTTGGAGTACGCCAGAGAATTTAAGAAGTACGAAGGGAAAACTCAAGAGCAAATTGAGCTTGAAATGGACCTCCTTGCCGATAAACCAATGAATACATTGAAAGCCCTTCAGGAAATGATAACTGATGTACGCGAGCACGTCGATCTTATTTACGCGCCGACATTTGTCGTGCAGGGTCGTCATGATGATGTTATCAATCCAAAAAGTGCCGATATTATTATTGATGCCATTGAATCACCAGTAAAAAAAATCAAGTGGTATGAAGAATCCGGTCATGTCATAACTCTTGATAAAGAACGAAACCAGTTGCATGAAGATGTATTTGAATTTTTAGAAAGTCTGGATTGGTCCGAATAACAATATTTATCATACCCTGAATAGGAGGGTTTTCATGGAAGATAACATTCAAGAACATATTAATAAGCTTCTTACGTACATGACGGATGAAGCATATAAGCCATTAACCGTACAGGAACTTGAAGAGGCTTTGAAAATTGAAGACTCGGCAGATTTCAAGAATTTCGTTAAGGCTCTAGTTAAAATGGAAGAAAAGGGACTGGTGGTCAGAACGAGAAGCAATCGTTACGGCCTGCCGCAAAAAATGAATTTGTTCCGCGGTAAATTAACGGGGCATGCAAAGGGATTCGCTTTTGTGACACCAGAAGATAACCCAGGCATGGATGATATTTTCATTCCGCCGAATGAAACGGGTACAGCGATGCATGGAGATGTCGTCATGGTACGCGTATCTTCGGAAACATCCGGCTCAAGACAAGAAGGCACGGTCATCAGAATACTTGAACGCGGCATTACACAAGTGGTCGGTACATACTCTGAAAGTAAAAGTTTTGGTTTCGTCATCCCAGATGATAAAAAGATCGCAAACGATATCTTCATTCCACAACATGCTTCCCATGGAGCGGTAGAGGGCCATAAGGTTGTCGTCAAGCTGACTTCTTATCCTGAAGGACGCGTAAGTGCTGAAGGCGAAGTCATTGAGATTCTTGGGCATAAGAATGATCCTGGTGTAGATATTCTTTCAGTGATCCATAAGTATGGTTTGCCGATGGAATTCCCGGATGACGTCATGGAGCAAGCCAATGCCGTTTCGGATACCATTCAAGAAAGTGAAATTGGCAGCCGCAGGGATTTGCGGAATGATGTTTTGGTCACGATTGATGGGGCGGATGCAAAGGACCTGGATGATGCCGTCACTGTTACCAAACTTGAAAATGGCAACTATAAGCTGGGTGTGCATATTGCTGATGTCAGCCATTATGTAACGGAAGGCTCTCCAATCGATAAGGAAGCCTTAGAAAGAGGGACGAGCGTTTATTTGGTGGACAGGGTAATTCCGATGATCCCGCATCGTTTATCGAATGGCATTTGTTCCTTGAACCCGCAAGTGGATCGTTTTACACTCTCTTGTGAAATGGAAATCACGCCAAATGGTGAAGTCGTCAACCATGAAATTTTTGAAAGTGTCATTAAGACGACGGAACGTATGACATATGGCAATGTGAACAAAATCCTTGTGGATAAAGATGAAGAACAACTCGAACGCTATGAAGCTTTGGTTCCGATGTTCCAGGACATGGAGAAGTTAGCGGCCATCCTTCGTAAAAACCGGATGAACCGCGGTGCAATCGACTTTGATTTTAATGAAGCGAAAGTTATCGTTGATGAAGAGGGACATCCGACTGATGTGGTTTTACGTGAAAGGTCGGTTGCGGAAAAGCTGATTGAAGAGTTCATGCTTGCGGCTAACGAAACCGTTGCAGAGCATTTCCACCGACTTGATGTACCGTTCATTTACCGTATCCATGAAGATCCCAAGCCAGAAAAACTGCAGCGTTTCTTTGAATTCATTACGAACTTCGGATATATTGTTCGGGGATCGGCAAATGACGTTCATCCTAAGGCGCTACAGGAAATCATTGAGGCAGTTGCCGGTAAACCGGAAGAAACGGTCATATCCACCGTCATGCTTCGTTCCATGCAACAAGCGAAATATGACCCGGAGAGCCTAGGCCACTTTGGTTTATCAGCTGAGTTTTATACACATTTCACATCACCGATTCGCCGGTACCCGGATTTGATCGTACACAGGTTGATCAGGACCTACTTGGTGGAAGGTAAACTCGATGAAGCCACGAAGGAGAAATGGAATGCCATTTTACCTGAGATTGCCGATCATACATCGAAACGTGAACGTCGCTCAGTCGATGCCGAACGGGAAACGGATGATTTGAAGAAAGCGGAATATATGCTTGATAAAATCGGCGAAGAATATACCGGGATCATTGGTTCCGTTACGAATTTCGGGATGTTCGTCGAGTTGCCGAATACCATTGAAGGTCTTGTCCATGTCAGCTTCATGACGGATGATTATTACCGCTTTGATGAGCGTCAGCTTGCAATGATCGGGGAACGTACCGGTAATGTGTTCCGGATTGGCGATGAGATCGACGTACGTGTTTCCAACGTCAATAAAGAGGAACGCGCCATCGATTTTGAAATTATCGGCATGAAGGTAAGCCGTCCGCGTCCATCTGGCGAGAAGAAAATATTCAAAGCCAATTCAGGTGAACGTAAACGTAGCCGCGGTGGCAATGGGGGACGTAACGAAGGAAAAGGCGGCGGCCGTAATGGAAATGCGCCTTCTTCCGAGAAAAAATCGAAAAAGAAGAAAAAATTCTTTGAAAATGCGCCGGCTGCCAAGCGCAAGAGAAAACCAAAAAAGAGATAAAGATTGAGGCGAGGGGATGATCATTTCATCCTCTCTCCGCGATTGGATGTAAAAAAGGGGAGAGTTAGATGCCAAAAGGCTCAGGTAAACAACTAGCACAAAATAAAAAAGCTTATCATGATTTCTTTATTGAACAAACATTTGAAGCAGGTATCGTTTTGAAAGGGACGGAAATCAAGGCAATCCGTGCAGCCCGAGTGAATTTGAAGGATGCCTTCGCTAAAATAGAAAATGGTGAAATCTATCTTCATAATATGCATGTAAGTCCTTATGAGCAGGGAAACCAGTTTAACCATGACCCGTTGCGGACACGGAAGCTTCTTTTGCATAAGAAAGAAATCAGTAAACTGATCGGTGAAACAAAGGAAACAGGTTACACCATCGTCCCGTTGAAAATGTATTTAAAGAATGGCTTTGCCAAAGTTTTAATCGGACTTGGAAAAGGGAAGAAACAATATGACAAGCGTGATGACCTGAAGAAGAAGGAAGCGAAGCGTGATATTGAACGTGCTTTCCGTGATCGTCAAAAGATGTAGAACTGCCAAGACCTTACAATTGATTTTTTGAACCAATCTGTTATAATTAAACCTGTACCGATGACAATTGAATATCAGCCAACTTGCTGACTATTCTTCTCTCGTACGCTCCATTTCAATCATGGGGACGTTACGGATTCGACAGGGATAGTTCGAGCTTAAGTTGCGAGTCGAGGGGATCGGCCTCGTTAAAACGTCAACGCCTATAACTGGCAAACAAAACAACAACCTAGCTTTCGCTGCGTAACAACAGTCGTTAGCTGTTCCTCCCTCCATGGCCCACGTGGTAGGGTAAGGGACTCACTCTAAGTGGGATACGCCGGAATCCACCGTCTGAGGATGAAGGAAGAGACCAATCAGACTAGCTGCTCTGCCGCCTGTCGATAGGCTAATGAGTTCGCGAAATGCGAATATATCGACTACACTCGTAGAAGCTTAAGTGCCGTTATGTCTGGACGTGGGTTCGACTCCCACCGTCTCCACCAATACATATATTGGTGGTTTTTTATTTGCGTTTTTTTTATCGATTTGTCGAAAAATCGATAAATCGTATAATTCGTAGATATATCATGAGTTTTCGCTGATATATCTCCATTTTCGGAGATATATTCCCGATTTCGCTGATAAATTGTATAATCGCTATCATTTAAAGGAATATTTCCTACTGCTGTAGAATCCTTTGGGAGAAACCAAGATTGGAGCGATTAAATTGATTGTAAAAAGGCGAAAAGTTCCTCTTACTATACGTAAATTACGTGCTTTAACGCGCAGGCTTTCTCCGAATCATCCTAAAATCCCCTTAATCATCAACGATCTCAAAAAAAGGGAAGCGGGCTATAAAGGGGAATGTTCCATTGATTTTCCATTAAGCTTTCTTCAATCGAAAAGCTATTTCATCTTCCACGATTTAAGGTTGCAGGATCAGTCCCGTTTTTTTCAAATGGATACCTTATTAGTGTCGAAGAAATTCGCCCTTATCATTGAAGTGAAGAATATAGCTGGTTCGATCTATTTTGATCCGCATTTCAATCAGCTCATTCGAACGAAAGATGGAAAAGAGACGGCATTTCCAGATCCCATCGTTCAAGTCAACCGCCAGGAATCACAGTTGAAGAATTGGTTCTTGAAAAATGGCTTTCCCTCACTTCCCATCCTTTCATTGATTGTCATCAGTAATCCCCAAACAATCATCCGTACGTCTCCTGAAAACCGTAAGCTCCACTACAAAGTCATCCATCCCGATGTGCTTCCCTCAAGAATCAATCTGATGGAGCATTCCATCACAGATTCCATTTTAGGTGAAAAGGATTTGAAGAAAGTAGTTCGTATTTTAAATAAGTATCGTATCGAAGCGGCCTCTTCCATTCCGGAACGATACAATCTTACAGAAGAGGACCTAATAAAAGGAGTGATATGTGAAAATTGTAAGGGGTTTCCGTTAATTAGAAGGCATGGCACCTGGTTTTGCAATCAATGCCAGCTATCCAATAAGGATGCACATATTCAGGCTTTTCGAGATTATTTTCATCTATTAGGATCGACTATAACGAATCGGCAGTTGAGGGATTTTTTAAACATTTCCTCTGCATCCAGTACAATGAGAATCTTGCAATCATTGAAATTGACAAGCAAAGGTGCGAATAAAGGGAGGGTGTACAGCCTGAATTTTGATGAGTGATTTCTGAGTGATCTTGCCTTAATTATTAAAAAAGGAATAGTTTTTATACCATTCCTTAATAGTAAAAATCATTTCTCTATATTCACATCAACATTTTGGAAATCCCCCAAAATAATATCTATTACTGGAAAAACCCCATCAGCTTGATAAGCTAATAATTTTTTTTACTGAGGCAAGATGTAATTCTCAATCTCCATATATTTTATATCTGCCATTTTTTTTCTCATTTCTTCCTTTGTGGGGTAATTTTTTGTGACGTAAACCCACATGGAAAATCTATCTAACTCATTAACCTCTTGCTCTGTAAAGCCATGTGATAATAACTCTTAATACCTAGATTTTAAATTCGGGGCCATACTATCATGTAATTTTAAAAATGCATGCTTCAATAAAAACAATTAGTGTTCTAATTCCTTAATTTTTTCTTCTTGATTCATTAAATCATCCACTCCAATGCTAATCTTATCCAATACGCTACACTTTCAGCAATCGTTCGCTTTACTTCTGCAGCAACTAAGCCATTACGCAACAAGCTAATGCTTCATATTTTAACATTATTTAGCATTGATGTAGCTTCATCAATTTGAATACCAGCATCATTACCATTCCATACTCTGGCAGTATTAACTATTATTAAGAGCTTCTTTTACTACCTATGTGCTGGTTGGATTTAATAGGAGTAATAGATCCATGGACATTATTCCATCGATCTTAATTGCTGCCAGAGTCCATCCTTTTGTTTTAGACAATATCGTCCTACATGATAGAAAAAAGACTCAAAAGAAGCATGAACTTCTCTTAAGTCTTTTTTCTGATTCTATTCTTTTAATTCCTTGCCCATTCCCTTTAGGAAGTGGACGCCAAAGCCGATTGCCCGGTTTATGTCTGGATCATTTAACGTTTTCATTAAATCCAAAACGCCGATCTTTTTATCGGCCTGAAGGAATTTGTTTCCTTCATCGATTCCTGCCAGTGCACTGTTAAGCAGTTTCGTGGATTGTGCGGCATCGGCATTCATCAAGGCTCCTGTTGCCCCCATAAGGGTATTGATCAGGTTTGTTACAGGTTGTCTAGTGACTTGTTGAAGTGCGATTTTGGCAATTTGTTCTTTTCCTTGAAGCATGGAGGTCGCAGCTTCGAATACTCCGGAGTCATTCAGTTCATTGACAATTTTAAACATATTGTTTAATGCATCTTCATTGTTGGTGATCAGCGTTTTCAGTTCTTCAAGTTTTTGAAGTTTTATTTCTTCCTCAGTAATGGGATTATGGATTTCCGTAATGGGAGCTGCCATGATCTTCACCCTCCTCGTTTATTTATCCGTTAAGTGAACATACCCTGGACGAGCCCACTTACGTTCAACCTCGACACCGTTTTGAGGATGACGCTTTTTATTCCGTGGGTTGGTACCCGGTAATGGGATATCTCCGCTTGCACTTAATACTTCCATGCGGACCATCGTCTGTTTGTAAGCGGGCGTGCTTGTGCGTTGATCATAGATGGGACCAGTCAGGAAGTTAATGGCTGAGTCTTTATCAACTGAGTTCATCGGTAAAAATAGCTCATTATTTTTTACACGGTCTGTGATCAGGACTTTTAATTTAACGGCCCCGAATGGCGACACTAAGCGAACGAGTCCGCCATCACTGACTTTACGTTCTTTAGCAAGTTCTGGTGAAACCTCAACGAAAATATCAGGTACTTTCGATTGGATGCCATTGGATTTGTTCGTCATATTTCCTTCATGGAAATGCTCGAGCATGCGTCCATTATTGATATGAAGGTCATATTCTTCTGGAAATTTATGCGGTTCCACCCAGTCAGCCAGTGCAAAGCGTGCTTTCTTATCAGGGAAATTGAAGCCATCCACATAAAGAAGCGGCGTGTTTGATCCATCATGGCTTCCCCATAGGAAGCTGTTCCATCCTTCCAGCACCTCGTAATTAGCTTGGCTGAATATTGGTGACAGGCTTGCCATTTCATCATAGATTTCACTGGGATGGGTGTAGTCCCAATTCGCACCTAAGCGGTTGGCGATCTCTTGAGTGATCTCCCAGTCCGCTTTAGAATCTCCCAAAGTTGGAAGGGCTTTATATAAACGCTGTACACGGCGCTCCGTATTGGTGAACGTTCCGTCTTTTTCAAGAGATGGAGCTCCGGGTAATACCACGTCAGCATATTGGGCTGTCCTTGAAAGGAAAATATCCTGGACAACAAAGAAGTCCAATCCGGATAACACTTTATCGACATGGTTTGCATCCGCATCAACGAGTGCCATATCTTCGCCTACAAGATACATGGCTTTCATGTCGCCTTTATCAATCGCTTCGAGCATTTCGATATTGTTCATGCCTGGTTTGCTGTCGATTTTCACCCCATAAGCTTTTTCGAATTTAGCGCGTGCCGCATCATCGGTAACATGCTGATATCCTGGAAGCCATGTTGGAAGGGTGCCCATATCGCAAGCGCCCTGTACATTGTTGTGGCCGCGAAGCGGATAAGCTCCCGCTCCTAGGCGACGGTAGTTACCTGTAGCTAAAAGCAGGTTGGAAATTGCAGCCGACGTATCGGAAGCACCAGTGTTTTGTGTTACGCCCATTCCCCAGAGAATGCATGTACCATCTGCATCGCGAATGCTTTCAGCAATTTGGGTCAATGTTTTTTTTGAAATACCTGTGTTCAGTTCTGCATATTCCAGGGTATATTTCTCAAGTACTTCTTTATAATCCTCGAAGAAGTTAACATTTTCATTGATGAATTCTTGATCATGCCAGCCTTGATCGATCATATATTTTGTAACGGCCATCAGCCAAACTTGGTCTGTTCCTTGTTTTGGACTGATATGGATGTCAGAACGCTCGGCCATTTCATTTTTACGAATGTCCGCAACGATCAGTTTCTGTCCGTGAAGCTTTTGGGCCCGTTTAACGCGAGTCGCCAGAACCGGATGTCCTTCTGCCGGGTTAGCCCCAACGATGATGACGAGACCTGCAGCGGCGATATCTTTAATCGTACCAGCATCTCCACCCATGCCGACTGTACGGAATAATCCGTCTGTTGCCGGGGATTGGCAATAACGAGAGCAATTGTCGACGTTATTCGTTTCGAACATTTGCCGTGCGAGTTTTTGAATTACATAGTTTTCTTCATTCGTGATCTTGGATGAGGAAATGAAGCCTACTGAATTTCCGCCGTATTGCTGTTTGATCGAACCGAGTCTGGAAGCAACCAAATCAAGTGCTTCATCCCAGCTTGATTCAACGAATCTTCCATTTTTACGAATCAGGGGCTTGGTCAAACGTTTTTCCGAGTTTACGAAGTCCCAACCGAATTTCCCTTTAACACAAGTGGAAATCGCATTAACGGGGCCTTCATGAGTAGGTTCGACTTTAAGGATTTTACGGCCTTTGGTCCAGACTTCGAATGTACATCCTACCCCACAGAACGTACAGACCGTTTTTGTCTTCTTCGTCCGTGTTTCACGCATAGCCGCTTCAATTTCCGAAATGGCAAAAATCCCGCTGTATCCAGGTTCCACTTCTTTAACAAGGTCAATCATTGGTTCAAGCATATCGTTTTTCAAACCTGACATGAAACCAGCCTCACCAAGCATCGATTTTTCCATTAAAGCATTACAAGGACAAATGGTTACACACTGTCCGCAGCCTACACAAGATGAGTTATTGATTTCCGTTCCTTCATCCCAGATTACCCGAGGGCGTTCTGCTTCCCAGTCGATGGACAGAGTCTCATTGACCTGAAGGTTTTGGCAGACTTCAACACACTGCCCGCATGCGATGCATTGATTGGCATCATAGCGGTAAAATGGATGGGACATATCGACGGCACCTAATTCCACTTTCGGTGTGTAAGGATATTTTTGGTGCTCAATTTCCATTAATTCTGCTGTGTTATGCAGTTTACAATTTCCGTTATTATTATCACATACAGTACAGTATAAAGAATGATTTTCCAGGATACGGTCCATGGCTTCGGTTTGGGCTTCTTTTGCCTTGTTTGAGTCCAAGGCAATATCCATGCCGTTCATTGCCGTTGTCGAACATGATCGGACGAGTTTCCCGTTAACCTCGACGATGCATGTGTCGCATGTTTGGATCGGATCCACTTCAGGTACATAACAAATCTGTGGATGGGCTATCTCGTTTTGATTGATGACTTCCAGTATTGTCGCACCGTTTTTAGCGGTATAATCCATTCCATTGATTTTGATGGTGATGTTTGAATCGCTCATTATATATCCCCCTTTTATAGCCAAAAACACGCAAAAAACCACCATGATCACACCTCCGGCTCTGAACGGAAGTGTAGGTCATGGTGGAATAGTTTAATAGCAATGCTTGCCAATATACCAATCCATACCATAATGGATAATTTTAAAAAAGATGGGGACACAACAGTACACTATTATACTCCCAACTTTCCTCTTTGATATTATAACTTTAATTTTAAGGAGAAACAATCCTTGATGGAGGTTATCATTCCCAAATGCCTTTCGTTTTTCTTCGCGTTGTTTTATGATAAAACAATTGAGAACTTAATTTCCTTGAATTGGAGTGACGTAAGGGTGTCAAAAGTTATCCATGAATTTAATGATATGATTCGTAAGCTGCGCAAGGAACTCTTCGGTAAAGGACCAGACCGCATACACACGGTTTTCGTCGATAATATGGCCGTTACTACACTATATGGGAATTTGACTCCTACGGAAATGTTCATATCAAGATCAGAGGAAGGAAGGGACATGGTCCATTCAGCACGTACCAAAATGATACAGGATGTGTATTCAGAGAGTCCTCCTGATGGAATGGAAGAACTGGTTGGAGCTAAACTGGTCCATTTGTTTTCAGACATCAAAATCAAAGAGAACATAGCGATTTCCGTATTTGTATTTGATAAGAATATTGCTGACAAACTCAACGGGCATTGACCATGTTCCTTACATATTGGTCAATTGGCTCCTGGATATTAAAAGGAGTGGGAACATGAAAGCGATTGAAATGAAGAGGGACATCATCCGGATAGCCAAAGGTAACATGGAGCGAACGGAAGATACGGTCGTAACGGAGTTTCCCGTTACTGTGAAAATAAATGGCCAGGAATTTGTCACGATGGTTTGTACACCTGAATACATCGAAGATATGGTGATTGGTTATTTGGCTTCTGAAGGCATCATCAAAAAATATGAAGAGATAAAAGAAATCTGGGTCCAGGAAAAAGAAGGCTTTGTCCATGTAAAGACTGATAAAGTGAACCCTTACTACCAGGACTTTCAAAATAAGCGGTATATCACATCTTGCTGCGGGATGAGCAGACAGGGATTCGTCTTTGTGAATGATGCGTTGACTGCCAAGAAAATGGATCATGTTTCGGTAAAATTGACTCCTGATGACTGCTTCCGCTTGATGAAGGATTTGCAAAATTCTGCTGTCACCTTCCAGAATACAGGCGGAGTTCACAATGCTGCATTATGTGATGTCGATGGCCTCGTATTAAGCAGGATGGACATTGGAAGGCATAACGCCTTGGACAAAATATACGGCCATTGCTTGAAAAATGGTATTTCGATAGAAGGAAAAGCCATCGTGTTCAGCGGCCGGATTTCATCGGAAATTCTTTTGAAAGTGGCGAAGATCGGCTGTGAACTGATACTCTCGAAATCCGCTCCAACCGAATTGGCTTTGGAGTTGGCTGAAGGATTGGGGATCACCACGGTCGGGTTCATTCGTAATGATTCACTGAATATCTATACCTGCCCTGAAAGAATTCAATTGAATGACTGATCATCCTCCGCTGAAAGATGCAGCTCCTAAGGCGGGTTGGGGAATGCTTAAGGGAAAGTCCTTGCTGGCATGGCTTGGGCTTTTTTGTCTTTGTAAAAGGATATATCCATCAGGCCTTTTGTGATACAGTTTGGATAAAGCATTCAAGGAAAAGCGTATCGGGGGAAGGGTTATGAATGAAAGGGATTGGCATATTTTAAAGGTGTTGCATGAACACAAGAATATTACTAAAACGGCGCAAAGTTTATATATCTCGCAACCCTCTCTAACGAAACGAATTCAACAAATAGAGAAGGAATTCAATTTAAAGATTGTGGAGCGGGGAACAAGAGGAGTGCAGTTCACCCCTCAAGGGGAGTATCTGGCCATCTGTGCAGATGAGATGCTGATCAGGCTCCGTCAGATAAAAGAGACAGCGTTCAATATGGGTCAGGAGATCAGTGGGACATTACGGCTGGGTGTTTCCAACTATATTACGCTGCATAAATTGCCTGGCCTGTTAAAAATATTCCGTGAGCGATATCCTAAGGTGGATTTCCAGGTGACTACCGGATGGAGTAAAGAAGTACTGAACCTCATTTATAAGGAAGAAGTGCATGTGGGAATCGTTCGGGGGGACTATCAATGGTCCGGGTCAAGGCACCATCTTTTTGAGGAAACGATTTGTATTGCTTCTAAGGAGAAAATAGAGGTCCGGGACCTGCCTTCATTGCCGAGGATCGATTATGGGACCGATGCCCTTTTAAAAACAATGATCGATAATTGGTGGAGAGATAATTTTTCAGGACCTCCTTTGGTGGGGATGGAAGTGGACAAAGGGGATACATGCAAAGAAATGGTCAGGAATGGGTTGGGGTATGGGATTCTTCCTAGCGTTTTATTGGAGAAAGACCAAAATCTTCGTCAATGGGACCTTTTGGATAAGCAAGGTAATCCCCTTATTAGGAATACGTGGATGTTATATCATGAAAAGTCGCTGGAATTAAAACTGGTCAAAGAGTTTGTCCAATTTGTCAAAGGTGTCGATTTCATGAGGGATATTTAAATGAAGCGCAGAAACTTCTGTGCTTTTTCATCATTCCATTTTTGAATGGTTAACGATAATTTATTGGTATTTTAATTATGGTTTTCCCGGCATTATGATAGATGGGAGATATAAATCATCAGGAACTTGCCTATGGAATGGAGAGGAAGTCAAATGAGTGTCCTATTTCTAATCGTATTGAATGTCATTGTGCCGGTCTTTTTCCTTATAGGGGCGGGGGCAATCCTTCATCGTAAATTCAAACTGGATATGAATACGCTGTCTAAATTGAATCACTTCCTGCTCATGCCGGCCATTAGCTTTGTCAATATCTATCAAAGCAATATGGGCGGGGGGATGATCGTCCAGATATTCAGCTTCCTTGCTCTTCAAGCATTAAGCCTAATCATCGTGAGTACAGTGATTGCTAAACTTGCCCGGTTTGATCAAAGTCTTTCTGCCACGTTTAAAAATAGTGTGGTCCTGAATAACTCAGCCAATTTCGGATTACCCGTCAGCCAGATGGTTTTTCATGGCAATCCTCTTGGCCTGTCGATCCAAGTCATCGTGATCATTTTTCAAAACCTGTTGACCTATACCTATGGATTGATGAATTCCGTTTCCGTCCATACAAAAAGTGCAAAGGGTGCCATTCGTGAGTTTTTGAAGAATCCAGTCATTTATGCTCTATTACTCGGTTTTCTTTTACAGGCCACTTCTTTCGATATTCCTCTGTTCTTATGGACCCCGATCGATAATATCGCGAGTGCTTTCATAGCGATTGCCCTGATTACATTGGGTGCTCAGAGTGCCTACTTGAAAATTACGCATTTCCCGCTTCCGCTTATCCTTAGCTTGATTGGACGATTAATACTCTCACCATCCATCGCATACCTTATCATTCTCATGCTGGGATTGGAAGGGACTGTCGCTCAGGGATTATTCATCGCAAGCTCATTTCCAACATCAAGAAACAGCGCATTATTCGCTTTGGAATATGATAACCATCCGGAATATGCGGCACAGGCGGTCTTGATGTCGACGTTATTCAGCAGTATAACGGTAACGATGGTCGTATATCTATCAAAAATACTATTTTAGCAGGGCTGCCCTCATGGGCAGTCTTTTCCCAATGTCTCCCCATAAAACTTTATGAACAATATGGAGATTATGGAATTTATGTATTTTAGGTGGATAATTAAAGATGTGGAAGATATTTTTGTAGAATTAAGAAAACGCTTTCAAAAGGGGGATTCATATGTTTTCTCGTAAAAAGATTTCTGCAGTCATATTGGCAGGTTCGTTAGCTTTAAGTTTAGGTGCATGCAGCAGTGCGGATACATCGGGAGAAAAGAAAGAAAGTACAGGTTATCCGAAAAAGGCCATAACGATCGTTGCTCCGTCGGGTGCAGGAGGGGGATGGGATTTAACCGCCCGTTCATTTACAAAGGTCTTGGGTGAGACAAAACTGGTGGACCAGCCATTAACCGTCGAAAACAAACCCGGTGGCGGGGGTGCTGTCTTCATGGCGGATTATGCAACACAGCAAGCGGATAATAATGACATGCTGTTCGTGAATTCACCGCCTGTCATCATCAATAACCTTAAAAAAGAGGGTAACAGTCCATATGGATATAAAAATACGACTCCTTTGGCGCAGCTGACAAAGGATTATGGAGCGATAGTGGTAAAGGCGGATTCTGAATTCAAGGATTTAAAATCAGTGCTGGAAGTGGTGAAGAAAGATCCGCGTAAGTTAACTTTTGCAGGAGGATCGGCTCCGGGATCCATGGATCATTTGATTTCCATTCTTCCAGCCTATGAATATGGTTTGAATCCAACAGAACTTAAGTACGTCTCGTACGACGGTGGCGGGGAAGCGATTACGGCATTGCTTGGTGGAAATGCGGATGTAATCGGAACGGATGCATCAAGTGTCAGGGAATTTTTAAAGGCAGGAAAGATTAGAGTGTTGGCCGTAACCTCGACTGAACGTTTGGGTGGAGATCTAAAGGACATACCGACTGCAAAGGAACAGGGTGTTGATGCGGAATTCACGATTTGGAGAGGCGTTTTTGGACCTCAGAATATGTCCGAGGAAGCGAAAACCTTTTGGGACGGATCCATTGCAAAGTTAGTAGAAACTTCTGAATGGAAAAAGGAAGTGGAAGTTCAAGGATGGGAACAAGAATATAAAAATAGTGAGGAATTCAGCAAGTTTTTAGAAGAACAGAAGAAACAGGTGCAGCAATTATTGGAAGCTTTAGGCATGGAAAAATAATGGAGAAGAAGGAGGTGCTTTCACCTTCTTCTTATTTTCTGAAATGGAGGGATAAGGATGGACGTGAAATTTGATCGCTTTGCATCTGTAGCCTTTCTGGCTGTCGGAGTACTGTTTATGATTGGAAGCAGGAAACTGGCCAGTTCTTCTTATGGAAGTTCGGTAGGACCGGACATTTTCCCTTTTGTACTGGGACTCGTCCTTGCTGCTTTAAGCATTCGCCTGTTCTATGAGTCATATCGGGGCAAGAGGCAGGAATCGAGTAAGGAAAAGTTTGAATATAAGCCCTTTATCATCATTGTACTCTCCACATTGATTTATATTTTGACATTGGAAACGATAGGATATGTCATTACGACCTTCCTCTTTTTGTTTGTTTGCTTTCAAACGATGGAACGGAATAAGTGGGTGACATCGCTCATCATATCCGCAGGGTTTTCCGGAATCATCTATTTTTTATTCGTGAATGTCTTAAAGGGAACACTGCCGGGTTGGCCAATCTGGTTTTCATAAAAGGAAGGGGGATGGCAAGTGGGCACTTTTGATTATTTAATTCAAGGATTTGAAACGGCACTTACTTGGTATAACATACTTTTTGCATTTGTCGGAGTATTGATTGGAACGGCAGTCGGCGTCTTGCCGGGAATCGGGCCGATGAGCGGTGTGGCTCTTTTAATTCCGGTAACTGCTTCCATTACAGGCGGACTTCCACCAGAGCAAGCGGCGACAAGCGCCATCATTTTGCTTGCTGGTGTTTATTATGGAGCGATGTATGGAGGGTCGACAACTTCCATCTTATTGAATACACCGGGCGAATCTTCTTCTGTCGTCACCACATTGGATGGCTACCAAATGGCGAAGAAGGGCAGAGCGGGGAGTGCTTTATCCATTTCGGCCATCGGTTCTTTCGTTGGAGGGATCGTCACCCTTATCGCCATGATTGCCTTAGCTCAGCCATTATCGACGATTGCCATCAAATTCGGTCCGGCTGAGTATTTTTCGCTCATGCTTCTAGGGCTGGCGGCTGTCAGTGGTCTCGCGGGAAAATCCGTAACCAAGGCACTGATCATGACGGTTTGTGGTTTGTTGATCGCGACGATCGGCATTGATAATGTATCAGGTATCGCCCGTTTTACATTCGATATACCATGGCTATATCAAGGGGTCGAATTCCTGACGATTGCAGTGGGTCTATTCGCCCTTGGAGAAGTATTCAAGACAATCTTGGAAAAAGAAGAGGAAGATGGGGAAATCGCGAAGATCAATAATTTGATTCCTTCCAAAGAAGAATTCAAGGAATCTGCGGGTCCCATTGCCCGGGGATCGCTCTTGGGTTTCTTTGTAGGAATCCTGCCTGGTGCAGGGGCCACTCTTGCTTCTTTCTTCTCATACCTTATGGAAAAACGGATCTCAAAAAAACCTGGGAAATTTGGTACGGGGACGATCGCTGGAGTGGCTGGACCTGAAACGGCCAATAACGCGGCATCCGGGGGGGCGATGATCCCATTATTGACGCTGGGAATTCCAGGTTCCGGTACAACGGCCATTTTAATGGGGGCGCTCATGATGTACAATGTTCAGCCTGGTCCATTATTATTCGAGGATCATCCTCAGGTGGCCTGGGGTCTCATCGCCAGTATGTTCATTGGGAATTTGATGCTCCTCATCCTTAATCTCCCGCTCGTTAAGGTTTTTGCGAAAATCATTGAAACGCCAAAGAAATATTTGATTCCGATCATTATCGCGATTTCCATTTTTGGCGTTTATGCGGTACAAGTATCGACTTATGATTTATTGCTATTATTAGGATGCGGGGTCTTGGGATATTTCTTAAGTAAAAATGATTATCCAATCGCCCCATTGGTATTAGGGCTGGTTTTAGGACCGATGATAGAAAATAATATGCGCAGGGCATTGACGATATCCGATGGGGATTACAGCTTGTTTTTCACTCGGCCGCTTTCCCTGACCTTCCTGATTGTAACGGCATTATGGCTGCTCATTCCGGTTTTACTTAAGAAGAGAGGGAAGGATGTTGTCATCAATATTGAAGGTTAATGCATATTTTCTGAATGTTATGAAAAAACCCCTTTTTTAAAGGGGGTTTTTTTTATATGATGTAGAAGAGGTGATTGAATGCGTTTACACACCAAGTTGATGCTGGGCATCTGTACGTTAATCATCTTAATGGGTGGAATCTTTGAAGTTCTTTTTATAAATATCTTAGAAAATAACCTGAAACAGGAAACAGGGGAAAAAGCATTGTCGGTTGCCCAGACCGTTTCTTTGCTGCCTGAAATTAAACAAGCTTTTCGAAATGATAATCCTTCAGTAATCATTCAGCCCATTGCGGAAAAGATTCGCAGGCAGATCGATGCGGAATTTATAGTAATAGGAGATGAGAATGAAAAACGGCTGTCCCATCCAGATCCTAACTTGATCGGGAAGAAAATGGTAGGGGGAGATAATGGCGAGGTTTGGAATGGGAAATCCATCATCACGGAGTCAACTGGGACATTGGGTCCTTCCATAAGGGGGAAATCCCCGATAATGGCAAATGGAAAAGTCATTGGAGTAGTCTCTGTTGGCTACCTTCAGGATGATATTGAAAAAGAAGTGTCCAGAATACAAAGAAAGATAGTATGGACCATCTCTTTTATCTTAATCGGAGGTCTATTGATAGCCTTTTTCATTTCATTCAATATAAAAAAGGCGATATTGGGACTGGAGCCAAAAGAGATTGCCTGGATGTTTCAAGAGAAGCATGCCATTTTGGAATCGATTCATGAAGGTATCATTGCCATTGATGTTCATGGGAGAATCACCGTCGTCAATGAAACGGCGCATAAAATCCTACATATCCCTAAAGACATCATGCTTCGCGGGCAAAAAATTGAAGAAGTCATAACGCATACACATTTGCTTGATGTAGTCAGCACGGCACAGGCCGAGTATGATCAGGAATTCATGATTGACGGTGAAGTTTTTTTGGCTAGCCGGATTCCCATTTTGAATGGACAGGGTGAAGTCATCGGTGCGGTTGCAAGTTTGAGGAATAAATCTGAACTATCCAATCTCCTTCAAGAACTATCACATGTAAAGGCTTATGCAGAAGGGCTGAGGGCCCAGACACATGAATATTCCAATCGGCTTTATACTTTACTAGGTTTGATTCAACTGGGTTCCCATAAAGAAGCGATGGATTTCATATCGAAGGAAGTCGATGTTACCCAAGGCTTCATTCACTTTCTGATCAAGGAAGTTCCTGATCCGATTATTGCTGGGTTCATCCTAGGGAAGGTAAGTTTAGCCAGCGAGCTGAAAATTGATTTTACAATTGATAGAGAGAGCAGTTTTAAGGATATTCCGTCCGAAATAGATCGGGATTTATTAGTTACGATCATCGGCAACCTTATCAATAATGCCTTCGAAGCTGTACGGGAAAACGAAAGGGAGGAAAAAAGGGTTTCGTTATTCGTCACGGACTTGGGTAAAGAGCTGATCATCGAAGTTGAAGATAATGGAAGAGGAATGAATTCGGATGTTACCGAACGGATTTTCCAGAACGGTTTTACGACGAAAAATCATCAAACCAATTCAGGTATAGGGTTGAGCCTAGTTCAGGAAGCAATTGATGGATTAGGGGGATCTATTACTTTTTCGACGAAAGAAGGGGAATATACGATCTTTACCGTAGCCATACCAAAAAACAGAGGGGTGATTAAATGAAGGCACATCGCGATATAGAAGTTTTGATCGTAGAAGATGACTTACGGATTGCCGAGATACAAAAGCTATTCATCGAAAAAATCGAGGGGTTTCAAACGGTCGGGATCGCATCAAGTTATGTCGAGGCTAAAAGCTTCATTGAAATCATGCAGCCGGATCTATTACTGCTCGATATGTACTTTCCGGATATGAATGGGCTCGATATCTTGAAAGAAATCAAGCAGCAAAGCAAACAAATGGATGTCATTATGATAACGGCAGCTAAAGAAATCGAAAAAGTCCAGGAAGCCATCAAAATCGGCATATTTGATTATATTATCAAGCCTGTCGCATTTGAGCGTTTCAAGCAGTCCTTGTGCCGATATCAAGAGTATTATATAAAATTGTCTGAAATGGAAAAGGGCAATTTCCCCGTAACGCAGCAACAGGTTGATAAGCTTTTACGGAAGGAAATGAATGAAAAGGAAAGGGAAATGACTTCACTGCCAAAAGGGATCGATCGGATGACCTTGGAGAAGGTGATGGTTGTGTTGGGGAAAGCCTCCCCTGGGTTAACTGCCGAGATAGTGGCAAAGGAAATCGGGGTGAGTAGGACAACGGCAAGACGTTATCTTGAACACTTGATATCCGAGGATAAAATTGATGCCGATTTAACCTATGGCACGGTAGGCCGGCCAGAACGGGTTTACGCCATCAGGTTTTGAATGGGTTCGCCAGGTGGCGGATCTTTTTTTTGTGTTTAATCGAATAAATATTTGGCTCGGTATTCGGATATTGGAATTTGAATAAATGTGGTTTGGTTGATGGGATTTTGTTTTTTGAGGGGTAAAAATGATGAAAAAGGAAAAAATACGTGTGAAAAGTGATGAAGTAGACAAGTATATGACATTTGTCATGCCAGCAAATTGACGTTTATGACTATAGAAGATCGGTTATTAATCCTATACTTAAGGAACAAATGCTGCCAAGGCATAACTAAAGTTTGCGAAATATGCAAGCTAACCAATCAATTAAAACACTCCAAGTTCTATATAAAATATATGAGGAGGAAATCATGAGTAATCATAAACAATTGAGAAAAGATATTGCCCCTTTTGAAAAATCCAATACTAAATCAAGTGTGAAACAGCTTATAAATACATTTCCGCCATTTTTCCTGTTATGGTTTTTAGCTTATCAAAGCTTAACCATTTCATACTGGCTGACCCTTGCATTGGCCGTCCTGGCTTCAGGATTCGTAGTCAGGATTTTCATCATTTTCCATGATTGCTGTCATCAATCGTTTTTCAAAAGCAGGAAAGCGAATAGCATCCTGGGTACAATCAGTGGAATCGTTACATTATTTCCGTATGAGCAGTGGAAGCATAGCCATTCCATACATCATGCCACAAGCAGTAATTTAAACAAACGCGGTACAGGAGATATTTGGATCATGACCGTTGATGAATATATAGCCGCTTCATTCTGGGGGCGTCTGGCTTACCGTTTATATAGAAATCCGGTCGTCATGTTTGGATTAGGTCCATTTTATCTATTTCTTGTATCGAATCGTCTGAATAAAAAAGGCGCTAAAAAGAAGGAACGGATGAATACGTATTTGACAAATGCCGCAATCGTGGCAATTTATGGTCTTTTATGCTTGGCTATCGGATGGCAGGCATTCCTGATGATCCAGGTACCGATGCTTTTTGTAACGGGATCACTGGGCATCTGGCTGTTTTATGTACAGCATCAGTTCGAAGATTCTTATTTCGAAGAGGAATCGGAATGGGATTACGTGAAGGCTGCCATTGATGGAAGTTCTTATTATAAGCTTCCAAAGGTTTTGCAATGGGTAACCGGTAATATCGGTTTCCACCACGTGCATCATCTTAGTCCAAGGGTGCCGAACTATAATCTGGAAAAAGTCCATGATTCCACCCTGCCTTTGCAGCAGGCAACGACAATCACTCTTAGTTCAAGTTTAAAAGCGCTTCGCTTCCGCCTTTTTGATGGAGAAAACAAGACGTTTGTAAGTTTTAAAGAGATTAAGGAACGTCTAAATGAAACAAAATCAAAGGTGGAAATCAATAATAAACGTCCAAGTCTTCAAGAAAAATAAATAGTTCATCAAAAAACCATTCAATTTCCATTGGGTGGTTTTTTGATGAAACTCCTTAGTATATACTAGGGTAAAAAGAAATAGAGGCGGCGCCATGCAAAGTTGGTATCATATCTTTCCCAAGAACACAGGGCTGAGCCCTTATGTCTGGATCATTTTTTGTATCTTACCTTTTTATTTCATTTTCAAATCTTCTTCGATGTTGGAGATTGTCTTTGGAATCGTCATGATCATTTTGTTTTTCATATCATATGGTCTCTCATTCGTTTCGAAGGGATGGCCCGTATACGTATGGACGGCGATACAAATAGTCATATCCATATCCATGACCATATTTTTCAGCTACATTTACTTTTCGCTTTTCTTAGCATTCTTTATTGGGAATGTTCAAAATAAGGTCGGATTTTTCGTATTGTATTCGATTCAGCTATTAGCTACCATCGTGTCTGTCAATATTGGATTCATCATGAAGGACCCTACCTTCTTTTCGCAATTTCCCTTTATGCTCATTTGTGTAGTGGGCGTGATCCTTCTCCCATTCAACACATATAATCGGAATAAACGGGATAGGCTTGAAGAACAATTGGAAGATGCTAATAAAAGAATATCCGAGCTTGGCAAAATGGAAGAACGTCAGCGGATTGCCCGTGACTTACATGATACACTTGGACAAAAACTTTCTTTGATTGGCTTGAAGAGTGACCTTGCAGGGAAATTGATTGATTTAAATCCGGATTCGGCTAAGAAGGAGATCAAGGATATCCGTCAAACGGCGAGGACGGCACTCAAGGAAGTACGGGAAATGGTGTCGGAAATGCGTGGGGCCAAATTAAGTGATGAAATCATCCGGGTCAAGCAAATATTGAAAGCGGCAGAGATAGATTTCAATTTGGAAGGCACTGCGGAATTGCGAGATACCCCATTGCTTGTTGAAACGGTTTTAAGCATGTGCTTGAAAGAAGCTGTGACCAATATCGTCAAACATAGCCGGGCCGACTCCTGTAATATTGTCATCGAGGAATTACAGACTGGAGTGACGATCAAAGTCCAGGATAATGGAGTGGGGCTTTCACATAAATCAGAGTTTTATAAAGGCAATGGACTTCAAGGTATGAAAGAAAGGCTTGAATTCGTTAATGGCAGCCTGGATATTCAATCAACTGAGGGAACTACACTTTATATAAGGGTTCCGAATGCTATAAAAAATAATGGATAGGTGGGGGATTAACATTGATTCGAATCGTAATTGCTGAAGATCAGCGGATGCTGCTTGGTGCGCTAGGTTCTATCCTTGATTTGGAAGAGGATATGGAAGTTGTCGGAAAAGCGAGCAATGGGGAAGAAGCAATGAATCTTGTCAATCGTTTAAAGCCGGATATCTGCATTACGGATATTGAAATGCCAGTCAAAACCGGGCTCGATGTAGCGGAAGAGATCAAGGATCAGGGCCACCAATGCAAAGTCATCATTTTAACCACTTTTGCACGCCCTGGGTATTTTGAAAGAGCCAGAAAGGCCGAGGTAGGTGGATATCTTCTGAAGGATAGTCCAAGTGAGGAACTCGCAAACTCGATCCGTGTCATCATGGATGGTCGGCGAATTTATGCTCCTGAACTGGTGGATATGGCTTTTGAAGAAGAAAACCCTTTGACTGAACGAGAGAGCCAAGTACTTGAATTGATTGCAGATGGCAAGACAACAAAGGAAATCGCCAGCCAGCTTTATCTGACCAATGGAACGGTTCGTAATTATATTTCGGTCATTCTTGATAAATTGGAGGTAAGCAATCGCGTTGAAGCTATTGTAAGATTCAAGGAAAAGGGCTGGTCGAAAGATTGATCCAAGGTGATCCCGTTTGGCGCGAATGGTGTATCGACTTCGCAAATCAAAAAAACACAGTGTTGGGATCAGGATATGGTATATTAATTTTTATTACATATAGGAAGGAGATGACCATTATGCAAAAAGCTACATTTGCTGGAGGCTGTTTTTGGTGCATGGTGACACCATTTGAAGAACAACCAGGGATTGGGGGAATCGTATCCGGTTATACAGGAGGACAGGTCGAAAACCCGACTTACGAGGAAGTAAAGACGGGCACTACGGGACATTATGAAGTCGTTGAAATCACTTTCGACCCTCTGTTATTTCCTTATGAAAGACTGCTGGAACTATATTGGCAGCAAATCGATCCAACCGACGATGGTGGTCAATTCCATGACAGGGGAAGCCAGTATCGAACAGCCATCTTCTATCATGATGAAGCTCAAGAGAAACTGGCTCTTGAGGCGAAAGAAAAGGTAGCAGCCAGCGGGAAGTTCCAGAAACCCATCGTAACTGAAATCCTTCCGGCCCAAACTTTTTATCCTGCCGAAGAATACCATCAAGGCTACCATAAAAAAAACAAAGAAGATTATAAAGCGGACCGTGCGAAATCAGGACGCGATGAATTCATTGATCAACATTGGATTGCTGAATAATCATTATTAAACGATCCAGTTGTTTTCAGAAATCCGCTTCCTTTCCGCCGTTTTTCTGCCAAGCCACATCAAAGCAAGCGTCTGTGGGGTATCGGCTAGCCAGTTATTCGGCAGGAGTGTCGCAAATTTCTTCAAACTAGTGAGAGGTTCATCCCATATAAAGCAAAACATTGACTATGGAAATATTCCATAGTCTTTTTATTATGGTTAACCATTGTTATATAGGCATTTATTATTTAGCTATACGGAAATTCTTACGATTGTGACGAACCTATCGGACTTTTCTTTTCACATCCGCTTCTTTTTGGTCTTTTATAGGCCTTGATTCCCTTAGTCCGGATATTTTAAATAAAGTTGTTTTTTCATGGGATTTTTTTGCGGACGGCTCAATTTCTCATGATATTTTCATTTTTCTTCAGTACACTAAGGGGTAGGTGGTGGTAAACATGAATAAAAGGATTTTAATAATAGAAGATGAAGAAAAAATCGCGAGGGTCCTCCAGCTGGAACTTAATCATGAGGGTTATCTAACCGAATCGGCTTTTACCGGAAAGACAGGTCTGGAAAGGGCAGAAGCCGAAGAGTGGGATTTAATCTTATTGGATGTGATGCTGCCCGAGTTGAATGGCATAGAAGTACTTAGGCGTTACCGGAAAAAGAATGGTTCAACCCCAGTCATCCTTCTAACTGCAAGGGATGCTGTGCCAGACAAGGTGAATGGGCTAGACCATGGTGCGAATGATTATGTAACGAAACCGTTTGAAATCGAAGAGCTGCTGGCACGGATCCGTGCTTGTTTTCGTACCAATGTAGGGGTGAGCCAATCAGAAGGGGAAGCGGATGAATTAAAGGTCCATGATCTTCAATTGAACCTTGGTACAAGGGACATTCACAGGCAAGGCAAAATGATTGAGCTGACTTCCCGCGAGTTCGATTTGCTGGTTTATCTTTTGCAAAATAAGAATCAAGTGCTTTCAAGGGATCAAATCCTGACACATGTTTGGGGATATGACTTTGCAGGGGATACGAATGTGGTTGATGTGTATATCCGTTATTTACGTAAAAAAATAGATTACCCCTTTGATTTGCAACTCATACATACTTACCGCGGGGTAGGTTACAGCTTGAAGGAGCCTGTATGAAGATTCGGACGAAAATCCAATCGTATTCCAGCCTTTTTTTAAGCGTCATGCTTATATTGTTGAGTATCATCGTTTTACTCGCCTTTCTTTGGATATCGGTTGAAAGGGAACGGGACCTGCTTGAAGATCAAGCTTCATTAATTGCAGAAAATATCCTGTCGAAAGATTTGATTTCAGGTGATTCCGATTTAATGGAGCCGTATACCCCAGACGATGGAATGGTGCGGATATTTGGCACTGATGGGAGATTGGTAAAATCGTTTACTGATGAAGAGGACCTTCAGGGGCTGGCGGTTAAAGCCATTACCGAGAAAGGATTCGATTTCACCAAAGCTGACGGGGATTATGTATTGACCTACCGTTACCCTTATCCCGAAGAAGGGAAGAAGCTAGGGATGATCGAGGTCACACAGCCGCAGGATACCCTCCTTGATAATTTATCGACTCTTGCCCTCGTTTTAGGCGGGGCGTCCCTTTTTGTCATTCTTTTATCCATTCTTGCCGGTAAGTGGCTAGCCAATCTAATACTCAAACCCATATCGATCATGAGCGGAACAATGAAGGATATTGAGACAAGTGGAGAATTCAAACGGATACCGCTATCAGACCAATCAAAGGACGAGCTTCAGGTTATGGGGGTGTCATTCAACAGGATGATAGATAGGTTGGAGCGGAATTATAACCAACAGCAGCAATTCCTTTCAGATGCTTCACATGAATTGAAAACACCGATTACGGTCATTGAAAGCTACTCTTCTCTATTGAAACGCTGGGGAATGAAGGACGAGGCGATTCAGGAAGAGGCGGTGGAGGCAATCCATCATGAAGCCATCCGGATGAAAACAGCTGACGGAACATCTGCTCCAGTCGGCTTCCCAAACGGAACCCTCAGTGGATATGGAAGGAAAGATCGAACTTATTTCGTTTTGTGAACAGATTGCCCAAACATTTAGAAGGACAGGGAATCGAGAAATAAAGATACAATCCGAGTTTAAGGAAATATATGCAACGACCATTTCCAGCAAGCTTGAACAGGTGCTTGTCATCCTATTGGACAATGCCATGAAATACAGTGAATCGGGTATACAGATCATCATAACACGGGAGGCTAATGAAATTTTCATTGGTGTGAAAGATCAAGGCGCAGGGATATCATCAGAACATCTCCCGCATGTATTTGAACGTTTTTACCGCGTGGATTCATCGAGGGCACGGAAAACGGGAGGCAATGGACTCGGGCTTTCCATCGCCCGGACTCTTGTTGAGTCATTAGGCGGTAAATTGGAAATCCAAAGCGAAGTGGGAGAGGGGACTTTGGTTACTATCACTCTTTCTCATCAAATTCTAATCTAGCGTTCATGTTCCTTTCATGAAGGATGGTTATTCTTAAGGTAACAAATTAAAGGAGGAATTCATTCATGAAAAAGCAGTGGAGTACGATAAAAGAAGGTATCATTCAAAGGAAAAAGGTAATCATGACGGTTTCCGTAGCCTCAGTATTGCTTTTTGGCGGTGCTGCTGGAACGGCGGTATATGCGGTCAATAAGGGTGCACTATCCGAGGACGAGGCTGTAAAAATGATTTCAGAAAAACTAGGCGGGGAAGTTACTCAATTTGAAAAGGATTGGGACCAGCCAATGACCTATGAGATGACCGTTAAAACGAAAGAAGGTTATCAAGACGTAGACGTAGATGCTGAAAAAGGAGAGATTCTTTCTCAGGAGATGGAAAACGATGACGATGAGGATATGAGCACACAACAAGCGGTGGAAACTGCAAAAATCAGCATGGATCAAGCTGAAAAGATTGCCTTGAAAGAGGTGGATGGTCAAGTGACTGATGCAGAGCTGGATTCGGAGAATGGCATCCTAGTGTACGAGTTGGAGATAAGCCAAGGACAAAAGGAATATGATGTAGTGGTAGATGCCACCACGGGAAAAGTATTGAAAAACCAGTTGGATGATTAATCAATATCTTGAACTGAAAGGTATGAAAGGATTTGCCAAGTGGCAGATCCTTTTTTTATTGCCAAGACAGTTAGGGAGTGAAGCTTCCTCATCCTTAATAATCATGCATAAACTATTTGAAATTCCGCCCATTAAAAAGGAATTAAAAAGAGGAATCGCGAATAGGGGGAATTAGGAATCTTTTTCAATGGAGGAATGGCAATGGATAGTTTAGAAATGGCACTGTCATTAAGAGGCAAGAAAGAATTTGAAAAATCCAATCAATTATTGATGGATCTGGCAAAGCAAAATCCCGGGGATGCAGTCATACAGTATCAGTGTGCCTGGAGTTTGGATATTCTTGGACTAGAGGTAAAGGCGGTGTCCCATTATGAAGCTGCCCTCAAATTAGGTTTGCCGGAGGAGGACGCAAAAGGGGCATATCTGGGGCTGGGGAGCACTTACCGTACCATTGGGGAATATGAAAAATCAAGACGGACATTTGAATCCGGACTGGCTAAGTTTCCGGAGGATAAGGCTTTATTGGTATTCAGGGCCATGGCATTTTATAATTTGGGCCAACATGATCTTGCAATGGAGTCCTTATTGAAAATAATTGCGGAAACCTCCAACGATCGAGAAATACAATCTTATGCGAAGGCCATAGAATTCTATAGTGATAAACTGGATACAGTATTTACGTAATAGTGATCATTCATCCCCAAACTATCCACAAAGGGTGCATAAAAAAGTCATTTTTACATATCCGAAATGAATTAATCAACAAGATTCTATAAAAATAAGGACAATTTTTATCGATGACTTGCTTTTAGTCATTTTATCGGATAAAAGAATGTGGATAACCTTGGATTGTGGATAACTTTTCGTTGTTATTCACCTCTTTTCCACAGGTAATCCACATATTCACCTTTATATGATAAAAAAACACTAAAATGGCGATTAAGCATTCAGGAATTTTTTATTGTAATGACTTAAGGCCAAAAGGGGATAAATATAGCGATAGCTATGATAATGGATATACAAAAAATCTGCCATTCCCTGGCCTGCAGGATAATCATTTGTCCAGCTTTCTTGTTGACCTGCGCGGATGAGGAAGGCAATGCCCTTTTCAATTTCGGCTGTCGGCTTTTCGGTTGCCGATATCAACGCATCCACAGCCCAAGCTGTATGTGTCAAGGTACTTGCTCCAAGGGGGATATACCGCTGCTTGATATCACTGTAACAAGATTCACCCCAGCCACCATCTTTATTTTGAATTTTCTTCAACCAGGTTAGGGCTTTTTGGATGGATGGATGTTCAGTGGATTGTCCTGCGGCCTTCATGCCAGTCAGTGCAGACCATGTGCCGTATAGATAGCAGATGCCCCAGCGCCCCATACCAGGATCCATCACGTTTCTGGTCCTCCAATAGCCAATCCACCGCTCTTTTACTGACTTCTTCCTGCTTCTTCATATTTGTATAGTTCCCTAGGAATTCCAGCGTTCTCCCTGTTAAATCCGCGGTAGAAGGGTCGGTCAGGAGATATTTGGAACCCTCTATAGGAAGAAGGTGCAGCCATTTATGGTCGTTATTCCGTTCGAAGGCAGGAAATCCACCATCATCATTTTGCATGGATATCGTGAAGGAGACACCGCGCTGCCAGCTGTCCCGATTATCGGGTTTTGCTTGAAGTTGCTTAGCCAGCGCCCGCAGTGAGGCAGTCGTATCATCTACATCAGGATTCATGGTATTCAAATCCGAGAACCCCCAGCCGCCTGGAATCGCGTTAGGATTATGGATCAGCCAATCTCCATACATATAATGCTGGCGGGACAGTAAGTACTGATTAGCGGCCTTGACAGTTAGGTCTTTGGAAGATATGCCCGCTTCTTGAAGGGCGTAACTTATTAAGGAGGTATTCCAAACATGGGGCGTTGTGAACTGGATATGTGTGTGGCCTTCAACGGAGCAAGCCATCCCCTTCAGACCGGCAACGGCCTTTTGAATCACCGGATCCTTTTTCGAATAACCAATTGAAAGGAGCGCAAAGATCATAAAAAAGGTAGAACCGAAATAATTGTACAGTGTCCCGTCCGGTTCCAGCCTGTCTAGCATAAACCTTTTCGTTGAATCCAAGGCTAAGGAATGCAAATAATCCGGATACCCAATTAACGTTTTGACACCTGTTTGAAGTTTGGAGAAGAAGGAACGATATTCTTCGGTACGATACTCCTCCCACACATGTTCTTCGGAACGATCCTCCCTTGTGTGATATAAATCTTTTAGACTGGGAGTTTCCGGGGTCTTGATCTGAAATCTTTTATGGCCAAGTAAAAGCAATGGAATCATGTTGACCCGCCCATATACCGAAAGATCATATATGCTGACGAAAAAGGGTCGGAGGCAGTAAGACGACTTCGAGAGGAATGGGGAATAGGCGTGGCCATTGATATTGTCCTGTGACTGTAAGCATCATTTTCGTTAACATTTTGGCCTGTTTGATTCCACCCTTGGAAAGAATGAATTGTTTGGCTTTCCTCATATGGGGATCGCGCTTATTTCGGAGTCCACTAAAAAGAAGACCATAGTAAGCCTCGATCGTAACCGTAACATTGCCGTCCTTCTCGTCGTGGAATAGTTTCCATGACCCGTTTTCCGTTTGCTTGCTTTCGATTCTATTTACTAAAGCCTCTATAAGAGGAGCATCTTCCATATCTAAAATTTTCAATAATATAATCATATAGGCATCTGCCGTTATCCCAGTGTCAAAGGGATAATTCCACGAACCATCAGCGGATTGGTCTTGTTTCAAGCGATGAACAAGGCGATTGATTTCCAATTGTACATGTTGGTTCAATGACGTTCCTCCTTTAAAAACACATTTTCCGTTTATATGTATATTCAAAACTTGTGGCTGCATTCAAGAAATCATTTCAGGTGCCTCGTCCCAACATGAATAAAGGAGGATGGAAACTAAAAACGCTTTGGCGATGAAAGCTGCCAAAGCGTCATTTAGATAAAATGCATTATTTAGTGGGTAAGCGTGTTGGTTGCATATAACGGTAAATCGGGAGTTCTTTCCCTTTGTCGGCAGGAATGAAATTGAATGTCACATAGCTATCCATGCCTTCAGGTTCGAGGGCAAGGGAGATGAAGTTGGCATCAGGCTGGGCCATGTCGAATACATAGCTTCCTTTGGGGAAATCCTGTTTTTTGCTAGTTACAGTTGTCGTGACTTCCCTTGTGGAATGTCCGCTTTCCAGTTCATCTGAAACTTTTAAATCTTTGACCCGATAGCTTTCGACAGCTACTTTCATAGGTTTTTTTAATTTTTTCACTTCTACTCCCAATACCTGAAGTTTCTTGGCGATGTCTTTATATTCTGGTGGAAGGATATAAGCTGTCGGACGATTTCTAACCAGGGTAGGGTAGGCGTCAGTAGAATCCAGCCAATCGATGGAGGCATTGACCATTTTAGCTTTCGCTAAATCGACTACTGTCAATTTTTGATTCTTAACCAATTTATTTTCGCTGGTGATGACAATTTTATCGTTATCATTTGCTTTTCGCCCTTTTTGCACGACTTCAGTTTCTGCCTGTTTAACGGACTTTTTTACTTTACTGGCCTGTTCGGCTGCCGTTTGGATGAATGCTGCCTGTGCTGTAGCTTGTGCAAAAACACGTCGTTTAAAATCCGTACGGCCGATATTGATTCCCCTTGTTTCAATTAAATAGGTCATTGTATTTTTTAAACCGAGGGCGTTTCGGCCAATCCGGGCTTCTGTGCTTCCTTCTGTGGCGGTAAGGACTCCATCATCAGATGTAGCCAGTGTATAGTAATCGTGATAGGAAAGCTTTTCTTTTTCCAATGTTTTAAAAACGTTAGGTAAAAGCAGTTCATCGGAAGCTTTTCGAAGCTGTTCGGGAATATTTAAATTCTTGGCCGAGGAGATAAGTAAATCATAGGAAGCGATTGATCCATTTGTTCCCACCTTTTTAAGGGGGGCGGGATTCACTGTATATTCATGTACATCAAGAATGACCTCAGGTTCATACTCATCGATTGTCTGATGAATCGTCTGGACTTCAGGATACTCCACTTTTAAATAGTCCCTATTCGCATCCATGTCATTGGAGGTATATCGTTTGAAATAATAAGAACCATCAGGATTCACGCGTGGAACGATGGCAACATTCACTTTATCGAGGACATCACCAAGCTTGCCCTCAGCCAGCCATTGTGCAAGGACTAATGCTGATTCACCTGAAGCTGGTTCATTGCCATGGATCTGACCTTGAATCCAAATCAATGGTTTATGGGAATCCTTATTCAGTTTTTTTGAATCCTTGCTGAAAAGAAGCATCGGGATGTCGCGTCCTTCTGTGGATTTACCTATCGTCTTGACTTGGATGTTCTTGTTTCTATGGGAGAGGGACTTGATATGACCAATCATTTCTTCTTGGCTCGTAAAGGCGATCTTGTCATTTTTAAAGGCTGGTGTGTTGAAAGAAACATTAGGTTCAGGGAAAAGGTGGGAGAGGTTATCAGGTTGAATATAGCTTGGACCATTTCCGTAATAAGGGGTGAATTCTTCTGCCCCGGCGATGTGGCTCTGGCCAGGGAATCCAGTGACAAGACCTAGTGTGACGACTGATACGATGGCAGGAATGATTTTTTTCACGGACGTCCTCCTATCTATCTTTTTCCATAAATTATCATATATTAAGCTATTTTTACAGTATAATGGTAGGAAATAGTGAAAAACAGGAAGTATCTACTAGATTATTGAAAAAATCACATGGCTTCTGCCCAGTAATTCACACTAAGAATTTAACATGATTGTAGTGTTGAAATCGCTAAAAAAACTTCTCTCTGCAAAAAAGAGCGGGGATATATAGTAGAACGCTTATGTATCCAATTTCAAGAAACCTTATCCGGGCTTATTTATTAAAGGGAAGTTGGAGCAAAAAATGATGAAGTTTGTGATTCCTTTTAATAGATGTTCATCACCTGTATTCTGTATAATTACAGGTGGATAGTTGAAATGATACGGATCAAACAAATTTGCCTGGCCCGTATCATTTCAATTCATCATTCAACTGATTTAAAAGTTCCTGTGAATCCTTGCCACTCATGATCTGGCCGTTCACTTTCGCATAGGGGGTTTTCTGACAAAGTTTACATTCACTTAAACATTCATATTCCTTATATTGTACCCTTGGATTCGCTAAGAACTTACCATAATCAGCAACTGTTTGTTCATTAAGGAAGCGGTCAAGATTATTTTGGCAAAATTCAATCTGGATTTTCGCTTTTTTTGAGAACACTTTGGATAGCAAGTTTTTCATCATATCGCTACTTTCATTAGAAGAGTAAATATTTGTTATTTTGATTTTATCATTTCCTGGAGCGAAATGCATGATTGGTTCATCCAAATTCATTACAATATGACTATCCGAAGTTTATCAAAGTAATTCCCTTGTATATATTGACACATGTCAAAGAAATGGTAGAATAAGAAAGACTGATAATGATAATGAATCTCATTATCATGAATGGAAGAAGCTTGTAACTATTGTATCTCCATGAATCCCATTTCAATAGGAGATATACAATAGTCTTTATTCATATATTTTTAATTAAAAATATTATCGTTGTATTTAATGAGATAGGAAGAGTAGGAAATGTAGATGAAGATAAGATATTTAGTCATGGCGTTAATTGTATTATCATTTACGTCATTATTCATTGGTGTAAAAGATATTACCCCCCTGGATTTATTGGATCTAAGTGATGATAAAGTGCAAATCATGCTGCAAAGCCGTTTCCCCAGAATGATGGCCATAGTCATTGCCGGTGTTGTGATGAGTATAAGCGGTCTGATCATGCAGCAATTGAGCCGAAACAAATTTGTATCCCCGACGACTGCCGGTACCATGGATTCTGCAAGGCTTGGACTTCTTCTTGCCATCATCATTTTCCCTTCGGCAGCACTTATAGAGAAAATGGCATTCGCTTTCATATTCGCTTTGGCAGGTACGCTCTTGTTCATGAAAATTCTTGATCAAGTGAAATACAAGGATACGATATTCATTCCACTGGTCGGTTTGATGTTTGGTAATATCGTCGGATCCATCTCGACTTTCTTTGCTTATAAATATGATTTGATTCAAAGCCTTAACACATGGATGAATGGAGATTTCTCGATGATCATGTCGGGAAGGTACGAACTTATATATGTAAGTATCCCTCTAGTCATTCTCGCATACTTCTTTGCCAATAAATTCACTGTGGCAGGGATGGGTGAGGAGTTTGCTATCAATCTAGGACTCAATTATAAACTTATAGTCAATTTTGGGTTGATCATCGTGGCATTATCCTCCACTGTCGTCCTGTTAACGGTGGGAACGATTCCTTTCATAGGATTGATCGTACCAAATATTGTATCCCTTTACCTTGGTGATAATTTGAAAAAGAGTCTTTCTCATACAGCATTGCTAGGGGCAGTATTCCTATTGATCTGCGATATTCTGGGCAGGATCATCATATATCCATTTGAAATCCCGATCGGACTCGTGGTTGGTGTGATAGGAAGCGCCGTATTCATCTATCTGATTATGAGGAGAAAGGCATATGAATAATAAAAGTAGGATCATAATATTAGCTGTTCTAGCAGCAGCTTTAACGGCAGGTTACATATTTTGGGACCTTGGCCCGAATTGGGATTATGCACTGCCGAGAAGGGTTATAAAAATCATCGCCATCATCGTGGTAGGTTGTGCGATAGCCTTTTCAACAGTGATTTTCCAGACGGTTACGAATAATAAAATCCTGACACCAAGCATTTTGGGGTTGGACTCCATGTATATGCTGATTCAAACGGGAGTGATTTTTCCTCTTCGGTTCAACGCATATCATGATTATGAATAAAAATCTCAATTTCCTGGTTACCCTTACGGCCATGCTTATTTTTTCCAGTCTGCTGTTCAAGTTCATGTTCAAGAAAAACCGAAATATTTACTTCCTATTGCTGATTGGGATCATCTTCGGGACCTTATTCGGCAGCATGTCTTCATTCATGCAGGTATTGATTGACCCGAATGAATTTCAAATCATTCAAAATAAAATGTTTGCCAGCTTCAATAATGTCAACACGGACCTGTTAACATTAGCGATTATCCTCATGATAGCGGCAATGATATATTTCATGAGATTTTTGAAGTATTTGGATGTCATGTCCCTAGGGAGGGACCAAGCCATTAACCTGGGTGTGGATTATGATTTTGTCACAAAGCGGGTTTTAATCGTCGTCACGATTTTAATCTCCATTTCAACTGCCCTGATTGGTCCAATCACGTTCCTTGGATTACTTGTTGCAAATGTGGCTTATCAATTCATTAAGTCCTATCAGCATAAACATATCATCCCTGGTGCAATGCTGATCAGTGTGATTGCCTTGGTCGGCGGCCAATTCATTGTAGAGAGGATCTTTACGTTCTCAACCACTTTGAGTGTCATTATCAACTTTGTTGGCGGGGTCTATTTCATCTATCTTCTATTAAAGGAGAATAAATCATGGTAGAAGTGAAAAATTTATTCAAAAAATATAATAGTAAAACGGTTGTCGAGGATGTTTCCATTGAAATAACGAAAGGGAAAATCACATCCTTCATCGGTCCTAATGGTGCGGGGAAAAGTACAGTCCTTTCGATGATCAGCCGGCTCATTACCCGGGATTCGGGAGAAGTCCTGATCGAGGGTAAGGATATGGGAAAATTCAATAGCAATGAACTAGCGAAAAAGATTGCCATCTTAAAGCAGGCCAACCACATCAATATCCGTTTAACGATTCGTGAACTCGTCGCCTTTGGCCGCTTTCCTTATTCACAAGGTAAACTGACTAAAGAGGATTGGGAATATGTCGATGAGGCGATTGCATATATGGAACTTGGCGAAATGCAGGATAAATTTCTTGACCAGCTTAGCGGCGGGCAACAGCAGCGGGCATTCATTGCCATGGTTATCGCTCAGAACACGGAGTATGTCCTTCTTGATGAGCCCCTGAACAATCTTGATATGAAGCATTCCGTCCAAATCATGAAGGTATTGAGGAGATTGGCCGATGAATTAGGTAAAACGGTCATCATCGTCATTCATGACATTAATTTCGCTTCCTGTTATTCCGACTATATTGTCGCATTGAAGGATGGCAAGGTCGTTCATAATGGACCTACCGAACAAGTCATCAATTCCAATGTATTAAAGGAAATCTATGATATGGATATTGAAATCCAAAATATCAATGACAATAAGATCTGTGTGTACTTCACTTAAGTCAATGCCATTTGGTTTTAAATTACTTCAGTATTCGTAGCCGATCCAGAATCACTTCGTACGCTCATTAGGCTGTTAAAAGTTGGCGGGCGCGCCCAGATTATAGCCGCCTCCTGTTTATATGGCAGGGAAAAGTGATCAGGTGAATTCTGTGAAGGTGAGGATTCAATATGTAATTTTAAATAAAAAAATACTTTTCGAGGTGACCATAATGATAAAGAAATTATCTTTACTGCTATTAGTTGCAATGCTGGCTGTAGTGGCTGCAGCTTGTGGAGCAGATAAGGAAAAAGAAGAATCCAGTGCGAAAAAAGAAAGTGCAAAAAGCGAAGAATTTACGGTTAAGCACCAGCTAGGCGAAACGAAAGTGAAAACAAACCCTGAAAAAGTCGTTGTATTCGATATGGGTGCTCTTGATACACTTGATAAATTAGGTGTGGAAGTAGCAGCTGTTCCTCATGATGGCCTTCCAAAATACCTTTCTAAATATGAAGGTACAACTGAAAATGCTGGCGGATTAAAAGAACCTGACTTCGAAAAAATCAATGAGATGGCTCCTGACTTGATCCTTATTTCTGGCCGTCAATCTGAAGCATATAAAGAATTAAGCAAAATTGCCCCTACTGTTTTTGTAGGTGTAGATACTGCAAAGTATATGGAATCATTTAAAGAAAACGTAACACTTTTGGGTAAAATCTTCGATAAAAAAGACAAAGCTGCTAAGGAATTGGCAAGTGTTGAAGAAAACATCAATGCTTTGAAAGAAAAAGCTCCAACGGATAAAACTGGTTTAATCGTTCTTGCTAGCGGTGGAAAAGTAAGTGCTTACGGACCGGATTCAAGATTTGGAATTATCCATGATGTATTCGGAGTACCTGCTGTAGATGATAAATTGGAAGTATCGACACATGGACAAAGTATTTCTTTCGAATACATTGCTGAAAAGAATCCTGACTACCTATTCGTTGTAGACAGAGATGCGGTTGCCGGTGATGGAGCTAGAGCAAAAGAAACTGTTGAAAATGACATTGTGAAAAATACAAAGGCTTTTAAAGAAGGCAACATCATTTATCTTGACCCTAACTACTGGTACTTATCAGGCGGCGGTTTAGAATCCGTTGATGCAATGGTTAAAGAAGTTTCAAAAGGCCTTAAGTAATATAAAGGAAATCCTGCCCTCGATTGGGGGCAGGATTTTTTTATTTTCTAATAATAAAGTTGACTGAAAAATATATACTAACAAGAGGGGAACCAGGAAAATCTCGTAACAACTGCTTATAAGCTCCTCACAACCAAATAAGGTGAATAAATAGGACAAGGGCCCTTACACGCCAGTTTCAGCTGTCAGGGATTTATATGGGCAGTTATAGAAAGAAAATAACTTTTCAGTCAATCAAATAACAACGAGAAAATTAAGTTTCTTCCTATTATAATGTCATTTGCCTGGATACTTGATGCACTTTCAGGTTCCGGTGTGGTTTTTAAATTGTAATTTAAGTGAAATTTGGTAAATTGGACCTTTCATGGGTTGGAAAAACAATCTAATAATTAACATTCATTTAAACCTGGAAATGATCGAATTCATCATACAATACTTCAGGGAATTTGGCGTCATTTACTATCAGGAAAAATAATTTAATAAAAGTTGATCAAACGAAGTCAAGAAGGGAATGATGTCGATTTACGCGAAATGCGTTTATTAAACAGGCTTCAAAACCATTTGTTATTTTATGGAATTTTGGAATGGTATGACGCAGGAGATAGACGGGTGAAACTTATGCTGGCTTTGGTTCTGAAAGGGATACGAAAAGTGCGGTGGAGCCATGCATCAATGTAATCGTCAATCAATTTTCAACTGTCGAATTATCGGGAAAGATATCCTGGAAATATCAACAGTTATAAATGTTTGAAGATTTATATCTTTACATATTTTGTAATGTGCTGGTGTTTTTATTAAGAGTCGTTTATAATGGTAAAAGCCTGAAGGACGTGAAATTTATATAGTGACTGTCATCCGCAGTCACCCCAAAAAGTTACGGTGATATTTATTGGATTAAGACATGGAGTTCCTATATATTTGTTATAGGTGTACTAAACATTCGAGAAGGGCAAAACTCTGTAATTTTTTAAAAGGCTTGTTCATAAGCTAAGGAAGTGTTCTGGATATAAGGATTATAGATGTGACAAAAGGTGGTTTTCACAATCTTGACTATCCGAGTGAAAGAATGCTATCATAAGGTTTCCGATTTTCCGTCTTTTGTAAGTATGTAAAAATTTATATAAATAAACCACTAGATTAATAGAGGTGAAAGCATGAATAAATTTCTTAAAAAAAGCCAGCATTTATTTGCAGATAACATACTAGGCTTTTTCTTTATTGCGGTAGTCTTGTTTTGGATAAAAACTTATATTGGATATCGAATTGAATTTAACTTAGGTCTTGAAAATGGCCTGCAACAGTTCTTACTGTTCATAAACCCGATTAGTTCAGCCATTTTATTCTTTGGCCTTGCACTATTGGCTAGAGGCAAAAAATCGTTCAAATGGATCATCAGGTTGAACCTATTGATGTCCTTATGGTTATTCTTCAATATTGTATACTACCGTTCATTTACCGATTTCATTACATTACCAACCTTGACGCAAGTGCAAAATGCCGGGGATTTAGGACCGAGTATTTTAGAATTATTTAAAACCCATGATGTATTTTATTTCCTTGATACGGTTCTTTTGATCGTATTGTACAGATTCAAAGACTTTAAAGTGGAAGACTTCAAAGTCAAACGCCGTACAGTTGGAATGGTTTACCTAGCGGGTCTTGCAATTTTCGCTATCAATTTAGGACTTGCTGAAAAGGATCGCCCGCAATTATTATCAAGAACATTTGACCGGAACTATATCGTCAAATATTTGGGCATGTTCAACTATACGGTATATGATGCCGTTCAGAATACAAAAACATACGCTCAGCGTGCGACTGCAAATAGCACGGATATCGCAGAAGTGGTCAACTATACGAAGGCAACAAGCGCTGAACCGAACCCTAAGTATTTTGGGGCAGCTAAAGGTAAGAATGTCATATACTTGCATTTGGAATCCATGCAGAATTTCCTGATCGATTATGAGTTGAATGGAGAAGAAGTTACTCCATTTTTAAACTCACTTGCAGCAGATAAGTCAGATTTCATGCACTTTGATAATTTCTTCCATCAAGTAGGCCAAGGTAAAACGGCGGATGCTGAATTCATGCTCGAAAATTCCCTGTTCGGTTTACCACAGGGTGCAGCATTCACAAACCGATCCCAAAATACGTATCAAGCAGCACCAGCGATTTTAGGACAACAAGGATACACATCTGCTGTGTTCCATGGTAACTACAAATCTTTCTGGAACCGGGATAATATGTATAAGTCTCTTGGTTTTAATCAGTTCTTCGATGCAAACCATTATAATATGGAAAATAAAGAGGAAGTTCTAAGTTATGGATTAATGGATAAGCCTTTCTTTAAAGAATCGATTCCTATGTTAGAAACGCTTAAACAGCCTTTCTATACAAAATTCATAACGGTATCTCATCATTTCCCATATGCCATGGACCAGGAAAAAGCAACAATCGGTAAGCATACGACAGGCGATGCTTCCGTTGATAGTTACTTCCAAACTGCACGCTATGCCGATGAGGCGCTTAAAGAGTTTTTCGATTATCTGAAGGAATCCGGTCTTTATGATAACTCGGTAATCGTTATGTATGGTGATCACTATGGTATTTCCGAAAACCATAAAGAAGCCATGTCAAAAGTGCTTGGCAAGGATGTTGACGCATTTGAGAATGCCCAATTGCAACGTGTACCATTATTGATTCATGTTCCAGGTGTCGAAGGCGGGGAAATGCACCAATACGGAGGACAAATTGACCTTCTCCCGACTTTATTGCATCTGTTAGGAATTGAATCTAAAGATTATGTACAATTCGGTTCGGATTTGTTATCAAAAGATCATAATGAAGTGGTACCTTTCAGGAATGGTGATTTTGTAACACCGGATGTCACTTCCATTAAAGGGAAATACTACGATACGGATACAGGGGAAATGGTCGAGGAAAATGATGACATCCTCAATTACAAGACGAGAGTTGAAACGATGCTCAATTTATCCGACCAAGTCGTGAACGGTGACTTACTCCGTTTCTATACTCCAAATGGCTTTAAACCGATTGACCCTGCTGATTATGATTACACATATGAAGAAGAAGGTTCAAAGGAAGACGGGACCGATAAAGATAAATAAGCTTAATGAAAAGAACAGGCAGGAAGCCATTGCTTCCTGCCTGTTTTTTATATGCAAAAGGAATATTTATGCTTTGTTGGTCATCATGGCGATATACTTTCTTATTTCATCAGGCTTTCCTGCATATTTTTCTGCACGCCGTTCATCCTTTAAGATTTTATCTTTTGCTTTGTTCAGGATTTCTTCACCCATGGCTTGTGGCACGACCACGACTCCATCTATGTCCCCTATGATAATGTCCCCTGGAAATACGGTGACACCTCCACAGGAAATGGGGATATTGGTTTGTCCTACACCAGCCTTGCAGCTTGAGGCAACCGTCGTCCCTTTACTGAATACAGGGAAATTCAGATCTTTAACCGCTTTAAGATCACGAATGACACCATCAACTACGAGGGCGCCAATTTCCATTGTCTGCATCATGCCGACAACAAAGTCTCCTGCAATAGCCCGGTATGTATCGCCTTTGCTGTCAACGACTATTATATCCCCAGGACTTGCTTCGCCGATTGCTTTTAAAACCGCTGAATTATCACCGACGGGCATCTGTACGGTTAAAGCACGTCCGGCAAAATGATATTCTTCTTTTAAGGGTTTAATCGCTGATTCCAGATTGTTCAATCCTTCCATTGCATCTGAAATGGCCGTTGTAGGCAAATTCATGAACTGTTGAATAAGAGTATCCATGATATGATTCCTCCTTGAGTGTTATTGAATATAACCTAATTATACACAAATTTTGTAATTTTCTAATAGTTTCGTGTTTGATAAAATGGTAAATCTGGTGTAATCATTAAATGAAGGGGGAGGGAAGTTCTGCTTATAGAAGGAGTTCAAGACAAATCCATGTTTAATCAATCGTTTGATTAAACTTTATAGACAGGAATGTTTAAGGAAATCCCCTTCGGCAGCAAGTGTAATATCCATGGATGGACGTGGTCACTTAACCTGTTTTATTAAAGGGGATTATACTTCCGATATTAGAAATGTGCCTATGGGTTTCAATCGTGGTGAAGGTTTTGAATAAGGAGGTCATATCGAAATATCGTATTTTCATATTTTTGCGTTTTGCCTTCTTGTCCCGTATGTACTTTTTAATGTTTACTTCATTCGCCTATTGTCACCAAGAGGGAAATGTCAGTATGTCCCCTCGTTTTCTTGTTTCGAATGCAGGGGTATTGAAGCGGTCCTTAGTGGAACCAGTATGCGGGAGGTCGCTAAAGAGGTTTTCAACAATCTTCAAAGCAGGAGCAAAATCAAGACGGACGTAGCCAATGTAAGCCAAATGGGGCTTAAAACTTCTGGATGAATGATTAAAAAAATGATTCCTGCGATTGTGGCAGCCTGCTGTATGGTCATATTTCTAATGAAGTGTACACCAGCTTTAAAACAGGCTTTAAGTAGAGGCATGTGATTCATTTTCATTCCTCCTTTTTCTTTCAATAATATGACCAGGCATAAAAGAAAATACATGGGGATTCGTTTTCTGCTCAAGTATTATGGGTATAGTAAAGGTAAAATAAAAGGAGGAATCATAGGTGGTTATTGTATATATTAGTCTTGCCCTCTTTATCGGATCGATTATCTATTTAGCCTTTTTCGCTTTCAAAACATTTAAGGATTCCAAACCGACAATTGAAAATGTGAATAAAACTGTTACACGCATTCAGGCAAAAACGGAGCAGATTAAATCTGAGACGGACCAACTCGCCATGACACAGCAAGGAATCACTGATGATGTTCAATATAAAAAAGAGGCCGTACAATATACGGTTGATGCTGCTAAACAAACACCGGAGCCCTTCAAAAATATTTGGTTTTCAATAAAAGGTGACAAGTGGAAGCTTAGAAACAGAGCATAAGCGTTACGATTTGGAGTATATGATATAGTCTTGAAATAATAAGTTTCAAGGATTCCTCGTTTGAATTTTACCGGTAGGGTCCAAGAGAAAGCGGAGGATTCTGCGTAAAAGGAGGGGAAAAAGCCCGGGAGGTTATGATACATGACCTTTTGGGCTTTTTCTGTAATTGGAGGGAAAAAGGGCTTTGGTTCAAATCGTGATTGAATGATTATTTGAAGTGCAATGGCCAACGAATAAAAAAATGAAAAGGTTTTACGAAAATTATCGATGCGTTTGGTATTCCTCGGTTTTATTTTGGTTGGAACTATCGGCTTGAAGGTCACTTCTTCTGAATAATTTATCGTCTCCTCGCAAATATTAATATTAAATTATTTTAGAGGAGTGAAGAAAATGAATTATAAAGCGATGGTATCAAGTGCGATGATGGCTTTAGTGATTACAGGTTGTTCACCTAATGATAAAGAAGATGCCAGTGAAAATCTTGGCCTGAATCGTACCAATCAGGATAATTTGGATAATCCGATGAATGTAAGCGATACAAGGCAAAATAATAATAATAATAATAATAATAATAATAATAATAATAATGAAAATGAAAATGGTGTAAACGATATGAGGGTTTCCGAAGATATCGCAAATCGTGTCGAAGCTTTGAAGGAAGTGAAGAACGCCAGTGTCATCGTGACTGAAAATAATGCATATGTAGGGGCAGTATTAAAAGACGGCGGGGATAAGGATATCCCGAATGACCTTAAAGAAAGGGTTGCTGATGCAGTAAGGGGAGCCGATCCGTCGGTGGACCAAGTTTATGTGTCGGCGAACCCTGACTTTGTTCAAAGAATAGATGAGTATGCGAATGATGTCGAGAATGGAAAACCCGTTGCGGGATTCGCTGACGAGTTCCGTGAAATGGTAACACGCATTTTTCCAACCCAAAGGTAAGTGGTAATAGTTAATTGAATGAAAACTCTAAGACTTATCCGTTGATTTCGTGCTTTCTGAAGGCGTGGAATTTGGATAGGTCTTTTCCTGTTTTAAGAAAAAAATCACCTTTGAATGTGTTTTAAGGATATCGGTGAATTATGACTAACTTTATAGAGGGTGGTTACACTAAAAAAACTAAGTACAAGTAATAGGGGGGTGGAATAGTGAGGTTTTTTAAGGACAGGAAGGATAAGGATGCAGCAACCTTTCAGGTTTCTTCCAAGGATTTTCAGGAACTTCTTAAAAAGTTTGAAGCATCTAATGATTTTCTTACCTTCCAATACCCGAATGAAGACGACTTTACCATCTCCTATTTCAATTCACTGGTTAGTGAACAACAGCTCCATGAACATGTACTGACTGCCATTTCGAATCAACCTAAGAAGGATCTTAAGCAATTAAAAGGCGAAATTCCGATGGAAGATATGAAATTGACGGCTGATATAAATGACATTCAAAGGTTGGTTTTGGCCGGATCGGTCATGATTCAATACAAGAAAGATGATGAAATGTGTTTGTTGGTTCCATGTGTTCATAGTGTGAAAAGGCAAATTTCCACACCCGAGTCGGAGTATACGGTTGTTGGGTCCAAGGAGGCTTTTGTTGAATCGATTGATTCGAATTTGAATCTGATCCGTAACCGTTTGCCCACTCCTGAATTGCAGTCCAAGGAATTTCGGGTCGGGAGCATCTCGCAAACAAGGTTAGCCGTTCTCTACATAGATGGGATAGTAAATCAACAGATCATTAATACAGTCATGCAGAGAATAGAAGATATAGAATATGATACGATCGTCGATATTTCGTTTGTAAGCCAGATGATCACGGATAATCGGAATTCGATGTTTCCGCAACTGATTGATACGGAGCGGCCCGATCATCTGGCCAGTGTATTATCGGAAGGGAAAATAGGGATCATGCTAGATGGATCTCCTCATGTATTAGTTGGTCCCAATACCATCATTTCGTTCTTTTCGTCATTTGAAGATTATTTTCAAATTTGGAATCTCGGTACTTCATTCCGTTTGATTCGGCTTTTCGCAGTGCTGTTTTCCGTTTTGTCATCACCTCTGTATGTTGCCGTTTTAACGTATCATTATCAGGTGATTCCAACGGATTTGCTGCCCATCTTAATATCATCCAGGGGCGTGATCCCTTTTCCGCCGATTTTGGAAGCGATCGTGCTGGAAGGGACGATCGAATTGCTCAGGGAAGCAGCGGTCAGGCTGCCAGCTAAGGTTGGCTCCACCATCGGTATTGTTGGCGGAATAGTCATCGGTACAGCTGCTGTGGAAGCGGGATTTGTCAGTAATGTCTTGTTGATGCTTGTCGCTTTGGCTGCCTTGGCTTCATTTACGGTGCCGATTTACCAAATCAGTAATACGATTCGCCTTATCCGCTTTCCTTTTCTAATTGCAGCCCAGTTATACGGACTGTTTGGAATAGCTTTATGCAGTGCATTCATTTTAAGTCATTTATTGAAATTGACTTCGCTTGGCAGTCCATATTTAGATCCTCTTTACCCGTTAAGGATTCATGACTTTAAAGATAGTCTGATTCGCCTCCCTTTTTCAAAGCAGAAAAAACGCCCGCAATTTCTGCGGACGGAAAACCCACTAAGGATGAGGAAGAAGGCGGAAACTCAAAAATCCCAAAGTGATATTGATGAATAAGGTGTAGAAAGCGGTGAGAAGGTATGGAAGTCAAACCAAATGAAACTAAACAAATATCCCCATTTTTTGTTTTTTTCCTTATGCCCGGCATGCAGATTGGCGTAGGGGTATTGGGGTTTGAACGGGTCATAGCGAAAGAGGCTGGCCAAGACGCATGGATATCAATCATAATTTCAGGGTTAATCATAAATGTTCTGCTTTGGATGTGTTTCAAGCTTTTAGGCAGGGGCCCCCAAACACTTGATTTGATTGCCATCCATAAAGATTTGTTTGGTAAATGGGTAGGAAATGCTTTCAATATTTTATTCATCCTCTACTTCATAATGATCTCCATTATACTTATCAGGACTTATTTAGAGGTCATTCAAGTTTGGATGTTCCCTGGTGTTAATGTCCTGATGCTATTAACCTTCATTCTTATTCTCCTGTATAGCTTTGTGACGGGAGGGTTCAGGGTCATAACTGGTTTTTGTATAATCGGGCTTATTATTGGATCACCATTATTCCTTTTGAATTATTTTCCATTGAAGCACGCCCACTTTGAAAATTTGGGTCCTTTTCTTGATCATTCCTTTTTGGAAATCATGAAGGCCTGTAAGAAAATGACCCTGAATTACCTTGGTTTTGAATTACTCCTGATTTATTACCCATTCATTAAAAAGCGTGAACACTCTCAAAAGTGGGCCCACTTAGGGGTGTTGTTTACTATGTCGATATATTTAATGTTTATTATTGTTTCATTAGCCTACTATCATCAAGATCAGCTGAAAGATGTAATATGGGCGACTTTGACGTTATGGAAAATTGTAGACCTTCCATTCATTGAAAGGTTCGAATACATAGGGATTTCCGTTTGGCTGTTCATGGTGCTGCCGAATGTTTGTTTAGGGGTTTGGGCAGCAAGCAGAACAGCGAAAAGAGCATTTGGATTCAGACAGAAAAAGATGTTGGTTTTCATCCTGCTTATCATTTTAGCTTCCTGCCTTTTTTTGGATAACCGCTATAAAATCGATAGGTTTAACACGATCAGTTCACAAATAGGCTTTTATATCATTTATTTGTATCTTCCTCTCTTATTCATATGGCAGTCGATCGTCTATAAAGTTAGGGGGGATAAATCATGAAAATCAAACTTCTCATGATTACATTAGCTTGTTTCTTGATGACGGCGTGCGGTGTGGAAAAGCAAATATTAGAAGATATTTTAATTGCTGAAGTCGTAGGTTATGATGATGCCGGAGACAATAAAATCAAAGGTACGGTCGTTGTCAGCGTTCCTCAGCCAGGTGAGGAAGCAGATCTAGGTAATGAAGTATATGAATCGATTTCCCATGATATAAAGGCAGCCCGCCAGCAAGAAAATGCAAAGACACCATTCCCGATTGTCGGCGGGAGGCTGACAGTCATTCTCTATGGTGAAGAATTGGCGGGTGAGGGGTTGAATGATTACGTCGATACATATCGGCGTGACCCGATGGTGGGACGGGATTTGTATTTAGCGATCGTTCATGGTAAAGCTGAGGATGTAGTTAAAATGGAGCCGAAGTTGATTAAAACTCCAGGGGTTCAAGTAAAAGAACTGATCGAACAGAATATCCGAACTAATTTGCCTGATGTAGATTTGCACAGGTATTTATATGCAGTTCATGGTAAAGGGATCGATCCGGTCCTGCCCTTATTGGAAACTGAAGAAGACCAAATACAGGTAAAAGGGATCGCCCTGTTTAAAAGTGATAAGTATATTGGTAAATATATCCATTATGAGGATGGGTTTTTATTCAAAGTCCTTAGTGAAAACTTTAAGCTGGGGAATTATGAAATTAAATGGAAGGAAAATGACTATACAGATATCAATAACGTGGAGTCACGTGTCCATTATGATTTCTCGAATGTAAATCAAGACCCCAAAGTCAGGATTGAAGTGAAACTAAAAGCAAGTTTGCTAGAGGTCCAAGGTTATGACTTGGGCAAAGGGGTCGACCTGAATAAAATAGAGGCCAGGGCTGAACATGTCATTGGTAATAAATTAAATGAGATGGTAACCATGTTTCAGGAAAACAATATAGATCCGATTGCACTCGGTGATCACGCTAAAAGTAAAACAAGAAATTTCGACCAAAAACATTGGGAGGAGGCATATCCCCATATTCCCATCGAGGTGGATTTGGACATTGAAATGATTCAAACCGGAATTGCGGAATAAAAGAAGAATATTCTGAAGTTTCTCCCTTTATAATAGGGTATTGGTGTAATGATTATGTCAATGCGTTTAAAGAGGGGAGGAAAGGCATGGACAAAGCATGGTGGAAAGAGGCAGTTGTGTATCAAGTGTATCCAAGGAGTTTTATGGATAGTGATGGAGATGGGATAGGGGATTTAAACGGGATCTTGATGAAACTCGATTATTTACAAGAGCTGGGTGTGAACGTGATATGGCTATCCCCCATTTATCAATCTCCCAATGATGACAATGGGTACGATATCAGTGATTATCGATCAATCATGACTGAATTCGGGACAATGGCTGATTTTGATAGGTTGCTGAAGGCGGTGCATGAACGTGGGATGAAGATCATGATGGATCTGGTGGTCAACCATTCTTCAGATGAACATTCGTGGTTCATTGAATCCCGATCCTCAAAAGATAATCCAAAGCGTGATTATTATATTTGGAAACCTGGAAGGAATGGGGAAGAGCCAAATAATTGGGAGTCCATTTTTAAAGGTTCGGCATGGGAATATGATGAAGGAACGGATGAATATTATTTACATTTATTCAGCAAGAAACAACCTGATTTAAACTGGGAGAACCCTAAGCTCCGTGAAGAAATCTACAGCATGATGACTTGGTGGCTGGATAAGGGTGTCGATGGATTTCGGATGGATGTCATCAACTTCCTTTCAAAAGATCAGAGCTATTCAGATGGATCCGTTCATCATGAGAAGCAGTATGGTGATGGAAGCCCCTTTTTCCTGAATGGACCGCGCATACATGAGTTTTTACAGGAAATCAATCAACGGGCACTTTCTCGATATGACGTGATTACCGTTGGGGAGATGCCAGGCGTCACACCCGAGGAAGCACAATTGTTCACAGGTAAAGATCGTGGTGAGCTACATATGGTCTTTCAATTCGAACATATGGATTTGGGGTGCGGACCAGAAGGGAAATGGAGTAACGATAAGTGGAAGCTAAGCGATTTAAAGCGAATTCTTTCCAAGTGGCAGACTGGTTTGGAGGGGAATGGCTGGAACAGTTTATACTGGAACAATCATGATCAGCCCCGGGTTGTCTCAAGGTTTGGAAATGATGGAAAGTATCGTATTGAAAGCGCAAAGATGCTTGCCGCTTGTCTTCATATGCTTCAGGGGACACCTTATATATATCAAGGCGAAGAGTTGGGCATGACCAATGTTGCATTTGAAAGCATCGATGAATACCGGGATATTGAAACGTTGAATTCATATGACGAACTCGTCAATTCGCGTGGCTGGTCAAAAGAGCGGATGATGTCAGCCATTCACGCCCGCAGCAGGGATAATGCGAGGACACCGATTCAGTGGAATGACTCCCGGAACGCAGGATTCACAAATGGGAGTCCATGGATTAAGGTTAATCCCAATTTTCCCGAGATCAATGCGGAAAAAGCCTACAATGATCCGAATTCCATTTTTCATTTTTATAAAAGGCTTATCCAAATACGCAAGAATCATGAAATCGTCGTTTATGGCCGTTTTGAACTGCTCTGTCCAGATGATGAACGAATATTTGCCTATACGAGAACGTTTGAAGAAGAAAAGCTGTTAGTGCTATGCAACTTTAAAGAGGAGCCGGCCTCCTATTCTTTGCCTGAAGAGCTGCATGCATATTCTGCTACAAGGCTGATCGGTAATTATGATCAGGAAGAAGAAGGAATCTCCACCAAACCTCTGCGTCCATATGAATGTCGTGTTTATCATTTGAAATGAAAAAAGGACCTGTTCTTCCCCGTTTAGAGAAGAGCAGGTCCTTTTACGTATTATTTGGATTTAAGGTCACATTCCTCAAGGGGAATTATTTTCGTTTTATGCTTAATTTTATAGCCGAACCATAGGACGAAAAATAGAATCAAGCCAATGTAGGAAACGAACATTGAATTCCAATCGATCCCATTGCTGCTGAAGGCTTGATAGCCTTGTCCAATGATAATGATGATACAAAGGACAAGTGCGAATATAGGTCCGAATGGGAAGCCTTTGGCCCGGTATGGTAAAGCATTCATATCAAGGCCTTGAGCCACGTAGGCTTTGCGGAACCGATAATGGGCAATCGCAATCCCGACCCAGGTGACGAATCCGGCCATGCCTGAAGCATTCAATAACCAGATATAAACAACACCATCTCCGAAAAATGAAGCTAAGAATGCAACGCAGCCAACTAAGGAAGTCACGATAAGTGCATTCACTGGTACTCCTCTTTTATCTAACTTGCCAAGGAATTTCGGTGCTTTCCCATCACGTGCCAAGTCCCATAGCATACGGGTTGAAGCGTACATGCCAGAGTTACCGGCAGAGAGTACGGATGATAAAATGATCGCGTTCATGATGGATGCAGCAAATGCAAGGCCCGCACGTTCAAATACAAGCGTGAATGGACTTACGGCAACATCTTCACTCAATAAACGTGAATCCGTAAACGGTATGATCATTCCAATTACAAAAATTGCAAGGATATAGAATAAGATGATGCGCCAGAAAACGGATCTGATCGCTTTAGGGATATTTTTTTCCGGATCCTCACTTTCACCAGCCGTCACTCCAAGCAATTCCGTTCCTTGGAAAGAAAAGCCAGCTGCCATGAATACGCCTAGAATCGTGAAGAACCCCCCGTTAAAGGGACCTTCGCCCATTGTGAAATTGGAAAAACCAATTGGGTCTTTCCCACCCATGATTCCGAGTATGATCAAAACACCAGTGATCAAGAATATGACGACCGTCACGACTTTGATCATGGCAAACCAGAATTCCGTTTCCCCAAAACCTTTAACGGACATGTAATTGATAAGAAACATTGTGATTAATGCAATGGCACTCCAGATAAAGGAAGGACTATCCGGGAACCAGAACTTCATAATTAAGACAACGGCTGCTAATTCAGCGGCAATGGTGATTGCCCAGTTATACCAGTAGTTCCATCCAATCGCAAAACCGAAAGACGGATCGACGAATTTGGATGCATAGACACGGAACGAACCGGCCACTGGCATGAACGCTGCCATTTCTGCAAGACTTGTCATTAAGTAATAAACCATGATGCCGATAATCGCGTATGCCACCAAGGCACCGCCGGGTCCGGCTGAATGAATGGCACCGCCACTTGCTAAAAATAAACCTGTTCCAATCGTTCCACCTAATGAAATCATCATCAAGTGCCGCGCTTTCAGGCTCCTTTTCAATTCAGTAGGGCTTGATGCTTGTTGTGAATTTGCCAATTGATGTTACACTCCTTTTTATTGGAAGGGAACGAAATATAAAAAACAGCAGTCGAAAAAGATCGACGGCTGTTTGTAATAAACCCGTTTATCCTTCCGAAGATAGCTCCCCACGCTTTTAGAAAAAACGTGACAGTGATGTTCCTGTTCGGAAACACCGCCAGCCAAGGTATACATGGAATATACCCAAACTTCGGCAACTTATCCTTTCAAACGGAGTCTTTAATTTTCCAGAATCTCGTCCGTTTTACTTTTATAAGCTGCAGCCTCTAACTCATCGGTAAATGAGGAAGTATTCAATTTTCTTAAATCGTTGCGCCATCTTGTAATTGACGACGGACGATTATACTCATGAAATTCATGCAATAGCTAATAGATTGCTAGTAATTGAGTAAACTTTACTATATCAAAATTATAAAATAATCTCATGGATATCGCAATGATTATTTTATGTGGTTATTTTTTCCTAGTTCAAGAAAGTCTGGAAGATTTGATGATACAAAAGTAAAGCTATTCTTAGCGTTATTAAACGCTCCTTCTTTTTATAAGGGCGTATTCCAGTTTTACATGTTTGACCACTTCGGGATTCTCGAATAGATCCACTGCCATTTTCCCAATCCATTCCAGCGGTAAGGAAATGGTCGTGATTTCGAGCATTTCACTCAGGCTATCATTATTGAAGCCGAGAATGGCCACATCTTCAGGTACCCTCAAGCCAGATTTCTTAGCTGTTAGAATGAAGCCTGCCGCCGTGTCATCATTAGTGATGATGATGGCCTCAGGTTTATTCATCATCGAATTCCAATCCTGAAACAATTGTTCACCGTCTTTGATGTGATAACTGCCTTCAAACAGCCAATCTTTATTGTTTATAAGTTGATGTTTACTCATGATATCGTTAAAAGCCTTTGTACGGAGAGAACTGTTTCTGCTCTTTTTACGGCCAAGACTGTATCCGATTTTCTGATAACCTTTAGCAATCACGTATTCAAGGGCACAGGAGAAAGCTGCATAATGATCAACGCTGATGGATGAGAATTCAGCCTGGGCTGTATCTTCACATAAGATAATCGGTCCATATTTTTGATACTCCAAGAGGATTTTCATTTCCGAAATTCTTGAACAAACGATAATGCCATCGAGTTGCTTCATTTGCAGCATATCCAAAGCCTGGATTTCTTTCTCTCTTTCGTAATGGGTCTGAAAGATGACTAGATGACAGCCGATTGCATTCGCCTGTTTAGAAATTCCGTTAACGATTGCCCCGTAATATGGGTGATTGGTGAAGGGGATGATGATGCCGATAAGATTTGTTTTGCCTTTAGAAAGATGGATGGCGTTGATGTTTCTTGAATAATTCAAACGGTCAATGGCTTGTAAAACGCTCGCTCTTTTTTCAGGGCTTACATAAGGATGGTCATTCAATACACGGGACACTGTTGAGACAGATACACCAGCACTTTGAGCAATTTCTTTAATATTTGTCATGGGATCACCGTATTTTCTTTTTTTATATTGTACAGTATGAAACCCATTTCATAGCAAGAGAACACAGTGGGGCTGCTGAGGATTTCTTCAAATAAGGTCTTGTTCTGGTATGGGTTTCATCCTTTAAGATTGGTTTAAGTCTTAGAGGAGGAGGAGATCATGATGGTCCAAACTTTAATTACCCTGTGTGTACTTTGCGGAATCGAATTGGGATTGGCGTACCTGGCAATTTCATTGAAGTCGGAAAAATGAGTGGCAGCGCACATGGAATGACGGGATGCCCGTCGGGAATTACGCGATTTACTCTGTATTCCACGGCATTAGGCGTGAAATTCGCCATTTTCCTAGTGAATAATAAGGAATTACTCGTGAATTCCGCATTTACTCGTGAATTTTGGCACTTTACTCGTGAAATCCGCGCTTTTACTCGTGAATTTTGACACTTAACTCGTGAAACCCATGCATTTACTCGTGAATTTCACGTTTTCCCGCCATAAACAATCGAAATAGCCCCTCAAGTTTATTTTCACCATTAAAACTCCACAATATAAATATAACTTCATCACGTTTCATGTTATGGAAGAGGGAACTCTTCTTCATAGAAATGACTGACTGTCCGGAAGGTGCACGTGATTTTCCGGACAGTTTTTTGCTGTTTGTAAAATCATTCGGTGAACTCAGATCCCGAAGTTATTTTTGGGGATTTTTAATAAATGATTAATCTGCTTTATGAAAAAATTGTTGCACTTTTTTCATATACTTGTGTATAGTATAAAATAAGTTGTGTAGAGGAAACTTTTTAGCATTTGCGACAATGTAAAAAAATTTACGCTTAATTTTGCACATGGCAAACATTTTTAGAGAGATGAAAAAGGGAGGGAATATGGATGGGTTTTCTAAAATCTATTGGGGGCGTGCTTGCTGCATTGCTGATTTTAACGGGGTGCGGCAATGACGCGGCCGAAAGGGATAAAGGCAATAGCAAGTTGAATGTCGTTGCAACAACGGGAATGATTGGGGACTTGGTTGAGAATATCGGCGGTAAACATGTAGAGGTCACAAGTTTAATGGGACCGGGAGTCGACCCCCATCTATATAAAGCGACACAGGGTGATGTGAAGACACTGGATTCGGCTGATATGATTTTTTATAACGGTGTGCATCTTGAGGGGAAAATGACGGATATATTTGAAATGATGAGCAAGGATAAACCGACGATTGCCGTAACGGAGGATTTCAAGGAGGACCAACTTCGAAAAGTTAGTGCGACGGAACATGATCCCCACGTATGGTTTGATGTAAAGCTTTGGATAGTAGCGGCGGAAGCAGTTAAGAAAGAGTTGATTGCTACTGATCCGGACCATGAATCAAGTTATCGTGAAAATTATGAAGAGTACGTACTGCAGTTGGAGGAACTTGATAAATATGTTCAAGAAGAAATAAATGAAATACCAGAAGATCAACGGGTGCTCGTTACAGCACATGATGCTTTTGGATACTTCGGCCAGTCATATGGTCTGGACGTAAGAGGGCTTCAAGGGATCAATACATTATCGGAATATGGATCAAAAGATGTGACTGATATGCGGAATTATCTTGTAGAGAACAAAATAAAAGCGATTTTCATTGAGTCTAGCGTGCCAAGGAAGGCTATCGAGGCTGTGATTCAAGGTGCCGGGAAGCAGGGCCATAAAGTGGAAATTGGCGGTGAATTATTCTCGGATGCAATGGGTGAAAGAGGGACGGAAGAAGGAACGTATATCGGAATGGTCCGTCATAATACCGACACCATCGTTCGTGCTTTGAAATAAGGGGGAGAAAAAATGTATCAATCAGCTTTGAAGGTCGAGAATTTAACGATTGCTTATCATAAGAAACCGGTTGTTGAAGATGTCTCATTTGAGGTGCCTGAAGGGAATTTAATTGGTATCATTGGCCCCAATGGAGCAGGGAAATCCACCTTGATAAAGGGGATACTCGAATTGATTCCAAAAATATCGGGGGAAATCACAATAAAGGGATCTACTTATAAATCGATGAGGAAAAGTATCGGCTATGTACCGCAGCGGGAGTCAGTGGATTGGGATTTTCCGACCAACGCACTCGATGTCGTGATGATGGGCAGATATGGTCATCTCGGATGGCTGAAGCGACCAGGGAAGGCCGAAAAGCAGAAGGGGATGGAGTGCCTTGATAAGGTGGGGATGGCTGAATACGCTAACCGCCAAATCAGCCAGCTATCAGGCGGGCAGCAGCAAAGAATATTCCTGGCCCGTGCATTGGCACAGGAAGCGGATATTTATTTTATGGATGAACCGTTCGTAGGGGTGGATGCCGCAACAGAGAAAGCAATCATACAATTGCTGATGGAATTGAAGGAAAAAGGCAAAACCGTTCTGGTTGTGCACCATGATCTTTCCACCGTGAAGGAATATTTCGACTGGACGATGTTATTGAATAAAAAGGTGATGAAAATAGGACCGACAGAAGAAGTGTTCATTCCCGAATACTTGCAGGCAACATATGGAGGCCGCCTAGCGATACTATCAGACACAAAGTCCGGCCTGTTATTAAAATGAGGTGTACACGATGAATATACTGGATATTATTACTGATCCAAATACAAGGTGGATTTTGCTTGGCACGATGTTCCTAGGATTAAGCAGTGGGGTCATCGGCAGTTTTGCCTACCTCAGAAAGCAGTCTTTGCTTGGCGACACACTAGCACATGCAGCTTTACCAGGTATCTGTGTCGCCTTTATGTTAACTGGAGTGAAATCCACTTCCTATTTTCTTATAGGAGCTGCCCTGGCTGGCTTAGTGGCTGTTTTCTTGATCAGTGTGCTAACGCGATACAGTAAGATCAAGCAGGATGCGGCCTTGGGAATCGTCTTATCTTCCTTCTTTGGCTTCGGAATTGTCATGCTTACACAGATTCAGCAGAGCGAGTATGGAAACCAGAGTGGATTGGATACCTTTTTATTCGGGCAGACGGCTTCAATGGTCATGTCCGATGTATATATGATGATGACGGTTTCCTTTATACTCATTTTCACTTGTACCGTGTTTTTTAAAGAATTCAAATTACTATCCTTTGACCCTGGGTTTGCTAAGGGGATGGGATTGCCGGTTGTTTTTCTGGATTATTTCATCATGATGCTGATCGTGGCAGCTGTAGTGATCGGTATCCAAGCTGTAGGCGTCGTATTGATGGCATCTTTACTAATCACGCCAGCCGTTTCTGCGAGGTATTGGACGGAGCGGCTGCATATCATGGTCATCCTGTCCGGTGTATTCGGAATGTTGAGCGGTGTGTCTGGAACGTTGATCAGTACATCAGTGAATGATTTACCAACAGGACCTTTAATTGTCTTATCCGCGACGGTATGGTTTTTCTTTTCCATGCTTTTTGCACCTAAACGCGGAGTGCTTTCATCTGTATGGAGAAGGGTATCGACAAAAAAGAAATATTCTCTCGAACAGGATAGAAGGAAAAGGAGCCACTCATCATGAATGATTTTTGGATTATTTTAGTCGGAGCATTGGTGGCGAGTTCTTGCAGTGTATTAGGATGCTTTTTGATAGTCAGGAAAATGACGTTGATAGGGGATGCCATCAGTCATTCCGTTTTGCCGGGAATCGTATTGGCATTTTTAATAACCGGGACTCGTGACTCGGTTCCAATGCTGATCGGGGCAGCTGCTCTAGGTTTACTTACAGTATTCTTAATCCAGCTGTTCCAATCGTCGGGCGTTCAATCTGACGCAGCGATCGGGATTGTATTCACTTCCCTTTTTGCAATGGGGATCGTACTCGTGAGCTTGTATACGCAACAAATAGATTTTGACCTGGAACATGTCCTTTATGGCGAAATAGCCTATACCCCCTGGAACACGATGACCATCGCGGGAATCGAGGCTGGACCAAAAGCTGTTTGGATCGTCGGCGGTTGCTTCATCCTGAACCTCATCCTGATTTTCCTTTTCTTCAAACAGTTTAAACTCGTATCCTTTGATCCATCACTTGCGGCTGCAATGGGAATTCCTGTACTGTTCTTTCATTACTTATTGATGAGCCTCATTTCACTGACAACTGTAGCTTCTTTTGATAGTGTAGGTTCCATTTTAGTAGTTGGAATGCTCATCATACCTGCGGCAACGGCTTATCTGTTATCAGACCGTTTAAGCCGTATGATATTGGTCAGTATCGGGGTCGGGGTGCTAAGTTCCATCATTGGTTACTATTCAGCTACCATTATGGATGCATCGATATCCGGTTGCATGGTGGGATCGGCCGCCATATTATTCGGATTGACCTTTCTCTTTTCCCCAAGCCATGGATTGGTCAGCAGATTGCTGAAACGGAGAAAATCAAGGGAATCACATGTATAACTCCCCCTGCCTACAGGCTTCATGGAAATAACTCCGTGAAGCCTGTAAACTATTCTTCTATATAGTTGTGATTTTATTTGTTTAAAGTATAATGAATAAGTGTATTTATAGTTGTATCGCAGGAGCCTTTTTAAGGGAGAGTTAAGCATGGAAGAACAAAATAAATTTTCATCACGAATAGATTTTTCTTTGGTCACAATATTGCTGTTATTATGCGTTGGAAGTTGCTTAGCAATCTATAGTGCCCAAACGACTGGACAGTACGCTGAAAACTTCTTAATTAAACAAATTTTTTGGTATATAGTGGGGATCGGAATCGTATTAGGGTTCATCACCCTGGATTCGGATCAGCTGAAAAAAATCTCTTGGTATGCCTATGGCTTCGGATTATTTTTGCTTTTTTTGCTGATCATTATGCCAGATTCCATCGTTCCTGTCCGGAATGGTGCGAAAAGTTGGTTCATCATTCCGGGAATCGGTTCGATTCAGCCATCGGAATTCATGAAGGTTTTCCTGATCCTGGCTTTAGCGAATGTCATCTCGAACCATCATCTCAAAAACACGTTGAAAACAATTCAAACCGATATTTGGCTACTTATTAAAATCGGTCTTGTGACTGGTGCCCCCTTATTGTTAATCATGCAACAGCCGGATTTGGGTACCTCGCTTGTCATCATGTCAATCATGCTCGGAATGATTTTCATATCAGGTGTATCATGGAAGATCCTGCTGCCCATCGTTTCGGGAGGAATTGTCGTCGCTTCAGTGGTCCTATACTTCGTCCTTTGGAAGCCGGAAATCCTGGAAAAATACCTAGGGGTAAAATCATATCAATTCGGCCGTATCTATTCTTGGCTGGATCCATATAATTATGCCAGCTCCGAAGGATATCACTTAACCAAATCATTACTGGCTATCGGCTCCGGCCAGACCACAGGCAAGGGAATCGGTTCGAGGGAAGTGTATTTGCCTGAAAGTCATTCGGATTTCATTTTCAGTATCATCGGTGAAGAATTCGGCTTCATCGGATCAAGTATCATTATTTCCTTGTTTTTCCTATTGATTTACCATATAACAAAAACGGGAATGGACACGAAAAATAACTTCTATACATATATCTGTGTTGGCGTTATAAGCATGTTGACGTTTCATGTTTTTCAGAATATCGGCATGACTGTAGGCCTTTTACCGATTACGGGGATTCCGCTTCCATTTGTCAGTTATGGAGGAAGCTCGCTAATGGGGAACATGATGGCCATGGGCTTAATATTCAGCATTCGGTATCACTATAAGAAGTATATGTTTTCAACGGATATCTAAATGGAAAGCCGGCCCACCATGGGCCGGCTTTATTGGTAGCAAAAAAACAAAAGGAGCAGAATCCGCCCCCTGAATGTTTACTTATTGAAGGTTCGATCCAGAAGGAAATTGATTTTTATATCCGGAAAATTGTTGGTACGATTGGCCTAAGCTGGTAGCTTGCGCCTTTTCTAAACTATACCAGCCTTTTTCAAACATAAGGTTATAGAGCTCACGCTGCATCTCCTGATTTTCTTTTGATACGGAGAAAATGTCTTGGAATAATGCTTGGTTACTCATTTCATGCAAGGCAACGGAAAAGGAGTTACAAAAGTACTTTTCAGTTGTAAGCATATCATTTATAAAATCCCTGTCATTCATTTGCGGTGTCTTGGCTACAGGAGATTCTGGATTTTGAACTTTGTTTTCATTGGGCATCAAGAACCCTCCTTTACTGGTATTGTTGTTGACCCTGAATTTGGTCCGGGTTCAAATGTTTCAAAATGGTATCGTAATGGCGTTGATGCATGAGACCGCACCGATTTAATGCATCAATGATTTGCGGGTCCTTGCATTGTGTGGCAAAAAAATGTGCTTTTTTAATCGCATTCAGATTCCATGCAAGCATATCGGTTAAGTATAAGCTATCTTTCACCGAAACCATTTCCGGCGGCTGCTTCATAAAGCCGGTGGACTGCTGTTGGCTGTTAAACGAATTTTGCTGTTCCATCATTCTACCTCCTTAAGTGTTCTTTAAACGAACTTAATTTTCCCTTAATGAAATTTATTTATTCTTGATTCTAAATGTCTGAAAAATGAATTAAATGGTAAAATAATCTTGTGCATCTATTTTCCAAAATGATTTGGAGGGGAATGCAGATGGAAGGAATATTGAAAAATCTATTGCTTTTTTTATCAAAGAACAAAAGCATGACAAAGGCAGCGAAAAAATACGGGCTTCGGTTTGGTGCATCTCGTTTCGTGGCAGGAGAATCATTGAATATGGCATCCGGTGTGATTTCAGATCTTAACCGGAAAGGGCTTGCTGTTACCCTTGATTATTTAGGTGAATTCATTGAAGATGAACATGAAGCAGGGAAGATGGCAGATGAGTGTATCGAAGCGATTCGCATGATTGGCAGAAATCAACTGGATTCACAGTTATCCCTGAAGTTGACCTCGATGGGCTTGGATGTGTCCGAACGGGTCGTAATGAATAACATGCGGAGGATTTTGGATGAAGCTAAAGCCCATCAGGTTTTCGTGACGCTTGATATGGAAGATTTTCCGCGCTGTCAGCCAACTTTGGATGTATTCAAAAACCTAAAGTCTGAATATAATGAATTGGGGACCGTAATCCAAGCTTATCTGTATCGGACTGAGAAGGATATTGAGGAGCTGGATGCATACCATCCGAATTTAAGACTTGTTAAAGGAGCTTATAAAGAACCGAGGGAAGTGGCTTTTCCCGAGAAAAAAGATGTGGATGAGAATTTCAAGAAAATTATCAAGCAGCATTTGCTGAATGGCAATTATACCGCAGTTGCCACACATGATGATAAAATCATCGATTTTACGAGGGACTTGGTCAAAGATCAGGGAATTCCCCGGGATCGATTTGAATTTCAAATGTTATATGGCATACGCAATGAAAAGCAGCTTGAGCTTGCTGAAGAAGGATATAAGGTAAGGGTATATGTTCCTTATGGTACGGATTGGTATGGATATTTCATGCGCCGCCTTGCGGAGAGACCGGCCAATATTGCTTTCGTTTTAAAAGGCCTATTCAAGAAATAGGAAGCGAGAGCCGCCCCGGATAAGGGACGGCTGCTCAAATTAAGAAGGATTTATTTTTTAAACTGATTGTTCTGGCTGTTCACTTTATTGATTCCATGTTGACGTTCAGCGCCAGGGCCGGCATTGCCTTTAACGCTTGCTGCACTTACGGCTGCTTTAGAAGGATTATCTTTACGCTTCATTTTATAAGTCACCTCCTGCACGGTTATTTTTTACTGAACGGAGGAGAAATAACCAAAGGAATTTGGAGAAAAAAATATTTTTTTCCTGTTTAATCATTGCGGAATTTCCAAATATATTCTATATTAGTAATAAGAAAAAATATTCAAAAAATTTTTGGGTTAAAAATGAATGAGCATTCATTCAATACATTGCGTAAGGGGGATATGAACTTGGTTCGACAAATACGAAAGGCTGCTGTTCTAGGGTCAGGAGTTATGGGATCAGGGATTGCTGCACACCTTGCTAACATCGGCATTCCGACTTTATTATTGGATATTGTACCTCGTGAGCTCACTGAGGATGAAAAGAAAAAGGGTCTTACATTAGATAATAAACAAGTGCGTAACCGCATTAGCCAAACTGCGATTACTAAACTTTTAAAACAGAAACCAGCTCCGCTTTCGGCTAAGGGAAATATTGCGTTGATCGAGGCGGGAAACCTGGAAGATGATATAAGCCGTTTAAAGGATGTCGATTGGGTCATCGAAGTGGTCGTTGAGAAACTTGAGGTTAAGCAAAGTGTTTTTGCCCAGGTTGATCAGCATCGTAAACCTGGAAGCATCATTTCATCGAATACATCCGGAATTTCAATCGAAGCGATGGCAGAAGGCCGTTCGGAGGATTTTCAAAAGCACTTCCTGGGAACCCACTTCTTCAATCCGCCGCGTTATCTTAAATTGTTGGAAATCATCCCTACTGAAGCAACTTCACCAGAAGTGCTCGAATACATGAAACGATTTGGCGAAGATGTACTGGGGAAAGGTGTCGTCCAAGCCAAGGACACGCCAAACTTCATCGCAAACCGCATTGGCACTTATGGTTTATTGGTCACTCTCCGGGAAATGCAAAAAGGCGGATATAGTGTCGGTGAAGTCGATTCGGTTACAGGACCGTTGATCGGAAGGGCAACCAGCGCGACTTTCCGGACACTTGATGTAGTTGGATTGGATACCTTTGCACATGTTGCCAAAAACGTATATGACCAGGTGGATGGAGAAGAAAAAGAAGTTTTCAAAATACCTGATTTCATGAATGAAATGCTTAAGAATGGGTGGCTTGGAAGCAAGTCAGGACAAGGGTTTTTCTTGAAAAAAGGCAAAGAAATCCTTGAATTGAATCCCGAAACGCTTGAATATGATGCACGAAAAAAATTAAAAGCGCCGTCCATTGAAATGGCTAAACAGGCCAAGGGCTTGCCAAATAAAATGAAAGCGCTTGTTTATAGCGAAGACCGTGCTGGCCAATTGCTTTGGAATGTGCTGAATCCGGCGCTTGTGTATTCTGCCCAACTGCTTGGGGACATTGCGGATGACATCGTGGCAATCGACCAAGCGATGAAATGGGGATTCGGATGGTCCACTGGTCCATTTGAAACCTGGGATGCTATAGGTGTAGAGAAATCGGTAGCCCGTCTGGAAGCGGAAGGCATCTCCGTTCCGCAATGGGTAAAGGATATGCTCGCCAAGGGAATCACTTCTTTCTATAAAGAAGAAAATGGCATAGTCCACTATTATGATAATGGTGAATATAAAGAAATTGTCGAAAATCCTAAGGTGATCAATCTTAAAGCAATCAAGAAGCAAAAAGGCGTAATCAAGAAAAACAGTGGTGCAAGCTTGATAGATATCGGCGATGGAGTGGCCATTCTTGAATTCACTTCGCCGAATAATGCAATCGGTCTGGATATCATGCAAATGATCAATGCGGCGGTCGACGAAGCGGAAGCGAATTTTAAAGGCCTTGTCATCGGAAACCAAGGCAAGAATTTCTGTGTAGGCGCCAATATTGCAATGATGTTGATGGAAGCGCAAGATGACAATATTTTTGAACTCGATATGGTCATCAGCCAATTCCAAAAGGCGATGCTGAAAATTAAGTACAGTGCAGTTCCTGTAGTGGTTGCCCCGTTTAATATGACACTTGGCGGGGGTGCTGAAGTATCCCTTCCGGCTGCGCACATCCAGGCAACGACTGAAACATATATGGGACTGGTGGAAGCTGGTGTAGGTTTGATCCCTGGCGGCGGCGGGACTAAAGAACTTTATGTCAAGACATTGAGGAATATGCCGAAGGGTGTCGACTTTGATTTACAGAAAGTGGCCAACCAAGTATTTGAAACGGTCGCCATGGCAAAGGTTTCGACCTCTGCTGAGGAAGCACGCGGGAATAATTTCCTTAATTCATATGATGGAATAAGTGTGAATGCGGATCATCAACTATATGATGCGAAGCAGGCTGTCATTTCCATGTATGAACAAGGTTATACCGCTCCTGCCCGCACAAAGATTCCTGTCGTTGGTGAAACGGGATATGCCGCACTTCTCTTAGGGGCGGAATCCATGCGCCTTTCTGGATTCTTATCCGATCATGACCTTGTCATAGCCAAAGAGCTTGCATACGTCCTGGCAGGGGGGAAACTCCCGTTTGGCACGGAAGTAGATGAACAGTATATCTTGAACCTGGAAAAACAAGCGTTCCTAAAACTGATTTCGATGCCGAAATCTCAAGCAAGGATGCAGCACATGCTCGTTAAAGGGAAACCACTCCGTAATTGATGTTTAGATGAAGATATGGCCAAACCGATAAGGAAGATTAATAGATCGATAGCTTAAAATTGAGTAAGGGGGATCCTCATGAAAGAAGCGGTAATAGTAGCTGGAGCAAGGACTCCGGTAGGAAGAGCGAAAAAAGGTTCTCTAGCTAATGTACGTCCTGATGATTTAGGGGCACTTGTTGTAAAGGAAACGTTAAAGCGTGCAGGGAATTATGAAGGAACCATCGATGACCTGATTATCGGTTGTGCAATGCCTGAGGCGGAGCAAGGATTGAACATGGCGCGTAACATTGGAGCGTTGGCAGGGTTGCCTTATACAGTACCAGCCATAACCATAAATCGTTATTGTTCAAGCGGGTTGCAAAGTATCGCTTATGGAGCGGAAAGAATCATGCTCGGCCAAAGTGATACAGTCATTGCAGGCGGAGCGGAATCCATGAGCCTTTTACCAATGATGGGTCATGTAACGCGTCCGAACGCGAAACTTGCGGAAACAGCCCCGGAATATTATATGGGTATGGGTCACACTGCTGAAGCCGTTGCAAAAAAATACGGGATTTCCCGTGATGATCAAGATGCATTTTCTGTACGAAGTCATCAAAAGGCGGCTAAGGCCATTGCAGAAGGAAAGTTTTCGGATGAAATCGTACCGGTTGACGTAACCCTTCGCTCAGTGGGTCCAGATCTTAAATTAAAGGAAAAATCATTCACATTCTCACAGGATGAGGGCGTTCGTCCGGGTACGACTGTTGAAGTGCTGAAAAAACTAAGACCTGCATTCGCTGTTACAGGATCCGTAACAGCAGGGAATTCATCACAAACGAGTGATGGAGCAGCCGCGGTCATGGTCATGGATGGGGAAAAGGCCTCGTCATTGGGGATGAAACCGATTGGTAAGTTCCGCTCCTTTGCTGTAGCGGGGGTACCGCCTGAAATTATGGGGATCGGACCGATTGCAGCCATTCCTAAAGCTTTGAAACTAGCAGGCCTTGAGTTATCCGATATTGGTTTATTTGAATTGAATGAAGCCTTCGCTTCCCAATCCATTCAAATCATTCGTGAGCTGGGGCTGAATGAAGAGATTGTCAATGTAAATGGCGGAGCCATTGCCTTAGGCCATCCACTGGGATGTTCTGGAGCAAAATTGACATTAAGCCTGCTTCATGAAATGAAGCGCAGAAACCAACAATTCGGAGTTGTGACAATGTGTATCGGCGGCGGAATGGGAGCTGCTGGAGTATTTGAATTATTAGCGTAATTCCATCCCTTCCGGAAGCTGTCAACATGCTTCCGGCGGGTTTACTTTCATTAATCACTTAGGGGGAAAAAACATGTCCAATCAAACAACAGATAACCTCATTAAAGGCGGAGCTTTTTTAGTAGAAGATATTACGTATGATCAAGTGTTTACACCGGAAGATTATTCCGAAGAGCATAAAATGATTGCCAAAACTTCAGAGGATTTCGTGGTGAATGAAATTCTGCCGCAGGTTGAACATTTAGAAAACCATGAATTCGACCGTTCTGTAAAATTACTGAAGCATGCAGGTGAACTCGGTTTACTTGGTGCTGACGTTCCTGAGGAATACAGCGGATTGGGTCTTGATAAAATCAGTTCGGCATTAATTACAGAAAAAATGGCACTTGCAGGCGGCTTCGGAATTACGCATGGTGCACACGTAGGTATCGGATCTTTGCCGATCGTATTATTCGGAAATGAAGAACAAAAGAAAAAATATCTCCCTTTACTGGCAACGGGTGAGAAAATTGCTGCGTATGCCTTAACGGAACCAAGCTCAGGTTCAGATGCTTTGGGGGCAAAAACGACTGCGAAATTGAATGCTGAAGGAACACACTATATTTTAAATGGTGAAAAACAATGGATTACAAATGCAGGTTTTGCAGATGTCTTCTGTGTATACGCCAAAATCGACGGCGAACAATTCTCTGCTTTCATTGTAGAGCGTGATTATGAAGGTGTATCAACTGGTGCTGAAGAGAAGAAAATGGGCATCAAAAGCTCATCTACACGTACATTAATCCTCGAAGATGTTCATGTACCCGTCGAAAACCTTTTGGGTGTAGCCGGAAAAGGGCATGTCATTGCTTTCAATATCCTGAATATTGGCCGTTATAAATTAGGCGTGGGTGCTGTCGGCGGATCTAAACGTGCCCTTGAGATTACAGCTGCTTATACGAATCAACGCCAACAGTTCAAAACGAAAATTTCCGATTTTAACTTGACGAAAGAAAAACTTGCAACAATGGCGTCTAAAATTTATGCAGCAGAAAGCTCTGTATACCGTACTGTTGGCCTTTATGATCAAAGGCAAAGCAAATTGACTGATGAGCAAGTGAAAGATGGGAAATCAATGGCAGCTGCAATCGCTGAATATGCAATTGAGTGTTCATTGAATAAATTCTTCGCTTCCGAAGTATTGGATTATGTTACGGACGAAGGCGTACAGCTTCATGGCGGTTATGGTTTCATGCAGGAGTATGAAATTGAAAAAGCATATCGTGATTCCCGTATTAACCGGATTTTTGAAGGTACAAATGAAATCAACCGATTGCTTGTACCGGGAACTTTCCTGAAGAAAGCACTTAAAGGGGAATTGCCGCTTCTTCAAAAGGCTCAAGGCCTGCAAGAGGAATTAATGATGATGATGCCGGAAGAGCCTGGCGATGAGCCATTGGCACAAGAAAAAATGCTTGTTAGAAACGCTAAGAAAATCGGTATTTTGGCAGCTGGCCTTGCTGCACAGAAATACGGCAATAAGCTTGATCAAGAACAAGAAATCCTCTCCAATATTGCTGATATAGCATCCCTTGCATATGCAGCTGAATCCGTGGTATTACGTACGGAAAAAGCAATTGCGGCTACAGGGCTGGAGAAGAACAAACAAAAAGTGCTTTACACGGAAATTTTCGTTCAGGAAGCTTTCAATGAAATAGAACAGCATGCAAAGGAAACGTTAATTGCGGTGGAAACAGGCGATACCCTTCGCATCATGCTTTCTTCACTTCGCAAGCTGACAAGACACAATCCAATCAATGTCATTGCGAAAAAACGTGAAGCTTCCGTTAAGGTAATCGAAACGGAAAAATATGCACTTTAAGCAATGAATCAGAATCTGTAAAGGGAATGCCCGTAAAGGCATTCCCTTTATTTCCTTTCATGAAATCGCAATGGAAATTCAAAAGACATTTCGTTGTATTGCGTGGTGAAAACGGGTATTCTATTGATAGGTGGTGAAATGATGGGCTTAACATTATATTGGTACCCAAAATGCGGCACATGCCGTAATGCGAAGAAGTGGCTGGATAATCATGAACTGCAATATGAAGCGATTCATATAGCGGAAAATCCGCCTTCGCGAACTGAAATAGAACAACTATATAAAATCAGCAATTTGGAATTGAAGAAGTTTTTCAATACTAGCGGTCAAAAATATCGGGAGCTAGGCTTAAAGGATAGGCTGAAAGAAGCTTCTGAAGCAGAGATGCTTGATATATTGTCCACAGATGGCATGCTTCTGAAAAGGCCGATTGTTACGGATGGTACCAAAGTGACGGTAGGTTTCAAAGAAGAGCAATTCGAACAGGTTTGGAACTGAAATTTTACAAAATATTTGGTTAATTCCTTACTTAAACAATAAATCTACCTTATAATGGAATAGATAAAATAAGATGTACATATGGAGGGTTTATAATGACAACAACACCAAAAGAACTTCGTTACACTAAAGAACATGAATGGGTCAAAACCGAAGATGGAACAGTGCGCATTGGAATTACAGCTTTCGCCCAGTCCGAGCTTGGGGACATCGTCTTCGTTGAGCTTCCAGAAATCGGGGATGAACTGAAAGCGAACGAACCATTTGGAAGTGTTGAATCCGTTAAGACCGTTTCAGAGCTGTATGCTCCTATCAGTGGCAAGGTTGTTGAAGTAAACGAAGACTTAAGTGACAACCCTGAATATGTAAATGAATCTCCTTTTGAAAAAGCATGGATGATCGTGCTGGAACCATCAAATAGCAGTGATATTGAAAACCTGATGAGCGCTGAAGAATATGAGAGTTTGATTAACGGTTAAAAACGAAGGAGAGGGGGGACTGAAAAGGCCTGCTCTCTTTTTCATTTTGTACAATCGCAGTTGCGCACATAATTCGTGAGATGGAGTGATGACATGGAATGGGGCGAATTCGATAAAGTGATCATTGTAGAAGGCAGTTCCGATAGAAGAAAAGTTGCCTCCGTTTTAAATGAAGATGTGGAAATTAGATGTACGAATGGGACCATATCATTAACTAAGCTTGATGAATTGGTGGATGAATTGATGGACCGTGATGTTTATCTCCTTTTTGACGCAGATGAATCAGGAGAAAAGCTCCGGAAGCAATTCCGAAGGGAAATGCCGGAAGCGAACCACCTGTATATTAATAAAATGTACAAAGAAGTGGAGAGCTCACCTGAACATCATATCGCAACTGTGCTTTTATCTGCCAATATGAATGTTAAAATGAAATTTTTAAGTCAAAGGGTGAACGACTAATTGATTCAGGAATGGAAAGAAGAAGAGTGTAAGCTTGCCGTTGAACAAGGGGAAACATTTTGCTTATATTTATATACGCCATTATGCGGCACCTGTCAGGTGGCTTCCAAGATGCTGACGATATCCATGGAACTTTTCCCGGAACTGAAGGCAGGTAAAATGAATATGAATTATGTTCAAGCTATTGCCGAATCATATGAAATTGAAAGTGTCCCGTGTTTATTGTTTTTCAAAGAAGGGCAGCTGCACAGAAAAATATATGCCTTTCAATCCGTTCCTTATTTATATGGATTGCTTAAGGAAATCAGCTGAAAAACCAATCAGAAACGGATTGGTTTTTTTAGTTGTGGACAAGTGGCGGCCAAATTGGAATTGAACAAAGAATATTCTAACAATTCATTGACTGATTAATTCTAAAATGTTATATTTTGTATTAAGAAAGCATCCTGAATTTAATAGTTCTTATCAAGAGTGGCGGAGGGACTGGCCCGACGAAGCCCGGCAACCGGTATAAATTTATATACGGTGCTAATTCCAGCAGAGTGTTAGCTCTGAAAAGATGAGGTGCGTTTTTAAAACCTCTTCTTTTGGAAGTGGTTTTTTTGTTTTGAAAGGCCCGGTTTCAATATAATTCCTACTAAATCCATAGAGAAAGAGGAGAAATAGTATGTCAGAGAAAAAGTTGCGTTTCGAAACATTGAGTGTTCATGGCGGTCTGCAAGCTGATGAAACAGGTGCACGTGCAGTCCCTATCTACCAAAGCAATGCATACTTGTTCAAAGACACTGACCATGCAGCGAATTTATTTGGCTTAAAGGAGAATGGCTATATATATACACGACTACATAATCCCACGGTCAGCGTTTTTGAGGAAAGAATGGCCTTATTGGAAGGCGGTATCGGCGGATTGGCAACAGCAAGCGGAATGGCTGCCATCTCACTGTCAATCCTGAATATTGCCGGTGCAGGGGATGAGATCGTTTCAGCCTCCACTTTATATGGCGGTACGTATAATCTTTTTGAAAACACTCTTCCGAAATATGGGATTAAAGTGAAGTTCGTTTCTCCTGATGACCCTGAAAATTTCAAAAGGGCGATAACGCCAAGAACTAAAGCCATATTTGCCGAAACAATCGGAAATCCAAGTTTGAGGGTCCTTGATATCGAAGCGGTAGCTGACATTGCCCACAATGCCGGGATACCTTTAATCATTGATAATACCTTCGCTACACCGTATCTATGCAGACCAATTGATTTTGGAGCGGATATTGTCATCCATTCCGCTACAAAATGGCTTCTGGGAAATGGAACCACTTTAGGCGGTGTCATCGTGGATGGAGGGAAGTTCGATTGGAACTCACCAAACTACCCTGGCTTTACGGAGCCTGATCCAAGTTACGACGGTCTGGTATACGCCGAGGCAGTTGGACCAGCCGCTTTTATAACGAAAGCCCGAGTGCAGTTACTTCGTGATTTAGGCCCTGCGCTAAGTGCCCAAAGCGCATTCCAGTTTACGCTTGGACTTGAAACGCTGCATGTAAGGATGAAAGAGCATCTTTCGAACACGAAGTCTGTACTTCAATATTTGAAAAATCACCCTGCCGTGACTTGGGTTTCGCATCCTTCTAATGAGGATCATCCCGATAAAGCCCTTGCGGATAAATATTTGCCCAAGGGAGCAGGATCCGTTGTGACTTTTGGAATTAAGGGAGACCGCGAAGCCGGGGCGAAACTTATCAATTCGGTGGAATTATGGTCCCATGTAGCGAATGTAGGGGATGCGAAGAGTTTGATCATCCACCCTGCCAGTACGACCCATCAGCAATTGAATGATGCAGGTCTGGCGAAAGCGGGTGTGCGTGCTGATCAAGTCCGTTTATCCATTGGGATTGAAAATGTAGAGGATTTAATAGAAGATTTGGAGCAGGCAATTGAAAAAGCGACGAATATCGTCTCCTTGACTTCTAAAACGGTTTAAGCAAAAAGTCCTGGGCATTCTTGAACTAGAAATATTATACATTGCGCTCCTTTTTTATCTATGATAAAATTTCAACATACTAAAGAACTTAATGATATACAAATATTCTATATATTAGCTCTTATCAAGAGAGGTGGAGGGATGTGCCCGATGAAACCCGGCAACCGACAAGGAGATTTCCTTGGAAAGGTGCCAATTCACACAAAGTTTAATCACTTTGGAAGATGAGAGGAAGGCCTGTTTCTTCACCTGCCTTTCTGCTCATGCAGAAAGGTTTTTTCTATTTCAGTAGGAAAAACCTTTGCATGAACTGCAAAATTGGTAGTGGAAACAGATAATAATGTAGAGAAATTAACTAAGTTCATAGGTTTTATTGGATAAAAGAGGTGAGGATTAATGATTACATTGACAAAAGTCAGTAAGCTGTTCCGAACAGGAAAAGGAAGCAGTGAGACGATCAAGGCTGTAAATAATGTGAATGTTGAAATAAATAAAGGCGAGATTTTCGGTATTATTGGTTATAGTGGAGCGGGGAAAAGTACTTTGATCAGGATGCTCAATGGATTGGAAACACCGTCAGAAGGATCCGTTGTGGTGGCTGAGAAGGAAATTTCAAAAATTAAAGGTGCTCAGCTTCGTAAGGCCCGTCAAGAAATCAGCATGATTTTCCAACATTTCAATCTATTATGGTCCAGAACCGTTCAGGAAAATATATCCTTCCCGTTGGAAATTGCTGGAGTTTCAAAATTTGAACGCACCAAACGTGTGAACGAATTGATCAAGTTAGTCGGACTGGAAGGCAGAGAAAAGGCATATCCTTCGCAATTAAGCGGAGGGCAAAAGCAACGGGTGGGAATAGCCAGGGCTCTAGCGAATGATCCTAAAGTGCTGCTGTGTGATGAAGCGACTTCTGCCTTGGATCCGCAGACTACCGACTCTATACTCGAATTGCTTGTTGACATCAATCAGCGTCTCGGGTTGACGATTGTCTTGATAACACATGAAATGCATGTAATACGTAAAATCTGTCATCGTGTGGCTGTGATGGAAAGCGGGCAAGTTGTTGAACAGGGACCTGTCCTGGATGTTTTCAAGAATCCTAAAGAACAAATGACGAAGCGTTTCGTGCAACAGGTGACGGAACCAGAAGAAACGAAAGAAACGATGGACCATCTGCTCGAACGCTTTCCTGCAGGCAAAGTGATTCAATTGACTTTTGTAGGTGATCATGCAGAAAGCCCGTTGATAACTAAGCTCGTACGTAACTTCGAGTTGGATGTCAATATCGTTCAAGGTAAAATATCGCAAACCAGAAGCGGTTCATATGGAACGTTGTTTATCCATCTTGATGGCAAAGAGGATGAAATGCTCCGCGCAATCGAATTCATTAAAGCACAGCAGGTAGGCGTGGAGGTGATTACTCATGCTTGAAGAATTATTGCCGAATGTTGATTGGGAAGACATTATTGAAGCAACGAAAGAAACGCTTTATATGACAAGTATCTCTGTGGTGGCAACCTTTTTTATAGGCATATTATTAGGATTGATCCTGTTCTTGACAGGGAAGGGGAATATGTGGGAAAACCGGGCAATCAACGCGGTCATCAGTGCTGTGGTTAATATATTCCGTTCCATTCCATTTCTTATTTTGATCGTGCTGCTCATTCCTTTCACTAAAGCGCTTGTCGGTTCCATGATTGGAGAGAACGCTGCACTGCCGGCACTTATTATCGGTGCGGCACCGTTTTATGCACGTATGGTTGAAATCGGCCTCCGTGAAATCGATAAAGGTGTAATTGAAGCCGCTAAATCGATGGGGGCAAAAACGAGCACGATCATTTGGAAGGTCCTTCTTCCGGAGTCGATGCCTGCCCTTATTTCCGGGATTACGGTAACATCGATTGCATTGGTTGGATATACCGCAATGGCCGGGGTCATCGGCGCAGGCGGACTTGGTAATCTTGCCTATCTGGAGGGCTATCAAAGAAATCAAAATGACGTTACGCTTGTAGCGACTATCGTTATTCTAATTATCGTCTTCATAATTCAAATTATTGGAGATGTGATTACATCTAAATTGGACAAAAGATAAAGGGAGATGAAAAGGATGAAAAAGTTTTTAGGATTTGCATTGATTTTAGTGTTATCCATCGCTTTGGCTGCTTGTGGAAGTGAAAAGGATAAAGGCGGCAGTGAAACGGAAAAAGAATCCAAGAAATTAGTTGTAGGGGCATCCAATGTTCCGCATGCTGAAATCCTTGAGGAAGCTAAGCCGCTTCTTGAAGAAAAAGGAATCGAATTGGAAATCGAAACATTCCAGGACTATGTGTTACCAAATAAGGCTTTAAACGATAAGGAATTGGATGCTAACTATTTTCAGCACATTCCTTATTTAGAATCACAAATTAAAGAAAACGGATATGATTTCGTTAATGCAGGCGGAATCCATATCGAGCCAATAGCTCTATACTCACAAAAATATAAAACCATCGAAAAACTTCCTGATGGGGCAACGATCATTCTAAGCAGCTCTGTCGCTGATCATGGGCGTGCTTTATCCCTTTTGGAAAAGAATGGCCTGATCACTTTGAAAGAGGGAATCGATAAAACGACAGCTACAACTAAAGACATCGTTGAAAATAAGAAAAACCTTAAATTCGATTCTGAATATGAAGCGGCTCTGCTTCCTAAAATTTATGAGAGCGGCGAAGGCGATGCTGTTTTGATCAACTCCAACTATGCGATCGATGCAGGTTTGAATCCGATTGAAGATTCAATCGCCATTGAAGATTCTGAATCACCATACGTGAATGTCATCGCTGTAAACAAAGGTGACGAAAACAAAGAAGCAATCAAAGCGCTTGTAGAAGTATTGCATTCTAAAGAAATTCAAGATTTCATCCTTAAAGAATACAAAGGTGCAGTTGTACCGGCGGATAAATAATTCAACAATGACGACCTGATGTAATTCAGGTCGTTTTTTCATGTTTATATATGATAGTAAAAGGGTAGAGAATGATTGAAGGTAATAAAATGATACACAAATTTGAAAGGATGGTTCACTATCAATACTCTGGATTTAAATGTAACAAGCGAAATGGAAAAGGCGATGCAGTCTTCACATGGGATTGGCTACAGTGAGTACAGTAGAAACTTAGACCTCCGTATCGAGGTTGAGAAAGAACGAGATAGGGAACATGAAAAATGCAACAAAATGGTCCTGGACCTGCAACGCAAAATTCACGGCTAAGCATATAAAAGAGTTCTTTAAAAGATCGGTCTGTAGAGGTAAAATGGTAAGTGGTCCAGAAAATAAGGGTTTCCTTATTGGATGAACTTACATAATGCCTTACAGTCCGATTTTTTTATTTTCAAAGCGGAACGTTCATACCATCCGATCGACTCTTTCGGACATATATTAATAAGAACGAAGGTTTGCCGAATAATAAGATAATTTTAACAAAAGCTAAAATAAGGCTTAATATGCTGTAAATAGGCTATATCTGTTAGTATGGTAAGAATAGGACAGGTTTTTAACATGTAAGAAGTGGAAACACCTTTCTATATTAGTTGATTCCAAATTGGATTTGTTATAAAATTGGAATGAGAATAAAATGAGAATGGTTTTACGTAAATTTATAGTAAAGAAAGTAATCTTTACTTTCTGGTAATAAAATAGGAATTAGTTCACGGAGGTATTATTATGTCAGCTTCTACATTAACGGTTAAAGATCTTCACGTATCAATTGAAGGCAAAGAGATTTTAAAAGGGGTAAACCTTGAAGTTAAAGGTGGGGAAATCCATGCGATCATGGGACCAAATGGAACTGGTAAATCCACTTTATCATCAGCGATCATGGGTCACCCTAAATATGAAGTAACAAGCGGAAGCATCACATTCGATGGTGAAGACGTATTGGAAATGGAAGTCGACGAGCGCGCTCGTGCAGGCCTATTCCTAGCTATGCAATATCCAAGTGAAATCAGTGGTGTTACAAACGCTGACTTCCTACGTTCTTCCATTAATGCACGCCGTGAAGAAGGCGATGAAATTTCATTGATGAAATTCATTCGTCAAATGGATCAAAAAATGGAATTCCTTGAAATGGATGAAGATATGGCGCAACGCTATCTGAATGAAGGTTTCTCCGGCGGAGAGAAAAAACGTAACGAGATCCTTCAATTAATGATGATCCAACCTAAAATTGCAATTTTGGATGAGATTGATTCAGGTCTTGATATCGATGCACTTAAAGTCGTTTCAAAAGGAATCAACGAAATGCGCGGAGAAGACTTTGGATGCTTGATCATCACTCACTACCAACGTCTATTAAATTACATCACTCCTGATTATGTACATGTAATGATGCAAGGACGTGTTGTTAAATCAGGCGGTCCTGAACTTGCTGCCCGCTTGGAAGCGGAAGGTTATGATTGGATCAAACAAGAATTGGGCATTGAAGACGAAACTGTTGGCGAAGAAGCGTAAGTAGGAGGATTTGCAATGACTACAGAAACGAAATTACCGTTCGAACAAGAGGATATAAGCTCCTATTCAACTAAAAATAATGAGCCAGCTTGGCTTTCCGAGCTTCGGATTCAAGCGTTTTCTGAATTTGAAAAGCTCCCGATGCCAAAGCCGGATAAAACGAAAATCGACAAATGGAATTTTACTTCCTTCAAAACCCACGCGGTTGAAAGTGAAGCTTTTGCCTCTTTAGAGGAGCTTCCGGAAGAAATCAAATCCATCATTGAAGAAAATGGGAACTTATACATTCAACGCAACAATACGCCGGCATATATCAATCTGTCAGCTAATGTTAAAGAACAAGGCGTCATCTTTACGGATATTTTCACAGCGGCCCGTGACCATTCTGAGCTCGTGCAAAAATATTTCATGAAAGACGGCGTTAAAATAGATGAACATCGTTTAACAGCGTTGCATGCTGCATTAGTCAATGGGGGAGCATTCCTTTATGTTCCGAAAAATGTAGAAATCAAAGAACCGCTTCAATCGGTATTCCTGTTGGATAATCCAGATACTACACTTTTCAACCATGTATTGATCGTAGCGGAAGATAACAGCTCGGTAACGTATGTGGAGAACTATTTCTCAAACGTTGAATCTAGCGAAGGTATCGCCAATATCGTAACCGAAGTAATTGCGAATGCAAATGCAAAAGTGGAATACGGAGCGGTCGACACCCTTTCAAAAGGATTTACGACATATGTTAACCGCCGTGGAGTGGCAGGCCGTGACGCACATATCGAATGGGCGCTAGGTCTTATGAATGACGGTAATACGATTTCGGATAACACAACATATTTAATGGGCGATGGCTCACATGGGGATACTAAATCCGTTGTAGTTGGCCGCGGGGAGCAAAAGCAAAACTTCACGACTGCCATCATTCATTATGGTAAGCGTTCTGAGGGGTATATCCTTAAGCATGGTGTTGTGAAGGAAAGTGCATCCACGATTTTCAATGGAATTGGAAAAATAGAGTATGGTGCGACAAAATCCAATGCCGAACAAGAATCACGCGTACTGATGTTAAGTGAAAAAGCACGCGGAGACGCCAATCCAATCCTTTTAATTGATGAAGATGATGTAACGGCTGGTCATGCCGCTTCTGTCGGACGTGTTGACCCGCTTCAACTTTATTATTTAATGAGCCGTGGTATAACAAAGCAAGAAGCGGAAAGACTTGTCATTCACGGATTCTTGGCCCCTGTTGTTAACCAACTTCCTATTGAGGGAGTAAAAAAACAATTAGTAGCGGTCATTGAAAGGAAAGTACAGTAATGAACCCATACGAAATTCGTAAGCTTTTTCCAATATTAGATCAAGAAGTCAATGGTCAGCCATTAGTTTATTTAGATAGTGCTGCAACCTCTCAAAAACCGGCTGCAGTGATTGAAGCGATTGAGCAATATTACCGCGGATACAACTCGAATGTTCACCGCGGGGTGCATACACTAGGAACAAAAGCTACGGATGCGTATGAAGGTGCACGTGAAAAGGTGCGTAAATTCATTAATGCTTCTTCTACTGAAGAGATCATCTTTACCAGAGGTACGACTACTTCTTTGAATACAGTAGCAAAAAGTTACGGTGGAGCAAATGTTAAAGAGGGTGACGAAATCGTCATCTCTTACATGGAGCATCATAGTAATATCATTCCGTGGCAACAGCTTGCCAAAGAAAAAGGCGCGGTACTGAAGTACATTCCACTTCAAGAGGATGGAACGATTTCCCTTGATGATGTGAGGGCTACAATTACGGATGCAACGAAAATCGTTTCCATCATGCAGGTTTCGAATGTACTTGGTGTTATCAATCCTGTGAAGGAAATCGCGAAAATTGCCCATGATCACGATGCTGTAATGGTAGTCGACGGGGCACAAAGTACACCTCATTTAAAAGTGGATGTCCGCGATTTGGATTGTGACTTCTTTGCCTTCTCAGGTCATAAAATGGTCGGTCCGACTGGTATCGGCGTATTATATGGTAAAAAAGAATTACTGGAAAAAATGGAGCCGATTGAATTTGGCGGGGAAATGATTGATTTTGTAGGTTTGTATGAGTCTACATGGAAAGAACTCCCGTGGAAATTCGAAGGCGGAACCCCTATCATTGCTGGTGCGATCGGCATGGGGGCTGCGATTGATTTCTTGGAAGAAATCGGCTTGGATAATATTGAGCGGCATGAACATAAACTCGCTGCTTATGCAATGGAAAAAATGTCTGCAGTTGAAGGACTTACCATATACGGTCCAAAAGATGCAGAAAAACGTGCGGGCGTAGTAACCTTTAATATTAATGACGTACATCCACATGATGTCGCTACCGTACTTGATGCAGATGGAATTGCTGTCCGTGCCGGTCATCACTGCGCACAGCCATTAATGAAATGGCTTGACGTGTCATCGACAGCAAGAGCAAGTTTCTATCTCTATAACACGGAAGAAGATATTGATAAGCTTGTGTCCGGGCTTGTTAAAACGAAGGAGTATTTCAGCAATGTCTTTTGATAACTTAGATACACTTTACCGTCAGGTCATTATGGATCATTATAAGAAACCACGTAATAAGGGTATGCTTGAGGATGGCAGCATGACAATTGATATGAACAATCCAACTTGCGGCGATCGGATTCGTTTAACGATGAAGATTGAAGATGGAAAAGTCAGCGATGTTAAATTCGATGGTGACGGTTGTTCGATATCCATGAGTTCAGCTTCCATGATGACTCAAGCCATAAAGGGCAAAGACGTAGATACTGCTTTAGCGATGTCCGAGACTTTTTCCTTAATGATTCAAGGAAAAGAATACGATGATGAGATGGACCTTGGGGATATTGAAGCCCTTCAAGGTGTTTCTAAATTCCCTGCCCGAATCAAGTGTGCGACGCTAGCTTGGAAGGCCATGGAAAAGGGATTGAAGGAATAATTAAATTAAAATGAGCTGTTGTAATTCAGCCATTTGAAATGGAGGAATACGAGCTATGGCAAAGAAAATGCCTGATATAGGCGATTATAAATATGGCTTTGCGGATAAAGATGTTTCCATCTTCCGTTCAAAGCGTGGTCTGACAAAAGAAATCGTGGAAGAAATTTCTCGAATGAAGGATGAACCGCAATGGATGCTTGATTTCCGTTTGAAATCATTGGAGCATTTCTACAACATGCCAATGCCTCAATGGGGCGGCGACATGCAAAGCTTGAACTTTGATGAAATCACATACTATGTTAAACCATCAGAGAAATCAGAGAAATCCTGGGATGAAGTTCCTGAGGAAATCAAACAGACTTTTGATAAATTGGGAATTCCTGAAGCTGAACAAAAATACCTTGCAGGCGTATCTGCTCAATATGAATCAGAAGTGGTTTACCATAGCATGAAAGTGGAATTGGAAGATATGGGTATCGTGTTTAAAGATACGGACTCAGCACTTCGTGAAAATGAAGATATCTTCCGTGAGCATTTTGGAAAAACGATTCCGCCGACTGACAATAAATTCTCGGCATTGAATTCAGCAGTTTGGTCAGGTGGATCTTTCATCTATGTACCAAAAGGCGTTAAAGTGGATACTCCGCTTCAAGCTTATTTCCGAATCAACTCTGAAAACATGGGTCAATTCGAACGTACGCTTATCATTGTTGATGAAGGCGCATCCGTTCACTATGTAGAAGGTTGTACAGCACCTGTTTATACAACTAACTCCCTTCATAGTGCGGTTGTTGAAATCGTCATTAAAAAAGATGCTTACTGCCGTTACACGACGATCCAAAACTGGGCAAACAATGTGTTTAACCTGGTTACGAAACGTGCGGTTTGTGAAGCAAACGCAACAATGGAATGGATTGATGGTAACATCGGTTCTAAATTGACAATGAAATATCCTGCTGTCATCTTAAAAGGTGAAGGCGCTCGTGGTATGACATTATCCATTGCCATTGCCGGTAAAGGCCAACACCAAGATGCTGGAGCTAAAATGATTCACCTAGCGCCAAATACATCTTCAACCATTGTATCAAAATCAATTTCTAAACAAGGCGGTAAAGTAACATACCGCGGTATCGTTCACTTCGGACGTAAAGCCGATGGGGCTCGTTCCAACATTGAATGTGATACATTAATCATGGATAATCAGTCTACATCTGATACAATCCCTTACAACGAAATCTTGAATGACAACATTTCCCTTGAACACGAAGCGAAGGTTTCCAAAGTATCTGAGGAACAATTGTTCTACTTGATGAGCCGCGGAATTTCTGAGCAAGAAGCAACGGAAATGATCGTAATGGGCTTCATCGAACCATTTACAAAAGAACTTCCAATGGAATATGCGGTTGAAATGAACCGTCTGATCAAGTTCGAAATGGAAGGCTCTATTGGTTAAGATAGTGAAAACCTTTGTTTATAAGGGTTTGAGGGATTATAATGAATTGTAAAATTGCTAGCGTGCCGATTTTGTGCCGATTTGATTTTATCTTTTAGTGTAGGAGGCGAACTTTTGAAGTTCGTCTTCTTCTATTTTTTCAGTAATATCAAGATAAGTATCCGCTGTTGTTTTGATGGTTTTATGCCCCAATCGATTTGATACATATTTAAGGCTTGCACCTGATTCAAGCAGCAGAACCGCATGTGTATGTCTGAAACCATGGGTGCATTGGCATCCTTATAAAAAAACACCAAATGCTCATGCTTTTTATGGGGGACCTGTTAAATAGTGGGGGAGTGTTATGGTTTTTAATTACGAGGAGATTTATAAGAAGTACTTAAAAAAGAAACAACACTTGGTTTTCAATAAAGAAGAGATTATAACTAGATTGAAGCAAAAGTTCAAGGCAGAGGAATTCAGTAAAGCGGAAATTCTTGATCTGCCAAGGGATGAGCATTTTGATTATGAGAAGATATTTCTTTGCCTCAAAATATGTGATAGTGAAGTGTTGAAAAAAGTCTTCCTGCCTCATGAGCTAAAATTTCATGAAGAACAACGGCAGTACAATCGACGCTACCCACTTAAAAAAAGTAAAATGAAAAAAAACTGGCTCGATTATAATTATAATCAAATGATTATCGATGAACATGAAGGAAGACGAATTGATATTGTTCTTGAAAGTAAAGATGGACAGTATGTTTCTGAATTTAAGGTGAAAGCTAGATGTGATTATCTGGATGGATATCTTAATTCTTTAATGGTGGGTGCAAAACTGTTCCATGGAACTGCAGAATATGAAGAGGATGTACATGATTATTATTTTCAATTCTACCTGGAAAATTTGGAGAAATTTAATATGCTAGTATGAAGCATTTGAATTTTTTGGTGAAGATACAAAATCAAGAATCATTAAAGTTACATTCATAAAAAACGTTCTTTACTGTGCCTTTTTTGAGCGGACCACGATTCATAAAACTTGATGCGATCTGAAAAGAGTATTATCATTAGATTTAAAAATAGGGATTTAAGAGACTATAATGCCTCAGAAATACTTGATGTCAAAATGAAAGGCTCCATCGGATAATGACCGACTGGCCTGCCTGTAAGGCGATTTAGAATAACCATTCATACAAAAGCCTGCCGGGTCTGACTGGCAGGCTTTTTGTTTTGATCTTTGGCACCCTTATACCAAAGATTAAATATGGCTCAATAAGGGTAAAAAATAATAAAGGAAGAAGTAAGGAAATGGGGACTGTCCCGGGAGGAGTGATGGTGCAGATGATTTATGTTGGCGTGACAGGTTGGGGGGATCATGATAGTTTGTATCATGGCGGTGTGTCCCAACGTGATAAACTCAAAGAGTATGGGGCTCATTTTCCCATTGTGGAGGTGGATGCCTCATTTTATGCAGTCCAGCCAAAGAGGAACAGTGAAAAGTGGGTATCAGAGACGCCGGCATCATTCAAGTTTGTCGTCAAAGCCTATCAAGGGATGACAGGACATCAGCGTGGGGAGGTCCCATTTGAAAGTAAGAAGGACATGTTCAAGGCATTTCGCGACTCTCTGGAAGCTTATCAGAAGTCAGGGAAGCTCGCGATGGTCTTATTTCAGTTTCCGCCATGGTTTGATTGTAAGCGTGAAAACGTGAATTACCTGCGATGGTGCAAAGCTGAAATGGGCGATATTCCAGCTGCCATAGAATTTCGGAATCAAAGCTGGTACAGACCAAGCGTAGTCCAGCAAACTTTGGACTTTATCCAAGAGGAAGGCTGGATCCATACTGTATGCGATGAGCCGCAGGCTGGAGAGGGATCCATTCCTGTCGTTCTGCATGCCACCGATAAAGATAAAACCCTGATACGCTTTCATGGCCGTAACCTGCATGGTTGGCAGAGACCTTCTTCGGGTGATGATTGGCGTGAGGTTAGGTACTTATACCGATATAATCATCAGGAATTGACTGAATGGGTGGAGAAAATAAGGATATTGGAAAAGGAATCCAAGGAGATATATGTCCTGTTCAATAATAACTCAGGCGGAGATGCCGCCGATAATGCCAAACAAATGATTGAGTTGCTTGGTATTGAATATGAAGGACTGGCTCCAAGGCAGCTTGGTTTGTTTTAAAAGGCATTATATAATCAATAAAGAGAAGATGTGACAAGCTAGTAGAGGTGCTTTCCTCACAAACAGGTAAAGGCGGATTTCTTCATGGTATGGTTAGTTTTAGTGGGTATCGGATTATTAGCGGGATCAATCGGCTCTCTTGTCGGTCTGGGCGGAGGCATCATCATTGTGCCTTCTCTTTTATATTTAGGTACTTCGACAAATATAATCGATGAGCTGACACCTCAGGTGGCCGTAGGTGTTTCAACCGTTATCATGATTTTCACGGGGTTATCTTCTACTTTATCTTATTTAAAACATAAAGTGGTGGATTATAAGGCCGGCTTAATCTTCTTTATAGGCAGTGCACCAGGTGGCATAATAGGGGCATATGTTAATAAAAACCTTAATGTCGAAGCTTTTTCATTGTACTTTGGGATTTTCATGGTTTTCATGGCTATCGTGTTATTAGTGAAGGACCGGTTGAAGCCAATGGTTTTCAAGCCTGGAAAAGGGAAAATGGTCAAAACGTATAAAACTGAAAATGGACATTCATTTTCTTATGGTTACCACCCCCTTATAGCTGTATTGATTACTTTTTTCGTGGGATTCAGCTCCGGGTTATTTGGGATTGGCGGCGGAGCCTTAATGGTTCCCGTAATGATGCTTCTTTTCTTCTTCCCTCCGCATATGGCTGTAGCGACTTCGATGTTCATGGTATTTCTGTCTTCCATCACTAATTCGATTACGCATATTTCCCTTGGAAATGTAAATTGGCCATATGTTTTTGCCCTGATTCCGGGTGCATGGTTCGGTGCTAAGTTGGGGGCATTCATCAATACGCGCCTAAAAAGCGCGTCGCTGGAAAATATGTTAAAAATAGTGCTGATAATCATTGGTTTACGTCTTATATACCAAGGTATTACAGGATAAACGAGGAGGAAAAATGATGTCAGAAATCATTCATTTATATCACACCAATGATCTCCATAGTCATTTTGAGAATTGGCCTCGTATTGATAAGTTTCTTAAAGAAAGAAGACAACTTCATCAAGAAACGGGAGAAGAAGCGATCATACTTGATATAGGTGATCATGTGGACCGCTGGCATCCATATACAGAAGGTACGTTGGGTAAAGGGAATATTGAACTGCTGAATGAAGCGGGCTACCAATATGTGACCATCGGCAATAATGAAGGGATCACTTTACCTCATGATGCGTTAGACTCCTTATATGATCAAGCAAGGTTCAAAGTCTTGGCAGCCAATATTTATTACGGAAATACTGAAAGACCGGAATGGGCGCTGCCATATTGGATACATACAACGGAAAAAGGCACTAAGATCGCCATGATAGGTTTGACAGCCTTTTATCAAAAGTTTTATTCTGCGATGGGTTGGGAATTAACAGAACCATTCGCGGAGTTAAAGGCACAGCTTGAAAGGGTCAAAAGAGAGGCGGATGTAATCATCATCCTTTCTCACCTGGGCATCCATGATGATGAGAGGATGGCAGAGGACTTTCCGGAGATTGACGTCATACTTGGCGCGCATACCCACCATATCCTTCACCAAGGGAAATTGATCAATGATACACTCCTTTGCGCTGCGGGAAAATATGGTTTTTTTGTTGGGCAGGTGGAAATGACCGTCAATCAGGAAAAGAGAATTAGCCAGAAGAGTGCCATTCTATATGATACCAATGACTTTTCAGAATTAGAGGATGAACGGGCATGGATTGAAGCGATGTACCAGGCCGGAGGGGAAATGCTAAAACAGGTCGCAGTGGACTTGCCGGAAGCCTTGGACAATGATTGGTTCAAGGTTAGTGCTTTGACGAAAATCCTTGGAGAGGCCTTAAGGGAATGGAGTCAGGCGGATTGCACCTTTTTGAATGCTGGTCTTCTGCTCGAGGGATTGCCGAAGGGACCAGTCACAAAAGGGGATATTCACAGAATCTGTCCACACCCCATCAATCCTTGCGTCGTTGAAGTAAATGGGAATGAGTTAAAAGAAATCTTAATGCAATCGAGAAATGAGGAGTGGCCTCATATCCAAGTGAAAGGTTTCGGTTTCCGCGGAAAAATCATGGGAGTCATGCAATATGATCAAATTGAATTTAACGAAATGGAGAATGGAATCGTAAATGGGATTCTGATAAAAGGGGAGAAACTGCAGGCAGATAAGTCTTATAAATTGGCAATACCTGATATGTTCACGTTTGGGCACTTTTTTCCAAGTATCCAGCGCTCCAATCGTAAGAAATACCTATTACCGGAATTCTTGCGGGATATCCTTTTATGGAAGTTGAAAAAAATGTATACGGATGCCTAACGCTAAATCACGGTTTCGCCCTTTTTTTCATAAAGTATGGGGAAGAAAGGGGCGAAACCAATTGATTAGCATGATACCTATAATACTTAATAATCATACATTCCTAGCCATTTCAGTCCGACTTCCCAAAACGAATTTACTTGCTGTCGCGTCCGAAAAAGGGTATATAATGTGCGGTGCGTTAGATGTAGGACTGTTGAATGATAAATTGAGAGATCGTAAAATTCTTGCAGGAAGGGCCACAGGAGTTAAATCGATTGAAGAGCTTTTGGAAGCGCCGCTTGAATCAGTTACCTGGGAGGCCGTGGAAAAGGGCATTCATCCAGGAATGATTGGTAAAGAAGCATTAATCAAGATGATTTGAAAAGGTGGGCTTTCTTTTACCCAGAAGGGGGCCTTGTTTTTTACCAAAGATTTATTCAATAATGGATTCATTTATCAAATTATTTTCCGATAACCCTTATAAAGGAAAGAAATGGTTTGATTTATAAATATTGAATGGGGAGATGGAGTCCAAGAATGAGGCTAACTATCACAAAGACCCTAAGCCCTGGAGCCAGGCTCGGAAAAAATATCTATAATGAGCGGGGCCATATCCTATTATGTGAAGGTCTTATATTAACTTAGAAAATGATCAATCGACTGATGTCCCTTAATATTCCCTTTGTTTACATCCAAGATTACAGGACGGATGACATTATTCCAATGCCTCCAGTATCCGGGAAACTAAGGAGAGAAGCCATTAATACGATTGAAACCACATTCCTGGACATGAAAAACAAAATCAACCTTGATGGATCGTTCACGATAGAGCAGGCTAACGTCAAGTCATCATGGACGAGCTGAATAGGAATAAAGAGTTAATGACTTTATTGGCCGAAGTTTATACATACGACGACTACATCTTTACTCACTCCTTCAATGTGACCTTATATACCCCCTGGCGATCGGGATGGAATTGAACATTAATGAAAAGAATCTCGAAATTCTTGGGCTGGGCACGATTTTACATGATGTCGGCAAAATGCTCGTACCTTTGGAAATCCTTCGTAAACCCGGTCAGCTCAGAATTGAATGATGGGAGAAAAGGGGTGATATCAGCTCAAAATGAGGGGATAGGGGACCGTCCAATGATCAGGATACTTCAAAATGGGGAACAGATAAAAGTATGAAGTGGACTTGAATAAAAACCTGCATTTGCTGATCATGAAATGTCTCAATATACAAGAACCAGCCTAACCACAAGGATAAGCTGGTTTTATTATTCCTTGTTTTCCTTCATGATGGCAGGTGCCAACGAACCGTTTCCGTTACTATAATAACTTGGTACATCACCTTCAATTAGCAGACTGCCGACTGTCACTTCCTGACTTACCTTGGTCTCCTTTGTGAAAGAGGGGATGACGATTTGAATATTGACATCAAAATCCACAATCAATTCATAATACACATTATTGATGCCTGCGTTTGTCAGTTTTGTCCTCAAATCCGATTCAACATTGCCGATGACTGACATTTTCACTGGGATTTCAGGTCCGTAGTTGGAAAGGAGGTTATTCCCGGTCACGACACCCAAGGGTATATAATAGACCACACTTTTATATTGTTCATCATTTATTTTGGCTGAACCCGTTTTAAAAGGATTTCCCTTTTTGATGCCAAGCTTCTTTTGAATATCCTTCGTAATGCTAGCGCGCAATTCGCTGTATATGACCGGATTGAAGCTATAGGATGAACTGGAGTCCTTACCACCCTCGTTGTTGGTGATGATTTTGTTCATATCAACCTTGGCTATATTCTCATCAACCGATTCATGAATCGTTTCCGTTGCAATCCGTTTGATTTCATATTCGGCTACACTCATGATCACGGGTTCGATTGATTTATCAACGTACCAAAGAGTCATGATGCTGGTTATGATAAAAAGGATAAAGGAATAGAGAAATACTTTTCGGGTGGGAAGAGGCCCCTTCTTTCGGAATTTCTTTGTTCGAAATCTTTTTCGGAACACGCTTTAGCCCCCTTTACTAATACCTATGCATCAAGTTCAGGGGTTTATGTTCGAATCAAAAAAAAGCAGCGTAAAATTCATCGCCGCTTACTTTTTCTTTTTAGCTAAATCCTTCCTTTCCCACATTTTCAAATAGGGGTAAGGGTCAAAGCTCCATTCCGTGATTCCGTTGTCTTTGTACATTCCGTAATGAAGATGCGGAGGGAATTTCCCTGAAGTTCCCGGAGGGCCGTAACCTGTACTGCCAACACCTCCGATGACTTGCCCGGGCTCGACGATCTGTCCGACTTTCAATCCTTTGGCAAAACCGCTTAAATGAGCAAAGTAATGATACGTATTATTTAAATCCCGTATCCCGATCCGCCAACCGCCAAATTTATTCCAGCCTTTCATTTCGATGATGCCATAGCTCGTTGATCGAACGGGAAGGCTATAATCCGCAAATATATCAGTACCCTCATGGATTCTCCTTCCGCCCCATCCACGAGCGCTTCCCCATGTATTCAAATACGTATAATGAGTCCGTACTGGAACGGGGAAGGCCTTTTCCTGTAAATCCAGCCGGCCATATTTCTTATAAATCTCGGCATTGCCGATAATGATGCTGACGGCTTTATCTCGTTTATAATAATCCCACAAGCCGATCCGGATATTATCTTCATCTGCACCATAAGTATGGAGATGCTTCGAAAAAGCATATAAGCGATCGGTATCATTAGTAATATCAGCTTTGCCATCACCATTCCCATCCTGGCCAAGCCCATCAAAAAATGTGATCGTGAGCGGGTTCACGTCGTTCAAGTCAGGATTGAGGGCACCGCTCCACTTTGAAGGCTCGATGTTGATGCCTATTAAACCCTTTGCCGGCTCTAAATCCCGTCGGGCAGCCCTTAGGCTGTGCTCATATTGATCAGCCCCAGCAAGGTAATACCATGGGATTTGGAGGGTAGCCTCCATATTTTTGTATAGCTCCATTCTCCCGGCATAAGCTTCAGGGGTATCGGCAGCTTTAGCCACTTGGCTTGGTGCATTCAAAATAAACAAACAAGTTAGGGTAAGAAGGAATAATTTTTTCAACGGGGCAGGCTCCTTTCATGTCACTCTCCGTATTTATAAAGACATCAGTCCATCCATCTTTTATAGTTTTGCTGATTTAGCTATAAACATGAAAAATAAATAATGGGAAACCAACTATAACTTGTATAAATGCTTTTTTATTGTTAAAGTAGGGTGTGTTAATTTCTATAGAATGGAGTGGCATTTTCATGTCTTCTACAAATAAAGAAATTCTTCGTAAACCAGATTGGTTAAAAATAAAGCTTAATACTAATGAAAATTACCTCGGTTTAAAAAATATGATGCGCGAAAAAAATCTTCATACTGTCTGTGAAGAGGCGAAATGTCCAAATATTCACGAATGCTGGGCAGTGAGAAGAACGGCTACATTCATGATATTAGGTGAAATCTGTACAAGGGCTTGCCGTTTTTGTGCTGTTACAACCGGACGACCTAATGAATTGGACTGGGCTGAACCGGAGCGTGTTGCCGATTCCGTCGTATTGATGAATTTAAAGCATGTCGTCATTACAGCTGTTGCCCGTGATGATTTAAAAGATGGAGGCGCTGAAGTTTTCGCTGAAACGGTCCGTGCCATCCGACGCAAGAATCCATTTACATCGATTGAAGTATTACCGTCGGATATGGGCGGGGTACATGAAAATATTAAGACTTTGATGGATGCTAAACCAGACATTCTGAACCATAATATAGAGACAGTCAGAAGTTTATCCGACCGTGTACGGGCTCAAGCCAAATACGAACGTTCATTGGAGCTTTTAAGAAGAGCCAAGGAACTGTATCCGGAGATTCCGACAAAGTCGAGTTTAATGGTTGGCCTTGGTGAAACGCGGGAGGAAATCCTTGAAACGATGGATGACCTAAGGGCCAATAATGTGGATATCATGACTATCGGCCAGTATTTGCAGCCGACTAAAAAGCATTTGAAGGTGCTGAAATACTATACGCCTGAGGAGTTTGCCGAATTGAAAGAACGTGCATTGGAAAAAGGCTTCAGCCATTGTGAATCCGGCCCGCTTGTCCGTTCTTCCTACCATGCGGACGAACAGGTTAATGCTGCGGCAAAGCATAAACAAACCAAAGGTGAAGAATTATTGAAATAGAGTGAAATAAAGGACCGAAAAAATTCGGTCCTTTCATTTTTATTAACGGTTATCCATTTTTTGATGGATGTTATCGTGATGATCCCTTTTATCGTTAATCATTTCCCCATTTTCATTTTCCCCGTCACTCATTTTGTATCCTTGAGGCGATTTCAGCATTCTTTTGATGGTTTGTTCAATCGTATAGTCGATCCCTTTGCTGCCGGATTTCAATGTAGAGAAATTCTCGACATCTTGGGCAAGGTTTTGATAATCATCACTAACATAGACATGATAGTAGCGAGGCACGATGGACATGGCAGTACGTTTAACTTGGTCTGCGGTTTCAGTCCGATCCTTGGTATTGGTATCATATACGACAAGAACTTCCTCGTCGGTCACCAGAGTAGCCGCATCATTGACATTAGGAATCTGAACACTCAGTTTTGAAATGACATCAGAGAGTTGTTCCCGGTCAATGGAAGCATCCTTGTTGGAAATATTACGGCCGTCAATGGTTGCACTATTTGTGCGGGTAAAACCGAAATCATCACTTTTGTTGTCATTATTACGATAATCCTCATCATAATATTGAGTTGGGTTGTTTACGTTTGTTGGGTTGCCGGCATTGTTTTTTGCACCGAGCCCCTGATCCTTTTCTTTATCAGCACATCCAGTTAGTGCAATAATCGAACTTAAACCTATCGTTATTAGCATTTTTTTCATCAATAACACCCCCATAACTTTAGGATGAACATATTTCTCTATTTTTCGCTTAGTAATTGATGGGGAATCAGTTATAATTTAAAGAAGGAATGTATTTATGAGAGGTGAAAACAATGATTAACATCAATAACATGACCTATGAAATAATCGAGGATGAACGGGAAGGCTATAACGAAGAAGCGTTTAAGGCCAGATACAGTGAGATTTTAACGAAGTATGATTATATAGTGGGGGATTGGGGTTACGGCCAATTGAGGCTGCGTGGATTTTTTGATGACTCTAATCAGAAAGCGACCTTCGATACAAAAATAAGCACGCTTAGTGAATATTTATATGAATACTGCAATTTTGGCTGTCCATATTTCGTCGTGAAGAAAATAAAGAAATAAGAAAGGCCAGGATTTACTCTGGCCTTTCCATGTTAAGAGTTTCCATATCCTTTATAAGGAGACTGTTCATCTTTTTCTGGATCATCATGTGTCGGATGAGCACCAGGATATTGTCGAGGTAAGTCTTCGTGCAAGGATTTATTTTCATAATTAAAGGCACTTTGATAGCGTTGCCCTTCCTGCCACGGGGTGTTTTTATTCTGAACTGGTGCATCTTTTGCTATCGATGATCCAAAAGGTCCTTCGGGAAATTCTTCAGGAATTAAATAATCCCGCTGTTTTTCGACATTGGAGAAATCGTGGTATATTTCCTCTTCTTTGCCCAAGGTAATCCCCCCTCATGTAATCGTACATTCAGTAGGTTATCCCGTTTAAGAAAAAAACGTCGGCTTTCAGACGATTTCCATTAAAAAGTGACTTAGTTCTTCGGCTTCCGCTTCTGACAACTGAAAGGCATGCTCAAGATAGCCTTCCTCTTCTAAATCATCAGGTCCAATAATCGCAAAACGGTTACTCTGCATATTTAAGACAAGTTTCTTCCCATAAAAACGATCGGTTGTCGTAATGGCCAGATCGAATCTTGATTCCTCTCCCATGAAACTTATGAACCGGGTTTTTGAATCAACCACGTCATTGTATAAATAAAAACGATCTTCCATAGTATCATTCCCTTCTTATCTTCACATTTGTAGTTCCATCATAACAAAGTGACTTCAATAGGGGAACAGACATTTTTCGGGGCTCCCGGCAGGAGGAACTTCGTCACGCCTCATGGTTCCACAGGAAAGTCCGGCAATCTTGCCTTCAGAGTTTTCATTGATTAAAGGAAAATTGTCAAGAATACAAATGGGACCGTAAATTTAGGTTTTTTTAGGGCAATGCTTGCGTTTTTGCTGCTGTTTAATATAGGGATTGTTTCAAATGGCTGAAGGAATTGAGAGTAAGGGAGAAGCTATGGTATCATCAAGGAATAAGGTTGGTCCGGCACAGGGTTTTACCTATGCCGCTCATTCAACCAATGATTCCCTATATCATCTTAGATCAGAAAGGATCTGGAAAAAAATGTACTTTGTAGACCGCCAAAAGATTGAACAAATATTAGGTTTTCTTGAAAAGCAGCTTGGACTTTTTGAAGGGCATGATAATTGGGATGGAGACCTTTCGGAACTTATCGCTGAAAGGCTTATACATACTTCCATCGATTCCGTGTTGGATGTGGGAAATGCGGTAATTGATGGTTTTATTATGCGTGATCCAGGAAGTTATGAAGATATTATCGATATCCTTCAAGATGAAAAAGTCATTTCAGAAGAAAAAGCGATACAATTCAAAAAGGTTTTGCCGCTAAGGAAAATGCTGGTCCAGGACTTCATTGAAGTCGATCACAACGAACTGCATGCCGTATTCTCGGAAAATATCGAGGCATTCAAGCAATTCCCCGATTTGGTGAGGAACTATTTAACAAATGAATTGGGACCCGTATCAGCTTTTAAAAACTAGTAGCGTTAGGAAGGCGAATTCAAATGAAGTCGTATAAAGGATATTTAATTGACTTAGATGGCACCATGTATCGCGGAACTGAACAAATTGCGGAAGCGGCAGGGTTTATTAATGACCTAAGAAAAAGGGAGATCCCTTATTTATTCGTCACCAACAACTCATCCCGGACTCCGGCACAGGTAGCGGATAAATTGAGAAGCATCGGCATATCAACGGAAGATGATCAAGTTTTCACGACAAGCATGGCCACTGCCAATTACATAGCTGAACAAAAGCAAGATGCATCGGTCTATGTGGTGGGTGAAGAAGGCATCATCGAGGCTCTTAAGGAAAAAGGAATGAAGCTTGTGGATGAACATCCAGACTTTCTGGTAATGGGCATCGATCGCGGCGTCAATTATGAAAAGTTGTCAAAAGCCTGTCTTGCTGTCAGGAATGGCGCTGTTTTCATTTCGACCAATGGTGATATTGCCATTCCTACTGAACAAGGCCTTTTGCCGGGGAATGGTGCTTTGACCTCCGTTGTTTCCGTTTCGACTCAAGTACAGCCGATTTTCATTGGAAAACCTGAATCCGTCATAGTGGAGCAAGCTCTAAGAGTATTAGGGGTACCTAAAGAAGAGACGATCATGGTTGGCGATAACTATGATACGGATATCCTAGCCGGCATTAATGCAGGGATCGATACAATGCTTGTACATACTGGCGTAACGACCAAAGAACGCTTGAAGCAATATAAGGAGCAGCCAACGTATGTGGTGGATACGCTCGACCTATGGCACTTCGAATGAAAAAACCAGGCCTGCGAAAGCAGTCCTGGTTTTTTTATGTCGTTTAATATCATAAGCTCACTATTCTGCATTTTCGGTTCTATGGGCAAGCCGGCTTGAAGCGGCAGCAGCAATTGCCCCAACGATATCGTCTAAAAAGGTGTTCACCTTACCTGTGCTTTTATCGTTTAGATATTTTAAGATACCTGGCTTTTGTTTATCGATGAAACCATAATTGGTAAAGCCGATGGATCCATAAACATTCACAATTGAAAAAGCCAATATTTCATCGACCCCATATAGTCCTTCATCTATTTCAATGATGCTCAGTAGCGGCTCCTCGAGCAGTTTTTTCTCAGCTAGAATATCCAACTGAATGCCGGTAAGGATGGCATTTTGGACCTCGCGTTTTGAAAGGACCCGTTCGACATTGTGAAGGCAATCGGACATTTGGAGATTTTCATGGTAGCCAGATTGTAAATACATGACAAGCTCAGCGATATCCTCCAATTTCACTCCTCGTTCAATTAGCCACCTACGAGCCGTTTTTTCAGACATTGATTGTTCAATATTAGCCATGTCATCACCCATTTCTCTATATTTTAAAGGGATAGTTCTATTGCCGGTAGTTTGATTTGATTAAAGTCAAAACCCATGAAAGGGATTTCGATTCGATTTTATAATAAGGTTTCGATAATCATTCAGAAAACGGGTTATTCCACATATATATAAGTATATGAAGTCCAATATTTCTATTATATCCATTTGATGAAGGGGGCCATTCCATGATAGAAGAAATCATTTTTAATAATTATGGTATACAGGTAGGTCATGAAGAAGCCAATAGCAGATTTCCAAGCTTCCGTTCAGGGAATATGGTTTACAGCATCGTTCCCATTGAAAATATGGAGCAGGAGGAATTAGTGGAACGGCATACAATGTCTCAACACATGATTTCACAAGGAGATCGTCACGTATCGGCTTTTGTTCTTGCCAATCATGGAAGTTATGTTTCGGAAGCGGATGAACAATTATTCATCCTACTTGCCAATCAGGCATTGGAAGGTCCGAAAAATTTCAACCCAGGAAGACGTCTGGCAAGATTCCATCAGCGTGGGAGATACATTAATGAAACGATTCGAACATGCTCAAGAATCGGTAAATGGAAAGAACTCTGGGAACAAAGGATCGATCAGTTAGAAAAGATTTGGCGGGATAAGCTCAATGCCCATCCTGATAACCAGTTTGAAAAATTATTTATAGAAACCTTTCCCTATTATATGGTCTTGGGTGAAAATGCGATTCAATATTTAGTCGACACGGAAATTGATGATACCCCGCAAATTGTCGATAGTGGAACGGTATGTTATGAACGTTTTTTACATGATACGTGGAAAAGCAATAAATGGATGAAAAATCCGTTTGATTGGGTATTCGACCACGGAACAAGGGATGTCGCGGAATGGGTGAGGGAACATTATTTTCAAAATGTGCATACCCATCAGCGTGGCATTGGCCATTTCTTTCACGAATATCAATCCATAGAACCGTTCTCCAGCTTTTCAGCCCGGTTATTATATTCAAGGATGCTATTTCCCATTCATTACTTTGAAACAGTGGAAGAATATTTTTCAAAAACGACGGAATCAAGGGCGAATGAACTGGAGGATAAAATATCTGCGATCACGAAATCCTCCCAACAATATGAGTCCTTCCTCAAACATTTTTATGAATTGGCGGAGGTTCCGGCCAAGCAATATGATTTGCCTAAAATTGACTGGATTTAGATAAAAACGGGAAAGAAATATGATTCATCCTTACTTACTATGTTATGATGATAAAAAGATTTTTTCGAATAGTTAGATATTTGGTTATTACTACGGAAGGATGGATCCATGAAAAGATTGATGATGGCCACCCTTTTAGCCCTTTTAATCATCTAACCGACAGATCTTACGAAAGCTGAAACGAAAACAAGCTGCGAAGCAACTCAATTCAAGATTGTCATGAAGACTACTACGGATGTAAAGGAAAAGGCGTCGGCTACGAGTAAAACATTAAAAACTTATAAGAAAAATAAAGAACTATCGGCAAGTGGGAGAACTGGAAACTGGTATAAGGTCTGTCATTCAAAAAAGACTGCATATATCAAGATGGCAGATGCAAAAGAGGTTTTCAGTTCAGGTGAAAAAGTCCTTCTGAAAAAATTCGATACGAGGAAAGGTGTTAATCAAGTTGTATCGGTGACAGGGAAATCCATGAGTGATACGAAGGTCGCGATCCAAACTTACGAGAAGAAACAAGGTGAATGGCGACGCGCATTAAAGAAGATGGAGGGCGTCATTGGGAAGAACGGCTTCACGAAGAGTAAAAAAGAGGGTGATGGAAAATCACCGGTTGGAATTTATTCATTTGGTACGGCCTTTGGAAGCAAAACGAAGCCGCCCGGAGTGAAAATGAATTATAGGAAAACTACCCAATATGACTACTGGATTGATGATCGGACATCCAAGGATTATAACAAGTGGATAACCTATAAAGGAAATCCTTCAAGTAAATGGAAGTCTTTCGAAAGGATGAATCATGAACTCTATAGGTATGGGGCGGTCATCAATTATAATACGAATCCCATCATAAAAGGAAAAGGAAGTGCAATCTTCCTTCATATATGGAGAGGGGAAACAAAGCCGACGGCAGGATGTACAGCCACTGCCGAAAAGAATGTCCTCAGCTTACTGAAATGGATGGATCCCGTGCAAAAGCCACATGTAGTAATGGGAACGAATGATTCATTAAAGAGCGTTGAGTAATAATCTTCAAAATGGTTTTCCCATAAAAATTTAGCTTTAGCCGTTCTTACTCGTTCAAGGGATGGGCAAAAAAATTTCGTTCATCCATCTTTTCTAACTATTGATAATTATATGAATTAAACTTATAATGTCTACTATACAAATACAAATGTTTTCTACAGGTAAACAGTTTTTAAGGGGGAACCAAATATGAAAGCCATCTCGATCGGTTTATTGGGGTTAGGTACAGTTGGATCAGGAGTCGTACAAATCATTGAAAGTCATCAGGACAAGCTCATGCATCAAGTGGGCTGTTCCATATCCATTAAGAAGATACTAGTCAAGGACACGACTAAGGAGCGGCTTGTCGAGGTTGATAAAGATATGTTAACTGACAAACCTGAGGATATCCTTTCGAATCCCGAGATTGATGTTGTAATTGAAGTTATGGGTGGAATTGAAGAAACACGCGGTTATCTGATAGAAGCAATAAAAAATAAAAAGCATATCGTTACGGCCAATAAAGACCTAATGGCTCTATATGGACCGGAACTGTTGGAATTGGCCACCGAGAATCAATGTGATTTGTTCTATGAAGCAAGTGTTGCAGGGGGAATTCCGATTCTAAGAGGTCTTGTCGATGGATTATCTTCTGACCGCATCACGAAAATGATGGGAATCGTCAATGGGACGACAAACTTCATTTTAACGAAAATGAGCAAGGAAGGCAGAGCTTATGATGACGTATTGAAGGAAGCCCAGGAGCTGGGATTTGCTGAAGCGGATCCGACAGCAGATGTAGGGGGATTGGATGCAGCCCGCAAAATGGCGATACTATCCACACTCGGGTTCTCAATGAACATTGGCTTGAATGATGTGGAGGTACAGGGAATAACCGATATATCCGAAGAGGATTTGAGATATAGTAAAAAGCTAGGATATACGATGAAATTGATTGGCGTCGCTTCCAGGGCAGGCGATAGGGTCGAAGTAAGTGTCCAGCCTGCACTTCTTCCGGAAGCACATCCGTTAGCTTCGGTAAATAATGAGTATAATGCGGTATACGTTTATGGGGAAGCTGTAGGGGAAACGATGTTTTACGGACCGGGAGCCGGAAGTCTTCCGACTGCGACTGCAGTCGTTTCGGATATGGTGACGGTCATCAAGAATATGAGGCTGGGCGTAAATGGCCGCAGTGCCGTTTCACCGCAGTACCCGAAACAATTAAAGGATGCCACTGAGATTTTCGCTAAGTTCTTCATTCGATTGCATGTTCAGGATGAAGTTGGCGTTTTAGCCAGAATCACGAATTTATTTGCCGAGCATGGGGTAGGATTCGATAAAATCCTTCAATTGCCGCTGGATGAAAAGGAATCTTCCGAAATCGTATTAGTTACGCATACAGCCACTTTGGCAGCATTTGAGCAAATTATACAGAAATTAAATGAATACAATATGGTAAGAGAAGTGAAAAGCACATATAGAGTTGAAGGAGAGGACATCAAATGAGCTGGCAAGGACTTATAAGCACATATAAAGATTTTTTACCTGTCAATGAAAATACACCTGCACTATCCCTGTTGGAGGGGAATACACCTTTAATCAGACTGAATCGATTATCCGATGAGTGGGGAATCGACTTACATGTAAAATATGAAGGAGCTAATCCAACTGGGTCGTTTAAAGATCGCGGAATGGTCATGGCTGTCGCAAAAGCGATCGAAGCAGGTAGCGACACGATCATCTGTGCTTCTACTGGGAATACATCGGCAGCCGCAGCGGCTTATGCCGCCCGTGCCAACCTGCGCTGTATCGTTGTCATTCCAGAAGGTAAAATAGCCATGGGTAAGCTTGCACAAGCCGTTATGTACGGAGCAGAAATAATCTCTATCGAAGGGAACTTCGACCAGGCTTTAAAAATCGTCCGTTCACTTAGTGAGAGCTCACCGATCACCCTTGTGAATTCTGTCAACCCATACCGGATCGAAGGGCAGAAGACGGCGGCTTTCGAAATTTGTGATGCTCTAGGCTCTGCACCGGATATTTTGGCGCTTCCAGTCGGGAATGCAGGTAATATCACTGCTTACTGGAAAGGGTTTAAAGAATATAATGACTCGAAACAAACGGGCCTACCTGAAATGAGAGGGTTCGAAGCGGAGGGTGCGGCTGCAATTGTCAGGGATACCATCATTGAAAATCCCGAAACGATTGCAACAGCCATCCGGATTGGGAATCCTGCCAGTTGGAACTTTGCTGTCGAAGCGGCAAAAGAATCCCAAGGTAAAATTGATGAGGTGACAGACGAAGAAATTCTGGAAGCCTATCATTTCCTCGCTAAAAAAGAAGGGGTATTTGCAGAGCCAGCCTCATGTGCTTCCATTGCAGGAATCTATAAACAATTAAAAAGCGGTGAAATCAAAAAAGGAAGCAAGATTGTTGCGGTGCTGACTGGAAATGGATTGAAAGATCCGAATGTGGCAGTCGATACTAGCACGATTCACCCGACATTGTTGCCAATGGACGAAGAGGTCATATTAGAACATCTGCAGGGTGTGAAACAGGCATGAGTGCAGATTCCGAGATGTTCTTGATCCGTGTACCGGCGAGTACGGCCAACTTAGGACCAGGATTCGATTCCATCGGCTTGGCGCTAGGACTTTACTTGGAAATACACGGATCTTCATCAGATCATTGGGAAGTCGTTCCACTATCAGAGGAAATGTCTGTTTTTCCAAGAGATGATCGTAATTTTATCGTTAAAGTTGCCAAGGAAACGGCGGCTTATTATGGAAAGGAACTATCCCCATGCCGGCTTTTCGTCTCTAGTGAAATTCCACTGGCACGGGGTCTTGGAAGCAGTGCCTCCGCCATTGTAGCGGGGATTGAATTAGCGAACATCGTTGGTGAACTCCATTTATCCGTTGATGAAAAGAATAGGCATGCTTCCCTCTTTGAAGGGCATCCGGATAATGCAGGGGCATCTGTTTATGGTGGATTGGTAGTGGGCCTGCATACAGAGGAGAGAACGGATGTCGTGTCGTTTCCGATCGAGGGAGTTAAGGTGATTGCTGTCATTCCCAATTTTGAATTGCTTACTGAGGATTCAAGAAATGTTCTTCCTAATTCACTTTCCTATAAAGATTCGATAAGCGGAAGTGCAGCCGCAAATGTTTTGCTTGCAGGAGTCTTATCGAAAGATTGGAAGCTTGTTGGTGAAATGATGCAAAGCGATCGATTCCATCAACCTTTTAGAGCGGGGTTAGTTCCTCATTTAGCACTTATAGAAGAGGTCGTCCTTCAAAAAGGTGGATTTGGTGCAGCCCTAAGCGGAGCTGGCCCCACTGTTTTATGCTTGGCATCCGCAGAAAAATGCGAAAGTGTGCTCACTGGATTGAAGGAAAAATTTCCGGAATATCTTGTGAAAGAATTGGAAATAGATAATGTTGGCAGTTATACGGCAATCCTTTCAGAACAGGAAAAAAAGGAATTGAAATTTTTGAAATCGTGAGCCGCATTTCATTTACTGTCCATATAAAAAAGCTGACTCGCGTCAAGCCGTATCAATTCATTTGATAGGGCAAAAGCCGAGTCAGCTTTATTTTTTATTACAGTCCAGGAAAAGTTCCGGCCTGCATGAAAAAAGGTTGAACGTGTATAGATGAAGTGGTCCTTCATCCATACGCTGCATGTTATTTAAAGGGCTATTAGAAAACTTGTTCTACTTCCACTACACCAGGAACTTCTTCAAGAAGGGCACGCTCAATCCCAGCTTTTAGCGTAATGGTCGAACTAGGACAGCTTCCGCAGGCTCCTAGTAATCGTAATTTTACAATTCCATCTTCTACGTCAACTAGTTCACAGTCACCGCCATCACGAAGAAGAAACGGACGAAGTTTATCTAGGACTTCTTGAACTTGAACTTCCATTGTTTGTTCAGACATTGCAATCGACTCCTTTCCTATTCATATTATAAAGCGAAGGTAGTAAAAAATCCAACTGTAACTTTGCGGAAATATAATCTATATTATTCTGGTATGATGGAAACAGGTGAGAAGTTTTTAAACATTATTCAAAATGAAGCAGATATACTAAAATGAAGGAGGAAGAGTATGGTAATGAAAGAAATTGAGATAGAAGTGTATGGAGCGGAGCAAATTTGCGCGAGTTGTGTAAATCTCCCATCTTCAAAAGATACCTGTGAGTGGCTTGAAGCCGCTTTAACGAGAAAGTTTCCTGAGCAGAAATTCAAAATATCCTATATAGATATGTATAATCCCCCAGAAACGCTGAAGCAAAAGAACTTTGCCGCGAAGATGATCGAAGAAGATTTATTTTATCCACTGGTCCTCATCGAAGGTGAGATCATTGCAGAGGGAAATGTGCGTCTCAAAAAAGTGGTGGAAACGATGGAAAAATACGGATATACGATGCGAGTGTGATATATAATGGAAGAAATAAGAAAAACTGACCCATGAATGAGCTGCAAGCAGCTCATTGGGCCAGTTTATGAAATGTAGCATGGATGGGTTGGAATCAACCGTTATGGTATTTATACATCCAGAGAATGCCTGATTTCATCAGGCGTGCCACTCTACCGGTGATTGGGCGATTTGCAACAAGACCAAAACCTTGTTTCTTCCCAAGGGAACCTAATGTTCCTTTTAATTTCATTGTAGGGAAGCTTTCCGGAAGTGGTTCATTTGCCCATTTCTTCACAAGGACTTGGACGATTTGTTCAGCTTGGGACTCCGCCAATTGAGCACTAGGTGCATGAGGCAGGCTCGCACAGTCGCCGACCACAAAGATGCTGTCATTATTAGGAAGGAAATGCTGAGGAGTCAGAACGGCTCTTCCTTGACGATCTTTTTCAATATCCATATCGCGGATGATTTTGCTTGGCTGAATTCCCGCTGTCCAGACGATGACGTCACTTTGAACGGCTTCGTCACCATTATAAAGAAGGTTTGGCTCAACTTTGGTTATATTGGAATGATGGATGATTTCGATTGTATGTTTATCGAACCAAGATTCGACAAAGGTACTTAATCTTTCTGGGAAAGCAGATAGTATATGCGGTCCACGGTCAAATAGCTTAACGTTCAAATCTGAACGGCTTTCAATTAATTCACTTGCTAGCTCAACACCACTAAGTCCGCCACCAACGATAGAAACGGTTGCACCTGCACCCAAATTATTCAAAGCTGAATATGTGCTACGTGATTTATCGATTGTTTGGATACTATAGGTATGTGTGTCTGCTCCAGGAATATTGTGGTATTTATCTTCACAGCCAAGGCCAATGACTAAATCATCATAAACGACAGGATCCTGGTTTTCTATAATGACCTGTTTATTTTCCATATCGATGGAAAGTACTTCTCCGTATACGTTCTTCAAGCGAGGATGTTCAGGAAATGCAACACGGATGTGCTGATCAGGAATGGTACCTGCTGCTAAAGCATAATATTCCGTTTTTAAGCAGTGATAAGGATTACGGTCGATAAGCGTGATGCTCACATTTTCAGGCAGCTGATTAGGCAGCAATCTTTGCAACATGCGCATACCACCATACCCACCACCAAGTATGACTAAATTCTTCATATGATTTTCCCCTTTATTTGATCTCTTGAAAAATTTGAAAAAATGCTTCACTTGTGAAAACAAGTATCCAACTATAGGATTCCCCCAAATGAACCCTTTTAAAGTTTAATTAAATATATATACCCCAATTAGTAGTAAGAATAAAAAATTAGATAATTTTCTTTTTTTACGTACCCCGACAAAAGTATAACGAATATAAAAGGAAATCACAACCGATATCTTGAAATCAGCTTACTTTTTATGCGTAAATATTGACTGTAACTGGGAAAAGTAATAAGATGATTTGTTAGTAACTGTGAGGTGAAACAATGTACCCGATTATTGAATTTTGCGTAAGCAATCTAGCCAGCGGTGCTCAAGAGGCTCTGGAAAGATTGGAGAGGGATCCAAATTTAGATATCATAGAATATGGTTGTTTGGGATATTGCGGCAAATGCTCCAGTAACTTATATGCACTAGTAAACGGTGAAGTGGTTTCCGGCGACACAACGGATGAATTGGTAGATAAAATATATAAGTTCATTGATGAATTTGAAATGTAATCATCAACGGCGAATGAAAAGGCTGCTCCTCTTGGGACAGCCTTTTCATTCCCTGTCCTTTTTGAAATGTCTCCAGCGAGTTAGAGGATTCTGGCTTCAGATGCCTGAGTACGCTAAAGTCCAAGTCCCCTTTAAATAGGATGCTTCATATTCCTTAAGTGCGAATCTCAAGAATCTTCCTTCTTGGTCCTTTGTTTGATTGATTCTGTATAGCAAGGCAATCCGTAAATGGGTAAAATAAGTGCGGGAATATGAGTTTTTTCAAGCTGGAAAATTGAGCGTGGGAAATTCTTTGGTATATACTATAAAGAGAAATAGTTCTATCTCACATATCTTAAGAAGGAGGGGTTTATTGTGAGTGAAGTTGTTCAAATAACGGAAGCTGCTGCTTTTCAGATAAAAGAAATGATGAAACAAAATGGTGAAGAGGGTTCCTTTTTAAGAGTGGCCGTTAAAGGCGGGGGCTGCAGTGGATTATCCTACGGAATGGGTTTTGAAGAAGAGCCCGGAGAAAAAGATAGCCAACTGGAGCAATTTGAAATAAAGATCCTTGTTGATAACGGGGATGCCGATATACTAAAAGGAACGGTAATTGATTATAAACAAACGATGATGGGCGGAGGCTTTACGATCGAAAACCCAAATGCCATCGCTTCATGCGGTTGCGGGTCTTCCTTCAAAACGGCAAAAAACGCCGGAACGCCTGAGAATTGCTAACAAACTGGTTCATTTATAAAGGGGGGTACTTTAACAAGTGCCCCCCTTTTTCATGCTTATTTCCTATTTTAAATATTGTTAAGGGCTTCCTTGATTGGAAAGGTACCGCTGAAAATCTCGAATGTCTTATTGAACGTATTTTCCGCTGTGACTGATTGGGCAAGAACGGAGGCGACATCTGCTCTTGGAATGGATTTGTTGGCATGGTCCACTTGTTCTTCAGCAAAGATTTTTCCGGCAGCTTGTTCATTTGTCAATGCAACCGGCCGGACAATCGGGTATGTCAGCCCGCTTGCTTTTAAATGTTCATCGGCATCATGTTTTGCTTCAAGATAATGGCGCATTCCTTCTTGGGCTTGTTCCGGATCATCAGTACCGACAGAGCTTAACATGATAAAACGTTCGATCCCTTTCTTTTTGGCGGCATCAACTAGTTTAATCGCCCCATTCTTATCCACAGCCGTCGTTTTATCCGGTCCCGTTTTTGGTCCAGATCCGGCTGCGAAAATGATGGCTTCCATGTTATCCACTGCTTTATCCACATTTCCCTCTAAATCTGCAAGAATTGGATGCCCACCGAGTTCTTTTATCGTTTGAGCCTGTTCCTCTTTCCGGATCATTCCGAATACATTCATTTGTGGATTTTTTGATAATTCCCCAATGATCTGCTTTCCGGTCGTTCCATTGGCTCCAGCAATTAAAATATTCATATATGTGCATTCTCCTTTCAAGTCTTCTCCTACTCTCTACCCTTAGAATAACAATGTTAAGCACTGTGGATAACTAATGAAAAACAGTTATCCACAATCATGGAATTGGGGACAAAAAAACCCGGCTACGAAAGCCGGGTTTTATTGCGTAATTTTAAAACATGGAAGAACTGTGCATTGGCTGGACTTTTGCTTTTGGGTCAATATATTGCTTGGCGTGATTGACGGCAGTGGGTGCCTCACCAAAACCACTTGCAATCAATTTGACCTTGCCATCATATGTTGCGATATCACCCGCTGCATAAATTCCTGGGATATTCGTTTCCATTCTGGAATTCACCAAAATACTGTTCTTCTGGATATCAAGTCCCCATTCCTTGATGGGACCAAGGGAGGAAACAAAGCCGTAGTTGACGATGACTGCATCTACCTCCATCGTCTCTGTATCTTCACCGTTTGTATCCTTGATGACAACTGTATTGATCCGGCCGTCTGTACCAATCAATTCTGAAGGTATGTAAGGAGTCTTTATTTCAACTTTTGAATGTTTAAGGTTTTCTACACTATGTTCGTGGGCACGGAATTTATCTCTTCTATGAATGATGCTCACTTTCTCGGCGATCGGTTCCAGCATAAGTGCCCAGTCCACTGCTGAATCCCCACCTCCGAATACCACCACTTTTTTGCCAGCAAAATGATTGAGGTCGTCGATGAAATAATGAAGGTTGCTGCTTTCATATTTTTTTGCATCATCAATTTCGATGCGGCGGGGTTGGAAAGCCCCATTTCCAGCTGTGATGATAATGGTTTTGGAGTAATGGATTTCTTTATCCGTCGTTAACTTGAAAACTCCGTCGGCTTGCTTTTCCACTTCTTGAACGGCTTGCTCCAAGACAACATCTTGTTCAAACTTTGCCATTTGTTCTTTCAAATTATTCACTAGCTCCTGAGCACGCACTTTTGGGAAACCTGCGATATCATAGATGAATTTCTCAGGATAAAGGGCCGACAATTGTCCGCCTAATTGTGGCAAGCTCTCGATGATTTTTACGGATGCCTGTCTCATACCGCCATAAAATGCAGTAAATAATCCAACCGGGCCTCCGCCAATGATGGTAATATCATAAACTTTTTCATTAACTTCCAACGTTATCCCTCCGATATACTAGGTTTGCTGAAATTTATTCTTTTATTTTAACATAGATGATCTTTTAAAAAGCGGAGAAAGATTAGAAAAGTGAGAAAGTTTTGACTATATATGAGCAGTCACATGATGAATACTGTTCACCCTCTTTCATAAGTGGGTAAAAATACTCTTTACCATGATTGAACATATAGAAAAAATATGGTCAGTAACCGGGTGAAAAGTAACGTTTTTTAGCTTTATTTTAACGCTAAAAAGTTCAGTTTGTTACTTGAAAAAGGTATGGAAAAAGACTAATATTTACTTAGACATCATTTGGTAAAATTTTTATGAATTTTTTATTACAATTACGAATTGTTACGTGAAATACGTCACAAATGTATAAGAGTGCTTTTTATAATGGAAATTAATAAGATACACAATAGATTTTAGTTATGGAAAGCATCACAAGAAAATATCGTAAAGGTGGACGAATACTTTTGAAAAAGCCAACTATCGTTGTTTTAGGGGCAGGTTATGGTGGATTGATGACCGTTACTCGCTTACAGAAGGCATTAGGTCAAAATGAAGCAGAAATCGTATTAGTTAACAAAAATGATTACCACTATGAAACAACATGGCTGCATGAAGCATCTGCTGGAACGCTTCATCATGATCGTGTGCGCTATCCAATCAAAAGTGTCATTAACGGCAGCAAAGTTAAATTCATCCAAGATTCTGTTTTGGAAGTGAAAACAGAAGACAAAAAAGTCATCCTTGAAAACGGCGAAATTTCTTATGATTACCTAGTGATTGGACTTGGACCGGAATCGGAAACATTCGGGATCCAAGGGCTAAAAGAATATGCTTTCTCCATCTCCAATGTGAACACTGCACGTAAAATCCGTGACCATATCCAATTGCAATTTGCTACGTACAGTTCTGAAGTCGAGAAGAATGAAGACCGATTGACGATTGTCGTTGGCGGTGCAGGATTTACGGGTATCGAGTTCCTTGGCGAATTAGCTAATCGTGTTCCTGAACTTTGTAAAGAATATGACATCGATTTCCAAAAGGTTCGTATGTACTGTGTGGAGGCAGCACCAGCCGTCCTTCCTGGCTTCGATCCGGAATTGGTGGATTATGCAGTTTCTTACCTTGAGAAAAAAGGTGTGGAATTCAAAATCGGTACACCGATCAAGGGGGCAACTCCTGAAGGTATCATCGTGGCAAAAGGCGAAGATGAAGTGGAAGAAATCAAGGCGGGAACCGTTGTATGGGCAGCTGGCGTACGTGGTAACTCCGTGATTGAGGCTTCTGGTTTTGAAGCTATGCGTGGACGTATCAAAGTGAACCTTGACATGCGTGCACCGGGTCATGACGATATTTTCATCGTAGGGGATTGCGCTTTGATCATCAACGAAGAAATTAATCGTCCATATCCACCAACTGCACAAATCGCCATGCAACAAGGTGAGGTCATTGCGAAGAACCTGACTAAATTGGTTCGTAACGAAAGCGACCTTGAAACGTTCACTTTCGAAAACAAAGGAACGGTATGTTCACTTGGTGAAGACAATGCGATCGGTGTTGTATTCGGCAAGAAAGTTACAGGTAAGACGGCATCATTCATGAAGAAAATGGTCGATAACAGAGCATTGTTAATGATTGGCGGAGCTTCCCTGGTTGCTAAAAAAGGTAAATTCAACGTCCTTTAATTTTTTGAATCATAAATAATGGCCATTTGGGGATTCCCTGAATGGCTTTTTCTTGGGTTCTCTCGATGAGTGTGCCATGAAAGCGGGGAGTATGCACCTTTCGTATGTGGAATATAATGGGGATAAGGATGACAGCTTTAAAATCATCGTATGTTCTTATGCGGTTTGGAGTTTATACTGCTTATAATGAATGTAGGGGAAGTGGGTTTTGGTGGAACGATGCAAAAATGTTTGGCTGGCAGTGTCCGGCCTTGTGATATCTGATAAAGGTGAGTGGCTTGTCGTGAACAAAAGGTATGGCGGATTGAAAGGGCAGTGGTCGCTTCCGGCTGGTTTTGTCAAAAATGATGAAACCGTTGATGAAGCTGTCGTAAGGGAAGTGTTGGAGGAGACGGGTATTCATACAGAAATCGAAGGTATTGTAGGAGTGAGAAGTGGAGTCATCAAAGGGGATATAAGTGATAATATGTTAGTATTTTTACTTAAACCGCTCAGTTTTGAGGTCACCGCTCAATTGGATGAATTATATGAAGCTAAATTTCATGACCCTGAATTACTCGTGCAGGAGGGGAAGCAATCTTTACTATTGGAACAGCTTTTAGCGTTTAAAAAGGAAAGAATGCAGACGATGCTTGACGGGTTGAATCCTGGAGATCAATTTGGCTATACATCCTATAAATTATTCATGTGATTTGGGTAATTATCTTTTCTTCGGTATTATTTGGTATAAGTCGTTGACGTAGCAATTATTTTTTCAGTAAACTAAAGGTGTCGCTTTTAAGGAGGGTCAAGAATAACATGCCATTGCCTGTTTTAATTATCTCAATACTCTTATTTTTCATCCTGTTTTTCGGAATTGGCTTTTTGCTGAATATGCTCTTTCGTTCTTCGTGGATCATGGTCATCTTATTTCCAATCGTCTTCATCATCATTGTCAATGAAACAAAGCTAATAGAATATTTCAGAAATCCGGGAATATCTTTTTCACATCTTGGAACGAACCTAACATCCTTACATATGGCAGATATCATGATTTTATCGAGTGGGCTTCTTGGCGCGGTTTTAGCTGGTGTGGTCATTAGGGTTTTAAGGAATAAAGGATATCAAATGTTTTGAATTGGGAAGGGCCTTCATTAATGGAGGTCCTTTTTTGTAAGAAAAAATGGTTGTTTTCATTCTTTATGAATACTTTCACTCGGGAAAGGGAACAAATATCCTTGTGAGAGGAGTGGAACTATTACATATGAAGATTGTAAAGGCATTATTTTTGAGGGTTGCTATTATCATATTATTTATCTTGGCCATCGAATCAACCTTAAATCATGTTTTTGGAGCTGAGTCTGACAATCATCTCTTTGAAGAGGCGATGAGACAAAATCGAATGCTTGGTCTCGAATACAAAGCCATCCATAGTGGTGGCCAAGTGGCAACGCTAGTGGCATCCGCATCCATGAGCAATGGTCCAACTACGATAGCGGAGGCAATCGAGCTCTCTAAATACCCGAAGCACGAAGTTTTGGCTACAGGATATACAGCAGGGTATGAATCAACCGGAAAGTTCCCGGAGAGCCCATCTTATGGAATCACTTATTCAGGGGTGAAGGTGAAAAGGGATCTGTTTTCCACCATTGCAGCTGATCTTGCCGTCTTTCCTCTCGGAACCATCCTTTGGATTCCGGGCTATGGATATGGGGTTGTAGCGGACAAGGGTGGCGCGATCAAAGGCAATCACTTGGATCTATACTACGAAACGGTACAAGACGTGTACGAGAACTGGGGAAAGAAAACCCTTGAAGTATATGTTGTACAAAAAGGGAACGGCGAATTATCTGAAGAACAGTTAAAAAAGCTGAACGAAACCAGGATCAGGCAGGTTTTCAAGCCTAAAATCGCTGAAAAAACATTGAACGATAATGTATCATCCTTTGCTTTTTAATGAAATGATGGATAAAGTCCAGCGAAGGTCAAAAGGCTGCCCCGAGATTGTGGCAGCCTTTTTGATATCACGTTCATTTGAAATCCCTTAGCCCAAGCCGTTGTATGCTTCAGGGTGAAGAGTCTTTGCCAATTTTGAAAGACCATCCAGTAAACGGGGGGAAGGCCGACAGAATAAGGGTTCTTCCATGATGTGGATATTGTTATCCCGGACTGCCTTCATATCGGTCCACCCTTTTCGTTTCTTGACCAGCTCTGGATTCACTTTTCGTAAAGGTACGCCGACCCAAGCTAAGCAAATATGGTCGGGATCCTTTTTCCGGACCTCTTCGGAAGTGACTTGAATGCTTGCCATGTCCACATCTTCGAAAAGATTATATCCTCCCGCAAGAAGGCTGATCTCGGTTAACCAGTTAACTCCCCCAGGGCTGAATAAGGGATTTGGCCACCATTCCCAATATAGGGACGGCTTCGTTTCGATTTTATCGGCGACGTTTTTATATTGAAGGATGGCCTCACGGAATTTAGCAGCCTGTTCTGCTGCTTTATCATTAAGATCCGTGGCTTCGCCCAGGATCAGCAAATCTTTTGCTATATCTTCAAGTGATTGCGGATTGAAGATGATATGAGGGAGGTTCCGTTCTTTTAATCCTTCAATATTTTTTTCCATACCCGGTACACTCAGGGAAGCGAGCACCAAATCGGGTATCAGTGATTCTACATGATCGATATCAATCGATAAATCGGGCCCCACCTTAGGAAGGTACTGTATGGTTTCGGGCCAATCGGAATAGTCATCGATAGCAATCAGCTGATCTTCAATTCCTAGATATGTGCAGAGTTCCGTATTGCTGGGGCAAAGAGAGATTATTTTCAAATTGACCACCTACCCTTGAAAGATGAAAAAGTGAAGTGCCAGTGCAATGAAAACTCCGGTCAAGGCTCCGAAAAATACCTCGATTGGCTTATGGCCCAACAGTTCCTTTAATTGTTGCTGTTTCTGCTTTTCTGCTTTTTTCTGCCAGTTTTTTGCTTGCTCGACAAATGTATTGAAGTCCGTGACGAGCTGGTTCAAGACGGCTGCCTGTTCTCCTGCCTGCCGTCTCACTCCTGTCGCATCGAACATCGTGATGATGGCAAAGATCGCGGCAACGGCAAATACAGGAGAATCCATTCCGGTTTCAATCCCTACTGCTACTGTTAGAGCTGACACGGCCGCAGAGTGGGAGCTTGGCATACCGCCTGTGGAGTTAAGAAGTGACCAGTTAACCTTACGAAAAGCTATGAAGTGGATGGGCACTTTAATGAATTGAGCAAAGAAAATGGCAATCAATGCTGCAATTAAAGGGAAGTTGAGAAATAATTCCAAGAGTATCAGCCTTCTTTCTAGTTATGAGTAACGATGAAATCCATATATGGGTAAATAAGAAATCCTGCTCGGTACAAGGCCCTTATTATTATTAGTTCAATTCGGTCCTGTCGATTCCCTGCTGGTTATAAGTATAAATATGATCTTTCTTATACTATTACTCTAAAGTCACCCATTCTAAACAATATCCCTTGTTATTATTATTTTAAGGGGCCTTATTCGAAAGTTTTTGAAAATTTCGTTATAATGAAGGTAATCGAATGAAGGAGGTAGCAGAATGTTTACAGTTAAAGATTCCTTGAATATAGATTTGATTGATGAATGCCTGATTCTAGGCATATTTGACAAACCCGTAAAATTCACAGGCATAGGGAAAGAAGCCGATGAACGATTGGACGGTCAGTTAACCGAGTTAGTTAAAGCGGGAGAAATCTCTTCCAAGAAAAAATCAGTAGTTAAAATACATACATTAGGTAAATTAGGCGTAAAGAGATTGATTTTTGTAGGGTTGGGCAAGGAAAAGGAGCTTTCCTTTGAAACGCTGCGCGAAGCGTTGGGGAAAGCCCGTAAAACGATTAAAGAATCCAAGCTTACGACGCTTTCGATTGCTTTGGATACATTCACGACTGAAAACCTGGATGCATTGGATGTAGCCCATGCTTGTTCAGAGGCCTTTGAACTTGCTTCCTATAAATTTGACGGATACAAGCAAAAATCGAACCAGGTCGAAAAAAGCATTGAATCGATTACGGTTTACAGTGAATCGGATAATGAAGAGGTCGGGGCCGCACTTCATGTAGGGAGAATCTTCGGAAGGGCGACGAATTCAGCAAGAACATTGGTTAACACACCAGGCAATTTGTTGACTTCCACGGATATGGCGGAATATTCATCTGCCTTGGGTGAACGATATGGCTTTGAAGTGGAGATCCTGGAGAAGGAAGATATGCTCAAGTTGGGTATGGGCGCCCTCCTTGCTGTCAATCAAGGTTCGGTCGAGCCTCCGAAAATGATCGTCCTGAAGTATCAAGGTAAAGATGAATGGAAGGATGTTATCGGGTTGGTCGGTAAAGGCATCACATTCGATACAGGTGGATACTCATTGAAAACGAAGGCCGGAATCGTTGGAATGAAGACGGATATGGGCGGTGCGGCAGCTGTTTTAGGTGCAATGGAAATTATTGGGGAATTAGGACCGGATCAAAATGTCGTGGCTGTCATTCCGTCCACTGATAACATGATCAGCGGTGATGCATTCAAGCCAGATGATGTGATCACTGCCATGAGCGGCAAGACGATAGAGGTATTGAATACGGATGCGGAAGGCCGGCTTGTTTTGGCGGATGCCATGACTTACGCTAAACATCATGGTGCTGACTATCTTATTGACGTTGCTACTCTAACGGGTGGTGTCATAACGGCGTTGGGCATGGATATGACGGGTGCGATGACCAATGACACGGAATTCTATGAACAAGTGGTCAAAGCCTCAGAGGAGGCCGGGGAGCCCATTTGGAGATTGCCGATTACCGAAAAGGATAAAGAGCGGGTACGCAATAGTAAAATAGCCGATTTGAATAATTCACCTGGCGGGGCAGGGCATGCGATCATGGGTGGGGCCTTCATCGGCGAATTTGCCGAAGATACTCCATGGGTCCATCTGGATATTGCCGGAACATCCACAACCTCGAGCAGCTCCGAATTGTGCACGGCGGGGGCGACCGGTGTCATGGCACGAACGCTTGCACTATTGGTTGAAACCTTTGAAACGAAAACGAGATGAACCAAAAATATCCGAAGCCGAAAAAAGGCTTCGGATTTTTTACCAAAAAGGTGTTGGACGTTATACATCCCTCCATTTCAAGCTGACGATGATATGACAATTTTCTTCCTCTGCTTTAGGATAGAAATCAAAACGGATTCCATCGGGGTTATACGTGATATCAGGTTCGTTCTTAATTCCTATCTTTCGGATCATATCGATCACGACACTCATTTTCGATGCTTGGGCAGCAGTCATCAGCCGGTTTGAAAAAGGCTTGGATGTGGCTAAAGTATCCATGACTTTTTTTACATCAAGCATTAAAGATTGTGATGTCTTTGCCGATTTAACTAGCTGATCTGGATTGGTTGCCGAGTAGGGACGGAATGTTCCTCCCCGCTCCCGATTCATATCCATTGCCCCGGCGTGAGGTGGAAATAGGATGGGGTCATACAAAAAATAAGGGAAATCCTCCAAAAGGTTTCCTTCCTTTCCTTAAGTCTGTATATAGACACGTTTTCGTTATACGTTAAAATATGTATAAAGGCCAGCCGATATGATAGCGGTTTGTGAATGACTTTCTTTTGCAAAAAAACTTCTTGAAAATTATGATCAAAGACACACTATTATTTGTAAACTGCTTCGTTGACAGGTATAGTGTATAGTAATATACTTACTTACCTAAAGTAAGGAGAAGGCACACTATAAATTATAAAATAGGTGATGTTAACATGAAAATAACCCAGCAAACAAAAGACCTTTTAATAGATAAAATGAAAATCCTCAAAACCCCGGGAAAGGCGGATATTTGCCTTGTGGGGCCAGTGAACCTGCCTGTCGAACAAGGCGATTTCTCAACGGTTTTCCAATGGTATACGTGGCTCCAGCTTGATGGCATGGATAATGACAAGGAAGCGGTGCTTGAATCGCTTTCGGAAGCTAACCTTGCTTTTGGACAGCAATCCTCCGTATTGGTGTATGGAGATTTTGAAAAGTCGGGGGATGCACTCGTCCGGATGCATAGCATCTGTCACACAGGTGATATCTTCGGCAGTAAACGCTGCGATTGCGGCTACCAGCTCCACCAATCGATGAAGATGATAGCCGAGCATGGGTGCGGGGCCATTTTTTACCTTGCGGACCATGAAGGAAGAGGGATCGGCCTGTTTTCCAAATCTCTTGCATATTTGCTTCAGGAGGAAGGGTATGACACGGTAGAGGCGAATCAGGCGTTAGGATTCGAAGACGATACGCGATCTTACGAGGGAGCCATTCGAGTGTTGAGGGAACTGCGTGAGGAGCCGGTTACTTTAATTACGAATAACCCCAAAAAGTTGGATGCCCTTATGAAGCATGGACTTGCGGCAAAGGACCATATCCCACTTTGGGGCGGTTTGACGGAAGATAATAGCTTCTATCTGGATACAAAGGTTAAGAAGTCAGGACATATTCCCCACAAGAAGCCAACTTTGATTGTATAAGGAGAGCCATAGTATGAATGATGATCAATATTACATGAAGCTGGCATTGGATTTGGCGGCCAGTGCTAAAGGAAAGACGAATCCAAATCCAGTGGTCGGTGCAGTCATAGTTAAGGACGGTGTGATAGCCGGTACAGGAATCCACCGTAAAGCGGGTGAGCCGCATGCCGAGGTCCATGCTTTCAAAATGGCGGGTGAGTATGCAGAAGGTGCAACGCTATACGTGACTCTTGAGCCGTGTTCCCATTATGGTAAGACACCTCCTTGTGCAAATTTAGTGAAAGAATCAGGTGTCCGGCGGGTTGTGGTGGCTACACAAGATCCAAATCCGGAAGTTGCAGGAAGAGGGATATCCATCATTAGGAATGCGGGCATTGAAGTGGAAGTTGGCGTCCTGGAGAAGGAAGCGCAAAGACTGAATGAGCGTTTCATTCACAATATGTTGACGAGCCGTCCATTTGTCATTTCGAAGTATGCGATGACACTTGACGGAAAACTTGCAACCCACACAGGCCATTCAAAATGGATAACAGGAGAAGAATCCCGTCATTCCGTTCATTTGCTGCGTGATGAGGTGGATGCCATTCTCGTTGGTATTGGGACTGTTTTGGCCGATGATCCATCACTGACGACAAGACTTCCGGAGGGCGGAGGGGAAAATCCGATCCGAATCATTCTAGACAGTGAATTACGTGTTCCGATGGAAGCCAATGTTGTCCAGGTATCAGATGCGAAAACCATGATCGTAACGCATGATCAAGCACCTGCGGGAAAAATGGCGGCTTTACGTGAAAAAGGAGTCGAATTCATTCTCGTCCCCAAAAACGATACGGGCCTGAATTTAAGGACCTTGATGGAAGAGCTGTATAAAAAGGGGATTACGGATGTCTTGCTGGAAGGTGGAAGTGAAGTGAATGCCTCTTTCCTAAGGGCGGGGCTCATCGATAAATACTTGATTTATATAGCTCCTAAACTATTGGGTGGGAGAAACTCACTAACACCGTATACTGGAATGAATGTAGATACTATGGATGAAGCGATGGATGTTGCCTTCTCTGGCGTGGACACGTTTGGTGAAGACATACGCATAACGGCTTATCCTAAATTAAAATAGACAACAGGTGAAGAGGCATGTTGGTTAAATCAGATGTATGCATAGTCGGATCAGGACCAGGAGGAGCGCTGCTAGCTTACCTATTGGCCAAGCAGGACATTTCAGTCGTCCTGCTTGAGAGGCATTCTGAAGTTGCCAGGGAGTTCCGGGGCGAGTTCCTGAACGATGAAGGAGAGGCCATTCTTAAAAAGCACGGTTTATTCGAGGACGTGGAAAGGCTTGGCTTGCTTAGGATGGAACAAATTGAATATTGGAATGACGGCCAACTATTTAAAAGGATTTTCCCGGAATTTCCTATAGACCATGTTGGGATACATGTCCCTCAAAATCATCTGCTTACAGCTATATTGAATGAAGCTGAAAAGCTGGATTCTTTTCAATTGATGATGAATACGAGGGTTACGGACCTGATTCAGAATGAAATGGGCCGGTTTACGGGTGTCAAGGCTCGAAAGGGCGGAAATGACCTGGAAGTGCAAAGTTCATTGGTAATCGGAGCGGATGGCAGATTTTCCATGGTTCGAAAAAAAGCGGGGATACCAGTCGTGATTAAAAATCATGGCTATGATTTACTGTGGGCAAAGATTCCTGCTCCAGAGGGATGGAAGCCATCGATCAAGATGGCATTGGTCAATGGCTCCCAGGTTGCCCTCTTCACTCAGGCTGGAGGTTTCATCCAAATTGGATGGAATATAGAACATGGTTCATTTCCCCATTTGCGAAAACAGCCATTTGATCCATTCATTGAAGATTTACTTTTTGCATTTCCTGAATTAAAAAAGGTCGTGTGTGAAAATATCAGCTCTTGGCATGACTTCATTTTATTGGATGTTTACAGCAGCTACTGTGAAACGTGGACAAAGGATGGTGTTGCATTATTAGGTGATGCAGCCCATACGATGACACCTACAGGTGCATTCGGACTCAATTGTGCCATGAAAGATGCCGATATATTAGCCGAGCTTATTCAACGATGCATCATGCAGGGGGATATTGGATTCCTTGGATTAAAAATGGCTGAACCGGAAAGAAAAGCCGAAATTGAAAGATTACAGGCCATTCAGGTGGACAAGGAAATTTCCTTCGCATCACAGTTTGCCGCCGCTTATGTTTAAAGAGGAGTGAAAGATATGAAATTCGGTTTTGATATTGACGATACCCTTATTAATTTGAGGGAGTTCGCGTTCCATCTTTATAATGAAAAGCTTAATAAGAACATAGAGTTAACGAAATTCAAAGCATTAAAGACAATAGAGATCCATGAAGCTTTCGGGCTTGATAAAGAGGCTGGGGGCAAGATGTGGAACAGCCTTGCCGAGGAAGTGTATTATTCATCCTGTCCAACCTTCGAGGGAGCGGTGGAAACGCTGCAGGAGCTTGAACGAGATGGTCATGAGATCTATTACATCACCGCTAGAAAATCGGAGCATGGTGAACGGACGAAAAAATGGTTGATTGAAAACGGCTTTCCGGTTAAGGATGACCATTTTTACTGTGGTATGAAGGATCATGAAAAAATTGATACGATTCGCAAATTGGAATTGGATTATTATTTTGATGATAAACCGGCAGTCCTGGAAACTTTATTGGATATTCCAACGAAAGTGTATGCAATTGATAACTCCTATAACAGGGAATTGGATATCCCAAGACTGACAAACTGGTTTGAATTAAAAGAAATACTCTCGAAATAATACAATTCACATTATTGAAGGATGACTTGATAGACTTGGGTCATCCTTTTTTTGTATACTATTATGAATAGTGATTCACTTTTTCTGAATCATTCGTTGTAGGAAAAAACATAAGAGTTGGGGGTATTGGGGATGGAGAGAAATATTGAAAATTCGTTGATAGGCACGCTTGGGATAGACATGAAAGAAAACGGTGACGGGAAAGTCATTGCGACGATGCCGGTGGATGAACGTACCAGGCAGCCATATGGTTTATTGCATGGGGGAGCGTCCGTTGCCCTTGCGGAATCCGTTGCAAGTTTTGGCGGGATGCAGCTTGTAGACAGTGAAAAACAAGCTGTCGTGGGCCTTGAAATCAATGCCAATCATGTAAGGGGCGTCCGTTCCGGTATTGTTACCGCCGAAGGGAACATCATCCATCGCGGGAGGACGACGATGGTATGGGACGTGAAAATCCGTGATGAAGAGGATAATCTTATCTGCATTTCACGCTGTACATTGGCCGTTATCGACTTACCGAAGTGAATCAGGGAACGATCGCTTTGAGGTGACGTAATGATTTTACAGCCGGTTCACTATTTTGATTCTACAGTTTCCGGTTTACGTATAATATGGCAGTAGACTATTGTATGAAAAGGAGTTATTTTATGCTGGTTGGTCATATACAGGAAATCACCCGTCATCCTGTAAAATCTTTCACTGGTGAACAGGTACAGAAAACAAGGGTGATGGATTATGGACTATATGGAGATCGCAGTCATGCCTTTAAAGACAAAAATGGGAAGTTCCTGACGATAACCCAAGTCCCGGAGATGGTCCGCTATCAAGCTGTTTTTTCTGGTGAGGAAACACTTGACCAATATCCGGAAATAAAAGTGAAGACCCCTTCAGGAAACGTGCTGACATGGGGAGAGGAAGCCTTTCGGGAGGAAATGGAACGGTTGTTAAATCAGGAGGCAACATCCGTTGTTTATCCGCCAGCACATATCCCGTTCGGTGCGATTGAAGAAGAAAACATCCTGCTAGTCAGTGATGCCTCGATTGGCGAATTGTCGAAGCTTTGGGGAAGAGAAGTGGATGGCAGAAGATTCAGGCCCAATTTGGTGCTATCTTTAGAGAACAAAACGCCCTTTTTAGAAGAGCGATGGTTCGGAAAAAGGATTCTGATCGGGGAAGATGTTGAACTGGAAATCAAAAGGCATTGTGAGCGTTGTATGATCATAACAGTTGATCCAAGCGATTCCCATAGAGATCCATCACTTTTGAAAACTGTCGTCAAGGAAAGGAACAATCATTTTGGTGTATACGCCTCGGTCATACGAACAGGTGAAATCAATTTAGGGGACCAGGTATATTTAAAGGATTGAGACAGAAAAGAGCTGCTCCTGTTAAACAGGGCAGCTCTTTTGCAATGGCAGGGAATCACCGGATTTTCTTTAAATCATCCTGGACACTCCGATCCCACATTTTAACGCCTGAATGGTAAGCCGAGCGATTGATTAAATGCCCGGCAACAGGGCTGGTCATGAAGATGAAGATGATCGCGAGCACGACCCGGAAATCGAAATGGCTATGCTTATAATAGAAATATAACAAGGTGCCAATCAGGATGAACATGATCCCAAGTGTCGAGCTTTTTGAGGCAGCGTGATTTCTTGTATAGACATCGGGCAGCCGGATGATTCCGAAAGCCGAGACTAAAAAGAGAAAGACCCCCATTAATAGGAATAGGGCTGATAGGATTTCAACGATTGCGGTCATCTTCGATAATCTCCCCTTTCTCAAGGAATTTGGCGAACGCGACCGTTCCTATGAAAGATAGGATTCCGAGCAGTAGAATGGCTTCCAGATAAGCGCTTGTATCCATGACAATGGAGGCAAGTGCAACGATTGCTATTAGGTTTATTCCCATCGCATCGAGTGCGACGACCCGATCCGGTACGGAAGGCCCTTTGATTAAACGGTATAAGAATCCAATCATGGAAAGCGAAACACCGAGCAACGCGATTTTAAGTATTAGATCGAACATTATTTGCTCACCTCCATGATCGCCTTTTCGAATGTATTTCTAATGCTGTCCACGGCTTCATCCTTATCGGCAATATCCATTGCATGGATATAAAGAATCCGATTATCCACTGATACTTCAACGACAAGTGTTCCTGGTGTCAGTGTAATTAAATTCGATAGTATCGTAATTTCCCAATCCTTAGTCAGCACAGTCTCGAATGCGAATATGCCAGGTCTCATATCCAGACTCGGTTTAAGCACGACCTTAAGGACGCTAACGTTGGAAAGTATGAGTTCCCTTGCGAATATGAGCAGTAATAGAACGACGGCATTCACCCTGTTCAGGTAAAAACGATCATTGAAAAAATGACGGAAGACGAACATGATGCCGAGCCCCAATACATATCCGATGATAAAAGTGCTCCCGTTAAACTCATTTTTCAAAAACATCCAGATAACCGCAAGGAACACATTCAGTAAAATTTGGAATGACATCAGGCACTACTCCTTTAAAACCGCTTTGATATAAATATCGGGATTCATTAATGTATCTGCAGCTTGTGTAATGAATGGGTAAATCGATTCTGTTCCTACTCCGAATAAAACGGAAATGATAACAAGGAGGACGGCAGGAACCAGCATTTTATTTACCGTATTACTAGATAAGGCATAATCAGCTTTTGGAGTTCCCCAGAAACCATTCATGAATATTTTCATAACCGAGTATAGGACCATCAAGCTTGAAATCAAGACAACGGCCATCCCAAAGTAGGCACCTTTTTCTGCAGCTCCCTGAAGAATCAGGAGTTTGCCGGCAAATCCGCTGAACGGTGGAATTCCCGCCAATGATATGGCAGCTATGAAGAAGGTCCATGCAAGTGCAGGGTATTGCTTGATCAAGCCACCCATATCACGTAAATCATCCGATCCGCTGATTTTGATCATGATGCCAACCAGCAGGAAGAGCGCAGCCTTGATAAGCATGTCATGAATGATATATATAATGGAGCCTGATAATGCCTGCCCATTCATGATCGAGATGCCGAAAATGATAACCCCGACGGCGATGATGATATTGTAAATGATGATTTTTTTAACATCCCAATAAGCTATCGCTCCTATGACACCGATGATGATGGTCAAGATCGCAAGTATCGCAAGGAAAGTATGGGTGAAATCCTGGTCATGATAAAACATGAGTGTATAGGTCCTGAAAATGGAGTATATCCCTACCTTTGTCAGCAATGCCCCGAATAGTGCGATCACTGGGATGGGTGGAGCATAATAGGACCCAGGCAGCCATTGGAAGAGCGGGAAAATGGCTCCCTTTAAACCGAAGACGATCAAGAAGCCAATTGCTATCACCGAGATGATTCCAGGCTGGTTGACTTCCGCTATCCTCTTGCTGATGTCCGCCATGTTCAATGTGCCAAGAACTGAATAAAGGTACGCCACCATGATGACGAAAAAGGAAGAGGAAAGCACATTGACGATGATATACTTCAATGATTCCCTTAGTTGTACTTTCGTCCCTCCCAGTACAAGCAGCACGTAAGAAGCCATCAGCATGACTTCAAAGAAGACGAATAGATTGAAAAGATCCCCCGTAAGGAAGGCACCGTTTACACCAATCAGCAAAAATTGAAATACAGGATAATAATAGTGTCTTTCACGTTCTTCACCTATGGAGTAAAACGAGTAAATCAGTATGGCCAATCCAATGATATTCGTGGTCAGGACCAACAGTGAAGAAAGCATGTCTGCGACGATCACGATTCCGAACGGGGCATCCCAGCTACCGACACCGAGAGTCAAGATCCCTTGAGTATGAACCGAGAACACTAGATAAAGGGATATAACGATTCCGAAAAGAGAGGAAAAAAGAGAGATTCCTCTTTGTAGCTTAATTTTTTTTACAAAGAAAATGAGAAGTATGCCTGTGAAAAGCGGCCATAAAACAGGCATGAAAGTAAGATTATTCATTAGCTTCCGTACCTCTCATTTCTTCCATATCATCAGTTCCGAGTTCCTGGTAGGTCCGATAAGCAAGAACCAGCAGAAATGATGTGACTCCGAAACTGATGACGATGGCCGTCAAGATAAGCGCTTGCGGAAGCGGATCAACATAGGTTGTAACATCATCACTTAGCAATGGAACGGAACCGCCTTTCAAACCGCCCATCGTCAAAATCAAAAGATGGGCGCCGTGACTGAGCAGCCCAGTACCGATTATGATTCTTAAAATGCTTTTTGAAAGCATTAAATAGGTCGCACACATAAATAGTATTCCAATGACAATGGCCATTAAAAGTTCCATTATTCACTCTCCCCTATCGTTTGAATAATGGTCATCGTTACACCAACAACCACAAGATAAACACCCAGATCAAAAAGTACCGCAGTATGAAGCGAGATGTGCCCAAGCAGAGGCAAATCGATATATTGATATACATGTGTCATGAGCGGCACCCCGAACACTAACCCGCCCGGCAACAGTCAGGCTTGATATGAACAAGCCTGAACCAATCATTAACTTATAGTCAATCGGCAGGATGCCTGTGACGGTTTTAATGTCGAAAGCGAGCAACAGCAGGACTATGGCGGCTGATGTCATTAAGCCGCCGACAAACCCGCCTCCTGGCGAATAATGCCCCCCTAAAAAGATGGCTACTGCAAAAAGCAGGATAACAAAGGCGGCGACCTTCGTAACCGTTTGGAGAATCAGGTCATTTTGCTTCATGATTTATCTTTCCCCCCTGTCAAACGCAATTTGATCATCGCGAATATTCCAAGCGCAGCGATCGAAAGGACAGTGATTTCAAACATCGTATCAAGTCCGCGGAAGTCAACGAGAATGACATTTACGACGTTCTTTCCGCCTGCTTCCTTATAAGCATTTTCAAGGTAGTAACTTGATATGGAGTCAAATAGTTTATTGCTATGTGCCGATAGGGCAATCAATGTAACCATGACTCCTACACCAATGGATATCAGGGCATTATTCAACCTGAATGTCATCCGTTCTTCCTTTCTGCTTGCCATTAACGGAAGGTGGAAGAAACAGAGCAAAAACAGTGATACAGAAATCGTTTCGATGACAAGTTGAGTCAGGGCTAAATCCGGTGCCCGCAACAAAACGAAAAATAGGGAAATCGTATAACCGACCGCTCCTAAGATGATAATGGAAGTCAAACGGGATCTTGCAAACAGAATGGCGATCGAGCCAATCACGGTAATCGCCGCTAATACCCATTCATATAAGCCAATCGGAGCTAAATTTCCTGTATCCAATTTAAATGCATCCTTCCAATAGAGCGTAAAGCCCAATGAAAGAATGAAGAATAGGAATATCGAAAGCAGATATGTACGGATCGAACCTGTCATTAAAAATTTCATGACGGAGGATGCCGAGCGTTCGAGCCCTCTTAGCCCGTTATCATACAGAGCATTCAGGGATAAACGTTCAGGCATCCACTGATGGATCTTTTGCCACTTTGGAAACGTCTTGTATAAAATGATTCCAAATGCAATGATGCCGACCGTCATCCATAATTCGGGTTGGAATCCATGCCAGAAGGCGATATGGACTTGGAAATCCGGACCCACCAAGCTTGGCTGAATGCCAGCTACCGCCGGTTCAATGATTGACGATGATAGCAAGTTTGGAAAAATGCCGAAAATGATCACCAACGAAGCAAGGATTATTGGAGAAATCAACATCCCGATCGGTGCCTCATGGGGTTTCTTGTCCAATAGGTTTAACTGAAGTTTGCCTGTGAAGGGTTTGAGCACGACAATCATGCTGTATATAAAAGTGAATACACTGGCGACCCATGCCAGCACAGGAAACAGCATCCCCCATGTCGCCATATTGAAGATATTCAGTTCCAATACATCCACCATGCTGGCCAAGAACATTTCCTTGCTTAAAAAACCATTGAAGGGTGGAAGGCCAGCCATTGAAAAAGCACCTATGACGGCGACGGTGAAAGTAATCGGCATCAACTGCATTAATCCGCCAAGCTTTCTGATATCACGCGTACCGGTTTCATGATCAATGATGCCTGCAACCATGAAAAGGCTGCCTTTAAAGGTCGCATGATTAATCAAGTGGAATACAGCTGCAACCGTGGCTGCCAAGTATATATTTTCCCCTAAAGATTCATAGTGGAGTGCCGCCGCTCCAAGCCCCAAAAGCGACATAATCAATCCGAGCTGACTGATGGTGGAAAAAGCGAGAATCCCCTTTAAATCTGTCTGTTTGATTGCAGAGAATGAGCCCCAGAACAGGGTGATCAATCCGGCAATCGAAACTAGCCAGAACCATATTCCGGATTCTGCAAAAACAGGGCTTAATCGGGCAACCAAATAAATTCCGGCCTTGACCATTGTAGCGGAATGAAGGTAAGCGCTGACTGGTGTCGGAGCTTCCATCGCGTCAGGTAGCCAGATATGGAACGGGAACTGTGCGGATTTAGTGAACGCACCAAGCAGCACAAGCAAAAGGGCAGGAGTGAAGAGCGGGTGGTCCATAAGTTCCCCACTTTGTGCTATCAATTCACGTATGCTGAATGTGTTCCCCATAATGGCAAGGAGAATGATGCCTCCAAGCAGACTTAAGCCTCCAAACACAGTGATCAACAGGGATTTCTGCGCCCCATAACGTGAACGCTCCCTTTCATTCCAATATCCTATCAATAAAAATGAGGATAAACTCGTGAATTCCCAAAACGAATAAAGGACAATCAGATTATCGGAAAGGACGACGCCCAGCATCGCTCCCATGAAAAGCAAAAGGAAGACGTAAAATTGGTTCAGCTTTTCTTTCTCTTTCGATAAATAGAAAACCGAATACAGAACGACGAGTGAACCTATCCCTGTGATAAGCAAGGCGAACAAAAGCCCTAGTCCATCCACATAGAAATCAACATGAATTCCGAGAGAAGGAATCCATGCAGCCCTTTCTGTAATGATATCCCCTCGTTTGGTCAAGGAAATGAAACTTGAAAAATAGGTGAAAAGGAGAATCGGTAAAATCAATACAAACCAACCTGTATGTATTTGTCGAAATAGTTTGTATAATATTGGTACAATAAGTGCTAATAGAAACGGTGATAATACCGCCCAATGAAGTAAAGACATAAACTCCCCCCTTTTTAAAACGAAGTCATTCGTCTTATTATGCTTTTTTCACGCAATCCTAGACGTTAGGAAATCTTCGTTGATTATGAATTTTTTTATCGAATACTTGTCTCGCTTAAAAGTATAACGCAATTTTTGTGGGTTTGCATGGCCTTAAAAACAGTGAAGGCCGACTAAAATGGAGTTTTATATATAGGTAGAAAAGGAGAGGAAATCGACCTGAAAAATTTAATTTAAAAGTTTTTCAAGGGTGAATTAGTAGAGTATCCATTGTGAAATGGTGGATTATCTAGCATAATATAGGATAAAAGATACATGGATGGAGAAATCATGAAAAACACATATTTACTTAGCTACTTTCCAATCATTTCAATCCTATTGTTCGGCCTCTCCTTTGCCATTTATGGGGAAATGCAGATGCTCAAGTTATTTGGGAATTTGGGAATCTACCAAGGGATGCTGGAGTTTTTTTCTGAAGCGGGCATTAAGCTGGCGCTGCTGATCGTATTGCTGCTATTATTCTTTATGGTTTTTGCCGCATTGAAGTTGATTTCCGATACTATATTGGAGCTGTCCTTATTATTCTTTTCCAAAGATTCGGAAGGTAAAGCACTGAACAGTGTAAGAAGGGGGTCTGTCATTTATGTCATTGGCGGTGCCTGTTCATTGTTCAGTGTCCAATTCATCATCGGGCTTGGTTCTATCTTTATCGCAACGAATGTCGTGGCCTTAATTTATTTTGTCAATAAGTTAAGCCCGAGCCTGAATTTGTCCAGGCTTGTCGGATTGGTTTTCTTTCCAATCTTCGTTTGGGCTGCCTTGATTTCAATAGTCGCTTATGCGGGATTGAAGCTTTATAACAGCGTTATTGCAAGTCTTCCCATATAGAAAAAAAGAAGGTGCCATCATGGCACCTTCTTTTTTTCACTCGGCAGTCTGGCTGATATCTTTCCAAATCAGTACATGGGGTGTATGTGAATAAATGGATTGCAGATTGGATGGCTTGTCCCTCCCAATCCAAACGCCTGTTGTATAGTTTGCTGTCAGGCCGACAAACCACATGTCTTTCACATCATTGGTCGTACCGGTTTTCCCGCCGATATAATCTGTGGGAAAGTAGGCTTTGCGGGCTGTCCCGGAAAGCGTTGTTTCATGGAGAAGTTGCCGCATCTTGGCTACGGTGCTTTTGTTCCATATCTCCTTGGAGTTGTCGTTCCATTTATAAAGGACTTCACCTTTTTGATCAGTGACTTTAATAATGGCCCGCGCTGGCTGATAGTTTCCGTCATTGAAGGAAGTATAGGCATTTGTCAGTTCAAGGGGACTCATGCCATATTCGAACCCGCCTATGGCCGAACTCGTATGGTGGTCTTTTTTGCTCACTTTTTTAAAGTCGAAAGCTTCCAGGTACTTGAAACTAGTCTCCATCCCCGTCTTTTCAAAAAGCCTTATGGCGGGTGTATTATAGGATTGAGCGAAGGCTGTCCTTAGTGTGACCATCCCATAACTGTCACCGCTATAATTCTTTGGGCAATAGCTATTGCTGCAATAGCTCGCTCCACTTACAAGCTGATTGATGTCAGCACCCGTTTCTTCAATATAGGGAGCATAATCGAGAAGTGGCTTTATGGCTGAACCTGGCTGCCTATAACTTTGGTATGCCCGATTGAAAGAATTTTTTTTATAATCCTTTCCCCCAATCAAAGAGACAAGCTCGTGCGTATGATGCTGTATAACCACTAAAGCTCCTTCGATATCATTGACACCGATTTTTGATTGTACAGCAGTCTTGGACTGGGTTTGCAGCTTGGTATCGAGTGCGGTATGGATGGTTACACCGGAATTCAAAAGCTTTTCGACCTTTTTATTCAGTTCTACTTCCGCCTGCTGACGTATATCGACATCAGGACTTTGCAGAGATTTGGTGAGACCTTCAGAGGATGCCACCAGGTTTTTCAATTCCTGATGAACATACGTCACGTAATCGGGATATAAGTCGACCGAGGTGGACAAGTCTAATTTAATCGTAGTTTTGATGAGCTTTTCATACTCGGTCTGTTCTAAATCACCTTCGGCTACCATTTGTTTCAGTAATCTCTCCTGCCTCTTTTTCGTCTCATCAAAATGTTTAAGAGGATTGTAGTTTTCGGGATTATTAGGGATCGCTGCAAGGAAGGCAAGTTCCGCTTTGGACAACTCCCCAGTCGGTTTACTGAAATAATACTGGGAGGCAGCTTCGATTCCATAGGCTCCATTACTGAAATATATGGCATTCAAATATAGCTCCATGATTTCCGGTTTTGATTTTTTTCGCTCTAACTGATAGGCGTAAAGGATTTCACTAAGTTTTCGGTTATACGTCCTATCATGTGAAAGGTAAGCATTCCTGGCCAGTTGCTGGGTAATGGTACTGCCGCCTTGTTCGATTGTTTTATTTTGTGAATTGATAAGAAGCGCCCTGCTTATGCCGGATAGGTCAACGCCTGCATGATCATAAAATTTCTGATCCTCTGTAACGATGAACAGGTTTTCCAGGAAAAGGGGGATGTCTTCAAGTTTTAGGTAGGTCCTTTTTTCACCAGTGGAAATTTCACTGATGACCTTTCCATTTGCAGCCTTCATGTAACTGGTCTGAGACAGCTCTACCGAATCAATGGGAATTCGCTCGTCGAGTACATGATAGGGAGATTGCGCTAAGGACCATTCCTGATAGGAAAGGAAAATGAAAAGGATCAATACGGGAACTAAGAGGGAAATCGTGATATAACCAAGGCACTTGCGCATAGATCAACTTCCTAACTAATATATTTTTAGTATGTTCTAGGGAAAAATGACTGGATGAAAGAAAGAATGGTACTTTTGGTTCATTCATCCATCATAATCCAATTAAGGTAGACAATAAAGAGTTTTGGGTAAATTAGGTATGAAGGCAAAATTCCTATCTGAATGGTGTATTACGATCCAATTAAAAACTTTCTAAATCTTCTGTTATAATATTCTCATGAGAAAATTAAATCCAATTTTTGTTTATACGTGATGTCAGGAAAATGAAGGGGGTCATAAAAATGGAGGAACAACAGCAATATGTATTCATTGATTTTGAATTTACGATGCCGGAAGGAAAAGCCAATCCATCAGGATTTTATCCAGAAATCATTGAGGTTGGGTTAGTCACAGTCATTAATGAGAGTATTCAGGAACAATACTCATCTTTTGTTAACCCATTGAAATTTCCAGTCCTAACGGGAAGATGCAAGAAGTTCTTGAACATTACCCAAGATCAGGTGGACCGTGGGATTTCATTTGAAGAGTTGGTTTCTTTATTGAAGAGAATTGATGAGCAGCACCCGACGACGATTGTGACCTGGGGAAATATGGACATGAAGGTACTTCGCCAGAACTGTCAGAAATCAGGACTTGATTTCCCTTTTTCAGGGAAACAAACGGATCTTTGCATGGAGTATAAACGCTTTTTCGGAGATCAAAATCAAACCGGACTTTGGAAGGCTGTACAGGCCTATGGCAAAGAAGGGACAGGCAAGCATCACAGGGCGCTGGATGATGCAATCACGACATATAATATCTTTAAGTTAGTAGAGAAAGATAAAAGTTATATGCAAAATCATGAACCGACGACAATTGGCGAGCGCATTGATTTATCAAAGGTTTTGAATCATTTAGCGTTATAAAAGCCAAATCATCTACTACTGATTTGGCTTTTATCATGCTTTATTTGAAATAGTCCGCCGCTAAATCCTCAAGCAACTGTAAGCTTTTATCATTCCACTCTGTGTGTGCTTCGCTTAAGGTGCGTTTCATTTTCTCGACAGCTTCTCTTAAGGACTCCTTATACTCAGGAATCTCCTCTTCAAAGATCCTTACCATATTCTTCGGTACATTGGTTTGCTCCCGGAATGCAAGAGCGCGCCGCTGATGGAACATGGACACTTCCGTTTGCTTCGGGTTATGAAGATCTCCCTGCATGGGATGCTTCAAGACAGCCAACACTTTAACAAGATATGCAGCAGGTCTGATATCGGTAATTTCCCCGATGTATTTTCCAGTTTTATATATGGCGGTAACCTTATCGCCGATTTTAAAATCCTGTTCTGACATTTCCCTACCACCTTTCTTTTAACTTCCTTCATGATACATAAGAACAACGATTTTTTACAGCGATTTTGTTCAACTTCGCAAAGATGCTTTTTTCACGAAAATCGTGTAAAGTGTACAAATGAAGATGGAAAATGGCAGTTAAGGCCATTTTATTTAAAACAGAAAGAGGGTATGTACAATGACAAACTTTCCACAATTAACAAGTGAAGTTTTGGAAAATGAAAAAGCGGTCATCATGCAAACGACGATGGGCGATATTAAAATTAAACTATTCCCTGAGCTGGCTCCGAAGACAGTGGAAAATTTCTTGACCCATGCTGAAAACGGCTACTACGAAGGAATCATCTTCCACCGTGTCATCAAGGATTTCATGCTTCAAGGCGGAGATCCGACAGGAACTGGAATGGGTGGAGAAAGTATCTGGGGAACTCCATTCGAGGATGAGTTCTCTATGCAATTATTCAATTTGCGTGGAGCTCTTTCCATGGCAAATGCAGGCCCGGGAACAAACGGCAGCCAATTCTTCGTCGTACAAGCCCAGCATGTAGACAGCAGAATGGGTGAGCAAATGAAGCAAGCCGGTTATCCGGAAGAAATCATCAGCGCTTATATGGAACAAGGTGGCACACCATGGTTGGATCATAAACACTCTGTTTTTGGTCAAGTGGTTGAAGGCATGGACGTTGTTGATACGATTGCTAACGTAGAGACAGTTGCGGGAGACAAACCAGCAGTTGATGTGGTCATTAAAGGGATCACCATTTTATAAATAAAAGGGAAGCGAGGGGCTAATGGCCTCTCGTTTTTTTTAGGTTTTAGTGGATAAGGCCCACTAGTGGATTGTTCTGGTAATTGATATAATGGGATAATGCAGTTTAATTCCCTATCAGGAAGGATGTATCGGATGGACTTTCTCAATCATACTTTACTAGGTTTGTTTCTTTACTTTCCAGAAGACAAGACTGAATATATCTCGGCTGGCATAACTTGCTTCATCTTTTTGGTTGCAGCGGTTTTTACGATGAGGGCTATTATAAGATATTCAAAGAAGGAAGAAATGAAAACCAAGCAATTTGAAGATGAAGTCACTAAAAGGAACCGGCGTATAAAGGATGATACCATTACTTGATCCCGGAAGAGGCGGGTGCATCGCGAGAGGTCCTGCCGTTTTTTTATTCCATGATTATTGATTATCTGAATATGAATGGTATTATGTTTTGTTAGAAGGTTGTAAAGGACCTGGATGAAGAATAAAATGTTCCCTTATCAGCATAAGCATTTTATACTATAAGCAGAGAGAGAGAAATTTTGGGGGCGTAAATAGTTATGCAAATCGTAGCGAAAAGAATGATTGCGACAGATACGGTCAAGAGTTTTTTCATTCAGCACTGGGAGACGACTCAAGTCGTTTTTTCAAGAGGCTTGTTTCATTATGCGGAACTTGAGGGTTTTGGAGTGATGGACGAGAATGAAAAAATCACGGGGTTGGGAACATACAAATTATCCGACCATGTATGTCAGATCATTTCTTTGAACAGTGAGCATGAGAATCAAGGAGTGGGCTCATCGTTGCTTTATGTGATGGAAAATATCGCTAAGGAAAAAAATTGCCATACTATTAAAGCGATTACAACGAACGATAATTTACAGGCATTGAAGTTTTTTCAAAAGCGTGGTTATGTCATTTCGGAAATCGTTAAAAATGCAGTTGAAGAATCAAGGAAAATAAAACCTGAAATACCATTTTACAGTTTTGATGGAATTCCGATCCGAGATGAGATAATACTGGAGAAATACTTATGATAGGGTGTAATTACCTGAAATTTGATAGGGGGAATGGGAATGTTCAAGAAAATTGCGGCTGATGCCCTTGGTCTTAGTGATATTGGGAGTGTGATTAGCCCTGCCGATTATGACAAGGTGGATGCAGATGATTATATCATGCATGAAGATGAGGAAAAAATTTATTTCCTGATTAAATCAAAAACCGATGAGTACTGTTTCACGAATCAAGCGTTCATACATTTGGATGGCACGAGTGCCATAAGCAAAAAGCGTACACTTACTAGATATAGCTACAGCCAGTATAATATTTCCAATGTATCGCTTGAAACGGCAGGGACTGTTGATTTGGATGTGGAAATTAAATTTTCAATCGGTGCAAAGAGTTTCTCCATTGATGTCCATAAGAAATTCATTGAAGAATTAAAGGACTTGTTCAAAACACTCGTGAAAATATCGGAAATTTGCCATGAGAATGAATTTGCCCTTCAATATGCACAGCAAAGTGTAAACCTTGCTTCTTCCACTTTGAACCAGGTTCGTACTGAAGGAAGCCAAATGGCTGCAAGTTTCAAGGAAATTAATTCCGCAGCTTTCGAATGGTTGATGGATAGCCGGAAAAAGTACCATCTGAAAGATTTTGGCTATGTTTTTGAGAAATATATCAATAATTAAAACAAGGAGGCGAACACAGAATGATGTGTCCGCCTTCTTTTTTAATTGTTCAAATCACTCAATCCAGGACTGTGTTCATTTGGCATATCTGGCATTTCTGGGACCGGGAATCCATTTGGCGGATCGGTAACAGCAAGTTTTCCGCCATTTCGACTAGGTGTTTCCCCTTGGAAAACTTCACTGATTTGAGTTTGATCCAGCCTGAAATTGAATTGGGCATTATGGTAGCCTAAATCCACATATTTGCGGCATTCAGGATATTTGTTCAAATCATAATTAGGTACGGGGAAGATTTTCCCCCAGTCGACCCCGAGGGTTTCCAATGCTTTGGCAAATGCATTTTGATGGGCATTGTCACGAACCATTAAAAATGCCAATGTTTCACGCATTGTTTTATTGGAACTCATTTCATAAATCCTCGACTTTTGCAGGACCCCCGTGGATTCAAGCATGACATTATTCAAAAGGTTCGCCACAAGATTACCGTGATCATAGACCCATGATCCATTCCAGGGATTGCCGCCAGCATCGACGGGGAGGGAAGCTTTCGCACCGATGATGAAATGATGGGGGTTTGCGCCACCCCGGATGACATCATCCAATGGGGCACCATCGATACCGGCATTTCCGGGCATATCCCCGCCAGCATCATTTAGCAGCTGGTTAATGGTTGATTGGACAAGTTCAACATGGCTTAGTTCCTCTAAGAAAACACCACGGATTAAATCACGATATTGTTTAGCCTTGCCGCGGAAGTTGGCGCTTTGGAAAGAATACTGCATCATCGTCCGCATTTCACCGAATTGCCCTCCGAGCGTTTCCTGAAGTACTTTTGCTGCATTCGGATCAGGCTTATCGGGAACGATCATATTTATTAAATCTTCTTTATAGAAATACAAATAAAAGCCCTCCTAAAAATAAATATTTCTAATTTAGCTTCTGTTATCTGAATTAAATTATTCCTAAGGTAAAAAATACCTTTATGGAATGACGGGAAGAGAGAAATACTAGAGGGAAGAACGATTTTGAAAGGATGTTGCACATGCTATCCAATCAGCAGCTTAAAGAATTTCAACAGCAATTGCAGCAAACGAAGCAAGAGTTGAAAGAGCGATTAAATGATCAAGGCGACCACGATTTAAGAAGAAGCATGGAGGATTCGACAGGTGAGTTATCGAATTACGATAATCATCCCGGCGATCAGGGAACCGAGTTATATGAACGGGAAAAGGATTTGGCCCTTACCGAGCATGATCGGGATGAAATAAGGGATATTGAAAGAGCGCTTTCTGCCATCGAGGCAGGTGAGTATGGAAAATGCGAGGTTTGTTCAAAAGAAATATCTCTTGAACGGTTGAATGCCATCCCTACCACTACTTATTGTGTCGAGCATACCCCGTCACAAGAAACTTCGGACAATCGGCCGGTGGAAGAGGAAGTGTTGGGACCCCCATTTGGAAAGTTTGATTATGATGACCGGCACGAATCGGTTGCATATGATGCGGAAGATTCATGGCAGGACGTTGCCAGCTTTGGAACATCTGAAACGCCTTCCGATTTTGTGAATCCACCAAATGATTACGAAGATATGTATGTCGAGTCCGAAGAAAATATCGGATATGTCGAAGATTATGAAAATTTCGTTGGTGTGGATATATACGGTAAAGAGATAACCGTTTACCCTAACTCGCAATATGAAGAATTGAAGGAAGAACTTTTTGAAGAAAATATTCAAACCCCGTTTGGGGATTTGCCACGTTATGAGCATGATCCTTATGTAGATGAAGAGAAAGAATGAAAAAAAGAACCAGGTTTCTAAACCTGGTTCCTTTTTTATTTATGGAAAAGCCAATTTCAAACGGTTTAGCCCTTCCATCATCATGCTGCGTGAACAACCGAGATTCATTCGGACGAATCCTTCTCCGCCAGGTCCATATTTTGAACCGGGCTCCAATGCGAGCTTCCCTTGATGGATCAGCCGTTCCTTAATTTCCTTGTCGGTCAATCCAAGGTCACGGCAATCAATCCATAATAGGTAAGAAGCTTCTGGATGCATGACATGCAGTGAAGGAATTTCAGCAGCAATGAATTCCTCTGCCACTTTTATATTCTCCTCAATGTAGCCAATCATGTCTTCCAGCCAATTCAAGCCCTCTCGATACGCGGCTTCCATAGCTGTTAAGGCAAAGATGTTAAGACCATGGAAGGCAAGCTTCGTTTGGGCCTTTTGCAATTGCTTCTGCAATTTTTCATTACTGGCGATCAGGAATGAAGCTTGAAGGCCGGCAATATTGAATGTTTTACTTGGGGCCATTAACGTAACGGTTATGTCCGCTAATTTTTCCGAAAGCGAGCCGATCGGATAATGCCTCGAAGTTTTATGGAATAAGTCAGCGTGTATCTCATCACTGACGATGACTACATCATATTTTTCACATAGCTCCCCGATTCGCAAGAGTTCGTCCTTTGTCCAAACGCGTCCGCCAGGGTTATGTGGACTGCAAAAAAGGAATAGTTTCACTCCGCTTTTCAGTTTGTCCTCAAAATCCGTGAAATCAATCTCAAAGCGATCCTTTTCTATGATAAGGGGACTATTGACTACTTCCCGATCATTATTTTTGATCATATCAAAAAATGGAGTATAGACGGGAGATTGTAACAATATTTTATCGCCCGGGTTCGTGAATGCTTGGATCGTTGTACCGATCGCTGAAACGACGCCAGAGCTGAATGAAATCCACTCTTTTTCGATTTGCCAGGAGTGCCGGTCTCTAAGCCAGCTTTGAATTTCGGTGAAAACCGTTTCCGAAGGGACGGTATAGCCGAAAATTGGATGATTCAAGCGTTCCATTAACGCCTTTTGAATGCCCTCAGGAGATGGGAAGTCCATATCGGCAACCCACATTGGTAGAATATCCTCGCGCCCATACAATGATTTAAGCGAGTTTTTATCCCATTTTGCTGACCCTGAATTTTCCCTGTTTATGTGTTCTTCAAAAATTGACTTGTTCAAAATATACACCACCGAATAATAATTTGTCGTCTTCGCGAAAAGCCTGTTGTTATGATACTATGATATCATGTTCTGTGAAAATATTGAGCAGGTGATGAAGATATGGATACACAGCAAATGAATTTAGCGTTGGTTGCCGTTTTGCAAGAGTGGGATCCCTTCCAAATAGGTTGGGATTTATATGAACCGGAAATTGCAGATACAGTCGTGGCAATCCGGGATATAGATGACCCAAAGGAACTGGCGGAAAAAATAAAATCCATTTACGAGTTCGCGTTTGATGAATCCGTTCAGATGGAAAAATGCCTGGAAGTTGCACAGAAGCTGCTCATCATAAAAAATGATGCCAGCTGTTCGATCTAAAGGTGGATAGGGTGTACCCGAATAAGGGTCACCTTTTTTAAGATGGGGTGGCTACTCCAAGAAACCCCTTAATTAATTGATACACTTCTTCCGGTTTCTCCTCTGGGAGGAGGTGCCCAGTATCCTCAATGACAACAAGCTCGGAATTAGGCAGGTCATCATGGAGCCTTTGACCAATATTCAATGGCACCACTCTGTCATGCCTTCCCCAAATAAGCAGGCAAGGTGTATGGATATCACTAAGGTCCTCCTTCAGCAAATCGACTTCCTTATCTCGAAGCATTCTCCCCAAGGCACGGAAAATATCATGATTCTTTATGAATGGCCCCAGATAACCCTGCCGCATTTCATCGTCAATCATGGCCGGGTCATGGACGACATTTTTCAAGTTCTTTTCGATACCTGATTTTTGTAAATACCGTTTTATCCCGAATGAAAAGAAAGGCAGGTAACTGACCATTTTCATTTTTTCCGAATAGCCGGGCTGATAGCCTGAACCGGCAAGCAGAATGGCGTGGTCGACAAGATCAGGATATGATTTGATGAGCTGCAGGGAAATCTGCCCGCCCATGGAATGGCCGATGAGACTGAATTTCCTGATATTTTTCCCCTCTAAGAACAGAACGACGGATTTAGCAATGTTCCGGAATGAATATGTATATCGATAATCTTTTCCGCTTTGACCGAAGGGAGGGAGGTCTATTGAAATCACATTGAATTCCTTGATCAAATAGGGTACTAATTTACGGAAACTGAAGCTGGATGACAAAAAACCATGAAGTAGTACAAGGGTTGGGAGTGAATCATCCATTCGGTCATATTCAAAATAGATTTCCATATCATCCACCCGTTCCACGCCTTTGATTGTATGACTTTCCATATAGATCCTCCTCCGTTAAAATGAAAGTCCATGTTAACCTGAATATCCCAAAAAAGGTCCTTTAATACTGTTGCATAACAGTAATTGTAATAATAACGATGAAAAAAGACAATTACTATAACAGGTCACCAACCAATTTTGATATAATAGTGTAAGTTTATCCTGACAGAATAGGACTTATTAATTTATATTGTCATATAGGATTGTAAAAAAGTCTAATAAGGTAATTCGTGAGACTATCTGCCAGCCAAACCATCACATCTAAATTAGTGAATTCCAAAAGGGGGTTTTTCCAATGCACTTGAATGAAGAGGAATTGGAAGTCTTGAGAATCATTGAAAATAACAGCCGGATTGATCTGAAGGATTTGGCTAAAATGACCGATCTATCAGAAGCGGACATTGAAATCACATTGAAGAAATTAGAAGATATGCGGGTTATTGTACGTTATTTAACCGTCATTAACTGGGCAAAAGTAGATGAATACCATGGTGTCACAGCCATGATTGATGTAAAAGTCACTCCAAAACGCGGTGTCGGTTTCGATGAGGTCGCAAAAAGGATTTACAAATTCAAAGAAGTCCAATCCGTTTATCTAATGTCAGGGGCCTATGATCTTTCAGTCATTGTCGAAGGACGTTCGATGAACGAAGTGGCAAGCTTTGTTTCAGAAAAACTTTCGACACTGGATTCCGTCATTTCTACGACGACTCACTTCATTATGAAAAAATACAAGCACGATGGCACGATTTTTGATCAAACTGAAGAAGATAAGCGGATAGTGGTGTCACCATGATTAAAACGAGTTATGTTTCAAGAACGATTGCAGAGCTTAAGCCATCAGGTATCCGCCGCTTTTTCGACCTGGCAGCCAATTTGGAAGGGGTCGTCTCACTTGGTGTGGGTGAACCGGATTTCGTTACATCTTGGGCTGTAAGGGAAGCAGCGATCAACTCCTTGGAGGAAGGGTATACCTCTTATACGGCTAATGCCGGATTATATGAATTAAGGTCGGAAATCAGCTGGTATATGGAAAAGCAGTTCCATGTTTCGTATAGACCAGAGGATCAAATCATTGTCACGGTCGGAGCAAGTCAGGCTCTCGACATCGCTTTGAGGACCATCCTGAATCCTGGCGAGGAAGTTATAGTCGTTGAACCTTGTTTCGTCGCTTATGCACCGCTTGTGACCATGGCCGGGGGAATACCGGTGACGGTCCAAACTTCAAAGGAAGATGACTTTAAGCTGACTCCCGAGCAACTCGAAGCGGCAATCACCCCTAAAACGAAGGCCGTTTTAATCTGTTCGCCGAATAACCCAACGGGCACCCAGCTTGGGCAGGAAGAATTAGTGATGCTTGCTGACATCGTCAAAAAGCATGATTTATTGGTCATTTCCGATGAAATCTATGCCGAACTTGCTTATGATGAGAAATTCACCTCCTTTGCTGCCATTGACGGCATGCTTGAGAGGACAATTGTCATCAATGGGTTTTCGAAAGGGTTTGCGATGACTGGATGGCGTCTTGGGTTCGTTTGTGCACCTAAGGAAATTTCTGAAGCGATGCTTAAGCTTCATCAATATGCGATGATGTGTGCGCCGACCATTGCACAGCATGCTGCATTGGAAGCTTTAAAGCACGGAATGCAGGATGTCGAAGAAATGCGTCGGAGTTATCGGAGAAGACGAAATTATATCGTGAAATCATTTAACGATATGGGTTTGGATTGCCATAATCCTGGCGGGGCTTTTTATGCTTTTCCGTCCATCGAGAAAACGGGGATGACTTCGATGGAATTTGCTGAAAAACTTCTGACGGAAGAACTTGTAGCCGTTGTACCGGGAGATGTGTTCGGGGAAAGCGGTGAAGGTCATATCCGCTGTTCCTATGCATCCTCCATGGAACAACTTCAAGAAGCGCTTAGTAGGATGGAACGTTTCATGAAGAACCATTGCCAATAAAAGCAAAAAAATAGGGATCCGGCCTTTTCAAGCAGCCGGATCCCTTTCCATAGGGGGAATTAGAAAAAAGAGTTAATCTAATGGATTAACATAGAAAGTGTTAATCATAGTATATCCAGCACTCTGAAAAAAAATACACATACTACGACCATTTTTTTTAATTAGGCTTTTGTATTATATAAAGTATGCATAACATTCAGAATTTGTTCTTCGCTAAAATCTTTAGCTGTTCTTAGAATGAGCTTTGTTTTTTTTGTTCCAATTTCTTCAATGAGCTTTTTGATGTCCTCGTCCACATCAGAAGCGTTCCCGGTTGGGGTATCCTCCAGGAATTCTGAAGCTGGAATGTCAAGAACGGTGGAAAGCCGTAAAATGGTTTGTGTATCAGGAATCGATTCACCGGATTCATACTTTTCAATCTTCTTGGTGCCGATTCGTAATTTTAAAGCCAGTTCCTGTTGAGTGAGGTTATGATTTTCTCGGTATTGCCGGATATTCTTCGCGATATTTGACATAGTCAGGCACTCCTTTTTCAGGAAATATTTTAGTAATGTAATTATTTTACCATATTATAACTTAAAGAGAAGTAATTGATTATGTAGGTTTTGTGAAAAAAATGCCGTCTCGAGATATATCGAGACGGCATTTTGGATGTTAAATGAGATTGATTGACTTAAGGAATACGAGTATGATCATGATCGGCACGATGTAGCGAATCAGGAAGTACCAAAGTTTAAAAAGTGATCGGCCGGAATCTGCGCCAGATTCGAACTCCCTTTGGACCTCGATCCTTTTCATTTGATAGCCGATGAAAAGGGATATGAACAAGGCGCCGACTGGCAGCGCGATATTGCTTGTCAGATAATCAGCGAAATCGAATATGGATAAATTGAAAATCTTCACATCTGAAAGCACCCCAAATGATAATGCGCTTGGAATCCCAATCAGGAACACGAGGATACCAGCTATCCAAGAAGCCTTCTTCCGTTTTGCAGTATCACCTTTGATCATGGCTGCCACAACGATTTCAAGTATCGAGAATGACGTTGTAAGGGTGGCAAATAATAATAAAATGAAGAAAATGGCCATGAAGATCCCGCCAAGCGCCATTTCATTAAAGACGGCAGGTAATACGACAAATACCAGTCCAGGCCCGCTTGATGGGCTGAAGCCTAGTGCGAAAACAGCCGGGAAGATGACTAAACCTGCCAACAAGGAAATGAAGATATTCAGTCCGACTACTGAAAAGGCCGATTTTGTAATATCCTCATTTTTACTTAAATAGGATGCGTAGGTTACCATCACTGAAACACCAACACTTAGCGCAAAGAAGGATTGGCCAAGTGCCAATAGGATCGTTTCCCCTGTTAAAGCGGAAAAGTCGGGCTTCAAGAAGAATTTCACACCCTCCATTGCTCCATCCAGAGTCAAGGAACGGATTAGAAGAATGATGAAAAGAATGAACAATGAAGGCATCATATATTTATTCGCTTTTTCAATTCCCTTGGATACGCCACCTTGCACGACCCAAATGGTAAAGACCATGAATAATAATTGAGCGATTACCGTTTCATAAGGATTGCTGATTATCGCATTAAAGAAGTTTCCATATTCCTCTTGGGTTAAGTTTGAGAGGGAACCTGTAAAGCTTCTTGCTAAATAAGAGATGATCCAGCCTCCAACCACACTGAAGAATGAAAGCAGAATGATGGAAGCGACGACACCGCCGTACCCAATCAAAACCCAAGGCTTTCCTGGGGCGATATGTTTATATGCGCTGATGGCATCTTTCTGTGCATTGCGGCCAATTGTGAATTCTGCAATTAATATGGGTGCACCGATAAGCAGGGTGAACAAAATGAAGAGCAGGAAAAAGACCCCTCCACCATTTTCCCCAGTCATATATGGGAGCTTCCAGATGGCACCCAATCCAATAGCGGATCCCGCGGCTGCCAGGATAAACCCAAGTTTTGAAGTCCATTGATCTTGTTTTGACATGATGGAAAAACTCCTTTAGATGTAAAAAATATCTAGCTGTAAATTACTTTCTTTAAAAACATTTTCCCATCTTACTATGTTTATGAGGGATTGGATAGTGTTTCAATATTACAATCTTTAGAAAAATGAGTAAATATCTTAAGGGGAAATGAGGTTATTTGCAAATTTTTAGGATAAGTTATTAATAACGATCTTATGATATTTATTATTTCCAAAAAATAAACATATTTAATGAGTAAAATCCCAAAAAGTATGGTATACTTAACTTTGATTATTTTCCAATTATGTGATATAATTTTTTATTGCGTGAAAAGACGAAAAAATATATATAAAATAGGAGTGTTACCATGTCTGAAAAATTCGAAATTGGTGCGGTAGTTACTGGTAAAGTTACTGGTATTCAACCATACGGTGCTTTTGTTGCTCTAGATGATTCAACTCAAGGTTTAGTTCATATTTCTGAAATTACTCACGGATTCGTTAAAGATATCAACGAACATTTAAAAGTGGGCGATGAAGTAAAAGTTAAAGTGCTTTCCATCGATTCAGCTGCTGGAAAAATCGGCTTATCGATCCGCGCTACAGAAGAAGCTCCTGAGCGTACTGAAGCTCCGAAAAAAGCTCCGAAAAAACGCCAAGCATCTGTTAAAGCGACATCTCACATCGAATCTACTGAAGGTTTCAACACATTGAAAGACAAACTTCAAGAGTGGATTGAACAATCTCAACGTGAAGACTTAATCAAAAAATAATTTTGTGAACCGGCAGATCCTTCGATCAGCCGGTTTTTTTTGTCCATTTTCATGATCACATGAAGATGTCCAGACCTATATTGCCGCTTATTGATGGTAGACAGGCATATGAATTAAATAAAGCCGGGTCATGTGTTTACCATGGTCCGGCTTTATTTTATAGAACTTAAACAAATGTTCATGGACTTAGACTTTCAACGAGTAGGTTTGGTTTCAGGCTCCCTGGAAATTTCAGGACTTGGTTTAAAGAGAAGACCAAGATTAATGAGACCGGCAATTCCAACCAATCCATAAACGATGCGGGCCATTCCTGCATCTTGCCCTCCGAAAATTGAAGCGACCAAGTCAAATTGGAAAAAACCTATTAATCCCCAGTTGATTGCCCCGATTATAATAAGAACAAGTGCAGTTCTTTGTATTCCACTCATTGTACAGCCTCCTTTTTTGAGAAAATCAGTTCTTTACTTATCATGCTTTTTCAACATGTAAATATACATCCTTATAAAAGATCCGGGCGGATATTTTGTATTTATATGGAACATTGGTCATAATGAAAAGAAAAACCAGCCATTGGCCAAGTGGGCAATTTTATGGCCACAGATGGGTCAATGAGGCACTAAAGGAGAGAAATCCATTGGAAAATTTCACTTATAAAAATCCTACTAAAGTAATTTTCGGGAAAAATCAGCTTGAAAGTTTAAAAACTGAAATTCCTGCTTATGGTCATAAAGTTTTACTTGTTTACGGTGGAGGAAGCATAAAGAAAAATGGCTTATATGATAAAGTGGCCAACGCATTGAAGGTGATTGATGCAGAGGTACACGAACTTTCCGGAGTTGAACCGAATCCACGCATCTCAACAGTCCGGAAAGGTGTGGATCTTTGTAAAGAACAGGGTATCGACTTTGTCCTTGCTGTTGGAGGCGGAAGCGTTATTGATGCTACAAAGGCAATTGTTGCAGGTGCTAAATATGAGGGGGATCCATGGGATCTTGTCATTAAGAAGGCACCAGTGGTAGAGGCGCTTCCATTTGGAACGGTGCTGACTTTAGCTGCAACCGGCTCCGAGGCAAATTCGGGCTCAGTCATAACAAACTGGGAAACGAAAGAGAAATATGGATGGGGAAGTCCATTGGTATTTCCTCAATTCTCGATTTTAGATCCCGAAAATACTTTTTCGGTGCCTAAAGATCAAACGGTATACGGAATGGTCGATATGATGTCACATGTGTTCGAAACGTATTTCCATCCGGAAACGCATGCACCCCTTCAAGACCGTTTCTGTGAATCGCTGTTATTGACCGTGATTGAAACGGCACCTAAACTATTGGAAGACCTAGAGAATTATGAGCACCGGGCTACTATCCTATATGCAGGAAATCTAGCCTTGAATGGTTCGCTTGGGGTTGGCTACAGTGGTGATTGGGCAACTCATAACATTGAACATGCCGTTTCAGCCGTTTATGACATCCCGCATGCCGGAGGATTGGCCATCTTATTCCCAAATTGGATGAAACATGTGCTCCATGAAAACGTCGCACGCTTTAAACAGGTTGCAGTCCGCGTGTTCCATGTGGACCCGGAAGGTAAAACGGATGAGGAAGCTGCACTTGAGGGCATTGAAAGGCTTAGGGCGTTTTGGAGCAGCTTAGGGGCGCCGACCAATCTTTCGGATTATGGCATCGATGACTCACAATTGGAAGTCATGGCTGATAAAGCGATGAGCAGAGGGGAATTTGGACGATTCAAAATCCTGAACCGCGAGGATGTCCTTGCCATTTTACGGGCTTCATTATAAATCAAGTGAAATGATCATTTCTCCCATCTTGTCAGGTGGGAGATTGCTTTGAACGCATTATTCTTTAATTACTTAATCGATGTCTTGATTATGAGAATTACATCAGATAAAGTGAAAGGGAAACTTAAAATTAAAGGAGGAATTTGAATGGCCCATATTCGTTTCGATTATTCAAAAGCCCTACCGTTTTTCGGGGAGCATGAAATTACCTATTTACAGGATGCTGTAAAAGTGGCACACCATTCTCTGCATGAGCAGACAGGGGCAGGCAATGAATATCTTGGCTGGCTTGATTTACCCGCCAATTATGATAAAGAAGAGTTCTCAAGAATCAAAAAAGCGGCCGGAAAAATAAAAGAAGATTCAGATGTGTTGCTGGTTATCGGAATCGGTGGATCATACCTGGGAGCACGTGCGGCAGTCGAGATGCTTCAACATAGTTTTTATAACATTTTGCCATCGGACAAAAGAAATACACCGCAAATTTTATTTGTGGGTAATAATATAAGCTCTACATATATGCAGGACGTAATGGACCTATTGGAAAATAGGGATTTCTCGATCAACGTCATCTCTAAATCCGGTACGACCACTGAACCTGCACTTGCCTTCAGGATTTTCCGGAAATTGCTGGAACAAAAATATGGGGTTGAAGAAGCTAAAGGCCGCATTTATGCGACCACTGATAAAGAAAAGGGCGCATTAAAAACGGTAGCAACGGAGGAAGGTTTCCAAACTTTCGTCATTCCTGATGATGTTGGCGGACGTTACTCGGTCTTAACGGCAGTAGGGCTGCTTCCGATTGCGGTCAGCGGGGCGGATATCGATCAAATCATGGAGGGAGCCGAGCAAGCCAGGGTGGAATTCAGTTCTTCCGAGCTAGCGGATAATCAGGCATACCAATATGCGGCGGTTCGAAATATCCTTTACAATAAAGGGAAAACCATTGAAATGCTGATAAACTATGAGCCTGGACTTCAATACTTCTCTGAGTGGTGGAAACAATTATTTGGAGAAAGTGAAGGAAAGGATCAAAAAGGGATCTTCCCTTCATCCGCTAACTTTTCGACTGACCTGCATTCATTAGGGCAGTATGTTCAGGAAGGGCGACGTGATCTTTTTGAAACGGTCATCAAAGTGGAGAAAGCCCGTCATGAAATTTCAATTGAAAAAGCGGGAAATGATTTAGATGGTCTGAATTACCTTTCAGGTGAAACGGTGCAATTCGTAAATAATAAAGCATTTGAGGGTACTTTGTTAGCCCATACGGACGGCGGCGTTCCCAATCTGATCCTATCGGTGCCTCAGCTCGATGCTTATACATTTGGCTACCTTGTATATTTCTTCGAGAAAGCTTGTGCAATGAGCGGTTACTTACTAGGGGTAAATCCATTTGATCAGCCTGGAGTGGAAGCATATAAGGTGAACATGTTTGCACTTTTAGGCAAACCGGGTTATGAAGAGAAAAAAGCGGAGCTCGAAAAGCGCTTATAATAATAAAAAGGCATCAAGCTGGAATACATCCAACTTGATGCCTTTTTTTTGGTTGAACGCCAAAGGGTAAAAATAAACATATTCGATACTGGCATCGAAAATGAAAGTGGGGGCTAAGTAGTATCGAGGAGCTAGAGAAACCGAGAACGGTTCCCCGGGCCGCTAGAAGCCTGCATGCCGGATGGAAAGAAGAGCAGCAGAAGATCCGGAAATTACGACTGGAGGAGGAGAAGGGAGCGGCGAAGCTGAAATAAAAGCGTAAGGAAAGCTTGGAAATCAGTGAGGAAGCCAATCTTCCTTTATGCCTGATCAAGGGAACAATAGAGGCATTCCAGGGGTTTTTTTAAAGGCCTTTTGGTTAAGCTAATAGAAAATTAGCGAAAGAGGTTTTTTACAATGATTAAAATTTCTTCTGAGTTGGAAGGGAAAACATTCGGTTTGTTCGATTTGGAGACGAAGTTAAAACCCGAAGGCTATGTGATAGGCGGAGGATGGGATTATGACCACGGGACTTTTGATTATAAGATAGATGACAGTGATGGATACCAGTTCTTGCGAGTCCCTTTCAAGGCTGTTGATGGTTCACTCGATAAGGATGGGGTAATGGTCGAATTTTTACAGCCGTTTTTGTTATCTCATAAGTACGAGGACGGTATTGACGGTGAAGGAAATATCGGAAACCTCTCCGCTTCCTTCAACCAGTTTGCTGAGCCGGAAAATCCGGATGCCGAATTTCCGGAAAACTATATCTCATATGGAAAAACGCTTGTCCGTGATTTGGAAAAGCTTTTATTACATTAATCTTCAATGATGAGCAGAGTGTCATTAAGATGTATGATTACATCTGCAGGGGGCTTGATGAAAGTCTTGCCCCCTGAAATGATGCCAATCAATAAAATGTCCTGATCAAATAGCTTGACGCCCAGCTGTTTGAACGACATTTCCACCCAGTCATTCCGGATGGGCAGCTGTTTGATGTTCAATCCATCCCAATCATTTTGCTCTTCTGCATCCGCAATGATCCCTTTCGATAAGCAATCCTGCATATATTCACTCGCGAATTTATTCGTTTCCACTATACCGTCCGCTCCTGCTCGTAAAGCATTTTCCTTTTGTTCATGCGTTAATATCTCCACAAGGCAATACACATGCGGATTCAGTCCCTTGACGGCCAATAATGTTAATATCGAGAACATATCCGTTTGCAGCTCGTCTTGCTTGAGGTCCGCTGTGATAAGTACGCGTATGGCTTGTTTTATATTAGCTTTCTGCAAAACGGAATCCAATGTAGCTTTTCCTTGGACAAAGTGGATATTCGTTCTTGGAAGCGGATGCTTTTGCAGTGTATCATCTATAAGGACGATGGATTGATGATGTTTACGATCATGAATGTTTTGGATGATTCTCTTGGAACGGCCATTCCAGCCTACAATGATGATATGACCGCCGCCGCCGAATACTTTCTTTCCTGTTAGAAATTGCTGTTCATTGGAAATGGACATTTTAGCAATGTACGCAAAATAAGAGGTGATCAGGCCGGCTCCCGACAAAATGAGGACCATCCCAATGATTTTTCCAAGATTTGTAACGGGAGTGAAATCTCCGTAACCCACCGTTGACATAGTGACGATTGCCCACCATATGCCATCAAGTAAAGTGGGGAATCTCTTCGGCTCCACAATGTGGATCAAGACCCCGAATGAGAGTAAAAATAATGCGATGATAGAAAGCAATCTGATGAAACGCGGAAATCTTGGAACGGCGCTGATGTATGGGCCGATTCGAATCATGTTTCTCACACCCCCTTAACTGTTCCTTTTAGTATGGTCAAAAAAGGCTTGACTCATAAGGGAGCGGACAGACAAACTTTGAATGATGAATTTCGGCAGATTACCTGGAAAGTTGCGGCTGAAATGATAAAAGCCTTCCGGACAATGCCGGAAGGCTTTTTGGCTGAGTCACGTATCCAGAACTGGACTTCATGCTCGATATTTGATTATATGTCCGTTTGCGTTTTGGTATTCCAAAAGTTTAACGATAGGCTCAATCTGTTCTTAGACCCTTCTCCGTACGTTAAAATTATCACTGATGAGCAGCCAGTTTTGAGGGAAGGCCAAGCCGAGCTTCCAATAACTCATCCCCCTTAGGTTCAGCTCTTTGATTAAATCGAATTTTGCCTGAATGGATCTGGCATCCTCAAACCACACCTCATGCTGTCTATCCTCAATAGTATAGTTGAAGTGCGGGGCCTGTGCGGTTTCATCATACTCGATGGAAACATTATTGGCCGCCGCAATCTGGATGGCCTGCTGCGGACTCACGGCCTTGGCGGTGGATCCCTGTACAAAAGGCAGGGTCCAATCATAGCCATATAGATTCTGCCCCATCAGGATCTTATTGGAGGGAATATCGGTGACGGCATATTCGAGAACATCCCGAACCGGTCCAATAGGGGACACGGCCATTGCAGGTCCTCCGCTATATCCCCATTCATAAGTCATGATGATAACGAAGTCGACGATTTCACCATGTGCTTTATAGTCATGTGCCTCATACCAACGGCCTTTTTGCTCAGCACTTGTTTTAGGGGCAAGTGCCGTGGAAATGAACCAGCCTTCTTTCTTGAATCGATCCCTGGCTTTTCGGAGAAATTGATTATAGGCCTCTTTATCGGCCGGCCTTAAAAACTCAAAGTCAAAGTGAATATCCCGGAATCCATATTTCTTTGCCGTTGTAACGATATTGTTCAGGAACTTATTCTGAACGGAAGTATTCGTCAAGATGATTTGCCCGAGCTCATCGCTGAATTGGTCATTTTCCTGATTCGTGATCACCATCATTAAAACATTTTTATTTTCTCTGGCGATGGCAGGGAAGTCATCGAGCAAAGGCTCTTTTAAAGAGCCGTCACGAAGCGCCTGGAAGCTGAATGGGGCTAAATAGGTTAAATAGGGCCCAGCTTCCCTTGCAGCCGTTACAAGGGCCGGTGCGACCGTCGTACCCCTAGGCTCGACATAACCGTTGAATTCGGCGGTCTTTTTCTTCCGTGCCGGAATATAGAGCCGATATCCAACGGATAAGACTTGATTTTCAGGAATGCCATTTATTTTTGCCAACTCTTGAAAAGGGACATCAACCTTTTGGGAAATGGAATAAAGACTATCACCCGGTTGAACGAAATAATAGCTGCCGACTATTGGAATGACAAGGGCCTGCCCCGAAACAAGGTTAGTTGGGTTAGGAATCTTATTCGTTTCCACGAGCCTGTCAACGGTTACGCTGTACGTCTGGGCGATGCCATATAACGTCTGGCCTGGCCTAACCACATGTATTTGCAATTCTTTTCCCTCCTACTGTACTGAAAGTTTCCTAACAGTTTATGAACATAAAAAGAAAATCATGATAAAGAGCTTTGGATTGAAGGGCCGTAAAGAAAAAAATACAATAAATTGGCAATAATAATTTAAGCCTAAAATGCTAATTAATATTAGTAGGAGGTGAAAACACATGGCAAACAACAATAACAGCAATCAACTTTTAGTATCTGGTGCAGAACAAGCTCTACAACAAATGAAAAATGAAATCGCTAGTGAATTTGGTGTAAACCTAGGTGCTGACACTACTTCTCGCGCTAACGGATCTGTTGGTGGGGAAATCACAAAACGTTTGGTTCAAATGGCTGAACAACAATTAGGCGGTTCAAACTTTTCTCGTTAATTAATTGAATAAATATGGATTGAAAGAGAAGGGGCATCGCTCCTTCTCTTTCGCATTGTTCAGCTAATTGCCTGCCAAGCCTTTAAAATCTTGATTGCCTTTTCAGGGAAATCGGTCATGATGACGTCGACACCCAACTCTGCCAGCTTGACGATGTCGGCTTCATCATTGGCGACCCAAGGCCGGATTTTATATCCGAGTTTTTTCGCTGTTTCACTAACTGCCGGGGTCAGGCTGTTTTTATCTGGATGAAACCCAGATTCTTTTTTATCACGTAAGATTTCTTCGAAATTTTCAGGAAGCCCCTCGAACAATAATGCACGTTCAAGTTCCGGGGCAAGCACCTTCACTTTTTCAATGGATTGATGGTTGAAGGAAGAGAGGATCACCCGATTTTCCATTCGATATTGCCGAATTAAATCAATGATCTTCTGTTCAATCCCTTCGTAAGCGAGTTTATCCGTTTTTATTTCGATATTCATCAATAAAGCATTTCCCTTTGCCCAGTCGAAAACTTCCATTAAAAAAGGAATCCGTTCCCCAAGGAATTCCTTGGAAAATTTGCTCCCGGCATCTGCCGTTTTCAGCTGTTGTGACGAATGATCTTTTACATAACCAGTAAGGGTGGTCGTTCGATCTAGTGTTTCATCATGAATGATAACCAATTCACCATCAGAACTGAGATGGACGTCGAACTCGATCCCCTCGGCACCGATTTCTGCCGCCTCTTGAAATGCAGCCATGGTATTTTCAGGATGCGTCCCCTTTGACCCTCTATGGGCGAAAATCAGTATGTTTTGCAAAATCATCACTTCCCCTTTAAACTTAATCTTGAACCCTATCATACATGTACCCGTAAATTGTTTCAGCAATGTTTAATAGACAATATTTTAAACAACGAGTAAAATACAAATGATATTTCCATAAATAGGTGTTCGAATTATGAGGTGAATAAAATGAATATGTGGGAAATTTTTGTTGCAGTTATTCTTGGTCTTGTAGAAGGATTAACTGAATTTGCTCCTGTATCGTCTACAGGGCATATGATTATCGTCGATGATTTATGGCTGAATTCGAAAGAGCTTTTCGGGAGTGAGGTGGCCAATGCGTTCAAGGTGGTCATTCAGCTTGGTTCGATACTTGCTGTAGTCGTGCTCTTCTGGGGACGATTCATGGACTTGCTTGGTTTAAGGAAGCTGAAAGGGACATCCGCTGTGAAGGGCCCAAAGCTTAACCTATTGCAGGTTATCGTCGGATTGTTACCGGCGGGAGTTTTAGGTCTATTATTCGAAGATTATATTGATGAATTATTTAACATTAAGACGGTTATCGTCGGGTTGTTCCTTGGCGCGTTTTTGATGATTGCTGCGGATAAATTCCGTCCAAAGCTGACTGCTGAAACAGTTGACCAAATCACTTATAAACAGGCCCTTGGAGTTGGGTTAATCCAATGTATATCTCTATGGCCGGGATTTTCCCGTTCAGGTTCAACGATATCAGGCGGTGTGCTATTAGGAATGAGCTACCGGGCGGCTTCCGATTTCACGTTCATCATGGCAGTCCCGATCATGGCAGGTGCCAGTTTGTTGAAAATTGTGAAATATTGGGAATTCTTCACACCTGAAGTTCTGCCATTCTTTATTGCAGGTTTCATAAGCGCATTTATCTTTGCGTTATTCTGTATCCGCTTTTTCTTGATTTTAATCGATAAAGTTAAATTGACTCCTTTTGCCATTTATCGGATTGTCTTGGCGGTTGTGCTTCTATTCATTATTTGGTAATACGAAATGAAGCTTGAAAGTGGAGTGGAACCACCCCGTTGATTTGGGGTGGTTTTTTTGCGTTCCTAGAAAAATGCTGGAATCTCACGAAAATATATAACGAATGATAATTGTGTTTTGTGATTTTTAATTCGTTATTATTAAGATAAATAACGAATAATCTTTCGTGAATAAAAAAATATTCGGCTTTTAGCGTAGTTTCAGTCATATTTAGTAAAAAAAATATAAATGTAATAAAGCGACCTGAGCGTAGTAATACCAATGTGTCTGAGTTTTTATTGGAATATTCAAATGATTGCATAAACTATTTTCGTATAATTTATATGATATAATTTTAGTATAAAATAAGTACATGTGTACACCTGGGGAGGACATCATGGGAAATGACCAATTGAAGAAAACGATTGGCTTTTGGGTTGGAACATCTATTGTAGTTGGTACAGTTATCGGTTCTGGTATTTTCATGAGACCTGGTGACGTGCTTGAGTTAAGTGGTAATTCAACTATGGCCTTATTAGCTTGGCTAATAGGCGGTCTGATTACCCTGGCAAGCGGATTGACGATTGCGGAAGTGAGTACCCGGATTCCTAAAACGGGTGGCTTATATGTTTATATGGAAGAAGTGTACGGAAAAGCATGGGGATTCCTATGCGGCTGGGTTCAAACATTGGTATATGGACCTGCAGTCATGGGTGCCCTCAGTTTATACTTCGGAATATTAATCGCAGGAATATTTAATATCGCTTCAGATTACACTTTGGCAATAGGGATTCTGACGATCGTATTTATAGCAGGCATGAATCTGCTGGGGACAAAATACGGCGGTATGATACAAACCTTATCGACCGTTGCTAAATTGATCCCCATCATTTTCATAGCAGTGTTCGGTATCGCACAAGGTGATATGCCTGTATTCAATATCAATAGTGAAGGTTCAATGAAAATCAGTATGGCCGGTGCGATTTTGGCTACGCTCTGGGCGTATGATGGCTGGATGAATGTCGGCTTCATGGCAGGGGAAATGAAAAACCCGCAGAAAACGTTGCCGCGAGCGATCATAACGGGATTAGTTGTGGTCATGGTCTCATACTTAGCTGTGAACCTTGCCATGCTTCATGTATTGGGAGCAGAGGGAGTCATAGCTCATGGAACGAATGCAGCGAATGTTGCGGCAACGCTTCTATTTGGTGAATTGGGCGGGAAATTGATATCAATCGGAATAGCTATTTCCATTTTCGGTTGCTTGAACGGAAAACTCCTGACCTTTCCGCGCATAACCTTGGCGATGGCGACTGATAAAATGATGCCTGGGCATAAACAAATCGGGAAAATATCGCCCAAGTTTAAAACGCCTGTAAATGCAACGATATTACAAGTGTTCATTGCAATCATCATGATGGTTGCAACAGACCCTGACAAACTTACCAATATGGCCGTATTCTCTGTCTTCTGTTTTTATGGATTAGCCTTCTTTGCGGTCTTCATCTTACGCAGAAAAGACCCGGATGCGAAAACTTATAAAGTGCCATTTTACCCATTGATCCCCATTGTAGCGATTGCTGGTGCAATATATATTGTTTTAAGCACATTAATCCAAACACCTTTAAATGCCCTGTACTCGGTGATCATCCTCATTATAGGAATGCCTGTGTACTGGCTGCTTAAAAAAAGTGAGCGGAATGATAAACGGTCATATTGATGAAAAACCCTTCACTCAGTGCAGTGAAGGGTTTTTTTTAGGATTGCTGGAACTGAACTTTCCCTTTGGCCATAAGTGGCGAAATAGACAACTCAGGAAGTTCGTATTAACATAGGGGGAAAGTTTAAAAGTGAAGGGTCTGAACATAAGTGAATTATATCGAGCCTGCTGGTAAATCATTCAGGAAAACAATCTTGGCTTTATTTCTTGGTAGCTTTGTAACGTTTGCCGATCTATATAGTACCCAACCGGTCATTCCGGTATTCGCAAAGCAATTCGGAGTCTCTCCTGCTATGGCAAGTCTTACATTATCTTTCGCAACGGGGACGCTTGCCATTTGTTTATTGCTAGTTTCCTTTTTCTCGGAAAATATCGATAGGAAAAAAATAATGGGGACGGCGCTCACCCTGTCTGCATTGTTATCCATATGTGTAAGCTTCATCCAGGATGACCTATACATCCTTATCGCAATACGGGCGATTCAAGGAGCCGTGCTTGCAGGCTTCCCGGCAATTGCGATGGCCTATATCAATGAAGAATTTCATCCGAAAAGCCTGGGCTATGTGATGGGTATCTATGTGAGCGGTTCGAGTATCGGCGGATTGGCTGGCAGGTTGATTGTCGGGGTGCTGACCGATCATTTCTCATGGAACATAGCGATTGGCAGCCTTGGAGCTTTAAGTTTGATCATCAGTCTGGCTTTTTGGTGGATGCTCCCGCCTTCGCAGCATGCAGTCCGCGTACGAGTCTCATTGTCGAGAATAAAAACCTCCCTCATTAATAACTTAAGGAATGGCAGACTAGTACTCTTATTCGGTATGGCCTTCCTATTAATGGGCTCGTTTGTTACCGTTTATAACTTTGTGGGTATACCTTTAATGGGACCGCCATATCATTTATCACAAACATTGATTGGCTTCATTTTCATCATCTATCTTGTGGGGACATTTAGTTCTACATGGATGGGGAAGCTTGCCGATCAATATAGTCGGAGGCTTGTACTTCTTATCGGAATCGCAATCATGCTGATGGGGGCCCTTTTAACCCTATTGGATCCACTATTGCTGAAAATAATGGGGCTTGCCCTGTTAACATTTGGCTTTTTTGGAGCTCATTCAATTGCGAGCAGTTGGGTTGGAAGTTTAGCCGATAAAAGTGAAAAAGCACAAGCATCCGCATTATATCTCCTGTTTTACTATGCCGGATCAAGTGTAGTGGGGGCATCAGGCGGTTTATTCCTGATGAAGTTCGGTTGGGTAGGGGTCATCTCGGCAGTATCCATTTTAATCATCCTGGCTGCTGCTTGTGCCATGATGGTTGAAAAAGTGAAAATCGTTAAATAAAATGATCTTTTCTATCATGATTTTCCGGAATCCTGAATATAATCTAGTGAAAAAGGATATTGAATAATAGATTGATAAGAGAAGAGGGTAATAGATAGAGTGAAACGAAAAGTAGTAATTCTCATTGGGTTAATAGCCGTATTAATTATTTTATTCGTTGTATACTTAACAAGTCCTGGCAGATTGGAAAAGGTGGAGATTGTTGAAAAATACTATCCTCATTTCTCCGATGGCAAGGCAGTCGGTTTTAAGACGAACGAAGTCATTGATGTGACGGAGACCGAAGAGGGATCCAATTGTGCAATGAAATTCGACAATGGGAAAACGTTGGAAATTGATTGTGACCGTTATTTAACATACAAAATTGATGAAACAGTCTATATTACCACTGAAGGGAACCATGTGAAGGAGATTCGGAGAAAAAGATAGTGACAGGAAGAACTGAGTTTGCTTAAATAACAAACTCAGCTCTTTTATTTATCCATTCAAAAACCCAGACCACATTGGACTGGGTTTTTCATTTTGTATCTTTGTTTTTACTTTTATCCTTTTTGTTACGCCGAATTACATCCAATATTCTGCGGCTGTTATTTTTACTGTTTATGAGTTCGACTAAATCGCTCATGTTTTCAGATTCAAAGTCTTTTTGATCCTTTTTCATGGTAATCCCTCCAAGTCATATATCATAATACCCTTATTCAGAAAAGGGTAAACGTCTATTATCATATTGGTAATAGAAGGTTTTATACCCACAACCATTAACTATTTGATAAAATGTGATAAAAGCCCTTTATGGGAGGTCTACATGGAAGAATTAAGAATGATCGGTGAAAAAATTGAAAAATTTAAATATATCTTGGTGGAGCATATCGAGTTGTTCGAAGAAGATGGCCCGCTCTATGATTTTGAAACCAGTAAAAAGGTAAGGTCAGAGCTTATTCAAATCCATGCAGATGCCCTAATCCATGGAAAGTCACAAGCGATGGAACGTATGAAAATAACGGGGATGGAAATAGGAAAGCGCGTCGTGGATATGGGTATTCCTTTAGATAAGAATATTGAGGAAGCTCAGCTGGTACGTAATCTTTTCTGGAGTTTCATTGAAGAAGAAGTAAGCAACCGCTACTACTCCATTGAAATTTTGCTAAAGGCAAGCTCGATAATTGATGCGATCCTGGATCAATTCATACACTGTGTGAGTATAAGTTATGTGAATCATTATAAAGAAATGGCAAGAATGGCAAACGATTCTTTGCAGAAGATAAAAGAGAACCGGGAAGTCATGGAAGAATTGGCCACTCCAATCGTACAGACCGTTTTAAAGGATGTCCTGCTCTTACCATTGATCGGGCGCATTGATGATTGGAGAATGGAGCCGATGCAATCGACTGTACTGCAAAAATGTGCAGATCTGCATGCGGAAGTATTGATTATCGATCTCTCCGGGATTACCTTTACGAAGGAAAGCAATATGCTCTCCCTTTTAGATAAACTAGTGGGGGCACTGGCGTTGATGGGTACGGAAACGATGTTTGTCGGTTTTACCCCTGATGTGGTGAAAGAGATAATCAAACTCGATTTCACTAATCAGGTAAAAGCTTTTCTATCGTTCAGGGAGGCTATGGAATATCTGTTTAAACAAAGAGGGCTGGCTCTTCAGCCGGTATGATGGGGGTATCCTTTTCAGGGTATCTTTTTTGTATGTAATGAAGTTCCCGAATCCTGTGGATATACCTCTATGCTATAGTGAAATGGCGTGAGGACGGACATGTTGCATTTGCCATTTAGATAATGAATGGATTTAATATACAAGAAAAAGAAATAGGACATGTAAAGCGTAAAAGGAGGGTGTATGAATAGTGTTTTTCAAGAAAAATGAAGAACTGGATCATAATGAAAAATGGTATTGTATAGGAATCATGACGGATAATGGGTTGGAGGATGAAGAATATGATGTTTTGTCAAAACGCATCCTCGACTCGGTTCAAAATGTGACGGTCATATCGGATTTGATAAGGCTGGAATGGGATCGGGAAAAATTGCAGGCCTTGAACGAACGTTTTCAGGACCATTCATTTTCTGACCCATGTTTTATCATTAATGAATTCATACCTGAGGATATAAAAAGGGCAAGAAAACTTCTTGAGAAAAACAATAAATGGAAGCGGCTCTTTGGTTTCCTCTCCTTTGAATACATGGAAGCCGAGACGAAGGCGGCCCATGACTTCGATAAGGCACTCTTTTATACGGATGATGCGGAAAAAGTGATTGAATACATAATTGCAAATAGCTAGAATCCCCTGACGCACCGATACTTTGTATCGGTGTTTTTGGATTTGACAATGTTTATCGGAGCATATCGCGGTAGTAAATCGACCTTGCCAGGTAATAATTCGCCCTTTTGCGAGATAATCGGTCCTTAGGCGGGATAATTCGACCTACGTGGTGTAATAATTCGACCTCGTGCGTAGTAATTCGACCTTCCTCGGAATAATCTGACCTTACGCGGTAGTAATTCGTCCTTGCCCCTTTCCAACCTTCTGGAAATAAAAAGAGAGAATGTCAGGAAGTTGGTAGGAAAGGTGGGTGGAAACGCGGAATATCTTAAATAGAAAGAAAGAGAGTTTTAAGGGGAGAGGGAGATGTGTCGATGGAAGTTGCCGTACCTCAGCAAAAGCCAAAATCGAAATGGAAAAGACGGGCGCTATGGAGTTTTGGAATCCTGATTTTACTTTTGCTGTCTGTCTTTATTGCTGCAAATGTATTTCTTTCAAGATCCTTGCCCGAAACAAAGGGGGAAATATCGCTTCCAGGCCTTTTGAAACCGGTTACGGTAGTGAGGGATTCCAGTGGGGTACCGCATATCAACGCAGCGAATGAACATGATTTGTATTTAGCCCAAGGGTATATCCAAGCACAGGACCGTTTATTTCAAATGGATTTAAGCAGGCGTCAGGCCTCAGGAAGATTGAGTGAAGTGATTGGTGAGAAAACCGTCAAAAATGATAAATATTTTCGTGCACTGGGGTTGAGAAGGGCGGCTGAAGCCTCTTATGCTGCATATACAAGTAACGGGAAAGAAGCCCTGGATGTGTTTGCTGAAGGGGTGAATCTTTATATCGATGAACTGAAGCAGAATGGGAAATGGCCGGCCGAGTTCACTTTACTTGGATACGAACCAGAGCCGTGGACACCAGTCGATTCGCTGACCATCGGTAAATATATGGCCTTTGATTTAGGCGGGAACTGGGAAGATCAGGCGTTTAGACAGTATTTACTGCAAACGTTCCCAAAGGAAAAAGCGTATGATTTATTTCCTGATTATCCAAAGGGCGCTCCATATATCATCAGTAAGGAAGAGCTGGATATTGAAAAAAGTTTTGCAGGGGCTGTTATTCCTTATGAATTCAACGGCAGCAATAACTGGGTCGTTTCAGGCAAGAAAACTGATTCCGGTCAGCCGTTATTGGCGGATGATCCCCATCTGGGGTTAGCTACACCGTCCGTTTGGTATCAAATGCATTTAGAGGCCCCGTCAGTCAATGTGAGCGGTGTTATTTTTGCCGGGATTCCGGGAATCATTCTCGGTCATAACGAAAAGGTCGCTTGGGGTGTGACCAATGCAGGTCCGGATGTTCAGGATCTGTATATTGAAAAGAGAAACCCGGAAAACGCGAAAGAATTCGCCTTCAAAGGTAAATGGGAAAAAGCACAAATATTGGACGAACCGATCAGGGTGAAGGATGGTAAGACACTTGACTATAAGGTGACTGTTACCCGCCATGGACCGGTTGTTTCCGAGTTTGCCGGGAAAAGCGGAAAAGATACCGTCCTTGCATTAAGGTGGACGGCACTTGATCCTTCTGCCGAGCTTGAAGCGGTGCTGAATATGAATAAAGCCGGAAACTGGAAAGAATTCGAAAAGGCCCTCTTGAAGTTCGAAACCCCGGCACAGAATTTCGTCTTTGCCTCAGTCGATGGGACCATTGCCTATAAGGCTAATGGGAGAATCCCAATCCGGAAAAAAGGCGATAGTATGCTGCCAGTACCTGGCTGGACGGATGAATTTGAGTGGAAAGGCTACATTCCGTTTGATGAACTTCCAAAAACGGTCAATCCGGAAGAGGGATTCATTTCGACAGCGAATAATAAAGTCATCTCGGATGACTATCCTTACCACATCAGCAATAACTGGGCACAGCCCTACCGTCAGATGAGGATACAGGAGTTTTTAAAAGCCAATAAAAAGCTTACGACCGAGGATATGCAAAGCCTGCAAATGGATCAGCTGAATCTGCAAGCTAGAGAGTTTGTCCCTCAATTTCTAGAGGTATTGAAAGGTCCTTCGGGAAAACAGGAAGAACAGGCACTCAGGATTCTTAAGAAATGGAATCAAATTGATTCCGTTGATGAAGCAGCGCCACTGATTTTTAATGTCTGGATGAAAAAAATAGGGGAAGTTCTGCTTACGGAAGAAATACCGGAGGAAACCCTCAACCTCTTTAATGGAAGGCGTTCAGCCATTGATGAACTCCTGCGGCGGGCACTGGACGGTAAGCCGGGTCCTTGGATTGAAGAGGCAGGCGGACTGGAGCAGGTACTCGCCAAGTCGTTACAGGAGACGTTAAAGGAGCTGGAAGAATCACAAGGTGACGATATAGCTGATTGGGAATGGGGTGACTATCATCAGGTAAGGTTTAACCACCCGCTATCAAGTGTCGCCCCGTTAAATTATTTATTTAACAGCGGCGGCGGAATGCCGGTCGGCGGCAGCAGTGTAACTGTACAGGCAGCGGCATTTTTAGATGACGGAACTGTTAATCATGGTGGCTCCTGGAGGTTTGTCATCGACCTATCCGACATGAACCAGGGGTATCACCTCGTTGGTCCGGGGCAATCAGGTAACGTTAAAAGTGAGTGGTACCACGATCAGCTTGATGATTGGGCAGAAGGTACTTATCACAAAACGGCATTAGACGATCCAAAAGGTGATAGGCTGACATTGAATCCATCATACTGATATTCAGAAAAAAAGTACCAAGTCCAGCATGCATGCTCTGGACTTGGTAATTTTTCATTGTTTTTGCTTAGTCAGGAATTCTGCAAGGAATTCCTCGAAATTAGGTGCCTCGATTGCTGCAATTTTTTCATATGACTCAATGATCTTGAGTTTAATCTCTTGTTCCAGATCATTCCGGTCTTGATAGTTTGTGTTTTTTAACGATTTTTTTATTTTAGGATTCAAAGAATCGATAAGATTCACCAATTCTTCTTTTGAGAGTTTTTTATCCACAATGGCTTTTCTCCTTTCTATTATATACCTCATCCATATAGTGCTTTCGAAGTTTTTTTAGAGCTTGTTTACGGATGCTTGAGATATTCTGTGGCGACTCATGGAAATAGGCAGCAATTTCCTTGTTGGATAGGCCGTAGGAAAAAATCATGGTCAGCACCAGGTTTTGTTTGGATGTTAACGTCTTCAAGGCTTTTATCATCTCTTCATCACTTATGTGTGAAGTTAGATCATTCGTTTCTCCCATCTTTTCAAGTTGAACGTCCAAAGTGCCGATTCGATCGATCATTCCGCCAGTATCCCTTGGTGTCGCATCAAGTACCATTCGATAGCGTTCCCGCTGCTTCCGTGCCCTTTTATCAAAGTCAACGGAGAAAAAGTAAATTAAGGAGCACATGTATTTGTATACCTTAGCCCGGTAATAGAAAATTTTGAAAGTCTCGTTGAGTTGGCAAATGTTGTGTGAAGAAGGGGAATCAAGAGTTTCGGTAAAAATCTTTAAATGCTCTGGGTTCTGTAAAAATACTTGAATGATCGGTTGTTCAAAGAAAGATGAGTACTGTTGTTGCAGAAATTCCAATGAATGAGAAAAAAAATGAGAAGTTAATTGGTTCATCACTATCCCTCCTTTAATTAATAAAGTGATGGACAAGGGGAATAAATCAATTATATACGAACATTCGTTCTTTTATCCATAAATCAATAGTGCTAGATTGTTTTTTTAAAACAAGTTTCACTTTAGATATCAGATACAAGAAAAGGGGTGAAGAGGATGATGATTGAGGATGCTACTATGTGGGTGTCATTAGTTAGCGAATTTGGCTATCCATTCGTCGTTTCTATGTTTTTGCTCTTCCGCTTCGGTAAACAATTAAAAGAACTGACAACGGACGTAGAGAACTTAAAAAAGTCCGCTCACAAAACGAAAAAACGATAACCTCAGGACGTAATGTGCTAGGTAGTAAAAACCGAATTTCGGGTTCTGTTCAATAAAGGGTCCGGAATTCGGGTATAAAGAAACCGGTACATTGGACCATTATATTCCTCCTTTAAAGTCAAATAAAAAAATAATAAACCATTATTTGGAATATAGCACAAAATGGGTAAAAAATAATCCTCAATTGGAATCATTTTACTGCTATAATTCATCCGTCAATGGAATTAGATAGGAAATCCTCCCCTCATACGATTTTAGTTTTATGGATTAAAGTGAAAATACTTTTAAAAAAACAACATTCATATATAAACTTATGTAAATAAGCGGCATCCAAGTAAAAGGATGCTGCTTTTCTTATTTTTTGGTAATAAACTGATAGTATGGAAAGGGGTGACAATTTTGAATGAAATACAGCTAGAAGATATTCGGATTCTACAGCATGAATGTGAACGGGAGGATTTTACATTAAAGCTGAACTGGGAAACACTTCGCAGTCGAAATGGTGTGAACAAGAATGACTTTCTTCACTACGATGGAGTAAAACTTGTTGGTTTTCTTGGTCTTTACGATTTTGGAAACAAAGTGGAGATGTGTGGGATGGTACACCCTGATTTTCGGAGGCAAGGCATTTTTACAAAGCTGATGGACGAAGCTATAAGGAGTGCCGTGGAGCGCAACTATAAGTTGATCATCTTGAACGCACCTTCCCAATCCCATTCAGGGACAGGATTCTTGAAACAGCTCCCATGTGAGTTTTCTTTTTCTGAGTTTCAAATGAAATGGTCTCAAACGGAACTGGATGATTATGAGGATGCAGTCGTTCGCCCTTCACGGAGAGATGATGAGGAAACGGAAATTCAGCTGGATATTCAGTGTTTCCAATTTACGAAACAAGAGGCGAAGGATTATTATCAGCGCATCCTATATGAGGATACTCTGAAAACCATGATGATTGAAAAGGATGGCCGCGCGGTCGGTAAGATTCGTGTTGATCACTCAGACCGGGAAGCGTGGATTTATGGATTTTCCATTTTGCCGGAATACCAGGGAAACGGACTTGGCAGAAAGGCGTTGAAAAAGGTTGTAGCCGAACAATGCCAGCTGGGATATGATATTTTTCTCGAGGTCGAGGCGACTAATGAGCATGCTTTAAGACTCTATGAATCTTGTGGATTCAAAACCATTCAAAGACAGGATTATTATCTATATAAAGGGAAGCGGTGCTTTAACGTCAAATAGTGTTGGGGGAAAAGGGATGTTGACATTATTCACTTATAACTGGCAGGTGCGAAATGAGTGGTTCAAGTGGTGCAGATCCGTACCGAGTGAGGAACTGAAACGACAGCGTACTGGCGGGATGGGCAAAATTTTAAGGACACTCGCCCATATAATCGATGTCGAATGCAGCTGGATCAGGGCCATACAAGGGAAGCCGGATGTCGGGATTGATTTAGACGCTTATAATACGATCGAGAAAGTGGAGGAATTATCCGGGCGTTATCATTCAGAGGTCGTGGACTATTTGAACTCGCATTCTATTGATGGGGAGAATGAAATGATTCAGCCATCCTGGATGGAGGGGACATACCAAAAAGGCAGGATACTGCGCCATCTGATAGCGCATGAAATTCATCATATAGGCCAGTTGTCCATCTGGTCGAGGGAGATGGGAATCGAACCGGTTTCCGCCAGTTTAATAAATCGGGATTTATAGGTTTTCATGTTTTAATAACTGGTTACCAGTTATTTTTGAAAGGAGTTCTTCAAGTTTTTTCAAAAAAGGGGATTATGGAGGGAGGACAATCCGGGAATCCATGTTGGGTATAATGGTCGTTTCAACGGCACGCCTTGGTCCGGAAGGGACAGGTTAATTCCTAATATAAGAAATTACTCGTCTTAACACAGTAGAGTTATAACATATTAAATAAAAAGGATTAGTGTATTAGCTTAATCCTTTTTATTTATTTGTCATATACATTAATATTTACGCACTCAAATTTTTGTTAATTTTGGCTTATGTGTCGCTGGTTTAATGTATTTAGTTAATAACCGGCGTGAGATTGGTCCAACAATCAGTAACTGTGATGGTAGCGCCACGATAAAGTTTAGACCAACTGTTTTAAGGTAAGCTGTGACAATTGAACCCTCGATTCCTATCATTAACCTCGTTAAAATAACCCCATATACTGACATAATAAGGACCATTATAGGGACCATACAAAAGGCAATTGCAATAATAAAGTTGGTTTCTTTCGATTTATCATAAGGCAGTGATAATGCAAGTTTACGCGCCTTCGGTTCAACTATTGACTCTGCAATAAAAGCGACGATAAATGTTACCACAAATTGAATCACTGCAGCCCCTATTGTAAACGATGAAACCCCGTGTAAAGCTGTGTTGTAAACTGACATAATAAGAACCATTCCAAAACACATAAAAAGTCCAAAGATTATGCCTTCCTTTTTATTACTAGGCAAATAAAAACATCCTTTCTTTTAAGCATAAATGTAATTATATATGCCGAAAAATTTTTACATAAGTGACATTTTTATGACTTTTATTTTAAGTTATTTTAATTACATTGTTGTTTTGATGAAACCTTGTTTATAGAGGCTTTGCAAAAAAAACGAATTAGAAAATTGATAGATATAGAAAAGCATAAAGAATAATAACGAATTTAATTTGTTTCAATGAGTTTGATGATTCATTAGATTCCCGGTACGCATTTCATTATCGATCGGGAGTATGCTGGGGTGATTGCCTTGGTCCTATTATTATCAAGCGGATTAACTGCAGCGGCGCTTCCGGTTTCACTGAAGTAGAGAGCGTCGAAGAAAGAAGGAACGATCTTGAAATCCATACGATGTAAGCAGGCTGGCTCATGTGCATGGGTCAGCCTTTTATTAAAAAGCACCTTTCTCCCTAAGGATTCCCTCGGATTCGGTGACGATTATATATATTTGAAGGAAAAACGATCCATGTTCAGTGAATGGAAATGGATAAATAGTACCAATTATTCAAAATTCTTAATATTAAGGTAAATTGTGACGCGACTTCGACAAAATCATGTTATATTATTCTAGCATTTTACAAAAATAGAAGGGTTGTGAAGTATGTCGTTCAAGATGCATGTTAAAAAGATGCTTGCCCCGATTCTTGCTGTAAGTTTGATTACAGCCCCATTTACCGTCCCGGGGGAGACATCCGCCAAAGGGTCTAATAAGAAACCGGTCGCGACTAAACCGTTCATCATTACAGCTCCTGCCGTTAATTACACAAATGGCACCAAGGCGACTGTAACGGTCACACCGAAAAAAGGGAACAAAGGAAATGAAACAGTTGTCTTCCAGTTAATGAATGGGACGAAGGTCATTTCACAGTCAGCCGTTGAGGCGGATATTAAATCGGCCCAAAAGTTCTCTGCATACTTCAATACGTATAAAGCGGGTTATTGGGTCAAGGTATCGGTTGTCTCCAAGTATAACGGCAATACGAGTAACTTCGGCAACAGCCTGGCAACCTCCGTTTCTGATGCACCATTTGAACTAAGGATCATGGAGACGACAGATATACACACTAATCTAGTGAGCTATGATTATTATAAGGATGCCGTATCGGACTCCGTCGGCTTTTCCCGCACGGCATCTTTAATCAAACAGGCACGAAAAGAAGTGAAAAATAGTGTTTTAGTGGATAACGGCGACCTTATTCAAGGGACCCCCCTGGGTACGTACAAAGCGAAAATAGCGCCACTGAGAAAAGGTGAAGTCCATCCTGTCTATAAAGCGATGAACTTGCTTGACTATGATGTCGCTACATTCGGCAATCACGAATTCAATTATGGTTTATCTTATTTGGACGAGGCCATCAACGATGCGGACTTCCCTTATGTGAATGCCAATGTTTATAAAAAGGATAAAGACAATAATCCAAAGAATGACAAAAATAAATATACCCCTTATAAGATCGTCACGAAAAAAGTAAAGGATATCAATGGAAACGAAAAATCAGTAAAAATAGGCTACATTGGGTTTGCCCCTCCGCAAATCATGGATTGGGATAAAGCGAATCTTGACGGTAAGGTCGTTACAAAAGAAATCGTCACGACTGCAAATAAATATGTGCCTGAAATGAAGAAAAAGGGTGCGGATGTCATCGTGGCGCTCACTCATTCCGGGTTTAATGGCGACACCAAGAATACCGAGGATGTCATCTATTCATTAAGCAAGGTATCCGGCATCGATGCCATCACGTTCTCCCACACACATAAAGTCTTTCCGGCACAAGATGAGGCGTCTTTAGACAGCCTATTTAAAGATAGCCAAGGAAAAATCCTTAAAGGCGTGGATAATAAAAAGGGCACCATCAATGGTGTACCAGCTGTTCAAGCAGGATATGGCGGCAGTAATCTGGGGATCATCGATCTTGATATCCAGAATATCAAAGGGAAATGGAAGGTCGTTCATTCCGATTCATCAACTCGGGCAATCAACGACAAAGTAACAGGAAAAAAAGCAGCTGAAGATGCATCTGTCGTCAAAGCCGTTAAAAAGGATCACGAAGGAACGATCAAGTATGTCAACACGCCAATTGGAACGACGACAGCTCCAATCCATAGTTACTTCGCCCTTGTGCAAGATGATCCTTCTGTACAGGTCGTGACAAGCGCGCAGAAATGGTATGTGGAAAAATATATCCAAAGCAACCGCCCTGAATACAAAGACTTGCCTATTCTCTCTGTAGGAGCCCCTTTCAAAGCGGGGCGCAATGGAGTCGAGGAATTCACCGAAATCAAAGAAGGCGGACTGACCATTCGCAGCGCCGGCGATTTATATTTATACGATAATACCTTGAAGGCAATCAAGATCAAAGGGTCCGTGGTTAAAGAATGGCTTGAGATGTCTGCCGGGAAATATAATAAAATTGATCCTGCCAAGTCTGAGGAACAGGAATTGCTTAATGGAAAGTTTGCCGTCTATAATTTTGATGTGATTGACGGCGTTACGTATCAAATCGATGTCACCAAGGCTCCGCGCTATGATGAAAAAGGGATAAAAGTGTCGGATTCAAGCAGGATTGCAGATTTGAAATATAATGGAAAACCAGTGGACCCGAATCAAGACTTCATCGTCGTGACGAATAATTACCGTGCTTCGGGCGGAGGAAATTTCCCGGGAGTGAAAGGCAGCGAATACGTAGTTGACTCTGCGGATGAAAATCGCCAAATCTTGATGGATTACATTACACAAGAGGGTGAGATCAATCCAACTGCTGATAATAACTGGTCAATTGCCCCGATTTCAGGCAAGGTGAACGTTACTTTCACCTCATCACCAAAGGGTGCGGAATATTTAAATGAAGACAGTCCAATTTTCTATACAGGTAAAACCGATGATAAAGGCTTTGGCATTTACAAATTCAATCTTGGGAAAGAAAACGTTAAGGTGCAATTGCTTGGAATCAATGATCTTCACGGCCAGCTGGATACCACTTCTGATTTTGGCGGTATCAAACAAGGGCGTGCTGATTATTTAGCTGCGCACATGAAGCAGCGTAAAGCTGAAAACCCTGAAAATACACTTTTACTATCAGCAGGGGATGCTGTTGGGGCAAGTGCTCCCGTTTCCTCTTTGATCCAGGACAAACCGACGCTACAGTTTTTGAATAATATGAAATTCGATGTCGGAACTGTCGGGAACCATGAGTTCGACAAAGGGGTAGAAACCCTTATGGCTCAAATCAATGGCGGAAAGTCGCCCACATCTGATGTGGTATTCGATAAATTGAACTTTCCGTATGTGGTTGCCAATGTCGTATATAAAGACACGAAAAAACCCATTTTGGACCCTTACGTCATAAAAAAGGTAGGCGGGGTTGATATCGGGTTCATAGGTGTAGTAACGAATGCCACACCTCAAAAAGTAAGTCCGGATGGCATTAAGAATGTGGAATTCATAGAACAGGCACCTGCGGTAAATAAGGCGGTTGATGAGTTGAAGGAAAAGGGCGTCAAATCCATTGTGATCATCTCGCATGACCCAGGCACTGAAAAGGAAGGGGTCATCACAGGCGAAGTGGCTGATCTTGCCAAAGCCGTGGATGATGAAGTCGATGTGATCTTAGCAGGAGATAATCATGCAAGGGTCAACAACTATGTGGATAATAAATTGATTGTACAAGCTTACTCTTATGGAACGGCTTTTGAAGATGTTGATTTGGAAATCGATCCAAACACAAAGGATATTGTCAAAAAGTCAGCTGAAATTGTCACGGTTACACAAGATGGCATCACACCCGATGCCGGGACGACGAAATTCATTAACGACTATTTAGACATGTTCCCCGAGTTGAAAGCCCCACTTGGGACAACGGATGAGAAAATTTTAAGAACCAATGCCTATACACAGGAAACTGCACTCGGTAATTTAATTGCCGATTCGATGAAAGCAGATTTGAATTCCGATTTTGCCTTCATGAATCCAGGTGGAATTCGTGCAGATATTCCAAAGGGGGAAGTCACTTTTTCCGATTTAGCGAAAATCCAGCCGTTCGGAAACGTATTGGTTAAGCTCGAACTGACTGGAGCCGAAGTGAAAACGCTGCTTCAACAGCAATGGATCGTTGAAGGGTCTCCGAAAACTTTGCAAATTTCTGGACTGAGCTACACAGCCGACTTCAGTAAACCTGTCACCGAACGTGTCACTTTATTGAAGAAAGCGGACGGGACACCGATCAAGGATACCGAAACATACACGGTCGCCGTCAATGATTTCATGGCAAGCGGTGGTGATAACTATACCGTCCTGAAAGGAAAAGAGCGTGTATTTGGGCATGCTGATCTGGAAGCTTTCGTTAACTATGTGAAAGAAACCTTCAAAGGCGGAAAGATCACGGCAGAAATTGAAGGCAGAATTACGAATATCAATAATTAATTGAGGCTTACTCGTGAAAATTGAGCATTTACTCGTGAGTTAAGAGGGTTTACTCGTGAAAATTGAGCATTTACTCGTGAGTTAAGAGGTTTACTCGTGAAAATTGAGCATTTACTCGTGAGTTTAGAGGGTTTACTCGTGAAAATTGAGCATTTACTCGTGAGTTTAGAGGGTTTACTCGTGAAAATTGAGCATTTACTCGTGAGTAAAGCGGATTTACTCGTGAAAATTGGACATTTACTCGTGAGTTAATTGAATTTACTCGTGAACCTAAAAGAGAGCGCTCCTAATACAAGGGGCGCTCCTTTTTTGATCAATTGTTTCTGAAGATGGAAAAGTTTAATCCCAATGCAAAGGTGACCCATGCGATATAGGGAATCATCGCTAAACCTGATGTACGGTCTATTTTATAAAACTCGAATGCCGTTAATGTAATCAAGGTCAGCAGTGCAGCCATTTCAATAAATGCTGTTCCGCGCAAACCCCATTTGAAGAATAAAAAAGACCATAAGAAATTCAACCCTAGTTGAGTATCGTAGAGGAGTTCAGCTGACTTCGATTTTTTTTCTTTGGATGCAATGCGATATTTCGCTATTCCCATAATCGTATAAAGGCCGGTCCAAGCAACGGGGAAGGTCCAGGAGGGAGGAGCAAAAGCAGGTTTCTTGAGTTTGTCATAAATTTCTTTTGAATTCCTTGTGGCGAATATCCCTACAAGTGAACCTCCGACCACAGGTACCAAAACACTTTTAGCTAATTTTCCGTAGTTCATCATGCAATCATCTTCTTTCTTCATTGTTTGGATGTTCTTAATACCTTTACCTTTTCATCTGAAAATAAGACATGCCCTTTAATCAAGAAGTGTAACTTTCTTCCAAATTTTACGTCGGTACTATTAAGAAAAGGGGGAATACCGATGAACCGTAAAAAAATGATGCTTTTGTTCAGTTTGTTCCTTTTACTTGCTGCATGCAGCAGTAATGAAAAAGATGATTCAGCATCGGAATCACAGGATGAAAAGGCGAGCAGTAAAATGGACGCTTCCTTTTCTGGGAATAAGGAGCCGGAAGAAGTCGTGGAAAAAGAAGGGGTGACGGATGAAAGAAAGGTCATTCATCAAGCCCAGCTAGAGTTGAAAGTGAAGAACCTTGAAAAGGCACAAATGAAGATTGAGAATAAGGTGGATGAATATGGCGGATATGTTGTCGAGTCCAATGTATACAGGGAAGATGAAGAATTGGTGGAAGGAACCATCACTGTTCGGATCCCCGAGGCCCGTTTTCAGGATTTTCTAGCCGATAGCGAGGGCGAGGCTTCAGAAGTGGTCGGAAGGAATGTTACAGGACAGGATGTGACGGAGCAATATGTAGATTTAAAAGCAAGGTTGAAGTCAAAGAGGGCTGTGGAGGAAAGGTTACTTACATTCATGCAGGACGCTAAGAAGACGGAAGATCTGTTGAAAATATCATCTGATCTTGCCGTGGTTCAAGAAGAAATAGAGCAGCTGACCGGGCAAATGAAGTTTCTTGAAAACCAGACTTCATATTCAACGGTTACAATCACGTTCATACAGGACCGGATTGTTGTACCGGGTCTTGATAATAAGGAATTGAATACATGGGAGAGAACGAAGAAACAACTTGCAACGAGTGCGAATCTATTACTTAAAGCGGGTTCAGGAATCATTGTTTTCATAATAGGAAACTTGCCTATCCTCATTATTTTAGGCGGAGCTGTAGCGGTGGTCCATTGGGCGCTGAAAAGAAGGGGTAAAAGGTAAAGGAAGAAAAAAAGAGGGTGCCCAAACAAATTCGTTTGGCACCCTCTGGCATTTATCTTTTTCGTTTATGCAAACCGGTCACATAATACAGGACCACTAACAGTAAGATCCAGATCGGACCAACGATTAGAGCGATTCTAGTATCTGCTGAAAAGCCGAGTACAACCATTACGAATACTAAAAAGGCTAGAGTGAAATAAGAAGTGAATGGGAAAAGAGGCATTTTGTAACCTAAGCCTTGTTTTTCCGCCGGACTCATTTTCCGTCTAGACATAATCTGTGTGACAAGTATGGTTCCCCATGTCCAGAGTGCACCGAATGTGGCGACACTTGTCACGTAACTGAAAACTTTATCGGCTTCCATGTAGTTAAGGTAAACACCGAAAAGAAGCACGACAGCCGAAACGATAATGGCAACGCCAGGAACGCCCGACTTTGTTGTACGTTCGAAACTTTTTGGTGATTCACCTTGCTGCGCTAGGTTGAATAACATTCTTCCCGTACTGAAGATCCCGCTGTTACAAGATGATAGGGCCGCTGTCAATACGACAAACTGAATGATTCCTGCTGCGCCTGGTATACCGATTTTATCAAACATCATAACGAATGGGCTGTTTTCTCCATTCATTTGATCCCATGGAGTGATCGATAGAATGACTGTCAGAGCTAAAACGTAAAAAAGTAAGATCCGATAAAAGACGGTATCGATGGCTCTTTTTAGAGATTTTTCAGGATTTTTGACTTCACCTGCGGTTACACCGAGCATTTCAATTCCCAAATAGGCGAACATGACCATTTGGAAAGAGAGGATGACACCGGAAATCCCATTAGGGAAAAATCCGCCATGTTCAATAAGGTTGCCGAATCCAACCGCGATTCCGCCGTTCCCCAGTCCAAAGATGATCATCCCGAAGCCAAGAACGATCATTAGGATGATCGTAACGATTTTAACTAGTGCGAACCAAAACTCCAATTCACCGTAAGCTTTTACTGCAAGAAAGTTAATCGTTGTCATGATGGCAAGTGCGGCTAACGCCCAAGCCCATTGTGGAGTTCCCGGGAACCAGAATTGCATATAGATTCCGACTGCCGTAATTTCGGCCATACAGGTGGCAATCCAAACGAACCAGTAATTCCAACCGGTTATATATCCGGCAAGAGGGCCGACAAATTCGCTTGCATAGCGACTGAATGAGCCTGCGACAGGATTTTTTATCGCCATTTCCCCTAGTGCCCGCATGATAAGGTAGATCATAAGCCCGCCAATTGCATAAGAAATAATGATAGCTGGGCCAGCTAGTTTAATCGCAGATGCCGAGCCGAGAAATAAACCGACTCCAATGGCTGCGCCAAGAGACATTAATGCGATATGTCTTTCTTCCAAACCTCTATGCAGTTGAGATTCTTTGGAGTTTTGCATAATTTTCCCCTTTTCTTTGTTGGAGTGAAGTTTTCTCTATCTAGCATTTTATCACTAGTAGAGCTGAATACATATTATTTATTGATTTTTCACATAATATTACAACTAAATAATATATTTTAATAGGGAGATTGTAAAGCAAAAAATGAAAACGCTTACCATGAAGGGGATCTTACCTGTTTTCATTATATAATAATCTTATATAACTAAATGGAATGCTATTTAAACAAAATATAATTATGTGATTTTTCCAAAAATTTAGACTATTTATGATGAAAAGCTGTCCCAATGTAAAGGAACAGCTTTTTGTTTATCATTGCCAGATGGCGGAGGCCCATTCTGGATGATCTATGAAAGGGTTGCGATTATGTTGATATTCATTATAAATGACCTCATTTCGGTTACGCTCGAAGGCATCTACAGGGTCCTGTTCATTCCATTCCAGTAAGACAGCCAATTTACCATGATACGGGGCTGTACCATTGTTCACTTGATTATTTAGCTCTAAATTGACTTCCCCTGAATCGCCCTCGTAACGAACCGCCATATAAAACAGCATTCGGGCGACATCCCCTTTGACACTATCGCGAGGTTCCCAAGAATCCGAGTCATAGTAATTTCCTTTCGCTTCGGTGTGTTCAGAACCTCCATTATCGAAGTCCAGGTTGTTTCTTGTACTATTGACGGACGCATCAGTCGGCCGAAGGTGATGTAGATCGGTGCCAGGTCCTAAAGTGGTGCCAAAATCGCCATGTGATTTTGCCCAGACATGTTCACGGTTCCAATCATTGACACCAGATCCGTTTATTGTTTTTCCTTGAGAACGCCCTGTATAAAGAAGAATGACATTATTGGCGTTATTCGGGTCCTCATCGGTTTTCCGTAAAGCGTCCCAGACATTTGTATACGATATTTCCGTATGGTCATCGATGATTTCATGGAGGGAACTCTTTAAAGAAGCCCCTGATTTTCCGCTGGCTGATTCATAGTATGAGCCGACCCCGGGTGTCTCCGGTTCTGGTGAATCATTCCCTGAAACCATGGCAGAAACATCTTTTAAGCCTGGATGGGTGAAATATGCACTCAGTGCTCCGGTTACGGTGACTTTTTTTCCTTTAAGGAAGGATTCGATTTCAACCCAAATTCAGGTCGAAAGGAAGATGGGATCTGAACATATACCATATTGGCAATGTTTGTTTCCGTGGAACTGTCTGCTAAGGCTATGGCATAATCATTTGGATAGCTGTTCGTGACTACGGTGTTAGCAGAGGTGGGCTGTCCCACTACATAGCCACTGACTGTTTTAATCGTGCTGTCTTGATTTGCAATGGCTTGGGAAACGGAGAAAGGAGATGACAAGCTGCCATCGCCAGCCGCGGCTAGTGAAGGGGTGCCGAAAAGTGCGGGAATAAAGAATGCAAGCACGAGTAAAATGGACAGGATAAGTCTTGGTTCATGTTTTGTGAACATGTCATTCCTCCATAAATCGATTCATAGCCACTTCCAAAAAAGTCGGCATGTATATGTAAAGTTATGGATAAATGGTGCCTTCTCCTTCTGGATTGTCAAAAATGAGAGAATACAGCTAGTGAGGGTTAGCGAAATTTAGGGAAATAGCCCGGGAAATATCGAAGGCCGTTATGGAAATGACATGGATACGAAAAACCGTCAGCATCCTACTGACGGTTTTTTTTACTCTTTTTTATAAGAAGGCTTTGAATGAAACTCAATAGAAATGATCCGATTAAAGCTCCCCAAAAAGAATCTATTACAAAGCCACTCACTACATAGGAGGTGATTTGAAATGTGAAGGCATTGATAATGAAAGAAAACAACCCGAACGTCAGGATGGTGATCGGCAATGTGATAAGTTGCAGAATGGGTCTAACCAGCAAGTTCATGATTGATAATATAAAAACCGCCAGCAGGGCTGTACCGTAAGATTTGATCGTGATGGAGTCGAGAAGCCAGTCAATAACGAGCAATACCAGCCCGTTGATAAGAAAGCGCATTATTATGTTCATGAAAAACTCCTCCTGAAGTCACTTTACTACAAGTCATTATACTAAAATTTCATGAATTTCAGTTATATGTTTGCAGAATTGTCACAAAAAAGAGGGATGCGGATATGTACTCCCCCCGGAAAAGAAAAGGACCCTTTTAGGGTCTTATTCCATTAGTTGATGGCAATGATCTTTTCGAATTCACTTAACTCCAATGTGTTTTTCAGCTTTGGATTGGTGTTTAAGGAAAGCAGGGCACTTTCGATGAGAAAGGTTCGCGGATCACTGTTTTGTAAAAATTCCTCTTGGATAAAGTGAATTAATTTTAAGTTTTTCACCCGTTCAGCTTCATCATCTTGACATAGCTTCAAGATCATCTTTTTTAGGTCGTTTGCAGAGTGCAGTAGTGCTGTATGAAAATCCTGCTGTGTATTGAAGCACTCCGGCAGCCATTGCTTGATTTGATCGGGTTCTAAAAGCTGTACGCCAGACTGGCTAACATCTTCGAAAATGGTTTTGATCCGGTCCACACAATAACGGATAACTTCAGTAGGGTTGAAATCGGGCTCTTTAGCCAAGGCATTAAAATGAATCGTTTGATGCATCATCCCCGAGTAAAGAATGGCACAGTCCAAAATATAGGGTTTTTTCTCAGCGCCGAAAATATCCAGAAACCGTTTTGATAGCCAATGTATATGCTGGAATTTAGCATGGGTTATGAAGTTCTTAAGTTCGGTATCATTCGAAATCATTACTTCTTCATATAAGGAAAAGAGTTTATTACTTTTATTGGAGTGCATTTGCAATTCGGATTGTTTGATGAATATTTCAATATCTCCAAGGTTTTGCCCAATCAGCAATTCATTCCGCTCTTTTTCTAATTTTTCTAGGGTAGTCAGGAAGACTGCCTTAAGCAATTCGCTTTTAGAAGAAAAATAGTTATAAAATGTTCCTTTTGAAATGCCGCTATAATCCAAAATGTCCTGAATGGATGTTGCTTGATAACCCTTTTCGATAAATAATTGGTGTGCATATTTAACTACCTGTTGTTTCCGCTCATTCATTTATATCACCCTTACTCTTATTGGACGGTCATTTTAACGTAATAGTATCTTATTTTCTATACGAATACAAACCAGTATGTTTACAATTTCTCTAGCAAAATAAGGGGGATGTCCTCATATGGATACCTTGTTTCAGTCAATTTTTTTATAGGAATTCATGGATTTTTGAAATCCAAAATGTACGTGAATGGATCAAGTCTGATGAAATCGGGAATCAACAAAATGCATCCTTCTACACTTTATGTAAATAAAGGCTAATGAAGTGAACAAAGTCACAGGAGAATCATCTGGATTGTTATAAAATAAATAGAAGGAACCAGGTGCAGCTGCATCGTATCAAGAAAGCATCTATCTCTCATTCTCGTTTACTATCCCATTAGTAGGAGAAATGATAAAAACACTTATTACGAAGGAATATTGGGCATGAGGGTCGTATACCATTATTAGGAATATTAATTTGTTTATATGTTGTACAACCAACATTTATAAAGTACGAGTAATCCATATTATGGGTATGTTTTGGGGTGAAATATTAATGGTGACTTAATGAATTGATTATTATATTAAAATTATTATAAATAAGTATTGATTTTTTTCTGAGAAGCTTTATCATTATATACATAAATAATAATGAAAAAGGTGGTTCAATAATGACGAACAAGAAAAACCTTACTACAAGCTGGGGAGCACCAGTTGGAGATAATCAAAACTCAATCACTGCCGGCGAACGCGGTCCTGTACTCATTCAAGATGTACACTTGTTGGAAAAGCTAGCCCACTTCAACCGTGAACGTGTGCCTGAACGTGTAGTTCATGCGAAAGGTGCCGGTGCATTCGGTACTTTCGAAGTAACGAACGACCTTTCTCAGTATACGAAAGCTAAACTTTTCAATGGTGTAGGCAAGAAGACAGATCTTTTTATCCGTTTCTCTACAGTAGCCGGTGAATTGGGATCTGCCGATACAGTCCGTGACCCGCGTGGATTTGCCGTTAAATTCTACACGGAAGAAGGAAACTACGATATCGTCGGTAATAATACGCCTGTATTCTTTATTCGCGATGCGATTAAATTCCCCGATTTCATTCATACACAAAAAAGAGATCCTAGAACACATTTGAAAAACCCGACTGCAGTTTGGGATTTCTGGTCACATTCACCAGAATCCTTACATCAAGTAACGATCCTGATGTCCGACCGGGGCATTCCTGCTACACTCCGTCATACACATGGTTTCGGAAGCCACACATTTAAATGGGTGAATGATGAAGGAAAAGGCGTTTGGGTGAAATACCACTTCAAAACAGAACAGGGCATCAAAAACCTTGATGTGAATCTAGCTGCAAAACTAGCAGGTGAAAACCCTGATTACCATACGGAAGACCTTTTCAATGCCATTGAAAAAGGGGACTTCCCTGCATGGAAATTATATGTTCAGATCATGCCTTTGGAAGATGCGGATACATACCGTTTCGATCCATTTGATGTAACGAAGGTATGGTCTCAAAAAGATTATCCGCTAATCGAGCTTGGCCGTATGGAATTGAACCGAAATCCTGAAAACTATTTTGCAGAAGTGGAACAAGCCACGTTCTCACCGGGGACGTTCGTGCCAGGAATTGAAGCTTCCCCAGATAAGATGCTTCAAGGACGTCTATTTGCATATGGAGATGCACACCGTTACCGTGTAGGCTCGAATCACAACCAGCTTCCGGTTAACCGTCCGAAAGTCGAAGCGAACAACTACCAGCGTGATGGCTTCATGCGGGCGGATGACAATGGAAAGGGATCTGTTTATTATGAGCCGAATAGCTTTGGCGGTCCTGCAGAATCAACGGAAAATAAAGTCACTCCTTTCGAGGTGACTGGAAAAGCTGCACAAGTGGGTCATAATAGTGATGATCACTACATTCAAGCAGGTGACTTATACCGTCTATTGAGTGCGGAAGAGAAAACTCGCCTTGTCGAAACGATTGTGGGCGCAATGAAACCTGTTGAATTGGAAGAAATCAAGCTTCGTCAAATCAGCCATTTTTACAAAGCCGATCCGGAATACGGAACGCGCATAGCTGAAGGCTTAGGCTTGGCGGTACCACAAGAAGCGTAAAATATGGAACTCCCAATCTATTTTTAAAGCAAAAAGGCATCCATTCATGAATGGGTGCCTTTTTTTATACCGGGATGTCCTGTTCATCAGGAAGGCGATGATATTCTGACCTTGACCCCAAGAAATAGGACGCCAAAAAGGTGGCTGCTGCAAGTTGATGAATTAAAGCCATCGTTTTATAAAGCGTGGAACAAGGTATCACTGACACCCAACAAGTTCGGTATGAATATATAGTTATAAATGTTCGTAAAGGAAGTAATGCTTTCAGATCAATAGGGGGCTGGGTACTTAGTTTATCGGTAAAGGGTGGAGTTAATGACAAAAAGAAACGGGTTTTAGTAGGCAGTCCAATTTACCAGAAACCACATATTTTACAAAAGCTTTTACTCTAACTTGAACGCTTGGATGTGGAGGGAATGGAGATTGGCCATTTTTTCATTGATGACAATGAAGATGAGCGATCAAGAAAATCCGGTTATATGACTTTTGGAATGAAACCCATTACAAGGAGGATGAACTCTGGTGCGCTCACCAGTACTATCGGCCGTTCCAGGTCAGGTATCGTGAGGGGTTTGAATGCAAGTGGAACGATAGGCCGCAGCATAGCGGGAGATTTGGAGAAATGTTTTTGAATTGCCTCACAAGTTATCTGACATCCGCTTGAAGCATCTGGGCTGGGTCAAAGAAGAAGATCGGATGGCGAAATTCAAAAGATATCAGGGAGTGGATCCTGATGGTACCTATGGGAGTACCAAGCATTATTTAAGCATTCCGAAGGATGCCCCCAATTTGGTTCGATTTGAGGAGTGAGGATCATTAATCATGAAGTCCCTATCAAGATGGCACGGGTGCTTTGGCAATAATTAAATCGAATCAGCATACATTTGGTTAAGAGGAGGTGCAGTATGGACGTTTTTGTGAGGCAGAATGATTCCTTGTGGTATTATAGCCAATTATTCAAGGTGAATTACCAACTTATCATTGATTCCAATAGTGGGATTGATCCACTTGCGCTTATGATAGGACAGCAAATCAAAATTCCTGGCTTTACGACGACCGGCCATAAGATTAGGCAAGGGGATTCTTTATGGGCAATTGCCAAATCACGTAATCTTTCATTGGACGCCCTATTTTTGGTTAATCCTAATCTCAACCCGAATGCCCTGCAAGTTGGTCAAACGATTTCTGTGCCATTAAGGATTACATGGAGGCTAGTTCAAGGAAACCAGGAATATGATTATGAGATGATGGTGACTGATGTAAGACGTTTGAAAAATATCTATCCATTTATTAAAACATCCCCAATTGGGGACTCGGTGCTTGAAAGGGATATCCCCGAAGTGCTGATTGGAAATGGTAACAAACGAGTTCACTATAATGGATCCTTTCATGCCAATGAGTGGATTACGACACCTGTGGTCATGACCTTTTTAAATGATTATTTACTCGCAATCACGAATCAGGCTGACATCCGCGGTCTATCCATGTTTCCTTTTTATCAACAGACGATGTTATCGGTCGTTCCGATGGTGAATCCGGACGGAGTGGAGTTGGTTCTGAAAGGCCCGCCTGCAGATGAGTCATTGAAAGGTCAGCTCGTGGAATGGAATAATGGCAGCGAAGACTTCTCTGGCTGGAAAGCCAATATCAATGGAGTGGATCTGAATGATCAATTTCCCGCCAAATGGGAATTGGAACAAGCGCGCAATAATGTAACGGAGCCAGGTCCGGCAAACTATCCTGGGGAAGGCCCACTTACGCAGCCTGAAGCGATTGCAATGTCAGAGTTGACAAGAAAACGCGATTTTGGCAAAGTCCTTGCTTTCCATACCCAAGGAGAGGTCATTTATTGGGGGTTTGAAGAGTTGGAACCACCCGAGTCCGAAACGATAGTCAATGAGTTTGCGAGGGTCAGTGGATATGAGCCTGTCAAATCCGCCAATAGTTACGCAGGCTATAAGGATTGGTACATTCAGGATTGGCGAAGGCCAGGATTTACCGTGGAGCTGGGCAAAGGAACCAATCCCCTTCCTATATCACAGTTCGATGAGATTTATCAGAAATCGCTTGGGATTTTCTTAGCAGGGCTATATATGTGAATTTTGACCAAATGAAAAAGCTCAACTCCGTTTCCTGGGGTAGAGCTTTTTAGTCTTATAAACTATTAGACTTGAAACGATGAGGGCTGCTGCAAAGAATAAGTAAAGTTATGCTTTACTTATCGATTGCATGATTAACTCGCTTTAAGCCTAAAAAGTAAGGACGTTCTCCAGTTTTCGTCTTAGTAATAATGCAGCCCCTACCAAAAGGAATTCTAATAGTTTTACGGTAAGGAAGTTTGTCTCCCTTAGCGCTAGTATTGGCCCCACCTACGCCAGATACTTTGACGGCCACGCATGCCATCCAACCTAATTTCATTATAATAGAAAGCGCTTACATTTACAAAAACATTCGTATTGCAAATTTCGACATTCGCATAAGTGTCCCTTACCAGTAGGAGGAGAATGGGCATATTACTGATAAGGGCCCTATAAGATTCAGGTTAATCTGTAATGAATTCCTGCAACTTTTGCGTTAGTCCACCATTGCCGAATTTAATGAACTTTGTTTTTCCGGCATCTTGTTCAGGGGTAGAAGCGAATTCCAAAAAGGCTAATAAGTTGATCCGGCGGTAAAGAATATGGACAATGCCATATTCATAGAACCAACGATCGATCGTGTTGTAAACCCCTCTATTCAGTCGGTATTGCTGCTGGCACCAGTGGAAAAATATTCTGTCCGGCAGATTTAGGTACTCCATATCTTCTAAGCCCCCATTTTGCTTCTCATTCATGATAGGGGAAATGGTCCGTAGCGATTCCTTTTGCATAGTGCAATCCTCCCTCATTGATAAAAACGAAAAAACCCCCTATTCTTGTTGAATAGAGAGCCTCCAGTGAACTAGTCAGCTTATATATGTTCCTTATATAAAAGCAGTATAAAATACATTAATCCTATTTGTCAAGTTGGTATTTAAAATTATTGAAATAGATGTGTTTACTTTATATTTTCCGGGAAAATCGATTGAAAATACGAATAAATATTTATGTTTATTAGTTATAGTTCGTATATAATGATTTTAAAGGTATTGAGGAGGAGAGACTGAATGTATAAATCGAAAAAGATTTTATTATTGGGTTCGGGTGAATTGGGGAAAGAGGTCATACTTGAAGCACAGCGGCTTGGTGTGGAGACCATTGCTGTAGACCGCTATGAACATGCCCCTGCCATGCAAGTCGCTCATCGCAGTTATGTGATCGATATGCTGGATACGGAACAACTAAGGGGAATTGTAGAAAAAGAACAACCCGATTTGATTGTGCCGGAAATCGAAGCCATTGCTACATCTGAATTAGTCAAGTTGGAAGAGGAAGGCTTTCACGTCATTCCGACGGCAAGAGCGGCTAAATTGACTATGGATCGTGAAGGAATCAGGAGGTTGGCTTCCGAAACCTTGGAGATTCCGACTGCAGCCTACAAATTCGCTGATACCTATGAAGAATTTGTCCAAGCTGCCAAAGAAGTCGGATTTCCCAATGTAGTAAAACCGCTGATGAGTTCTTCAGGGAAAGGGCAAAGTGTGTGCCGAACGGAAGGTGACCTGGAAGAGTGCTGGAAAATTGCCATGGAAGGCGGCCGGGTTCAAAATGGACGGGTGATCATTGAAGAATTCATCTCTTTTGATTCGGAAATTACGCTGCTTACTGTCCGAGCCGTAAACGGTACCATGTATTGTGCTCCCATAGGTCACATTCAGCAGGGCGGGGATTATATTGAATCCTGGCAGCCGCATAATATGACAGAAGCGCAAATAGCGGAAGCTAAAAGAATTGCCCATGCCATTACAGATGAACTTGGAGGGTACGGATTATTCGGGGTTGAGCTATTCCTCTCAGGGGATAAAGTCTATTTCAGTGAAGTTTCCCCACGTCCTCATGATACGGGGCTAGTGACATTAGTGACTCAGAATCTGTCGGAGTTTGCCCTGCATGTTCGAGCGATACTTGGATATCCGATCCCGGAAATCACGCTGATCACCCCAGGTGCTAGCCGTCCATTAAAAGCGCAAGATGAGTTATCGGAATATTCTATAGTCGGTGTTGAACAAGCTTTGGCTTTACCGAATACACAAGTGCGTCTTTTCGGAAAACCGGTTACCAAGGTAGGGAGAAGGGTTGCTGTCGCCCTGTCATCTGCCGATTCAATCGAGTTGGCGAGAGTGAATGCGGCCCGTGCTTTGGAATGTTTAGAGATAGTAGAGAAATGACAGTGAAAAGCGCTTCATTGAATGGAGCGCTTTTTCATATAGCATGACCTCCATAACCAGGCCTCCGACAGAGTTCTATAAGCGAAAATAAAGCATCCTGATTGGATGCTTTATTTTCTTTTCTCCATTAATTTTTTTGCACTTTCAAACACCTAACAAATCACTCTGATTTGAAGACGTTGAATGAAAAGAACTTGGTTCAAGATCACTTACCCACGCTGGTGTTAACTAAATCTTTTTCATTCCTCTAAAACCTGTAAAATGACCCCACTACTGATGATTTTCATGAATAACCCACAACTTCATAAAAGTGGCATGCAATTCCGAGTCAAGCTGCCTTTACTTTGTCTTAACAATTATCTTGCTGCATTTTTACATAGCCTTGACATTGAGTTCATTTTCTTCACCTATAGTTTAATTAAAGAGAAAACATTAATGGGAGGTCATTCATTTGAATCGCACATGGAGTAAAAAGGTTTTACCCATCACACTCGTTTCTGCATTAGCATTTGGAAGTTTATCATGGTCCGCTACGGATCGTGTTTCGGCAAAGGGGAATTCAAAAAAAGAACCCGAAATCAAGAACGTGATTTTCCTGATCGGTGACGGCATGGGTGTTTCCTATACCTCCGCTTACCGGTATTTAAAAGATAACCCTGGTACCCAGGTGGCAGAACGGACAGAGTTTGATAAATACTTGGTGGGCCAGCAGATGACCTACCCTGAAGATGCTGCACAAAATATAACGGATTCAGCGTCGGCAGCAACGGCAATGTCTTCCGGAGTGAAGACTTATAACGCTGCCATTGCAGTGGATAATGATAAATCTGAAGTCAAAACCGTATTGGAAGCAGCAAAGGAAAAAGGAAAAGCGACGGGATTGGTTGCCACTTCAGAAATCACCCATGCTACACCTGCATCTTTTGGCGCCCATGATGAAAATCGGAAAAACATGAATTCAATCGCAGACGATTATTATAATGACTTAATCAAGGGCAAACATAAAATTGACGTCCTCTTGGGCGGTGGGGAATCCAATTTTGTCCGTCCGGATGTCAATTTGGCGAAAGCCTTCGAAAAAGACGGTTATAGTTATGTGACAGATAAAAATCAAATGCTTAAGGACAAAAATGAGCAGGTCCTTGGTTTATTCGCCTCTGAAGGACTCCCAAAAATGATTGACCGCCCAAGTGAAACGCCTTCTTTGGAAGACATGACAAGTTCGGCGATTAAGCGTTTGAATAAAAATAAAGATGGTTTCTTCCTTATGGTCGAAGGAAGCCAAGTCGATTGGGCAGGACATGATAATGATATCGTAGGTGCAATGAGTGAAATGGAAGACTTTGAAAAAGCATACAAAGCGGCCATAGAATTTGCGAAGAAAGACAAACATACCTTAGTGGTGGCTACTGCGGATCACTCTACAGGAGGATTCTCTATCGGAGCCAAAGGAATCTATAACTGGTACGGTGAACCGATCAAGGCAGCCAAACGCACCCCTGACTTCATGGCGGATGCCATCGTCAAAGGCGCCGATGTTGAAAAAACGTTAAAGCAATATATTGATCAAAATGAAGTGAAGCTAACTAACGATGAAATCAAAACGGTAACAGAAGCTGCCAAAACAAAAAATGTGACGAAAGTCGATAATGCCATTGAAGCCATATTCGATAATCGGACCAATACTGCATGGACTACCGGGGGACATACGGGTGAAGATGTACCGGTCTACGCATACGGGCCATATAAAGAGCGTTTTGCCGGGCAGGTCGATAACACGGATCATGCCAAAATCATCTTTGATCTATTAAAGAAGTAATAACACTTCAGGGAGGGATTCAATGAACAGACTGATGATTGGTGCCCTGTTATTAACGGCATTTGGTGCTCTTAATACCCAACCAGCTTACGAAGAAGAAACAACAGCTAAAGAAAAAACAGAGGAAAGTGCACGACCACTGGTAAAAAAGGATGTCTATGTTCCGAATCCACAGCTTCCTGATGATATAAACTTGAACCAGATCGGTCAGAACGTTTCCGATGCAAAAGGCGAATTAACTTTGAAGGCCTATAAAAAAGTGAATGAAACGTTGAATGTTGGTCCGATCGAGGTTAAAGTCAAAGAAATGAAAGTGATGCATGCCACTCCGGATTACAGCATGATCGATTTCTTCCACGGCTATACGCATGATGAAGATTTCGATATCGTAAAAGTGAACGTGGAAATCAAAAATAATACGGATAAAAAAATCAAGTTTTCCCCAGTTGCTTTCCTTGAAACGGACAGCGGAGAACATCTGACATGGGAAGATGAGATTTACCTGGAAGAACTTACTGGTAAAATAGAAGGAAACGGTTCAAAAAGCGGAAACATCGGTTTCATTCTAAATGATGGAAACATAAAGGGAATATCCCTCATGACAAGTGATGCGGTGGATGAAGAAGGGGAAGTCCTTGCAAAAGGCAAGTCATCTGAATTCGCTTTTTAAAGAATATGTATAAAAGCCTTGGAAAAATAAAATACTAGAACAAGTGATGGGGATTTCTATCACTGGACGGAATATTCAAATCCTAATGATGAGGTGATACAGAATGAGCTATAAAGATCAATTAGATCCACATTCTCAAAAGTTTCACCATAATTGGACAAGACCTAAGCGTTCAAAATCTCAAGTTAATGGCCATACGCAAGAATCGCAAACAAACATTATACTAAGAAGCAATGCAAAGGCTCACAGGTGGTAAAGGATATTCCCGACAAAGAAGGAGGCTCTTAGCGAGTCTTCTTCTTTATATTTAAAATAGTTCATCTAAACCAATCAAGGCATACATGGCTTTTCATTGATAATTATGATACCATTTACCTTTAAGATTAAAGTGATGAGCTTGGCGTGAAACTGGAGTTTCGATCCCGATTGAAAGTTTCACCTTATACAAATAGAGGACGTGAATTGTAATGATTAAAATTGAAATCCCTGCAGCGGATATAAGCATTAAACAAAGAAAGCAAGTTATAGAAGGAGACGAAGCCGTCATTCCTGAAATTTACGGGTTTATCGATTTTCATTTGATTCCCCGTGATAAAGGCGGCATCATCTTGTTTTACAATGAAAACGATGTGCTGATTTTTGTCGGGAAAGCACGTAAATTAAGACAAAGGGTCAAAAAGCACTTCGAGGATAATGTTTCTCCAATTAAAGAGCATCGTAATGAAGTCAAGAAAATTGACATTCTTATAGTCGAAGATGCAATGGAACGTGAAATCTATGAAACGTACATGATCAATAAACTTCATGCTAAATACAACGTCGACAAAGTGTTTTATAAATAAGAAGAACCTATGAAAAGCTGACTGCATATGCACTCAGCTTTTTGTGTCCGAACTTAAGTTTACATATGTACAAAAATAATTTCGTACATTTACAGCTGCTCCATGTTAGGTTAACAATGTTGGTTTATATTTAGAGTATTCCAATACATTTCAGGAGGAAGCTATTGAAGAAAATACTTTGTAAAAAGGTGTTAGTTATCTCAATCGGGACAGTGATTGCCTTTGGGAATTTAACGTGGTCCGTGTCACAAGCTTCTAAACTGGCGAAACAGAGAGAGATTGAAACTTTTGAACAAAAGACAGTAAAATCTTCAGGGTGGGAAATGGCGGAATAAGCACAGTAACCAATAATTTTTTTCTCGATTTGCAACAAAGAAATAGAAAAATGTATTGGATAATGATACGTTGTTGATGATCAGCAGCTTGTCAATATGGAAGTACAATAAATGATAAAACTGTAATGGAGGTTCATTACACATGATGCTATGTGTGATTGGGCTTCCATTTAATTTTTGTTTTTAGTTTTAGGAAGAATGTCAGCACCTTTCATTTATCCGTGATTGCCCATGCTGAGTATTGGGTGCAATGGCTGATTACATATGTTCAGTAAGAGTATTCGAGAGGTAATTTTGAAAAAAGCTTGCAAATAGGAATGATTACGTTTTATTATTAAAGAGTGATTTTTCATGGAGGTTAACTTTTGCATTTAAATCGTAATGATTTTGATTTGTAAACAAAAATAATAAAACAGGTAAGGGAGTGACAAGGGATGGAGAAGGAGAAAATTCCCGTTACGGTATTGAGTGGATACCTTGGTGCGGGAAAGACGACGCTTTTGAATCATATACTTGAAAATCGCAATGATCTGAAGGTTGCCGTCATCGTTAATGATATGAGTGAGATCAATATTGATGCTTCGCTGGTCAAAAAGGGAGGGTTTACCCGGACGGATGAAAAACTTGTGGAAATGCAGAATGGCTGCATTTGCTGTACGCTTCGTGAGGACTTAATGATCGAGGTGGAGAAATTGGCGAAACAAGGGGACATTGATTACATCGTGATTGAATCGACTGGGATAAGCGAACCGGTACCTGTAGCCCAAACCTTCTCCTATGTTGATGAAAGCATGGGAATTGATTTATCGGAATATTGCCGGCTGGATACAATGGTCACCGTTGTTGATGGGTATAACTTTTGGCAAGACTTCACTTCCGGAGAAACACTTATTGACAGGATGCAGGCAACTGATACTGCGGATGGCAGGGAAGTTGTCGATCTATTAATAGATCAGATAGAGTTCGCCAATGTCATCCTGTTAAATAAAATTGATCTAATGGATGCTGACGCCGTGGAGGAACTGAAAGCGGTTCTTCATAAGATGAATGCAGATGCGAGGATCATCGAAACGGATCATTCCAAGGTGCAGCTAAAGGAAGTATTGAATACTCATTTATTTGATTTTGAAAAGGCAAGCCAAGGTGCAGGCTGGATAAAAGAGTTGAATGAAGAGCATATCCCTGAAACCCTTGAGTACGGGATTTCATCCTTCGTTTACAGAAGGAAATTACCCTTTCATCCATCACGGCTGATGACGTGGTTAGAAAGTTGGCCGGTGGAAGTGGTGCGGGCAAAGGGCTTCCTTTGGCTGGCATCAAGAAATGATATAGCCGGATTACTATCGCAAGCAGGACCGTCATTAACGATACAAGCAGCCGGTAAATGGGTCGCAGCTTACCCTGAGGAAGAACAGCTCCAAATTTTGCAGGAAGCACCTGAATTACTGGAACGGTGGAATGCGGTATATGGTGACCGGATGACGGAGCTGGTGATGATTGGCATCGAGATGAATCAAGAAGAGATAGAACGTGAACTAGATCAATGTTTACTGACTTCAGCAGAGTTGCAGCAGGATTGGTCTCTGTATGAAGATCCATTACCTGCATTTACGGAAATAGTCCATTAAAATTTAGGAGGAAAAAAACATGAGAGTGAACATTACTTTAGCATGCACTGAATCAGGGGACCGGAACTATATCACAACGAAAAACAAGCGGAATAACCCGGACAGGATCGAATTGAAAAAGTACTGCCCGCGTTTAAAGAAACACACGCTTCACCGTGAAACGAAGTAATATCGAGATTTAAATCGTAATGATTATGCTTTATGAAGAGATTGGATGTAAAAGGAGGGAAGTTCATGTTGGAATGGATCATTATTGGCGGAGGCATTCAAGGTACGACGATGGCTGCATTTTTACTAAAGTCTTATCCACGCCCGTAATAAGGGATCCATTCCACCTGACTTACATAAAGCGCTGATGAATCAAGTTAAACAGGGATTATTGCGTGTGATGGATCTTGAAGTGATAAGCGCTGTGTGGAGGGATGGGCATATTAGCCTCAGGGATAAAAATGAAAAGGTTATTCAACAAACAGGGACGATCCTTTTGGCGACCGGCTTTAAGTCATCAATGCCAGGGAAGGATTGGCTAACGCCAGTCATCCAGTCGCATGGTTTACGCTGCGCGGAATGTGGTTATCCGATTGTATCGCAGTCATTGCAGTAGAGACCTGGTTTATATGTCACGGGAGCATTGGCTGAACTTGAAATGGGCCCGATATCCATGAATATATCGGGAGCAAGGCAGGCAGCGGAACGGATTGTGAACAGTTATAGGATTAATAAAATCATTATGTTTAAAAAAGGAGAATATAAATGGCGAAAAAATCCAAGGTGGTAAAAGCACAAAAACAGTTGGCAATGGTCGAAAAATATGCAGAAATCCGTAGGGAATTGAAGGAGAAAGGTGATTATGCTGCATTGGCCAAACTCCCGCGGGATTCTTCGCCGACAAGGGTCCACAATCGTTGCGGAGTAACAGGGAGACCGCGTGGGTATATGCGCAAATTTAACATGTCCCGTATCGTTTTTAGGGAACTTGCACATAAAGGGCATCTGCCGGGTGTCAAAAAGGCAAGCTGGTGAAGCGTGGTGATGAAAGTGATTAGGGATGAAAGTCTTTCATTCACTAGAATCAAGTCCTAGTAATACAAAAAACAGTCATAAAAAAGGGAGCCCTAGTATGGGCTCCTTTTTGAAGATCCAGATTGCCGCATGGCTAAACCCTTTTTAGCCCGTAGTTGTTACCAAACCAAGAGTATGGCGGACTTTATCATAAAACCATAGCGATGTTCAGGAACCAATTGGCCCAAAGCCACACCTACATCACCTTAGGTATGATTTCTATCTGAATTTTAAAGCAAAAGTGAATGGAACGGAAGGTGCAGACTCCTGCGGGAAAGGCTCCCGGACCGCCCGCGGAAAGCGAGTGCCTGGAGTGGACAAATTGTACTAATCAAAAAAAACTGTAGGCAAACTCGATTTTCATTGAGTTTGCCTACAGTCGGAGCCCTTGTTAAAACAGGGGCTCCTTCCATTCGCTCATCATTATAAAGAAGTGATGCTTACTTGACTGTCTTTAATGCTTGTTCAGATATATAGAAGTCTTTTCCATTGTAAACGGTGATGGCATTTATTTTCTTTTGCTGTATAGACTTAGAAGTCTTCATGATAACGATATTCTTATTTGCAGGCAACTCCACTTTTTGCTTACCCTTTTTTGCTACGAAAACTGGGTTATTCGGGTCAGACACATCAATACGGGTTGAATATCCCTTTTTCTCAAAGGAATCTTTAGCATTCATGTATAGTTGATTCGATAACTTTTGTAAATCAAACCCCATGAATTGGGCCATTTTTTTAGCGAGATCTGTATTCTCCACTAATCCTGTCGGTTTTGAAGGGCCATAAGAATACAGGAATACGTCTTCTCCTGTATGACCGCCTGTTGTAAAGCCAATGTTGGCACGGTTAGCAAGCAGCTTTGTCATGTCAGCCCCTACGTTTTTAGAAGAGGATAGTTTTGCTGATTCTTCAGCTGTCAGATCATTAAGTCCATAAAGGGCTGCAACTTCCTTTAGATTGGATTTATCTGATTTCAACTTACTTAAAGCTCCTTCAACTGTCATCTTCGCTTTCTTTAATGGATCGATGTAGGCTGAAACGGGTGTTTCCGGGTAAGAGGAGTTCGTGTTTAAGTTACCCATTGTAATTCCGCTGTTCCCATGGTCCGTTACAGCAATAACCATTGTGTTTCCATCTTTTTTTGCAAACTTAAGTGCCTCGTCCACGGCATTATCAAAAGCTAAAGTATCACTGATCATTCCGATTGTGTCGTTTCCGTGAGCAGCCCAGTCAATCTTGCTGCCTTCAACAAATAGGAAGAAGCCGTCTTTATCTTTTTTCAAGGTTTTAAGGGCTTTATTGGTCATTTCTGCTAAAGTGGGCTCACTTGGCTTTGTTGTTTCACGATCAAAATCATATGCTAGGGCACTTGGTGCAAAGCTTCCCCAAATTTTATTAGATTTAGAGTTTAACAGCTCATCTCGGGTTTCTACAAAGTCATATTTGCCATCATCAAGCACTTCCAAAAGGTTTTCCCCATCAATTCTTGCATTTTTTGTTTTACCTGGTGAAAGGGATTCCTTGCCCCCTCCCAAAACCACGTCAATGCCCTGATAAACCTGCTGTTCCGCAATATCAGCGTAATTGCTTCGATGTGTCACATGAGCTGAAAAGCCTGCGGGTGTAGCATGCTGGATTTCAGAGGTAGAGATGATGCCAGTTGCCTTTCCCGCTTGTTTCGCCCCTTCCAATACGTTGGCGACTGGTTTATGGGCATTTTTCGGATTAACCGGATCGAGCCCTGGAGAATTGACGATGGATGGCAGGACACCGACAAATTTATCATTGGATTTATTTCCTGTCGCAAGCGCTGTTGCTGCAGGAGCTGAGTCTGTAATCGCTGATTCAGCTGAGTATGTACGCATACCACCAGCCAGCATTTCGTCCATGGCCAGATTATCGCCTTTATACCACCTTGAAAGGGTTGTGGCACCTGTACTTGTTCCGTCCATAACCATCATGATGACGTTTGTTGGTTCTTTTTTCTTGTCTTTTGCCTGAACATCTTCCTTCATTGTTGAAATACCCAGTGATGAAAGGGCTACTGTACCCGCTAACGTAATTCCTGCTACCTTTTTACTCATTTTCCCCAAAATGCATACCTCCAAAAATATACTTGATACATCTAAGGATAAATGGGATATATTAAGAAATTCCTTCATTTAAGTAAAGAAAGGTTTTTTATCTGTAAAATTTGATTTTCTCGCTATAAATGAAATGAACGTACCATTTGAAAGCGCGACTGTTATTTATCATGGAAAAGCTCATGGGAAATGGACTGAAGTGATATTTTTGAAGGCCGTTCAGAAGGAATAGCTTAAGAGTGAACGTTAAAAAAGCAGAAATCCCATGGACTCTGCTTTTTTAGTATGCTAGTTACCTTTGGAAAAATTCAATCCACTCTTTTTCTGGTCCATAAACGTAGAAATAGCGATAACCATTTGGAAGTGTGACGATTTCCTCCTCAATAAGCTCGGTGTTATCCAAGCTTTTGATCCGGGCATATTCTTCTTCGATATCATCCACGGTAATGGCAAAATGGTGGATCGTTGCTTCGGATGGCAGTGTGTCGCTATATCCTTGAATCAATTCTATTTCTGTTTCGTCCGACTCTTCGTAACCCAGGAATGCCAGTTCGATTACCCCATTAGTATGAGGCATGCGTAATTTTAATTTTAAATCCAGCACATCTTGATAAAAGGCGATGGATTTTTCAAGATCTTTTACAACGATGCCAATGTGATCGACCCTTTTCGCAGCCAAGAAAATTTCCTCCTTCATTATGTTCATGTGCAATATGCTGATTAATAGTATGTATAACATTATTCGGAATTAAATTACATTTTTATAGCCTTTTTTAGATAATATTTAAAATAATGTTAATGAAGAGGAATTATTGGTGAATATTGAAAGGTGAGCGGTGACGTTATAGATAATATTTTTTATTTTTTTTCATAATATTGTCTATTCAAATTCGAGGTATAAAATTATTGCGTTTACATTACATTATGTTGGAAAGAATAGAATTTATATTTTTACAAGGAAAAAATTTGTTTCTATATGGATTAGTCGATATACTATGGAAACAACACCATTATTAATGGATATGAGAGGAGAGGTAATATGGGAAAAATTCGTGAAGGTGAAGTTTTCACTCTTTCTGATGATAATGATGAAGGCCATGAAGTTGAGGTTTTAGGATCATTGGATGTAGAAGGAACGGAATATGTAGCGGTAGGTTTGCTTGAGGATATTGAAGAGGATACTGAAGAAGATATCGATATTTTCTTTTTCAGGGTCGAAGGCGAAGGTGAGCTGCTCGATATCGAATCGGATGAAGAGTTCGAAAAGGTATCATTGGCGTTTGAAGCCGCATTTGAAGAGAAAGAATGATGGGACAAGATAAAAGACGGCACAATATGTGCCGCCTTTTTTATATGTATAAGAAAGTATTGGCCCCGCCTTCGCCATATACCATGATAGCCACTCGTGCTATCCAACCTTACTTAAGTATAGGATTGTATTATTGATGGGACATGTACTCTATATGAAGGTTTTGTTAATAAACGGAGCATTTTTCCATCTCCAAGGCATAGGATAAAAAAGTGGAGGTGATAGGATGGCTGTTGTAAAGCACACTGATGCCGATATTGCTTTATTGGCAAGGTTGCTTAGAGCTGAAGGCGAGGGCGAAGGCGATCAAGGCATGTTGATGATCGGGAATGTAGGGGTGAATCGGATCAGGTCGAATTGTTCCGATTTCAAAGGGTTAAGGACGATTCCAGACATGATTTATCAGGAACATGCCTTTGAAGCTGTGCAGAAGGGGTATTTTTATCAACGAGCAAGGGATAGGGAAAAAAGGCTTGCACGCCGCAGTGTAAGTGGTGAAAGGCTATGGCCCTCGAAATTTAGCCTATGGTACTTCAGGCCACCGGGAGATTGTCCGGCAACCTGGTATAATCAGCCTCTGGTTGGGCGATTCAAGCTTCATTGCTTTTATGAACCAACAGGTGCAGAATGTCAAAATATTTATAATACATTTTAATGAAGAGGCTGAACCTTATGGAGGTTTAGCCTCTTTGTGCATCAATCCCTAAATGGTAAATATCATATGATAAAACTGGCAAATGATTTACTGTTACTGTAAAATTGAGACAGTAAATTTCCGGATAAGAAAGGAATAAAAAAATTGATGAGTAAAGAGCTTATTAATTATGGACAAGGGCAAATGGGGGAACAGTCGGAGGATAATACTTGGAAATTCAGGTCTTTCATGGAGAATAACCCGGACGCCATTTCCATTGTTGATCTGGAAGGTAAGACTCTTCAAGTAAATGCAGCTTTTGAAGAGTTTTTTGGTTGGACGAATGATGAGCTCATTGGCATGCCATTTCCCATTATTCCTGAATTCTTGAAGGAATCAGTCAAAGGATTGCATGACCAGATTAGGGCTGGGGTACAAAAGAAAGGCTTTGAAACGGTCAGGCAAAGGAAGGATGGCCGGTTAATCGATGTGAGCATCTCCCTATTTAATATCCGGGATAAAGAAAATGAGCCGTGTGCACTGGTCTTCGTTTATCGGGATATCACGAATCAAAAACTTGCTGAAGCTGCCTTGAAGGAAAGTGAACAAAGGTATCGCAGTTTAGTGGAGGTGTCACCTGAAGCGATTTTTGTGCATCGCAATGGGATCATAGAGTATATGAATCCCATGGGGGCAAAAATGCTTGGGATGGATAGTGTGGAAGATATTATCGGTAAATCGGTTTTTCAATTCGTTCACCTGGATTCCCGGGAAAGTGTACAAAAAAGAATCGAGATAATGAGGGACGATTATCAGGCGGTTGGTTTACTGGAACAAAAGTTCATTCGACTTGACGGACAAGTATTTTATGGAGAAACACTCGGGCTTCCGATTATTTATAAAGGTCAGCCAGCCATACAGGTATTCTGCAGGGATATTACGGAGCGTAAAAAGACCGATGAGCTGCTCTGTAAATCCAATATGTTATCAGCGGTAGGACAGATGGCTGCGGGTATCGCACATGAAATAAGAAATCCATTAACTACGGTAAAAGGATTTTTACAATTATTAAGGGAAGACCCTGAGCAAAAGGACTATCTTGAAATGACGGTCAGTGAAGTTGAGAAAATCGAAATCCTGGCCAATGAATTTTTAAGTTTAGCAGAGCCTGAAGCGAAGGTTTGTGAATCGATACGGCTTAACGAAATATTGGATAGTGTGATTACGTTAGCCGAGTTTCAAGCGATATTGAATGATGTTGAAATCATCAAGGAATTCAATACGGATTTGGCATCAGTCATTGGCGAACCGAATCAGTTAAAACAAGTATTCACGAATGTCGTCAATAATGCGATAGAAGCCATGCCGAATGGCGGCAAACTTCATATACAGTTAAACTATGAGGGCGCCTCCGCAATGATCCGATTCATTGATCAAGGTTGTGGAATCTCAAATGAGCGCATGAAGCATATAGGTCAGCCTTTTTATAGCACCTCGGAAAAAGGAACAGGGTTGGGGCTCATGGTCAGTACTAAAATCATCCATGAACATAATGGGGAAATTCATTTCAGCAGCGAAGTGGGAAAAGGGACGATTGTAGAAATCATTCTCCCAATCAATGAAAGTTCACAATGAAAAGTGACGAGAAGCCATGCTCTCGTCACTTTTTGGATTATAGCTTAACGATCGTTCTGCCTCTTGCTTCCCCTTTCAATAGGGTAGGAAGGATGTCAGGCAATTCATCAATTGTAATTTCCTGTTGAACGAGCTGTTCTAAATGCGTAAGTTTAAAGTCGGTGGCAAGGCGATGCCAAACTTTCAATCTTGTATCCATCGGGCAATTGACCGAATCGATACCAAGTAAATTAACGCCTCTGAGGATAAATGGAAAGACGGTGGCAGGAAGGCTTGTACCTGCCGTTAATCCACTGACCGCTACAGATCCGCCATACTTGATTTGGCTAAGGACCGAGGCTAACGGTTCACCGCCGACGGGATCTACCGCCCCGCTCCACTTCTGTTTGCCCAGTGCCCGCAGCTTGCCATCATATACATCTTCCCGGGATATAATAGTCGTCGCACCGATTTCCTTCAGGTATCCATGTTCCGATTCTTTTCCTGTACTCGCTTCAACGGAATAGCCTAGTTTGGAAAGGATCGAGACAGCGAAACTGCCAACCCCGCCAGTTGCCCCAGTGACGAGAACGCTCCCTTGCCCAGGAGTAAGATCATTTTCTTCCAGGCGCTGAACCGATAAAGCTGCAGTGAAACCAGCCGTTCCGATGATCATCGCCTCTTTCATTGTAAGGCCATCAGGAAGTGGAACGATCCAATCTGCAGGAACACGGGCAAATTGACTGTAGCCGCCGGATTGTGAAACGCCAATCCCATAGGAGGTCGCAATGACTTCGTCCCCTTTTTTAAAGCGGGAATCCTCAGATGAAACGACAACACCAGCCATATCAATTCCCGGAACGATCGGATAGCTGCTGACAATGTTTCCATTTGGAATGCTGGCAAGGCTATCTTTATAGTTCACACCGGAATAATGAACACGGATGAGCACATCCTCTTGCGGCAGATCATCAACTGATAGTTTCTGAATGTTAACGGTGAATTGATCATCTTGCTTGTTCACGACTAATGCATCAAATTGCTGTATCATGGTTCGTTCCCCCTTTTATAATGAATCTATCCAATTATAAAAGAAAAAACGTTGTGATGTATAATGATACAAATCGAAATAAGTAGTGCTTGCTTTTCTTTCTGCTTCTAAAAATGTTACTATTAGATTTGATTCAGTTCAGTTCATATTAAAGGAGATGTTTTACATGGCTAAAAAAGGATACATACTTATGGAAAATGGAGAAAAGATCGAATTCGACCTTTTCCCGAACGAAGCACCGAACACAGTTGCCAACTTCGAAAACTTAGCAAACACAGGATTTTATAACGGCGTAGTCTTTCACCGTGTCATCCCTGGTTTCGTAAGCCAAGGCGGAGATCCAACAGGTACAGGTGCAGGCGGAAGCGGCACACAAATCAAATGTGAAACAGTAGGAAACCCTCACAAACATGAGGCAGGCAGCCTATCAATGGCACATGCCGGAAAAGATACAGGCTCAAGCCAATTCTTTATCGTGCACGCACCACAACCGCATCTTAACGGCGTTCACACGGTATTCGGTAAAGTGACATCTGGACTTGAAACAGCAAAAGCTATGAAAAATGGCGACAAAATGGAAAAAGTCGAAGTTTTTGACGCTGAATGATAGAAGTGAAAAGAGGGGGCATTATGCCCCCTCTTTTTTTTCCATGTTCATGGGCAGCAGACTTAACCTCTAAGCCCGCTTTAATGGGTGAGCATTTTAGTTAGGTTGGCGTAATGCTTTTAGTGAAACGATAGTTGACCTCTGTCATGGATTCCGAAATATCCCATAACCTTTTCGAAGTTTCTTCATTATATAAGGTATCGATGATATCGTCTTTTCTTGGAAAGCCTTTTCTGCTTTTCTTGCCATCGGGACCGATATACTCCCCGCCTGTTAATGTAGGTTCCGTTGCGGCATAAAGAGTGGGCAATGCGCCCAGATTTGCGGGCTGGGTGATGGTTTTGGAAAGAAAGTGGACAAATTTATTCATGGGCTTGCCAGATCCGCGTGACATGAGATTGGTATGGGCAAGGCCCGGATGACAGGCAATGCTAATCGGGTTTGCATCATGCTGGTTAAATTTGTTCTGTAATTCGCGGGCAAAGAGAAGATTGGCCAGCTTGCTTTGCGCATAGTATTTCATTGGTTTATAACCGTTTTCACCATTTAGATTTTCGAAATCCATGAATCCATTGTTGGCGGCCAAACTGCTCAACGTGACCACCCGCGATTTTGGAGTAGAAAGAATACGCGGAAGCAGGAGGCCTGTCAAAGCAAAATGACCGAGATGATTGCTGCCGAATTGTAGCTCGAAACCATCCTTCGTCTTGCTGTAAGGCGGAATCATCACACCTGCGTTATTGATAAGGACGGAGAGTGAGTCATAGTTTTCCTTATATGAATCAGCAAAATGCCGAATGCTGCTTAAATCACTTAAATCCAGCTGCATAACGCGTACATTTGCCTTAGGGTGGACCGAGATGATTCTATCGACCGCCTTTTCACCCTTTGAAGCATTCCGGACGGCAAGAATGATTTCTGCCCCCTTACCGGCCAGTGCAAAAGCCGTTTCGAAGCCAAGTCCACTATTAGCACCAGTGATTACAATGGTTTGCCCCGAAAGATCTGCCATTTCTTCGCCAGTCCACTTTTCAATCATCCAATCACACCTTTCCACACATTCTATACCTATCATATACCCAAATAATTCCTATATGTCACATTCCATGGCGGGAATTAAGTGTTGTACTTTTTTTTGCAATTTTAAAGGATATTGTTGATTTTATTGGTGAACTCCCATGAAAATTAAAAAAGCTCAAAATCCAGAAAAAACCACAACAAAATAGACCCAGTAAAAACGCTTTTTAAAAAAAGGCTGAGCCTTATGAGTAATCTGATTGAGTTTGGTAGATCGTTAAACAAAAACCTCCAATCACAGCATATTAAGTAGAGGCTAGCGCGACGACCAAAAAAGGATTAATCTCCCATGAGTGCTACCCATAAAGGGCGCGACAGTCGGTGGTACACCGTGGTCGTCGGAGTCAGACTAACGGATGGGCTCAAAGGCACCATAGTTCAACGACCTTCTTCGCCAGCCATTAAAACATTATCGACATAGAGACCAATTTTCATTCTCTGTGGTGAAGCGCCGATTTTGCGCTTCATGGATGGCTAACGGGGAAGTTTAGTTGCACAAGTTATAAATTGAATGGTTTAAAGTTATAGAGCATTTCGCTGTAATGAGGAATGCTTTTTATCTTGTCTAGCAACAATAACAATGTAATTATAATCAATAATATTTTATTGTAATACAATAAAACATGTGTTAAATTCAACTTGACAATAAATAAATGAGGTGCTTTTTATGAAACCAAGTTCAACACTCTTTTTAAAGGTAGCTGTTATTTTTATCGGCATTCCTGTTCTTGCTTTGTGTCTATTTTTGTTGCCTCAGATAGCGAATGAAGCAAATGAAGCAGCAGAAAGAGGTTCAGATTTGGCTTATGTTGTATATGGAATTTTAATGGTTATGTATGTTTCGGCAATCCCATTTTACTTCGCTTTGTATCAATCTTTTAACCTTTTAAGCTATATTGACAAGAACCAAGCTTTCTCGGAATTATCTGTAAGAGCCCTAAAGAAAATCAAAAACTGTGCCATCACAATCAGTGGCTTGTACGTGGTAGCTCTGCCACTCGTCTATATCATGGCGGAGATAGATGACGCACCGGGTCTCGTACTAATCGGAATGGGCTTGATTTTTGCTCCCATGGTGATTGCGGTCTTTGCGGCTGTTCTTCAAAGACTTTTAAAAGAAGCCATCGATATAAAATCAGAGAACGACTTAATAGTCTGAGGTGAATAACATGGCAATAATAATCAATATTGATGTGATGCTGGCTAAAAGGAAAATGAGCGTAACAGAACTTTCGGAGAGGGTTGGAATAACAATGGCTAACCTTTCTATATTGAAAAATGGAAAGGCAAAAGCGATTCGACTATCCACGTTAGAAGCGATTTGTAAGGCTTTAGACTGTCAGCCGGGAGATCTTTTAGAATACAAAAGTGACGAGTACACTCAAGAATAATAGGCAACAAATTTCTTCAACTAATGGGTGGTTTAGTTCAAAAAGGGAGGTTGCTGCGGCAGCCTTTTTCTTATGAACTAACGTGGCAGGTTAGTTTAATAAGATATAAATAATTTTCATAATTTTATTTCAAAAGAGCTGCATAGCCGTTTCGAATCTATTCATTAATTCATATCCTATTAATACTAGGGAGGAGATGAATAGATGGCATCTAATGATGAATTAATTTGTCAAGAGTTTGCAAGAATTATCGGCGGCCAAGAAGGATTTGCGGGTGGAAAATGTGTGACAACCATAAATCGAAATGAAATAAAAGCAAAAATTTTAGGAAAACCTTTTAGAGTAACCTCTTCTTTCTCATTTGAATCAAGAGATAATAAGACTGGACGAGCATTGTGCCTAGGTAGGGTAGCACTCTTGCAAAAAGAAGTCGAGAATTTTGTTGCTTCCATTCTTAAACAAGGAATAATAGTTTCATCCATACACAATGAGTGGCTTTTTGATAATCCGAATTTGGTTTACGTTAATATCGAAGCTGTTGATGACCCATTAGTTTTTGCAAGGAAAGTAAGAAAAGCGTTAAGGAACTAATGGATTTCTCACTAGTGGTAAACCGGAGCTGTCATAAAAGGCAGAAAAACAGTTATAAACTGAATTATAACGAACATAATAAACGGTATAAACCCAGTTTGGTTGACGGGTGAGTTAGCTGAAAATTAGAGCTTCCTCCTTAAGATGAGTTTTGGTTTGTGTGTACTCTCATCATACTGAGGGGCTCTGTTTTTTTCAAAGCCGATATTTAATGCTCTACAGGAATGCTAACGGGGCAGGTTAGTTGAATAAGGTAATATTTGGATTAAGATGGATATAAGTAGAATAGTTAATAACAAGGGGTGATTTTTTGGAGAAAAATATTAGGGATGTAGATTTTTTTAAACAAGTAGTAAAAAGACTTTGCAAAAAAAACAATATTTCCCCTCAGAAACCTAAATTTGAAATCATCGAGAACGTAATGGTTATTAGCATTAAGAACCATTTAAAAGATGGAGTAGACTTAGATTGTTTTAATATTTTAAACCTTATTTACCGAACAATTGGACCTTTAGAAGAGAGCTGAACAAACAAGAAATAGAATTATTGAGGCTTATGCAGAGTGTCAAGGCATTTTATTTTGATTATAGCAATGAAATGAATACCATTTGGCGATGAATTATTTTACTAAGTTTTTAATGTTTTTACTGATATATGCAAAGTTAGAGTACACTAATAAAGTAATAAGGTTTACTTCAGTAAAATAAGGTATATTATATTTGTTGAATAGATTTTCTTTAAAGACATGAAAAGTAGGTGAACAAAGTGGGAAAATATCAATTGGATTACAAAAGTCAGGTAGCTGTGACAAAGTTTCATGAAAAACAGACGCCTGCCAAATTTGATAAAAAGCAGCATCTTGAAAAAATACGTGCGGAGTATTTGAAAAAGAAGCAAAAACAAACAGATAAATAATATGAATGAAAACATAGGAAGACTAAAATCTCCCTATGTTTTTCTTATTCGAAGTTCTTTTTTCAATTGATGATAGAGTTTATTATTCCCATAAATTTCAGATTCGGTGACAAAAAACTCGTCATCAGATATCCATTCCTCACTAAAAATTTCAGTAGCAGAATCAATAGACCAGCCGTTATTTTGGATACACCAGTAATCACCAGCAGAAATTTTTAAAACATTTGGATACTCACTTGGCTTAGGTAGCTGAATAAAAAGATAAGTCTCGATCTTTTCAGCAAGATACTTTCTCAACACCCCACACTCAAAGAAAGTCAGGGAATACCAATGCGCTGAATTTACTTCTAATAACTTAAAGGTAAACCTATAAAAAACCTACTATATCAACGTTTATAGGTTAAAAGGTTTACAGGTTTACGCAATTATGAAATTATTTATATAAATAATAGATAGATGATGAGTTAGAGCTAGCCTTAGACAAAATTAGCTTATCAATCATCATTAGAAAGTTTGACAATCGCTTAGAATGGTTTTCTGAACACACAAAGCTATTAATAAGCATAGATGGAATGTAGCAAGCTACCAGCGTTTAGCTTAATAGCTTTTATTGCTAGTAGTTTTCTTACCACAGCTAAACATTTCTGATATGCTCCAATAAAAAATAAAGCAACGCATTCCAATATAGAAACGGCTGCTTTAATTCATACTTTCAATTTTACGCTTGACGAGTTTTTTTATAAAAATGGTTACGGTTTTGGTTACGTTTCTAAATGGTTGTAAATCAATTCTAGTCAATTGCGATAGTTAAGACATTGTATTCATCGTAAGAACTAATATAGAATAATTTAAAATAATTGGAAAAAAATAACTCAATTAATAAACTGCAATCTATTAAATTGTTGATATAATGTTTCTAACGTATTTTTTGATGAATTTATAAACTTAGTTGCGTTTTTGATTACGTTTTTCCCAATTTTCTGTATATGGTGCAAACAAACACAAGAAAATAGGTAAGTTATTCATCGTTCAAATATATACAGGCTATTTTTTCAAACCTCTTACTTATGCAACTAACGCATGCTTTACTTCTTTATGGGGCAGGAAACAGCTCCATTTTCTAATGTAACTAAAGGGGCAGGTTAGTTCAACAATTTATTTGCTTTTTTTTGTAATATAGTTAAAGGGTGGTGAGGAATTATGAAAAAGAATTATACGGTTTTCTTTTTACTTTTGTTTATTGTAGCTATTTCTAGTGGTATGGCACTTAAAAATTATTTCGACTATTCTATGATTATTGGAGTTGGTTTAGCGACAGTATCTTTATTAGCTGCTGGGTTTTCGCTTGGAAAAAGGAACAAGGTAAATAATTAACATCATTAAATTGTTTGTTAAGCTAACGTGTGCTTTACATCAATAAGGGAGGTTGTTGAAGCAACCTTTTCTTAATGAACTAAGGCGAGGATCGCCGCCATAGAAGTTTCTTATGGAACTAAAGGGGCAGGTTAGCTCAATAAAAATAAGGGTTACCCAATTAATGTAGCTTACCTTTTGCTATATTTATTTGTTTATTTCTTTAGCTAGATATTCACATGGCTTGAGGTGGTCTTTCAACCAACCGTGCTTATATCATTAAGTTTTCAGCATCTCCATCAAATCGAAATGAGGGATGTAAAGTGATTAATTTTGAAGCAGAAAAAAACCACTCAGAGTGGTTTTTTAATCGCGCATTGCTCCTGCCTCTCGGGAAGTCATTGCACCTTGTCCTTCGCTTACATCTTTTTGAATTTCTTGTTTTACTTTTTGTGCATCAGTTCCGGAAAATTCCGGTTTCATAATAGAACCCAAATTCTCTTTAGCTTGTTGATCCTTTTGCATATAAGTCCTCCTCAATTTATTGTTTAACAATCTTATTATTTACAAAAGAACACTCTTTATATCCCGAGGATTTGAGCGAATTTCCCTTAAAGTAAAGGGGGCTTTCGTAAACAATCGGGTTGCTGTGGCAGCCCCTTTTCGACTAACGGGGCAGATTGGTTAAAGAAGTATTTCACTAAATTCAAGCCCTATTAATCACCTAATAACACTATAAATAGAGCGGAAAGAATATTAGACTTTGCCAAAAATTTTATTTTGAAATTCAGAAGACCACAATAAGTGGTCTTTTTCATTTGTTCAAATATCAATATTAATGTTTAACAAAGCATTTTTCAGATGTATGCAGTTCTTGCTGTGGCCGGAAATTTCTATTTTAGCTACCCATTAAGTAATCGAATATATTTTTCATGATCAGAATGACGGTAACTATGATAAATAATACTCTTACATATGCCACTCCCTTCTTAATGGCAAATTTTGAACCTGCCAATGCTCCTGCTATCATGGAGATCCCCATCGGTATTCCATAGGAAAAGTTGACGGTATCAAGAAAGATGAACATGATCAGTGCTGCCAGATTACTTCCGAAGTTTAAAAATTTTGCGTTTCCTGCAGAGTGCAAAAAATCAAAGCCAATCATTAAAAAGGCAAACAAAATGAAAGATCCCGTTCCAGCCCCTAAAAATCCATCATAAAAACCAATGGCAAATATAGCGAACGTAAATAGTGCTGCCTTATACCATGTAAGCCTTTGGTAAGTCGATTCTTGTCCCCAGTCCTTTTTTAAAAAGGTATAAATGGCTATAGCTAGTAAAAGAACTAAGATCAGTGGTTTTAATAGTTCGGGTGAGACGAAATTGACAACCCAAGCACCTAGCAAGGATCCCATGAAAATAAGTGGGAAAAGTTTGGATACCAATCGAAAATCAACCTTACCTGAGCGAATGAAGGCAATGGTACTTGTTAAAGATCCCATGGAACTTGCCAACTTATTCGTTGCGATCGCTGCTGAAGGGGAAAGTCCTGAAAATAATAAAGCGGGTATGGAAATCAGGCCACCGCCGCCAACTACTGAATCAATGAATGCTGCCAGAAAGCCGAAAAATATCAGCAGCAAGAGTGTTGAAATTTGTATATCTTCCATTCAAGATACCTCCGTAAACATTGGCATTATGGCGGAATCCTTGCTTTTTCTGTAGCCATAACCCAAAGTATTTCTGTTAGTCACTATTTAAATAGTAACTAACAGAAATCGTTCTGTAAATAAGAATATGATGCATACCTTTTGAAATCGAATAAATTTCGATAAGAGATTTGGTATGATAGGCATATAACTTACTTAAAGCACTAGGAGGTACTATGCAAGATATCATTCAAAAACTACAGTCTCTCGGATTTAGTCAATATGAAGCAAAGGCTTATGTTTCTTTAGTTCGCCAAGGTCCAACCAGTGCCTATCAAGTAAGCAAGGAATCAGGAATTCCCAGGGCACGTATCTATGAAATATTAAATGGACTTCAAGAAGAAGGAGTCGTATTAAAAGAGGAAATCAATGACTCGATACAATATTCACCATTACCAGTCGATGTGTTTTTGGAATCCGTCCAATCGAAATGGAAAAATACCTATCAATCCATCAGTCATACACTAAAACAATTCGAGAAAATCGAGCCGATCTCCGACAATCGTGTAATGACGCTAAAAGGTGAGGGGCATATCCTATCCTTCTGTCGTACTTTGATTCAAAAAGCCGAGAAAAGGGTGGTGGTTTCCTTATGGGACAAGATGTATGGGAAACTTGAACAAGAGCTTAAAGGGGCAGCCGCGCATTGTACTCTCAAGGGGATTGCATTTCAGGTTGAAAACCCATTATCAGGTATAGATATACATCGCCAAACCAGCTATGTGGATAATATCGGAGAGAACAAATGGTTCATCCTATCCATTGATGGCAAGGAGACGATTTACGGGCCTTCTTCGGAAGCGAGAGAAACGGCGTTTTACACAGATGACCCCATTCATATCAATTTTCTCGAAAATTACATTTGGCATGATATCCTCGTTAACCGCTTAGTTAAAAAGGATGAAGAAGATGCCGAGAAATGGATTTCGAGGGAAAGAGACCAGTTTTTCTCCCTATAAATTTGAAAAAAAGCTGATACCCCCTTATGTAGGGAATATCAGCTTTTTATTTTTTGTACCAGAGTCATTCGGACAAAAGGGTTTTAGGAAATCTAATCGCCGTGGGTAAGCTTGATTTATCTCGATAAGACCTGTAAGACACAATCGTATGGTTATGGGCTTGAACATCCAACTGGAGAATTTGAGAGCTCTTCATTTCCAAATAGTACGTAACATCTTCTTTTTGTAAGTGGTAAAAAGAAAAGGGTATCCCTAAAAGGTTCTTGCTGATTAGTTTTGTTTCAGGCTGATTGATGATGTGCGCACTCAATTCCGCTATCGTAACGGAAGTTGTTCCTGTAATTGCTGTTATTTTTTGTTTTGCATAATCGACTGCATGATTTAAGGTAACGGCAATATTTTTCAAGATTCCGTTCATGGGGGGCATCTCCTTTTAATTAGGCTATGTTTGTAGTATGGTACCTGGCTAATGCTTTATGCAAAAAAATCCTCAATGATGATATAGAATGGTCCATTTATGAACATGATTAAGATAGTGTGCCGCAAAATCAATAAAAGGGCAATTAAGGAAGGAAAGAGAAAATGTCAATGAAGGTTAAAGCATGAAGAAAAGAAAAATATATATGGGCCTGCTTTTCATCGCAATTCTCGCTTTTTCAGTGGTGTTCATTCAGTTGAATATGGATGCGAATTCTAAAGTCGAAAAAGGGAAAGACGTCGATGCCATTACGGATAGCCATGAGAAAATAGAAAAAATGCTCGGAGAAATGACGCTTGAAGAAAAAGTTGGGCAGCTTATGATGGTCGGTTTCAGGGGAACTGAAAAGAGCAGTGAAATTACGGAGCTTATTGAACAAAAACATATCGGGGGCGTCATTTATTTTGACCGCAATATGAAATCACCTGAACAAGTGGCTAAGTTATCCAATTCGCTTCAGCAAACGGCAGATCAAAGTACACTTTCGCTTCCGCTGATGGTGGCCGTCGATCAGGAAGGCGGGAACATAATCCGGATGAGGGAACGGGTATCGCCACTCCCTTCGCAACAGGACCTTGGGAAAAATGCATCTGTGGAAGACATGTACAAGGTGGCAAAATTAAATGGGGCAGAACTGGGTTCCATGGGGATTAACATAAATTTCGCCCCGGTTCTTGATCTATCGAAAACGGATGAGCGCTCATTGGGAAAAGATCCGGAAAAGGTCTATCAATACGGAAAGAAAGCCATTCAAGGCTTGAATGATGTATCCATAACGGGTGCATTGAAGCACTTTCCCGGAAACGGACGCAGTGAAATCGATCCGCATGTCGAAACATCGTCCGTGGAAGCAAACCAACTTGATCTGGAAAATTCGGATATTTATCCTTTCAAGCAAATCATAAGTGAAATGGATAACCAAAAGTTTTTCGTGATGGTGACCCACATTAAATATCCAGCCTATGATAAAGAAAAACCGGCAAGTCTTTCAAAAGTCATCATAGAGGACCTGCTTCGGGGAAAACTTAAATATGAAGGGCTTGTGGTCACGGACGATTTGGAAATGGGAGCTGTGAACAAGTATTTCTCCTATGAGGATATGGGGAAGCAAGCAATCCTTGCAGGAGCTGACTTATTACTCGTCTGTCATGAATATTCCCATGAGCTTGAGGTATATAACGGATTACTAAAAGCAGCAAAGACAGGGGAAGTTCCGATGGATAGGATTAACGAGTCAGTGAAAAGAGTCTTGACATATAAACTCTTCAATATGAAGCAAACGAAGGCTGACCCGGATCAAGCTGAAAAAGTGGTGAAAAGTCCTGAAAGCATGAATTATATTGAAAGTCTGAATTTGGATAAATAAAAGGGACACCGCACTCTCAACAGGAAGCTTTTGTTTAATTCTGTAGATAGAGGGAATACTATATATGACTAACTTGAAGGAGGAAACTCACATGCCATCAAACAAAATGCTTGGAACCGTCCTGATAGGAGCTGCCGCATTTCTAATGCGCAATAAGAAAACTCGTGAAAAAACCATGACTCAAATAAAAACACTGGCCACACCAGAAACAATTGACAAGGTTAAGAGCCAATTCCAATCAATGACTAAATCAAAATCAAGTAACCCATCCGTACGTTAAGGTGAAATGACCACCCCATTAAGTTGTTCTTAATGGGGCGTTTTTTTTGCTTAATATCCAACAATTAAAACGATTAAAATCCAGCTGTGAATTCATCAAGCCGGTAAAAGGAAAATGAAAAAGCACCCGTTGCTTTCGAAGACCTTTGACAGGTCTTTCAAAAGCACAAGTGCTTTCATGAATGTTCAATGATCATTCAGCTACATCTTCACCGTCATCTTCTTTATTGAACCAAAGCGGATCCTCATTATCGACTTCACCATTATAATTAATCAGGATTTCTTCTCCTGCTTTTATGTCGGTGTAAGCAAAGAAATCAAACGTATGATTCTTAAAGTTTATGTCATACGTAGCGTTTGGGGTATAAGAATGATTAAACAGCATGCCATAACCTAAAAGCATGGCAGTATGGTTAATTCCATATTCAAACGCATAATCAGCAAGCAATGTTTTCTCTATGAAGACATGCTCCTCGTTTGGGTAAGCAATGACAGGTGCTTCATGTAAAAGCTCACCTTTTTTAATGTCCTGTGTTGCGAATACGCCTCTATTGAACTCACCATCACTGAGTGTGGAAGTTTTAACTTCAATCATGTTCGTCACCTACTTGTTCTATTCAATATAGTCCAGATCATCTAAGCTTGACAGTTAATAAGGAGAAAAGCAACTATTTTACGGAATTAATCATTTTCTCATTTAAATGACACTAATGTATTAATTGAGGCTTAACCTTTATTTCATAGGTATACGTAGGACTTAATAATTCACGAGAAGGACAAATCAAAATTCCGGACGGTCAAAAAATACGAAATCTGGTTATCTTTTTTTACTGATGTATCGGAAAATCCATAGTTATTCTAAAATCCAAACTCACGAGTAAATGATTCAAACTCACGAGTAAATGCGCGAAACTCACGAGTAAGTGCACGAACTCACGAGTAAATGCACGAAACTCACGAGTAAATGCACGAAACTCACGAGTAAGTGCACCAACTCACGAGTAAATGCGCCAACTCACGAGTAAATGCACGAAACTCACGGGTAAATGATTCAAACTCACGAGTAAATGCACGAAACTCACGAGTAAGTGCGCCAACTCACGAGTAAATGCACGAAACTCACGAGTAAGTGCGCCAACTCACGAGTAAATGCACGAAACTCACGAGTAAGTGGGCCAACTCACGAGTAAATGCACGAAACTCACGAGTAAGTGCGCCAACTCACGAGTAAATGCACGAAACTCACGAGTAAGTGCGCCAACTCACGAGTAAATGCGCGAAACTCACGAGTAAGTGGGCCAACTCACGAGTAAGTGCGCCAACTCACGAGTAAATGCGCGAAACTCACGAGTAAATGATTCAAACTCACGAGTAAATGCACGAAACTCACGAGTAAATGCACGAAACTCACGAGTAAATGCACGAAACTCACGAGTAAGTGCGCCAACTCACGAGTAAATGCACGAAACTCCGTATAGCATGGATATTCATTACAGTACATACGAAAAAACACCTCCGCTAAAAGTGAAGCTAGGGAGGTGTCGTTCATATAGGTAAATCCCTTAATTCACACCGACAGCTGTAAAGGCATTTTTGACAGCTGTGACTTCGGCACTGGTTGAACCGTATAAATCAGCTGCAGCTTGTACGACTGCCGCTTTGGCTTGTGAAAAAGTTGATGAGGAAGTTAAATAAGTCGTGTTTGCCCGGTAAAAGATTGTCCCAAGTTTATCGATACCGATCCCGGAGACGGTCACGCCATGGTGAGTGCCGCCTGCAGAGATCAAATAGGCTGCCTTATTTATGATTCCGCTGTTCGTGTGGACTCCGCCATTATCACCCGTACCCGTATAACGGTTCGAATAATGGTCAGGGTCACCATTCAATGTTGGGTTAGCCATTGAACGGAGTGCATCACCAGAAGTTTTAGGTGTGTAAATATCTTCTCCAATCAAATAATCCGCTTTGGCACTTTGATTCTTAAATTCGACCACTGTGCCAAAAATATCAGAAATCGCTTCATTCAAAGCACCAGATTCATATTGATAGGTAAGATTCGATTCAGTGGAAGTCACAGCATGCGTCAGTTCATGTGCAACGACATCCAGACCGCCGGACAATGGGATGAACGTCGTGCCATCTCCATCACCGTAAACCATTTGGGTGCCATCCCAGAAAGCATTATTGTATCTCGAGCCATAATGAACGGTTGATTTCAGGATGGTTCCATTTCCATCATAAGAGTCCCGTCCAAATGTGGATTTGTAATAATCATAAGTTTTACCCGCATAAAAATGAGCATCTACAGCAGCTTTATCGGTAGAAGTGGTAAAAGCATTTGTTGTGTTGGAAAAGAGTGTACCAGGTAATTTTGAACGGTTATTGGCATTGTAAGTGAAAATGCCTTTGCCGCGTGTATTGTCTTGTAAATAGTAATTACCGTTGGATAAGGTAGTGTTCAACGACACGGTGTTGTTTAATACTCCTGTGCCCGTTCCTACGGAATTGGTTCCCGTCACTTCATCCAGGGTATTATATTTATTCAGTATTTTCCCCGTTTTGACTGAGATGAAATAATTATGATTTCCTGGTTCCGGACTTAAGAAATTCAAATTGACTTTATATACATAATCCGCCTTGCCTTCATTTGCGTATACATATAGCTCAGATTCAGGGGATTGTTCATAGGCAGGAGTGAACCCCAGATCTGCTTCCGCTATTTTGATAGCTTCTGATTTACTGATGCCTTTTTTAGCCTTTTTCCCTAATTTCGTGTTTAGATTGGCTTCGACCGTACCGGATACGACCGTTAAAACCCCTTTAGCGTCAATCAATACTGATTGTGTAGAATTCCATACAGGTACCCCTTTATAGGTTTGTTGCAATCTAAGGACGGTATTGCCAAGTTCATCCTTGCTTTCTTTCTGGATAATGAAGGAGTCTTTCGCCTTTTGCTTTTCTAGCTTGTAAGACTTTTTGTTTTCGTCAAAAAAGGTAAGAATGATATCTTCTGCCGTTTGCTTCGATGGGTCCGTAAGTTTCCCAGACTTGAATTCTAGCGAATCCTTATGCTTATTATACTTTTCAACACTTAACACATTTTTTGCCGCTAAAGCTTCTTGATGGGGAATAGCAGAAAATAATAGACCGATGGATAGTGCAGTTCCTAAAAATACCTTACCTTTCATAACACTCAACTCCTTCATGAGAATACCTCATTTTTACATTTGCTTCATATATTATCAAATGGAGAAAACACGCAAAAAATATGACAATTAAAGGAATTAAATGGAGAAAAATGGTTTTTAATAGAAGTATTCTTTCGGGATATTCTTCCAGTAATATTTGGAATGTATTTAAATTGAATCAAATGAATAAAAAGTGCAAAAAAACTTGGCATAAAGTGCAAAAAAACGTGGCGTAAAGTGCAAAATGTTTTGTCTATTATTGCGTTTTTTCTGTTAATTTGTTGAATATTGCGGTTTTGTAAATCTGGCATGAAAATTGCATATATATTCAGGTAGGGAATTCAGGAAGGGTTCAGAAAGGAATATTCGAATTGTAAATTAGGTCTATTTGAAAGTCTATGAAATAGGAAAATTTATTAAATGGATTTCCCCATACATGTAAGCGCTATAGAAAGGGATGAAAATTTATGATACCAAAACAAGAAAATGACGTCTTTCAGCATCCTCCACAGCAAGAAGGACAAGAATTAAAGCGCGGTTTAAAATCCCGACATTTAACGATGATTTCCATTGGAGGGGCAATCGGCACAGGGCTGTTTCTTAGCAGCGGGGCAGCCATTCATACAGCTGGGCCAGGCGGCGCATTACTTGCTTATGCCTTAGTTGGGGCAATGGTTTACTTCGTTATGACAAGCTTGGGGGAACTTGCAGCCTTTATGCCGACAAGTGGATCATTCAGTACCTATGGATCGAAATTCGTCGATCCGGCATTTGGGTTTGCCTTGGGATGGACGTATTGGTTCAATTGGTCGATGACCATAGCGGCAGAGTTGGCAGCCTCAACAATGATCATGAAATTTTGGTTTCCGAATAGTCCATCATTGTTGTGGAGTTCATCATTCTTGGTGCTCATTTTCCTATTAAACTATTTATCGGTTAAAGGGTATGGTGAAGGCGAATACTGGTTTTCCTTCATAAAAGTTACAGCCATCGTTATTTTTATAATCGTTGGGATATTAATGATTATCGGCATTATGGGCGGCGAAGCAGTAGGATTTAAAAACTTCACCGTCGATGACGCGCCATTCCCGGGTGGGTTCATGGGTGTCTTCATCGTGTTCATAGCGGCTGGCTTTTCTTTTCAAGGTACTGAAATCGTCGGCGTGGCTGCCGGTGAAAGTGAAGATCCTGCACGGAATATACCAAAGGCCATAAAAAGTGTCTTCTGGAGAATCCTGCTTTTTTATGTATTGGCAATCTTTGTGATAGGACTTCTTATCCCTTATACAAGCTCAAGTTTACAAGGGGATAACGTCATGGTAAGCCCGTTCACGCTCATATTTGAAAAGGCTGGAGTGGCCTTTGCAGCTTCACTTATGAATGCGGTCATTTTAACAGCGGTGTTATCAGCAGGTAACTCTAGTCTGTATGCATCTACGCGTATGCTATATTCCATGGCAAAAGATGGCCAAGCACCGCGTATTTTTGCAAGACTTAATAAACGAGGGGTACCGGTTGCAGGAATGATTTTGACATGTTCCATCGGTATGCTAGCCTTTTTAGCTTCCGTATTCGGTGATGGTAAAGTGTATATTTGGTTAATGAATGCCATTGGAATTACAGGATTCATCTTTTGGCTGGGCATTTCCATCAGCCATTATCGTTTCCGAAAAGCATTCATCGCTCAAGGCCATTCATTGGAGAAGCTGCCATATAAGGCATTATGGTTCCCGATAGGTCCGATCTTTGCCATTGCAATTGGCTTGATCGTAATCCTGTCCCAAAATATCCAAGCCTTTTTCTCAGACCAGATTGACTGGGGCAGTGTTATAGCCGCGTACCTAGGAATCCCGCTTTTCCTTGGTTTATGGTTTGGCTATAAACTGGTAAGAAAGACAAAATTCGTTAAAATTGATGAAGTCGAGTTTGACTTCGACAAAAAATACGAATGAACAAGCTTAAAGTAAAAGCCGGACAATTTGTCCGGCTTTTACTTGTTTTCTATAGGCTCATTATCAAAAGCTAGGAAGTTGATTCCTAGCTTTTTATTTTTGTTAAATGGAAATTTATACAAATTTAGTGGGAGGTGTTATATGATAATCGTAAACTCTGCTAAATTGCATGTACAGAACGACGGAGAAAGCTTTTAATATTTCCAATGGAAAGGGAAGGTGCACGGCTGATGACCTTATTGACTCATTTAAAAGTATTGGACTTTTCAACGTTACTGCCAGGCCCATTTGCCACTTTGATGCTAGCGGATTTAGGAGCGGACGTTTTGAAAGTAGAGAGGCCGGGAGCAAAGGATTCATGGGGTGTGAACCAATATCTTAACAGATCGAAGAAGTCGATCACACTTGATTTAAAACAATCTGAGTCCATCGAATCCGTAAAAAATCTAGTGAAGGAATACGATATCGTCATTGAACAATTCCGTCCAGGTGTCATGGAACGCCTAGGACTGGGGTATGAGGCATTAAAATCGATCAATCCGAAGCTGATTTACTGTTCCATCACTGGCTTCGGCCAGACCGGTCCCTATAAAGACCGACCGGGACATGATATCAATTATATTTCGATTGCAGGCTTATCAGGCTATTCCGGTACGAAAAAGGACGGCCCGGCAAAAAACGGAACCCAAATAGCAGATCTTGCCGGAGGCTCACTGCATGCTGTTATCGGTATATTATCTGCAGTCATTCATAGGGAAAGAACAGGAGGCCAAGCCATCGACATCAGCATGACCGACTGCAGTTTTGCCTTGAATGCCATATCCGCACCTCTGAATTTACAAGGGGGCCTCGAGCTTGAACCAGAAAAACTGATGTTAAACGGTGGGTCCTTTTATGACTTTTATGAAACGAAAGATGGACGCTATTTTTCGGTAGGAAGCCTTGAGCCCCCTTTTCGAAAAGCATTATGTGAAGCGATCGGTGCACCCGAATTGTATGAACTGAGCATGAAAAGCAATGAAGAAAGCGGAATCAGGTTTAAAACGGCCATCCGACTTGCTTTCCTCGAAAGAGATTTTCATGAATGGCAGGAAATATTCGCTGATTTCGAGGCCTGCGCAGAACCAGTGCTGACCTTCACTGAAGCGGCCGAACACCCCCATTTGAAGGAGAGGGGAATGATTGTCGAGGTACCTGACGGAAAAGGAAATGCCCAGAAGCAAATCGCATGCCCGATTAGGACATCGGTTTTCACCCCTGAATATAAACATGCAGGCTTGAGGCCAGGACAAAACAACGCAGAAATTCTTCGCACCCCCAATCGCTAAATAATGACGTAAAGGCTATCACTTTTCCGGATTTTTTTGAAAAGAGATAGCCTGTTTTTTTTGAAGGGCGAAATAAGTTGGAGTTAGGTCGAATTAAGAAGGAAACAGCCGAATTAAGCTGGAAACAGCCGAATTAAGCAGTGGAAGAACCAATTATTCTCTTAACACTGACGGAAAGCAACATACTACTACTGTGAAAATTTACTAGTTATAACTATTTTGGACAGGGTATCAGAGTAACATCCCAGTAATAGGGTGTTTGAGAAAATTGCTCTGATAAGGAGGGTTGATTAACATGTTTGGTCTCTCTGATATCATTAAATTTCTATTTTCCTTTTTTTTGATCTTGCCGATCGTTACGCTGATACATTTGAGCGGGCATATTTTCTTTGTTACGATCTTTGGGGGATCAGAAAAGAAAATCTTGATCGGTTGTGGTAATAAACTTTTCGCCTTTCGGAACATAGAGGTGAGGAAATATTATTTTTGGAATGGGACTTGCGAGTTCAAAGGATTGAAACATGATAATCGATTGACGAATACGCTGATTTATTTAGGGGGGGCTATCTTTAATTTAGTCAGCATGCTGATCATATATAGCTTAGTGTATCAGAATATCCTGGATAGCTCGGTAATCTGGTATCAATTTATCTATTTTTCTTTCTATATTATGTTTTTCTCCTTGTTTCCGATGTATTTCTCTGACGGGTCGCCCAGTGATGGGAAGGCTGCGCAATTGGCATTGAGGAACAAACTGGAAGATAGGGTGACGGATGATATATTTGTGAAGAAAATGGATGATGAAGATAGCTGCAAGTAAAAAGGGGACGTGCTGGTGGGCGTTCTTTTTTTGTTGCTTTCGGCTTTAGGATTTATCATAAGGCTAAAATCTAGCCTTATGATGAATGTTTATATAACGGTCTAGGATTTTATGGACTGTGCTATTTTACTGCTTGACGATGAACTTGAAAGGACCAGAACAATGACCATGACCATGGCAATGGCAACCCCCGTTGCACCGATCCAGGTTATGGAAGCAAGGGATACATGTTCTACAGCAACACCGCCAATCCCAGCACCGGCAGCCATGGCCAATTGCATCATCGACTGATTGAGACCGAGCATGACTCCTGATGATTCAGGCTCAAGGGTGGCTAAATGATATTGCTGTGTCGGCCCTGTTGACCATGCCGCGAACGACCATAATGTAAGGATTGTCAAAACGCCAATCAATGAATTTGTAACGATGGACAACATGATGATCATCACAATATGCAGCGCCATACCGCCGATTAGTGTAAATGATACACCCCATCGATCCGTACTATATCCGCCAAACTTTGATCCAATCAGGCTGGCGATTCCGAATATAAGCAAAGCTGTGCTAAGTAGTGCGTCACTTACCCCTGATACAGTTAGCAGGTAGGGAGATAGGTAGGTATAAGCAATCGAGTATCCGCCTAGCCAGAAGAAGGTTATCGATAATCCAAGGGCAACTTTCCTTTTTTTTAGAAGCGCCAGCTGTTGGAGAAGAGGTACCGGTTTATCCCCTTTGGTAGGCGGAATGGTAAAGAATAAAACGATCATGGCAATCAGGCCGAATAGGGCGATTCCGCCAAAGACAGATTTCCATCCGAATGCATCCGTCATGATTCTTCCAAGAGGTACCCCAATGATAAGGGAAGCTGTAAACCCCATGACCACTGTCGCGATAGAACTAGCTTGTTTGTCTGGCGGAGCAAGCTTAGCAGCAATATTCAAAGCGGTGACAACAACCAATCCTGCACCTAGAGCCATGATTATGCGTGCAAATAGAAACGGTCCAAAGCCTGGTAATAGGAAGGCAAGGAGATTGGCGACTACGAATAGTCCAAGTGAGTACAACATTAATTTTCGTCTATCTAAACTTGCTGTCAAAGCCATAAGAATGGGGGTACCGATTGCGTAGACAAGGGAGAAAATTGTAATGAGCTGTCCTGCGGCAGCAAGGGTCACTCCAAGAGAATCCGCAATCTTATCTAAAATCCCGGATATGATGAATTCGGATGTTCCTACTAAAAAACTGATAATCGCCAACATGTAAATTTTCCATGTATTAAGCAAATAGATTCACTCCTCATTAATGATTTATGGTTATATGAAAAGACATATTGGAATATGTTAATATGTATGAATAAAAAAATAAACATATCGTGAAATGTCGAATTGTTAAAAGGAAAATAAAACCTAACCCACTAAGGCAGGGATCAGGTTCATTTTCATACTTCTTCTTTCAAGAAATCAGTAATTTTTGAGATTGCATCTTCATCTCGTTTGTAATACGTAAACTTTCCTATCCGCTCCGTCTTGATCAATCCTGCTCTAAGAAGCATCGAGAGGTATTGAGAGGCCGTGGATTGGGTCATGTTTAATTTTTCTGTAATCTGACTTACACAAACGCCGGTTTCCTTCATATCTATTCCCTCATGAGGGGTGAAGTGGAGTTCAGGCGCCTTGAGCCATTTTAAGATTTGCAACCTGGATTCATTGGATAATGCTTTAAATATCTCGATTGTTTTCATACATTTCATTATATCGAGAATTATCGATATGTCAAATGATTAATAAAAAAATCATTCCCATACTTCTTTTGCTACATCAACGACGAACTTCAACTTTTCCCACTGCTGTTCTTCCGTTAGCCTGTTGCCGTGATGGGTGGAAGCGAAGCCGCATTGCGGGCTTAAGCATAATTGTTCGAAAGGAACGAAGCGCGAGGCTTCTTTAATACGTGCCTTAACAGCTTCCTTGTCTTCGATTTTTCCATTTTTTGAAGTGACGACCCCTAGAACGACACGCGCCCCGCCATTTGGAATGTATTCCAATGGTTCGAAATCCCCTGAGCGATCATCGTCATATTCCAAGAAGAATCCATCCACTTTTTCTTTTGCCAATAATGTTGGGGCAATACGGGCATAGCTTCCTTCAAATGCCCATGTCGACTGGTAGTTTCCACGACAAAGGTGGGTGGTGACTACCAGGTCTTCTGGTTTGCCTTCCAATGCGCCATTAATTACACGCAGTGCTAAATCAATTAATTGTTCCCTCGTATATTTTCCCTCTTTGAACTGGAAATCCGGAGCTGAAAGCCTGGCAATATATACATCATCCAATTGAAGATAACGCACTCCTGCATCATAAAAAGCTTTCAAAGCATGCTGATACGCTTTGACGATATCATTTGCATAGTCTTCGATATCAGGGTAGACGTCTTCACTTTGAACACCTACAGCAAATAATTGATTGGGACTGGGAATGGTTTGTTTGGCAACGGCACGTCCGTCCACAATTTTGTTCAATTCAATAAAATCACGAATGAAGGGATGTTCAGGATTGAATGAAACCTTTCCGGTATTGCGAACGTTATATCTCTCTGTTTCCACACCATCGAAAGTGAGTCCTTTTTCAGTAACATATCCCTCGATTCCATTTAAATGTTCAAGGAAGTCAAAGTGCCACCATGTCCGTCTGAATTCACCATCCGTCACAGCCTCTAATCCAACTTCAATCTGTTTATCGACAATCCGATTGATTTCTTCGGTTTCAACTTCACGAAGTCGTTCCGCTGAAATTGTACCATCCTTAAATTGCTTTCTGGCAATATGTAAACGTTCCGGTCTTAATAAACTCCCGACGTGGTCCGCCCTAAAAGGCGCTTTCGTTAATGTGATTGACATGTTGCATTCCTTCTTTCCTTTTATAAAATAAAAAACCTCTTCTTAAAAATAAGAAGAGGTGTTGGCAGCATAGCTATTTACTCTTCTTATCTTCAAGTTTTTACACTTCTGGAATTAGCACAGTACATGATTAGTCTGTTGCTGAGGCATCAAAGGGCCAGTCCCTCCACCTCTCTGGATAAGAGTTGTCTATTAAATTAATTATGACTATACAGGTAGTTTTTACAAAGGTCAAGGGTTGAAGGTGGAAGATTTAGAATATATCGATTATTAACTCGGGAAATGTTAACTGCATCCGTGAACCCGGCATATGTTATAACCGACGTTCCTTATGAACTGTGATATTGAAAGTTGGAGGGGAATACCAGGATGAATGCATTCGATCCATCCAATATATTTGGAAATGGCATACCGATAACGGTAACTGCAGCTATGATAGAGAGAATCATAAAGATGAAATCATCTGATCAGGATATTAAAGTCGAGATTACGCCAAAGCATATAGTGCTTTCCGGAACGACGGAAGTGAAAAAAATGATGTTTAAGAAAAACGTAGCTTTCAGGATTACATTAAAACCGGTTCACGTGGAAAAAAGAACGATCTCATTAGAATTAGTGGAAATGGAACCGATTGACAGGAGTTTCATCAACCAAAGGATATTTAACAGACCACCATTTTTTGAATTTGAAAATAGAATGATCAAAATGAATGTTGATGCTTGGAACATCGTTAGAAAAATCCCGGTCGGCACAATTAAATCATTTGAACTTGTCGATGGTGCATTGAAAATGAAACTTTCTTTATGATGGATCGTTTTTAGCCGCAATATATAAAGGGGATGACAGGTATGTTAGTGTAAGGATGGATAGGGTGGCGATTCATTAAAATGTGTTTGAAAAACCAAGCTCTTTAAAATATACTGAATTACTAAAAGTTTTAGTTTTTCCAGAGATAAGGGGGAAAATAATGAACCAGAAGATTTTGCCTGCTTCGGCAAGCATGAAGGATTTCGAAAGATTCTTAGAAAGTTCCTATGAAATAGGCGTGTTTCTTGATTTGCATATATCACAATTGAAAAATGTAAGTATGATGGCAAAGCAGCATAATAAGAAAATGATTTATCATGTCGATTTGATCCATGGCATAAGAAGTGATGAATATGCGACAGAATTCATTTGTCAGGAGTATAATCCATATGGGTTGATTTCGACTAAATCAAACGTTATTTTGAAAGCGAAGCAAAAGGGGGTCATTGCCATCCAGCGAATCTTTTTAATAGATTCGCATGCGCTGGAGAAAAGTTATAAGCTGGTGCAGAAAACCAAGCCGGATTATATCGAAGTTTTACCGGGCGCTATGCCGTGGATGATAAAAGAAGTGAAGGAACGACTACAAACACCCATTTTTGCAGGCGGTCTCATACGTACTTCTGATGAAGTCCTGAACGCCCTTGATGCTGGAGCGTCGGCAATCACCACTTCCAAAACTGAATTATGGGATATCGTCTAATAGGGTAGAACGAGGAATTTGAAAAAAAATACAGAAAAATAGATTAATTTTTCACAAAATAATTGACAGCGTTTTCACAACCTAGTATATTTTACATTACAAGTTAATATATGTGACGGAGACTAGGAGATTCACAACAGATCTATTCATAATTTTTTTATGAGGATAGTTCTGCTGTGAATCTCCTTTTATTTGTTTGCAAGGTTTTTAAATTATCAGGGGAGGGGTTTTATTCATGACTCCATTTTGGGGAGAAGTAGTAGGCACAATGATTTTAGTTTTATTCGGAGCAGGTATTGGAGCGGGTTCATCCTTAAAGGGATCTTATGCTAAAGATGCCGGTTGGATCGTTATCACGATTGCGTGGGGACTGGCTGTCACCATGGGTGTTTTTGCAGTGGGATCCATAAGCGGGGCGCATTTAAATCCGGCGGTCACAGTAGGATTTGCCATTATTGGAGAGTTTCCATGGAGTGATGTACCTGGTTACATCGTTGCCCAAATGATTGGCGCAATCCTGGGGGCAACTCTAGTATTCCTGCACTATTTACCACACTGGAAAGCTACTGATGATCCAGGAACGAAGCTTGGTGTGTTTGCGACTTCACCTGCTATCCCACATACATTTTCAAATCTATTAAGTGAAATGATTGGAACTTTCATCCTTATTCTTGGTTTATTATTCATAGGTGCCAATGATTTTACAGAGGGTCTGAACCCATTCGCTGTCGGTTTATTAATTGTCGTGATTGGGATGTCACTCGGGGGAACGACAGGATATGCCATAAACCCGGCCCGTGATCTGGGGCCCCGCATCGCTCACTTTTTGCTGCCGATACCGGGTAAAGGCAATTCGAATTGGGGCTATTCATGGATTCCGGTAGTTGGACCGATTGTTGGGGGTTCACTTGGTGCCGTTTGTTATAAAGCATTCTTTTTAGGGGATATAACAGTAGGATTTTGGTCTGTTTTGGGTGCAAGCTTGGTACTATTGGTATTAGCCTATGCATTTGGGAAAAAACAGTCACATGAATTGGAAAGCAGGAATATCGCTAGTTAATTAAAAGGAGGGGCATACACTATGGAAAAATATATTTTATCATTAGATCAAGGAACAACAAGTTCGCGGGCGATTTTATTTAACAAAAAGGGGGAAATCGTCCATTCCTCCCAAAAGGAATTCACGCAGCATTTCCCTAAACCAGGCTGGGTCGAGCATAACGCCAATGAGATTTGGGGATCGATCCTGGCAGTGATTGCCGGTGTACTATCGGAATCCGGTGTAAAGCCAGAGCAAATTGCTGGTATCGGGATTACTAATCAGCGTGAAACGGCAGTCGTTTGGGATAAGGAGACAGGTACTCCTGTTTATAATGCGATTGTATGGCAGTCAAGACAAACAAGTGAAATCTGTGATGATTTGAAGGAAAAGGGACTTAATGATTTATTCCGAGATAAAACGGGATTGTTGATAGATGCATATTTTTCCGGAACGAAAGTGAAATGGATCCTCGATAATGTGGAAGGGGCACGACAAAAGGCGGAGGAAGGCAAGCTGTTATTCGGTACCATCGATACTTGGCTAATCTGGAAGCTTTCAGGAGGCAAGGCTCACGTAACGGACTATTCCAACGCATCCCGGACATTGATGTACAATATTCATGAACTGAAATGGGATGAAGAACTGCTGGAGATATTGACTGTACCGAAGTCGATGCTGCCGGAAGTAAGACCATCATCCGAGGAGTATGCACGTACGGTCGAGTATCATTTCTTCGGCCAATCTATTCCGATTGCCGGAGCAGCCGGTGATCAGCAGGCTGCATTATTTGGCCAAGCCTGCTTTAATGAAGGAATGGCCAAAAATACGTATGGCACAGGCTGTTTCATGCTCATGAATACAGGGGAAAAGGCTGTCAGTTCCGACCACGGACTATTGACGACCCTTGCTTGGGGATTGAATGGGAAGGTCGAATATGCACTGGAAGGCAGTATATTCGTAGCTGGCTCCGCAATCCAATGGCTGCGAGATGGTCTGCGGATGCTTCATGATGCCAAGGATAGCGAAGCCTATGCAAAACGGGTGGAAAGTACGGATGGAGTATATGTAGTGCCGGCTTTTGTAGGCCTTGGAACTCCATATTGGGACAGTGAAGTACGGGGAGCCGTTTTTGGTTTGACGCGCGGTACCTCCAAAGAACATTTCATTCGTGCCACACTTGAATCACTTGCGTATCAAACGAAGGATGTCCTTGATGCAATGGAGGCGGATTCAGGAATCGAGCTGCAGACATTGAGAGTGGATGGCGGTGCAGTCAAGAATGACTTCTTAATGCAATTCCAAAGTGATTTATTACGGGTACCTGTCGAAAGGCCGATCATAAACGAAACTACGGCATTGGGGGCTGCGTATTTAGCGGGACTTGCTGTCGGGTATTGGAAGGATCAAGAAGAAATCTCTCGGCAATGGGCGGTGGACAAAACCTTCAAACAATCCATGGCAGAGCAAGATAGTGATAAATTATATGAGGGCTGGAAAAAAGCTGTACACGCTGCAATGGCGTTTAAATAAAAAAACAAGGTGATTTCTTTCTCAAATGAGCTGGAGTATGCTATACTGAAATCAAGTTAATAACTCGGCCGGAGAACAGGAGAGACCATGAATGCGTTATCGTGAATTCGATAATGTGCATTTATGGTCTCTCTTTTTTGTTTTTAAAGGCAGATTAGGGATATTAATATCTATATGAATGAGAAACTATGAGAACAAATGAACCAATTGAATATAAGCGAACTCACGAGAAAACAGCGCGAACTCACGAGTAAACGTGCAGAATTCACGAGTAAACAACACGAACTCACGAGTAAACAGCGCGAATACACGAGTAAACTTGCAGAACCACGAGAAAACAGTGCGAACTCACGAGAAAACAGCACGAATACACGAGTAAATAGCGCGAATACACGAGTAATTCAAGCTACACGACAATAGAGAGCATTACTTAAAGGAGGAGTCAGGGATGAGGTTTTCAAATATATATCGGGAAGAAACAATTGAACTTCTGAAAAAGGAAAAATATGATGTAGTTGTCATTGGTGGGGGAATTACCGGTGCAGGAATCGCCCTGGATGCAACGACCCGTGGGATGAAAGTGGCATTGGTTGAAATGCAGGACTTTGCGGCAGGTACTTCAAGCCGCTCGACAAAACTGGTCCATGGCGGTTTAAGGTATTTGAAGCAATTTGAGATAAAAATGGTTGCTGAGGTTGGTAAAGAGCGGGAAATCGTTTATGAAAATGGACCGCATGTGACCACGCCGGAATGGATGCTGTTACCGATGCACAAAGGAGGCACCTTCGGGAAATTCAGTACTTCCATTGGACTCCGTGTATATGATTTCCTTGCAGGTGTTAAAAAAGCAGAACGCAGGAAAATGCTTTCGGCAGATGAAACACTAAAGCGGGAGCCCCTCGTTAAGAAAGAGGGACTGAAAGGCGGAGGCTACTATGTCGAATATCGGACAGATGATGCTCGTCTGACGATTGAAGTGATGAAGGCAGCTGTCGATAAAGGTGCAATGGCGATAAATTATACAAAAGTAGATAAATTGTTATATGAAAATGGAAAGGTGAACGGCGTCCAAGTTGCCGATTTACTTTCAGGTGATGCTTATGAAATATACGCAGACAAAGTTATTAATGCAGCAGGTCCATGGGTGGATTCCATCCGTGAGAAAGATCAATCGAAAAAAGGGAAAACGCTGAAGTTATCCAAGGGTGTCCATGTGGTCATCGACCAATCGAAGTTCCCGTTGAAGCAGGCGCTTTATTTTGATACACCTGATGGACGGATGATCTTTGCCATCCCGAGAGCCGGTAAAGCTTATGTAGGGACTACGGACACTTTTTATGATGGTGATCCTGCAGTGCCAACCGTTACATCCGAGGACCGTGCCTATTTATTAAAGTCGATACATTATATGTTTCCAGAAGTGGAAATTTCCGATGATGATATCGAATCAAGCTGGGCTGGAGTAAGGCCGTTGATTCTTGAAGAAGGAAAAGACCCTTCTGAAATATCAAGGAAAGATGAAATATGGGAGTCCGATTCGGGTCTTATCACGATTGCGGGAGGTAAATTGACCGGTTATCGCAAAATGGCAAAAACGACGGTCGATCTTGTGGCAGGGAAGCTTTCCCAGCAATCTAATAAGACTTACCCAACCAGCAGCACTAAAGGAATGCCGATTTCAGGAGGGGATGTCGGAGGATCAAGCAACTTCTCCGATTATATCAAGCAACATATTCAAATGGGAGTGGACTCAGGAATTGCCGTTAAGGACTCCGAAGAAATATTGGCCATGTACGGGTCCAACGCACCTGTGTTATTTGATATCGCAAAAAGCGAAGGAGACGGAGCAGCAAGCATTGGCCTTCCGCAGAAATTGTTCGTACAGCTGAAATACGCACTAGAACATGAAATGGCCGCAACTCCAGTGGACTTCTTCTTCCGAAGGACCGGGACCCTGTTATTCGATATCGATTTAGTCCAAACGCATAAAAGTGCAGTGATTGAATATATGGCTGGATACTTCGGGTGGACGGAATCAACAAAAATGGAGAGAACCAATCAGTTGGAACGGGAAATACTCGGTGCGATTAGAGTATCTTGACTTAAATGAAAAAAACATGACGCCGGCGGAATCGCTGGCGTTTTTTTCGATTAGGGAAGGAAATGAAAGACGAAACTATCATGTTAGATTTCCTGACGCGGAAACTATTGTTTAATGCATTAAGATGAAATATAATTAATAAAAGATAAGTTAGAATTTTCTAAATATAATCAAAGGGGGAGCTTGGTTGTCTGATTTTATTACGGCTTTAAATGGAGTTTTATGGAGTGCGCCAGTCATTTATATTTTATTGGGAGTGGGTTTATTATTCTCGATTTTAACCCGTTTTCTGCAAGTGAGGCATATTAAGGAAATGGTCGTTTTGATGTTCCAAGGCAAAAGTTCGGAAGCGGGGGTTTCCTCATTCCAGGCTTTATCGATAGCCCTCTCAGGGCGGGTCGGTACAGGTAACATTGCAGGAGTGGCAACCGCTATCGCTTTTGGCGGTCCTGGTGCCGTTTTCTGGATGTGGGCCATAGCCTTCATAGGAGCGGCAAGTGCATTTGTGGAATCCACTTTAGCTCAAATTTATAAAGTCAAACAAGATGGACAATATCGGGGTGGCCCCGCTTATTATATTGAAAAAGGGATAGGGTGGAAGTGGTTTGCTGTACTTTTTGCATTTGCTGCCCTTATAGCCATGGCCATCCTTATGCCAGGTGTTCAATCCAATTCGATTGCTGCCGGAGTGGAAAATGCATTCGGCATCAAACCGGTGATCACTGGCTTGGCAATCGTCCTTTTACTGGGCTTCATTATATTCGGTGGTGTTAAGCGTATAGCTAATGCTGCAACCTTAATCGTCCCATTCATGGCTCTTGGTTATATATTGCTATCCGTTGTCATCGTCCTAATGAATATCACTGAATTACCGGGAGTCATCTCTTTAATATTCAGAAGTGCCTTCGGTTTGGATTCTGCATTTGGGGGACTCATTGGTATGGCGATTGCTTGGGGAGTGAAACGCGGCGTTTATTCGAATGAGGCCGGTCAAGGGACAGGTGCTCATCCGGCGGCTGCGGCTGAAGTATCACATCCGGCAAAGCAAGGACTTGTCCAAGCATTCTCGGTGTATATCGACACATTGTTCGTTTGTTCTGCTACGGCCTTCATGATTTTATTTACAGGCATGTATAATACACAAGCTGAAAATGGTTCATACATCGTCAATAATTTGGGAGATGTAACACCTGGTCCAGGGTATACACAAGCGGCAATCGATAGTGTAATCCCAGGTTTTGGTGCTGGCTTTGTTGCAATAGCCCTTTTCTTCTTCGCCTTTACGACAATCATGGCCTACTATTATATTGCCGAAACCAATATCGCCTATTTAATGCGTAATCGGAATGGTAAATGGGCCATGTTCGCCTTGAAGCTCATCATCCTGGCAGCCAGTTTCTATGGATCCGTCCGTACGGCAGAGCTTGCTTGGGCATTAGGGGATGCTGGCTTGGGCATTATGGTTTGGCTTAATGTCATTGCCATTTTAATTCTGGCCAAACCGGCGCTTATTGCGTTAAAGGATTACGAAACGCAAAAGAAGGCGGGGGTGGATCCGGTTTTCGATCCCAAAGCTTTAGGCATAAAAAACGCCGACTTTTGGGAGCATGAATACGCAAGCGACAAGGAAAACGTTTCATGAAGAGAAATGCCCTGAAATAAATTAATATAAAAAGATACATGACAAACCAGCTCAAGGTATTTGAGAGCTGGTTTTTTATCATATTGCGATAACTAGGACAAAACTGAAATTGTGAACATAACCAGTGAGGCTTTAGTTTACATAGAAAGACTATAAGGATGGAATATTATTGAGAAAATAATCATATTATTTATGATTGTAATTATATAAGTGTGTGGGGGAGTTTGATTAAAGATGAAGCTGACAAAGGTCGATACAGTATATCAACTATCTTTCATGCCACGCGTATTTCCCGTAAACTGTTATTTCATAGAAGAAGAGGATAGCCTTACACTAGTAGATGCAGCTTTACCCTACAGCGGAAAAAGTATTTTGAAGGCGGCGCGGATTATTGGAAAACCGATAACAAGAATAATAGTTACTCATGCACATGATGATCATGTCGGTGCACTAGACGGGCTAAAAGCGTTAATGCCTGATGTGCAGGTGAGTATTTCTATCAGGGAAGCATCATTACTGGCTGGTGATTCCAGCCCCTTACAAAATGAAAATCCAATCCGCGGTGGAGTCCCCAAAAACATTCAAACTCAACCAGACTTGCTGCTTAAAGAGGGCGACCGTATCGGTTCATTGGAAGTGATTTATTCACCTGGGCATACCCCTGGTTCGATATCGCTTCTTGATACCCGGAATCATAGTTTAATTGTCGGGGATGCCCTGCAGACAAGAGGCGGAACTGCAATTTCTGGAATCATTAAACCTTTATTTCCATTCCCGGCCTTTGCTACATGGGATAAACTCCTTGCCCTTGAAAGTGCAAAGAAATTAAGAAGTCTTAATCCGCATTTGCTTGCTGTAGGTCATGGAAAGATGCTAGAACAACCTGGGAATTCCATGGACAAAGCAATAATTGAAGCTGAATTAAAATTCCAGCAATGAAAGAATGGGAAAGTGCCGGCATATTGAGATGTTATCCCAAAAAGAGTGAGGAACACGGCTGATGGGTCTCCGTGCTCCTCACTCTTTAGCTGTTTGAATCTTTTAACCGTAAAAGCGAAATGCCTTAAGATTTCTGCTTTATAAGCTGTAAATCGATGTAGAGTTGTATTCTTGAGTGTAAGTCATCAAAATCGATTGAAGTGAGATCGGCTATTTGGTTCAATCTATATTTCAATGTGTTGGTATGAATGTATAGCTGCTCAGCTGTCGGTTTGATCCGGCAATTGTTCAACAGATATATTTCCAATGTTTGAAGGAGTTTCGTTTGGCTTTCCTGGTCCTTCTTTTGAAGAATCTGTAAATCCATATTGATATAATTCGTTTTAGTATGATGATGGGAGATCATTTCGAGGTAACGGAAAATCCCTAGCTTGCTATATTGGAAAGGAAGCTGTTCAGGTTTACCGATGAACTTCGCTGCATTGATCACTTCCAGGGCTTCGAGGTAGGATTTTCTTAATTGAAGAATCGAAGAATATTCATTTCCGATTCCCGGGAACACCCTTTGATCATTGAATTGGGAAAGAACCGTATTCGTTAAATCATTGGCGCTTTCAGAAAGGAGTTCTTTCCCTTTTCCGTTGCTGCCAATTAATACGATGATCTTCAATTGGTTTGTGAATACATGGGAAAAATGATTCAAAGCATTGGCGAATAGACTGACTGTATCCGTTAATTCATCGAAATGTTCCGCATCGGATTGAGCGATGGTAAAGACATTTACAAGGAAAGTTTCCGGAATGAGGAGATTCATATTGGCGGCTTCCCATTTTATTTGGTTTTCAGTTTGATAGACTTCATCAATGACCTTTTGATAAAACTCATTTTTTTCTTCATCTTTTTTCATGTTTATCTGTTTTTTCTGATAAAGGAGCTTGCCGATATGATGGGAAACCTCATGCAAAAATTCCAAGTCTGAATCAGTCATCATTTCCGTCTCTTGAACCCATATGAATCCGAAGACTTGCCCTTTGTGTACCGCGCTTACAACGACTCTTTGATTTAAACCGATTTCCTCGATTTGTTTCACTCTAAAGGGATGCTGCATCGTTTTAAGCTGTTCGACAATGCCCTCATCCATGAATTTCTCCAAGATTGGAATCGGCCAATGCTTTGTGAAAATGGTTTGCCGATTGGCTTGGTCGAAGTGATCGATATAATATGAACTATATGACAGCAATAAAAATTGGTCATTTTCGATGACCACTGGTTTTTTTAAATAAGTGCTGACCATATCCGTTATATCGTTGATGTTTGTGAGAGTAAGGATTTTTTCTAATGACATATATGGCCCCCTGTTTTTTGAATTGGATGATAACTTAGTCTAATAATACTTTTAAACGGATGATGTGTATAGGGGCAAGCACAAAGAAGGAACGGTATATGAAAAAAATTTCATATACCGTTCCTTTTAGGGGATTTATTATTGTTTTAATGTTCTTTCGAATTCTTCGAACTTTTCTTCTACTTCCCTAGATGGTTTCGCTGTAAGAAGACTGACCACGATGATGGCAATCAAGCTCGCGCCAAAACCAGGAATCATTTCATAAAGCGTATCGGATAATCCTGCCATGGACCAGAAAATTACAGTCCCGGCACCGACGATCATCCCGGCTAAAGCGCCCCATCTTGTCATCCGTTTCCAGCAGAGGCTTAGTATGACCAATGGACCGAATGAAGATCCGAATCCAGCCCATGCATAGCCGACAAGTCCAAGAATCGTGTCATTCTGTTCCCAAGAGAGAATGAGCGCTATGATGGATATGGTCAGTACGGAAAGTCTGCCCAGGAAAACAAGCTCTTTATCTGAAGCGGAACGACGGAAGAAAGTTTTGTACATATCCTCCGTTAAAGAGCTGGCCGTAACCAAAAGCTGCGAAGAAATCGTGCTCATGATGGCTGCCAGTATCGCTGAAATCAAGAAACCAGTGATAAGTGGGTGGAATAGTATTTCACCTAACTCTATGAAAATCGTTTCAGGATTATCTAACTTCAGGTTGTTCTGATGGAAATACGTGATACCGATGAATCCAGTCAGCATGGCACCGATACTGGAGAAAATCATCCAGCCCATCCCGATAGTACGGGCTTTCTTGATTTCCTTAATAGAACTGATCGCCATAAAGCGGACAATGATATGCGGCTGTCCGAAGTAACCCAGTCCCCAAGCAAATAATGAGATGATTCCTAAAAAGCTCGTCCCCGTGAAAATATTCAATAGAGCTGGATCAATGGAACGTGGCGTATCTATGGAAGGACCGAAACCGCCAACATGGAAAAGGGTGACGATCGGTACAAGAACCAAGGCAACGACCATGATGATTCCTTGAACAAAGTCTGTCCAGCTTACTGCCAGGAATCCACCGAATAAAGTATAGGCAACGGTGACGCCTGTTAAGATCCATAGACCTGTATGGTAATCAAGGCCAAATGTACTTTGGAATAAGACTCCGCCGGATACCATTCCGGAAGAAACGTAAAAGGTGAAGAAAATCAGGATAACCAAAGCGGAAATGAGCCTTAGGATCCGTGAACCCTCGCCAAAACGATTTTCCAGGAAAGCGGGGATCGTAATGGAGTTATTGGCGACTTCCGTATAGGTTCTTAATCTTGGCGCAACATACAGCCAGTTCGCATAGGCGCCTAGCGTCAGGCCGATTACGATCCAGATGGAACTTAGTCCTGTTGCGAACATGGCACCAGGCATCCCCATCAAAAGCCAACCGCTCATATCCGCAGCGCCGGCGCTTAATGCAGTGACAGCAGGACCAAGGCCCCGGTCGCCAAGCATATAATCATTTAAATTGGAAGTCCGTTTGTAAGCGAAGTAACCAATGAAAAGCATGCCAGCCATGTAAATGCTGATGGAAATTATTAATGCGTAATCCATAAAAGACTCCCTTCAGGTTGAAATATATAATTTTTTGTTTTAAAAGAGGAAGCAACCTATTTGTCACTTCCTCCATTTACCCTCGTTTTGGTTTTGTATCGCAAAATGGAAGATACATAACCAAAACGAGTATTCAAACTGCTTGATGGAACATTATCAGAACGTTTCTGATGTTGTTTTAGCTTGCATATGAAGCTGCAAGTAGTCCGGTCCGCCTGCCTTGGAATCGGTTCCTGACATGTTGAACCCGCCGAATGGCTGATAACCTACGATTGCACCAGTACAGCCGCGGTTGAAATACAAGTTCCCCACATGGAATTCTTCACGTGCTTTTTCCATGTTAAGGCGATTTGTCGTAATGACAGCCCCGGTCAAACCGTATTCTGTGTTATTGGCAATTTCAAGAGCTTCGTTAAAGTCTTTGGCTTTTGTAAAGGCAACAACTGGTCCGAAGATTTCTTCTTGCATCAAACGGGCTTTCGCATCGACATCAGCGACGATTGTCGGTTGAACGAAGTAGCCTTTAGAGCTATCTCCTTCTCCTCCAGTCAGAATGCGTCCTTCTTGGTTCCCGATTTCAATATAGCTCATGATTTTGTCGAAAGCTGCTTGATCGATTACAGGACCCATGAAGTGGTTCTCTGTAGGATTACCGACAGTCAGTTGTTTAGTTAACTCGACAGCGCGATCCAAAACTTGATCATATACATCTTCTACAATGACAGCACGGGAGCAAGCAGAACATTTTTGTCCCGAGAAGCCAAATGCCGATTTCACGATCGATTGAGCTGCCAATTCCAGATCCGCCTCTTTGTCGACGACGATCGTATCTTTTCCACCCATTTCAGCAATGACACGCTTTAGCCAAACTTGGCCTTCGTTCACTTCTGAAGCACGTTTGTAAATGCGCAGACCTACATCACGTGAACCGGTGAAGGAAATGAAACGTGTTTTTGGATGATCTACCAGGTAGTCGCCCACTTCGGCTCCGTTCCCTGGAACGAAATTCAATACTCCTGCTGGAAGGCCTGCTTCAAGCATCACTTCAACGAATTTCGCAGCAACAATAGGAGTAGTCGAAGCTGGTTTCAACAGGATTGTGTTACCAGTAACGATAGCTGCAACAGCTGTACCTGCCATGATGGCAAATGGGAAGTTCCAAGGAGAAATGATGATGCCGACTCCTAATGGAATGTAATCATAGCGGTTATATTCTCCCGGACGGCTTTGTACAGGCACACCATCTTTAAGCGTCAACATTTGACGGGCATAGAATTCAAGAAAATCGATTGCTTCAGCTGTATCGGCATCAGCTTCATTCCAAGGTTTTCCTGCCTCTTTTGTCAATAACGCAGAGAATTCATGCTTGCGTCTGCGAATGATGGCAGCCGCTTTGAATAAAACGTCAGCACGGATTTCCGGCTTCACTTTTTTCCAGCTTTCAAAAGCGGTAACAGCTTCCTGCATGGCTTTTTCGGCAAGATCCCTGTTCGCTTTCGATACTCGGCCGATGACCTCTTGCTTATCAGCAGGGTTATATGAAACGATTTTCTCATCAGTCGTCACTTTCTCTGCCCCGATATAAAGAGGGTAGTCTTGCCCTAAGTAGCCTTCAACAGTTTGAAGAGCTTCCTGATACGCTTTTTTGTTTTCCTCGTTTGTAAAATCAACAAATGGTTCGTGTTTATATGAAATCATTTATACTCACACCTTTTTATAGATTTTTTGTAACAATTAGAATATTAAATGTATATTTAGCTTTTGACCATCCCTTTGAAGGCAAAGGCAATATTGGATGGCCTTTCTGCAAGCCTTCTCATGAAGTATCCATACCAATCCAGACCATATGGTACATAGACGCGCATTTTGTAACCTTGCTTGACCAACTCGTATTGTGTTTTGTTTCTCATGCCATAAAGCATTTGAAATTCGAATTGTGTATTTGGAATGTTGTGCCTCTTAGCCAACTCTTTTGTATACTCGATGATTTTGTCATCGTGTGAGGCAATGGCCGTATAATTACCGTTAAGAAGACTTTGCTTAATCAACTTTTTATAGTTTTCATCTACATCATCCTTTTCGGGAAAAGCCACATCTGGAGATTCCTTGTAGGCACCCTTTACGAGACGCAGGAATGGCTTATATTGGGCAAGGTCCTCCAAATCTTTCTCTGTGCGGAATAAATATGCTTGCAGAACAGTACTTATACAGCTGTATTTTTCCTTGAACTGTCTAAAAATGTCGATTGTTGCCTGACAGCGAACTTCATCTTCCATGTCGATCGTGACCATGACTTTATGCTTTTCTGCTGTATCAAGAATTTTCGTCATGTTCTCTATGACCAGATTATGATCGATATCGAGTCCCAAAGAAGTCATCTTTAGAGAAACTTGTGAATCAAGTTTTTCCCTGCTGATCATTTCGATGGTTTCGATGCATTCTGCCGTCCTTTCCTGAGTCACTTCCTTAGAATCAACGAATTCCCCAAGATGATCGACTGTAACCGACAAGCCACTATTATTAAGTTGTTTAATAAATTTAATGGAACTTTGGAAATCAGTTCCCCCAATGATCTTTCCAGCAGCAAAATTTCCTCCGCTTTTTTTAGCAATATTATTAAGCAGATTATTTTTAGATAAAAATAAGAAAAAGTCCCTTGTAATGGCTTCCATATAAAGCGCACCCCCTAAGAAGATGTATTTCAATAAATTAAGCTTACGATTATTCGACAATATTCACAATGTTTCAAAAAAACAATAATTATGCCTTCCGTTTGTCGGTTATGGACAAATGAAAAGGTTTACATTTTTTCTTTTATGATCGTATAGAAACGAAGGTTTATATTTTAACTTAAAGAGAAACGCTAGAAATAAAGGCTTTATCAGGAAGCGATGATGTGAAAGTCATCAATAAATACGTTTAAAAGTGGCACCTCGACCATAATCATCCAATGCGTTATAATGAACCTAATTTAACGGAATGGGTGCAAAGTTCGAAGATAAAACGGTTAATGAAGCTTTCAGAAGTAAAATGGGTGATAAACCGTAAAATAAGTTGCATCGGCAAGCCGGGGAGGATAAGGAATGGATGCTGTACTTGAAGAACTTAGAGAAACATCGGGTTTGATAATAGGATTAATAATGGCCCTGGTAATATTGGGACTGATCGGTTATGCCCTTACGAATGTACATGATTCCATTGTGTCGCCTGTGGTTCAGTTCATAAAGAAAATGGTTGGTCGAAAATAGCTGAAGCGAAATAAATAACCCTTTGTCCCTAATCGATAACAAGCCCTTGATAATAGAAATCCCTGCAGGGTTTGTCTAAAAGGAACAAAAGAACTGCAAGAAATGAAAATGAAGAAAATCCCCGCTCCTAATGGAGGTGGGGGATTTCAGACTGTAGGCAAATTCGAATAATTTGCCTACAGTTTTTTTATTTAATAAACGTTCCAGTTGATTTCAGAAATCCACTCCCTTTCCGCCGACTGGCTGCCAAGCCTCCTCACCGCAAGCGCCTGGACAATCTCCCAACCGGTATGATCTTTGGTGTATGTAAGCTTGAAAATTGTTTGAAGGTAATTGAAAATAACGGGATGCAGGCAATACTGGAAGATGGACAAGTGGAAGCAAGGCAATGCTTTTTTTAAGGAGCCTTCACAGTGGGAGAATACGCCTGGGAAGTTAAGGACATGCGGCTGTTCCAGCGAAAGGAAAGTTTGGACTTAGGGAGCATGGATAAGGAGAGTATCAACATTTAGCCCCGGCCATTACGCTGGGGCCTTTTTGTTTATAAATCAAAGTAGTCATCTGCCTTTGCGCCAGCATCTATATTTCGAACCGCCTTCATGATTTTCTTTAATACTCCGGCTGATGGCACATACTTGGGATCGCTGCAAACTCTGCTTATCGTATTGCGTGAGATTCCGGACGCACTTACAAACTCCTCTTGTGAATATCCGTGCTTATCGATGAATTTGCCGACCTTACTTCGTGGCTTTCCCTTCCCGAATCTAAACATTTTGATAACCTCCTAGATTAATTTACTAGCAGTCTCGTCCAATTTTCACAAAAATATACGCATAGTTTCGCAAAAATTTGGTATTAGGGACAAACGGTAAGTAATAGGCTTTGGGAAGGTAAGGCGTTACGCTGACGTAAATAGCACCGTTACGCTGACGTAAATAGCACCGTTACGCTGAACGGATATTTAACGTCTGAAAACGTTGGTAAATCTAAGTATGGAGCATAGCGGGATCGAAGCGCTGACCTCTACGCTGCCAGCGTGAGGATGAAATTTCCTGTAGTTTCTAAAATATCCTTAAATGTTTTTATATCACGTTTTTATGGAGATTATTAATGCTTAAATGAACTGTAGTTTCCGATAGTTTTCAGTGGTGTGTGACCACGATGTGAATAGAGTATAACCGAATTTTGTAAGAAACCTAGATAAAATTTAATGCAAAATATTAAGAATTTAAGTTGTGATAGTATGTCAAAATATAATTTCACATTCTTGTTAAATAACTTGAGAAAAATATAAATATGATGGATTTGGACCAATGATAAAAAGAATTTAGTGGTCAAAATGGTAATCGATTAAATCGTGTTTGTTGATTCAAAGAGCTAATATTGAGCTTAGGGGGAAAGATGCCTCTAGGCTATTTTGAATCTAATATCAAGTTCTTATTGCTCTGTCTCCGTTCGAAAACATTTTTACAGCTCTTTGTTTTGTATAGATATTTATCGTATCAAAGTCAAAACAACCTTCATTTCAAATACATTTTATAAAATAAGATATATGCACAAACTCATTAAATTGGATAAACATATAGTATTTATAGAAAGACAAGCACAGAGAAATGAATGAATTTGAAGAGTATGTGGTTATTAATAGGGGATAGAAACTTATCCCACTATAACAATAATTCTCTTATTACTAATAAGGAAGTGGTTTCATGGATACGAAAGGTCAACATCTGATTATCGATGCATTTGAATGTCAGTCTGCTATTCTGAATAATGCAGAACAATTAAAAGAATTACTGACAAAAGCAATTGAACATATAGGAATGGAGATTTTATCAACGCATTTTCATTCTTTTTCACCTCAAGGCGTCACTGGAGTTATTGGTATTTCAACTTCACATTTTTCCATTCATACATGGCCGGAACATGGATATGTGGCATTGGATTTGTATACATGTGGTAATCAGGAGATATGGCCTACAGTAAAGGAAATTCTGAAAAAAATAGAAGCTAAGCGTGTCGAAGTTTATGAGCACTCTCGTGGAGAAGAATCGAAAAACACTTCTACAATGAAAAAATTAATCCTTACTTCAGACACTGAGAATACCGAAAAGGGGAACTCACGGGAGTTATTACAATTACAAGACAACCGTGGAAACGATTGGGACATGAAGCAGTTAAAAGAAATAATCGCAGGAAAACACGATGTTCTTTATCATGGATCTAGTCAATATCAAGATATACTATTAGTTAAAGCCAATGATCTTCGCTTGTATTTGGACCAAGAGTTACAGTTTTGTTCCCTGGATGAAAGGCATTATCATGAAGCATTAGTTTACCCGGTAATGGAGATGGCAGCGCCCCATGAACGTATTCTTATTTTAGGCGGAGGCGATGGTCTGGCGTTGCGGGAAGTTCTTAAATATCCAAAAGTAAAACATGTTGATTTTGTTGATATTGATCCAATTATCATTCAACTTGCGAAAACTGAACCAGCACTATTAGCTCTAAATAATGGAGCTTTTTTAGATGACAGGGTGCATGTTCATATTGAGGATGCCCAAAAATTTATTACAAGGGAGCTGCAAGCATATGATGTAATTATCATTGACTTTCCAGATCCTGTTAACCCTATCCTTAGTTCATTATATACAGAGGAATTATTTAGCCAGGTGGCTAACCATTTATCGAAAGATGGTGCATTAGTTTGTCAGTCTGGTTCACCGGAGGATGCACCGAAGACATTTTGGAGCATTGCTGAGACCATTAAAAAAGCTGGCCTCCTTACTCTGGAATATAATGTGACTGTTCCCTCATTTGGTTTATGGGGGTTTCATTTAGGAGCACATAAAAAATTGGCAAAGAAAATACCTCAAATCTCTGTCCCTCATCAAGCACTTCCTGCCAACATGGAACCCTTGTTTAAGATTCCTTCAGCAATTATGTCCGTACAAAAGGATGCGGTTATAAATAGCTTAGATAATCTAAGATTACATGAGTTATATGAACAGGAAATGAAAGATTGGAGTTAAATAGACTAGTTCTCTATTTTATTTTTATATAAGTTCAGCTTAATTTCTAGACATAACCAATTCTTCTTTCTTAATAAATCAAGGAAGAGGATCAATTCTTATGTCGATTTAATAAGTCCAACAAATATAGATTCCTCGTGCTGGGGGCTTTGAGTTTTCCCCCTTTTTACTCAGTTTAAGTCATAATATTGATAGTGTTGGAATAATATAAATATGGATTAATTGTGAATTAAGGATCTCTGAGTTAGAAGGTGAAATAATAGTGAAATTAATTAATGATAAAGGTACACCTTGGGGGGATAAGCGACAAAAAAATAAGACAATAATACCTTTAGATTTTTCTGACATCCAAGAAAAGTCTTTATTTATCGGAGTTAGCTTAGGCTCTAGTTACCACTATAATGAAAGAGATTGTATTGTACTCATGTATAAGGATAGAACAAATTGGGAAATGAAAACGAATAATAACGAAGATGCGTTCGAATTTTTGTACCGTAATATTAAATTTTTTTCTAAAAACAGGTATAAAAAAGTGAAGGGTTCTTTTTTAAAGGAATATCTCATTTTCACGATAGGTGCTTGTTTAAGCACTCCAGTAAAACCAGAATACTATATTCGCGATGTAGATGTGGAAAAAAATGATTGTAATCAGATTAATCCAAGATGGCAGCCAGAAGGTTATCTTAAGATTAGTGACTGGCTAAATCATTTTCCAATATCGGGAGCATCAAAGAGAGTTTATTTAGAAACAAGCCCTCATAGAAATTTTCCTTTTAATAAAAAGGAAATAAGAGAAATGGAAAAAGAAAAGGATTTCTTAGTAGAAGTATGTAAAAAAATCGTTGGACTTTCAAGTTCCATACAAAATATCAAAGGATGGAATGAGGAAAATTTCAAGGATGAAAATTATAGGGATGCTTTTGTATCAATGTTAGTATCAATCGCTTATACGAGGTGGAAATCAAACGATAAATCAGGAAGGGATGATTTCTTGAAAGTCATTGTGGATCATGATGGTCTATATTGGCTTCTTGATCACGAATCCCTTAATCAAAAACAAGGTACTATAAATATGGAAAAGCCTCTTTCGGATGAAAGAGGCTAATTACGTATCTTTGATTTCTTTGTTTAAAGTCAATATATGAATTTCTATTACGATTTGAACTCCGGATCTTCATAAGAATGAGCAACCCAGCCTGAAGCATCAATAAACAAGCGAACGGCTACAACTTTGCGATTTTCCATTAAAGTAAAGAAATGGGGTATATTTACCGGGACAGAAATCACATCTCCAGCAGATAATTCTACATCGAAATACCCGGAATCCCCCTTGATAGTAAAGATTCCATTTCCTGCTGTGATGGCACGTACTTCATCTTCGGTATGAACATGTACCTGTTCAAACTTCTTTAGGAGTTCGTCTAGATTAGGAGTTGCATCGGACAATGCAACAATATCCCATTCTTTATAGCCACGTCGATTTGCAAGGGACCTAATTTCAGAATCAAAGATGTTAAGGATCTCTTCTTTTTTCTCATAAGACAGTATAAATGTATCACGTAGATCATTGGGTATTTTTCCTGTATCCCAATGTTCGTAAAGAATACCTTGTTCATTCAAGAATCTTTTTACCTCTTGTTCTCCTGTTAGTCTTTCATTAGTATTTCGTATTCGAATGTTTGCCATAGTAAAAGTCTCCTTTTTTAAAGTTTATTAAGTTTATTTGAATTTTTTTAGAAAATACATATTGGTTTGATATTCAAATAGAAATTCAAATGCCTCTAAATGGCGTTTAGCAGTAAAGTCACTATCTCCCCATACATAGATTCCGTGGTTGCGGATTAATACTCCAGGTACCTCGGGTTGGATTACCCGAAGGATTTCTTCTGCTAATTTAGGGATGCTGGAATAATTTTCTATGATGGGAATTGATATGGAAGCTTCTTCTTCCCAAATATCAAAAGCTTTAATCAGTTCATGGTTTGTAAAGGTAATCTTTCTTTGATCTCCGTATAGGTCCGAAATGAGATTATTATAAATAGTATGGACATGAAAAACCGCTTTACAATTAGGAATCAATTGATAAATGGAGGTGTGAATTAAAGCTTCAGCAGAAGGTTTTAAATTGGTAGGAAATACAGGATTTCCATCCGAATTAATTACAAGAAAATCTTCAGGAGTATGAATCGATTTGTCTTTTCCACTAGAGCTTATGGCGAATATTGGCTGGTTATTCTCAAATGAAGAACCTTTTACAAGAACGGATATGTTACCACTCGTTGCTGGAAACCACCCTCTTTCCGATAGGGTTCCTTTAACTTTTTGTAATGTTTTAAAAGCTTGTTGGACTGCTTCAAGGTTAATTTTTTCAAAATCATTTTTGGTTATAGGTCTACACCTCACTTATTGGAATTTGGTTTAAAATGTTTATCACATCGAAAAATGAATTAAACTCTTTGTAAGGAAGAGAGTGTTCTTTACATTTCTGTAAAAGAAAATCTCTTGCAATGACAAGGTCAGCCATTTTAGCAATGGCCAAATCTGTGATGCTGTCTCCGATGACAATATTCATAGAATCGTTAGTTGAAAGTGAACGGAGAATACTTGGTTTGCACATTCCACAATCATTGCTACATTGTGTATCACAAGAAAAAGGCCATAGAATTTTGATTTGTTTGCCGCTAAAATCACTAGAATTGCAAAAGATGTCATTTTGGGAGATGTGGTATTGCGATAAAATAGGGTAAACGAAAAAGTCAATTCCTCCACTAGTAATAAGTAGACGAATATTGTGATCCTGACAAAATTGAATAAATTTATCAAAACCCGCTCGAATTTTGGCTTGTTTTATAGCGTAATGAACGATTTCTTCTCGGTATGCAGTAGGTAATAATAAAAACATGTGTCCTACTCCTTCTCGGACGCTCATTTTTCCCGCTAAAGTATCATTTTTGATCGTTTCCCATCCAGGCGGATTAAAATATTTCATAATATTGATAATGTTATCATTTATTGTAACTGTTCCATCAAAATCGCAAAATATAACCATTTTTTTGAATGAATCCATGGTTATAATGCACCCCATTTTTGTATCGCTGAACGAAGCTCAGGAGCGTTTTCTGCTGCTTTCTCCAGAGAAAGACCTGAAACGGCTGCTTGAATCGCATCAATAAAGGCTTTTCCTCCAGCTGAAGTGCCTTGAGGATGTCCATGAATTCCCCCACCTGCATTAATAATGATATTTTCACCAAAATCTCGATATAGTGCTGGAACTAGACCAGGATGAATTCCTGCAGAAGGTGTTGGAAAAGCGGGACGATGAATATGGTTTGGACATTGTAGTTGTTTTGCTATATCAAGGGCTACATCTTTTGGCATGGCTACAGAACCGTAAGGAGACGGATAAAGAACAATGTCGGCACCAGAAAAACGCATTAATTTTCCTAGTAGCAATTGAGCTGATAGCCCGTAATAAGGTGATTGATAAAATGCACCGGTAAAGGCAGGGTGGGCTATGATCGGAATATTGACATCAGGATTTGCGGATATCCGGTGGAGGACATCAAATCCATATGGAGCCACATTCAGTAACAAGCATGATGCTCCTGCTTTAGACAATTGTTTTGCCTGTTCAACTAGAAGAGTAACTGGTCCGGTTAAGTTAACGGCATAAAGTACTTTTTTTCCGTTTTTTTCTTCTTGACGTTTATTACATTTTTCAAAAGCTTCTATTCGCTTCAAAACAGGTGCATAATCATCCCGTAAGAAAATCTCGTCATCTTTTACAAGGTCGACTTGTCCATTAATTTGGTTTTGATATTCCCTTTCTAGTTCATGAAGAGGAAGCCCGATACATTGTTTGAAGATACTCATTAATAATGGACGGTCGTGTACGCCTAACAGCCTTCTTATTCCATCAATTCCAAAACGCGGTCCTGGAAATTGGGAGAGAAGAGAATCTGGCAAGTGCAAATCTATTAATTTAATTTGACCGTCCATTGATAATTTACCAAAGACCGTTGTGAGGATAGAGGGTATATCTGGATTCATATTAACAAGGGGGTAACCAATCATTAATAGAGCCTTAGGTATACCATTTGAATCGGGATTTAACACTTTTACTTCGATTACTTTTCCTAAGTGCGGTTTCATTTGTTCTTTTTTTGTGGTTGGGAGATCAGTCCAAGTCCCGACAGTAAGTCCTACAGCGATTTCTTCTGCTTTTTTGTGAAATTTAAGATTGCCATGAACTAAATAGGTAGCGATCACATAATCTTGGTCAACTGTCACAATTGATTCAACTCCGAATATAAGTTTGTATAGGTCTTTAAAAGATAGACAATTTGGAAATTCGTTGCACAGCTTCCCGAATACGTTCCTCTTCAGCAAGAAATCCGATTCGAACATATCCCTCTCCGTGCTTGCCAAATCCAATTCCTGGAGCTACGACAACTTTCGCTTTCTCTAATAGGGTCTCTGCAAATTGGCTTGATGTGTATCCTTGTGGAACAGTAACCCAGGCAAAAAAGGAGCCTTTAGGAACCGGAGTATTCCAACCAAGTTTTTTTAATTCTTCAAAAAGGGCATTGCGTCGTAATTCGTAAGTGGCAACAAGTTCTCGGACGCACTCTTGAGAGGAAGTCAGGGCTGTTATAGCTGCTTCTTGAATTCCACCGAATAGGCTGACAAAATAGTGGTCTTGAAGTTCATTGATTAACCGAATCAGCTCTTGGTTACCAAGAGCAAATCCAATGCGCCACCCTGCCATATTATAGGTTTTTGACAGCGTGTAAAATTCGAGACCAACATCCTTAGCACCTGAACGGGATAAATAGCTGATAGGTTTGTGCCCGGCGAAACCGATTGCTCCATAGGCAAAATCATGGGCAATGACAATATTGTTTTTCTTTGCAAAGGAAATGGCTTCATCAAAGAAGGAACTAGTCGCACAAGCTCCTGTTGGGTTTGATGGATAATTAAGAAACATTAATTTTGATTGTTTGCACTGGGAAGATGTAAGTTTTGAAAAATCGGGAAAAAATCCGTTTGTAAAGTCTAATGCCATAGGGACCATCTGAGCACCAGCAATAGCAATTCCTGACCAATAATCAGGATAGCCTGGGTCAGGAACGAGAGCCATGTCACCTGGATTGAGCAAAATTTGTGATATTTGTATGAGACCGGTTTTGGATCCAAACAATATAGCTACTTCCTTCTTTGGATCCAATGTAACTCCATGTTCGTTCTGATACCAAGTACATATAGCTTCCTTTAGTTCATTTTTCCCGGAAAATGGTGGATATTTATGATTAATTGGATTTTCAGCAGCTTTTTGTAATGAGTGAATAATATGAGGTGGGGTAGGTAGGTCGGGGTTACCTTGTCCAAGATTAATAACATCATACCCTGCATGAATAAACTCATTCACTTTCCCAACTAATGTAGAAAAAAATTGATTTGGTAGGCGTTCCATTTGAGTGGATGCTTTGATTATAAATTGGTTATTTTGAATAATTAATCACCTCTTCTTTAAAACAGCATATGATGAGATAACCTTTTTAGTGAATAAACAAACAAAAATCAATTATTTGTCTAACTTTAGTTTATGTCATTGCAAACATATGGTCATTTATACTCGTGAAAAAATTGGGGGAAAGGGAAGAGGAGCTCAATGTCAAACTCAGGTTATCACGTGCTTAGTGAGCTAGAAACCATACAATATGTTAAGAAGATTCCAGGTTTATTTTCAGAAAATGCTCTATTAATTTGCAAGGAATTGGGGGATGGAAATCTAAATCTAGTATTTCGTATAACGGAAAAAGGTACGTCAGGTAAAAGTATAATTATTAAACAAGCACTTCCTTATGCTCGCGTCGTAGGGGAGTCCTGGCCGTTAACATTGGACAGGTCCCGTATTGAGAGCGATGCATTAATGATACAAAATATACTTTGTCCGGGCTTAGTTCCAAAAGTCTATCTTTATGATAAAGAAATGTCCCTAACTATCATGGAGGATTTATCGACACATATCAATATGCGCAAAGGACTCATTACTCGCAATCAATATCCTCATTTTGCAAAACACATAGGCACTTTTCTAGCTAGGACTCTCTTTTTAACTTCAGATTTAGCCTTAGAGCCCCAATATAAAAAACAGAAAGTCGTGAAATTTATTAATCTAGAATTGTGCAAAATAACAGAAGATCTTGTGTTTACTGATCCGTACTACGACGCAACAACAAATCAATTTAACCCGCTAATGAAGGAAGTAATAAAAGAAATTTGGGATCATGCTGAGCTTAAACTTGAAATTACAAAGTTAAAAGAAAGATTCCTCACTCATGCTCAGGCACTGATCCATGGAGATCTTCATACAGGCAGCATTATGGTCACAGAAAAGGACACGAAAGTAATTGATCCAGAGTTCGCCTTTTATGGACCAATGGGTTTTGATATTGGAAATGTGGTTGCCAATCTATTACTCAATTTTTGCGCACATGAAGGATGTTCTCTAGATCAAAAAGAAAGGCTTCAATACCAGGATTATCTATTAAATATAGTAGAGGAAATTTGGACAATCTTTGAAAAAGAATTTAGAGCATTGTGGAAGGGAAATGAGAGTTCGTTCTATGCGTCCGTACAGGGATATGATGATGATTATATACTGCGTTTACTTCAAGATACTTTAGGATATGCGGGCTGTGAAATGATGCGACGAGTAATCGGTTTAGCCCATGTTCCTGATTTAGAAAGCATAGACGATCCTAAATTAAGAGCAAAAGGAGAAAGATTAGCCCTTGCCATTGGACAACAATTGGTATTGAGACGGGAAACAGTATGGACGATTTGTGATCTCACCGCTTTAGTCAGGTACATTAAAAATAGGGAGGTAGATGAGGATTAAGAAGTTTATTCAATCCATTCAGTGGAAAAATGACCAACTCATTTTACTGGATCAAACCCGTCTGCCAGAAGAAACGGTGTTTTTGTCTCTATCTACTATAAAAGAGGTTTGGGAAGCCATTCGATATCTTAAAGTACGTGGCGCTCCTGCTATAGGGATGGCGGCTGCCTACGGTCTCTATTTGGGAGTTCAAAAAAGTCAAGAAAAAAGTGTAAATGCTTTCATAACAGAATTAGAAAAAAAATCGGAGTATTTAGCAACGGCAAGGCCGACAGCAGTTAACTTGTTCTGGGCATTAAACCGTTTAAAAGGAAGAGCTTGTCAGGGACAGAAAAAAGGATTAAATGTAGATTTTATTAAGAGAAATCTCCTCGAAGAAGCGTTGAAGATTCAGGAGGAAGATGAGAGAGTCTGTCGACAAATTGGCGAACATGCTCTTAGTTTATTTAAAGACGGGATGGGAATTCTCACGCATTGTAATGCAGGAAGTTTAGCAACTGCTTTATATGGAACTGCAACAGCTCCTTTTTATATCGCTAAAGAACAAGGGTGGAATTTAAAAATATTTGTCAATGAAACTCGTCCTGTTTTGCAGGGGGCACGTCTTACTACATGGGAGTTGCAAAAGGCTGGTATTGATGTCACCCTTATTTGTGATAGTATGGCAGCTGTGGTGATGGCTAATCAGTCGGTACAAGCTGTTATTGTTGGAACGGACCGGGTGGCTGCCAATGGGGATGTGGCTAATAAAATTGGAACCTATACGGTAGCTCTTTTAGCGAAAGCTCATGGAATACCATTTTATGTGGCGGCTCCATTATCTTCGGTTGATTTAAGCACACCCACTGGAAAAAACATTCAAATAGAAGAACGTTCGGAAGCTGAAATTACGGTTGGATTAGGAAAACGGATTGCACCACAAGGAATTAAAGTGTATAACCCTGCATTTGATATTACGCCTTATTCGCTTGTAACAGCCTTTGTGACCGAAAAAGGTATTGTTTGTCCTGATGCGGAAGGTCAGTATGACAGTATACTTCGAAATTTATGATTAAGTTCCTGATGGAGGAACTTTATATTTGAAACTTTCTATTAAATTGTTGAAAAACTTAGGCATAAAAGATAAATAGTATAAATAATTGTTAGTTTGGGAGTTGAGAAAGTAATGTATAAAAAACAACTGCATCTTTTTACATCAGAGTCGGTTACTGAAGGTCATCCTGATAAAATGTGTGATCAAATTTCGGATGCTGTATTGGATGCTATATTTGAAAAAGACCGAAATGCCCGTGTTGCTTGTGAAAGTTCAGTTAGTTCAGATTTGGTTGTTTTATCCGGAGAAATTACAACGGACTGCGCTGTAGATTTCTTGAAAATAGTAAGAGAAACTATCCGGGAAATCGGTTATACCAACTCTGAATATGGGCTTGATGCTGATACATGTAAGATTTTAATAGCACTGAATAAACAATCTCCTGATATAGCTATGGGAGTTAATCAAGCTCTAGAAGCACGTGAAGGTTTAATGAATGAGGACGAAATAGAGGCAATTGGTGCTGGAGACCAAGGATTAATGTTTGGATTTGCTTGCAATGAAACCGAGGAGTTAATGCCATTGTCAATTTCTCTATCAAACAAACTGGCTAGACGTTTAACAGAAGTGCGAAAAAATGGGGTAATAGGTTATTTGCGTCCAGATGGAAAAGTTCAGGTTACTGTGGAATATGAGGACACAAAGCCTATTCGCGTTAATACAATTGTAATTTCCGCACAACATGATCCTAACGTAGAATTAGAACAAATAAAAAAAGATGTGCAGAAACATGTAATTGCTTACGTGGTACCACCTGAGTTGCTTGACTCTAACACGAAATATTTTATAAATCCGACTGGACGTTTCGTTATTGGTGGACCAAAGGGAGATGCAGGCTTAACAGGCCGTAAAATTATTGTTGATACGTATGGCGGATACGCACGTCATGGTGGCGGTGCCTTTTCGGGAAAAGATCCAACTAAGGTTGATCGTTCGGCAGCCTATGCAGCACGTTATGTAGCTAAAAATATTGTTGCAGCAGGGTTTGCAGACAAATGTGAAGTTCAACTGGCTTATTCGATTGGAGTAGCTTCCCCTGTTTCAATAGCTGTTGAAACGTTTGGTACTGGAAAAATAGAAGAAACAAAAATCGTTCAACTAATAGGTAAATGCTTTGACCTTCGCCCTGCAGGAATTATTAAGATGTTAAATCTCCGGCAACCTATTTACTTTCAAACTGCTTGCTACGGACACTTTGGAAGAACGGATATCAAATTGCCTTGGGAAAACACGGATAAGATAGAATTATTAAAAAAAGAGGCAGAAAAAATAATTACAGAGAATTGAAGGTTTTTAGACCACTTAGAAAGAAAAAAAGATTGATACAGGGGTTCAATTTGTAGAGAAAGAGGTGTTTTTTATAACAACCTTTTTTGATCACTATGAACTTTTTTAGTGTATTAGGATTTGATCAAATCGTACTTCTACTCCCCACGCTGGGAGCGTAGAGGTCGCGATTCGATCCCGCTAAGCTCCATATTCGAAAACCCTTGATATTCAAGGGTTTTTTCTTTTTATCTACCGCTTCTCCTTTAAGGAAGCTTTACTTATTAAAGTGATTAATGGTTTCCGATAGTTTTCGATAGTACGTGACCAAAATGTGACCAGTTTTTTTGTGGGAATATGCTATTGCTGTATGTAAATTAGTAGGATTGTGAGATGTGATGGTATGCCAAATTAGGTTTATCGCAAGATAGTATTTTTCTAGAGGAGTAATAGTTGAACGGACACTCCCTATTACCTCCGACAAACATTAAAATGCTGAAGGTACGGTATAAGACAGAATGCTTCCACAGTCGATTCATGTGGAGTGAGTGTCACAATTAATTTTTTAAAAATAATTGAGTAGATATGTAGAAGGGGAAGGGAGCCGATTCTGTTGGTAGGAACTAACTATATTTGAAAAACGGTTCCTATGGTCTTTCTAAAAAGTTATGACAGGATGTATGATGAGACTCTAAAAATTGATTTAATCTCAACTAAAAATAATATATTCTTATGATAATTGAATTTATTTCCATGTCCATTATAATAATAAATGAGAATAATTTAAGGAAATGGTTAATTCTTGTAAAAATTAGGAGGAAATCATGGGAAGAATAGTTCATTTCGAAATTCATGTGAATGACATGGAACGGGCAAAGAAGTTTTATGGAGAGGTATTCGGATGGACATTTCAAGACTGGAGTGAGTATGCAGGAATGCCTTACTTTGGAGCAGTAACTGGTGATGAGAATGAACCTGGGATCGATGGTGCTTTGATGCAGCGTCATAGTGCTCCACCGGAAACACACCAAGCGTTAAATGCATTTGCTTGTACCATGGGAGTGGAAAGTTACGATTTAACGGAAGCTAAAATTATTGAAAATGGCGGCAAGGTCGCAATGCCCAAATTTGCCCTGCCCGGAATGGCTTGGCAAGGATACTATATTGATACCGAAGGCAATACTTTTGGAATTCATCAACCCGATGTGAATGCAAAATAGAGTTGATAATAGGTGAATTAAAACATGAAACACAAGGCACGGCAGCCATGCTTGAAAATGTACGCAATATCTGTCTTGCACTGCCCGAAGCTGTTGAACATATTGACGGTTTCGGTCACAATACTTTTAAAATCAATGGAAAATCCTTCGTGATTTCAGGTGAAAGCGAGAAAGGATTCAGCTTGTCGTTCAAGTCAAATCGAGAAACTCAAGAATTATTGCTAAAGAAAGAGAATTTTTTCAAAACCCCATATATAGGACATCACGGTTGGGTCTCTATTCAAAGTCCGGATAGGGAAGACTGGGATGAATTGACCTATCTAATTCAAGAAGCCTATTTACGTGCGGCACCGAAGCGATTGGTTAAGAAATGGAATGAGTTGCATAAGTGAAGAAAGGCGGATGATCTGCCTTTCTTTATTTTTTCGTTCTTTTAATCAGCTTTACAAATACTGAGGACAATAATAACGACCTCATCCATACACACATAGTTTAAAATTGCATTGGAGCGACCAAGAAAGTCTGTGTAAAAGGGACTCCGGAATTTGTAAAATATAAAGAGTGATTGTTGTCTCTCATCAGAGGGTGTTTCTACAAAAGATTTATGCTTATATAAAATAAAGGAGTTAGCTTCAAAAATCGCGAATATCAATTAAGATTTGATTGAGACGGAAGGGGTATGGTTGAAGTGAATGTTGAATCTTTTTTTCCTGAAAACATTAAAGTGGCACTTAAGAATGATCCGCCCGGTGCATGGATGTCAGACCTGCCAGATGGTTGTATTCGTTTGAGTTCAGGCTATCCTGATCCTGCGCTCGTCCCTGCTGAGGAGCTCAAGGTAGCTGTAGCCGGACTTCTTGATGAGGAGCAGGATTTGCCGCTCCATTATATCGGAAGCCCAAGGATTGTAAGACTGAAGCAGCAACTCCAGAAAAGACTTGAAGATCGTGGAATTCGCGTTTTGGAAGAACAGCTTTTGATTACATCAGGTGCTTGCCAGGGGATTGATCTTATTGCCCGCATTCTCCTTGATGATAAAGCGGTCGTAGCTGTAGAATCTCCCACCTATATGGAGGCATTAGAGATTTTTCAAAACTATACGAAGCAGATTATTAGTATACCTATAGATGAAAATGGACTCCAAACGTACCTATTAAAAGAAATGCTGGATGAAAGGAAACGTAAAGGTCTAACCCTCCCGCGTTTTCTATATACCATCCCAACCTTTCAAAATCCAACTGGGACGACTATGACAACTGAGCGGCGGAAGCATTTATTGGAACTTTCCATCGAGTTTGATTTCCTCATTCTAGAGGATGATGCATACGGAGAATTAGCCTTCGATGAAAATCCGCTGCCAATAAAATCTTTTGATACACGCGGACGAGTCCTCCACGTTGGTTCATTATCCAAAGTAGTGGCACCGGGAATGCGGATTGGATGGATAGCAGGAGAAAGTGAATTCATTAAGGCATTAGAGTGGTTTAAAAAAGATTTAGACCATCCATTTGCTCAAAGTACAATGGCTGTATACTTAGAAAACACGGATTTTGAGAAACGAATCGACCTTCTGAAAAATGTGTATCGTGCTAAATGTACTGCGTTAATCCATTCGTTGGAACAATTCCTTCCAGAATCCGTTTCCTGGTATGTACCAGATGGTGGTTACTTTGTATGGGTGAGAATTCCAGGTATGGATACGTCGCAATTATTATCACAGGCTCTAACTGAGGGTGTTTCGTATGTTCCAGGGAAGTACTTTTGCTTGGATGAAAAGGATGGAACCGAGTTCCTCCGGCTCTCGTTCAGTTATGCTAATGAGGAAGAAATAATCGAGGGAACTAGAAGACTAGGACAGCTTATCGCATCTTTTTTTCATAAAATGTCCTGAACGATTGTTAGTTTTAAATTTGAATGCGCCTACTTCCTTAAAGGGGGTAGGCTTTTTTTATAAAAGGATTCTTTATCTCTTTCGCGATGATCATATCGACAAATTCTTTCAAATCTTAGCTGGGATATGCATGCAAAGAAGTGGTATCTGGGCAAATACATATTCACATGTTCTTCCAAACATGCAAGAAGAAGTGGTTTTAATTAGATGAAATCATTAAATTGTGACCGTTTTTATGACCAAAATATGATCAGTGCGCGACGTTTTTCTTTTAAGACAAAGAAAAAAACCCTTGCTACACAAGGGTTTTCGGAGATATAAACCACAATGACAGTTGTTTTGACTTCGTTATTAGCATATAAAAAAGCAAAACTCGCCACAGTATTGGCGAGCTTTCTTTATTATAGCTACCAAGTTCCTTATTCAACTAACCTGCCCCTTTAGTTGCATAAGAAATGGAGCTGTTTCCAGCCCCATATAGAAGTAAAGCTCCCGTTACTTCATATTCATTTATACACAATCTCATCGGTAGTACAAAACTCCCTTGGTTCCGACCACTCCATGGACAAAGCCAACATCGATAATCATATGAGGTAAAAATAAAGCGGATTGAACAAATTACCATTTTTCACTACAAGATAGATATGTAAGAATTGGGTTTTTGGTAAAGTATTCTCACCTTGTTTACGCTTTAAAGAAGGAATATCAAAAAGGCAGCATATTCGCTGCCTTTAATTCAGGGTAGGTGAACTGATTTAATATGATGAAGATTTAAATATACAGGTTCCTCCCTTGCAGTAATAAGTTCAATGAAATTATCTTCTAACTTATTAATTTGTCCAATTAAATTAGGATTTTCTCCTATATTTAAAATAATCAAGCTACCGATCAGTTTTTTCACTTGTACGTCAAAGGATCTTGCCATTGAAAGTTTTGATGGATGTACAGGAAGATCCTTGTTACTTAAACCATATGGAGTTTGATTGTCTGTGTATGGGATAATCCACTTTAAATGAATTAAAGGTATATACATAGTTTTATAAACAGGTGAATAGAATTCAAAGTAATTATTCATCACCCTTGTTATATAACCATGTAAAGGCTGGTTACCAGTTACGTATAATTCCGTGAACATCCCTTTCGCGGATAAAAGAGTTTTTCTTAGTGATAATTCTTCCTCAGCTTCAATTCCAGGTGAGTCTACAGGAAGGGAAATCTCCTCGTTTTCCGTAGTATTTACTTTGCAATTTTGAATATGAATTATTGGAAGATACACAAAATCTTGTCCATTAAAGATAACCACTACATCAATACCAGTATCAACCAGTGTACCGAAAAAAATTTTTTTTCCTGAAATTTCTATTTCAATCGTTTTTCCTCTGAGATTTTGTAAGATATTATTCATAATCACCCCTCCTTCCTACATTAATAACCAAGTGGTCCAAAAATACAGCGAGATTAAACTTACGATTAACCCTATAGGAATTATCAAAAAGGTAACTTTAAGATACTTTCCCCAGGAGATATTGATGGAGTGTTTCTTCAATATATACATCCAAATTAATGTAGCCAGCGTACCAACAGGCGTTAACAAAGCACCTATATCGCTTCCAATCACGTTAGCAAGATAAGCAATTTGTACAAGGTGAGGATCCAATCCCATCTCTGTTATCGACAAAGTCCCTATCATAACTGCAGGAAGATTATTAAATAAATTGGATAGGATAGTTAATAATATGCCCATGATCATGGTAGCGTTGAATGGGCTGTCCATAATTAAGGGTTTTAAATTGCTGACTATATAATCATTCAAGCCAACATTCTTCAAACCATATACCAGCACGTACATATTGAAAGCAAATAGAAGAACATGCCAGGGTGTTTTCTTTACAATATCGCTAGGACCAGTTTTGGTTTTATACCATCTCAGTAATATCAAAAGGAACGCTCCCATCATACCGATCAATTCCAAGGGAACCCCAAATGGTGTAAGTGCGAAGAAACTCGCCCGAGTTAAAATGACGATTGCAAAACTCATTTTAAACAACATCCAATTATTATCTTCGGATTGTTGTTTAACATCGAGTGGATGAGTTTGCACATAGCGTGAAAAGGTTTTATCCCACCTTAAAGGTACGCTGGGAATTTTCCTTGGAAGGTCCTTCTTAAAATATAGATAAAGTAATAACCCGATTGTTAAAATCCCTATCATTGAAGGAACAAACATCATATTGATATAACTATTAAGGCTCAGTCCTACAATTTTTAGTGCAATCAAATTGGAAATATTGCTTACTGCTATTGGCGCACTCGCTGCTGTTGCTATTAGAGCTCCTGATATTAGAAAGGGGATTTTTTGGTGAGGTTTAATCTTTAGTAACGTTACAATGTGAATAATGATAGGTGTTGTGATAAGGATACTTCCATCGTTATTGAAAAACATTGTCATGAAAAAACATAGGAGATTAGTATAAACGAATAATCTAACCCCTGAACCCTTAGACCGGATGATGATATTTAAAGCAATCCACCTAAAAAAACCAATGCTCTCAAGTACAATAGACATCATTATGGTGGATAATATGGTTAAAGAAGCGCCCCTGATAATATCAAATATATTTAAAACATCCATCCAAGGAACAATGCCTGCAACTAATACAGTCAAGGCCCCTATTGTAGTAGGTATAGTTTCATTAATCCCAAATGGTCTCCATAACATGAGAATAATCGTTAAAGTAAAAATTATTAACATTAAGACAATTTGTGAACTAAGCATTTACCTCTGCCGCCTTGTTTTGGGATGGTGTAATTTTTACGGTATCAGGTGTGGTTTGATTTTGAGGTTTTACAAAAAAAGAATAGAAGACTCCCCCAATTACAGAAAAAAACAAAATCATCATTCCATGTCCTCCTTTCAATTTGCCTTGAATTGTATCTTAAGGCTTTAACCGTTTTGCCTTCAATTTCCCATGTATTCTTTCAGCAAATTTCATCAATGAATAATATTCGGCTTTTGATTTCCATTTTCTGTATACTTTTTTCAGTGGACTTCATTAATTCGTAACATTTCTTATCTATCAGTTTCCTTTTTCTTTTAAATTATTTTTCTTTACGGATTGTTCGTTCATTTCTTGAGGGCCTGAGTTCCTAAATTCTTCAGTCAGGTTTTCTTGGATTGCCTCTTTTATATCTTTTTGGATGGTCGCTTCTGCCCAGAAGCGACACATCATTTATGGGATATACTATTTTTCTTTTTCTTCTGCTTTATTATCTTTATTTTTTTTTTCCTTTTCCATTGTCTTTTATTATCTTTATTTTTTTTCGCTTTTCCATCGTCTTTATTATCTTTATTTTTTTCTGATTTTCCATCGTCTTTATTATTTTCTTTTCCATCGTCTTTATTATCTTTATTTTTTTCTGATTTTCCATCGTCTTTATTATTTTCTGATTTTCCATCGTCTTTATTATCTTTATTTTTTTCTGACTTTTCATCTTCTTTTGGTTTCTCAACTCTTGCCCCATAACTGATGCTGCGAATATGGAACATTGCCAGGCGAATCACTTCTTCGTTTAGTGTTAACGTTACGTATTCATCATTAACATCATGAAGTACGCCTTCAAGCTTCTCGGGACCGCCTCGGTTAATATTTACCCATTGATTTCTGAGGTCATCTAGTATGTCTATAAAATTATCAGCTGCTTTAAAAGTAAAATCTTCGGGGATTTCCAGTTGAAATTGGAACCCATTCTTTACATTCTCGGTAATACTTTTGATATGGTCAGTTTTATAGTAGATAACACCTTCTTGCTCAGTTAAAATCGATAAGTGATCATCGTATATGCCTAATAATAATCCTGTCCGAGATTCCGGTCCTCCTCTATCTATCTTTAGAACTTTCCCAACCAAATTAGTTAACCATTCCTTATTCATAATGTTGCCCCTTCCTATATAATCATTTACCCTGTATGTATATGTGTCATGGAATGACATTGTGCCTTGGTAAATGTCCATCTTCTATCAATAAGACTGAAATTCATCAAAAATGTGTATATGCACTAACCTTTAGAATTTCCTGAAGTTAAATGACTGAAATTGCTCAATGAACTCTCTGACCAGAATAATGGATAGTTAAAAAAAGGACTTAATTCGAAGCAGAGAACGCCTTTTAAAATAGCTGAAGGATATTGAATAGGAGGAGGGGGAAAGAGATGGCGCTAAATCCATGTGAGAAATTCGCTCAGCATCTAACAGATAAATTGGAGTAATGGATAGTCCAACTTTAATGAACTTAAAAGAAGAGTGGATCGCTGTTTAGCGGATTATTAAAACGAATGTACCCAGAAAGTTACAAAAAAAGACCCCGGCGCATTACCGGAGTCATTTTAAGCAGCAAAACTAAAAAGTGTTTTTTTATGGTCTCTAAAAAACCTGATGTTTGATCACCATTTTTCTATTTCGTTTTTATACAACTTGTGTAATTTTAAATTTTTGAGGCTATTCATAACTGCTTTTCCCCGTTCCTCCTTAATTGACAGAGGAATAGTAAACAAATTCGACATGTCTGAAGTTAGAGCTTGATGTTGGACAGAAATACTCGGAATAATTATTGGAAGCTTGAAATGTGATGCTAAATGAAATCCCCATAAGCCGAAAGAGGGGACAATAGCATTGTATTCAAGTGTATTATGAGAACTATGGGATAAAAATATTTTTGTGTAAATGGGTTTTAACCTTTTGAGCCTGGCGATGTTTTTCTTTTGGAAGGTATCGCCCAAACGCATCACGCCCACATACATTTTTGAAGTTAGGAGCTGTCACTCAAGACAGCTCTTTCGTTATTCAATTAACGCCCGTGGGTCCATTTTCCCACCCTGTCCACCACCATTAATTTTCCATTTTCCAATCAATTATCTTGTATAATATTTTCTTCGCATAATCCCCCTTACCTTCAAAGTCTCAGAGCTTTTGGATTATCTCAAAAAATATATGAATTGCAACATAGCCTTCTTCAAGTAACCTGCCCCTTTAATGCCATAAGAAAAAGGCTGCCTCAGCAACCTCCCTTATAGAAGTAAAGCACCAGTTAGTTTAAGTACATTTCTTCACAAAATAAAAAAGGCTGTTTTTTATGAACCTAAAGGAATAAGTGATGATGCATTTTTAGAAAAAGGAGTTACTTTAGACAGTTCTAAAATTAATAGCTCAGCCTTTATTAGAGGTTATTTAAATAAGGAAAAAGAAAGAGTCAAATGGGTGTTGCATTTACCAGATAATAAAAATATATCTGATAAAGCTTACACATAGTTGCATAAAGAAAAAGCTGCCATAAAGACAGCTCTGATCTACAGCTAAGGCACCCTTTACTTTAAGTGCAATTCTTCACAATCTGCATCGATATTCCAACTAGAAAATTCCATGACTACTTAAAGCCATAAGCAGAAGGTTAAAAATAGGATAAACCATATCGGGCGACGCTTACTTAGCATCGCTTTTTATTTTTGCCATTAGAAACTACTTCAATTTAATAATAAGGGTTAATTCTTGTAATTAGGTATGTTCTTCTATCTTGACATGTGTAATTACTTGAATCGTTGTTTTTTAGACTCTAGAGGATTTTTTGGAAAAATGGGTACAAACCTAAAGCCTTTCTTAACGTGATACATAAAATACAGTACAACATCACAAGAGGGATAGATGGAAGGGGGGGACAAGAGTGGACTTGCTCAATGAAGGGGTTAGGTCGTCTCATGAAAACATCATGAAAAACTAGCTAGAAAGAAGGAGAAAAATATGCAACCAATGGTTTGGATAACCGTTTTATCTTTTTTGGTTACCCTCGGATTGATTCTTTGGAGGCCTAGAGGCATTAATGAAGCTATACCTGCCACGATAGGTGCAATTATTGTCATACTCAGTGGAAGTGTTTCTCTAACAGACCTGGGTTTAATTGCAGAAACGATAAGCGGTGCTGCGATAACTATTATGGCAACGATTGTAATGGCGATTGTCTTAGAGAGTTTTGGATTCTTTAACTGGGTGGCAGAGAAGCTTGCGGAAAAAGCAAATGGGTCTGGCATCAGATTATTCTGGTATGTCAATCTTTTATGTTTTCTCATGACACTCTTTTTCAATAACGATGGAAGTATCTTAATTACAACCCCAATTCTAGTCATGTTATTAAACAACATGGGCTTAAAAAACCATCAAAAAATTCCGTATTTGCTGTCTGGAGCCTTAATTGCGACTGCTTCGAGTGCTCCAATAGGTGTAAGTAACATTGTCAATCTGATCGCTCTAAAAATCGTGCATATGAGCTTGTATTTGCATACGGCGATGATGTTTGTTCCTGCCACGCTTGGTTTACTACTGCTGACTTGGCTCTTGTTCCTTCGCTTCAAAAAAGTCTTACCGAAAACCGTTCCTACTAAGATTACTGGGCGGTCACACCCTTCTTACCATCCACTTAAGCCAAGTCCTATGAAACATGGTTCAGAGAAGGAACGTTCAAGGTTTATGCGAAACGTCCTGCTGTTTGTATTTGCTGTTCGTGTCAGTCTATTTGTAGCTTCGTTTCTTTCCATTCCAGTTTCTCTTATGGCTGTAATTGGCTCTCTGGTCCTTTTAGGATGGAGATGGGCTTATTTAAAAATACCTCCAACCGATATGCTGAAAAAAACGCCGTGGTATATTATCGTGTTCGCTTTTAGTATGTATGTGATTATTTACGGTCTGAATAATATCGGTCTAACAGACTGGTTGATCCAATTTATGCGTCCAATGGTTTCTGGAAGCCTGCTCAATGCAAGTGTTATGATGGGTGTACTTCTATCAGTACTCTCAAATATTTTTAATAATCACCCTGCACTCATGATTGGAACCCTCACGTTAACGGATATGAATCTAGATTTACTCTCCTTGAAAATCGCCTATCTGGCGAACGTCATTGGCAGCGACATGGGTTCCTTACTACTTCCAATGGGAACGTTGGCTACGCTGATGTGGATGCACATTGTAAAGCGTGGAAAAGTAAGAATCACTTGGTGGGAATATATAAAAGTAACAGCTGTCGTTATACCGCCTACTGTATTATTCACATTAGTGGTTTTATATTATTGGGTTTCTTGGCTCTTTGGTGGAGCACTTTAAGGATAAAACAATATGAGGAAAAAGGAGAATAAATATGCTTTCTGATTTTGTAGATTTAATGGGAAAATATATTGAGGTGGAAATTTCTGGAGGGGATTTTCACAAGGGAATCCTAATAGATGCTGGGTTGGACATCATTGTTTTAAACGATGGCTGGACAAATTCATTCCTCTACATTCCATTTGTTCATGTTCAAAGATGGAAAGAAGCCAGTTTAGATGAAGAATATACCTCTTTTAACCCTCCTTCAGAAAAACCAATTGAAGCTGATACCATTTCGTTTCGTAAAGTATTAACTATTGCTAAAGGTTTGTTTGTCGAGGTTTACGTCACAGGGAATAAATCCATTCATGGTTATATAACCAGCATTATGAACGACTATTTTGTCTTTCACTCCCCAGTGTACAAAACAATGTTTATTTCGATGAATCATGTTAAGTGGCTAATTCCGTATTCTCCTAATACAATACCGTATTCTTTAAACAAGGAAAATCTACCCCTTGTGCCTATATCCACTCCTTTAGCCAGATCCTTTTATGAACAGTTGAAAAGATTGGAAAATCAACTAGTGATTATTGATGGTGGAGACCATACTGAAAAAATAGGCTTACTCCAAAAGGTTCGAAATAACAAAATGAGGCTGATAACAGCTGAAGGGGAAACGGTTTATCGGAATTTAGAGCATATCAAAACAATACAATTACCGTAAATACCTTATGTAATTGATAAGGAACTTAATAAACTCATCTTTAAACAAGAATAAGTAGGTAGGTGATGTTCACATGAGCAAACAAAATAAACAAAAAGAATAATCCACCCTGTTTTTGCTGACGAGGATGGATTACTCAATTACTTCTATAATTGTTTGTTAGACCGTGACGTTTGAGTCACGATCTTCTTTATGGTGTACCACATATTGTTATTATATGTTGTTTGGTTGAATTTTGTTTAAGGTAGAAAAAATTTTGTAGTTTAAAAATTAAATTGCCAAAGGCTAATAAGAAAGAGATGAATGTATGGGATGAAGAGGAAATAAATAGATTTCTAAAAGTAGCAAAAGAGGATCCTGCTTATATTGTATTTTACCTTGCATTAACAACTGGTATGCGACAAGGTGAACTACTTGGATTGCGTTGGAAGGATCTTAACTTGGAAAAAGGATTGTTAAATATTAAACAGACTCTTAGTCATGACGGTAAGACATTTTTAAGCGGAGCTAAAACCAAGTCTAGTCTAAGGACAATAAATTTATCCTTGTCGTCTATAAAGGTCCTTATAACTCGTAAATTAACTGTTTCGAAAGAAAGGCTAAGCCTAGGCCCTATTTATCAAGATTTTGATTTAGTTGCTTGTACTCAGCATGGTACACCGCTTAATCCTGCAAATATTAGAAGGACTATAAAAAGGCTGATGTTCCTGAAATCCGCTTTCATGATTTAAGACATACGCATGCTACCTTGCTTCTTTCCAATGGTGTTCATGTCAAAGTCATCTCAGAAAGATTAGGACACAGTAACATAAAAGTTACACTTGATACCTATTCACACGTTCTTCCATCAATGCAAGAAGAAGTGGCTCGTAAATTAGATGAAATTATTAAATAATTGCGTGTGTGACCAGATTGTGACCAGACGGACATTTTTGAAGAAAATATTAGGGGCACAGTGATATATAAAAAAGAAAAGAACCCTTGCTACACAAGGGTTCTTCGGATATGGAGCATAGCGGGATCGAACCGCTGACCTCTACGCTGCCAGCGTAGCGCTCTCCCAGCTGAGCTAATGCCCCGAATTGAGGTACAATAATTATTTTATCGGATTTTGGGGAAAAGTCAATATAAAAAATGAGATTTTTGCAAAAACGATAAAAAAACCGTTTGATAGTAGTCAAACGGTTCTTTTATTATGAATTTTCGATTTCTACCCGTGCAATTTCCTTAAGATTGGAGACGGTGTAATACACTTCAGATGTTCTAACTTTATGATCGACCAAAACTTTAAGTGTCAAAAGGTGGTGGTCTTCTTCTACATCTTTGATTCTAAGGTTCTTGATGAATATTTTTTCCTCTTTGATTTTTTTCAATACGACGGCAATGTCATCTTTGTTTTTGACCACCAGCTGCAGAAAGATTTCTTTTTGCCGTAACTTCATCGGTCCGAGCCAGGTGACCATTGCTGGCACCAATTCGACACTGATGATCAATAGTATGACGCCAGCTATTGCCTCAAGAAAAAATCCTGCTCCTACGGCAATCCCGATTCCGGCCGCTCCCCATATGATGGCGGCTGTCGTTAAACCGGATATGCTGTTGTTGCCCCGCCGGAGAATGACGCCTGCCCCGATAAAGCCGACGCCAGAAACAATCTGAGCGGCTAGACGCAAGGGGTCCATTGTTATATTTACGTCGTCACTTCCTGGGAACTTATAAGCGGACTCCATGGAAACGATCGTTAATAAACAGCTGACTATTGAAATGACCAGGCTTGTTTTTAATCCAACGGGTTTTCGTTTCATTTCTCGCTCTAGTCCGATAATTAGTCCTAGGAGAGCTGAAATCCCCAATTTGATAAGGATTTGCAGTTCCGATTGAGGGTCGAATGTCCATTCCATTTTGTTTCACCACTTCCGAATTATTATCGAAGAAAAAGATCGTCTGTTGCCATATACCCGTTTTTCAAAAAAGCTTACCCTATTAATTTTAACATAGTAGAATAGAGTTCAATGTTAAGTAATTCCCTTTGATAGGAGGAGTTTGAAATGCAAATGCCAAAAGTGAATCCTTATGTTGCGTTGGCGATTGGTGTGGCATCCGTTTCATTTTCGGCCATCCTTGTTAAATTAGCGACTGCTCCATCGGGTGTTATAGCCTTTTACCGTTTATTATTTACTGTCCTTCTTATGCTGCCGGTTTTCTTGGTGAAATACCGCCATGAACTTAAATTCATTGGTAAAAAGGATTGGCTGTATTCGATTGCTGCAGGAGTGTTCTTGGCTTTTCATTTTATTTTATGGTTTGAATCGCTTAATTACACGTCTGTTGCGAGTTCAACTGTACTTGTCACCCTCCAGCCTTTATTCGCTTTTGCCGGAGCCTATTTGTTTTTTAAAGAAAGGTTTTCAATGAAGGCAATATTGAGCGGCATCATTGCGATAGCAGGCAGTCTTGTCATTAGCTGGGGAGATTTGAGAATCAGCGGCATGGCGCTTTGGGGAGATATTCTTTCGCTAATCGCATGTGCGCTTGTAACCGGTTATTTATTATTTGGGCAAAATGTTCGAAAACGCATCTCTTCTATAACATATACATTTGTCGTGTATGCTATCAGTGCAGTCACTTTGTTTTTTTATGTGATCTTCAAGGGAGAGGCATTGGCACCATATCCTGCTGCCGATTGGATCTATTTTGTTTTGCTTGCCATTTTTCCGACATTATTAGGACATTCTTTATTCAATTGGTCATTAAAGTGGTTAAGCACTTCGACTCTTTCGATGGGAATCTTACTTGAACCGGTTGGAGCGACGGTTCTGGCTTATTTCATATTAGATGAACCGATACTATGGACGCAGGTCCTGGGAGGTACCATCATATTGGGCGGTTTGATGATGTTCCTGAAGGATGAAAAGAAAAGTAGGGTACAGGAAGAAACACAAGTCTCCGTATAAAAGCAGTAAGTCTCCTGACTTACTGCTTTTATTTAATAGGGATGAAACAAATAGGTGATTCGTGTGAAAATCATAGCAAAAGTAAAGCTGAATAAAAACGTCGTACCATTCACCTTGCCTTTTTCTCTGCTGAACCTGATGGCTTCATAAAAAGCAGTACTGAATAAGTAAAGGGCCATACTGTAAGAAATGAGTAATCCGATTAATGATAGATTCATTGCTTCACCTCATGGGAAAAGATATCTTTATATGTCTATTTGTGTTTCTTTGGAAATATGCTTCGTTTATTCATGTACCATGCTATTGGCCAAGGAAGCAGGGGGGGATGATAATGAAGGATATATAGAGGGAAAAAGAAAAAAACGTTTTTTTGAAAAAAGTTTTAAAAAACATATTGCAAACATTTTTAGTACATGGTATATTATTTCTTGTCGCTAAGACAGCAACTTAAACAGCTAACAAGTTGTTGAAAAATATTTTAAAAAAGTTGTTGACGAAACGTGACACAATGTGTTACATTATAGAGGTCGCTTCTGAGAGAAACGACAAAAATTGCTCTTTGAAAACTGAACAAAACAAAGCGCCAACGTTAAATTTTAAGTGAGCACACACTATTAAAAAAGCAAAATGAGCAAGTCAAACATTTCTTCGGAGAGTTTGATCCTGGCTCAGGACGAACGCTGGCGGCGTGCCTAATACATGCAAGTCGAGCGAATCGATGGGAGCTTGCTCCCTGAGATTAGCGGCGGACGGGTGAGTAACACGTGGGCAACCTGCCTATAAGACTGGGATAACTTCGGGAAACCGGAGCTAATACCGGATGCGTTCTTTTCTCGCATGAGAGAAGATGGAAAGACGGTTTACGCTGTCACTTATAGATGGGCCCGCGGCGCATTAGCTAGTTGGTGAGGTAATGGCTCACCAAGGCGACGATGCGTAGCCGACCTGAGAGGGTGATCGGCCACACTGGGACTGAGACACGGCCCAGACTCCTACGGGAGGCAGCAGTAGGGAATCTTCCGCAATGGACGAAAGTCTGACGGAGCAACGCCGCGTGAACGAAGAAGGCCTTCGGGTCGTAAAGTTCTGTTGTTAGGGAAGAACAAGTACCAGAGTAACTGCTGGTACCTTGACGGTACCTAACCAGAAAGCCACGGCTAACTACGTGCCAGCAGCCGCGGTAATACGTAGGTGGCAAGCGTTGTCCGGAATTATTGGGCGTAAAGCGCGCGCAGGTGGTTCCTTAAGTCTGATGTGAAAGCCCACGGCTCAACCGTGGAGGGTCATTGGAAACTGGGGAACTTGAGTGCAGAAGAGGAAAGTGGAATTCCAAGTGTAGCGGTGAAATGCGTAGAGATTTGGAGGAACACCAGTGGCGAAGGCGACTTTCTGGTCTGTAACTGACACTGAGGCGCGAAAGCGTGGGGAGCAAACAGGATTAGATACCCTGGTAGTCCACGCCGTAAACGATGAGTGCTAAGTGTTAGAGGGTTTCCGCCCTTTAGTGCTGCAGCTAACGCATTAAGCACTCCGCCTGGGGAGTACGGCCGCAAGGCTGAAACTCAAAGGAATTGACGGGGGCCCGCACAAGCGGTGGAGCATGTGGTTTAATTCGAAGCAACGCGAAGAACCTTACCAGGTCTTGACATCCTCTGACAACCCTAGAGATAGGGCTTTCCCCTTCGGGGGACAGAGTGACAGGTGGTGCATGGTTGTCGTCAGCTCGTGTCGTGAGATGTTGGGTTAAGTCCCGCAACGAGCGCAACCCTTGATCTTAGTTGCCAGCATTCAGTTGGGCACTCTAAGGTGACTGCCGGTGACAAACCGGAGGAAGGTGGGGATGACGTCAAATCATCATGCCCCTTATGACCTGGGCTACACACGTGCTACAATGGATGGTACAAAGGGCTGCAAACCTGCGAAGGTAAGCGAATCCCATAAAGCCATTCTCAGTTCGGATTGTAGGCTGCAACTCGCCTACATGAAGCCGGAATCGCTAGTAATCGCGGATCAGCATGCCGCGGTGAATACGTTCCCGGGCCTTGTACACACCGCCCGTCACACCACGAGAGTTTGTAACACCCGAAGTCGGTGAGGTAACCTTTATGGAGCCAGCCGCCTAAGGTGGGACAGATGATTGGGGTGAAGTCGTAACAAGGTAGCCGTATCGGAAGGTGCGGCTGGATCACCTCCTTTCTAAGGATAATTACGAGAGCGCTTTTGTTTTGTTCAGTTTTGAATGAGTAATTCATTCAAATAGGGAAGAAAAGCATCACGATGTGATGGATTCTTTCTGCTTTGTTCCTTGAAAACTAGATAATAGATAGAAGGCAATTAATTTTTTTCAAAGCATCTGTAAGATCTTTTTAACGGTTAAGTTAGAAAGGGCGCACGGTGGATGCCTTGGCACTAGGAGCCGATGAAGGACGGGACTAACACCGATATGCTTCGGGGAGCTGTAAGTAAGCTTTGATCCGGAGATTTCCGAATGGGGAAACCCACTGTTCGTAATGGAACAGTATCTTTACCTGAATACATAGGGTACTGAAGGCAGACCCGGGGAACTGAAACATCTAAGTACCCGGAGGAAGAGAAAGCAAATGCGATTTCCTGAGTAGCGGCGAGCGAAACGGAATTAGCCCAAACCAAGAGGCTTGCCTCTTGGGGTTGTAGGACACTCAACATGGAGTTACAAAGGAACGGGGTAAATGAAGTGACCTGGAAAGGTCCGTCAAAGAAGGTAAAAACCCTGTAGTTGAAACTTCGTTCCCTCCTGAGTGGATCCTGAGTACGGCGGGACACGAGAAATCCCGTCGGAAGCAGGGAGGACCATCTCCCAAGGCTAAATACTCCCTAGTGACCGATAGTGAACCAGTACCGTGAGGGAAAGGTGAAAAGCACCCCGGAAGGGGAGTGAAATAGATCCTGAAACCGTGTGCCTACAAGTAGTCAAAGCCCGTTAATGGGTAATGGCGTGCCTTTTGTAGAATGAACCGGCGAGTTACGATTTCATGCGAGGTTAAGTTGATAAGACGGAGCCGCAGCGAAAGCGAGTCTGAATAGGGCGAATGAGTATGAGGTCGTAGACCCGAAACCAGGTGATCTACCCATGTCCAGGGTGAAGTTCAGGTAACACTGAATGGAGGCCCGAACCCACGCACGTTGAAAAGTGCGGGGATGAGGTGTGGGTAGCGGAGAAATTCCAATCGAACCTGGAGATAGCTGGTTCTCTCCGAAATAGCTTTAGGGCTAGCCTCAAGATGAGAGTATTGGAGGTAGAGCACTGATTGGACTAGGGGCCCCCAACGGGTTACCGAATTCAGTCAAACTCCGAATGCCAAATACTTATTCTTGGGAGTCAGACTGCGAGTGATAAGATCCGTAGTCGAAAGGGAAACAGCCCAGACCACCAGCTAAGGTCCCAAAGTATACGTTAAGTGGAAAAGGATGTGGAGTTGCTTAGACAACCAGGATGTTGGCTCAGAAGCAGCCACCATTTAAAGAGTGCGTAATAGCTCACTGGTCGAGTGACTCCGCGCCGAAAATGTACCGGGGCTAAACGTATCACCGAAGCTGTGGATTGACACCATTAGGTGTCGATGGTAGGAGAGCGTTCTAAGGGCGTTGAAGTCAGACCGGAAGGACTGGTGGAGCGCTTAGAAGTGAGAATGCCGGTATGAGTAGCGAAAGAAGGGTGAGAATCCCTTCCACCGAATGCCTAAGGTTTCCTGAGGAAGGCTCGTCCGCTCAGGGTTAGTCGGGACCTAAGCCGAGGCCGAAAGGCGTAGGCGATGGACAACAGGTTGATATTCCTGTACCACCTATACATCGTTTGAACGATGGGGGGACGCAGAAGGATAGGGTAAGCGCGCTGTTGGATATGCGCGTCCAAGCAGTTAGGCCGGAAACGAGGCAAATCCCGTTTCCATTAAGGCGGAGCTGTGATGGCGAGGGAAATATAGTACCGAAGTTCCTGATTCCACGCTGCCAAGAAAAGCCTCTAGTGAGATGTAAGGTGCCCGTACCGCAAACCGACACAGGTAGGCGAGGAGAGAATCCTAAGGTGTGCGAGAGAACTCTCGTTAAGGAACTCGGCAAAATGACCCCGTAACTTCGGGAGAAGGGGTGCTTTTTAGGGTGAATAGCCCGGAAAAGCCGCAGTGAATAGGCCCAGGCGACTGTTTAGCAAAAACACAGGTCTCTGCGAAGCCGCAAGGCGAAGTATAGGGGCTGACACCTGCCCGGTGCTGGAAGGTTAAGGGGAGAGGTTAGCGCAAGCGAAGCTTTGAACCGAAGCCCCAGTAAACGGCGGCCGTAACTATAACGGTCCTAAGGTAGCGAAATTCCTTGTCGGGTAAGTTCCGACCCGCACGAAAGGTGTAACGATCTGGGCACTGTCTCAACGAGAGACTCGGTGAAATTATAGTACCTGTGAAGATGCAGGTTACCCGCGACAGGACGGAAAGACCCCGTGGAGCTTTACTGCAGCCTGATATTGAATTTTGGTACAGCTTGTACAGGATAGGTAGGAGCCTGAGAAGCCGGAGCGCTAGCTTCGGTGGAGGCGTTGGTGGGATACTACCCTGGCTGTATTGAAATTCTAACCCGCGCCCCTTATCGGGGTGGGAGACAGTGTCAGGTGGGCAGTTTGACTGGGGCGGTCGCCTCCTAAAGAGTAACGGAGGCGCCCAAAGGTTCCCTCAGAATGGTTGGAAATCATTCGTAGAGTGTAAAGGCACAAGGGAGCTTGACTGCGAGACCTACAAGTCGAGCAGGGACGAAAGTCGGGCTTAGTGATCCGGTGGTTCCGCATGGAAGGGCCATCGCTCAACGGATAAAAGCTACCCCGGGGATAACAGGCTTATCTCCCCCAAGAGTCCACATCGACGGGGAGGTTTGGCACCTCGATGTCGGCTCATCGCATCCTGGGGCTGTAGTCGGTCCCAAGGGTTGGGCTGTTCGCCCATTAAAGCGGTACGCGAGCTGGGTTCAGAACGTCGTGAGACAGTTCGGTCCCTATCCGTCGCGGGCGCAGGAAATTTGAGAGGAGCTGTCCTTAGTACGAGAGGACCGGGATGGACGCACCGCTGGTGTACCAGTTGTCTTGCCAAAGGCATAGCTGGGTAGCTACGTGCGGACGGGATAAGTGCTGAAAGCATCTAAGCATGAAGCCCCCCTCAAGATGAGATTTCCCATGGCGCAAGCTAGTAAGATCCCTGAAAGATGATCAGGTTGATAGGTCAGAGGTGGAAGCGTGGCGACATGTGGAGCTGACTGATACTAATAGATCGAGGACTTAACCAACGCTTTAAAAAAATGAAATACCTTCTTATTATCTAGTTTTGAAGGAATGAAAATTTCTTCTTGCATTTTTTCGAAAAGACGTTATAATAATATATGTCTTGAAAAAATGTTAACATTGTTTGGTGACGATAGCGAAGAGGTCACACCCGTTCCCATTCCGAACACGGCAGTTAAGCTCTTCAGCGCCGATGGTAGTTGGGGGTTTCCCCCTGTGAGAGTAGGACGTCGCCAAGCAGGTTTTATATGGAGGATTAGCTCAGCTGGGAGAGCATCTGCCTTACAAGCAGAGGGTCGGCGGTTCGATCCCGTCATCCTCCACCATTTTACACCTGCCGGTGTAGCTCAACTGGTAGAGCAACTGACTTGTAATCAGTAGGTTGGGGGTTCAAGTCCTCTTGCCGGCACCATTTTTTGAAATAGTACAAGCACGAGCCATTAGCTCAGTTGGTAGAGCATCTGACTTTTAATCAGAGGGTCGAAGGTTCGAATCCTTCATGGCTCACCATTTTATATGCGGGTGTGGCGGAATTGGCAGACGCACCAGACTTAGGATCTGGCGCCGCAAGGCGTGGGGGTTCAAGTCCCTTCACCCGCATCTTTCATGCGGAAGTAGTTCAGTGGTAGAATACAACCTTGCCAAGGTTGGGGTCGCGGGTTCGAATCCCGTCTTCCGCTCCACTTTTCGTATGTGCCGGGGTGGCGGAACTGGCAGACGCACAGGACTTAAAATCCTGCGGTAGGTGACTACCGTACCGGTTCGATTCCGGTCCTCGGCACCATCTTAATATGCGCCCGTAGCTCAATTGGATAGAGCATCTGACTACGAATCAGAAGGTTGTAGGTTCGACTCCCGCCGGGCGCACCATGTTTTATTGCGGGAAGTAGCTCAGCTTGGTAGAGCACTTGGTTTGGGACCAAGGGGTCGCAGGTTCGAATCCTGTCTTCCCGACCACGTGATTTTTAATGAATGGGGCCTTAGCTCAGCTGGGAGAGCGCCTGCCTTGCACGCAGGAGGTCAGCGGTTCGATCCCGCTAGGCTCCACCATTTTTCAATCAGATACTTATATTATATTGGCGGTGTAGCTCAGCTGGCTAGAGCGTACGGTTCATACCCGTGAGGTCGGGGGTTCGATCCCCTCCGCCGCTACCAATAAATATAAGGACCTTTAGCTCAGCTGGTTAGAGCAGACGGCTCATAACCGTCCGGTCGTAGGTTCGAGTCCTACAAGGTCCACCATATGCATTTTTTAAAGCCGTGGAGGTATACCCAAGTTCGGCTGAAGGGATCGGTCTTGAAAACCGACAGGGGAGTCAAATCCCGCGGGGGTTCGAATCCCTCTACCTCCTCCATTTTTTTAAAAAGCAGCAAGTTGTTTTGAAACAACCTTACATAGAGGAAGCGAAAAAACAATATACACGAAAACTTGATGCAAATCGTTTCATTATTACCGTCGCGGGGTGGAGCAGTCCGGTAGCTCGTCGGGCTCATAACCCGAAGGTCGCAGGTTCAAATCCTGTCCCCGCAATTATTAGGTCCCGTGGTGTAGCGGTTAACATGCCTGCCTGTCACGCAGGAGATCGCGGGTTCGATTCCCGTCGGGACCGCCATTTTTTAAATTTAATACAAATGTGGCTCAGTAGCTCAGTCGGTAGAGCAAAGGACTGAAAATCCTTGTGTCGGCGGTTCGATTCCGTCCTGAGCCACCATATCTTTCATATTACGGCGGTTGTGGCGAAGTGGTTAACGCACCTGATTGTGGTTCAGGCATTCGTGGGTTCGATTCCCATCAGTCGCCCCATTTCGCGGGTGTAGTTTAGTGGTAAAACCTCAGCCTTCCAAGCTGATGATGAGGGTTCGATTCCCTTCACCCGCTCCAAATATGGGCCTATAGCTCAGCTGGTTAGAGCGCACGCCTGATAAGCGTGAGGTCGATGGTTCGAGTCCATTTAGGCCCACCATATTTATATTGTTCCGCAGTAGCTCAGTGGTAGAGCATTCGGCTGTTAACCGAACGGTCGTAGGTTCGAGTCCTACCTGCGGAGCCATGGGGAAGTACTCAAGAGGCTGAAGAGGCGCCCCTGCTAAGGGTGTAGGTCGCGCGAGCGGCGCGAGGGTTCAAATCCCTCCTTCTCCGCCATTTGGCCCGTTGGTCAAGCGGTTAAGACACCGCCCTTTCACGGCGGTAACACGGGTTCGAATCCCGTACGGGTCATAACAAAAAAGGAAGCATACATCCATGTATGCTTCTTTTTTTCATTTCTTTTCATTGATATAAGTATCTTTTTGTTTATAAGGAATGTCTCCAAGCTGGGAATCGATATTTTCTTCATCTAATGTATCTTCATATTCCTTTTGCTTTTTGTTCGGTATATCCACCCTATTTTTTCCTTCGATATCATTTGCTGCAAATCCTTCATAGTCTTCTGGAAATCCATCCGTTTCATCTTCGGTTTTATAAAGATCATTATAATTGTCATGATCGCCGGTGTAATCAGATGGCGTTTCGGATGTACCGAATTTGGCGACTTCACCAAAGCTATCCTCTTTATCCACTATTTCATTTCCATGACGATTTTCAAAATGATCACCCTTGGATGGAATCAATATATCCTCTTCCACTGGTCGGTCTTGTGCAGTAGGCCGTTCTGGGGCATGCTCGACACAGTAAAGAGTGCTTGGGATCGCTTCAAGCCTATCGATGGGTATTTCTATATTGCAGGTTTTACAATGGCCATACGTACCCTCTTCTATGGCATACAATGCTTCTTCTATTTTCTCCATTTCAGATTGTGCATGCTCATCCAGTGCTTGGTTCCGTTCCATCTCGAATAATTCTGTTCCTAGGTCAGCAGGATGATTATCATAGGATGATAATTCCCCTACGGATTCAGTCTGGCTTTTATCCAGAACGGATTGTTCATCATTTTGAATCCTGTTTCCAAGCTCATCTTTTTCTTGAAGCAGTTCTTTTTTGAATTTTTGCATTTGCTGTTTGGTTGCCATATCCGTTTCACTCCTTCTAAAGTCCATATCTCATTTTATTTTGGTAAGATGGTTGTATTATCTATTACCCGAATCGTAGTATAGGAAAACAAAATGGAACGGAAGATAGAAAAAAGACTGAGCGGATGAGCTCAGTCCTTGGAAATCATATTAGATAGCTGATGAATAATCCAATGGCCATGAGTAAGCCAAAGAAGGTGTTCGTCTGGGCCGTGGCTTTCATTGCTGGCACCATGGTGATCGGCTGCGTTTTACCTACGAAGCCTTTGATTGCGGCCATGGCTTTCGGGATGCTTAGGAAGGCAAGGAGAATCCACGCTGTTACGTTTCCGGTAAGGACTAACCCAACCAGCCATAGATAAGAGAAGGCAAACATGATTGCCATGAATTTCAGTGCGTTTTTCCTGCCCATCACTACAGGCATGGTTTTGCGGCCATGTGCCTTATCCCCATCATGGTCACGGAGGTTATTGGATAAGTTGATCAACCCGACCAATATTCCACTTGGAATGGCAATTAAGATGGCTGTTGAGGAAACATGACCGGTTTGAATGAAAAAGGCGATCAGGATTATCAAAAAGCCCATGAACAATCCAGAAAAAAGTTCCCCGAATGGTGTATATGAAATGGGTAGGGGACCGCCTGTATAAAGATAGCCGACAAGCATGCAAACCAGGCCTACTGCAGCAAGCCACCAAGATGATGCGGCACAGATATAGATTCCGATTATGAGTGCGATGGCATACATGCCAAGGGCCAAGGTCATGATGAGTTTGGGGGTCATCCCATGACGGACGATTCCGCCACCGATGCCTACGGACTCCTCAGTATCCAAGCCTCGCTTGAAATCATAGTATTCATTGAATAAATTGGTTGCAGCTTGAATCAGGATACTTGCAATCATCATGGCAGCGAATAGTAACCAATTCACGCCATCATCCAAAAGTGCAATCACAGTTCCAAGTAAGACCGGGACAAAAGCTGCGGTTAGTGTATGTGGACGAATTAACTCCCACCAAATCTTCCAGGTCCGTTTAAGGGGAAGTCCGTCGTATTCTGTTTGCATTATTTCTCTCCTCAAAATCATTATTGGTTCTCTCGAAATTATAACAAATATTGAAATGTTGCACAAAAGGTTATCCTAATAAGGATAGGAAAATTAGGTAAGGGTGTCAATTGATTTCGTGGAAGATTCTCTTCCAAAATAAAGGATATTTCTCTTCATTCGCTAAGATTCATATAATAAGGAAAAAAGCAGGCATGAATCGTTCGGTAAAGGGGCGTTTTATTGACATGAGGTTGAATGGAGGTGTATCTTTAAATAGGTTAAAAAGCTTTTAAAATGTACATTTGGGGGGATTTTTTTGGCTATCTCAGAAGAAACTGGGCAGTTTCAGGGACTGGCTTCAGCTATACAAAAGGCGAAGGACTTGAATGATCAAGTTCTATTCAGTCATATTAAGAAAGTTAATTGCACGAACCCCCTTTCATTTTATCAAGCTGGAAGAGAACGGTACGCGGGTGAACGCTTTTTCTGGGAGGACCCTGCAAAGGAAATAACCATCACCGGCTTAGGCAATGTTAAGAAACTCAAAGCGGCATCGAATGCCGAACGTTATAGAGAAGTCGAAAAGAGCTGGATCAAACTGCAGAATACTGCTGTCAAAACAGGATTGACTGATGTAGAAGCGACCGGTCCTTTACTGTTTGGGGGCTTTTCTTTTGATTATGAAACTAACAGTACGCTCCTTTGGAATCAATTCGGGGACAACCTGTTTTATATACCTGCCTTCATGCTATCAATAGTGGGGAAACAAGCTTACTTAACGACAAACTTACTTTGTTCGCCTGATGATTCAGAAAAACTCTTCATAGATATGATAAATGAACGGGAAGCTTTTCTTTTCGAAAGCTTGGATGACACTGGATTGGGTCACAATTCCCTGGTTAAGCAGAGGGAAGTCAAACCTGACGAATGGAAACGGACGGTCGCTGAGGCTGTTCAGGAAATCAAGACGACAGATCTCGACAAAATCGTTTTGGCGAGGGAGCTTCGACTGGTTTTTGAGCGTTCCATCGATTCAGGGAAAGTGCTTGAACAATTGATTGCTGAGCAGCCATTAAGCTATATTTTCAGTTTGGAAGCAGGTGGTGACTGTTTTGTCGGTGCCACTCCTGAACGTTTAATTAAGAAACAGGGAAATGAAGTATTTTCTACCTGTCTTGCTGGATCGATGGGGCGAGGGAAAGATGAGCAAGAAGATGTTTGTCTTGGTGATGAATTGCTACAGGACCAAAAGAATTTACAAGAGCACCAATATGTCGTGTCGATGATATCAAATGCCTTTGATTCTGTATGCGAAAAGGTAATTGTTCCAGCCGAACCGAAACTTATGAAAAACCGTCATATCCAGCATTTGTATACACCGGTCCGCGGAATATCCAAGGAAGGTGTCACGATTTTTGAATTCGTCGAGAAACTACATCCTACACCGGCTATGGGCGGACTTCCAAAAGAAAAGGCCGTTGTGCGAATCCGGGAAATGGAAGGCCTTGAACGCGGCTTTTATGCAGGTCCTTTAGGCTGGGTGGATACGTATGGAAATGGGGAATTCGCTGTAGGGATACGTTCTGCGCTTATACAGAACAATGAGGCATCGCTTTTTGCTGGATGCGGCGTAGTGGAGGATTCGACTCCCGAAAGTGAATTCCGGGAAACGGGGATTAAATTCAATCCGATGTTAAGTGCTTTAGGAGGAAATCTTAATGAATGACCGAGATGCATTGACAGCATATGCTGCTTCATTTGTCGATGAGCTGGCACAAAATGAGATGAAGCATGTGGTGGTGAGCCCGGGTTCACGATCCACACCCCTAGCTTTGTTGCTAGTGGAACACCCTGATATCGAAGTTCATATTAATGTGGATGAGCGTTCGGCTGCTTTTTTTGCCCTTGGTTTGGCTAAGGCCTTAAAGGAACCTGTCGGACTTCTTTGTACGTCCGGTACAGCCGCTGCAAACTTTTACCCAGCCGTCATTGAGGCATTCTATTCAAGGGTGCCGCTTATTGTACTTACCGCTGATCGTCCGCATGAATTGCGTGATGTCGGCGCCCCACAGGCAATCGATCAGATTCATCTTTATGGTAGACAAGTAAAATGGTTTGTCGAAATGGCACTTCCTGAAAGCACGGATGAGATGATGCGGTATGCAAGAACGGTTGGTGCAAGGGCAGTGGCTACAGCGGCAAGTGAACCTGCAGGGCCTGTACATTTGAATTTCCCGCTTCGTGAACCATTGATTCCGGATCTGGAGCAAGCAAAGGAGTATCGGCAAAATAAAATGACGCCTGCAGTGTTGATTGACAGTGGAGAGCGGTCACTGTCCGCATCACAAATAGAAGCTATTGCAACTACTTTGTCACAAGCTAAGCAAGGGTTGATTGTATGTGGCGAATTACCGCATCCAGAGATGAAGGAAGCCATCGTCGCATTAGCGGATAAACTTGCTTTTCCGGTACTGGCTGACCCTCTTTCCCAGTTAAGGAGCGGGAGTCACGGCAAAGACGTCATAATTGATGCGTACGATACGTTTCTGCGCGATGAAGCGGTAAAGGCGGCTTTCAAGCCGGAAGTGATATTGCGTTTCGGGACAATGCCTGTTTCTAAACCTTTATTGTTATTCATGAAAAAACAAAAACAGGCAACCACTTTGGTCGTCGATGGCGGTGCAGGTTGGCGTGAGCCAGCAGGATTGGCAACTAACATGATTTACAGCGAAGAGAAGGATTTCTGCAAGCGTGTTGCTGAAAATATTACTGATGCCAATGATGATGAATGGCTTGGTTTATGGCAAACCGTCAACGGAGCGACGAAGAATGCCTTAGCCTCCATCAAGGATGAAGGGGAGTTAAGTGAAGGCAAGCTGTTCTCCCTGCTTGCTGATATGATGCCATCGGGATCCACCTTGTTTGTCGGGAATAGTATGCCCATACGTGATTTGGATACATTCTTTTTGAATAATGGAAAGGGAATCAAAACCTTTGCAAACCGAGGGGCGAATGGCATCGATGGTGTCGTTTCCACTGCGCTTGGCGTAAGTACGGTATCGAAAAATACTGTACTGGCAATCGGGGATTTAAGTTTTTTCCATGATATGAATGGCTTGCTTGCGGCTAAACTTCAAAAACAAAACATCACGATATTGTTGATCAATAATGATGGGGGCGGCATTTTCTCTTTCTTGCCACAGGCGAATGAGAGAGAACATTTCGAAACGCTATTCGGGACGCCTCACGGTCTCGATTTTTCCCATGCTGCCCAGCTTTACGGCGGTAAATACAGCAAGGTGCAAAATTGGGATGAGTTAAAGAATGTATTTACAGAGTCATTTGAAATACAAGGTCTGAAAATCATTGAAGTACCGACAGAAAGAGAGTCCAATTTACAAAAGCATCGAAATTTGTGGAGTTTTGTTTCCCAGGAAATAAAAATGGTGTTAGACAGGGAAATATCATGAATTATGTCATCAAGGATGTCAATTATGCTGTTGAAATAACGGGAAATGGAGATCCTCTTGTTCTTTTGCACGGATTTACGGGAAATCGGGATACATGGAAATTCCTCATTCCGCTTTTGCGTGAGCAGTATACCATGATCATGGTCGACATCATAGGCCATGGCATGTCTGCATCACCAGCTGATCATCGAAGGTATGAGATGGAGCGAGTGGCTGAAGATATTAAGGATATTTTGGATGCGTTACATTTCCCGAAAGCCCATATCCTTGGGTACTCGATGGGCGGAAGGCTTGGATTGGGATTTGCCTGTTTATATCCTGGATATGTTGATACATTGATATTGGAAAGCGCTTCACCAGGCCTTTTAACAGAAGAGGATCGGGAAATCCGAAGGCGAAATGATAGAAAGCTTGCCGAAAGGATTCTTGAAAATGGCATGGAAGCTTTTGTGGATCAATGGGAAAACATCCCGCTGTTTGAAAGTCAAAAACGGCTGCCGGCCAAAACCAGGTTGGCCATCCGGGAACAGCGGATGGCAAATGTCCCTGCCGGCCTTTACAATAGCCTTCTAGGTATGGGGACCGGCAGTCAAGCTTCTTACTGGGGAGAACTGAAAACCCTTGATTTTCCTGTGCTCCTTGTAACCGGTGAACTCGATCCTAAGTTTTGTGAAATTGCTGCCTCGATGAAAAAAAAGCTGAAGCGGGCTGAATGGAAAATAATAAATGGTGCGGGACATGCGATTCATGTGGAAGATGGAGAAAAGTTTGGTAAAATAATAAGTGAGTTTTTAAAGAGAAATCGAAGGAGGAATTAAGATGACGATACAATGGGAAACAATACGTGAGTATGATGAAATTTTATATGAAAAATATAACGGGATTGCAAAAGTGTCCATCAACCGACCGCATGTACATAATGCATTCACACCAAAAACGACTGCGGAAATGATTGATGCATTCGCAAGGGCGCGTGATGATTCCAGCATCGGTGTCATTATTTTAACGGGTGTAGGTGGCAAAGCATTCTGTTCAGGCGGAGACCAAAGTGTACGTGGGAATGGCGGATATGTAGGTGAAGATAACATTCCACGTCTAAACGTTCTTGATTTACAACGCTTGATTCGCGTCATTCCAAAACCAGTCGTAGCCATGGTCGCAGGTTATGCAATTGGTGGAGGTAATGTCTTGAATGTGGTTTGTGACTTAACGATTGCTGCTGACAATGCAGTCTTCGGACAAACTGGACCGAATGTTGGAAGCTTTGATGCTGGTTATGGTTCTGGCTACCTGGCACGTATCGTCGGTCATAAAAAGGCACGTGAAATCTGGTACCTATGCCGTCAATACAATGCCCAGGAAGCATTGGATATGGGATTGGTCAACACGGTCGTACCTTTAGACCAATTAGAAGCGGAAACGGTTAAATGGTGTGAAGAAATGCTTGAGAAGAGCCCAACGGCACTTCGTTTCTTGAAAGCGGCAATGAACGCTGATACTGATGGCCTTGCAGGTCTTCAACAATTGGCTGGTGACGCTACACTTTTATACTATACAACAGAAGAAGCAAAAGAAGGCCGCGATGCATTCAAAGAAAAACGCAATCCGGACTTTGGACAATTCCCTCGTTTCCCTTAATGAAACGCGTGAATCGATGAGACTGACAGCTTGGCGGATATTCGCTGGGCTGTTTTCTATATCCAAATGGAGGAGGCTAAGTAAACATGGCAGAAGAAAAGTTGCCGAACTGGCTGAAAAATCGGGCGCATCTTTCACCAGATCGTCCGGCAATTGAGTTTGAAGGTCATACCTATAGCTTTCTTGAACTGCATACATTATCGGAGAAGATGGCTGGCAAGCTTTCTAACATTGGTCTGAGGGCTGGCGATTCATGCGCGGTTTTACTCCGTAATCATATTGATGGTGTTGTCGCTATCCACGCACTATTTTATCTTGGTGTGAAAATTGTGATGCTGAATAATAAGTTAACGGCAAAAGAGTTGTCCTGGCAGCTTGAAGATAGTGAGACCGTTTATCTGGTTTCGGAAGGTACCTTCACCGACAAACTCTCGGATATTGGCGGTATTCTCCCGGATTTAAACCTTCACTTAATGGAACAATTGCCGGATGAAGGCAAGGCAGAGATACTTCAAGAGTTTTATCTTGAGGATACCGCTACGATCATGTATACATCAGGTACGACAGGAAATCCAAAAGGTGTGATCCAAACCTTCGGCAATCATTGGTGGAGTGCCGTCGGGTCGGTTCTGAACCTTGGATTGCATGAGGAGGATTCTTGGTATTGCGCGGTTCCGATCTTTCATATTAGCGGCTTATCCATCCTGATGAAAAATGTGATTTATGGCATGAAGGTCGTTTTGGTGGAACGGTTCGATGAACGGGAAGCAAACCGGAGCATTCAGGAAAATGGCGTGACGATCATTTCGGTCGTGACGGCGATGCTGAATAGGATGGTGCAGGATTTGAAGGGAACTAGCTATCCGGAAACCTTTCGCTGTTTCCTGTTGGGCGGCGGCCCTGCACCCGTTCATTTACTTGAATCATGTAAGGAGAAAGGGATTCCCGTCTATCAGTCTTATGGGATGACCGAAACGTCTTCACAGATTGTGACACTGGCACCGGAGTATAGCATGACAAAAATCGGATCAGCGGGAAAACCTTTATTCCCTTCGCAATTACGTATAGAGAAAGACGGCAATATGTGTGAACCGGGGGAAGCGGGTGAAATCGTGGTTTCAGGTCCGAATGTGACAAAAGCCTATTTCAATCGGATGGATGCTACACAGCAGGCCATTACCGATGGCTGGCTTTATACTGGGGACCTTGGTTATCTCGATGAGGAAGGCTTTTTGTATGTGCTTGACCGACGCTCGGATTTAATCATATCCGGCGGTGAAAATGTCTATCCGGCCGAGATTGAAAATGTCCTTAGTAAGCATCCAGATGTATTCGAAGCGGGAGTGACGGGGACCGACGATGAAAAATGGGGACAGGTTCCACTCGCTTTTGTCGTCTTAAACCAAGGTGCAGAGCTTAGTGAGAGCGAACTGCTGGAGTATTGCAGGGAATCCTTGGCGGCCTATAAAATTCCCCGGAACGTGATTTTTTGCCAGGAGCTTCCGCGTAATGGGGCGAGCAAGCTTCTGAGAAGGGAACTGAAGAAGGGAATGGGGGAATGGCAATGATGTTATCCTCCATTTCACTAAAGCTCATTAAGGCCCCATTAAAGCGGCCATTTAAGACGCATCTCGAAACGGTAAGCGACCGGGAAGTGATAATTGTCGAAGCCATGGATGAAGATGGATTGATTGGATACGGGGAAGCGGTGCCATTTGCAAGTCCTTGGTATACCGAGGAAACGATCAAAACATGCTTTCATATGTTGGATGACTTCTTAATACCGCTGACATTGGCAAGTCAGATCAAGCATCCTGATGAGCTGCCGAACTTATGGAGCGGAATCAGACGGAATGCGATGGCCAAGTCAGCTTTAGAGCAGGCAATCCTTGATCTATATGCGAAGCAGAAAGAAGTCTATCTCGGACGGCTGTTTGGCGGCGAACGAAGTGAAGTGCCCGCTGGTGTTGTCGTTGCTTCCAATGATATTGAAGACGCGTTGCGCCAGATTGAGGATTTTTCCGGATCTGGTTATCAGCGATATAAGATAAAAATCAATCCTCAAAATGATCTGGAGTTAATTTCGGAAATCCGTCGGGCCTATCACGATATCCCGCTAATGGCAGATGCCAATTCAGCGTACACTCTTGATGACATCCCACACCTTCAGAAGCTTGATGTGTTTAATCTGATGATGATTGAGCAGCCGCTGGGACATGACGACATTGTTGAACATGCCATTTTACAGAAACAGCTGCAGACACCCATTTGCCTTGATGAAAGCATAAATTCCTTTCATGATGCCAAAAGTGCTCTGTCGCTCGTAAGCTGTGGGGTGATCAACATTAAGATGGCAAAAGTCGGCGGCTGGACGGAAGCTGTCAAAATACATGATCTATGCCTGGAAAATGAAGTGCCCGTTTGGTGCGGGGGCATGATTGAATTTGGCATTTCACGTGCACATAATATCGCACTTGCCACATTAAAAGGGTTCACGATTCCCGGGGATATATCATCCTCATCCCGCTATTGGGAAGGGGACATAATCGATCCGGAAGTCATTGTCAAAAATGGCATGATCCAAGTCCCCGATAAAGCTGGGATCGGTTTTGCCATTAATGAAAAGCGGCTAAAGGATTTGACTACATATAGTAAACTGTACAGGTGAAAACATCAAAGGAGGTGAATGCCCCACCTCTTTTGAACCAATATTGCAAATCCAACTACATTTTATAATAATCCTCTATCTCGCTATAAAGCTAATGTGCTTCATGCTTCATCCATTCGATATCAAGGTATATGGAACTCACCCATTTAGTACTTCTTGGACAAAAACCCCACCCTTTTGGAAAATGATTTTAATAGGATACTAACAAATATCAGTTTGTCGATAAAAGGAGCTCTCACCCCGAATCATGGTGTTAAAAGTTAACTCGGATACTCCTGCCGAATAACTGGCTAGCCAAGACCCCGCCAGATGCTTGGCAGAGCGGAAAGGGAACGGATTTCTGAAAAAGACTGGAACTCTTTTTTATTTGTCAGCAGACTACAAATATATTTTATCTCCAGTATTCCCTATTAAAAATGGCGTTTTAAAGAAGAAAAATCATTTAAATGGCCCGATCAGTCATATTTTTTTTCGTAAAATGGGGCTTTGTCTATTTTTTCTTTACTGGATTATTTTGTATAATGAAATAAAAAGTATGCAAACAAGGGAAAGGGAGGGGAAAGCATGAAAAGACCGTACCTTATTGCGGAAATTCTACTAAGAAGAGGCATGCCGGACTATGTCATAAAAGAAGTGACGGCATTGGCGGAGTGTGAACTGTTTCTTTTGAAGAGAAAGTGGGGCCTATATGATCGAAAGACGGGTGCGTAAAATGAATAAAAGGTAAAAGGGAACCGTTTCGGTTCTAGCCGGTCCCCATGCGTTTTAAGGTTTTTGAAGCCGGTACCTATTGACTGGACGGCCAATGCTGCCGTACTGAACGTCAAGCTGAAGGACTTCTTCGCCATGCAAGTATTCAAGATAGCGCCTTGCAGTAACTCTGGCGATTCCAATCCCATCAGCCACTTCTTCCGCAGATAAAGATCCAGGCTGGGTCTTTATGAATTTCGTCACTTGCTCAAGAGTCGCGCCATTCAATCCTTTCGGAACATCATATTTCGGACTCGATTCAGAAGGTGTTTTGTTTTGAAAGAGAATTCGGTCAAGCTGATTTTGAGAGATTTGATGGTCAGGTTCAACCTCCATCCGAAAAGCAAAATATTGTTCAAGCGTATGTTTTAGCCTTTCGAATTTGAATGGCTTGATTAAATAGTCAAAAGCCCCGTTCTGTACCATTTTTCGGATCGTTTTCTGATCATTTGCCGCTGAAATGATGATGACATCCACATCAATTTGCTCTTTTCTTATTTGATAAAGTGTATCTACCCCGTTTAAAGATGGCATGAAGATGTCCAAAATCACAAGGTCGGGTTTAGACTCCCTGATTTTTTTTAGACCATCAAGCCCATTGGAAGCTGTATCAACTACTTTAAAGGCAGACAGGCGCTCGATGAACTGTTTGTTGACCTCTTGGACCATTGGGTCGTCTTCAATTAAAAGTACACGAATTTCATTAGTCATTTTGGTTCTCCTCTATATCGTGCATGGGAAAAGAAAGAAAAAAGCTTGTTCCTTCATTAGGGCGTGTCGTGAATTTCATTTCGCCGTTCGCTTTTTTTACAATTTGGTCTATTAGGTAAAGACCAATTCCTGATCCTTCCGCACCTTTTGTTGTAAAACCATATTCGAATATATCTTTATGAATGTCCTCGGGAATACCGGGTCCATTATCCTCAAGCACGATTTGACAATTACGTTCATCCTGGTAGATGGATAGATAAACCTGTTTCGTTTCCTCTGAAAAATGCTTTAGTGCAGCGAATGAATTTTCAATCAGGTTTCCGATTATTAAAACAAAATCGTGATGATCCATATCAGCTGGGAAGTGGTCCAATTTCGTGTGCTTGTCCATGATTAGTTCGATTCCGAGTTCCCGTCCCAAGGAAATCTTGCTTAATATAAGCCCCACTAAATTATCATCGTGAATGTGCTTCGTTAAGAACCTGGTCAATTCCTCTTGCTCTTCCGTGATTTGAAAAATGTAATGCAGTGCTTCGTCCAGATTACCTAGCTGGATCAATCCAGCTATCGTATGAAGTTTGTTCATATGTTCATGGTTTTGGACGCGCAGGGCTTCAACGAAAGCTTTGACACTAGTCAACTCTTCAGCTAGCTTCGTCACATCGGTGCGATCCTGGAAAATGGCCACGGCACCGATCGTTTTATCCGCAATCTTTATCGGTACCCGGTTGCTTACAATATTCCTGTTTTGAACGGAGATTTCCTGATTGAAGATGGGAGATGACCGGTCGAGCACTTCCGGGAGACGGGTATCATGTATAATATCATTGATATTCTTGCCTATGACCGCACCGTCAATATTGAATATTTGCTTAGCCTTTTCATTGAAAATCGTGATTGTCTGATTATTATCTATGGCGATGACCCCTTCATGCATGGCATTGAAAGCGGCTGTCCTTTCAACCAACATCCGTGAAATTTCATGTGGTTCAAGTTGAAAGGTCTCTTTTTTTATCCGTCTGGCCATGAGCCATGAGCCGCATACACCGAATAGGAGTGTAAGGACCAGGATAATCGCGATTTCGCCTTTCAGATCCTTGATTAATTCCGGTATCGTAGGCAGGATATTCCCAACCAGAACGACGCCGATTTGCTCTCTATCTCTATCAAGGATCGGGACAAAGGCGCGGACGGAAATGCCAAGTTCGCCAGCGGCCTTTGAAAGGTATTCGTGTTCAGCGAACGCAGCGCTTTCGTCGCTGCTGCCAGAGGGGGTTCCCAATTGGCTGAACACAGGGTGGGAATAACGTATATGCTGATTGTTGAGTACAACTATATAATCCGCTTGATGGATTTTCCTTAAATTTTCAATAATCGGATTGAGCTGCGTCCATCCTTCGGGCTCACGGACCAATTTTTGTACTTCAGGGAGTTCGGCAATGGTATGGGCGGTGATCATCGATCGTTTGCCAATTTCATCTTCCCTGACTGAAACGATATTTCCAAATATAAAAATCCCGCCTATAAGTATCGAAAAAGCGACGATTACGAATGATAGCAGGGTGATCTTAACTTGAATGGGCATATGAAAGGATTTATCCATTGTTTTTCCTCCATTACTTCTATACCTAATAGTAACAGAATTACTATCACTTTTCGCTATTTTTCGCGCATTGTATTACGACAGCAAAAAGGCTGTGATAGAATAGTGTTAACGTGAAGTGAGCGGTAAGGAGTTGTCGGTATGCGTGCATTATGGGGGTACTTCATATTAATTGGCTTGGGACTGTCGATAGCAGTATATATATCGTTTCAATCGTTCTTTACAAGCTTCGGTTTCAATTTGCCGAAGGATGAGGAGCAGGTAGGGATGAAGGATCAAATCGTAATTAAGTTCAGTCATGTCGTAGCCGAAAATACACCTAAAGGGCTAGCTGCGAACCGGTTTGCCCAACTAGTCGATGAATATACAGATCATCGTGTAAAAATTGAAGTTTATCCTAATCAGTCATTATATAGTGATCTTGAAGAAATCGAAGCATTACAGGAAAACAAGGTGCAGATGATTGCTCCAACTACATCTAAAATTACGAGTATATCAAAAAAATGGATGCTATTGGACCTCCCTTACGTCTTTCCAACGGACGCTGCCTTGCAGGAAGCTTTGAATGGGGAAGTGGGGGAAGAGCTGCTTAAGCAGCTGAATACCATTGATATCGAGGGACTCGCATTTTGGTCGAATAACTATAAACAGATTACAAGCAGTAAACCGATACGGCATCCAAGTGATTTTGCAGGAAAGAATTTTAGAATCATGCCAAGTGCAGTCCTGGAAAGCCAATTTAAGCATTTTGGGGCGACAACATCTCAGCTGGAGTTTAATGATACGTTTAAAAGCCTTGAAATCAATGAAACGGACAGCCAGGAAAATACGATTTCGAATATCTATTCCAAGAAATTATATGAGGTGCAAAAATATTTAACGATCAGTGATCACGGCTATTTAGGGTATGTCGTCATGATAAACAAGCCATTTTGGAACAAACTCCCGTTGGATATTCAGCAGCAAATCCAACGGGCGATGGATGATACAACGAAATGGCTATGGAACAAATCAACTGAATTGAATCAGGAACAGCTACGGGAAATTCAGCAAAAATCGAATATAGACATCTATACACTGTCAGATGAAGAAAAGAAAGAATGGATGGAAGAGATGACCGTCATCTATCCGGAATTTGAATCAACGATTGGAACCGAATTGATGACGAAAATGGAAAAGATTCGCGAGAAGCATTTAAAGGAATAATGAAAGCGGGCTTTTTAGTCCGTTTAAAAGGAAAAAAAAGCGGACCCATAAGGACCCGCTTTTTTTTTTGACTATTGCAATGCAGTTTGCAGTGTCTTAATATTTTTTTCCATTAAACTAAAGTAATCTTCGCCAGCTTCGATATCTTTATCCGTCAGAACGGAAAGGTTATGGAGCTCAAGTGATTTCGCTCCCATTTCCTTTTGGATGATCTCGGTTAGTTTAGAACTGATATTCTGCTCAAAGATGACGTAATTCAAGTCCTCTTTATCGGCCATGGTTACAATTTTCCCCAGTTCCTTTTGAGATGGCTCGTTTGAAGATGTTAGTCCTGTGACGCCAATCTGTTCAAGACCGTAGCGTTCCTCCCAATACCCATAAGCGGAATGGGAAACGATGATCTTATTGGTACGACCCGACTCGATTGTTGTCGCGAATTTTTCATCAAGTGACTTCATCTTTTCGGAAAGCTTGTTGAATTGGCTATCGAAATATTCTTCCTGTTCAGGCATTTTCTTCGTTAATTGGTCCTTGATGGTTTTAGCCATCTCTATGGAATAGATGGGATCTAACCATAAATGCGGATTGACGCCCCCATGGTCATGACCGTCTTCTTCATGTGCATGTTCATCTTCGTGTGCATGCTCTTCTTCATCAAGATGAACCGTTTCGCCTATCGCGACTGTGCCGACGCCTTCTTTGCTTAAAATTGGTTCAGCTTTAGTTACAAAGCCTTCAAGATTATAGCCAATGTAGAAAAATAGGTCTGACTCAGCCATTTTTACAATATCTTTTTGAGAGGGTTCAAATGAGTGTTCATCCGTTCCGGGTGGATAAACCGTTTCGACGTTCACGTACTCCCCACCAATGGCTTCCGTGAAGTATTGCAATGGGTAAACCGTCGTATATATATCTAAGGTATCCTTCTCTTTTTTAGTGGATTCTCCCTTTGTGTTGCCGCAGGCTGACAAAAATAGCGCAGTAACAAGGAAAAGGGAGAGCAATGCTCGATTTTTCATATGAAATGCTCCTTTATAATTCGTATTGATTACGATTTGAATTTTATGTGTAAAAACGAAATGATTACGATTCGACTTCTGTATAATACAAAAAATTGCAAAGGAAAGCAAGGGTTTTTTCTAATCCTCACCTTTTTTCTTTTTTTCAGGAACAAGGTCAATGCCTCCTGGATGAAACGGATGACATTTAAGAATCCGGATGAGTGCTAACCAGCTTCCTTTTATAGGTCCGAAACGGTTGATCGCTTCCAAACCATAATGGGAACACGTTGGGTAAAAACGGCAGGTAGGCGGTTTTAATGGAGAAATGGCAACTTGGTAAAAACGGATGATTCCCATTAATACTTTTTTCAACACGATGCTTTCATCTCTTTTCGAGTAAATTCACTACCCTCAATTATAGCATATTTTCTAAATTACCAATAAGGTATAAGCATATTGGTAATCCGATAGATATAATGAGAATTAATTTTAAAGGATGAAATATATTGTTATTCAAGGTAAAATAGAGATGACATACAATTAAGGAGTGAATTAAATGCCTTCAGTTGAAAGCTTTGAATTAGATCATGACGCTGTTAAAGCCCCATATGTTAGACATTGCGGTGTCCATAAGGTAGGAACAGATGGTGTTGTTAATAAATTTGATATCCGTTTTTGCCAGCCGAATAAACAAGCGATGAAGCCGGATACGATCCATACACTGGAACATTTGCTTGCATTCAATATCCGTAAGCATTCTGAGCGTTACGATCATTTTGATATTATCGATATTTCGCCAATGGGCTGTCAAACAGGATATTACCTTGTTGTCAGCGGTGAGCCGACAGTAACGGAAATCATCGATGTTCTTGAAGATACATTCAAGGATGCCGTTACAATTACAGAAATTCCTGCTGCAAATGAAAAGCAATGCGGCCAAGCAAAATTGCATGATCTTGAAGGAGCTAAGAAATTAATGAATTTCTGGCTTACACAAGATAAAGAAGAACTTCATAAAGTTTTCGGTTAATGAAAAAGGTTCCCGTCATTTTTTGACAGGAACCTTTTTTATTTTTCGGATTCTTCCTTATTCCGCTCATCCTCTGGCAAAGGGTCAATGGGATCCACTGTATGCTTGTAGCTGTAACCTTTTCCGATGGTTAGGACGGATAATGCCAATACAATCAAAATCACAATAATGGAGATAACTAAAACCGTAATCATACTTTACAGCCCCTAACGTTCACAATTTAGATTCATTTTAGCATAAGAACCGAATTAGATAATGTTTCAATTTTTGAATAGAGGGAATTATAAAGGTATAACCAACTTACGGAGGTAGATATTTATGGCTCAGAAAAAATTAGGAACTTTAGTGAATAAGGAAATTGCAAACTTCAGTGTTCTTTATACGAAAATTCATAATTACCACTGGTTCGTGAATGGACCGCACTTCTTTGAACTTCATCAAAAATTGGAAGAGCTATATAAAGAAGTGACAACCAATTATGACGAACTGGCTGAAAGACTATTGGCCATTGGTGAAAAACCAGTCGCTACCCTTAAAGAATACTTGGAATTAACCACGATTGAAGAAGCGACAGGGAAAGAAAATACAGAAGATATGGTTCAAAGTGTCATCAGTGATTTTGAGAAGCTTTCCGAAGAGTTCTTGGAAATTATCGAAGTTGCGGAACAAGAAGATCCGGTTACGGCTGATATGCTGACAGGCATGAAGAAAAGCTTAAACAAACATGCTTGGATGTTGCGTGCGTATTTAGGACATTAAGGTTTAAGGAAAAGCTCTACTTCGGTAGGGTTTTTTTTTGGGAGGAAAAAAACTAAAACAACAAAAAGGCATCCATCAAGAGAGGGACACCTGACAAGTATGTATTAATGAATATTCCGTGGCGGAAAATGTGTAGGTTTCGTGTCGTTCATGCTATTTTGTGCGAACTTCCCTTTTAAAGTTTCAATAATGTAAAGGCCCATTAGATTGGTTAGTTCCTGATCATCCATCTCTTGAAGCAATTCGAAAATTTCCTTGCGATCCAGTTGTTCCAGAACGGCAAAAGTAAGCATATCAATATCTTCTTCATCACCAGTCATCTTATTGCGGTACATATTGTATAATTCTTCAATTAACTTCAAAACTCTCACCTCACATTTATTAGAAATCCGTTATCTCTTTATATGTAGGTTATCAAAAAAACCTCTGGGTGCATATAAAAATCTGAAGGGATGCTTGGGCTTATTATATGTTTTACCCTTTGAAAGATACTTTAATCTATTATTTAACATCTTTGTTCTTCTTTAAGCAATATTTTCCATTGTATGAAGTGGGGAATTACGTGAAAAAATAAGCGTAGGATTTATGGAAAGGGTGGATGAATGTGTCTGAAAACAGGAAAAAGTATTACATTTGGCTTCCGAATGGGCAGATAACACAAGATAGGGAAAGTTCTCCATGGAATTTCGAAATCGAGGCGACTGATAATGAAGTCATCAAGTTACGTGAGTTATTTGATTATAATTATTCAGTAGGGGAAGAAAACTTTTACCGGGCACATGTCCCATACCTACAATATCATTTTGACCGGGAAAATGATAAACAGGACATTACACTCCAAAAAATTTACGAGATGATTTATGCACTAGGTACTGAAGAAGGAAGACGGCATATAGAAAGTATGGGGATTTTACAGGCAAAACCAACAGACGATGGCCTCGAATATTGAGGTACCATCGTTTTTTTGATGTGATGGAGATTCTTGCTGGATTATAATGAAAGATGGATCCAATAAAAATCAGCATTATTTCTTACATGGGGAGAAGGGGAAAAATGAAACGCTTTTTAGATAAGAACGGATATAAGGTGGAATACTCCGAGGATCCTGTTTTTGGTGAGTCCTGGCATGTTTTTGTGCTAAGCAGGTATAAGGGAATGTGGGTATTGACCAAACACAGAGAGCGGGGGCTGGAGTTCCCGGGAGGTAAGCGGGAAGCAGGGGAGTCGATAGAACAAACAGCCATACGGGAAGTGTATGAAGAAACAGGGGGGGTAGTGGAGGAGCTGCAATTTTTGGGACAATATAAAGTGCATGACCCAGTTAAGCCATTCGTTAAATCGATATACTATGCTTCTTTGCGTGAGGTCGAAAAGAAGGAAGATTACCTGGAAACGGACGGCCCGATCTTTTTGGAATCATTTCCGGATGTACTGGGTGAGGAGTTTAGTTTCATCATGAAAGATCAGATTGTGCCGTTGAGCTTATCAAGGCTGGATGGCAGTATATAACTGAGAAACGAGTAGATGGGGCAAATTTACGGATGTTTGACAATTTATAGGTAAAAACATCAAATTCACGAATTAAGGCTCGAATTCACGAGTAAAAGCACGAAACTCACGAGTAAACCGCGCAAACTCACGAGTAAATCGCCGAAACTCACGAGTAAAAGCACCAAACTCACGAGTAAACCGCGCAAATTCACGAGTAAATCGCCGAAACTCACGAGTAAAAGCACGAAACTCACGAGTAAACCGCGCAAATTCATGAGTAAGGCACGAAACTCACGAGTAAATCACCGAAACTCACGAGTAAACCGCGCAAATTCACGAGTAAAGCACGAAACTCACGAGTAAACCGCGCAAACTCACGAGTAAAGCACGAAACTCACGAGTAAACCGCGCAAATTCACGAGTAAATCGCCGAAATTCACGAGTAAAGCACGAAACTCACGAGTAAATCGCGCAAACTCACGAGTAAAGCACGAAACTCACGAGTAAAAGCACGAAACTCACGAGTAAACCGCGCAAATTCACGAGTTAAGGCACGAAACTCACGAATAAATCGCCTGACATGAATGAAAAACTGCCGAGGGTTATCGGCAGTTTGGTTAGTCTTTGATTAGTTTTCGCTCGAGCAGTTCGACAAGTTGATACATGATGGTGGCAAAGACGGCGATGATCATCAAGGCAAGCATGACGAGGGTGAAGTTGAAGACTTGAAAGCCATAAATGATCAGGTAGCCCAGTCCTTTCGCCGAGACAAGGAATTCTCCGACGATGACGCCGACCCAGGAGAGGCCGACATTCACTTTCAATGTCGAGATGATCGTTGGGAATGAGGCGGGTAATATGGCTTCCCGAAAAGCTTGTGTTCTTGTGGCTCCAAAAGTTTGGAGCACCTTCAGGTAGTTCGGGTCCACTTCGCGAAATGCGGTGTAGACGACGATGGTGGTGATGATGATGGAGATGATTGCCCCCATCGAGATGATGGAAGGAAAGCCAGGGCCGAATGCTACGATGATGATGGGGCCGAGTGCCACTTTCGGCATGGCATTTAAAATGACGAGATAGGGGTCAAGTGTTTTTGATAATCTTGGCGACCACCAGAGCAGTGATGCCAGGACCGTTCCAAGTAAAGTCCCTATGATGAAGCCGAGAACGGTCTCGAATAGTGTCACTCCGGAATGGGAAAGCAGCGTTCCATCACTCAATTTCTGTATGAAAAGGTGCCACACTTTAGTTGGGGAGCTGAAGATGAGCGGGTCAATCCATTCCATCCTGGAAAAAAGTTCCCAACTACTGAAAAAAACTATGAAAATCAGGATCTGATAAAAGCGAATGAGCCTGTTTTCCTTTTTTAATGAGGTTTTATATTGGTTATGAAGTTGTTCAATATTCAAGGCTCTCAAGCTCCTTCCAGATCGTTTGGAATAGCATCGGATACTGTGGATGGTTGCGTGCATGGAAAGGCGTCAGTTCACGCATTTCATCGGGAACATCGAAAGTTTTGTGCACGCTACCCGGGTTCGCGGAAAACAGATAAATGCGGTCACTCATTGCAATGGCTTCACCGATATCATGGGTGACGAGCACGGCTGTCTTTCCGAAGGATTTCAAGGTTTCAAAAACAAGGTCTTCCAGCTTCAGCTTCGTTTGGTAATCAAGGGCCGAGAAGGGTTCGTCAAGCAAAAGGATTTTTGGATCGACCGCCAGTGTCCGTGCCAGTGCAGCCCTTTGCCTCATTCCGCCTGAGAGTTCGCGCGGATATAATTTTCCGGTGCCTCCCAATCCAACGTCACTTAATAGTTTCAGCGTCTTTATTCTCTCAAGGCCTTCATCCTTTTTAATCAGTTTCAATCCTAATAAAACATTTTCTTCTATCGTCTTCCATGGAAATAGATAATCCTGCTGCAGCATATAGCCGATTGAAAGGTCACTGTTGGCCTTCAGCGGTTTGTTTTCGAGCAGGATCTTTCCCGCAGTGGGCGGAAATAGCCCTGCGATGATGGAAAGCAGGGTGGTCTTTCCGCAGCCGCTGGGACCTAGAAAAGAGACGAATTCACCTTTTTCAATGTCGAGGGAAATGTCCGCGAGTGCGGTCGCTGCCGTCTGATTTGAAAAATAAGTATGGTGAATGTCTTGGATTTTTAAAAAGCTCATCGGACATCCTCCTTACCTTTAGCTATGCTATTTAGTGACTTCTTCAGCAAAATCTGTATTGACCAGCTCATCATGGCTTATACGTGAAGGCAGCTCTCCTGCTTCATCCATGATGTTTTGCAGATTGTTCCATTCTTCTTCATCAAGAATGGGGTCGGTGGCAAAGGATCCTTGTTCTTTGTAGCGGTTGATGACTGTTTCCATCGTCTCGATATTGGTATCTTCAAAATATGGCTGAATGACTTTGGCGATTTCGGCAGCGTCATTTTCCTGAACCCAATCCTGTGCTTTCTTCAATGCCTTCGTGAATTTCTCGACAGTCTCTTTGTCTTCTTTCAAATAGCTTTCCTTAGCCATATAAACCGTATAGGGAAGATGCCCGGACTCGGTGCCGAAAGAAGCGACGATATAGCCTTTTCCTTCTTTTTCAAACACGCTGGCTGTTGGTTCGAACAGTTGAACAAAATCGCCGGTTCCGGAAGCGAAGGCAGTTGCGACATTCGCAAAATCAATATTCTGGATGAGATTCAAATCTTCTTTCGGGTCTATGTTATGTTTTTTCAATACGAACTCGCCGGCCATTTGTGGCATCCCGCCTTTTCGCTGGCCTAAGAATGTAGAGTTTTTCAGCATATCCCATTTGAAGTTGTCGATTTTTTCACGTGAAACAAGAAACGTTCCATCCGTCTGTGTTAATTGGGCAAAGTTGATGACGGGATCGTTCGAACCTTGTGCCTGAACATAGATCGATGTTTCAGAGCCAACGAGAGCAATGTCCGCACCATTGGACAGAAGCGTGGTCATCGTCTTGTCGCCGCCTGCCGTCGTTTTCAAATCAATGCTTAGGCCCTCGTCTTTAAAAAATCCCTTTTCAATCGCTACATATTGCGGTGTATAGAAAAGGGAGCGGGTAACTTCGGCCACCCTGACCTTCGTTGTTTCCTGGTCCTTGTTGCCGCATGCTCCGAGCGGGATCACCAGCATACACAGAAGTAAAAATATGACACCTGCTTTACACCATTTTTTCAAAATTCCTTCCTCCTTGATAAATAGGTATTTTGCCTACCTTATCGTATGAATGGAAGAAAAAAATGTGAATGTCTCTTAGGGGATAAAAACAAGCGGATGTTTTACAATAAGATTAAAGAGAAAGGAGAGTGGAAATTGGAGAACGGAACGATTATTTCAAAACGGCGGTTTCCCTCACCGCATCCACAAATCCATCTTTATTCAGTTACATACATATCACAAGGCCTGAAAGTAAAGGGGTTACTGGCTGAACCGGTTGATGGTGAAATTCACGATGCCTTCTTATATTTACGCGGCGGGATTAAAAATGTCGGCAAGGTTAGGCCCGCAAGGATTGTGCAGTATGCCGTAGAAGGTTTTATCGTTTTTGCCCCTTTTTACCGCGGAAATCAAGGCGGAGAGGGAGATGAGGATTTTGGGGGAGAAGATAGGTTCGACGCGATATCAGGGTTCAATCTTCTTGAACAGCACCCCCGAGTGAACAAGGACCACATTCATATCCTCGGATTTTCCCGTGGCGGCATCATGGCGCTTTGGACTGGGATATACTGCAAGAATGCAGCGTCGATCGTCACATGGGGAGGTGTGTCGGATATGTTTTTAACATATGTCGAACGTGTCGATATGCGTCGGATGATGAAGCGGGTCATCGGCGGAACACCAAAAAAATGCCCTGATCAATATGAATACCGTACGCCATTGTTTGCGATTGAAGATTTGAATATACCCGTTCTGATCATTCATGGTGAAAAAGATGATAATGTCGCCATTGAACACGCGTACAGGTTGGAGAAAAGGTTGAAAATGCATGACAAAGAGGTCGAAAGCTGGTATTTTCCTCAATTCACTCATTACTTCCCACCAGCCATTAACAGAAAAGTAGTCGAAGATTTAACAACTTGGATGAAAAATAAAACCGAATAATGATAGAATGAAGTATATTCTAAGTATATTGGCAAGAGGAGGAGATACAACATGGGCATGCCTATGGAACTCAATACTATGATCGTTACAAAAGGGAATGAAACCCGAGAAGAAGAAAATATCTTTCGGCTATCGAAAGCAGGTTACCGGTTATACCCTATCGATATCCCAATTGATGTCCGCAAAACGATTCAATCTGACTCAAGCGGAACAGCCGTTATCCAAAAAATTGAATGGACCAGTGAAAAGACCATCATTACGTACCAACTTCTATCACTGAACTCAACTAACTAAATAGACAAGCGCTTGCCGGGAATCGTTTTCACTGCAAGTGCTTTTTTTGGTTGAGTTGGCAGAATTCGACCTCCGCGCTGATAAATCGACCTACACCCAAATAAATCGACCTCCGCATCAATAAATCGACCTTCGTCATTCGCCACACAGCAAAATTCCAATTGATATTCAATATTCGAAATGAATGACACTAAAAGAATGATAAAATGGTGGAAAAAGCATGAGGTGGGGTGATTTGGTGATTTTGGTGAGTTCTTGTTTAGCGGGTCTTGAGGTGAGGTACAACGGTACACACAGCCTGGACGATAGAATTATGGAATTAATGAGGGAGAAAAAGGCTGTAGCGGTTTGTCCTGAGTTGCTTGGCGGTTTTTCGACACCTAGGGAACCTGCTGAGATAATTGGCGGTGATGGTGGGGATGTCCTTGATGGAAAAGCGAAGGTAATTGAAAAGTCGGGTCGGGATGTAACGGAGTTGTACATAGAAGGAGCCAATCTTACATTATTGAAAGCCCAGGAGGTTGGAGCGACGCTTGTCGTTTTAAAAGAATATAGTCCATCCTGTGGAAGTGCGACGATTTATAATGGTGAATTCAAGGGGGAGAGGAGGGTCGGGAATGGAGTGACCGCGGCTTTGCTTAAACGCCATGGATTCACGGTTACTTCAGAGGAAGGGTTAGTCGATTATCTGGATGAAAAATGATTTAGATAGTGCTTTTGAAAGAAGGGGAATACATGGAGGATATCAATCTCTATACTTTGCTATTTTTAATTATTGCGGGTTTTATTGCTGCATTCATCGATTCCGTTGTGGGCGGAGGCGGCTTAATTTCCATTCCGGCTTTATTGTTCACGGGGATTTCGCCTTCTGCGGCACTTGCGACTAATAAGCTTGCGGGTACAATGGGATCTTTAACGAGTACGATTTCATTCATTCGGGCTGGCAAAGTCAATTTCAAATTCGTCATCAAGCTGTTTCCGATTACTGTGATTGGAGCGGCATTAGGGGCTTTTGTTGTACATTTCGTTTCCGCTGAAATATTAAAGCCCCTCATTTTGATCCTGTTGGTCATTGTTGCGATTTATACGATGGTAAAAAAGGATTGGGGTAAAGATGCAAGGTATAAAGGACTGACAAGGAAGAAAATGTTACTTCTGATTGCCATAATTTTTGCCATTGGTTTTTATGATGGTTTTCTTGGACCAGGGACAGGCTCCTTTTTATTATTTTCATTTTTGATCATTGGATTTGATTTTGTCCAGGCAGCTGGGAATGCAAGAATATTGAACTTTGGAAGCAATATAGCCGCACTTATCATTTTCTTATCGATGGGGACCGTCAATTTTGCCTATGGAATTCCGATGGGTCTTTCAATGGTCGCAGGAGCATTGGTCGGAACGAATTTCGCAATTAAGAAAGGTGCTTCCTATGTACGTTTATTATTCATTTGCGTCACGATTTTACTGATTGGAAAAAATGTCTTGAATTATTTTCATGTGTTTTGATGATATAAAAAATGGCCGGAGATACAAATTTGTATCTCCGGCCATTTTTGAATTCATTTTGTGTAATTCAAGTCCCAGTGAACGCCAAATTGATCCTTGACTTTACCATACTTGGCCCCCCAAAAGGTATCTTGCAGTTCCATTAAGGATAATCCTTTTTCACAGATGGCATCATATAAATACTGGATTTCCGAGTCGCTTTCACATTCGAGGACCAACGATACATTATTCCCGACTTGAAGGGGATTGCCTGGAAACGTATCAGATACCATGATCAACATATCGCCTTTTTTGATTTTGGCATGCAAAACAAGGTCATTCGCTTCTTCAGGTGTTGGGAAACCAGCTTCACCGTAAGTTTGCAGGTCGGTAATCTCTGCTTGGAATACCTCTGCATAAAAGGCTAATGCGTCCTTTGCTTGTCCATCGAACATTAAATAGGGGGTAACCTGATTTTTCATATGAATCCTCCTTCTTGTACATGACTTTCATTTCGACGGAGATATCTTATCCTCCTTTATTTCATCACAGGGAATATGATTTGTGTGTTTTTTATTATAAAAACTTGCCTGACGAACGTTCGTTAGGGTATGATAGGTTTATCAGAAATACAAAAAAGAATATTCGGCAATGAAAGGTGAATCTTATTATGAAAAGCGATGAAATAAAAAAAGCGGCACTAAAATATTTTTCGATTCATGGGTATGAGGGGACTTCACTCTCACAAATTGCGGAAGAAGTCGGAATAAGGAAACAATCCATTTATTCTCACTTTAAAGGGAAGGACGATCTGTTTTTATCTGTCCTTAAGGACGCCAAGGAAATGGAGCTTTCGTCTTATGTGGAGTATTTCAAAATGATGCGCAACAGTGATCCGGAAGAGACGCTATACGGATTTTTGGAAGAAATGATCAAGATGTTCCAGGAGGTAGAAAGTTTGAAGTTCTGGCTTCGCATGGGATTCTTTCCGCCAACACATCTATACAATGAAATACAGAAGGAGACTGATGATATTCAGGTTCAACAGGAAGCCTTAATGGAAGAGATATTCCGATCATGGTTATCAGAGGGGGCTTTAAACACAGGGAATGCGCGGACCCTGACATTGGCGTATTCAGGTGTCATCGTGGCCATTATGGTTGAACTGGTTTATGCCGATAATCGAGAGCGGGTGGCGGAAAAACTTGCAGCGTCATGGTCCATTTTTTGGAGAGGTATTTCAAAGTAAGGTCGAATAGCAGGAGCTGGTAAACATGTCATTAAGAGAAAAACAACAACAAAATCTACTGGAGATGGAATCGACGGGAAGGGTCTTTTTACGCTATTTGATTCCTTCCATGATAGGAATGGTATTGATGGCATTGAACTTTGTTGTCGATGGCGTGATGGTCGGCAATAAACTTGGATCGGTTGCCCTTGCAGGAGTTAATATAGCAGGGCCCATTTATACGATTTTTGTAGCGATGTCGATTTGGATTGGGGTAGGGGGCGCAACACTTTATTCACAAAGCATGGGGGCAAGGAATTATGGCCGTGCACGCTTTATTTTCACCCATTCCATCATTTTGATTACGATATTCACCGTAATCATTGGTCTGATTGCCTACGCTTTTCATCATCAGCTTGTTTATGCACTAGGGGCCAATGAAGCAACGGCTCCCTTTGCAACGGACTACATGAATGTTTTCTTGATGCTGGGCTTTGTTTTCACGTTGGAAAACACTTTAAGCATATTCGTCAGGAATAATGGCAATCCGAATTTGGCCATGGCCTCCCTTATCGTTACAGCCATATCCAATTTCGTTTTGAACTTCATTATTCTTTACGTACTTGAACTAGGGGTGCGTGAGACAGCTTATGGTACGATCTTGGCAGCAGCATTGGGGATACTGGTTCTAAGCCTGCACTTTTTCACGAAGAAGAATACGCTTCGTCTCGTCAAGTTCCGTTTTGAAAAGTCACTATTCATGATGACGATGATGATCGGTTTTCCTAGTTTCTTAGCGGAAATAGGTGTATCCGTCTTTACTATCGCTCATAATAATGCGTTCTCCCGACTTGCAGGCACCGATGGATTAGCTGCATTTTCGATTGTGAATTATGCCCATAGTGTCATGCTGCTGATGTTTCTCGGCATAGGGTCGGCGATCCAGCCGCTGGTAAGTTATTATCATGGTGCAAAAGATGAAAAGAGGAAGCGCGAAACGGTCCGCATTGCCATTTTTACCGCAATGGGGGCAGGAATATCCATTACCCTCATGGGACAGGTTGCCGCTCCTTTCATCGTGAATTTATTCGGTGATTTTTCAAGTGACGTTAAAGAACTTGCTACAATTGGAATTAGGATCTTCTTTAGCGGCTATATCCTAATGGGTGTCAACTTTGTCATGATGACCTATTTCCAATCAATTGGGCAAGTGAAGATGGCCGCCTGGATCACGATTGGGCGAGAGTTCATTTTCATGCTTATATTCTTGCTGACATTGCCGCTTATATTCGGGACGAATGCAGCATGGCTGGCCATTCCATTATCAGAGGTGGTCATATTCTTAACCGTCCTTCTTTATTTAAAAAGAAAAGGTTCGAAAATTTGGGGAAAAGCCCAGTTCAATAAAATGATAAATTGAGGATCACCAATTTTGGTGGTCCTTTTTATCCAAAGACTTAGTAAGGGAGATAAATTTAAATATCATATATTAGTTTTGTGCTTTATCAAAACACACTTCACAGAAGAAACTTCCTTCATTTTTTAAATATGCTTTTATTTCAGTCATCCCTCTACGCTTCGGATAACGCATTTTCACAAGAACAACTTCATCGCCTTTAATTTCTTTTCCACAATTAACACACTTTGGGTCTTCCCCGAACATTTAAACACCTCCAAGCAATGTAAATTTTTAAATCCAATGAATTTTGATATATCAAAACTATCATAAGTATCTGCCATTTCAAATACAAATTAATAGTGGTTTTTTGTCCTTCGTTGCTTTGACTATTTTTGCGTCCCCTTTCGTAAATGATTCAAGTGATGACCCAGAATGTTAATGCTGGCGCGGATTCAATAAAAGAAATAGCGGTTATTTCGGGATAAGGGCAAATGATAGGTGTGCCGCGACTGAACAGATTTCCGAAGGTGCTCAAGTATAGATCTAACTAATTGGAAAAAGCCTGCCGGTAAAGTGGCAGGCTGATTTAATCATCTTTTTTATTGAACCATTTTCATATTGGAAGGGGGGATTTCATACTATGCTTTAATAGGATTTCAACAATCCGCTTTGAAGCAAGTCCATCTCCATATGGGTTGGAAGCTGTGGCCATTTTTTTATAGGCCTCTTCACTCGTAAGTAGGTCATTGGTTAATTGGTAAATTCTTTCTTCTTCGATCCCTGCCAATAATAGAGTGCCAGCTTCTATTCCTTCCGGCCGTTCCGTCGTATCGCGCAATACGAGAACTGGGACACCCAGTGATGGGGCTTCTTCTTGCACCCCTCCGGAATCTGTCAGGATCAGATGGGATCGCGCAGCGAAATTATGGAAATCAATCACCTCTAAAGGTTCGATTATATGCAGCCTATCGTTATCGTTGAAAATCTCATGAGCGATTTCGCGAACGACTGGGTTTTTATGAATCGGAAAAACAACTTGGATATCCCCATGTTCATCAAGAAGCCGTTTCACGGAACGGAATATTCCTTGCATGGGTTTTCCGATATTTTCACGACGGTGTACGGTCATCAATAGCATTCTATCGCCATTCAACCCGGAGAGGATCGGATGCGTGTAGTCTTTTTGTATCGTTGTTTTCAAGGCATCGATGACAGTGTTACCGGTAATGTGGATACGGTCATTCTGTTTGTTTTCCATTAGGAGATTTTCAGCAGCCTTCTTGGTCGGTGCAAAGTGCAAGTCAGCCAGGACTCCAGTCAACTGTCGATTCATCTCTTCAGGGAACGGTGAATGCTTATTCCAGGTACGGAGACCAGCTTCAACGTGACCAACCTGTATCTTATTATAGAAAGCAGCCAAGCTTGCGATGAAAGTTGTCGTTGTATCCCCATGAACGAGGACGATATCCGGTTTTATATTTTTCATGAGCGAACTCAACTTTTCAATGCCTCGAGTTGTAATTTCTTCTAATGTTTGCCTATCCTTCATCATATCCAAATCGTGATCTGGCTTTATTTGAAAACATTGCAAGACTTGGTCGAGCATTTCCCTATGCTGGGCGGTGACCACCACGATGGTTTCTATTTCTTCTTGATGTTTTTTCAGTTCCAATACGACGGGTGCCATTTTGATGGCCTCCGGTCTTGTACCAAATACGGTCATGACCTTTAAACGTTGTTTAGGCATGCTCATTTCCTCCCCTTCTAAATGTCCTCCCCATTATAGCGGGAAGTTCATGGAAAATATAAAAATGAAACAATAATTAACGGAATATTTACAATATTAATAAGGACTTTATATTTCTTTAACTTTCAGTTAATATCTGGCATTTACAATGAAAAGCAGGAACATAACAACCCAAGAATAGAGGTGATAGGCGAATATGAAAAGCGTCCTGATGATCGTGCAAAACTTTTATCCGGAAATCGGAAGTGCGGGAAATAGAATGAAAAATATATATCTCCATTTGAAAAGAAACGGATTTGAGGTAACGGTCATCACATTGAAGCCGAGTTATCCTAATCAAAGTTTATATCAAGATACAAAGTTTTGGGATGAAGATAGCATTGAAGAAGATGTCATCAGGATAAAGCCGGACAAAGTGAAGCGGTATACAAGCAATATGGGAAAGCGGTTGCTTCATTATCTTGAAGCGATGTGGCTTTTCATTTATACAATCATCCGTCTCGAAAAAAAATATGATTATGTGTTTGCAACGACCCCGCCGATCTTCCCGACATTGGCGGCGTTGATCGCCAAGAAAAAGATGAAGGCGAAACTCATTACCGATGTCAGGGATTTATGGCCGGAATCGTTGATAGGAGTAGGAGTGTTTACAAATAAGTGGGTTTTGAAATTCGCTTTCTTTCTGGAAAGGAAGCTATATCGGCATTCGGATTTTATCATAATCAATAGTCCTGGATTCAGGGATTATATCGTTTCAAAGGGAGTCAAGGAGGATACCATCCAATTCATCCCTAATTCGCTTACTGCGGATGAGCTGACTTTAAAGAATTTGCTTACACCCGTATCGGAAAAAATAATCAAGGTCGTTTATACAGGGAATATTGGACTGGCTCAAGACCTGAAAAAACTGATAGCCGTGGCTGAAAAGCTAAGGGAACATAAGCAAATCGAGTTCTCGATGATCGGATATGGATATCGGGTATCCGAAGTGGAGAAGGAGATCGGATCTAAAGGGCTGACTAATATAAAGGTGATTAATGCGATGAATAGAAGAGTGACTCTTCATGAAGTTTCAACTTCTCACATTGCATATGTAAGCTTGGTTGAAAAAGAGGTCTTCAACAAGGTGCTGCCTGGTAAAATCATCGATTATATGTGTGTCGGAAAGCCCATTGTCGGTGATGTTGCTGGAAGGGCCAAGAAGATGCTCTCAGAGGCGAAATGCGGGTTGGTGGCAGACAGCCGAAATGTTGATGAAATCAGTCAGCATATCCTGACCATGGCCTCAGATCCAGCCCTTCGTAAAGAACTGGGGGAAAACGGTTATCAGTATGCTAAACAACATTTTCAATGGTCCAAAAATATTAAAGGTCTCATCAACGTGATGGAAGCGTCAGGCTGAAAATCTGGAATTGGAGGACAACATGGCGAAGAAAGTATGTATGTTTGTGTGGAATCACTTTACGAACGATGCAAGGGTTCTAAGAGAATGCACAGCACTTACTGAAGCGGGTTATGAAGTGGATTTGATTGCCATTCATAACTGGAAGATCAAGGATTTGCCCAAAAAGGAGAAACATCAAAATGGTTTCACTGTCACTAGGGTGAATAACCGCTGGGAGGCGCTTCATAGGATTCTCAGGATCGTAGGCAAATTGAAGAAAAAGAAGTTTGAAATCGTTCTACTGGCATTATTGGTTTGGAATACGTTGTGGAACTTAAATTTGATCAATGGCTGGGTGGGATCGGGAATATTGTTCGGTTCCCTTGCACTCCTTGCGATCGGCACCTTGATCATGAGTAAAACGAAGCTGCCGACCCTATTAACAAGGAGCTACATTTTTGGTCAAATGATCCACCATGGCCGGAAAAGGAAATATGATTTTTATCATTCGAATGACTTGAATACGCTAATGCAGGGAGCGATCAGCAGTAAATGGTTAAGGCGAAAAAAGCTGATATATGACTCACATGAGGTACAAACGAGCAGAACGGGATATAATAGCAGACTTTACGGGATGATGGAGAAATTCCTATTAATATTTGTTGATGAAATGATTGCCGAAAACCATACGAGAGCTAAATATAACGAAGACTTATATGGTTTATATCCCAATGTGGTCCATAACTACCCAATTCCAACCAATCCGGAGGAAAGTACGGCCGTGAATTTGCATGAGCTGCTCGATTTGCCAGCGAATGAGCCGATATTGTTATACCAAGGCGGCGTTCAAATGGGCAGAGGTTTAGAGCAATTGGTTGATGCTGTACCGATGATAGAGGGTGGGACAGTGGTTTTTATAGGAGATGGAAGAATCAAGGATGATTTGATGAAAAAAGTAAGCGACATGCATCTGGAACATCGTGTGAAGTTCTTACCGAAGGTTCCGGTCGACGAGCTGCTCCATTATACGAAAAATGCGTATTTAGGTTTTCAGGTATTGAATAATGTCTGTTTTAATCACTACTCCGCTTCTTCAAATAAATTGTTTGAATACATGATGAGCGGTGTGCCTGTGGTTGCCTGTAGTTTTCCTGAAATTCAAAAGGTGGTCGATGCGGAACAGATTGGCGTGTGTGTCGATTCACATGATCCAAAGTCAATTGCCGAAGGAGTCAATTACCTATTGAAACATCCTGAAAAAAGGGCGGAAATGAGCAGTAATTGCCTGAATGCCCGGCAAAAATACAATTGGAAACAAGAGAAGGAAATCTTTATCGATATTTATCAATCTGCCTAACAAAACGAGTGTAGCAGAAAAATAGGATAGGAGTGGTTAATATGAAACTTTGTACAATGGGACTTGGTTATATAGGGCTTCCAACTTCTTTAATGTTTGCGAAACACGGTGTCGATGTTATCGGCGTGGATATCCAGCCTGAGGTTATCTCCAATTTGAATAATGGTAAGCTCCATATCGAAGAACCTGGACTGGAGCAGGTATTACATGAGGTACTTATTTCCAATAAGTTTCGAGCTGCTTTAAGCCCGGAACATGCTGATGTTTTCATTATTGCAGTCCCTACTCCAAATAAAAGATGATATGCATCAATCATGTGATTTAACCTACGTCTTAGAAGCGACATCCACCATTCTTCCTTTTATCAAAAAGGGAAATGTCATCATTATCGAATCGACGATAGCGCCAAGAAGCATGGATGATCATATCAAACCGATGATAGAAATGACTGGCCTCACGATCGGTAAAGACATCTTCCTCGTTCATTGCCCGGAACGTGTTTTACCTGGAAGGATTCTTGAAGAGTTAGTTCATAATAATCGTATCGTCGGAGGGATCACGGAAACATGTTCTTATAAAGGGAGCTTAGTTTATGAAACCTTCGTTCAAGGTGAAATCATTCAGACGGATGCGAAAACGGCGGAAATGTCCAAGCTGATGGAAAATACTTTCCGGGATGTCAATATCGCCCTTGCAAACGAGCTGGCGAAAGTCTGCTTCCAGCTGGACATCAATGTCTTGGATGTCATAGGGATGGCAAACAAGCACCCACGTGTCAATATTCACCAACCAGGCCCCTGGAGTCGGGGGACATTGTTTAGCAGTCGATCCGTATTTCGTCGTAGCAAAGGCACCAGAGTATGCGAGAATCATTAAATTGGCCCGTGATACGAACGTATCGATGCCTTATTACATTGTCAATTGCGTAAGAATGATGCTCGAGGGAATCCGTCATCCAAAGGTAGCGGTTTTCGGACTTTCATACAAAGGAAATGTAGATGATATTCGTGAAAGTCCCGCCATTGATGTCGTCAATATCTTGATGGGAATGGAAAATGTGGATGTAGCCTTGCATGATCCGCATGTTCAATCTGGGAAAATGCCAATCGTTTCAGTGGAAGATGCTGTAAAAGGTGCCGACTTGATACTTGTCCTGACCGACCATGATGAATTTAAACGGATGGATTATGATAAGCTATCGGATCTTATGGCCAATAAATTGATTTTGGATACTCGGAATTGCATTGATGCGAACGAAACCGATGTCCCGGTGGCCAACCTGGGCAATATATATCAATACAAAACGATGTCCATGAAAAAAGCCAGGAATAAAGCGATCATCTAAAAACTTGGACAAACATCGATAATGGAATAAGGATAAAGGGGGCGCTGACTATGGACAGTGCCCTTTTTGTGGTTGAAAGTCAAGCTCTGCAACTGGCACGGGGGGGAGCAAAATGAAGAAAGGACCAAGCAAGAGCTTGGTCCTTTTGTGTACAATTTATTAAGCTGTCGGTCCGCCAAGTTCTTCGATTTCACTTGGAACGCTACCGAATTTCTTGAAGTTTGCACGGAATTGAGCTGCAAGAGCTGTTGCTGCTTGTTTATAAGCCGCAGGATCTGCCCAAGTCTTGATTGGTTGAAGCACTTCGTCAGGAACTCCAGGAACATGAAGCGGGATATCCAAACCGAAGATTTCATCTTTGATCGTTTCGATGTTCGCTAATTCACCTTCAAGTGCCGCTTGTACCATCGCACGAGTGTAAGCAAGTTTCATACGGCTTCCGGTTCCGTATGCTCCGCCAGTCCACCCAGTGTTGACAAGGTATACCTTTGCATTGTGCTCGTCAATTTTATCACCAAGCATCTCAGCATAGCGTTGAGCGGGAAGCGGTAAGAACGGTGAACCGAAGCAAGTGGAGAATGTAGCTTCCGGTGAAGTTACCCCTCTTTCAGTACCAGCCAATTTACTAGTGTAACCACTTAGGAAATGGAACATTGCCTGTTCTTTGGAAAGCTTGCTGATTGGAGGCAGAACGCCTGAAGCATCAGCTGTTAAGAAAATGATTGTATTTGGGTGTCCTGCAATACTTGGGTTCACGATGTTATCGATCGCTTGCATTTGGTATGCAGCACGGGTGTTTTCAGTCAATGAACTATCATCATAGTCCGCTTCACGTGTATCCGGATCCACAACTACATTTTCCAATACGGCACCGAAGCGGATCGCATCGAAAATTTGTGGTTCTTTTTCACGTGAAAGGTTGATCGTTTTCGCATAGCAGCCACCTTCGATGTTGAATACGCCGTTAGAAGACCAGCCGTGCTCGTCATCGCCAATCAGTTTACGGCTAGTGTCTGCGGATAAAGTTGTTTTACCTGTTCCAGACAGTCCGAAGAATAAAGCGACGTCTCCTTCACGTCCTACGTTAGCAGAGCAATGCATTGGAAGGATTCCAGCCTCTGGAAGTAAGTAGTTCATGATCGAGAAGATCGATTTTTTCATTTCTCCTGCATATTCCGTTCCGCCGATCAGGATGGTACGGCGTTCAAATGAAACGATGATGAAAGTTTCGGATGAAGTCCCGTCCACTTCTGGGTCTGCTTTGAAATTAGGTGCCGAAAGAATTGTGAATTCAGCTTCGTGACCTCTTAATTCCTCTTCGTTCGGACGGATGAACAAAGTATGGGCAAAAAGATTATGCCAAGCATATTCATTAACAACTCGGATGGGAAGACGTGATGATTCGTCTGCACCAGCGAAACCTTTGAAAACGAAAATCTCTTCTTTTGCTTTTAGGTAGTCAACTACTTTATTATATAGTTTATTGAAAACATCTTCAGAAATTGGCTGGTTCACTGAACCCCAATCGACTTTATCCTTAACGGATGCTTCTTCCACGATATATTTATCTTTAGGTGAACGACCAGTATACTTGCCGGTTTCAGCTTTTACTGCACCAGTTGATGTTAGTACGCCTTCATTTCTGCTTAATACTTTTTCGACCAATTGAGGAACTGAAAGTTGAGTTTGAACATTGTTTCCTGTTAATAACTGGTGTAACTCATTAGAAACATCTACAGAATTCATATATGAGGTACCTTCCTTTGTTTAAGTTTTTATATTACAATTAGTATAACACATTCATTTAAATAGTCTATACTATTTCTTTTAATTTGTGATTATTTTCAACTGGTTTCGTTAATCATTTTTCATTATTAAGGCGCAGGAACCGAGTCAATACAATTGCATATACTTACATGGAGTGAAAATTTTATTTTAAATAGGAAGTAATTAAGCAACATATTTCTAATTGGCCATTCCTGTTAGTATGCTTTATTTTCTATTATTAATGGCAATTTTCAACATTTCTATTCGCCTTCTGCCTTGGAAACCCTTTGAAGACGCTGAAACAACCCGTTTTTTCAAGTGGGCGGATATGTTCTTTTTAGAAAAACATTGACAAGTTCCAACCTGATACGATATTATCTTAAATTGTACGGATTCTCTTATCCCGAGTTGGTGGAGGGACAGGCCCTTTGAAACCCAGCAACCTGCCATATTGAACTTGACTCCAAGATCGATCGCCGAAAATAAAGCGATGGTTCTTCAAGGAATAGTGGTGATGGTGCTAACCTGAGCAAGGTAAAAAACCCTTGAACGATAAGAGTGAAAGGATAGAAGACAGAATTTTAAACCTTTCCTCATTTGCCAGGGAAGGTTTTTGTGTATTTATAAGTAATTCTGTGTCTATAGTTGAAACTAATGAGGGAAACGAGTTCCGTAAAAAATCAGGCTTATGCCTACAACATACTAACTTCCAAGGAGGAAATATGATGTCAAAGAAACGTCTATTTACTTCTGAATCTGTTACAGAGGGCCATCCGGACAAAATTTGTGATCAGATTTCAGATTCCATTTTAGATGCTATCCTTGCTAAGGATGCAAATGCACGTGTTGCGTGTGAAACAAGTGTAACAACAGGTCTTGTGCTTGTTGCTGGTGAAATTACAACATCCGCTTACGTGGATATTCCGCGTATCGTTCGTGATACCATTGCAGGAATTGGCTACACACGTGCGAAATATGGTTTCGATGCTGAAACTTGTGCTGTATTGAGTTCCATTGATGAGCAGTCTGCTGATATCGCAGCTGGCGTCGATAAAGCATTGGAAGCTCGTGAAGGAAACATGTCAGAGGAAGAAATCGATGCAATCGGTGCAGGGGACCAAGGTCTTATGTTCGGATTTGCTTGTAATGAAACAGAAGAGCTTATGCCACTTCCGATTTCCTTGGCACATAAACTTTCATTCCGCTTGGCTAAAGTTCGTAAAGATGAAACTCTTGCTTACTTACGCCCTGATGGTAAAACACAGGTAACTGTGGAGTATGATGAGAATAACCGTCCTGTACGTGTAGATACGATCGTTATCTCTACACAGCATGATGCAGAAATTACGCTTGAACAAATTCAAGCCGATATAAAAGAACATGTGATTAAAGCAGTTGTTCCAGCTGAATTGATCGATGCTCAAACTAAGTACTTCATCAACCCGACCGGCCGTTTCGTAATTGGCGGACCTCAAGGGGATGCTGGTCTTACTGGACGTAAAATCATCGTTGATACGTACGGCGGATACGCTCGTCACGGCGGTGGTGCATTCTCTGGTAAGGATGCTACTAAAGTTGACCGTTCTGCGGCATATGCAGCGCGTTACGTTGCGAAAAACATCGTTGCCGCTGGCCTTGCTGACAAAGCGGAAGTTCAATTGGCATACGCAATTGGTGTGGCAGAGCCTGTATCGATCTCGATTGATACATTCGGAACTGGTACAGTTAGCGAAGAAGTCCTAGTTGACCTAGTTCGTGCAAACTTCGACCTTCGTCCAGCTGGTATCATCAAAATGCTTGATCTTCGTCGCCCAATCTACAAACAAACAGCTGCATACGGACATTTTGGCCGTACAGATGTCGATCTTCCATGGGAACGCACGGATAAAGCAGAAACATTAAAAGCACAAGCATAATCCATAAAAAAAGGTGTCCCGCAACAGCGGGGCACCTTTTTTTATGGATTAATTTTGCCTTCAGGGGGAATAATTCAAGAAATCGATAGTTACTCGTGAGTTTGGAGCTTTCTCGTGGATTGGAGCAAATACTCGCGTGTTATGTGCGTTTACTCGTGGATTGGAGCAAATACTCGCGTGTTATGTGCGTTTACTCGTGAATTGGAGCAATTACTCGCGAGTTATGGTCGTATACTCGTGAATTAGGAGCAAATACTCGCGAGTTAGGAATGTTTACTCGTGAATTGGAGCAAATACTCGCGAGTTAGGAACGTTTACTCGTGAGTTAGGAGCAAATACTCGTGAGTTAGGAGCATTTACTCGTGAAATTGGAGCAAATACTCGTGAGTTATGTGCTTTTACTCGTGAGTTAGGAGCAAATACTCGTGAATTGGAGCAAATACTCGTGAAATGGGAGCAAATGCACGCCAGTTATGTGCGTTTACTCGTGGATTGGAGCATATACTCGCGAATTTAGCAAATACTCGTGAGTTAGGAGCATTTACTCGTGAAATGGGAGCAAATACTCGCCAGTTATATACGTTTACTCGTGAGTTAGGAGTATTTACTCGCGAATTAGAGCAAATACTCGTGAAATTGGAGCAAATACTCGTGAGTTATGTGCATTTACTCGTGAGTTAGGAGCAAATACTCGTTAGTTTATTTTATTCGTTCTGCCGTTTTATAGTATTGTCCTTTTTCGGCATATTCGCGTACGATTCGTTCCATATCCTGGCGATCTTCTTCGTTGATTTCGCGAATGACTTTAGCTGGGCGTCCGAATGCCAACATGTTCGGTGGAATGACTTTACCTTGGGGAACGAGACTGCCGGCACCGATAAATGCCCCTTCGCCGATTTCCGCTGCATCAAGCACAATCGATCCCATGCCGATCAAAGCTCCTTTACGGATTTTGCAGCTATGTAAAATGACCTGATGGCCGATGGTCACTTCATCCTCGATGATCAATGGATTATTTGGGCTTTGGTGCAGGACGCTATTATCCTGTATACTGACTTTTTTCCCTATGATGGTTGGGGATACATCACCGCGAATGACGGAATTGAACCAAATTGATGATTTGTCACCAATTTTCACATCACCTGTGACGACAGCATTTTCAGCAATATAAGCGCTTTCAGCAATTTCAGGTTCTTTGCCTTTAAACGGATAAATAATCATTTTCAATCATTTCCTTTCCGAAGTTAATGTTTTTATGTATTATTTTAATATACCGTATGCAAATACACTTGGCTATTTATAATACCAATGTACAACTTGTTAGATTTCTTTTTTGTCGAAAATCACGAATATGGTTATAATTTATATATATTATTTTAACTATCATGGATCGTATACAACAAGTGAAAAGTGAAAGGGGGATTTCGAATGTGGAAATGGGAGACAGAAGGAGACGCAAAAGGCGTCATTGTCATCATTCATGGGGCTATGGAGCATCACGGCCGTTATAAGTGGGTTACACAAATGTGGCTTTCAGCCGGATACCATGTGGTCATGGGCGACCTTCCTGGGCAGGGAATGACAACACGCGCCTACCGGGGACATATCGATTCCTTTGATGAATATTTAGATGAAGTGAAAAGCTGGATAGAAGATGCCTACGAATATTCGCTGCCGGTGTTTTTACTTGGTCACAGCATGGGCGGTTTGATCTCGATACGCCTTCTTCAGGAAGAGGAATGGGACATTGCAGGGGTGATTCTATCTTCACCATGCTTAGGCCTCATGACGAAGCCGCCGAAGCTCATGACAGCCCTCTCTCATGGTTTGAACATCGTGATGCCTAAGTTCAGGGTAGATTCCGGATTGACACCTGAAATGGCAACGAGAAGTTCTGAAGTTCGTGAATCCGATAGAAACGATACCCTATATATCACAAAAGTTTCGATTCGTTGGTATCGCGAGCTTGCACAGGCTATGAAGGATGCTTTTGAAGAGATTCCCGAAATTCAGGATGTACCGCTTTTGGTCATGCAGGGCGGAGATGACAAAATCGTGAATAAGAAGGCGGTTCGTGAGTGGTTTAATTATAACTTGGCCAGTGAAAAGCAATATAAGGAATGGCCGAAGCTTTATCATGAAATCTTCAACGAGCCAGAGCGTGATGATGTATTTCAATATGCACTGAGTTTTGTTGAAAATCGTTTAAAGATATTAGGGTATGTCGTTTGATCGGTACATACTGCGGGATATAATGAAAAAGCTGCCGAAGTGAGACCTTTGGCAGCTTTTTTTATTTGGATTAACCTGTGTTTGTAAGCAATTCGTTCGTCTTGATGACCGGTGCACGGAATACATAACAAGTATCTTTTTATAATGTGGAGGATATTGGCGAATAGGTCTAAACGCGTCGTTTTCTTATTTTGTTCCATGCACCCTTCGAGTGGAGGCTTAAACGAATGTCTAATGCAAAAACACCGTTACTAAAGAACGGTGTCATGCGTGATCATCTCTTTTCAATCGCCACGATGAATGGCGGATTGTTGGCTTGGTTGATGAAACCGTATTTTAGGATATGTGCTTTCTGTTGAGGAAAGTCCCGTACATAATCCATCAATGCATCCCGTTCTTCAGATCCCCCTGGATGTCCATGATAAATGACGAGGATGATGATGCCTTCTGGTGCCAGCATCTCGAACAGCTGTTCAATGGCCGATATCGTCGTATCTGCTTGGGTGATGATTGATTTGTCTCCGCCAGGAAGGTAGCCTAGGTTGAATATGGCACCTGTGATCTTTCCGGAATGTTCTTGCCTGATGTATTTGCTCAATTGTTCATGCCCATCGTGAATGAGGGTGCAGTGCGCTTGTAAATTCTCGGCCTTCAGTTTCGCCGCTGTGGTTTGGAGGGCTTCTTTCTGAATGTCAAAACTATAGACATGTCCGTTTTCACCTGTAAGTCCTGCAAGAAAGACCGTATCAAAACCGTTGCCCATCGTGCCATCAATGCTTATATCTCCAGGCTGAACCGCCTTTTCAAGCAGAATCCTGGCGAATGGCAAAATTCGATCAAGCTTCATGTTTGTACCTCCGTCTGATGATTTTTCCCCTGCCAGCTGTTGCGGCGTTTCAATTCGGCGTCAATGGCATTCAAGACATCCCATTTATTGACGCTCCACATTGGTCCGATCATCAAATCGATCGGACCGTCACCCGTAATGCGGTGAACGATCATTTCTGGAGGGATAATTTCCAACTGGTCACATACCAGGCTGACATAATCGTCACGGTCGAGAAACTCAAGTAGGCCTTTTTCATATTGTTTGACCATTGGTGTCCCTTTTAATAGATGAAGTAAATGGATCTTTATGCCCTGCACATCGAGTTTGGCGACTTCCCGGGCTGTTTCTATCATCATTTCGTAATCTTCCTGAGGAAGACCATTGATGATATGGGAGCATACGCGGATGCCGTGTTTACGCAGTTTATCGACACCCTCTTTGTAGCAATTGAAGTCATGGGCACGGTTGATCATCGTCGCGGTCTTTTCATGAACCGTCTGGAGACCGAGTTCCACCCATAGGTAAGTGCGCTCGTTCAATTCCGCTAAATACTCGACTACATCATCTGGGAGGCAATCCGGGCGTGTCGCGATGGAGAGTCCGACGACACCTTCCTGGGTCAATACACTTTCATATTTCTCGCGAAGCTCTGCCACGGGTGCATGGGTATTCGTGAACGCTTGGAAATAGGCCATATATTTTCCGTCTTTCCATTTATGATGCATCCGTTCGCTGATTTTCTTAAATTGGACTTCTAACGGTTCAACCCTGCTGCCCGCAAAGTCACCCGAGCCTGAGGCACTGCAGAAGGTACAGCCTCCATGTGCGACGGTGCCATCACGGTTCGGGCAGTCAAAACCGCCATCCAGGGCAACTTTAAAAACCTTATGTCCAAAATGATTTCTCAAGTGGTAATTCCATGTATGATATCGTTTGTTATCCGTTGCATATATAAACGGGTTTGCTTGATTCAAATCAGCAACCTCCTAATTAAAAATAAAGCGCAACATATATTATACAACATTCTGGCAGCTAGGTCTTTTTTTGAAAAATAAGCGTATACTGTATACTTGAAGGTTAAAATTTAGCTGCTATTTTCAGTATATCTAATGAATGACTATATCCAATCGGGAGCTGATGGACATGACCGGTCAAGTTGAAGAAGCGATTAATCAAATGAAAAAGAAATTAGCCGAAAATAATCAGGTGATCGAAGTAAATGAAGATGGGTTCATATACAAAGCCACTTGCACCTTCAATTCACCTGCTTCGGATGAACAAATTCATTCCTTTGAAAAGAAAACCGGATTGCTTCTGCCCGATGATTATAAAGAGTTTTTAAAAATAACGAATGGATGCCGTCTATTCGATAATGTGGAATCTGGCGGGGAAAATGATTTATACAGCCTGGATGATATTGTTAATTACACATATGAAAATTCATACGAAGGATGCTATAAAGTGGCATGCATTTATCAAGATAATATCGTGATAGATGGGGAAGCCGTCGCTAAAGGTGATAAGGATTATTTAATGGTAAAAGGCCATATTGATGATTTTGAAGAAGGCGAGAAACTCCATATGGGCTTTGCCGAGTGGATCGAGCAGTTCATTTCCCATCACGGGGAGAAGTTTTGGGATAAAGGTTGATTCCTCAAAAAAAATGATAATCCACTCGTTATTTGCTCAAACTAAACAAGATGATTCCGAATCATCCACATGAGACGCGAAGGAGAGGGTTTGTAATGGCAACCAGACAATCCGTCGATCATTTTTTAGAGCAATGTGAAGGAGCTCTCCATTTTGCAGAGTTTGAATTTAACGAGGCCTCACGGCAGGAGCATTATGATGATGAACAATTTCAAAATTCGCAAAAGTATATCGAAGAGGCTTTGACGGATATGGAACGATTGTATGCCAGTTCGAATGCCCAACAACGGGATATGCTTTCGCGGATGCGGCAGCAGATGAATGAATTGAAAAATGAAATGATTTTACTGCGGCATTAAAGGGAAGCAAGGGAGCTATGGATGCATAGCTCCCTTTTTTTGCACGATTTTCCTTGAATTCGCATATATAATGAAAAACCTGTCGATAATGTTTATGTACGGCTATTGCAATTATCGGTGAAATTGACTAGAATTAATATAATCAAATATTCTCATAAAGACTATGATGAGGAACAGTAGCGATTTGATTCCAGTAAAGAGAGTTGACGGGTGGTGCAAGTCAACCTGGGAGGGTCGTGAACTCCCCTTGGAGTTCCGGGTGTGAAGGTAAAAAGTAATGCCTGGCGTTTTAATCCATGTTACGGATGTTTTAAGCTGGGCGGATTTTAGCTATCGCCAATGTGGGTGGTACCGCGGGAAGATATACATAATCCTCTCGTCCCTATTTTGGGATGAGGGGTTTTTTATTGTTTTTTATACGGAAATTAGGAGGAAATCATATGAGTTTTGACCATAGAAGCATAGAAACGAAATGGCAGCAGTATTGGGAAGGCAATAAGACATTCAAAACGGGTGAAGAAAGCGGCAAACGTAAATTCTACGCGCTGGATATGTTCCCATACCCTTCAGGCGCAGGTCTTCATGTGGGGCACCCGGAAGGTTATACGGCAAGCGATATTTTAGCACGTATGAAACGGGCGCAGGGGTATAATGTTTTACACCCGATCGGCTGGGATGCATTTGGACTTCCGGCAGAGCAATATGCGATCGATACGGGAAATGATCCAGCTGAATTCACGGAGCACAATATCAACACGTTCCGCCGCCAAATCAAAGCCCTTGGTTTTTCTTATGATTGGGATCGCGAAATAAACACGACAGATCCCGACTATTACAAATGGACGCAATGGATCTTCTTGAAATTATATGAAAAGGGCCTTGCATATATTGATGAAGTGGCCGTTAACTGGTGTCCGGCTCTTGGCACGGTATTGGCGAACGAAGAAGTCATCGATGGAAAAAGTGAGCGTGGAGGCCATCCGGTTGAGCGCCGCCCGATGAAACAATGGATGCTTCGAATCACGGCTTATGCGGACCGCTTAATCGACGATTTGAATGATGTGGATTGGCCTGAAAACATCAAGGATATGCAACGTAACTGGATTGGACGTTCCGAGGGAGCGGAGGTTACATTCAATATCGATGGCTTTGAAGATACATTCACGGTATTCACGACCCGTCCGGATACGTTATTCGGTGCAACATATGCCGTATTGGCACCTGAACATCACTTTGTCGATAAAATTACGACAGCTGATCAAAGGTCGGCAGTCGACGCATATTTAGATGAAGTGAAACATAAAAGCGATTTGGAAAGAACAGACTTGGCTAAGGATAAATCAGGCGTGTTCACGGGGGCATATGCCATTAACCCGGTAAACGGCGAAAAAATGCCGATCTGGATTGCTGATTACGTGTTGATCAGCTACGGAACAGGTGCGATCATGGCCGTTCCTGCGCATGATGAGCGGGATTATGAATTTGCAGTCAAGTTCAACTTGCCGATCAAGGAAGTCGTAGCTGGCGGAGATGTGACAAGTGAAGCATATACAGGCGATGGCCTTCATGTGAATTCGGAATTCCTTGATGGATTGAATAAAGAAGAAGGCATTTCAACCATGATCAAATGGCTGGAAGAAAAAGAAATCGGTACGAAGAAAATAACATACCGTCTTCGCGACTGGTTATTCAGCCGTCAGCGTTACTGGGGTGAACCGATTCCAATCATTCATTGGGAAGACGGCACGATGTCTGCAGTGAAGGAAGAAGAACTTCCATTGATTTTACCGAAAGCTACGGACATCAAGCCTTCGGGTACGGGCGAATCACCACTTGCGAACATTACGGAATGGGTGAACGTAACGGATGAAAACGGACGAAAAGGGCGCCGTGAGACAAATACGATGCCACAATGGGCAGGCAGCAGCTGGTACTTCCTTCGTTATATCGATCCGGACAACAAGGAAGCACTCGCAGATCCTGAAAAATTAAAAGAATGGATGCCGGTCGACATTTATATTGGCGGCGCTGAGCATGCGGTGCTTCACTTGCTTTACGCTCGTTTCTGGCATAAATTCCTATACGATATCGGTGTTGTGCCAACGAAGGAACCTTTCCAAAACCTATTTAACCAAGGGATGATCCTTGGCGAGAATAATGAAAAAATGAGTAAATCAAAAGGGAATGTCGTGAACCCGGATGATATCGTTGAAAGCCATGGTGCAGATACACTTCGCATGTACGAAATGTTCATGGGACCATTGGATGCTTCGATTGCCTGGTCTACAAACGGATTGGACGGTTCCCGCAGATTCCTTGACCGCATTTGGCGTTTATTAGTCAACGAAGACGGTTCGATCACAGATAAGATGACCGAAACGGATGACACGGGCAAGCTTGAAAAAGTCTATCATCAAACGGTTAAAAAAGTGACCGAGAATTATGAAGAATTGAAATTCAATACGGCGATTTCACAATTGATGGTTTTCATCAATGATGCTTATAAAGCCGATTCGCTTCCTAAAGTATATATCGAAGGTTTCGTCAAATTGCTTGCACCGGTTGCACCGCATATCGCCGAAGAGCTTTGGTCTAAATTAGGCCATTCCGAGAGCATCACATACGGAACATGGCCGGCGTTCGACGAAGCGAAGTTAGTGGATAACGAAGTCGAAATCGTCATCCAAATCAACGGAAAAGTCAAAACGAAATTAATGGTGCCGACTGACACTACGAAAGAAAAGTTGGAAGAAATTGCGATGGGTGATGATTCCATCAAAGAACAAATCGATGGGAAAACCATCCGTAAAGTCATTGCTGTACCAGGTAAATTAGTCAATATCGTCGCAAACTAACGAAATCAAATGAGAGCTGTTCCGCATGTTTTAATGCTGGGACAGCTTTTTTTTTCGCGGGCATTGGCGGAACTTAGGAATTAGGTCATGTTAGGATTTTCACCGATTTAAGTCCATTAGCGATGAATCTATCAAATTTTGGCATCAACAATCCTTATAAGGTGTCGATCGGAGCTCAAATATCTTGCTTAATTGGTACAGGAGAATCATTTTTCTGCTCGCTGTCCAATTATATCAAGCATTTCTCATAAAAAAGGGAAAAAATTGGTTGATAAAATTATACAGTGTGATAGTTTGGTATAGTACTGTTATTTTATAACCAAATATTGGAGGCGAAACTGTGAAATTTAAGAATGTGAGTCGAATTACGGTGTTTGTGCTTATTTTTGCACTGATTTTCAGCTTGGTTCCACAAAATTCTCAAGCTGCAGCTGTAACACCTATTGAAAATGTAAATACGATTAAAAATGGGGACACTTTGGACGGGAAGTTTGAAAAACCGGGTGTTCAATGGTATCAAATCAGTCCCACACAAGAAGAAATACAAAAATTCTCCCATATTGAGTTCGAAGTCAATTCGGATAAAATCTTGAATATTTCCGTATATCAAGATAAAGAAAAAGCAGAAAAAGATGAGAGCAATTATTTTGTCTCTTCTTATCCTGATGAAAAAGCTGTAGTCGATTTCCCATATGCTTGGGACGGCACATATTATGTTAAAGTTGAATATTTCGGCGATACGGATGATGAAGGAAATCCTCTACCGGATGCGGAAAATGTAGCTGAATACTCCATCAATGCCCATTCAGTGACATTGCCACCATCTGCCGGGGACGAAGGGGAAAATCTCGAATCATGCCCGGTTGAATTGAGTGTAAACGATAAGAAAACGGGAGAATCCATGTTGAAAACACTCCGCGTGTTTAGAGATGAAGTTCTCACGAAATCATCTGAGGGACGCACCATGTCCTCTTTATACTATAAGGCTTCTCCATTCCTGGCACTTCATCTGGCTGGTAATAAAACGGCAAGGGAAGCCGTCTATAATCATTTAGTCGTCATTAAGCCCCTTATTGAGGATCTTAATGAAAATGGAGCAAGCAGTACGGCAGTCATTAGCAACAAGCAGCAAGAAGCGATTAAAGCTTTATTCACTAAGACGGCAGACGTCGCTCCGGCTGGATTGAAAAAGGATATGGACGGCATTGCAAAGAAAATCAATCTTGATAAGCTTGCCGGTGAGAGAATCGTCGATATCGCAAGCAAAGCGGGAATTGAAGTTCCGGCTTCGAAAAATATAAAGAACAAATATATCGTCAAACTTAAACCAGGGAAGTCATTAAGCTCTGTCCAATCCAAAGTAAGCGGAAAAGGATATGGAACATTATCGGCACCTAAGAAACAAGAGGTTCTGTATGATGATATGTATGTCGTAGAGTTAAAGAATCAAGCAAAAATGAGCACAGCAGCTCTTTCCGGTATTGAAAATCTTCCAGAAGTGGAATATATCGAACCGGTAAAAACGTATAAAGCACTTTCAGCCGATATTCAATCATCGTATCAATGGTCTTTAAATAACCTCGGTGGTGAAGAGGGCATAAAGGGTGCGGACATCGATAACGAAAAACTGCAAAACCTTATTAAGAAACGTAATCTAAAGGATACATTAGTAGCGGTTATCGACACAGGTGTCGATGATTCACTTGCGGATTTGAAAGATACGGTTCGCATGGACTTAGGCAAGAATTTCATTGATAAGAAGGGAAATGCCGTCGATGACAATGGCCATGGTACACATGTATCCGGAATTATCGCTGCAAAAGCAGACAATGGCTATTCCATGCAAGGAATCAATCCAGTAGCTAAAATCATGCCTGTAAAGGTCTTGGACTCTTCAGGATATGGAGACAATGAGAAAATTGCACTAGGCATTAAATATGCCGTGGAACATGGTGCCAAGGTCATAAACCTTAGCTTGGGCGGAGAATATAGCAGGACGATTGAACACGCCTTGAAAGATGCAGCCGCCAAAAATGTAATGGTTGTCGTAGCAAGCGGTAATGATGGGATGGAAGGTCTTTCTTATCCTGCATCATCTAAATACGCCATTTCCGTCGGCGCAACCAATGCCCTTGATTTAGTATCGGATTATTCCAATTATGGAACGAAATTGGACATGGTCGCTCCAGGGACAGGCATCCCGAGCCTTGTACCTAATGGAAATGTTACCTATATGGATGGTACATCAATGGCAGCTCCCCATGTTGCGGCAGCTACGGCCTTGTTATTATCCGGAAACCCTGGATTGAAATTGAATGAAGTAAGGGAAATCCTTCATGAGACATCGGAATATGTTGCTTTTGAAGAAGAAGATAATGTAGACCCTTATGAGGACTATCCACCTGAGGATGGAGAAATCATAATACCAGAAGAAGAACTTCCTGTCGGAAAAGATTTAGTATCCGGATATGGAAGGCTGAATGCATACAGTGCACTTAGTGCAGTGGATTTAAAAGCAAAAGTCAATCTTGTGATGGATACGCAAACAAAACTGACTGGTTCAGCTAAAAAAGGTTCAGTAATCGAAGTGAAAAGCGGAAGCAAAACGATCGGTAAAGGAACGGCGTCAGCTAACGGAACGTTCACCGTTACGATTCCGGTCCAAAAAGCTGAGCAAATGCTTACTGTGAATATCTCTGATTCTTCAAAACTGGCAACCTCTTCAATCAAAGTATTCGTGAAGAAAGGGGAAACCCCTAATAAGCCAACCGTTAAAGCTGTAAGTGACAAAGATACGTATGTAACTGGTCAATCACAAGCGGACATGAAAATCACGGTCAAAAATAATGCCAAAAAAGTGATTGGTTCAGGTAACACGGACAGCAAAGGGAATTTCAAAGTGAAAATCAGCAAACAAAAAGCTGGCACTAAACTTTCAGTCACAGCTACAGATCTAGCAAAACGGGAAAGTAAGGCGACAACCGTAACTGTTCTGGATAAAACCGCCCCAGGTGCACCGAAAGTGAATGAAGTGAACGACAAAGCCACCAAAGTAACAGGTAAAGCGGAAATCGGTTCAACCGTTACCGTGAAGTACAACAATAAAAACATCGGAACGGCAAAAGCTGATAACAAGGGGAACTTCTCCATCAAAATCAGCAAGCAAAAAGCAGGGTCCGCATTATATGCCTCTGCAAAAGACAAAGCAGGCAATACAGGAAAAGCGGCAAAAGTAACGGTTAAAGATAAAACGGCTCCAGGAGCACCGAAAGTGAATGAAGTGAACGACAAAGCCACCAAAGTAACAGGTAAAGCGGAAATCGGTTCAACCGTTACCGTGAAGTACAGCAATAAAAACATCGGAACGGCAAAAGCTGATAACAAGGGGAACTTCTCCATTAAAATCAGCAAGCAAAAAGCAGGGTCCGCATTATATGCTTCAGCAAAAGACAAAGCGGGCAATACAGGAAAAGCAACAAAAGTAACCGTTAAAAAATCAAAATAGTTATAAGAGGTGAAGGCCGTTTAACTTACATGTTAAACGGCCTTTTTATGTGAGAAGACGAATGAAAACACCGCTCGATGATCAGCGGTGTTTTTGCCATGAGCGTGTCTTTTGACTGTGCGTTGTCATTGCATGATGTCAGATCTGGAGTTTCGCGTTTTAATTCTGAAATAGAACCTACTTTTTTTTCTTGTACTATAAAACTTTATTAGAGAATATTACCTGGACAGTATAAAGAATCTTACACCACGGAATATAATAAATAAAAAATGATGAATATGGTGAAGCCACCTTGGATGATTGTTGACTCAAGGTGGCTTTCTAAAGGGAGACAAAATGAATAGTTATTATTATCGATTAACAAATAATAAAAAAACAAAGTTCATCGTGTTATGTATTGTGGCGATTGTTATTATTGATATTTTTATTTTGATCGGCAATGTTTTAGAGTCATGGATCATGCCCCATCTAGCCACTTTTTTAGCGGGAAGTTCATTAGGTCATATGATGCAAATACTACTTATTTGGTTTTTGCCTATTTTTCTATTAATCTTGTGTGCCGACAGCTATATCCAAGACTATAAAACAGGCTATCGATATATCGTAGCGACCAAAAAAGGGCGATATAATTATTATAAAACCATGCTATTCGGAAATATGTCATTTTCCTTTTTAGTCATGGTTGGTTGCTTGCTATTAAACATGATTATTGCATATTTGGTATTCATGAATGGTGAATTTGATATGGGTTTATCACCAGATTTATCGCCGGAAAATCCTTTATATACACTCGCCAACAAAATGCCTTTTGTTAGCAATGTGTTTTATATCATCATTTTTGGATTTTTCACTAGTTTATGCGCAGGCATGGCTACCGTCCTTAGTTGGTGTTTTCCGGATATAAAGTATACGTATCCGTTAAGCTTTGTTATTTGGTTTTCACAAATTTTAGGGTTGAATTATTCAGTGGCCCTAATTTTTCAACCTTTTAACGAAGTGACCTTAGAAGCTTTCATTTTGATTTTCTTTAAATCTACCATTCTTTTTTTAGCGATCATCATTATCGGGTTCATGTATAAGGTGAAAAGTGATGAAGTCTAATCAAAAACAACGTCTAAGCGTCACAAAACATCATTGATAAGATAAGGGACCCAAAAATTCGGTCCCTTAACATTTTCCTTTTTACAGACACTAAAAAAGTTCCATATGTTCCTTCATTAAAATAAACCTCACCTAATTCCACCATAACTTTGAGTTACCACTACTTCATTAATCTTCATATGCTGGTATTTTCTCCATGAGCGTGTCTTTTGCCAAGCTGACAAATTATCCTTTAATAAAGCCTTTTTTAATGAATAAAGTCAGATTTTGGCATGTCCTGTTTTAATTCTGAAACTTCACTTCCCCTCCTTTCTTATAATATAAATCTGGTATCAGAAAAAAGTAGAGCAGGATTTTTGCAGTGATTGCCATGGCAAGCGCTACTAACGCATACGTGTATAGGTGCTAATGAAGCTTGGAAAAATGGAAAAAACGAAATCATTAAAATTATTAATACCAAATATCAGGAGGGAATAACATGAAAAAAGTAAGAGTAATAGCATTAGGGACTATTTTAGCTTGCTCGATTGGATTAGGAACGCTTTCGGTTGAAGCTGGTAATGAAAATACGAATTATTCATTTACAATTCTGAAGGATCAAAAAAATTCGTTCACAGGCACAGAGTATCGCCAAACGACTACAGAACGAAATACATGGAAGGTGAGGATGTATTTTTCAAACGAAGGAACTAATACGGTAACCACATATTGGCTGGAAAAAAGCAATGGTACGAATGTATCTCCTGCAGTGGATGTGAATGCTGGAAATACCAATACAAATAGTGGACGTAATCACTATATTAAAGGCAATGCAGGTGCGAATGCCGCTAATGTAAGGTTAACGGCAGAGAATAATACTGCAAGTTCTAGTAGCTTTACCGTAAAAGGATATTGGGATGAAGAAACAGGGAGAATGTTACCTTCCCAGTATAAGACTTATTACACCACGGAATATAATAAATAAAAATGTTGAATATGGTGAAGCCACCTTGGATGATTGTTGATTCAAGGTGGCCTTATAAAGGGAGACAAAATGAATAGTTATTATTATCGATTAACAAATAATAAAAAAACAAAGTTCATCGTGTTATGTATTTTGGCGATTGTTATTATTGACATATTTATCTTGATCGGCAATGTTTCAGAATCATGGATCATGCCCCATTTGGCGACCTTTTTGCAGTCAAGTTCATTAGGTCATATGATGCAAATACTACTAATCTGGTTTTTGCCCATTTTTCTATTGATTCTGTGCGCCGACAGCTATATCCAAGACTATAAAACAGGCTATCGATATATCGTAGCGACCAAAAAAGGGCGATATTCTTATTATAAAACCATGTTATTAGGAAATATGTCATTTTCCTTTTTAGTGATAGTGGCTTGCTTGCTGTTAAATATGCTCATTGTCTATATGGTTTTCATGAATGGTGAATTTGACAAAGGGTTGTCACCAGATTTATTCCCGGAAAATCCTATATATACACTCAACAACCAAATGCCTGCTGTCACCAATGTGGTTTATATCATCATTTTTGGGTTTTACACTAGTTTATGTGCAGGGATGGCGACTGTTCTTAGTTGGTGTTTCCCGGATATAAAGTATACATATCCGTTAAGCTTTGTTATCTGGTTTTCACAAATTTTAGGGCTGAATTATTCATTAGCAATGATCATCCAGCCTTTTAACGAAGTGACCTTGGAAGCTTTCGTTTTTATTTTCTTTAGATCGACCATCCTTTTTTTAGCGATCATCACGGTCGGGTTCATGTATAAGGTGAAAAGTGATGAAGTCTAATCAAAAAAAAGTGTATGTATCACTGCTGCTTGTTCTGTTATTTGGATGTTTATGGATGACCTATAATATTCATTATTTAAAAATCAAGCAGCTAGACCCAGCGTATCTTTTGATCAGTGATGTAAGTGCGAGTGTAGAAGGCTATCTCTCAGTTAAAAATTTACTGATCACATATATTATTCCTTTGTTACTATTTTATCGTTTTTTTATTGAAGATGAGCATCCACATATTATCGTTCGCTTAACATCAAGAATCGACATGTATCGGAGACGGAGCATCCAAGTTTTTATAAGTTCGTTTATCTTTGCGTTCATCATCTTAATGATTAATTTCGTAGCTGTTTTCTTATTTGATAGATTTCACTTTATATCATCAAAATATTGGAACTTATCTCTACTTAATCTAGCACTATTAACGTGTATTTATTTCTCGATTGGCCTGCTTTATTATTTCATTTTTGATTATTCCAATTCAATCATTGCGACGGCAGCAACCTTTTGTATCTGTTTTCTCTTATATGTGATGAAGAGTCAGCTGAATATTGTCTGGGGCCCTGCCAGTTCCGCAAATGTTATCGATCCTTTATTAAGCAGCGGAATTACAGGATATTATTCGCTAATCATGATTGGAAAAGAATTATTTCTATCTCTCGTGATGGTTTTACTTGGGCTATTTGCGATCGAGAAAAAAGATTTCATTTTTGGTGTTTCTGATGACTAAACGAATCTTCTTAACGATGTTGATCGTCATTTTGTTGCAAATTTTACTATTTGATTATTTCGATGGCTCTAAAGCCGATCTTACGGGATATATGATCGTTAGCGGAGTTCCAATCAGTAATAAGTTTGTTGTATTGGGAACATGGTATATGTTTTTTTCTGGATTGAGTTTTTTGTCGTTAGGTTATTTGCGGCAATATATTTCCGGTTATGGGGTCTACCTCATGATCAGGGAAAAAAGCAGGGTGAAACTTGGGTTTAGAAGAATCGGGAACTTAATGATCCTTATATCTGGATTATCTTTAATTCAACTTCTTATCTCGATCGTATTCGCTTTTATAAATAATGTCGATCAGACCTTTTTTTATCATGATTTGCCATCATTGATTTGTATAGCAGGTCTTTATATGATGTCCAATATTTTCCTAATCTCTACTCAAATGGCACTCGAATTGCATTTTACGGAGGAAGTATCTTTATTGCTGATAAATGTTTATGTGCTTTTTTCGGTTACATTAGGCGGAGTTCTATTATCTACACAAAAGCTGACGTGGATTTTATATTTTTTGCTTCCCAATTTCGGCATGTATGTAAGAAATGATGTACTTGAAACTGGCGGAATATCAACAGTAAATGCTTATATCGTTTTAACCGTAATGACGATCATTTTAACTGTTTTAACCTATAGACGATTAAAGAAAATCGATTTAATTTAACGAGGTGCACAATGACAAAAATACGAATTAGTTCTTTACATAAAAAGATGAAGAAGAAGACACTTTTGCATGATATCAATTATGAGTTTAACAGCGGGAAAATTTATGGTTTGTATGGAAGGAATGGCTCCGGTAAAACGATGCTGCTTAGAGCAATAGCAGGATTAATCATGCCAAGCTCAGGAGAAATTGCCATAGACGAAAAAATTCTTCATAAAGATATTTTCTTTCCTGCTAATTGCAGCGTCATTATTGAAAACACTTCGCTGCTGCACCAATATGACGCTTATACAAATCTGAAAATATTAGCAAAAATCAGGAATATTGCCACTGATGAAGATATTAAAGCGAATATAAAAAGAGTCGGCCTTGATCCGGAATCAAAAATGAAGGTTGGAAAATTTTCTTTAGGAATGAAGCAGCGTCTAAGCGTCGCCCAAGCGATATTTGAAAAACCGGACATTTTATTATTGGATGAACCGACAAATGCAATCGATGAAGAAGGTGTTACGCTAGTTTATCAGATCTTGAAGGAAGAAAAAGAGCGCGGCGCCCTCATTCTGTTGACAAGCCATCATAAACAGGACCTGGAGGAATTAGCCGATGAGTATGTAAAGATGGATAATGGAGGAATCGTCCTTGACTCTAAATAAAAGCATAGCCGCGTTAACTTTACTCGTATTGATAAGCGGATTCCTTATCTATAAAGTGTACATTGTTCCATCAGCTATGAGTGCCACTAATAGAAATACGGAAAATAATGCTGCTTCCTATAAGGTGTTGGAATCACAAAACATCATGGTCGGGAAAGATATCGATCAAGGCTATTATGATATTAAAGCCCTCGATAATGAAGCGGAAGTTGGTAGCGATAAAATGCACAAAAATGCTGTTTTACATGCAGAGCCCTTTCATATGAATGTGAAATTCTCGATTAAAGGGAAGATCGAATTCAAGCCTTCTGAATTTAAAAAAGCAGGGAAAAAAAAACAAAAAATCATCATGAAAAATCCTGGTCATTATGTGGTCGGTACAGAGATACCAGCGGGGAATTATGTACTAACAAGGACAACCGATAAAATCCGAGTGTTTGTCGATATAAAAGATGAAACGCAAACCGAAAGCTTGCAAACGATTCAATGGGAAATTGACGAAAAAGTGAAAAAACCAATCGAGATCGAACTGAAAAAGGGCTATAACGTATATATCGATAAAACAGGAAAAGATGGATATATATCAAATGAAGGTGATCTAATATTGGAGGTAAATGATCAGGAAAGTAATTAAGGATAAGTTATTATATAATGGAGGAATCGTCCTTGACTCTAAATAAAAGCATAGCCGCGTTAAGTTTATTCCTATTAGTAGGCGGATTTCTTATTTATAAAGTGTACTTTGTTTCTTCAGCGATGAGTGCCGCTAATAGAAATACGGAAAATAATGCGGCTTCCATGGAATCACAAAACATCATTGTCGGCAAGGATATCGATCAGGGCTATTATGATATTAAAGCCCTCGATAGTGAAGCAGAGTTTTTTGGCGATAAAATGCATAAAAATGCTGTTTTACATGCAAGGCCTTTTTATCTAAATGCGAAAATGTCGATTAAAGGGAAGATCGAATTCAAGCCTTCTGAATTTGAAAAAGTAGTGAAAAAAAATCAAAAAATCATCATGAAAGATCCTGGTCATTATGATAAAATCCGAGTGTTTGTCGATATAAAAGATGAAACGGAAACCGAAAGCTTGCAAACGATTCAATGGGAAATTGACGAAAAAGTGAAAAAACCAATCGAGATCGAACTGAAAAAGGGCTATAACGTATATATTAAGAAAATGGATAAAGATGGTTTTATATCAAATGAGGGCGATCTGGTATTGGAGAGAAATAATGAGAAATTTTAGGAAATTTAATAGTTTGAGATCCTAGCAACTGCAATTTAAAGGTGGTTATTTAATGAAGAACTGGGTTCCTTTTTCGGACAAAGAGTACGACCAAATTTGGGAAAGGATATATAGAGATTTTAAATTTGAGCCAAGTATTTCTGAATTTCCGTCCTTTAAAGTGCCGTATCCTTTTATAACATATGATGTTTCTGATTACTTCGGAGAGTCAGTGGATTTGGATGCTTATGATGACCTCGAAGAAAAGGCATTACTTGTATTTAAAGAGAACACATCATTTAACGAATATATACTGGCACTCGATTGGCAGCACGAATGTTATTGGGTAAATCCAAACGTAAAGTTTGAAAGAGATGAATTCGGTGAATGGATAATACCAATCTTTCCGAATGGCGATTACTATTTCTTTATTCAGAAGGATTTTAAGTGGGGCTTTTTAGGGCATCCATGGGAAAAAAGTATAACTATATTTGGAAAAGAACTAATAAATGGTTTTGGTAAACATAAGCCAAGGATGTTTCATAAGATTTTAAGACAGGAATGATATATAATTTTAAAGACCCCATAATGGGCCCCTTATCGTTTTGGTAAAATCAACACTATCATTTAATAGAGCCATTAATTTTCAGGAGTATCGGTGATTGGAAAAAATAAAAAAAGCAAACAATTTTTTGTTATTTACTATAATCATTTTAGCAGTAATAAGTTTTTTTGTAGGGTATAAGTTTTATGAATATAAAACAAAAACGACAGATCTATCAAAAGAAAATATAGATCATATATATTTATTGGACAGTATGGAAAAGTATCGAAAGAACCACTTTTTTTCTCTCGCTAAAGATGTTAGCCATCCGGGTTATAAAATGTATAACATCGATAAAAATCTAAATAAACGAATTACTGTACATAAGGGTAAAAAAAATAACAGGATATATAGAATTGAAACTTTTGATTCTAGCTCCAAGACTTCTAAGAATGTTTCCATAGGTACATCTGAAAAAGACTTAATTAAAATCTATGGGGGAAACTATATAGAGCGCTCCAGTGATCAAACTGACAAATTAATTGAATATATTGATCAGGATAACCATATATTAATTTCATTCTTTATCTATAAAGATAAAGTAGATGGTATTAATTTAGAAGTGAAGGACTTTAAATAAATTCACAAAATTTATATTAGAACAATAAGAACTTGTACGCTCTTGGCGGACTCTCATTAGCTTATTTTAATCTCGGTAAAAAAGTCTAGTGTACTTACGATAAACTAGGGGAATGTTGGAACATTGATCCGTAATCTGTCATCTTGCAGGATTCCTTATTTCAAATGTATATACCTAGGGCGGGATTTTCGAGGGTCATTATATCCGCCGGTTATTTGATGTCCGAGAGAGCTCGCAATGACTACTGCTGCAAAGAGGAGGATGATTTTCTTCAATTTAATATCTTCTTTCCGTTTTTTTTTATTTTAAAAGATTACACCCAAATGCCTCTTCCTTCAACCCCTTTTTAAAATGTAGAAAAATTTACTCATTAAAATTTTCCCATACCCATTATTTGGACTTGCTCATATATCGAATGAGCAAGATCAGCATTTGCAGGGGCTTTTTCACTTCATCAATTTGATCGCCAACCCTTTTTTGAATCTTCAAATGGCTCATTTATTTTCTTGAAACCATAGAGTTTTGTAGTATTAGCGTGCTAAAAAAAAACTTTGCAGGTGCAAGTTCGATTCAACTTGCACCTGCATTTGTCAGCTCATTTAGTGAATTCACTTCTCAGGAGGTAGACAACATCGTATTCCTTCAACTCGTCCATATGGCCATCCATATCACCATAAAAATCAGTGGAAAGTGAACGTATGCCTCCATTTCCGCTTGAGTAGCATATACTCGCCAATGCAAGCTTTGTTGTGCTGTTAATATTGATATTATCAGGACTGCCCCATACGCTGGAATCCTTTCTATCAATGCTCTCAGGATAAGTAGCTGAAACCAAACCGTCATCGTTTTGAATGCTGATATTGAACATCGATTGATCTTGGTCATCATCCGTTTTGGATGTGGTGAAGATAATCGTCCCATTCTTTTCAACCCCAGTTGTCATGCGGCCTTTTTCATCCTCAACTAGTTTACCAAATTCATATTTCTCGACCCAGACGGATATCTCCTTGTATGTATCATCAACTTTGAAATCGATAAGGAAGGAATGTTCACTTGAACTCTCCAGGATTGCTTTTTCCCTAGCGGTCAACTCAGGAACTGAAAGGATATTCTCGGATTTTGGCCCATCAGCCTTACAGGCGACTAAAGAAAATGATAGTAGGGATATGCTGATGGATAAAAAGATCTTTTTCATGATTTTCACCTCTTTAATACTTTCAACCTAATTAAAACCAATTCTTATATATTATAACATTATAATGAAAATCGGAATCGGAACGCGGCAAAAAAGGCAAGCAATCGGTATGCTTACCTTTTTTTGCATTTAGAATGGTTGGGAAAGAGCCTTATTGGCAACATCGACGTCATTTTGAAGCAGTTGGTTCAAGTCGTATGCAGGATAGAGGTTTCTTTCATAAAGGTAGTTGAAAATCTTGGCATGGGTATCGATGGCTCCATTTAAATGTTTCTTAAATACTTTTCGAAGAGAAGGGGTGGCTGTTTCAGTAATGGCAAGTGCATAACTTTTGATGGATGATTTGGCAAAGCCCAGCAATTCCCCGGCAGCAGCGGCCGAAGCGTCATCCCTTAATACATCGTCATCCCGGCCCGTCTTAGGCGCCAATGGGTAAAATTGCAGCAGCTCCATGATGTTTTGGGTAAGGGTATCAATCGTTTGCTTATATATCGTTTTTAAAATGGGGTCTTTTATTTTTGGAAAAGCTTTTTTAAATTTCATAAGGGCATTGGACTGGGCGGCGACCAATTCATGAAGCTCGAGTGTTTCATGCCATGCAAGATGTGAATGGGTGGGTGTCATTTAAGTTCCTCCTGAACGAATAATCTTGATACGTTATTCGAACAGTGGGCTATTTGTAAGTTGTCTAGTGAAATCATTTATGGAAAAGGCTGTCCCATCTTCGTTCACATTCACAGTTTAGAAGGATCGCCATATTTTATTGATATTGCTCGAGAACAGAGAAAAACTTTTTGGCAAATTCATAAAACACCTTTTCCGATGGAGCCAATTCCCTGTGTTTTGGAGTGATGATGCCAACAGTCCGTTTGACTTCGGGTGTATCGATCGGGATTTTGACGGTAAGTCTTGGAGTGACTTCATAAAACGTACTTTCAGGGAGCAGACTGACTCCGATTCCGGCTGATACGAGACCTTTAATGGAATCCATGTCTTCACCTTCCGAGGTGATGTTCGGTGCGAAACCAGCTGCTTTGCACGCTTCGATAGCGATAGTGTGAAGGATGTATCCTTTCGGAAACAAGACGAATGGATCATTTCGTAAGTCATTTAGTCGCAAACTCTTCCTTTCCGCTAATGGGTGAGTTATGGGCAGTAAAGCGGAAATGTTTTCCGTGAACAGGATATGACCTTCGATATCTGGATCGTTTGTCGGGATTGGTCCAAGGAAGGCTAATCCGATTTCGCGATTTTTGACGGCTTCCTTTAAAGAGGAATAAGATCCCTGTCTTAAGTGGAACCCGATATTCGGCTGCTCATCTTTAAAAGCAGAAATAACGGTAGGCAGTAAATGGGTGGAAAGGCTAGTCGGGAACCCAATCTTAATGGTTCCGTGTTCAGGGTCCAAAAACTCCTCAATTTGATATTTGGCATATTCTATCGCATGTATCGCCGTTTTTGCATGGATAAGGAATATTTTTCCGATAGGGGTTAACTGAATATTTCGGCCGATTTTTTCAAATAAAAGGACGCCAAGCTCATCTTCCAATCTGGAAATTTGCCGGCTGATTGCTGATTGTGCGATATGCAGGTGCTCTGCGGCTTCAGAGACGTGTTCTCTCTCGGCGACTTCAACAAAATAACGTAATTGCCGTAGTTCCATTTATTCATCCTCCAACCATTCATCTCAAATTGAGATAGATTCTATTAGAATTATATATTGTTTATATCGATTTGAAAACCTAGAATAAATGTAAGTGATATAACGGTGTAAGAATACGATGGGGGCGATTAATATGACATACAATAAAATACCAAAAGCACAAGGGCTCTACCATCCTGAATTTGAACATGATGCATGTGGGATCGGTTTATACGCTCATTTAAAAGGGCTTGCTACACATGACATCGTCAAACAAGGACTGAAGATGCTGTGCCAATTAGATCATCGCGGCGGACAAGGCAGCGATCCCCTTACAGGAGATGGCGCAGGATTAATGGTGCAGATTCCCGATAAATATTTCAGGCTGGCATGCCCGGAGATGAATTTGCCAGCAAAAGGGCGCTACGGTGTAGGCATGCTTTTTTTCTCTAACAATGAGGATGAACGGAATGAAATTGAAGCTCGTTTGAATGCATTTATCGAACAAGAGGGCCAAACGCTATTAGGCTGGAGAACGGTCCCTGTTGATGCAGCGAAAATCGGGGAGGTCGGTAAGGAGACATGTCCGACGATCCGCCAAGTATTCATCGGTGCCAGTGAAGGAATAACCGATGATTTAGCTTTTGAACGTAAATTGTTCATTATTAGAAAACAAGCTGAAAACTGGGCTCGTGAACGTGGGAATCGTTTTTATTTTGCCAGCCTTTCAAGTACTACGATCGTTTACAAAGGTTTGTTGACACCTGAGCAGGTGGATGCATTTTATCTTGACCTTCAACAGGAGGATTTCGTTTCGGCTTTCGCTTTAGTGCATTCCCGCTTCAGCACGAATACTTTTCCTAGTTGGGAACGGGCACATCCAAACCGTTACCTGATTCATAATGGCGAAATCAATACGCTTAGAGGCAATGTGAATTGGATGAAAGCGCGTGAGCAGCAGTTTGTTTCAGAAGCATTCGGAGATGACCTGCAAAAGGTACTGCCCATTTTGGATATAGACGGCAGTGATTCCTCGATTCTTGATAATGCACTTGAATTCTTCGTCCTAGCCGGGCGTAAACCGGCACATGCGGCCATGATGCTCATTCCTGAACCATGGACGGAAAATCCGCATATGACGAAGGAAAAGAAGGCATTTTACGAATATCATAGCATGCTCATGGAGCCATGGGATGGTCCGACGGCCATATCCTTTACGAATGGCAAGCAAATCGGGGCAATCCTGGATCGAAATGGTTTAAGGCCTGCAAGGTATTATGTGACAAAAGATGACTACATCATTTTCTCCTCCGAAGTCGGCGTGATCGATGTGGAGCCGGAGAATGTATTATATAAAGATCGTTTAAGCCCAGGCAGAATGCTTTTAATAGATTTAGAGGAAGGCCGTATTGTTTCCGATGAAGAAATCAAGACGGAAATGGCTCAGGAAAATCCATACCAGCAATGGCTGGACGAACAGCTTGTTCAATTAAGTGACGAAGAACCAGTGACCGAAGGGAAGCCATTGAGTGATTTGTTATTCAGGCAAAAAGCGTTCGGATACACATATGAAGATGTCCAAAAATATTTACTGCCGCGTCATTACCGAAGGCAAAGACCCGCTGGGCAGCATGGGGAATGACATTCCGTTAGCGGTCTTATCAGATCGTCCGCAGTCGCTATTCAACTATTTCAAACAATCCTTTGCACAAGTAACCAACCCGCCAATCGATTCGCTTCGTGAACAGATCGTCACGTCAACGATGACATTTCTGGGTGCGGAAGGAGATTTGCTGAAACCGGATGAAACGAACAGCCGCCGCATTCAATTGGATTCACCTGTTTTGACGCCAGGTCAAATGCAGCAGTTGAAGGAAAATGCCTTCCCGGAATTCAAAAGCAAAGTCATACACACTTTATTTTCAGAAGATTTAGAGAGTGAACTCGATCGCATCTGCCGTGAAGCGGAACAAGCGATCGCTGATGGTGTCAGCCTTTTGATATTATCTGACAAGGATATGAGCAAAGAAAAGGCTGCGATTCCTTCCTTGTTGGCTGCGAGCTCCCTTCATCAAGAGCTTATCCGTCATGGAAACCGTACGAAAGTGAGCATTATCGTTGAATCGGGTGAAGCAAGGGAAGTCCATCATTATGCGTCCCTTATCGGGTATGGAGTGGATGCGATTTACCCATACCTTGCTTATGAAACATATAAGCAAGCTGTATTGGAAGGCAGTTTAGCCATCAGCTACGAAGAAACGGTAAGGAAATATGTAAGCTCCTTGACGGAAGGTATCGTAAAAGTGATGTCGAAAATGGGGATTTCCACGATTCAAAGTTATCGTGGGGCACAAATTTTCGAAGCAGTCGGAATTGGTGCTGATGTAATCGAACGCTATTTCAGTGGTACGGCATCGCAGCTTAGAGGGATAGATTTGGAAACGATAGCGGATGAAGCGTTGATTCGCCATAGAAAAGCTGCAGCTGATTCCCTTGACCAAACACTTGAAAGCGGAAGTGATTTTCAATGGAGAAAAACAGGGGAACATCATGCTTTCAATCCTAAAACGATCCATACACTGCAATGGGCCTGCCGGAAAGGCGATTATAATTTATTTAAGCAATATTCAAACTTGGCGAATGAAGAGAGACTCGGATTTTTACGGAATTTATTCTCGTTCGATCAAAAGCGCCAAAGCATTTCAATAGATGAAGTGGAATCCGTGGAATCCATCGTCAGCCGATTCAAAACGGGTGCGATGTCATTCGGTTCATTGAGTCAGGAAGCACATGAAACATTGGCGATCGCGATGAACCGTTTAGGCGGAAAAAGCAATAGCGGTGAAGGCGGGGAACACCCAAGCCGTTACCAAGTGGATGAAAATGGTGATAACCGCCGTAGCGGGATTAAACAAATTGCATCTGGACGCTTTGGTGTGAAAAGCCATTACCTAGTCAATGCCGATGAACTTCAAATCAAAATGGCACAAGGTGCAAAGCCGGGTGAAGGCGGCCAGCTACCGGGGAATAAAGTATATCCTTGGGTTGCAGAGGTTCGTGGTTCCACACCAGGTGTCGGCCTGATTTCACCGCCTCCGCATCATGATATCTATTCGATTGAGGATTTGGCACAGCTGATCCATGATTTAAAGAATGCGAATCGTGATGCCAGGATCAGCGTCAAGCTAGTGTCAAAAGCAGGCGTAGGCACGATTGCAGCGGGTGTGGCCAAAGGTGCCGCAGATGTCATCGTTATCAGCGGGTATGATGGCGGTACGGGTGCATCACCAAAAACAAGTATCAAACATACGGGTCTTCCTTGGGAGCTTGGCCTTGCTGAAGCACACCAAACATTGATGCTGAATGGCCTGCGCAGCCGTGTAGTCCTTGAAACGGACGGGAAATTAATGACGGGACGCGACGTTGTCATGGCGGCAATCCTTGGAGCGGAAGAATTCGGCTTTGCTACGGCACCGCTTGTGGTACTTGGCTGTGTCATGATGCGTGCTTGTCATTTGGATACATGTCCAGTCGGGGTAGCTACTCAAAACCCTGAGCTTCGCAGCAAATTCACTGGAGATCCGGATCATGTCGTGAATTTCATGCGCTTCATCGCTGAGGAAGTGCGGGAAACGATGGCTGAGCTTGGTTTTAGAACACTAGAGGAGATGGTCGGCCGCACTGATGTTTTACAAGTGAGCGAGCGGGCACAAAACCATTGGAAAGCGAAGCATCTGGACTTGACGACACTTCTTTTCCAACCGGAGGGGATACGTACGTATCAACTTCCGCAAAACCATAAAATTGACGAATCCTTAGATATCCGTGAGATTTTACCTGTGGTGCAGCCTGCTTTAAATGATCAAACCCAAGTGGATGTCAGCTTCCCGATTACAAACGTGAACCGTGTGGTGGGAACGATCGTCGGCAGTGAAGTATCCAAACGCTATGGGGAAGATGGTTTGCCTGAAGATACGATCACACTTCGCTTTACGGGATCGGCGGGCCAGAGCTTCGGTGCGTTCATTCCAAAAGGAATGTCGATGTATTTGACAGGTGATGTCAATGACTATGTTGGGAAAGGATTATCTGGCGGAAAGATCATTGTCACGGCACCTTCTGGGAATCAGATTGAGGCCGGGGACAATGTAATTGCCGGTAATATCGCCTTATACGGTGCAACAAGCGGCGAGGCCTACATTAATGGCCGTGCGGGAGAACGATTTGCCGTACGGAACAGTGGAGTCAATGTCGTGGTTGAAGGAATTGGAGACCATGGCTGTGAGTATATGACAGGCGGTCGTGTGGTCATCCTTGGCGACGTCGGCAAAAACTTTGCGGCAGGAATGTCAGGCGGCATCGCTTATGTACTTGCCGATGATGCAGAAGAATTCAAGGCATTATGCAATGGTGAAATGATAGAATTCGAGACGCTGGCGGATATGGATGATGCAAACGAGGTAAAAGAAATGCTTTACAGCCACCTTCATTATACAGAGAGTGCAAAAGCCTCTTATGTACTGGAGAACTGGGAGGATTTCGTTAAGAAATTCGTAAAAGTCATTCCGAAAGATTACAAACGGATGATGAAAAGCATCAATGAGCAGAAGAACGCTGGGTTGTCGGATGAAGAAGCGATCATGAGTGCATTTCAGGCAAATTCCGTTCAAGATAAAAAAATCACTAAACAAGCTGTGATGCAGTAAGGAAGGGGAGAGAAAGATGGGAAAAGCAACAGGATTTATGGATTATCCGCGAGAAAAGCCAACAGACCGGAATCCTCTCACTCGTTTAAGCGACTGGAGAGAATATACAGCTCCTTTCTCTGATGAAAAGTTAAGTACACAGGGAGCGCGGTGTATGGACTGCGCGACCCCTTTCTGCCATATGGGCATGGAATTGAACCGAGTCACAACAGGCTGTCCGATTCATAATCTGATCCCGGAGTGGAATGATTTGGTTTACCGCGGCAGATGGAAAGAAGCATTGGACCGTTTGTCGAAAACGAATAATTTCCCTGAATTCACCGGGCGAGTTTGCCCGGCCCCATGTGAAGGGTCTTGTACGGTAGCGATAAGCGACCCTGCGGTTACCATCAAGAACATTGAACGGACCATCATCGATAAAGGATTTGAAAATGGCTGGATCACGCCTCGCATCCCTGAGAGCAGGACCGGCAAGAAAATTGCCATCATCGGTTCAGGCCCAGCAGGATTGGCGAGTGCCGATCAGTTAAATCAAGCAGGTCATTCTGTCACGGTTTATGAGCGCGCAGACCGTGCAGGCGGGCTGTTGACATACGGCATCCCGAACATGAAACTTGAAAAAGATGTCGTTGCACGCCGGATCAAATTATTGACCCAAGAAGGCATCGATTTCATTACCAATACGGAAGTGGGCAAAGATATTTCAGCCGAAGAACTGCAAGATCAATATGATGCAGTCATCCTATGCACAGGTGCCCAAAAGCAGCGTGACCTGGAAATTGAAGGCCGCGGGGCATCAGGCATTCACCTTGCTATGGATTACTTGACCACTTCGACTAAAAGCCTGTTGGACTCCAATTTTGAAGACGGCAAATTTTTAGACACGAAGGGTAAGGATGTCATCGTCATCGGCGGCGGGGATACAGGAGCGGACTGTGTCGCGACTGCCCTTCGCCAGGAATGTAAGAGCGTCGTACAATTCGGGAAGCATCCAATCCTTCCGACGGCCCGTACATCTGATAATATGTGGCCGGCCTACCCGAATGTATTTTCACTAGAATATGCGTATGAAGAAGCGGAAGCGAAATTTGGTGCAGATCCGCGTCAATATTCCATCCAAACAAAGAAAATCGTAGCCGATGAAAATGGAAACGTTAAAGAACTGCATACAATCTCAATGGAAAAAATCAAAGGTGAAGATGGAAAATACATTTTCAGGGAAGTTCCAGGAACTGAAAAAGTATGGCCTGCCCAATTCGTTTTCATCGCAATCGGATTTGAAGGCACTGAACAGCCACTATTAACTCAATTTGGCGTAGAAACAGTCAATCAAAAAATTGATGCCGTCTATGGCGAATACAGAACGAATGTCGAAGGCGTTTTCGCTGCCGGAGATGCAAGGAGAGGCCAAAGCCTCATCGTTTGGGCGATAAATGAAGGCCGTGAAGTAGCACGTGAAGTGGACCGCTACTTGATGGGAGCATCGGTATTGCCATAATTGCAAAAGAAGAAGTGCCATATCAATCATTATGGCGCTTCTTTTTTTGTGGTGGGAAATGTGGAATTCACGAGTAAAACGCTAAAACTCACTAGTAAAGCGCCGGAACTCACGAGTAAAACGCCGGAATTCACGAGTAAAGCACCAAAACTCACGAGTAAAAGCACGAAATTCACGAGTAAAGCACCGGAACTCACGAGTAAAGCACCGATTCTGTCGAGTAAAAGCTTCCAAACACACAAGTAAAGTATACCGTGCTAAAGAAGAGGGACGTCATGGAATTAGGATTGATGGTATACAAATTAGGCGAGCAGTATATAAATACTGTTCGCCTAATTTATTATCAGTCAGCTTCTATAGTCAGCTTCTTGAAGAACACCAAGTGATGTATGATTCAGTGAATGGACGGCTGCTATTATTTGCTCTGTCTCTACTTCATCTCCTACGGCTTTATGCAATTTTTCTATTAGCTGGGACTTTGTTAATGGATTCCCAGGACTTCCTTTAGGTGTATCGATTCGTTTCGATAGTACATCCCCACTCGTTGTAGTCACGGTCACAATTGTAAATCGTCCCACTGGGAGTGCTGCTTTGGAAGGCTTGATCGTTGCATCCGTCTCTCTATTTACTTTTTGAAAGGATTCTCTCCATGAATGGGGAATAGGTTTCGATTCAAAAGAAGCAAAGGTCAGGGGTTTGCCTGTAAGCGCGAGCCATACAATATACTCAATCGAAAATCTTCCTTCTTCACCAGTCGATGGGTTATGGTGAAGCAAAGCGGAATCACCATTTGGAGGAAAGCAAACACTCACCGATTCAATATCCTCTTCCGACAAATCGTACGTTTTATGTAAAAAAACAGCTGCTTCAGCGCCATGTGCCGCAGCAGAACAAAAGGGATACTGTTTAAACCATAATCCCGGTGATACGATCCGCCATGTTTTTCCCCAATTTACCGTCAAATCGGGAACTCCATTTTCTGCATATACCTCAAAGAAACCATTCTTATCATTCAAAAAGTCGGGGTTGCTATGTAATCCCATCCGAATCCAATCTGCGGAATCCACAGCGTTTTTAGCCGCAATCCCTACATGGAGCGGCTTTACCACAGTACCAAATTGGAGTCTTAAACCAGCCGATTGGGTAGCGGCAAGACTCATGGTTTCAGCTATTAAGCGTGGAGAGTATTCCCGTAAATACGCAACCGCACCAGCTGCAGCTATTACGCCAAGTGTAGCTGTATTATGCCACCCTTTTGTATAATGATAGGGGTTCATAGCTTCTCCAAACCGAGCCATAATCTCCACACCAACCACATAGGCAGCTAAAAAACGTTTCCCAGGCATTTCAGGTTCTCCAACTGCTAACAAAGCAGACAAAATGACTGCGCTTGGATGACCGCGTACATCTGAATGTACATCATCATAATCTAGTAAATGAGCTTGAAAGCCATTGAAAAGTGCTGCTTGGGATCGTGTTGCATGTATGTGACTTCCGATCAAGTAACTCGTCCCATTTCCGCCTTCTTCCAAAATGATTTGCTTTAAAATCGTAATTTCCTTTTCGGATTTTGTTTGATAGGAAACAGCAAGATAATCAAGAAGTCCTTCGATGGCAGCCTGTAATACTACTTCATTTACCAACGGATTGGAATGATAGATCATTTCAGATAACCTTTCTGTGTTCATACACTTCACTTCCTTTTTTGCCTGGCAGATCCGTCCGTTTCATCTCCCATTTGCCGTAAAAAACGCTGAGTTCGCGGATTAAGAGAATGCTCAATTACTTGTTCTGGGGTGCCTTGTTCGATAATATGTCCCTCTGCCATGAATATGACATGGTCAGCAACTTCCTTCGCAAATTGCATTTCGTGCGTCACGATCACCATTGTGGTATCCTCTTTCGCTAACTCCCGTATTACTTGTAAAACCTCATTAACCAATTCGGGATCAAGAGCGGAGGTAGGTTCATCAAATAAAATGGCATGTGGTTTTACAGCTAAGGCTCTAGCGATGCTGACGCGCTGCTGTTGTCCACCAGATAAGGTAGCGGGGTATTGTTTTGCTTGTTTTTCTAAGCCAACCCGTTTCAATAAATCCACGCCGATTTGAATGGCATCTTCTTTTTTCATATTTTTTCTGACAAGCAAAGCTTCAATCACGTTTTTTAAAGCTGTTTTATTTTTAAAAAGGTTATAGTGTTGGAATACCATCGCTGTTTGCTGTCTTAATTGGTACGCGTCTCTCTCTTTATATTTTTGGGTATCCAATTTTACATCGTTGATTTCGATGGTTCCGCTGTTGGGCTTTTCCAACAAGTTCAGACAGCGTAATAACGTCGATTTTCCAGAACCCGACGGACCAATTATGGCAACAACTTCCCCGGTTCTTATATCCAAGTTAATATCGTTCAATACTTGTTTATCATCAAAATGTTTAGATAAGTTTCTTACTTTTATCATATGATCACCTTCTAAGTGGTTTGCTGAGCCAAATCTCCAGGTATTTTTGCATCCAAGAATAAAGAATAACCAATAGCCAGTAAATCAAGCCAACCACCAAATATGTCTCGAAAAAGCGCATGTTAGCGGATGCAATAATTTTTCCCTCTGCAAATAGTTCCGTAATTCCTAATGTAAAGGCAAGGGACGTTTCTTTAATCAAAGATATAAATGTATTCCCTGTTGCTGGCAATGCATTTAAAGCAGCCTGTGGTAAAATGATTCGCGAGTAAATCTGTACTCTTTTCATGCCAGTTGCAAGTCCCGCTTCCATCTGCCCTTTGTCCACGGAATTCAATCCAGCTCGGAAAATTTCTGCTAAATAAGAGGATTCTTTCAAACTAAATCCAATGATCGCCGCCGTCATTGCTTCCATCGTTGACAACGACGGGAATAACTGTGGTAAACCGTAGTAAATGATGAATAATTGTACCAATGTTGGCATTCCTCGGAATAAAGAGATATATAAGCCTGCCAATTGGGTGATTCCAAAAATATTGCTATTTCTTATTAAGGCTACTACAAGTCCGATAATAATGGCTAAAGCCATCGAAATGATGGCTAAAACCAGAGTGATTGGAATAAATTTTGCGATTTGCAGGGAAATTTCCAACATATATTGTAAATCAAAATTCATAATGCTTTAAAACCTCCGCTATGCTTATTCGCCGGAATTCGTGGTGATGTCTTCACCAAAATATTTATTGGACAGCTTCGTTAATGTACCATCTTCTTTAAGTTTTTTGATTTCTGTCGTGAATTCATCATTTAATTTTTTGCCTTTTTCTGTTTTGGTAAATGGATACCCTACATTTTCATAGGCCACTGGATCACCAACTAGTTTTAACGGAAGATCATTTTTCTTTATTTCTGCAACCAGGATTGGGCGGGAATTGATATATCCATCTACTCGGTTGTTAATGGCATCTTGCATCGCGCCATCCCGGGTTTCATAGGTTCGTATTTTGATATCGCCATTTTTATCATATTTTTCTAGGTTTGTGACGTTATTAGACCCCAGCACACCGGAAACGGTTTTGCCTTTAAGATCAGCCAAACTTTTAATATCATCGTTTTTTGTGCTTGATACAATTTGTGCACCATAATAACTATACGGCTCTGTAAAATTAAATTGTTCTTGGCGTTCTGGTGTTATAGCAACGGCATTCGCAACGGTGTCCAATTTACCTGATCCCAATTGCCCCATTATCCCACTGAAATCAGAAGTGACCCACTCTACCTTGTATCCTAAATTCTTGGCGATGAGTTCTGTAAGTTCTACGTCAAAACCTATTAATTTACCATCCTCTTGATAACCATTTGGATAGCTTTGGCCAGTTGACCCCACTTTGATTGTTTTTTGTTCGGAATCATTGGCAGTATTCTCTTGTTTTGAACTGCCACATGCTGCAAGCACTAATATGAAAAGTAAAGAGAGTCCAAGGGAAAGAATTTTCTTCATTGTTATTTTCCTCCTATTATTAAATGGTTTGATTATGTTTTTCAGACCAAGCTTGATATTGTCCCGGTTGCAAGATTTTCCTCAAATATATCGTGAGATGACCTTTGCCTAAATCTTTTTGACCGATCTCTTCAAATCCACTTTTTTCGTACATTTCTTTTAGCCATGGATGATTATCCGCGGTTCCGAGTGTAACCGCGGGGGCTCTCAGTTGCTTCTTCAAAATTTCATCTTCGAGCCATGACAGAACTTTTTTCCCTATGCCTTGACGCTTATATGCAGGGTTTGTAGCGAACCAGCCTATGTGTGGCAATACGAGCGGGCCAGGATTGGGGCCCCACGGTAACCGAATCGATACGGTGGAAACAAATGTCCCATTTTCCTCCAGAACATATACCTTATTTTCGGATATGTGCTTAATCGCTTCCTCTCTCGTGGCCGTTGCCGCAGAGAAGTGAATATCCAACTCTCTTATACTCGCATAAGCATCCAATGTTAAATTAAGAAATTTATCCACATCTTCTACACGCACTTCACGAAATATTTGACTCATCTTGCGCCTCCTATACTCTATCTAGTTAATTCCTCTTCGGGTGGGTGATTCCGTCTTTGAGAACTTTCCGCCAGGTGTAAGATGTTTAAAGCTTATGAGAATATTGGTTGACCGGTTTATCCAGGCCAAGATTCCCTCGTAATGTGTTACTTTCATATTTAGTACGGAAAATTCCTTTTGATTGCAGTTCAGGGACAACAAGTTCAACAAAATCCGTTAAAGAATCAGGCAAGAGGGCTGGCATAATATTAAAGCCGTCAGCTGCATCTCCATTCACCCAATCTTCAATCTTATCCGCAATCTGCGTTGGTGTTCCAATTGCGATATGATGTCCACGTGATCCAGCAACCCACTGATATGTCTGACGTAACGTCAAATTTTCACTGGTCGCCCGCTTAACGATCAAATCATATTTACTTTGAATGCTATCTACATTATCTGGTAACGAAATATCAGCAAACGGTGTATCCAAAGGGATATTCGAAAAATCCACATTTCCAAAATACCTTCCCATAACAGCCAATCCTATTTCGGGAATGATTAGCTCCTGCAATGCCTCGTACTTTTCTTGGGCTTCCTTCTCAGTCTGTCCCACAATCGGGAACAAACCTGGCATAATACTCAAGCTGCTTTTCGCCCGATTAAAAGCGGCCAATTGACCTTTTAACACATGGTAAAATGAAACCGCGTCCTCCTTATTCTCCTGGGCGGTAAAGACAATCTCTGCATGCTTTGCTGCAAGCAATTGCCCATCGCCAGAAGAGCCTGCTTGTACAATGACAGGATGCCCCTGAGGTGAGCGAGAAATATTTAATGGTCCTTTTACAGAGAAAAACTCACCTTGATGATTGATTTCATGAAACTTGCTTTCATCAATGAATTGCCCTGTTTCTTTATCGATAACCAACGTATCTTCTTCCCATGAGTCCCATAATTTCTTGGTAACTTCAACAAATTCAGTCGCCCTTTTATAACGGAGACCATGTTCTAAATGTTCAGTTTTATTGAAGTTTACTGCAGTGGAGGCAAGGGACGTTGTGACTACGTTCCATCCAGCACGGCCGGAGGTAATATGGTCTAAAGAAGCAAATTTTCTAGCAACATTAAAGGGTTCTTCGTAGGTGGTAGAAGCCGTTGAAACCAAACCAATATTGGAAGTCGCCGAGGCTAGATAAGATAATAAGGTCAATGGCTCGAATCGAGTCAGAATATTAGGATGCGAGTCCTTTGCAACTGACAAACTATCTGCTAAGAATAATAAATCAAATAAACCTTTTTCGGCAGTCTGCGCCAACCTCTTAAAATAATCGATGTTCATATTTGCTTTCGGATTGGCGTTAGGATGTCTCCAAGAAGCAACGTGATGTCCTGTTCCGGCCAAAAATACACCAAGTTTTACTGTTTTCTTTTTCATATGTCAATTGCTCCTTTATGTCTTCACTTTTAAACGCAGGGGATGTATAATAGTATATCCTTACTGGTTTACTATGAATTAATGTTAAAATAAAACCCGCTTCCAGTTTTGAAGAGGGTTCCTCCCGACCAATGTGTATCTATGTCTTTACTTCTTTTCTACTATAGAAATTTAATCCTTTTTAGTATTGATACGTTACTATAATATAGTGAATTACTTCACATGGTAGCACCTTGTATAATAAATTGTCAATGCTGAATATTCGAAATAAACACTTTTCATTTAAGGGAATTCATTGTTATGATGCTTGCGATGCGTCTTAAATTAGATCTCATGCTTTACATGTTTATCAAATAGCTTATTTGATACTGTTTAATTTGATATTGCTTGGATATAGCTTTCGTTCTTTAATATTCGGATTTTTAAGGAGATGGACAACCGTTGACTATAAGTAATGTAGAATTGGAGAATTATCTATTGGAATTCAGACGTGATCTTCATATGACACCTGAATTATCAAACGAAGAATTTGAAACGACTAAAAAAATTAAAGAAGCGCTTCAATCTCAAAATATTAAGATACTTAATTTTCCATTGAAAACTGGTGTCGTAGCAGAGATAAAAGGCAGCAAGCCGGGACCTACGATAGCACTTCGCTCCGATATTGATGCTTTACCAATTTTGGAGCAATCTGAGGTGGACTTTCCTTCAAGGCACATCGGCGTGATGCATGCATGTGGTCATGATTTTCACACTTCTGTCATTTTGGGGACTGCTTTTTTATTAAAAAAAGAAGAAAGAGATCTGTCCGGAACGATTCGTTTGATATTTCAACCTGCGGAGGAAACGGGACATGGTGCAAGTGCTTTAATGGAAACTGGTGTGTTGGATGATGTGGATGTGATTTTTGGTCTTCATAATGATCCGACATTGCAAGTTGGGGAGTTAGGGACAAAACATGGAGCACTGACAGCGGGAGTCGATCGCTTTGAAGTGCATGTTAAAGCAACTGGCTCACATGCGGCCAAACCGGAAGAGGGAAATGATCCGATTATCATAACAGGACATATTATCTCAACGTTGCAAACCATTATCAGCCGAAATGTAGCGCCAAAAGAGTCAGCGGTTTTGAGCATCACTCAAATTCATAGTGGCTCAACGTGGAATGTTATCCCAGATAGTGCATATTTGGAAGGAACCGTCCGGACCTTCAGTAAAATTCAACGAGAGTTCATTCAGAAACGTATGAAACAAGTCCTGCACGGTATAAGTGAAACATTCAATGCAAATGTTGAATTATCATGGCATCCAGGCCCTCCATCAGTTGATAATACACCTGAATGGGCCGATTTGGCGCTTCAGGTTGGTGACACAGCAGGTTACACGACAAAAACGTTAGAAGCTAGCTCCATAGGGGAAGACTTCGCTTTTTACCAAGAAAAAATGCCAGGTGCTTTCGTAATGATAGGTTCAGGAGGTCCGTATGACCTGCATCACCCTAAGTTTATAGTAGATGAAACGGCACTTTTTCCAGCTGCTTCTTATTTCCGCTTATTGGCTTTAGAAGCGTTAAAAAAAATCCCTAAATGAAATATTAGTAGAGAAGGAGAGCCAATCATCAAAACTTATCCTTTGAATGAGTCGGATCGTGATTTAATAGAAGCTGCAAGTGCAAAAATTAGGGATTTTTACGAGGAAAATAGGCATCATGTTGGTGCTGCATTAAAAACAAAGTCAGGAAAAATCGTTGCTGCCGTACATATTGAATCATATATTGGCCGGGTTACCGTATGTGCAGAAGCCATTCGATTGGGAAAACGATATCGGACGGCGAAAAGGGATTTGATACAATCGTGGCGATTAAGCATCCCTATTCCGATGATGAAGACAGAGATTTAAAAGTCGTTAGCCCGTGTGGGATGTGTCGGGAATTAATCTCGGATTATACAAAAGACTGCTTTGTCATACTGACTGTTAATGGGGAAACGGTCAAGGTGAAAATCGGTGAATTACTGCCGTATAAATACACGAGGGACTCATGATGATAATCAATAATGCAACGGAAAAAACACGCTTAGGAGATTCCTGAGCGTGTTGTGTATTATTATATCAAACTAGGTGGCAAGTATTGTTCACAGACGATGATATCATCGTCTTTTAGGACATAAGGATGTGTTTCCAACAATATGGTTTTGAGGTAGTCTGGCATCCTCTCACCTTTGTACGCACAAATTAATGGAAATGACAGCAGATTTACTGCTTCATCTACTGTTCTCTCAAATTCCTCTATGATGTGCAGCGGCTCTTCCAGAGTTGCCCATTCCACATGTGCCCATGATCGGAAAGAGATTTTATTTTCCACATAGGGCTGTACCGTTTTATTAAAGTATTCTTCGATTGCAGGAGGATGATAACTGCCGCTTGAACAATAGAAATCGAAGTTGTTCACAAAATGAAGGAACTCCATTTGATCTTCCGTTAACCGAGTGCTCAGCTCTTTATGAATAATGGGGTAAATACGGTCATTTTCAACAAGAATGACATAATCTCCCGCCGCGATGCCATCTTGGATATAACTTAAAACCTGGTTAATGTAGTTTTCCATTTCATTATAGGAATACAGCACATGAATGTTTTTTTGATCTTCAAACAACTGATTCATTTTGCTTTTCAATATATCATTCCTTCTTTCATGTATCGCTTCAATTATACTAGAATTCCATAGGCAGGACAAAATGAGAATTTTTTAACAAGAAACAAAAAGCAATCCTTCACCATTTGAAGGATTGCTTTTCCGTATTATTTCAGCCGCTCGATTAGATCGGTCATTTTATCTAAAGTGGTTATGTTCTGGTTACATTTCATACTATCCAGGCAAATGTAATTCCCTTTTTTAATGAATGTCCCTTGGACGGTTCCTTTTGTTTCAGACATGAACATCCCTACTTCTTCAAAGCGGCTGCATATGGCACAGATCCCTTTTTTGTTGGCGGGTTTAATGGTTCCATGCAATCCGGTGAGTTTATTATGATGGGGTGCAATGATGAATTTCTTTCCGGATCCGCCATCATCCCATCCCAAGTATGAAATCTCTCTCAAATCGATGTTTTCCAACAAAGGGGCTCTTAATTTCTTTGCTTTAGGAAACAATTTTTTTATCGTTTTTTCGCTTACTTCTTTAAATGGGATCACAAACGGCTTTACCTGTAAGAGAAAGGCTTCGGCTTGTGCGGGATCTTTAATGGTATCTACTGGATCCAGTAGTTGTTTTTGTTCTTCGCTCAAGTCACCGAATAAGCTTAATACTCTTTCTTTGGCAACAGTTTTCAGGGTGTTGATCACATCCTTATCGTTGGCCGTCGCGTGTCCATTTATAAGAATCTGCGTTTGGGATTTAATGAAGTTATATTGCTCGCTTCTGATATAAGGTTCCATTTTCTTCACTCCTGTTTTTATTGCGCGATACTTGTAACATGATACCGTTTTTATATACTTTACAGAAATCGCATCTGCATTAAAAGGGGGAAAACGACTAAGAAACATTCTTGGCATATGAATAGCACTGATATCATTATCAGTGCTGCCCATGCAATCCTATTTAGAATAAACGATTTTCTTAATGGTTTCCGCGGAGAGAAAATGTTCCTCGGCTAATTGATGGATGGTATGCCCGTCCTTGAATGCATATTTTATAGAGGCATTTCGGTCATCGATCAATTCCCTTGATCCCGAACGGGTTCCCCATTTGTGATGGGCCTTTTCAGGTTTCGGGATATATATGGTTTCACCTTGCACATACTTTTGAATTTCAACGATCAGCTTTTCAGGCAACACGGCCGTTGCTTTTACATATTTCATTTCTGCCAGCCCCTTATTCTTTTTTAAGAATGAAATAAGGTGCAAAGCCAAATATTAGAAATGATAAGTCGGGCGATTAAGTTTAGCTTAATTTAACCCCATGCAAAGTATCGCCTCCAATACTAGGCTTTGCATGAGACGCTGCAGAAGGTGGCATTAACATTCTTATTGCCATCTTTACACCTCCCTTTTGTGTCCTAGAAGAACACGTACTGTCATTATTATAAAATATATAAGGGTGGTTGCCAAACTTTTTCCAATGTATGGCGGGCTGATTGTTTGATAATGATCTAAGTACATGAAATAATTTGAAATGAAATCAAACTAACCATTATGGGAGCTGACTTTCATGAAAGTATTCGTAGTTGGGGCAAATGGGCAGATCGGTAAACATCTGGTGGATTTATTAAAAGATAGTCCGGATCATACTGTACGGGCAATGATTCGCAAAGAGGATCAAAGGAAGCATTTTGAGAAAAACGGAATTGAAGCTGCAGTCGTCAGTTTAACGGGAACAGTGGATGAGATTGCGAATGCGGCAAAAGGCTGTGATGCCATCGTGTTTACAGCAGGGTCCGGAGGAAGCACTGGCGCTGATCAAACGCTGTTGATTGATCTGGATGGTGCAGTTAAAACGATTGAAGCGGCAGAAAACTTGGGAATCAACCGATTCATAATGGTGAGTGCTTTTCAGGCCAATAATCGCGAAAACTGGAATGAAGCCATCAAACCGTATTATGTGGCCAAGCACTATGCGGATAGGGCATTGTTACAAAGCGATTTGAATTATACCATCATTCGGCCTGGCGGTCTGGTTAATGAACCGGGAACGGGCAAAGTGACCGCCGCCGAAGAATTGGAAAGAGGTTCGATTGCCCGTGAAGATGTAGCTCGAACTATTCTTGCTTCTTTAACTGAAGAAAATACCTACAAGCGTTCATTTGATTTAATCTCTGGTGATACTGCAATCGCGGAAGCATTAAGGAAAATATAACGAAAAAAAGGAGGCAGAGCCACTCAGCGTCGAGTGAGCTCTGCTATTTAATTCCCTCAATATGCTTGATGACCCTCGCTGGGTTTCCACCGACAACAACGCCTTCAGGAACATCCTTTGTTATGACGGCCCCTGAAGCGACCACGGAATGACTCCCTATTGTAACGCCAGGATTGATGATGGCCCTTCCGCCAATCCATACATGATCCCCAATCGTAACCGGTTTTCCGTATTCCACTCCAGAACTGCGTTCGAAGGGATTCAGCGGATGTGTGGCCGTATAGATATGCACTCCGGGAGCCAACATGCAGTCCTTGCCAATCTTCACTTCACAAACATCCAAAATGACACAATCTAAATTAGCATAAAAGTTTTCCCCGACAGAAATATTGTATCCATAGTCACAATGGAAAGTGGGTTCAATATAAACATTTAGTCCAGTGGAACCTAAAAGCTGTTTTAGCAGTGCCCTTCGTTCATTCCCTTCGCTTTCCGTTGTCTGATTGTATAACCGGTCAACTTTCTAGCATTTTCCCTATCTCTTATTAATTCCGGATCAGCGGCCATATAAGGTTCCCCGCTCACCATCTTTTCTTTTTCAGTATTCATGTTTACTCCTCCTATTTTTTTGGTTTTTATATAGTTTATTTAAATATCTGAATACTAAAACATTTTTCCTGCAAAATAAATTGCAGGACATTTTACTCAAATTTTCTGTTGAATCTGAATGCCTCTCTCATTTTTATAAAAAGAAGTAAGAAGAGAAAGATTTTTCCGAATAATTAGTGAAATAGCTTTGACAAACTTTCCGCCGGATTTTATAGTAAGGAGAGTTATCAATAATCAATAGTTTCATGAAGGTGCATTTTAATAGATAAGTAGAATGGACCGAGGCTCATTTCACTTTTTTATCGAATGGACAACTCTTTTCTTCGTTAAGATAATCAAAATAATGGAGGGCTCAATATGTCACAGAAAGCACCACTTTCTTTTATCGTTGTAACAGGATTAATGCTTTTTGCTTTATTTTTTGGTGCAGGAAACTTAATTTTCCCTGCCATGCTCGGTCAATCCGCTGGGACCAATTTATGGTCGGCTAGTTTAGGATTCATCATTACTGGTGTTGGATTGCCATTCATTACAATACTGGCATTTGGTTTTTCGGGAAAAAATGATGTTCAATCGCTTGCAAGCAGGGCACACCCGTTATTCGGCATCATTTTCACAGTCATTCTTTATTTATCTTTGGGACCGCTTTTCGCGCTTCCGAGAACGGGAAGTGTCTCTTACGAAATAGGGATTAAACCTTTCCTTTCCAATGACGTCGGTTTTTTACCATTGCTGGTATTCACGATCATATACTTTGGAATTGCCTGTTTATTATCCATCAATCCATCCAAAATGCTGGATATCGTCGGAAAAATATTAACACCGTTATTATTGATTTTCATCGGGATTCTCATTGTGGTCGCAATTATTAACCCAATGGGTGAAATCCAGTCACCAGCGGCGAATTATTCAGATAATTCTTTCTTCAAGGGATTTAAAGAAGGATATTTGACCATGGATACGCTGGCCGGATTTGCATTTGGTATCATTGTCATCAACGCGATCAAAGACAGAGGGATCACTTCAAGAAAAGAAGTGTTAGGCTTCTGTATGAAAGCTGGCTTGATAGCTGCAACCTTGTTGGTGATCGTGTATACGGCATTGACTTATGTGGGGGCAACAAGTGTGGAAAAACTAGGTCAACTGGGTAATGGCGGAGACGTTTTGGCTCAAGCCTCGAATCATTTTTTCGGATCGGCTGGTGCCGTGTTGTTAGGGTTGATCGTGATCGCAGCATGCCTGACGACAAGCATTGGGTTGATAACGGCTTGTTCTGCGTATTTCAATAAAATACTGCCTGCTGTATCGTATAAATCATTTGTCGTCATCTTCTCCATTTTTAGTGCGGCTGTTGCAAATGTAGGTTTGACAAAGCTCATTTCAATTACAGTGCCTGTGTTAACCGCACTTTATCCCGTGGCGATCGTTTTGATCGTTCTGACGTTCTTCCATTCCCTTTTCAAAGGGAAATCGGAGGTATACTTAGGAAGCTTATTATTAACGGCCATCATCAGCATAATGGATGGAGTAGTGGCATCAGGCATTAAATTGGATGCTGTTTCGAACTTTTTCACCCAATACCTTCCACTATATAGTGTTGGGGTAGGATGGGTGATTCCTGCCATCATCGGCGGTGTATTGGGCTATATGATATACCTGATGAAAGGGGACCCTGAGGAAGCTTTTTAAGGGTCATCAGAATGAACTTCGAATAACGTTGCCTCCAGGCACTCGCTTTCCGCGGGCGGTCCGGGAGCCTCCTCGGCGCTCTTTGCGCCTGTGGGGTCTCCCTTGGACGCGCTTTTCCCGCAGGAGTCTCGTACCTTCCGTTCCAATCAACTGGATTGTTTTTTTAAGAAAAAACTGTAGTCTGGTTTCATCCCGAACCTTGATTAAGACAAGGTTACACTTTGATTTTTTTATTATTTTATAATCCTTATTGGATTGAAGAAATTTGCGACACTCCTGCCGAATAACTGGCTTGCCGAGACCCCACAGGCGCTTGCTTTGATCTGGCTTGGCAGACAGTATGCGGAAAGGGAGCGGATTTCTGAAATCAACTGGAACGTCTTTTAAATAAAAAACTGCAGGCAAACACACTTTTCTTCTAGTTTGTCACAGTCTGGGAGCTGTCTTGATGACAGCTCTTTTTCTTAGTGTTTGTTTTTAATGGGAAAGAGCCTTAAAATGTTCAGAAAGGGGTGTAGGAACACAATGATCAATCGACTACCAATAGAAATAGCAAATATATTAGAAGCTAATAAAAAAAATCCTGCTCAATACGAGGAATTGATCAGGAGCGGCGGATATCTGCCTCCCGAGATGGAGTTGATGGTAGATGCCATCACTGCCTTAAGCATGGGGAAGAATATCCTTTTGAAGGGTCCGACAGGGGCAGGAAAGACAAAGTTTGCCGAGACATTATCGAATTTATTCAACCAGCCAATGTTCAGTGTCAACTGCTCAGTCGACTTGGATGCCGAAAGTTTATTGGGCTTCAAGACGTTGGCTTATAAAGAGGAAAAACAGGTGATAGAATTCGTACCCGGACCTGTGACCAATTCAATGAATCACGGTCATTTCCTATATATAGATGAAATCAATATGGCAAAACCGGAAACACTGCCGCTAATCAATGGGGTGCTTGATTACAGAAGGACGATAACGAATCCGTTCACGAATGAAGTCATCACTGCAAAAGATGGCTTTAATGTGATTGCTGCAATCAATGAAGGGTATGTCGGTACAGTGCCGCTGAATGAAGCGCTGAAAAATAGGTTTGTCGTAATCGAAGTTCCCTATATCGAAGGGGAGCAGTTAAAGCAATTGATAGAAACCAATACAAAGTTGAAGGACCCAAGAAGTATTGAATTGTTCGTTAAACTGTCGAGTGATTTGATAAATGCCGTGAATCAAGGGAAGGTCGCTGAAGATGCGGCATCGATCAGGGCTTTGCTTGATGCTTGCGATCTGAGTGTATTGATCCCGCCGAAACGGGCGATTCTTCGTTCCATTGTGGATAAGTTGGACGAGGAGCGGGAGCGTGAGTTTGTGAAGAACTTGGCTGACACATTATTCTAACTAGGAGAATGCCTCATGAAGTATATCCGGTTTAATGATTCAATAATCGATACGGCCCTTTTTTTACAGCTTCAGGATCTCTCGACTGTCTTATCCGGCATTTCTGAGCTGGAATTCGAATACAATTATGGTTCCTTCATTGATCTGATCGAGAATAAGGTCACAGCCAGCCATTTTTGGGAAAATGGCAATAAGGAAGTGAAGGAAGCGGGACTGAAAACGGACGTGCTCCTTAGGACGATAGGTACGCTGCATCATTCAACAATCCAGAGCATGAAGGAGTACCAGGACATCATCGGGGAAAGTTCGCTTCCGAAGTTTGCAGCCCAATTATTCGCTATAATGGAAGATTTGCGATTGGAAGAATTGGTGAAGAAAGAAAGGCCAGGCACGAAAAAATGGTTTTCGGTAAGGGGAGCTTACCTTAAACAATATTTCGAAAGCCAATTAGCAACGAATGTCACAAGAAGTTTTGCGCTGGATGAATTATATTGCCTCATCTATTTACTGCTTCAATCCGACCGGCCGGATCCGATTTTTCCCAGAGCCAATGTACGGCAGCTGGAAGAGTTGGAGAAAATCAAACCGTTCATCCATTCTGTCTTTGAAGCCACTAAAACCAGTGATATCACGAGGATTTGCGAGCAAATCGTTTTTCGTGTGAACGATGGATACGAGGATACGATCAATGAATATTTCATCTTCCCCATTGCAAATGTGGAAAAGTATAAGGCAAATACCTTATTTGATGAACTGACTAGAAATGATGAACTGGTTAACGATGATACAGAAGAGGTAGACGAAGAAAAAAGTGAGTTCATCGATGAGAAATTCTCAACTTGGCACCGGGAGAATAAGAACGGCGAGAGTAATTCGACTTTCCTTCAATTTGAATTGGAGCAGGGAACGAAAACAAGTCTGATGGGCGGCGGTGCCCGAGAAGCGGAAGATGCCGACCAAGCGCTGGCTTCGATTCAGGGTTCATCAGGGGAAAGTAAACAAAAGGAATACAATCAGCAGGAAACGCTGGAGAAGAAACAAACCAATATGGGCAAAAGTGGTGAACATCCGTTTGGTGAAGAAAATAAAGACGTCGTCCAAGTAATCAAGGAAGCAAAAATACCAACACTTTCGGAAGAGAAACGCTACCGTGAGTTTGTTGCGGATATCGAACCGTTTAAGAGGAAACTTTCCAGTACAATTGAAAAGACACTGGAAAATAAAAAGAATGCACCAAGAAAAGATTTGGTTTTTGGTCGTTTATCGAAGAAATTACTGCCGCTTGTACTTGAAGAAAATCCAAGGGTCTTTTATAAAAAGAACCAGGATTCAAATGAATTGGATGCCGTATTCACATTGCTTATCGATTGCTCGGCCTCCATGCATAACAAAATGGATGAAACGAAACGAGGGGTCGTCCTGTTTCATGAAGTGCTGAAAAAATTAAGGATTCCCCATTCGATCGTGGGATTTTGGGAAGATGCGAATGAAGTGAGAGAAGGATATCAGCCGAATTACTTCCATGTGATCCAGTCGCATTCCGATTCTTTTTATCTGAACTCAGGAGCGAAAATCATGCAGCTTGAACCGGAAGAAGACAACCGGGACGGATACAGCATCAGGGTGGCCACAATGGAATTGGAAAAAAGGCGCGAAAAAAACCGTTTCTTGCTCGTATTTTCCGATGGTGAGCCGGCAGCAAGCGATTATGATCAAAATGGAATTGTCGATACACATCTTGCCGTATCGGAAGCCAGGAAAAAAGGCATAGAAGTCATAGGCCTGTTTTTAGCGGATGGAGGCGTCGATGAAAGTGAAGAATTGACGATGAAAAACATCTATGGCAAAGAACGGCTAATGATTCCGAGTGTAGCTGAATTGCCAGAGCAGTTTACACCGCTGTTAAAAAAGCTACTGCTGAAGACCATTTAAGAATTAGGTGTATATAGGGAAAAAACGCAGTAGGATTCTGATTTGGATCTTACTGTGTTTTTTTTGTTTCCTATCAGTTATCAGTTATTTGCAGAAAGTGAATATATTGATGAGAAGCTTGAAAAGAAAAAAGGATGCGATTCTTTTGACGGGATTAGGGTAAACCATAAATGAGGAAGTGATCGTGTTGATGAATTTACTGTTTATGTTACTTTACTTTATAATCATTGTTCTTGTTATTGAAATATCGGTTACCTTGCTGAAATTGACTGGATTAAAAAGCACAGTAGCCAGATTTCAGGTTATCTCCATGCTGACAGGTACTGGTTTTACAACTGATGAGTCAAAATCCATTATTGATCATCCCGTTCGCAGGAAAATAAGCATGTTTTTAATATTATTTGGTGCTTTCTCACTTGCTGTCATTATTTCATCGATCAGTACATTGCTTACAGATGACCTACGCTTGATGGAGTTAAGCATCATTATTGGTGTATTGGTGGTCTTAACCATTTTTGTGAAGACGCCATTCCTGAATAATAGAATATCGAATAAGTTGAAAAGTGAAATGTATAATCATTATGAATTATGGGAGCACCCGATAGAGGAGGTCCTATTTTTAGAAGATGATGACGTGGTCATGGAGATTGATATTTATGAGGACTCTGAATTCATAGATGTCAAAGCGTTTGATGTCATATCGCATGGAGCGGACATTAATATTTTATTTATTGAAAGCGGAGAAGTGAAAATCAGGAAAGAGTTATCTGAGTATAAAATTAAATTAGGGGATAACCTCTTTTTATATGGAAATAAAAAAGAGATAGAAGACACATTTTCAAAAGAAATCGAAGTGATGAAGAAGAAAAAAAGTACATCGGGGTGAAAAAATCCCTGCCTTGAAATAAGGCGGGGATTTTTTGAATTGCGGTCTTCATTAATGTTTTTTATTCGGTAATTTCTGAGCGGGATTACCGTTACCTTGACGGCGAAAATTGCCTTCTTCCTTTTTCTGCTGCTCTTGAATGCTTTCCACAAATTCCTTTGAACTTTTCATGGAATGAACCTCCTCCGTTATTTTCTTCTTTACTATAACCAGAAGAGGTGAAATTCATGAGTAGGGAAGTGATGCTGACTACCTTATAAAGAGGGAAAGGTGGTAATATTTGGACTATGGGGATTCTTTTATGAACTGGAACCACCTTATCATGAAAAGAAAGAAGGGAAATGAATGGAAAATCGGTTGGATGGAAAAGTTGCAGTGGTCACAGGTTCATCAAGGGGAATTGGTCGCGCCATAGCGGAACAGCTTGCAGAATTGGGTGCAAAAGTGGTGATCAACTATTCAGGCAGTGCGCAGAAGGCATATGAAGCAGTGGAAAGGATTAAGGAGAAGGGCGGGGAAGCCGTCGCCATCAAAGCCGATATTAGCCAAGTTTCCCATATTGAATATCTCTTCGAAGAAACGGTCCAGGCGTTTGGGAAAATCGATATTTTAGTGAACAATGCCGGACTGATGATAAATAAACCACTTTCCGAAGCAACGGAAGAAGACTTTGATAAACAATTTGCAGTGAACGTGAAGGGGACATTATTCGCTTGCCAACAAGCCTTAAAATATATGGAGGTCGATGGCAGGATCGTCAATATATCAACCTCTGTAATAGGCCAGATGTTTCCTTCGTATAGCATGTATGCAGGTACAAAAGGGGCAGTTGAACAGTTCACAAGACATTTGTCTAAAGAGTTCGGGCCAAAACGGATTACGATCAATGCAATTGCTCCAGGTCCGGTCAACACAGAGTTGTTTAATGTAGGGAAATCGGAGCAGCAAATTGAAGGGATGAAAAAAATGAATGCCTTCGGACGTTTAGGTGAAACGGATGACATTGCCAATGTGGTTTCGTTTTTGGTAGGTGAACAAGCGCAGTGGGTTACGGGTCAGACGATTAGGGTAAATGGAGGATTCATTTAATGTAATTCAACTAAAGCAACGTAATAATCGTTGCTTTAGTATTTTGTAATATCATTAATTTGCATTTAACCATTCCAGTGAATTGTTTGAGCGATGACCAAGAAAGCGCCCGATAAGAGGAACCAGATAAAAAACAAGGGTAGGTAAAAGCGCACCCATTTTTGCCAGGCGACTCCTGCTAAGGCAAGGGTGGCCATGAAATATCCAGATGTTGGATATAATATATTGCCGATTCCATCTGCCAGCTGATAAGCTAACACGGCTGTTTGTCTTGTAACGCCGATGATGTCGGCCAATGGAGCCATGATGGGCATGGTAACTAAAGCCTGACCGCTGCCGGAGGGGATTAAAAGACTACATAACATTTGTACAATAAACATGCCAAGGGCGCTAAATACAGCGGGAAAGTCGCCGACAAGATTGCCGAGACTATGAACGATCGTGTCCATTACTTGACCATCCTCCATAACAACAGCGACAGCTCTTGCAATACCTACAATCATGGCACCTACCAAAACTTCTCGAAATCCGTCATTAAATCCTTCGCAAATTTCCGTTAAATTTAACCCGGCAACTAAACCGACAACGATTCCCATGATTATGAAGAGTCCTGCCATTTCCAACATAAACCAACCCTTTGCTAAAACGCCATATACGAGTAGAAACAAGAAACCGACCGTTAAAATTAATGAAATTTTCTGTCTTTTATTCACCTTATATATTTCAGATCTGGGCTTATTTAAGTATAGCGTCCGCTTGGGTTGATCCTCATCAAATACAAAACTAGACTTTGGATTATTTTGAACCTTTTTAGCATAACGCATAATGTAAGCCGTCCCTGCAGTAACAAAAATGATAAAAGCGATAATCCTTAGCTCGATACCGGAGTATAGGGGAAGACCTGCGATTTTTTGACCTAACCCAGTGTTAATGGGATTAAGAAAGCCAGTCATGAATCCAGCGGTAGTTGCGACTAAAGCTACAGAGACGGCAACCATAGAATCAAATCCTAAGGGCAATCATTAGGGGGAGGATGACAGGTACATACACTAAACTTAATTCCTGTGTTCCGATCAAACTGCAAATAATTGCAAATACAACTGTCAGGATAGGAATTAACATCATACTTTTTGTTGAAAATCGCCTAGCTAATCTATCCACTCCCATTTCAATAAGTCCTGTTTTCCGAAGTACAGAAAATATTCCTCCGATGATGAATGTAAAAAAAACAATCTCCCCTGCGGCTACTAAGCCTTTTGGTATAGCTGTCATGAAGTCTACTGGAGAAATAGGTGATTGTTCAACGAGTCGATAGGAATTTGGATCAATCGTCAATCGATCCTCAGGACCTGGAATTCGCTCATAAACACCAGCAGGAACGAAATAAGTTGCAATTGCTGCAAGGAAGATAAATACGAATAATATGACATAAATATGTGGCATATTAAACTTCTTTTTTTTGAATTTAGTCACTTCATCGATACTGACAATTTTTTTTGAATCATTTTCTAATGCCATTATTTTTCCCCCATCATCTTTAGTTTATAAGCATGTCCTTCCAGGTATTATGAATAAGAAATCGATATTTCACGTTTCGTGTTATGTTAAATAACGTTGAATGTATCTATTTATTACATATTAATTTAATGATAATGGATTGTCATTGTTCATATTCACTAAAATTAATTGGACAAATTAGATGATATGAATAATTCGAAAATATAAGAGATGGAAAAATAGTTCGTTGAACAGAAAAGCAATTTAGTTAAAAGGACTAATCTAGGGTGATTTTTTATAGGGGAATACTATTTAAAAATATCGCTATCTAATGTTAGAATACATTACATTTGAATATTTTGAATATTGACAAAAATAGGGGCGGTATCTATAATAATCAATAATAATATCCATGAATAAACGTTATTGGGGTTTTGCCTATGGAACGGACAACTACAATTACTGTCCGAGAATTATGTGAGATGCATACTCACCTACTGGACAAGGATATTCAAATTCTTGAAAACCTATCAACGAATTTATCGTTGATAGCCAATTTGAATAAAGCGAATGTCTTTATTGATTGTCCGGTGCGTGAAGGGAAGCATGCCATAGTCGTGGCAGAGGCAAGCGCATATTCCGTAAAATCGGTTTATGATCATCCGGTTGTCGGGAAATTTGCCTATGAGGCCTTCGAGCCGGCAGTATTTTATGTATTGCGCACCGGAAAGGAGATGTTCGTGAATCGGGCATTGACTCAAGAGGGAGCAATGGTCCAGCAAAGTGTCGTTCCGGTCAAGGGAGAATGCAATCGGGTCATAGCCGTTTTGATCATGGAAAAGGTGATTCAGGAAGAACCTGAAACTTCAAATCAGTTTGAAAGGCAAGATCAACAAAATTCCTTAGTTCCTGAATTCATCGAAGAGTCCATTTTCCTGATCAATAACCAGAACCGACTTGTTTATACGAATCCTGCTGCCATTAATCTAGTAACGGAAATAGGTTTGAGGGACTGTGTCTTGGGGGATTCAATTTTCGATTGTTTTCCTGACTTTGCCGATGTTCTTGCTTCAAAAGAAGAGATTTTAATGAAAGAAATGAATATTGGTAAAAAGACTTTCCAAATTAAGAAATTCCATTTAGGCAACAAGAATTCCGATGAAACATTCATCATCATCCGGGATCTGACTGAACTGCGGGATAAAGAGAGAGAGCTGATTAGCAAGTCAGTAGCCATTCGTGAAATTCATCATAGGGTGAAGAATAATTTGCAGACTGTTGCCAGTTTACTTCGGCTGCAAATGAGGATAGGGGCCCCTGAAGAAAGCAAGCCCCATTTATTGGTCAGTTTGAACCGGGTGTTAAGCATATCGTCGGTTTATGAAATCATTTTGGCAAGCAGCCATGCGGATCACGTGGATTTACTGGAGCTTATTAAGAAAATAGGCGATATGATCGTTTATACGGAGGATCATACCCGTAACGTCCTAAGCATTGAATATACGGGTGAGCTTCATTCCATTGATTCCGACATTGGCATTTCCGTCGCGCTGGTGGTGAATGAGCTGATTCATAATTGTGTGAAGCACGCTTTCATGGAAGGTACGGAAGGGAAGATTACCGTATGCTTTCAAAAGGATGGTTCTGAATTGGAGATTCAAGTAAGAGATGATGGCATCGGCTATTCGCCGGCAGTGAAACCTTCTTTGGGGCTGGATATCATCCGCATGACGGTGGAAAATGATTTGGATGGGGAGTTTTCGATTCATCGGATTAAAGAAGGTACCCTGGCTTCTGTGAGATTTCCATACAAGAGGTAGGTGGGAGAAGTGGTCAAGAGGATTTTGGTCGTTGAGGATGAATCGATCGTTCTGCTTGATATAACGATTATGCTCAAGGATGCAGGCTACGATGTGGTTGGACATGCACGTGACGGCGAGAAGGCGGTTGAATTGGCACATGCTTTACAGCCGGATCTCGTTTTGATGGATATAAAAATGCCTAAAATGAATGGACTCAAGGCTAGCGAAGTGATATCCAATACCTTTCAGATACCGGTCCTGCTTTTAACTGCATTCAGCCAGCGTGAATATATCGACGAGGCGAAACGGGCGAATATCGTCGGATATCTTGTAAAGCCAATAACGGAGGCGAATTTGATTCCGGCAGTGGAGATTGCTTTACTGCAAGCGGCCAATGCAAAAAAGTATCAGGAACGAAATGCTCAATTGGATGAAACGCTCACAAATCGTAAAGTCATTGAAAAGGCAAAAGGAATTATCATGAAAAGGAAGAAAGTAACGGAAGAAACCGCTTACAAAAAGCTGAGAAGGTTGAGTATGGATAAGCAGCTTTCCATGGAGACAGTGGCACGCATGATCATTTCAAATGATCAAAAACAAGTAAATAGATGAAGCAATGGCGCTTTGATGGACCAAATTGGTTATAGGTAGGCAATTCTACTGAAAAACCTAAGTTTGGGCTATAAGAGGCGTCTTTTTTTATACCCTTTTTTAAAAGTCGATAGGCCAAATCAAATCGGAATTCAGGGGGAATATGTATGGAGATGGTAGGTAAATTCGTTATTTATATCATTATGGTGTGTGCTGTTGTTGGTGCTTTTGCATCGATTAAAGACAGTGAGCGAGGGTTGGGCAAGCAATTCATGGAAGGTTTGCATACCGTTGGCCATATATTCATCCCGGCGGCTGGAATCATGGCCTCAATCCCATATTTATCATGGTTCATCGATACAGTATGCGGTCCGGTTTTCGCTGCAATCGGTGCAGATCCCGCCCTTGCTGCAACCACGATTTTGGCAACGGATATGGGGGGCTACCAATTGGCTGCCGAGCTCCAGGAATCATATGAAGGTTGGATCATGGCGATGATTGTCGGATTCATGTCTGGAGCAACGATCGTATTCTCGATTCCAATGGGACTTGCCATGTTAGAGAAGCGTGATCATAAATACATGGCTCTTGGTGTCATGTCAGGAATCCTGACGATTCCGATTGGCGCTTTCATCTCAAGCGTGCTAGTGGTGGCAACGAATTCGAAAATCCGCGAAGTTATTTCCACGAATGCGGATTCTACATACGAATTCGCGTTGAGCTATTTGAAAATTGCCCTGAATCTTTCCCCCCTTCTCATTTTTGTGGTATTGCTTGCGTTAGGTCTTTATTTCCTGCCGGATTTGATGATCAAAGGTTTCATGTGGTTTGGGAAAATACTGGATGCCGCGATTAAACTCGTACTTGTGTTTTCAATCGTGGAAATTTTCACCGGACTGTTTTCCACTGTATTTGGTGCTTGGGGATTCCATCCGATCATGGCCGATAAGGCAGACCAGTTCCGTGCCCTGGAAACGGCGGGGTATATCGGAATCATGCTGGCAGGTGCTTTTCCAATGATTTACCTGATTCAAAAGTATGCAGGCAAGCCGCTTGAAGCGATGGGCGGGAAAATCGGATTGAGCAAAGCGGGGAGTGCAGGGATATTAGCCACGGTAGCCAATATATTGGCGATGTTCAAACTTGTTAAAGATATGCCGCCGAAGGATAAGGTCATAAACATTTCCTTCGCTGTGTGTGCGGCCTTCCTATTAGGCGATCATTTATCTTTCACAGCCAACTTTCAGCCATCCTTAATATTACCGATCATTGTAGGCAAGCTATCTGCCGGTGTTATTGGAATCGGTCTTGCTTACTGGCTGTCCGTTCCGAAAGCTTTGGAATTGGAGGAAAAGGATCGTGCAGCAGGAGTTATCGGCATAAATGAATATAAAGGTGAAAACAAGGAAGAAGATGGAAATGAAATCCGAGTGGTGTAAAACTGAGGTGGAATTCTAATGAATGAACAGGTGGAACGAATCATCAGTGCAGGAATTGATATTGGCACCAGTACGACGAAACTTGTTATCAGCGAGCTTTCGCTTAGGAATGTGGCGGGTGGCGGACAGGTGCCAAAAATCGAAATTACCGATAAGAAAATTCTGTATCGAAGTCCCATTTTCAGGACCCCGCTTTTATCCGATACGGTAATTGATATACCTGCCGTTCAAAGGATGGTGGAAAGTGAATATCATCAAGCCGGAATCATGATGGAAAACATACAAACAGGGGCTGTCATCATCACAGGGGAAACGGCAACCAAACAAAATGCAGAAAAAATGGTACACCAGTTATCCAAAGCGGCAGGGGAATTCCTTGTAGCGGCAGCCGGTCCGGATTTGGAGGGAATCATTGCCGCCAAGGGATCCGGTGCCTATCAACATTCCATTGAGACAGGAAAGACAATTGCGAACATAGACATTGGCGGGGGAACGGCGAATATTGCCGTATACCGTTCTGGCATGCTTTGTGGAACTTGCACACTGCATATAGGAGGCCGTTTGGTTGAATGGGAGGGAGCGAAGGTGAAGGTTGCTCCTTCAATAGGAAAATGGCTGAAATCAAAGGGGTATTCTCCTCTGAATGGTGATGGGGCAATCATCGCAAATGAAATGTCGAAGGTGCTTTTGCGGTTTCTGGCTGGTTCATACACAAACGAAGATAAACTCCTTTTAGTGGGGAAGGAGCCATCGTGGACAGGACGAATAGATGGGTTAATGTTCTCGGGCGGGGTCAGTGATTGCATTTATCATGAAGAACGGAAGGACAAAAGCTTCCGGGATATCGGCATGATGCTTGCAACCTCTATAAAGGAAAATGAAGGATTGGCTGCATGGGAGTGGGAACAGCCCGTTGAAACGGTTCGGGCGACTGTCCTTGGAGCCGGCGCACATACAACTGAAATCAGCGGTGCTACCATCGAGGTGAATGATTCCCATCTGCCAATTCGTAATATCCCAGTCTATCGGCTCGATTTTCAAGGCGTGCTGGATGATGGAGCCGAGAGAATGAAACAAGCTGTTCAGGATGCGATCACGATATACGATCCCCAGCATGAAGGCCTTAATTTTGCCTTTTATTTAACGAATTTGCCTTATCTATCATTTCGGGACATTCAGCAGCTCGCAGTCGTTTTTACCGAGGCTTTGAAGCAAAAACCGAATCAGCAGCAGCCTCTGATCATTGTCATGGATAGTGATTATGGGAAGGTGCTTGGTCAAACATTTCTAGCGAATCAACCAGATCTGCCGGTCATCTGCATTGATCAGACACAAATGGAACATGGTGATTATTTAGATATAGGAAGGCTGCTGCGGACAGGGGTCGTTCCGGTTGTCGTAAAAACGCTAACCTTTCACAGTTAGAAAAAGGAGGATTACACGATGAAATTATCCACTCAATACTTTGGGGAAATCCATCAATTCAAATCGTTGAAAGAAGTCTTGGCCAAAGCGAATGAAGAGAAATCAGGAGATAGGCTTGCGGGAATTGCAGCAGAATCGGTCCAAGAGCGGATTGCGGCGAAAGCGGTGCTTAGCGAATTGACTTTGGCAGACATTAGGAACTATCCCTTACTCTCCCCAGAAGAGGATGAAGTGTCACGGGTGATAGATGGTCTCATCAATGGAACCATCTATCAATCCGTAAAGAATTGGAGCGTTGCCGAGCTGCGTGAATATATTTTAAGTGACGAAACGACGGGAGAGGATTTAAAGCGAATAAGTAGGGGGTTGAATAGTGAAATGATTGCTGCTGCCGCCAAGCTGATGTCGAACCTCGACCTCATTCATGCAGCCAATAAAATTGAAGTGCTCACCAAGAATAATAGCACGATCGGATATAAAGGAACGCTTGCCTCGCGCCTTCAGCCTAACCACCCGACAGACAATGTGGATGGCATGCTCGCTTCTTTAAAAGAAGGCCTCTCCTATGGAATCGGGGATGCACTCATTGGAATCAACCCTGTCGATGATTCAGTCGAAAGCGTAAAGCGGCTGCTTCATGCGACACAGGATGTCATCCAGAAGTGGAACATCCCGACCCAAAATTGTGTGCTTGCGCATGTGACCACACAAATTAAGGCCGTACAGCAGGGGGCACCTGCTGATATGATCTTTCAAAGCATAGCCGGAACCGAAACGGCCAATCGTTCTTTTGGAATTAATGTTCAATTGCTCGAAGAAGCCAATGAGGTGGCAAAGGCCTATGGGACCGGAACAGGTCCACAGCATCTTTATTTTGAAACGGGGCAAGGCTCCGAGTTATCGGCGGAAGCGCATTTCGGAATCGATCAGGTGACGCTTGAAGCGAGGAACTATGGATTTGCCCGCTATTTTGATCCGTACATTGTCAATACGGTCGTCGGATTCATCGGACCTGAATATTTATATAACAGCAAGCAGGTAATCCGCGCCGGGTTAGAAGATCATTTCATGGGAAAAATGCATGGACTGCCGATGGGAGTCGATATTTGCTACACGAATCATATGAAGGCGGATCAAAATGATATCGAGGACTTGGGTGTACTTTTAACTGCGGCTGGCGTGAATTTCATCATCGCAACTCCGATGGGGGATGACTGCATGTTAAACTATCAGTCTTTGAGTTACCACGATATAGCGACTTTGAGGCAAACGATGGATAAGCGGCCTGCCCCCTTATATGAAGTTTGGCTGGAGAAGATGGGGATTATGGAAAACGGCAAGTTAACGAAGCGTGCAGGTGATCCAACGATATTTAACCATTAGGAGTGGATGATATGGGAATGAATAATAAGGAAGATTTGGATGCTTTGATGGCGAAAACCCCTGCGCGGATAGGGGTAGGCAGATCGGGAACACGGCCGAAAACGGATTCTTGGCTGAAATTCCGTTTTGACCATGCAGCAGCTGTTGATGCTGTATATGGTGAGGTCAGTGAAATTCTGTTGAAACGCTTGGATTTATTCAAGGTGAAAACGAAGGCCGATGATAAGGAAGTCTATCTGCGGCGTCCGGATTACGGCAGGAAGCTTTCGGATGAAGCAAAGCGGGTGATAGAAGCCAAATGCATTAAGGCCCCTACGGTTCAGATCATCATATCCGATGGCTTAAGTGCCAAGGCGATCGAAGAAAATATGGAGGACGTCTATTTATCTTTCAAACAATCCTTGGCAGTGGCAAAACTGGATACAGGTACCCCTTTTTATATTGAAAAGGGCCGGGTTGCCGTGATGGATGATATCGGTGAAATCCTTGGACCTGAGGTCATTGTCCTGTTGATCGGTGAACGGCCTGGTCTCGTCAGTGCTGAATCATTGAGCGCTTATATTTGCTATAAACCTCGATTGGGCACAATTGAAGCAGAGCGGATGGTCATTTCCAACATCCATAAAGGCGGGATTCCACCCGTTGAAGCTGGAGCACATCTTGGCACGGTCATTCAAAAGATCCTCAAATACAAAGCGAGCGGCATGTCCCTCGTGAAGAAAGAACATGACGAAGAAAAGCGTGAAAAACTCAGTTGAAAAAATAAAAATGGAGGAGCGAATTACTCCTCAGAGTTTGTCGGTAAAAGTGGGGAGATATGGTCTCATCCCGAACCAAGATTTTAAAACAAGACTAGATTATCCTTGAAGTTTTTTTATTGTAATCCTTATTGGATAGAAGAAATTTGCGACACTCCTGCCGAAAAACTGGCTAGCAGAGACCCCGCTAGATGCTTGCGGCGAGGAAGCTTGGCAGACAGTCGGCGGAAAGGGAGCAGATTTCTGAAATCAATAAAAAAACTGTAGGCAAACTCGCTTTATTCGAATTTGTCTACAGTTTGGGAGGAGCGAATTGCCCCACTATTTACTTGTCCCTAAATTCCACAATCCAAATGGGTTATAGAAGGGATGGTCTTCTTCGTATCTAAAGTCCTGAAGGCCCGTCAATATGAAGTGGGGTGCGTCTTTTTGTATGCTAAAGGTTTCGCCATTCTTAAAGAGAGGCTGTTCACCTACATGGTAATAATTGAATGTGTTAAGTAGAGCAGCCGCCTCTTTCGGACTCATTGTGTTAAGTGTCACGGCATCCGGAAGACCAAAAGCTTTCATTCCGAAAGAACAATAATAATCCTCTTCACCGATGATCGTGACAAAATGGGCATATACCGAGAGAATATCGGGGCTATGATGAAGTTGTTGCCAATCTTCCTTTGAATGGGCAATGCCAGCTGTTTCTATTTTCACTGCCATTCCGCCTGCCCTAAGGATTGCTGCACCGGCATCGATCAAATCTGAAACATTTCCAACATTGGATATATCAGCAATTATATAAACGGTAAAGGTATGGTCATTGATTTCCGCTAATAAACTCTCTGGAAAGGCGCCTTTACTGGCGTAGGAAAAGGTCTCTGTTAAAGTGGGTTCATAATCCTGGATCTCCGCCTGAAAAGTTATGTTCTTATCCTTGTTATGAAAAATATTCCCGGCTAACAGATACCCTTCGCTTTGGGAGGCTACCGTTTGAATCAATTCTGTCCGGTCCTTCCACTTTCCGGGTATCCCGATGATGATTTGGTTTTCCGTCATGAATCATCTCTCCTTTCCAATCACTTCATACTATACCACTCTTGATGTATTCCGTAGTATTTTATAATATATGGCGCCAAACCGTCGATTTAATGCCAGTGGTTGATGTGCAGACTTTTTCAAATTTATACAATTGATGTATAATATAATCTAGTAAACGTACTGTCTATCTTTAAAGGAATTCCCTTAATGGGTTTTCTCTTAGAGCAGTATCTTAATAATCAATTCGTATATATTCAATGATGAAAGAGAGTGGAATATAATGGGTCGTAAGTGGAATAACATTAAAGAAAAAAAAGCGTCAAAAGATGCAAATACAAGTCGGATTTATGCTAAGTTCGGACGGGAAATATATGTAGTGGCGAAACAAGGTGAACCAGATCCAGAATCCAATCAGGCATTAAGGGTCGTACTTGAGCGTGCGAAAACGTACAATGTTCCGAGAGCGATCATTGACCGTGCGATTGAAAAGGCAAAAGGCGGTTCAGAAGAAAGCTATGACGAACTTCGTTATGAAGGATTCGGTCCAAATGGTTCAATGGTCATCGTGGATGCATTGACAAATAACGTGAACCGGACGGCATCTGATGTACGTGCCGCGTTTGGGAAAAATGGCGGGAATATGGGTGTCAGCGGATCTGTTGCTTATATGTTCGACGCAACGGCTGTAATCGGGATTGAAGGTAAAACGGCAGATGATGTGCTTGAACTGCTCATGGAAGCGGATGTTGATGTACGTGACATCATTGAAGAAGAAGAATCGGTCATCGTTTATGCTGAACCTGAACAATTCCATGCTGTGCAACAAGCATTCAAGGATGCAGGAATCACCGATTTTACAGTGGCAGAGTTGACTATGCTTGCACAAAATGACCTTACCCTGCCAGAAGATGCACAAGCACAATTCGAAAAAATGATTGATGCATTGGAAGATTTGGAAGATGTTCAACAAGTTTATCATAATGTAGACCTTGGTGAATGAGAAAACAAGCAGACCTTTGCTATATGATCAAAGGTCTGCTTATTTTATTTGAATGCAAAGAGCCTGTTTCGAATCACGAAACAGGCTCTTTCTTTTGATTATTCATTTATGGTGATTCCGGAAAGTTCACGATCTTTTTTTACCTTTTCCAATTCCGAAATTGTGACCAGTTGATAACCTTGGTCATGCAGTTGTTTGATGATTTTTCCTGCAGCCTGGGCGCTAGTTTGATAGATATCATGCATTAATATGATTCTGCCATCTTTGGCTTTGCTCATCACTTTGTTTACGATTTTCTTTTCATTGCGTTCTTTCCAATCTTCTGGATCGACATCCCAAAGTGAGACTTTCATATCCTCCATGTGTTCACGCACATTATTGTTAATCGCTCCATATGGGGGACGGACGAGATTTGGCTCAGTACCTGTAGCTTTTTCTACAGCGTCTTGGGTCTTTTCGATTTGATCTTCGATTTTGTTCTTGCTTAAGCGCGTCAGCTGCGGATGATCCCATGAATGGTTGCCGATCTCATTTCCTTGCTGCAGCATTTTTTGCAGAACTTCCGGATAGTGCTGTACGCGGCTTCCAAGCACGAAAAACGTCGCGTGTCCATCATACTTTTTCAGGTTTTCAAGAATGGACATGGTATAACTTGGATGCGGCCCGTCATCGAACGTCAAGGCAATGACCTTTTTTGAAGGGTCGATCCATTCCTTTTGCACGGGCAGTTTGGCGACGATATGTTTCGGCTGCCATTCCTTTACACGATCCTCATTCAAATCTTGACTTTGATATGAATCTAGCAAACTATCTTTAAAAAGATCCTTCTTGATGGCTATTGTATGGGTCTTAGTTGAATCATCAGTCTTAACGTAGAATATGAGCGTATTTTTCAAGACTGAAAAAGAATTGAAGTTGGCTGCCTTCAGTTTGTTTTCCTTTTTAATGAGACTGTTTGAAATGCCTTCTTCTTCCTTCTGCGTTAACTCTTCAAAAACAATATCGGATAAAACGGATAAATAATCAGTATCCGTGGCAAAGATGTCTTCTATAGAGAGCTTTTGCTGAGATGGAATATCATAAGTGAAGATCTGGGTTCCAGACTGTTTCTTTCCTTCCACTTGCTCATATTTATCGAAGGAAATCGTAATGGTCTGTTTGCTGAAATGGAGGATCGTATAGGTGAGGTTAAGCTCGGAAGCTTTTCCGTCGGATGCTTTCCATTTCTTTTCATAATTCTTAATTTCTTTCTTTATGTAAGCTTCTAGCTGCTTGTCGATCTTTTCTAAATGCAGAACAGGCCTGCTGGCTGAATACCCGCCTTTCGTATTATCTTTCACATACGTTTGAATATCGGCTTCTGGGTAATTTTTATCAGTTGTATAGGCCGAAACGGTTCTTTTCTTATCAAAAGCAAGGCTTTTAATGGCTAACCCCATCGTTCCCACAGCAGCTGTTAGACAAAATAGAAAAATAAAGACTTTTTTATAATTTAATTTCCTCATGATGCACTCCACCTCGATAATCATTCTACTATATAGACGCGCCAAAAGCCTTAAAAGTTTGTAAATATTTTCATTTTTTATATAAAAATATTTCCTTGATCAATTTCAAACTTTTATGGCTGCATGAACGTCTATCCTTTGTACCTAGGATACGTAATTTAAATGTAAGGAGCTCTATCATGCAATGAAAAATCTAGATATGAATCAATTAATAACGGACCGGATAACCGAACGGCAGGAAAATTTGTACAGACTTGCTTTTTACTATGTCAAAAATCAAGAGGATGCGCTTGATATCGTGCAGGAATCGATCAGGAAAGCGCTGGCCTCCAGCAGCAAAATAAAAGACGCTGCTTCTATAGATAGTTGGTTATATAAGATCATCGTCCGAACGGCACTTGATGTTTTGCGAAAGAAAAAGAAGCTGACCGTCGCCGATGACGAAACAATAGAGTACTTACGCAGCGGTGAGGAAGATCACTACGCTGACCTGGATTTGCAAAAGGCCCTTGAAGGACTTTCGGTCAAGTATAAAACGGTAGTCGTCCTTCGTTTCTTTGAGGACCTGAAGTTGGAAGAGATAGCGGAAGTGCTGGAAGAGAACGTAAGCACGATTAAAACGAGATTATATAAAGCGCTGCAACTATTGCGGATCAACATGACTGAACGGGAGGAAACGAAAAGATGGAAAAAAAATTAAAAGATCTACGGGAAGAGTATCTTAAAACACCGATCCCAAAGGAATTGAAAGATGTCGTTCAAGCCGCCTTGAATGAAAGGCCAAGGAAGAAGCCAAGGGTTGGCAGGAATATCCTGGTGTCAGCGGCTGCAGCGCTTCTGATTGTGACAGCTTCCGTAAACATCAGTCCGGCAGTGGCGAAAGCCATGAGTGATATTCCAATAGTCGATAAGGTCATTGATGTGATCACCTTCGTCGAATGGAAAGAAGAAGCGAATAATTCCTCGGCAGTAATCAAAACACCTGCTATATCCGGTCTGGAGAATAAACAGCTTGAAAATAGCTTGAATGATAAATACTTATCGGAAAGCAAGCAGCTCTATAAGGAATTCTCGGATTCCATGTCAAAACTGAAGGAAGGCGAAAAGGGTAATATCTCGGTGGAAAGCGGGTATGAGATATTGACGGATAATGAAACGATCTTATCCGTACGGCGTTATACGGATAAGATCCAGGCTTCCAGTTCTACAGAAAGTCAATTCGATACAGTCGACAAGAAAAACGAAGTGCTTTTAACGTTAAATAGCTTATTTAAAGATGATCGTTATCTCCAGGTGATCAGTGAGAACATAAAGGAACAGATGAAGCGGCAGATGGCTGAAGATCCGGAAAAGATATATTGGGTCGAAGATGATGATTTTACTGCTTTTAAATGCATAGATGAAAACCAAAACTTTTATATAAACGAAGATGGCAAGCTAGTCATCGCCTTTAACAGCTATGAAGCTGCCCCGGGATATATGGGGGCCGTCGAGTTCATCATCCCGACAAAGGTGCTAACAGATCTTCTTGTGGGCAATCAATATATCCATTAAAACGAACTTATTTGTAAGGTGCATTAATCATTCTTATGACGGGCGGGATGGTTTTAAAACAGGGACCCCACAATGCCCATAAGAAAGGACGAACCAACGTTACTTGATTACAGTAACCTTGGCTCGTCCTTTTTTTCATCGAATTTCATCTGATCCAGTTCCAGCCTCATTTTTTCCGTCTCCATAAGAAAGTTTGCATGTTTAAGTTTTTCAAGTTCCAATTCATCTTTGAGCATGTTGTGTTTGGTTTTTGACTGTTTTTCGAAATGGGTTGTCAGTATGCCGAGTATAGGGATGGAAAAAATCATCACGACGGTTATGATACCGAGCATTATTGTGCCTCCTCATTTTTGTGTTATTTCTATTATACGGTGTCTATAACGGTTTTGGTTGGGGTTTTGCGTTTTCCTTTTTGGACTTTCATTTAATTGGTAAATGATTACTAATGAGGTATTAAACGTAATATCATTCGTAAAGTTAGGGCAATATATCATTGATGGTGTTTCCTATTGGATGGTGTTTTTTTCCGGATGATTCGCAGTGTTACTTGCAGGGTGAAAAGCCATTATTATTTACTTTGAAATTAATTATTTAAATATACTAAATATTTGTTTACAATAGAGAAAATAAAATGTTATTATACAATAATAAAAGGAGGACTGGGTATGGCAACGATAAATAAACAGAAAATTGTGGATAGTGTACCTCAAAAAGGTTTTTTTGGAAACCCCAAAGGACTATTTACCCTTTTCTTTACTGAGTTCTGGGAGCGTTTCTCCTATTATGGCATGAGAGCCATTCTTGTTTACTATATGTATTATGAAGTTTCTAAAGGGGGACTAGGACTTGATGAAACCACAGCCCTTTCCCTTGTATCCATTTACGGATCTTTAGTTTATATGTCCGGTATAATTGGCGGATGGCTTGCCGATAGGATTTTCGGGACCTCAAAAGCCGTATTATACGGTGGTATCTTGATCATGCTCGGGCATATTGTCCTTGCTGTACCAGGCAATCTCTCCATGTTCTTTGTTTCCATGGTACTCATTGTTCTAGGTACTGGTTTATTAAAACCGAATGTTTCCAGCATTGTCGGTGAAATTTACGCGGAAAACGACGAACGCCGGGATTCCGGTTTCAGTATATTCTATATGGGTATCAACATGGGTGCATTCCTTTCACCACTCATTGTTGGTTCAGTCATGAACTACAGCTTTCACCTTGGGTTCGGCATAGCCGCAATTGGTATGTTAATTGGACTCATCGTCTTTGTTGCAACAAAGAAAAAGAACCTGGGTCTGGCTGGAACTCTTCCTGCTAACCCATTATCACAGAATGAAAAGAAAAAAGTATTCACTAAATTGGGGATAGCTGCACTTATCATAGCTGCCATCATCGGCATCACTGCCACTAAAGGCATCTTAACGATTAAAACCTTCATTAATCTTGTAGGTATCCTAGGGATCGTTATTCCGACCCTTTATTTCTTTTTCATGTATCGCAGCCCTAAAACAACTTCTGTTGAACGTTCACGCTTGATTGCCTATATTCCTTTGTTTATAGCAGCTGTCATGTTCTGGGCGATTCAAGAGCAAGGTGCAACAATATTGGCAAACTATGCAGATAAAAGGACACAGTTGAATTTTGCTGGAATAGAAATAAACCCGGCATGGTTCCAATCTTTGAACCCTTTGTTCATCATTACCCTTGCACCAGTATTCGCATGGTTATGGATTAAACTAGGAAAGCGTCAGCCGACCATTCCTCAAAAATTCTCAATAGGTTTATTGTTCGCCGGTTTATCATTCCTGGTTATCCTGCTTCCTGTTTATTTCGGTGGATCAGACGCATTAGTCAATCCACTATGGCTTGTACTTAGCTATTTCCTTGTAGTACTTGGAGAGCTTTGCTTATCGCCAGTTGGACTTTCTGCCACTACCAAATTGGCTCCAGCTGCATTCTCGGCACAAACGATGAGCCTGTGGTTCCTGGCAAGTGCAGCAGCACAAGCACTGAACGCACAAATCGTTAGATTCTACACACCTCAAACCGAAATGGCTTATTTTGGAGTGATCGGTGTTGCTTCAATCGTCCTTGGACTGGCCCTGATGGCCTTATCACCAAAGATTCAAGGTTACATGAAAGGCATTCGCTAACACTTAGCAAGCATTAAAAGAAATAAGCTAATAAGAAAAAAAGAGCATCCTTTATAGGATTGCTCTTTTTCCGTTGTAAGAACCTTTTCCTTTTTTGTTTTTAATAATACGGTTGGAGGGGTCAAACGCCCAACGCATTCAGCTATTTGTCATTTCACCAATGTTTTTTTTTGTTTTAATCGTTTTAGTGCTTGTATATATTCCTGTTTTCATAGATTATCCGAACTAAATGGACTAGCTTTGCACACCTTTGTTTTTACTCGCAATTATTGAAGCCACAATTGCAAAGGGAAGTAAAAAGAAAGCCAGTATTCCATATCCAGCTCCTTCAAACCCTCTGATGTTCACAAAACCAATGTAAAACAAAATAATTGACGCTATAACGGTTAATACGCCTGGTAAAAGCCTTACAAATAAAGATAAATGTAATTTCCTAAACCACCACGCCAAAAGTATTACTAACATCCCAGGGACACAAGCAACCAGGAGGGGAAATCCCAACATCATTTTGTAACCTCCTTAAAATCATTATGTAAATAATACCATAATTAGCAAAATTTCTCTTTTTTTATTTAAGGAGTGAAAAAGACAGCAGGAGGTCACCTTCTTGGATGTATGAGGGAGGAAAACAAAAAAGTCAAACGTAAAGGTGAGGTAATTTAAATTCTTAATATTTGTGTACAAACAAATTTCACTTACATTAGTGATCGGCCTTTTTCTTATCAAAATCTCCAAATAGCCAAATAAAAAGTAAAATAAATGCTACGAAATAGAATGCATATCCTAAATTCCCTGACCACTTTATCGGTTGGCCACTGAAGTATTGCAGACCAGAGTTAGCAAGAAACATGAGTATGATACCCACTATAGAACTTATGAAAAATCTTTTCTTTGTTATCGCCATACTGCAAATCCACTCCTTTGCTTATCCAGTTTACAATAAATATCCAATCATTTACATCAACATTATTAAAATTAGTCCATTAATGGTGCGTAATGAAGAAGCGGATAGGGATGAATGTTATATTTATAACGCACTCGATTTTTCAAAAGACAGGAGGTAAAAATGAAACGTTTACTTGGAATATGCATATCCATGCAAATGACTTTCGTGCTGCTTTTCATCTCGGGGATTACTCCAAAGTTGAATTCCTATGTTGGTGCCAGCATTTATTTGATCATTGGGTTTGCAAGTCTGGTGATCAGCTTATATTTAGTAGCTAAGAAATTTCATTTGGGCATTTCGTTTATTGCAATCATCTTTTCATTGCTTATCATTTGTTTCACCATTTTCATTTATTTCTTGCCTGAAGCCGGGATGCCGCCGGAAATCCCTTTGTTTGAATAGGTGACTTCATCCAAAATTCAAGCGAAAAAAAGGGCATCCCATTGAGGGTGCCCTTTTTAATTCTACATCTTTTTGAATCAGTTTGCTGCTGGGATCAATCCTTTATGAATGGAGACTTCCTGAATGGCACGGTAGACGGTTTCGACCATGAAATCGAGTTCCTTTTCTGACATGGAAAGGATCGGCATCATCGTGATGACTGGACCAAGTTCCCGGATGATCAGGCCATTTTCCCGTGCTGTATGGATGATTCCGGAAACGACATTCTCTTGGAGGGTGAACGTTTCTTTTGTTTGGCGGTCTTTAACGATCTCCACTCCAATCATGAAGCCGCGCTGGCGGATATCGCCGACTATCGGAAGTTCGTATAGTGCTTGCAGTTTTTCGGATAGGTATTTTGATTTTTTCTGGATGTCTTTAATGAGATTGCGGCTTTCCATTAGCTCGATATTCTTCAGGGCCAGTGCACAGGCTAGCTGATTTCCTGTATAGGTGTGGCCGTGATAGAAGGTTTTATGTTCTTCCTGTTCTCCCAAGAAGGATTGAAAGATCTGCTCATTCATGATGGTTGCTGCGAGTGGCATATATCCCCCAGTGATCCCTTTGCCCATACACATGATATCAGGAACGACATCTTCCTGTTCGCAGGCAAACATTGTACCCGTTCGACCGAATCCAACAGCCACCTCATCACAAATTAAGAGGATATTGTACTTTCTGCATAATTGTTCGACTTCTTTCAAAAAGCCTGCCGGATGGGTTATGATGCCTGCCGCGCCCTGCACAAGCGGTTCGATGATCAATCCTGCAATTTCCTCTGATTGTTCTTGCAGTAACTTCTCCAGCTCCTTCAAGCAATGGTTTTTCACTGCTTCTTGATCTCCATACTCAGTCATGTGATAGGCATATGGTGAAGGGGCGGAAATCCGTTGAAATAAGAGTGGCTTAAAGATTCTATGGAATAGATCCATTCCGCCAACACTCACGGCACCGACAGTATCGCCATGGTATGCTTCGTCAAGGGAGATGAATTTGTTTTTATTCCGATACTTGACGGGATCGATATTCTGCCAATATTGATAAGCGACTTTAAGGGCGATTTCCACAGCAGCAGATCCAGTGTCAGAGTAGAAGACTTTCGATAAATGACCAGGAGTGATCTCTGCAAGTTTTTTTGCCAGTAAGATCGATGGTACATTTGCAGATCCCAGCAGCGTGGAGTGCGCGACTTTATTCACTTGTTCAATAAGGGCGCCATTTAATTCCGGCTCGTTATGCCCGTGCACATTCACCCATAATGAAGCATAGCCGTCCAAATAGCGTTTGCCATCCACATCAATCAAGTAGCTGCCTTCCCCGCGCTCGATGATCAGCGGTTTACTTTCCCGATACGTTTTCATTTGTGTGAACGGATGCCATACATATTCCTTATCCCATTGCTCTAAATCCTGACTGTTCATGCTTGGAACACCTCTTTCAGTTGTTGGGTATAATCTTGATCACCAAGTAAATCAAGGATGCAGATCCTCAAGTCTTTTCTAACATCCGCCAGTGTTGGGATGCAGGCGAGGCCATTCAGCCCTGTCAGCTTTTCAATGGTTTCGATATTGTCTTTATGAATCCGATCCTCTGACCGGTAATGGTTATACAAAATGGTTTTCACGCATATATCATGGATTTGGGCATACGAATGCGTCGTCACGACATTATGAATCGCCCCTAAACCACTTGTAGATACGAATACGACAGGCATGCCGCAATCTCTTATGAAATCCGTCGTCATATAGAAATCGTCGGATCGTTCAATGAGCGGGACAGCCAATCCGCCAGCACCCTCGACTAATACGATGTCATACATTTCCTCAAGTTCATGAACCCTTTCCACGACTTTCTTCTCATCAATTTGCTTTCCGGTCAATTTAATCGCCAAATGTGGGGAGGTTTCAGGTTCCAGTGTGTAAAACCCTGATTCCTTTACACCGAGTTCCTGCTCAAACCAAGATATGTCCGGGTATGTATTGTTTTCCTCATTGATTCCAGTTTGAAATGGTTTGAATATCGTGACGCTTTTTCCCAATGTTTGAAGAGACAGATAGAGTGCGCTCGTGACGATGGTCTTTCCAATATCCGTGCCAGTTCCGGTTATAAAGTAGGCTTGGCCCATGGATGATTCAGCTCCTTTAAGTTTATATATCTTGCAATGCGCGGACGTACTTGTTGAATGATGACAGCACATAGAATGCACAGCAGTAGATCACCGGGTACAGGTAATAAGAAGCCGTAAAGAATCGTTTGGTTGATTGAAAGCGGCGTTTCCACAATCCACTTCATTGCACCATACAGCCAGATGCAGCCGAAGAAGTAAACAGTCAGTAAAGAGGCGGCATTAGCAAAGAATATGGAACGAATCGTGGTGAGGGAAAACCGGTTGATCAGCCATCCATTTACATAGGCTCCCAGTATATATCCGAGCAAATAGCCGAAAGTGGGTTTGAATATATAGCCGAATCCCCCGCCTTCAGCAAACACGGGTACCCCGATAAGTCCGATCAAGACGTAGCATAGCTGACTGAGCAATCCAAGACGGGGGCCCAATAATGCGCCTGCCAAATAGACTGCCAGAATTTGAAGTGTGAATGGTATGTAAGGGATAGGTATTTTAATAAAGGCGCCAATTGCGGTTAACGCGGTAAAAAGGGCCACATAAGAAATCGTCCTTGCTTTCAAGGTTTTCACCTCCTTTTTTAGAAATGATAGGCGAAATGCTCACTATTAGTTTGCCTGATTTCCATTTTATATGTCAACTAATTTATTATTTAGTTAACATATAAAAACCATACGTTCACAGGTTTTAATGGACAGACTAGTAAAATATTGAAAAAAGACCATTGAATAATATTTTGTTTGTATGTTATTATTCTATCGATATGTTAACTTAAAATATTTTAGGTTAACAAATTAAAAGTTCTATTTTCGGGAGAACTATTTAGATCACTTATTGGCATGTTTCCAGGCATTGTTGATCTTTCGGTGCTCATTATGGTTGGTGTTGCACGTTCTACCGGCGGGGAACTTCCGAACATTTTGGTTTGAAGGGAAAGATAGATATCGAAATGGAGCCATTCTGCTGAAAACCGGAACGAGCCAAGCTGCTTTCCTAGGAAGTACATAAGCCACGGAATCCATGCACCAGCGATTCATCACACTTTAATGGCAACACATCAGGAACAACAGATGTGATTTAGCGAGTGCAAAAAATTATTCAATCCGTTCCAAGGGTCAGGTAATTAATCGAGTCAGTTTCATGAGAAGGAATTTATAAGATTGTAAAGAAAAGAGGGATAAGGTTTGGATACATTAGTAAGGGATTGGAAGATGTTAGCTGAGAACGTAATTAAAGGATATAAGGTGACGAAGGAAGAAGCATTATCCATCGTGCAAGCTCCGGACGGCGATGTTTTGGAAATTTTGAATGCAGCCTATCTAATACGCAAGCATCATTATGGGAATAAGGTTAAATTGAATATGATCATCAATACGAAATCAGGATTATGCCCCGAAGATTGTGGCTACTGCTCGCAGTCGATCGTTTCGGAAGCCCCAATCGATAAATATGCCTGGCTGACTAAAGAAAAGATTGTCGAGGGAGCGCAAGAATCCATTCGTCGTAAAGCGGGTACATATTGCATTGTTGCTTCTGGCCGTCGGCCGACTAGCAGGGAAATTGATCATGTCATTGAAGCGGTAAAAGAAATCCGCGAAACGACGGATCTTAAAATCTGCTGCTGTTTAGGTTTCCTGAATGAGGAACATGCCGGCAAACTAGCGGAAGCAGGCGTTCATCGCTACAATCACAACTTGAATACATCACAGGAAAACTACAGCAATATTACATCGACACATACATATGAGGACCGGGTAGATACAGTAGAAACTGTTAAAGATGCCGGAATGTCTCCATGTTCAGGTGCCATTTTCGGTATGGGGGAATCTGAGGCGGAAGCGGTGGAAATCGCTCTATCATTACGCAGCCTTGATGCAGATTCCATTCCTTGTAATTTTCTCAATGCAATTGACGGAACACCGCTTGAGGGAACTTCCGAGTTGACCCCCAATAAATGCCTGAAATTGATTTCAATGATGAGATTCGTTAATCCGAGTAAAGAAATCCGTCTGGCCGGCGGTCGTGAGGTTAATCTCCGTTCCATGCAGCCCATGGCACTTTATGCAGCCAATTCCATCTTCGTCGGCGATTATTTAACGACAGCTGGTCAAGAACCCACGGCGGATTGGGGAATCATCGAAGACCTGGGATTTGAAATTGAAGAATGTGCTCTTTGATAAAGAAGGTTATAAAACTTTCATTTTTTGAAGAAACCATATGGATTTGAAAAAAACACCCTTAGGGTGTTTTTTTTTCAGTTTGTGACAAAAGGGAGCGGATTTCTGAAAACAGCTGGAATATTTTTTGAGGGTTTGTAAAATTTGAACGCTGATTTACTCTCCAGGCACTCGCTTTCCGCGGGCGGTCCGGGAGCCTCCTCGGCGCTTTTTGCGCCTGTGGGGTCTCCCTTGACACGCTTTTTCCGCAGGAGTCTCGTACCTTCCGTTCCAATCAACTGGAATGTTTTGAAAAAACTGCAGGCAACCCGATTTCTTCAATTTGTCTACAGTCAGGGTGTTTTTTTTATTTAGCTGTAGATAGCAAGTGACCAGTCAATCTTTACAAAAATAAAAAAATGATTGATTAGTGAAAATAATTAAAAAAAAATGCTAAATTGTAAGAAGAGGTTTTTTTAATGTAATGAAAGACAGTGCAATGAAAATTGTAATTGCTTGAAGATAATAACATTTGCTGCATAGAGTAAAAGATTATGATATAGGGAAAGGACCAGTATTGGTAATATAAATAATGAGAGGGTATGTTTTTGTGTGATACATATATGGATATTTAGTTTTATTATTTTATTTTTGCTATTTATATTTTATACTATTTTCCCAACGGTGCTTATTCGTGCATGCAGTCTGGGAATAACAAAAAATTTCAAGTCGAATAATGGGATGGCGCTAACTTTTGATGATGGTCCCAACCCTGAATATACGATAAAATTACTTGATCTTTTAAAAGATTATGGGATAAAGGCTACGTTTTTTGTTGTTGGCAATAAAGTGAAAAGCAATCCTGAAATTATTAAAAGAATGCATGAAGAGGGACATACTATAGGTATCCATCATTTTCATCATGTTTCAAGTTGGGTTCTTTCTCCAATCCATCTGCGGAGACAGTTGGATATGACGGCAAAGGCAATAAATGAATGTACGAATGAAAAGGTGGTTTTTTACAGACCTCCATGGGGCCATTTCAATATTTTCACCCCACTTTTAAGTAAGAAATATAAGGTGATAATGTGGTCGCACATTTTCGGAGATTGGAAAGTGGAAAAATGCAGAAATAATCTGCTTGATCAACTGCGAACCACTTCAACAGAAGGTTCCATTCTATTGCTTCATGACTGTGGTGAAACCTTGGGAGCGGATAAAGAAGCACCTGGCTACATGATTGAAATGTTAAAAATTTACCTGCAGGAGCATAAGGAAAAGGGAACGCGCTTCATTACTTTAAAAGACTTATAACTAATTCTGGGGGTATTATGAATATAGATACGCTTTTACATTTTATTGATTCGTATGGATACCTGATCATTTTTCTTTTTTTATTCTTTGGCATTGTGGGAGTGCCTGCTCCAGAAGAATCCCTTCTATTTCTGATTGGGGTGTTGGTTGTCCAAGGGAAGCTCTCATTTGGTTTAGCGACGCTGTGTGCAATTCTCGGCGCCTTTATCGGAATGCTGGCAGCTTATGCATGCGGAAAATATGTGGGGTATCCATTTATAAATAAATATGGAAGATTCATTGGAATTACTGGTGAACGCTGGGAGAAAGCAAAGAAAAACTATACGGATAATGCACAAAAAACCTTAGTATTGGGATTTTATATTCCGGGTATAAGACAAATTAGTCCATATTTTGCAGGAATCTCTTCTATACCCTTTCGGAAATACTTCCTATTTTCCCTATTAGGCACTATACTCTGGACTGTCCCTTTTATAGTGGCCGGTTATTATGTGGGGGATGCTTTTAATGTTAATCCCAAATATGTTCCATATTTAGGAATTGTATTTTTGGTAATTTTTGTAATATATGTTACTATCAAATACATTAAAAAGAGAAAACGAATGTCGAAAAATTGAGTCGGCTCCTCGTTATACAGCACAACATTGATTCCCTCTCGGAAGATGGAACCTTTGCTAAACTTGATTTAAAGGAAATTGTTTAAAAATATCGATAATTATATTGTAAGAGGAAGATATCATGGACCTGCTAATACATTTCCCCATTATATATTTTCAGAATGATTTCTTAGGAGATGACACATATGAAGAAGATTTTGTTTTTACCTCTCTTTCGAATGCAATCGGGACATCATCAAGTTGCAGAGGCATTAATGGATATGTTGAAAAAGCATTCAAATGGGATTACTTATAAAAAAATCGATCTAATCAGTTATACCAACACCTCTCTAGAAAAAATAGTGGCAAATAGTTATCTGACATGGATTCGTTATGCGCCAGAAACCTATAATCTTGCCTATAAAAACCTTTTTTACATTCACTCACCAAAGGAACGGATATTTAAATGGTATCAGCAAATATTCATGAAAAAAATGGAACAATTGATAGCTGAAGAAAAGCCTGATTTAATTGTTTGTACACATGGTTTCCCTTCCTATCTTTTGAGCCAGTTAAAGATGAAAGGAAAGTGCAGCACACCGGTTATAAACGTGTACACGGACTTCTTTATTAATAATGTGTGGGGAAGCGAAGGGATAGATGCCCATTTTCTTCCTAGTCAAGAAGTAAAAGAAAAGCTGATGGGTAAGCGTCAAATACCAAAACAAACGATGATGGTCACTGGTATTCCCGTGCACGAGGAAATCACTAAAAATGCCGGTGTACAAAGAAACACAGAACGACCAAAAGTTTTGATATCCGGAGGAAATAGTGGTTTGGGAGGGATTTTGAACTTAGGTGATGAGTTAAAGAATTCGACCGACTTTGATTATTTAGTTCTTTGTGGCAACAACACCAAGCTGTATGATGAAATCCAAACGTGGAACTTAGCTCATATCAAACCATTGCCTTATATCTCATCAAGGTCTGAAATGAATAAGCTTTATGAAGAAGTTGACGCAATCGTTACGAAACCGGGCGGTGTCACGATTAGCGAAGCATTGCGAAAAAGGCTTCCCATTTTTGTTCATTCCAGGCTTCCGGGGCAGGAGGAAATTAATCTACAGTATTTAAAACAACAAGGACTTGTATTTAAACTTAATCAGAAAACGCCTTTTGAAAAACAATTGTTGAGTATATTGAAGGATCAGAAAAAAATGAAAAAATGGAACACATCCATTGAATCCTATCATAAGGAAATAGAGTTGGAGAAACCTGAGCGAATGGTGGAGGTCATGAAATTGATCCTTAATCTTAATCAAAATGGTACGCCTTCCTATCTAGCCCGACAGCCCAAAATACTTTATAGCTAAGTTTTCACTTTCTGGCAAGGGCATCCTACAGTGAACCAGATGAAGAGGCGGTTTGAAAAGAACAGATTATAGTCAATGGCATTCCAAACCCGGAAGGCTGCTTTATTAGTAGCTCTCCTGATTTTGTTTTTATAAGATATAACTAGTTATAACTGGTCGGAAGGAAGAGCGATTTTGAAAAAAATATACCTTATGATTTTTGCGATTATGCTGCTTGTGGCAGTGGGTACAGGGTGTTCAAATGAAGAAGCGGAAAACACGGAAATGAAGGGGCAGCAGGTGGAATTGACGGTTTCCGCAGCTGTAAGTTTGCAAGATGCCTTAAATGATATAAAAGAGTCCTTTGAAAAAGAGAATGCAAATGTGAAAGTTAATTACAATTTTGGAGCCTCTGGAGCTCTTCAGCAACAGATTTCCCAGGGCGCACCTGTTGAACTGTTTTTCTCGGCTGCAGAAGATAAATTTGATAAATTAGTAGAGGAAGACCTTATTGAAGAGAAAAACGGAATCGATTTAGTCGGCAATGACCTGGTGCTGGTGGTGCCAAAGGATTCCGATAAGGAACTGGGATCACTGAAAGACCTCACAAAGGCTACCAAAATTTCGATTGGCACTCCGGAGTCTGTACCGGCAGGGCAATATGCGAAACAAACCTTGGAAAACCTGAATCTCTGGAAAGAGGTTGAAGATAGATTGATTTATGCCAAGGATGTCCGGCAAGTGCTTACATATGTGGAAACGGGAAATGTGGACGCAGGGCTCGTTTATAAAACGGATGCGATGAGCTCATCAAAAGTTGATATCATTGCAACAGCCAAGGAAGATTTACACGATCCGATCATATATCCCGTCGGAATGATCAATGACCTGGACCATTCCAAGGAAGCCAAGCTATTCTATGACTATCTCCAAACGGAAGCCTCCATTAAAATTTTTGAAAAATACGGATTTAAGAATTTGAAATAACCACCAATCTGGTGGTCTTTTTTTTAGTATAACAAGTAATATTAGGAATATTTTACTTTATATTGAAACTTCATCTCGCTTTAAACGTAAGTATAAGGACATGCATGTATTCATCTTTCAACATAAGGGGATAATTCGACCTACACTTGACTGCGAATGGTTCCATTCTTTTTGAAAACTGTGTAAAACAGCTTAATCGGCAGGTATCCTATAATCCCACCGAGAGTATTCAGGATTAAATCATCGGTATCAAAACTTCCTAATTCAAATAAAAGCTGAAGAATCTCGTAGGTGAAGCTAAAACAGAATGTCGCAATCAAGATCGGTTTGAGTTGGGTAAACCTTTTTGATAGTAAAGGAAGCATGAGGCCAAATGGTACGAAACCGATGATATTCCCCACTATGTTTTCAATCCGGATGGATGTATTTACATCAGCTAAGAACAGGTAATGGAAAATGGTTTTAAAAGGGATGAAGTTATGGGAACCCCAATAGCGGCCATTGAAGGAAAAACTAATATGATCATTCATTTCGGTTATCGAGAAGGTTTTAAATAAAATGAGCTTTGTAAGAATTAATAGATAAAGAACCATACATAGCGATAAAAGGACTTTTACAAAAAATTTCATGATACAACTCCAATATTAAAGTAGGAAATATATATCATTTTATCACAAATGGTATATGATGATTTTAATGTAATATTTTACTAGTTTTTAGAACAAATGACCAAGGAGGAGTAAAAGTGGAGGAAGCAATAATTGATTTTCTCATTGTAGTCATGTTAATTATTGGTTTCACATACGGTCTGATTAGGCAATTTAGACAATGCGTCAGTATCAGGAATGGAAATAAATCTGATTATGCACATTACAAGAGGATACTGATCGGAAACTATCTGTTTTTCCTATCCTATTCGGGTTTTCTTTTTTCCTACATTTTGAATTCATTACTGGGATCTCGTATTATACAGGCTTCATTTATTACAAGTGATAATACTAGTTTTTGCTGTTTCAGTTTTCTTGCCATTCTATTAATCGCTAAATTTGGGATTATTCCTAAGGAAAATGAACAAGTTGAATTACAAGAATACATAGTTGAGAAAGAGGAAATATGAAGAAAATTTCGCTTACCCTATTAATCGTATGTATATCGATCACCTTTCTAATGAATTTTGCCATGCCTGAATTTGCTGGCAAAATGAAAGGCAATATAAGTTCCATGAATATCCTTTATTCATACAGTGTCACAAAATCATTCTCGGAACAAACCCAAGATACGATCGAAATGGCATCCGTGCCTTCAGGGAAAACCGATACCAGGAGCGTTGATTACCGAAGTGATGTTAAGCTTGAGGAAACTCCACTGAATATTAGAAGTGTAGTGAAAGGGAGCTTGAACATGCCGCAGGCGTATAAAACTAAAGTAAAATTAACCGGTCCCGAAAAAGGGTTTTCATACCGGAAATATTTTCTTACCAAAAATTATGATAAAGGAAGATATACAGTCATCCGAACCAATAAAATAACGGGAAAAGAAAAGGTGTATGTCGGAACTTACTATGAGCCGAGCACGCAAGATCCTATCGTCAAATGGTCACGTGATGAGAAATAATGGCTGATAATACCTTTTACATGAAAAGTTGAGTGATTATATGGAGAAAACAGTAAAGGTCGAGGATTATAACCCTGATTGGGTTAGCGAATTTCAACAGGAAAAAGTAAGGATAACGAAGGTTTTAAAGAACTATTCCCCCCTTTGTGTTGAGCATATTGGAAGTACATCTGTAAAAGGGTTGGGGGCATGGCTGGCGTCCGGCATTTAGATAGCTGACATATTCATTGAACCCTTGAAATCGATTGGTTATGAATTTGTCCAACATAAGAAGTTTCCCGAAAGGCGTTTTTTTAGAAAAGGCCAATGGAGAGCGGGGACACATCATTTGCATATCTATAGATTCGGAAGTGAACAGTGGAAGAATCAACTTTCGTTTAGGGACTTTCTAAGAAGCCATCCTGACGTAAGGAAACAATATCAGCAATTAAAATTATCCTTAGCTCAAAAGCATCCTGCGGATATAGTCGGGTACACGGAAGCGAAGGCACCATTTATCCAAAATGTCATAGAATCAGCTAAAAATGAGGTGAATGGCGGGTGATTTCCAAGGTGAAAGATATAGCCATGTTTCTGTAAATTACCTAAAAGGTGGTAACGGCAGTGAATGTAAACTGCCGTTTTTGTATGAGCAATTAGCATGAACCTCGAACAATCAGTTCGGGGGCAAACCGATAAGTAATGTACGGGGTCTGACCAGAATCGGTTATCCGGTGCAATAATAACTCTGCTGTTTTAATACCCATTTGTTGTATTGGTTGTCCGATTGTTGTGATCGATGGTTCATAAAACTCCGTATAAGCGACATCATCAATGCTGACAATGGCCACATCCTCAGGAATCAAGATTTTTTGTTTTTTCAAATAGCTAAGGATTTCACGTAACACTAAATCATTTCCTGCCACTATGGCTGTCGGAGGCTTTTCTGCATCGAATATCCGGGCCAACTTTTCTTGAATTTGGTTTCTGGGCAACGAATAAATATCATCATCCCTTACTTCCAATTTATGAGATGCCATCGCTTTTTTAAATCCTTCGATTCTCTCCATTCTTGGTGTGATGGGGATATCAATCGGTAAGGTTAAGAATGCAATATTTTCGTGTCCTTTTTCAGCCAGCATGGACACAGCCAAAAAGATTGCAGCATGATTGTCTAAAAGAACGGAATCAGATGTAACTCCATCAACCAATCGATCAACGAATACCATTGGAATGGAATGATCGATCAGGTAATTATAGACTTTGAAATCATTTCCTACCGGAAAAATGATGATTCCATCTACTTGCGTGGAAACCAGCAAATCAAGATATTCTTTTTCTTTCTCAGGATCATCGGCAGAGTCACATATGAATACCTTCATGCCATGCTGCTGAAGCTGTTCTTCTACGGTACGAATTATTTCGGTGGATAAAGTATGTAAAATATTAGCTACGAGTATCCCTATGACTTTTGTTTTTTTCACTTTTAAATTCCTGGCATTATCATTGGGACGAAAGTCGAGTTCTTGGATGACTTTCTCGATTCTGTCTTTGGTTTCAGCACTCATATAACGAAAACGTTGGTTGATATATTGAGAAACCGTACTTTTGGAAACACCGGCCTTCTCAGCAACATCCGATATGGTAATTTTCTTTTTTTTCATGATGTTCTCCTAAAGGGAATAATTTCTTGAAATAGAACGGGATACCTACATCATAACAAAGGAGTCTGATTTTGTTAAACATTGGATGAAAGAAACACCCTAAGCGCTTTGGCTAAGGGTGTTAACCTTAAACATATTCATTTGTCTTAATCGGCGGATTAACGAACGAGCCAGCCTCCATCAACAGCGAGGATATGGCCATTCATATAGTCAGAGGCCTTGCTTGCAAGAAATACGACGGTTCCCATGACATCAAAAGGTGTTCCCCATTTTTCAGCCGGAATCCTTGAAAGAATGTCTTTGTTTCTTGACTCATCTGCACGAAGCGCGGCTGTATTGGCCGTTTCAATATATCCTGGCGCAATCGCGTTTATTTGAATGTTTTTAGCGGCTAATTCATTAGCGAATGCTTTAGTCAGCCCAGCAACGCCATGTTTACTCGCTGTATAGGCCGGAACGAACTTACCTCCTTGGAATGTGAGCAAGGATGCGATATTTATGATTTTTCCGCTGCCTTGTTCAACCATTTCTTTAGCAACAAGCTGACTAAGAAAATACAGGGAATTAAGGTTAATGTCCATTACTGCATTCCAATCTTCATCTGTATATTCCAATAAAGGAGCCCTGCGAATCGTTCCTGCATTATTAACAAGGATATCGATTTTCCCGTATGCATCAAGACAACCTTTTACAACACCTTTAAGGCTTTCCTTGTTCGTAAGTTCTGCTTGGTAAAAGACTGCCTTTTGTCCGGTCGTTTCGATTAAATCCTTCGTTTCCTGCCAATTATCACCATGGGCAACGATAAAAACATCTGCACCTGCTTTTGCTAACGCTACCGCATATCCTTGTCCTAATCCAGTGTTTCCTCCTGTTACGATGGCAACTTTACCTTTTAAACTGAAAAAGTCCATTGAAAAATCAAGTAAACTCATCTTTTTTCCTCCATCCCCAATAAGAATATGATTGTCTTCGGCAATTTTAGTTTTAGCATTCTTTGGTGTTACTTCATTTCTGAAATAGGAAAGGTATCCATATCCTCATATGTATAATTCTCTCCAGCCATTGCCCAAATGAAGGTGTAGTTGCTCGTAGCGGAACCACTATGTATGGACCACGGAGGGGAAATGACAGCTTGCTCATTTTTCATTACAATATGCCTTGTTTCTTCGGGTTCACCCATCATGTGGAACAAAATTGCATCTTTAGCTAAGTCAAAATACATATAAACTTCTACTCTGCGGTCATGAACGTGAGGAGGCATCGAATTCCAGACATTTCCTGAAGCCAATTCAGTCATTCCCATACACAGTTGACAGCTTTGGATTCCTTTTTCATGAATCATTCTACGAATCGTCCGCTTGTTTGCCGTTTCCTGTGAACCCAGTTCATCACCTTGCACTTCCTTAAATGCAACGTGTTGAACTGGGTAATTTTTATGGGCTGGAGCAGAGGCTAAATAAAATTTAGCGGGTTCGGTGCCTGAATCACTAGTGAAAATTAGCTCTTTACAGCCTAATCCTATATACAGACAATCGCGATTTTCAAGGGTATATACTGCCCCATCAACTGAAACCTTCCCTTGGCCGCCTATATTAAATACACCTAATTCTCTTCGTTGTAGAAAATAATCGGCTTTAATGAAATCATGGCCCTCAAGCTTCACCCCTTTAGAAACAGGTTTGATTCCCCCTATGATGATCCTGTCATCAAGGGAATAGCATAAAGAAACGTCATCATCGAGAAATAAATTTTCCACTAAAAAATTTTTGCGAATTTCACTTGTATCAAAATGTTTGGCTTGTGACGGATGAATGGAATAACGTTTTTCCATATGCATTATAAATAACCTCCTAATTTAGTAAAACGGTTTATCATATTTTTAAAAAATGTTAACGTTACCAATATTTAAAATATATATAATGTTTTCCGAATAGTCAATGTTAATAGAAAAATTTAGTAGTTAATTAGTATAACTAAGGGAAAATATGTTAAATAATGTGTTTTTATGCAAAATAAAATATAAAAACTTAGTATTGTTAATAACTGGTTTATATGATAATCTGATTTCATTCAAAAGAAAGCGCTTTCTAGTAGTTATGGTTTACTAAACCGTAATATACCTTTTTTCAGGAGGAATTGGGAATGAAAGATTTAGATGTGATCACCTTTGGGGAACCGATGAACATGTTTTATGCAAATGAAGTAGAGCCATTACATGATGTTAAATCCTTTTCCCGAGCGATTGCGGGAGCAGAATCAAACGTTGCTTGCGGATTGGCGCGTCTTGATTTAGATGTTGCTTACATGACGAAACTTGGCAAAGACAGTTTCGGTAAGTTCATCATCGAAGAATTGAATAAAGAAAAAGTCGACACGACAGGGATCCGATTTACAAGTGATCACCCGACAGGAATGTTAATTAAGTCTAAAGTACTCCAGGGAGATCCGGAGGTGGAATATTTCAGGAAAAATTCAGCTGCTTCCACCCTGGATATTGACGACCTTTCTGAAGAATATTTTCGGCAAGCCAAACATCTGCATGCAACAGGTATCCCATCCGCATTATCTGAAAGTTGCCATGAATTCACAGTTGCTGCCATGAAATTTATGAAGAATCAAGGAAAAACGGTTTCATTTGACCCGAATTTACGACCTAACCTATGGCCGGATAAACAAAAAATGGTGGATTGCATTAATCAGCTTGCTTACATTTGTGATTTATTTCTTCCTGGCATGTCCGAAGCGGAAGTTTTAACAGGACTTAAAAGACCTGAAGAGGTGGCTGAATTTTATTTGAACAAAGGAGTTAAAATGATCGTCATCAAGCTTGGAGCAGAGGGAGCCTATTATAAAAATGCGGATGAAGAAGGGTATATTAAAGGTTTTGTCGCCGAAAAGGTTGTTGATACAGTAGGTGCCGGCGATGGTTTTGCCGTCGGGGTGATCAGCGGCTTGCTTGAAGGTAAATCTACGATTGAAACCGTTACTCGGGGTAATGCGATTGGCGCTCTTCAAGTCATGTCACCTGGTGATATGGATGGTATGCCTAGCCGGAAAAAATTACAGGACTTTATTGAAAGCCAGAATGAACTTTTAAACGTTGAATGATCGATGACAGCAACCAGTTAACTCCACACCTAGACTTCCAATTACAAATAATCATAAATTTGATAATGAAGTGGAGAGATTGCGATGAGAATAAAAGCTGCAATAGAAAAAATCCCTGGTGGCATGATGGTTGTCCCTTTGTTCATAGGAGCCTTGATACATACTATTTTTCCTGATACGGCAACCTTCTTTGGAGGATTTACAGGTGCCATGCTAACAGGTACCGCATCGATATTAGCCGTCTTTTTCTTTTGTGTCGGAGCTACGATAGATGTTAAGCAATCAGGGTATATTGCCAGAAAAGGATTTACGTTGCTTATCGGTAAAGTCGTATTTGCGGCATTATTAGGATATGGGGCAGCTTTGCTGCTTCCAGAGAATGGGATTCAAACTGGTCTCTTTTCCGGTCTTTCGGTTTTAGTGCTGATTGCAGCTTTTAATGAAACGAACGGCGGTCTTTATACCGCACTTATGACAAAATTGGGCAGAACGGAAGATGCTGCCGCATTCCCGTTCATCAGTATTGAAAGCGGACCGTTCTTCACAATGATCATCCTGGGAGTAGGCGGGCTTGCTACATTTCCATGGCAAACAATCGTCTCCACTTTGATTCCATTTGCAGTCGGCATGATTGTAGGGAATATTGATAAAGAATGCCGGGAGTTCTTTGGCCAGGCGGTACCGGTCCTTATCCCGTTCTTCGCATTAGCTCTAGGATTCGGGTTGGACTTTGGCATGATCTTAAAATCCGGATTCATGGGTATTTTAATGGGTGTTGCTGTCGTCTTCCTTTCCGGAGGTGTCTTATATTTACTGGACCGCTACGTTACAGGCTCTGATGGTGTTGCTGGGGTCGCCGCTTCTTCCACAGCGGGTGCAGCAGTTGCTGTACCATTCATCATTGCCGAGTTAAACCCGCAATTTGCACCTGTAGCGGAATCGGCAACAGCGATTATCGCAACAAGTGTATTGGTAACGGCGATTCTAACACCCATGCTGACGATGTGGGTCGCAAAGAAACAAGAAGAAAGAGGCATTCCGCACCGTAGAGGCATGAAACCAGCCATATTAAAAGATCCAAATGTAACTTCCATAAAAAGAGCGAAGTAAAACATAAGAAATGTAAGCGTTAACTAAAAGCAACTGGGATTGTAGTCCCAGTTGCTTTTTTTGTGATGCATATAGATTGATGTTAAAATAAGGAAATGACAGAACCTCCCTCATTATCAATCTATGAATTTGGCTAATCAATGGAGTTCTTCGATAGGGAAGGCTCCTGGATTGCAGTTCTTAGCCGTTTTAAGAATGTAGCATGATAGAATATACTAGCTCTTTAAATGTTTATAAGAATCTATTATACAGAAGGTGATTACATATGAAACTAAATTATGATACACAGTACATCAGGGGCGTCTACCTGAATAGAGACCGAATATCTTCGTATGACTATTTTCCTCTTAATCTTCCGGTTATCAACCACCTTCAGGAAGTGACCTTTCATCCCAGTGTTACCTATGTTATCGGGGAAAATGGAATGGGGAAGTCCACCTTGCTTGAAGGTATTGCGATTGCGTATGGCTTCAATCCAGAAGGCGGAACGTTGAATTTCAATTTTTCCAATTATGATTCACATTCCAATTTGGACGAATACCTCCGTTTGAAAAAAGGAGTGTACAAACCGAAGGATAATTTTTTCTTTAGGGCGGAAACTTTTTATAATTTAGCTACGAATATAGAGGAATTGGACAGGGAGGCATCGTTTGGTTCGAAAATTATCGATTCCTTCGGTGGAAAGTCACTTCATCAACAATCACATGGGGAATCTTTTTTCTCAGCCTTTGTAGAACGATTTCAAGGCGATGGATTGTATATCCTTGATGAGCCTGAAGCTGCTTTGTCGCCGCTAAGACAAATATCGATGCTGGCCAGGATAAATGAGCTTGTTCAACAAGGTTCCCAATTCATCATTTCCACCCATTCCCCGATCATCATGGCCTACCCGGATGCTAAAATCCTTCAGATTTCAGAAGAGGGAATGAATGAAGTGACTTTAGAGGAGTCCAATCATTATTTGTTAATGAAACAATTTTTTGAAGATAAAGATCGGCTGCTTCATCATCTATTTCAATGAGATTTTAGCATCTCCATGAAAAGCAACTAAGGAAAAACCCCGTCTGCACTGCGCATACGGGGTTTTCATTTTTTGGAATTCATTGTTGACAGCTTAGGTGTATTACGGGTATAGTACATCTATAAGGTGTATGAACCACTTAGTACATACACAAGTTAATACACGTAATTCTAAATAAATAGGGGGTGTTTTTAATGAATGTTAATACCCGGGAACCGGTATATCTGCAAGTCGTTAGGCATTTTAAAGAACAAATAGCCATTGGTAAATTCGTTGCTGGACAGGAAATTCCCTCCCGCAGAGAACTGGCGGCTTCACTGAATATAAATCCTAATACCGCTCAAAAAGCGTATAAAGAAATGGAGGAACAGGGCTTGATTCATACAGAACGAAATTTCCCAAGTCAAATCACGACGAATGAAACGATTTTACAGGCTGTAAGGCAGGAATTGATTCTGGCAGCGGTTGATTCGTTTGTCGATGCGATTCGTCCGATTAATGTACCAGTTGATGAACTGCTTCGTGTTGTTAAAGAAAAATATTCGGAAGAAATAAGGGAGGAGGAAGAAAAATGATAGAAGTAAAACGGATTTCCAAGAATTACGGCCGGAAAAAAATCTTGGATAGTGTTTCTTTTACAGCTAATAAAGGGGAAGTCACGTGTCTGATCGGGATAAATGGTGTAGGTAAAACGACTACACTCAAAGCCATTATGGGATTGACGCCATATAAAGGTGAAATCCTGATCGATGATCAAAAGATGACAAAGGACAGTTATGAAAAAATCACCTTCATTCCGGACGCACCGATCATGCTTCCGCAAATGACCGTTAAACAGGCAATGGTTTTCATGGAGGATTTCTATACGTCATGGAATTCGGAAAGAGCTAACCAATTGATGGGATTCTTCAAGCTGAAAGAGGAGACCCCCATTTCGGAACTGTCAAAGGGGAATACAGCTAAGCTCAACCTGATGCTTGGTTTGTCCCTTGACGTGGATTATGTACTGATGGACGAACCATTTTCAGGCATCGATATGTTTAGCCGCGAGCAAATCGCCGATGTCTTTGCGAGCCACCTTATTGAAGATAGAGGAGTCATCATCACGACCCATGAAATCGGTGATATTGAACATTTAATCGATAAGGTCATTTTATTGGATAACGGTACAGTGCTTAAAGAGTTCAAAACAGAAGAAATGCGTGAAGAGGAAGGAAAATCGGTAGTCGATGTAATGAGAGAGGTGTATCAATCATGATGCGATATTTAAAGCTAGTGAACTTTGAAATCAATCGATTTAGTAAAATATATATATCCTTATTGTTGATAACCTTGGTTTCGCAATTTGCTGGAGTGATCATCGTAACGAAGAGCCTTCTTAAAGATGCCAGGAAGATCATGTCGGATGAAAGACTATCCGAAGCTGCCTATATTGCGACTTATAATGGCATTGATTTTAGCCATATCGCCAATACCCTCTTGTTTGTAGGACCGATTGCGCTGAGTGCGGTTGCCCTTATTTTTTACATTTTCCTTATTTGGTATCGTGATTGGTTTGGTAAGAATACATTCATTTATCGGCTATTGATGTTACCGACATCCAGATTATCGATCTACCTTTCAAAAGCTACGGCCATCTTCCTGATGGTATTAGGGTTGATTGCTTTCCAAATCATCATTTTACCAATGGAAAATGCCCTATTTAATTCAAATGTGCCGGAAGCATTCTTGAATGCGGAAATGTCAACTTACTCCATAGCGAAAGCCAATCAGGTATTGATGTTGATCATCCCAAGTACCTTCACGCAATTCCTGCTTTCCTATGGCATCGGTCTTATGGTCATGTCGATATTATTCACAGCGATCATGTTTGAAAGAAGTTTCCGCATAAAAGGAATCGTACTGGGCTTGGTGTATTGCGGAATTGCTGCTGCATTGTTTTTAGCTCCTGTTTTCGTAATGGCGCTTGGTAAATTCCATTTTTATCCTAATGAATTATTTGGTCTGCTGCTCGCATTAGGAATCATTGTGACAGGGCTTTCGATTTGGCTTGGTTCCTGGTTATTGAAAAACCGCGTTACCGTATAACAACAACTATTAAAGGAGAGTGAACAAGGTGAAACGTTATCTATGCAGCATCATTATTGGAATGGTTGTAATCTTAAGCATCGGGACCTATTATGTCAAAGTAGCTTCCTCCGCTTCCAGCCTACCAAAGTATACGTTCAAGACGCTAGAAGGCAGTGATAAAGAGCTTGATCCGGTGACCATAAATGCTTCGCTTGAAAATGGTGTCTTTTATGAATCGTTAACAATTGAATCAAATCGAACCACATATGACAGTGAAAAGTCTTACTGGCAGAACTTATCTGGAAGACAAGATTATCAAATTGAAAGATTAATAAAAGAACATCGTTCGTTTATGCGTGGCAAGGATTCCATTAGTTCTTTATATGAAGACGATGATTTTCTGGCTTACGCTTGGGTGAATAACGAAATTACGAATAACGGGAAAATGGAAGCGAAGTTTGATATCGGTTTACTGGAGAAGAAGGATGAAGAGGAAACTTTTTTACAAATTGAACTTCCCGACCAAGAGAGAATCATGAATGCTGATGTCAGGGATGTGCAGTTGGTCCATTCAAAACTACAGGTTTTAACGATGAATGATGTGAATTCAAGTGATGATAAGCAAACGAAAGAGGTTCATCTGTATACGATCGATTTAGCTAATAAAAAAGTTTTGAGCGATAAAACCCTTTTATCCGAAGCCTTTACTTACCCCAATCAAGTAGATTTTGAGATGCCAATTGATATTGCTCCTTCCCAGCCAAACAATATGGTTTTAATTTCTGTAATTAAAGGAGTAAATCATGAGGACGGTCCCTATGAGGAAAAATTAAATGAAAGCAAACTGTTATCTTATAATTATGAAACGGAAAAAGTAGAAACGGTTAAATTACCCAAAAAGGAATCTCTTAGCCTTGGTATGGTTGAATCAGGATATGTGGACGGGAAAAAACTTTACCTAATTGATAAGAAATCCGATAATTATCGCATTAAAACGTTTGACCTAAGCAGTCAAACATTAACGAATGACATGGAGCTAGATTTAGCTGTTAATAAAAAGGAACAAAACTTCGCTGCCATTAAGAATGGACGTGTGTACTTCCTATTAGGCAACGGAGTGGATCAAGTGGGCTCATTAACATACAACCCTGCCAAACTTCTAATCGCTGATATAAAGACTGGAAAGACTTTATATAAAGGTGAATCGGTCATGCAAGCAACAAATAAAAAGAATGGCAGAAAATTTGGAATCTTTATCGATGAATTGGAAGTAAAATAAGGATCACTATAACTAGAAGCTGTCTCAAAAAGTATAAACTTTTTTGGCAGCTTCTTTTGGTGAAGTTCGGATTATGGTTCATGAAGGACGACTTCTGTGGGCATTAATCGGCTTACTGCTTTAAATGAAAAAGGGATATCCTCCAATAGGATATCCCTTTTTCATTTAAATGGAAGCCAAGTTCGTTCTGGCTGTACGTTCCTTCTTGCCGTGCAAGAAGTAGTAAAGGACGGAAGTTGCGATGACTAAAACGCCCAGGATGACATAAAGTGTGCTGTAACCTGTTACTGGAATGATGAATCCCAGAATATAAGGGCCGAATCCAAGTCCTGCATCAAGCATGATAAAGAAGGTGGACGTTGCCATCCCCATTCGGTGAGGCGGTGTCAGTTTAACGGCAATCGCCTGAGAGCTGGATTGCATATTACCGAACCCAAGGCCAATGAGGAAACCAGCTGCTAGTAAAGTGAAACTATTGGTTGTCATACTTAGAAGCAGCAAGCCGATTCCGAAAATAATGAAAGCCGGATACATAATGAAGTTCGATCCTTTCCGGTCCATCAGTGGTCCTGAGAATGGACGTGATAACAATACGGCTACTGCGTAAACTACAAAGAAGAAGCTTGCCGTATTGACCAGATTGATTTCAATGGCATAAAAACTGATGAAAGAAAGGACACTGGAATAACAGAATGCCAATACCAGAGTGATGATTGAGATGGGCAGTGCCTTAGGTTCAATGAAATTGGAAAGCTTGAATCCTTTGCTTTCCGTAACTTTGGCCGTCACTTTCAATGCCGGGACATGTAAGAAGAATGCTGTAATCAGGCTGATCACTCCTAAAGCCAGGCAGAAACTGAAAATGACTTGGAAGCTTGTATGTTGAGCCATATACAGACCGATGAAAGGACCAATTGCCGTCGCAAGTGTTGCACTCATGCTGTAATAGCCGATGCCTTCTCCCTTTCGTGTTGCCGGGATGATCTGGGCAACGATCGTTCCTGTCGCAGTACTCGCCATCCCCATCGCCATACCATGGATCAGGCGGTTAACAAGCAGGAAGCCAATTCCAAGGTCCACAAAATATAGAAGTGTTGTCAAAGTGAAAAAGATCAAACCTATGAATAATGTTTTCTTGCGGCCGATTGAATCAATGAAACGGCCAATGAACAGACGTCCGATTAACGTCCCGATAATAAAAATACCCGATATGAGTCCGGCTTCACTTGTAGAAGCATCCAATTCATTAACAGCATAGATGGCAAGTGTCACCATCAGTAAATAAAAGATTAAGGTTATGAAAAAATTGATGGACGAAACGATGACAAAGTCCTTCGTCCACAGTCTGGCTCTGGATTGATCCATGTTATTATCTCCTTATTTTATAATGTTATTTCTTATTTCGCCCATGATGCGTATGGCTGCGAGTTGTTCCTCTTCAGTGATTCCTTTCAAGATAGCCTGTTCGTATTGATCAATTGTCACGCGGACTTCACTGTAGATCTTTTTGCCAAGCTCCGTAAGCCGCATTCTTCTTTCGCGCTTATCTTTGCTTGGCACATGCTCGACATACCCCAGCTCTTCCAAACGGGCAATGGTCCTCGTAATCGTTGGCTTTTCCACACCTTGATAATTGGCAAGCTCTACAAGCGTCGCCGAACCATAATTGATTAAGAAATGTAAAATGGACCATTGCGCCCTGTGTAAATCATGCTTGTTCAGCTGGATATTAAGATTATTTTCAAACGGACGGTACAGCAGCAAAAATTGCTGAAAGAACTTTTGGTAAGTCTCTATCAGAAACACCCCTTATACTTAATATATAGTTACCGTGAGTAATTGTTACCCTGAGTAACTATAATAACAAAGTAAATCCATTCTGTCCACTCGGATTTGTATTGTTAATTTAATAAAATGAAGGGGAGGAGCGATCCTGAAACTCACGAGTAAAAGCCCCGAATTCACGAGTAAAGAGCCGAAACTCACGAGTAAAAGCCCCGAATTCACGAGTAAAGAGCCGAAACTCACGAGTAAAAGCCCCGAATTCACGAGTAAAGAGCCGAAACTCACGAGTAAAAGGCCGAAATTCACGAGTAAAAGGCCGAAACTCACGAGTAAAAGCCCCGAATTCACGAGTAAAGTGCCGAAACACACGAGTAAAGAGCCGAAACTCACGAGTAAAGAGCCGAAACTCATGAGTAAAGAGCCGAAACTCACGAGTAAAAGCCCCGAATTCACGAGTAAAGAGCCGAAACTCACGAGTAAAAGTCCCGAATTCACGAGTAAAGTGCCGAAATTTACGAAAAGCGATGATAATTTTGAGCTGTATGTATCAAATTTAAACAGGACCATTGGTTTTTGGAGGGGATGGGCTTTGAGCCATTCTAGGAGTGGGGAAGCGGGAAGAGTTGGAAATTGGATGAGAAGTATATGCATTGTTTTTGTACAAGCGGAAACAAGGGTTCTTGATGAAAGTCGAACTTGCAGGCACTTAATTACCAGTCAATTTCATGCGTAATAGTTTGCATAGCTATAATGGCCGTTATGTTCATCCTTACCTTTCTCAGGTTGTTCGGGTTCTGGTCCAATGGATAAGGCATCGATTAATATGAATGCACCGATAACTTGGGTCCAGCTGCCAAGCAAAAGAATTTGCTCTCCCATCCGTCGTTTTTCATTCAAAATGAAAATATTTCCGATCGATTCCAAAAAAGAACCTGCAGCAATGAGGCCATTTCCTTTGATCTCTAGAGAGCGTGAAAATGTCGCCTCCGTCAGTGATGCCCCGAATGCTTCAAAAGTGGCACCCAGGCCTTGGATTCCACTGCCGAGTGCATCGGTTCTGGTGCCCTCTTCCTCTGAGCCACTCAACTGCATATCTATTCCAACTGCATTTGCGGTATTACCAGCAGCCTCAAGCCAAGCACCGAATATGAAATAGGTTTCCGAACGTTCATTTTCCGAATTCAGCATTTTCGTCCGGCCGATTGCTTGCAGCGAATTTCCAACCGCTTCAATGACATTCCCTTTGAGGACCAGATCTTTGCCGAGATTAGTGCCCGTTAAAGTTTGCCGGGTTTGACCGATTGCACCTACGAGTGTACCGAGGCCCAGTAACCATGCTCCTGAAATAAGGAGGTCATCTCCATGAGTGATCATATCTCAAACGCTCCTTAAAAGTGGTTACATTATATTATTCAGGAAACAATGATTGTTTACATATTGCTTTAATATCGGGAACTCGGTTGAAAATTAACCATTAATTGGTATAATGACAGCTGGAGGAGATGGCATTGACTTTTAAATATTTTTTGCAAATAATAATCGCTGCACTTTTCTTTATGGTATTTTCATTTTGTGCATGGTTTGAAGGCATCGAAATTCTGGATGAACCTTGGGAATGGAAGTATTCCGCGCATTTTTCACAAGTAAGTGATGATGAGGTGATGGAGGCACATGATATCTCGAATTTGGATCATTTCGTGTATGCCGCAAAATTCAAGCCGTTATTTCCATTTCTAATGGCCCTTACCGCTTCATATATAATCATATTTACGGGTTATACCTTATTCAAAAGAAGCATTAAAAAGATAGCACTATTTTTGGCTGGATTTGGGGTCCTTTTTCTGATTTCAAGTGGTTTCATATCCGCTTCCCCGACTGTTGGAGGAAATATCTTTCAAGCTTTTTTCCTGATAGGTGGAATGATAGCCATAATGGGCGCAGCTCTATATTATTTCCGGATCCCAAAAAGATTCAATACTGAAATATAAAATCACTTCATCCGTTTTTATGAAGTAAGCGAGGCTGCCGATGAGGCAGCTTTTTAATTTGCAGTGGCAAAGGTGACACAAAAGTACCAAAAATAATAGTCATTTTCGCAAAATTCTTAGATTGAACTTCACCGAAATATAGTTTATATTTAAGCCGAAATTGAGTAGACCAGTTGCTATATTACCAGAGGTGAACCCTTATCGGTTCAATGCATCGCACCTTTCAAATAAAGGGATACGCTGTTAAAAGCAAAACGTACTGTTTCCTGTAAAGAAGTGTGATGCAGTAGTTGGGAAAAAGAAATAAAGCGAAAAGGTGATAATATGTCAGGCAAAATCAAAATTGAACAGCCAAAGATCCCCCAAGACTTAACTCAAGCGAACTTTCAGGAATTATATTATCAGGATGAGCCTTATCTTGAGTCCTGTATCATAACTAACTGCACGATCGATAGAGAAAAAATGGACAAAATCGTATTATCACAGGTTGTTTTTAAAAATGTGATATTCAGCGATGTATCTTTCAGGAATATCGAGCTGACGGATGTCATTTTTGACCATTGCGATTTGACGAATGCGGATTTCATGGGTGGCTCGATTCATCGGGTGGAATTCAAGGAGTCCAAACTTTTAGGCATTAACCTGTCTGACGCAAGTTTAGGCAATGTCTCTTTTGAGAATTGCAACTTGAATTTAAGTGCATTCGGTTATTCCGGTTTGAAGCAAGTGAAGTTCGATCATTGCTCAATGGAAAGTGCTGATTATTATGAGTGTAAATTCATTAAAGTGAAGATCGAAACATGTAGATTAAATGAAGCGAACTTTTCCCGGACACCGCTCAAAGGAATCGATATTAGCAGTTCTACATTTCAAAGGCTTACCGTATCCCTGGAGGATTTAAATGGATGCGAAGTTTCCCCGGACCAAGCGATAGGCTTTGCAGCCATGCTTGGAATGAAAATTAAAGAATGATCCTTTTTAAGATGAAAAGATGAAAATACATGACCAAATGGAGAAGGAGAAATGATTCAAAACAAAGTGGTTTGATTACTGGTTCTCCAACAGGGCGGAACATTTCAGTTACGGTAGAAGAAATTGCCGACATGGTCATTTTTGCTTCAACAACAGGGGCGATCATGTTAAATGGAACCATCGTAAACTGCGCTGGCGGAGAGATTTTTTCAATAAGGCCGCCTTTACTATATGTATACGGGGGACCACCGATTTGGTGGTCCTTTTTGAGTTGGCTGGCCGAAAAATTAAGGGATATTCCATTGGCTATTTGTGGTAAAAATAGGTAAAGTGAATATGAATATATATATTTTAATATGTAAATGAAGAGTACGGGTTTGGGAGAAGGGGGATTAAACTTTGATTATCAATAAGGTCACTTTGTATAGTCATGCATTGAATGATATGCGGAATTTTTATGTTAATGAGTTAGGATTTGAGTTACTATCGCATACTGATGATGGTTTTGAAATTAAGGCAGGGGACAGTGTGCTTGAAATTAAAAAATATCATCTCCAGGAAAAGCCTTTTTATCATTTTGCCATGAATATACCGACCAATTTATTCACTTCGGCCAAAGCATGGGCGAAATCAAAAGTGGAATTGACTAGAGAAGATGATGTGGACGAAGTTTATTTCAGCTATTCAAATGCACATGCCTTTTATTTTTCAGACCCTTCAGGCAACATTGTCGAGTTCATTTCCAGATATTCCGTATCACCCAAATCTGAGGCGGAGTCTTTTTCAGCTCAAAACGTCCTGTGTATTAGTGAAATAAACATTACGACGAATGAAGTAAGGAGCTTGGGAAATCAGTTGGTCAGTTTTGGTGTACCCGTAAGGAAGGCTGAAACGTTAAGTGAAGATGGATTGAATTTCATGGGGGAACATGAAGCAGGTTCGTTTTTACTTTTAGGTCCAAGTAAACGGCGGTGGATCTTTTCGGATAGAGAGTCGGAAATCTTTCCGCTTTCGATAGTCGTTAATCAGCAATTAGAAATTTCATTGGATGGCGAAGGCCTTATGGAGTTGAAAAAAGTGGAATGACCAAGGGGTAAGATTGATATGTCCGGAATTTGGAATGATGAAAGAGGTGAGTTAATTGAGGAATTTCATTTTTTTGACAATGGTTATTTTAAGTTTAATTATCCTATTCGGATTAAGATATTCATTTAATCTCATTACTGATTCAAATTTTATGAGTATAAACTTATTACTCCTGATATCAGTATTAATAATTAGGAGTAAATTAAATATCACTTTCTTTAAATAAGGCTATGAATCTTAATGTTTTGTAAAAGGATAAAGTAGGCCCTTTTTCTTTTGTCTTCCGGAAAGGAAGAAAAGTCATGTTAATAGATTGAAATGCTCATAGCCAAACATAAAAAAGAAGTGAATACTGCACCATAACCCAAGGAGCGAGCCATGAAAAAAAAAATTTATTGATAGCGGTGGGCTCGATCGTTTTCGTGATCATTGCCTCGCTAGCATTGGTATCTCAAACCACAAAGAAAGAGAGTGCCGGTAAAAGGGCATTTCCTCAGCATACAGTCTATCAAGCGGGTACGATAAAACCTGACAATCTATCTCAGAAGGCGATGGATGATGCCGTAGCGAATTATTATAAAACCTGGAAAAATGAATATTTGAAGCAGCCTGCTGATAAAAATGATGAATATTATATCTTTTACAATGATAAAGGATATGCAGAACCCAAGAACGCAGTGACCGTTTCTGAAGCGCACGGTTATGGGATGATGGTTACGGCAATAATGGCAGGCAGCAAGGACAAACAGTACTTCGATGGTCTGTATCGTTTTTATAAAGCGCATCGAAGTGACAATGACCCTTCATTAATGGCGTGGCAGCAAGTTAAGGATAAATCGGGCAAAATCATAAATACTCCAGGGGATGCCGATTCAGCAACTGATGGCGATATGGATATCGCCTATTCGTTATTATTGGCTGATCGCCAGTGGGGAAGTGAAGGGGACATCGACTATCTCGCCAGAGCAAAGGACATCATGGATGCGATCATGTCGAATGAGATAAATCGGTCGCAGTCCCTGATTAAACTAGGTGACTGGGCGGAGGATGAAGATGAAGTATACGGACAATCGACTCGTTCATCGGACTTTCTTCTGAATCATTTGAAGTCATTTGAGGAGGCAACTGGGAATCATGAATGGAAAGGTGTTACGGATAAGGCCTATGCGATCATTCATTCCATTTATAAGGAGAAAAGCGGCAATACTGGTCTCATGCCGGACTTCATTGTACAATCCAAGGGAGAGTATCAGCCAGCACAAGCTGACTTTTTAGAAGGGGAGAATGACGGCAATTATAGCTGGAACAGCAGCAGGACCCCTTGGCGGTATACGCTCGATTACTTACTGACTGGTGATGAAAGGGCGCTGCCGCAATTAAAGCGGATGAATGATTGGATTAAAGAGGAAACGGATGGAAACCCTGAAAATATCCAATCGGGCTATACGCTAAGCGGAAAAGCCTTGGAAGAAGGGAATAGTACAAGCTTCGTTGCTCCATTCATGGTAAGTGCCATGGTTGATTCCTCCAATCAGCAATGGATTAATCAGTTATGGAATCGGACGATACAGGAACAAGATGATGATGATTATTTTGCCAATACGATAAAATTACAGACAATGATCGTGGTTTCAGGTAACTGGTGGGCACCATGATTCAATGCAAGAACTTAATTAAAGATGAAAAGGGGTTTGATGAGAATGATGAAGGTCACACCTTTCTTGATGTTCGAAGGAAATGCGGAAGAAGCAATGAATTACTACACATCTTTAATCGAAGGATCGAAAATAACCAGCATGAAACGTTATGGTGCAAATGAATCAGGTACAGAGGGGAGTGTCATGCAGGCTACCTTTACCTTGAAGGATCAGGAATTTATGTGCATCGATAGCAATGTTAAGCATCAATTTACGTTTACACCTTCGTTTTCAATATTCCTTACATGTGATAGTGAAGAGGAAATTGACAGGCTTTATGCGAGCTTAACTGATGGCGGACAAGTGATGATGCCATTGGGTGATTATTTCTTTAGTAAGAAGTTCGGATGGGTATCCGATAAGTTCGGTGTTTCCTGGCAACTAACTCTCCCAATATGAATGAAGTGAAAAGACCACTGGAAAGTGGCTTTTTTCATGAATAAACACTGATTTGTGGATTGCTAGATTAAAAGTAATATCACATACCTGTCGACGGAAAAAGAGAATTTTTCATAAACAATCAACATAAACCGGGCAATAGTGGGATAGATCGAGGTTAAACCGTTTGAACTGGGAAGGAATAAATTATATAGTAATTCTTGAGTACATATATTCATTGATTAAAGTATGATGATGATAAGAAAAGCTCGGAGGAGACAATCATGAAAAATATTAATACAGAACAAGAATACCGTGAACAAATCAAACAAGAGGGACTGACGGTCGGGATTTTTACGACTACGTGGTGTCCAGACTGCAAACGTTTAGATATGTTCATTGATGAGATCACTCAAGAACATCAAGACAAACAGTGGTTTACAATCGATCGTGACGAGTTCCCAGAGATTTCTGAAGAGCAAACCGTAATGGGAATTCCATCTTTATTAGTATTTAAAAATGGAGAAAAGGTTGCACACCTGCACAGTGCAAATGCTAAAACTCCAGAGGCAGTCAATGAATTTTTAAATGACCTATAATAGATCCTTCCAAAGGTGAACCCCGCATGATGTTGTCATGCGGGGTTCACCTTGTTTTGAGGACCCAAAACGCTTTTTTAGAAATTTTTTCTAGAAATAACTTGATTTCTAAGTTGAAACAGGGTTTAATTATAGATACCGAATATCCATTATGGATATCAAACATCCACATATATACTTGAAGAGGTGAACTGATTTGCAATTAACAAAAGGTGTCGAGCAAGCTATATGCATCATTGTTATACTCTCTACCCAGGATAAAAATGTACCGCTTTCGTCTAATGAGATCAGCAGGCGGTTAGAGGTGTCTCCTTCTTATTTGAAGAAAATCATTAGGAAATTGGTCGTTAAGCAGATAATCACTTCCGTTCCTGGTAATAATGGCGGCCTTTCTCTTGCCAAAAGTGTAGATAAGATTAAAAACCTTGAAATTATTGAAGCGATGGAAGGCCCCATTTCGATGTTTCCAGATACAGGACTTATAGAAAAAGCGTTTAAAGATGGAGAGTATGCAGAAAAGGGCATGGACGTTCTTCGTCGGATGTTTTCTCAGGCGGATGAACTTTTAATGGATTTCTTTTCCAGTCAAACGGTAGCAGATTTGCTTAAAGAAAGCTTTGGCACCACGGATATACCGACTGTTAATTGGAATTCGGGGTCATTGGGTGAATTAATTCGTGAAAAGAAAGGTGAAAAAGAGTGAACATGCTTAAACAAGAATGGAAGCTTTTACTTACAAATCGAAAACTGATCGGGGTCGCAATCGTATTACTGTTCGTGCCGATTATTTATGGGGGGTTATTCCTAAGTTCTGCTTGGAATCCATACGGAAATACCGGTAAATTGCCTGTTGCAGTCGTGAATAATGATGTGAAGGCGGAGTATGAGGGTAAAACCTTATCTGTCGGTGATGAGCTAATCGAGCAATTAAGGGACAACGATGATTTAGAATGGCATTTCGTAACGGAAAAAGCGGCGAAAAAAGGATTCGATGATGGTACATATTATATGGTCGTCACCATTCCTGAGGACTTTTCGAAAAATGCTTCAACCGTCATGGATGATAAGCCACAAAAAATGAATTTAACGTATGATGTGAATCCTGGACGCAGTTTCGTTTCTGAAACGGTCGGAAAACAGGCAACGAATAATTTGAAAACTGAAATTGCAGAAAGTGTCACAAAGGAATATGCAGAAGCGATCTTCTCACAACTGGATGAAATCGGAGATGGATTCGGTGATGCAGCAGATGGGGCATCAAAACTGGATGACGGTGCTGAAAAACTGAATGATGGAAACAAAGAAGTGACAGACAATCTGAATAAATTGGCTTCCAGTACATTAACTTTTAAAGATGGCGCGAATAAACTTCAAATTGGCGTTGGCGAGTTTTTGGAAGGCGCCAATAAACTTGAACGTGGGGCGTCGGAATTAAGTAAGGGAATTTCACAATACACGTCTGGTGTCGGTCAGTTGCAAACGGGTGCTAACGAACTCGCATCTGGTACAGGGGAGTTGACTAATAATAGTGAAGCGCTTATACAAGGTTCTTCCCAACTTTCCACTGGGCTTGCAAAAATGATTCCAGGAGCCCAAACATTAAATAATGGATTGGCACAAGCGCAAACAGGCAGTGCGAATTTAAATGATGGCTTGAATCAGTTATCACAAAATGCAAGCCAGCTGACTGACGAATCGACGGGAATCCCAAAAATGGCAGTAGGTCAGCAGAGCTTAAATGAGGGAATCACTAAACTTTCAGAAGGAAGCCAGGCATTAAATGACGGCCTGAAAAAGATGGATGGCCAATTGCCCGCGGAAGAACAGCTGAGTCAGCTTAAGCAAGGCCTGACAAGCATTCAAAGCGGTGTAAATCAATTGCAAGAAGCGGTTCCTGCAGGAAGCGGTGCGTCCGGTACCGTATCGGGCATTACAGCAAATCTCGAGAATAGCCAAGCAGCTTTAACAGAACTTCAATCAACGATTGCGAATAATGGACAAAGCACAATCAATACTGTACAAAACACTGAAGCATACAAAAGTATGACCAGTGAACAACAATCCGAATTAATCGGAGCCATTCAAAATGAACTTCAAATGCAAGCGGAAGCACAAAAACAAATTGCATCGACTCTTGCTTCAAGTGTATCCGACTTATCAACACAATTAACGAATAAAGTAATGCCAGTATTGAATGGATTAGGCCAGCTTCCAGAACAAGTGGCCAATTTAAATAATGCGGTGAATAAAGTCAATCCAAACGCGGCATCAGCGTTAAATGGATATACCGCGATAAGGAACGCACTGGAAGAACAATTGATTCCTGGTGCAACCCAATTAAATAGCGGCTTGAATGAAGCGGTTAAAGGCAGCAATCAATTAACGGCGGCAACCGAAAGCTTAAATGAACGAGCACCGGAACTAGTGAATGGGATCAATCAGTTAGCACAAGGCGGTTCCTCGTTAAATAATGGCTTGTCAAAACTAACTGAGGGATCTGGTCAGTTGGTTGATGGAGTTTCACAACTTCAAGCAGGGTCATCCTCCTTTGGAAATGGTCTGGAGAAGTATGCATTTGGTGTTAGCAAAGTTGGCGAGGGGGCGAACAAACTTGCTAATGGAGCCAATCAACTGAATGCCAACTCAGCATCCTTGAACGATGGCTCATCAGCACTTGTTAAAGGCACTGAACAATTGGCAAGCAATCTGCCTACTTTAAGCAATGGGGTGATCCAACTTGCTGAAGGCGCAGGTAAGATCAATGAAGGTTCATCGGCACTAGCTGAAGGTTCACATAAATTGGGTGATGGAATCTCCTCACTAAAAGATGGAACGGTCGAACTTTCGGAAAAACTAAGTGATGGTGCAGAAGAAATAAGGGGAAATAAAACAACCGATGATAATTACAGCATGATTGCTGAGCCGACACAGGTTAAAGAACAAAAAAGCAGTGAGGTGCCTAATTATGGTCATGCTCTGGCTCCTTACGTATTGTCTCTAGGGTTATTTGTAGGAGCGATTGCCTTCAATATGGGATACCCGACAGGCAAGCCATCTACAAGACCTACATCAGGAGCGGCATGGTGGTTCAGTAAATTTACGGTCCTATTTATACAAGCCACGATTTCAGCATTAGTATTGGATGCAATCATGATTTGGGGTATGGATTTACAGGTCGAGAACATGGGGCAATTCATAGGGGTTTCCATATTGACTTCCCTTACTTTCATGTTCATCGTTACTTTCTTAACTGTAGGATTTGGAAATCCAGGTCGTTTATTAGCGATGATATTCCTTGTATTACAGCTAGGAGCAAGCGGAGGAATGTTCCCTGTGGAACTGACCAATAACTTCTTCAGTCATGTTCACCCGTTCATACCAATGACATACTCAGTCATGGGCTTCCGTCAGGCGATGAGTACGAGCCTTGGAGCGGATGCATTGACAACGAGTATCGTGTTCCTTACTGGATGCATTATTGTATTTAATTTACTGTTGTTGCTAACGATGGCCATCAGGAAGCGCAAAGAACACAATATTGAAATGGATGCATAAATTAATGAAGAAAACCCCCCGGTGCAATGCGCCGGGGGGTTCTTCATTATGATTGTTCATCCGTGTCCTTTTCTTTTTCGGCGGCTTTAAATCCATTTTCCCTTGGATTTTCAATCACATGTTTAAGGATGGATAGTTTGTTATCCCAAAATTGATCGTAAAAAGAAAGCCACTGTTTCAATTCCGCTAAAGGTTCTGGATGAAGCCGAAAGCGTTTCTCTCTTCCTACCTTCCGGCCACTGACCAATTCAGCTTCAGAAAGGATATGAAGATGCTTGGCAATCGCTGTACGGCTCATGGAAAAGTGAGAAGTGATTTCTGAAATGGGTAAATCACCTTCAGCAAGCAATTGCAGGACCTTTCTGCGGGTTGGGTCCGCGATAGCCTGAAATACATCATGCTTTTCTGCTGCAGACACTTAGCCCTCAACAGCCTTTTTAAGATTTTGATTAACGATCTGTTCCCAGCCATGATCCATTCTATCGCGAATGACTGAGCTTTTTTCGTTCGGTTTCGGAAGAATCGTGTCAGGCTCTTTCCAACCACCATGAATAAGGGTAAACTCCGTTTTGCCATCCAGTTCTTTTAAAGTGAACGATATGATCCAACCGTCCGTATCCCAAGCGAATGAAAGCCGATGAGGAGCATCTAACTCTAATACCTTACAAGGAGAAGGACCAAAAGGTGATTGGACATGGAACTCATGTCCAACTTTCGGTTGAAAATCATTTGGCATGAACCATGAAGCTATACCCTCGGCAGTCGAAACTGTATCCCAAACTTTTTGGATGGGTGCTTCAAGAATAATCGTCTTTTTGATATCTTGTAATGTATGTTGATTTTCCATACTGATTCTCCTTTTTAATTAAAAATATAAAACCAATTGGTTTCGCTTTATCGATTATATAAAACCTTTTGGTTTCATGTCAATAATTTGTTCCGAACATTCCTTTTTTATTCATGATTCCTTGAAATTAAAAGGGACATCGGTACGAGGAGTTCTTCATTTTAATGGAGCAGGCTGCTTAATTACCCAACTCTTCAATTTGCTTTGCCAATCCTGTTATATTATCGATTGATTTCATTATCTCTGAATCTTCCAATGCCTTAGGGTCAATTTGGCCATTTTCAATATTATTCAAGTATAATTCAATTCCATCTGAAAGCTGTTGATTTGAGCTGACGATCTTCTCATGGATGCCTTCAGCGATTTGGGGTGGTTCAGTTGAATTGAATTCTTCAATCTCCGTTTTCATTAATTCCAGTTCTTTTTCAAGATTTGCTCTTGCTTCGGTATTCGCGACGGCGTCTTGTGACAATGCGGGCACCTCATTGGAAAATTCCTTAACGGTACTTATATACTCCGTGGCATTATCTGCATACTCCAATGATGAATTGACTTCTCCCAAAAGCGAGCATCCGCTTAATGTAAGGATGGACAGTAAAGCAATGGTCATGATTTTTTTCATATGTGCCTCCAATGTGATTTTTTTATAGTGATATGATCAGATGGGCAAGAATCTCTTTTTATAAATCGCTGCAATGGAATTCAGTATGAAGCCTGGGATTTTCTTCGGAAAAAATGACTTCGAATAGAAAAGGTGAAAAGCACTTTTCAGGTCGTGCCACTGATTGCAGGATTTCACTTGCTTAAACCTCGCAACGTCAATGATCTTCACCTTCTTTTCGGAAGTGATGAAGATGTTTCGTAAATGAATATCAGAAGGGTTCAATCCCTCTTTCCTTGCTAATTGTAAGGCATGGTCAATCTCCTTGATATTTTCTTCCGTTATTGGGATTCCCAATGTTAAACATTCAAAAAGGGTGTTGCCTTCGATGTGATCTATTACCAGATAATTTACCCCCGCATCATATAGGGTTGGATAGTAATCGATCGATTGAACGGTTTTGTATATTTCAGCTTCTACTTTAGCTGTGTGAGTATGGTCCGGGAAAAATACTTTTAGTGCTTTATTGGTGGAATGTATTCGGAATACATAAGCGCTGCGGCCTTTTCCGATAAGTGATAAAGATGGGTCGGCATCAAGCAATATATGCTTTTTATCATCGGAAATCTTAACGCTTTGAGCTAATTCATTATAGTTCTGCATACTTTTCACCTCTATTGTGCAATTTTTTCGATTAAAAAAGACGGTATAACCGATTTTTGGTTATACCGTCTTTTGAAAATTAAAAAGACCTCACCAAATAATCGGCAAGGTCTTGCAAACAACTAAAATCAGTTGCCAATAAAGCCGAGGATTAAATCCTGTACTGACGACTTTATTGTATAGCTACTCCCCTTAACAGAAGGATTCATATAGGTTATATACAGTAATTATATAGGTTATGGCCTCGATCCGTCAAATATAAGGATTGTAGGCTTACCCTTTATGTATATTCGGTATGCGTAGAAAGATGCTCGTCTCATAAACATTACTATGAGTATGAATGAATTATTTCAAAATATCTTATTTTACGTCATTAAGCTTGTATCCGCTTCTTATGGAACTTAGTGAAATGGATTGCATTTCTAATGTTACTAATTAATTACTTAAATGTCTATTAGTTTACTGTTGTGTTACAATCTCGTCCATCTCTCTATAGATCTAAAGGAATATGTTATATTTTTAACGAATAAGCACAATTACCTATAATATCATACTAAATTTAACCGATATTTAAATAAATGTTAAAAATATAATTCTTTAGTAGGGAGAATGAGATGAAGAAATTAATTATACCAACTTTCTGTTTTGCAGTGTTGTCTACAGTTGCTTTCGAAGAAAAAATAGCTGCAGCTCCACTACAAGCAGAGCATGCCAATATTGAAAAAAGCGTCATGTTTGTAAATGTAAATTCCGGTTCGCTAAATATGAGAAAAACTGGTGGGGATAGTGCAAGCATAGTTGCAAAGCTGGCAAAAGGCACACAAGTAACCGTATATTCGGAATCCAGAGGCTGGGCGAAGATCAGAGCCAATGGAAAAGATGGATATGTCAGTACCAAGTATTTATCGGCAACGAAGCCAGGGACTTTAACTAAAGCTGCAGTAACCATTAAAACGGCAGAGAAATATGTGAATGTCAGTACAGGTTCACTCAATATGCGCAAAAGTGGAAAGGATAGTGCAAGCGTAGTCGCGAAGCTGACAAGGGGCACACAGGTAACGGTGTATTCGGAATCCAAAGGCTGGGCGAAGATCAAAGCCAATGGAAAAGACGGATATGTCAGTACCAAGTATTTATCGGCAATGAAGCCTGGAACGGTGACCAAAGCTGCGGCACCCGTTAAAACGACAATGAAATATGTGAATGTGAGCACAGGTTCACTTATTATGCGAAAAAGTGGGGCAGATAGTGCAAGCGTAGTCGCGAAGCTGACAAGAGGCACACAGGTAACGGTGTATTCGGAATCCAAAGGCTGGGCGAAGATCAAAGCCAATGGAAAAGACGGATATGTCAGTACGAAGTATCTATCGGCAACGAAGCCTGGAACGGTAACCAAGGCTGCGGCAACCGTTAAAACGACGACAAAATATGTCAATGCAAGCACGCTCAATATGCGAAAAAGCGCGATAGTAAGTTCAAGCATAATTACGAGGCTTTCAAAAGGAACGAAAGTGACGGTGTATTCGGAATCCAATGGCTGGGCAAAAATCAAAGCCAATGGAAAAGACGGTTATGTCAGCACCAAATACCTGTCTGCTGCAAAGCCGGGATCGGGATCTACAGTAGCCACACCTGAAAAAACGACGATAAAATATGTGAACACGGGTTCACTCAATATGCGAAAAAGTGGTACAGAAAGTTCAAGCATAGTCGCGAGGCTTTCAAAAGGAACGAAAGTGACGGTGTATTCGGAATCCAAAGGCTGGGGGAAAGTCAAAGCCAATGGAAAGGACGGATATGTCAGCACCAAATATCTATCGACGTCAAAGCCGGGATCGGGATCCACAGTAGCCACGCCAGAAAAAACGACGACGAAATATGTGAACACGGGTTTACTTAATATGCGAAAAAGTGGTACAGCAAGTTCAAGCATAGTTTCGATGCTTTCAAAAGGAACGAAAGTGACGGTATATTCAGAATCCAAAGGCTGGGCGAAGATCAAGGCCAATGGAAAAGACGGACATGTCAGCACCAAATATTTATCGACAACAAAACCAGGAACGGAAACCACGCCCTCCATACCTGATAAAACGACGACGAAATATGTCAATGTAAGCTCAGGAACGCTTAATATGCGAAAAATCGGGTCCGAAAGTGCCAGCATAGTCGCGAAGCTTTCAAAAGGAACGCAAGTAACGGTGTATTCGGAATCCAAAGGTTGGGCGAAAATCAAAGCCAATGGGCAAGATGGGTATGTCAGTGCTGACTTTCTTTCAACAACAAAGCCAGAAGCCAAACCCTCCATACCTGAAAAAACGACGGTGAAATATATAAATGTAAGCTCTGGTTCTCTGAATATGCGGAATAAACCGTCAGAAAGTGCTTCCGTTATTGTGAAATTGGCAAAGGGTGTGAAGGTGGAAGTCATCTCGGAATCAAATGGCTGGTCAAAAATAAAAGCGTATGGCGGAGAAGGTTATGTCAATACGCAATATCTATCAGCAACGAAGCCTGGTTCTGTACCGGAAAGCCCGAATCTCAATCCAGACGAGGAAGAAACCACGTTAGTTAAATATGTAAAAGTGAATGATGGCTACAGTCTTAATATGCGCTCTTTTGCATCAGCTTCCGCTTCAATTATAGCCAAACTCGTAAACAATACGGCCGTAACGGTGTATTCTGAGTCCAATGGTTGGTCAAGGGTCACGGCTAATGGAAAAACGGGATATGTCAGTACGCAATATTTAACTGCTAAAGCACAAGGTCCAGGAAGTTCGAATGGATCGATAATCAGGATCGATAAAGAGTACAATCTTACGATGGACAAGATGGTTGAAATTCAAATGGCCGTAAATGGTCAAACGGATAAAACGTATAAAACCTACATACGTGAGGATGGGTTAACTTTAATCAATTCAACAAAGGGAACGGTAAAAGGAAGCGGATGGCGTGTTAGGGGCGGAGCTGGATCTAATTATTGGGAAGTCGGTGCTGTCAGCAATAATCAATCATTGAATATTAAATCAAAAGTAAAGGGCTCTGACGGATACTATTGGTATGAAGTGAGTTATAACAAGACATGGGTAAATGCCAGTCCGGATGATATAAACTATAATCTCAACCCAGATAATTTTGTGAATGATCCAATCAAATCGTTCCAGTTCGTTAAGCTCTCCCAGGTCACCAACATGAACGTTTCTGAAGTGAATGCTAGAATCCTTTCAGGTAAAGGGATTTTACAAAGCCAAGCTGCAACCTTCACTACGGCAGGGGAAAAATATGGGGTCAATGAAATTTACCTGATTTCACATGCTTTGCTGGAGACCGGGAATGGTACTTCACCGTTAGCAACAGGAGTTAAGGTGAATGGGAAAACGGTCTATAATATGTACGGAGTGGGAGCTTTTGACGGAACAGCGGTAAGCAGCGGCGCTCAATACGCATATAAAGCAGGCTGGTTCACCCCGGAAGCGGCCATTATAGGCGGTGCCGAATTCATCGCCAAAGGGTATATCTCTGCTGGACAGGACACGCTTTACAAAATGAGATGGAATCCTACAGCTGCAGAGAAAAATGGATATGCTTCACACCAGTATGCAACTGATATTGGCTGGGCAACAAAACAAGTGAAACAGATTTATAATTTGTATAGTTTACTAGATTCCTATAAAATGACGATTGAAGTTCCTAAGTATAAATAAGAAAACAGGAAAAAACACATGAGTCCGACTCATGTGTTTTTTTGCTATTTAGTTTTTATCCTTTTCCAGAATACCTCTAACGACATCCTCTATAGTCACCACTCCAAGCGCCTTTTCCAAGGCAAGTTCAGCGACTGAAAAGATGGGCTCTATTGTATCTTGTATATTTCTTCCAACAGTGCATGCTGGATTAGGATTTTCATGGATTCCAAATAATTCTTTATCGGAGACAACGTTAACAGCCTGATAAACATCGAGCAAAGTAATATCTGATAAGTCCTTGGCCAATGTCGCTCCGGCGATACCCGGCCGAACGTTCACTAAACCTGCATTCTTCAGCATGCCGGTGATTTTTCTGATTAAGGCTGGGTTTGTGTTTACACTTTTTGCTATAAAATCAGAAGTGTTAACGCCTTCTTTGTTTATTTCTAAAAGAGATAATATATGGATTCCTACGGAAAAGCGGGTACTGATGGACATCTCTTTTTTCTCTCCTTTAAAATCTCTATTCTTATATAGTATAAATTATTTAACATGTAATTCAAGTGGTTACAAGTTATAATGGCCTGCAAGAATAATATTTATCCATTAACCGTTTCCTTGTCAAGTCACGCCGTTTTTGCAAAGGCAAAAATAAAAGGTATGTGTAATTGACAAACCATCATGATGAAACTTATATTATAACGTGTAAATGAATCAGTTACAGGTGAAGGCTACAGGAAGGGGGAACTGAAATCGCCGCTATGGCTGCAAAAGGAATATCGACACAACTACAAGTGATGGAGGTATATGATGGCTAATAAAAAAAAGGGTAATCAAAAACAATCTTCTGCATTCACGTTTTGGATCATAGGGTTAATCGCTGTAATCATTATTGGCTTTATATTTTTAGCAAATGGGAAGGACGAAGATACAGCCGTTAATGAAATCGATTATAAATCACAGCCTTATTTGGGAGAAAAATCGGCTCCTGTCCAAATAGTGGAATTTGGTGATTATAAATGTCCAGTATGTAAGACATTCGAGGAGCAATTCTTTCCTTCCATACAAAGTGAACTGATCGAAACAGGAAAAGCGCAATTTTATTTCATGAATTATTCGTTCATTAACATCGATTCAACCAGATCCGCTAAATTTGCGGAAAGTGTTTATCAAGAATTAGGAAATGATACCTTTTGGAAATTTCATGAGCTGTTGTACGATAAGCAGCCAGATGACTTGAAATATGAAAAGGTAGATGTCTTTACGGATAAATTCCTAGAAGAAACATTGAAAGAAATCGCAAATGACAAAGATGTGAAAAAGGTCGTTTCCTCTTTTAAAGCCGAAAAGTCCGAGGACCAATGGAACAAGGATATGGAGTTGGCCGACGAATTGGGCGTTTCTGGAACACCTTCCTTATTTGTCAATGGCAAGAAGTTTGAAGGAAATACAATTGATGATTTAGTGAAAATGGTTGATGATGCAGCGAAGGAGAAATAGTGATGAACAAACCACTATTATTTTCGTGGATCCTATCCATCATTGCCACTGCTGGAAGTCTCTACTTTAGTGAGATTCTCCATTATGTACCTTGTACCTTTTGTTGGTATCAAAGGATCTTGATGTACCCGCTCGTTATTTTATTGGGCCGGGCCTTTTATGAGCAAGACCTGAAAATCCATCGATACATCCTCCCATTATCGATTTTGGGCATGTTGGTGTCAGGATATCACTATAGTCTGCAAAAAATTCCGGCACTACAGCATTTCGAAATGTGCCAAAGCGGTGTTCCCTGCTCAGGCGAGTATATAAATTGGCTAGGATTCATCACGATCCCGTTTTTGGCTTTTATTGCTTTTACTCTCATTACTATCTGTATGGGATTGCTAATGAGGAAGAATGGAAAGAACTGATCAATAAGTGCACCATTCCTTGTGTCTGCAAGGAATGGTGCTTTTTTTATCGACGAAAATCGGGATATATCTATCGGAATTTGAAATATATCAACGGAAATCGGGATATATCTATCGGAAATTGCAATATATCAGCGAAAATCGGGATATATCAACGAAAAATGAAATATATCGACGAAAACCGCAATATATCATCGAAATACTTCCTCGATAAATAAGTTGACAAAACAGCAACCTGTAACTTATATTATTACATGTAAGTAATTTGATTACAATTATAATTCAAAAATGATATAGGAGGAATTTGAAAATGAAAATAGGTATTATAGGTGCGAGCGGAAAAGCTGGAAGTCTGATTTTAAAGGAAGCATTGACTAGGGGACATGAAGTTACGGCCATTGTCAGAGATGAAGCCAAAGTCCAAATTCAAGGTGCATCCGTACTGGAAAAGGATCTATTCGCTCTGAAAGCGGAAGATATTAAAGAATTTGATGTGGTAGTGAATGCCTTTGGCGCTGCTCCAGGGAAAGAACATCTGCATGTGGATGCAGGAAAAATCCTAATTGACGCCATGAAAGGGGCTCCTAAAACTAAACTGATCGTTGTTGGCGGAGCTGGAAGTCTTTTCGTTGACGAGGCGAAAACGACACGTGTACTGGAAACGCCTGAATTCCCTAAAGAATACTTTGCAACGGCATATAATCAATCCAAGAACCTTGAGGATTTACAAAATGCAACTGGCATCCAATGGACGTTCATCAGTCCTTCAGCCTTCTTTGATCCGCAAGGAAATAGAACCGGAGAGTATAAATTGGGTAGAGACAACCTTCTTGTAAACTCAAAGGGTGAGAGTTATGTAAGTTACGCCGATTTTGCCCTTGCAGTACTTGATGAAATTGAAAACCCGCAACACATCAACCAACGCTTCACCGTTGTTGCCGAAGCTGAATAATTTGTAAGGTGATCCATCATCGTGGACATCGCTCCTGTTTACAAGCGGTGATGTCCACGATCACCGCAACATCGCCATCCTCTATTTTTGCCTTCCAACAAATTTTTTATGTTGAGAATATTGACTGTTGTCTATTTATTGCTGATAATATAGCGAAGAAAGTCGTATGAACGGCTTTTTTTTATTTCAGCGGTAATTGTTATTTTTTAGTGAAAACATCTAGATTTTCCAAGGGAAACTAGAAAGAAAGAAGGACTATGTGAAGATGGATTGGAAATGTTCTTACCACTCATGGGTGAATTTCGAAAACCTTGATGAGGAAATGAAATCATTACTTAACAAGATGCAAGATGATGAAAAAAATATTGAAGATGCGTTTTATAAGAACTTGGAATTCGGCACAGGCGGTATGCGAGGGGAAATTGGGGCAGGTACCAATCGGATGAATCTATATACAGTCCGTAAAGCAACATTGGGATTAGCCCATTATCTGCAATCGATGGGTGATGAAGCAAAACGCAGAGGTGTCGCGATTGCCTACGATTCACGTTTCAAATCGCCTGAATTTGCCTTGGAAGCAGCCAAGACCCTTGCTACAGAAGGTATCAAGGCTTATCTATTCGATGAGTTAAGACCAACGCCGGAGTTATCCTTTGCCGTTCGTGAACTGAATGCTTATGCTGGGATCGTTATCACAGCAAGTCATAATCCCCCTGAATATAATGGCTATAAAGTGTACGGGCCAGATGGTGCCCAGCTTCCTCCGGCAACGGCTGATAAAGTGATTGAATTCGTGAATGCGATTGAAAATGAACTTGCCATTTCGGTAAAAGATGAAGATATATTGAAAGCGCAAGGCCTCATCAAGATGGTTGGAGAGGAAATCGATACTGCTTATAATGATAAATTGCTTACTGTGCCCGAAAATAAAAACCTAAGTGAAGAAGTTGATGTGACTGTAGTATTCACACCGCTTCATGGCACGGCAAATAAGTCGGTTAGAAGGGCTTTACAAGATCTGGGATACGACAAGGTACATGTTGTAAAAGAGCAGGAATTGCCTGATCCCAATTTTTCGACAGTCAAATCCCCGAACCCTGAAGAGCATGCAGCATTTGAAATGGCCATTGAATTAGGAAATGAGGTATCGGCAGACCTCTTGATCGCAACAGATCCTGATGCAGATCGACTCGGTATCGCCGTTAAAAATAAAGATGGCGAATATGTGGTGCTTACAGGTAATCAAACAGGTGCACTAATATTGGATTATCTTTTGAAAGAAAAGAAATCTAAAGGCACTTTACCTGAAAATGGAGTTGTTTTAAAAACGATAGTAACCTCTGAAATAGGCCGCAGAATCGCAAAGGAATATGGTTTAGGGACCGTTGATGTATTAACGGGTTTTAAATTCATCGCTGAAAAGATCAACGAATATGAGGAAAGCGGTAAGCATACTTTCTTATTCGGATATGAAGAAAGTTATGGTTATTTAATCAAGGATTTTGCCCGTGATAAAGATGCGATCCAAGCGGCCATTCTTGCGGTGGAAGTTTGTGCCTACTATAAAAAACAGGGCATGGACCTATATGAAGGATTGCTTAATATCTTTGAAGAGTACGGATATTACCTGGAGGGACTTCAGTCATTGACTTTAAAGGGGATTGAAGGCGCTGGGCAGATTCAAGGGATATTGAATCAATTCCGCAATGCTCCTCCAAAGCATATAGCCGGAAAAGCTGTAACGATTCAAGAGGATTATCAAAGTGGCGTGAAGCTCAACATGGGCACCAATAAGGAAGAAGTCATTGATTTACCTAAATCAAATGTAATTAAGTACTTCCTTGAGGATGGTACATGGGTATGCTTACGTCCATCTGGCACAGAACCTAAAATCAAATTCTATTTCGGGGTCCAAGGTGAAAAGATGGAATCAGCCGAGCTGAAATTGAAGCAGGTCATGAATGCTTTCATGGAAAAAATTAATGGGATAATCAATAGTGCTACATAAGTCAGACCCTTGGACCTGACAGCCATATATATTGAAGAAAATAAGGCCTTTTCCTGTTTTCATCGGGAAAAGGCCTTTATATTTTCTGAAGATGGGTTTGGGGAAAAGTTGCAATTATATATGGGATTACAAATGTTTCATGCTAACATATTTACAAAAAACAAGTCTATGTTACTATGAAAAGGGTGAATAAGTAAATTTTTTAGTTTTATATTAATGTGGAGGAGTTACAAAAGAATGAAAAAAGTTAAAAAGGCTATTATACCTGCAGCGGGATTGGGAACTAGATTTTTACCTGCTACGAAGGCAATGCCAAAAGAGATGCTGCCAATAGTGGATAAACCAACTATTCAATATATTATAGAAGAAGCCGTGAAATCGGGAATTGAAGATATAATCATTGTCACAGGAAAGAATAAACGTGCGATAGAAGATCATTTTGATAATGCATACGAGCTAGAGAATAACTTGAGGGAAAAAGGGAAATTCGATTTATTGGAGAAAGTACAATACCCATCCAATTTAGCTAATATCCACTACATTAGGCAAAAAGAACCGAGAGGCCTTGGACATGCTGTATGGTGTGCACGTAACTTTATTGGTGATGAGCCGTTTGCCGTACTATTAGGCGATGACATCGTTCAAAGCGAAATACCCTCTCTAAGTCAATTAATCAACGAATATGATGCGACGGGTTCGTCCATCATTGGAGTGCAGCCAGTAAATGAGAACGAGACACATAGATATGGCATCATTGACCCGCTTACCCAAGAAGGCAGAAGATACGAAGTGAATCGTTTCGTTGAAAAACCCAAACAAGGAACGGCACCATCCAATTTGGCCATTATGGGAAGATACATACTGACTCCGGAAATATTCGATTTCTTAGCTAAGCAAGAAACGGGAGCTGGCGGTGAAATCCAGTTAACGGATGCCATCCAAAAACTGAATGAAATCCAAAGAGTTTTCGCATACGATTTTGAAGGGAAACGCTATGATGTCGGAGTTGTCGATGGCTTTGTGAAAACGACAATTGAATTTGCCCTGCAACATCCTGAATTAAGAGATGACATTATAAAGGAAATGGAAAAAATCCTCGAACGGCACAAGGCAGTGAACAAAAAATGATTTATTGATTTACTGTATTACCGCCAAATCGATTTTTTCAGTTTAAAGAAAGATTATCTACACAGCAAATGATGGTTGGAGTCATTAAGTTTTAAGTTTAATAGAGTTTAAAAAAAATCTCCAACTATTGATCATTCATAGTTGTTATTTTTTGTTAATGAAATCATGATTTTGAATGGTGAATACTAAATTCTTAAAAGGGGATGCCTATTAGTGAATAAGAAGGTAATAAAAAGAAAAGTCGATTTCCTTAAACAGCCGCTTGCCAATTTTCTATTGAAGGAGAACCATCAGCGTGTAAATAGATATGCGAAGTATTTTGAGAAATTAAATGTGCAAAAAAACACGATTTTATATGAGAGTCGTGATGGAAACAGTATGACTGACAGTCCATACGCGATGTTTAAATATATGCTGGAAAAGCAAGACTTTAAAGATTTCATGCACATTTGGTCAATCCAGGATTTTAGTGCCCTCTCAGGTGTAATATCGAAATATAAGGATATTCCAAATGTAAAATTTGTTCAACGTAATTCAAAGGAATATTTAAAGTGGTTGGCAACAAGTGAGTATTTAATCAATAACTCCACATTCCAGTCCTTCTTCATACCTAAAAGCGATCAAATTTACATGAATACCTGGCATGGAACGCCCCTTAAGAATATGGGCTTTGATATACCCGGTAACCCTTCTGTCTCTCAAAACGTTGTAAGGAACTTTTTGAGTGCAGATTACATTTTGAGCCCTAATTCCCACACTACCAAGATATTTTCAGATAGCTATAAGTTAAACGGATTGTATAAAGGTGAAATTATAGAAGAAGGATATCCGAGGATCGATTTAACGTTGAATACGAATCCAGGGGAGTATAAGGAATATCTAAGGACCCTGGGTTTGAACATCAGTGATGGTAAGGAGAATATCTTATATGCTCCGACTTGGAAGGGAACGAACCTTGCCAAAGTGGATAACGACCTTCTTCAAATCATTGCCGATATTAATTATTTACAAAGTCAAATCGGTGAACAATATAACTTATTCATCAAGGTGCATCCATTTCTATATAAAGAAGCCGCCAAGCATTCAGAAATCATGGATAGATTGATACCTGACTATGTGGATACGAATGAATTACTTGCTGCTGTTGATTTGCTTATCACGGATTATTCCAGCATTTTCTTTGATTTCCTTGTTACCAATAAGCCCATCCTATTTTACACATGGGATACGGACGTTTATACAGAACAAAGGGGACAGTATCTCCAAAATGATGAACTCCCAGGCCCGATGCTTTTTAACTCGAAAGAATTGGCTATCGCAATTAAAGATATCAATAATGTGAAATTGAGTTATTCCGATAAATATAAAAAGATGCAGGAAAAATTCACTAACCATGAGGATGGACATGTAACGGAGAGAATAGTCAACTATCTCTTCAATAAGTCTGCGAAAGAACTAAACACAATTACTGGCCTGGATTCCTCAAAGGAAAAAATATTAATTTATCCTGGCGGATTGAGGGATAACGGAATTACATCCTCTTTTCTTAACCTAATGAATAATATTGATTATGAGAAATATGATGTCAGCTGTTTCACTGCCACTCCTCACTCATACGAGGTTTTGAAAAATATGGACAAAGTAAATAAAAATGTGCGTTTTCTTTTTAAACCTGGCTTACCTGTGTATAAATTTTTGGAAGTCTATAAAGATAAATTCATCCATAACAGAGGGGAAAGAGGTTTCTTAGGGAAAAAGCTTTACCCGGAAAATGCCTATATTAGAGAGCATGCACGTTTATTCGGTAAAACTAAATTTGATTTTGTTATCGATTTTAGTGGTTATAGCCATTATTGGGCTAAATATCTGCTAGCGGCAGATGCAAAAAAGAAAGTTTGTTATATGCATAATGATTTACTGTCTGATAGTGAGCGTATCATTAATGGAAAGAGACCTCACCGTATTAATCTAAGAGGGATTTTTTCTGTATATAATCGATTTGATAAACTTGTAAGTGTTTCTGAGGGAACGATGGAATTAAACCGAAAGAACCTATTGGAGTATGCAGACTTTGATAAATTTGATTTCGTAATGAATTCTATCAACCCGGATAAAATCCTTCAACTCGAGTCAAATAACTCTGAAGTCAGCGATAATGATGAAGATGCGTTGACCACTGAAAACTTCAAAGCAAGAGCGATATTAAGGAATGTGAAGGATAATCAGGTTTGGAATACCCTTCCGGGAATTTCAAATGCCACTCAATTTCCCTTGGATGAACGATTTGAAGAAGCTGAAATCATGATTTCGAGGAAAGGCCATGCAAATCAAAATACTTTCTACAAATTCAGTCATAACAATCAAATAATTGGCTGGATTAGTGAAGAAGCTGTTGAGTTGTTGCCAGACAGCATTATTTACGAAAAGGAATTGGATAAAATTGCAAGGTTAGTAAGGCCTCGATCGAACTATATTTGGTCCATGCCATATAAGGTTGAAGGAACGTACAAGGTTTCTGGCAGTCAAGATTTTAAAGGGATCATTGTAAAAATTGATAGGGAAGTAAAGACCCAACATTCGATTTATAGCAGGATATCTGTGAAAAACAAGGTAATAGGTTGGATAGATAATGCAGCTTTATCCATGCTTGAACATTGTACGATCAATGAAAACACGAGCTTAGGTGACAAGCTTCAAATCATGGTGAAAAGAAAGTATATAATATCCAGAAACTATAAAAACAATAAAAAATTCATTGATAAGATCGATAATAGAACGTTGAAGGAAATAAACACAGGCAATCAGAAGTACGGAAAAATAACGGAACCGGAAGACCATACAATCTGGACGAAGGCTTACCCGAATTACAAGGCTAAAAGAGTAACTAAGGCTATCGATTTTGAAGGGCAAATCGTCAAGATCATAAAATATAACAGAACCAGAAAAGGCGGCTATTACCTTTTCGAAATAGATAATAAGAGAATTGGCTGGTTGAATACAAGGGCATTCGAAATTATGGAAGAGCCAATACTGTTAAAAGAGCGGGAAGTGCGCGGCACCGCAGAAATTAACTTGGGAGATTATAATATTTGGGATAAGCCTTATGGGTTGCAAGATGCCATGGTCGTGGAAAATGGGCCAACCTTTAATGGCCGTATTGTGGAATTCGATAAAGAAGCGGTTACTCAACTTGGTACTTATGCTCATATATCATTGGACGGGATATCTCTAGGTTGGATAGATGAACAGGCGTTGATCGTAGAAAAAGTGCATGGATTGGAAGTAAACAATCAATTCGTTCCATTTCCTGATAAAAATGATTTCAATTTTGTCAATATGGGAAGGTTATCTCCTGAAAAAGGTCAGGATAATTTGATTCGTGCATTCGCAGGTTTTCATGAGAAATACAGTAATAGCAAGCTGTATATTTTAGGACAAGGTCCATTAAAGGAAGATTTGCAGGCAATCATTGATGAGCTGGAATTAAATCATTCCATTCATCTTTTGGGCCAGCTTGAAAATCCATTTTCGTTCATGGAAAAATGTGACTGTTTCGTTCTTTCATCACATTATGAAGGACAGCCTATGGTATTATTGGAGGCAATGACTTTAGGAATGAAAATCATGGCTACTGATATAGTTGCTAACCGAACCGTTTTGGAAAACGGTAAATATGGTTTACTTGTTGAAAATAGCATAAATGGACTTGAAAAAGGCTTATCTACTATGGTTAGTACTGATAATCCTAAACTAGAAAAGTTTGATTACAACCAATATAATGGATTAGCCATGGAAACCTTCAAAAAATGCTTATAAAATAAGGGAGGGGCTCTTTTTAATAATAAAAAAGAGCCCCTCAAACTCTAAGGACATAAATAGGTTACGAATAAAGCTTAAAGTAAAAGGGGAAATTCTATATGATTTTGGTCGTTGGCGGTGCAGGATATATTGGAAGTCATCTTGTAAAAGAGTTAGTGAATACAGAAGAGGTTGTCATTCTGGATAATCTCTCAACCGGTTTTCGTTCGCTGGTCGATTCGAAGGCCATCTTGGTTGAAGGGAATTTAGGGGACGAAGCGGTTTTGAATGAAATATTCCTTAAATATCCCATTAAAGCCGTTATGCACTTTGCTGCTAATAGCTTGGTTGGTGAGTCTGTTCAAGACCCTTATAAATACTATGAGAATAATGTTGGTGCAACTCTTACATTATTGAATACCATGCTCAAGCATGATGTTAAGAATTTCATTTTTTCATCAACGGCAGCTACATACGGGATACCAAATGTAGATATGATTGATGAAGATCAGCCAACTAATCCGATTAATCCATATGGCCGCTCGAAATTGATGGTAGAGCAAATCTTAGGTGACTTTGCAAAGGCATATGGACTCCATTATGTAGTTTTGCGATACTTTAATGCGGCTGGAGCACATGTGTCGGCAGAAATCGGTGAAAGCCATGATCCGGAAACACACCTGATCCCCATTATTTTACAGCATTTATTAGGTCAACGTGATAAGATTTCCGTGTTTGGTACGGACTATGACACAGAAGATGGCACTTGCATCCGTGACTATATTCATGTAACGGATTTAGCTCAAGCTCATATAATCGCGCTTCAAGCCCTATTGTCCGGGAAGAAGGATACGGCCACCTACAATCTTGGGAATGGAAAAGGATTTTCGGTTAAGGATGTAATCGACACTTGCGAAAAAGTCACAGGAGTGAAACCGACCATAGAGTATGCAGACCGACGCCCTGGTGATCCAGCCCGTCTGGTTGCTTCTGCTAATAAGATATATGAAGAACTTGGATGGAAGGCATCAATAGATTTGGAAGAGATTATTGAAAGTGCATGGAAATGGCATAAATCTCAAATGAATTAAAGGTCCCTTGGGACTCGATAGTCGTTTCAGACTGTAGACAAACTCGAAGAAAAGCGAGTTTGCCTGCAGTTTTTTTATTTAAAGAAAGTTGCAGGTGATTTCAGGAATCCGCTCCCTTTCCGGTCAAGCCGACATACCTAAAACAATGAGGAAAACCTAAAAAAATAGCCCACCATAGAGGGAGGCCATCTCCAATATGTATTAATTATTCATATCTCTCCAGTTTCTAGTTTTTTGTTTAAAAGTATATAATCATCTTTGTTAAAGGTTATCGCTACTCTATCTAATCTATCTCCATTTGGATATAAATATAACTGTTGATTGAATTTTATACCTAAAGGTACGACTGTTTGATAAATAAGATTTAAAATCTTAAAACATTCTAAATCTACTCCTTCTTTCAAATGATTTTTAACATGAATTATTACTAGATCTTCAATATTTTCAAACCTAGGTTTTCGAGGAGAAATATTATCAGCTTTACAAAGTCTTTTTAATAGATTTTGATAATAATCATGATATTGTTTCAAATTAACCACCTCATATTTTATTAAATAAAGCTAGCTTTAGCGAACTTCGTTTAGACCAAATTAATATTATCGTTTGGACAATTTAAATGGGGAGTAATGAGATTAGTCTTCTTACTTTCGACCGTCCCCGCAGTAATTCGAGCTACCGCGTGCTTTATTCGACCGTCTCCGCAGTAATTCGAGCTACCGCGTGCTTAATTCGACCGTCCCCGCAGTAATTCGAGCTACCGCGTGCTTAATTCGACCGTCCCCGCAGTAATTCGAGCTACCGCGTGCTTAATTCGACCGTCCCCGCAGTAATTCGAGCTACCGCGTGCTTAATTCGACCGTCCCCGCAGTAATTCGAGCTACCGCGTGCTTTATTCGACCGTCCCCGCAGTAATTCGAGCTACCGCGTGCTTAATTCGACCGTCTCCGCAGTAATTCGAGCTACCGCGTGCTTTATTCGACCGTCCCCGCAGTAATTCGAGCTACCGCGTACTTTATTCGACCGTCCCCGCAGTAATTCGAGCTACCGCGTGCTTTATTCGACCGTCCCCGCAGTAATTCGAGCTACCGCGTGCTTTATTCGACCGTCCCCGCAGTAATTCGAGCTACCGCATGCTTTATTCGACCGTCCCCGCAGTAATTCGAGCTACCGCGTGCTTTATTCGACCGTCCCCGCAGTAATTCGAGCTACCGCGTGCTTTATTCGACCGTCCCCGCGGTAATTCGACCTACACACACTTCATTCGACATTCTAAGCTTCCAGTGCTTTCTGGATTGATTTTTTCAGGGCTTTTACGAATTTCTGGCGTGTTTCATCGGTTAATTCCAACAAAGAAAGATAGGGATTTAAATCTTCCAGTTCAACTAATAATAGTTCACCATGCTCATTCCGGCACGCATCAACGCGTTGAATCCCCCAATCAAGGTTGTTCCATTCAATAAATCGTTGAGCAAAAGCTAGATCTTCTTCGGTAGGTACATATTCTTTCAATTCCCATCTTTTCTCTTTATCCGGTGCATAAAGGGCATACTGAAATTCTGTATCGATAAAGTAAAATGAGACTTCATATTCAAAATTGATAAATGGTTGTACCAATGTGTTCTTTGATTCCGAATTCATTTTATCTCCCAATTCTTCTTTCGTAACAAATTCCAAACCGATAGAATCCGCTCCATCTTTCGGCTTTACGATATACGTGTCTACATTAGGCAGTTTATCTAGGGAGTGAACCGTATCGATAGTTGGAATGACAGGAAATTGAGCATTCGTTAGTTCTATTAAGTATTCTTTTCCGTTCATATCAGCCTTTCCTATAAATGAATTGTAAGTTTTCAAATGATCGGTAGCCACTCTTTTACGGAATGCTTGATACTTATCTTTAAAATTCGCTACTGGACCAGCATTTCGAAATACAATTAGGTCAAAATCCTTTTCAAACGTTTCAATATCTTCAGGATGACAAATGACCAATTGAAAATCTTCCCTAAGTTTTGAAGTTAGATATAAATCCTCCTCGTAATAATTTCTTCCTTTTGCTTCATAGTTTAAATCTGTTACGAATAATAGTGTCTGCATTAGACCTGCACCTCTTTGCCTTTATTTTCATTGAATTAAATACAAAAAAACCCGTCTCATTAAGAGACGAGATTTGAACTCGCGGTACCACTCTTGTTTAATAAAATGCTTCGAAAGCAAATTACTACCCTTTACGAACATACAATAATACGTTGTCCCTTATAACGGGGGAAACCGGTAAAGCTTACTAAGGATTCGGCTTTACTTCTCAGGGATGATCTTCGGTTATATTCTGGACACTGGCTTTCAGCAAAGCACCAGCTCTCTTTGGAACAGAAACTATAACGTACTTTTTCCCTTCATGGAATTTTAAATGAAATTAGATGAATTTGAGTCATTGTACAATAGTCAGAAAATAAAATCAATGGTTGTTTCTCTTAATATAGGTAAACTGGACGAAAAAGGGATTTTATAAAGAACATAGAATTACTATTCAAGAGAAGCACCATTCGGTTAATAGGAGATGTTAGATTTGAAAATGGTTAGGGTTTTTCATTACGATGCGTTCAGCAGTAAACCGAATAAAGGAAATCCGGCAGGTGTGGTTTTAGATGCGGATGGACTGACGGAAAAGGAAATGCAGGATATAGCGCTGAAGGTGGGGTTCAATGAAACCTCTTTTCCCATGGAGTCCGATATTGCCGATCTTAGAATCCGTTATTTTACACCAGGACACGAAATGAATCTTTGCGGACACGCCACAATGGCTGCCATTCATGCACTGAAGACCAGGGGATTATTGGATAAAGATGAGCTGATGATTGAAACGGGAGCGGGAATATTACCAATCAAGATCCATACGATGGCTGATCGAGAGCTATACATTACGATGAAGCAGGCTACCCCAACGTTTGAAGAGTTTAGCGGAGATAAGCGGGATTTAGCGAGTTCCCTCGGACTTGATATAGAAGATCTGGAAGCGGAGTTACCTATTATGTATGGAAGTACAGGTTTATGGACTTAACTGATTCCGATAAATGACCTCAATGGATTCAAAAAGATGAAGGCGAACAATAAACTGTTTCCACAAATTTTAAAGGAAATGCCAAGAGCTTCTGTTCATCCCTTTTGCTTGGAAACGTACGATCAGGATGCCCATATGCATGCCCGGCATTTCTCCTCGCCATTTTCAGGTACGCTTGAGGACCCGGTTACAGGAACGGCTTCAGGTGTAATGGGCGCTTATTATGCAAAATACATAAAAGATGACCGTGAAAATGAGCTGCACCTGTTAATAGAACAGGGAAATGAAATCGGAAAGGATGGCAGGGTCCGCGTTACGGCTATAAAAAACCATGACAACTATGATATTGAAATCACAGGGAATGCTGTCTACGTTAATGAATTTGAAGTGGAAGTCTAAAGGTTCATGCAGGGGAGGATGGGCGGTTGAATGATGAGCATATTTTAAGGAACCGATCATTTCTTTTCATTTGGATAGGAAATATCATCTCTGAATTAGGGGCCGCCTTTGGGAACTTTTGCAATTCAATCCTTATCTTTCAGCTTACAGGTTCAACCATGGCTTTGGGGAGCATGTGGATATTATATTTTGTACCATCCTTGATCCTGCAATTATTTATTGGGCCGTTTATTGACCGATGGAGCCGGAAGTGGATCATGGTATTATCGCAATGGAGCAGAGGACTGGCTTTTCTTATCCCACTGCTGTCATCATTGATGGGAAGTCTTGAAGCATGGCACATTTTCGCCGTCCAGATCTTCATAGGATTAATAACGCCCTTGTATTCCCCCGCCAATCAATCGATTATCCCTACAATCATTCCCGCATCCCTGTTAAGCGCTGCAAATGCATATTTGGATGGGACAATCCGGCTGATGACATTTTTGGCACCCTTCGCCGGAGGAGTGGTCGTGGAATCCATAAGCGTGAAAGCCACATTGCCTCTTGTTTGTGCATTTCTTATTACAAGTGGTTTCATACTCCTATTCATTCAAGAATCGAGAGTGGAATTGCCGATACGCAAATCATGGCTAGAACAATTCATCGAAGGGATATCTTATTTCTTCAACCAGCCCCTTATTGTATGGCTGGGAGTCTTTTTGGCGTTTGTTCAATTTGGAGTGGGCGTATCGATGGTCATTAACCTTCCTTATATTACAAGGGAATTATCTGGAAGTTATGCTGAATACGGGTATTTCATGTCCAGTTTTCCGTTAGGCTATGTATTAGGTGCCTTGCTTGTAAGAAGAATAAGCCATAGGAGCCGAAGGGCATTGATGTTAGGGGCCCTAATCATAGGCGGGTCCACATATATCTCTCTAGGAATGAATGAAAATATCTATTTTGCCTTTGTTACGGAGGGGGTTGCGGGCGTGGCCATGGCCATTTTCAGTGTCCATAATATAACCATCTTCCAACAGCATGTACCGAATTCCATTATGGGAAAAATATCATCGGTCCGATTATTCATCATTAGAGGTACGATGCTTTTAGGGGTAATGACAGGAACGATACTGAGTGAAATTTGGCCAATCCGACTTTTATACATATTGATAGGATCGGTGATCTGCACCGTATCGATATTAGGATTGTTACTTCCGTACTTTAAATTCATGGATTACCCAAACGATGGGAAACGTACTGCCTGAAGTTAAGGTATATTGAAAATACGAAAAACCCTGTGCCAAGACGTTTCATGTCTTAGCACAGGGTTCTTGATGAATCATTCGCCCATGCTCATTCCTTTTAAAACGACCGCAGTCAGAAACACGGTCACGCAAATGATTGAGGTGGATACGACAATCGCTAACGGTAAAGTCATTGGAAATTCCTCCTTAGATGATGGTCACGCCGCTAAGATCAACCTTACCTCCATGTAAAAAGTTGTAAGTGAGTTTATCCATCGAAGCTCCCGTAAAGTCAATTTTCTTTAAATCGGACACCCGAAATTGAACATTGATGAGTGTGGCGTCGCGAAATGATGCCTTTTTCAATGAAGAACCCTCGAAAACGGTTTGGTTGAATGTTTCCCCATCAAATATAAGACCAGATAAATTACAGCCTTTAAAATGGGTCTTGTTATAAATGCTGTTCTTGAAAGTTACGCCTTTTAAATTGGCACTTTTAAATAAGGTACTAGTTAAATTGGCGTTTTCAAAGATGCAGTCATTTAAGTTACTGCTTTTAAACGTGCTGTTCGTCAGGTCCGAATGGCTGAAGTCGGAACGGCTTAAATCACAGGAATTAAATTTCCCATCATGCACGGAAACCGAGCGGAAGTCGGAATCCAATAAACGGTGTCTGGAATAGTCCATGGATATGGCCTGCTCAAGCTCGTTATACTGAAGGTTGAGTGATTCCATGAGCTCTGATACTTCTCCAATTGAATCCACAGTCAGCTTATAAGCTTCTTGCTCACTAGAGCCATTCCTTTTATGGTCATTGTATTTTTCCAGTAAGTTTTGCAGCAGTTCTTCTTCCAATTCCTTTGTGGTTTTTGCATTTTTGTACGGGGCAAAAATGCTATGAACATGTGCATGCAGTTTTTCAATCACATTTCATCTTCCTTTCTTACAAGAGGCGTTCAAGTATTCTCTTAGCCTGCTCCCAGTCATTTTTATTTTGCGTATATGTCTCTTCCCCGATTGGGGTGATTTTGTAATACTTCCTTCTTCCGCCTTGTGTAGCATCTCCCCAATAAGAGATGATGCAACCATCCTTTTCCAGTCGTTTTAAGCTGGAATACATCGTAGCTTCCTTTATTTCATATTGCTCATTTGAACTCACATATATCAGTTTGCTGATTTCATAACCATATTTATCGCTACTTTGCAGGAGTTTTAGAATCATCGTATCTACATGTCCGCGAAGCAAGTCAGAGGATAGTTTACGTTCAACCAAATCCTCACCTCCTTTGGTATATCTTATAGTGTATTACTATGACAGTCAAGGTAATTTGTATAATATGGAGTGTGTCAGTTGGGGGCTTTATATTTGGAGGGTCGTTCTTAAACATGTCCGTTATCGCGGACCACTGCGTCGCATACTATTTTTAATTTTACTAATTTGCCAGATATAATATCCGCTTGGAAGGGATTTATTATGCTACATAGAAGAAGTATGTAAGGGGTGGGGATGTTGAATAATTCGTGGAATAAAGTGATTTATAAGTTTTGGTCGCCGATTTATGATAAAATCTTCAACTCTCATCTCTTTTTAGATGCCAGGAAAAGAATATTTGAAGAGATGCATTTTCATGATAATGCAAAGGTTCTGTTTGTAGGCGTAGGTACGGGTGCCGATTTGGAGTTGATCAAGAACCTTGACCTTGAGATAACGGCGATAGATCTATCAGCCGATATGCTAAAAAAAGCGATGGGGAAATATGAAAATACAACGATCAATTTCCTGGAGATGGATGCACAGAATATGGAATTCGATAATGAATCGTTTGACTAAGTAGTTGGAAGTTTGGTCCTTTCCGTCGTACCTGATGCCAATCAATGCCTTCAGGAAATGATCAGGGTTTTAAAAGGAGAGGGGAAAATAATACTATTTGATAAGTTCATTTCTAAAGATGAACGGCTTTCATTACCCAAAAAGGTTCTGAGACCCATCATTGGATTGTTAGGTACAGATATTGGCTTGCGGTTTGAGGACTTGTTCAGTAGACATGAAATGAATATGAAAATTGAAGAAGATCGACCGATCATGCTGAATGGAATGTACAGAAAGATAATCATCAGTAAACGGATATGACATGTAAAGACCTATAAAGGTGTGGAAACATTCTCGAAAATGAAAGGGCTCAACATGAAAACACTTAAGAAGTTTATATTCTTATAGATTTGGTAATCTGAATGATTTCCAGTCATCGTTCATATACTCTTCAATCTCACTTATTACGTCATCCATCATACCTTTTGTTTGTTTTTCCTTAGGTCGGCTTATATTAAAAGGATTTTTAAAAAGAAAAATTCCAATTAAGTCTTCTAAGTGTCCTTCTTTTCTATACAGCCTTACATATGGATCAGTCTGTTTATATAGGAAAACGTAAGCCTGATCCGCTGTAAAGTACATGTAATGATTGACATGTAAATAAAAATCCCCTGTCTCATCTATTATGGATATAGGACTGATCAACGGGTTATTAAGTAATGGTGGATAAATACTATCAGAAGGCAGTTAGAGCACATTCTTGATACCTTTAAATGCCAGTGGACATTATATAATCAACGGGTTCCAATAATGTGTGAACGCCATCCGTAACGCATTTTTGATGTAGCTGTTACATGGGCACCGACCGAAATCGATATAATTAAATGGTGGGGTTTAATGGAAAGAGGTGATGGTTTTGTCGGAGACGATTACAACCTATGAAGATCTATTGAACATGCTGGACTCGTTATTGCGTGAGCCCACTGCATTCTGGAATGGTTTTTATGAAGACCGTGAAAAAGGGATTCCCTTTTTCGGAAACCTCCCTGATGAGAATTTGGTTCAATACTTTGATAGTGGGTTACTTGGGTCAGGAAAGGTTCTTGAGCTTGGGTGCGGACCTGGAAGAAATGCTATTTACCTTGCTCAAAAGGGCTGTTCCGTTGATGCGGTGGATCTTTCAAAGGAAGCCTTGGAATGGGGGAAAGAACGAGCGGAAGAAAGCAAAGTGCACGTGAACTTCATTCAAAGGAATATATTTGAATTGGACATTGGGGAAGGGCAATATGACTTTGTATATGATTCAGGTTGTTTTCATCATATTGCTCCACATCGAAGGATCAATTATTTGGAGATGGTGAAAAAGGCGTTAAGGCCTAAGGGAATGTATTCGATTACTTGTTTTGTGGAAGGCGGCATATTGGGTGGTGCAGATATCTCGGATTGGGAGGTATATAGGCAAAGAAGCCTTAAAGGCGGATTAGGTTTTACTGAAGAAAAACTTAGAATGATCTTCAAGGATTTTGAAGTGGTGGAAATACGTAAAATGAGGAAAATGGAACAATCTGATGAAACCTTTGGGGTGCAGGGTTTATGGACCGCAATATTTATGAAAAGGTAATTCTCATAGTGTTAATTAGGTTATGTGGATAGTATAGCTCAATGTCACTGAACGGAGGATCTGGGATCAGGTCCTTTTTTACGTGATAAAGAAAAGGGGCAGGATGGCGGTGAATTTGTTAACAAAAAATAAAAATGGTAAACTATAACAAAAAAATACGATTTGGTGAATGCTGCTTTACCAGAATGATAGATGAATGTTCTTGCAGATTTTTTTTTTGAAAAATCAGTGGTTGTATGGTTTCAAAAACAGCTGGGAAGGTATATGGAATGAAGGGACCATTGGCATGGGATCTTAAGTATTGAAGCGGTTATCTTCGATGCTTCTTTTGTTGATAAAACGGTTAACTTTCAATACCCTGACAATGCTGATTCAGTCTTTAATAGCATTAGATATTATAAAAAAATTAAATAGGTGGAGGAGTTTATGCACAGAAATAAAGAACTATATTCCTTTTTATTAGGTGAGGCAGCTCAATTGACTGAGGATTGGTACGCAACATTGAATAAAAATGATAAGTCGGGGGTTTATAGCTCACCCGATCCCAAAGTGATTAAAAAACTGAAGCAACAAAATAATGAATTCCACTTACATTTCTTTCAGATATTTGTTACAGAGGAAAGGGAATTCTTTAAGCGTCTTGATGAGTGGATTGAAGATATCGGTCAGGATGAGCAGCATTTAAACACACCCATCTATTTTATATTGAGGGAGTTTTTTCGAACGCAAGAGCAATATCTGGATTACATTGACCGATTTGTGGGATTGCATGGAGATCGATATACACGGGAGGAAGTAAATTCCTGGTATCGGATAGTGGTCAAGGTGTTCAGTGAAGTGATGGAGAGGTTTACGGAAGCGAATCATAAATATGCCAATAAAATTATGAAAGCCCAACAGGCCACGATCGATGAATTGAGCACGCCCATCATTTCCCTTAAAGATAATACCGCGTTGCTTCCCCTGATAGGCGATATTGACACGACGAGGGGCATGTCCTTGCTTGAAAACACCTTACAAAAGTGCGCTGAAAAAAATGTCACCAGGCTTTTCATTGACCTATCGGGCGTTCATGCAATAGATAGTGCATCCGCCCACCAACTGTCTCAATTGATTGAATCCTTACATTTGATCGGAATTCATACAACCCTTTCAGGACTTCGGCCGGAAATAGCCATGACCGCCGTTAAGCTTCAACTGCCTTTTGATAAAGTGACGATAAAGTCCACTCTTGCCCAAGCGATCAGTACGATAAAATAATACATACATATACATGCCAAGGGTATGCTCGTTATAAATTTCAGCGAGAAGACCTCCATATGGCGGTCTTCTCGCATGTATAGGTGATGCTACATTCAAAATAGGTGGCGGGCTCCATAAGGCAAGAGCCGGAACCTGCCGGATTATTCAATATTTGCAAAGACGGCTAGGTCTTCTTTATTGCCAACGACCAAAAGCATATCTTTTTCATGGATATCCTGATCTGGTGACGGTGCTATGATAATTTCTCCGTTACTCACGATGGCAATGACGCTGATATTATATTTTGCGCGTAAATCAAGTTCCCTGAGGCTTTTTCCCTTCATGCTCATGGGGAGGATGATTTCCTCGATATTGTATTCTTTAGACAGCTCTATATAGTTCAGCATGTTAGGGAACAGGAGTTGATTCGCGACCCGTTCCCCCATATCCCTCTCAGGATAGATGACCCAGTCGGCACCAACTTTAGTGAGCACCTGACCGTGATTTTTATTAAGTGCTTTGGCAATGACCTTTTTGACCCCAAGCTCTTTTAAAAGCAAGGTAGTCAAAATGCTTGATTGCATATCATTTCCGATGGCTACGATGACACAATCGAAATTACGGATTCCGATGGATTTCAATGTCTCTTCTTCAGTGGTATCCGCCATGACTGCATGGGTAACGCTCAGTTCCGCATTCTCGACTCTTTCCTCGCTGATATCAATACCCAATACCTCTTGGCCAGCGGTATATAATCTATCTGCCACACTACTTCCGAATCTGCCTAAACCGATCACGGCATATTGTCGTTTTCCCATCATTTACACTCCTTCAGTTTTGGTTAACCAATCATGATTTTCCCTTTTGGATGACGGAAGGGATCTGGCTTACGCCTCATTGCGATGGCAAAGGCCAAAGTCAAAGGACCCACCCGGCCTGCAAACATCGTGAAAATGATAAGCATCCGGCCAACCGGTGATAATTCGGGAGTCAAACCCATTGAAAGTCCCACTGTGGCGAATGCTGAAGTGGCTTCAAATAAAATCATCAAGAAATCACTTCCGCTTTCTGTGATGGTCAGCAGAATGGAAATGATTGAAACGAGGAAGACCCCGATGAAAGTAACGGATAATGCTTTAAAGATGGTTTCATTCAAAATGCGGTGACGGAATAATACTACATCATCCTTTCCTTTAATCTGTGACCAAACCGTTCCAAGAAGCGTCGCAAATGTTGTTGTTTTAATCCCGCCGCCAGTCGATCCGGGTGAAGCCCCAACGAACATCAAGAAAATGATGAGCAGTAATGTAGGTTGAGTTAAATCAGGGATATTCAACGTATTGGAGCCTGCTGTCCTTGGTGAAACCGATTGAAATAAAGATGATAACGCTTTACCCATGAAAGATAAAGGCTGCAATGTTTTGGCATTACCGAACTCGAATAAAAAGATTAAAATTGCGCCTACGATTGTAAGGGTCAAGCTAGTCATCAGAACAACCTTCGTATGTACGGATAAACGATGGGTTTCACGATATTCGTATAGTTCATTCATTACGATAAAACCTATTCCGCCAAACGTGATGAGGAAGGCGACGGTAAGGGTTACGAATGGGTCCGATACATAAGGGGTCAAACTCCTGAATTCCCCCATTAAATCAAAGCCGGCGTTATTGAAATTCGATATGGAATGAAAAACCCCGTAATAGATCGCCTTGCCGACTGGCATGTCAAAAGAAAAGCGGATTGATAAGATAAGGGCACCCACGCCTTCAATGATGGCCGTGAAAATTAAAAGCCGTTTTACTAACTTGACTACACCTGCCATGGATAGATTATTTAAGGACTCCTGCAAGAGTAACCTGCCTTTTAAAGAAATCTTTTTGCCTAATAAGAAAAAGAAAAACGTGGCAAATGTCATGAACCCTAGGCCGCCTATCTGAATCAGTGTTAAGATGACCAACTCACCAAAGGTGGTGAAAGTCGTTCCCGTATCAACCACCACAAGCCCTGTTACACATGTAGCGGAGGTTGATGTGAATAAAGCATCCAGAAAAGAAAGGCCATTCCCATTTTCAGTCGAAATCGGCAGGGTCAGCAAATAGGCCCCAATAAGTATCAGGATGGCAAAGCCGAGTACAAGGATTTTTGGCGGATCCAATAAATTTTTTGCTTTTATCAAATGATCATCCCTACCTATAAAAATATTGTGTAAAACTTATGAAATCTTAACCATCAATCCTCTTTATAAATCTTTTTCAAAGCATAATAAAAAGACCTGCGAAAACATCGAAAGGCTTTTTTGTCACAAAAAGAGTGCAAAAAAAGCTCCCGAAATAGGCGGTCTTATGACCTCCTTCGCTTTAGCCGACGAAGTTAGCTGACGGGTAGGATGGCGAAAGAGCTGATCTCATCCCTTCTGCAAGGCAGAATTAACCCCAAATGATTGGGTCCTCCGTACTCAATTCCCTTGAGTTTTGGCCGAAATGCATTAAATTGATAAACGTATTCTACTCCCATCATTTAGCAGTTGTAAACCCCTAAAGTGTAAAAAAATATTTCTTTAACAAGACTGAAAATTTACGTTTTATTTACATTTTAAAAACGTATTGACAAATATTAGTTAGCACATTATGATAGGTTCGATTAAGGCGATTATGATGACCAACATCGATGTACTTTATTCAATACTTTCAAGCAGAACATGTCATTGCAAATCTATTTTCTAATATAAATAAATTATTTTTCTTTTGAAAATCATAAAGAAAAAAAGTATGGCATTCTTATTTAAAGGTTTCAAACATTTTATAAAAAAGGCGGGCAATTATGGAGAAGACGTTCAATAGATATGTTATTAACGCTACAGGCAAGGGTGGACAGACATATTTAACACAATGCCAGGATAAAGATGCACTTAGGAAATGGATAGCCGATCATGAGGATCAAATCATAATGAATGAGTTAAGGATAACGGATAAGAAAAAGAATCCGTTGTTAAAATTGTTTTCTCTAAGGTAAATCAACTGAAATTATGTCATCCTGTGTACTATCCGGGAACTAGAGCGAAAAATCCATAACTTGTTTTGCTTTTAAACTCATTTATTTTTGAATGAGTTTTTTTGCGTTGAAAATTATGACGTTTACACTATTAATACAATAATGTTAAAATTTAGAAAAATGATGAATCTGGATGTAATGAAGAGAAAGCAAATGGAATGACCACATATCAGAGAGCACCGTCAACTGGAAGGAGTAAGCATAAATTGAAGCAATTCTCCAGTATGGGAAGGGGATGCTGTGACGGGAACTTCCGTTATGGTGCGTAGTAACACCGCACTATTGATCTCGTCCCCCGAGAAGCCTTTCCTGGGGATGGGATTTTTTTATTGTTTATATTTCTTTTTCTAAGGAGGAGAAGCGTTGACATTAAAAAATTCATTAGTAGCTTGGAAATATCCTTCCATCCTATTGTGCGGGATCGGGATTTCCAACTTTGGTGCATGGGTTTATTTTATTGCACTTAATTTAATCGTGCTGGATATGACTGATTCAGCTTTAGCGGTAGCTGGACTTTATATCGTTAAACCGATGGCTGCCATATTTACGAATGTTTGGGCAGGCAGCGTGATCGACCGGATAAATAAGCGAAATCTAATGGTGGCACTTGACCTATTTCGAGCGGTATTCATAGCCTTGCTGCCATTGACTTCTTCTATTTGGGTCATCTACTCCCTTGTCTTCGTGATCAATATGGCAGGGGCCATGTTCGGAACGACATCAAGATCTTATATAACAAAATTAATACCCATTGAACAGAGGAAACGATTTAACTCGTTACGAAGCTTAATGGATTCTGGGGCTTTTTTGATTGGACCTGCGATAGCGGGTCTCCTTTTCTTGATCGGTACACCCGTTTTAGCCATTTACATTAACGCGGCTGCCTTATTATTATCCGGCATCATCACTCTATTCATGCCCGATCTTGAAAGGGAACGTTCCCTTGAACAATCCAGTCATTACCTGTCTTGGACCATCATGAAAAAGGATTGGGGCATCGTCATGGACTTCAGCCGGAAATTTTCCTATATCATGCTCATTTATTTCTTATTCAGCTGTATGGTAGTAATGGAAACGGCCATGGATTCCCAAGAAGCGGTGTTTGCCAAGGCCGTGCTCCTTTTGTCGGACAGCGATTACGGATTCCTTGTAAGCATCGCCGGGGCAGGCATCATTGCGGGTGCAATAGTCAATGCGGTATTCATCAATAAAATACCAATATCGTACCTAATTGGACTTGGATCTTTATTTGTATCGATAGGTTATGTGATCTATGCCCTTTCAAATTCCTTTTCGATGGCCGCCATCGGATTTTTCATCATTGCCTTTTCACTGGCTTTTGCCAACACAGGATTTCAAACATTTTATCAAAATAATATTCCAGTGGAGATTATGGGGAGGGTTGGAAGTATTTTTGGCTTGTTGGAAGCTTTACTGATCATCATGACTACAGCGATTGTTGGTGTCTCAGCTCATTTCATTTCGATTAGGTTGGTGGTCATTTCAGGTACCATGATCATGTTCGCCGTATCAATTTTACTGTCCATACTTAGTATGAAGGTCTCGAAGAGCAGGTATTATTCCGTTGGGAATGCCGGGGAAAAGATGTAACTTTTTATAAAAGGCATGTAAATGGAACATGCCTCTTATAAAAAGTTCATTGAACGAATGTCCGCACTTGGCTGATGAAGTTCAAGATTTGAAAATGAATTTTCGCCATTTCTTCCACCGTTTGGCCGTCGCAATTCTCCAGCCACTCCTGTATCACGCCTAAAATCGCTGATGTCATGAAGGCATGCATATACTTACGAAACGCCTCATCTTTTGCTGCTGGATGCTGGCTGATTAGTCGCTCCAACAGCACTTCACCGAATACACGCTTTATTTTTTTTGCAAAAGAAGGATCGCCCTGATCACCAAGAATGGCCCTTAATGCATGTGCATGTTCACTAATGAATTGAAAAATTGCTACGAAGGGCGGGTAAAGTTGTTGATGATGAAGAGCCAAAAAAGCCTCTTTCGGCAGAATGGCAGTAATCCGTGTTTGAAGTTCATTTAACAATTCCTGCTGTAAGTGATCCATCAATTCATATTTATCCGTATAATGCAAATAAAATGTGCCCCGATTAATGTTAGCGCGTTCCGCAATTTTCTTCACTGTTACATGTGAGAACCCCTCTGCCTCTACGAGTGCAATAAAATGATGTTGTATCTGCAGTTTCGTTTTATGTACCATATCCTCATGAATCGATCCCATGAAATGTCTCCTTCACTTAACATTTTTTCCAAATATGTTGATTGTATTAGACCAAATGCTACCTTAGAATGATGATACACTCAACACCGTGTCAATTAAAGAGGAAGGATGTGTGTACAATGAAAAATGCTATTTCCATTGAAGGAATTGCTAAAGGTTTTCACCATAAAAAGGTCATTCAGCCATTGAACCTGAATATAGAAAAAAATGGGATTTTCGGCTTGCTAGGTCCATCCGGATGTGGAAAGACGACCTTGATTAAAATGATTGTCGGATTGATTAAGCCCGATGCGGGTAAAGTCACGGTTCTTGATCATGAAGTGCCAAATGAAGCACTGTTAATGGATGTCGGCTATATGGCACAGTCCGATGCTTTATATACAGAACTGACGGGAGCTGAAAATCTCGCATTTTTTGCGAAGCTTTACCGTTTATCGAAAAAGGAGCGAAGGGAACGCATTCGATATGCAGCTGAAATCGTACAATTGACGAATGATTTGAACGTTCGGGTAGCGTATTATTCCGGTGGGATGAAACGGCGTCTGTCACTGGCGGTAGCACTCATCCAAAACCCGGAGATCCTCATTTTGGATGAACCGACCGTAGGGATAGACCCTTTGCTGAAACAATCCATTTGGCAGGAACTTGAACGTTTAAGAAATGAAGATCATAAGACGATCATCATCACGACTCATGTGATGGATGAGGCGGAACGATGCGATAAACTGGCGATGCTCCGTGAAGGTGAAATAATCGCATCAGGAACACCAGCAGCTTTAAAAACACAATATGTAGTGGAAACGCTTGATGATGTTTTTTTGAGGATTGGAGGTGGACTATCATGAGAATTGCCTCTCTTGTTACTCGAATTATACAGCAGATGCGCCGGGATCGGAGGACACTCGCTTTATTTTTCCTTGCTCCATTGCTCATTTTAACGCTCATGTATTTTATTTTCGATACAGAAGCGAGTGATTTGGAAATCGTTGTTACAGGTAGTGATGAAACTCTGGTTAAAGCATTGAAACAAGCGGATTTTCAAGTAACGGCTGCTGAGAAGTTTTCTAAGGAAAGAATGATTGAAAATAATACGGATGGCTGGTTGCATGTTGAAAATGGCCAGATAAAACTGACGCTGTTAAACGACGAACCGGCTCGAGCAAAGGCCGTTCAAATGCAAATGATGCAGGCGTTGCAAGGGAAACAGAAAAATACTCCTTCAATTGAGGAGCAATATGTTTACGGGGATGCAAACACAAAGGGTTTTGATACTTTCAGTCCGATGCTCGTTAGCTTTTTCGTTTTCTTCTTCGTATTTTTAATAGCGGGTATTGCGCTTTTGAAGGAGCGAACAAGTGGTACGTTGGAACGGCTGCTTGCGACACCGATTAAACGATACGAAATCGTAGCGGGATATGTGATCGGATATGGCTTATTTGCTCTTATTCAAACGATAATAGTCGTCCTATATGCTGTAAATGTGCTGGATATCGTGCTTGTTGGCTCAATATGGCTCGTTTTATTGACGAATATACTCGTCGCGCTCGTTGCATTATCGCTTGGTACATTACTATCGAGTTTCGCCACATCTGAATTCCAAATGGTACAATTCATTCCGCTGGTCATCGTGCCGCAAGTCTTCTTTACAGGGATTTTCCCATTAGATGGCATGGCAGACTGGCTGCAAAAAATAGGCAAGGTCATGCCGCTCTATTACGCGTCGGATGCCATGAACGGCATTATGTACAAAGGTTTCACATTCAATGATATTTTACTGGATTTACTCATTCTCCTGGCATTTTCCGTCGTTTTTATAACCATCAATATCATCAGTTTAAAAAAATACCGTGCCTTATAATGAGGATTAAATACCAATCCTTGCTAAGATGATTACATCTGAATAACGTAAAACAAAGTCGGATTCCTGGATCGTGAGGAACCGGCTTTTTGTTTTACTGGAAGAAGATCGAATTTTGGTTGAAGGTCGAATTATTCCACACAACAGTCGAATTATCCGGAGTAAGGTCGAATAAACCCACACATCGGTCGAATTATCCGGATGTAGGTCGAAATATCCCACACAAAGGACGAATTATCGGGGATTAAGGACGAATTATCCTTCCCATCGTTGATTCATTCTAAAAAGCTTCCCTTAGAAGTAGTTTGTTGACGGGGTGTTAAAGATGTCCTAGGATATAATGATATGCAGTGATTTGGAAAGAAATAGAAGGGGGGGAGTTACATGTCTCTAAAGTCGGTCATGCTTTCCCTTTTGCTGTCGCAAGCACTGTTTTTATGCGGTTTGCCTCTTTTCCTTCAGCTCCTATTATATTTGAATCCTTTGGTGATCATGGTTGTCTGGTTTTGTATATTCATTTTCGTTTCGCTTGCGGTTCTTTATTATCGAGGTGAAATGGTCAAGGTTCCGCGCCTTTTGTGGCAGGCAGCCTTCAGTGGCTACAGTTTATCATTAATGGTTTTGTTGTTCTTTCGACCAAAAGGGCAGGTCTATTCGTATAATTTGATTCCTTTTTCGACGATTCTTTCATATATTTCGAACGAAATGAACGGGCTTGTGTCATTTTATAATCTTAGCGCCAATGTGGGACTGTTCATTCCATTCGGGCTATATTTATTGTCCAAGGAAGGGAAAGATCCATCAACTTCAAGGAAATTTCTTTATCCATTACTTTCGATTTCGGGCATCGAAATCTGTCAGTTTGTTTTTCGGCGCGGCAGTTTGGATGTCGATGATCTGATACTGAATATGATTGGTGTTTACCTGGGGTATATCCTGTATCCATTGTTCACGAGAGTGGTAGCGATCCATTCTAGAGTAGATTCATAAATAAGATAAATGAAAGGATGAATTCCATGTATAGCACTTTAGAAAAATTAACGGGCCATCCCGTGTTTCATTATTTTGCAGCGATTTCCGAAATCCCGAGAGGATCAGCCAATGAAAATACGATCAGTGACTATTTGGTTCGCTTTGCTAAGGATAGGGACCTGGTGGTGATTCAGGATGAAGCACTGAATGTCATTATCAAAAAGCCTGCCACAATTGGATATGAAAGTGGACCTACCGTCATTATCCAGGGGCATATGGATATGGTTTGCGAAAAGAACAAGGGTACACTTCATGATTTTGAGAAGGATCCGCTTCAATTAAGGATTGTTGGTGACATGTTGTATGCGACGGAGACAACTTTAGGGGCGGATAATGGGATTGCAGTTGCTTATGCTTTGGCATTATTGGATGCAAATGATATTCCGCATCCTGCTCTTGAAATAGTCATAACGACTGAAGAAGAAACGACAATGAACGGTGCACTTGCTGTGGATCCGGCTCACTTCAAGGGAAAAATGATGATCAATATCGATTCGGAGGAAGATGGAAAGCTGCTGGTCAGCTCAGCAGGAGGAATACGCGTTCGGCAAATCCTGCAAATCGGATGGGAATCGGCTTCAATTGTTGAAGCTGTATCTTATAACATCAGGATTAAAGGGTTAAAGGGCGGACACTCCGGTATGTCCATCCATAAGGAAAGAGGGAACTCCAATAAACTTTTGGGCAGAGTATTACATGAATTAACGACAGACTTTCCTTGCTTCATACAGCAAATGAACGGTGGCCTGAAAGGGAATGCGATTCCTCGTGAAGCAGAGGCGACTGTACTGATTCATGTAGAAGATGTTCAGAAGATAGAGGAGAGACTCCAGCAATGGGAAGATACTTTTAAAAATGAACTGCAATCTTCCGACCCTGAGGTATCGATTAGGTTTGAAAAGATCGAAACGATTTCTTCAAACGTTTTTTCCAAAGAGACGGCATCTAAAGCCATTACCTCTTTACTGGTAATCCCGCATGGCGTTCAAGGAATGAGCATGGGAATAGAAGGATTAGTGGAGAGTTCGACGAATCTAGGGGTCGTTACGACAAATGAAGCGGAAATGATATTCGAAAGTGAAATCAGGAGTTCGGTCAAAAGCCTCAAATATAATATGGTCACTCAGGCAAAGGCGATAGCTGATATGCTTGGATGCGAGATATTGGTAGATGCGGATTATCCGGAATGGCCCTATAATCCCGATTCGAAACTCAAGAAATTATTTGAAGAAACATACAAAGAAAAATATCATGAGGATATTGAAATCATCGCTGTGCATGCAGGGATCGAATGCGGGGTATTCATTGATAAGATACCAGGATTGGATACTGTTTCAATCGGACCGGATATATTTTCCGTACATACACCTGATGAACACATAAGCATCCCTTCGACCATAAACAACTGGGAATATTTTGTTTACACATTAAAGAGAATGAAGGATTTATAAACAACTGCATGGCTGGGGACAGTTGAAATTCAATAGATTTGGAGACATCCTATCGTTAATCGATTGGATGTCTCTTTTTTCATGGTTAGTAAAGCTAATCGTTGATTGGAACGTAGGGAACTCGCTTTCCGCGGGCGGTCCGCCCTCGTGGTCTCCCTTGGCCACGCTTTCCCCGCAAGAGTCTCGAACACCCGCTCCAATCAACTTTGTTTTATTTAGATAGAACCCTAATTGTTTACAAACTAGATAATATTTGTTTGCCGACAGTCTTTTTTTTGTGGGTTTGTAAAATGGGACGTTCATTGATTTCCACTCCAGGCACTCGCTTTCCGCGGGCGGGCGGGAGCCTCCTCGGCGCGCCTGCGGGGTCTCCCATGCCACGCTTTCCCGCAGGAGTCTCGTACCTTACGTTCCAATCAACTTTGTGTTTTAAAAGAAAAAACTGCAGGTCGGTCTCATCACGAACCATGTTTGAGACTAGTTTATCCTTTAAGTTTTTCACCTGTAAACCTCATTGGATGGAAGAAAATTGCGACACTCCTGCCGAAATACTGGCTAGCCGAGACCCCACAGGCGCTTACGCCGAGGAGGCTTGGCAGACAGTCGGCGGAAAGGGAGCGAATTTCTGGAATCAGCTGGAATGTTTTCTAGAACAAACTGTAGGCTGATCTCACACCGAATTATGTTTGAGACTAGTTTATCCTTTAAGTTTTTCACCTGTAAACCTCATTGGATGGAAGAAATATGCGACACTCCTGCCGAAATACTGCTAGCCGAGACCCCACAGGCGCTTACGCCGAGGAGGCTTGGCAGACAGTCGGCGGAAAGGGAGCGAATTTCTGAAATCAGCTGTAATGTTTTCTAGAACAAACTGTAGGCTGATCTCACACCGAATTATGTTTGAGACTAGTTTATCCTTTAAGTTTTTCACCTGTAATCCCCATTGGATGAAAGAAAATTGCGACACTCCTGCCGAAATACTGTCCAGCCGAGACCCCACAGGCGCTTACGCCGAGGAGGCTTGGCAGACAGTCGGCGGAAAGGGAGCGAATTTCTGAAATCAGCTGTAATGTTTTTTAGAAAAGACTGCAGACAAATTTGCTTTTCTTCAGATTTCTCTGCAGTCTGAAAGAAACAGAGGTTTCTTTACAATCGTTATAAAATAAACTATTGTAAAGAAAACCTATCATTCAGTCTAAATTATTGTTCTAAATCATTATGTATAGAGGAAGGTATATGGAAATATGGGTGTAAAGTATAGAATGGTCGTAGAACAAATGGAGAAAGAAATATTAGATGGAAAATATACATTAAATACTAAGTTACCTACTGAAGAAGAGTTGATGAAGAAGTTCGATGTCAGCAGGAACACCATTAGGAAAGCAATCAACATATTGGTTGAGCAGGGGTATATCTATCAAGTTCAAGGAAGCGGCATATTCCTTAGGGAATTTACCAGACCGGGCTGCATTTCGATGAGGGATATGGGTGGCTTAACCAAAGTGTTTCCAAATGATGAAATGAAAAGTAAAGTGTTGACGTTAGAATTAATAGAAGCCGATGAGGAATTGGCCAAACGAATGAAATGCAATGTAAAAACCAAAATCTATAACCTGAAAAGGGTTAGATACTTAAATGGTCAACCCATTGTAATAGAAGAATCCTTTTTCAATAAAGATATCATTCCCTTCATAAATAAAGAAATCGCAAATGGTTCCATTTATGAATATATAGTCGAGGATTTGAAGTTGAATATCGGGTTTGCGGATAAAATCATTTCGTGTGAAAAACTTAATGACGATGATGCTGGGCTTTTGGACTTGCAGCCAGGTGATCCGACATTAATCGTTGAAAGTACGGTCTTTTTAAAAGCGGGAGCCGTTTTTGATTTATCAATCGAGAAATATAATTACACTTCAGCCAAATTATTAACATTGACTTAAAAAGTGCAGGAAAATTCTTAAATAAGATTTTACGGTGTGAATGGGAGATATCGATTCACACCGTTTTTTCTTAAATTCATTTGAATTCCTGACAATAGTTTATGAACTAATTTAATTGTTCTATTACAAATTTTTAATTAAACTAAGGTTGAGGTGAAAAAAGCCTGATTCCTCGTTGTTTTAATGAGAAATCAGGCTTTTATTGGTTATCAGTCATGGGGAATCAATAATAGTACACCTAGTGCAATGATGATGAAGAATAAATAACTTTCGAATTTCTTCGCGGGAATTCGCTTATTCATGAAGATTCCGAGACCTGTCGCAAGTAATATAGCTGGAATGGAATAAGCGTAAAGAATAAGTGAATCGGCTGTCCATAGTCCGCCTAGCGCATGACCCGTCACGACCAGGATTCCGGATATCAGGAAATGGGCTTGCAATGTTCCGCGGAATCGATCTGGATTCCACCTTCGCAAAGTTCCATAGACGACGACCGGAACCCCGTTAAAGTTATAGGCGCTGCCAAGGGCTCCTGAGGCAAAACCGAACGGCCATACCCAGCGCTCCGAGTTAAGTAATGGTTTATCCACAGTCTGAAAAAGTTTTTGCTTTAGAAGAGAATATCCTCCATATGCAATCAAAAAAACACCGAGTGCAGAAGTAATGATCAAAGAAGGTGCGTAATGGAGCAAAGCCAGGCCGGCTGGTATGCCGATGACCGTTGAAGCCGCCAGTCTGATTAAAACGGAGCGTTCGATATGCCGCCATCCGCTAACGACGGTTAGTGAAGCGACGGTAAGACCAGCCAATCCAATCAGGGAAACCGAAGTATTAAGCGGAATGTGAAGTAAGGCAAGCAGAGGCATGCTGACAATCGCTTCACCGAACCCGAACATCGTCCGCATCAAGGCGCCGATAAACACTGCCGCCACCACCAATATGATGCTGCTGGTCGTCATTCGTTCACCTCCTAAAAGCACAGTACACCTTCTATTATTATACCATACCAATCCAGTTTTAGACCGAGGTAACCGTACTTAAAAACGGGTTATTTAAGACCCTTTACACTCTTTTTAAAGCGTTTGATTAACTATTTAATGGAGAGGTACACACCCCTTGTTTTTGTTTCTTAAGAGTCAAAAATAAGGCTGGGAAAGCGGGGATATATCTTGAGGTGTTAATTTATTTTGATGTGAGGGTTTTCTAACAGATTAATAGAGGTAGCGCAGAATCGTTTGTTAAATTAAAAAGTTTCCTAAAAGTATTGGGGGATTTGCTTTAGCTCTTGTTCCTCTACTGTAATCACTCCCTTGTTTTTCTCAATAAAGAATCCGGGAAAGGAGAAGTAGTCTATCATTATAATCCAACCATCGCTACAGATTTAACTTATTATGGTGGTTATATCAATAATAAAAAAATATTACGGAGAGGTAACTTTTTATTATAAAGTTGGAGTAGGATCGCTTGGTATTGTACAAATAGGAAATGTTTATCTTAAAGTATCAGGAAATCATCTAGGAAAACTCTCAGGTAGTATAAAAACTTCTGTAAAAAAATAAATTTTACATATAGTAGGTGATTATATGAAAACTTGGAAGAAAATACTTATTGGTGTAGTATCAATTCTAATAATCGCTATGATAATTGGAATTATAAGCTTTTATTCAATTTAAAGTTTAATCTGCTAACCAAAACAAAGACCATCATTATAAGATGGTCTTTGTTTATTGTGTGTCCAGCAGGGGTACACAATAAACGCCAAATCCTTTGATAGAGGTGAGTCCTTAAATAACAGTAGAGAAAAAAAGGACAATCAATCTAACACTATGAAACTACTTTTTTAGGTGAATAAAATCATACATAAACCATAAAGGTGAAAGACAATAAACCCCTTCAAGTGGTTTATTTTGGTGTAACTGCGTACAATATCGCTAATTTTCATCGAAAAAAACAATGAAAAAGTAAAATTAATAAAATAGGGGGACATGAAAGGGGCAGTGATGGCTTTAATAGGGGAGTTTTCATGTACCCACAAAAACACTAGGCTTTGCCTTTTCAACAACATAGTTGGGGACAGTTCTTCCTTATGCTCTTTCTTCTACCAACCTTTAAGTTATGACACTTTTCATTTAGATAAATCAAGTAGTTATTTTCCTGCATAAGAAAAGGCTGAAGTGGAAATACATCAGCCTAAAAAACCCTATATATATTAGCGGTCATATTAAGGTGTTTACGCACTCATTTTAGAAGAATATCCTTTAGCATTTACGAATCAATCTCAGCTCTTTTTTTCATTCAGTTAGTGAATTAATCATAAAAGATTAAATGCATATCACTGTTAGTCCTTGATTTCGCAAAAAATTCTGCTTCATTTCCTCCATCAACAAAGTTACCAATACCCCGGAAAATACCACATTGGCCTCGATCTAAATATCTTACCCCTACATAATCATTATAACTGTCAGGATCATACTCCCATAATTCAACTTTTAACTTACCCGCTGGACCCACGTAAGAATCCCGACAAATCTTATAATCACCACCAGTAGAGGGAAACTGATCACTTTCAGCACCATTAGAATAAAGAGATTGTTCTCCTAAGTAATCCCAGCCACTTGCAAATGTAGAAGAAGGGAACAACAGCGCAGCTAACAATGTCACAGCACTCATTTTAAACATTTTCATGCTCATTCCTCCTCACCCGTTTTGACTTATTATTCTCCATATAATTCTAATCAATATTTTTTATATTATCATCTATCCAAAGATTCACTTTTTCATGAAGCGTTTTTGAAGTTTCCACTACTTCATGCCCAACATATGGAATTAGAGAAAAAGTGAAAATGTGCTCGTCATTCAGTTTTGAAATGTATTTCTGAATCATCTTTAAACTTTTAAGAATTCCCGGATCAAGTAAACGAATTACCTCTGAATCCACCATTTGTGTAGAGACGTCTCGATTTCTAATACCAGCAATCAGCAGCATAGTTGCTGCTACACTAACACTGCAATCCATGGAATAGGCCAATGCTGAAATTCTTTCATGCTCATAAGCTTTGAGTCTTAAATGAATCCTTTCCTTCTGAATAATAGATTCTCTTCTGGATTACTTCGGCTTCAAAATCCCCTCTAAAAATCGTATTATCATGCTGCAGTCTCATTTAAAACATGGACAAGCCCTCCATACCTTCCCTGGAATTGATAGCTGCCATTATTATTTTTCCCCTATATACCTTCTCAGGCTTATGAACACATTCATTTAATGAGTGTTGAACGCAAAAAACATATTAGGGCTATCCAGGGAATAAAATGAAAGGAATATTTAAAAGGAAAGCGGGGCTGTGCATGTGAGAATCCATGTGGTGAATAGGGGGGATTCTTTGTGGGGAATTTCCCAGCAATATGGTGTCAGTATCAACCGGATTGTTCGGATCAATGGCCTTGAAAATCCAGATAAGCTGGTGCTTGGCCTAGCTCTTTTGATTCCTGAACCTTATCTTCAGTACAGGGTTCAGCAAGGGGATGCTCTAAATAATATCGCAAATCAGTTTGGAATTACGGTACAGGAAATCATGCAATCGAATCGCATCACAAATCCTTCCGCTATCTATCCAGGGCAGAGACTAACCATCCCGGTTATTTATCATACCGTAAGGGAACGAGATACCCTTTATGATATAGCGAGACGTTATGGAACGACAGTTCAGGCCATTATGCAGATGAATAGGATTACAGATCCGTCCAATATCCATATAGGACGGATAATGAGGATTCCCCAGAAACCAAAACCCATCATTGAAGTAAATGGTTTTACAAACGTTTACGGGCAAGCCGGTGCGGAGCAGGTACGTGAAGTAGCCCATGATTTGACCTATGTAAGTCCATTTGGTTATAGAATGAGGCAAGATGGCAGCTTAGAAGTCATAGATGACATCCCGACGATCCGGGCGGCACAGTCGACTGGCGTCATACCCATGATGTGCATAACGAATTTTTCCGCGACGGAAGCGGGAACTCAGCTTGCCCATACGATACTTTCCGATTTAAGTTTAGTGGAAACATTATTAACCAACGTCATAAAAACGATGAAAGATAAAGGATACCGTGGATTGAATATCGATTTTGAAAGTGTAAGACCAGAGGACCGTGATCTCTATAATCGCTTTCTCCAAAGAGCAGTGGATCGATTGCATCCTGAGGGTTACTTTGTGTCATCCTCCCTTGCCCCAAAAACTAGCGCCAATCAAAAGGGGACATTAGTTGAGGCACATGATTATCCAGTTCACGGACGGCTGCTCGACTTCGTGGTGCTGATGACATATGAATGGGGTTACCGAAAGGGGCCGCCGCAGGCAATCTCTCCCATTAATGAAATAAAGCGTGTCCTTGATTATGCCGTAACGGTGATACCAACAAATAAAATCTTCATAGGATTTCAAATTTATGCCAGGGACTGGCTTATTCCTCATGAAGAGGGACAGGAAGCAGAGACTTTCGACATGCAGGAAGCCATCAGGCGAGCCGTCCAATATAATGCAGAAATAAAATATGACGAGACAGCCCAATCCCCTTATTATAGGTACAAAGATGATCAGGGACGCACACATGAAGTTTGGTTTGAGGACGCACGCAGTGCCAAAGCCAAATTCGATCTGGTGAAGACTTACAGGTCAAGGGGTCTCAGTTATTGGGTACTTGGTTATCCGTTCCCCCAGAATTGGGAACTGCTTGGGGATACATTCATTGTACGGAAACTGTAGGGTGTTTGTTACGGCAAGGTAGATCACATAATTGATATAGTGATGGGCAGCTTTTTTATAAAGCTGTCTATTTTAGTGATTTCGAAATGCACTACATAATTACAGGATTTTTATAACAACGTTAAAATCGTCTGGAACCTGTGTAGATAAAGGGACTTAATCGAGGACGCCATATGGTGGTCCTTTTCATTTTAATGAGAACTCTTTAAAAACAAGGGAATGGTCATTCAAAAAAGGAAAAGGGCTCCTCATTGTGGAATTAGGAGACTAGAATATTACTTACCGGAGGAACATTTAATGGAATTAACCATCATTAATACGTTTACAGATCAACCTTTTAAAGGAAACCCTGCTGCAGTCTGCCTTCTTACCGGGGAAAGTAACAGCGAGTGGATGCAGCGAACAGCTAAAGAGATTAATATGCCTGTTACCGCTTTTATTCAACCTCATAATGGGGAATGGAAGCTGCGATGGTTCACACCTTTCATTGAAATCCCGATTTGTGGACATGGGACGCTGGCAAGCTCTTTCTTTTTATGGGATAAAGGATACGTGCCAAGGAATCAGCCGATTGCCTATCAGACGAAAAGCGGGCTTCTCACTGCAAAATTCGTTGATGGGATGGTTCAGTTGGAATTTCCGTCATTAAGGGAGAAGGAGACCACTGCCCCTGATTTACTGATAAAAGCTTTAGGAGTTGTGCCTGCGTATGTTGGGCAAAACAAATGGGATCTTCTAGTCGAAGTTCAATCAGAGGAAATCGTAAGGAATTTAAAGCCGGATATAGACTCCATTGCCCAATTGCCGGTTCGGGGCGTCATCGTGACGAGTCAATCGGATAACAGTGAATATGATTTCGTTTCACGTTTCTTTTCCCCTGCCCAAGGCCTTGACGAAGATCAAGTAACCGGCTCGGCCCATTGCTGTCTGGGACCATATTGGAAAAGCAAGCTGAACAAAAGTATCACTATAGCCTATCAGGCATCGGAAAGAGGAGGACTGCTGAAGGTTGAAGTAACGGAAGACACAGTTAAACTTTCAGGCCATGCCGTGACCATATTCGAAGGGAGCTTAAACATTTAATGCAGGGAGAGGGAGGTATGGGGCAATCCTTCTTAATGAAGGATCGAACCCGTTGCCCTTTTTCATTGTACAAGAATCGAAATGGCGCTATACACTAATAACAAAGCCATGATTACATTAAACTGACTTCTATACTTTGATAAAACCGTTTGAAAAACCGAACCGAACATACTCCAACAGAACGTACTCATAAAACCAACAAAAGCCAGAAATAATGAAAAGAATAGTAAGCTGAAATTTGAAGAGTGATAAGGTAGTATGAAGGTTGATATTGCCGTGATGCCATATAAGATGCCTTTTGGATTTATGAATTGTAAAAGCATGCCCGCTATAAAACTGTTGTTCCTGTCATCATTATCGTCCTTATCTTTATTTGAACTGGAAATGATTTTTATGGCCAGATACAGCATATAAATTGCACCTAGGATAGTCATGATAAATTCAATCTTTGGTATGAAATTTTCAAGCAAAACATTAAAATAACTACACAATAACATTATTACAAAAAAACCGGCACCTACCCCGAAACAAAATTTAATCGTCTTTTTTAACCCGTACTTGTTCGCAAATAACATTGCCATGATGTTATTTGGACCTGGAGTGAAACTTGTAACAAAAACAAATAGCAAAAAAGATAGTAAAGGCATGGTTGACTCCCCTTTGTATGCTATAATGACCAAAAGTGACAATATAACGACTTTCTTTATATTGTACAACGCCGACGTTATATTGTAAATAAGGAGCATTTTTATGGAAGAAATAAATTTTATTATTGCTAACAATTTAAAAGCCATCAGGGAAAGTAAGAAATTAAGTCTTGAAAAGGTTGCTGAATTAACCGGAGTAAGCAAAACGATGATCGGACAAATCGAAAGGGGCGGATCGAGCCCTACGATTACAACAATTTGGAAAATAGCCAATGGATTAAAGATTTCATTTTCTTCACTGATAAATAGTCCGCAGCCGGATACAAAAATTGTTTTAAAAAGTGAAATTCAATCATTATCTGAAGATAACGGCAAATATCGAGTTTATCCCCACTTTCCCTTTGAAGATGAGAAGCGCTTTGAAGTATATTCAGTCGAGATAGAAAAAGGTGGATTCCTAAGTTCCGATTCGCATAGAGAAGGAACTGAAGAGTACATAACTGTTTTTGAAGGGGAATTGACTGTACGTGTAAATAACGAAGAATATACAGTAAGGAATGGTGATTCTATCAGATTCAAGGCTGACAGACCGCATACTTACCATAATTCAGGGGAAACATTAACTCGATTAAGCATGATCCTATATTATCCAACTTAAAAATATGGGAGTAATGTTGTTCTGCTTGTTATGAATTATTAAAAATTCATGTTCAATGATGCAGCTCAAAGACTGGGAGAGATTAAAATCTCTCTCTCAAGTTTGTAGACAAAAGGGCTTCGGAAAACGTAACTTTGATCAAGAACCAACTGACCCAAAGCAATACCTTCAACTCCTCAGGTATGGTTTATATCAAAATTTTATAACAAAGTTGATTGGAGAGGAAGGTGCGAGACTCCTGCGGGAAAAGCGAGTCTAGGGAGACCCCGCAGGCGCAAGCCGAGGAGGCTCCCAGACCGCCCGCGGAAAGCGAGTGCCTGGAGCGGAATTCAACGTCTAACTTGTACAGTCTGTGGGAGAGATATAAATCTCTCTCTTTTTTTTGATCTTCTGTAGGTATAAAGACCAAAATTGACTACGGAGAAATAATGATACTATTTTACCATTAAATAATTTTGTTGATATATCATCAAGATACAGATGGGTATTTTGAGGTGATTATAATGATAATATTCTGTTAATATTCCGTGTGGCATTGTAAATTTGTTTTAAAATTGGATTATTTTGTTGTAATATAGGATGTACACGAATCTTTAGAGGAAAAAAGTAGGGTGGATTTGTGTATAAGCAATAAAATTTATTCAGGTTTAATTTTTTGAAAAACGTGTCAAATCCATTGATATGTTCGCGAAATGTTATGCCAGTATAGAACTTATGGGGGGATTAACTCTAATGGGGAAAAAGAAAATCGTTAAAATTGCATCAGCAACCATAATGGCTGCGACAACGATCGTAGCAGTAGCACCGGCACCATCGGATGCTGCCACTAGCCTGAATAGTAAAATCAAAACGGCAAAGGCCACCATCAAAAAACCATTCGACACCTATTTCTACTCTTCTAAACTCGCTTCCGTATCCACTGTTGAGAAACAAATCAAGTCTGCAAAACAAGCAAAAAAAGACATCAACTCTACCATTAAAAAATCAATGTTAAGCAAAAAAGAAAAAGACGCCAAATACAAAGAAATCGAAGCTTATGACAAGTACATCACTCGTTCAGAAGGTTATGTAAAAGGATATAAAGCGGCTGAGAAAGCAAAAGCTGCACATGATAAATCGATTAGCGCCCTTACGAATTCAATTCTTGCCAAGAAATCTATTGATATCAGGAATCAATACGAGGCACTGGATATTGCCGTGAAAAAGACAGACAAAGCCATTAAAGATACGGTTTACGGTGCGAAAATCGAAAAGCTTTTATACGATAAATTCACTAAATCGACCAAAACGGCTTTGAGCGGTGACCTGAAAGTGCCGTACTACTATGAGAAAGCTGCTTACTGGGTGAAGAAAGGTGATTTAAAGACCGCGGACAACCGGATGAATACCGTTTCTTCGCAGTTGAAAAAGGTCAGCAAAACGTCCAAACTCGGTAAAGCCATTCATGCTTATGTTAAAGAGGTGAAAGGTAAGTATGATGAAGCGGTATATGCAGAAAAGAAAAAGGAAGTGGCAAAACGGGTCAATACCTATGTAGCTCTTGCCAATGGGGAACTTAAAACGAAAGAACAGATAAAAGCGGCTAAAAAGGCGAGAGCCGACATCCATTTAAATGGGATCAAGGAGTCGGACCGAAAGGAATTCGAAGCGAAAATAGCATTGGCGGATAAGAAAGTGGCAGCTGCTAAAGAAGCTTTGAAAAATCCGGCGAAGGCAATCACGCTTTCCTTGATGCATACGAATGACACGCATGCCCACTTGGACAATGTGGCCAAAAGGGTGACAGCTGTTAAAGAAGTGCGTAAGAGTAAACCGCAAGCTCTATTGGTGGATGCTGGTGACGTATTCTCGGGAACCCTCTATTTTAATGAATTCAAAGGGCAAGCGGATCTTCGCTTCATGAATTTAATGAAATATGACGTCATGACATTTGGGAATCATGAGTTTGACTTGGGATCAAGCGCTGAAGGGCATCAAGCTTTGGCTGACTTCATTAAGGGGGCTCAGTTCCCATTTGTCAGTTCGAACGTGGACTTCTCCAAGGATGATAAGTTTAAGGGATTATTTTCGGACCTGATTTCAAGTAAGCCGGAGCAAGGGAAGATATACAATGGAATCGTAAAACAAGTGGATGGTCAGAAGGTGGGTTTCTTCGGGCTTACGACTGAAGAAACGAAAGATATTTCAAGTCCTGGAAGTATAGTATTCGAAAACTATCTTGAAGAGGCCGAAAAAGCGGTCAAGGCGTTCAAAGGGATGGGTGTTAATAAGATAGTTGCCGTATCCCATATTGGTTATGATGACAATGCGGCTTATGACAATGATTTAACATTAGCTGCCAAGGTCAAAGGCATCGACGTGATTGTGGGCGGACATAGCCATACGCAGTTAAACGCCCCCGTTGTAATTGATAAGGATGATAAGGGGAAAACGAAAGATCCGACAGTCATCGTTCAAGGGTATCAGTATAGCGACTTTTTAGGAACGATCGATGTGGAATTCGATAAGAAGGGCAAGATTGTCGGACAAGCCGGTCAGCTGATTAAGCTTTCTGAAAAACAGGATGATCCTGAAGCGGCAACAGTGCTCGAAACATACTCCTCGAAGATTAAGGACCTGAAGGAAACGCAGACTGGGGCAACAGCTGTGAAGGCTTTGGACACACCGCGTGATGCAGGGGATGAAACGAAACCGAGTGTTCGTAAAAATGAAACAGAACTGGGTAATTTAATTACGGACGGGATGCTTAGTAAAGCAAAAGAATTCAATAAGGATGCGGTCATTGCTTTCCAAAATGGCGGGGGCATCCGTGCAGGTATCGATCAAGGTGAGATCACTTTAGGGGAAATACTGACCGTTTTACCGTTTGGGAATACGTTAGCGACGATGGCGCTTACGGGTGCAGAGATCAATGAAGCATTAGAGCATAGTGTCAGCTTGGCTCCTAAGGAAAATGGCGGCTTCCTGCATGTATCCGGAATGAAATTCAGCTACGATAGTTCAAAGGAATCAGGCAATCGTGTGACAAAGGTTGAAGTCATGGGACAAGATGGAACATATTCCGAGTTGGATGCCGCGAAGGAATATGTCGTGGCGACCAACGCTTTTACAGCTAAGGGCGGAGATGGATTCACCGTTTTCAAGAAGGCTTATGAAGAAGGAAGAGTGACGGATATCGGACTCGCTGATTGGGAGAATCTACGGGATTATGTAAGTGGGCTCAAAACTGTCGATCCAAGCATCGAAGGACGCATCAAAGATGTGGCCGGAAACTCTACAGACCCGAATACGGTGTTGGCCAAAGACTTTGGCGGAACGGCTGATGCTCCAAAAAACCATGAGGGTAATGTAGCTGTGGACATCACGGATATTGCTTCATTGGAAAATGCAGTGGTTAAAGGAAATCTTACATTAACAGGAACTCCTCCAGACAGCTTTACTTTTTCAAATGTTACAGTCGAGGGTAATTTGGATTTATCGGGACTTAACGGTAAAACCGTGAGCCTAAGCGGTGTCACCGTGAATGGCGAAACGATTTTTTAATCGGTATGAATGCTGAACCTACGTAAAAAGTTGGAGGGGTTGAGATCTTGAAGAAGAATGGGATATGCAAGCTTTTCTTTGCCATATTGATCGTGCTATCAACGGTTTTGCCATATGCAGACGCTGCAAATGCGGAAGGGACTATAACGGTAACGGAAGCGATTAATAATAACAGTGGCACGGCAACGGTGAAGGGATATATTGTCGGTACAGCTAAAAGCGGTACAAGCTATCAACAAACATCGCCTTTTACTGAAGGTACGAATATAGGTATTGCGGATAGTCCGGATGAAACGGATGTAAAGAAAATCATGCCTGTTCAGCTTCCGGCCGGTAATATCCGTACGGCGTTGAATCTAGTCGAACATCCGGAATTACTCAAAGCACAGGTGACGATTACTGGAAAGCTGGAAAGATATTTTTCAGTACCAGGTCTGAAATCCGCAACCGATTACAAAATCATCACTGATGGAGGAACACCACCTGAAGAGCCTGATGTGAAGGTTCTGGATTCCATCGCCGAGGCAAGAACGAATACCGAAGATGTAGTGCAGGTCGATGGGGTGGTTACCACAGGGCTAGGTTATTGGGGAGGAAAAGGCTTTTATATCCAAGATGAAACCGCTGGGCTATATGTTTATGGTTCTTCATGGCCGGTGGATGTAAAGCAAGGGGATAAGGTTCGTTTAATCGGACAAGTATCCGCTTATAATAAGGAATTACAAATCCAACCAACCTCCCTTGAAGTGGTTTCTTCCGGGAATGAACTTCCTGAAATCCAAAAAATCGATGCCGCTGGCGTCAATGAAGAAACGCAAGGTGAGCTGGTCACGATTGAAAAAGCGACCATTACTGAATTGGCGGCATCGGGAACATATGGAACATTCGAATTCAAGGCGGCAGATACTGAAGGGAACTCTGTTACCGTTCGCCATGATAACCGGAACGGTTCGAATTATGAAGATTTCCTGAGGAACTTTAAAGCGGGGGATGTCATTTCTGTAACCGGGATAGCATCGCAGTTCAATGACACGTATCAACTGAAGCCACGTGGTCTTGAAGATTATGAACTGGTGAACAAACCAGCTGTTTACCCGGATATTTTCCCTGGTACGGTTAGTGAAAATACAAAAGTAACACTTGAATCGGGCTGGGAAGAAGCGAAAATCCATTATACGCTGGATGGATCCACTCCGACGTCTTCAAGTGCCTTGTACACAGATCCTATCTTTTTAACGGAAGATACCGTCATAAAGGCAATCGCTGTCAATGATAAGACATCGGAAGTTTTCACATTTGCCTATACGGTTATCAAAACCAATGAATTGAAGATCCGTGACATTCAGGGGATGAATCATTTTTCATCATATGAGAATCAACTCGTCTCAGGTGTTGAAGGTGTCGTCACTTATGTAAGGGATGCGAATAACTTTTACATGCAAGATCTGAATCCGGATAAGGACTTAACGACTTCAGAGGGAATACTCGTGTACAACAAAGCGCATGGTCTAAAAGCGGGAGATCATATCAAAGTGGCAGGTAAAGTCGTGGAGTGGTATATCGAAGGATACGCTGAAATGAAAACGACGGATCTGCCAACGACCGAATTGACGAATACGACTATTGAAAAGCTTGGAACTGTAGCAATGCCAGAACCGATCATCATTGGAAAAGATGTCATTCCACCGTCTGAGAATATCGATGATGATAGATTGACAGATTTTAATCCGAATGAGGACGGCATTGATTTCTACGAGAGTTTGGAAGGAATGCTCGTGCAAGTATATAACCCGAAAGTGGTCGCTCCTCAAGACTATGGTGAATTGGTCGTGATTCCGGGGAATATGGAAACGACGACTGCAGTTAAAGGTGTCAAAATAACGGAAACGGATTTCAATCCTGAAAGAATAACCCTTGATATGGATGATGAATCATTTGTAGCGAAAACGGGTGATTCTTTTGAAGGCTCGGTTACAGGAGTCATCAGTTATGGATATAGCAACTATAGGGTATTGACGGATAAAAATCAGCTGCCGGCGTTAAAGGATGGCGGTACGGCCCGGGAAGTGACATCCTTGGAGAAGGATTCCGATAAATTATCAATCGCTTCCTATAATATCGAGAATTTCTCCACACAAACCGCTGACTCGAAAGTTGAAACGATCGCAACATCCATCATTACTAATCTTAAACAGCCGGATATAATCGGCGTAACGGAAATGCAAGATAATGATGGGGCAACAGATAGCGGGACAACGGATTCTGCTCAAAGTGCCAAGAAGCTGACCGACAAAATAAAAGCGTTGGGCGGACCGCAATATCAATTCATCGATATCGCTCCAGAAGATAAACTTGATGGCGGGGCACCTGGCGGGAATATCCGTGTAGGCTTTTTATATAATGTGGACCGTGTCAAATTAACTGAGGGGACGAAAGGAACGGCGACGCAATCCGTTGCTTTCAAAGATGGAAAACTCACCTTGAATCCTGGACGAATAGAGCCTACTGATTCCGCCTTTACTTCAAGCAGGAAGCCTTTAGCCGCTCAATTCGAATTTAAAGGGGAAAGTGTAGTGGTGGTGGCCAATCATTTTAACTCCAAGGGCGGCGACCAGCCATTATTTGGCAGGAACCAACCTCCTATCCTTTCAAGTGAGACGCAGAGGCTACAAATTGCCTCCATCGTCAATCGGTTTGTCAGTGATATCAAGTCACAGGATGCCAAGGCGAATATCGTCTTGCTTGGAGACTTTAATGATTTTGAATTTTCGGCTCCGCTTAAAACATTAAAGGGTAAAGATTTAACCAATATGATCGAGAAAGTTCCTTTTGAAAAACGTTATTCTTACACATATCAAGGCAATTCACAAGTACTGGACCATATCCTTGTATCGAATAATATGGCGGCGGCAACGAAAGTCGATATTGTCCATATTAACTCATCCTTCATGGAAGCTCATGGAAGGGCAAGTGATCATGACCCTGTATTGATTCAAACATCGTTATCTGAATCAGGGGGAGTTGAACCCGCTGCTCCAGAAAAAACGTATCATTTAACAAACGTTAAAACAAAAAGACTTACGATTGCTTCACCTAGTGTCTTGATCGATCTTGACGAAACATCCAACATCGAGGAAGGGATCTGGTTAAAAGGTTCCTATGCCGTACTCAAAGGTCTTGGGCTGAAGGATGCAACTGTGACGATAAAACCGGCTAAGGAAGGCGCGATCATTGATTTTGGAGGCATGGCGGTGAAGGAAGTCATCATTGATAACGCCAATGTAAAAGAAATCAGGGGTGCTGAAAATGTTCAGAAATGGACTGTAACAGAAGGTGTCGACGAGTCTAATATCAAATTTGTCGATTCAAAAGGGGAAGCAATCGCTTCCCCTTTCGACCCTAAAGAAAATCAAGCGCCTGTTGTAAAGAAAAAACTGGAGAATCTTGAAGTGAAAGCCGGTTCTAAGGTCACTATCGATTTGAGTGAGCACTTCTCAGATCCGGATGAAGATAATCTGACCTTTTCATCCACTATCGGTACTGTCGCTGGCCCAATATTAACCCTTCCTGCAAATGAAGCTGGAACATACCTTGTTGCAGTCAAGGCTGTGGACCAACTATCGGAAGTGGTTGCCCGCTTCACGTTGACCGTAACGGATGATAAGCCGCTTGAAGCTTATTATGAAACGGCGACAGGAAAAACAGGCCCGGAATTGAAATCGGTTCTGCACTCGATTATTAAGGGTCATACGAAGTTATCTTATGATCAAGTGTGGGATGCCCTTAAAGAAACGGATGAAGATCCGGCAAACAAACAGAATGTCATCTTGCTTTACTCTGGAAAATCGATTTCGAAGAACGCTAATGGAGGCAATGCAGGACAATGGAACCGTGAGCATGTTTGGGCCAAGTCCCACGGTGATTTTGGAACAAGCATAGGTCCCGGGACCGACCTTCATCACCTCCGTCCGGCTGATGTTACAGTCAATGGTAAACGGGGCCATCTGGATTTCGACGATGGCGGTCAAACATATAGCGGATGTGAATGTAAGTTTGATTCAGATTCATGGGAACCGCCAGATCATGTTAAAGGTGATATAGCCCGGATGCTCTTTTACATGGCCGTCCGCTATGAAGGAAATGGTGAATTGGATCTGGAACTATCCGATACAGTCAATACGTATCCGAAGCCGCTTCATGGAAAGCTATCGACACTTTTGAAATGGAATGCTCTCGATCCAGTCGATGATTTCGAGAGCCACCGTAATGAGGTCATATATGACTGGCAGAATAACCGCAATCCGTTCATCGATCATCCTGAGTGGGTCTCCGAAATTTGGGGAGCCGCTAAATCCACGGATGAGAAAAAAGCGAGTTAGAGCGGAGAGATAAAAGGGAAAGCAGCCTGATGGCTGCTTTTTTACATGTTTAATTGTTGTAAGTGATTATATTAATTATCTTAAAATACTGAAAAATCAAATACTATCTTTGCGATAAATAATAAAAGTTTTTGGTAGGTATGTTATGTAATATATGTTAATATGGGATATGCAATGAAAGGGTTTTCATTGCAGGAATGATAAAAATATCTTAATATAGTAATTATGCCGCTTTTTGATCTTCGTTCACCCTTATTTGAGATGAAAGACGGTTAAAAAATATATTGCCAGAAAAGGGGCATTACAAAATGAAATACAGATCTGCATTCGATATAATCGGTCCCGTTATGATTGGACCTTCAAGCTCACATACAGCAGGAGCTGCCAGAATTGGCAGAGTAGCAAGGACGTTATTCGGAAAGCAACCGAAGAAAGCCATTATTTCTTTATATGGTTCTTTTGCAAAAACCTACCGGGGACACGGTACGGATGTTGCTGTCGTAGGAGGGATATTGGATTTCGATACGGATGATGAACGAATCCCTACTTCTTTGACGATAGCGGAAGAAGCGGGTATGGAAGTTTCCTTTACAATCGAGGATACTGTGATGGATCACCCTAATACAGTCAAAATCAGACTGTTTGACGAAGATAAAGAATTAGAGCTTGTTGGAATCTCCATTGGCGGAGGAACGATAGAAATAACGGAGTTGAATACGTTCAAGCTTAAATTGTCGGGTGAAAACCCAGCCATTTTAGTTGTGCACAACGATGTGTTTGGAATAATATCTTCCGTTTCAACAGTATTGGCCAATCATGAAATTAACATTGGACATATGGAAGTTTCACGAAAAGAAAAAGGTCAAATGGCCCTCATGGTGATTGAAGTCGATCAGAAAATCAAGGTCGAAGTCATGAAGGAAATTGAGGGACTGGAAAACGTGTCGCAAGTCATAAGGATGGTTGAATGAGAATCATTAAAAGTGTTGGTATAGATATGGAGGTAAAAACATGTTCCGAAATGTAGCAGAGTTGGTTGAACTTGCTGAAAGTAAAAATGTAAAAATCGCGGAAATCATGATTTTACAAGAAATGGAGTTCTCAGGCTTGTCGAGAGAACAGATCATTGAAAAGATGGACAGGAATCTGACAGTGATGGAACAGGCGGTGGAAAGAGGTCTGAAAGGCGTGCAATCCGTTACAGGCCTAACGGGCGGAGATGCCGTTCTTTTGCAAAATTATATCAAGACGGGCAAGGCACTCGGAGGCAATTTATTATTGGATGCCGTCAGTAAAGCTGTTGCGACGAACGAAGTGAATGCAGCAATGGGAATGATTTGTGCCACTCCTACAGCCGGTTCTGCGGGCGTGGTTCCCGGTACGTTATTTGCCGTGAAAGAAAGACTTAACCCGACCCGAGCAGAGATGATTGATTTTCTTTTCACTTCCGCTGCCTTCGGATTCGTAGTTGCAAACAACGCTTCCATTTCTGGAGCAGCTGGTGGCTGCCAAGCAGAAGTGGGCTCGGCAAGTGGAATGGCGGCAGCTGCAATTGTAGAACTGGCCGGCGGTACACCAAGTCAAGCCGCAGAAGCGATGGCAATCACACTGAAAAATATGCTTGGATTGGTTTGTGATCCAGTGGCAGGTTTGGTTGAAGTTCCTTGTGTGAAACGTAATGCAATGGGGGCATCTAACGCGATAACGGCAGCTGATATGGCACTTGCAGGCATTACGAGCCGCATTCCATGTGATGAAGTCATCGATGCCATGTATAAAATTGGATTGACCATGCCAGTCGCACTTCGTGAAACGGCAGAGGGCGGCCTTGCTGCCACTCCGACTGGGCGTAAATTGGCAAAAGAAATATTCGGTTCTTATAAATAAACATTCATCCCATTGACAACAAGTTTGTTAATGGGATTTTTAATTTGTTTAAAAAAATGACTTCATTCCTATCTACTTGCTCATAGCTTTGAACAAATTAAAAATTTATCTTTACGGTTAAAATGGAAAACGGAGGAAGAGGGAGGGATATGGCGTTTACGTACATGGAGATAGGAACAGCTGTAGAGAATTCTGAATTATCAGTGAATATGGAGCCGTAGCAACTTTGTCAGTTAGCATTTTCAATGATAAGATGAGTACGAAATTCACTATGGAAAGGATTGATTCTTCATTAATTTTCTCGAATTAACGTACACGTCGGCAATGGAAAAGGCAATGTTTCAGGCTCATGGAATCGGCTATGCACAATATGCTCAAAAACTGGAGCAACGTATAATGGTTGAACAAGAACGGGAACAGGATCATTTACAAAGCAGGCGTATAACAGATGAGATGAGGGCCAATCTTTTTATGGGGAGTTAATATCGGTTTACGATATCAGTTAAAATAAAACGAAAAAATCATACACAATCGAAAGGGCAATCTGAGGATTGCCCTTTTGTCCTGCCTATACCGTCAATAAAACTAAACTTCCCATAAAGCAGGCCATTAATTAACAGGCGATTTTTCATGTAAAAGAAGGAAACGAACAATTTAAATAGAATGTACGTTCAATAAGAGGAGGATGATCTTGTTGGAGAGAAGAGCATTACTGGTATCTGCATTACCGGAATATGAAGAAGAAATTGGGCGGTGGCTATGGTGTTTAGAAGATGTTCGCCGTACGCTTATAACGGAATTAACTGGAATCAGCCAAAATATACTCGATTCGAAAATGGATGAAAGGCAAACGATTGGCTCGATGTTATATCACATAGCATTGGTCGAGGCGGATTGGTTATACGAGGAGGTACTTGTTACGGAATGGGATACGGAAATACGCGCTTTGTTTCCATTAGGATGCCGTGCGGAAGATGGCTCCCTAACCCACATTGAAGGACAAACATTAGAAGAACATTTCTACCGCCTCAATAAGGTACGTGAAGTATTCCTTGCAAACTTTCGTTCAATGGACCTAACGGATTGGCGTAAACCGAGGGTGCTTGAACAATATGATGTCACGCCTGAGTGGGTCGTTTACCATTTGATTGAACATGAATCGCATCATAGGGGGCAGATTTTTCAATTGCTGAAGAAATTACGGAATGAATAAGAAGTGAAAAGAAATGGGATTGGGATTTTATATCGCTGCTATCTAGCTTAGCCGGAGTTGCCTTTTTGGCAGCTTTTTTCTCGTTGGGAGACAGGCAGCTTAGGTAAATTAGGGGGATTACCCATAATATATTACAGTTTATGGTATATTGGTTAATGTCACAACGTAAATAAACCTGCAGTGAAAATAATTCGACCTACACAGAGATAATTCGATCTACAGAAATTAATTCGTCCTAAATGAATATAAAAAAAGTCCAGGAAATATTCCTGAACCGATTTTATACCATTTAATCTATTTGATGATTATGACCGAATTTCGACCGTAAGACGCTGCTGGCATACCCAATGAATCCTCCGACAATGGCTGGAATGATCCATCCTAGTCCTGTCTCATACATAGGAAGGATTGCAGTGAAGAAATCATTGATGAATGAAATGTGTATACCCGCTCCATTTAATCCATCCATTAAACTGACGATGAATGTTAAAAATAAGCTGCCTTGATAAACTTCAGGTCTTCCTTTAAATAAAGAATGAAGGAAAGTTAAGAAAATCAAAACAATGGCTAATGGATAAATGGCTGTCATTACCGGTACAGAAATGGCAATTAACTGGGTTAATCCAATATTGGCAATGATTGCACTGAATATGGATAAACTTATTGCAATTGTTTTGTAAGGCAGGTTTGGAAATAGTTTATGGAAGTAAGTCGAGCAAGATGTAATCAGCCCTACGCTCGTCGTTATACAAGCTACTGTGATCATTAATCCCAATAAAAGCCCGCCATATGCACCGAAGTAATAATCCGAGACTTTCGCTAAGATAATGCCTCCATTATCCAAACGTCCCAGTTCCTCAACACTTGAAGCACCCATGTAAGAGAGAGCTGTATAAATGGTGGCAAGGATAACGGCAGCAATTGCAGTCGCTTTTCCGCAAACGATTATTATTTCTTTTTTTGTTTTAGCACCTTTTTCTTTAATGGCATTAATGATGATGATGCCAAAAACAAAAGATGCAAGAGTATCCATGGTTAAATACCCTTCTCTAAACCCATTGAAAAATGGTTGAACCATATAGTGTTCGGCAGGTGCTTGAAAATCTCCAATTGGATTAACAAAAGCGACTACCACCAGGATTCCAATGAATGTCAACTTGATGGGCGTTAATATTTTCCCCACAATTTCGACAATTTTCGCAGGATTGAGCGAAAGAAGGCACGAAATCGTAAAAAAGATGATGGTGAAAATAAGTAAAGGCAGTGGCCCTGAGTCTTCAGGCAAAAAAGGTTTTACACCGATTTCAAAAGAAACGTTTCCGGTTCTAGGCATTGCGAATAATGGACCAATCGCTAAATAAAGAACGGTTGTGAATACAATTCCAAACACGGGATGGACGCGGCTTGCTAATGATTGTAAATCATCTTTTCCCGAAAAACCGAGTGCCAGTACACCAAGTAACGGTAATCCTACACCTGTGACTAAAAACCCTGCATTAGCTGACCAGATGTTCGTTCCTGCAGATTGACCAAGCATTGGCGGGAAAATTAAATTCCCTGCCCCAAAGAATAGGGCAAATAACATTAACCCAATCACTACTATAAATGAAAATGGTACCTTGTTAGACAAAATAAACCCTCCACGAATAAACCAGAATTTACTATTTTAGAAAATTATTAAATTTTCTAAAAATTATATACAAACTAATATTAAGAACGTATCGTATTATAACTAAATTAAATTGATATTTCAATATATTTTTGTTTTTTTATTAATTACTTTGGATGATCAGTGATCCGCCCTTGTCTTATTTTGAACATCTAAAGGTAACTCATACCATTAATAAAATTCATTTTGATAAAATTCAAAGGAGAAATGAAATTCTTGGCTCATTGTTTTTATCCGTATTGTTCATAGAGGCAGGGGCAGGTGCGTGTAGTAAGAACATTGTCAAAGGAAACGATGATGTTACAGAGGAAAAATTAAGGAGTGTTTTATAATGGGAGTATTTATTGAAAAAATGTTGGGAGTGTTTTTTGAAAAAAGGAAACAAGGCAAAAAAGATGTTTTACTAATGGTTTGCTTATTCGGCCTTTCCATATTGAACATTGTTGAGTATTTCTCGGATATGGACTTATTTTGGTTATCTACCATTGTATTGATTGCATTTATTGTTCTTGGGGTACTCATACATATGGAAGGAAAAAGAAACAGGGAAAGCGATGAATGAATTCATCTTGTTGAGCTAACTGTAGGCGTGAAGGCAGGCTTTTTTTAATATTGTACTTAGCCACACCGGCAAATGGTTCGTAACAGTTTTCAATAAAAACTTTAAATATTTCATGCTATACTTAACTTATGTAGGCCAAACACCCTTCCAAAGATCCGACTTTTTGGAAATTCTTGTGATGCTCATCTGAACTTTTGAACTACGTTATTTTTTTTCTTTTAAAAGTGGATAAAGCCAACCTGAAGTATTGTGTTGGTTTACAGTCCATGTTAGAAAGTCTATTATTAGTCTAAGGCCTAGTGAAAGTTAGATTCTTTTCAATTTTTTTAAGTTACAGTATACGACGATTTTAGAAAAGAATCCTGATAACGATGTAGGATGTGAAACAGATGAAGATTACCGATATAGATAAAAAAATATTAGAGATATTAACGATAAATAGCCGAACGTCTTATGCGGATATGGGTAAGGAATTAAACATATCACGAAATGTTGTCCGTGACCGTGTTCAGCAGCTAGTAGAAAAAGGCGTAATTGAAAAATTCAGTGTTGTTATCAACTCTGAAGCTGTTGGCCAAAAGGTATCAGCTTTTTTTGAAGTGGATTGTGAACCTGCATACTTAGTGAAAGTAGCAGAAAAGTTGGCTAAGAACCCAAGTGTTGCAAGCTGTTACCAAATGACAGGTCCCAGCACATTACATATGCACGTTTTAGTTGAAGACTTTCCTTCATTAGAGTCATTCATTAATAACGAATTATATGGGATAGAAGGCATTTCCCGAGTTGAAAGTAATATCTTGCTCCGGCGTTTCAAAAGCAGGTCTGGGTTAAAGCTATAATGAACGCTTCATAATTGTAAAAAGTATACGCTCAATGCAGCCTGAGTTCCCTATTCATAGGGACTCAGGCAATTTTTTGATTTCGTTATTTCCTCTTCAGCAAAACCTTCATTCTTCTGTAATCAAACCTCTATGAACTTTTTCCCCTCTTCATTCACTGTACCAGGTGCCCCTGCTGCTTGGGTTGAATTATCAAAACGTTTCGGGCGTTTGTCTGAGGGAGTTCAAGAAATGAGTGTATTCGAACTGTGCGGTAAACATTAATACTCCTTAAGAATAGTAATAAAATAAATGAATGGGTATCCTATTAATTAGTAATATTATCCAAATGAGGAGCGTGTAAAAGAGAATAAACGATGAACAATGCCCTAAATGTAACTCAAACAATATTAAGAAAGGAGCTCTTGGAACCGGGTTTAAATTTGTTCAGATGTTTTCCCATGATAATTTAAGGAATAAACCTTCCAAGATTATTACTTACTATTGTACAGATTGTGGCTACATACTTAGTTCTTATTTGAAAAACCCATCTAATTTAGATTAATAAACTGACATGGGTAACTAGAGAGTGGAGGCCCGTTCGTATGGGTGAATTATTATCGTTAGCATTAGATTTTTTATTCGTTGCATCTATGTCATTGCATAATAGTACGAAACATACGGACAAACACATTGAAATTCTAAAAGAATACGATTGGTTTACGGCTTTGTATTACAATCCTAAATACACTAGCTTTTTAATCACAACAAACAAATTAGAGGTTACTTAGGACAACGTTATTCAATTAATAGAATGATCAAGAAAAAGAAACCGAGTGAAATGCTCATTATTATTCTTGATAAACAAGCAAAAAAACAAATCGTGTGATTGTGTATTCACGTCTCTACCGCACAAAACATTCCTTGAAAATTTGACTGGAATCTTAACAACCATTTATACAAACATATCCTTATATAAATAACAACCAAGGGAGAGATAAGTATTTTTTTATACGTTTATGAAGCAGGAATAATCCTAGCAATGATTGTATTCGGACTCGCTTATGTATTTGTAAAAGGGATAGAGGATAGAACGCAAATCTTACTTCAATTTTCGCTAGGCATATTGATTTTAGTGTTTTCCTTATCTGTGATTGGTGGGTTTGAGGGAATGCCGTATGCTGTGTTGAGCCTTGGAGTATTCACACTGGCCATTCTATACTTTTTCTTAAAGAAATATGTTATAGGAAAGAAAATACTCTTTATAGGGGTTCCACTCATCATCGTTATTCATATATTCATTGGGTTCATCAATCAAGTTGACTACCGGGTAGTGGATAAAGAAAGACTGACGGATGATGAAACCGGGAATTATATTGAAAAAATCGAGAAAGATACATCGATTGTCGGTTACAAAAAGTTTAAAGGAGGTGAAGGGGAGGACTTTTTATTAATATCAATGGGTGGTGAAAGAAAGGGAAATACCATTGAAGTGTTGGAAGTGAAAGACGATAGTGAGAAGACTATCATTCGCATTCGGACATCTTATAATAAAAATCCTGAGCCCAATCCGTATATAGCTGTAGCACTTACTCGTATTAAATCAAAGGTAGTCATTTTGGATACTGATGGAACAAATTATGGAGATGGTATATTTGATTAAACCTTTATAATTTGTTCATATTTGAATGGTTCTTTTTCTTATGGAGCTAACGGGGCAGGATAAGTTGAAAAAGGAACTTGAATTTAAATCTCGAATATCTAATGTAATCGGATAGCTAAAAATTTGATGACAGACAGGAGTTAGATACGATGATAAAAGGTTTCGGAGGAATATTTTGGAGAACTAAGAATCTTGAAGTTATAAAAAAATGGTACAGTGAAGTGTTGAAGATTGAAATAGAAAATTGGAATGGGACTGTGATAAAACCCCAATTAGGAAATGAGACCATCTTTTCTTTCTTTACCGAGAATGACAGTTATTTTCCAACAGAACAACAAGTGATGTTAAATTTCGAAGTACATAATCTAAACGAGACTATTAAGCATCTTGAACATATTGGTGTACCTCTTGCGAAGAAAAAAGAGATTAGTGAATTTGGAAAGTTTATTTGGATTGAAGATCCTGAAGGTCGACTGGTCGAGCTTTGGGAGAAATAACGAGTTGTAATTCATTTGCTATTGAGCTAAAGAACGGGTGCGTTAGCTGAAGATCGGAGCTATCACCAAAAACTGTTTTTAAGATAAAAATGTTCGTTCATGAGCAAATCTAAAGATATATAAATGTGATTCTTAGCCATACTAATAAAGATTAAAATTTCGTTAGGAGGCAATATTATGGGAAGATCAAACAATCAAAAACCATCTAGCAGTAAAAATTCATTACCTCAAACTCCCAAAAACTTAAAAATAGAACCGGATCGTGTGGATGAAGAGTTTTCTCGTGAGCTAGGTGAAAGTGGGAAAATAAGAGCTACAAGACCTAAATGAAACTACAAAAAAAAGTGAAAAGATACGGATTGATTACACTCCTCTTTAAATTTTAGTAAAACAGATACAAAAGGGAGCCTAAAAGGTTCCCTTTTGTATGCAGCTTAACTTTTTAATGATAGCCATTCTGCCCATTTGCAGAACCTGATGTTTTATGGTTCCCCTTTTTACCCTTATGCTTTCCTTTCTTACTCATGAAATAATTCCTCCCCAATACAAGATGTTATTTCTTGATTAGTGTTCGTTGAAGAGCTTTCAGGTATTACGGGAACTGAAGGAAGCTCATTTACATTTTGGATGATCTTCATTTATGAAGGCATTGATTTCTCCCCATATAATGATGATGAACCCAGATAAATAAAACCAGATCATTAACACCAGATCATTAACACAATGATGCCACCTTGACTGCCGTATGTAGCAGACTTAAAGAAGTATTCGCAAAGGATTTTGATATCAAAAGTTTTAGGGGAATGAAAAAGATTACTCAACCAAGTGAATTTTTCGGAGAAGAATTTTTGTGGACAAGCTTAATGCAAATGAAATAGTTGTTGAACTAACATGTGCGATACTTCAATAACGAAGCGTCGCTTTTTTCGTATAGAGCTAAAGGGGCAGTTTATTAAGTGGTAGGTAAATCCAATTATAGTATAGTCATATGTACCAGATCCTTTTTGTGGTCTTTTTCTTGATTGAAGAAAAATTCAGCTGAGGGGTATTGTACCAAATAATTTACATTGCCAACAGAAACGAATAGCCTAATAATCCTTTTTAATACGGCTCAATCCTTCTTGTAAAGACTTCCTGTCAATCGTAGATTGTTCTAATAATTCATCTACCGAATCAAACGACTGGAAAAAGAAATTTTTGACAGTTGTGTGAACTGGTAGGATTAGCGACTAGAAATGAAGAATACCTATTTATCAAAAGGGGGCATCTTTTAATGGAAAAGGAAAACTTACTAGCTGTAAAATGTTCGTGCTGCAAAAAGGAATTGGACGCAATAGACTTGGTCATCATCAATGAATCACTTCAGCTGACGCATATTCAATGCCCTGATAAAGGAGAAAAAGCAATTATTGATGTAGGATATTTTAATGCTATATCCCGAAAATACCTGACCTGTACTCGTGAAGAAGCCCCTATAAGTTTATAGTGGAATTTAAGTGCTTAAAAAAAACCTCTACAACTAACAGGTACGTTAGCTGAAAATGAGAGCTGTCTTTAAGGGAGTTTTTTCTTTTTACTATAATTACCTTTTATTTAGATTCAGCATGAAATCGTTCCAGGATTTACTTGTATTGTAATGGGGTACGATATTAGTAATTTTATCTATTTCAATTTTTTATCATGATGAATTAAAGGTTATATATCCGAAATAATAAAATTAAAGTATACCAATTAATCTGTTTCTTTCACATTTGGGTGTCGGGCTCCTGCAAGACACAGTGTATTCTTTAGGGTACAATAGTCATATGATAGCAGAATCTTATTCCTTTAGGACACAACTCCATATTAGTTAAATCCCAAATTTAATAAATCGGAGGTATGAATGTTGAAGGACAAATTAAAAAAATTAATAAATGATCCAAAAGTACAAAAAGCAGTAAAAGAAAAGGTAATTCCTTTGGTGAAAAAAGAAATTGAAAAAAGAAAAACAAATAAAACATAATCCTTATGAAGGACATAGGCTGCACCGAATGGTTTCGAAGTGATTAACTACGAACACACGGATGTTTCCGATATTAGAAAGATACCATTTGAATCCAATTAAAATATAAACACTTAACTAACGAGTGTGTTAGTTCATTTAGAAGGCCACCAAATTGGTGGTCTTTTAAATGTGATTTTCCATTCAAATTAGAGAAGAAAGAAAGTACCCCTATGCAACAAACGGGGCGGGAAAGTTCAAGAGTGTATATGCCATATCCTGAATAACTAATTGTTATTAAGGGAAGGCAGTTTAATAACATCAGTAATATTCAGAAATAAATGCTGTAAATAATGAAAATATAAAAAAACTTGGCGGGAGAAACTATATCTAAATGATTAAAGGGAGGAAGAATTATGACCAATAACGTACGACCAAGAAGAATAATTTTAGATTTAGCAATTACTTTAGATGGTTTTATTGAAGGGAAAAATGGGGAAGTTGATTGGTGCATCATGGATTCTGAGATGGGGTTTATTAATTTCTTAAATCAAATTGATACTATTTTATATGGAAGAAAAAGCTACGATTTATGGGGACAATTTACTCCAGAAATTGAAGATACAGATAAAGAAATTTGGGAATTAGTTCATAGTAAAGAAAAATATGTGTTTTCCAGAACGCAAAAAGGGACTGATAATAAAGCGATATTCATAAATGATAATATTCTTGAAGAAGTAAATAAATTAAAGAATAAGCCTGGTAAAGACATCTGGTTATATGGTGGAGCAAGTCTTATTACTACTTTTATCAACTTAGGGCTTGTTGATGAATTTAGATTATCTGTTCACCCTGTAATTTTGGGAGAAGGAAAACCGTTGTTTATTGATATAAAACAGAGGTTGAATTTAAAAGTGGTTAATACAAGAACGTTCTCCTCTGGCGTTGTGCAACTAATCTATCATTTGAATGGGGATTAATAATATTGCACATTCAAAAGATAAAATACAATATAGGTAATACTCGATAGTAATAGTCACTTATTCAGCAAACGGGCCAGATAATGGAATTAGACTTAGATATTTATTTTAATAAATAAGATTGTAAAAATGTACTTAAAGTAACGGGCGGCAGTTTAGTTGCATAAGAATGGATTCCAGAAGATCGCCATTAGAGTCGATCTTTTTCTTTATTATTTTAAAGCACGTTGCAACCAAATTAATAGTAATAATATTTTATGAATTAGAAAAAAATAGTGTTAGGGAAGGAGGGATTGCGAATGTCTGTGAAAAAGTGGGTAACAGGATTGGTCGTTGTGCTTGCAATGGTTGTAGTTGTGACTTCACTAGGCCCACTCGGCGTATATGCCGAATCCGGGGTTGTAACTCAGCCTATGGAGACAGGAAAATCGATTGAGGTCGAGTTGAACGATGATCTCTTTAATCCGAAAGTCATCACTATTCCGAATGGAACAGCCACAACGTTGATATTGAAAAACAAAGGTACAAAAGAGCACACCTTCACAGTGGAAAAGCTCGGAATTGACGCCGAGGTCCAGCCAGGTACAGAAAAAAACATTACCGTGAATCCTAAACAGCCCGGTACATATGAACTGAAATGCCGGTACCATTTCCAGGAAGGAATGGTTGGAGAAGTAATTGTCAAATAAGAAGCAGGGCCTATAAGGCCTTGTTTTTTTTATAGGCAAAGGAAATTACTTTTTACCCAGACATCCTCATAACAGCTAACTTTCCTCCACAGATGTTCTTTCCTTTGTATTACCGGTTAAGTTTTAGAGAGATTTTTTATTAAGTTTTTCATTACACAAGATATTGATGTTTGAATTATTAATAATTGTTCCACCTCTAATAAATGGTAATACAATGTATCGTAACGTATAAACCATTTAGAATGAGGTGGAAAGGTGTATTTTTTTAAACCTATTTCTGATGAGGTTCGTTTATCTCAAATAATATTCAATAAACATAAAAAAACGATGAAGCTCATTTTAGGGTCTATCTTTGCCTGTATTGCTGCTATTCTACAGGCTGCTGCTGGCTTTATACCAGGTATAGGATATTTTTTAAGTCCGCTAGCCACTGCACCTATTCTGTTATGTTCCATGTTTTCCATTCCATTTGGAGTAATGTCCTACTTTCTGACAATTATGTTGTTATTCATCCTACAACCAACTGAACTAATTGTATTTCCTTTTACAACAGGGTTGTTAGGACTTGGCATAGGGGCATCTTTTTACTTTTTTAGGAAGAGATTAAGTATTATTGCCACTGGTGCAATTCTTTTAATGTTAGGAATTATGAGTCTAATATTTATTTTTCACTTTCCAGTTTTAGGTCCAGCCGTCCCTGTTTCCTTTTCATTTCTTACAATTGGCTTTTTATTGGCTTTCATTTATAGCTGGTTATGGGTTGAAATTGCTTTAATCATTTTTAAAAAATTAAAAATGATTATAATTTAGTGATTCTCCATCACTTGGTTTTAATTTCGATTACTTAAATCCATGTAGAGATTTATCAAGTAGAATTTTATAGTTATGATTCATGGAATTATTTCAAAAACAGTGCCTTGGTTAAAATCAGTCACTTTCATGGAGCCATAAACTGCTAAATATAATCTGGTTTGATTGAGGTTCGTTCCCAAACTAACATAATAGGCTGATTGAGACCCAAATTCAAAATCGGTTTGTATCACACTAAAATCATTTTGTTCACCATTTGGTCTTACGATGGTATAAGCTAAAGCCCCTCGAACCTGAGGTTGAGATTCTTTCCGGGCAAGGTCGGTAAACACAACGCTTCCTGTTAAACCAGGGATACTTTCCCCCATATAGGCTTGCACTCCTGTAAGTGCAGTTCCTCCAAACTTATCGGGTCTGGTATCTTTATGAAAATAACTAGTTAAAGGCTGAAGGCGACTACCTGAAAGTGTTACTGCTTCATTGTAAAAAGCAATTGTTTTCTCATCCAAAGTCGGATTTTCAGTGCAGCCTCTTATAATCGAAGCAGGAAAAGCACCTTCCCAACCTCGCCAGCCAAAGTTAATAAATCCTTCTTTGTCAGGTTCAGAATTCATTAAAGAAGCTTGAATAAGCTGAGTAACCGGTATTGGTTTATAATGAACGAATGAAAAAATGGACTCGACCAAATCCTGTCCGACATTTCCCGCATATTTAATATACTGATTATAAAACTTTTGAAATGAAATGCCTGGTATATTGCGAACTCCTTTGGCCATTACCATGAGCGTTTCCTGAATAGTTGTGGGAAGTTCATTAAAACGTGTGACAATGGGTGGATTATTGATGTATATATCCTTACCTACATCAATTTCAATTATTTTACCAGCGATTTCTAGATCGTCCTGGCTTAAGTTAAATGGATCATAGCCTGATCCACCATCTCCGGTTGTTAAAACAAGTTTTCCTGTTTCAGGTGAAAAGTTTAAACTATTGACCCCATTATGATTTGAAAATGGTCTTCTTAAGTTAAGTAATGTCCGTCGTTTTCGGGGTTGACCATTCGATTGTAAAATCCATTCTTCAATTGTATCAATATGATCATATTGCGTTTCTCTATTTATCCACCTTAGGTTTAACGTTCTAGGATCACACGGGTCAGGCTTAAAAGATTCACGAAGAGCACCTGGTCCTTGTGTTTCAGCTACTGAATAATGAAGATAAAACAGACCGTTATAATAAAATTCGGGATGAAACGCTAGCCCCAGCAATCCCCGTTCATCATATCCGCCACCAGAAACACCTAGTTTTAGGATTCGCGGGCGAATATCTAAAAAAGTCCTTATAACTCCGTTTCCTATGTAAAAGATCTCTCCTACCTGGGTTGCAATAAATAATCTTTCAATTGAGTCACCTGGAAGTATAGTTGTTTTCAAAACAGTAGGTAAATTTATCTTACTTGCAATGGGCCGTAAACCAACCTTAACTTTTATCAACTGACTTTGCACTCCTTCCTATTGTTTTCTTTTATAAGAATATGATTAGAACTGTCCATTAGTACCCAATTAGGCCGGGGAATCTGATAAGGCATTGCACCACTTTCCGCACGAGCGTAATTAAACGAAAGGAGTGCGTTAGTTGAGATTTTTAAGAATGAGGATAAATTCAAGTTATGCCATAAAAGGACGCTATCCAGGAACAAGGATAAGCGCTTATTTTTCCTTTTAGGGCCATATTCTTGAATAAGGGGTAGCATCAGGAAAATGCGTATTTACAACGATGAGCATTCTGATACAAGTCATATGAGACAGTATGAACTCTATTTTGTAGGTAATTGGATTGTGTCTCAAAAGGCTCTGCACTATTGGGGTTGTGAAAGAATGTACTTAAACTATAGGGGCAGGAAAGTTCCATAAGGAATACTGTTAAGTGACATTAAAGTCGTTTAAAAACGTCAGTCCTGTTATTCCATTAAAGGGCCAGATTGTGGAGGATTGGAAAATTTTGATTCTACAAATAATTGGGGGATTGGAAGAAGGAAAGCTATGTATAATTAGTGATGTAAATTTATGCTTTTTATGTAATAATTATTTTGTAGAAATGTAAAGTTACAATTCATACATAGTGAAGGTGGGGATCATAATGGCAACGGGAACGCATACTGTAGTAGTTCCAGTAGATGTACAAGCAGTTTGGGATTATGTCAGTGATCTCGAAAAATGGGCAACGACAGTACCAGCCTATAAAGAACATGAAATCATAAATGACAAGCAATCTATTTGGACATTTGAAGGTAGTGTGAAAGGTATTAAAAAAACAATACAAGCGCAGGTAGATATTACCGAATGGAATGAACCTTCAAATATTAAGTTTGAACTAAAAGGTTTATCAGATAATTTTTCAGGAAGCGGTCACTTTACTGCAGAAGATGTTAATGGTAAAACAATAATGACTTGTACGGTGGAAATCCATGCAGGCGGATTATCTGGTGCGGTGTTAACACCAATTATTAAATGGGCTGTTCCAAAAGTAGCATCTCGTTTAACAGAATCTATCGCACGTAAAATTGCAGTATTCTCATAGTTTTCAAAGATTGAAAGCCAATTCATTTTGGAGATACCTTCTCTGAAGTATAGATGGTAACATTCGGAAGTGACCAATATAATGATATCGAGCTCTACTAGAAATTTTATAATTAGCGGAAAGGGGGCTGTCCAAAAAGGATGGCCTCTTTTTTTCAATATTCCAGAATCGCTTTTCTTAATTAACTAACGGGTGCGTTAGCTGAGGATCAGAGCTGTTTTTAAGATAGCTTTTTCTTTATGCAACCTTGCAGGTTAGTTGAAGATGAATGTTACAATAAAAGAAAAATGAGGCAAGGTGATATTATGATTGGAACGTTTTTTAGTTTTTTTGTTATCTTTTTTATTATTGCAAGACTTGTTAGCCTAATGGGTAAGATTAGCTGGATGCCACTGATAAGAACAACTACGAGACAAGATGCAATATTAGCAATAATCTTTTCATTCATTGTTGCTGTTTCAACCCTTAATGGATAAAACACTATCTAGACCTGGTGAAATATCACGTGCGTTAGCTTAAGATCGGACTGTCTTTAATACAGTTTTTTTCGTGCGCCCGGCATGGGTGCAATCTATAGGGTGAAAGTCCCGAACCATGAAGGCAGTAGTAGTGGTTAGCTTAATTCAAGGGTGTCCACGGTGACGTGGAATCTGAAGGAAGCAAGCGGCAAACCTCCGGTCTGAGGAACACGAACTTCATATAAGGCTAGGTATCCATTGGATGAGTTTGCGAAACAAAACAAAGTCCTTACTGCCGAAGGTGGTACAGAGTAAATGAAGCAGATAGTTGGAGGGAAAGATTGCACTCTTACCCGGGGAGGTCTGATGACAGCCAAGTACACTTGGTAACCTGTCCAGTGATGGACAGCTGAATCATCAGAAGTCAGCAGAGGTCATAGTACTTGTCTACTCGAGAAGATAAGAAAGGACCGAACAGATTAAGGAGGATGAATACTAGGCGTTCGTTATCTGCGAAGAAGCAAACAATTCCTAACGGAACTTATTTGAAGGAAGAAGTGGTGAATACACGGGGAACTTCAAAAGGGTGGAGCAGATAAAGGCACAAATAGACCATTTATCCACGTAGAAAGGATATCAACGATGTTAATGGAACAGATACTAGAGAGGGAAAACTTAATACAGGCATTGAAGCGTGTAGAAAGAAATAAGGGAAGCCATGGTGTAGATGGAATGCCGGTTCAAAACCTGAGACCGCACCTCGCAACTGAATGGTACAACATGAAACTGCCCTTTTACAGGGTACCTATCAACCGCAGCCCGTCCGTCGTATCGAAATCCCGAAACCAAACGGCGGAGTTCGGCTATTGGGTATTCCAACCGTTCTAGACCGTTTCATTCAACAAGCCATTGCCCAAATATTAACCAGGATATATGACTCAACCTTTTCGGAGAATAGCTATGGTTTTCGCCCTAACAAACAAGGGCACCAGGCGGTTCGAAAGGCAAAGTCCTATATAACCGAAGGTTATACATGGGTAGTGGATATGGACTTGGAGAAGTTCTTCGATAAAGTGAATCATGACAAGCTCATGGGAATGTTAGAGCGGAAAATTGAAGATAAACGAGTTCTCAAACTGATTCGTAGATTCCTTCAAGCAGGCATTATGATAGGCGGACTTTTTCATAAAAGTGAGGAGGGAACTCCGCAAGGAGGTCCGTTAAGTCCTTTATTATCTAATATCATGTTAGACGATTTAGATAAAGAACTAGAGAAACGCAATCTTCGATTCGTAAGGTATGCGGATGACAGTACTATCTTTGTGAAGACACGAAAAGCCGCCAAACGTGCAATGGGAAATATCTCAAGCTTCATTGAAAATAAACTGAAGCTAAAGGTCAACTACGAGAAGTCGAAGTATGATCGCCCTTGGAACAGAACGTTTCTCGGTTTTAGTTTCACGAAGTCAAAGAAGAACCCGAAGGTTCTACTGGCTAAACAAACGGTGAAGAGAGTAAAGAAACGAATCAGGGAAATGACCTCGAGAAAATTACCGAAACCCATGAAACTCCGAATAAATAAGTTAAAGCAATACCTTAGAGGTTGGATGGGTTATTTCGCCCTCATTGATACTCCGAACGTTTTGAAGAATTTAGATTCATGGATTCGAAGAAGACTCAGGATGTGCCTATGGAAGCAATGGAAATTGCCAAGAACGAGAGTGAGGAAACTCAAAGGATTAGGCGCCCCATTTGGAAAAGCGTATGAATGGGGAAATAGCAGAAAGGGTTATTGGCGCATAGCGCATAGTCCTATTCTAGACAAAACCCTTAATAATGTTTATTGGCACCACCAAGGGTTAGTAAATCTATATGAACGATATACAAAACTACGTCAGACTTAAACTGAACCGCCGTATACCGAACGGTATGTACGGTGGTGTGAGAGGTCGGAGGCTAGGCGCCTCCTCCTACTCGATTTTATGTAACTATCGGGGCAGGTTAGTCGAAAATTATGGTAAAATATTCTGGGTAGTAAGTACAAAGTTCAATAGCTTAAATGTACGAAAGGAATGTATATTTTGTTTTTAATATATGCAATTTTATTTTTCATTTTTGGATATAGTTTTATACTTACATTAATAAAAGCTATCCAAGAGGAAGTATCCTCGCATCTTACTGCAATCCTTTTTCTTGTATGGGCTTCATTAGCAATAATCGTTACTGTGAATTTAATGAGTCTATAGTTAATGTTCACTATCGGATGCGTTAGCTGAAAATCGGAGTTGTCTTTAAGGCAGCTTTTTCTTTTGGAACTAAAGGGGCAGAATAGTTGAAGAAATGATATTATTATGGAAAAAAGTAACATGACATTTGGAAGGTTGAGAAAAATTGGAGATTTGGAAATTAAGTGAAAAAGTATCGAAAATTAGCGATGTAATACCTTATTATTTTGTTATTCTATTCTTGTCTTGTATCTCTTTTTCTGTTTTTATAATTGTAGTTAGTGGAGAACCCTCTTGGTTGCAGTTAATGCCTGTTATTATATATTCTTTTTATGTTGTTATACCTTATTTACTTTTTGCAGTACCATTGCAAATTATATTTAATAAACGCCCGAGAAAATTTAATGTGTTTTATCTTTTAATTTACACGGTACTTTCTTTTGTAGCAGTATTTTTATTTAATGTAGTGTTATTTAGAGTTGAACCTACATATTTAGTTAAAACTCAAATATATTACGGTTTTAGTTTTGCAGCAGCTGCTATTTATTGGTTTTGGGATTCTGTCTTCTTACAAAAGAAAAACTGAAATATCCTAGTTCTTCAGCTAACAGAGTGCGTTAGCTAAAGATCAGAGCTGCCTTTATGGCAGCTCTTTCTTTATGTAACTATCGGGGCAGGATAGTTCAACAAGGATAATGGTTATTTGTGGTAAAATTCAAAAGGACTGGTTGCTTAATTTACAGGTGGTGTTCAAATGAGTGAAGATAAAGAAACTCCTGAAAGAAGAAGAGAAAAATTAAGACAACAAGAATTAAAAAGAAATCCTTCTAGCAGCATTCACGGTGGAGGCCTTGCTGATTTAGTTGGTAGCTTAGGTTGGAAAGGTACCGGAATTCTAATTCTTGTAATCATAATCGGCTTTACTTTTGTATCGCTCTTCTTCAAGTAACGGGTGCTTTACTTCAATAACAGGTCTTGCTGTGGCGCAACTAAAGGGGCAGGATTTAATTGTCACCAAACTTACAGCTAGAGATAATAAGTATCTAATAAGAGGTTATCAATTGGAGATGAACAAATGGAATGGAAACAATAATTGAAAGTACAACTTTTCCAAGAACTAAACAGTCGATAGCAGAAGATTTGAAAGCTTTAGGGTTAAAGAAAGGAATGACTGTACTTGTACATTCCTCTTTATCATCCATAGGATGGGTAAATGGCGGGGCTGTAACTGTTATTCAAGCATTAATAGATGTTGTTACTGAAGAAGGTACCATCGTGATGCCTTCTCAATCTGTGGAATTATCTGACCCAAAAGATTGGGAAAATCCTCCCGTACCAGAAGAGTGGTGGAATATTATTAGAGAAAGTATGCCAGCTTACAATTCTAACTATACCCCTACCACTAAAGGGATGGGGAAAATAGTAGAGTTATTCAGGTCTTATCCAGAAGTTAAAAGAAGTGTTCACCCAAACTACTCTTTTATAGCTTGGGGTAAAGATAAAAATAAAATTCTTAATCAACATCCTTTGAACTTCGGACTTGGTGAACAATCACCTTTAGGAAAACTTTATATGCATCATTCACATGTATTACTATTAGGTGCTGATTTTGATAGTACTACATGCTTCCATCTTGCAGAGTATAGGATTCCTTATCAAAAAATTATAAGCAAGGGTTCACCTATGCTAGTAGAAGGTAAAAGTGTATGGAAAGAATATAAAGACTTAGAATTTAGAGAGGAACTATTTCAAGAAGTCGGTCAAGCGTTTGAAGGAGAGCATGATCTGAAAGCTGGCAAAGTGGGTTCTGCTAACTGTCGCCTTTTTTCACTTACAGAAGCAGTGGATTTTGCTGAGAAATGGTTAAATAATTATGATAGTAAAAATATAGAATGACTATAAATAGCTTGATATGCTAAATGAGGCTAGTACTTGTTGAACTACCGGGTGCGTTAGCTGAAGATCGGAGCTGTCTTTAAGGCAGCTTTTTCTTCTTTAACAAACAGTGTTATTGTTTAATGAAAACTCTACTAATCTAGTATAATAGTTCTTCTTTTGACTATACTGTCTATTAATATGGTATAGATTGGAGAGAAACAGGTATGATCTTAACTGATGTATGGGGTTTATATAAGGCAGATAAGCAAATCCAAGGTTATTCTCAACAAACATTAAAGGCCTATTACGTCCAATTTAACTTGTTGGTGAATAATTTTGGAAATATATCCATTCAAGAACTTTCAACTAATTCTCTTAAAGTTTATCTGGGAAAAGCAGCTGAAAAGCTTAAGCCATCCAGTCTGGGTCACAGAATTCGATTTATTAAATCTTTATTTAGATGGGCTCAGGATGAAAATTTAATTAATGGAAATCCTGCTTCCAAAATCAAGGAACCAAAATTAGAATTAAGGGTACCAAAATACTTGTCTGAAGAGGAAATTGAACATTTGCGGGAAGCTTGTCATACAACATTCGAAAATGCTTTATTTGAGTTTATGTATTCAACAGGATGCAGAATTGGTGAAGCAATAAATCTAGATAAGGCCTCAATCAATTTCTCTAATCAATCAGCAATCGTTTTAGGTAAAGGGCGTAAAGAACAAGAAGTATATTTCAATACTCGTTGTGAAATATGGTTGAAGCGATATTTAAGTGAGCGAAAAGATCATGAGGAAGCACTATTTGTGACAACACGCGCACCCCATCGAATGAGTATTTCTCAAGCGAGGAACATTTTAAAACTGGTAGCAAAGAGAACGGACATTAAAAAGAGCATTCATCCCCACCAGCTTAGACATAGTTATGCCACAAATTTATTGAATAATGGAGCTCCTCTAGAAGTGATACAAAATTTAATGGGTCATGAAAAAAGTGAAACCACAAAAATTTATGCATATCTAAGTGGTGCAATGCGGAGAGACTTGTATAGAAAGTATTTTTAAGGGACCAAGGGTCCTTTTTATTTTGTTCTTAATAAACTATCGGGGCAGGTTAGTTGAACAAGAACTTAGATTATGCTAGAGATTGAAGAGGGATTTTTGTTAAAATTAAAGGATGAAGAATTCGAAAGGATATCTAAGCTAATTATGAAAACAATTCTTATATATTTAGCAGGATTATTAGTTTATCTTATATTGATAGCTAATTATGAATCTCGATTTGATAATCCATCTGCCATAATCTCTACTTTAATTTTTATATTTTCAATTTTTGTCATTGGTATTTTAAAAAGAATATTTATCAAAAAAAAATAAAAGACTTACTTCAACTAACGGGTGCGTTAGTTGATTTGCTCGTGTTTATCAAAGATACACATATAGAGATTAAAAATTTTAATGGGGTTGAATTAAAATGAATGTATCGCCTTCTTATTTTATATTTGGTTTAATAAACATGATTTTAATGATTGGAGCTATACCAGCTATCATATACGCTTTATATTTATTAAGAAAAATTTCAAAAAAATAAGGCTATGTTAAAGGTTAAGGTTGATTTAATAATGCACAAAAAAATGAGCTGGAAAATGTATCTCCAAGCTCATTTTTTACTAAAGAACCAGTTAGTTGAAGAACGGAATAATTTTTTTAAAAATTCATCGAAGCTATCTGTTATTTTGATATATTCCCATTCTGTTGTTTCATTAGTTGAAGCTAAAAAGTTTTCTGCTATATACATAACAGAAGGATTATCTTTTGTTTTTCGATAATCTAACACAACCCAAAAATGGAAATCGGTCCACAATACAATAAACCCTTTAGGGAGGTCGACTTCTTTTAATAGTTCTTCGGACGACAAAATGCTTATATCATCATTCTCGAAATGTATGGGTTCTATGGAAGGAAGTTTTACTCGTTCCTCATAAGGAATGCCTTCAGTATCTACAGCAGGTAAATTGAAATAAGGGTATTTTAAGTCTCCTCCATTTTGTATTTTCATTAAATCTATAAAAGAATGAGGAAATTTAATGTTTAATAAGTTTTCAGCTTTTTTAAATATTTCATCATTTATCGGATATTCAATACGTTTATATTTTGGTCCTTCCAGCCAAAAATCCAGTCCATTATAATAAACCTTTTTCAATGACAGCACCTCCTACATTTATTTATTAGCTTAACTTAAATACATACCCTAATTAAACCATCCTGCTGCGTTAGTTTAAGTGTAACATTTACAAGCAATACCACCTTACGAAAAATCAACCCTTACCTTTAACATAGCCAAAAATAAAGTAAAAAAAGGAAGAGGAGCTACAAAAGTCCCTCTTCCTTTTTTGTACCTTTGTTTCTTCAGCAAATCACATTAAGAAAAATTTCAAAACACCTCCTATTATAAAATCGTAATTTTATTCTCTATCACATTATTTTTCGTTTGTTTTCAAGAACAAGGAGAGCCCCCTTCTTTTTTGCTAATAAAAGGTATTATAGGAAATATAGTTAAAATGGCAAAGAGTTCTTTTATTTCAACGTAAGGGGGATGACGTAATGGGAAAAATCATGTTCGCAGCATCCAAGGTATTGGGTTCGTTCCTGGTGTATTATTTTCTAGGAGAATTGGTGTTAAGCCTGGTGAATTCCTTGCAAGGCCATTACCTGCACTACTACGAAGACCAACGTAGTTTTTACGCGGTGATGTTTGCGATTACGATGGTGATCGGACAGACACTATGGTCCGTGACGAAAAAGAGAGAGATTCTGGCAGAAGAAGAATCCAAGGACCTGTAAAAATCTTTTATAAGAATGGCTCTGTTAAAGGATGTTGTTGATTTTCTTAATGAACTAACGGGGCAGGATAGTGGAATAAGAAGTCTTTGTAGTAGTAAGTATATGGTACATTAAATGTAATCAAATTAAAGGGTCAAATAAATTTGTGACTGTAACTGGGTTTTGGAGATGAACAAATAAAATTAGAAGGAGAAATTAAATGATAAAAATCGACGTAGAATTAGTTTCGAAGTTAATAAATAGCCAATTTCCAGATTGGTCTAATTTGGAAATTAAGCCTGTTAAAAAAAGTGGAAATGATAATAAAACTTTTCACTTAGGCAACAGTATGAGCGTTAGGTTACCAAGTGATGAAGCCTATGTACCTCAAGTTGAAAAAGAACAAAAATGGTTACCCATTTTAGCCAAGCATCTTTCAACACTAATACCTGAACCATTAGCTAAAGGAGAACCAAGTGAGGATTACCCACATCCTTGGTCAGTCAACAAATGGTTGGATGGAGAGACGTTAACTTTAGAAAATATAGATGATTCAAATCAATTTGCAAATGATTTGGGGGGATTTTTAGTTGAATTACAATCTATTGACGCCAGTGGAGGTCCCTTAGCTGGAGAACATAATTTTTATAGAGGCGGAGACATTGTTGTATACGATGATGAGTGTAGAGATGCCATTAATAATAATGTAAATACTTTTAATAAACACCTATTGAAAGAAATTTGGGAATTGGCATTAACTTCAAAGTGGGCTGGTGAACCATTTTGGGTCCACGGTGACATAGCCCCAGGAAATATATTAATTGAAAATGGTAATTTGTATGCGGTTATTGATTTTGGGATATTGGGAGTAGGAGACCCTTCTTGCGATGCTGCAATGGCTTGGACTTTTTTTGATAATAGTAGCAGAAAGACATTTAAGAATGCATTGAATTTTGATGCAGAAACTTGGAATAGAGCAAGAGGTTGGGCTTTATGGAAGGCTTTAATAACCTACAACTATAATAAACAATCTAACAAAGCAGTCGCAGATGAACAATGTAATATTATAAAAGTAATCATTAATGATTATGAAACTGAAAGATAAAGGCATTAAAATAGAATTTTTTATTGCACTAACAGGTGCTTTACTTCATTACCAGTAGCTGATCATCAGCTCCTTTTCTTATGGAACTAAAGGGGCAGGTTAGTTCATTAAGAAACTGTTATAATTTGGAGATAGTTAGTGCATGAAAGAATATACGAGGAAATGGGAGACAATTTAGTGAATAAAAAAATGGGGCTATTAGGATTATTGGGGTTATTGTTATTTATGTTCGGTATTTACATTTCACAATGGAATCTTTTTGGCATGGTGATTGGTATTGGTAGAGGTTATGTTATGGGGTTTAGTTCATTCAAATTATTTAATTAGTTATTGAACAAACGGGGCAGGTTAGTGGAATAAGCAGGAAATAAATAACAATATATTCTTATGCTCTTAATAACTACCTATTTTAAGATAAATAAATCCGAAAAGAGGTATTGTTGAATAGAGTGTTGTTGCAGTTGCAGGTGGTTTCATTGTTGGTTTTTCGGTTGGTTTTATTTATCTTCGTCTTGAGAAACTAATAAAGTTAAGAAGAACCACAAATGAGGATTTTTAAAATCAAATGAGCATAAATACAGTCTTTTTTAATTAAATGTCTGAATAAGGGTGATTACAATGGTAAAGGGAACTTTATACTTTTTGGGGTATTTTCTATTATTTCCAATAATTTTTATGATTAGCTTTTTTTTATGGAGATTTGTTATTCAAGGTAATGATCTATGGATGGTTTTAACAGATTCTTTATCGATTTTAGGGTTATATTATTTATTTACGAGCATTTTATTTAGCTTTTTTGTTAAACGATTTAAAGAAAAGAATGAAGCCTTTTACAAATGACCGAATTTCTATTCATGTAAGGAATTCAAATTCAATTCCTTCAGATGGTTACTGTTTATAAAGGACTGACAATGAAAACCTATTTTTATTGAACTAACGGGTGCGTTAGCTGAAGATCGGAGCTGTCTTTAAGGCAGCTTTTTCTTATGGCACTAACGGGGCAGTTTATTTCAACAAGGAACTTCCAGTTTTCGCACAAATGAAAAGGTGTTAAATGATATGATTAAATAGTAAATTGTACCAGAACTAAGGGGGAAAGAGAAAAATTGTTTAAAGAAAATAAGATTTTGTATTTATATATGTTTTTTGGAACGGTAGGCATAGTCCTTGTAGGATTAGGAGCTTTGAGGTATCAAGTAATCGTTTCTGATTTTGATTTTGAAGGATACATATTTACATACTTGGGTTTTACGTTAACTATTAGTTACATATATTACTTAGAAAAAAAAGCAGGGATAAGCAATAAAATAACAAGGATTAAAATAGCTATTACTTTTGCTCTGTTTGTTATTAGTTCATATTTTTTGTATCTCTAATTCTTCTTATAGAACTAACGGGGCAGTTTAGTTGAAGAAGAATAATGGGTTATTATGGTAATATGAGATTATAGGGGGGCTATCTAAATGAAAAATTTAATTATTGGTATCATAGTTTTATTGGTACTTTGGCTAATACTTCCGTTATTTAATATAAACTCATCATATTTAATTCCTAATGTAATTGAATGGGCTACAAAGTTCATACTTCCGTGGATAGTATTGTATTGGATTATCAGACTCACTAAAAATTTAGAAAAAATTTAATAGCCTTTATTGAACTAAAGGGTGCTTTAGGAAGGTTGCTGAGGCAGCCTTTTTCTTATGGCACTAACGGGGCAGGTTAGTTTAAAAAGAGGTAATATAGTAATTTATTAGCAAGCTTAGTTGAAAGGATAAGGAAGTGATTTATTTGATGGCTTTAAGGATTATTATTAACATTTTAGTAACAGCTTTATTGCTTTACATAACCATTATTTTCTTGCCTGATTCATTGAACATAAATGAAACGGTTTCAAAATGGATTTTTATTATAATGATATTTACTCTATTAACGATATCTAAAGAAAAAGGGTGGATTAAGCTTATTTCAATGTTTCTTGGTTTGGCAGTATTTATGTTATTCATTATTTTATTTGTACCATAAATAAGAGCTCTCTTTTGCCATTTTCTTCTTCAATTAACGGGTGCTTGAGTTTAACAATTTGGTTGCTACGTAACACTCTTTTGTATGAAAACACAATAGTAAAAAAGCCATGCTAAAATAAACCCTCCATATTCTCATTTTTTTTGATGGGGGTAAATGTACTATGTCGTTATTTAACTGGTTATGCAGTTTGTTGTTCAGATGGAGCGATTGTATAGCCTTTCTTTTTTAGGTATTCGATCATTTTTAATTCTTTGTTGTTTTGTTTTTCTTCAAGGTAATTTGAGCCTAGTTCTTGATAAGGTTCTCCTGTTTTTAAGATGTTGTAAGCAATCGTTACTAGTAAATGGGCAGAAGCGATTCGTCCCTTCATTTTTCCCTGTCGTTTGGTAATCCTTTTTCGATGTGAAGCAATTCGATTATTTTGCCTTGAAGTCGCTAATACACACTCTACGGCCATCGTTTTCAAAGCTTTGTTACCTTGTGTGGTTTTACTCGTTTTTTTTTTACCAGCACTTTCGTAATTTCCGGGACTTACACCAGCCCAAGAGGCAAGATGTTTAGCCGACTTAAATACGGACATATCAATGCCCATCTCTGCAATAAAAGTGGCTGCGGCAGCTTTGTTCACACCAGGTATACCATCCAATAATTCAACTTCCTTATGATATGGGGACAGGAGTTGATCAATTTGTTTTTCCAATTCTTCTATGGCTTTTTCTAAATAACCCATATGCTCCCAATGGTAACGCAACATATCACGATGATGACGGCGAATACGGCCATTAATTGCATGGGCAATGTCAGTAATACTTGCTTTTGTTCGCCAATCCACCATTTTTCGAAGACCATCGGTCTCTATTTTTTCACCGTTTAGAATGGCTTCAAGGATACGGCGTCCCGATACACCGAAAATGTCTGATAGAACGGATGTTAGCTTGATATTAGCATCTTGAAGAATTTTGTGAATGCGATTCTGCTCTGATGTGCGATGATGAATCAATTTTTTTCGATAACGAGTAAGATCTCGTAAATCACGAATATCCTCTGGTGGGACAAAATTGCTTTCAATAAGTCCGCATCTTAGAAGCTTGGCAAGCCATTCGGCATCTTTTACATCAGTTTTACGGCCTGGAACATTTTTGACATGCCTGGCATTGGCCAGAACAAGGTGAAAAGATCCTTCGAGTATATTCCATATTGGTTTCCAGTAGACTCCGGTACTTTCCATCACAACATCGGATACCTGAAGGGTAGTTAACCAATCACTTAAAGCCAAGAGTCCTGTTGTTGTAGTCGAAAACGTTTCAATAGAGATTTTTGGCTTTTTATCTAATGGACCAAATAATACACAGGCTACTACTGTTTCTTGGTGTACATCTAGGCCAGCACACCGTTCAATCATTGCTTCCATAGGAGAATCACCTCAAAAAAAGATTAACAATACATATGACAGGAAATTTGTTACAAAAAATTTTGTATACGTACTAGCAGTACACTAAATGGTTCTTCCATACTGTCACAACCAGTTTCTTATACAGGGTATCTTCCTTAAGATCCACCAAAAAAAGCTCAGCCTGGTTGTATTGTTATCATCCATTATCGTCAAGGGGTTAATGGGTTAGACTCTATTTTTGAGTGTAGATTTTCGTAGTAGATGGTGGCGGCGAGGAGCGCCGCCATAGGAGTTTCTTATGCAACTATCGGGGCAGTTTAGTTCATTAATAACTCATTTATGAATTGATTAATGATAAAATAATGGAATAATTTCCTTGATTAAATGGGGTGAAGAAATGTATTGGAAATTAAGAATTCCTCTTTTTTTGTTTGTTATGGGTGTTACATCTGGTCTTTATCAAAAGTTTCCTAACCTTTTTCTTGTAAATACATCTTATTTTATAAGAAGTGTTGTATATATTGGCCTAATTGGAATCATCTTTACTATTTTAGAAAATTCAAAAGTGAATGAAAAAAAAGTCCATATCATTATTGGGATGGTGTTAATTTTTTCAGGAATTTTATTTGATAATCTAATGGTGTAAAGACCATCCTTAATCAATTAACGGGTGCGTTAGCTGAACATCGGAGCTGCCTTTAAGGCAGCCTTTTTTTATGCAACTATCAGGGCAGGATAGTTCAAAGGAAACCGTCAGGTATGCTTTTCTCTTTTTTCAAATGATCGGCCTTTTAAAAGTGATGTGAAAATTCTCAGAAGATGAGAAAAAGAACAGAAACTGGGAACGAGCCCTTAATCCCTGTACTTTATTGTTTCTGTTTTTTCAATATGCTATAAATTGTGTTGTAGATGAGTTCAATAATCGAGGAGGAATACAAATGAAGAAATTTTCAATTGTTATTGCAGGTGGGGGAAGTACTTTTACACCAGGGATTGTATTAATGTTATTAGATAACCTAGAAAAGCTACCAATTCGCAAATTAAAGTTTTACGATAACGATAAACAACGTCAAGATCTGGTAGCCGGAGCTTGTGAAGTGATTGTAAGAGAAAAAGCTCCAGATATTGAATTTGTTGCTACTACAGATCCGGAAGAAGCCTTCACAGATGTTGATTTTGTAATGGCACATATTCGAGTCGGGAAATATGCAATGCGTGAGTTAGATGAAAAAATACCACTAAAATATGGAGTTGTCGGCCAGGAAACATGTGGACCAGGCGGAATAGCTTACGGAATGCGTTCCATTAGTGGAGTGCTCGAACTTATTGATTACATGGAGAAATTTTCACCGAACGCTTGGATGCTGAACTATTCAAATCCGGCAGCCATTGTAGCGGAAGCAACACGCCGACTACGTCCTAACTCTAGGGTATTGAACATTTGTGATATGCCAATCGGAATTGAAGATTTGATGTCTAAGATAGTGGGTCTATCATCCCGCAAAGACATGGTCGCTCGTTATTATGGGCTTAATCATTTTGGCTGGTGGACAGATATTCGCGATAAAGACGGAAACGATTTGATGCCAAAGCTGAAAGAACATGTTAGTAAATATGGGTATGTACCTAACGCAGGAAATAATGATCAACACGCAGACGCAAGTTGGAATGATACCTTTTTAAAAGCCCGTGATGTATTTGCGCTTGACCAGAATACGTTGCCGAATACCTACTTGCAATATTATTTCTATCCTGATTATGCTGTTGAACACTCAAATCCGAATTATACTCGAGCGAATCAGGTAATCGATGGTCGTGAGAAATTTGTGTTTGGCCAGTGTGAAAAAATTATTGAGCAGCAATCAACTGAAGGAAATAAGCTTCATATTGACGATCATGCTTCTTATATCGTTGACCTTACTCGAGCAATTGCGTATAACACTCACGAAAGAATGTTGTTAATTGTTGAGAACAATGGTGCAATTGAAAACTTTGATTCAACTGCTATGGTAGAAATCCCTTGTATCGTTGGAAGTAATGGACCTGAACCACTGTCGATAGGAAAAATCCCACAATTCCAAAAAGGATTAATGGAACAACAGGTATCTGTAGAAAAATTAGTTGTAGAAGCATGGGAGCAAAAGTCTTATCAAAAATTGTGGCAAGCTTTAACTTTATCTAAACCAGTTCCAAGCGCTAAAGTAGCTAAAGAAATTTTAGATGAATTAGTTGAAGCAAACAAAGAATATTGGCCAGTGCTCCGTAAAGAAGAGGCTCTTACTACTGTTTAATTTAAAAAACACTGAATAAACTTAATGTATTGAAAATTTAAGAAAATCAATGGAAACAAAAAGTACAAAACTATTAAATTAGTTGTACCTTTTGTTTCTTTCACACCTTCTCCTACCCATAATTTAGAAATTACTATGGTAAGATAAAAAGAAACAGGAGTAGGTATAAATAATGAAAATCGAAGAATTAATCAATAAACATTATAATCAACTTCATGAAAATGACTTCCATATTTTAAAATACACTCTTAACAATAAAAGCACGTGTTATCATCTCGGAATCAATCAATTAGCAAATAAATGTAATGTTTCCCGATCATCTATTCTTCGTTTAGCACAAAAACTGGGGTTTAGTGGGTACAGTGAGTTTCGTGTATATTTAAAATGGCAAGATGAAGAACATGTGCAGAGAGAAGTAACCAGTGTTGATAGTTTAAATGAAGATATACAAGAAACGATAAAATATACGAAAACAAAAGATTTTATTGAGATATGTGAGTTAATAGACCGATCTGAGCGAATATTTGTTTACGGAACAGGTAGCTTACAATTGAACTGTGCAGATGAATTACAAAGAATGTTTCTTAGTATGCAACGTCATTTATATGTAATAAGAGCTCTAGTAGAATTCGAAATATTACTCCAAGGTTTAACAAGTAAGGATCTTATAATTATGATCTCCTTTTCAGGTGATACGCCCGTAATATTTCCAATAGTACAATCGCTGCTTACAAAAGGAGTACCATTTATTTCTATAACAAACCTTAAAAATAATAGGTTAGCAACTATGACTCCTTACAATTTATATGCGAGCAGTTCAGAAATTCCAATGAATGATGGACTTTCAAGTGTCTCATCCTCTTCGTTCTTTTTTATTGGAGAGACGTTGTTCCGCCAATATGTGGATTATCGACATAATTTAGAATTATAAGCGTGAACATTATAAGACTGAATAACAAACTTTTCATTTCTCTGTTTTGTGGTGATGAATTTTCTGTTGTTGAAGATTTAAAGATACATTCTATTATGAAAGATGGGCTGATAATAATGCTGCAAAATTTATTTCAAAAAAAGGTAAAATTTCAAATCGAAGAAATATATTCTCCCCTTGCTGGAGAGGTTATATCATTAGCAGAAGTTCCTGATCCGGTTTTTGCACAAAAGATGTTAGGAGATGGTTTAGCAATCATACCTATGGAAGGAAATCTTGTTTCTCCAATTGATGGTGAGATAATTCAGATTTTCCCTACTAAACATGCGATAGGAATTAAATCGGAAAAAGGTTTAGAAATTCTTATTCATGTAGGATTAGAGACGGTAGAACTTAAAGGAGAGGGATTTGAAGTACTTGTCGAAGAAGGACAATTTGTAAAAAAAGGTGATGCCATATTAAACTTCGACATCGAATTTCTAGAAAATAAAAATAAAGAAATTGTTACTCCAATTATTATTACAAATACTCTGGAAAAACTAGAAGGAATGGAGCAAATCTCTACTGCAGAAGTGTTAAGACAAGAGCTAATTCTAAAGTGTAATATAAAATAAATCATTTTACAAAAAATAGTTAGAAAATTTAAATAATTATGAGCAAATAATTAGTGTTCAAATTTGCAACTAAAAATTAAAACGTTTACTTCATGCTATATTAGGGAGGGTTAAAATGAAAGATAAAGTTTTAAACAGTATGCAGATTTTTGCAAGAGCTATAGTTGCTCCAGTATTATTTTTACCTATTGCAGGTATAATTTTAGCTCTTACTTCAATTCTGAGTAATCCAGTTATTGTAGGAGAGGGAAGTTTCTTAATCAATTTAGGTAAATTCATTGCAAGTGGGCTTTGGCCTATGCTGATGAATTTGAGTATTATTTTCTGTGTAGGAATAGCGATGGGAATGGCTAAAGAAAAGAAAGCAGAAGCAGCACTTGTATCCTTATTTTCATTTTTAGTTTTTTTAGGGGCTAACAATCAGTGGCTTACTTTAACAGGTAAACTATTACCCTATAATGACTCTTCTGATTTATATGGTACTGGTCAAACCGTTTTATTAGGTTTTCAAATAGTAGATATGGGTGTTTTCCTAGGAATGATTCTTGGAGTAGTAGTTGCACTTGTTCATAACAAATTTTGTAATAAGGAGCTTCCGGGGGCAATTGGTGTATATGGAAATACTAAGCTGGTATTTATTGTTTTAGTGCCCATTTTACTCACATTAGCAGTAGCATTTAGTTATTTTTGGCCAATTGTTGCAACAGGTATTACAGCATTGACAAGCTTTATAAATGTATCAGGATCTATAGGTGTATTTTTATATGGATTTTTGAATAGATTCTTAATTCCAACGGGATTGCATCACTTGATTTGGTCACCATTCTCCTATTCTAATATAGGGGGGGAATTAACCATAAACGGAAAAATTTATTCAGGAGCTATAAATATATTCTTAGCTCAGCTAGCTGATCCATCTATAAAGGTGTTTGATCCATCAGCAAAATATTTACAATATGGTATGGTTAAAATGTTTGGTTTAGTGGGTGCTGGTTTAGCCTTTTATAAAACAGCTAAACCAGAAAATAAGACGAAATTAAAGGCAATTTTAATACCAGCGTTAGCAACATCAGTTTTGGCCGGTATTACAGAGCCAATAGAATTTACATTTTTATTTGTATCACCATTTTTATGGCTCGTTCATTCTGTTATGGATGGTCTATTTGAAGCTGTTACAGTATTATTAGGAGTTAGAACTTATGGAGCCGGTGGACTTATAGAGTTTTTATCTTTTAATCTACCAGCTGGAATGGCAAGAACGAAATGGCCTATATTTGTAATGGTGGGACTTGTTCAATTAGCGACATATTTTGTTGTATTTAAATTTTTAATTGAAAAATTAAAACTTAAAACTCCTGGTAGAGAAGATAATGAAGTTAAATTATTTACTAAAAAAGATTATAAAGAAAAAATCGCCACTGGTTTAGGAGAAGTAGCAGCAACAGCAGACAAAGATTCAGATTTGGCCGCCGTAATAGTTCAAGGACTTGGTGGAAAGGAAAATATTGAAACTGTTGACAATTGCTTTTCACGTTTGAGAGTAAAAGTTACAGATCCTAATATAGTTGATGAAATAACCTTAAAAGGCACAGGCGCAGCAGGAGTAATAAAAAATGGTGATAATATTCAAGTTGTATATGGACCAAAAGTAAATGGAGTTAGGAATTCTGTTGAGAAATATCTAGCTAGTTAAATTAATGATTATGTAAACGCTTACGATTGTTCGGTTGATTTAGTAGAAAGCACAATGAAAAAAGTGCACAATAAGGCTACTTCAATAAGGGAGTTGCTTCGGTAGCTCTTTTTCTTATGGAGCTAACGGGGCAGGATAGTTCTAGAAGCGTAACTTATTCGAACCTTGATTATTGACTATTTTTGTATCAACACCTAAAATTTAGTTAATGATATTAATTGGGCGGTGTGAATTTGTTAACTTCTATAAATATCCCAGGATTAATTCTAACTTCTCTTTTCGCAATATTAGTTTTGTTTTTACTAAGAAAACTAGTGCAATCTATTAGACGGTAAAACCGTCTTTTTTTTATGTCACATTATATTCGCCTCTACAATAAGTCTTATGGAACTAAAGGGGCAGGTTAGTTCAACAATTCATTTGCTTTTTTTTGTAATATCGATAAAGGGTGGTGAGGAATTATGAAAAAGAATTATACGGTTTTCTTTTTACTTTTGTTTATTGTAGCTATTTCTAGTGGTATGGCACTTAAAAATTATTTCGACTATTCTATGATTATTGGAGTTGGTTTAGCGACAGTATCTTTATTAGCTGCTGGGTTTTCGCTTGGAAAAAGGAACAAGGTAAATAATTCACATCATTAAATTGTTTATAATTGGTAGTCAGGGCAGGTGAGTTTTTGTTAAATTTCATCATTTTTATTACAGTTTTTTTAATCATTACAACAGTGTTTGAACGTTGGTTGAAGAAGAATTTGAAGATTGAAAAAAGTAAGGGGTATTTTTATAAAGGTGTCAATAAATTTCAGATATGGATTGAAAGGGCTATGCTAATAGCATTTCTTATTTCAATATGGTTTGTTGATAATCCTTTCTACATGCTAATAGGCTACTTGTTTATTTCATTAAGTTTTCGTGCTTTCATGGAATGGAAATATAAAAGAGAAAAAAAGGAATACATACTAACTTTATACTCTATTTTTATTTACCTTTTTGTGTTGGTCATAGGCTCTTATTTATTTTAATATTATCTAAATAAAAACAGCCCCCTATAAGGGACTTTTATTACTGTGTCCTTATAGAACTAACGGGTGCGTTAGTTCAGTAAAAGAAAAAAGGGGAGTACATATTATACATGGCTAATATGTACTCTCCTTTATTTATTTAGGTTTTTTATAATTAGGTCTAGATAACTTAAGCTCAGTTGGAGTTAGTATAGTTTCATGGACACATTTTAGTTAAGTCCTTACAATGATTTTTGAGAGGATGTGTCCGTCTTGGAACGTAAGAATACAGGTAAAAAATACAATAATGAATTCAAGAAGACTATTGTAGATCTTTATCACTCGGGTAATTCGGTCAAAGAATTAAGCGGCGAATATGGCGTATCAGAAGTTACCATTTATAAATGGGTTAAAGAATTTACTCCAATCGGTTTAGGGGAAGAGTCCATGACTCCAAAGGAATTAGCCGCCATTCAAAAGGAAAACCTTCGGTTAAAGCAAGAAGTTGAAATCTTAAAAAAGGCTATGGCCATATTCGCGAAAAAGTAACCGAAACAGATCTTACCGAGTTTATTGAGGAACACAAGAAACAATATCCCGTACAGAAGATGTGTGAAATACTAGAAATCCCAAGAAGCAGCCATTATCAGTCCCTTCAAATAGTCGTATCAAATCGCGAACAGGAAAACCAAGAACTCACGAAGGAAATTCATCTCATTTACCTGGAAAGCAAGGGACGATATGGGGCTCCAAAGATTCATGAAAGCTTATTAACCAAAGGGTTTTCCCTAAGTCTAAAGCGTGTTCAACGCTTAATGAGCAAGGCGAGAATTCGTTCTATTACTAAGAAAAAATACCGTCCCTATCCATCTAAAGAAAAGGTTATTCAATTGGATAATTTGTTAAAACGAGACTTCATTACTCAGACCATTAATGAGAAATGGGTAGCAGATATTACGTATATCCATACGTTAAAAGACGGATGGTGTTATTTAGCTTCGGTATTAGACCTTCATTCTAAGAAAATAGTAGGGTATTCATTTTCTCGTTCAATGACGACAGAACTGGTCATAAAAGCTTTCAATAACGCACACCTATCACAAAAGCCCTCGGAGGGCTTAGTTCTTCATACCGATCTTGGCTCACAATATACAAGCAGCGAGTTTACTCAACATATCCAAAACCATCATATTAAGCAATCCTTTAGTCAGAAAGGTTGCCCGTACGATAATGCCTGTATTGAATCCTTTCATGCCCTATTAAAGAAGGAAGAAGTCAACCACGTACAATATCTAGACTATCAAACAGCTAAATTAGCGATGTTCCAATTTATTGAAGGTTGGTATAACCGAAAAAGAATTCACAGCAGCTTGGGTTATCAAACCCCACAAGCCATTGAAGATCGAATTAGGAATACAGCTTAAGATTTAACTTTTTAGTGTCCAAAATATTGACTCAAATCCACAGTTATATATGAATCATCATCGAAAGGATGATTAGATTTGTGTAATAACATTGGTGATATAAACATTTCAAAACACCTCATAATAATTGTAACACTTCAATAAATGTAAATTTACTGGTGATTAAAGTTAATTTAAGAAATGTACAATACGAAGAAAAAGCGAAAAAAAGAGACAGCAATATGCTGTCTTTTTTTCATCACCTACAAATCCAAGTCCAACCAAATCCATGAACCCATACTCTCCTACAGCGTGGAACCCATTGCCCGTGTTCCCAATGTCCGCCACCATGACCACCACCGTGTCCGTCCCAATGACCGCCACCATGACCACCACCGTGTCCGTCCCAATGACCGCCACCATGACCACCACCGTGTCCGTCCCAATGACCGCCACCATGACCACCACCGTGTCCGTCCCAATGACCGCCACCATGACCACCACCGTGTCCGTCCCAATGACCGCCACCATGACCACCACCGTGTCCGTCCCAATGACCACCACCATGACCGCCGCCATGTCCATCCCATTGACCACCGCCCGGGCCCGGTATTCGTTCTCCGTCTATATAATAAGGCACATTATAAGGGTTAAAAGCGTAATTATAGTTATACATTCAAGAAATCCTCCCTTTGTGTTTACCCTTTCAGGTTATGTACAAAGAGGGGTTAGTGTCCTATATGGACAAAAAAATTGGGCTGCCTATTTATTGTTGTCTAAAAAAAGAGAAACCGTGGGAAGGGCGATTAAAAGAAGTAGTGTGCCACGTGAAGAGTTATTCATTACGACTAAGTTATTGATAACAGATACTAATTATGCAGGGGCAAAAAGAGGTTTTCAAAATTCATTGGACGTTTAGGACTAGATTATATTGATTTATATGTGATTCACCAACCATATAATGATTACTATGGTGCTTGGCGGGCTATGGAAGAATTATATCGAGAAGGTAAAGTTCGAGCAATTGGTGTTGATAATTTTCAACAAGAGCGTTTAGTCGTTTAAATTCTTTCCTAATTTCATTTTTGCATATGCAATGATTTTTTCGTATTTCCATGTATTCAAGTGGCATATCAGCAATAGAAATTTTTGAACTTTTTCATAAAGAACAAGTTTGTGAAGAAATGTACTTAAATTAACGGGTGCGTTAGCTGAAAATCGGAGCTGTCTTTAAGGCAGCTTTTTCTTTATGCAACTATCGGGGCAGGTTAGTTCATTAAGAATACATATTCATTTTGGGAATAATTGTTATAATAAAGTGAAATATTCGTTAGGAAGGTTGCTGTTCAAGGTGGAGTATAGTTATGAAATCTAAAAAGACAGTATTGATTATTGCTTTGGGTATAATATGTATAGCTATCTTTATAAAGCTATTAAAGAAAGATTTATGGGATGTAAACGAAGTGTTGTTAAAAGAAGAAGTGTTATCAATTGGACATTCCGTTGAAACAATAAATTTATTAGAAGTAACACCGTTTAACTGGGATGTAGTATATTCCTTTCCACCATATAGCCCGAAAGATCATATATATGAAACGGTAGGTTATAAATGGGATACTATTAGCGAAACTGTAAATGAAGGAATGAATCAAATTGTATTTTTAAAAGAGGGAAAAGTGGTCTGCTATTTATATGGTTATCCTGAGAATAATGGATATGGTATATCTTTTGAATCTGAGAATAATAAAGATGTTGGTTATATGCTTAATATTAAGGATGATTTAAATTTTCAAGTAGAAATAAGAGACAGTGTCATATATTTGAGAAACTAAGCAAGGATATGATTTCTTCAACTAACAGGTGCTTTACTTCATTACCAGGAGCTGATCAGCAGCTCCTTTTCTTATGCAACAAACGGGGCAGGTTAGTTGTATAAGAAAATGTTAAATTAGAGAGTAGAAGGTGATGAGGATAGTAAGTAATTACAGTTGATAATAGGGGATGTTTATATGAATTGGAACTGGAATGAAACCACTACTATAGATTTTCCATTCTCGTCCGAAAACTTAAAGAACTTGTTAAATACCGTATGTAGAAAAGAAAACAGATTTTCACAATTTGAGTTTATTAAGTGGTGTGATAACCTCACAATGGCTTATGTAACCTATTCACTAAGACCTTCAAATGCTTATGTATTATTCTTGAAAATTGCTTAATTTTCGACACTATTTTAAAACATGGCCTTTTATTTAGAAGGTTCCAATCGTTAGCGAATAGATTAATGCCATCAGCAGATAATATAAGCGAAGGAGTGAATCATATGCCACAAGATTATAATGATCCATTAAATAATGCCGAGAACCTTGATACACGTAGAGACCCAACTAATTATCCTACTGATAAGAATGAAGACAACGATACAGTTGACAGATCTGTAATGATTGATGGTGGCCCTGGATTTGATGGAGAAGAACGTTCTAGGCGTGGTGATAATATACCAACAATAGAGGAAGCTACAAACTTTAGAGAACGTTTCAATTCCGACCATGAGAGACTTATGGGCAGAATCATTCTTGGAGATACACTTATTAATCGAGAAAATACACATTTTGGACGGTTTGAAAGATAAAAAAAGAGACAGCCAATTTACTTGGCTGCCTTTTTCTTTTCTGTTAATTTCTTTTAATTTATTTTTGAGACCTTGCTGATAACACAAAATGCGAAAGTTTAGGAGTCAGCGAACCCAATAGTGATTTTGAAAAACCGTCATTCTATTAGGTTGTCTCCTATATATTGGGATAAAATTGAGCTGTATTCTTCAACTAACGGGTGCTTTACTTCATTATCAGGGGCTCCTTTTATTATGGACAAACTGGTCAGGTTAGTTGAATAAGGTCCAGATTAAGCCTTGAAATACATTAAAAAAACGTGCTAATATTGTTATATCAGTGTGTAGAGATATTGGTCTTTGTTATTGACCAAAAATATATGTCTCATGATACGTCTGCCATCTGAAATGTTTTTAATGGAGATGATCAATATGCACGAGGAAACAAGATTACCGCGAAACGGAAAAGAATTTGTATTATTTTTAGCGATCATATCAATACTTTCAGTCAACATTATCGCACCTCTTATTATGGGATTTAAATTTGGATTCAGTAAAGAAGTGTATTTTGAAACCTTACAAGTAATTCCGTTTGTATGGATTTGTGTCATTTTATTGGTAACACTTGTTGCAAATCCAATTGTTAATAAGCTCGTACAAAAGTTTACTGAACCTACGGACGGTTTTAATGCAAGAGTATTATTCACGATATTATTTAGCGTAACCATCCTGTCCATTTTGCTGACAGTTATCGGTTCTTGGATTGGCATGAGAGAAATTAGTTTGGAGCCGATTCAAACGTTCTTTTATGATTGGCCACGTAACTTTTTCATCGCATTTTGGGTTGAAGCTTTGATCGCACAGCCGATAGCAAGATTTGCAATGAAAAAATTACATGCAAGTCAGGCACGTAAAGCAGTAAATGCGTAATAATCAAACAAAATAAAAGCCTATATAGCCGATTGTTTTTTTAAAAGCAGTCGGCTTTTTCATGCAGAAAAATGTATGTGTTAGAACATATCATCAGTGCTTGCATTATACGAGCTAAAGAGGAAGGTAGTTATATTTTATAGTAAAAAAAATTACTAACGGGTGCGTTAGCTCAAGATCGGAGCTGTCTTTATGGCAGCTCTTTTTCGTGCGCCCGGCATGGGTGCAATCTATAGGGTGAAAGTCCCGAACCATGAAGGCAGTAGTAGTGGTTAGCTTAATGCAAGGGTGTCCACGGTGACGTGGAATCTGAAGGAAGCAAGCGGCAAACCTTCGGTCTGAGGAACACGAACTTCATATAAGGCTAGGTATCATTGGATGAGTTTGCGAAACAAAACAAAGTCCTTACTGCCGAAGGTGGTACAGAGTAAATGAAGCAGATAGATGGAGGGAAAGATTGCACTCTTACCCGGGGAGGTCTGATGACAGCCAAGTACACTTGGTAACCTGTCCAGTGATGGACAGCTGAATCATCAGAAGTCAGCAGAGGTCATAGTACTTGTCTACTCGAGAAGATAAGGAAGGACCGAACAGATTAAGGAGGATGAATACTAGGCGTTCGTTATCTGCGAAGAAGCAAACAATTCCTAACGGAACTTATTTGAAGGAAGATGTGGTGAATACACGGGGAACTTCAAAAGGGTGGAGCAGATAAAGGCACAAATAGACCATTTATCCACGTAGAAAGGATATCAACGATGTTAATGGAACAGATACTAGAGAGGGAAAACTTAATACAGGCATTGAAGCGTGTAGAAAGAAATAAGGGAAGCCATGGTGTAGATGGAATGCCGGTTCAAAACCTGAGACCGCACCTCGCAACCGAATGGTACAATATGAAAACTGCCCTTTTACAGGGTACCTATCAACCGAAGCCCGTCCGTCGTATCGAAATCCCGAAACCAAACGGCGGAGTTCGGCTATTGGGTATTCCAACCGTTCTAGACCGTTTCATTCAACAAGCCATTGCCCAAATATTAACCAGGATATATGACTCAACCTTTTCGGAGAATAGCTATGGTTTTCGCCCTAACAAACAAGGGCACCAGGCGGTTCGAAAGGCAAAGTCCTATATAACCGAAGGTTATACATGGGTAGTGGATATGGACTTGGAGAAGTTCTTCGATAAAGTGAATCATGACAAGCTCATGGGAATGTTAGAGCGGAAAATTGAAGATAAACGAGTTCTCAAACTGATTCGTAGATTCCTTCAAGCAGGCATTATGATAGGCGGACTTTTTCATAAAAGTGAGGAGGGAACTCCGCAAGGAGGTCCGTTAAGTCCTTTATTATCTAATATCATGTTAGACGATTTAGATAAAGAACTAGAGAAACGCAATCTTCGATTCGTAAGGTATGCGGATGACAGTACTATCTTTGTGAAGACACGAAAAGCCGCCAAACGTGCAATGGGAAATATCTCAAGCTTCATTGAAAATAAACTGAAGCTAAAGGTCAACTACGAGAAGTCGAAGTATGATCGCCCTTGGAACAGAACGTTTCTCGGTTTTAGTTTCACGAAGTCAAAGAAGAACCCGAAGGTTCTACTGGCTAAACAAACGGTGAAGAGAGTAAAGAAACGAATCAGGGAAATGACCTCGAGAAAATTACCGAAACCCATGAAACTCCGAATAAATAAGTTAAAGCAATACCTTAGAGGTTGGATGGGTTATTTCGCCCTCATTGATACTCCGAACGTTTTGAAGAATTTAGATTCATGGATTCGAAGAAGACTCAGGATGTGCCTATGGAAGCAATGGAAATTGCCAAGAACGAGAGTGAGGAAACTCAAAGGATTAGGCGCCCCATTTGGAAAAGCGTATGAATGGGGAAATAGCAGAAAGGGTTATTGGCGCATAGCGCATAGTCCTATTCTAGACAAAACCCTTAATAATGTTTATTGGCACCACCAAGGGTTAGTAAATCTATATGAACGATATACAAAACTACGTCAGACTTAAACTGAACCGCCGTATACCGAACGGTATGTACGGTGGTGTGAGAGGTCGGAGGCTAGGCGCCTCCTCCTACTCGATTTATGGAACTATCTGGGCAGGATAGATGAAGAAGAATGTAAAGCGAAAATTTTATAAATACCCTTGACCTGGAGTTAACTCCAGCTGTTATGCTTTCAAAAGTTAAGGAGGACATTGTTATGATAATTTCAGAAGTAAGCGAAAAATTTGGTATCTCACCTGATACCCTACGCTATTATGAACGAATAGGTCTGATTCCCCCTATAAACCGTAACAAAAGTGGGCTAAGGGAATACACAGAACAGGACTGTCATTGGATTCAAGTAATTTTGTTTATGCGTAACGCAGGTATGTCCATAGAGTTGTTGCTGAAGTATGTAAAAATGGTTCATCAAGGCGATGAGACTATGCAAACAAGAAAGGAACTGTTAATTGAACAACGAAACCAGTTGGTTGCAAGGATAGAGGAACTACAAAGAACCCTGGAGCTTTTGAACGGGAAAATTGAGAGTTATGAAAAGTCTGTAGTTCCGAATGAAAAAAAACTGAAAAAAACAAAAGAGTAAGTAATAAATAGAGGAGGTAAAACTTATGTCTAAACAAAATGGTTTACTAATAGTTATTTTGACCATAGGAGTTTTCGGTATCCTAACTACTGAGATGGGCGTAATTGGGATATTACCTTCAATTGCTGAGCACTTTGATATCAGTGTAGCCAAAGCAGGTCTGCTAGTGAGCCTCTTTGCACTTACTGTCGCCATATCAGCTCCTATTATGCCGATATTGTTTTCAGGAATAAATCGTAAGAAGATTATGCTACTCGTACTTGGTATTTTCGTTATAGGAAACATTGTCTCAATATTTGCATCAAACTTTACCGTTTTGCTAATTGCTCGTGTGATTCCAGCTGTTTTTCATCCAATTTTTTGTTCGTTGGCTTTGACAGTAGCTGCCACATCTGTCAGCAAGGAAGAAGCTCCAAAGGCTGTTTCTAAAGTGATTATGGGAGTAACCGCAGGTATGATACTTGGTGTACCAATCACTAATTACATTGCTAGTGAAACCTCCATAGAAATGGCGATGTTATTCTTTGCTGTCGTTAATGCAATTGCCTTCATGGCTACATTGTTATTCATCCCATCCTTACCTGTTAAAGAAAGGCTTTCTTACGGAACACAAATCAGTGTATTAAAAAAGCCAATTGTTTGGTTAGCTATTGCTACTGTCGTATTTATAGGTTCTGCAACTTCGAGTATCAATAGTTTCATTGCAGAATATCTTGGAACCGTTACAAATATATCGGGGGGAACCTTAACTTTAGCATTATTTTTATTAGGCATAGCAAGTCTTTTTGGAAATATTGCAGGAGGAAGGTTACTTACCAAAAATGCTATGAAAACTGCAACCCTTTTTCCAATCATATTAGGAATGGTTCTTCTATTATCATTCCTTACAGGGAAGTCCACTGGACCTATGTTAATGACTATCATGTTATGGGGGATATTATTTGCTATAGGAAATAATGTTGGTCAATATTGGATTACCTCTTCTGCTCCGGAAGCCCCTGATTTCGCTAATGGATTGTATCTCTCATGCGGTAACTTGGGGATAACGATTGGAACCGCAGTAGGTGGATTATTTATATCGGGAATGGGTGCACAATATGTTGTATTAGGGGGAATAGGATTCTTGATATTAACTCTAATATCTATTTTACTGAGAGGTTTTATATATAATCCTACAACAAAACAAATTGCTAACTAAGAAGTAAAGATAAGTTTGTGAACATTTGTACTTCAACTTACAGTGAGTTAGTTGAATAAAATTAATTTAGGTATATTCCTTAAATTGGAAATATATTTTTGATTACGGATAGTTTCATAACTTATAAGGTGTGATAAATAACAAGCCTGAAAGTGTCACTTTGACCGATAGATGCGCATTTTAAGTGTTATTTGGAACATCCGACTTAAAAAAACCCAGCTATCTTCACATTAGAAGATTAGCTGGGCTTCTTAATTATTTACATCCAATCATTTATAGCTCTATCTGATCTTAGAAAAAAAGCGACTTCTCTTTGTTCAACAATCGCGCCCGATCGCGGAATAAAAAACTCCTTCATATCAGGAATTTTAATCAACATTCAGTCAGTCATACCTAGAATACCATTCCTAAGGATTCAAAGGATAGTTAGATTTCATTCGCAAACAACCTAAGCACTTGAGACTCATTGGGAAACTTAACCATTCGTTCAAATTGCAACCCCAGCTTTTCAAGTAGTTTAGCAGAACTGTGATTGTTTGGAGAAGTTATAGCCACAATACGATTAAGACCTAAAACGTTCTTTCCATGCGCCATTACTGCAGAGGCTGACTCATAGGCATATCCTTTCGCCCAAAACCTGGGAAGAAAGGCAAATCCAATATCCACATCTTCCAAGGTGTCCCTTTTTATCAGACCGCAGATCCCAATAGGAATACCTTCCTCTTTCAATTCGGTCAAATACAGACCGAAGCCCAATCGATTATACATTTCAATGGGGCCTTTCAAAATATAATTTCTCGCATCTTCGAGGGTTCTCACACCTTTATCCCCGATAAACTGGATCCATGAAGGCTCATTCAAAAGCTCAAGTATAAACTCCGCATCATCAGGTGATATCCAACGAAGTATTAATCGATTTGTTTCAAGAACTTTCAAAGTAGTTACACCCCTTTATAATGTCTATAAATGATTCAATATAAGTCAGAGTCTGGTCTTCGATCACCACAGGTATAGCTACCAAACTCTCTTGTCGTATGAAGAAAACATGAATCTTCCTTTCATTCTGATGGGAAGTCTGGCCTTTTCTCCCTGGGAAACAGACACTGGTATTACCCCATCGCCCTCAAGCTGTTTTACGATGATGCGTCAGGACCCCTGTTAGTCATAATAACAATTATTTCAAATTCCAATGAAATGAACAAGGAGTTATTTCATTATAAAGCCCAATACACGAAAAAGACTCGTTACAAAATAAACAGGGCAGTTATTTAATAAGAAACAAGGATTTATTCTTTATTGTATCGAAAAGATTAATAAAGGAAAGTAGTGAAAAAATGATTATTAATAAAAAGATAAACACACAGTTTAATTCAGTTGTATCAAATGTTAGAAAGACATCTGAATTAGTTGACTGTTCAGGTGCATCTGTTTTTATAATTCACAACGATAATATTGTTACAGAGGAATATTGGGGTAAACATTCTAAGGCTCCTGATTCGAGGGGAATCCAAGAAGATACCCAATTTCATGTTGCATCAGTTAGAAAAAGTTACATAGGCTTTGCAGTTGCCTATGCGGTTTATGAAGGATACATAGACTCAATAGATGATTTAATAGTTAAATATCTTCCAGCAAATAGTATGCCAATATTTAATGGGACAACAATAAGACACCTACTAACACATACACATGGTTTAAAGAGTATTAATGGAGAGATACATTGGGAATTTACACCTGGAATTAATTGGTCATATAGGGGTGTCGGAATTGATATGTTGACGCAAATCGTTAAAAGTACAACTGGTAAATCGGTTGCTGAAATAGTGCTGATAACGTATTTAAACCTCTGAATTTTACGGAGACTGGCTGGTATGGAGAAGTAAATGAAAAACTTGTTTCTGTAATACGGATGCCTAATGACCAAAATTGGACTACAAGTAAGAGTACAGACGGCAATAAGATGAATATGTATGTATCATCAAGAGAGTTGGCTAAATGGGGGTACTTTCATCTTAAAAAGGGAAATGTAAATGGAAAACAAATCGTATCAAATGAAATTATAGATATCGCTACAACCGTTCAAAGCCCAAATTCATTAGATGTGGAACTTCCCCAAAACGGATATTTATGGTTCGTAAAAGATTTACCTGCAAGAAAATCAGAAATTGGTGAACTTATATCTAAAGGATCCTTTCAAATTTTAGGCTATACAGGAGTAACTCTTTTGGTTATACCTCAACATAATCTTGTGGCAGTGCGTGCGTTTAATAGTTTTGGTTCTCCTAATGGATTTGATTACTTAGCTGATGTCCGAGAATTTGGTAATACTATCATGACCTGCTTAATATCGGCATCCCATTAATGGATAGCCTCGAATTAATACGTCTTGAAGCTATCAAAAATTTTTTTAGATAGAGTCATATCTTCATGTGTTCTTTAATTGAAAGTGACTTTTCACTTCATTACCAGGAGCTGATCAGCAGCTCCTTTTCTTATGCGACAAATAGGGTAGGCTTGCTTTATGAAAAATATTCCAAAATCTGTTTAATTCCAAATTAATAATGTTAAAATTATCCTATGATTCGGCTGAATAAATGTAAAGAAGGGAGTAGTATATTTGTTAAAATCGAAAGCATTTAGAATGTTAGTACTAATATTCATCCTATTCTCCATCTTTATAATTCTAAAAAAAGATGTGATATTTCAGGAAGGAAACCCTATTCCGTTTGCTGTGGCTATATCTAAAATAATTATTCAGGATAAAGAAATTACTGAAGTAAAAGGTACAGAGGAAGTGGGAGGGATTTACGGATATTTAGTAAAACGCGGGGAAATGAAGCCTTTCATTAAAATGATGGAAAAGGAAGGCTGGGAATTTGAAGAAAGAAACGAGATATCAAATGCTTTAGTGTTTAATAAGGGCGATGTTACCACAAGTGTTGGTTATCAATATTATACAAGATACTACACAATAATTTATTATTCTCCTTGAACTATCGGGTGCTTTACTTCATTAATGAGGTTGCTGCGGCAGCCTTTTTTGTTACCGGACTAAAGGGGCAGGATAGTTCAACAAATGATTGGGGTAAGAAAGTTAATTTAAATTCAGTAAAATCAATATAAGTCTGGGGGGAATCTTTTGAAAAAAAACTATCTCATTTTTAGCTTAATATCAATTTTATCCTTGATAATAATTTCTGGATGCTCTAATTCTAAAGACAGCATAGCTACTATTTCAGTTAATTCCGAATCTGAACATACGAATACTTTTAAAAAATTAAATTTAGGGGAACTGTATGATTTTGATTTCAAATTAAATAATGCAGATAAAACTTGGGTAAATGTTTGGATAGAAAGTTACAAAGATGGAAAGCAAGAACCTCAACCGATGGCTGAACTATCTTATGGGTTAAGCCCTAACAAAGAGGAGGAAGGAAACTTAGGATTTGGAATAATATATACTAATGATACTCGTTTATGTTTTCTTTATTCACCAAATACAACCACAACACCACAAAAAATAGACAAAATACATTCTAATGGTGTGTTTAGTGGATGGGACTATGCCATAGGGGAAGAAAAAGTAGATTTAAAATTAGGAGAAACGTATTTATTAGGTGCATACAGAGAATCCAATGGAAACTCCATAAGGACATACGATTTACAAGACGAAAATGAAGTGAAGAAAATGTTAAATGATGATAAAGTTGTATTTTTACTTAAAATTAAAATAGAAGAAAAATAAATGAATAATTTTTGATTACATAAACTTGATTTGATTGAATTCACTTAAATAACTTTGCCTTAGCTGAAGAGCGGATCTGTCAACCATAGGGACAGTTTAGTTACCATGAAAATAAGTTTCTTTAAAAATGGAAAAATGACAATACTTAAGAAGACCCTGCTCAATCGTTTTAAAAAAAGAGGAGAGCGTTAATTAATTAGTCTATGGATTAGGGTTGACTGGATTAAGGTCAGTATCAGTATTGACACTTCCTAACCATTTTCATTCTTTGTGGTGAATCGCCGATTTTTGCGATTCATGGATGGCTAACGGGTGCTTAATTCGAGGTTGCTGCGGCAGCCTTTTTCTTATGGCACTAAAGGGGAAGTCAGGTTAAGCGTAACGTGTGTAAATGAGGTTTTATTTATTATTCTTAATAATAAATGAACTCCCTCATTATTCATGAAGCTTTGCTACATCAGTAACCACATTATTACAAAGAAGATTCAACACATCAATTTCTAGCGAATTAAATATGATTAATATTCCTCGTAACAATTATTGATTGTTAAATTTATGTAAATTACCTAATAACTAGATTAATAATGGTATAATTAACCAAAAAATGACGATAAATATTTCTGATGCAGTTTATAGTCTTTTAAGGAGAAGTGGTTATGCGTAAGGTTACAGTTGGGATACCTTGTTACAATGAAAGTAAAAACATTTTAAAATGCCTAGATAGTATTACATCTCAATCAGATATATTTCAGGGTATCGAAGTACTGATAGTAGATGACGGGTCAACGGATGATACAGTAAAAATTATTGAGAATTATAAAAAACAGTACAATATAAATGGCAATATGAAGATATTAACTCAAAAAAATACTGGCGGCCCATCAACTGCTAGAAATAGAATTATCGATGAAGCCGAAGGGGAATATATCTTCTTTGTTGATGGAGACGATTATCTTGCTGAAAATTCCATTTCAAATATGTATACATTAGGTAAAGAAAATGATTCAGATGTTATTATCGGAAAATATGAGGGCGTCAATCGTAGAGTTCCTGTATATGTATTTAAAAGTACGCAAATAAACACGAATTTTTTTGATTCACTAGTAAAAGACACGATGTCAGTATTGAAAATGTTTAAAACTGAATATCTCCGTTCTTTGAATATTCGTTTTAGAAAAGATATTAGATTGGCAGAAGATCACCCCATTGCTATGAGTGCTTATTTACACACTAAAAAAATTAGTATATATGCAGATTCTCCTTGTTATTATTGGGTGAGACATATTAATTCTGAGAATAAAACTCATTTAACTGGCGGCGTCATCGCAGTAGATGAATTTTATAAGTATTTATTTGAAACATTTGAAGTAATAAAAAATGCCCGAATCACTGAAAAAGAAAGAACAGAAGCTTATAGAATATATTGGGACAGATTACTTACACTTGATATAGTTAATGAGTTTAAGCGTAATAGAACTGAAATGGAAAGAAATCATTCATTTGCGATTCTACTACGTTTGTTTAATAAGTATGAAGGACCCTTAATAACACCGTTATTAACAGGTTATAAACGTTATACTGCAATGTTACTTTGCAATGAGGATTATCTTTTATTTACTGAGTATTTGAAAATAAAATAATGTTAGTTAATTTTTATTGAGGCCATTATTAGTAAATAGAAATACACTTGAGTATTTTAAAGCTAGCAAATTCTAATTCCAATTGCTAGCTTTCTGATACAAAGTATAACAAACTAATCGACGTCATTCTCGTACCTACACAGGCAACCAAAAAAAGGTTCCCTGCTTTTTTTTATTTATTAATCATCATTACGAACTATATGCATTCACTTTTCCTTCTCCGAAATAACTATCTCTACCACGCTTACCGATATCAGAACTTCCTCTGTCAAATATTTAAGCACCTCATTAACAGAATGCTTATCACCCGTTCATTAAGAAAAGCGATTCTTTTTAAAGAATCGCGCTCGATTGCTGAATCACTGAAGCTTCTATTAGCTGGTTTAGTTTATTAATAGGGGGTGCTGCGGCGACCATTTTCTTACGGAACTAACGGGGCAGGTTAGCATTCCTGTAGATCGTTAAATATCAGGTTTGAAAAAAATAGAGCCCCTCAGTAAGATACGAGTATAGAGTCCAATCTAACTCAGAATCTTAAGGAGGAAGCCCTACTATGAATTTTAAAATGCAAGACAAACAAAATCAACTAATAGAAAGAATTTCCGATACACACCTTATTGTTGGTGTGGATATCGCTCAACAACTACACGTTGCAAGAGCAGTTAACTTCCGTGGAATTGTAGTTGGAGACCCTCTTACATTTGAAAATAATGAAGAGGGGTTCCTTAAACTATTAAAATGGATTCATGATTTAAAAAGATTAAAAAACTTAGATGCTGCAATAGTAGGTATGGAGCCTACAGGCCATTACTGGATTAACCTTTCAAAATGGTTATATAACCAAAACATTGAGGTTGTAACAGTCAATCCCCACTTAGTAAAAAGGAATAAAGAGAATCGTGATAATACCCAATCTAAGAGTGATAAAAAAGATGCGCTCGTTATCGCGGATATGGTCAAAAACGGCTACTATTCCTTTATTCGCCAATCATCAGAATCTTTTGAGAAGCTTAGAGTTCTAATGTCTAATCGTGATGTGATTGTTAAACGTCTCGTGATGTCTATTAATCAAGTAAATCGATGGGTGGATGTGGTCTTTCCTGAACTCAGACAAGTGTTTAAAGATGTAACGTGCAAAGGGGCGATCGCAACCCTTCGTTTATTTCCTACACCGGATGAAATATCTTCACTAGAAACACTAGATGTCATGAGGGGTTGGAAGTCTTTAATGAAACGACAACCAGGACCCAAGAAGGCTCAATTACTAATCAATCTAGCAAAATCCTCTATTGGGACCGGACAAGCTCTTGATGCTTATAAATTCCATTTAGAACAATTATTAGAGGAATATGACCTCGCTGTCAAACAACTCGAAAGAGTTGAACAACAAGTTAAAGAAGTTCTCTACAAAATCCCATTTGCAAAAAAACTACTTATGATTAAAGGAATAAGTGAAATTTCATTAGCCGGGATACTGGGTGAATCAGGAGATCTAAGTGGTTTCTCTCACGGAAACTCTCTATTACGGCATGCGGGATTACATCTAGCTGAAGCAAGTTCAGGCAAATGGAAAGGTCAGATTGTCATTTCAAAGCGTGGAAGGTCAAGACTACGACGATTCCTCTACTTAGCAACTATGAGCCTTGTGATGAATAACCCTGAGTTTAAGGCCGTCCATTCCCATAATGTGAAGGTAAAGAAGATAAAGAAAATGAAATCAATCATGAAACTCATAGGTAAACTAGCAAGGATTTTTGTAGGAATAGCACGACGAAACGAGTCTTATTGTCCAAATAAAGTCCAAGTATTGATCCCATTAGCAGCATAGAAATAAAACATTAGTTATATAGAATGTATCATTCAAAATAGTTAACTTTAATTTTGAATGTTGTCTTATTCGTAGGATTTCAAATATGTACGAGTACCAGGTTTCTTAAACAAAAGGGCACTGTGACCCATCAGGTTAGCATAACTGGCCTCCACCCCTTGGATAGGCATGACGATGGAATGAGAGGGCAATTGACCCGTTGAGACATGGGAGGGAAAGCCTCCAGGGGCGGCGTGGAGATGTACATTATATGGTAAAATGTGGAGTGGTAGCTGACTCCTTTATTTAACTATGCCTTCACGAAGCCTAACTTATCTGAACTCAATTCATTTACCCGTAAGTCTAATTACAGGGGGTATGAAATCCTGCGAATAAGTGAGCATTCGAGAGATATTCGCATCAAACTGAGGGAGTTCAAGAAGGTATTATTTTAGTGTATATTTATTCCAATGAAGAATGAGTACAAAATCAATCCGTATTATTTAATAATTACTGCTAGGTGTAAAAAATGGGAGTGACTCTATATTAAAAATAATCCAATGTTACTTCTTTTTTCTTTTTTATTTATTGTCATTTTTGGATTTTGGTTAAGAAAAAGGATTCTTTCATTCGATTTTAAAAATAAAAGTAAATTGTTCTTCTTATTGGATAACTTTGAGTTAATTGGTGGAGTTCTTATTGGTGTAGGATTACTATTTATCGTGATTTTTCTCTAAGATTTATTTCACAAACGGGTGCATTAGCTTAAGATCGGAGCTGTCTTTAAGGCGGCTTTTTCTGCTATGCAACTAAAGGGGCAGGTTAGTATAATAACTGTTTAATTTGGAATTAAGTAGTACTAATTCAAAAACGGAACAGAAAGAAAAGTTTAATTATAGAAACAACACTGAAAATGTAAGAAATAGTATAGAACTAAAAAAAGTATTTTAAAATTTGTTGCTAAATTTGAGGTTTTGAAATGGAAAATTTATTTCACTACATTTATTCTTGTGTTGGTATTTTAGTCGGTTTATATATTTTTATTACACGAAAAAAATCCAGAAAATCACTATTAATGCTTTTGTTATCCATTATTGCGTTTTATAGTAGTGCATACATTTTTTATTTTGTATCTTATCCCTTCAATTTAATTGGCACATTATTTATACTAGTGCTTTGGGTTGTTATTCTTCAACTTGTTAAAAAATTCAATTCAGGAAAAGAGCAAGTATTCTGGTATGTATGCATATTGTATGTGGCAATATATCATTTTTTACATTATATTTTTGACCCACTTGCTGAAAAAAATATATGGTATGCGGGAATATTTTTCATATATACGAATGTTGGATTGACTTCACTTGCAGTATATTATTTTATCTGGGTCTATAAGAAGAAGTAGTTAAATAAGTTACACATTTTAGGAGACCTTCAATTACGAAGGTCTTTGTTTAAAAATAAAAACAACATGAATCATTAACATAGCCTATTTTAAAAAATATGTGAAGGATTGTACTTAAACTAACGGGTGCGTTAGCTGAAGATCAGAGTTGGCTTTAAGGCAGCTTTTTCTTATGGCACTATAGGGGCATGTTAGTTCATTAAGAAAATGAGGACTAATGTGTAGAGTGTTTACGGATAATAAAATTGTTTAAAAATTATATGATGGAAGTTAATACCAACTATTTTATTTCTTGTATAATAAAAAGAAGGAATATTTCGTTACTTTATTCAAAAGAAGCATTATGTGTGTTTAAAGGGAGGTATAAAACAGTGGTGAAATTACGTTTATACTCTTCAAAATAAAATTTTGAGGAGGAAAATATAATGTCAATAATTATTATTGAACAAAAACACATAGAGCAAGATGATTTAAAAAGCCTTTATGATGATGTTGAGTGGTATGCATATACGAAAGATTTAAATCAATTACAATAAGCTTTAATTCAATCTTTAAATGTTGTATCAGCGTGGGAACACAGGAAATTAATCGGTTTAACTCGGATCGTTGGAGATGGACTGACAATTGTCTATGTTCAAGATATTTTAGTTTTAAATGAATATAAAAATCAAGGGATTGCAACACTCATGATGCAGCATGTCCTTGAAAAATATAAGGATGTACGTCAAAAAGTACTTTTAACAGAAGAAGCACCTGATGTACGTCACTTCTACGAAAAGAATGGTTTTCAATCTTGTGATAAAGGGGCCCTAGTAGCTTTCGCTAAACTTGATTAGGGGACGATTATTAGCTATTCGCCACCCAAATTAAACAACCTTATTAGGTGCGTTAGCCGAAGATCAAAGCTGTCTTTAAGGCAGCTTTTTCTTATGGCACTATAGGGGCAGGTTAGTGCAATAAAGGGTCCAAGGCTTATAATTTAGGATGCAATTAAAAAATTAGAAAGTTATTATTTTAGAGAAGAGGTTAACAATGAAAAATAGAGAGGAAGCTATCGGTTACTGTTTAGGGATGGGGAATACATATGAAGATTATCCATTTCGCGATAAGAATTGGACGTTAATGCGACATATAGATAACAAGAAAGTGTTTGCGTGGATATTTGAAAAAGATGGCCATATTTGGATTAATGTGAAATGTGAACTCGGTTTTTTGGATTATTGGCGTCAGATTTACAATTCGGTAGTTCCGGCATTTCATCTTAATAAGGACCATTGGAATTCGATAATTCTTGACGGTACTGTTCCAAAGGAAGACATTTACGAAATGATAAAACAAAGCTATTTGTTAACTAAAAAAAGTAATAGTAAAGTTAATTTGAAAAAGTGAAGGCATTGATTCAGCAGGAAGGATTAATGCCTTTTTCTGTGGAACTTACTATGATTGTGAAATAATCTACTTAAAGTAACGGGTGCGTTAGCTGAAGATCAGAGCTGTCTTTAAGGCAGCTCTTTCTTATGCAACTATCGGGGCAGGTTACTTGAAGAAGAGCTATGTTAAAAGTTCAATCACGTTTACTAATTTATGGTAACATTAAATTAATGAATTTTATTAGGAGAGCTAAAATTATGGGTATTATACTTTCAATTTTTTACGGCTTTGTTGGTTTAGTTATTCTATTTTTTATTGTTCAATATGCCATAAGTATTGGGATTGACAATTCTAAAGAAGTTAAGGCTTTAAGGTCCGAACTTAAAGAAATAAAAAATCAACTCAAAGATTTAGGTGGAAAATAAACACATAAGAATTTTTCTTATTCGTTAGGTGGTAATTGGAGCTGTCTTTAAGGCAGATTTTTTCTTAATGAACTATCGGGGCAGGATAGTTCATTAAGGGAAACACTAGAAATTTCCCTAAAATTACATAAAAAGGTACAATTATTTAGAATTTTAAAAGATGGATGAGGGATTTGTTATGAATATTAGTCAAACCAGGAATTTCAATTTGGTCGCTAAATTAAACAAATATGTGCACGATTTACATTCAAATTTATATCCTAAATACTTTAAGGAATATAACTATGAAAATGTGAAGGAAGTTTTCAAAAGTCTGGTTAATAACGAAAGTTTCATTTTCCTTTTGTTAGAAGATAATGAAGAAGCTCTTGGCTATGCTTGGATAGAGATAAGAGAATATCCAGAAAATGCGTTTAAAAAAGGATATAAGTCTGTTTATGTACACCAGATTAGCATAGTAGAAACTAAGAGGAATAAGGGTTATGGTTCAAGCCTTATGGAATGTATATATGAAATGGCGAACGATCGAGGAATAGATTTAATAGAATTAGATTATTGGTTTGAGAACAGTGTTGCAAAGGACTTCTATAAAAAGCAAAATTTTATAAAGTACAGAGAATTTGTTTATAAAGAACTGTAATTCTTACGGAACTAAAGGAGCAGTTTGGTTACACAAGGAAAATTAAAGATTTAATTGGGGGATACTTGTATGATAAAAAAGATTTATATTGTGAGACATTGTGAAGCACAAGGCCAACCTTCGGAAGCACAACTAACAAAAAAAGGATTGAAACAAGCGAAATATTTATCTGAATTTTTCTCCAATACTAAAATTGATCGAATCATATCAAGTCCATTTTTACGTGCTATTCAATCAGTAGAACCAATAAGTGAGAAAATAAACTTAAAAATAGAGATTGATGAACGTTTGTCAGAACGCACACTAAGTACAACGGACCTACCTGACTGGTTTGAAAAACTTAAAGCAACGTTCAATGATATGGAGTTGAAATTTGAAGGAGGAGAGTCGAGTCAAGAAGCAATGAACCGAATAGTAAGCGTTGTAGATGAAGTTTTTAAAAGTGAAACTGAAAACACAATAATCGTTACTCACGGAAATTTAATGTCTTTACTGCTAAAGAATTATAATAATAACTTTGATTTTGAATGTTGGAGGAATCTTAGTAATCCTGACGTCTTTCAATTAACTTTTACAAAAAATGATGTAAATATTGAACGTATATGGCAAGAAGAAACAATAATAAATATTTGATTAGGCGTATTATTTTGTTCAACTAACAAGTGCTTTACTCAATAAGGGAGTTGCATTGGCAGCTCTTTTTCTTATATTTGTGAAGGATTGTACTTAAACTAACAGGTGCGTTATTTCCATAGGGCATAAAGGAATTCCACAATAAGTGGTCTCTTTTATTTGTTCAAAAATCAACTTTTCTCTTGCCCGAACTTATTTGTGGAAGGGATTTTTTTCTGTCTTTAACAGGAACATTTGTTCGTTTATAATGGATGTAAAGGAGGGATCTTTCTGATGAGTACAATTCGTGATAGAGGGCTCGTTAAATGGCAAGCAGCATTCATTATGCGATGGAATATCATTTACCAATAAGTTTTAGATTGCATAACGAGGGAAATCCACATGAATTATACGGACATTGTGTGTACATACATCCTTTCACGAAAGAGCTACGAATTCAAAAGAAAGATAGTTCCTTTGAGTATATAAAGTTTGATAATATCATTAGTGTAATCGTTGAGGATTAATAAAAGCCCTTACTCACTTTGAGTAGGGCTCTTTTTTTGTTGAAGCTCTGTTAAAGATGTTGTTGAATTTCTTAATGAACTAAAGGAGCAGGTTAGTTCCATAAAAAATGCTATGTAGGGAAGTATTTCTTTTAGGATATTTATCGGAACGTAATTATATATTGAATATAGGAACGAGGATATATGAATGAAAAAAAGAAGTTTTGCCATTAAGGAATTCTTATTGGAGTATTTTATCACTGGTTTGTGTTTTATTAGGAATTCTATTCTGGTTTATATACTTTTTGGTTCCTAGTCAAAATATAGGTCTTGACCAAGGGTTCCCAATGTGGGCTTGGACTTTTATTATGAATCCAATTTGTCTCAACTTGGCTAGGATTGGTTCAAAATTCACTAATAAATTTTCCATGTTTGGGATCACAGGGAATCTATTTATGACATTTAGTGTATTTTTTGCTTGGTATATTGGTTATCTAGTTGAATGGCTGTCCTCCATTGTTCATTAAAACTTTTCTAGTATCTGCTGAACGCTAACTTTTTATAATATAGGTGACAATTAACATCAGGTGGACAATATATTTTGAGGAGAACTTTAGATAAAAAAAATACAGTATAGCAAAGTTTTATTTAGTAGTAGGACTATTTTTAACAATTGGTTATTCAAGTTTTGCTAAAGATATAGTAGAAAAGCTTACTACGCAAATGAATAATCCTGAAATGAATTGGATATGGTTATATTTTTTATTTGTTGGCATTATTCATTTCTCAATAAATAATCTTAAAAGGAAATAATTGATTAGCTTACGATAATTAATAACTAACACACAATTGAACCAAAGGGACAGGAGGGTGAATGGTGACATATTTTTAGATCCAAGATAGTATTCATAGATTGGGAATAGAATAAAAGTATTATTTTACTATTTTTTTGTTTTCATATACTTTAATTTATTGTAAAATCTACATTGTTGTAAAATATTATAATTGGAGGAAAAAAATGAAAAAAGTAAGATTTATGATTTTTGGTTTATTTTTATACTGTATTACATCTACCGTAAGTTATGCTTCTGCCGAAGGAACAGTAGATGACACTGTAAATCTTCAAGTAAAACAAAATCTATTTTTAGAAATTCCAAAAGATGGTGGTACACCAGAAGAAATAGAAGAACTAATTAATATTTATGAAAGTGCGGGTTGGATTGCAGATGGTGATTTTTTTATTAAAGAAGTAAACCAACAAAATGTAGTGGTAGAATATGCAGGCGATACATACCACACTTCTCCTGAGGGTACTGTACAGATTCCTGTTGAAGAAAGCCAAGGAGAAGAAATCGAAGTATTGGTTAATTCTGTAGGTGATGAAATGGATCCTCACTTAGTTGAGGTTGATAAAGTTTCGACAACCAAGATTGTTCAAGATATATACCTAGATGAAATTCTTGAGGAAATGGGTAATCCAAATCTACAAGAAGAAGAACAAGTAACTGAAACAACTGACCAGAATGCTTCAGATATTGTAGGAAGCGTATCAGCAGGTACATCGTACTCTCGCGGAGCTACGGTTCACTGTAATCGCTTTAATGGGTATCTGGGTGACGGAAAGTACTATGATAAATTTGATCATCCGGTCTTGGCAGCTAAAAATTTTGTGCAAAGTGACTGTGATGTTGCGTTATTCTGGTATACATATTGCTTGAAGGACTATGGAGAAGCAAGTAAGCGATATTGTTCTAATTATACATCTAGTAATAAGGGTAAATGCTCTATACTTAGTAAGGTAGGTCACTCAAGAAAGTACCATAAACATACTGGATTTTTCAGTCCTTCTAGCTGATTTATCAATAATTAATAAAGAGAACTATGGTTTCTCCTAAGTTCTCTTTTAATAATTTAGGGAGAGAAATACTTTATGAAATATTTTAAACTAGGCGCAACTTTGGTTTTCTCAATTATTTTTTTAATAATGTTTTTCCTTTTGGTTGGAGATTTTTCAAAGAATCAAAAAGTTGTAGCTCAAGTAAATGACTATGAATTAAAAGAAAAAGAATTACAAAAATCGCTAAATGAACTTTATAGAGATACTGCAATTACTCGTAAAGTTAATGACATTTTAGTGAAAGAAGAAATTAAAAGAGCTGGATATAAAAACTTAGATAAACAAGAATTTAATAAAGCAAAAAAATATTATTCTCTAGTTAATAATATGGAGATAAAAGAGAATAATATCGATAAAAGTTTAAGGGAGAAAATTGAGCTTTTTTACTATACATTGTTAATAATCAAAAAAAACACCGTTACTGATGAGGAACTTAATAAATTTTGGAACGAAGAAAAGAACAAATCTGTTTCTTCTGAATACCAGGTGAAAGTTTACACTGATAAAGATCATAATAAATTGCAGCAAATTGAAAATGACTTAGCCAAAGGGGTTAAATTACAGGATATTGAAGGTAAATACAATATTCAATTTAAAAATGAGACTGTAAAAGAGGATAATCCTATATCTTCTGATATATCTCAATTAAAACCATTAGATTATTTGCATTCACACAACTATATAAACGAATCAAATATAAAAAATGAAGAGAATACCGAAAGTCATGAAAGTCATGAAAGTCATGAAAGTCATGAAAGTCATGAAAGTCATGAAAGTCATGAAAGTCATGAAAGTCATGAAAGTCATGGTGAAAGCCAAGGAGAAGGTAGTCATGCAATACTTATCCTTGAAAAAATTATCAATGGGCAATCTAAAACTTTAGAAAATGACAAAGACGAAATTAGCGATTATTATATTACAAAAAATATATATAAAGAGAAAATTGAATTAATTAGTCATTTAAAGAGCAAATATAAGGTTAAATTGCAAAAAAAATGAAATTAAAAGTCTGTATTTTTATTCTTTTTTTTATAATAATATTAACTACCTGCTATTATTTCGCCTTTTACACTAAAAACTCTTTAATAGAAGTAGAAACATCTATTAATAAGCAGAAACTAAATTATATTAATGAAAAAGATTGGATGGAAAAATACTTGGCTACTAATCAAAATCAGTTTAGTGGTTCAGGAGTTAAAGTTGCAGTTTTAGATACTGAAGAAGGCAATAGCAAATGTGATTTTTATTATAATGAACAAAAAGTAAAGAAAAATAGTAATCTTCATTCGGATGAAATTATATCAACTATACAAAAAATTTCTCCGGATGTTACTTTATATTGTGCAACTGTAGCCTCCCCGAGTGGTGAAGTACATGCTCATGACTTATTAATGGGTATTAAATGGGCTATAGAACAAGATGTAGATATTATTAATATGAGTTTAGGCTTCACTCAGAATATTAAAGAAGCAGAATCTATTCTAAAACTTGCAAATATAAATGGTATTGTAATGATTGCTGCCTCAGGTAATAGCGGTAAAAATCTTCTTGAATATCCTGCTTCTTCTCCATATGTGATTGCTGTAGGGGCATTGGATTCTAATGGAAATAGATGGACATACTCAAATTACGGTGATAATTTAGACTTTGTGCTTCCAGGAGTATTTTTTAGTTCAGAAAAGGATTATAAACAAGGAACTTCATATTCTACAGCAATTATGTCTGGTATAGTGGGAAGGATTTTAGAAGAATATCCAGAATTTACTCCTTCAAATGTTTATAATAAATTAATTGAAATGACAGACAATCAATACAAATTTAATAAATTCAAAGGTTATGGGACACCTACATTTAATGCATCCTAGGGGGAAAAGTGGTTGATAATAATAGGTTTGGCAGCTATTGTTTTTTTAGTTTTTTGTTATATTTTAATCAAATTCCTCTCATTAAAAGTTAGTATAATAATAATTGTATCTATTATATTTATATTATTAATTTTTTACTTTATAAATAGTAGTAATTTCTTTGTAGAGAGTACTGATTTAAAAAATGAATCACTAAATGAAATTCATCTTGGAGATGAAATTACTCCATTATTATTTAAGGAATTAAAGAATAGCTATGGGAAAATAGTGAACGATACTGGTATGGCAATATTAATTACTACTGAACATGATAATTCTTATAAGTTTGAAAAAGTTTATCTAGGCGTTACAAATAATAAAGTTAATAGTGTTGTTTCAGAAAATCCTAATATAAAAACTAGTAAAGGTATTAGTATTGGAGACAACATAGTTGCGATTAAAGAATTATACGGTAATAATTTTAAATCATCCATTGATGAAATAGGGGAAACTATTACATATATTGATAAGGATAGAAACATTCTTCTTCGATTTGTGATAAATAAAGAGGAAGTATATCAAATCATTTTAACTACCAACTCATGAATCTATATTGAGGGAAAGGGAGATAAACATGGGAATTTCAATAGTAATTATTTTTTCTTTCATTTTATCCTTAATATTTTTAATTATAGGATTAATGAAAAAACAAAGAAGTATAATCATTTTCTCTAGTATTCTTTTGGTTCTATCATTAGGTTTAGGAGCTTTTATATTCGAACTTATAGGATATATGTAAAAATATATTTCTATTTATTCAAATCAGAACATTTCATTTAGAAATGTTCTTTTTAAATTCAAATCATTAGGATTTATGATGGAAGGGATTAGCGAAAATATCTGCTTTATATTACTTGACTGTACTAAGAATGTTAAGTATTTCCTTTTATTTAGTTACTTTTGTGTCGGCTTACATATTTTTTTAAAAGCAAAAAAACAAAGAAAATATATTTAGGATTTATCTCGCTGTCATTGGTTTTATAACTCCTTAATGGTCAACATTTGTCACGGATATATGGTGGGGCTATTGTAAGAATTAATTGAAGATATAACAAGATAAACAAAAGGAATTTAAATTTGCCGAAGTCTGACTCTGACTTTTTTACTACAAGAAGTCTTATGCAACTAACGGGTGCGTTAGCTGAAGAGCGGAGCTGTCTTTAAGGCAGCTCCTTTTCTTATGCATCTAAAGGGTCAGGTTAGTTCAACAAAGATAAGATATAATTTGGATTAATATACAAAATTTTAATGAAAATAGAAAGGAAGCATGAATATGACAGAAATGTCACCACTGACATCGGAGAATTTAGAGCTATGTATCGAACTCTACATGAACGTTTTTAATAGTGAACCATGGAATGAAAGTTGGACATACGAGACTGCAAAAGAAAGACTTACTGACTTATTGAATACTCCTAAGTTTCTTGGTTTTTTATTCCATGACGATCACAATCCAGTAGGTTTTATTGCTGGAAATAGTAAGGTGTCTTATCAAGGTTTAACTTTTTATCTGGCGGAACTTTGTGTAAATAATCAAATGCAAGGTAAGGGATACGGCTCAAAAATGCTTCATTCTTTAGAAGATGAACTACAGAAGAGAGGGATTAAAAGCCTATATTTATTAACTGCTAACGACGGGCTTGCAGAAGCATTTTATCGAAAGAATGATTATGTTGTAAATGAACATAGGATAGTTATGAAGAAAAGTTTATAATTGTACGAATTTTAGGCTTTTACTCCAAATTGAAAAATGTTGTGAAAAGTAGCCAAGGAGTGTGGTGGAACAATGTCGAAATCTGTAAAGTTGTATCAATTTAGCCGAAAAGTACATAAATGGTCAGGATTAATTTTATCTGTTTTTTTTATGTTCATCGCAGTCACAGGCCTCGTGCTTGTTTATATGATACCATTCGGAGTGGCTGATGAGTTAAGGACCGGGAAAGAGTCGAGTCCAGATCAAGCGATACCAATGGAGAAGGTCGTGTCGATTGCTGCTTCCCAGGGGCTTCCAGGGACAGACTCGGTTGATGATATATTTAGAATTGAATATAGACCAAGTGCAAATGTTTACCAGGTTCGCTTTAATAACAGTCAAGGTGTTCAAATCGACGCAAGTACGGGAAAAGTTTTATCCACGAACCCGGATTACTCAACTTTCCTCATTACTTTGCATGATGGATCCTTCTTTGGCAATTGGTATAGATACACGATCCTCACAATGACAGGTTTAGCCTTAATACTGCTGTCATTTTCAGGGTATTATATGTTTGGCTTTCCTCTTTATAAGCGTCTGATGGCGAAAAGAAAAACAAGAGATTCGGAGATTTAGCTAGGGGACCCATTAAGGAATGTGTTTTACTGTGAGAAGTATCTAACTTAGATTTTTAGCAAACACCATCTACAACTTACAGGTGTTTTATGTTAATAACAAGCTGCGGCAACACTTGTTTTCTTATGGAACTAAAATGGCGGGTTTGTTTAAGAAGAAAGATACATTGAATTTATGTTTGTAATTTTCAATTCATTTCAAATTAAAAGGGGAATATTGATGAAAACTATTGGGCTTATCGGTGGAATGAGTTGGGAGTCATCGTTAGAATATTATCGTATTATTAACGAAGAAGTGAAAGCTAAATTGGGAGGATTGCATTCAGCCAAGTGCATTTTATATAGCGTGGATTTTGAAGAAATAGAACGCTATCAAGCTGAAGGCGATTGGGAAAGTTCAGGTAAATTATTGGGGGATGTTGCTCAGTCTTTGGAAAAGGCAGGTGCAGAAATTATTGTAATTTGTACAAATACGATGCATAAAGTGATTAGATATATTGAAGAAAAAGTTAGCATACCAATTTTACACATTGCTGATTCAACAGCAAAACAAATTCAAAAGTCCGAAATAAGTAAGGTTGGTTTACTTGGTACTAAATATACGATGGAGCAAGACTTTTATAAAACACGAATTGAGTTTAATGGTATTAAGGTTTTGATACCAAATGATGAGGATAGAAAAGTGATAAATCAAGTAATTTATGAAGAGTTATGTTTAGGGGAAATTCAACAATCATCAAGGGATTATTACAAAAAGGTCATTAAGAAGTTAGTTGATGATGGAGCTGAAGGAATAATATTAGGTTGCACAGAAATTGGATTATTAGTAAAACCAGAGGATTCAGAAGTACCATTATTTGATACAACAGTAATACATGCCATTGAATCTGTTAATATGGCATTAGGAAAATAATTTGATTAGACAATGTACTTTCAATCCGAGGTAAATCACTTTCTCCTTCATCATCTAACAGGTGCTTTATTTCAATAAGCGAGGTTGCTCGGCAGCCTTTTTTCTTATTGAACTAAAGAAAGGTTAGCTTAATGTAGATGGATTTGCTAGTTTATTAAAATGGATGGATAAGATTCAGAGATTAAATAAACTGGAGGTAGCCATTGTGGGAATGGAACCTAAAATCCATTACTGGATGATCTTTCGAAGTGGCTATTTAAACAAGGAATTGAGGTAGTGACGGTAAACATCACTTAGTAAAAAGGAATAAAGAAAACAGTGATGATTCTCAGTCGAAAAGTGATAAGAAAGATGCCCTGGTCATCACTGATATGGTGAAGAACGGTTACTACACCGGAGAAATTACAGAATGATATATGAATTGAGGTCTTAACAAATGTCTAGTAAAACATATCAATTGAACCAGAGTTATGTAGATTCTCAAGAAAAACAAAAAATGTTATACAAACGTACATTGATTATTATAAGTATTTCACAAATTTTTGGTGGTGCTGGGTTAGCAGCTGGAGTTACGGTGGGGGCACTTCTTGCACAACAAATGCTTGGCACAGATGCATTTTCTGGACTTCCTTCGGGATTATTTACTTTAGGGTCTGCAGGGGCTGCTTTAATCGTAGGGAGACTTTCTCAACGTTACGGTCGTCGTACAGGTCTAACAGCTGGTTTTATGGTAGGTGGACTTGGAGCGATAGGAGTCATAACTGCAGCTATAATAAATAGCATTTTCCTTTTATTCGCTTCCCTGCTCATTTATGGTGCAGGAACAGCGACAAATTTACAAGCTCGTTACGCTGGTACGGACTTAGCAAACAATAAACAGCGAGCTACTGCTATTAGTATTACTATGGTATTTACAACATTTGGTGCAGTTGCAGGTCCGAATTTAGTGAATGTAATGGGGGATTTTGCTCTTTCCATTGGCGTTCCATCACTTGCTGGTCCTTTCATTTTATCAGCAGCAGCATTTATCTTAGCAGGTCTTGTACTTTTCATCATGCTTCGTCCAGACCCATTGGTTATAGCTAGAACAATAGAAGTGTCCAACCAAGAAAGTAATCGAATAAAACATTCGACAGATACTGATAAAACAGAAAACAAAAGAGGCATTATTGTTGGTGCAACAATCATGGTTCTTACTCAAATTGTCATGGTGGCTATTATGACAATGACACCAGTTCATATGAGACATCATGGACATGACTTAGGTGAAATAGGTCTTGTTATTGGCTTTCATATAGGTGCAATGTTTCTCCCTTCTCTGGTTACAGGTGTCCTTGTTGATAAGTTTGGTCGTACTACCATGGCTATTGCCTCTGGAGTTACGCTGCTTCTGGCAGGTTTAATATCAGCGGTTGCACCAGGTGATTCTATGATTCTCCTAGTTATTGCTCTTTCTTTACTTGGATTAGGATGGAATTTTGGTTTAATAAGTGGGACTGCTCTCATTGTTGATTCAACTGGAACTTCGACTCGGGCTAAAACTCAAGGTGCAGTGGATGTTTTAATTGCATTATCAGGTGCTTCTGGTGGAGCCTTTTCTGGAATGATTGTGGCGGGTTCAAGTTATACAACATTATCATTTATTGGAGGGTTATTATCTTTATTATTGATTCCTGTAGTTATCTGGTCTCGGGGAAGTGAAAAATAAAATAACCAATTTCTCTACGAAATGAGATTTTTTGATGAACTAACAGATGCTTTACATCGATAAGGAAGGTTGCTGCGGCAGCCTTTTTCTTATGGATTTAAAGGGGCAAGTTGCACAAGTTATCTTTCTTTGTAATGAGTATGCTTTTCTTCTTTTTTTAAAATGAAAGGGATAATTACGTAACAATAATAATATAATAAAAGACAATAATACTTTATTGTAAAACGATAAAACGTGTGTTAAAGTCAAATTAATAATAAATAAGTGAGGTGCTTTTTATGAAACGGGGAACAACACTCTTTTTAAAGATAGCTGTTATTCTTATTGGAATTCCAGTTCTTGCTTTGTGCATATTTTTGGTGCCTGAGATAGCGAATTTTGCAGCAGAATTGTATCCGGATTTTGCTTATATGAAATATCTCGTTTTAATCGATTTGTATGCATCGGCGATACCTTTTTACTTTGCTCTGTATCAAGCTTTTAAACTTTTAAGCTATATTGACAAGAACAAAGCTTTCTCGGAATTATCTGTTAGAGCTTTAAAGATTATCAAATATTGTGCAATCACAATCAGTATCTTGTATGTCGCAGGCATGCCACTCTTTTATCTCATGGCGGAGATGGACGACGCCCCAGGTATCATATTAATCGGAATGGTCGTTATTTTTGCTTCAATGGTGGTTGCTGTCTTTGCTGCCGTTCTTCAAAGGCTTTTAAAAGAAGCCATAGATATAAAAGCGGAAAATGATTTAATAGTCTGATCTGAGGTGAATAATATGGCAATTATAATCAATATTGATGTGATGCTGGCGAAAAGGAAAATGAGCGTTACAGAACTTTCTGAGAGGGTTGGAATCACGATGGCTAATCTTTCCATATTGAAGAATGGCAAGGCAAAAGCGATTCGATTATCAACTTTAGAGGCGATTTGTAAGGCTTTAGAATGTCAACCCGGAGATATTTTAGAATACCGAAATGATGAAGGCGCAAAAGATTAATAAAGTGGGGAAATGCAACATTGAAAGGAAAAGAAAGATTTTTAAAAAGGGGAGTTACTCATGAATTTAACGATTCAAAAATGGGGGCACCAATCATGAGAGCACTAAAACAACTCGTTCGTTTTGGTTGGGAGCAGGCCCTATCATGTTTGTTTCCTGTCGTTATTTTTGCCTCTTTGGCTTTTACAAAAGTCATGCCGCTTCCCTTCCTGTCACGGTATGACTGGCTGCTCATCATCTGCCTTCTTATGCAGTGGTGGATGGTGCGTTCTGGACTTGAAACACGGGATGAGCTAAAGGTTATCACATTGTTCCACCTTATTGGACTTGCTCTTGAACTTTTCAAGGTACATATGGGCTCCTGGTCTTATCCAGAGGAAGGATATTTCAAAATTTTTGGAGTGCCTTTGTATAGCGGATTCATGTACGCAAGTGTAGCGAGTTATCTTTGCCAGGCGTGGAGGAGGCTTAAGGTTGAACTGGTTAAGTGGCCACCGTTTTTGGTAGTTGTACCTCTTGCAGCTGCGATTTATTTGAATTTTTTCACCCACCATTATTGGATTGACGTTCGTTGGTGGTTATCTGGACTTGTCATTATCGTCTTTTGGCAATCATGGGTCACATACGAGGTTGATGGAACTCGTTACCGAATGCCACTAGCGCTTTCTTTTGTGCTCATCGGATTTTTTATATGGATAGCCGAAAATATCGCAACATTCTTTGGGGCGTGGGAATATCCAAACCAAACCGATGCATGGAGTCTGGTTCATCTAGGAAAGGTGAGTTCATGGCTCTTATTAGTGATTGTTAGCTTTCTTATAGTGGCGACGTTAAAACAGGTTAAGGGGAAAAGTTCCACTAGGATAGATACCAGTCAATTTTTATAACTGTTAAGAGCCCTCATAAAAAAAGTCGGATCCTTAGAATAGTAAGGAATTCGACTTTTTTTAGGTTGAAGTTTTCCTGGCCTACAAATTTCCGAAATGGATAAATTGGAAAAGGAACGTTCGAGTTGTTGCTTTGCTCTTTATAAATACTTTTGATAATAGAAATGAAGCAGCCCGATCCAATGGAGCTGCTTCATTTTTTTGGGGCTTTTATGAGTCCACACCAAGCACAAATGACATAATTTTTTAAAAATTTGCACAAGTGGTATTTTTTTGTTGACGTAGCTATTTTTGTAAGCGTATACTAAATTCAATAAAGCACAAATGATTAGGGTTGCACAAATGTGCATATTTAAAAAGGAAGTGACGAAATGGATAAAAGAGAAGAAAAAAGGCTCTTAGTTAAAATTGCGCAAATGTACTATGAAGAAGATATGACGCAAGGCGCCATTTCAAAAGAATTAGGTATATACCGAACATCCGTCAGCAGACTTTTAAAAAAAGCAAGGGAAGATGGTGTAGTTAAAATTACTGTCAGCAGCGATATTGATGGAGCTTTTGAATTGGAACGTCAATTGGAAAAGTTGTTTGGCTTAAAAGAAGTAATTATCGTTCCTGAAAAAAGAGACAGTACCGAACTGGATAAAAAGAAAGTGGTTGCGATGGCCGGGGCTGAATTACTAAAACGGATTATTAAAGACGGTGATGTCGTAGGCTGTGCCTGGGGAAGCACAATGGCCAGTCTGATCGGTGAATTTACCAACGCCGGAAAAAAAGACGCTAATTTTGTCCCTTTAGTAGGTGGGCCTGGACCTATGGATACGAAGCATCACGTCAATAGAATTGTTTATAATATTGCAGAAGATTTTGGAGGAACTTCTTATTTTATTGATGCTGCGGCAGTAGTGGAAAAAAAAGAGACAAAGGATGACATTGTTCAATCTCACTACTTCACTAAAATAACGGAGCTTTGGGACAACTTAACAATTGCAGTAGTAGGGATTGGGAACCCAAACCAATCATCTAATTTAGTCTGGGCTGGCTTTTGCGGCAATCGGGAAATTGAAGATTTAAATCAACAAGGTGCCATAGGTGATATCTGCTCACGATTTTATGATATAGACGGAAACCTGATTCAATCTGACTTATCTGATCGAACAATAGCCATTGAGCTGGAAAAACTAAAAAATATTCCATACTCAATCGGTATTGCAGAGTCTGTTGAAAAAGCTCCTTCCATTATTGGGGGATTAAGAGGAGGATACATTAACACTCTGATCACCACTGAGGAAACGGCAAATGAAATCATTGAAATCATAGAAGAAAATGGAACATCCTTATCTTAGGAAGTATGGATTAATTATCTGATTGTAACGGAAACAAGATGTAAGATTCAGTTCATATGAAAAGAGGAAATCAAAATGCTATGGTATGTCATTATATTAATTGGTTTTTCTTGGCTCCTTCAAAGCATTTTTGGACTTTTGCAAATCAAGCATTTCAATAAAAGGTATGCAGAGTTGAGAAAGCTTGGAAGGGTCGCGATTGGGAAAAGAACGGGACTTTTTAAATCTGGCACTGTCGTAATGTTTGCAATTGACCGAAAAAACAACATATTGAAAGCTGCCAAAATGCAGGGAGTAACCGTGCTTTCAAGAGTAAGGAACTTAAAAGGATTTGAAGGGAAAAATCTCTTACACCTCGGTGAAGAGGATTTTCATAAAGTAAATAAGTTAACAAGGTTAGCCATTGAGGATGCACTGAACAGCTATCATATTATCTCTAAAGGGGGTGAATTGAAGGTTAAGAAAGGCTGGATTGATTTACTCTTATCAAAAAAATAGGAATTATTGAGGTGAATTGAATGGATTGGCTTACAAATGCAGCAGATGGCTTTATGAATTTATTTAGAGCAGGTGCCGAAACTTTTGTCGATTTAGTAACAGGTATTGTTCCACTCCTTATCATGCTTTTAGTTGCAATGAATGCTCTTATACGGTTGGTTGGAGAAGAAAGAGTGGAACTGATTGCGAAGAAATCGAGTAAGAACCCACTTACAAGATATTTTGTTCTTCCGGTAATTGGAACGTTCGCTTTGGCAAATCCAATGACATTATCACTTGGGAAATTTTTGCCGGAAAAATACAAACCAAGCTATTATGCTGCTGCTTCTTATTCCTGTCACACGCATAACGGACTTTTTCCACACGTTAATCCAGGAGAGCTGTTCGTATTCTTGGGAATTGCTGCAGGAATTACAACACTGGGATTTGAAACAACAGAACTAGCCCTTCGGTACTTCTTGGTGGGGATTTTCACAAACTTTTTAAGAGGTTGGGTAACAGATTTAACAACTTATTATGTATCTAAACAGCAAGGCGTTAAATTGAAAGAAACAGTGGATCTCTAAGGAGGGGAAAGGAATGACTCAAACGGTTACGAAGTACAAGTCAATTGTCGTCAATGCAGGGCAAGGCGGATTTGGCGGGCCATTAGTGATTTCACCGACAGAAGAAAAAAATAAAGTGGTATATGTAACAGGCGGAACAAGACCGGATATTGCAGACACCATTGCAGAATTAACAGGCTGTGAATTAGTCGACGGTTTTAAAACGAGTGTACCCGAGGATGAAATGGCGTGTGTCATCATTGATTGTGGCGGAACGCTCCGATGTGGCTTATACCCCAAAAAAAGAATCATGACGATCAATATCATGCCTACTGGACAAAGTGGCCCGTTAGCAATGCACATTACCGAGGACATTTACGTTTCTGGAGTAAAGCCTCAAAACATTGAATTGTATGAAGGTGCTGCAACACCTCCAACATCCAATGTGAACAATGCTAACGGACAAATTGAAAAAACAATTTCTAAACCTAAGTATAGCGCAGATAAAAAAATTAGTGAACAAAGAAAGCCTAAAGGCGCCATAACACGCATTGGGATGGCGATGGGTTCCATCGTCAATGTCTTTTATCAGGCTGGCCGCGACACGATAGATACTGTCATTAAAACAATTTTACCGTTTATGGCTTTTGTGGCCATGTTAATCGGGGTGATTAAAGCATCTGGAATTGGGGATGTGTTCGCACAATATTTATCACCATTTGCAGGAACTTTGCCGGGCTTGCTCTTAATCTCTTTAATTTGCTCATTCCCATTATTATCACCATTCTTGGGACCGGGAGCTGTTATTTCACAGGTCATTGGGACATTAATTGGAGTGGAAATTGGAAAAGGAAATATCCCTCCGCACCTTGCATTGCCAGCTCTTTTCGCGATTAACTCACAGGCTGGAGCTGATTTTGTTCCAGTTGGGCTAGGTTTAGCAGAGGCAAAAGTGGAAACCATTGAAGTCGGAGTTCCTTCCGTATTGTACGGACGTTTTTTAACCGGAGCACCAACCGTTTTTATTGCTTGGCTCGCAAGCTTCGGTTTGTATGAATAATTACTAGAATAGATTCTGAATGAATGATGTAAAGCAAAGAATTGGAGGAGTTTCTTGTGCAGACAGTTTATCAAACTAAAATTTAACCAACTTGGTCCATCTGTCTCTGATTTTCTTGGAGAAAAAATGTTCATCTTATTCGGAGCAAATGCCCCGATTGAATTAGCGGATTATTGCCTATTAATTGATGTAAATGAAATTAATGGAGAAATCGAAAAGGGTGACATTCTCGTCTTAGGCAATCAGCAATATACCATTACCTCTGTAGGTGACGTGGTGAAAAAGAATTTAGGTTCACTTGGACATATCACGTTAAAATTCAATGGTTCTGAAACGGCAGAATTACCTGGCACTATACATCTTGAAGAAAGAGATATTCAAATGCCGCAAGCAGGGACAACTCTTCAAATCTTGAAAAAATAAGCTTATCAAAGATTTATTAGAATAATTGAATGCAAGAAGAGGGAAGTTCCCTCACCGGAAAATTGCATTTAGTAAGAGTCAACACAGCCAAAACGAGAATAAATAATTTAGAGTTTGTTACTCATTTTTAAATTTCACCTATGATTCTCGACTCTATATATAATAAGGAGGAAAAAAAATGAATGAATCATGGCCTCAATTAGAAAATAAAGTGGCAATTGTTACGGGTGGTGCCTCTGGAATTGGCTCGAAAATTACAGCGCATTTAGTAAAGAACGGTACAAAGGTGATTGTTTCCGATCTAAATGTAAATACTGGCGAACAAACTGATGGAACATATCATATCCAATGCGACGTTACCAATAAAGAAAGCGTTGAAAATATGGTCACCATAGCCACCGAGTTATTTGGAACTGTAGATATTTTAGTTAATAATGCTGGTGTAAACTTACCACGTTTACTTGTTGATTTCCGTGGCGAAAAGCCAGAGTATGAGTTAAGTGAAAAGGACTTTGATTTCATGGTTGCCGTCAATCAAAAAGGACCTTACCTTTGTGCTCAGGCAGTTGCGAGAGTAATGGTGAAAAATAATAAAGGCGTTATCATTAATATTTCTTCCGAGGCAGGTATGGAAGGATCTTCTGGACAAAGTGTTTATTCGGCAACAAAAGGTGCTGTCAATGGCTTTACCCGTTCTTGGGCAAAAGAGCTGGGGATATTCAACATCCGCGTAGTCGGTGTTGCGCCAGGGATCAATGAGCAAACAGGTTTAACAACAGACGCTTATAATGAAGCATTAGCTTACACACGTGGAGTGACAGTAGAAGGTCTTGGAACAGATTACAGCAAAACGATACCACTTGGACGACCTGGTAAATTGGATGAAATTGGTGAATTGGTCACTTATCTAGCTTCAGACCGTTCTAGTTATATTACAGGTACAACCGTTAATATTTCAGGTGGAAAATCCCGCGGATAAATAATGGCATCAACCACTGAGATCCCTTTCATCCCAATTATGAAAACGAGGGTGTTGGTTTTAGTAAGTCTTTAATTAACAAACAGGTGTGTTCGTATTATAAGGTTAGCCAGTTTATTTACTGGTTGACCTTTTTTTAATGGAGCCTAATATATCAGTAGCCTAGTTAGGATGGACGGATGCGAGGGACATGATCCCGTGAACGATAATTGTTGGACGGGATGTGGCAAATGAAAGAAGCCCCTCTCTATATGAGAAGGGCTTTTATCCGATATCCAAAGTGGTCACATATGATTGGTGCCCATTTTTAAAATTAGCCATTCGTTGAACAGTGACAAGTTCGCTCACTTCTAGTAAGTCTATTCATCATTCGCTTCGTTCGCGATTTGCTTTAAGTATCCTTTTGGAATGGACTGCGTCAAACGGAAATGCTTTGTATACGACTGATGAGATAGCAAGCACATCTGACATAGCAACACATGATATGGCTAACTTTTTTTCCTATTTCGTACTCTGTTTCAAACAAATGATGTGTTCATTTTAAATATCAAATAGATATTTTTGTTGTTATTTCCTAAAAACACCCTACTATAATAGTAGGAGGTAGCATTGCCATGAAAAGAATACTAGTGTTTCTAGCTACATTTATATGTTTGTTATGGATTCTTGCACCATTTGTAAAAGGTCAATTTCAAGAGGAACCAAAAGTCTCGGAAACAAAGGCAGAAAATAAAAAGAAACTTAAACCCGAAAACGCTTCATCTAACGCTCATACACCTGTTCCGAAACAAAAAGTAACTGCAGCAACCATAGGCGCTGTGGGAGATATTTTAATTCACGATAGGGTGTATATACCCGCCCGCAAGTCAAACGGCTCGTATGACTTTAATCCGATGTTCCGATTTGTGAAGCCCTATCTGGGAAAAACGGATATTACGGTGGCTAATCAGGAAACGATGATTGGCGGGAAAGAAATAGGGCTTTCCTCATATCCTTCCTTTAATTCACCAGTAGAGGTGGGAGATGCTCTAAAGGCAAACGGGGTTGATCTCGTGACAATCGCCAATAACCATACACTTGACCGAGGAGAAAAGGCCATTTTGAATGCGCTTAACCACTGGAACAGTATTGGGATGCCTTATACAGGAGCTTATCAATCGTCTGAAGACCAGAAGATCATTCGAATATTAAAAAGAAACGATATTACCTTTTCGTTTCTCAGCTATACGTATGGAACGAACGGGATTCCTGTTCCTGCGGGGAAGCCGCATCTTGTGAATTTAATTGATACCACGAGAATCCAGACGGAAGTTAAAGAAGCAGAGAAAGTTTCAGATGTCGTTGTGGTCAGTCTGCATTTCGGCAAAGAGTATGAACGGTTGCCTAATGATGAACAAAAGCTACTTGCTCAAACGACAGCTAATGCAGGTGCTGATATTATTATTGGCCACCACCCACACGTTTTGCAGCCTGTTTCATGGCTTACAAAACCAAACGGCGAACGGGCATTTGTTGCTTATTCGCTTGGGAATTTCTTATCCGGCCAGCAGGGAGATTACAAAGACATCGGCGGTATTATGCAAATTGGCGTAAAGAAAATCCAAACCGGGAATGATGTGAAAATCGAACTGCAAAATCCTAAATTCCTGCCAACCTGGGTCAACCGGCCATATGAGATCATTCCAATGAAAACCTTGAATGATCAGTCTGACAAATATAACGAAATTCAAAAACATATGAATCAATTCATGCCTGAACTGTCATTTGATTTTTAATGAAGGTACAGTCTTTGGCATTGGAAAAAACTAATTGTTTTACATAATGAAAAAGCCACCGGCTATGTAGCCGGTGGACCGCATATTCCTCCTAATAAGGTAAACACTATTCACCATGTTCCAGCTAAACGGCTTGAACCAACAGACGAACACGACTTATTGACAAAGAACCTATTCCGCAAAACATATAAAAAAAACTGTCATATGAGCGAACTATATGAGATTACATGTGGAAGAAGGAAATTCCAATTCTCTAAATTTTCTTCATAGTATTAACTCTCAATTCATACAATTGAAAATCTACAAAAGTATTTAATGGGAGTGGAATGCATGGGATCTAGAGAGTTAACAGGACGTGTAATCTTCAAAGGAGACCCCGGCTATAAAGAAGCCATTAAGAATTGGAACCCTTATGTTGATACTTTTCCTCTTGTCTTTGTTTTTGCACAAAATACCCTTGATGTAAGCAATGGAATTAAATGGGCACGTAAGAATAATGTACCTGTACGTGTTAGAAGTGGCCGTCATGCTCTTGATAAGAACCTCTCAGTAGTAAAGGGAGGAATTGTTATTGATGTCAGTGACATGCAAAAAGTGCACTTAAATAAAAAAAAGGCAATTGCGACCGTTCAAACAGGAATTCACGTAGGCCCGCTTGTAAAAGGATTAGCTCGAAAAGGGTTTATGGCTCCGTTTGGAGACAGTCCAACCGTTGGCATCGGAGGAATTACGATGGGCGGTGGATTTGGTGTGCTCTCACGATCGATTGGTCTTATAAGTGATAACCTCCTCGCACTGAAAACAGTGGATGCAAAAGGCAGGATTATTCAAGCAAATAAGGACGAAAACAAGGATCTATTTTGGGCTTCCAGAGGCGGAGGAGGAGGTAATTTTGGATATAATACCGAATACACATTTAAAGTTCGTCCTGCCCCTAAAACTGCAACCGTCTTCAATATCATTTGGCCGTGGGAACAATTGGAAACAATATTTAAAGCTTGGCAAAAATGGGCGCCGTTTGTAGACGAACGATTAGGGTGCATACTTGAGATTTACAGCAAAGTAAATGGTTTGTGTCATGCCGAAGGAATTTTCCAGGGTTCAAAAACTGAGCTCATTAAATTATTGAAACCTTTAACAAATTCTGCAACCCCAACGCAAATAGTTATAGAAACATTATCCTATCCAGACGCTATAGATTTCTTAGACCCTGACGAACCAATCCCTGGTAGATCTGATCAGAATGTTAAATTCTCCTCGGCTTGGGGACTTAATCTTTGGTCGGAAAAACCAATTTCAATCATGAGAAAATTTTTGGAGGAAGCCACTGGGACAGAATCCAATTTCTTTTTTATAAATTGGGGTGGTGCTTTAAGCAGAGTACCTAGCGACAAAACAGCCTTCTTTTGGCGTAATCCATTGTTTTATGTGGAATGGACTGCTAGTTGGGAAAATAAATCACAAGAAGCTATGAATCTTGCATCAGTTGAAAGGGTACGTAAGCTGATAAAACCATATGTAACAGGTTCATATGTTAATGTTCCAGACCAAAATATTGAGAATTTCGGAAAAGCATATTACGGCTCAAACTTTGCAAGGCTTCAAAAAGTAAAGGCGAAATATGATCCCAAAAATTTATTTCATTTTCCACAGAGCATACCACCATCTTTTTAAATAGTTTATTCGTTCAAGATAAAATCCCTGCGTCTTGAACTGCACCTCAATTGTTAGACATCATCTAACAATTGAGGTGCAGTTTTTTTATGGGAAATTTACAACTAACGGGTGCTTTACTTCTATAAGGGAGGTTGCTGAGGCAGCCTTTATCTTATGGCACTAAAGGGGCAGGTTAGTTGAACAAGCAAATCAATGTCTATGCTACAATTATTAAAAGCATAGCCATTAATATAAGTTGATGTTTGGGAGATCACTATTAGAAGAATAAAAATAGCTTTATTACACCTATTGCCTATCGCTGGTGATGTGGAGTATAACCAAAAACTAATTGAACAAGCCATTCATATAGCGTCAAATAATAATGCCGAATGGATTATAACACCCGAACTATGTGTCAGCGGGCTTCAATTCAATCATAAGATTGGGACTGGATGGATTAACAGGCAACCTGATGCTTGGATGAGTAATTTGAGCCGTAAACTAAAGAATTTGAAAAGCACTGTATTTTTGGGTTGCCCTGAAAAAGGCAGTAACGGAGAGTTGTATAATTCTGTGTTTGTCATAGATAAAAAAGGTCATTTATTAGGTAAACAGAGAAAAATAAGTGTTATTGATGATTGGTCAGCTTCAGGTGATGTAATAGAGCCTATAAAAACAGACAATGTTGAGGTTGGTATCATGATTTGTGCAGACGCATATACCAAAGGTATTGCATACAACTTATTTGAAAAAGGAGCAGAAATATTAATTGCACCGTCTTCCTGGGGTCCCGGATTACATGGTCCAGAGGGAGAATGGGAACAAAGGTCATTAGAAACAGGACTGCCCGTAATTGTCTGTAATCGTACTGGTGAAGACGAAACTGTCCGTTTTTGGGATGCAGAAAGCATGATCATAAAAGATGGTGTACGCCTCCTAACACATAAATCGAAACAATCAGCTATACTTACCTTTGAATGGGATTTACAAAGCATGGAATTAATATCCCCTCATTTCGACATCCATTACATATAATGAGAACTTCATTTACTATATAACTTGAACTAAAGGGTGCTTTACTTCATAACCAGGAGCTGATCAGCAGCTCCTTTTCTTATGGCACGAAAGGGTCAGTTTGGTTGAATTAAGGAACTTACAACTACCTAATTTTTAAGGTCCGTCAAAGAATGAAAACCATAAAAATACTCCCCATAGCAGCACATCACTTTGCGCTGCTGTATGGGGAGTATTTTCATTTTTTGTCCTGTTGGATAAGTATTCCGTAAAAAGTGGAGCGTTTTTTTAATTGACTTTGCAATAGGAATAAAATAAACTATAAAAGTACTTTAATTAGAGTAGTTTAATAAAAGTACTTTTGTTAAAGTGGTATGATTTGATTTAAATAAATTCTTACTTAAGGAAGGATACAACATATGAAATTTACTCAGTTCTTAAAAACAAAAGGTGCAACTGCGACAATCTTCATGGGGATTTTCTATGCCATTGCAATGCTAGGCATCTTCTTGCCTGGTTATACATCAATTCCAGGGAATATCGATAAATTACCGATTGCTATTGTCAATGATGATGCCGGTGAATATGGGGCAAAGATTGCCGACCAGTTACAAGAAAATTTACCGTTTAAAGAAATCGATAGGGATTTAACAAATAAACAAGCCTTAAACGATTTAGAGCACAATGATTTATCATTAGTCGTACACATTCCTGAAACATTCTCTGCCGATATGCAAAAAGGTGAAGCATCATCAGGTATCGACTTTACAATTAATGAAGCAGGGGCAACAACTGTTTCTTCTACTATGAATTCAGTTGTTAACGAAATTAACAATCAATTAAGTACACAATTCTCAGAACAAACAGCCCAAGGCGTATTAATGAACTTTAATGTACCAGAAGAGCAAGCTGCTGAATTAGCAAAAAAGATTGAAACAGCTTACGTAGGAAACGTAGTGACAATCAACGAAGTGCCAGACGGTATGAATAATAATATGCTGCCAATGTTCTTAACGATGGCTGGATATACGGGTGCGATGATCGGAGCGATGCAATTAGTAGGTGCATTTAAAGAAAGTCGTGGAAAAGCAAGTAAAACACGTTTATTCAGCTATGTACAATTAACTGCGTTATTGGTTGCGGTTGTATCATCTTTAGTTGCTTTAGGTGTAACATATTTAATCAATGAGCCAAGTGGTGACCTGTTCTTCAGTTTAGTAGGACAACAAATTTTAAACTATATGGTATGTTTCAACTTTACAGCGATTATTATCTTCTTAATTGGTGAAGGCGGTATGATTTTAAACTTACCAATTTTATTAATACAAACATTAGCAAATGGTGCCACAATTACACGTGATATGATGTACTTGCCATATGAATGGATGAGCCACATTTCACCAATGTATTATTCGGTACAGGCATACTACGCAAACCTATATGGCAGCATAAGTCCAAGTCCATATATTTGGTCAATGGTTGCAGTTGGTGCAGGTGCACTGTTAATTAATATTGCTATTGTCGCCTTTATCCATAAACCAATGCCAATAGAAGGTCCGGAAACAAAGGCTGAAACGGAAAGTGTAAAGAATGCAACGGAAGTCACAGCTTAGTTTTGCTATAATAAGGAGATAATTCTTCTTGAAGGAGCAAAGAGAATGCCCATTCAAATTTTTATATTGAGTAAATTGATGGAGGATAACAATTATCCTTATAAATTGAAAAAACAGCTATCAGAACCCATTCCAATGGATCGACTAGGCGGGTTAACAGAAAGTAAACTGTACTACCATTTTGATTCATTAGCAAAAAAAGGGTTAGTTGAGGCAGTCGAAATCATAAAAGAAGAGCATCGACCTGATAAGCAAGTATTTGCAATTACAGCTAAAGGTCGTGAAGAACTACCAAAATTAATCTACAAGTTGTTTGAAAATGCGGATGAAATTAAGGATATGGTGGTTGGTTTAGCAAACCTAAAGTATGTTGATCGGGAGGAAGTACTAGTAATACTGAAAAGAAAATCAAAAAATATCAGGGATCGTTGGGAGCAAATTAAGGATTTTGAACAGCAGATTCAGATTGACGAAGGTCACGAGAAGTTTATTGAATTTATGAGTGGCTATGTTTCAACTAGAACAGAGCACACAATTTATTGGCTTGAAGAGTTAATTAATCGAATTAATCAAGGGGAAATATAATGGTATTGGTCTAATTAAAGAAAGCCAGTTTTCATTACTAAAGGGAAAACTGGCTTTTTTCTTTGTTAAAACTGATAGTTGTGAAGAAGTCTACTTAAACTAACAGGTGCTTTACTTCATTACCAGGAGCTGATCGACAGCTCCTTTTTTTATGCAACAAACGGGGCAATTAGTTCAACAAGGATAATTCACAATTTGTATAGAATATGTATATAACAAAGAAATCCAAATAAGGGGTGTGCATCAGTGGAAATTACCATCAAAAGAACAAGTTTAACTGAAGTAGATATGTTGTTGACTATTCAGAAAAAGGCTTTTGCAGAGGACTATAAGTTATACGAAGACCACGATACAACACCTGTAAATGAGACAACAGAGAAATTAATCGAAAATATAGAACACGCTATTCATTACACAATATGGTCAAATAACAACATTATCGGTGGAATAGATCTCCGTAAAAAAGAAAATACACTGTTATTAGACAAACTATTCATAGCAAACGAATATCAAAATAAAGGTCTCGGAACAAGGATAATGAAATTAATTGAGGCTGAATTTCCATTGATAAAAATTTGGCGTTTATATACTCCATATTTAAACAAAAGAAATCAATATTTTTATGAGAAATTCGGCTATGAAAAAATAGGAGAAGTTCAGCTATCTGAAAAGCTTTTGTTATTTAAGTATGAAAAATGTATGTAATTTAAGGAGAATTCAAAGTGCATATAGGGAACACAAGATGAGTTTCTTGTTGAACCTATTCTAGATAATCGGAGCTTTCTTTAAGGCAGCTTTTTCTTATGGCACGAACGGGGCAGGATAGTTCAACAAGGATAATGGTAATTTGTGGTAAAATTTAGAAGGGATGATTGTTTAATTTACAGGGGGGGTTCAAATGAGTGAGGATAAAGAAACACCTGAAAGAAGAAGAGAAAGACTAAGACAAGAAGAACTAAAAAGGAATCCTGGTGGGAGTCTTCACGGTGGAGGCCTTCCAGATTTTGTAGGCAGTATGGGATGGAAAAGTACAGGAATTCTTATTCTTATAATCATAATTGGCTTTATTTTTGTATCACTCTTCTTCAAGTAACGGGTGCTTTACTTCAATAACAGGGGTTGCTGCGGCAGCCTTTTTCTTATGGCACTAACGGGGCAGGTTAGTGGTAGAAGAAGGTAATTAGGTGTTAAGTAGAGAAAAAGGTAGCAATAAATATAAAATTAAATAACTGAGGCGAAAAGGATGGCTCATAATGGGATAGTTTTAGTAGTTAGTGTATCAATATTCAGAGATGATGAAGTCTTAATAATTAGAGAAAATAAACCAACTGCTATTGATAAGTGGAACTTTCCGAGTGGACGCATTGAATATGGTGAAGACATTCTCTATTCAGCTTGTAGGGAGGTAAAAGAGGAAACTGGCTTTGATGTAAAACTTAATGGTACAACGGGTGTATATAATTTTATCAGTAGTACAAACAATCAAGTTATTCTATTTCATTTTACTGGTGAGGTTAATGGTGGTTCTTTAAATCTTGAAGAAGATGAAATTTTAGACAGTAGGTGGATTAAGGTGAATGACCTTGTGAAATTTGATAATGAAGAACTACGTGAAACGAGGGTACTAAAGCAAATAATAGATAACTTATTAAAAGAGAGGGTACATTCAATTAGTATTTATAATGAACAACTAAGTAAATAATTTTTTATTAAGCTAACAGGTTCTTTACTTAATTACCAGGAGCTGTTCAGCAGCTTCTTTCTTATGCAACTAAACCAGCCAATAGTTTGTCAATATTTTTCAATAAAACCTTAAAATATTTCATGCTATACTAAATTTGTGCATACCAAATAACCTTCCAAGTTTCTGTGTTTGGAAAGTTCTGGGTGGTTTAGTTATACTTTCAAACTAGGCTATCTTGGAAAGGTGAGTTGCTTTTTAAAAGTGCATAAATCCAATGTAAGAGTTTATTGGCACATGCTATCACAGCTACTTTAAAGGGCTTTCCTTCTTCACGTTTCTTATCATAAAACTCTCGTAATCGCTTGTTACGAGGGATGATTTCATCTGTCGTTTTCTTCTTGCGACAATCACGAATGGCACATTTAACAGCCATATACAAGGCGTGTCTTAGTCTGCCAGAACCTCTTTTGGTAATCCGATTTACTGTGCCTTTAAATTTACCTGATTCAAAGATACTTGGATCAATTCCGGCAAATGCCACTAGTTTTTTAGGGTGATTAAACCGTTCAATCTCTCCAATTTCAGAAATAATCGTTGCAGCGATTTTTTCACCGATTCCAGGGATGGATTGGATAATCTTATATTCTTCAATTTCTTTTGCCAAAGCATCTATCTCGTCTTCAAATTTGGATAGGTGCTTTTGGTATTCTAGAAGCATTTTTATATACATTTCAAGGCTTAAAATGTGACTCTGATATAAGGTTCTCTGAAAAGGGTTTCGAGCTGAGGCAGCCGTAAGTTTCTCTGCCTGTGTATTCGCCCACTTTTTAGAACGACTTGGACAAAGTTCATTAATCCTATTTGCTACAGTTTCTTCACCGACTGCTAATATGTCTTCAGAAGTAGGGAATTCTAATAGAGTAAGCAAAGAAACAACCGAATACAAATCTCCAAAAACCCCTCTATATTCAGGAAATACTTGATCAAGAACAGCCTGGAACTGTAGTTTTGTTTGTACATAGATACCTGTTATATTTTCGTGTTGTCTTGAAAGATTACGAAGATTTAAGAGTTGTATCCCTCGTTTTTTATAAGGCTCTAAATCCTCTTTATAGTACAGCTCGCAGAGGTGACGTGCATCGATTATATCTGTCTTTACTTTGCGTAAACTTGAGCTCTTCGCACGATAAGAAATGAGTGGGTTAACGACAATTAATAAGTAGCCTCTCTCCTCAAGATACTGTACAACTGGCGTATGATAATGCCCCGTGGATTCCAATACAATCGGAGGTTTGATTCCTGTTTTATTTTCTATTTTTCTCAGAAACTGAAATAGCGTTTCTAATCCTTCAATGGTATGTGTAACTTTGAAACTGCCTTGATAAGGCTTCTTCTTTTCCAAGAATGCTTGAACCTGACTTTCACCTTTAGCTACATCCAGACCAACCACTGGATTCATTTTTTATCTCCTCCAAAAACATAATATTTGCCGGTAACCCCTAATCCTTCTTGCAGTATCATAGCTTCGCTTGTTATACGAGATCTTGGTCCCAACCAGCCAAATCATGTTTAAGCAAGTAGGGGGCGAACTGTTTAGTTGACGGGATCTTAAGCCCCACGGGCAGGTACGTTCTACCCCGGCTACCGTTATAATAAAACTATATAAAAATTGGTCAACCAGAAATATCTGGCTGACCTAATAATACGAAAGGGGCAGGTTAGTTGAAGAACAGTAACAGAAAAAGTAGGGTAAGTTGTAGGAGGTGCTAGTATTCGAGTTTTCTTATGTTTTTTTTATTTGTTTCTTTTAAGTGGCCTAGTAATGGGTTCAATGGAAAGTGTTTTTTTTACTGATATTTTTGGTAAGGCAGGTAAAGGTATTCCAACACTTTTTGCAATACCTTTACTTTATTTGATACGGGATCATTTTAAAGAGATAAAAGATCTGGATTTTGGAATGATGTTGTTTTTAAGTATTGCTTCATTAACAGGACTTGCAGTCATTTTTGTTGTTTAGAGATGTAAAAGGTGATTTTAAAATTTTCTTCTTGAACTAACGGGTGCGTTAGCTGAAGAAGACAGGGATACTCTAATGATGATAATTGGAGAAGATAATATGAAGATAGATATGGTATTTGATTATGAGATGGGTAATGATTTAACCTCAAAGATACAAGAATTGTTAAGTCAATGTTTTCAAGAAGACTATCCAAAAAATAGAATTTATTTTAAACAATTACCCCATTTTAGATTTGTAGCTTTTAACGAAAAAAATCAACTTGTAGGACAGGTAGGAATAGATTACAGAGTGATGAATCTTAACGGAAATCCTATAAGAGTTCTTGGTCTAATTGATTTATGTGTCACCCAAAACACTCGCTCGCAAGGGATAGGTTCGATGTTACTTTTAGAAATTGAACAGTTTTGTTGCAATAGAAATATTGATTTTTTATTGTTGTTTGCTGACAACGAAACGTTGTATTTGAAAAATGGATACAGGTCAGTTACGAACAAATGTAAATGGTTAAAAATTGACCATGAAAGTCAAATTACAAGGGGAATAGGTTATGAAGCAATTGAGGGATTAATGATTAAAGAAGTTGGTAAGTATGATTGGTGCGAAGGAGATCTAGATTTTTTAGGCTACCTTTATTAAGCTAACGGGTTCAATAAGAGAGGCTGCTGCTCAACCTTTTTCTTATGGAACTATCGGGGCAGGATAGTTGAAGAGCGCTGTTTGATCTTTATTCAACAATTGGGCCAGTTTATGGAATAAAGATTAGCAAAAAGCTAAGAAAATTTTCTCTTAGCTTTTTGTGTGTTGAGTCATTATTTTCTACCTAACAGTAAGGGAAACTGAACCATCTGCAGGGCTGAATGACGCAGTCACTTTTCTTCCATTATCTTTTAATAGGTAGTGGACTTCCAAAGGGAATTAATTAAAAGTAGGTTTCGTTAGTTTTGCTGTTGAAATTATAAAGGCGATTATGAGTATAATTGCTGCAAATATATACGGTATATCGATATGGATATCAAATAAAATACCACCAACGATAGGACCTAATATAATTCCTAAGCTTGTATAAGCAGAGTTCATACCAGCAATAAAGCCCTGATTTTCCCCAGCGATTTTTGATAAAAATGATGTCACAGCTGGACGTAAAATGTCGCAAGAGAAGAATACAATGCTTGTAATGGCAATGATGAGCCAGTAACCATCAATTAAAATAGTCACAAAAATAAAAATCGCAGCCGATAATAGAGACATAGTAATAATCAGTTTCTCTCCAAATAACGATACAAGCTTATCAAAGAATAATATTTGCGCAACAACTCCAGCAATGGAACCGACTGTGATAATAATTGAAATATCACGTACAGTAAAACCGTACTTTTCATCAACGAATAAGCTTAACATCATTTCATAAATTGCAAGTCCAAATGCAAGTACAAACACGATGAGTAATGGCGTGAAGTACTGCGGATTGAATGACTTTTTAAATTCTTGAATAAATTGTGGACGTACATTCGATTCGCGATTTTTTTGAAGCTGCCCTTTTGAAATTGGCTCTTCTAATACGATAAAAATGACAATTGCAGCGATAAATGAGATTGCAGCAGCAAAGAAGAATGGGGCACGAATGCCCAACTCTGCAATGAACCCACCGATTGCGGGTCCAATAATAAACCCTAAGCTAATCGCAGCCGATTGGTAGCCTAACGCTTTTGCTCGATTCGCCATCGTTGTTTTATCTGTAATATACGTAATTACTGCCGGCATAATAAAGGCTTCACTCACGCCGCCTAATAGTCGGCTAACAAACAGTACCCATGTTTCGTTTCCGAATCCAAATAAAAGTTTAGAAAACGAGAATAATAGTAAGCCAATCACAATCATTTTTTTTCGACCGATTGTATCAACCCAAATGCCGGTAAAAGGAGAGGCAAGTAATTGAGCAACGGCCATTGCAGCGTATAAGTATCCGACAGTAGCGCCACTAAGACTTAATTCCTCCGCGATGGAAGGCATGACCGGTACTACTAATCCAATCCCTACATATGCAATAAATAAACTAGATAATACAAGTGCGATAGACACTTTTTCTTTTCGATTCATGATGAATTATTTCCTCAAATGACATCAATACAGATCGCTATCCTATTTTAAGAACTTTGAAATAGATGCATTCACTTTCTTCATAGTTTGTAGTACATTTCTCAGACTTTCTAGGTCGATATCTGTATAATGTTTCTCGACAAATTCCTCGATTAATGCTTGATAAGCCAATCCCTCTTCAGCTAACACGATGAAAAATTCACGGTGATTATTTGGATTGCTCTCTCGTTTAATAAAATGTTGTACTTCAAGTTTTGATAATACTTGGCTCACAGCACGTTTTGAAATCGCAAACTGCTGTGCGATTTCAAAACGTCGTTTAATTCCTTATTTATTTTTCGATAATTTGAAAGCATATAATCCTCCTTAAAATATAAAGTTAAGTTAAGTTAAAAGGACATCCAGATTGCTGTAGGATGTCCTTTGCCAAACATTTATCAACTTGATTCAGCCATACGTAACCGATCTGCACGTTCTTTTTTGCCGTATAGGAAGTAGTAGAGGGTAGACGTTGCAAAGACGACGATACCCAAAATCGCATACAGGGCATTATAACCGGTTGTTGGAATGACCAATCCAAGAAGAGAAGGGCCAAATCCATTACCTATGTCAAAAGATATAAAGAAAGTGGCTGTGGCGAGGCCCATGCGGTGAGGTGCAGCAAAATTAACTGCTATTGTCTGACCCACTGACAAAATGTTACCAAAGCCAAAACCAATCAAAGCACCTGCTAATAAGAAGGTTACACTGTTGCTTGCTGAACTGAGGAGCAGCATTCCGACTCCAAAAAGGATAAAGGCCGGATACATAATAAAGTTTGCTCCTTTTCTGTCCATCAACCGGCCGGTGAATGGTCGCGATACCAAGACAGAGGCTGTATGTACAATAAAGAAAAAGCTTGCCGTATCCACTAAATCTAACTTGATAGCATATAAATTTAAATAAGAAAGAACACCGGAGAAACAGAAGGCCATCGTAAGGATAATGATACCAATGGGAAGTGCTTTTGGCTCAATGAAGCCGGAAAGCTTAAATCCTACATTTTCGTGTTTCATTTTCGTTGTTTTCGATAAAGGGATATTAACGAAGAATCCGGTTACTAAGCTAATAATCCCTAAAACAAGGCTGAAACTAAAAATCATGTCGAAGCTTTTATGCTGACTCATGTAAAGGCCAATGAATGGACCGAGTCCAGTAGCCAGTGCTGTACTTACAGCAAAGTAGCCAATTCCTTCCCCTCTCCGTGATTCCGGTATTGTGAGGGCGACAATCGTCCCAATTACGGTAGTCGCTATACCCACTGTAATACCGTTTACGAACCGGCTCATTATGAGAAAGGAAATCCCGTAATCTATAAAGTATAACAATGTAGTTAATGTAAAAAAGATTAACCCGATCATTAATATTCGTTTTGGCCCAATTGTATACATGAACGGCCCGGTAAACAAACGACCGATTAATGCCCCGATAATGAAAATACCGGCTACAAGACCAGCTTGGATTGTAGATGCATTGAATTCATTTAAAGCATAAAGGGTGATTGTTGCATTTAATAAAAAGAATATTAATGTTAAGAAAAAATTAACTAAAGAAAGAATGATAAAATCTTTCGTCCACACTTTAGATTTTGTTTGCATTTTCATCTCCTCCCTTCATGATATTTTTGTTCATTTTTCAACCTATAATGAGTATGATTCGCCATCATCTGGGATTAAAACAGTAGAAGAGATTCCCTTTTCATCAAGAAAGCTTTTTAATTCTTTTTTTGATAGTGTCCAGTGATTGACGGCTTCCATGTGGCTCACAATAATCTGAGCGTTAGGGGCAGACTTGTACACTTCATATATATCCTCTTTCCCCATGATGAGAGAACCGCCTTCAAAGAATTGATTATTTCCACCATTTACAGCAATGATTTCTGGTTTATTTGTATCAATCACTTCTTGGACTGCGTCATACCATACTGTATCTCCAGCTACATATAACGTTTTTTCATTTGAGTGTTTGAAGACAACGCCACATACTAAACCAGCAAGTTTTAATATTTCTCCTCTTCCGTGCTCGCCTTTTGTTTTGATTAATTGGATACCCTCAAAGACTGTATCTTCTTGTAAAACATCTACATTTTGGAAACCGGCGTTTCTAACTTCTGTAGCATCTTCCTCATTTTGAACAAACATTTTGATATCTTTTGGCAATACCTCTTTGGCCACATCATCAAAGTGGTCTAGATGTAGGTGAGTGACAATGACAGCATCTATATCATGAATAATATTTTCAATCGATGTTGGTAAACTAACTAAAGGATTAAATTGATCTTGTCTTAATGAATTTGGGAACGGTGGGTACGTACCTTTCTCAGCTAACATCGGATCTATTAAAAACTTTTTGCCTGCATATTCGACAACAAGTGTGGCATTTCGAATTTGTTTAATATTCATCTTTATCGCTCCTATTCTTTAATCTACGTATAGTTTATACTATGGACAATTAGCAAATACATAGATAAAATCAAGTCTTTTGGCCCTTTGACTTGATAATTGAAAGGATTTGAATAAATGTTAGATAATACGGATATGGGTATCTTACATGAACTATCCAAAAACAGTCGAATCACGATGAAAGAATTGGGGGAGAAAGTCCATTTGACTGGTCAAGCAGCTGCATCTAGAGTTGCTAAATTGGAAGATAATGGAGTGATTGAGGGATATGCCATTAAAGTTAATCAACTTAAATTAGGTTGTTTTATCCATGCTTTTATTACTATCATTACACAAAGCACTTATCACCAACCTTATCTGTCGTTCATAAAAACACAAGAACAATACATCATAAATAACTATAAAATCAGTGGAGATGGCTGTTATCTGCTCGAATGCAAATTTCCATCAAATGAACTTTTAAATCAATTTTTGGAAGACTTAAACGAGCATGCAAATTATAAATTATCAATTGTTATTAATAAATAGTGTAATATGGGGAGTTTGTGAACAAATATACTTAAACTAACGGGTGCTGAAGATCGGAGCTGTCTTTAAGGCAGCTTTTTCTTATGGCACTAACGGGGCAGGTTAGTTCAACAAAGACTGATATAATATGAAAAACATTAAAATATGAAAAGGGCGGACAATGAATGGATAATGATGTTGGACTTGATTTCTTTATTGGAAATACAATAAAAGAAACACAATACTTAGAAGAATCCGTTAAATTTAATGAAGAGTTGCAGGGTTATCTTCAGATTAAGGAAGAATACGGTAAAAGATATAGGGAAAAGGGACCTTTCGATTTGCTTATAGGGTTAGACCAATATGGTGATAAAATATTTTCAACGCAAGAAATAAATCAGTTAGTAAACATTTGCGAGGGTATAGTTATTAAATACAAAACAGATAATTTATACGGGCAAAAAATAAAACAATTTGCTGAAAAATTAATCGAACTTTGCAAAGAAGCATTACTGAAAAACAAGTTAATAGTAGCAATTGGCGATTAAAATACAGGTTAGCAAGATTGTGAAGGTTTGTACTTAAACTAACAGGTGCGCTAGCTGAAGAGTGGAGCTGTCTTTAAGGCAGCTTTTTTGTATGAAAATACATTAGTAAAAAAGCCATGCTAAAATAAACCCTCCATATTCTCATTATTTTTTTGATGGGGGTAAATGTACTATGTCGTTATTTTAACTGGTTATGCAGTTTGTTGTTCAGATGGAGCTATTGTATAGTCTTTCTTTTTTAGGTATTCGATCATTTTTAATTCTTTGTTGTTTTGTTTTTCTTCAAGGTAATTTGAGCCTAGTTCATGATAAGGTTCTCCTGTTTTTAAGATGTTGTAAGCAATCGTTACTAGTAAATGGGCAGAAGCGATTCGTCCCTTCATTTTTCCCTGTCGTTTGGTAATTCTTTTTCGATGTGAAGCAATTCGATTATTTTGCCTTGAAGTCGCTAATACACACTCTACGACCATCGTTTTCAAAGCTTTGTTACCTTGTGTGGTTTTACTCGTTTTTTTTTTACCAGCACTTTCGTAATTTCCGGGACTTACACCAGCCCAAGAGGCAAGATGTTTAGCCGACTTAAATACGGACATATCAATGCCCATCTCTGCAATAAAAGTGGCTGCGGCAGCTTTGTTCACACCAGGTATACCATCCAATAATTCTACTTCCTTATGATATGGGGACAGGAGTTGATCAATTTGTTTTTCCAATTCTTCTATGGCTTTTTCTAAATAACCCATATGCTCCCAATGGTAACGCAACATATCACGATGATGACGGCGAATACGGCCATTAATTGCATGGGCAATGTCAGTAATACTTGCTTTTGTTCGCCAATCCACCATTTTTCGAAGACCATCGGTCTCTATTTTTTCACCGTTTAGAATGGCTTCAAGTATACGGCGTCCCGATACACCAAAAATGTCTGATAGAACGGATGTTAGCTTGATATTAGCATCTTGAAGAATTTTGTGAATGCGATTCTGCTCTGATGTGCGATGATGAATCAATTTTTTTCGATAACGAGTAAGATCTCGTAAATCACGAATATCCTCTGGTGGGACAAAATTACTTTCAATAAGTCCGCATCTTAGAAGCTTGGCAAGCCATTCGGCATCTTTTACATCAGTTTTACGCCCTGGAACATTTTTGACATGCCTGGCATTGGCCAGAACAAGGTGAAAAGATCCTTCGAGTATATTCCATATTGGTTTCCAGTAGACTCCGGTACTTTCCATCACAACATCGGATACCTGAAGGGTAGTTAACCAATCACTTAAAGCCAAGAGTCATGTTGTTGTAGTCGAAAACGTTTCAATAGAGATTTTTGGCTTTTTATCTAATGGACCAAATAATACACAGGCTACTACTGTTTCTTGGTGTACATCTAGGCCAGCACACCGTTCAATCATTGCTTCCATAGGAGAATCACCTCAAAAAAAGATTAACAATACATATGACAGGAGATTTGTTACAAAAAATTTTGTATACGTACTAGCAGTACACTAAATGGTTCTTCCATACTGTCACAACCAGTTTCTTATACAGGGTATCTTCCTTAAGATCCACCAAAAAAAGCTCAGCCTGGTTGTATTGTTATCATCCATTATCGTCAAGGGGTTAATGGGTTAGACTCTAATTTTGAGTGTAGATTTTCGTAGTAGATGGTGGCGGCGAGGAGCGCCGCCATAGGAGTTTCTTATGGAACTATCGGGGCAGGTTAGTTCCATAAGCGTAGTGTATTCGTACTGCGTAGTTCGATATTTACACAAACACACTTATTTTTGTTAAAATTAGGTAGTGTTAAATTATCATTAAGGGGCAATTGTTGTGCAAAAAATACCAGGACTTATATCCATTCTAATCCCGTCTGTTTTAACATTATTGATCATTAACTTTTTATTTGATATCGTATCTTTGAAAATTCAAGGAATGCCACTCGTATTTCCGTTTATACTGTGTCCAATAGGAGCTATATTGGGATTCGTAGGCTATAAAATGAATCGCGATAAACTTTCGTTAGTTGGAATAATTTTTAACATCATTTTATTTCTGTTCCCAATCTTATATAACATCGTCGCTATACTTACACAAGGTCCATAATCTTTAATACAAAAGTGTTGGATTTTTCCAATCCTCCGTTTTAAGAGACGTATCGCACAGTTTGTGTCAACTCTGCGATAAGTCTTATAGAACTAACGGGTGCGTTAGTTCTATAAGAGGAAGTAAAAAAAGTGTGATTCCTTAACGTCGAGGAGATCGACTACTTTTCAGGTTGGATTCTCTTAACATATAAAATTCCGAAATGGACGGTATAGCATTGTTGCTGCCATTCGTAAAAGTACACTTTTATGAACAAGAAAAAAGCCCTTAAGAGAAGAAAAAGGGGCTTTTTCGTATTTAATTTTATAAGACTCATTATGGTAACTAACTAAAGGTACTCTGGAAGATCTTTTATTTTAATTTAAAAAATACGAGCGAAAGTTAATTCACTCGTATTTTTTTAAAACGATAGCTGCATTATGACCTCCAAAACCAAATGAATTGGATAGACCAGTACTTATTTTCACTTTACGAGCAACACCTGGTACATAATCTAAATCACATAATGAATCAGGCTTTTCTAAGTTGATGGTTGGAGGAATAATTCCTTCCTTTAAACTTTTTGCCAAAGCAATTGCTTCCACGCCTCCAGCTGCTCCTAACATGTGACCAAGCATGGATTTATTAGCTGTTATTGGGATTTGATAAGCTTTTGATTCAAATAGTTTTTTAATGGCCAGTGTCTCAGATCGATCGCCCACTTCTGTACTTGTTGCATGGGCGCTAATAACATCAATCTCTTCAGGAGAAATTTTTGCATTTTTCAATGCCATTTTCATTGCAAGATAGGCTCCTTTACCTTCTGGGTGTGTAGCTACCATATGATAGGCATCAGAACTGGCGCCATACCCTATGACCTCAGCATGAATTTTTGCATTTCTACGTAAAGCGTGAGACAAAGATTCCAAAATTAAAATTCCTGCTCCTTCTGACATGACAAATCCATCTCGATTTACATCAAAAGGACGACTGGCTTTAGTTGGATTATCGTTTCTCGTTGATAATGCTGTAGCATTACCAAAACTAGCCAAAGATAAATCTGTTATAGCTGCCTCTGCTCCTCCTGCAAAAACGGCATCTGCTTCCCCATAGCGAATAAGTCTGAATGCTTCACCTATAGCGGTATTTCCAATCGCACAAGCGGAAACAGGTGACATAGTAGGTCCCATTGCGTTCCATCTTATACTAATTTGAGCTGCAGCTGCATTTGAAATCATGGCTGGCACCAAGGTTGGACTAACTCGTCTAGGACCTTTCGTCCGCAGAGTATCCACATTCTCAATGAATGTTTCGATTCCTCCTATCCCCGAACCAACATATACGCCAAGTCTTTCTAGATTGATATCATCCATATTTAAATGGGAATCAGTCCAAGCTTGTTCAGCGGCTGCCAAAGCAAATTGAGAAAAGCGGTCTAGACGTCGGGCCTCATTTTTTCCTAAAGTATCATCTGCATTGAAATCACGAACGATTCCTGCAATTTTTGCTTTATGATTGCTTACGTCAAATGTATCAATAGAGGAAATTCCCGACTTCCCTTCAGTCAGATTTCTCCAAAATTTTTCTACGTTGTTTCCAATAGGAGAGACTACTCCCATTCCGGTAATAACGACTCTTTCCATTTTTCATCACTCCAAATGAATAGTATACTTGTATTATACTTCGGGGTTATCCTATTACAAGTGAGTGTTTATCCTGGTATAATAACTACTAGGTTAAATGTTATGATGGAGGTTTTAGAAATGGATGATAAAAACAGACTTGACGCTTTGTCTTCATTTTTAAAAACGAAGCGATCCCAAATAAAGCCTGAATCTATCGGTATACCTGCTGGTACACGGAGAAGAACACCTGGCTTACGAAGAGAAGAAGTTGCACATTTGGCGGGAGTTAGCACTACTTGGTATACGTGGCTGGAGCAAGGCCGGGATATAAAGGTCTCTACAAGTGTATTGGATTGTATATCTACAGCTCTACAATTAAATAATGATGAACGAGAGTATCTATATGATTTAGCTTTAGAAGTGAAATCACCCATTATTGATCGAAAGAAGGATCAGCCAAAACTCAGTCCTTCTTTGGAAAGAATTTTAGCCGAGTTGATGTACTGTCCTACTATCATTACAGATCGACATTGTCATATTGTAGGCTGGAACGATGCTGCAGCACATGTATTTTTAGATTTTGAACAACTTCCAGATGATCAACGAAATTTGATCAACCTAGTATTTACAAGAAAAGAATTAAAAGCATTAGCTGTGAATTGGGAGCATTTCGTTAAGGGGTTTCTTTCCATTTTCCGTGCCTATTATGGTCACTACTTAGGGGATGAATGGTATAACCTATTTATTAAAGAAATGAGCGATTCTCACCCGGAATTTCAATCTTTATGGCAAGAAAGTCAAGTGAGTAAAGCTCCAGAAATGATGATTGAATTTAGACATGCTAAAGCCGGAAAGATGCTGTTTAATTTAACTTCTCTCCAAGTCCAGGGGGACATGGACTTAAGGTGTAGTATCTATACACCAGTAGAGGGAACTGCTACAGAAGATAAATTAAAACGATTAATGAAGAAAATCTCCATTGAAAGTTCATAAACCAGCATATTTACTGTGCCGAAAAATGCCAACTAAGGTGTTTTTTTCTTATTAAGCTAACGGGTGCGTAGCTTAAGATCGGAACTGTCTTTAAGGAAGTTTTTTCCTTATGGAACTATCGGGGCAGGTTAGTTGCATAAGGCGAACATGTCATTTATGTCGCATAAGACACAAACCGTACTACACATATCCATATATTATTGAGACAAACCAAAGGAAGGAAATGGAAAAATGGTAAGAAATAGATATTCGTTAATTTGGATACATTAGGGTCAGCAGCAATAATCAAAATGAGGGACGACAACTTCAGGCTATGAAAGAAAAGGGGAAGAAACTCGTTAAAAATGAACCGACTATCTAACAACTGCTAGATCAACAAAGCCATCTCCGTTAAAATCTACTGCTGCAATATGAACCGGAAACTCGCCTACAGGATATACTTCTTCCATTTTACTGCTGATTGATATTTTTATTGGTTTAAGATCTTGTAATAAAATACGTCAGAGTTCTTTATTTCTTTTCTCTAATTTTTATAATCAATCAATAAAGTGAAGTACGCGAGTTGAGTACTTTTCTCTTGTTTTTATTTTATTTTACTATTATACTTACACTCTTGTTTGCGTATCGCGACAACTTAATTAAAATTCAACTAGGAGGCATACAGATATTATGGAGAACTTCACTTATCATAATCCCACAAAATTAATCTTCGGAAAAGATCAGCTTCAAGCGTTATTAGAAGAAATCCCTAAATACGGAAAGAATATTTTGCTCGTTTACGGTGGAGGAAGTATTAAACGAAACGGGTTATATAATCAAGTTCTTACGTTATTAAAAGATTTAAAAGTAAACGTGCAAGAGTTAGCTGGAGTAGAACCGAATCCTAGATTATCTACGGTAAGAAAAGGTATTGATATCTGTCGAAATGAAAAAATTGATTTCTTGTTAGCTGTTGGCGGAGGAAGTGTTATTGATTGTACAAAAGCAATTGCTGCTGGAGCTCAGTATGAGGGAGATGTTTGGGATATCATCAACAAAAAAGTAACAGCTACAAAAGCACTACCGTTCGGAACAGTATTAACATTAGCAGCAACGGGTTCTGAAATGAATCCTGATTCTGTTATTACTAATTGGGAAACAAATGAAAAATATGTTTGGGGGAGCTCTGTAACACACCCTTCATTTTCTATTTTAGACCCTGTAAATACGATGTCTGTTCCTAGAGATCAAACAATTTACGGCATGGTAGACATGATGAGTCACGTATTTGAACAATACTTCCATAACGTGAAAAACACACCTCTACAAGACCGTATGTGTTATTCAGTATTACAAACGGTGATTGAAACAGCGCCGAAATTACTAGAGGATTTGCAAAGTTACGAACATCGTGAAACGATCTTATATTCAGGAACAATCGCATTAAACGGAACACTTCAAATGGGTTACTTTGGCGATTGGGCTTCCCATACAATTGAGCATGCTGTATCAGCAGTATATGATATTCCTCATGCGGGTGGGTTAGCAATTTTATTCCCAAATTGGATGAGACACGTTCTCGATCAAGACGTAATTCGTATGAAGCGTCTAATGCTGAGCATGTTTGATATTGAAACAGCAGGCAATAGCGACAAAGAAATTGCTTTAGAAGGAATCGATAAGCTACGTACTTTCTGGTCAAGCCTTGGTGCACCGTCTCGCTTATCTGATTATGATATCGGAGAAGAGAGACTAGACGAAATTGCAGAAATAGCTGCTCGTGAAATGGAGCATGGAGGATTTGGCAACTTTAAAAAGTTAAATAAAGCAGATATCTTATCTATCTTAACAGCTTCATTGTAAAATAAGAAACACAAAAAAAGTAGCAGATGTATATCTACTACTTTTTTTGTGTGGATTTCATAAAACGAATACGGATATGTTCTCAATTCCTTATATTATTTGGATTTGAAATTTCTTCTGGATTAGTATATGGTTCGTCAATTACTTTGGCTCGCTGAAATCGAACTTCTCCTTTTAACTTCACTACAATAGTTGTATAAGCGATTGCCATTATCCATATTATAGGGAACCTGAATAAAGAAATAATTTCTGCTATAAAACAATTGAATGTCATTTTTAAAGATTACTTAGGGAGGATTAGTTAACATAATACTGATTCAATGAAAAAGCCCTGAAATTATTTGAAGTGAACCCAAAAAGTTAGACACATTATTTAATTAGGCAACCTTGAGGGCATGAACCCGGTGTTTATGAACTAGTTGAAAGTGCCGTAAGGCACTATTTAGCTGAATTAAAGGGAAAATGATGTGGCTTTGAAATAAAGTCCGATGTTTATAATAAAGTTGCACCGTTTTACCCCTTTGGATAATATCCTCTAAAGGGGTGTTTTTATGTCCAAAAGATAAAGTACATCTGAAATTTAAAAATGGTTCAAGGGAATTTTTGAGTGGTAATAGAGTTGTTCTGTTAAAGGGCGCGATTCTTTAATAAGAATTACTTTTCTTATAGAACTATCGGGTGCGTTAGCTGAAGATCAGAGCTGTCATAAGACAGCTTTTTCTTTATGGAACTATCGGGGCAGTTTAGTTGAAGAAGAATAATGGGTTATTATGGTAATATGAGATTATAGGGGGGCTATCTAAATGAAAAATTTAATTATTGGTATCATAGTTTTATTGGTACTTTGGCTAATACTTCCGTTATTTAATATAAACTCATCATATTTAATTCCTAATGTAATTGAATGGGCTACAAAGTTCATACTTCCGTGGATAGTATTGTATTGGATTATCAGATTCACTAAAAATTTAGAAAAAATTTAATAGCCTTTATTGAACTAAAGGGTGCTTTAGGAAGGTTGCTGAGGCAGCCTTTTTCTTATGGCACTAACGGGGCAGGATAGTTAAAGAAGGAATTTCCATTTTCTACACAAATGAAAATGTGTAAATGGTATGATTAAATTTTAAATTGTACCGACTTAATTCTTAGGGGGAAATATATTCTTGAAAATAGTTAGAGTTACCTTAGCGATAATTGTTATTGCTTTATCAGCCTATCAGCTAATTACTGAAAATTTTGAGTTGATGCCGTATTCTATGTTGTTCTTGGGGGCAACTATGTTAGTGACAGGATTAGCCGAACTTCAAAAGGATAGAAAAAGATTTTGGGGGTATATGAGCATTGTTGTCTCTTTATTTCTTTTCTTTGTTTCCATACAGGGTTTCTTAATTAACTAGCGAGTGCATTAGCTTAAATCGGAGCTGTCTTTAAGGCGGCTTTTTCTTATGGAGCTAAAGGGACAGGTTAGCAAGAGTGTGAAGGTTTGTACTTAAACTAACGGGTGCGTTAGTTGAATTACAGGGTCCGAGGGTACGGTGATGTTTCTACAATTTTTTTACAAATCAAGTTAACTAATAATTAACAATTATGGTAAGCTTAATTTTGTTATAAACATCATTTTTCAAGGGATGGTGCAAGGGATGCTTAAACGAATAATAACTAAGTACGAACACGAGGGTCTGACCCCGGAGGAAATTGAGCATTTAAATACTATAAAAGGACAAAATCCTTATGGGATGCTAACTCTATTATTAGGTTTAGTATCCTTTATTTTTGGGCCACAGTATATAATTATTCCTATCGTATCTTTGTTATTGGGTTTTATTACTTACCGGACCTTTGATTCTGAAAAAGAGGATAATCCTTGGACTTTTTACATTGGACTATTATTTGCTTTTACAGGATTAATATTGAACTTTTTACATTATGTACACGTATTGAACTGATGTTATGGTTCATTCAGCAAAAAAAGAAGAAAAGGAATAAGAAGGTAGAAATAGCGAAAGAATTTCTATTGGTCGTAAGATGCTTTAAATTAAAATTGAAGTGAGTTTCTTCGGTAACTCCTTTTTTTCTTGTTGAACTTACTAACGGGTGCGTTAGCTGAAGATCGGAGCTGTCTTTAAGGCAGCTTTTTATTATGGAACTAACGGGGCAGTTTAGTTGAAGAAGAACTGAATAAATAAAAACAGCCAGGTTCTGGCTGTTTTTTTATAAAAAATCCAAATGCTTGAAATGAAAACCAAAATTCAATCAGACTTATGGGATAATTTTATTAATTCCAGTTTTTCTCTATAAATTGAACTGCAGGTTGTAAATCTGTTTTGTTAGCAATTGAAATGACAGCTGGAACCACAGAAGGGTCCGTTTTGGAGAAATTAGGGATCCGTGGATTTAACCGAAAAAAACGATTTCCTAGAAGCTGAGAACTGACCATGGATTCATAGTAACCGGATCCACTAGCGACAATCTGAAGAAATGGCAGTAAGGGTTCATTGGGCGATCGATCCAAAAGAACTCCCCAATTTGGGGGAAGGTTCTTCATATTTTCGGGATGTATGTTATCTGCACTTACCATCCCCCACCCCTTCGTATCTCTTCTTAATTGAGTCGGCTCTTCACCTGTTCCAATGGATAATACTGCAATTTGATCCAACGGCTGTTTGGCTTTCCCCACTGCAAACGCGATACTGGCTGTACTGGGGTTAGTTGTTACTGTATACCCATCCACGTAGTTTTGATAGGCTCGTTGCGTCGCGGGAGCACCACTGCTCCGTAGTATTACATCACTCGCTTTCTCATTTAAATAGGGAGAGCCAGGAAAGTTGTGGAATAACACAGGAGTCCAACGATTCAGCTCCGGTGAGAATAAATGAAATGCAGGGACAACAATTCGTCTTTTTAAGTTTTTGAGGAGAAGATCTGATGGGAAAAATATTTGTACCGCTTTAATGAAACCAGAATATGGCAATTGTTGGTTAAAAACAGGTCCACCTGGTCGGGAAACGCTGAAAGCCGGCAGGATTTTATCCTTAAAAAACTGGAGTGTCTCCTTCGGCGATCTTCCACTTGCTAACGCAATGGCAGTGAATGAACCTATTGAATTTCCCGAAAAAACATTGGTTCGACTAATTAATTTTGGGTTTTGCTGAGCCAGTCTGTTCAAAAGTTGTAAACTTAAAGCACCTAAGGTACCGCCTCCATCAAAGGACATGATCCGATATTTTGTCAAAGCTGATTTCTCCTTTCTAATCTGGTCACAAGTATCATTCAGTATATGTTTATTTTTCAGGAGCCGGATTATGTAGCTAAACATCCAAGGAAAGACTTCATCGAGTATATAAAAAACTACGACTAGGATAGAGGAGACTACGTTTGAGTGCAGTACCAGCAAGCCGAACAGGAATCATTATGCACGTACTTTATTTGTAATGGGTGATGAGAAAGTCAGAAAGTACAACCAATAAAAACTTGAAAGAAAATAAAAAAGTCATAGCGGTAGGCTACGGCTGCCTGTTCCGTCCTCAAACGGCTATTTTGCAACCTTGTGCACAAAAGGTTATTGATGATTATTATTATTAAATATCTTGCGATCCTTCAAGATGGAGATTGCTTTTTCCAACAACTGATTGTGAAGAATTGCACTTAAACTAACGGGTGCGTAAGTTCTATAAGGATTAACAAGGAGTGAGTGGAAATGAGTTTGGCTTCCTATATTGGGTGTAATATAGAAATACCGATTAATGATGATGAATATTCAGATGAATTTTTTTATATTGGCGGTTGCTTTGCCGGTGATTTTGACTTGATAAATGTAAAGAAATATCAGTTTACTACTCCTTGCGTTTATGAGGTATCAAGTCATTGGGGAATTGAGATTTCAGAAAATATGAACCCAAAAACGTGTGCCGAATCGAAAAAGAAGTTAATAGAATTGTGTAAAATTATGGACAGTTACCTTGAAAAAGGTGATTTCTTTGAACTGTATAGTTGTTGGGTAGGAGAAGAAGCTGAAAAGCGAGATGGTGAGATAACCCTCCGAATCAATAACTTTGATATTGACCAGATTGAAATTCCCGAAAAAACGTTAGTTAGATTTGAAAAATGAATTTTTCTTCTTTAAATAACGAGTTTAGTTCATTACCAGGAGCTGATCAACAGTTCCTTTTTTTATGCAACAAAAGAGGCAGGTTAGTTCATTAAGAAGAGCGAACTTACATATTATAAAGACTTGTCAAAATTAATCGAGAGGACTAGGTAAATGGAGAAAATAAATGAAATTATTAATAGTCTTGTAAACCAAGGCATATTAAAAAATGATGATATAGACTTAAAAAAATTAAAAAGTGGTACTACCAATGGAATTTTATATACACTGAATAATAATGAAATACCGAAATATGTAATAAAAATAGACACACCAAAACTTATTACTGCAACAGCGGATTTTCTCCTTACTTATAAAGATGTAAATTTGTTGCCTAATGTACTTTATACAGACGAGAAAAAAGGATTTATAATATACTCTTATATTTCTGGAGAAACTCATTTTAATCGTGGATCTAAATTAGAATGGATGACTATTTTGATTAAGGAACTATTAAATAAATACAAAAAGGTAAACAAAGATAACTGGGGAAGAGTAAATGGAATACATAGAAATTCATGGGCGGACTTCAATCTAAGTAGTTTGGAATTCGCCAAAGAGGATATAGGCGATTTATTAACAAGAGAGGATCATAAAAAAGTAGAGTTATTGGTTAATAAATTGAAAACATACGAACATCAAGAAGAGAAGTATTACCTACATGGAGATGTTGGTGTTCACAATTTTGTATATAAGGGCAATAAATTAAATGGGGTTATAGATCCTTCACCTTTATTCGGTCCAAAGATTTATGATTTTACTTATGCATTTTGCTCTTCTCCAGACAATTTAAATTTACGGACACTATTGTCATCTTTCTCATTATTGACTCAAGATGTCCCCTTTAATAAAGAAAGGCTTTTGGATGAAGTTCTTTTTCAATTATACACACGTATAGGAATTTGTATTAGAGTTCACCCGCATGACTTAAGTGGCTATCTTAAAGCTTGGAAAGAATGGAGAGTGTACCTTCCTTCTATGTAAATAGCATTTCAGACTTAAATAATGGAGGGATAATATAATGGACCAATTAAAAGGGAAAATTGCAATTATTACAGGTGTAAGCCGTCTGAAAGGGATTGGAGCTGCTATTTGTAGGGAGTTAGCTGAAACGGGCTATCATATATTTTTTACTTATTGGACGGAATATGATAAAAAAATGCCTTGGAGCATTGAATTAGATGAGCCATTGAAATTAAAGGAAGAATTAATAAAAAAAGGTGTTAAGGTATCATGTATGGAGTTGGATTTAACTCAATATGATGCACCTGAACAACTTTTAAATAAAGTTTCTGAACAACTTGGTTATCCTGATATCTTGATTAATAACGCAGCATACTCTACTAACAACGATTTTTCTAATTTAACTGCCGAAGAATTAGATAAACATTACATGGTGAATGTTCGTGCAACGACACTATTAAGTAGTAAATTCGCTCAAAGGTTCGATAAGAAATCAGGTGGAAGAATAGTCAACATTACTTCAGGTCAGTCTCAAGGACCAATGCCTGGCGAATTAGCGTATGCAACAACAAAAGGAGCAGTTGATGCTCTAACTATTACATTGTCAGCTGAACTGGCTCCTTTAGGAATAACGGTTAATGCAATAAATCCAGGTCCAACTGATACTGGGTGGATGACAGAGGAAATAAAAAGTAAATTAAAACCGATGTTTCCTTTCGGTAGAATAGGAAAACCGAGAGATGTTGCAAAAACTATTAAATTTTTGGTGAGCGATGAAGCAGATTGGATTACAGGTCAGATTATTCATGCAGAAGGTGGATTTAAAAGGTAAATTAAATTGAATTCCAAGGATAGATATTTTGTCTGAAGGATAGTACTTAAGCTAACAGTTGCTTTTCAACATTCAAAATCACTCTTTGAAATCCTCAGTAATCGGGCGCTTTAATGGGGTAACGAAAAAAGCCCCATTTCTTAATATTAATACTAAGAAATGGGGCTTTTTAATATACTAAATGATTGGATATCATTTATAGTGTGAGTCATTTGTCTTGTAAATCTTTTGAATTTGCAACAATTATGGCCGTGTAAATACATTGATAAAAATGAGAAACTGTGGTAAATTTATATAGATACACCTAATATGTATTTTTGTTTAAATTATCCCTACTATAAGTATACAACATAAAATCCTTTTCAGTCAACCCCTATTTTTATTTTTTAAAAGGAGTGTTTGATATGAATATGGAATTTCTCCAGGAGCAAGAACGAGTGGACAGGGGTAATTGGTTGATTAGATGAACAATTTTTGTCATATGATTCGTCTTGGTATTGAGCGATAAATGGGAGGGAAAGAAATGAAACCATATGTACTAGAGTTACGGGAAATCGATAAAACGCAACTTTTGCTCGCCGGAGGAAAAGGGTCGAATTTAGGGGAACTATTGAAGATTCATGGAATACAAGTGCCAGAAGGATTTTGTGTTACGACAGAGGCTTATCAAAAAGCCCTCGAACAAAACGAAGCCTTCTACGCATTGTTGGATCAACTAACACTGCTAAAAGTAGAGGATCGAGTTCAAATTGGTGAAATCAGCAGGAAGATTCGACAAATCATTATGGAAATGGAAATTCCTTCCGATGTTGTGAAAGCAGTTGCTCACTATCTCTCCCAGTTTGGCGATGAATATGCTTATGCAGTGCGTTCTAGTGCGACTGCTGAAGATTTACCACACGCCTCTTTTGCCGGTCAACAAGATACCTATTTAAATATCATCGGAAAAGAAGCAATCTTACAGCATATCAGTAAATGTTGGGCTTCCCTATTTACTGATCGCGCAGTAATTTACCGAATCCAAAACGGATTTGATCACAGCCAAGTTTACCTATCAGTTATCATTCAACGGATGATTTTCCCACAGGCTTCAGGAATTTTATTTACTGCTGATCCGATTACATCCAATCGAAAGCTACTATCGATCGATGCTAGCTTTGGACTAGGAGAGGCCCTTGTCTCCGGCTTGGTATCTGCCGATTGTTATAAAGTACAGGAAGAGGAAATCGTCGATAAGATGATAGCGACCAAAAAATTGGCGATCTATGGACTAAAAGAAGGCGGAACAGAGACACAACAGATTGATCCTGATCAGCAAAAGACTCAAACACTTACTGAACAACAAATTTTACAACTAGCACGCACAGGAAGACAGATCGAAGCTTATTTTGGTTACCCACAAGATATCGAATGGTGTTTGGTTGACGATACATTTTATATTGTCCAGAGTCGGCCAATCACTACTTTATACCCGATCCCTGAAGCGAATGATCAAGAAAATCACGTTTATGTATCTGTCGGTCATCAACAAATGATGACCGATTCCATGAAACCACTGGGATTGTCTTTTTTCCTGTTAACGACTAATGCACCCATGCGTAAAGCTGGTGGAAGGTTGTTTGTTGATGTCACACATATGCTGGCTTCACCTGACAGCAGAAAAATGTTATTAGATGCCATGGGACAACACGATCTGCTCATGAAAGACGCACTTATGACCATAATAGAGCGAGGAGATTTCATAAAATCTTTACCAAATGATAAGCAAGAACAGAGTTCCCGTAAAAGCAATAAAAGTGTGTCGTCTGCGGATTCTAGGGCACAAATCGAAAACGACGTGACAATCGTTTCTGATTTGATTAAGAGTAGTCAAACATCGATAGAAGAGTTAAAACAAAACATCCAAACGAAATTAGGATCGGATTTATTTGATTTTATTCTGGAAGATATCCAGATATTAAAGAAGATTTTATTTGACCCACAAAGTTCAGCTGTGTTTATGGCTGCTATAGATGCTTCATCATGGATCAATGAAAATATGAACGAGTGGTTAGGTGAAAAAAACGCAGCCGACACCCTTTCTCAATCTGTACCAAACAATATTACTTCGGAAATGGGTCTTGCGCTATTGGAGGTCGCAGATGTGATTCGTCCTTATCCAGAAGTAATTGATTATTTACAACATGTAAAAGATGATAACTTTTTGGATGAACTGGTTAAGTTTGATGGTGGACAGGAAACCCAAGACGCTATCTATGATTATCTCAGCAAATACGGAATGCGATGTACCGGAGAAATCGATATTACGAAAACTCGTTGGAGCGAAAAACCAACTACACTTGTCCCCGTGATTCTTAGTAATATCAAAAACTTTGAGCCTAATGCTAGCAATCGGAAATTTGAGCAAGGGCGACAGGAAGCTTTGATAAAAGAACAAGAGTTATTAGATCGATTGAAGCAATTACCGGATGGTGAACAAAAAGCCAAAGAAACAAAACGAATGATCGACCTAATCCGGAATTTCATCGGTTATCGGGAATATCCAAAATACGGCATGGTTAATCGCTACTTCGTTTATAAGCAGGCTCTACTGAAAGAAGCCGAACAACTCGTACAAGCCAACGTTATTCATGAAAAAGAAGATATATACTATCTCACTTTTGAAGAACTTCACGAAGTCGTACGCACAAATAAACTAGATTACCAGATCATCAGCAAACGAAAAGACGAGTACAAATTGTATGAAAAACTAACTCCACCACGTGTTATCACGTCTGATGGTGAAATAATTGTAGGTGAGTACAAGCGAGAAAATCTCCCAGCCGAAGCTATTGTAGGTCTACCTGTTTCTTCCGGAGTTATAGAGGGACGAGCACGTGTCATCTTAAACATGGAAGATGCTGATCTAGAAGATGGAGATATATTAGTCACCTCCTTTACTGACCCTAGCTGGACACCATTGTTTGTATCCATAAAAGGCCTAGTCACCGAAGTTGGCGGACTGATGACCCATGGAGCAGTCATCGCACGTGAATATGGCTTACCTGCCGTTGTCGGTGTTGAAAATGCTACGAAGCTGATAAAAGATGGGCAACGTATTCGAGTAAATGGAACAGAAGGTTATATAGAAATACTATAATCCATTACATTTAAATCATAAAAAAGAGCATTCGAATTAGGAGAATCATTGACATCATGGTGCTTTGCGGTCTATGGTAAGAACCCTGACTAGGACATATAAGGGGGCAGTAACTGAAAATCGATAGTAATGTCTTTTAAGGTTATCTTGAAATCTAGTCTTCTGTTAAAGTGCGATTCTTTAAAAAGAATCGCTTTTCTTATAGAACTGACGGGTGCGTTAGCTGAAGATTGAAGCTGTCTTTAAGGCAACTTTTTCCTTATGGAACTATCGGGGCAAGTTAGTTCAAGAGTACATAAGGAGTTGTTCAACCATTGGGCCAGATTGCTAAGGAAGAATTGCTGTCTTTACAAAAGGTAAATTAGTTAAGGATAAATAGTGGTGAACCGAAAAGAAGGCGCTTTTGAGTGGAGCTATTATTTGGAATTTAATGCATAAGATTGGAACCGATGTCCATTTCAAACGTAAGTAATGTAAAAGACTTAAGGTTGGGAGGCATAAGTATGAGGCAGCTTTATATAAAGCAGAAGGTATTCAGTCTTAGCGGGAAATTTACAGTAAAGGATCAGCAGGAGAAGGATATATATTACGTGGAGGGAAGTTTTATGCAAGTTCCAAAAACTTTCTCCATTATGAATACAGCAAGAGATGAAGTAGCACTCATTACGAAAAAGGTGTTCAGCTTTTTACCAAAGTTTTTGGTTGAGGTGAATGGTCGAGAGGTATTAACAATAAAGAAGGAATTTTCCTTCTTTAAAGCACGATATTCAATTGATGCGGCAGGCATTGAAGTACATGGTAATTGGTGGGATATGAATTTTCAAGTTTTACAGCATGGTAAAATCGTAGGTAAAGTGGGCAAGGAGTGGTTCACTTGGGGCGATAGCTACAAGGTTCAAATAATAGATGAAGAGATGGAAACCATTATTATTGCACTCGTTGTTGCAATTGATTGTGTGAAGGCTGATCAAGCAGCTGCTTCCTCAGCAGCGTCGATTTAAAGTAGAAGTGTAAAATTAAAAGGCTGACAGTCTTTAAAAAATCACAGCTTGAATAGGTGCGGTGAACCGTATCATAAATAAATGACAAGGCCATTTGGGGTACCAAGGTTTTATATGCGTTCTTCAGTAATTGAGCGCGATTCTTGAATAAGGTTCGCTTTTCTTATAGAACTAACAGGCTGAAGATCGGAGCTGTCTTTAAGGCAGCTTTTTCTTTATGCAACTATAGGGGCAGGTTAGTTGAAGAAGAAAAAGGAATAATGAAAAGTAAAATAAGAAGTTGAGTAACATCACTAGAGGGGAGAAAGTAATATGGTGGATATAGATGACCGAACGGTGTTTGAAAATAACCGCATAGATTTTTGGGTTTGTGATTGTATAACAGAACCGGAGTATATGTATAGTGTTGACGGTGAATATGAAACAACTTTAATTGAATTCTGGAAAAACTACAATCGTTTTCCACTTAAGGTTATCCATAACTTTGTAAGGGAAATGGATGATTTAGATAACGATGATAAAGTGTATAGATACCAAATTGACGAGGTTCATTCGATAGATGAACTAAAACATATACTAGACGATGTTGGGTGGAAATTAACCTTGGAAGACTTTTTTATTACTAATTCGTCAAAGGAAATAAGATTTAAGAAAATTGATAGAGAAACATTAAAGGGTAAAATTCCGGCACAGTGCCCTCTATTCGAATTAGGTCCAGGCGATACTCTAACAGAAGTGATTATACACGGACATTCTTTTTTAGTTGGTACAAATGACTCCAATTTATCCACGAAAGAACAAGTCAAAAAAATTGTACTATCCTGAAAGCTATTCATAACTTTCGTTGTTGAACTAACGGGGCAGGTAAGTTCAATATGCGTAGTGTAGTCGAACTGTGCTGTACTTTCTTAAAAAACACATTGAGCCTCTTATAATTTTCTCCTTTTTTAGATAAAATAGTTGCTGATAGTTTACTACTAATTTCAACTCTAAAGGCGGTAGTCCCAATTAAATTTCTCCAAAAAAATGAAACCAATATTTATATAATTCTGCTATTTCTCACTACAATTAATGGATTTTTTAATAAAAACACAGACGAAGGAACACTAGATATTATTATGGTTTTTGCCCTTTTCATAATTTTAATTATCAAGGTAACATTGATTTTTTATAGAAAAAGAGATGTTGATTAAGCAGTTTTAACACAGTTTGTGTCAACTCTGCGATAAGTCTTATAGAACTAAACCAGCTAATAGTTAGTCAACATTTTTCAATGAAAACTTAAAATATTTCATGCTATACTAAATTTGTGCATGCCAAATAACCTTCCAATGAACCGTATTTGGAAAGTTTTGTGCTATTTAGTTATACTTTTAAACTAGGTTAGATCTTGGAAAGTCGAGTTATTTTGTAATAGTGCATAAATCCATTGTAGAAGCTTATTAGCACATGCTATCACAGCTACTTTAAAGGGCTTTCCTTCTTCACGTTTCTTATCATAGAACTCTCGTAATCTCTTGTTCCGAGGGATGATTTCATCTGTCGTTTTCTTCTTGCGACAATCACGAATGGCACAACGAACGGCCATATATAAGGCATGTCGTAGTCTGCCAGAACCTCTTTTGGTAATTCGATTTACTGAGCCTTTAAATTTACCTGATTCAAAGATACTTGGATCAATTCCGGCAAATGCCACTAGTTTTTTAGGGTGATTAAACCGATCAATCTCACCAATTTCAGAAATAATCGTTGTAGCGATTTTTTCACCGATACCAGGGATGGATTGGATAATCTTATATTCTTCAATTTCTTTTGCCAAAGCATTTATCTCTTCTTCAAATTTGGATAGGTGCTTTTGGTATTCTAGAAGCATTTTTATATACATCTCTAGGCTTAAAATGTGACTCTGATATAAAGTTCTCTGAAAAGGATTTCGAGCTGAGGCAGCCATAAGTTTCTCTGCCTGTGTATTCGCCCACTTTCTAGAACGACTTGGACAAAGCTCATTAATCCTATTTGCTACAGTTTCTTCACCGACTGCTAATATGTCTTCAGAAGTAGGGAATTCTAATAGAGTAAGCAAAGAAACAACCGAATACAAATCTCCAAAAACCCCTCTATATTCAGGAAATACTTGATCAAGAACAGCCTGAAACTGTAGTTTTGTTTGTACATAGATACCTGTTATATTTGCATGTTGTCTTGAAAGATTACGAAGATTTAAGAGTTGTATCCCTCGTTTTTTATAAGGCTCTAAATCCTCTTTATAGTACAGCTCGCAGAGGTGACGTGCATCGATTAAATCTGTCTTTACTTTCCGTAAACTAGAGCTCTTCGCACGATAAGAAATGAGTGGGTTAACGATAATTAATAAGTAACCTCTCTCCTCAAAATACTGCACAATGGGCGTATGATAATGCCCAGTAGACTCTAAAACGACCGGAGGTCGAATTCCTGTTGCGTTTTCTATCTCTCTAAGATATTGGTGTAAGCTCTCTAGTCCTTCAATGGTATGTGCTACTTTAAAACTTCTTTTATAAGGCTTCTTTTTATCCAAGAACGCTTGAACCTGACTTTCACCTTTCGCTATATCCAGACCAACCACTGGATTCATTTTTTATCTCCTCCAAAAACATATTATTGCCGGTAACCCCTAATCCTTCTTGCAGTATCATAGCTTCGCTTGTTATACGAGATCTTTGTCCCAACCAGCCTAATCATGTTTCTACAAGTAGGGGGCGAACTGTTTAGTTGACGGGGTCCAAGCCCCACGGGCAGGAACGTTCTACCCCGGCTACCGTTATCATATATCGATATAAAAATTGTTCAACCTGAAATAACTGGCTGACCTTTATAATACGAACGGGGCAGGATAGTTCAAGAGTGCATATGGAGTTGTTCAACAATTGGGCCATTTAATGGAGTACAGGGCAGGAATATTTTGTGAGGAAGTCGAAGTTGTTTTATCGAATAGCAACTACGGTATCGAATTTTTGAAACTATTTGAACATGATGGCATTCACGAAATAAGGTTCACGAATATTCCAATAGTAGAGGGTTTACGAAGTGTTGTTCTTAACAAATACCCGAAAACCCAATTTCACATTTTCCTATACTGTGACTTTTCTTTGTTATCATGAACTGTGACAAGGTGTTTTTTGTTAGGAAGGAATTTGTAACTTTTTAATAGAATAATTATGAAGATGATCAGATAATAAATTTTTACACATAAGGAGATAAAACTATGGAAAAAAACAAATTACTAAGAATGGACAATGTCGGCATCGTTGTAGAATCCCTTGATGACGCAATCTCTTTCTTCGAGGAGATTGGCTTGAACCTCGAAGGGCGAGCCACTGTCGAAGGTGAATGGGCTGGTCGCGTAACCGGATTGGGTTCTCAGTGCGTAGAGATTGCTATGATGGTTACCCCAGATGGCCACAGCCGACTTGAACTTTCGCGATTTCTCACCCCACCTACTATATCAGATCACCGGACTGCTCCTGTAAATGCCCTCGGTTATCTACGCGTCATGTTCACCGTTGAAGACATTGACGAAATGGTATCCAGACTCACTAAGTATGGTGCTCAGCTCGTTGGCGAAGTGGTTCAGTACGAGGACTCGTATAGGCTCTGCTACATTCGTGGAACAGAAGGACTTCTAATCGGTTTGGCGGAACAACTCGGTAACGAATAAGTAAGTGACGTTTTATAAAAAGCCTTTACTGAAATATACATTACTGAAGTAAAAATTGAAACAGAAAAGCAGTGTGAAAGTATCTCGAAGAAGTCGGGTACGCCATATAACACAGCATTCACGCTGCGGGACTCTCCGAGCCCCTTGGTCGCCAGGAGAAGAAACAGGGAAGCCAGATTCAGGCGACAACCCTGCGAGCCTGAATGCGAAAACGTTATATGCCAATCCGTCTCGATTTGAAGAAAATTCTTATTCAATAAAAGGGCGCGATTCTTTAATAAGGATCGCTTTTCTTAATGAACTAACGGGTGCGTTAGCTGAAGATCGGAGCTGTCTCAAAGGCAGCTTTTTCTTGAGGTTTAATGTATGATTTTTTGAATGAAGAACAAAAGGAAGTAACCGAAAAGAAATTGAAAAAACATTTATTTAAAGAGTGTTAGTGGTTTCAAATTATCTTAAAGTTGCCGATTTCTATTATTATGCCCTGATGGTTTTTACTGTAATAAAAATAAAAGCAGACGGTACATCGAGGATCTTATAAAGATTCTAATGACCATCTACTTTTAAATGAACGTAAAGTTGCTGAGGCATTTCAAATGTGCATGTAATATTACCAGCTATTTTTCAAAACAATTTTTCCTATCGCCTTGCCTGACTCCATGTACTCATGGGCTTTTGAGACTTCATCAAACGTGAAAATATTTGAATCCAAAAGCGGACGCAGCTTCCCTTCCTCAACCACCCTGGCAACTTTCTTCAAGATTTCTCCATAATGTTTATGCAGGTCCTTGTTTAAAATCTTCAACAACATAAAGGTAACATGGAGAGAAAGTCCCTTTGAATGCACTGGGGAGAGGTCATGAGTCGAACGTGCAGCAATGGCTATTATCGTTCCATGTACCGCGGCCGCCTCAAAAGAGCGATCAAGGTTTTCACCCCCAACTGTGTCAAATACAACGTCAAATCCTTTTCCGTCTGTATATTTTTGTACATAATCCTGAACGCTTTCTTCTCGATAATTAATGGTTACATCAGCACCTAGACGCGTGCCAATCTCCAGCTTCTCTTGCGAAGAGGCAGTTGTATAGACTGTCGCTCCTCTCCATTTGGCTAGTTGAATGGCAATGTGTCCTACACCGCCGGTGGCTGCATGAATTAGTATATCTTGTCCTGTGGTAAGCCTTGCCCGATTAAATAATGCTTCCCAAGCGGTAATGGCAACTAACGGTAAAGCTGCGGCTTCTTCCATCGTCAAATTTTTCGGCTTGTGAGCAAGTAAATCAACATCTGCAAGCATAAACTCTGCAAGTGCACCGCCAGTCCCTTTAAATCCACCCGCGCATCCAAACACTTCATCCCCAATATTAAACTCGGTTACTCCTTCACCCACAGCAGATACCAAACCTGCCACATCCCCATGTAATACTGCTGGAAACTCGGGTGCAACGGCCGGAACTGCACCAGCACGGACTTTCGTATCAATAGGATTTACACTTGTAGCCTTTACTTGAATAAGTACATGTCCAGGTTTTAGTTCAGGTTTTGAAATCTCTTTATATTGAAATACGGATGGTTTACCAAAAGATTGAATGATTTGTGATTTCACTCTAGTCACTCCTTTTTATTTTATGGGAAAATGTCTCATCACCTATTCATGTTAAGGATTAATACACCGGAGAATTTTATTAGTAACATCTTTAATGATGAATAGTATGAAAAGAATGAATATTTAGTCTTTACTTGCAAAATCAATGATACTTTATATAATATAAAATTAAAAGTACGCACATTTTTGTTGAATAGGATAAAATTTGTAATATAGTATACAATTTGATACTTAAAAAGATTGATTGGGGTGTCGATATGAAGGACTTTAAAACGGAAAAGTGTCCTGATACCACTGCTTGTCCTGTTGCAGTTACAGTGGATGTGATAGGCGGCAAATGGAAAGGGATCATATTATATAACTTAATTTCCGGCCCTAAACGTTTTAGCGAGTTAGGGAGACTTATGCCCTATACCACACAACGTATGTTAACGTTACAACTTCGGGAATTGGAACAGGATGGTATTGTACATCGTGAAATATATCGGGAGATTCCTCCAAAAGTTGAATATTCTCTTACTGCTTTTGGAGAAACATTAAAACCTATCATCTACCTCATGCGAGATTGGGGAGATATTTACCAAAGTGAGGTTTTAATGAAACGAAAGATCTCAAAAAATGTGTAGCATCAATAGCGATCTCTCTGACAAAACCGAAAGTTAGCTTTCAGCATATCCATGACTTATGTTTTTTTACCAAAAAGATAAAAATAAAAAGGATGATAATTGAATATAAAAATGAAATTCAGAAATTATATTATAAAATATTGTACTTAAACTAACGGTTTCTTTACTTCAATCAGGAAGGTTGCTGCGGCAGCCTTTTTCTAATGTAACTATCGGGGCAGGTTAGTACAATAAGATTTTACTTCCTTTGTATAATAATTAAGAAGTCTTATTTTGAGGTGATAAGGTGTCTATAAAAGGTTTGAACCACTTTTTATTTTCAGTTTCTAATTTAGAGAATTCCATTGAGTTTTATCAAAAAGCTTTTGATGCAAAATTGTTAGTTAAGGGAAGAAATACTGCCTATTTTGATTTGAATGGAATGTGGATTGCCCTGAATGTAGAAAAAGATATTTCCCGTAATGAAATAAGCCATTCATACACACATATAGCTTTTTCAATCGAAGAAGCCGACTTTGTAAAAATGTACGAGAAACTAATGGAATTGAATGTAAACATCTTGTCAGGTCGTCCAAGAGATGAAAAAGATAAGAAATCTATTTATTTTACTGACCCCGATGGCCATAAGTTTGAGTTTCATACAGGTACTTTACAAGATAGAATGGATTACTACAAACAAGAAAAAGCACATATGGAGTTTTTCGATTAAGCTGTCTTTAAGACAGCTTTTTCTTTTATGCAAATACCGGGGAAGATGTTCCATAAGGAATGTAATAGTAGATATAACGAGGACTTATATAGAGAGAGCGTGGATCATGAGTTTTCTTATTAAAACAGTGTCATTGACAGTGTTTTAATACAGGATGATTTGCTTAGAGTATATTTTATGCGGTTGGTACATTCCCCCGATTATAAAGGATTTTCCCTACAAAAACACATAACAAGCTGTGAAGTCCCGCCAGGTTTTTGTACGAACTCCAGGAATCAAACCTCCCTAGACCTTAGTATGTTTTTTGACAAAAATCATCGAGCCTTTTAAAAGATTTTTTCAAGATGATTTTCAAGCTTCTTTAATGAAACTACCTTGAATCTCTTCTCTTTAAAATCAATGTAGTTCTCGTTTATGCATTCAGATATTGAACGATTTAGACTTCTTATTGGAGCACATACCTCACTCGAGAGTGTGCTTTTGGTCACTGTTTCTAGATCACCAATTTTGTAATGAGCATGGATACTGTACAAAATACGGTCCTTGACTGTTAAAAGCGATAGTTTAGCTACAGTTTCTGAGCTTGTAATTAATTTTGCCGCTAAGTGTTCCATCAAATAAGAAGTGAAATTAAAATCTTGCCGCATCCATTCGTAAACGAATGTCCTATGAATAGCTATTGTTTCACAATTTGTTTTCGCCGTGACACTTAACGTTTTTATGTCTTTATTGAAAATCTCAACTTCTCCAAAACAACTATATGACTGATATTTATACAGAGAAATCATCGAACCATCAGAGATTTGCCTAAAGACTTCAGCACTGCCTTTATTTAATATATAGAGATAATTGTTATCTTCAAAAGGGTGAATAATAAAGCTGCCTTTTGGATATTTACGATAAATAAATTCTTTTTTTATATTATCTGGGGCCTTGTTAATAATCATTTCAAGGTTCATTTCCTCACCAACCATTTCTTTTTGATCTTGGGTTTTGGTCAAATGACCTATTTTAATAATAAGTCGCAATTTATACTGATTTCAAACCTATTTATGGAGGAATGAAAATGAGAAAATTAATTATTGATACAGATACGGGAAGTGATGATGCAGTTGCGTTAATGATGGCACTAAAGTCAACGGAAGTGGAAGTTCTGGCGATTACGACTGTTTGTGGGAACGTACCCCTAGAACTCGCAACTAAAAATGCTTTAATGACTGTAGAAGTAACAAATTCGCAACAGCCACCCATTCATGCAGGCGCAGCCAAGCCACTAATGAGAGACCTCGTAACAGCAGTTAATGTATATGGTGAAGATGGTATGGGAGATGATGACTTAATTCATCCTACCATTAATCCTGAACCTGGACATGCAGTTGACGTGATCTTGGACTTGGTAGAAAAAAATCCAGGAGAAATAGAAATTGTTACAATAGGTCCTGTTACAAATATAGCACTTGCAATATTAAAAGCACCAGAAACGATGAACAAAGTTAAGCGTATTTATTCGATGGGCACTGCTGGATTTGGCGCCGGAAACACTACACCTGTAGCCGAATTTAATGTATATGTAGATGCAGAAGCATATAGCATCATGATGAAATCAGGAATTCCTATTAGTATTATCGGCTTTGATGTTTGCTTAGGTGAAGCAGCTTGGAATAGAGAAGATATGAAATTTTTAATGGTGAGCCAAAAGGATGAAGCGATGTTTGCCGTTCAATGTAATTCTTCTCTTCTAGAATACAACCTACAGGCAAGCGGAGGGCACTTTGTTGATTTGCCTGATGCAGTCGCAATGGGTGTTGCATTATGGGATGATATCGTTATTGAAGACAAGTTATGCTACTGCTATGTGTGTACTACAGAAGAAGCGACTTATGGCCAAGTTATCATAAATGATGGGAGTAAACTCGCTATTTCAGATGGGTTTGGCAGCAATGCTCCTAATGCGACTATCTGTAAGATCATTGACAATCAGTTATTCAAAAATCGGTTATTAGAATTATTGGTCAGTTAAAATCACGAGGTTGAAGAAGAATCACAAATAGCATAGCCTACAAAAAAGAACGCAAACTAAAAATACTGGTTGCCGATAACGAAAAAGAAAAAATATTACACAGTAACTTTAAATCGTGTATTTATTGGCATCCACGTTGTAACACTAACTCAAACTACAGGGGGGTGGAAAAATGTCTAAAAATAAAAATAAGCAATTGAAGAATAATGATGCTTTACCTAGAAAAGATGTAGAATTTGCGCATAATGGACTTGAAAGAATAGCATTAAAAGACCAGGAACGCCAAAAAAAGTAAACATATCTGACTTTCAAACTGTCCCTCAAAAAATTTGAAATGATGTTTTTTGGGGGATACAAAAATTATCGTCACATTTGCTTACCTATATCTCTTGTATACCTCTGTGAATTCGATCAAAAAGTTAGAACTTATTATTAAAGAATACAATGTTCATCGTTATCAATAGAAGAAACTCGTCAAAAAAAGCCTTTGCTCCACGGGAGTAAAGGCAATAATTTATCATTTTTATCTTTCGTAGAAACGCTAATCTATCCTCTCGCTGCATCCTGATTGTAAGAATCACTAGGACTACCATTCCCCTCAGGAAACTAACTTATTGGTCCCTTATCTAATTATCCCATTCAACTACGTCCATAAAGCTTAGCAAGAACTATATTGTTCCCAGGGATAATTTGCAGTTAAAAAGGCAGCCAATTCCTTACTTTTTTGTTTCCTTTCCTTGCGAATTCTTGCTCGATCAGGTGCGGTTTCGTGTAATTTTCGCTCTTCTTCTGTTTCTGGAATGACTTGTGGAACACGTGTTGGCCGGTTATGTTGATCGAGTGCTACAAAAGTCAATAGTGCCGTTGCTGCGATTTTACGATTACCGCTTTTTAAATCTTCTGCAATGATTTTCACAAAAACCTCCATTGACGAGGTACCTGTCCATGTCACATAAGATTCAAACGAGACTGAATCTGTTGTTCGAACTGGATGTAAAAAATCAACTGAATCTGTCGAGGCAGTCACACATTCCCTGCGGCTATGACGCGCTGCAGAAGTTGAGGATACCTGATCCAGGTGACTCATCAAACGACCCCCGAACAAAGTATTATGGTTATTTACATCATTTGGGAAAATGCGGCTTGTTCTTATAACTCTTGATTCTTTACAGTATTTAGTTTCCATAAACATATCTCTCCTTTAATTTATAAACCTCTTTATATCCATACCTATAAAGGTTCTAGTACATCTATCTTTCTTCCTGACTAGTTAATAAGAGGGAATGCTAAAAGTAATAATTAGCGAAAAATTCTGAATTCTTATATTTTAACTAATTCATGATCATTAAAATAAATGACTTCTGTTAGGAATTTACAACCCTGCATCCTCCTGAAAGCATCTTTAGCTTCTTTTTCAGAGTCAAACTCATAAATTTTAAAGTTGTTCTTTAAATGAACAGTGATTACCCACATAAAAGGCCTCCAATAAAATGTTTTTTAAATCTGTTTTTCCATTAGATGTTTTTAAAACCAGCACCGGAAACGAAAAGATTCAGCGATCTTTCTTATTCCAAACAATAAGCCGCTATACGTACATCGACTTTATGACTTAGTCTATAAATGGTTCATTATTTTAGGATTAAGGACATATTTTCTGTACCTCCTAAGTTTTTAAATCTTTATCAATCTACAATGCAAGTATCGCGCCAACTTGTAACTCGCAGAATTAAAAGAGTTTAAGCGTCTATAGACTGCCAAATTTTTTTGCATGAATAATTATTATGTGTCGATTGCAAAATATTTTTGCACCCATCTGCCACTTTCAAAAAAAAGATTAAGCTTTGTCAATTCCACTCAATTTACTTTAATAAAGTTACTTAAATAAATTATGCAGTTTAGTTTTTACATCAGCTAGCGGGTGCTTTACTTCAATTAGGGAGTTGCTGGGCAGCATTTTTGTATGAAAATACATTAGTAAAAAAGCCATGCTAAAATAAACCCTCCATATTCTCATTATTTTTTTGATGGGGGTAAATGTACTATTGCGTTATTTTAACTGGTTATGCAGTTTGTTGTTCAGATGGAGCAATTGTATAGCCTTTCTTTTTTAGGTATTCGATCATTTTTAATTCTTTGTTGTTTTGTTTTTCTTCAAGGTAATTTGAGCCTAGTTCATGATAAGGTTCTCCTGTTTTTAAGATGTTGTAAGCAATCGTTACTAGTAAATGGGCAGAAGCGATTCGTCCCTTCATTTTTCCCTGTCGTTTGGTAATCCTTTTTCGATGTGAAGCAATTCGATTATTTTGCCTTGATGTCGCTAATACACATTCTACGGCCATCGTTTTTAAAGCTTTATTTCCTTGTGTGGTTTTACTCGTTTTTTTTTTACCAGCACTTTCGTAATTTCCAGGACTCACACCAGCCCAAGAGGCAAGATGTTTAGCTGACTTAAATACGGACATATCAACACCCATCTCCGCAATAAAAGTAGCTGCCGCAGCTTTGTTCACACCAGGTATACCATCCAATAATTCTACTTCCTTACGATAAGGGGACAGGAGTTGATCAATTTGTTTTTCTAATTCTTCTATGGTTTCTTCTAAATAACCCATATGCTCCCAATGGTAACGCAACATATCACGATGATGACGGCGAATACGGCCATTAATTGCATGGGCAATGTCAGTAATACTTGCTTTTGTTCGCCAATCCACCATTTTTCGAAGACCATCGGTCTCTATTTTTTCACCGTTTAGAATGGCTTCAAGTATACGGCGTCCCGATACACCAAAAATGTCTGATAGAACGGATGTTAGCTTGATATTAGCATCTTGAAGAATTTTGTGAATGCGATTCTGCTCTGATGTGCGATGATGAATCAATTTTTTTCGATAACGAGTAAGATCTCGTAAATCACGAATATCCTCTGGTGGGACAAAATTGCTTTCAATAAGTCCGCATCTTAGAAGCTTGGCAAGCCATTCGGCATCTTTTACATCAGTTTTACGCCCTGGAACATTTTTGACATGCCTGGCATTGGCCAGAACAAGGTGAAAAGATCCTTCGAGTATATTCCATATTGGTTTCCAGTAGACTCCGGTACTTTCCATCACAACATCGGATACCTGAAGGGTAGTTAACCAATCACTTAAAGCCAAGAGTCCTGTTGTTGTAGTCGAAAACGTTTCAATAGAGATTTTTGGCTTTTTATCTAATGGACCAAATAATACACAGGCTACTACTGTTTCTTGGTGTACATCTAGGCCAGCACACCGTTCAATCATTGCTTCCATAGGAGAATCACCTCAAAAAAAGATTAACAATACATATGACAGGAGATTTGTTACAAAAAATTTTGTATACGTACTAGCAGTACACTAAATGGTTCTTCCATACTGTCACAACCAGTTTCTTATACAGGGTATCTTCCTTAAGATCCACCAAAAAAAGCTCAGCCTGGTTGTATTGTTATCATCCATTATCGTCAAGGGGTTAATGGGTTAGACTCTATTTTTGAGTGTAGATTTTCGTAGTAGATGGTGGCGGCGAGGAGCGCCGCCATTGGAGTTTCTTATGCAACTATGCGGCAGGTTAGTTAAATAAGGGTAATGGTTTTTTATGGTAATATAAAATAGAGACGAAAACAGGGGACTGACTATGGAAGGGCAGTTCCCTATTATTGTGAGGTCACCGTCACAAAGGATCATGAGTTTGAAGTAAGTTATAAGATTTATGACGCTAAATCAAGAGATCTTATTCTAACAAGTGAGTAGCTCACGTATACAGTTGATAACTTAGGAACTAACGGGTGGGTTAGCTTAATATCAGAGCTGTCTTCAAGGCAGCTTTTTCGTGCGCCCGGCATGGGTGCAATCTATAGGGTGAAAGTCCCGAACCATGAAGGCAGTAGTAGTGGTTAGCTTAATGCAAGGGTGTCCACGGTGACGTGGAATCTGAAGGAAGCAAGCGGCAAACCTCCGGTCTGAGGAACACGAACTTCATATAAGGCTAGGTATCCATTGGATGAGTTTGCGAAACAAAACAAAGTCCTTACTGCCGAAGGTGGTACAGAGTAAATGAAGCAGATAGTTGGAGGGAAAGATTGCACTCTTACCCGGGGAGGTCTGATGACAGCCAAGTACACTTGGTAACCTGTCCAGTGATGGACAGCTGAATCATCAGAAGTCAGCAGAGGTCATAGTACTTGTCTACTCGAGAAGATAAGAAAGGACCGAACAGATTAAGGAGGATGAATACTAGGCGTTCGTTATCTGCGAAGAAGCAAACAATTCCTAACGGAACTTATTTGAAGGAAGAAGTGGTGAATACACGGGGAACTTCAAAAGGGTGGAGCAGATAAAGGCACAAATAGACCATTTATCCACGTAGAAAGGATATCAACGATGTTAATGGAACAGATACTAGAGAGGGAAAACTTAATACAGGCATTGAAGCGTGTAGAAAGAAATAAGGGAAGCCATGGTGTAGATGGAATGCCGGTTCAAAACCTGAGACCGCACCTCGCAACTGAATGGTACAACATGAAACTGCCCTTTTACAGGGTACCTATCAACCGCAGCCCGTCCGTCGTATCGAAATCCCGAAACCAAACGGCGGAGTTCGGCTATTGGGTATTCCAACCGTTCTAGACCGTTTCATTCAACAAGCCATTGCCCAAATATTGACCAAGATATATGACTCAACCTTTTCGGAGAATAGCTATGGATTTCGCCCTAACAAACAAGGGCACCAGGCGGTTCGAAAGGCAAAGTCCTATATAACCGAAGGTTATACATGGGTAGTGGATATGGACTTGGAGAAGTTCTTCGATAAAGTGAATCATGACAAGCTCATGGGAATGTTAGAGCGGAAAATTGAAGATAAACGAATTCTCAAACTGATTCGTAAATTCCTTCAAGCAGGCATTATGATAGGCGGACTTTTTCATAAAAGTGAGGAGGGAACTCCGCAAGGAGGCCCGTTAAGTCCTTTATTATCTAATATAATGTTAGACGATTTAGATAAAGAACTAGAGAAACGCAATCTTCGATTCGTAAGGTATGCGGATGACAGTACTATCTTTGTGAAGACACGAAAAGCCGCCAAACGTGCAATGGGAAATATCTCAAGCTTCACTGAAAATAAACTGAAGCTAAAGGTCAACTACGAGAAGTCGAAGTATGATCGCCCTTGGAACAGAACGTTTCTCGGTTTTAGTTTCACGAAGTCAAAGAAGAACCCGAAGGTTCTACTGGCTAAACAAACGGTGAAGAGAGTAAAGAAACGAATCAGGGAAATGACCTTGAGAAAATTACCGAAACCCATGAAACTCCGAATAAATAAGTTAAAGCAATACCTTAGAGGTTGGATGGGTTATTTCGCCCTCATTGATACTCCGAACGTATTGAAGAATTTAGATTCATGGATTCGAAGAAGACTCAGGATGTGCCTATGGAAGCAATGGAAATTGCCAAGAACGAGAGTGAGGAAACTCAAAGGATTAGGCGTCCCAATTGGAAAAGCATATGAATGGGGAAATAGTAGAAAGGGTTATTGGCGCATAGCGCATAGTCCTATTCTAGACAAAACCCTTAATAATGTTTATTGGCACCACCAAGGGTTAGTAAATCTATATGAACGATATACAAAACTACGTCAGACTTAAACTGAACCGCCGTATACCGAACGGTATGTACGGTGGTGTGAGAGGTCGGAGGCTAGGCGCCTCCTCCTACTCGATTTTATGCAACTAAGAGGCAGATTACTTGAAGAGGGACTATCTATATTTAGATCATAATGAGGGTAAAATATCCAAAATAATTGTAAGAGGTGTTATATGATACATTTTGTTTTGGGTATATTTATTTTCTCAACTTTTGCTATTTCTCCTTTACAAACAAATGCAATATCTATGCCTTGTAGTATGGTATTGGAACCAATTGATAAAAAGCTTACTAATTCAAAGGGAACAGCCTTGGTTTATAAAGTGCAGTTACGCCCACCAAGTTTTGCACGAACTAATGTAAGTATTCTTGGGGTACACCTTCCAGAACCATCTTCTTATGGGAATTACGATAGCTATGAAGGTTTTGCTTTTATACCAGACGAAATTAGTTGGCGTTTCAGGCTTTATCCTTCTCCAGAAAAAGATAGTCCAACTTGGGCTGGGAGATTTGATGAAATTACAGCGAAATTGGAAAATGTAGAAGTGCAGGTGCGTCTTTCTAATTCTAAGACTGAAAAATTGGGACCCAGTATATTAAGAGGCAATATCAAATATTGTAAGTAGCTATTGAACTAATAGGTTTTTCACCTTAATAAGGGAGTTGCTTCTGCAGCTCTTTTTCTTGTGGAGCTAACGGGGCAAGGGGGAAGGATATAATTGGTACAGCCTGGTGTACCAACAAAACAAGAAAACTATCATGGGAATAGAAAAGAACGATTCACCTCCCCTAGCTATACTAGGTTAGTCCGAGATAAATATTTTCTTCAATATTACTTGATGGGAATATTCCTATTCGTTTATCTTTTAATCAAGGGATTATAATTCTAATAAATCGTGGTGTAATGATGAATACTACATTATTAAGTGCTCTTGCCGAGCCAAATCGATTAAGGATTGTTGAACTCCTTAGAGACGGACCTCTCACCGTGGGAGAAATTGCGGACCGACTTCAGATTCGCCAGCCATTGGCATCTAAACATCTAAGTGTGCTTTATAAATCAGGAGTGGTGGAATTTTATGCGGAAGCAAACCGTCGAATTTATAAACTTCGTCCAGAACCCTTTAAGGCATTAAACATTTGGTTGGAACAGTATCGTGAAATATGGGAAGAAAAACTCGACAGCTTGGAACTTTACCTGAAGGAGCTACAAAATAAAAAACAATAATTGGAGGAATAAAATGTTTCCAAAAACCGAAATCACCCGTAGTTTCAATGCTCCTCGTGAGCTTATATTTAAGGCATTTACCGAATCAGAACATCTGCAGAACTGGTGGGTCCCTAAAGGATGGGCTCTTGATATTTCTAAGTTCGATCTTCGCAAGGATGGTGTCTTCCATTACAGCCAGACATCTCCTGACGGTAATGTAATGTGGGTCAAATTTGTTTATCATGAAGTAAATGCTCCAGAGAAACTCGTTTACACCTCTTTCTTTTCTGATGAAAAGGGTAACATCGTACGTGCTCCTTTTAACGACAACTGGCCATTGGAAACTCTCAATACTTTTACATTCACTGAGCATGAAGGTAAAACAATACTTACGATGATTGGGACACCTGTATCCCCAACTGAGGAGGAAATGAAAACATACGAGGAGTCGGAAGAAATGCTTCAGGAGGGCTTTTCAGGAACCTTCGTTCAACTGGCTGATTACCTCTCTAATATTTCAAAAAACTGATATAGGTCGATGACGAACAAAAGAACAATGAGAACACTGTTAATAGCAGTTTCTCGTTTAAGGAAAGGTAATAACAGTTCAATAATTGGTCATGGAATTAAAGAAGATGAAAAGTCTTTTCTAAAACAGATTTTTAAACTAACAGGTGCTTTACTTCATTAAGGGAGTTGCTTTGGCAGCTCTTTTTCGTGCGCCCGGCATGGGTGCGATCTATAGGGTGAAAGTCCCGAACCATGAAGGCAGTAGTAGTGGTTAGCTTAATGCAAGGGTGTCCACGGTGACGTGGAATCTGAAGGAAGCAAGCGGCAAACCTCCGGTCTGAGGAACACGAACTTCATATAAGGCTAGGTATCATTGGATGAGTTTGCGAAACAAAACAAAGTCCTTACTGCCGAAGGTGGTACAGAGTAAATGAAGCAGATAGTTGGAGGGAAAGATTGCACTCTTACCCGGGGAGGTCTGATGACAGCCAAGTACACTTGGTAACCTGTCCAGTGATGGACAGCTGAATCATCAGAAGTCAGCAGAGGTCATAGTACTTGTCTACTCGAGAAGATAAGGAAGGACCGAACAGATTAAGGAGGATGAATACTAGGCGTTCGTTATCTGCGAAGAAGCAAACAATTCCTAACGGAACTTATTTGAAGGAAGAAGTGGTGAATACACGGGGAACTTCAAAAGGGTGGAGCAGATAAAGGCACAAATAGACCATTTATCCACGTAGAAAGGATATCAACGATGTTAATGGAACAGATACTAGAGAGGGAAAACTTAATACAGGCATTGAAGCGTGTAGAAAGAAATAAGGGAAGCCATGGTGTAGATGGAATGCCGGTTCAAAACCTGAGACCGCACCTCGCAACTGAATGGTACAACATGAAAACTGCCCTTTTACAGGGTACCTATCAACCGCAGCCCGTCCGTCGTATCGAAATCCCGAAACCAAACGGCGGAGTTCGGCTATTGGGTATTCCAACCGTTCTAGACCGTTTCATTCAACAAGCCATTGCCCAAATATTGACCAAGATATATGACTCAACCTTTTCGGAGAATAGCTATGGATTTCGCCCTAACAAACAAGGGCTCCAGGCGGTTCGAAAGGCAAAGTCCTATATAACCGAAGGTTATACATGGGTAGTGGATATGGACTTGGAGAAGTTCTTCGATAAAGTGAATCATGACAAGCTCATGGGAATGTTAGAGCGGAAAATTGAAGATAAACGAGTTCTCAAACTGATTCGTAAATTCCTTCAAGCAGGCATTATGATAGGCGGACTTTTTCATAAAAGTGAGGAGGGAACTCCGCAAGGAGGCCCGTTAAGTCCTTTATTATCTAATATAATGTTAGACGATTTAGATAAAGAACTAGAGAAACGCAATCTTCGATTCGTAAGGTATGCGGATGACAGTACTATCTTTGTGAAGACACGAAAAGCCGCCAAACGTGCAATGGGAAATATCTCAAGCTTCATTGAAAATAAACTGAAGCTAAAGGTCAACTACGAGAAGTCGAAGTATGATCGCCCTTGGAACAGAACGTTTCTCGGTTTTAGTTTCACGAAGTCAAAGAAGAACCCGAAGGTTCTACTGGCTAAACAAACGGTGAAGAGAGTAAAGAAACGAATCAGGGAAATGACCTTGAGAAAATTACCGACACCCATGAAACTCCGAATAAATAAGTTAAAGCAATACCTTAGAGGTTGGATGGGTTATTTCGCCCTCATTGATACTCCGAACGTATTGAAGAATTTAGATTCATGGATTCGAAGAAGACTCAGGATGTGCCTATGGAAGCAATGGAAATTGCCAAGAACGAGAGTGAGGAAACTCAAAGGATTAGGCGTCCCAATTGGAAAAGCATATGAATGGGGAAATAGTAGAAAGGGTTATTGGCGCATAGCGCATAGTCCTATTCTAGACAAAACCCTTAATAATGTTTATTGGCACCACCAAGGGTTAGTAAATCTATATGAACGATATACAAAACTACGTCAGACTTAAACTGAACCGCCGTATACCGAACGGTATGTACGGTGGTGTGAGAGGTCGGAGGCTAGGCGCCTCCTCCTACTCGATTTATGCAACTAACGGGTGCGTAGTTCAAAAAGGAATAACAAGGAGTTAGTGGAAATGAGTTTGGCTTCCTATATTGATATACGTCTTGAACATCATGTATCCGATTATTCTGGAGTTCAGTTAATTTCAAACATCTTATGTAAAAACGATAACATTGTTGGTATATAACTTATAAAATAACCGAACTGGAACTTATTATTCACTTTGTTTTTTTACCCGAATTACTTGACGGATTCATGTTATTATCGGTTTTAATTCGGGGTATATTTCTTCTTTCTGATCTCATACTAAAGATAAGAAGGAGGGGTATCCATGGCAAAACGAACAAAGAAAAACGATGCAGACCAAAAGAACAAGCAAGGATTTGATTCAAGCAAAACTGATTCAGAATTCTCTAAAGAATTTGGCAGTGCAAACGCTAATCAAGCACATAAAAATAAAGCAAAAAAAGAAAAAGCATCTAAAAATCAAGGTGAGTGGAAAGGCATGCATTAATTAATACTTGCCAGACTCGACTCTTGATAAGTGATGCCTGCACCGAGTACAAAGGGTGGAGGCTTATCATGCTTCAAACTATTTACTTCACTTTAGGTAAAGGAGCTTATTTAGATGACTCAATCTAAGCAACAACAAGAACGCCAATGGAAAGATCGTAAACAATCGCAGAATCCACATGGTAAGGTCAAATCATTTGAACAATTAACCGATGGCATGGGCAAAAATGAATCAGAAACTAAGTAAAACTGTTTAAGAATGAGAGGTTATCCCAAAGGGTCAGAGCCCCACATAATAGTGAGGTCACTCCCTTGGGGTACCTTCTCTTTGTCGTTACCTAAAAGGTCATAATTTTCTGGAGTGTAATTATTCATACAGAGATGCCGATTAATGATGATGAATATTCAGGTGATTTTTTATATTGGCGGTTGTTTTGCCGGTGAGTTGGACTTGTTAAACGTAAAGAAATATCAGTTTGCTACTCCTTTCGTTTATGAGGTATCCAGTCATGCGCCAGCCAATTTTCTTATTCAACTAAAGGGGCAGGTTTGTTGCATAAGGAAATGTAATTTTATGTTAAAATAATGGCAGAGATAAAAAAAGGAGATAGTTTAATATGCCAGCCTGTAATAAATTTGGTTATAAGTGGAGCAGGAATGAAATATAATATAATTTTTGGACTTGTCATATTTAATGTCTTAGTATTTATGTATAAAATAGAGTCAATTGTTCCCTTTATAATTGCACTGGTTTAGTAGGTCTTTATAAAGGTACTAAAACCGGTTCTGATTTTAAAAAGATATTTAACATACATAAAGTCGATTTCTCTTTAAAAGAATCTACAACTAGAATTGAACTATTCGGCGCCTTAATAATGTCATTAAGTACGGATATACTCTCATTTGAACTATTTTTATGATGGTTTCTTAAGTGCAAATTTCATTTATGTAGTATTCCACGTATTATACTCATTACTGTTTGGTTTACTTTTGTTTAGGTTTTTATTTCTAAAGATGTTTGAAGAGTCACATAATAGTAGGAAAAGCATGAACCAATGAAAATTTAGGCTTAGGAGGTTGCTGAGGCAGCCTTTTTCTTATGGCACTAACGGGGCAGGTTAGTTGAACAAACAGGATTTGTTTTACGGTTTATAGAAAGTAGATTAGGGGGGAATATTTAGATGTCAAACCATGAAAACGAAGAAATGCTAACAGGGGGGAATATTTCTAACGTTTATCGATCAGGAGATACTGTGCGACGAGAATTAAAGCCAGACAGTACCAAAATTCATAAGCTATTAAAGCATTTGGAGAACGAAGGTTTCAGTTATGCACCAAAGTTTTTAGGTATTGATGAAAAAGGAAGAGAGATATTATCCTTTATTGAAGGAGAAGCTGGTAATGATCCTTTAAAAGAATACATGTGGTCTGATGATGCTTTAAGGGAAATAGCGAAGATGCTCTGTCTTTATCATGATGCTGTGAGTGATTTTCCATTATCAGATGATTGGAAACCGATAGATAATACTCCACACAAAGTGGAGGTATTATGCCATAATGACTTTGCCAGATACAACATTATTTTTAATCATGAAAGACCAGTAGGTATTATTGATTTTGATGTTGCTGGACCTGGTCCAAGACTTTGGGACATAGCTTATACTCTTTATACTTGCGTCCCCTTAAGTAGATTTTATCTTTCTGAAACTGGTGAGAAAGTTTATTATAATTCATTGCAGCACGCTAACCGTATAAAACAAAGAGTTAAATTGTTTTTTGATTCTTACGGTGAGGGAGTAGAAGAAGATTTTTTGGAAATGGTATTGCTGCGATTGGAAGGGTTATGTAAAACAATTACAAGAAAAGCCAGTGAAGGTGACATTGCTTTTCAAAAGATGATAGATGAAGGGCATCTTGAACATTATCAAAACGATATTAAATTCATTCGTGAATATGGAAAAGAGTGGATTTGAGGTAAGGTTTTTGTTGAACTAACGGGTGCTTTATTTCAATAAGCAAGGTTGCTACAGCAATCTTTTTCTTCAGGAACTATAGGGTCAGGTTAATGGATGAAGGAGGAGTATTTATAGAAAAAATACCTGTTAAAACCATAAAGAAGATAGAAGAGGACATTAAAAATAATGATTTAGGAAAAGCAAGAGATAGAATACACGGGTTAATTTTCACCTATCCAGATGAATTAGAACTCAGTAAAAAGTTAGGGGATATCTATTTTGCATTAAAATATCCCTCGATGGCCGGTCGATATTGGTATCTAGAAAAGGATAAGACACCTGAAATGGTAGATGCGTGTATTCAGTTCGAAAAATCTATGGGTAACGATCCTAATAGAATAGCAAGGGTTCTAAAATTTAAAGGAGATAGTGAAATTATAAAAAGACTGCAAGATCAGGAAATTTCTCCTATACAAAATAAAGTTAATGAAAAATTGACGGAAGAACCTGATGAGACATTGGAGGATAAGTTATTTATTATTGGGTGTATCACGATATTAATATTAATCATTTTCTTTACATTAATCGGAATTTACACTCTCTTTAGCTGGTTTTTTTGATCCCTAGAGTCTTTATTCAAGCGAGGTATTTATAGTTGTTGTTCTTCAGATAACAGGTGCTTTACTTCATTACCAGGGGTTGCTGCGGCAGCCTTTTAGTTTAATAATAAAAATCAATAAAGGATGCTATTATAGCATCCCTAAAGATTTCGGATTTCAACGTAATGTATTTGAATTTATTTCGGAAATGGTCTCTTTATCGCAAATAACGAAAAGCTGTGCATCATCAGGAATTCGTTCATCTAATTTTTGGTTAATGGTAAGATTACCACGATCTGCTACCAGTGTGGCTCCTTTGTCAAGAAGATCTATAAACGCATCACGATAGGTTCTCCATTCATCTTGTTTAGAAATCTCATACATGGTTTCTTTATACTTTGTGCTCATAAGTTCAGAATACATGTGGGTGACTCCATGAGAAAATAATGATCTTACTGCTGCGTGGGAGATCATCTCTTGTGTAGGAATAAACTCATCCACTTTTACACGCTCGAATAAACGAATATGCTTTTGATTGATTACCTCGGCGGTGACATGAATAGATGTATTCGTTTTATCTTCAATGGATGTTATGGCAGTGGCAATTAATAATGTCTTTCCATCGACAAGTAACGGATCCTTTGTAGCATAATTATCTTGTGTTATTTGGTCAGCAAAAATGATAACGCCTTTTGCTCTAGGCAGGTTTGCACGGAGTAATGTTTCTTCATCGGTAGCATCCCCACGAACATAAAACAGACGCTCTTCCATCATAGGAGCTTTTTCCAAGTTATCAATGATTACAATATCAATGATTTCATCAGATTTTAAAATTTCTTGGATGGCGGATTTTGACTTATCACTCCAGCCAATCAGAATGATCTGATTTTTACCTGTATATTTCATTTTTCCACCAACTTTAAATTTTTCGATAAGATATACAGATTTAATGATTTTTCCAATAAAAAGACTAACAAGCCCAATACCCGTGATGTAAAGACCAATGGTAAATGCTTTTCCAAGATCGGTGACCGGTGCATAGTCTCCAAAACCAACCGTAGCAAGCGTTGTAAGTACCCAGTAAACGGAGGTTAAATAAGATTCGAACGTCTGTGGCTCTATAGAAAAAGCAACATACGCAGCAACTAATATGTATAAAATGGCAAATGGTAAAAAGATTCTACCTCTTAATTTAATAAAGTAATACATTATTTTTTTAGCCGTAATTCTCATCAATATCCATCCTAGTTTTCGAGTCATCGATTAGATTTATATTTCCCCAATTTAACAATTAATTAAACGTAAGCGTAAAAGTATTTTACCCAAGTTGGGAGCAAGAACAGCATATTCAAAATTGAGGAGTGCTTTTTAATAAAGGGGGAAATAAAATTGTCTTTCACTTATTGTGCGTTGCAACGAGGATTAACGCCTTTTTGTTATAATCCTTGTTGAACTAATAGGTGCTTTACATCAATAAGGGAGTTGCTTTGGAAGCTCTTTTTCTTATGGACTAAAGGGGCATTAAAGATTGGAGATTAATGATGTTTAAAATAAGTACATTTCTAGTTAAAACCAGTGCAGGTGAAGAGAGTTATATATCCTTGGATGATTCTTTAAAATTAAGAGGAATTTTTGAACATCGAAAATTCACTACGGAGCATATTCAAATGCATATAAAGATTCAATATAATGATCAAATTATTGTAGGAAATGATATTCCTAGTGGGTTAGATTTATGGAGTGATTATATAGTTGGAATAGAGAAATATTTAGACGGTGAGAACGTTGAAGTAACATATGGTATCGATCCATATCTTATGAAGTTAATCTCGATAAACAGCAATTTATTGGAATTTTCCATTGTTGGGGATTGGGAACCTGTTGAGGTGTTTGCACAAGCTAGATTACCTAAAAAAGAATTCTTAGAGGCCATTTTAGATGGAGCAACACACTTTTGGAATACATTGAATGATAACAAGGTGTTTGAAAAAAATACAAAGAACACAACCCCTAAAGAATATCCAAAATTAATAATAGAAGAAATTGAAAAACTAAGGAAAAAGGTAAAAACCATAAATGCAATAAAATGAAACTAAAGGTGAATTATTATGATAACCAGTGATTTGCAATATCTACGCTCAGGATTAAGAGTCAAATGTGAAAAGGATGTAAATCCATCAGTAAGACGGACTTGCTTAAGCATTGCGGTTTGGTTACGTACATATATGGAATTTCCGATAAGGGTTGTTGTTTACCTAAAAACGGATAAACAACTTAAAACCAGAGATACAAAAGAACTGGCAAGTGCTACTTTTTTTGCACCCTATGATAAAACTGTTGAACCTTACATAAGAATTGCAACAGGAGATTATGAAGAATTAGTTTTAGAAATAGGAAAAAATGATGCTTTATGGGCAATTTTACGCAGCATGGCTCATGAGATAATCCATTATCAACAATGGCTAGAAGATAAGGAGATGGATGAGAAAGAAGCAGAAAACGAAAGCGAAGAATTATTAGAGAGTTATTATGAATTTTTGTAATTAGATATACTTGTTGAACTAACAGGTGCGTTAGCTAAAAATCGAAGCTGCCTTTAAGGCAGCTTTTTATTATGGACTAAAGGGGCAGGTTAGTTGAAGAAGTTTTCTCGATATGTACTGTTTCCCAAAGTTGTTTCTTACAGCTACAATAATGGTGAAACACAATGAGAAATTGAGAAGGAGCTTTTGCAGTTTGAATCTTATTAAATATTTTGGAATCCAATTTATTCTTTTTACTGTAATAATCCTAACAGGGTTTTACTCAGATAGTTACATAAGCAAGCCATTTACTTACACTGATTTAATAGCAATAATTATTCATTTTGCTATACTAATCGTCGTGTTAAATGGATACTTTAAGCTAAAAGAACGTCTAACGCCTATTCATTTATTTAATAGAGTTTTACTTTCTTTGTTAGCTTTTGTTATTACCATTATTTTTATAGAGATTTTAACAGGAGAATGAGATTTTATCCCTAATGAAGGGTGCGTTAGCTGAAGATCAGAGCTGTCTTTAAGACAGGTTAGTTGAAGTGAAATTTCGAGAAGAACTAATTCACTACTCAAGAATGAAGGAGACGATAAATAATGAGATTATTCCCTAAAAAATTCCCTAACGATGATGATGGACAAGTGCTAAAAATGCTATATAAACAAGGTGTGGATTTTAAAGAATCACAAGATGTAGATTTTTTTGTTGCAGTTCCAGATAAAAAGAGTGGTGAATCTGTATTAAATGCATTAAGAGATGCTGGCCTTAATTGTGAATTAGAAAAAGATGATGAAACAGAAGATTGGACTTGTTATTGTTTTATAAAAATGCTTTTAAATTACGAAGACATTATTGATATACAAAAACGAATTGATGAATTAAGTAAACCTTACGATGGATACACAGATGGATGGGGAGTTATGGTTGATTGATTTAATAGCTGTTCTTGTTATAAAATCACCAGTTTTTAATGAACTACCATGAAAATAAGTTTCTTTAAAAATTAAAAATGACAATACTTAAGTAGACCCTGCTCAATCGTTTTAAAAAAAGAGGAGAGCGTTAATTAATTAGTCTATGGATTAGGGTTGACTGGATTAAGGTCAGTATCAGTATTGACACTTCCCAACCATTTTCATTCTTTGTGGTGAATCGCCGATTTTTACGATTCATGGATGGCTAACGGGTGCGTAAGCTGAAGATTAGAGCTTTCTTTAAGGCAGCTTTTTCTTTATGCAACTAACGGGGCGGGTTAGTTCTATAAGGAATTGGTTTATTATGATGTAATATTTAGTTTGAATCGATTTTTGGAAAACTTAAACGAGCATGCAAATTATAAATTATCGATTGTTATTAATAAATAGAGATATATAGGGAGTTTGTTAACAAATATACTTAAACAATAAGGAAGGTTGCTAAGGCAGCCTTTTTCTCAAGCTCGGGGCGAAGAAGACCCGTTTGCGTTATGGTATAGTTTATTAAATTTAGTTGTATTCTTATGGGGGAAATTAAATGTTAGAGGTTGGAGTTTGAGATGAAGAAAGATATGTTTAGTTTTACGGCAGCCATCGTTGGAATTATGGCTCCGTTATTTTATTTGCTGCAATCGAAACGATGAATGGCAGGTTAGATAATATATTTTTAATTAGTAGTTTGAGTCTGTATGGTGCTTCTATTGTTTGTACGATTATAGCTTTGAAAAGGAAAGAAAAAAATAGGATAAAGTACTTCCCATTCGTTACACTAATCCCCATTGCCCTGTATCAATTATTAATTATTTTCGCTTATAAATTATTAGAATTCATAAATGGGTTGATATTTTAAGATAATCAACAGGGGGGAATCCAGTACCAAAATAAATCGTTCATTATAGGAATGTTGACAAAATTTACAAAAATAACGGTGGTGGATAGATTGAAAAAATGGGAAAATGTAGCTAGGGGCATTTCATTTGTAATTATACTAACTTTTCTTCCTTATTTTCTTGAAAAAATAGGAATCTCCTTTTGGCTTTTAGGGTTATGTATATTTGCTGTGATTTATTGTGTCTTTTTTATTTTATCAAAGATCGAATGCCTTCAGAAATCGGTATCAAATAAAGTAGGATGGTTGACTTATATTATGGTATTTATAATCATAATGGTTTTGTATTTTATTATAAAATAGGCAGTGTGTTAGCCCATGACGGAAGTATGAGAGTTTCGGTAGCTTTTTCCTAGGAACTATCGGGGCATATTGATTGAAGGAAAATGGGAATGTAATCTTATCAGTGCGATTCATTATTATGAGGGATCTTTTTTTATAAAGATAGAGGTGCTAAGGTTAGAGAAAAGGAGACTGCAATGAAAATAAATTTACTGATTTTCATATCGTCTGTAAAAGAACAAGAAAAGAGTATATCGATGATGAAAACATTCGAATCTGATATTCGTCCTGTCAGAGGGGATATAATCGATGATCCGGGATTCGATCCAGGGTTTCATAATGGATATGAAGTTGTAAAAGTTTCGATTAATTATGCTTTGAATGAATGTTTTGTTTCGCTGCACCCACTTGCGTTAGAAATTCAGGAAATCAAGATAGAAACCTACATAGGGAAACTTGAAGCACATGGTTGGTGTGCTGTCTCAAAAGAAGAACTAAAAAGTATGTAAAAAGGTAAAAACCCTTCATTTTTCACGAAGGGTTTTTTATTTGATGTAGTGCATACATTCATATTTAACCAAATGGTTGAATGTTAAGGGCGAAAAACTGTTATATTAACTATATGGTTAAGCAAAATGAGGATAATTTAAATGGAATTTTTTCCATGCTTTAGCTGATTCAACAAGAAGAGAAATGGTTCAGATGATGGCTCTGAAAGAAAGGACGGTTTCTGAACTAGCGAAACCATTTGAAATGTCTTTGGCTGCTATTTCAAAGCATATAAAGGTCTTGGAGCGGGCAAATCTAGTCGATAAGATTGTCGATGGAAGAATTCACATCTGTCGATTGAATACCGGATCATTATCACAAGCTACAGAATGGCTGCATTTATATGAGGAATTTTGGAGTAATCGTTTTGATCTTCTTGAGAATGAGTTATTGAAAGCAAAAAAGAAAGAACATTAAATTACGTAAGGGGTCTGTAAATGCAAAAACATTCAACAACCACTTTAAAGATGACAAGAAATTTTGATGTAGTACCTGAAAGAGTTTTTGATGCATGGTTGAACCCTGAGATGATGAGAAAATGGTTTTTTACATTGGAGGGGACAAATAAGGTGGCACTAAATGATCCTCAAGTGGGAGGCACTTGGGAAATTATTGATCATCGCGATGGAAAAGATTATCGGGCGATAGGGGAGTATCTTGAAATAGACTCTCCAAACAAATTAGTGTTCACTTTTAAAATGCCGCAGTTTAGTGAATCGGAAGATACCATTACAGTTGAGCTGAAGGAACTTCAACAGGGCTGTGAAATGACCTTTTCACAAAACATCAACGTTCCTCATGAAGAAAATTGGACAGAAGCGGATATTGAAAAAGCTCTTGGAGAATATCATGATGGATCTGAACATGGCTGGAATTTAATGTTCATGGGACTGAAGGAATTGGTTGAAACTGGACAAGTTAGCTATAAAGGTTAATAGTCGTTAGCATAATCCAAAGTTGATTCAATGAACTCAATTTGAAGGCACTCCAAATTAACTGGAGTGCTTTTTTAATTCAGCATTAATGGTCGCATCTTTTCTTGAAAAGTCGTTTAGATTGACAATTCCCTCATAGCTGGTAATATTTCTTTATTATTCCATTATTCTGGGTGATTCCGTTAATAGGCGATAAAAAAACTTTAGGAATAATGGGTGAAATAATCTAAGAAAGTGGGCAATATCGCTTTATATGACTAACTTTATGTATTTATTTTGTTTATTGGTATGGGGGCTTAATTTTATTGCCGTAAAGATTCAAGGTACGCCTGTGAGTTTAGAATTATCTTTAACGTATCGTTTAAGTTTGACGGCTATCCTATTTTTCATTCTATTGTGCATTCTTAGACCTAAAGGAAAACCAATGAAAAAGGATGTTCCATTTATTATTGTGTTTGGTGTATGTAATTTTGCCTTAAGTTATTTATGCCTCTATTACGCCACTATCTTAAGTTCAGCGGCAATGGTTACATTGATATTTTCATTGAAAGTCATTTTAACACCCATTGCCCTCCGTATTTTTTTGAAAGAACAATTACATCCCCGTATCTTAATTGGCGGGGTAATTGGAGTGCTGGCTGTTTGTATCGTTATTTACCCAAGTTTGAATGACATTCATGGTTTTAATGATATAAAAGGTATCATGATAGCTGTTCTTGGTACGATCCTTACTGCATTGGGCGATGCTAGCTCAGCTAGAAATGCTAAGAATAAAGTAAATCCAATCTATGCTAATGTACTTGGATTTGCGGCAGGGGGAATTCTTTTAGGGGCAATTGTGTTCATTAAAGGACAGGCAGTCAGTCTGCCAACATCTATTACATATTTATCTGCTTTGTTCTATTTAACTATATTCGCTTCCTTTGGAGCTTGGCTATTCTACCTAAAGCTTGTAGAGAAAATAGGTGGGGCGAAAAGTGGATACATGGTTGCCCTTTTTCCGGCAATTGGAGGTATAGCTTCAGTGATGATTGGTGAATCAGATCCATCCATTTTCTTGGCTGCTGGCTGTCTTTTCAGTTGTTTAGGTGCTGCTATTGCCTTAGGGTTAGGCACGCGTATTGGTAAGATAAACTTGAAGGAAGAAAAATTGATACTTAAATAAGGGTTTCCGCAGTAATTCGATATACAGAGAGGGATGGGACAATGGAAAGTAAATGGCCAAAAGAAATGAAAGTAGCGCAAATCCGAGTTGCACGTCCTACTGATCAACTAAAAAAGGTTGTCAACTTCTATTGTGAAGGATTAGGTTTGAAAAAAATTGGTTCCTTTGAAGGGCACGAGGGATATGACGGTATCATGATCGGGCTACCTGATTCCGACTATCATTTAGAGTTCACTCAACATAAAGATGGCAGTCCTTGTCCTGCCCCATCAAAGGATAATCTGCTTGTCTTTTATATTCCTGAACGTAAGACCATTGAAGAAATCGCAAATAGATTGAAAGCTATGGGGTATGATCCAGTTTCTCCAGAAAATCCATATTGGGAAAAGTCAGGTGTTACCATTGAAGACCCGGATGGTTGGAGAATTGTATTAATGAATTCGCCCGGCATAGGAAATTAAAATAATAAAAGTGTACAGATGGGACGCGCCCCTTGCAATCTGATGGAGGAATTACGGTGTTCAAAGTTGAATGTAATGTTAATAAAATTTTCAGGGGTGTTAATGTGAATTCAACGGTAGAAACAATACAAGAATTAACAGAGAAAGAACAATGGTTAGCAGCCTTTCCAATTATGAATCAGTTACGTACTGACTTAACTCAAAAGACATATCTGGAGTCACTAGAAGAAATGAGGAAAGATGGGTATCGTTTGTATGCTTTATATAAGGATGACCGGATTGTATCCTTGGCTGGTTTAAGTTGGAGAGTTAACTTTTATAATAAACGTCACGTGTTTATTTATGATCTGGTAACAGATACTGCGCACCGTTCATTTGGATATGGAGAGAAATTATTAAGTTATATACATAACTGGGCAAAAGAAAATGGAGCAGCATATGTGGCATTGGAATCTGGAATTCAGCGAAACGATGCGCACCGTTTTTATGAAGAGAAATTTGATTATGATAAATGGTGCTATTCATTCAGGAAAACATTGTGATTAAAAATAGCAGTAATCAAGTACAAGAGCTGAGTAATCAGCTTTTTTTATTTGACTATAGGGGCAACGGTGGTTTTTGAAGGTGTTTGTAATTCCATTCCTTGCATAAAAGCCGCAAACTCATGTATCGACCAAACTTACGAGTAAAAGCCTGAAACTCACGAGTAAAAGCTCGAAACTCACGAGTAAAGCTCGAAACTCACGAGTAAAACACCGAAACTCACGAGTAAAAGCTCGAAACTCACGAGTAAAAGCTCAAAACTCACGAGTAAAGCTCAAAACTCACGAGTAAAGCTCGAAATTCACGAGTAAAGCTCGAAACTCACGCGAAAACACCGAAACTCACGAGAAAAAGCTCGAAACTCACGAGTAAAAGCTCAAAACTCACGAGTAAAGCTCGAAACTCACGAGTAAAAGCTCGAAACTCACGTGTAAAAGCTCGAAACTCACAAGTAAAGCCTGAAACTCACGAGTAAAAGCTCGAAACTCACGAGTAAAAGCTCAAAACTCACGAGTAAAAGCTCGAAACTCACGAGTAAAGCTCGAAACTTACGAGTAAAAGCTCGAAACACACGAGTAAAGCTCGAAACTCACGAGTAAAAGCCTGAAACTTACGAGTAAAAGCTCGAAACACACGAGTAAAGCTCGAAACTCACAAGTAAAGCTCGAAACTCACGAGTAAAAGCTCGAAACTCACGAGTAAAAGCTCGAAACTCACGCGAAAACACCTAAACTCACGAGTAAAAGCCTGAAACTTTATGAAAAACGGGTGCTGTAGATGTACTTAACATTAATTCGGAAAAATTTTGTAATGATTTTTTTAGCCTTGGACATACTTAGTTAAGACTCTTAAAGAAAATTTTACTAAAGGAGGAACCCCAATGCCTGACGAAAATATACAAATGAAAATGGAAAATATTTGGCAGGATACATGTGGATCATGGGAAAACTGTACGGAAACTACAATTCAGTCATTCTTGGCAAAATCCGAAGAAAGCAATATAGATCCGCAATATTGCATGAGCTGGGTGGAGCAGCATAAAAACCAAATCCCTGAGTGGCCTGCCGTTTCAAAAGTGTCGCTTGACTGGGTTAATCAACATACTTCAACTGGGTCACCGATTTCAATGAAGGAAGAGGAACTTTAGAGGCAATTAAAACTTTTTTCATTTAGATTTTTGGGCTTTATAAACGAACTCTAATATGCATGAAGAGGTGGAAATAGTTGTCGAATAATGAGAAACAAAACGGTCAATCAAATCGTCGGCAAGGTTCAGAGGATACCAGGGAGCATTCGAATAATGATCCAGAGTACAGAGCTAATGCTTGGGACGAAACGAATGATGCGGATTCATTTGTACAATCAGCCATTCAGGAAGAATTCAACAATCCAGTAATCCAAGAATCCATCTTGAAGTTCAATAAAATAGCAAATGATGAAGAAGAGAAGGAATCATGATTAGGCGCCCTATTGGGCGTTTTTTATATGGGACAACTCTTACTAGCCTTTCCGCTGAAATTATGTAAATTAACGGAAAAAGATAGTGAGGGATATCCTCACTATCTTTTTTATGTGATTTTATACTATATCTGCCATCTGATCTAGCTCCAAAGGCAAAAAGGCATATTCTCCATCCTTAATGATCTCACATTTACGAACTGGAATGGGATGCTTGAAAATGGGCCCATCTATTACCGTGGTATGGAACTCTCCACCTTCTCCGCAAGGGTCGATACCACGGGCTTCAAGCTCCTTCACGTATTCATGGGTCAACGTTCGCCCTAAGTCGTCCTCTCGCATTCCCAATGATAAATTAACAGTTACAATGATCGTTACAAATCCTAGATTCATGAACTCTTCGACAGCTTCACGATGGTTCATTTCCCATAAAGGCATCCCAAGCTTTAATCCCGCATTTTTTGTAACCTTTTCATGCCAACAGCCATGAGCAGGCATATCCAAGTCTCCAGTTACTAAAACTTCCGCTCCTTGATTTTTAGCTTTTTCTAAAAGTCGCATAAATACTTTTTCATAATCAGTCCAACTTGCAGCTGCAGTATATACGGGCAAACCTATGGAATTCGCTTGGGCACGTATGAGCTCAGGAGGCATTCCATGGGATCTGGAACGTTTCCCTTCTTCCTCCAGCATGACGATCAGTCCAACCGCTTCTCCAACCTTCATTGCTTTATACAGAGCTAGGACACTATCTTTTCCTCCGCTAAAAGAAGCTATAAATTTATGCCCGTGAGCACCATGTTTCCAATCGATTAATTCCGCCATTCATATCTTTCCCCTTTATTCTAATGACTTTTTTCAAGATGCCCCTGTTATTAGCCAATTTCCTATTTTATATATGAGATTTCTAGTCCCAAATTTCAGGAAAACCTCTTTACTGGAAATTCAGGACTTGTTTTGTAAAAACAGTGAAATCACTGAGATGATTCACTACGATTTGTTTTAAAATATCTAAATTAATGGTTTGGTAATCATTCACGGCAATATTTCTAAATCCAACCATAGCTTTTAAGCGCTTTGCTGTATCTTCATCAATTACCGAGTGTTCCTGCAACATATCAAAAGCATCCCTGCTTGACTGAGGCAACCCGAGTCTTTGATCAGCTACAATATGCATGGCCAAGTCGATCGAGGATTCGCAAGCACGTTGTATATTAAGGATGATGGAATCTTGTTTGGTAAAGTCCTTTAGGTTTTCTGGATTATTCGCATATACCACCTTAACGCGGTTCATGCAACGTTCTATTGCATTGATTTTGTTCAAAATCACATCATTCTTCATATATGGTCCCACTTTCCCCTATTTTTTTAAGATGTTTTCACGTTCCTTATCCAATTTAGCTTACATGCTAAGAACAGTCATTTGTTGGTTTTTAAGAAGGGGGTAATCCTTTGAATATATCACAGTACCAGTCGTGTGAATCTGTGCCTGAAAAATCAACATCTATTTCAAGGATATCTGCCGTTCCTGGGCCAATAAAAAAGCTCATAGGTACTGTAAGGACGCCACATCGATGTCACTATCCCGATGTGTAGTATTATTCGCGTATGAGCGAAACACGATTATAAATGAAGGATCAATTTTGCCGATTAGGAACTCTTGGATACTTTGAAACATTTCTGTTTTCATAAGATATGTTCCCTAATGATTATACGAATAGTATACCAAACATTAGTTTTCCTTTGTACTGACCACAAAGGATCCTATGAAAAATATGGTTTCATTTATATAGGTTTCTTTATGAACCAAGTGATGCGTTAAACTTTGGGGATAGAGTGATAACTGGTGGGAATCCGTAATTGCTTCATCCCTATAAACATATCTTTATCCTGGTTATCGTAAAGTTTTATTAAAGAAGAATGATATACAAATAAAGGGAAAAGGCATCTTGATATCGTATAAAGCATAGTATAATTCGTTTTTTTATTAACTTAGTTAGCAACATCTTTAATGGGAGTGAAGAGTATGGAAGCGTCGGTAGAGCGGATTTTTTCTAATGAATTGGTAGGAATGGCTGGGCATTTTTTTCAAGTGAGTTCAGGGAGTCCAGTAAAACTTGGAGATGCAGAGAACTATGTATTTGAGGTTTACCGGAATGGAACTCCATACATCTTAAGAATGACACACCAATCACATCGTACAAAAGGGCAAGTGCTTGCTGAGTTGAAGTGGATTGAGCATTTACAGAATAATGGAAGTGAAATTCCGAAAGTCATCTCTTCGACAGGAAATAATTTAGTTGAAATTGTAAAGGGTCTGGATGGCACGGATTTTTATTGCTGCCTGTTTGAAAAGGCTCCTGGTGTAAGGATGAAAGTCACCGATGAAAATTTCGACGAACATTTATTTTTTGAATGGGGAAGAACAATAGGGCAACTGCATAAAAAAACAAAAAGTTACAAGCCTGAAACGGAATATAAAAGGCTGGATTGGCATGAAGAAGAATTATTGAATGCCGAACTCTATCAATCTGATGTTCCAGAGCAAGTGAAGCACCAACAAGAATTAATCATGAAGAAATTAAATGCGCTTCCAGTTCATCAAGATAATTTTGGATTGATTCATTCTGATATACATAACGGCAATTTCCATTTTCATGAGGGGAAGATTCATGTGTTTGACTTTGATGACTGTTCTTATCACTGGTTTGCCAGCGATTTGGCCATACCCCTGTATTATCTGATATGGAGCTTGGAACGTGAAGGTGTAAAAGAACTCGATGAATATGCTGCAAAATTCATGAGGGAATTTATAAAAGGTTATGAGACGGAAAATAAACTGGAACGGGCAGATTACGAAGCGATCCCGCTATTTTTAAAATTAAGGGACCTGACGTTATATAATTTTTTTCATAAAAAGTACGATTTGAATAGTGGGGATAGTCAATTATACAAAACCGTTCAAAAAATCGAACGCAGAATTATGGAAAGCCGTCCTATTGTTCACTTCGATGCGAAGGTGATTCATTGAGGGTTCGTAATGAAAAGTTACATTGATAATGGCCGTATAAGAAAGTTAGACAAGGAGACTTTAGAACAAATATGAAATTCAATGCACTAATACCTGAATTATCAGTATCGGATATAAGCGAATCGAAAAAGTTTTATATGGATATTTTGGGTTTCCATTTAGAATATGAGCGTGTTAATGATAAATTTGCTTTTCTTTCTTTAGGCGAAGCGCAAATGATGCTAGAAGAAATAAATGGGAGCTGGGATACAGGAGAATTAATCTATCCATTAGGCAGAGGGATTAATTTTCAGATTGATATTGATGATGTTGAAAAATTGGCGGCTGCTTTAAAAAGAAATGGAATAAACTTATTTAGAGAAATGATGGAAAATCATTATGAAAGCGATAAAGGGGTTTTTGTAAAAAAAGAAATTTTAGTTCAAGATCCAGATGGCTATTTACTAAGGTTTTCACAGTCATTGAATCCGAGCGGGAGCAGTCAAGGGGGATTGGAATGTCAGAAATGAAAAATGATAGTCTTTCGTATATGATTCGGACTGGTGAATTGGAAGATGCGGAAGCTGTTTTGGAGTTACAGAGTTCCGTTATTTCCGAAGGGGAGTATTTCATTGCAGTATCAAACGAGTTTAATAAAACAATAGAACAACAAAGAGATTGGATACAAAGGTCATTGGAAAATGAACGTGAAACCATCATCGTGGCCGAAATAAATGGTGAAGTGATTGGATGGATTGGATTTGAATCGGAAAATAGAAAGAGAATGTCTCACAAGGGCTCATTTGGATTGATGATCAGAAAAAATTACAGGGGGATGGGAATCGGAAAAGAGCTTGTTCAAGCATTATTGGACTGGGCAGAAGCCAATCCGTTAATAGAAAAGGTGAGTTTAGGAGTTTTTTCGACAAATCATCGGGCAATAGCCTTGTACAAAAGTATGGGGTTTGTTGAAGAAGGACGAAAAATAAAGGAATTTAAGATGAGCGAAAGTGAATACGTCGATGACATTATCATGTACAAGTTGGTTTGATAAGTCGGCTGCTTGAAATCCATAGCTCCAGCAGGATACAGGAAGAGCATGTATTGATTCCATACATGCTCTTTCTGTTTGTTATGTATCTTTTTATATAAAAATGACGTTTCCGTCATGCATCATTTAATTACTTTAACCTTCACTTGCTTTCTTCCCCATGTTAAAGCATCCGCTTCTTTTGCGATGAATACATCGATTCTGTTTCCTTTGATCGCTCCGCCCGTATCTGCAGCGATGGCTTGTCCGTAGCCTTCGACTTCAACGATCGAGCCTAGCGGAATCACATTCGGGTCGACTGCTATCAGTTTGGCATCATCATATTTTTCTAAATCGACGCCCATTCTTGTTGTGCCTGAGCACCCTTCGCAGCTCGCTGTATAAGCTGTACTTGTAACCGTCAGTTCTTTAACGGCTGAACTTGCTGAAACTGCTTTTTCATCTAATTTACTGAAAGTCCGTGCACCGGCTATTCCATCAGCTGATAATCCCTTTTGCTTTTGAAAGTTCATAACTGCTTGCTTTGTACCTGTTCCATAAATGCCGTCGATCGTTGATGTGTAAACATTCCAGGCTTTCAATAGCCTTTGCAGTTCAGCTACAGGTTTTCCCATATCCCCGCTTTTCAGGGTCTGTATTTTCTGATTCGTTTGTGTTCCTGCTATTCCATCGGCTTTCAGCCCTGATTTTTCCTGAAATTGCTTTACGGATTCCTTTGTAATCGGTCCGTAGTAACCTGTTGCTTCATGATAGGGAAAAACCCCTTTTGTCAGTAATAATTCTTGTAGTTCTTTTACATCGCCATTACTTATTCCAAATGAAAGTGTGCGATCCAAAGCAGCGGCTTCGCCTTTAGTTGGCATGCAAACTCCTAGAATGAATACAGAAGCCGTTAGGATCGTTAATAAAATTTTCTTCATGTTTATCCTCCTCGTTGTTTCCTGCAATTAAACCATTCGTTAAACTATCACTCTTTTAGACGCAGTTAAGGAAAAACACCGCAAAGGCACTAAGGAATTGTTAAAACATGTAACATAAAGAAAAGAAATGAGGCGGAGAACGGGTTACCATGTCCTTAGTAATTAACGGATTCTGGATTCTATGAAAAATAATCAGGCTTCCCATGGAACGAAAAGAACCGTTTGGTTGAACAAGGGGATTCATTCATGTACGTTTATGTTAATAGAAATTCCATTTCACGGTTAGAGGAGGAAATTATTTTGATTAAAGCAGTTATTTTCGACTTTGATGGTTTAATTTTAGATACAGAAACGGCTTGGTATGAGGCTTATAAGGAAACGATGTCTTTTTATAAATCTGATTTGCCTCTCGAACATTTCGTTACATGCATCGGAACGGATAATACTGAACTTAATCAGTACTTCAAAGATCAGCTGGGGGAAAGTTGTAATATTGAAGAAATTGAATCCAGAGCAAAAAGCGTCCATGAAGTAAAGATGAAAACATCACAGGCACGTGAAGGTGTAAAGGATTATTTAGAAGAAGCAAAAAAAAATGGATATAAAATCGCCCTCGCTTCAAGTTCAACAAAAGAGTGGGTCACGCATCATTTGGGGGAACTTGGACTGTTAAACTATTTTGAAGTAATAATCACAGGGGATGATGTGGATAAAGTAAAACCAGCTCCTGATTTGTATTTAAAGGCAATAGAAGTCCTGGATATTCAGCCCACAGAAGCCGTAGCATTTGAAGATTCGTTAAATGGGCTTCAAGCGGCCCTGACTGCTGGATTAAAGTGTGTAATCGTACCAAATCCCGTGACGGAAGCTTTAGCTTTTGAAAACCATCATTTACGCCTCCGATCCATGGTGGATAAGAGCTTATCTGACGTTATAAAACATATTGAGCAATAAGCGTTCGGCGGTAAGTATAGTATGATAAAGGAATGAAACCACGCCGAAGATGGCAGAGTCTTCGGTTTTTCTTTTTTACCGTCCAATGATTTTTAATAAATGTTATATTCTATGAAGACTTTTTTGAAGGGGAGGGTGAATTTATGGGATTGCATATCAATGACGAAGGAGTCCGGCTGCGGGAGGTAAAGGAAAGTGATCTTCCTATCTTTTTCGAGCAGCAATTGGATACGTCCGCAAATTATATGGCTGCTTTCACATCTAAAGATCCAACAGACAAAGTGGCTTTTCTGACCCGCTGGAAGAATATCGTATCGAACCGGGATATTCAAAAAATGACGATAATCTGCAAAGGATGTGTTGCGGGCAGCATTCTCAAGTTTGAACAGTTTGGTAACCCGGAAGTGAGTTATTGGATTGGGAAGCAATATTGGGGTAAAGGAATTGCTACAGAGGCACTGGTCAATTTTTTGCCGAAAATAAATGTTCGTCCTCTTTATGCCCGGTCGGCCAAGGATAATCTAGCATCCATCCGGGTGCTGGAAAAATGCGGATTTGAGAGATTCGGTGAGGACAAAGGGTATTCCCATGCAAGGGGTAAAGAGGTTGAAGAATTCATTTTGAAACTTGAATCCACAAACCCAGTTAAGATAAGAATATAACAATATCGTTTAACCTATGAGGAAACGGGTGACATATAATGGGGTTTAAGATTTTTTCCATCATTTTTATTTTATGTGGTCTTTTTGTAATGTGGTTCGCCGTATTTGGCAAAAAGAAAGAGATCAAAGAGTTCGGATCAGGAATACCAACGAATTTCATCGATGTAATTGTAATGATGATATATAGGCTTTTTCCTTCTTTTATTAGAAGAATCTTTCTTTTTGCCTTGGGTCTTGCCATTTCTATATTCTTTATCTATTTTTTCCTTTTTTTATGATTTTCCATGAATTTTCCTTATTAGATAAAATAATCCTGAAACCTTATTCTTTCGGAAACGTATTAAAAGGTAACGATACATAGGAGTTGTGGCTATTTCGATGGAAAAAAGTGATGGCAGTGTTATTGATAATGGGAACTCTGGGGGCGGGATGTTTAAGCAAAAAGGATTTGACATTAAGGTCAAAAATCAAGCAGTGGAAAATATATCAGGATTATATTCCTCTATACAGGCTGGCAAAGAGCTTAAGCTGAATGTAACGCAGAAGTAAGACTTTAACGAGAGTTCGATGATATTGCACTATAAGGATTAAAAAGGGAAGCGGCATACGGAAACGATCATTGGGTATCTTGAAAAAGGGTATGTCGGAGAGGCTGCCATCACCTTGGATTCCATCGATGGTAACGATGAAAAAATCTATTGATTGTGGCTGATATTGAAAATAAATGTGGTCCATCAAATCCCAATGGGCTGCTCCATATCCAGATGGAAAAATATCAGTATAGTAATAATATGCATAATATGGTAATGTTGAATTTGTGTTATTTTGGAAAATATAAAAAAAGGAAGGTATTATATGTCTGAATCGGTTCTTAAGGTTCAATCCTTAACTAAAAAAATTGGAAAAGCAACCATTGTAGACAATGTTAGCTTTGAAATAAAAAGTAATGAAATATTTGGTTTGCTTGGTCCGAACGGGGCTGGTAAGACCACTATCATCCGTATGATCACAGGTCTTATCAATCGTACGGGCGGTACTGTCATGATCAATGGCAGTGACCTCGATAGAGATTTCGAAGGTGCGATGAATCAATTGGGGGCCATTGTTGAAAACCCGGAGTTTTATAAGTACATGACAGGCAGAAAGAATATCCTGCATTATGCCCGAATGTCATCCAATGAGATATCCAATGAGAGAATAGAAGAGGTCATAAAGCTTGTCAAACTGGATCATGCCATCGATAAGAAGGTTAAAACATATTCATTAGGGATGCGTCAGCGCCTTGGCGTGGCACAGGCCATTTTACATAAACCGTCGTTATTGATTTTTGATGAACCGACGAATGGCTTGGATCCACAAGGGATTCGCGAGTTTCGTGATTATTTGAAAGTACTGGCAAGTGAAGGCGTCGGGATATTGATTTCATCCCATTTACTATCGGAAATGCAATTGATGTGTGATAGTTTTGCCGTTATCGAAAAGGGAAAACTGATACATACGAAAGAACATATATTAGATGAAAAAACCGAAACGATTAATGAAGTTTCATTCACTGTGAGTGATGGGGAGCTAGCTAAAAAAATCCTTCAAGAACAGTTTGTCGATATTACGATCTTAAAATATGATGCGAAGACAATCTCCGTATCGGCCACTCGTGAACAAACGGCCGATATAAATAGGAGTTTTAATGGAAATCAGCTGGATGTCTATGAAATTGGCATTACTAGAAAATCACTGGAAGATAAATTCTTTGAAATCACTGAGCAGGAAATGAGGGAGTCTGTATGATGTCCTTAGTAAAAAATGAATGGATGAAAATCTTTTCAAAAGTTTCAACTTATATATTCATCGCTTTTCTTTTATTGGCAGCATTAGGGGCTGCAGTCATCGATTATAAACTAAGTCCCGAAGAAACGAGTAAAGATTGGAAGCAAGAGTTAAAGTCAGATATCCAAGAACAGCAAAAGGCATTGGAAGCTAAGGATATCAGTGACGAGGAAAAAGCCATGATCATGGAAGAAATTGATCTCAATAAGCAACAGTTAGCTGATAATATAAACCCTGACTTAAACACGAATTGGACCTATATGGCGGAATGGACGACATCATTAACATCATTTGTCACTTTATTCGTTGTCATTGTTTGCAGCTCGCTCGTCTCCTCGGAATTTTCGGATGGCACCATAAAACAACTGTTGATCAGGCCTTATAAACGTTGGAAGATTCTACTTTCCAAATATATTACTTCCCTGTTATTTGCAGCGTTATTACTTGCGAGCCTACTTATATTCAGTTATCTAATCGGAATCATATTCTTTGGCAATGGTTCGTATTCAGACAAAATAATGGATCCTGCATCTTTCGGTGAATTCAGTACGGTGGTAGTCGGAGAATATTTCGTAGACATGATCGTTTACTGGATACCAGGATTCTTAGTCATCACGACCATCGCTTTCATGCTAAGCACATTATTTAAAAACCAAGCACTTGCAGTAGGTATATCCATTTTCATCCTATTCGCTTCTTCGACGTTAAATATGGTCATTCAATCATTCATCGGTAAATACGAGTGGTTAAAATTCGTCTTATTCCCCCATCTTGATTTAAGGGGCTATATTTCCGGAACCATAGAAATGTTTGATGGAGCTACCCTTGGATTTTCAATGGGTGTACTGGGCATCTATTATCTTATCTTTTTAGCGCTAACTTTCTTCTTCTTCCAGAAAAAAGATATCACTAATTAAATAATCCTTACTGGAAAAACCGAAATCAGTGGCTGATTTCGGTTTTTTCTTATTGAGGCCATGAATATTGCCGAGAGTGAAATATAAATGGAAGATTTGTATGCATTGCTATTGCCACATATAACTTGTTTATTCTCTTGAGATCAGGGAGGGAAGAAGTGGTTATTCCCCATCCCAAGAACCTCTGGTATAACTCGGTCTGTAGTCTACGAAGAGACAGTCGTTCATTTAATCGAAAAAATCAGGGTTTTCACGTTTAAAGAATTACCAAGCTTGTCGGGTTCCTTGGCAGGCTCTTCCCCTAAAACCTTAGTCACTCATGTTTTTCTTTATAGATGAAGTAATCGAAGTCTGCGTGCTGACCTTGACCGGATGTATCCTGGCACTGCATGCCCACAAAGGCTCCAGTAAAGAATCCTCCTCCTTGAATATAATCATCAGAGAGCTTGTATGATTGGAATGTGATAGGAATCAGGGTCCAGGTTTCGCCATCGAATGAATAGGAGTATTCGTAAATCACCGTTTTCACATCCACTCGCAGGTAAACATAGTCGACATCGTGCGGAATGACAATTTCCTTATTCTTAAGCGGCAGATCGAAAGAAAAGTTATCACAGGTCACGAGCTCAAGGATTCTTCCCTTTTCCTCGTGCCAGGAAATCTGAAGGGATGTCCAATTTTGCGTATTATAGTAGTTTACTACCCCTGCTGATTGTTGGAAGGTATCTGGTCTGAAAGCGACTTTGGTTTCTGCAGTGAAGGTAAAGTGCTGCCAGCGTCTTGCGACAAAGGCTTGTGTGAATTTTGATGTTAGCGATTCTTTGCCATATATACGTAAATGTCCCGGGTTGTCATTTAGTGAAACGATTTCCTCACCAAGTGGGATACGTAAGGTTTGGAAATGTGGATTTAATGTCTTGAAATTGAAATCATCCTTTTCCTCATATCCTTTTTCCCACTTTACTTCCTTGATGTCCGGGCCTTCAATTTCTTTGGACGGTTGATTGCCTCCAACCACATAGGGCCAGTCATTTTTCCATTCCAAGCGTTGGATGGCCGTTTCCCTTCCTAATGGGCAGAATCCTCTTGGATCCAATAGGGGTTGATTGACCTGAGGTAATGGCCGGCCTGTTAAATGAACTAGAAACCATTCATTTGTATGTGTTTGAATGATGGATGCATGTCCAGATTTTTGCAGCGGATTTCTGGGATATGGCATGGAAGTGATCAATGGATTATCAGGATGCACTTCATAGGGTCCCCGTAAATTTTCTGAACGGGCGATAGTGGCTTGATGATCATATTTTGTCCCGCCTTCTGCAGTTAACAGGTAGTAATGGCCATTCATTTTATATAAATGCGGCGCTTCCGTCAGTTTGATATCCGTTCCCTTGAAGATGATTTCGGCTTTTCCGATAAGTTTCTTTTGGTCAACACTATATTCCTGGAGCATGATTCCATAAAAATTATGATTGCCGACGCGATGATCCCAATACATGTTGACGAAATACTTCCTGCCATCATCATCATGGAATAGTGATGGATCAAAGCCTGAGCTGTTCATGTGAATGGGTTCTGACCACTCGCCATCGATGGTATCGCAAGTAACCAGGTAATTGTGACAATCCTTCCATTGACCTTCTGTAACCTTCACATCGGTATAGATAAGCCAGAATTTCCCGTCACTAAAAGATAAAGCGGGTGCCCATATCCCCCCGGAATCCGGGTTACCCATCATATTCAATTGACTCAGCCGATTCAGGGGTCTTGATGCCAATCGCCAATTCTTTAAATCCTTGGAATGATAAATCCCTACACCGGGAAACCATTCAAACGTTGAAACAGCAATATAATAATCTTCCCCTGCGCGACAAATGCATGGGTCGGGATTGAATCCAGTTAAAATGGGGTTTTGAATCGTTGTCATGGGTAATCCACCTCGTATATTGATATTTTTTATGAATAATAGCAATGCAATGAATAACATAAACAGAGCGTCAATCCAAAAGAGTGTATGCGCTTTCTTTTTCTTGCAAGGTCCTTTTTTCAATAGGAAACCATCCCTGGATGGGAGCTGTGATATCTGTGGAATATCTAAGATGGGCAACATTCACAACGATTCCTTGCAGGACAGTTTCCTATTCAAATTTAAGGGTTTGTGATCTTTAGAGTATCGCCTCTATATTCGGAATATCATCCTTGAAAAAGTTTTCGACGGAAAATGCGGCTACCCCTAAAGCTGTTGAATGGGTTGATAACTCTGAAAAATTAATTCGTAAATCTTTTTGGTGAAACCATTGTGTTTGATTGACCATCCGTTTGTTTAATGGTTCAGTCAGCCATTGTTTCGCAGAAGCCATCCGATTGCCTATGATGACCTGCTGGGGATTGAAGATATTAATGATGTTATTGATGCCCACGCCTATATAGTCACCGATATATTCAAATAAGTGAATGGTTTTCAAATCTCCATCTTCCGCAAGAGACAATAAACTTTCCAAGGAAAGCTCCTCGTCTGCAGGTGGGGCTATTCCTAAACGAATGGCTTGTTTCATTAAGGATTGTTCCGATGCATACAGTTCCCAGCATCCTACATTTCCACATCTGCACTCCGCACCGTGTATATCGATCGTCATATGGCCCAATTCACCTGAAAGTCCATTATTTCCTCTGTAGAGCTGATCATTAAGAATGAGGCCGACGCCTATCCCGATTCCAACACTTACATAGACAATATTGTTGAAATCCTTGCCGGCACCAAATTTTTTCTCCCCATAAGCACCAGCATTCGCTTCGTTTTCAACGATGACAGGAAGACTGTATCTCGTTTGCATCAATGATTGTAAATCGATGTTTTTCCAACCGAGATTAGGTGCAAGCAAGATTTTTCCGTTTGTGCTGACCGTTCCCGGAACCCCTATTCCAATTCCTACGATACCGTATGGACTTTGCGGGGCAGAAGAGATGAGGTGATCGATGGTTTCGTACAGTTTGATCTCAAGTTCTTCGAATGATGGCTCATTGAATTTCAAAGTTTTTTCGTGACAGATATTCCCCTCGAGATCTGTTAGCACCCCCAGTAAATAATTGACGCCTAAATCGATACCAATGGAATATCCAGCTGCCTGATTAAAGAGCAGCATGACTGGCCTCCTGCCACCGCTTGATTCGCCTGGTCCAGATTCATAGATGAACTGTTCTTCCAGCAGTTCACTTACGAGAGAAGAAACGGTCCCTTTGTTCAAACCGGTGTGGGCAGCAATATCAGCTCTTGAAATGGGCGAACGATCCTTGATGGTTTGCAGAACTAATGATTTATTTCCTTCCTTGACAACATGTTGATTCCACGTTTTATTCAATCGATTTTCACCTTCATTTTTTAAGACTTTATTACATTGTAGCATTTTATAAAACGAATACAAACTTTGTTTGTCGACTAGACAAACGATGTGTTGTTTGATAATCTATTAATAAGCTCAAAAAACAGAATAATCAATATTTTAATATCTTGGGGAGGGTTAGGAATGGGTAAAAAGAAAGCGTTTACATTATTATTTGCGGTTATATCATCTATTTTATTAATCTCAGGTTGTTCAGGCTCGGGTACTGAAAAAGCAAGTTCTGATGACAAAAAAGTGGTTAAATTCATGCATTTATGGCCGGAAGGAAGTTCTAAAACGCATAATCAGATTGTAAAAGAGATCATCGGGGATTTTGAAAAGGAAAATCCTGATGTGAAAATCGACCTGGAAGTACTAAGTAATGAGCAATATAAAGATAAATTAAAAGTACTGTCCACTTCTGATGAATTACCGGATGTGGGGATGACCTGGGCAGCAGGGTTCTTGGAGCCTTATGTCAACGGCAAGAAGTTTGCCCCGCTGGATGATTTATTGGAAGGGGATCTTAAAGACCGTTTCGTATCAGGAACTGCAGAGGCTTACGCAATCGATGGTAAAACCTATGGTCTCCCTTTGGAATTGAATGTTGCGAATGTATTCTATAACAAAGCAATATTCGAAAAATATGGCCTTGAAGTGCCTAAAACGTATGAAGAGTTCGAACAGGTAGTGAAAACGCTATCCGACAAGGAAGTGGCACCCATCGCACTTGGAAATAAAGACCGTTGGACAGGTTCATTATGGTATATGTATTTGGCTGATCGCATGGGCGGTTCAGACGTATTGACAAATGCAATCAATAGATCTGGCTCTTTTGAAGACCCTGCATTGGTTTCGGCAGCGAAAAAAGTCCAGGACCTTGTGGATATGGATGCTTTCGTGAAAGGCTTTAACGGTTTATCCGATGAGGAAGCTAAAAGCATGTTCATGAACGAACAGGCAGCGATGTATTTGATCGCTACTTGGGACTTGCCCAATTACACGACAAATGAAGGGGTTCCCCAAGAATTCAGAGATTCTGTAGGCTATTTCAAATTTCCGACAGTCGACGGGAAAGGGGACATGAACAGTTTCGTTGGCGGACCTGGTGTTGGGTTATTCGTTGCAGAGGATTCGGAAGTAAAAGAAGAAGCGAAGGCATTTACATCATTCTTCGTAAAAGAATGGGGAGAAAAATCCGTGACTAAAGCAGGCGTGATTCCCGCAACTAAAGTGGATGCCGAGTCTTTGGATCTACCGCAAATGTATGTGGATGTGTTGAATGAATTGAATGCAGCAACGAATATCACATTATTTGCCGACGTTCAAATGAATTCAGATGTAGCGCAAGTCCACTTGGATATGATCCAGGCTTTGTTCGGTAAGGAAGTAACACCGAAAAAATTCGCAAAAGAACATGAAGAGGCCCTTTCGAAAGAATGAATGATTGATAGAAATTGATTTCACTTTATGTAATCTTAGTCAAAACATGAGGAGGGCATATCCTTGATGATGGATGGTCCTTTTCAACTTTTTATAACGATGGGGTTGAATGGTTATGAATAAAGTAATGTCCAATAAGTGGATTATAGCCTTGTATGTCCTTCCTGCACTCTTATTAATCGCTGTACTCATATTCATCCCATTATTTTTAACGGGATATTATGGATTGATGAAGTGGGATGGTATCGGCCCCATGGAATTCATTGGGCTGGAAAATTACACGGAAGCATTGAAAGACGATAAATTTTGGTATAGTGCCTGGCATTCCTTTTTGCTGGCGATATTCTCCACACTCAGTTTAGTGATCTATTTAGCAATATCACTTGTGCTAGCTTCAAAAATAAAAGGATCCGATCTTTTAAGGAAAATATATTTGATTCCGATGCTTTTGTCTTCAGTTGCGATAGCGCAGCTTTGGATTAAGGTGTTTAACCCGACGAATGGAATGTTGAATAGTCTGCTTATGGCAATCGGGGTCGAAAATCCCCCGGCATGGCTGGCGGAGCCGACTATTGTGCTCTATGCGATATTCATCCCGATCTTATGGCAATATGCCGGTTTTTATATTTTGATTTATTATGCAGCTTTGAAAAATATTCCTGAGTCATTGGTGGAAGCGGCAAAAATCGATGGGGCAACCAGTTTTCAAATCGCTTGCAAAATCAAATTGCCATTAATAATGGGTGTGGTTAAAGTGACCGTAGTATTGGCTGTGGTCGGATCCTTGAAATACTTTGACCTGATTTACGTAATGACTGGCGGCGGACCGAACGGATCTAGTGAGGTCATGGCATCCTACATGTATAAGCTGGCTTTCTCGAGCAATAACTTCGGCTATGGCAGTGCAGTTGGCTTTTTGTTATTGATCATCACCCTGATCGTGACTGTCTTCGTCCGTAAAGTTACAGCGACAAAAGAAGAAATCCAATACTAAGGGAGGGTTACATAATGGGGCGCGTGGGTTACTTTTTTCTCTATCTCTTATTAACGCTGGTAGCTGTTTTTCAAATCTTCCCGGTCATTTGGCTATTCCTGTTTTCCTTAAAGGATAACCGTGAAATCTTCTCAGGTTCTCCGTTTGCATGGCCAGCTGAATTAAGATGGGAAAATTATGCGAAGGTTTGGGAAAGCGGTATAGGCGTTTACTTCTGGAATAGTATTTGGATTACAGGCATAGCGATCATTCTTACCGTTTTATTAGCAAGCATGGCCACTTTCGCCATTTCACGGATGAGGTGGAAATTAAGCAAGCTTGTGTTGGGATTGTTCATGGTTGGCCTGATGATCCCGATTCATTCCGCAATAATCCCCTTATTCAGCATGTTCTTAAATATTAATCTGATTGATAATCCATGGTCGATCGTTATAACGTATACGGCTTATAACTTGCCTATCACCATGATGATCCTGCTTGGGTTCTACTATACTTTGCCGGTTGAAATAGAAGAGGCAGCCATCATAGATGGATGTTCGGTCCACCGGATGTTCTTCCAGGTCATTCTTCCGATGACGTTACCGGTCATGTCCACAACCGTCATTATCAATATGATTTATAATTGGAATGAATTCGTATTCGTCAATACGTTTATAAGTTCAGATAAATATAAAACGCTGACAGTGGGCATCCAAAACTTCATCGGGCAATATATGACGGACTGGGGGGCAATCGGAGCTACATTAATCATTAGTATCCTACCGATATTGCTTGCATTCGTCTTCTTTAGCAATAAAGTCGTCGAAGGGATTTCTTCGAGTGCCGTGAAAGGATAAAGAGCGATAAAATAAATCACCACACCGAAGCGAATCGATAAACGGTGGGTGATTTTTTATTTATTTATTCTGTTTTCCTTGGACTTTATTGAAAGCATGTAAACAAAGCCACATTGTAATGAAGGCATAAGTGCTTCCGCCGAAAATGAAGGCCAGTGCCGGAAGTGTTCTCATCACCATGAAAAGCAAGCCTAGGCAAAGCAGGATTAAAAAGCTGTTGAGCGGATTGATCAACATGATCAAAAAAGCATTCTTCATGACCTTGAACACAGGTAAGTCATAATGAACAAAGGCAGGAAATAGATAGAATATGAATATAGTGAATACTAATATGAAGGCGAATAACGGGATGTAAGTCCATGTCAAAACATCGTTTATATGATTCTGGATATAGTAGAGGTCGATGCCGATGATGCCGGCAATGGCTGTGATGAATATTCCCAGTCCATTACTTTTCAAGAAATCGCGTTTGAAAAATTTCCAGTAGGTTTTAAAGAGGGGAATATCGGTGTTTCCTCTTAACCAATCCCGGATGATTGCGAACATGGCTGTTGTGGATGGAAAGAATCCGAAAAGGACTCCGCCTGCAATAGTGAAAAATATCCACAGAATATGCAGGTAAGCGAATTTAGTGATCCATTCAAGTATGTTATAAATGACCCGGCTGGCATTGTCCATAAATGTGTCGTTCCTCCTTGAAATGAGCTGCATGATGGGTGAACTTAGAGAGGGAGCGGCTTAATTCACGCCAATAATAAGACTACATTACTCATTTTACATGATTAACTAGTAAAATGGGGGTATTTTCATAAACTTAGTTTATCTAATGTACAAACTAACTTAGTGTTGCTATAATGGAAATGTAAGCAGTTACATTTACCGGATATCATTCATGAAATAATAAGGGGGTAAAAACAATGTCCTATTTTAACAACATCAGTAAAATAAATTATGAAGGTGCCACCTCTTCAAATCCATATGCATTTAAATTTTACAATCCGGAGGAGGTCATCGGCGGGAAGACAATGAAGGAATACCTGCGTTATGCCGTGGCATATTGGCATACATTCACTGCCGATGGGTCAGATCCATTTGGTGCAGGCACGATGATCCGTCCATGGGACAAATTCAGTGGAATGGATATGGCAAAAGCGCGTGTAGAAGCGGCCTTCGAGTTCTTTGAAAAACTAGGTGTACCATTCTTCTGTTTCCACGACGCCGATATTGCTCCTGAAGGAAGTAATTTGAGAGAAACCTATAATAACTTAGATGAAATCGTCGCAATGATCAAAGACTATATGAAAGATAGTCAAACGAAATTGCTTTGGAATACGGCGAATAACTTCACGAACCCCCGTTTCACTCATGGCGCAGCATCTTCAAATAATGCGGATGTTTTCGCCTATTCTGCTGCGAAGGTAAAAAAAGGATTGGAAATCGGTAAGGAACTAGGCGCGGAAAACTATGTATTCTGGGGCGGACGTGAAGGATATGAAACGCTGCTTAACACCGATATGAAGCTTGAATTGGATAACCTCGGGCGTTTCTTCCATATGGCGGTCGATTATGCGAAAGAAATCGGGTTCGATGCACAATTCCTGATTGAACCAAAACCGAAAGAGCCGACAACACATCAATACGATTTCGATGTAGCGACCGGTCATGCATTCCTGCAGAATTATGGTCTCCAAGATCACTTCAAATTTAATATTGAAGCAAACCATGCCACTCTTGCCGGCCATACATTCGAACACGAGCTTCGCTATGCACGGATAAATGGTATGCTTGGATCCGTTGATGCCAATCAGGGAGATCCATTATTGGGTTGGGATACGGATGAGTTCCCAACCGACTTGTACTCTACAACCCTGGCAATGTATGAAATCATTAAAAATGGCGGTTTAGGCCGTGGTGGCTTGAACTTTGATGCTAAAGTCCGCCGTGGTTCATTTGAATTGGAAGACCTATTCCATGCACACATTGCAGGAATGGACAGTTTTGCAGCCGGCCTGAAGGTTGCCCAAAAGTTGATCGACGATAGAATCCTTGATGATGTGATTGAAAACCGCTATAGCAGCTATACAGAAGGAATCGGGTTGGAAATCGTCGAAGGGAATACAGACCTTCGTAAACTGGAAGAATATGCGCTAGGATTGAAAGAAATCAAAAATCAATCAGGACGCTTGGAGAAAGTTAAAGGGACGATCAACCAATATTTGTTAAGAGCTTACGCAGGGGAATAAAGCTTAATAGAATGAGGTGCTGCCATGAAATACGTAATCGGTATCGATCTGGGGACAAGTGCGGTAAAAATTTTACTCGTGAATCAACATGGCGAGGTCATGCAGGAAGTAGCTAAATCCTATTCATTGATTCATCTGAAAACAGGCTACAGTGAACAGGACCCTGACACGTGGGTGGAACAGACAGTTGCCGGGCTTGCCGAGCTACTGAAAAGCTTTGATGGAAACCCGGAAGATATTGAAGGGATCAGTTTTTCCGGGCAAATGCATGGACTTGTCCTGCTGGATAAAGAAAACCGTGTATTGCGTGATGCCATCCTTTGGAATGATACGCGGACGACCGATCAGTGTCAGACCATTTACGACACGGTCGGGGAAGAACGACTGTTGGAAATAACGAAAAACCCTGCATTAGAAGGATTCACTTTACCCAAAATCCTATGGGTGAAAGAGCATGAGCCTGAAGTATTTAAAAATGCAGCGAAATTCGTCCTTCCAAAGGATTATCTGAGATATAAACTGACTGGGGAATTACATATGGAATACTCCGATGCAGCCGGCACATTATTATTGAATGTCAGCGAGAAGGAATGGAGTAAAGAAATCTGTGAGATGCTTGGTCTTGATATCGGGCTATGTCCGACATTGGTCGAATCACATGCGGAAGTGGGCAGGATAACGGACGAAGTGGCAGAACGCACGGGGCTAACCGTTTCCACCCGTATATTTGCAGGCGGAGCAGACAATGCTTGCGGTGCCATTGGCGCTGGCATTTTAGAAGACGGAAAAACACTCTGCAGCATCGGCACTTCAGGAGTGATATTGTCCTATGAAGCAAGGGATGACAGGGATTTTCAAGGAAAAGTCCACTACTTTAATCACGGTGCACCTGATGCCTTCTACACGATGGGAGTAACCTTGGCAGCAGGCTACAGCCTCACTTGGTTTAAAGAAGTTTTTGCCAAAGGTGAATCATTTGAAACGTTATTGGCAGATGTAGGTGATGTGCCCGTCGGATCTAATGGACTTTTATTCACTCCGTACTTAGTGGGCGAAAGGACCCCGCATGCAGATGCGGCAATACGCGGAAGCTTCATTGGAATCGATGGCTCCCATCAGCGTAAAGACTTTGTACGGGCCGTCCTTGAAGGCATCACTTTCTCCTTGAATGAATCCATTGATATCTTCCGCAGGAGCGGAAAAAATATCGATACAATCATTTCGATTGGCGGAGGTGCCAAAAACGAAGCGTGGCTGCAAATGCAAGCGGACATATTCAATTCGAAAATTGTCAGGCTATCAAGTGAACAAGGCCCAGGCTTGGGGGCGGCCATGTTAGCGGCTTATGGCTGCGGCTGGTTCGACTCTTTAAAGGAATGTGCAGCCCAATTCATAAAAGAAGAGAAACAGTACATGCCCATTAGGGAGAATGCCGAAAAGTATGAAGCCTTATTCCTGATTTACCAAGAAATCTATGCACAAACAAAGAATTTGAATGAAAAACTATTGGAATATCGCAATTGATGATTCATAAGCTTTATTGAAATATAATATAAATATTCAATTCCCGTCCCCTTTAAATGGAACGTGTAAAAAGACCACGAGCGATCGTGGTGTTACACCTCTGTTTGAAGGGGATTTTATCATGGGAAAAAACGGAGGGTATTTGAATCTACTAGATATACTCTTCTTACTTCGATTGGATCATTGAATCTGGTACAGAATGAAACCTTAACCAATTTTATCCGTATAAGATAATATAAGGATATTTCAGTTGGGTAATAGGGGTGCAAAATGAATAAAAAAAGGTTCTGTTAATTGGACTTATAGGATTCTCTTTATTTTTAATAGGTATGATCATATCACAATGGACGGTTTTTGGAGTAGCGATCGGGATAGGCGGAGGATTCATAATGGGAATCAGTTCTGTTCTGTTTTCTAGTTAGTACCTCCTTTTTAGTTTTACAACAGGGAAGATAATCGAAAATGACTTCACGCGCGAATCGACTAATTCAGTTAGGTTAAAGTTCAAAAAGGAAAACGGTATTGCCAATACTTTATTTCCGATATGGATGGAGTAGATTTAGAGATGGGAAAAACCCATTATAAACGAAAGTTAGTAATTGTACTTATTATTATTGGAACCACATTAGGTTTCTATGTGTACTCGGCATTCTCTGAGAAATTGACAAAATCAACGGATTTGTCTGATGAATCTATCGGGGGATATAAAGTTATGGATAACATATCGAGTCCACAATTTATTAGGGAATATGGAGAACCCATCGATCAGGATAATAACTATTCATATAATTATTATTATTGGAAAGGCGGGTTAAAAACGGCCTCTATAAATTCAGACGAAGATAAAGGGAAAATTGTGCGGTTAATCATTTCAAGTACGGACGACGCTCCATTTGAAAGCTCCCTTCAAACAAGCAAAGGGATTAAATTAGGGAGTAAGAAAGCAGAAGTTCTTTCGAAGTACGGAGATCATTATTATAAAAGTTATGAACAGGGAGCGGACATTATCGGCTACATTGACCATAAACGGCATATTACTTTAGAATTTTGGTGTGTTCAAGGTGGAAAGGTTGCAGAAATACGATTAGATGATGCAGATGTTATTTGATGTTTTTTCACCGAAAAGAATGATTAGAATCTAATTTAAAGTAAGATTTTATAGGAGTGTTCCATATTAATCAATTTGGCCGTTTAAGTAAATAAGAAAGCGATGCATAAAGAATATGTTCATTAAAAATTTCAGCTATCATTACATCATTTATCCAATCATATTCGTTGGGGTATATGCATTATTTGCTATTTTTAAGCTTGATGATACCCCCGTTCCTATAAGTGATGCTCTGCATATGATTTTACTCTATTATTTTGCAATTAGTGTGTATAATGCTTTGCCTACCATAAAATCTAAAAATAAAAAAGGCAGCCAATAAAAACAGTATTCAATGTAATTTACATATTTTCGCATGAGTTCCGAAACCATTTATCACGTTATCCGTATATTTAATTATGAACGGTGCTGGGAAGCTCCGGTATTTATCGGCATTATTATTTATAAATTGGGAGATGAAGGATCATGAATGAAAAGGGATGCATGAAATGCGGAAGCAATGATGCTGCTAAGAAGGACGTAGCCATGACAGGAACAGGATTGTCAAAAATGTTCGATGTCCAGAATAATCAATTTACGGTTGTGTATTGCAAGAATTGCGGTTATTCGGAGTTTTATAATAAGCAATCATCGGCAGGCAGTAATCTGCTGGATCTATTCTTTGGATGATCACTGCACGAAAAGAATCCCCTTTTTCATGAAAGGGGATTCTTTTTTTTTCTTCATTATGTTTTTCTACTTTCGGAAATAATCTTGAACGACGTTTGAAAATTCCTTTGCTGCTGGTGAAAGGTCTTTGGATGATTTCATGACCAATCCGATCTCCCGGGAAATTTCCGGAGTCAAGGGCAGGCTTTTTATACGTTCCGGTTTTTCAGGTATAGCCAAGTTGGGCATAATTGAGATGCCTAATTTTCCTGCCACCATTGAGAGCACCGTTTGATTGTCTTTAATGTCGTATGAAATGTTTGGTTTTATTTTGGCATCAAGGAATCTATCCTCTATGAGTGTTTCACAGCCGGATCGCAGCATGATGAATGGTTCATCAGCGAAGTCCTCAAGATTGATTCCGGTTTTCCCTGAAAGTGGATGGCCTTCGTATACGACGGCTGATAAAGGATCTGTTAGCAGATGGATGAATTCCACATTCTTAACTGGTTTTGCTGCAAAGCCGATGTCCACTGTTCCTTCTTCTATCCATTTTAAGATTTCATCATATCCTCCTTCATGAATCAGCAATTCAATAGTAGGGTATTTTTCATTAAAGATAGAGAATAGTATCGGTATGAATCTGGCAGTGAAGCTTGGAAAACTGCCAATCGTTATCTTCCCGATTTCCATTCCATTCATAGCTGCAATCTTTTGTTCGATATGTGCAAGGTTGGCAGCAATGGCCCGCATATGTGGAATAACCTGTTCTCCAGCAGTGGTGAGTGTTACTCCTTTTCGATCACGTTTTAATAAAGTCACACCAAGTTCCGTTTCAAGGGCCGTAATGTTATGGCTCACGCCTGATTGAGTCAGTCCGATCCGGTCTCCCGCTTTCGTGAAACTTCCGTGTTCAACAACATGTAAGAAGACTTCCAACTGAAAAAAATTCAAATGCCCCACACCTTTCTTCTAATGAATTATACATGAGAAGTTCTAATGTAAGTGATGAAAAAGATTCATTTTACTTATGTTAGGGTCGAGAATACAATAAAATTAGAAAAAATAAAATACGAATGGGTGATGGGAAAATGATGAAACGGAAATACAGCCAAATTTTTTCACCGTACACGCTTTCTAATGGAACGGTTCTTAAAAACAGGATTGTAGTTGCGCCAATGACCACTTATTCTGCTCAAGAGGATGGCTTGGTTTCTGACCAGGAACTAGCTTACTATAAAAGAAGGGCAGATGGACCTGCCATGTTCATTACTGCTGCGGCCGCCATATCCCCTGTTGCTACAAGCTTTCCCCGGCAAATGAAAGTATATGATGAACAAAGCATCGCTGGACTCACCCAGCTTTCAAAAACAATCAAATCAAAAGGTGCAAAAGCAATTCTCCAGCTTCATCATGGCGGAAGCGAGAGCCTTCCAAGCTGTACAGGCGGAGAACGTATGGTTAGTCCAAGTGGAATCATTGCAAGCGTTTATAAAGAAATGGGCGGGGAATACATTCCAAGGCCAATGAGTCACACGGAGATCATCTCCACTATTCAAGACTTTGGAAGAGCCACCCGCCATGCCATTCGTTCAGGATTCGACGGTGTGGAAATCCATGGTGCGAATGGATATCTCCTTCAGCAGTTTTTCTCACCCCACTCTAACAGGCGGAGAGATCAATGGGGCGGGAATTTGGAGAATAGAATGCATTTTCCACTTGCCGTCATCGCGGAAGTGAAACGGATACGTGATCTATACGCAGACAAAGATTTCATTATAGGCTATCGCTTCTCCCCCGAAGAACCGGAAGAAGGCGGAATGAAAATGGATGACACAGCTGCATTGGTGGATAAATTGGCCAGCCAAGAGCTTTCCTATTTACATCTTTCCGTTAAAAATGTCTGGTCCATGCCTAGAAGCGGCTTGAACATGGGGTTAACAAGGACGGAAATCATCCGCGATATCATTGCTGGCAGAACCAGTTTCATATCACTCGGATCGATTAATACTCCAGAAGAAGCAAATGGTGTGCTTGAGAAAAATATACCGCTTTTCGCGCTGGGGAGGGAATTGCTGATGGAACCGGACTGGGCCGCCAAAATAAAGGAAGGTAAGGAAGAACAAATCATGACAACCTTGCCGCGCGATAGCAAGTGTAAATTGATGATTCCAGAGCAAATGTGGGAGAATATCATCACTCGTGACGGAATGCCCGAGAAGTGATAGTATTAGTTACATTAATGTAAAATAATAGGTTATTATATAAGGAGAAATTAAATGAATAAAATAGCACTTATTCAACTGTCTTTAGCAATGACAATCTTTGGTTCTGTCGGTTTCTTTTCAGAACTATCAGGACTCCCAGCACTGGAGTTGGTATTTGTTCGCTGCATTTGTGCTGCCATATTCTTATGTGCAGCCTGGATGATTACAGGGAATTTCAAGAACGAAATATGGAACGGTAGAGAGGTGATGCTCATCATATTCTGCGCCGTGGCCAACTTGTTAAACTGGATATTCCTCTTTAAATCATTTGAACTGATATCCGTGACAATTGCCATTTCGCTCTATCATTTAGCCCCGATCATCGTACTCATCATAGGGAGCTTCATATTTAGGGAGAAAATGACCTTATTCTCCATCCTGGCCATTTCATTATGTTTCATTGGCACATTATTCATTATGGGAACAGATGGATTTCGATCATCATCTCCTGAATGGGAAGGTATCATGTATGGAATCATAGCTGCATTTTTCTATGCGGCAACCATGCTTTTAGGAAAGAGCATTACAAAGACGAGTGTATATGCGACCACTTTTCTGCAAATGTTCATTGGATTTCTATTACTGATTCCTTTTGCCGATTTTTCAGTATACACAACGCTAAAATCTTCCGAATGGTTTTATACGATACTTACCGGCATCATCCATACAGGCGTCGTGTATCTTCTGTTTTTTAATAGTATCCGTCATTTGCCCACAAATGTAGTATCCTTCATGATTTTTGTCGATCCGGCAGTTGCCATCCTTTTGGATATTCTGCTTTCAGGATTTCAACCTGACAGGATTCAAATCTTGGGCATTTCACTAATATTCATTGGGGTGGTCTATTCACTTAAGACGACAAGACCGACTGAAAATGATGTCATGCAGAAAAGGCCGCACACAATGTGAGGCCTTTTACCTTTATGATTTTTCTATTAACCTATTTATTAAAATGATATACATCCCAAATGTCAGGAGTTTCTGCTCCAATGTACCAAGCAGCTACACCGCCTAGATGATTTTGTTTTACCAAGTCAAGACGAAGGGTCACCGATTTTTTATCTTCTATCCATATTTGATGCTTTTTCCCTTTGGAAGTATACTCCACATAATTTTGTGAGGTCTTTTTATCCCATACCTTTTTAAGTCCATGAGATGAAATGATTTTGTTGACCTCAGCCATGGTACGGTCATGACTTTTCACTTTATTGGTCGATAAATCGGTTACCCATTCTCTCGTATAAAATGGGACAGCCAATATAATCTTATGAGCTGGTACTTCTTTCATTAAAAGCTTAGTTCCTTCTTTGATCCAAGGTAACGAGGAAACGGACCCGGCTACTGGGCTACCTCCCCAATGCTCGTCATACCCCATTATGATTATGTAGTCCGCTATTTTGCCAAGTGCTTTCCTATCTAAACTTTTTGACCAAAAAGGATCGTCATTTTCTCGGGTGACATCCACAGATAGTTTGATGCCATGGGGTTTTAGGGCCTTTTTTAGTTCGCCTATGAAAAGTACAAAGTCTTTCTTATTTTTTGGATCGATGTTTTCAAAATCTACATTTAATCCATCACTTTTAGTTTGAACAAGTGAATCACGTAAAGCTGAAACTAGTTTCTGACGTTTTTTTGTATTGCCTAGTATAGAACCAGTTAAAACAGGATCGAATTTATTACCGATAAGTTGCCAAACTTGTTTTCCTTGTTTATGAGCGTATTGAACGTATTTTGTATCTACAGAAACGGAAACGAAATTACCGGTATTCGTCAGCGTATAGGAACGGGGAGATACTACATTTAAATTGGGGTGTTTAAGTTGTTGGGTGTAGTTTTCTTTCGATCCATTATGTTTCCAGCCCATGACGATGCGGTTTTGCGCTTTTTTTTGAAGATGGGATTTCTTTATCCATCCCTTTTTACCTCCAAGCAATTGAACCTGGTAGTAATATTCCGGAATCTTCAATTTTTGGCCAACTTTAAGGGAAGTTGTACGTAAGTTATTCAATTTAGTCAAATCACTTGTGGCTACCTTATATTTAGAAGAAATCTTCCACAATGTATCGCCTGATCCAACCGTATGGATCTTATATTTTTGAGGAATCTTCAATTTTTGGCCAACAGTAATTTCGGAAGAGGTTAACTTGTTTTCTTTCTGTAACGCACTTACTGAAACTCCATATTGATTTGCTACTTTCCATAAGGTGTTTCCAGTCTTTACTGTATGTATAATAGGCTTCGCAGAATCCCCGGCGACAGAAGAAATGACGGGAAATTCCTCGCCCTTTTTTAAGGTCTGTAATATAGTGGAACCTAGTTTAGGAGAACTGAAAACCTTCGTATTGCCTTCCTTAACGGAACCTATGTCAAGGGTTTTACTTGATGCTTCACCACTGGCAGGACAGAGACATATACAAAGAAGGCTTAACATAATAAGACATCCAAAGAATTTTTTCACTATTATTTTATTCCCCTTAAATTACGTCAATTTTAACTTTACTAGTTTACTATGGTAAATAGCTTTAAAATAGAGGTACATTGTGGAAAGGCCCTATATAGAAGGAAATGGGGAATCTAAAAAGGATTACGATTCTGCTGTTATGTTGGTCAAATCGTGCCTATTTACTGTGACCGACACGAATACCAAACTTCGGCTCTCTGCTTATTCTTGTTAAGCTAACGGGCAGTTTTGTTGAACAAGTTGTAAATTTAACATTTTAAAGTAAGAGCATTTCTTTGTAATGAGAAGTGCTTTTTATTTTTGTCAAAATTAGAAGGATATTTCAATAACAATATAAATAAAAACAATATAAATTTATTGTAAAACGATAAACGGTATGCTAAAATCATGTTGTCATTAAATAAGTGAGGTGTTTTAAATGAATGTTAAACGAGGTTCAACCACTTTCTTAAAGGTAATTATTTTTCTGGCTGGAATTGCAGTGCTTGCTTTGTGTATCTGGTTGCCTGAGATAGCCGTTAGAGATGCAAGGGTACATCCAGAAACGGCTTACTTCCTAATCCCCTTTTTAGTATGTGCATACGGATTCTGTATTGCGTTTTCTGTTGCGTTGTATCAAGCATATAAACTATTAACCTACATCGAAAAGAACAATGCTTTCTCTGAATTATCCCTTAAATCTTTGAAGATTATAAAGAAATGTGCTTTTACAGTCATTTTCCTCATTTTGTTAGGAATAGTAAGCTTAAGGGTGCTTGCTAAAGTTACAGGTAGTGATGATGCAGCGGGTCCTACATCATTATGTCTAATGGGTATTTTAGCAACAAGTATCATCGCAGCCATTGTGGACGCACTTCAAAAGCCATTAAAAAATGCCCCAGATATAAAGTCAAAAAATGAATGATTAACGGATATGTAAGACTTTGGATTGTCAGCTAGGTAATTTTTGGAGTACAAAAGCGACGAAGACACTCAATAAAAACAGACACAACTAATTTATTTAACTACGGGGACGATAGCTCAATGAACCGCCTTTTCACCAAGGCGGTTTTCTTATGGTCAAATATCAACATTAGAATTTAACATAGCCTAAAAAAAAAAGATTAGCTATGAGCTAATCTTTTTTTTTAGATTGATGGTTTAATAGTCGACTAGTTTGTGTATTCGCCGTGCTAATTTTATTGACTTTATCTTTTTTCTTAGAAATGATATCCCCATTGTAGATATTGACTGTGTGGTTTTCGCCTGTTTCGACAGCATATCTCACTCTATATCCCTAATAGACTTGTCTATTAGGACCTACATTTAGCGTAATTGAGAACCCATCTGGCGGCCTAATGAAAACATGTGTAGCCGAATTGGGGCCACATGTCGTGAATCATGGAACATACCATCGTGGCAATATCACAGCCATGTTACGCCAAATGGGTTACGCTTCAATTTCAACGGATTATGGTCTTTATTTATTTTTAAAAGGGGAGTGACTAAAGGTTAATGTTGATTTTTCATCTAGAAATAGGACTATTTGTGTATGCAAATATTTATTGTTTTCTTTTAAGTAAAAATCTTGGAGATGGAAGGACTTCTTGTTCAGCTTCAAAATAAGCGAGTTTATTTGGGATACAGGATATGATTGACGGCATTCCCATCCCAACGGTTTTTTCTAAGGCGGTTAATAAGGGGAGCTCCTTACCATCAATATCTTTATCCCAGGATATTACATAACAAGAGTCTTCAGCACCATTCTGTTTCAGTAACTTTGCTATATCTACTGGATCTGAATTAGGTTTTGGGATCTCAATGATATATTCTTCACGAAGAGTTGTTCTGTAAGTATGACAAAGTCGACTTAAGGCATCTTTGCGTTTCTTGTTTGAAGACAATTCGAACAGAACTCTATCTTGGAGCCTTTTGGTGAAAAATGATTTTACAATTATTTTTTCGATTTCCTTATCCATTTCAATCCTCCTTTACAGTTTTTTACCTGATAAATCCTTATAGTCTAAGCCTATCATAAGTAGCATTTGTCGATAATAAACATCTCTCTAAAATCATTTTACTTACTGTTGTATTGTCAAAAAATGTTGCCAAGCCTTATTGGAGAACGATATTGAAATGCTATACTTATGAACAGGTTAACCAGTTGTCACTGGTTGGCCTATTCTCGTTTTGGTTTTTGGGTAAGGTTTTTCATTTATGTGCAGGCTAAAAAAAACTTGTACATGACATTTGTCATCTTCTAGTCATGACACCTGGTACTAATAATTTAAGGTTGATTTCTTTATAATATGAAATAACGACAAATAAAAGGAAGTGCAATTGATTAATGACTATACAAAACACTAAAAACTTGAGAAAACAAATTGCTCCTTTTGAACAATCAACGACAAAGGAAAGTATATGGCAGATCATCAATACATTGGGACCGTTCATCATTTTATGGTACCTAGCATATATAAGTCTTTCCGTTTCTTATTGGTTAACATTAATTCCAGCTGTGTTGGCTGCTGGCTTCCTGACAAGAATTTTCATTATTTTTCATGATTGTACGCATCATTCATTTTTCAAAAACCGCCGTGCGAATAGGATAGTCGGGACAATCATGGGTGTTTTGACTTTATTCCCTTTTGATCAATGGGGGCACGAGCATTCTGTGCATCACGCAACAAGTGGTAATTTAGATAAGCGGGGTACAGGAGACATTTGGACCCTTACGGTGGATGAATATTTGGCTGCACCGCTTAAGCTTCGTTTTGCCTATCGTTTTTATCGCAATCCATTGGTTATGTTTGGAATAGGTCCAATTTATGTTTTCCTTCTTAAAAATAGATTTAACCGTAAAGGTGCTAGAAAGAAGGAAAAAATGAATACTTATTTGACGAATGCAATAATCGTTGTTTTAGTGGCATTACTTTGCCTGGCAGTAGGTTGGCAGACGTTTCTTTTAGTACAAGGTTCCATTTTCATGATTTCTGGTTCAGTGGGCATTTGGCTGTTTTACGTCCAGCATACATTTGAGGACTCTTATTTTGAAGAAAATGAGGAGTGGGAATATGTATTGGCAGCAGTGGAAGGAAGTTCTTTTTATAAGCTTCCAAAACTGATGCAGTTCCTTACTGGTAATATCGGTTACCATCATGTTCACCATTTAAGTCCAAGGGTACCTAACTATAAATTGGAAATGGCGCACAATAATACGCAGCCATTAGAGAACGTTCCAACGATTACTCTTGCGACAAGCTTGAGCTCACTCCGTTTCCGTTTATGGGATGAGAAAAACAAGAATTTTGTTGGCTTCAAAGACATAAAATATTTAACGAAAAAAAGCGTTTCCGCTCAAGTGAAATCTGAACTGTAACGTTCATGAATCATTCCAGACTCCCTTAATAATCCTTGGATTAGGGGGAGTCTTTGCTTCATATAAGCGACTCGATAAAGGAGAGAACTTAAAATGATTCGAATTGTCATTGCAGAGAATCAGCAAATGCTGTTAGAGGCAATAAGTTCTCTACTCAATCTTGAAGAAGATATAGAAATTGTCGGGCAAGCCAGTAATGGAGAAGAAGCGATCACTCTTGTGAACCAATTACAGCCTGATGTTTGTATCATGGATATGGAGATGCCTGTAATGAGCGGACTTGAGGCAGCAGAAGCTTTAAAGTCATTTGAATGCAAAGTGATTATATTAACGACATTTCGAAGGACTGGTTATTTTCAACTTGCGTTAAAAGCTAATGTAAGTGGTTATTTATTGAAGGATGGCCCGAGCGAAGAGTTAGCCTGCTCGATTCGCAGAATAATGGATGGCGAGCGTATATACTCCCCCGAACTTACAGATGAGTCTTCCAACAATAATACCCGGGAAATGGGAGTGTTAGGCCTGTTAGCCGATGGTCAAACCACAAATGAACCATCTAATCAGCAAAGAAACCCAATTGGTACCGTAAGGAAATATTTTTCGACCATCAAGGATAAAATGAAGTTACCGGCTGGTTAGTCATATTGAGGCTTATAACCGGTTGGATCTGAAATCCTGTGTTGACACGTATTTTTAAATTGTGTACGATGGATTAAATCATAATATTGAAAATTCTGTGATAAAGAGAGTAGTTCATTTTGAAATGGAAAGCGAGTTAGGGACGGTGTGAGCCTAATGCAGGACGGATGAATGAAGCGCACTTTGGAGAAATTTCTTGAAACGTTTAGTAGGGAACATCGGGGAGTCACCTCGTTAACAATGGAAAGTGGTCACGATTTGTGGCAACTAGAGTGGTACCACGGGAATCTATGCTCTCGTCTCTTATTTAGAGACGGGGGCTTTTTTGTTTTTTTAGGAGGGGAAATGACGATGAATAAAACAATTGCAGCATTAATTTCAACTGCTTTAAACAATGAATTGCCAGCAAGTGAAATAGAAAAATTAATGGAAAAGCCTAAATTAATGGAGTTAGGTGATGTCGCCTTTCCGTGCTTTACACTTGCAAAAAAATTTAGAAAATCACCTCAAGTTATTGCGTCTGAAATAGCTGAGCAATTAAACGGTCAATTGATCCACGAAGTGAACGTAGTGGGTGGCTATCTGAATATCTTCGTCAATCAAAAGATGGTGACGGAAAATGTGCTGCAAACCATATTAAGTGAGAAGGAGCAGTATGGTTCGAAGCAGCCTGTACAGGAAAATGTCGTGATTGATTATTCATCCCCGAATATTGCCAAGCCTTTTTCCATGGGGCACTTACGCTCAACGGTCATAGGGAATGCACTGGCTAACATTGCTGAAAAAAATGGCTACAATGCCGTGCGTATTAATCATTTAGGGGATTGGGGCACGCAATTCGGCAAATTGATTGTCGCGTATAAGCTGTGGGGAGACAAAGAGGCAATCGAAGCTTCCCCGATTCAAGAATTATTGAAAATCTATGTGAAGTTCCATGCTATGGCTGAAACGGATGAATCGTTGAATGACCAAGCACGCGCTAGCTTCAAGTCGCTTGAAGATGGAGACGAGGAGGCACTGGCACTATGGAAATGGTTCAGGGATGCGTCTTTAAAAGAATTCGATACGATTTATGATTTATTGGGCATCCGTTTTGATACCTATGCTGGCGAAGCGTTTTACAATGACAAGATGGATGTTGTTGTCGAGGAATTGAATGAAAAAGGCTTACTTACCCTTTCCGAAGGTGCTTATGTCGTGGAATTGGAAGATATGCCGCCTTGCTTGATTACGAAAACGGACGGTGCGACACTTTATGCGACGCGTGATTTAGCAGCAGCACTGTATCGTAAAAAGCAGTATGATGCGAAGAAAACATTTTACGTTGTAGGAAACGAACAATCCCTGCATTTTAAACAACTCTTTAATGTCATTGGGAAAATGGGGTACGATTGGTCAAATGACTTACAGCACGTAGCCTTTGGCATGATGTTAAAAGACGGTAAGAAAATGTCGACACGTAAAGGGAAAGTCGTGCTGCTTGCGGATGTATTGGCAGAGGCAATCGAAACTGCAAAGCGCAATATCGATGAAAAAAATCAGGCACTTGAACAGAAAGAACTGGTTGCAAAACAGGTTGGTGTCGGAGCGGTAATCTTTAATGATTTAAAAAATCACCGCATGAACGATATTGATTTTTCATTAGAGCAAATGATGAATTTTGAGGGAGAAACGGGTCCTTATGTACAGTACACATTTGCGCGAATTTCATCATTGCTTGAGAAAGGTGAATATAAAGAGCAGGCCATCCATTTTGAAGCTTTAGGAGAATATGCTTGGTCAGTACTCCAGCTGCTGGAGCAATATCCGATCATTGTCCAAAAATCATTTGAACAAGCCGACCCATCACAAATCGCGAAATTCAGCTTGCAGTTATCACGCGCATTCAATAAGTATTATGCACATACGAAAATCTTGGTTGAAGATGAATGGAAACAATTGAAGCTCTCGTTCGCTTTTTCCGTATCGACGGTATTAAAGGATGCGCTAAGCTTATTGGGAATTTCAGCGCCGACTAAAATGTAACGTTAAAACGAATAAAGAATCCATTTTGACGAAAGATTGATCAAAATGGATTCTTTTTAAATGAAATGGCAAAAACTCCTACTCGATGATATAAAACCATAAGGGTGATTTATCATCAATTTCGATCGTGATTTCCTCGCCAGCCTTTATATCTTTATGTGCAAAAAAGTCTATCGTTAAATCTTCTGAATTATGATCGAACGGCGCATTCGGAGTATAAGAATGATTGAATAGTGATTCATTTCCTAAGGCAACCCTGGTGCAGTGATACTAATTTGTTTTCCAGATGCTGCACGGTAAATGTAGTTTCCAATGTTTCAACCAAGAGTGTTTTGTAGTACTTACGGTATTGATTCAGGAACCTGCAAGAGAGAGTGATTGATGAATGAACGGACCGGAAGAAGAAGCTCTTTTTTCAAAAGCGGGCTCTGCTATTAAATTTGATGTGGGAAAATATGAATAAAATGGATTGACATTCATTGGGAATGTGTTAATATTTATAAAAATGGAACCGGTTCCAAAATTCGCGAATGGATGAATGAAATGGTTAAACGAGAAAATTCAAAAGTTACAATTTACGATGTCGCTAGAGAAGCAGGTGTTTCAAAAACCTCCGTTTCCCGGTATTTAGGGGGGAGATATGATGAACTCTCTGACAAAACCCGCAAGAAAATCGAGTTTGCGATCAACAAAATGGATTACCGCCCAAACACGATGGCCAGAGGGCTTAAAAGCAATAAGAGTTATTTGATTGGAATCATCGTGGCGGACATCAACAATCCATATACGACGGCCATCCTTCGGGGGGCTGAAGATATATGCAGCCAGAATGGATATAATCTGATGATTTGCAATTCGGATAATAATCCGGAGAAGGAAAGAGGATATTTTGATATGCTTCTATCCCATCGCATTGACGGTCTTATCATTCATACGACTGGCGGAAATCACGACATGTTAAAACAGATGCAAGCCCAAAAGACACCGATCATCCTTTTGGATCGGAAAGTGCCAGATCTTGAAATCGATACGGTAGGATTGGATAATTTTCAGGCTACTTCCCAAGCGGTCAATTATCTCGTCGGCCAAAATTATGAACGGATTGCGTTTTTCAGCGAACCTGCAAGCAAGGTCAGTACCAGGTATGAACGGCGGCTATCGTTTCAGCAAACGCTGATGAGCCACAGTCATCCGAGTTCAGAAGATGTTTATGAGGTAAATGTCGACGATTTACATGATGTCGAGTCCAAGCTCCAGCATTTTTTAGATGACTCAAAAGGCGTATCAAGAGTTATATTGACGGCAAATAGCGTCGTGCTATTAAAATTAATTTTACTTTTACAAGAAAAGAAATTGGCGGTACCTAGAGATTTAGCAATAATGGGATTTGATAATCCGGATTGGAGTACCATTGTTTATTCGGGTATTACAACGATTGAACAGCCCACATACCAAATCGGGGTCGCTGCTATGGAAATGATCCTGCGCCGCATTGATGGGCAGGTGTCTCCAGCCCAAACAATGGCATATCAAGCGAAGTTGAATGTTAGACAAACGACGCCTTTTATACAGAAGTAAGTCTTCTAAGCATGGAAGACTTTTATTCTTCACCCAAAATGGTACCGATACCATTTTAGTTTGTTAAAGCGTTCATTAGGAGGAGGAATCATTATGAAAGTCTTTGTATGCATGAATTCACTACCGCTGGAATTGCTTCAAACGCTCGGACATCTTGAAATCATAAAAGCAGTGGCGGCTGCTGGAGCTGATGGAATCGAAATCAGAAGAGAGCTATTGGGCCAGGATGATACGTTGGAAGAATTGGGTGCCTTATGCAAGGAGCTTAACTTGGACATTTATTATTCCGCTCCGGAATTCCTGATCGGACCTAACTATCAAATCAATGAACAAGGTTTTAAGCGACTGGCAAGGGAATCGGATGAACTGGGAGCGGAATTGTTAAAGATGCCTCTAGGAAACTACCACTTCTCGGAAACCGATATGGCTCAAGTGAAAGAGGTCTTGACGGAAAATCTGCAAAACTGCGGATTAAAAATCACCATCGAGAACGATCAAACGCTAGACGGCGGAAATGTAAACCGGATTGCCCATTTCCTGAACCGCTCCGAAAAGTTTGATATCCCGATTAGATTGACGTTTGATACGGGGAACTGGCTGTATACAGACGAGGTTCCAATGAATGCTGCAAAAGATTTAGCGAGATATGTAGACTATATTCATCTGAAAAAAGTGAAGCGGGGGAAAGAGGAATGGGTGACCGAGCCGGTATCATTGCCGCTGCAGCCTGAGGTGATAGAGTTATTGGAAAGGTTCAGTGATGCCTGTCCGAGAGCGATTGAATTCCCGATAACCCTGGAAAATATAGAAACCTATATTTCACACATGAAATCAGAACGGGAGGTTAGCCATGAGCGAGCTTAAGGTATTGACGATGGGAGAGGCAATGGCGATGTTCATAGCTGATGAGCCAGGAAAACTTGAAGACTGCTTTAGTTATAAACGTTATGTGGCGGGGGCGGAAACCAATGTAGCGATTGGTCTGTCAAGGTTAGGGATCAAAACTGCATGGATGAGCAAGGTGGGGGACGATTCGTTCGGGCGAATGATTTTGAAAACGCTAACAAATGAAGGCGTGGATGTCTCCAATGTTTTAGTGGATGCGTTCAATCCAACTGGGTTCCAGCTAAAATCGAAAGTCGAACAAGGGGATCCGGTCGTTGAATACTTTAGGAAGAATTCAAGCGCCAGTAAGATTTCCCTGGAGGATTTTCCCCTGGAGAAGCTCCCTTTAACTCAGCATCTGCATTTAACGGGGATACCTCCTGCGATTTCCAACAGTTTCAGAGAGTTGTCGTGGGAAGTCTTGAATCATCTGAAACAAAAGGGTGTAACCGTATCATTCGATCCAAACCTTCGTCCATCACTCTGGAAGAATGAAAGGGAGATGATCAACATCGTCAATCGGTTTGCGGAAGAGGCGGATTGGCTGCTTCCCGGAATGAAGGAGGGTGAAATTCTTACAGGATACAGCAACAAAGAGGATATCGCCAGTTACTATCTCGAACTCGGTGTTAAGCTTGTCGTGATTAAACTTGGGGAAGAAGGCGCCTACTTTGCGACCCAGAATGAAAGGAAAGAGGTACCGGGTTTTGCTGTAACGAAGGTCGTAGATACCGTAGGGGCAGGAGACGGGTTTGCAGTCGGGGTAATAAGCGCTTTATTGGAAGGGGCAACGTATCAAGAAGCAGTTGTACGGGGAAATGCGATAGGGGCCAAAGCCGTGATGTCTTCTGGAGATCACGAAGGGCTTCCTAATATGGCAGAGCTAGAACACTTTATGAAAAAAGGAGTGGTTCAATCATGTCTCAATTACAGGTAGCTTCGCGAAAAAGGTGGATGAGATTGATCCCCTTAGTGTTCATCACATACAGCCTCGCCTATCTCGACCGTGCCAATTATGGGTTTGGTGTAGCGGGAGGGATGGGGGAAGACCTCAATATCACAGCCGGGGTATCTTCCTTTCTGGCCGCGCTGTTTTTCCTTGGTTATTTCTTCTTTCAAATTCCAGGCGCGCATTACGCGGAAAAGAAAAGTGCCAAAATTCTGATTTTCTGGAGCTTGATTCTTTGGGGAGGACTGGCCACATTGACGGGTATGGCGACAAGTGTGGAATGGCTCTATCCGATTCGCTTCCTTCTGGGTGTCGTTGAAAGCGCTGTTATGCCTGCGATGCTCGTTTTCCTTAGCCACTGGTTCTTAAAAGAAGAACGTTCCCGGGCCAACACCTTTTTGATCCTGGGGAATCCTGTTACTGTATTGTGGATGTCGATCCTTTCAGGCTACCTATTGAAAGCATTCGACTGGAGATGGCTGTTCATCATTGAAGGACTTCCGGCTGTCCTGTGGGCGTTCATCTGGTATAAGGTCGTCAATGATCGTCCAAAAGATGCCAAGTGGCTTACCGATCAAGAAAAGAAAGATATGGAAATGGTCCTCCAGAAAGAACAGGCCGCATTAAAACCCGTTAAAAATTATAAGGAAGCTTTTAAGTCGAAGCAGGTCATCGTGCTCAGCGTCCAATACTTCATGTGGAGCATTGGGGTTTATGGGTTCGTCATGTGGCTGCCGTCCATTATTAAACAGGCGTCCAATATGGATATAGTAGCAACGGGCTGGCTTTCATCCGGACCTTACTTATTAGCGGTCATTTCAATGTTGACACTATCCTATTATTCGGATAAAACATTGAATCGAAAAACGTTCGTTTGGACATCGCTGCTAGTGGGGGCCATCGCATTCTTCGGATCCTTCATGATCGGCACATCGAATTTCTGGCTTTCATATGCACTGTTGGTCATTGCTGGCGGTGCGATGTATGCCCCGTATGGACCGTTCTTTGCCATCATTCCTGAAATACTTCCAAGGAATGTCGCTGGCGGAGCAATGGCCCTGATTAACAGCATGGGGGCGCTTGGCTCATTTGTAGGTGCCTATTTCGTCGGATATTTAAATGGATTGACTGGCGGGCCTGGAGCATCCTATATTTTCATGGCGGGATCTTTATTGATTTCAGCGTTACTGACATTGATGGTTAAAAAGCCAGCGGTTACATCAGTCAAGCAAATGGAGGTGGTTTCGTCTTGAAAATTCAGCTGGCGTTGGATCGCATGAATATGGGGGAAGCCATTGAAATGGCACGAACCGTGGAATCTTCGATTGATTGGATCGAAGTGGGGACTTCCCTGATCAAAGAGTTCGGAACGAAAAGCATCAAAGAAATGAGAAAACACTTTCCCGATAAAAAGATTGTTGCAGACATGAAGACGATGGACAATGCGGCTTACGAAATGGATCTTTGCTTTCAAGGCGGGGCCGATGTAGCTACGGTAATGGGGGCTGCATCAGATGTAACCATCCAAAAATGTCTGGAAAAGGCACTTGAATACAATGGGCAGATCATGATTGATTTATTGAATGTATCCGATTCCCGGCTTGAACAGTTACGGATTTACAATCAGGCGATTTTCTGTGAGCATGTAAGCAAGGATAGCCAGGAGATAGCTGATCATGCCATGATCCATATGAGAAATCACGCTGGATCCATGAGCGCGGCTGCAGGAGGGATCACACTTTCATCCTTGCCTGTAATGATCAGGCGGGGTGTGGATGTCTTGATAATTGGCTCGGCGATTACACAAGCAAAAAATCCAGCAGAAGCTGCACGTCTATTTAAGGAAACGATGAATGGGGAGAAAGGTGTGAAGAAAGTTTGAAAAAAGAAATTGCGGTTATTTTAGAAGAAGTGAACGGTGTATTTCACAAAATGGACGGAACGGAAACGGATGAGCTCCTAAAGCAGTTACAGTCGGAAAACAGGATTTTCATCGTAGGTGAAGGAAGGTCGGGCTTCATGGCTAAAGCCTTTGCGATGCGATTGATGCATCTCGGCTTAAACGTTTATGCAGTCGGCGAAACGATTACGCCTTCTATTGCAAAAGGCGATCTAATCATAGCCATTAGCGGTAGCGGCTCGACGAAAAGTGTGATTTCGGTTGCGGCAAAAGGCAGGGAAATGGGATGCAAGGTGTTTTCCATCACGACGAATGATCAATCCGATTTAGCGAATGTCTCGCATGAGGTCTTGTTGATTCCAGCTGCAACGAAAAATCGCTTGGACCATGAAACGAAAAGCGTCCAGCCGTTAAGCTCATTGTTTGATCAATGCGTACATGTTTTATGTGATGCAGTATGTTTGGACTATTCATTAACCCAGTCCATAAGCCACGAGCTCACTTATTCCAAACATAGTAATGTAGAGTGAAATAAGGCGGGCCCCCTTCAAGTAGGGGGCCCGCCTTTTCTGTAGGCCATCAATAAAAAGTTAATCCTAGTGAAATAAAAATGCCCTTTACTCCCAATGACCGGGAATAAAGGGCATGTACCGCGGACATGTAAATGCATGTCAACGGCTATTATAAATTAATAAGCCAAGCTGAATAGGGCTTTGATGTGTGATAGATAGCGAATATTACTTGCTTCTTTCATCAATGTAGCCGGCAGACCTTTTAGGGAAGTGTTATTGGCTCCAACGGTTGCCACCGCATCCTTACGGCCAAGGCTCGCAAGTGTACCTGAGTTTACAGGTGAAAATTCTTCAAGTTTCTTGCCTTCAAACGCTGCATAAAGGTTGTATCCAACAAGCTCACCCATTTGCCAAGCATTTTGTGCAGTAGGAGCGTATGGACGTCCGCCTTCTGGAGGGAAAGCAAGGGCACTGTCCCCGACGACGAATACATCATTATGGGATTTGGATTGCAAATACTCATTGACGGCCGCTTTGCCGCGATCCACTTCAAGGCCTGATTCGCCTACGATAGGAAGGGCTGCGACTCCGCCTGTCCAAACAAGCGTATTGGCAACGATCGTTTGTCCATCTTTCAATTCGATTTGGTTTCCTTTAACACCCGTAACAGGCAGACCTGTCAAGAATTCAACGCCGCGTGCTTCCAAGCTTGTCATGGCACGTTCGATTAAGTGATCAGGCAGGACCGGTAGGATTTTTGGACCAGCTTCCACAAGCTTGATTTTCAAGTCCTTGAAGTCCACTCCGAACTTTTTGGCGATTTTAGGGAAATGATCCACGATTTCACCGATTAACTCGACGCCCGTCAAGCCGCCGCCGCCGATCACGATCGTTGCGTCCGCCTCATTATTCGTTTGTGCATATTCGCGGATGCGATCTTCGATATGTTTGTAAATCTTGTTTGCATCATTTACGGATTTCAAGACCATGCTGTTTTCCTCAAGTCCCGGAATGCCGAAGAATCCTGTTTGGCTTCCCAAAGCAACAACCAGGGCATCATAAGATAAAGTGGAGCCATTGGAAAGCTTCACTTCTTTTTTATCGACTGAGAAAGACTCCACTTTGGAAATGGCAAGGTCGATATCTTTTCCTTTAAAAAGCTTTTCCAAAGGAATGGAAACAGCTTGTTCAGAAATGGATCCGCCTGCAAGACGGTGCAATTCGGTGATGATTTGGTGCGTTGGAAATTGGTTCACCACTGTAACCTGCACTTCATCCTTCTTGTAATATTCACGTACGGATAAGGCAGATAGTAATCCAGCATAACCTGCACCTAAGATGACGATTTGTTTTGACATAGTTAATCCCCCGTCCTTACTGATTGAAAGTTTATCAAATTATTTTTGGTTTTTACGTTCTGAAGAGACTTCAAGAAAAGCTTGGGCGAAACGGAAAAGCTTTTGCGCTTGCGGGTCTTTCATCATTCTTAACAGACCAAAAAGACCGATCACATCATTATTCACTTCAGCGCGATCCTTAGCTTCGATGGAAGTGGCCGCAAGCCCTTTCACTGAATCGACCACAGGTCCTGCGATCTCCGAAATGGCGCTGACCGTATCCTTTTTCAAAACATCATCAGTCGCTACTGATTGAGCAAAATCATAAGACTTTGTTAAAATATTCACTATCTCAGTCAGCTTTGGTAACTGCTCAACTAAAGTGTTCAAGGATTCCTGAACCTCAGGCTTTAATAATTGGTCCAGTACATCTAATTGTTTTTGGCGGTCATTAAGTTGTTCAGTCTGTGATTGGGTAATCGTTTCTGACATATCCAATTCTCCTTTACAATAAGCATTTTGTTAAAATAATTAGAAAAACTTGTAAAATATTGCACAAAGTGCAACACGAAAAAAATACTTTTAAAAATTAAATAAAAGCTATCCTTTAGTATATCCCTTTAGCTTCATGAAAACAGCTGATTTTTTAAAAATATCCATAAAATAAGCTTTTCCTTCATATTTAAAGGATCTAACCAAATGGAAGGTCTTATGTATGGCCTGAAATTTTTCACTAAAATGGACCATTTTGTAAAATGTCTATCGTCGTCGCCTGTCATACATATTTCCTTCTTTATCTGCCATCCTAAATGATGGAGGTGAATATTGTGACTGATTCAGAATCTAAACTTGTAGAAGAGAATAATGATAAGAAGCATAATAAACTGGTTGGCAATATGGAATATACGAAAGCGCAACTATTGGAAGGCATGAATGGAATTTCTGAAGTTTACCTCAAAAACAGTGAGGAAGGCACATCGGAAACATCTGATAAATAATAATTTCGTAAGCATAGCGAACCAGTTATGCTTACTTAGTGTTGCTCATTTTTGTAAAAAAAACTCCTCAATCCTCACTATGCAGCTGTTCGGATATTCTGAAAGTTAACTCTTAGCTTCGCTGGCTGGCGAAGTCCATTAGATTCGACAGTTATTTATAGATTAATCTTTTAAATCACCGACCATTTTAAGGCGATGGCAGACCTAAATCAAAAACCAGTTATATCAATTATTTCTTATTGATATGACTGGTTTTTTTATTTCATCATTCATCTTGTTCCGTTTTTTGGCCTTCGGAACCCTCAGACTGTATACAATTTGGACGTTGATTTCCGCTCAAGAAACTCGCTTTCCGCGGGCGGTCCGGGAGTCTCCTCGGCTTGCGCCTGCGGGGTCTCCCCTAGACGCGCTTTTCCCGCAGGAGTCTCGCGCCTTCCTCTCCAATCAACTTTGTGAAGGTGTTGCTTTTGGTCATTGGTTCGGAATTATTTGACGAAAGATACGTTTTCCGCCCCCTTTCTCCTACGCCTACAGTCTTTTCAAATAGAACCGTGTGAATGAGTGTCAGCCAACCGCTGGATTTTCTTATTCATTAGGATAAGAACCATTCTTAATGGAAACCCATCAATTCCTTCACATGTTTACAATTCTCTTCGGAAGTGAGCATTTCCAAGAGCGTGAAGGCAACATCGAATGCTGTTGAAGGATTGTAGGATGTAATGATATTATCAGTGACGACAATCGGTTCATTAACGACAATCGCACCAAAATCTTTTAGCTGACCCTGTCTCTTACTAGTTGGATGATTGTACGTAGTGGCTTTTCTTCCATTCAATATCCCGCTTTTTCCTAATGGTAGAGAACCTACACAAATCGTTGCTATGATTTTGTTCTTATTGTGAAAATACTTTATAACATCAAGAAACCTCTGATCATATGCATCATCATAGAAACCGGCTTCTTCAAAGCCTCCAGGAATGGCCAAAGCATCGAAGTCATCAAGATTTACTTGATCGATGGTCAATTCGGGCTGCACGATGAAATTCCATGTGCATTTCAATTGTTCATGAAGTCCCACCGTAACCAGATCAGTGGTACCATCACCCTCCAATTTATTCCATCCCAATACATCTGTAAAAACACTTGCTTCAACTGCTTCGAATCCATTGGAAAGCAGCATCAATACTTTTTTCATAGCAGCATCCCCCTTAACTTTATATTTGTATTAATTATATAAAAATGAAATTCCCCATTACATACGATTAATTACGTATTAAATACATTTCTATTTATTTTATAATGTATTTAGATGATTTTTATTAATAATGAAAAGTGAGGGCGATTGAGTTGGATAGAACGGATAAAAAGATACTTTCCCTGTTGGAGAATAATGGGCGCATGTCAATGAAGGAACTGGCACATGAAGTTTCCTTGACAGCTCCAGCAACTAAAGAACGTGTTAATAAATTGGAGGAAAGCGGAGTGATAAAAGGATATAAAACGGAAATATCCCTTGAAAAACTTGATAGGAGCATTACAGCTTTCATTTTATTCGAAACGGATCGATGTAAAGACTTTTATAATTTTAGCTTAAGTCATCCAGACGTTCTGGAGTGCCACCGGTTAGCCGGACAATACAGTTATCTTATTAAAATAAGTACATTTTCCATGGAAACACTGGAAGAATTCGTCGATGAAGCCATCAAATACGGGAAATCTTCCACCCATCTGATTTTTTCTTCAGCAACGAATAATGTCTTTTCAGGCGAGGATGTAACCCAGCTTTAATTATATGCCTGCCATATCTCTAATATTTTAGCAGGAAAAAACTTCACCAATATAGAAAGTAATTAGTAACAAAAGTCACAGTTGAAAGTTACAAAAAGGGAGTGGAGACGAATGAGTTTTGTTTATGAGGAAGAAAAAATAATGGAATTCCTTTTGCAGAATAAAAGTGAATTTGAAGAATATCTTTTATCGGAAGCTGTCAATGTCAGGGATAAGATCGAAGAAATCCTTCTAATTGGAAATGTCGACCTTTTGAATAATGCCCATAAACTCATCCGTTATATAGTGGAACAGAATGAAGTGGATATGATTGCCTTTGCCGAACAAGAGGGAGTTACGTGGGCAACCCACTCCTTGACGCTTTCATTCAAGCTGGAATGGATTCAGGCCATCCGCCGAACGCTTTGGACCTTTCTTTATAAGTACGAAAGTGCAAAAGTAGTGTTTAGTGAATCCAAAACCTTTTTTGAATTAGAGAAAAAAGTGAATGAAAAGGTTGATGTATTTCTTAAATCCTTTTTCGTCAGTTACTCCGATTACAAAGACAAATTGATTCTGGCCCAGCAAAACTTGGTGGAAAATCTATCCGTCCCGATCATTCCAATCACTTCCACCACCTGCGTCCTTCCTTTAATTGGGACAATCGATGATTCACGTATACGGATAATCGAGGAAAAGGTATTGCTGGAGATAGGTAAACTACGGATACATACCTTAATCTTGGATCTATCCGGTATCATCGAAATGGAGGTTGAAATCATTAATGATTTATTGAAAATCCTCGATGGAACGGCAATGATGGGGTGTAAAGCTGTAGTGACTGGTTTACGCCCTGAAGTGGTTACCAAAATGATCCGTTCAGGGGTTCAAATCGAAAGTAGAGCAGAGACAAAGGGGACGCTGCAGCAGGCCTTGAAAGACTATCTTGTAGTCACCTAAATCGTGAAGTGGAAGTCGCCATGTTTTGGTGACTTTTTCTTGTGGGTAATTTGGTATATTAAGGAAATCTATTTGCTGTTTTTTTCGACTCGAATAAGTAAATGGAATGGGGGAACGGATGCTTCGAAACAGAAACGAAATGAGTGAAAGAGGGTTTCAGTCTGTAGACAATTAGAAAGAAGAGCCAGTTTGATTTCAGAAATCCGCTCCCTTTCCGCCGACTGTCTGCCAAGCCTCCTCGCCGCAAGCACCTTTGTGGTCTCGGCTAGCCAGTTATTCTGCATGAGTGTCGCAAATTTCTTCAATGGAACCCTCCAAAGAGGGTTATCGTTTCACTTCAGAAGTGAATAGACATATGTATCATGAGGGACACCATTTTGATATATATAACTCCTTAATATTCCTTCCTGGATGAAGCCCAGCTTAACCAATAGATCACTTGATGGCTGGTTTTCCAGAAAGACAACTGCACCGATGCGTGTTAAATCAAGGTTGTTGAAGCCGTAAGCGATAATTTCTTTAAGAGCCTCTGAAGCAAATCCTTTGCGCCAATGTGCAGGATGGATTTCATAACCGATTTCCGCCCGCCTGTATTTGGGACTGTGGGCATGAAAACCGATTGTACCAATCAATTCTTGCGTATCAATGCGTTCAATTCCCCATCGAATCGCTCGTTTTTCAAGATAGTTTTTCGCAAAAGTTGCCACAATATCCTGCGCCTGCCCGACAGTTTCCAATGAATCCTGACCATAAAAGCGGGTGACTTCATCTTTTGATAAACATTGGAAAAGGGCTTCCGCATCACTTTCACGAATTTCCCTTAATCGTAACCTTTCCGTGTTCAATACAGGAAACATATTATTCCCTCCACATATATCAGTTTTCTATCTATTCGGTCTCAGCGATGGTTTTTCCTTTATTATGAAGTGCTTATTTTGCAGGTATTTTCGGTGATAATCGGACAAGCTAACATTAGAAAACGTAATAAATAGCATAATGAAGGGGAGATGCATCATGGGAAAAAAACATCGCAACCGTACCGGTTCACCGAAAAAGAATAACCATATTCCGAAAGCGGACATCATTGCAGAACATGAAGCACACGGTAAGGAATATTCTGCCAATAAACGAAAGAACGGCCCTGGTTCCAATACCGATTGATGGGTCAAACTTAGTGACCGCTCTAGCCTTTAAGGGCAGGGCGGTTATTTGTGTTCCTTGCCATCAAGGGGTTCATCCTATATCTTTAAGAATGTAAAGAACCATTGAAGGGAGTTAGGATGATGAAAGCACTTGTCTTTGATAATTTCGGCGGACCGGAAGTCCTGTCTGTAAGGGAAATTGCAGAACCTGAACATTCAAAATCAACCGTGATCGTTCGAATGAAAGCAATCGGATTGAATTTTGCTGATGTATATAGAAGGAAAGGGAATTATCACTTGGTGGGTGATCCTCCATTTATTCTAGGTTATGAAGGGGCGGGGGTCATCGAATATGTCGGGGAAGATGTTCATCATGTGAAAGCAGGTGATCGTGTCGGATTTGCTGATGTTCCCCATGCCAATGCGGAGCTGGTTTCAGTTCCAGCGGATAAACTGCTACCGCTGCCTGAGGGCATTTCCTTTGAAACGGCCGCTTCCGTTTTACTTCAAGGATTGACTGCCCAATATTTAACTCATGACAGTTATCCAGTAAAAGAAGGGGAAACCATTCTGGTCCATGCAGCTGCAGGCGGAGTCGGTCAATTACTGACACAGATGATCAGGATGAAGGGCGGTCAGGTCATTGGCTTGACTTCATCAAATGATAAAGCGTCTGTTGCCAAACAAGCGGGTGCCGATCATGTTTTCCTTTACGGATCCGACTGGGTGAATTCCATTAAGGATGTGACCGGCGGGAAAGGCGTTAATGTCGTTTATGAATCAGTAGGACAAACCTTGCTGGATAGTTTCGAGGCGACCAAGACTGGTGGAACGGTCGTTTTCTTTGGAATGGCGGGCGGAGATCCAGAGAAAATCGATCCGAGAATGTTGATGGATACATCGAAAGCATTGATAGGTGGAGACCTCTGGAACGTCTTGACTACCCATGAAGAACGGAAAAGAAGGACCGCAGAGTTGTTTGAATGGATCATGTCAGGGAAAATCCTCATTGAAAAACCGACTCTTTTTTCGTTGGAAAATGGGGCGGATGCACATAGACTTCTTGAAAGCCGGAAAAGTACGGGGAAGATATTATTAATACCGTAAAAACGTATGAGGGTCATCCATTCAAATGGGGGCCTTTTTTCATTCCTTTCTTAAATGGGCCCGCCACATAACTCCTTGTTCATACTGATGATCAGAATCTTTTTCAGTTCCTTTATATAGACCTTTTTCTTAGACCCTTGCATAACTCATTTATAAATGCCCTTGCCCTTACAGGGGGTAGGGTCTGCTGTCACAACAACCTGCTGACCAAGTTCCCTTATCCACATGATTCATATGCAACCCACGAATTCAAAGGGGAAATCCACAGTGTGCCATCCCCAAACCACAGTCGTCATTCTGCAATTCACAGTCGACATTCGTTATCCACATACCCCAAAGACCGCAAAAAAAAGAGAACGGATTCGTTCTCTTGAACAATCTATATGAAAAGGCATGGGGAACCACACGAAACTTAATGCTCTGTGTGAATGTTAGCAAGTGGAAATAGAGAGAACATCCAGACGCTCCTTTTGGATTGCGAAATAGGATTGGAGGATTTCCTTTTTCTTTGTGAGGGGAGAATTCCGGGCAGACGGGGCCACTGCATGGTTGCCGAATTTAAGGATCAAGGTCAACAGCCTGTCCAACTGTCCATATGTATCGTTTCTAATGCGTGTCATATATTCGGCAGCAATCTGCTTATCATCATGCGTTCTTTTCTTTTTTCCTTCTGCTCTCAGTTCTTCGGTCACTGTCTTCACACGGGAAATGAGCCATGTCTCGCACCAGCCGTTCAGTACATTGCGGATGAATTCCGCCTGATGGTATTTATGGAGAATGGGTTCGATATGGTCAGCCATTTCCAAATCATTCACTTCCCGGCCTAGAGCTTTCTCGGAGATGTCCCTATGAAAATGAACACGTTCAAGCAAGCTTTTGATGGATTCCGCCTGGTGGGAAAATTTCACCATCTGTTCCAGGGTTTCGTTATAAATGATCTTGCTTAAATAGGCAGAAGCTTGTTTTGGTGCCAGAAGTAACTGCTTATTGGCAGGAAGGGCCGTGCCAAATTTCTTAAGGGAATGAGAATAGACGAAACGGGCTAATTTCAGAAGTTCCTGTTGGGTATCATTGGAAACCCCTGGATTTGTCGCTTCTTGTAGAAATGAACGGAAAATATATTTGCCGATCCGTTCCAATTCCCTGCATACAGAATCATTGATATGCCCAAGGAAGCCAGAGTTGAAAATCGTTCTCCGCAACAATGTCCTTTCCGCCCGATTTTCCTTATACTGCTCCAAGACGCCTTCGGTAAAGGTGAATACCAGAACTTCTTTCTTTGAAAAAGCCCTGCTTGCAAAAGAAATCCTCACTAAATGGCCTAAAGCGTCATGGACTGCATCGATTGCATCCAATAAGCGCTGCCTAGTAAAGAGCGAGCTGGAATCAGGAACAATTTCACTATAATCGAATAGTACTTCTTCAGACTTCAAAACAGACATTCGAAAAGCGCCCATCAGCAGCAGCCGTTTTCCATGAATCGTTAAGATTTTGAAAGCATCGCTATAAAAGAAACGGTATTTCTTGCAGTAACGGTCCGTCTTCCTGTTAAAACCAAGATTGCTTGCAGGCCCCAGGTTAAACTTATATAAAATGTCTTCGCCCTGATGAACAGGCACAAACACTTCTTTTAGTGATCCTTGAGGGGCGGTGAATTTATTGATGATCTGCCTTAAGTACTTTTCTGTTGTCCCGACTCCTCGGGCCATCATATGAAGCGGGCTCTGGATGACCCCATCCCAATCACTGTGAAGCAAGGCGTACAAACACGTATCGAATTCAGTGGAAGATACATTTCTTAATAGGTATTGGTAGGTTTCTTCATAAATCATACGGTTTTGTCCCCTTTGGTTTTTCTATGACGCAGTGTCACTTTTCAAAGATAATGCGATGTTCTATCTGTGTCATCACACATATCAATGGCTAATTCGTAACGAATGCTATACCATTTCGTTTTATTCATTTTCCATTTGTTATAGTTCCATGAAACAAGGCATCCATCCTTTTCAAGATTAAGGATCGTCCGTTTGACTGTACCCCTCGACCAAAAGGGCATCTGCCTTTGCAACTGTTCATAAGTCTGGCAAATCCAATCACTCCCGTCCCGTTCCACTCCATAAGCTTCAATCAATGAATGAAGATGTACCAGCATCAGAGCTTTTTGCAAGCCAATCGCTTTTGCCAAATGGGGGTTGAGCCCCATCTCATATCTCTGATCGAGTATCGTTTCCAATTCCATTTTCATTTACATCCCTCCCGAATGGTTTGGTTCGATCCTATCGAATATCTGGTATATCTACATCGAAAAGAACGAACTTCACCGTCTATATAAACAATGAATCGGAAAAAGTAGCATCGCTGGAAAAAATAAGTTTTATGATTTGGTAGAAATGTTATTTCGATATATTTCGAAAACAGTAAATTTGTTGCACAAAAGTGATAAACTGGGTAAATGGAAACATATATGACAAGGAGAGATTTTTAAAACCATGATACTTTCACTACTCGTTTTCATCTTAAAAGGAATTTTAATGAAAATACCATTTGCCATATTGGGACTTTCCTTGATTCCGCAGAGATGGACAAACGCAATCACCAAAAAGGATATACCCTTTTTCATTGAACAGGTGCTGAGACTTTTAGTTTCTGCTGCCGTATTATTTTTCGTTATCGATATTATGTTAGTGGATCTTACTGCCGCAGCATTCTTTTCGAGTTTTGCCATCATTCTTGGGCTCATTCTCATCATTGATTCAAGAATGTATGTGTACAGTGCCAGGGAATCTTTAATGACCCGACGAAATCGGAGGGAAAATGAAGCTGCGAAGAAACCAAAAACACCATGGAACGTACATTTCAACAGTTTGTTAGGGGGCATTTTGATTGCAGCATGGGTTATCATGTTGTTTTACCCCATCACTCTTGCCTCTGGTCTGCATGGCTTGGCAAAGGTCGATAAGAAAAATGAGCTGGAAGAAGTTCAAGATATTAAAACCATGCCGCTTGTTACAGTGAAAATGGCAGACGCAAAAGGCGATGCCGCGATTAATAAAATAGAAAATGCATCATATTTCACTGAAGGCGAATACCGACTAACGAATATAAATGATCAATTGGCTTATACTTCACCCATTGAAATGGCCGGATTTTTGAAAGCCGGGAAAGCGGAGTACACGCCAGGTTATAATCTGATTTCCGCCGTATCGACGGATAAAGGGGCAAGTACGGTAAAAGGGAAGATGCTGTATGCTCCCTCACAGTATCTCGATCATGATTTGGAAAGGACCATCCGCAAGGCCTATCCGAATAAAATCATCCATGATTCATATTTGGAACCGAACGAAGATGGAAAGCCCTACTTCGTAGCTTCTGTGGGACATTATTTGAAATACCGCAGCGGGTCCGTAGTGGACGGGGTGGTATTGGTGAATCCGGAAACGGGGGATACGAAATACTACCCAAAAGGAAAAGAACCTGAATGGGTGGATCGAACATTCACGCTGGAAACAGCCCTGGAATATTGGACCTACTGGGGGAAATATGTTCACGGGTGGAAAAACCAATCCCTGATTGGGCCGAAGAAAGATGTCTTGATACCTAATGAGGATAATATGCAGGTTACGTTTAACGAAAAAGGCGAATTGATTTATGTAGTGGACTTTACCAGGGCTAAATCAAAAGGAAACTCCAAAACCTTGGTAGGTTACGGTGTTTTCAATGCCAAAACCGGTGAAATGACGTACTACAAAGGTGTCACGTCCGTTCTAACTGGAAAGGAAGCAAAATCCAACGCCAATGCGAGTGAATTTTTGTCTAAATATCCAGGCTGGAAAGCCACTAATGGAATTTTCTATACGATATACGGTGCTCCCACTTATGTCATTCCAGTTACAAAGGGCAGCAAGTTTCAAGGTGTGGCGATCGTTTACGCCAATAGCGATAATCCCCAAGTGGTCTTCGGGAAAACGAAAGACGAAGCTTTCCGGAATTATAAAAAACTGATTGCATCTTTAGGGAAAGTCAGCGGTATAACGCCACAAAAAGGATTTGAGATGAAAGAAATAAAGGGGAAAGTAACAAGGATCAACGACGCCAATCTCCCAAATGGATATGTATTTCATTTAATCGTCGAGGGTAATGCCAAGAGATTCTCAGTGGACCCTGGGGTCAATGCGCTATCCGATGTTGTATTGACGAATGTAGGGGACCGGGTTGTACTGAAGGTGATGGATATGGAAGAAGATGTCGTTCCAGTCGATCAATTCACTAATCTGGACTTACCAAAGAAATAAAAGCATTACGATGAAACGGGTGGATTCAGGCTACAGGCTGGCCATCTCCAATATATGAAACACTAAACCAATTATTAAAGCATGAAAAAAAGCATTGTAATCAGCAATGCTTTTTTTCATGTCTTCGAATGATTGTCATTATAAGTCCGATAGATTGAATGTAAGGATGGATTCCATATAATATCCCTTTTGAATGACGGCTTTTATGGCGAAGTGCCCATTTAACCGTTTCCGTACCCGGTACAGGAGTGAAGCGATTTCTTCTGCCGTCACGATTTGCTCGGGATCACCGATTCTCTCTGGCCATACATGCTGGACAATCTCTTCCTTCGAAATAAGGTTGTCCAAATTCTCATAAAGCAACTTAAAGCAATTGAATTCCTTTGTAGGCATTTTAATGGGTGCTTCTTCATTGATGATCACAGTCTGAAGGTGCTCATTGATAGCCACGGTTTGCATGATATCGGGGTTCAACGGCGTGAAATCCCGTGTTAAATCATTGTCGATGGAGATCATGAATTCAATCAATCCATTAATCAAAGTAATGGAATCCCCCGGTTCAATGAGACAGGGATTGCCCGGTACGAGCGGCATCTCGTTCACCGAGGTACCGTGTTTGCTTGCCAAATCCTCAATGAAGAGCTGTCCTTCCTCCATATAAATCCGGCAATGTTCCCTGGAAACGAAGTCATTGTAAAGCTTGAAATCAGCTTTGGAGTGCTGGCTTGCACGGCCAATCAGCAGGCTTTTTCCTTCAAAAACATAGGCGAATTCCTCGGTTTGACCTTTGTGCAAGGCCCTCAATACAACCTTGAAAGTTTTATAGATCATTCACTTCATACCCCTTAAAAGTCTGAATATTTAAATTATTTTCATGGATTTATCATTTTGGCTACATGGCTGTTTAGTGGGTTCAATCTTATAATTATAAATTATCAGTCGCTTACTTACTAACGAAAAATGAAAAAATACAAATTAGGCACACAGCCATTATAACAAATAGAAATGATGGATGAAGAAAGTAACTCTATTTTTGCTGATATTCGCTTTGACTGTGCGAGGAGTATTTTTATGGCGTTTCCTCAAAGCCGACCAGGCAGCACCGGAAGAAGTATGCGATGAAAATGTACCTTACGCTTGAACGCAATGGAAAAGGAGTTGACCAAAGGTGAGTATGTGGAGAGATAGGATAAATGCCTTCAGCATCCTGCTGATGATCATTAGTATGATGGTATATATTATTTTTCCCCAGCCCTTTACCCTCATTCTGTACTGTATATTTGGCATTGCCTTTATCAGCCTGACTTTACTGAATTAAGCATATCCTGGATTAGAGAGGGATGTTGGAGACGAAACGGGAAGGAAGAAGATAGAAAAAGGTGGGGGAGGCATGGTGAAAACATGAATCCTCCACCCGATTGGCAAGTTTCTGTTCACCTGTTTGTGAAAATCATAGATGCTATAAAAAAGCCTGCCGATTTAACGGCAGGTTTCAGACTGTAGACAAATTCGAAGAAAGCGAGTTTGCCTACAGTTTTTTTCTTTGAAAAACGGTCCAGTTGATTTCAGAAATCCGCTCCCTTTCCGCCGGCTGTCTGCCAAGCCGCATCAAAGCAACCGTCTGTGGGGTCTCGTCTAGCCAGTTATTCGGCAGGAGTGTCGCAAATTTCTTCAATCCAATGAGGGTTTCATCCATATAATCACGCTGTACAGTTTCACAATTTTAAACGGGAATAGACTAAGATATTCTTAAGCAGGAACCTAGTAAGGGTACCTGCTTTCATTATTTCTAAGGGACAGGGAGGTTATTGGCGCTTTACACAAGCGTTTTATGAAATCCCGGAAGGCGCCATTGATTTTACATGACTTTAAAAGAGCCATTTTTATCCTGAGACGGTATAATTAATTGGCAGAAGTAGACATTAAAATGGACTGCACCTGTGTTTTATGACGTTTATTAATTGAATCATGAGAGAAAGACCTTTATACAATAAAGTCAAAACAAGAAAAGGAGAAACCATGACAAATGAAACTGGATGGAATTTAGATAATAGTTATGCCCGTCTTCCGGAAAAATTTTTCACGAGCACGAACCCGACTCCTGTACGTTCACCGGAGTTGATCATTCTCAATGATCGTGTGGCTGCATCCCTTGGTTTGGACGTTCAAAAACTGCAAAGCGATGATGGCGTAGCGGTGTTTGCCGGCAACGAGGTTCCAGAAGGTGCTTTGCCTCTTGCCCAAGCCTATGCGGGGCATCAATTCGGGCATTTTAACATGTTAGGCGACGGCCGGGCGATACTGCTTGGCGAGCAGATTTTGCCTCAAGGCGAGCGGTATGATATCCAGTTGAAGGGTCCGGGAAGAACGCCATACTCCCGCGGTGGCGATGGCCGGGCTGCACTTGGACCGATGCTGCGCGAATACATCATCAGCGAAGCGATGCACGGGCTCGGCATTCCTACCACCCGAAGTCTGGCAGTGGTGACGACCGGTGAAACGGTAATCCGTGAAACCGGGCTGCCTGGTGCCATCATGACCCGTGTGGCTTCGAGTCATCTTCGTGTCGGAACCTTTCAATTCGGTGCAAAATGGGGTACGGTCGAGGAACTCCGGACCCTTGCGGACTATGCAATAAAGCGTCATTTTCCAGACATTGAAGCCGATGAAGGCCGTTATCTTGCGCTCCTTCAGGAAGTGATCAAGCGTCAGGCCAAGCTTATTGCCCAATGGCAGCTGGTAGGCTTCATTCATGGGGTGATGAATACCGACAACATGACAATTAGCGGGGAAACCATCGATTATGGCCCTTGCGCCTTCATGGATGCTTATGATCCTGCAACAGTATTCAGTTCAATTGATACTCAAGGCCGTTATGCCTATGGCAACCAGCCGGTTATCGGGGGATGGAATCTTGCGCGATTCGCTGAATCCCTTTTGCCGCTGTTGCATGATGATGAGGACCAGGCCGTTACGCTGGCCCAAGAGAAGATTTCCGTTTTCAATGAACTTTATCACGCTAATTGGGTAGCGGGAATGAGAGCAAAACTGGGGATATTCAACGAAGAGACACAGGATGAAGCCCTTATTAATGGCATCCTCAGCATGATGAAAAAGCATGGTGCCGACTATACCAATACCTTCCGTGCTTTGACCTTTAATACGATGGAGGAAACGGTCCTTTTCGGGACACCTGAATTCGCTCAGTGGCAAGAGCTCTGGCAGGCGAGACTAGGCAGGCAGAAGGAATCGAAGGAATCTTCGAATCAGTTGATGCAGAACAGCAATCCTGCGGTTATCCCAAGGAACCACCGGGTGGAAGAGGCATTGGAAGCGGCAGTGGAGCAAGGGGACTACAGCGTGATGGAACGGCTTTTGGCGGTTCTTTCAAATCCTTATGCACACGGCGAGGAACAAGCTGAATACTCGACACTACCTGAGTCAACAACACCTTACCGAACCTTTTGCGGTACCTGATTATAAGTTAGTTTTATGCGTGCATGGAATTAATGAAGAGGCTCCCGCGATTGAAGTTGATCAGTTGTCAACTTCAATCGCGGGAGCCTATTTTGTGTATTCATGCATTAGTAAAAAAGTTTTGTGTGAAGAATATCCATGGCACGCTCAATATCCTCTAAGTCTTCCTTCGTTGCATGCTGCAGTCGGCTTTGGAAACGGGATTCCACGATTGCAAAGGCTTCGTTCATCATCATTTCCCCTTCTTTCGAGAGACGGATGTATTGTTTCCTTCGATCTTCCGAATCACTTAATTTTTCAATTAGATTCTTTTCGCTTAATTTTTTCAGTTCACGGCTCGTGTTAGGCATGGAAATATGCTGACAGTCACTGATTTCACTTGGAGTGACAGGCTGACTGACTGTAATGTATTCAAGAATATTATATTGAACCGGCGTGATCGAATCAGATTTAGCATGTTGTGTTAATTCGTGCGTCACTTGATGTACGGAAGTTGTAAATGAGACCCATTTATCAAAAAGAGCTTTTTTGTCCATAACTTTCACCTCTACAGAGAAGATAACAAAAGTGTTATCAAAATACAATTATCATTTGACAATAAAAAATAAGGAGTGCTATATTATTGTTATCAAATGATAAGTAAATAGGGGGGCCTCATGAACATTTTGGTCATTTACACATATCCAAATCATAAGAGTTTAAGCTATGCCTTTTTACAAAAAGTCATCATAGGTAGTAAGGAGAACACCAACATAAAGGGGCTGCAGGTGTTGGATTTATATGCTGAGGGATTTAATCCACTCTTGGAGTTCAATGAGCATAAACGAAGGCGTGATATGCATCGTGATCCTCAGCTTGAAAAATATAGAAACCAGATTACTTGGGCCGACAAGATTGTCTTTGTCTATCCGATTTGGTGGGGGAGGCCTCCTGCCATGCTCATGGGATACATTGATCAATTATTTTCTGCGAATTTTGCCTACAGGGATAAGAAGGGACTGTTACCAGAAGGCCTTCTAAAAGGAAAGTCGGTCGTATGTGTGTCCACGATGAAGGGCCCTGCAAAGTATCCACTTTTCTGGTTGAATGATGCCCATAAAATATTGATGAAGAGAGCGTTATTCAATTTTGTCGGAATCAAAAAAGTGAAGTTTTTCGAATTCGGTAATATGGAAAGTCCGAAGGGGAAACAAACCCAAAAACTAGAAAAGGTTTATCGGTACTTCAAAAAGGTGGATAGCTAAGTTTTTACGAGATTAATAGAGGACCCCATTCATGAGGATCTTCACACTGAATGGGGTTGGTGATATTCACTTGGTCAGTGCACCTGCTACAATGAGTCGGCCTTCGTCATACATGCCGTTTTGTTATTACGGATCTCCATTTGTTCTTGATGAACGTAAGGATCGTACAAATCACTATGATGGTCAATGAAGCCAATCCGCTAAACCATATGCTTTGGAATTCACTTACATAAGGCTGGATGATGTATGAAGCGGCAATGGCCAAGACCGCGCTTATCGGTATGAAATCAGCGATTTTCCCTTTACTGAATACGATTACCAGAATGGGTGCCAGCAATGCTGAGTATACATTGCCTGAATAAAATAAGAGCTCTAACAGGTTTGGGGAATAGAAGAGCGTAGCTACGAAAATCAATCCACCAATACAGACTGAAAGCAGGCAGGCCATCCTTATTTTTTGCTGGTCGCTTTTTTGGGTTTGGAAGGGTTCAAGAATATTGGCGACGATCAGGCTTACCAATGAATGCAGGCAGGCACCGAATGTCGAGGTGATTGCACTGAAAGCACAGAGCACAAAAAGGACGAAAAAGAATGGAGTCGTTATCTTGTTTGCCAATCCAGCCAAAATCGAGTGTATATCAGTGAATCCGCCCGTAAAGATAACCATTATGAACAGGGATGAAAACGAGAGCGGGAATATGATCCATATAAGGCCGGATAAAGAAAATGTCAATCGAACCTTTTTCATTTCCATCATAAATAATCGCTGCCATGATGTCAGGTCAAAGAAAAACTGGCCGAATCCAACAAGAAGTCCTGCAAAAAGAAAACTCCATAGATCATACTTATTGATCACCAGCATGTAAGGATGGTATAAACGAATCCCATCATAAACAGGCTGAATGCCTTCCTTGACGAAAAAGTATAAAGGAATTAAGATAACGGCGGCAAACATGAAGACGACTTGAAAAGCTGCGAATCGATGAATGAGCTTTAACCCGCCGAAACCAGCAAAAAGAACACAAAAACCGTAAAAGAAGAACAGCCCGACATAGAGCGGCGTGTCGAAAAGAAACTGCAATAGGGTGGACGCGGCCATTCCCTGAATGAATAAAATGTGTAAGCTGGTCATGACCAGAATCACGATCAATATCCAATATCCCAATGGATGAAGCCGGGTTTTTAAATAGTCCCCGATGGTCAAACCGACGGGAAAATCCTGCCTGACCCTCTTCCCGATGAAACTGAACATGAACAGGGCGATCGCTCCCATCAGGGCATAGCCGATCCCTCCGAAAACTCCATACTTCACCATCGATTCAGGGGAGGATAATATCGTTGTTCCCGTCACCCAGCGTGCCAGGAGGGAGATGATCCCTAACCCCATCCCAATTTGAATGGGGCCTTGTACGTATTCTTGAAATGTACGTGGTCGCAATGTTCATTTTCCTTTCTCGCGGAACTCCTTGGGCGTGATTCCCTCTATCTTCCGGAATAAAGTGCTGAAATAATGCTGGCTATTGAAACCCGAGTTTTCAGCGACGTCTGATATGCTCCAACTGGTGTTATTGGTTAAGGCCCTTTTAGCTGCCTTTATTCTATATTGCATTAAATATTCCGAAAAGGAAGTGCCGACTTCTTCATGGAATTTCCTGCTTAAATAAGTCGGGTTTGTATGCACTTCACGGGCGATGTCCGAAAGGGAGAGTTTTTCAGCATAATTTTCATGAATGAATGAAAGGGAATGGTGAATCAGGGTTGAGTAGTTATGAGAAGACTCCCTTTTATCATACCTGGATAGCACTTTATGCAAATCGCTTTCAATTACAGGTTTCGTTAAATAATCAACTACGCCTATCCTAATGGATTGCTGGGCATAATCGAAACTTTGATGTGCGGTTACCATGATGATTTCCACTTCTTTGTTCAGTGCCCTTAGGTCTTCACCAAATTCAAGACCCGATCGCCCCGGGAGATTGATATCCAGGAAAGCGAGGTTTATTTTAAAGTTTTGGGTGAGGGTCAGTGCCTGACAGGCATCAGCAGCTTTATGAAACTTCCAAAAAGGGTATATGGACTGAATCATATATTCCATTTGTTCAAGGACCAATGGTTCGTCATCAACTAATAATACATTCATTCCGGCGCCGCCTCCTCCATTTTCTTATCATGAACCAGTGGCCATGATACCTCTACCTTTGTTCCAGATTCATTAGAAGATATATTCAATTGTGCACGGTCATTGAAATACAAATATAAACGCTTTTGGATATTATCCAGTCCATGGCCGCCTTCGTTTGTAACGGAATGTCCCATTAATCCATTATCCATCACTTCGAGATACACCATCTGTGAATCCTGATGGAACCGGATATGCAGAAGGGCTTCCCCCACTTTTTTTTCCAAGCCGTGTTTAAACGAATTCTCCACTAAAGTCTGGAGAATGAAAGGGGGTACCATTGCAATTGATAATGGGTCTGGGCACTCCATATCGATCTTAAGGCGATCGCCAAAGCGAAGGGTTTGGATGTCGAGATAATGCTGAGTATACTGAATTTCCTGGGAAAGGGGGATTAATGGTTCAGTTGCTTTATATTTGAATTTCAAGAATTGCGAAAATGCCTCTAAGGCCCTTATCAGTTCAGCCGTCCTGTTCAGGCGGGCCAAGCCCAAAATGACATTTAGTGTATTAAACAAAAAGTGAGGCTGGATTTGCTGGTTCAATTTATTATATTGTGCTTCTTGAAGTGCTTGCTCCAGACGTATCTCTTTGTTTTTATTTTCAAGGAGATCGATCCGCTTCTCGAATATGAATAGAAATAAAAGAGCGATAGCTCCCATGATGGGAGCTAATATGAAGAGCATGATAATTAACGTGAATCCTTCGTAACTAAGCATGGAGAACCTCTACTGGTTATATTTTTATATAACTTTAATTATTCTGTTTATTAGTATCATACTAAAGACCCCTTGGGAAATCTACAACTTATGACACAATGTGACAAGCCACTTGATGATTCTGTTCAGATAATTTTAGTTCGGGTGCCTCTGTTTTACAGATGTCCAATGCAAAAGGACATCGTGTATGGAAGCGGCAGCCGCTTGGAGGATCGATGGGTGAGGGGACATCACCCGTCAATAGGATCCGTTCCCTTTCATTCACTGGATTCGGTACTGGGATGGCAGATAGCAATGCTCTCGTATATGGATGCTGCGGCTGCTCGAAAATGGACTTTTTATCGGCTATTTCGACTATCTTTCCGAGATACATGACCATTACACGATCCGAGATATGTCTGACCACACCCAAATCATGTGATATGAAAAGAAAGGTAAGGTCGAACTGTCGCTGTAACGATTTTAATAAATTCAGTACTTGTGCTTGAATGGAGACATCGAGTGCAGATACGGCTTCGTCGCATATGATCAATTTTGGGTCCACTGCAAGGGCCCGTGCAATGCCGATCCGCTGTCTCTGGCCGCCGCTGAATTCGTGCGGATATCTTTCCATGGATTCAGGTCTCAGCCCGACATGTCCCAATAATTCTTCAATCCTGCTCTTTCGTTTTTCTTTAGGCACTACATTTTGTATGGCTAAGGCTTCTCCGAGAATTTTCCCTATGGTCTGTCTGGGGTTAAGAGAGGCAAATGGATCTTGGAAAATAACTTGCAAGTCCTTCCTGGTGCTCCTCATTTCCTTTTTTCCTAAACTCAGTAAATCCCTATCCTGAAAATGTATACTCCCGCTTGTAGGTTCATCCAATCGAAGGATCGCCCTTCCGGTAGTCGATTTTCCGCAGCCGGATTCGCCAACTATGCTTAAGGTTTCACCCTGATAGATATGGAAGCTGATATCATCAACGGCTTTTACATGATTGACGGTTCTTCCGAAAAACCCACCCTTGATCGGAAAATATTGTTTCAATTGATCCACTTCAAGCAGAACCTTTTTCTCTGCAACTGGTACACCCATCATTAAACCCCTACCTTCTCTTGAGTGTCATATTCCTTCTCCCATTGGGGGGTGAACATCCAACAGCTGACCTCGGTGCTTGGGCCGGTCGCTTGTAGATCCGGTACGGCTTGTTCACAAATGCTCTTCGCATGTGCACAGCGGGGGGCAAAGCTGCAGCCCTTAGGCATATTGTAAGGACTCGGAACAGTCCCGGGAATTGTAGTCAATTCTTCCTGGTCCATGTCCAGACGCGGAAGGGAGTTTAATAAACCGATAGTGTAAGGATGTTTAGGATTTGTGAATATTTCCTTGGCCAATGTGTATTCAACGATTTTTCCTGCGTACATGACAGCAACCCGATCACAGGTTTCATATACGACACCCAAATCATGAGTGATCAAAATGACAGCCGTCCCGAAATCCTTTTGCAGCGTCTTAATCAGCTCCAGGATTTGGGCCTGGATCGTCACATCCAATGCTGTAGTAGGTTCATCGGCTATTAAAACCTCAGGGTGACAGGCAAGTGCCATGGCAATCATGACCCTTTGCCTCATTCCGCCGCTTAGCTCATGCGGCTCCTGTTTTGCCCTTTTTTCAGGTGAGGGGATTCCGACGAGCCGAAGCATGTCGACCGCTTTGTCCCATGCTTCTTTTTTTCCGAGATTTTGATGGAGCCGGATCGCTTCTGCAATTTGCTCACCTGCTGAATATACGGGATTCAATGATGTCATCGGTTCCTGGAATATCATCGAAATTTCATTGCCGCGTATGGACCGCATCTGTTTTTCAGTCTTCGTAAGCAGATCCTCCCCTTTAAAAAGGATGCTGCCCCCGGCAATCTTTCCGGGTGGCGATGGAATAAGCCTTAACAATGATAAGGATGTTATACTTTTGCCGCTTCCCGACTCCCCGACGATTCCAAGGGTTTCCCCTTTATTTAGGGAGAAACTGATTCCGTCGACCGCTTTACTCGTGCCTTCGTCAGTGAAAAAGTGGGTCTGCAGATTTTTTACCTCCAGTATTTTATCATCAACCTGTTTCATCATCATACCTCCTTAATTCAAATCTATTCTTTTGTTAAAGTATCGATAGAGGACATCCACTGCCAAATTCATGAATACGAAGATAACGGAAGCGATAAGGACCCCGCCCTGAACCATTGGTAAATCCCTCGTTCTGATTGCATCGACTATCAATCTCCCAAGTCCATTGATGGCAAAAACGGACTCTGTCAATACAGTACCGCCGAGGAGTGCACCGAACTGGAGGCCAACGACTGTAATGACGGGGATAAGCGCATTTTTCAGGCCATGTTTATAAATGATGACATATTCTTTTAATCCCTTGGCTCTTGCTGTCCGGATGTAGTCCTGGCGAACGACTTCGAGCATGCTCGACCTGGTCATCCTGGCAACTATGGCCGCTCCGCCGGCCCCAAGGGTTATCGCTGGCAGAATCATGTGCCTGATGGTTCCCCAACCTGAAACCGGAAACCAATGAAGGTTTACGGAAAAGAAGTAGATAAGCATCAGACCCAGCCAAAAACTAGGTAAAGAGATTCCCAGTAAAGCAACGATCATGATGGAAATGTCAGCTGCCGAGTATTGCTTGGTTGCCGAGATGATCCCTGCAAGCATACCAAGGACAACGGTTATGAAAATGCTGGCGAGTGCCAGTTCAAGGGTGATTGGCAAGCGGACCATGATTTCATCCAAAACAGGCCGGCTGCTGCGGAGTGATTCCCCAAAGTCTCCTTGAACGGCATGAATGATATAGTCGACGTATTGATAAAGGATTGGGCGATCCAAGCCAAGCTCATGTCGCAGTGATTCAATCGTTTCTTTAGTCGCTCCTTCACCTGCAAGCAGTGTTGCCGGATCTCCAGGGACCATTTGCATGATGAGGAAAACAACAAGACTTACTCCTAGTAAAACCGGTATGGTTTGAAAGACCCGTCGGATTATAAATACGAACATTTTCTCTCCTCCTTATTTTTTCATTCTTGGATCCAGGGCATCTCTAAGTCCATCCCCGAAGACATTGAAACCGAGTACCAGTGTTGATATGGCTAATCCGGGAAACAAAGCGATGTGAGGGGCGCTGAACAAATAATCCCGACCGCTGCTCAACATGGCTCCCCATTCCGGTGAGGGAGGCTGGGCTCCGAGCCCCAGGAATGATAATCCTGCTGCCGATAGAATGGCTGTTGCCAGACGTAATGTAGCTTGAACGATGACAGGTGATAGAATATTCGGAAAAATGTGCTTGGTTATGATCGTGAAGTCAGTGGCTCCCAATGCACGAATGGCATCGATATATTCAAGCTTCCTGACTGACAGTGTGGAGCCGCGGACAATTCGGGCAAACATGGGTATGGAAAAGACACCGACCGCTACCATTACATTGATTAAACTTGGGCCAAGGGCACTAATGATGGCAAGTGCGAGCAATATTCCCGGGAAAGCCAGCAGAACATCGACAATCCTCATAATGACGGTATCGATCCATTTTCCGTAATAACCAGCCGTTAACCCTAGCAGAATGCCAATGAAAGCCCCGAAGAATACAGAGACAAATCCAACGGTTAATGAAAGCCGGGTTCCATATAATAATCTGCTTAAAATATCCCTTCCTTTATCATCCGTACCCATCCAATGTTCGGCCGACGGAGGCTGGAGTTTGTTGACTAAATCAATTTCATAGGGATCCTGCGGTGAAATCAAAGGTGCAAAGATAGCCAATAAAATATAAAAAAGTACGATATATCCGCCTATCAATGCCAGTTTATTTCTCTTGAATTTTTTATAAAAGGCTTTCCAGTGGCTTAGTTTTGGAGATTTTTTTTCGTTTACCTTCAATTCGGTATTATTAATGACAATCTCTGGCTTCATTGCACTTCCTCCTTTTCTTTCATTAAATTTATTCAAAATAGGTATTGAAGTAAATATGATGCGGAAAAGCAGTAAAGATAATTAAAAAATGTGTAAAGATTCTGAAAATATAAAATTCAGTTTTTTTTTATAATTTGAAGTAAGCCCGATGTACTCATAGCTGAAAGTTACTTGGAGAAAACAAAGGCAGGTTGAAAAAGGAGGAAATAGAATGAGAAAAAGTATGATGGGGTTACTGTTTGCATCGTTATTAGGCATCTCATCCGTTTTATCTGGGTGTGCAGCAGATCAAACCGGCAGCAAGGAACCGGAAGGAAAAGCGAAAGAAGGAGGTACACTGATCGTCGCGAGATTATCTGACGCGACCATCCTGGATCCTCATTTCATAACAGACATTCCATCAGCAAACGTCGTTTATGAAAAGGTTTATCAAACGTTGGTCGTTCCTGATAAAAACATGGATCCTAAACCGCTGCTGGCAAAAGAGTGGAAACAACTGGATGATGTCACTTGGGAATTTAAATTGCAAGAGGGGGTCAAATTCCATGATGGAGCTCCATTCAATGCCGAAGCGGTGAAAACCAATTTCGACAGGATACTTGATCCGGCAACAGCTTCTCCGCAGGCTGGTAAATTGGAAATGATCAAAGAAATTAAAGTGGTTGACGAAACGACCGTACAATTCAAGCTGAAATATCCTTATGCACCGCTGTTATCGATTTTAGTGAGTAATGAAGGAAGCATCATCAGCCCTAAAGCGATTAAGGAACATAGTGACAAGCTAGGTCAAAACCCGGTTGGGACAGGGCCATTCGTTTTTAAATCGTGGAAGCCAGGTGAAGAGATCGCACTTTCGAAAAACGAGGAATACTGGGGGGATGAACCGAAGATTGATGGCGTAGTATTCAAGGTTGTCCCTGAAGATGCCACGAGGATTGCGATGATTGAAACCGGTGAAGCACATGTGACCGATCAAGTGCCAGTGACTGAGATTGATAGGATCGAAGCATCGGACACGATGAATTTATATCGCACGGAGGGACTTGCGGTTGAATACCTAAGCTTCAATGTTAAGAAAAAACCTTTCGATGATGTACGTGTCCGTAAAGCGGTCGCTCATGCCATCGAGGTCGATTCGATTATTAAAGGGGTTTATAACGATGTCGGTACGAGGGCAAATTCGACAATGAGCCCAAAAGTGTTTGGCTATGATCCGGATATAAAAGGCTACGACTATGATATTAATGAATCGAAGAAGCTCTTGACTGAGGCAGGGGTCAAGGATGGCTTGGAGTTTACATTGACGACGAGTGACCGTAAGGAAAGGATTAATATGGCCGAGGTGATTCAATCCCAGTTAAAAGGAATTGGAATCAAGGTCAAGATTCAAGTCCTTGAGTATGGGGCTTACATTGATGCGACCGCTAAAGGCGAGCACCAGGTATCGATAGGCGGCTGGGGCAATGCTACCGGGGATGGAGATTATAACCAATTCAATCTTTTTGATAGCAAATCCCAAGGTGCTGCTGGAAACAGTTCATTCTATAGCAACCCGGAAGTGGACAAATTGATTGAAAGTGCACGTAAAGAATCGGATGGAGATAAACGTAAGGAACTATATTCGAAGGCACAGGAAATTGAGAGGGAAGAAGTTCCATATGTTCCTATCCGTAACTATGAACATTTGGCGGTATATGGTGGGACGGTTAAAGGGCTTTGGCTGAATCCAGCAAATTATTTAATGCTTGATGACGTAACCGTGAAGTAGGGAAATCATCAAAAAAGGGAGGCAGCATAAGGATGTTATGCTGTCTTCTCAATTAGGAGGGGAAATATGATAGATTTACTGCTAATCCATGGAACCGTGATAACCATGGATCAAAACAGGAGAATTCTGCAGGATGGCGCCATCGCCATTAATCAAGGAAGGATTTTAGCCGTTGATTCAACCGAAAAACTGAAATTGAAGTATGAGGCTGTAAAAGTCATTGATTGCAGCCATCAGTGTATATTGCCCGGATTAATAGATGTTCATGGTCATGGGGGACATTCCATGTTCAAAACGATTGCAATGGAGAATATTGATTTTTGGATGCCCATCATGACAAATACGTACAAGCATTTTGTTACGGATGACTTTTGGTATTACGAAGGAAAGCTGTCCTCCCTTGAGAGATTAAAGGCGGGAGTGACAACCGGGGTGAGCGTTTTAGGATCCATGCCACGATCCGATGAACCGATTTTCGCCATCAATCATGCAAAAGCATACGCCGAAGTGGGAATCAGGGAAGTGGTTTGCACGGGTCCTTGCAACCCTCCATGGCCCCATTCATTCAGCCGGTGGATTGACGGAAAGAGAGTGGTGAAGGAAGTTTCCTATGAAGAAGTATTGAAGGGGGCGGAAGCGGTAATCGAGGCACTGAACCATGCGAATGAAGACCGCACGAGAGCCTTCATTACACCATTTGTCATTGTGACATCCGTTGATCCTTCCAATCCCACATCACCTGACAGGCTTTATGGGCTGAATGATCATGATCTTTATCAAGCGAAGAAAATAAGGGAGATTGCCAGGAAATATAACACAAGGATACACTCCGATGCCTTTGGCGGGATGATTCATTTAGCGATACAGGATAAGGAAAATGCCCTATTGGGTCCGGATGTCCATTTACAGCATTGTCGGGGCATTTCCTTCGATGAAGCAAGAATACTGGCAGAAACTGGTACCAACGTCAGTGCATCACCTGGATTTGGACAGGTTCATGCACGCACCCCGATAACTGAATTATTGGAGATGGGTGCAACTGTGGCGATCTCCACTGATGGGACTTCCCCTTCCACAAGTTTCGATATGTTTCAGGCAATGAGGAAAACGCAGTTCGTTCACCAGGCAGCCCTTAGGGACTACTATTATTTACCCCCAGGTAAACTGTTGGAAATGATCACGATAGATGCTGCGAAATGCATTGGCTGGGATGATGAAATAGGCTCCCTGGAGATCGGGAAAAAAGCGGATGTCATTACGGTGAACATGCATCAGCCTCATCTGACCCCTGAATTCATGCATGTTCACCGGCTTGTTTTCCAAGCAGTGGCGAATGATGTGGAGCATGTCATCGTGGATGGGAAATTGATCATGGAAGGGAGGAATGTACGGACGGTTCATGAAAGTACAGTGCTGAACGAAGCGAATGAAGAGGCCTTTTCAACGATAAAGCGTGCCGGGCTCGAAAAGTATATGCAGCCGACGAAATATTTCTGGGGACATGCCAGGGCATATGTAGATGAAAAAAGATATGACGAACGAGAAGACGGTGCCTCAATGAGGAAAGGGGAATAAGATGAAAACCAAGCTTAAAGGAAGATATGTAATTGGGTATGACGGGTGCGATCATGTCATTTTGGAAAATGCAGAGATCGTTTATGAAAAAGACACGATTCTGTATGTCGGAAAAAATTATCCGGAAGAAGTGGACGAGGTAATGGATGCCGGTAACGCCATTATCAGTCCCGGGTTCATCGATTTAAATGCATTAGGGGACATTGACCATGATATTTTACATTTTGAAGCCGGTTCCAACAGACAGAAAAACCTTCTCTGGTCAGAGAATCATATACAAAGCGGACATCCCGAATTAATGAACGAGGAAGAAGAATCCTTTAAATCTTTATATGCTTATTCACAACTCATTCTTCATGGTGTGACGACGGCCATGCCCATCACTTCCGTTTTTTATAAAAGCTGGGCCGAAACCTATGAAGAATTGGCAGCTGCGGCAAAACATGCAGCTGAATTGGGGTTAAGGATTTACCTGGGACCAAGTTTCCAATCAGGAATGAGAGTCGTCGAGCCTAACGGAAATATAAAACTGCATTGGGATGAAAAGGCCGGGGAAGCGGGATTGCGGAAAGCGGTGGAGTTTGTAGAAAAATTCGATGGAGCCCATGGAGGCATGGTCAGAGGGATGCTCGCTCCAGAACGTATAGAGTCTCAAACTGCAGAGCAATTAAAACAGATCAAATATTACAGTGAAAAATTGGATGTACCGATAAAGCTCCATGCTGCACAAGGAAGTTTTGAATTCAATACCATATGGGAAGCTTATCGTGTCACACCGATCAGATATTTGTACGACCTTGGCTTTCTGGGTCCAAGAACAGGGATACCGCATGCCCATTTTGTTTCAGGATACAGTGGAGCGAAATATGGACAGGGGGATGACTTGGCGCTGCTAAGAGAAACGAATACAACAGTGATTCATTGCCCTCTGATTATCGGGAGGCATGGGGAGGCGTTGGAATCATTCGCTAAATATAAAAGGGCAGGGATAAATATCGCGCTTGGAACGGACACCTTCCCTCCGGATATGTTTCAGAACGTCAGGACAGGCAGCATGCTCTCACGGATGGTGGAAAGAGAAGCGGAAGGCTCTGCATTTGCCGATTTCTTTCGGTCAGCCACTCTTGATGCGGCGGCTTTTCTTGGCAGGAACGATCTTGGCCGCATTGCAGCAGGGGCCAAGGCGGATATCATTGCGATTGATTTGGACAGTTATCATATGGGTGTAATCGATGATCCCATTCGAACCATGTTCGTAAGCGGATCAGGAAGAGACGTTAAATTATCCATCATAAATGGAAAAGTAGTCATGAAGGATCAAAAAATCCCCAATCTTGATTTAATGGAAATCAAATATAAGGGGCAAAAGTATTTCGATAAGATGAGAAGAGGATTTATGGAAAGAGATTATCAGAAGCTTCCTGAGAAAGAATTGTTTAAGCCATCATTTAAGGTCGTCGAATCGATAAGCGATACAGAAGTGAAAACCATTTACGAAAACAAGTAAAGAAAATGAAAAACATAGTAAAGATGTTTCAAAATAAATAGTCAGAATATTTCCTATAATTAGATAAATGCTCAATTAAATGAAATCGGGAGGTCGAAGTCGATGGGGTTAAAACGTGGAACAGGAAAGCTTTTTCTAGTCATGATCATGGTTATCATAATTACGGGCTGTTCTTCTAACAATGATGTAAGCAAAACGGCAAATGATCAAAGCAAAGCATCAAACGAAGGGGGTACATTGGTCATTGCCCGTTTGTCCGACGCTGAGAATTTGGATCAGCAGTTCATGTCCACGATTAACGCCGCTAGTGTCACTCACCATAAAATCTATGAAGGTCTTGTACAACGGGATGAGAATAGTGAGATACAGCCAATGCTAGCAGAAAAATGGAAGCAAATAAATGACACGACCTGGGAATTCAAGCTTAGGGAAGACGTAACGTTTCATGATGGCACGCCATTTAATGCAGATGCAGTAAAAAAGACGTTTGATCGACTATTGGATCCAAAGGTCGCTTCTCCTAGAGCGGTAGTATTCGATATGGTAAAAGAGGTGAAACCGATTGATGAATTTACCGTGCAATTCATACTGAAGGAACCTTTTTCCCCGCTCCTTTCCATATTGGCGAATCACGAAGGCGGCATCATCAGTCCGAAAACAATTGAAAAGTTTGGCAAAAAGATCATCCAGGAACCGAATGGAACCGGTCCTTTCGTTTTTGATTCATGGTCCCCAGGGCAAGAAATCACATTGATGAAAAACAAAAGCTATTGGGGAGACAAGCCAAAATTGGACAAGGTCATCTTCAAGGTCGTCCCTGAAGATTCCACGAGGATATCGATGATTGAAACCGGTGAAGCGCAGATTGCTGAACCTCTTCCTGTAGCTGTCATGGACCAGGTGGAATCTTCACCGGCAATGGATGTTTACCGCAGTGAAGGGTATGGCACCGAATATTTAGGGTTCAATGTCAATAATGAACCGTTCAATGATGTCCGGGTCAGAAAAGCCATTGCCCATGCCATAGAAATGGATTCGATCATCAAGGGTGTCTTCAATAATGTGGGAGTAAAGGCGAACTCATTGATGGGCTCTAAAGTATTCGGGTACAACGAAGATCTGGAAGCCTATGAATACAATCTGAAAGAAGCAAAGAAACTGATGGCTGAAGCTGGATATTCAAAAGGTTTGGATGCGACCATCCTGACGATGGACAGTAAGGAAAGAGTGAACTTGGCTGAAGTCCTGCAATCCCAACTAAAAGGGATTGGAATTAATTTGAAGGTACAGGTCATGGAGTACGGTTCGTTCGTGGAACAAGTGAATAAAGGGCAATCGGAAATGTTCATCATCAGTTGGAGAAACGCGACCGGAGATGCTGATTATAATCAATATAATCTTTTTCATACGGATTCACAGGGGGCGGCTGGAAATACATTCTTTTACAGCAATCCAAAGGTTGACAGTTTAATAAATGCTGCCAGAAAAGAAAAGGAAGAAGGGAAACGCAAAGAACTATACGCAGAGGCACAGGAAATCGAGATGGGTGACACCCCGTATATTCCTGTAAGGGTCATTGAAAATGTTGCTGCAGTCGCGACAGAAGTAAAAGGGTTTTCGATCAGCCCTTCAGGCTATTTGGATATAAATGACGTAACGATAAAATGACGGTCGAATATAGTTCCTCAACGGTCGAATAAAGTGCTGGGTAGGTCGAATGCTGTGCGTGAACGGCCGAATAATATGTGGTTTAGGTCGATAAACTGCGTCAACGGCCCAAGACAGTGCAGCGGGTCGAATAAAGTGCTCCGGTCCTTAGGATTTTTTACTGTAATCCTCATTGGATCGAAGAGATTTGCGACACTCCTGCCGAATTACTGGCTAGCCGAGACCCCACAGGTGCTTGCGCCGAGGAGGCTTGGCAGGCAGTCGGCGGAAAGGGATTTTAAAGCAAAGTTGATTGGAACGGAAGGTGCGAGACTCCTGCGGGAAAAGCGCGTCCAAGGGAGACCCCACAGGCGCAAAGACGCCGAGGAGGCTCCCGGACCGCCCGCGGAAAGCGAGTGCCTGGAGTGGAAATCAACGTCTACAAAAGAAGGGAGCGGATCTCTGAAATCAATTGAACTTTTTAAATAAAAAACTGCAGGCAAACTAGTTTTCATAGAGTTGTCTCCAGTCTGAAAGGGTTCATCCATTTTAGGGTGAGCCTTTTTCTTTGGTTAAATCAGAATAAGTAAAAATAACATAAAAATGAGTAAAAATTCTGAAATTATTAAATGACCTTTAGAATTATAATGAAATGGATGCATGTTCAATCTGGAGTGGAAGGGTGAGTTTAATGTCACGATCATATTGGTTGACGAATGTACGCTTGGAAAATGGTTTTACTTATAATGAAAATGAAACGGTTACCGGCACTGAAACCGGAAATTACCACATCAAGATTGAAAATGGAAAAATATCCTCGATTTTATTAGCGGAGGAATCGATAACAGATCAGGATCCACAGCATGATGTTCAAGGTCTCCTGATGGTCCCTTCGTTTAAGGAAATGCATATTCACATTGATAAAACGTACTATGGCGGTCCGTGGAAGGCTTGCATGCCTGCCATAAATGGCGTGAAAACCCGGATAGAGGAAGAGCAGGCTTTACTTCCTGAGTTATTGCCTACCGCTAAAGCAAGAGCAGAAAAAATGCTGGATTTATTATTGGGCTTCGGATCTACCCATATACGCACCCATTGTAACATTGACCCCGTTATAGGTCTGAAAAATTTAGAGGCTACCATTCAAGCGCTCGAAGGATATAAGGATAAATTGACGTATGAAATCGTCGCATTCCCACAGCATGGACTATTACGCAGCAATTCCGCAGGACTAGTAAGGGAGGCCATGAAGAATGGGGCGAATCTGGTAGGAGGCGTGGATCCAGCCACCATTGATGAAAATATAGAGCGGTCTCTTGAAACGATCATGGATATCGCGGTTGAATCGAACTCCGATATTGATGTCCATTTACATGATCCGGATCACCTTGGACTCTTTACCATGCAACGCCTCGCTTCGATGACGGAAGACGCAGGGTGGCAAGGAAGGGTAACGGTTAGCCACGCCAGCGGTTTGGCAGATCTTTCCGTTGCAGAGGCTACGGGTATAGCCGAAAGGTTTTCGGAAACAGGAATATCCATTACATCCACAGTGCCTATCTTCAGAACGATCCCCATTCCCCTGCTCCATGAAAAAGGGGTGAAAGTTGAACTGGGCAATGACAGCATCACTGATCATTGGACACCCTTCGGCATCGGTGACAATCTGGAAAAGGCCGGTCGCCTTGCTGAGAGGTTTCGCATGATTGAGGAACGTTCTTTAGCTAAAAGCCTGCAGTTCATAACAGGAGGGAAGACCCCATTAAACCAAGACGGGGTCAAGGCATGGCCCAATGTCGGGGATGAGGCGAATATCGTTTTGCTTGAAGCTAGCTGTTCCGCGGAAGCGGTGGCCAGAAGGTCAAAGCGTGCCGCTGTCATTTTCAGGGGCAATGTTGTAAGCGGATCTATTTCATCTTTCGAGACGACAGGTGTTTAATCTTCTATTAAAGAGAGTGATTCAATGAATGAAGCGTACTGGCTTACAAACGTTACACTTGATAGTGGATTTGTTTTTGAGAATGAAAGAATCGATCGAACAAAGACAGCTTCATACAACATGTATATAAAAGACGGGATCATTGAGGAATTGCAATTGGCTTCAAGTATGCCTTTGAAAACGGAAATGCCCGTCCAAGATGCGGGAAACTTGCTTGCACTTCCGCCTTTTAAAGAGATGCATAACCATCTGGACAAGACCTATTTAGGACTGCCATGGAAATCATGCACTCCTGTTCAGAATTTAATCGAACGCTTGAAATTAGAAGCGGAAGAGCTTGCCGAACTGGCTGAAACTGGGCGGCTCCGGGCTGAACGGATGCTTCAACTATTGTTGAAAGGCGGTGCGACGCATGTAAGGACGCATGTTAACATTGACCCATACATCGGTATGAAGAACTTGGAAGAAATTCAGAAGGCGTTAAGCAGTTTCAAAGGGAAAATGACATATGAGATCGTGGCTTTCCCGCAGCATGGACTGCTAAGAACGAATTCAAAAGGGTTGATGAGACAAGCGATGAAAGAAGGGGCGTCTTTGGTGGGAGGCCTGGATCCTGGCGGAGTGGATAATAATATAGAAGCTTCCCTCTATGAAATGATGGATTTAGCTGTTGAATTTGATGCAGACATTGATATTCATATACATGATCCCGGTCATCTTGGTTTTTATACGATTAAGAAACTCGCTTCTTTAATCGATGAAGCAGGCTGGAAAAACAAAGCGGCTGTCAGTCATGCCTTTGCCCTTGGGGATGTTTCCAGTGGGGAATCAAATGAATTGGCCAGTGAATTATCAAACCTAGGGATAGCCATCATGTCCACAGTTCCGATCAACCGGGTCATTCCCCCAATTGATGTACTGCATGAAAAAGGTGTCCGCGTTGCTCTCGGATGTGATGGCTTTTATGACTCCTGGTCCCCATTCGGTACAGGGGATATGCTGGAAAAGGCAGGTCGATTGGCAGAGAGGTACAACTGGAAGGACGAGTATGGATTGGCTCAATCGCTCCAATTCATTACGGGCGGGGTCAGGACACTGGACCATGAAGGAAATCGTTTATGGCCGAACGTGGGAAATGAAGCAAGTATGGTATTCGTGGATGCCTCTTGTGCTGCCGAGGCAGTTGCCAGGAGATCCACACGTTCTGCGGTCATGGTCAATGGGAATCTGGTTTAAGGCGGACTCGACTGTGAATCCGCCTTGAATGTGAAGGGAATGTCTATTTCAAGAAGGGAATGAAGGACATGAATACAATCTATTGGTTAAAGAATGTTCGTATGGAATGTGGTTACCGGAAAGAGAATGATAGAGTTACAGGAACAATAACCGGTCTATTCCATCTGTTGATGGAGGATGGAAGGATCACGAAGATCGTTAAAGATGGGGAGGCCATACCTGATGATCTGCCAGCGGAAGATGCAAAAGGATTGCTGGCGTTACCCTCCTTCATTGAAAAGCATGTCCATCTTGATAAGACACTGATGGGGGATGTATGGAGAGCATGCACGCCTTCTAAAAGTGTCATTGAACGCTTTGAAAATGAGAAGAGGGTGCTGCCTTCCATTGCAACAAGCACATGTAAACGGGCAGAGTCTTTACTGGAAATACTTTTAGCTTCTGGCTCTACACATGTACGGACCCATGTTGATATCTATCCGGAAGCGGGATTGCAGAACTTAGAGCAAGTCCAAGAGGCGCTTGCTGGCTATTCCAATAGACTCAGTTCAGAAATAGTCGCATTTGCGCAGCACGGATTGTTGCGGTCGGGGTCTGTCCAGCTTGTCAGGGAGGCATTGCGAAACGGAGCGGGAATCGTCGGGGCAGTCGACCCAGCCACAGTCGATAACAATATTGAAGCTTCGCTCGTGCAATTGATGGATTTGGCAGTGGAAGCGAACGCTGATGTGGACCTGCATTTACATGATCCCGGCCACTTGGGCACGTTCACCATGAAACGTTTGGCAGCCCTGACCAAGCAAGCAGGCTGGGAAGGAAGGGTAGCATTAAGCCATGCGTTTGGCATAGGGGACGTATCCAGGGAAGAAGCCTTTGAGCTGGCTGACATCCTTAAGGATGCGGGGATTTCCATCGTCACAAGTGTCCCTATTAACAGACAGATGCCCCCTGTTGGTTTATTACATGAAAGAGGGGTTGAAGTATCAGTAGGGAATGATAATATCTTTGATGTATGGTCACCTCTAGGGAATGGTGACATTCTAGAGAGAGCCGGCAGGCTGGCAGAACGCTTCAAATGGATTGATGAAGTCTCCCTCTCCCGAACACTCGGGTATATAACGGGCGGAAAAACCCCATTGGACGAAAAGGGTAACCAGGTATGGCCGAAAGTGGGGGATGCAGCAAGCTTGGTGTTAATTGACGCAAGCTGTTCTGCAGAAGCAGTTGCCAGGCGTTCTGAACGTAAAGCGGTCATTTTCAAGGGTAACTTGGTTTCCGGTTCACTATATAAACAAAAGCAGTCAATAGACTTGTAGGGCTAACCCAAGGATCTCTGGATACTTCCGGATTTCCTTTTTCTTTTGGGGATTGAAAGTCTCGGAATGCAGGTAGTCTGCCATGTTCGCTCCCGTATACTTTTACTTACTGTAATTTTTTTTGCTATATTGGTTAAGGACTTGCTTCCCATGTCATTATGTTTTTGCCCTATATGATTTAAACAGGATAAAATGGACTACGATTCCAAAAGGGCTGGTTAACAATGATCTCTTCTATCAAATTAAAGGGTTTGGCTTCCGCTAGTCCATTTGCCTTGTAATCGAGTCCAGCCAACAAATTAGCAAGAAGCCGCGGCCTTTGTTACTATTAATGGTAAACGCTGTCATTTTTGCATCGAATCTGCATCTTTATTTTTTGGCATGATGATGGCAGCAGAACCGCAAAGCGTAAGAGGACTTTGATCCCTGTGTTGCCATGTGTTCAAGAAATGGCAATCTGGGGACCGCGTCCATTAGCATGGTGTTGTCCTATGAAGGGCGATTAAACCATGTATTCACCATGAGCTTAAAAAAGTATCATGTTCAAAGGAGATGGAATCTATGAAAAGTTGGAGATCTTCCGTGACTCTATTTTCTTCTTTTCAATGGTTGTTTTTTATTTTTGCAAATACGGTAGTGGTGCCCATATCGATTGGCGCAGCTTTTGATCTTCCTCCCAATGTTACGGAAATGACCATGAGAAGCTCGCTCATTTTCACCGGGATCGCTTGCGTGATTCAGGGTTGGAAGGGGCATAAGTATCCCATTATGGAAGGGCACTCCGGTCTATTGTGGGGAGTGATGCTGAATTTAGGGTTATCTGCACCATCCATAGGGCTCGGTTATGCTGAAATAGGAGGGGGAATAGCTACTGGTCTCATTGCAGCCGGTGTCGTGACCCTCATTATATCTGGCTTCAACCTGATTTCTTATGTCCAGAAGATTTTTACGCCCATGGTCATGACCGTTTACTTATTCCTTCTGACGTTCCAGCTCATTTTTGTCTTTTTTAAGGGGATGCTGGGGATTACGGAGGATGGGGAAATTAACATCCCGGTCAGTTTCCTATCATTGGGGATTGTCTTTTTAGTAAGTATATTAAAAATAAAAGGACCAAGGACCATAAGCAATTTCTCCATCTTGATCGGGATTGTTGTGGGATGGATTTTTTACTCGCTGCTATTTCCAGAGGACGGGGGAGAAATGGGATCGACGGGTGCCTCTTTTTCCTTGTTCCCATTAGGCACACCAAACCTGGAATTCGGGATAATAGCGATTTCTTTTTTTGCAGGCTTACTGAATTTGTGTAACACGTTCGCTTCCATTCAAGCCGCATCCGAGTTAATGGGGGATGACGCTGACCACAAGCAGTATCGAAATTCTTTATTCATGACTGGCGGATTTACCATTTTCGCTCCGGTGCTTGGCCTTGTGCCGTATACACCTTTCACTTCATCCATCGGATTTTTGCAAAGCACGCAAATCTATGAGCGGAGGCCCTTCTTATTCGGAGGCATGTTGTTGACCATGATTGGTCTCATACCTCCGTTTATCTCTTTCCTGGCCAGCATGCCAATAACAGTCGGGAACGCTGTATTGTTCGTCGCTTACCTTCAACTGTTTGGAACGGCTTTCAACAGCGTCAAGGGTCAGCATTTCACTTCAGACACGATATTCAGGCTTGCCGTACCAGTATTGATCGGAGTGAGTTTGATGAATATCCTGCCCAATGCATTTGCGGGCGTTCCCACGCTTTTACAGCCCTTTTTGACGAATGGGCTCATAATGGGTGTGTTAATATCAATCGTGCTGGAAAAATCGGTAAACTGGAATCGCTATGAACAACTGCAGAACTAAGGTGACTTTTCATGCATATCCTGATGACCGATCGATATGGCCTATACATAAATGATCCTCCATTGAAGTGTCTTGTAAGGACTTAATTTAAGAGGTGAGCATGAAAACCGGAAGGATATTATCCTTCCGGTTTTCTGCTTTTTCATTGGGTTTTAAATGGTGATCAGGCATTCGACGTGAACGGGATTTAGTAAAAATAGGCTTTTTAATCAGTGGCAATACCCACTCCCCTTACATATTTTGTTGGAGGGATACTTGACGTGGTGTTAATTCCCTGACCATTTCGTTCCGGTTTTTTTATCTATTCCAAGCACTACCTTATAAATAATACACGGAGGTTATATAAAATGTATGAATTTCAAAATCAATTGCAAAACCTGAATGTCGATGATTTCCAGGTGACTCAGCCAGTTTCTTGGGAACAAGTCCCTCAGCAGTATTCCATGGAAGATTCTCGTCAATTTGGTTTAGGTTGTTTTGGCTGTTTCTTGTGTTTTGGCTGCTTTGGCTGTGGAGGATGCGGCGGTCGTTGTGGTCGTTGTGGTGGATGCGGACGTTGTGGAGGATGCGGTGGACGTTGCGGACGTTGCGGCCGTTAAGGTTTCAGGTCTAATAAAGAAAAGTCCCTGCGGTGCAGCAGGGACTTTTCTTTATTAGACATAAGGGACAAATTGTCGTACATAGGATTAAAGTGAAGTGCTGAAGCAGAACGTAGAATGCTTCGGGTTAGGAGGAGCGGAATGGTGAATTTGACCCCTTCTATGCGTTTGAAAGTGAAAAGGGATACGTTTTTTCTACCGGAACCAAACAGAGGTGTTTATTTCAGGAATAACATAAGTTCGTTCCGAATGGAGGGCAGCACGATCGTCCAATGGATTGAAAAGTTATTGCCGATGTTCAACGGGGACCATACATTAAGCGATTTGACGGATGGATTGCCTGGCCCGTATCGGAACCGTGTCATGGAAATTGCCGAGGTTTTGTACGCGAATGGGTTCGTTCGGGATGTAAGTCAGGACAGTCCCCATCAATTAGGGGATCAGGTTCTTGAAAGGTATGCTTCCCAAATCGAGTTCCTCGACAGCTACGGCGATTCCGGGGCATACCGTTTTCAAGCTTATCGAAAGGGAAGGGCTCTGGCAATAGGTTCTGGCCCACTGTTCCTTTCATTGGTGTCCGCGCTGATCGAATCCGGACTGCCCACATTCCATATCCTCATTACGGACACGGTACCGACCAATAGAGAAAGATTAAAGGCAATCGTTGCACATGCACGTAAGTCGGACGAAGAGGCAGCGATAGAGGAGGTCGTGCTTGAGAAGGGAGCAGGGATTGAATGGCAGGAGATCGTGCGGCCATTCGACTCGATATTATATTTGTCACAGGAGGGTGATATTAAGGAATTAAGAGAACTTCATTCGGTTTGCAGGCAAGGGAAAAAGGTCCTGTTTCCTGCATTGATCATCAATCAAATAGGCATGGCTGGCCCGCTTGTCCATCCGGATTCCAAAGGATGTTGGGAGTCAGCGTGGCACCGTTTACATCAAACTGTGCTGGAAAAGGATCAGGCTTCGACTTCTTTTTCCTCCACAGCCGGAGCGATGTTAGCCAATATAATGGTTTTCGAATGGTTCAAAGAGGCTACAGGTGTTACAACTGCAGAACAAGCCAATCAATTCTATCTGTTGGATATGGAAACATTGGAGGGAAAGTGGCATCCATTCATTCCCCATCCGGGGGTGACGGGAAAAGGGGCTGCTAAATGGATTGAAGATTTTGATCAGCGGCTCGAACAGAAATCGGGCCGGGGTGAGCCGGGAAAAGTGTTCATGCATTTCAGCCGGTTGACATCGGCAGAATCCGGAATCTTTCATACTTGGGAAGAGGGCGATTTAAAACAGCTGCCGTTGGCTCAATGCCGCGTTCAGGTTGTTGATCCGTTGTCGTCCGGTCCAGCCGGACTTCTGCCTGATATTATCCGTTCAGATTTGACGCATGAGGAAGCGCGGAGGGAAAGCGGTCTGGCAGGGGTTGAAGCATATGCATCGCGGACACTCAGCCAGCTCATTCAAACTCTTCTTCCGATTGAGGGAGCAGGCGAAATAAAGGAATCGATCGGTGTCGGAGCAGGGGAAACATTTGCTGAATGTGTTTGCCGTGGGCTGCAAAGCAGTTTAGATACAGAGTTTGGAAATAAGGAGTTCAACAAGGAGAAACTTGTGTCGGTGCAGTTGGGAGATGTGGATGATGAACGCTGCCGGTATTATTTACAAGCGTTGACCCGGCTGCAAGGAGATCCAATCATCGCGTTGGGTGAGGAAGTGTCCGGTTTCCCAGTTGTTTGGGCAGGAACGAGCGACGGCTGGTCTGGCGCTGTCGGTTTGAATGTAACGATCGCATTACGGAACGCGCTGCAAAAGGCAATCATGAAAGTTCAGAACCAGACCGTTTGCCTCACAGCTCCGGATCTAGTGGCATCGTCTGTTCTTAAGGAAAAAAAGGTGAATCTTGTGATTCCTTCGTGCGATGTGACAGGGAATTCCGAGATAGTACAGTCCGCCATTCAAGTCCTGAAGAAGAATAAGAAGCGGATCTTCGTTTGCGAATTAGAACTGGAACCATTCTTTAAGGAAGAACTGGCAGGTGTGTTTGGGGTATTTTTGCGAGAGGAGGAATCAGGGTGAAAACTGACGTATTGGTTGTCGGGGAAGGAGTGTTGGCCGACCATGTTCATGGGGACCTGTCCGGCCAATATCAGGTCAATCGCCAAACCGATTTCGAGGCAGGAATACCGCAAACGACGGCTTTGGTCCTTGTGCTTCAAGATGCTTGGAATCCCACTGTCCATCAAAAGGCGGAAGAGGTGATAAGAACAGCTGGCATTCCGTGGCTGCGGGGGTTCGTATCATTTGGAGAGGGAGTGGTAGGTCCGCTGGTGCGCCCAGGTATTACAGGTTGCTCACAATGTGCAGACCAAAGACATTTCATGGCCGGGCGTGATCGTAAAGAAATGTGGGGAATCCGCAAACAGCTGCAAGAAAATGGGGGGATACAGCGTGATGCGTCGGCATCACGCACAGGCCTTTTGCAGATGGCTCACCTGATTGGTGCAGAGGTAAGGAAGGTGATGAAAGGAGAACACGCCAATTCGGAAGGACGTGTATCATTAATCAATCTGAAAACGCTGAACGGCTCGTGGCACTCGTTTTTACCTGATCCCTTGTGTCCTGTTTGCAGCCAATTACCTGATGACTCGAAGGATCGTGCAAGGATTTCGTTACAGCCAAGTCCGAAAATAAGTCCCGACAGTTACCGGACCCGTTCAATGGATGATCTGAATGAAGTTCTGGCCAAGGATTACTTGGATCACCGCACAGGATTCTTGAATAATAAAATGATAGACCTTGTGCCGCCATTTGCCGATGTAAGTGTTAATTTGCCTTTGTTCATAGGAGATGAGGGGGCGGCAGGCCGGACTCTCTCATACGCCTTCAGTGAGATGACTGCCATATTGGAGGGATTGGAAAGGTATTGCGGAATGGAGCCCCGCGGCAAACGGACAGTCATACATGACAGCTACAGTAACCTGAAAGATCATGCGCTCGATCCCATCAAGATAGGGGTGCACTCGAAGGAACATTATGCCCAGAAGGATTTCCCTTTTCGACCGTTTGATCCTGACCGCAAGATAGATTGGGTGTGGGGCCATTCATTTTTGCAAGAGCGGCCGATCTTGGTCCCGGAATTGCTTTCCTATTACAGCTTGGGCTGCGGAGATGGATTCGTCTATGAAACTTCCAATGGCTGTGCATTAGGGGGAAGTTTGGAGGAGGCCATTTTCTACGGAATCATGGAAGTGGTGGAACGTGATTCGTTTCTGCTGACCTGGTACGCGCAGTTGCCCCTCGCACGTCTTGACCCCTATTCTGCAAATGACAAAGAACTGGAATTGATGATTGACAGGGCAAGGGCGGCAGCGGGGTATGATATCCATTTGTTTAATGCCACCATGGAACACGGTATACCAAGCGTATGGGCGTTGGCAAAAAACAGGAAACAAAAAGGATTGAATCTCATATGTGCGGCAGGGGCTCATCTGGACCCGATCCGGGCGGTGAAAAGCGCGGTCTTCGAGTTGGCAGGCATGATGCTGACCCTTGACGATAAATTGGAAGAAAACCAGGAGGAGATTGAGAAAATGCTGCATGATTCCTCACTGGTACGGAAAATGGATGATCATGGCATGCTGTACGGTTTACCGCAAGCCGAGGAGCGACTGCAATTTCTGCTGGATGCTGACCGGCCGATGCGAACTTTCGATGAAGAATTCGGGAAAAAGGTGAATCATTCGGACTTGACCGAAGATCTGCAGGATATCCTTCAGGAGTTCCGCCGATTGAAACTCGAGGTGATCGTGGTGGATCAGACGACACCGGAGATTGAACGGAATGGATTACATTGCGTAAAAGTGCTGATCCCGGGGATGCTGCCGATGACATTCGGCCATCATCTTACCCGCATAACGGGGCTTGAGAGGATACTGAGGGTTCCGATGGAACTTGGATATGCAAAACGGCCGCTTGAATTCGAACAGATCAATCCGCATCCGCATCCTTTTCCATAAGCGGTGACTTAGGAGGTAGGAGGATGAGTCTAGAGGCATTTCTGCACAATTTGCATTTTGACATCGAAAAGGCAAGTCCGCCGGATTGGGAAGTGGATTGGGATGATGCACCGCTAACGTATAAGATTTACCGTGACTTGCCTGTTTTTCCACTATCACTGGAGGTGCCGCTGACGCTTGAGGGGGGCAATGGGCCTACAAAGCTGGACCTCGAAGGAATCGGTCATTTCCTCTGGTATGCATATGGCCTGACCCAAGTCAGTCAGGTACCGAGATCCTCGGAATCCGAGGACCTCATGCAGTCATTCCGGCGTTTTCCGCCATCAGGGGGAGGTTTGTATCCAAGTGAATTGTACGTGTACTTGAAGATGGAGGAAGTGCCTGCTGGCGTATACCACTATGATGCGGCACACCACCGGTTGGTATTGCTGCGGGAAGGGGATTTTGATTCATATGTAACAAAAGCTCTTGGTGAAACCTTTGATATGACCTCATGTTTTGGGACGGTTTTTGTATCGACGATGTTTTGGAAAAACTTCTACAAATATAATAATTTTTCATACCGCCTGCAAGGTCTGGATGCGGGCGTGCTCATTGGACAGTTACTCGAAGTGGCGAAACGGTTTGGAATCGCATCTGGGGTTTGCTTCCAATTCCTTGACCGGGCCATCAATCATCTGCTCGGGCTTTCGAAAGAGGAGGAGAGCACGTATGCGGTGATTCCCTTATCGGCAGAACCAGCATTTTGGTGTACGGATGAAAGCTACAGTGACGGACATGTCACTTCGACGGAATTATGCAGGGAATTGACGGGGATTCAGCCTGAACACTATGTTCGGTCGAAGAGGATCAGGGAATTTCCGATGTTAACTAAAATGAATGAAGCATCCATGATCGAGTCCACCCAATCATTCCGGCCGATTGATCCAAAGAATGGGGCCGAATGCGAAGGGCATGTAGTAACCCTACCTATCGTTAAAAGGTTATCCCATGATTTGGCAGCGGTTTGCCGAAAGCGGTTTTCACCTGAAATGGACTTCGCTCTAGGGAAAGTCAGTCAACTGCAACTGGCGGCTCTCCTGCAGGAGGCAACCGCCTCGTTCTCCTATCGAAATGATTTGGATGGAACAAACGAGAACAACGAACATCGCGTTTCCTTATATGTTTGTTTGTATAATGTGGAAGACATTCAAGATGGTGCATACCATTATGACAGCACGACACATTCATTACGACAGATACAATCAGGAGATCATCGGCTCCAATTGCAATACGGAATGTCCCTGGATATCATGAACTTTCAGCAAGTGCCGATCTGCATACATGTAGTTGGCGATCAAGATCATTCCAAAAAGCAGCTTGGATATAGAGGGTACCGCATCCAGCAAATGGAGGCAGGTATGCTCGTACAGAAATTACTGATAGCGGCCTCAGCCCTCGGAATGAACGGGCACCCGCTGCTCGGCTTTGATGTGAATATGTGTGATGAACTTTACAAAATCGGTGGTGGTCCTCAAGGAAAAACGAGCCTTATCCAAGTCCCGATCGGCCACTATCGGAATCGTCCTTGGCTGAAGGGGAGTCTGCATTGTTGAAAAACATGAAACGAAGGCCTCCATTTCATTTAAGAAATGGAGGCTTTCGTTTTTATTTTGTAGTGCAGCTTCTATCCTAAGAGTGCAATAATCTCTACTGAAGATTATACTGAAATTAAAGATTTTACTACTTTTGGGAATGAATAAGTATATAAAGTTAATTAGTACGCTTTTAACTAAACATTTTAAAGGATGTAGCTTATGGAATGGAAAACTGACAGAAAATCCAAGAAGCCTTTATATAAACAAATAGCAGCTTACATCGAGAGTGGCATTGCTGATGGAACATTTTTATTGGATAAGCCGCTACCGTCTGAACGCTTCTTGGCAAGTGAACTGGGAGTTAACAGAAGCACAGTTGTTGCGGCTTATGATGAATTGGAAGCAAATGGGCTAGTTGAACGAAAAAAAGGAAGCGGAACGATGATCAGCAAGGATATCTGGGGAATTACCCGAAAACGTATACCTAGTTGGAATAGATATATCGAAGCGGGTTCTTTTTTGCCCAATATGCCAGTAACCCAAAGAATTCGTAAAGAGACGGAAGGGCATAACCTTATTAACTTAGCTAGTGGGGAACTTTCAGAAGACTTATTTCCAGTCCAATCCTTACGTGAAATCATTTCTAATAGGTCCTTCATTGGTAGCTTAGGTTATGATCACCCTCAAGGCAATGCGGTTTTAAGGGAAACAATAACCAAACATGTTAAACAGTATAGGAGAATTGACACGCATCCATCTTCTATACTCATTACTTCGGGTGCACAGCAAGCCATACATCTGGTGGTCCAATGCTTGTTAAAGCCAGGAGATGCCGTTGTATTGGAAGATCCATCATATAGTTACAACCTTCCCATCTTTCAATCCGCGGGGCTAAGAATTTTTCCTTTGCCAGTTGATAAAGATGGAATCAACCCAGAGGATTTATTGGAACTCCATAAAAAACATCGGATCAGGATGATTTTTTTGAACCCTGTATTTCAAAACCCTACAGGAACTGTCCTTCATATCAACCGTCGTAAAAGAATTCTTGAACTTTCATCCGAATATGGAATACCGATCATAGAAGACGATCCTTATAGTTTAACTTCCTTTACCGGGGAAGAAATTTCCACGCTTAAATCGATGGACAACAACGGAAATGTTTTGTATATAAGCTCTTTGTCAAAAATTGTTGCTTCCGGTTTAAGAATTGGGTGGATTATAGGACCGAAACCAGTTATAGAGAGACTATCTGATGCTAAGCAGCAGGTTGACTTCGGTCATGGCTCATTCACTCAATGGATAGCAAACGATTTTTTGGATTCAGAGTATTTTCCTGCCCATATTGCCTACTTAAGGGGCCAACTGAAAAAAAGAAGGGATGCAATGGTTTCGAGTCTTCAACAATTCCTGCAAAAAAAAGTTGATTATAATTCGCCAAATGGTGGAATTCATTTGTGGTGTAAGCTGAAAGTGCCATTGAACGAAATAAAGTTACTGGAGGAATCCATCAAAAGAGGAGTCATATACGTTCCGGGTTCAACACTAGGTACAAATAAGGAATACGTACGCTTTACTTTTGCAAGGGAAAATGAGGAATCCATTCACGAAGGCATCAAAAGGTTTGCAGAGGCTGTAAAAAGTTTATAATCATATGCTTTGATATTCACGAGAGAGAGTCATGATGATTCCAGACTGTAGACAAACTTGTTCGGTTTGCCTGCAGTTTTTTAATTAAAAAGTTCCGTTGATTTCAGAAATCCGCTCCCTTTTCGCCGACTGTCTGCCAAGCCTCCTCGGCGCAAGCGCCGAGGAGGCTCCCGGACCGCCCGCGGAAAGCGAGTGCCTGGAGTGGAAATCAACATCTAAATTGTAACCATACCCGAGGAGTTGAAGGTGTTGTTTTGGGTCAGTTGGTTCAGGAACATCATTTGATGAAAGTTACGTTTTCCGAACCCCTTTTGTCTACAAACTGGAGTCATGACAAAGTCATGATTCTTTTTTGTCTTTTTCGAGGAAGCAAGTTAGGTCAGAGTTCCTGCAATACGTGGTATCTTAGCCATTTCTTCAGTGGCGCTTTGCACTTTTCTATGTATATGAACGAAAGAATTCAACAAGTGGATGGTGAAAATTTCACTTGATTGGATGGTCCGAAAATTTGCTGTTCTTTTATTATAGAGAAGTAGGCTTGTTCTAATATATTTACTCAGTAAACACGAATCGCGAACTACTTGGACAATATAATTTTGACATCCAAATTAGGTAGTTACACTACGATATACGATGAGAATCGGAATAATTTGAAATGGTTCAAGGAAATAGATAATAATATTGGGAGGCGTTGAATCATGACGATAAGTGTAATATTAGTAGTAGCCATTAGTTTAGTTGCTCTGGTTGGCACCCTTTCATTAACGGGGAAGAGTGATAGTAATTATTCTGCAGCAACGAGAGGGAATTTGTTGAACCTTAGTTATATTTATATTGGTCTTGCCCTAGTATTAACTGTGGGCATCATCTACTTCGTAATAAAATTAGCCTAAGATACCACGTGAATGATTATTATAATAGTATATCAAAATGCATAGAAATATAGGCTTGATTGTATATAAAGGTCATGTTTTGTACGAGTGATTTACAAGACATACTCTATTTGTGAAACCAAAAATGAAACGTTAATAGAAGTCACTTCAAAGAAAAACTGACCGCCTCTTTCATTTAATAATTAAATTATAACGTCGCGGAGATGATCAAATATGACATTGCCTGTATTGATTTTGACAATTATCTTAAGCTTGCTTAAATTATTAGTTACCTGTCTTCCAACCGATGCAGTGAATTGGATTATGAGCAAATTTAAAATGCATTCAGAAATTAGTGACGCGAATGCAATCGTAACCTTTGATGAAAAACGTTTGGAAGGTGAAGACAAAATTCAAGTAATTAATTATTTTAACGAAGCTAAGTTTTTGAAAAAAAATCATATATTCCCAGGGAACGAGAAATTGTTTTTACATCCAGAGAACAGTGGGACTCCAATAATAATTGATACTAGAAGAGGAAAAAACGATGTTAGATTATTTGTGTACATTTACAACGACCACGTGGATGTGGTCAAACAGTTCAAGAATAAAGTAGTTGCGTATAGTCTTCTTTCCGAGAGCCTCCAAGAACGATCCATGCCAGTAATAAGGAATTTAGTTTAAAAGGAACAAAAAAAAGATGTCTTTTAAAGTGAACTGCACCCCAATTGTTAGTAACATCTAACTAATTGGAGATGCAGTTTTTTTATATGATGAATAACGAAAATGACTTTCGGTCAGGTTCTGCTAATCAAACAAACTGATAACTTTCAGCCCTACCATGGATTTGCCCCGTTTTCTGCCAATCATAAAGCTGTAGTTGTACGGGGGCTGTGGGGGAGTCGCTTTTATAAGAATATAATAAGGGTTAATCCAAATTTTGGGTAATTACAGCTGTTTGTAGTCGTAAATGAAATCTCAAAAAATACCCAATGGATCTTGTATAATTCGTGTATGGTTTTAACGGATAAGCCGAAAGTCAGTCGGTCTCGGTTAATACCTTTAAAGTCTTTTCCCTGATGCTTATCCTGTTTTTATAATCTTTAGCAACCAACTCTGTATATATTAAATCGAAAAGTAATAGTAGTGGAAGCAATGGTGAGATGTTTTGTCCCATATGCAGGCTATTTTTGCTGGTGACTGATAGCGATATATCACCAAGATGTGAGAGCTCGGAATTTTTATCACCAGTAAAAACCAAGATGCGCGAGCCTTGTGCCTTTGCGATTTTAACTGCGCGAATCACTTCTTTTGTTGCTCCGGAAATGGAAATGCCGATGACAACACTATTCTGGTCACTTAAAGCTGCGTCCATCATTGACTGGTGGGGATCTGTAATAGCCTCAACAGATAAGCCAATCCTGAAAAACTTGGATTTGAACTCCTGGGCGGCTAAACCCGAACTCCCTATTCCATATACATGTATCTTATTTGCCTGTGTAAGGAAAGATACCGCTTTCTGGATATCGTCATATGTGGTTATATGAAAGGTATTATCTATGATACCTAAGTGATCTTGGTACAGTTTAGCGAAATAATCCACCTGCTTGATGTCCTTCATATTTTTCGGTGTTTTTCGGAGATCCACGAACCTTTTTAACTCATGCCTGAACTCATTAAACCCAGAAAAGGCTAATTTTTGGCAGAAACGCGTAATCGTTGCAGGCGAAATATGAAGCTTTTTAGCTATTTGACTAATGGTTAACTGACTTACTTCTTCAGGGCGTTCCAGAATGTATTTGGCCAATTCTTCTTCTGTTTTGGTGAATTTGTCCATGTTGCACTCAATGCCATATATGAGGTTTTCTGCTAGATATTCCATCTGATCACCCATTTCAAATTACTTATATGTATACCTTTTATAGTTTAATGTATCCATTAGGGACGTCAATAACCGGAACGGATGACTACAGGAATATGAATCAAAAAAGAGACCCAAACTATTGCCAGTCTGGGTCATTTCATTACTATGTGCAATTTTCTATTCTTGGATAGCATCCACGAATCTCTTAGTGATTTGCTGCGGTCTGGTAATGGCACCGCCCACTACTACTGCATGGACATTCATATCCAATACAGAGCGGGCGATTTCTGGTGTTATGACATTTCCTTCAGCGATCACTTTCGCTTTTTTCACTGCTTTTACTATCTCTTTGAGCACAGCATAATCATCCTGATATATTTTTTGGCCAAATGTTTCGTTCGTATAGCCGTATAAAGTGGGTGCTACAATATCGAATCCTAACTGTTCGGCGTATACTGCTTCCTCTATGGTGGATACATCAGCCATTAGTAAAACATCCGGATATTTAGCTTTTATTTCGCAATAAAACTGTTTTAACGTTTTACCGTCCGGTCTTACCCGGGCTGTAGCATCCGTCGCAATGATTTCCGCTTTAGTTTCCATCAATGCATCAATTTCGGCCATGGTGGGAGTGATAAAGACATCATTCTGTCCATACACCTGTTTAATGATCCCTATGACAGGAAGGTCCACATTTTTCTTGATTTCCATTATGTCAGCTACGGAGTTTGCGCGAATGCACTTCGCACCGCCTTCTTTGGCAGCAATAGCCATGCGTCCCATAATAAAAGAGCTGTGCAGCGGCTCATTCTCCAATGCTTGACAAGATACAATTAAGCCTTTGTGAATTTGATCCAGCACCTGTTGCATGTTTAACACTTCCTTATCGTTATCTATGTTCTTAATGACCCAAGAATTCTTCCACTTCATTTTTGATGATCGTTACTTGGGGACCGTAAACTATTTGAATGCCATTCCCCTTTTTTACGACGCCTTTTGAACCGGTTTGTTTAATGACGTCCTCTTTCACCAATGATTCATCCTTTACCGTGACACGGAGACGGGTTGCACAGCAATCGACTATATCGATATTTTCCTGTCCGCCTAATCCATTAACGATGGTCTGGGTTCTCTCTGATGCCGTTACTTGTGTAACAGTGGCTTGTTCATCATCTTCACGGCCAACCACTTTTAAATTCTTCTTCCTGATCAAGAATTTAAAAGTGAAGAAGTATAGGAAAAACCATGGAATGCCGACGAGAAGTACATAAACCCAGTTTGTTTTACTGATACCCTGGAGAATCCCGAATAAAGTGAAATCAATAAATCCTCCAGAGAAGGTTTGACCGATTGTTATATTGAATATATCTGCCATCATGAAGGCAAGCCCGTCAAACAAGGCATGAAAAACATAAAGGATTGGGGCGACAAATAAGAAACTGAATTCAAGCGGTTCGGTAATGCCTGTTAAGAAAGATGTTAAGGCAGCTGAAAGAAGCAAACCGGCCACGACTTTCTTATTTTTAGGTTTAGCGCAGTGATAAATGGCCAGTGCAGCGCCTGGTAAACCAAACATCATCGTGATGAACCGCCCGGACATGAACCGGGAAACACCCTCATAGTACTTGACAGTAGTTGGATCGGCCAATTGCGCAAAGAAGATATTCTGAGTCCCGCTGACAATCTGCCCTTTAATCTCCATCGTCCCGCCTAAAGCTGTTTGCCAGAAGGGAAGGTAGAAAATATGATGCAACCCTAACGGCCCGAGCATCCGTAATATGAACCCGTAAAAGAAAGTCCCGATCGTACCTGTGCTCGTTACCAGTGCACCTAATTGGTTAATGAGAAGTTGGAAATAAGGCCATACGATAAAAAGCACGGCTCCAACCAAGATGGACGCGAAGGAAACGATGATTGGAATGAAACGGGAACCACCGAAAAACCCTAAAACTTGCGGAAGCTGAATTTTAATATATTTATTGTGCAGATATGCAGCAGAGATACCTACTACGATACCGCCAAACACACCAGTCTCCAGTGTTTGGATCCCGACCGCCATTCCCTGTCCGGCACCTGCCAGATTCTCTTTGGCAAGTTCCCCGTTTATTAGAAGCAGTGCATTTATTGTACTGTTCATGACGAAGTAGCCGATCATGGCTGCAAGTGCAGCGGTCCCTTTATCCGAGCGTGCCAAGCCCACTGCAACACCTACGGCAAAAATAACCGGCAAGTTTCCGAATACGATGCTTCCTGCAGAACTCATGATCGTGAAAATGGCCTGCAGCCAAGCAAAGTCTAAAAAAGGATAGGCCTCAACTGTATTTGGATTAGAAAGAGCACCGCCAATTCCCAGCAATAAACCGGCAGCTGGCAAAACGGCAATCGGGAGCATAAAAGATTTACCGAACTGTTGCGCTTTCTCAAAAGCTTTCTTCATATTAATTCCTCCCTCATTTAACGAGCCCTTTGATACTCTCTATTTTTAATCGCTCTATACTAGCTATATTAAATCCTTATGATAGCGTCTTCAATGCGGTGCAAGGTTATATCAATGGTTTTCAATCTTGCGCTTATTTCTCTGAAAAAGTTTTCATTAATAGAAGTGCTGGCTTGGATATAAAGTTATATGAATATATTGAAATCCTCATTTGTTTATTTTTATAATTCGTGTATTGGTAAGTAAATGTACGTTTTTTATAAAAAAAAAGATTTTTTTGTACGAAATCCGAATATTATCTTGTGCAATTCTGAAAAAGTATATATAATTACCTCAAATGATAGTTTGGCAGGTGATAGTCATCTTACCGATAAACTCTAACGAAACGAAGAAATTGCTTTCTCATATGTATAATGAGGTATCGAAGGAATTGTTCGGCTTTGGTACGACTTTGCTAAAGGTTACCATTGAGAAGAATGTGATTACATTTCAGGCCAAACATCGACGTGCCCCGCGCTCTGAAGCTTTAGAGGGTGAAGTTCCCAGCCTGAAGCAGGAAGTTGACTTCCATATGTCACTGCTTTATAAAAAGAAACTGAGACAAAAGCTGGAAACGCAAACGGATTGGGATATTGAAGCCGTCCTGAGGGATTATGACTCAGCGACGCAACTGGCATTCACCAATATTGTATTGAAGGAAAATTAATATAATCATATAAATGGATTTCCACTCGGATTTATCTGGAGGGAACGCCACAATAGAACCAAATGATAAGTTTTATCTTTGTTTACAAAGAAAAGACAATCTTGGGTAGAATTTCAATTCTATTTAAGATTGTCTTTTTTTACATTTATATCAGTAAAAAGGAAATTTTAAACAATATGAAAGTGGAGGTTTGAATGATGAAAAAAATGATTAGCGTATTGATGGTGTTATCCCTTTTCACATTTGTTTTAGCTGCATGCTCTTCAAAGGAGGATGGCAAGAAAAAACCAGCCAAATTAGTCGTTTCCACTTGGGGATTCGCTGATGATTTCTTCCGGCCGGAAGTCTACGCACCATTTGAAAAGAATCATAATGTCGAGATTGTCGTTGATTCAGGAAATAATGCTGATCGACTGAACAAGGTACGCCAAGCGAATAGTGATGTGGATGTTATCTATTTATCCGACTACTATGCACAGCAGGGCATCGATGAAGGCTTATTTGAAAAAATTGACCACAGTAAAATTCCGAATATTGATAATATATACGACAAAGCAAAAGCACCAAATGGAGAGGACTTTGGACCAGCCTATACCATTGCACAATTTGGCATTGCTTATAATCCCGATGAAGTGAATAAGCCAATTACGTCTTGGAAAGATCTTTGGAGCAAGGATTTGGCAGGGAAGATAACGATCCCGTCAATCACATCAACAACTGGACCGATGTTTTTGGATGCCGCTTCAAATGTCAGCGGAAGTAAAGAGTTCAATGAAGATAAAGCCTTTGATCAAATGAAAAAGATCATGCCGAATGCGGTAAAGGAATATGGGCAAACATCTGAGTTCGTAAACATGTTCTCACAAGGGGAAATTGCTGCAGGCCCGATCATGGAAATGTATTTTGGCGATTTACAGGAAGCTGTTCCTCAAGCTAAGTTCATTTCACCTGAAGAAGGCGGTTACGCAGTGATGAATACGGTGAATATTGTAAAAGCCAGCGATCAAAAAGAATTGGCCGGGGAATTCATGAATTACATCTTAAGCAAGGAAGTTCAGGAAAAATCAGCGAAAGCGAAAGTGGATTCTCCTGTCAATACCGAAGTCAAGCTCTCTAAAACGGAAGCGAAAGGCTTAACATATGGGGATGACGTCATTAGCAGCTTGCGTGTGTTAGATATGAAGTTTGTAAATCAAGAATCTAAACAATGGATCGACCGTTGGAATCGTGAACTTACACACTAAGAAAAAAAAGAGGTGTGCTTGATGAAGAAAAAAATGATTCTTGATGTGGATACTGGAATAGATGATGCGATCGGGATCATTCTTGCTGTTAAAAGCCGTCAATTCGACATATTGGCGATTACGACAGTGAACGGGAATGTATCACTTGATACGGCCACACTGAATACATGCAAAATATTGGATTTATTGAATGAACAGGACATTTCAGTCATAAATGGGGCAGATAGCCCAATTATCAGGAGACCCTTTTTTGAACACCGGATCCATGGCGAAGACGGGATTGGCGGTGCCTTGAAGGATGTGCCGGTCAAAAAGCAGCCTGATGATGGATTTGCTTCTGATTTCATCATCAATTCCATTTTGAATTTTCCTGATGAAGTGACGCTTGTCATGACGGGACCTCTTACGAATTTGGCATTAGCGGTGAAAAAATGTCCGCAAATCACCAAGCTAGTTAAAGAAGTCATTTTCATGGGCGGTGTTGTACAAGGGGTTGGCAATGTCACGCCAACTTCTGAATATAACACGTATGTCGATCCTGAAGCTGCCAAAATCGTCTTACAGGCGGGATTCGAATCGATCACGCAAGTTGGTCTTGATGTCACGAGAAAGGTTCTATTGGATGAAGAGCATATCCAATTGATCCAAAACGATGCACTTGCTGACTATATAAGCGAAAGTACATCCGATTATCGGAAAAGGTATTTTGAACGTAACGGTATATGGGCTTGTGCGATGCATGATCCATTAGCTGTAGCCATTGCTTTGCAAAATGATCTTGTCACTAGAGAAGAATATTATGTGGATGTAGAAACAAAAAGTGAAATTTGTGACGGACAGATGGTTTGCGACTTTCAAAATAGGCTGAATAAGCCGCCAAATGCGCATGTTTGTCTTGACGTGAATGCGGAAGCGTTTTTCGACCTGTTTATTCGCATAATCAATTCATAAATAATACGAACAGGGGGTTCCGAGGTGAAAAAACGCTATCTATACCTGTTGCTGTTGCCAGGGGTTCTATTTTTAACGATATTCATGATCATTCCAATCCTATTGACGATTGGCACGACATTTTTTACTGAAAGCGGCTTTTCCATACAAGGATATCTCGATTTTTTCAAAGATCGATACTTTATTGAAATACTGCTCACGACACTTAGGGTGAGTCTGTTCACGACCATCATTTGCATTCTATTAGGATTTCCAGCAGCTTATTATATTTCAAAACTGAAACAACGAAAAAAAGCGATCATGCTTTTACTGACGATCTTTCCGCTATTGACAAGCCCTGTGGTTCGCTCATTCAGCTGGATGGTGATTATCGGTAAAAACGGCGTGGTGAATAAATTGCTTATGGGCATGGGCCTGATTGAAAAGCCGCTTGATATTTTATACACGCCTACTGCAATCATCATCGGATTGGTCCATTTATTCCTGCCATTGATCATTGTGACGCTGGTGGGAGTGATGGAGAACATCGAGACGGATTTATTAAAAGCGGCGGAGAGCCTTGGAGCGTCAAGATTGGCAGTATTCTCAAAAGTGATCATTCCGCTTTCGGTTCCAGGTTTGGTCATTGGCAGCATCCTTGTATTTGTAGGGAGCTTCACTGCCTATACGACGCCTGCTTTACTAGGTGGGAAACAGCGGGTCATTTCGACATTTCTTTATCAAAACGCCATTACATTGAACGAATGGCAAGTGGCATCGATTGTCGCCACCATCATGATTGCCGTGACCGTTCTAATCATATCGATCATGAATGGTTTGGCAAAAAAATTAAATCCAAAGGGGTAGAGGTGTATGCAGGAAAAAAATCGAGGATTGGCCCTGTTTACTCTCCTGGTGTTTCTCTTTTTACTAGGGCCTTTGCTTATCATATCCGTTACGTCATTTGAAGGCGGAAATATTTTGAAATTCCCGCCGGAAGAGTTTTCTTTAAGATGGTACGAAAATATTTTTAATGTGGAAATGTTTTTGGTCGCTTTTAAAACTTCCATCCTTGTTTCACTCGGAGGCAATCTTTTGGCACTGTTACTGGGAGTGCCAGCTGCCTATGCATTGAGCCGATATGATTTTAAAGGGAAAAGCGTGATTAATGCATTTTTCGTTTCGCCAATATTAATTCCGGGAATTGTGCTGGGCTTTGCATTTTTACGTTATATTGTCGGAACTTATCAGCTTCCGATATATGCGGCCCTGTTTGTTGGACATACTGTTATCATGCTGCCGTTCATCATCCGTGTGATTTCTTCAAGCTTATCAAACTTTGACTTTTCCATTGAAGAAGCGGCGGAGAGTCTCGGAGCCAGTAAATTGGGGACATTCTTTACAGTCGTCCTCCCGAATATAAAATCAGGAATTCTAGCGGCAGTCATGATCGCCTTCTTGGAATCCTTCAATAATGTAGACATTTCAGTTTATATGACAGGCCCTGGGGTAAGTACGTTTCCGATCCAGATGCTGACGTATGTAGAGAACTACTTCGATCCCACCATTTCGGCCATTTCAGTATTACTCATGTTCATAACGGCTTTCTTCATGTTTATAGTAGAACGGCTCATGGGCTTGTCTTATTTCACAAAACGATAAAGGAGGTAATGATGGATGGCTTTATTCACTTTACAAGATATATCTGTAGCTTATAACAAACAGAATATATTAAAGGATTTCAATCTTGAAATAGAAAAAGGGAAACTGGTATCCCTTCTTGGCCCGAGCGGCTGTGGGAAAACGACGACCCTGCGTTTAATTGCCGGGTTTTTACAGGCGAACGAAGGGAAGTTTTTATTTAAGGAAAAGGACTATACGAAAGTGCCCGTAAACAAGCGGAATTTTGGCTTTGTGTTCCAAAACTATGCATTATTCCCGCATTTGTCGATATTCGATAATATTGCATTCGGTCTCCGCCTTAGAAAGAATTCAAAAAGTGAAATTGAAAAAAAAGTGATGAATGTGCTCGAAATCGTTAATTTAAAAGGATTTGAAAAGAGATATCCCCAAGAGCTTTCCGGAGGCCAAAAGCAGCGGGTTGCGATTGCCAGGGCATTGGTGATTGAGCCGGACATCCTATTATTCGACGAGCCATTGAGTAATCTTGATGCGAACTTAAGGGTGAATATGAGAGTCGAGATTCGTCGTATCCAGCAAGAGCTGGGTATTACGACTGTGTATGTCTCCCATGATCAGGAAGAATGTTTTTCCATTTCCGATCAGGTAGCGATCATGAATAAAGGGATCATCGAGCAGCTTAGTGACCCTGCCACCATTTACAAATATCCTGAAACCAAATTTGTCGCAGACTTCATCGGTTTTAAGAACTTCATTGAGTTTGATAAGCGGACGGATCATGAAGGCAAAATTGAACTGAATAAGTCTGGCTACTCATTTGTGCTGCACAAGGATGCACAGATGACCAATTCGACTGGAAAAATAGGCGCCATCAGACCGGACGATCTGTTGATCAGGGAAAAAGACAAAGTTGGAGCGGTTCTGGAAAATAGTTTATCAGGCCGGGTTAAGGTAAGTACGTATCTGGGAAGAAGCTATCAATATGTCGTTGAAACGCCAATAGGGGATTTCACTGTGAACAAGGAAATGACGGAATCCTACCGGACGGGTCAGGAAATCATCCTTGAAATTCCGAGAAACCAGATGGTGCTTGTTGACTAGCTTAGGAGGGTAAGTTATGCGAATGGATATGCTTGTAAGAGATATCAACGTGTTTAACAGCTATTTTAAAAGATTCATTAAAGGGAATGCAGCCATCAAGGATGGAAAGTTCTATTATATTGGAGAACGGGAATTGGATGCCTTCGAGCCGGATATAATCGTCGATGGACAGGGGAAGTATATGGTTCCAGGTCTGATCGATATCCATCTCCACATTGAAAGTACAATGGTCACGCCGGCCACGTTTTCCTACGGGTTAATCAAAAACGGCGTGACGACGATCGTGCCGGAACCGCATGAAATGGCCAATGTTTTCGGAATTTCCGGTGTGAAGGAAATGATCAAAGCGAGTAAAGATTGCGTAGCGGATATGTTTTATGCCATCCCGAGTTCTGTTCCTGCGACATCGATGGAAACGACAGGCGGTTCTATCGAAATAGGCGACATAGATGAATTGATGCAAACAGAGGACATTATATGCCTCGGCGAGATCATGAATTACTATGAGGTCATATCCGACCCGGATTGCAAGACGAACCGGATCTTGTCCCATATCCGTTCCCGCTATCCGAATCTGATCATAGAGGGGCACGTTCCAAAGCTGCTCGACTTGGACTTGCAAAAGATTATTTATGCCGGAGTGAATTCAGATCATACACACCAGACCGTTGAAGGGATGGATGCGAGGATCGCAGCCGGAATGTTTATTGAGATTCAAGAAAAATCAATGACTGAAGAAGTGATCGAGTACTTGAAGGAAAAGCAGGTGGATGAGCATTTCTGCTTTGTCACCGATGACGTCATGACCGACTCTTTCCAAAAAAGAGGACACCTGAATGTCCTTTTGAAGAAAGCCATTCAAATGGGCATGTCCCCGGAAAAAGCCATCTATGCATGCACATATACACCTGCACAGCGGATGAGGATGTATGACCGCGGCGCCATTGCGCCAGGAAAAGCGGCAGATTTTCTGCTTGTATCCAACTTGGAAACATTTGATATTGAACAAGTTTACAAAAAAGGCGAGCTAGTCTATGAATCTTCCCGGCCATATGTGCAAGAAGTGAAGGAAAGGCAATTTCCTGAGCATTTCTATCAAAGTGTGAAACTAGCGGAACTTACTGAAAACGATTTTAACATCCCAATTTCAGACAAGCATGGACACAGCAAGTGCCGGATCATCAACGTGCAGAATGGTTCCACTTTCACAACGGAAACCCATGATTTTATTGATGGGAAGAACGGTGAATTATGCTGGGAAGAAAGCCCTTATGGTTTAATCGCAACATTCGAGCGATACGGGAAAAACGGCAACAGGGCGCACGGGTTAATCACCGGCGATGTTTTGAAGCGGGGAGCGGTTGCCACAACCTATTCGCATGATAACCATAATCTTTTGGTGATTGGCCATAACAAGCAGGATATGCTGCTTGCCGCCAACGAAGTGATAAAGAAGCAAGGCGGAGTCTGCTGCGTTGAAGATGGCAAGGTCCTATCCATGATACCTCTTCCGGTAGGGGGCATCCTTTCCGAAGAGCCAATGGACATCGTATCAAGGCAGGTTCAGCACCTGACAGATGCACTTAAATCGTTAGGCTACGAACATTATAATGTCATCATGTCATTAAGCACCTTATCGCTTCCTGTCAGCCCGGCCCTGAAAATAACCGACCATGGATTGATCAACGTGAATGAAGGGAAAATAGTCCCTCTCATAATGAATGATGAAGCTTAAACCGCAAAGGGGATTATCCAATGGATAATCCCCTATTCTTAATGACTTAACAGGACGGACTTCTTTCGTCATTACGTATCATATGTCTAGTTACTTAGGAGATATTGTTCAAATGTTAGCTGCACTTCTAAATAATGGGAATTAATCCACTCTAGAGTAGAAGGGGAAGAATACGTCCTCTGATATTTACTTTCATATATTTTCCATAATGTGAAAGATATGATAAAATAGAGGGACAACTGAGGATAGAGTGGAAGGTCACAGTTTTGCTTTTCCATCTAATTATAGATGGGGAAGGAGGTGACCTCATGATTCATTTCTTATTGAACTTAATTACAGATTTGGGTAAAGAGATAATTGTTGCTGTAGCAACCAGTCTAATCCTGTCTGTGTTCGCCAAGAAAATGAAAAAGAACCACTCATCCTCCCAAGATGGCAATGGTTCTTCTTCTGATTCTTCTGATTAAGAGTTATTAGTTGTGACCAACCACTCTTGCTAGTTGTCAGCCTCATGTTAGCGCATGAGGCTGTTTTTAGTTTATGTTAATATAAGGATAACATACCCAAATTTTAAAGTAAATATTCAGACACTGAAAAGGGGAGTTACTGAAGCATTATGGCTGTTAAAGCCAATATCCCCTTTTGTTTTACATGAATGGATTCGAAGGACGGCAAAAAAATGGAAAAAATGAATTGACTCTTTCTTACTGATATGGTATATTAATTCCAATCTGAGAAAAGGTGTGGTGTTTTATGTCGGGAGTAGGTATCAACTAATTTAGTTGAATAAGGTATTTAATCACTGATTGGTCAGTGGATTAAGTATGCCTTTTTTCACAGTGTAATTATGCATTGTGAATACCTACCTTAAGACTGCTTCCTTTTCCATAAATCGTGTAACATGTAGGTGTTACGACGAAAAGCATGGTGGGATTTGTCCTATCATGCTTTTTTGTGTACGCAGGTCTATTCGAGCTGCCTTATTTGTTAACGATTTTAGGTCCTTATCTATAGATAAGACCGATGCCCGCAGGAGCTTTCTACTCAAATGGCTTGTTCATTTGTAAAGGTAGGGGGACCATTGCGGGCATTTTTTGGATTCGGGAATTTTAATCACTCACTCATTCAAGGGGGATCATTAGATGAATACAATGACTTATGAAAAAATACAATATATCCAACTCAAGGAAATGGTGAAAAACCATTGCGTAAGCGGTTTAGGAAAAGCATTATTGGATCAGCTTAAGCCTAGCAGCAATTTGAAGGTCGTTAAAAATCGTTTGAACGAGACTACGGAGGCTAGGAACTTACTGAATGCGGAAAGCCATATTCCCTTAAAAGGAATTTCACATATTGGCCTCCATATCGACAAACTGGAAAAAGGAATGATTTTGGAGCCGTCAGAGTTAGTGGCGATAGCAGACTTCTTAAGAGGCTGCAGGAATATCAAGAAATTCATGACCGATAAAGAGTTCTTTGCACCAACACTGCATTCCTACGCCCGCTCCATGACTGAATACAGGAGCATTGAAGAAGAAATCCAATTCACCATCAAAGGAAATGCTGTTGTTTCCGAAGCCAGCAAGGATCTGAAACGGATCAGGAACCAAATCATCAAGACAGAAGGTAAAATAGAGGAACGACTGAATAAGTTCTTGAAGAGCGGAGCCAATAAAGAGTTCATTCAGGAATTTTTCATCAGTAAAAAGGATGATCGCTACACCATCCCGATCAAAGCCTCCTATAAAAATCAAGTGGCTGGAACGATCGTGGAAGTATCCGCAAAAGGGGCTACCGTGTTCATTGAACCTGCCTCGGTAACGAAATTGAATGTAGAATTGGCCAGTTTAAAAGCGGAGGAATCGATGGAAGAGTATCAACTTTTGGCCACATTATCCGGAACGGTTTTCGAACATCTGAAACCGATCAAGATAAACATCGAGTTAATCAGTCAATATGACATGATCTTCGCAAAAGCCAAATTCAGTAAAAGCATGGATGCCATCGAACCGAAAATCAATGATCATGGTTATATTAAATTAAAGGGCTGTAAACATCCCCTTTTGCCGCAAGACAGCGTACCTTTAGATTTCGAAATCGGTAAGGACTATCGCAGCTTAATTATTACCGGCCCTAATGCCGGGGGTAAAACGGTCGTCCTGAAAACGATCGGCATCCTTACATTGGCCGTCATGTCAGGGCTGCATGTTGCCGGGAAAGAGGGGACGGAGCTTGCCGTCTTCGATCAGGTATTCGTCGATATCGGTGATAACCAAAGCATTGAAAATGCACTGAGCACATTTTCATCGCATATGAAAAACATCTCGGAAATCATGGGGGCATTAACCAATAACTCATTGCTGCTGTTCGATGAAATCGGGAGCGGAACGGAACCAAATGAAGGTGCCGCGTTAGCGATTGCCATCCTTGAGGAATTTTATCAGAGGGGCTGCATTACCGTTGCGACGACCCATTATGGTGAAATCAAGCGCTATTCGGAAATACACAGTGATTTTATGAATGCGGCCATGCAATTCAATAGTGAAACACTTGAGCCAAAGTATAAGCTGTTGATCGGTCAATCCGGGGAAAGCAATGCCCTGTGGATAGCGAAAAAAATGAATGTACGTGAAAAGGTTTTGCAAAAGGCAAAGCTATATATCGACAATAAAGACTATGACCTGGAGCGTGTCCAGGAAGGTAAAATCAAAAAAGCGAAGCCAGCGGCCGTTCCTAAGGAAATATTATATGAATATGAAGTCGGCGACAAAGTGAAGGTAAGCGAACTAAATGGGCACGCGATCGTTTATAAGAAAAAGGATTCATACAATAATGTCACCGTTCTTATAGAAGATACCTTCAAGGAGGTTCATGCCAATAGGCTGGAGCTTGAAATAAAGGCCATCGATTTATATCCTGAAGGCTATGATCTCAATACTTTATTTGTCAGCTATAAAGAAAGGAAATTGAACCACGACCTTGAACGGGGATCAAAAAAAGCGCTAAAGAACGTAGCAACGGATATTCGGAAGAAGCTTGGTGAATAAACAGATGATTAATGAAATCGAAATATAGAGGTTGTAAAAAACGTGTTCAACCCAAAAAGTATGAGTTCTGTATTAACAGTGCTCATACTTTTGGGGCTTACATTCTCGTGTGGAGAAAGAGGATTAGGCTATAGACGCAGATATGAAAGGCATTAAACATTCAAAAAATGTAAAGAGGGAATTTTTAATAGTAATCAAGTTTAATCGCTTTTAAATTTGAAAATATGCAAAAAAGAGGAACAACTAAATCAATTAGAGATAAACAAAAAAGAGATACATGCATCATCTCGAAAAAGGTTGTTAATATCACCTGCTTCTTACATCTTTTGAATAACCAAACATCTTTAAAATAAAAATTGCACTTAGAAAAAGTACTGGAATTCCTACAATAAAATAATAAATACCTTTGGGCATATACATATCAAAGTAATATAAAAATAATACGACCCAGAGAAATAGGACAATATATTTTTTGGATTTTTTCATTATTAATCATCCTTTGAATTTAATAAAAATCTATCAACCATAGCAAAGCCAATTGCTCCGTTAAGGTTAAACACCCAAATACCTAGAATGAAAATCACTTGTTTATTAATCCTTGTTTCCAAAATAAACGATTTTTTTAGTCGGTGGGTTCCAAAAATGACCAGTAAAATTTCAGAAATGATACGGCCCTCCTTGTATAGAGGGAGCGATGTCGACATTACTTTCTCGTGTGGATCGTAACCAGGCAAATTATTACAAGTTAAGATTTTGGCAGGATGATCAACGTTCGGTGAGGTGAAAAAGGTTTGCGGTTTTTTGCAGCTTGAGTTACAATCAATTACGGATATTAAAAGTCTGTAATAGTTTTAATTATGAGGTGCATCAATGAAGTATTCAAAGGCAACCAATTATGCACTACATACAATGGTGCATTTAACGTCGGAACCAAAAGGCCAGACGGTAAGCGTGGATCAGCTGGCGCACATGCAGGATTTGTCCCCGACGTACTTGTCGAAGATTTTGACGAAGCTTGTGAAGGCTGGATTAATTGAATCAGTGCCAGGGGCAAAAGGCGGCTACAGTACTTCACGCCGGGCTCAGGACATTTCGTTTCTGGATGTTATTGAAGCGGTGGAGGGTCAGTCGGTGCTGTTCAACTGTGCGTTTGACCATGAAGAAAGCGAGTGTTTAATTGAGAGCGTGATGATCGAGGCGGAAGGCAACATGAAGAAAGAACTGGCTGGACGAACGATTCAAAGCATTGCGGAGCAGTGTCAGGAAACAAAAAAAGAAAAATAAATTTTTTTACACAAATTAAGGACATTAAGGGTCTTTAATAGATTTTATAAAGAAGGAGTGTTTCATGTGTTGGATTGTGTAATTATTGGCGGAGGACCTGCAGGACTGAATGCCGCATTGGTCATGGGGCGTGCTGGACGGAAAACAATTTTGTTTGATGAGGATAAACCCCGTAACCGGGTGACGCAGGAGTCGCACGGATTTATCACACAGGATGGGGTAAAGCCGTCAGAATTCAAGAAGCGGGCAAGAACGGATGTCCAGAAATATCCGTCCGTCTCCATTAAGGATGAGCGGGTGGAGATTATTGAAAAAGCTAGTGGTGTGTTCCGAATTCAAACGAAAGGCGGAACGGATTACATGGCGAAAAAGGTGCTTCTTGCAACAGGTCTTCGGGATGTTTTGCCGGAGATTCCAAACATACAGAATGTATACGGAACGAGTGTTTTCAGCTGTCCGTTTTGTGACGGCTGGGAAATGCGGGGCCAAGCATTGGCGGTAATTGCAGAAAATGAACGGGCTTTTCATATGGGAAAACTGCTGTCAAACTGGAGCGGTGATGTGATCGTTTTTACAAATGGCTATCAGGTTCTTGATGAGGAGAAGGATATCTTAGCTAGGCAGCACGTAACAGTCGTGGAAGAAAAGATTGAAAGTCTTAAATCGAAAGGAGGTCAGCTGACATCAATCCGGCTGCAAAACGGACAGGAAATCAAAAGGGAGGCAGGGATTGTGGTCACTGACTTGGTGCAGTCTGCTCCTTTTGCGGAACAGCTTGGCTGCGAGATCACTCCAAACGGCGGGATTAAAGTGGATTCATTTGGACGAACAACGGTTGAAGGAGTATTTGCATGCGGAGATACATCACTCAGCACGCCTTCCCAGCTGGTGATTGCGGCGGCGGAGGGCAATAAAGCGGCGGCCGGAGTCATCATGGATTTAGTTGAAGCTGCATTTCTTTTGGAGGCATAAAATCCTTGAATGCATAAGAGTATTTTTCAAAAGAAAAAGATCTTTTCGTAAAGATTGTTGTTTTTAAAACGAAACTATTTAAGGTTGATTGGAGCGGAAGTGCGAGACTCCTGCGGGAGCAGCGGGACAGGTGAGACCCCACAGGCGTTCACGCCGAGGAGGCTCACCGCCCGCCCCGCGGAAAGCGAGCAATGGAGGGGAAATCAACCACACCGCATTATTTGGTGAATAGCAACAAAGTATGCGAAAACAGCCAAAGAAAAAGAGCTAATATTTGTAAAGGGGATTGAGGCATGACAGAATTCTGGGAAGCAAGTTTTATAGAAAATCAAATGATGTGGGGATTTGAACCTTCAGACTCCGCAATCTTGGCAAAGGACTTTTTCCTTGAGAATAAAGTTAAGGATATATTGATTCCTGGTATTGGATATGGCAGAAACGCAAAGGTTTTTATTGAAAACGGAATAAATGTAACAGGTATTGAGATTTCAAAAACAGCGAAGATTTGGCAAGGCAAAATGGGCTTAATATTAGTATTTTTCATGGTTCAGTAACCGATATGCCTTTTGATAACAAACTTTATGATGGTATATTTTGTTATGCGCTTATTCACTTATTGAATAATCGTGAGAGAGAGAAGTTTATTAAAGATTGCTATAATCAGTTAAAGCCAAACGGCTATATGATTTTTACTACTATTTCAAAAGAAGCCCCAATGTTTGGAAAGGGCAAACAACTGGATAAAGACTATTTCGAGATAATGGAAGGGGTAAAAATGTTTTTTTATGATTCCGACTCGATAAAACAAGAATTTGGAAAATATGGATTGATAGAATCTTCGGAAATTGTCGAGCCGCATAAGAATATGGAAAATAAACCTCCATTTAAATTTATAATGGTAAAATGTCAAAAAGAACTATCATAAAAAATCAAAAATAGTGAATTGTTAATTGTTACGGCTTATGAAGTGATTACGCATTATCCATAAAAAGGGCATGTTTTGATCAATCATTTTTCAACACATGCTCTTTTCTATTTGCTCGCGGCCGCTGACAAAGCGAAGGTAAGTGAGCTGTGGACATGCAATCGTTTATAAGAAAAGGATTCATAGACGATGTCGTCGTTCTGGTTAGTACAAAAAAAGCCTATCTATATGAGAGGCTTTTTTGCGTTGTATTGCCAAAAGTCTATTTTACTGAGTTCTTTTATTTCTATCATTATACAGATTGATTAATTCTGCATTTTGCTCATTCATTTTTTTTACATTCTTATTAATCGTTGCCAATTCCCATAGTACAGCTAATCCAAAGATTAGCATAAGCGTTAATAAATCCATTGTTGCCCTCCTATTGATGTTTTGTACCTTTATGTTTAAACGATTCTCTTTACTTTCCTTGGATTCAATTCCTCAACTTGGGAAGGCGAGTTTTTTCTTTGATAATAATTGTTTTGAATCAATGCATATATCACTAAAAAAGTTCCCAGTAATTCGAATGATGATAGTGATCCTCCTTGGATGAAAACGATGGCCAACGTGGTTATTGGCACTAAATTAATAAATAGGATTCCATTGATCGGCGTTAAAAGTTTTATGCCTAAATTCCAGCTTAAAAGGGCTATGGCACCGGGGAAAATAATCATGAAAATCATTTCGCCATAAATGGATTGCATAACCTCTGCTGTAGGGACAGACAGGCCCAGTACACTTGCAAATAATGTTATGATTCCTGATACCGAAGTTCCTAAAATACATGTTAAAGTCGAATAGCGGAGTGTTGACCATCCATTGAATTGGTTGCCGCCCATTGTATATATAACCCAGCCTATCACCCCGATGAGAATGAAAAGTAGAGGAATGATGCTATCTTTCAATGATAATAGGAATGATAATTTGCCACTTGTAATGACAAGAATGGCCCCAATTAAGGCAAGGAGCATACTGGCGATGTTATATTTCATGGGTTTGGAATTTTTGAAAACCCACATTATTAAAATTGAGATCATGGGCATTAATGATTCCATGATGGAAGCAACAATTACCCCGTTATGTCCCAGTAAGTCCTGACCTGCGAAAATGAGAAAGTTATATACTGTAAAAGCCATCGTTCCGAAAAACAATAACCTCTTTCCTTGCCCTTCCAGCTTAAATGACTCCTTCCCCTCTTTCATTAAAAGTAATATCCCTAAAATTACGCTAACAGCTAAATATCGCAAAAAAGAGAAATAAAAAGGATCAATATACATTAATGCCCTTTCTGCAACTGGAAACATGGCTCCCCAGGAAATACTGGCTGTCAAACATAAAAGTGCACCGATTAAAACTTGATTTTTTTTCATAAAAGCTTCCCCTCAAAAAATAATGATTGATTAAATTCCTATACACACCTTATGATAAAGTCATTATCATGTAAAATGACTTAAAATGAATATAATCATCATTATTAATGATAGTTGAGAAAGGGGGTCACTTTTATGGAAATAAGGGATTTGCAAATATTCCAGTGCGTCGCTAAATATGGCAGCATAAGTAAGGCGGCTGTTGAGTTGAATTACGTCCAATCCAATGTAACGGCGAGGATTAAGCATTTAGAGCAGGAGTTACGGACGCCTCTATTCAATAGACATAAACGTGGTATGTCATTAACTGCAGAGGCTCGAAAAATGTTGGAGTATGTAAACAAAATTTTGCTTGATGTGAAAGAACTCAAGCAAGTATTCCTGGATAGTGAAACACCTACAGGGATATTGAACATAGGTACAGTTGAAACGGTCACCGATCTTCCCAAGATTCTAGCCTCTTATCATAAACAGTATCCAAATGTTGATTTATCCATAAAGGCGGGGTTAACAGAAGACCTAATTAAAGATGTCATTGAACATAGGTTGGATGGAGCTTTCGTTACAGGACCGATTAAACATCCGCTCATTCAGCCATATGATGTGTGTACAGAAAAACTTGTATTGGTTACAAGAAATGAAACATTTGACCTTGAAGAAATTATAACAGAACCATTTTTGGTATTCAGTCAGGGTTGTGGCTATCGCTCTAAACTGGAACAATGGCTGAAAGAAGAAGAAGTGATGCCCAAAAGGATCATGGAGTTCAATGTATTGGAAACGATCTTAACCAGCGTAACTCTCGGTCTTGGCATTACCCTCGTACCACAATCAGCGGTAAATCACCTTACAGCCAATGAAAAGGTACACGTGCATGCAATTCCGGAAGAGTACGGCAATATTTCGACTGTCTTCATTCACCGTAAAGATGCTTATATGACAAACTCCATGCAAAGCTTCTTGCAAACGATTGAAGTTCATCATGAAGACCGATTTAAGCAAAGTCCTGGAACCACTCCTGAGTTAGTATGAAGGAAGGGGAGCATCATATCTCTGTACATAGAATGATTGAGGATCGCTGAAACCGTTGATTATTAGGCTGCGAAACTATTAGGGGTGGCGAAAACTTATGGATGAGAAAGATTGTTTAATTTTGCAATATTTATACCAAGACCAGAATCTGACAAAAGCTGCGGAGCGACTTTACATGACCCAGCCTGCATTAACGTACCGCGTAAGGCAAATTGAAACCAAACTGAAATATTGTCCAAGAACGGAAAAAACATTAAAATGACACCAGCTGGAGAATATTTGGTAAGCTATGCAAAAAAAATGCTCATAGATTTACGTCAAACCAAAGAGTATTTATTGAATATGGGAAGTGAAACAAAGGGTAGTTTGAAGTTAGGGATAAGCAGCCATTTCGGTCTTTATAACCTGCCTTCCATTTTACAAGATTACATGGTCAATTGTCCTATGGTCCATTTAAATGTTGATACGGGCTTCAGTACGGAAATGATGGAATTGCTCATGCAAGGGGAGATCGATGTTGCGATTGTAAAAGGCGATTATGAATGGTTCGATGAAAAGCATCTTCTTGCTGAAGAAAATATATGCATCATTTCAAAAGATGAGATACCTGTTGATAGCCTTCCGGGATTGCCGATGATTAATCGTAAAGAACCGAATGTTTTGCTGAAATATAGAAATATATCGCAAATTCCTTCTGAAATGAGTATTGATCATTGGTGGAATGAAAGGTTTACATCACCTCCTTTGATGATGATGCAAGTGGATAGCTATGAGACATGCAGAGAAATGGTGAAAAGAGGGCTTGGGTATGCCATTATTCCTCGTGTTTTTTTGCAAGAAAATGATGACTTGTTTTCCCATGATTTGATTTTAAAAAATGGTGAAGAACTAAAAAGAAGAACATGGATGATATACCGGCAATCTTCTTTACAATTAGCCAGTGTTTCCAAGTTTGTGAGTGAAATCAAAAAGCTATATTGCTATAGTGAGAACAACTGAAATGGTTGTTCGCCTTTCAGACTGCAGGCAAACTCGAAGAAAAGCGAGTTTGCCTGCAGTTTTTTTATTAAAGGCTATGTTAAAGAGTGTTGTTGATCATCTTGATGAACTAACGGGGCATGTTAGTGCCATAAGACGGGTTGAAAATCCAGCTCTCTTTTAAGTCGCTCTTGAGAAATATTATTCAGCTAAGAAAAGTAAAAAATAAAAATCCATCCCTGAAAAGCTTCAAGGATGGATTTCAGACAAACACCAAGATCCTTAGGGTGTCTATTGGATAAATCTTATTATGGTCTATAGAAAGGTAAGTTATCCAGGTTATTACGTAAAACGAACATAATATATAGAATAAGAGAATGTGCTTATAAACGGGAACAAAATCCGGCTGCCATAATTGGTGGCTTTTTATTTGATTAAAGTGCAGATTTGGTCTTTATATAGAGGGGGGAATCGAGGTGCCCCCTTATTACTAGGGTTCCTTTCGAATTAATATAAATGGACTGTGTAATGGACTGAAAAAAATGAAATTTTCTATACACGCTTTGACCTTTTTAGGCTGTATCTATGGTATTCATAAAATATTTATAGATGGTATACAAGGTATTTTTCAAAAATAGTAGGAATGCTATCCATCATTTTATCAACATGGGTATTTGCTTCATGAATAACGTCTTTGAAAGACAAAGCTGGTCGATAATTGCATTCTTATTCAGTATATAAATTTTAAGACTATTCGCTTCAAATAAGTAGACGTGTTTCCCTACTTAAGACAATCAGAAGTGGTTCTCGAAAGGGGGATTTAATTTGAAGAACTTTATTGTTTGTTATACCTTGGAAAATGATATTAAACGAGAAAAAATAATAAAAGTGCCAGATGTAAAGAAGGAAGACGTTCTACAAGATGTATTAGATAAGATAGTACGAAGTAATTACTTTATTGCGAAAACCGACCAAGGAGAGTATAGGATAAATTCTTCCTTAATACGTTATATACAGGTTTTGCATGAAATGCATTGTATTAAATACCATACTGATCATCAATGACCAGTGAGTAAATAAAAGGTTATTTCTTTGCAAAGTTTTCTTCAATTTTGTTGAGTAACTTGAATATGGGAGAGAAGATTAATGTCAGAAACGTATCGTTCTCGTCAGGAACGAAAACAAGTGGAAAAAACAAAACAAGATCAAAAAAAAGGTAAAAACTCCCCTAAAAGAAGGTCTTTCTTGAAAAAAGTTTTACTTTGGTGCTTACTGTTAGGTGTTGTTTCAATTGGAATAGGGGCAGTTACGGTTACAGCAATGATTAAGGATGCACCTAAAATAGATGCTTCAAAACTAGTCGATCCGCTTTCTACCAAATTATACGATAAAAACGGGAATTTCCTTTACGAATATGGTAAAGAAAAGCGGACAAAAATTAAGTATTCTCAAGTTCCAAAAATGTTGGAACATGCTTTCATTGCCACGGAGGATGCACATTTTTATGAACACAATGGCATTGATATAAAAGGAACTGCGAGAGCAATCTTCAAGAACCTAAAAGGGGATTTCGGATCTCAAGGCGGAAGTACGATTACACAGCAGGTCATCAAAAACTCCTTTTTGTCCCCACAGAAAACAATAAAGCGAAAGGTACAGGAATGGAGTTTGGCATATCAGCTTGAGCAAAAGTATTCTAAACATGAAATCTTAATGATGTATTTAAATAAGATCTACCTTGGAGACGGGGCATATGGTGTAGCAGCTGCCGCCAAAAATTACTACGGAATCGATGCCGATCATCTAAATAAATTAACGCTTCCGCAGGCCGCTATGTTGGCGGGGCTCCCACAGAGTCCAAGTTATTACGATCCCACTGAACCCGAACATGTGAAAGCTGCAACAAATCGTCGAAATATTGTTTTAGAAGCCATGTATAAACAAGGGTATATTACGAAAAAGCAATTGGAGGATGCAAAGAAGGTTCCAGTTACATCAGGACTTGTTCAAAAAAAGAAACAACATGGAATGCCGTACGAGGCGTTTTTGGACGCTGTTGTAAAAGAAGTTGAAAGAAAGCTGAAAAATGTAGATATCAGTTCGGATGGATTATCTATTTATACGACGCTAGATCCAAAAGCTCAGACCTTTGCGGACAAAATAATGAACACCGATACGATTATTTCTTATCCAAATGACAATTTTCAAGGAGCCTTCGTATTTTTAGATACAAAAACAGGAGAAGTTCGAGCTATTGGAAGCGGTCGAAACCAATATAAAGCTTCCTTCCGAGGCAACAACTTTGCGGTTGATATTAAACGTCAACCAGGATCTACTTTCAAGCCAGTCTTTGATTATGGTCCGGCTATTGAAAATTCAAAATGGTCTACAGCACACCAAATTAATGATCATGAGATAACCTACTCAAATGGTCAATCTATTTCTAACTGGGATCATCAATATCACGGAATGTTGTCGATTAGAACAGCACTTCAATGGTCATACAATATTCCAGCACTCCTTACCCTTCAAGAAGTAGGGATGGATAAAGCACAAAACTTTGCAGAAAATCTGGGTATTACTTTTAATAATAATAAGGTGTACGAATCATATGCGATTGGAAGTAATACGGTTAATCCATTAGAGCTGGCAGGGGCATATAGTGCTTTTGGAAATAACGGTGAATACAATACACCACATTTTGTTCGTAAAGTTGTCTATCCTGATGGCAGAGTTGTTAATTTAACTCCAAAGCCAAAACGTGTTATGCATGACTACACAGCTTATTTGGTGACGGATATGTTACGGACAGTCGTAAAATCTGGTACAGGAAAAACAGCAGATGTCCTTGGACTAGATGTGGCTGGAAAAACTGGCACAACCAATTTTGACAGTAAAACCAGAGCACAATATGGATATCCATCCGGTTCGGTAAATGATAGTTGGTTTGCTGGTTATACACCGCAATACACTATGGCGGTTTGGACTGGATATACTAAAAATGGTCCAGGTAATTATATGGATGGAAATACAACTAAAATCTCGCACCCAATGTTTAAGGCCATGCTGGAAGCGTTTGGAACAGACCAAAGTAGCTTCCAACAGCCTAGTGATGTATACCAGGTGAATAATGAACTGTTCATTAAAGGTGCAAATCCTGAAGAAGCTCCACCAGTTACAAAAAATAATAAAGATAAACCATTTGATATTGATGGAAATAAAGAGGATAAACAACATAAACAAGAGGAAGAGAAATATAAACAAAAGGAAGAGAAGCATAAACAACAAGAGGAAAAGAAACACAAACAAAAGGAAGAGAAGCATAAGCAAAAAGAAGAGAAGCATAAACAACAAGAGGAAAAGAAACACAATCAATAAAGATTTTTAGGATGGGATCGCATTGGTTCCATCCTTTTTTTTGATACACGTAAGAGAATGTGAAGGTTTCTTCTTAAACTATAGGGTGCGTTAGTTCCATAGGATGCACTAAAGAAGATCACTTATTAGGTGGTCTCTTTTATTTGTTCAAAAATCAACATTAATCTTTAGCAAAGCCTTATTAAAAAAAAGTTCCAGCTTGATTTCAGAAATCCGCTCCCTTTCCGCCGACTGTCTGCCAAGCCGCATCAAAGCAAGCGCCTGTGGGGTATCGGCTAGCCAGTTATTCGGTAGGAGTGTCGCAAATTTCTTCAATCCAGGGAGGATTCCACTCCATATAAAACAGTAAAAAATCATGGATTATAACCAAGTCTTGTTTTGAAATTATGGTAATCCCCAAGTATTGATTCCGTAATTCGCTCCTTGCTGATTCAAGATGAGACCAATCCGAACCCTCCTTTTGCGTTAGTTGTTAACAGAAAGTTCAATGAATTTTTAAATATTCATGGTTGTTACTATTTAAACTATAAAAGAATTTTTTAGTTTCATAAAAAAACCTTAATTTTACTTATCATTGAAGTGAACGTAATATTTAAAAATAAACATTTAATTTTCTGAATCTTTTGGAGGTTGTATATTTATGTCAATTAATGTTGTGGAAGGAAAGAAATCTATTCAAGTGGCTGTTGATGCCCGTGATGCTGAATTACGTGAGCTAGCATTAAACATTCATGCTCATCCAGAACTTAGTTTCCAAGAGTACCAGGCAATGAAATGGTTGATAGAGCCTTTAGAGACGGCGGGCTTCTCGGTTGAAAAAGGGGTTGCTAATTTAGAAACTTCATTCAGGGCAACATGGGAGGGGCACCCCGGCGGTCCGACGATTGCCATTTTAGCTGAATATGATGCACTGGCAGGACTTGGCCATGGATGTGGCCATAATATTATTGGAACATCAGCCATTGGAGCAGCATTAGCATTGAAAGATGCTCACCCTGACCTTCCGGGGAAAATCGTCGTATTAGGGACGCCTGCGGAAGAGGAAGGCGGAGGGAAAATTTTAATGGTAGAGGATGGCATTTTCGATGATGTGGATGTAGCCATGATGTGTCATCCGCAAAAACAGACAATGGTATTGCGTGGGGGTCTGGCATGTGTGGATGCATCTTTTAAGTTTTATGGAAAAGCCTCTCATGCGTCTTCTGCTCCGGAAAAAGGAATTAGTGCTCTTGATGCAGTCATTAATACTTTTGTTGCCATCAATTCCTTACGTCAATTTTTTAAAGATGATGTGAGAATCCATGGGATCATTACAAAGGGCGGGGATGCAACAAATGTAGTTCCTGCCTATTGCCAGGCGGAGTTTTTACTGAGAGCAAGCACTGTGGAAGAGTTAAATGTTGTTCGTGAGAAAGTATATGCTGCAGCTCGTCATGCTACAGAAGCTGTCAGTGCCAGAATCGAGATAACCGAAGGGCTGATATATGCTGAACGAAATAATAATAAAGCGCTTGCTGCCTTATTTAAAGACAACCTGGAGTTGTTAGGGGAGGTAGTATGTGACCCGCCTGCAAAAGGGGGAATCGGTTCATCGGATATTGGTAATGTTGGACAAGTAACTGCAACGATTCATCCGTATATCAAAATAACGGATGACGCAATAACCCATACTCCGGAGTTTGTACAAGCAGCAGCATCGGAGAGAGGGATGATCGGATTGAATAAAGCGGCAAAGGCATTAGCGATGACGGCATACGAAGTATGTATGAACCCTCAATATATTCAAGGAATTCGGGGAGAATTCGAAGCATGGAAAGCTACTAAATCATGTAATGGAAGATAAAGAAAGCTTCCATTTTGCGGGGTGGATCCAGGAAATACAGGTGGAAATAATGTTGAAGGTGGTACGGGAAAATGAGTAAAGTGAGCGTCGGAAAAATAAAGAGTGAACCCCCATTCAAAAAAAGCAAAATAAAAATGCCACACACATTTGTAATTATTATTTGTATGATCCTGATTGCAGCTGCATTAAGTTATTTAGTACCCGCAGGTGAGTTTGACAGAGTGGAAGATAAAAAAACAGGAAATACGGTAGTAGTGGAAAACTCTTACCATTCTGTAGAGAACAACCCCATTGGTATATTCGAAGTCCCTTTAGCGATTGTTCATGGCCTTATTGATGCAAGTGATACGGTTTTCTTTATTTTCATTGTCGGTGGAGTATTTCAAATCATTAATTCCACAGGTACGATTGAAGCCGTGGCTGCGAGGGTTGGAAAGACTTTCATGAACCAAGGAATCGTCATTATTCCTATTTTTTTAACTCTATTTTCAATCGGGGGATTCACGATTGGAATGTCAGCTGAAGTGATGGCATTTGTGCCAATTGGCATTGCCGTTGCAAGGTCATTAGGCTATGATGCCATGACTGGAACAGCGATGGTGACGCTTGGCGCAGCGGTCGGATTTACAGCTGGACTCCTTAATCCTTTCAATGTAGGAATCGCTCAAGCCATTGCTGAAGTTCCGATGTTTTCAGGAATGTGGTTACGGGGAATCATCTTGGTGGTTTTACTAATTGTCACGAGTTTTTATATCATTAAATATGCAAAAAAAGTGCAAAAAAATCCACAAGCCGGTATTGTATATGACTTAGAAAAAGAGGAAAAGCATGAGAATTTGGATATATCCACTTTATCCTCCATGAAGCTCAATCATTACTTAACGATATTTGCCGTGTTGATAGGATTTAGCTTCTTAATTTGGGGTGTTTCAAAAAAAGGCTGGTGGATGGAAGAATTAGCTGCATTTTTCTTAACATTAGGTGTGATTGTTGGCTTTATATCTAAATATGGGCCGAGCAAAATTGCCAGTGAGTTTGTTCAGGGGGCAAGGGATATTACTTTCGGGGCCTTTATTGTTGGTCTGGCAAAAGGTGTAGTCGTAGTGTTGGAGCAAGGGCATGTCATCGATTCAGTTGTAAACGGACTTGCATCAACAGTAGGCCATTTGCCAAGTTCGATCCAAGTTCTTGGCATGTATATATTTCAGACAATCATGAATGTGTTCATTACTTCAGGAACGGGTATGGCAGCAACGACCATGCCGATTTTAACACCGCTTTCCGACCTGATCGGTGTTACGAGACAAACGACCATCCTTACTTATCAGTTAGGAGATGGTCTTTCAAACTGTATTCTCCCTACCTCTGCCATGCTTATGGGAAGTTTAGCAGTCTCTAAAATTAAATATCAAGAATGGGTAAAATTCTTCTGGCCTTTGTTATTGATATGGATTGTAATAGGTGCTGTATTTATTTTAATAGCAGATTTCATTCGATATTAAATATGGTAAGTGGTGAATTCGGTTATATATGCCTGGATATACTGAACAAGAACGAATCGAGCAGCTCTTTGGCTGCTCTTTTTTATGTTGTTTGAATTAAACTATATCAATTTTAGAATGAATGCTTTATACCAGGTGAAGAAGGATAAATGATTGGTTTAGAGAATAATTATGGAAAGGGTCATACGTTCTCGAAAATGAATTTGATAGAAAATAGGTGAAGCAAGTGGAGTTGGATACATTATATAAGACATATCAACCTTTTCTTTTTTCCATCGCATACCGGATGCTTGGATCGATTACCGACGCAGAAGATATCGTTCATGATTTATTCCTGCAGCTTAAGCTTGATACCGACCAAATTAAGGACATGAAAGCATATCTTGCGAAAATGACGACAAATCGCTGTCTAAACTTTTTAAAATCAGCCCGGAAGAGAAGAGAGGTTTACACAGGACCTTGGCTGCCTGAACCTCGGGTAAACGAAAAAGAGCAGCCTTTAGATAAGGTTGTAACAGATGAAACGGTTGCTTATGCCTTCCTCGTTTTGCTGGAACAGCTGTCACCTGTTGAAAGAGCGGTGTTAGTGCTTAGAGAAGCATTCGCTTACAGCTATGAGGATATTGCCGAGATGCTGGAAAAGAATGAAGTGAACTGCAGAAAGATCTACAGCCGGGCTAAGCGGAAATTAAAGAATGATATGCCAGTCCTTCCGGAGGATACAAAACATGTCGATCTTTTGGCAAAAACATTCATAAAAGCATCAATGACAGGGAACTTTGAGGAGTTTTTGGATATCCTTACAGAAGATGTCGTTCTTGTCACTGATGGCGGAGGAAAAGTGCTTTCTGCTTTAAATCCAATTGTAAACAAACAGCGCGTATCCTCCTTTCTTAAAGGAGTTTCTGCTAAAGGAGGTTTCATAGGAGAGCTTCTTCCGGTGATGGTCAATGGTCAGGAAGGAATTTTGCAAATGAAAGACGGGCAGCCTATCAAAGTCATCTGCTTTGAATTAGATCCAAAACAAGAAAATATCCGGAAAATCTTCATTGTTTCAAATCCGGATAAATTAACTCATATTCCTGTTCCTTAATAGAATGGACAGAGGGTATGTCACAAATCAATCCTCTATTTTGTCTTATAAGTGAAACCTAAAAAGATTTAATGGAGGAGATAGACATGGAACAACGCATTAACTACATGAAGACAAATCGGGAAGTAGTCAAATTGATGATGGAACTCGAGGAGTACAAGAAAACAACGGAAATCGATAGCAAGTTAATCGAATTGATTAAAATTCGTGCGTCTCAAATCAACGGCTGTGCGTACTGCTTGGATATGCACACAAAGGATGCCCGGGCAATGGGTGAAACGGAACAAAGAATTTACTGTTTGAGTGCTTGGCGTGAATCGCCGTTCTATCTTGAGTCGGAAAGGGCAGCGCTGGAATTGACGGAAGCGGTCACGGCCATTTCTGCAAACGGTGTCCCTGATGATCTGTATGAGCGGGTCCGCCTTCACTTTGATGAAAAACAATATATCGATCTCGTTACCATAATCATCACGATCAACGGCTGGAACCGATTGGCTATTTCAGCCAGAAGCATACCCGGACACTATAAGCCTGTAATGGAAAAATGATTTTGAACAAAAAAACCCCTTGCATTGATGCGAGGGGTTTTTATTTAGCTTTTTAGCGGAAAGGTAATCCTCAGCTTTTTTATAAACCTTTGTGTAGTCAAATTTGAACTATCAAGCAGATTAATGATTTCAACCATCTAATATAAACTTATAGTGAAATCTCATCATTTATTTTTCTTTTTTTGAATTTGAGCGATTAAGATAAGTACCATACCTAAAATAAACAACGAGATAAATATATTGAAAGATTTTACATAGCCTACTGGGAACAGTGCAGCACCAATTAATGATGTTATCCCTAGTGTATAAAAAATCCTGACTCCACTAATCTTAATTCCTCCTACTAAAAATAGCGGTTTTTTATCTTTATTTCGCTAAGAATGTCATACAATTTATTTTCATAGTACAAGCTGATTAATTGTGATCTGGAGGTTATCTCTAATTCTTCAAACATTTTATTTACATAGTTACGAACTGTAGAAACACTTATATGCAGATTATCAGCTATTTCTTTATCTTTGAGACCTTGAGTTATATTCTTTATTATTCGCAATTCAACTTTATGTTGTTGCTCCCTGGTAATTAAAGATGATGTATCTGTTTTTATTATATCTTCAATTAATAATTTCTCACGATGCACATGTAACTCGTAGGAGATTTGATTAGCTAGCAATTCAGAAATCATTTTGAAATTTTCACTATCATCCGTTGTTATTATACCTACATATCCTTGCAATTCCTTATTTTTAATTTCATGGATGGGGGAAGATATGACACTAAAATCCTTCCCGTAGATTTGGTTTTTAGTTCTTACAGTAGTATTTTGCAATGTACTTAAAACAAATGCATTATTTTCAACAGATTCTTTTATAACCACGTTACATATATCTTCATTTTCAAAATTACTCTTAGAGTATAAAACATTTAGCTCTTTATCAAAGATAAATATAGAAGTTTCAAAATTAAATTTGAAATTCTTAATACTATTCAATACTTTTTTACTGATATAAATGATTTGATTTTTCAATTCCATATTCATACCTCATAGTTATAAAAGATAATATTTTTGGCATTTAAAAAGGGTGTGAAGCACTGCATCTTTAACCCATCAGGTTACCTTTTTTCATGAAATAACCTATTTATTCTCCTCGTTTAACAATAAACTATTTTTCAGTGTGATGGATTCCAAAAATGACGAATGCAAATTCAGAAATGATACCCGGGGGTGCAGATGTGGACTTTTCCGATAATTAACCTTTTTGTGACGAACCTACAAAGGTAATTTCGAAAGCGATAGAAAGGACATGTTTTGAAAAAAGATTAATCAAAACATGCCCTTTTTGTATTTAATAGAATTGTCCTAAAGCTTCTGTCCCACTAGATTTATTCTGCTCTAACTACTATTTTAGCTTTTTCTCCCGATATATTGATGAGAGGTATCTGAAGGCGTATGTCCCGAATGTAGATGATTAAATGGAGGTCCCCCTGTTTCTTTCCATGTTCTAGGATTATCAGTGTTAATCGTAAAAACAAAATTCGACAAAGATTTCATGGCTGTTGTAAGATGAATGAAAAAGCCAGAAATGGGGTGAGTGAGTTGGTTCATTTATTACCGTCGCTGTTTGAAAAAGTGGGGATCATCGTGATTGCTGCATTCCTGCTTTCTTATATGAAACCCTTTCGGCAAATGATAGGCCATGAACATGAAATGTCGAAGAAAATCATGTTTATCGCACTTTTTGGAACTTTCGGCATCATAAGTAACTATACAGGAATCGAAATCGGGAATCATGCCATACCAGAGGGTGCTTGGCATACTGAGATAGCTCCGGATAACGCGATTGCCAATACAAGGATCATGGGTGTGGCAATCGGCGGTTTGCTGGGGGGACCATTTGTCGGTTTGGGCGTGGGTTTGATTGCGGGGCTTCACCGTTATTCTCTCGGGGGTTTTACAGCGGTGGCTTGTGCGATCGCAGCGATTTTGGCTGGAGTCTTATCGGGGTTTTTGGGAAAAAGGCGCCGAAAGCATGGGACGATCACCCCTTGGTTTGCCCTCCCTATTTGCATGGCCTTGGAAGCGATCCAAATGGGGATCATACTAGTGACGGCCAAACCATTTGAAAGGGCGTGGGAGCTCGTACAAGTAATCGGTCTCCCGATGATCATCATCAACGGGTTCGGCACTTTACTATTCATGCTCATCATTCAATCGATCACGAGGGAAGAAGCACGGACGCGGGCCGTGCAAACGAACCTTGCGTTCCTGATTGCGGATCAGACATTGCCCTATTTCCGGCAAGGGTTGAATCAATCTTCCTGTAAGAGAATTGCCCAAATCATCTTGGGGCTGACTGAAGCCGATGCCGTGGCCATTACCAATGAACATAGTGTACTTGCCCATGTGGGTGCTGCGTCCGATCACCATGTCCCGAAAGTGGGAATAGCGACAGGCTTAACGAAAAAGGCCCTTGAACAAGGCAAAATCATCGTGGCCAAAACAAAAAAGGACATTTATTGTTTTCATGATCAATGCCCATTGCAGGCGGCCGTAGTCCTGCCGTTGCAGGTACAACAGAAAACGGTGGGGACTTTGAAGATGTATTTCAAGCATCCGGATAAATTAAGCCAAGTGGAGCAAGAGCTTGCGGAAGGATTGGCGAAACTATTTTCCACTCAATTGGAGCTCGCTAAAGCGGAAATGCAAACGAAATTATTGAAGGATGCTGAAATTAAGGCCTTGCAGGCACAGGTCCATCCTCATTTTTTATTTAATGCAATCAATACGATATCCGTTTTATGCCGGATGGATGTCGAGAAGGCAAGAAATTTATTGTCGGAGCTCAGTGCCTTCTTTCGCTCAAATTTACAAGGGGCCCGTCAAATCCTGGTACCGCTTGAAAAGGAATTAGAGCATATCAACGCTTATTTATCACTGGAGCAGGCCCGTTTTCCAGATAAATATCATATCGATTATCGCATTGAGCCAAGGCTTAAGGAAGTCCTCATCCCTCCATTCACGTTACAGCCACTTGTTGAAAATGCGGTACACCATGCATTTCCACATGTGAAAAACAAAGGTGAAATCATCATACAGGCTTTTTTTAAGGACGATAAGATGCAGATTGTTGTGGCAGATAACGGGAAAGGGATTTCAAGCGGGAGATTAGATGAATTGGGTAAGCATGCTGTAGAATCGACTAAAGGTACAGGAACGGCGCTTCATAATATCAGTGAAAGGCTGGATGGGATCTATAATGGTCAGGCCAGTCTCTCGATAGAAAGCGAAACGGGGCACGGAACACAAGTGAAAATATCAATACCACTCAACGAAAAAGGAGCATATGTCAACGATGATGAAAGCATTTATCGTAGAGGATGAACCACTGGCAAGAGATGAATTGAAATATTTACTGAAGAGAAGCAGGCAAGTAGACGTTGTGGGTGAGGCCGAAGGGATAGAAGATGCCATGAGGGATATTTCCCACCTTAAACCTGATCTTGTCTTTTTGGATATTGAGCTAGCAGAGGGGAATGGTCTCCAATTGGCTAAGCAATTAGCTGAACTTGACCCTGCACCTTCGCTCATTTTTGCGACCGCTTATGATGAGTTTGCCCTCCAAGCCTTCGAATTATATGCGTTTGATTATCTATTAAAGCCCTATAATGAAAATAGGATTCGTCAAACATTGGATAAGCTAATGAAGCTGCGTAAAAACAGGGAAGATGGACCCAGAACAGCACCTCTAGACAGTCGGACGGCGGTGGAACAGACAGGTAAATTGGCTGTAGAGATAGATGATCGGATTGTTTTGATCGACCGGGACACTATTTTATTCATAGGACTCATAGAAGGAAAGACGATCATTAAAACCGAGGAAAATGAATATAAAATCGGTGACCCTCTCATCGTTCTTGAAAGGAAGCTCGACAATCGCTCATTTTTACGGGTCCATCGCGGCTTTATCGTGAATGTCATCCATATATCTGAAATACAGCCTTGGTTCAATTCGACTTATAATCTCATTATGAGTGACGGATCAAACATTCCGGTAAGCCGCACGTATGTGAAGGAGCTAAAGCAGCTAATCGGTTTTTAAAAATTTTCACAATTCTGCATTTTATCTTCTATATAATGCAGCCCATCCCTCATTATCTGCATTATAACTTGAAAACCTATTGAACCCGCTTTCATCGTGATATCATCAGTTTACGATGTAAGTAATAGAGGGGGTTCAAATATGAATGCGGTTCCAATCGTCATAGGCTCCATTTGTATATTAATGATTGCCTACCGTTTATACGGGACATTCATAGCACTTAAAGTATTAAAACTAGATGATTCCAAGCCGACTCCTGCCCATAAATTAGAGGATGGAAAAGATTATGTTCCAACAAATAAATGGGTGGCATTCGGCCACCATTTTGCAGCCATTGCAGCGGCTGGTCCATTGGTGGGCCCGATCCTTGCTGCACAATTCGGGTATTTACCAAGTTTATTATGGCTTTTAATCGGGGCTGTAATCGGGGGAGCCGTCCATGATGCCGTCGTGCTTTTCGCGTCGATGCGTAAAGACGGAAAATCCCTATCGGAAGTTGCGAAAGAAGAACTTGGCCCTGTAGCAGGCTTCTGTACAGGACTTGCCATGCTTTTTATCATTACCATTACGATGGCAGGACTTTCAATGGTCGTTCTGCATGCTTTGGAAAATAATCCATGGGGGACGTTTGCTGTCGGGATCACCATTCCCATCGCCATGGGTGTTGGGCTTTACCATAAAAAAACTGGCAATCTGAAAGGTGCGACCATCGTCGGGTTCGCGCTCATCATGGCCGGAATTTTACTTGGGCCGAACATTCAAGGAACGGCATTTGGTGAATTATTGACACTGGAAGCGAGCACACTTGCCATCATTTTGCCAATCTATGCTTTCTTCGCTGCCGCATTGCCTGTTTGGCTGCTGCTGGCACCTCGTGATTACTTGAGTACATTTATGAAAATCGGTGTATTTGCCGCATTGATTATCGGCGTTTTCGTGGTAAATCCAGAAATCCAATTTCCTGCGTTTACCGAATTCATTAATGGCGGGGGCCCAATTGTAGCCGGACCTGTCTGGCCATTCATTTCAATAACCATCGCCTGTGGAGCGATTTCAGGATTCCATGCATTTGTTGGATCAGGCACAACTCCAAAAATGTTAAACCGATGGAGTGATATCAAATCCGTTGGTTTCGGAGCGATGCTTGTAGAATGTGTCGTTGCCATCATGGCACTGATTGCTGCGGTTTCGCTACAGCCAGGAGATTATTTTGCCATTAACTCCACACCTGAAGTATTTCAAACATTAGGCATGGAAACCGTACACCTTAACGAACTCAGTGAAGAAATCGGCATGAATCTAGAAGGACGGACAGGCGGGGCAGTTACACTTGCTGTCGGCATGACCTATATTTTTACCGAAATCCCCTTCTTTGACAAACTGGCTTCGTTCTTCTTCCAATTCGTCATCATGTTCGAGGCTGTGTTCATATTAACCGCAATCGATTCGGGGACACGTGTTGCCCGTTATTTAATCCAGGATTTCTTCGGGGAATTCTATAAACCATTAAAAAGAGTCGACTGGTTGCCAGGTAACATCTTCGCCAGCGCGTTAGCCTGCTTTATATGGGGATATCTTCTTTACTCTGGGGACATTGGTTCGATCTGGGCACTCTTCGGTGTATCCAACCAGCTCATGGCTTCGATTGGACTAATTATCGGTGCGACCGTCGTTTTGAAAATTGCAGACAAACGCTGGTATATCTGGACATGCCTCGTACCCCTAGCCTACTTATATGTAACGGTTAATGTAGCTGGGTACTGGATGGTGAAAAACGTATACCTGAACCCGGACTCTGCAGGATTCAGCATCTTGAACGGAGTATTATCGATCATCATGCTATGCCTAGGCCTGGTCATTCTCATTGCAGCCTTGAAAAAATGGCGGGAGCTTTGGAAAATCCCACAAGCAGAACTACTGAAAAAATCAGCATGATCATAAAAAGAACCGGGCGGAAGCTGCCCGGTTTTTTTTGTCCTTAGATTCCACACGAGAATGAAATTCTTTCATAAAACCATAGAAATACTGGTGAATTTGAGCGCGTTACTCGTGAGTTTCTGCGTTTTACTGGTGAATTTGGTGGTTTTACTGGTGAATTTGAGTGCTCTATTACACGAGATAGGCGGTTTCCTTAAAATGAAGGAACCTGAACCTTAAAAAGGAAAGTATCAATAACCCCAATTCTGTTAATGATAGCAAATGAGGAGGTGTGATACGATGGCAAAAGATGTTCTATGTGAAGTGGATAATTGTAAATATTGGGATTCTGGAAACAAATGCAGTGCAGATGCTATTTATGTTGTCAGTCATAAAGGGAAGCAAGCATCAAATAGCAAAGAAACGGATTGCAAAACATTTGATCCAGAAATTTAAATCATCGGGGGTAACCATCAAACTGGTTACCCTTCTTTCATATTTATTATTGATAATAAAAATCATTTTCATTCAAGATTATAGAAATTCATTTTATTTTTTCTTCATGAAAAGGAAATTTGGGCGATATATACGTAAGTTTGATTGATAAAATTGTGAGTTTGTGCGATATATACGAGAGTTTGTACGATAAATTCGAGTTTGAGCGATATATACGAGAGATTGATCGATAAAATCGAAAGTTTGAGCGATATCCTCGTGAATTCGCGCTTTACTCGTGAATTAAGCAGTTTTACTCGTGAGTTTGGCTGTTTTACTCGTGAATTTAGCAGTTTACTCATGAGTTAGAGCACTTTACTCGTGAATTAAGCAGTTTACTCGTGAGTTAGAGCACTTTACTCGTGAATTAAGCAGTTTTACTCGTGAGTTTGGCTGTTTTACTCGTGAATTTAGCAGTATTACTCGTGAATTTTGTTTTTTGACTTATATGTCTTCATGCACGTACTTTTAATCAAACTTCATTTCCATCCTTCATTTCTTTACTTTTGAAATGGTCAGCCCATCACCAATCGGAATGATCAGGGATTCCAATTGAGGATGATTGGCCACAGTTTCATTGAATGTCTTCATGAATGCAGTATAATGTTTAGGTTTAGCATCCTGGTCTGCGACACTGCCTCCCGCAAGTACATTATCCATGACGATTAAAGCACCCGGTTCCGCCAGTCTAATGCAATATTGCAGGTAATTTTCATAATTGTCCTTGTCAGCATCTATAAAGAAAAAGTCGAATTTTTTGTTATCACCAACAAGTGTTTCAAGACTTTGCAAAGCTGCTCCGGTCATATATGATACTTGATCTCCAAGGCCGGCTTTGGATAGGTTGCCATGAGCTAACTTTACGTAATTCTCCTCTAATTCAAGGGAGGTTAATTTGCCTTCGCTGCCGAATCCCCGGGCAAGGCAAATCCCGCTATATCCCCCTAGAGCGCCTATTTCCAAAATATTTTTAGCCCCTGAAATGGATACAAGCATGGTAAGAAGTTTTCCAGATGAGGGAGATACCGATATGGACGGCATTCCGTTTTCTTGTATGGACTTAATGACTTCTTCCAAAAGTGCATCTTGGGTATAAAACACTGAATCGATATAACTGTTAATTTGTTTCATTGCTTTCAATTCCTTTCTCACTATTATTGGAAGTTTCCTTTTCTTCACTATTCTTATCGGCTGCTTCACTTTCTTGTATTTCAAATAATTGAATGAATTCGTTGATTAACATATCAATGGCTTTTAATTCACCGACTAAGATTTGATTAATGGATTGAAACTCTGGTTTATCTAACTGTTCCTTAATGGTTGAACGTTTAAGGTTCATCATTTCCAAAAAAGCAATTGCCCGCCCTCGGCGAAAGGTTTTTGGACCATGGCCTTTGCCACTGTGATGCTCCCCACGGTGATGTCCCTCTTTCTTGAAATCCTTGAATTTTTCATTTCTCATGTTAAATCCTCTTTCTGTGTATACGATTGTATACACATTGTGTCTTGGTTTAAATGTATACAAATGTATACAAAATGTCAACGCATACAAATAGAAAAAAACATCTGCTCAAAGTACAAATTCGATTATCAAAATAAAAACAGATCACCATTAAACAGGTGATCTGTTTTTATTTTTGAACTTTACTAAGTAGATCTAAAAGCTGTTGTTTTTCCGTCTCATTCAAGTTGGCAAACTGTGATGCCTGAAAATGCTCTTGTTTTGGAACAACTTCATGAAAAAACTCTTTTCCTTCCTCAGTCAATGAAAGGTATTTTGTTTTCCATTCCTGTTCCCGTTTAATCAATCCCAACTCTTCCATTTTCCTTAATAGTTGAGTGATATTGCCTTTTGTCACAAAAAGCTTGTTTGCAAGTTCTTGCTGAGATAATCGTTCATGGGAACCAACTTGAACCAAGATATCGAATTGGGCTGCCGATAGATTCCATTTTTTTAAATGTTGATTGGATTCCCGGATACTCTGGTTATATATTCGTGTTATTCGGAACCATAACATTAAACCCAGTCGTTCCTCATTATTAGATGTGGAGGGATTCGTTGTGTTTTCTTTCATGAATGTCACCTCATTCTTCTTTTTGTCACAATCAGTTTATGAATAAACTAAATCGAAGTCAAATACAAAAACTTCCAAATCCCATACAAAGAAACCAGTATTATCGTTTGATACTGGTTCCTTTGATTCCTTTATTATGTGGTCGTCAGTTTAGCAAAGATGATAAAAAACAGTGTTAATTCGCCTATTATCACAATATTCGGTACCACGACAATCAAATTAAAAATAAAAAAGACCGCTAAAATCCCTAGAAATAACCCTAAATGATATATTTGCAACCGCTGGTGCTTATGTCTATATTGGTGGAAAACAAAAGTGGTTGAAATGAAATAGAGCAATACGGAACCAAAAACAAAATAGAGGATAAATGAAAAATGGACTTCATGTAAAAACAATAATCTGATGGCTGCTGCAATCATGCTTATAGACATTAAAATAAACAGATGACCGTAAATGATGATTTGGCCGGAAGATTGTACAGACTTGTCGACTTTCTTCTCCATGTTATCGAAATATTGCCACCACATAGCTATTATCAAGGCAAATGAAATGATGGAAAAGGCTATCGAGTCCCAATTTCCTTGTTTAGGTTGAATTACCGCAAGAGTGCTGATAAGCGCTTCCCCAAAGAGAATGATGGTAAATAGACCAAAGCGCTCTAACAAGTGGGCCGTATTTGTAGGAACCTTTTCTAAGCATTTTCTTCCAAGGATTGGGACAATGATATCGATCAGGATGCCCAAATACAACACAGCATATCGAAGCCAAGAATCAAAAAGGACGGAGAATAATGAAATGATGATTCCAATCCAAAAATACCTTCCCAAAAAGAGTGCCGCTTTTTTTCGAAATCCCTCTTCTATTCGCTGTACAACTAGATATTGGATAGCAGTCACGGCTCTTAAGCCAATATAACCAATTAAAAAAGAAAGATAATAAGGATCAAAATCAGCTGATAAGCTTGATGTCATAATTAGGACAAAAAACATTTGCAGTATCAAAAATAGCCGTTGATGAAATAAATCCTTTCCAAACCGGTTAATAAAGATGGTTTGCCCTACCCAAGCCCACCAGATAGGAATAAAAATCAACACGAACTTCAATAAATACTCCGGATGGATATATCCATCTTCAACATGCAGTAAAACATGAGTTGCGCCCGCAACGGCCGCCACAAATAACAAATCATAAAAGAGCTCTAACCATGTGACTTTCTTTTCATCCATTTCTGCACTCCTCCCAATACCCTTCTAGTTTATAGTATGTTGGAAATATTCAGAAAATGGAAGTGGAATCAATATAAGGAAGTTCTTTTTACCCAGCAATCATGTTATGCCATATTTACATCACAAGCTTAATTGGGAATAACGTCACTTTTTTATAGTTGGTAGATTATGGTAATATAGGAGATGATTTCAAAAAGGGAGGGAAGTAGATGACTAGAACCATCGGCCTTATTTGTGGCAGTTTACGGGAAAATTCTTATAATAGAATCATTGCTCAATCATTGACAGATATGGTTGATTCTTATCAATTTCGCTGGATCGAAATTAATGATCTTCCTTTGTTTAACGAAGACTTGGAAATGAGTGGGGTTCCAGAAACAGTGACATCATTTAAATCCGCCATTCAGGACGTTGACGGTATCATTATCGTAAGTCCAGAGTACAATTCTGGAATACCAGGCGTATTAAAAAATGCATTGGACTGGGCGTCAAGACCTCGGGAGTCCGCTGTTCTTACCAAAAAACCAGTTGGCCTGATTGGAGCTACTCCTGGGGGATTAGGTACTGCATTTGCTCAAATGCAAATCAGGCAAGTACTTGAAGCGATGCAAGTTCATGTTCTTCCATTTCAAAAAATGCTGATATCGCAAGTACATAAAAAGATTGATTCTGATCGGAAAGAGCTTACTGATGATCAAACAAAACGTTATCTTGAGCGTTATTTACAACAATTCATTCATTGGATCGATCACACTCCAGTTCTAGATTAATTATCAATAATCAATGATTCTTATTATATATATATGATTGACAGGATATAAGTTTATAGATAAACTTATGAGCAACAGTCAGTTAAGTTATAAACTGATTGGAACCAACGAAGGAGTTGGGGGGAATTTCCCTACATATGAACTTTCTTCGATAGCTTTAATAAAAGGAGGACTTTAAAAATGTCTGATCTCTATTCTCGTCTATCCAAAGATGATGCTGCCGTTCTTCTAGTGGATCATCAAACCGGTCTTATTTCCGGGCTAGTGCGTGATTATGGTGTTGATGAATTCAAGAACAATGTTATGGCTCTTGCCAACACCGCCAAGTTTTTTGATTTGCCAGTTATTTTAACAACAAGCTTTGAAAACGGACCAAACGGACCGCTGATGCAAGAATTGGAAGAACTCTTTCCTCACGCACCAAAAATAGCTCGGCCTGGACAAATTAACGCATGGGATAATGAAGATTTTGTTAAAGCAATCGAAGAAACTGGAAAAAAACAACTTATCATCGCGGGCGTGGTTACAGATGTCTGCGTTGCTTTCCCGGCACTTTCCGCTTTGAAAGCTGGTTATGAAGTATTCGCTGTCACTGATGCTTCTGGAACAGTCAGCAAACAGGTAGCTGATGCGGCATTATCGCGTATGGCACATGGCGGTGTGCAGCTTATGAACTGGTTTAGCGTAGCGTGCGAATTACAACGTGATTGGCGCAACGATGTCGAAGGTTTTGGTGCTTTACTTTCCAGCCAGCTGCCTGGTTATCAAAATATAATCGGAAGCTATAGGGGAGCTCAGCGCAATCTCAGCAAGCAGATTTAGATTGTGTCTTTATCCAAGTTGAATAAGGGAGGGGACATTATGTCCTTCCCGGTTTGTAAACAAAAAGGTTTCGGAATGTTCTCATTCCGAAACCTTTTTGAATTTTTACCGAATTTTAAAGCAGTTATCGAGAATGGTTGTCCTACCCGTTCGTAATCGCAGGTGTTTAATAAGCTGGAGCTTTCAAACAAAAATGAATGTACCATGATTATTCTTCTAAATCTTATTCATTTGAATAGTTAGAGGATCACCTTTGTAAAGTCTTCTCCTTATTTATCGTTCTTTGAACCATTTTTTTATCATTATGCATTCTCCCATTAATAGACCTACTAGAACACAGGTAATGCCCATAAAATAATCTGGGTTTTCCAATAAAATGTCTGCAAGTATTGGACCAATAAAAATCCCTAAAAGAATAATAATATAAGATTTATATCTAAACCTTAGGTAATTAAACATAAAAATACAATTCCTCACTTTTTTAGTTAGTATATTACATACTATAGTCAAAATGTTTTGAATTTACAAATAATTTAATGTAAAATATATAATTGAAAATATTTTGTAATAAAGAAGAGAAGGTTTTACCTATGGTAAAAAAGATTTTAAGTCTATTGGTTGCCTTTGCTATTACTTTTTCATTATTTTCAAGTAGTACTATAGCGTTTGCTTCTCAAGAATTTGAAAATGAAGAAATATTGTTTGAAGGAACTAGCGAGGAGCTTCACTTTAATAGTGTTGAAAACGATAACTTCATCATTTCAACAGTTACAGATGCAGAAGGGAATCAGATTACTGAAGTAAAGATTAATAAATTAACAAATCAGTTGGAAATTGATGGTGTGAATTTGTCTGAAGAAGAACAAATAGAACTTAATAATTATGTTGAATATGTTAATAATGAATATATTTCCGATAGTGAATACTTCGTCTCAGCAGAAAATGAGGTTCAAGTTATAGAAATGGCCACAGCTAATGCGTGCAAGTATAAAAGTCTGGGGACGTATTATGGAGTTCAGCTGTACCTAAAATAGGTGTTTCAGCATTTGCAGCATATCTATCTACTATTACGAAAGCTCCTTACAGTTCAGCTTTAGCAGCTGCAAGTGTTGTTGTTAGCGCTGTTCCAAATATATATTACTCTTTGAATGATGCTCAATGCACATCTGGTAAGTACTTATACAACAAAAGAACTGTGAAATTTTTCAAAGACAAGGCACGTAAAATACAAGTAGGAAAAACAAGTGTGAGTTATCAAAAAAGAGCTAAGTAAAATAGTAATCTGGAACAATACTTGTGATTTATAAACAGGTCCTGTTGGCATATTTCTTAATAAAAAAGTGGTGGAGTTTAATCTCAAAACTTTCACCACTTTTTTTTGTTTTAAAGAGTGTGTGCAATTTCATTTTAGTACTGCATAATCCACTTTTAATTCACCCGCTTTTCTACAAGGCATAATGGTAATTGACCTAGCAAGGATGCGGTATTGTGCACAAATTTATAAAGAGTTTATTATTGTGCAGTACCCATGACAACATTCGGACTTAGAAACGCTATAATTCTAATAAGAAGTGAGATATCGTAGAAGCAGGGAGAGGGATAGAGAATGTTTTTAGATGAAAGAAGCGCCAATTTACTAAAACTATTACAGCATTCGCCCATTTCAAAAATGAAAGAACTTGAAGCCCAAACAGGTCTGACGAGAAGGCAAATACAATATGGTCTGAACAAAGCGAATGACTGGCTCCAATTTCATGGATATCAACCGATTCAATATAATCGTGAACTGGGCTACTCCTTTTCCGAAACAATCAGGGATGAAGAATTGAACGTAAAACTGACAAAACGCAATTATATATTTTCAGAGACAGATAGGGAAAAGGTTTTTTACCTCATGATCCTGTTAAGCCATGAAGAATTGTCCGTCTATCATTTCCAGACAATCACCGGGCTTTCACGAAATACGGTGTTGAAGGATTTAAAAAGGCTTAAGGAGAAAAACAGGGACATAGCGCTCAAAATCCAGTATTCCAAACAAGATGGCTACGTGGTGATTGGGGAAAGCCGGGTAAAGAGATATATCATTGAACGTCTCGTGCATGATGTACTAAATAGTCCCAATAGTGAATTGATCATGGAGTGCATATGGGGAAATCATGAAAAGCAAATCAGCTCAATCCGGTTCCAGCTTGAGGGAATCGAGCGTAAATTAGGCATCACCTTTACGGATGAACGGCTTCATGAACTGAGCTATTTATTTTTATGTACAGATCAGCTCATAGGAAAAGGGGAAGAGTTACAGGCCGACCAGAGCTGGGCTCCATTTGTAGCGACGGAAGAATACAAAATGGTTGAGGAAATGACCATGACGGATGCCTTTCAATCAGTGTGGAGCGAAACGGAAAACTTATACGCAACGTTACATTTACTGAGCATGAATCGAACGAAGGACATTTCCCCTCTTAAGGATGATGAAGTCATTCAACAGCTTTTGCAGGAAATCGTGGAAGAGTTCGAGAGGCTGGCGTTTGTTCACCTGAAAGACAAAGAGCAGCTTTGCCAACAATTATACATTCATTTTAAACCGGCATATCATCGCCTGCGGTATGGTCTCCCGCAAATGAACCCGATGACGGGACGGGTTCAGAAAGTATATCCTGAACTGCATCATTTGACAAAAAAATCCCTATGGGTGTTGGAGAAAGAGATTGGCTGTCCAGTATCAGAAGAGGAAGTGGCATACTTCACGATCTATTTTGGCGGATGGCTGCGCAGGCAAGGGACCACATTGGATGATCGAAAACGGGCCATTGTCGTATGCCCGAATGGTATCGGCATCAGCAATATCCTCATTTATACATTGAGGGAATTATTTCCGGATATTTTGTTCCTGGATGTTCTGTCAGTAAGGAATGCGGCAGAATACCCATTGTCGTACGACCTTGTTTTTTCAACGGTGCATATGAGAACGAAAGCGGCCTTATTCGTTGTACCGCCCATTTTGGAAATGCAGGATAAACATACATTGCGCCAGCAGGTCATGCAGGAATTGTATGGATATACAACGGAAAGTGTGGATGTTGCAGCATTATTAAAAATCATTTCCAAGCATGCGACAATCCATGAACCGGATCAGCTTGAAAAGGCACTGCAGTCGAATGTGTTTACTCACACGCCAAAAGTAACCCAATTTTCTTTAAAGGAGGCAGAGAAGCCTGTGTTAGAAGAACTGCTCAATATGCAAACGATTCAATTACAGCCGCATGTTTCCAATTGGAAAGAAGGCATTCAAGTCGCGGCCAAGCCTCTCGTGGACTTAGGAACCGTCGAAGAACGATATGTGGATGCAATGATCGAGGCCATAGAAACGAATGGCCCATATGTAGTGATAACGCCTGGAGTGGCGATTCCCCATGCACGTCCGGAGCAGGGGGTAAGATCTTTATCCATGAGTTTGCTGAAATTGGATGAAGCCGTGGACTTTGGGCCGGATAAACCGGTTCGCCTGATTATCATTTTGGCAGCCGTAGATAACGATTCGCATTTGCGGGCATTGATCCAGCTCACTCAATTATTGAATGAACCAGCCAATATAGAGGAAATCTTACGCACTTCAGATAAATCGCTCCTTATGGAGTACGTTCATAAATATTCGAAGGAGGAAACGGAATGAAAATCATGGTAGTATGCGGAAACGGATTGGGCAGCAGCTTCATCATGGAAATGAATGTGAAGAAAGCATTGACGGAAATGGGAAAAACGGCCGAGGTGGATCATACGGATCTTACATCCGCAAAAACGGTTCAGGCGGATATCTTCCTGGGAGCGGCGGATATTGTCGGTCAGCTGGATGATGGAACCCGGACGATCGTCACACTGGAAAACATGATGAGCATCCCTGAAATCAAATCTAAATTAGACAAGCATGTAGGATAAAAAAAGGAGAGATTGATATGAAGAAAATCATGGTAGTATGCGGAAACGGATTGGGCAGCAGCTTCATCATGGAGATGAATGTGAAGAAGGCATTGACGGAAATGGGAAAAACGGCCGAGGTGGATCATACGGATCTTACATCCGCAAAAACGGTTCAGGCAGATATTTTCCTGGGAGCGGCGGATATTGTCGGTCAGCTGGATGATGGAACCCGGACGATCGTCACGCTGGAAAACATGATGAGCATCCCTGAAATCACATCGAAATTAGCGTCACATCTATAACAAGAAAACTTAAAAAAGAGGGGGAGAGGCAATGCTGGAACTTATCATGAATGACATCTTGGGTACACCTTCCATACTAGTGGGGCTGTTTGCTCTCATTGGCCTGCTGTTACAGCGGAAATCCAGTGCGGATGTTGTATCTGGAACGTTAAAAACAGTCATGGGTTTCATTATCATTGGAGCGGGAGCGGCAGTGCTCATCGGCGCCCTTGATATATTCAGTAAAATGTTCGATCATGCATTCAATGTACAAGGCGTCATACCGAATAACGAAGCCATTGTCGCAGCCGCCCAAAGTGATTTTGGGACCTCGACTGCACTTATCATGGTTTTTGGTATGGTCGTCAATGTATTGCTAGCTCGTTTCACGCCATTTAAATATATATTCTTAACGGGGCACCATACCTTATTCATGGCTTGTTTACTTGCAGTCACCCTATCGGTCGGCGGGCTTGACGGATTTCCGCTTATCTTGGTCGGTTCCATTCTATTGGGGGTATGCATGGTGATGTTCCCAGCCCTCCTTCAGCCATACGTACGGAAGATCACCGGAAGCGATGATTTTGCCATAGGCCACTTCGGGACCATCGGATATTTTGTATCCGCGACTGTTGGAAAATGGTTTGGGAATAAGGAGAAGACGACCGAGCAGATCAAGGTTCCTAAATCTTTAGGATTCCTGAGGGACACATCAGTCGCCGTGTCGCTTACGATGACGTTGTTCTTCGTGATCGTCGCATTGTTTGCCGGACAGAACTATATTGAAACGGAATTATCCGGCGGCTCGAACTTCATCGTATTTTCTTTCATCCAGGCGATAACATTTGCAGCAGGGGTCTACATCATCCTTGCAGGGGTACGGATGTTAATTGCTGAAATCGTCCCTGCATTCAAAGGGATTGCTGATAAAGTGGCACCGAATACAAAACCTGCATTGGATTGCCCGACCATCTTTCCTTTCGCTCCAAATGCAGTGATCATCGGATTCCTATTCAGTTTCCTGGCTGGCCTATTATCCATGTTCCTCCTTCCGGCAATCGGATTGAAAGTCATCGTTCCGGGGCTCGTACCGCATTTCTTTACCGGAGCGGCTGCTGGTGTTTTTGGAAATGCTACAGGCGGCAGACGCGGTGCGATGCTAGGATCATTTGCCAACGGGCTCATCATTAGTTTCCTGCCGGCGACACTCCTGGTCTTCTTGGGGGATGTAGGTTTTGAAGGAACCACATTTGGTGATTCGGACTTCGGCGTGGTCGGTCTCTTCATCCTAAGTGTCATGAAACTTTTAGGATTATCCTAAACTGTTATACTGATAAGGTACATGAATAAAAATAAATCAATGAAACCAACAGCCTAAGATCTTTTTGATAATGGGCTGTTGGCATTTTCATATCATTCGGATTCTAGAGGTGATTTGCATGACTAACAAGGCAATTGTGCTGGATTTGGATGGCACGACATTGAACGAAATGAATAAGGTGAATGAGACGCTGGAACAGTACATAGGCGAACTTAGGGAAAGAGGTAAGCTGATTTTCATTGCAACAGGAAGAACGCTGGAAGAAGTGAGGGACGTTTTGCCGTCTGGCATGGAAGCCGATGGAATGGTGACAGCCAATGGAATGTCCGTATTCATCGGAAAGGAACAGATTGTCGAACACGCCCTGTCGCCGGAACTTGTGGAAGAATTGGTCGCCAAAGCTGGAGCTGGAGAGATTTTTTACGAAGTGCATCCGAACGATGGAACACGGATGGCATTACTTAAAGATAAAGACTATATGGTTAAACAAGGCTTGGTGCCAAAGCCCGAGACAGTCGATGAAAATGAATGGCTATCAAGACAGGATGCAGTGGATGACAAAATAAGATGGTCAGAACAAATGGATATAAGCAGCGTCGCCAAAATCTACTTTTTCAGCAATGAAATGAATACCATTCGAAAATGGAAAGCGGATTTGGGGAAAATCAAGCAATACAATGCCTTCACAACAGCTTCCTCCACCCATCACAATGTAGAAGTGACAGTGGAAGGCGTCTCAAAAGCAACAGGGGTCCAACTATTACTGAAGCATTTCCAGCTAGCACCGGAAAATATCCTGGCAGTGGGCGATGGTGAAAATGACCTCCCCCTATTTAAACTCGCAGGACATTGCGTTGCCATGAAAAACGCCACTGACCTGGTCAAAGAACAAGCCGATGAAGTGACGGAGCATTCATACAGAGAAGATGGACTGTATCGATTTTTGAAGGGAAAGTTTCACTAAATAACCTGGAAAGCAAAGAAGATCCAATCTTTTTTGTGAAATTTGCACGTTGATTGGAACGTAGGTGTCCGCCCTCGGCGCCTTTGCGCCTGCGGGGTCTCCCTTAGGACGCGCTTTTCCCGCAGGAGTCCCGCACCTTCCGTTCCAATCAACTTTGTTTTAGATGTAACTTCTTTTGTCTGCAAAATCGATAATAAATGGTCAATAAAAGGGGGGTCGGAAGGGCCTCAACCCGACCCATGATAGTAAAGCAAGACTAGATAATCCTTAATGATTTTTTACTATTTTATGAAACCCTCAATGGATTAAGAGTGCGACACTCCTGCCGAAAAACTGGCTAGCCGAGACCCCACAGACGATTCCTTTGATGCTGCTTGGCAGACAGTCGGCGGAAAGGATGCGGATTTCTGGGATCAAGTGAATCATTCTTATAATAAACTCCACCTCCATAAAACCCTCAAAAGGGGAAGCTTCAAATGAAGTATTTCCTATTGAGGAAATGCTGATGGAAAGAAAATGAGGACATACATTGATCAAAAGAGCAGACCTTAACGGGTCTGCTTTTTTTACTTTTGTTAATGTTCAACTTCAAGCCCTTGCCGAATCGGTACTTCAACTTACTTCACGTATAAAATCCATGCAGGTTGCCTTAATGGCCATAATGATTTTTATTCACAAAATTTCATTAATATTGACGCTATCAATCGATGACTTTATCATAACAGCAGGATAATGATAATCATTTTCAATTATGAATGTATTCGTTGGTTAAGAAGTTAAATAGATATAGATGACGGAAAGGGTGCAAAAAATGAGAGAATCTAAAAAAGCAAGAACATTTGGGGGAGGAGCATTAATCCTGTTATTTACGATTATGATGATTTTATCAGGATGTAATAATTCTCAAAAAACAACAGAAGCAGATAAGACATCTGCCGAAACAAAGAATCAAGAAATAAGGACGATTAAGCATGAAATGGGAGAAACGGAAATTAAAAATACTCCTAAAAAAATAGTTACCCTTGAGTTATCTTTCGTTGATTCTCTAAATGCTCTAGGAATAAAACCTATTGGGATTTCAGATGACAACAAAAAAGATATGATTACAAAACTTGTAGGTCAAGAAATGGATTATACTTCAGTAGGAACACGTGAACAGCCTAATTTAGAGGTTATCAGTTCATTACAGCCGGATTTAATCATTGCAGATGCTGAGCGGCATAAAGGTATTTATAAAGATTTACAGCAGATCGCTCCTACCGTTGTCTTAAAAAGTCGGGAATCTACCTATCAAGAAAACTTGGATTCTTTCAAAACGATTGCAAAAGCAGTAAATCAGGAAGAGGCTGCAGATAAAAGATTAAACGAGCATGAAAAAACGATCAAAGAACTTAAATCAAAGCTAACAGTTAATTCAAATATGACGGTTTTACCTGCTGTTGTACGGGATACTTCATTCCAAGCTCATACTTCTTCTTCTTATGATGGAGAATTGCTTGAACGAATGGGATTGAAAAATGCCATTCAGCAAGACCAACCACATGCTGAGATGAATCTGGAGCAACTTGTCGAGATTAATCCGGATGTGCTGCTTTTGGCGAACAATGAGGGTAAGTTACTTACTGATGAGTGGAAAGATAACCCTCTTTGGAAAGACCTAAAGGCTGTAAAAAACAAACAAGTTTATAGTGTTGATCGGGATTTATGGACAAGATACCGTGGTGTTGTATCCGCAGAGGCCATTGCTAAAGACACCTTAAACATGCTTGGTAACGAATAAGGAACAAAAGAGAAGTAAGAGATCCAATTCTTACTTCTCTTTCTATTAGTATGAAAATCTTGTTAGGAAGTGTGTTGTATAGTCAATGGAGACCTTAGTTAGAAGTAAAATGAAAGTGTATTGTACAGCTGTAGCCGGAATCGTTTTGTTAATTTTGGGAGTCCTAACAAGTATTTCTGTGGGCGCGGCCGACATAAATTTAGCAATGGTTTTGAAGTCCTTTTTTGAGATGGACTCGTCAAAAGAACAGGTTATTATAAGGACTCTTCGTTTACCTCGAGCTTTGGTTGGAGCATTGGTCGGTGCTAATTTAGCGGTGGCGGGTGCTCTCATGCAGGCTATCACCCGGAATTCATTAGCTTCTCCACAAGTATTTGGTGTTAATGCCGGTGCGTCATTTTTTATTGTTTCAGCTTTTGTTTTCTTTCCTAACCTTTCTTCCGTCTCTCTAGTTTGCGTTGCATTCATTGGTGCAGCAGTGGGAGGGATGGCAGTCTATTCTTTTGCTTCGGGAGGGGGAATGACCCAAGTGAAGCTGGCATTGGCGGGAATGGCTGTTCACTTTTTTTTATCTTCTTTAACGCAAGGCATGATCATCTTTAATGAACAAGCGAAAGATGTGCTCTATTGGTTAGTCGGATCTATTAATGGGAAAACATGGGCGCACGTTAACATGATTCTTCCTTGGTCTCTTTTTGGGCTATTTGTAGCTGTCTTGTTCTCTCGATCTGTTTCCGTCCTTGTATTAGGAGAAAATATGGCGCAAGGACTTGGGCAACGGGTGTACCGAATCCGGATTTTAGCAGGAATATTGGTCATTATTTTGGCAGGATCTTCGGTTGCCGTCGCAGGCCCAGTGGGCTTTGTTGGTTTGATTATTCCTCATATCGTCAGGAGGCTGGTGGGGGGAGATTATCGAAGAATCATCCCTTTTTCTGCATTATTCGGCGCTTTACTCTTAGTTTATGCAGATATTATCGCCCGGTTTATCGCTTATCCTTTTGAATCGCCAGTAGGAATTGTAACAGCTATAATCGGTGCGCCATTCTTCCTTTATTTAGCGAAGAGAGGGAGGAATATTAAGCAATGAAACTTAGTCGAAAATCCGTGTTGAAACCCAAATTTCACCCTTATTCCATTCTCCTTATACTTATGGTAATCATGCTGATTTTATCAATGGTGAGCCTGGGATTAGGGGCCATTTACATCTCACCTTTGGAAATCATCCAAAATTTCCTTGGAAATGGCATGCAAAGTCAGGCATTCATACTGCACAACTACCGGATACCCCGTATTTTGATTGCCGTGATAGTGGGTGCCGGATTGGCAACGGCTGGAGCCATTCTGCAAGGGGTCCTTCGAAATCCATTGGCTTCTCCCGATGTGATTGGGGTAACAAAAGGTGCCGGATTGGCAGCTGTTATCGTCATTGTTCTATTTCCGCAATCGCCAATCATCATTTTACCCCTTTCAGCTTTTATCGGAGCAGCGGTCATGGCGGCAATTTTGATGATATTTGTTTATAAAAAAGGGGCTCAACCAAATACAATAGCTTTGGTGGGAATTGCTTTAGGGGCAATATGTCAAGCAGGCATAGAGTATTTCATGGTCAAGTTCCCGGATGATGTGAATACGACTCTCTTGTGGTTAACGGGGAGTCTATGGGGAAGAGGATGGGATCAAGTATTCATTTTGCTTCCATGTCTAGTTCTTGTCCCGGTATTAATTGCATTAACTTCTAAAATGGATGTACTGAGCCTTGGAGACGAAATAGCTACAGGTCTCGGTGAAAGATCAAAATTACTGCGTTATATTTTACTAGGTGTTTCTGTCATTTTAATTGGAGTCTGTGTAGCTGCGGTTGGTTCCATCGGATTTATTGGTTTAATCGCCCCCCATATTGCCCGTAGAGTGGTTGGATCTAAATTCAAGGTTTTACTTCCTGCTTCAGCGCTCTTTGGTTCTATCTTTCTACTCGTTGCTGATAGCTTGGGCAGAGGATTATTCCCTCCAATAGAAATACCCGCCGGAATTATCACTGCGGTTATTGGGGTGCCATACTTTTTATATCTATTACGTCGTGAACGAAAAATAACATAAGGAAGGCTGGCGATCATGACAACATTATCAGCAGAGCATCTTTCTCTCTCTTATGGATCAACTCAAATCATTGATAATATCGATTTAGAAATTCCAGAAGGTAAAATCAGTATAATCATAGGTTCCAATGGTTGTGGCAAATCTACCATTTTACGGTCTCTAGCTAGATTATTAATACCTCAGCAAGGCACGATCTATTTAGATGGAAAGGCCATTCATCAACAATCTTCCAAGGAAGTTGCGAAGAAATTGGCTATTTTACCGCAAGCTCCGGAAGCGCCGGAAGATATAACCGTTAAAGATTTATGTTATTATGGCAGGCATCCACACAAAGGATTGTTTTCCAGACAAACTCCAGAAGATCATGCCATTGTCGACCGTGCTTTATCTGCAACGAAAATGACTGAATTTGCTGACCGCACATTGGATGCATTATCTGGAGGACAAAGGCAAAGAGCATGGATTTCGATGGCTTTAGTACAAGAAACCGACCTTTTACTGCTAGATGAACCGACAACCTATCTAGACTTAGCACACCAAATTGAAATATTGGAATTACTGCGCGATTTAAACGTAACTTATGGGCGCACGATTGTCATGGTTCTGCATGATTTAAATCAAGCTGCACAGTATGCAGATCATCTGATTAGCATCGTTAAGGGGAAAATCTATAAAGAGGGACCGCCTGAAAAGGTCTTTACAAAAGAGATGATCAAGGACGTCTTTAGACTGGAATGCTGTATTATTGAAAATCCAGTTGATCAAACGCCTCTATGCATTCCAATTGGTTTATCTCAAGATCATTAGAAGCAGTTTCTTCCCTATTAATATAGATCAAGACGTTAGCGGTAGATTTTTATATTAATCCAACCAACATTAAATGAGGCATTCCTTCAAAAGGGGATGCCTTTTGCTCGATTCACTACGTAAGGAGAAATGGCCTGTTGTGAAATATCCCGGGTTTCCTACTAAAATGCCGGATTAAACTGATAGGGGTTTTTATATTAGATACTTCTAAACCTGGGTTGCTGCGGCAACCTTTTTTTTATGGAACGAAAGGGGCAGGTCAATTGAAGGTGAAAAGGGATTATAATAATAAAACGGAATGCTTAATTAGAAGTGATTAAAACGTGAAGAACCACAATACATTAAATCCAGAATTAACAGCTCTTTAAGTTTTTTAGAATACTGGCCAGGCTCAGTTTAAATGATAAAATAGATAGACTTATACATAAAAGGAGACTTATTATTTTGGAAGCCAAATGTGTTACATTCTATGAGTTTGGGAATCCGCAAAAGGTTTTAAAAGTTGAAAATAAATTTATCCAAAGACCTTTCGAGGGGGAAGTCCTCGTTCGGATGACCACACGTCCCATTAACCCGTCTGACTTGCTGCCCATTCGCGGTGCCTATTCCCACCGAATCCCCTTACCTTCCATACCTGGTTATGAAGGTGTCGGCATTGTAGAAGAGGTGGGTGCATCGGTTTCGAAAGAGCTGATAGGCAAGCGTGTACTGCCTTTGCGTGGTGAAGGGACCTGGCAGGATTATGTTAAAGCATCTGCGGAGCTGGCCATCGTCATTCCTGATTCGATCGAGGACCATATAGCAGCGCAATTATATATAAATCCGATAACCGCGTGGCTAATAATCACAGAAGTATTAGCATTGAAACCGGATGATGTATTACTCGTAAATGCTTGCGGATCTTCCATTGGCCGTTTATTTGCCCAGTTATCCAGGATTCTTGGTTTTAAGCTGATTGCTGTAACGAGAAACGATAAGTATACGGAAGAACTGCATGAACTTGGTGCTGCATATGTAATCGATACGTCCCAATCATCCTTGCATGATACCGTGATGGAATGGACGAATGGGCGCGGAGCGAATGCGGCCATAGATTCAGTGGGCGGCATTGATGGTTCAGAGCTAGCTTTTTGTGTTCGGCCTAACGGCATCTTATTAACGATTGGCCTTTTATCAGGAAAGTCTGTAAATTGGGCGGAAGTTTCACAAAGGACAAAAGTGAATGTTAAAATGTTTCATCTTCGCCATTGGAATCAGCAGGCTTCCGTTCAAACCTGGCATGAAACGTTTAACCTTTTGATGGGTTTCATTGCTGATGAAAGATTGATGTTCATGAAGCCGGATTCCTACTACGGCCTTCAAGATGTGCAAGAAGCCATTCGTATCACCGAAACCCCTGTGGGCAATAGAGGGAAGATTTTTTTAAGCAGCTGATTTGCCTGCTGAATTTGCAATGGACATTTCTATGTGGTTTGCTGATTGAACGGACATATTGAAGGAAGCATTCATCTTGAAGCTCTTCCAATAGGTTCCTAAGGTAAATGGAAATGTCCCCTGATAATATGGAATTACTTGATTACCTGTAAGATGCTAGTTTAGAATGCGGAATAGAAACATGTTGATACATGATACGACTTTGGAGGAAATACTTATATGAAAACGATATATATGAATGCTACCTTTTTTACTATGGATAAAGAAAATCAAATCTTTGAAAATGGGATGATGATTATACAAGATCAAACCATATCCTACATCGGCCAGCACTCTGAAGAACAATTGGCAGATGCTGATCAAGTGGTCAACCTTGGCGGGAAATGGATTATGCCAGGCCTTGTGAATGCCCATTCGCATATTGTGATGACCCTTTTACGCGGAATCGGGGACGACATGCTGCTGAAGCCGTGGCTTGAAACGAAAATATGGCCGATTGAAAGCCAGTTTACAACGGAAATCGCCTCTGTAAGTTCTCAGCTTGGCCTTATGGAAATGATGAAATCAGGAACCACGACATTTTCGGATATGTTTAATCCTAATGGAATAGATGCGGGTGCTGTCATGGAGACGATAGGCGAAACGGGAATGCGCGGAGCCTTCTCTTACACAATTTTCAACTTGGGTACGGAAAAAGACCAAAAAGCGAACCTCATGGGGGCTGAGCAGTTTTCAAAAAACTATAAAACGTTTGCCGATGGCCGCCTGACCACCATGGTCGCGCCACACAGCCCTTATGCCTGTACACCTGAGGCGATTATGGAAAGTGCACGGATTGCAAAAGAGAATGATTTAATGGTGCACATTCACGTATCGGAAACGGACTTTGAAATCCTCGACATCGAAAAACGTTACGGATCCCGTCCTGTCGAGCACCTTCGCCGTTTAGGACTGTTCGATCAGCCTACCGTGATGGCCCATGGTGTGGTTCTCAATGATGAAGAACGGGCGATACTAAAACAGCACGATGTACGCGTTGCCCATAATCCAATCAGTAACCTGAAGCTCGGATCTGGAATAGCAGATGTCGTCAGCCTCCTTAATGCAGGCATTAAAGTTGGGGTTGCAACAGACGGCGTCGCCTCGAATAACAACTTCGATATGTTCGAGGAAATAAGGACAGCTGCATTACTACAAAAAGGAATCTATAAGGATGCCACTAAATTCCCTGCACAAACGGCCCTCGCCATGGCCACCAGAATGGGTGCAGAAGCGATCGGCATGGGTCATACGGGATCACTTGAAGCTGGTAAAAAAGCAGACTTCATCACCATTTACCCATATAACAAAGAACATCTGCAGCCACTGAGTGAAGCCTATTCGCACCTGCTTTATGCAGCACGCGGAAATGATGTATGTGATGTATACATTGATGGCAAAATGGTCGTGAAAGATGGCCGCTGCTTAACGATCGATGAAGAAAAAGTAATCGCCGAAACGAATCGTCTGCAGGGGACCCTATCACGATAAACATGAACGGATGCATGAAAAAAGGAGCTGTCATTGCAGCTCCTTTTTTTATGGATTCAATGAAGGGGTGAAGGCCGAATTAATCCATTTTGAGGACCATATTATTGGGTTTTAGCAGGGAATAAATCGTATCGAATGGCAGTTTAAAAGGAATTACCGCTAGTATTATGGAATAAATTGTTCTTAACACTTAGAAATCCGTCATGAGTCCAGTTTCTTGGAAATATGGAAACAAAGTAAGCCGGTTAAAAATATTAATAAGAAAATAGGTATGGCAAAAACGGTTAAAAACGAAAAAATGAAAAAAATGCTGCTGACCGCAAATATTAACCAACTGGTAATCAGCAAGCAGCTGGAAAAAAAATCTTTGACAGCATGGATCATGAATTCACCACCGTATGAAAGTCTTTGTATGAATTATACACCATTTTCCAATCGTATTGAGAAGCAGTCAACTCGAGGAAAGTAGTTGAAAAAGGAGGACAAGATGAATGGAAAGTGATTCTTCGTTGTTAAAAGAGCATTTGTATCAGCTGGAGGAGAAATTGTTAAAATCTGAAATCCGTACATCTCCAGAAGAGCTTTCATTATTATTGAAAGATGATTTCTTTGAGTTTGGCAGTTCGGGTAATATATGGACTAAAAGCGATTTTGTGGGGGAAGAGGGAGCCGGTGCGGTGAAAATGACCTTAAGTCAATTTGACATGCATCAATTGTCAGAGGATACCGTGTTAACTACGTACCGGATTTTTGATGAAAGTAAAGCGGAACATACCTTAAGAAGTTCAATCTGGAAATGTACGAATGGAAGATGGCAAATGTTTTTTCATCAAGGCACAAAAACGAAAGGGCCTCTTTAAGCCTTTTATTTATGAAATTGAAAATGGTGAATTAGCGTAAAAAAATGAGTATTACCTATCTAAAAACTATTCCAATAAAATGATAGGGGTGGATGAATTTGCTTTTTCGTACCATTGATACGGACAAAGATAAAGATATTATCGTTAAATTCCGGAAAGATTCATTTGTTGTAAGTTTTGGATCTGAAGACGGTTTTGGAGATGAAAATACATACTTGCAACGAATGAAAGAACGGGTCCGCAAATTTCCGGATGGACAGGTGATCCTTGAAAAGGACCAAGAACCGATTGGACAAATGGAGCTTCAAATTCGGGAGTATGAAGGAACTGAGATCGGCTATGTGAATCTATTTTATCTTATTCCTGAATACCGCAGTAAAGGCCTTGGCAAGGAATTGGTTCGCTACGCAGAAAACTTTTTCAGGCAATTTAATGTATCCGAATATCATTTAAGGGTTTCTCCGAATAACCAAAGGGCGATTCGATTATATACGAATTCGGGCATGATGAAGATAAGCGAAGAAAATGAAAATTACCCTGTATGGAGAATGAGTAAATCATTATAAAATAGAAAAAATTATATTAATATAATTAAAAAACATCAAGTCACTATACTATAAAAATATTTAGTGCGCTGAAAAATATGGTTGACTTTAGAGAAATTAGAATATATAGTGAAGGACATAATTAAATATAACGTTAATTCTTATCAAGAGATGTGGAGGGACTTGGCCCTATGATACCTCGGCAGCGGGTTTTTACTTTTGTAAAAATACTGTGCTAATTCCAACGGACGAAAGTTTGAAAGATAAGAAGGAGCTTTTCTTAGATAATTAAATTAAGAGTTTACTCTTTTTTATTTCTAAAAGAGGCCTCTTCTGTCTGATGACGGAAGAGGCCTCTTTTGTTTATTCAAAATGTATATGGTTATTTGGAGAATTATTGATTTACTCGTGAGATTCGATCATTTACTCGTGAGTTTCGGGCATTTACTCGTGAGTTTCGATCATTTACTCGTGAATTTCGAAATTAACCCTATCATTATGAAACTTTGCAAAGCTCTTCTCTGATAATGAATTTTAACAAATAAACAACATGGGGGGAGATAGGATGATTGAGTTTCAAAATGTTAAAAAGGTTTATCAAACAAAGAAACAGACCGTTGAGGCTTTGAAAGGAATTAATTTGACGGTGGAAAAGGGGGATATATTCGGTGTCGTCGGTTATAGCGGGGCCGGGAAAAGTACGTTGATCAGGTTGGTCAACCTGCTTGAACAGCCTTCAGATGGTTCGGTGATTGTCGGGGGTAAGGATTTAACTTCATTAAATCCGAAGGAATTGCGGGCAGAAAAGAAAAAAATCGGAATGATCTTTCAGCATTTCAACTTGCTAAACTCAAAGACTGTTTTTGATAATATCGCCATGCCGCTGGTTTTATCAGGAACTCCTAGTAAAGAAATCAAACAGCGGGTAGGCGAGCTGTTAGAGTTCGTTGGCTTATCAAGTAAGGCAAAGAGCTATCCGGAACAATTATCCGGCGGTCAAAAGCAGCGGATCGGCATAGCGAGAGCATTGGCTACCAATCCATCGATCTTATTGTGTGATGAAGCTACATCTGCATTGGATCCACAAACAACGAGTGCGGTTCTGCAGCTCTTAAAGAAAATTAATAAAGAATACAATATTACGATTCTGTTAATCACTCATGAAATGTCTGTTATTAGGGAAATTTGCAATAAAGTAGCGGTCATGGAGGGCGGATTTGTAGTTGAACAAGGTTCAGTTTTCGAGGTTTTTGCCAAGCCGCAGACGGATATTGCAAAAAACTTCGTGAGAACGGTCATACATGATGAGATTCCACAAAGTTTCCTAAAAAGTATAGGGTCCCATATCCCGATTATTTGGAAAATTAATTTTATTGGGACTACTTCGGGTACTCCTTTACTTTCTACCATCTCGAAGAAATATGATGTTCATTTAAGCGTATTATCAGCCAATATTTCTGAAATTCAGGAAACGCCTTTTGGGAATTTGATCATCGAAGTGACAGGGAACAAAAAAGAGGTGGACAAGGCTTATCAATATATTAAAGATGAGGGGATTCTCGTCCAGGAGGTGCAGATAAATGGGTAATACGCTTTGGGGAATGGAAATAACGGCAGAGCAGCTGTCGACAGCTTTCGGTGACACACTTTATATGGTAGCCATCTCATTGGTATTTTCCGGATTGATTGGGCTTCCGCTCGGTATCCTGCTTGTCATTACAAGAAAGGGTCACATCCTGGAGAATAAATGGATCTTTAATGTATTGAATCCGATCATCAATATATTGCGGTCGGTTCCTTTCATCATCTTGCTTGTAGCACTTATTCCGTTTACCAGAATGCTCGTAGGCAGTGCGATCGGAACGAATGCGGCCATTGTTCCGCTTATCTTTTACGCGGCTCCTTATATTGCCCGGCTTGTCGAAAACTCCCTTTTGGAAGTGGACAAAGGGATCATCGAGGCAGCTCAGGCGATGGGGGCGACGACATGGCAAATCATTTACCGCTTTTTGATTCCCGAGGGACTTAGTTCATTGATCCTTACATTTACAACAGCGACAATCGGGCTGGTCGGATCTACGGCCATGGCAGGTGCCGTCGGAGCAGGCGGGGTCGGAGATTTAGCTTTGGCTTACGGTTATCAAAGGTTCGATACGATGACGATGGTCGTCACAGTGGCGGCGCTCGTGATCATCGTTCAATTACTGCAATCCACCGGGAATTTTGTTTCAAGAAAAATCAGAAGAAGATAAAAATAACAGGAGGTAGGAGAAATGAAGAAAATCTTATTAACGATCATAGTATTGGCATTGGCCATCGTGGCTACAGCATGCGGGAACGAAGAGGGTGCATCAGGCGGTTCGGATGATGTGAAAACAGTAAAAGTCGGTGTCAGCAGTGGGGATACGAGAACATGGGAATACATTGTCGACTTAGCTAAAGATAAGGGGCTGAATATCGAACTGGTCACTTTCAATGATTATATCCAACCGAACCTTGCATTAAGTGAAGGGGAAATTGATGCGAATTCATTCCAAACGGTCGCCTACTTCGATGAATTCGTTCAAGATCAAAATCTGAAATTAGAGGCCATCGGGTCAACTGTCATTGCACCTATGGGCCTTTATTCGAAAAAGCACAAAGATCTCAAGGATCTTCCAGATGGCGCTACGATAGCGGTTCCGAATGAAGCAACAAACTTTGGCCGTGCGTTACTCCTTCTTCAAGAAGCTGGATTGATTACATTGAAAGAGGAATTCAATGGATCGGGATCATTGGAAATCATTAAGGAAAATCCGAAAAAATTGAAAATCAAACCTGTTGCTGCCGGCAATACACCGCGTCTATTGGATGATGCCGATGCTTCAGCCATTAATAATAACTTTGCCGTCGAAGCAGACCTTACTTTAAAAGATGCATTATTCCATGAAAGTAAAACGGCGAAACCATATATCAATATCATTGCAGTTAAAAAGGGAAATGCCGATCGTCCTGAGCTGCAAAAATTAGTAGAGCTTTATCAATCGAAAGAAGTGAAGAAATTCATTGAAAAAACGTTTAATGGAAACACCATTCCTGCATATGTTTCTGTAGATGAATTATTGAATTACCAAGATGCTTGGACAAAACCAGCTAACGAAAAATGATGAATAGAACAATGTGAAGGAATGCCGGAAGGATTCAAAATGCTATCCGGCCTTTTAAACCAATAAATAAAAGGGGAGATAAGAGTATGGCGAGAGAATTAGTGCAGAAGCAGCATCAGCAAATCATTGAAGATCACATCGACCTTCATTCCGAATTATATATCCAAACGAGTCAAGCCATTCATGCCAAACCCGAAATTGGGAATCAAGAGTTCTTCGCTTCGGACACGTTAACCGGAATACTTCAACATGAAGGATTTGAAGTGACCCGCAATATAGCTGGACATGAAACAGGATTCATCGCCAAAAAAACCTCTTCAAAGGAAGGACCTACCATTGCCTTTTTAGCCGAGTATGATGCATTGCCGGGTTTAGGCCATGCTTGTGGCCATAATATCATCGGCACAACGAGTGTTGCAGCAGGCATTTCCTTGGCTCAAGTGCTGGAGGAAACGGGCGGAGAGGTGATTGTTTTCGGTACACCGGCTGAAGAGGGCGGGCCGAATGGAAGCGCAAAAGGCAGTTTTGTGAAACATGGTCTATTTGATGGGGTGGATGCAGCCATCATTATCCATCCTGCCGGACAAACGGGTATAACTAGTCCATTTTTGGCCGTCGATCCCCTTGATTTTCATTTTTACGGGAAGGCAGCACATGCGGCTGCTGCTCCTGAACAAGGCGTAAATGCACTTGATGGGGTGATTCAGCTGTTCAATGGCATTAATGCTTTGCGCCAGCAGCTTCCAACCGAGGTCAAGATCCACGGAATAATCACCAATGGCGGGGAAGCGCCTAACATCATTCCTGAATTTGCTTCAGCCAGATTTTACATTAGGGCAACAACATGGAAACTTTGCCAAGAAGTGTCCCGAAAAATACGTGCTGTCGCTGAAGGGGCAGCACTTGCCACAGGAAGCACGGTTAAAGTCGAGCGTTTCCAAAATGAAGTACTCGATTTTGTCATTAATCCAGTCCTTGATGAACTGTTAAAAGAAGAACTGGATCAATTGGGGGAAGCGGTGGCCCCTCGAAAAGAGAGTGGTTTTGGTTCGACGGATGCAGGTAATGTAAGCCATGTAGTGCCGACAGCCCATCCTTATATTAAAATTGGACCGGATGAGTTGATTGCCCATACGAATGAATTCCGCGACTGTGCTAAATCAGAAGCTGGAAACAAAGCCATTCTGACTGGTGCAAAAGCACTTGCGCTTACAGGATATCGATTGCTATCGAATAAAGACCTGTTGGGTAAGGTGAAAACGGCATTTCATGAAGCGAAGCAAACGGAAAAATAAATAAAATAAAAATTTTTGTTGACTACGGAGCTCGGAGTTTGTAATATAAGAAATAACAATACCGAGTAATTAAATAGGAATTATAGGTTAATTGACCGGAAAACCGGAGACTTTTCTTTAAAAAGAGATGTCTCCGTTTTTTTTGGTGTATGAGCCAGGTTCCATCGCTGTTCCAATACCGTAGTTGTTCATATAATAAAGGAGGATTTATTATGGGGATATTATTACGTAAAGCAATTGAAAAGAAAAGAAACTTCCTGATCAACAAGTTGATTAACGAGGGAGTCTATAAAAAGAATGACATCCATCTATTTGAATTAACACTAACCGATTTAGAGGAAGAATATATCAAAATAATTAAAATTGAAGAGAAGGAATCCGATGATCATTACCCCTGTCTGAAGATCCATCATTTCATATAATCAGTGGAAAGATAATGAAAAGGGGAGGGTGAAATGAGGAAGAGTGTGGAAGAAAGGCGGAAGGAATTAATCCATAAACTTATGATCCATACTGTAAATAAGAGTGTGGAACAGCTTATGACGTTAACCTTGAAAGAATTGAAAGTGGAGTACAAAAAGGTTCAAACGGACAGTCATCCCCATAGCGATGCTGGTTCGATACAATGGATCAATACAAAACGATATTAGAGAATGTGACACCTCAGTTCATCATGAAAAACTTCAGCATTTTGCTAAAAGCGTTTTGTGCTGATTCTACATGATACTTTGAACTGTAAGGGTCACTGAATCCGTGTTTTCCGTTGAATTTATGCACTTCGATATTCTTTATTTCTAAAGCTGAAATCAATTCGTCCACATTAAATGCTGATTCTTCTTGCGGAAAGAATAACAGTGTAGGGCATTGTGGCGTTAATTCTACATAATTCCTAATACGGGAACCGTAGTATCCAACCATTCCATCGACACATTCGTCCTCACTACACAGCCAAGCCACAGTTGCCCCTGCACTAAATCCAAGGATGAATATTTTTTGGTATTCATCTTTAACATCCGATAATATATCCTTTATTTTATGTAAAGCGCCTGTAAAACCTACATTCTCCATAAAATGACGATAAGCAGCATCCTCTTGGGAATAATCAAAAGGTGTCTCTCGGTCTAACAAATTCGGACAGATGACATCAAAACCCTGATTCGATAATGATTCACAAAAACCCTGCATATGTTCGTTCAGTCCATAAATTTCGTGAATGACAATGATTACAGTATCGGAATCTTTCTGTATGTGCAGCATTTTCCCCCCCATTATCCTATTGCTTCATTATATATTGATCTTCAGCTAACGCACTTGTTAGTTGAATCCTTTATTTGAATACCCCGTCTGTTTCATTTCTGTCGTAAGCTAATATCCAATCGTTGTAGTTGTCATAAACATCTCTTATTGTTTCGCGCGAGGTCGCCACTAAATCACAACCCCTGTCATCATAAACGTGAAATATAGTTTTCCTGTTGATGTTGATAAAATAGACCATATTAAAAATACTAGGTCTTATCCCCATATCCTGATTGCAGATTGCTTTCAACATAGGAATGTATTTGAAGTCGGATGTTTTACATTTTAAAGTGAATCTATGTGTTTTATATGTTCCTTCTTCATCATCGTCATGAATAATAGTCTTTTGGTTTAACCCATATAAGACAGATTTCCCTTTAATATAACGAGAAAAAGTTTTTGATTTAAGTTTAAAATCATCTGCATAATCACTAACGTCAACTACAATATAAATATCATCGTTATTAGAATGCAAGGACTTAAATAAAGTGATCACCCTTTTATATACTCCTTGTAGATATGGGCTATTTTCATAAGCAAAACCACTATCATAGTCCACACCTAATTCAAAACGGATACCAATTTTCCAACTATAAAACACGGGTGGTCTAAGTTCTAAGTTTGGGAAATTCTCATTCATAAATTCGTTTAAAAGCATTTTTGCACCTCGTTAATTTTCCTCATTCCTCATTAACTTGTCCTTTAGTTCGGAAGAAAAGGGTTGCAGCAGTTGGTATTACGACTGATTGTGATAAATTAAATCTTTCCACCCTTCAAAAGTATTTCTGAAATTTCTGGATATATCATCATCTTTACTAAGAAGTAAAATCAATGAAGAGTCCCACAGAACCAATTCAACCATAGCCTTAGGATGTTGGATAATTGGATTTTCCACCCAAAAATTCGGATTTCCATCAGCATATGGTTCTTCTTTAATGTCATCTAAATCAATTTTTTCGTTTTTATCGAATGCCGAAAATACACCCCATATAAAATGAAAATCTTTATTATTGGCAAGTTCCGTTAGATTTTCACCTGTAATCCAGAAGTTATTATGAGGGTCGTCAATAATTCGATAATCTTCGAAGTAATCAAGGTAATTTTCAGGGTAAGACCAATCTAAGTCGGTAAGTAGCCAATTATAATCTTTATTGAGGCCATTGAACGAGTTTAATATTTCTTTTAACTCCAAGAACTCTTCTAAAATGGTGTTCATTTCTTCCACCTCACAACTAAATTCCCCTTTATTTTATCACTTCTTCTTCAACGAACCTTCTCTATTGGTTTAAGTAAATTACTCGCATCTTTTAATAAACTTCGTGAGCATCATCGTGTTTATTTCATTATTAGGTATAGGGAAGTTCTCTTCCTTCTGAAAATGCTTTTAGGTTTGCCAAACTAAGTTCAAATCCGTCCATGTTAATGGATACTCTAGTTCCTTCAGGTTCTGGGTATATTTCGAAAGTGAAAACGAGGTTATCCGAATCCGAGGAATAAGAAAACTTTTCGTTAGGAATTACTTCTTGGATGGTAAAGCTCATTGGAATACTTTCGTTATCTTTAAGATTGTTATGTGCACTAGGCATTAATACGAAGATTGCCTTCTCGCCAACCTTGAGTTTAGGAATATTCCATTTTGAACCCGGGGCATACCATTTTGAAATGTTTTCATCATTTGTAATCGCATGCCAAACAGCTTCTTGGTTTTTATGAATTAGAACAGAGTTACTATCATTATTCACCTGACTAACCTCCTGATTTTTCTATGGATTATATAGAATGTCTTAGAAATATACAAGAAGATTTATACTCTAGCGATAGTTGAACACGTGACAATATTGTAAGATTGCAGCTAAAACTGTTAGGAAAATCGATGGCGATTTACACCTCTTTTCTTTTACTATGAAAGAAAAAGAGGAAAGGTGGATATGAAATGAGTCTATTTGAATGGAATGTCAATGTATTTAGAATGATAAATGACTTAGGGAAACAATACTCTTATTTAAACCCTTCTGCCATTTTCATTGCCGAGTACATGGTATTCTTATTAGCTTTAGCAGTCATCGTAATATGGATCACTCGAAATGAACAGAGTAGAATGATGGTTGTTTGTGGAATGATTACGTTTGTAATAGCTGAAATGATGGGGAAAATGGCAGGGGGATTGCATTCGAACAATCAGCCATTTGCCGAATTGACCAATGTTAATAAGTTGATTGAAAAAGCAGTGGATAATTCATTTCCAAGCGACCATACCATCTTGTTTTTCTCGTTTTGTGTATCCTTTTGGCTTTTCAAAAGAGGATGGTGGATGCTATGGATCGTGCTGGCTTTCCTTGTTGGCATTTCCCGTATTTGGGTAGGAGTCCACTTTCCAGCAGATGTGCTGGTAGGAGCTATACTGAGCACCATTTCAGGCCTGGTTGTTTACTTTGTTGTTCCTAAGATAAGTTTGATTCATACAATATTAGCGGGTTATGCGAGGTATGAACAAATACTTCTATCTCCATTGACTAAATCGAAGGAAAAAAAATCAAAGGACTTTTAAGCGAGACTTAAAAACAGGGTTGCTCAGGCAGCCTTTTTTTGTTGAAAGAAGTGTAGTGTGGTAAATACAAAAATATCCATATGGTGATCCTGATGGTAAAATAAAGGAAAAGAATTCATCACAATGGGGGGCTTAATATTGGTTGATATCCAAGAAATCAAAGACATTATCAGGCATCGCTATCCATTTCTTTTAGTTGATAGAGTACTGGAATTGGAAGAAGGAAAGAGGGCGGTGGCCATTAAAAATGTAACAGCAAATGAAGAGTTTTTTACTGGTCACTTTCCAAATCACCCAGTGATGCCAGGTGTATTGATCGTTGAGGCTTTAGCACAGGTAAGTGCTGTTATTATGCTTACAAAAGAAGAAAATCAAGGGCGGATTGGGCTTTTGGCTGGGATCGATGGATGTCGTTTTAAAAGGCAAGTAAGACCAGGGGACCAATTACGTTTAGAAGTGGAGATTACTCGCTTGAAAGGTCCTATCGGGAAAGGAAAAGGAAGGGCTACTGTTGATGGAGAAACTGTATGCGAGACAGAGCTCATATTTGCTTTTGGTGATTGATCTTTCAATAGGGGTAACTTGAACACGGGGGGATGAAAGTGATACCGATAAAAAAAGCCTATGGGTATGTGACAAGAATCAAAAATGGAGAAACTCAGGTATTGGTTTTTCAACATCCCATTAGGGAAGCGGGTATACAGATACCTAAGGGAACAGTGAAACCTCAAGAAAATGCTTACCAAGCAGTGATTAGGGAAATGAAAGAAGAAACAGGTCTTGAGAATTTTCATGTGGAGAAATTAGTTGCGGAAGATTTTTGGGAGAGCGCTGATGGTGCCATACATAATAGATATTTTTATCAAATAAGTGTATCGATTGTTCCTGATGAATGGGACTATCAGCAAACGGGTGGAGGAGATGAAGAGGGGCTGACATTCCATTTCTTCTGGATTTCATCCCAACATGAAGTGGAACTTATTAAAGGGCATGGAGATTATTTAAACCTGATATTTACCTAACCCTTCAGTGCGCAGCAGTATATCACAACAGGCCAAGGTCATTATTGATCTTGGCCTGTTGTTTTTTTATAATCAGGTCTGTTTTTCGGTAATGAAAGTTTTTACGGTTGGCGGTTCATATGTATTGAATTGATCAAGGAGCCCATTTGGTTCAACATCTACCAGCGCCATCGAACGGAATTTTTCATGAAGGAACTGTTCGTCGGACATATGATTGAATAAAGCGACCAAAGGATCATAATAGTGATTGATATTTAAGAGTCCGCAAGGTTTTTGATGAAGACCAAGTTGAGCCCAAGTGAAAATCTCAAAGAATTCTTCCAATGTTCCTGGCCCGCCTGGCAAGGCAATGAACCCATCTGCAAGCTCAGCCATTTTAGCTTTTCTTTCATGCATGGATTCCACGACAATCAGTTCGGTTAAGTTCTTATGGGCTATTTCCTTTTTTTCTAGAAAATCTGGCATTACGCCAATTACATTTCCGCCTGCTTCCAAAACGGAATCTGCAACTGCACCCATGATTCCTACACTTGAGCCTCCATAAACAAGGGTAATATTACGTTTTGCCAGTACCGCACCCAGTTTTTTAGCCTCTTCTACATAGACAGTAGATGCACCAATGCTTGATCCACAAAATACAGCTAGACTTTTCAAAATATCACATCTCCCATTTAGTAATCTTCCCTTCTTATCATACATAATTCAGGGGGTTTTGTTAAACTTGAATTATCTAAATGAAGGGTGGATGAATATGAACGTCACTGAATTTCAACAATGGGTAAAAGATTATTATGAAGCACGAGGATGGTCAGATTTGGACATTTTCATTCGCATTGGCTTTTTGGCAGAAGAAACTGGCGAGGTGGCACGGGCCATTCGCTCCCTTGAGATTGGCAGGGATAGACCTGATGAAGTTATTGGTTCGTTTGAAGAGAACAAACAGGAGTTAATCGAAGAATTGGGAGATGTGCTAGGTAACTTGATTGTGATTGCGAACAAGTACGATATTCCATTGGAAGAAGTGTTTAATGCCCATAAAAAGAAACTATCCGAACGCTATCATCATGCATAATTTCCGTCATTATTGGTGTACATGAAAAACTTCCTGTTTTTAAACTTGAAGAGCTGTGACGATCAGCTCTTTTTCTTATGGGTCTAACGATAGTGATTTGTACTAATTTAACTAATTATAAGAAAAAACATCAGCCTTTTATCCCCCTTCATTAACAAAGAATTCACAAAATATGGGTAATATGCGCGATTGAGATGGGATTTTATTGGGTATACACTTACATTAATAGGAATGAACATTCATTCCGCATCTTATAAAAGGGGTGAATCATTATGATCAATGCAGTAAATAAACGAGACAGTATAGTATCCAGCGCTTTGGAACTATTCGCCGAACGGGGATATGATGCCACGACGATTCCGATGATAGCTACATCGGCAGGGGTTGGAGCCGGTACCATCTATCGTTACTTTGAGAATAAGGAGGTGCTGGGCAACAAGATTTTTCAAGAGTACTTGGATATTTTCACTGAAACGATCAAGAATGGATTTCCCCATGATGATTCGATTCGCAATCAGTTCCACCATATTTTTAAATCTATGGTTCATTTTACAAATGAGCAGGACCAAGCTCTTTATTTTATAAAGATACATAGTGGAGCCCATTTTTTAAATGAAGATAGTCATGCTAGTTTTCAAGGGCTATTGAATATATTTAAAAATTTCTTTGATTATGGAAAAGAAAAAAAAGAAATTAAGGAGCTGCCTTCTTCTGCTTTGATTGCCATCATTTACGGAGCATTTCTTGAGCTTGAGCGACTTGTCCGCATTGGGGAATTAGAACCTGAACCAAAACTATTGGCAGATGTGGAAGAAAGCTTTTGGGATGCAGTCCGATTGCACGCTTGACACATTTTTAACAATTAAACTGAATGAATGTTCATTCCGCATTCTAAACTATTAAAAGAGGTGCTTATAAAATGGAAAATACAACTCAGTTTCCACAGCCAAAAACTTACGGACCCCTAGGCAGCCTGCCTATCATTGATAAGGATAAGCCGCTTCAGTCTTTCATGAAGCTGGCACGGGAACTTGGGCCGGTTTTTCAATTTCAATTTCCTGGTCGCATCGCTACATTCGTATCCAGTGCTGACCTCGCTAAAGAAATTTGTGATGAAGCAAGGTTTGATAAGAAAGTTGGACCTGCCCTACAAAAAGTGAGAGCGTTCGGCGGCGATGGACTCTTCACAAGTGAAACCACGGAGCCGAATTGGAAAAAAGCCCATAACATCCTGCTGCCCAGCTTTAGCCAGCAGGCAATGAAGGGCTACCATGCTAAAATGGTGGATCTTGCAACCCAACTCATTCAAAAATGGGCTCGCCTGAATCCGGCTGATGAGATAGATGTTCCTGAAGATATGACACGATTGACCTTGGATACGATCGGACTCTGCGGGTTCAATTACCGCTTTAACAGTTTTTATCGGGAGACCACCCATCCTTTTGTCACCAGTATGGTGCGTGCGTTGGATGAAGCGATGAGCCAAACGCAGCGACTTGGCATCCAAGATAAACTGATGATCAAGTCTAAAAAACAATTCAGGGAAGACATTCAATATATGTTCTCTCTAGTGGATGAAATGATTGCTGAACGAAAACAAAATGGCGATCAAGGAGAAGATGATCTTCTTTCCCATATGTTGAAGGGAGTCGATCCTGAAACGGGCATTTCCCTGGATGTTGAAAATATTCGTTTTCAAATCATTACCTTCTTAATAGCCGGGCATGAAACGACGAGCGGTCTCCTATCGTTCGCCATCTATTTCCTGATGAATAACAGGGACAAGTTGAAAAAAGCGCAGCAGGAAGTCGATGAAGTGCTTGGTGATGATGTTCCTGATTACAAACAAGTGAAAAAGCTGAAATATGTCCGGATGGTGCTGAATGAAACGCTTCGTATGTGGCCGACAGCTCCGGCATTTTCCGTTTATGCTAAAGAAGATACCATGCTGGGCGGAAAATACAAGGTGAAGAAAGGCGATGTGTTCTCGCTACTTATTCCTGAGCTTCACCGTGATCCATCCGTTTGGGGTGATGACGTTGAATCGTTCATTCCTGAGCGGTTCGAGGATTTGGATTCCATCCCTTATCATGCTTATAAACCGTTTGGAAACGGGCAGCGCGCCTGTATCGGACAGCAGTTTGCCCTTCATGAAGCGACACTGGTGCTTGGCATGGTTTTACAGCACTTTGACTTGATTGATCATGAAGAATATCAATTGGATGTTAAAGAAACGTTGACTCTCAAACCGGACGGGATGACCATGCGCGTTTCTCCGAGGAAGCCGGAGATGTCGTTTACCGTTTCTTCTCCAGAACCAAAGTCTGCGGACAAAGGAGCCACGGCATCTTCAATCGAATCAGCACATGGTACACCATTACTTGTCCTGTTTGGATCAAACATGGGAACAGCGGAAGGGATTGCTCGTGACCTTGCTGAATCAGGAAAGCGGCAAGGCTTCAATGCCGAGATTGCTCCTTTGAATGATTACACGGATCGGCTACCTCGAGAAGGGGCTGTTCTCATCGTCTCGGCATCTTATAATGGAAATCCCCCTGATAATGCGGGTGACTTTGTTTCATGGCTGAAGGAAAGTCAGGATGACACATTGGATGGTGTTCACTATGCCATCTTCGGATGCGGGGACCGCAATTGGGCCAATACGTACCAACGCATTCCACGTTTCATTGATGAGCAGCTGGAACAAAAAGGAGCGGTGCGGCTGTCAGAAACAGGCTATGGAGATGCAAGTGATGACTTTGAAGGTGATTACGAGAAATGGACAGAAGCCCTTTGGCCGAATCTTGCCGAAACCCTTAACATTGAAGTGAATATGAATGATCGGGTAGTCAGCTCGATTACGATGAACTTCGTAAGCGATGTGAGCGGAACGCCACTAGCCCGCACCCATCATGCTTTTACAGCCATTTTAAAAAGGAATTACGAATTACAACATGTGGAAAGCGGAAGAAGTACACGGCATATAGAGTTAACTTTGCCAGAGGGAACACATTATCAGGAAGGTGATCATCTCGGGGTTCTTCCACAAAATCCACCGGAACTTGTCGAGCGAGTGCTCAGTCGATTTAACCTAAACGGCCAAGATTACGTGAATCTGACTGGGGATTCGGGAAAAGCTGCCCATCTTCCTACAGGAAAACCAGTAAAACTCGAGGAGTTACTATCAAACCATGTGGAGTTCCAAGAACCCGCCACCCGGTCTCAAATTCGGGCGCTTGCCACTTACACGGTATGTCCTCCACATGTAAAAGAACTTGAAGAACTACTTGAGGACAGGACCTATAAACAAGAAATCCTGAACAAGCGCATAACCATGCTTGATCTTATAGAAAAGTATCTTGCATGTGAAATCCCATTTGAACGTTTCTTGGCTTTACTGCCACCTTTAAAAGCAAGATACTACTCTATTTCAAGCTCTCCTCTTCACAAGGAAGGAGAAGCAAGCATCACCGTCAGCGTTGTCCGCGGGGAAGCTTTGAGCGGCAACGGGGAATACAAAGGAATTGCATCGAATTATTTGGCAGAACGCTCCTTAGGCGACAAGGTAGCCTGCTTTATCAATACGCCGCAATCCAATTTCCAACTTCCAGAGCAAACAGGAAAACCAATCATCATGATTGGCCCTGGAACAGGAATTGCACCATTCAGAGGATTCATTCAGGCTCGTCGCGTTCTGAAGGAAAAAGGTGAAACGCTAGGGGCTGCCCACCTTTACTTTGGATGCCGTAATCCGGAACACGACTTCCTCTATCAAGAAGAACTCGTGCAAGCCGAACAAGAGGGACTTGTAACACTGCACACCGCTTTCTCAAGATGTCCCGGCCAAGAAAAAACGTATGTCCAGAACCGATTAGCGGAAAACGCTCATGACATACTTCCTTTATTAAAAGAAGGAGGAGGGCACCTATACATCTGCGGAGACGGAGGTAAAATGGCACCCGATGTTGAACGAACATTAATCGACAGCTATATGCATTTCTATCAAAAACCTCAAGAAGAAGCCACGGAATGGCTGCAATCATTAGAGGAGAATGGCAGATATGCAAAAGATGTTTGGGCAGGAGCATAAATAGGAGGGAGCAGCGATTCCAAGAGAATCGCTGCTTTTCTTGTGTGGCAATGATATATGAGTTCACGAGTAAACAGCACTAATTCACGAGTAAATAGCTCAAACTCACGAGTAAAACACGCAAACTCACGAGTAAAGTACGAATTCGCGAGTAAATAGCACGAACTCACGAGTAAAAAAGCAAAACTCACGAGTAAACAGCACGAACTCACGAGTAAAACACGCAAACTCACGAGTAAAACACGCAAATTCACGAGTAAAACAGCAAAACTCACGAGTAAACAGCACAAATTCACGAGTAAACAGCACAAATTCACGAGTAAAACAGCAAAACTCACGAGTAAAGTGCGTAAACTCACGAGTAAACAGCACGAACTCACGAGTAAAACACGCAAACTCGCGAGTAAACACGCGAACTCACGAGTAAACAGCACAAATTCACGAGTAAAACAGCAAAACTCACGAGTAAACAGCACGAACTCACGAGTAAAACACGCAAACTCGCGAGTAAAGTGCAAACTTACGAGTAAAGTACGAACTCGCGAGTAAAACAGCAAAACTCACGAGTAAAGTGCGTAAACTCACGAGTAAAGTACGAACTCACGAGTAAACAGCACGAACTCACGAGTAAAACACGCAAATTCACGAGTAAAACCGCAAAACTCACGAGTAAAGTGCGTAAATTCACGAGTAAAGTACGAACTCACGAGTAAAAAGCACAAATTCACGAGTAAAACACGTAAAACTCACGAGTAAAGTGCGTAAATTCACGAGTAAAACAGCAAAACTCACGAGTAAAGTGCACAAATTCACGAGTAAACAGCTCAAACTCACGAGTAAACAGCAAAACTCACGAGTAAACAGCTCAAACTCACGAGTAAACAGCAAAACTCACGAGTAAACAGCACGAACTCACGAGTAAAACCGCAAAACTCACGAGTAAAACCGCAAAACTCACGAGTAAACAGCAAAATTCACGAGTAAACAGCACAAATTCACGAGTAAAACACGCAAACTCACGAGTAAACAGCACAAATTCGCGAGTAAACACGCAAACTCACGAGTAAACAGCTCAAATTCACGAGTAAAGCGCAAACTTACGAGTAAAGTACGAACTCGCGAGTAAAACAGCACAAATTCACGAGTAAAGCGCAAACTTACGAGTAAAGTACGAACTCACGAGTAAAATACGCAAACTCGCGAGTAAACAGCACAAATTCACGAGTAAAACACGCAAACTCACGAGTAAACAGCACGAACTCACGAGTAAAACACGCAAACTCACGAGTAAAACCGCAAAACTCACGAGTAAAGTACGAATTCGCGAGTAAACAGCACAAATTCACGAGTAAAACAGCAAAACTCACGAGTAAACAGCACGAACTCACGAGTAAAACACGCAAACTCGCGAGTAAACACGCAAATTCACGAGTAAACAGCTCAAACGATCAAACTCACGAGTGAAATAAGCTGTTTTTCGCAAAAATAGAAGAGTTGGTTTGCAAATGGGGAGTACAACATCCATTGAGGGAGGACGGACGTTTACGGATTCTTTATTCATTGTTAAAATTTGAGGGTGTGTTAATAGTGGAGGCAGATGACGCTCTCTATGGTCAACATTCGTCACGGCGATGTGGTGGGGTTAAACTAACGATAAAGGGGTTACTTTATATAATGTTTAAGTATACAGTTTGTTTTGTTAAGAAAGATAATGAAATACTCATGCTCAATCGGGAGAAGGCTCCAATTATGGGTGTATGGAACGGGGTAGGGGGCAAAATCGAGAACGGTGAAACACCTGATATAGGTGCACGGCGTGAGGTGTTTGAGGAAACGGACATTGGAGTAGAGCCCTTTTTTTCTAAGGGAACGGTAACTTGGGAGACTTCAGAAGGTGAACTGGATGGGATATATGTGTATTTGTATGAAGTGGATGCAGATTTAATATATGAAACACCGAAAAAAACGCGGGAAGGTATTCTGGAATGGAAATCGATTGAGTGGATCCTCCATCCAGAGAATCTCGGAATTGCTGAAATGGTCGCACAGTACTTACCGGTTCTATTGAAAAAAGAAGGAAACTACACATTCACTTACAAAAATGGTCAAACGTATCATTCATGAAACCAACCTTCCTTAAAAAAAGGGATACTACCATTTTGAGCAGTATCCCTTTTTGGGCTGTCATATGAATGTTGATTGCGTCTACAAATTAACTTTCATTCCCGAATATCGTACCTTTTTTGAATCTTGAATCCTTAAAGGCGAACTTCATCAGAATAATATAGGCAATGCCTGCCACAACAACGCCGATGATCCAGGCAAGCTCCACTTTTATAAAGGCGGCACCGGCGCCGATAAGCATGGCGAGCAGTGCGCATGGATTATATCCTGCAAATGGTCCGTCTTCTCTGTATAAATCGGCAACATTCATTTTTTGCTTTCTTAATATATAATATTCGACTAATAAAATCGAAACGATCGGGCCTAAAAAAGCGGAATAAATCAGAATGAACATACCGAGCCCCTTCGCCGAAGAATCCTGTACAAGCACCCAAGGGAATGAGCAAAAGGCAAGAAGTCCGGTTATGATAACGGCAATCTTATATTTCAACTTTGTAAGTAAAGTAATGACATAGGTTGGCGGAATAATGTTGGCGACCATATTTACGGCAATCGCACCTATTACGATAAATGCAGAAACGCCTACAGTGATATAAGGATTGTCCACCACTATTGCAAACGCCTTAACGGGATTGGATATGCCGGTAGCGGTAGCAAGCATTACACCGATTGTCAGTACGAATCCATAGGCTATTAAAATGGGCGAAAAGTACAAAAAACCTCGTTTTGCATCACTGATGCCAGACTTAAGCTCTCTTGAATAGTCCCCTGCGCTTAAAAAGATAGCCGCATAATTCCCCAAAAACATCATGATGAAAGCAAAGAACGGCAAGCCCCATGATCCTTCGGCATGCACCCATTTTTCCGCGATGACCTCGCTATGTGATGTAAGGAGAATACCAAATACATAGACAAGCGCTAGCATGATAACGATGGATGCAAGCATTTCCACCCATTTGATGGCATGGAAGCCGTACAGCGAAAGCGCAATTTGCACCAGTTGAATCGCGACAAAGCAAATGACGGCATTATCAAAAGCGCCACCCGTCATGATCTTCACGATTTCGTTTAAGGCAGTACCACCGATCCAACTTTGAAAACCGTACCAGATGATGGCCGGAATTCCGCGCAAAAGTGATGATATGATGGAGCCTCCCATCCCGAAGGACATTCTGAGCTGAACAACATAGGGAATTCCGGTCCTGTATCCGATCCTATCATTTAAAGCGAAAATTATGGAAATGATGGCGATGGCGATGGCAGCTGCAGCAAACGTCTGAATGATGTTCAACGTTGCGGTTCCCGCTACAACCAAGCTGGCCCCTAGTGTCATATTCCCTAAATTGACGCCGTCTCCAATCCACATGAATATATAGGATATCGGGCCAACCGTCCTATCTTCTTTTGTTTTAGGCTTCAGAGATTCATCCAAATCCGCAGTATGGTTAAACTCCGTTTCTTCCAAAGCATGACTTTCTAGATATGTAGACAATTTACACTCAACTCCCATTCATAGTGTTATATGACATACCGCATAATGTAATAAAAGCTAACATAAATAAAGTATATAAGATTCGGATTTAGGAATCATTAGAAGAAGTGTGAAATTTCAGATATTATTTTGTGCTTTTTAACTAAAATTATTTCGGTAATCATATAAAAAAGACCCTCTGTCTGAAAGCTCACCTTTCACAAAATGGTATAATTAGGATATAGTTAGTGGATTGGGTTAAAGGGGGAATATTCTTGAATATAGCTAGAATCATCTTAGGAATCATTGTTTTTGCTTTATCAGCTACACAGCTAATTACCGGGAATGATAAGTTGTTACCATACAGCATGTTTTTCCTGGGGTTAATGATGCTGGTGATTGGAATTACCGATCTTCAAAAGGATCGTAAAGGATTCGTGGGGTATATGTGTCTTGTTGTCTCGCTATTAGTTCTCTTTACCGTCATTCTGAGTTTCTTAATATAGAATTAGTTTTTACCTAAAGATCTTAATGGGGGTCTTTGTTCATCATTGGGATATAGATTTGAAGTTCATAACAAAACAAGGGGGGCTCTTGCAGCTCTTTTTCTTATGTGCTTAAATGGCTGATTCGGTTAATAAGACCATATCTAATTATGGTAAAATATAGATAAAATGGTTGGTGAAAGGGATGTAGTTTTAGTGGGAATTGTGTGGATCTTCATTATTTTTATTAGTTTTTCTCTCTTCATAGATAAATTTTTAAGGAAATGGTTTGGTGTAGATAAGAAAAAGATAGCCGATACCCCTGGTAAGAAAGTGGATCGGTGGGGAAGAGCCATCATTGCATCCATTTATTTATGTACTATCCCCTTTGTTACAGAGGACCCATATGTCATGAAGTTGTATCTGATATCCTTTTTAATTGTATTAACTGGTTTTCAGTTGTTCTTGGAATGGAAGTACTTGAAAAACGCAAAAGAACATGTCATTACAATAGTTCAGCTTCTGTTAGCCTTAGTGATTATGTATAATGTGGATTATTTTATATAGGTTGGATGGTACATAAGGAGCAGATAATTTGAAAATAATGAGAGAAGCAACAAGCGGGGATATGGAAGCTGTGTATATGATGGGCCATGATGTTTGGGGAGACAAAATGGCAGCTAACGAATATATAACGATGTGTCGGAATTCCAGTAAATATAAAAAAGGTAAATGGCATGTTTTAGAAGAAACGGCTACAAAAGAGCTATTAAGTTCCTTGATTGTATATGAATTAAATCCCTCGGAAGCCTTGATTGTCAGAGGGATCGGTTCAATTGCCACCCCGATGCATTTGAGGAAAAAAGGATATGCATCGTTATTGATCCAGAAAGTGATAAACGATTTAGAGCAGAGGATGAATTGTACTGATTTTTTCCTATATAGCGATATTGGAACGGCATTTTATAAAAAATTGAACTTTATTGAACTCCCTTCCACTAAGCAAAAATATGAGGATAGTATTTGTATGTATTATTCGAATGAAAAGGATATGGACTCCATATCCTATGAAATCCCAAATTATTTTTAGTGGAATAGATATAGGGCTTTTAACATGAGAGTTGCTCAGGCAGCTCTTTTTTTTATGGAGCTAACTGGGCAAATAGCGACTGTAATTTTAAAAATTTAAATGCAATAATTGGGACATTCGTTTAAATAACTAACAAGTAAATGAGGGGGAGTCTTATGGAGAGGATTAATTATTCTATTGTTGATGTGTTTTCAAATGGAAAATATACAGGAAATCAACTCGCGGTTTTTAAAAACGCTGGAAATGTTCCGGATAATGAAATGCAACAAATAGCCAAAGAAATTAATTTTTCAGAAACTACCTTTATCTTGTCTGATTCAAAAATTGATGGCGGTTATGATGTCCGGATTTTCACACCTAATGAAGAGGTTCCTTTTGCTGGCCATCCGACTTTAGGAACTGCATACATCATTCAAAACGAAGTATTGGATGAACCATCGGAAAACATTATTTTAAACTTTAAAGGTGGTCAGATAACAGTATCATTCAATAATCAGGAAGAACTTATATGGATGAAACAAAATGAACCGACTTTCGGCCGGATTTTAGATGAAAATAAAATTTCTGAAGTTTTAAATATACATAAAGAAAACATAGATGATAGATTTCCCATTCAGGAAGTTTCGACTGGACTACCAGTGATTGTTGTCCCATTAAAATCATTGGATGCCGTTAAAAAAGTAAAGGTGAATAGAGAAAAATATTTTGAGTTAATTGAACATACTGAGGCAAAAGCCATTATGGTTTTTTCTCCAGAAACGTATAATTCGAAAAATGATTTAAATGTTCGAGACTTTGCAGATTTTTATGGTATCCCTGAAGATGCAGCTACTGGCAGTTCTAATGGATGTTTAGCTTCTTACTTAGTTAAATACCGGTATTTTGAAAATAGTGAAATAAACGTTCGCGTAGAACAAGGATACGAAATCGGAAGGCCTTCTTTGTTGTTTTTAAAAGCAGGGTATGATACCGGGAAAATCAACGTTCATGTAGGAGGTAAAGTAGTGAAAATTGCTCAAGGTGAATGGTTCCTTTAATAACCTAACATTCTAACAGGTGCTTTGCTTCAAATAGTAAGGTTGCTGAGGCAGCCTTTTTCTTATTGAACTTAGCTTCGCTATTAATCTCGTGATCCTATTTTTCTTACGCAAAATAAAAAGTCCTACAAAAAAATCCCCCCAAAAGGAGGCATTCCATATGAATAAAGAATCAATATTAATCGTAGAAGACGAAGAGAAAATTTTGAGACTGCTTGAATTAGAGCTTGAAATCGAAGGCTACCGAATCGGAAAGGCAATGGACGGGAATGAAGCACTTGAAGTATATGGATCAGGAAAATGGGATTTGATCTTATTGGATGTCATGCTTCCAGGCATTAGCGGAATCGAGCTTCTTCGTAAAATTCGTACGAAAAACACCTTTACACCTGTCATCCTGTTAACGGCAAAGGGGTCGGTTGAAGATAAAGTTTCTGGTCTTGATCTCGGCGCGAATGACTACATTACAAAACCCTTCCAAATTGAGGAATTGCTTGCTCGAATCCGTGCGGTTTTAAGAATGCGAACTGCAGCACCTTTAATGGAAGATGACGGCGATGAATGGCTAAATACTGCTGATTTAAGGTTAAATGTCAAAACGCGCGAAGTCATCAGAGGCGAAAATGAAATTGACCTAACCCCAAAGGAGTATGATTTACTTCTTTATTTACTGAAGAATAAGCGTCAAGTGCTAAACCGGGATCAAATTCTGGAAGCGGTCTGGGGGTATGATTTCTATGGAGAAACAAACGTAGTGGATGTGTATATCCGATATGTTCGAAAAAAGCTCGAATATGGCTTTGATGCGCCACTTATTCATACTGTAAGAGGCGTTGGCTACGTCATAAAGGAAGCCAAATGAGACTTCGAAGGAAAATAAATTTATATACAACGGTGTTATTCATTTTCCTGCTGCTTTTGATGAATGTTTCCATTTATTTTGTTTTCAGTAAACAGGTGATGATGAATGAACTTAATCGTGCGAAAGCGGAGACAGAGAAAATGGCATTTGATGTTAGTGAAAATGTAAATCGTATTTCACCAAATGATCTACTACGTGCCTATGTGCCTATAGATGGCATGGTTGGTATTGTAATAGAGGGTCAAAGGCAAGGAACAGTTGTTACATCCAATTCTGAAAAACAGTTATGCAATCGACCTAGCAGCTTTTACCCAGGTGAGGAGAGCGCAATCATCACTTTTGATCAGAAAAAGTATGTGTTCGTTTCAAACCCGATCGTTTGGGGGGATGGAAGTGTAGTTAATCTTCAAATCACCAAAAGCATTCAAGCAACAGAAGAAATGCTCGCTGTTCTTCGCATTGTATTAATTGCTGTAACGGTCATCGCCATGATTCCTGTTCTGATATCAAGCAGTATTCTCAGTAATTTCATTGCTCGTCCGATTCGCTTGATGATTGAAACGATGAAAGAGATTCAAACAAGTGGCCAATTTAAGCGACTCAGCCTAGAAGAAAATTCAAAAGATGAACTTGTGGAAATGGGGAAAACCTTTAATCACATGATCGATTTGTTACAGGCTAACTTCGAGAAACAGGAACAATTCGTATCAAATGCTTCACATGAATTAAAAACACCGCTAACTGTCATCGAAAGCTATGCGAGTCTTTTGCAAAGAAGGGGTTTAAAGCGTCCTGATTTGTTTGATGAATCAGTAGAGGCCATTCATTCTGAGGCCATTAGAATGAGAGAGATGACAGAGCAATTGCTCCTGCTTGCAAAGCATCAGGAAAAATGGAATATTGTGAAGGAAAACGTAAATCTGACTGATATCATGGCAGATTTAGCAAAAGTGTATAAAAATGCGTACGATCGAACAGTGGAGATTCATAGCAACGATGCAATTGAAACATTAACGGACGTTCAAAAGTTAAAACAGCTTTTGTTCATTTTTTTGGACAATGCAAGAAAGTATAGTGACGAGCATATCTCAGTCTACATAGGAAAAACAGGTAATGAAGCATATATCCGCATCGAAGACAGAGGGGACGGAATCCCAAAGGCTGAATTGCCAAAAGTGTTCGATCGCTTTTATCGTGTAGATGAAGCAAGAAGCCGAAAGCAAGGCGGATCAGGATTAGGGCTTTCCATGGCAAAGGAAATTGCTGAGGCAATTGACGTACGGATTGAAATGGATAGTCTCGAAGGCAAGGGAACAATCGTCACTCTTTTATTTACTTAAGTCCCTTTACTGAAAGAGATTTAAATAAAAGAATGGGTGAATTCTTATCGAGTTCTCATTTTACCAAGATTTAATTAAGCCAGAATGAAGTTGGATGGGTGATACGATGAAGAGTAGAAGATGGCTGGTACCAGTTGGGTTAATTGTCGTGTTTGGTCTGCTTTCATTTGTCGGATTTCAATGGTGGGCTCCATCATTATCCGCGGAAAACTTGACTATAGAAGAAGTGAACCAGATAGCAAAGGATAAATATCCTGGAACCATTATTAAGACAACGAAAAATGATGGTGAAGAATATCAGATTGAAATGCAGCTTGAAACTGGGGTATATCAAATTAGGATGGATGCAGAAAGTGGGGAAGTTAATTCCATAAAAAGGAAGAGGTTAGCTGAAGAAACTTCAGATCATGCAACTGAAGAAACGACGAAGCAACTAACTCAAAAAGAAATAAAGGAACGTATTTCCGCAAAAGGTGATCTGGAACAAATTGATTTTGTGCAGGAAAAAGACAACTCCTATTATAAAGCAGTTGTAAATAAGAATAATGAAAAAACCACATTAATACTCGACCCATATACAGGAACCATTATTGACTCAAAAAAGGTAGCAGATAGTATCATTACAGAAAACGAAGCAATTGCGATTGCCGAAAAACATGTAAAAGGAACAGGTGATGATACAGAATTTTATCAACCCCCGAATCAGACACCGTATTATTTGGTCGAAGTTGAATTGGAAGATGATCGTGACGCAGTTGTCCAAGTGGACGGTTACACAAAAGAGGTAAAAACAGTTACATGGGAAGATGATGATGCTGATGTGGATGATAATGATGACTCTAAATAAAACAGTTTGCTCAAAACTGAGAAAAACTAAGAGATGTTTCCCATCACATTTCAATTTTCCTTTCCGCTAAAATAAAAAAGGGTGATACCAATTAGATGTCTAATGGGTATCACCCTTTTTTGTTGAGTAAGGGAAATGCAAAACAAAAGAGAAGAAATTGTAATAATTCTCACCATTTTCTAATCCTTCTATCATTTAACTCTAATTTAATAACTTTAACATGGAATTAGCTTAAAAGAAGGTTTCATCCATGTAAAACGAAGCCAAATAAGATCATTGGATGAAAAGCATCTGGATCATTGTACTTACCCCTTTTTTAAAACATTACCTTCTATAACAATTTAACAAAGAATTGCAACGGAAAGGAGAATGATGAATGTCAATCATTTCGAGTATTTTGGATTATAACAAGACGTTTGTCGATCAAAACAAATATACAGAGTTTCAAACGACAAAGTATCCAGATAAAAAGATCGTCATTATAACGTGTATGGATACCCGTCTATTGGAATTGCTTCCAAAGGCGTTGGGTTTAAAAAATGGAGATGCGAAAATCATTAAAAACGCAGGAGCTATTGTTTCTCACCCCTTTGGCAGCATTATGCGCAGTGTCCTTGTCGCTATTTATGAGCTGAAAGCGGAGGAAGTATGCGTGATCGGACATCACGGATGCGGTATGGTGGGGCTTCAATCCTCTTCACTTCTTGATGCCGCAAAGCAGAAGAAAGTCAGTCAGGAGCATATTGATATCCTAACAAACTCTGGTATTGATTTAACAAAATGGCTGTCAGGTTTTCAATGTGTGGAGGAGAGTGTTACTAATAGTGTCCGTTTGATCAAAAACCATCCCTTATTACCGGATTCCATTGCCGTTCACGGTATGGTCATCCATCCCGAAACCGGTAAATTGGATCGAATCATAGATGGATATAGCAACGTTGTCAACAAGGATGAAATACATATTCAATAAAAGAAGGGGCGATAAAATGATGGGTTCTAGCAGGCTTGAAGGATACAACTTTGGCCATTTTCAGAAAGACCTGGTTGCCGGTGTGGTAGTTGGGATTGTAGCAATTCCTTTAGCGATGGCTTTTGCCATTGCTTCAGGGGTAAGACCAGAATACGGACTGTACACATCAATCATAGCTGGAATCATGGTCTCCCTTTTAGGCGGATCGAGATATCAAATTGCAGGCCCGACTGGAGCCTTTGTCCCGATCTTGTTGGGAGTGGTCATGCAGTATGGATATGAAAAACTGTTAATCGCCGGTTTCTTGGCAGGTATCATGATTTTTCTATTAGGTGTGTTCAAACTGGGGAGATTCATCAAGTTCATACCGCGTCCAGTTACCATCGGATTTACTGCTGGAATTGCTGTGATTATCTTTTCTGGCCAGATTGCCAATTTCTTTGGACTCAGTAACTTAAAAAAAGAAGAAGCCTTTCTTTTAAACATGAAAGAAAATCTTATTGAACTTCAATACAGTTAATATCTACAGTGTACTGGTGGCTATCATAAGTTTAACTCTCGTCATATTAACTCCAAAATATTTACCGAAAATCCCTGGAGCCTTGCTGGGATTGATTGTATCAACTCTAGTCGCCACCTTTTTCTTTCCTGATCAGGTAGCGACCATTGGATCGGCTTATGGCGCCATCCCTAATGCCTTGCCCCATTTTCAGTTCCCCCATATCACTGGCAGCCTAGTGATTGAACTCCTTCCGGCTGCTTTGGTCATTGCCATGCTTGGAGGAATTGAATCACTATTATCCGCTGTAGTGGCAGACGGCATGACCAACAGTAAACATAACAGCAATAAAGAGCTGATGGGGCAAGGATTGACCAATATGATTACGCCATTATTTGGAGGCATTCCGGCTACAGGTGCCATCGCCCGTACCGCAACGAATATTAAAAACGGTGCAGTTTCCCCCATATCAGGTGTGATACATGGGTTGGTGGTATTGCTGGTGTTAGTCAGTTTAGCTCCTTATGCTTCTGCCATTCCTTTGGCAAGCATGGCTCCCGTTCTTATGTTTGTCGCATGGAACATGAGCGAACGCCAAGAATTTTCGCATATCTTAAAAGCAAAAACCATGGATTCGGTCGTATTGATCGTCACCTTCTTGTTAACAGTTTTGATTGACCTGACAACAGGTGTTGGGATCGGTTTACTATTAGCTATTCTATCTTTTGTTAAACTAATGAGCGGTACACTGAAATTAACAAAGGTTTTACCAGATCCAGCTGATAAACTAGTTAAACCGGAAATGGTGCAACAAGGTTCAAGCTGCCCGCAGATAAACATTTATACGATAGAAGGACCTTTATTCTTTGGTTCAATCGAAAGGTTGCAAGAAGAAATCGAGGAAATGATGCGTTCTAAACCAAAAATCCTCCTATTAAGAATGAGCAATGTGTCATTCATTGATACTTCGGGAGAAGCACTTCTCACCGACATTGTGAAGCAATTCAAGTCCCACAAACTACAAGTGTTGATTTCCGGGATTCAACAGGAACCTAAAGAAATGCTCGAAAAAACCGGTTTTATTAAACTGGTTGGTGAAGAACAGTTCTTTTCCAATACGGGTGATGCCATTAATGAAGCTTTATCCAAACTGGATGAGAACCGTTGTAAAGGGTGTAAACAATTTGCTTTTGATGAATGTACGGTACTCTCCCAGCAGGTTCCGAAGCCTGCGGTATTAAAACAGAAAAGAAAACGGGAGATAGGGTTAACATGACCCTTATCAAGAAAGATCAATTCACGAAAATTAAGGCATCTGCTTTTGGCAGATGCCCTTATTTCTAATCAACTATCTTCTTGATTCACCATGGCTATAAATGAATACGGTAGTAGTCAGGAAGGTTACAAGTAGAAGTAACTCAAATACAAATAGATTCATGAAGACACAATGGAGAGGGAGGGACAGAAGCCTCTCAGCCATAGCGAGAAGCCGGATTTCAATACTTGTTGAATCCGGCTTTTCGTTATTACTCCTTATTGAAGAGTAGGGAAGACATGGTGAATTGTGGTCAAAGTATACCCTCATAGTATCGCCATTCATAAATGGTGTTCAATTAATCGAACCGAGGTGTTTGATCTTAATATTATGAAAGACCGCTTTGCCTCCCTCTGAGAAGAGGGATATTCCTTTATCATCAAATTCAGGGAATATTAAATTTGAATGTGCAATCTTTCCATCATCCACAAACACCTCAATACTTGTTTTATCAATGAGGATCTTTAAGTGAACATGTTTCTTGCTAGCATCATATGGAGCAATGCTTTTAATATATTGATTACTTTCGTCAGGGTGTTCGGTGAAATTTCGATTGACATAAGAGTAGTTTTCTTCTACAAAAATTCCTACGTCAATGTGGCGTGTTCGATCTGCTGATTCTCGAAGCCTTAAGCCTACATTGTTTAGGTCTGACCAATTGATATCCGTCTCCAATTGATATACATCACCTTTTACATCTAGTGTTTTGGAACCATTCACTTCAATTTGTTCATAGGAATCCGTTGAACTCGTCAATTCTTTCAATGCTTCGATAGGTTGTGAAGATAAATAATATTGGTTGTTGCCCGCATGTTTTAGCCCGATTTGGCGAACGATGGAATCCATTCCATTAAAGCCCTCTTTCAGGGTCGGAGTATTATCGGCATAGGCCCAATTATTCATCCAAGCGAGAGCATACCGTTTGTTGTATTTATCGCTTTCTGTCCCATCTTCAAATGTAACTCCACCATACCAATCGAAGCCATAATCCAACCATTGCGGTTTATTGTAATCTGGGAAGAATTCCATTCCATCAAAGCTTCCAGTCCAATAGGCGTATGTGTTTGGTTTACCATTCGATTGCCCATTAGCACTGACACCAAGTACCCATTTTAGAGTCCCATCATCCGCCCGTAACAAATAAAGGTCCGGGCACTCTACAATACCTATGTTTTTCGTGACAAAACCGCTCATATACTGCCAATCTTTTAGGTTGTCAGACTTATAAAAACCTATTTTTGTTCCCTCAGCCATGACCATAATCCATTTATGATCACTGTCATCCCAGATGATTTTTGGATCTCTAAAATCTTTCGTTCCTGGATTTGAGATGATGGGATCATCACTGTAGGAGGTAAATGTTTTACCGTTGTCCGTACTATACCATAGAAATTGTTCCTGTTTAACGCCATCCTTGGAGGGCTGCGTAACAATTGCCACAAGAGCATCTTTTCCAAAGCCTGCCGTATTTTCCTTGTCTACAACGACTGATCCCGACCATGGATCTCCATTATCATTGGTATATTTCGGAATGGCTATCCCTTGATCGCTCCAATGCACCAAGTCCTTTGAGGTTGAATGACGCCATTCTGTTCCATTTCCATCCGGATAATCCCCATTATAGAGGTAAAAGTAATGGTACTCACCATCTATGAAAATCGGCTTCTGAGGATCGTTTTTCCACTTGTCAGGTACAGTGAAATGGTAGTTAGCTCGATACGATTCCTCTTTATGCTTAACTGGTAAAGTTGATTTGACTAAAAAGACTAATAATCCGGCAATGAATAATCCAAGTATTAATAGAGCCAACCTCTTAAAACCTTTCTTAGTAAAAACTATTTTGTCCAAGTAAATCACCACGCTAATCAAAAAAAGAAAATGCCAATTTTATAGACATTTTCTTTTTTGATTTATTTTGTAAAAATTAGGATGAACATTAAATTATTGGTTATTCGTTAGTTGACCCTGTTCCTGAATACTATCTTCTATCACAGCTGTATTTGGCCCTTTAATGTTAAGTGAAAAACTTGGGGCAAAGGTAGATTTATGGTCTTTAAAATAACCTCTATTTGTCATGTAACTTGTGATAACTACATTATCGCTTTCCGGTTGTGGGATTGCATAGTGAGCGTATGTCCAAGTAATATCATAAGGATCAAGATCTTGATGTAAGACAATTCCGGTTTTATTTAACGGTTTGTATGGGCCAGTTAAAGAATTTGCCACGTAGCCTAACATGTAAATATCTTTATCATCAATTCCATCAATGGTCATTTTTGATCCTCTTGTACTTGTGAATAAATACCATTTTCCGTCCTTTTTAAATATGTTAGGACGTTCAATTTCATCTGTGACTGTATTCGAAACAATCATGGGTTTCATTTCGTTTTTTAATGTATAATCATCGTTTATTTCAATGATGCCAATTGCACCATTTGCTAATTCAGCTAAACCTTTTTTAGAGCTTTGCAGAAGTTTATCCTTTTCAGCTTGGAAGAATTTATTGCTGTTGCCATAGTAGGCCCTGTTGTAAAGGGATTCTTCTCCTTGGTAACCATATTCAGTCCCAGTATTCGCTTCAAAAACAAGGTATTTACGACCCTTATCTTCAATATAGTGAGGATCTCTGAATGTATGATTATCACTAAAATTTTCATCAGCGAAAGCCTTATCATGTGATTGATAAAACTTGCTGTCTCCGCCTTCATAGATGGACTTGAAATCTTCTACGCCATCCACTTGCAATGTACCAGCACCTGACTCAGATAAGTTTATTTGAGCCGTTGTTAATGTTTGTTTACCGTATTGCTTGGAATCTGGTGAAAACTGTCCGCGATTTGTATAGAATAAGCGAACTTCTCCATCAGACGTGAAGGTTGCAGAACCGGACCACTCTTCTGCTTGATTTTTTAAATAAGGATCATTTGGAACATTTTTATCATTATCATCAAATACTCTGCCAGCATTTTTCCAAGCATCAATGGATGTTTCTCCAACTTTTTTGTAGAACAAGTAAATGAACGTGTCACTACCATTTTGAGGGTCTCCAGCCAATCCGAATACGATATGATAGCCCTTATATTCTGCCACTGTACCATCAGCGTTTTGTAATGGCCAGGTATCCCATACATCCATATCAATTAAATTTCCTGATTTGTCATACTTTTTTGCTGAGGGAATGTTTTTTATTGTTGATTCGTCAAACTTGGGAACTGTAAACTTTGCATCGCCTTGTTGATTAATCATTTTTTGCATGTCGTAACGAGTGATTTGTGAAGTGCCATACTTTTCATTGTGATCTAATGGGTCTTTTGGTGCCGCGAAAGTTTCTGAGCGACTGCCTCCTAATAAGATAACTGTACTAAGTGTTATTACTGTTGCTTGTTTGGCAAGCCTGTTAAGGTTCATATGCCTTCCTCCTAGAATGTTTATTAGTATATAAAAATAAAGTCTAGTGGAACGATTACTTTTTGGGAGTAACAGTCCCGCCTGTTTGAAGTACTAATAAAATTATAGGTTAGTCTTAATTCTATGGATATGTCATATATTGATTAGAATTTAGTCTTATATTGATATCGTAGTTTTCGCCGTACAAAAAAATGCCCCAACAAAGGAGGCAAGAAGTGTACAGAAGTCCTATTTTATTCGCTGGAAGCCCTTTCCCATGACCTCTGAAACTCGTGCAGTAATTGACCACGACTAAGCTTGTTTCCTACATATAGCTGCATGGCAGCCCCAAATTCTTCTCTTATTCCGACAGGGAAATCATACCAGTTTGAGTGTAACGTTTTTCCTTCTTTATAATACTGAATCGTTTCATCAGCAAGAGGTCCTAAATTGTCAGCTTCAATGTTAGTGAAAGCAGGAATGAATTTAAAGCGTTCTGTCAAAAACATTTTGCCTTGTTCGGAAGAAACCATCCAATTTAAAAATCTCTTCGCTTCTTTCTTCTTTTCTGGTGTGGTTTGTTTGTTTACAACCCAATAATTCGGTACGCCGACCATCAAGGCTTCCTTCTTAGGTTGATCATTTATTGGTATTGGCATAAATCCGATGTTCATATTCGGTGATTGTTGATCGATCATCGGCTGTATCCAGTTTCCTTGTTGAATAATCGCTGCATTTTCTGAAGTGAATAGATTCACTTCCATGTTGTAATCGGTTGTTAGCGGGTTATTGTTTCCATACTTTAATGTTACATCCAGCAAATTGATTAGATCATTGAATTTTTGATTATTATATATTTTTTCAGTTCCATCATTTAGGCCTTTTATAAAAGCCGGTGGATCTTCTTGCTCTGTAAAACCGACATTCATTAAGTGGTCACCCAATTTCCACTCTTCATAATATCCAGTTGCAAAAGGAGTAACTCCTGCTTTTTGCAATTTTTCAGCCACTGCTATTAATTCAGTCAGCGTTTTGGGTAATTCATCGATTCCTTCCTTATTAAATATATCCTTATTATAGATGAATCCGTACCCTTCCAGATTAATCGGCATCCCATGAATTTTCCCATCGAATTTCATAGGGGTTAATGCATCTTCATATGCATGTTCAACCCAGGGTTGGTCAGAAAGATCCTCTAAATATTCACTCCACTGTTTGGCATTTTCGTATCCGCTGTTTGTGAAAATATCAGGACCATTGCCAGTGGCCATTTTTGCTTTCAAATCAGCAAGGTTATCCATAGCCCCGCCAACCGTGTGAACCTTTATATCTACATTTGGATTTTCTTTTTCATAAGCAATCACCATTTGTTCGAACTGCGTAGAAATTTCAACCTTCGGATTCCTTACATTCAAAGTGATTTTTCGCTCTGAAATTTTCGGTTTTTTTGTTCCGCTCTCAGTCTTTGTTTGACATGCACAAAGTGATAGGCTCAATATTCCGATTAAAAATATGTTTAGTATCTCTTTTTTCATCATGTCACCCCTGCAATTTTCTAATTAAGGTGAATTATTTACTTCTGATCTGCATTCTTTTCACCGTTTCGGTACTCGAATGGTGTCATGCCAACCACTTTTTTGAATAGTTTTGAAAAGTATTTCTCATCCTGATAGCCGAGCATTAAAGAGATGGAGTAAATGCTTTTTTCGGTTTCTCTTAACCAGCGTTTTGCTTGGTCAGTTCTAAGTTTAGTGACGTATTTGGACAGGAGCATTCCGGTTTTTTGTTTGAACTTTCTTGAGATATGTTCGCGACTTAAGAAGAATACATTCGATAGTTTTTCTAAACTCAATTCTTCCATGTAATATTTTTCAACATATGAAACGATGTCCTCTATGCGACGTGCAACATCCAAGTCATCCAAACGGTGGATGGATCTGAAGTTTTGATTTTTCATTGCTTTTTGTAATGACTTAAAGGAATTGTGGATATCCCCCAATGATTCCAAGGGCTCGCCACAAACAAGGCGGACAGGAATATCAAATTGATGGCTGATCCATTCTTCAACGGATAACCAATGGTCAGGTATGGTGATCACTAGACAAAGATTATGATCATTCTGAAGCGCAAATACATTTCCGATTTTCCGCTCAACAAGTTCGTCAGCGAGTAACTGAATGTAGGGGGCAGGATGGTGCATTTGATAAAAGGAAATTAATGTAAGAGTGTATCCGTCTGCTTTTGGAAGATATGACTCAATATCGTTTTTGTCGAAGTTTTCCCCCATACAAGCGGCAGTAACTAATTGATTACCCCGATACCTTTTAACATCTTCATATACACCGGTATCTTCATTAGCACGAACTTCTTCTTCATTCGCCCATGATTTAACGGCTTCTTCCAGTGTTTTGTTAAATGCATCAGCTTCAATCGGTTTCAACAAATAATCGAAGCTGCTAAACTGAATTGCTTTACGCATAAATGAATAGTCGTCAAAACCCGAAATTAAAATCACTTTACCAGGATAAGAAATGGAATCTAGCCACTCGATTAGTTCCATACCGCTCATTCCCGGCATTTTCACGTCTGTAAAGATGATTTCCGGACTTTCCTTCTCTATCATTCTTTTTGCATCATCGCCATTACTCGCTTCTAATAGTTGGGTGATACCGTATTTTTCCCACTGCCCCAAATGGCGTATTACGTCACGTACATTGAACTCATCATCGACAATTAAAGCTTTCACAGATTTCATCTCCTTATATGAATGAGTTAAAGTGTCCGTTTTTGAATAGCTACGAAGCAATCTATTCATTAGCAAGCGGAAATTCTAGTGGAATCACTATTTTAACGGAAAATCCTTGTCCTTGATACGTATCCACTTCCAGGCCTGCTTTTGATCCATAATTTAGAACTAAACGGTCATAAATATTTTTCAGACCGATATGATTATGTGAATATGTGCTTTCATGTGGGGACGCGTATATATTTTCTCTTAATATTCGAAGCTCCGCCTGAGTCAAACTAGGACCCGAATTTTCAACGATGAGGTGTAAAAATTCTCCTTGTATTTCTCCATGAATAGTTAAATGAGCCTGATAGAAACCTTCTTCATAACTGTGTTTAAAAAAGTTTTCAACGAGGGGCTGAAGAATCATACTTGGAATCGTCATATCAAGGATCGTCTCGCTTATTTTAATAGAATAGTTCACATTGTTTCCAAAACGCTCCATTTGAAGGCTTAGGTATGCTTCTATATAATTCATTTCATCTCGAACCAACACCCATTGGTTTGCCTTAATGGAGTAGCGCATCATTTTAGATAGTGACGTCAATAAATGGTAAACTCTTGGAGAATTAGATCTTAGGGCAACTGCACCAATAGATTGTAACGAATTAAATAAGAAATGCGGATTAACCTGAGATTTTAATGCTCTGAATTGGTTTTTTCTATTTTCTATTTCGAGTTTATATTCTCTTTCAATGTGTAGATTGATTCGGTTCATCATATCTTTCATATGTTTTTCCAGCTCACCAATTTCGTCTTTTCTTCCATCATCAAAGGGGACATCCATATTTCCACCTTTTATTGTTCTCACTTTCTTGCTAAGAAGTTTAATGGGACGAGTGATTCTGTATGAAATAATACCAATCATTAATAGCCCTAACAAGCCGACTATTAGTCCAACAATTATATTTGTATAGGCAGTCTTCCGGACATCATCGAATAATACATGATTAGGGGTTATCTTAACTAATTTCCAATGATTTAGAGTTCCTGATAATGTTTTGGTTAAGATAATATCTTCACCCGTAATCTGCTTTTTAAATTCAGGAGTAACGGATTTTCCTATAAGGGACCGATCATTTGCATACATGACATTGTTATGTGAATCCATAAGTATTACAGATTCTTCATCCTTTTGAATAAGGCTGTTACATATACGGGCATAGGCATCCAAATCTATATCAATTGTAATTATTCCGAGATATTCGTTTGAAGGCACATCGACTATTTTATGGTGAAAAGTCATCACCATCGTGTCGTCCGACTGGGGAATGATTGCTGTGTCATTGTAATTTTGAATTTGATGTGGCGGCTCAATCATGTAATTAGAGTCAGAGCTATAAAAGTGTTTTATCGGTTCCTCATTTAATAAATCGGGTTGAGGTTTCCGGGCACTGACCGTCGCATTATAAACTGTAAACGATTCTTGATCCTTATCAATATAAAACCGTACTTGACGGATTTCGTTTCGCATCAGATAAAAGGTTTCTATACTTTTTTCCATCGCAATCGGGTTAAAGTATATCGAGTCTTCAAAACCATTCTTGAAAATCCGGAATAAATCGGGATTTCGATATAATAGATAGGGAAGATTAATCATGTCATCAAAGTATTGCTCCAGTTCTTCAGCGTTATTCTGAAGTTGTTCTTGGCTATTTTCAAGTTCATGTCTCTCCACACTATTTTTTGTATAGCTGTAAATCAGAAACACTGATAGAAAATACGGTAAGATGATAAAAAGAAGTAACATTAACAATAAGCGACTTTGAATGGTTTTCACAGAAGGTGCCCCTTTCGCTAAAGGCCCATTATTTATTTCATGCAGAGTTTATATAAACGTTACAAACAAATAATCCTTAGCTCCATTTTATTATGATGCAGTTTTTTTGCTTTATTTAGTCAGTCTTGAATACTATTTTAAAACTATATCAAATAAACACGTATCGTCAACAAGGCATAAACACGTGATGCGCATTGAGAACATGGAACAAAAAACTATTCGATATAAAAAAACGGGAAATTCATAATTTCTCATTTTTCAAAATTGGAGGAAGGAAGAGTATAAATGATTACGACTATAGTAGCTTGTCTAGAAGAGTTTTGAATGTGTTTGCTGACAATTCAGGTGAAGTTTCATAAAGTAAAAACGCATGCCCGAATTAAGAGCATGCGTGAACTATTATTCTTTTATGATTTCCAACTCTTTCAGGGTATTCAGTGTAATCGTTTTGGCTTTGCTTCCGCTGCCATCCAAGTTGGTGGCGAAAGCCCATTTGCCTTTGTCCGTTTCGATGTAACCCACATACCAGCCCAATCCCATATCGGAAAGGCGTGTACCGGTTTTTCCATGGAGGACATATGAGTCTGCTTCTTCATTGATCATGATTCTCTTAACGGTTCTCATATGCTGCTTATCGATAGGCAGTTTTTCCTCTACAAGGTTTTCGATGAATCGGACTTGTTCCCGGGCAGAAATCTTTATGCTGCTGTCCAGCCAGAACTGATCGATTCCACCGGAGATATCATGATTGCCGTAATCGATTAGTTTCACATATTGCTGCATGTTTTCCGCCCCTATATCGCGGGCCATTGCTTGATAATACCAGATCACAGAATGCCTCATGGCTGAAGCCAGCGTATGATCCCTGTTCCAATCTTCAAATTCCCTGATTACGCCATCCCAGCGCTTCACTTCATATTCATCGCTTACCGCTTTTGTCTGTAAGCCGATTAATGCATTCGCCACTTTGAATGTCGATTCTGGAGTGTAGCGTACTTTACTTCTCTGTTTGTTATAGATGAATACTTTATCATTTTTTAAGTTTTGGAGAACCATCGTGCCTTCCGCACCATCGAAAGACTCCCCGATATCCAGTTCTTTCACCTTTTGATCGTTTGCACTTGCATGAATCGAGCCCATGGAACCAGTGACTAGCAGGACAAGAATGAAACATAACGCTTTGATTTTCATTACACACTCTCCTTTAAGGCATGGATTGATCGATCATCAGAAATACAGAATAACTTCCAAAAAATAGGCTGACAGCTAAAGTATACCTATTCCCGGTAAAAAACGAAACCTTATTCTTGGATTCTATCTAGAAGTATCAATCAAGGAGGAATGCAGCGGGTAGCTAATGAATATATAGAGCAGACGATAGAATGGATTCAATGGGAGGAATCTATCATGAAGGTTAACCAAGGAAAAATAAATAGTAATGAAAAAGAAATTACATACACGCATATTGAAACTGGAAGCCCAGCCGTTTGTTTTATGTTTTCTGGTGCGGGTTACACGTATGAGAAGCCGCTATTTTATTATTCGACAATGATCATGCTTCAAACTCAGTATGATGTCGTGCATGTTCATTACTCTTACGACCAGGATATATTCAAGCATCCGTTGGTAGATATCACAAAAGTGATAGTTAATGATATTAATCCCGTCATAACTGAAGTTCTTCAAAATCATGAATATCAAGAAACTGTATTTTTGGGCAAATCACTTGGTACCATACCAATCATCAACGGAATTATGAAAAGTGAGCGGTTTATGAATTCCAAAATGATTTTGCTTACGCCACTATTGAAGTTCGATTCGATTTTTGAAGGGTTATTAAGTAGCCACCATTCAGTACATATAATAATAGGAGAAAAAGATCATCATTATATTCCAGGTAAAATTCAAATGATTGAAACAAAAACGAATATAAGTATGGATAAAGTCCTCTATGCTAATCATTCTTTGGATAGTGAACCTTTGAATACTTCAAGGTCGATTACCATGCTAGAAGGTGTAATGAAAAGAATGGAAGAGTTCTTAAAGATATAACTCATTTAAGTTAGGGTAGCGGGAAATAACGAACGAAGGAGATAAAAATATGAATCTTTGTTTTATTGGGGGAGGAAATCCTTTAACAGGGGAACTTGATGAGGTAATGAAGCGGATAGCCACTTATGTTGAACCGGAAAGCAGGGTTTTGATCATTCCGTTCGCTACAGAACATGCAAAACGGGATGGATGGTTTCAATCTGCTAAAAAATCATTCAACGATATAGGTGTAGAGAATATTCAGCTTCTTAATGATGAACTTGGCAATGAAGAAATGAAAGCAAATATATCAGTTCAAGATGTACTTTACTTCACTGGAGGAAGACCCGAAATATTAATGGAATGTATGGTCAATAAAGGTTTGATACAAACGGTAAAGGAATTCAAAGGTTTAATGATCGGTGTTAGTGCAGGTGCGCTGGCTTTTTGTAAGGATTGCCTTATAACGAAAGACGAGGATTATCCTGAAACCCAAATACTGAGAGGACTTGGATTGGTGGACTTTAGTGTCGAAGTCCATTATGAAGATTCTGTGGATGAAGAACTCATTCCTTTATCAAAGGAGAGGGATATATATGCCATCCCAAATGGAGGGGCCCTATTTTGGAATGATGAGGGGTTAACATCGATTAAGAACATTTTTCACTTTAGTGACACTAAAAAAAATAAACAAAAGAAGGAAAGTGATTCTTGAATCGGGTTGTGTTTGGAGCACTTCTTCTTAAGGGTAACGGAAAAGGATAGGGTATAATAGTGGGCAGTGATTGTTTAGATTATGAAAGGAGTTAAACATGGAGGAAATTCAATCAATTGATGAATACATTATGCAATTTCCCGAAGAAGTTCAGGAGATACTGAAAACGTTAAGAAAATTCATAAAAGATTCAGCACCGGCTGCAGAAGAAAAGATCAGTTATCAAATGCCCACTTTTGCTTTAAACGGAAATCTGGTGCATTTCGCTGCCTATAAAAAACATATTGGATTCTATCCAACTCCAAACGCGATTTCTGCTTTTGAACATGCTTTATCTGAATATAAATGTTCAAAAGGAGCCGTTCAGTTTCCACTTAACAAGCCAATTCCTTATGAATTAATAACCAAGATGGTTACATTTAGAGTGGAAGAGAATAAGAAAAAAGCAGAAGGTAAATTGAAAAAGAAAAAATAATTTCTACTATTATCAGAATTTACAAAACACTAAATGTAAGCTGTAAGAAGCTTAAAATCAACTGGAAAGAGAAAGGCAGGAATATTATGTTTAAAAAATTATTCGGTAACAAAGAAAAAGTGGAACAACTGCTTGCTCCTATAAATGGACAAGTAATAAATATTGAAGATGTTCCGGATCCGGTATTTTCCGGTAAGATGATGGGGGACGGAATAGCGATTCTTCCTGAGGAGGGGCTCGTTGTTTCTCCTATTGATGCAGAAGTGATCCAGGTTTTTCATACTAAACATGCTTTGGGCCTTCGCACGAAGCATGGCTTAGAATTGTTAATTCATATTGGATTAGAAACAGTGAACCTGAAAGGCGAGGGGTTCGAAGTCCATGTCACAGAAGGGCAAAGGGTAAAAGCAGGGGACAAGCTTGTTACATTTGATATTGAATTTCTAAAATCCAAAGCTCCAAGCATCGTAACTCCGATTGTTGTCACGAATGGCGACCTGGTTGAAAAAATAGAAAAAACAGATAGTACACAAGCAAATATTAAGGAAACACAGATTATGAGTGTTTATTTGAAGTGAAAATAAAGGTCCTTTATTAGACGTGATTCTACATGTCTACAAGTTTAGCAAACGGAATCATTAGCCTCACGGATGCTTATGTTCTAATGAAGCATGAAAATTATTGAAAGCGACCTTTCTGCTTTACGAAGCCTGCACGGCGGCATTGTGGAGCGGGATAGTTGAGATTTGAACTGATCAGGCATGCACTTGCAGTGAAAGCGACGTTCGGCGTTGAATGGGATTTATTATGCATACCTAATAGGAGGGAGGCACGGTGAGCTCTCCTTTTTTGCTGCAAGCAGGATTATCGGGAAGTGCAGCGAATAGTAGGTGAATGAACATAAAATAAATCAAGCGAGGGTGAATTTGATGGGAGTTCAAGCAGAAAAGATCTTTGTAAACTTGCCTGTTAAAGATTTGGATGCCTCAATGGAATTTTTCACAAAGGTCGGCTTTGAATTTAACGAGCAAATGACCAATGAAAATGCAACGTGCATGGTTATCAGTGAATCCATATATGTCATGTTATTGGTGGAAGATTACTTTAAAACGTTTACCAAGAAGGATATCCCGGATCCAGCAACAACTACGGAAGCAATCGTAGCCCTATCGGTTAAAAGTAAGGAAGAAGTGGATGAGGTCGTGAATAGGGCACTGGATGCTGGCGGAAAGCCTTTTAATGAAGCAATTGATCATGGTTTCATGTACGGTTGGAGCTTTAAGGATATCGACGGTCATTCTTGGGAAGTGTTTTACATGGACGAAAGCGGATTTAATCAAAATTAAATCAAATGAAAGACACAATCCTTCACTTAGGATTGTGTCTTTTTTTTAATTTAGGTGCCGTAGGTTTATTCATAACAATACCGGGCTAATATCCTTCCATTCATAAACCAATAGATTTATTTCAGCGCCAGCGATTTTGATTTTTTCGGTTTTAAGCAATTCAGCACCAAATGCCTCATAGAAGTATCGAGATTTATTATCTTCAAGCACCTCGACGTAAATAGTCTTAAATCCCAGATCTTCGAATTTAAAGAATAATTCTTTGATGAGTTTCTTACCTATGCCCATTCTTTGAAAGTTTTCGAGAATATATATCGCAGTTAAATCACCAGAATCCTCAGCCTTATTCGTTTCCCTTTTCCCTCCACTTATAAATCCTACTATTTTTCCCTCGTTATTCTCTGCTACATAAATATGATTCCCATCACTGGATATATTCTTTATCCATAAATCTTTCCTTTTCTCATAAGACAGATTATCTAGAAAATCACTTGGTATTATATTTTCATAAGTGGTTCTCCAGCAATCCACATGGACTATTGCTATACCTTCAGCATCAGCAAGCGTTGCCTCTCTTACTAACATATTAATTCCTCCTAATTATCTTTTAGTTTGCTATACTTTCTTTATTTTACTAATATTATCCATTTTACAACAAAGCTGTCCGGAATAGTCCAAGAATATCAACAGCCACTTTCAACAGTGCCTTTTTTCAACGATTAATAGCCAATAATTAATTTCGTCGATATATATCTAATTTCGGAGATAAAACGATAGATTTCGTCGATAAAGTTCTGGTGAGATGTGACTTCTTCAAAAAAAGAGATAAATCTTTAAAATGATATTGAAGATTGCTGAATAATTTGATAAAATAAAATAAATGAAAAGACTATGTGCAACTGGCGAAACACGGATAACCGTGAGGGAACACATAGTGTCGTAGCCGTTCGCCTGGGCAGAGGTAAGGGATTTTATCCCTTGCCTCTTTCTGTGTATTTACAGAGGATAGTAAAGGTTTAGAGAATGCAGATTTTTACGGATTCAAAATCTTGTCAATATTTTGAAACTTCAAAACTATCATAACCAAAGAGGAGCAAACAAAATGAGCACAGTACTTTTAGAAAAAGTCAAAACGATCAAAGCGTTAAATAATATTGCCGAAAGCGGGCTAAATGTATTCAACAAAGGCGATTTCAAAGTCGACAATGACAGTGAAAACCCTGATGCGATCGTACTTCGCAGCTTTAACATGCATACTATGGAATTCGGCGATCAGTTAAAAGCAATTGCAAGGGCAGGGGCAGGAGTCAATAATATTCCGGTCGACAAATGCACAGAGCAAGGAATCGTCGTTTTCAATACACCTGGAGCTAACGCAAACGCTGTAAAAGAAATGGTGCTAACGTCATTAATGGCTTCATCTCGTAACCTGTTTGCCGGTGTGGCCTGGACAAAGACGCTGGAAGGCGAAGGAGAACAAATTCCAAAGCTTGTAGAAGCAGGAAAGAAACAATTCGTTGGTAAAGAAATCAAGGGAAAAACTCTTGGCGTAATCGGTTTAGGAGCGATCGGTGCACTTGTAGCGAATGATGCCCTGGATTTGGACATGGATGTCATTGGGTTTGACCCGTTCATCTCTGTTGATACAGCTTGGAACTTGTCCCGCAATGTACAACGCGCCATGACAATTGAACAATTGTTTGCAGAATCTGATTACATTACAGTACACGTTCCATTAACTGATGACACTAAAGGAATGTTTAACCAAGAAACATTTGGCATCATGAAGCCTGGCGTACATATCTTGAACTTCTCACGCGGCGAGCTAGTGAATGAAGCGGATATGGAAGCGGCACTTGAGAGCGGGAAAGTTGGCAGGTTCATCACAGACTTCCCGAATGAAAATGTGTTGAAAATGAAAAATGTCGTTCCAATTCCGCATCTTGGTGCCTCTACACTAGAATCAGAGGAAAACTGTGCCATCATGGCAGCTCGTCAGTTGAAGACCTTTTTAGAAACAGGGAACATCAAGAACTCTGTGAATTTCCCGAATACTGCCATTCCTTATACAGGAAATCGTCGTGTGGCAACTTTCCACGAAAACGTTCCTAACATGGTTGGGCAAATTACACTGGCTGTATCTGGCTTTAATTTGAACATCGCTGACATGGTTAACAGAAGCCGTGGGGGATATGCGTATACGATCATCGACATTGAGGGTGAAGTAAACGGCGATATCATTCCTGGTTTGGAAGCAAAAATTAAACAAATCGAAGGTATCGTCACAACTCGTATTATCTAATTGGTACCGGAAAATAGATGATAAATAGTGAAAGCCTCAATTCCTTTAAGGAGTTGGGGCTTTTTTTTAGGCTTTGTTAATGTTTTTGAACAAAAAAAGCCACTTATTGTGGTGATCATATTAAAGTGACTCACGTGTTGAGAACGAACTCAGCCTGGCTCGGGTTATGCCGTGCAGCTCGATACAGTCAGTAGAAGTCAAAACTTCTTCCATCACGAATTGTTTAAGATCGAACTTCTCCAAGATTAAAAATCTGTCATGGTTTCACTTCCGTTTCTTCTTCATAATGTACAAACAACATCAAGTAGATTGCGAATAGAAGATGCAAATAAAGTGGAATATTCTTATCGTTTTGAATGACAACAAATATGAAAATTCCATATAGCAAAATTGGAATGGTTAAAAGGATTCTGAGCTTAGTCACATGTCATCCTCCCATTTATCCTCAAATATTAATACATCAAGCATTTGAGCCACTTGAAAATCCTTTTCTGCAATTGCATTTATTAAACTTGTACAATTATTTTCCCTAAGAACATCTGCTAATAATTGTAAATCCATTGTCATTACTGCTGGTTTCATAGTGTCCTCCTCCTAATTTACCAAATATTCTGTCAGTTCCGTTATTACAATAGTATGAAGTACAGGGAAAATGCTGTCAATCAATATTCCATCTGTACTCATTTTGAGTTAATGGATTCAAAAGTTATCTACCAAAATCACTATCTCATATATTAATCTGCATAGTTAGATAGTCATTGGTGTGCCTCCTTGCATCCGTTCACTTCAGCGCATCGCCTTTTCCGTTTGGGAAAGGGTTTATTTTTTGCCTTCTTATGTAGGCATCAGGATTACATCAAAATGTAATATCCTGATGGGAAACATTTGAAAAGATGACGTATCAGAAAATAATCCCTAAATTCTCAACCAACCTGTCAGTTCAATAAGGCTTTTGGTAATTTGCTATAGGAAAGAATCGTCCCTAGGAAATACAGAGACGATTCACACCCTTTCTACACAGAAATGATTTCCCTATATTGTTCTGCCCCAAAAATTCTGATACTGATGAAGGATATTCGATGTTAAAAAAGCTCCAACAGGAGGTAATTGCTCGGCATAGGTATTACCACTAACAGGAAATTCATTCAGAGCTATATCAGTAGTGGCAATCCACGATCCAGACTCACCTGCTTGTAAAGAGGGAGGCTTCATAAGAAAACGTCCGCGTAAAATAAAATGTCTAACTCTAATCTGGAAATCATCAATAATGGTTAAGTTGCCAGAGAATGTGGCATAAGGTGAATCAAATGTGAGTTGTTTGGTGCTTTCATTCCAAAAGCCATTAATCGGAATAGGTGTACCACGAAAATTAGCCGTACCACTTACTCTATTATCTGTAATGGAGTTAATGTTAAGTGTTCCCCAAATAATCGTTCTGCCAGCTATTGAAGAGTGGATACCCCATACAGATGGGAATGGAAAGCTAACTGAAGCAGTTCCCTGTGAAGTTACCAATGCTATGCCCTCCCTTAAAGTTTGTTTATGTTCTGAGGAAGCTCCCTTGTTTATAGGAACAATCCAGTATATGCGGCACGAGCAGAATAATCCAATAAATAAAGGTGAAGCATTACATACCCTGCCTGTAACTGCATCCTCTCCGAACCATCGTGGTAAACAAATATCCATAAAAAATCCGGTCTTCAAATGAAAACCGGATTTCAAATAAATTTATTAATGATGATGTTCATGACTTTCTTCTTGTTTTTGGATCCCTTTTTGCAAGAATTTCAATTCACTTTCAGACAGTTTTCCTACGATAAACTGTTTTTGAGGCATAATGATTGAACCATCGTTACTAGCATGTACTTTTATATAGTATAGGCCATCACTATCAAAGTTTTTACGTAAAGTATAAGTGCCGTTTCCCTCTTCCTCAGCTTGTTCCATACTATATTTGAGAGAGCCATCTTGTTTCCATATCTCAAAATGAACATAATCTGCGTTTTCAACCTTTTTACCACCTTGAGTAAGAACAGCCTTTATCGTCTCCTGTGTATTAGCTGAAAAGGATGCTGGTATAATTATTTCAGCTTCAAGTGGTGTTTCTTCTTTGTATAGATTAGTGACATCCTTTTCAAGTGAACACGCACTTAACAATAGGCTGAAAATAAAGATTAAAGAAATACATATATATTTTTTCACGGCAAAAGCCACCCTTTACATTTCGAATTATGCATTCAAAAACCTCTTAACTGCAGATATTCGTTTAATAATTAACCAGTCAATTAGCCAAACAACAATAAGAGACAAACCAACCAAAGGAAACAAAATTCCTAGACCTATTAACAGAAATAGAAAGAATCTCATGTTCTTTATAGGAGGAGCTTTTGGTGCACCTAATCCTTTTTTCGGCTTTCGCTTCCACCATAAATAAAAACCACTAAATGCAACAAGGATAATTCCTAAACAAATAAGAAGGCTGATTATTTGATTAATCAAACCAAATTGAGTCCCTTTATGCAAGGTAATCCCCCAAGCAACTATTTTTCCTATTAAACCGTAATGATCATAACGATAATCAGCTAGAACAGCACCGGAATATTGGTCAATATGAATAGTTGCTTCATCTTGTGCTTTCGGTGGAAAAGCTGACAATGTATAAACGCCATCCGTTTCTTTTGGAATATTAATGCTATAACTTGGATGCATACCCTCACGATTCGCTATCGTGACTACATCATCAATGGACAGTGGGATAAAACCTTGAATATCTGAGATAGGTACATCTAAATTTTCTGCAGCCCAAGGAACATCTGCAATGTCTTTTGTTTTAATTAAGGATGTTGGAGCACTTCCTGTCCATATGGAAGGAGGATACCCAGATCCGGAATTGGTAGCTAACCATTGAAAATTACTTCCCCAAAAACCTGACCAAGGCAAACCTGTCATAATTAAAAATAACATTCCTGCTGATATCCAAAATGCAGGTACTGCATGTAAATCTCTTCTGAAAGTATTTTTCCCTTTATTTATTCTTGGAAAAAGAACACCAGAAAGACTTAGCTTATTTTTGGGATACCATAAATAAAGACCAGAAACAATTAACACAACTGCCCAACACGCAGCTAACTCTACAATTCTATCTCCCAAGGTGCCAGCCATCAGTTCACCGTGAATTTCCTCGATTTTATCCATAATTCTGTCTTCATCATTTAACTCTCCAATAGATTTACCTGTATAGGGGTCTATAAAAATGGTAAGAGACTCATTATTAGTAGTAATGCTCACTTCGCTTGAACGGGAGGCATTTTCTCCGGGATGATATTTTGTCACCACTGCATCTGGGTATAGCTTCTTCACTTTCTCAATCTGCCGAGATGCTGGTAATTTATCTCCTTGCGGTGTTACCTCTTGGTAGTCTTGATAAAGTACTTGTTCAATCTGTGGCTTAAATAAATAGATTGAACCAGTAACTGCCAGAATGATAAGAAAGGGTGCAAAAATAATTCCAGCGTAAAAATGCCATCTCCATACTGTTCTATACAGAGCGGCGTTTGGTTGTTTAGTTTCCATTTATACAGGACCTCCAAGTAGTACTATTAAATTCACCTATATAGATGATAAAAGAAAGTTGTGAGAAAAATATGAAATTTATTCAAAAAAAGGAAGTTTGAATTTGTTAAAGATGAGATGGTCATTCCAAATAAGAAGAACAACTGGAACAAAGGAGCGAACGTAATGAGAAAGAGTTTGCGATTGGTAGAGTTGGAAGGAATGGAGGGAAATGGGGTAAGTGCGGCGAAAGTAATCTATAGAATGTCTTGAAGATAGGAAGAGCAGCGAGACAACAATGTAAACGGATCAGAGATAAACTGCTATTGAACATGAAGACAAACACATGAAGGGAAGCAGCACTCTTGAAAAAAGAAACTGTAATAGATCGTAAAAAAAATCATGGAGGGGTGTTAAATATGCACAAAAGAGATTGTTCCAAATTGAAGTGTCAGTGTTTCATTGTACCTAACTATATTCTTGAGAATTTGGCACAAAATGAAGTGGAAGAAGCACGGATCAGTTTAGCGAAAAGCCGTCAAATGCGCAGGCGCAGAATTTTGAAAGAATATGATATTGACGGGGTTGTTGCTTTAACTGATGCAGGATCTGGGCGTCATGGTGAATCTGCCCGCCATGTTTATGATTGTAAAGGAGGAACCAAGCTCCGGGAGAATGAGGCTAGGAAAGAAGGAGATCGATCAAGTGCAGACTCGGTAGTTAACGCTGCATACGATTATAGCGGAGTTGTGCGTGATTATTTCAAGGATGTCTTGCACCGTAATTCAATTGATAACCAAGGCCTTGATATCATTCTGAACGTTCATTATGGGAATAAATTCACGAATGCCTATTGGGACGGAGATGAAATGGTATTTGGTGACGGCGACGGGGTCATCTTTAGCAATTTTGCCAATTCACTCGATGTAATTGGACACGAACTGACACATGGGGTTACGCAGTTCACAAGTGGATTGGAGTATGAAGGTCAGTCGGGGGCTTTGAATGAACACCTTTCGGATGTGTTTGGAATTGCCATAAAACAATTTCATTTAAAGCAAACAGCAGGTGATGCCGATTGGCTAATCGGTGCTGATATAATGGGACCAACACTGAAAGGACAAGCCCTACGTTCGATGAAAGCACCAGGTACTGCATTTGACAATAAGTTAATGGGTAAAGATATTCAGCCAGATCACATGAGGAACTTCTATAAAGGAGAGCGGGATAATCATGGTGTCCATATCAATAGCGGCATACCCAACAAGGCCTTTTATCTAGTATCCATGGAGATTGGAACGGACAAAGCGGCTTTGATCTGGTTCAATGCAATGCAGAATTTATTTGCAACGGCAAACTTCAATCAATTTGTACAAATAGTCATCAAGGCAGCACAAAAACTTGTTGATAGCGGAGAAGTTACCAAAACAGCCATAGAGACAATCGAAAATGCTTTTAAAGCGGTTGGACTGCCTGAGTAGTCATATTCTATGAATAGGAGGCTTCATCTACAATGCATATCAAATTTAGCTGCATGGGGGGAATGGCCAACCTCGACTTGAATTTTCAGATAGATACAGATGAATTGCCGAAGGAGAAAAATGAGGAATTACAGAACTTAATGAAGACAGCGGACCTTTCTAATGCTCAACTAAATAAAATGGCCGGAGCTAAAGCTCAAGGGTTTGACTCGTTTTCATACCAGCTGGATATAGCTGATGAAAAGAAGAAACAGTCTTTCTCATTTACTGACACAACAGCTCCAGAGGCAGTTAGGCCCTTATTGGATTATTTACGTAATTTGGCCATTGAAATAAAGATGGCAGAATAAAATGAAGGTAATGAAAAAAGGTCTATCTACTCAGATAGACCTTTTTTTACGTGGTTTTAAAACTTCACAAAAATGTCATTTCATTTCACTTTTACATGGATTTTGGCAGTTAGTTCTCTAAATGGACACAGATTAACAAGGAAAGATCGATCTAGAGCAGAAAGCTTGAAAAGGAAATTGGAAAGTATGGCCGTTTGATGGCAAATTGTAAAGAGTTAGCTATCAAACAGGTAATGGAATCACAAAAAGGGAACGAATTTTGATAGAGGTAAAATCAGAGCGATTTTACAAAAAATGCATAAAATAGGATAATGGTCGCATAGAGGTGAAGTGAATGACGTCTCATGAAATGAAAGTGACGATAGCCAGAAATAAAAACCCCTAGGTGAGTACGTCCGGGAAGACAATCACCTAAGGGCTTGCGAGCAGGAGTATACCTGCCTCTATATCCAGTATACTCCAAGAAAGTGAATAGTAAATGGGGGAGTGAATGGAATGATGATACGGAAAAATTATTTAATGAATATGGAAACGGTGGGAATGATGGAGCGTTACGATTCGGATGGTGCCGAGATGACCATGGTAGTGGAAGGAGAAAACACATTCCATGTTGCACAACCGCGCCAGGAAATCCTGAATAACACGCTAAACCACTTTGGATTGGACCTTGACGGCGGGCTTGCAGCAGCAAAATCCGTGCTTGGCGGAAAATACAGGCTGCCCGTCTGTATAAACGCCCAGCTTGGAATGGTCTGGTTCTCCTCCCGCTCTTTCCGGAAAAGAGGAGGGGTCTGGTTTTCCTACATCCACATTCGTGATTTAGAGGAAATGAACGAAAAAGAAACAATGGTCCACACAAACTATGGACATTGCCTTCCTGTATCCTTAAGCAAAAATCAGCTCGCCTTTAAAAGGGACCAAGCATCCTATCTGCATACCACCTTCCATGGACGCTCTTTAGGCAAAAAAACCTTTTATTACGAGCCGGGAAGCGGAATCACCTTTTGCAAAGAACCTGGTGAGGTCCATTACAGGGTGAAAGGGAAGGAAATCTAGCCAAGGAAAGCGTAAAGGTAGACCACCTGAATTAGCCATGAAAAACAACTTAAAGGAGCATGATTTCATTTGAAATCATGCTCCTTGTTATTATTGATTGGAAAAGTGACAGCAATCCAATGTAATAAAATTCACGTCAAACATTTCACTCTAGGTACTGTTATTTGTTATTTTGTGATAACGTCGTTTTATAAATTTTCCATTTTTACAAAGAAAGATTTGCTTGTTTAAGAGAATGTAGAACGTAAAAAGTCTGACTCCATTAAATGTGGGAGTCAGGCTTTTTTACTTTCTAAAAAAGTAATTCGTTTCTAAGAGAATGTATGGATTGGAGAAAAGAATATTCGGGAATTTTTGAGGCTGCCAAGTCTGAAAGATAACGTCCTGATTTATCAACTAATAAGAAAGGTCATAAGGATTTTTATGGTGTTATTTTAAAGAATATTCTAAAATTTATTATTGACTTACATTTTAATTTGTCTTACAATTGCGTTTGTAATAGTCGAAACATTCAATTAAATGGAAGGGGAGCTTTTTTAGGAGCTGATTCACTTCAACATGAAGCATGACAACATCCTGAGTGTAAACTCTATGTCAATTCCGAAATCATATTTTCAGAAAGTTTTGTCATATTTTCAATATCTGTATGTCTTGAGTAAGCAATTTATTTTTTACTCAGGGAAATGAAAGCGAATACATACTCTTTGGGATGGAGTTGAAAAACTTGAAAAATCAATCTAATCTTGCTGAATCTACTGTAATGGCTCCTGAGGTCGAAAGTAGGAAACAAAATTTTTTCACGAAGTTTAAAACAGCTTATGGTCCAGGAATACTTGCCGTATTAACGTGGCTTGGAGCTGGTGATCTGGTGACTTCTTCTGTTGCCGGGGCAGATTATGGATATAGTTTGATGTGGATTTTAGCTTTATCATTAATCCTTCGTTTTCTTATCGTTAATATCATTGCTCGGTTCCAGCTTTGTAACACAGAGGGGTTAACCATTCTTGAAGGATATGGACGTATTCATCCATTTTTCGGTTACTTCATGTTTGGTTATGCATTAATAATGGGTCATCTTTTTAATGCATATATGATTAAGGGTGCGGGAGAGGTATTATCGACCCTATTCCATGTTAATCAGCCATTCTTGGCTTCAATGGTAGTTGTAGCATTAGTTTTCATGCTTATTGGCAGAAATATTTATAATAGAATTGAAAGTGTAATGAAAGTGCTTTTGGCATTATTGACCATTGCCTTCTTGTACCTGGCCATTTCAGCAACACCGGATGTGGGGCAAATCATTAAAGGGACGGTCGGTTTTAGCATTCCAAGTGATACTGGCGTTCATGGAGCATTGCTGGTGGCGATTTCAATTATAGGTGCAGTGGCAGGATCCATTTCGAACTTTGTTCATCCATATTTCATGAGAGAAAAGGGTTGGACGAAACCGAGTCACGTCAAGGTTCAAAGAAATGATTTACTGTTTGCCATCGGAGTTTGCATTGTGATCAATTTGGCCATTTGGGTTGTAGGTGCAGAAATTTTAAAACCAAATGGAATTCATGTGGAAACGATTGATGATTTGGCAATGGCATTACAAATGTCTTTAGGGCAATTTGGCTGGTACATTTTTTATCTTGGTGTATTTGGCGTATTGTTTGCGAGTATAGTAGGGAAGTCAACTGGGTTTCCAAGATTGATTGTAGACGCCTTTTACGTAATTAATAAGGACCGACGCGAAAAGTACAATGGAAAATATGAAAAAGATCCAATGTATAAATGGATTACGATTTTTGTATTAGTTACTCCAATCATTTGGTCCATTCCTGGCATGCCTGGTTTTATTGCATTGACAATTGGTGTAAATGCAATAAACATAATCGGTTTCCCTATTATCGCAATAGGAATGCTTGTACTATCAAATCGAAAAAACTTGATGGGTAAATATAAAAATAATTGGTTCGAAAATATTGTTCTGACCCTAGCCTCCGTTTTAGCGGTCTGGTCAGCAGTCCAATTGGCTCTTACCTTTATTTGAAATAATGGTAGATTATAGTTAGGGGATTTGTCTGCTTGGGTAATGAACATCAAACTTTATTCGAAGTGAGGGATCAATGATGAAACCGAGAGTAATCATTTATAAGAAAGTGGATCAAGAAGTGTTGGATTATATTCAAAAGACATGTGATGTCGTATATTTTGAGGGTCTTGACTCACAAAATCATCCTGAATTCCTTCAAGAGTTGAAGACAGCACAAGGGATATTAGGTTCAGGATTAAAAGTGGATAAAAGTTTACTGGATCAGGCACCGCAATTAAAAATCGTCTGTAATTCGTCGGTTGGTTACGACAATCTGGATGTACCAGAGCTGTCCAATCGGGGAATTATGGCTACGAATACTCCTGAGGCATTAAATGAGACAGTCGCCGATACGATTATGGGCTTGATGTTATCCACAGCGAGAAGAATGCCAGAGTTGGATCAATTGGTGAAGTCAGGGCAATGGACATCGAATATCGGGGAAAAATGGTTTGGGGTGGATGTCCATCATAAAGTATTAGGAATTATCGGAATGGGAGGAATAGGATCTGCCGTTTCAAAAAGGGCTCATTTTGGGTTTGGCATGAACATTTTATATCACAACAGATCCAGAAATGAGGAAGCGGAACAAAAGTATGGGGCTACATACTGTTCAATGGAAGATCTGTTAAAGCAGTCTGATTTTGTCTGCTTAATGACACCGCTCACTCCCCAAACCGAAAATATGATGGGGGAAAAAGAATTCAAGCTCATGAAGGAGTCCGCCATCTTCATCAATTGTTCAAGAGGGAAAACAGTGGATGAAGAAGCCTTGATCCATGCGCTAACAACCGGTGAAATTCACGCGGCAGGACTGGATGTCTTTGTACAAGAGCCCGTCAAGGAAGACAACCCATTGCTTTCCATGAAGAATGTTGTCACTTTGCCTCATATCGGTTCCGCAACATATGAAACCCGCTTGAAAATGGCGATGCTGGCCGCAACCAACCTTGTTGCCGGATTACAGGGGGAAACTCCGCCTACCTTGATTAAAGCTGGTGTAAAGGTAAAGTAATTTATAATGGAATGAATTACGCTGGATAGTCCTTTATGGGGCTATCCAGTTTTTCAATTCCGGATTATTCAATATTTTTACTCATCCTGTAAAGCAAAAAAAGCCCTCTATAAAAAGAGGGCTTCAGGGAGTTCGGATTTACTGTTTTAAGAAATCCTCATTGGATTGCTGAAAATAACTGGAATTATTCATCAACCGCATCTGCCATTTCATCAAAATCGGAAATTACGATCTATCAAACAGCTCAGCCCCGGAAATACCTGGGTTTGTCATCTCGTAAGGATTTAAAATAAGATCAAGCTCTTCCTCTGTTAACACATCATACTGGAGGCATAGGTCACGTACTGATTTTCCTTTTAAAATGGCTTCCCGTGCGATACGGGCTGCCACTTCGTATCCAATATGCGGATTAACAGCCGTGATAATCCCTACGCTTTTTTCCACATTCTCTTTTAGACGGTCTTCGTTTGCTTCAATATCCACCAGACAGTAGTCTGTAAAGGCACGGAATGCATTGTTCATAATGCTGATGGATTGAAGCAAATTGAACACAAGCACAGGTTCCATCACGTTCAGTTCAAGCTGACCCGCTTCAGATGCCAGGCAAATGGTATGGTCATTGCCAATAACCTGGAACGCTACTTGATTGATCATTTCAGGCATGACCGGATTGACTTTTCCCGGCATGATGGATGAACCTGGCTGACGAGCCGGCAAGTTAATTTCCGCAAGGCCCGCGCGGGGACCTGAGGCCATTAAACGTAGGTCGTTCGCAATTTTGGACATATTCATCATACATATTTTCAATGCAGCAGAGACTTCTGTATAAGCATCTGTATTTTGTGTCGCATCAACAAGATGCTCGGCCCCGACAAGCGGAAGCCCGCTAATATCCGCCAAATGTTCAACCACACTTTCGATGTAGCGAGGGTCTGCATTTAATCCTGTTCCCACAGCCGTTGCGCCCATATTTATCTCATATAAATGCTGGCGTGATTGTTGAATGCGTTTAATATCCCGCTCTATTACACGGCTATATGCTTCAAACTCTTGACCAAGACGGATGGGCACTGCATCTTGAAGATGTGTCCGTCCCATTTTAATCACATGGTCAAATTGTTGGGCCTTTTTCCTGAAGATAGTAAGCATATATTCCATCGTATGCAACAATTTTTCGAGTGAAATAAGAGTGGCGATATGAATCGAGCTCGGGAACACATCGTTTGTTGATTGTGACATGTTCACATGGCTATTAGGACTTAATTGACCATAGTCACCTTTCTCTTTTCCAAGCAATTCGAGTGCACGGTTACCAATGACTTCGTTTGCGTTCATATTCATGGATGTACCTGCACCGCCCTGGATGGGGTCCACGATAAAATGATCATGCCATTTGCCTTCGATTACTTCGTCTGCTGCCTGAATGATCATCTTACCAAGACCATCGTACAAACGTTTAGTATCCATATTTGCTAAAGCCGCTGCTTTTTTCACGATAGCCAACGCTTTAATCAATTCTTCATGAATGCGATAGCCTGTAATCGGAAAGTTTTCGACTGCACGCAATGTTTGGATACCATAGTATGCATGCATTGGTACTTGTTTTGATCCTAAGAAATCTTTCTCAATACGTACGTTATGATTTATATGGACTGTTGACATCGTGTTTCCCCCTTTATAGTTTATGCTACGTCTGATTGTTTAATAGAATCAACGTAATGGTCTGCTTTTTCCTGGTCAAATTCGCCTTCCCACTTCGACATGACAATCGCCGCCAATGAGTTCCCCACGACATTAACCGCTGATCTTCCCATATCCAAAATTCGGTCGATACCGGCAATGAACGCAACACCTTCCACCGGCAGTCCCATAGAACCAAGTGTTGTTAAAACAACAACAAATGACGCACCCGGAACGCCAGCCATTCCTTTTGACGTTAACATCAGTACTAGTAACAACGTAATCTGTTGTGTAATGGATAGATCAATACCATACATTTGTGCCACGAAAAGTGAAGCGAGTGCCTGATATATCGATGAGCCGTCCAGATTAAACGTATAGCCTGTTGGAATAACAAAAGAAGTAATGGATTTCGGGCAGCCAAACTTCTCCATTTTGTCCATAAGCCTTGGTAATACCGACTCTGAACTTGCTGTTGTAAAGGCCAAAATCAGTTCATCCTTTAATACTTTCAGGATAACGAAAATGCTTGTCCCAGACATTTTCGCGATAATTCCAAGAATGACGAACACGAAGAATACCATCGTCACATAAACGGCAACTACTAGGTTCCCTAAAGGAATTAAAGTTGCGATGCCGAATTTGGCAACGGTTACACCAATGAGTGCAAATACGCCAAAGGGGGCAAATTTCATGACTAGATTCGTCACCCAAAACATTACTTCCAACACACCTTCAAAGAATCCTAGAATAGGCTTTCCTTTTTCGCCTATCGCAGCCACACCTAAGCCGAATAAAACAGAAAAGAAGATAATCGGTAATAAATCCGCTTGAGCCATTGATTCAAATACATTTTGAGGAACAATATGAGAAATTGTTTCTCCAAAGCCACTGCTTCCAGCCGTCTTTGTTGTTTCTTCATATTTTGAAATATCGCTTTTTTCAAGATTGCTTGTATCTAAACCAGCCCCCGGATGGAACAAGTTTGCCGCCAGTAATCCAATGACAATGGCAATTGTGGTGACAATCTCAAAATATAGAAGAGTCTTCCCGCCTAATTTTCCTAGTTTTTTAATATCGCCGACTCCCGCAATGGAGACTACTAATGCAGCCATGACAATCGGGATGACAATCATTTTAATTAAATGAATGAAAATATCACCGATAGGTACCATAATGGCCATGGCTGTTTCATTACCATGGAATAAAGCACCGACAACGATACCTAGTACAAGTGCAACAAAAATTTGAGTAGCTAAGCCAAACTTTTTCATTTAAATTCCTCCTATGATAGTTGCATTATTGTTAACGCTTTCAATTTTTAGATTATTTTAAGTTTATGATCATCCTACTGGAACCTACTGAAACCTACTGATACTTACAAGGGCCAGAAAAAATAATAATTTCAGTCAAAACCCTTCTCTCCTTTTTGCCATTTCATGTGTTATGTTTTTACTATAGTGACTGGGAGGGACCGTATTGAAAAAGAGGATAAGGATATTACTATTGATTATGATTGCGGTGCCTCTTGCGGGTGAATTCAAGTTTTATCCATTCGACGATACATTCAGAGTCAGTTTGGGAACCCCCGTATTTTTCTTGTTTTTACTATGGGGGAGGGGAATCCACCCGATTATTGCAGGCATATTAACGGGGATGAGTGTGTTTGTTTTTCGTTTTTCACTGGCTGTCGGGATACGGGACATATCTGTTGAGGAAGCGATGTATCTTTATGTTCCAGCCTTTTTCTATTACTTCATCTACGCGTTCGCATTTCATAAAACGAAATTGAACGAACGGCACAATCAGCCGTTTATGATCGGACTTTTAGGGGTATTGATCGAGCTTTTTGCAAGTGTATCGGAAATGATGATCCGTTCTTTCTTGGCGAATCAGGGCACACCCTTGCTAGCCATTGACCAACTCGTTTTAATCGCCTTTATTCGAAGCTTTTTCGTCCTCGGCTTTTTTAATATATTAAAGCTGAGAGAAGCAAAATTTGCAGAAGCGGAGCAGCGCATGCAAAAGGAACAAATGCTGCTTTTCATTTCAAGTTTGTATGAAGAATCGGTTCAACTGAAGAAAACGATGCAAAATGCGGAAGAAATCACCCGCACTTGTTATGACTTTTACCGTCGGTTAAAATCAGAGGGGACTAATGGAAGCGATGCGCAAACTGCGTTGCAGATTGCCGGTCTCGTGCATGAAATCAAAAAAGATAACCAGCGGATTTATGCGGGGCTGTCGGAACTCGTGTCTTCCGAAAACCTGCAGGAATATATGAATATCGAAGAGCTTGGTAACATCATGATCGTGTCCAATAGACGATATGCAGAGTCCCTTCGCAAAGATATTTCATTTTCCTTGCATATAGATGGTGACCATCCGCCCTACCATGTATATATGGTATTATCATTAATAAATAATTTATTGGCCAATGCAGTGGAAGCCATTAAAGAAGAGGGGGACGTATCACTGCATGTGAAAAGGAAAGATCAATTCGTGGAGTTTTGCATCAGTGACAATGGCCCCGGCATTGCACCGAAGCAGAAGGAACTCATTTTTACAGCAGGATATACAAAGAAATTCGATGCGGCGGGAAACCCTTCGACGGGAATCGGTTTATCGTATGTGAAACAAACTGTTGAAAAATTTGGAGGACATATCAGGCTAATGGATAACTATAAAGAAACCGTATTCATCGTAGAACTTCCGATTGATGCGATTATGGAGAAAGGGTTAACGAAATGAATTATTTCATTATAGATGACGATCCTGCCATTCGAGGAATGCTGACAGAGATGATTGAAGATGAAGATTTAGGAAAAGTGGTGGGAGAAGCAGAAGACGGATCGCTAGTGAATAATGGCTTGCTGTTTTTAAAAAAAGCAGACGTTGTCCTAATTGATTTGCTCATGCCAATAAGGGACGGAATTGAAACGATCAGGGCTCTTGCTGATGGATTTCAAGGGAAGTTTGTGATGATTTCGCAAGTGGAATCGAAGGAACTGATTGGAGAGGCGTATAGATTAGGGGCGGAATACTACATTACAAAACCGCTGAACCAAGTTGAAATTTCAAGCATATTAAACAAAGTGAATGAGCGAATACTGGTGGATCAATCGATCCAGGGCATTCAAAAATCGTTGAACGTTTTTACGGGCCGCCCGAAGTCTTCGAAAGTGCCCTCCTCCCATACAAAAAATATTATGGAAGCCGGACGTTCCTTAATTTCCGATTTAGGTATGATTGGCGAAGGGGGAAGCGAGGATTTACTTAACATTTTAGGATTCCTCCAAAATGAAAAGCAAAGACTCGGTTCCGCCTACACGTTTCCATATTTAAAGGAAATTTTTGCAGGAATTGCTGCTGAAAAGCTGGGAGATCAAGCGAAAGAGGCCGAAATCCAGAAAGAAATGAAAGCTTCTGAGCAGCGTGTCCGTCGCGCTCTTAATCAGGCCCTCATCCATATCGCTTCATTAGGATTGACGGATTATTTGAATCCAAAATTCGAAGCCTATTCATCCACATTTTTTGATTTCTCGGAAGTCCGCAAAAAAATGCTGGAGTTGGAAGATAAGAGCAAAAAAGTAAGCAGCCAGAGCCGTAATAACATGAAAAAGTTTATCCAAGTGCTGTTTATGGAAGCAAGACAGATGATGAAATAATAAACCAGAAACACAAGTGAAATTGATTGAAAATTCACAAAAACATAATAAAGACAAATCCGTTTATATGGATTTGTCTTTATCACTTTTTTCTTCGTATTCTTTATGAACAGTATGACTTTCTTTCAAATCTACAGAAAAAGATAAAAAAGTTATTCGTTTTCTAATAGTTTGACTAATGCCATCGCTCTAACTTTGGTATTCCTCTAGTAAAAAACTTAGCAATAAATTTAGGCATTTTCATATTTTCCATCAAATGATTTTGAACAAATTTTTGCATTTCTATCGCAGTAATATTTTGAGTGAATTCACCATTTATATAACAATGACTACAATATTTAGTACTTTTACTACCATCTTTTTCAGTTCCTCCACCTAATTCATCTTTAGAGAGCGGCATTCCACAACTCTGACATGTTTTATATCTTTTCATTATAAATTCTCCTACAAAAAGTTTTAATCTAAACAAATTATAAGGCAAGAAATTATGAGTAGAACTGACTGAAGTTGGGACAAGCCCCACATATGTAGGACAAATCCATCAGGCAAGCCTTTTTTGAATCGTTCTGTTTAAAATGCATGCAGATAAGGAGGCAGTAGAATTACGGATTACAGAAAGAAAGGAACTCGTCTTTAATATAGACCAGATCGGACATAATATACTTGGAGATGAAGGAAATGAGTAAAAAGATAGGAAGCGCCAGAATCGCAACAAGTGTTAACCCGCAGGGACATGGAAAAGATGTCGAATTCTCCACAGAGCCAAAAAGCGAGCTTGAAAACAAGCAAAAAGGTCCAATACAAAATAAGCGGTATACGGGTAAATTAAGGTCACACTTCATATAAGAAAGCCCTTCTCTATATCGAGAGGGGGCTATTGTAATCCTCTTATAAGGAGGTCCTGATCATCATCTGTATGCAGGTGGAGGGCAATATGAATCACATGTCATCGAAACTACGAGTCAAACCGTTGATGAGAGTGTCGTAGCTACCATGAAACCATGACCAGCGAAGCAATGAGGCCTTCAAATATGTAAATAGACAAAAAAAATAACCAGCCATGCGACATGCTGGAGTGGTTACTGACATTAAATGTTAAGTTGGATTGTTCCTCCATGCGTTAAAAACGACGGATCTTTCATGGCGACTGTTATGTAATATTCATTGATATAATTCTGGAATTGTGATAACTTAGTATAGAAACACATTTACGAATTATATCTAAACAGTTTATCCCTTATTTTAATTATAAGGTTAAACTCACCTCTAGTCAACCCCTAATTTCTTTTTTTGAAGGAGTGTCTGATATGAACAATGAAATTCGGCAGGAGCAAGAACGTTTGGATGAGGTGATAGAAACAATTACGAAGCAAATCAGCAAAATAGAAGGAGAGACTTTACAGCGTAGAAAAGAAGTTGTTAATATCCGGAAACACTTTTGGGATGACCTCAAGGTTAATGTGGATACTTTCGATGATTACCTCGAGACGATCATTGGCTTAAGGCAACAGGCTCAAGACTTGTCACAAAGCGAAGGTGCACATAGATATTCCTTCAAGAGGTTGTCAACACTGCGCCGCATGCAGGGGGCACCTTATTTCGGCCGGATTGATTTAACTGAAGAAGGGGCTTCCCTTACGGAACATATTTATATTGGGACCGCCACCCTTACTGATACAACAGGAGAAAACTTCATTGTCTACGATTGGAGGGCTCCGATTTCGAGTGTTTATTATGACTATCCTCCCGGTCCCGTAGAATACTCTACTCCCGGAGGCGTAATTCGGGGGATGCTGGAGAATAAGTGGCAATATATCATCAAGGGAGGCGTTATCGACTCAATGTTCGATACGAGTCTCACCATTGGAGATGAGATACTGCAGCAGGTGCTTGGTAAGGGGACGGATAAGCATATGCACAGTATTGTGTCCACCATTCAACGGGAGCAAAATAGAATCATCCGGAACGATCGCGGACGTCTGCTCATTGTTCAAGGAGCCGCTGGCAGTGGCAAGACATCAGCTGCCCTCCAACGGATCGCTTACTTGCTTTATAAGTATCGAGATAGGATTAAGGCCGATCAAATCATTCTATTCTCACCTAACTCCATGTTTAATAACTACGTATCCAATGTACTACCCGAACTTGGCGAAGAGAATATGCAGCAGGTAACATTCCAGGAATATTTGGACCATCGTCTGGCTGACTCATTTCAAGTTGAGGACCCTTATGAGCAATTAGAATTTTTGTTGACTGGAGCGGATGATCTTTCCTATAGCACTAGGGCAGCGAGTATCCGATTTAAGGCTTCAATTCGCTTCTTTGAGATAATCAAAACATACAGTCAATCACTGGAATCATCTGGAATGATCTTTAGAGGGTTCAAGTTCCGAGGGGAAACGCTCGTCTCCGCCAAACAAATCTCAGAAAGATTTTATAACAGAGACACCACACTAAGATTTCACAATAGGATTGAAAAGTTGAAAGAATGGTTATGTGAGTTACTTGATGAAAGGGAAAAGTTTGAGTTGAAACAACCTTGGGTCCAGGAGGAAATCGAGTATCTTAGCAAAGAAGACTATCAAAAGGTATACACTCACTTAGAGAAAAAACGCGGTGTTAATGAAGATTCCTTTGACGATTATGAGATGGAGAATAAAATGCTCGCGCGTATGATTGTTCGAAAGAAATTGAAGACGTTACGCAAACGGATAAAAGCATTTCATTTTATCAACATTAAGGGAATATACAAGCAACTTTTTGACGATCAAATACGGATCGAAGTGTGGAATGAGGGTAAAACACCTATCGAAAGGGAAATTTGCTTATCAACGCAAAAAATGCTGGACGAAGGTAAACTGCATTACGAAGACGCGACTCCATTTTTGCTACTGAAGGAGCTAATTTTAGGGTTTCAGACGAATACCTCTATAAAATACGTGCTTGTAGACGAAGCACAAGATTATTCTCCATTTCAATTCGAGTTTTTGAAACGGTTGTTTCCTTCTGCAAGGCTGACCGTGCTCGGTGACTTTAACCAGGCAATATTCGCTCATGCCAGCGAACGGGTGGATTTCCAGACTCTTACCAGTTTATACGGAATAAGTGAAACCGAGAGTATAACCTTGGATCAAAGCTACAGATCCACAAAGCAGATTATAGAATTTACACGTGAACTAGTTCCTGAAGGCCATCGAATTAAGGCATTCGACCGTGAAGGTGAAAAGCCTGTACTGACCCAAGTCTCCAGCCGTGATGAATTGCACCACAAAATCGTGACTAAAGTCAAAGACTTTCAAAGTCGTGAGTATAATACAATCGCCATAATATGTAAATCTGCTGCGGAAAGTGCCGCTGCATACGATGCCCTTAGTATCATCAGTGAAATTAAACTCGTACAGAAAGGCACAAATGAATATGAACAGGGTGTTGTTGTGATACCGGCTTATTTGGCCAAAGGCATCGAATTTGATGCTGTCATCATTTATGATGCATCTGTGCAAGCTTACGGTGATGAGAGCTTACGAAGATTGTTCTACACCGCATGTACCAGGGCTATGCATAACTTGCAGATATATACGGTTGGCGAACCCAGTCCTTTCTTGCTCAACGATGCAACGAAGAGTTTACTTCTGACCCTAGATTGACAAAGAGGGCCCGAATATGGAAAACAACTTTTTTGAAACCTGTGTAGACTTTAGTTCTATGCAGGTTTTTTATTGGGGTACTCTTTATAAATTCCTGATCGCAGGCAGAAGTTCACAGAAAGAAAGGACCTCCATTTTAATTTACAACAGTTCGGACATAATATACTTGGAGGTGAAGGAAATGAGCAAAAAGACAGGAAGAGGTCGAATCGCACCAAGTGTAAACCCGCAGGGACATGGAAAAGATGTCGAATTCTCCACTGAGCCAAAAAGCGAGCTTGAAAACAAGGCAAAAAGGTCTAATACAAAATAAGCGGTATACGGGTAATTTCACACTTCATAAAGAAAGCCCTTCTCTATGTCGAGAGGGGCTTTTATAATCTATATCTTATTGATTATGGAGAAAAACCTAGTCCACGATTTTTGTCGATGAATCATACGTTTTTGGAGCAGCGGAATGTGAAAGAATAGTAAAATGGAGCTACCGTTAAAAAAATACCAAATACATTTGTCGCTGTGCTAATATGAAAGACTGAGCTTAATAAAATGGAGAGGAGTTACAAATGAAAATAAATCGATTAATAGCGAACAATATAAACCATTTAGATGCAGCACTTCAAGATGATCAATCATTAGGAATTGCTGGGTTATCCGGTTCCGGGAAGACGACTTTTTGTCAAACCATTGGGGAAGAATCCAAGAAGCGTCTCGTTTCCTTATTGCCCAAGTCTGAATATCAATATTTATTTCCTAATATTATGGAAACCAACTTCAGCGCCATCAAGATGGAGGAAATGCCGCTGGTCCTTTTTCTCGGCAAATCATCCATTTCAGCCAATCCCCGTTCAACCATTGGCACACATACTGGTGTCTTTAAAGAGATTCGTGTTTGTCTTGCTGAAAAATTCAATCTTTCTCCGGAAGTTTTTTCATTTAATAATGCCTTAGGCTGGTGCCCCACTTGTAAAGGACGCGGTACGACGAAAAATGTCGAATGTCCAAAGTGTGAGGGGAAACGCTACAATCAAGAAGTCGAGCAATATACGATTGAATTATTAGATCGCCCGCATACTATTTCCGATATCAACAACTTAAGCATCGAAACGATCCTTTCACTCGCAGAGACATTACATATTAGTGAAGCTAAACAGCATATTCTCCAAAATATAATCAATATGAATATTGGTTATTTAAGTTTAAATCGTATTATGGGGACAGTGTCAGGGGGAGAATTAACACGGCTTTACTTGGCCGAATTTATGGCAACAAGTGAAAATACCGTGATCATCATTGATGAAATCTCCGTCGGTCTTGATCATCAAACCCTATTGAAAATTTTGGAACAGATTAAGCAATTAGGATATAAGAATCAAATTTGGCTCATTGATCACTCAGACACGGTATTAGATAGCACAAATGAACAATTGTTCTTTGGACCTGGCAGCGGGAAATATGGCGGGAAAATTGTTGAGGAATCACCACGTCCCAAACCAATCGCCTGGGAAAGAAATGAAGCAGCGCCAACGGAATACTATCAATTTCAGGATCTTTACTGCCGTAATATTCAAATGGAAGAAATCCGGATTCCAAAGAATAGGCTGGTTACCTTTACGGGTGAGTCAGGTTGTGGGAAATCTACACTTGTCAATGAATGTATCTCTAAAGATTTTCAGAAGCGGTATCCAAAAGATAAACTGGTCATGGTCGGGCAGGATCGAAACAAATCGATTACCAGTCGATCAACCGTTGCGACATTTCTTGATATTAAAAAGAAACTAACCAAATACAGTGATGAAATTGATGATATTTTTCTGCGTTCGATTGAAGATATCATCGAAGAATTGCCAAATGAAGACATCGCTCATAAACGCTTGAGCTTATTGATCAATCTTGGGCTTGGTTATTTGACGTTGGAAAGAAAAACACAAACACTATCGACGGGTGAATTTCAATGTGTCCACTTAGTTTCCGAGCTTTTCGCGAAGACAAGAAACCCGCATACGCTGTTCATTTTTGACGAGCCTTCAAAAGGGTTATCGCAAAATATATTAAACCAATTCATCGATAGTGTCAGGGTCATCCTGGAGGATGAATCCGTCTCCATCATCATGATTGAACATAATGGTTATATGCTGGATAGCTCGGATTATATCGTTGATTTTGGTAAACGACAGCTAACACCTGTCCAACATCTTGACGTTGTCAGTCATGATGATCATTTTCGACACAATAACAGTGAGGATCAAGTGGAACCATTGCAAATCACTTCTACACTCCGGTCAAAAAATGGCATCAATTATTTACGGGAAAATCATCTGGACTATTTCAAAAAGGCAGAGAACGTCTATAAGGGCGGCATTTTAAAAAGCTTATCACCAATTGCTCGTGTGATTTATGGTGAATACGAGTCAGACACGATCGCACCTGTGATAGCCATCGATCTTGAACGGCACTTGTACAGCCAATATACGTTTCTTTATGAATTGGGCGGCATGATCAACCATCTAGTGGCTGCACATCCAACCAATAAAGATACAAGAAGCTTCGATTTCTATTCTGCAGAAAATCATTGTCCAAGCTGTTCGGGCCGCAGGGTCATTGAAAAATTTGACTTTGATGTCGTCATTCAAGACAAAAACGTGCCATTCTGGGATGGCTTATTACATCCAGACGTGATGGAAGTACTAAAATATTATCAACATTCAAAACTGCAATTCCTGTTTGATGAGATCAAGAATGAACTCGGTCACGACATTAGTAAAAGCTATAATGAGATGACAGATGCCGAAAAGCAGACCTTCTTATATGGGTATTGGGAAAAGTCCTTTTACGATAAAGCAGGCAAGGCATCAAGAACATGGGAAGGATTCAATTTCATCATTGGACGTTATATGTTCATATCGAAATCGATCATTAAAGAGCAGATGAAAGCATCAAAAGAGATGATCGCCTGTCCTGTCTGTCAAGGAACGATCCTCAAGCATCATAAAAAACTGACATTTGGTGATACAGACATTCGCGAGATCATCCAACAGCCGATTGATCAAGTCATCAAAATTGTTGGGAAGCTTCCAGAACTGGAAAAACTAAAAGCGATTGTGGGCGGCGATATCGCACTTACTGATGATGTCTCATTCCTTCCTCGGGAAACAAAAGCGGCGTTGAAAATGCTCGAACTGGAACTGGCAAGCTTCGTGGGCTATGAAGTGGTTTTACAAAATACCCTGCCATTCTGGGGCAGCATTAAAGGCAATATCGAAGCAATCAGCAGCAAAAACCAGATCACCATCTGTGACTTTGCCAATATTAACGAAACAAGAGAAACCATTATTGATAAATACTTCACCAATGGCAAATACAAAAAACTAACCTATGTCTATGAAGCATTTGGCTACAAAAAAATCGTTACCCAAATCAATAAAATAAAAGCAAGTCATAAATGCCCATTCTGTAATGGGAAGAAAGTCATTTCAGAAGATAACATCCATGACGGTGTGTATAAATTAACGATACCCTGTGTGAGTTGTCATGCCAGTGGCATCGATGATGAAGGTCGTAAAGCAATCGTCGAAGACATCGACGTGCAGACCTGGCTGACAGGGAAAGTAAGGGATGTCGTGGCAGAAAGTGAACGTACCGAGGCCGTTGCCGATATTCCCATTTTCAATCGGATTCGTGAATTGAACAAACGAGATATGATGGCGGTTCATCAATGCCTTGAACAGAAAAAATAAACAGTAAAAAGTCCGCCGATAAAGGCGGACTTCTGTTTGAATATAAAAGGGGTTCAGAGTCCGAATATAGTGAGGTGAAGGTCGAACATGAACGGTCGAATACTATGTGGGATAGGTCGAATACTGTGCGTGAACGGCCGAATATTGTGTGGTTTAGGTCGATAAACTGCGTCAATGGCCCAAGACAGTGTAGCTGGTCGAATAAAATGCTCCGGTTATTATAGTTTTTTACTGTAATCCTCATTGGATTGAAGAAATTTGCGACACTCCTGCCGAATTACTGGCTAGCCGAGACCCCACAGGCGCTTGCGCCGAGGAGGCTTGGCAGGCAGTCGGCGGAAAGGGAGCGGATTTCTGAAATCATCTGAACTTTTTAAATAAAAAACTGCAAGCAAACTGAGTTTTCATCGAGTTTGCCTACAGTTTGAAAGTCCGCCGATAAAGGCGGGCTTTTTTTATGAAAAGATGCTTCATTTATTTTTTAGGATTATCTTCATGATAAACGGGAAGTGTTACTGAAATCGTTGTTCCCTTATTCAAAAGGCTATTTATATGAAGTGAACCATTCATCGTTTGGATGGTCTTAACAGCTACCATAGATCCTAGCCCTGTCCCTTTTTCTTTGGAACTGTAATAAGGTTCGCCAAAACGATTTATTTGTTCTTTGTTCATTCCTATTCCATTGTCACTTATTTCGATAATCATGCCGGAATTATTAATATAGGAAACAATACTAAGTTCCCCGCCATTTGGCATAGCCTCGATACCATTTTTAATCAGGTTTAGGAAGCATTGCTTGAAATGTTGAATATTCCCGCGGGTAGTGCCTGGAGTCAACTGTTCTGATATATTAACTAAATTCATGTTAGCTAAAGGTCTTATCATTTCAATTACATATCCTATTTCACGGTTAATTAAAATAGTATCCACTTTTTCAATTGCAGGTTTTGCAAATGCTAAGTATTCACTAATAATTGATTCTGCACTATCAAGTTCTCTAACAATATGTTTTATATATTGTTCTTTTACTTCTTGAGAAATATCAGAATCCTTTAGCAGTTGAACAAATCCTTTCACAACCGTTAAAGGATTCCTGACTTCATGTGAAATACTAGCTGCAAGCTGACTGACTATCTCCATTTTTTCAAGCCTTACCATTTGTGTACGGATTAAAATTGCATCTTTTAAAATTTCCATGATATATACAGCTAAACCTATAATGAAAGGAGGAAGGATAATAAAGTAAAATACATAGGCATCCGTTATTCGAAAATAATCAGACATAACGAGTGAAATAAAGCTGGTTAGGATTCCTAGAAACAAAATTAATAGTATCGAGCTATTTAGCTTATTTTTTCTATTAAAATTTTTGAATTTGGAAGAAAATAGAGCCGTTATAATAAATATAACGATATAAACAATTAACGTAAGGAAATTGAAACCATAAAGAGCAAACCTAACTGTTAATATTATGATTAACAGGGCAGCCCCTACAGGCCAACCACCATAAAGTGTCCCTATTATAAAAGGAATTTGCCTGAGGTCATGGACACAATATTCATCTATATAAATAGGGAACTTCATACATAATATAATGGGAATGCTCATGCATGCAGTAATAAGGGTCTTGCGATACTGATTTAACCTTTTGCCATGATCTAATAAAATGTAATAAATCAAAATGCTTACTAAAATATAAAAGAGATTATCTAATATATTTTGATTAATATAAATAAAATTCATTGGATTCTCCTGAAAATTACAATTTGGTCTATTATACAAGAATAACACTAAATGGGAGGAATTTAATAAAGTAATTTATTGACAGAAAGAAAATTCTAAAAAGGGTTGTTTAACAATGCCCTAGGTAAAAATGTCACTTGGGCTAGGACATACTCTGCACCTTATGATTTCAAATGGACGTAATGATCCCCAGTTCATTCAACCAATGATTTATCAGTGTTAATTTGGTATTACATAGGAAAGTGAATATAATGTAAGTAGAGGTGATTTTCTTTGAAAAAATGGACAAGAGAAATAGAAATAAACGCTCCAATTGAACAGGTTTGGAAATTTCTTGATGGTTCTGTAGAGAATATGCAACGAATCATGCCTCAGGTGGTTGAACAAAAGCCCGTTAAAATAACGGAAGAAGTAGTTGGAAGTGTATATCGCCAAAAATATAGAGAAGGAAAACGAACAGAAGAGTATGATATAGAAACATTAGAATATTTGAATGAAACTAATGAGAAGAAGCTAAAAGTAGGCTTTATACTTGCTAAAATATTTGAAATTACAGCTTTTTATGAACTAAATAAAATCAATGACAATAAGACTTCCTTTACATATACAGTCACCAGTCGCCCGTTAAAATGGTTTTTAAAAATATTATTATTGTTTGCTACCGATAAAGTGGTAGTTGAATTTTTAGAACGTGTCAAAAAGGTAGCTGAAGCAGAAACAAGTGGATCATGAATTAATTAAGTCAATCTTCCTCATTATGGGGGTCATACAACTTGCCCATGTTGGAGGGGGTGCTTTGATCGTTTCATTCCACTGCAGGCACTCGCTTTCCGCGGGCGGTCCGCCCTCGGCGCTCTTTGCGCCTGTGGGGTCTCCCTTGGACACGCTTTTCCCGCAGGAGTCTCGCACCTTCCGTTTCAATCAACTCTGCATGAAAACTAAGTTGACACAGCAACACAGATAGAAAAAGAATCCATCTTTTTTCAAGATGGATTCTTTTTATTTGTCGTAAAACATTGGGGTGTAGGGGATTATTGACTGAACTTACAGGTGTTTACCCCAAAAAGGGAGTTGCTTCGGACGTTATTTTTTCTAATGGAGGCACTTAACGACGTTTTAAGAAATACGAGAATAATAAGTTATGGTATCGGAGTAGGAGTAAAGGCAGGGTTAGAAGAAGATAAGTAATTCTAAAAAACAGTGGTTAAAACAAAATAAAAATTAGGTGGTGAATTTTGATATTGATGTCTACAAATAAAGAGAGTTTTAAGAAGGCATATTTTATGCGATATTCATGGGGTTAAGTGGAACAATTTCCTTTGCAATTCTATTATTTTGGGTTGTCCCAAAAGATCAAATACCAACAATATTAGTACCTTTACTTTTCATAGCTTTTTTTCTCTATGGTACTTGTGCTTTATCTATACTTATTCGTTCAAAAATCATTAAAAAATGAGTGATTATTAGTTGAAACTTTTTCCAATATAAAAGGTAATTGATGGTGGCTAAATTTGATTATATAAAAAATAGTAATCATAGTTTTTTTCTTCAATGCATCTGATATCACACGAGTATTTGGTTTAATTAATATTATTAAATATTCCATATATGAAAATCCTGAATTCAATTTTGGGATATTTCAATCTGAATTTTTGGTTATTATAGCATTATGATAGAGCTTCTTATACCGCTGCTTATACGAAATACTAACAGGAAGAGGAGTAATGAAAACGATGGGTAAGAAAAAAGTTCAGTTACTTGCTTCACTATTATTTATAGTTAGTCTTTCTTTGATAGTTTCAGCTTGTTCCGATTCCAAGAAAGATGATGTAAGTGACGTAAGTTCGGAGGATAAAAAAAATCTAAAGGGAATGAAATGGATGGTACTTTTGCGGTAGATGTGGATGTTCCACAAGAAACTGTAGGTGATGCGGATTACTTTTTTATCTGCTTTGTTCTATTTAACGATATTCGCCTCCTTTTGAGCAAGGCTCTTCTACCTATAGTTATAATTTTCAAGAAATGTGTGGTTTGAATGAAATGGGTATTTATGGTTGGTGTGATCGTTTCAGTTCTTTTTATGAGCATTTGGATAAATAATCCATTTATGAAGGAAGTATTCTATGGAAAAAAAATACGGCTTCGCGAATTTATTCCCTCCTAAAAGAATTGAGGAAGTAGCTTATATATTAGAGCATGATTTAGACGGAATAGAGATTCCTAAAGAAGATGAACGTATAAAATATATATTGGCTGATCCTTATGCTCCAGAAATGAAGCTAATTAAAGGAGTATATTTAATCTATAATAAAACGATACTAGAATTACTCACAGGAAAAATTCATTCTATTAATAGCTATGAATTTAAATACCCTAAGGAAAAGAATAGAAAGATTTCAGATACAGACATAGAATATGCACTGGACATGGCAACAATTGTAGTACTTGCAAGCACAAATAATAAAATACTCACGACCTATTTTATTAGTGGTTCTGCTGAAAAACTAAACAGTATATTAAACTTATGTATTGGCTACTCCAAAGATTTAGAATACGATGAACATAAAGCTAGTTTACAAAATTTTAAAAATGATATTGAAATAGTTAGTCAGATGGGATTATTAGAGAAAATACTTGGAAATGATTCTGGCGTAAGTTAAGTAATTAAAGATTTCTAAATAGTTAAACACATCTATTGCCTTACAATCCTATCTACTGTTGTTGGCAGGGGTACGGTTAAAGCTAAAACATTCTACAGCAATTGATGATAAAGTAAAAGTGATTGAAAAAGTTAGCAGTGGAGCTGTTTGTAGCAATGGATGAAAATCATGCGTCTGTAGTGCCGACCACCATGAGCAGCGCCGTTCCATTCGCCGATAAATGAAGACCTTTGTAAAAAACAGCCGCCGAGACTTGGTGAACATCACCATTCTTAGCGGCTATTTTAATGATTAACGATCCATCGTTTCTATTTTTTCAATGCCCAATAACCGACGAAGCGACTTAATGAAGTAGTTGGAAAAGAATAGGTCATCATGAGTTCCTTCTGGATTTAACTCAAATAATAGAATGCAGCTTCTGCTAAACCTCAATCTCCATCCCGATGTTCCGTTCTTTCGATTGGCGGTAAACACCTTTTGCCACAGCGAGGTCAAAGTAAGCAGCACCGACTGATTTAAAGAAGGTAATTTCCTCATCATTTTCCCTGCCTGTTTTGGTCCGCATGACAAGTTCAAAAAGCTCCCCATGAATATCATTAAACGACCAATTTCCCTGATTGGCTGCATGAATGAGTTCTCCTGCTTCATCCTTCACGCCCGCCAAATCATCGACGATAATTTTAGCAGCGCGTGAAACCGTGGTATTATCCACTTCTTTCATATACGGCAAATAAGAACCGACCCCGTTAATGTGTGTGCCCGGCTTTAAATCCAGCCCATTAAATACAGGCTCGTTCGAGCGGGTTGCACAGCAAATAATATCTGCTTGACGAACAGCTGTTGAAACATCTTCGCAAACTTCAAAAGGAACGGTTACTCCGAATGCCCGCAGCTTTTCACCGAATTTCTCCGCTTTCTCTGGTGTGCGATTTACTAATAAAATACGCTCAATGTCCCTTACGGCTAACACACCAAGTGCTTGTTCAAATCCCATAGCTCCTGTTCCAATAATCGTGAGAACCCTGGCGTCTTTACGAGCAAGAAAGTCTGTGGCAATGCCGCTCAATGCCCCCGTTCTGAGACGTGTTAAATATGAGGCATTCAACAACGCTAAATGTTCGCCATTTTCCGCATCTGACAGCAAGATGACTCCTTGTGTTGTTGCCATCCCCCTTGAAGGATTCTTTGGAAAAAATGGTAACAACTTTAACAGCCGAAACTTCTTCAGATAAATCAGCGCTTGGCATGTAAAGTGCCGATGCCTCGTGTTGAGGGAAAGCAAGAACTGTGCGATGAGGGTTGTCTATTCTTTGAGCACCATGTGCACGTAATACGGCCTTTACATCCGAAATTGCGTCCTTCATTTCATATGATTGTTGAATTTCCTTTTCACTTATAACCAACATTCAATTGTCCTCCTTTAAGTAAAAAACCATAGGTTACATGGCGCTACTATTATGCGTTTCGTCTAATTTCTGATTGCTGCGATCCTTAACTGCCCAAATCGCCGCTAGGGAAAGGACAGATGCAAAAATAATATAAATTGCGACAGGAACATAGGAGTTATTAAACCTATTAAGTAAAGCAGTTGCAACTAGCGGCGCTGTTCCTCCTGCCAGAGCTGCCCCGATTTGATATCCAAGCGTGATGCCGGTATAACGAATCCTTACATCGAAAATTTCCGAGAACATCGTTCCAAGAACAGCTGTGATTGGAGCCCAAATAACCCCTAAACCTATCACTGTTGCAATGATTAATAGCAGTACCGATTTTTGCTGCAGCAACCAGAAGTATGGGAATGCAAACAGTGCCATCCCAATCGTTCCGGCTATAAACAGCTTTTTGCGGCCAATTTTATCGGATAGCATCCCCATGAATGGTATTAAAATTGTCGTTATAATTGTTGCAATCATGACTGCAGTCAAGGTAGCTGTCCGTGAGAAACCGAGATTCGAAGTAGCATATGATACGACAAATGTGCTGAAAATATAAAATGGCGCTGTTTCTACCACTTTGGCTCCCACGGCGATAATCACTTCACGCCAATAATTCTTAAGAGTTTCTACAATCGGTAGCTTTGGAACTTCTCCGGATTCCTTTACTTTTTTGAAAGACGGTGTTTCATCGATTCCTTTACGAATCCATAGGCCAAAAAACACAAGCAAAGCACTAAAAATAAATGGTAAACGCCATCCCCAAGTCATGAATGCGCTTTCAGGAAGCAGTGTCATAATAGATAAGGCAATGGTTCCAAGCAGCATTCCTATTGTAACACCCATCTGGGGAATAGATCCGAACAAGCCCCGTTTTTCAGCGGGAGCATATTCAACGGCCAATAAAAGCGCGCCTCCCCATTCACCGCCAATTCCTAGACCTTGAACTAAGCGTAACGTGATTAATAAAATCGGTGCCCAAATACCAACGGCTTGATACGTGGGAAGAAGCCCCATCCCAAATGTTGCGACCCCCATTAAACTAAGTGTTAAAACAAGTGTTTTCTTTCTCCCGATACGATCGCCAATATGACTAAAGATCACTCCGCCAAAAGGGCGGATGAAGAATGCTAACGCAAAGGATGTATAGGAAAGCAACAGCCCTATTGTCGGATCCTCATTCACGAAGAATAGCTGGTTAAACACGAGAGCTGCAACGGTCCCATATAAAAAATAGTCAAACCACTCAATCGAACTTCCGACTAAACTCGCGATTAATATTCGCCGCATTTGTTTCTTTTCCATCATGAGTCACCTCTTTAAAATTGAAGTATCACTTCAATTTATTATTTTCTTCATTTTAAATAATTAGAAATTTTCTGTCAATATTTTTTTAATAAGTTATTAATGACGGAGCATTCATCAAATTTTGTCATGTATAATGAAGCTAGATACTATGTAAAAAAGGGGGCATCTGTATGCCTTTTGATTCAATCGGAAAAAAACTCAAATTATTGAGGAAAGAGCGAAAACTAACATTAAAGAGTCTGGCTGAACAAACAGGCGTTTCGATCAGCTTTTTATCACAAGTAGAACGGGGAAAATCAAGCGTCACATTAGAGTCATTAAAAAAAATCGCTGATACATTAGATGTCAATCCAAGTTTCTTTTTTTCTGAGGACCGCTCCCAAGAAAATTCAGATTATAATCATGAACAATTTCATTATCAGAATTTATCCAGCGGCATTCGTGATGCTGTTTTTTCGCCTATTCTAGTCACGTTAAAGCCAGGGGAAAATAAAGGAAGCGCTTTTTCTCATAGCGGACATGAATTCTTATTCATTATCGAAGGGAAGTTAACAGTGGAAATAGCAGGAGAAAGAATGGAACTCCATGAACAGCAGTCGTTCATGTTCGATGCTAGAAAAGCCCATTACTGGTTTAACTTCTCGGACCAAATTGTCCGGTTTTTGATGGTGTCGTCGAAATAACGTCACGGTATATAAATGGCAGCGTAACTCGCAATTGTCCGCTTGGTTTTTAGAGGTAAGCACCTAGTTTTTTTAAAAAAAGAAGTATCAAAGAACAACTAACGTTCTTGATACTTCTTTCTTCAATTTTATTTGAAGGATTAACTGTAATCCCTTTTATTAGGACATGGAAAGATTTTGTTCTATTGAGGTACCCTAGGAAGCATACCAAGGCGTTCTTAGCTTTCACTTATGCTGCTTTCTTTTGTTTTTGGTCTAAGCGATGACTTAGGAATGTTAGAAGACTTGCACAAATGGCAACCAGCCCACCGACCCATGTCACATACATCAAATTTCCCTGATGGTAAACAACTCCGCCCAGTGCGGAACCAAAGGCGATACCGACATTGCTTGCTACTGGCATCAGTGAAGCAGCTAGCCCTGTAGCTTTTGGTTGATAAATACCGGCAAGATCTATCAAATAAAGCTGGGTGGATGTTGTTAAAAGGATGGCCATTAACGACATCAGGCCAATGTTAATCAACCCAAAGATAAAATTATTCGTCGTCCAATATAAACTGATCAGAACGACTGCCTGCACGAGGAAAACAAACCGGAGGCGTCCGATCGCATTGTAGCTGGCAATTTTACCGGCGAGTATGTTGCTGAAAATGGAAATGAATCCGTAGCCAAACAAGATCAAACTGATTGAACTGTCTGGTGATTCCATTCCTTTCAGGATCGGAACAAGATACGTATAAACGGCATACGTCGCTCCAAAACCAAGTGATGGAATGAAAAAAGCCATTAAAATTCGCGGGTGTGTTAACAAAGAAAATTGATCACGCATCGAACTGCGAATTGTACTTTGCATAGTAGGCAATACGAAGAAAGATGCCAAAAACGCAATAGCTCCGAGAAAAGTCGTTAACAGGAAGGATGCATTCCAGTCGTACCATTCAGCGATGACAGTGCCTATCGGTACTCCAATCACGTTTGCAAGCGTAAAGCCACCGAAAACGAATGATATAGCAAGTCCGCGTTTAGCGATCGGCATGGTTTCACTTGCAACAACCATGGCAAGTGAAATTAAAACGCCTGTTACAATCGCAGTCAGCATCCGAAGTGCAAGGAGCATGATGTAGCTCGTCGAAATCACGCACAAAGCATTCAGGACGATGAACGAACCTATCAAAAACAACATCCATTTACGCTTTGGAAAATGACTCGTTGCCGACATCACGAGCGGTGTGGCAACGGCAAACGTAAGCGCAAATGCAGAAACGAGTGTGCCTGCTTTGGCATTTGTGATATGGAGACTCGAGGAAATATCGGTTAAGATCCCGACGATAACAAATTCGCTTGTCCCGAGAACAAATGTTAATAAAGTAAGTGTTAAGATAAGTAACCAATGTCGCTTGGATAATTCTGTGGCGTGCATAAATACCTCTTTTCTTAGATGAATGTAAATGTGTCACAGGGTAGATAAACAATTTAACTATCATACCACAAAACATTTTTACGAGGAAAACCCTTGCTTAGTTATCGTTTGTTATTTCTTGCTAAAAAGCTTGTAGTTGAATCATTCTTTAATTTTACCGTAGCAGAACGATCATGAGGTTATGCTGCATGCTGATCGCGATCATTGGATTGATCAACGGCGTTTAATCACTGTTGGAAGTGAGGAAGGGTTTATGGTAGAGGATGCAAAGTTTCTATAATGATGCGATGGATAAAAAAAATCATGCTTCTGTAGTGCCGACCATTATGAGCAGAATCTTTGGATTCGCCAATATATAACGACCTTTGAAAAAGCAGCTCCCAAGACTGGAGGAAAATCATCATTCTTGGGGCTATTGTGATGCCATCGATAAGGATAATTAACGATCCGACGTTTCGTTTTTATTTTCTATTCCAAATAACCAACGAAGTGACTGAATGAAGTAGTTAGTAAAGAATAGGTCATCATGAGTTCCTTCTGGATCTGACGCAAATAATAGATTAGATTCCAAATAGCCTTCCTTGATAAATTCAAGGTGGGCTTTCTTCGTGTAGGCAACCATATGCTTTTGTATCGTTTCTTTATAAATTCCCTCTAGTTCCCCGACATATAAATATAGCTGATGATTTTGACGATTCACAGTTGGTTTGATATGGATATTTCCTTGCCGTTCAATCTTTTCCCCTTGAAGATAGCGAAGAACATCCTCGTACCAAAAGGAAGCAGATAATGAGATATATTGATGGAATACCTCTGGATAATAATAGGAGGCGAAAATCGAAACAAGTCCTCCTAATGAGCAGCCGGAAATAGCTGTATGAGAAGGTTCAGGATTCGTAGCATAATGGGATCTATATATGGCTTTATTTCGGTTACAACAGTATGTAAATAAATCTGTGCTTGTCCTTCAAAGGCAGCAGCATGTGGTGCAAGTGATGGAGCTTCCCACGGCGTATAGTCATTTTTGCGATCAATTGGTTCAATTCCAATAACGATAAGTGGCTCAATTTGACCTGAAAGAATTAAATGATCGATATAGTTTGCAGCTTGCATGGCATTTTCACCAGCATCATGCATATAGATCGTTCGGTATTTCTTGGTTTGATCGTAATTTGAGGGCAATATGACACATACCTCATAGTTGGCAATTTTCTCATCAAGGTATTGAATCATGTATTTTCCTCCACGTCCTTTAGAATATTCGTATTTTGTGATAATGATAACCATTATCAATTATAATTATAATACACCCTCTATTAGTTTAAAATGAATAATCCGATTAATAGAGTGAAAACTCAAAAAAATCCAGTCATAAAGGATGATAATTATGAAATAATCACTCATATCTAAGAATGGTATATAAAAAGCCAATAGAAAGAGGGAGCCTAATAGGGTTGGAAGTCTTTAACTGTTAATTTGTGTCTTTGCATTTGGTCCTCATTAGTTGATAAAATGTTTCTCAGTTGTGTTTCTTTGATGAAACTATAATGAGGAGCGATATGTTTATTACCTTTCAACAAATAGAAAGTGGGATTTTATGATAAACCTGCATCAAGTGAGTAAAAAATTTTCACAGTTTCAGGCAATTAAGTCTGTTACTTTAACAATACCTAAAGGTGAAATTCATGGAATAATCGGAGCAAGTGGAGCAGGCAAATCAACGTTGCTGCGGCTAATGAATTTGTTGGAGACCCCAGATGCGGGCGAAGTGGAGGTAAACGGCCAAAGGTTGACAACATTGAACAATAAAGCACTTCGAGGGGCACGGAAGTCGATTGGCATGATCTTTCAGCATTTTAATCTTGTGGCAAATAAAACGGTTTATGACAATGTGGCAGCCTCTTTAGAGCTGGCAAATTATCCAAAGAAAGAACGTCGGAGCCGTGTTGTAGAGTGTCTTCAATTTGTCGGATTGGAGAAGGAGATGGAGAGATATCCTGCACAATTAAGTGGGGGACAAAAGCAACGTGTTGCCATATCAAGGGCATTGGCAAATAACCCGCAAGTTTTGTTATGTGATGAACCGACCTCTTCCCTTGATCCAAATACAACGGCTGAAATATTAGACGTGCTAGAGAACATAAACAAACGCTTCGGTGTGACGATTGTCATTGTTAGTCATGAGCTGGATGTCATTAAAAGTATATGCAATCGTGTTACGATCATGGCAGATGGAGAGATTTATGACACTGTCTTAATCGAACCAACCGGGATTCAAAAAAGGGATAATCGTCCAGAATACTTTATCGAACAATTAGCAGAGAATGGTGGGCTAGGTCATGCCTGAGATTTTAGTTCAATATGAGGCAGAAATTTGGCAGTCAATTGGAGAAACCATTACTATGGTTGGTGTGTCCATTTTAGCTGCGATTTTGATTGGATTGCCTGTCGGGACCTTGCTATTTCTTTGTAGGAAGGGCCATTTGCTTGATAATCCGTGGGCTTTCTCGATTTTAAATTTATTGGTGAATATTATTCGTTCTTTTCCATTTTTGTTATTGGTTGTTTTTTTAATCCCGTTTACAAGGCTCATAATCGGCACAGCCATTGGTACAGCATCTGCTTGCGTTCCATTAGCGATCATTGCCATTGCCCATTATTCGCGATTGGTCGAGCAATCTTTATTGGATGTGCCAAAGGGTGTGATCGAAGCAGCCATTTCCATGGGGGCTTCTGTAAAGGATGTCATATTTAAATTTCTATACGTGGAGGCTCGTTCAGGGCTTGTCCTCGGACTAACAACATCGATTATCAGCTTTATTTCCTATTCAACGATCATGGGAGTGGTCGGAGGCGGCGGTATCGGCGACTTTGCCATCAGGTATGGCTATCAGCAGTTTAAAACAGAGCTAATGATTTATATGATTATCATTATGATTATTCTAGTACAGCTTATCCAATTTATTGGAACAGCTGTAGCCAGAATGATTGATAAAAGATAAATAATGGAGGGAAACATCATGAAAAAAATACTCTTTCTCATGACAGCAATTATGTTGTTTTTAGTAGGATGTGGCAAGGCGGATGAAGGAAAAGAGAAAGAAAATACGCAGAATCAGGAGAAGGAAGAGGTAACATTGAAAGTGGCCTCACTCATTCCCCCAATGACGGAAATTCTTGAGCTTGTTAAACCAAAGCTGGCAGAGGAGGGCATTAACCTGGAAATGGTTGTATTAAGTGATAATGTGCAGCCTAACACCGCACTTGCGGCAAAAGAAGTGGATGTGAACTTCTTCCAACACGTTCCATATATGGAGGAATTCAATCGAAACAAAAATGCCGAGCTTGTACCTGTGAAACCAATTTATTTTGCCAATTATGGTGTGTATTCCAAAGAATACGATTCAATCGATCTATTGCCAGAGGGTGCTGTTATTGCCATTGCAAATGATGTGTCGAATATTGATCGTTCATTGGCATTGCTAGCACAGCATAAAGTTATTACTTTAAAGGAAAAAAAGGGTCCATACTATACAATGTCTGATATTACTGAGAACCCTAAAAACTATCAGTTTAAAGAAGTGGATTTATTAATGCTAGCGAGAACGTATGATGAAGCAGATGCGATAGTGATAACACCAGCTTACGCTGCACCGCTTGGTTTGACACCAAAAAATGACGCCCTTCTCACAGAAGGTGTTGAAAATGACTTTGCGATTACATTAGTGGCACGCAAGGATAACGTGGATTCTGAGCCAGTCCAAAAGTTGGCCAAGGCTATGACAAGCCCGGAGGTACGCAAATTTTTAGAAGAGAAATATAGTGAAACTGCCATACCGGCTTTTTAATTTTTGATACAAAGAAAGGGCTATTCCTCAGGAATAGCCCTTATTTACGTGTCAGTTTAACTTTGTGATCACCCATCGTCTAGCTACTATTAAAAATACTGTCCAGCTTGCCAATTTAGTGGCTGCTGGACAGCCCATCTTTGTCATAAAGCCACTTACTAACAGTAAAATTGATTTTCAAAAACAAATGTTTAATGATCCCTTCATGGGTATGCGCCCATTATATGTAAATATATTAATCTTTTAAACCCTTGGTACTTTTAGTGTCAGGGGTTTTTAATTTGTGGGGAAAAAGGTATCACAAAGAGGTGGTTCACAGCTTTTTTACCTATCTAATATGTGAGTGGACGGAAAGAAGGGAAATATTCCATATGTGGAAATCCTGAATTCATTTTTGGGATTAATCAATCCTAGTTTTTTGTTAATGTTCCATTATAGGAAAAAACAAAAAAGGAGAAGAAAATGAAAAAACGAGTGTTGGTTATAGCTGGTTTATGTACTTTACTTAGTATGTTTAAATTAAAATGGTGCTGTATTTGCAGAGATAAATATAAGTGAAGATGTAAAAGAAAGTATAGAAGTAAACGGAAATATGGATGATTTGCCTATGGATTTACTTAAGGATGTCGAAGTTGCTCCTTACGAAGAAAATAAGGATAGAATATTTACTAATGAAAAAGATTTTGCTGCTGAAATTAATTTAGAAGAAAATAAAATTAATTTTTCTGACGCGGAAGGAAATGAAATTACTGTTTTAGTAGATGATCCTGATTTGAAATTTGAAAACAATGAGGATGGAACAATTATATTTACAAACGCAGAAGAAGATTATAGTGTTGAGAATCAAATTTTAGATGGTGGATTTAGCCAAATATTTTCCATTGATTCTAAGGAAGCCCCCAAAGGAATTTAAAATCGATATAGAAATGAAAGAAGACTATAGTTTAGTAGAGGAAGAAGGTATGTTCTACATAAAAGATTCTTATGGTAACAATATATATAACATAGGTAAAGCCTGGGCAGTAGACAGTTTAGGTAATTTTGTTGAAACAAAGTATGAGGTGGATTTGAGTCAATATTTTGGACACTAAAAAGTTAAATCTTAAGCTGTATTCCTAATTCGATCTTCAATGGCTTGTGGGGTTTGATAACCCAAGCTGCTGTGAATTCTTTTTCGGTTATACCAACCTTCAATAAATTGGAACATCGCTAATTTAGCTGTTTGATAGTCTAGATATTGTACGTGGTTGACTTCTTCCTTCTTTAATAGGGCATGAAAGGATTCAATACAGGCATTATCGTACGGGCAACCTTTCTGACTAAAGGATTGCTTAATATGATGGTTTTGGATATGTTGAGTAAACTCACTGCTTGTATATTGTGAGCCAAGATCGGTATGAAGAACTAAGCCCTCCGAGGGCTTTTGTGATAGGTGTGCGTTATTGAAAGCTTTTATGACCAGTTCTGTCGTCATTGAACGAGAAAATGAATACCCTACTATTTTCTTAGAATGAAGGTCTAATACCGAAGCTAAATAACACCATCCGTCTTTTAACGTATGGATATACGTAATATCTGCTACCCATTTCTCATTAATGGTCTGAGTAGTGAAGTCTCGTTTTAACAAATTATCCAATTGAATAACCTTTTCTTTAGATGGATAGGGACGGTATTTTTTCTTAGTAATAGAACGAATTCTCGCCTTGCTCATTAAGCGTTGAACACGCTTTAGACTTAGGGAAAACCCTTTGGTTAATAAGCTTTCATGAATCTTTGGAGCCCCATATCGTCCCTTGCTTTCCAGGTAAATGAGATGAATTTCCTTCGTGAGTTCTTGGTTTTCCTGTTCGCGATTTGATACGACTATTTGAAGGGACTGATAATGGCTGCTTCTTGGGATTTCTAGTATTTCACACATCTTCTGTACGGGATATTGTTTCTTGTGTTCCTCAATAAATTCGGTAAGATCTGTTTCGGTTACTTTTTCGCGAATATGGCCATAGCCTTTTTTAAGATTTCAACTTCTTGCTTTAACCGAAGGTTTTCCTTTTGAATGGCGGCTAATTCCTTTGGAGTCATGGACTCTTCCCCTAAACCGATTGGAGTAAATTCTTTAACCCATTTATAAATGGTAACTTCTGATACGCCATATTCGCCGCTTAATTCTTTGACCGAATTACCCGAGTGATAAAGATCTACAATAGTCTTCTTGAATTCATTATTGTATTTTTTACCTGTATTCTTACGTTCCAAGACGGACACATCCTCTCAAAAATCATTGTAAGGACTTAACTAAAATGTGTCCATGAAACTATACTAACTCCAGAGGTGAAAAATCAATCTCTATATCAAACAGTCAATTATTCTGGTGATAATTATCCAGTGAAAGCGGATCCTTTATTTTGTTCTGATACAATTGACAATACAAGCACTAAATGGGATAAGAATTATAGTAGTGGAAAAGGGATTTTTCAGTATATACTAGAACCTGTACTAAAGCTTATATTACTGCTCATTGGGCACTGGGTCCGTCTAGTATGACTGGTCTTTCTCAAGCAAAAATTATGTTGGATATGTGGAGTGAAGTGACAGCTGATGCTGATTTCAAGAAGTATATTAGTAGCTCAAAGGCAGGTAGAATTAAAGACCAGTTTATTTGTCATGCAGCTAATCCACTTACTATTTATAAAAGTTCATGGAATTTAGAACCGTGGCGACCAGATAAAACATTGGTTGGTACTTATATGAAGGGATGTAATCCAGAATAAGTTATGTTTAGAAGGGGGGATAAGATGATAATTGAAAGTATGAGTGATTATTTTTATGAACCATTTTACATACCGATTTTATTGGTGCTGCTTGGTATATTATATTTAGGTATTTTAGTATATAGTTTTACTGAAGTTAAATTTAATATCATAGGCTATGGTTTAATCGGAATATCTATAATAACGTATCTTCTTGTTGGCTTGTATATGACCGGAAAAGGATACTATTTAGACGGACATGCTCCAGAAATATTGGTTTTTGGAAGTTTCGGTTTTTTAGAGCTTACTTTATTAACTTATCCTTATATATTTCTTGCTTTGGCGGTGGTTCTTGGTAAAAAAGGCGAGTAATTCAGGGGAGAAATCAAAGCTTTATCTGGGGTTTAATAGAAAATAAATATCTAGAATTAACCATAATCTGGTCAGAGAAAAATTAATTTAGTTTTGGATTGAGGGCGCTTATAAGCGCTCTTTTGTGTTTTTAGGTGATTTTGGAACAAAAGAGCCACTTATCCTGTTAATTCTTGAATAAATATAGAAACTCTTCTAAAATATATGTAGACCATAATTTTACAGTGAATAAAAATATTACATATAAATGAAATCTAGTTATAAGAAAAGAAGTTGAAAGGACTTTCCATTATGTCGATGATTTACGAATCTCAAACACTAGTTTCTGCCATGCAAACGCGTGTCGGACAATATAAGGATCTAAAAGAACAGCTCACGGAATTAAAAAAAGGATTTGAGAGTATCGTTCATTTGGATGATGAGCTGCAGGGGCAAGGCGCAGTGGCCATTAAAGGGTTTTACAAAGCACAGATTGATGTCTTGGATTCTTGGCTGCGCCTGATCTATCGGCATGTTGCCTTTTTAAGTGGAATTCAAGGAGATACAATCGAAGCGAACCTTAGTGAAACCGTGGTTACGATCCCTTTTTTAGAGGAAGAGCTGACAAATGCCAATCGAAATTCCAAGGAAATGGTCACAGCCCAGAAAAATGATCTGAAAAAAATATTTTCCGGAATTGATGATATCATTCAGTTAGAGCCTTTTTCCGATGATGTGTTCCATGAGAATATCGAGAAAGCTGAAAAGAAACGAACCGAAACGATAGACAAAGTAAACGAAATCGATCATAAGTGGACAGCTGAATATGCCAAATCCGAAGCGGACCAAGCGGCAGTGGCGGCACTCATGGAGCAATTGAAAGTATCCAGTACAAGGGGAGGAGTAGTATCCCCGCTCTATTTTAATGCAGCAGCATATAAAAATAGTGAAGCCTATAAAAACCTGGAAGTAAGGAAAAAAGAAACCGCGCAATATCTCAAGGTTAAGAAAGAAGAAGCGGAGAATCGCCGAATCAAAGACTTGAAGGCGCAACTCGAACATGTAACAGATCCAAACGAGTTCCTCAAAATCGCCAAGCAGATCGGGTATGAAAACCTAGGGCCTACCCAGCAGCAATATGTCATGCAGCTAGAAGCATCCAAGCAAACCGCAGACATTACAAAAGGAATCGGCGTAGGCCTCTATGATGTAGGGAAAGACTTTGTGACAGGAGTTTGGGACTTTGTCACAGATCCTGGCGAAACGGTCGAAGGTGTAGCAAACTCGATCATGCACCCGATAAAAACCTATAAATATATATCCAAATCCATCTCCGACTCATATGAACGGGATATGGTAAATGGCGATGCCTACTCGCGCGCTCACTGGGTATCCTATGCCCTCGGAACAGTCGTCACATCAGTAGTAGGAACAAAAGGAGCGGGTGCTGTAGCGAAGACTGGGGCAGCCACTACAAAAGCGGCTGCAGTAAAAGGCGTATCGAAGGCAAAAGAACTGGCCACTATCCCTAACCTATTGCCATACAATCCTAAAAACCAACTGTCGTTGGCAGGGGGAGTACCTTATAATACGGTTAATAGTACTGGATTAAAAGAACAGTTAATTTCAATGGCGAGAGTGGAGTCTGAGATTAGTGGTGATGGTGGAAATAAGTTCACTTTAGATACTATGAGACATGTTTATCATGGAGAGATTAACCGACGTGGAAAAGCTGTTGGTTATCATCACGAGAGTATGATGGGTGGTAAGATAGTTCCAGGAACAGAAGAAGCTTCAGATATCAACGGAGTATATAGAGCTAAGGTAGAAATAAATGGAGTAATGAAGGTTGCAAAGTCAACTTTCTTTCCAAAAGATTGGGACAGAGTAAAGGTGAATAACGCTATTAACGAGGCTTTTGAAAACAAAATAAAAGATGGAAATAAATATGTTGGCAGAACTTCATCAGGAATTGATATTGGAATGTACTTAAACCGTGATGGGACAATAGCTACTGCATTTCCTTTATATAAAAATTAAATATCGGGAGATAATAAACTAATGAAATATTCGTATGAATTTAAAAGGAACCCATTAGGATATCTAAGGATAATCCTACCACAAGAAATTAACCTTTTCTCAGACTTCATTGAAGATATTGTATTTGAAACAGAAGTGGATGAGTATATTGATATTGTTCAGAAAGTAATGGAAGGTGAATACGATGAATTTGAAATAGAAGGGAATGCTACCAGTGTCTTGATAAAAAAAGATACGACGGTTCTTCACCACTTTTATATCTTCGATAAGCCAAATGAGAATGAAATGGAAACTGAACAATTTAAAGAACTAATGCTAATATGGAGAAACAAAATTCCAGAAAGATACAAAGAACCTAAGAATTAAGTTTTATAGATCTAGATAGAGTAATGGGATATCCAAAATAAAGGTTGATTCTATCTTTTATTTTGGAAGAAAAATAATACAACTTTATGTAATTCCATATCCTCTAAACGAAAAAGCTCAAAAACATTACATAAAGCGAAGATTGCGATTGTCCAACTAGTTCAATCTCTTCTAGCCGTATATATCTCCCTTCTTGAATTCATTATTGTATTTTTTACCTGTATTCTTACGTTCCAAGACGGACACATCCTCTCAAAAATCATTGTAAGGACTTAACTAAAATGTGTCCATGAAACTATACTAACTCCAAGATGGTATCTAATGTTTTCATTTCTACACCCATACTAAAGAAAATCTCCTCCTTTTCATTTAATCCTTTTCACGATAATTGGTTCTTCTCTCACCCAGCTTTTTAGCAGCCTTTTTAGCCTTCTCCTGTTCAGGGTTTGTATAGAGGGCAGCCGTTGTGGTCGACGTATGACCCAGTTGAGTCATCAGCAAATGAATATCTCCTGACTGCTCCATTAAGTTCGTCCATAGGTATGCCTCAGTTTGTGTGGAGACAAGGATTTATTGGACTTAAAGGCTTTCGTGTATTTCTTTACTAAAGCCTCGATGGCGCGGTTGGAAAGGGGGGTGGCTCCAGTGTTGAGCAAATAGGAGATATTGAAAACAAGCTCAATGTAAGCCTACCAGATAGTTATAAATGGTTTTTAGAGCAATATGGTGAAGGTATACTACTTGGAATTGAAATTTATGGTGCAGGAGCAAAAGAAACAAATATTCCTTCTTGTGTTAAATTTACTGAGAAATCACGTGAAGATGACAATCTACCGAAAGAATATGTAATGGTCGAAGAATTAGGTGAGTTGGCGTACTGTATCGACACGTCAATATTCCGAAATAATGAGTGTCCAATTGTAAGCTGGGATCCAATTAATGAAGAAGTTGGAGAGGAAAAGTTTGATGACTTTTATATATATCTCTATTATCGTTTGGATGAAATGTTAGATTAGTATAGATAAGAACAATACATGATAAAAAATAAGTGAGATATGAGCGATTAATCTTAGTATTAATCGCTCTATTTATATTAATTTCTATTGAATAAACTTCAGTGAGAGTCTTTTAATTAGTATTGCTGATAAATAGGCTTTTTACAGTTTCAAATCTTAGGTAAAGTTGATTTTGAAAAATAAGTGTTTAGTAAAATGCCCCTTCAATTCTTGAATAAATGAAGAAACTCTTCTAAAATATAATCAGTCCATAATTTTACAGTGAATAAAAATATTACATATAAATGAAATCAAGTTAGTAGAAAAGATGTTGAAAGGACTTTCCATAATGTCGATGATTTACGAATCTCAAACACTAGTTTCTGCCATGCAAACGCGTGTCGGACAATATAAGGACCTGAAAGAACAGCTCACGGAATTAAAAAAAGGATTTGAGAGTATCGTTCATTTGGATGACGAGCTGCAGGGGCAAGGCGCAGAGGCCATTAAAGGGTTTTACAAAGCACAGATCGATGTTGTGGATTCTTGGCTGCGTCTGATCAATCGGCATATTGCGTTTTTAAGTGGAATTCAAGGAGATACAATCGAAGCGAACCTGAGTGAAACCGTGGTTACGGTCCCTTTTTTAGAGGAAGAGCTGGAAAACGCAAGTCGAAACTCCAAGGAAATGGTCATAGCCCAAAAAAATGATCTGAAAAAAATATTGGCTGGAATTGATGATATCATTCAGTTAGAACCCTTTTCTGATGACGCGTTCTTTGAGAATATGGAGAAAGCTGAAAGGAAACGGAACCAAACGATAGACAAAGTAAACGAAATCGATCATAAGTGGACGGCTGAATATGCTAAATCCGAAGCGGACCAAGCGGCAGTGGCGGCACTCATGGAACAATTGAAAGTATCCAGTACAAGAGGAGGAGTAGTATCCCCCCTGCCTATAAAAACCTGGAAGTAAGGAAAAAAGAGAGACCGCAGAGTATCTGAAGGTTAAGAAAGAGGAAGAAGAGAATCGCCGTTTCAAGGATTTGAAGGCACAACTCGATCCTGTCACAGATCCGGATGAGTTCCTTAAAATCGCCAAGCAGATCGGGTATGAAAACTTAGCGCCCAACCAGCAGCAATATGTTATGCAGCTAGAAGCGGCTAAGCAAACCGCAGACATTGCAAAAGGAATCGGCGTAGGCCTTTATGATGTAGGGAAAGACTTCGTGACAGGTGTTTGGGACTTTGTCACAGATCCAGGGGAAACGGTTGAAGGCGTAGCCAATTCGATCATGCACCCGATAAAAACCTATAAATATATATCCAAATCCATCTCCGACTCTTATGAAAGAGATATGGTAAATGGCGATGCCTACTCGCGAGCACACTGGGTATCCTATGCCCTCGGAACAGTCGTCACATCAGTAGTAGGAACAAAAGGCGCAGGAGCCGTAACGAAGACTGGGATAGCCACTACAAAAGCGGCTGCAGTAAAAGGCGTTACGAAAGCAAAAGAACTAGTCTCCATTCCTAACCTATTGCCATACAATCCAAAAAACCAACTGTCGTTGGCAGGTGGAGTACCTTATAATGTGGTTAATGGTGCTGGGTTAAAAGAACAGTTGATTTCGATGGCAAGAGTGGAGTCGGAAGTTAATGGTAGGGGTATAGATAATGCTGTAGAAAATACAGTGAAAGTTAATTATAGTGATATTAGAGCTTACCGTGATATTGAAATTGAAAAAATACCAATAGAATACAGGGCTGACCATAGACTCGTCACCGAAATGAACTATAAGGGAAAGAAAAAAAGCGGAACTAACGCAGCAGGATGGGAAAGAAGTGCTTCGAAACACTTTAATGAATTACTAGATAATCATCCTGAATTTTTCAGCGAAGCAAATGTTGAAAGAATTGAGAATGGATTAGTCCCTGTAGTTGATTACGATTTTATTAAACATTTTCCTCAGTATAGAGATACTAAGGGTGATAAACTAATACATCACCATATCGGTGGCGGAGGTCAAGCAGCTGCGGTTCCACAATCATTGCATAAAGGCTTTGGAGGAATACACAATTTTGAGAAAGAACACAATATTAGGGGGAACGACCCGTTGACTGAAATTGGAGAAGTATTTACGTCAGAAAAGAAGCCATAACATTATTACAAACAATCAACTGAAGTAAATTATTAATAAATAGTGGAGGTATAAAATATGATTTCGCCACAGGAGTTTTTGAACAAATGGAATAGTGACACCTATGGTTTGGTTAATTATGATGAATCTAATATTAACTCATTTTCCTTAACTAATGAAACCAAGAATTTTTTAATTAAAGCAGGGTTACCTGAGTCTGCTCCACCTTTTCTAACTTTCGAATCTTCAACAAACGGTGGGGGGATTAGACTAACTGAAAAAAATAATAGTTTAGGAAAAATGTATGATAAGTTTATATATTTAGGGTATACTGGTAGCGGAAATCCAGTATGTATTAATGAATCTAACTCTGAGGTCGTATATATTGATTATGATAATGAAAATAATAGTGTATTAATAAATTCTACAATAGCAAAGTTTGCAGAGTCTTTGCTTTTCTATGTAGAATTTATAAAAAAGGTAAAAGCTGTTAATGGAAGAAGGGCCTATCTTGAAAAAAATGCAACTAAAGAATTGTTAGACTGGATTTCCAAGAGCCTTCATCAAATTGACGCTGTTTCTTTAACTCAAGGTGGGTTCTGGGAAGAAGAACTTGTCAGCTTTAGTGAATAAAATATATAGGGTGAAATAGTATTACATTTAATATTATAGATACAGAAGAATATTTTCAGATGTACGAAAACCTTGATTGGCTAAACGCTATTCAAGGTTTTTTGTTTAATGGAAAAGTAAAGTTAATGGGAGAAATATAAGGTAAATGACCAAAAAGAAATAATAATTCATGGAAAGGACAACATCGTTGACGATATCTAGAAATTCAAAACTCATGATGGTTGTACCATCAAGGCATTATGTTTTAATACTTGGTTTGTGAGAAAGATACGATAAATAGGCAAGATGACATTTTACATGGTAAGGGTAGTTTAGGACATTACATAGCTAACAAACTAACGAGAATGACAAAGCTCGTGGCGATAAACAATGGGTGACGTGAAAGGGTAATCTCTTACTGTGTGGATTCTAAATTTTGGGTTGTATTTTTACTGGAGACGGTCGTATAATACTCGCTATCGTTTAAAAAGCGTTACAAAAAATAAAATTTATGTAACGGGAGGGTGAAAAGTTGAACGTTGTTGGCAGGGGGAGTATTGAATGAATAAAGAGGAATTAATAAATTTTATTAATGAACATAAGGAATCAGATGACTTTACAGGTGGAGTAGATGAAAGTCAAATCAATGTTGTCCAAAAAGAGCTAGTGGTTGAATTACCAGAAAGTTATAAGTGGTTTTTAACTACCTATGGTTCTGGTGGTTCATTTGGTGTTGATATTTTAGGAGTGGCTAAGTCAAATAGAGCTCCAGTTGTTGTTAATACGAAGAGTTATAGAGAATTAGGATTGGATAGGGATTTAGTAGTTATAGAAAATGCTGGAGAATATGTTTATTGTTTATATACAAGCAAAATGGAGAATAATGAGTGCCCAATAATAGCGTGGAATAGACAAGGGGGACTTGATGACTACAATACAGCAAATAACTTTTATGAGTTTTTATCACAAAGGTTATTGGATGCAAAAGACGCATGGGAAGAAGATTTTTAAAATGGATAATTAGAAGTAATTTATTAATGGGATTAATGAAAATCAAATACTTATGAAGGTCTTACCACTTAAGGATTAATAACGATATTTTGTAATAAAAATAAGCCCGATAATAAATTCTACGGACCTCGATTGATAAAGTCAGTCGAGGTTTTTTTATAACTTATGTAGATTTGTAAAGTTGCCCGGAAGGAAGGAACGAAACAGTTTACATGGGATTGAAGCACTTAGGAATCTTGTCGATAATATTAAAAAAGTAGGGATGCTGATGGAGACAGAGATGGTGGAAATGCTTAATAAACTTGGGGATATTGCGAAAAGGAGGAAATAGTTAAGGAATGGATAATAAACAAGTTGCTAAAGAAATTCGTTCGGCTATAAAAAAAAGCAATATTGAAAAAGTAGTTGAATTAATCGGCTCTAATGCTGAACATTTAAATATGATGACTCCTTTTGGTACGTGGCTTCATGTCGCAGCTTCTAGAGGGGAGTTAAATATAGTTAAAAAACTAATAGAACTTGGTTCAAATATTAATGGGCTAGGTGGAGTATACGGTGGTGGAGCATTGAACGAAGCTGCTTCTGCAGGGCATATTGATATAGTAAGATATTTATTATCTTGTAAAGCTGATATGGACGTAAGCGAACCAGAAAGAAACCCATTGTTTGGTGCAATTAGTAATGGGCATGTTGAAATTGCAAAACTATTAATTGAAAGTGGTATAGATACGAATGTTAAATATAGTGGTGAATCAAAGAAAGATATGGACGCATTAACTTTTGCAAGGGAACAAGGGCAAGTGGAAATCGTTAAGTTGTTAGAAAATCAAAAAGGGGATCGAATCGTATGAAATATTCATATGAGTTTAAGAAAGATCCATTTGGTGATTTAGGAATAGTTTTGCCGGAAGAAATTTGTCTTTTCACAGATTTCATTGAAAATATTGCAACAGTAGACCAAGTCGATGAATATATAGATTATATCGAAAAGGTTTTAAACGGACATATGAGGACTTTCAAATTAAATTAAATGCTACAAGTGTACTCATAAAAAAAGATGTAACAATTGTAGAAAACCTTTTTAGAAATGAAGGACCTTATGAAAATTCGATAGAAACAAAGCAATTTATAGAATTACTAGTAGTATGGCGAGATAAAATTCCAGAAATATTCCAAGGATGAACCATTAATGGAAAATAGATAAGAGGAGGATTTAAAAATGGTTAGAATTGAAAACTCGCATAATAAGCTTTCTCTAGAAGTGATAGAGCAATTTGAAACAGAAAATAATGTGAAATTAACGGAAAAGTATAAGGGATTTTTACTTAAATGGAATGGGGGAACTCCTGAGCCAAGTATTTTTGATATATCTAAAGAGCAGGGAAAAAGTGTTTTGAATGTATTTAATGGGATAGGTGACATGTATGATAACTTGGAAAAGGTCATAGACATATATGAGTATAGACTTCCAGAAGGATTTATTCCAATAGCTGATGATCCTGCTGGTAATACTATATGCTTAGGCACTAAAGCTCCTTATATGGATAATATTTATTTTTGGGATCATGAGCAAGAACCTGAAAATCCTGATGATATGAGCAATATGTATTTTCTAGCGAATGATATTAATGAATTTTTAGAAAAATTACATGAAGACGTTGAAGAATAATCCATCTTATTTAATTAAGGATTTCAAAGTATTGGAAGGGGAGAGGAAAGAATACGGAACTCAAGACTAGAATGTGAATTAGTTGAAGTATTCTAAGTTACAAGAATTTATTAAAACAAATCGTCAAGAAGCTGATTTTACAGGTGGAGTAAGTGATGAAAAAGTTAAAGAAACCGAAATTAAACTACAAGTCCCACTTCCGGATAGCTATAAATGGTTTTTAAGAAACTATGGTTATGGTGGCATTTTTGGTGTAGAAATAATTGGGTATGGTTTAACAGGTCCTGCAGTAGTAGATGCCACTAAAGATTATCAGAAGTATTATCAATTAATTGACGGGATAGTTGTTATAGAAAATGTTGATGAATTTGCCTATTGTCTCGATACTAATAAAATGAAGAATGGTGAATGCCCAGTTATTATGTGGGATAATCAAGAAGGCTATGGTCGAAAGGTAGCTGATAATTTCCTAGACTATTTAATCGAAAGTCTTGAAGAGGCTAAAGATAATTGGGATGAAGATGAAGAAGATTGGTAAAAGCTGAGGGTAATAGTTATATTGCTTTGTTATAAAGTAAGAAATATTTATTTTTATATAAAGAAGAAGTGGATAGAGCCTTTCGAAAATCAAAGGGACCTATCCATTTTTTGTTTATTTGGATTTATCTTACTCGGGATTTATATTAACATTGGGGATAATTTTAAGGATTTAAAGTTTTGGGGATATCACAATTGAAACCGAAGATTTATAATCGATTATGCTTGTTTTAATTTTTTGATGGAATTTCTCAAAAAGTTAATAATTCTGTTCAGTATTTTACTAGTCCTCTTTCTTGAGGTTTCAACCCTATTAGTTCCTTACATGATAAAATAAACAATTATTTTATCATCAATTTTGGAGCAATACCAGTTTTTTCTAGACCAATAATTAGTTGTATGCATTAGATGTAATTTCAAATACGGTGTTAATTAATATATAATAAATTGTTATAGAGGTGTGGTAAAAATGAGGAAAAACCCCAGACTTATAGGTGATAAACATGTAGAACTTGTTTATACAGCGTTATCTCAAACTTTAAAACAAAAAGATATTGATTATTTTCCAAGTACGGTTAAACAAACTGTGCTTTTTATAAAATCTCGCTATCCAAATATTATATCTGTAACCTCAAAATTTGAAACTCAAAACCCAGACCAGTCGAAAGACCTATATTTACATTTAGACAATCATAAAACGATAAGTGTTAATTTATTTTCATTAAGTAAGGGTCGGAGAATACAGCCAAAAAATCCAGGAGCCAAAAGCTTTTTTTCTAAATATTTTTTATCTGAACAATTACAGGATATGTTTAATGAAGCATTTGAAAAACATTATTTAAAGTTTTTAAAGGATCTAGTGGAATTAAAGGAAGAAAGTACACTTATCACCAATAAAAAAGAATTAAAAAGAATTGTAAAGAATTACTTTCCAAAATTCACAGAAGAAATAAACCATTATAGAAAAAAATTTCTGTATAGCTTGCGTGAGAATTGCTTTTTTTTAATGAAAAATTCTTATAATGAAAGAAATGCAGGATTCTTTCATGCTTTTAACGTACTGTTTATGACTGAGGATTTTAACGTCATTACGTATTACGGTAAAAATGACGAAGATGTAGTTGTTGAAGAATTTAATCCAGGCACCCCACAATTTAATGATATTAGATTATATAATTCTGGAAATGATTCGGTAGGAATTAAGTTTGGAGAGGTTGCATTAACACTTAGATTCAAGTTTGAAAGTAGTCCGACTTCTTCAATAAAACTTGCTGTAAGTTTTGCGAACTTCCCAAATGAACCTGAAATAGAACACATCAATGATATTACTATTAAAAAAATGATGGTTGTGCTCGATACACATCAAGGTACTTCCAATAAGAATGACAGTAATGCTATTGGTAAGTGTCACGAGTCTCTTACATATTTTTATTTTTTGAAAGAATATCCTTTCATTGCTCAGGTTGATGGAAATAAATGTATAGAGTTGTTAAATAAATATTACTCGCTTGTAAGTGCAGAAACATTAGAAAGATTATATAGTTCGACTTCCACTATCGTTCCTGTTATAAAAGAAAAATTGAAAGAAAAATACAATACATACATGGTTGAAAGTATTGACTTAGTTCCAGATAGCTACATTAGTGATGCGCTTGATACAGGTGATATTAAATTAATCCTGAGAGTAAATGATGATTATATTACTGAAAGTATTTCCTTAAAAGCAATATCAAGAAAGAGTGCTAAGATCACTACGAAGAACCCTGGGATAGGGACGATTCTAGGACCAACATTTTTTAATATCGGCGATTTAAGGTCTAATGTTCAAGAGGTAAAAGCAAGATACTTAAACGGTGAGTTAACACATATGGAAAGTTTAGAGGTTATTGCAACAGAATTGGGTACCCCGCTTGAAAGGGCAACGCAGCAACAGTTGAGGCAGGGGATTGAGAACCTTTTCGGAAAGGCTATGATGGCAATTACAATTTATAATGAGAACGTAAGTTACTGCAGAGAACACAACGAGATTAATGGTCAAATAAAAGTATACACTAAGACACCAACTGCAATTCAAAATACTTTAACTTGGGATGAGGATTCGGAATCAGTTAGCCTTCGGGTAAAGTTTAGTAAAGGTAAACAACACGGATGGTCATCAATTAAATTGACTTCAGAATACCAATTAGGTTCATTTAAGTGAGTAATTCAAATTAGAAGCTTGTTGCATCTCTTAAAGAGGAGAATAAAAATGAGTAAGCTAGATTTAAGAAAAATATAGTTTGTTAAAAGTCTGCTTAACTGAGGTTAAGGCAAGGGTAATTTATGTTTCTTGGGAACAAAACGTAACTTAACATCGAAAGGATAGTTAATGAACTTGAAATAGTTGGTTAGTTGGCAAGCTTGTTATTTAATTCATTTCTATGGGTTTGATAGAAGTAGTAAAGCTCAATATAACACTAAAACTAATAAAAGATAAATTGGAGTATTAAATAAGAATGGTTTATTACCAAATACAGGAATAATGGGTAAAAATGATGGAAAAGGCATTAAAAGGCTGAGGCGCTACTATATACAGTGCCTCAGCCTTTTGTTTTTTTATGCACTGTTTCAGCGCTCTTGAATAGAGCCTTTTTAAAGAGTTGCGCTATTTGGGGTACAGTTCATTCAATTATTGCAAGTAGTTTTATCAAAAAAGATTTAATTGAAACTCTTCATTTTCTCTTTGGATTTGTTCATTAGGAGACTTCTTTAAGTATTCTATTGCCCAGTCCGCAATAGGCATTGCCACTGCTTTTGCCAAATAAACGGGAACGGCATTGCCTATTTGTTTATATTGTTTGTCTAACTTATTGTTAAGTGATGCTTTCTCACTTGTTCCCTGGCTAAATTTAAACCAATCCGGGAATGTTTGAATCCTTGCTATCTCTTTTACAGAGAGCCTCCGGTTCTTTTCTTCCCCATCAGGGAAAAACCATTTGTCTGTCCCTTCCTTCTGCATTGGCAAACCGCCAGGATGCAAGGGGGCTTGCCTTCCAGACGCCTGGATTGTAAAGCTTTGGTCATCCCATCCCTTTTTCCTGTTTCGAGACATGTAAATTGATGAGTATGACCCTGTATAATATGGTCCTGGATCTTCTTTTAGATCCCCAATCGCTTCGCTTAACGTTTTAAATGGCAGAAGGTTATTGCCTTTCCCGTGTGTAGGGGTCGGATACTCGTAAGTGAAATTTATATCTTTCCTTACCCCGACAATGATGACGCGCTCTCGCAGCTGAGGAACGCCGTAGTCCCGGGCATTTAACAGCTTGAACTGGACATTATAGCCTGCAGAAGCGAAGTCTTCTACTATTTGTTTCAAAACTTCCCCTTTGCCCAGTGTCATCATACCTTTTACATTTTCTGCAACAAACACTTCAGGCTGCGCTTGGATCAGGCTTCTTATAAAGTGCAAATACAAAAAGTTGCGTTCATCGTCTATCAACCGCGGTCCAGCTTCGCTAAACCCAGGGCAAGGAAACCCACCTAAAATAAGGTTGCATTTTGGAAAGTATTTTACTTTCCTTATGTCTTTTTCATGCTGCACAACATGGGCAGGAGCATTCAATTTATAGGATTGGTTGGCTTCTTTAAACATATCGTTAGTATATATGGTGTGAAAAATACTTTTTTCTCTTAATTCACTAAAAAGGTCTTTATCTTTAAATGCTTCAAGAGCTGCGTCTTCCCCGATAGCTGCAGCCAATCCGGCTAACTCAAAGCCAAGATCAAGACCGCCGCAGCCAGAAAACAAGCTAAGCACGTTTATTTTATCAGTGCGAAAATCAACCTTTTTAATAACTTCAAGGTCATCATGAGAATCGATAATTCTTGAAGATTCCTCAAATATTTTCTCCATTAACACACTTTTTACATCATCTATAGAATAGTTTGGCGCAGGCTTAAATTTGCCTCTTCCTTTTACTTCTAGTTTTATATTCATATTTAAACAACCTCCTGTTGCCCCTCTTGTTATAATAACAAATTTCAAACAAAAAGGCCAGCGTCAAATTCAGCTAATAGAGTTGGGAATTTTTACAACTTTCGTTATTCAAGAGGAAATATTGATGCATGTCCGCAAATTATTCGTTAAATATAAAAAGACTCCGAGCAAATTTCCTGGAGCCACGCACGAAACAGACTGGATATATTCTTGAAAGAAAGAAGGATCAGATCCTTCTTTCTTTTTAGCATACCAAAAAATTTTAAGAATATCATGGAAGAAATGGGGCGTGGTGTGTTTTGTATTCCCTTGGATTATTACTGGTTGAACTGCTTAAAATGTTTATTTTATAGATTTTTTCTGGCTGAATCAATAAAACCTGCAATGGATTCAATGGTTGAATTAAAATCTTCTTTAAATTCATGCTCCCAAACACGCAGAAGGTTCCAGCCGTTCTCTTTGTAGAAAGAATTGACTTTTTCATCCCTGTTTTTATTTTTTGTGCACTTGGCATTCCAATAATCTGTATTGCTCTTGGGAATCCTACCGTGAATGGGACAGAAATGCCAGAAGCACGAATCAATGAAAATTACCACTTTATACTTTTTTATAGATATATCTGGTTTGCCGAGAAGGGTCTTAGCATTTCTTCTAAAACGATAGCCACGTTGCCATAATGCGCGCGAAATGATGTTTTCTAGTTGAGATACTGACTTTATGGACTTCATAATATTGCTTCTAGTTTCTTTTGACATTTTGTCCATTCGGCCACAACCTTTCTAAGCCGTTTTATAAAAACATTCCCTATAAAGACATGAAAAAACGTTTATTCATTTCTTTTGATGAATTTTTTAGTTACTCTGCACAGAAAAATGACCTTATCTTCATTTAATAAAGTATGGCTGCCAACGCAAAAGGCGCCTACTAAAATGCCGATGCCCATTCAATTGCTTATCTAAAGCTTTGTTTTACATAGGGTCACACGTATTGATTATAAAAGAAAGTCCTATAGTAACTATAGAAAAATATTAACGTTATTCTATACTCTGCAGCCCTAATTTGATATTAATTTATCCCGATATGTAAAAAAATTATGTGCTTTGCCAGGGTTCTTTCAAAACGGTTAATTTTTTCTAAAAATAAGTTGGAATTAATTTTTCTCCGTATTATCAATGTCCAGTATAAGAGCCACACCAGGAACAAACTTAGCTTGCGTTGGAAACGAATACATCTTTCTATAGCGAACTACTCTAGTCCCATAATCACCGAAGGTTTTCTTTTGCTTATTCACGTGCGCATGAGCAAATTCTTAGTTGAAATTAAAGAAATCTCCATAACAAATTATAAAAACATACAATTGGCCAAAGTATAGATCTTTTTAATACCGGGCAACTCATAATAACATTCCCCATCAATCCTAATACCGGGCAACTCATAATAACATTCCCCATCAATCCCTGTATGATTGAACCTGTTGGATTCGTTAAATTGGATTTTTCCATTCCCTATCTTAGATTTGAGGGCGCAAAACCCACTCCTTGAATAATGGCTTCAGGCTGGTCGTTTGCACCAAGGTGGGTAATTGGGTATGGAATGCAATACTCGAACTAAGCGCTGAACAGCTCTTTTGAATTTTTCACAAAAAAATATTGGGGTAACGTGTATTTGCTAGTTGCCGGCTTTTAATACGTGTAGCTTCTCAAAAAACATAAACATTCTGGAGTGGCAATAGTTCTTTCATAAAGTATAATCAAAAGTAAGAGTAACTAGGAAAAAACTCTCAAAACAATTACAGTATATTCCTGTATGAAAACTTAGCTATAATGGTCATAAAAACGTTCTAGCTCCGATATAAAGAACAACTGGCATCACTGAATAAGGTTGTCCTAAAGGGGTTGACCAGCACCAAATGTGCGTTCTTTTGATAAAGCAGTGATAAGAAGGGCATTAGCGAGCTGGATGCGAATGTTGTGCATACTTGGTATTATTTTTTCAGTCGTTGGATTAAAGCTGGTAAATTAAATAGTTAAGTATTGGCAGCCTAATCCCATTGTGGATTAGGCTGTTTTTATTAATGGTTATATTACAAAGCTGCGCATGTTGATAAGGGAATCCAAAGTGTAAAAAAGTGTACAGGTTGCACTGCACACATTAAGGATGAATCGAAACCGTTGTCCCGATTGGAACAATTCTTGATAATTCCTCCACGTCCCGATTATGCATGCGAATACAGCCTTTTGAGACAGCTTTACCAATCGAGCTGGGATCATTCGTTCCATGAATGCCATAGTGTTCTTTTGATAAACTCATCCACATGGTACCGAATGGGCCTCCAGGGTTGGGGGCTTTATTAATGATGATGAACTGTCCTACTGGTGTACCGAACAGCATTCTTCCAACGGCAATCGGATATTGTTTTTGCAGGACTCCATCTTTTAGCAGCCTTAGCTTACGATTGTTAACGGACACATCGATTTGAAATGGAATGGTATCGGCAGGAGGAAAACCAGGTATAAAAATGGGTTGACCAGGGTAAATGACATTTGGATTTATGGACGGGTTGGCAGTGATGATTGCCGATAGCGGTTTCCGATAGTCCCTTGATATCTGTGTCAGTGTTTCACCTGGTTTAACTGTATGAATCAGTCTGAACACCTCCAAATGTTATAGTTGTCATGTTACATTCTATGTAATTATTAAAAAGTGTTTCGTAACTGCCACAAGACCATGACAGGCTGTTATCTTTTTTTAATAAAACTTATTTGTTAAGTAACTAAGCAGAAAAGAAACCGAAATGAAGTTTTGATAAAATAAGTTTTTATGGAGACGGATTTTGTTAGTTAAAGAGGGGGAACAAAGGTGGAGGAACATGTGAAAAAGGCTTTAGTTGAATGGAATGAAGAAATTAGTGATGTGTTAAATGGGATAGAAAAAGAGTATGAAGAAGTTAAGCGTGACCTTCAGGTTTATTCCTATAAATTCAATATCACCAAACAAGTTGTGCAATCCACTATAAATGATGAAATTATTCGGAACATCCGCGAGCTCTATCATAAACCTTTTGAACAAAAGTTGAACGAATTGAAAGAATCGATAAAAGAGCTGGAAGAGAAGAGAAAGGTTTTCCAAATGTTTGTTGATAAAATTGAAAAGGTTAGTGAAAGAGAAGAAGGAAAGCCTCAAATATCAGTCATATAAGGCAGAGATTCAGAGCCTCAATCCATAGGAATCCTTATGGGATAACCGGATCGGCTCTACTATTTTTTCATACGCATTTACCATGGCAGGGATTTATAACTGCTTTTTTTTGAGGGGATTTGCAAAAAAGCGCTTACCGCCTCTATTCCCGGATCACCGTTTACCCCAACATCAACCAGGGTACACTATCCTATAAAAAGGAAATGGGGGAGTAGCATGTGGAATGCGGTCTTTTGGGGAGGGGTTTCGGGTTCTGCTGTCCTGATTGGCGCACTTGCCGCCATCTTCATTCCGATAAAGAAAAACATCATTGGCTATATAATGGCATTTGGTACGGGAGTATTGATAGGTGCAGCAGCATATGAGCTGCTTGCTGATTCGGTGCGGGATGGAGGAATCTGGGCAACGGCGATTGGATTCATAACAGGAGCCGCCGTGTTTACTGGCTTGGATATTCTTGTTTCCAAAAAAGGTGCGAATAAAAGGAAACGGTCCAATAACAGCTCTTCAAAAGAAGCGGGCCTAGCCATTTTTATTGGGACGGTGATGGATGCCATACCGGAGTCGATCATGATTGGCGCAAGCTTAATAAGCGGTGGCTCGGTAAGCTGGCTATTGATCATTGCCATCTTCATCAGTAATATCCCTGAGGGACTTTCCAGTACAACTGGTCTGCTTAAAAGTGACTATTCAAAGAAGAAAATCATGCTGCTGTGGTTTTCCGTAATGCTCATTTCAGCTTTATCTTCGATGTCGGGCTATCTATTTCTCGATCATGCCCCGGAATATGTCCTGGCAGCGATGGCAGCCTTTGCAGGCGGCGGGATCATCGCCATGATTGCGTCAACGATGATGCCTGAAGCATATGAAGAAGGAGGACCGATCACGGGCATATTCACTGCAGCCGGCCTGCTTGTATCTTTGGTTCTGGATTCGATGTGATAACGAAAAAGTAAGATTGTCCCCTTGGAAAAGGGGGCATTTTTTGTGTGGGAAGTAGTTTATGGAGAATTAGAAAGCTGTTGTGGAAAAAAGCCAATTTTATAAACCTGGGTCTATTAGTAAGAGTTTGTCATTCCTATCTTTTTACAATTAAGACTTTTGATTATTGATTTTAGATAAAAGTTCATCCCAATCGGAGGGGAACCCAATATGTGGGAATTCTAAGCTATCTTCATACTCTAAAATAAGTGCGTGTAAATCAGTAATGAATCTTCGCCCTTCGTCCTTGGTCAATAATCTTTGAATAATGTATATTGCAGCAAATGTAAATTTGTTATCAAATTTTTTTCCTTCTTCTTTAAACAAGCGTGGCTTAAAAGTTAACTTTTTATTGTATAACCGTCCATAATGAGCACAGACATTTCGAACATTGGATAATGTTTGCAACCAACTTTCTAAGTATAGATAAGGAACGTTATAATATATTTTTGCTATGTGTTTTTTTACATCTTCGCTTAAATTTCGATATAGTTTAGACAGGAAGCCAAACGGAGTCACTTCTATTGCCACCCAAATAGGAATGTTACCATCATAATTTTTGTAATGATGTTGAATAAATAGTTCACCTTTACGACTTTTTTTAATTAAGTTGTCCAATTCATCCAGAGATTCTTTATGAAATTTTTCATTAATAAAGTTTTCTTTATCTTTATAGCCCAGAGGTCCAAATCTATGGGCAATTTCATAAGAAGTATGAGTTCTGAAGGCTATTTCAATAGTTTCTAATACACTTATAAGCAATACTCTTAATTTACGATCAAATTCATATAATGATAGTAATTTATTAAATGATGCTCCGTTTACATATTGATCATTATTAATTGGATCCTTTAAAGTTAGTCCGTAAGCAGATAGACGATAATAATTAATCCTTTGTAATATTTTTTCTGTATTTTCAGAATTCTCTACATGTAAATTTTTGCTCCTATATAATTCCACTTGTTCTTTATACGTAGTGGGGAGTTTTCCAGTCGGCTTATCTTTTTCAGGATCCATACATACATTTCTCCTTGAATAAATAAAATGACCCACCTTGGTCCGCATTGTTAAGAGGCGTGGTGGGTTCTGTTACTTTTAACCTATCATTCAATATATATAATGTCAAGGAATAAATTAGTAAAATAAGGAAATTTGGAATGGAATTCCCTATTTAGCGGGCGAGTTCTAGGTTTCTTTGTGTATGCAATACCTTGTCGATCAATATTAAAGCAAGTTTAATTAGAGGTGGCTCGGTAATGGTCATTGTCATCATGACCAGTAATATTCCATTAGAACTTTCAGTATAGCAAGGAAATCTATCTTTAAAGAATAATTGTTGGTGTTAAAATATCATTTCAAATCATACACTTTTCATATATTGGATTTTGGAAATTGAGGTGATGGAGAAATGAACTACGAGATGCAAATAGCGAATATGTTGGCTAAAAACATAAATGGTTTCATTACATTCGTTCGGGAAAATCATGAAAATGAAAACAATTGCTTTTGTTTAAATAGAGATAAATTGTATCAATTAAAGCTTCTTGTTGAGGAGTTTAAGTTTCAAGTATTGGCCGATGAACTTAAACGGATCAATCGGTTTACCTGGGATGAAAACTACACTACGTTATTAGTAGATAGATTCAGGAAAGGAATGGGCATCATTGAAGAATACGTAGAAAATAACTACAGTGATTTATTCATTTTTACCGCTAGAATTTACACATTGAATAGCCTCAGTTTAACCTTTTGTAACGAGGAAGAATCAATATAACCACAAAAAAATAGTCCGTTAATTTGGGCATCCGCGAATAAAAGAGAGCACATATTATCGTATATAATATGTGCTCTTCTTCTATTTCATTATAGGGATAGTTGACCAAAAAGATTCTAATTCTTTTTGCTCCGAGCCCGATCTTATTTGCTTGGCATCGCAGAGATATATTTTTTGACTACTTCATACACATATTCTTGATTGGCTGCTGCTGTATTAGGGTTATATTTACCGCCATTCACTTTATTATTGGATAGCACTCGTATACCTAAGAAGGGAACATCGTAAGCTTTGGCGATTTGTGCTGCCGAAGCTCCTTCCATTTCTTCAACAGATGTACCATATTTCGTATGGAACCACTTTATCCGATCCACTTCATTATTCCAAACGTCTGCAGAACCGATAGTACCATCGACAACCTTACCTTTTGTGTAGGTATCTTTAACTGCATGAGCAGCTGCGAGTAAATCCTTATCTCCCTCGTAAAAGCGTGGTTTTTCAGCGTTAGGATCTTCTCCTGCACTTCCTTCAGAAGCCATTAGGTCCATTGGTTTCCAAATGGTTGGATCAATTCCTTGGTTTTCAGTTTTATCTGCCGTTTTTAATGAACCTAGGTTTACCGTTCTTTTTCCTAAAACAACATCAAAAACGTTTAAACTTGGATCATGTCCGCCTGATGTTCCTTGATTGATGATGGCAATGGGGTTATATCTTTCAATGGCCAATGCTGTAGCGGCAGCTGTGTTTTCCATCCCTTTACCTGTTTTTGCAACGATTACAGGATAATTGTCTAAAGTTCCAATGTAAAATACAAAATCTCCTGATTTTTCTTCTTTGACATTTTTTAACCTTTTCGCGAAATTTTCAGCTTCGATCGGCATTGGACCTTGAATCATGATAGGCCTTTGAGTCTTTTTTTCGGCCGTTTCATTTTTGGAAGCAGAACTGCATGCTGCAATCACCGACACGAAAAGTAATGTAAGGATTCCTAATAGAGTGTACTTTTTGAACATGTTTTTTCTCATATAATTTCTCCTTAAAACATATTTATTCGATTGTTTGATACACTCGCAGTTGCGGTCAAAGAAAAAGGTCCAGAACGGCAGAATGATTACTGCCTTCTAGACCTACGATAGTCAAAGTAAAGATGATTAAGCAAAATGATTATAATGCTAAATCATTAGCTGCTCAAGAAAGCGGGCAGCCGAATACTTTAACTCGTAGTCTAGTTCTTTCACTGGGAACCAGGTAGAAACGCTCAGACCATATTTCCGAGCATATACGAGTAAATTACGATTATTACTTTGCTAATATAACAAACAAATGATAGATAATCAATAAAAAAGTGAACGTTTAAATATAAAATTGTTTTAATGTTCGTATTTAAGGGGAGGGTCGATAAAAAAGCCAATTTCTTACAAGGTAAATGGGGTTTTAGTGGGGGCTTGGACACAATCATTATGTGGATGCTTTTCGAATAGTATAATTTAAAGGCAAGGTCAGAGATAGAAGATTCGGAAGTGTCTCATCACGAACCATAATTTTTAAAACAAGACTATGGTTTTCTTAATGAGGGGTTGTAAATCTGATCGTTGATTGGAACGTAGGGCACTCGCTTTCCGCGGGCGGTCCGGAAGCCTCCTCGCCGCTCGGCTGCAGGGTCTCCCTTGGACACGCTTTTCCCGCAGGAGTCTCGTACCTTCCGTTCCAATCAACTGGAATGTTTTTTAAATAGAAAAATGAGGAATTTTCGTTCATTAATGAATAGGGCGAAAAATGATTACAGGATAGAAGAATAGGTGCAAAGGGTGCACCTATTTAGTTAATCGCCCATAAAAAGATGGCTAAAGCGATCATTGAAGAGATGATACCAAGCATTGCTTTCCACTTTGATGAAGCGTTCAACCATATAAAGACACTGCTCACTATCATTCCAATAGAAAAAAGCACGCCGCTAATCACTTTCATCCATGTCATTTCAAAAATTGGTTCGACCAACAAGAATACGAAACTAAGTGCGACTAAACCATATGTAGCGATAAAACGCTTACTCGTAACATCAGTCTTCAGGTCATTTCGTTCATCTTCTGACATCTTTTTATAACCCCGCCACATCATGAAGGCCGGAATCCCTAACATTAAAACTAATCGTACGATTGCATCTATATTCATTGAGTCCTCCAGAAATTGATACATATCTTCCATATACGTTTGTATCTGGTTAAAGTTTCAATATAAAAAAGGACACCTTTCATAATGACATCCGAATCACGTTACGACATACCCCTTTAGATCCATTGTCTAAGGGGTATTTTCATGTCCAAAAAGGTAGTTAAAACATGTGCAATGTTTTGTCAGGATTTATCATGATCAACCAAAGTAATAACTACATTTCCCTTTTTATGGCCTTGTTCCACATATCTATGAGCCTCGGGAATCTGTTCCAGCGGGTAACGTTTATCAATGACTGATTTTAACTTTTCAGTTTCGATTAGCTCCTTGAGGAGTAGTAAATCTTCCGAAAGTACCTTTGCTATTCCTTGTCCTTCAACGGACACGTATCGCCCGTTCGGGGTTAGTGCCTTCTTGCAATTGGCTTTCGAGCTTTTCCCGACTGCATCAAAGATGATATCATATCGTTCTTGTCTTTCCGTGAAGTCCTCTTCCGTATAATCAATTACCGTATCGGCTCCCAATGATTTCACCAATTCAAAATTAGCGGCACTGCATACTCCGGTAACTTCTGTGCCAAAGTATTTGGCAAGCTGTACCGCGGAAGTGCCAACCGAACCGGATGCACCGTAGATGAGGACTTTTTGTCCGTCCTGGATATTGGCTTTTCTGAAAAAATGCAGGGCTGTCGTTCCCCCAAAAGAAACGGCGGAGGCTTCTTCATAGGTCATATTAGTAGGCTTCAGTGCCATGGGCCCGTCTTCAGGTAAGCATGTGTATTCGGCATGTGCCCCAAAATTCATGCCAGTCATGGCAAAAATCTGGTCGCCTTGTTTGAATTTTTTCACATTCTTCCCTGTTTCCTCTATCTCCCCGGCCAACTCCACTCCGAGTATCGGTTTTCGCGGTTTTCTAAGACCCAGGAAGATCCGCATCGGCAGCCATAACAAGAAAGGGCTCTTGAAGCTCCGGACCCTTATGTCCCCTGAAGCCACTGTTGCCGCATGGACCTTTACCAGAACTTCATTGTCCTTGGGAGTTGGTTTTGCTACCTCTTTGAGTTCCAGTACATCGGGTGAACCGTATTTCGTGCATATCATTGCTTTCATCGCGAGTCTCCTTAGTTTTTGGATTCAATCTTTTAATACTATGAAATAAGCTGAAAGATAAAACTACATTGATACGAAACTAAAGAAACTTTTGAATGAATGCTTAAAAGCAGTGAGATTTCACATCCGAAATCCACTGCTTCAGTTTGTAGAAGGGTCGGCATCAGGGGGAATGGGTATTGCATTAAGCGCAATGGCCGATAAATACAATCAGGCGATCGCTGCGGCAAATATCTCACCCGAAGTGATGCACCGTGTCGTCGCCATGGCATCAGGAGGCATGGACACACTTCCGCATAACGGAGCCGTCATCACCCTGCTTGCCGTCACAGGATTAACGCATAGACAGTCATATGGAAGCATATTCATGATTACCATCATTAAATCATTGGCTGTCTTTGTGATCATTGCCCTCTATTCTTGGTTTGGTATTGTATAAATAACGAATTCACGAGTAAATCCTTGAAATTCACGAGTAAAACTCCAAAACTCACGAGTAAAAGCAAAGAATTCACGAGTAAATCCCCAAAACTTACGAGTAAAACCCTAAAAAGAAGGGATATCCAATTTGGATATCCCTTTTTTGGGGTCAACAGAGGAATTTATCAGCAAATAATGGGGGAAGTTATAAATGAAGCATCTAAAAATTAACATTCGAGAGGGATGGTAAGATGGATCGTACGATTGGTTACTTACGCGAGATATTGTCTAACTATACGGACCAATATCCTGAAGCGCAGGAAATTTATAATAAAATCAAAAGTGGACATTTTCATTCTGAAGAAGAACTCGTCAATAAGCTTACTGGTAAAGAATCCAGTCTGCTTAACCATATTCTTCCCCAGGAAATTAAGCATGCAAAGGAAGTCAGTGATACGGAACGGGTCACTCAATTGTCGGAGGTATATGAACTGCTTCTTATTTAATAAAACCTTGTCCATGATGATCATGGACAAGGTTTTGTTGGTTTTTTTTACTCCATTTCACTAAGTGAATCCATATGACTGGCTATCATGGCGATGATCGTGCTAGCTTCTTCCCTGCTGAAAATGAAATTTGTTTCATCCTTTATCAAGTCATCATCCGCTGTCCGAATTCGATTGATCCGTTTCAACACGCCATCACCCGTTTCCTGCACGATGCCGAATTGATAGGTGACCTCCACTTCATTATCCTGGATATAGGCGGTCACTTCAGGCGTTTCCCAATCTACATCGATTTCGTATACATCGGATTCTTCGCCGCCGTCTGTATCATAAGATTCATCATACTCATCATCCAATTCAAATTCATAATCGTTGTCATCCTCTTCCAAATAATTATGGAAGCTTTCATGGACAGCATCGACGATATCTTCAATATCTGAAAGGATCACCTTGCTAATCTGCCCTAAATCCGGATCGAAGGATTCCATATAAAATTCCTCATTATACGGATCGAAAAACAGCGTGGAAAAATAATCTCTCTCATCGTCATCCAGCTCTGTATAAAATTCGATGCGTGGATGCTTAGACCCGCGTTCCACGATCATGCTGCCATTGCGGTCGTATTTCTCACAAATTGATTTAAGATGATCCTGCAATTCCCCGCTTACTCTGTCAAACCATTCTAATGACATCCAACATCCACTTCCTTTCATCATTATTATTTCCCAGAAAAGGCGAACATGACATTCCATTTAAAGCCAAATGGAATTTAACTTCACATCAAAAATGTCAGTTATAAAAAAATAATTTAAAGGAAAAATAAAATGAAAAGCAAAAACGGTATTCTAATCAGAAAAAATTCTTGGATTTAAGCAATCGGGAAGGGATAAGGCTAAATGTCTGGTTGTACCATTCCAACAATTGCACTGCTTTTTGCAAACTGCAGTGCCTTCTAAATAAAACCAAACCATCTAATCGAAGCGAATTAAGGCTTTATTTATTGGATTTTTTAATCCAGCGTTATTGTAGAATACGAAGGTTCCATTTATAGATAACGCAGTTTTGAGCATTTTTATCTAGCTTCCCTATACCTTTCAATAATAAAGTCAATAAAATACCTACTTGCTATTGGCAATACCCTTTTATCCTTGTATGCCAAAGTAATTGTTCGAATAATAGAAGGAGTGATAGTTTTCGTCACAATATTATAGGGACATCTATTTAAGAGAAGTTTCGGTAAAATCGAAATGCCAAGCTCTTGTTCAATCATGGACATGATCGCATAGGGATCATATACTCGATATTGTGTATCAGGTTCAAAATTGTACTGTTTAAAAACTATTAAAGGTTCATTTATAACTCCCTCATCCAGCAGGATATAAGGATCTTTTAGCAATTCTTTCAATGAGACTTTTGTGGATGATGCTAAAGGATGATTTTCTGACAATACAGCCAGCATTTCATCTTCTTGCAAGGGTATCGTAGTTAGATCCGAAACATTTGAATTCACAAAGCCAAAGTCTACGCTGCCTTCTTTAATCCAGTTTGAGATTTCCGTATAATTTCCTTGATGTAATTCGAAATGAACAGTTGGGTAAAGTTCCTTAAAATCTTTGATCAATCCTGGTATCCAATGACATGTAACACTGGAAAAGGTGCCAATTCGAATAAGGCCACTTTGCAGTCCTTCCATCTCTTTATGCTTTTCAGTCAGTTCCCTATGTGAATTACAAATCTTCCTGATATAGGGCAAAAATTCCTCGCCATCCGGTGTCAGTGTAATACCCTTTCGTGAACGTAAAATAAGAGTGGTAGAAAGCTCTTCCTCCAATGAATGCACCATTTGGCTAATGGCGGACTGAGTATAGCCAAGTTCTTCAGCAGCTTTTGTAAAACTGCCTGTTTCTATGGTTTTGATAAAAGCATAATACGAATTCAACCTCACTAACCCCTTTACATTAGTAATCCTAATAGATCTATTATAAAAATTGGTTTTACTAATGTAAATGGAAGAAATAAAATATAGTTGTGAATAGGACTACGTAAAACGGTTGGGAAGTAATGTTTCACTTGTTGAATTAATTGAAAATATCAAGGAACCTATTAGATCAGGAGTTGAAGTAGAAAAATAATGAATATTAACGTTAAATACAGAAATATTATTTTTGCATTATTAATGGCTTTTTGTATGTCCTTTTTTATTTCATTTATATTAGTCTCAATAAATAGGGGTTATGATCATATATTCTTATCTACATGGTTAAAAACTTGGTCCCAGGCTTTTATCTGTGCTTTCTTTGGAGCTTACTTTTTTCCGAGAGTAATACAACAAATAATGAGAAGAATTAATTTTGTGGAAAAACCGCTAATAATTGAGGAAGATTTTTTAGTGAGAGAAGAAGACAATAGATGATGGCCAGTAGAGAATTTGTGGATATTGTTTTAAAGGCATTCCTGAAAAACAGTAAAAAATATGGTTTTTAAGAAGACTGATAAAGAGAGCTGCTCAAATGATGAGCGGCTTTTTTTATGTCTTAATTAAGAAATTTCAAGGCCATGCTACTTTCATCCCGTAAAAGTTTATATAGAGTGTGAAAGGGGGTGAGTGGCATGGCAAACCAGATTCCAGTATCAAGTACGTTGCGGATCGATTTTGAGACGGGGTTAAATGAAAAAGGGGCTCTCGTTTTCAGGCGGAGGTCATTTTCAAACATCAAGGTCGATGCGACGGCAGATCAGTTATTTTCGACAGCTGTTGCAATCGCGAGTGTGCAGAATTATCCAATGGGCGAAGTGACTCGAGTGGATACGTATTCATTGTTTGGCTAATTGGCTTTTGAAAAGTTGGAAGAGGGGAGGTGACATGAAATGGCTAAAGTACTGGAAATGATTTTCGTTACGAAGGAAGGGCAGTCAGCGACGATTTCTGTTGATAATCCGAAGGAGCCGGTCAGTGTAAATACGGTTAAACTGGCTATGGAAAAAGTGATAGCGGGGAATGTGTTCGTTACATCTTCCGGGGATTTCGTAGATTTGAAAGCGGCGCGCGTTGTCGAGCGGAATGTCGAGGAAGTGGAACTTATCTAACGGGGGAAGGTCATCTTTGTAGGACGCCCTGGAAGTGAGGTGAATGAAAAGTGGATCAAATCCTGCCATTTGTCAGTGATATTGGGTTCCCGATCATTGTTACCCTTTATTTGCTTCATAGGATTGAAACGAAATTGGATACTTTGAATGAGACGCTTGTGGAGCTGCCAAATCGCTTGCGAGAAGGGATTTCCAAGTCAGGTTAACGAAAATCGGGGAGCATCATGAGTGATATCATTCATGATGCTCTTCCTTTTAAATGGCAAAGTTTTAATAGATTCTAGTTTTATACCGAAACTATCGGGTATACATAAAACTGTAGCTAGTTCATGAAAAATCCAAATAATAAGGAGGAGTTTTAATGACTAACAACAATGAAAAAATGAGTAGGGAAGAAGCTGGCCGCAAAGGCGGGGAAGCGACAGCCAAAAATCATGATAAGGAATTTTTCCAGGAAATCGGCCAAAAAGGCGGAGAAGCCACTTCCGAAAACCATGATAAGGAATTCTATCAGGAAATTGGACAAAAAGGCGGAGAGGCACGGGCCAATCAACGTGATGGGTCCGATGATGGAAAAATGAGCAGGGAAGAAGCAGGGCGCAAGGGCGGGGAAAAGAGTCGCCGTTAAATAGAAGAAGCGACCTGAAGTATTTGTAGATTCTAGTTTTATAGCCGTTCAAGCGGGTATATGACACATGTAGCTAGTTCATGGAAAATCCAAATAATAAGGAGGAATTTTTAATGACTAACAACAATGGTAAAATGAATCGTGAAGAAGCAGGCCGTAAAGGTGGAGAAACAACAGCCAAAAATCATGATAAGGAATTCTATCAAGAGATTGGTCAAAAGGGCGGAGAAGCGACATCCGAAAATCATGATAAGGAATTCTATCAAGAGATTGGCCAAAAAGGCGGAGAAGCGACATCCGAAAATCATGGTAAGGAATTCTATCAAGAGATTGGCCAAAAAGGCGGAGAAGCGACATCCGAAAATCATGATAAGGAATTTTATCAGGAGATTGGCCAAAAAGGCGGAGAAGCGACATCCGAAAGTCATGGTAAGGAATTCTATCAGGAAATCGGCGAAAAAGGCGGAGAGGCACGGGCCAATCAACGAGATGGCGACGGCAGCTCTGACGGTTCCGGTAATGGGAAAATGAGCCGGAAAGAAGCAGGACGCAAAGGCGGGGAAAAAAGCCGCCGTTAAAATAGAAGGAAAAATCAGTAAAACACATAAATGATCGAGGGAAGTAACCATTCCCTCGGTTTTTTTATGTTGTTTCAACATCGTGTCCCGGGGAAATGCCTATCACAGCACATTGCAAAGTGTGCTTGGAGTTTAAAGGGGGTAAAGAAATAACACCTAGAAAAGGAAGAGGTGATGAAGAAGTTGATCGCTCATTATTCAATTCCCTGTTTAAAAGTGGGCGGAGTTACATTCACTGCACGGCATTCATTGCTTGCTCTTGGTCTTGCGGGAATCGCTTTTCTCATTTCCAATAAGCGGAAGCATCAAGCGGTATTCAAAACGGCTTCATTGATGTGTAAGATCGAAAGGAAAAAGGATGCCATTAAGCTTAGGTGGCCTGATGAAGGTGGCTTCTATCGGGTATATAGGGGGCAAGAGCTCATTTACAGCGGCTCGGAGCCAAGTATTGCAGATCGGGGTTTGACTCCAGGGACCATCTATACGTACACGATAGATAGCTTGAATGAAAAAGAACAGGCAGTGAACAGGATGAAGATACAGACATCAACGACCGCCGAGAATAAAAAAGAGGATAATATCCTTTTGGATTTGGTGTTCACCACGATTGTCGCAAAAGGCCAAACCAGCCTGGAATGGGAGACCATCAAAGGGATAAAGGAGTATAGGGTTTACCGGAACGGCGTGGAGGTTGGGAAAGTGGATGGATGTTCCTTCAGTGATCGGAGCATTAGTGAAAATCAAGCATACACCTACACCATCAAAGCGAAGCGGCCCCTGCCACTTTCAGAGCAAGAGTCCTTTGCGGTGAAATCCCTTTTGGCGAGTATTGTCGGAGCATTTAAAAAAGGTTCTTCCCAAGCACAGGCAGCGATCGAGGAAATAACGAATACCAAAAAGATAGGACCTGTGAAACAGCTTTTACAGTCAGTTGAAAACGATGTGGATGGTAAAAAGAAAAGAAATTGGCAGCTGCGCTATTCCACCTTTTTACCGGAAGAATGGCTGAAAAACCCCAATCTTGCCTCAAAGGTTCCATATTTTAAAGGTGACAACCGCGGGTTTGATCCTGAATCATCCCGTTACCGGACTAGGGTCGATGTGTATATTCACGAAAAGGAGAAGGAAGCCGAGATTGAATTTTCCAAAGCCGTCGGGAAGAGTGAGGCCTACAACCATGATGGGGATTTCCTCGAAGAAGGAGTGGCATCCGATGAAGACATTGTAGTGAAGCACGTGTTATCCAATCATGAGAAAACGACGATACAACTGACACACTCTGTAGGCAACCCAATCATCATTTCTCCTGCCGTGGATTATAAAGTGATCGGGACCTTTTATCGAAATGGCGAAATCAATATAGCCGGCTATCATGATCAGGCACCGCATCACGAAGTCTACCTAAAGGAGGCAGATGCCCCAAACTGGCAACCCCTGCACCAAGCGGAAAACAAAGGGCTCGAAATGATGGCGCATCCTACGGCGAATCATTTATGGAGATACTCCACATTTACACAATGAAAAGGACGAAAAGCCATGATCGCTGATCGTCCTTTTTTTGACCATTTCTAATACAACAAACAAAAAGGACCTCGAATACTTTGAAGTCCTTTTTGCTTCTCGATTAGGTCTTATTATAAAAACCGCTTTCGAACACTTGGCGATGGAAGCATACAGCTTTCTTCTTTCTTACCGAACCATTTGTAACGGTTTCTGGCAATGAAGTCATAAACGAAGTTCCGGATGAAGCTTGGAACGATGATGAAACCGTAAAGCAATTTCCATGCCCCTTTTAAGCGGCGGCAAATCCTCAAGGCTGCAGACGATTTATAGTAGGCCTGATCCTTTTCAATCAGCACCATGCTATCTATATCTGCAGGAACATCGTACTTCTTCAGCAACTCTTGACCAGCCTCACTTTGAAGCGAAGCGTAATGAAAAAGCCCCTGTGGATCCCGCTTGATAATGAACTGGACACTCGAATCGCAAAAGTTGCATTCACCATCAAATAAAATGACCGGATTCATGAACATTCCTCCTATAGAGAGACGTTTATCATACTCATGCTTATATAATACACTACCCGTTTTGGTAAGGCGAAAACGGCTGGAACTGTTTGGAGTTTTGAAATGTTGGAAGGTGATTGATTGTTCCGGCAAGTCACTAAACGGGTGCGTTAGCGCCATAAGAAGGCCGCATTTGCGGTGGAATTTGGTTTCAGTCTCTGTCTGTTATCAAACTGTTATTTTCCATTAACCATACTGTAAACAAGCTATGTTATGGTAGATACTCCAATGAAGTTCCTTTAGTAAAAAGCCGGCAATCCTTTATTAGAGGAGAGCCGGTTTTTTCATTCAAACCATAATTGAGGATTAGGAGATATAACTAGCAGTTTCTTTATAGGAGGTAAGATTTTTTTGAAACGTGATCCTTATTTTGATAATGCGAAAGCTGTTTTAATCGTACTAGTGGTTTTGGGACACACATTAGCTCGAATGGTAGAAGAAAACGAATGGATTTTAACTATTTATTTGTTTGTTTTTTCGTTCCATATGCCAGCTTTTATTTTAGTATCCGGCTATTTTTCAAGAAAGATAAAAAGTAAAAAGGACCTCTGGGTGCTAATAAAGAAAATATTAATTCCCTATGTAATATTCCAGGTGATTTATACCTTCTATTATCAGAAGTTATTTGATGAACCAATTGAATTCTCCATTTTGACTCCAAGGTGGGCCTTATGGTTCTTAATAAGCTTATTCTGTTGGAATATATTATTGTTTATATTTTCCTCCAGGAAATATGGAATCGTTTTTTCGATAATTGTATCTCTAATAATTGGTTACATTGGTGAAGTAAATGAATGGTTAAGTTTGTCGAGAACGTTCTTTTTCTTTCCTTTCTTTTTAATTGGACATTTTTTAGAAAAAGATCATTTTGAATGGGTTAAAAAGAAAAGTAATGCCCTAATCGGCTGGGTTGTGCTGGGGTTAATCTTTACCGGTATTTATTTCTATGGTGAAATTACTTGGAGAGAGTGGTTTTATGGCCGTTTAGGTTATAAGGAATTAATGGAAGGTTCCATTGCCCTCGGTTTTATATATAAGTTGATCGTTTATTTAATTATGGGAGCAGCAACTTATTGCTTTTTTTGTATTGTTCCTAAAAAGCATACATTTTTTACTGAAATAGGATCCATTACATTGGTTATTTATCTTTTTCATATGTTTATTTTGGAATATGTTTATAACTCATTTATTTATGATTGGATCAAAGAAAGTGGCCAATATTATGTTTTATTAGTCATACCTGTAACCATTATATTTATATTATCAAGAAAACCGATTGTAAAAGTGGAATGTGTGTTAATAGGTATGAAAATGAAAACATAACAGATAATTGAAGATAGGTTTAAATAAAGCTTGTAAAAAATTCAGGTCCGAAATACATGGACATGAATATTTCATAAAGAAATGATCAAGCATCTAAAAAGTAACTAGCCCTTCAGTTTGAAGGGTTTTTTCATGAAAAGATATTGTCATGCAGGAGGATCCATCGCCATCAAGATAAAAAAACACACAGATCCCCTAATTGGGTGATTTACAAAAAAACTATTTAAAAGGGAAATCTTTTTTATTTAGTTGGAGACTCCCACTAAAAGGGCAATACCCCTTATAAAGTTATATCAGGAAAGAAAATGAAAGATATTACCCGAAATGTTTCCAAAATTATTAAAGGGTAATTACTGTTTTATTTCATTTTCAATAATCCATCTCTAAACATTCAGATTTATTTTATTATGACTATATAGGATTTAACTATCATTAAAGGAGCGGCATATGAAAAAGTTTTTCTTCATCTTCATTTTGGCTTTAATCCCTTTCGCCTCTACGACTGTAAGTGCAGAATCTGACTTACCTCTCAATAGTGAAGCCGGGATCATTATTGACGCGAAAAGTGGAAACGTATTATACGAAAAAAACATGGATAAAAGTATGTATCCAGCCAGTCTAACGAAAGTTGCCACTGCTATATATGCTATAGAACACGGGGATAAGAATGAACTGGTGACTGTTAGCAAAAAAGCAGCGGAGGCAGACGGGTCTTCGGTATTCATTGAACCTGGGGAGGAAATAGAGCTTTCCAAATTAATTGCAGGGATGCTAATCAACTCCGGAAATGATGCAGCTATCGCTATTGCCGAGCATATGTCTGGTAGTGAAAAACTGTTCATGGAAGATCTGAATGAGTTTTTAAGAAAAGAAGTAAATGTCACCGATACTCATTTCACGAACCCCCATGGATTGTTTGACAAAAACCACGTAACTACAGCAAGTGACCTTGCGAAAATTACCCAATATGCAATGAAAAATGAAATTTTCCGTGAATATCTTGGGAAGAAGGAGTTACCATGGGAAGTGGAAACATGGGACACAACTCTAGTTACCCATCATAAAATGTTAAAAGGCGAACTACCCTATAAGGGAATAACCGGCGGGAAAACCGGTTTCGTCAGTAAATCCGGCTACACCTTGATTTCTACTGCTACTAGAGGAGAACAGGACTTGATTGCCGTCACTCTAAATGCTCCTTCGGACAAGGTTGCCTATTCTGATACTGAGCTTTTATTCAGCTATGCCTTTGAAAACTTTATATCAGCCAAAATTGATAAAAAAAGCATACTGTATTCAGCGGACTACTCTAATTCCTACACGCTGAACGAAGACTTATACTATACTCATTTAATTAATGATATACCCAGTCTAAAAACGAGCAATGATGGAATTCTCTCAATCATGAACCAAGAAGGGGAAGCAATAGAATCCTTTGACCTTAAAACGGTCGCTGATGTCAGGAACACAGTTTTGCCTGCCTCGATTAAAAAAGAAACAATCAATGAGAAGCTAATAAATTTTTCTTTCCCATCTCTAGCATGGGGAGGCAAATAACCAGCCGAATTGGAAATGGAGTATCTGACCATAATAGTATTAAATAAAACTATTAGGGATGATTTCATGATGTATATCTATAATGATTATGGGGGTACACATACCACGTCTTTGGCTGCCGCATATCATTTAAAACAATTACCTCAATCGGAAAGAAAACTAACTTCGGAAGAAATATTACATGTAAAATATTTCAATAAATTAACAAAAAAAGAATTTGGAAAGCTAATTTTTCGCGGGACCGATGAAGAGGGCAACTCAGTTTATACAATTGGACATAAAAGAGACAAACTTGTTGTTCCAGCATTAAAAGAATTGACTTTACTACTAGAAGAGAAATTTCACTTTAACGAAAAAATAGTATTCTCCAATACATCACCAACTGTACCTATTGCCATGTCCATAGGGGGATATTTATCAAGAGCATTAAAAATTGATTTTATAGGTGTACCATTATTAATTATAGGCACCAAACAATGCTGTGATAATATTTTTCGGTTGGTTGAAAATACGAAACAAATAGGGAAAGCAGCGAATGGGGAAAAAGTGATTATATTGGAAAATGAAATATATAAGTAATACTATTAAATGGTTTATCTCTGTTAGTAAAAGATTGCTTAGCCCATAGGAATTCGAATGTCGATATATAGATTAAGTCAACAATTGATGTTGGCTTTTTTTGTTACGCTTTTGATGAAGATGTGCTATAGAAGAGGTGGTGATTGTTCATCTAACGGGTGCATAGGGGATAGATTAATTAATAAGATGGTAATTGAATTGAACCGAACAATAAACCACCACCCGAAAGTGGTGGTTTATTATTGAATCGAGGAAATTACTGTTCTTGTAAGCTGGTTACAGAAACACTTTGTTTTTTATTGGGATCATCAAGGGGATGGATTGTAGCCGTTCCATTTTGTTCATCCACGTGCTCAATGTAGATACTTTCCTCATTATAGGTTACAGTAACCATATTTGGTGAAGAAGCAATTTCTTCCGCTCGTTGTGCGTTCATTTTAGCCACCTCCTTTGGACTTGCAACATGTATAATATTTGTTTCGAATTACTTAGATATACCTGTTGTAATTAAAATGCCCTTACACCCTTACTTAACTAACTGGTGCGTTAGCTGAAGATCGAGTCAGTTTTTAATTATTTCCAATAACGCGGCATGTTAGTTCAAAAGACTAAAATCAGTGGTTTGATATAATTACAATACATTAAAAAGTTTAGGGGGATGTAAAATGACTATATGGGTAAATAAGGGATTTTCGATTTCTACTAATAAAAAGTATTTAGATGTAGATTTAATACATAATTTTTTGAATCAAGAAGCTTACTGGTCAAAGGGGATACCCAAGGAAACAGTAATAAAGTCAATTGAAAACACGACCTTATGCTTTGGGGTTTATAAAGGTGAAATAGGTAATGTAGGAAGTGAACAAGTTGGATTTGCAAGGGTAATAACCGATTTAGCAACCCATGCGTACCTTTGCGATGTGTTTATATTACCTGACTATCGTAAATTGGGATTATCAAAATGGTTAATGGATGTTATCACCAACCATTCCGAACTAGAAGGGGTTCGCAGGTTTATGTTAGCTACTAATGATGCACATTCATTATATAAAAAATACGGTTTTAATCAGATTGATAATCCAGAGCTATTTATGCAAAAAGTCCGTAAATCCCCATATCAACAATAAGGTTATTTTCATTAGCAGGTGCAAAAGTTCTCTAAGGGACAGTGACGAATTGCTCTTTTCTTATAGAGCAAAGGGGCTTAAGCAGCAATTCTTACTTATATGCAGGAAAACAGTATATATAAGATACGAGAGGAATTAAAATGGAAAGATTTAATTTGATCAAGCAAAATCATAGTGTAGTTCCAAATTATAAAGTAGATGATAAGGAAGTTTCTTTTGATATATACATTAGTCCAAAACAAGAGGTCTGCATTATTGGGATATTAGATAATAACTATATATGCTGGTGTTCTATAACTACGATTTCTGACTATGAAAATAATTCTGCTATTTTTCAATATGTATCGAATCTCCAAATAAAAACGATATCGAATAATCATAAAGCTTTAGGAGATCAGTATAAAGAAGTTAAAAGTTGGCATAGAATGCAGATTTGTAAGAGACCTTATCAAGATCAGTATCTTTATTATTCGCCAGCAAGTTCTTCCTTCTTTATGGAAAGTGAATTTTTCGCAAGAGAAATCTATACGTTTTATAAACAAGAGAGAGCCAAATGTGAATACAGGTTAATTGACGATGCTTATATAACTATTTTAGAAAGATATAAAAGCATTTTAAATAAAGAAAACCAAGAATATAGTTATTATTATGAAATTAACCCACTAATTAGGATAATAAAAGATGAAAGTTATATAAAACTATGTCCTATATCAGAAATCAGACAATTATATTTAGAATGCCTTGAAAAATGTGATGATTTATATAACGGATATATGACAGCGATTCGTTAAAAAATATAATTTCGGGGTGAATAAAAGGGCCATTTTGATTAAACAATCAAAAAATGCGGTTGCCCAAATTAAAGAATTTTGAACGAAAAGCTTCTTCTTACTGAACATGAATAAAAATAATAAAATGACTTACAGTGTGATCGTTTTCATTTACTTTTGTAAAAGGTTGCTTTTTTATTGAAAGTCTATAAAGAGATTGTGAGGGCTTGTACTTAAACTAACTGAAGTTTAGCTGAAGTAGGATTAGACCCTGCATAATCGTGCACAGAATGTCGGATGATTAGTTTCAACTCCTGCTATTCTGTTGATATAAGGGAGGTCATTGAATGGATTTGCTCAAAAATATGAATGGCGCCATTAAATTCATTGAAGACAATCTTACGAATGAAATTGACTTTAAAGAAGTTGCAAGGCTAGCTTATTGTTCGGAATATCATTTTAAAAGGATGTTTTCCTTCCTGGCAGGTATTTCCCTATCCGAGTATATCCGCCGAAGACGACTTACGCTTGCGGCATTTGAGCTTAAAGATAACACCATAAAGGTCATTGATATAGCGATAAAGTACGGGTACAGCTCACCGGACTCTTTTACAAGGGCGTTTCAACATTTGCATGGGATCACACCATCAGAAGCGAGAAGTAATGGCCATTCACTTAAAGCCTTTCCACCGATGTCCTTCCAATTATCCATTAAAGGAGGCAGCGAAATGAACTACCGAATTGAAGAAAAAGAGGCGTTTCGCATTATTGGAATTAAAAAAAGAGTTCCGATCATATTTAACGGGGTTAATCCAGAGATTGCATCCATGTGGCAAAGTTTAGACGAGAAAACGATAAATGAGCTTAAAGACCTTTCGAATGTCGAGCCAACAGGACTGCTTAGTGCATCTGCGAACTTTTCCGAAGGCAGGATGGAGGAAAAAGGGGAGCTTGATCATTATATCGGCGCAGCTACAACGAAGGAATGTCCAGATAACTTAACACAGCTTGAAGTTGATGCATCTACATGGGCGGTATTCGAAGCAGTCGGACCTTTTCCTGAAACACTGCAAAATGTATGGGGCCGTATTTATTCCGAATGGTTTCCATCCTCTAACTATGAACAAATCGAAGGGCCGGAAATCCTTTGGAACGAAAATAAAGATGTAACCTCACCAACATTTCGAAGTGAAATCTGGATTCCTGTTTTGAAAAAGTAAGCATAGGCATAAGATTTATCCGAAGAGCTGTTTCGACAGCTCTTATTTATTTTTAGCTGGGGATCGTAGCTGCCTTAGGCAGCTTTTTTATTATGGAACTATCGGTGACTGGTCTAAGCAAAAGAGGTCTTTTTATTATGTTTCGAGAATTAATATTAATAGATTAATGCTAGAACAGGGGAGGAAATGAATGAAACAAAATATTTATGATAATCAGATTTTCTTTAATGAATATACGTCGTTACGTGAGAGTGGTGTCACCTATAATGATTTTGTTGAACAGCCATCAATTAAATCTACCATTTCAAACCTTAAGGGAAAATCAATATTAGATTTAGGTTGTGGAACTGGTCATTTTTCAAGTTATTGTATAGAAAACGGTGCTTCGAAAGTTTTAGGTGTAGATATTTCAAGAAATATGATTGAACAAGCGAAAAAAGATAACAATCACGAGAAAATAGATTATATGTGTATACCAATAGAAGACCTGGATCTACCAAATCAAAAATTCGACTTAATCATAAGTTCTTTGGCTATTCATTACATAGAAGATTACCCAAACCTAATTAAGAAGATTAATGGATTATTAAAAAAGAACGGTGAATTTATCTTTTCAACTGAACATCCGATAGTTACAGCTCGAAAAGAGATGGATAATTGGATTCACGATAATGAAGGGGTTAAATTACATTGGGCATTGGATAATTACCAGGAAGAAGGAAAAAGGGAACAACATTGGTATATTGATGGTGTGATTATATATCATAGAACCATTTCAACTTTAATAAATACACTTATAGATAATGGGTTTGTAGTAGAAAAGATTATTGAACCACAATCAATCCCTACTGGATTAGAGCAAATGCCGAAATTAATTAATGAAAACCGGAGACCGTCTTTTATTATTATTAAATCAAGAAATGGGGATAGGAGCTAACTTGGCAGTTTAGTTGTGAAGGCTCTTTAAAAAAATTTGTGGGGGCGGAATAATGAATATTGGAAACGAATATTTAAAAATTGTAATTGAAAGATTTAAAAGTGTAAAAGGTCTTGGAGATAAAACGATAAACCAATTATCTGAAGAGGAGATCTATTGGACTTATAATGACGAGTCAAATAGTATCGCAATAATAGTAAAGCATCTGAGTGGAAATATGGTTTCAAGGTGGACTGACTTTTTAACAACAGACGGAGAGAAGGAATATAGAAATCGTGACGAAGAATTTTCAGATGATATATCTTCAAAATCAGAGCTCACAATTGTTTGGGAAAAGGGTTGGCAAACCCTGATTGATACATTAACTGGTTTAAGTGAACAAGATTTATTAAAAAAATATATATTCGTGGAGAAGGGCATTTGGTATTAGAGGCTATTGAGAGGCAAATTGCACATTATTCTTATCATGTTGGGCAAATTGTTTATATTGGTAAACAAGTAAAAAACAATAAATGGGAAAGCCTCAGTATACCAAAGGGGAAATCTGAAGAATATTTAAAACAAATGCTTGAAAAACACCGAGAGTAGATCGATCGTTATTGAGTTAACTGGTGCGTTGAAGATAGGAGCTGTCTTTAAGGCAGCTTTTTCATTATGAATAAAAAGTTGAATTTGCACGCATTATTCCTTCTAATACGATTACAATATCGCCCCAATCAAAAATGTTAGCTGATTTCGCACAATTGATAAGGTTTTGGTCACATTTACAACGACCCGGGTATGATTTGTAAGTACCATAGCAATAATCGTGAGTACGGCAGCAGGTATCAAGAGAGTAAGCTAAATATAGATTTTGAAGAAAAAAAGAAAATTGTCAATGATGAAGATTGTTGGTTCAATCCTTTCAAATTTAAACAGATTATTAAATTAATGGGTGCGTTAGCTGAAGTTCGGAGCTGTCTTTACCGGCACCCTAGAGCAATTGGCTCGGCTCAGCGGTACAACCGTGTAAGGCCCGCGGATACAACCGACCTTTAATTATAATTACGGATCAAATCGTTTGGTAGGATCAGATCTTTTTTTTGTTTTTATAATAATAACATAAATAGAACAGATGTTCCAGTGGTTATGTGTAAATATATTACATATTTTAAGCCAGCTCTGTTAAAGGGTATGTTGATTTTTTTGTAGAACTAACGGGGCAAGGGAGTTTAAGAAGAAAAGCTTGAACAGGATAGGCAGCCGTATTTGATTCTTGTTTAGGAAATTTTTTTGTTTTTTTGACGATAAAATATGTTGTTGGTAAATGGAATTATGGAACTAAATGGGTATCTATAATTAGCTAAAAAAGGGGAATTTTATTTGATTGCACTAATTATCTCTGTATATATAACTATTACACTTGTATCGCTCTTTACTTTCGCTGGGCCTTATTCTCCATTGGTGGGACTTGCCATCGGATTCCCAATACATATGCTAATATTACTTACACAAATATATAAAGAAGTAAAAAAGATATCTAAAAAACTATACGAATAGTTTGTGCCAACTCTACAATATTCAACTAACAGGTGCTTTACTTCAACAAGGGATTAAAATAACATTAAACCCATGTACTTAGAAACCAATAAAGGTTTGAACTCAAGGAGATTTTTATGAATGATCACTGCTGCGAAACTATGAAAGATCAAGTTAATATATGTGCAACGTTCACGCTGACCCATTTGATTGTCCAGACACTTTGATTACTTATAATGATAAATTTGATGAATATGGGTTAATAATCCAGGATGGTGGCAGCTCAAGTATAGAGATAACCTATTGTCCCTGGTGTGGCACGAAATTACCTGGTTCTAAAAGAGATTTATGGTTTGAAGTCCTTGAACAATTAGGATTTGATGACCCTGCTGAGCAATCTATACCAGAGGAATTTAAAACAGATAAATGGTATAAGAATTTTAAATGAGCAGAAGTTTCACTAGCTTGTTGAAAGATACTTAGGGTGCTTTTAAGAACTAAGGTGTGCTTTACCTTTACTTCTATTTTTCTTATTCAACAATAGGCGTAGGTTGTTAGTTCAACAAGCTTAGTGTAGACGTTCTGCGCAGTTTATATATGTTATAATTAATTCAAAAAAAGAGAAAAGGTGGATTTTTTTTGAATTTTAATGCCGGTGATATAGTATTTCAACTTATTATGTTTATTTTGTTGTTTGGTATCATTTTTGCTGTTTACTTTTTCGTTCGTTCCCTTCTTACAAGGACAAACAAATCCAATAGCGTAGAACAAAAACTTGATAGAGTAATTGAGCTACTTGAAAAGGATAAAAGAGATTAATTTCTTTTTTATCCTTTTTTTTCTGCACAGTTTATTATCGCTGATCAGCAGCTCCTCTTATGCAACAAACGGGGCAGTTTAGCTCAACAAGAAAATGTTAAAATAGGGAGTTGAAAGGTGGTGATGGTGAGTGAATGTATTCCCGGATGAAGACGATCTTCTTTCGTTGTTTGAGTGTGAACCTACATTATTTGATACCACTGAGAAAGGTTTACCATTTTATTACAATAAGGCAACATATCAATTTTCTAATGGAGAGGAAGACTTTATTGTTACACTATCTCCATCTTACGGTGAAGTGAAAATACAAGTAACTCTACCGACTTCAAATAAATTGTTATCACTTTTGGATTTAAAACGAGTTGACAAGTTTGAGATTATAGCAGACAAAAGGGAACTTTCAAGTGTACTTTTAACGGTTCTGAATGAGGATTCCCAACAAACAATAGAAATAGATTTTAAGCCAAAATATAAACTGATTTTTAGAGAACATTATACACGGTAAAACTCAGTCTAGTTCGACTAACGGATGCTTTACTTCATTACCAGGAGCTGATCAGCAGCTCCTTTTCTTATGCAACGAACAAGTTTCATGCAGGTCTAAATTGTAATGAATACCTCTGTTTTTATTCTGTTAAAGGTTTTATTAAGGTTGAATAGAATTATTAATTTGGATAAATAAACAAAATTGAGGTGTTATCTTGCAGATACTATTAATTCGACATGGTGAGTCAGAAGACGATTTTTTAGAAGAAAATTATGAAGGATCTACAGACTTACCGCTAACTATTAAGGGCGTGGAACAAGTAGAAAAAATGTGTCGTCGTGTTTCAGAAGAGTTTCCACCGGAATTCATATGGTCAAGTACCTTAATTCGCGCCAGTAAAACTGCGGAAACTTTATCCAATACTATCAAATGTCCAGTAACATTCTTGGATGAGTTACGAGAGATGCAAGATAGGGAGAGTGAATCTGATTTTAGATTACGAGCTCAAAATGTACTTTCCCATCTTAGAGAAAACAGTGCAAACTATAAAAGGATTGCGGTTGTGTCCCACGGGGGTATGATTACAAAAATAATTGAAAGTTTTCTTCAATTGCCACACGAAATTGATGATGTGTGGTTCAATTCCAATAATACTGGCATTCATCTTCTTGAGTATACCGAACATCCATATAAACTTATTAGATTTTTAAACAGTACCACGCATTTGAATTAACGTTTGTGTACGCTATATAACAAAGGAAGCCCAATTTCTCGTTTGTACCACTGAGAAATTGGGCTTTTATTAGGGTCATCTTCGACTTATTCTTTTATCACGAACTAAGCTTTATAACTGAATCTATAATTTTGTCCCAATCTTCACTATGAATCTCATGCCCTGATCCATCAAGAGTCACTAATTCTGCATGAGGGATGGCTTTCGTAAGTGCAAGCCCGTGCTCGTATGGCAGGGCTGGATCTTCTGTGCCATGGATAATGAGGACAGGTACACTGATCTCACCCATTCTATCGTAATACACGTCTCCGCCTTGCAGCATGGCATGATTAAATCTGCTCGGTAGCTGTTTGGCGCGATCAAACTCTCTTTCCGCCAGTTTATACATTCTTTCCTGCTCATAAGGTTTGGAACCGGCTAATGTTTTCCATCCGTCCGCAAGGTAAGGGATGGCCGCCTCCCGATTTGACCAATCGATGGAAGCACTCTTCGCATGGTGATCCAATATAGTCTGGTCCATTGGAGGCAGTTTTTCCATCACAGTCCCGAACACACTTGATGCAATTAGCGTAAGGGTAAATACGCGTTTCGGATATTTTAAGGCAAGAATCTGGCCGATCATACCACCTAGGGACATTCCGACGATATGAGCTTGCTTTATGGAATAAGCGTCCAGGACACCCACGGCATCGTCAGCCATGTCCGTTATTGTATAGTTGGAAGTACCGGGTTCACAAACGGCCGATCGTCCCAGATCCCGATGATCGTACCGAATGACAAACCTCCCCTGACCAGCGAGTCGGAGACAGAAATCCTCATCCCACCAGTCTAATGAAGACATGGCTCCCATGATTAAAAGCACAGCAGGGTCCTTAGGGTTTCCAAAACTTTCCGTACATATATCGACTTTATTTATTTTCAGTATCTGTTCACTCATGTTTTTTACCTCCGTATTAAATATTATCTAATTACGCAGATCAATAAATTCTTTCCGGAGCATGATTGGCCTGCCCCTTTAATTATCGCAGTCTAACCCACTTAATAATCATGACGGGGCCTCCTTTTATTTTTGTAAAATGGAAGGTATTCCTATAATACTGTAACATGTGGAAATCCTTTGCGCCACCAAAATTTTCCACATTCCTTCCTCAGGAAAAAGTCTGTCCTGTTATTCCATGAATGCAGAAAAGCCCGAATAAAAGAGCACCTTTTTGGTGCCATTCATTCGGGCTTTTGTTCTTTTGCAAGATGTATTTTATTGAGCTGTATACCCGCCATCTAACACAACTGCCTGGCCGGTGATGCCTCGTGCTTTGTCGCTTGCAAGGAAAATGGCGTAGTCGGCAATTTCGCTTACGTCGAGCAAGCGGTTTTGTGGGACGAGCGGATAGATGACTTCTTCCAAAACGCTTTCCAGCGGTACTTGCCTTGTTTTTGCCAAGTCCTCCAGTTGACCGCGGACGAGAGGTGTGTCCACGTATCCTGGGCAAAGGGCATTTACGGTTATGCCTGAAGAGGCGCTTTCTAAGGCGGCTACTTTCGTTAATCCGATTACACCGTGTTTTGCACTATTGTAAGCTGCTTTGTTGGCGAATCCAATTAGCCCGTTAATGGAAGAGATGTTGATGATTCTGCCGAAGCCTTGTTCTTTCATGATGGGCAAAACGTTCTTGATCGCGATGAATGGAGCGGTCAGCATGATTTTGATCATCAGTTCGAATTTTTCAGTTGGAAACTCTTCGATTGGTGCAACATGTTGAAGGCCGGCGTTATTAATGAAAATATCAATTCGTCCATATTTGTCTTTAGCTTGTTGAATTAGTTGGATAATATCTTCTTCACTTGTTACGTCTGCTTTTAAGCCGATAACATCCAAGCCTTTGTTCCTTAGGTCCAATGCAGTTTTTTCAACAGTGTTTAGATCAAGGTCGGACAAAACGACCTTTGCGCCATTTTCAGCAAATATCTTTCCAATCTCAAAGCCAATTCCTCTGGCAGATCCGGTAATTATCGCCACTTTATCTTTAACCATATTACATTCCTCCAATAAAAATGTAATGGTCCAGGTCTGTCATTTTAAGTTGGTGAACAGGGATATTTAACTAGGGAAGGGAATATAAAGGGAAGGTTATGAAAATATGGTATAGGTTATTGAGTAAGAGTCTATCATGATTTTCAAAATAACAAAAGAATTTTTGTTTACCCATATTGCTGGCACAGATATTGCATACATAAAAAGGTGAGTAAAAGCAGGTAATTTAAACGGATAAGAAAGGAGAATCTGGATGATTAAAAAAATAGCCATTATCGGTTCAGGTGTAATGGGGAGTGGAATCGCTCAATCATTTGCAGTTGGCGGGTATTCCGTCACCATCAACGATATAAAGGAAGAGTATCTATCATATGCCCAAAATCGAATCTCTGAGAATCTAGCATTGCTCATTGAGGAAGGGGTCTTGACTGATCGGGAAAAGCAAGGTGCCTTAGCTAATATTACATATAGTGTAGATTTGGAAGAGGCTATAAGGGATGCTGATTTTATCATTGAGGCCATTCCGGAAGTCATCGGGTTGAAGTTGAATCTTTATCAGCAATTGGAGAAGATAATCAAACCGGATGCAATTGTAGCTTCAAATACATCGACCTTTCCGATTTCCCAATTGATGGAGAAGGCCTCGTTTGCGGACCGAATGGTAATCACGCATTTCTTTAATCCTGGCCATTTGGTTCCTTTGGTTGAAGTTGTTCAGCATAACGATACAAAGCCGGAAGTCGTCAAGACAACACTTGATTTGATGCGTAAAATCGGTAAGTCTCCGATTCTCTTGAAAAAAGAAATAGCAGGATTCATTGCTAACCGTTTGCAGACTGCCTTGATGCGGGAAGCCTTTTATCTATTAAAAGAGGGCGTTGCCAATGCTGAGGATATTGATACAGCGATAACGGCAGGACCAGGTTTTCGATGGGCATTTACAGGGCCAATCGAGATTGCCGATTTTGGCGGACTGGATACATGGCAGCGTGTTTTTGATAATGTTTCACCAGTGTTGGATCAGAGTAAGGAAGCTCCTGTTTTGATTCGTGATTTGGTCGAAAAGGGGAAGCTTGGGGCGAAGTCGGGTGAAGGGATTTTCACGTATGAGGAATCTACCGTTTCTCAGAAAATCAATGAGAGGGACCGTAATTTTATTAAACTAGGTAAATTAAAAATGGAGAAGGAGGAAGTATTATGAGAGAAGTAGTGATAGTAGGGGCAGCAAGAACACCAGTGGGTGCGTTTGGAGGCAGTCTTGCCAATGTTTCAGCGGTTGACTTGGGAGTTGTGGCAGCAAAGGAAGCGATTAAGCGGGCAAATATCTCGGCTGATATGATCGATGAGGTATTGATCGGGAATATTCTATCTGCTGGATTAGGGCAAAATGTGGCACGTCAGGTTGCGATTCATGCAGGGATTCCGGAAACAACGCCAGCTATGGCCGTTAATAAACTTTGCGGGTCTGGCCTCCGTACGGTAATAATGGGAGCGCAATTCATTGCCCTTGGTGATGCCGATGTGATTCTTGCTGGGGGGATTGAAAGCATGAGCAATGCCCCGTATTTACTTCCAAATTATCGTTTTGGACAGAAAATGGGTAATGCCGAAGCAGTGGATTCAATGACCTATGATGCCTTAACGGATGTTTTCAATCAGTATCATATGGGCGTGACTGCGGAGAATATTGCGGAGCAGTGGGACATCAGCCGGGAAAAGCAGGATGAATTTGCTTTAGATAGCCAATTGAAGGCTGAAAAGGCGCAGCTAGAAGGACGATTTGCAGATGAAATCGTACCTGTTGAATATAAACGCAGAGGAAAGACAATCTTGGTGGACCAAGATGAGCACCCACGTCATGGGCTGACGATAGACCAGCTAACGAAGCTACGTCCTGCTTTTAAGGAAAATGGAACGGTTACGGCTGGAAATGCATCCGGAATCAATGATGGTGGGGCGATGTTGGTCCTGATGTCCAAAGAAAAAGCGGACGAGCTGGGACTGGAAACGCTAGCGACAATTAAATCATATGGAAACGCCGCGCTTGATCCGAAAATCATGGGATACGGCCCAGTGCCTGCGACTAGAAAAGCTTTGGCAAAAGCGGGATTATCAATAGATGATATTGATTTGATGGAAGTGAATGAAGCCTTTGCGGCCCAGTCACTTGCCGTGCTGAAGGATCTTGAATTGAATCCGGAAAAAGTGAATGTAAATGGCGGGGCAATTGCTTTGGGCCACCCGGTAGGTGCATCTGGTGCCCGCATCTTAGTGACATTGTTGTATGAAATGAAGCGTAGGGATGCAAAAACCGGCCTTGCCACCCTATGTATCGGAGGTGGACAGGGAACTGCGCTGATTGTGGAACGTTGATGCATTGGCCTCAATTTCCTATGATATAATGGGGGGAACTTCAGACCGGTTAAGGAGAATGGGAATGGCCAGCGATAATAAAACTGTTCAATTGGAATTGGTGAAAGCGATATTGGAAGAATTACCTTTTGGGGTTTTGGTAACGAAAAACGAAAAAGAAATCGTTTTATGCAATAGCGTATTATCTGAGGCTTTTGCCGAGAATCAATTTGACCTGCGAGTAAATTTAATTATCGAAAAAAACCTTATACCAGACGTAAATACTCCTATTCGTTTGAACGGTAATAATGGGATTGTCAGAAAAGCAATCGTTCAAATGGTTGATGAGGAATATCAGATTTATCTCCTATTGTTTACAAATAATAAAAGTGATTTCCTTAATATCGATAATCATGAAGAAATTCTGTTTAAGGATATCATCGAATTTGCCTATGATGGCTTGGTGATGGTCGATACGGAAGGGTATGTCCAAATGCTGAGCCACGCTTATGCGGATTTTCTTGGAGTCGATCAGGAAAGCTCTATTGGGAGACATGTAACGGAGGTCATTGAAAATACCCGTATGCATGTGGTCGCCAAAACTGGAAAGCAAGAGGTCGCTGAATTACAGAAGATTAAAGATAATTATATAATTGCGACCCGCTCCCCGATACGGAAACAAGGTAAATTAATGGGAGCGGTCGGGAAGATTCTTTTTAAGAATGTCGGGCAGTTTACCGCTCTTTCCAAGCGGATAAACTCACTTGAAGTAGAGCTGAAAAAGTACAAAGGCGATTTTCGCGAGAGAAATAAGGCCTCCTATACGTTTGATCATTTGATGGGAAGAAGTCCAGAATTCATGGAAGTAAAAGGTCAAGCGAAAATTGCTGCTAAAAGCGACTCAAACGTGCTGATTTTGGGTGAAAGCGGAACTGGTAAGGAACTGTTTGCGCATTCAATTCATAATGCCAGCAGACGGGCCATGGGTGTATTTGTCAAAGTGAACTGTGCCGCCATCCCAGCAGAGCTGCTGGAGTCAGAGCTTTTTGGCTATGAAGAGGGTTCTTTCACTGGTGCAAAAAAAGGCGGAAAAGCAGGTAAGTTCGAAGCGGCTGAAGGCGGGACGATTTTTCTGGATGAAATCGGTGAGCTGCCACTGCATATGCAAGTGAAATTGCTCCGTGTTTTACAAGAAAAAGAAATTGAACGGGTCGGCTCGACGGGAAGCATTCCCATTGATGTACGGGTAATTGCTGCAACGAATCGTAATTTGGAGGAAATGGTCTCGAAAGGGGAATTCCGACTTGATATGTATTACCGGTTAAAGGTCATGCAAATCCACGTACCTTCCTTAAGGGAGCGACCGGAAGACATTGAAATACTGGTAAATCATTTTGTTGAAAAGTACCAGAACCTCATGAAAAAACGCGTACAGGGCATGAGTGATCAAGCATTACGTCTCCTTCGCCTTTATAAATGGCCGGGTAATATTCGTGAGTTGGAAAATATCATTGAACGTGCATTGAATATCGTCGATGAAGAGGAAATGATACGTTCCAAGCATCTTCCTAAAGAAATAACGGGACATAAAGAATCAGTCTCAATCCGAACTTTAGCTGAAGTAATGGATGAAACTGAACGGGGTGCAATCGTTTCATGTTTGGAAATGACTTCTGGTAATAAATCAGAAACGGCAAAGAGACTCGGAGTGAGCCGAACAACACTGTATGAAAAAATGAATAAATATGGTTTATGACTGTAGAAAAGAACCCTTATGCCAAAGGGTTCTTTCTGAATTTTAAAACAATTTTGATTGGAACGGGTGTGCGAAACTCCTGCTTAGAAAAGCGCGTCCAAAGGAGACCCCGCAGGCGCAAATGTGTCGAGGGCGGATCGCCCGCGGAAAGCGAGTGCCTGGAGTTGAACGCAACGGTCAATTTATACAAACCCTCAAAAAATCATTATTATGGAGTTTGTCTACATTCTGAAGTGCCCTTTAGCCAAAGGGTACTTTTTTTATACTTTTAAACCACCTCTTAAGAATAGATACACATTTGTGCATGTTTTACACCCATAAATCCTTGAGTGTGTTAAGAAATCCGTACACAAAACAAGAGGGAATTTGAATGTTGTAAGAAAAGGTTTACACTTTTTTGGGGTTTATGACTTCTGTGTATTGAAACCTTGACAGTTTTAAGGGGTTTCAGCTTTTACAATTTATAAAAAGGGAGATGAAATCTTTGAAAAGGCTTTAAAAGATGACGTTTTTTTAATTCAGGATAAGGTGGCACAAGAATTGCATAAATACTTTGGTGAATGGCCTATCTGTCATTTTATCTGGTGTTTCGACGTAAAATGAAAAGGGATTTTTAATTCAATAGTTTGTTGAAAGCGTTCTCAATAAATGGGAAGCACTTAGTAAGATCATTCAGCTTGACTTGGGGAAGGCAGGTTTGGATGGTGAAAGCGGAAAAATTAAAAATATGGAATTTAGGGAGATTAATGTTTCTACTTAAAGGCTTCCGAAATAATTTGGGGGCAAGGGGAGAAAAGAAAAGGGGGAATTAAATTGGTGATTCAAATCTTAGCCATTGCTGTGGCTTTAGGACTTTTAATCTTTTTAGCCTATCGGGGCTATCCGGTCATTATCATAGCGCCGATTGTTACGTTATTGGCGGTCATTTTATCTGGCGGTCATTTGCTGCCGAGTTATACAGAAACATATATGACGTTTGCTGCTAACTATGTAAAAGCATTTTTCCCGATATTTTTATTAGGCGCAGTATTTGGAAAGGTCATGGAGATGAGCGGTGCAGCAGCATCCATTGCCAAGACCATCGTAAAATCACTAGGTTCAAAGCAGGCTATTCTTGCTGTAGTGCTGGCTTGTTCGGCGCTGACATATGGCGGGGTTTCGCTGTTTGTAGTGGCATTTGCCGTTTATCCATTTGCAGCTGCAATTTTTAAAGAAGCAGACATTCCAAAGCGATTATTGCCAGGAACGATTGCATTAGGCGCATTCACTTATACGATGGATGCCCTTCCTGGAACACCACAGATTCAAAATATCATTCCAACGAACTATTTCGGAACAGATACTTATGCAGCTCCATTAATTGGGATTATTGGCGCGATCATGGTATTCACTGGCGGAATGATCTGGTTAGAACGTCGCCGTAAACAAGCGGTGGCAAATGGTGAAGGCTACGGGGAAGGACATATTAATGAACCGGAAAGTGCCGAAGAGCAAAACCTGCCTAACTTTTGGCTGTCCATCGTACCGCTCGTCCTTGTCGTAGCGTTTAATTTTGCTTTCAGTCGCAGTGCCATTTCGGTTAAGCACTGGTATGATGCATCGGTGTTGAAGGAATCCTTCAATATTGCCGATGTAAGCACAGTCACTTCATCCTGGTCTTTGATTGTTGCACTGACAATCGGTATTATTGCAGCGATGCTTCTGAATGTTGGGCGTATAAAGGTCAAATTGGCAAGTGGATTAACAGCTGCTGCAATGGGATCTTTGCTTGCGATATTCAATACTGCGTCTGAAGTTGGTTTTGGTAATGTCGTGAAAACGCTTCCTGGATTCTCGGTGATTCAAAACTGGGTGTTCAATGCAAGCGGTAATCCACTCGTATCGGAGGCTATTGCCGTCAATGTACTGGCAGGGATTACAGGGTCTGCATCTGGAGGACTTTCGATTGCGTTAGAAGTAATGGGCGGTCACTATTTACAGGTGGCTCAAAGTGTTGGAATCAGCCCGGAAATGCTACATCGAATTGCATCCATGGCATCTGGCGGAATGGATACGCTTCCACATAACGGTGCCGTTATTACTTTACTTGCTATTACAGGACTGACACATCGTCAATCCTACAAGGATATCTTTGCGATCACGATTTTGAAAACAGTGACTGTGTTCATCCTTGCTTTTGCAACTTCCCTATTTATTTAATAGAATAGTATTAGGAATGGAGATGATGGAAAATGAGTAAATTATTAACATCTTTTGATAGCGCTATTCAACAAATCGAGGATGGAGCAACCATTATCGTTGGCGGGTTCGGATTAAGCGGAATTCCAGAAAATCTAATTTTTGCTTTGCGTGATAAAGGTGTAAAGGATTTGACTATTGTCAGCAACAATTGTGGAGTCGATGATTGGGGTCTAGGTCTTTTGCTGGAAAATAGACAAATCAAAAAAATGATCGCTTCTTATGTAGGGGAAAATAAATTATTTGAGCAGCAATTTTTAAGTGGAGAGCTGGAGGTCGAGCTAGTTCCCCAAGGAACGCTTGCTGAGCGTCTAAGAGCGGGTGGAGCAGGAATCCCTGCCTTCTATACAGCTACTGGAGTAGGAACGGAAGTCGCCAAAGGTAAAGAACATAAAGAGTTTGATGGTCGCACATACATTATGGAAAAAGGAATAGTCGGAGATTTTTCCTTTGTGAAAGCTTGGAAAGCAGATCATTTCGGTAATCTCATCTATCGGAAAACGGCAAGAAACTTTAACCCTGTCGTTGCCACCGCGGGGAAAGTCACGATTGTTGAAGTGGAGGAGCTTGTGAACACAGGAGAGCTCGATCCAGATGAAATTCATACTTCAGGGGTTTATGTACAAAAAGTACTTGTAGGAAACCGTTATGAAAAACGAATTGAAAAACTTACAACTGCTAACGCATAAAAAGGAGGAGTATTCGAATGACTAGACAACAAATTTTAGAACGGGCCGTTAAAGAAATCCAAGATGGTATGTGTGTAAATTTAGGAATCGGAATGCCGACCTTGATTGCTAACATGATTCCAAATGACTTTAATGTTATGCTTCAATCGGAAAATGGCTTACTGGGAATCGGACCATATCCAGAAAAAGATGCAGTCGATCCGGATTTGATTAATGCAGGAAAAGAAACAGTAACGGCAAAAGCCGGTGCATCATTTTTTGATAGTGCTGAATCGTTCGCAATGATTCGCGGCGGCCACATCGATCTAGCCATTTTAGGCGGGATGGAAGTTTCCGAAAATGGGGACTTGGCAAACTGGATGATTCCAGGGAAGATGGTAAAAGGAATGGGAGGTGCGATGGACCTCGTCCAAGGAGCAAAACGGATCGTTGTCATCATGGACCATGTGAACAAACATGGGGAATCCAAAGTGAAAAAGAGTTGTACACTGCCATTGACGGGAGAAAAGGTCGTCCATTGCCTGATTACCGAATTGGCCGTATTTCATTTTACAGAAGCGGGTATGGAATTGATTGAATTGCAAAATGGCATAACACTTGATGAAGTGAAAAGTAAAACAGAGGCTGACTTTACAATAAGCCCCTCTATTGAAATTAAGGCATAGTAAGAGATTACTTGAATTGACCTATCAGGGAAACGGATAAAACTCATTATTAGGCTACTTTCAGTTCGTAAACGGGCGGACGGAGGTAGTCTAATTTTTTTGTTGTTGAAATAAATTCCCTTTCTATGTTAAAAAGCAGTTTGTATTTTACTAGAGATTGTGGAGGGAAAACAGGCTTTTCAATTCAGTTATCAATCTTAGAAAAATTATCATCTTCCATTTTTTACATAGAGTTTGTATGGAGAAATAAAAAAACTGTAGGCAAACACGGTTTTCATCGAGTTCGTCTACAGTCTGAAAGAAGGAATTCTTATTAAATGAATTCCTTCTTTGCATATTAATTGTTAAGAAATGATTTTTCGAAGAATTCTAGAAGATACTCTAGTGTGATTGGATCACTGTAAGTTGATGCTTTACTATTTATTTCAAATACACGATCGTTCTTAACGGCAGGTATATTTTTCCATGAATCAGTCTCCAAAAATGAATTAACAACATCCGGGTTTTTACTAAAGATCATATAATCTCCAGAATACTCAGGAAGCACTTCCGATGAGAGGACATAAATGCCTGATTTAAGTGCCTTTTCTTTTACTTTCTCAGGCATTTTCAAATCCATTGCTTGATACAATATTTCTGTCCCGCGTGCATAATTATTTCCAAATACATAAAACTCCTTGGCATCATTTTCAATTACAGAAACGGTGGCATCTTCGCCAATTTTTGCACGTATCGCTTCTCCTGCGGATTCTGCACGCGTTTTGAAATCATTAACCCATTCTTTTGCTTCCTTTTCTTTGTTTAAGAGTTTTCCGATTTCTATCTGCTGTGATAAATAATCCAATTTCCCCCAAGTGAATACTACAGTAGGAGCAATTTCATTTAGTTTGCCAATATTTTTCATCTCGGATCCTGCTATGATTAGGTCCGGTTCCAGTTCGATGATTTTCTCCAGGCTATCTTCTGAAACGACTTCCACTCCCTTAAGTTTTTCTTGAAAAAGGGGATTCATATTAGTCCATTGATCTATCCCAACGATATTACCTTCTAAAGCCAAAACATTAGGTCCATTAGAGAGAGCAATTATTCTTTTTGGGTTTTTAGGAATCTCAATAGGGCCAGTTTCTGATTGATAGGTAAATGTTTCTTTTTTAGTCTTGGCTGCATTATCTTCGTTCGCTGTCTCGTTGTTCCCACAAGCACTAAGAATAAGTACGAACAAGAGTAGGAATGGTATGAATAGTTTTTTCATTCTGATTTTCTCCTTGCTTATTATAGTATAAGTTTAAAAAATGTATGTAATTAGTAATGATATTCATTTTCAATTACTATCAATATCTTAATGGTAATGATAATCATTGTCAATTACTTTCGCCAGATTGCTAAACTCATTGAACTAAGCTGTTGCCCCTACTTGTAGAAACATGTTTAAGGCTGGGTGGGGTGAAGCTATGAAAATACACGGAGGACTAAGAGAACTGTTCAAAGATCGGCAATGTTGGTCTAGATGTGGCAAAGGAAGATAGCCAAAGTAAGGTCAGGGATTTTTTAGATGGATCAGAACTGAAGAACCTTTCAATAGGCATAATCATTTAACGAAGCCTTTAATAACAAAATGGAAATATTCCAGCCATGCTACTTTTCCGTTAAAAAGGCTTATATAAGGTTTAAAGGAGGGATTACATTGACAGTAGCATTACGAACATTATTGGATAGATCAGTGAAAAAGATGGGCACAAGGATGAATCCAGTGGTGAAGGCATCAGCATTGGAAATGATCGAACGTGCTTATAATGAAGGGATTTATGTACAGATAAGTGCTGGCCACCGCTCTTTGGAAGAACAAGCTGCGCTTTATGGCCAAGGAAGAGTTTACAGCTACAATGGAAAAAACTATAGTAATCTAGCTAAGCCTAATGTGACAAACGCTAAACCAGGCCAGTCTTATCATAATTTTGGACTGGCTATTGATTTTTTCACTGTGAGTGATGATGGCAAGAAAGCGAACTGGACAGTGAATTCAAAGTGGCAGCGTGTAGCTGCTATAGGTAAGGATTTAGGATTTAAATGGGGCGGGGATTGGAGTTCATTCAAGGATTATCCCCACTTGGAAATGACGGGTGGGCTATCCTATTCACAGTTACAAGCAGGGAAAGAACCTCATCTTACCTTTAAATTCGAAAAAACGGATATCCCGAAAACCAGCAAAGGAGATACCTATATAATTTCCATACAAAATACGTTAAATAGCCGGTATAAAGCAGCAATTTCCGTTGATGGGTTTTACGGTCCCGAAACTCGATTGGCCCTTATAAAAGCTATACAAACGGAACTGAATAAGCAATTCAATAAAAAGCTTGCTGTCGATGGAAAATGGGGACCTAAAACCAAGACTGCAATCGTCACCGTAAAAAAAGGAGCTGCAGGCAATATCACATGGATTCTCCAAGCAGCACTTTACATGGAAGGATTTAACCCTGGGCCCCTTGACGCAGAATTCGGTGAGAATACAGAGATGGCATTATTTAAATACCAGAAGGCAAGCAAGATTTCTGCAGATAAGCAAGCAGGTAAAGAAACATGGAATGAATTGTTTGCTTGATAGAGAGTGCGGGTAAATGATGGCGGATTTGATCCTACACAGCAATAATTCGACCTACACAGCAATAATTCGACCTACACAGCAATAATTCGACCTACACAGCAATAATTCGACCTACACAGCAATAATTCGACCTACACAGCAATAATTCGACCTACACAGCAATAATTCGACCTACACAGCAATAATTCGACCTACATCGCAATAACCGACCAACACCAAATCCGGCCTGCACACGGTATTATTCGACCTCCCCCAAACCTTACCCGGGAAATAATTCACCTAAACTCGGCATAATTCGACTTACCCGGGAATAATCCATAAAGAATTCATTCAAGTTCCAAGCACCAATCATTGCAACGCATTAGGCTTCCCGGTGGGTATTCGAATTCACATTCGGAGATGAGGCGGAAGTCTAGCTTACGGCAAATTGCGTTTGACGCAGGGTTATTGATTGACGGGAATGCGTGAATATATTTATATTTCCGTTCGGCTTTGATTTTGGCTATCAGAGCCTTCACGGCATGGGATGCGATTCCTTGTCCCTGAAATGAAGGGAGGACGCTCCAACCGATTTCGTACACATTTTCATTATTCCATTCGGTTTGCCAGTAGCCAACGGAACCAGCCGCTTCTGTCTCTGGAAACAGGATGATGCTAAACATGCATCCCTTATTTCCCAGCTGAAGATACCGTTGATGCCGTTTCATGATTTGTTCATTACTTTCCGGACCACCAAGATGTGCCATCATTTCTGGGGCATTAAGTTGAAAAAGTAAATCAAGGTCCTTATCTTCCCATGGTTTAATTTCTAATCTGGTTTCTTTGCTTCGTTCTGTAATCCGACTCACCCCTGCCTTTTTATTTTCTTATAGTAACTTTCTTTGCTGGATGCGAGATACCTTTTTTTATATGTGAAATTACTATTCTATTGGGGTATGATTTTATTAAAGATAAAGAGATGAAAGTTTCCCATTAAATGCTATAATTTACAGGTGATTCTATCAAATGACAGAGAACGGAGATGAAGAAATGAAATCTTCAGTGAATCAGTTTTCCACTCAATTTGAATGGATATTGAATGTGATCAATGTGGGTGTCCATATAGTGAATAAAGATGGGGATACGGTTTTCTACAATGAAATGATGGCACATATCGATGGGCTTGATCGTGAACAGGTATTGGGGGAGAATATCTTTCAGCTTTATCCATCCTTGACCGATGAATCCAGTACGCTGCATGTAGCATTGGAAAAGGGCGTGGAAACGAATGAGTCCATTCAGACGTATGTCAATTTAAAAGAGAAAAAAATAACTTCAATCAATAGTACGTATCCTTTATATGAGGATGGTGAAATTATTGGGGCAGTGGAAATAGCAAAGGATATTACGAAGGTCATGAATATGTACGACCAAATTGTTGATTTGCGTTCCCAGCTGGCCGAGACCCATAAGAAAACCAAGTTCCTTGAAGGGACGGCGACCTACCATTTCAGTGATTTAATCGGTGATAGCCATGCATTTAAGCAAGCCATTTCATTGGCGAAAAAAGCGGCTCGTACACATTCCCCAGTCATGATTTATGGACCTACAGGGACGGGAAAAGAATTGGTCGCTCAAAGTATACATAATGTAAGTGCTCAGCGAAATCAACCATTCATAGCGCAAAACTGTGCGGCTGTTCCAAAGGAATTGATGGAGGGGCTACTGTTCGGTACGACGAAAGGGGCTTTTACTGGAGCGATGGATCGCCTGGGCATTTTTGAACAGGCAAATGGCGGTACCCTTTTCCTTGATGAGTTGAATAGCCTCGATCTCGGCCTGCAGGCAAAATTGCTGCGGGTGCTTCAGGAAGGCGAGGTACGCCGTGTTGGGGGTTCGAAGGAGCAAAAGGTTAATGTGAAGATTATTGCTGCGATGAACATTTCTCCAGAAGAGGCGTTAGATCGGGGAATCATTCGCTCGGATTTATTCTTTCGCCTGAATGTCGTGACGATCCAAATGCCTTCACTGCTGGAGCGTAAAACGGATATTCCGGAAATCGTCAATCACTTTATTCAGAAATTCAACAAATCATTCTTTACGGAAGTACGCGGAATCAGTCATAAGGCGATGCAGCGGCTTCTTCAATATCCATGGCCCGGGAACATTCGTGAACTGGGACATGCCATCGAGTTAACCTTTAACGTCATGGACGCAGGGGAAGATATGATTGATGAACACCATCTTCCTGCATATCTTTTTCCTTCAGGGAATTACGCTGCATCAAATACGCAGAACCATCCTTCCCCATTGAAAAATAAGATTGATTTACCTGTCGTTCTTGAAGAAATGGAAAGGGAAATGATCATCAATATGTTCGAGAAATATAACGGGAATATCAGCAAAACGGCTGAAGCCCTCAATATTAAAAGACAGGGATTACAATATAAGTTAAACAAGTACGGCATTGAAAAAGTTTATACGGCAGGATCGCGAGAATCAAAATAAATGTGGTTGTATTTGAAAACGCTGTCAAATCATTGATAATGATGTAACTTGAAGAGGGCTCTTGTGTAAAGAGACCCTCTTTTTTTTGCTTGGCGCAAAGAATCTGGCTGCAAAAAATTAGGCATAACGAAAAATTATTTGCGGTTTTAAGGTCGATTTGTCCCCCTTTTCTTATGTTTCCCTTGTTTTGAATGTTGGCATCATTCTTGCAAATGTATATAGATAAGTTCTTAGAATAAGGGGGCATATTAAATGAATTTGATGGGAATGGATGTAAAACATACAGAATACCTTGGTGGGCGCAGGCATTATAATGATATCGAACTTTGGAAGGACGTAACGGAAGAGCAGTGGAATGATTGGATCTGGCAATTGACCAATACGATTAAAACATTGGATGATCTGAAAAAGGTCGTCAACTTGACACCTGATGAAGAGGAAGGAGTCCGGATTTCGACTCAAACGATTCCATTGAACATTACGCCATATTATGCATCTTTGATGAATCCGGATGATCCTCGCTGTCCGATTCGTTTACAGTCGGTACCGCTTTCGGCAGAAATGAACAAAACCAGATATGATTTGGAGGATCCGCTGCATGAGGATGAGGATTCCCCTGTTCCAGGATTGACGCATCGTTATCCGGATCGCGTTCTATTCCTTGTAACGAACCAATGCTCCATGTACTGCAGGTATTGTACGCGCCGCCGTTTTTCAGGTCAGGTTGGCATGGGTGTTCCCAAAAAGCAGCTGGACGGGGCGATTGAATATATCCGGAATACTCCCGAAGTTAGGGACGTGCTGATTTCTGGAGGAGACGGCCTGTTGATCAATGATAAGATCCTTGAATATGTATTGAGTAACTTACGTGCCATCCCGCATGTGGAAATCATTCGGATCGGAACTCGTGCACCGGTCGTTTTCCCGCAGAGGATTACGGAAAATTTATGCAATATTCTGAAAAAGTATCATCCGATTTGGTTAAATACGCATTTCAATCATTCCCTTGAATTGACGGATGAAGCGAAAAAGGCATGCGATATGTTGTCGATGGCAGGCGTGCCGCTTGGTAATCAGGCTGTCATCCTGGCTGGCATCAACGATAGTGTTCATATCATGAAAAAGCTTATGCATGACTGTGTTAAAGCAAGGGTAAGGCCTTATTACATTTATCAATGTGATCTATCTGAAGGGATTGGCCATTTCAGGGCGCCGGTTTCAAAAGGACTGGAAATCATTGAAGCGCTTCGCGGCCATACATCAGGATATGCGGTGCCAACCTTTGTGGTGGATGCTCCTGGCGGTGGAGGAAAGATTGCCTTGACTCCGAATTACCTGCTTTCGCAAAGTCCGGATAAAGTCGTTTTACGGAACTTTGAAGGAGTGATCACTAGTTATCCGGAGCCGAAGAATTATGTTTCCGGCAGTGCGGATGCTTACTTTGATGAAGTGTATGGTACTGAGGATAGGAAAGAAGCCGTGGGGATTTCCGCTCTCATGACGGATGAGAAATTCAATTTGGTGCCAGAGGGCCTTCGCCGTCTTGACAAGAGAAAGGCGTATGAAACCACTGATGAACATGCATCATTGAAGGATCGCCGTGATAAACGGGATGAAATGAAGGAAAAATTAAGGTTAGCCCAAGAAAAAAAGAATGCCTTGGTCGGAAGCGGTTCGGTGAAATCTGAAGGCAAGGAGGAATGAAGATGGATTGCTTGTGGTGTAATGCCCCAAACGTAGAAGAAAGTGAAAAAAAGGATTGTTACTGGATCATGCCTGATGGGAAACGCTCAATAAGAGTCCTTCAAGTTCCTGCCTTGAACTGTCCGGAATGTGGAATCTATGTGTCTGATTCGATGAATCAAAAGGTGGACGAAGCCTTATCCATATATGATGTGAGTGAATACCCTGATGAGTTTACGTATGAGCAGCTTCTTCAGGCACCCGTCAAAAAATTATTCAATTGGAAATAGAATGCCGGGAGAAGCGGATGATATGCATCTCTTCTCCCGAATTCTTTAAATAAGGGGGTTACATAATGCCTGTTCAAAAGCTGCCTTTTTTCACCCAGATCGAGACTGGGGATTGTTATACGATGGAACTCTATCATGATCATGCCAATCAGCGCTTGCGCATGGATGATTATCGGGGAAATATCAAAAAAGCGATGGCCCGGGCGCTTGTCATCGCAAAGGAGCAGGGCTTTACTAAAGTGATACTTAAAGCTAGAAACGAAGATTTATCTGCGGCATTGGGACAAGGATACATGATGGAAGGAATATTAAGCAGGTATTTCAACGGGAATGATGCCTATTGCATGGCTTTCTATTTAACGGATGAAAGGCGAACGAGCGACTTTTGGGTCAAGGAAGATAAAGTCATCCAAGATGTAAGTGAGATTCCCAGACTGATGGATATGCAGAAAATTCCTGAAAATTATATCCTCCGTTTTGCTACAGATGAAGATGTGCAAGAGCTGGCTAATTTATATGGTGAAATTTTTGAAACCTATCCTACACCGATGAATGATGAGCGATATATCAAGAAAGTGATGGAGGAAGGTACGATCTTCAGTGTTATTGAATATGAAGGATCCATTGTGAGTGCTGCATCCGCGGAAGTGAATGAGATGTATCATAATGCTGAATTGACGGACTGTGCAACGATTCCCCATCATCGAAAGCATGGTTTCATGAAGGTGCTAATCTCTGCATTGGAACAAGAATTGATCAGGAAAAACATTTATTGCTCTTATTCATTGGCGCGATCATTGTCGATGGGAATGAACGCCGTTTTTCATCAGCTTGGTTATGAATATGGCGGCAGATTAACGAAGAATTGCAATATTTGGGATAAGTATGAGGACATGAATATTTGGGGTAAAGATTTATCTTTCAAGTAGGAGGATTGTTTCTATGGCTAAATACACATGGGTTGATAAAGAAACCTGTATTGCCTGCGGGGCATGCGGTTCAACAGGTCCTGAAATTTATGACTATGACGATCAAGGGATTGCTTTTGTGATCTTGGATGATAATCAGGGGATTGCCGAAGTTCCTGAAATCCTGCATGAGGACATGCAGGATGCTATGGAAGGCTGCCCTACAGAGTCAATCCTGATTCAGGATGAACCTTTTAGCTGGTAAACTAGGTTTTTTTAATCTGGGAAATTAATTGATTAATAGAATGCTGCACAGTGGGTACGAACGTTAAAAGGAGAGATGACATGACACGCAATTATTTGATTAAGCCTACTTTAGATCATGACTATCCCACTATCTCTCATGGGAATGGAATTTATCTTTATGATACAGATGGAAAGCAGTATATAGACGGATCATCAGGTGCTGTTACGGCAAGTATTGGCCATGGTGTAATAGACGTTGTCGATGCAATGACGGAGCAGGCCCGCAAAGTTTCTTTTGCATACAGGTCTCATTTTACGAGTGAAGCCGCAGAAGCATTAGCCAAAAAGCTAAGTGATTTGGCTCCAGGGGATTTGAACTGGTCATTTTTCGTGAATAGCGGATCCGAAGCGACCGAAACGGCGATGAAGATAGCGATTCAGCATTGGCAAGAAAAAGGATATGAGCGAAAAAATCGTATCGTCTCCAGATGGACGAGTTATCACGGGATTACGATGGGCGCTTTATCGATGTCAGGTCATGTACCGAGGAGAAAGCGTTTTGTTCCGCTATTGGAAGATTTCCCTAGCATTTCCGCTCCCTACTGTTATCGCTGTCCTTATAATAATGAATCTTCCGGCTGCAAGCTTCAGTGTGCTAACGAACTGGAAACAGCCATTCAAAGGGTCGGCTCCGAGAATATCGCAGCCTTCATCGCAGAACCGATCATCGGGGCATCCGCTGGTGCTGTAACACCGCCGGATGGCTACTATCAAAGGATTAAGGAAATCTGCGAAAACTATGACATTCTTTTTATCGCCGATGAGGTAATGACGGGAATCGGACGGACAGGAAAAATGTTCGCGATGGAACATTGGGGAGTCGACCCGGATATCATCGCATTGGGTAAAGGAATGAGCGCCGGTTATACTCCAATGGCAGCCACAATGGTTAGTGACCGTGTCATGGAGCCCATTTTAAAAGGCTCGAATTCAATCATGGCTGGACACACATATAGTGCAAATCCTCTATCTGCAGCCGTTTCATTGGAAGTGCTTTCCTACATTGAGGGAAATGACCTGGTTCAGGCGGCTGAGGATAAAGGTCAATATCTGTTTAAGAAGCTGCAAGGGTTGGCTGGGAAATTCGACATCATTGGTGATGTACGGGGGAAAGGGCTTCTCCTCGGACTTGAGTTTGTCTCCAATCGGATTTCAAAAACGCCATTCGACTTGCAAATCGGCCTGACCACTAGGCTTGTCAATAAGGCTTTTGCGAAGGGATTGTTGATCTATCCTGCTGCAGGTGCGATTGAAGGAATCGCTGGTGATGCGGTTATCCTATCTCCGCCATTAATCATTACGAATGAAGAAATCGATCGCCTCGTCAAGATACTGGAAGCTTCACTTGAAGAGTTGCAGCGTGAATTGCACTCGGAAGGTTTGATTGAGGACATGCAGGCAATTTAGGAGGAACGGTATGAAGCAGGTCATTACGAAGAAAAACAAAATTGTGACCCTGGAAGAAGCACTGGAGCATATTTCCGATGGATGCACGCTCATGTATGGCGGATTTGGCGGAGTGGGGACTCCCCCCACGCTCGTGCAGGGTATCCTGGCCAAGGGTGTTAAGGATTTGACCTTGATTGGCAATGATACTGGATTCCCTGATATCGGCATTGGCAGGCTTGTGACTGCTGAAAGGGCAAAGAAAGTCATCGCCTCACATATCGGATCCAATCCTAATGCAGGCAGGCTCATGACTGAAGGAAAGCTGCAAGTGGAGTTTTCACCGCAAGGGACATTAGCAGAACGGATTCGTGCTGGCGGTGTAGGCTTAGGCGGGATTTTTGTCGATGTCGGGATTGGCACGATAGCCGAAGAAGGCAAGAACAAGATGGTCATAGAAGGAAAAGAATATTTGGTGGAAACCGCGTTGACCGCTGAAGTCAGCATCGTCCATGCGAAAAAGGCAGATTCACTAGGGAATTTAGTGTACGACAAGACTGCATGCAATTTCAATCCGCTGGTAGCGATGGCAGGGGCCTTCACGATTGCGGAAGTGGAAGAAATCGTTCCTGCAGGCGAATTGGATCCGGAGTGTATTGCCACACCAGGTATTTATGTAGATATGGTGATTCCGACAAAAGGGGTGAATTGGAAATGGGCATGGCAGTAGATGTACGAAATCGCATCGCGAAACGCGCCGCCAAGGAAATCCATGACGGATTGATCGTCAATTTAGGCATCGGCATTCCTACCCTGGTGGCCGACCATATACCTCAAGATATCCATGTGCTGTTCCATGCGGAAAATGGCGTTCTCGGTACAGGTCCAAGTCCGGATCCGGGGAAAGAAGATCCTGCCCTCTGTAATGCGGGAGGGTTCCCGATCACCACTGTAATGGGCGCTTCATACTTTGACAGTGCAACTGCATTTGGAATGATCCGGAAAGGATACATCGACATCACCATCCTTGGAGCCTTGGAAGTCAGTGAAAAGGGGGACTTGGCGAATTGGATCGTCCCAGGTAAGCGAGTGCCGGGGATGGGTGGGGCGATGGAGCTTGCCCAGAAAGCCAAAAAGGTGATCGTCCTGATGAATCACGTGAATAAGCAGGGTGAATCGAAGATATTGAAGACCTGTACGCTTCCATTGACGGCAAGGCAAAGTGTGGATTTAATCATTACGGAGATGGCTGTCATGGAAGTTACGGAAGAGGGATTGGTGCTGAAGGAAGTCATGGCGCCATATACCGTTGATGATGTGATAAGGAATACAGAGGCAACGTTGAAAATCCATGCTGCTGTCAACACCATTGAATAAGCCGAAAAAGGAATAGAATATGCATAACTAAGGAGGATAAAAGTGCCGGATATAAAAAAACGGATAAACCAATGGATTAAGGATCATCGGGAAGAAGGAACAGACCTATTGCAAAAAATGGTACAAGCCCCGAGTACGCAAGGAAATGAAGCCGGGGCACAGGCCATCGTCGCCGAAAAGCTGGAGGAAATGGGTTTGCAGATCGATAGTTGGGAACCTGACGGCGGCGAACTGAAGAAGCATTCTTATTTCCATTCTCCACGAAGTGATTTCTCCAACAGCCCTAATGTGGTGGGAATCATGAAAGGGACTGGAGGCGGCCGTTCCATCATTTTGAACGGGCACATCGATGTGGTTCCTGACGGTGACCGGGCACAATGGGACGACGATCCATATAGTGGAGCCATTAAGAATGGAAGAATGTTTGGACGTGGCGTAACCGATATGAAAGGGGGCAATGTATCCCTGATCCTTGCCATGCAGGCATTGAAGGAAAATGGCATCCAATTAAAAGGAGATGTCATTTTTCAAAGTGTGATTGAAGAAGAAAGCGGCGGGGCCGGAACATTAGCAGCCGTCCTGAGGGGATATAAAGCTGATGCTGCCCTTATCCCTGAACCGACGAATATGAGGATTTTCCCGAAACAGCAGGGCTCGATGTGGTTCCGGGTCCATGTTAAAGGACGTTCAGCCCATGGCGGAACAAGGTATGAAGGCGTTAGTGCCATTGAAAAAAGCATGATCGTCATCAATCATATTCGGGCCTTGGAAGAGAAGCGAAATGCACGTATCAGTGACCCGCTTTATCAGAACACGCCTATTCCGATTCCAATCAATCTAGGTGTCATTGAAGGTGGCAATTGGCCGTCATCCGTTCCCGACCTTGTGAAAATCGAGGGGAGGATGGGCGTTGCGCCGGAGGAAACGATGGAGCAGGCGAAGGACGAAATGGCTGACTGGTTAGTGCAGCTGAAAGAAGTGGACGAATGGTTCAAGGAAAACCCGCCCGTATTGGAATGGTTTGGGGCACGCTGGGTTCCAGGAGCAATTGATGTAGAGCATGAACTGATGAATGCGCTTGTTCATCAATATCGACGAGTTGCTGGACAGGACCCGGTCATTGAAGCCTCCCCGTGGGGAACGGATGGGGGATTGCTGACACATGTCGGTGAAACGCCCGCAATCGTGTTCGGGCCTGGAGTAACCGAGGTTGCCCATTATCCAAATGAATACATCCTACTCGACAATGTGTTCTCGACAGCGGAGATCATTGCCCTTACTTTAATTCAATGGTGTGGAATGGAACAAGATCAGGATGAGGCTATTCCTGTAGGGAATAAGCTGACGATTCAAGGCAATGGCAATTAAACCGAATAGTAGACTAGCCAGTAAATATCAGGATTTTCCTTAACTGCAATAAAGTCTTCCACAAAACGATTGTGGGAGACTATTCATATCTGAAAATATCTCTTTTACTATTTCTTGAACTTTTAATATTAAAAGAAAATGAGGTAGGGACCATATGGACATGAATCTCATTAATAATCAAGAACCGACAGTTAAAAGGAATCTCAATGATAATCAAGAACCGACAGTTAAAAGGAATCTGAAAGCAAGGCATATGACCATGATAGCCATTGGCGGTTCAATAGGAACCGGATTATTCCTGGCAAGCGGGGCAACCATCCAGAGTGCAGGGCCCGGTGGTGCCCTCGCTGCATATGCATGCATTGGAATCATGGTTTATTTCCTTATGACGAGCTTAGGGGAAATGGCAACATATATGCCTGTATCGGGCTCATTTTCCACCTACGCCACGCGCTTTGTAGATCCCGCATTCGGCTTTGCACTTGGCTGGAATTATTGGTTTAACTGGGCAGTCACCCTTGCCGTGGAAATAGCTGCAGCAGCCATCATCATGAAATTCTGGCTCCCTGATGTACCCAGCCTTATCTGGAGTGCATTATTTCTTGGAATCGTCTTCACCCTCAACGCCCTTTCCATTAAAAGCTTTGGTGAATCTGAATATTGGTTTGCTTTAATAAAAGTCGTCGCCATCATTTTCTTTATCATTATTGGATTATTGACCATCTTAGGGGTTTTTGGCGGAAAGGTGATCGGGTTTGAAAACTTCACCATGGATGAGGCTCCATTCAAGGGAGGATTTTTATCGATCATCAGTATCTTTCTAATAGCGGGATTTTCTTTTCAAGGCACGGAACTGGTTGGTATTGCTGCCGGAGAAAGTGAGGAACCCGAAAAAAATGTTCCGAATGCGATCCGCCAAGTATTTTGGCGCATCCTATTGTTTTACATCGGGGCCATCCTCATACTCGGCCTGTTAATTCCTTATACGAGCCCAAGTTTGCTGAACGGGGATGTGGAAAATATTTCTGTAAGCCCTTTCACACTTGTTTTTGAACGCGCAGGACTTGCATTCGCGGCATCCGTCATGAATGCTGTCGTGTTAACTTCCTTACTATCCGCAGGGAACTCGGGGCTTTATGCATCAACACGGATGTTATGGTCGATGGCAAAAGATAATCAAGCTCCCAAATTCCTCGGCAAGGTCAATCGCAGGGGAATCCCGATGAATGCTTTGCTCATCACGGCATTTATTGGGGGACTCGCCTTCTTGACCTCCATTTTTGGGGACCATGTATTTACATGGCTATTGAACGCATCGGGGCTAACCGGCTTTATCGCCTGGATTGGAATTGCCATAAGCCATTATCGCTTTAGACGTGCCTATGTTGCACAAGGTGGTGACTTAACCGAATTGAAATATAAAGCAAAATGGTTTCCATTCGGGCCGATTTTTTCATTCATCCTTTGCATGGTTGTCATAGCAGGACAAAACTATGAAGCATACCTAAGCGGCAGCATCGACTGGTATGGCGTCACTGTCTCCTATATCGGATTACCGATATTCCTGGCAATTTGGTTAGGTTACAAAATTTATCATAAAACCAAATTAATTTCATTGAAAGATTGCCAATTTGATAAAACCATTTAGCTGATAGGAATAGAAAAACCTGAGACCCCTTTGGGGACTCAGGTTTTTCTATAGTCAACTTAGTTAATTAAGAAAATGCTAAATTAGACGCGATATTGTATGAACCCAGTTATATCTCCGAAAGTAGGAATATATCGAAGAAAATCCAGTTATATCTCCGAAAATAGGAATATATCGGCGCAAACCCAGTTATATCTCCGAAAGTAGGAATATATCGACGAAAACCCAGTTATATCTCCGAAAATAGAAATATATCGACGAAAAGGGCAATTATCTCATTATGGCGGTAAGTAGACATATTCTCTTAGGTCCCCGATAAAAACGGTCGTTTTATTTGCTGCCAGCCCATTCAATGTTGGCTGAAGGTGAAGTGGCACCATAATAGTCAATGCTTTGGCATTTTTGCAGTTTGGGCTGCATGGCTTAAGACCGTGATGATGAATAATCGGGGAGTGAGCGCAATACTATTATTCTATGTACGATATTACCTGTGGATGAAAGGAAACTGATGATGCAAACCTCAAGACTCATATCGAAAGAGGCGTTTCGCGGTTCTGGAATTGGCGTCATTTTCATGGCATTATTCGGCACGTTGTGGGCAGGTACCGGTGTAATGGGATTGCAAGGGTGGGGGGTTCCTTACGTGGAACTTGCTGCCATATTCGTAGGAATCATAATGGTTATAGAGGGCATTTCCTTAATATATACATCACAAAAAATGCCCGATCAAGTTTCAGAAAATGGGGCTAGGCGTTTGAAACGTATGAATTTCTGGTTTAATATCGTTTTCATTGCCGAAGGTTTACTGATTGGGATTGCCATCGCCATCTGTAATATGATCAATCAGACCGATCTTATTCCTGGAGTCATCGCCATTATTGTAGGGATTCATTTTTTACCTTTGGCGGCGCTTTTTCAAATCAAGATCTACTATGCAACAGGAGTGCTTCTCTGTTTATTGGCGCTTATCACATTACTTATTGTGCCAGACACCGTCATGTTTGGGGAGCATCAAATCTTTGCACCGTTATCCTTACTTGGCTTTGGATGCGCGCTAATTCTTTGGACCACTGGACTGACATTATTGCTTAGTGTAAAGAATCCAAGGGAAGCGAAAGAGGAAGATTCACACAATGAAAATAAATAGGAAACATACAAAAACCCGTCGTGGCGAACGGGTTTTGATTAATTTTTCATCCAGGTTAATAGCCTGACGATTTGAAATGGTTCATTCCAAACCAGAATGAAACTTAAAAGAAAGAAGGCAGCCACAGCCAGAAACTTCGTCTTTCCTTTTTCACTTTTTAACATGGCCCCGAAACTAAATAACATACCAATAAGTAACGCACCGAATCCTGAGACCATTAGAAGCTCGAAGGATTTTGGTAAAAAAAAGGCGCAGCAAAATGATACGGCACCAATCACAGCAAATAGGAAAGACCAATTGCTTAAACTTTTCATGACGACTCCTTTTTACTAATTATACCAATTTAGTGTTTATAATGAAATTAAAAAATTTGAGGTTGTCACTTATGGGAATATATTGTAATATATATAACAATATAAAAATCCATTTACATTTTAGAAGCATTGATAAGGACATGAATCATTTTTACGGTCTGCAGAGAGGGAAGGGCAGCTGCAAACTTCCTGGCTTAGGAAAATGATTTACCGCCTTTGAGCCATATCGGTGAACGAGAGTAACTGATATCGTCTAAGCTACGTTACAGCTCCAGAGCCATGAGTAATCTACTTATGGGAAATTGGGTGGAATCACGGGTATAACGCACTCGTCCCTTATATAGGGATGGGTGCGTTTTTTTTATATAAAAATATTGCCATGATAAGGACATGAATCATTTTTACGGTCTGCAGAGAGGGAAGGGCAGCTGCAAACTTCCTGGCTTAGGAAAATGATTTACCACCTTTGAGCTATATCGGTGAACGAGAGTAACTGATATCGTCTAAGCTGCGTTAAAAGCTCCAGAGCCATGAGTGTTTTCTTGCTTATGGGAAATTGGGTGGAATCACGGGTATAAACGCACTCGTCCCTTATATAGGGATGGGTGCGTTTTTTTATATATAAAAATATTGCCATGATAAGGACATGAATCATTTTTACGGTCTGCAGAGAGGGAAGGGCAGCTGCAAACTTCCTGGCTTAGGAAAATGATTTACCGCCTTTGAGCTATATCGGTGAACGAGAGTAACTGATATCGTCTAAGCTGCGTTAAAAGCTCCAGAGCCATGAGTGTTTTCTTGCTTATGGGAAATTGGGTGGAATCACGGGTATAAACGCACTCGTCCCTTATATAGGGATGGGTGCGTTTTTTTATTACTAAAAAGGGGTGTTTATGTGATGGGTGAAAAAATGATTAAAGTTCAATTCCCGGATGGGCAGCAAAAGGAATATCCGCAAGGGATGACAGTGGAAAGTGTGGCAGGGTCCATCAGCCCAAGTTTAAGGAAAAAGGCAGTAGTAGGAATACTGGATAAACAACTGGTTGATCTAAGTCACAAGTTGAATAAGGATGCCGAACTGTCAATCTTGAATCTGGATTCGGATGAAGGATTACAAGTTTTGCGACATACATCGGCGCATGTTTTGGCACAGGCTGTGAAAAGATTATTCCGAAATGTGGAATTAGGGATGGGGCCAGTCGTAGAAGATGGTTTTTACTATGATTTTAAGTTAGATCATCCTTTGAGCTCAGAAGATTTACAAGCTATTGAAAAAGAGATGGAACATATCATAAGTGAAAATCTGGAAATTAAAAGGATCGAAGTGTCTTATGCAGAAGCTGTGAAGTTATTCCAGGATAGAGGGGAGTCATTCAAACTGGATATAGCAAAGAATATCCCTAAAGATGAAAAACTAACGATCTATCAACAGGGGGAATTCGTCGATCTTTGCAGAGGACCCCACCTTCCATCCACATCATTTGTAAAATCGTTCAAATTGACTCGTGTATCGGGAGCCTATTGGCGGGGAGACAATCAAAATGAAGTTCTTCAAAGGGTGTATGGTGTGGCTTTCCGAAAGAAAAAAGATTTACAGGATCATTTTAAATTCCTGGAGGAGGCGGCCAAACGCGATCACCGCAAATTAGGGAAGCAGTTGGAGTTATTCATGTTTTCGGAGGAAGCTCCTGGAATGCCGTTTTATTTACCGAAAGGACAAATCGTTAGAAATGAATTGGAGAAGTTCTCGCGGGAAATCCAGACTGAAGCTGATTACGACGAAGTTCGGACTCCTTTCATGATGAACCAGCGGTTATGGGAACATTCGGGTCACTGGGATCATTACCATGAGAATATGTACTTCACTGAGGTGGATCAAACAAAATTCGCGATGAAGCCTATGAACTGTCCAGGTCATATGCTTATTTTCAAAAACAATCTTTATTCTTACAGGGATTTACCCATCCGGATGGCCGAGTTCGGTCAAGTCCACCGTCATGAATATAGCGGTGCATTGAACGGGATGTTGCGGGTCCGTACATTTTGTCAGGATGATGCCCACATTTTTGTTCGGCAGGATCAAATCGAAAGTGAAATTAAACAAGTGTTTCATCTGATTGATAAGGTGTATCGCACTTTTGGTTTCGAGTATTCGGTGGAACTCTCGACTCGTCCAGAGGATTTAATGGGCGAAGATTCCCTTTGGGAAGCTTCTGAAACAGCCTTGAAAAATGTTCTGGAAAGCATCGGGATACATTATCAATTAAATGAAGGGGACGGGGCATTTTATGGACCGAAAATTGATTTTCATATTAAAGATGCATTAAAACGAAGCCATCAATGTGCAACAATCCAACTTGATTTTCAGATGCCCGATAAATTTGATCTGACTTACATCGATGAAAATAATGAAAAGGTTCGTCCTGTCGTCATTCATCGTGCCATATTTGGATCGATCGATCGTTTTTTTGGAATCCTGATTGAACATTTTGCCGGTGCTTTTCCGGTATGGCTTGCCCCCTTGCAAGTACAGATCATCCCTGTCTCACAAGTTCATTTGAATTATTGTTTAAAGGTTCAAAAAGAACTGAAGAATCAAGGCATAAGAGTGAAAATTGATGATCGGAATGAAAAGATGGGGTATAAAGTCAGGGAAGCTCAGATTATGAAAATTCCATATATGCTGGTCCTTGGCGATAAAGAGGAGAAAGAAAATGAAGTGAATGTCCGGAAATACGGGGAACAAGAATCTGAAAATGTCGCAATTGAACGGTTCATCAATAAAATGGTCCAGCAAATAAAAGAACGGAGCATCTAATAAGAAAGGAGCTTAATCCGGAACTCACGAGTAAAAGCACGAAACTCACTAGTAAAGCACCAAAACTCACGAGTAAATGCGCGAAACTCACGAGTAAAAGCACGAAATTCACGAGTAAATGCGCGAAACTCACGAGTAAATGCACGAAATTCACTAGTAAAGCACCAAAACTCACGAGTAAAAGCTTGAGTTTCCATAAATGCCCATAAAAAAAGACAGCCGAATATATCGTCTGTCTTTTTTTTTATCTATCTACAAATCCATACCCAGCCAACGCCAGGAATGAACTGCTGGAAACAGTTACCCCCCGGGCCGCCTTGTCCGCCGCCTTGGCCACCACCTTGGCCACCACCTTGTCCGCCGCCTTGGCCACCACCTTGGCCACCACCTTGTCCGCCGCCTTGTCCGCCGCCTTGTCCGCCGCCTTGTCCGCCGCCTTGTCCGCCGCCTTGGCCACCACCTTGGCCACCACCTTGTCCGCCGCCACCAACAGGGCAGGTTAATCCTAGATATTGTAATCCGACTATATCTGTATGATGAACCTCATTTGGGATGCCGCCTTCGAGTATCTGTACCATATTAGTAACATTATTTATCCCCATCAAAATAAAGGTGTGCTGGGTGTTACCCCAAAAACCTCTGAAACAATGACCTTGTCGGCCTGCGTTTAAATGTGACTGAATAGTGGCTACTGGAACCAGTGTTTGTACTGGAAGTCTGTCATCATAATAAGGCAAATTAGCATAAGAATTATCATAATAATATGGAACATTATAAGAGTAATAACCGTAATTATTATACATTTTCAAGAAATCCTCCCTTTGTGTTTACCCTTCAGACTATGAACAAAGAGGGGCTAGTGTCCGACATGGACAAATATGGACAATAAAATAGGCGGCCTATTTTATAAAAAATAAGATAATTAATACGAACTCACGAGTAAAGCATCGAAATTCACGAGTAAATCCGCCAAACTCACGAGTAAATGCCTGAAATTCACGAGTAAAGCACCAAAATTCACGAGTAAATGCTTACATCTCCTTAAATCTTTATGTAAACAAAACTTTGGCTGCCTGGATGGCAAAGTAAATGCCAATCCCTATAAGGGATATTCCTGAAATGATCGAGATGCCCATTAGAATGGGTTTGGATAAGAAACGTCTGAAGGTGCTGGCGATGATGGCCATTGTGAAATCCCAGGCTAAGAGGCCGATAAGGATTCCTGAACTGTATAAAAGTAAATGATCCATATCATATTTGGATGCGGAGTTTGCGAGAATCGATCCATAAATCCCCAACCAAAACAAAATGGATAAAGGATTCGAAAGGGACATGATGAATCCTGTTAGGAATGAAGAAAAAAGGGAATCTTTTGCTTTTCGTTCATTCACTTCAATCTTACCCGCACTAAGCAGACTTTCGATTCCGGTATAGGTCAGGACGAAAAAGCCAAAGAGCCACAAAAATGTCTTCATGAAGGAGTTGTCCAAAAAGTGGACGACACCGAAAAAGACAAGGGCTATAAAAACAAAATCCGCTAAAATGGCACCCCAGCCAAAAACCCAGGCATGCCAAAAACCTTTCTTGATCCCTTTGTCCAATTGTGCAGCGTTAATGGGACCGATAGGAGCCGCCAGTGATAAGCCCAATAATACATAGCTGAAAAAAACACCCAATTCATCACCTCATCGTTTGTTACATCTTCGTTAATTGAATGTATTCAAACAATTGGACTTGTACCACCTTTTTAGTCCTTTTTTTGAGTGGATATGGTGAATTTAGTCCGGTTTGCTGCACTCGGTAGAGACCCTTTTTGTAACAACACAGAAAGGTCCTTCATAATGTAATTTAGTCAAAAAAAGACGTCAAATTAAATGCATGCGCTATGTTCAAAAGGGAATTGGAGGATAATTATGCCAAAATTATCAATGCCAAATAAGTACAAAACAATCCTTGATATCATGCATACTGATATTGCAATTAATGAAATTAAGGATCATTTTGAAGAAGGACTTTCAACTGCGTTAAACCTTATAAAAGTATCAGCCCCTATTGTTTTAAATGAGGGTAATGGAATAAATGACAACTTAAATGGTGTGGAACGGATTCTTACCTTTGATGCTCTGGATATTAAGAATAAAAAAATAGAAGTGGTTCAATCTTTGGCAAAGTGGAAAAGAATAACTCTATCTAGGTATGGTTTTGCTTCGGATGAAGGAATTTACACAAATATGAATGCGATCAGACGTGATGAAAAATTAGATAATTTACACTCGTTATTTGTGGATCAATGGGACTGGGAGAAAGTCATAGCGAAAGAACAACGTAACGTAGATACATTAAAATCTGAAGTGAAAAAAATATATAGAGCCATTAAGTCAACCGAACGTCATATGTTTGAATTCCATCATATGCTTAAGCCTGTGTTACCTAATGAAATACACTTTATTACGACTCAGGAGTTGGAGGATTCATACTCAAATCTGACTCCGAAGGAAAGAGAAAATGTAGTAGCAAAAAAATATGGTGCGATTTTTATTATGAAAATTGGCGGAGAGTTACAATCGGGAGAAAAACATGATGGGCGTTCACCAGATTATGATGATTGGGAGCTAAATGGCGATATCGTTTTGTGGAATCCACTTTTGGAATGTGCTTTTGAAGTTTCTTCAATGGGAATTCGGGTGGATGAAGATTCGCTGTTAAAACAATTAAAGTTATCCAAAAACGAAAATCGTACGGGGCTTGAATATCATAAGTCCGTATTGGAAGGAAATCTTCCATATTCAATAGGTGGAGGAATAGGCCAATCCAGATTATGCATGTTTTTGTTGAAGAAAGCACATATTGGCGAGGTTCAGGTTTCGGTATGGAATGACCAAATAGTAAACGATTGCAAAGAAAGGAATATTATTCTTTTATAGTTAAACACGATAGCTGATTAATTGCAGAGACTCTCGAAAGAATGCGAAAAGATACATTTTAGGAAGCTCGTTATCGAGTGACGTTTGAAATGCAGGGAAACCCATTCATTTAAAGAATGGGTTTTTTGGTTTAAAGTAGAATGAATCCTTATTTTAAAGTCGAGGCAAACTAGAAGGGGAAGTCCTAAAGGGGTAATTTTGGCACTGAATAAATATTATTGCCCTATAACATAATAATTAAAGACATCTAAAAAATGATGCACAACAAATTGGTTACACAGATAGGTTACCTTTTATTGCTTTTATAATGGATGAGGAGTGTAAGTATGGAAGGTCATGAGGAGCAAAAAAATAATGTAAGCGTGTGGTGTCTCATCAGTATGGCATCAATTCCATTGGTAATGACACTAGGAAATTCAATGCTTATCCCTGTTTTGCCGATTTTCGAGGAAAAGGTGGGAATATCTTCATTTCAATCAAGTATGGTGATTACAAGCTATTCTGTTGCATCTATTTTCTTAATTCCTATTGCTGGTTATTTATCAGATCGATTCGGAAGGAAGATGGTGATCCTGCCAAGCCTTGTCCTTGCCCTGATCGGCGGCTTGATCGCGGGTTATGCATCATGGAAAATGGATGATCCCTATACATGGATCATCATTGGGAGAGTATTGCAAGGGATTGGTGCGTCTGGAGCCTCGCCGATCATTTTGCCTCTGGTGGGGGACCTATACAAGGATGATGATGAAAAAACCAGTTCTTGCCTGGGTATCATTGAAACCTCGAATACATTTGGTAAAGTCCTGAGTCCAATATTGGGTTCCCTTTTTGCCGCATTTATCTGGTTTTTACCATTCTTCTCGATTTCATTCTTCAGTTTAATATCTATTGTCTTGGTCTTTTTCTTTATAAAGGTACCAAAGGAGAAGGATGAACCGAAGAAATTTAAAGAATTCTGGCATGATACGAAAAAAATATTCAAGCAGGAGGGAAAATGGTTATATACAGTTTTCCTGATTGGTGTATTTGTCATGTTGGTTTTGTTCGGTGTTCTTTTCTTTTTGTCTGACAACCTTGAAAAAGTCCATGATTTGCATGGAGTCAAAAAAGGTTTCGTGATAGCGATCCCGCTGTTTTTTCTTTGTGTATCTTCTTATGTTGCAGGGAAAAAAATCAAGGGAGAATTACCAATCATGAAAATGATCATCATGATCAGTATAGCTGTCCTTTCAATCAGCCTTGTTTTTGTCGGTTTTACAAAAGAAAAGGTTTTCCTTCTATTACTCATAACGAGCCTAGTTGGCATAGCAATTGGTGCGTTATTGCCGACACTCGACGCAATCATCACTCAAAATATAAAAAAGGAACAGCGGGGGACGATTACCTCTTTCTACATGTCATCAAGGTTCATCGGAGTTGCGGCAGGCCCACCGGTTATGTCCCTTGTCATGAAAAATCATGTCAATATGACCTATATCATTTCGGGAATCATTGGTATATGCATTGTATTGATTGTTATGAAATTCATTAGTTCAGACAAAAAAGAAGCAGCTGCTAACTAAAAGACTTCGAAAAGCATACTAAGGAAAATTCAAAAAAGCCGGGTTTTTCCACACGGCTTTTTTTGTGTGTAATTCGCGTGAAAAGTGTTATCCCATCTAAATTTTTTTCAGCAAGAGGTTATAGGTGAGGGGGTGTCACATAGAATGTACAAGTTATTAACTAGCTCGAAGGAGTGATGCTTTTTGAGTGTACATTTACTGCTGAGTTATTTTTTCTTGGGGCTTACCCTTGCAGCACCGATTGGTCCGGTGAATTCTGCTCGTATCGATAAAGGGATCAAGAACGGGTTTTGGCATGCTTGGATCGTAGGGGCAGGGTCGATGATCGCAGATGCCTTGTTCATGATTTTAGTGTATGTAGGTATGGTACGGTTTTTAGAAATTCCGATTGTCCAAATCTTTCTATGGCTTTTTGGCGGATTTGTGCTAATTTATTCTGGGGTCGAAAGTGTTTTACGGGTTAATACGATAACATTAAATCAATACAGGAATAGAGATTCTTTATTATCCTGTTTTTTAACTGGTTTCATTATGTCAGTGACCAGCCCATTATCGATTTTATTTTGGTTAGGGATATATGGATCCGTCTTGGCTAAAACAGCTTCAAGTTATGGGACATCCCAACTTTTCTTCTATAGCGGGATGATTTTTCTTGGTCTTACCTGCTGGGATTTTTTTGTAGCGGCATTAACAAATGGATTTCGCAGGTTTTTAAATGAAAAAAGCTTAATGGCGATTTCGGTCATCTCAGGATCATCACTGATCGGTTTTGGGGTTTATTTTGCTTATCAAGGCATTCGTGCCATCCTATCATAATGCTTAATGCTTAAGTTTATTACATAGGTATTTGATTTATCATATGGAGAAATTCTTCCTTGCATAATTCATTGTGGCATTATCAACACTATGAATGATGGAAGGAGGGGGTAATGTCATGACGACAAAAGCCAATTGCAGTTCAGCGAAAGGGAAGGCTGTCCAAGATTCTAATGCATCAGGTGAACAACAAGGCGATATGAAATGGTGGCAGCTATCATTGGTCGGTGTAGGCTGTACGATCGGGACAGGGTATTTCCTTGGATCGACTATAGGGATTAAAACGACGGGGCCATCCATTGTATTTTCATTTGTATTGGCTGCACTAGGTACCTACATCGTTTATAATCTACTTGCTAAGATGACAGCTGCCGATCCTCAAGAGGGTTCTTTTTGTTATTATGCCAATAAAGCATTTGGAAGATGGGCTGGCTTTAGCTGTGGCTGGAATTATTGGTCCTCCAATATATTGATCATGGGAAGTCAGCTTACTGCTCTTTCGCTATTATCACAATTTTGGTTCCCTAAAGTACCGCTGTGGCTATTTGCATCAGGATTTGCCATTGTTTCAATCGTGGTGGTATTGCTGGGAACAAAAGGGTTCGACAGAGTGGAAAACATCCTTGCGGTAATTAAGACAGCAGCGATCGTAATGTTTATCATTATTGCAATATGTGCCGTTTTCGGCTGGTTTGGTCTTAATGGAGGGAAACCGCCCTCATTTCCGAATACGTACAATGAATTATTCCCAAAAGGGCTAAAAGGGTTTTGGACATCCCTTATCTATGCTTTTTATGCGTTTGGCGGCATTGAGGTCATTGGACTGATGGCGATGCAGCTTAAAAAGAAAGAAGATGCTCCAAAGGCTGGGACAATCATGCTCTTGGTTCTTACTATAATATACGTCGTTTCATTGGGATTAGCCGTGACCATGATATCGTTAGGGGCATTCAGTGAAAAAGAAAGTCCATTCGTTTCGGCATTGGACAGTTATCACCTGACGTTTTTCCCGCACGTTTTTAATGGTGCGATCATCATTGCCGGATTCTCGACGATGACCGCTTCACTATTTGGTGTAACCAATCTATTGGTAACGCTCTCCAATGATGGGAATGCACCCTCGGTATTCATGCAAAAGATCAAGAAATTCAAGGATCTTCCACTGCCCTCACTAGGGCTTGGAGCCCTAGGTCTTTTAGGATCGATCATCACTGCCTTGCTCCTGCCAGGCAAGATTTATGAATACATTACAACATCTGCTGGAATATTACTTTTGTATAACTGGGCATTCATCATTCTTTCTTCATTCAAAATCTTGGAAAATAAGATTTGGAGTAAGATTACGGCCGTTTTCGGACTTCTTCTAATTTTTGCCGCTGTCAGTGGCACCCTGCTTGAAAAAGAAATACGACCAGGGTTTTTCATCAGCCTTTTATTCATCGTGATCATCGGTCTTGCTGCCGTTTTCATGAAGTTCAAGGTTTGGAATAAGAATAAGGCGATGGCCGCAAAAGCCAGTAAATCGGAACTGGATTGAAAAAAAGGAACTCGACTATATGAAGTCGAGTTCCTTTTTATGTGTTGGCGCTAAATCTCAATGATTATCGGAAGGATCATTGGTTTTTTCTTAGTTTGGGTAAAGAGATATTGCCCCAGTTCCTTCTTTATGGTTTGTTTAATGATATTCCATCGGTATATTTTATCACTTTGTAAATCGTTGACCGTTTTCGTAACAAGACGATTTACATGTCTCAGGAGCTCTTCGGAATTTTGAACATATACAAATCCACGGGAAATGGTATCGGGTCCTGATACTATTTTTCTTTCCGTCTTGCTTAGTGTTATGACGATTACGAGCATCCCATCTTCGGAAAGCTGCTTACGGTCCCGCAGAACGATTTCTCCAACATCACCAACGCCCACACCGTCAACAAAGGTATTGCCGGCAGCGACCTTTCTCGTTTGACGGGCGACCGAGTTTTCAATATCAACGACATCGCCATTATTGATGATGAAAGTATTGTCCTTCTCCACCCCGACAGACTCAGCTAGTAGTCGATGTTGGTGCAGCATCCGATACTCCCCGTGAATGGGTATGAAATACTTAGGTTTCATCAGGGTAAGCATGAGCTTTAACTCTTCCTGATAGGCATGTCCGGAAACATGCATGCCTGTTACAGTCCCAGATCCGTAAATGACTTTGGCCCCCAGTTGAAACAGGTTGTCGATGATGCGTGAAACATCGCGTTCATTTCCCGGTATTGGAGTGGAGGCAAGAATCACGGTATCACCAGCTAATATACTCATATCCCGATAATTCGAACTGGAAAGGCGAGACAGAGCAGCAAACGGCTCTCCTTGACTTCCCGTACATAAAACCGCGACTCTTTCAGGAGCATAATTATCGACCTCATGTGCTTGGATCAGCATCCCCTCAGGAACGTCGAGGTAGCCGCGCTCGATGGCAACGGATACGACGTTCACCATGCTCCGTCCCAGTAAGGCCAATTTTCGGTTTGTCTTCTGAGCAGCGTTCACCACTTGTTGAACGCGATTGACGTTTGAAGCGAAGGTTGAAAGAAAGACTTTCTGTTTTGCCTGCATGAAGGCCTCTTCGATATGGCTGCCAACGAGATGCTCCGAGGGACTTGAGCCGGGACGTTCTGCGTTCGTGCTTTCAGATAACAAAACCAGTACACCTTCACTCCCGATTTTCGCCATTTTATGAATATCGGGATACTGATCATTCATGGGAGTCAAGTCAAACTTAAAGTCCCCTGTATGAACGACCGTGCCTTCTGGCGTACGCATGTTGACCCCAAGGCAATCGGGTATACTATGATTCGTTTTGAAAAAGTCGAGAACCATCTCCCCGAATTCCAATCTTGAATCCGAATCGATTTGGATTAACTTCGTATCACCCAAAAGGTTATGTTCTTTTAATTTCAATTCAATCAAACCAAGTGTTAAACGTGTGGCATAAATCGGTACATTCAATTTTTTCAAGAAATAGGGGATACCGCCAATATGATCTTCATGCCCATGAGTCACAATTAAAGCCCGGATCTTCTCCTTATTTTCCTGAAGAAAGGTAATATCAGGAATGATCAAATCGACTCCTAATAAACTTTCATCAGGAAACTTTGCACCACAGTCAATAATGACCAAATCGTTTGAATATTGAACCACATACATGTTTTTACCGATTTCATTCACTCCGCCTAGAGCCAGTATGGACAAAGTATTTTCATTCACACTCAAATAGCTAGACCTCCCTTTAATATAATAAGGATAGTGTTTCCATAGGCCCCTCTTATAAAACCAACTTCTTTTTTAAAATGACTTCTCAAGCAATTAAAAACCAAACCTAAAGGGGAGGAGGGCTGAGAAACATGCGTTAACAAGCTACTAATGCTCATAAAAAAAACACCTACCGTTTTCAGTAGGTGCGTGAGTAAACCATTCCATCCTCATTAGAGAAGAATCCGCTCTCATTCCTTCATTGGCTCAAGCAAGAGTTGATGCTTTCCTCAAAAGTCTCAATGTATCCTTGGACCTGCGCTGCATATTGAGTCTTTAAAGAGTTCAGCAAACTTTCTATCAAAAATTTTCGCGGTTTGTCTGACTGCATCAGCTCATCTTGAATAAAATCGACCAATTCCATCGCTTTTGTTCGATCTTCACCGCAAGGAAAAGCTTTGTTTATCGCTTTTTTCAATTCCGTGGTGGCGTCCAGCAAATCATTATGGCAAGGATCAAGATGGTTTTTAAAGTTGGGAAACCACGTGTCCATTAGTTCCGGATCAAGAATCTGTTCTCCGCTTTCAGCCACTTCATTGACTAAATGGACAATTCGGTTCATGCAATAGCGGATAATTTGAATGTCCGGTGTACCAGCCGCATTAGCACGATAGCTAAAATGATTCATGTGGGTCATCATCGAATGAAAGATAATGACGCTATCTAAAAGAAAGGGTTTTTTGCTTTCCCCGAATATATCGAGAAACCGGTTATACATCCAACGTATGCTCAACAATAGCGTCTGATTGATGAATTGTTTTAATTCTTCATCGTTGGAGACACGGACTTCTTCGATCAGGATAAGCAATTTGCTTTGCTTGTTCACCATCATCTGCAGTTCGAGTTGCTGGATGAAAATTTCGATATTGGCTGAATCTTGATCAATCAACAGTTTTTCCCGTTCGTGGCGAATCCTTGTATAGACGGAGCGGAAAATGGCTATAAATAATTCACCCTTCGAAGGGAAATAATTATAAAATGTACCTTTTGAAATACCGCTGCCGTCTAGAATGTCCTGAATGGAGGTGGCTTGGTAACCTTTATCAATAAACAGCTTATGAGCCGTATCGATGACATTCTGCCTTCGATTATTCATCATATCACCTAATTTTCATTATACTGCTTGTATAAATGTAATCGTACTCTATTTTCCATCACAGCACAAACCCTTATTTTAACCAGTAAATATTTATTGCAAAAAATGAACTAGGGGTATATTATTGATTTTATGAGATTGGGTTATACCTCTCGTACAATTAAATGAACCAATAGTTTGAATGGAGGAATAGATAAAAAGTGAGTACTGCACAAACAACTGAAAAAAAGGGTTCGTATGGCATTTTGATCATACTGATGGTCGGGGCGTTTATATCGATACTGAATTCAACCCTTTTGAATATTGCACTGCCATCAATCAAAATAGACCTGGGGATTGAGACTTCCACAGTACAATGGTTGACGACGGGCTACATGCTAGTGAACGGAATCTTGATTCCGACAACAGCTTTCTTAATAAGAAAATATTCGGTGCGTAATCTGTTCCTGACAGCCATGCTCCTATTCTCAATCGGGACGATCGTTGCAGGTGTTGCGCATGCATTCCCGTTATTATTGAGCGCACGTATGGTTCAGGCTGCAGGTTCTGCAATTATGATGCCGTTATTAATGAACGTGCTTTTAACTGCATTCCCTGTTGAAAAACGGGGCTCGGCAATGGGATTATTCGGTTTAGTCATGATGTTTGCCCCTGCAATCGGGCCGACGCTTTCAGGCTGGATCATCGAACATTATGATTGGAGAATGCTATTCCATTTCATTACTCCGCTAGCTTTACTAGTGCTTATTCTCGGCTTCTTTAAACTTAAAGACAAAAAGGAAAAAGTCGATATTAAAATTGATAAATTATCGGTCGTTCTTTCAAGCTTAGGCTTTGGCGGCTTGCTTTATGGATTCAGTTCCGCAGGCAGCAAGGGGTGGGATAGCCCTTGGGTATATGGAACATTGATTGTCGGTGCCATTTCCCTGATCCTTTTCATTACACGCCAGCTTAAAATGGAAACGCCGATGCTTGAATTCAAGATTTTCAAACATCCGATGTTCGCTTTATCCGCAACGATTTCAATCGTGTTGAATATGGCCATGTTCTCGGCGATGATCTTAATGCCGATGTATACACAAACGGTCCGTGGCATTTCACCATTCGATTCAGGATTATTGATGCTGCCCGGTGCACTATTGATGGCCCTCATGTCACCGATTACCGGTAAGCTCTTCGATAAATTCGGTGCGCGCATACTTGCTTCAACCGGTTTGTTTATTACTGTGGTGACGACGTATTTCTTCAGTAAATTATCAATGGATACTTCTTATACACATATTGTGATTTTGTATTCCGTCCGTTTATTCGGTTTGTCCATGGCCATGATGCCGATCATGACAAATGGATTGAACTCGCTGCCAGCCCGTATGAACCCGCATGGTACAGCCATGAATAACACGCTGAACCAGATTTCAGGCGCAATCGGTACAGCATTGCTTGTTACGGTCATGTCAAACCATGCCGCTTCTTCCGGTGAGGATTTAATGACCAAAGCGATGAGCAAATTAACAAGCCAGCCCACTGCCGAGATGATGGAACAAATGCAGGCCCAAGTCGGGATGCAGGCGATGCTCGATGGAATTAACTTCTCCTTCTTTGTATCTACCTTCATTGCTGCTGTGGCACTGATTCTGACATTATTCATTAAGCGTGCATGGCCGGCTGAAGAAAAACCAGCTGTGAAAGAAGATCAAACCGCTTAAAGGAAACAATCAAAAAGCCCCTATGTCACCTGAATACTCAGGCAGCATAGGGGCTTTGTTTAAACTTCAGCCGATTTAGTTTGGTTTATCACCAAATTTAAAACCCCGGATGGAAATAATTCGACCTACACCCAAATTAATTCGACCAACAATCCATAAGCCTCATCCGTTAGTATGTTTTTTCCGTGAGTTCACTTCTGACTTTATGTATGCAAAAAAGCGCAGTGCCATTGGCACTGCGCTCTTTTACATCAGGATGTCATTTCCTCTGAAGGCGCCTTTGCATGCTGGATATGACTCGCTATCCAGCCAATGATCGCTGCAGAAACGAGATAGGCAAGTAAGATCCAAATCTGCGTTCGCAAGTTTTCCCAGCCGCCTAATGAGATGACCTCTTGAAGCTCCTTTAGTGAGTGGGCCATTGGCAAAAATTGACCGATTTTCGTCAATATTGACATGCCCAGTTCGCCTGGGAATGTTCCGCCGCAGGTAGCCAATTGGAATACGAGAAGGGTCACGGCTGCGAATTTGCCGATCACTCCGAATACGGTCACCAACATAAGAATGAACGTCATGAAGGTAAATGAAACGATGATGCTTGATAGAATGAATACAGGGATACTGGCCACATGTAAATGGAATCCAAGCAGGACGACTGCATCCACTAGAAGTGCCTGAATCAAGCCGATTACATATACCAGCCCCAGTTTATTCGTGAAATGGACGGTTCCGGTAACCTTAAGATTCTGCCTGCGGCCAAGCGGCAAGATATTGGAAGCCATGATGCCGCCTACATAAAAGGCCAATGACAGAAAATAAGGCGCAATCCCGGTTCCATAGTTAGGAACTTCCGACAGATTGGATTGGACCAATTGCACGGGTTCAGAGAACATCGAGGTGGTCGAATCGTCGTACTGAAGACTGGCCGTTTTATCCGCAGCTTCATTTAGCTTGGAAGATAACTTGTTTGAACCCGTTTCCAATGAAGCCAGTCCGTCTTGAAGTTCCGTCGATCCGCTGGCTAGTCGGCTGCTGCCGTCAGCTAGTGAATCGATTCCGGTATTTAAAGTGGAAAAACCATTAGTCCATTTAGAGAATCCATTCGCGAATTCTTCAGACCCCTCGTTCAATTGCTTAGCACCCGAGGTAGCTTGTGCCATTTTATCACCAAAGGTTTTCATTCCCGATTGAATGGTGCCTTGGCCATCTGCCACTTTAGCTGCACCTTCGCCCAATTGCTTTTGTCCGGCATTTAAAGTGATGGCTGCTTTTGATAAGCCTTCTGATAGGGCAAGGATTTGCTTGAAGTCTTGATCCTTCATTGCATCGGGATGACTTTTGATATAGGCATCCAATTGTTTCTTAAGAGTATTCGCTGTATCGGCAGCCTGTTCTTGCCCTTGCATCAATTTTGCATTTCCGGCTGACCAGTTCTCAACACCCTGACTTACTTCATTCATCCCATTTTCCAATGAGTGATGTCCATCCGTTAGCTGCTTCATGCCGGAATATAAGTTCTGGGAACCTGATGTTAATCCTTCCGCACCATCAGCCAAGGCTTCTTGTCCATTCAAGAGCTTGGTGCTGCCTGATTGCAGATTCTGGGCACCATCATTCAAATCCTGAATGCCATCAGTCAATTTCTCACTGCCGCTTTTCGCATCCGCCGTTCCAAGATGAAGCTCTTCCGCTCCATCCCCGGCATCCGCCAAGCCTTTAGAAACGTCCTGGAATTTCGAAAGGATGCCTTCCGAATATACCTTTGTAATGCTTGCGTTGATTTTTGCAGTCATCTTTTCAACAGCAGTTGTGCTGATTTGTGAGGCAACGAAGTTCTTACCTGGATTGACCGTATATAAAAGTTTGGCCGTTTCCGGTTTTTCATCCATTAGTGTCGTGACATTTTCCGAAAAATCATCCGGAATCGTGACAACCATATAATAGGTACCTTCTTCAAGGCCTGTGTTAGCCTCCTCTGCCGAAACAAAATGAAAGTCCAATTCTTTCTGCTTCTTCAATTGTTTAACGAAATCATCTCCAGCCTCGATTGGCTTATCGTCCATTTCCGAACCATTATCGAGATTGACCACTGCTACAGGGAGCTGATCCAACTTTCCATAAGGGTTCCAATATCCTGCCAAGAAGAAACCTGAGTAAATTAAAGGAACGACTAAAAGGAAAATCAATGCGATTCTCCCGTGTTTATGTTTCCACATTGCTGTTATATCATGAAGTACAAGTTGTAAACCTTTCATTATAGAGCCTGCCCTTTCTAACTAAATGAGATTATTTCATCATAAAGGCTTTTTAAGATACTGTATAATACATAAATGATTATGTAATAATAGATTTAAATCTATGTGAAAAGAGTGGGAAAATGGAAATTTTACAGCTGAAGTACTTTCAAACCGTAGCACGACTGGAACATATGACGAAGGCTGCGGAACAGCTTCAGATTGCACAGCCATCCCTCAGTAAAACCATATCCCGCCTAGAAGAGGATTTGGGAGTCGCACTCTTCGATAGGGAACACAGGAAAATCAGGCTCAATGCAGCCGGAAGAATATTCTTGAACCGGGTCGAACGGGCTTTCGCGGAACTGAACGAAGGAAGGCGCGAAATAGAGGAATTAACAGTTCAAGACCAAAAGAACATCACATTGGCCGTTACCATTCCCAGGGTCCTGCCTGATTTATTGGGTACATTTTTATCTCAAAACCCGGATGTCCGTTTTCAACAATTCCTAAAATCCATATCATCCATGAAACAGCTACTAATTGAAGGGGAAATCGATTATTGCATATCATCCGTTCCAATTGAAGGCCCCGAATTAAAGTGGGAACCGCTGATTACCGAAGAAATATATCTGATCGTGCCTCCAAATCACCGGCTGGCAGGCAGGGAAAGCATTCAACTTCATGAAGTGAAAGATGAACCATTCATAAGTATGAACACAGGCTTCGGGTTCCGAAACCTAACCGACCAATTTTGCCTCGAAGCTGGATTTGTCCAGCACATCGCATTCGAAGGAGATGAACCTGCTGTCATCTCGGACCTTGTCAGGAAAGGATTGGGCGTCGCCTTCGTATCCGAATTGACATGGCTCCACCAAACCGGATCATTATCCCATAAAATCCGGATAACCGAGCCTGCCTGTCAAAGAACCATTGGGCTCGGCTGGTCAGAAAAACGCTACTTCACACCAGTAGCCAAGCAATTTCGTTTATTTGTCATGGATTACTTCGCTGCTGTCAACTCTGCTAGGCTGATGGGTGAATAATAGGACAGAGGCAGGATTGACCGTGCGAAGGTCGAATAAATCGGATATAGGACGGAATAAATTAGTGAAGGTCGAATAAATCGGAGGAGGGCCGGAATAAAAGGGATGAGGGCCGGAATTAGCGGATGAAGGTCGAATAAATGGGTGAAGGCATAAAACGTATAATTTAATTATGGTGAACATAGTATTTTAGGAGGTTTTTATTAAATAGATCGGGTTCAAAATGACAAATCCGATCCTAGGAGATGAATGGATATGGAAGTACGGGTTAATCAAATTGAGTTGAATGGCCTCACTTTTCAATATCGGGAGAGTGGGGAACGTTCCGCACCACCGCTTGTCGCCCTTCACGCGCTGGGGAAAAGTGCAGAATCATGGGATCACGTGGTTGCCGTATTAGGGGAAAATTATCGCGTATTAGCTTTAGATCAACGGGGTCACGGTGGGAGTTCGAGAACTGATACATACAGTTTTGAATTGATGTGCGATGATTTGCTTCATTTTGCGGATGCTATGAATTTGGGAAGGTTTTCGTTAATGGGGCATTCCATGGGGGGAACGGTTTCCTATCTTTTCTCTCAAACTTATCCTTCTAGGATAGAAAGGTTGATAGTCGAAGACACGCCTCCTCCTTTTTCGGATAAACCAATCGAATTTCCTTCCAGACCTTCTGGCCCTCTGCCGTTTGATTGGCAGGTGGTGCCTTCGATTCTACAGCAACTGAATGAACCCAATCCCGAATGGTGGGCGCGTCTTACTGAGATTACCATGCCAACTCTTGTTATAGGCGGTGGGGCGAGTCATATTCCCCAAAACAAATTACAGGAAGTTTCCGAGCTTATTCCGAATTGTGAATTGGTGACGATAGAGGACGCCGGGCACTTTGTGCATGATGATAATTTACCAGCTTTCTTAGCTGCCGTGAGAAGTTTTCTTATTTCGTGAATCCACCTACTTATAAGGCCCTTTTAATAGATAAATGATTAAATTCCATCCAAATAGCATTTTGAGGGAGGGCTACCAATGCAGCCCTCTTATTTTTGCCTGGAATCTTTCAATGTTTGGTTTATTTTATAAACGGCGTTTACCGGCTTATTATTAATGATTTCCAGAAGCTGTTCAGCCATATAGTCAGCGCTGTATTTAAATCCAGTGTTGACCCATTCGATTATCATGCCTAAAATCGCGTAAGCTTGGTAACTGGAGGCAAGTTCTGTATTGATCTTTGGGTTCGGCCGATAATCTTCTAGGTCCTCTAAAGGGAGTTTCTTTAATTCATGACAAATCCTTTCTAGTAATTTTGGCCATGCATTCGACTTTAGAATGAGGGTATAAATGTTTGCATAGTTAGCTACATGTTCAAATATTTTGATGACGGAAGCCGTCAGTTCATTGATGGTGAAAGTATCCACATCTTTATAAGGTTCCCGGTAAGATATGATCAAATCAGCTATGACATCCTCCATGACCTCTTCAAGCAGTTCCTCTTTGTACTGATAGTGTTTATAAAATGTACCCCGATTAAGATCGGCGAGTTCTACAATGTCAGTAATTGATATCTCCCTGAAATCCTTATTTTGCATTAATGATATGAGGGATTCTTTTAAAGCCTTTTTGGATTTCCTGATCCTTCTATCAATCCCAGTGTTATTATTAGACATTTTCTTCACCCTTTGTTCGTTATTGTACTTTTGATAAACAATATAACTCTTTCTGTTCATTGTTCAACATCGAGGTCATCATTTGCTGATTGTATAAGCCTGCTGAAACTAATTATACTATAAGGGAAGGTAGTTAATGAACATCTGTACAATAAGTATCACTTCACTAGAATGAATGGGGGAGTTTGAATGAAATTACAAGACAAGGTTGCAGTAGTGACTGGCGCAGCATCAGGCATGGGGAAACAAATTGCTATAGATTATGCTAGAGAAGGTGCTAAAGTCGTTGTATCGGATTTAAATCTCGATGGTGCGAATGCAACGGTAGAAGAAATAAAAGCGAATGGCGGAATGGCATTTGCCATTAAAACGAACGTAGCGGTAGAAGAAGATATTCAACATTTGATCGATACCACGGTCAGTACGTATGGTACGGTTGATATTTTGGTGAATAATGCGGGTATCATGGATGGCATGGAACCTGCCGGGGATATAGAGGATTCTGGATGGGATCGGATTTTTGCAATTAACACGACAAGCGTCATGCGTTCGACTAGAAAGGTTTTACCAATCTTTTTAGAAAAACAAAAAGGGGTCATCATCAATATTGCTTCTGCTGGCGGTTTATATGGTGCTCGAGCAGGCGCAGCATATACTGCCTCTAAACACGCAGTGGTCGGGTTCACAAAAAACACGGGCTTCATGTATGCAGATAAAGGCATTCGCTGCAATGCAATAGCACCAGGTGGAGTTGAAACCAATATTGGTTCCAGCATGACGAATATCAATAAGTTTGGCGCATCCCGCCAACAACTGGGTATGGCTATCAATCCACGCAATGGCAAACCTGAAGAAATCGCTAAAGTGGCTTTGTTCCTTGCTTCTGACGATTCCAGTTTTGTTAATGGTACTGTCATCACGGCAGATGCTGGCTGGAGTGCTTATTAAGCCGTAGATTAAAAAGAGGACGGTCAAAAACTAGGTGACTATACATGCATTCCTGCCAATAAGCAGGGGTACATTTTTTTTGAGTGGGTCATTGGCAGGTTCATTGGATGGGGATTTTGGTTTGTTAGACAATTTGTAAGAGGAAGGTTTCGACTTCATTAGGGAGTCCTGACATTTTCATTTCAATCGAACTGGATAAGTGGGGGCTGGATAGTTCAACTACTATCCAGTTTTTCTCAAAAAGAATTATGCTATCAATTGGATTTAAAAGATGAGTTGAACTCTGAAATCTTGGAAGCAAAATTGGTTCCCTGAAAAAATCCACTTTTCCTATTAAATTGGATCATTGAGTGATCCATTAGTTTGCTGCGTCCTCACAAACGATATATTATTTTGCGTGAGAATATTGAAGGACTTTCTGACGAACGTAATCAAGGTGCTTGTACATTTGGTTGAATGCTTCATGGGGATCATGTGCTGCAAGTGCCGCATAGATTGCTTTATGATATTTTACAGTCAATTCCCGTTCCCTGAATTGAATCAGGCTGTTTATTTTATTATGGGTAATCAATAAGGAATCGATCATCCCTTCGATAATGGGATTGTTCGCGCTTAAAGCAATGATTTTGTGGAATTCTTTATCAGCCTCTCCATAATCATTGTCTTCACTATTGGCAATCGTGTCGATCGTTACTTGTAATTTCCCCAGTTGTTCATCGGTGATCTTCTCGGCAGCCATTGTTACCAATCCCAATTCCAATGCCATTCGTGCTTCGATAATCGCTGGTAAATTATCGGTAGCCAGCGCCAGCATGACAGAGAATGGATGAGTTCCGATCTTATCGTTAAAAAAGGTTCCTTCACGCGTTTTCCGTGTTATGACACCCAGTGTATCAAGTGCACTGAGCGCTTCCCGTAAAACCGGCCGGCTTACTTCAAGTTCTTTCATAAGTTCCATTTCAGGAGGCAGTTTGTCACCCGCTTTCATTTGTCCAGTGACGAGCAGATGCACAATTTGATCCACTACTTGTTGTGAAAGAGTGTTGCGATGTACCGATTGTACGCCTAATTTCTTTGACGATTCTTCCATTATGTAACCCCTTTTCTGTGACTTCCTATATGTATTCCTACTGTAAGACTAATTATATAATATAATAAACTTATTTGCATGTAGACCTATGTCCAAAAAAAGTAAAATGCGCCGCTCTTAAGAGAGTGACGCATGCATTCCTTTAAAAAATCATCTGACAAGGCAAGGTGATTTTGGATTGAACTTCCATCCGGAGACCAGGTATTGCATAGCGATTGAATCATCACGGGCACCAAGCCCTTTTTGTTTATAAAGCTGATGCGCCTTCTCGATTTGTTCCATATCCAATTCAATTCCAAGTCCGGGTTTGGAAGGAACATCCACCATTCCGCCGACAATTTTAAAAGGTTCTTTTGTTAAGCGCTGACCATCCTGCCAAATCCAATGGGTATCGATCGCAGTGATTTTGCCTGGCGCTGCTGCTGCAACGTGTGTAAACATGGCAAGTGAAATGTCAAAGTGATTATTGGAGTGGGATCCCCATGTCAATCCCCATTCGTTGCACATTTGAGCGACACGGACGGAGCCTTGCATCGTCCAAAAATGCGGATCGGCAAGAGGGATGTCCACGGATTGAAGTTGAATGGAATGCCCCATTTGCCTCCAGTCCGTTGCAATCATATTCGTTGCGGTGGGAAGACCCGTTGCGCGCCTGAATTCCGTCATGATCTCCCGGGCGGAAAAACCGTTTTCCGCTCCGCATGGATCTTCCGCATAAGCTAAAACATGATGCTGATCCCGGCAAAGCTTAATCGCATCCTCCAGCAGCCAGCCGCCATTTGGATCAAGGGTGATCCTGGCTTCAGGGAAGCGTTCCGCAAGTGCCGTCACCGCTTCGATTTCTTCTTCCCCGCGCAAAACCCCGCCTTTCAATTTAAAATCATTGAATCCATAGCGAGTGTGGGCAGCTTCTGCCAAGCGGACAATCGATTCGGGTGTCAGTGCTTCCTCATGACGGAGGCGGATCCAGTCATCTTCCGCTTCAGGTTCGCTTAAATAACCAAGATCTGTTTTATTACGGTCACCTACATAAAATAAGTAGCCCAGCATTTCCACCTTATCGCGTTGCTGTCCTTCGCCGAGAAGGGCTGCGACTGGAACCCCCAAGTATTGGCCAACTAAATCGAGAAGTGCCGCTTCCAATGCTGTTACGGCATGTATGGCAATACGGAGATCAAACGTTTGAAGGCCGCGCCCTCCTGCATCCCGGTCCGCAAACTGCTTACGGATGGTATTTAGAATGTTGTTGTATGTCCCGATGGACTGGCCGACAACCAATTGTTTGGCATCTTCGAGTGTCTGGCGAATTTTTTCGCCTCCAGGAACTTCACCTACACCCGTATTACCCGCATTGTCTTTTAGAATGACAATGTTCCGGGTGAAATAAGGAGCATGGGCGCCGCTCAAGTTCAGAAGCATGCCGTCATGGCCCGCAACTGGAATAACGCTCATTTCTGAAATGACCGGTGTGCCGATTTTTACATTATCCTTAAGCAATTGATTATTCATAATTTTTCCCCCTACTAGAATATTTAATTGACTATGATTTTAACTCGACACGTTTAATTTCACCAACTAGGAATAAATAACTTAAAATCGCGACAAGAGCATTAGCACATACGAAGACTAGCGCCCCATTGAACGACCCTGTCGTGGCAATGATATATCCGATGATAATCGGTGTTGTAATGCCTGCAATGTTACCGAATGTGTTGAAAAGCCCCCCGCTAACACCGGACATTTCTTTTGGTGAGGTATCGGCCACTACCGCCCAGCCGAGTGCCCCAAATCCTTTACCGAAAAACGCAAGGGCCATAACGAAAATAACAACCCATTCCGTATCTACATAGTTTGCAGCCACCAAGCTCATCGATAGAATCATCCCAACAACGATTGGCACTTTTCGGGCGACAGTCAATGAGAATCCCTTCCGTAACAAGAAATCCGAGAATGTCCCTCCGAGAATGCCGCCAAAGAATCCACAAATGGCTGGAAGGGAAGCGACGAATCCAACTTCAAGAATGGTCATGCCTCTTTCTTGCACAAGGTACACAGGAAACCATGTCAGGAAAAAGTACGTTAACGTTGTAATGCAATATTGTCCGAGATAAACACCCAGCAGCATACGGTTCGATAAAAGCTGCTTAATATGATTCCAGTTGACGCCTTTCTTTTCCTCCTTATGTGTAATGGTTTGATCCATATTGATCAAAGCTCCGCCTGCTTCGATATATTCAAGCTCAGCTTTGTTGATACGCGGATGTTCCTTTGGACTATAAAGCGTTTTCATCCAGATGAAAGCAACGATGATTCCTAAAGCGCCCATAAAGAAGAAGACGTATTCCCAACCAAATTTATACGTAATGTAACCCATGATCGGTGCAAAGAGAACAGTTGCAAAATACTGGGCGGAATTGAACGTGGCAGCCGCGGTTCCGCGTTCATGGCTTGGGAACCAGGTAGCAACGATTCGGCTGTTGGCCGGGAAGGAAGGGGCTTCTGCCAATCCAACTAAAAAACGGAGTCCGAACAATACCATGACCGCTGTTCCGGCAGAACCGAAAAATCCGAGGAATCCTTGTAAAAGCGTAAAGGTAGACCATAGCATGATACTCCAAAAGTAAACTCTTTTTGAGCCAAAACGGTCTAAAAGCCATCCACCTGGAATTTGTCCAGCTACATAAGACCAAGCGAAAGCGGAGAAAACATAGCCCATCATGACTGAATCGAGACCAAGCTGACCAGACATGTCCGTACCCGCGATTGATAGCGTCGCACGATCCGCATAATTCAGGGCGGTGACCATAAAGAGCATAAAGACAATGAACCATCGTGTGCGTGTTTTTTTCTGTGCACTTGGCAGTATAGGAGAAGCTTGAAAAACTTTTTCTTCAGCGTTCATATACTCACTTCCTTAAACGTATTTTTTTCTTGATACCGCTTACAATGTAGTTGCTTCCCCCTTTGCGAAAATTCTAACTATTTAGTTTTGTCCAATGGTAAGACAAATGAAATTGTTTGTCAATGTGTTTTTTGTAAATTCGTTTTTACATTTTAGCTCCTTAATTATCTATTTTTCTTGTATATATTAGAAGCAAAATTATTGAGGTTTGATTTGATTTTTCATTTTTCAGAAAATAAAAAATATACGATTGACCATTTGGTGTATTTGTCTTACAATAAAACAATAATACACAAGGAGGAATCGATAATGAATAAGATTCGCAAAGCACCTAAAGGGATCCTAGGTTTTCCCGTGGCTCCATTCACGACGAGTAATAAGCTTGATGAACAAGCACTCGCCCAAAATATCCAATTTTTAATAGATGAAGGCCTAGAGGCCATTTTCGTGGCATGTGCGGCAGCAGAGTATCCATCGTTAAGTAAAGAGGAATATGAAGTGATGGTGGATGTGGCCGTATCCGTCACGGGTGGAAAAGTACCTGTATACACAGGGGTAGGGGGGAACATTCAAACTTCCCTGGAACTTGCCAGAATATCAGCAGATAGAGGGGCGGATGGTTATTTAATATTGCCACCATATCTCGTTACTGGAGAACAGGCAGGTCTGGCGGCTTATTTCAAAGCCATCGCAGAGAGTACAGACTTAAATTCGATTGTATATCAGCGTGATAATGTTTCCCTTTCAATTTCAACTTTGGAAGCGCTCGCGGAGGTTCCGCAGGTGGTCGGCGTCAAAGATGGTCTAGGCAATATGGAGTTGAATGGACTGCTTACACAAACCTTCGGAAACCGTTTCGGCTGGCTGAACGGAATGCCGCTTGCGGAAGTTACCATGTCGGCCTATGTTCCACTTGGCTTTGACTCATACTCATCTGCGATATCCAATTACATCCCGCACATCTCACGAAAATTCTATAATGGCATTTTGAGTGGAGATCAAGAAACGGTCAATGAAATTTACCAACAGGTCATCATGCCGATCAACAACATTCGCCGTCAGCGAAAAGGGTATGCCGTTTCTCTCATTAAAGCAGGTATGGAGATCATGGGAATGCCGGTTGGGCAAACAGTCAGATTACCGATTCTTCCGGTTGAAAAAGAACATTATGCAGAAATGCAAACGATATTAGAGAATGCCTTAGATCGTTTTCCAAAAGAAACAACCATCCAATCAATCTAATAAAGGCGGGATTAAATATGATAACTACAGTTCAAACAAAAACCTATCTAAATTATATTAACGGTGAATGGGTTGCTTCCATTTCAAATGAAGTTGAAAAAAGTTTAAACCCGGCAGATAAACAAGCCATTGTCGGATATGTACAAAAGTCTACCGAGGAAGACTTGAACCTGGCTGTGGAAGCTGCAAAAAAGGCAAAAGATAAATGGCGCAAACTAGCTGGTTCTGAGCGCGGGGAGTATCTATACAAAGTAGCTCAAATTCTTGAAAAGCGGATTGATGAAATTGCTGAATGTGCAACACGGGAAATGGGTAAGACCTTTGCTGAAACAAAAGGGGAAACGGCACGCGGCATTGCGATCCTGAAATACTATGCAGGAGAAGGAATGCGTAAAGTGGGGGATGTCATTCCATCTACGGACAGTTCAGCGCTTATGTTCACGACGCGCGTTCCGCTTGGTGTAGTGGGCGTCATTACACCTTGGAACTTTCCAATCGCCATCCCAATCTGGAAGATGGCTCCTGCTCTTGTATATGGGAATACGATTGTGGTGAAGCCCGCAACCGAGACGGCCATCACTTGTGCGAAGATTGTGGAGTGCTTTGAAGAAGCCGGTTTACCGATGGGTGTTATCAATATGGTTACAGGCAAAGGCAGTGTCATCGGGCAGGGCATCGCCGATCACGAAGATATTAACGGCATTACCTTTACCGGCTCAAACGGCGTTGGTAAAAGGATTGGACAAGCGGCGTTAGCACGTGGAGCGAAATACCAGCTTGAAATGGGTGGGAAAAACCCGGTAATCGTTGCAGCGGATGCGGATCTTGATCTGGCTGTGGAAGCAGTCATTACAGGTGCGTTTCGTTCAACGGGGCAAAAATGTACCGCGACAAGCCGTGTCATTGTTGCTGCTGAAGTCTATGAAGAGTTCAAGCGGAAGCTGGTGGAAGAAACGAGAGGCATTTCCATCGGGGATGGATTGGACAGCGGGACATGGATGGGGCCATGTGCTAGCGAAAATCAATTAAATACGGTACTTTCCTATATCGAAAAGGGAGTGGAAGAAGGCGCTACCCTTCTAATTGGCGGAAAGCGTGCTGAAGAAGGCACTCAGGCAAATGGCTTTTATGTAGAGCCGACGATTTTTGATAACTGCACGTCAGATATGGCAATTGTTCAAGAGGAAATTTTTGGTCCAGTGATTGCCATAATGAAAGCTGATTCAGTTGAAGAAGCGCTGCAACTTGCGAACAGCGTGGAATACGGCCTTAGTGCTTCGATTTTTACAGCCAATATCAAACATTTGCTCTCATTTGTTAACGATATGGAAGCGGGATTGATCAGGGTCAACGCGGAAAGCGCAGGCGTTGAATTACAGGCGCCATTTGGTGGCATGAAAAACTCCAGCTCCCACTCCAGGGAACAAGGGGAAGCAGCAAAAGAGTTTTTTACATCGATTAAAACGGTGTTTGTCAAATAAGGGGAAAAGAAGAAGTGTGTGTGTTACCATTTTATTAAACTGATATTATATCGGAAATAATAACTGGCCCGTGAATCTTTGTTAGCTTTCTTATAATGAAGGGAGTGGTAAAGTGGATACGAAAATGCAACTCACGGAGGTACCGCTTTATATTAAGGTAAATACGATAGACAATGTCGCCATTGTGGTTAATACTGGGGGCTTGGATCAAGGAACCCTTTTCCCTTGTGGGCTAGAATTGAAAGAAAGAATTCCACAAGGTCATAAAGTAGCATTAATGGATATAGACAAGAATGAAGCCATCATCCGCTATGGAGAAGTTATCGGCCATGCAGCTGAATCAATCAGGAAGGGCAGTTGGATTCATGAGTCATTGGTGATACTGCCGGCATCCCCGGATTTAAAGGAATTAACGGTAGCAAATGATATACCTAAAACTTTACCACCACTTGAAGGATATACATTTCAAGGATTTCGCAATGAAGATGGCAGTGTTGGAACTAAGAACATATTAGGCATTACAACTAGCGTTCAATGTGTAGTAGGCGTTCTGGATTTCGTGGTGAACCGCATAAAAAAAGAGATTCTCCCGAAGTATCCCAATGTTGAAGATGTTGTCGCTTTGAATCACAACTATGGCTGTGGAGTCGCAATCAATGCACCGGAAGCAGTTATTCCCATTCGTACGATTCAGAACCTGGCGAAACACCCAAACTTCGGCGGTGAAGCCTTGGTAGTTGGATTGGGCTGTGAAAAGCTTTCCCCAATGAGAATAAATCCAAGCGGAGACGACTCGGATATCATTTCACTTCAGGATCAGCAGGGATTTGCGGGAATGGTCCAATCCATCATGGAAATGGCTGAAGAACGATTAATGAAGTTGAACCGCAGGCAGCGCGAAACATGTCCAGTTTCCGAATTAGTCATCGGAACGCAATGCGGAGGAAGTGATGCATTCTCTGGTGTGACAGCTAACCCTGCAGTGGGATATGCTACAGATCTGTTAGTTAGAGCAGGGGCAACCGTTCTATTTTCTGAAGTCACGGAAGTACGGGATGCGATTCATTTATTGACGCCTCGTGCAGTGAATGAAGAAGTAGGGAAGGCTCTAATAAAGGAAATGGATTGGTATGATAACTACCTTGCATTGGGTGATGCCGATCGAAGTGCCAACCCGTCGCCAGGAAACAAAAAAGGCGGATTGGCCAATGTAGTGGAAAAATCATTAGGGTCCATTGCCAAATCAGGAGGCAGCCCTATATCTGGCGTACTGGCTCCAGGTGAAAAGGCTACGGAAAAAGGGCTGATTTTTGCAGCTACACCAGCTAGTGACTTTGTTTGCGGAACGTTACAGCTGGCTTCCGGCATACATCTTCAAGTTTTTACAACCGGAAGAGGGACACCCTATAATCTGGCAATGGCTTCCGTCATCAAAGTTTCTACACGAAATACATTGGCTGAGCAATGGAAAGACTTGATTGATATAAATGCCGGAACTATCGCTACTGGAGAAGCAACCATAGAGGATGTTGGGTGGGAAATATTTCACCTTATATTGGAAGTGGCCAGCGGTAAAAAGAAAACCTGGGCAGAGCATTGGGGCCTGCATAATGATTTGGCATTATTCAATCCAGCTCCAATTACCTAATAATGATTTTCTGGACGGACTTCCTTATAAAAGAGGAAGTTTGTCCTTTTTTTGTTATTCCTATTTTTAAAGCTGTCATTATTTTTCCTCGAGAAAAGAGGAACGCCGAACTATTGGCAGAAGTTATACATGAATTGGTGGTTGATAGATTAGTATTTCATCATGACGTAAAAGTGTGATGATGAAGTACGTATTAGGAGGCATTGTATGATCACATTCAGGAATGCAACAGCAAAGGACTTAAGTGAAATAGTGAAGATGCTTGCGGACGATGTATTGGGGAGGGAAAGGGAGCGCTATGAAAATCCCCTTCCTGAAAGCTATCAAAAAGCATTTGAATCCATTGATTCAGATGAGAATAATGAATTGATCGTAGCATGTCTTGGTGAGGAAATCGTTGGGGTGCAACAAATCACTTTCACTCCTTATATTACCCATCAAGGCGGATGGAGAGCTACGATTGAAGGGGTTCGGACGGCATCTTCAGAACGGGGGAAAGGAATAGGAAGCAAGTTGATCCAATATGCGATTGAGCGTGCAAAAGTGCGGGGCTGTCATATCATTCAGCTAACGACCGATAAAAATCGGGAAGAAGCGCTGCGTTTTTATGAACATTTAGGGTTCAAAGCGACTCATGAAGGTTTGAAAATGAAGCTTTAATTCAACGTTTTTTGCCTGTCATTGGGGAAGGTTGCTGCGGCAACCTTTTTTTGTACACAACTATCGACTGGTATTATATGTAGAAATTATTCGTGAGATATTTATAGATGTGTAGGATCTATCGTTTGGCCGTAATAAGGAAGAGATACTCAAAGAATGGAAAGAAATTATGGAATTAGAATACAGCGTTAAATATGCCACAATAACGAGAATGACTATCTATAATAAAAAGAAGAAAATATGAATTTATGTAATTGTACTATTGAGTAGTTGTGTTAATATTACTAATGTATGAAATTAGAAAGGTAGGAAATACATATGAAAAAAAGCATCATAGCTTCACTTGCACTTGCACTTGTTTTAAGTCTTTCAAGCTTCGGAGGTACTCAAAAAGCAGAGGCAGCAGATTGGTCAACTACAGGAAGTATTTGGACTTCATATTATCATTCTGGTTCATTCACTAATTATGTTTACCAACGTACTATGACGACTACTGTGTCAGACGAAATTTGGACTACTGTAAATGCAAGTAGCTCTGCATCTGGAACATTCACAGCTAGACTTCAAAAAAAGACTAATGGTGTCTGGAAGAATTACAAAACAAAATATCCTGCTAAAAATGGCTATACAAACATGAACTGGACAGGTGTTACCAAAGGTGCTACATACCGTGTTAAATTAGAAAACACGAGTGGTAAAAAAATAACTTATACATTTAAAGTAATGCAATAATATTAATGTCAATAAAAGCCTACATCCTTAATTGGGATGTAGGCTTTTATCGTTCTAATTCACTTACTAATTTCATTTGCAAACCTATGAAAATGAAGCTTTAATTCAACGTTTTTTGTCCTGTCATTGGGGAAGGTTGCTGCGGCAACCTTTGCACAAACATTCGCTGGTATTATATGTTAAAATTATTCGTGAGATATTTATAGATGTGTAGGATCTATATGACATTCATGAAAGGGTGTGCTCGATGGAAAACGAGGCATTTATTCAGAAGAGGTACGGTGTAATTAGTTTTATTTCATTCATCATCGGAATTATTTGCTTTTTTATTGTTTTTGTTACACCTATTGGAATTGCCAATATCGGGAGCCTGACTGGATATTATATAACATTTTTCCTTACGATTACCGGCATCGTCCTTTCTATCATAGGTATTTTGAAGAATACGGAGAAAAAAGTGATTCCTATTATTTCTTTGGTTTTTTCTTCGTCTTTCTTCATATTATGGGTTATCGTCATCACGTTGTTATTAACGGGTGAAATTGAATTTGCCCCGTAGACCAAATTGGATCTGACTAAAAAGGTGGTTTTTCAATGATAAGAGGTTTATATGAAGCACATTTACCGGTCCGTGATTTGAAACGGTCCATCGAATTCTATGAGGGACTTGGTTTACAGTTGGATCATAAGGTTGAAGACAACCTGGCTTTTCTATGGATTGAAAAGGATAAAAGTTGGTTGGGACTTTGGGAAACGGAAAAAGTGGAGGTTGAGTATCATCCCTCTTTAAGGCATATAGCATTTCAAGTATCATTGGAAGATTTAAAGAGTTCAGTCGCATGGCTTGAAGATAGGGGCTATTCGCCAAGAGAGGCGTTCGGATTTCAACCAATAGAACCTTTCGTGATGCCTCACGGGGAAGATGCCCATGCTAAAATTCACTTTAATGATCCAGATGGCAACAGTTTGGAATTTATTAGTAAATTGGCAAATCCAAAAAAAATCACGAATCGTATGTATTTAAGTGAATGGGAACGGTTAAATGAATACAGAAGTGAAAAAAGCGAATGACAGATGGGCGGAAGTTTTAAGAATGAATCGTTTTAATATGCTTTATGTCAAAACAGAATGGGGGATTCATAGAATGAATGTCAAAGCGGAATTATATTGGAATGAATTTTGGCAAGGGAAAGACGAAGGACAACCCAAGTCAGTCAGTGCGTGGCAATTCGGGGCTGATCCCGATCTTTTGGCTCAATTAGTGATCGAAGGGAAAAAAACGGCTACATGCTCTGGTTATGTTTTTTATGAAGAGGAAAATGAACCATTACCATCCGTGGGTGATTATAGCATTATATTAAGCAGTGGGGATGTGCCCTTAGCCATCATACAAACAGTGAAAGTCGATATATCGCCCATGAATGAAGTGAGTGAAGAGTTTGCGATGGCAGAAGGGGAAGGCGATGGAACCTATACATACTGGTGGGATGCCCATGAAAATTTTTTCAAGGAAGCACTGGACAAAATTGGCCACACCTTTAAAGAAGATATGCTGCTGGTGTGTGAGCGTTTTGAATTGATTCATGTGAAGTGAATGTAGAGGGTTCATTCGTAAGTGCACAATAAGTATTTTCGTTCAGTGATTTGCTATAATAGGTCATTGGATTAAAAGACTTATAGAAAGATAGGTATTTGCCATGAAAAAGAAACTGACATTCATTGGATTGTGTATCCTGGTTGTTTTCCTGCTATTGCTTGGTACGTATAAATTGATGAATTCGAGAACCTATCAGGTATTCGGAGGATTAACGGATAAGGTCGAGACGAATGAAAAAGTGGTCGCTTTGACTTTTGATGACGGCCCATCGAAGAATGTAAATCAGATCCTTCCGTTGTTGGATAAATACGATGCAAAAGCTACATTCTTCCTGATTGGTAACGAAATCGAAAATTATCCAGAGGAAGCTGGGAAAATAGCGGAAGCCGGACATCAGATTGGGAATCATACGTATGCCCACAAGCGAATGGTTTTTAAGTCCCCTTCCTTTATAAAAGCGGAAATCGAGAAAACGGATAAATTGATTCGAAACTCAGGATATAAGGGTGAAATCGACGTTCGCCCACCAAACGGGAAAAAGATCTTAGGTTTGCCTTATTACTTAAATGAAAATGATAGGGACACCATTACCTGGAATCTGGAACCGGATAGCTATTACACTTCCGCTTCTGACAAAGTGAAGTATGTGAAGGAAAATATAAAACCAGGTTCGATCATCCTGTTGCATCCGATGTATGATGATACGGGTAAAGAACTTCAAGCGATTGAAGAGATTTTACGAGAGTTAACGAACGAAGGGTACACGTTTGTAACGGTCAATGAACTTCAAGAGTTATAGGGTTAAATTTTTACAAGATTCTCGAAAAAATGGGTTGCTGCGGCAACCTTTTTTTTATTATTCCGCTATGTGAAGGGTTAATAATTCCCGATATACAGAATAGTACAAAATGGGGGCGGCATATTGTTTTATAACGGTATGTTGATGTAAGAGGCAGGATTTCATGTGAATTTTCCTTCATGTAAATAAAGCTATTAAAATGGGGCTGGTTACGTTGTATCGGAATAAAAATACCGCTCTAATCATCATTTTGTGTTTCCTGTTATTCCTATTTCTTGTCGTGCTCGTTTTTCGCCACATCACGGTATACTTCGTGTATAGCTCGGGCATCGGACCTTTATTATTTATCGGGATAATGATTTTCGCTATCGTTATGCTTTTTTTAAAAGGATTTAAATAATCAAGATTGTTTCTATGAGGCTGCTGCGCAGCCTTTTTTATGTGGAAAAAGTTCTTCATACCAAGTTGGTTTATCTTAATTTATAGAGACGCAAAAAAATATAAAAATCAATAAAAAATTAACACTCCAACATTAGTAAAATATGGTAAGATTTAAAATGGAAATATTTTCTTTTAAATTATAATCAGGGGTGATTTGTTCGTGGAGTTTTTTACTAAGTGGTCGTTTAACAACAAGGCTGCCGTTTCATTGGTAACCATTTTTATTTTGTTGATAGGTGTGGTCAGTTATTTTAAATTACCAATGGAATTTTTACCATCTGCTGATAATCCACAAGTTACGATTATCACAATGGGGCAGGGCACTGATTCGAAAACGATGGAAACACAAGTTACAGATCCGATTGAAAGAGCAGTAACGGGAGTAAAAGGAAAGAGTTCAGTATACTCCACCACTGGAGATGGATTTTCAAAAGTAGATCTATTTTTTGAAGCCGGATCGGATATGAAACAGGCGAAACTCGATGTTCAAGAGGCTTTAGGCAATGTAGCATTGCCACAAAGCATGGCAAAGCCTACTGTTACACAGCTAAATACATCAATGATTCCGATTTCATTTATAGCTGTTACTTTCAAAGAAGGATTAACAGCTGAAAACATAGACTTTACCAAGAAGGAATTAGAGCCTCTATATAAAGATATTAAAGGGGTTTCGGATGTACAGACATTTGGAGTTTCCCAATCTGTACTTTCAGTCAAAGTGGACAATAAAGAATTGGCTAAAAAGAAAGTCTCCATTCAAGATATCATGGGCGTCCTTAACGGTCAGAATACAGCTCTGGCCGTAGGCGAAAAAGTGATTGATGGGAAGGCAAGTAACATTAAGGTTATTGGGGATTTAACAAGTATTGAAAAATTAAAAGCGTTAAAAGTCACTCCAAAAGTAACTCTTGGAGAGATAGCAAAAGTTGAAGAAGCGAAGGATGGTAAACTCATCAGTCGTTTTAACGGAAAGGAAAGCATTGATTTAAGCATTATCAAGGACAGCCAATCAAATGCTGTCACAATCAGTAAAGAGGTTGAAAAAGTATCAAAAGAAATTAATGAAAAGTATGGTGACCAGAAATCGACCATCTATTTATCTACAGCAGATATGGTGGAGACTTCCGTTCAGACGATGGTTAAAGAAGTGCTGCTTGGTGCGCTATTCGCCACCATTGTGATCATGGTCTTTTTACGAAATGTACGTTCTACATTCATTACAATCGTATCCATACCGTTATCTCTTGGCTTTACGTTATTTTTGCTGTCATTGTCGGGAGTGACGCTGAATATTTTGACGCTAGGCGGTGTCGCTGTAGCGATCGGGCGATTGGTGGACGATAGTATTGTTGTTATTGAAAATATTTTCCGGAAAATGCAGCAAGAGAAGATTTCAATCGAATTGGTGATGGATGCAGTAAAAGAGGTGGGAGTGGCGATAACAGCTTCAACCCTTACTACTGTAGCCGTTTTCTTGCCGGTAGCTTTATTGAACGGAGGGCTCCAAGAGTTTCTTCTGCCTTTCGCTTTAACGGTCACTTATTCTTTGCTGGCTTCCTTGATTGTCGCATTGACGGTTGTTCCGTTAATGAGTGCGGGATTGCTGAAAAGAGCGAAGCTTCCAAAACATCGACCAGCCAAGCGTTTCACCAAGCTGGTTACATGGTCATTAAACCATAAATGGGTTGTCTTGATTGTTGCTTTGCTATTGTTTGTCGGTTCTGTTGGTACATATTTTGCCATGCCAAAAGGGGCGATTGATAATTCGTCTGCAGACTATGTCTCCGTGACATTAACTTATCCAAATGATCAGCCATTTGATGAAGTAAAAGAAAAAGCGATTGAACTCGAAGAAACGATGCAAGATATGAGTGAAGTGGATAATGTGTTCATGCAATTAGGAAACTCTGCAGAGGCGGCACAATATGGCGCGGTCACATCACCTACAGAAGCGACTTTCGGCCTCTTGGTGAAGGATAAAGCAAATATTGATGCAATCCTGAAAAAAATTGAAAAGGAACAAGAAAACTATCCTGATGCGAAGCTTACGACCACCGCTTCTTCATTCATGATGGGGGCATCAAAGACGAACATTACGATAGATGTGATCGGCAGTAATGTTGAAGATTTGGAACTGACTGCCAATAAGGTCAAAGAAAAAATTCAGGATATTAAAGGAATTGAAGATGTTACAACGAACCAGGACGAAAAGAAAACCATTTATTCATTCAGGGTAGATCCAGCTAAAGGCAATACAGAACAAATAGGTCAACAATTAGGGATCATGCTTAATAAAACCCCTATCGGCAATATAACGTTGGAGGATAAGCAGACACCTGTCGTCCTTGAACCAATCTTAGATCCCAAAAAACCAGAGGATTTAAAAAGTATTCCCATTATGACAGATGGCGGTCTAGCTCCGGTGTCGAAGGTTGCTTCTTTAAAGAGCGAAGAGAGTGCAACAACGCAGTTCCATAAAGATGGGGAAACGTATCTTCAATTAACGGCAACGGTCGATCCGACTAAACTTTCCGATATTGCAAGCAAAATTAATCTTGAGATATTTGGAGATAAGGAGAACAAAGGCGGCCTTGATATTCCGAAAGATGTAGAAATTTTAGTTGGAGGAGCCAGTGCACAGCAAACAGATGATTTTACTGATTTGTTCCTTACGATGTTAATATCCATAGGCATTGTCTTTCTAATCATGGTTATAACTTTCAAATCGATTAAAGCACCGGTCGCCATTCTATTTTCCTTGCCATTCGCTGCGATTGGAGCGGTATTAGGATTGGTTATCAGTCGAATTCCAGTGGATATTACAGCACTGTTGGGTGCTCTCATGCTGATAGGAATTGTGGTGACAAACGCAATTGTGCTTCTGGATCGAGTCAAACAAAACGAAGAAAAAATGATTATCCGTGATGCGATCATTGAAGCGACAGCTACAAGATTCCGTCCGATCATAATGACGGCTGTAGCAACCATTTGTGCCATGCTGCCGCTTTTATATAAAAAGGCGGAAACAGGAAGCCTGGTTTCACAAAGTTTAGCGATCGTGGTCATTGGCGGGCTAGCTGTTTCAACACTGCTCACACTTATCGTGATTCCATGTATATACGAATTGCTGTATTATAAAAAATCGAAAAAACAGAGGAAGAAAAAGAGAGAACCCGTTAACGAACAAATCGAGATGTAATGGAGAATAACTGAAAAGTTTGTAGAGAAAGCGACGCTTCCTTTACAAACTTTTTTTCTTACTTCCCGAACTGAAGGTTTTAAAGCTTTTTTAAAATAATGCTTGACTTATCGTCAACCTGTAACTAAAATGATTACAGCAGGTGATGAAACAAACGCAGGAAGCAATCGACTGTGTAGTTACAAAATGCAATGTTCTTATATTAATATTTTTTTGTTCTACGTTGTAACTATTTTGGTTACAAGTTGAGCTAATGATGAAAAGTGAGGGAATATAATATGACAGTGAAAATTAAAGCGTATTCTGATTTTATATGTCCATTTTGTTTTTTGGGCAAAGGTCCTTTAGACGAAATCGTGAAGGAAAAAGATGTGGAAGTGGAATGGATGCCATTTGAATTGCGTCCGAGTCCATATTCCAAAATTGATCCATGGAAAGAACCGGATAAGTTGAATTCATGGGATTCTTATATTCTTCCTGTTGCGAAAAAGCTGGGAGTTGATATACGTTTACCCCGTGTTTCTCCGCATCCATATACACATTTGGCGTTCGAAGGGTGCCATTTTGCAAAGGAGCACGGAAAAGGGAACGAGTTCCACAACAGAGTATTTACAGCGTTTTTTCAAGAGGAACAAAATATTGAAGATATTGAAGTATTGACAAAATTAGCGGGTGAAGTTGAACTTCCTGTAGATGCTTTTAGAGAAGCATTAGTGTCACGGAAGTATCGGGAAGTGCACCAAGAAGCACTCAAACATGCTTATGAAGAAGCAGATATCAGGGCTGTTCCGACGTTTATTATTGGTGATGAAGTCATCCAAGGACTTGCTAGTAAAGAAAGGTTAGCGCAAGTCATTGAGAAGGAAGAAACCAAGAATAAACTGAATGAATTTGATGGCCTGCAATGTGATGGTAAGGGGAATTGCTAAAAGCCTTTTGAGTTATTAAATAAAATTAAATGAAAATTTATTTGGAGGAATCAAAATGTCAGCAACTACAACAAATGTAAAAGAAGCAATCATCAATCGTCGTTCCATCCGTAAGGTGAAAAAGAACGAAAGTATTACGAAAGAAAGAATTAATGAAGTGTTAAAAACCGCTTTACATGCACCAACTTCATTTAATATGCAAAGTGGACGAGTGGTAGTAGTGATGGATGACGAGCATGAAAAGTTCTGGGATATTGTAAAAGAAACACTACGTTCCCGCGTTCCGGAAGAGAGCTTTGCGGCAACTGTAGAACGATTACAAGGATTTCGTGATGGAGTGGGGACCATTCTATTCTTTGAAAATAAAGAAACGATAGAACAAATGCAAGAAAAAGCACCCTCCTATAAAGAACAGTTTCCATATTGGTCCCACCAAGGAAGTGCTATGCTGCAGTATGCAATATGGGTGACTTTATCAGCGGAAGGCATAGGGGCATCTTTACAACATTATAATCCAATAATTGATGAAGCAGTGATGAAGACTTGGGATCTTCCAGGGAAATGGTCGTTGATAGCTCAAATGCCATTTGGTGAGCCGAATGAACAACAAGAAGACAAAACGTTCCTACCTTTCGAAAATATTGTGAAATTTTATTAATTCAAAGATTAAAGAATAAAGATTTAAGATAATAGATTAACCAAGAGCCCGTTTACTCTTAATGAGTAAAACGGGCTCTTTTTTGGAAGAATGAACTTGAACTTTCCAGCAGCATTACAGATACAGGGAAAGTGAAGCGAAAATATCCGTTCCTGATTCATCCTTCATATAATTAGCGGAGGTAAATAATTGACAATGAGAATCATTTTCATTTATAGTGAGGTGTGTAATGAAATTAATTCTCAATTAGGAAGGTGATATAGATGAAGGTATTCATTGGTTATGTCAGTTTATCCGGTAATACCGAGAAAATGGCTATGAACATAAAGAATAGAATGAAGGCTGTCGGCTGTGAAGTATATATGGAAAGATTGGATACTGTTGAAGTTGATGCCTTAAAGGATTTTGATTTGGCCTTTATTGGTTTATATACATGGAATCTTGAAGATTTACCGTATGAAGCAAACGAATTTTATGAAGAAATTGACCAAGTGGACTTTGCTGGAGTTAAAGTCGCATTCTTTGGTGCCGGCGACTTGACCCATTCGAAACCGTGCGCCGCGATAGATATCCTTTCCGATAAAATGAAGCGATTTGGATTTAATGTATATGATCGAGTATTGAAAATACACCATGAAAGCAGTACATACGACCGATTAAGGAAATGTGAAGACTTTGCAGAGCATGCCCTTATATGGGGAAGCAAGAGGAAGAAGTGGAGATTCTTCATGTGGGATCGGATGCTAGGCAACCCAAAATACCAAAAATCAGCATTTTTGTTAAGGAGGGCCCTTGATGATTACCCAATTAAGTGCAAAGGGAGAAGCAAAAAAAGAGGAACTTATCCAAGAACTTCTGAAATTCGGGATTTTTAAAAAATATAATAAACAACTATACGAGCTTCCGTTAGTAGTTTTACAGAAGGAATTCAATCACTTGAGAGGTGAATTAAAAAATGTCTAGGAGAAAGAAATCTTATACTGAACTGCTAAAAGAAAACCGCGAACTTCTGTTGCATGACAAAATAGAAGTGGAACGCATCTATACAAAAATCGATCAAAAAGCTATCAATGAAAAAAAGGGAAGTAAGCAAGTACAATCATGACTGGTTAAAATTTGAACGTTGCCTCCAGGTATTGAAGAAATTTGCGACACTCCTGCCGAAAAACTGGCTAGCCGAGACCCCACAGACGCTTGCTTTGATGAGGCTTGGCAGACAGTCGGCGGAAAGGGAGCGGATTTCTGAAAACAGCTGGAACGTTTTTTAAATTGCAGGGAAACTCGCTTTTTTTCGGGTTTGTCTGCAGTCTGAACCGAAATCCATTTTTGATTTCGGTTTTTTCTTTGGGTCATTTATTAAATGCTGTTGATTGAAGAAGAAGGTATTTTCTGGTTGGTTGCCGAATAAAAATCCTTTAGGTAAAACTTAGGGGGAGTGCACTTGAAAAATGTAATAGATGGAATCAATAATTGGATAGGTTTTATACCAGAAGAGTTCAACCGGATGACAGAAAAAGAATTAAATCATCGACCAATGCCACACAAATGGTCCAAAAAAGAGATTTTAGGACATCTATGCGATTCTGCATTGAACAATATGAATAGGTTTATCAAGATTCAGTACGTTGAACAGCCATATGTTATACAATCATATAATCAAGACCAATGGGTATTAGTCCAGAATTATCAAGAGCGACCAATGGATGAGATAGTTAACCTTTTTTGTACTTTAAATAAGCAAATCGTACATATAATAACGAATACACCAAATGATAGATTATCTAATCTTTGTGATATCGGAAATAATCAACAAAAATCATTGGAGTGGCTAATAAATGATTATCTAGAACATATGGAACATCATATTAACAATCAAATTCTAATTAAAAAATAGTGATCTATATAGATCATTATTTTTTAAATTTATCGTTTTTCAGAGCCTTTCTTTTTGTTTTCTTCTCGATTTTTCACTTTTCGTAACAGCTTGTCATGAAGTTTGGATAAGGTTAACAATACAAGGATAGAGCCGATTAAGGTTAACGACATATCCCATTGTGCGTCCCAGATATCACCCTGTGTTCCTAAAAATTCCTTTGAAGCCTTTCCGCCTTTTGAAATGATGGCAGCTATCCATTCGATGATTTCATATAAGGCTCCAATGGCTAGCGCAAAACTTAATGTGACAGCAAATAACCAGGGTCCTTTTGTTAGAGGGGTTTTACGTATTACTATTTCTCTAATCACAATCGCAAATAAACCTTTTAGGAAATGTCCAAACCGATCATAGTGGTTCCGGTTTAGATCGTAATGATCTTTTATCCAATTAAATAGAGGAACTTTTGTGTACGTATAATGGGCACCAATGAACATGGTAATTGAAAGAACGGCAATAACGAAATAGGATAATGTAGTAAGGCGGAATTTATTATATGTAGCCATTACATAAATCAGAAACACAACGGCAGGAAGTACTTCCATTGTCCATATCAAGTATCCTTCAGGCTTAATAACTGACCAAATAAAAACTGCCGTTACTAGCAATAGTAATATTAAATGAATCAGTGTACTTTTATCTCTTCCCAATTTTTTCACTCCATAAATTTAGGATATGTACAATAGTAAAAGAATGAAATTCTACATAGTACTTGATGGATTGGTTTATTCGTTTATAAATAGAAAGAATCAAACAGTTGTATGGATAAAATGCTTAATACTTTCATTTAAATCATTAGCCGCTTTTGTAGGGATCTGATGCTTTACATGATCAATAAATTTTAATTCCGTACATGGCAATTTTTCATGCAATAAATTAGCATAATGATAAAGTGGTTTATCTTTTTTACCATAGATCAGTAAAATTGGCAGGGTGATTTTCTCTAGCTGATGGGTACAGTTATAATGCAAACTATAATAGTAATACTGCTCGATATTTCTGGCATCTCCTTTTAGGGCTTCATTAAACATTTTGTTGAACAAATTTTCCGTATTTGAATTACTCCATGAAATGGATAGCGCAAGAATTGGAACTGCGTCTTTATTTGCAAGTGATATTCCTAAAGAGATCTTTTGCTTTAAATATTTATCCCTCACTTCAGACATTCCACCTATTACAATGCCTCCTAGAGTCCTATCGGCACAACTCAGCAAAAATTCCAATACGATAGAGCCGCCGGTTGAATATCCGCATATGATTGCTTTTTTAATTTTTAAATGATCAAACAGTTGTTTGATATCTTCGATAATCAGGGGATAAGTTACTGGCAGTCTTGAATACTGACTTCTTCCGTGACCCCTAATATCAAAAGTTATAACTTTGAATTCTTGGGATAATTCCTCCATTTGGTATTGGAAATTCACACTAGTCAGTACTGGAGGATGAATAAAAACAATAGGAACCCCTTTTCCCTTAACAGAATAATACAAGCTAATACCGTCCACATCTAACATTGGCATGAATATTCACCTCAATAATCTTAAATCATTTTTCAATCATTGAATGGCTATACCATTTAATAAACAACTAGCGTTTGGATAAAAATAAATTTCCATTCGAAGGGTACTTGCATAATATCCCTCCTGAAAGAATTTTCCCTTAAAAACATGCTTTTATTACTAATTGTTTTAGAAACAAACATCTTGAATTTTTGGGGTTCTCTTGAACAAGATATAAGAGTTCAGGAAATGAACAAAAATATATATATAATAAGGTGATGAAAATGAAGGCAAACATGGATAAAATTTTACCAGTTGTCGCTTCGGTCGGAGTAGGTATTGCTACTTATCAAATGTTGAGTGGAAATGGCGGGAAAATGAAAAATATGATGCCGCTTGCTACTAACTTGATGGGAATGGGAACTGGGATGCAAGGGCAGAATCAACAACCGTCAGATTATCAATAAAAAAATAATCCCCTTAAGGGGATTATTTTTTTATTCAAGAAACGAGGTCTCCATCAAATAAACTTTGGAAATGTACCCCGTAGATACTATTTACCATTTTTTATAATTTAAGTAATAAAACACCAAATAAATAACTCCATACGTTATAATGAATGGGCTCCAAGGAAAGTAAGTCAGAAACCTGCAGGAGTGATTATATGAATGGAGGTTATTTGTGTTGAAGAAGAAAGTATTGGTCATCATTCCAACCGTTGCCCTGATGTTAGCCCCTTTAGGAATGGGAACTTCAATTACCCAAGCAGCATCTAAGGGCAGTCAAACCCAGAAAATCGAAACGAAGGCGGAAACGCGCCCGACCCTCCGGAAAGGCTCGCGTTCTAGTTATGTAAGAGACTTACAGCAAAGCCTTAAAGATGTTAAATATAATGTAGGCGTTGATGGGATTTTCGGCACCCAAACACAAAATGTCGTAAGAGAGTTTCAAGTGGATCATAACCTGGGTTCAGATGGTATCGTTGGACCATTGACATGGGCTGCCTTAGATGAAAATAAGGTAGAAAGAAAACAGTTCACGGAGAAAGACGCGATTGCGTTAGGTAAAAAGAAGCTGGGTAACAATATCGTTTTCAGCGGTGATGGCAGATTGCTGAAAGACGGCAAAAGAAAATCATATTACAATTATAAAGCAGCTAATAAAGATTGGATGGATCAAGGCGGGTCAGGAACGATTGGGTGGTTCCACATTTACAAAGATGGCCGTGTAGTGGAACAATAATAGGATATACAATGGTCTCACTATAAGTGGGATTTTTTTATGTATAAGCATGGATTTTATAAGGGGAATGAATATATCTATATTTTTCTATAAATAACAAGTAAATACAGATATAATAGAAAGTGGACAGCAATTTGGTATAGTGGGCGGCGGTCACTCCTTTAATGAAAGGGGGTGTCGCTGGTGATTTCTATTATGGACGGACTGATGCTTATGATTTCATTTGCCTCTTTAATCGTCGCAGTAATCGCGGTTACATTAAAAAAGTAACCCCCTCCATACCATCCGGCCAGATGTATGTAGGAAAAGGGTTACTTTCATGATTGAGTAGCTACTGACTTACCACAGAAAGCCGCTGCTCTTTATGCAGTTTGCTGTTCATTAAGACGCTGGTCTAACCAGTGTCTTTTTTTATATATGTTAGTTATCTTTATTATATCCTCATTTTACCTATACATTCAACTAATAAACATGGAAAGAGACTAAAATCCATTTCTCGATTAGCTTCTTAAATAACGAAGCTTTCGGATTCCAAAGGAGTTCCACTAAATCATTTCCAGTTTGAATAATTTCCTTCCTTTATAAGATACAATCGAAGGAATCAAACAAAGCAAGGCCATCGGTAAACAATAAAGAAGATAGAAGTGCCCCCCATTTTCCAGCAAGGGAATATAGGCTAAAGCTGTAAAAAATAAGACGGAAAATATGATTGTGAAAATCCCGAAAGACTGATGATAGAACGCATGAATTTCCCTTCTTCGTTCCGCTTGATTGGGTAACGTCATTGCTGCTTTATGCGTTCGAAGGAATAGGTACAAGGAGAACATTAGAAATAATGCGGAAAATGGTAAAGCGACGGCAAATAATGAAACGTCTAGAATGGAAAGATAAAAGCTGGATAAAAAGAATACCTCTGACACACCTAAGGCAAAACAATAATTGAAAATACTTATTCTATCAGGTTGTTTAAGCATGAAATCCCTCCTTCTATATCATATTATGCAACTGCTTTCATGTTCACCACTTTGTCACATTTAAAAGGAAAATAAATGCACCAATTTCTACCCAAGAATGACCTAGATAGGCGCCGCTGACTAACTGATCAGAGGCGTTTTTATTTCTGCTTGAAGATGTTGAATAGAGTCTTTGCATATTACGAATAGTATTAAAATATCGCTAAAAGGGGGGGAGTGCTCAATGACTGTAAAAACGGCAATTAAAGGAGTGCTGCTCGTTCTTCTAATGTATTTGCTTTATGTAGTGGTGACGGCAGTGGTTCTTTTCCCCAAAGAAGAAAAAGAAGAAGATAGGCCGATTAATCAAGTAAGTGCATATATGGGAGAGAAGGAAGCCACCGTGGATCGTGTCCTTCTTCTCGAAGACGGTTATGAGTCGGGACTCGCCCGAATGCGACTGATCCAGGAAGCCCAGAATTCAATCGATATTGCCTACTATGCTTTTGGAAAAGGCAAATCAACCGAACTTTTTCTCGGAGCCTTGATCGAAGCGGCTGACCGAGGTGTCAAAGTCCGAATCCTTCTGGATGGAATATCTCATGGACTCAGAGGTCAATTAAGCAGTGCCCGTTATGCATTGGTCTCTCATGAAAACATTGAATTAAGATATTACGAAACCTTTAAGCCATTTAAGCCGTGGACCTGGCATAATCGCCTTCATGATAAGATCCTCACTGTAGATGGAAAGTTAGGCATCATCGGAGGGAGAAATATTGCCGATAAGTATTTAGCTAGCAAGCCGCCGAGGAATTTTGTCTATGACAGGGATGTACTCATTTTCAATGCTAAAGAGGAGAAAGATAGTGTAATCGTTGAAATGAAGGACTATTTGCATGAATTATGGACCCATCCATATACGAGCGATGTTTTTTCGGACCTCTCGAAAAGGCAAACGGAGAAAGGAAAACGTGAAAGAGATGCATTAGCGAATCAATACAGTAAAGCTTTGAAAACTAATGTAGATTTCGTTAATCCTGCCGTCGATTGGAGCAAGGCTACAACACCTACTAAAAAAGTGTCCTTCATACATAATCCCATCGAGCGTTTCAATAAACACCCAATTGTTTGGAGATCTCTAGTGGACATTGCGGCGAATGCCAATCAATCGGTACTCATCCAAAGTCCCTATATTGTTCCTGCGGATGCCTTGAAGGAATATGTACCGAAGCAGATGGATTCAAAGGCTAATTGGACGATACTTACCAACTCGGTGGCATCAACCCCGAATGTGATCGCTTTTTCAGGTTACTTGGCGCTTAGGGATAGTATCGTTGAGACGGGCGCAAGGCTTTATGAATATTCAAAGCCTTATTCTTTGCATGGTAAATCGGTTGTCTATGATCAACGATTAAGTGCAGTGGGTTCCTACAATTTGGATTCTCGATCTGCCTTTTTAAATACAGAATCGATGGTGGTCATCGATAGTGAAAAATTTGCAGCGCAATTGACAGGAGCCATCGAGTCGAAAATCTCAAATAGTACACTCGTTGCGGACAATAATAAATATATAGAACCACCTGAAGATCAGAAAAAGGAAGAGTCTTTTTTTAAAGCCACCTTTTTAAATGCCCTCTCGAAAGTTACGGTATATTTGAATAGGTTCATTTGAATGATGACGAAAAGACAGCAATCTCAGTGATTGTTGTCTTTTATTAGTCGTATTCGTTTTAAATGGATCATTAGCTAATTAACAAATGTTTAATTTGCTATACTTGAAAAAAGCCAATCAATATATGGGGGACATCATCAAATATCCGAAGGAGAACAGAAACATGCAAACATTACAGCATCTATCGAAACATATCGTCTATCTGCCGCCAGTTCAGGTAACCGATAGGCCGGTTCTTGCCGCCGTTACGGGAAACAAGAAAACGCTCATCATTGATGCCGGGAATTCCGTCCAGCATGCACAGCTCTTTAAGGACGAATTGCTTCGGAATGATTTAAGCGGGAATTTCCTTGTTCTTACCCATTCCCACTGGGACCACGTTTTCGGACTGGAGCATATCGGGATTCCGGTAATTTGTCAGGAAAAAACATACAACAACATTAAAGATATGCAGCAGCTTTCATGGGAAGATCAGGCACTTGATCAACGGGTCGAAGAAGGGACAGAGATTCCCTTTTGCGCCGATGCAATCAAATTGGAACATGGGACGAATAGAGAGATTTCCCTGCCCCTGCCCGATATCATCTTTGAAAAAACGATGACAATCGATCTAGGCAATGTAACCTGTGTAATTGAACATGTCGGCGGCGACCATGCCAAAGATTCCTGCATCATTTATGTTCCAGAAGAAAAAACATTATTTCTGGGAGACTGCCTTTATGCCAATCTTTATGCTGAAAAATGGAATTTTACGGCTGAACAGGCATCGCTGCTCGTTAAGAAAATTGAAGCCTATGATGCCGATACATATATACTCTCCCATCATGAGCAGCCTTGCACGAGACTGGAAATGGAGGCGGAGCTTAAGCTAATGAAAGAATGTGCCAGAACCGTGGTCGAACATCGGGGAAATCGAGCTTTAATGGAGCAGGAATTGGTTAAAGAGTTAAACCGGGATTTAACGGAAGATGAGCTCGAAATGATTGGATTTTTCGTAAATGGTTATGTTGAGTGATTTGAACACCATGGCAAGTTAAAGAACACAAAAAGGTAAACAGGTTTATTTTAAAGGTTTGGGTGGGGTATGAGTTTGGTATTGGGCTCATACCCTTTGGTTTGCCCTTTTTCTGCAACAGATCTACACAAAATCGATAATAATCGATATTAGTACTGAAACAATAAGAACTGATAGGAAACCTGATATGATTCTCCCAGCTTTTGCTCCGCTATTATCGGGATGAATATGACCAATAATAAAGGAAGGGATGAAAAATATAGCTGAATAGATCATTGTATAATGAATGCCTGTATCTCCATTTGACCAAGCGCTTAGGCCGATATTATTTAAAATAGTATCTCCAATACAAAATTCATCTCCAAATCTAAAGGTGAACAATATTCCGATTAAACATAGGGCGAAAGAAAGTGAACCTAATCCGATATCTTTTGTTTTCCTAACGGCAATAGTTTTCATATGTATCTCCTTGCTTACAGGGATCTCCCGAATTTACAAAAACCAAATTATGGTTTTTGTAATTGTAACATAACCTAAAGGTACAATCCCTACATCTTCACCAGAATCAAGAGCCAGTCTTTTTCTTCTTTTTAAAATAAAAACTGCACCTCCAACTGTTAGAGGGTGCCTAACAATTAGGGTGCAGTTCTAATTAATTATGAGCTTTTTCCAAAGCTAGCTTTATCCCGAAACCGATCAAGACCGTCCCGGTTATACCCTCGAAAATCGCTTGGGTTTTAGGCTTTTTCATAAAGGCACTGATCTGGTTCAACAGATAGATATAAAATACAAACCACATTACAGTTAAAACGGTATACGTAATGCCCATGATCAGGAACGGTAAAAACGTATCCTTGCCAGGATCCACGAACTGAGGCAGAAATGTTAAAAAGAAAACGGCCACTTTAGGGTTCAGCAGATTGGTAAGGAACCCTTGCTTAAAGCAAGACTGGTTTTCGTACCTACTTTTGACTGACGTTTCCGCCGCTGCAGCCACTTGCTTATTCTTTAATCCCCATAAGGTCTTGAAGCCTAGATATACCAAGTAAACGGCACCGACATATTTGAAGATGGAAAATAGTAAAGCGGATTTCACAATGATTGCCGAAAGCCCGAACACGGCAGCTGATGTATGAATAAGCAGGGCACAGCATGTGCCGAACATGGTTTTAAAACCTCCCGACGTCCCCACGGTAACGGTGTTCCTTGTGGCTATTGCTGTATCTGGACCAGGTAAAATGATGAGAAGAATGCACGTGATCATGAACAAATAAAAGTTTTCCATATTCCGACCTCCATTCCGAACGATGAATTCTGAAAATTATAACATAGATGAACTTGGTTTTGGGAGATAAATTCGATAGAGAGGGGAAATCGTCGGCGTTGACTAATAAATACGTTGTTTAATGAAACAAAAAAACAAGCCAAATCACTTTTTGATCTGGCTCGTTTTTTTATTATTTCAATACAAACACTGTTATATATTAGGGTAACTTTTTCAACACAGCACGTACCGGACTTCCATCTGCTTCAACTAATGGAAGTGGGAGGGCTGCCAACTCATAATTCCCCGGTCCTATATCGTCCAATACAAGCCCTTCCAAAATGTGAATTCCATGACCGGCAAGCTCATGATGGGCAGACAGTTCTTTACTATCCAATGGATCTACGGATGGCAAATCAAGACCGATAAGACGAACACCGAGTTCTGAAAGATATGCCGCTAATTCTGGTTGGATATGAGGAATGGTTTGTGGAAACACACGTTTATCCTTCCATGCGTCTGTCCGAATTAACAGACGGGTCACGCCTTGTAGATCCAGATTGGATAATTCATTGACTCCAATGCTCGTTCTGTTTGGTAAATGGATGACTCGGGCATTCCCCATATATAAATCGAGATCCAGTTCAATCACTCTTTTTCCATCGTTATCAAAATGAAAAGGTGCATCAATATGGGTACCAGTGTGAATGCTCATATTGATTTGACCTACATTGACAGATCCACTCTCTTCTTTACTCCAATTGACTTTGTAGGAGAAAGGTGTGTCTCCAGGCCAGACTGCAACGTTTTCATCCAGACGTTGTGAAATATCAATCCATGTTCCCATGCATCTTACCTCCATATCTTCTGGCTGTTGCTTTCTTTAAAAATTAACCTGCCTATTTTCCTCTTATAGCTTCGTTCTTAGGCTCCATAGTTCTGGAAAAAAGTGTTGGTCCAAGGCTCTTTTTAAATAGTTGACACCTGATGATCCGCCAGTACCTTGTTTATTACCAATAATCCTTTCCACTGTGGTCATATGATTAAAACGCCATAATTGCTGTTGATGGCCAATGTCCACTAACTTCTCGCCCAACTCATATAAGTCCCAATATTGCTCGACATCGCGGTAAACTGTCAGCCACGCTTCTTCTACACTGGTATTTGGTTCATATTTTTGTGACCAATCCCTGTTAAGCGCTTCTTGATCAATGGGTAATCCCCGCGCCACAAGGGCATTAATCGCCGCATCATAAATACTTGGCTCATTAAGGGCCTCCTGCATTTGTTCGTATAGATCTGTCTGATGTTGATAGACAGATAGCGTATGGACATTTTTGTTTCCTAGAGCAAATTCAATCAAACGATTCTGATAGGATTGGAATCCGGAAGATTGTCCAAGTTTGTCCCTGAACTCCATATATTCTGCCGGTGTCAAAGTTGAAAGGACATTCCATGACTGAATCAATTGCTGCTGAATCCTTGAAACACGCGACAGCATTTTAAACGAGGGTTCCAATTTGTTTTGGCGAATAGACTCAGTAGCAGCTGTCAATTCATGTAAAATGAGCTTCATCCATAGCTCACTCGCTTGATGGATAATGATAAAAAGCATTTCATCATGATGATCGGAACATCTATGTTGACTAGTTAAAATCTTATCAAGGTGGAGATAATCTCCGTAAGACATCGACTTTTGAAAATCGGTTTGAATTTCTTTCTCAAGCCCAGTTATTGTTTGTCCATTGTTATCCATATTCTTCATTCCGCAATCCCCTCACTTTTCATATAAAAAACTGTGATCAATTTTTTCCGTCATTCTATTCTATCTTCTCTGCCAGAGTTTCCTCCACTACATTATGATTAATATTTCTTTTTTTCGAAACAAAATAAGCGACAGATAAAAATAGTAACCAAGGAATCCCGAATTGAAGCATGATTTTGAAATCCGTAAACCATGACGTAATCATCAAACTAAATAGAAGAACAGCTCCTAGTATCGTTAAATAGGGGAAACCGATCATCCTTACCGGTAACTTGCGTCCGCCTGTTTTATCCCATTTCACCCTGAAAAACAAATGGGAGATGAAGATCATAAGCCATGTGAACATGGCACCGAACATGGAAATCCCCATCATGAAGGCATAGGAAGAACCAGGAAGTAACGCATGAACGCCTGCAGCGATAAAAATCCCTGTTGAAGAGACAGCAAGTGCTTTTGTCGGAACACCCTTTTTGTTTAACTTTCCTAAAAAGCTAGGTGCATTTTTTCCACGTGCCAATGAAAACATCATCCGTGTTGAAGCATAGAGCTGAGCGTTCATGGCAGATATGGCAGCCGTTAAAATAATAAAGTTCATGATCCCGGATGCACCTGGAATGTTCAATATTTCCATCACTTTTACGAATGGACTTACCTCGATCCCAGCCGTTTTCCACGGAACGATCATCAGCATGATCCCGATTGTCAGCACATAGAAAGTGGATAAACGAAACACAGTAGCTTTTAATGCTTTTGGAACAGCTGCATCTGGATCTTTTGCTTCCCCTGATGTAACCGCTATCAATTCAGTTCCAAGAAAGCTGAATAAAGAAATGAATACGGCTATCCACATACCCTTCAAACCAAATGGGAAAAAACCGCCTTCATTCACGAAGTTTTCCGGTCCTATATGTGGCTGTCCGGATGAACCGAATAGTACATAGGCTCCAAGAAGGATAAAACCAACAATGGCACTTATTTTAATAAAGGAGAACCAATACTCAAATGTAGCGAATGTATTCACGCTGGTAGCATTTACATAAATCAGGACACCTGCAAACAACAAAATCCATACGATTCCCGGAACGGCCGGAAACCAATAATTCATATATACGCTGACTGCACTCACTTCTACCCCAACAGCCAAAACATTGCCAATCCAATAGGAATAGCGGACAAGGTAGCCTGCCATAGGAGTCATGTACTTTTCAGCAATGGCTCCAAAAGATCCGGAAGTAGGATGGGCAACCGTCATTTCGGCTAAACAGCCCATCAATAGTAAGACAATGAACGCCCCGAGAGCATAACTGAGCAATACACTTGGCCCTGCCGCTTGAATGGCAAGCCCGCTGCCAAGGAATAGCCCCGTCCCGATGGCACAGCCCATCGCGATCATGGAAAGCTGGCTTGTTTCTAACTCACGTTTTAATCCTTTCTCTGGCTCATCTTTAATGTTCAATTGAGTATTTTTGTTCTCCATAGTTCATCCCCTTTTTATCCAAAAGACTTTATCCTGCCCTAATGGGCAGTCAGTTTTAAGCGTAGACTAATGACGGGCTGATTCAACTAACCAATGGAGGGAAGAAGCCTCCTCTGCCGAAAAATTCACGTTATGCAACCACTTCACGTTCATTCTTGAATTTTTCATATTGTTTTTCTGACATGATTTTCTTGAGTATTTGTACCACTTCCCAAACTTCTGCGTAGGAAGTATATAGTGCAACTGGAGCAAGGCGAATGATATTGGGTGCGCGGAAATCGGGAATGACACCGTTTTCCTTCAATGCCTTACATATCCGTGCAGCTTCTTTATGCTCAAGGCTTACATGACCGCCGCGACGTATGTCTTCTCTAGGCGTTCCAATGAAAAAACCCATGTCTTCCAATTCGAATTCGACTAAATCCATTAAATATTGATTGATTTTCAGTGATTTTTCGCGAATATTCTCAATTCCCGCTTCTATAAAAATGTCTAATGACCCAATCAAAGGTGCACAACTTAACACATGCGGCGTTCCAATTTGATATGCGCCTGCTGATTCAGCTGGTGTTAAGGTATGTTCCATATCGAATTGTTTTTCTTTTTTGGAGCCGAACCATCCAGCCAATCCAGGCATCGTTCCAAAATGTTTTCGATTTACATATAAACCGCCAACACCGCCAGGACCGCCATTCAAATGTTTATAATTGCACCAATACGCAAAATCCACACCCCATTCGCTGAATGAATGCGGGATCGCACCAATAGAATGACATCCGTCAAAACCGATTACTATTCCTCTATTATGAGCTTCCTCAGTTAATCGTTTCATATCCAATATTTGACCGCTGCGATAGAGGACTGTAGGCAAGATGATCAAAGCGATGTCATCGGTCATTGCTTCGATGATGTCATCCTCTTCAAGAAACCTTCCATCGCGGCTTTTCACGCGGATAAGATCGATTTCCGGATCGTATCCATGTGTACGCAGCTGACTTTGAAGAGCATAAATATCAGTCGGAAAGGTTAGTTCATCTGCTAAAATTTTTGTACGCATGCCTTCCGGCTTATAAAAAGTAGCTACAAGTTGATGCAGATTTACAGTTGTGGAGCCGGTTACAATAACCTCCTCGGGAGAAGCTCCGACCAATTGGGCCATCTTCGCGCCCAATTTCTCTGCCATGAAAAACCATGGGTGATTCCCTTGTGTCCATCCATCAATCCCATGTTCCTTCCAATCTTCCAAAGATTCCAAAAGAGTGCGTTCAGCCCTTTTCGACAGAAGCCCCAATGAGTTTCCATCCATATAGATCGAATCCGGCTTTAAATAAAACTCTTCTCGAAAACCTTTAAGTGTATCTATCTCATCCAATTGTTTTGCATAATCCAACGTGTATTCTGAAACCATAATCATCCTCCTATATTAGTTTATCTAATATTCTAGGAGAATCGTACCAAAGAATATGACATGATGTCAATAAGTTAATTCAGAAAATTATAAACATTAGATCATTTACAAAAAAATTTCCAACAAATGTTTTTTATTTTGAGGAAAATCCATTATGCTAGAAGATAAGGGGAGGAATAGGCATGGATAATGGTAAAGTAGGGGATAAACGACATTTGCGCTCAATCATGACACGTCAAAAGTTATTGGAAGCTGCAAAGGAAGTATTTCTTGAAGAAGGTTTTCAAGCTGCGGTTATCTCCCAAATGATCAAAAGGGCAAACATCGGATACGGAACTGCCTATGTTCATTTTAAAGGAAAAGAGGATCTTTTAATTGTACTAATGGAGAACGTAATGGAGCAATTTTACGAAATTGCCGAGACCTCTTTCTTTCCAAAATCAAAAGACGAAGCAAAACATATCATAAACAAACAAGCCAATGCATTTTTAAAAATGGCAGAGGCTGAACGCTATATGATGCAAGTTTTCGAACAGGCCATTGGGGTTTCAACCGTCATATCAGATAAATGGAAAGCGATCCGCATGAAGTTCATCCAGCGAATTTCAAAGGACGTCGCCTACGCACAGCAAAATGGACTGGCAAGAGCTGAACTGAACCATGAGCTTGTCGCAAGAGGGTGGTTTTTCACGAATGAAATGTATCTTTGGGAAATTGTCCGAAACGAACATCATAGTTCTGTTGAAGAAATTTCTCAAACCATCACGTCAGTTTACGTCGAAGGTTTGTATTTGTAATGATAATAGCAGTGCAAAAATCTTCCGGTTATATACAATCGGAAGATTTTTATTTTCAGCATAAATAGCAAAACACTGAATTCACGAGTAAAGCGTCCAAACTCACGAGTAAACCAGCTAAATTCACGAGTAAAGCGTCCAAACTCACGAGTAAACCAGCTAAATTCACGAGTAAAGCGTCCAAACTCACGAGTAAAGCGTCCAAACTCACGAGTAAACCATCAGAATTCACGAGTAAAGAGTCCAAACACACTAGTAAACCATCAGAATTCACGAGTAAAGAGTCCAAACTCACGAGTAAATCATCAGAATTCACGAGTAAAGAGTCCAAACTCACTAGTAAACCATCAGAATTCACGAGTAAGCCGTCCAAACACGAGTAAACCATCAGAATTCACGAGTAAGCCGTCCAAACACGAGTAAACCAGCTGAATTCACGAGTAAGCCGTCCAAACTCACGAGTAAACCATCTAAATTCACGAGTAAGCCGTCCAAACACGAGTAAACCAGCTGAATTCACGAGTAAAGAGTCCAAACTCACGAGTAAATCAGCTGAATTCACGAGTAAACCGTCCAAACACGAGTAAACCATCTAAATTCACGAGTAAACCATCAGAATTCACGAGTAAGCCGTCCAAATTCACGAGTAAATCAGCTGAATTCACGAGTAAACCGTCCAAACACGAGTAAACCATCTAAATTCACGAGTAAGCCGTCCAAACTCACTAGTAAACCATCAGAATTCACGAGTAAAGCGTCCAAACTCACGAGTAAACCATCTAAATTCACGAGTAACCCGTCCAAACATGAGTAAACCATCAGAATTCACGAGTAAAGCATCAGAATTCACGAGTAAGCCGTCCAAACTCACGAGTAAACCATCTAAATTCACGAGTAAAGCGTCCAAACTCACGAGTAAACCAGTTAAATTCACGAGTAAAGAGTCCAAACTCACGAGTAAATCATCAGAATTCTACGAGTAAAGCACCCAAACACGAGTAAAGCATCCAAACTCACGAGTAAACCTCCCAAATTCACGATTAAAACGCCCCTCATTAACCTGGGACTTACAGCGTCTACGCCTTAAGTCTTACTAGAAAATATAGCTAAGGCTCATTATACGAACTTGTAAAAGTAGATAAGATATAAACAAGGAAAGGAGGACGAAAACAATGAAGAAATTTGGTTTATTTATTGTAGGACTGATCGCATTATTCCTGTTACTGGCGAATGTGGGTCCATTGATCAGCCTGGCGATTTGCTTGGCGATCCTATACTTTGGATTCAAGCAGTTCATGAAGTCCGAATCGACAGGGGCAAAGGTTGCGTGGGGATCAGTCTCCATTATCGTGCTAATAATTTCTATTTCCCATATCCCGGCAATATTGGGATTGGTGGCAGCTTATGTTCTTTACCTGGTTTATAAAAAATGGAATGAAAATGATGAAAGTGCATCATCGAATGAAAATGATCCATTCTCAAATTTTGAAAGAGAGTGGAAAGAGTTGAATAAGAACTAATAGAAGGGATGGAATTGAAATGGGTAATTTATTTTCAAGAATGAAACAAACGATTTCAGCGGATTTTCATGACTTGTTGGATAAGAAGGAGCAAAAAAATCCAATTGGGATGTTAAATCAATATTTGCGTCAATGTGAGCAGGAGACAGAAAAGGTCGGTAAGCTGCTTGAACGTCAATATCTTTTGAAAGAAGAGTTCACGCGTGAATATAATCAAGCGCAAAATCTAGGTGAAAAACGTAAGCATCAGGCGGAAATTGCTAAGCAGTCGGGAGAAACCGATTTAATGGAATTTGCCATCAAGGAAAGCCTACACTATGAGGATCGGGCGCTTAGTTTGAAGGAGGCGCATAAAAGTGCAGAGGTTCAGTTGGCTGAACTGGAGCGGAAGTATGAAGAAATGAAGCATAAGCTGAAGGATATGCATCTAAAGCGGATGGAACTGATGGGCAGGGAGAATATTGCCCGGGCAAACCACCGGGTCAATCGGGTATTGGACGGAGGCAGTTCCGACGCGAAACCGGTAGCGATGTTTGAAGAAATGGAGCATTATATCGATCGCATCGAGCACCAGGTCCATACAGATTATAATCGGCATACGATCGATGCCAGGATTGTCCAGCTTGAAAAAGAATTGGAACAGAAAGAAGCGTAAACGTACATTGAAGAATTACTGTTATCCCCTGGCTTATTGGAATGGAGGGCGGGGGAAAACAGTCTTCAGAACGTGATAATTTCATGGTATTCTTAAAAGGCACGGGTTCCTGTGCCTTTTAAGAATACCATGATCATACAGGGGAGGCGAACCGATGTTGAACAAGATGAAGACGGACTATATGGGATGGATATTTCTCATCGGAGTCGTCCTGCTTTTTTTAGAGATTTCATTTACGGGTGGAGGTCTCCTTTTTTCCATCGCTTTTTCGATAGGATTTATCTATTTAGGCAGGAAATTCACAAAACGGTCAATCGGGAAAATCCTATTTTTTATAGGGCTGATTTCCCTTATCATCACAGTCTTGAATATGTTCGTCTTTAGATTTTTCCTTATGGCGATCCTCATTTATCTTTTGCTTTTATATTATCAGTCCAAAAAGAACCCTGATTGGATCAGTCCCATTTTAACCAATGAGGATTTGGACGAAGAACGGATCAAGAAGGAACGATTGCTGAAAACCGATTATCTATTTAAAAATAAGTTGTTCGGTCATCAACAAACGGCCGAACATGTATATGAATGGAATTCCGTTAATGTTCAGGGCGGGGTCGGTGATACGGTTATCGATTTAAGCAAAACGATTTTACCGAAAGGCGACGCTGTCATTTCCATTAGGAATATCATTGGCAATATTACTGTCCTTGTACCATATGGCATCGAAATCAGGGTCCATCATTCCGTCGTTGCAGGCAGGGCCCGAATCTTTGAAAATAAGCCTGAATCCAGGGTCTTTAATCAAATTTATTCCTACCAAACGGAAGGGTTCAATGAAACGGATCACAAGGTTCATATCATCACTTCAATCTTAGTTGGGGATTTAGAGGTGAAGCGGGTATGAGCATAATGACACGGCAGATATTGACTGCCCTTGGTGTTTCTTTTGTTCTTTCCCTTGCTTTGCCGGCGGCGGTTTTCTTTATCTTTCCTTTATCCGCACTGGAGTTTATTGTGGGAGAAAGTGGTCATGGGGTTACCTTTCGTCATATTCCTGCCAAGTCTGGTCATTACGGTAGGGTTGATCTATGGAGTCGTTTCGGGGATGTTTTGGAAGAGGCAGCTGGAAAGGGTGGATGAAGGGCTTCATTTACTTGAACAGGGCCGCTTACCTTCGCAAGAGGAGACGTTTCCGGTCCAAGAAATGGCTAAAATGGTGGAACGGATGCATCTGATTCATAAGCAAATCAATGAGCAGACTAAATTATCGCAAAAAATGGCGAATGAAAAGGCCATTGATCAGGAGAAACAGATCCAGGAAATCGTTTCCCAGGAACGAAACCGTTTGGCGCGGGAACTGCATGATTCGGTGAGTCAGCAATTGTTTGCCGCTTCGATGTTCATGTCGGCCATTACCGAGTCACAATCCGATATGGAAAAAACGGAAATGAAACAATTCAAGATAGTGGAAGAGATGATCCATCAATCCCAGCTCGAGATGAGGGCTTTATTGCTTCACTTGAGACCCGTTGCATTAAAGGGAAAATCTTTACAGGAAGGAATGAAGGAGCTCCTTTTGGAATTGGCTCAAAAAGTAACGATGGATATAAAATGGAAGATGGAGCCTGTCACTCTGGATAAGGGGATTGAGGACCATCTGTTTCGGATTTTACAAGAATCGATTTCCAATACTCTAAGACATGCAAAAGCGGATTCGCTTGAAGTGCTATTGATCGTTCGTGATGGGCTGATCATTTTACGGATAACGGATGATGGCATCGGTTTTAACGTCGAAGAGTCGAAAACGGGATCATATGGTCTGCAAAACATGCATGAACGGGCTGTTGAATTAGGCGGAACGATGCAGCTTGTTAGCGTTCCGAATAAAGGAACGAAACTTGAAGTGAAAATCCCATTATTAAATGCTGGAGGTGATCATGATGATTAAAGTATTATTTGTCGATGACCATGAAATGGTAAGAATAGGGGTATCGGCCTATTTATCCGCACAGGCGGATATCGAAGTGATTGGGGAAGCTGACAATGGTCTGAAAGCTGTCGAACTGGCAATGGATTTGCGTCCGGATATCATTTTGATGGATTTGGTCATGCCTGAAATGGACGGCATAGAAGCGACGAAACGAATTATCGAAAAATGGCCTGAAGCAAAGATTATCATTGTGACAAGCTTCCTTGATGATGAAAAAGTGTACCCGGCATTGGAAGCCGGAGCGACGAGCTATATGTTGAAGACATCTAAGGCCAGCGAGATTGCGAGAGCTGTCCGTTCCACGTTCCAGGGGCAAAGCGTACTTGAACCGGAAGTGACGGGGAAAATGATGGAAAAGTTGCGTCGTCCAAAGATTTCACAGCTTCATGATCAATTGACGAATCGCGAAATGGAAATTTTACTGCTGATGACACAAGGGAAATCGAATCAGGAAATTGCGGATGATCTATACATAGCCCTGAAAACAGCCAAAGTGCATGTCAGCAATATATTAAGTAAGCTTGCCGTGCAAGACCGCACACAAGCAGTGATTTACGCATTTAAGCATTCGCTCGTACAAGAAGAACAGTGAGAGCGTCTATTTACCAATAGGTAAAAGTTTGTTATATTAAGGGAATTATCCCACTATATTGGAAAGTTATTTTCACTATCAGGGGTTGCTGCGGCAGCCTTTTTTTCTTGGATAATAAATCAGCTTAAAAGCAGAAAGCGGGTGAATGATGGTAAGAGTCATCTTAGAATTATTTCGTATCGTCACCATTATTTTCGTTATTGGAATGATTTTGGGGTTCATCATTAATTCAATCTATGCGATTTTTGGTATAACCGTAGAGAATACCACGGGCGGATGGATTGTTGGTCTGGCAATTTTTCCATTACTTTATGTACTCTATAAAAATCGGCTTCAATTTTCAGGGTTCTATAAAAATGGCGGACAAGTAAAACTCTCAAACAGGACAACTACAATTCTGCTTTGCATCTCCGTGCTAATGTTAACGGTTGCCCCCTTATTTCGCTAATGGAAACTACATTCGAATGCAAAAAGAGCATGTTTTGATCAAAACATGCTCTTTTTTATACCGTTTTTTGGATTATACAGCTTCCTCTGCAGTATCGAGCCTCTTGCCATATATCCGATAAAGAACCAAAGCAAATACCATTCCTATGAAGGAGATGGAGGAGATGAACAGGTAAAGGGTCTTGCCCCCGAAAGCCCCATATATGGCTCCGCCTATATAAGAAGCAATGATTCCCGAAACCCCGAAGAATAGCAGCGCCAGTACCGTCTGGCCTGTAGCACGCCATTCCACCGGAACGATCCTATACAGATATTGGATGGCGGCCGAGTAGAAAATGGGGAACGTCAATAGCTGCATGACCTGCAAATAAGCTAATAGCTGTGGATCGGTTATCCACGCAGAGACGAAATAACGGATAAAGAAAAACGCCGCTGCAAACGAAATGATGATGATTTCCTTACCCTTGCGCAGCCACCAGAAGCTTAGGGCGAATACAACGATTTCACTTCCTGCCGCTAAGAACCAGGTCAAGCCTACAAGCTTGGCACTTCCTCCAAGTTCCCGGATATACACTCCGAGGAAAGTATCGTTCATCCTTGCTGGAACAGCACAGATAAACACCAATAACAGAAAGAGAAGTGTCTCTTTATTGCTGAAAAAGTGCTTAAGGCTGCTTAAAGTGACAGGTTTTCCTGAAACGGGTGCATCAGGCATCATCCAGCTGACGATGAAGCTGATCAAACCTATGCCGGCAAAAAGGAAGGCCAGGCTGTTCGCTCCGAAATATGACATAACATAGCCGGTGATCAGCGATATGACCGCATAACCCAATGCACCATATGTCCGGATGGAGCCGTAGCTGATCCCGGATTTCTCTGCCATCGTAAAATTGAGGCTTTCCGTCAGGGGATCGATCGGCATCAGAAAGAAATATAGCAGCATGGCAAACAGGATGAGCTGAAGATAACTGCTTGAATCATAGAGGAAATAACCGATTACGCTCGAGAAAAAGATGAGTAACAACAGGACTTTTCGTATAGTCCTTGTTTTGTCGCTGATCATTCCCCATAAAGGCTGGGTAATGAGGGTGACAAAACCTCCTGTACCGATGATGAATCCGATTTGGGCTGGACGCAAACCTTGATCAGCCAGATAGACTGGGAGAAACGGAATGAAAATGGCAAGCAGTCCAAAATATAAAAAGTTAAAACTCTTTAATAATCGTATTGCTTTCATAAAAAATATGATACCTCACGTGTTCTATAGAGTGGATTGATTTCAGACCATGTTATTGTATCATTGATGACAGAATTTGAAAAAATAGTTTTAAAATAGATTTGATTTCGAGGTTAAATCTCACTTTTAAAAAATGGATGTAAATGATAGAATTAACACTTATTGTTATTTAAAGAGGGTGGTAATTCATGGACCAGGACACAAAAGTGATTCAAGAGTTGCAGCAATTGAAGCAAAAAGTCGGTCATCTTGAAGACTTATTAACGCAGCAACAGAATAAAAAGGAAAAAGCAGGACCATTTCGAATTTTCCTGGACGCAGTAGGCTCACTGCTATTTGGATTAATTGTTGTAGGACCGGTTATAGTGATTGTCGTTGGGGTTCTGATGGTGGTTGCATCATGGTTAGGGATAAGGTTTTAAAAGGTTAGGAGAGTCTGGGAAAATCGAGAAGCTTATTTAAAAATATTGATTTGATTAGGTGACCAGTGGGAATTATTGATGATGGATAGGGAAAAGGGTTTTTCTATATATTGTAATTTTATTCGCGTCGAATGCATGATTTAAGTATTGCATCTTTTCTTAAAAGGGGGATTTTTAAAGTGAAAGTAGTGCTACCTTTTGCAATAGCCATGATTGCACTTACAGGGTGTTCTGCAATAGCCGATAATGGAACCAGTGAATTGAAATGGTATAAAACCAAAGAAGAAACGATTAATCATGGCATTAAAGAAGAAAAGATGAAAAAAGAAGACATCATTGGAGAAGTTAGTGAAAACGGAGAAACATTTGTTATTTATAAGAAACAATTTGAAGAAGGCTTGGGAGTAGGGGTATCAAGCATTAGTGAGCAAGAAGGAAAGTTTGCTTGGTATGACCCTGATCAAGATGTTCTTGTTAAAAACGATAAAGTCAAAAAGTATTCCTCCCAGATCAGTTGGGGAACAACAACACAATCAGGAAAGGATTTTACAATTTACACTGGATTAAGTGAAGATCAAAGTCCTATCGTTAAAACACAAACTAGTGAAGTAAGCCCTGCAATAGACAAGGAAAGTGGGATTTATTTCTATATAGAACCTGCTAAATAAGTCATAAGAACATTTGTTGAATTTACGAAACTACTGGTAAATTGAGGGTATCCATAAAGGGCACTCTTTGTCTTTAGGAAACCTTGCAAATACGCTTCAACCATCATGGATTCTTCATTTTAATCATTTAAGACTATCTAACACTTGATTTTGCAGCCGCTGGATGTTCCTTATGTGCTATTAAATTTGTATATTATTTTTCCGCCAGTATCCTATAATTGGATCAAGGGCTTTCACGATTTCCCCTAATTTGTTTCTTTGAAAATATTATCCTAAGAAAGTTATTGACAAATTTACCTTGAGTCCGTATAGTATGGGATATTATTAAAAATATTCAGATATAATTTTTCAAACGCAATGAACAGGAGTAGTAAAAGCTCATTATTCGGTGAAGAGAGCTGCGGGTTGGTGCAACGCAGTCCAATGATACTTTGAACTTGCCTGGGAGTGGTAAAGCGAAAGATAGGAATGATTCCATTCTTTTGTTTTAACGATTAACCTTCGTTACAAGGTTTTTAAAGCAGGGTTCTTTAATGAGCCAATAAGAGTGGTACCGCGGTAAGCTTAAGGCATATCGTCTCTTTCTTCATTTGATTATGAAGGAAGAGACGATATGCTTTTTTTGATTTTTGGGAGGTAAGGATATGGAAACGGACAAACGGAATTTACAGAGGACAATGACTTCAAGGCATATTACGATGATGGCATTAGGCGGTGCCATCGGGGCAGGTTTATTTAAAGGGAGCAGTTCAGCCATTGATATGGCAGGCCCTTCCGTAATCATTGCGTACTTGATAGGAGGCATCATCCTATTATTCATCATGCAAGGTTTAGCTGAAATGGCGGTCCGCAATAGCGGTGCACGAACATTCAGGGATTTGGTCGAATCGATCTTAGGAAAGTATCCTGCCTATTTCCTGGATTGGATCTATTGGAAAATGTGGGTATTGAATATCGCGGCCGAATCAGTGGTTGCGGCGATTTTCCTTCAATATTGGCTGCCCGGATATCCAATCTGGATACTGGCATTAGCTGTTTCGGTGTTAGTTACTGCGGTTAACTTGCTGTCGGTAAAGGTTTTTGCTGAAACGGAGTACTGGCTTGCTTTAATTAAGATTACGGTCATCATTGTGTTCATCATGGCTGGATTATTGTTGCTGCTCGTTACTTTTGGTGATCATACCGCGGTCGGTTTTTCTAACTTGACCGAACATGGCGGTTTCTTTCCGAATGGATCGACGGGTTTGATCACGGCGATGCTGGTGGTAATCTATTCATATGGCGGTACGGAAATCATCGGAGTCACATTAGCTGAAACGAAAAATCCTGAAAAAGTGGTTCCAAAGGCGGTTCGCAGTACATTGGTCAGGATCATTTCTTTCTATATCATTCCTTTTTTCATCATCGTTAGCTTAATTCCTTGGAACGAAGTAAACGGGGTGAAGGAAAGTCCGTTTGTAATGGTCTTTCAAATGATCGGGATTCCAGGTGCCGATCATATCATGAATGCCGTTGTTCTTTTAGCGATCATATCATCGATGAACTCCGGGTTGTATGGTTCATCCCGCGTTCTGTATACACAAGCCGTGGATGGTCGCGTTCCGAAAATCTTTTCCCGTTTATCCAAGAAGAAGGTACCTGTTCCCGCAATATTAATATGTACTTCCGCTTTATATGGCGGTGTATTGATTTCCTTATTTGCTGGAAGCAAGACTTTTGATTTCCTAATGGGATCGCTGGGATATACCGTATTATTCATCTGGTTGATCATTGCATTCGCCCATTTGAAATCACGTAAACAACAGTCCGGAAAAACAAGTGACTATTCGGTAAAATGGTTCCCGTATACGACATGGGCTGCGATCATCGCTTTAATAACGATCCTGATCGGAATCATTTTCACGACATCCATAATCGTAACGATCATTACACTTTGCATCTATATCTTCATTACCTTGACGTATGTATGGAAAAGAAGGCTTAACAAAATCTAGCAGTAAGCGGGGCATAAATAAAGTTTCAGTTTCAAGCCGTGGTATGCATACCATGGCTTTCCTTATGTCATGCAGCTGAATGGGAATTTAGTTATTTTTGGTCTACAACTGGAAAAGTAAGAGATATCCATTTTACTAGTTCATGGGAATCATTAACTTTAGCATATAAATAATCAATCTAGCGAAAAATGTTGTATAATAATCTTTGGAAATTACCCAATATATTGAAAGCCGGAGCGAGCTATGAAAAACAATCCTATCTTATCCTTTCACCCGTTATGCTATTTATTACTTTTAATGATTACTAGTTCCATCTACTCGGTAATCAATCAATCTTCAGGTCACGCTGTCGATGTTACGACTATAATAGATGGGGAGATTCCCTTTATTAAAGAATTTGTCGTTCCATATTTACTTTGGTATCCGTATATTTATGGATTGCTGATTTACTACTGTTTTGTTGACCGTAAGCACTATTTTGTGGCATTAGGCAGCTTGATATCGGGGAAACTTCTCTGTTTTCTTGTATATTGCCTATGGCAATCGACAGTCCCGCGTCCAGAAGTGGTGGGGAACGATATCTTTGCCCATTTAATGCGATTCGTTTATAGTCATGATCAACCTGTCAACTGTCTGCCGAGCATTCATGTACTGACTACATTCATCATGATGATCGTCGTCCATAAGCGGAAAGAACAGCATAAATGGGAGTATGCCAGTGTCACTGCATTCGGAACACTGATTATCCTTTCCACGCTATTTACGAAACAGCATGCTGTATTGGATGTGCTGGCCGGAATACTCCTTGCATATGGGGTGTATGCTTCGATCCAGTATATGTACCAAGCGTTTTCGGCTTATCAGGCCAATCATTATCCAGCGAGGCAAATAAAAAAATGATCTCAGGCCACATTACATGAAAAATGCCACTGTAAGATATTCGCTCCCGTGAGCTGATATTTTACAGTGGCATTTTGTGTTTCTATTAAGAATTTGGATATTTATGTTAAATCATATATGGTATTATGTTTTTAACCGAATTGAAACAGTGGAGGGGAGGTAAGAAATGACTCATTATCTTAATCGAATTGCTGAAGACTTAGTTAAAGAGAAAGTGGAAAATTATTGGCCGGGTTTTGAACTCGTTGCTTATGCATTATATGATAGGAGAAATGTTTATCTATTCAATCATCCTAAATTTAGTAGCAATCAACAAGATAGATTTCATATTTTAAGATGGGATGTACAGTTTACTGGAGATACAATCATTATATATGAAGAATATCCCACTGCGATTGTCAATATGGAATCATATGAGGAATATGAAGGTTTGTATTCAATACTGATTCACGAATTATTTCACGGGCATCAGTATATAAAAAGTGAAAAACGGTTTCCAGATGAAATGATGGGAATTACATATCCGTTGTCAAAAGGTAATGTGGAATTACGAAATCAGGAAAGAACAAATCTTTATAATGCATTGTTGGAAAATAACATAATTAAGAAGAAACAATATCTTAATACTTTCATTGCCTTAAGAGAAAAAAGAACAGCCAAGATTACAGGGTACCTAACATATGAAAAATTAATTGAAACCGTTGAGGGACCTGCGTTGTATGTGGAATTAAAGGCTTACTCGGAAAAAAGCCCACTTGATTACGATTCAGTTTTAAGAATGTATGGACAGGACTTAATGAACAAATATGAATCTACTTCTAATATAAGAAGGAGTAGTTATAGTTCCGGCTTGTTTATGTGCTTGTTACTCGAAGAGCTTTCGCCAGGTTGGATGGAAAGTTTTTTTGATATAGAAGATACATTATATGACCTATTAAAACAACAGTCCGGTGACTATATGGTATATTCAATAGCTGATGTTAAAATAAGTTCTGAAACAGAGGAAGTCGTTAATTTTGCTATGGAAAAGAGATTCAAAGCATTTGAAGAGTTTAATGAACAAGCAGGTATTCATCTATATATTGAAGGGGAAATAACTGCTATATCCTTTGACCCTATGAATATCATCCCATTAGAAGATAGACTTTTACATAAGAGCTTTATAAAAGTAAGAATGAATAATCAAGATTTTCTTATTCAACAACCTGTTATTGCCCATGTTGATAATGGAATTCAAAACATAAATAAACTACACCTGTTATTAGAGAATGCCCCCATTGAAAACATTGATTCGATTACAATTAATGATGTTGGAGAAATAAAGGGAAGATATAAGAAACAAGAAAATAACTTGCATTTACTTATTGATTAAAATGTATCCTCAATTTTTTATTAAATTTTATATGAAATCTTTTCGGGATTGTCCCTTTTTGTTAAATCGCCCAAAATTTTAAAACGCAAAAAAAGAATAAATCTCACTACAGGAATAATAAGGGATAAATGACTTGCAATACCAGGTAGTGAAATGTAAAATAAAGTATATCTTGCTTTGCAAGGTAAATATTTTTGGGCCCAATACCTTGTTATACAAGACAAAGGAAGAAGTGATTCAATATCCATGTCATCAACTCAAATGCTTAAAGGGATTTTGGAAGGTTGTCTGTTAGCGATCATTAAAGAAGGGGAAGTTTATGGGTACGAATTAGCCGAGAAGCTTGGGGAATATGGGTTTGATTCTTTAAGTGAAGGTACCATCTATCCCTTATTAATACGCATGCAGAAAGAAAAATTAGTCAATACCACTTTAAAGAAATCGACAGCGGGACCTAGCCGGAAGTATTACTCGTTATCTGAAAAAGGCGAGAGCGAACTGGAAGTCTTCATTGACCGCTGGGATAAGCTAAGTTCAAATGTAAATAAAATAGTGAAAAACCAAGGGGGAATGTAGCGGTGCTTGATGTTAACAAAACGTTATCCAAGGAGAGTCAAACCTTTTTGGAAAACCTCAGATTATACCTTTTTTCGAGTGGGAAGAAAACCGATGCAATTGAGGATATCATTGAAGAGTTAGAGGTCCATCTTTTTGAAGCGGAGTGTGATGAAAAAAGTGTAGAACATATCATAGGCAGTAGTCCAAAAGAGTACATGAAACTTCTTTCTGATGAAATGTCAGTTGATTTTAAGGGATGGTTTAAATATATATTGATGATTTTATTTGGGGCATTTTCCTATTTGATTATTGATAAGGCTTTAAATGGTGGAATTGAATTTTCGTTTTTGGAGATCATCGGTTATCCTATGGCTGGAATCCTTTCAATATTAGTTTATATGATATCTTTCAGGTATATGGCGAGGCATAAATTATCCATGTTCAAGCAAGGTGTAATCCTATTTGCCCTAGGCATGATATCGATAGCATTGTTTGCAGGTTTAATTATTTTTAGTGGAATTCATAGCACAACTTTTATAAAACTTGAAAACACAGGTACTATTGTTGCTGTAATACTAGCCATTTCTATATTCATCCTCATATCCATATGGAGTAAAACCTGGGTTTCCATCATCATTCCAATATTGCTTTTTGCACCAAAACTTTTATTGACCAATTATCAAGGGAACGTAAATTTGATATTGAGCAGTGTCATAACGATGCTGAGTATCCTTCTTTATTGTGGATATACCATCAGGAAAACCAAAAGTGATTGAAGTGATTATATAGTTCCAATTTACAAGCAAATAAAAAGCATCAAACTTCCCATAAGGCAGGAAGTCCGATGCTTTTTTATTTTACATTTCAGCTTCAATTTTCAAAGATGATTCTTCGCTGAATTGTTCTTTATCCAGGTCACCCGTTATTTTACTTGTCAGAATACCGGAAGTCATGCTGCCGCTGACATTGACAGCCGTTCTTCCCATATCGATCAATGGCTCGACGGAAATCAATATACCAGCCAAAGCGATTGGCAAGTTCATTGCAGATAATACTAGAATGGCAGCGAATGTTGCTCCTCCACCTACACCTGCAACCCCGAAAGAGCTAATGGCCACGACGGCAATCAACATGGCTATAAAGGAAGGCGATAGTGGGTCGATTCCCACCGTTGGAGCGATCATGACCGCTAACATGGCCGGATAGATACCGGCACAGCCATTTTGACCGATCGATAAGCCGAAGGATCCGGCAAAGTTGGCAATTCCTTCGGACACCCCTAGTTGTTTCTGTGTTTGGATGTTCAATGGAAGTGCTCCTGCACTTGTTCTCGAAGTGAAGGCAAACGATAATACCGGGAAAGCTTTTCTCAAATATACCATTGGATTCAATCCTGAAATCGTCAGCAATAACAAATGGATGAGGAACATGACAATCAGGGCGACATAAGAGGCACCGACGAATTTCCCCAATTTCAGGATGGCATCCAAATCACTCGTAGCTACTGTTTTCGTCATGATCGCCAAGATTCCGTATGGTGTTAAACGAAGGATCAATGTGACTACTCGCATGGTGATGCTGTGCAATGTATCTACTATTTTAGCAAAAAATTCAGCTTGTTCAGGCTGCTTCCTTTTGACGCCTAAATAGGCAATCCCAAGAAATGCGGCAAAAATCACAACTGAAATGGTTGATGTCGGTCGTGCTCCCGTTAAATCAAGGAACGGATTGGAAGGAATCAATTCAAGGATTTGCTGCGGCATCGTTTTATCCTGAATCGTACCGTAAGTTTCCGTTATTTCATCCCCGCGGCTTAACTCTGCATCCCCTTGGTCAATTTGAACGGCTTCCAAATTGAACACAGTTGCCGAGGTAATCCCGACGGCTGCTGCAATCGCAGTCGTTCCAAGCAGGATTCCGATGATCAGGATACTGATCTTTCCGATATTGCTAGTTAGTTTCAATCTTGTAAATGCGGATAAGATCGAAATGAAGACAAGCGGCATAACGATCATTTGCAGGAACTTGACATAGCCTGAACCTACAATGTTAAACCAATCGACCGATTTAACGATCGCTTCTGACTGAGGTTCATAGAAAAACTGCAAAAGAAGTCCGAATACAATCCCTAAACCAAGTCCAGTAAAGACCCTTTTTGTAAAGGAAACATGCTTCTTATTCATGTAAAATAAAACGCCTAAAAGAACGAGCATTATGGCAAGATTTAAAAACACATAACCAATCATATATATTCCTCCTAATTCCGATTAACCAAATGAGAATAATGAATATCTGATGACTATGATACATCATCCGTTGATTTATTACCAGAAGAAAATAATTTATTTTTGACATTTCAAGTAATTCATGTATATATCCATATTCATGGACTGAATAAGAAGTCACAAAAAAGAGGTATACAAATCTTCAAGCTTAGAATACAAATCTTCCATTATATATCTTTATCAGGAAGGATAAGCCCTTGGTTTTCTTGAATGATAGGTATGGAAGATATCAGGTCGCATATATTAAACGTTTATTGAAAGGATGAAGGAATGATGGATATATACATTGAGAGGCTTAATGAACAGGATGCAAAAGAGTTATTTGCATTTGAATGCAATAATAGAAGGTTTTTCGAGCAAACGGTCCCAGGCCGGGGAGATGATTATTATAGCTTTGGAACGTTTGCAATCAGGCATAAGGAATTATTAAAAGAACAAGAGGATGCTATCTCCTCTTTTTATCTGATTAAGGAAGACTCAGGAACAATCGTCGGCAGGATTAATCTTGTGGATATCGACCCGATTAATGGTACGGCTCATGTCGGTTATAGAATCGGTGAAGCGTTTACGCAAAAAGGGATTGCGAACGAAGCTTTAAGGCTTTTGGTTAATCTGGCACCGGAAATGAATGTGACTCAAATACATGCCAAAACGACAAGCGACAATATTGCCTCCCAAAAGGTTTTGGTGAAAAACGGTTTTGAACGGATTTCGATTAATGAGGAAATTAGTGCGGATACGGGTCAAAGGCTAACATTCTACCATTATAGTAAGAAATTATAAATCCATTTTCTTATATTAATAATAGGGAAAGGGCAGGAGTGACGATTGTAAGGGACCTTGGGTGTTGTAGCAATGAAGAAATATTCCCGAGATATTTTCCCGGCATGTATAATTAGTAAAAGGCGTCCTTACTTAAAGTGGAAAGGAGAATTTACGATGATAGAAGGTTTATATGAAGCCCATTTGCCCGTCAAGAACCTGGCCATCTCAATCGATTTTTATAAGAAAATAGGCTTGAAACCAGCTTGGAGGGATGAAGATACTGCCTTCTTTTGGATCGAGGAAAACAAAAGCTGGGTTGGCCTATGGGAAGGGAAAGAATATCAAACTCCATACCACCCTTCACTAAGGCATATCGCATTTCGGGTATCTTATGAAAATATGAAAAATGCATTAACTTGGCTCCAATCTCTAAAAATTGAAGTCGTCCCTTTTGGAAAAAGGACATCGATTGAACCTTTTGTGCGCCCGCACCAAGGAAACGCTTCCGTCTATTTTAATGATCCGGATGGCAATAGTCTCGAACTTATGTGTTCGATAGATGTCCCTGATGCATATACACATATGACCGAAAAACTTTCACTTGAAGAATGGGAAGAACTATTGACTCAATACGGAAAGGCTTAGGGCATAAATGCGGATGTTTAAAATTAGAGTGAACTTATTAACTCAAATGACCTTACTTATCATATTCGTTGTTTTTATCAGTACCTTGCTTGTGAGCATTCTATTCTCCACACTGCTGGAAGACATCGTCGAAAACCAAATGGGGAAGCAAGCAATGACGGTGGCCAAATTAGCGGCTCAAAATCCAACGATCATCCAGGGATTTAACGAAGATCAGCCATCAGAGGTGATTCAACCCGCATCAGAAATGATTCGTCAAACAACGGGTGCCGATTATGTAACCATTGCGAATCATAAAGGACTTCGCTACTCTCATCCTAATCCAGATTATATCGGTAAGCCTACGGCTACGAGTAATGATCCAGTACTCAAAGAACACAAATCAATTATTTATCAAGGAAATGGGATATCGGGGCCAGCGATTAAAGCTAAGGCGCCTATCTGGAATGATAAAGGGGAAGTTATCGGTGTTTCATCTGTAGGGTTTTTGATAGAGAATGTGCAAGATCAACTGTCCAATTATAAAATGAAGATTATTCATTTGTCACTTATCCCAATCATGGTGGGAATCGTATGGGCGATATTTATAGCGCGGCGCTTAAAAAAGCTTATTTTAGGTCTAGAGCCGGAGGAAATTTCTTTTCTTTTTCAAGAAAGGGAAGCGACACTTGATGCCATCCGATATGCCACCATTACGATTAATATTGAAAAACAGGTTACTTCCATGAATAAAAGAGCACGTGAAATGTTTCATGACCATCAGCTAATGGTGGGTAAGCGGATCGTAAATGGGCATTTAGAAAAACTCATCAAAATGGTAATCAGCACAAAAGAGGGACAGTTCAATCGTAAGTTACTTTTAGGGCAACAGCTCTACATTTTGGATTTATCCCCAATCTTAAATCATAATGACGTCAGGGGCATCGTTTTAACAATAAGAACAGTATCCGAAATTGAACAATTAACAGATGAATTTTCAGAAATCAAGGCCTTTTCAGAAAATATGCGGGCACAAAACCATGAGTTTTTAAACAAATTAAATACCATTTATGGATTAGTTAGTTTAAAACAATACGATAGGGCATTGGACATCATCTCTTCAGAAGTGAGGGAGAGGCAAGATATCATTTCGTTTCTAATGTCATCAGTTAAAGATCCTTTAATAGCCGCCTGTTTACTTGGAAAGATAAACCGTTCAAAAGAACTGCAGGTTATATTAGAAATAGAACAGGAAAGCAATTTAAATAATTCATTAAAACCTGAGGATTCCCATCACTTGGTTTCCGTTATTGGTAATGTCATCGATAATGCGATGGAGGCAGCACGGCAAAAGAACAAAAATGAAGGAAAGGTCAAAATTTCGTTTACGGATTTAGGAAACGAAATTATATTTGATATCGAGGATAACGGTCCAGGAATCCCTGATGCCATGGGAGATATTATTTTTACAGATGGTTATACGACTAAAAATGGAGAAAATCATGGGATCGGCTTGGCCATTGTAAAAAACTCCATTGGTCTTTTAAGCGGTGAAATTTATATTGATCGCAGTTATTTGGGAGGAGCAAGATTTACCATCGTCATCCCGAAGGATTTAAAAGCAGAAAGGGAGGCTTAAGAATGTCCAAAGGACCGATTACAGTCGTCATTGTTGAAGATGACGAAAATGCAGTGAATATATATAAACAATTTACGAATCAACTTGATCAATTCACTGTCATTGCTACAGCTAGCACAGGCAAGAAAGCATTAAATATTTTGCATGCCGCACAACCGGACTTAATTTTATTGGATATCTTTTTACCAGATATGAATGGAATTGACCTTCTTCGGGAAATTAGGAGGGAATACCGGGGAATTGATGTAATTCTGATCACCGCCGCGAATGATACCGAAACAGTCAGTGAAGCGATTAGGGGAGGCGCGTTTGGTTACCTTATTAAACCGATCATTATCGATAAGCTTCTTGCAACGCTCAATCAATACGATCAGACGAGACGGCAGCTACATAATAACAATTTAGTAAATCAGGATAAAGTCGATACTCTTTTTCGGACCATAAGTAATCCAAATACAGTAAATGATGTCCAAATCCTACCCAAGGGAATTGACAAACATACCTTGAAAATGGTCAGAAGCAAGATTCAAAACGTCAATGGCAGTTTAAATGCTGATGAACTGGGTCAACTCGTTGGAATTAGTTATTCAACCATGCGCAGATATCTGGAGTATTTAGTTTCCTGTGATGAAATGGAAGTTGAGGTTTTGTATGGTAGTATTGGAAGGCCTGAAAGAAAATATAAAATAAAACACCTATAAATCCCTGTTGATGAAATTCATTTTCATCAATGGGGTTTTTTCTTTTTCAGGCGTGAAAAAAATGAATAAAACTCTTATTACTTTCTTTATATGTGAATAAGGCTTAATGGATGATAGTCTCTAAAGAAAGCGCTATCAAAAAAGATAGTAATATTTTATCAATAAGGAAGGGAGCATGAAGATGTTATCCATTTTAGGATTTTCCATGATTGCAGTATTCATGTATTTAATTATGTCGAAGCGGCTATCAGCACTAGTGGCCATTATGCTCGTTCCAATCGTATTTGGAGTGATTGGAGGATTCTTTACAGAACTGGGACCCATGATGCAGGATGGGGTAGAAGGAATAGCTTCCACAGCCATAATGATTTTATTTGCTATTTTATATTTTGGAATAATGATAGATTCCGGTTTATTCGATCCTCTCATTTCTAAAATATTGAAAATAGTAAAAGGAGATCCATTAAAAATAGTTTTAGGAACCGCGATTCTCTCAATGACCGTCGCATTAGATGGCGACGGGACAACTACTTATATCATTACCGTCTCAGCGCTTTTACCCCTTTATAAGCGTCTGGGGATGAACAAAATAATATTAGCCACTGTAGCCATGTTATCCATGGGTGTAATGAATATGACACCGTGGGGGGGAGCTTCCGCCATGGCGATGGCCTCGTTGAACATTGACGCATCGGAATTGTTCTTACCAATGATTCCTGTCATGGGATTTGGCCTCATTTGGGTTCTTGTTGTGGCTTTTATATTGGGAAAAGGGGAACGAAAGAGATTGGGCGTTGTGGAGATCCAGCATAATCACACAAAAGAAATGAATTCGGAGGCTAATTCCGAGTTAGCGGCAACAACGGTCTCCCGTGATTATCGTCGACCGAAATTGGTTTGGTTCAACTTCATTTTAACGATTGTGCTCATGGCATCATTAATCATTGATTTTATGTCTTTAACCATTTTATTCATGGTTGCTTTCGCCATTGCGCTATTGGTCAATTACCCTGATTTAAAGGATCAGCAGGATCGAATCGCCATTCATTCGAAAAATGCATTGGCCGTCGTTTCCATTGTCATTGCAGCCGGGATTTTTACCGGCATCATGTCTGGAACGAAAATGATTGATGCAATGGCCATTACGTTGGTCTCGCTGATCCCAGAATCTTTAGGACCATTTTTACCGGTAATTGTTGCGTATGCCAGTGCCCCTTTTACTTTCTTTATGTCAAATAATGCATTCTATTTTGGCGTACTTCCCATTATCGCACAGGCAGCTGATGCTTACGGAATTAGCGCGGCAGAAATAGGACGCGCCTCGATAATAGGGCAGCCGATACACGTATTGAGTCCTTTGGTGGCTGCAGCCCATTTGCTAATAGGTTTAGTGGGCACTGACTTCGGGGATTTACAACGGTTTGCCGTGAAATGGGCATTAGGGACTGTCACTGTCATGACAATAGCAGCGATAATCTTGGGAGTCATTTAGTGAAAAGGGACGGTAACCCTATCTTACGATCATGAAATTGATAATTGGAGGATCTTCAATGTGGATCATCACACTCTATAAAAACAGAGGTATTGTAATGTATGAATTTGAAACAGAACAAGCCGCAAGGGAAGTTTTCCGTAATATTCAGGGCAATAGGATTCTATCAGAAGTTATTTACTATAATGACCCAGGTTTAGCACATCAGGTTGGACAAGAAGCATAATGATAGCAATGAATCGAAGAGGTGGTTTATGGGCTAGTTAAGAATAAAGGGTAACTTTACAAAATATGATGATTAAAACACAAATCAAACAGCAAATTGTTTACCCCAAAAAAGCTAAGGCTTTATTGGGGTTTTACTATTATTTTAGACGGCTTTAACTATGATTTTTGTGGTAATCTTCGCAAGATTCATGACAGTATCCAGTCTCGTACCATTTAAAGATTGTTGGGGCAAAAGGGGATCTAAATAATTCACGACGGCTTTTAGGTGATAATCACTCAATTCAGGTAATGATTTACTCATGGCTTCACCAGGGCTAAAAGGACCTTTTGTCAGAAATATAGAACCTATTTGATGATAACCTCCCAAACAAGCATCGATGCCAAAAATAAAGGGATTTTTAAATTGCTTCTTTATTTCTTTAAAAACACTTTTCAAATTAAGGGCGTGAACAGGTTCTGCAAGTGTTCCGAAGACAGGATAAGGGACTTGGTTTTCTCTTAGCATCGTCCCTACTAAAGGCCCGAATGAATCACCCGTGGAACGATCTGAACCAATACATAAAAAGATGATTTCTTTGGACGTTGGCCGTAGAATCCTTGCGATTTGAAAAGACATTTCGTCTATTTCACCTTCTGCCTCCAACGTGTAGTTGCAATACTGCATTTCTTTTTTTGTCTCGCCTTTTTTTCTGCCGTTAAAAGGATACATGCCTACACCCCCTGGAGTTCCATGATCTTGAAGAAATTATAACATGATTAATAATTCCTCGAAATATTATGGAAATCACTTGCCTTCCTGATTAATTTCATATTTTCAGTTTCGCAATTAATCTCAAAAAAATACAGCAGCCATATCAATTGGATTATCATTTCTTGATTATTTGTATTTTGTAAATATGTAGATTAATTGGGATTTTTGATAAAATAGTAGAAAACAAAAAAATCTACTAGTATGAAACAATTGGTTTTATAGAAGGAAGTGTAAGTATGTTTAATCAATTAACGAATAACGATAGTATTCTTAATCAATTACGTGCACACTGTGAGAATTGTTTCGGTTTGTGCTGTGTAGCTCTGCCTTATGCAAAATCTGCTGATTTTGCATTGGATAAAGATGGAGGTACACCATGTTCAAACCTGCAATCGGATTATCGTTGCGGCATCCATGAAAATCTCAGAGCAAAAGGATATCGAGGCTGTACGGTATATGAATGCTTCGGTGCAGGTCAGAAGGTATCTCAACTCACTTATGAAGGAAACGATTGGAGAGATAACCCAGCGTCAGCAAAGGAAATGTTCGAGGTATTTCCTATTATGCAACAACTTCATGAAATGCTTTGCTACTTGAATGAAGCACTGAATTTAGAAGATGCGAAACCTCTTCATCGAGATTTGCAGGCCGCTTTTGAAGAAACGGAATATCTCACTCAGCAAAGCCCAGAAGCTATCATGAATCTAAATGTACCAGCCCATAGAGCGACCGTTAATGAGCTACTTCTGCGCACAAGTGAACTGGTACGTGCAATGGTACCAAATAAGAAAAATGGAAATCGAAAGAAACAGAACAAAATAGGCAGGGGTAGTGACCTTATTGGTGCAAAGTTGAGAGGTGCAGACCTTAGAGGGGCGAATTTAAGAGGGGCCTTGTTTATTGCAACTGACCTCAGAGAAGCTGACATGAGAGTGACTGATCTTATCGGCGCAGACTTTAGGGACGCTGATTTGCGCGGTGCCGACCTCACTGGAAGTTTCTTCATCACACAAGCACAGGTTAACTCGGCTAAAGGTGATATGAAAACGAAATTGCCGCTTTCTTTAAGCATTCCCGATCACTGGAGAAAAGAAGGCTAGCTAGGATCGGAGCTAACTTTTATGCAGAGTTCATAGATAAGAAAATTGTTTAATTCACGAGTAAAAGCATCAAACTCACGAGTAAAAGCTCCAAATTCACGAGTAAAAGCATCAAACTCACGAGTAAAGCCAAACTCACGAGTAAAGCCAAACTCACGAGTAAAGCCAAACACACGAGTAAAGCCAAACACACGAGTAAAAGGCTAAAACTCACGAGTAAAAGCATCGAACTCACGAGTAATTGGCCAAAACTCACGAGTAAAGCCCAATTCACAAGTAAAAGCATCAAACTCACAAGTAAAGCCAAACTCACGAGTAAAAGCTCCAAACTCACGAGTAAAAGCATCAAACTCACGAGTAAAAGCATCGAACTCACGAGTAAAAGCATCGAACTCACGAGTAAAGCCAAACTCACGAGTAAAAGGCTAAAACTCATGAGTAAAAGGCTAAAACTCACGAGTAAAAGCATCAAACTCACGAGTAATTGGCCAAAATTCACGAGTAAAGCCCAATTCACAAGTAAAAGCTCCAAACTCACGAGTAAAGCCAAATTCCCGAGTAAAAGCATCAAACTCACGAGTAAAGCCAAACTCACGAGTAAAAGCATCAAACTCACGAGTAAAAGCTCCAAATTCACGAGTAAAAGCATCAAACTCACGAGTAAAAGCTCCAAACTCACGAGTAAAAGCATCAAACTCACGAGTAAAGCCAAATTCACGAGTAAAAGGCCAAAACTCACGAGTAAAAGCATCAAACTCACGAGTAAAAGCATCAAATTCACGAGTAAAAGCATCAAATTCACGAGTAAAGGGCCAAAACTCACGAGTAAAAGGCCCAAATTCACGAGTAAAGCCCAATTCACAAGTAAAAGCTCCAAACTCACGAGTAAAGCCAAATTCCCGAGTAAAAGCATCAAACTCACGAGTAAAGCCCAATTCACGAGTAAAAGCATCAAACTCACGAGTAAAAGCTCCAAATTCACGAGTAAAAGCATCAAACTCACGAGTAAAAGCATCAAATTCATGAGTAAAAGGAATTTTAATACTAACATGCGATTCTTCATTAGGAAGGATCGTCTTTTAAAATTGGGCGGGGAAATTTCAGTTTTCCATTTGACTCTCACGTTGCGTAATACCTTACAGTAAATGATATCGAAAGGAGGTAAAGGGCAGTGGCAATGAAAGTGAAAGAACTGGCCGATTTAGTTGGCATTAGTGTGCGGACACTGCATTATTATGATGAAATCGGGTTATTATCGCCAGAGGAAACAACCGATTCGGGTTATCGCCTTTATTCGAATGATAATCTTGAGATGTTGCAGCAAATCCTGTTTTTTAGGGAACTCGGCATGCCATTAAAGGAAATCAAACAAATGGTAAGCAGCTCTTCGTTTGATAAACAAGAAGCGTTAAGGCAACATCAAAAAATGTTACTGGAGAAACGCAAACAACTTGATAAATTAATTAACACGGTCGATAAATCGATTAAGCATATGAAAGGGGAAATTCAAATGACGAATAAAGAAAAATTTGAAGGGTTTGACTTCAGCCAGAATCCATATGAAGAAGAAGCTCGCAAGCTTTGGGGGGATAAAGCTGTCGATGAGTCGAAAGCTAAAGTGGCGGGCATGTCCAAAGATGCACAAAAAGTTGTATCGGAAATCTATATAAAACTTGCGTCAATGCGAAATGCCTCGCCCGAGTCGGAGGAGGCACAAGAAGCGATTAAAGAATGGTATGACTGTTTGAACAATAACTTTGGAACATACTCATTGGATGCTTTCAAAGGATTGGGTCAAATGTATGTGGATGATCAACGCTTCACCAAAAATATCGACCAATATGGTGATGGTTTAGCAAAATTCATGTGTGATGCGATGGGGCACTTTGCCGATTCTAACAAAAATTGATTATTGTTCATCAATCTGGGGTGCCCAAGATTGAAGGAATTTCATGATGGTAGGTTGCTGCGGCAACCTTCTTTTTGTGAGCTGAAAATCAGGCACGAATGGCACGTTGTTTCGCTCCAAATTAAAACATCTCCGCGTTATATAGTATAATAATTATGTAAAAATTCCCATTATATTATTGTAGGCTGCGCTGTCCGTCTGCATTATAGCGAGGTGCTGGTTTAAATGGAAACTTGGAAATTGAGTGTAAAGGTATCGGAGCTTAGCGATGTGATTCCTTATTATTTTTTTAGTCTAGTCTCTTCCTGTCTATCGCTTTCTACGGTGTTGGTTATTATTAGCGAGGGTTCTAATTGGGGGCTGCCTGGCATTATCGTGTTTTCTTTTTATGTGGTTATCCCTTATTTATTTTTTGCTGTTCCGGTACAGGTCCTTTTCAATAAGTATCCTAATAAATTCAATTTAGTTTATTTATGCCTTTATGTTTTTTTCTCTTTGGTGGCTGTATTCATTTATAGTTCGGTGTTAAACGTTGACTTCAGCATGGAAGTTTTAACTACAAAGGTTTACTATGCAATGAGTCTATCCGCGGCCCTGATTTTTTGGTTTTGGGACTCAGTCTTTTTACAGAAAAAGAGATCTGCATCATAAAAGGGACCAAAGTAGCGGTCCCTTTCCAACATTATTTCTTCAGCATGTTTACGATTTCACTAGCTTTTTCTAATTGAACGCCTTCAATGATACTGTTATTTTTTCGAACAGCCGTACCGAAATGATAGTAACCGGTATGCAGTTCGGAATCGATGGAAAGGATATTATCCTTGTTTTAAGCCGCTTCCCACCAATATCGCTATGTCGCCGCAGGCTCTTTTCATTTGTTGAATGGTTTTCATGCGGCTGGGGAAATCCCCGTGTCCACCAGAGGTCAAAATCGTTGTGATTTCTGGATATTGGGCTAGCATTTCAGCTGAACGGACTGGGTCGTACGTATCATCGATGGCTCGGTGGAACGTAATCTCCAAACCTTCACATTCCGTCAATAGCTCTTCGAGGTATGGTCGATTGATTTCATTTTTTTCATTTAATGCACCCAATACGACCCCATTCGCTCCCAGTGATCGAATGATTTGGATATCTTTTTTCATAATTCCCAAATCATTTTCAGTATAACAAAATGACTGGCTATGAGGCCTTACCATCACGTTGACTGGTATCTTTACTGAGCTGACGACAGCTTCTATCAGGGCGTGGCTTGGAGTTAATCCCCCCTCGGCTAAAGCACTGACAAGCTCGATTCGGTCTGCTCCCGATTTTTCGATTAAAAGTGCATCTTCTATGGTTGTGGCAATGAATTCAATATACATTGGATTTTCCTTTCCCTGCATGCAAGTGTTATAAAGAATAGTATGTATAAGATTATTAAATCCATTAAGAATAGTAAAGTCAATCCTAATGAATACAATGAGATTTTCCACTCACCGTTATTATAACCGGATACCTTATTAAATAACTGCTTCGCTTTTCCCAAACTTTCCTCAACTGGATTTCTTTATTTCTCATATTTATGAAACGAAATCAACATTCAAACGTATAAAAAAAGAATATATTCAAGATGGTAGATTAGAAAGTCGAAAGTTTTGCAGAATAATCAAATGAATATCATCATGACGGAGGTTATTTAATTGGATAAAAAAAGTAAGGAAGTAACGAAATCGAGGTTTTACAAAGTAGGGATGGGTTGCCTGATCATTTCCCTTCTCACTTGGATCATTCCTGTAATAGCACCTTTTACGCCTTTTTCGACTGCTGTTAAAGCGGGGGTCATAACAGGTGCGATCGTCTTTGCGGAAGTCATGTTCTGGGCAGGTGCACTTTTGGTTGGGAAAGAAGTGGCTGCTAAATATAAAGGTTATTTAAACCCGAAAAATTGGAGAAAAGAAAAAGGGTGAAGAAACGCAGCCAGTTAAGCAGTTTTTTATAAAAAAGGGCTAGGAGTGAAGCTCCATGGAAACTGAGATGTTGAAAATATTCGATTCCAATCGCATTCAAATCGGCGTGGCTACGCGTGAGGAAGTACATAGAATGGGACATTGGCATGAGGTTTTCCAGTGTTGGTTCGTTAGTAGGGAAGCCGGGGTGGATTACCTATATCTTCAACATCGCTGTGCGCTGAAAAAAGATTATCCGAATCTATTGGATATTACGGCTGCCGGGCATTTACTGGCTCATGAAACGGTATATGACGGAGTAAGGGAAATAAAAGAAGAAATAGGCATTGAAATTTCCTTTAACGAATTGGTTCCGTTAGGGATTATCGAATACCATCAAACGAAGGAAGATTTCATCGATAAAGAACTGGCTAACGTCTTTCTATATGAAAGTACACATAGCTTCGATGATTTCACCTTGCAGCCAGAAGAGGTTTCCGGGATGGTGAAGGTTGTACTGAATGACTTTGAAGGGCTTTGGACCGATGCGAAGGAAAGAGTGAACATTAAGGGATTTGAAATGAATCAAGAAGGCCGCAGGATGATGATCGATCGATTTGTCGGGCGAGATGAGTTCGTGCCGCATGAGATTTCCTATTATGAAAGCATCATCAGATTGATCAGGGAAAACTTATCGATGGAGCCAGGTGCTGGCGCCGCTAAATGATAAAATATTGCCCCAACGAAACGATTCTTGTTTTGTTGGGGTTTTTCTCTTTTCTAAATCGAATCCCGTTAAAAACATTAAGTATATCGGCCTGTGACCATTCCCGGTCAACGGTAGCCTATTGGCTCGTATTGTCCCAACGTGATACGCATATGTCCTTAGTTCATCTCTCATTTCCCTGAATTTCTCATAGGGATAATGACTTTGTCCATCCGGTTATTTAAATGATAAAGCGAGACATACCAGACTGTAAGGGTGCTAGCGTGATGCAAGTTTAAGGAGGTTTCTGTAGTTTTTCATAATCTAGGGAATTTATCACTTGTAAGAATATTACAAAATTGTAAGATGAACAGTGTATAAATTTTGTTAAGGGGATGAGTGAAACAATGAAAAAAATGGTTTTATGCATTTCATTTCTTGTAGCTTTTTTAGTCCTTTTTGGCTCCCTTGATTCATTTACCAGCAAAGCATCAGCAGAAACACACACCTATGATGGAAAAAGTCCTTACTACAATAGTTGTGCGAATAGCGCAGTCACGAAGAAGTCCGTGAAAATTTATGCCAACGGAGGTTCTGCCAATTTGGAGTTGAAATTCAGCACAACTTGCAAAACGGCTTGGGCAAAGATCACTCTAAGCAGACCGGCTAAAACAGATGGGGAGGCAACGGCATTGGTTGTTCGAAATACTGATAATAAACAATTTAGCTGTGCATCTCCTGGAGGAAATGGTGAAATAAATAAAGGTCAAACGACGTGCTATACACCAATGGTATATGATTTAGATCCGCGGAAAGCAAAAGCGGTCGCGTTTTGGCCATATACAGCAGGTGAAACCGGCTGGTATTAATGAAAAAGGAAAAGCCTTCATCTACTTTTATGCAACGAAAGGATGAATGATTTGAATAAAAAGCTTAAAATGATAGGTTTATCGATAGTGATGACACTGTCGATGTTCATTGTTGATTTTGGATTTGGAAATGATCAGGCACTGGCAGAAACACACACCTATGATGGTAAAAGCCCTAACTATAATAGTTGTGCAAGTACGGCGGTAACGAAGGATAAAAAATGGATCGATTCCAATTCGTACGTAGAATTGAAATTCAGCACTGTCTGTAAAACCGCCTGGGCAAAAGTGACCGTAACACGCCCCGCTGTATACAACCATGAAGCGGATGCCAGGATCGTCCGAAGTACTGATGGTAAAGCCTATACATGCGCCAGTTCCGGGGGGAATGGTGTTGTGAATAAAGGGCAGACCTCGTGCTATACACCAATGGTATATGATTATGACCCTCGCAAAGCACAGGCGCAAGGGATACATGCGATCCCTAATAGTGATGCATATAAAAAAGCGGTGACCATTTGGTACTAGAAAAACTTGGGGAACGTCAAAAGCAGTTTGCAAGCATCTGCATGACCGGATGCTTTTTTTTCGGTCAGATTGAACTCACCCCTCATTCATCCTCACGATGTTGTGCTTCCAATTGAAGTAGATATTGTTTCATCTCCGTACCTCCCCGGTAACCGGTAATGGCCCCGTTTTTTCCGATTACCCGATGACATGGCACCGTGATCAGAACAGGATTGGCACCAATGGCCGTTCCGACCGCCCGAACAGCTGCAGGTCTTTGGATGATTTGGGCAATATCGGAATAGGAACAGGTTTTTCCATAAGGTATTTGATTCAATGCTGCCCAAATTTCTTGTTGAAAGGGAGTACCTGTTACATCTACGGGAAGAGAGAAAGTCTGCCTGCTCCCTTCGAAATATTCTTGGAGTTCTTTTAGATAGGGTGTTAGTGCATTTTCATTTTCAACAAGGCTCGCCATTGGAAAGCGTTTTTGTATCCAAGACTTCAGTTCTTCATGCGATTGACCCGGAGAGCCTACATAGCACAGTCCTTTTTCCGTCTTTGCGATATATAATTGCCACGTATCATAATGTAATATGGCCCAGTCAATGGTTTGTTGTTTAACATTCTTCATCTGGTTCACGCTCCTTGGCTTTAGTTTTGGTGATAAGCTTTCCGATATCCTGAAGGTGTATTCCCCATTCTCCTTTTAAATAGCGTTATGAAATAGGGTGTGCTTGAGAAACCGACAGCCAAGCCTATTTCATTTATCGGCTGTTCGGAGTTTTCAAGGAGCCTCGTAGCTTTTTCAAGGCGAAGCCGTTGAATGTATTCTGTGGGCGATATTCCCTTCACACGCTTAAATGATCTTTGCAAATGATAGGGGCTGCCGTGGGAAATATCCGCCAATCTATTCAATGTGAGGGGTTCGCTGTAATGGGTGTCGATCCATTCGGCTATTTGTTCAACCCATTCTTCTGTCGGCAAGTTCAGTCCTTCGGGTTTACATCGTTTACAAGGCCGGAAATCATCTTCCAAAGCAATCTTGGCATTTTTGAAAATCTTCACGTTTTCCTTATTCGGCACCCTGGATTTACAGGAAGGCCTGCAAAAGATGCCGGTCGTTTTTACTCCGTATAAAAATTGATCATCATATGCGGCATCACAATCCATAATGGCTTTCCAATAATCATTCGGGATATCTGCCTTTTTCGGATTCATCACACTCACCTCTCTTTTTAGTATACAAGAAAGGGTTCATATACAAACATTTTGATAATATAAAAGCAAGATAACGTAATTAATCATTTTAGAGCTATTCTGTTAAAATAAGGGGGTTGGATGAAATTTCCGGAACATCACTAAGCTTGAAAGAAAGAGCAAGATAACGTACTCATTTTTTCATTAGAATAAAGCTAAAGGAGGAGCAGAATGAAAGAGACATTATCAAATGATGAAGGCATGACTGAATTGAGAATTCGTGCACCAAAAGAGTTTGGTTTTTCGGAAAATCTTAAATACTTATCAAGATCCTCCAATGAATGCATGTTCGAAATTGTTGATCAAAAGATTTATCGTGCTCTTGTTGTCGATAACGAGACACTTCTAGTCGAAATCAGTTCAATGAACGAAACGGAGCTGACCGTTCGATTTCCAGGACGAACTGCACCGGTGAAAAAACATGTAAAAGATACTGTTTCCCAATATATTCGTCATTGGTTCGATCTTGAAACGAATCTGCTTCCTTTTTATGAGCTTGCCAAAAATGACCCTTTACTGCAAAAGCCGGTAAACAAATTCTTCGGTTTAAGAAATATGGGCATTCCGGATTTATTTGAAGCCATTGCCTGGGGAATACTTGGACAGCAGATCAATTTGACTTATGCCTATACCTTGAAACGGAGATTGGTAGAGAAATTCGGGACATCCGTTGAATATGAAGGAAAACGATTTTGGCTGTTCCCGACGCCTGATGTGATTGCGAATTTAACGGTAGAAGATTTTGTGGAAATGAGAATGACCGTAAAGAAATGCGAATATTTAATTGACGTGGCACAATTAATGGTACGCGGTGAACTTACAAAAGAAAAGCTGTTGAATGCAAAGGATGTAAAAGTTGCCGAAAAAATGCTGACCAAAATACGCGGAATAGGTCCGTGGACAGCCAATTATGTACTGATGAGGTGTCTGCGTTTTCCAGCAGCTTTTCCAATCGATGACGTCGGGCTGCATAATTCCATGAAGCTGGTCATGGAAACGGAAGCAAAACCAACGAAAGCGGAAATCCTGAAACTATCGGAAGCGTGGACCGGTTGGGAATCATATGCGACCTTCTATTTATGGAGACTGTTATATTGACTTGAATTATTCTTTGGAACGGATTCAAAAGGTAACTGTAAGTTTCGTCGATATTCTCTATTTTCGAAGATAAATTGCAATTCCCCTTCAATTTGTCAGCAGCCCAAACACCTTAAGTCATATAACATACATTATTACATTCAATCATATAGAGGTGAATGACCATGTATATGTACCCAACGTATCATTATGAAGATCAAGCTTTTCTTGAACGACAGTTTCCTGGTCTACCGGGCTTTCCAGGTGCTCCTCAATTTCCAGGTCAATCTGGACCACCGACGTATTCGCAAGCACCAACAGCCCCACCACCAGCGTTTATCCCTCAACAACAATCGGCTTCAACATTTGCTGTAGATCCAGGGGCCATTTCGTTTTGTCTGTTCAGGAATACTTTTATCTGGCTTAACAATGGTGCGAGATTCTGGTATTACCCGATTTTCGTCGGTCCGTTTTCTGTTGCCGGCTTTAGATGGAATGGCAGGTTCTGGACAATTTTTGGTATCGATACAAGACAAATCAATTCATTTAGTTGTTTTTGAAAAAATGCTCAAAGGAGATGTCGGTCATACGATCTCCTTTGAGCATTTTATGTTTTTTTCGAACTAAAGCGGTCAACAACCCCTCTAGGGAAAGGAAATACAAGGTGCAAATCATTTGCTCCTTGAACTTCGCACCATGATTGTTTTGTCTAATAGGAGACTGAGAACTAATCCGATCAGCACCTCAGGTGAAACGATATCAGATAGTAGAGGGTCATATAGACTATTTGAAAAGGATTAAAGAAATTCATTTTCCCCTCCCTTTTTTGTTAAACTATCCCTTGTTTTGGAGGCAGGTGCTCTTTCCTTTTTGATTGTGGCGAAATAAACGGCCAACAATGTTCAATATTTAATAGAAATGGTAAAATCATTATGCTCCTATAAAATTTAGTGAATGAAAATGAAAATAGAGGATGCTGTTGAATATGAGGAAAGTATCGCTGGAAACCAAGATTCTCGGGTTGGTCCTATCGTTGAGCCTGTTTTTGATCCTTTTATTGACGACTACTTTTTCCTATATGGAAGGAAGGCAAATAGCGAAGGATAAAGGTCAATTGGCTTTGGAACTCTCAAAGACGATTAGCTTCATGCCTACTGTTACAGGGGCATTTGAAAAGGAAGATCCTGCTGCCACAATCCAGCCAATTGTCGAAAAGATCCGCGTGGAAACAGGGGCTGAGTTCATCGTTGTAGGGAATAAAGAGGGCATTCGCTATTCCCATCCTCTGGCTTCCGAAATTGGGAAGCGGATGGAAGGAGGAGATAATAGCAGGGCCATTCGGGATGGTGAATATTATGTTTCCGAAGCCGCTGGATCACTGGGTCTTTCCATTCGGGGGAAGTCACCGGTTTTCAATGAGGATGGAAAAATTATTGGAATCGTCTCGGTCGGTTTTTTAGTGGACGATGTCCGCGCCCAAATTTTCAAGGATTTGTCCAGAGAGATGATTGTTACTTTAGTGGCCATCATGATATCGATTATTGGCAGTTATATGCTGGCAAGGAGCATACGTAAAGATACATTGGGGCTGGAACCTTTTGAAATCGCCAATTTATATAAAGAAAAAAATGCAGTGCTTCAATCGGTGAAAGAAGGGATATTGGCCATTGACCAAAATGGGTTGATTACCTCGATGAATCAGCCGGCGAAAAAATTGCTCGATATAAAAGAGTCCGTTCGCCATTTGAACGTTGATGGCCTATTTCCTTCGAAATATTTATTCGAAGTGTTGAAGTCCGGTAAACCGCAAATAGATAAGGAGATTTCATGGAAAGATAAATCCGTAATTGTTAATTGTACGCCAATCTTCGATAGTGAAGGCGTAAGCGGTGTTGTGGCTTCGTTCCGTGATCGAACGGAAATTGAGGAAATGGTCAACACATTATCGGAAGTGAAGATGCACTCAGAGGATTTAAGGGCACAAACCCATGAATTTACCAATAAACTATATGTCTTATCCGGATTGATACAATTAGGGGAATATGATGAAGCGATAGATATGATCCAAAGCGAAACGTCCGAATTGCATTCCCTTAACCGTGTCGTGTTCGAACAGATAAAGGATACAAAGGTACAAGCCCTGTTACTTGGTAAGATAGGGAAAGCATCGGAAAAGAAGATATTCTTTGAAATTGACGCACAAAGTTACCTAGAGAAACTTCCGGATCATATAAAATTGTCGCAGCTGACATTGATTCTAGGCAACATTATCGATAATGCACTTGAAGCGGTTTCAGGCATGGAGGAGCCCCTTGTGAGATTTTTCGCCACCGATATCGGAAATGATATGGTATTTGAAGTGAGTGATAACGGAAAAGGAATACCTGAGGATGCAATCGCCCATATTTTCGATCGGGGTTTCACTTCGAAAAACAGCGGAAGTCCGAGTGGTTATGGACTTTCGAATGCTGATCGTGTCGTAAAAGAGCTGGGCGGCATCATCGAAGTTCAAAGTGAGGATGGAAACACCATATTCACCGTGTATCTTCCTAAAGAACAGAGAGGAGGGAAAGAATGCTGAAGATAAGAGCAGTCATCGCAGAAGATGATTTTCGTGTAGCGGATATCCATGAAAAATTCTTGAAAAACTTTGATGAAATAGAAGTGGTCGGAAAAGCTGTCAATGCCAAAAAGACGCTTCGGATTTTGGAACAAAAAAGCCCTGATCTGCTTTTGCTTGATGTATATATGCCAGATCAGCTTGGTACAGACCTCCTTCCGGATATTCGGCAAAAATTCCCGAATGTGGATATCATCATGATTACCGCCGCAACGGATAAAGAACTACTTGAAAAGGCGCTTCACTACGGTGTAGAGAATTATTTAATCAAACCAGTGGAAATGAAGCGCTTCAACCAAGTTATCGAAGAGTATCTTAAGAAAGCGCATCTGATGAAATCCAAACAAGAAATAGATCAGGATTTTGTTGATCTCATTTTGAAAAAGGGATCTGCCGTTTCGGAAACGAACGATGGGACCGCCTTACCGAAAGGCGTCGACGAAATCACTTTGGCGAAAGTGATCGAGGTACTCGAAGCAAGCGATATCGGTTTGTCGGCTGAGCAAGTGAGCGGACAGATCGGCGCTTCCAGGACAACCGCGAGACGCTATCTGGAATACTTGATATCCGTAAAGAAATGTAAAGCGGAAGTCGTATACGGGGTAGTGGGAAGACCCGAGCGAAGATATTATAAAATTCAATAGAGATTGTATGAATTGAAACACCTTCATTATGGAGGTGTTTTTTTATGCATGCATGGTTTGAAAGATTTCAAAAAAAGCAATATATGTCAAAAAAACGATGTTTTAATCTGTTATCTTATTCTTAAGGAGGTTCGGAAATGAGATACAGTCCCATCATTCAAAAAACGATTGAATATATAGAGAATATTACATGACGAATTGTCCTTGGAGAACATCGAAGTTTCATTATCATCGTATTTTTCACAAGGAGGTTGGCGTGACCGTATCAGAATATATTCGATATCGAAGGATCGCCAATGCCGCAAACATGCTGCTTTATACGGATGAAAAAATAATTGACATTGCTTTATATTACCGCTTTGAAACACAAGAATCCTTTACTCGTTCATTTAAGAAATATTATGAACTGCCGCCAGGGCAATATCGGAAACTCATAAGTAAATTAACCTTGCAAAAGGAGGAACTGACGATGAAAAACGAACAATTATTAAAAGGATGAAATTTAAGTGGGAGTCATCCATTCAATTATAAAATGGGAATTGACCGGGAGACATTCCATAAAGGCCGGGCATCAGGTTTCCTGAAATCCGTCACTGCGGAATCCAAGGAGGAATTTGCAACGATGATGCAACAATTCAAGGCGGAAAATTACCTTGGTAAAAGAATGAAACTGTCGGGTTTTTTAAAATCAAAAGATGTTGATGGATTTTGTGGTTTATGGATGAGGGTGGATAATGCCCTTCATGATGTTTTGCAATTCGACAATATGGGAAATAGGCCCATCGTTAACGATACGGAATGGAACCATTATTATATTGTCTTGGATGTACCCGAAAACAGTGCCATCATTTCATTCGGGGTCCTTCTTTCAGGGCGTGGCCAAGTATGGATCGATGAACTGGATTTCGAGGAAGTCAATATAGATACACCAACGACGAATATAGATTACGGCTGTGACCTATTGGATGGACCGGCAAATTTATCATTTGAAGAATAAATACGATGCCTCTGCCTTGCATAAAGATTTAGTCACTGTTTGTTTAATAATCATATCTTTTCCTTAAAGAACCCGCCATTCAACCCGGGAAAGGGCGTCCGGTTCACTCTGGAAAAGTGCTTCCGTGAACACAATGAACAAAATTAACAAAATAGTTTTAAAACACAATAAATTGAAAACGCTTACAGATAAAGCGATTTCATATACAATTTAACTTATTAGAAGATTAGGAGTGATAGATATGCTCGCTTTATTGGGATACTTGATGATAGTAGTTTTTATGATTTTAATTATGACAGGGCGACTTTCAGCCATGATAGCTTTGATTGCAGTACCAAGTGCCTTTGCACTTATTGGTGGGTTTGGCGGTAAAATGGGTGAGATGGCGTTGGAAGGAATCAAAGACGTCGCGCCAACGGGAATCATGATTTTATTTGCGATTCTTTTCTTTGGCATTTTGATCGATGCTGGCGTTTTTGACCCGATCATCAATACAATCCTTAAGGTTGTAAAAGGAGATCCAGTGAAAATTGCCATCGGTACGGCAATCCTAGCTTTGCTGATTTCCTTGGATGGAGATGGTACGACAACATATATGATAACGATTTCAGCCATGCTTCCGCTATATAAACGGATTGGAATGAGACCGTTAGTCTTGGCCGGTATTGCCGTATCGTCATCTGGAGTCATGAATCTTCTTCCTTGGGGAGGCCCTACAGCACGGGTGATGACCGCTTTAAAACTTGAAATGTCCGATGTTTTCACCCCTGTCATTCCAGCGATGATTGGCGGAGTCCTATTCGTTCTTTTCATGGCATATTACCTGGGTAAAAAAGAAAGAAAGAGAATTGGGATCATCGAAGTCGATTATCATGTTATGGCACAGCAAGCTGCTGCAACGGAAGATGCTTATCTTAAACGTCCTAAATTGATAATATTCAATTACGCATTGACTCTTACACTATTGGTTGCGCTGATCATGGAACTTATGCCTTCAGCGGTCCTGTTCATGATAGGTTTTGCGATTGCCATTACGGTTAACTATCCTAAACTCAGTGATCAGAAAGAACGTGTGGCAAACTATGCGGACAATGCATTATCTGTAATTTCGATGATTTTTGCAGCAGGTGTCTTCACTGGAATCCTTGCCGGTACGGAAATGGTCGATGCCATGGCAAACTCTTTGATTCAGCATATTCCAGACCAAATGGGTGCACATTTTGCCGTCATCACAGCCGTCATCTCAGCACCTTTCACGTTCTTCATGTCTAATGACGCTTTTTATTATGGTGTACTCCCATTACTTGCTAAAGCGGGAGCCGCTTATGGAATTGACCCTGCCTTGATTGGAAGAGCTTCTCTTTTAGGGTTGCCTGTCCATCTATTAAGCCCGCTTGTTCCATCTACTTATCTATTGGTTGGAATGGTAGGGGAAGATTTCGGTGCATTGCAGCGCACTTTCCTGAAATGGGCATGCGGATCGACGCTTGTCATGATAGTGGTAGCTGTCCTATTGGGAATCATCCCACTATAAGAAATATTTTAAAGGAGTCCCGTTCGTAAAGATGCGAACGGGACTCTTTTCGTGCGCCCGGCATGGGTGCAATCTATAGGGTGTGAGTCCCGAACCATGAAGGCAGTAGTAATGGTTAGCTTAATGCAAGGGTGTCCACGGTGACGTGGAATCTGAAGGAAGCAAGCGGCAAACCTCCGGTCTGAGGAACACGAACTTCATATAAGGCTAGGTATCATTGGATGAGTTTGCGAAACAAAACAAAGTCCTTACTGCCGAAGGTGGTACAGAGTAAATGAAGCAGATAGATGGAGGGAAAGATTGCACTCTTACTCGGGGAGGTCTGATGACAGCCAAGTACACTTGGTAACCTGTCCAGTGATGGACAGCTGAATCATCAGAAGTCAGCAGAGGTCATAGTACTTGTCTACTCGAGAAGATAAGGAAGGACCGAACAGATTAAGGAGGATGAATACTAGGCGTTCGTTATCTGCGAAGAAGCAAACAATTCCTAACGGAACTTATTTGAAGGAAGAAGTGGTGAATACACGGGGAACTTCAAAAAGGCGGAGCAGATAAAGGCACAAATAGACCATTTATCCACGTAGAAAGGATATCAACGATGTTAATGGAACAGATACTAGAGCGGGAAAACTTAATACAGGCATTGAAGCGTGTTGAAAGAAATAAGGGGAGCCATGGTGTAGATGGAATGCCGGTTCAAAACCTGAGACCGCACCTCGTAACCGAATGGTACAACATGAAAACTGCCCTTTTACAGGGTACCTATCAACCGCAGCCCGTCCGTCGTATCGAAATCCCGAAACCAAACGGCGGAGTTCGGCTATTGGGTATTCCAACCGTTCTAGACCGTTTCATTCAACAAGCCATTGCCCAAATATTGACCAAGATATATGACTCAACCTTTTCGGAGAATAGCTATGGATTTCGCCCTAACAAACAAGGGCACCAGGCGGTTCGAAAGGCAAAGTCCTATATAACCGAAGGTTATACATGGGTAGTGGATATGGACTTGGAGAAGTTCTTCGATAAAGTGAATCATGACAAGCTCATGGGAATGTTAGAGCGGAAAATTGAAGATAAACGAGTTCTCAAACTGATTCGAAAATTCCTTCAAGCAGGCATTATGATAGGCGGACTTTTTCATAAAAGTGAGGAGGGAACTCCGCAAGGAGGTCCGTTAAGTCCTTTATTATCTAATATCATGTTAGACGATTTAGATAAAGAACTAGAGAAACGCAATCTTCGATTCGTAAGGTATGCGGATGACAGTACTATATTTGTGAAGACACGAAAAGCCGCCAAACGTGCAATGGGAAATATCTCAAGCTTCATTGAAAATAAACTGAAGCTAAAGGTCAACTACGAGAAGTCGAAGTATGATCGCCCTTGGAACAGAACGTTTCTCGGTTTTAGTTTCACGAAGTCAAAGAAGAACCCGAAGGTTCTACTGGCTAAACAAACGGTGAAGAGAGTAAAGAAACGAATCAGGGAAATGACCTCGAGAAAATTACCGATACCCATGAAACTCCGAATAAATAAGTTAAAGCAATACCTTAGAGGTTGGATGGGGTATTTCGCCCTCATTGATACTCCGAACGTATTGCAGAATTTAGATTCATGGATTCGAAGAAGACTCAGGATGTGCCTATGGAAGCAATGGAAATTGCCAAGAACGAGAGTGAGGAAACTCAAAGGATTAGGCGTCCCATTTGGAAAAGCATATGAATGGGGAAATAGCAGAAAGGGTTTTTGGCGCATAGCGCATAGTCCTGTTCTAGACAAAACCCTTAATAATGCTTATTGGCACCACCAAGGGTTAGTCAATCTATATGAACGATATACAAAACTACGTCAGACTTAAACTGAACCGCCGTATACCAAACGGTATGTACGGTGGTGTGAGAGGTCGGAGGCTAGGCGCCTCCCCCTACTCGATTATCTGCATCAAGCGCTGAATAATTCTGGAAAATTGAGATACATTATGTTTGTCTTCCCTTCCGCGACAAAGTTAGCTTTTTCTTTTATTGAATGCGGAAGTTACGTACCTTAAGATTAATGGAAACTATATTAATATGAAGGGAAGAGAGCAAAATGGCTCATTTTAATATAAAGGTTGCCGTTCAGAAGTTCGGTAACTTTCTAAGTTCAATGGTCATGCCGAATATATCAGCTTTCATAGCATGGGGGTTAATCACTGCCCTATTCATTCCATCGGGTTTCCTGCCAAATGAAAGCCTTGCCAAAATGGTTACACCAATGGTCACGTTTTTACTGCCGCTTTTAATTGGTTATACGGGCGGTAAGCTAATCCATGACCATAGAGGTGGAGTAGTTGGTGCCATTGCGACAATGGGTGTCATCGTTGGATCTGACATCCCGATGTTCCTTGGCGCAATGATAATGGGACCGTTCGGCGGTTATGCCATCAAGAAATTCGATCAACTCATTGAAGGGAAAATAAAAGCCGGCTTCGAAATGCTTGTTAATAATTTCTCGGCGGGGATACTTGGCGGCTTATTGTCGATTCTATCCTTCCTGGCCATCGGGCCTGCTGTGGATGTATTTACAGGCTGGCTTGTAGCAGGAGTCGATTGGCTTGTCGGTACAGGTTTACTGCCGTTGACAAGCATCTTGATCGAGCCTGCCAAGGTATTGTTCTTGAACAATGCCATTAATCATGGTGTACTATCACCAATCGGTGTAGAGCAAGTTAAACAAACAGGGGCTTCAATCCTGTTCCTACTGGAATCGAATCCTGGACCAGGTATCGGCGTACTCCTTGCCTATTGCTTTTTTGGAAAGGGAACGGCAAAGAAATCGGCGCCAGGAGCAGCCATCATTCATTTCTTCGGCGGGATCCATGAAATTTATTTCCCTTATATCCTAATGAAACCGATGTTATTTTTAGCCGTCATTCTTGGAGGCATGAGTGGAGTTTTCACATTGGTCCTACTAGGCGGAGGATTGTTCGCTCCAGCTTCTCCAGGCAGCATACTTGCCATTACAGCAGTAACTCCGCATAATGCGGGCGCATATGTTGCTAACTTTGCAGGCGTGATCGTAGCGGCCCTTGTTTCATTCATCGTCGGTGCATTCATCTTGAAAACAGGTAAGCAATCCGAAGAGAATATTGAAGATGCCGCGAAAAAAATGCAAGAAATGAAAGGCAAGAAAAGCTCTGTAGCCGATGTATTCGCTTCAGATCCGGGAACGATGCCAACAAACGTCAGCAAAATAATATTTGCCTGCGATGCTGGGATGGGATCAAGTGCGATGGGGGCTTCGCTGCTTCGCAAGAAGGTGAAGGAAGCCGGATTGAATATCGCGGTTACAAATACGGCGATCTCAAACATTCCTGCTGATGCACAAATAGTCATTACACAGGAAGAGTTAACTCCAAGGGCACAGAATAAAGTTCCGAATGCTTATCATGTATCCGTCGATAATTTCTTATCGAGCCCTGAATATGATGCATTGCTTGCACGGCTTCAGGATGACGGTACCGATGAGCTTCATGAAATCGTCGAAGATGCCGAAGAGAAAGTTCCCGGTGTTCGTGAGCATTCAATCGAGCCTGGCATCAACGAAGATGAACAGGATGATAATGAATTGCTTCGCGAAGAAAATGTTTTCCTTAATCAACAATTTGCCAATAAAGAAGAAGCGATCCGCTTTGCGGGAAGGGCTTTGTTCAATGCAGGTTACGTGAAGGAAAGCTATATTGAGGCAATGATTGCCCGCGATGAATTGACTTCAACCTATATGGGCAATGATGTAGCCATCCCGCACGGAACCGAGGAAGCGAAGAAAGATGTCCTTAAATCCGGATTTACCGTTTTACAGATTCCTGATGGTGTCGACTTTGACGGCCAAAAGGCACGATTGATATTCGGCATTGCCGGTAAGGATGGAACACATCTTGAAATTCTATCTGGCATAGCAGTTACCTGCTCTGAAATGGAGAATATTGAAAAGATGGTTAAAGCCACATCAGCCAGGGAATTGATGGATATCATAAACGTCGGAAATAATTAAATACTCTAAACCATGAATAGAAAAGCGTTTTACGCTTTTCTATTCAGTATTTTCTCGTGTTACTCCACCTGAAATGAGTTGGTAGCATGTATATTACTTCAAGGGAAAAATCAATCATAGAATTGATCATAAAAACTTCAGGGAAACATTCAGCCATATCCATTGCGACACAACTGAATGTTAGTGTACGGACGGTTCAACGTGATCTGAAGTCCATAGAAAAAATCCTGCAATCTTTTGAATTGCATTTAACACGCAATACGCATGAAGGGCTGTCCATCGATGGAAAGAATCAACAAGTCTTTCGGCTAGTACAGCACTTGATGGGTAATCATCCGATCGATCAAACGCCACAAGAACGAAAGTTGCATCTCCTTTTAGCTTTACTGCAGGAGGAATCATATAAAACTCAAGCACTTGCGGGGGATCTAGGTATAAGCATAACCACTCTTACCACCTATTTAGACGAACTGACCGAGTGGTTAAGAAATTTTAATATCGTGGTTACCAGAAAAAGGGGAGTCGGAATTGAGCTTGCCGGAACTGAAGAAAATAAACGGAAAGCCCAGGCCGCCTATTTCTTGCACTTCTTTAATGAAGAGCTGATTGAAAGTTTATTTTTGTTGCAAGAAGGAAAATTTCCAGAAGCGAAAATCCTCGACTATTTCGATCCCGAATATCTTCTGGCTATTGATGGGGTGCTGAACTCGACTTTTAACAGTGTCCATTCGCGGTTGGCGGATAGCGGGTATATAGGGTTGATTGTACATATTTATGTAACCCTGCAAAGGAATGAAGGCCAATTTCTTTTGGAGAAGGACTTCAAGAAAATAAGCGAACTCTCGGATGAAAATAATCTCATGAATAAAATAGGCAAGGAACTCAGTGCCATGCTGGAAGTCTCTTTTACCATCGATGATATTAGCTACCTTGCGGCCATCCTTAAAGGTTCCAAGCTTCATGCGGCGGATGCCGTTCCCTATGACAGTGTGGTGCTGGGCCAGCTGATAAGGAACTTGATAAAAGATGTTTCTGCTCAACTGCAAATCGATTTGACCAAGGATTTCCCATTGTATCAAGGGCTCCTTGCCCATATGGAACCATCGCTCTTCCGGATCAAACAGGAAATGGGATTGTATAATCCCTTAACGGAAGATATTAAACGAAAGTATCCGGTTCTCTTTTTAGCAGTGAAGACCAGTCTGGAAAAGGGATTCAAAGAAATCAAAGATTTTCCTGAAGATGAAATAGCCTTCATCGTCCTTCATTTCGGATCTGCCTTAGTGTTGCGGGAGGAAGAAATATCAATAAGGGCACTCATCGTTTGTCCGACAGGTATAGGCACGTCGAAGATGCTTGCAAGCCGGATCAAAAAAGAAATCATGGAAATCCAGACTGTAGAAATCAAGACGATCAAGGATATCCAGCAGCAGGGCAGCCTGAATAACTATGATGTGATCATTTCTACCGTTCGGCTTCCATATATCGATATGGATTATATCCTCGTATCCCCTCTTTTGAGTGAAGAGAATATATTGAACATCAGGAATTATTTAAGGAAGAATATTGAAAACTTCACGAAGAATAAGCGTTATGGCAGTCATACTGGCCATAAGGATTCCCAGCCGAAAAAAGAGGATGGCGAATTGAAAGAAGTGCTGCAGGAATTGAAAGATGTCCAGCAGAGCATCGAGTCGATCACGGATAACTTACGGTTTTATCGGTTTCCGCACATGAAAGGACATCCGCGGATCATCGAAGAAATGGTCAGGCTGGCTGAAAAGGAAGAATTGCTAATTGGTGCGGATGATGTGATCCGATCACTGAACGAGCGGGAAAAAAAAGGCGGATTAGGCATTCCTGGCACTGGAATGGGCCTATTCCATACCAGACATAAGAATGTGAAAGAGCTGATGTTCCAGGTCGCCCACTTGGAGGATTATTGTCTGGTAAAAGGTATGGATGGAAATGAAGTCCATATGAAAAATTTGCTGCTGATGCTGGCGCCTGAAGAATTGAGTGTGAAGCAGCAGGAAATCGTCAGCTTAATAAGTTCAAGCTTAATTGAAAGTAATGAATCCATCATGATTTTTTCATCTTCGGACGAAGAAATGATCAGCAGAAGACTGGAAGCCATATTTTTGGACTATTTATATACTAACTTGATAAAGGGATGATTGTAATGAAACAAGCAGTACATTTTGGAGCAGGGAACATTGGAAGAGGATTTATCGGAGCACTCTTTTCACAATCTGGATATCATGTGACATTTGTAGATATAGCTGAACAAATCATCGATCAGTTAAATGATAAAAAACAATATCAAGTCAAATTGGCAACTGATCAACAAGAATCTGTCACAGTAAAAAATGTTTCAGGTTTAAACAGCTTAAAGCAGGAAGAGGAAATCATTAAGGCAATATCAGAGGCAACCTACCTTACCACTGCAATCGGTCCGAATATTTTGCCTCATATCGCTCCTTTAATTGCAAAAGGGTTAGCTTCAAGAGTGAAGGAAACCGATGAAAAACTATATGTGATCGCTTGTGAAAACCAAATATCGGCAACAGACCTTTTAGAAGGGTACATTCTCGAAAACATGGATCAAGAAACGAAGGAAAACCTAGCTGGAAAAGTATTCTTCTTTAATTCAGCTGTCGACCGGATCGTTCCTTTACAAAATAACGAGGGATCACTAGATGTATTGGTGGAACCTTATTATGAATGGGTCGTTGAAACGAATGAAAGCATTCCTGCCGTCGAGGGGATGACCATTGTAAAAGAACTAGCTCCGTTCATTGAGAGAAAACTGTTTACCGTTAATACAGGACATGCCGTCATTGCTTACCTAGGTTATCTCAAAAATAACAAATCGACGATTGACCAGTCATTGGAAGACGAAGGCATTGTAGAGCAAGTCAAGAAAACCTTAGGGGAAACGGGAGAATATTTAATAAAGCAATACGGGTTGGACGCAGATGAGCATAAGCAGTATATCGAAAAAATCATTAATCGATTTAAAAATTCCTACCTAAATGACTCAGTGAATAGAGTGGGCCGTTCACCGCTTCGTAAGCTCGGGCCAAACGACCGACTCGTCCGTCCTGCCGTAGAAGCTAAGAAAGCCGGTCTTTCCTATACTAATCTGGCGAAGGCGATAGCAGCCGCTTTACTCTTTGATTTTAATGAAGATGAAGAAGCGCTTAAACTGCAAACGATGATCAAAGAAAATGGTGTAGCTAACGCACTTAATGAGGTTAGCGGATTGGACGAAAATAGCGAAATAACCAAAATAGTTATCAATCATTACAACGAATTGAAAAAATAAAAATATACAAGATCCGAAGAACTCCTGAAATTTATTTTTCAGGAGTTTTTTCTTAATCAAAAGCCAATTAAAGAAGGTACCTCTTAGCCGATATGGCAGCAAAATTTTGAAGCTCAAAGGAAGAAGTGCAAGCCGATTAACAAAAATGAAAAAAAACCTTGTTAATAGTAATCATTACGTTTTATAATGAAAGACAGTCAAGACAAGAGTCACTTTTTAATTTTCACAAAGTCTAAATCGTAACGATTTTGATTTATTTGATGGAAGGAGCTTTTTAATGTTGGAGGATATAGCACTTGCTTGAGTTTAAGATTTAGATTTTACATAAGTGGATAAGTGCCGTATTACAAGCGATTCGTGCAATTGCTCAAGAATCTGGGCTATTAACAAGATTTAGAGAGCTGTTACTCGAGAGTTTGGTGTTTAATCTCGAGTTTAGAGCAAATACTCATAAGTTTGGCACATTTACTCGTAAGTTTGAAGCAAATACTCGTGAGTTTAGAGCATTTACTCGTAAGTTTGAAGCAAATACTCGTGAGTTTGGCACATTTACTCTTGAGTTTAGAGCAAATACTCGTGAATTTGGCTGATTTACTCGTGAATGGGTGTTTAAGTTAAGTTGGTTGACTTTACACAAGATTTTGCGTCTATTGCACGAGATATAGAGCTGTTACTCGTGAGTTTAGAGCATTTACTCGTAAGTTTGAAGCAAATACTCGTGAGTTTGGCACATTTACTTGTGAATTTAGAGCAAATACTCGTGAATTTGGCTGATTTACTCGTGAATGGGTGTTTAAGTTAAGTTGGTTGATTTTACACAAGATTTTGCGTCCATTGCACGAGATATAGAGCTGTTACTCGTGAGTTTAGAGCATTTACTCGTAAGTTTGAAGCAAATACTTGTGAGTTTAGAGCATTTACTCGTAAGTTTGAAGCAAATACTCGTGAGTTTGGCACATTTACTCGTGAGTTTAGAGCAAATACTCGTGAGTTTGGCACATTTACTCGTTCGTGTGCGTGTACTCTGAGTACGGTGCGTGTACATAGGATGATTTCTGATTGAGGTAACATTAGATTGGTTCGTCATGACTAAGATGTAAATCGTAATCAATACGATTTTACAGCATAAATAAATATGAAGTAATGGAGGAATATATCATGTTCAGAAAATATAAATCGATTTTTGTTCTATTTCTCTCATTCTTGCTCTTGGCTGCTTGCTCGACCGAGTCTACGAAAGAGCAAGGGAGTGGGAAGAAGGAAGTGAATTTACTTTTTAATTTCGCAACTAGCTCGCTTGATCCGAATGTTGATACCAGTTATGTGTCATTAAGGGCTGGGATCACTGAGACATTGGTGCATCTCAATGATGAGGATTTGACTATCGAACCTTGGCTGGCGAAAAGCTGGGATAGCAAGGATGGTCAATTATGGAATTTCGAGTTGAGGGAGGGTGTGACTTTTCAGAATGGAAAGCCTATGGATGGCAAAGCGGTGAAGGCATCCTTGGAGCGGGCGATGAAAGATAGTTTAGCGATCAAGAATGCCTTGCGCATTGAATCGATTGAAGCGAATGGAAATGAGCTGACCATTAAGACAGAGGTTCCCTTTCCGGAGTTTCCATCTGAATTGGTCCATCCAAATACATCGATTATTGATGTAACGGAAAGTGACGACATAAACAAGCCGATAGGAACAGGGCCATTTGCCGTTTCGAAGTTCATACCAGGTACGGCTGTTGATCTAATCCGGTATGAGTCTTACTGGGATGGAGCCGCTAAGCTTGAGAAAGCCAGGTTTTCATTTAATGAAGATGCCAATGCACGATCTCTTGCCCTGGAATCGGGAGACGCCGATATAGTTTTCCGTCCGGAAGTGGAAAGCCTGGAAAATTTAGAAGCGATAGATGGTGTGAAGGTGGAATCCACATCGACTTTCCGTGTCCATCAAATGACGATGAATTTGGAGCGTAAACCCCTGCAGGACATACACGTCCGAAAGGCGATAGATGCCTTGATCGACCGCTCTTCGATTGCGGATACGATTTTACATGGTCATGCAGAAGTGGCAACAGGGCCTTTTCCATCCACTTTCTCGTTTGCTCCGGACTATCCGAAAAAAGAGAATGGAATGGAAGCGGCTAAGGGGTTTCTTGATCAGGCGGGATATAAGAAAGTGAATGGTGTCATGCAAAAAGACGGCAAACCGTTAACGTTTACACTTCTTACATACAGTTCTCGTGCCGACCTGCCGTTAATTGCCCAAGTTTTTCAATCGGATGCCGGCCAGTTGGGGATTGATGTGAAAATCAAGCAAATAGAAATCCCGGAAGAGTATATGGCTTCCAATCGCGATTGGGATTTAACGACCTACAGCAATTTAACGGCTCCGCGCGGGGATGCCGGTTATTATTTAAATGCAACTTATCATCCAAAGGGAGCTTTGAATTTCAGCGGGGCCGATGATGATCACCTGACGTCCCTTATTGACAAGCTGAATGTAACGGTCGGACAGGAGAAGCGCTCGGATTTAGCTGAAGATATTGCGATGTATGTGGATGAACAAGTGTATAATTCGTTCATTTTACACCCGAATACACTTGTTGCCTATGACACCGATAAAGTTGAAAACTGGATCACTTCGAGAAGCGAATACTACATGCTGACGAATGAACTGGATGTGAAGTGATGTTCTGCATCTTGTTCCGGCGATTTATTGAGGTCGTGATTTTTGTCCTTGTGATTACATTTATCTCTTTCCTTTTTGTTCGGCTTGCTCCGGGGGACCCGGTTCTTTCGATACTTCAAGTGGATGATGTTTCAATCACAAACGAGCAAGTCAATGAGCTTCGTGAAGAATTGGGGTTCAATGATCCGCTGTTCGTGCAATATGGCGATTGGTTTGCGGACTTTATCCAATTGGATTTCGGTAATTCCTATCTTACGAATCAGCCCGTTATGGAAATGATCATGGGCGGACTGCCTGCTACACTTGAGCTGACGGTTGGGGCATTGCTTGTCATGCTTGGTATAGCCATTCCTTTAGGGTCGTTTGCCGCATTGTACAGAGGAAGCTGGATTGATCAATTAAGCCGTACCGTTTCTTTGTTGGGGGCAGCCATTCCTAGCTTTTGGCTGGGCCTGCTATTGATAGATTTATTTGCGGTGCGATGGGGGGCGCTTCCAACAATGGGCAGGGACGGATTCCGTTCTTTGATTCTGCCGTCTGTCACGTTGGGGCTGGCCATCACTAGTGTGTACGTCCGGTTGCTGCGTTCGAGTTTGATTGATTCCCTCAGTCAAGATTTCATCAGGGCTGCCAGGTCAAGGGGGATTTCAGAAATCCGGATATTCTTTGTCCATGCATTTCGTTATAGCTTGCCCCCGGTCATTACCGTATTCGGTGTCAGCCTTGGCAGCCTGATCGGCGGTGTAGTGGTGATCGAAGTGATTTTTGCCTATCCAGGCATAGGTAAGATGGTCGTGGACTCGATTCGGTCGCGGGATTACCCAGTCATTCAAGGGTACCTGTTGATCATGGCCATCATTGTATTCATGGTTAATAGTGCCGTTGATTTATCTTATCGATATTTAAATCCGGAGCTAAGACTGAAGGGGAGGAAGCATGGAAAATGGAGTTAGTGTTCAAAAAACAATCCAAAAGACGGTGGAGGATGACCCTCCTATTTACGGTGATGGTTTTGGTCCTAACCGTTGCGGCTTACACCTTTCTTATCCTGAAACATGATCCGACATTGGTCAATCTGGGAGAAAGGCTATGGCCGTCAAGTATGGAACATCCATTAGGAACGGATCATTTAGGGCGTGATGTATTGACACGCCTTCTGCTAGGTGCACAGCTGACGGTTGGCTACGGGCTCTTATCCTTGTTAGCGGCTGTTATCATTGGCGTCCCATTCGGGGTGATTGCCGGATTTAAAGGAGGACTGATCGATCGGATCTTCATGCGCATTGGAGACTCGTTTCTCGCATTCCCTGATACGATTGTTGCCATTGTGCTGAGTGGCCTATTAGGGCCAGGCATCGAAAATCTTCTTTTGGCGATCGTTCTAGTGAAATGGGTGAATTATGCCCGGCTTGTACGAAGTACGGTGATCACCGAACGCCAGAAGGATTATGTCACAGCCGCTAAAATCAATGGATTAAGTTCATTCAGGATCATGCGGAAGCATCTATTTCCTCATCTCATCGGCAATGTGCTCGTCCTTTCGAGTCTCGATTTAGGGAAAATCATTTTGCTCATATCCTCCTTATCATATATTGGGCTCGGGGCGCAGCCGCCGGCACCGGAGTGGGGGGCCATGCTGAACGATGCCCGTCCATATTTTCAATCCAATCTGTTACTGATGATTTACCCGGGGCTAGCCATCGTATTTGTCGTCCTTTTATCCAACATACTCGGTGATTATTTGCGCGATGCATTAGATGTGAAAAAGGAGGTGGAATCATGAGCATTTTATCCGTAAGACATCTAAATATCATGGGAAAGCAAAATCATATCGTCAAGGATCTTTCATTGGATGTGCATGAAGGTGAGTGGTTCGCACTTGTCGGACAAAGTGGGAGCGGCAAAAGCATGACGGCCATGGCAATCGGCCAGCTGCTTGCACCGAATCTCCAAGCAAAGGGGGAAATATGGTATGGGGAAAATAATCTTTTAACGCTATCCACTTCTGAAATCCGGCATTTTCGCGGAAAGCGCCTGGCTTATATTTTTCAAGATTACCAGGGTTCATTCACACCGTTCCATACCATCGGTCAACATTTCGAGGAATATCAGCGGACACATTTGAACCTTTCCAAAAAGGCAAGGCGCAAGCAAGCGGTCAAGGCGCTCATATCGGTGGGCCTGAATGAAGGTATCTACAGTAGATACCCTTTTCAATTAAGCGGTGGGCAGCTTCAACGTGTATCCATTTCAATAGCCATGCTGCTTGAACCGGATATATTGATAGCTGATGAACCGACCACTGCTTTGGACAGTGTATCTTCCTTTAAGGTCTTGCAGCTGTTATCAAGGCTCCAAAAAGAAACCGGATGTGCAATCTTGTTCATCACCCATGATTTACGTCATGTCAGGAAATATGCGAACCGCATTGCGGTCATGAAAGACGGAGCCATTATTGAAACCGGTGATAAGGATCAGGTTTTGAATCATCCACAGCATACTTACACGAAAAGACTGATTCAATCATCGCCTACACTGAGAAGAAGTCCATTTAAGCTTGAAGGAGTGTCGGGATGAGTTTATTAGACGTACGAAATGTCCATAAAACCTATGATAATGGAGTAGAAATACTGAGGAACGTGAATTTTAGCATCGAAAGGAAGGAATGCCTGGGATTAGTGGGAGAGAGCGGGTGCGGAAAAAGCACATTGGCAAGAATCATCCTTCAGATAGAATCTATTGACCGAGGAAGCATCCTATTTGAAGGAACCGCGCTTCAAAATAAAAGTGAACGCAGTTTAAACCCATACCGCAAGAATATCCAGGCCGTTTTGCAAAATCCTGCTTCAGCTTTGAATCCAAAACTAAGGATAAAAGATTCACTAATGGATCCATATCTTCAATATGGCAGCCAGGTCAATATGAAACATTTTACGTATACAAGTGAAGGGAACTTTATCGGACAGCTGCTGGAAACAGTGGAGCTTCCAAAGAACTTAGCTGAACGTTACCCGCATGAACTAAGCGGTGGACAAAAGCAGCGGGTGACCATTGCGCGCGCAATCAGCATTGAACCGGCCCTCATTATATTGGATGAACCGACTTCAAGCCTTGACGTGCTGTCCCAAGCGGCGGTGCTGAAATTGTTAGGCGAGCTGAGGGAGACTTTGGACATTTCTTACCTTTTCATTTCCCATGATCTGTCGGCAGTACAGGAGATGAGCCAACGGATCATGGTGATGAAAGGGGGTGTTATTGTGGATTCTTTCGAAAACGAACATCTCTTTTGCAACGATCGCCATTCATACACGAAAGAACTGATTTCGATGTTTGAATAAAGTGGTTATACCACTTATAGGTTTTAAATCGTAACGATTTCGATTAAAGGGGACTAAGGGGGAAGTAAAGTGAACCATCGATCATATTTGGCCTTGGCCATTCCTCTGACCATATCGACGATAACGACGCCATTAATAGGTGCGGTGGACACCGCCGTTGTGGGTCAGTTACCAAACCCTGCTTATTTGGGTGGCGTAGCTATAGGTACGATCATTTTCAATACCTTGTATTGGCTGTTTGGATTTTTGCGGGTGAGTACTTCGGGATTTGCTGCACAAGCACTTGGGGCAGACGACGAAAAGCAAGGTGTGTTAGCCTTTTTAAGGCCATTTATCCTGGCGATTGTTGTAGGGATGGGTTTCATCCTTCTTCAGGGGCCAATTGAACAAGTTTCCTTAACACTGATGAATCCGGATGCTGATGTACGCGGATATGCGGCTGAATACTTCGGCATTAGAATTTGGGGAATCCCATTCACTTTGATGAATTACGTCATATTGGGATGGCTGATGAGGATGTCCAAGATCAAGGTTTCGCTAGTGTTACAGGTGTTCATGAACCTCATGAACATTGCCCTGGATTTGTTATTTGTCCATATATTCAAATGGGGTGTGCCGGGGGTGGCCATAGCGACACTCCTTTCGGAAGTGACGGCCTTTTTCATTGGACTAATCATTATTTTGAAGGCGTCGCCACATCAAATGGAATTGCCTCCTTTGAAAGAGATGTTCGATCCGTCATCCATTAAGAAAATGATGTCGGTGAATCGGGATTTATTCATCAGGACGCTTTGCCTGTTGACCGTTTTTAATATCTTCACCGCAAAGGGAGCCTCGTATGGAACGGAGGTATTGGCAGCGAATGCCGTTCTCATCCAAATTCACTATATGATGGCTTACTTCTTTGACGGGTTCGCAAATGCTTCGAGCATACTTGTTGGAAAAGCGATTGGTGCGGGAGATAAGCGCTTATATAAGAAGACCCTGAGCCTGTCGTTGCAGTGGGGGGGAATATCTTCCCTGATGATTGCTGCCAGTTACCATTTATTCAGTGAGTCCATCCTTTCGCTTTTCACACGGATACCGAGTGTCATTGAGCTTGCAAACGTTTATGGGATCTGGCTTATTTTGTTTCCTCTATCGGCCAGCGTAGGCATCGTTTTCTACGGAGTTTTTACTGGGGCAACAGAAGCTGCCCCGATTCGTAACTCGATGATTTATTCCTTGATCGCCTTTGTGATCACACTGTATATCTTTGTGCCGGCATATCAAAACCATGCATTATGGCTGGCCTTTACTGTATTCAGCTTAGGACGTTCCGTATTTTTAGCATTGTATATTCCACAGTTAAGTAAAAAATTATTTCCTAATGGGAGTGTTCGCCTTGAAAACGATCAAATGGTCTAGAAAACAGGAAAAAATCATTCATACATATATGGATACATATAAAACCTTACTCAAAGAAGATGATTTATCACCAAATAACGAAATAATCAATCGTGTTTTATCCGAACTGGTTTCGATGGTTTCGAAACCAGTGGACCCGCAAATGGCTGAAGAAATTCTCAACCATGATGAAATCCGATCGATTCGGGGTACCATGCTTGATAAGCTGACGATTGCTGAAACCTTGATGGAGGATCATTATGCCAAGTTATTTATTGGCAGGGTGAACTCCCTGGATGACTTCCGTTCGTTCATTTATTGGGATAACTACAAAGAACTGATCAAAACGGAAGTCAATGAATTGAAAAAAGTGAAAAAAGATATTCAGTCATTTGCATTTGTAGGAACGGGTCCTCTGCCATTAAGCCCGTTACTGCTTCAACGGGAGTTGGATGCAAAAATGACTTGTCTCGATATAGATGAACAAGCCCATTCACTTGGCAGGCGCATCGTCCAAGAACTGGATAACGAAGGGACTTCAGATTATATTTTGAATGATGGCGCCCTTCATGATTATGCGGAGTTTGATCTAGTATGGATTGCCAGCCTGGTCCCCAATAAAGAAGAAATCCTGGAAAGGATATTTCAGACGAACCCTGACGCAACTGTCGCAATACGGTCAGTGGACGGCATTCATCAATTATTATATGAGCCCGTTGATGCAACAAAGTTCCGTAAAGTGGCATGTGAGGAAGTCGGGAGAACCATTGCGGACTCTTTCATCATCAATTCAACCATTTATTACACAATTAAACCGTGATACCAAGGAACGAGTTGCTTCGGCAATTCGTTTCTTTTTATATTCCAATAAACTTACTTGACATTATAAACTTATTTAAATATAATTACTTACATAAAGTAACCGATAAAAAAGGAGAGTTCATACATGAATAAAAATGAAGCAGGTCAAGTTTTTTTAAGGGTGATTTTAGGTCTTACCTTTTTCATTCACGGCATTTCAAAGTTTCAAGGGGGCATAGGAAACACGGCGGGATTTTTTGATAGTCTTGGTATTCCTGGGTTCATGGCTTACATCGTTGCAGGTATCGAATTAATCGGTGGACTTGCGGTTATACTTGGTTTGGGAACACGAATCGTTTCCGTCCTGTTTGCGGTCATTATGGCGGGGGCGATTTTTACGGCTAAATTATCTGCTGGTTTTCTTGGAAACGGGCAAGCAGCGGGCTACGAACTGGACTTGGCACTACTAGCCATGTCAGTCTATCTAGCGTGTACAAACCGCATAGCCCTCTCTTTGGATAACATGATTTTCAATAAAAAAGGGAAGTGACATTATGAAGAATTTTCATCAAAAACCAGTTACTTTTGTTGGCGAAGTCAGTATAAATGTTTTGGATTTAGATAAAGCCATCACGTTTTATCAAGATATCATCGGCCTTCAAGTATTGAAGAAAAATGAAAGGCAAGCTGTTTTAACGACTGACGGAAAAACCCCGTTGCTTACACTTGAACAGCCTGCTGATGTGATTCCAAAAGAAGGGCGGACGACGGGCTTATATCACTTTGCCCTTTTACTGCCGACCCGTGCCGACTTATCAATTTTCTTACGACATTTACTTCAAACGAAATATCCATTTGGAGCGGCGGATCATGAAGTGAGTGAAGCGCTGTACATTACCGATCCTGATGGCAATGGCATTGAAGTTTACTCTGACCGGCCATCGACTGATTGGAAGTGGGCCAATGGGGAGGTCGCGATGGGCACGGATCCGTTGGATGGGAATGCCCTTCTGGAAGAAAGTAATGGAGAATGGAGCGTAATGCCTGCAGGTACCTTAATGGGACATATACATTTGCATGTGTCAGATTTACGTAACACGGAGGAGTTTTACATGCAAGGTCTTGGGTTTACTGTTGTGAATCGGTACGCAGGAGCACTCTTTACTTCCACCGGGGGATATCATCATCACATCGGATTGAACATTTGGAATGGTGTAGGCGCCCCAGCTCCTAAGGAAAATAGTGTGGGACTAAACTGGTATACCCTCGTTTTTGCAAATGATGAAGCGAGAGATAAAGTGATGGAACGACTGAAAGGAATAGGAGCTGTCGTTACGGAAAAAGAGGAGTTTTATGTCGTAACAGATCCATCAGGCAATGAGATTCATTTAGTCGTCTAAAAAGGGCTTATTGTAATGGAATTAAAGTAGAAAGCAATGGTGAGGAAAAATGGGATTCTTAAATAGATTATTTGGGAAAAGAGAAACGGCAACAGAGGAGAATGGGGAAATGACAAAAGTATTATTCGTAAAAGTGAACGATCGCCCTGCAGATCAGGCAATCAGCTCGAAAATGTATGACACATTCTTAGAAACATATAAAGAGACCCACCGTACAGATGAAGTGATCGAGTTGGATTTATTTAAAGAAGAACTTCCTTACTATGGGAATACAGCCATTACTGGTTTGTATAAACGCAATCAGGGTCTTGAACTGACAGCTGAAGAGGAAAAAGCGGCAAAACTGGTTGACCAATACTTAAATCAATTCCTAGCCATGGATAAAGTTGTTTTCGCATTCCCTCTATGGAACGCAACGGTTCCTGCACCGCTGATCACATACCTTTCCTATTTGTCACAAGCAGGTATTATGTTCAATTATACCGCGGAGGGACCGGTTGGGTATGCTGGCGATAAAAAGGTCATGCTATTGAATGCCCGCGGTTCGGATTATGCATTGGAAGGAATGGCTTCTGCTGAAATGGCTGTGAATTTAGTTAAAAATATCATTAGCCTGTGGGGGATCAACAATCCGGAGGCAGTGGTCATTGAAGGACATAATCAGTATCCGGATCGGACACAGAAAATCATCGCGGATGGTTTGGAAAACGTTGCAAAAGCTGCTGAAACATTCTGATTGGGAAGTTTCTCGGCTGAAAGGAATCGAATAGGTACTGGATGAACAGGCAAAGAAGGCCCCCATATATCAATGGGGGCCTTCTTTGTGCAGGAAAGACGTTATTTGTCCTGATACTTTTTCAAACGGTATTGAAGACTTTGGCGACTGATATTCAGGGCTTTAGCTGCCTTAGAGATGTTCATGCCATGTTCCTTTAATACCTTCTCCAAGTATTGCTTTTCAGTATTGGCGATATAATCATCAAGAGATAATGTCGACTCCTGTAAATCTCCATTCGTTTGCACATCTTTTTTATCGGGATGAATGTCTTCAAAATGGGCTTTCTTTCTAAATAGGGTAGGAAGGTGATTGATGGCAATCTTGGTATCGCCAGGTTCCAGTAAATTCATGGCCCCTTCAATGATATGTTCAAGTTCCCTTACGTTCCCAGGCCAGTCGTAATCATAAAATAGTGAGTAAACCTCTTCGCTGATCCCTTCAATATTCAATTCGAACAGCGCATTGAATTTCTCGATGAAGGATTGAGCCAGCAAAGGGATATCCTCTTTCCGCTCACGAAGAGGAGGGATGAATAACGAAACGACACTTAATCGATAGTATAAATCCTTTCGTAAATGATCATTTGAAATGGCATCTATTGGATCCTCATTTATCGTTGCAATGACCCGAACGTCAATTTTTTTATCTTTTGTATCCCCAACACGACGAATCGTCCTTTCTTGAAGGGCCCTTAATAATTTCGCTTGCAAATTCGGATTTAACGAATTGATTTCATCAAGCAGGATGGTTCCGCCCTGTGCCTGTTCGAATAATCCAGGCCTTTCGATAGATCCGGTGAAGGCCCCTTTCTTTGTGCCAAAGAGTATTCCTTCAATTAAACTATCTGGCAGGGCAGCACAGTTTTGGCTGATGAAAGGATGTGTCGAACGGCTGCTGCCATTATGGATACTTTGGGCGAAGAGTTCTTTTCCGGTTCCCGTCTCCCCGACGATGAGGATGGAGGATGTGGTCCTGGTCGAGCGCTTGCTCTTTTCTATGACGTCCAGGAAGTTCTCACTGGTTCCGATGATGCTGTCAAACGTATATTTGGTATCGCCCTTATTTAAGATATTGTCTTTAATGATTCTTTCGAGATTCGTTATATCCTTTGCCACTTCAATTGCTCCGATGATCGTTTGGTTCGGATCCAAAATCGGAAACGTATTATTGATTGTTGTAATTTCCTGTCCAAGATTATTGAAGTATGTCTGCTTCGAGTTCTCGGTAGCCTTACCTGAATGGAGCGCCCGGATTAATGTACTCTCCGTTTCTTCCTTGAATTTAAAGATATCGTGAATCTTTTTCCCTAATACCTCATCTGATTCCATTCCTTCAATTTCAGCCATTTTCTTGTTATAAACGATGGTTCGACCCTTTATATCGATTATATGTATCCCAATATCGATTACATCCACAAGCGAATAGAGGATGGTTTGGAAACCTTCTATTTTAATGATTTGATCTAAATGCATGAATGCCTCCCGTTTTTATTCATTTCTTAGAGCTATTGTAGTGGAATTGAAGAAAAGGCGCAAATAAAATTTGCACAGCAAGGATATTTTGCATCCAGGTGCAAAGATATTTTGCGGAAAAAGTGTAAAAACACTGTTTTTTATGGTTTTATGAGTTGGCATGAATCTTGCATTAATAAAAAGTGTAAGGTTTAAGCGACAAAAACAGGGATTAGAGCAAAAAATAATGGCATACTATGTCAATTTTGCCCCAAAAGTGCTGAATTTCATTGCATATTTCATAAAAAAACAATATTTTTACGAAAAAATGAAAAGTTGGCACGGAACTTGCTTATTAAATAAGTGAGAAATTAAAAACATAAACTTTAGGGAGATGAGCCATAATGGTCCAACCATATAAACACGAACCATTTACTAATTTTAAAATCGAAGAAAACAATAAAGCTTTTCAAGTGGCATTGAATGATGTAGCTAATGATTTAGGGAAGAAATATCCGCTGATCATTAATGGTGAAAAAGTGTTTACTGATGAAGTCATTACCTCTGTAAACCCAGCAAATAAAGAAGAAGTAATTGGAACTGTGTCCAAAGCAAATAAGGACCTTGCTGAGCAAGCCATGCAAGCGGCAGATAAGACATTCCAAACATGGAGAAAAACGAAAGCTGAAGTGCGTGCAAATATTTTATTCAGGGCTGCAGCCATCGTTCGGAGAAGAAAACACTATTTCTCTGCTATATTGGTTAAAGAAGCAGGAAAGCCTTGGAATGAAGCGGATGCAGATACAGCGGAAGCGATCGACTTCATGGAATACTACGCACGCCAAATGCTGAAGCTTAAAGACGGCATGCCAGTGGAAAGCCGTCCGATTGAACACAATGCCTTCAGTTATGTTCCACTTGGTGTCGGTGTCATCATCTCACCTTGGAATTTCCCATTTGCGATCATGGCAGGCATGACGACAGCGGCCCTTGTTTCAGGTAATACCGTCTTATTGAAACCGGCCAGTACAACACCGGTCATTGCAGCAAAATTCATTGAAGTATTGGAAGAAGCGGGCTTACCGGCAGGAGTCGTGAACTTCATTCCAGGAAGCGGTGCTGAAGTTGGTGATTATTTGGTAGATCATCCTCGCACACGTTTCATCAGCTTTACCGGATCTCGTGATGTTGGAATCCGTATTTATGAGCGTGCGTCTAAAGTTCATGAAGGCCAAATTTGGTTGAAACGTGTCATCGCTGAAATGGGCGGAAAAGACACGATCGTTGTTGATAAAGAGGCTGATTTGGAATTGGCAGCACAATCAATCGTCGCTTCTGCATTCGGATTCTCTGGTCAAAAATGTTCTGCTTGTTCACGTACCGTCATCGTGGAAGATGTATATGACCAAGTCTTGAATCGTGTCATTGAATTAACGAAAGAAAAAACGGTCGGGGAACCAACCGATGTAAACAACTTCATGGGTCCGGTTATCGATCAAGCTGCTTTCGACAAAGTCATGAGCTACGTTGAAATCGGTAAACAAGAAGGGAAACTTGTTGCAGGTGGAGAAGGAGACAATTCAAAAGGTTTCTTCATCCAGCCAACCATCATTGCTGATGTGGATGAGAATGCACGAGTCATGAAAGAAGAGATTTTCGGACCAGTGGTAGCGTTCTGTAAGGCAAAAGATTTCAATCATGCTATCGAGATCGCCAATAACACGGATTATGGATTAACAGGTGCGGTCATCTCGAACAATATTGAACATATCGAACAGGCGCGTGAGGATTTCCACGTAGGTAACTTGTACTTCAATCGTGGCTGTACTGGTGCCATTGTAGGATACCAGCCATTTGGCGGATTCAATATGTCAGGTACAGATTCAAAAGCGGGCGGTCCTGATTATTTAGTTCTGCATCTTCAAGGAAAAACAACATCTGAAACGCTATAATTTGAGGGGGAATCAACATGACAACAGTAACGGAAAAATTAATCGAGCAAACAGAACAATATGGTGCAAACAATTATAATCCACTTCCAATCGTCATTTCGAAGGCAGAAGGAGTTTGGGTGGAAGATCCTGAAGGAAACAAATATATGGATATGCTAAGTGCCTATTCAGCAGTGAACCAAGGCCACAGGCATCCGAAAATCATCGACGAATTAAAAAAACAAGCAGATCGCGTGACATTGACGTCCCGTGCATTCCATAGTGATAAATTAGGCCCATGGTATGAAATGGTGTCCCGCATTACGCAAAAAGACATGGCGCTGCCTATGAATACAGGTGCTGAAGCCGTTGAAACAGCAATCAAAGCTGTTAGGCGCTGGGGTTATGATGTTAAAGGAATTGCAGAAAACCAAGCTGAAATCATTGCTTGTATCGGGAATTTCCATGGCCGTACGATGGCAGCCGTTTCATTGTCATCCGATGATGAATATAGAAGGGGCTTTGGACCGATGTTACCAGGGATCAAGCTTATTCCTTATGGTGATCTTGATGCATTGAAAGCAGCGATTACACCGCAAACGGCTGGATTTTTAATCGAACCGATTCAAGGTGAAGCGGGAATCATCATACCGCCTCAAGGATTCTTAAAAGAAGCTTACGAACTGTGTAAAGAAAATAATGTCCTTTTCGTTTCTGATGAAATTCAATCAGGACTTGGACGTTCAGGAAAAATGTTCGCCTCTGACTGGGATGGAGTAGTTCCGGATATGTACATTTTAGGCAAGGCGCTTGGCGGCGGGGTTTTCCCAATCTCTTGCGTAGCTGCAAACCGTGAAATCCTTGGCGTATTCAATCCTGGTTCACATGGTTCCACATTCGGCGGCAATCCATTGGCATGTGCGGTTTCCATCGCTTCATTGGAAGTCCTTGAAGATGAGAAGCTTGCGGAACGTTCATTGGAGCTTGGACAATATTTCATGGATAGTTTAAAAGAAATCAAGAATCCGATGATTAAAGAAATCCGTGGTAGAGGTCTATTCATCGGGGTTGAATTGACAGAAGCTGCAAGACCTTATTGTGAGCAACTTAAAGAAGAAAAACTGCTATGTAAAGAAACACATGATACAGTCATCCGTTTTGCTCCGCCGTTAGTGATTACAAAAGAAGAATTGGATTGGGCAATCGAACGCATTAAAAGAGTTTTATCCTAATATCCCTATGAGGTGAATTCCATTGAGTACAACGATCAAAGAAGAAAAAGAAACTGCCAGCTTGCTTGAATCAACACAGGTCGTAATCAAGGAGGCGCTGGATAAGCTTGGATATTCTGAAGAAGTGTTCGAGCTTTTGAAGGAACCTCTTCGTATGCTGACCGTCCGGATTCCAATTAAGATGGATGATAATACGACGAAGATATTCACTGGGTACCGTGCCCAGCACAACGATGCTGTTGGACCGACAAAAGGTGGAATCCGTTTTCATCCCGAAGTCGATGAGGAAGAAGTCAAGGCACTTTCAATGTGGATGAGTTTGAAATGCGGAATTGTGAATCTGCCATATGGCGGAGGAAAAGGCGGCATCATCTGTGACCCGCGCCAAATGTCCATTGGTGAATTGGAAAGACTTAGCCGCGGGTATGTTCGGGCGATCAGCCAAATAGTTGGGCCGACTAAAGATATTCCGGCACCGGATGTTTATACGAATTCACAAATCATGGCATGGATGATGGATGAATACAGTAGAATAAGAGAACACGATTCTCCTGGTTTCATTACAGGTAAGCCACTGGTACTGGGCGGTTCACACGGTAGGGAAAAGGCGACTGCACAAGGTGTCACCATCTGTATCGAAGAAGCGGCAAAGCGTAAGGGCATAGAATTGAAAGGTGCACGCATCATCGTCCAAGGGTTTGGGAATGCAGGAAGCTTTTTAGCTAAATTCATGCATGATGCAGGTGCGAAAGTGATTGGCATCTCGGACGCATATGGTGCGATATATAATCCGGATGGTCTGGATATCGATTACTTACTTGATCAAAGGGATAGCTTTGGAACGGTAACGACACTATTCGAAAACAAAATCACTAATCAAGAACTTCTGGAACAAGATTGTGATATTTTAGTGCCTGCTGCCATTTCCAACCAAATCACCAAAGATAATGCACATCTTATCAAGGCCCAAATTGTCGTGGAGGCAGCGAATGGACCTACAACTTTAGAGGCAACCAAGATCTTGACGGAACGGAATGTGCTTCTTGTACCCGATGTATTGGCAAGTTCAGGCGGTGTGACTGTTTCTTACTTTGAATGGGTTCAAAATAATCAAGGTTATTATTGGGAAGATGAAGAGGTCCAAACCAAATTAAAAGCGTTATTGGTCAACTCATTTAATCAAATATATGAAATGTCCGAGACTAGAAAAGTGAATATGAGGCTGGCGGCATATATGGTGGGTGTCAGAAAAATGGCAGAAGCCTCGATATTCCGTGGCTGGGTTTAAGCTTTAGTCTAATAATGGAGAGTGGAGGAGTGATTCCGTGTTAAAACCGATTCATACCATCGAGTGTGTACATGATGGGACCATCGAACAAGTTTACGTTCAAAAGAATTCCTATGTTTATGAATGGGAGAGGCTCTTTTTAGTGAAAACGGATGATGGGAAATTGATTGATGTTTCAATAGGTGCCAGTGGTCACATTACTGAAATCAATGTCACGGCAGGGGATCCTATAAACAGAAAGCTACCTTTAGCTTTGCTCCAAGACGATTTTATTATAACTGGCTCTGATTGATCATAGGAAAAAGGGTGTTCCAAAGGCGGAAACTATTCGGCTTTTGGGATGCTCTTTTTTTGTTGTTTTAAAGCGCAATCGGATTTTTTAGGGTAAGTCAGGAAAAATTTCGAAAGAGATATTTTTCGATCGGACCGGAGGAAATCGATAGGATTCAAGTGGAAGGAACCTATATGGGCGGTTCTTTGGTTCATCAGTAAGAAAGGGGGAAAACTAAGTAAAAATAATAGGGGACGAAAAGGGGGAGATTTCCTTTTCGTCCCTTTCACTATCTTGGATCGGATGAAAGGAACTTTCTATAGTGAGAAACTTTTTACTCTTTTCTTGCAAGAGAGCCTTGGAATCTACTTGAGTGTAAATGGCGCACAAAGTCTTATTGGGGAGAAGGAAAATGGAACTAGAATAACAATAGTGAAAAATAAAAGCGTCTTCGCTGACGGTATTCTTAACAAGCCATGGTTCAGCGAAGTTTTTGGAAGGAATTGTTGGGTTCGTGGCACTGAAATTGATTAATGGCATATTGTCATATTCGCTTTCATAAACTGTTATGGGATACAAACAAGCCAAGGATCATTTAATTGCCCAGATGGGAGGTGATCGTGATTGCCCGAAACCGATTCAACCGCTTGTTGTGCTTTCTAGGAAATTAAGCCCACGGCTCGAAATATTATGTTAAAATACAAAATGGAATCTAAACATCAAATAAATAGTGGTTTTTCTTAATTCAACCAAATATGCAATAAAATGGTGAATATTCAGAATTCCACTGTTTAAAAAAGGGGAGTTAAATAGAATATGAGAATCTCAGAATTAAAAAGGAAAGCCCTGCATTCGTTGGGAGGTAAATGGGGAACAGCTGTATCGCTTATGTTGCTCTTCTTCTTAATAAATATCATTTTACCTTTAATTGTCGAAGTGATTGTAAGCGGTGGGTTTTCACAATGGTTCATGCAGGAAGAAACACCGGTATGGTCTGATATCTTCAGTACGGTCCTGTCCATCGCCTTAATCCCGCTCACCATTTCAACCACTTGGTTCTACTTGAATTTGGTTAGGGAAGGAAATCCTGATATTCCAGAGGTATTCGCAATCTATAAAGATGGAAGAACCTCTTTCAAGCTTATTGGTGCATCCATTTTACAAGGTATTTTCATTTTTTTATGGTCATTATTATTAATCATTCCGGGTATCATTAAAAGCATCGCCTATTCGCAGCAGTTTTTCTTATTGAAGGATCATCCAGAATACACTGTGCTTGAAGCCATTACAGAAAGCAGAAAAAGAATGAAGGGCTTGAAATGGAAGTATTTCCTTATGCACCTAAGCTTCATAGGGTGGGGCATCCTTTGCATGTTCACGCTGGGAATTGGTTTACTATGGTTGATTCCTTATGCAGGAACAACAATGGCTGCATTCTATAATGAATTAATCGTACCTCAAGAAGATTTTGACGATCAACAAATAGAGGTATAAATGATCAACCGATAGCAATTGGCTATCGGTTTTTCAATTATGCCGTTAATTCTCGATTCCCCATAAAAAGGTTAAAATGTTCATTTTTCCTGGTGTATAATAGAATACTGAGAATGCCATTTAGGGGGATTACATAGTGAGTGGTTTTAATATTGCGGATCTGATATACCAATTGTTTTGCCTTGTATTTTTAATTCTGATCATTGTTGGGACCGTATCCCTTTTCCGTTCCGTCAAGCATCGTAAAACCAGAATGGATATCATGGAAAAGAAAATGGATGATTTACATGAACTGATTAAAAAGGGCAAAAATTGACGGCTGCATTGTGCAGCCATTCAGACTGTAGACAAGCTCGAAGAAAGGCGAGTTTGTCTGCAGTTTTTTTATTTGAAAACGTTCCAGCTAAATTCAGAAATCCGCTCCCTTTCCGCCGACTGTCTGCCAAGCCACATCAAAGCAAGCGTCTGTGGGGTCTCGGCAAGCCAGTTATTCGGCAGGAGTGTCGCAAATTTCTTCAGTCTAATGAGGTTTCATAAAACAATAAAAAAACATGAAGGATAACCAAGTCTTCTTTTATAATCATGGTTCGGGAAGAGACCATTCCGAGACTCCTGCGGGAAAAGCGTGTCCAAGGGAGACCCCGCAGGTGCAAAGAGTGCCGAGGAAGCTCCCCGCCCGCCGCGGAAAGTGAGTTCCCTACGTTTCAATAAACGTTCAATTTTTACAAACTCCGGAAATTATTAAATTATCTATACTGAAATAACTTAGTGAAAAGCACTGTCTCCGAATTTGAAAAAGAGGATTGGATTTTAAGCATCAATTGAGAGACATAAAAAAATAGAAAAAGGAAGGGAATTGTCAAAAATAAGCAGTTTTACATAGGGTTGTTGGGATTGTGGGGCAAATTTCATGTAAGGCTGCTGGTATGGAAGATGCATGGTTTGTTGCGGGGTTTTACCCTATAATGGAATAGATGTCTATTTAAGGATTTGGTGAAAAAGTCTATCAGGAATGCTCGACCCTATAACAAATCGAATGAGATGGGAATGCTGAACATTCGATCCTTTTGTTAGGTATCTTTGAGAAGTGGGAGGAGTCGGTATCATGAAAGAAGTTATAGCAATAAAAGAATTTACTAGGTTTAAAACACGTACAGAGGAATTTAGTCCATACGCTTGGTGTAAACGGATGTTAGAAAATGACCCCGTGAGTTATCACGAAGGAACGGATACGTGGAATGTTTTTAAATATGAAGATGTTAAGCGTGTTCTCAGTGATTATAAACATTTTTCGAGTGTCCGGAAACGGACTACCATATCGGTTGGAACGGATAGTGAGGAAGGTTCAGTGCCTGATAAGATCAAAATCACTGAAGCGGATCCACCGGAGCATAGAAAACGCCGTTCACTGCTTGCCGCAGCATTCACACCTAGAAGTCTTCAAAACTGGGAACCTCGCATTCAGGAAATTGCAGATGAATTGATTGGAGAAATGGATGAGGAAACGGAAATCGATATGGTGCAATCATTGGCGAGTCCGCTTCCGATCATTGTCATGTCAGATTTGATGGGCGTTCCCTCGAAAGATCGCTTATTGTTTAAGAAATGGGTGGATATCTTATTCCTTCCTTTTGATAAAGAAAAACAAGAAGAAGTAAATGAATTGAAGCAAGTGGCAGCAAAAGAATACTATCAGTATTTGTATCCGATTGTTGTGCAAAAACGATTGAACCCGGCAGATGATATCATCTCGGATCTTTTGAAGGCGGAAGTGGATGGGGAGATGTTTACGGATGATGAGGTTGTCCGCACGACCATGCTGATTTTAGGAGCAGGTGTTGAGACAACAAGTCATTTACTGGCCAATAGCTTTTATTCCCTGCTATATGATGACAAGGAAGTTTATCAAGAGTTACATGAAAACCTGGATTTGGTTCCGCAGGCGATCGAAGAAATGCTCCGTTACCGTTTCAATCTCATTAAATTAGATCGCACCGTAAAGGAAGATAACGATCTATTGGGAGTGGAATTGAAAGAAGGGGAAAACGTGGTTGTTTGGATGAGCGCAGCTAATTTGGATGAAGAGATGTTTGAAGACGCCTTCACTCTTAATATCCACCGCCCAAATAATAAGAAACATCTAACCTTCGGAAATGGTCCTCATTTCTGCCTCGGAGCTCCGCTAGCCAGACTGGAAGCAAAGATTGCGCTTACTACATTCCTGACGAAATTCAAGCATATTGAAGCGGTGCCATCGTTCCAGTTAGAAGAGAATCTTACCGATTCAGCGACCGGGCAAACTTTGACATCACTACCGCTTAAGGCATGCCGTACACTATAAAAAAAACGAAAAACCTTGTGCACTAACCTGCATAAGGTTTTTTCGTTTTAGTAGGGACGCAGGGAATACATGGTGATTGGTATGCGTAATGTTATTAAAGCTGCCATTTTATCTGAAATTCCATATGTAGGCTTTGCTGCTTCGGCATTGGCTGGTGTAATGATAGCCTGTAAAATGCAAACTGGTTATTTGATTGTACCATAATCGATCATAAGTGAGTCCCTGAGAAACTAAAGTAACCTTAAGTTGAGGTGACAATGACGAATAGAGTAGTATGAAAAAGTAGAAGATTTGATCATAAACACTGGATGCGTTGTGGGCAATGAAGCAAATACATTCATTCTGCAATGAAGAAGATATGATAAAATAGAAATTTCCATATGAAACGGTTTTCAAAAGTGAAAGGATGTTATTATGAAATTAAAGCAACAATTAACCATTGCTTTTATAGTAAGTGTACTTTCTTTAATCGGGTTCAGTTTCATGGCATTTACCATTAGTGCAAATGAATACCTGAAATTTGATGAAAAGGTGATTTCCTTAGTGCAGGGATGGGAGTCCCCCTTACTGACGGGTATCATGAAGTTCTTTACCTACATAGGTTCAACTTGGTCCTTGATCATCCTCTCTTTGATGATTTTGTTTTTCTTATATAAGGTTTTGAAGCATCGTTTAGAGCTAATCTTATTCAGTGCCGTCATGGTTGGTTCACCTCTTCTCAATTTGATGGTCAAGCTTTTCTTTCAACGCGCCCGGCCCGATTTACATCGGCTCATCGAAATAGGGGGGTACAGTTTCCCTAGTGGACATGCCATGAATGCATTCTCTTTATACGGTATTCTCACATTTCTGCTATGGCGTCACATCACGGCTAAGTGGGCGAGGATCCTATTGATTCTGTTGAGTATGATGATGATCCTATCGATTGGTATAAGTCGAATATACTTGGGAGTCCATTATCCTAGTGATATCATTGCAGGATATTTGGCGGGTGGTTTTTGGATTGCGATTTCCATTTGGTTTTTCCAAAGGTATCAAGAACGGCGGAAGAAAAAAGATATTTAATAAAGGATCAAGATTATTGCAAGATAAGCAGCCGGCGGGTAACAAGTCAGCTGTTGATTCAAATCAGTTAGGAGCGTAATAAATGGAAAACTGGATTACGGAATTCATGAATGATTTTGGGTATATGGGAATCTTTCTATTAATAGCATTGGAAAATATTTTCCCGCCGATCCCGTCTGAGGTCATTCTTACTTTTGGCGGTTTCATGACGACAACAGCGAATATGACGATTATGGGCGTCGTGATCGCATCGACTATAGGGTCAGTGGCAGGGGCAGTCGTCCTTTATGGAATTGGTTTACTTCTTGATGTTAAGGTCATTGAAAAGTTCGTGGAAAGATGGGGCCATATTCTTAGGTTAACGGTACCGGACGTCCATAAGGCGAATTCATGGTTTGACAAGTATGGGGCATGGACCGTGTTTTTCTGTAGACTGGTTCCGCTTATCAGAAGCTTGATCTCGATTCCAGCAGGCATGTCCCATATGAGCTTTTGGCTCTTTCTGCTTTACACAACATCCGGAACATTAATTTGGAACATCATCTTAGTGAATATCGGGGCAGCTGTTGGGTCTTCATGGGAAGATATTGTAGGATATATGGACATTTATTCAAACATCGTTTATGCGATATTGGCTTTGCTATTCATTCTTTTCGTTGTTTTGATTTTTAGAAGGAATAAAGGCAAAGTATAATCTCAGTTTAGTTGATTGGGCCGTTCGAATCGGCACTTTCATTACATAACCGAATATGACCATAAAGGCTGTCATTGCGACAGCCTTTTTCTTATGGGAGGAAGAAGGCTGAACCCAGAATAAAGGGGGAGTGCTTTGGACAAAATGAGTGAAACGAAAAAGGAATGAGGTTCGGTTACTATGGCTTCTTTTTTCAAGCAAAAGAGACAAGTGAAGCAACGTGAAAAGAAAAAGGAAGATGCAGGTCAATCCAAAAGCAAAACGCCTGAGTATATTGAAAGCTCCATTTCGGCCAATCTGGAAATCGTGAAAAAAAAGACGGGAAACAGTCCGGACATTATTATCCGAACGCTGAAAATCGGTAAAAATCCGGAGATAAAAACGACTATTTTGTATGTGCAGGGTCTGATTGATAATCCAAGCGTTACGGACTTTTTAATTGAATCAATCATGAAAAATCCTCATCTATCAGAAAAAATACTTCCACAAGAAGCGTTGGATGTAATCTCTGAGGACGTGGTTTCCCTCGGTGGTGTAGAAACGGTCACGGACTGGGAAAAACTATTTTTATCCTTATTATCAGGGGACAGCATCATTTTTGTTGATGGTTTAAACATAGCCCTGGTTGCCAGTACAAAAGGGGGGGAACGGCGCTCGATTCAGGAACCAAGTACGCATTTGACTGTCCGGGGATCAAGAGAAGGGTTTACGGAATCGAATGGAACGAACATCGCCATGTTACGCCGCATCATCAATACCCCGGATTTATGGATAGAGTCGATGAAAATAGGCACGGTGACAAAAACGGATGTTTCCATCATGTATATAAATGGGATTGCCAAAGAAGGGATTGTCGAGGAGGTCAAGAAGCGCTTAAAACGAATAAACATCGATAGCATTCTTGAATCAGGATATATCGAACAATTGATAGAAGATCAGGTCATGACCCCTTTCCCAACCCTTAATCATACAGAAAGACCAGATATGGTCGCGGGGAACCTATTGGAAGGAAGAGTGGCCATATTCGTTAATGGAACGCCTTTTGTCTTGGTGGCACCGGCCTTATTCGTACAGTTTTTCCAATCTGTCGAAGACTACTATAATCGCTTCGACATAGCCTCTGCCACACGTTTTTTACGGATCATCGTTTTTATAATCTCTATAATCGGACCGGCTGTCTATGTTGCAGCCACGACTTTTCATCAGGAAATGATCCCAACGAAGTTGCTGGTCATTGTTGCAGCCCAAAGGGAAACGGTTCCTTTACCGGCCGTCATTGAAGCACTTCTCATGGAAATGACCTTTGAAATATTAAGGGAAGCAAGTCTTAGGATGCCAAAGGCCGTTGGTTCGACCATGTCCATTGTCGGAGCATTGGTGATTGGGCAGGCGGCAGTCCAGGCTGGTATCGTATCGCCGGCAATGGTCATCATCGTCTCGATTACGGCGATTGCCAGTTTTGCAACCCCTTCTTATTCCATAGCCATATCTGCCCGTATCGTGCGCTTCGGATTCATCATTTGTGCCGGCACTTTAGGTTTTTATGGCATGATTTTGGCCTTTATCGTGCTCATTGTCCATTTATGCAGCCTCCGTTCATTCGGTGTTCCTTATATGACACCGCTCGCCCCTCTGAATCCGGAAGGGTTGGGCGACACATTCTTCAGAAGACCTATGTGGGCCTTTAAGGAAAGGCCAAAAATTTTAACCAACGAAAATAATCTGATAAGGGAAGGCGAAAATCAAAGACCCCTGCCTCCTGAATCGCGCGGAATGAAAACAGCTGACGAGAAAAAAGGTGAAGGCAATGAATCGTAAAAAGCTAATTCTGTTCTTGATGTTGATCTGTACCACATTCACCACCGGCTGTTGGGATAAAACAGAGTTAAACGAAATGGCCATCGTCTCGGCGGTTGGACTCGACAGAAATAAAGAAGGAAAGTTAGTGGGAACTTTCCAAATCATTAATCCAGGAAATGTAGCGGGAGCTCTTCAGGGCGGCGGCGGAACAAATCCACCCATATCCATTTATAGGGCCACCGGAAACAATGTGCTTGAACTGGATAATATCGCTTCAACTAAAATCTCGCGAGATATGTATTTTGCCCATGCCAATCTGATTGTCATAGGTGAGGAACTAGCAAAAGAAGAGGGCCTCAACGATATTTTCGACGCATTTGAGCGCTCACCGGAATTCAGGGCAACTACGAGGATCGTGATTGCCCGGGGTGTGAAAGCAAGGGATATTGTCGAAACGTTAACCGCAATCGATAAGGTATCTGCTGAGAAAGTCATTAAAACGATTGAAACCACTGAAAAAACCCAGGGGAAAAATATTAGCATCAATCTCCAAGAAGTGATCAAGAATCTGCTTAGTACCGGAAAAGAACCGATAATAAGTGGTTTTACCGTGAAAGGAAACACAGGTAAAGAGGATAAAATGGAGAATACCATGTCCTCGGATATTGAGGCAAACCCTAATGCAGTAGGGATAGGTGTTTTTAAAGATGGCAAATTGATTGACTGGCTGGATGGCGATAAGGCAATAGGATCAATGTGGGTATTGGATAGGATTGAAAATACCCATTTAAACATTGATTGGGAGGGTAAAAAAGACGCAGTCACCTATTCGGTTATTCGCCAAAAAACCAAAGTCGGAGCAAAATTGGTAAACGGCAAACCGAAAATATCGATAAAGGTCCGTGCAGAAGGAGATATCCGGGAGGTGAATGTTCCTTTGAATCTAACCGATATGCATGTTCTGATAGATATTGAAAAGAAGTTAGCGAAAGAATTGAAGAAGGAGATGGAAGATGCGATCGTCCGGGCACAGAAAAATAAATCCGATATTTTTGGCTTTGGTGAACTCATGCACGAATCCCACCCGAAAGAATGGAAAAAAATCGAAAAGAACTGGGATGATGATGCTTTTCCCAAGCTTGAAGTGGATGTGCAGGTAGAGACATTCATTCGCCGTACTGGATTACGTAATAAGCCATTTCTTTCAAATTTAAGAAAGAAAGATCAATAATGGAAAGGAAGTGGCATCCTCATGGAAAAGGCAAAAATCAGCGGTTACCAGCTGTTCGTCCTTATTTTCCTGTTTGAAATGGGCAGTGCACTTTTGGTTCCGCTTGCAGGTGAAGCCAAGCAGGCTGCTTGGCTAGTCATCCTTATTGCGATGATAGGCGGATTTTTATTATTTTTCGTTTATTATGGCCTTTTTCAATACTACCCTGAGCAGCTGTTAACAGAGTTTGTAAAACATATATTGGGGAATTTTCTAGGCAGGATCGTAGCTTTTCTATACATCCTTTATTTCATCTATCTTGCTGCAAGGGTGCTGAGGGATTTCGGAGATACACTGCTTACTTTTGCCTATCCTCATATTCCGTTATTTGTAGCGAACGCTGTATTCATTTTAGTCGTGGTGTATACGGTCCGTAAAGGGATAGAAGTATTGACGAGGACGGGGGAACTATTCTTTGTCTTGGAGAATTTACTTTTAATGACCTTCATGCTACTGATTATTGCTTCAGGCATGATCCATTTAAACAACTTAAAACCCATTTTTGAAATCAGCGGGACAGAGATGATGAAAATGGGTTTCACTAAAACCGTTTTCTTTCCATTTGGCGAGATCATAGTGTTTTTAATGATTTTTCCTTATTTGAACGAACCTCAGCGACTGAAAAAAATTGGGATAGGGGGCTTGGCGACAAGCGGTATTTTTCTCGCGATAATAATGGCTGTGAATATTGCTGTACTTGGTGTGGACCTTACAACACGTTCGCAATACCCTCTTCTTACCCTCATTCAGTCAATAGAGGTCGCTGGCTTTCTTGAACGTCTCGATGTGTACTTCTTGTTTTTGTTGATGATTGGCGGGTTCATCAAGATAAGTGTATTTACTTATGTAGCGGTAACGGGTACGGCGAATGTTTTCAATGTTAAACAGCCCTCCAGACTTGCTTACCCTGTTGGCATGATCATTTTATTGATTTCGATTATTATGGCAAGCAGCTATACGGAACATATCGATGAAGGGCTAGATGCCGTACCAAATTACATCCATCTGCCATTTCAGGTGATCATCCCGTTGCTTCTCTTGATCATTGCCTTTTTTAAGAATCGAAAAAAAAGGAAGACAAGCACCAAAAAAAGTTCCTAAAAGGTGGAATTGATGAGAAATGAAAATCTTTGGTATTACAGTTTTGATCCTAGCCCCTTTAGTGGTCATATCTTTAGGTATGGATATATTATTGGGATTTGATTTGGATAATTCAATAAAGCATGCCTTTAACCCATTTTTGGTGAAGGACCCCGTTGAACTTATCCTTTTTCTCATTCTTCTTGCATTCCTTGTGTTCAGCTTCTTTTATCGAAAAAAAAAGAACGGCAACACCAAAGGACAACAATGATGGTGCAAATTCCCCTTGCTGAAATAGAGATGAACTCCGAATATGGGAGTTTGTCTTTTTGCTTTTTTACAACCCCGTAAACCCATTTCATAGTATGATGATAAAATGAGCTTAATTTTCAGAGGAATGTAAAATCACTTAACAACAAAACCTCGGGAGGAGGACGGCAATTTGGATATCAAGTTGAATCAAAAAATCATAAAAGACATGTGCGGGGCCGTCTCCTTCAAAAGAGGGGAAGCTTTTCATCGTGCCAATAAAGTGACATTTGAAAGTTACCGACCTGATGGTTGTGAAGCAACGGTTAAAGGAAAGGAAGACTTCCATGTCAAGATCGAAGTGGATGCTGTCGGCGGATTTCAGACGAAATGCAGCTGTCCTACGCTAGCTTCCTTCCAAAGGGATTGCCAGCATATTGCAGCCGTCCTGCTGTCGGTTTACGACCATCAGCGAGATGGAACGATAAATGTACCTCGTTCTGATGCTTCAGCCAATGATAAATTGTCAGAGGGCTTGCTGACCCTTTTCAATAATCAGCCTGTACGCAAAAGCGGTCATCAGCGCCACTTTGAAAAAAGAAAGATGATTGATGCAGAATTTACGTGTAAACCTGTAAGGATAGGCACGGATCAATATATGTTAGGAATGGAAATGAAAATCGGTTCTTTCAATGTAGCGAATGTCCGGGAATTCCTGAAGCGAGTAAAAGAAGGAAAACCTGCCCAAGTGTCCCTTGCATTTATATATGACCCGGAACTGCATTGTTTTCAGAACGAAATGGATTCCGTACTTCAGGAGCTTATTACAGTAGTATCGGATGAAAGAGTCTATGTTGACGCATTGGTGGACAAATCTGAATATACGTTGGACAAACACTTATTGCTTCTGCCTCCATCTTCTTTTCAAAGGCTTGTCCCCATCCTTGAAAGAGCACCATTGGTAAAGCTATCCCATGGGAGCCATACATTCAATGGTTTTCGTTTATCCAGCGGACCGCTTCCTTTACAGTTTGACTTTACCCAAAGCGAGGGAAAAGGTTATCAACTGAATATTAAAGGGTTGAATGAGATGATCGTCATGAATGCATATAAAATGGTTTTATTCGAAGGGAATTTGGTTCAGCTCGAAAACGAGGATTGCCAACGCCTTTCAGAATTGAAGCAAATGCTGGAGAATTCGGGCATGAATCGAATTCCAATCCATCATGACCAACTGGAATTATTCCTTGACAAAGTGGTGCCAGGTTTGAAAAGACTAGGTGAAGTCCGTATAGCAAGGTCCATCACCGAACTGTTTTTGAAGACACCGCTGGTTGCAAAGCTATTCTTGGATCGAGTGAAAAACAGACTGCTTGCGGGGCTGGAATTCCACTATGAAAATATCGTGATCAACCCTTTGGAAAAACAGGAATCCAAGGCAGTCTCCATGCTCATAAGGGATGTGGAGAAGGAAGCTGAAATACTAAAGCTTATGGAGGATAGCCTGTTTGCCAAGACTGATGGCGGCTATGTCTTGCATAACGAAGAGTTGGAGTATGAGTTTTTGTACCATATCGTTCCGAAACTTCAAAAGCTGGTACAAATCTATGCCACGACCGCTGTAAGAAACCGGATTTCCCGTGGGAATGCTGCACCGCGCATTAGGGTGAAAATCAAAAAAGAACGGACTGATTGGCTGGAATTCAAATTTGAAATGGATGCGATTCCTGATAAACAAATTCGTGAGGTCTTAGCAGCGCTTGAAGAAAAAAGGAAGTATTATCGTTTAAGGAATGGATCGCTGCTTTCCCTTGAAACAAGGGAGTTCGAGGAAATCAATAGGTTTCTGAATGCACTTCCCGTTCAGGATGAAAACCTGGAAAGCAGTCTGAACATGCCAATCGTAAAAGGGCTGCAACTCCTTGATTCCGTGAATGATAGTCAGACATTCACAATGGAGGAATCATTCCGTCAGTTTTTGGATAACATCACGAATCCGGGTGCCTTGGAGTTCGAGGTCCCAAATAGTCTGGGACCGATCTTGCGCGATTATCAAAAAAACGGCTACAAATGGATGAAAATACTTGCCCAATACGGTTTTGGCGGGATACTTGCTGATGATATGGGACTGGGAAAAACACTGCAAAGCATCACGTTCATTTTATCGGAGCTGCCTGACATCAGGAAGAAAAGGGTTCCTGCGCTTATTATCTGCCCATCATCATTAACCTATAATTGGCTGAGTGAATTCACTAAATTCGCTCCTGAAATACAAGCCGTCGTCGTGGATGGCCACAAATCGGAAAGGTCGAAGCTGCTTAAGGAAGTAATGGACGTGGATGTAGTGATCACCTCTTATCCATTGCTCCGGAAGGACATCACCTTGTTTGAAAAAGAGGAATTCCATACGGTGTTTTTCGATGAGGCACAGGCCTTTAAGAACCCGGGGACACAAACTGCACGAGCGGCCAAGAAGATAAAAGCGGCCCATCGATTCGCGTTGACCGGTACGCCCATCGAGAATTCACTAGAAGAGCTCTGGTCCCTTTTTCACGTGGTATTCCCTGAACTATTCATGGGGTTAAAGGAGTATAGTAACCTCTCAAGGAAGAAGATTTCACGTAGGATCCGTCCATTTTTGCTGCGGAGAATGAAAGAGGATGTGCTTGCGGAACTTCCGGAAAAAATCGAGTCGCTTGAATCGATGGAACTGCTACCTGATCAGAAGAAGCTGTACGCCGCTTATCTGGCGAAGCTGCGGCATGATACACTGAAACACCTGGACAAGGATACACTCCGGAAAAATCGGATCAGGATCCTCGCTGGCCTGACCCGGCTCCGGCAGATTTGCTGTCACCCCGCCTTGTTTGTGGACGGTTATAAAGGTAGCTCGGCAAAATATGAGCAGCTGATGCAAATTCTTGAGGAATCGAAGCTTTCCGGAAGACGGGTGCTGATTTTCTCGCAATTTACAAAAATGCTGCAAATTATCGGCAGGGATTTGGCTATTAAAGGACAGCCCTTTTTCTACTTGGATGGACAAACCCCATCAAAGGAACGTGTGGAAATCTGCAATCGGTTTAATGCAGGAGAACGGGATATATTCCTCATTTCATTGAAAGCGGGCGGCACGGGTCTCAATCTTACGGGGGCCGATACAGTCATTCTATACGACCTTTGGTGGAATCCCGCAGTTGAAGAACAAGCTGCGGACCGTGCCCATCGAATGGGGCAGAAGAATGTGGTTCAGGTCATCAAACTTGTTGCCCGTGGCACAATCGAAGAAAAAATGAATGAACTGCAAGAGAAAAAGAGACACCTTATTGAAGAAATCATCGACCCTGATGAAAAGTCGTCATCTGCACTTACAGAAGAGGATATCAGGGAAATCTTGATGATATAGGGATAGGGCTGCCGTTCTCCTACAACTTTAAAAGATTGGGTAGCATATTGCCAGCCCAAGAAGGCCGCCAACTAATTGGCGGCCTATTATATAGAAGGGTAGCATGAATTCATATATCCGGGCAAACCAACAACTAAATCGATTTCTTCATGCCGCACTCCCTGCATTTACGAATATATACATAATCCTTGACCGAACTCTCGAACTGGGCTTTCCCGCAATTGTCACACCGTCCACTAACGATGTCAGGATGGTCATTGTAATCATAAATGATTGTGGTGTCATATTCCTTTTTTTCTTCTGGAATTTCTTCAGACAAAGTAAAATCACCTTCACTAATTTATTTAACTCATGTATCATACCAAAAATTCAATGGAGCAGGTAGGTGGTTTGCAATAAAACGGGAATTCAGTGGGGGCGGTCACCTATGAAACCAGTTTTAATCCCACTGCCGCACCTAGGACCATGGCAATAAAAACGACCCTTCTCCAATCTTTGGATTCCCCATATAAGAGCATCCCGATAATCGCTCCGCCAGATGCGCCGATCCCTGTCCAGATTGCGTAAGCCGTCCCCATCGGCAAGGTTTGCATGGCATAAGCAAGAAATAGAAAACTTGCTCCAAATCCGATGAATAACAGCAGCAAGGATTGCCAATTTCGGTCTTTATGCAATTTATTTATCATCGCAACCCCAAACATTTCGAATAGTCCCGCTAAAATTAAAGAGACCCAAGCCATTAGGATTCATCCCCTTCCTCGACCTTATCGTCAGTCACTAGTTTCAACCCGATTACCCCTGATAATAATAGGAGGATCAATAGCGTTTTGCTCAGTTTGAAAGATTCTCCGAAGAAAATGGATTTCGGAAAGAACGGTTCCGGCCGTTCCCATACCTACAAAAACGGCATATACCGTTCCGACAGGGAGCCTCCTGCCAGCCATTATCATCATATAAAAACTGATGATGATGGAAATGACCGTTCCAGTCCACGTCCAAAAATCATCTGCATGTTTTAAGCCAATCACCCAAAAAACTTCAAAAAAAGCTGCAATGAAAACTTTAATCCAATTTGCACTCATGAAAAATAACACCTCCAATTTTATTCTTTACAAAAAAACAAAAAAAGCCAAAGAGATAACCGTTAAACAGTTTTCTCCCAGGCTTTTATCCTTCCGTGACACAGCAAGCTGTGAGTTTTCTCTCGGACCAGACCAGTAATTGGATATACTGCGGAACCCTAGAAAACATTTGAATTATGCAATTTACATTTCATTATACATACTTTTTGAATTAACTCAAGGTAAAAGTTTTGTCAACTCGAAAGCCCTTGATCCATCCATTCACCTTTTTGAGTCATGCCCAATTTGCCTAATATCCGCATTCGTCTTGTAACGTTTCCAACATGGATGACTTAATATATCCCAAGGTTTTTAGTTTAGATGACCAACCAGAAATGAGGGCAAATCATGGCTCCTGAATATAACATCAGAAAAAATGCACAACATCTTTCTGAAAAGGAAAAAAGGAACTATATCAATGCGGTTTTGGAGTTAAAAGAAAAAGGTATATATGATCGGTACGTAGCGTGGCATGCTGCCGCAGGAAGGTTTCAAACCCCTCCCGTAAAGCGCCCGATAGCAGGGAACGCTCCAACAGAATCGACCCGCAGTAATAATCACCTGTCAATGGAAAAAAGAACCTAATATATACCAATAAAGGTACAGATTAGGTTCTTTTTTTGACTTGCTATTCAGGCACTCACTGTCCGTTTCCGGGATGGACCTTCTTTTTTATGTGATACATAGCTATGCAGGATCATTCCTATGATAACTACAAAGATGCCGAACCACGATAACGGAGAAGGGATCGGTAAAGATAGGAATAGTAATTCGCCAGCCAGTGCAAAAAGGACCTCCATCGACTGTGTAGCTTCGACTGAAGCTAATTTCTGCATATTTCCACTTACCAAGTCGGTCGCTTTGAAAAAAAGGACCGTGGCAATGACACCTGAAAATAGTGCTACCAAAAGGGATTGGAAACTCTGCATCTTCGTCGGTGCCCCTACTGTGAAGAAACCGTACAATGAAAGCAGGAACCAGAATGGCAGGCTCGCCAAAGTCATTCCCAATACACGCTGGTAAGCATCTAAACGTCCTTCGGATACTTCCATCATTTTGCGATTCCCCAAGGGGTATGCAAACGAGGCGATGACGATGGGAATCACTCCCAACCAAAGATTGGCCATTGAAATGTGCTTGGTGTGTTCCAATTGCATCAGGATGATCCCAAGCAGAATGATCATCGACATGAGGAGGCCTTTCACAGATACCTTTCCTCTTTGCCTTTCGAGCCCATCTTTCATTTGGACATTTTCAAAAAATAGCGGGGCAAGTAAAGCACCCGAAATGATCGTGATCTGCCAAGTGCCGGCGATTAGCCAGCCAGGTGAGTAGGCGGAAGCAAAGCATAAAGGAGCATAAAACAACCCGAATCCGACAAAACTCCAAAGCAACCAAGGCCCCGGCCGTTCTTTCATCACTCGTAAAAGGGGACGCAGGTTTTTTCTGCTTAATACGATACACAACAGGAAAGGCACCATAAAGATGTAACGCAGCGAAGCACTCCATATCCAACTTCCACCAGACAACTCCATGGCCTGATTTAAAACAAACGTAAACGCAAAAAAGAAAGCAGAACAAATACCTAATATAATCGGACGCAATTGACTCACCTCAATCTGTTTTATGAGCCAGTAATTAGCCAAACTCTGGAAGTGTGGCAATTGATTCGGCTTTCCAAGTATTAAAAAAGTTTAAAATACACTCATGTTCAACTGCGTCAAAGGCAGAAGAACGAATTTTCGAAATATAATAAGCCATCAGTTTTAATTTTCCTTCAAATGTAAAAGAAAATCAACTGGATTCTTTTAGACTACTGAAATTCCATCTCCATCATTCGACATGGAATCGAAAGAATGGTTGTGGAAAATAAAATGGAAACGTTGTCATTTTAATAGTAAAATTAACAATAAGTACCATTAAATTAATCAAGAAACGGCGGTATGACGCGTTTTATAAAGGGTTTACTGTGGAGTTATATAAAAATCATATAAAGGCAGATAATATATGAGGATACGAGAATTGACGAAAATGGTAGGGAGTGGTATCTTTATAGAAGTGCAAATAATGTCGAATGGTGACGAAATATATAGATGCAACATTCGAAAGAAAAATAGTGGGGTAAATTAAATGAAATCTACAGGTATTGTACGTAAAGTTGACGAATTAGGACGGGTAGTCATTCCAATTGAATTACGCCGTACATTAGGAATTAATGAGAAAGACGCCTTGGAGATCTATGTAGAACAAGAGCGCATCATTCTTCAAAAATATAAACCGAACATGACTTGTCAGGTAACAGGTGAAGTGTCAGATGACAATATGAAACTTGCTGCCGGAAAATTAATACTTAGCCCTGAAGGTGCCGAACTTCTAATTAAAGAAATTCAAGCCAGCATGGAAACTGTTTAATAAAATCATCCGGAGTGTAGGGAAAAGAAAATTTTCCCTACACCTTTTTTAATTAAATGGCGAAATGATAAAAATGGTTCGATTCACGGACGAAACCAATTCTTTCGTAAAGTTTTTGTGCTTTTACATTATCTTTACCTGTCTCGAGCGAAACCCCTTTGGCACCTGTTTCCCGAGCAAAAGCGATGGCTGCGTTCAACAACTCCTCGCCAAATCCCTTTTTGCGGGCGGACTCCTTCACGAATAAATCATTCAATATCCATGAACGCATCATACTCACAGATGAAAAAGAAGGATATAATTGCACAAAACCAATAGGATTCCCTTCATCAAAGGCCATAAAAACGACAGACTCTCCATTCGTCAGCCTTTCTCTTAAAAATTCCCTTGCACGATCAGGATCAGATGTTTGCTCATAAAACACTCTGTATAAATCAAAAAGTTCTGTCAGAGATTCGAGTTCAAGTAATGTCGCTTTCTGAATGCTCATATTTGGAAACCCCCATTTTTAGAATACTCTTAATTTACCATTTGTTTCTGTTTAATGATATATTCAGAACCCAATTTTAGCGCCAACATTCAGGATGGAGCCTCTAAAAGGATCCATCCTGAATTTTTTTATAATTAAGAGGGCTTTTAAACACAACTCGAGCAGTAAACTTGGGGGATATAAGCGTTACTCGTGAATTTATAGCAAATACTCGTAAGTTTGGTTGATTTACTCGTGAAATTGGAGCAAATACTCGTAAGTTTGGTTGATTTACTCGTGAGATTGGAGCAAATACTCGTGAGTTTGGTTGATTTACTCGTGAATTGAGCATTTACTCGTTTGAATGAGCAGCAAACTCATGAGGTATAAGCGTTACTCGTAAGTTTGGTTGATTTACTCGTGAAATTGGAGCAAATACTCGTGAATTTGGTTGATTTACTCGTGAATTTGGAACAAATACTCGTGAATATAGTCAATTTACTCGTGAAATGAGCAGTACTCTTAGAATTAAGCAGCAAACTCATGAGCTATGAGCATTTACTCGTGAAATTGGAGCAAATACTCGTGAATTTGGTTGATTTACTCGTGAATTTGGAACAAATACTCGTGAATATAGTCAATTTACTCGTGAAATGAGCAGTACTCTTAGAATTAAGCAGCAAACCCATGAGATATGAGCATTTACTCGTGAATTTATAGCAAATACTCGTAAGTTTGGTTGATTTACTCGCGAATTGAGCATTTACTCGTTTGAATGAGCAGCAAACTCATGAGGTATAAGCGTTACTCGTAAGTTTGGTTGATTTACTCGTGAAATTGGAGCAAATACTCGTGAATATAGTCAATTTACTCGTGAAATGAGCAGTACTCTTAGAATTAAGCAGCAAACTCATGAGATATGAGCATTTACTCGTGAATTTATAGCAAATACTCGTATGTTTGGTTGATTTACTCGCGAATTGAGAGCAAATACTCGTGAGTTTGTTCGACTTACTCGTGAATTGAGCATTACACTTAGAATTAAGCAGCAAACTCATGAGCTATGAGCATTTACTCGTGAAATTGGAACAAATACTCGTAAGTTTGGTTGATTTACTCGTGAATTGAGCATTTACTCGTTTGAATGAGCAGCAAACTCATGAGATATAAGCGTTACTCGTGAGTTTATAGCAAATACTCGTATGTTTGGTTGATTTACTCGCGAATTGAGAGCAAATACTCGTGAGTTTGTTCGACTTACTCGTGAATTGAGCATTACACTTAGAATTAAGCAGCAAACTCATGAGCTATGAGCATTTACTCGTGAAATTGGAACAAATACTCGTAAGTTTGGTTGATTTACTCGTGAATTGAGCATTTACTCGTTTGAATGAGCAGCAAACTCATGAGATATAAGCGTTACTCGTGAGTTTATAGCAAATACTCGTAAGTTTGGTTGATTTACTCGTGAATTGAGAGCAAATACTCGTGAGTTTGGTCGATTTACTCGTGAATTGAGCATTTACAAATAAACAGGCTTTCAATCACCAATCCTTTTTTTCCTTACTGCAGTGGTTTAGCTTCTAAACCGCCTGTGTTAAGGATATGTACCTTTACGTTTATATCATGTATCGAATCCTTATCCAGGAAATCAGTCGGTTCTTTAATATGATTTTCTTGCCAGTATTTTGTCTCTTTGATATAAAGGATCTTGCCTAAGCTAAGTGGGTCTGCGTTCTTTTGAATTCCGGTTTGGAAGGTTGCTTGGATTTCTTTTTTTATTTGACTTTCGAATTTTCGTTTTATTTTATCGATATCCATTTGGGTATCAAGCCCAAGTATTCTACCTGATACGTCAACTTCAATATCGAATTTGTACTTTCCATCCTTGAGAACAGGTTTTATTTTATGGTGTGGATGGGAGAACGATGCATAGATGTCTTGCTTATTCATGATAATGTTTACGGGAGTTTTGTTGGTCCTTTTGGTGAGCCAGCGTACACCGCTCAGTTCCTTTTCAGAGAACCAGGGTTGGGACACTTTATAGTAAATGACAAATGCACCATCCATATAGAGGCTCTTTCGATTTTTATCTTTTTCTTTCCAAACTTTATCGTTCCAGGATATGGAGGGTAAGATGGTTGTAGATGCTTTTTCCCTCTGGTTAGAATAATACCTTTGGACCGTAATGGGTTCGATGTATGATCTGCTCCGATAGACATCCTCTGGTAAATATAATGTTGTGTATAAAGGCGACAAATTAAAATAACCATTAATGGAGAAGAGCTCATCCATGGAACTTTTTGTGCCAAAGATATTGGCTGAGTACCTAAGTAATTGGTTTCTGTATATATAATCCACAATTTCTGTGCTTTGCTGCTTCAAAACATTTTCACTGATGACAAATGTAGAAACATGGCCTATATAAAGAGACTGTTGAGTATCGCGCATTAGTTTATTAATGGCGATTGAGATGGAACCGCCTTTTTGTTTCCCTACATATACGGGAGGATTTTGCGTAGGCTTCGCCTCCGTTTTAGCTACCGCAGCGAAGTCTACAAGTTGCGTATAAACAATGTATTCCCCATCTTTGAAATCAATCCCGATGGCCGTTATATAATGAAAGTCCTGGATCGTTTTTTCATCCCAACAGCCTGAAAGTAAAAGGATTAAAGGTAGGGTCAACCAAATTTTACAGATGCGGAACATGCCTTACTGCCCCTTTCTGGTCTTATCATCTGCTGCCAAGGATCGTTTGCTTATGGAATTCCATGGCCTCTTTATGAATGAATCCAGGATTTTTGTGAATTTTGGTGGGTTCATTCCGCCAATATATGAAACCCCGAATGAATCAAGCCTGGATAGTAAAGTGACAATGGAAAGGAAACCGATTATCAAGCCGTAGATTCCATAAATGCAGCTAAGTAACAACACAAACATACGCAAAATCGTTACGGCGCCTGTTAAAGACTGGTTTACAAGGGTATAGGATGCGACAGAGGTCACTGCTGTTACCACAAGCATGGTTTGTGAGGTCAGCCCTGCTCTTATTGCGGCATCACCGACAATGAGACCACCTACAACTGCAACTGTCTGTCCAACCGCTTTAGGTAACCTGACTCCGGATTCACGGAATAATTCAAATAAAATGAGCATGAGAATGAATTCCATGGTGGCAGATAAGGGGAGCCCTAGCCTAGAAAGGGTAATGGTGGCTAGTAACGGAAACGGCACTTGTTCAATATTGAAAGCGGAAATGGATATCCAAAACCCCGGCAATAAAATCGTTATTCCAATCCCCAAAAAACGAAGAAGTCTCTCAAGGCTTACAAATAGATAAGGGAGATTCGAATCTTCCGCGGTTTTTATTTGCAATAGTAATGTAGAAGGAGCCACGATTATGGTTGGCATCCCGTCCACGATTAGAATGAATCTTCCTTGATTGAGTGCTTCCACTACAAAATCAGGGCGACTCGTATAATGAGTGAGTGGAAATATACTATATTTACTGTTCGAGATCAACTCCTCCAATTGTTGACTGCTTACCAATATATCAATATCAATGTTATTAATTTTCGACCTTGCATTTTTAACCAGTTCCTTATTGATGATGTCATCCATGTACATCAGTGCGACTTTCGTTTGACTGCGCCTGCCGACGATAAAGTCTTCATAGGCAAGCGATTTGGTTTTTAGCCGCTTTCTGATTAGAGCTGTATTGAGGGATATGTCCTCGACAAATCCATCTCTTGGACCTCTTACCGAGACCTCGAAGGAAGACTCCTCAGGCTGCCGGTTCGGTACATTTGACAAATTTATTGAAAATAAATCTTGGGTTGATGGTATGAATAATAAGGCATTCCCGGAGAAAATCAGCTGTTGGACGCTATTGAATTCACTATCAATGGTTACTTTCCTCAGATCTATCAAGGGTTTTAATTTGTTGATTGCTTCTTCAGCATCGATTCTCTCATCCAATTCCATCATTTTGTTTAACTTTTCCAAAATCCCCTCGTTAAGTAAACTGATATCGGCCATACCCGAGCAATAAAAAATAAGGACAGGAACGGGTCTTTCGGTTTCTCCGATATAAATCGTGTCAAACATAATATCTGAGCTTGAACTGAATAACTCCCGAAATGTCTCCTCCCTTAATTCAGGCGGGTGTGGTTCATTTTTGGATCGTTTCATTCGCATGTCGTTTACCCTCCTTAGAACTGATGAAAGTGCCGATAAACAAAAAGGTGGACAAAAGTAACAGGAAATAAAAAGCGCCAGGATAGTAGAATGTCTGACTTACATGCAAGAACTTGAAATTACTGTAGGGTACGATGGAGATGACTACCATGAGAAAGCCTACAGCGAAAAGGATTCCGAGCTTCATATTATTAGTTTTTCCTTTAAAGACTTCCGTTATTAAGAATAACGCCAGTGAAACACGGATATAGGCTCCTGCAAGCCATTGATAAATGGAAAAGAAATCTGTATGTTCGATATATTTTCCAATTGTCAGCAGCCGCCACTGTTCATAGGCGGGGTATCTCATGGCTTTGGCTAGGGTCGGTCCGAATTCAGCAATTGCAGCTGTTAATGGGCCAAGAAGTAAAAACACTAATCCGAGGCATAACAATGCTAGTACCTTTAGATTGAGCGTATCCGAAAGTTTTTCCTGAAAAAAAGCGATTAATATCAGTTCGGCAAGGCCATAACCAGTATATTGAAAGGTTTTAACGCCATGAAAATAGCCATTCTCGAAAAGGGGAAAGAGGTGGCTGTAGTCTTTTGTCGGTATATTTCCGGTCGCAACGAAAATGCCAAGAATGACGACTATTGGCAATAATACAGAAGAGCAAATGGCGATGGAGCGCATACCTGAATGGGCAAGGAAGATGCAAAGAAGTGTAAACGGAATGATAATGGCTAAACTTGGTGTCTCAAAAAGAAAGCTTGTAGTGATCCAATCAATCGTTTCCTTGGTTGTTGCCAATACAAGGCTGATCAGATAAATCACTATAAAGAATAAAGCGATATTTTTAATAGGTTTCCCAAATCTATTTTCAAGCCAATCCGTCAGGGATTGATTATTCATATTCTTGATTATCCTCGATAATATGTAGACCCAAATCGGTATCATTCCAATAGTAAGGATGGAAAAAAACCAAGCATCCCTTCCGCCGGTGGATAGGAGGAAAGGGATCAAAATAACGTGATTAAGAAGGCCGATTGACAAAAAGAAGATGCTAAGGGTTTGTATCGAACTTATTTTTTTCAAGATGATCCTATCCCCATTTCCATGTTTAAAGATTGGATTGATGCATATGACAGTCTTTTGTTATGGTTGCTAAATGTGGAAATAGTATACATGCTAATGATGTGGATTAATATTCCTGAGGATCAATGAAAACAGGATTGCAAAGCCAAGAATTGCCGGTAAAAAGGGTTTGTCTCAATCGATAAAGAATATATACTGGATGCTATTTTTATCGAACATCAAGGGGGAATGAAGATGGATTTAAGATACCCGATAGGAAAGTTTCAGTTTGACGGGGAAATTACTAATCTTGTGGCCGAGGGATGGATCAGGGAGATTGAGCTTTGCCAGGGATGCTGCGGGAGACAGTGGGTAACATGGATGATGAACAGCTTGATACGGCTTATCGACCTGGAGGATGGACGGTCCGCCAAGTGGTGCATCATGTTGCTGATAGTCATATGAATGCGTATATTCGCTTTAAATTGGCCCTTACGGAAGAAAGTCCGGTCATAAAGCCGTACGAAGAGGGGCAATGGGCAGAGATGTCTGATTATGATTTGCCGATTGAAATTTCTCTATCACTGCTCGAAGCCGTACATATCCGAATGTGCAAACTTTTATCGGGTCTTCATGCAGACGACCTGAGCCGAACATTCATCCATCCTGATTCGGGAGAGGTGACGGTCGGTGAAAATATAGGCATTTATGCATGGCATGGACGCCATCATCTTGCTCATATTACTTCTTTATCAAAGCGCCAGGGATGGTGAATATATATTGTATCTCCTGAAAGTGAGGTGAATACTGTGAGTTCTGATGTGAAAGTCGAACAATTAACATCGATCGGGCACCATCTTAATGAGCTTTCGGACCTTTTGATGCAAGTTGTGGAAGATGGCGCGTCGATTGGTTTTTTGCCTCCCATGAAACGGTCCGAGGCCATTGACTATTGGAAGAGTGTCATTAATCCTGATGTGATTCTATTTGTCGCTAAATTACATGGGAAGATTGTCGGGAGTGTACAGTTACATTTATGTACAAAGCGGAACGGCGGCCATCGGGCGGAAATCGCAAAATTAATGACGCATACTGGTCATAGGCGAAAAGGTATAGGCCGTTCACTCATGCACCAGGCTGAGGAGAGAGCCAAGCAAGAGGGTCGGAGATTATTGGTCCTTGATACAAGAGAAGGGGATCCTTCTAATTTCATGTATAATTCATTGGGATATATTCAGGCAGGAAGCATTCCTGATTTTGCGAAATCTGCAAATGGTGAATTCCATCCGACCATTTTTTATTATAAAAATATGATTGGGTAACGAAATTGAATGGGGGAATCTACGTGCAAGCAGTAATCGAAAAAGAAGGTAAAGGAATCATCGCAAGATTCGATCGCCAGCTCCATCATTCGGTGGAAAAGGTATGGGGTGCTTTAACGGAGAATGATAAGGTGGAAAAGTGGATGTCCAACCTGGAAATGAAGGACCTTCGAAAAGACGGGACGATAAAATTCAATTTCAATAATGGGTCAGGGGAATCTTTTGATATGAAGATAAGGGATTTTCGGGAATCTGCCGTTTTAGATTTTGAATGGGGGGAAGGCTGGGTTCGTTTCGAGGTATCCCCTGAAAAGGATGGATGCTCATTAGTATTGAAAGAATCCATCACGCCGGTTAATGATCATACATCAAAAGATTTGGCAGGCTGGCATGTTTGCCTCGATATGTTAAGTGATTTACTGGATGGTCAATATCAGGACTTTCCAATGGATGAATGGGAAAAATGGCATAAGGAATATATCGTCGCCGTTAAACGTATTGGTGGATGAATGACATGCAGTTGGTTACATAAGACGGCCTTAAACCGAAGTGATGCTTCTGTGATGAAGGAAGTTTTTTATTGTTATTCCAGTTGGTGACATGTTAATATTATTTTAACTTTTAAGAAATGGGGTTTTCCTTGTGACATTTATCAGACTGCGTTTCCTATCTTTGAACCGTTAATTGAATACGTTCAAGGGCTCTGCATGTCCGCAGGGTAAATGGGAATGGTCTGTCTATTTTTAAGGAAACCTCATTTTACGATTTGTGAAAAAAGTTGGAACGATTCTATCCTCTTTTTTTGCTGTCCAGCTGAAGCATAAAACCTTTGTGGATCAAGGGCTTTCGCTATTCAAGCTGGTTTTTAAAAAATAGAAAAGGATATTAAGGGGAGAAACTCCACTTATCCAAGACAGGTTATTTTGGATTCGTGTCATTTCTCCAATTAATTGACCAAACCGAAGGCCAGTGAGGGATTATTGTTTTCCGTGATGATCAGTTCCTCTCAGGTTTCCGTTAGATAGGTTTTTATCCATTTACTCTAAACACAGGCAGATAGCCTGTGTTTTTTTTGGGGCATTATTAAAAATAGAATGGGGTGTTTGTAAGATGGAATCATTAAATGAACAAGTAAAGGAAAAGTGGAAAAAGAATATCATTCTCTTTCTAGGCAGTCAGACCATATCGCTCTTTGGATCGTCCTTGGTTCAGTATGCCATCATGTGGTATATCACATTGAATACACAGTCGGGTGTCATGATGACGATATCCATCGTTTGTGGTTTCGTGCCTACCTTTATACTATCGCCAATCGCGGGGGTATGGGCGGATCGCTACAATCGGAAGATGCTAATCATACTTTCGGATTCATTGATTGCCTTTTCAACCCTGATATTGGCCATCTTGTTTTTAATCGGATACGATGAGCTTTGGCTGCTTTTCGTCATGTCAGCCGTCCGCGCAATCGGAACTGGAATCCAAACTCCGGCTGTCGGGGCCATTCTTCCGCAGCTTGTGCCGGAGGATAAGCTTACTAAGGTGAACGGGACAAATGGAAGCATTCAAGCGCTCGTGATGCTCGTATCCCCCATGGTGAGCGGAGCGCTGCTTACGATGGCTTCAATCGAAACCATTTTCTTCATAGATGTGATCACTGCTGCAATTGCCATCTTCACATTACTGGCATTTTTGAAAATTCCAGCCCATGCGAAGGCATTAAAAAAGCAAACAACCAGCTATTTCACCGATTTGAAAGAAGGATTCAGTTATATCAGAAATCACGACTTTCTTAAGAAGTTCTTTGTTTTTTTCGCATTTTTCTTTGTGCTAGCCGCACCTGTTGCATTTCTTACACCGCTACAGGTCACACGCTCTTTCGGGAATGATGTTTGGCGGTTGACTGCGATAGAAATCACCTTTGCCATCGGTATGATGATAGGCGGGATTTTCATGGCTTCCTGGGGAGGCTTTAAAAATAAGATCCATACGATGACACTTGCGAGCCTTATAATCACGGGCCTGTACATTCGCGCTTGGAATCATCCCCGTTTTCTGGATTTACTTAATCATCATGGGAGTAGTCGGATTGGCGATGCCCATCTTTAATACGCCGTCCATGGTCTTATTACAGGAGAAAGTCGAGGAGGATCTTCTCGGGAGGGTTTTCGGTGTTTTAGGGATGATCTCGACTTCGATGATGCCGCTGGGCATGCTTGTATTCGGACCGGTATCCGATATCATTAAAATTGAATGGCTGCTTATAGGAACTGGTTTATTGTTGTTCATTCAAGGTTTTTTCTTACTGGGAAGCAAAGTGTTGATCGAAGCTGGAAAACCGATTACGAAAGATTCCTCCGAGTAAAGGGTACACAGAATGCCTAGTCAGGATGAAGGACAGCGGTATTAGAGGGTTAGCTGAAAAGGACTTGTCTTAATGGGATGTTGTGAATATAAAAGGTTATTAGATAGTTGGCAGTGCTCTTGTGGAAAGGTAATTAGCGGATCGAGGTGGAATCTGCATGAAAGTCAACATTAGACCGGTAAGGGGGAAAAGATGAATTTTTTGGGGAAATTATTTAATTGGATGGTAGTTATCGGAATGATTCTGCTAATAGGGCGACTGGTTACGGTGGTGTTTTTATTTCTGGACATCCCATTCACGACTTTTTTTAAGGACTACAGTCTCATTTCGATCATCATTTTAATAATAGGTGCAATTGGTCAGCAATTCACCAAGCCGGATAAAAAGTAAAAGGAGTTATCACCTTTCCTTCTCACGGAAATGATCAGCTTCGAGTTCAAAAGACCGGCATATTCTATTGTTGGTCCCAGAATGCAGTCAAACTCGATGAAATCGAGATTGACTGCATTTTTTCATTTGGAAAACGTTTCAATTGTTTTCAGAAATCCGCTCCCTTTCGCCGATTGTCTGCCAAGCCTCCTCGCCGCAAGCGGCTAGCCAGTTATTAGGCAGGAGTGTCGCAAATTTCTTCAATTTAAAAGAAAAACAAAGTTGATTGGAAAGGGTATGCGAGACTCCCGCGGAAAGTGAGTGCCCTACGTTCCAATCACGTTTAAAATGTACTTCATTTTCTCGGATCATTTTCACTGGCATGCATTTCATGTTTAATTACATTCATTCTGTTTTTCGCAGCTTACACAGTTAATAAATGATTTGGAGCATACGCTGGGGGAATTCCAGGTAAAGAACTAGGGGATAACATAAGCGCGGCAAAAGGGGAGGCCACTAAATTGGTTTCCCCTTTTTTGTTGTATGGCCATTTTATCATTCTGCAGGCACTTAACCCTGATTCGCTGAACGTTGCATTTCTCTTTAGTGGATAAAATCACTAGAAATACAAAAGTACAATTTAGAGGGACTGGTCAAGTATCCATGCTTTTTTTACGAAGGGGAATAATATATAGGAATCGGACATGTAGGGTCCAATGGCTCAAGACCCAAAAAGCGGACTGTTTTTGGGTTTGTCATGACAAGGAGAGTCATACCAATAACATATTAAAGCGGTGTATATGCCATAGATTCATAGAAATGTGGGGAAGGCCATTTAAGCTTTCCCCTTGTTTACTTTTGCTAGATGATGGGTGATACCAATGGATTCGGGTTCCTGATCAAAAATCCATCGCCTTCGTAATCAATTTCCGTTTGATTTGTAAAATGGGAGTCCGATGGATCTATCAACATTTTTATATCATGTAAAATCAGTATTTCCTCGTGATCCTTTTTAGAGATTGCCAAACTTAATGTGTAGTTCATCTGGTTACAGCAAGGTCTGTTTATGCCAAACCTCACATACGTTTCCCCTCCCAAACTATGTTGCATATCTTTAATAGCCTGCTGGGCTTTCTCTGTCATTTTTATCAAGATGTTCACTCCAATATGGTTAGGCTCTTCATAGGCACCCGTATATGTACAACTTTATCATGACCGAGAAAAAAACCGATAACATTCTTATCTTTAGATGTTTCCAATGTAACTTTACCCATATGATTGCACGATTAATAAATGAATAAATTGCGCTGTCCCATGATCTTCTTTGAATCTTCGATTTCCAAAAGTATATCCACTATGAACCTTTTTCTATCTCCATAACCTTACATTTAAAGGATAAATGCAAACAGTGGGTATTATGGTTTGTTTTTAGGTCGTTTGATAAACGATGGTCAATTAATAGGCTAAAGGTATCGGTTTATTCGCCGATAATACACTCGTGGTGAGCATTAAGGTATATTTCCATAGATTGATGATAGGGTAAAAGGTTTATATAGAACTGGTTCAGCTTCTTATAATGGAGTATTTATTGGAAAATCGTAAATTTTAAAATATTCGAGCGTATAAAGGAAGGGTTTAAATGTTTAAAGGGAAATTAAACGTTATAGTACTTACATTGGTATTCATGGTTATTTTCACTTTTTTACCTGGTTTCAAGGCCGAGGCGGCAGATCGTGTGCATACTGTGATTTCTGGCGAAACGGTAGAATCGATTGCCGACACTTATGATATATCGGCGGAGCAATTAATGAAATCGAATGGTTTACCGGATGATAAGTTATTTGTGGGCCAAAAGTTGACGATCATTCTAACGGATTATACTCCTTCCATCTATCAATGGTCGGAGAGAGGAAAACAAGTAGCGAACTATGCGAAATCCTTTATAGGGTTTAAAAAGACAGCTGGAGAAGAGAAGCCTGAAAAAGGGTTTGATTCGAGCGGATTGATTCATTGGGTGCTTTCCCAGCAAAATGTGCCGGTCGACCGTTTGACAGTAGATGGTTTTTATAAGCAAGGGATGGATACAGCCACTCCGAAAACTGGGGATATTATATTCTTTCTGGAAAAAGACAGCTTAAAAGTCGTGACTGCGGGTATTTATGTCGGCGAAAACCAATTTGTCAATTCTGGATATGGTGCAGAAACGGTTCAGGTGAGATCCACTACAGAAGATTACTTTGCAAAATACCAAGTGGCGTACAAAACATACACGCCTAAAGGGGAGCATATCGTCCAAGCGGGAGAAACGCTTAATAGTATATCGGAGCATTACAGCATTTCCATGAGTACGATCAAAAGCCGTAACGCGTTAAGAACTGATGAGTTGATGAAAGGGCAGTATCTTCAACTATACAGCAACCCGTTATATCCGTTTTATGTAAACCAGGAGGCTGCCTATGATAAAGCATATGATGTCATCAAGTATGCATATACTTTACGCGGATTCACTTATGTTTTCGGGGGAGAAGATCCGATGATCGGAATGGACTGCAGCGGATTCATTTATTGGGTCATGAAGGAGCAGGGCCTATCAGTAAAACGAGATTCCGCAGCGGATTACTTCTCATTGGTGCCCAAAATCGAAAATCCAAAGGCAGGGGATTTAGTATTTTTTAGGGATACAGGAACTAGGCTAGGTGTGACCCATGTAGGTATTTATCTAGGTGATGGCCGTTTTCTCAATACAACGGAAAACACCGGCGTTCATATCTCCAATCTTTCGTCAGGTTATTTTGCCGAGAAATTCGAAAGCTTCGGTCAAGTTGAAAGCCTCATCGACTAAAAAGATCATTCAATCTCTTTATATGCTAGAGTCGCTTTTTCAATGGCAGTAACGAACCGTTTAAAAAGATCACAGTGATTGACCCTGTTCTTACTAGTAAAGTCATCACCTTTGAAAAAGCTTTTTCTAAGCTTTGTGGAAAGTTCCAATTGCACGCCTGCACCCGTTTTGGATGTGTTGGTGATGTTGTTTCCTTTCATGCCTGAAAGGTGCTGCGGTGCATGATCAGTTTGAAATCCAGCTTTGTTGAGGTATTGCTGAATAAGGTTCTTATAGGGTTCGTTCCTTCCGCCAATGTAAACCAGCGCATTATGTACGTCGTAGTGGCCATGGATGGAAAGGGTGGTCTGTGCGTTCGCTGCCATTGAAACGCCGATCGGTTCATTGAACAAGCGGGATGTTATATGGAGGACCTGGTTGCCCCTTGGTTTAAGTCCTTCGAATAGATAGGTGCTTGCACAAAGTTTCTCTCCAAGTGCGGCTGCAATCTCGCTGGTTCCCGGTTCGATGTTCCCGCCATGTATGGCTAGAACTGCAATATCAGGATTCCTGTGATGAACGATGATGCGGTAATCGAGGTCTTCTTGTTCATTTTGCTGCAGTTCAAAAAAATCAGTATAGTTATTTTCAATCATGGTTATCCTCCATATCTCTAGTGTATTTAATCTTCCATACCGTTGACGGCAAAAATAAAAAAAGCGGGGATGCCCCAGCTTTTTTATTCTTCGACAGTCGTATATTGTTCTATTTTCTTTTGCTCGTCGGGTGTTAAAGTTTCTGTCCGTTTAAACGTATTCATGGTCACAAGCAGGGCTGCTACAAGAAGAACAGGTATAACCCAGCTTGTTATTTTTTTTACGATATTCATATTCAAAATCCCCTTATACATCGATAAAATTCATATGATATTTAGAAAAGGAGGGGCTGGATTGCACTTTTATTGCTGAGCTTTCCAGCTTCCATTTCTTCTTTTATCCCCAGCTCCGGATAATCGTCCATTTTTCTCGTTTTTAACGAGAACTTGAACCCCGCCATAATACATGGGGGAAATCTTCTGGATGACTTCATATCCTGAATCTTCCAAGTTGGATATCATTTCATCCGGAAGCCTGGATTCCGTATAAATCTTCTTTCCATCAAAGACGAACCGATTACGGTCGACGATATCCTGAAATGAGCCTTCATTCTCTGTATAAGAATAAAGGACCTGCATCAATATTTGCGGAATCCTATCACCGCCTGGTGAGCCGATCCCAATCGATTCCTGCCCTGGTTTCTTGAGAATGGTTGGTGCCGTGAACGTTCTAGACCGTTTATAGGCCTCTTGGGAATTCAAGTCGGACCCAAAATTTTTCAATTGATCGTTAAGGAAAAATCCATTCGTATAATCACCAGATCCGAAAAAGTTACTGAGCGTATTTGTTGTGGAAACGACAGTGCCATACTTGTCCATGATCACAAAGTGTGTCGTACTCTCATGTTCTTCGGAGCCATTCGATTCTTTATCTTCCCATTTTTCACTTTTGATCTTACTTTTAAGATTATCCAAGTGAATGGGGGAGAGCAATTTTTCCGCCTTAGAGTGACTTATTCCATCTCCAATGTGGTCGGACCGATCTTGATAAGCAGTATCTGTGATGCCTCCCAAGACTTTCATATAAGCTGATTTGCTTGAAGAATCACCTAGGTTCATTTCCTCGGCTAGTTTTAACATTTCAAGAACTGTGATTCCTGAAAAGGGTGGAGGGGCGGTAAAAACATCATAACCGGCAAATGTTCCTTGGACCGGCTTATGTTCTTTAACCTCATAGCGCTTTAAATCCATCAAGTCGATATCTGATTCTCTTTTAATATCTCGCGCAATTTCCCCTTTATAAAAACCATCAGGACCATCCTTTTGAATCTGCTTCAATGTTTCAGCAAGTCTTTCTTGGACGAGGGTTTTGCCTGGTTCAATGGCATCACCATCAGGATAAAAAGGTGAAGTCGCATCGGAAGATATCCTTGGCTGAGCTGCTTCTAAGCGTGATGATAACGATTCGTCGACTTCAAATCCGCCTTCAGCCAACTCTATCGCTGGCTGAAGAAGATCTGCCATTGGTACGCTCCCATACTTATCACTTATAACCTGCATGCCGGCCACTAAGCCTGGAATCCCTGTATCGTGTCTTGAACTCGTGTCTTCTGGAGAGGATTCACGATAATCGATAAAATTGGGATCGCCGGATTCCGGGGCAATCAGCATACCGCCACCGCCACCCACGCCAGATCCATAAGGTTCAACTACACCTAATACATAAGATACGGCAATGGCAGCATCCGCCGCCGTTCCGCCGTTTTCCAATATATCCATCCCGACATCTATTGCGATTGGGTTTGAAGAACTGACCCCATATGATTGAGCGTTTTTACTATCTATCGGTTCATTCGTGTCAGAAATAGGGGGTGTCTTCGAACATCCAGCAATATATATGAGCATGCTAAGGGATATAATCACTTTTCTCGTCATACGGTTAATCATCGGTTGATCCCCCTTTTCGTTGAGTTTCTAAGTTGTGTGTCTTTTTTCTTCACGTAGTAGTAACAAAGCGTTCTTTACTGAATGGGTTGTATGTCCTGTTGTTTAACTTGTGCTGCTTTTTTCTCTTGTACAGCTTTCTTTTCCATTGCTGCTTTCGCTGCTTTTTCTTCTTGCTCACGTTGTGCCTTATGGTCGATTATCTTCTTGTGATCCAAGGTAATCTCGATGCGATCCTCTTTTTTCGACCATTGGGCTTTTTCACTCGTTTCCTTCGTCAACTGACGGTAAACACGTGATTTGTCGATTGAAGAGGTAGCTGGTCTTGGTGTGGCTTCTTCAATTTGCAGTGGAACGACATCGATTGTAGCTTTACCGTCTTCCGCTAAATGGTATTGGACCATGGCTGAATCCTTTGTGCGTGTCCAGCCTTGATCGAATATGAAGTTTCCTAAGCTGTAGAAAATGATTCCATCTTTATACACATCAAACGATTGAAGCACGTGGGGGTGATGGCCGATGATGATGTCAGCCCCCGCATCGATGATAGCTTTAGCCAAGTCTTTTTGACGAGTTGTTGCAGATGTAGTATACTCTTGCCCCCAGTGCATATTCACGACAACCAAGTCTGCGTTGCCTTGCTTGGCATCCCGGGCTTTTCCGATCATTTCAAATAATAAATCAGGGTTGGAGTTCAATATGCCGGCTTGATTATGTTTTGGCACGGCATCCTTACCGTAAACATCTGTGAAGCCAAGTGTTGCGACACGAACGCCATTAACATCCGCATAGTCGATGCTAGCTTTAGCTTCCTCAGTGTTCGACCCAACACCGACATAGTGTATGCCCGCATTTTTGAATTCATCAATCGTGTCAAGGAGTCCCTGTTCTTCAAAGTCCTTCATATGGTTATTGGCCAAAGTCATCACAGAGAAGCCAGCATCTTTAACGGCTTCAACACCACTAGTATTGGAGTTTAAATGGATGGGCGTATCTGCTTCCTTGTAGCTGGCTGCCTCTTCTTTTAAAGCTGGGTGTTCATAATTCCCACTGACATAGTCTGAATCGGAAAAATAGGGCTTCATATAACGGAAAAGGTATTCATATCCGTACTTTTCCGTCACTTCTTCAACATTACGCCCCATCATTACATCACCGACCATGGTCATCGTCAATGGTTGCTCGGATTTTGAAGCGGTTGTTTTCACTTCCTCAGCCCGTCCCATCCAAGTGGTAATGACTAAAGCGATCAGTAATATAGGTAGTATGATTCCAGTGTATTTAAGATTCTTTTTCTTCGTACGTTTAATAAAGATAAGTGTTTTTTCTTTTGCATTTAAAGTCCGTTTCATTTTTTGCACCTCAGAATAGGTAGTACACGTTCATTAATCCGAAAGTCAAGCCGGATAATAAAAGCGTGCTGCCAAGTGTCAATGGCATTCCTTGTCTTTGAATGGTATTCGCTATCAAACCGGGAACGATTATACCGATTCCCCGAAACTCGAATATTTCAAATGGCATGACGGGGTAGACGAAGTCCAATAGGAGTTTCAAGCAAATCCCGGTCACCATCATGGCTGCGAATTTTCTTCTTCCATATAAAATCACCCATCTTGAAAGGCCGTGAGTGACGATAAAATAAGTTACGACACTAATGATCAGGATGGTCAGCATGATTTCCCATTGATCAAATACTAATGCCAAATAACCTGGCACAATAAGTCCTGCGGGTACGACACCCGTTTTTTCTGAAAATATAAGGCTAAGCGTTACTCCCAGCACTAGGGCTACATATAAATCCGATCCAAACATTAAGGTTCCTCCTACTTAACTCGCTTTTTGCTTTGTTTTAGATTTCATGAATGCTTCAATTAATGGTTCCGCTGCACCGTGAATATTCCCGACACCGTAGACGATTCGATTTTTCATCAATGGGCGGAGACGTGCCACGATTTCTTCAGTTGACCAGTTTTCTAAATCCCAATATTCTTTTGTATCCAATTTACCTTGCTCGAATGCTTTTGTGATCGGTGAAGTGGTTTCACCAATGGCAATGACGATTTCAGATTTTATGTAAGGCAATACATCTCTTGCAAACTGCTCTGTACGGTCCACACGGTCGGCACGGCAGTTCATGATGACGATAGGAGGTTCTGTGCTGTATCCGAACGTATTGACGCGTTCCCAGATGTTCAGCGTCGATGATGCGTCATTTGCAGCAAACCCATTGACAAAGAAAGTTGGCTGGATGGAATCCCCGAATTTGGTGATCCTCATGGCACCTGGATCGGGATGCGCATTTAACATGCCGCGAAAAGCTGTTTTCTCATCGATGCCCAAAGCTTCTGCAACGGCCAAAGCCAGTGACGCGTTATCCGGAAATACCATATAGTCGAATTCGCGTAAGAATTCTTCCGAAATTCTTGAATTATCAGCAACGATCACTTTAGAGTTGCGTTCTTTGGCAATTTGCTTGAAAAAGTCCAAATATTCACTTTCGATGGTTATTAAGTGACCGTTATAGGGTATGGTAGCAGTGAAAGCTTCTGCAACCTCATCCAAGGTCGGTCCCATGACATCCATATGGTCTTCCAATACATTCACTATGACCCCAATGTTTGCTTGGATCATTTTATTTTGAAAGATTAGTTGATAGTCAGGCTGAACGGCCATACATTCACAAACCAGTGCTTCCGTGCCTAAATCGGCAACTTCTTTAACTACACGCCTTTGTTCTCCAATGTTGGGTCCTTCTGGGCGGCGTTTAATCGGTTTTTCTTTGTCGGTAAACCAATAGATCATTCTTGCTGATGTTCCGGTTGTTTTACCTACAGTTTTGTACTTAGCTTCCTGGATCACCCCTGTAATTAGACGCGTTACAGTTGATTTCCCTCGAATTCCATTCACATTCACACGTACCGGGATGGAGTCGAGACGCTTCTGATGGCGTTTTTGTTCGAATATGCCATAGCCAAGCAAAAAGATCGCACAAATAAATATTGGTGCCATTTTTTAACCTCTCTTTTTTAAAATATTTGATTTACTGAATACACACTACATGATTTTAAACTTAATAGGCAATAGTCAATTATTCTATTGTAATATAGTTAATGTCAGCTTTTTCAAATAAATGTATATAGAAGTGTAATAGTATCTAAAGGGATAAAATGCTTTATGAGTACAAAGAAATGGCTAAAAAACACGTAAACCTTGGAATATTTACACTAAAATATGGAAAGTGTAATAAAAGCCCATTTTGAACAGCATCAAAATAGTTTCATGAGCATTTGAGCCCAATTCATTTTGGCTATATTTATATAATTAATTGTTTTTAAAAGTGAGGTTTATTACAGAATGATAATTGTTTATACCCATTTATTTGACCTAAATGTAACAATATTTATGCATCTGTCATTCAATGTAAGATATTGCACCTATCGACTCAATTAGTTGGACTCTTATGAATATGGACAAAGATGAGTAAAAGAACACATCTCTTTTTTTGTTATTTTTTGGTTTTTTCATTGGAAAATACCCATGGGCCTATAAAGTGATCTTTTCCTTAAACATGAAATAAACTAAAGTTCATCCAATTTTTTTAAAAAATACCTAGTTTCTTCTATTGATATAGTGTTAATAGAAGAATGAAAAATAAAAAAAGCTCAGATGTATATCTGAGCTTTCGGCTTATATATTTTAAATGAATCCGAATGGGTTATAATCCCGTTTGTGGGTTAGGAGCTACAACATTAGTGGCTGATTATGGAAGGGATCTGTTTAACTGGATTTCTTTCTGTCGGATATCTCAAGGTTGGAGCCTTTTTTACCGCCATCAATTACATAAAATCTAGGAGCTAATCTCCTTTTTCCTTGATTTTCAGGATTCATCTTCATATAATTTTCGTATTCTTTGCGAAAGAATTCTTCGGTTTCCCGTTCCATTGCTTTTCTTTCGTTAAAATCTGCGATGAATTTGAAAAAACGTTTCATATGAATTCCTCCTTATGGGGTTAAAAGGTCTTAGTTTAATAGTAACATATTGTTGGTGAAGTTTAACCTTTTTTCAATTTTGCAGAAAAAGTTATGATTTTGTGTGAATAAAGTTGTGAATAGTGTGGTTTGAATGAAAGTAAGCAATGGATAGGTACCCGTGCATTGTGTTGAAATGAACTGTCCGGATCAAGTGAATCCGTGTACCGGGATTTGCGGTAAGTAGGTATTGGAAATGATGATTATTTCAGTTAAATTATTCCTATAATAATATTTATTATACACTAAATATTCTGAAAACAAACGAAAATATTCATATTCACATCTAACCACTTTTGATTGATTTGTCTTTTGATGAATCATTAATGTGTATAGTGTTTTATTCCCCGAATATACGAAAACGAAACAATTCACATCATGGAGGGAAAATAAGCAATTTCCCGTATTCAAGTGACGGGAAATTGCTAGTATCATAATTTGAATTTCTTAACCTGTTCAGTCAGCAGTTCAGCTGACGATGCAAGTTCACTGGCATGGTCCCCTTTATCGATATTTTATTCACTCTTTTTTATCGGATGGATAATGGGATATTTAAGCAGAAGAGGAGATGACCAAGGTTTCCATTAGGTCTAATTTTCAATAAATATAAACATCTTGATTTCTTTTTGTTTTCAAGTTACTATTGACTTGGAAAAATATTATATTCCGCGTTAAGGCGGAAGAGGTTCTAGCTACCCTCTCAAAAAAACTAAGGAGAAACAGTGCTCTATTCTTAGGGTGCTGTTTTTTTCCGTAAAAAGGAGTTTTATAGAAATGAAGAAGAAAGAAAAGGCAGTGGTTGTGTTTAGCGGAGGGCAGGATAGTACGACGTGCCTGTTCTGGGCGATGGAGAGATATGAGGAAGTGGAAGCGGTAACGTTTGATTATAATCAGCGGCACAGCCTGGAAATCGAATGCGCTCAAAAGATTGCCAATGAATTGGGCGTGAACCATCATATTCTTGACATGTCGCTGCTGAACCAACTGGCACCGAATGCGTTGACAAGAAGTGATATTGCAGTGGAGGACGGAGAAGACGGGGAATTGCCGTCGACGTTCGTGCCAGGGAGGAATTTGCTGTTCCTTTCGTTTGCCGGAGTGTTGGCCAGTCAGATTGGCGCTAAACACATTGTCACCGGTGTCTGTGAAACGGATTTCAGCGGATATCCGGACTGCCGTGATGTATTCATTAAATCGTTGAACGTGACCTTGAACTTGTCGATGGACCAGTCATTCGTGATTGATACGCCGCTTATGTGGCTTAATAAAGAGGAAACATGGGAGCTTGCGGATCAGCTCGGAGCGTTCGACTTTGTTCGCGAAAAGACCCTGACATGCTATAACGGAATCATATCCGATGGCTGTGGAGATTGCCCGGCATGTAAGTTGCGGAAAAAAGGACTGGATGACTATGTAAGCAGACGGAAGGTGCTTTCATGATGTACGGTTTTACTATAGTGGATAAACTCCAAAAAATAGATGAAGATATTCAACGCAGCCAATTGAAATATACCACCAAGAGGGTTCTGGTCAGTAAGGAGTTCACCTTTGACGCGGCGCACCACCTACATGACTATGAAGGAAAATGCAAGAACTTGCATGGCCACACGTATAAGGTCATTTTCGGCTTGAGCGGGTATACGGATTCACGTGGTTTGATGATAGATTTCGGGGACATCAAGGATATATGGAAAAATGAAATTGAAGTCCACCTTGATCATCGTTATTTGAATGAAACCTTGCCACTCATGAATACAACGGCTGAAAATATGGTTGTCTGGATTTATGAAAAAATGGCCGAAGCCCTTTCATTAAAAGATTATGAGGGTGCTAGAGTCGAATTTGTCCGACTATACGAAACGCCGACAAGTTATGCTGAAGCCAGACGGGAGTGGATGGAAAGTGAGTAAACTCCCGGTTATGGAAATCTTCGGACCGACCATCCAAGGTGAGGGAATGGTCATTGGCCAAAAAACCATGTTCGTTAGGACGGCAGGGTGCGATTATTCCTGTGCCTGGTGTGATTCCGCATTTACTTGGGATGGCACCGGTAAGGAAGATACCGTCCAAATGACTGCCGAAGAAATATGGGATGAGCTGAAGCGAATTGGGGGTTCCGGCTTTTCCTTTGTGACGATATCAGGCGGAAACCCGGCACTGCTGAAAAACCTAAATGGCTTGGTAGAAATCTTACATGAAAATAAAATGAAAATAGGTGTGGAAACACAAGGGAGCCGATGGCAGGATTGGTTTCTAGATATTGATGAACTGACCATTTCACCTAAGCCGCCGAGCTCAAGAATGAACACGGACTTTACGGTACTTGACCGAATCATATCGAACCTTGCCAATCGAAACCCTGAAAACCATGTCTCATTGAAAGTAGTCGTCTTTAACGAAGAAGATTACCAGTATGCCAAAAATGTGCATGGCCGTTACCCGGATATTCCGTTTTATCTGCAGGTCGGCAATGATGACAGCACGACGGCTGATGATAATCAATTGATCAGCGGTCTTTTGAAGAAATACGAAGAGTTAATAGATAAAGTGATAGCCGATGATGATTTGAATGATGTGAAAGTGCTGCCCCAGCTGCATACCTATATATGGGGTAACAAGCGAGGCGTGTAAAGAAAAGAGAGCAGGAGGCAGTGTGATGTGTAATCACACTGCCTTTTACATGTGGAAAGCTTCCTATACCTTTTGAAGGTGTGTAGCTTTGAAGGATGATGTGTATTTAAGGCCATACCCAAATAAGCGGTCCATTCCAATATGTGCGGTCCAAATTAAACCAATCATCATACATGCATCCGACTTTAGAAAAACGGCTAGCAAAATCATGAAAATCGGCACGGTATAAGTGTGGAAAAAGTTATAAACTTTTGCTCCAACTCGTTCATCGATCGAATAGGCCAACATGGAAACATCAGGTGACAAAATTAATAAAAGGAAAATCCACCAGCTGAATTCAAATAACGAATAGACGTAAATCATCGCTAAAAGGACCATGAGTCCTTCGATATGAAGGAATTTCTTAACCATTTAAAAGCCTCCTGAAATTCAATTAACCATTGGTCAATGATATTCATGAAAAATTAAATAATGTTCTTGATGATATTTTTTACGTGAAAATCAGCTAAACCTTTTACATCCGGATAAGATAGATCAGAATTAATATAAAACGTTATGAATCCGTGAAGAGACAGGAAAATGGACCATATGGATGCAGGATTCAGTTTGTTGTCGGTAAGGTCTGTCAAGGACTGGATTAGCTTTTCGTAGGTCTTATTGGAATCGATTTGAAGTAAATGCTGAATTTCTTTTTCCTTGGATAAAAACATGATGGAATAATGATTCTGTTGGGTTAAACCGAACTCTATGAAGCACAATAAAATCTTCTCCATTTTTCGGGAAGGGTCATTTTCCGACATGATGATATCATCGATTAAAGTATTTAAAACGGAAAAATCCGTTTTAACCAAACTATAAAATATTTCTGCCTTATTTTTAAAGTGATAATAAATGGCTCCATGGCTGCAATCCAATGATTTAGCCAATTGTCTCATTGATACGTTCGAATACCCTTCGGTGGCAAAAAGATGTCTAGCTTCATTCAATACCATTTCCCTGGATAATTCTTTACCTGCCGATTTCCTTGGCGACATTATACACCCTCCTTATTTATTGACCACTGGTTAATTAGGATGATATCGTACTGATTTTTAAATGTCAAATATTAGACATTCTTCTGAATAAATGTTTTTTTAGTGGGGACTTTTCCATTGGAAGCGACCGAAAGGAACACTTGCTGTCTTACGGTTCAAGGGGAGGATAAAGTTGCAAAGGCAGCAGGGGGCGAAGATGCAGAATCCATTTCCCCTAACCAGAAATTTGAATGTCCTTGTAACTGAAAAAGGGAACCCGCTATATATGAGCTTGTCTTATTTTTTCAACCAGTTATATCCTTTTGTGGTATTATAAGGTTATGCAGATAGCTTGGAAGGGATGAATAAATGAAAAAGAAATTCGGTATTTTGTCTTCAATTATCATAGTCTTGACTGCTTTTTTTTTATTCACTAAACCTTATAAAAATAAAACAAAACCTGTAGAAGACATTTTTGAAGTGAATCAGACAGATCAGGTAATAAAAACAAATGAAATGATATTCATAGAGGGTATTGATGAGGTCAATCCAGGGAATATCGATTTGAATGATGAAGAGGAGTTAGAAAAATTGGCAAGGAAGCAATATGAGCAAAATGAAAAGGGGGAAATAATTTTCACAGAAGAAAATCAGTGAAATCACCTGCCTGTAATGAGTAAACTAATGGGGGAGGTGGCAGTTATTGATAGTTTCGGATAGTATCTATGGGAAACACATTGTAGAGGGAGTTCTCGAAGAGCTGATAGTAAGCAAACCGCTCCAAAGATTGAAGGGGATACATCAAGGAGGGGCAAGTTATTTAGTTAATGAGAAGTGGGACGCCACACGGTTTGACCATTCAATAGGTGTGATGCTTTTAATAAAATCGCTTGGTGGGTCATTGGAGGAACAAATCGCGGGCTTGCTGCATGACGTATCCCACACTGCATTCTCACATGTAATTGATTTCGTTCTGGATTGTAAGGATGAAGATTATCATGAAAAAATATATGAACATGTCATTATGGAATCCGAAATCCCCTCGATACTGAAGAGGTATGGATATGAATGTGAAGATATTTTTCAATCAAAATGGGAATTGCTTGAACAGCCAGCACCTGAGTTATGCGCCGATCGGGTAGATTATACTCTCCGGGATATGTATCAATACGGACATATCACACTGGAATCCGTTCATGACTTTCTACACCATGTAACCATAATTAATGGAAGGATGTATTTGGATAATATTGAATCGGCAGAATGGTTTGTAGAAACGTATTACAGCGAAGTTATTGATTTTTTCATGGACCCTATTAATATATATGGCTATGATATCTTGGCAAAGACCTTAAAATTGGCTTTGGCTAACAACCTGATCAGCCTTGATGACTTACTAGGTACAGATGAAGAAGTCATGTCCTTATTAAGCTCCACTGAAGACCATGAAGTGCAAAATCTGATAAAACGGATCCATGGTAACGTAAAGCTGAAAGAAGATCAATTGGACTACGATATTCATCTGAAAAATAAAGTGCGGCTCATTGATCCTTCCGTTATTCAAGGAACCCATTTAGTAAGAGCTTCCAATTTATCGGAAAAAGTCCAGGACATGGGGGTTAAAGCCCATAAAAGAGCTTCGAAGGGAATGTATCTAAAAGTGATATCCGATTAAATCTCGGTCAAACCATACGGAAAGTGAAAAACTCAAGGGTGACATCCATCCTTGAGTTTTTTTTCCGTTTAATACGGAAAAATCAAGAAAATTATATTGTCTAACCAAGACTTGTAAGCCTTCTTTTTTTGAACTTCGAAGAAAAAGCCTTTATTTAGTTGGGCACGCCCAACTGCCATTGATTCTTACCAGCACCCTTTAATAACTAAAAAACTATCGATGCTCTCAAATTATTAACGCCATTTTCTAAATAACCCTTTAAACAGGTTAATGTATATACCCAACCTTCTTTTTGCCCTATCATTTTGTTTATTATTTCTGGGTCATCTTCATTCAAACCGGATTCGTTTACTTCGATAATTGTACTCGTATTATCCAACTCTTTAAGTGTGATGGTAACAACCGTTTCTTGATCATTTCCTCCCCACGAAAACACAATTTTCCTATTTTTCTCGACTTCTAAAACATGGATTACCACTTCAGCATCGTATTCGTCATATCTCAATGTAGGCGTCCGGCCTTGTTCCCATCTTTCCGAACTCGATGAGAACCAAAAATTCCCGATTTTTTCAGGGTTCACTATGGCTTCAAACACCTCATTAATTGGCTTGACTATTTTAAATTTCGTAGTTATTTGAGTATCCATACTGAATCAACTCTCTTTCAATGTGTTTTTATCGTTCTCCACTAACAACTGATTTTCCCGATCTACATAGATTGGCGGCAAGGTCCGTCCGGTTTCAAGCAAGCTCTTCAGGTTACTTAGAATGGCAGGCCATCCATTATTTAAGCCTTTAAAGGTATTGTCATCGTATACGAAATCTGTCTCCAATAGCTCCTCATGCTTTAGCGTTAACTTCACGGTTGAACCATCCATTGGCTGTAGTTCAAAGGTGACCCGTGTAGGCTGGTCGCGAGGGGTTTCGTCTCCTGCCATGTTCCATGTAAACGAGAGCAGGTGCAACGGCTCACACTTATGTACAATACCATGATCAGTAACCCGCCCATCTTGCAGCAAATATTCAACGGTTGAGCCTTCTTGCCAATCAGACTGGACTTGGCATCCGAAATGATACTTTTTCGTAAATTCACCACTCGTCAGGGCTTCCCAAAGCTTCTCTGGCGTGGTTGCGATATAAATAGGATAGACAAACGTCGTTTTTTTCATTATTCTTTTTCCTCCTCGCGTTTATACTTTTGTCATTACTCTTAAGACCGTGGCCAAATGAGTTTCTTCTTTTACAAGGAAAGACCGTAACATAACTCTATCAATGATTGTCCGCTTTTCATATACAGCTGGTCAAGCAGTTTTCTGCGACAAGAATCGGCAAAAGTCCTAAAGTGATATCAAAGTGGGATGTTCGTATTAATTTCACTACGTACAAAGCTTTGGAAAAATGGATATTGACTTAACGATTCGGCAAATGAAAACCTTGGTTTCGCACCAATCCCAGCGACTAAATCGAAATCACGAAGCAACAGGGAAACTTCTTGATTTCCAATCGTTTTCAAGCTACGATAATTAAGGAAAATGATAATCCGCTCGAGCGGAAGAGGTTCTAGCTACCCTCTCAAAAAAACTAAGGGGAACGGTGCTCTTTCTTAGGGTGCTGTTTTTTCTGTATAAGGAGAATGTAAGAAATGTTAAGAATTCTATTGTATTTAGTATCCATCGTCACGGCGAATGTGGTTACGGCAGCTTTTGAGCCATTGCACTTTGGTATGTTCATCATTCCTATGGGTACATTGCTCATCGGGGGAACCTTCATCTTTCGAGATCTGGTCCAAAATAAATTCGGCCGCGCGAAAACCTATATGTGCATCATTACCGCACTGATTTTATCTGCGTGTGTATCATTTTTATTAGGAGATACATTATTGATTGTATTTGCTTCCGCATTATCTTTCGTGGTGGCAGAAACAGCGGATACTGAAATTTATACCCGGTTAAAGCTCCCGATGAGTTGGAGGGTGTTTTACAGCGGGATCGTTGGAGGATTTTTCGATTCAGTGATATTTGTCGTGATTGGCCTAAGTCCACTGGGTGCCAATATATTGCCATGGGAAGCTGTACCCGCCGCGGTTATCGGCCAAATCATCGTTAAAACAGTCATTCAGTCAATCGGTGCCACATTGTTGGGCCGAATCAACGTAAGGCTGGAGAAGCGAGTAGTCTCCGGTTGAATGCTAGGAGGGATGCACTCGATGGATGGAACCAAAAAGGAAGAAGACAAATGCTATTGCCTCGAGGCCTTTCGTGAAAAATATGGCCCGCATGTTCAAGGGGATTGTATGAAGCTCTCCTGCGCCAATTATCGGAAGCATAAAGGAATAGACAAAAAAGGACCTAATTAGGTCCTTTTTTTGCGTCATCGGAGTAACTTACGACTAAACGTGCGAAATTCGCGAGTAAACAGCGCGAAATCATGGGTGCAGTACGAACTCACGAGTAAATAGCATGAATTCACGAGTAAATAGCATGAATTCACGAGTAAATGCTCCAAACTCACGAGTAAACGTGCGAAATTCGCGAGTAAACAGCACAAACCCAAGAGTGCAGCACGAATTCACGAGTTAAACAGCGCGAAATCATGGGTGCAGTACGAACTCACGAGTAAATGCTCCAAACTCACGAGTAAAACAGCAAAATTCACGAGTAAACGTGCGAAATTCGCGAGTAAACAGCACAAACCCAAGAGTGCAGCACGAACTCACGAGTAAACCAGCGCGAAATCATGAGTGCAGCACGAATTCACGAGTAAACCAGCGCGAAATCATGAGTGCAGCACGAATTCACGAGTAAATAGCATGAATTCACGAGTAAATGCTCCAAACTCACGAGTAAACCAGCAAAACTCACGAGTAAACGTGTAAAATTCACGAGTAAATAGCATGAATTCACGAGTAAATGCTCCACTCACGAGTAAAACAGCAAAATTCACGAGTAAACAGCACAAACCCAAGAGTGCAGTACGAACTCACGAGTAAAACAGCGCGAAATCATGGGTGCAGCACGAACTCACGAGTAAATAGCACGAATTCACGAGTAAATGCTCCAAACTCACGAGTAAACCAGCAAAATTCACGAGTAAACGTGCGAAATTCGCGAGTAAACAGCACAAACCCAAGAGTGCAGCACGAATTCACGAGTTAAACAGCGCGAAATCATGGGTGCAGCACCAACCCACGAGTAAATAGCACGAATTCACGAGTAAATGCTCCAAACTCACGAGTAAAACAGCAAAATTCACGAGTAAACGTGCGAAATTCGCGAGTAAACAGCTCGAAATCATGAGTGCAGCACGAACTCACGAGTAAACCAGCGCGAAATCATGAGTGCAGTACGAACTCACGAGTAAATAGCATGAATTCACGAGTAAATGCTCCAAACTCACGAGTAAACCAGCAAAACTCACGAGTAAACGTGCGAATCTCACGAGTAAACAGCGCGAAATCATGTGTGCAGCACGAATCTCGCAAGTAAACAGCAAAAAAGCTTCTTCCACATTTCCAATAATGGGTGCGGGAAGCTTTTTATCTTGTTTTTGGTCAGAATTGCTCTGCGCTTTTCCGAACTAACTTTTCCAGGGTGAAAAAGCATTTCCGTTTCCGTTCAAGTTCGGTTTGTCCAGTTTCCGTGACATGATAATATTTCCTGCGACTTGATTCGGACTCTTTCCAATGGCCTTCTATGAATTCCTTTTTTTCCAACCGTTTAAGGGCGGGGTAGAGGGTGCCTTCACTGATTTCGTATTTGCCCATGCTCATTTCTCTCAAGATCTTTGTGATTTCATAGCCATATAGCTTTTTTTGTGAAAGAAGTGAAAGCAAAAGGAGGTCAATGCTTCCCTTCATTAGTTCTTTATCCAAATAAAATCGCCTCCTTTTCATTTTAAAAGTGTAATACTTTGTGCATCGTAACACAAGGTGCATTTTACTTTTCTTAAAAAAAATGGTTAAATGACGATTGCTAAATAGAATCAATCATAGTAAAATGTGCTTCGGAACGGATGAGTTGTAAAGCGTGTGGTAAGGATATTATATACATGATTTAATTGTTTTAATGAAAATACGGAATAGGATAGAAGAAATCCCACTCAAGGGGTATTAATTGATTTTTTTTTGAAAATCATTTAGATTCTATTTATCAACAAGAGCAGAAAGAAGGTCCTAGAAAGATGAAAGTGAAAGCACCTGAATCATTCACATACAGAGGTGGAAATAGAGCTGTTCTTTTACTTCACGGGTTTACCGGAAGTACAGGAGATATGAAGAAATTAGGGAAATACCTGCATGATCGCGACTATACTTGTCACGGGCCTCTTTATAGAGGGCACGGAGTATCAGCCGAGGAACTTGCTAAAACAGGTCCAAAGGAATGGTGGGAAGATGTAGTCAATGGCTATAAATTCCTTAAAGAGGAAGGTTACGAGGAAATTGCTGTTATGGGAATTTCTTTAGGAGGATTGTTCTCATTGAAAGTGGGAATTGAACTTCCTGTAAAAGGCGTAGTTTCAATGTGTGCCCCGACACAAGGAAAAAGTAGCGATCGACAAAAAAACCGCTTGCTCAATTATGCACAGGCCTATAAGAAGTTTGAAGGCAAAGATGCTGACCAAATTGCTGCAGAAGTGAAGCTGTTGGAAGAAGACCCGATGACTTCACTGAAAGATGTGGTGAATGTAATAAATGAGACGGGTGAAAATTTAGATCTGATTACATCACCAACTCTTGTTTTACAAGGGCGCTTGGATGATCCTGACTATACGAATAGTGCTACAGCGATTTTCAATGAAGTCGATACGCAGCATAAACACTTGATATGGTATGAAAACTCTGGTCATATAATCACATTAGGTAAAGAACGTGAGCAGGTTTATGAGGATGTGTACAAGTTCTTAAATACTCTGAATTGGTCGGAGTAATATTTTCTTGAAGGTATGAATGTGATATTATCCCCTTTTAAGTTTGAAAGTGTAAAAGCCGACATTTTATATGTAGGTGTTACACTTCCATCTTGAGGGGATTTTATTTTGGGAAAATCGGGCTGCCATTAGGGTCTGATTATTGTAAGCTCCAAGTATTTATTTGTAGAAAAAGACCTTTACGTTATCGTTATTATCGATGGTTGCTAATAAAATATCGTTTACATCCGCATGGTATGTTATTTTGATTTTGTTTTTCAGCCATTCTTCGTCTTTACCGCCTCGATTTAATTCTTTAAAATCAATCTTCCCCTCTTTAATGATCGTTTTAGGAAAAGTGAAGGCATTTGTTGCTAGATGCATATCTGCTGGGGTTACCGCTTCATATTGTGGATCTAAAAACAATGAAATGGTACCACCCGGTTCCCATAGTGCGAGGGACACTTTTTGAATATCTTCGACTTTTTCTTTTCTTAATTCCGATAATAAAAAATCGATGGAGATTCGGGCCCTTGCTAAGCTTTTGTAAATGATTTGTCCATTTTCGATAAGTGGAAAAGGGGCGGAGTCAAAAAACCTTCGGAGTTTGCCCCACTTAAGACCCGTAAACACACTAATTATATATAAAATCACTAAAACAAAGGTCGTAATCATTGAGCCCTTCAAACCTAACTGTTCATCAGACAAAGGGTGGGCAAGAATGTTTCCAATAATTAATGCCATTATGAAATCAAGTAATCTTAACTGGGAAATGGACCGTTGCCCCATCAATTTAACCGAAAAAAGTAAGAAGAAGAAGGATATAATGGCTCTCAAAGTCCATTGAATTGCAGTAAGAGTTTCCTGGCTATTATAAAAATCCACCCGAAATTCACGTCCTTATTTCCTTATAATAAATGAGATGTATTATTTAGTATGAAGCATTGAATCAAGGATTATCACAACTTGGGAAGTTTAGTTGTGTTTGTTGCTTATCCTTTGCCAAATTTGTGTAGCGGCATGACCCTTAGACAACAATGTCATGGAGGAAACTTTAAATCTTGAAGTGAACTCGGCTAAAACAGGTCTATTCTTGGATAGCAACATCGCTATCATGCAGGTGTTTTTTTATTGTGGATGGGTGGGACATGCCACTTCATAAGTATTACCCAACTTGGGCCCTCTGAGACTTTCCCTTTCATTTCATAATTGTTTTCGAAAAATTTATATTAATATAACAATTGTAAAACGTATTGTAATTGAAAATAAACTGCTTTAAAATGATATCTTTCCTAGAGAAATTTATTTTAAAAAATATCCTTGTATAGTATCAGTGACAATGGTCTGATAGTTTCTACCTGGCAGCCGTAATAATGCCGGACTACAAGGAAGTATGAAAATAGAAGAGATGAACAGGTTTATGTTGGTTCAGTTAAAAAGTTTGGTCCAGCATCTAGTGTTTCAATGAAGGCTCTTACTTTTTCACACTTTCTTCCTGCGGCTGAAAGTGTAAAAAGGTAAGGGCTTTTTTATATAAAGAAAATGAATGGGAAATGATATAACCAAAGGGGATGAAAGCATGTATTTCTTATTGAATATACTAGGTGTTTTAGTTGTAATGGGCATCGTTTACCTTTGTTCACCTAATAAAAGGAACGTTAAGTGGAAAGCCATTCTTACCTTGCTGGTTCTTGAATTGCTTATCACATGGTTCATGTTATCGACTAAAATAGGGGCGTGGGTCATTAATCTGATCGCTTCCTTCTTCACCTGGTTGATTGAATGTGCAAATGAAGGGATTTCTTTTGTCTTTCCTTCATTAATGGCAAATGAACAAGTGGATTTCTTTTTCAGCGCATTGATGCCAATTATTTTCATCATCACGTTTTTTGATGTTTTATCGTATTTCGGTATACTTACCTGGATCATTGACAAAGTGGGATGGCTCATCTCAAAAGTATCCGGTTTGCCAAAACTGGAGAGTTTCTTTTCGATTCAGATGATGTTCCTTGGGAATACCGAGGCACTTGCCGTTCTGCGCCTTCAACTTAGTGCGATTAAAGATCAGCGACTTTTGACATTTGGAATCATGAGCATGAGCAGCATCAGTGGTTCAATCATTGGAGCCTACTTATCAATGGTACCGGCAACCTATGTTTTTGTAGCCATACCATTGAACTGCATAAATGCCTTGCTGATCGCTAACATGCTAAATCCTGTCGATGTCAGTAAAGAAGAAGACGTCGTTTATGTACCTTCTAAAGAGGAACGTAAGGATTTCTTTTCCACCATTTCTAACAGTATGCTGGTTGGGGCCAAAATGGTCTTCGTCATCATGGCCATGGTTATCGGTTATGTGGCGTTAACGGCCAGCGTAAACGGCATTTTCGGTTTCTTTGTGGATGGCTTGACCATTCAAAAGATTTTCTCTGTCATTTTCAGTCCATTTGCATTCCTGCTTGGACTGTCTGGACATGATGCCATGTACGTCGCTCAATTGATGGGAATCAAGCTTGCCACGAATGAGTTCGTTGCCTTGCTCGATTTAAAAGATAAAGTCAGTACACTGCCTCCGCATACAGTTGCTGTGGCTGTCACTTATCTGACGTCATTTGCCAACTTCAGTACAGTGGGCATGATTTATGGAACATTCAATTCCATCCTCAATGATGAGAAATCGAACATTATCGGAAGGAATGTTTGGAAACTGTTGGTTAGCGGGATGGCTGTTTCCTTGTTAAGTGCCATGGTCGTTGGATTATTCGTTTGGTGATATTTTATTAAAAACAAGAGAAAAAAAAGCTGTGCAGGATTTCCACATGCACAGCTTTTTTTGTTTATTTCCTTAAATAGTTCTCCGTATAATATGGTTTTTCTTCACCATCGAAGGCAACTCCGACACCGAGGGATTGAAAATCCTTCTGTAATTTGTTTTCCCGGTGTCCAATGGAATTCATCAGGCCTTCATGGGCAAAGATACTGCTATTTTGACCGGCAGCCAGGTTTTCCCCAGCCATTCGAAAATTGATTTTGTCATCTTCCATCCGGTCGAACGGGGATTCTCCTTCAAGGTTTGTATGGTTGAAGTATTGATTCACGGCCATATCTTTACTGTGATCCTGTGCAGTGACCTTCACTTGTTTATCCCATGAAAGCACGGAGAGATCATGATTGACCCGTGATGCATTGGTCAAATCGAATAATTGATATTCAAAGCCTTTCTTTAACCCGGGGCTGGCTTCTGCAAAATAGCTGCTCTTTTGCTTTTCAAGGTTTGCATCGATGATTTGGATCGATGTGACTGTATTTTTCTCATGTTTGTCGTAAAAAATGGTTACATAGCTCTTATCCATTTCAAACATATCGTATTCCCCATCGCTTCGAATCTGGTAATAGACGTTTCCTTTAAGCAATTTCGTAACAGGCTCCCCCAATTTCCCTGTCACACTATCTTTAGGGGTGCCGCGTTTAATCCCTTCTTTTGAGGAAATCAAATCTTGGTTCGTATATAAACCAACAACTTTATTGTTGGTATCGTAGGCAACCATGAAAAAGTTTTGATAATTTTCGTGATAGGCGAACCAGTCCACGCCATATTCATTCCGCGTATTCCGCTTTGCTTCACCAGCGAGTTTTTCTACGGCATCCTTCGTGTCGCCTATTTCAATATTACGGACTGAAAAGGATGCATCAGCAGGTGCTTCCAGTGCTGGTTTTTTCACTTTTTCCGATTCCTGCGGTACTTTTTCCGAAGCGGTATCCAATGTTTCCTTAAGCGAACTTATCAGGTTGCTGACTCCAGCATTCAGTTTTTCCAAGGCAGTTGAAACCTCGGGCCCGTTTATAAAGGTGCGAACATCGGATGCAAAGGAACCAACCCCCGCCTTGAATCCAGACTCCTGAATATCTTTACCATATCCATACCAAAATCCACCGAGTAGGAGTATAAGAACCACACTATTAAACAATTTCCGCAAATCGTTCACTCCTGCTCTATCTGGGATATAGAATCCCGATTATTGAAAGATCATTTGCAGCACACTTAAAACAGGTGGGGCACATAAAAAGAAGAGTGAACACATGATGAGTATTCGGGATGCTGTTTTTGGAAGCTTTTCCTTCCCTTTTCCCGAATACCAGCCACTGAACTGAAGTTTATTTCTATACCAGACAAACAATAAAATGAGTATCGCTATCGAGCCTAGCCAGCCATACTGATTCATATTAACTCCTATGTTTATATATATGCCGTTTACAATGATCGAAATGATCGATCCGGCTATCCCGAATATTAATACGATGCGTATCAATTCTAATATGACTCTCATATGTCACTCCTTGGTTTCACCATTATACTCATTCGTCTACAAAATAAAAACTTTAAGTGATCAACACTTCCTGCTTGATCAGATAAAAGAGTTTGGATATCAAATGGTATTACATATTATACCAAAAAGTAAGAAAGGAATAAAACGGGTGACTCTTACTAAAGTGAAATTATATTTAATGCACACCAATTATATATTTGCATTTATGATAAATTAAGGCGGAATGCTTTATGGATAACAAAACTCAGCTGGCTTTAATTCTTATTTTCATACCTCTCGTAGTTAAATTAGTATAAACAAAAAAGATGATTGATGGTTCATCCAAAAAAAACGGAATCCCTTTGTGGACGCCGTTTTTTTATTTTGAATTACTTCAATTGATCATTCAATACACTTTCCTCGAGAACGGAAAACTTATCACCATACACTCTGGTAATGTGATTTTCTCCCCACGTACATAGTGCGGATAGGATGCTTTCGAGGCTTTGTCCATATTCACTTAGTTCATATTCCACTTTTGGGGGGACTTGGTTATAAACGATCCGATTGATGACACCGTCCTGTTCCAACTCCCGCAATTGTTGGGTCAACATTTTTTGGGTGATGTTTGGCATTAGGCGCTTCAATTCACTAGTCCGCTTTTTTCCGTGGGTCAAATGGCAGAGGATTACGCATTTCCACTTCCCGCCCAGTACTTCCAGTGTCGCTTCAACGGATATATTGTACTTCTTTTTTTGCATGATTTGCATACTCTCCTTATTTTATAGGAACTTTAAGGTACCTATATTACTTTAAAGTACGTACTGTTTTTTATTTGTATTATATCTCATAATAACATTTGCACACCAAATTCCACTGTACCATTTATAAAAAAAGTTGCTTAGGCAATTTCAATGATAGTACAAAACAACAAGAAGGAGAAGAGGATATGATTTCAAATAAAAATAGAAGTACATGGGCATTGCTCGCTTTAGCGATCAGCGCCTTTGCGATTGGAACAACCGAGTTCATCAGCGTGGGATTATTACCGCTCATTTCTAAAGATTTACACATTACAGTCACGACGGCGGGGTTGACGGTATCTCTATACGCCTTGGGGGTCATGTTCGGGGCACCTATCCTTACATCCCTGACATCGAATATGTCGAGAAAGACCTTATTGCTTTGGATCATGGTCGTGTTCATTGCCGGAAATGCATTGGCGGCTTCTGCGACCACGATCAGTGTATTATTGATCGCACGTGTCATTTCAGCGCTTGCACATGGTATCTTCATGTCGATCGGCGCTACGATTGCGGCTGATTTGGTCCCTGAAAACCGCAGGGCGAGTGCCATCGCCATCATGTTCACAGGTCTAACGGTGGCAACGGTGACCGGAGTTCCGTTTGGAACCTTCATCGGGCAGCAATTCGGCTGGAGATTCGCTTTCATCATCATTGTGGCAATCGGCCTGATAGCTTTCATCGGGAATGGCATCCTTGTCCCATCCGATTTAAGAAAAGCTGCACGGACCACGTTCCGTGACCAAATCAAATTGGTGACAAATGGCCGATTGCTGTTAGTATTCATCATTACAGCGTTAGGATACGGAGGTACATTCGTTGTCTTCACGTACCTGTCGCCATTACTTCAGGAAGTAACAGGGTTTAAAGAAGGAACTGTGGCCTTGATTTTGCTAGTATATGGAGTAGCCATAGCGATAGGGAATACTCTCGGCGGGAAATTGGCAAATCGCAATCCTATTAATGCCCTATTCTATATGTTTCTTATACAAGCCATTGTACTGGTGGTCTTGACCTTCACGGCACCGTTTAAGATAGCTGGTTTAATTACGATCATTTTAATGGGATTGTTTGCTTTCATGAATGTTCCAGGGCTTCAAGTCTATGTCGTCATGTTAGCGGAGCGTTTCGTGCCGAGTGCAGTGGACGTGGCGTCAGCCATCAATATTGCCGCCTTCAATGCGGGAATCGCCATTGGTGCCTACTTAGGAGGGGTGATTACGGATTCGATCGGACTGATCCATACAGCGTGGATAGGTGGAGTCATGGTGTTTGCTGCAGTGATTTTAACAGGCTGGAGCCGGGCCTTGGAAAGTAAAGACCGTACCAAGGGAACTGACAAAATAGCATAGGAATGAAGAAGTGATGCATGTTAGAAAAAGCATGTTCCATTTTTTGAAAAGCGTATAGAGTATCAAAACCCTAGTATCATTGCATCCCTTCAGCGAATGTGGAAGGTTCCTTGAAGGGATGTAATGATACTGATACTTAAGCGCATTACAATCTATAAAAACAATGAAGAAAAAATTTGGAGGTAGAGTGATAATGGTGAAACATTTACAAGATACAACAACGTTGCATAACGGCGTTAAAATGCCTTGGTTCGGATTGGGCGTATTTAAAGTGGAAGAAGGACCTGAGCTGGTAAATGCAGTTAAAGTGGCCATTAAACATGGTTATCGCAGTATCGATACGGCTGCGATTTATGAAAATGAAGAAGGGGTTGGACAAGGGATCCGTGAGGGATTGAAAGAAGCTGGAATCTCCAGGGAAGAATTATTCGTAACATCAAAAGTCTGGAATGCTGATTTGGGATATGAATCAACAATCGCGGCTTACGAAAAAAGCTTAAAGAAACTTGGCTTGGAGTACTTGGATTTATATCTTATCCATTGGCCAGTGGAAGGGAAATATAAAGAAGCTTGGAGAGCGTTGGAAACTCTTTATAAAGAAGGAAAAGTGAAAGCGATCGGTGTGAGCAATTTCCAGATTCACCATCTTGAAGATTTAATGAAAGATGCAGAAGTGAAGCCGATGGTCAATCAAGTAGAATGCCATCCGCGTTTAACTCAAAAAGAAGTTCAGGCATTTTGTAAGGAACAAGGAATACAACTTGAAGCATGGTCTCCTTTGATGCAAGGTGAACTGCTGGATAATGAAGTATTACAAGCAATTGCGACCAACCATGGCAAGTCTGTTGCACAAGTCATTTTATGCTGGGATTTACAAAATGGGATTGTAACGATTCCAAAATCCACTAAAGAACATCGCATTGTAGAAAACTCATCTGTATTCGATTTTGAATTGACGGAAGAAGAAATGAACCAAATTGATGGATTGAATCAAAATCACCGTGTAGGTCCAGATCCTGATAATTTCGACTTTTAATCATGTAAGTAGGAGAGAGACGGGCCTATCCGTCTTTCTCCTTTTTTAATTGGATGTCGGCAACGAAGGGGATGGGCATGCAAAAAAGGCCTCAAATTGAATGGGGCACAAAATTTCACATCATACATCGCCATTGATTCATTCATTCTCCTGGAGACCGTTTTTTTGCACGAATAGTTTCAGTACTGTGTCAATATCACTGTTTTTTAAGGACTTTTCCAATGTTTCATTAACGGTATCGAGGATTTCCTGAAGCCTTACCTCACCGCGGTCCGTTATGATTGCACACACTCCGCGACGGTCGTCTTCATATCCAAGCCTTTGGATGACACCGCAGCTTTTATTTTCCATTCTAACAGACAGCCTGGACATCGCACTTTGGCTTAAACCGACCAATTGCTGCAATTCGAGGAGCCGCAGTTTTTTTTCTGGTGTTTTCGATAAAAATAATAGAACATAAAATTCGTTTAAAGTAGTTTGGTGTCTTGCTTGCAGCATTCGATCAAGCTCATTGGAGAGCTCGGCATGAACACGTGTAAACGATAGCCATGTATTGATAAGGTTCTGTTCACTGGACATTTATATTCGCCTTCCTCTGCTTACTTCCATTAAATATAACACATATTAAATGAAGTGTACCAACAGACGATAGCGTTTACAATGACAGCATCGGGTGTTGGGGAATCTGATTAGTTGACACAGTATTATCCAGATGATATAAATGCATGTGCATGCATTATATAAAAAAGGAGATAAAATTATGAAAGATTTATTTTCACCTTATCGCATAAATGAACTTGAACTTAAAAATAGGATCGTCATGCCGCCGATGTGCCAATACTCCGTCGAAGCGGAAGATGGTATCCCGACAAACTGGCATCAGCAGCATTATGTAAGCAGGGCAGTTGGCGGCACGGGATTAATTATAGTGGAAATGACCGATGTAGAGCCTGATGGACGTATTTCGAATCGCGATCTTGGATTATGGTCCGACGATCAAATTGATGCTTTCTCCAAAATTGTTAAGGAAGTACATCAATACGGAGCAAAAATCGGCATACAAATTGCCCATGCAGGACGTAAAGCGCAAGATGCCGAAACTCCGGTAGCACCATCAGCCATAGCATTTGATGAAACGTTTAAAACACCAAGAGCTTTAGAAACGGAAGAAGTAAAGGAAATGGTCGATAAATTCCGTGCTTCCGTCAGAAGGGCTGTTCAAGCAGGATTTGACGTAATTGAACTTCATGGTGCACACGGGTATTTAATCCACCAATTCACATCACCACTTACGAATAAACGTGAAGACGAATACGGAAAAGACCTGACTAAATTTGGAGTGGAAGTCATTAAAGCAGTGAAAAGCGAAATGCCTGCCGACATGCCTTTAATCATGCGCATTTCTGCAAAGGAATACGTTGAAGGCGGATATGGTCTTGAAGAAAGCATTGCATTTTCAAAAGTCTTTAAAGAAGCAGGCGTGGATATGTTCCATGTAAGCTCTGGTGGAGAAGGTCCGATTGGGGCAGACGGAAGACCGGGTACGCATGCCAGCTATCAAACGCCGTTGGCCAGGGAAATTAAAAAAGCTTTGGATATTCCGGTTATTGCTGTTGGCCGATTAGATGATCCGATTATTGCAAATTCAATCATCGGTAATGAAGAAGCCGATTTAGTAGCCGTAGGCAGAGGGATGCTGCGAAACCCTTACTGGGCACTTGAAGCGTCAAAAGCTTTGAATAAAGAAACGGAGATCCCTAAACAATATCAACTGGGATTCAAGCATTGATACAGATTCAATCCTGAAAACGTCAGCGAATAATTTTATTCGCTGGCGTATTTAGTTGGATCAAATTATTGATGGGAAATTTCATCAGGAGATCCATTAGGTGATGTTTATCTGGAAATTTTGTTATAATGAATAAGATAAATCAAACGATAATTCGAGGTGCTAATTATGGAAGATATCAAAATCATTACAACTGAAGAAGTGGAAGCCAAGCTTGAGGCAGGCGAAGCGATGGAACTTGTCGATGTTCGTGAAGACGAAGAAGTGCAAGAGGGAATGATCGAAGGAGCGAAGCATATTCGCATGAATGATATCCCGGAAAATCTTGACTATTTTGATAAAGAAAAAGAATATATTTTTATCTGCCGTTCTGGACGCCGCAGTGAAAATGTATGCCATTATCTTCAGGAACAAGGATATAAAGTGGCAAACATGGTTGGCGGAATGCTTGAGTGGGACGGCGAAGTCATCGTTAAGTGAAGTTCTTTAAAAAAACCTGTTACTTTTGTAAGCGGAAATCCAAGAATGTTACGGCATATCTGAATGAAGAAAGAAAAAAGATCGCGGTTTGTTCACAATGCCGTGAATATGCGGAAAGACGCGCATTTTTGAAGGCGTGAAAAAAAGGTCCTTTCATCATGAAAGGGCATTTTTTTCATTATGGACATTTTCGATAAAACTTTGCCGTTCACTTGTACGCGTTCCATTAGGGCCTGGGAAGCAAACGTTATATGTTAAAATTAGGTTGTTGAAATCAGAAAATATAGAAAAAGGAGAGTTGAAGAATGAATGTTCATAAGATAGCGGTCATTGCGGGTGACGGTATAGGTCCTGAGGTGATTAATGAAGGTGTGAAGGTCCTTAAAGAAGTGGCTGGAATTGCCGGGGATTTTACTTTTGAGTTCACATATTTTCCATGGGGCTGTGAATATTATCTTGAGCACGGCAAAATGCTGCCCGACGACGGACTGGAACAACTGATGAAGTTTGACGCCGTGTATCTTGGGGCGGTCGGTTATCCTGGTGTCCCTGATCATATTTCATTACGTGAACTCCTGCTGAAAATCAGAAAGCAATTTGACCAATATGTGAATGTTCGACCAGTCAAATTGCTTCAAGGTGCACCTTGTCCATTAAAAGACGTGACTCGTGACCAAATCGATATGGTTGTCATCCGTGAAAACAGTGAAGGGGAATATTCCGGTGCCGGTGATTGGCTTTTTAAAGGCAAGCCAGAAGAAGTCGTCCTGCAGACTGGGGTCTTTTCACGAAAAGGAACGGAGAGAATCATCCGTTATGCGTATGAACTGGCGCGTAAGACAGGAAGGGCGCTAACGAGTATAAGCAAGGCAAACGCATTGAATTATTCAATGGTCTTTTGGGATCAGGTTTTTGAAGAAGTCGGACAGGAGTATCCGGATGTAGAAACGAATTCCTATCTGGTCGATGCGGCGAGCATGTTTTTTGTCAAACAGCCCGAACGATTTCAAATCGTTGTCACTTCCAATTTGTTTGGTGACATCATCACGGATTTAGGTGCGGCCATTGCAGGGGGGATGGGACTGGCAGCAGGAGCCAATTTAAACCCGGAACGGATTTATCCTTCGATGTTCGAACCGATTCATGGCTCAGCCCCGGATATTGCACATCAAGGCATCGCCAATCCACTTGCGGCCATATGGTCCGCCAGTCAGATTCTCGATTTCTTCGGGCATGAGGATTGGGGAGCAAAAGTGTTGGGCGTGATCGAACGGGTGATGGTCGATAAAAAGTCGCTGACACCCGATATGGGCGGGGGAGCCTCTACAGAAGAAGTCGGGGATGAAGTGGTTGCATTATTATCCACTTTACAAAAAAATCGAGTATAATCCTCATGAAAAATGGGCATCCTGCACAATAACTATCATTATAGTAAAAGGGCAGGGGAAAGCCGATGATTCAAGTTAAATTATTCGATTATGAGCATGAAAAGGATCTAGAGGATGAAATGAACGTTTTCTTGGAAGACATCCGTGATAATCAAATCGTCGATATCAAGTACAATGTCGCCACTACAGGTGAAGAGGAAGAGGAACAGATTTACTGTTTTAGTGCGATGATCATCTATAAGAAAAAATAAAGGAGGCTTTGCCCTACCTTTATCCGTACATATAATCAACATGAGACTACCTATTGCTGCAAGGCGGGCAAACCAAGGTAGTCTTTTTCCGTGAATGCCAAGAAAGTGGACTCCCAAAACCTCTTGCGTTTCAGGGAAGGGAGAATTATTCGGTGTGAAAAGTTAGGATGATGTAGCTTCCCCGCCGTTGACATGAAGTGTTTGTCCTGTCACAAAACGGGAATCATCGGAAGCGAGATAGACAAAGGTGGGAGCCAGTTCGAATGGCTGGCCTTGACGCTCCATCGGGTTCTCGACCTGTGTCACTTCGTCTGCCGAGAAACTTGCCGGGATGAGGGGTGTCCAAAACCTTCCAGGCGCAATGGCGTTCACCCGTATGCCTTGATCGACAAGACTATTTGCCAAGGCACGGGTAAAACCAATGTTGGCCCCTTTAGTCGCCGTGTAATCAATTAATTGCTTATTCCCATTAAACGTCACGACGGAGGATGTATTAATGATGGAGGACCCAGCTTTTAAATGGGGAAGGGCAGCACGGGTCGTGTAGAAGTGGGAATAGATATTCACTTTAAAGGTATCATCGAATTGCTCATCCGTAATATCAAGCAAGCTTAATTGCTGAAATTGAATACCCACATGGTTACAAAGAATATCGAGCTTCCCGAATGTTTCGATGGTGTCTTCCACGATATCGATACATTGCTGTTTATCCCTTAAGTCACCAGGCAGCAGTAAGCAACGTTGTCCAAGCTCTTCAATTCTCGTTTTAGTCCGATTGGCATCCTCATGTTCATCCAGATAAGCGATGGAGACATCTGCGCCTTCTTTAGCAAAAGCGATGGCAGCCGCCGCACCAATCCCACTGTCACCGCCAGTTATCAATGCCACCTTTCCTGTTAATTTTCCGCTTCCTCTATAATTGGGATTTTCAATGATGGGCCGGGGCACCATTAATTTTTCCACACCAGGTTGGCGGAATTGGCGTTGCTCCGGAACTGTAATGGGAACGTCTTGATAACGAGTGATCTTTCCATAATTCGGATGCATGGGATAGCCTTTTTCTGATGATTTCTTTTTCTTATCTTCTGCCATGAAGAGTCCTCCTAAAAGAATTTAGTCGGATTACTTTATGTCGATCAGGTAAGTGCCGTGCATGAAGAACATGTTTGGGTACGGGCTCGTTGCCGTGCAGTTTCGAATATGCTGTAGGGGAGAAAAAAAGTTTTTGGAGGCCTCTATATGCCCTATTATTATAGTGAAGAAGTGAAGTTGCTATTGGTCGAACAATCTGATGAAAAAGTGGAGTTGTTATATGATTCCAACCCAAATACCTTTGAATTGCCCCTCATAGGACCAAGACCGCCCTATTATTATAACCCGCGCTATGTGCCGTATTATCCTGTGATTTAAGTACGTACATCAAAAAGGAAAATGCATTTAAGAACGGAGTCTGCTGTATTGGGCTGCCTTGGTCTTTTGATGAGTGGACTTGAAGCAGCCTCAGTTCGACTTCCCAATCAAAAAAGAGTAGGCATAAATTAGGAATAACCAATTAAAATTCTTCTGTGAATTTTACAAACACAGAGATAATGGGTAAAGTTAAACATAATACATAGTGCGGACTGGTGTATTTAAAGGGGAGATTCATTTTGGATAACAATATGAAACAACTAATAGAAACTATACAGCAAATGGATGGGGGCCATATCTTATACTGTTTTAATGAATTGGAAGCCTACATAGAAAATGAAGCAACATTCATCATTGCCGGTGTTGAACAGGGAGACCACATCCTAATCGTCGAAAATGACCGTATCTTTCCTTTGGTGTACAAAAAATTGCAGCTTCATTTAAATGAGGAGCAATTGGAGAAAGTGCATCTTATTAATAATTTTGATTTTTATTGTTTTCATGGAGACTTCCATCCTTCGACGATGGTTAATTATTTCTTGGAAAATATCGATACATACTCTAAACGAAATCAACTCGTGCGGACATGGGGACATGTTGAATGGGGCCATGACGATCAAGTCAGCGTAGCAATAGGTGAATATGAAAAAGGAATCGATAAATTGATTAATGAACGAGGTTTGATTTCTGTTTGTGCGTACGATGACTGCAGAGTGCCTTCTGAGCTAAAAGCAAACTTGATCAAGCATCATGGGGTCCTGGTAACCGATGAAAAAATTACGATATTGGCTAACGGATAGAACAAAGGGGAGAGTTATTTTGGAAAGTTTTACTGAACGGGTGATTAAAATCATTCAACATATCCCTTCCGGTAAAGTGATGACATATGGTCAAATTGGACAGCTCGCCGGAAGTCCGCGCGGTGCAAGGCAGGTCGTAAGGATCCTTCATTCAAGCAGCAAAAAACATGACCTTCCCTGGCATCGGGTAATCAATGCAAAAGGCGAAATCGGTATAAAAGCGGACGGCGCCGCAGAACACCAGAAAGCGATGCTCGAGAGTGAAGGCGTCATATTCACGAAACGGAATACCATTGACCTCGAAGCTTTTCGCTATCATCCAGAACTTTTTAACGGAATGCCGGAATAAAAGAGGTGGTAGCCTAAAAAAGTGCGCCTACGCCGGAAATGCGAAATCACATCTAAAAGAGGCTGATCCAAATGGATTAGCCTCTTTTAGAATTATGAACGGGCATATATGGCAGCATTCATTCCGGCGAGTCTTCCGGTTACTAATGCCGAGGTGATATTGTAGCCGCCTGTGTATCCGTGTATATCCAGGATTTCACCGCAGAAATACAGTCCATCCATTAGTTTGGATGCCATTTCTTTTGGGTGAATTTCTTTGACGGATACGCCGCCGCCCGTGACGAAGGCTTTTTCCAGCGGCTGGGTGCCGTGTACTCCGAATTGGAAGTCCTTGCATAGTTCAGCAAAGCGGCGGATTTTTTCATTTGATATCGTCGCTCCTTGTTCTTGAAGGTCGATGCCGCTACGCTCAAGCAGGAAGTGAAGGTATCGTTCAGGAACTAAACCTTTTAAGGTGTTCTTAATGGCTTTTTTCGGTTCGGCTTTGATTTCCTTCATGATGTCTTGAAAAACCTCTTCCTTGTTTCTGTCCGGAAGGGCATCGAGTTTCATTGTCACTTCCGATAGGTTCCATTTTTTCATCGCTTTCACGACGAATTGGCTGCATCTTAGAACAGCTGGACCGGAGACGCCAAAATGGGTGAAGAGCATATCCATTTGGTGTGTAATCAGGGCTTTGCCTTTTGGGTTAAGGACACTCAATGAAACATCGCGAAGTGCGAGACCTTGAAGCGTTCGATTTTTAATGAATGTTTCATGGCTTAGTACGGGAACTTCAGTTGGGAACAGTTCGGTAATCGTATGCCCCGCCTTCTTAGCCCATGCGTAGCCGTCGCCGGTTGAACCGGTGTGAGGAACTGATTTTCCACCGACTGCTATCACGACTGCATCCGTGTCAATGGTCTGTCCATCTTTTAACCGGACACCGCTTGTTTTTCCATGTTCATAGAGAACTTCCGCAACTGGGGAGTTCTTATAGATCGTTACTTTTAAATTCGACAGGCGCGTCAGTAGCGCATCCACGACACTTTGCGCTTTATCGTTGACCGGGAACATCCGCCCATGGTCCTCTTCTTTGAGGGCCACGCCCAATTTTTCAAAGAATTGAATAATGTCTTCATTATTGAACTCTGAGAAAGCACTGTATAGAAATCGCCCGTTTCCAGGGATATGCTGAATGATTTCATCGATTGAGAGCCTGTTCGTCACGTTGCAGCGTCCGCCGCCCGAGATTGCAAGTTTCCTGCCAAGCTTCTCGCCTTTATCCACTAACAATACATGGGCGCCCTTTTCCCCGGCCGCTATTGCTGCCATCAATCCGGAAGGACCACCGCCAATTACCACTACATCATATTTCAAATTGATCACCACTTTATCATTTTCAGTCCCTTCATTATATAGCAAGTGCCCGTCAGATTGCGAATGTAGAAAAAAAGGAATTATTTGTTTGTGTATTATCTTCGAAAACGATAAACTTGATTGTAGTTTTCTATAGAAAAAATACTTTAATATGATAAGATAAAGAGCGTGTGAAACGTAACTGACAGAGGCAGGAAGGGATTAGATGTCATCTAAGTTTTTAAAAGGGGCTTTTATATTAACGCTGGGAGCGATTATTTCCAAGGTACTTGGTTTATTTTACGTCATCCCATTTGAACATATGGTTGGGAATAAAGGGGCTACCCTCTATCAATATGGGTACGTTCCATATACCATTTTCATTAGCTTTGCAACGGCAGGCATGCCGCTTGCTGTTTCTAAATTCATTTCGAAGTATAATGCGCTCGAGGAATACGCCGTCGGTGAGAAGTTATTTAAATCGAGTCTGAAATTAATGGTTGTCACCGGTTTTCTCGCTTTTTTGGTTCTTTATACGATGGCACCGATGTTTACTGGAGTCTTCGGGGTCAAGAAGGAAGATGTCAGTGATGTCACGGAGATCATACGGGCAGTCAGCTTCGCCTTGATTTTTGTACCGTTCATGAGTATCATCCGCGGCTTCTTTCAAGGTCATGAAGCGATGGAACCAACGGCCATCTCTCAGGTTGTCGAACAAATTGTCCGCATCGTGTTCCTTCTGGCCGGTGTGTATGTTGTTTTAAATGTCTTGGATGGAGAGTTAGTGAAGGCCATCCAAATGGCTACATTCGCGGCGACGGTTGGGGCTGTCGGCGGTTTAGTGGTGTTATTTTGGTATTGGAAAAAACAAAAACCCCATTTGGACAGCTTGATGAAGAAAGACCGGGGGACGATGGACATTTCCCTGAAGGAAATCTATAAAGAAATATTTCTGTCGTCGATTCCTTTCATATTCGTCGGAATCGCGATGCCAATGTTTCAGTTGGCGGACTTGCTGTCTTTCAATAAGGCGATGTCGGCCATCGGGCTGCAGCATGTCGCAGAAGATGCCCTTGGGGTGTTGAATGTATATGCCCAGAAGCTTGTCTTGATTCCCATGACGCTTGCAACCGGGTTTTCAATGGCGCTTCTACCCTCGGTGACGAAGGCTTATGTAAGCGAGGATTCGGAAGAGTTAAACCGCCAGCTGAACCAAGCCTTCCAGATTTTGTTGTTCATTACGATCCCTGCGGTCGTTGGCATGTCGGTACTGGCCGATCCAATCTATAGTGCCTTTTATAGCCATGATCCACTAGGAATCAGTGTCCTGAAGGCGTATGCGCCCGTTTCCATCTTGTTTGCGCTTTTTTCCGTTTCGGCGGCCGTTTTACAAGGCATCAATCAGCAGAAATATACGGTGCTCAGCCTGCTTGTTGGCTTTTTAATCAAATTGAGCTTGAATATCCCGATGATCAAGTTGTTTGAAACGGAAGGATCCGTTTATGCCACGGCATTCGGCTACTTGGCTGCTGTACTGCTGAATTTGTATGTCATTACTTACTTTACTGGATATCGTTACAGCCTTACCATCAGAAGATCTGTTTTGATCTCTGTTTTTTCAATAATTATGGGACTGGCTGCATGGGGCATGAACAGTTTATTATCGCTGTGGCTTACAACGGAAGGGCGCTTTCAAGCGATTTTGATCGTGGCCATTTGTGCAATCTTTGGAGCGCTCATTTATGCGGCACTTTCCTTGAAAAGCAAACTTGCCCATCGTTTGTTCGGTACCCGGATCGATCGGTTAAAAGCTAAATTGGGATTATAAGATAGAAGTTTGATGTGTAAAAAAAAGGGTATGATAAAATGAATCCCCAGATTAAAAATATATTGGCCTTGCCTGTCATTAAAGTGGGCAAGGCTTTTTACTGAAAAGGCTTTAGGAGGAAACGATGAGAATTGATAAAATTTTATCCAATATTGGTTATGGCAGCAGGAAAGAAGTGAAAAAGCTCCTGAAATCCGGCGCCGTGAAGGTCGATGAAAGGGTGCTGAAGGATCCGAAAGAGCAAGTGGACCCTGATACGGAAATCGTAACCGTCCATGATGAACGGGTTGAATATAGGGAGTTCATATATTTAATGATGAATAAACCGCCAGGCGTATTGTCGGCAACGGAAGACAAACACCAAGAAACGGTCATCGACATCTTGGAGCCAGAGGATTCAGTATTCGAGCCATTTCCTGTAGGCCGTCTGGATAAGGACACAGAAGGGTTATTGCTTATCACGAATGATGGAAAGCTTGCCCACCAATTGCTTTCCCCGAAGAAACATGTCCCTAAAACATATTTTGCGGTCATTGATGGCGAAGTGACGGAAGAGGATATTGAGGCATTCCGCAACGGCGTGACCTTGGATGATGGGTACGAAACAAAACCAGGTGAATTGAATATTTTAAAATCAGGTCTGACTTCGGATATCGAGCTGACGATCATGGAAGGAAAGTTCCATCAGGTGAAGCGGATGTTTGAGGCCGTCGGCAAACGTGTCGTCTACCTAAAGCGTCTTTCCATGGGAAGTTTACAGCTTGATGAGGAACTTGAGCTTGGTGAGTACCGTGAGCTAACGGCGGAAGAGCTTGAACAGTTAAAGGCGGGGCAGCCTGCTGAATGAATATAGGCATAAAAAATGAGGCGGACAAATATTGTCCGCCTCAAAGTATTTTACATATCGATCTTGTTCGGGTGGTCGTTCTTTTTACGATGACATCTTCACCTTTTTACTTGTTGTCGTCCAAAGGCCACGGCTTGGGCTTTGAACAAGGTCATTGTATGCTAAGACATTTAAATCGCGCTGCACAGTTCGAGGAGTGATGCCAAATTCTTCTACAAGCTCTTGAGTAGAAACCGTACCGTTATTACTGATGAACATATAAACGGATTTAATACGGGTTAACATGCGATTTGTTGAAGGTTTCAAAAAATCACTCCTTATTCTTTTCATTGTTATTCTGAACAAATGAAAACAACCGATATGTCGGACAGCATTTCAGCTGTCACTATGTACTTGCTATACCCACCCTATAACTCCTCGGAAACATTGGAAAAAATAAGATGTCATTAGCATCATTTTACTCCTTTACAAAAGCAAATTCTATAAAAAGATGCTAATTGACTAAATATTACATTTATTATATCAAATTTTAACAAAATTATTCTCTTTACATATATAAAAATTAATAAGATTGTGTTGTGCAATTTGTTCATACTCATATTTTGCCAATAAACGATTCTAAATATGCATAAAGGGATGCACACAGCTCGAACGTTGACTATGAGGCATATACATGTTATTTTACTTAAAAAGGATCACAAATCGTAACAGTTACGGTTTGTGTAAGGATACAGGAATTGCTTGATGGCTTGGGGTTACGATGTCATAATGAGGTGTGAAGGGCAGTATAACCTTTTCATACATGATCTAAAAAGAATGTAAATATAAACAAATTCGAGGTAGAGCCATATGAACGAAAGATTAATGGAGTTTTTATTGCGCGACGAAGTGACCAGACTTTCTGGCGTGAAAAAACAAGTGTATGAATTCATCGTGAATGAGGAAGATTATCTTGCCTCGAAGGCGGACACGGTCGATCAATTCATGAGATTGCTGGTAAAGCATTCTCCGCCCAGGCTCGCAGCCCGTCATTTCAATATGCCTTATGGGGAAATCATTCGTTTCATGAATGAAATAGAAGATGAGTTGAATGAGAGATTAGAGGAAAGATGCAAGAAAGTGAAGTGGATGGACTACACGGAAAAGGACCAGCAGGCATTTGTGGAATATCATAGAAAGTTATATCTTTTCGTAAATTAATAAATTGGATGATGAAAATGCCCTCGGTATGAAAGGGCATTTTTTTATTTGTCCGGAACCATTAAACGAGAATCCAGCACAACCATTCCTTTAAATCCAAAGATCCAGTAGAAATTCATCTGGATATAAACGTAAGCATATGTGTGGTCTTTCTGCAGCAGTATAGGCGGGCGGGTGGCTTATGGAGAAAGGAATGGCTCCTTTTGCATGAAAGGAACTTTAAATAGGATGTTATTTGCTAAGGTAATTTCTATCAAAATTTAAAACAATGATTGGATTTTACAAACCCTCAAGAAAACGTTCCAGTTGATTTCAGAAATGCGCTCCCTTTCTGCCGACTGTCTTCCAAGCCACATCAAAGCAAGCGCCTGCGGCGTCTCGGCTAGCCAGTAATTCGGCAGGAGTGACGCAAATTTCTTCAATTGAAGTTAACGGCATCAAGGAAGGTAGTGAAGGTAGGGGATACCATTTCCGATATGAAAGAAGGAGTGAATGCTGGGGTATGGACGGTCGGAGTCATTGTCGGAAGCTCCGAGATGGGATTGAGTTTGAATGAGTATACAAGTTTACCAGAACTTGATAAACAAAATCTCATCTCTAAAACGGCAGACACCTTTATGAAAAACGGTGCCGACTTTACCATCAAAACGATCGAGGAATTACCTGAACTCATAGATACCATCAACCTTCTTATATCAGAAGGGAAGAGACCTCGTTCAAGCTAACTCCCAGTGCCAATAAAAAGTGCAGCATCTCTTTCACCCATGAGTGGGGATGAGGGATGCTGCACTTTTTCACTTTTGGACTGGGTTCTATCTCGATTCTCTTTATTTCTTTTCACAAGGTGAGGATTGACTTACTACATCAATCTTTTCTTTAGATAACCATTCGATAGATTAATCCAGAAATGACCTGTATGTCTCATACCGACAATAGTCGTGTCTAAGCTGCGTTTTTATCTTATTTTCAAGCATCTTGGCTTTTTAAATCTACATCATAATTTTCTTCGATTTTCAATTGTGGTGGCTGTTTTTTAAGTCCCTTTGTCAATACAAGTAAATAAATGAAGCCTATTATTAACCAACTTACTCCAAGTATTTTTGAGTGCACATCAAGATTCACAAGTAGTAAAATATCAAGAGCAGCTCCAATAAGAGGAACAAATAAATATAAGATAGTTCCTTTTACCGAACGTTCTCTATTTCTAATATAATAATGAGCAATTACGGCAATATTAACACAAGTATACGCAAGAAACGCCCCGAAATTAATGAATGATGCTACAAGATCTAAACTTAAAAATAAAGCAAGCAAAGAGACAGAACTAATGATCAGGATATTATTTACGGGTGTTCTATATCTCGGATGCAGGGTGCCAAAGAACTTTTTAGGAAACTGTCCATCTCGCCCCATCGTATAGAGGACTCGTGATGCACTTGCCTGGGACGACATGGCACTACCCAATACAGCTAATGCGTAAAGCGCAAGATATATTGAGTACATCGCCTTTCCACCAACAAGTTTAATAATTTCGTAGGCAGCCGAATCAGGATTATTAAATGTGTTATATTCTGGCCATACAAGATATGAGAAATATACAACACTTGTAAAGATTAAACCACCACCAAGAGTAATTAAAATAACAGCTCGGGGAATCGTTTTCTTAGGGTTCACTGTCTCTTCAGCAAACGCTGTAACTGATTCAAATCCAAGGAAACAAAAGCATAATAAAGCTGCTCCAGCTATTGTATAAGAAAAGGGTTCTTTCGAATTATAGAATGGCTCAAGAGATAAAAGAGTTGCCGTGCCTTCGCCCATAAAAATTTCCTTAATGGAAAAACCTATAAAGATAAGGATAAAAAGTAAAGCGAAAATCGTTATGAATGCGTTTACATTTGTAGCAAACTTCAATCCTTTAATATTAATAAAAGTGACGAGCACCAGCATACCTGCAATCCAGATGTAACTTGGAATTGTAGGAAAGGCTGCTGAGAAAAATATACCAAATACTAAGTAATTTACCATTGGCATAAATAAATAATCCATTAAGATTACCCATCCGACAAGAAATCCAACAGAGGGATTGATCGATTTTTGCGTATAAACATAAGCAGAACCGGAAGATGGAAACGCAATTGCCATTTTCCCATAACTGTAAGCAGTAAACATCATTACCACTAGAGCAACAATCATTGCCCCCGGAACCATACCGTGGGAAATATTAGCCGCAATACCATACGTAGTAAAAGCTGTGGTTAACCCCATAAATGAAAAACCAAACAACACTACTGGAATGAGTGTCAGTGTTCGATCTGTTTTCCTTAAATTTGACATGTAAAATACTCTCCTCTTTTACCTGATTTAACCTTTTACAAGAAGTGGGATCTATATTATTACGTCCATAGCTTTTTTAATACGTGGTTTTCTAGTAATCATAAAAGAGTCAGAAAGATGCTAGGGAGCCTGCTTTGAATTATCCATGAATTTGTTGTGTAGAACTTATCTCCCCATTCCTCGTAGAGAATTCCGTCTGCAGAATGACAAAGATAATTCATTGGAATGTATATTATATCTTATATAATTCCTGCAAAAGTTTTCTCGCTGGCATCTTTCCTGACTCCTGGAAATTCTTTAGTAGCGATTTGTTCAATAACTTGTATACTGATTTCTAATCAATAGAAATGAAACGTAGAATATGAGATGACTCTAAGGACGCTTTATTATTTGGACAATAGTAACTCCGTTTTTATATCTGTATAAGGCATGTTATGATTGATCCCAACTTCGTGATGAACAATTTCACCGTTCAAAGTGCTGATACAATTTCTTACTATTGCATCATTTACTACAACCTCTTTCAAACCATTATTCGCAATGTTCATAATATATGGGCCGGTTGTCATCAACATCATGTTTGTCGAGGTTTGTGGACATAGAGCAGGCATATTCGGGACACAGTAATGTAGGACTTCTTGTTCGTAGTAAACTGGATCCTCTAAAGTCGTATAACGTGAGGTTTCAATTATACCCGTTCCTGCAATATCAATAATAATAGAATTAGGTTTCATCTTACTGACCATCTCTCGTGTTATGAGAGATTCGGTTACCCCTGGCATCGGATAAATTGTATTAATTAAAACATCACTTTGAATAAGTTCTTCGAACATCATATCTTTATCCCAACACAAAATGTCCACCTGTGGCAACTGATCGTTCAAATAATCAATGCGTTTCATTGATGCTTCCATGATTGTTACATTCAATCCAAGACCCACAGCAACTTGCGCAGTATTGAGTCCAGCATTGCCACCACCAAGTATGAATACTTTGCTCGACGGTAAACCGGCCAGTTTCCGGAGAAGTATTCCTTTTCCACCATAACCATATTGAGCATATTTGACTGCTTCAAGCATTGCTAATGTTCCTGCAATTTCACTCATTGGTTTAATTGTAGGTCTAGTCCCATCAGGTAAAACGATTAATTCCATTGATAATGAAATTGCTTTTTTATCTAGTAATGCCTGTGTCATTTCATGATTTACATCTTCCGCCAAATGAAACCATGCCATTATCATTTGATTTTCTCTAAGAAGGCCGTATTCATAGGGTTGAAGTTCCTTCACTTTAACAACAAATTCTGCCTTCTCATAAATTTCGTCAATCGTGTTTACTATTTTTGCTCCAGCCAAAACATATTTTTCGTCACAAAAACCACTAGCTTCACCTGCCATGCGTTGTATTAGTACTTCATGACCGAAAGCTGTTAATTTTTTTACCCATGTTGGATTTAATCCCACTCTAGTCTCTGCAGTTTTTAATTCTTTAGGCACTCCTACTATCATTGTTCATTCTCCTTTTTAATTGCATTTAATTTATTGAACATTCTAAAATCTTACAGGGAAATGATAACCCTTTCATTAGACACGAGGTTAAATTTATATTAGTTTTTTTTTAACCAAGCACTTTGGGTCATCTTGAACTTTTATGAATACAGCATTGGTGAAAAAGTGAAAATTTTTATTGTTTATCTAATATTTTGGTCGTTTTAAGTTTCAGTAATCCACCGTTCATTCGCACATATAACTGATGAAATACGGTGTAAATGGATACCATTATGAAAGATTCTCAGGTTGATTAAGGTATTTCATCAAAGCAGGTAAAAGAACGTACTTATAGACACCGACCGTATTACTTGGAGGTAAACAGAGAAAGGGATCCATATTTTATGGGCTTAGACATTCTAGTATAGTTATAATAAGATGATACAGCTAACAATTATTAAATGAGGAGGTACATATGCTTACAGTACAAGATGTTCTTAAGCGCCCACTCTTTTCAAAGACGGAGGTAGTTGCGGGGGCAAACGGGTTGCACCGTCAAGTCAAATGGACACATGTCCTTGAAATTCCGTTTTTTGATGATACCATCTTTCAGGGAGGGGAACTGATACTCTCCACCGGATTTGGCTTTGAATGGAGAGACTCCTCTAATACTTCATTTTTGTTAAATCTTATCGAACGCAACGCCTCATGTTTATGTATAGAACTTGGACACTACTTCGAAAAGGTCCCTAAAGAAATGATCGAGATGGCAAATGAGTATAACTTTCCGATTATAATTTTCAAAGAATTCATAAATTTCGTCGAAATAGCGCAGGATCTACATTCGTTTTTCATTAATGCTCATCATGAGAAGTTGATTACATTAAATTCAATTTCAAGAGAATTCCATTCATTGTCACTCACTACTCATGGGTTATCCAATATTTTAAAGTTGTTGCAACAGAAGACAGAAGCACCAATTATCTATCTTCCTATAGAAGGAACACCTTTTTCGATTCCAGGATTGAAAAATGAATTTATGGAACAGCTACTTCAAACCATTTATGAAGATAAAGAACACTGGCACGACCGAATTACAAATGATTCGCCCGTTGAATGGAAGGCATTAAACCATACTATTCTTCTCCAACCGATCGGAGCAATGGATCAAATCTGGGCGTACCTTGTTATGGTTTTAGATCGTGAATCGGATGAATTTGATTTCCTAATCCTTGATCGTGCTTCTCTAGCAATCTCACAAGACTTATTGCGTAAACATTATTTGGATGAAAAACGATTACGTTTAGAATCTACATGGCTAAATGATTTACTTTATAGACGCATCAATAATGAGGAACAAGCAAGGGGATTTATTTCGTTAAAATCTAAGCACGCTTCTATACGTTATCGAATTGCAATCATTGATATCGAAGATGTTTTTCATCCGACTTCATTAAGTTTATCGGATGAAGAAAATGAATCTGCTATTTATCATTATTCTTTAAAAATTCGATCTGGGTTCGCAAAATATTCTTTTACACCCTATATCACATCAATAAGAAATCAGATTATTGTATTAGCTATTGATCTTGGAACTGCCGATTCCTCTAAGGCGCGCTTCTTGAAAGTGATCGAAACCTTGCTATATGTTAGAGAAGGTGAATCTAGTCAAATCCGTATAGGCGTTGGGCGACAATACCAGTTACTTTTGGATGCTCATAATGGTTATCGAGAAGCGCAGTTAGCTTTAAATTATCGTACGTTTTCAACAAGTGCCTTTTACGAAGACCTTGGAATCTTTCGGCTGATTCAATTAATTCAGCATGATCAAGATACAGCCCATTTTATTGAAGACTATCTCTCTCCTTTAATATCCTATGATAAGGAATATGGAACGGAATTGCTTCTGACTTTAACGAAATACTTTGAGTTTGATCGCTCAAAGAAGCTTACGGCTCAAAAATTGCATATTGTAAGACAAACACTCTATCATCGGATGGAAAAAATAAAAAAGATTCTTGATTTTGATTTTGATATGCCTGAGAACAGATTAAACGTTGAAATGGCTTTGAAAGCATATCAACTTATACAACAAGGGGGAGTACTTACGAAGTAGTTATCAACCGCCAATCACGGGGTGCATAGCAACGTGTTCCACAATATCTCTTGTCTACTTTCTAAGATTAATTATACGAAAAGAAAAAACTCTCTATACGGTTGTAGCTATTTCACTGGATGTGCCCTCTGAGGAGAACAAATCTTGGATTGGATTTAATCAGAATGCAACGAACAGATATATTGAACACTTTATTAAAACGAGTCAACTTTTCTAATATAGTAAAAACGGGCATATGATAAGAGAGCTATCCTGTTAAACTACTTTATCTATGAATAAAGCAGGTTAATTTTTAACATTACACCAATACCCTTACTCCATTTTCAACCTAATTTTTCATTCTAATGGTAATACTCCATTTATCATTCATACGTTCTTAATGAATGGTAAGTTTTAGTGATTGGAAATAAACAACTCTGTTGATTTTTAAAATGAACAGAGTTTTTTAATAAATCCATATTGTAAAAAGTGAGAAAAGAGTGTACGATTAAATGAGAATGATAATCAATCACACTTGATTACCGAGGAGTGGACGTAAATGGATCAGCAAGGTTTATTTGATGTAACGGTTATTGGAGGCGGGCCAGCAGGCCTTTACTCCACTTTTTATAGCGGACTTAGAGAAATGAAAGTTAAACTGATTGAATACCAGCCACAGCTAGGCGGGAAAATTCATGTTTATCCAGAGAAAATGATTTGGGATGTAGGAGGGCTGACGCCCACTACGGGGGGAAAATTAATTGAACAGCTCGTGGAGCAGGGGTTAACATTCAATCCAACGGTCGTGTTGAATGAAAAAGTGGAATCGATCACACGTAATGAGGAAGGTATATTCGTTTTACATACAGCATCAGGTCAAAAGCACTTTTCCAAAACGATCATTGTCGCAGTCGGCGGTGGAATCCTGAATCCGCAAAAGTTGGAAATAGACGGTGCAGAAAGGTTTGAAGTCTCCAATTTAAACTATACCGTGAAGTCTTTCAATCGTTTCAAGGATAAAACGGTGATCATTTCAGGCGGCGGGAATTCTGCAATAGACTGGGCAAATGAATTGGAGCCCATCGCCAAAAAGGTGTATCTGACATATAGGAAAGATAGTTTAGCAGGTCATGAATCACAAGCGAAACAATTGATGGAAAGCTCTGCGGTTTGTTTCTTGAATACCACGATCACAAAATTGATCGCTTGCGCTGATCATGAATCAATTGAACATGTTGAACTGACGAATCATGAAACGGGCGAGGTATCTTACTTGCCAATCGATGAAGTCATCATCAATCATGGTTATGAGCGTGATACATCGCTGCTTCGAAATAGTAAAGTGGATATTGCCATAGTTGATAATTATTATATTGAAGGTACTTCCGCCAGTGAATCCTCGATGGATGGAATATACGCCGCCGGTGATATCCTAAAGCACGAAGGTAAATTGAACTTAATAGCAGGTACCTTCCAAGATGCAGCAAACGCCGTAAACAAGGCAAAGCAATATATCCAGCCTGACGCTAACGGAGTGGGCATGGTCTCTTCACATAATGAAGTCTTTAAAAAGCGCAATAGGGAATTGATCAAAGAAATGATGAAGAAACCGGCTGGGGTCCTTTAAAGGGAAACGAAAACTGAAAGCTGGTTCGAAATGTCTCACCCCCGAACCATGATGATAAAACAAGACTTGTTTATCCTTCATGGTTTACTTTTTTATGGATGGAATCCCATTGGATTTCTGAAAACAGCTGGAACTTCTTCGGATTTTTCTAAGTCTAAAAGCTCCAGGGCCTCATGGGCCCTGGAGCTTTTAGCATCTTCCACATTATAAAGATTCTTTGATGACCTTCTTGTAATGGAATACGGATAGGATTGCGAAAATCGAGTACAATGCCGTGTATAATGCCATTACGATGATCATCGGTGTCCAAACTTCGGTACCGAATAAGAACCATCCTGATTGGACTGCGAAATAACTGTGAAGCAGTCCGACGACTAAAGGAATGCCGAAATTGAAAATTTGTTTTGCTTGGATTCCCCTTAGTAAGTCACCTCGCGTGAATCCCAGTTTTCTTAAGATGGTATAATTGGATTTTTCACCTTCACTTTCATCCATTTGTTTGAAATATAGGATACAGCCGGATGTGATGAGGAAGGTTAACCCCAAGAAGCCGACGATGAACATGATAAGACCCATGTTCTTCTTCTGGGTGTTGAACATTTCAAATTGGGAATCATTCACATGTTCTTCTTTAAAACTCATTTTATTGAATAGATCATTCGCTTTTTCAACTTCAGCTTCATCCTTCACATCAATGCCGATATTTACAGATGATACTTTTTGGATTTTCGGGTCGACATCCTTCTTCAAACGGTCGAATATCGTTTGGTCTACAATGGCAACGGGTAATCCGCCGTTCGTGAAGTAATAGGACACGAAGGTATCATCATTCAATCCCATATATGTTTGCGGAATCACTTCGTGTTTGCCCTTCAGTTCAATCTTTCCTGAATCCTTCAAGGACATGACCTTCTCCATCATATTACTGTATCCGCTGAAAAGGGTCTCATCTTCAGCGAGGTTGATTCCTTTAACGGATTCATCACTGATGACAGGAACGGTCATGATGTCCGGATCAAAGTTCACACCTTCCAAGCTAGTCTCCATTATTTCCTTTACATTGACATCCACTTGAATGACATCAATCATCTTTTCGTCGTAATCAATTTTACTGTCTGATAAAGCTTCTTTGAATGCATCCGCATCTCCCTTATCCGTCATGGAAAAATCGGTGGGGATACTGCTTTGTGCCATTTTCTCCGCTGAGTAGTAGGAGATATAGCTTAATGATAATAACCCAATCGCCAAAGCCGAAACGGTCGTGATGATCGTCAATAATATCGCATTCGATTTCATCCGGAACATGATGGATGAAAGGGACAATACTTCATTGATGTTCAAATAGCCATTTTTCTTTTTACGGACGATATTAAAGATGAAGCTTACGGATCCTTTATAGAATAGGTAAGTACCGATGATGACGGATGCCAAAATGAAGATCATGGCCATAAAAAGCTCGGTCATCTCTGAAAAGGCTCCATCGAATAACTTGGATGAAACGACATAGCCGGCAATGATCAGGATGATTCCGAATATCCCGATGATCATTTCGAGCATCGAAACCTTTTTCACTTTTCCTTCCGTCATTGAAGTCACCCTAAATAATGATAGGATGGTCTGCCTTTTAATGAAGGCATAATTCATCAACATGATGAAAAGATAGATGGCGCTAAAAACGAGAATGGTTTGAACAAGCGGCTGAAAAGAAAATTTAAGGGTCGCGATCGCCTGGACACCCATTATTTTAAATAATATCATGATGATCAATTTTGAAGCGGCAAACCCTACAAAGATTCCCAGGAATACGGAACAGAAATACAGGATCAGGTTTTCCACACTTAGGATACGGAATATCCTGTTCTTGGTCATGCCGATCAATTGGAATAAGCCAATTTCTTTACTGCGTCTTTTTATGAAAATGCTATTGGCATATAAAAGGAATATGGAAACAATCGCAACAAGCAGGATCGATGCAGCCTTGATGGAGGCGGCCCCTTTCACCGTACCCTCCGCTTCATCCAGCGATGGGTCATATTGCAAGGTGACAAAAGCAAAGTAAAGGGAAGCGCTGAAGACCAGGGCAAACACATACAGATAATAGTTCTTCAGATTCTTCTTCAGATTTCGAAAGATGAGTTGATTAATGCTCATTTTGAACCCCTCCCAATACACCTTGTGTTTTCATGATGTCCTTGAAGAAGGTTTGTCTGGATTCCTCACCTTTATTCAATTGTGTATAGATTTGTCCATCTTTAATGAAAATGACTCGGCTGCAATAACTGGCGGCCACTGGATCATGGGTTACCATGATGATGGTCGCTTTGCGCTTTCGATTCATTTCGCTCAGTTTGTTCAGTAAATCGGATGCTGATTTGGAGTCAAGCGCCCCAGTCGGTTCATCCGCAAATATGATGCTTGGATCATGGATGAAAGCCCGTGCTGCAGACGTACGCTGTTTTTGGCCACCGGAAATTTCATTTGGGTATTTATCCTTCACTTCATATATGCCCAGTTCTTTCGCTACGTTTTCAAACTTTCTTGCCGCTTCATTTTTGGGTGTTTTTGTAATGGATAAAGGAAGAAGGATATTTTCTTTGACAGTCAGTGTGTCCAATAAGTTATATTCCTGGAAGATGAAGCCTAGATGGTTCTTCCGGAATTCGGCCAAGTTCTTTTCTTTCATACCTGAAATCTCTTTTCCATCGATCGTAATGGTGCCGTTGCTGATTTTATCGATCGAGGAAAGGACATTCAGCAAAGTCGTTTTTCCTGAACCGGATGCACCCATGATACTTACGAATTCACCTTCTTGTATGCTTATATCGAGACCCTTTAATACTTCTTGTTTATTGAATTTATTACCATAGCTTTTATGGATTTTTTTCGCTTCTAATATATTCATTTGGATACACTCCTTTTTTTCTATATCCTCATTATAAAAGGCCATGTATTTCTTTTCCTTCGTTTGGACGAACAAAGAATAAAAGCATGTGACATTTTTGTCACATGCTTGTGATATTCACGAATTCATTTCTTTTTGGGAAGGTCAAGGTAACGGTCGTTCCCATTCCAAGCTCTGATTTTACGTCAATGGAGATGAATAGGGACTCTGCTGCATTCTTGGTTAAATATAAACCCATGCCAGTTGCAGCCGTGTCACGATGATTCGTCGTGGATGTAAATCCTTTATCAAATATGCGGGATAAATCCTTTGGGTCGATGCCCCGTCCAGAATCTTTCACTTCAAGAACCGTTTGTTCAGCTTGTTCATGGCTATATATCGTAATATCGGAGTTTTCACTGTATTTAATGGAGTTAGTCAAGAGCTGCCTCATAATGAAGGCCAGCCATTTGGCATCACTTAGCACTTCGGTAACATCCAATTGTATATCGAAGCCGATGCCTTTTTGAATGCACCATGATTGCAACGTTTTAATCTCATCAAAGATTATTGATTCCAAATCTGTATTTTCAATATACAAATCATTTTCAATGAAAGGCATGCGCCTTTGATGGAGCTGCTGATCAAGTAGGAGGTGAATGCGCAGCCACTCATAAGTCAAATGGGATTTCAGCAATTCATCATCCAAGCGGTCAATCATTAAATGCATCGCCGTCAATGGTGTTTTCACTTCATGAATCCAAGATAATAATTCATCCTTCTCCTGCTCTAAAGTCATTCGGCCAATTGATGCGGATTGCTTCAATATTTCGGTTTGGTTAATGATGCTGTTTTCTATGATTTTTTCGAAAGGGCTTTCCGGTTCGGCTATATTCGTAATATCCAGGTTGTCTTCCCGCGCTTCTAAACTTTTATAGAAAAATGTTTCTTTTTTATAGCGGAATATCAAAAACATACTGAATATGAGCAACGATAAAAAAACAATATACAGTATGGGCTTTAACGGAATGGCCGAATCAAGATAAGCGACAAAGATGATGAATAGATGAAGCAGTATGTAGAATGTGATCCAGCTGAACCTTTCCACGAGATATTTTCTAATCATGCGTTTGCCTCTTCCACGGCGATATAGCCCTGTCCGACCTTCGTTTCGATAAAATGCCCTAAACCCAGTTCATCCAACCTCTTCCGTAAACGGTTCACATTCACTGTAAGGGTGTTATCGCTTATGAAACGTTTGTCATCCCATAAGCTATTGATCAATTCCTCCCGGCTTACAATCTTGTTTTTCTGTTCAATAAGCTTTTTCAAGATGAAAATTTCATTTTTCGTCAATTCGATTGAGCCAGTCTCGGCCGATACCGTGTTCTTCTCGTAATCCACTGTTGCACCGCACCAGGTTTTCAATTCGATCTTTTCGGTATTGTAATTATATACCCGGCGGAGGGTGGCCTGTATTTTTGCGATGAGTACATCGAAATGAAAAGGCTTCTGGATAAAATCATCGGCTCCAAGCTGCATGGACATCACCATATCGGTCGGATGATCCCGTGATGATAAAAAGATGATGGGAACATTGGAATGGGCCCGGATCATTCTGCACCAATGAAACCCATCAAACTTCGGCAACTGTATATCAATGATGACCAAATCGGGTTTTATGTCCGTGAATTCCTGAACCACTTTACTAAAATCCCCAATACCGTAAATATCATAAGACCATTGCGCCAATCTATCTTTAATTTCATTGAATAACGTCGTATCATCTTCTATCAATAGTAGTTTAAACAAAGGTTTCACCGCACTTTCCAGCTTTTTCTTAAAAGTATATAGTAAAACCTTTTTAGGTTCTATAGGAGGGAGGAAACGGGAGCTGAAATAGCCTGTCCATCGTTACAAAGAACGCATCAACTCTAAAATATTACTTGTTGTATGTAAACCATTATTATATTAGAATTGACAATAACGAATGAAGGAAGTGAATTTATGTCTGCTATTCCTAATTGCCCTGCATGTAATTCAGAATATACATACGAAGACGGAAGTCTTTTTGTTTGCCCAGAGTGCGCCCATGAGTGGACGATGGAATTGGAAACTGAAAATAATGATCAAAAGACTATTAAAGATGCAAATGGAAATGCTTTGAATGATGGTGATACCGTGACGGTAATCAAAGATCTTAAAGTGAAAGGGAGCTCATCCGTTTTAAAAATGGGCACAAAAGTCAAAAGTATCCGTTTAGTTGATGGAGATCATGATATTGATTGCAAAATCGATGGTTTTGGTGCAATGAAATTAAAATCCCAATTTGTTAAAAAGGTATAGTGAACTTATATAACGAATGAAAGAACGGTCTAATCTATTGATTAGACCGTTCTTTTTTATGAGATTGGATACTCAATTAATAAACTTTGTCACCGTTAAAGATTGAATTCTTAACGACCACATAATCCACGTTCCGGATGGCTTCCAACTTGGTTCCTCCGGCATAAGAAATGGAAGACTGAAGATCTTGTTCCATTTCTTTCAACGTATCTTCCAAAGATCCTTTGTGCTCGACAAACATCTTTTTGCCTTCAACGTTTTTCTTTTCACCTTTTTGGAATTCAGAAGCTGAACCAAAGTATTCTTTAAAGGCCTTTCCATCTTTTTCGATCGTTTGACCTGGAGATTCTTCATGTCCAGCAAATAATGAACCGATCATGACCATGGAAGCTCCGAATCTAACTGATTTAGCTATATCACCGTTTGTGCGAATGCCGCCGTCAGCTATGATTGGCTTGCTAGCCGCTTTTGCACACCAGCGAAGTGCAGCTAATTGCCAGCCGCCCGTTCCAAATCCAGTCTTGATTTTAGTGATGCATACTTTCCCTGGTCCAATGCCTACCTTTGTAGCATCGGCACCGGCATGTTCCAATTCCCGTACCGCTTCCGGAGTTCCCACATTTCCTGCAATGACAAAACTTTCAGGTAAATGTTTTTTAATATGCTGTATCATCTTTATCACGGCATTGGAATGACCGTGTGCAATATCTATCGTAATGAATTCAGGCACAATATTGTCTTCTGATAATTGTTGAATGAATCCGTATTCTTCTTCTTTAACGCCGACACTGATGGACGCGATTAACTCACGTGCATGCATATCTTTAATGAAAGTCAGTCGTTTTTCTGGTTCAAAACGATGCATTACATAGAAGTAACCGTTTTCAGCCAAGTAAATCGCAATCTTTTCATCAATGATCGTTTGCATATTGGCAGGTACAACAGGTAACTTGAAAGTATGTTTACCCAAAGTAACGGATGTATCACATTCCGAACGGCTATTTACTACACATTTTGCAGGAATTAATTGAATATCTTCATAATCAAACACGTTTTCCATACTATGCACCTCTATATACGAATATTTTTGTCATTTTATATAAAAATTGTTCGCCCCATTAGGTAATGTACATCATTTTTATCAGTAAGTCAAAATTTTTAATGGTTTTATTTTGTGTCACTTCAGAAAAGTTATGACAAATTGATAAAGAGAAGGGTAAATCGAACGTATGCCATCGTATAAATAATGATAGAGGAAACCGATATTTGGCTGTATGATACGCTCAGTGGAAAATTGGATTTTACAAAAAAAGCCAGAAAAACATGTCTGTTATTTCTAACTGGATAGTAACGAGTTCTCAAAATAGTAAAAGCTAGACACTTTAGAAATGAGTGTCTAGCTTTTTAGTCTATTCAGCTCAGGTGGAAGGGATTATAATACCGATGATTTTATTTCTTGTATCTGCTTGATATGCCTTTGTTCATGTAAGGATAATAATTCAATCCATTGATCCAAAGAGAGGTCCCCGAACAGGGGATGCTTGGCTTTCTTTCTATTCAAGATGATATCTGAATCCATATCGTAAAGAACCTGTAATAACCGATCCCTTGATTCTGCCAGTAAATCCATAAGGCTCGATAATTGAAATGGGGCTTTTGAGGGTGAAATGATATCAGGGGTTGCGAATTTCTTTGTTCTATTAGTAACCAAGTAAATGTTTTTTTGGATGATATTATTAAAGTCCCTTTCCTGAATGCCATTTGCTATAGCTTCTGTAAATACCTGTTCAGTAAGATATAAATGATGGCAAATTTGGGCGATGGTCCATACTTCAGGTGCAGGCCTATGGTGGAGCATTTTTTCATCCAATACCGTAACTTCCTCTATTAACTGGTTTCTTGATTCGAATAGTAAATCATACTCGATAAAATTCATGGGAACTCCCCTTTTGTGACACCCCCATTTGAAAGCATCACTGATTTTTTTATATAGAAAAAACAAAGGGATATCGACTGCATAAAAACTAGGACATACGATGAGGGAACTTATTAAAAAATACACTGATTTAAGTGGATTCGTGATTTGTTTTCAATGTTGGGTTATGGGTGCTTTTGCAGAAGTGACACTATGCATCTAAGATAGGCTTCGATTTGAGTAAGTGTGAAGAAAAGGCATATTTCATGGGTAAGGACATTGTTCAATAATCGGCTTTAATGTTGTCTTGAGGAAGAAATGCAGAGCTGAAGTCAGAACAGTACTTCCAGGGACTATATCTTTTCTGGAGCGTTGATACCCTATCATGCCTATGCATAAAAGTTAAATTTATGCCTGCAATCTGAATGTTGAGCTTCAAAAACTAGAATGCGACTCTAGGGCTTTCTCTGGTGAATCCGGAAATGTAAGTTGGCATTCAAAAGGGAAAAAGAAACTATTAGAAGCTAAGCGTTGGAATTGATTATATCTGAAGTATAGCACAGTTAATATTTTCCTAGAAATGATTATATGAAAAAAGACGGAAGGTTTACTCATCGTCATTTTGCTTTTTAGATGGAAACGATTATCAAAAGTTGCGAACCGAATGGGGAACTTTTAAACTGTAGATAGTCAAAATGAAATGGGATGGGTGAATGCCGATGGCTAAAACAATAGTTGAAAAACTGAATTTACATAAATATGAACGGGTGGCAGTCTTGGATTTAGCCGGGGCGGATTATTTAGCGGAGCTTCCGGATTACGATACAGAGCTTATTGAAAGAGCGTATGATCTTATATTTGCCTTTGTATTGGATATGGATTCCTTAAAAGGAATCGTGGATAAGGTGATCGAGAAAAATCATTTGAGTAAAAACGGCTATTTCTATTTGGCATACCCCAAGAAGGGGAATAAAGAATATGCCACATTTATTCATCGTGATGATTTGATGCAAGGCCTGGGTGCGGATGAAAGCGGTTATGTTGGATCGGGTGACATGAAGTTTGCACGTATGGTGGGATTGGATGATGTCTTTACGGTAGTCGGACTGAAAGAAGATTCGGAAAATAGAAACCGTCCATCTACCAAAGCAAGCCAATCAGTAGATGATTATATCGAAATGATTCAGGAAATTGAGAAAGATTTGCAGGAATCCCCTGAATTGCTTGCGTTCTATCAAGCACTTACCCCAGGGTACCGTAAAGATTGGGCCCGCTACGTGTATAGTGCGAAACAAGAGGCGACCCAAGTGAAACGGCGCCAGGAAATGAAATTGATTCTAGGAGAGGGATACAAGAGCAGAGATCTTTATCGAAGAAATAAATGAGGGTGGAGGAATGTCTTCCATTCTCTTTTTGTTTCTTGTCATGTTCATCCTATCAAAAGCATATACTAGACCGAATCAAAACTTAAATCGTAATAATTATGATTTGTGAGGGTGGTTGAACATGCTTTTGAAACGATACACGGGCAATTTGCTGTTATTGATTCTATTGTTTTTGCTGCTAGCGTTCTTTTTTCTAGGCGATGTGTTCATTCCAAAAGCGATTGATTTCTCGGGCTATCCGATGCTTCACTCTGTGCTCGTCGTGTTTTTGGGTTTGTTTTTAGAATCGATTCCTTTCTTGTTCCTGGGTGCCATTGCATCTTCATTCATTCAGTTGTTCATCAGTGAAGAAATCATTCAGCGAATGATACCAAAACGACCCCTGACGGCTATTTTTGCTGCGATAGGGGCAGCACTGATCATTCCGGTCTGCGAATGTGCAATTATACCGGTCGTACGGAGATTGATTCAAAAGGGTGTCCCGGTCCATGCAGGTGTTGTCTTGCTTGTAACTGCTCCAATATTGAATGTCATCGTGTTTGGCTCAACTTATTATGCGTTCCAAAATAATCCGTCCATTCTATATGGAAGAATCATTCTTTGTGTCTTGACCGCCGTGATCGTAGGTTTATTCGTTTATATATTCAGCACTAAAGATGTGGTGAAAGAGGAGAAGGTGGAACTGGTTCATGGGCATGAACATGATTTTCGGTCAACTAAATGGACAAGCTTCATTGATCATACTTCACAGGAATTTTTCATGGTCGGCAGATACTTTATCATCGGGGCTTTGTTTGCCAGTATATTTCAAGTGATTATGGATCGGACCGTACTGGCCGATATTGGTCAGGCGCCGATAAAAGGCACGGCGTTGATGATGGGGATTGCGTTTGTGCTTTCACTCTGTTCGTCAGCTGATGCATTCGTTGCCGCCTCCTTTTCCCATAGTTTTTTACCAGGTTCGATACTGGGTTTCCTAGTATTTGGTCCAATGCTGGATTTGAAAAATGTCCTGATCATGATGTCCTGTTTTAAACGGAGCTTTGTCGTCACATATGTCTTGCTTGTTTTCGCAGTCGTCTTCAGCCTATGCCTGATTGCAGGCGGATTGATCAGTAAGGGGGGCTTCTGATGAAACGTTTTTTTATCCAAAGACTAGAGGGATTACTGCTGCTTGGTCTGGGCCTCATGATTTTTAAATTGTATATTTCGGGACATTTAACGAAATTGATTGCACCCAAAATGGTTCCATATGCATTGGCGGCGCTTTTTGCTTTTTTGGTGATCAGTCTTCTCCGTCTAAAAAAACAAAAACAGGGTACACATCATTGTAATTGCGAATCGAATGGAGAGTCTTCCTCGTCCGCGTTGGTCCTGAAATATAGTTTGTTTTTCATTCCGATCCTTCTCGGCTTCACCTTGACCGATTTTACATTAAGCGGTGAAGTGCTGGCAAAAAGAGGGATGGCGAATCAGCAGCCACAGAAGGTAAGTTCGTATGATACTGGGAAACATGTGAATGGGGATAAAATCACCGTTACGGATGATAATTACTTTGAGGTACTGGATGATTTGCTGAACAACCTCGATGCGATTGAGGGGAAAGAAATAGAGCTTTCGGGATTTATATATCGTGAAGATACTTTTACGGACAAACAAATGGCCATCTCCCGCCTCTCCATGTCCTGCTGTGTAGTCGATGCGACATTATACGGATATATGGTCAACGGGAATGTGGAGGGCATGAAGACGAATGATTGGTACACCATAACGGGTACATTAAAAAAAGGAAGCTATAAAGGTGAAGCCGTACCTGTGATCGATTTAAAAGAGTCGAAGAAAATAAAGGCACCGGAAGAAGCTTATTTATATGAAAATGTGCAAATCATTCAATAGTATTGGAAAACCCGGCAAAAGGACGGGTTTTCAGTTATAGTGGGTCTTATCTTGTATAGGCTCCAAGGAGGAAAGGAATGCACACCAAGATTTCTGGCAAAGGAATTCATTCAGATTTTATGAAATATAAGATCAACCTGCTTTAAACGATTAATATTGATTTGGAATATTGTTCCTTTTTAAGATGTGTGCTACAATACATGACAATTAGGAGTGGATGAAAATGAAAGAACGAAAAACCTTCATGAATTCACAACTTCATCATCATACAAAATAGCTTTGCTATCCGATCGTTAAAAAAATCGTAGATAGGAAAGCTATTTATCATGAACCGTATTTGATTAGTAAGTTAATCAGATGCGGTTTTTTATTTTATCCAACGAATGGGAGGGGCTTTCATGAAAAAGATGGCTTATCAAAATGTAAAAGGGACACAGGATTATTTACCCCAAGATGCAGAAATCCGGAATGAAGTGAAAAGGACGTTAGAAGAAGTGTTTCTGCTTTATGGCTGTAAGCCGATTGAAACACCGATCTTGAATCATGCCGGCTTACTCGCCTCGAAATATGGAGGAGGAGCGGAAATCTTAAAGGAAATGTACACATTGACCGATCAAGGAAAGCGGGAACTAGCGCTCCGTTATGACTTAACCATTCCATTTGCAAAGGTCATCGCGATGAATCCAGGAATAAAAAAGCCTTTTAAACGGTATGAAATCGGCAAAGTGTTTCGTGATGGACCGATTAAAACCGGGCGGTTCCGTGAGTTCACCCAGAGTGATGTGGATGTAGTCGGAGTCGAATCACAGGCAGCGGAGGCGGAACTGCTGTGATGGCGGCAGAGGTCTTCCGGAAGCTGAAATTGGACGTACGTATCCAATATAACAACCGGAAACTATTAGCGGGGATGCTTGAAGGGCTAGGTGTCCCCAAGGCGGAAATAGCTGATGTGACATTGACTTTGGATAAACTTGAAAAAATATCGATAAAGGGTGTCTCACTAGAGCTAGCGGGGAAAGGAGTCGATGAAGCGACGATCCAAGCCATCGAGAGTTGGCTGACTGAAGCGGAGACAATCGATTTGAATTACTTCAAAAGAATTGCAGTCACCAATATCACCCTTCAAAAAGGAGTGGAGGAATTATCGGAGTTAAAAGGGTTAGTGGATTATCTGCAACTGGGTGACATCTGCATCTTTAATCCGTTTTTAGCCCGGGGCCTTGAGATTTACACCGGAACGGTTTATGAAATCTTTCTTGCAGACGGCGAAATAAAATCGAGCATTGGAAGTGGAGGAAGATATGACAATGCAATCGGCGGGCTTGCTGGTACAAATGATAAAGTTTCGACAGTGGGCATATCTTTTGGTCTGGATGTAATTTTAACTGCATTGAAAGGTAAAAAAACAAAGATCGTTTCTGCTCCTGACTATTACATCATCCCGATGGGTATGGAGAAAGAAGCGTTGTCCGTGGCAAAAAAATACCGCCAAAAAGGTTGTAAAGTGGAAGTCGAATTATCAGGTAAAAAGGTGAACAAAGCATTGGAAAGGGCAGACAAAGAAGGAATTCAAACTGTCATGATCATAGGGGAAAATGAAGTGAAAGCAAATCTCATAAAAATCAAAGATATGAAAACCGGGGATGAGACGTCTCTTCCGTTCATATATTGAAGGTATACAATGATCTGTTGGGCACCTGAATCTCCCGGAAAAGCCCGGAAACCAGTTAATCCAATAACGAAAATAAGCCAGGAATTATCCTGGCTTTATTTTTTTCACTTTTTGGCGGAAAGCTCCTGGTTCATCAATCTAGTTTTTTTTCGTACCCCTGGTGAAATCGTCAATGAGATGATTCCGCATAAGAGTAATCCGACCCCGATCCATGACATGGGGGACAAGCTCTCGCCGACAAGGAAGACACCGAGAAGAGCGGCTGTCAGCGGCTCGGCGAGTGATAAGGAAACGGCTGTTGATGAAGGAACGGATAAAAGCCCTTTATTAAAAAATAAGTAGGCTGCTGCTGTAGCAAGAAGTCCAAGGTGAAGGCTGACGGCCATCCCGTTCGCTGTGCCGATCCAGCTGATATCCAGTATGAATAAAGCGGGTGCCAATAGCAGGGCGCTAAAACTAAAGATGACAGCGGCAGTTGCTTCTGGAGGTTGTTTATCCAAAATCCTTTTACTAACCAATGTGAATACCGTAAAGGAAACTCCAGCCCCAAGCGCAAGCAGCGCACCTACAGGATCGATGGTAACGGATCCTTTATTTGAAAAAAGCAGTAGACACCCGGCAATCGATAAACCCGTGGCGGTCCACCAGCTTGTTGATGGCCGTTTTTTACTGAACAGCCATTCAAGGAATCCGGCGATGATGGGGGCACTGCTTAAAGTGATGATGGTGCCAATGGCAATTCCGGTCATGCTGACAGCCATGAAAAATAGCGGCTGGTAACAGGCCATGCCTAACGTGGCTAAGATGGTCTCCTTTAGTGGCCAATTATATCGCGTTAATTTTTTTTGCCAGATTGCAATGAGCAATAATGCGGAACCGCCGACTGCCAAGCGGACGGCACCTATTGCTATGGGATGGGCTCCATCGGGGGCGAATGACTGGGCAGTTCCGGTCGTTCCCCACAGCATGGCACCAAGTATGACGAGTAAATAGGGGTATTTTTCCTTCATGGAAGTTCTCCTGTAATAAAGATTTACTATTCAGAATATATGATTGTGTCAATTAAGTCAAAGCGTCCATTTGTTCGGGAGAACGTAACATAGTATAATGGGCTTACTATGGATAGTGGTGTAAGGGGGATAAGCATGTCTTCAGGTAATCGTAACAATCAAATTGGACCGCCGCGGTTTGCAATTGCCATTCACTCTCTGGTTTGGCTCGCACAAAGCGAAAAGCTCCTGACAAGTTCGGCAATCGCCTTGAAGGTGAATTCACATGCCACTTTTTTAAGAAGGGTGATGGCTCAGCTTGCAGCTGAGGGAATCGTCGAAACAAAGGAAGGGCGGGAAGGCGGATATAGCTTGAAGGTACCAGCCTCACAGCTTACTTTGGCCGATGTGTATCAAGCGGTACGGCCGGAATGCCTTGTTTGTATGGAAACGAGCGAATGCGGTGAAGTCGGGAAGCAGTTGGATTCGGCATTGGAGGAAATCATGAACGAAGCCGAAAAGGAAACATTGCGCCTATTAAAGGGCTATACATTAGAAGAATTCATGAAAAAAGTCGACTTCACCAATTTTGAAAATGAGTGTCTAGGGTAATTTCCTTGCAAGAGGATACCCTAGATTATATAATGTGCTTAATGCGATTGCATTTAAAATGAGGGGGTATTTTACATGAAGGTGGAAATTTGGTCGGATTATCAATGTCCGTTTTGTTATATAGGGAAGCGTCGATTCGAAGAGGCTTTGAAGCAGTTTGAAAATAAAGATCAGGTAGAGGTTTCATTTCGCAGTTTTGAGTTGAACCCAGAGGCTGAGCGGGATATCAATGTGACGCAAAATGAAATGCTGGCCAAGAAATACGGCATGTCTCAGGCGGAAGTGGAAGCGAACAGCCAAAACTTGACTCAACAGGCAAAAGAATTGGGACTCGATTATCATTTGGACAAAGTGGTCTTAACAAATTCGTTCGATGCTCATCGCTTGATGCACTTTGCTGAATCGAAAGGCAAAGAGAACGAAATGAATGAACGCCTATTTAAAGCATACTTTACGGAAGGCAAACATATTGGCGATCATGCTACATTGGCTAGTTTGGCTGAGGAGGCCGGCCTTGAAAAGTCTGAAGCGGAAGCGATGCTGGCAGGAACGGCATTCACGGCGGAGGTTAGAGGAAATGAGCAAGAAGGAAGCCTGCTTGGAATTACAGGTGTGCCATTCTTCGTCATTAACCGCAAGTATGGAATCTCCGGCGCTCAGCCAACAGAAGCGTTCCTTGATACGCTGAAAAAAGTGTGGGCTGAGGAGAATCCGCTTCAAATGGTGAATGATCCAGCAACGGGCGAAGCTTGTACGGACGGTTCTTGTAACGTGCCGGAAAAATAATGAAGATATGAAGAAGGAGACCCGAAACTGGGGTCTCCTTTTTTTACTTAAAAAGGAAATGTTATGTATGGCAAAGAATATAGTGTACAGGATGTCTTTTCGAAAAAGTCCGAAATGAAAGGAAGCTAAAGGGTGTATATAATAATAGGAATACTAGTTTTCGTGCTTGCATGTATATTAACTGCCAAAATCATTTCCTATAAATATTGGACATGTATTTATACGGCATTCGGGAATGAAAATTATTTTAAGGTGATTGCGAAATTGGAAAGTGAAGGGATACAATTCAAAACGAAGACGCCTATGAATTTAGGTTCCGAAAACTTTCAAAATCGCCATGAAACTAGTCAATATGATATTTTTGTAAAAAAAGAACAAGAGCAAATTGCCCAAAGGGCCCTTCACAACAATTAATAAATGTTAGATCGTTGAAATTGGCTGTCCTGGAGGCAGCTTTTTTTAGTGACTGGAAGTGCAATTTGGGCAGGTTGTGCTTCTTTCTTTTGTGCGAATACTTAAATTGGTCAATACGGTTAAGGTTTGCAAGAAATGCCTCTCCTTGACAAACTGGAGTGAACTCCAGGTCAAGTTTTACTTTCTTGGAAACTCACGAGTATTTGCTCCAAACTCACGAGTAAAAGCGCGAAACTCACGAGTATTTGCTTCAAATTCACGAGTAAAAGCGCGAAACTCACGAGTATTTGCCCCAAACTCACGAGTAAAAGCGTGAAACTCACGAGTATTTGCTTCAAACTCACGAGTAAAAGCCCGAAATTCACGAGTATTTGTTCCAAACTCACGAGGGTGGGACTTATAAAAAGCAAAGTGCTGCTAAACTATCTTTCCATTGATTTAATTTAGGAACAAGCAAGAAAAGGGCGTTGATTTTGACGGGGCATTTTTTTTTTTATAGTTTCAAAGACTGAAAATTTGTATAATGGTTGAGATGGATAAGAGGTTTTAAAAATGAATGTACATATAGGAGGGGCATGGATGAGTAAGCTTAATGGCAGGACCGTTGCTTTATTGGGAGCGAGGAAAACGGAAGAACTTAGTAAAATCGTTCATAATCTTGGGGGAGTCCCGCTGGTTCGTCCAGCACAGGGGACGGTATTCCTTGATGATTCTCATTTGGAAGAGGATGTCACCCGTTTGATGGCAGGGGAGTTCGATTGGATCATCCTCACGACGGGAGTGGGGACGGAACTATTATATAATACGGCAGTGAAAATGGAAGCGGGAGATCGTTTCATAGAAGCTTTGCGGTCCATGAAAATTGCAGCTAGGGGTTATAAAACGGTGAATATGCTGAAAAAACTTGGCCTGCAGCCATTAATCCGTGATGATGATGGCAGTACGGCAGGGCTCGTTCGTAATCTGGAAGGCCATCTTTCCGGAGATGTAAAGGTCGCTTTGCAGCTTCACGGCGATCCGGCGCCGCTTTTGATGAACTGGTTGGATGAGCAAAAGGTGAAACATAAAGAAATTCTTCCATACGAGCATATACCGCCCGAAAAAGAAATGATGCAGCAGCTGATTCAAGAAATCCTTGAGGGCAAAATTGATTCCGTTGTGTTCACGAGTGCACCGCAGCCACGAAATTTAATGAGATTTGTCCGTGAACAAGGTGTGGAGGATAAGATAATCGACCTGTTTGCATCGGATGTAATTGCTCTTGCAGTCGGAAAGGTAACGGCGCAGGTGGTAATCGATGAAGGGATAGAGCGGGTCATATATCCTGAAGATCAACGGATGGGCAGTGCAATGGTGGAGCTGGTGAAATATTATCAGGGAATTGCAAGCAGATAGGGGTGAGTGTGGTATGACCAAGGGTAAGGTCTATTTTGTTGGTGCAGGTCCGGGTGATGTGGGCCTGATTACCGTAAAAGGTCAAAAAGAGATTGAAAAAGCGGATGTCATTTTATATGACAGATTGCTGAATCCCAAACTATTGGAGGCTGCGACCCTCGATTGTGAATTGATATATTGTGGTAAGACACCTTATGCGGATGGTATCAGTCAAGGGAACATCAATGAGCTGCTTGTGTCCAAAGCACTGGCGGGGCATCGGGTCGTCCGTTTGAAAGGCGGTGATCCCGCCGTTTTTGGAAGAGTCGGGGAGGAAGCGGAATCGTTGAAAGCTCAGGGTATCCCATTCGAAGTCATTCCGGGGGTTACGTCCAGCATTGCTGCATCCATGTACGCAGGAGTCCCCGTCACGCATCGGGATTATGGACGTTCATTTGCGATGGTGACGGGCCATGACCAAACGAAGAAGGATATAGATTGGAATGGGCTTGTGAATAGTATAGATACGGTTGCATTTTATATGGGTGTGGCAAACCTTCCGTATATCCGCGAAAATTTGATCAATCATGGAAAGCCGGGGGACACGCCGGCACTCGTCATTCAATGGGGCACTTATGGAAGACAGGAAACGGTCGAGGGGACCTTGGATGATATCGTCGAAAAGGTAAGTGGAAGGTCGCTTAGCAATCCGGCGATCACCCTGGTCGGGGATATCATTTCACTAAGGGGAAAACTGCAATGGTTCGAAAAGAAGCCACTATATGGTCAACGGTTTTTAGTGGCCCGGACCGGGACGGCAAAGAGTTCCTTGGCAGAAACGCTGCATGAACTTGGAGGCGATGTCATCGAGTTTCCTAAATGGAATGCGGCAAAAGTTGAAATAGAAGAAAGTCAGCTGATCTCTTTTCTTTCGAATGATCGAATCCTCTTCACTTCACCCGAAAGCGTCCATGGATTCTTGGATTCACTTACTGAACACGCTATTGATTTCCGCCGGATTTCTTCAAAACTTTATGTGATATCGCGGAAATCGAAGAAAGCTTTACAGCAACGTGGACTAATGGCCGAGCTCAAATCCGAGATGCCGGAAGCCGGAACACTGTTGGTCATTGGAGATCGAAACAAGGATCAGAGAGATCCGGCTCATGGGGAAGGAGACTATTTTCAAACCATCACTAAATTTGTTGATGGAAGATTCCTTGAAATCCTTCCGAGAATGCTAGACGGGAAAGCAGTCGGAACGGTACTTTTTTCGAATCAGCATTCAGTTGATATGCTGTTGGAATATGGGAAACAGGCAGACGTGGATATTGAAGGGCTGCTAAATCATGCCTCCATAGGGGTAATTGGGGAAAGTACTGGCAAAAGACTTAAAGACTATGGATTTAAAGTGGATATGATGCCCGAGGAACCGTCTGTTGAACAATTGGTGGCTTTGATCGTGAATAGGAATGGTTTTTAGGCTCTGAAAAAAACAGAGTCTTTTTCCTTTTTTTACCCAAAAGACCGGTGTTAAATGATATGATTTTCCTTTGGAAGGGAGTGTTTTCATGTTTAATATTGGCGATATTTTATGGCAATTATTCTATCTTGCTCTACTCGTTTTGTTAATCGTAATGGTTGTGAAGGTTGTCCGTTTCTTTATAAAACATATGACAAAAATGCATAACCTGGAAAATAAAGCGGATGAAGTAAATGAACGATTGAAAAAGAAGGATGATTGACGGCCATATATCCGGCTCATTTTCCCTGTTCTTTTTTCAGAAGAGCCAAGCTCCACGGGTACTTTCTTCGGATTGATTTTTCCATTCATCATGCCTTATCGATCCAAGTAAGGAAAATGAAAATACCAAATGGACGCTCACAGATTTTGAAAGGAAGGAATAAAAGTCTTTTATTCCTTCCCAGATTGGGTATATATATAAGTGACTTTTCTAGGGAGGCGAAGTAAATGAAACGCACATGGGAATTCGTATTAAGTATCATAGGCGTGAGTATCGCTGCGATTTCTTTAATCGTGACGATTATAACGGCAGTTTATCTCAACAGTATCGATATGACAGAAATGATGGACTACTCATTAATGTCAGACTCCGAGTTTTCGACGTCTGAGGTCGATATGTCAATCAAGTTTTTCATGGGCTTACTATGGGCGGGAATCATATCGCTGTTCATTGCCTTGGCAGGCGGCTTGATTGCTATCTTTCTATTAAAAGGCGGCAAAGCGAAGGCAGCCGGAATCTTATTGATCATTACGGGCATTCTGACGATCTTTCATGTTTGGCCGCTTATCTTCTTCATCGTGCCGGGAATCATGTGCCTGGCAAGGAAGACGAGGGAAACGGTGGAAGTGATCGTATGATCCAACACCATACATAGTTTGTGATTCAAAAACAAAGGAGCTGATCCGAAAATGCGGGTAAGCTCCTTTTGTGATGCAAGGATATTTTAGGGGAATATACCTATTTATACCTGCATTCACCAGTCTATCATGGTACTATTATTATAGATTTAAATATAAATAGACTGGAGTTCGATCGATGAAGATACCTTTAATGAAGATTGGGATAATGACCTGTTTGACACTCGGTTTGTTCAATGGACAGGCTGCTTTTGCAGAGTCCGGAATAACCAATGCGTGTTCATCATTTGGTGAAATCCAACCGAATGTAAATCCTTCCCATAAGCAGATTAACTGCTTACTGACGAATGCGGCAATAGAGACTGAAATCCCTCCTGAAGTGGTAAAAGCGGTGGCTACGCAGGAAAACGGGGATTGGAGGCAATTTAATGATGCGGGCAAACCGATTATATCCGGCGATGGCGGTATCGGTCTAATGCAGCTTACCAATAAAAGTGGGTATGACCAGAAAAGGCTGGAAAATGATATAGTCTACAATATCGAGGCTGGTGTCGAGGTGCTGGGCAGCATGTATTCTAGAAGGGATTTGCCCAAGATCGAAGGTGCAGGACGCAGGGTCATCGAAAATTGGTATTTCCCTGTCATGGCATACAATGGGACAAAGCCGGTTAACAGTCCTCTTTACCAGGAAAGCGGGAAAAGAAATGTGAATGCTTACCAAGAGGAAGTTTTTGCCGAATTGGAAAACCAAAGTTTTTTGAAAAGCACTAAACTGGCAATCTATCCATTCAGTACATTGGACTTTCAATATGATCGTGAAAGCACTGAAAATATCATCTTTAAAAAGTTGGAATACACACTGACCGACCAAACGCATGACTCTGTTTATTGGTTCATGCCAGAAGACAAAGTGGTGACGACATCCAACGCGAATATTAGGAAAGAAATAAACACTACGGTAGGTGCAGTGCTTGTGCCTCCAAATACAAGCTTGATCATCAAAGGGAATTTTGACTATCACGAATCTAAGGGAAATAAATTTGTCTTTTACCCCGTACAAACGGAAGACGGGAAGATTAAGGGGTATGTTTCATCAGCTTACATCTCCAATAGGCTATCGAGTGTCGTGCCTATCAAGGATACGAATGAACCTGTGATTTCAGGGGCAACAAATAAATCCATTCCTTTCAACTCGACTTTCAATCCTAAAACAAGCGTAAAGGCGAAGGATGATAAAGATGGTGACTTAACGAGTGCCATACGTGTGGATGGTAAGGTGGATACCAAGAAAGTGGGCACCTATAATTTGACGTATACGGTAGCTGACAAGGCTGGGAACTTTGCCAAGGTCACAAGGAAAATAGCCGTTTATGATCAAGTAAAGCCAGTGGTTTCCGGTGCCGGGAATAAAACCATCAAACTTAATTCTTCATTCAATCCAAAAACGAATGTGAGTGCCAAGGATAATGCCGATGGTAACTTGACCACTAAAATCAAAGTGGCGGGTACAGTGAATACGAAGAAAAAGGGGACCTATACATTGACGTATACGGTCACCGATCAATCGAAAAATACTGCTACAGTCACAAGAAAGATTACGATAGACAGCACCAAGCCAGTCATCTCGGGAGCCAAAAGTAAAACCATTGCCTATAACTCGACATTCAATCCTAAATCAGGCGTATCCGCTAAAGATAACCTGGATGGCAGCTTGACCAGTAAAATCAAGGTGACGGGTACGGTGAATACGAAGAAAAAGGGAATGTACACATTAAAGTATACAATCACTGATTCATCGAAAAATACTGCTACAGTGACCAGGAAGATCACAATCGACAGCACCAAGCCGGTCATTTCCGGAGCCAAAAGTAAAACCATTTCCATAAACTCGGGATTCAATCCTAAATCAGGTGTATCTGCGAAAGATAACCTGGATGGAAGTTTAACAAGTAAGATCAAAATAACAGGGACTGTGAATACAAAGAAAAAGGGTTCCTATACATTGACTTACACAGTTACGGATAAATCGCAGAACAAGGCAGAGGTAAAAAGGAAAATCACGGTTAAATAGATGGCAAAAAGGGATTCCGTTAATAATGGAATCCCTTTTTTGATGCATGAATGTTTTTGGCCGAAAGCCATGCATATATAATAGTAGAAAGTGTTCATTGAATGATCTTCAAGGGTGGAGTGGATATAGATAAAAATGTTATAATTGTAAATAGATGTAATGATAAGTGATCTGAAGGGAGATTGTTTATGGGCAAAGAACAGGGGCATGTAAACTGGATGGATCAGATTTTTAAGGATTATGAAAAGGACGGCGGACTGAAGAATAATCCTGGCTTTGGAAAACCGCTTCCGGAGTCGGTGCTATCAGGAAATATCTATGACAACTTCTTGACGAAGGCCAAGGATGCCGGTTACCTTCCGCTTTGGATAAAATGGCAAAAAGAAATTCGGGAAGAGCTATCCGAAGTGGTTCGATTGAAAAAAATGAATGGACCTGAATCGGAATTAATCAAACGAATTGACGATATAAATGAGAAAGTCCGTACATATAATGCGATTTGTCCTCCAAAGATGCAGCGCAGGGAAATAGAGTTGGAAAGCATCGAGATCCAGTATGAAAAATGGAAGTAATTGATAATGTGCAAAATGTGGGTATTTGTATGACGTGATCATGAAGGGATTATGATATAATTGCATGAATAAAAAACAGAGAGAGGGACTTCGATTGGAAAATAGAAAAGAAGTTTTTTCATGGATAAAAGCGATATTGATTGCAGTCATTCTAGCTTTTTTAATTCGAACGTATATTTTTGCACCGATTGTCGTGGACGGTGAGTCAATGATGCCGACCCTGCAAGACCACGAAAGGATTGTTCTTACCAAGTTTGGAACGAATATTGATAGTATCGACCGGTTTGATATTGTCGTTTTTCATGCAACGGCAGATAAAGATTATATAAAAAGGGTTATCGGTCTACCAGGTGACCATATTGAATATAAAGATGATATGCTTTATATTAATGGGAAAGCTTATGAAGAACCATACTTGGACAAATATAAGAACCAGATGGCAGGAGTGCCGCTGACTGAATCCTTCAAGCTCGAAGATATTACAGGCAGCATGACAGTTCCGGATGACCAGCTGTTCCTTATGGGGGATAATCGCCAAAATAGTTTGGATAGCCGTGAAATCGGCACGATTTCCGTCGATGAAATTGTCGGCAAGGCGAATCTAGTGTATTGGCCGATCAAGGAAATAAAAATTGTGAAATAAGAGGAAGCGGACTCGGTCATCGGGTCCGCTTTTGTTGCCGTCATTCATCGCGGAAAGGGGGAAACGTTGACTGCCATTGCGATATAAATCTTTCAACAAAAAACGTGTTCATTCTTCTTTTTTTTTCTTTTTTTATGAAAATCCACTCATTTGGGTTAATTTAGGTTATCCTATTAAAAAGAAGTAATCACGTTACCCAGGCCCGCATAGAAATTGGATTACTTTAAAAAAGGGTGCTGAGATGGAGTACTATAGATGGATATAGTAAAAGATTTAATTTCAAACTATGGTTATTTTGCGATATATGGACTGTTGGCCATTGGAATTATTGGCTTGCCGGTACCTGATGAGTTCATGTTGACTTTTGTCGGCTATTTGTCATCCATTTCCGTTTTGAATGTCCAGGGGGCATTCCTAGTCAGTTTCCTTGGATCGATATCCGGGATGCTTGTCAGTTATTTCATCGGGAAAAAGGTGGGTAAGCCTTTTTTGAGAAAGCATGGTAAATGGATCAGAATGACACCCGCGAGGTTGGAAAAACTGGAGAAATGGTTCAATAAATACGGTCCATGGACCATTATCATTGCCTATTTCATCCCAGGAGTTCGCCACTTCGCCAGTTACATATCCGGAATGAACGGAATGGGGAAACGAAAGTACTTTATATTTGCAGGTGCAGGGGCTTTCAGCTGGTGCTTGGTATTTACGACTTTTGGCTATTTCATTGGTGTGTTAACGTAACCGCCAAATTTCCATGTTATCAGAAAATCCCGTTTCTGGATTTCAGAAACGGGATTTTCCATTTCCACCTTTTATTATTGAGCAGAGTATCCGCCGTCGATGACGAGCTCGGCACCAGTAACGTATGAAGCGTCATCGGATGCTAGATAAAGCACGGCATTTGCAATATCCGCCGGCTGCCCCAAACGCTGTAATGGAGTTGCCTTGATCATTTGGTTCACTAACTCTTTTGACTCTTCTAATTTCTGTGTCATTGGTGTTTCGATGATACCAGGGAATACGGCATTAACACGGACGCCCATGCGGCCATATTGAGTTGCGGCAGCCTTGGAAATAGCACGAACGGCACCTTTAGAAGCTGAATAAGAGTTTAAGCCCATTCCGATTTGTGCAGTAAAGGAAGAAATGTTCACAACAGCGCCTTTACCTTCTTTAACCATGTAAGGAACAACATGTTTCATTCCAAGGAATGGTCCAAATCCATTAATGCTTAACATTAGCTGCCAATCGGCCAATGTCGTATCGTTAATTCCTTTTTCTGTCGAGATACCGGCATTGTTAACCAAAATGTCGATTTTGCCAAATTTAGCGATGACTTCATCCGTCACCTTTTTCCAGCTTTCATCTGAAGATACATCAAGGAAAGTACCATGTACGTTATCCAATTCGTTCACAGCTGCTACAGCTTTTTCATTGATATCAGCAGCAATGACTTGTGCTCCTTCTTTTGTGAATAGGTCGACCATTTCTCTTCCCATACCGGATGCTCCGCCAGTGATAATGGCTACTTTATTAGTCAATCTTCCCATCATGTTCACTCCTGTTTAGTTGATATAACGATGGATATATGTTCAGGCATAGTTCAAAAGTTATTTTATCAACGAGCAATACTATTACTCCATCATCAATCCGTCAAGCATTTTGTTTTCCCGCTTGCGAATGTTTTTTTCTGGCTGGATGAAAAGTAGAGGTATATCTGAAATTTTGCCGGAAAGTTGATATATTTAAATAACCGCTTCAATTTGAAGTCACTATCAATCTACAAATATTCAAATTTTGATTCCGTAGATTGTCAATATCAAAAATAGCCTAACAAGTTGTACTTTTAATGCAAAGTTTTGTGAACTTTTCAGACATGAAAAAGGGGGTCATCCATTTATGAATAACAGAATGTATCTTTCCTTGGCCATTCCGCTTACGATTTCGACGATGAGTACACCATTGCTCGGTGCGGTTGATACGGCTGTGGTTGGAAAGTTGAGTGATCCCGCTTATATAGGTGGGGTAGCTGTCGGAACCATTATCTTTAATACGATGTATTGGCTTTTTGGATTTCTTCGGGTCAGTACATCTGCCTTCGCTGCACAAGCTGAGGGGGCAAGGGATGACAAGCAGAGCCTGATGGCCTTGATTCGTCCTTTTTTCATAGCAGCAATCATCGGTCTTCTTTTTATCGTGATCCAAAAACCCATATTGAATGTTTCCCTAGGTGCAATCGGTCCGGAATCGAACGTTTCCTCCTTTGCCGCCGATTACTTCAGCATCCGGATATGGGGGGCACCTTTTGCATTATTGAACTATGTCATCTTAGGCTGGTTAATTGGGAAATCCAGGATAAAAACATCATTGTTCATACAAGTTTTCATGAACGTGATCAATATTATTTTGTGCCTCGTTTTTGTAAATGGCTTTTCATGGTCTGTATCAGGGGTTGCTGCCGCTTCATTGATATCAGAGATTGCCGCTTTTTTCCTGGGCTTGTGGGTGATTCGGAAAGCGGTCATCATACCTGATGCTTTTTCGTTCCGGGAGGCGTTCGATCATGCTTCCCTGAAAAAAATGATGGTGGTCAACAGGGATTTATTCATCAGGACCATTTGCCTGATTACGGTTTTCAATCTTTTTACGGCCAAAGGAGCCACTTTCGGGACAGAGACACTGGCGGCCAATGCCGTACTCATTCAGATTCATTACCTGATGGCCTATTGCTTTGATGGCTTCGCGAACGCGTCGAGTCTCCTGATTGGGAGGGCCATTGGTTCGAGAGATATACACCTTTATAAAAAAACGCTCTCACTTTCGGCGCGGTGGGGCTTGTATGCTTCGTTCATACTTGCCGGATCATACTATTTATTTAGCGATAAGGTCATTCTCCTTTTCACGAATATTCCAGGCGTCATCGACCTGGCCCATGAATACGGGCTTTGGATTGTCCTATTCCCTTTCACTGCCTTTATCGGACTCATTTTCTATGGAGTGTTTACCGGTGCGACTGAAGCCGTTCCTGTAAGGAACTCGATGCTCCTTGCACTATTGGCCTTTCTATGTGTCCAATTCATGGCAGTCCCTCACCATGGTAATCATGGATTATGGCTTGCATTCCTGGCGTTCAGTTTAGGACGTTCCTTGTTTTTAGCGTTATACATCCCAAGACTGAACCGAAAAGTAACAGAGTTGATGGATGAAGATAGCCTATTGAAAACACCCTCTTTTAATTAAAGAGGGTGTTTTTTTATTTATATAAGGAATTTTATCGGTAGTTTGACCTTAGCAATAATACGGGAATACGAAGAAAAAGGTAGCTACGCTTGGCGAATCAGATAGTAAAAGTGATAAAATGAAAAATATATATACAAGAGGAGTTGTCGTATTGTGAGTGAATTGAATTGGCGAGAAGAAGTTGAAAAACGGAAAATGGACTTATTACTGGACACACAAAACTTACTGAAAATAAAAAGTGTACTGGATGAAGAACATCCGACAGAGGAGGCCCCATTCGGTAAAGGGGTGAAGGAAGCCCTTGATTACATGCTTCAATTAGCCGAAAAAGACGGTTTTACCGTGAAAAATGTCGATAATGTCGCTGGCCATATTGAAATGGGTGAAGGCGAGGAGTTAATCGGGATATTATGCCATGTCGACGTGGTACCCGAAGGAGATGGATGGAGTTCGGATCCGTTTGGTGCTGAAATCCGTAATGGCCGCATATATGCTCGTGGGGCAATCGATGATAAAGGGCCGACGATGGCAGCCTATCATGCAATGAAGCTGGTCCGGGAGCTAGGGAAACCTTTGAACAAACGTGTGAGGATGATCATTGGAACGGATGAAGAATCGAACTGGCGCTGCGTTGACCGGTACTTTGAAGTGGAGGAAATGCCATCGATGGGCTTCGCGCCGGATGCTGACTTCCCGATCATCAGTGCGGAAAAGGGAATCTGGGATTTCTCGGTTATACACCCCGCCGATGCAGGAAATGGTACGAACTCAAACGTGAATGTCAAGGAATTTTCTTCAGGTAGAAGGACGAATATGGTACCGGATTTTGCTACGGCGATTGTGGAAGCGGCTAACCCTGCTGAAGTGGTGGCAAACTATCAGGATTATTTGCAAAAATACTCATTGAAGGGCCAAGCCGTTCCACAAAAAAATCAAGTGCTTCTTGAAATGAATGGTGTTTCGGCACACGCGATGGAACCGAAAAATGGCATTAATGCAGGTCTGCATTTAGCCGTATTTCTAGCTGATCTTACTCTTGATCCCCATGCTAAAGCTTACTTCACTTTCATCAAGGATCGCTTGTTTGAAGATTCCCGTGGAAATAATTTAGGCCTTGCATATTCGGATGAGCAAACAGGTGAATTGACAATCAATGCCGGCGTTTTCAATTATTCAAAACAAGGGGACAGCTCGATTGGTTTCAGTATGCGTTATCCGGTGACGTTTGAGTGGGAAGCGGAAAAGGCGGCATTGGAAGATAGGTTAGCGGCATATACTTTGAAAGTGAAGACCAATTCGCATTCCACTCCGCATTATGTGGACAGTGAAAGCTTCTTGATTAAGACTTTGCAGCAAGTTTATGAAGCGGAAACAGGTGAGAAAGCTGAACTCCTTTCCATTGGTGGCGGCACCTACGCCCGTTCATTGAAGGAAGGCGTTGCATTCGGTCCGCTTTTCCCTGGCAGCGAAGATATTGCGCATCAGAAAGATGAATATATTGATATTGAAGATATGCTTAAGGCTACGTCCATTTATGCACGTGCCATTCATGAATTGGCTAAATAAGAGGCAAAGAGGGAGAAAGACATGGGAAAAATCATTTTCAACGGCGACCTTAAAAGCAGGTCCGAAGTAAAGGTAGATATTGAAGACCGGGGATATCAATTCGGCGATGGCGTCTATGAAGTCATCCGGGTTTATAATGGCGAATTATTTGCGGGGGACATGCATCTGAACCGGCTGATGGACAGTGCGAAGTTGATTCAGATGAAAGTTCCCTTTACTGTAGCGGAAATCAAAGCCCGCATGAAAGAGCTGATCACTGAAGATCAACTGAAGGACGGCATCGTCTATATGCAGCTGACAAGGGGAGCATCGCCGCGTACACACTCTTTTCCAACTACAGAGGTGGAACCGGTCTTTGTTGCCTATACCAAGGAAATTCCTTATACAGGAAAAATGAAGCCAGGGGTCAAGGCCGTTACGACCGACGATATACGCTGGCTTCGCTGTAATATCAAAAGTTTAAATCTACTGGGTAATATAATGGCTAAACAGCAAGCGGTCGAAGCTGGTTGTGATGAAGCGATCCAGCATCGTGATGGTACGGTGACGGAGGGAAGTTCGTCCAATGTTTCAATCGTGGTGGATGGGCTAATTAAAACACATCCGGCCACCAACTTGATCCTGAATGGAATCACCCGTCAGGTAATGCTGAAACTTTGCACAGATCATGGAATTCCCTATGTCGAAGAAGCCTTTACGGTCGAGGACATGATGGCAGCAGATGAAGTCCTTTATACGAGCACAAGCGTCGAAGTGACTCCAATTATTAATATTGATGGCCAATCGATTGCAGCCGGGGAACCCGGTCCGATAACCCAAAGACTGCAAAAACTGTTTTCCGAGGAAATCGAGAAGCAATGCGGTACCCTTAAATAGATCAAAGTCCCCTTTGCCGCAATCGGCAAGGGGTTTTTATTATTCAGCAATTACTCGGAATGAATCTTGCATGTCCAGACATTTTCATTGCCTGACTTCAAGTCTGAAGTGAAATAAATCATGTCCGGATCCCTTTTTACATGCCTCCGTTCACCCCCTCCTTATGCAGTTTAATTCAGTTTGAACTTCCCCGATTTTCCTTTTTGACATTTTCAAGATCCAGGAATATACTTGCTAATAACTTAAAAAGTTTACCTGTTGCAACAATTTGAGTTGCGTGTAAAAAGGAGTAGAGATAGATATGTCCGATGTATTGCATCATTCTTCTTCGAGAGGAATCAAAAAACTGCTTCCCTATCTAGGGCCGGCCTTCATAGCAGCTGTTGCCTATATTGATCCAGGGAATTATGCTACCAATATCACAGCCGGATCTAAATATGGCTATACGTTATTATGGGTTATCTTCGCATCCAATTTAATGGCTGTGCTAATTCAATCACTATCAGCTAAATTGGGGATAGCCACGGGAAAGAACCTTCCTGAGTTATGCAGGGAGAGATTTTCGAAAAAGACATCTTTCTTATTATGGATTCAGGCCGAAGCCGTTATAATGGCAACCGACTTAGCTGAATTCATAGGAGCGGCACTAGGAATTTATTTGTTATTTGACTTACCGCTTATTACATCGGCCATCATTGCAGCGATTGGTTCTTTTGCCATTTTGGAAATCCAGCGCAGAGGTTTTCGAACATTCGAAGCCTTGATCACGGTCATGATATTTGTTGTGGTGATTGCCTTTGGTGCTCAAGTTTTTTATGCAAAACCTGACACTTCAGCCATTGTTTTAGGACTCTTCACTCCAAAATTCGAGGGAGTGGACAGTATATTACTATCGGCGGGTATGCTTGGAGCTACCGTTATGCCACATGCGATTTACCTTCATTCCTCTTTAACTCAAAAGCGAATTGTCGGTAAAAACGATTTGGAAAGAAAAAGAATTTTTCGTTTTGAACTAATTGATATTGTCATCGCCATGTTGATCGCAGGCGGAATCAATGCCGCCATGGTCATTGTTTCAGCTGCCCTATTTCATAAGAATGGAATGCTTGTAGAGGATTTGGATGTTGCCTATCAACAATTCGGTGCCATGCTTGGACCATCAGTCGCGATGTTTTTTGGAATAGGATTATTAATTGCCGGTTTATCCAGCTCATCAGTCGGTGTAATGACAGGAGATGTGGTCATGCAGGGATTCATTAAGAGACATATACCGATTTATTTGAGAAGGATCATTACGACCGTTCCGCCTCTGCTGATAATATTATGGGGAGTGAATCCATCTAAAGCACTTGTGATGAGCCAAGTAGTACTCTCGTTTGGCATCGCATTTGCCTTAGTGCCATTGATCATGTTTACAAGCAATAAGAAAATCATGGGGAACCTGGTCAATCATAAAATCACCTCAAGCATTGCTTGGCTTATTGCCGTACTTATCATCGGACTGAACTTGTTCCTGCTTTACGAAACGCTGTTCAGCTAAACGGCACAAAAAGACCAATATTGAACTGCATCCCAATCGTTAGAAAACATCTAACAATCGGGGTGCAGTTTTTAAATCCGTCCTAACGCGTGATCATCCGTCCTTGCGCATGTATCAATAATCCGCCATAGCTTCGTTCACAGGATGGAAGACTGGGAATATACCAGTTTTTTTGATGGAGGGAATATTTATAAGGATGTCCATGAAAAGGTATATACATTGGAAATATGGTAAAATTAAAGGGAAAATAGGAAGGAATGTATTTGACCATGAATACTCATTTTTTCTTTGCTTTAGTATTACCTGATGATATCAAGTCCTATTTAAATGCTGTTACGGAACAACTTAAGTTAGACTTTCCATTTAAGAAATGGCTGCATCCAGCCGATTATCATATTACGATGGCTTTTTTGGGCAATGCTCCCGATACATTGAAAAAGGATGCTTTGGGGCGTGTGGAAAGCGAGCTTGCCAATGAGGCCTCATTCGGTTTGGAACTCGGCGATATCGGCGGTTTCGGCAAGAGTGATAGTCCAAGGATTCTATGGGCAGGTGTTAAGCAGCAAGAAAGGCTTTTTACCATTCAAAGGAAAATCTATAATTCCTGTGTCGGGGCAGGTTTTGAACTTGATAAAAAGCCGTTTAAGCCTCATATAACGCTAGCAAGGAAATTCGAGGGGGTAAGTCCCTTTTCGTTGGAGAGCGTCCGGCAGATAGCGGATTTGGAGGATAAGCATTTTGAAGCAGACCAGGTTGCGTTATATCAAACACATCTTGGAGCTTCTCCTTCATATGAGAAGATTTTCGCGATAAACCTCCAAAAATAGAGAGAGATGGTGGTGGTCGAATGGCACAGCTCATAAAGATGCAGGATTATATTTCCCGGTATGAGCAGGATATTTATCGATATCCAACACAATTTGCCCGGTTGAAAAAACAGCAATGGGATAAATTGAAGGCTGCTTATGAAGCGGGCGAGCTAGATCGGCTCTATAGTGAACATGCTGAAAGTGAAACACAGGTCAAATTTGATACGCCTCGGGAAGAGTCAAAGGGCCTGTTTAAAAAGGTGAAAGGCATATTCCCCCGGACAGGAAAACAGGACGCAAAGGCAGATGAGCTGCTCATACCGAACCAGATTGAAAATACTAATGTTTTTTCATTAAGATTTCCGTTCCGTCCGGCCAGTCTGGATGAATTGAAGCAGAATTTTTTAAATCAATTGCTCCGCTTTCAAATGAAATGGGGAAGTTCTACGCTTCATGAAAAGTCATTTGTGGACCAATCATTCTTTTTGGATGAAAGGCTCCGCTTTTTTCTGCAACGTTTTCCGGATACGTTTCTCGTATTATATAAACCTATCTTTCTATTGAAAAATGCACCAGTTGAAGTCGATGTCATTTTATTGACCCCTGTTGATGCTTGGTGCATCACTTTTCTGGAAGCGGAAGAAAACGCTGCTTTCATCGGTTCGGGTGACCGGTTCTGGGTCCGCATGCATCATAAGCATCCTGATAAAAAAGTGCTCAACCCCATGCTTGGCGCAAATCGGATGGCGAACATCGTTTCCCGGGTATTTGAGCTTTATGAAGTGAACGTACCGATTAAAAAGGTGATTCTATCCCGGAATGGTTATGTGGATTATCCCGAAACTCCTTATGATATTACGATATTGGATAAAAGGACCTTCCCGGAATGGTTTGAAAGGATGCGGGCAATTTCATCTCCTCTTAAGGCACAGCAGCTAAAAGGGGCGCAGGCATTGCTTGAATATTGTCAAACTACATCGAGCATGCGACCTGAATGGGATGCTGAATATAACCAAACAGAGGAAAATGAGCATGCAGAACCTTAATGATACGCTGTATTTCATTGTCAATCCAATGGCTGGAAATGAAGAGAGTTTGAAGATTTGGAAAAAAGCCGAGGAAATACTGAATTCAAAAGCTGTTCCCCATAAGGTTTTTTTTACGGAGGAAAAGGGTCATGCGCTAAGATTGACGAAGGAAATTCTTTCAGGGACGAATCAGGAAACCCGGATGATCGCTGTCGGGGGAGATGGAACGGTCAATGAAATGATAAATGGCGCGATTGGTTTTCCTCATGCAATCATCGGCTCCCTTGCGGCTGGATCTGGCAATGATTATGTAAGGGGCATTCAAAAAACTGAGAGTGTGGAAGAAGCGCTTTCTCTATTTCAGGATAACGCCTTTAGTGCCGTTGATATTGGACAGTTCGAGACGAATGGTAAGGTTGGTTATTTTATTAACAGCCTGGGAATGGGCATTGATGCTGAAATTTCAGCTGAAGCAGACCGTTCGCCTCTGAAAAAATGGTTTAATTTTGTCAGAGCGGGTAAATTAATTTATCTGTTCATTTTTATAAAAAATATTTTCTTACCAGCCCAGCTGTATGGAATTGATCATTGATGGAAATCGGCATCTTTTGAAAAAGGTATGGTTCATCGTCATTGCGAACCAGCCCTACTTTGGCGGTGGCATGAATATTTCACCGATGTCAAAGCTGGATGATGGCAGTCTGAATGTGATTGTCGTCCATGATATTACAATGTTGAAATTATTGACCGTATTCATCACCGTTTTATGGGGCGGTCACCTAAACATTAAAAATGTTGATTCTTTTTCTGGTGAAAGGATAAAAATGAAGAACCACGGGTCAGTGAAAATCCAGTCTGATGGGGAAATTGTTGGAATGGGTGAAGTAGCTGCAGTGGTTCTGAAAGAGAAAATTCGCGTCATGTTCAAGGATGATATTCCAAACAAAAATATGAAATGATTTATTTGTTTTTGTTTTATGCGTATAATCGTTTTATAGTACTTGACGAAGAAACCGTTTTTCAACTAAAATTTAATTTATGGCTATTGTTTAATTGCTCAATAGCTATTTTTTTATTTCTCTAAAATGAGGATGTTTTTAATTGCGGGTATCATCCCGATGCAAGTATAAATGCAGCTTCGCCGGCAGGCGGATTTTTTATTAAACATGGACTCAAAGTAGTGGTAATACATACACTAGGTGAACGTACCCACATTTGTATGATTAAGCGAGGAAATCGAAGGTGAACCAGTTGGAACATTTATTAGGTCAGGAGTGGGATATATCCCCTGCTGGAGGAGCTACGGGAGAAGCCTTTATTGCCGAGAAAGAGGGGCAGAAGCTCTTCCTTAAACGAAATTCATCGCCATTTTTAGCTGTTCTTTCAGCTGAGGGCATTGTTCCAAAGTTAATGTGGACAAAACGCCTGGAAAATGGGGATGTAATTACGGCCCAGCATTGGATGGAAGGCAGGGAGCTATCTCAGCAGGAAATGAACAATATAAGAGTCGCAAAGCTGCTTCAAAAAATTCATCAATCCGATCCTTTGTTAAGCATGCTCAAAAGGCTTGGGAAATCCCCTTTACGACCTGAAAGTATACTTACAGACATAGAAACCGGGTTATCTTCGGATGTTACGGATATTCCGATTATCAAGCAGGCCATCCATTTTTTACAGAATAATCTCCTGTTGATTGAATGCGACGAAAAAGTCGTCTGTCATTGTGATGTGAACCATAATAATTGGCTCATGACCGAAACCGACGGATTGTTCCTAATTGATTGGGACGGAGCGGTCATTGGCGATCCGGCCATTGACCTCGGCGTACTCCTGTATTCATATGTCCCAAGGGAAGAATGGAATCAATGGCTTGCCCGTTACGGCAAGAAGCTTGACGCAGGCCTGGAGATGAGGATGAAATGGCACACGGTTTCACAACTAGTGCTTTCCATCCAATGGCATCATCGTAGAAAGCGGTACGAGGAAAGAAATGAATTACTGCAAAAACTTGAAGCAATATTGATGGTTGGCTGATCAGAATTGATCTATATCATCCACCCACTGGGACAAGTCGTTCTGGTGGGTTGAAATATGTGCTTCTAAATCGGCGGTACCGATGCCTGTCTGGCTATATTCGTAAATCTCCGTCAGTATCGTTTTTACATTGCTGTCAATATCCATATTGACCATTAAGGATTTGACGAGCCTTTCAACCTGTTCACATTCAGAAACGGATCCGCAGCAATCTGTTTGATGATTGGTTAATATATCTTTTAATAGTGACATTTGATGTTCATGGGAAAGCGGCATATAATACCTCTCCTATCTTAAATATGGATTCAAGGGGTTCCCAGGTGGTTCTCGCCTGCCCTTCACTTATTTATGGTGTGTTTTGCGGAAAGTTTTATACATGAAAACTACAGAGACTGTCGCCTGGATGGCCGGCAGTTTTTTTATTTGTCAGTGGGTGCATGCAGGCTTTTCCTGAAAAAATCATCTTGCAGGAATCCATCCACTCGTGTTATGGTTTGAACGATTATATTATAAATAGGGGTGTCATCATGCGTTTAAGAAATAAACCTTGGGCTGAAGACCGTTTGAATGATTTTCCACAATATGTAATTCAGCAGCCAGTGAGCCATAAAGGTAAATGGCATGAAGTTTTCGGTAACGATAATCCGTTGTATATTGAAGTGGGTACGGGGAAAGGCCGTTTCATTACAGAAATGGCAAAAGCCCATCCTGATGTGAATTTCATTGGAATTGAAGTATATAGAAGTGTCATTGTAGCTGCATTGGACTTGCTGATTGAAGCGGATGTTCCAAATTTAAAGCTGTTGAATGTTGACGCAGCGAACTTAGGGGAATATTTTGCAAAAGGTGACGTGGATCGCGTCTACTTGAATTTCTCTGATCCGTGGCCGAAATCGCGTCATGCAAAACGTCGGTTAACGTATAAGACATTCCTCGAAGTATATGAAGGCATCCTGCCAGACAAAGGCGAGATTCACTTCAAGACGGATAACCAAGGGTTATTCGAATCTTCCTTGAAGAGTATTTCCGAATACGGCATGCTCTTGAAATATGTAAGCCTTGATCTGCATAACAGCAGTTTTGAAGGTAATATCATGACAGAATATGAAGAAAAGTTCTCGAGTAAAGGCAACCGGATATACCGCTTGGAAGCAATGTTCCAATAATCATTCGATCAGAAACCAGGTGCACAGCATCTGGTTTTTTATTTTGTTTAAGCCGAATAAAATTTCATAAGTTCACACCAATTAAATGCTGCCATATACATGTCCAACAAAGTTAATAAGCAAGGATGTCAAGGAAACTCAACGGAGGTTTAGATAGAAATATATCCACCATTTCGTCTACCATGAACCATGTTTGCCTTTGTGATGGCTCTTTCGTTTGGGGGAAATCATAAAGGTCTGATATGGGAGGGGGGCATTCACGAGGATGAGATGATTGTTATCAATTTCAATATATGGAAGTGGGTGTTAAACTATAGGAGAGGAGGGGTAAAATGGAAACGATGCAAATAGGGGAAATGAAATTAACATGGTTGAACGGCGGTGTGACTCACTTGGATGGGGGTGCGATGTTCGGTGTTGTACCGAAACCGCTTTGGTCCAAGAAGTATCCTGTTAACGAAAATAACCAAATCGAGTTACGTACTGATCCGATTTTAGTGCAGGCAAATGGATTGAACATGCTTATAGATTCCGGTATTGGTAATGGAAAGATGAATGAGAAGCAAAGACGGAATTTTGGGGTGACGGAGGAATCCAGTCTTGTCGAAGATCTTGGCCGACTTGGGATTCAACCAAATGATATCGATTACATTTTAATGACCCATCTACATTTCGACCATGCCTGCGGTTTGACGAAACGTGAAGGTGAAACTTGGGTGCCTGTATTCGGGCGTGCTGAAATCATTACGACTCAAACTGAATGGAATGAAATGAAAAAGCCGAATATTCGTTCAAAAAGTACATATTGGGCAGAAAACTGGGAGGCTGTCGCTTCGCAGGTACGTCCTTTTGAAGGTGAACAAGAAATTACGAAAGGCATTAAAATGATCCATACAGGGGGGCATAGTGATGGACATGCAATCATCATCATTGAAGATGGTGGGGAAAGATTGATTCACATGGCAGATATCATGCCGACGCACGCGCATGCGAATGTCCTCTGGGTCCTTGCTTATGACGACTATCCCATGACTTCCATCGAAGCGAAGGAAAAGTGGATGAAATCCGGACTGGTAAATGGGTCCTGGTACAGCTTTTACCATGATGCCCACTACTGTGCCATCAAATGGGATGTAACGGGTAAAGAGATAATAGCCGAATTGAAACGGAATCGGTAAGCAGGGAAGCAAAAGGAGGACGTCATTTTGACGGCCCTCCTTTTTGTTTCAATCATTTTGCGTATTAAGCTCCAATATTGTTCCTGTAGAGGCATCTGCAACAAATTCGAATTGCTCGCGTTTTCCCTCTGTGTTTCTAGTGATCCCGCCTTTGTACACTTCATAGTCCAAATCATTTTTTGTATAGTTTTCCGGCTTCATCAAGATCCATGAGCCATATATATTTCCGTCCTTTTTGACTGTTTCCTTCACTTGGGCCAAGACTTTATCCGGAGAAGGTTTAATTGATTGATCCAATATTTGTTTTGTCGCATAGCCAGCAGCAAACCCGGCTACAGTACCTAGTAAAAACGTTTTCCAATTCATTGATTTCTCCTCCATTGCATTTTTTCAATCACTCTTTCTAGTATACAGAAGAACGCTTTATTTGACTAATAATTTGAAATTTTAACCATTAACTGATAAATTAGAACTTTCTAGTGTAACATGATGCTAAGTTCTGTAAAATAGTATAAAACAATACATAGGTTAGGGGTAGAAAAATGAATCATGAGACTTTAGAACTTTTTAAAACATTGACGGAATTACCGGGAGCCTCGGGAAATGAACATGCAGTTCGGAGTTTCATGAGGAGTGAGCTGGAAAAATATTCGGATGAAATCGTCCAAGACCGCCTTGGCGGAATATTTGGCGTAAAAAGAGGTAATCAAGAAGGGCCGACTGTACTGGTTGCCGGGCATATGGATGAAGTGGGATTCATGGTCACTTCCGTAACGGATAATGGAATGATTCGTTTTCAGACCCTTGGAGGCTGGTGGAGTCAAGTGCTTTTGGCCCAAAGAGTCGAAATCATTACCGATAAAGGGCCGGTCATTGGTGTCATCGGTTCGATTCCTCCTCATTTGCTTGATGAATCGCAACGCTCAAAACCAATGGATATCAAAAATATGCTGATTGATATCGGGGCGGATGATAAGGAAGATGTGAAGAGAATCGGTATTAAGCCCGGTCAGCAGATTGTACCGATTTGTCCGTTCACGCCGATGGCCAATGAGAAAAAAATCCTGGCAAAAGCATGGGATAACCGTTACGGTTGCGGACTTGCGATTGAATTGTTAAAGGATTTAAAAGATGAAACATTACCGAATATCCTCTATTCCGGAGCAACTGTGCAGGAGGAAGTGGGATTACGGGGTGCGCAAACAGCAGCTCATATGATCAAACCGGATCTTTTCTTCGCCTTGGATGCAAGTCCTGCGAACGACATGTCCGGCAGTAAAAGTGAATTTGGGCAGCTGGGGAAAGGGGCGCTTCTCCGTATTTTGGATCGTTCGATGGTTACGCATCGCGGCATGAGGGAGTTCATCCTTGATACGGCCGAGTCGAATGACATTCCGTATCAATATTTCGTTTCCCAAGGCGGCACGGATGCAGGGAAGGTCCATGTTGCAAACGAAGGCATTCCAAGCGGGGTGATTGGCATCTGTTCCCGCTATATTCATACACATGCATCCATGATTCATATTGATGATTATGCCGCTGCACGTGAACTGATCGGGAAATTGGTTCGTTCCTGTGATAAAACGACATTCGAGACATTGATAAATAACGGTTAATAGAAGAAGCTGAAATGGAAAGGGAGCTGTCATGAATCCTTTTCCATCAGCTTTTTTTTACATGGAAGGAAGGTAACCATATTGAAAATAGCGGTAGGCAGTAAGAATCCGGCGAAAGTAAAGGCAGTGCTTGACGTATATGAAGAAGCTGAAATCATATCGCTTCAAGTGGAAAGCGGTGTCTCGGAACAGCCATTTTCAGATGAGGAAACGATGGAAGGGGCAATGACGCGTGCCCGGAATTGCTTAATTCATAGTGATGCCGAAATCGGTATCGGACTTGAAGGCGGTGTCGTGAAAATGGAGCAAGGCCTGTTTCTATGCAATTGGGGTGCGATGGCCACGAGGGACGGTGAGGTCTTTGTAGCTGGCGGAGCAAGAATCCCGCTGCCCGGAATTGTTGCCGGGAAGCTACTGCACGGTGAAGAGTTGGGTCCGGTGATGGACGCTTACACAATGCAGGAGAATATCAGCAAAAAGGAAGGAGCAATCGGCGTGTTTACAAATGAGCGAATCACCAGGGGGGAAATGTTCCTTCATATCATGAGGATGCTTGCGGGTCAACACGAGTATAAGCTGAAAATGAAAAAGTAGGATTTTTGAATCATGTCATGACTGAAATAGCCATGGAATGATGATAGAAGAGTACAATGTCGGTTCGAATCAGGAAAAAGAACACTGCCAAAACAGAGCAGAATCTGACAGGATTTTAATGAGTGGGGTTGCTAGTATAGATGACAAGGGGTGAGCGGAATGGGGTGGGTTGAATCAATCCAAAAGGCAATCGAGTATATCGAGGAGCACTTATTGGAGGACCTGACAATCGAGAGTATTTCCAGGCAGGCGAATGCCTCAGCTTTTCATTTTCAACGGACATTCACCATTTTAACGGATATTTCCATTGGTGAATATATCAGGCGTCGAAGACTGACCTTAGCGGCCCAAGAAATTTCATCCACAAATGGCAAGGTCATTGATTTAGCCTACAAGTATGGCTATGACACTCCCGAGGCATTCTCAAAAGCTTTCCGAAGGCAGCATGGAGTATCTCCAAGCGAAGCACGAAAGTGTATGGGGAAGCTGAAATTCTATGAACGCCTGGTGATACAGGTGATTTTGAAAGGGGCAAAACCGATGAAATACAATATCCTCGAAAGGGATTCCTTTCAATTGATCGGGATCAAGCAAGAGTTTTCCTTGGTCAATGAAGAGAATTTGGTTGGGATCCCGATGTTGTGGGATAAAGTGAATACGGATGGAACCAGCGATAGGTTAGGAAAGTTGAACAATGGCCAAATAGATGGCTTGATTGGTGTATGTGTCGATAAGCGGGCAGTGGAAAAAAATGAAACGATGGATTATTGGATAGGTGCAGAGTATGCCGGGAAAGTGCCTGAAGAGTTTTCAACCCTTACGATACCGGCTTCCAAGTGGGTCGTATTTGAAGTTCACGGACCTATGCCGGATGCCATTCAAAAGGCTTGGAAGCAAGTCTTCTCCGAATGGTTCCCTACCAGCGGTTATGAACATGCCGGAACTCCCGAAATGGAAGTATACGCGAATGATGACGCTTCAAACCCTGACTATTACTCGGAAATTTGGATTCCTATTAAAAAGGGATAAGTTTCAACCCATAAATATTTGCTTTTAGCTTGTAGGGTAATTTTCCCTACAAGCTTTTTATTTGGGTAAAGACCGTTTCTCGTTATTGATATAAGGGGGAAACTCCTTCGGCGGGAGATTTATAACCCTTCTTCAAAAATATAAGAAAGCACCTTCATGGCTTGGTTCACGGATTCGACCGTTACACTCGCTTTTTCCGATAATTCCTTTAAGGCATGGTGATGGGATTCCGGGCGAATCAAAATAAGCGGTTTACCCAGGGAAAGGGCGGTGCTTGCGTCCATGGCAGTATTCCACTGTTTATATTTCTCTCCAAACAGGGCGACGACAAGATCAGCTTTTTTCATCAAAAGACCTGTCCGCAAATTATTGATTTGGGAAGCGGCCGCATCCTTCAGAATAGGGTTCGGCTGTTCTCCGAGAATATCTTCACCGATATTATCGGAGCGTTCATGGTTCTCCATCGGACCGACGAATTCTAAAGGAAGCTTCAGTGCAGAAGCCTTATCTCTCAACTCACTTCTCCAACTTGAATGGATCTCCCCAGCAAGATACACGGTTAATTTCATTGTTTTCCTCCTCGGTATTTAAATTGTTTTCATTGTATCATGTTTTTTAGAAAATGGATGAATTCCATAAATAAGGATAATAGTATCCATAAGTGAATAAAAGAGACGGCTGGAGGAATGAAGATGGCTTTATCGAATAAGAAATTTCTTGTTTTCCTGTTAATAAGCAGTTTGCTTGTTGGCTGCTCAGGTATCGAGAGACAAACCGAAAAGGCAATGAAGGCTGCTGAAGTGGCTTTTCGTGACGATGAAAAACAGCCCAATCTCGAGGCAGGGCTTATTCAAGTCCATCTGCCAAAGGAATATAGGGTAGTGGAAGAACATGATAATAATTTGATTTTACAAAAAGGTGATAAGGCTTATATATTATTTGTCAATCCGAATGAAAAAGAAGACAGCTCCGTTTTATATTTGGCGATAAAGGAACAAGGAGATCAATATTTGGTGCTGCATTCCTTTCAAACTGATGATAAATTCGGCTTTATCTCGATTAAAGAGATACCGAAAGAAAAGTATGAGCTTGCAGTGGGGATCGGTGGGGTCAAGCTGACAACCGAAACGGATAAAGACCATTTAAAAACCGATGCGAAACAGATGATGGAAATCGTATCATCCGTGCCCCAGAAATAAGATAACTCCCCAATTTCCCGGTCATTCAACCGATCCGTATTAATGGTTGATTCGCGGAGAGTCTGGTATGATGGGATTATAAAAACTAAGGTGACATATAGAGCAGGAGGAATATTCAAATGGAAAAGTTACAAACCATTGAGCAATATGATGCATTAAAAAATGAAGGCAAACATATTTTTCTTTTTTCGGCGACATGGTGTGGAGATTGCCGTGTAATCGAACCGATTATGCCGGAGATTGAAACGAAATTTCCTGACTTCACATTCATTTATGTGGACCGTGATGAATTCATCGATGTCTGTGCAGCTAATGATGTATTCGGAATACCAAGTTTCATCGCTTATGATAATGGCAAAGAGCTAGGTAGATTCGTGAGCAAGGATCGCAAAACACAAGAACAAATTGAGGAATTCATACAATCACTATAATCAATTTCCCCTTCTCGCTGGGGATTTTTCAATGAAGAGGAGGGTCAACCATGAAAATGGACAGCACAAAGCTGAAAAATATCTTGAAGGAACGGTTAAAAGATGATAATCGGACTTTCAAATTCGATAGCAAGCAAGATACGTTACGCGTGGAAAATGTGAAGACCGGGAAGGGGATCACCATCGAGCTGCCTCCTGTACTTGCTAACTATGAAAACGTACAGGAAAAAGCCATCGATGAAATCACCTATTACGTGGAAGAGGCCCTGAATGTGATGGGGGAAGAACACAGCATGGAAGGCAAGGAGAAATTCATTTTCCCAGTCATCCGCTCTACCTCCTTTCCAATGGAATCGGAAGAAGGAAATCCATTTTTATTCGATGAGCATACGGCTGAAACCCGGGTTTTTTATGCCCTTGATTTAGGAAAAACCTACCGTCTTATAGATGAAAAGATGATTCAACGGGAAAATTGGCAGGGTGACAGAATCCGTGAAATTGCCCTTTTCAATGCCCGTTCCCTCTCCACTGAAATGAAGTCGGATATCGTCGCGGATAATGCATTTTATTTTTTGAATACGAATGATGGATATGATGCCAGCAGAATCCTGAATGAATCCTGGCTTCGGGAAATGAAGGAAAAGATCGAGGGGACCATGGCTGTGGCCATTCCGCATCAGGATGTCATCATTATTGCCGATGTGAAGAATGATACGGGTTATGATATTCTTGCGCAAATGGCCATGAGCTTCTTTGCCAGCGGTCATGTACCGATAACGGCTCTATCATTCCTTTACGAAGATAATGAGTTGGAGCCCATTTTCATTATGGGTAAAAACAAAAAGCGAGAACAATAAATCATCGCAAAACATAAGGACCGTGTCAGCATTGGGGAAACTCCATCTTGGCAGCGGTCCTGTTTTATTATCGAGAAGTATATACAAGTTTAATAGAGTTAATTTACCAGACCGAAAGAAAATTTTAAGCCTTATGAATAAACATTAAGGGGGACTATTATCGTGAATGTGAAAAGTAAATTAATGAACATGCTGGAAGCCCGTAAAGAGGAAATGGTTCAAATCCGCCGTCATTTACATGAGAATCCGGAGCTATCTTTCAAAGAAGAGAAAACGGCACAATATATCATTGATTTTTATAAAGGGAAAGATGTGTCGATTCAAACGAATGTAGGAAATGGATTAGGGATCATCGTAACGATCGAAGGCGGAAAACCAGGGAAAACGATAGGTCTCCGTGCGGATTTCGATGCATTGCCGATTACAGAAGAAGCGGAGGTCCCATTCCGTTCAAAAAATGAAGGTGTCATGCACGCCTGCGGACACGATGGGCATACCGCTTATTTATTGGTACTGGCCGACTGCATCAACGAGTTGAAAGATTCCCTTTCAGGCACTATCAAAATAATCCATCAACATGCAGAAGAAACACCCCCAGGAGGAGCAAAAAGCATTATGGAATCAGGTTTTTTGGATGAACTGGATGCTGTTTTTGGAATCCATTTATTTCCGTCGCATCCAGCGGGGGTCGTCGGGTATCGCGGCGGCTATTCGATGGCTGGACGGACCTATTTCAAGTTAGCGATAAAGGGTGTAGGCGGTCATGGTTCCTCCCCGCATATGGCTAATGATGCCATTGTGGCAGGCGCCCATTTCGTGACAGCCGTACAAACCGTAATCAGCCGTCGCTTGAACCCCTTTGATATGGGCGTAGTCACAATCGGCTCCTTCGATGGAAAAGGAAGCTTTAATGTCATAAAGGATCGTATAGAAATTGAAGGGGATGTCCGTTATATGACAGCAGAGACCCAACAGCTGATAGATAAGGAAATCCATCGGATCGTCAAAGGGGTGGAAACGGAATTTGATGTTCAGTGCGAACTTACCTATGTGCCTGATTATCCTCCGTTATATAATGACCCTGAACTGACTGGATTCGTGAAAAATAGCCTGGAAAGCATGCATGATAAAGATATTAAGAAGGTCGTGGAATTTCCGGTATTCTCAGGTTCAGAAGATTTTTCGTATTATGCGGAAAAGATTCCTGGCTGCTTCTTTTACATTGGCTGTAAACCGAAAGGGGTGGAAAAGCCATATTTCAATCACCATCCTAAATTCGACATTGATGAAGATGCCATTTTGATTGCTTCCAAATCAGTGGCGCAGGTTGTATGCAGTTTTTATGATTGGGCTTAGTGCCATTGGTCTTGGTTTGCAAAAAAAAAACGCTTGAACCCACAAACACCGTTCAGTATTAACGAACGGTGTTTTATAGGTTTCAGCCGTTATTTGGATGCCACAGGAGGTTTCGTGAAGGATGATGCAATGAAATGACCAGCTTTCATCCTGGGCTGCATGAAAACTTAATCTCTTTGTAAACGCGATTTAACAGCGGTGTTTTATTTAAATAGTAGACTAGGGGCTAATGTTATTTCGCGATGGATAGGTTTAAACTCATTCCAGAAGGGGTTTAGTAGGGTAGGAGTTCTGCGAAATACGTAGAGTTGGTAAAGAATACGATTAAAAAAGTAGATACAAATCCCAAATTTTCTCGATATTTTAAAAATAACTGGTAGAATTAGTTACATAACTACAGATGTAGAAAGAGTGATAGGTTTGAAATGGCTAAATAAGATGAAAAAATGGTTCCAAGCAGAGGAAATTATTGAAATCGAAGAAATTATTATAGATGAACCGCTTGATGAAGAGACATTAAGGAATATGGATTTTTCGAAGCTTGCAAAGTCAAAGAAAGAAGAAATAAAAGTTTACAATCAAACAGTGGAAAAAATGTCACAGACTCCAGATCCTGATACGAAAATCCTGTTTCAATATCCAAAAGGACAGTTCAAGTTTCCGCTCATCCCTGACCGGGAGCAGAACAAAAGAAAGCCTAGGGAAAGAAACAGGGAAGATCACGAACCCAAACAGGGGAACGCGGCCAAAGAAACGAAAAGGCCTGTGAGGGATCCTGAACCAAAACGGAGAAACTTCGATCGGGAGCAAATCCCTAAAATAGTCCCGTCGAATACTCCATTCCGCCCAACGGAAATCCCTTCACCCATTTATGGATTCCGTCGCCCGGAAAAAAAAATAGTCCCTACTGAAGAAATTGTCGAATATGAATTGGAAAGTAAAATGCCGGTCCGTAAAAAAGAAGAACCCGATATTGAGATTCCGATATCCATCCCTGAAATCCCAAAAGCCAATGAGGAATTGACGATAGAGCCATCCGTCCTTGTACCAGAACAAACGGAAGAAAAAAGGGAAGGTTCGGAGATACCCGCTTTCTTTCGTAAGAATTCCATTAAGTCACCGCCTGAAGAAGCAGTAAGCGAGCCTGGTATAGATGAGCCAGCAGTAGAAAAAGAGGCTTATGAACAGGACCAAGTTGATTTTGGACGCGAAGTCGCTGTTTCCATCATGGAACAGGTGGACGAAACAACGCCTGAAGCTATTTCGGGTTCCTGGGGAGGTCACTGTAAAATCACCTCAGCCATCCGTCAGTCAAGGGGCACAACCGGAAAGTGATCCATCAGAGGCAATGCCGGAAGAACAGACTAAACGTCCGAAAAAACATATCCCATTTAATGTGATGATGCTTAAGCAAGATAGGGAAAAAAATGGGTTCATCAATAAAATGATGCCGGAAAAAAAAAGCCCTGATGTCGAAATTGGAGTAGCATCATCTGATAAACGATCTCTGATTAACGCTGCTGAAACGGAAGCGGGACAAGCGAAACCATCCTCCATCCCTGAACGGAAATCAGAGGAAGGCAAAGTGATGTTTAAAGAGGAGGAGACTCCGGTCATTCAGCCAACGTTAGTGGACACTAAGCATGGAACCGAGACGGTTGCCGTGCCTGAAAATACAGTTGAATCCAATATCGGTTCGAACCCGGTCCCAGCAAAGTCTTTCGAACAGGGATCTCCCATTTCTGAAAATGTAAATCAAGAACCGGCTTATATAGAGGCGGCAGCAGAAGCTAAGCAGAGCGAAACCCCCGAAGTGTTTTGCTCCGTGGAAGCCAATGATAATCCATACTATGTGTTTCCGGATATCGAGTTGCTGACGCCTCCCACCTATGCTGTACATGATGATGAATGGCTCGAGGAACAGACTTTATTACTTGATGAGACGTTGAAAAATTTCAATGTCCGTGCAAAGGTCGTCAATGTCACGCAAGGACCGGCAGTAACTCGTTTCGAGGTGCATCCGGAACCCGGAGTGAAGGTGAATAAGGTGACGAACCTGATGGATGACATCAAATTGAGCCTTGCCGCTCAGGATATGAGGATGGAAGCGCCTATCCCGGGTAAACATACAATTGGCATCGAAATTCCAAATAGGAAGAGCAAGCCGGTATTTTTGCGCGAGGTTTTGGAAAGTACTGAGTTTCAAGAGCATGAATCACCGCTTGCCGTGGCTTTAGGCCTCGATATATCCGGTCAGCCTATTATCACGGATTTGAGAAAGATGCCGCATGGATTGATAGCCGGGCAAACGGGATCGGGGAAAAGCGTCTGTATCAACACGATGTTGGTCAGCTTGCTTTATAAAGCGACGCCGCAGGAGTTGAAATTACTGTTGATCGATCCGAAAATGGTCGAGCTTGCCCCATATAATCGAATCCCGCATTTGGTCAGTCCAGTCATAACCGATGTAAAAGCCGCTACGGCTGCGTTGAAATGGGCGGTTGAGGAAATGGAACGGCGTTATGAATTGTTTGTACATGCCGGTGTACGTGATATCACCCGCTTTAATGACCAAGCGGAAAAAGCAGGTCAATATTCAAGCAAGCTGCCTTATATCCTGGTGATCATCGATGAGCTTGCGGATCTAATGATGATGTCGCCTGCTGATGTAGAAGAAGCGATTTGCCGGATTGCCCAAAAGGCCCGTGCCTGTGGCATTCATTTGATTGTAGCCACTCAGAGACCTTCTGTCGATGTCATAACTGGATTGATCAAGGCAAATATCCCGACAAGGATCGCTTTTTCGGTTTCTTCACAAGTCGACTCCCGTACAATCATCGATAGCGGTGGTGCAGAAAAACTGTTGGGAAGAGGAGATATGTTATTTGCTGAAAACGGCTCTTCAAAAACGGTGCGCCTGCAAGGGACTTTTGTTAGTGATGAAGAAATCGATCAAGTCGTAAACCATGTCAAATTGGAGCAGCAACCGAACTATCTGTTTGAACAGGAAGACTTGTTGAACAGGGCACAGGTCACGGAAGAAGCGGATGAACTGTTTTTCGAGGCATGCGAATTCGTCGTGAGCCAACAGGCTGCTTCTGCATCAAGTGTACAAAGGCGCTTCCGTGTCGGTTATAACCGTGCAGCGCGTTTAATAGAAATGATGGAGCAGCAGGGAGTCGTTTCCGAATCCAGGGGCTCAAGGCCCAGGGATGTTTTGATTACGGAAGAAGAACTTGAATTTTTACATGTTAATTAAGAGAACCTATTAAAAGGAAATTGTATATAATGTGAAAGGGTGAAAACCCGTTATTATCACCTTAATTGAGGAAAAAAACAATGATTTGATAAATTGGCATCTGCCTGACATGGATGAATGGATAAAAAAGTGATATAATAGTTTTTTGTTATGAATGATTGAAAATATATGCATGAAGAACCAAAGAAGAAATTGCGTTTCTAACAAGTCTCGTAATGAAAAAACAAATAAAAGATGACGTCATATACTGTCATACAGGTAGACGATTGGTGGAGGTTCGCTTTATGACTGCTTACCATTTTGTGGGAATTAAAGGGTCGGGTATGAGTGCTCTTGCACAAATACTGCATGATATGAATATTGAAGTGCAGGGTTCCGATTACGAAAAAGAATTTTTTACACAATTGGCATTAGAAAAAGCCGGGATTAAAATCCTTCCTTTTAACGAGGAAAATATTCAAACTGGAATGACCATCATTGCAGGAAATGCGTTTCCGGATAGTCATCCGGAAATCGTGAAGGCAAATGAACTTGGTTTGCCGATCATCCGTTATCACCGTTTCCTAGGTGATTTCATGAAAAACTTTATCAGCGTGGCCGTTACGGGAGCGCATGGTAAAACATCGACGACCGGCTTATTGGCCCATGTAATGGGGGGCGCTAAACCGACATCCTTCTTGATTGGGGATGGAACGGGTAAGGGAATCGCGAATTCTGATTACTTCGTATTCGAAGCATGTGAATATCGCCGTCATTTCCTTTCATATTATCCGGATTATGCAATCATGACGAATATCGATTTTGATCATCCTGATTACTACGCCAATGTCGAAGACGTGTTCGAGGCTTTCCAAACGATGGCCCTTCAAGTCAACAAAGGCATTATTGCGTGCGGGGATGATGAGCATTTACCACATATTCAGGCGAAAGTACCGGTTATTTTTTACGGATTTGCAGAAGGAAATGATTTTCAAGCGAAAAATGTTTCCGTCACTCCGGATGGCACCACTTTTGATGTGCACGTAAGGAACAATTACTATGATACATTCACTATTCCTACTTTTGGAAAGCATAATGTGTTGAATGCACTTGGTGTCATTGCACTTTGTAAATATGAAAACTTGGATACGGAAGCTGTGAAAGCCCAATTGCGGACTTTTGGCGGAGTTAAACGCCGGTTCTCCGAAAAGGAAATCGGAAGTCAGATCATCATTGATGATTATGCGCATCATCCGACTGAAATTTCGGCAACTGTTGACTCTGCTCGCCAAAAGTATCCAGAGCGTGAAGTTGTAGCGGTATTCCAGCCGCATACTTTCTCGAGAACGCAAGCATTCCTGGATGAATTCGCTGACAGTTTGAATTTGGCCGACAAAGTATACTTATGTGAAATTTTTGGATCTGCTCGTGAAAATCAAGGGAAATTATCGATTGAGGATCTTCAAGATAAAATTCCCGGTGCCGAGCTGATTACGGAGAACACAACATCAATATTGCAAAAACATGAAAACAGTGTCGTGTTATTCATGGGTGCGGGGGACATTCAAAAATTCCAAGCAGCCTACGAGCATTCACTGCAGGTAAAATAAAAAAACGACCGATCCGTTAGTTAGTGCGGGTCGGTCGTTTTTTTATTGGTATTTTTTTATTTTAAATTTTCTGGATTTAAATTTTCCAGTTCCGGTAAAACGAAGCGTCCGTCCTTACGTATCAAGACGTCATCAAAATGGATTTCCCCGCCGCCATATTCAGGGCGTTGAATATTGACCAGGTCCCAGTGAATGTCTGAATGATTTCCGTTAAAGGCATCATCATAACATTGTCCGGGAGTGAAATGAAAACTTCCATCAATTTTTTCATCAAAGAGGATATCTTGCATCGGATGTAGAATATAAGGATTTACACCAATTGCAAATTCACCGACATATCGTGCGCCTTCGTCAGTATCAAAAATTTTGTTGATGCGTTCCGTATCATTCGCGACCGCTTCAACGATTTTTCCATCCTTGAATGTTAACTTCACGTTTTCAAAAGTAAAACCCTGATAAGGGGACGGAGTATTATACGAAATCACTCCATTGATGGAATCTTTAACTGGAGCCGTATATACTTCACCGTCAGGAATGTTCAGCTCACCTGCACATTTGATGGCTTTAATGTCTTTGATGGAGAAGGTTAAGTCCGTACCGGGCCCAGTTAAGCGGACCTTATTCGTTTTATCCATCAATTCAACAAGGTTGTCCATTGCTGCGCTCATTTTGCCATAGTCGAGGTTGCAGACTTCGAAATAAAAGTCTTCGAATGCTTCTGTGCTCATTTTGGCTAATTGGGCCATCGAATTTGTCGGGTAGCGAAGAACGACCCATTTTGTTTTTGGCACGCGGATATTTCTATGTACTTTACCGACTGTCTGTCCATGAATCGCCATCTTTTCTGAAGGGACATCGGATTGTTCATTGATATTATCCCCGGCACGAAGCCCGATATAGGCATCCATCTGGTTCATTACGTTTGCTTCAAACTCACCCATCATCTTGTACTGTTCTTCTTTGGCACCCATCAACAAGGCACGATCCACTTGGTGATCCTTTAAAAGGACGAATGGGTAACCACCTGCTGCATAGGCTTCATTCACAAGCGCGTTAACAAGTTCACGCTGCAATCCAAAGTTTTCGATCAAGATTCTTTCACCTTTTTGAAGTTTTACTGAGTAATTGATTAAGTTTTTGGCCAATGTTTCAATTCTGGGATCTTTCATAAAAATACCTCCATTGTTTAAATTCGACTTATGTTTCTATCATACCCGATTTCCTGCCATAAGTGTCACCCATGAATTTCATGGAGGAACTGGATACAGACAACAATATTTCCAGATTAGGGTTTGATAGGGTATATTGAAAAAATAAATACGTTTATAATAATCAGGAAGGGGTAATTAATAACTAACAGCTACTAAATAAGTCGATTTTTCGGAGGTGTTCCAATGGAGATTATTTTATACGTAAGTGCTGCTGTTGCAGCGATAGCTTTCCTGGTCCTTGTTATTTTCCTGACAAAGGTACTGACATCACTTCAAACAACCCTGGACAGTGTGGCCCGGACGCTGACAGGACTAGAGAGCCAAATGCAGGGCATAACGCTCGAAACTACCCAGCTATTACATAAAACGAATACGTTGGCTGAAGACTTGCAGCAAAAGTCAGAAAACCTGAACACAGTGGTGGATGCCGTGAAGGATGTAGGTACATCCATCTCTAGCTTCAATTCTTCCATCCAAAAGGTTTCTCATAAAGTACAGGCTGAGATTGATAATAATCAAGAACGAATCTCACAAATTGTACAATGGAGTAATGTAGCCATGGAGATTAGGGACAAATGGAAAACCAGAAGCAAACAGGCTGCCCCGACCCCAACTGAAAGGGCGGAGTTAGAAAGGGAAGCACTGGAAACAGATAACCTACCTAAAAAAAGGTTTTTACGTTCTAGATCTTAAAATCTAGTTAAATAAAAATGAACTGAAAATTGAAAGGGGAATGTATTATGACTCAAAAAGAATTTCCGGCAAAGGACTATCAGAAATCATATGAGGACGAACGCGACTCGATCAATTCTAAGGACTTTATGATTGGCGCCTTAATCGGCGGGATGATCGGAGCGGCTACAGCTTTGTTCATGGCTCCGAAAACAGGCAAGGAATTAAGGAATGATTTCAATGAACAAGCTAAAAACATTTCAGAGAAAACAGAAAAATTAAGACAAACCGCGATGGAAAAAGGAACAGTGCTTGCTGATACTGCAAAAGAAAAAACAAGCTCTGTCACGGAAATCGTTTCAACTAAATCTTCAGATATCGTCAATAAAGTGAAAAGCTTGAAAACGGGAAAAGAAAACGGCAACGCGGCTGATGATACGACAAATTCGAGCAATAAAGATATAGATGTAACGGGAACTTCCGATTCTCCTATCGTATCCGTTGAAACGAATTTTGCTAACGGCAACGACCTGGAAAATAACCCTGCCGATCCTACAAGCGGTAACAAGAATACGGCAAAATTAAAACTCGATGAAACGAAAAAGGCATTTGATGAAACAGAGAATAACCTTAAAAAATAAACTCTTACATTCCTTTGATGGGGATGAAGAGGCATGAAGGTACGAAGAATAAGGCGGTGAAGTGCTTCGATGGCTTCATCGCCTTTTTGATGGTAAAATTTATATGTACAAGAAAAGGAGATGTATTATGACGATTACCAAGATTGAAGCAGAAGAACAATTCAATGAGCTTTTAAAAGAGGATACATTCCTACTTTTCAAGCATAGCGTAACATGCCCGGTCAGTGCTGAAGCATATGAACAATATGAGAAGTACATCTTGGAAAACGAACAACTTAAAACGGCCTATTTAGCCGTTCAGGAAGCTCGTCCACTATCCAATTATGTGGCAGAAACATTTGATATCAAACATCAATCACCTCAGGCCATCCTTTTTAAAAGTGGAAAACCGGCCTGGAATGAATCTCATTGGCGGATTACATATGATTCATTGAGCAAGGCCATTACTGAATGATTGATTAAGGCCGGATCCCTTAGGTAAGGGATCCGGCCTTTTATTATTCCATCATTCATGGGTCAGGGGATTTTTTATCGATCTCCGGGGGAAACCTTTTCTTGAAAGGATGTTAATAACGCTGGGAGTTGAGGAACCTGTAACTCAAAATTTTTCGCCGAATACCGCTATACCGTTTCTGGAGATCTCTCAGAATGCTCTTAGATAAAATATCAATTATATTATAGCTTTCCTGTTCTATTTCCAATATAATTCCTACAACGGATCGTGTTCCAATAGCTAGTGCAAATCGTTTTTCTTACATGGGTAACACCTACTTTTATGCATTTATAACTTTAATGCTTAAAAGCGTTTAATTATTAAAGAAAAATATAGTGACATTTAAGGACACTTCATTTATAATTGATTTAATCATACATGAAATATTCTAAATTTTTCATTGATAAAATAATTGGGGTGGATGATGAGGATCCAGATGGGATTTTCGGGTTAGATTTCCGCTGTACCGATTTCTATTTTAAAAAACGAAGGGATGGATTTGTAATGAGCAACAAAGAGCTTGATGGACTTCGTAATCAACTGGATGATGTGAACATTCAGTTATTACATCTTATTAATCAACGTGCTGAACTTGTACAGGAAATTGGTCGCGTTAAAGAAAAACAAGGTGTTAACCGTTACGATCCGGTCCGTGAAAGAACAATGCTGGATCTTATCGAAGCCAATCATCAAGGACCTCTTGATCTTGGTTCGATTAAACATATTTTCAAAGAAATCTTCAAATTGGGCTTGGAGCTTCAAAAAGATGATCAGAAGAAAACTCTTCTGGTATCAAGAAAACAAAAGGCTGAAGACACTATCATCGACATTAAAGGTGAATTAGTCGGTAACGGGATCCCTAGCTTCGTGTTCGGACCATGTGCCGTTGAATCTTATGAACAGACAGCTGCGGTGGCGGAAGTCATTAAAGCTAAAGGTTTGAAATTGATGCGCGGCGGTGCATTTAAGCCACGTACATCTCCATATGACTTCCAAGGACTTGGTTTGGAAGGCTTACAAATACTTAAACGTGTTGCTGATGAATACGGCTTGGCTGTCATCAGTGAAATCGTGAGTGCTAACGATATCGAAGCGGCGATCGATCATATCGATGTCATCCAAATCGGAGCACGCAACATGCAAAACTTTGACTTGCTAAAAGCGGCAGGTGCCGTAAATAAACCAGTTCTTTTAAAACGTGGACTTGCTGCAACGATTGAAGAGTTCATTCATGCAGCGGAATACATCATGTCACAGGGAAATGGCAACATAATCCTTTGTGAACGCGGTATCCGTACTTACGAAAAAGCAACAAGAAATACACTGGATATCTCCGCTGTACCGATCTTAAAACAAGAAACTCATTTACCGGTCATGGTTGATGTAACGCATTCCACTGGACGTCGCGACCTCTTACTTCCGACGGCTAAAGCGGCTCTTGCAATCGGTGCTGACGGTGTAATGGCAGAAGTGCATCCGGATCCTTCCGTTGCTTTATCGGATTCTGCACAGCAAATGGACTTCAAACAATTTGATGAATTCTATGATGAAATTAAACGTTTGAACTGGGTAACTGTTTAAGCTGGAAAGTCTTTAAAATATCTACTTACGGCCCTTACCATATTGGCAAGGGCTATTTTTAATGGTAAAATACTTGTTTTTGCAGAAAAAGCATCAAAATAAGCACTATTGGATTGCAGGAAAGATTCGACTATCGTATGATAAATAACAAGAATGAGAACTGTTCGGAAGATTGAGTCATACATAAAGAGATATCTATGTGAATTTTATACTTGAATAGGGTATTGAATCTTTGACTGAGAAGAGAGAGGACTGCATTTTTTGTTAGGCAGATCGTTCCTGGAATAATCTTCCTTATAGAGGAAAACGCATAAAAGAATATTTTCCAAAATAATTCGGGTCTTTTATGGGAAAAATGAAAGAAATGGAGGAATGGATGAATGAATAATATAACCATTTATGATGTGGCGCGTGAGGCGAATGTTTCCATGGCCACCGTTTCCCGCGTAGTTAACGGGAATCCAAATGTAAAGCCTGCAACAAGAAAGAAAGTTTCGGATGTGATTGAGAAGTTAGGGTACCGTCCCAATGCAGTGGCAAGGGGTCTTGCAAGCAAGAAAACGACTACAGTCGGGGTCATTATTCCGGATATCTCGAGCATCTTTTTTGCCGAATTGGCACGGGGCATAGAAGATATAGCCACAATGTATAAATACAATATCATTCTAAGCAGTTCTGATGAGAATATAGATAAGGAATTCCATTTGTTGAATACGATGCTTGGAAAACAAGTGGATGGTATCGTATTCATGGGCGGTAACATTTCTGATGAGCATGTCAAAGAGTTTACGAATTCACCGGTTCCAATCGTTCTGGCAGGCTCGGTGGATGAAAGCGGGCAAGTTCCATCGGTTAATATTGATTATGAGGCGGCGGCATTCGACGCAGTGACCTTCTTCGCTAAAAATGGCCACAAGCATATCGCTTTTGTAAGCGGAAACCCTTCCGCGCTGATTAATGAAAAGAAATTGGCTGGTTATAAAAGAGGATTGAAAGAAGCTGGGCTTTCATTTGATGAAAGGTATATTATTGAAGGCGATTATACATATGATTCAGGAATTGAGTCTTTTGAAAAGTCCCTGGAAACTGAAGAGAAACCGACGGCATTCATCGCCGGTGCTGATGAAATGGCGCTTGGAATTGTCCATGCCGCACAGGACAAAGGGTATAATGTACCGGAAGACTTTGAAGTGATCAGCTTCGATAACACGAGATTGACATTGATGGTGCGTCCGCAAATCACGACGATCGTTCAACCATTATATGATATTGGTGCGGTTGCTATGAGGCTTCTGACAAAGTTGATGAATAAAGAACAAGTGGAGGAAGGGCATGAAGTGATCCTGCCACATCGGATTGAAAACCGTCAATCCACGAAATAATCTGTTTTAGAGAGTGTCCCGAGGGCACTCTCTTTTGTTTTTCAAATATATTCACAACCAAAAAAGATCGTTTTTCAACGATCTTTTGGTTAACTTTGGTCATTGCTTGTCGATGTTTTCCTGGAAGACCTGATGGGATAAAGGGCCTTTTCAAGCGTCAGGGCATTCTTCTCGGTAATTTCAGGCTTTCTCGGAATGGGTTCATATATATCCTCCATGTCATCCCACTCGTTTGGTAGCGGAACAGGGGACTCAGGCTGCCAGCATTCAAGCCATTCCTTTGCTAGGGGCCCTGAAATATCATTATTCGTCATTTCAAGCCAGACCCTCGACCAAGCCCTCGGGACGACGCGCCATATATCATATCCCCCGCCGCCTACTGCAATCCACCGGCCCTCACAATACTTATGGGCCATTTCGTGGGCCAACTTTGGTATTTCCCTATAAATCTTCATGGTGGCAGATAAATGGGTGAGCGGATCGTAATAATGGGAGTCGGCTCCGTTTTGCGTTAAAATGACATCCGGTTTGAAGAATTCAATGACCTCTTTAAAGGAAGCGCTGTAGCATTCGAGCCAGGACTCATCTTCAGTGAACGCATCGACCGGGATGTTGAATGAATAGCCGTAGCCTTTTCCTTGACCCCGTTCGTTAATATTGCCGGTGCCGGGAAATAAGTAGCGTCCCGTTTCATGAATGGATAGGGTGCATACATCCGGATCATCATAAAATGACCATTGGACTCCGTCACCATGATGTGCATCGGTATCGACATACAAGACTCTTGCTCCATATTTTTTTTGCAGGTATTTAATCGCGACCGAACTATCGTTATAAATGCAAAAGCCCGAGGCTTTTCCGCGGAAACCGTGATGCAGGCCACCTCCCAGATTAAGTGCGTGCAGGGACTGACCGGTCATGACGGCATCCACTGCCGTCAAGGTACCGCCTACAAGCAAGGCGCTTGCTTCATGCATTCCCGGGAAGATTGGGGTATCTTCTGTTCCGAGCCCATAATTTCCGGCTTTTTCAGGGGGGAGCTTTCCCTGGCCTGCTAATCTGACAGCGTTTACATAATGCTGATCATGGATCAGTTCCAATTCTTCATCGGTGGCCATTCTGGGCTTGATAATTTGATCATCACTGATGGCATGGTGTTTTTTTAGCAAATCCAGCGTGAGTTTAAGACGTTTTTGATTGAACGGATGCTCATCGTTGAATTTATAGGTGAGGAGTTTATCCGAATAGATAAAAAGGGATGCATCATTCATGGGAAATCCCCGGCAGACTAGGCCATAAAACGGTATAGCCTTCTTTCTTCAAATCCTCCACCACCATAAATGGATTCATCGTCTGCACACGAATTACAAGAATCTTATAATCGCTCCCATCTTTATCCGGGTAAACGAGAGTGCTCAGGATATTCGAATTGCGCCTTTTGAAAATATGGGCAATATCATGAAGGGTACCTGCCTTATCCGGGATTTTAATCTCGATTTGGGAACCGGGCTGATTGACTCCTGTCAACTCAACGTATGAATGAAGTAAATCAGAACCGGTTATGATGCCGACTAACTTCCTTCCTTTTAAAATTGGAAGGCAGCTGATATTGTTATCACAAAAAACAGCCCCGATTTCTTCCACGAAATCTAACGGGTGACCTGTGATTATATCCGTTCTCATGATGCTCGATAGTGGTTTTTGTAAATCACTTTTGTATTCTGCGGTGCGGAATATAGAAGGGGCAGCATCCCGTATATCACGGTCGCTGACTAATCCCACAAGTTGAAAGCTGTCATCGACAATGGGGATATGGCGAATTCGCTTCTCCTTGATGATCATGACAGCGCTATGGATTGTATCCGTTGGAGTGAGGGTGATGATATCCTCATTCATTATTGTTTCAACAATCATTTTCCTTCCTCCTCTTTTTCACCTCTTTAATACATATACCGATTCATGAAACGCAATTGGTCGAATTTCTGGATGGATTCGGACGGCACTCTTTTGCCAATACGGGCCATCAGGCAGTTGGCCGGGTGGGAACTGATTTCAGGATCATCCGTTGCAAAGTAGACCAAGCTGCCGGCACTCATCATTTTTTCCATGACCTTGCGATAGTCCCAAATATTCAGCCCTGTCCCTTTCAAGTCCCAATGCCAATAGTATTCAGTGGTGATGATGATGAAGTCTTCAACCGAATCGTCTTCCATGGAAAGGCGGATTAAGTTCTTCCCGACGGAGGCACCCCGGTATTTAGGGATGACCTCGATTGCACCAAGCTCAATCAGATCCTCCATCTCGATTTCCGACCAGCGCTCCAAGGGATCGGGATATAAATAAGTTACATAACCCACGATCGTTTCATTTTCACGGGCGATGAAGATCCTGCCCTCGGGCAAGTCTGCAATCTCTATTAACGCTTTATGCTGCAAAGCAGGCTGGCGAAAGGCGACCAAGTCTTCGTGAAACTCATAAGCGGACATCTTTTCGCCGTTTAACGGCCCCTCGATGATGAGCGTTCCGCTTAATGTCTGCAGTTCCTTGGTATAAAAGGTCTTATTATATTCCATTCTATCACCACCCTCATTATATAGTAATCTTACACTCTCGCATTCCGAAGCATAAGGAGCATTGCTATTAAAACTGAACGAATCGAAAGCCTACATTAATTATACTTAAAAACAAGTGGCATAATTCAGAAAGTTCAAGGCATATATGAATCTTTTGTTACAGTACTTCTCATATACCCGCCATCGCTATGAAGTCATCTTAACTATACCAATATACCTGTGTTTTTCAAAATTAGGCCAAGAAGGAATTTCCCTAATATGGAAGGTTTCAATATTTTAAAAATTGAGATAATTTGTTTCTTATACTATAATGAAAATATAGAGCCGAATAAAGGGGGAGTTTGTCGTATGAATGTGAAAGCGCTGCCAGTAGTGGAAGGTAATTTTAATTTAAAGAATTACGATGAGAAATACAATAAGTTTGACTGGTCTGAGACGGAAAAGGAATTCTCCTGGTCTGAAACCGGTAAAGTGAATCTTGCGTATGAAGCCATTGACCGTCATGTCGAAACATACAAAAAGAACAAAGTCGCCCTTTATTACAAAGACGATAAAAGAAATGAAAAGTATACATTCAAGGAAATGAAAGATTATACGAACCAAGCGGCCAATGTGTTCAAGAACATTGCCAATGTGGAAAAAGGTGATCGTGTTTTCATCTTCATGCCACGCTCCCCGGAGCTTTATTTTGCATTGTTGGGTGCGATTAAAACGGGGGCGGTCGTGGGTCCGTTGTTCGAAGCCTTCATGGAAGGCGCGATAAGGGATCGCCTTGAAGATAGTGAGGCAAGTGTGATAGTGACGACCCCGGAGCTTTTGCCGCGGGTCCCAGTAGAGGAATTACCCCATTTAAAACATATTTTCTTAGTGGGGGAAAATGTAAAAGAAGAAGGAAAGTATCATCACTTCAACAAAAAATTAAAAGAAGCGGACAAAAAATTCGAAATTGAATGGGTGGATCGGAATGACGGACTGATTCTTCACTATACTTCCGGTTCCACGGGAAAACCAAAAGGCGTGCTTCACGTTCATAATGCGATGATCCAGCATTATCAAACGGCAAGATGGGTCCTTGATTTGCAGGAAGAGGACGTGTATTGGTGCACAGCGGATCCTGGATGGGTGACAGGGACGTCTTACGGTATCTTTGGACCGTGGCTGACAGGCACCTCGAATGTCATTGTAGGCGGGCGATTCAAGCCTGAATCCTGGTACAAGACCCTGGAAGACTTCGGTGTCACTGTATGGTATAGTGCCCCGACTGCCTTCAGGATGCTGATGGGCGCAGGTGACGAAATCGTTAAACGGTTCGATTTGAGTTCTCTCCGCCATGTTTTAAGTGTCGGTGAACCGTTGAACCCGGAAGTGGTGCGCTGGGGAATGAAGGTATTCAATCACCGTATCCATGATACATGGTGGATGACGGAGACCGGGGCTCAGGTAATCTGCAATTATCCTTGCCTGGAAATCAAACCGGGCTCGATGGGTAAACCGATTCCGGGTGTGAAAGCGGCAATAGTGGATGATCAGGGCAACGAGCTTCCTCCGCATAGAATGGGGAACCTTGCCATCAAGAAAGGATGGCCTTCGATGATGAAGACCATCTGGAAGAATGAATCAAAATATGAATCTTATTTTATGCCGGGTGATTGGTATGTTTCTGGAGATTCCGCTTATATGGATGAAGAGGGGTATTTCTGGTTCCAAGGCCGGGTTGATGATGTCATCATGACGGCAGGGGAAAGAGTCGGACCTTTCGAAGTGGAAAGCAAGTTGGTCGAGCATCCGGCCGTAGCTGAAGCAGGGGTCATCGGTAAGCCGGACCCAGTTCGGGGAGAAATAATCAAAGCGTTTATCGCCCTCCGTGACGGATACGATGCAAACGATGAGCTGATTGAAGAAATTCGTCAATTTGTAAAGAATGGTCTCGCAGCACATGCGGCGCCGCGTGAAATTGAATTCAGGGATAAGCTTCCTAAAACAAGGAGCGGAAAAATCATGCGCCGTGTCTTGAAAGCTTGGGAACTTGATCTGCCAACTGGTGATTTATCCTCGATGGAGGATTGAAAAGCTGAGTCATACTGATTATTGAGAAGGTAAAAAGGCATCCATGTCATTGCATGGATGCCTTTTTGGGAGTTTGGGTCATTCGCCAAACCAGTGTGGGAGATTAAATAAAACAGGCTGCGGAGTCATCCACGACAGCCTGTTTTACTTCAAAAGAGTGTCATTCTTCCTCTTCTTCAGCTTTATCCGTGTCCTGTTCTTTATCGTTGACTGTGTTTTGATCTTTGTCGGTTTCCGGATCTTCTTTATCTGTATTGTCTTTGTTTTGCTCTTTATCTTGATCTAGCTCTTTATCTTGCTCTTTTTCTATTACTTTATCTTGCTCTTTTTCTATTACTTTTTCCTTTTCTGGTGTAACGTTCACTTCTTTTGAGTCTGGTTTTTTATCTTCGTTTGTTATTTTATCTTTTCCTTGAGCATCTTTATTTTTTGTGGAATCTTCTTTTGAAACTTTCTTTGTAGAGCCGCTTTCAACACGTTGAGAAGGGGCTGATTCTTTACCGACTATGTCCACGGCCGTTACATAATAAGAACCGCCTGAGCCGACTTTGTAAACAAGATTCTCCCCAGCATTGATGCTCGCGACTTTTTTGCCGTCTTTATAGACACGATAACCGACGACATCACCTTCATGATGCAGCCCCCATGTAATCCTATCGTTACTTTTTGTTATGGATAGGGCATCCGGTGCTTTGCCATTATCATTCAATTTCGCTGTCGCCCCGACGACATTTCCTGATTTTTCGGCTCCGGGAATCACGGATCCCGGGTCAACGACATATCTCAATCCGATATCTGCAAATGAATCTGGATTCAACATGAACCCGCCGCTTGTGAATTCGCCAGGCGTTTGCGGAAGGGCTGCGTAGCGTTTGCTGCCGACTGATACATATTGTCCATCTATGAAACTATCATCCGCCCTGGATGGAGCATATTTCGCGATGAATAAATCCGATTTGACAAGCCCGGCCTTTTGGCATGAGCTTGAAGGCAGCAGTCCTGAAACGCCACAGAAGGAACGGCTGACAATTCCGCCCGGCATTTCAAATCGCTTATCGGGGTCGATGAGTTTAGGGTCGACTTTATATGCGGCATTGATCAGATCTGCCCAATAATACATATTACGTTTATTATATTCAAGACCATTATAGGTCCCTTGCAAGGATTTCGGCTTGTCATAACCGAGCCATGTCCCGAACGATACATTCGGGTTGCTGGCTACAAACCAGGCATCCCAATAGTTTTGTGAAGTACCGGTTTTACCTGCCCAATCGCTTGAGAAGGCAAGGCGGTTCCTGACTGAGGCCGCCGTCCCGCTGTTTATGACATCACGCATCATATCAAGCGTCAGGTAAGCGGCTTGCGGAGAGAAAACATCCACTGGTTTCACTTTATGCTGATAGATGACTTTGCCATCTTTCGAAACGATTTTATCGATCATATAAGCATCGATGAATTCTCCTGAATTGGCAAAAGTGCCATATGCATTGACGTTTTCTTCAACGGTTACACCTTTTTCCATCGCACCTAATGACATGGCAAGATTGGAGTAATCCCCTTTCGTCACGGTGGAGAAGCCCATTTTTTCCAAATACGAAGCCGGGCTCAGGTTGATGATTTTCTTGTAAAAGAGCGCTGCCGGGATGTTATAGGAATTCTTCAGGGCCTCGCGGGCAGTCGATACTCCCGTATAGCTGCCGCCGCCATAGTTTCCTGGACTCCACGGTTTGCCGCCTGTTGGAATGGAGATTGGCACGTTGGCCGATACGCTGCCAGGCGAGATCTTGCCTAGCTCGATGCCTGGACCATATATCACCAGCGGCTTCATCGTTGATCCGTTCGAGCGCAATGATGCGGTGGCGTGGTTCGTCTGTTCCCGCTTGAAATCACGCCCGCCTACGAAACTGATGATTTTCCCTGTTTTATTCTCGATAAGAATCGCTCCGGCCTCTACGGGCTGGCTCACGGTCTTCATTTCCTTCGTATCCGGGTCGGGGACTTGCGCCAGTTTATCGTACCCGAAATTCGGATAGTTTTTCGTTACTTCCTGCATCTTGTCATAAATCTTTTTGTTGACGGTCGTATAAACCTTATAGCCATTTTGGCGCAGCTTACGGTCGGCAAGTGCTAGATATTGAGCTTTTAAATCATCATTCTTTAAATCTTTCTCTTCATATCCATCTTCTTTTGCCAGACTGACAGATAGGATTTCGATGGAGCGTTTTTCGATTTCATAGGTGAGCCATGGATATTTCTCGGATGGCATCTCCGTTTTGCCGATAAAGTCTTTTGTAATGTCGTATGCGTTTGCTTTATCATATTCTGCTTTTGTTATGTACCCGTTACTATACATCCGCTTTAAAACGGTTTTCATCCGGTTGATGCCGGGCTCTTGATTTTCCTTCAATTTTCCTTTCTGGGTATATGGTGTATATCCGAAAGGGCTTTGCGGCAATCCAGCGATAAAGGCTGATTGGGGCAGTGTCAGATCTTTGGCCTCCACGCCAAAAATACCTTCAGCGGCGGACTCGACCCCGGCGATGTTACGGCCTGAAGAGTTTCGTCCCAAAGTGGAGACGTTTAAGTACGTTTCCAAAATCTCTTCTTTTTCAAAGAACTTTTCGACCCGGAGCGCAAGAAGAATTTCTTTGGCTTTCCGGTCAAACGAAACTTCGTTGGTCAGGACCTGGTTTTTAATGAGCTGCTGTGTTAATGTACTTCCTCCCGATTGGACGGTTGCATTCGAAAATTCCTGGTAAATCGCACGCAGGATGGCTTTCGGGACAACCCCGTCATGCTCATAAAAATACTCATCTTCGGTAGCGATGACTGCATTTTTAAGATGCTCGGAAACTTTATCGATGGACACTTCCTCACGCTCAAGGTCACTCTTAAGCTTGCCCAAGTATACTTCATCTGCAAAGTATACTTCAGAGGTCTCTTCATAATTGTAAATGTCTTTTTTCAAATCTTCTTTTGAGCGTACTGGCTCATCATTGACGAGGGCAGCGAAATAGCCGGCTCCGACGCCGCCGGCGAATGAGAATCCTAGGATCCCGACAATAATGAGGATCAGTGTTAAATTCCAAATGACTTGGTATGTAACCCGCGCGTTCTTATGTGTTTTTTCACTTTGGAAAAAACGGGTCAGCTGCTTCCAGACTGTTTGAAATCTATCTTTTTGATTATTATTCATCGTATCATACCCCCTGAAATCACATATATTATAGCATATAACAGGTAGGGGAAAGGGCATCTTTCATATTTTTCTATAATCTGTAAGGGTGATGTTGACAAGGATTCTTATGTATGATAAAAGTTTATTAACAACAATAAAATGATTAAATGATCGCGATGATAGGACCCAGTAGTCAGACTATCCCTGTTTCAGAGAGCCGGTGGTTAGTGGAAATCGGTACAAATGGTATGATGAATTACTTCCTGGAGCATTTGCTGTGAAATGATTAGTAGCAGGAAACGGCTGACGACCGTTATTCGTCTTGAGCGGAGGGCATATTATGTCCTCAAGTTGGGTGGTACCGCGAATTTATTCGTCCCTTCATATTTATGAAGGGGCGTTTTTGTGTGCTTTTTGCGGGTTTTTTCTAAGATGGAGGAGGAATATTTAATGGAATTGCTTAAAGACCTCGAGTGGAGAGGAATTATTTATCAACAAACGGATGAAGAAGGTTTTAAGAACCTTTTGGAAAAAGAGAAAATTTCTTTATACTGTGGTGTCGATCCAACTGCGGATAGCATGCACATCGGTCATCTATTGCCATTCTTGACATTGCGCCGTTTCCAGCAGCACGGTCATCGTCCCCTTGTGCTGGTAGGCGGTGCGACAGGACTCATCGGTGATCCTAGCGGTAAAAAAGAGGAACGCCAGCTGCAAACGCTGGAAAAAGTGCTCTATAATGCCGACTGCCTAAAAGGGCAGCTATCCCACATCTTTGAATTCGACGGTGAAAATGGTGCGGTCATGGTCAATAACTATGACTGGATAGGCAAAATCGATATGGTTACGTTCTTGCGAGATTACGGAAAATACATCGGCATTAACTACATGCTGGCAAAAGATACGGTTGCTTCCCGCTTGGATACGGGAATTTCCTTCACTGAATTTGCGTACACGATTTTACAAGGAATTGATTTCGGTCATTTATACAGCAATTACAACTGTAAATTGCAAATAGGCGGCAGTGATCAATGGGGCAACATTACGACCGGCCTTGAAATGATCAGGAAATCCAATGATGAGAATGCCAAAGCATTCGGTATGACGATCCCGCTCGTAACGAAAGCGGATGGAACGAAATTCGGTAAAACGGAAGGTGGGGCTATCTGGCTTGATCCGGAAAAAACGACTCCTTACGAATTTTACCAATTCTGGATTAACACAGCGGATGCTGATGTCGTAAAATACTTGAAATTCTTCACATTCCTATCACGTGAGGCGATTGAGGAGTTAGAGCAATCCGTACAGTCCGAACCGCATTTGCGTAAAGCGCAAAAAGCTTTAGGGGAAGAAATGACCCGTTTGATTCATGGTCAGGAAGCTCTTGACCAAGCAATCAAAATCTCTGCCGCCCTATTCAGCGGTGAGGTGAAGAATTTAAGTGCAGCGGAAATCAAATTGGGCTTTAAAGATGTCCCTTCCTTCGATCGTGAAAGCAAGGAAGACATCGGTTTGGTCGATTTAATCGTTGAAGCGAAAATTTCGCCATCAAAGCGTCAAGCCCGTGAAGATATTCAAAATGGGGCAATCTCCATAAATGGGGAGAAAGTGACTGACCTGCAATATGTAGTGACCGAAGCTGCCAAGATTGAAGGGGAGTTCATCCTCGTTCGTCGCGGCAAGAAGAAATACACATTAGTGAAATGATTGTTCAAAGCCCGGCTGAATCCCAGCCGGGCTTTGTCATGCGCTAAAGTGTTTACATGCGAAAAAAAACCCCATCCAAGGATGGGGTTTTCGAAGTTATTAACGAGAGTAGAACTCAACGATAAGAGCTTCGTTAATTTCAGCAGGCAATTCAGAACGTTCTGGTAAACGAGTGAAAGTACCTTCTAATTTCTCAGCATCGAAAGTAAGGAAATCAGGAACGAAGTTAGTTGCTTCAACTGATTCTTTAATGATTGAGAAGTTGCGTGATTTTTCACGAACTGAGATAGTTTGTCCAAGAGACACTTTGTAAGATGGAATGTCTACGCGGCTTCCGTCTACAGTGATGTGACCGTGGTTAACAAGTTGACGTGCTTGACGACGTGTACGAGCTAAACCAAGACGGTAAACTAGGTTGTCAAGACGTGATTCAAGAAGAACCATGAAGTTTTCACCATGTACACCTTTAAGTTTGCCAGCACGGTCGAACATTGAACGGAATTGACGTTCAGTGATTCCGTACATGTGACGAAGTTTTTGTTTCTCTTGTAGTTGCATTCCGTATTCAGAAATTTTTCTACGTTGGTTAGGACCATGTTGTCCTGGAGCATAAGGACGTTTTTCTAATTCTTTACCAGTACCTGTTAGGGAAATTCCTAAACGACGGGATAGTTTCCAGCTTGGGCCAGTATAACGAGCCATAGGATGACTCCTCCTTTAAATGTTTTTATTTTGGTAAAATAAAAACCGTGTGAATGTACGATCATGACCATTTTGTTTTCATGTACCTTCGCCCTAGCAGCAGAGAGTTACGAGATACACCTCTGTATTGAGGAACAAAATGAGAACATAAAGGCTGTCACATAGGCTGCAATATTTTACACAAGGAGTATTGTATAATATTCTGCTCATTGAGTCAAGGACAGTTACGATTAATTAACGGAAAAGGTGAAAGAGAATAGTAGATGGGAAAATACAATATATTTATATTGCCATGAAACAGAGGGGACATGTACATGGGGTCCTGTAATGTTCAAAAGGGAGTAGGCGAGGATCGCCGCTCCCTTGAACTTTATAAATGTCTGGAAAGGATTTCAGCGAACTTCTCCAGTCCTTGCTGATCGATTTCGTCAAATCGGTCCGTGACCGGGCTGTCGATATCGAGTACTCCGAACAATTTGCCATCCTTCATGAGCGGTATGACAATTTCAGATCTTGATGCCGCATCGCAGGCGATATGTCCAGGGAATTGGTGGACATCCTCGATGCGCAAGGTTTTTTCAGTTGCCGCTGAAGTCCCGCATACACCCTTACCCATTGGGATGCGGACACAGGCTGGAAGTCCCTGGAAGGGTCCCAGTATTAATTGGCCTTCTTCGTATAAATAAAAGCCAACCCAATTAATCTCATCGAGAAACTGATTAAGTAAAGCTGCCGCATTGCTTAAATTGGCTATCCGGTTGGTTTCATCCTCGATTAAGGCTAAAAGTTGTTTTTGGACCAGTTCATAATTTTTTTCTTTTTTTCCTTGATACATTTCGACATTAAACAAAAGCGTTCACCTGTCTTCCGCATTTTTTTACAGCACTTTCTAATCATGTTGCTTCATTGTTGGGAAATTGTCGAGAACTTACTAAAGGATTCAGGCTCTTCCTTGCAGAAATAGTCCACAAGACTTGTCTCAAAGAAAGCGAGGGATTGCCTAAATGAATCGCCAGACGCCAACGAAACAAGCCATTGTGGAAGCAGCACTGCATTTATTTCATTTAAAGGGCTATCATGCGACATCCATACGGGATATAGCGAATAAAGCGAAAGTGAACGCTGCCAATATTGCCTACTATTTCAAGAATAAGCAGGGATTGCTTGAATTCTGTTTCACTTCCTATTTAGAAGAGTATATCCTGGTCCTTGAGACGAACATGACACTGCTGGAGCTTAAAGGCCCGCAGCATTGCTTGATGAATCTAGTAAAGGATATTCTCACTTTCCAGAGGGAAAACTTCCTGGCTGCACGGTTCATATATGGGGAATCTTCACTCGATTCCAATTTAAACCGGGAAATTCATTCGACTTATTTTACAAAGGAAAAATCTTATTTTCAATATGTTTTGGAACAAGGAATTAAGAGCAGGAGTTTCCAGCAGGTCTCCATTCCCATGTATATGCTGCAGTTGAAGGGCCTGCTGACAGCTCCTGTCCTGCATACCCATTATGCGATGGATGTGCTGCATGTGTTCCCGCAGGAAGCCTATTACACGAATATTTATGCCAATGAAGTCGGGCGTTTCCTGCAAGATACCCTTTTCATTGCAGAAGACCTGCAGCCACTGTTAGCGGGCCGGCCTGTGTATACATGAGCTACCCATTGAAAGCTGCAATCAGTGCCTGATAGCCCTGACCCAAATCTTTAGCCTGATGGGCATCGGAACCGTAAATGAGCGGAATGCCGAGATCGAATGCACGCTTAGCAAACCGTTCTGGAGGATAGGGCTCACCGCAAAGCGGCTTTACAAGCCCGGCGCCATTATAATCAAGTTCATACTTTTGTTCCTTGATCATGTCCAGCACCTTGTAAACGCGGTCGTCAAAACTTAATGCTGGTGGATATCGATGCTGGAATTTATGGACAAGCGTAATATGCCCGATCCGTTTAGGTTTATAAATGCCTAAATCAGCTTTTATCGATTTTTCCAGTGTATCGAAATATTTGGCATACACCGATTCGACTGAACCTAGTTCATTTACGATCTCACCAAACCCATTTTCGCTGAAATCGAGGCAATGCCAACTGCTTAGATGCTTGATGAAGTGGACGGAAAGTATACTATCATCAAGGAATTCTCCGATTTCGTCGAGGAATTCTTTTGTTTCTTTTTCATAACCCTCTATAAAGTCAACCTCTAGACCACTTTTGATCAGGATTTTGTCTTTATAGCGTTCTTTCAGTACGCGGAGCTCCTGAAAGTAATCCAGGAGCAGGGCAGCGTCCATACCGCTGTCTTTTTCAGGCGTAGGATCTTGAAAATCTCGTGGCAAGGGAGCATGTTCCGTAAATGTGATTTCCTTTAATCCTAGCTCGATTCCCCGCGTAATATATTCATCGAATCTATCCGTAGAGCCGTGAGGGCAAAACGGAGTATGCACATGACCGTCAACTTTCATGGTCCTTCCCTCCCAAAAAACAGGTATTTGTAGCAATTTTCTACAAAAAAATCATTTTTGTCGTCAAAAATTATTGCTAACATGGTATCATAAAAGCATTAAATTTAACATTTTTATAATTGATATATAAACGAGCAAGACTGTAAGGACTAGAACAGGGGGCTTACCATGGAGTACATACTTGGGGTAATTGTATTAATTTTGATTTTCATCATTTGGGGTTATTTTTTCAAAAAGAGATATTTTAAAGAAATCGATAAACTGGAATCCTGGAAAATAAGCATCATGCACCGCCCCGTGCTGGAGGAGCTTTCTAAAGTCAAACAATTGAACATGACAGGTGAAACAGAAGAAATGTTCGAAAACTGGCGCATTGAATGGGACGCTATCATTACGGACCATATGCCGGAAGTCGAAGTGCTTTTATTCGATGCCGAGGAATTCGTCGATAAGTACCGTTTCAGCCGATCAAAAGAGGTACAGCGCAAAATTACAGTCAAGCTGAATGAAGTCGAGGAAATGATCAAAAAGATCCTTTATGAATTGAATGAACTCGTAGGCAGTGAGGAAAAGAATCGATTGGAAATTGAGGATATTAAGGAATCCTACCGACAATTGAAGAAATCCCTGCTTGCGCACAGGCATAATTACGGGAAAGCGGCTGATAAGCTGGAAAATTCCTTGGATGAAGTATTGCTGATCCTTCAGAAGTATGAAGAAGAGACTGTGAACGGGAATTATTTGAATGCGAGGGAGCTTGTCCTTTCCATTAAGGAAAAATTAGCGGTCTTGTCCGTTAAAATGGAAATGCTCCCAAAATTATTGGTTGACAGTCAATCCGAGCTTCATTCCCAGCTTCATGAATTGAAGGATGGATATGAGGAGATGTCAGGTCAGGGGTATATGCTGAGCCATATCCAATTCGAGCAGGAAATATCACGGCTTGAAGAAGAACTTGACCTATATAAAACACAGTTGGAAAATGCCGAAACGGAAGCTGTGGATAAAGGTATTAAAGATATGCGCGAAAGCATTGAGGTGCTTTATGACCTTTTGGAGAAAGAAGTGCTTTCAAAACAGTATGTCTTGAAAAATGATGAAGTCCTCAGGAAAACGATAAGTGACCTAGAATATGAAAACGATAAACTTAAAGTAGAAACCATCCATGTTCAACATACGTATCATCTAACGGAAAATGAGCTCGATGCACAACGGAAAATGGAAAAGCAGATTGCCCAGATTTCGAAACGCCATCAATTGCTTGTCTTGAAGATGGAGGATAATGTGATGGCAAGCTCGCTTATCAGCGAAGAGATGCAGGGACTGGCTGTGCAGTTGAATGAATTACAGGAAAATCAGAAAGACTTTACCGTTAAATTACAGGCTTTACGAAAAGATGAAATGGATGCCAGGGATTCACTGGCCGAATTGAAACGCAAAATGGTCGATACTGGCCGATTAATTGCAAAAAGCAATATTCCAGGTCTTCCCGAAGACTATAAAGTGGTGCTTCAGGATGCCAAAGAAAGCATGGATGACGTTCAGGGGAAACTTGAAGAAAAACCGCTTGATATGGCCGCTGTTTATATTTATTTAGAAAAAGCGGTCCAACAGGTGAATAAGGTCCACGAAAAAGCCCATGAATTGATCGAGCATATGTATTTGGCCGAAAAAGTGATCCAATTCGGAAATCGTTATCGCAGCAGTCACGATATAGTTGCCGAGAGTCTCAGGGAAGCGGAAGCGAAATTTCGAAGCTATGAATATCAAGCTGCATTGGAAACGGCCGCCACGGCCATTGAAAAGGTCGACCCGGGAAGTTTAAGTAAAATTGGAGCGAACATAGAAGAAGTCCTATCCTGAAAACCCGCCATGGCGGGTTTTTTCTTTTACCGGATCCTGAATTAGTTTACTTCCGATAGCGTGGGAAGTTGAATATTCTGCAAGAATCAAAAGGAGGCAGGTCTCCTTTCATTCATGGACCAGTGTTTTACATTCTCTTTCAATTTCAATTATGTTAATATTAGAAGTTGCAACAGCAACATTTGAAAAGACATTTAAGAAGTGTGACCATATAGATACAAAACATGGAAGGTGAACCCATGATTTATTTTGACAATAGTGCAACAACTAAACCATATCCCGAAGTGATCGAATCGTTCATGAAGGTTACTTCGGACTATTTTGGGAACCCCTCTTCGCTGCATGGACTTGGGGTCCAATCCGAAAAACTGCTTTCTGCTGCAAGAAAGCAGATCGCTGATTTATTAAAGGTGAAGAGTTCGGAAATATATTTCACTTCCGGGGGGACGGAAGGGAATAATCTCGCCATTAAAGGAGCCGCCCACTCCCAGGGAAATCGGGGCAAACACATAATCACGACAGCGATCGAACATCCTTCTGTAGAAGATGCATGCCAATCATTGACGAAAATGGGTTATGAGATCACATATCTCCCCGTTAACGAATTTGGGCAAATTGATCTAACTGATCTTAAGCATGCATTGAGGGAAGATACCATTTTGGTTTCCGTCATGCATGTAAATAATGAAGTTGGTTCGATACAGCCGATTGCTGATATTGGAAAATTGTTAAAGCAATACCCACACGTACTCTTTCATGTCGATAATGTGCAGGGAGCAGGCAAAGTTCCTTTATCCTTACGTGATGCCAATGTGGATTTATGTACAATTTCGGGACACAAGGTTCATGGCTTGAAGGGGACGGGCATCCTTTATGTTCGTGAAGGCGTTCGGGTCGATCCGCTTTTTCACGGTGGCAATCAAGAAACGAAAATTAGGAGCGGCACCGAAAATGTTGCGGGAATCGTCGCTCTTTCCAAGGCTTTACGCATTAGTATGAACAATCAATTGCTGTATCATGATAAGCTGCAGCAAATCAAAAGTTATTTATATAAAGGTTTGAAGGAAATGGACGGGGTGCTGGTTAACAGTCCTGAAGCGGGCGCACCCCATATTGTGAATTTTTCCGTTCCGGGACTTAAATCAGAGGTATTGCTTCATGCACTTGAATCGGAAGGAATATATGTTTCGACGACTAGTGCCTGTTCCTCGAAAAAAAGGACGGTAAGCAAAACGGTGGATGCGATGTTCCATAATCAAGCTCGCTCCGAAAGTGTCATCCGAATCAGTACTACCTATGGCAATGAGATGGAAGAAGCGAAGAAAGTTCTGGCGGCGATACAGAAAATAGTCGCTAATTTAGAAAAAATAATGAGGGTTGCAAAATGAAATTTGATCATATAATTATCCGTTATGGAGAAATCTCCACGAAAAAAAGAAACCGTAAAGGCTTTGTAGACAAAATGAAGGCACATATCCGCTGGAGTTTAAAGGATATTGAAGGCGTAGTGCTTACAGCCAACCGGGAGCGGATGTACGTTCTCCTGAACGGTGTGGACCATAAGCCTGTCATTGACCGATTGAAAGGCATTTTTGGAATCCAGTCTTTAAGCCCTGCGATAAAAATAGAGCGTGATCTGGAAGTGATGAAAACGGCAGCATTATATTACCTTAATCATACTCTGGAAGATGTAAACACGTTCAAAATCACGACAAAACGCGCAGATAAGGATTTTCCATATAATACAGATGAAATTAACAGGGCACTTGGCGGGCATTTGCTTCGGAATACAGAAGATTTAAAAGTGGATGTAAAGAACCCTGATTTGAACTTGCTAGTGGAAGTGAGACGCGAAGCCGTGTATTTGACGGGTGAAATCATCCAGGGGGCAGGCGGACTTCCATTTGGTTCAAGCGGAAAGGCAATGCTGATGCTCTCAGGCGGGATTGATAGCCCTGTTGCGGGATTCCTTTCGATGAAACGCGGATTGGACGTAGAAGCGATCCATTTTTATAGCCCACCTTTCACAAGTGAGCGTTCACGTCAAAAGGTCATTGATCTGGCGGGCAAGCTTGCAGAAATAAATGGAAGCATGAAAGTGCATATCGTTCCATTTACGGAAATTCAATTATTGATTCAAAAACAGATCCCGGAAAATTACTCAATGACTACAACTCGTCGTTTAATGATGCGGGTCGCCGATCAAATCCGTGAAAAAGAAGAAGCTATGGCACTGATAACAGGTGAAAGCCTTGGACAGGTTGCGAGCCAGACCATGAGCAGCATGTTTGCCATCAATGAGGTGACGAATACACCGATCCTGCGCCCGCTTATTACCATGGATAAAACGGAAATCATCAAAATTGCAAGAGAGCTTGATACTTTTGAAATATCCAATCTGCCGTACGAAGATTGTTGCACGGTCTTTACGCCGGCAAGCCCTAAAACGAAACCCAAACGTGAAAAAGTCAATTACTATGAGAGCTTCGTCGACTTTGAATCCTTGATTGAAAAAGCGGTCTCCGAAACAGAAATATTGACGGTTAAACCGGGTCAGACATTCGATGAGGAAGAAGCGATGGAAGACTTATTTTAATATCCTGTAATTACCAATAAAATAGTGCGAATGAAGCCATGTGTTTTAACACACTCTATAATCACAAGGAGGTGAAAAACACATGGCAAACAACAACAGCTCAAACGAATTATTGGTACCTGGAGTGGAACAAGCTCTAGAGCAAATGAAATATGAAATCGCTTCTGAATTCGGCGTACAACTTGGTGCCGACACAACATCTCGCGCTAACGGATCAGTTGGTGGAGAAATCACAAAACGCCTTGTTCAAATGGCTGAACAACAATTAGGCGGAGGATTCAAAAGATAATTTAATAAATATGGCTACAGAGAGCGGGTTCTTACACCCGCTCTCTTTATTTATTTGTAAAAATAAATGGATATATCAGAGAAGTATCTTGTATAATGAGTAGGTACTAAGAGTTCATAATTGGAGGGGAAGAAAATGAAGCGTGAAGATTTATTAGCTCCGGAACATTACAACTTAGTGAGTGAAATGGAACGTTATGCAAAAAATCCAGAAAAGGTTGCTGTACTTTGGGAGAACGAAACCGGAGATAAAAAACAACTTACATATGAGAATTTATTAAAGAGTGCAAATAAAATTGGAAATGCCTTCAAGAAAAAAGGACTGGGTAAAGGCGATACGGTCCTTATCATAATCCCTCGTTTGGTGGAAGCTTATCAAGTGTATTTAGCCGCATTGAAAATTGGCATGATTGTCATACCTTGTTCTGAAATGCTTCGTGCGAAGGACCTGCAGTATCGGGTCAACCACGGTGATGTAAAAGGAATTATCAGTTATCATGAATATACCCAAGAATTGAATGAAATAGAGGGAGCGGAAAGCCTCCTGAAATTTTCGATCGGAAAACGGATGGAAAATTGGCTGGATTTGAATGAGCTTGCCGATGATGAATCCGATCAGCTGCCGATGGCCGACACGAAGAGTGAGGATATGGCGTTCTTATCGTATACTTCCGGCACGACAGGCAATCCAAAAGGGGTCGTCCATACACACGGATGGGCATATGCCCATTTGAAAACGTCTGCTGCAAACTGGCTGGGCATCAGCGAAGGGGATGTGGTTTGGGCAACGGCAGGCCCAGGGTGGCAAAAGTGGATCTGGAGTCCTTTCCTGGCTGTTCTGGGAACGGGAGCGACCGGTCTTGCCTATCATGGGAAGTTCGAGGCGAAAAAATATCTTCAGTTGCTACAGGACTATAAAGTGAATGCGTTATGCTGCACACCAACCGAGTATCGATTGATGGCAAAGGTGAATAATCTTGATGACTATGATTTATCCCATCTTCATAGTGCTGTATCAGCGGGGGAACCTTTAAATCAAAAAGTGTACGAGGTCTTTAAAAACCATTTCCATATTGAAGTGCGCGATGGATATGGACAGACCGAAAATACCCTGTTGGTAGGTGTAACAAAAGGCATGGAAATTAAATTGGGCTCCATGGGAAAACCGACTCCGGGAAACCATGTGGAAATCATTGATGATTTTGGTAAACCCTGTGCTCCTGGCGTAGTGGGGGATATTGCCGTACATGTCGATACACCCGCTCTCTTTAAAGAGTATTTTAAAGATCCCGAGCGGACATCGAAGCAATTCCGTGGGGACTATTATATCACCGGCGATCAAGCGAAAAAGGACGAAGATGGTTATTTCTGGTTTGAGGGTCGTTCTGATGATATCATCATCAGCTCGGGATATACCATTGGACCGTTTGAAGTGGAAGATGCACTCGTTAAGCATCCATATGTGAAAGAGTGTGCCGTTATAGCAAGTCCTGATGAAATAAGGGGAAATGTGGTCAAGGCGTATGTCGTCTTGATGGAGGATATCGATCCGAACAGCCAAGACTTGATCAAGACGCTCCAATCGCATGTGAAAGAATTGACTGCTCCATATAAATATCCAAGGAAAATCGAATTTTTAGAAGAGCTGCCCAAAACGACATCGGGTAAAATCAAACGGGTCGATTTACGGAAAAGGGAAGAAGCACTCTTTAACAATTAATCGAACGCATTAACGTCAGCCCCCGGCTGGCGTTTTTTTAACAGGGGCTGCTTAAAATCATAAATATGGGAATTCGTGAAATGAGATGGTAAACTTACTGCATATCTGCATAGCAAGAATCATTTTATAAGGAGTGTAAAGCCGGAATGGGAACGTTATGGTTCAATGGATCTATTTATACGATGATTAAAGAAAAGGATCAAGTGGAGGCGCTCTACACTGAAAAGGGGGTAATTGTTGATACCGGAAGCATTGACTATTTAAAAAATGAATATGCCGGCAATATTTCCAGGGAAATCGACTTAAAAGGACAAACCATGCTGCCGGGTTTAGTGGATAGTCATCTACATTTGGTCGGGCATGGTGAAAGACTGCTTCGTCTTGACCTCTCCTTGATGGATAGCAGGGAAGCCATCATGGTTGCCTTGAAGGAAAAGTGTTCTAAGACTCCGGCTGGAAAGTGGATTGTCGCCGAGGGCTGGAATGAAAATGAATGGACCAGTCCCGAATTGATATTACGGGATGAGCTTGACGCGATATCGACGGAACATCCCATCATATTGAAAAGGATCTGCCGTCATGCCTTGGTGGTCAATACCCGCGCCCTTTTGGAAGCGGGTATTAAAGAAGATATAAAAGAACCGTCTGGCGGGGTGATCTGCCGTTATCCTGATGGACGGCTAAATGGTTTATTTAAAGAAAGCCAGGCGCAGAACCTGATTTTAGACAGCCTTCCTGGCATTGACCAAGACTATATCGAAACCGCACTCACAGAGGCCATAGAAGACGCATATAGGCTAGGTTTGACTGGCGGGCATACAGAAGACCTCCATTACTATAATGGCTTCATGCCGACATATCAGGCGTTTAAATCGGTAATCGAGGACAGGGAAATGGCTTTTCGCGCCAATTTACTCGTCCATCACGAAGCGTTTGAAGAAATGCTGGCAGCAGGCGGCCGCTATCAAGAAGGTACGCAATATATCAAATTCGATAGCATGAAGATTTTTACTGACGGCTCCTTAGGCGGACGCACAGCCCTGTTGAGCGAGCCTTATGTAGATCAACAGAATACGAATGGTGTCTCGATATTCACTGAAAATGAGCTTCAGGAATGGGTAGGAAAAGCAAGGGATGCCGGAATGCCGATTGCTGTCCATGCCATTGGCGATCTCGCTTTTGAATACGTCTTGAATGCACTTGAAGCCCTCCCCGTGAAAGAGGGACAGAGGGACCGGCTCATCCATGCGCAGATCGTCCGGCCGGAGCTGTTGGAGCGGGCAGCAAAGCTGCCGGTCATCTTTGATATCCAACCGGGTTTCGTCCCGTCCGATTTTCCGTGGGTGGAAGAAAAGGTTCCGGCCAATCTATTGGAATCCTCCTATGCATGGAAGACCTATTTGAATTTGGGCATTATTTGTGCGGGCGGGTCAGATGCGCCCATTGAGCCATTAAATCCAATTTTGGGCATTCATGCAGCTGTCACAAGAACGAAAATAAACAGTGAGGACAGTACCGTATATGGCTTGGATGAAAGGCTTTCCGTTTACGAGGCCTTCGCACTTTATACAAAAGGGAGTGCTGCGGCAATCGGCCAGGAAAAACGCCGCGGTCAGATCATCAAAGGGTATGATGCCGATTTTACCGTGTTTAATCTGGATGTCTTTGCTGTTGCGCCTGATGATCTCCTAAAAGCTGAGGCGGTCATGACGGTCATCGATGACAGAATCATGTATGATAAAAACTAACGGTTGCAAAAAAAGGAATGGATATACAAAATAGTTAAATGGAATTCGATAAAGGAATGTAAATGGAAAGAAGGCAGGTTATGAAAGTGGATGAACAAAAAGAAGGGGCGATCTATGCAGCCCTTTCTTACATGATGTGGGGAGTCGTGCCGATTTACTGGAAGTTCCTTCAGGGAGTCGGTGCTACGGAAATTTTAGCTCAGAGGGTATTATGGTCTTTCGTTTTCATGCTGGTTTTATTGATGTTCATGAAAAAATGGCAAGCGTTTCTAGATTATGTAAAAATCATTATGCGAAATCCCAAACTCTTTGCAGCATTACTAATGGCGTCACTGCTCGTTACTGCTAATTGGGGTGTGTTCATCTGGGCCGTTAACTCAGGACGGATCCTCGACACGAGCCTTGGATATTATATCAATCCGCTAGTCAGTGTACTATTGGGAGTGATAGTCTTAAAAGAAAAATTGAGCGGGGCACAAATCTTATCGTTCCTGCTTGCAGGAATCGGAGTCTTGATCCTGGGCATTCATTTCGGTACGATCCCGTGGGTCTCTCTTGTTTTGGCCATGACCTTTGGATTATATGGTCTGGCAAAAAAAATGATCAAGGCCGAGTCGGCGATCGGGCTGACGCTAGAAACGATGATGGTAACGCCTCTGGCCCTGGGTTACCTGATATACTTGATGAACCAATCAGAAATGCAATTCTTTACAGCGGGAAGCACAAGCTTGCTGTTGGTGGGCGGTGGGATTGTCACGGCCTTGCCACTTTTATATTTTGCAAAAGGGGCGGAGAAGATCCCGTTATCGATGCTGGGCATTTTTCAGTATATTGCTCCGACCTTATCCTTATTGATCGGGGTATTCGTCTATCATGAAAGTTTTACCAAAGCACATCTTTTAGCGTTTTTATTCATATGGTCAGCCTTGGCGGTTTATACGCTATCCATTACGAAATGGGGTCAGGCAAGTGCCCGAAGGTTTAAAGGCAAAGGGAATATTGGTGCGTGAATAAGAAAAAATGCTTGGGAGATCTCTCCCAAGCATTTTTTTATGCCGGTATATAATAAAACGGTTTTACGGCATAGGGGAAATGCCAGGGTCATGAAAGGTAAATCTTCGGACCTATTTCAGAAACAATACAATTGGAAAGGCTGACAGGACTGTGAACGGGCATTGCACGAGGGGTGTTTTCCAGGAATTGGCTATAGAAGGAACTATCCAAGCTAATGATATGCGTTGTCAGGGATGCCGATATGGTGGCGTTCGGCTTTCTATTGCTATTTAATTCATCGATGATTCCCTGTGCAGTGGTAATCCCGATCCCGTGTCCATAAAAGAGGTTGTTCCCTAATAATATGGCATTTTCACCTTGCCATTCAGGAGTTTCCTCGTCGTGATCAGGGTTTTCGAAGTAAACGCAATCCCCTGGTAAATAATCCGTTCCTTGATGAATATTAAGAGCCATATTGCTTGGAGGGCGAAAGTCATATAGAAATAGGTTTGAAAAAAGATAGTCAAAATTCCTAGGGCCGATTAAATCCAAAATGGCCTTTAAAAAAGTGACGACTATCGCTGTACCGCATTCGAAGGCGTAAAGCCTTCCATTCAAGAAAATGTCCAGGAGTGCAGCATGAGGGGCAATCCCTGGCTGAAGGGTAAATGTGCCATCCTTTGAAACGCGCCAATATTGTTCATTGCTTGCCGATTCATCAAGTGTGGAAAATTCTGGACCACTTTTATCTAACGAAATGGCGGCATCGATGACTCGGTGCCTCAGTTGTATATCGAAATTAAGGTATCCGAAGTTCCGGTATTCAAAAGCGTTAGAATCTTCCGCCAGCAATTGGAGAATTTCAAGCGATGTATCAGATACTATACCTGGTTGGATTTGACTGACATCTAACCATTTGTGATTAATCTTTATCATGACCATATCCACCTTTTGCTTATGAAATGAAGGGTTTATAAAACCAGTACACAAAAAAGTCTACAGGTTATGCTCATTATATGAATGTATGCAAAGAAATGACCATTTGGAGCGTTTCAGGCATGAGGGCAACCGAGAATGATTGGTATGGCAAAAGGGATGATCATTTTGCTAACAATGATTATCATTCCAAAAAGATGTTTTGGTGGCTGTGCTAAACATTTAGAAGGAATACCTTTCCAATTAGGGAGAAGGAGCAAATTAGTATTCCCTTTTCTGAATGAATTGATATAATGAGAGAGAAAAGTTCATATGTGCGAGAAATGTAGGGGGGCCAGTAAAGCTGGCTGAGATTGCGTCCTTTAGATGCTGACTCTTTGAACCTGATCTGGATGATGCCAGCGGAGGGAACATATTATTACTGACTTTCTGTTTTGTATGTTAACGTCCGAATTCATCTTCGGGCGTTTTTTGTATTTTTATAGACCCTGGCGCCCCATTATGGTTCCGGCATATGGATCTTATATGATGTGTAGGAGGATAATAACTTGAATAAATTCTTACCACTGTTGACTTCGTTGTTCCTTTTGGCTGGATGCGGTGCAGGCGGAACTAATGAAAAAGAAGAAGCATCTAAAAATGAAGGCAATAAAGAATTAAAAAAGGTATCGGTCGTACTCGATTGGACACCGAATACAAACCATACAGGTTTGTATGTAGCCAAGGAAAAAGGATATTTTAAAGAACAAGGTCTGGATGTGGATATTATCATGCCAGGTGAAGCTGGAGCTGATAAGCTTGTCGCTTCAGGGAAATCCGAATTTGGCGTGGGCTACCAGGAGGGCATTACGCAGGCCCGCGTGCAAGGCGTCCCGATTGTTTCGGTAGCTGCTGTCATCCAGCACAATACCTCTGGATTTGCTTCACCTGAGGCAAAAAACATTAAAACACCCAAGGATTTTGAAGGAAAAACGTATGGTGGCTGGGGGTCTCCGGTTGAAAAGGCCATTATTGATTCACTAATGAAAGAAGAAAATGCAGATGTAAATAAAGTGGATATAGTGAATACAGGAGACACGGATTTTTTCACTTCGGTTAAAAGGGATATAGATTTTGCCTGGATATATTATGGGTGGACAGGTATTGAGGCAGAGTTGCGAAATGAAAAGCTTAATATGGTTTACTTAACCGAATACTCGGATAAGCTCGATTACTATACACCTGTTTTGACAACGAATGAAAAGATGATAAAAGAGGATCCCGAGACTGTTAAAGCATTCGTTCATGCAGCTTCGAAAGGGTACCAGTTTGCGATAAAGAACCCTGGTGATGCAGCAGACGTGCTAATTAAGTCTGCCCCGGATCTTGATGCAAAACTAGTGAAGAAAAGCCAGGAGTGGCTTGCAGCTAAGTATCAGGATGATGCTCCGCGTTGGGGTGAACAAAAGCTTGAAATTTGGAAGAATTACAGTGATTGGATGACGGAAAATAAGCTTCTTGAAGGTGATTTCAATCCTGAAAAAGCATTTACCAATGAATTTTTACCAAAATAGGAGGAAATACAATGGCCAATTCATTAATTAGTATACAAATTATTCCTAAAGGGGATGTCATCCCTTTGGTCGACGAAGCAATCAAGATCATTGATGAATCAGGTATCAAGTATGAAGTTCACCCGCTAGAAACGACAATGGAGGGTGAGCTTTCCGAACTTTTTGCCGTGATAGAAAAAATGAATGTAAGAATGATTGAATTAGGCTCGCCGAATGTCATATCCCAAGTGAAAATATTATATCAGCCGAGCGGAATTACGATGGATACGTTAACGGAGAAATATCGGGCATGACCGGAAGGGTAATTTGGAAGAAGGGGGCTCCCTTCTTTCTTTTATTATTGTTGCTGATAATATGGGAGTCAGTGACAGTCTTATTAAAGGTTGAAAAATGGCTGCTTCCCGCTCCGTCGGCCATTTTCATTGAAGGAATTGAGTCGTCCCAGAATCTTTTTGGTCACCTTTCATCAACAACTGAGCTTGCGTTATCGGGTTTTTTTATTGGAAGCTGCATCGGATTATTAATCGCAGCAATCCTACATCTGTTTCCAGGCGTAAAGGACGCGGTTTACCCTCTGCTCATACTATCACAAAATATACCTATCATAGTTTTGGCACCGCTTTTAGTAATTTGGTTTGGCTTTGGCATGATGCCTAAGTTAATCGTCATTTCGCTAGTATGTTTTTTTCCGGTTGCGGTTGCTTCATTGGACGGTTTTCGCCAGACACCATACGAACTCAAGCATTATTTCAAGATGATGGGAGCGGGAAAAAACCAGTTATTTTGGAAGCTTGAACTTCCTCACTCGATCCCGTTCATTTTCTCGGGCCTGAAAATTTCGGCCACCTATAGTGTAATGGGTGCGGTTATTTCGGAATGGCTTGGGGCAAAGTCGGGGATTGGTGTTTATATGACGCTCGCTTCCTCTGCGTTCAGGACAGATCGGGTGTTTGTTGCCATTTTCATCATTATGGGAATGAGCCTGCTCTTTTTTTGGATCATCACCTTCCTGGAGAAATACTTAGTTTCATGGAAGAGAAAGGAGGGTGAAAAGGATGAAGCTGGAAATTAAAGATGTCTCCTATTCTTTCGATGGTAAACAGAATATTTTAGAGAATATGGATTTCCATGTGGAAGATGGAGAATTTGTCACAATCCTTGGGCCATCCGGCAGTGGTAAAAGTACATTGTTCCACTTGATAGGCGGTATTTTGAAGCCGGATCATGGCAACATTTCGCTGGACGGTAAAAAGATAAATGGCTTAAAGGGCCATATAAGCTATATGCCGCAGCAGCCTTCCCTTTTACCTTGGAGAACGGTATTGGAAAATGTTTTGCTTGGAAGCGAGCTTGCTGGGATCAGAGATAAAGAAAAGGCAAAAGCCCTTTTGATGAAAGCTGGATTAGCAGAGTACGAGAAAGCATATCCGCATGAATTATCTGGAGGCATGAAGCAAAGGGTCGCATTCATTCGGAGTATCTTAAGTCAACAGGACTTGATGTGCCTGGACGAACCCTTTTCTGCCTTGGATGAACTGACAAGATTGCAAATGCAAGAATGGCTGCTGTCCGTTTGGGAAGAAAATCGGAGGTCGGTGCTTTTTGTTACGCATAGCATCGATGAAGCCGTTTTCCTTTCAGATAGAATATATGTGTTATCAGCAAAACCCGCTGCTGTCATCAAAGAAGTGGCAGTGCCATTTCCAAGGCCAAGAAGTGAAGAACAGCTGCTTAGTGATGAATTTTTCCATTTGAAGAGAGAATTATATGCAGCACTAAAGCCAACTGTTTCGACTTAATTAAGGAGGCGACTAAACTTGAGAATCATCGACAGCCATATCCATTTGGATAGGTATGAAGAAAGTGAGCAGAAGCAGATTCTAACTGATATGGACAAGGTTCATGTGGAATCGTTACTGACTGTTTCCATGAATTTGACTTCTTCCATTAACAATTATCAGCTTTCACGCAAAGATTCACGAATTAAGCCTGCCTTCGGTTTTCATCCAGAGCAGCCCTTACCGAGTAATGAAGAAGTGGACGAATTATTGAACTGGATAAGGGTACATGTGCACAATATGTTTGCTATAGGTGAGGTTGGGCTGCCCTATTACTTAAGGCAGGAAAATCCCGATATTGATCACTCAGCGTATATAGAGATACTGGAGAGGTTCCTGGCTTTAGCTAAAGAGGTTGAAAAGCCGGTTATTCTTCATGCCGTCCATGATGATGCACCTATCGTTTGCGATCTTTTGGAAAAACATCAAATCACAAAGGCACACTTTCATTGGTTTAAAGGTGATATCAGGACAATCGAACGAATGGCCGAAAAGGGCTACAGCATTTCGATTACACCTGATGTTTGTTATGAGAGGGAAATACAGGAATTGGTTTCGGCATACCCACTTAAGCTGATGATGATTGAAACGGATGGCCCATGGCCATTTGAAGGGGTTTTCAAAGGGAAATGGACCCATCCCGGCATGATGCATGACAGTGTGCGTCAAATCGCTTCTGTTAAAAGATTGCCTATTGAGGATGTCTATGAAATCCTTTATCAAAATACCAAAGATTTTTATCATATATAAAGGTACCGGATATCATATCCGGTACCTTTAGTTCGTTATAGAAAGGTCCTTTTAACCTTTTCCCAAAAGGAATTGTCTTTTAGCTTTACGGTCTTGATGACTTTACCGCTTAACCGGACCTTTACCTTTTCGACATGGTTGATGCTTAATGCTTCATTGTCCATTCCGATGATCGGATAGCTTGGCCCGTTTTGTTCAAGGTGGACGGTCAACGTCTTGTCCCCGCTTAGGATGAATGAAGAACCCAGGGTCCGATAGGTATTGTTATTGATGGAAGCAAGCTCACTCACTTGAAAGCAAGGGAGAAGGGGATCCACAACGGCCCCATTGACCGATTTATTATAGGCGGTGCTTCCGGTCGGAGTCGCAATGATGATTCCGTCCCCGCGAAAAGTTTCAAAATGGAGTTGATCAATGAAAATATCCATGATGAACGTTTTGGTGATGGAAGACCGGATACTTAGTTCATTGAGGGCATAAAAGGAGGGCTGTTCGTCCAATTGGATTTCGATGGTTGGATATTTACGTACCTCGATTTGCTCTCTTGTCATGGCATCGATCATTTTATCCGTGTCTTCCAAGTGGAAATCGCAATACATATTCAAGTTGCCTGTGGTGGATATGCCCGCATATAAACAGTCATCCCTGAATCCAGTTTTACGGGCTGCCTGTAAGAATGTGCCGTCATCACCGATGCTTACGATGATATTCGCTTTTGTGAAATCTTGGATGACTTCATACGAATGTTGCTTCGCCAAGCCTGATAAGTATTCGACCTTGTTAAGCATCTCTGCATTCGGAGCATGGAAAAAATAAATATTCCTTCGAGTGTTCATCATGTTCCCCCCTAGTATGAATAGTGATGAAAAGGCTTACTTTTTCCTCGACAAAAAGCGGAAGTACAAAAGCGGATACACACTTCGTACACGTTTATATGATTTATTTTAGCATGGAATGAAGCACTTTTGTTATTCCTTTGAGGAAGGGTATCGAAAAGAAAAAAAGGACACTCTTGCATGAATAACCGGATAGCGCAAGCAGTTCTTTTTAGGAAGTGAAAAGAGAATGATGGTATAATAAATTCTCAATAAGGGCTCTTTCAAACCTGCGATACAATGGTTATATCACTAAATGGAGAATAGGGTTCGGATATATAAGAAAGGAGGTTATGTGTATGAAAGTGCATATTATTGCCCCGTATGAATCAATGATTCCAATTATAAAAGCGTGTGTACCTCTTTATCCAGATTTAGGAATAAGGTATTCCATAGGTGACTTGGAAAAGGGTGTGGAACTTGCAAAATTAGAAGAGGAAAACGGAGCGGATGCCATAATCAGCAGGGGAGGAACGGCTAAGTTAATTAAGAAATCCGTCAATATTCCAGTGATCGACATGCACCTTTCCGGTTATGATATGATTCGTTCCCTGACATTAGCCAGTGAGCTTAAAGATAAAACGGCCATCGTAGGATTTTCAAACATAACATCAGGCGCCCAATCGATTATCGACTTATTGGACCTTCCTTTACAGGTTTATACGGTCCGTGAATCAAAAGATGTAGCTCCTCTCATTTTGACTTTAAAAAACGAGGGTTATAAACAGATCGTTGGTGATGTGATTACAATAAATACAACCATCTCTTATGGAATGAAAGGATTCCTCATTCAATCGGGAAAGGAATCAATCATAAGGGCTATTGATGATGCTAGGGAAATGATTACCTATCTTCAATACAAAAGCGACATCAATAGGATGTTTGAAAGGCTTTTAGTCAAAGAAGTACATAATATCGTCATTTTAAATAGTAATAATCAAATCGTCTATGAGCATTTAACTGATTTTGACTCCAATCCATTGACCGATGATCAATTTAGAAGCATGAATGGAGAAGTGAACGTAAGTAAGCAGCTTCATACCAGTTTTTCGCAGGATGGCACCAGTATAGAGGTAGACGGCTTTTGGCATGATGGTTTGTACTCGTCATATGGGGTTTATGTATTAGATGCCAGTCCGGTGAAACGATTCGATCAAAAAGGTGTGCAGATCAAGGTGGCTTCTATCTCAGAACCGATTGCCATGGATACCGTTCTGATAAATAATGTAACAGCACTCTATAAGAACCATGAAATCATTCACTTAAAAGGAAATCGAGGGACGGGTAAAGAGTTTCTTGTCAATCATATACATAATGAACAAACAAAAAATGGAAAGCTCCTTACAATTGATTTCAAAGAATTCAAGGAAGCCGATCTTAACAAGCTGCCTCTTGAGCATATGCGCACCATAACTTTGAAAAATATCGATTGTCTACAGGATTATGAACCATTAAGAGAATTTCTAAGCACTTGCAGCAGAAAAAATCTATCGATATTCATTGTATCAAATGTTCAAATCAACGAAGCCATTACTGGGAATTTTCCAATAAACACGATTCATATGCAGGATTTATCGCAACGTAAGAGCGATATAGGAAACTTAACGAAATTTTTCTTATCCTATTATCATCAAACGTATGGAACAACGGCAATGAATATAAAAAATGATGCCCTTGCTCTTCTGGAAGAGTATTCGTATCCTGACAATATCGACGATTTAAAACAGTTAATTAAGCAAATAGCCTTAAATGAAAAAGAGTATGTAATACGAAAGGAAACCATTGAGAAAATAATAGCAGATAATAACATTCCGACTGATATCTTCGTTTCACAAAAAGCGACGCTAAAAGAAATGGAAAAGTATATCATTCAGCGAGTTCTGAAAGAGGAAAATTATAATCAAACGAAAACTGCCGAACGATTGGGGATCAATCGGGCAACATTATGGCGCAAACTTAAAGAATGACTTTAAGTTTGTTTTTTTTTGAATAAAGTGTTGCATTTTTAAACTGTTTTCATTAAAAATAGTTTTATATTTTTATAAGTGTTGCTTTTATTAACATCATATTTTAATATGAATATTGTAAGCGCTTTAATAATAAAACAAAGGGGTTTTTATTATGAGAATTAAAGCAACGCTTGAACGTATCCCAGGGGGGATGATGGTTGTTCCACTATTGCTGGCAGCGACTATCAATACATTATTTCCTAGTCTTTTAAGGATTGGCGGTTTTACTGAAGCACTGTTCGTGAACAGTTCAAGTGCTTTAATTGCATTATTCCTTTTAATCGCCGGAACGCAGATCAATCTTCGTACGGCAGGTACTTCGGTCAAAAAGGGCGTTACACTTTTAACATATAAGTGGGTATTAGGGGCATTGGTCGGTCTACTTGGATTCTGGCTGGCCGATAGTAACGGATTGTTTTTAGGAATGGCACCATTGGCAATCATTGCTGCCATGACAAATTCCAATGGCGGGCTTTATATTGCATTAGCCGGTCAGTATGGAAAGGAAGAAGACAAGGCTGCCTACCCATTTCTCGCTTTAAGTGACGGGCCATTCTTAACAATGGTAGCGCTTGCTATTTTCGGAACAATGGGCTTCGCGGATGGCATGTTCTCTCCAACTTCGTTCATAGCCGTATTGCTTCCGCTGATAGTCGGGGTGGTATTAGGGAATTTAGATTCTGAGATGAAAGATTTTCTTTCTAAAGGGAGCGATAAGCTTGTTCCGTTCTTTGCTTTTTCATTAGGTATGGGTATTAATTTCACAGCGATTATCCAAGGGGGATTAAGTGGGGTATTACTTGGCGTGATTACAGTTCTCCTAACCGGTGGAGGAGGGTATCTGATCTTTAAATGGATAGGATGGAACCCGATTGTCGGTGCTTCTGAAGGTTCCACTGCAGGGAACGCTGTCGGGACTCCTGTGGCTATCGTGGCAGCGAATGCTTCATTCGGGATCCATGCAGAGCTTGCTACTGTACAAATTGCAGCAAGTGTTGTGACAACAGCTATCCTTCTCCCGATATTCATCGGCTTCCTATCCAAGCACTTGGATAAGAAGGGTGGAGTGGCTAAATACAATAATTAGGTTAGCCCATGTTTTGGAGGGGATTGAAATGAAATTAGCGATCATCGCGGATGATTTAACGGGTGCCAATGATAGCGGTGTCCAATTAGCTCGACATGGTCTTAAAACGACCGTACTATTTGGATTGGATGAAGAAAATGTACGGGATTATGATGCCGTCGTATTTGATACGGACAGCCGATCCCTGGAGAGGCAAGATGCTTACGATAAAGTCAGGGCAGCAGCAAATTTTCTAAAGCGGGCTGGCTTCTCAACGATCTTCAAAAAGCTGGATTCGACAATGCGCGGAAATATTGGTGCTGAAATTGATGCCATGTATGATGCTCTAAAACCGGATTTAGTCATGATTGCTCCAGGTTATCCTAAAAATGGAAGATCCATTCTGGATTCTACCCACTATTTAAATGGTATTCCTCTTGGAGAATCAGAGATTTCCAAGGATCCAAAAACGCCTGTGACACAATCATATCTGCCAGAATTGATTGGTGCCCAGACATCACATCAAATTGGTACAATTACAGTGAAGGATTTGGAAAAAGGCAAAAACCATGTGAATGATAAGTTAAAAGGTTTTATAGAGGATTCGATAACGTATATCATCATCGATGCAACCGAAGAGCAGCATTTGAAAGACATATTGAATTATACAAAAGAAATGAATCTTGAAGTGGCCTGGGCGGGATCGGCAGGGATCGCCAATTACCTGCCTGATCATTATTCCATTCCACAAAAGGAAAATCGATTGAATATCCCTATTTCACCTTCGCCGGTTCTTACAGTGATCGGAAGTGTAAATAAGAATTCACGGAAACAATTGAAAAAAATGTTGGAACAGACCCAGGTACATGCCATATCATTCGAGTCCCATAAAGCTGTAGGGGACGACCGGGAAAGAACAGAGGAAATCAGGAGAGTCTATCATGAGGCCATCCAAAAGGCAGCGGAAGGGCAGGATGTCGTCATTTATTCCACTGCTGAAAAAGCTGATATTGAAATGGCTTGGGAAACAGGCGAATCTAAAGGCCTTACTCATACACAGATCAGTAACGAGATTGTGAAAGCGATTGGCACAGTATGTTCTGTCTTGTTGGAGAAACAATATTTTAAAGGTGTGACCATGACTGGCGGTGATACAGCCAAGCAAATATGCAATCTATGGGATATAAAAGGATTCGAATTGCTGGATGAACTGGAAATAGGAGTCCCTGTCTCCAAATTCCTGGGTAATGACGATATTTATGTCGTCACGAAAGCCGGCGGATTTGGTTCAGATGACGTATTTATAAATGCGATGAAAAAGTTGAAGGGGGAGAATGCTTGATGAGACCCATTATCGGAATTACCATGGGGGATGCGGCGGGAATTGGCCCGGAAATTATCGTAAAGGCATTGGCTCACGTTGAGGTGTATCAACAGTGCAGGCCGCTTATTATCGGAGATGCGAAAATAATAGAAAAGGTAAAGCCCATCGTAGGCTTTGAGGGGATGGTGCATGCCATAAAAGATCCTGCAGAGGCGAAGTATGAGTTCGGTTCGATAGATGTTCTGGATTTGGATATCTTACCTTTGGACCTTCCGTTTGGAGAGGTTTCTGCACTAGCGGGAGACGGCGCCTTTCAATATTTGGCAAAGGCCATCGACTTGGCGAAAGAGAAGAAGATTCATTCAATCTGTACCGCCCCATTGAATAAAGAAGCGCTCCACAAAGGTGGTCATATGTATCCGGGACATACAGAGATTCTTGCTGACCTTACGGATACAGATGACTTCTCGATGATGCTGACCACTCCCAATTTAAAGGTCATCCATTTGACGACTCATATGGGATTGATCGAAGCGATCGAAAGCATTAATCCTGAGAGGACGTACAAAGTGATTAAGCTTGCACATGAAACACTGACAAAGGCGGGGTTCCACAATCCAAGCATCGCCGTTTGTGGTATAAACCCTCATGCTGGGGAAAATGGTTTATTTGGAAATGGTGAAGAGGAAGAGAAATTAATGCCTGGAATAGAAAGGGCACAGAATGAGGGAGTCAATGTAACGGGGCCGCTTCCTGCAGATACATTGTTCTTCAGGGCTGGCCGTGGAGATTTTGATATAGTCATTGCCTGTTATCATGACCAGGGACATGCTCCGATCAAGGTTATGGGAATTGAGGCTGGGGTCAATATTACCGTAGGGCTTAAAGGCGGTATTGTCAGAACTTCCGTAGATCATGGAACAGCCTTTGATATCGCTGGGAAGAACATCGCTGATGAAAAAAGCATGCTTGCGGCCATTCAGTCAGCAATTGAATTAGCTCCAAAGCTATAAATGTAGAAGCTGCCGGGATTAATCCCGGCAGCGTTTTATATTGTAATTATTAACCTTTCCGAAATAAACCCTTGAATGATAACGATGCTATTTTTTTTTTAGCCATGAGGGAGCAAACTTTTCTGCATCTATGAATTGTAACTTGAAAATAATATTTTTTCGCTGTATATAATGTTTCCCCCCTAGTATGTGCAGCGATGAAAGGGCATACTTTTTCCTGTTTAGGTAAATGCAAATCATGCAAAATGCACCAATTCATTTCCAATTTGAGGATTATTTGCTACAATTTTATATGTCTTGTTTTATCATGGAATGAAACATTTTTGTATGCAGTTCGTATGGTAAGAAGGATACATATATTTAAGGGGGAAAACAGATGAATGGAAAGCGTTGGGCAGCACTTGGAATTGCAGCCGTTTTATTTTTTGTTTCCGTTGCTGTAGGGGCGGCTACGACTCTATTTACAGCGGATACGGAAAATATCATTGATGGATTATTTGCTTCCGAAAGTGCATTTTACGAGGAAGTCATAGAAGGCGATGATTTAACTAATGTCATTGCCGTATTTGATGTAGAGGGCACGATTCAAGATACAGGAGAAGCTTCATTACTTAGTTCAACAACATATAATCACCGTGCCTTCATGGATAAGTTGAAGATGGCAGAGGAAAATGATGATATCAAAGGAATCATACTAAGGGTGAATTCGCCAGGCGGCGGAGTCGTCGAAAGTGCGGAGATCTATGACAAGATCCTTGATATTAAAAAAGTGAAAAAACCTGTATATGTTTCAATGGGGTCGGTGGCGGCTTCCGGTGGATATTATATTTCTGCACCAGCCGATAAGATTTACGCTAGCCCAGAAACGATGACAGGTTCACTTGGTGTCATCATGCATGGGTATAATTACGAAAAGTTAGCCAAGAAGTATGGTGTTGAGTTCGAAACCATCAAAAGCGGACCACACAAAGATATAATGAGTCCGACCCGGGAAATGACTGGAGATGAACGTGAAATCCTCCAAGACATGATTGATAATTCTTATGATCAATTTGTAAAAATCATTGCAGACGGACGCGGTATGACAGAGAAGGAAGTAAGGGAAATCGCCGATGGCCGCATCTATGATGGGCGTCAGGCTAAAGAAAACCATCTAATAGATGATTTCGGCCATTTGGATGATGTAATTGCCGCGATGAAAACGGATATCGGTAATAAAGATGCACAAGTTATCCGTTATACAGATGAGGCAGGTTTCGGTTCATTATTCAGTATGGGAGCGCAAAAAATGTTGGGAAATGATGTGGAAACGGCAGTCTTGACAAAAATCCTTTCCTCTTCAAATTCTCCACGCTTAATGTATTTGTATGCGGAATAGGGGGGCTGAAGGATGACGGAACGAAATGAAAACAATGAACAAATCGCTTCATCCAATCTAATGGCAGATCAAGGGGTTCCCGTTCAGCAGGAATTTACACCGGCCAAGAAGGCAGTGGATGATGGCGAAGTCACGAAAGTGCATTTTGCTGGTTTTTGGATGAGGTTTTGGGCCTATTTAGCCGATCTGTTGGTTATCGGAAGTTTGAACCGGATTTTGATTCATCCCATCTTCAAGTTTTATGAAGGGACAGATGATCTTTGGTTTTCCGCAGAGGGTTTCTTAACAGGGATCGTATTTTTCTTATACTTTGTTTTGATGACCAAATTCTTGAACCAAACCCTTGGCAAGATGATTTTTGGACTGAAAGTCGTTGCATTGAAGGAAGGGGCAAAAACCATTACATGGGGTACGGTATTGTTCAGGGAGTTGATTGGCCGCTATATTTCAAAAGTCACTTGGATTGGCTATCTCTTGGCAGGCCTATTACCGAAGAAACAGGCTTTGCATGATGTTTTTGCTGACACGGGTGTTGTTTTGATCAGAAGGTGATTTTCTTCCATTAATAAATCTGTAAGAGCGTGATTTTCGCTTTTGCAGGTTTATTTTTTTTGCATATGCCGATAATGATAGCTTGAAGGGGTGTGGGTGCATGAAGTGGCTTTTGTTGATTATGGGTATCCTCATTTTGGTGCTGCTTATTGTTGTTTTCACTAAAGTAAGAGTGTCCATCGACTACAAACGTGTCCAAACGAATGACCGAATACATATTAAATTATCAGCTTGGTATGGGCTTTTTCACTATACATTCAAGGTTCCGGTCATCAAAATGGAAGATGACTCGGCAACTGTAGTAGTAAAGCAAGAGCAAGAAATGAACGGAAAAACCAAAAAGGAAGAAAAGAAAAAAATCACACCCGAAGATTTGCGTGACGGATTCGCCGACATTCTGGAAATGCTTCAGCATATTGTCGGATTTCATAGGATCGTCCGTCAATTCGCAGGGAAAGTCCAAGTCAAAAAGTTCATCTGGCATAGTATGGTCGGTACTAAAAACGCTGCACACACCGGTGTTTTAACAGGAGCATGCTGGGCACTTAAAGGTTCAATCATCGGTTTGCTGACAACCTATTTCAACTTCCGGATCATGCCCTCCTATTCCATTACACCCGACTTTCAGAGATGGCAGGCCAATACGTCGATTTCCTGCATATTACAATTTAGAATCGGGCAGGCTATGGTGACTGGAATAAAACTGCTTCGTTATTGGAAAGGCGGAAAGCCGCGTTTCAAGTCCAGGAAATTAGCGAAGCTATCAGGTGATTCCAATAAACAATCGTTCTAGAGTGGAGGAATTTAAATGTCAGATCATCCGATCCAAGGTTTAATGAAAGAAGCGATGGAAAATCTGAAAGAAATGGTCGATGTGAACACGATCATCGGAGATCCGGTGGAAACTCCGGATGGAAGTGTCATTTTAACCGTATCCAAAGTTGGATTTGGTTTTGCAGCCGGTGGCAGCGAATTTGTTATGGATGGAAACCATCAAGGTCAGCAAGGCGATTCCAAGCAGCCTTTTGGAGGCGGTAGCGGCGGTGGGGTTTCCATAACACCAATTGCCTTTTTGATTGTCGGTTCCCATGGCGTGAAAATGATTCATCTGGATGAAGGGACGCACCTTCTCGAAAAAATGATGGATTTAGCTCCACAAGTCGTCGATAAGATTCAGTCCATGCTATCCAAGAAAGACAGTAATCAAAATCAAGGCAGTAATCAAGGCAGCAGTCAACCAGCTGTAAAGAGGTACCAAGAACCTAAACAGGATATAGATTTCTAACAGTGACTCGGCATCCGCCGAGTTTTCTTTTTGCTGCAGTCTGCATTACACCATAAAAAGCTTGGATGTCATTGCAAGCACCATTCACATTTCCCAATTCAATTAATTGCAAAATTCCGGTAAAACAAATATTATTATGCTTGTACATATAGCAGAAAAGGGAGGAATTATTAATGGCTTCAGTTACATTTAAAAACAACCCGATCACTTTAGTGGGACCAGAACTAAAAGTTGGGGACAAAGCACCTGATTTTACAGTATTGGCTAATGACTTATCGCCGGTTACATTAAGCGACTCCAAAGGTTCTGTCCGCATTATCAGCGTAGTTCCATCCGTGGATACTGGTGTATGTGATGCACAGACACGTAAATTCAATGAAGAGGCGGCAAAATTGGGTAATGTGAAAGTACTGACAATCAGCAACGATCTTCCTTTCGCGCAAAAACGCTGGTGTGCTGCCAGTGGCTTGGACAATGTTCAAGTTCTTTCCGATCACCGTGACCTTTCATTCGGTGAAGCCTATGGAGTTGTCATGCAAGAACTTCGTCTATTGGCACGCTCTGTATTCGTTGTGAACAGCAACGATGAAATCACATATGTAGAATATGTTGGTGAAGGTACTAACCATCCAAATTACGAGGGTGCAATCGAAGCGGCTAAAGCAGCAAAATAAGATGCAAATTAGTAGAAACCGGGCGCAATGTGCCCGGTTTTTTGTTTTTAAGAGGCATTGTGTTGTATTATTTTTTGACAGGTTCCTTTTATTATATGCTGGATTTTGTTATGGCTCCAAAATCGGACCATTTAGTGGTAAAACAATCTTGCCAGACCACTCTTGACCATTAGGTGTACCAACTTTTATGTCAATTTCATTAGGCCACGACGGCATTTGTCTTTGATGAGGTCCTGGAAAAAACCCCGCTTGTTGCCCTGCTCGATATCCTTCTCGATACCCTTGTCGATACCCTTGCCGAAATCCTTGTCTAAAACCTTGTTGAAATCCTTGTTGTTGCCTGTTGAATTCATCTGCTGACTGTGTATCATGTTGCTGATTTATCGGATTAACCGGCCCATGATAGTATTGATATTCATTATCCATATGATCACCACCTCCTGTATGGTATTCTGTTTGGGAATTCATTGAGCCTTTCCAAGTAATAAAAAATACAGGGCAACAACCCTGTATTTCAGTTTGTAGACAAAAGGGCTTCGGAAAACGTAACTGTGATAAAATGATGTTCCCGAACCAACTGACCCAAAGCAATATCTTCAACTCCTCGGGTATGGTTTATATCTAAATTTTATAACAAAGATGATTGGAGAGGAGGCTCCCAGACCGCCCGCGGAAAGCGAGTGCCTGGAGCGGAAATCAACGTCCAAATTGTACACCCTGTAATTTCATTTACCTTTTAATTACTCATGGTTAAAAATTTTGAAAAAAGTGGCGCGCGAGAGATTCCTTATATCCGGACTTTCATATAGGAAAACAGTACGTTAAACAAACGAAGGTTGATAAGTAGGGCGTCCGGCTTGTATCTCTTTCTTCTTACCTTTAAAATAGGGACAGAAGAAAACAGGAGGAATAAATAAGTGAAGTCTACCCCAGTTGAACAATTATTTTATGAATTTGATGAAACAGCCCAAATATTGCAAAGTGAACTATCATGTACGTATCTGGATGCCCTAGGTGAAACGGGCGAGAATTTCTTCCAAGGGAAAGTTCTGCAGGAGGAAATCAGTGAAGTATCGAAGAAAAGGTTAGTGAAGCATTATGCAGATTTTTCACCTGAGAAATATGAGAAGGAAGCAATTCGTAAAGCGTACCAGCTTGCTATTTTAAAAGGCATGCAGCAGAGTGTTCAACCGAATCATCATATGACCCCGGATGCAGTCGGCATGTTCGTCAGCTATTTAGTCGGTAAATTCACCAAGGATCAAAAAGAGTTAGTCATGCTCGATCCGGCCATCGGAACGGGGAACTTACTATTTGCGATCTTGAATCAACTTACAGATAAAAGCATCGCATCATATGGTGTCGAGATTGATGAAACCTTGATCAGGCTTGCTTATGCAGGTGCCAACCTGCAAGAACATCCGGTGCAATTTTTCAACCAGGACAGCTTGGAGCCGCTTTTCATCGATCCTTCGGATGTTGTGGTCAGTGATTTGCCGATTGGTTATTACCCGAATGATGTGCGTTCAGCTGAATATGAATTGAAGGCCGATAATGGACATTCGTATGCACACCATTTGTTTATTGAGCAAAGTGTTAAACATGTCAAGGATGGCGGACACCTATTCTTCATTGTCCCGAATAACTTGTTCGTCTCGGAGGAAGCGCCGAAACTCAATGATTTCCTGAAGAAGCATACACATATCCAAGGGATGGTGCAACTGCCGCTTTCCATGTTTAAAAGTGAAGCGGCTGCGAAAAGCATCCTGATCCTTCAAAAGAAAAAAGAGGGTATCGAAGCCCCGAAGAAGGCACTGCTCGTACAACTTCCGAAGCTTTCGGATTTTGAAGCGACAAGGTCTGTCATGCAACAGATGGATGACTGGTTTAAAGAGGAAAAATAGTCAATGAAAGCTGATGCCATAGGCATTGGCTTTCATTTTTTTTTTTTTTTTTAAAAGTGTTTTTTTCATTTTTCATTATATTTGGTTGAATCCACTTGCCATGCTAAGATTGTACAATACACTGCACGGTCGTTGGAATGAACAATGGAAGTACTATCTTAGAGTAAAGGAGCAGGATGGATGTCAAAAATCATGGCTATTAATGCTGGCAGCTCATCATTGAAGTTTCAACTTTTTGAGATGCCAAGTGAAAACGTAATTACAAAGGGTCTTGTAGAACGGATCGGCTTGAAAAATTCCATATTCACTTTGAGCGTCGAAGCAAAAAATGTATCTGAAACGGTGCATATACCCAATCATGATGTGGCTGTAAGGCTTTTGTTTGAAAAAGCTGATTGACCATCGCATCATTGACTCCTTTGAAGAGATAGATGGCGTAGGGCATCGGGTTGTGCATGGTGGTGAGATATTCAGTGACTCCGTCTTGATTACGGAGGACGTAATCAAGGAAATCGAAAAGCTTTCCGAGTTGGCACCCCTTCATAATCCCGCCAATATCACGGGAATCAAAGCCTTCAGGCAAATACTTGGTGATGTTCCTGCGGTTGCCGTATTCGATACTGCTTTTCATCAAACGATGGAAGCGGGTTCATATTTGTACAGCTTACCCTTTGAGTATTATGAAAACTATGGAATAAGGAAGTATGGGTTTCATGGCACTTCTCATAAATATGTGTCGCAGCGGGCTGCCGAAATGATTGGCCGCCCAATAGAACAGCTTCGCTTGTTATCCTGCCATTTAGGGAATGGTGCAAGCATTACTGCCATAAAGGGCGGTAAATCGATTGATACATCAATGGGATTTACACCATTGGCGGGTGTTACAATGGGAACGCGTTCAGGCAACATCGACCCTGCGCTGATTCCTTATATCATGGAGAAGACGGGAAAAACAGCAGATGAAGTGTTGGATGTCCTGAATAAGAAAAGCGGAATCCTAGCCCTTTCCGGATTTTCCAGCGACCTGCGCGATATTCAGGTTGAAGCGGATAAAGGCAATGAGCGTGCTGAACTCGCTCTTGAAGTGTTTGCAGATCGGATTCATAAGTACATAGGCTCCTATTCAGCTAAAATGGGAGGTGTGGACGGCATCATTTTTACAGCGGGCATCGGTGAAAACAGTCAAACCATTAGGGGGAAAATCTTGGAGGGACTTGAATTCATGGGGGTATATTGGGATAAGGATCTCAATCGCACTTCGGGTAAGGAAGCGTTCATCAATACACCTTATTCCCCCGTGAAAGTTATGGTCATCCCAACTAATGAAGAAATCATGATTGTCAGGGATACCATGAAAATAGCTTTGGAAAACATGACTTCCTGATTTTTTTATTAGGATCTCCTTACCTATCAATCCTCTGGTAAGGGGGTATTTTCTATGAATGCGGCGATTCAAATGATTTCACCCCAATAGCCGTCCTCTTATGGCTTTTCTTTATGGATATCTTTCATGAAACCCATCCTCTTGAACTCTGGATCCCCATCATCTATTCTTGAAAAGCCGTCCTCTATGGTATACTTAAGGGAGAATCCACCAATTCTGTACATAGGAGGCTTGATGCATGGAATTCACGAATCGGGAAATGGAAATTTGGAATGAAATTAGTGAATGGCAGGAAAATCTTTATCAGTATGAGCCAACGGATCTGGCTGCATTGTATGATAAATGGTTAGAGCAGGGGTTTGCCCTGCTTCCGGAAAACGTCCAACAACAGTTTTTTGAAAAGCTGGATACCTGGCTTTTTCATTTGCATGCCATGGTTCAGAGCTCACAAGTTCAAATAGATGCAAGAGAGCGGACTTTAGCATCTGCGCGTGTGTTTAATGAAGATATCGAAACGCTGAGTGACTTGAATCTCTTATCGATCGATCAGTTGAATTACATAGCCAACCAGCATATCGCTAAGCATCGCTTATATTCATTTGCACAAGGTGGGATAAGCGGATCAGGAGGCCTTCTCCTGCTAGGGAGTGATATTCCGGCCATGACGGTCATCAATGTCAGGACGGTACAGCTGATTGCGATGTCTTATGGTGTTGAGGTGAATACACCTTTTGAAATGATGATGGCTCTTAAGGTATTCAATGCAGGAGCGATGCCAAAGAGACTCCAAGGAATAGCCTGGGAAGAATTGATTCGGGAAGTCCAGAACGCAGAAGATGACTATTTTTATTTAGGAATCGAGGAACTCACGAATCCAAGCTGGATGGAACAGCCGCTGAAGCAGCTGTTGAAAGCCGTATCCATTACTGTCTTTCGAAAAAAACTGTTTCGGGGCATACCGTTCATCAGCATGGCCATCGGGGCTGGGTCCAATTATCAAATGACCCGGAGTGTCAGTGAATTTGCCCAGAAATTCTATCAATATAGGTATTTACAGGAGAAGAAGGCTGATGAATAATGAGTGTCAAAAATCATAAAAAAGCCATCACGGAGGCAGTTCGCTGCAAGGTGATAACCGTTAGCGATACGCGAAATGAAGAAACGGATAAAAGCGGAGCACTGATGATGGAATTATTGAAAACGAATGGGCATGAAGTTACGGAATATGAAATAGTAAAAGATGAGCGGGAAGCGATTCAAGATGCGGTCACTTCTGGCTGCCAAAGCAGTAAAGTCGATGTCATATTAACAAATGGAGGCACTGGCATTGCTAAAAGGGATGTAACAATCGAGGCGGTCAAAGAATTGATGACCAAGGAAATTCCCGGTTTTGGCGAGATTTTCCGAATGCTCAGCTATCAAGAGGATATCGGGTCGGCCGCCATTCTATCCAGGGCTAATGCCGGAGTCGTGAACAACAAAGCGGTTTTTTCCACCCCAGGCTCATCAGGGGCGGTTCGGCTTGCAATGAATAAATTGATTCTCCCGGAATTGGGACATGTCGTTGGTGAACTTCGGAAGGATTTATAAGAGGGATGCAAGAAAAGCCACAGTTTTAAACTGTGGCTTTTTTTGCATGGAATAGGCCTTAATTATGCATCTTCTCACTCACGGCTTGATTGGCACGATACCAAAGCCATAAATCATTGATGATGGAAGCCAGTTCGGCAATTTCAGAATTGAGCTGGCATGATTTGGTGAAATTACTCTCATCGGAGAGCTGAAACTGCTTTCGGTTAATGGTGGATTCCAGTTCCTTGATGCGGTCGGGGATGCTCCCCCGGATATTCTCCCAATGTACGAGTATTTGCTGTTGCTCGCCTTTTGTATATTCATCCCACTCCAGGTTGAAATCAGGAATGGGGATGCCAAGCCGTTCATTATAAGTAAATAGTTCTTTCATATTCCCTCCATTATTCGATTATTATACTCCTAGTTTACTATATTCTTGCGGAAGCATCCAATGTGTGAATTCCCTTAAAATATTAACGGATTTTTTAGCGAAATCTTTAAAATACCCCTTGTATTCCTTTAATAAAGATGATAAAGTACTAATCATAGATTGAATAAAAATAACAAACGATGAATTTTTATTCATACGAAAGGACGATGAAAATGAAAAATCAAAAAGTTGTTTTAGCATATTCCGGAGGTTTGGATACTTCCGTTGCAATTAAATGGTTACAAGATCAAGGGTACGAAGTTGTGGCATGCTGCTTGGATGTCGGTGAAGGGAAAGATTTGGACTTCATTAAAGAAAAAGCAATCACTGTCGGTGCGGTAAGTTCTTATGTAATTGATGCGAAGGACGAATTCGCTGATGAATACGCGTTGACGGCTCTTCAGGCACATACTTTGTATGAAGGGAAATATCCTTTGGTATCAGCTTTATCACGTCCGCTGATCGCTAAGAAATTAGTGGAAGTGGCTGAAGCGGAAAACGCGGTAGCCGTTGCGCACGGTTGTACGGGAAAAGGAAATGACCAAGTGCGTTTCGAAGTATCCATCTCGGCATTGAATCCTAACTTACAAGTTCTTGCACCTGTTCGTGACTGGAAATGGTCCCGTGAAGAGGAGATTGAATATGCAGCGAAAAATGGCATTCCTGTTCCGATTGGCTTGGCAAGTCCATTCTCGATTGACCAAAACCTTTGGGGAAGAAGTAACGAATGTGGAATCCTGGAAGATCCATGGGCAGCTCCACCGGAAGAAGCGTATGATTTGACTGCAAGCCTTGAAACTGCGCCAGATACTGCTGATATCATTGAAATTGGTTTTGAACAAGGTGTGCCGGTTACATTGAATGACAAAAACTATAAATTGGCTGACTTGATTGTTGAACTGAATCAAATTGCCGGTAAACACGGAGTTGGACGTATCGACCACGTGGAAAATAGATTAGTAGGAATCAAATCACGTGAAGTCTATGAAGCACCCGGTGCGATGACATTGATAGCTGCACATAAGGAACTTGAAGATATCACGCTTGTAAAAGAATTGGCTCACTTCAAACCGGTGATCGAGAAGAAAATGACTGAATTGATATATGAAGGACTTTGGTTCTCCCCGCTTCAAAAAGCATTGGCCGCTTTCCTGAAAGAAACACAAGTGAATGTAACGGGTACAGTCCGTGTGAAACTATTCAAAGGTCATGCGATTGTTGAAGGAAGAAAATCAGAGTACTCCCTATATGACGAAAAATTGGCTACCTATACAAAAGCTGACGAATTCGATCATGATGCAGCAGTTGGTTTCATTAAGTTATGGGGACTTCCAACGAAAGTGAACAGCATGGTCAATAGCAAGAAGGTGACAGTGTGAGCAGCAAGCTTTGGGGAGGAAGATTCACGAAATCTGCCGAAGAATGGGTAGATGAATTTGGAGCTTCCATTTCCTTTGACCAGGAACTTGTGCTTGAAGATATTCAAGGGAGTTTAGCTCATGTAACCATGTTAAAGCAATGCAGCATTTTACCTGAAGAAGATGCGGATCAGATCATTGCAGGTCTGAAAAGTTTACAGGGAAAAGCTGAGAAGGGTGAATTGACTTTTAAGGTTGAGATGGAAGATATCCATCTTAACCTGGAAAGTATGCTCATAAGCGAAATCGGTCCAGTTGGCGGAAAGCTTCATACAGGAAGAAGTCGTAATGACCAAGTTGCAACCGATCTTCATCTTTATATGCGGAATCAAACGAAAGTGATTCTGGAACTCATCAATGACCTGCAAATAGCGATTTTGGGACAATCCAAGAAAAATGTGGAAACGCTAATTCCAGGTTATACGCATTTGCAGCGTGCACAGCCCATTTCATTTGCCCACCATTTAATGGCTTATTTTTGGATGCTTGAGCGTGATAAGCAGCGCTTCACCGAGAGTTTCAAAAGGATCAATGTTTCTCCATTGGGTGCTGGGGCATTAGCTGGGACGACTTTCCCGATTGACCGTGCGCTCAGTGCCGAGCTATTGGGGTTTGACGGAATTTACGAAAACAGCCTTGATGCGGTAAGTGATCGTGACTTTGCCATTGAATTCATGAGCAACAGTGCGACGATGATGATGCATTTATCCCGTTTCAGCGAAGAAATCATCCTTTGGTCAAGCCAGGAATTCCAATTCGTTGAATTGGATGATGCGTTTTCAACGGGAAGCAGCATCATGCCGCAAAAGAAAAACCCTGATATGGCGGAATTGATCCGTGGTAAAACAGGACGGGTTTATGGTAATTTAACGGGGTTATTGACTGTTTTGAAAGGACTGCCGCTTGCTTATAACAAAGATATGCAAGAAGATAAAGAAGGCGTTTTTGATACGGTTAAGACCATTGTTGGTTCACTTAAAATATTTGCCGGCATGATTTCGACAATGAAAGTGAAAACGGACGTCATGGAAAAAGCAACAAGAAATGATTTCTCGAATGCGACGGAATTAGCTGATTACCTAGCTTCAAAGGGAATGCCTTTCCGTAAGGCGCACGAAGTGGTCGGGAAACTTGTATTGTTCTGTGTCCAGAAGGGCTGCTATTTAGTGGACCTAAGCATTGAACAATTCCAGGAAGCTTCCGAGTTGTTTGAACAAGATATTTACGATGCATTAAACCCATACGAAGCCGTTAAACGCCGTAACAGTGCGGGCGGTACAGGTTTTGCCCAAGTGTTGCTCGCGATTGAAAAAGCGGAAAAACTTGTAAGTGAATAATCATAAAAAGCTCGTTCACCAATTTGGCGAACGAGCTTTTTTTATGATTATTTTTTACAATTCGTACGCACGACCATTACATCACAGTTTGAATGGCGAACGATGCCTTCCGACACGCTGCCGATAAGGAAACGTTCGACTGCGTTAAGGCCTGTTGCACCGCAAACAATTAAATCGATAGAATGTTTTTTCGCTAAATCCCTTGGAATTTGAACTTTAGGAGAACCATATGCAACTTCTGTTTGGACCTTTGCAATCCCCGATGCAATGGCTTCCGTTTTATACTTGTCCAATAGCTCATTGGCAAAGGTTTCAGAGTGATCACGGATAGTCATATCATAAGCTTCGACAGTGGGGAAATTCCTTGTATCCACGATATGTGTGAGCACAAGGGTAGCGTCACTGAGTTTTGCTAAATAGATTGCCTTTTTTAAGGCCCACTCTGCTTCTTCCGAACCGTCCACTGCTACAAGAATATTTTTATAATCTATACTATTCAAGTGAATCTCCTCCTTCTATTTAATTCCTATTATACAATGATTTACCTAATGGATCTGATTTCAATTGTAACAAATTAGCGAATGTTTTAGCCAATGATTCTGAAATCGTAAAATGAAAAAAACTGATTCCAACCTTATTATTATGATGAAAAGATAAGTACAATCATTGCATGAACCGAAACACGCATCTTATTCACCTTATTTCTTCATTTATGGTTATCTTTAGTGCGAGAGGGGAGTTTTTTTCTTTGAGTGTTTCAAGAATATTAAACTATGCATTATATTTGTACGTACTTTTGTATGCTTTGATCTATTTCATTTATATTTTTTACATCAATGCTGTACATGCTTCGATCAGTTTAATGAGTATATCAGCACTGCTGCTTCCATTTGTTCTTTTACTATTTTTTCAATGGATTTCATGGAAATATACCGATCAGCATAATAAAAGGAAAATCAAAATTAGATTTATAGTCCTATCAAGCCTTGGCTTTTCTCTTCTATTTTATAGTGTGGTTATGTTAGGGGTAAATGAATATGAATCAAGGTTCACCACTGAAAGATGGTTGAATGATGATGAAGGAAGAGTATATCTGGTTGATGACTTAATGAATGATCATGAATTGATAGGCAAGACAAAAGAAGAAGTGACCACGCTTTTAGGGCCCCCAACAGAAACGGAATATTTTAAAGAGAAAGATAATGTTGTTTTTTATCTTGGTGCCGAGAGGGGAATCATAAGAATGGATAGTGAATGACTGGTCATTTGGTTTGACGGCAGTGATAAAGCAGTGAAGCTTGAACTGCGGACAGATTAGTTGAAATGAATTTTGAATAAATACCCCCGTCTTAAATGAAGGCGGGGGTATCCGGGTTTCGTTACATAAAATGGGTAAATGCGTGATCACTTTATGATTTGCAGGCTCTTCGGGAATTTGGTCAAAATCTCACAGCCAGTATCGGTGATCAATAGATCATCTTCAATCCTGACGCCTGCAACATTCGGAACATATATGCCCGGTTCGATCGTATAAACCATTCCGGATTGAAGCTTGAGGGAATTCGTTTCAGTCAAGGATGGGTATTCATGGACGCTGATCCCAAGTCCGTGGCCGAGCCTGTGCGGGAAGAATTCACCATATCCTTTATCCCTGATGATGTTTCTGGCAGTCAAGTCTATCTCGGAACAGGATACACCAGGTTTACTGGCTCTAACGGCAGCTTCTTGTGCCTTAAGTACAGTTTCATATATTTCTGCCTGTTTATCATTGATATCTCCGTAAGCGACCGTTCTAGTGATGTCAGAGCAGTATCCTTCATGAACGACGCCCAGGTCAAAAAGGACAAGGTCACCGCGCTGAACTTTCGTATTCCCAGGTGTGCCATGTGGGGAAGCGCCATTTTTACCGGTCAGGACCATGGTGGAGAAAGACATTTGGCTGACTCCGGCCTTTTTCAATTCGAATTCTATCGCTGCAAGGATTTCCATTTCCGTTTTACCTTCATGAATTTCGCTGACACCCACTTCAATCGCAAAGTCGGCAAGGCGGCAAGCTTCACGGATTTTGACCATTTCATCTTCCGATTTGATCATTCGCATCCTTTGAAGTTTTTCTTCTGCGGAAACGAGCTTTGGTGCTCCGAAGTATTGTTGGACCTTTTCATAGCGTTCTACATTCATATGCTCTTTTTCAATGGCCATTGTATTAATGCTTAACCCGCGATTCCCCACTGCTTGCTTAACTTTTTCCCATGGATTTTCAATATCGGTGTAACCGATGATATCTCCAGCCCATCCAGCCTGTTTAGCATCCGGAACTTCCATCTGCGGGCAGACAAGGATTGGGTCGGCATTTGCAAAAATGGCAAGTGCTAGCAGTCTTTCGTGAGGATCACTAAAAAAACCGCTCAAATAGAAGATGCTCTCTGTAGATGTAAGTAAAGCGGCTTCCGTTTCATTGGCCTGTAGCCAATTTTGTAGTTCTCTCAAACGTTCATTCATGACGATACCTCCATTAATAAGATATAATTACCTTAGCAATATTTATAAGTATAGTAAATGGGAAATGCCTGATAAGGCCATTTAAAAAGTGAGTAAGGGAAGGGAGCATCAAAAATGAAAGTATCTTTTCATGGACATGCAGTTGTAAAAGTCGAAACGAATGGTAAAACGATTTTATTCGATCCGTTCATTACTGGAAACGCTTTGACCGATTTGAAGGTGGAAGATGTGAAACCGGATGTGATCATCTTAACGCATGGTCATAATGACCACGTCGGTGACACGGTTGAATTGGCCAAGAGGCATGATGCACTTGTCATTGGCATAGCAGAGATTGCCGACTACCTGGGTGCTCAAGGGATTAGGACTCACGGGATGAGCATCGGCGGAGCTTTTGAATTTGAATTTGGAAAAGTGAAATTGACGCCTGCTTTCCATGGAACGGGATTCGTTAACGGGGATGGACAAATCGTTTATTTGGGAATGCCTGCTGGCGTGTTGCTTACGATAGAAGGGAAAACGATCTATCATGCGGGGGATACATCTGTATATTCCGATATGAAACTGATCGGGGAGCGACATCCGATTGACTTGGCATTTTTGCCAATCGGCGACAATTACACCATGGGGCCGGAAGATGCCGCACTTGCAGCGAAATTCCTTCAAGCCAAACAAGTCGTGCCGATTCATTACAATACTTTCCCTGTCATCAAACAGGATCCTAACAAATTCATCGACCTGCTTGAAGAGGGAAATGGACTGATCATGGAAGCCGGAGATGAAATAGAATTTTAATAAGAGCGGGAGCCTGCAGGGGCTTCCGTTTTTTATGTGGATTGTATGGGGATAGCCGACTGAAATGACGGATTTCCCTTTAGCATTTGCCTTCTACGCAGATGATTCCCAGCAATAGGAAAGTAAAGTCTCGTTCAGCAGCCAAGTCTTTTTTCCTTTCACAGGCATAAAATGAATAGATGAGAAAAAAGGGGGGATTGGATGAAACAGAGGTTATTACTGTGTTTGCTTTTATGCGGTGTGATGCTGTATTATGCCGTGCCGCGCTTGTCGTTGGAAAGTGGCGGTCTGGAGAGTCTGTTTGCTGGGTCCTGGCTGTTGTTTGCCTTGTTGGCGGTGGCTGGCAACTTGACGGGGATACTATATTCCCCGAAAAAACAAAAGGTAAATCGCCTGCCGGAATACAAAAGGTTGCGCCAATACTAGTAGTAGTTTGATAAACTAGGCTCTTTGACCTTATAATGGGGAATAGGAATACCGTGAAAAGGGTGAAGCGCTTGGCTACAAAGCATGAACAAATATTAAAACATATCGATGGGCTCCCTGTTGGCGAGAAGATTTCCGTCCGTCAAATTGCGAAAGCATTGAATGTTAGTGAAGGTACGGCATATAGGGCAATTAAAGAGGCGGAGAACCAGGGCTACGTAAGCTCGATTGAGCGGGTAGGCACGATTCGTATTGAGAAAAAGAAAAAAGAGAATATTGAAAAGCTCACTTTCGCAGAGGTAGTTAATATCGTCGACGGACAAGTTCTTGGTGGGAAAACGGGACTTCATAAGACATTAAATAAATTCGTCATCGGGGCGATGAAGCTGGATGCCATGATGAGATATACGGGTGCAGGCAATCTGCTGATCGTCGGGAACCGTACCCAGGCCCATGAGAACGCGTTAAAAGCGGGTGCAGCGGTGCTGATTACCGGGGGATTCGATACGGAAGAGCCCGTTAAAAGGTTAGCCGATGAGTTGGAGATGCCAGTCATTTCAACGAGTTACGATACCTTTACCGTCGCAACGATGATCAATCGGGCGATCTATGACCAATTGATCAAAAAGGAGATCTTGCTCGTGGAGGATATTTTGACACCCGTACAGGAAACGACCTTTTTAACAGTGGGTGACCGGGTCCAGACTTGGCATGAACTGAACCAGGAATCCGGGCATAGCCGTTTCCCTGTTGTCGATGACAATATGAAGGTTCAAGGAATGGTCACATCAAAAGATATCATGGGTCAGGAAGAGTTGACGCTCATTGATAAGGTGATGACGAAAAACCCGATGACCGTAGGCGATAAAATGAGTGTTGCATCTTCTGCACATATGATGGTTTGGGAAGGCATTGAGTTGATTCCTGTGGTGAATGACAGTCATATCCTGAAGGGAATCGTGAGCAGGCAGGATGTGCTGAAGGCCCTGCAAATGAGTCAAAGGCAGCCTCAGGTCGGCGAAACGATCGACGATACGATCACGAGTCAGCTTGTGATGACTTCAAATCGTGGCAAGGGCGAGGAAGTGTATAACTATGGCGTCACTCCGCAGATGACCAATTACCTTGGAACCATTTCAAGCGGTGTGTTCACGACATTGGTTACGGACTCAGCGAACAGGGCACTCCGAAGCTATAAGCGCGGTGACTTGGTCGTGGAAAATATGACGATTTATTTCATCAAGCCAGTCCAGATTGACAGTACGCTTGAAATCCATCCGCGTGTCCTTGATGTAGGACGTAAATTCGGAAAAGTGGATGTCGAGGTGTTTAACCAAGGCAAACTAGTCGGCAAGGCGATGTTAACTTGCCAATTGCTTGATAGATCATGAAAAAAATCAAAAAGGATAATCGAAATTCGATTATCCTTTTTGATTTGCGGCTTCTTCAATTGCATGCGGCAGGTAAAATCTATACATTTTATAGCCTCCCCAAATGCTGAATAGGCCAACGGAGATGAAAACGGCAGAAATGATATAAGTAGTGGTCGTGTGGAATAGAAAAAGCTGATTGATTCCGAATAGTGCGACAAACGCTCCAAGGGCAATGGAAGACTTCCCTGAAATCCACTTTTTCTCCATCGGCATTTTGGTTCGGACCATTTTAATTTTATAAAACAGATAGACCCCTAGTGATAGAACGATCAAGGTGACAAGAATAGGCATCGTTTAAAATTCCCCCAATTTAACATATGTACCTTTTTATTGTAGCGGGAAATGAAAGAGAATGCCACAGTAAACAAGATGACTCTTCCTATTTCCGCAATTTTTTGATTAAATGAAATATATCATCTTTATTAGGCTCGATAATACATATGTTGAGGAGAGATCAATATGAAAGCTGAAATTTTAGCAGATATAAAGCGTTATGATACTATCATTCTCCATCGTCATGTCCGTCCAGATCCGGATGCTTATGGTTCACAGGGTGGATTGGCGGAAATCCTGAAGGCATCTTTCCCTGAAAAGCGCATTTTTACGGTTGGGAAAGAAGAACCGTCATTGAATTATTTAAGAAGGCTCGATGTGATTTCGGATGAAACATATCAAGGTGCATTGGTCATCGTTTGTGATACGGCAAATACGGACCGGATTTGTGATGCGCGTTATAAGACGGGGGATAAACTGATTAAGATTGACCATCATCCTAATGAAGATCCATATGGGGATATGCGCTGGGTCGATACATCAGCAAGTTCCGCAAGTGAAATGATTTATGACTTTTACCAGTTCGGTAAAGAACAAGGCTTGAAGATGAGTGATGAAGCGGCACGTCTTCTATATGCAGGCATCGTTGGCGATACAGGTCGTTTCCTATTCCAAAGTACGACTGAAAAGACATTTGCCTATGTCAGTGAATTGATTCACTATTCATTCTCCCGCCCGCAGTTATATCAGGAGATGTATGACGTCAATGAAAGCATTGTCCGGTTGAATGGCTATGTGCTGCAGCATTTTGAAATCCTACCATACGGTACGGGGAAAATGATCATCACAAAAGATATTCTTGAAAAATTCAATGCTTCGACATCTGAGGCATCTCAGCTCGTTTCCTCGCTCGGTTCAATTAAAAATGTTAAGTCGTGGGTCTTTTTCATTGAAGAGGATAAAGAAATCCGAGTCCGTTTCCGTTCTAAAGGGCCAATCATCAATACGATTGCCCGTAAATATAACGGCGGTGGCCATCCGCTTGCAGCAGGGGCTTCGATCTTTTCTTGGGATGAAGTGGATAATATCCTTGCCGATTTGGAAGAGTTGAATAAAGTGAATTAGAGTATGTTATACGATTTTTGTTGAAATGACTTGAAGACCAAATCAAAGTGATTTGGTCTTTTATCTTTGCGTAATTTAGGATTGTCAGAAATCGTTTTATCACGAATTTCTCTTTACTTTGATTTCTATGTTCATTTTCGTATAAAACATGATTTCAACGACTTCAAGATCATAACGCTTTTTATTGATGATCAGTTTTTTATTTTCGATGGATTTTATCAATAGCATCTTTCCGTTATATACACTGACGACATCTTTGGCGAGAAGAGAGGAAAGGTCGTCCTCTATCACATCCTCCGCTTCAGCAATACTCAACTGATCGAGACTGTATGTTTTTCCATTCGTTATCTTCACTTCGACTTCTTGAATCGTTAAGATCTCTTCGTTTTGCTGGTTCAATTTTTTATAATCCTGCTCCCAAATTGCGATTTCCCCGTTTAAATCTTTGATCTCTTCTCTTTGTTCGTGAATGGTTCTGATCTGCTTCTCTTGCTGGACCCCATGCATATAAAAGAACATCACCCAGCTAATCAGTCCGCCAAGCGCAGCTCCGGCAAAAAAACGCTGCCAGGTGGGTGCCCGGTGATAGGGGGGAATCCTCATGATGATATATGCTCCTGCGTAAACCAGTTTATGATCAGTGCTCCTGTCTGTGCTCCGCCAAGTGCAGATAGAATCAAAAGGACTTGCTTGACTATATCCTTCGTTTCTCCGTGGAAAATACCGCGTTCGAAATTATAGACCATATCAAAGGTACCCCCGATGGCAGCGACAATCGCCCATATACGCAGGCTGTCCGATAGCCGGAACACAGTCGTCATCGGGGCTTGTCCAGTAAAAAAAGCGGCGAGGCCCCCGATTATCGAACCGCCAAGCAAAACGCCAAGCGATATGAAAAAGCTGTTGAGAAAGGCTGGAACAAAGGCTTCATTCATATATCATCATCCTTTTTTGCTTGATATTCTTCTATTCCATTTATATGGGAAGTGCAGAGGTATTATGATAGTCGGCGGAAATCAGGATGTTAAATTGCATTGGTAATGAGAACATATTTTCTTTTTTTGAAATAAACACTATAATGAAAAGAAACATGCCTTACAAAGGTGGGAGAAAAAACGTGTATACTCATCTCCATATTCAGAGCGGATACAGCTTGCTGACAAGTACGGTTAAAATCACTGAACTTGTGGCCAAAGCGAAAGAGGATGGCTGTAAAAGTCTTGCCTTAACCGATCGAAATGTTATGTACGGTTCGGTCTATTTTTATAAAGAATGCAAGAGACAGGGAATAAAGCCAATCATCGGCATCCTTGCAGATGTCCTTGATGAACAGGAATCGGCACATGGCCTTCTTTTATTGGCAAAAAACCTGCAAGGATATCAAAACCTGCTTAAAATAAGCAGTGCCATAAAAACGAAATCCCCGTCAGGCATTCCAATGAACTGGCTTAAAGCCTATTCCAGTGGCTTGATTGCAATCACACCGGGTGCTGAGGGGCAAATAGAAACACTTTTGAGAGAAGAAAATCCTGAAGAAGCCAAACTGGCAGCAGGGCGTTTCCTGCAGATTTTTGGTCATGATAACTTTTTCGTATCCATACAGAGACTTTCGATTACGGATGAGGAGAAAGGTAACGAAGCCATTAGCCAGTTGGCGAGAGATTTAGAGATAAAGATTGTCGCTACGAATCCGGTCTATTATTTGAACGAAAGCGATGCACTCGCTCAAGAAGTCCTTCTGGCAATAGGAAATGGAGACAAGCTGGCGGATGAGGCGCATACGGTTCTTGAATCCAATCAATTTTATTTGAAAAGCCGGGCTCAGATAGCTGAACTATTCCATGACAGACCTGATGCACTCGAAAATACACTTCATATAGCCGCGCAATGCAATCTGGAAATTCCGTTTCATCGATCACTGCTGCCTAAGTATCCTACTGAAGAGGGAATAACTGCAGAGGAAATGCTCGAAGCCGTCTGTTTCCAAGGGTTGAAGAAAAGAATGCCGGAGCCATCCATTCAATATGAAGAGCGCCTTCGGTATGAATTGGATGTCATTGCCAAGATGAAATTCAGCGATTACTTTTTAATCGTTTGGGATTTCATGAAATTCGCTAAGGACCATCAAATCCTGACTGGTCCTGGAAGGGGATCGGCCGCCGGATCGATGGTCGCTTATGTTTTGTCGATAACGGATGTCGATCCAATCGAACATTCCTTGCTGTTCGAGCGTTTCCTGAATCCTGAACGTGTCTCGATGCCGGATATAGACATTGATTTTCCGGATAACCGCCGTGAAGAAGTGATTGCCTATGTCGCGAAGAAATACGGGGAACTTCATGTAGCACAAATCATTACGTTCGGAACATTAGCTGCCAAAGCTGCCTTAAGGGATACAGGACGTGTTTTCGGCTTGAATTCAAAGGAACAGGAAGCGGTATCGAAAATGATTCCAGGCCGTCTGGGCATCACGCTTCCTGAAGCATACAAGGAATCGAAAAGGCTGAGGGAGTTCGTTAATGAGAGTGACCTTAATCAAAAACTTTTTCAAACGGCGTTATTGCTTGAAGGGCTGCCCCGACATGCTTCGACACATGCGGCAGGCGTCGTCATCAGCGATCAGGCACTCACCGAGCATATCCCGATTCAGGGAGGACATGACGGTATCCATCTGACTCAATACCCAATGGACCTCCTCGAAGAACTGGGACTGCTTAAAATGGATTTTCTTGGACTCCGTAATTTGACGCTCATCGATAATATCTTAAAGAACATCCATAAAGGAACCGGGAAAAAGCTGGACCTGTCCCATATCCCAATGGATGACCCCGAGACGTTAGCCCTTTTAGGTAGAGGTGAAACAACTGGCGTGTTTCAATTTGAATCAGATGGCATCCGAAAGGTTTTGATCAAGCTGAAACCGAACCGATTCGAGGATATCGTTGCGGTCAATGCCCTATATCGTCCAGGTCCGATGGAAAATATACCGCTGTTCATCGAGCGGAAACATGGACTGGCCCCCATCGATTACCTGCACCAGGATTTGAAGGATATTCTTGAGCCTACATACGGAGTCATCGTTTATCAAGAACAAATCATGCAAATTGCTTCCCGCCTAGCCGGATTTTCACTTGGCGAGGCTGACCTGCTCCGCCGTGCCGTTTCGAAGAAGAAGAAGGATGTGCTGGATCAGGAGCGGCAGCATTTTGTGAGCGGCTCGTTGAAACAAGGGTATTCCGAAAGAACGGCAGATGAGATTTATTCCTTGATCGTCCGCTTCGCTAACTATGGATTCAACCGAAGCCATGCGGTGGCGTATAGTGTCATCGCTTATCAGCTGGGTTACTTGAAAACCCACCATCCGGAATATTTCATGGCAGCACTCATGACGTCGGTCGTCGGGAATGATGAAAAGATTTCCCAATATATCCGTGAGGCAAAAAAGAAAGGGATAACGGTTTTGACACCCTCGATTAACCGGAGCGGATACCCGTTTTTACCGGAAAAGGAAGGGATCCGTTTTAGCCTTGGGGCCATAAAGGGAATAGGCGGTACGGTTTTAAAAGAAATCTTTGCTGCCAGACGGCAAAAGAAGTTCGCTGATTTATTCGATTTCTGTTTACGCGTTTCAGGAAAAATCGTAAATAGAAAAGTGTTGGAGGCGCTTGTGCATTCAGGTGCATTTGATGAATTCGGTGAAGACCGGGCAACATTGTTGGCGAGTTTGGACGTAGCGATCAGCCATACGGAATTGGTTAATCCAGATGATGATCTATTCGATATGTTTTCGGACGGCGAATTTTCACTCAAACCGAAATACAACAAGGTCGAGCCTATTCCCATCGAGCATAAACTCTCATTGGAAAAAAGCGCCTTGGGGCTTTACCTATCGAATCATCCGGTGACCAGCTACAGGGAACTTTTTCAGTACTTCGGATGTTTGACCATAGACGAAGCAACCAATAAAAAGGAATCGAAAGTCTTACTTGGCGCATACATTACGTCGGTTAAAACCATAAGGACAAAAAAGGGCGATGTGATGGCTTTTTTGAGCGTTAGTGATGAAGAGGGAGACATTGAAGCAGTCGTTTTTCCCAATGTTTATAAAAACCACTCTGCCGACTTGAATAATGGACAACTCGTTATGCTGCAAGGGACATTGGAAGAACGGGATGGAAAAACACAACTCCTGATCAAGAACGTATACCCGCTTGAAAAAGTGAAGCAGATGAAAGAGGAAAAAAACGGAACGATATTCCTGAAAATTGAGGCTGGCAAGCAAACGAAGGAAACACTGCAAAAAATAAAAAAAATTTTAATGCAGCATAGCGGTGAAACCAAGGTGATGCTTTTTTACGAGAGGGAAAACCGCTATGTACAGCTATCTTATTGGGATTGGGTCAATCCTACAGATAGTCTGATGCAGGCACTATTTGACATGGTTGGAAAAGGGAATGTGGTTTACAAGAGAGAATAACTGTTTTACAACTTTAATAGTTATGTTATATTGAAAACAGGCCGCTGTGGTCTGACCACTAGATTTCAGCATATATGATTTGGGTTACCCAATTTGTTTTAGGAGTGAAACTATGACATTAAGAGAAGAAGCATTACATATGCATCGCTTGAATCAAGGGAAATTAGAAACAGTTTCGAAAGTACCGGTAAGGAATGCAGTGGATTTAAGCCTGGCTTATTCTCCTGGTGTCGCAGAACCTTGTAAAGAAATTTACGATAAGCCGGAAACCGTTTATGACTATACAATGAAAGGGAATACTGTTGCAGTTATTTCTGATGGAACGGCTGTGTTGGGACTTGGAAACATCGGTCCTGAAGCTGCTATGCCGGTTATGGAAGGAAAAGCCGTTTTATTTAAAAGCTTCGCTGGAGTGGACGCTTTCCCTATCTGTTTAAAAACGACGGATGTGGACAAAATTGTAGAGACCGTTAAATTACTCGAACCGACTTTCGGTGGAGTGAACTTAGAGGACATTGCCGCACCAAATTGTTTTGAAATTGAAGAACGTCTTAAGAAAGAAATGAATATCCCTGTTTTTCATGATGATCAGCATGGTACAGCCATTGTGACTGTTGCCGGTCTTGTAAATGCATTACGACTTGTGAATAAATCAATGTCAGAAATTAAAGTGGTAGCGAATGGGGCAGGCGCTGCGGGCATTGCCATCATTAAATTGCTTTATAGCTATGGCGTTCGTGACATAATCATGTGTGATACGAAGGGTGCCATTTATGAGGGCCGTTCGACAGGTATGAATGATATAAAAGAACAAGTGGCGAAAGTGACCAATCGAAATAAGATTTCAGGACCTTTGGAAACTGTCATTCAAGACGCTGATGTATTTATAGGTGTTTCTGCTGCAGGTGCATTGACCAAAGAAATGGTTTCTTCGATGAATCGGGATGCAATCATCTTTGCGATGGCTAATCCAGATCCGGAAATCATGCCGGAAGATGCGAAAGCAGCGGGTGCCAAGGTTGTTGGAACAGGTCGTTCGGATTTCCCGAATCAGGTCAATAACGTCCTTGCTTTCCCAGGGATTTTCCGTGGAGCGTTAGATGTACGTGCGACTCATATCAATGAAAAAATGAAGGTTGCTGCAGTACAAGCCATTGCCAGTTTAATACAGGAACATGAGTTGAATGAAGACTACGTTATCCCTGCTCCTTTTGATGAGAGGGTAGCGCCTGCGGTTGCGGCGGCTGTTGCCAAGGCAGCGATGGAAACGGGAGTGGCTAGAATTAATGTGGATCCCGAGGAAATTAAAGAAAAAACAAGGAAATTAGCGATCATTGGAAAAAGTGAGGAATAATTAATTTGGCAGGTCGTACTTCTTCATCAAAAATTTATCTCGATGTCGTTGAGAGCCTACGCAGCATGATTGAAGCGGACAGTCTCTTGCCGGGAGATAAAATCCCATCTGAACGGGAGTTATCGGATCGTTTTAATGTTGGTCGTTCCTCTGTCCGTGAAGCATTGCGTGCCTTAGAGCTATTAGGATTAATAGAAACTAGGCGTGGTGAAGGGACGTTTATCAGGGATTTCCAGGAGCATAAGCTAGTCGAGCTTCTGGGAACCTTTTTTTTGCAAGATAAAAAGGTTCAAGAAGATTTGGCTGAAACGAAAAGGCTGATTGAAATAGACTGTTTGCGGATCGTCGCCTTTTTCGCTAAGGCTGAGGACATCAAACGTTTAATGGTCTGGGTCAATGAGGATGAATTTCATGATGATGATTTCTTCTTAAGAATTGCCATATTGAATCGTAATCGATTGCTGGAAAGAATTTGGCGTATTGTCAACAGCTATGCTAGAACATCAGAGATGGAACAGGGTAATGTGAAAAAAGAAGACTATCTGGCACTTCTTACATATTTGCTCGAACGGGATGAAGAAAAAGCCATCGAAACGTATCTTATTAGAATTAGAAATATGTCGAAGGACGAGTGACACCTTTTTACACGATACTAATTTTATTTCTGATATAGTTTGTACCAAGTATCATAAAATAGATAATTGGTGGTAAAGGGAGGATTAAGCTTGCTTAAAGAGCTATTTGCGAAGTCTAAGAAGAAATATGCAACAGTTCCTTTTGATCGGGAGAAACAAGATGTACCAGAAGGAATCATGACAAAATGCTCCGGCTGTAAAAAAATCATGTATACAAAAGAATTAGTGAAAAACAAGAAAGTCTGTCTGCATTGTGGGTTCCATCATCCGATGTCTTCCCATGAGCGTATCGAATGTTTATTCGACGCCGGCAGCTTTAATGAATTTGATAAAGAAATGATTTCAGTTAACCCACTTGAATTTCCGGATTACTTGGATAAATTGGAAAAAGATAAAAAGAAAGCCAAGATTAATGAGGCTGTTGTTACAGGAGTAGGAAGCATCAATGGGTACCAAGTTTCAACAGCCATCATGGATTCGAATTTCCGGATGGGAAGCATGGGATCCGTTGTTGGGGAAAAAATCACCCGTGCCATTGAACGTGCAGGTGAATTGAAGATTCCGTTTATCATTTTTACGGCTTCAGGCGGCGCTCGGATGCAGGAGGGTGTTTTAAGCTTGATGCAGATGGCAAAGACAAGTGCAGCACTTAAGATGTTCAGCAATGAAGGCGGACTGATCATATCAATGATGACTCATCCTACCACAGGTGGGGTTTCGGCAAGTTTCGCGTCACTTGGTGATATTAATCTAGCCGAACCTGGAGCCCTTATTGGTTTTGCGGGACGAAGAATCATTGAACAGACGATTCATGAAGAACTTCCTGAAGATTTCCAAACGGCTGAATTCTTGATGAAGCACGGCCAATTGGATGCAGTCGTCAATCGTACGGAAATGAAAGAAACCTTGACGACGATCCTTAAAATCCATGCCCCGGGTGGTGAATGGTCATGATTTACGAATTAGAGTTCGAGCGTCCCGTTACGGACCTGAGAAATAAGATAAAAGAACTTAAGGCAATTTCGAAGGATGCCGACGTAGACCTTACAGTTGAAATCGAAACGTTAGAAAAGCGTTTAGAGAAGCTGGAAGTGGATATTTATAACCATTTAAAACCGTGGGATCGCGTTCAGATTGCCCGGCATCCAGCCCGTCCGACGACGCTTGATTACATTCCGCTATTATTCAATGAATTCATGGAGTTTCATGGTGATCGTTATTATGGGGATGATGAAGCAATCGTGGCTGGAATCGCAGAGTTTGATGGACTTGCCGTGACTGTCATCGGTCATCAACGAGGTAAGGATACGAAGGAAAACATCCGTCGCAACTTTGGCATGCCCCATCCGGAAGGCTATCGAAAAGCTTTGCGTCTGATGAAACAGGCGGAAAAATTCAATCGGCCTATCATTTGTTTCATTGATACAAAGGGAGCTTTCCCGGGTAAAGCTGCTGAAGAGCGCGGGCAAAGTGAAGCCATTGCGAAAAACCTTTTCGAAATGGCAGGGTTGAAGGTGCCGGTCATCAGTATCGTCATCGGTGAAGGCGGAAGCGGCGGTGCATTGGCACTTGGCGTTGGAGACCGAATTTTCATGCTTGAGAATTCAACATATTCGGTCATTTCCCCTGAAGGGGCTGCAGCCTTGCTGTGGAAGGATGCTTCTCAGGCCAAGAGGGCTGCGGAAACAATGAAAATCACGGCTCCCGACTTAAATCGCTTAGGAGTCATCGATGAGATCATTCCAGAAGTGAGAGGCGGCGCCCACCGTGATGCAAATGTACAGGCAGAAGCCATCAAGGAAATCCTTAAACGTTCATTCAATGAACTTCTGCCATTGAATAGTGATGATCTCATCAACCAGCGTTACATGAAATTCAAGAAAATCGGTGAATATGAATTTGCAAAACAACCTGAGGGCGAACCTAAGGAAGAAGTGGAACAGCATTCATAAACACATTTTGCAAAAGGAAAAACGTGCTGCCTGGGGCAACACGTTTTTTCATCCTTTCATTGAAGCAAAAGTATTCATTACAGAACGAGTGAAGAATATGGCTTGTGTGAAGAATGTAAACTTTTACGCCATTTTACTTCAATTTCTGAAGAGAATCGGTTAGGCTTATAACATCAAGTGAGTATAAGTGAAACAGTTATTGCTTATTGAAGCTTGAAAAAGGGTACAATGATATAATGAAGCTTATAATTGATTAGTGCTGTAGAGAGGTGACATTTATGAAAAGAATTGGTGTATTGACAAGTGGAGGAGATTCTCCAGGCATGAATGCGGCAGTCCGAGCTGTTGTTCGGAAAGCGATTTTTCATGAAATGGAGGTCTTCGGAATTTATCATGGTTATCAGGGTTTGATAAATGGCAATATAAGGAAGCTTGAACTTGGGTCGGTCGGCGATATCATTCATCGAGGCGGCACAATGTTACATACGGCTCGCTGTCCGGAATTCAAGACGGAGGAAGGCCAGCTGAAAGCGATTGAACAATTGAATAAACTGGGTATCGAGGGCATTGTCATAATAGGTGGCGATGGTTCTTACCGCGGAGCGAAAGCTTTAACGGAAAGGGGCTTCCCTTGTATCGGCGTTCCTGGAACGATTGATAATGACATACCGGGTACGGACTTTACGATTGGTTTCGATACGGCACTGAATACGGTCATCGATGCTATCGATAAAATTCGGGATACGGCAACTTCCCATGAAAGGACTTATGTGGTTGAAGTGATGGGAAGAAATGCCGGCGATATCGCGCTTTGGGCTGGATTGGCTGGCGGAGCTGAAACGATTCTTTGTCCCGAATATGAATACGATATAGAAGAACTGATTGGGAAGCTGAATCGCGGACATGACCGTGGGAAAAAGCATAGTATCATCATTGTAGCTGAAGGTGTTGGAAGTGCCGTTGATATTTCCAGGAAAATTGAGGCGAAGGCAGGATTTGAAACCCGTGTAACGGTCCTGGGCCATGTTCAGCGCGGAGGATCTCCTTCTGCAAATGACCGGGTATTGGCAAGCCGACTTGGAGCAAAAGCTGTTGAATTGCTACTTGAAGGCAAAGGAGGCAGGGCTGTTGGGATAGAACAAAATCGACTGGTTGATTATGATATCATCGAAGCTCTTGCCAAACCTCATACAATCGACAAGAAAATGTATGATTTATCCTCAGAGCTATCCATTTAATCAGTATTGATCAATGATAGGAACTGCTCTGGATGAAATTGAGTATTTAAAAGATGTGACTAAAACACTACGCCCCTGTCTTCAAAAGTTGGACAGGCGGCGAGTTTTCCTTAGAGGAGGATGACACTATGCGTAAAACCAAGATTGTTTGTACGATTGGCCCTGCAAGTGAAAGTATAGAAAAACTGGTTCAATTAATAGAAGCGGGGATGAATGTGGCCCGGCTTAACTTTTCTCATGGAAATCATGAAGAACATGCCGCTAGAATCCGCAATATCAGGGAAGCAAGTGAAAAAGCGGGTAAACAGGTCGCTATCCTGTTGGATACAAAAGGACCTGAAATACGGACGAATAATATGGAAAATGATTCCATTGAGCTGATGGCAGGCAATGAAGTCATTATTTCCATGAATGAAGTCCTGGGAACCCCTGAAAAATTCTCCATTACCTATGAAGGGCTTCTGCATGATGTCCACCCGGGATCTAAAATCCTTTTGGATGATGGATTGATCGGTCTTGAAGTGTTGAAGATCGATGAGGTAAGAAAAGAAATCCGTACCAAAATATTGAATAGCGGTACACTTAAGAACAAAAAAGGCGTGAATGTTCCAGGTGTTTCGGTTAACCTGCCAGGCATAACTGAGAAAGATGAACAAGATATCCTTTTTGGAATCGAACAGGGGATCGACTTCATTGCTGCCTCATTTGTACGTAGGGCTTCCGATGTGCTTGAAGTGCGTGAATTATTGCAGCAAAATGGAGCGGAACATATTCAAATCATCCCTAAAATCGAAAATCAAGAGGGCGTAGACCGGCTTGATGAAATCTTGGAAGTTTCAGATGGTTTGATGGTAGCCCGTGGCGACTTGGGAGTGGAAATTCCTGCTGAAGAAGTGCCATTAGTCCAAAAACAAATGATCAAAAAATGTAATAATGCCGGGAAACCTGTCATAACGGCTACACAAATGCTCGATTCGATGCAGCGTAACCCAAGGCCAACCCGTGCAGAAGCAAGTGACGTCGCCAATGCCATATTTGATGGAACGGATGCCATCATGCTTTCTGGTGAAACAGCTGCTGGAACCTATCCTGTCGAAGCTGTGCAAACGATGCATAATATTGCTTCACGTGCTGAAACTGCGCTTGATTATCGGGATATATTATCAGTCAGAAGCAAAGTGAACCGTCATAATGTCACGGATGCAATTGGTCAATCCGTTGCCCACACCGCGCTTAATCTTAATGCCGGAGCAATCATCACCCCTACAGAAAGTGGCCATACGGCACGGATGATTTCTAAATACCGCCCTAAAGCACCGATCATTGCCGTTACATCCAATGATCATGTTTCAAGACGGCTTGCATTGGCTTGGGGAGTCTATCCGCAGATTGGTCCTAAAGCGACGACTACCGATGATATGCTTCAAACCGCAATAGATGAAAGCTTGCATTCCGGCTTAGTGTCCCATGGGGATTTGGTTGTCATAACTGCCGGTGTGCCTGTGGGTGAAACAGGGACGACTAACCTGATGAAAATTCATGTGTTAGGAGAAGTTCTTTTGAAGGCTCAAGGAATCGGCAGGAAATCTGCGAAAGGTGAAGTGGTTGTAGCCAAGAATGCCAAGGAAGCTTTGGAAAAAGTGACGGCAGGCTCTGTATTGGTTACAATCGGTTCGGACCGCGATATGATGCCAGCGATTGAAAAGTGTGCGGCATTGATTACGGAAGAAGGCGGTTTGACAAGCCATGCCGCTGTCGTAGGAGTCACATTGGGCATTCCGGTCATCGTTGGGGCGGAGGACGCAACAAAAATTTTCACGGATGGGCAAAGAATAACAGTCGATGCAGGTCGTGGAGTCATTTATGATGGACATGCCAACGTTTTGTAAAACGAAATTTTGGCTGATTCCGTGCCAATGAGGTAAGATGTATGTACCGCACCAGAAATGGGCTGTGCAGGAGGAATGTAGATGAAATATTTTTTATTGTTTATCATTGCGATGCCGGTCGTTGAAATCATTGTCCTATTGCTGTCAGGTAATATGATTGGTTTTTGGCCAACGCTGTTCCTGATTGTAGCCACAGGTTTAATCGGAGCTTATTTGGCTAAACGGCAAGGGATGGAAACATGGAAAAAGGCACAGGAACAGATTCGTTATGGAATGATGCCTGGAAATGAAATCATTGATGGAATCTGTATCTTTATCGGAGCTGCATTGTTGCTGTCCCCTGGGCTTATCTCGGATATCATGGGATTGATCCTTGTGTTTCTGCCAACCCGGAATCTCCTCAAACCGATAGTTATCCGGTTTATCATGAACAGGATGAATAAAGGGAAAGTTACCATCATTCGGCATAAATAATACAAGGCTGTCTAAGGGCTCAAGCTTTTAGGCAGCCTTTTTGGTCTGGATAAAAAAAGAATTTATCAAAAGCATCCAAGGGTAATCATTGGATGTTTTTTTTGCATTTAATTGAAATGGGACAAGACGTTGGGCAATTTAATGTATTTGAATTTTAACTGTTTCACCATGAAAAGATGATTTTAAGAGGTTGAAACAGTATATAATAACAGAATTTTTTAATTTTTTATCCCGTGAAAACATTGATAAATTAGGCTTTTCCATTAAATAATTCTTTTTTTGAGATTTTTTAGAAAAAACTGGTGACAAATTTATACAACGTGTTATATAATACAAACAGGAAATAAAACAACTGTATTATAACATAGGATAATTGGAAAGGGTGTGGAGAGGCAACATGATTACGGGAGCAAAAGGCTTACAAATTACAGGCAACATTAAGCCTGGATATGAACAAATACTTACAACGGAAGCTCTTCAATTCATCGAAAGGATTGAACGGCATTTCGGTGAAAGAAGGAGAGAACTTCTGGAACGGCGCAAAATCGTTCAGGAAGAGTTGAATCAAGGTAAGCTGCCTGATTTCCTTGAAGAAACGAAGCATATTCGTGAAAGTGATTGGACGATTGCGCCCCTCCCGAATGACTTGCAGGACCGCAGGGTTGAAATCACTGGACCAGTTGACCGTAAGATGATCATTAATGCCATGAACTCGGGTGCCAATGTATTCATGGCTGACTTTGAAGATGCCAACTCACCAACTTGGGAGAACTGCATTGAAGGTCAACTGAATTTGCGCGATGCCATCCGCGGTACCATTTCATTTAAAAATCCAAATGGTAAAGTGTATGAATTAAATGATAAGACGGCTGTTTTAAAGGTAAGGCCACGCGGCTGGCATTTAGAGGAAAAACATATCATGTTAGATGGACAGCCTATATCAGCCAGCATTTTTGACTTTGGACTGTACTTTTATCACAACGCAAAAGCATTGGTCGAACAACAAAGCGGTCCATACTTCTATTTACCAAAAATGGAAAGCCATCTGGAAGCAAGATTATGGAATGAAATATTCGTGTATGCACAAAACGATTTGAGAATTCCGCAAGGAACCATCAAGGCAACGGTCTTAATAGAAACGATTCTTGCCGCATTCGAAATGGACGAAATTCTGTACGAGCTGAAAGAACATTCGGCAGGCCTGAACTGTGGGCGCTGGGATTATATCTTCAGTTTCCTGAAAAAATTCCGTCACTCGGATGATGTGATCTTCCCTGACCGGTTACAGGTCACGATGACCGTCCCGAACATGAGAGCTTATTCCTTATTGGCAATCAAAACATGCCACACCCGTAATGCTCCGGCAATCGGCGGGATGGCAGCGCAAATTCCAGTTAAAAATGACCCGATTAAGAACGATGAGGCTTTTGCGAAAGTCCGGGCAGATAAAGAACGCGAAGCAAGAGACGGTCATGATGGAACATGGGTTGCCCACCCAGGTATGGTAAGAACGGCAAAAGAAGTTTTTGACCTGCTTGTTCCAAAACCGAATCAAATTTTCCGCAAACGGGAAGATGTCCATGTAACAGCCCAAGAGTTGCTGGCTGTACCCGAAGGAACGATTACAGAGGCAGGATTAAGGACTAACATTAACGTAGGCATCCAATATATTGCCTCCTGGTTAAGTGGCAGAGGGGCAGCGCCCATTAATAACTTAATGGAAGATGCAGCAACCGCTGAAATTTCAAGAGCTCAAGTCTGGCAATGGATCCGTCATCCTAAAGGCATTCTCGAAGATGGCAGGAAAATAACCGAAGAATTATTCCATCAAATTAAGAAAGAAGAATTAGCTGTCATTAAGTCGGAAGTGGGGGAAGAAACTTTCAAATCAGGAAAGTTTGAAGAGTCTACTAAACTATTCGAAGAATTGATAGAAGCGGATGACTTTGCAGATTTCTTAACCAATCCGGCATACGAACAATTATCATAATATTTAAAATATTAAATATAAATTAGGAGGAAAATATAATGATGAATGAAAGAGCGCAACAATTAAAACAAAGCTGGGAAAATGACTCACGGTGGACAGGGATTAAACGTCCATATACGGCGGAAGAAGTTATTAAATTAAGAGGTTCCATCGATATTGAACAGACCTTGGCACGCCGTGGTTCTGAAAAACTATGGAATCTATTAAATACAGAGGATTTCATCAACGCATTGGGAGCATTGACTGGTAACCAAGCAATGCAGCAGGTGAAAGCTGGTTTAAAAGCAATTTACCTAAGCGGCTGGCAAGTGGCTGCCGATGCTAACATTGCAGGGCAAATGTACCCCGACCAAAGTTTATATCCAGCCAATTCCGTGCCGCAAGTGGTTAAACGCATTAATCAGACACTTCAGCGCGCAGATCAAATCAGCTTTGCTGAAGGAAAAAGTGATATCGATTGGTTCGCACCAATCGTAGCGGATGCTGAAGCCGGCTTTGGCGGTTCCCTTAATGTCTTTGAATTAATGAAAGGCATGATCGAAGCTGGAGCTGCAGGCGTTCACTTTGAAGATCAGCTTTCTTCCGAGAAAAAATGTGGCCACCTAGGCGGTAAAGTTCTTCTGCCAACCCAAACGGCAGTACGTAATTTAGTTTCCGCCCGATTGGCAGCAGACGTAATGGGTACACCGACTATCTTAATTGCCCGGACGGATGCTGATGCTGCAGATTTGATCACCGATGATATCGATCCGGTCGATGCACCATTCATCACTGGCGAAAGGACTCCAGAAGGATTTTACCGTACCAAAGCAGGTCTTGACCAAGCGATTGCAAGAGGCCTTGCTTATGCACCGTATGCCGATCTTATCTGGTGTGAGACTTCTGAACCTAATCTAGCGGATGCCCGCCGCTTTGCCGAAGCGATCCATGCAGAGTTCCCGGGTAAACTCCTTGCTTATAATTGTTCGCCATCATTTAACTGGAAAGCGAAATTAAGTGATGAAGAAATTGCCAGCTATCAAATTGAATTAGGTAAATTGGGTTATAAATTCCAATTTGTTACCCTTGCAGGATTCCACTCGTTAAATCATAGCATGTTCAATCTTGCCCTTGGTTATAAAGAACGCGGCATGGCTGCATACTCAGAACTTCAACAAGCGGAATTCGCCAGTGAATCCGATGGCTACACTGCAACACGTCATCAGCGTGAAGTGGGAACTGGTTATTTTGATGAAGTGGCACAGGTCGTTTCTGGTGGTACATCATCCACTACAGCACTTGAAGGTTCTACTGAAACAGAACAATTCCAGACGTCAAAATAATTTTAGCTTGAAACCAAAAATCCGCCTCGTACCCGGGGCGGATTTTTATATGGAGATGGGAGAATGCTATAAGGTATAAAGATAGCGGGATTACTTATGTGGTTTTCTTTGTATCCGGTCCGATGATGAAAGCCCATATGGCCTTGAAGACATTGGCACGCTGAAGTGTATTGAATATGACAAGAACGACAGGTCCTGCGATCAGACCTAGGAAACCAATCAATTTGAAGCCGATGAACAAGGCGATGAGAGTGGCAAGCGGATCCAAACCAATACTGGAAGAAAGAACTTTTGGCTCTATTAACTGACGCTGGACAACAACGATTATGTAAAGGACGGACAAACCGATTGCGAGACTTTGTATTTCCAGCGATGAATTCAAAGATGATCCAAGGAATGAAAATAGTCCCTGTCCCTAAATAGGGGATGATATCGACCAATCCGCATATCAGGGCAATGGTAATTGAATAATTCACACCTAAAATGAGAAATCCGATTAAAATCGTAACGGTCGTCAATGAAACAAGAGTGAATTGTGCACGGATAAAACCAAACAAAGCACGTTTTAAATCCCTGAATAAACGCTTGGCACCTGCAAAAATCTTATCAGGCAACACTTTTCCGGTCATACGCCCAAAGGTATCCCAATCTTTACTGATGAAGAAAGTGCCCAGTAGGGTAAAGAGGAGTGCCGTTGCTGTAGTGGGAAACCATCCGATGATTGTCGGAATGTTCTTCAAGAACGCTTGAATGAAGCCGCTTACTCCGGTAGTGATGGATTCACCGATATTTTGGATATTCTTGAGGACTGTATCTTGCTGTTCGATATCCAAATTATTGAACATGGCAGCTATTTGATTATATAAAGGGATGACGGTGGACGCGATGTATGTTTCTATATAGTCCACGATAGTCTCTATGTGCTGTGGTATGACTCCGGCAAGGTAATTGGTCCCTGATATGATCTCTGTAACCAGTAAGGTGATAAGACCCGCAAATAAAAGGAAAATGAGTAAAAGGGAAACGAATACAGCCAATCCCCTTGGCAGCCTTCCTTTCTTTTCGAAAAAAGTGACCAGAGGGTTCATCAAGAAAGCGATTATCATGGCAATGATGAATGGATATGTATATTTAGATAAATAAAACAAGGCAATTCCACCTAAGATTATCCCTCCGGCGACCAGTAAAGAACGAATGAAACGATACATATATACTGGATTCAAGACATATCCTCCTTCAATCATAAAGTTTGTATTATAATTGTAACGAGTATGGAAAAGAAAGGAAAGATTCTTTCGTCTTTCGCTTAAATTTTTTCCGATGATGCATTGCTCCAGAATTCGATCTTTTCTCAGGAAAGAGGGGAGTTTGTTATGTTAAAATAACAAAAATGACGAAAGAAGGTGAAGGGAGAATGATAAACGGTCCTGTTATATTTTTAATTTTACTTGCAGCAATCGGTTGGTTTGGCAAAAATACGTCACTGATCATGGCTGCGGGTTTTCTTTTAAGCATGAAACTGATCGGCCTCGATACTAAAGTGTTTCCGTATCTGGAAGCGAAGGGAATAAACTTGGGCGTTACGATCATTACGATCTCCGTACTCATACCCATAGCGAATGGGACGATAGGATTCAAGGAACTCGGTGACGCCATTAAATCTCCTTATGCCTGGATTGCGCTTGCATCTGGTATAGCGGTTGCACTCATAGCGAAAAATGGGATTACCCTCCTATCGCATGATCCGCACATTACCACGGCTCTTGTTTTTGGGACGATTCTTGCGGTCGCATTATTCAAAGGTGTGGCTGTCGGTCCGTTAATCGGGGCGGGAATTGCTTATTTATGCATGCAGATCTTCAATTTTTTTAAATGAAGCGTTGTCAAATGATTGAAGGGGCCGTCAATCTTGAGAGTGAAATTTTCTATCTAATGTTTCATTTATTCTGCTTTGCGGCAATTTTTCAAAAACCCATAAAAAAAGGCAAGAGAATATGTAGCTAATTTTTCTAATAAAATAATAATTTTTTCACATTTTAGGTGCTTTTCATTCCCAAAAAAGTGTTTATTGTTTATAATAATCATGTAACTGCTCTGATTTATTAAAAAGGGATTCAGAATATCATTGATGTTTTGAGGAATCTTAAAAAAAGATGTAGTTATTGAGCAAGCGCTCACTAGGAATAGCTACAAGCATTATTTTTAGATTTTCTTGTTAAAGATTATCGTACATTTTACTATTGTTGGGGTCATATTCTGTGAACGCTTCCAATACAAGATGTATGTCTTCTGCTAAAAAATAGATGGTTGTATACAATAGCTAATTCCTTGGAAGCGCTATATTTATACGCAATGAGCAAGGGCATAGGGGAATACTTAGGAAAAGGAGAGATTTAGTATGACAGCAACAAAAGGTCTTGAAGGTGTGGTAGCAACAACTTCATCAGTAAGCTCCATTATCGATGATACATTAACGTATGTAGGATATGACATCGATGATTTGGCTGCAAACGCAACATTCGAGGAAGTAATCTATCTTTTATGGCACGGAGCTCTTCCGAACAAAAGCCAACTAGAAGAATTAACTAAACAACTTGCTGAAAATGCTGAAATTCCAGCTGAAGTGGTTAATCACTTCAAAACATACCCAATTGATAAAGTACATCCAATGGGAGCTCTTCGCACAGCAGTATCTCTTCTTGGTCTTTATGATGAAGAAGCAGATGTAATGAGTGAAGACGCTAACTATCGTAAAGCAATCCGCATCCAAGCAAAAATCCCTACATTGGTAACCACTTTCGCTCGCACCCGTCAAGGTAAAGAAGCGGTTGCGCCACGTACAGATTTAAGCTTTGCTGCTAACTTCTTATATATGTTAAGCGGTAATGAACCAACGGCAATCGAAGAAGAAGCATTCAACAAAGCATTGGTTCTTCATGCTGACCATGAATTGAACGCTTCCACATTCACTGCACGCGTTTGTGTGGCTACTTTAGCTGATATCTATTCTGGCGTAACTTCTGCCATCGGCGCTTTAAAAGGCCCACTTCACGGCGGAGCTAACGAACAAGTCATGAAAATGCTTACAGATATTGGTTCAGTGGATAACGTTGAGCCATATATCAACGAAAAATTAGCCAATAAAGAAAAAATCATGGGATTTGGCCACCGTGTATACCGTAAAGGTGATCCACGTGCTAAACACCTTAAAGAAATGTCTCAAAAACTGACTGAACTTACTGGACAACCGCAATATTATGATATGTCCATCAAAATTAATGAAATCGTAACTGGTCAAAAAAATCTTCCGCCGAACGTGGATTTCTATTCTGCTTCTGTATACCATAGTTTAGGTATCGAGCATGACCTATTTACACCAATCTTTGCTGTAAGCCGTGCTTCAGGCTGGATCGCTCATATCCTTGAGCAATATTCAAACAACCGCCTTATCCGTCCGCGTGCAGAGTACGTTGGACCAGGTATGCAAAAATACGTACCGATCGAAAAACGCTAATTAAAAGTTTTTCGAGAAAATATTTTTTATTTCAACGAATTTGTAGTAAATTAATAGATGTGAGTAAAAAGGGTTAGTGGTTCTGCCTCATTTAATGGCAGGCCATCTAACCTTTGAATTTGAATCGGAGGTAAGAGACATGACACAAAGCCAAAAAATCACAGTTACTAATGGTGCTCTTAACGTACCAAACAACCCAATCGTTCCTTATATTGAGGGAGACGGAATCGGTCCTGATATCTGGGCAGCAGCTTCTCGCGTTTTAGACGCAGCAGTTGAAAAAGCTTACAATGGCGAAAAGAAAATCGAATGGAAAGAAGTTTTAGCTGGACAAAAAGCATTTGACCAAACAGGCGAATGGCTTCCGCAAGAAACTCTTGATGTCATTAACGAATATCTAATCGCTATTAAAGGACCCCTTACAACTCCAATCGGTGGCGGTATCCGCTCATTGAACGTTGCATTGCGTCAAGTATTGGACTTATTCGTATGTCTACGTCCAGTACGTTACTTCGATGGTGTACCTTCACCAGTTAAACGTCCAGAAGACACTGACATGGTCATCTTCCGTGAAAACACTGAAGACATCTATGCTGGTATCGAATATGCAAAAGGTTCTGACGAAGCTAAGAAATTAATCGACTTCCTACAAACAGAATTCGGAGTTACAAACATTCGTTTCCCTGAAACTTCAGGTATCGGAATTAAACCGATTTCTGAAGAAGGAACAAAACGTCTTGTTCGCTCTGCACTTAACTATGCGATCAAAGAAGGCCGTAAATCATTAACGCTTGTTCATAAAGGTAACATCATGAAATTCACGGAAGGCGCATTCAAAACTTGGGGTTATGAAGTTGCAGAACAAGAATTCGCTGATAAAGTGTTTACATGGAACCAATATGACAAAATTAAAGATGCTGAAGGCACTGAAGCTGCTAACAAAGCACAATCTGATGCTGAAGCTGAAGGCAAAATCATCGTTAAGGATTCCATTGCTGATATCTTCTTACAACAAATCCTGACTCGTCCTAAAGAGTTTGATGTTGTTGCAACAATGAACTTGAACGGAGATTACATTTCTGATGCATTAGCTGCACAAGTTGGCGGAATCGGTATCGCTCCAGGAGCAAACATCAACTACGAAACTGGACATGCCATTTTCGAAGCAACTCACGGAACGGCTCCTAAATATGCTGGTCTTGATAAAGTTAACCCATCTTCAGTACTTCTTTCAGGCGTTCTTTTACTTGAGCACCTTGGCTGGAACGAAGCTGCAGATAGCATCACGAAATCAGTGGAACAAACAATCGCTTCAAAAGTTGTTACATACGACTTTGCCCGCCTAATGGAAGGTGCAACAGAAGTTAAATGTTCTGAGTTCGCTGACGAGCTTATCAAAAACCTTAAATAATAATTGCTTATATGCTTTCTGGAAAATTGCCTTAACGGGCTTCTTTCCAGGAGGCTTATATTATATGTGCATGAAAATGTTTAAAGTATTCCAAAAGTATTTACATATTTTAAGGAGGAAATTAACATGTCTAATCGAAAAAAAATCACAGTGGTTGGTGCCGGCTTCACTGGTGCTACAGCAGCATTCCTAGCAGCTCAAAAAGAACTTGGTGATATCGTTTTAGTTGATATTCCACAAGCTGAAAACCCTACAAAAGGCAAAGCTCTTGATATGGCGGAAGCAGGCCCGGTTCTAGGTTTTGATGCTAACATCATCGGTACATCCGACTATGCGGATACAGCTGACTCCGACGTAGTGATCATCACTGCCGGTATTGCTCGCAAACCTGGCATGAGCCGTGACGACTTAGTGCAAACTAACCAAAAAGTTATGAAATCAGTAACTAAAGAAGTGGTTAAATATTCCCCGAACACGACAATCATCGTATTGACCAACCCGGTTGATGCAATGACTTATACTGTTTATAAAGAATCGGGTTTCCCTAAAGAACGCGTAATAGGACAATCAGGTGTTCTTGATACAGCTCGATTCCGTACTTTCGTAGCTCAAGAATTAAACTTATCCGTCAAAGATGTAACTGGCTTCGTACTTGGCGGACACGGTGACGATATGGTTCCTCTTGTACGTTACTCTTATGCTGGCGGAATTCCTTTGGAAACATTGATCCCTCAAGATCGTTTAGAGGCAATCGTGGCTCGTACTCGTACTGGCGGCGGAGAGATCGTAAACCTTCTTGGGAACGGAAGCGCATATTATGCACCAGCTGCGTCTCTAGTGGAAATGGCTGAAGCGATCCTTAAAGACCAACGTCGCGTTCTTCCATCCATCGCTTATCTTGAAGGCGAATACGGATTCGAAGGAATCTACCTGGGAGTGCCAACTGTACTGGGTGCGAACGGTATTGAACAAATCATCGAACTTGAATTGACTGAAGACGAAAAAGCGGCACTTTCAAAATCAGTTGAATCTGTTAAAGCAGTAATGCAAGTTCTTCAATAAGGGATAGTGAAAACAATCTCTTGATCAGACTGCCCGGATACTGGAAGGGAAGGCCAAGGCCCCCTTTCCATTCTCCGGGCAGTTTTTTTATCGGCTTCAAAAGACGGCGCGAACCACTCTAGCGGGGTGCTGAATGTAGGAATAACTTTCTATGTGTTTTTTTTATGTGTAAATTTCATATAATATTCTTTATAATGGAAGTGGATGAGTAGACTGAATTTGGTCTATGGGGTAATACATAATTCAGGAGGATCTAATGTCAAAGAAAATTCTCGTAGTGGATGATGAACAATCAATAGTTACCTTACTTCAGTACAATTTAGAACAAGCGGGCTATTCGGTGATTACGGCCTTGGATGGGGAACAAGGGCTCCAGGCGGCTGTGGATATACGGCCCGATTTAGTGGTATTGGATTTGATGCTGCCTAAAATGGATGGGCTTGAAGTATGTAAGGAGCTTCGCCAGCAAAAAATCAATATACCGATCTTGATGCTGACGGCAAAGGACGATGAATTTGACAAAGTGCTGGGACTTGAACTTGGAGCGGATGATTACTTGACCAAACCATTTAGTCCGCGGGAGGTAGTGGCCCGGATTAAAGCCATATTAAGAAGATCCCAGTTTCAATCGAACGGCAGTGACTCAGGTCAGGATCAGGAAGATGGTCTCTTGAAATTAGGGGAATTGAAGGTATTCCCGGAACGATACGAAGCATTCTTTGATGAACAGCAATTAGAATTGACTCCAAAGGAATTTGAATTACTTTTATACTTGGCGAAGAATAAAGGCAGAGTGCTGACGAGGGACCAACTGCTCAGTGCGGTATGGAATTATGATTTCGCGGGAGATTCACGAATCGTCGATGTGCATATTAGCCATCTACGTGAAAAAATAGAGAAGGATACAAAAAAACCTCTATATATTAAAACGATAAGGGGCTTGGGGTATAAGCTTGAGGAGCCTAAAAAAGAATGACGACCTACCGTAAAAAGCTCTTATATACCCTTATCACGCTAGTGATGGTCGTCCTGATGGCCGTGGGCTTTTTATTAGGACATTTGTTCAAAAGTTATTATATTAAAACGTTCAATGAGCGTATACAGAACGAAACATTTTTCATTTCTACATATATTCAAGAGCATGGGGGGATCGTGTCTTTTTTGGAAAAAGGCAAGACGGCAAAACTGACACCCCTTTTAGATTCGAACTTAACCATACTCTCCACGAATGGGGAAATATTATACGATTCGACATCATCCAATGAAATACTTAAAAGTCATGCCAATGTCCTTCGAAAAATAACTTTGGAAAAAGGGCTTAAGCATAGGGAAGGGTATGAAGTGGTTGAAGGGGAATCGGACCTCCATTATTATTGGAAGACGGTTGAAAAGGATGGCGAGATTGAAGGTTTTGTCGTTCATAGCAATGAAATAGAGGCCATCAATCAAGTGAATAAACAAATGTGGCAAATATTGATCATTTGTTTAGGAGTCGCCCTGATCATCATTCTCATGCTTGCGAGTAAAATCACTTCATATTATACCCGTCCGATCGAGGAAGCGACGATGGCAGCCATTGAACTGGCAAAAGGGAATTATGGAACTCGGACATTCGGGAGACATTCAGATGAAACGGGAATGCTGACAACTTCCTTGAACATATTGGCGAGGAATCTTCAGGAAACAGAGATAGCGAGGGAAATGAATCAGGATCGTTTGGAAACACTTGTTGAAAATATCGGTAGTGGAGTCTTGCTGATAGACAGTAAAGGGTATACCACCTTAATCAACCGTGAATTCAAGAAAAGCTTCCATGTAAACGCCGCTACGTTTTTGTTTCAGGAATATTACTCGGTCATTAAAGATCAGGAAGTGATTGCCATCATCGAAGAGATCTTTCGAACGGAAAAAACGATAAAACGCCAGGTGAAGATACCACTTGCCATCGAACGTAAGCATTTTGAGATTTACGGGGCTCCAATCATCGGGAATCATGATGAATGGAAGGGGATCCTCCTCATTTTCCATGATATCACCGAATTAAAAAGGCTCGAACAGATGCGGAAGGATTTCGTGGCAAATGTGTCCCATGAATTGAGAACCCCGATTACATCAATTAAAGGCTTTTCAGAAACTTTGTTGGATGGGGCTTTAAAAGATGAAAAGACCTTAAAGCACTTTTTATCGATTATCCTGAAAGAAAGTGATCGGCTGCAAGAACTCATTCAGGAGCTTCTGAATTTATCTAAAATGGAGCAACAGGAATTCGTTTTGAACGCAGGCGTCGTGGATATTACGAAAGTGCTTGGCGAAATCCAGGAAATGCTTATTGGGAAGCTGAGGGAAAAAGAAGTCTCGCTTGAAATTAAAGCATCACGGGAACCGGTATTCATTGAAGGGGAATCTGACAGGATCAAACAGGTTTTCATTAATTTGATAACCAACGCATTGACCTATACACCTAATGGCGGGAGTGTCACCGTGAACATCTTGGAGAAAGAACAGACGGTTGATATTGTGGTTCAAGATAGCGGAATCGGCATCGAAGAAAAAGAACTGCCGAGGATCTTTGAACGGTTTTACCGGATCGATAAGGCAAGGAGCCGCGATTCAGGAGGAACTGGCATTGGACTTGCGATAGTCAAGCATATAATAGAAGTCCATAAAGGTAAAATCAACGTGGAGAGCACACCTGGAACGGGGACGACTTTTACAGTCACTTTAAATAAAAGCTTAAAAGGAAAAATGTAGCGGGTTTCTCAATTTACATTTCCTTTACAATTTCTTAAAACCCGCTTCATAATGCAGGGGTACAATGGTTGTACAACCCCTCATCCAAGGAGTTAAACATTGACAGAGACACATAGTCTCTGTCTTTTATTTTTGGCTAAATTCCCCGGGAACCATTCCTCTATCCTATTTTCTTAGGAAAATATTTGATTTTCATGAAACTTTAGGCCCTTTCTTGCGTAAATAAGATATAACACAGCAAAGAAGGGGTGATACATATCGTTAGCTTAAAAAGGATATATACGATCACGGGACTAGTCTTTCTTATTTTAATTTTGGGTGTAGTTGCGATATCGACCTGGTACACGGTTGATGAATCCGATCAAGCTGTCATAATGACGTTTGGTGAGGTGGAGCAGACGATAACAGAACCGGGACTTCACTTTAAACTGCCTTGGCCGATCCAATCGGTCGAGAAATTATCGAAAGAAACATTCAGTCTTAAATTTGGATATAAGGAAGAGGATGGAGAGGTGAAGGATTACCCGAGTGAGACCAAAATGATTACGGGTGATGAAAATATTGTGCTGGCAGATCTAGTGGTGCAGTGGAAAATAACAGACCCTCCAAAATATCTGTACAATGCAGATGATCCTGAGAAAATTTTATATGATACGACGTCAGCCGCGTTACGGAGCATTATCGGCAGTACGAAAATCGATGATGCACTTACATCTGGAAAAGCGCAAATTGAAGCGGATGTAAGGGATTTGTTGTCACAGCTAATGGAAAAATATGATGTTGGGATTTCCATATCAGCGGTTAAACTCCAGGATGTGGAGCTACCGAATGAAGAAGTTAGGAAAGCATTTACCAATGTAACGGATGCCCGTGAAACGGCAAATACGAAAGTCAACGAAGCGGATAAATATGAAAATAAACGGATGAATGAAGCGGAAGGGGAAAAAGACGCCATCATTTCACAGGCTAATGGGGATAAAGCTGCCCGGACGGAAGCTGCCCGTGGGGATGTTGCGGTCTTTGAAAAATTACTCAGTGAGTATAAGGGCAATAAGGGGATTACGAAGGACCGCCTTATTATTGAGACCCTCGAAGGAGTATTGCCGAATGCGGAGATTTATATCATGAATGATGATGGAAACACAATGAAGTACTTGCCGCTTCGCCCGCTTGAAAAGGAAGAAACGAAAAAAACGCCTGCTCCTGATGAAGCCGCTACACCTGAAGAAGGAACGAAAAAAGGGAATGCATCGGAAGAAAAAGCGACAGGGGAAGGGGGCGTTAAACAATGAGCGGAAAAATAGTAGATTTCTCTGAGCTTAAAAAAGGTGATTTTCATTGGAGAGGCTATGTGAAATTTGGCATTTTCCTGATTATTTTCATCGCGTTGCTGCTAATCATCTTCACCAATGTATATATCGTCAAAGAGGGCGAATATAAAGTCGTCCGTCAATTCGGAGAGGTGGTAAGGATTGATAAGTCCCCGGGATTAAAGGCGAAGGTGCCATTCATTCAGAGTGTGATGACCTTGCCGAAGTATCAGATGAGTTCTGATGTATCTGAAGCGGAAATCAATACGAAAGATAAAAAGCGGATGTTGATCGATAACTATGCAGTATGGAGAATAGAAGATCCGAAGAAATTGATTACAAATGCAAGGACGCTCGAGAATGCCGAAACGAAAATGGAAGAGTTCATCTATTCGGCAGTTCGTTCAGAGCTTGGACAGCTGAATTATGATGAAATCATCAATGATGAGAAGTCATCCAGGGGAAGTTTAAACGACCGCATAACGGATAAAGTCAACGATCTGCTGCAAAAGGACAGTTATGGCATCAGCTTGACGGATGTCCGGATAAAGCGGACTGACCTGCCCGCCGAAAACGAAGCATCCGTCTTCAAGAGGATGATTTCCGAGCGGGAATCGAAAGCGCAAGAGTACCTATCCAAAGGTGATGCGAAGAAAAACCGTATCATTGCGGATACTGATCGGAAAGTGAAAGAATTGCTCTCGACTGCAGAAGCTGATGCAGAAGTGATCAGGGCTGAAGGAGAAGGGGAAGCAGCGAAAATCTATAATAAGTCGTTTTCCAAAGACCCCGAATTCTATAAACTATACCGGACTCTTGAATCCTATAAAAAAACCATTGGAGATCAAACGGTCATCATCCTGCCGTCGGATTCCCCTTATGCCAGCTTGTTAATGGGAAATACTAAATAACCGCGTCGCCGTCATTTTTCTTTCCGCTTCTACTCATGGTAGAATAGAGAAAGAAAATGAACGGCTTTTTGCGTTTTAAATAGAAGCTAAAACTACATAAACCTGTATGACTGGAGGAAGACGGATTTGGATAAAAAGTTAGTACTCATAGATGGAAATAGCATTGCTTACCGTGCATTTTTTGCGCTTCCGCTCTTGAATAATGATAAAGGGGTCCATACGAATTCCGTGTACGGATTCACCATGATGCTCAACCGCATCCTTGAAGAAGAAAAGCCAACGCACATACTTGTTGCATTCGATGCGGGTAAAACGACATTCAGGCATGCCTCATTTAAAGAATATAAGGGAGGACGCCAAAAAACGCCGCCTGAATTATCCGAGCAATTTCCATTCATTCGCGAGCTGCTTGATTGTTTTCAAATAAAAAGGTATGAACTGGAGAACTACGAAGCCGATGATATTATCGGTACGCTTTCTTTACAAGCGGAAAAAGATGGTTTTGAAGTGAAGGTCATTTCCGGTGATAAGGATTTAACACAATTATCCTCCCCAAGTACGACGGTTTCCATCACGAAAAAGGGGATTACTGAAATTGAGGAATACACTCCAAAGCATATACATGAAAAATACGGTCTATCCCCCTTGCAGATCATTGACTTAAAAGGGCTGATGGGAGATGCCTCAGACAATATTCCCGGCATACCGGGTGTTGGTGAAAAGACTGCACTTAAGTTATTGCATCAATTTGAAACGGTGGAAAACCTTCTGCAGTCGATCGATGAGGTAAGCGGACAAAAATTGAAAGAAAAAATAGAAGAACATAAAGACCTGGCCCTATTAAGTAAAGAGCTGGCTACAATTACGAGGGAAGCTCCGCTTGAGGTTTCTGTAAATGAGACCGAGTACAGTGGCATAGATCAGGATCGAGTCATCTCATTCTATAAAGAGCTTGGCTTTTCTACTTTGCTCGATAAATTGGATGTAACGGAAAGTGAACCTCTTGAACAGGAAAAGATAGAGGTTCACACGGGTGAAATGACAGAAGGAATGTTTACAGATGAAAGTGCTTTATATGTTGAGACTTTAGAAGATAATTATCATCGTGCAGATATTATCGGGATTTCCATCAGTAATGAACAAGGTCATTTTTACTTCCATGGAGATGATGCCCTGAGTTCCGCGGCATTTAAAACTTGGGCAGAGGATGAAACAAAAAAGAAAACGGTTTTCGATGCGAAGCGTACGGTTGTGGCACTCCGTCATCGAGGCGTCGAAATAAAAGGCATCGATTTTGATGTGTTTTTGGCTTCCTATATCCTGGATCCGGCAGAGTCAGTGGACGAAGTGGCAGAAATCACGAAAACTCAAGGTACAATCCGTCTTGAAACCGATGATGTTTTTTATGGGAAAGGTGCAAAACGCAAGATACCTGAGCAAGCTGAACTAAGTGAGCATATCGCCAGAAAATCAAAGGCGATCCTTTCTCTTAAAGAACCGATGATCGATAAGCTGCAAGAGTTCGAGCAATATCATCTATTAACGGAACTGGAGCTTCCACTGTCGATCATCCTGGCGAATATGGAATGGCAGGGCATCAAGGTGGATATAGGCCGGCTGAAAAACATGGGGCAGGAATTAGCCATTCGTTTAAGAACCATCGAAGCACGAGTTTTTGATTTGGCTGGAGAGGCTTTCAATATCAATTCACCTAAACAGCTTGGGGCCATCCTTTTTGAAAAGTTGGAGCTTCCGGTCATGAAGAAAACCAAAACAGGTTATTCGACTTCAGCCGATGTGCTGGAAAAACTGGAGAGCCAGCATAATATCGTTAAGGAAATATTACTTTACCGCCAGCTTGGTAAGTTGCAATCGACTTATATTGAAGGCTTGCTTAAAGTGGTCAATGGTAAATCGGACAAGGTTCACACCCGGTTCAACCAAGCATTGACCCAGACCGGCCGGTTAAGTTCTACAGACCCCAATCTGCAGAATATCCCGATCAGACTGGAAGAAGGCAGGAAAATCAGGCAGGCATTCATTCCTTCCGAAAAGGATTGGATCATTTTTGCTGCTGACTATTCTCAAATCGAGTTACGCGTGCTGGCGCATATCGCCAATGACAGCGGATTGGTGGAAGCATTCCAGGCCGGGATGGACATCCATACAAGGACAGCTATGGATGTGTTCCATGTATCGGCGGAGGAAGTCACTTCGAACATGAGGCGCCAAGCCAAAGCGGTCAACTTCGGAATCGTTTATGGTATAAGTGATTACGGGCTATCTCAAAGTCTTGGCATCACGAGAAAAGAAGCTGGAGAGTTCATCGAGAAGTATTTAAGGAGCTTTCCTGGTGTTCAGGAATATATGGAAGAAAGCATACATGAAGCCCGTCAAAAAGGGTATAGCACGACCCTGATGCAAAGAAGGCGATATATACCTGAGATTACTAGCAGGAATTTCAACATCAGGAGCTTTGCCGAACGGACAGCGATGAACACGCCGATTCAAGGCAGTGCCGCGGATATCATCAAGCTTGCGATGATAAATATGAATAAGCGCCTGAAAAGTGAAGGGCTGAAAACGAGAATGCTTCTTCAGGTGCATGATGAATTGATTTTTGAAACACCTCCTGAGGAACTAGAAATCCTTAAGGTGATCGTTCCTGAGGAAATGGAAAATGCCATTGAATTGAACGTGCCCCTTAAGGTGGATTATGCTTTCGGGCCGACATGGTTTGATGCCAAATAATAAAAGATAGGTGATTGCAATGCCAGAACTTCCAGAAGTGGAAACAGTCAGAAGAACGTTAGAGCAGCTCGTACTCGGAAAAGAGATCAAGGAAGTGTCCGTCTTCTGGCCAAAGATCATTAAAGCGCCTGAGCCTGTCGAACAGTTTCAGGATGCTTTAAGGGGGCAGACGATACAGAGTATAGGCCGTCGGGGCAAGTTCCTCATTTTCACATTGGATGATTATTCGATGGTTTCGCATTTAAGGATGGAAGGGAAATACGGGGTGCATCCAAAAGAAGAGCCTTACGATAAGCATACCCATGTAATCTTCACCTTCACGGATGGCAGTGAACTTCGATACAGGGATGTCCGGAAATTCGGTACGATGCATCTGTTTGCAAAAGGGGAAGAACTTGAGCGGTTGCCGCTATTGCATTTAGGGCCTGAACCGTTATCTGAAGATTTTACTGTCGAGGGGCTTAGTGCGAAATTGGCAAGAACCAACAGGAAAATCAAGCCGGTTCTCCTTGATCAAACGGTTGTCGTTGGGATTGGGAATATATATGTGGACGAGTCGTTATTCCGTTCCGGTATCCATCCGGAGAGAATCGCTTCTTCACTATCATTGCAGGAAATAAAAACGTTGCATGCAGAAATCATTGCAACGTTAGCTGAAGCGGTGGAAAAAGGCGGAAGCACGATTCGTTCATACCTAAACTCTCAAGGGCAAATCGGCATGTTTCAGTTGGAGCTGAATGTCTATGGACGAAAGGGCGAGAACTGCAAAACATGCGGCACGCCACTTGAAAAACTGGTTGTTGGAGGACGCGGCACACATATTTGCCCGTTGTGCCAGCCGCTTATTTAGCTAATGTTTTTTCAAACACATCGGATGGGCTCCTTCCATATACTAGGGTAGCAACGAGAAGGGAAGGAGTAATATTCCGATGTGGCTACAAATTATTTTTCTTGCTTTTGCAGTTAGTATTGACGGGTTTGGCGTAGGTTTGACATTCGGTATGCGGAAGATGAAAATCCCCTTAAAGTCAATAGCGGTCATCTCATTTTGTTCTGCATTGAGTTTAGGTATAGCGATGGTCATCGGACAATTCATCAGCCAGCTCATATCTATCGGGGCGGCTGAAAAAACGGGGGGCATCATCCTCATCTTTCTTGGTGCCTGGATGGTATACCAGTATTTTAAGCCTGAAAAAGATCTGAAAGATGATAGATACCATGAAAAGATCATCTTTAATTTTGAAATTAAATCACTTGGGGTAGTCATTAATATTTTACAAAAACCATTGAATGCCGATTTTGATAAATCAGGTACGATCACCGGTATTGAAGCGCTTGTTCTGGGGTTTGCACTTTCGCTGGATGCGTTCGGAGCTGGAGTCGGAGCGGCTATGATCGGGATTTCACCGATTATCCTCGCAGGATGCATCGCTGTTATGAGTTCGATTTTCATTTGGAGCGGAATTCAAAGCGGGAAACTGCTTTCAAATAATAAAGTTGTCCAGCATTTGACCTTTCTTCCAGGTGTACTATTGATCATCATCGGTTTATTCAAGTTATGATACGTGGTTTAAAAGGGGGAGCTTATGGGACAAATCATCGGAATCACCGGAGGTATCGCCAGTGGGAAAAGCAGTGTCAGCCTCTATTTACAGGAACTGGGATTCACGATTGTGGATGCAGATCTGGCTTCCCGTGCTGTCGTTGAGCCAGGTGAAGAAGCCTATCATCAAGTTGTGAAGGCATTTGGTGAAGATATCTTATTGAAGGATGGGAATATAGACCGCGCAAAGCTTGGGTCGATAATATTTCATGATCAGGAAAAGAGATTGCTATTGAATGGCATCGTGCATCCTGCCGTCAGGAATTGGATGCGCCTTAAGACGGAAGAGGCACTCGCTTCAGGGGAAGAAACTGTGTTCATGGATATTCCGCTCCTATTTGAAAGTAAGCTGACATTCATGGTGGAAAAGACGCTTTTGATATATGTGGATGAGCAAGTTCAACTGAAACGATTAATGAACAGGAATGGTCTTTCGGAGACGGAGGCACTTGCCAGGATCCATTCGCAAATGCCCTTGGCCGATAAAAAGGCTTTAGCGGATGCCGTCATCGACAATAATGGAGACATTAATGATACGAAGAAGCAAGTGAAGGCCATACTTAGCGATTGGCATGTCATATAATTGTGATAAAAGGAAGAAACCTCAGGGTTTCTTCCTTTTATGTTGAAAAAATAAGAACAATCCGCATTTTTATTAGCACAATTCAACTGAATTATGTTATACTAATTACATAAGAAAGGTAATAAGTATAACATTAATATTTTTTGGAGGGTCCGAACAATGAATTCAAGAATAGCGATTAACGGATTTGGGAGAATTGGAAGAATGGTTTTCCGAAAGGCCATATTAGATGAGAGTTTGGACATTGTTGCCATTAATGCAAGCTATCCTGCTGAAACTTTAGCCCACTTACTAAAATATGATACGATACATGGTAAATTCGACGGTATCATTATAGCGGAAGATGATTCACTTGTAGTGAATGGCCGCCGAGTAAAACTAATAAATAACCGCGATCCAAAGCTATTGCCTTGGAAAGAGATGAACATAGATATTGTAATTGAAGCTACGGGTAAATTTAATGACCGTTCTAAAGCGGCTCTTCATTTAGAAGCAGGGGCAAAAAGGGTGATTTTATCTGCGCCGGGTAAAAATGAAGACGTTACCATTGTCATGGGAGTCAATCAGGAAGTGTTGGAAATCGACAAGCATTTTGTCATATCCAATGCATCTTGTACAACTAACTGTCTTGGACCGGTTGCAAAAGTGCTTGATGAAAAATTCGGCATAAACAACGGTTTAATGACAACGATACATTCTTATACAAATGATCAAAATAATATCGATAACCCGCACAAAGACTTAAGACGAGCCCGTGCCGCTGCGGAAAGCATCATTCCTACCACCACAGGGGCTGCAAAAGCCATCTCCCTGGTGTTGCCTCAATTAAAAGGCAAACTTCATGGAATGGCGATACGCGTACCGACACCTAACGTATCTCTAGTCGATCTTGTTGTGGACCTAAACCGTGATGTCACGATTGATGAAGTGAACCAAGCGTTCATCGACGCTTCGGAAAATGAACTTAAAGGAATCATGGAATTCACGATGGAACCTTTAGTTTCCAGCGATTTCAAAACTAATCCTCACTCTGCCATCATCGATGGTTTGACAACGATGATGATTGGGAACAGGAAAGTGAAAGTCCTGGCTTGGTATGATAATGAGTGGGGTTACTCCAACCGGGTAGTGGACCTTGTGAAATTAGTTGCGTCCGAGTTGAAAAAAACTTCAGAAGTCGAGTTAACAGTAAAATAATGAATATAAACGGGCCTGCTAAAATTTTTTAGCGGGCTATTTTTCATTCATTGATCAATCAATTCTGGCGGTTTTAAGGCGTTGAATAAACCCGAAAACAGTAATCTTCCTCAAATTTGACCCTTCACTATAACCCTATTACATTTAAAGTTTATCTTTCCAAAAATTTAATTTGGAGTTGCAAAAAAAATTCAAACCATATATACTATGAATCGTGAACTTCTTCAAAAGCGGTTTGCATGATGGCTACTTAAAGGGTTAGGACCTCTTTGGACTAACTTTCCCCCGTGGTAGTTATCAGACTTAATTTTTAATCATGGTAAGGGGGAAGCTTAATATGGAAACAGCTTACACTATGGAAACTATGGGTAGACATGTCATTTCTGAACTTTGGGGTTGTGACTTTGAAAAACTGAACAATATCGATTTAATTGAAAAGATTTTTGTTGATGCTGCTTTGAAATCAGGTGCAGAGGTAAGAGAAGTTGCCTTTCACAAGTTTGCTCCACAAGGAGTTAGTGGGGTTGTCATCATTTCTGAATCACACTTAACGATTCACAGTTTTCCAGAACACGGCTATGCTAGCATTGATGTCTATACATGCGGTAACTTGGATCCGAATATTGCGGCAGATTATATTGCAGAAGCTTTGAACGCGCAAACACGTGAAAACATAGAATTACCACGTGGATTAGGTCCTGTACAAATGAAAAAAGCCAATATAAGTGCCCTATAAAAAAACACGTATACACAGAGATGCCATGGGTGCATCTCTTTTTTAATTTTATAGGGTAAGATAGCCATGAACAAAAAGACTTTGATAAAGGTGCTTCAAGTGCATGACAAAAAGTGCCTACTGCTGGAAGTTACACTTTTTACTTGTACTGGCCGTTCCTTTTAATATAAGATTAAGGTAGAAAAGTAATTCCTTGGGGAACATTTAGATAGGGGAGTCCTACATAAAATACGGAGCTGATAATGATGAAATGCCCATCATGTCAATATAACGGAACAAGAGTGCTCGATTCCAGGCCAGTCGATGAAAGTAAATCGATTCGACGACGCCGTGAATGTGAGGCATGTGGTTTTCGATTCACGACATTTGAAAAGGTGGAGGAAACACCTCTTATTGTAGTGAAAAAGGGCGGGACACGGGAAGAGTTCAGTCGTGATAAAATCCTGCGTGGCTTAATCAGGGCTTGCGAAAAACGTCCGGTTCCCTTGAAAGAACTAGAGCAAATTACCAGTTATGTAGAAAAAGAACTGCGCAATCAGGGCATAGCGGAAGTGAAAAGCGACAGTGTCGGCGAAATGGTGATGGATAAGCTGGCAGAAGTCGATGAGGTGGCCTATGTTCGGTTCGCATCCGTCTATCGGCAATTTAAAGACATCAATGTCTTTATCGATGAATTGAAAGATTTAATAAATAAAGAAAGAAAGTAGAGCTGAAGATTTACTTTGGCTCTTTTTTCACTACATCTTTTGAAAGGTTTGAATGGAGATGTCAATGCATTGGCAAGAATTGCTCCCAGCGGATTCATATTTGGTCTCATCTGCGGGGCTGCTTCATGATTATGATCGGAAAATACTGACCCGACTATATCAACCTCTTATTGGACCTATCTGTATCAGCCTTTATATGACGTTGTGGAGTGAGTTGGAGGAAAACAGGCTATGGTCGGAAACCTCCTCACACTATCAATTAATGAATACCATCGGCCTTAAGTTAGGTGATATTTACGAAGCACGGCTTTTACTTGAGGGAATCGGTTTGTTGAATGTATATAAGAAATCGGAGAATGACACGAAGGAATTTATCTATGAGTTAAACCCGCCGCTTTCCCCCCAGCAATTTTTCACGGATGGAATGCTGAATATCTACTTATACAAAAAAATAGGTAAAGTACAATTCAACCGGTTGAAGAGATTCTTTTGTGATGATCATATCTTAACGGATCAATATGAAAGTGTGACTAAATCTTTTGCGGAGGTATTCTCATCAGATCACTTGGACTCTTTATATGTAACGGATGAAGCGAAAAATGAATGGAAACCGATGCCTGAACAGCAATTCATCGATCGGGCGGATGGCGTCGAACCAACGGGGTTTGACAACTTATTTGATTTTGAACTTTTATTTGCCGGGATGAAATCCTCGATCGTACCGAAAAAGGCCTTTACCCCGAAAATAAAAAGTACGATTGCCAAGCTTGCTTTTTTATATGGCATTGATCCGCTTGAAATGCAAAAACTAGTAATGGATGCCGTTTCATTGGATGATGAGATCGATGAGGAAATGCTTAGGAAGGCGGCGAGGGACTGGTATCAGATCGAACGGCAGGCCGATATGCCTTCCCTTGTCAATCGCGTGCAGCCGATCCGTGAACGGACACAAAAAGAAGAACCGAAAACGCAGGAACAAGAGCTGATCCGTCATTTGGAGACGATTTCTCCAAGGGAGCGGCTGATGCAATTGTCAGGCGGTGCTGAGCCATCAAGCGGTGATTTGAAAGTGGTGGAGGGCGTGATGATCAATCAAAAGCTGAATCCGGGTGTCGTCAATGTCTTGATTGAATATGTCATGCTCAAAACGGATATGAAGTTCACGAAGGGCTATGTGGAAAAGCTGGCAGGCCATTGGGCACGGCTGAAGGTCTCCACGGTCATCGAGGCGATGGAACTGGCTAAAAATGAACACCGGAAATATCAGGACTGGGCTCAAGGAAGCAGGAATGTTGCGAAGGGCGGCCGGAAAAAGACGATACGGGAAGAAGTGGTTCCGGAGTGGCTTGAGAAAAAAGAAGAAGCACCGCAGGAGCAGAATGCGGATCAGCCTGAATTGAATGCCCAGAAACGTGAGCTTCAGGAGAAATGGAAGCAGTGGAAAGCTGGAGGTGAAATGAACGATGGAAAAGATTAATAGATCCCTTAATAAATTGGCCAATACAAACCAATTTCAAGAGCGTTATGAAAAGCTGAAACAGGAGATTTTTGAAGACGAACAGGTGCGGTTATTTTTGAATGCCAACAGTTCGACTGTCACGAAGGAAATGATAGACAAAAACTTGGGTAAGCTTTATGAGTTCACTTCACAAAGCAATAAGTGTGATAAATGTCCAAGCTTGGATGGCTGCATCAATATGATGCATGGGTATTATCCTAAATTGGTCGTTCAAGGGAAGGCCTTGAATCTGAATTATGAAATCTGCCCGCGGAAATTCGCAGAGGATGAAAAGCGGAAACGGGAAAAATTGATCCGCAGCCTTTACGTGCCGAAGGATATTTTAAAGGCGACCATCGAGGACTTCACTCAAACGGATGATGAAAACAAACGCTTGGGTGTTTTAAGTAAGGCGATGTCGTTCATTATGGAGTATGAGCCAGGTAAAAGGCAAAAAGGCTTATATATATACGGGAAATTCGGTGTTGGGAAAACCTATTTATTAGGTGCGATTGCCAATGAACTTGCAGAAAGGCAAATTTCCTCCCTTATTGTCTATGTGCCTGACTACTTGAGGGAACTTAAAGGGTCGATAGGTGATAATACGGTCAATGAAAAAATTGAGATGGTGAAAACGGCACCTGTCCTCATGCTGGATGATATTGGAGCGGAGTCCATGACGAGCTGGGGACGCGATGAGGTTTTTGGTCCGATTTTGCAATTTAGGATGCTGGAAAACCTGCCGACGTTTTTTACTTCGAATTTTGACATGAATGGCTTGGAGAATCACCTAACCTTTTCACAGCGTGGTGAGAAGGAAGAAGTGAAGGCGGCCAGGGTACTGGAACGAATTCAATATTTAGCGGAGCCGGTCAAGCTGGATGGCGTGAATCGGAGAAGATAAAGGAAAGTGGTCTCTTAATGGAGGTCACTTTTTTCTTATTACAAGGTCCATCCTACTTCTAAACACGTCCCCATCCCCATATACATGAAAAAAGAAGCAAGGGGGAAGGGGGGATGTCGTAGTGCAAATTTCGTTTCAAAACGATTCAGAGGCATTGAAATTACTGAATTTCGTTTCTGCCCATCCGCTAGGGGCAGAATTTCAACCATACATTCGATTTCTTCCGCAACAAGGCATGCATGTGGATATGACGGAGTCTTCAGGTGATAAATGGCTAATTCTGCTTCGTGATGCATTTCATTCTTTTTTATTGGAAGAAAAGACGCTTCCTGTTCTGGAGCAAATAATAGTCGGTAAATTTTTTTATAGGGAACGGGAAGAAATTGAAGCCATCACTGAGATTGCTTCATCCATCATTGAAGGGGAACGTGCAAGGAATCAAGAAGAAGTATTCAGTACGGAGAAACGATTGATTGAGGAAGGACTACAAAGCATTTTGGCGGGGAAGGTATCTTTTTCATTCGATTCTTTTACGACTTTCCGCTTAAAATCATTTCAGCAAACTTTGGAAAAGTATGTCGTCAAGGCGATTGATGAATACAAGTTGGAACAGGATTATCAAAATTTCATTGCCACTCTCCGTGATTGCCTTCAGGGGCAGGAGTCGAAATTAAGAAAGCTTCACCTCGTAAATCGGGATGGTTTTCACTTCTATGATCAGAAATTAAGCAAGCTCGACCGACCAAAAATCAATAGTATGATCGACAGGAGGCTTCTTGCCAAAAGTTCACTTTTTCTAGATACGGTGATACTTGCCCCACTTTTATCAATTGCTCCTGAAAACTTGTGTATCTATACCGATGACAAGGAAGAGGGGCTGATCCAGACCATTTCAAGGATTTTCGAAGAACGGGCGACCATCTTGCCACTTTCGTCTTTTTCTAATGCATTTGAATGATCTTTCTTGGGAAAAAGAAAATTAACCTTGATTTTCACCGTATAACAAATTATAATTTCCTACATACTATTAAAAAACAAAAAGTTATGATGAGGACAAGGGTATTCTAGTCGCCGATTATCAGAGAGGGAAGCCAACAGGCTGTAAGCTTCCTATTCGCATGGAACACTTACCACCTTTAAACTTCGGCTCGGAAAGCAAGCATTCTGCGAATATGAGCTGACGGGAAGCTGCCGTTACCAAGTTACAAGTGCCGTTTTGCCGTGAAAAGCAAGATGGAACGAGGGTGGAACCGCGGGTTAATGATATTTATTACTAAGCTCGTCCCTGTTTTATACAGGGGCGGGCTTTTTGTGTTGTAATGGAATCAAAAACCCTTAATTTGTTTGAACAATAAGAAGGAGTGAAACTGTATGTCTGAATTACTGAAAATATCTTTTCCTGACGGAGCGGTCAAGGAGTTTGCTAAAGGCACTACAACTGAAGACATCGCTGCATCCATCAGTCCTGGTTTAAGGAAAAAATCCATTGCCGGAAAATTCAATGGTGAATTATATGATTTGAAACGCCCGATTGAACAAGACGGTACAATCGAAATCGTTACACAGGACGCAGCCGATGCTCTTGAAATATTACGTCACAGTACAGCACACTTGATGGCACAAGCGATCAAACGTTTGTACAAAAATGCTAAATTCGGTGTAGGGCCAGTCATCGAGGGCGGTTTTTACTACGATATAGATCTAGAGGAATCATTGACTCCCGATGACCTTCCATTGATTGAAAAAGAAATGAAGAAAATCGTCAATGAAAACTTGGAAATTTCCCGTATCGAAGTGAGTCGTGATGAGGCCATTTCCCGTTTTAAAGAAATAGGCGACGAGTATAAACTGGAGTTGATCGATGCGATTCCTGCGGAACAGCAAGTAACGCTCTATGAGCAAGGGGAGTTCTTTGACCTTTGCCGTGGAATTCACGTTCCATCAACTGGGAAAATCAAAGAATTCAAGCTTTTGAGCATCGCTGGTGCATACTGGAGAGGCGATAGCAAAAACAAAATGCTTCAGCGCATTTATGGTACGGCTTTCTATAAGAAAGAAGATTTATCCGAACACTTACGTTTCCTTGAAGAAGCCAAGGAACGTGACCACCGTAAAATCGGCAAGGAATTGAACTTGTTCATGAGCTCACAAAAAGTGGGGCAAGGGTTGCCGATGTGGTTACCAAAAGGCGCGACAATCCGCCGGACAATCGAAAGGTATATCGTGGATAAAGAAGAACGCCTGGGTTATGACCATGTCTACACACCTGTAATGGGAAGTGTGGACCTTTATAAAACATCTGGACACTGGGATCATTACCAGGACGACATGTTCCCTGTCATGGAGATGGAAAATGAACAGCTTGTCCTGCGTCCGATGAACTGTCCGCATCACATGATGGTATATAAAAACAGTATCCACAGCTACCGCGAACTGCCAATCCGAATTGCCGAGCTTGGCTTGATGCACCGCTATGAAATGTCAGGTGCCCTTTCCGGCCTTCAGCGCGTACGTGGGATGACATTGAATGATGCGCACATATTCGTCCGTCCCGATCAAATCAAAGAAGAGTTCAAGCGTGTTGTGAACCTGGTCCTGGAAGTATATAAAGATTTCGATATCAAGGATTATTCATTCCGTCTGTCATATCGCGATCCGCAGGATACAGAAAAATACTTTGATGATGATGCCATGTGGGAAAAAGCCCAAAGCATGTTAAAAGGTGCTATGGATGAACTTGGTCTGGATTACTTTGAAGCGGAAGGTGAAGCGGCATTCTACGGTCCTAAGCTTGATGTTCAGGTGCGTACTGCCTTAGGAAAAGATGAAACGCTATCCACTGTTCAGCTTGATTTCTTGCTTCCTGAACGTTTTGATCTTAATTACGTCGGTGAAGACGGCAAGCAGCACCGCCCGGTAGTAATCCACCGCGGGGTCGTTTCTACTATGGAACGTTTTGTCGCTTACTTGATCGAAGAATACAAGGGGGCATTCCCGACTTGGCTGGCACCTATCCAAGCACAAGTGATTCCGGTCTCACCTGAAGTGCACTTGGATTATGCGAAAGAAGTGCAGGAAAAACTTAAAGCGCAAGGCATTCGTGTCGATCTGGATACACGAGACGAGAAAATCGGTTATAAAATCCGTGAAGCGCAAATGCAAAAAATCCCGTACATGCTGGTTGTTGGAGACAATGAAGCCAAAGAAGGCAGCGTGAACGTACGTAAATACGGTGAACAAAAATCGGAAACGATCGCATTTGAAGATTTTGTTTCAGCGATTAAAGCGGAAGTAAGCCGCTAACAGCAATGGAGGGGCACATATTATTGTGTCCCTCTTTTTAAGTAAGGCATGATAAAATGAAACCATCATGTGAATATATGTACAGCAATGAAAAGGAGGGTCAGCATGAAAAGGAAATTCACTTATCTATTCGGGCCAACATTCCTTGCCATAATCATCTTATTGTTATTGGATGATTATCGGCAATATGCCATTGTCCCGGTCCTGCTTTTTTGGATAGCCCTATTTTCTTGGGACAACATTGAGAAAAAGAAAAAGGCGAAAGAAAACTCTTGATTTTTGATGGCTTCGATCAGTATGGCCTGTAACCAAAGGGGGAGTGGGAGAAATGGAAATTCGAAGGGCTTCAAGGGAAGACGCGGGTAAATTGGCAGCTCTATTCAATCATGTTGAAGATTCCGGATATATGCTGTTCAACCCTGGGGAAAGAAAAGCGACGGGGAACCAAATGGAAAAGCAACTGGAGCAAATCGAAAAAAATCCCCTTTCCGTTTTTCTCGTTGCTGCGAGCGGCCATGATTTGAATGGTTACCTAATATTATTGGGCAATCAATTGAGCCGAACCAGACATTCAGCCAAAATCGTCATCGGCATCGCCGAACAGGATAGAGGAAAAGGCATCGGTACGAAGTTATTTCAGAAAATGGAGGAGCATGCACGGACAAACGAAATCAGGCGCCTGGAACTGTCCGTAATTGCAACCAACGCCCCTGCGCTTTCCTTATATGAAAAGATGGGTTTTGAAAAAGAAGGAATAAAACGGGAATCGCTGTTTTTTGATGGGAAGTATCATGATGAATATTTTTTGTCCAAATTACTTTGAAAAAACGTATTGTCAAATAACAGAATGTCTGATAATATTAATTTTGTTGTGAAAAACGAATAAATTAGCATTTGACAAGTCATCAGTGTTTATGATATATTTCTAAAGTGAATTGAATACGTGTTTGAGGAAAAGAAGAAGCACCCGCTTCTCACCTGGTTGACGCAAGCAATGCAGTTAACAGGTCATGATTTGATTATTTGGATCTTTCTGAATGAGTCTATCAGTGTGGGTGCAGCATGCATCCACACTTTTTTATTATGATTATATCCTGTAAGCGAGTTGTGAGCGTGACCGAATTGATTCAAATATTCGTATTCGCCAATATCTTTGGAGGTGGCTAACTATTAGTAAAGACGCGATGGTAAACGAGGGCATCCGAGCCCGTGAAGTTCGTCTTATTGACCAAAACGGAGAACAACTTGGAATTAAAACGAAATTCGAGGCATTGGAAATTGCCGCTCGTGTAAATCTTGATCTAGTTTTAGTTGCTGCAAATGCAAAGCCTCCGGTAGCCCGGATTATGGACTACGGAAAACACCGCTTCGAGCAGCAAAAGAAAGACAAGGAAGCACGTAAAAATCAAAAAGTCATCAGTCTGAAAGAGGTTCGTCTGAGCCCGACGATTGAAGAACATGATTTCAATACGAAGCTTCGCAACGGAATTAAATTCCTTGAAAAAGGCGATAAAGTAAAAGCTTCTATCCGATTCAAAGGACGTGCCATTACGCATAAGGAAATTGGTCAACGTGTACTCGTTCGTTTTTCTGAAGCATGTAAAGAAGTGGCTACAATCGAGCAACACCCAAAAATGGACGGACGCAGCATGTTCATTATCTTAGCACCGAAAAACGAAAAGTAATTGTAAAGTAATTTGTAATGAGGAGGAATACCTTATGCCTAAAATGAAAACTCACCGCGGATCTGCTAAACGTTTCAAAAAGACTGGATCCGGCAAACTTAAGCGTTCTAACGCTTACACAAGCCATTTATTTGCTAACAAATCTACTAAGCAAAAGCGTAAGCTTCGCAAAGCTAGCCTTGTAAGCAAAGGTGACTTCAAACGTATTCGTCATATGCTAGACAACATTAAATAAGTTCGATTTATCGAGTTAAATAGGAGGGAAATAACATGCCACGTGTAAAAGGCGGTACTGTTACTCGCAAACGTCGTAAAAAGGTAATAAAATTAGCTAAAGGTTACTATGGCGCGAAACATATTCTTTTCAAAGTAGCTAACCAACAAGTAATGAAGTCAGGAAACTATGCTTTCCGTGACCGTCGTCAAAAGAAACGTGATTTCCGCAAACTTTGGATCACTCGTATCAACGCTGCAGCACGCATCAACGGTCTTTCTTACAGCCGTTTAATGCATGGTCTAAAGCTTGCTGGTATCGAAGTGAACCGCAAAATGCTTGCTGATCTTGCTGTTGCTGACGAACAAGCTTTTGCTCAATTAGCAACTGCTGCTAAACAACAATTAGACAAATAAGTCTGACTGATATCAGCCACTCTCTTTTCAAGAGGGTGGCTTTTTACATTTAAAGGAGGGAATGAGGATGCAAGGAGTATGGTTCATTGTTGTTTATATGATCATCACGAACATCATGGGATTTGCCATAATGGGAGTCGACAAAAGGAAAGCGCGTAATGGGGAGTACCGGATCAGCGAAAAGACACTTTGGTTTTGGGCGGTCATAGGTGGAGGGACAGGATCCTTTCTGGGGATGAAGCATTTCCGCCATAAGACGAAGCATGGCGCTTTTAAATGGGGCCTGCCTATATTGATGATTCTTCAAATAGGCTTATTGATCAAGATATTCATTCAATGGTAATATGTAGCCCGTATAATGTATATGCTTGTAGAAGCAGCAAAGAGTAGCTGGAGGGAGAGCATGAATGATAAACTGACACTTGTGATGAGCTACATTCAATCCGGAAGCGTATTTGCACCACTTATCTTTATCACTTTTCATTTATTAAGGCAATTTTTATTCATTCCCGTCATTGTGGTTTGCATGTCTGGCGGAGTATTATTCGGGGCCGCTTTTGGGACCATCTATTCGGTAATCGGTTTGACGTTGTCCAGTATGGCCTTTTATTTCGTGATAGGCAAATTTCCGAAAACAAAGGAAAGGCTGCTGCGGCTTAAGAATAAGTTGTTTGGAAACCGAAAGCTAAACAGCCGTCAAATTGCAGTACTGAGATTAATACCATTCATACATTTTTATTTATTATCGCTTTGCTTATTGGAATCCAATAAAGGGTTGAAAAATTACTTTTATCTATCTTTCATGACTAATATCCCTGTAGCTTTCGTATACACGGTTTTTGGCCACTATATTGCCGATTTCAGTCCAACACTGATTGTCATTATTTTATTATCATTAACCTTATTGCTATATTTATTGAGAGAGAAGCAGACGGTCGTTCCCTGGAAGGAATTTTTCCGTTCCCATGATTAATATAGAGCCTTGAGTTCATTTTTCTCAAGGCTCTTTGTTGTGCGTGATATTTTTCATTTTTGCAAAAATTCCTTAACCGGGCTTTTCCAATCAATGACGGCATCCGGATATTGTTTTTTTATCGCTTCCTCGATTTTTAAAAAGTCATTTCGCTTCAAGCCTTTCAGGCCCGCAACTTTTTTAGGCCATATGAAGATGGATATGACCTCGAAGGAGCGCTCCGTCGTCCCTAAATACTTTTCCCCTTCAAACATTACCCCGTTGTACGTCAATAAAAAATTCTTTCGTATATTGGCTGTATCGTCGAGCAGAAAGAACTTTTTCTGTTCATGTGCCAGCTCTAATTTTCTTTTCGGGTTAAATACGTATTTGATGACTGTATATATTAAGAAGATGATAAGAGCCAAAAGAATGAACCGCATGATCAATACCATGGAGCTACCTCCCTAAACAGAGTGATTCCCTTCATTTACGTATGGGTTTTTAATAAGTTTCATTTATTTGATATAATTTAAAGGAAGACGATAGAAAGTAGTGATGAAAATGAACATAGGTAAATTAATGGACATGCAGGCAGCGTTAGATGAGCATATACAATCAAAACATGATTTGGGTGCTGAAGACTTGGTCGAACGGAAGATACTTGCTCTATTGGTAGAGCTTGGGGAGTTGGCTAATGAAACGAGATGTTTTAAATTTTGGAGTCTCAAAGGCCCCTCTGATAAAGAAACGATTTTGGCTGAATACGTGGATGGGATTCATTTCATTTTGTCACTGGGGATCGAACTGGGATTTGAACCTGAAGTTCCATCCACCCTCAAGATGCCTCAGGAGGATTTGACGGCTCAATTTACTGCTATTTACGGCTACATCAGTGAATTTCGCACGCAATTGACAGAGTCATCTTTCCAAAAGGTTTTTGCTGAGTATTTACATTTAGGGGAGTTGCTTGGATTTTCAGCAGTGGATGTCGAAAAAGCATATGTAAGCAAAAATGAAGTAAACTACCAACGGCAAAAGCAAGGCTACTGAATGTTGATTGTTTATGCAATCGATTTTCTGTATAATTATTCTTGTAATGTAAGTAATAGGGAGGTAAAAGAATGGCTCAATTAGACGAAACGTTAAGAATGCTGCGGGACTTAACGGATGCTAAAGGCATTGCAGGAAATGAAAGTGAAGTAAGAAAAGTGATGACCGAATACATAGCACCATTTGCCGATGAAATATCGACAGATGGCCTGGGAAGTTTGATTGCCAAGAAAACGGGTGATGAAAACGGACCGAAAATTGTCGTTACTGGGCATATGGACGAAGTCGGTTTCATGATTACCCAAATTGATGATAAAGGATTTTTGCGTTTTCAGCCGGTAGGGGGCTGGTGGTCACAGGTCATGCTGGCCCAACGTGTGACGATCGTTACAAGTAAAGGTGATGTAACTGGCATTATCGGTTCCAAGCCGCCGCATATCCTGTCAGCGGAAGCGAGGAAAAAGCCGATTGATATTAAGGATATGTTTATTGATATTGGTGCAGCAAGCAAAGAAGAGGTTAAGAAATGGGGCGTCAAGCCAGGGGATATGGTCGTGCCATATTTCGAATTCACGGTCATGAATAATGAAAAGATGCTGCTGGCCAAAGCCTGGGACAATCGAATTGGCTGTGCAATCGCCATTGATGTGCTTAAACAGCTGAAAGATAGCGACCATCCTAATGTAGTTTATGGAATTGGCGCGGTGCAGGAAGAGGTCGGCCTCCGTGGCTCTAAAACATCCACATTCAAAATTCAGCCGGATATCGGTTTTGCCGTCGATGTCGGCATAGCTGGTGATACACCGGGGGTATCTGATAAAGAAGCGATGAGTAAGATGGGGGAAGGTCCGCAAATAGTCATATATGATTCGTCGATGGTAGCACATAAGGGATTACGCGATTTCGTTACCGACACAGCTGATGAAATGGAAATTCCTTATCAATATGAATCGATTCCAGGTGGTGGGACGGATGCAGGCTCCATCCATTTAACGGCAAATGGAGTACCTGCCCTGGCGATCACGATTGCAACCCGCTACATTCATTCACATGCAGCAATGCTTCACCGGGACGATTATGAGAATGCTGTTAAGCTCATTGTCGAAGTGATCAAACGCCTCGACCGTGAAGCGGTTGATCGGATCATTTACGAGTGATATAGTGAAAGTTAAAAATGGAGAGGCCTAATTAGGGCCTCTCCATTTTTTCTTTTATTTATCTTCTACGATTATATAGACAGCTCTGATGGGCCCATGGACGCCGACGACAAGGTCCATTTCAATATCGGCGGAATTGCTCGGTCCTGTTATGAAATTAATGCAGGAAGGAACGACTTCGCCACGGGTAACTTTTGAACGAATGGCCGCAGCAGCCTGGGTCATTCGCGGAACAATGGTGCTTTTTGGAATGATGGAAACATGGCAGGAAGGAAGGAAGCTGATGGAACGGCCGTGGTCCTTGTCGCTGAACAAGACGACGGTCGCTGATTCTGCCAATGTCATTTCACTGAATGTGATTCCGATGTTGGCACTCTCGGCTTTCTTGACATTTTCTTTCCCTGCTGGGTGATCCCAAACATGGACATCTTTATCCTTTAGGATATCATCTAACTGATAGGCAGAAAATCGATCGTCCTTAGGGATGATCAAGGGTCCGTTTCCAAGTTCCTCGATCACCTGTTTTAAACACTGCATCACTTGCTTGGAGTCGGTAAGGTGAAACTGAGTATGTACCCTTTTGCACTGCTCCTCCAATTCCTCGACAAGCTCATTTGGTGTCGCATGTTTCAAAACTTCTTTTTGGGGGGCATGCTTCCATACCGGAACGGAAATGCCTTCCTTAATAGGAGCCCTTCCCAGGTTTTTGGCAATATTGTTTAAAAACTTCCCTTCATTGTGGATGGTTCCATTCATGATGGTTTCCCTCCTTTTTCCCGATTTTTGAACCAGTCCCGAAAGCTTTCTTTTCCTGGAGCTGGGAACTCGCGGCTTTCTGTCCAAGTTTTGAGTGGCCCAGGTCCTTTTGAGATGAAATCCCCCGTTTTAAAAGGAGACATCGCTGATGGGGCCATTTTGGAACCGAACTTATAAAGCATAGGCGATGCCGCACCGATTCCGAAGGCTTTCATGGCCATCTTTTCTGAAAATGGAGCCATTTTTTCCTTTTCAACGATGACTTCACGATGCTTCCTCAATAATTCGTGAAGAGGAATCTTTACCGGACAGGCATCTGTACATGCTGCACAAAGAGTTGAGGCATATGGAAGCTCCTTGAAATCATCATACCCTCCGAGCAAGGGTGAAAGCACAGCACCGATTGGTCCAGGATATATTGAACCATATGAATGGCCGCCAACCTGGCGATAGACCGGGCATACATTTATACAGGCAGCACAGCGAATGCATTGAAGAACGGATTGAAACTCAGTTCCCAAAATGGAGGAACGTCCATTATCTACAATCACAAGGTGAAATTCCTCGGGTCCGTCTGCATCGCCTTCATCACGCGGGCCGGTAAGTGCGGTGATGTAACTGGTCAATCTTTGGCCGACAGCGCTTCTTGTCAATAAGCTGACAAGGACTTCGAATTCATCGAATGTAGGCACAAGCCGTTCCATTCCCATCACAGTGATTTGCGTTTTCGGGAGGGCAGTGACCAAATCGGCGTTTCCTTCATTCGTCACCAAACCGATCGAGCCCGTTTCCGCAATTGCAAAATTACAGCCGGTTATGCCCACATCGGCGCTTAAGAAATCTTTCCGCAGAATGCCCCGGACATGGGCAGTAAGCTCTTCCGGTTTTTCGGTTTGCGTATAGGCGAGCTTCTCTTTAAAAACATCCCTTATCTGTTCTTTATTTTTATGGAGAGCAGGTGCGACGATATGGGAAGGGGGATCATGATCATCCACTTGTAAAATGTATTCACCAAGGTCCGTTTCGACGACATCGAGGCCAACCGCTTCAAGAGTTGCGTTTAAATTGATCTCTTCCGTGACCATCGATTTGGATTTCACGACTTTTTTGGCATTCTTCTTTACAATGACATCTTTGATGTATCCGCTTGCTTCTTCAGCCGTTTCAGCGAAGAAGACATGACCGCCCCTTTTTGAAACATTTTCTGCAAGCTGATGCAAATAGAAATCAAGGTTACTGAGCACATGCTGCCGGATCTCTTCGCCTAGGGAACGCCAATCCTCCCAGTTTCCCAATTCATCAACGGCCGTCAGCCGCCGTCCGTGTAACCGTTCCTGGGCACTCGATACTGCCAATCGCATAAAATCATTATGTATTCCTTCATCCACCCGGTCTTTAAACTTGGCAGAGCTGGTTTTCAGAGCCATCGTTTTTCCCTCCTCACTTTCTTTAAATACTATTCAGGACTTCCGCAATATGGAGCACTTTCACCGGTTGCCCCTTCCTTTGGATCCGTCCGCCGATATTCATCAAACATCCTGCATCCCCCCCAATTAAAAAATCGGCCCCGGTCGCTTCGATATTGCAGACTTTCTCCTCCACCATTTGCCCGGAAATGTCCCCCATCTTAACCGAAAATGTTCCCCCGAACCCGCAGCAATTCTGAGCATCGGGAAGAGGTGTCATTTCCAGACCCTTAACATGGCTTAACAGAATGGCAGGTGCTTCCTTCACCTTAAGCAGCCGTGTCATATGGCATGAAGTATGATAAGTAGCCTTTCCCTTAAGAGTAGCCCCGACGTCGGTTACTTTTAAGACATCCACGATGAATTGGGTCAATTCATATGTTTTAGCCGCTAATGAAGCTGCTTTCTTTTCCCATTCGGCATCGCCTTTGAAAAGGACCGGATATTCTTTGAACATCGCTGCACAGGAACCGGAAGGGGTTACGATGTATTCAGCATCCGCGAACGTTTTAATCATCTTTTTCATAGCTTCCTTCGAATCCTTCGTATACCCGCTATTATATGCCGGCTGTCCGCAGCATATCTGGGATTCCGGGAAATCAATCTCACAGCCTAATCTCTCGAGCAGCTCCACTGTCGCCTTGCCGACATTGGATTGAAACAAATCAACCAAACAGGTTGCAAAGAGAGTAACTTTCAATCTGAACTCCTCCTTTAACAAAATAAGTTAACAGGTCATCTGATGACTAAAAAATAGAAAAAGGAAATGGTTAAGAGAATATACCAATTTCCAAGATTTTTAAATGAAGTAATCGTTTTCAAAATAATATATCAATTTTATCTTTGTTTGTATAGGGTATTTTTCAAATTTAAAGGAAGATCAACGATTCTTTTGCTGATTCTTTTGGATGACCCGGTTCAGTGATTCCTCGACGCTTTGAAGGTGAAACAGCATGGCATTGCGGGCTCCGGCTTCATCTTGTGCCACGATTGCATCATATATCCGGGCATGCTGCTGGTAAAGCTGCTTAAGTGTCATCTCTTCGGAATAAAGTGCAATCCGACGGATATCACGCATCTTTTCCGTCATTAACTCTGAAACGTGGTTCATCAATGTTATCAGCAGCTCATTTTGGGAGGCATTTGCCACTGCGACATGGAAGGCGATATCCGCTTTATCACTAAGTTCTTCATCGTAGGATACCTTCTCAATATCAGAAAGCCTTTCTTTGAGTTCGATAAGGTCTTCTTCCGATCTTTTCTTCGCTGCCACCTCTGCCGTGCCGGACTCAAGGATTTTCCGAACTTCCAGCAAATGCTGGATATTGTCTTGATCCATCAAAAGGGCTGCGGACAAGGGATGGTTCATGATAGTAGGGTCGAAGGTTTTAACGAATGTTCCTTCCCCTTGTTTTATTTCAATGAGGCCCATTGAACTTAATGCACTTAATGCCTCACGGATGGCCGGGCGCCCAACTTGGAAATTTTCCGCAAGCTGCTGAATGGAATCCAATTGTTCACCTGGTTTCAGGATACCTGACCGAATCATTTCATAAAGTTCATCGCTGACTTCTTCATAAATTTTTTTCGGCTTTATTTTTTTATATACCAAGGGTAGCACCTCTATTTTCTATGAGTTTCTCTGGTTAATATTATATAACACAAATGATCTTTCACACTTCCAGAAGGTTAAAAATCAACAAAAAATAAAAAAAAATCTTGATTTTATATTTTTAATCATTTAATTTTAATGAATACTCATCAAGTCATCTGATGACTTTGAATATTTGGATATGTAAGGGTTTTCAGTTAGTGGCAGATTTCTGAAATTTTAAAAAAATTTATAGAAAATGGAGTCGAAATGAATGACATGGACACAAAACTTTACGCCAATCACCGATAATTTAGTTTTATCATCTCTTGTCGCACTCATCCCAATTCTTTACTTTTTCTGGGCACTTACCATCAAACGGATGAAAGGGTACATTGCTGGTATAACCACGTTGCTTGTAGCTATTGCAGTGGCAGTATTGTTATATGGAATGCCGGCAGGAAAAGCGGTGATGTCTGCTTCACAAGGAGCGGTATATGGGCTGCTCCCAATCGGATGGATAATCATCACTTCAGTATTTTTGTACAAAATGACTGTTAAAAGCGGGCAATTCAATATTATTCGCTCTTCTGTGCTTTCGCTTACCGAAGACCGCCGCCTTCAGGCGTTATTGGTGGCATTTTCTTTCGGGGCCTTTTTAGAAGGTGCCGCGGGATTTGGAGCACCGGTCGCCATTTCAGCCGCGCTTTTGGTTGGTCTCGGTTTTAACCCGCTATATGCTGCCGGGATTTGTTTAATCGCGAACACCGCACCGGTAGCATTCGGGGCGGTTGGCATACCGATCATCGCCATGGAAGGCCCAACTGGCATTGCCGCCATGGAGATTTCAAAAATGGTCGGCCGTCAATTGCCATTCCTTTCGGCTTTCATTCCGCTTTATCTCATTTTGATAATGACTGGGTGGAAAAGGTCGCTCGAAGTCTTGCCGGCAATTTTGGTTTCCGGATTTTCCTTTGCCATCACCCAGTACTTAAGCTCAAATTTCCTTGGGCCTGAATTACCGGACATCCTTTCTGCGTTAGTGTCACTATTTGCATTGGCGATCTTCCTTAAATTCTGGAAACCTAAAACGATCTTTCGCTTTGCATCCGAGGAAACGGCAGCAGCTGTCGAACCTTTGGATGAAACAGCCGAAGCGGAAACAACGTACACGAAATGGCAGGTTTTCCATGCTTGGTCACCATTCCTTCTGTTAACGCTTTTCATCTCAATATGGGGGATGAACCCAATTAAGCCTGCGCTCTCCGGACATTATGAAGGCAACAATGTGTTGCTTGGCGGAATCAATGAAATTGGGAAACTATTAACCTTCCAAATCGAAGTTCCAGGTTTGCATAATGAGATAATCGGAAGCAACGGATTGCCGATTGCGGCTTTCTATAAAATAGAACTGCTTGGAGCAGCCGGAACTGCCATTTTGCTGGCAGCCATCGTTACGAAGTTCATCGCACATATGTCTGCAAAAGACTTTTTTAGCACCTTTGCGGAAGCGATGAAGGAGTTGGCAAAACCAATCTTGATGATTTCATCCGTGGTGGCTTTTGCCTATATAACGAATGCTTCAGGCATGTCGACAACATTAGGGATGACCCTTGCAAAATCGGGGGATTTATTTCCGTTCTTCGCACCGGTTCTCGGCTGGCTGGGTGTGTTCATTACCGGGTCGGATACATCAGCCAACCTCTTATTTGGCAGTCTTCAGAAAGTTACCGCACTTAAAGTGGGGATGGAGCCGGTCCTGGCGCTTGCGGCGAACTCATCCGGAGGGGTCACCGGAAAGATGATTTCACCACAATCGATAGCGATTGCTTGTGCCGCCGTTGGATTGGCCGGCAGGGAATCAGAATTATTAAGGTTCACGCTCAAACATAGTATATTCTTGCTGCTGCTTGTTTGCGTGATTACCTTCTTGCAAAATGGCGTCCTTTCCTGGATGATTCCATAAGTAGAAAGAGGCTCCCTTTCGAAAGGGAGCCTCGAAGTATTTTCCAAGCCCATTCAATAAAGGAGGACATATCATGCAATTGGCAGCTGTGGCAGAAAAATTGGTTCATGAGGTTCGAAAACTGATTGATGAGGAAATCATCATTATTGATCATGCTGGCACGATTATCGCAAGCACCGATGGCAGCCGTATCGGATCTTATCATGAAGGAGCCATCCACGCTTTCAACAATCGTGAGAAATTGATCATCAACAAACAGGATGAACGAAGTTGGAAAGGGGTGAAGGCAGGAATAAATCTACCTATTTTCTTTAATCAGGAAGCCGTTTGTGTAATTGGAATCACGGGAGACCCCAAACATGTTTCCCCCTATGCAGAACTTTTAAAAAAGATGACGGAGATGTTCATTCAGGAAAGCTATCATATCGAACAAGCAGAATCCCAATCACGTCTGATGGAATTCTTTGTGTTTGAATGGCATCAGCTGCAGATGTTCAATGAACCATTCCTTCAGAAGGCTAAGTTGCTTGGGGTCGATGTTCATGCAGACCGGATCATAACCCTTGGTGAATTTAAGACTGAAAAAATCATCGAACCTCATGTGTGGAGAACGCTTCAGATGTACATAAAACAGCAGCATCCCAAGGACATCGTGGTCCGTTGGGGGAGGAACCAATTCGTCATTCTTTCGATAGCCGATTTTATCGGTTCAAAAATCCAACAACTAAAGAAATTAAGTAAACTGATAAGAAACCTGGAAGAGAGTTCGGGTTATAAAGTGAGCGCAGGGGTTAGTTCGCGTGCACCGGGATCCGTATTCAGGCAAGCATTTTTTAAAGCGGAACGTTCCTTGAAAATCGCGTTACCTTCATCGGGAATAATATTTGACGAGGACTTGAAGCTTGAGGTCCTGCTTGATGAAGTTACCCCTGAAACAAGACATGATTATTTATCCCGGACTATTCAGGATTTGCTTCCTAATGAGGAGCTGCTTAAAACCCTTTCCATGTATTTTGCAAGTGATCTATCTTTGAAGGAAACCGCTGCAGCCCTGCATATCCATATCAATACCCTCCATTACAGGCTCAAGCGCATAGAAGAAATGACCCAGTTGAATCCTAGGAAGCTAGCCGATTTGGTCACTATGTATCTAGCACTAAGAGTATTGGATAAACATACAAATTAATTCCATGGAAAGCTGTAAATTCTATATGTTCATACATAGAAGGTTGAATGTTATTTTCTTATACTTAAATCATATAAAAAATATCGAATTCCATTTGTTTATATGAGGAGGATATACATGTTAACAAAGCAGGTTAAGCAACTACTTCTTACCATCGTTGGTCAGGAGAATTACGATGACTCGAAAGTTGAATGTCTTGTCTATTCATATGATGCCACGCCAGGGTTTCAAGCGATGCCGGATGCAGTCATTAAACCGGGCTGCACAGCTGAAGTCGCAGCCATCGTAAAAGTTTGCAATGAATACCATGTTCCGATCGTTCCACGCGGGTCGGGGACGAATTTGAGCGGAGGCACCTGCCCGACAGAGGGGGGGCTTGTCCTTTTATTCAATCGAATGAATTCATTACTCGAAATAGATGAGGAAAATTTAACGGCGACCGTACAACCTGGGCTCATCACATTGGACTTGATTTCAGCAGTTGAAGGAAAGGGCTTGTTTTATCCGCCCGATCCAAGTTCGATGAAAATCTCCACGATTGGCGGCAACATTAATGAAAACTCAGGTGGACTGCGTGGGTTAAAGTACGGAGTCACCCGTGATTATGTCATCGGGCTTGAAGTGGTCCTTCCGAATGGGGACATCATCCGAACAGGGGGCAAGCTTGCCAAAGATGTAGCCGGATATGATTTAACGAAGCTTTTTGTCGGTTCAGAGGGGACGCTGGGCATTGTTACGGAAGCGATCTTAAAGCTGATTCCAATCCCGGAAACGACAAAGACGATGCTAGCCCTATATCAAGATCTGGATGCTGCGGCCCAGTCAGTGGCCAAGATCATTTCAAATAAAATCATTCCCGTCACACTGGAATTTCTGGATCGGCCGACGTTGATCGTGGTTGAGGACTTCGCGAAAATCGGTTTGCCCACCAATGTGGAGGCGGTCCTGCTGATTGAACAGGATGGTCCGCCGGAAGAGGTGGAACGTGATATGAAAAGGATGGCCGATATCTGCCTAGAGGAAAAGGCGGTTTCTGTGGAAATTGCCGAAACGGAATCTGACGCAATTGCCTTGAAAACGGCAAGACGGACAGCCCTTTCCGCACTGGCACGCCTCAAGCCGACGACCATTTTGGAAGATGCCACCGTTCCCCGGTCGGAAATTGCCAAAATGGTTAGGGCGATTAATGAGATCGCAAGCAAGCATAACGTGGACATTTGCACTTTCGGTCATGCGGGTGATGGGAATCTGCATCCAACGTGCATTACCGACGCTCGTGACCATGATGAAATGGAGAGAGTGGAGCTCGCCTTTGCCGACATTTTTGCCGTGGCTATCGACCTTGGCGGGACGATTACCGGTGAACATGGTGTAGGAGCGATGAAGGCCCCTTACCTTGAATGGAAGCTGAAGAAAGAAGGGATTGCCGCCATGAGAGCGATTAAACAAGCATTCGATCCCAATAACATCATGAATCCCGGTAAAGTATTTGCCAAGGAAAGCAGGAAAAGGGTGGTGGTATCTTCATGACGACAGCTCAGGAAAGGGAAACCATTGCCCAACAATTCGCGGAAAAAATGAATGAAGATGAATTGTTGAATTGTATGCGCTGCGGCTTTTGCTTACCCCATTGCCCGACATACATGGAATCGGGGTTGAAGGAATCCCATTCACCAAGAGGCAGGATTGCACTTATGAAAGCGGTGGCCGATGGTGTGATTGCGCCCGATGAGGATGTTGAACGTTCTTTGAGTCTCTGTCTCGGCTGCAGGGCTTGTGAGCCTGTCTGTCCTTCAGGTGTGAAATATGGACATCTTCTAGAAGAAGCAAGGGATATCATCCATCAGAATAAGAAACACAGTCTCCCTGTAAAAACGATTCGCAAGGCCGTTTTTAGTGGATTATTCCCGCATCAGGAGCGAATGCAGGCCATGACGAGTTTGCTAGGCTTCTATCAGAGATCAGGACTCCAATATGTGGCCCGTAAAACGGGAGTCCTGAACATGCTTCCAGATAATTTGGCAACCATGGAAAAAGTGCTGCCGAAGGTCCCAAAAAAATCAGAAATGAAAAATAGGCCAACTGAGCTGCCTGCAATCGGAACAGCACTCAAAAAGGTGGCTTTCTTTTCCGGCTGCTTGATGGATACGATGTTTTTGGAAACGAACAAGGCTACACTAAAGCTGCTTCAGCTGGCTGGATGTGAAATCGTTATTCCGAAATCCCAGGCTTGTTGCGGGGCACTGCATGGACACAGTGGTGAAAAAGAAGGGGCAAAGCAACTGGCCAGGCGTAATATTGAAGCTTTTGAAGCGGACGAAGTGGATTATATTATTACGAATGCCGGCGGTTGCGGAGCTTTTCTCATAGACTATGACCATTTGCTCCAAGATGAACCGGAATGGAACGACCGGGCAATCGCATTTAAAAATAAGTTGAAAGATATAAGCGAGATCCTTGTGGACTTGCGTTTTCAGGAAAAAGTCCGTCTGAAACTGCCAGCACAATCAGTAACTTATCAGGATTCCTGTCACTTACGGAATGTGATGAATACCTCTATGGCTCCGCGAATTCTCCTTCAATCGATAGAAGGAATCGATTTTAGGGAAATGAAGGATGCGGATCGGTGCTGCGGCTCGGCAGGGATTTATAATATTGTTGAATCAGAGATGTCCATGAATATCCTCGACACTAAAATGGAGCACACTAAATCGACACAGGCCGATATCGTTGTCACGGCAAATCCAGGCTGTTTGCTACAAATGCAATTGGGGATCGAGCGGGAAAACCTGGGGGCATGTACGAAAGCGGTGCATATAGTGGACCTGCTAGTGGAGGCCGTGGCTTTATAATAGAAGAAAAAAGATTAGATGAAAATAATGAAATGGGATTACTTGGGTAAACATTACATTTTTAAAAATGGGGGAACCCGTATAATACCTGGATTTCATTTGAAAAATTGTTCTGTGCTGAGAACGAAATGTAATGATATAACATAAATGAAATATTGATTTCTCGTTTACTTAGGTGTATGGCGGGTAGAGTTTATATATAGCATCACTAAACCAGTCACCAAAATCTAAGGAGGAATGTAAAATGAATAAAACAGTATATGGAGTATATGAATCAAATGCAGAAGTGATCCAAGCAATCAATGCACTTAAGGCCAAGGGTTTTGAAGGGGACGATATTACGGTCGTCGCAGACAAGGAAGAAACATTGGATTTCACGAACCAGCAACGCGAAACAGATGTTCATACAATGACGAATGTTCCTAACGACGAATCATTCATGGACAAGGTGGCACGCTTCCTCATGCCAGAAGATACGGCAGACCTTTCAACAAGATTGGCGAATGCTGGTCTTTCGAATAGTGAAGCGGCTGAACATGTCTTTGATGTAGAAAACGGAAAAGTCCTGGTTCTGGTCGAAGAAGGTGAAGGGCACCTGGGGACGGCAAGAGATAAATTCACGACAGGAACAATGGACACTGCCGGTACAAGGCTGGATACGAACTCCGCCAACCCGCTTTATAACGGGACTGAAAAAAACGATGCACTGAATAAAGAAGATGTTTATGGAGTGAACGGGCAAGGCCGTGAATTGCCTGAAGATGAAAGGACGCTTACACTTCGGGAAGAACAGCTGAACATTGACAAAGAAAGAGTTCAGACAGGTGAAGTGGTCATTAATAAAGAAGTCAATGAACAACATAAAGCGATAAATGTTCCTGTTGAACACGAAGAAGTGACAGTCGAGCATAGAGCGGTTTCAGGACGTGAAGAGAATCTGGAAACTGGAAGCATTGAAGATGGGGAAACACTACGTATCCCAGTAGTTGAAGAAAAATTGGAAGTTTCGAAAAAACCTGTTGTCACAGATGAAATTGTCATCAGGAAACATGCTGTACAAGAAACGGAACAAGTTCAGGATACTCTTAAAATTGAAGATATCAAGCTTGATAGTACAGATGAATCGTTCGTAAATGAGAAAAAGGCAACTGAACGAAGAAGCGACCGCTTCTAAGAGTGATGGAAATGGCCTGCAGTTTTTAAAACTGCAGGCTTCTTTTTATTTTAAAGCTTGATAAAGAGGTTTGAACTTAGTGGAGGAGAACCTTTGAATGGGCTGTTTTTTGTTTAATTAGCACCCATCGGGGTATAAATACAGATAAGAAGAAATATCGGAATAATAGGAGGAAGATGCATGGGAAAAACATTATATGGTGTTTTTAATACGGAAAAAGAAGTAATCCAGGCTATACAATCCCTCAAGGAAAAAGGGGTCCATGAGGGAGAAATAACAGTAATGGCTGATAAGAAAGAAGATTTGGGTTTCGTGAATGAAAAGCGGGATCCGGATGTAGACGTCGTTACTAACTCGAACGACGATTCCTTCATTGATAAGATGAAACACTTTTTCCTGAACGAGGGTTCTGGAGATATAAGGAACCGACTAGGTGACTTAGGGCTTGCCGATAGTGAAGCCACCGCTTATATAAACGAAGTGGAAGCTGGAAAATTCCTGATTCTTTTAGATGAATCGGAAACTTTATCACAACGAGAAGGCGTAACTTCCAACGGCATGCAGGGTGCAGACGAACTACCTGCAGAGAATCCGCTTAAAACAGGGGTGGTGAACAACCCGGACCCGAACCTTTTTCCTGAAACAACTGCGAATGCATTTCAAACAAGGGAAGTGGAAGCACGGCCAGGAAGAAGCGAAGAACTTCACGGAAATTCTGCCAACATCTTTGATAAGGAAGAGCTGGATACGAAGCGAGCCCAAGAAAGGGAAATCAGGGGGAACTCCACCGAAAAGTATAAGGAACAAAAGCCAGGGGATCATAAGTCCCTGGATCCTCAAGGAGCACTGGATCGGACCTTAAGCCCGAATGCTAATAATGGGCAGCAAGAGAAAGAGGACATCTTGAAGGATGAATACATTAAAAATCGAATTAATACCGATAATCTATAATACTGAAATAGCAGCCTGCGCAAGGCTGTTATTTCAGTTTGTAGACAAAAGGGATTCTATCTAAATTTCAAAACAACGGGTATGCGAGACCCCGCAGGCGCAAAGGCGCCGAGTAGGCTCCCGGACCGCCCGCGGAAAGCAAGTGCCAGGAGGCAACGTTCATATTGTACAATCCCTTAAAAAACTGTAGATAATTTTCATCTTAAACCCTTTAGGCAAAGGGTTCCCTCGTATATTAGTCAGGAATTCTCAATAGACTATTTGCTTGTTTATTGATAAAGCTGCAAGGTATAATTACAAAGGAATTTTATTATAAGTAAAGTAACAAGGAGTGGGAAAAACATGGAAAAAAACGTATATGGTGTTTTTGACTCTAATCCGGAACTACTTGCTGCAATTCAAGATTTACAAGCAAAAGGCGTGACTGGCTCCCAAATGACAGTAGCAGCTGATATAAAAAATGATATGCAGCTTGGAAATGAACATACGGATATCCTGATCATCGCCAATCAGGATAAGGAGGATACTCTTTTTTTAAAAATTTTCCACTACTTCACTGATGAAGGATCTGGAGATTTACGCAGCTTTTTTACGAAATACGGCTACTCTTTTGCTGAGACAAAAGCGATGCTTAAAGAAGTGGGCGCTAAGAAATTCATTCTTCTTATCGATGAAGAAGTCTCTATCGAAGAATTGAAGGCTGGCGCCGGTAAAGTGATACCAATGAAGAAGTAAGCTAATCAAAAAAATAACAGCCTTTGAGGGCTGTTATTTTTTTAATCCTTCTTCGAGGGCAGTGATCATTTCCTGTTTTTCCTGTTCAGATGAATTTTGCCAGATGACCTCGAATAATACTCCCAATCCAGGAAGCATTTTTTCCTCGCCATTCTGTATGGCATCGACAATCGTGTCTTCCAGCTGCTCTTGCGAATTTCCAGATACATTTTGGATGATCGCATTACGTAGGTTTAAATTCACAATTATTCCTCCTCTAACACATAATGACTGACATTAATAGCATTTCACAAACTCGCATGCAATATGTATGTGAATTGCGTTATAATAGGAAAATCAGTGTTAAGTTAAAGGAGCGTTTACCCTTGAAATATATCGAATCGGTAAAAAACCCGCAAGTGAAGCAATGGAAAAAGCTATTGACGAAAAAAGAACGAGATAAAACAGGCAAATATTTAGTCGAGGGTTTTCACCTAGTTGAAGAAGCCTTAAAAGAAGATATCGTCATGGAAGTGATCGTCAATGAAGAAACTGAAATGCCAGCCCATTTTAAGCTGGAAGGCACAGAAGTCATCTATGTGAAAAATGATATTATGAAAGCGATATGCGATACCGAAGCCCCACAGGGAATTGCAGCTGTTTGTGAACAGAAATCAACGAGCATGACGTCCATTAATCCGGATAAACTATTGTTGATCGATGCCGTCCAGGATCCGGGGAATATTGGAACGATGATCAGGACAGCGGATGCAGCTGGAATCGATGCGGTCATTCTTGGCGAAGGGTGTGCCGACTTGTATAATCCCAAAGTGGTACGTTCGACACAAGGGAGCCTATTCCATATGCCTGTCATTAAAGGGAACCTTTCCGAAATCATCGATGAGCTGAAGCAACTCGGCACACCGGTCTATGGCACGGCATTAGAAGGCGCATCCCCATTTGAAGAAGTGGAAAAGTCTTCCCGATTTGCCCTGCTGGTCGGCAATGAAGGCCAAGGAGTATCGAAGGAATTACTGGAGAAAACGACTAAAAACCTTTATATTCCCATCTACGGAAAAAGCGAATCTCTGAATGTGGGGATCGCTGCCGGGATTTTAATGTACCATTTACGAAAATCGATTTGAAACGGCCGTGGAATTATAATATAATAAAACAGAATTTTATATTGAAACAACGATGACAAAGAGTAGTAACTTAAGTTATCCATATCCAGGGAAAAAATGCCTTGACTGAAAGCATTTTTATGGCACTGCTTAAGGGAATTCACCTTTCGAGTTGGCATTGGGAAGACAGAATGTCCGAAAAATGTTCCGGTGAAAAGCCGTTATTTTTAATGAAGTGAGTGCAGAAGTTTATTTGTTCATGCACTAATAAGGGTGGTACCGCGATACATAAACCTCGTCCCTTTAGGGATTGGGGTTTTTTTGTGTTCATTTTTACAAAAGGAAAATAAAGGAGGAAGACATGATGCAGGAACGTTTACTAGAACTGCAGGAAGAAGCGTTGCAAAAAGTTGCCGCCGCTTCCGAATTAAAGGAACTGAATGAAGTACGTGTCGCTTATTTAGGGAAAAAAGGACCAATCACTGAGGTATTGCGCGGCATGGGTAAATTATCTGCCGAAGAACGTCCGAAAATCGGGGCACTAGCCAATGATGTTCGGGAAGCGATCGCAACAAAGATCGAGGAGAAACAAAAAGCACTTGAAACTGCGGCAGTCAATGCTAAGCTAGCAACTGAAACGATTGACGTCACACTTCCAGGACGTCCGGTTAACAAGGGGAATCTTCACCCATTAACACGTGTCGTGGAGGAAATCGAAGACTTATTCATCGGTATGGGTTATACGGTTGCAGAAGGTCCAGAAGTTGAAAGCGACTACTACAACTTCGAGGCACTTAACTTGCCAAAAAGCCATCCGGCACGTGATATGCAGGACTCCTTCTACATCACGGATGAAATCCTGATGCGTACGCACACTTCACCGGTTCAAGCAAGAACCATGGAAAAACATAAAGGTCAAGGTCCTGTTAAAATCATCTGCCCGGGTAAAGTATATCGCCGTGATAACGATGATGCGACACACTCCCATCAATTCCAACAAATTGAGGGCTTGGTCATCGATGAGAACATCAGCATGAGCGACCTGAAAGGAACGCTTGACGTATTTGCGAAAAAAGTATTCGGGCAAGACCGTGAAATCCGTCTTCGTCCAAGTTTCTTCCCATTTACGGAGCCATCCGTCGAAGTGGATATTTCTTGTAAAATCTGCGGTGGTAAAGGCTGTAGCGTATGTAAACAAACAGGCTGGATCGAAGTGCTTGGCGGCGGGATCGTTCATCCGAACGTCCTTGAAATGGCTGGCTTCGATTCCAAGAAATACTCTGGATTCGCATTTGGAATTGGCGTGGAACGGATTGCCATGTTGAAATACGGTGTGGACGATATTCGTCACTTCTATACGAATGATGTTCGATTCTTAAAACAATTCAACCATCACGAAGCATAAATTTTTATTTTAAAAAGGAGGACCTACCATGTTTGTGTCATATAAATGGTTACAAGATTATGTTGACCTTTCAGGCATCAATGCGACGGAGCTAGCAGACAAAATCACGAAAAGCGGCATTGAGGTTGAAGGGGTAGAAAAGAAAAGTGAAGGGCTTAAGGGAGTCGTCATCGGGCATGTCATTGAACGTGAACAGCATCCAAATGCGGATAAATTGAATAAATGCCAAGTTGATATCGGGGCCGAAAATCCCGTTCAAATCATCTGTGGGGCACCGAATGTCGATAAAGGCCAAAAAGTTGCAGTCGCTACTGTTGGCGCAGTCCTTCCAGGTAATTTCAAAATCAAGAAAGCGAAACTTCGCGGAGAAGAATCGCACGGGATGATTTGCTCGCTTCAAGAATTGGGCTTCGAGTCCAAGCTCGTGTCCAAGGATTATGCTACAGGAATCTTCGTCTTCCCTAATGATGTGGAAGTGGGGAATGATGCATTGGAGGAACTCGGATTAAGTGATGAAGTGCTTGAACTTGGACTGACTCCAAACCGTTCTGATGCATTAAGCATGCTTGGTGTTGCATACGAAGTGGGTGCCATTCTAGGCCGGGAAGTGAAATGGCCGGTTGTCGAGAAAGAAGAGGCAGCTGAAAAAGCTTCTGATTATATCAGTGTCAAAGTGGAAGCGAAAGAAGATAACCCGATATACATTGCAAAAATCATTAAAGATGTTAAAGTCGGACCCTCACCACTTTGGATGCAGACTCGGCTAATGTCTGCAGGTATCCGACCTCATAATAATGTGGTCGATATCACGAACTACATTTTGCTTGAATATGGTCAACCGCTACATGCCTTTGATTATGACCGCTTTGGTTCAAAGGAAATCGTCATCCGCAGAGCGAAAGATGCAGAAAAAATCGTAACGTTGGATGAAGCTGAACGCACTTTGACACCAGACCATTTAGTGATCACAAATGGCAGCGAGCCTGTTGCAATAGCTGGTGTAATGGGCGGAGCGGATTCCGAAGTGAAAAATGATACAACGAACATCATTATTGAAAGTGCATATTTTGCAGGTACAGTAGTTCGTAAAGCTTCTAAAGACCATGGCTTACGCAGTGAAGCAAGTGCCCGTTTTGAAAAAGGCGTCGATCCGGCCCGTGTACGTGAAGCTGGAGAACGTGCAGCACAATTGATTGCACAATATGCTGGCGGAACAGTCTTACAAGGAGCGGCAGAAGTGGATGAATTGACAATGGAACCTGCGGTCATTAGCATCACACTTGAAAAAATCAACACACTTCTTGGAACAAGCATGACCGTGTCAGTTGTAGAGTCCATCTTCAAACGCCTTCAATTCGGCGTCGAACTTGACAATGAAACGTTCACTATCACTGTCCCGACGCGCCGTGGTGATATTACGATTGAAGCTGATTTAGTTGAAGAGGCTGCACGTTTATATGGATATGATAACATTCCCGCTACACTGCCGATCGGTTCTTCTACTCCAGGCCAATTGACTGACTATCAAATTAAACGGCGGAAAGCACGCCGTACACTTGAAGGCGCAGGCCTTTATCAAGCGGTGACCTATTCACTGACAAGCCAGGAAAAAGCGTCCCAATTCGCATTGGAAGCTAGAGAATCCATTCGTTTAGCAATGCCAATGAGTGAAGAACGGAGCCAATTGCGTTTGAGCATCGTTCCTCAATTGCTGGAAGTCGTGAAATATAACAATGCCCGCCAAATGGATTCACTAGCCTTGTATGAAATCGGTTCGGTTTTCTTTAAGCAGGACGAACAAGAACTACCTGAAGAAAAAGAACATGTTGCTGGAGCCATTACAGGCCTATGGGAGTCGCACCTATGGCAAGGTGAAAAGAAACCAGTGGATTTCTTTGTAGCCAAAGGCGTGATCGAAGCGTTATTCGATACACTTGGATTAACTGATCAAATCAGTTACCGCCAAGCGGAAATCAACGACATGCATCCAGGACGGACAGCGGAAGTACTTTTGAATGGTGATGTGATTGGCTTTATCGGCCAAGTGCACCCAACCGTCCAAAAAGACTTGGATATTAAAGAAACATACATTTTCGAACTTTCATTAAAAGCATTGGCCGAAGCCGAAGTCGCGCCGATTGCCTACAAAACCATTCCGCGCTATCCATCAACAACACGCGATATCGCGCTCGTTGTGGACCAAGCTACGAAAGCCGGGGACATTCAGGATATTATTGAAGAAGCTGGCGGCAAACTACTGAAAGAAGTAAGCATCTTCGACTTATACGAGGGTGACAGAATGGAGGAAGGCAAGAAATCCATTGCCTACTCACTGAAATACTTCGATCCGGAACGTACGCTAACGGACGAGGACATTACAAAAGCACATGAAAAAGTGCTTGAAGCCGTCAAAGAAAAAGCTGGCGCAGAACTAAGAGGATAAAAACAGAAAGACAGCTCCCTGAATCCAGGGAAGCTGTCTTTTTATGAACTTACGAGTAAAACGTGCGAATTCACGAGTAAAACGCGCGAATTCACGAGTAAATGTCGCGAACTCACGAGTAAAATGCCTAAACTCACGAGTAAAACGCACGAATTCAGTGAAATGTGCAAATTCACGAGTAAATGGAGCAAACTCACGAGTAAATGGCGTGAATTCACGAGTAAATGTCTCGAATTCACGAGTAAAGTGCGTAAACTCACGAGTAAAACGCACGAATTCAGTGAAATGTGCAAATTCACGAGTAAATGGAGCAAACTCACGAGTAAATGGCGTGAATTCACGAGTAAGGTGCGTAAACTCACGAGTAAAGTGCGTAAATTCACGAGTAAAACGCACGAATTCAGTGAAATGTGCAAATTCACGAGTAAAATGCGTAAACTCACGAGTAAAGTGCGTAAACTCACGAGTAAATGTCTCGAATTCACGAGTAAAGTGCGTAAATTCACGAGTAAAACGCACGAATTCAGTGAAATGTGCAAATTCACGAGTAAATGGAGCAAACTCACGAGTAAATGGCGTGAATTCACGAGTAAAACGCGCGAATTCACGAGTAAATGTCGCGAACTCATGAGTAAAGTGCGTAAATTCACGAGTAAAGCGCACGAATTCAGTGAAATGTGCAAATTCACGAGTAAATGGAGCAAACTCACGAGTAAATGGCGTGAATTCACGAGTAAAGTGCGTAAACTCACGAGTAAAACGCACGAATTCAGTGAAATGTGCAAATTCACGAGTAAATGGAGCAAACTCACGAGTAAATGGCGTGAATTCACGAGTAAAGTGCGTAAACTCACGAGTAAATGTCTCGAATTCACGAGTAAATGGAGCAAACTCACGAGTAAAGTGCGTGAATTCACGAGTAAGGTGCGTAAACTCACGAGTAAATGTCTCGAATTCACGAGTAAAGTGCGTAAATTCACGAGTAAAACGCACGAATTCAGTGAAATGTGCAAATTCACGAGTAAATGTCTCGAATTCACGAGTAAATGGAGCAAACTCACGAGTAAATGGCGCGAACTCACGAGTAAAGTGCGCAAACTCACGAGTAAATGGCGTGAATTCACGAGTAAGGTGCGTAAACTCACGAGTAAAATGCATAAACTCACAAGAAAAACGCACGAATTCAGTGAAATGAGCAAATTCACGAGTAAAGTGCGCAAACTCACGAGTAAAGTGCGTAAACTCACGAGTAAATGTCTCGAATTCACGAGTAAAGTGCGTAAATTCACGAGTAAAACGCACGAATTCAGTGAAATGTGCAAATTCACGAGTATATGGAGCAAACTCACGAGTAAATGGCGTGAATTCACGAGTAAAACGCGCGAATTCACGAGTAAATGTCGCGAATTCACGAGAAAAACGCGCAAACTCACGAGTAAATGTCGCGAACTCACGAGTAAAGTGCGTAAACTCACGAGTAAAGTGCGTAAACTCACGAGTAAATGGAGTAAATTCACGAGTAAAGTGCGTAAATTCACGAGTAAATGGAGCAAACTCACGAGTATATCACGTTCTTCATTAAACAAAAAAAGGCGGCTGTACCCGGAAGGTCAGCCGCTTTCCCTTATTTATGATATTTCTGTTGATATAATCGCTTCGCTTTTTCTGTATTGGCGAAGTGGGTTTTCGTGAATTCGTTTAATGATTCGATTCCTTTCTCATGAATCAATCTTGCGGCCGCTTCATCGACTGCAAAGCCGGCACCTTTAGGAATTTTGAATCCGGCTTTTTCACTCAGCAAGTCAAAGCGTTTGACGAATGCATATCGGGCCAGGATGGAAGCGGCTGCCACTCCAAGGTGTATGCCTTCCGCTTTTGTGCATAAATAGGTGGCATTGGCTTGAAATAGTTCTTGGCCTTTTAGGTAATTGAAAAATACATCTGGTTGAGCGAATTGATCAATAAGGACCGCTTCCGCTTCTTCCGGCTGGATTTTTTGCATGAGATTCTTGATAGCCTGGTTATGGAGGAGTGCCTTCATTTTTCCTTGTGACATTCCCTTTGCCTGCAGCGTATTATATTTCGGGTTGTCGCATGTGAGCAGGCTGAATGGCACCACATCCTTAATTTGTTTGGCAATTTCGATGATTTGTGGATCCTTCAGATTTTTGGAATCCTGGACACCAAGTTCCTTCAACAGGGCGAGTTGCTCCTTTTTTGCATATACGGCCACGACGGTGATCGGACCGAAATAGTCTCCTGTTCCGACTTCATCGGAACCAATCACTGACATGTTTCCGATATTTGCAGGTGGTGAATAGCGATGGACGTTTACTGATGCAGATGAAGCCGTTTTTTTCTTTGGAGCCACAGCAGTGGTATTTTGTTGCCATTTTACCGCTTCCTGTTCGGCATTCTTACCCTGAAAGAGTACCTTTCCGGATTTATAGGCGGTCACCGTACATAGCGGCGGTTTTGCGGAAAAGATGCTTCCCGGCGGCAGCTTGGCGGCCAAGGATGAAGAATAATGGGATTTCATCGCCTTTATTTGTTCAGGGCTGATAAGTAAAACAACATGGGACATAATGGGTAAACTCCTAACTTCATTTTATTTTTTAGGTAATCTTCTTCCTTAAGTCGTTTTTTTTTGACAAATTATTGTATTTTTTATGCAAGAAATGACGCTGTACTCTCTTTCATGACGAAAAACTTCATGATATGATAGAATTAGGATTGTTTAGATTGGGGGCATCATTTTGTCAGACGATAAACGAAATAAAACAACAGTTGATATATACGGACAACCATATACAATCGTCGGTACAGAAAGCGCGAGTCATATGCGCCTGGTCGCTTCGATGGTTGACGAAAAAATGAGAGAGATCAGGATGAAAAATCCATATTTGGATACAAGTAAGCTAGCGGTACTAACGGCCGTGAATACGATTCACGAATATATAAAATTAAAAGATGAACTAGACCAGCTTCAACTGGAATTAAAGAGAGAGAAGGACTGAGTACATGCTTGATTTAGCAATTCTGGCCATTCTTTTAATCGGTTTATTAATCGGTTTAAAGCGTGGCTTCATTTTACAAACGGTTCATATGACTGGGTTCATAGTAGCCTTCATCGTCGCCTATGTATTTTACGGAGATCTTGCTCCCAATTTGAAATTGTGGATTCCGTTTCCGACTATGGGGGATTCCTCGACCATTAATATGTTTTTCGATACAGTCGGGCTGGACACGGCGTATTACAATGCGATTGCCTTTGCAATCATTTTCTTTGCTGCCAAGATTCTTTGGCAAATGATCGGGTCCATGCTGAATTTCATTACCCATCTTCCGATTTTAAAACAGCTGAATCGCTGGGGTGGAGGGATATTGGGCTTTATCGAAGTCTATCTTATCATGTTTATTATATTATATATAGCTGCCATGCTGCCAATGGATTCCATCCAGAAACCATTAACGGGTTCTTTTCTGGCAGAATCGATCGTGAAACATACACCGTTCCTTTCAGAGCAAGTGAAGGAACTTTGGTTTCATGATTTAAAACAATCTTAATGTCAGTATACGAGGGCCTGCCTCCCTTTCTCAAAGTCCTAGATTCCTATACTTTGAATGGGGGAGGCCCCTTTTTATGTAGCAGCATGTAACTTCCTCCCTGATTGAATCAAAAGTCAAGAATCGGACTGCTTGTACTTTGCCTCCAAGAAAGGTATCTTTAAGAAAGTGAACATGGGACACCCTACTAATTTTTTCGGCGGTGAATGAAATGACGATTAATAAAAAAGATATCATTAAATTATTAGAAAAAATAGCAATATATATGGAATTAAAAGGAGAGAACCCGTTCAAGGTTTCAGCTTTCCGAAAGGCAGCAGGCGCCTTGGAAACGGATGACCGGAGCCTGACGGCCATCGAAGACTTTACCGCTTTAAATGGAATCGGGAAAGGAACGGCATCCGTCATCGAAGAGTATATGAATGAGGGGAAATCGACTGTACTTGAAGAGCTTCAGGAGCAGGTGCCAAAAGGTCTGATTCCGCTCTTGCAGCTTCAAGGTTTGGGAGGGAAGAAAATTGCCAAGCTTCATAAAGAGCTGCATGTAAATGATGTGAATGATCTTAAACTCGCCTGTGAAGAAGGCAGGGTCGCGGCGCTTGCCGGTTTCGGCAAAAAAACGGAAGAGAAGATCCTGTCTGCGATTGCCGAGGCAGGTTCAAGGCCTGATCGGCTGCCCCTTGCCTTCATGAGGCCGATTGCGGATGATATTGAAACGGCCCTTGCTAACATGGAATACATCATCCGTTCTTCCAGAGCCGGCAGCATCAGGCGTATGAGGGAAACGATCAAGGACCTCGATTTCATCATCTCGACAGATCATCCCGAAGAAGTTAAGGATCAACTGCTTGCATTAAAGGGCATAAAGCAAGTGATTGCAGCGGGTGATACAAAAGTATCGGTCGTGCTAGATTATGAATATGATATTTCCGTCGATTTCCGGATCGTGAAGGATAAGGAATTCATAACGACACTCCATCATTTTACCGGTTCGAAAGATCACAATGTGCGAATGCGCCAGCTGGCTAAAGATCGCGGTGAGAAAATCAGCGAATATGGGGTGGAAGTGGCTGAAACCGGTGAGGTATTGACGTTTGAAACGGAAGAACGTTTTTATAATCATTTTGGTCTTCCATTCATTCCCCCAGAACTGCGTGAAGACGGAACGGAAGTAGAGCATTATGATGCAAATGAACCTCTCATATCTTTGGAGGCCATCAAAGGTGACCTGCACATGCATACCACATGGAGTGATGGGGCTCATACCATTGAAGAAATGATTGAAGCGTGCCGTGCAAAAGGTTATCGATATATGGCCATAACCGATCATTCGCAATATTTGAAAGTTGCGAACGGCTTGACCGTGGAACGTTTACGGGAACAAAAACGGATCATCCATGAAATGAATGAAAAATACGATGATTTTACCGTTCTTTCGGGGATTGAAATGGATATACTTCCTGATGGGACACTTGATTATGACGATGAGCTGCTTGCAGAGATGGATTTGGTTATCGCATCGATCCACTCAAGCTTTTCACAGCCGCGGGAAACGATCATGGAGCGCTTAAAAACGGCCCTGAATAATCCGCATGTCGACATAATCGCCCATCCAACGGGAAGGATTATCGGCAGACGCGCCGGATATGATGTCGATATAGAGATGCTGATCGAACTGGCACGCGAAACGAATACCGCCTTGGAATTGAATGCGAATCCGAACCGATTGGATTTGGCACCTCCCCATCTGCGCAAGGCACAGGAAGCAGGCGTTCCGATTGTTATCAATACAGATGCCCACAGCATCGATATGCTTGATCATATGCCTGTTGGGGTCTCGTCGGCCAAAAAGGGCTGGATTAAAGAATCAACGGTTCTTAATGCAAGGGATACGGATGGATTATTAGCGTTTTTAAAGAGAAATGATTAACTATTTGCCCATAAATAAGGAGGAGCTTTAACTCCATGCATAATAAAGCTTTAAAGACATTGGAATTTCATAAAATAAAAGAACAATTAATCTCACACGCATCCTCTTCCATAGGAAAAGAGAAGGCACAGCACTTGATGCCTTCTACTGATTTTGAAGAGGTGTCGAGATGGCAGGAAGAAACAGATGAGTCAGCAAAAATCGTCCGCTTGAAAGGTAACTTGCCATTGGGCGGGATTTTTGATATCCGTCCTCATGCAAAAAGGGCACAGATTGGCGGAATGCTCTCACCTATGGAATTGATGGAACTTGCGAGTACCATTCGAGCCGGCAGGATTCTCAGCCGTTTCTTCGAAGAACTTGCAGAACAGGAAATTGAAGTTCCGCTTTTAGCCGAATATATCGATTCCCTTCATCCATTGATTGATTTGCAGCAGGAAATTACGTATGCAGTAAGCGAGCATGGCGAAGTGATGGATTCTGCTAGCGATAAGCTCCGTACCCTAAGAAACCAAATTCGGACGAACGAAAGCCGTGTCCGGGAAAAGCTGGAAAGTATGATCCGTTCTTCCAATGCATCAAAGATGTTATCGGACGCCATCATCACCATCCGGAATGACCGTTTTGTCATCCCGGTAAAACAGGAATACCGCAGTGTGTATGGCGGGATCATTCATGATCAATCCTCATCTGGACAGACATTGTTCATTGAACCGCAAGCAATCGTTCAACTGAATAATGTCCTGCAGGAAACCCGAGTGAAGGAAACGCAGGAAATAGAACGGATCTTGGTCGAACTTTCGGAAAAGGTAGGTGCGTTCACCCCTGAATTGCTTCATAATGTCAAAGTCCTTGCACAAATCGATTTTCTTGTCGCCAAGGCAAAGTATGCAAAAGCGATAAAAGGGTCCAAACCGATTTTGAATAATGAGGGACGCGTGAAATTATTCAAAGCGAAACACCCGCTCATTCCGAGTGATGTTGTCGTGGCCAATGACATTTTCCTTGGTGATGAATTTACGACAATTGTTATCACCGGACCGAATACAGGAGGTAAAACGGTTACCCTGAAAACGATTGGCCTCTGTACATTAATGGCCCAGTCAGGTCTGCAAATCCCTGCGCTTGATGGTTCCGAAACGGCAGTGTTTTCCTCTGTTTATGCCGATATTGGCGATGAACAGTCGATTGAACAAAGCTTAAGTACATTCTCTTCGCATATGGTCAATATTGTCGATATCCTTAAGAATGTCGATTATGATAGCCTAGTTTTATTCGATGAGCTTGGAGCGGGAACTGACCCTCAGGAAGGTGCCGCTTTGGCCATTTCCATTTTGGATGAAGTGTATAAGCGCGGTGCACGTGTGATTGCCACGACACATTACCCGGAATTAAAAGCTTATGGATATGATCGGGAAGGCGTCATTAATGCAAGCGTTGAATTTAATGTGGAAACCTTGAGTCCCACCTATAAACTATTGATCGGTGTACCGGGACGGAGTAATGCGTTTGAAATTTCCAAGCGCCTTGGTTTGGAAGAAAGCGTGATAAGCAACGCCCGCAGCCATATTGGTGAGGATACGAATAAAGTTGAGAATATGATAGCGTCCCTTGAAGACAGCCGCAAGAAGGCCGAAGAAGAGGAGCAGGAAGCCAAGAATCACTTGAAACAGGCAGAAATCCTTCATAAAGACCTTCAAAGGCAAATTGGTGAATACCATGAAGAACGGGATGCTATGGTTGAAAAGGCGGCAAAAGAGGCAGCGGCGATCGTTGAAAATGCACAAAAAGAAGCGGAAGCGATTATAGCTGACTTACGTAAACTGCGACTCGAAAAGCATGCCGATGTTAAAGAACATGAACTGATCGATGCCAAAAAACGGCTCGAAGAAGCAGCGCCTAAAGTGAAAAAAACATCAAATAAAGTGGCGAGGCCTCTGGATAAAAGCTTGAAACCTGGAGATGAAGTAAAGGTCGTAAGTTTTGGTCAAAAAGGTCATTTGATCGAGAAGGTATCAAGTAATGAATGGCAGGTTCAGATCGGCATCATGAAAATGAAGGTGAAGGAGTCTGACCTAGAATTCATCAAGGCCACGAAAGTAAAAGAAATAAAGCCGCTTACTACGATAAAAGGTCGCGATTATCATGTTAGCGTGGAACTTGACCTACGTGGTGAACGCTTTGAAAATGCAATATCAAGAGTGGAAAAGTACGTTGATGATGCTCTTTTGGCCGGTTATTCCAGTGTCTCCATCATTCATGGTAAAGGAACGGGCGCTCTCCGGTCCGGGGTCCAGGAATACTTGAAAAATCACCGCTCTGTCAAAAGGATTCGCTTCGGCGAAGCCGGTGAAGGCGGAACAGGTGTTACGGTGGTGGAATTTAAATAAAGGAAAGTGGTCATTCCGGCTAACTGCCAAGCCGGGTGGCTAGTTACCATTCGGGAGTTGGACCATGGAGAACATGTGGGAAAATGAATATGTATATATAGCTGCTCGTTACAGTGTCGTCATTCTTTGCATGATTGTTTTTTTAGCCATTTTTGAACTTGTCACAAAGTACAAGAACTGGGAGGAAATCAAACAGGGAAACCTTTCTGTCGCGTTGGCAACAGGTGGTAAAATATTTGGGATCGCCTATGTATTCCAACAGTCCATCCTCCATCAGAATTCGATGCTTACCATGATTGGCTGGGGCGTATACGGATTTATCCTTCTGTTGATCGGTTATTTCATTTTTGAATTTATGACTCCTGGATTTAAAATAGATGAAGAGATACAAAAAGATAATCGGGCAGTTGGATTCCTATCGATGATCATTTCAATCGCATTATCTTTTGTCATCGGCGCAGGAATTTCTTAATGCCCTTCATGAGAGGGAGAAAACTGTGGAGAAGCTTGCAAAAGTCTTAATTGTTTGTTGCGGAATCTTTTTTCTGTTAGGAATTTTTTATATGATATTCTTCAATTGAAGCGGCCATTGTGCCGCTTCTTTTATTTGAATTCCATTTTAAAAAAGGAGGTGGTGTGTAAAGTGAAACTTTCGAAACCAAGGCTATGCTGCAAATCTAATTCGTAACATATTGAAATGGGACAAAAAAAAGCTTTTCTTCAAGTTTGTTTACTGTCTGTAAGGAGTAAAACACTCCTTTTTTTGTTTTCCTTTTTAAGTGTTTCCAATCCTCTCTTGTACTCTTGTAGGACATATGGACTACCTTAACGCTCATCATCAGCCTTTATGCTTATTTTTCTGAATTTAAGCAATTGTAAGAAAATCCCGATTGTATTATAATGATAAAGAGTATTGAGAATATTCAGAAGGAGGGGGCAAATGAGCAATAAGCCATGGCAAGCTATTTATCCGGAACAGATACCAGCGGTTTTGTCGTACGAAGATAAACCTCTTTATTCTTTTTTGAAGGAATCAGCCGAAGAATTCCCTGATAAAGTATCGATTCATTTCCAGGGAAAAGAATTAACTTTCCAGGAAGTGCATGAATCTGCTTTAAAGTTCGCAGTGTATTTAAAAAGTATCGGTCTTCAAAAAGGAGAACGCGTTGCCGTCATGCTTCCGAACTGCCCTCAGGGTGTCATAAGCTTTTTTGGGATATTGATGGCTGGCGGTGTCGTGGTTCAAACGAATCCAACCTATACTGAACGTGAATTAGAGTATCAAATGAAAGATTCAGGAGCGAAAATAATTTTAGCGATGGATATTTTATTTCCCCGTGTCACTGCAGTCGCTTCAAGAACGGATATAGAACATATAATTGTAACCGCTATCAAGGAATATTTACCTTTTCCGAAAAATCTTATCTATCCTTTTATTCAAAAAAAGCAATATGGCATTGTCATCAATGTGGAGCATGCGGGCAATCATCATTTATTTTCCGAAATCATGAAACAAAAGGTCCCTGAAGAAGTCGCCGAGCCGATCGATGTGAATAACGACCTTGCACTTTTGCAATATACTGGCGGGACAACAGGCTTTCCCAAAGGGGTCATGCTTACCCATAAGAACTTGCTGGCAAATACAAAAATGTGCAATGCATGGCTTTATAAAAATAAGCGCGGTGAGGAAAGGATTCTTGCGATACTCCCATTCTTCCATGTGTACGGTATGACGACAGTCTTGGTTCTTTCCGTCATGGAAGGGAATACCATGATCATCATGCCGAAGTTTGATGTTGAAGCGACGCTTAAAACCATCCAAAAACAGAAACCGACCATGTTTCCAGGAGCACCAACGATGTATATCGGCCTCTTGAACCATCCAGATATCGCTAAGTATGACCTTTCTTCCATCAATGCCTGCATAAGCGGTTCTGCACCATTACCTTTAGAGGTTCAAGAGCAGTTTGAGAAAATTACCGGCGGGAAGCTGGTTGAAGGCTTTGGACTGTCGGAAACCTCACCGGTAACCCATGCTAATTTCATTTGGGATCAGCCGCGTGTAAAAGGAAGCATTGGATTGCCATGGCCAGATACCGACTCGGTGATTCTGTCCTTGGAAACGGGCGAAGAGCTTCCTCCGAATGAAATTGGTGAGATTGCCATAAAAGGACCTCAGGTAATGCAAGGTTACTGGAACCGTCCGGATGAAACGGAAAGCACTTTTAAAGATGGCTGGCTACTAACAGGCGACCTGGGTTACATGGATGAGCGTGGGTTCTTTTATGTAGTCGAGAGGAAAAAGGATACAATCATTGCTGGTGGTTTCAATATATACCCACGTGAGGTGGAAGAGGTACTATACGAGCATGAGGCCATACAGGAGGTTGTTGTGGCAGGTATCCCTGACCCATATCGCGGTGAGACCGTCAAAGCCTACGTCGTACTGAAAAAAAATGCCCGGGTGACTGAAGATGAATTGAATGATTTTGCTAGAAAAAGCCTGGCTTCCTATAAGGTGCCGCGCAGCTATGAATTTAGGGAGAAACTTCCTAAAACGACGATAGGAAAGATCCTGAGAAGAGTCCTTATCGAGGAAGAAAAGAAAAAAATATCGGAGGAAAGAAAAGAAGCGTAAACAAGCAACCCCTTCATACGGAGCAGCGGAATAGGGCTCCGTGTTTTGCAGAACGACTGGACAACCTATGGATCGGGGCTGTACAATGAACATAAGTGGAATGCCATGACTCTTAGAAGTTTTTGCTTGACAGTAAAGGGTCGTCATTTTATGATAGAAATATGAATGATGATTCATTCATTTTCTGAAAGGGGACATCCAGTGAAACGCAACAGACCAAAGTATAACCAAATTATTGATGCGGCCGTTATCGTCATTGCCCAAAACGGTTACTATCAAGCTCAAGTATCCAAAATCGCCAAGCAGGCAGGCGTAGCGGATGGCACCATATATCTTTATTTTAAAAATAAAGAAGATATCTTAATATCATTATTCCATGAAAAGATGGGCTATTTTGTGGAACAGATCGAAGAAGAACTAAAAGGAAAGACCACAGCTTCGGATAAACTGCATGTGCTCATCCAAAAACATTTTCAAAACCTTTCAGAAGACGTGAATTTAGCAATTGTCACTCAGTTGGAATTAAGACAGTCGAATAAAGAATTACGCCTAAGGATTAATGATGTGTTAAGAGGATATTTAAATTTAATCGATCAGATCATTATAGAAGGAAAAGAGAACGGCGAATTTTTGCCTGATTTAAATAATTTACTTGCCAGGCAGATGATTTTTGGAACGATTGACGAAACAGTGACGACTTGGGTCATGAATGAGCAAAAGTATTCGCTCCCAGACCTTGCACCAGACGTTCACCGCCTTCTAATTGGCGGCTGTGGCTTGAAAAGTTAACGATTTTAATAGAGGATGGCTAGCCATCCTCGAAAGAATCGGTTAATATGCTCTCCGGCTTACCGGGAAGTGATACATATAGAATTTTCAAAAAAGTTTGACTAGATGCCAGGAGGGATAGATATGGAATACCTTAAGCTTTCTGTCGAAAATCATGTAGCATTTATAACGATTGATCATGCACCAGCAAATGCGCTTTCCACGTCAATCATCGGAGAGCTGTCACAGGCCTTTGATCAAATTGAGCAAGACGAAGCCGTACGGGTTGTCCTTCTTCATGGTGAAGGAAGGTTTTTCTCTGCAGGAGCAGACATTAAAGAGTTTACGGAAGTGACAAACGGTAAGGCTTTCGAGAAGCTGACCAAGAATGGTCAATCTGTATTCGAGAAAATAGAATCTTTTCCAAAGCCGGTCATTGCAGCCATCCATGGTGCGGCGCTTGGCGGAGGATTGGAGCTGGCCATGTCCTGTCACATCCGTTTGGTAACCGAAAAGGCTAAACTAGGTTTGCCTGAACTGCAGTTGGGCTTAATCCCTGGATTTGCTGGCACCCAGCGTCTTCCTCGTTATGTGGGTATGGCAAAGGCCGCTGAAATGCTGTTTACAAGTGAACCGATTACAGGTATCCAAGCTGTGCAATGCGGATTGGCCAATCATGCTTTCTCGGATGAAGAACTGATTCCAAAAGCGAAGGAACTAGCCAATAAAATTGCCAAGAAAAGCCCTCTGGCTTTAAAGGCGGCTATAGAATTATTAAATTATTCCAAGCATGATTCCTACTATAAAGGTGTGGAAAGGGAAGCCGACCTCTTTGGCAAAGCTTTCGATACTGCTGACGCAAAAGAAGGAATTGGCGCTTTCATGGAAAAAAGAGAAGCTGTATTCAAAGGGAAATAAATAACTATTTTTATATATCATGCAGGATTTTGATGAAATTTGAAGAATACAATAATATATATCAATAAAATTCATAATCTTCAAAACTCAAATCATTCGGGAGGTATTATCGTGAACATTTATGTACTGCTGAAAAGAACATTTGATACAGAAGAAAAAATTACACTATCCAACGGGAAAATTAATGAGGATGGAGCAGAATTCATCATTAATCCATACGATGAATATGCTGTTGAAGAAGCAATCCAGGTGCGAGATGCACAAGGCGGCGAAGTAACGGTTATTTCTGTCGGAACCGAAGAGGCTGAAAAGCAATTACGCACAGCGCTTGCAATGGGGACTGACAAAGCCGTATTGATAAATATTGAGGACGACATAGAAAATGGCGATCAATTCACGACTGCCAAAATTATAGGCGAATACTTAAAAGGTAAAAATGCCGATCTAATCATTGCAGGGAACGTTGCAATCGATGGCGGTTCTGGTCAAGTGGGTCCACGAGTTGCCGAGATTTTAGAAATTCCTTATATTACAACCATTACTAAACTGGACATTGCAAATGGAAATGTAAGCGTTATCCGGGATGTCGAAGGGGACTCTGAAACGATCGAAGCATCTCTTCCATTGTTAGTGACAGCTCAACAAGGGCTAAATGAGCCACGTTATCCTTCTTTGCCGGGAATCATGAAAGCGAAGAAAAAACCGCTTGAAGAATTGGAATTGGATGACCTGGATTTGGAAGAGGAAGATGTTGAAGCAAAAACAAAAACGATTGAAATCTACCTTCCTGCGAAAAAAGAAGCTGGAAAAGTATTGAACGGCGAAATCGGTGCCCAAGTCAGCGAACTTGTTCAATTATTACGCAGCGAAGCAAAAGTGATTTAATCGAAACGGTACTTTTAAAACAACAACACACGACAAATAGATAAAATAGAGCACAGGAGGTTTTTATAAATGGCTAGAAAGTTTCTTGTATTGGGCGAAGTTCGCGACGGTTCACTAAGAAATGTATCATTTGAAGCTATCGGTGCGGCTAAACTTGCTGCAGATGGCGGGGAAATCGTAGGTGTTTTAGTTGGTGACAGTGTTCAAAATTTCGGAAATGAATTGATCCAGTATGGTGCAGACCGGGTTGTTGCAGTCGAAAATGATCAATTGAAACAATATACTTCAGATGGTTATGCGCAAGGATTGCTTGCCGTCATCGAGCAGGAAAAGCCAGAAGGGATTTTCTTTGGACATACGGCTCTGGGAAAAGACCTTGCACCTAAATTGGCTGGAAAGCTTGAATCAGGATTGATTTCCGACGTTACATCCATTGAAGAAGAAGGCGGAAATATCGTTTTCACCCGCCCGATATATTCTGGTAAAGCATTTGAAAAGAAAATTGTTACAGATGGCGTGATATTCGCGACAATCCGTCCGAACAATATTGAACCGTTAGCGAAAGATGAGTCCCGTTCTGGTGATGTTTCTGCATTAAGTGTGGATATTAAGGATTTACGCACAATCATCAAAGATGTTGTTAGAAAAGCTAGTGAAGGGGTCGACCTTTCAGAAGCAAAAGTAATCATCGCAGGTGGCCGTGGCGTGAAAAGTGAAGATGGTTTTGAACCATTGAAGGAACTGGCACAAGTACTGGGCGGAGCGGTAGGTGCTTCCCGCGGTGCATGTGATGCGGACTATTGCGATTACTCTTTGCAAATCGGGCAAACGGGTAAAGTCGTTACACCAGACCTTTATATCGCCTGCGGTATTTCTGGAGCGATACAGCATTTAGCGGGGATGTCCAACTCCAAGGTTATCGTTGCCATCAACAAAGACCCGGAAGCTAACATATTCAATATAGCTGATTATGGAATTGTCGGAGATCTTTTCGAAGTCGTTCCATTACTTACGGAAGAATTCAAAAAACTAAAAGTTAACGCTTAAAAGAAATAAATTCTGATGAGGGGCAAGACATTTGGCATAAGCCGATACATGTCTTGCCCCTTCATTTTTCTTGGCTTTTAGGCAAGGTTTGAGCCTGCATATTTACTCTTTTTTTGGACATCCTACCACTGAAGCAAAATATTAGCATCGTTTCTAGCAACAATGGTATACTGTCTTTAGTTATTTGAGTAATTTTGAGGAGGAAATATATATGGCTATTGTAAATGCAACTGACCAAACTTTCACAACAGATACTAGCGAAGGTGTAGTTCTTGTAGATTTTTGGGCACCATGGTGCGGACCTTGTAAAATGATCGCTCCTGTTCTTCAAGAGCTTGATACTGAAATTGGCGATACAGCGAAAATCGTAAAAGTGGATGTAGATGAAAACCAAGAAACAGCTGGGAAATTCGGTGTGATGAGCATCCCGACATTAATCGTCCTTAAAGACGGTGAAGTGGTGGATAAAGTTGTTGGTTTCCAACCTAAAGAAGCACTTGCTGAACTTATTTCAAAACACTCGTAATAGTAAGTTAGCTAAAAAAAGCTTCAAGTCTGCGGACTTGAAGCTTTTTTCGCTATCTTGATATATAATAATTGTAAAATGGGAGAACAGGAGGCTGAATGCATGAACCAACAAATAAAGAATAAACTTGCCCTTCTTCCCGATCAACCTGGTTGTTATTTAATGAAAGATCGTCAGGGAACGATCATATATGTAGGCAAAGCGAAAGTGTTGAAAAATCGTGTCCGTTCTTATTTCACGGGTTCTCATGATGGAAAAACATTTCGGCTTGTGAATGAGATAGAGGATTTTGAATACATCGTCACCTCTTCCAATATCGAGGCCCTTATTTTAGAGCTGAACTTAATCAAAAAACATGATCCAAAATATAATGTCATGCTTAAGGATGATAAGACGTACCCTTTCATCAAGCTGACGGCGGAACGTCATCCACGTCTAATCATTACGCGAAAAGTAAAAAAAGATAAAGGGAAATACTTCGGACCATATCCAAATGCTTTTGCAGCTAACGAAACGAAAAAGTTGCTCGATCGCATCTATCCCCTTAGAAAATGCAATACCTTACCTGATCGCGTTTGTCTTTATTATCACCTTGGCCAGTGCCTGGCCCCATGTGTTTATGATGTTGAGGAACAGGAATATAAGAAAATGGTGGATGATATCAACCGCTTCTTGAACGGTGGACATACTGAGATAAAAAAAGAACTGACTGAAAAAATGCTGGAGGCATCAGAAAATCTCGATTTCGAGAGGGCCAAAGAGTTCCGTGACAAAATTGCCCACATCGATATTACGATGGAGAAGCAGAAAATGATGACGACCGATTTCATCGACAGGGATGTATTTGGGTTTGCCTATGATAAAGGCTGGATGTGTGTTCAGGTATTTTTTGTCCGACAGGGTAAATTGATAGAAAGAGATGTTTCACTTTTTCCTGTCTATGATGAACCGGAACAGGAACTTCTTACATTCCTCGGTCAGTTTTACGAGATTACCAACCACTTTAAACCAAAGGAAATCTTGCTGCCTGAGTCAGTGGATGCTGAAATGGCCGAAGGGCTCCTTGGTGTCAAAACGATTCACCCGAAACGGGGATCGAAAAAAGACATGCTTAAATTGGCGAATAAAAATGCCTCCATCGCCCTTCAGGAAAAATTCTCCTTGATTGAACGGGATGAAGAAAGAACCATCAATGCGGTAGAAAACCTCGGGACCCAATTAGGCATCTACACCCCGCACCGAATTGAAGCTTTCGATAACTCCAATATTCAGGGAAGTGACCCTGTTTCCGCTTTAGTCGTGTTCATTGATGGGAAACCGGAAAAAAGGGAGTACCGTAAATATAAGATCAAGACGGTCCAGGGACCTGATGATTATGAATCGATGCGTGAAGTAGTCAGAAGAAGGTATTCACGAGTATTGAAAGAAGGGCTGCCGCTTCCGGACTTAATCATCATCGATGGTGGAAAGGGCCATGTGGAAGCCGTTCGGGATATATTGGAGAATGAATTGGGCCTTGATATTCCACTATCAGGTCTCATTAAGGATGAAAAGCATAGGACCTCGCAGTTGATGATTGGAAATCCGCTTGAACTCGTACCACTTGATTCACGTAGCCAGGAATTTTACCTTTTGCAAAGAATTCAGGATGAGGTGCATCGGTTCGCGATTACGTTTCATCGTCAGCTACGCGGGAAAAATGCGGTACACTCCCAGCTAGATGATATTCCAGGTGTCGGGGAAAAGCGAAGGAAGCAATTGTTGAGGCATTTTGGGTCATTGAAGAAAATCAAAGAGGCAACGGCCGAGGAAATTATGGAAGCGGGCATGCCAAAAGGGGTAGCCGAGGGAATCGTAAGAAAATTACAAGAATAATCTTGCTACCGACTATTCCCTATGCTATGATTAAAATGAATTTTTAACTAGACAACTTAAAAGTGCTGATAGAGGTGCGGAATTCAAGAGTAAAAACCTGGAGAAGTATGAGCTTCCATGAAAGGTTTTGAAAGGGGATGACGCCGAAGGAAGACAAGACTCATACCTTGTTTTTCTGGTCTGACATTTAATAAATGGCGGATTGTCAGGGTTAATACCCTGGAGAGCTATCTCACTGTGTTTACAGTATTAGATATGTGATCACAGCAATGAGATATTTCTCATTGCTTTTTTTATTGCCTAAAAAGGTAGAGAGGGTGCATTAGGATGGCATTAATCGTTCAAAAATTCGGCGGAACATCCGTCGGAAGCGTAGAAAAAATCAAAAATGTTGCCAATCGGGTAATCGAGGAAGTGGAGAATGGAAATGGTGTGGTAGTCGTTGTTTCAGCTATGGGGAAAACCACAGATCAATTGGTTTCCATGGCCCAAGATATTTCCGGAACCCCGAGCAAGAGGGAAATGGATATGCTATTGACGACGGGGGAACAGATCACGATATCCCTGTTAACGATGGCATTGATTGAAAAAGGACATGAAGCCATTTCGTACACAGGCTGGCAGGCAGGCATGCAAACGGAATCCGTTCATGGGAATGCCAGGATTTTAAACATCGATTCTACAAGGATTCAAGCCCAACTCCAGGAAAAGAAAATTGTGGTCGTAGCCGGTTTCCAGGGGAGCGATGCAAATGGGGAAATCACTACCTTAGGGCGGGGTGGTTCCGATACGACGGCGGTTGCCATCGCTGCAGCGCTGAATGCGGATAGATGCGATATTTATACGGATGTAACGGGTGTTTTCACTACGGATCCACGCTACATAAAAGGTGCGCGAAAACTTCAATCCATTTCTTACGATGAGATGCTGGAACTTGCAAACCTGGGGGCGGGCGTCCTACATCCAAGGGCTGTCGAATATGCAAAGAATTATCAAATCCCGCTTGAAGTCCGTTCAAGCATGGAGAGAGAATCAGGAACGATCATAGAGGAGGAAGCAACTATGGAAGAAAACTTAATTGTACGCGGCATTGCTTTTGAAGACAGTATTACTAGGGTCACAATTTATGGTTTGCCACAATCACTTGGTGCATTATCCACAATTTTCACGACACTTGCGAAAAACCGGATTAATGTGGACATCATCATTCAAAGCATGACTGCCGAGGATACGACCAATCTATCATTTTCCACAAAAAGTGAAGATACGGAAGCGGCATTGATCGTGCTGGAAAACAATAAAGAACGATTGGCATTCGACCGAATCGAAACGGAGGGTGGGTTGGCCAAAGTGTCCATCGTCGGATCTGGTATGGTATCCAATCCAGGAGTGGCTGCCGAGATGTTTGAAGTGATGGCCAATACAGGCATCCAAGTGAAAATGGTCAGCACATCGGAAATTAAAGTCTCGACTGTCGTCAATGAAAAGGAAATGGTGAAGGCTGTCGAATCTCTTCATGAAGCATTTAAACTTGGGCAGCATGCAAATGTGCTAGCTTGAGTGTAAGGAGTCCAATAAAAAAACAGACTTCCGGTAAAAAGGGTAAGTCTGTTTTAAGGGCTTATTAGATTGGATCTCTGGGATCCCATTGGATGGTGAATATCACTTTTTTTGCGCGGCGTTTGATTTCTTCCGTTGATTCGCTGAGGAATTTTTTTTGCAGTGTAAACTGCTCGGCAAGGAAACCGGCTTCAAGTTGGAAGTGACAATCAGGGTGTAAATCCAGGCGGCGGCTGATTATTTCACCCGTCAGGGATAATTCCATCTCGGTTTTTGAATACTTCATGATTTCCAGATTGCCCCATCCAGCGCTCTGGAAAAATTCAATCACTTCCTGATCGCCATTCAATGGGAATTTTCTTGCTAACTGTTTACCTGCCCAATAGAGGATTTGATTAGAGTCTTTTCCGAGAATATCGTTCAATAGAACTTCTCTGATTAATTCGTATCCGAAAGCTGGAACTTGGAATTCTTCAGTTTGAATTTCTTCAGCTTGAATCTCTTCTTCTATCGCAGCAGCAATATTTTTTTTCATAGTTTATCGCCTCTTTCTGTAAATCTATTATAAACGTATTTCTTTTGCAAATTATACTGTTTTTTATTTATTTAAATAACAATTGGAAAAAAATGAGAAATTATACCGAGATATTAATAGTTAAATTTGAAATTTCTTCAAAATATCATCTTGACAAACAAAAAATAGCCAATTTAATCCAATAAAATCTATTCTGAAAAAGAGATTTCTTGTATCCGTTTTCTTGACGCACATAGAAGTCAGGAGTAAAATGGACATGTCACATAATTGTAAAGGAAGTATAGAGGAGTTTTTTGACTCTATACTGTATTTTCACGCGGAGATAAAAGGTAGCCACCAGTTTATCTTTGCATGATTTTTCACAAATTAAGGGGGGGCACTTAGTGGCAAAAAATCGTGAGTTTGGGAATCGCAGGCTTCATTCACTTCTAGGAGTAATTCCAATTGGTCTATTCCTAATTTTTCATTTATCGGTAAACTTTATGGCAACAAAAGGAGAAGAAACTTTTAATGGGGCAGTTCATTTAATTGAGTATACGCCCGTGAAGATTTTGGTAGAATGGGTCGTCATCTATCTACCGCTCATTTTCCATGCTGTGTACGGAATTTATATTGCCTTTACAGCAAAAAACAATTTAGGCAGATTTAGTTTCTTCCGTAACTGGATGTTCATGCTGCAACGTCTAACTGGAATCATAACGTTGATTTTCCTTGTTTGGCATATATGGGCAACTAGAATTCAAGCAGCCATGGGTGCTGAAGTTAACTTTGACATGATGGCTGAAATTTTCTCTAGTCCATTTATGATTGTGTTCTATATTGTTGGTATTATCTCGGCAATTTTCCACTTTGCTAATGGATTATGGTCATTTGCAGTGAGCTGGGGTCTTACAGTTTCACCTAAATCGCAAAAAATCATGACTTACTTTACATTGATCGTTTTCGTTCTTCTTTCTTATATCGGAATTAGCGCAATTTTCGCTTTCGTATAAGAAGATAGAGTTCATTTATAAGTATTAGGAAAAACATAGCTTGGCTAATGGAAATAAGGGAGTGACAGAATTGGGTAAAGGTAAAATAGTTATCGTTGGTGGAGGTCTAGCTGGATTAATGGCTACGATCAAAGCAGCAGAGCTGGGACAACAGGTTGATTTATTTTCTTTAGTGCCTGTTAAACGCTCTCACTCAGTTTGTGCCCAAGGCGGAATCAATGGGGCAGTAAATACAAAAGGTGAAGGGGATTCTCCATATATCCACTTCGACGATACAGTTTATGGCGGAGATTTCTTGGCTAACCAACCGCCGGTTAAAGCGATGTGCGAAGCAGCACCATCTATCATCCATATGTTTGACCGTATGGGTGTTATGTTCAACCGTACTCCGGAAGGTCTTCTTGATTTCCGTCGTTTCGGTGGTACTCAACATAGCCGTACAGCATTTGCTGGTGCAACAACTGGTCAACAATTACTTTACGCATTGGACGAGCAGGTTCGCCGTTATGAAGTTGAAGGCCTTGTAACGAAATATGAAGGCTGGGAATTCCTTGGAGCTGTTATCGATGATGAACAAACAGCACGTGGTATCGTAGCTCAAAACCTGACTTCAATGGAAATCAAATCATTCCCTGGCGACGCAGTCATCATGGCGAGCGGTGGCCCTGGAATCATTTTCGGTAAATCAACTAACTCAATGATCAATACAGGCTCAGCAGCTTCCATCGTTTATCAACAAGGTGTAAATTATGCAAATGGTGAGTTCATTCAAATTCACCCGACTGCAATCCCTGGAGATGACAAACTTCGTCTAATGAGTGAATCCGCTCGTGGTGAAGGTGGACGTATCTGGACATATAAAGACGGAAAACCTTGGTATTTCCTTGAAGAAAAATACCCTGCTTATGGTAATCTAGTACCTCGTGATATCGCGACTCGTGAAATCTTCGACGTATGCATGAACATGAAGCTTGGCATTAATGGAGAAAACATGGTTTACCTGGATCTATCACATAAAGATCCTAAATTACTTGATATAAAACTTGGTGGAATCATTGAAATCTACGAGAAATTCATGGGTGAAGATCCACGTAAAGTTCCAATGAAAATTTTCCCTGCCGTTCACTATTCCATGGGCGGACTTTGGGTGGATTATGACCAAATGACTAACATCAAAGGTTTATTCGCTGCTGGTGAGTGTGATTACTCTCAACATGGCGGTAACCGTCTTGGTGCGAACTCACTTCTTTCTGCAATCTATGGTGGTTCAGTCGCTGGACCGAATGCCGTTAAATATATTGAAGGCCTTGATAAAACTTCAGAATCCATTTCTTCTTCGTTGTTTGAAGGGTACGAAAAACAAGAACAGGAAAAATGGAATGAAGTCATGTCCCTTGATGGTAACGAAAATGCGTACGTTCTTCACAAAGAACTTGGTGAGTGGATGACACAGCATGTTACTGTAGTTCGTTACAATGACAAGCTGAAAGAAACGGATAACAAGATTCTTGAACTGATGGAACGTTACAAGAAAATTAACATCAATGACACGGCAAAATGGAGTAACCAAGGAGCTGCATTCACTAGACAGCTGCAAAATATGATGCAATTGGCTCGTGTAATCACAATTGGTGCGTTAAACCGTGACGAAAGCCGCGGAGCGCATTACAAACCTGATTTCCCAGAACGTAATGATGAGGAATTCATGAAAACAACTATGGCAACATTCAAAGGCATGGATCAAGCACCTGAATTCCATTATGAAGATATTGATGTATCACTGATCGCACCGCGTAAACGTGATTACACAACGAAACACTAAAGAGGGGGAGCAAAAAAATGGTTGAAACTAAATCTGAGACTAAAACAGTCCGTTTTATAATCACTCGTCAAGATACACCGGATTCAGCTCCTTATGATGAGGAATTCGAATTAGCGTATCGCCCGAATATGAACGTAATTTCCGCTCTAATGGAAATTCGTCGTAATCCGGTAACTGTACAAGGCAAGCACACTACAGCAATCGCATGGGACATGAACTGTCTTGAAGAGGTTTGTGGTGCTTGTTCAATGGTTATCAATGGTAAACCAAGACAATCATGTACAGCTCTTATCGATCAATTGGAGCAACCGGTTCGTCTAGCTCCAATGCGTACATTCCCTGTTGTTCGTGACCTACAAGTCGATCGCAGCCGTATGTTCGACTCATTGAAAAAGGTAAAAGCATGGATTCCAATCGATGGAACGTACAATCTTGGACCAGGACCGCGTATGCCAGAAAAGAAACGTCAATGGGCTTACGAGTTATCAAAATGTATGACTTGCGGTGTTTGTTTGGAGGCTTGCCCGAACGTAAACAGCAATTCAGACTTCATGGGGCCCACAACCATTATCACAAGTTCGTTTATTCAACGCACATCCAACGGGTGCAATGAACAAAGCTGAACGTTTAAATACAATCATGGGTGATGGAGGACTTGCAAACTGCGGTAACTCACAAAACTGTGTGCAGTCTTGCCCTAAAGGCATTCCATTAACAACTTCGATTGCAGCATTGAACCGTGATACTACGATCCAACAATTCCGTAACTTCTTCGGAAGCGACGAAGTTTAATAATGAAAAAGAAAGAACCCGTATCTTAGGATATGGGTTCTTTTTGTTTTACATTCGTAGAGAATGGCAAGTCCTTAAAAGATTGATAATTTGCATGCACCCTGAAAAACCGGGATCGAAGTGTGATTGGTTTGGGCAAATGAGTTTCTTGTAACCCAACATCTTCACGCAAAGGCTGAAGGATTTGATTAATAAAGTGAGCAACAAGCAAATTAACCTGCCTTCAATAGAAAATCCTTTTCAATATCGTTGTTTTCTTATAAAATGAGTGAATAGTCATTCAATTCAGAAAGGGTGTGCACAAGATGGGCAGGATATCATATATCGATAATATAACGGAGTGGATCAATGATTTTTCTTTTAAACATGAGATTAAGGTCCGTTTTTCAGAAACTGATATGTTTGGGCACTTGAATAACACGATTCCTTTTACTTATTTTGAGGAAGCTCGGATTGAGTATTTCAACAGTATGGGGTTCATGAAGGATTGGACCTCGGCTGAATGCAGTGAGATGCCGGTTGTTGCCAATTTACAGTGTGATTACCTGAAGCAGGTGTTTTTCAATGACCAATTGACGATCCATGTGAAAGCTGACCATATCGGAAACTCTTCAGTAGACATACATTATATGGGAACCAAACAAGATGGTTCAATTTGTTTAACGGGTAGGGGAACGATTGTCCAAGTTTCCAAAGCCACCGGAAAGCCGATACCTTGGACGGAAGAGATGAAGCGATCGATGTGGCAAACAGAGCTCGAACATTCCTGAAAATATTTTCATTTTAGACAAGTAAAAGAGTCACTCCCTTGCCCCGGCCGACATACTATATCTTGACTAAATAGACACCCACTCCGGGTTTTATGCTGGTGAAGGCAAGGAGGGTAACATTACTTGAAGGAGAACGAATTCACTCATAAGCCACTACTCACCAAAAGAGAAAAAGAAGTATTTGAGTTACTAGTACAAGACAAAACAACAAAAGAAATCGCAGGTGAATTGTTTATTAGCGAAAAAACAGTTCGAAACCATATTTCGAATGCGATGCAGAAGCTTGGAGTCAAAGGACGTTCGCAGGCAGTCATAGAACTCCTTCGTATGGGAGAACTTAAGCTTTAATGTGTTGACATTTAATACGTAAGCCTTATAAATATTTTCTCTCCCGTTCATTGGCAGCATATAAGGAAGGCCAAAACAATTTGGTTGTTTTGACTTCTTTGGATGCTGCTTATTTTTATGAAGGGGGTTTCATTATGGATTCCGGATAATCATTCTTGAAAATCATTTCACTTTCATCCAAAATGGTAGTATGATAAGTTTCATGAAGTGGGGAGCTGTGTGTATGGATGAAGAGAAGCAGGTTGCATATGTAGCCGATATCGAGAGGGAATTGCGCTATGTATCGACATGGCTTAAGCAAAGGGGAAGAGAAATTCTCAAAGATTATAAAATCACCATTCCTCAATTCGTGGCTTTGCAATGGCTTTTTGAATCAGGCGACATGACGATTGGCGAATTGTCCACAAAGATGTTTCTCGCCTTCAGCACAACAACGGATCTGATTGACCGCATGGAGAAACATCAGCTTGTCCAGCGTGTCAAGGATGATAAGGACCGGCGCGTGGTTCGAATTCACCTTCTTGAAGAAGGTGAACGGATTATTGAAGAAGTGATTAATAAACGACAACAGTACTTGAGTGGGGTATTAGTCAATTTCAACGAATCTGACATCGTGTCCCTGCAAGGAATTCTAGCAAAACTACATCAAGAAATGAAAGAAAAATGAGGCGAGTTTTTTGAAACAACCGATAGGAATCATTGATTCAGGGGTAGGCGGCTTGACAGTAGCTAAAGAAGTCATGCGTCAGCTTCCAAATGAAAATATTATATACTTAGGTGATACAGCAAGATGCCCTTATGGGCCTAGGACCAAAAAAGATGTCCAAACCTTCACATGGCAAATGACGAGGTTTTTGATGAAGAAGGATATAAAAATGCTGATCATCGCCTGCAATACAGCGACTGCAGCTGTACTGGATGAAATCAGGGCATTACTTCCGATTCCGGTATTAGGTGTCATTCATCCTGGGGCAAGGGCGGCGTTGAAAGTTTCCAATTCCTTGCATATCGGCATTATTGGTACGGAAGGCACAGTGAAAAGCAAAGCGTATGACGATGCACTTGCCTCCATCAATTCCGATGTGAAAGTAGATAGTTTAGCATGCCCGAAATTTGTCCCTATCGTAGAAAGCGGCGAGTTTCAAGGGAAGATAGTCAATAGGGTCGTGGCACAAACCTTGAGTCCGTTGAAGAAAACGAAGATCGACACATTAATCCTTGGCTGTACCCATTATCCACTGCTGGGGCCTGTAATCTCGACCTATATGGGGGATGAAGTACAAGTCATTTCCTCTGGGGAAGAGACGGCCCGAGAGGCAAGTGTCATTTTGGATTACTATAAATTAATCAATAAAAGCAAGCTCCGTCCAGTTCATCGCTTTTATACAACCGGTTCAAGAGATATGTTCGGTTCCATCGCGGAGAGCTGGCTCGGTATTCATATCAATACAATCGAAACAATTAAAATTGATCACTTATAAGGCTTCCATATGGAAGCCTTTTTTCTGAAGGGAAAAAATGAAAAAGCCTACCGTTATATGTATATAGCTACAAGCCTGGATGGATATATCGCTAGGGAAGCTGGAAGCATAGATTGGCTTGAAGAGACAGAAGGGGAAGGGGGACAATGGGGTACGGCGATTTCTATAAAAATAGCGATACGGTGATTATTGGAAATAAGACATATCAACAGATTCATACATTGGCAGTAAGGCCTGCTATGTCTTTTCAAGAAGTGCGAAAGGGAAAGAAGAACATGTGGAGTTTGTGATTGGAGATGTGGGTGATTTCATTGGAAAACTGAAAGGCGGATCAAGGATCTGGCTTGTAGGCGGTGCGGAGTTAGTGTCTGATTTCATGAAGAAATCGCTGGTGGATGAAGTGATCCTGTCCATCATACCGATTATCCTGGGGAATGGGATTCGTTTGTTCCAAGCAGGAAGTCCCGAAATCCAAATGAAGCTGACAAAGATGCAGCAGTACAGGCAAATTGCCCAGCTCCATTATCGGAGTGAAAAATAATTGGTCTATTTTCGCTTAGGGCTCGTATAAATAGGAGTACAAACTGTCCTAGGAGTGATTTTATGTCCAATAAATCAAAAGTAACAATGGCTGTGACCATTCTGGCATCTTCTTTTTGGCTTTCAGGCTGCGGATTATTTGGCGGTGAAGAGAAAAAGGAAATTGATCCACCAAAGGATGTTTCATTAGTCGAGGATGAATCTTCATTAAAAGAAACAGAAACGAATGGTGAAGAAAAGCCTGCAACAGATGGAGAAGAAGGCGCTGTTGAGTCGAAAACTGTGAAGACAGAGTTATATTTAATTGATAAAAGTGGGTATGTGGTTCCACAGACATTGGAACTTCCTAAATCGGAGGCCGTAGCTAAACAGGCCCTTGATTACCTTGTCGCTAACGGACCAGTCACGGATAAACTTCCTAATGGATTCAGGGCCGTCATTCCTGCCGATACCCAAATAAGCGTGAACATTAAAGAAGGAGTGGCTGTTGCGGACTTTTCGCCGGAGTTCAAAAACTATCAAAAAGAGGATGAACTCAAAATCCTTCAAGCCATTACATGGACTCTGACACAATTCGACTCAGTCGATAAAATCCAAATGAGAATAAATGGGGAAGATATTTCCGAAATGCCGGTCAATGGCACACCGATAGATGAGAATATCTCAAGGTCTTCAGGAATCAATATCGATACGAGTGATGTGGTCGACATTTCGAATTCCAAAGCACTGACTGTTTATTATGTAGGCGGTGACGAGGAGTACACCTATTATGTTCCGGTGACACGCAGGATCAGCGAAACGGTGTCTGATAATGTAACGGCAGTCATACAGGAATTAACGAAGAGTCCTTCGGGTTCTAACCTGCAAACAGGGTTCATGAGTGATGTAGCTTTACTTGACGAGCCTAAAGTGGCAGAAGGTAAGGTCAGCCTCAATTTTAACGAAAATATCCTTGGAAGCTTTAAAGAGAAAAAGGTATCACAAGAAGTACTTGATGCATTGGTCCTTTCTTTAACGGAACAGAAAGGAATTGAAAGCGTTGAAGTACAAGTGCAGGGCAGCGCCGATGTTCTTAATGAAGAAGGAAAGAAATTATCCGAACCAGTGGTCCGTCCAGAGAAAGTCAACACAGGTAGTTTTTAAAGAGCGATATTATATATTGAAATAGCACAATGAGGCAGCCTGCAGCTGCCTCTTATTTTTTTACCTCCACGATTGATTACCACGTGTTAAAGCCCTTGTTTTATAAATCTTAATTATTGCATTAGTTGAAAACTAATACCCCGCCAAGCAAATTCTCTTATCGTGAGAAAGTTTTTACATAAATAAATTTTTAAAAGGGGAAATTACCTTTAATGATGTAATTAATGGGGGATATTATGGATCAAAAGGTGATTCAGGCTTTACACATCTATGTTTTAATCATTATGAATACAGGATTCATGGTACATGTCCTGCTCATTCCCAATATCTTAACCGCATCTCAACGCGACGCATGGATAAGTGTCATAATAAGTGTTGTTCCATGTATCGTTTGGACGCTATTTATTTTTTATATTTATAAAAAACTAGATAAAGAAGATATAATCTCTTTTCTGAAAAAATGGTCTACACCTTTTGTTACATATATTTTCACTATAGCATTTGGGTTGTACTTTATAATTAACGCCTTCATTACCATCAAATTTACAGTGATTTGGGCAAAAGCTAATTATACTCATGACATACCAAACATCGTAGTCGTCAGCCTATTCACTTTTATATGTATTTTTGCAAGTTATAAAGGAATACGCACCATAAGTACTTTGGCTCTCCTATTTCTTCCGGTCGTCACTTTTTTCGGGATATTTGTGGGTCTGGGGAATACGAGTAATAAGAATTACGAATTATTGTTCCCGATATTTGAAAGCGGGTATCACAATACTCTAAATGGAATTCTGTATACGAGTGCAGGATATTTAGAAATTATCGTTTTTTTATTTTTAACTCCTTACTTGAAAAATAAGCTAAAAGCCAAGTGGCTATTAATGGCTGGTATTATCTTAATCATGCTGACGTTAGGACCCCTCATGGGAGCGATTGCGGAATTTGGTTCTGTGGAAGCAGTGAAAATGAGGAATCCGGCTTATGAACAGTGGAAGTTGTTAAGGTTTGGCTATTATATTACTCGACTCGATTTCCTTTCCATCTTCCAATGGCTTTCAGGTGCCATGATTCGAATAAGTTTATGTTTATTTATAGGCTATAAATTAATCTCAAATTCAAAACATCAGAAGTGGATACTGCTTTCACTATATTTGTTAATTGTTATTGGAACGCTAATCCATTGGGATGCTGATTCATTTTTAAATTTTATATACAAATATTTCTTTCCAATCAGCAGTCTGTTTCTTTTAAGTGCTGCAATTATACTGTTATTTATTATTATAAAAAAGGGAAAAGGAAAAGGTGAAACATTATGAAGAAGGGAAAATTGAATGGAACTCCTTCTTACATTGACCAAATCCAAAAATGGTTCGAACATTCTTCCGATGTTGTTTTAAGAACAAAAACTTTTGATAATGAAGATCGTTATTTGTTGGGATTTTTATATGCGCCGAACTTAGTGGATATGCAATTTATCAATGAAGTGATACTGCCTACAATATCAAAAGCGGTTCAAGAAAATGGGGAATTAACAATTGATCAATTAAGCAATATTATGGAGATCAGTACGCTTAAAAAGGGCTCCGATTTAAAAGAGGGAGTAGAGAGCATTCTTTTTTCAGGAGACCTAATCATTATTAATGAATCTTCTAATGAAATTTACTATACCCCATTGGCTAATTCCCCTAAGCGCAGTCCGGAAGAATCCAATATAGAATCTTCCATTCGGGGACCTAGAGATGGATTTGTTGAGAATATATCGGATAACATGTCTTTAATTCGCCAAAGGTTAAAAACGGCATCACTTAAATGTATAGAATATACAATTGGGAAAAGAAGTAAAACTAAAATATTGCTACTTTATATAGATGACATTATTAATCCCTCGATTCTTTCGGATATTAAAAAACGATTGGATTCATTAAAGGTTGATATCATAGTCAGCAGTTACCAAGTTGAAGAACTCCTATATGATAATCAATTTTCCATCTTCCCCTTAATGGATTACGTTGGTCGACCGGACTATGTTGTTGAATCCTTGAATCAAGGGCGCTTTGCCATCCTGGTAGACGGGAATCCCACATGCTTGATCGGACCAACCAGTATTAATCAGTTGCTTTATTCTGCTGATGACGCACATGCAAGCTTTTTTTACATTAGTTTTATACGCATCATTCGTGTAGTCGCCTTATTTGTAACGGTTACGTTACCGGGTTTTTTTATAGCGTTAGTTTCCTATCAATTCGATCAAATTCCCTTTTCGCTTCTTGCGACGATTTCAATCACGAGACAGGGATTACCCATACCTGCTTCTTTGGAGGCATTCATGATGATCATATTGTTTGAACTATTTAAAGAAGCCGGTCTTCGCCTGCCAAAAGCTGTAGGTCCTACGGTTTCAGTGTTGGGTGGATTGATTATAGGTGATGCAGCGATTCGGGCAGGGCTCACTTCACCCTCCATGCTAGTAGTAATAGCTGTTACAGTTCTGTCAAGCTATACCTTAATCAATCAGAATATTGCTGGGAATATCGTTCTTATAAGGTTATTCATATTTGCTTGTTCAGCGTTTTTAGGCTTGTTTGGATTCTTTATGGGAATATTCCTTATCTTGATTGTTGTGGTTTCCTTGGAAAGTTTCGGCCAGCCTTTTGTGAATCCACTTTCCAAACCAAATAAATCGGATATGTTAAAAGTCTTATTTAAGCTTCCGTATGGGATGTTAAGGCAGCGGAATCAAGCTATACAGTCCAGTGATAATGAACCGCAAAAGGAGTCGAACAAATGAGAAAGCTATTTGCAGTCATGATTATTGGCTGTCAACTTTTACTGACGACAGGATGCTGGGGAATGAAGGAAATTCAAGCTCAAACATATGGATCCGCTCTTGGGATCGATTATAAAGAGGGTGAATTCATCTTATACTTTCAAGCATTAAATTTTGCGGATATAGCAAAACAAGAGGGGGCAACTGCATTACAAGAAAAATCTTCTGTTGTCATTGGGAAAGGTAAAGGGGAAAGTATCGAAGAAGCATATACTGAATTAGAACAAAATGCAGCATTACCACTTTATATCGGGCATATTAACTCCTTCATTTTAAGTGAGAATGTAATCAAAAAGAAAATGAAGGATTTCATTGAATATGTAGGGAAAGAGCCCTTATTGCGATACAATTCTTGGCTGTTTGTTACAAACGAGGATATTAAAAAGGTGTTTGACAGTGATAGTTTCTTTAATCTTCCTAACTTATTCACGATCATTCAAAGGCCAGAGACTGTTATTAATGAGAACTATTTTATTTCCCCGTTAAAATTCAGTGAACTGGTTTCGGAATTTTATCAACCGGTTGGTTCCATTTTAATTCCCTCTATGGTCATAAATGAGCATCATTACTCAGAGAAGGGGAAAGAAAAAAAGATACCAACGTTGAATGGCGGCTATGTTTTATCAAAACAACAGTATAAAGGGTTCGTAAGTAAACAAGATTTGATCGGTTTAAAATGGGTTGAAAACAAGGCGACAGTAATGTTTTTTTCCCTGAACAAACAAAAGGTAAGTGTTGAAATCATGGATCCCAAAACAAACATCATAGTATTGGAACAACAAAAGAAACCTTTGTATGATTTAGAGGTAAGAGCAAATGGAATATTGAAACAAAATATAGATAACTTGGATATAGAAAAAATCGAAAAAAAAGTAGAAATAAAAGTTAAGGAAGATATTTTGAAGACATTGGAGACGGGGGAGGAAATCAATACAGACCTTTTTAACATAAGTGAAAAGGCATACAGATACCATGTCAATAAGTGGGATAATAAAATTATAAATTCCTTTGATAAGACTTCAATAAATAACATAAAAGTTAATATCCATATTGAACATAGTGAAAATTACAAACGTTAGTTTATAAGTTTCAGGTTAATGCAGATGAGGGAGTTGTGTTAGACTTAACTTATCAGGAAAATTCAGCGGCCGTTGTTGATCATGAAAGGCAGCGCTGAATTCATCCGTTTGGCACTGGAGAAGAAGCGGCTTTTACATATAACGAGTTACAGCAAATTCTTGCTTAGCCCCAAAAGGGCTCACATGCCGATAAAATAAAAAAGGGTGAAATGAAAAAATGAAGACAGTAATCATTGCAACGAAAAATAAAGGGAAAGCCAAGGAATTCGAAAGCTTGTTCTCTGCTAAAGGATATGAAGTCAAAACGCTTCTCGATGTACCGGGTGCACCGGATGTGGAGGAAACAGGTACAACCTTTGAAGAAAATGCAATCTTGAAAGCAGAGGCCATTGCCCATCAGCTAGGCCATTTTGTCATTGCGGATGATTCCGGATTGCTTGTAGATGCATTGGATGGCCGTCCGGGCGTATATTCTGCCCGCTATGCTGGAGAGTCCAAGAGTGATGAAGCGAACACGGAAAAAGTCCTCGGGGAATTGGAAGGCGTCCCGGAAGAGGAAAGGACAGCGAGATTCTATTGCGCCTTGGCCCTCGCGTCACCCAACCAGGAAACGATTACGGTTTCGGGAACGATGGAAGGCTTGATTACAGAACAGCCTTCAGGAACGAATGGATTTGGTTATGATCCAATCTTTTTTGTTAAAGAACAGGGTAAAACAAACGCCGAATTGACAAAAGAGGAAAAAAACCAAATCAGCCACCGTGCCCACGCATTGAGGGCCCTAGATGAAAAACTTGATTTATTTCTAAAAAGGGAAGAAGGAATGTGACGATGAAAGTGCTAATAATGAGTGACAGTCATGGCTTAACTCATGAAATAAGCATGATAACCGACCGTCATAAACAAGAAGTTGCTGCCATGATCCATTGCGGTGATTCAGAGTTGGAAAGAAATGATCCTCACATGGCGGATTTCTTAGCTGTTCGTGGGAATTGTGATCATGATTCGGCATATCCGACTGACATTGTGGAGAACATCGCAGGCAAGCGTTTCTTCATTACGCATGGACATCTCTATAACATAAAGATGACCCTGATGAATTTATCTTATAAAAGTGAAGAGGCCGAAGCGGATATTATTTGCTTTGGTCACTCCCACGCTGCAGGTTCCGAATCGATTGACGGCAAGCTCTTCATCAACCCGGGAAGCATACGCCAGCCGCGTGGACGAAAAGAGAAAACCTATGCCATTTTGGAAATGGGAACAGGCAAACTTGAAATCACCTATTATGACCTTGAAGGAAAAATCGTTGAAGAATTAAGAAATGCTTATCAAATGGAATGAATTCATGTATAATGAACAGGAAGCGTTTTTCCCCGCTTCCTGGTACATAAAAAAAGAAAAAAACTTTTTATGAAAAACCGTTGACTTTCTTTTGATATCCTACTATAATAAGAAGTGTCCTAAGGGAACAGTTAAGGTAATACATAAGTTTTACCGCAACTTATATCATAAATGTCTCAGTAGCTCAGCTGGATAGAGCAACGCCCTTCTAAGGCGTCGGTCGGGAGTTCGAATCTCTCCTGGGACACTAACTTGAAAAAGCCAAAACCTTTTAAGGTTTTGGCTTTTTTACTTTTTGCTTTAAGTGTGAACGAAAATATGGGATGAATATAGAAAGAATGCCTTTCGATTTGCATCCTTTGAACCATTAATGTTCCGTTTTGACGAAAAGAAGTTTTTTATTTCATATTTATCGCAGGTGGATGATCTTTTTATGTCGAACTTGTTATGGATAAGGAGTTGTTTAAATGAATAAAGATAGATTGTTCAAGTTCATTCAAACTTCCACTCGGGGCAATTTCTTCTCAGTCGAAATATCCGAAGATGGAACTAAAGTAGTCCAATTAGCCAAAGAGTTAGAAAAAGAAGGAAGAATCAAGTTGAGGGAATGCACACGAAAAGATCAAAGTGTTTATCTGGAAGGAATACTTAAGTTTGTGCCTAGCTAATACTTAATGAGCTAACGAAGGACTTATACTACGAATTTCATATGCTCCATGGAAAAAAGGCATCCAACATTGGATGCCTTTTTCTATTTTAATCAAGTCCTATTTAATGTTTGAAGATTCTTTTTAATAGTTTCACGGTTTTTGATTATTGCCGTCTTCAATTCTTCAACGGGTGAACTTTTATCATCTTCTTCACTAAGTTGCTGCACACTTGATTGGTTTTGTATAAGTATTTCAATTGTATCCCGTAATTCTGGCAGTGATACCTTGAATTGTTCGGATAAATGATGTAATGCCTTATGTAAATCGGGGTTATGGATTGAAGGGACAATCCCTTCATGTTTATCTTTCAATGATAATCCTCCTCTAAGCTTATTCGCGCTTTTATATAGCATAATATTGAGGGTAGATAATTATACAATGAAGGCTCTATTTCGACATGGGAAATTACACTCGTTAATCAATGGATTATATCGGCATAGTGCCATGGGATCATTGAACTTGGTTGAAATCAGTAAAAGCTCAATTCCCTGACTCCTCGCTTACAAGGCCTGAATACTTTAGTGAAATTATAAATAAATCAGAAAAAACATTGACATATAGCAAACAAATTAATAATATGTTTATTATATTATAAACTTTACGGGGAAGTGTTTGTTTAATGAAGGACGCTGAAATGTTTTGGAGTGCATCTCAGGATGAGCTTAAACAAGGGTATAGCGAAGAAGGGAATCAATATATTTGTTTGCTATGCGGAAATGCAATTGAAAAGGGGATAGTATACCCGAAAGATGGGGTTCTTTATGAAGCTGAGAGGTATATGCGAATTCATATTGAACATGCACACAGCTCCGTTTTTGAATACTTGATTGATCTCGATAAAAAACTTACAGGGCTTACTGATCACCAAAATCGTCTCCTTCGCCTTTTTTACCAAGGGAAGAATGATGCTGAGGTTCAGGAGGAAATGGGAATTGGAAGTCCTTCCACAATTCGGAACCATCGCTTTGTGTTAAAAGAGAAAGAGCGTCAGGCTAAGTTATTTTTAGCACTGATGGAACTTTTGAAAGATAAAGATGAACATGCGCCGGCATTTATCCCCCTTCATCAAAAAGCAAGGATGGTCGATGATCGTTATAACGTTACCGAGGATGAAAAGATGGCTGTACTGAAAAAGTATTTCCCTAAAGGCAGTAAGGATGCATTAAAGTCTTTCCCGCCCAAGGAAAAACAAAGGCTGATGATTCTCCAAGAAATTATGAACCGTTTTGAAAATGAGCGAAAATACGAAGAAAAGGAAATCAATCAAATATTGGGTGCCGTTTATCATGATCATGTTCTTTTGAGGAGATATTTAATAGAATATGGATTCTTGGATAGAAAGCCTGATGGGAGCCAATATTGGCTGAAGAAATGATGACTGGAGGCAAGGAAGATGGATCGTAAAAAAGAATTGAAGCAATTATATAAAGAAACGAAAGTTGAAGCGGGTGTTTACCAAATAAGAAATACGGTAAATAATAAAGTTTTTATCGGGAGCACCAGAAATTTAAAGACGTTGAAGGGTAAACAATTTGAATTGGAAGTGGGAACAAACACCAATAAAGTTCTCCAGGATGAGTGGAATCAATATGGGAAAGAGGCTTTTTCTTTTGAAGTACTGGAGGTAATGAAGCCGAAAGAAACAGGATTTTTCGATGCAAAACGGGAATTGAAAAAACTTGAAGATTTGTGGGTCGAAAAAATACAGCCATATGAAGAACGGGGATACAATAGAATGAAATCCAACTGACTTTTTTGAAGTTAATCTTTTGAAATTCTTCCGTAATTCCAGCTCTCGATTTAGCGTTTGCGCATCTCATCCCTTTATGGGAATGGGATAAATGAGGTATTATTGAATAAGATGGTAATATATTCAAGTGTTTCGCTTAGGAGGTGCTGGGATGGAAAATGAAAATGGATATCTAAGGGCGAAAAAAAGGGTGGAAAACCTTAAGGCATTCTACATCCATTTAACGGTGTATGTATTGGTGAATGTAATGCTTTTTGCCATTAACCTATTAACTGATTCTGGTTATTGGTGGTTCCTTTATCCCCTTGGAGGGTGGGGGATTGGAGTTCTGATACACGGCATTACTACCTTTGCAGATGGAAACTTCGGGTCTGAGTGGGAAGAAAGAAAGATAAAAGAATACATGGAAAAGGATAAAAAGAACGGCTGAATTTGGATATTTTCAAAACCGGGAGTCATTTATGGCTCTTTTTTTATGTGGAAAGATAATTAAAGGATCTCACTTGTTGTTAGTTTTTAAATGGTTTAAGCTAGTAATGCGGGACCTGTTTGTAAAACAGAGGGGGAACCTGTGAAGGACCTTCACTAAATAATTAATAATAGGAGTTGCTAATGAAAAAAATAGGATGGGCCATAACGGGGATAGGGGCAATCATTGCACTGGGTGCCTTGCTTTATCCTCTGAATGTCATTGATAAAACACTATGTATATATTTTTTGCTTGGCGGTGCAGGGCTAATGTTTGTCGGGTCTATGATCAGGGCCTTTTCGCTTCTTAAGAGATGACTGATTAAAGAGTCTTTTAGTTACATAAATGATTGATCAAAAACGTTCAATTAGGGTGATGACATGGAGAAAAACCAATTGAAATATGCCCAGCAGCATCTGGCTAATGAACGCACCTTTTTAGCGTGGATAAGAACGGTGATTGCGATAGTGGGGGTTGGTTTTCTCACGACGAGCCTGCATTTTACGATAGGTGTGCATCGGGATGCCCGGATTGACTTAATCAGTATCGTACTGGGGATGTTTACATGTGCTTTGGGCCTTGTGATTACAGTACTGGCGACGTTCGGGTATCTGCAGAAGAAGCAACAAATCATTGAAGGGACGTTCCGGCCCTCGAGTGCACACGTAATTCTTATCGCTGTTTTTATGGTCATATTGTTATTGATGATCATTTTATATTTTGTTTTCATAAAAGTTTAAAAAACTGTCCTATCCTAAATAGGTCAGTTTTTTAGTTTCTACTATAATATACTTATTCTTACGTCATTACGGTAAGATTTCTTCCATTAATTAAAATGCAATCAAAAAACAGAAGCATGACATACTCTGAATTTCATTATGGTCATGAAGGAGTAATAAAAAAACTTGTAATAAAAATCATGCAGTATCGTACACCTCAGCCTTAGTGAAACCTAGGGTTTTCAGGAATGATATATCATCGGTCAGGAATAATCGATCAAGATTTCCTTATCATGTCTTATGCCTTCCTGAAAATATTGTTTATTAGCCGTTTTTTATTTGTAAATAAACTTCACATCAACAATGCTTGCTTTCACTCCAATGAATTTTGATCACGTTTTAAATATTTGTTTAATTTCCATTTTGTGAGATATGATAAAGGAAACTAAAAGGAGGTCAACAAGATGGTGGATATCAAAAAAGGTGAAAGTTCTTTTTTTGTCGAAGAATCTGGCGAGAAGCTAGCGGAAATCACATTCTTTAAATCAGGTGATGATGTAATCACGGTCGATCATACCGTAGTTTCTGACAAGCTTCGCGGACAAAAGGTAGGAAATGCCCTTGTTGAAAAGGTAATAGGATTCGCACGTGAGGAAAAACTGAAAATTGTTCCGGTATGTTCGTTCGTTCAAAAACAGTTTGAAAAAAATGCTGAATATGAGGATGTTTTGGCTAAATGAACCAGAGGGCTGGACACAGGGGGATGATATATTTCACCTGTGTTCGGCCCTTTTGCATTCAGGCAGGGGGTGTAAATGAATAAGGATTTTTTCATCAATCAGCCCCCTTCAAGTTCTTCCAGTTTAATAATATATAAAGCGCCTTTCCGTCTAGGACATTTTTCGCATTAAATATAGGGGAGGTGCCAGGATGGCTATCAAATTACAAACCCTATTGAATCGCGCAAAGGAAAATATGGGAAGCGGTATGAACCCGGTCGTGAACGAAGCGATACTTGAAGTGGTTAAATTGGCTTATGAAGTGGGGATATTTGTTCAAATCACGGCTGGTTATCGAAGTTTCTTGGAACAAAAAGAATTGTATGAACAAGGCAGAACGAACAAATCAAAACCAATCGTGACTTATGCGAGAACGGGCCAATCCTTGCACAACTATGGACTTGCTGTAGATTTTGTCATTGTCAGTGATGACGGCAAGCGGGCATTGTGGACAGAGGACGAAAAGTGGACAAGGGTGGCAGCCATAGCGAAATCCCTGGGCTTTGTTTGGGGTGGGGATTTTGAATTGTTCCGGGATTTTCCGCATCTTGGAATGTCGGGAGGTTTGTCCACGAGAGATCTTCAAAAGGGATTGAGGCCGAATCTTGTATCAAAAGTTACGTTTCCAAACCCTTGTCACAAAGGAGATTGACAGTGGGAAATGAAGCTGAAAGGAAAAATGAATGTTTCCACATGGTGAAAACATTACAAGTGACTTGAATGGTATGGGTAATACATGGATGGATACGTCAGTGGAGTTCCAATAATAAGTTATAAAAAATAAATGATGTACCTAACGTTTTAAAAATTAAAAATTGAAATAACTTTATTTTATAGAATGTGGTAATGATAGGTATGTAAGCGTATACAACAAATCTTTCAATTTAGAATTATCAAAAAATTCTCAAAAACCTGTTGACTACTACCGGAAATACGCGTAAGATAATCACAAATACAAGACATCAAACATAAGCGATACGAAAAATAGAATAATGCGAAAAGCATTGAAGAGGATAAGTAGTCTTTTTAAAAGTCATTTACAGAGAGCCGGGTTGCTGAGAACCGGTATTGTCCCGAAAGATGAACTCACCTTGGAGTTTCAGCTTGAACGTCAGACTAGTAGGGCTGAACGGGTGCGTACCAGTACCCGTTACCAAAACAGAGAATAGTGTAAACTATTCAAAGTGCGCATGGAGTTTCATGCGAAAAAGGGTGGTACCGTGGAGTGGCTCATCAAGCCTTTTCACCCCTTTAACTTGCTAAGTGCAAGTACATTTGGGGTGAAAAGGCTTTTTTGTATGCGCAAAAAGCTGAAAATTCTGAATCTTGGGAAAATACTTAGAAGAAAAGCGAAGGAGGTCTTTACGAAATGACACAAAAATCAGTGGTAGCTGATCGGAAAAGTGGAAAGACACATTATAGTGGTGCCGAATTTCTGATGGATGCATTGAAAAAGGAAAATGTTGAAGTCATCTTTGGTTATCCAGGTGGTTCCGTATTGCCGATTTATGACAAGCTTTATAGTTCAGAGCTTTTTCATATTTTGACAAGACACGAACAAGGTGCGATCCATGCAGCGGAAGGATACGCCAGAATTACCGGCAAGCCGGGGGTTGTCATAGTCACTTCCGGACCAGGGGCGACGAACATTGTGACCGGTTTGGCCGATGCAATGATCGACTCTTTGCCGCTTGTGGTAATTTCGGGTCAGGTAGCTACCAGTGTAATTGGTACAGATGCTTTCCAGGAAGCTGATGTACTGGGGATTACTACACCGATTACAAAACATAACTATCAGGTGAGAAAGCCGGAAGACCTCCCGCGCATTATAAAAGAAGCTTTTTATATCGCTTCAAGCGGCCGGCCCGGTCCAGTATTAATCGATATACCTAAAGATATGGCCATTTTAGAAGGTGTATCGACGGATGTGGAACCGGAAATGGATCTCCCTGGTTATCAGCCGACGACCAAGCCTAATTACTTGCAGATCAGAAAGCTTGTTGAAGCCGTAAGTGGAGCGAAAAGACCGGTCATTCTTGCAGGGGCAGGTGTCCTGCATGCAAAGGCGTCCAATCTATTAAAGGACTATGTTGAGCAGCAAGGCATTCCAGTCGTCCACACTTTATTGGGTCTTGGAGGTTTTCCGGCGGAACATCCTCTCTTTATCGGAATGGGTGGCATGCATGGCTGTTTTGCAGGAAACATGGCGTTATCGAAATGTGATCTATTAATCAATATCGGTGCCAGGTTCGATGATCGATTGACTGGGAATCTAGCGAAGTTCGCACAGCATGCAACGGTGGCCCATATCGATATTGATCCAGCAGAAATAGGTAAAAATGTACCGACGAAAATTCCAGTCGTCGGAAGTGCTAAGGAAGCATTGACGGACTTGATTGCACAAAATGGCAAGAAGCCGGAAATTGATGAATGGACCACACAGCTGGCTGCATGGAATGAAGAATTCCCATTGCGTTATACACATGAAGAAGGCGTCCTGAAACCTCAGCGGGTCATCCAAATGCTTCATGAAAAAACGAATGGGGAGGCCATTGTTACGACGGATGTTGGACAGCATCAAATGTGGGCAGCACAATACTATCCGTTTAACAAACCGAATTCATGGGTCACTTCCGGTGGACTGGGGACGATGGGCTTTGGCTTACCTTCGGCTCTCGGAGCGCAACTGGCGAATCCGAAAGCGACGGTGCTTTCGATATCGGGAGATGGAGGATTCCAGATGTGCCTCCAAGAACTTTCGGTCATAGCCGAATTGAATCTGCCAATCAAAATCATCATCGTCAATAATGGGGCACTCGGGATGGTAAGGCAGTGGCAGGAACTCTTTCATGATAAACGTTTCTCACACAGTATTTTTCAATCGCATCCGGATTTCGTGAAATTGGCCGATGCGTATGGAATTCCAGGATACAAAGTGACGACAGAGGAAGAAGCAAGCAACTGCTTGGATGTAGCGTTAAAAACTGATGGTCCCGTGTTGATCGATTTCCGGGTAAAGCAAAATGAAAATGTCTTTCCGATGGTAGCACAAGGAAAAGGGCTTGATGAAATGGAAGGAGTTTAATCAATGAAGGGAATTCTTAGCCTCACCGTGAACAACCGTCCAGGCGTCCTGAATCGGATTACGAACCTGTTCACGAAAAGAAATTATAACATTGAAAGCATGGCTGTCGGGCCCTCCGAGCAGGCCGGCATTTCAAGGATGACCTTTGTGGTCGATGTTGATGACGAAGCTGTCGTGGAACAGATCACCAAGCAATTGAATAAGCAGATCGATGTATTGAAAGTAAATGATATTACGAATCAATCGATTGTGGCGAGGGAACTTGCACTCATTAAAATATTGGTGACTACACAGACCCGAGCCGAGATTTATTCAGTCATCGAACCCTTCCGAGCATCAGTTATTGATGTCAGTAAAGATAGCCTGACAGTTCAAATCACAGGGGAATCGGATAAAATCGAAGCCTTCATTGAACTGATCAAGCCATATGGCATTAAGGAATTGGCAAGGACAGGGACTGCCGCCATCCCGCGTGGAATGCAAATAGCACACGCTAAGAGCGCGACAATCGTATAAACAAAAAACTAAAAAACAAAAAACAAAAAACAAAAAACAATGAAAAGAAAAGGGAGATGTAATTATTATGGCAAAAGTATATTATAACGCAGAGGCAAACGAGAATTTTTTCAACAATAAAAAGGTAGCGGTAATCGGATATGGTTCACAAGGACACGCACACGCACAAAACCTGCGTGACAGCGGTGTAGAAGTAATCATCGGAATCAGGAAAGGTAAATCCTTCGATAAAGCCGTGGAAGACGGGTTCAATGTTTACACAGTTAAAGAAGCAGCTGAACAAGCAGATGTAATCATGAACCTTTTACCGGATGAAACTCAGCCGAAGGTATATCAAGAAGAAATCAAACCGGTCTTGCGTGCTGGTCAAGCGTTAATGTTCGCACACGGATTCAATGTCCATTTCAATCAAATCGTTCCTCCGGCAGACGTAGATGTTTTATTAGTTGCTCCAAAAGGTCCAGGACATCTTGTTCGCCGTACATATGAACAAGGTGCAGGAGTGCCGGCATTGTTTGCCATCTATCAAAATGTTACGGGGGAAGCAAGAGAATTGGCACTTGCGTACGCTCGGGGGATCGGATCTTTAAGAGCTGGCGGTTTGGAAACTACTTTCCAGGAAGAAACGGAAACGGATCTATTTGGAGAGCAAGCCGTACTTTGCGGCGGATTGACTGCCCTTGTGAAAGCTGGATTCGAAACCTTGACAGAAGCTGGATATCAACCGGAAGTAGCATATTTCGAGTGTTTACATGAACTTAAATTAATCATCGACCTTATGTATGAAGGCGGTATGGAAAACATGCGCTATTCCATTTCTGACACAGCTCAATGGGGAGATTTCGTTTCTGGACCACGCGTTGTGACGGAAACTACGAAAGAGGCCATGAAAGCAATCTTGAAAGACATCCAAGACGGAGAGTTCGCTAAAGGATGGATTTTGGAAAACCAAGCGAACCGTCCAGTCTTCAATGCTATCAATAATCGTGAAAACCAACATCAAATCGAAGTGGTGGGTCGTGAATTAAGAAAAATGATGCCATTCGTAAAACCTCAACAAAAAGAGAAAGAAGTGGTAGCCGTTGCGAAAAATTAATATATTTGAAACCACACTTCGAGATGGGGAGCAATCCGCCGGTGTAAATTTAAATTTTACCGAAAAGCTTGAAATTGCTTATCAGCTTGAAAGATTGGGTGTTGATATTATCGAAGCCGGTTTTCCGGCAGCATCCAAAGGGGATTTTAACTCCGTACAGGAAATCGCGCGCAAAATTAAAAACAGCTCTGTTACGGGGCTGGCGCGTGCTGTAAAAGGAGATATTGATGCAGCTTGGGATTCATTGAGGATCGGTGCAGAACCAAGGTTGCATACGTTCATCGCCACTTCGCCCATTCATCGTGAATATAAGTTGAAAATGTCGAAACAGCAAGTGATTGAAAAGTCCGTTGAGATGGTTAAGTACGGGGCAGCACGTTTCCCGATCGTACAATGGTCTGCAGAAGATGCCAGTCGTACAGAACTTGACTATTTGGCTGAAATCGTTGAAGCGGTCATTCAAGCTGGTGCCAAGGTCATTAATATTCCAGATACTGTAGGATATGCAGCTCCAATCGAATACGGAAACATTTTCCGGTACCTTCGTGAACATGTTCCTTCTATTGATAAGGTTAGCTTATCTGCACACTGCCATGACGATCTTGGTATGGCAACCGCCAATTCATTGGCCGCTATCGAAGGCGGGGCTACACAAGTCGAAGGTACAATCAATGGCATTGGTGAACGTGCCGGAAATGTGGCACTTGAAGAAGTGGCTATGGCACTCTACATCCGTAAAGATTTCTATCAAGCGGAAACGGGCCTTGTATTGAATGAAATTAAAAGAACCAGTGATTTGGTCAGCCGACTTACCGGAATGCAAGTTCCTGCTAATAAAGCCATAATTGGTGCCAATGCATATGCACATGAATCTGGCATTCACCAAGATGGCATGTTAAAAGAAAAAACGACATACGAAATCATTTCACCTGAACTCGTCGGAGTTTCGTCCAATTCACTTGTTTTAGGGAAGCATTCAGGACGCCATGCTTTCAAAGAAAGATTACAAGAGTTAAATTTTTCGGTTACGGATGAGGAAATGAACTCATTATTCGTTCAATTCAAGGAATTGGCCGATAATAAAAAGACCATGACGGATGAGGATATCGTGGCACTTGTGCTTGAAGAGAAAGCGACGGATATCAGTTTCTATGACCTGATTTCCTTACAGATTTCCCACGGTACACATCAGACGGCAACAGCGACGGTTACACTGAAAAAAGGCGATAATGAAGAGATTCAGGAAGCGGCAACAGGTGCAGGAAGTGTTGAAGCCCTTTATAACACGCTTGAAAGATGTTTAGGCAGCGAAATCAACTTGCTGGACTATCGGATTCAATCGGTAGGTGGCGGAATGGATGCACTTGCCCAAGTTTTTGTGAAAATTGATTTTAATGGTGTGGAAACAAGCGGCCGCGGTCTGGATCAGGACGTCTTGGAAGCATCCGCAAAAGCGTATTTGAACGCTGTGAACCGAGTGATCATCATGAAGGAATTGGAAGAAAAAGCAGTATTACAATAGGAAGGGGAGATTTCGATGAAAAGGAATATTGCGGTGCTTCAAGGAGATGGCATCGGGAGAGAAGTAACAAGAGGCGCTGTAGAAATCCTCGAAGCCGTTGCCCAAAGATATGGACACGATTTTGAATTTCAATATGGTGAGATTGGCGGCGGGGCCATCGATAACACGGGTTCGCCCCTGCCGGATGAAACAGTGGAGATTTGTAAAAACAGCGATGCGGTATTATTAGGGGCCGTTGGAGGACCTAAGTGGGATGCCCAGCCTGCGCACCTAAGACCGGAACGAGGTTTGTTGAAAATCCGAAAAGATTTGAATCTTTATGCTAACATCCGTCCAATCAGCTACTATTCCAGCTTGTCGGAATCTTCTCCTCTTAAAAAGGAATTCATTGAAGATGTGGATTTCGTGATTGTCAGGGAACTAACTGGAGGCCTTTATTTCGGAAAGCCAAGTGAACGCGTTGAAAAAGAGGGGAAAGAGGCGGTTGTCGATACTCTTTTCTATCAGAAAAGCGAAATGAAGCGCATTATTGAACTTGCTTTTGCATTAGCATCGGATCGCAAGAAAAAAGTAACATCCGTGGATAAAGCGAATGTTCTTGAATCCAGCAGGATGTGGCGTGAAACGGCTGAAGAAATCGCCAAGGACTATCCGGATGTAACACTTGAACACATGCTTGTGGATAATGCAGCCATGCAACTGATCAAAAACCCGAAACAATTTGATATTATCGTGACGGAGAATATGTTCGGTGATATTTTAAGCGATGAAGCATCCGTGTTGACTGGTTCGCTTGGAATGCTACCATCTGCCTCTATATCAACAAAAGGGCCTAACCTATATGAACCGATTCATGGCTCAGCTCCGGATATCGCGGGCAAAAACTTAGCTAACCCAATCGGGACCATTTTATCAGCGGCGTCCATGCTGCGTTTATCCTTTGGCCTGGAAGATGAGGCACATGCAGTTGAGCAGGCAGTGGAAGCGGTCCTTGATTATGGTTTGAGAACAGGCGATATCGCAAATGGCCAATCGAATATTACGTCTACTTCAGAGATGATTGCAGAAATAAAAGCAAATCTTTTAGACCAGGAAGCCATTTCCAACATCATGGGAGCTTACGCATAAACTTCTTTCACGGCCTAACATTAGGCCGTGTTTTTTAAAAAAATACAAGATTGATCGAGGTGGGATAAAGATGGGAAAGTCGATAATAGAGAAAATATGGGATCGCCATATTGTAAATGAAGAGGAAAATAAACCGGATTTAATTTATATTGACCTTCAATATATTCATGAAGTGACCTCTCCGCAAGCATTTGAAGGATTAAGATTAAAAGGACGTGCAGTCAGGAGACCCGACCGTACTTTTGCGACAATGGATCATAATGTGCCAACCGTTAATCGTTATTTCATCGAGGATGATATTGCAAGGAAACAATTAGAGGCACTTGACCAAAACTGTAAGGAGTTCGGTATCCGCCTTGCTGATTTAGACAGCCCGGAACAAGGGATCGTTCACGTTATCGGACCGGAATTGGGTCTTACACAGCCAGGGATGACGATTGTCTGCGGTGACAGTCATACTTCCACACATGGTGCGTTTGGATCGATTGCGTTTGGAATCGGGACGAGTGAGGTTGAGCATGTTTTAGCCACACAAACCCTATGGCAAACAAAACCCAAAACATTAAAGCTTGAGGTTAATGGCAAGCTTGGTCACGGAGTGATGGCGAAAGATGTCATTTTATATGTGATTTCTAAATTCGGCGTCGATTTCGGTACGGGACACATCATTGAGTATTGTGGGGAAGTTTTCCGGGATATGTCGATGGAAGAGAGAATGACGGTGTGCAATATGTCGATCGAAGGCGGGGCAAGAGCGGGGCTGGTAGCTCCCGATGAAACGACTTTCTCTTATTTGAAAGGCCGTAAGTATTTGCCAAAAGGAGAAGAGTTCGAGCAATGTGTACAGGACTGGAAGTCACTTTCCAGTGATGAGGATGCTGTATACGACCAGGAAATCATTCTTGATGGCAGCCTGATTTCGCCAATGGTCAGCTGGGGTACAAATCCTGGAATGGCTAGCGGAGTGGACGGTAAAGTACCTACCTTCGCGGAAGATATCATGGATCCAAAGGAACTGAATCGTGCACTTGAGTATATGGGTCTTGAGGAAGGCATGCCGATTACGGATATTCCCGTTCAGCATGTATTCATAGGATCGTGTACCAATTCACGCATTGAGGACTTACGGCAGGCTGCAGAAATGATCGAAGGCCAGACTGTTCAAAAAGGAGTTCGGGCGATGGTCGTTCCCGGTTCACAGAGTGTTAAAAGGCAAGCGGAAGATGAAGGGTTGGATGAGATCTTCAAATCTGCGGGCTTTGAATGGCGCGAATCAGGTTGCAGCATGTGCTTGAGCATGAACCCTGATGTGGTTCCAGCCGGTGAGCATTGTGCCTCCACCAGTAATCGGAACTTTGAAGGAAGGCAAGGAGCTGGTGCCAGGACACATCTAGTTAGTCCGGCAATGGCTGCCGCGGCCGCCATTCATGGGAAATTTGTCGATATTAGGAATTTGAAAACGACTGAACAAGTCCATTAAGAATAGAATTAACCGGAGGTGCAGAGGATGGAACCCATTACTATATATAAAGGAAGAGCGGCGGTACTTGACCGTAAAAACGTGGATACGGACCAAATCATTCCAAAGCAATTTTTAAAACGAATTGAGCGAAGTGGATTTGGTGAATTTTTATTCTATAACTGGCGTTTTGATGAAAATGGAAAAGAACGTCCTGAGTTTGAATTGAATCAGCCCCATAATCAAAACGCGTCCATTTTAATAGCCGGTGAAAATTTCGGCTGCGGTTCTTCGCGTGAGCATGCCCCATGGTCCTTGAAAGACTATGGATTCGATATCATCATCGCACCGTCCTATGCTGATATCTTTAAAAGTAATTGCATGAAGAATGGCATGGTCCCCATTGCTTTAACCCAAGCTGAAGTGAAGTATTTAATGGAGAGAGTGGCGGCACCTGACTATGAGTTGACGATTGACCTTCCCAATCAGACATTGAAAGATGGTCAAGGGTTTGAAACAAGTTTTGAAATTCATCCATATTGGAAGGAAATGCTCATTAAAGGCTGGGATGAAATTTCCATAACCCTTCAATATGATAAAGAGATTTCCGCCTATGAATCACAAAAAAAGGTTGTATCGAGCATTTAATTGAAGATGGTCATTTTCCCGTCCTCCTTTCATATTTGAAAGGAGGACGGGATTTTTTTATGGGAAAGCTTGAAATGGACGGAAAAGGCGTTTATTCTCCCATATAAAATTTTGTGTTTCCTGCTATTACATGCTAAACTGTTTTTCAAAAAGCGAACGGTGAGGCGGAAAATAGGATGGATAATGAGAACAACCAAAAGAAGGCTGGAGAAACCAAGATTATCGCCTTTCCAAATCTCGGTGAAAGGCTGATTGTAAAAGGGCTGGATGAGCTTGGAAACAGAAACTTTAAAGTAGCTGCACAGCTTTTCAGCCAAGCCAGGGAATATGAGCCCGAAAATGATGAGGTTTGCATGGGGCTAGTGGTCTCTCTAGTCGAACTTGAGCACTATGAGGAGTCAAAAGAGTTATGTATAGAGATGCTGAATAAAGGCATCGGCGACTATTTTCAACTTATCAATATCTATTTGATGGTCCTGCTGCAATTGGGCGAGCATCAGGAAATGGTCACGACGATCGAACTGCTATTTGAAGAGAGCCAAATTCCCTTTGATAAAGAGGAACATTTTGAAAAGATGCTTCAGTTCAGCCAAAGGGCCCTTGAGGATAAAAAAGAGGAAAAGGAAAGGCAAAATCAGCAGCTTGCAGAAGAATTGCAAGAGGATGATCTCTTTGAAGGGAAAACGGATAATGAAATGTTCTTGGTCATTTCAAAACTCACGAATATCAACATTCGACCATTTATCCCGCAAATCGAACAATTTCTACAAAGAGACGAGGGACACCCTTTCTTTAAAACGATGCTCCTTAACATCCTTATCGACCAGGAATATGCCGAGGAAGTGACACTAAGGAAATTCAATCAATCGAAGTCGGTCATACCAAGGGAATTGAAAAGTTTGAAGGAGACGGACTTCTATAAGACGGTAACCGGCCTGACAGAAGAGGAAATCAGTCAGGAAAACCCGAGCTTATTTGAAATGGTCCATAGTTTAATCGAACGTCATTCCTTTCTGTTATATCCTTTTGAACCCGGACCTGAAAGCTTGCCGGCTTGGGCAGCTGCCTACCATGCATTAGCGGAGGAATACATGACTGGGGAAGTTTTCGGGAGGGACTTAGCGGACCTTTATCTGGCTGATGAAGAAACAGTTGCGGATATTCTATCCTATTTAAAAGAAATTGAGGAAATTTCTTATCCCATTATTTAAGCTATTGCTGTTGTAACAGATTAAACCTGTGGTATAATGTAGTGGTTGTAATGTATAAATCGTCGAGTTTTGACGATTTCCCAATATTTTTTTTGGGTATATTTGAAGGATGACTTGTTAACACTTGCAAAGCATATTCATCCAATGCTTATTATTGAAGTATATAGATTTTTTGGAGGGAAACACATGTCTGTAAAATGGGAAAAACAAGAAGGTAATCAAGGCGTACTAACAATTGAAGTTGACGCTGCAAAAGTAAACGAAGGTTTAGACGCAGCTTTCAAAAAAGTAGTGAAACAAGTAAATGTACCTGGCTTCCGTAAAGGTAAAATGCCACGTCAAATGTTCGAAAAGAAATTCGGCGTAGAATCACTATACCAAGATGCGCTTGATATCATTCTTCCAGATGCTTATGCAAATGCTGTCGAAGAAGCTGGAATTCAGCCTGTAGATCGTCCAGAAATCGACATCGAGAAAATGGAAAAGGGCGAAAACCTGATTTTCACTGCAACAGTAACGGTTAAGCCTGAAGTTAAATTGGGAGATTACAAAGGTGTTGAAGTTGAAAAATTCAATACTGAAGTAACTGACGAAGATGTTGAAAACGAATTGAAAACATTACAAGAGCGTCAAGCTGAGCTTGTTGTTAAAGAAGAAGGACAAGCTGCTGAAGGCGATACAGTCGTTCTTGACTTTGAAGGATTCGTGGATGGTGAAGCATTCGAAGGCGGAGCTTCAGAAAACCATTCATTGGAAATCGGTTCGAACTCTTTCATTCCAGGATTTGAAGAGCAACTTGTTGGTCTTGAAACTGGCGCTGAAAAAGATATCGAAGTTTCTTTCCCTGAAGAATACCATGCTGCTGAACTTGCAGGTAAACCAGCTGTATTCAAAGTGAAAATTCACGAAATCAAAACAAAACAACTTCCTGAGTTGGATGATGAGTTCGCGAAAGATGTCGACGACGAAGTTGAAACTTTGGCTGAACTTAAAGAAAAAACAAAACATAAATTAGAGCATGACAAAAAACATGAAGAAGAAAACTTCATCCAAAACACTGTAATTGGTAAAGCTGTTGAAGGTGCGGAAATGGACGTTCCTGAAGCAATGATTTCAAATGAAGTGGACCGCATGATGAATGAGTTCTCTCAACGCATTCAATCTCAAGGACTTAATTTGGAACTTTACTACCAATTCTCAGGTCAAGACGAAGAAGCTTTAAAAGCACAAATGAAAGAAGAAGCTGAAGGGCAAGTTCGTACGAGCCTTACTCTTGAAGCAATTGCTGAAGTTGAAAAACTTGAAGCGACTGACGAAGATGTGGAAGCTGAACTTGGACAAATGGCTACAATGTACAACATGGAAATTGACGCGATCAAACAAGCTCTTGGAAACTTAGAAGGAATCAAAGGCGATCTTAAAATTAAGAAAGCTATTGACTTCTTGGTAGAAAACAGCAAAACAGTTGACGCAAAATAATTTTTATAAATAAGTAGATTTAAATATTTCCTTAAAAAAAACAAGGCGCGAGTAATCGTGCCTTGTTTTATACATATTGAGAATTAGTGGAAATTTCAAATATCGGTTAGTTCCTGATTGATTTTTTTTGGATTTCAGTGTAGATTAGTTCTAATACCGCATATACATATTTATACAGCAAATCCTGATTTTAAAAATCAAAAGTTTGGGGCATACTGGTAAAGGGCAAATACATATTGATTGATTATTGTACTTATTTAACAACTCGGACGCGTGAGCATTTTTGTTACTAAACTTCCAAGAACATGATAAAATGCAAAACATACTAGGGATTTTGGAATGCTTAAGTAGATGTGTGCCTATTTTTTTTCATTCGATTGGGTACCGCTATGTAATAGAGTTGGAAGAGTATTTAAAGGGGTGAACGTACATGTTTAAATTTAATGATGAAAAAGGACAGTTAAAATGTTCTTTTTGCGGTAAAACACAAGAACAAGTCCGTAAACTGGTTGCTGGTCCAGGTGTCTATATTTGTGACGAGTGTATCGAGCTTTGTACGGAGATCGTCGAAGAAGAGCTGGGCACTGATGAAGAAGTGGAATTCAGGGATGTTCCTAAACCTATGGAAATCCGTGAAATTCTTGACGAATATGTGATTGGACAAGAACAGGCGAAGAAATCTTTGGCTGTCGCTGTTTACAACCATTATAAACGTATCAATTCCAATAGCAAAGTCGACGATGTGGAGCTTTCTAAAAGTAACATCGCCCTAATCGGACCGACGGGAAGCGGGAAAACCCTTCTTGCGCAAACATTGGCACGATTACTGAATGTTCCTTTTGCCATTGCTGATGCAACTTCATTGACGGAAGCTGGATATGTTGGGGAAGATGTCGAAAACATCCTTCTAAAATTGATCCAAGCAGCTGATTATGATGTGGAAAAAGCGGAAAAAGGCATCATTTATATTGATGAAATCGATAAAGTTGCCCGTAAATCGGAAAATCCTTCCATTACACGTGACGTGTCTGGTGAAGGTGTGCAACAAGCTTTATTGAAAATTCTTGAAGGAACGGTTGCAAGCGTTCCGCCTCAAGGTGGGCGTAAACATCCGCATCAGGAGTTCATCCAAATCGACACGACCAATATTTTGTTCATCTGTGGCGGTGCCTTTGATGGCATCGAACCGATCATCAAACGCCGTCTTGGTCAAAAAGTCATTGGTTTTGGCTCTGACGTGAAGAAGGATGATGTTGCAGAAAAAGAATTGCTTTCCAAAGTCCTTCCTGAAGACTTGCTTCGTTTCGGTTTAATTCCGGAATTCATCGGACGTCTTCCGGTAATTGCGACTCTTGAGCAATTGGATGAAGCTGCTTTGATCGAAATCCTGACAAAACCAAAAAATGCCCTTGTTAAGCAATATCAAAAATTGCTTGAACTAGACGATGTCGAATTGGAATTCGAACAGGAAGCGCTTAGTGAAATTGCTAAAAAGGCAATTGAACGTAAAACTGGTGCACGTGGCCTGCGATCCATCATTGAAGGCATCATTCTTGAAGTGATGTTCGATCTGCCTTCACGTGATGATGTTGCAAAATGTGTAATCACAGGCAGCACGATTTCAAAAAATGAATCTCCAAAGCTCGTCCTAAAAGACGGTACGACCATCAAAGGACAAGAAAAGAAGACATCTGCTTAATTAATAGGAAAAGTAAGACTGCCAGTTCATCCTGGCAGTCTTTTTCTTTTGTCTTTTTTTATGTTTATTGAAAAATTGTTGTTCTTAAGGATGAAAACCCCAAAATTTACAACACGAATTTCTTGGATAATATCGCCCTTCCAAAGGAGATACTAACAGAAATGACAAACTAGGAGAGTGCAGGAGGGAATACGATGAATTGGACAGGATTGGCGTTGTTTATCCAGCTGTTTTTTGGGATTATTATTGGATTGTATTTTTTGAACCTATTGAAAGGCCAGCGGACACAAAAAGTTTCCATTGACCGTGATTCACGTAAGGAAATGGACCAATTACGGAAGATGAGATCGATTTCGTTAACTGAGCCATTGGCTGAGAAGGTTAGACCAAGCTCATTTAATGAAATCATCGGTCAGGAAGATGGCATTAAATCTTTAAAGGCTGCTTTATGTGGGCCGAATCCCCAGCATGTGATAGTTTACGGTCCTCCAGGGGTAGGGAAAACAGCAGCGGCCAGACTTGTTTTGGAAGAGGCTAAGAAAAACGGGAAGTCCCCTTTTAAGAATTCGGCAGTGTTTGTTGAATTGGATGCCACCACAGCCAGGTTCGATGAACGGGGGATTGCCGATCCGCTTATTGGTTCGGTGCATGATCCAATTTATCAAGGGGCCGGGGCAATGGGACAAGCTGGCATTCCGCAGCCAAAGCAGGGTGCAGTCAGCAATGCTCATGGAGGCGTATTGTTCATCGACGAAATAGGGGAGCTACATCCAATACAGATGAATAAACTGTTAAAGGTATTGGAGGATCGTAAGGTCTTTCTGGAAAGTGCCTATTATCAAGAGGAAAACCAAAATATTCCCACTCACATCCATGATATTTTTAAAAATGGACTTCCGGCTGACTTTCGATTGATTGGAGCCACAACGAGAACGCCAAATGAAATCGCACCTGCAATACGCTCGAGATGCATAGAGGTATTTTTCCGTGAACTTGATCGGGAAGAAATAATCACCGTGGCTAAAAATGCATCAGATAAAGTGGGAATCACCATCAGTGAAAAAGGCTTGCATTCGATTTCGGATTATGCTCGAAATGGCAGGGAAGCCGTCAACATGATTCAGACTCTTGCAGGAATTTCAATTAATGAAAACAGGACTTTTATCAGAGAAGAAGATATAGATTGGATGGCACATAGCAGCCAACTGACCCAAAGAATGGACAGGAAAATAGAATCGAATTCTAAAATAGGCCTTGTCAACGGTCTTGCAGTCTATGGTCCCAACAGCGGGGCATTGCTTGAAATCGAGGTTACGGTCATGGCTGCCTCTGATGAAAAAGGCTCGATAAATATTACCGGCATCGTTGAAGAAGAAAGTATTGGCGGTGGTGGCGGCAAGTCGATTCGCCGTAAGAGCATGGCAAAAGGTTCGATTGAAAATGTCATTACGGTTTTACGGTCGATGGGAGTGCCTGCCGATCAATTCGATATCCATGTGAATTTCCCGGGCGGAAGTCCTGTAGATGGTCCTTCTGCCGGAATCGCGATGGCAACTGGCATATACTCGGCCATTTATAAAATCCCTGTTGATCACACAATGGCGATGACTGGGGAAATCAGCATTCATGGCGGTGTTAAACCGATTGGCGGTGTCATTCCGAAAATCAAGGCCGCAAAACTTGCCGGCGCAAAGAAAGTAATCATCCCAGCCGATAACATGCAGCCTTTGCTATCTGAAATCAAGGATATAGAAATCATTCCGGTTACGAATGTAAAAGAAGTGCTCGATCAGGCACTGAAAAAGGAAATGATATCGGAACAAATCCTCACATCCTTGGACCTATCGAAAAAAGAAAGTGTATAAACGAAATGCCCCGGCTAAAATAGAACCGGGGCATTTTAAGGACCATATTGGAGTCCGTCTTAAACTTAAAGAAAAAATAAACACGTGTTCAGACGTGCTTTTTTATCTAATATTGGAGATAATAATAGCAGTCGAAACGTGTTAAGGTAAACGAATAGACACTTCTATATAAATAGGATAGAATTGTTAAAAGGTTGAGAACATGGGTAAATAGTTTACAACGACGATACTAATTAGATGGAGGTGTCAGGAAATGACTGATAAAGAAATCATCGTCCCCCTCCTGCCGCTTAGAGGACTGCTTGTATATCCAACGATGGTACTTCATTTAGATGTAGGCCGAGATAAATCGGTACAAGCCCTTGAGAAAGCAATGGTGGAAGACCATCTTATATTTTTGACGACACAACAAGATGTTTCGTTGGACGAACCAGGTGAAGAAGATTTATTTACAATGGGAACTTTAACAAAGGTAAAACAGATGCTGAAGCTTCCGAATGGTACAATCCGGGTGTTGGTGGAAGGATTGAACCGGGCAGAGGTCATTGAATTTTACGATTATGAGACACATTATGGTGCCAAGATTAAAATATATGAAGACAGTGATGAAAAGGATGCTGAACATCAAGCATTAATGCGCACACTATTGGATTATTTTGAACAATACATAAAAATGTCCAAGAAAATAACCGGTGAAACATTTTCTTCCACTTCCGATATTGAAGAGCCAGGGAGATTAGCCGATATAATCGCTTCCCATTTGCCTTTGAAATTGAAGGAAAAGCAAGAAGTGCTCGAGACCATTGATATGAAAAAGCGTTTAAGCCGTGTAATCGAGATCATCAATAACGAGAAAGAAGTTCTTTTCCTCGAGAAAAAGATCGGCCAGCGTGTTAAGCGTTCGATGGAACGGACTCAAAAAGAATATTATTTACGTGAACAAATGAAAGCGATCCAAAAGGAATTGGGCGATAAAGAAGGGAAGACAGGGGAAATTGAGGTCCTCAACGAAAAGATAGAAGAAGCGGATATGCCAGAGCACATCAAAGAAACGGCATTAAAGGAATTGGACCGTTATGAAAAAGTACCGTCCAGCTCAGCCGAGAGTTCTGTCATCCGCAATTATATCGAATGGTTGATCTCGCTTCCTTGGTCCAAAGCTACTAAAGATGACTTGAATATTCACAAAGCTGAAAAAATCCTGAACCGGGACCACCATGGATTGGAAAAGGTGAAGGAGCGGGTGCTTGAGTATTTAGCCGTCCAGCAATTGACCAATTCATTGAAGGGTCCTATCCTTTGCTTGGTTGGACCACCTGGTGTCGGGAAAACCAGTCTCGCTAAATCGATCGCGTCATCACTGAATAGGAATTTCGTCCGTATATCTTTAGGCGGGGTGCGTGATGAATCGGAAATCCGCGGACATCGCCGCACATATGTAGGGGCGATGCCAGGACGGATCATCCAAGGCATGAAAAAAGCTGGAACGATCAATCCTGTCTTTTTACTGGACGAAGTGGATAAGATGTCCAATGACTTTAGGGGAGATCCATCTGCAGCGATGCTGGAAGTACTCGATCCTGAGCAAAACCATAATTTCAGTGATCATTATATTGAAGAAACGTATAATCTTTCCAAGGTCATGTTCATTGCGACGGCGAATAATTTGGGATCGATTCCTGGCCCGCTTCGTGATCGTATGGAAATCATTTCGATTGCAGGTTATACTGAGATAGAGAAACTTCACATAGCCAAGGATCACTTACTGACTAGACAGTTGGAAAACCATGGTTTATTGAAGACACAATTGCAAATCCGTGAGGAAGCTCTTACCAAAATCATCCGTTATTATACTCGGGAAGCCGGTGTCCGGAGTCTGGAGCGACAGCTTGCAAGCATCTGTCGTAAGACTGCAAAAATCATCGTGTCCGGAGATAAAAAGCGGGTCGTCATTTCTGAAAAGAATGTCGAGGAGTTTTTAGGGAAAACCATGTTCCATTATGGACAGGCGGAAGTCGAGAACCAAGTCGGTGTTGCTAATGGTTTAGCATACACGTCGGTTGGTGGCGATACGCTGCAAATCGAGGTTTCCTTATCACCAGGTAAAGGCAAGCTTATCCTGACAGGAAAGCTTGGCGATGTAATGAAAGAGTCAGCCCAGGCTGCTTTCAGCTATGTCCGTTCAAAAACCGAGAAACTTCATATTGATACGAACTTCCATGAAAAATATGATATTCATATTCATGTCCCCGAAGGTGCCGTCCCTAAAGATGGCCCATCTGCAGGCATCACGATTGCAACAGCGTTAATATCGGCCCTAACTAATAGGCCGATCAGAAAAGAGGTAGGCATGACAGGCGAAATTACATTACGCGGACGGGTTCTTCCGATCGGCGGGCTTAAAGAAAAATCTTTAGCGGCCCATCGCGCAGGACTTACGAAAATCATCATCCCGCAAAATAACGAAAAGGATATTGATGATATCCCGGAAAGTGTCCGTAAAGCATTAACATTTGTTCCAGTTTCACATGTCGATGAAGTCCTTGAGCATGCATTGGTAGGTGTGAACGAATGAAAGTAACAAGTTCAGATATTGTCATCAGTGCTGTGAAACCTGAACAATATCCCAATACTCCAATACCGGAATTTGCCTTGGCAGGCCGTTCCAACGTTGGGAAATCCAGTTTCATCAACAAAATGATCAATCGAAAAAACTTGGCGCGGACATCCTCTAAACCGGGTAAGACGCAGACCTTGAATTTTTATATCATAAATGAAGCACTCCATTTTGTGGATGTACCGGGTTATGGTTATGCAAAGGTATCAAAAACGGAGCGCGATGCCTGGGGAAGGATGATCGAAACGTACTTCACTTCCCGTGATCAGCTCCGCGCTGCGCTTCTGATCGTCGATTTGCGTCATCCTCCGACTAAGGATGATATCGCAATGTATGAATTCCTGAAGCATTATGATCTGCCAAGGATCGTCATTGCCACCAAAGCGGATAAAATTCCAAAGGGCAAATGGCAGAAGCACTTGAAGGTCACGCGCCAAACGTTGAATATGGAAAGAGAAGATGAATTGCTTCTTTTCTCAGGGGAAACAGGAGAAGGTAAGGAACAAGCATGGGGCGTCCTTAAGAAATATATGTAAAAGAAAAGGGTATTCCGCATCTGGAATACCCTTTTTCATTATGGAATTCACATAAAATGCGAATCGGTCCATATTCACTTTTTTCGAACCAAAAAGAAAATGCCGATTGCCATCAAGGCAAATGGCCAAAACCTTTCGATGTTCGCCGTGCTTGTTTCAACAATCCCGAAAGACGTTGTGATTTTATCATAGAATAAGAAAAGGATCGAGATGATGAGTATTACCATCCCGTGAAACATTCCAGAATTTGTTTTACGTGCCCGAAGAATAAATCCCAGCGAGATGATTAAAATAAAGATACCTATATTGTCCGGCCAAATATCCAGGTTCTCGACAATGTGGAAGTGGGCCCCGAACCCCAGTAAGATGACGCCTGGCAGGATGGACTCATATTCATTACCGCTATAAGCCTGAATCAAGAAGGCGGCACCAACTATACATAATAAAGTGGGCCAGCTAAAAAAGCCTGGAAAGATCTCCATTTGGGAATGTTCAAGAAAAAAATAGAGTCCGAAACCGATTAAAACGATTCCAGGGAAAATACGCTGCGTTTTCATTTTATCCTCCTATCCAATTCGATTACTTGAAGTTTTTTGCCATTTTTGATATGGTACTTTTGTACACAATGTCGAAATATGTATGTAACTTACAAATCCCGCTTAGACACCTTTTGTAGCAATCAGGCGTTTTGGCTGTCTTTTCATGGTAGCATACGTTTTCATAAACTGTTCATATTATTTGCGTGAATCAATTTTAGTACATGGTATAATAAATTTACATGAAAAATTTTGGGGGTGCAAAACAAAAGGATGCATATTCTAGCGGTTGGTATTAATTACAAAACTGCCCCTGTAGAAATTCGGGAAAAACTATCGTTCAGCGAAGCCGAACTTGCCGAGGCAATGAAAGCTCTTAAAAATAAAAAAAGCATCTTGGAAAATATTATTATTTCAACATGTAACAGAACGGAGATATATGCGGTCGGTGACCAGCTTCATACAAGTAGGTATTATATAAAGGAATTTCTTTCGGAATGGTTTAATATCGATAAAGAAGAATTTTCTAAATATCTCTTCATTTATGAAGGCGATGGGGCTGTCGAGCATTTATTTTCTGTTACCTGCGGCTTGAATTCCATGATCCTGGGAGAAACTCAGATTTTGGGACAAGTACGTTCAAGCTATCTGTTAGGGCAGAAGGAAGATACGATCGGTACCGTTTTTAACCATCTCTTCAAGCAAGCCCTTACATTGGCTAAAAAAGCTCATTCGGAAACCGAAATCAATACCAATGCCGTTTCCGTCAGCTATGCGGCAGTCGAGCTTGCAAAAAAAATCTTTGGAGGCCTGAACGGCAAGAATGTCTTGATTCTTGGGGCCGGTAAGATGGGTGAGCTAGCCATTCAAAATCTTCATAGTAATGGAGCCGACAGCATCACAGTCATTAACCGCACCTTTCAGAAAGCGGTCGACCTGGCGGAAAGATTCAATGGTACAGCAAAACAGCTTCAAGAGCTGCAATGCGCTTTAGTGGAGGCTGATATCCTGATCACTTCCACTGGATCAAAAGATCTTCTCGTAACAAAAGAAATGATGTCATTCGTGAATAAGCTTCGTAAAGGCCGTCCTATTTTCATGGTCGATATCGCAGTGCCGCGTGACCTTGATCCAACATTGGGCGAGCTGGAAAATGTCTTCCTGTATGACATTGACGATCTTGAAGGGATCGTGCAAGCCAATATCGAAGAACGTAAAAAAGCTGCCGAGAAAATAGAATTGATGATCGAATCTGAAATTGTGGACTTCAATCAATGGATTAATTTGCTTGGTGTGGTGCCAGTCATTTCTTCTTTACGGGAAAAATCCCTTTCGATACAAAAGGAAACGATGGAAAGCATCGAAAGAAAGCTTCCGCATTTAAGCGAACGTGACAAAAAGGTTCTGAACAAGCATACGAAGAGCATCATCAACCAAATGCTAAAAGATCCTATTCTTTATGCAAAAGAGCTTGCAGATGAGCCGAATGCAAAAGAGCAATTAAATAATTTCGTTAAAATCTTCAATTTAGAGGAATTGATAGAAGACCAGCTGGTTGCGGATGATGAAAAAGAACTGAACAGTTCCAAGGCATCCCTATTGAATCCAGTTCCTGTCCAGTAATGAGGTAGATATGGAATTACTAATGACAAGATTGCATGAAGCCACTGTGTTGTTGTATGCCATCAGTATGCTTTTATATTTTATTGACTTCCTTAATAATAACCAGAAGGCTAATAAGGTCGCCTTCTGGTTGCTTTCTATTGTTTGGGTACTGCAAACAATTTTTTTGTTTCTGTATGTAATGAAAACGGGAAGGTTCCCGGTATTGACGATTTTTGAAGGCTTATATTTTTATGCATGGGTCCTCATATCGTTATCTTTGATCATTAACCGATTGCTAAGAGTCGACTTTACGGTCTTTTTTACGAATGTATTAGGTTTCATGGTTATGGCCATCCATACATTTGCACCTGTTCAGATAGAATCTCAAGTGCTTGCACAGCGTCTGGTTTCAGAGCTATTGCTCATACATATCACTTTTGCCATCCTATCTTATGGGGCATTCACGCTTTCTTTCGTGTTTTCACTACTCTACTTAATTCAATATGATCTGTTGAAACGGAAGAAGTGGGGGAAACGGCTGCTTCGACTCGGCGATCTAACTAAGCTCGAGCAAATGTCTTATGTCCTAGCAGTAATAGGTGTTCCATTATTGGTGGTATCACTTATCTTGGGGATTCAATGGGCTTATATAAAAGTGCCTGGGGTATCCTGGCTGGATATGAAGATCATCGGCTCATTTATTTTGCTCATCGCATACAGTGTATTTTTATACTTGAAAATTCGGAAACAAATGTATGGAAGGACGCTAGCCTTTCTGAATATTGGATCTTTCATGATTGTGTTAATTAACTTTTTCCTTTTCGGAAGCCTTTCAACATTCCACTTTTGGAATACATAGGAGGAAACTATGAGAAAAATAATTGTCGGTTCTAGACGTAGTAAATTAGCGATCACCCAAACGAACTGGGTTATCGATCAACTTAAAGAGCTTGGGGTTCCATACGAGTTCGAGGTGAAGGAAATTGTCACAAAGGGTGACCAAATCCTTGATGTAACGCTTTCCAAGGTAGGCGGAAAAGGCTTATTCGTTAAAGAAATCGAGCAAGCGATGCTGGATAAAGAAATTGATATGGCTGTACATAGTATGAAAGATATGCCGGCAGTGCTTCCTACAGGATTGACGATTGGTTGCATACCACCGAGGGAGGACCATCGGGATGCCTTGATTTCCAAGAACCATGAAACCCTTTCTGAACTGAAACCCGGTTCCATCATAGGTACAAGCAGCTTGCGCCGTGGCGCTCAAATTTTGGCTAGAAGGCCGGACCTTGAAATTAAATGGATTCGCGGGAATATCGATACCCGTTTGAATAAGCTGAAAACGGAAGATTATGATGCTATCATTTTAGCTGCAGCAGGACTATCAAGAATGGGATGGGAACAAGACATCGTAACGGAATTCTTAGATGAAGATATTTGCATTCCGGCAGTTGGACAAGGAGCACTTTCCATTGAATGCCGTGAAGATGACAAAGATCTGCTGGCAGAACTTGCGAAATTGACCTGTGAAAAAACGAAAAGAACGGTTGAAGCGGAACGTGCCTTTTTGGATAAAATGGAAGGCGGATGCCAGGTTCCGATTGCCGGATTTGCGGTAGCAAAAGATAATGGATCCGTTTCCTTGACGGCTTTGGTCGCTTCTCCTGATGGAAAGGTGATTTATAAAGAAATGGTCGAGGGGGCAGATCCCGTGACGGTTGGGCATGATGCTGCCAAGCAGATTAGTGAAATGGGCGGTAAAGAATTGATCGATCGCGTAAAAGAGGAGCTTGATCAGTAATGAAACCCTTTCAACCTCTTAAGGATTATCGGGTATTAATCACGAGAGGGAAAGGGCAGGCAGATGGTTTAAAAGATTCGATCGAGAAAAATGGCGGAACGCCGCTTCTTGTGCCATTGCTTGAGTTCACTCTTCCTGATCATATGGAAGAGGTTCATCAGCGTTTAGGTGAGTTGCTTACCTATGACTGGATCATTCTGACAAGTCAAAATGGGGTGGATTTCTTCTTTAAGCTTCTTGGTAAACTGCCTTTAAAGCTTCCGAAAATAGCCGTTATCGGCTCCAAAACAGAAGCGGCCCTGAAACGGCATGGGTATAAGGCGGATTTCGTGCCAGCTCAGTTTGTTGCTGAAGGGTTTGTTTCGGAGTTCATGACCTTACTTGATCCCGGGTCACGCGTATTGCTGGCAAAAGGAAATCTCGCCAGGGCGGTTATTGCGGAGGCAATCAATGAAGGTGGAGCATCGTGTGATGAAGTGATTATTTATCATACCGTGCTTCCTCGAAGCAGTGAAAAAAAACTCGTGCAACTTATAACGAATCATGAAATCGACGTCATAACCTTTACGAGTTCTTCGACGATCCATCATTTTTTGCAGATTATGGAACGCTGTGAGTTGGATACATACATAGACCGGATCATCATCGCATGCATCGGACCGATTGCCGCTAAAACGGCTGAAAAACATGGGCTATCCGTCGATGTTTGTCCAGATGTTTATACGACGGATGCCATGGTTGCTGATTTAATACGCTTCATCGTGAAAAGAAATAATAAGGGAGGAACTTTAAAATGAAAAACATTCCATTCAATCGCCACCGTCGCTTGCGTGCAAGTGCTGGCATGAGGGCTTTAGTCCGTGAAACACAATTGCATAAAGAGGATTTGATCTATCCGATTTTCGTCATCGACGGTGAAAATGTAAAAAATGAAATCAACTCGATGCCGGGTATCTATCAGTTATCCATGGATAATCTGGGAGCGGAAATGGATGAAGTCGTGAGTCTGGGCATAAAGTCAGTCATTTTATTCGGTGTCCCTTTTGATCATGATAAAGACGAACAGGGCACAGGTGCTTTTCACCATAACGGACTTGTGCAAGAGGCAACCCGCTTTATCAAAAAACAATATCCTGAAGTCATTGTCATTGCTGATACCTGCCTATGTGAGTATACAAGCCATGGGCATTGCGGGGTCGTTGAAGGGGAAAAGATCCTGAATGACGCTTCTCTTGACCTTCTTGCCAAAACGGCAATCAGCCAGGCTGAGGCCGGTGCCGATATCATTGCCCCTTCCAATATGATGGACGGTTTCGTTGCGGCCATCCGTGCAGGTCTGGATGAAGCGGGCTATGAAGATATTCCAATCATGTCCTATGCAGTGAAATATGCCTCGGCTTTTTACGGTCCATTCCGAGATGCTGCGAATGGTGCACCACAATTTGGCGACAGGAAAACTTACCAAATGGATCCCGCCAATCGCCTTGAAGCATTCCGTGAAGCTGAATCCGATGTTGCTGAAGGTGCGGATTTCCTAATCGTAAAACCAGCCCTATCCTACATGGACATCATCAGGGACGTTAAGAATAACTTTAATCTCCCGATTGTTTCCTATAATGTCAGCGGTGAATACTCAATGGTTAAGGCAGCTGCCCAAAATGGCTGGATTGATGAAAAAGCGATAGTGATGGAAATGCTAACAGGCTTGAAACGCGCAGGTTCCGACTTGATCATTACGTATTTTTCAAAAGAGGTAGCACGCTGGATAAACGAAGATAATCAAGGATGATGACAAATAAAACCTGTAATGGAAAAGGGGATTGAATCATGCGGTCATATGAAAAATCGAAAAAAGCGTTTGCCGAAGCAAAAGACTTGATGCCAGGCGGCGTGAACAGCCCGGTACGTGCCTTCAAATCTGTGGACATGGATCCAATTTTCATGGAGCGCGGAAAAGGCTCAAAAATGTATGATATCGATGGGAATGAATATATAGACTATGTTCTTTCATGGGGACCGCTTATCCTGGGTCACACGAATGACCGTGTCGTGGAATCATTGAAAAAGGTAGCGGAATCAGGTACAAGCTTTGGAACCTCTACACTGATTGAGAATGAACTGGCTAAGTTGGTCATTGAACGTGTGCCTTCGATTGAGATGATCCGGATGGTATCTTCAGGAACCGAAGCGACGATGAGTGCCCTAAGGTTGGCGCGAGGCTTTACAGGCCGGGATAAAATCCTGAAATTCGAAGGTTCTTATCATGGGCATGGCGATTCATTGCTAATCAAAGCGGGATCCGGTGTTGCAACATTAGGTTTACCTGATAGCCCGGGAGTACCGGAAGGCATTGCGAAAAATACGATTACCGTACCATATAATGATCTTGCTGCAACCAAATATGCGTTTGAACAATTTGGCGAAGACATCGCCTGTATCATCGTAGAACCTGTTGCGGGGAACATGGGCGTCGTTCCGCCACAGCCAGGTTTCCTCGAAGGCTTACGTGAAGTGACGACCCAATACGGGGCTCTATTGATCTTTGACGAAGTGATGACTGGGTTCCGTGTCGGCTATAATTGTGCACAAGGCTATTTTGGCATCGTACCGGACCTGACTTGCCTTGGGAAAGTAATTGGCGGTGGCTTGCCGGTCGGAGCTTTCGGAGGAAAGCGCGAATTCATGGAACGAATCGCCCCGAGTGGGACAATCTATCAAGCGGGAACATTGTCTGGTAACCCTCTGGCCATGACGGCTGGTCTTGAAACGCTGAGCCAATTGACTCCAGAATCTTATGAAGAGTTCACCCGAAAAGGTGATATCCTCGAAAAAGGCATTGGAGAAGCAGCGGAAAAATACGGAGTTCCCCATACATTCAATCGTGCCGGTTCCATGATTGGACTTTTCTTTACAAATGAAGAAGTCGTAAATTATGATACAGCAAAAACATCCGATTTAGAGTTCTTTGCTTCTTACTATAGGGAAATGGCGAATCAAGGCATCTACTTGCCGCCATCCCAGTTTGAAGGTTTATTCCTATCAACAGCACATAGTGATGAAGATATCGAAAAGACCATTGAAGCGGCAGAACAGGCCTTTGCAAAATTAAAAAAATGATGCAAAAAAACTTTCTGGCTAATTAAGCAATCATAAATATTAAACAGGCACCATTTTCCAAAAAAACTTTTGGAGAATGGTAGCCTGTTTTTTTGAATTCAATCAGTAAGCGGAAGAATGCTGATTAAAAGTTGAAGGCCGAATAAAAGGGTGGTAGGACGGAATAAAAGATTGAAGGCTGAATAAAGGATGATAGGACGGAATAAAAGGTTGAAGGCCGAAATAATAGGGAGATAGGACGGAATAAAAGGTTGAAGGCCGAAATAATAGGGAGGTAGGACGAATAAATAGATTGAAGGTCGAAATAAAATGGAGATAGGACCGAATAACTGGTTTTAGGACCAATTTAAATGGTTTCAGGCCGATTGCATTGATCCAATTCTACATTGATTTTAGCCTGGAAAAATAGAATCTCCTCGTTTTTAGTGGTTCAGGATAAATAAGATCTGGATGGCGGCAAATGAAATTAAGGAATAATCATCTTCCTACCTTCATAGATTGATAATGGTATAGGTACCGTTTCCTGAAGCTGAAAGGAGGAGTTGTCTTGTCGCAAGAAAATGAATCGTATTTACGATTTTCTTTAGAGGAATCCGTTTGGTTCCAGAAGGGACAGGAAGTGGCTGAGCTCTATTCCATTTCCCTGGATCCGAATGTGACGATTCAAGAAAGTGATCAATATGTTTTTATACGAGGCTCGTTAGATTTATGCGGTGAATACAAAGACTCGCAAAATGGTGAGGAAGAGGAGTTTTCGCAGACCTTTTTGCCAAAATCCGTTCAAAAGGTCGAGAGGCATCCCAATGGACTTAATGAGTTCACACACCGTTTTCCGGTTGATATAACGATTCCGAATAATCGGATTGCCTCATTAGAGGAGATTGATGTCTCGATTCAAAGCTTTGATTATGCCCTGCCTGAGCATAACTGTTTGAAATTGCAGGCGGATTTGTTGATAACTGGAATCTATAATGATTCATATGTGGAACAACGGTTCGATACGGAGCAGGAAGTTGGGGAAACAGAGGGAGAAGAAACGGATGGGGAAAATGAGTCATACATTCCTTATGCGGCTGCAGTGCCGCCAATCCCGGATTTTCAGCCTGTTTTCCGTGATGAGCAGGAGGAAGAGTTATACACGCCTTTTTCTGCAGAGGCAAGACGAGTATCTGAAGCGAACGAAGAAGAAGAAGAGGAATCAATCTATTTAAGCGATCAGCATAATGCCCCAGTCTTTGAAATTCCCGTTTCACCATATCCTGAAGAGGAGGAGTGGGAAACGGAAGTGCACAGACAGGAAGATGCTGAAGCTGTAGAGGAAGAAGTGAATTTTATAAGTGATCAGCCTGACTCCACAGAGGAGGTACCTGTGTCATTCGTGGATGAGGAGAAACTGGAGGAAGAAGTAAGTAGGCAGGATTCCATAGTGGAGACGGAGACTCCTAGAGTGACTTTGAAAGAAGAAGTGGTAGAAGAGCCTCATCAAGATAGCCCAGTTTCAAATCTTGAAACCGAGGACGTCATCCGGCAGGAAGAAGATGACGTTGTAACGGGACCTATCCTAAATGAACATGTGAAGGTGGAACAGGAAGAGGAGTCCAATTCATCCATAAGCGATCTATTCAAAAAGAGGGAAAGACCAGCTCCCCCAGCCAAGGAAGTCAAAAATTTCAAAGGCAGGAAACAAGCAGCTGAGCGTGATGATAAAGATACGGCCGATCATGATGAAAAGCAGCTTTCCATCATGGATTTATTCGGACGGAAACAAGAAGAAGAACTGGTAAGGATGAAGGTTTGCATTGTCCAGCAAGGGGAAACGCTTGACGACTTGGCTCAACGTTATGATGTTACGGTTCAATCCATACTTTTCAGCAATGAATTGGAGTCGAATCAAAACGTCCATGAAGGGCAAGTCATCTATATACCGAAGGCCGTTGTATATAAGAATTGACCAGGACAGAGAGCAGAGCATATGGTCTGCTCCTGTTTTTTACTAGGGTAAAGTTGTTGAACGGTGTTAGAGCAGCCTGATTGGCCACTGGACTTTGGTGACTATAGGAATCGGATTGAGTTTTTTTAGAGAAAGTGAGTGAGTCTCGTGAGGGAAAACGAGAATCAGCAGCCTGCTAATCGGGATCTTGACACGGAAACCGTCTTGAAGGAATATGCCATGTATGTACAATATATTGAGGATTTCGGGCGTGTAAAAAAAGTATACACTGATCGCGGTACATTTGCCTTGAAATCGATTTTACCGCATAACGGCATTGATTTTATAAAAAATGTTCAAAAACTGTACCATCGCGGCTATAACAGGATCGTTCCCATTTATCAAACGATGGATCAGCGTTACGCCGTTCTTCATAATGGACGTTTGTATTACCTGATGCCCTGGTTGAATAATGAAGGGGACGGGGAGCGCGTTGAAAAGCATAAGCAAATGTTCAGGGAGCTTGCCCGGATGCATACGCTGTCCGTTAGGGAAATACAGGTGGATCCAGAGGAACGGGAAGCCCATTATGAGCGGACGCTTGATGCCTGGAATAATGAGAAGGACTTTATGGATGAGTATATTGTCAGCTGTGAAAAGAAGTGGTATATGTCTCCAGTCGAAATGACGGTTTGTTCTTTCTACACTGATATTTCACAGGCACTGAAGTACTCGATCAAGAAGTTTGAAACTTGGTATGAAAAAACGAAGGAAAGTGAAAAGGTTCGAACCGTGGTCACGCACGGAAAGGTCTCTTTGAAGCATTTCGTTTATGACGAACGCGGATATGGCTACTTCATCAATTTTGAGAATTCGAATACGGCACCGCCTCATTTCGATTTACTGCCATATCTCGTTAAGTCGGCCAGGACCTATCCTGTCCAATGCGATGACTGCGTCGACTGGCTATATAACTATTTTCGTTATTTTCCGTTGAAAGAAGAAGAATTGCTGCTCATGCAAAGTTATCTGGCTTTCCCTGGATCAGCTTTGGAATTAGTGAAGGGTTATTCCGATGGCAGGGGACATCGTTCAGAGCTTGATAATGTTACTCAACTGCAGCGGCAATTTTGGCTACTAAAGAATATTGAGTATATGGTGATGAAAATCGAAGAGATCGAACAGCAGAAAAAGGCGGCTGCCGAGGCTGCCAAAGAAGAGCAATCACCCCCAAGCTAAATATACATGATTGGATCATCTCCAGTCATGTATATTTTTTTGCTGTAAGGGAATAATTAAATCCATTCGAAATACAAAGACATGGCCAAGAAAATAAAGGCGATTAGCAGGAGCATATCGAAGAAAGTAGGGAAAATCAGCGTACGCAATCCTTGGAATACGACAAAGGGGATGATGAACTGCTGGCAAACACCCCGGAATTTTTTCATCCAAGGCGGTAAAGTATAGGGGGTATATCTTCGCTTCATATTATTACCTTCCTTTTTAGGGCTTCTTATATTCTATGGGCGGGTAGTGGAAAAGGTGAAAAAACGGTCACATTCACTGTTCCTGGAGGATAAAATAAAGAAAATGGCCGGGCAGCGGGATCAAATGCATGTAATGGAATGCTTCCTAAAGAAAGAAAGCGAAAAGATGATTGACTGGAGCCCCATTTTTTTTGTACTATATACTATATGCATTCAATGATTTTACATATGAATATAAATCAATGCAAAGACCGGAAATAGTAAGATGAAATGCACTTTTCAGAGAGGAAACCAATTGGTGCGAGGTTTCCAGGCAGCAGCATCCGAAGTCGTCCGCGAGCAGTTTTCGTGAAAGATCTTAAGTAGCGAAGGCCGGTGAAGAGCCGTTATCCGATTTGAGAGCCGAAAGAGATTTTTTACTTTTTCGGAAAAAAGGTGGCACCGCGAACAACTTCCTTCGTCCTTTTGTGATGATGGAAGTTTTTTTTATGCCCAAATAAGGAGGAAATGATATGGAAGAGAACCAAATTTCGATGCCGACTAAATATGATCCGCAGACGATAGAGAAAGGCCGCTACAAATGGTGGCTTGATGGGAAGTTTTTCGAAACGACGGGTGACGATAAAAAAGAACCATACACGATTGTCATCCCCCCGCCGAACGTGACTGGTAAGCTGCATCTTGGCCATGCATGGGATACGACACTTCAAGATATATTGACACGCATGAAAAGGATGCAAGGCTATGATGTTTTATGGTTGCCGGGCATGGATCATGCCGGTATCGCCACTCAAGCGAAAGTTGAACAGAAACTTCGTGCGGAAGGCGTGAGCCGTTATGACCTTGGACGTGAAAAGTTCGTGGAAGAGACATGGAAATGGAAAGAGGAATACGCGAGCCATATCCGTGAACAATGGTCAAAGCTGGGTCTTGGACTTGATTATACCCGTGAGCGCTTCACTCTTGATGAAGGGCTTTCAAAAGCAGTGCGCGAAGTGTTCGTTTCGCTTTATAAGAAGGACTTGATTTATCGCGGCGAATACATCATCAACTGGGATCCATCAACGAAAACGGCGTTATCCGATATCGAGGTTATTTACAAAGATGTACAGGGCGCATTTTACCATATGAAATATCCGTTAGTTGACGGATCAGGTGAAATTGAAATAGCCACCACCCGTCCGGAAACGATGCTTGGCGATACTGCTGTTGCTGTACATCCTGAAGATGATCGGTATAAACACTTGATCGGCAAAAAGGTTCGCTTGCCAATTACAGGCCGGGAAATCCCGATTGTCGGTGATGACTATGTCGATATGGAATTCGGTTCAGGCGCGGTTAAAATTACTCCTGCTCATGATCCGAATGACTTCGAAATCGGGAACCGTCACGATTTGGAGCGCATCCTTGTCATGCATGAAGATGGCTCGATGAATGAAAAGGCCGGTAAATATGAAGGCATGGACCGTTTTGAATGCCGTAAACAAATCGTCAAAGACCTTCAGGAAGAAGGAGTACTCTTCAAAATCGAAGATCACCTTCACTCAGTCGGTCATTCAGAGAGAAGCGGTGCTGTTGTTGAACCATATCTATCGACTCAATGGTTCGTAAAAATGCAGCCTCTAGCTGATGCATCCGTTGATCTTCAAAAAGGATCCGATGAGGAAAAAGTTCATTTCGTACCGGATCGTTTCGAAAAAACGTATCTCCGTTGGATGGAAAATATCCGCGACTGGTGCATTTCCCGTCAGCTTTGGTGGGGTCACCGCATTCCAGCCTGGTACCATAAAGAAACAGGTGAAGTGTATGTAGGACATGAAGAGCCTGCGGATGCTGAAAACTGGGAACAGGATACAGACGTTCTGGATACATGGTTCAGCTCGGCTTTATGGCCGTTCTCGACTATGGGTTGGCCTGACAAAGACAGCGTCGATTTCAAACGATACTACCCAACAGGAGCGCTAGTGACAGGCTATGATATCATTTTCTTCTGGGTTTCAAGGATGATTTTCCAAGCACTTGAGTTCACGGGCGAACGTCCATTTGAAGATGTACTGATTCACGGTCTTGTTCGTGACGAACAAGGACGCAAGATGAGTAAATCGCTTGGTAACGGTGTCGATCCGATGGATGTCATCGATCAATACGGTGCCGATTCGCTGCGTTACTTCTTATCAACGGGCAGCTCACCAGGTCAGGACCTTCGTTACAGCACGGAAAAAGTGGAAGCGGTTTGGAACTTCTCCAACAAAATTTGGAACGCATCCCGTTTTGCATTAATGAACATGAATGGCATGACGTATGACGAAATCGATTTAAGCGGTGAAAAATCTGTAGCCGATAAATGGATTTTGACACGTTTGAACGAAACGATTTCAAACGTGACAAGACTCGCTGACCGTTATGAGTTCGGTGAAGTCGGCCGTGTGCTTTACAACTTCATTTGGGATGATTTCTGTGACTGGTATATTGAAATGGCGAAGCTTCCGTTATATGGCGAAGATGAAGCGGCTAAGAAAACGACGCGCTCGATCTTGGCTTATGTACTGGATAATACGATGAGATTGTTGCACCCGTTCATGCCATTCATTACCGAAGAAATCTGGCAGAACCTTCCGCATGAAGGTGAGTCGATCACTGTTGCCGCTTGGCCGGAAGTGAATGAAGGATTGACAGATACAGCTGCAGCCGAAGAAATGAAGCTGCTTGTTGAAATCATCCGCGCCGTCCGTAATATCCGTGCTGAGGTGAACACGCCGCTAAGCAAAAAAATCAATTTGATTTTAAAAGCGAAAGATGAGTCCATCTTAGAAACGTTACAGAAAAACAGCAGTTATATCGAGCGTTTCTGTAATCCTGAACAATTGACGATCGGTATCGAAGTCGAAGAACCTGCTCAAGCCATGACAGCTGTCGTAACTGGCGTAGAACTAATCCTTCCGCTGACAGGGCTGATCAATATCGACGAAGAAGTGAAACGTCTTGAAAAAGAACTCGACAAACTTAATAAAGAAGTTGAACGCGTACAGAAAAAATTAGGCAATGAGGGCTTCGTTAAAAAGGCGCCGGCAAGCGTCATTGAAGAAGAACGTGCCAAAGAAAAAGACTATAGCGAAAAACGCGACTCTGTGATCCACAGGATCAGCGAACTGAAACAACTGTAAAACAAAAGGATGAACCAGCTAATATGCCGGTTCATCCTTTTTTGTGTTGGACGACATTGATTCGAAAATCAAATGTTCCGTTAGGAGGATAGACTTTCTTTTATGAATGTAAGGTACTCCGATACGATATTGATGTCACTTAGTGCACTTAATGTCCGGCTGCCGACTACATCCTCGATTTCGTTGAGCATGAGGCTGCCATCCTCGGCAAATATGAAATCGATCCCGACCAGACCGAAATCAAACGCTTCGATAACTCTTTCTACAAGGGCTAAATCGGAAGCGGTCAGCTCATATATGGAAGCCGATCCCCCTAGCGTATAATTTGCCTTGAAACTTGAAGTGGATTCCCTAAGTACAGCAGCCTTCACTTTTTTACCAACTACAAAAACGCGGATATCCTTTCCGAATAAGCCGGGTTTTTGGACAATCCAATTTCCGTCATTCAGTTCGGTTAAATCATCGGCATGCTCGATTAAATATACTTGTTTCCCGCCGCGGCCACGCGTTTCTTTAGCAATGAAAGGGAACTCCATGTCATCGGCATTCGGCTTTCCGTTGCAATATATGGTATCGGCCATTGGAATTCCCATCGAGGCCAAATATTGATGGGTCCTTGCTTTGTCATTCGCGATTTCCGATACGAATGAGGAGTTAAAGCAGGCAATCCCCATTTGCTCCAGTTGCCTTGTTAGAAAAGGATCGATGGCCCGGACGATAGCAAAGTCTGGCAATGCAATTGGCTGAGCTGCATGTTCCACGTACAATTCGTTGGAACGATGACCGATTCTAAGGTCTTCCCGATGGTAAAAGTGTAAATCAAGATCAAGCTTACTGGCTTGGTCAAGCATCCAATCTATGTATCCTTGATTTTTCACGGCATCCTCACGGTTATAAATCAACCAACCTACTTGTTTTTTCATCAGATGCACTTCCCTTTCCTAATTTGTTCAAGATATAATCGAACATGCTCTCAGCGATGTTGATGCCAGTACATTCATAAATATTTAGTAAATGCGAATTCGAATTCACTTCGCACAAAAGCGGACCCTCTTTACCGAACAACAAATCGACGCCAGCGAAGTCGGCGCCTAGTATCTCCGCACACCGGATGGCAAGTTGTGCTTCTTCCCTAGTGGGTGTATAAGGGGCAGCCTGACCACCGACAGTCATATTAGCTCGGAAGTCGTTCTCGGAATGGCGTTGCATCGCTGCTATGACTTGATTGCCGACGACATTCACACGAATATCCCGTCCTTTACTATGTTCGATGAATTCCTGAATGATAAATGGTTTGTGGCCAAGAATGCGGATGGTCTTTAGTAACTCATCCTCTGTTTGGATCAAATATACTTGTTCCCCAAAAGAACCGTATGCTTCCTTAACGATAAGTGGATACCCAAGTTCAATACCGATTTGTATGAAGGCATCCATATTGACCCTTTCAATACCTTCGTACGTGAAAGGTGGAAACAAGGTTTTTGGCATCGGTATGCCATGACTGGCCAATGCTTGATGTGTTTTTGCTTTGCTGTCGCAAATATCGATTGCCGTGCTGCTGTTATATACGGGGATGCCGAGCAATTCCAAATGGCGTGCCAAATGAATGTCTTTATCCATGAACAGAACAAAATCAGGCAGCATATCAAAGGCTCCTTTAATTAGCGGCACTCCTTTTTCGATTATGGGAATAAGATCTGAATTGCGGATAAGGGTTGCTGTGATCTCTTTCCTTTCAGCCGCTTCTTTAATGAAGAAAGCTAAACTGGAAAACTTATCATGCTGTAAATAGCCGTTAACGACAATCCAACAGTGGAGATCTGAAGGTTTCATGGTAAAACACTACCTTTCATCTAGGTTAATCGTTCATATATTGATAAAATAATCTTAACGCATAAGAGCAGTATAAAGAAAGAGGAGGCTCAATGATTAATGGTAACAACCATGAAAGACATCAATCATTTTTTTGAACGGCGCCAAGTTCAATTGGGCATGAATTTTGGCCTATCACGGATGGAAACATTGTTAACTGAATTGGGTGACCCCCATAAGGCGCTAAAGTATATTCACATTGCAGGATCAAACGGGAAAGGATCAACCTTGCAATATATTAAAGAAATCCTTCTTGCTGAAGGGATTCGGGTCGCTTCCTTCACTTCACCATATTTAGTGCGGATGAATGAACAGCTGAAGATAAATGCGGATGAAATAAGTGATAAGGATTTTATCGCTGCCTTCCGCGAGCTGTGGCCGTTCATCCAAGAGATGGACAGTAAGGGGGATGGTCCCACTCAGTTTGAAATATTGACTGCGATGGCATTCTCTTATTTTAGCAAAAAGGAAGTGGATTTGGTTTTGATGGAAACAGGGCTTGGAGGCAGGCTCGATACAACGAATGTCATCCAGCCGTTTCTTTCGATCATTACCTCGATTTCTTTGGAACATACGAGCATCCTGGGTAACACACTTGGGGAAATTGCTTCAGAGAAGGCGGGCATCATTAAAAGCGGGGCGCCGGTCATCAGTGGAGTCAACGCTTGGGAACCAGCAAAAGTAATCGAAGAAAAAGCATCTTCATTAGGCGTACCCCATTACCAATTAGGCAAAGACTTTCATGTAGGGAATGTGAAGCAAAGTGAGCAAGGACAAAGTTTCTCCTTTTCGCTTGCCGATAGGTCCATCGAAAATGTGGAAATGCAGATGTTGGGACGTCATCAAATCGAGAATGCGGCACTGGCCATTGCTGCTGTCCTGGTAGGAATGGAAAATATCGATGAAAAAAGCATCCTTAAAGGGATAGAGGAGGCGAAATGGGAGGGGCGTTTTGAAAAAATATCGGATGAGCCGTTGGTGATCATTGATGGTGCACATAATCCTGCCGGCATCGATGTATTGATGGAAACGCTAAAATTGAATTATCCTGAATATAAGTACCGGTTCATATTCAGTTCATTTAAAGATAAAAATTATTCCCAGATGCTTCGTGGACTGGAAACGGAAACGATTGAAATCATCATTACCGAATTCGAACATGAACGGGCGGCGGATGCGCAAACACTTTATGAAGAATGTCGTCATGAAAATAAAACAATAAACAAGGATTGGCAGACGGCGATAAGGGAAGGCAGAAGAAAAACAGGGGAGAAAGAGGTTCTTGTCATAACAGGTTCCCTTCATTTCCTTTCACTTGTGAGGGGATTTCTATCTGAAAGTTAAAAAATTCAAAGTGGATGATTGATGTGGTACCTCCATAGAGAATGCTAAATGGATAGATGGTGAACTGGTTATTTTTTCTTCTCCATATGCAGAGGCACGATTGGAATTGAACTAGTGATTAATTAACTTACATCAGTAACAGTCTCAAAAAAAGGACCTTTTCAATGGTCCTTTTCCCTTTTTAAGAAGGACAGCTCATTTCTATTTAACAGGGACTTCGAAAAAGAAAAAAATCTAATAGAGTGATTGATAACAAAACACCGCGTATATTTGTTAAAATATGTTTATATATTGATTCTGAATAGTAGTTTGGACTTAACGGCTTTAAGCAGAGCCGGGTAGGGAAAATGAAATATGGGAGGAATGAATAATCATGAAGAACCCAAATGATTATTACAAAGTCGCATATCCTGTGAAAGGAATGGGACATGACCTTAGAGATACAACGAAAGTGAATCGAATCCTCGTGCACTCTGTATAAATGATGGGTATCCATTTCTATCTCTTCGTCCTGGGCTTAATTTTAGGCTCATTCTTTAACGTCGTCGGTTTAAGTGTTCCAGCAAATAATCCATTTGCGAATCGTCGCTCCGCTTGCCCATCTTGTGGGCGTACATTGACCTTCTTCGAGTTGATACCGGTTATTTCTTATATGTTGCAAGACGGAAAATGCCGGGGCTGTAAAGCAAGGATTTCCCCCCTTTATCCGGTAGTGGAATTGCTGACCGGTGTTTTGTTTGCCTCAGCTCCCATATTTCTTGGCTGGTCGGGTGAACTCTGGGTTGCCTGGACATTGATTTCATTATTTATGATCATCTTGGTGTCTGATGTAGCCTATATGCTCATACCTGATAAAATACTGCTTTTCTTTACGGTGATTTTTATGGTTTTAAGGGTTTCATTTCCGCTGTCACCCTGGTGGGATTCAATTTTCGGTGCAGCGGTTGGTTTTAGCCTTCTGCTATTAATCGCTGTTGTAAGTAAGGGGGGCATGGGTGGCGGTGATATTAAGCTCTTTGCAGTGATTGGCTTTGCATTGGGGATGAAGATGGTCCTGTTATCATTCCTTTTTGCGTGCTTTTATGGGGCATTCCTTGGCATCATAGGGTTGCTAACCGGAATTCTAAAAAAGAAAACGCTGATTCCTTTCGGTCCGTATATCGTTTTTGGGACATTGACTGCCTATTTTTGGGGCGACTCCATTTTATATTGGTATGTAACTTTTCTAAGATGAGCTTAAAGGACCATCACAGTTTACGGGGAATTTGTCAAAAATCACCTGAACAATGAGGCAGTAGGGAACTATCCCCATGCGGCTGCAAGTGAAGGTGACATGGAAGAGGAATGCATGTAATTGTTGAGAGGCGATATTAAAATGTTATGAACCAGAAGTACCAGTACCTGGAAGGCCCTTTTGGTTAACGGGATATGAATAGGGAAATTTGACGAAACCTATTAATGACAAGACGACAAAAGTCTTGTTATTTTTTTTTACCTCTATGATAGGATGAAAAAAATGACCTGGAGGGGAGGAAAAAAATTGGGCAAGCCGGAACAAAGCAAGGGCGTCACGATTAAAATAAATGGGGAAGAAAAAGTATTTGCCGATAAAAAGATTGAAAGTCAAGAGGCGGCGAGTGAGGAACAGGAACATCCAGATGAGAGTTTCGAATGGATACTCCCTGAGGATTCAAATGAGAACAAGATCGTATTGGTTCCCACACCTCCAAAGAAGAAATTGCCAAAGCTGATCGGTTTTGGTACCAGTTCGCTGAAAAGCTCGGATAAAAGACCGATCAAGACATTCATGATCGCCGTCATTTGTGCTGTTTTTTTTGGGTCGATTCTTGGCTTGATTGCCGTTAAAACGATAACAAAGGAAAAAGCCGCAGTATCTTCGGTCGAGACCACGATTCCAACGGAAGCTACTGTTGAGGATAAAAAAGCGGCAGTGAAAGAACCAGGTACCCAGCTGAAGACATTCCTTGTACAGGGAGGTGTATTCAGCAGCGAGGATGCGGCAAGGCAAATACAAAAGAAAATCATTGAAAAGCAGGTTCCAGCTGAAATTTTCAAATTGGAAGACAGCTATTATTTATTCTTGGGATCGGCAGAGAGTCTAGTTGCAAGTAAGGAGCTGGCCTTGTTCTTAAAGTCCTATGATGTGGACGTATATTGGAAGGAAATCAATTTTGAAGCTGCTGGGACAAGCCAGGAAGATGAGAAAACCCTCGACAAGATGAAGGAAGTATATGCTTCATTGGCAGAAACATCTTCAACCAAGCTTCGTGGAAAGGAAGGGACGGTAAACGAAGAAACCCTGAAAAAAAACATGGATGAACTGAAGGCGGGGAAATTATCGCCGGAGTTTTCGAATTTGAACGATGACTTGACTGCTGCGGCAAAGTCGATTGATGAATATGAGACTTCCAAAAAGGAAGAAAAGCTATTCAAGGCTCAAGAAAGTCTTCTTGATTTTTTATTGAATTACCAAAACATATCGAGTTAAGTAAAGAAAAAGGGGAGCTGCCTAATGGGACAAGCTCCCTTTTTGAACTCTCAGGTTACACTTTTTTTATTCTCCGGGAAATACTTACAGATATTTGTCGATTCCTAGTAAACAATAATTGTGGATTGCACCATAATTTGATAGGATAGACATGTATCTCCCTATGTAAAGAAAGGTGACTTTTTTATTATGCAGCCATTGATTTTAGCTTCTTCATCACCACGTCGTAAAGAACTTCTACAATTTCTTCAAATCCCCTTTGAATGCATGAATTCCAATGTCGATGAAAGTATTGATGAAAACATGTGTCCGGATGCTGCTGTGAAAGAGCTGGCCTCCCGTAAAGCGGAAGCCATCTCAGCAAGATTTCAGGAAAGCTGGGTTATCGGCTCGGATACCGTTGTTGTCCTTGATGGTGAGATATTGGGTAAGCCCACAAGCCGGGCGGATGGAAAAAGAATGCTGGAAATGCTATCAGGACGGACACATGAAGTATACACTGGTGTCGCCATCCTATTCGGCAGGCATCGCAGAGTATTCGCAGAAAAAACGGAAGTGACATTTTGGGAGTTGCCAGATGCTGAAATCGAACGTTATCTGGATAGCGGTGAACCCTTTGACAAAGCTGGCGGCTATGGGATTCAAGGATACGGATCTCTTCTTGTCGAACAGATCAAAGGCGACTATTTCTCTGTCGTCGGGCTTCCGGTTTCAAGACTGGCCCGGGAACTTAAAGCAATGCAGGCAGACTTAGGATAATGGATTTCCTCTGGCATCTTCCCTTTCTAAGGAAGGGTGGATCTTTTGAGTGAAAAAATGTTAATACGGGATTACCCGAAAGAAGAGAGGCCGCGCGAAAGGTTTTTGCAGGACGGACCGCAAAGTCTCTCCAATCAAGAATTGCTTGCACTGCTCTTGAGGACGGGATCGAGGGAAGAATCCGTTCTGCAACTATCCGGCAGGCTCATCAATTCCTTCAAGGGCCTGCGCCTGCTAAAAGAAGCTTCAGTGGAAGAACTGACCGTGATGAAAGGGATTGGTGAAGCGAAAGCGATTCAAATCCTGGCCTCTGTCGAACTTGGCAGGAGAATTAATAAATTGAATGATCAAGACCGTTATGTGATTCGATCTCCTGAAGATGGGGCCAATTATTGCATGGAAGAAATGCGGTTCTTGTCACAGGAACATTTCGTCTGTCTCTATTTAAATACGAAAAATCAAGTGCTACAAAAAACTACGGTCTTCATCGGCAGCCTCAATGCCTCAATCGTGCATCCGCGTGAGGTTTTTAAAGAAGCTTTCAGAAGGTCCGCTGCCTCTATCATCTGTCTTCATAACCACCCCTCCGGAGACCCCTCTCCCAGCAGAGAAGATATTGAAGTGACGAAAAGATTAGTCGAATGTGGTAAAATTATCGGGATCGAAGTATTGGACCATATCATTATCGGGGAACATAAATATGTTAGTTTGAAGGAAAAAGGTTATTTATGACACTATCAAAATTTTTGACGATACGATATAATATTGTTTATGATTTTTAAAAGAGGAAACTTTTTCAAAACTCTTATTGTCAAAAAACGACAAATTATTATTTGAACTTATAAAAAGGCATTTTTGTTTACGAAAGGGAGATACCATAATGTTTGGAATTGGCGCTAGAGATATAGGGATTGATTTAGGAACGGCGAATACGCTTGTATATGTAAAAGGAAAAGGGATTGCTGTACGTGAACCATCGGTTGTAGCTGTGCAAACAGATACAAAGCAAATCGTTGCAGTCGGAAACGATGCGAAAAACATGATTGGCCGTACACCTGGTAACGTGGTTGCCCTTCGTCCGATGAAGGATGGGGTAATTGCCGATTATGAAACGACGGCTACCATGATGAAGTACTATATGAAGGAAGCTCAAAAGAAGGGCGTATTCGGCAACAAGCCATATGTCATGATTTGTGTGCCTTCTGGAATTACGGCAGTTGAGCAGCGTGCTGTCATCGATGCAGCTAGACAAGCTGGAGCCCGTGATGCATACCCTATCGAAGAACCGTTTGCAGCAGCGATCGGGGCGGACCTTCCTGTTTGGGAACCTACAGGCAGCATGGTCGTTGATATCGGCGGAGGAACAACGGAAGTGGCAATCATTTCCCTTGGCGGAATCGTAACAAGCCAATCCATCCGTATTGCCGGTGACGAAATGGATGATGCCATCATCGTTTACATCCGTAAGAACTACAATTTGATGATCGGTGAGCGTACTGCTGAAGCGATTAAAATGGAAATTGGTTCTGCTGGAGACACGGAAGGCGTAGAAAACATGGAAATTCGCGGCCGTGACCTATTGACTGGATTACCGAAAACGATCGAAATTACTGCTGAGGAAATATCCAAAGCATTAAGCGACACAGTTTCCGCAATTGTGGATTCCGTGAAAAACACTTTAGAGAAAACACCACCTGAATTAGCCGCTGACATCATGGACAGAGGTATTGTATTGACAGGCGGGGGTGCTTTGCTGCGCAATTTGGATAAAGTCATCAGTGAAGAAACGCAAATGCCGGTAATCATCGCTGAAAATCCGCTGGATTGTGTTGCAATCGGAACGGGTAAAGCTTTGGACCACATTCATTTGTTCAAGACTAAATCAAGAGATTCCCGATAAGCATTACTTCTCAAATAGGGCCGGCTCAACAAAAGGTGCAATTTTGAGCCGGTTTTTCTTATGTTTTGCTGTTTAATTTAACTGTTTTTTGGTCTGGATGAACAAGATAATTGAGTAAATTTTAGACCATTGAGTAAATTTTTAGACCATGACCATGGAGTAAATTTTTAGATAGAGGTGCAATTATCATGCCACAGTTTTTTAATAAAAAGCTCCTTCTCTTGCTCGTTAGTATTATCGTTCTCGTGGCATTGATCGGTTTTTCATTAAGAGAAAGAGAAGAGTTGACATGGCCGGAGCAATTCCTGAAAGATACGACAGGCTGGGTCGGAAATGTGTTTAATAAGCCAGTATCGGGTATAACAGGTTTTGTAGGGGGCTTAAAAGACCTTCAACATACATACGATGAAAACAAAAAATTGAAAGCCCGCTTGGATGAATATGTATTATTGAAAACCCAAGTCCAAGATTTAAAAGAAGAAAATGAAGAACTTCGCGATAACCTCAAAAAAGAAGATGACCTGCGGAAGTATTCGCCCACTCAGGCGACGGTCATCGGACGTAATCCTGACCGCTGGCATGAAATGCTGACGATTAATAAAGGGAAGCGTAATGGGGTAGAAAAAAATATGGCTGTCATCACTTCCAATGGATTAGTGGGTAAGGTGAAATCAGCGACGGATTTCACCGCTTCGGTTCAACTCTTAAGTTCGATCGATAAAGCCAATCGTGTTTCAGCCATCGTTCAAGGCGATGATAAAGCATATGGCTTGATTGAAGGATTCGATGATAAGAAGAACCTTTTGCTGATGAAACGTATTCCTTACGATAAAAAGATCAAGAAAAATTCATTGGTCATCACATCCGGTTATGGAGGGATCTTTCCGAAAGGTCTGCTGATCGGGAAGGTTGTCGATGTCAAAGTGGATCAATATGGGTTGAACCAGACCGCATATATTGAACCTTCGACGGATTTTTATGATATTAACAATGTTATGGTCGTTCAGCGCGAAGTGGACGGTGCACCGAAAGAAAGTGAAGGGGAGGATGAAGCTGAGTGAAATATTTCATCCTTTCTTTTATAGCCTTGGTTTTTTTTGTTTTTGAAAGCATCTTCGCCCAGATGTTCGCTGGAGATGCATTCGGGGCCGATAAAATCCTCGTGCCCCATTTCATGATGGTTTTCGTTTTTTTCCTGACCATGTTCGGGTCCAGGAAAATGGGTATGCTTTATGGGGCGATTCTTGGGTTGACTTATGATGTCGTATATACGGAAATCCTTGGGACTTACATGTTCCTGCTGCCTTTTCTTGCCTATCTGATATCGAAATGCATGAAAATCCTGCAAAATAATATATTGATTGCCTGCCTTACTGCGTTTTTATTCACGGCAGTTTTAGAGGTTGTCATCTTTCAGATGAATATCATCCTTTCTTTTGCAGATATGGGATTTGGTGAATTTGCGGAACGAAGATTGCTGCCGACATTATTATTGAATCTCGCATTCATTATTATCAGTTGCTACCCTTTAAAGAGAATGATTGAAAAGCTTGATTTACAGGGAGAAACGGAATAACGTTCCTGTGTCTTAAGAAGCAGGAGGAAATGTATTTTCTCTTTTCCGTGTACGTAGAAAAAGGAAATTTGTTTTCCTATGTCGAATTATATTTCATTGAGGTGAAACAAACGTCATGAATAAAAGAATTCAGCAAAATGTCATGATTAAGGGAACAAAAGACGGGTTTATGCTTCATCTCGATGATTCTTGCTCATTTTCCGAGTTATTGAAAGAGTTAGAAGTGAAGCTTTCGGCAAACTATCAGTTTCAAGAAAATGACCCGTCCATTTCCGTAAAAGTACATACAGGGAACCGCTATCTTGATGAACAACAAGAAGAAAAGATTAAAGAGGTCATCCATAAAAAGAAGAAGCTTTTCGTAGATGAGATGATTTCGAATGTCCTGACGAAGGATGAAGCGAAACGATGGAAAGATGAAAACCAAGTGACGACCGTGACCAAGGTGATAAGGTCGGGACAGGTTTTTGAAGTTCCCGGAGACTTACTGCTAATAGGGGATGTCAATCCCGACGGAACGGTTCGTGCGGGTGGCAACATATATATCATGGGACAGCTAAAAGGAATAGCCCATGCCGGATATAAAGGGAATAATGAGGCCATTATAGCTGCCTCTGTCATGAAGCCTGCCCAGCTGCGCATTGCCGGACAAGTGAATTTATCTCCTGACCAATATACGAAATGGGGACATGACTTGGAATGTGCCTTCATGGATGAAGAAGAAAATATCATAATAGAAAAACTGCAAGTCTTAAAGAAATATAGACCTAATTTAAATAGATTAGAAGGGGGTCTCTAATCGTGGGAGAGGCAATAGTTATAACATCCGGTAAGGGTGGTGTCGGGAAAACGACCACCTCCGCCAATTTAGGAACATCTTTAGCTCTTCTAGGCAAAAAGGTTTGCTTGATTGATACGGATATTGGTCTTCGGAACTTGGATGTGATCATGGGATTGGAAAATCGCATCATCTATGATTTGGTCGATGTGGTCGAAGGGCGCTGTAAGATACACCAAGCGCTTATTAAAGATAAACATTTCGAGGATTTGCTTTATTTGCTTCCAGCTCCACAAAATAGTGATAAATCAGCGGTTGATGAAGAGCAGATGAGGAAACTCATAAGTGATATGAAGCCTGACTATGATTATATCATCATTGATTGCCCTGCAGGCATTGAACAGGGCTTCAGGAATGCCATAGCTGGGGCAGACAAAGCGATCATCGTTACGACTGCAGAGAGACCGGCTGTCAGGGATGCAGACCGTATCATTGGCCTGCTTGAAAAAGAAGAGCATATTGAACCGCCTCAATTGATCATCAACCGGATACGTGGCCATTTGCTTCATGAGGATGAAGAAATGGATATCGATGGAGTTGCCGATTTTCTTAAAATTGATTTGATCGGCGTCATTCCTGATGATGACCAAGTCATTGTGGCAGCCAATAAAAAGGAACCCATTGCCTATAATCCGGACAATAGAGTCTCGCTTGCCTATCGGAACATTGCCAGGAGGATCCTTGGTGAATCTGTACCCTTGACTCCAATTGGCGGCGAACCTAAAGGCTTCATGTCCAAATTGAAAAAATTCTTTAGCGTGCGGTAAATCTATATTCCATATTAAGAAGCGGGAGCACTTGATGCCCTCGCTTTTTTTTATGCTGAACATGTAAAATAAAAAAGGCAAGCCATATCCTGGCTTGCCTTATCCATATGCTGAAATCCAACGGGTTATCCGCGTCTTCCGCCTCTGCCGCCGCGTTTTGATTCGGTGCTGCGTTTAAGAGTTGATAAATTTTCTTCACTAGTCTTTAAAAAGCGAACCATTTTATCTTCGAAATTTTCCTTTGGTTGGAAATTACCTTTTGAACGAAAATCTTTAGAACGGCTATCCCCTTGGCGTGGTGGGCGTTTGGTATAAGAAGAGGTTTGCCCTTCGGGTCTATCTATAGCCTTTTTGATGGACAAGGCAGTTTTTCCGTCTTTCTCACTAATCACTTTTACTTCAATTTGGTCGCCTACTTTAAGATGGTCATTTACGTCTTTTACATAGCTATCTGCTACCTCACTGATATGCACAAGACCTGTTGAGCCTCCTGGTAATTCTACGAATGCTCCAAAATTAGTGATACCTGTTACTTTACCTTGTACTTTGCTGCCTATTTCGATTGACATAAAAAAATGTTCCCCCTCAATAATGTTAAAACCACTTTATTATAACAAATTCAGGGGAACAATATCAATTGGATTTTTCCCCAATTATTCGTTTTTCTGATTCGATGCCCAAATCACCTTGGGAATTCATAAGTTTCTGGTTAATTTTTCATCAAAAAAATATTTTTCTGTCAATAAATTCAGGGGTGTGCAGAAAGAAATTCTTTTCTCCGGCATAGTCTGGACAAGATACTCATACGTTGTAATATAGCGCTTTGACATGAGCAGGGGGGAGATCTGGAATGGATGATCGCAGGAAAGATATCCGTAATCGTATCGCCAAGAGACGTAAGTTTAAGGATAATCCGGCAGGAAGCAGTAGTTGGACGGAGATCAACAATGAGGAACCATATGGGATTGATTCATATAATGGGTATTCCGAGAAAGATCATCCGCTCTTCAAGAAAGAATATTTTTTCTTTAAAATCCTTGCCAGTGTATGCCTGTTCCTGATTATCGCGGTGATGTTCAAACACCCTTCTGTGCGGCTCGACCCTGCCAGAAGTTTTGTCATGGAGAACATGAACAAGGAATTTCAGTTCGCTTCAATCTCCAATTGGTACGAAAGTGCATTTGGTAAACCAATCGCTTTCTTACCGAATGAAGCTGATACGGAAACTGTCGACTCGGGTGAAGGCTATGCAATGCCAGCATCTGCGAAGATTACCCAAACCTTCGAAACGAACGGTGAGGGTATCATATTGGAAACGAGCAAAGGCTCGAAGGTCGAGGCAGTCAATGAAGGGGTAGTCATTTTTGCCGGTGAAAAGGAGGGGATTGGAAAGACGGTCGTCATTCAGCATGCCAACAAAAGTGAATCTTGGTATGGGCAGCTGGAAGAGATTGATGTGAAATTGTATGAGTTCGTTAAAAAGGGCAATGAAGTCGGACAGGTTACAGTAAGTGAAGATGGATCCAAGGGCAGATTTTATTTAGCGATAAAAGAAAATGACGCTTTCGTCGATCCTAAAAAGGTGATTTCCTTTGAGTGAATACGTGAAGTTACTGTTTAAAGTCAGGGTGCACCCGACATTGTGGTTTGTCATTGGAATTGCCATCCTCACTGCTCATTTCGTTGAAGTGATGATGCTTCTGCTCATCGTCTTCATTCATGAGATGGGGCATGCCGTTTGTGCCCAGCACTTCAAATGGCGGATAAAGTCAATCCAGCTGCTTCCTTTTGGAGGGGCTGTCGAGACTGAGGAGTATGGTAATAAGAGTTTGAAGGAGGATTTGGCGGTGGTGCTTGCCGGTCCGCTTCAACATGTTTGGCTCATTGGTGCAGCTTTTTTGCTCTATTTCTTTTCTATTATTCCCTATGAGCTGTATCAGCCCTTTTTGTATATGAATCTTATGCTGTTGGTTTTTAATTTGCTGCCTATTTGGCCTTTGGACGGGGGACGGCTGCTATTCATCGGTATTTCCCTATATTGCACCTTTCTTGAAGCGCAGAAACATACACTTCATTTTTCTGCAGTATTCGCTTTCCTGGCTTTTTTGACCTGGCTCATTCTTGATCCGCTCAATTTGAACATCTGGCTCATCATCTTTTTCATAAGTCTCTCACTCGTCATGGAATGGCGGCAGCGGTATTATGCGTTTATCCGCTTTCTTTTGCAGCGCCATTACGGGCATACGAATGATTTGGCAAAACTGAAGCCGATCTCGGTAGATTCACAAGAACCGATTTATAAAGTGCTGGAACTGTTCCAACGCGGATGTAAACACCCCGTCATCATCACGAAAAACGGGAAAGAGAGCGGTTCGTTGGATGAAACGGAGATCCTTCATGCCTATTTTTCCGAAAAAATGACAAACGGGAAAATCGGCGACCTATTATATTCTTATTAAATATGTTATCCTTTCTTCAAATTGAGGAGAGGATTTTTTTTGATGAAAAAGATGATCGCGAACCTAGCTTCACGCGAAAAAAGAGTGGCCGTACTTGAGAATGGTGTTTTACGTAAACTTGAAATCATGCCGCCCCACCAGCGCAGTACGGTCGGTAATATTTATCTTGGGAAAGTGACGAAGGTGTTACCGGGTATGGATGCCGTCTTCATTGATTATGGTGCAGAGAAGAATGGTTTTTTACACCGTGACGAGATTCCCTCTTTCCAGCTGACAAAAAAAAGCGATGGGAAAGCATCCATCGGTCAATATGTCCGTCAAGGAGAAAAGCTGCTCGTTCAGGTGACCCGGGATGAAACGGGCACAAAAGGAGCTAAATTGACAGGGCTGATCGAGTTTTCAACGGATTCCCTCGTATACATACATGGAATGGATTATGTTGGCGTTTCAAAGAAATTCAAAAACGATGATCTGCATCAGCGATGGCGGGAAACGGCCTTACAATATAAAAAGCCTGATGAGGGATTGATTGTCCGCACCTCGATGGAGAACGAAAGCGAAACGGTCTTCCTGGACAGGTTAACCATATTGCGGGATCTCTTTAAAGGACTTGAACTAAAGGCTGCGTCGGTCAAGGCCCCGTCCCTTCTCTATGAGAGGGACACATACCTTGACATGATCATTTCTGAAATGTCGGGAACGGCTACCGGGGAACTTGCCATCGATGATTTCGAGGCCTATCAGGAATTGAAAAAGTGGGTACAGGAAAACGGTGAGGAGTGGGAAATATCCCATGAATCGGGTAAGAATATTTTTTCCGAATGGAATGTGGAAGCGCAAGTGGAGAAACTGGCCAAGAAAATTGTCTGGCTTGATAATGGTGGATATTTAATTTTTGAAGAAACGGAAGCTTTCACCGTAATCGATGTCAATTCAGGTAAGTTCACCGGTAAGGTGGCGAAGGAAGCAACATTGTTTGCGGTGAATCAGGCTGCTGCAAAAGAGGTCGCCCGTCAATTGAGATTGAGGAATATCAGCGGAATCATCTTGATAGATTTCATCAATATGGACCAATCGCGACATGCACAAGAAATCATCGACATCGTCAAAAAGGAAGCGGCGAGGGATGAGAAGCGGGTCCAGGTCATCGGCTTTACGGAACTGGGGATTTTACAAATGACCAGAAAGCGAACGTCCCCGTCTTTAAGTGAAATGATGACGGTGCCGTGCCCCGTGTGCAGCGGAAGCGGTAAAATCGAGAGCCCTGAAACGGTGGCTTTCCGGTTGGAACGTGACCTGCTGGAACACCGGAAGACGGATGATGAAGCGGTCTGGGTGGAGGTCAGTAAGGCGGTGGCGGACGTGCTTCTTGGTGAAAAGGAATCATACCGGCCGACACTGGAGGATTTGATCGCTAAAAAGTTATTTCTATCTTTAATCCCCGGTTCCAGTAATACCTATTCCATCAAGCGTTTCGGGAGCATTCAGGAAATCGGGCGGGCTTTCGAATGAAGGACGGGAATTCTTACAAATATATTGACAGCCATTCCAGTTTCATGTTAGGATTTTAATGTTATGTTTGTAGCACCCGTGCTACAACCGCTCAACAACAGGTCATAAGCTTTTGCCTTTCTGGTAAAACGCCTGTGATTGGCGAGTCTGAGACATTTAAGGAGGTGCAAGTATGTACGCAATTATCGAAACTGGCGGTAAACAAATTAAAGTAGCAGCTGGCGAAGCGGTTTACATTGAAAAATTAAACGCAGAAGCAGGCGAAACTGTTACATTTGACAAAGTTTTATTCGTAGGTGGCGAAGACGTGAAAGTCGGTGCTCCACTAGTTGAAGGCGCTACTGTAACAGGTACTGTCGAAAAACAAGGTAAGCAAAAGAAAATCACTGTTTTCAAATACAAAGCGAAGAAAAACAATCGTAAAAAACAAGGTCATCGTCAACCATACACAAAAGTTGTTATCGAAGCAATCAACGCGTAAGGGCTGATTCTAGATGATTAAAGTTGTCTTTGACGCTCCGCAGGAACGGATTACTTCGTTCACTTTAAGCGGACATGCTAATTTTGCTAAAAAAGGTTCTGATATCGTTTGTGCAGGTGTATCGGCTGTTTCCTTCGGGGCAGTCAATGCGATCATGTCCTTAACGGACGTAGAGCCTGAGATTGAGCAAGGGAGGGAAGGCGGCTATCTTCGCTGCGTCATTCCGGGGAATCTTTCGCCGGAATCGGAAGAGAAGGTTCAGCTCCTTTTGAACAGTATGCTCATATCTTTGCAAACCATCGAACGTGATTATGGTAAATACATGAAAATTATCCTCAACCAATAGGAGGTGGAACAAATGTTAAGATTAAATCTTCAGTTCTTCGCTTCGAAAAAAGGAGTAGGTTCTACAAAGAACGGACGTGACTCAATCTCTAAGCGTCTTGGCGCTAAACGTGCAGATGGTCAATTCGTTTCTGGTGGTTCTATCCTTTACCGTCAACGCGGAACAAAAATCTATCCTGGTGAGAACGTAGGCCGTGGTGGAGACGATACTCTATACGCTAAAGTAGACGGTGTTGTTAAATTCGAACGTTTCGGACGTGACCGTAAAAAAGTAAGCGTATATCCAGTAGCACAAGAAGCATAATTGGCATCTTTGAACAGAGGCTGACTCAAAAGGGTCTGATTCCTTCTACGAGACACTATATACCGCGTCATTTTTAATAATGGTATGTGATATAGTGAAGAAGGGGTCCGGCCCTTTATTTATACTATAGGAACGATAAATAACCAGCATTTTGCAGGAGACTTTAGTCATTAGTATAAGGAAAACAACCTCTGACTTAAAAAAGGCTCGCCAATCGGCGGGCTTTCTTAAACTTTCAGGGGGAAAATCCAAGATTACTCTTCCATCCCATTTGGTTTAACCAAATAGACAGTCCACTTCAACTATAATATCTCCAATTGGTGCATAAAAAAGGCCCATTCTCTTTTTTAGTTCAAATGGCTCTACCATCGTCCAAAGAACTCAGGGTGTGTGGCTGTATTTTTTGGACGGGGGCTTTCATGTGAAGGCATGTGAATCGAGCTTCATTTCCTGTTTGTTGTTTTTTTGATATACTGTACAAATGGAAGTATTCAACATGATAGAGCTGAAAAAAGTTTCTTTATCATAATTGAAGGTGTTAATAATGGATAAAAATTGGACGACTATTGAAACTCTGCGTCAAACCAGGCATGACTGGCTGAATAAAATTCAAATCATCAAAGGGAATCTGGAGTTGAACAGAATTGATCGTGTCAAGGGAATCATTGATGAAATCATTGTTGAAACCCAGAATGAAGCACGCCTTTCCAGTTTGAATTTACCTAAGTTCACCGAGATGCTGTTGACGTCGAATTGGAATAATGGATCATTTTATTGCGAATATGAAATCATTGATGTTTTTGAAGGCTCTGCTGAGATGGACGTGCTGATGCATCGCTGGACGAACGATTTCTTTGAAATTCTGGATAAGAATCTGGACCCGTATTTTGAAAATATACTAGCTGTTTCTATGTGTAAAAAAGAAGTGAGTGATATGCACTGTTCATTTCATATGCAAGGGAAGTTCATTGATCAATCCGCAGTGATGGAGTTTTTGGGAAGTTCATTAACGGCAGAGCAATCAATTGAAATTCTTGAATGTAATGAGGATGAAATATTTTTTAAGATGGATATTAACTTTTAGAGAAGTATACAGCAAGAAATGACTTGCAGAAAACAAGGAAGTGATAGCATGTTTGTCGATCAAACGAAAGTCTATATAAAAGGCGGAGACGGTGGTAACGGGATAGTTGCTTATCGTCGTGAGAAATTCATACCAAAAGGCGGACCTGCCGGCGGAGATGGCGGCAATGGAGCCAATGTCGTATTTGAAGTGGAAGAGGGCTTGCGTACGTTAATGGATTTCCGTTATCAACGTCACTTTAAGGCACCTCGCGGAGAACATGGCATGTCCAAAAACATGCATGGTGCGGCCGCAAAGGATATGGTCATCAAGGTTCCACCAGGCACGGTTGTCATTGATGAAAAGACGAAGGAAGTCATCGCTGATTTAGTTGAGCACGGGCAGCGCGCCATTATCGCTAAGGGCGGTCGCGGAGGCCGGGGGAATTCCCGTTTTGCTACACCAGCTAATCCTGCACCTGAAATCGCGGAGAACGGCGAACCGGGCCAAGAACGCGATATAATCATGGAATTGAAACTGTTGGCTGATGTCGGTTTGGTTGGTTTCCCAAGTGTAGGGAAATCCACTTTGCTTTCCGTCGTATCCGCAGCAAGACCTAAAATTGCCGAATATCATTTCACAACGATCGTCCCTAACCTCGGAATGGTGGAAACGGAAGATCACCGCAGCTTCGTCATGGCCGATTTACCGGGTCTGATTGAAGGTGCTTCAGAAGGAGTGGGCCTTGGACATCAATTCCTGCGTCATATTGAAAGAACGAGGGTAATCGTTCATGTAATCGATATGTCTGGTCTTGAAGGCAGGGATCCATATGAAGACTACCAAACAATCAATAAAGAGTTGGAAGAGTATAACCTGCGCTTGACTGAACGTCCGCAAATCATTGTGGCAAGTAAAATGGATATGCCGGACTCAGCAGATAATTTAGCGGCATTCAAAGAAAAGCTGGAAGAAGATTATCCTGTCTTCCCGATTTCTGCCGTAACGCGTGAAGGGATCCGTGAGCTTCTTTATGCAATTGCTGATAAAATCGAAGAAACGCCTGAGTTCCCTCTTGACCATGAAGAAGAGAATACTGGAATCCACCGGGTTCTTTATAAACATACATCACAGTCTGATGAATTTAATATTGAACGCGAATCCGATGGCAGCTTTGCTGTATCAGGATTCAAGATCGAGCGTTTATTCAAAATGACTGACTTCACCCGTGAAGAGTCCATACGTCGTTTCGCTAGACAGCTTCGTTCATTCGGAGTCGACGAAGGCCTTCGCCAAAGAGGTGCGACAAATGGCGATATCGTCCGTATCCTTGAATATGAATTTGAATTTGTTGATTGATTGGAGACCATGATGGCAGGCAAAAGGAGGCGTGCGGAGTTTGAATAAGTCCGATCAGAAATTTTTCCTCGTTCGAGAGGATGTCCTTCCCGAAGCGATGAAAAAAACGCTGGATGCAAAAGAAATGATTGAACGGGGAAAAGCAGAATCAGTTTGGGAAGCGGTACAGCGGGTGGACCTAAGCAGGAGTGCTTTTTACAAATACCGTGACACGGTTTTTCCGTTTCATACAGTTGTTAAGGAAAAGCTGATTACACTGTTCTTCTATCTCGAAGATCGTTCTGGTACTCTATCGGAGCTCTTACGGCTCGTCGCCTCATCCGGTTGCAACATCATGACTATCCACCAAACGATTCCCTTGCAGGGACGTGCCAATGTTACCTTATCCCTTAACACGGGTGGGATGACAATGGATATTAATGAACTGCTTACTAAACTGCGTAAAATGGAGTTCGTCGAAAAAGTCGAAATTATTGGTAACGGCGCATGAAAACGGCCTGTACATTTTAAATGTACAGGCTGTTTTTATTTGTAAGAGGAAGATTTAACGATTAAGTATTGTAAAAAATCAGAAAATGGCATAACATAAACATTAGATTTTCCGTGAAAAGGAGTTTATAACATGACATCAAAAATTGCATTTCTTGGACCAAAAGCAACGTTCACGGATTTAGCTGTTTCGCGACTATTTCCTAATGATATTAAAATACCCATGAACACGATTCCAGACTGCCTTGATGCTGTCCGGGACGGGGAAGTGAATCACACGCTCGTACCGATCGAGAATGCTTTGGAGGGATCGGTAAATATAACGATGGATTACTTAGTCCATGAAGTCCCATTACCGATAAAAGGGGAAGTGACGATTCCTATCCAACAGCATTATATGGTGCATCCGGATCATGCATATCCTGGTTTCAAACCGGACATGGTTTATTCGCATTCCCATGCCATCGCTCAATGCCGTAAATTCCTACATAATGAACTTAGGGGTATTCCGTATGAGTATGTCACATCCACAGCAGCCGCTGCGAAGATGGTGATGGAGAATCCCGATATCAATATTGCAGCGATTGCAAATGATATGGCTGCAGCGGAGTATGGTTTGACGATCGTAAAACAAAATATTCATGATTACGAACATAATCACACCAAGTTTATTGTCGTATCCAACAGTGAAGTCGACTATGAAGGGCATTTGACCGTTGAAGGGAACAAGAAAACGACCCTGATGATTCAGCTGCCTGCCGATCATTCAGGTCAGCTGCACCAAGTCCTTTCCGCTTTTTCCTGGAGGAAGCTAAATCTTTCCAAGATAGAATCAAGACCCATGAAAACAGGATTGGGCAATTACTTTTTCATCATCGACATTGAAATGGGCCTTGACGATGTTCTCATTCCAGGAGCGATCTCTGAGCTCGAGGCCCTTGGGTGTACGGTTTCGATCATGGGAAGCTATACATGCTTTAAAGTCCAAAATGGTGTGCCACAACGATGATTTCCCAGGAATAAAGAACGCTTAAAGCAGAGGTGGAAATTTTCCTTGGGTTCATAAAGTTGTCGTTTCCCCAAGTGATGAATGGTACAACCTCAGCTTTTTTTAACAATGTAAAAGGGAAATAATGAATAAGAAGGGTGTCCCGGAAGTATTTCCGGGGCATTTTTTTGTGAAGGTTTACGTTAAGGTTTGTATTTCCCTTCTGTACAAGTTCCTAAATTGGTTGGCTGTCATTTTATGAAAATATGGAAATAGGCAAGAAAGGAACAATGAAGGAATGAATTTAATTTTTTGGATTTTGAGGATGAGAAGTAAATAAACACCGTTCATGATGAACGCTTATACAATAGGTAAATCCCGGCAGGCTCCCTGTGGAAATAGGCATATGAATACATACCTTGATGACTAATTCAGTGGATGTACCCTAAGAAAAATATCGATTCAGAGAGAGGGTGGTGGTCAGCAGAGATGGATAGTCAATTCAAAGAAACTTTCGGTTCTTGGACTCAAGCGATAGGAACTGTCATTTCAGCTGTTGCGGGTACGCCATCCAATGTCTTGGGCGAAGAATTTCGTGAAAAGTTGGATTTGATTGGAAATGAACTTCAAGCAACAGGGAATGCCATATTGGCGGACGCAGAAGAAACCTGGTCACTGAATAAATTCGGTAATGTAATACAGGCGATCGGGAATTCGACGGTTATCTTAGGATTAGTCATTGATTTCGATGAAATAACGAAGCAGGAATTGATCATTAAAGGTAATCTGATTCAAGCGTTAGGCGGGGGTACCGCTGTGGCGGGGGCATTCGAAAATCCGGATGAACCGGAGCAGGCCTTCAATGTTACGGGAAATTTGTTGCAGGCGATTGGGAATTCGATGCAAGCGATAGGTGGAATTGCTGAACTTAAAGATAGCTGTCAGGATAAAGACCAAAAAGAACAAGATAAAGATGCAGACAAAGAGCAGAACATGAAAAACTATCAATATCCATATTTGGAAGAGAAGCCTTCGGATGCTGAATTAATACAAGTGATGGGAGGCTGGATACAGGCGGTCGGTTCCATCATTAGTCTTATAGGGCAATTGAGAAGTAACAATGAAGAAAACTCCGAGGATGGCAGCACCAATGAAAACAATTCCAATGGTGGAGGGAGCATATGATCATACATGCACTTTGGAGCCAATAAAAAAAACCCTCAAAAGATCTGGCTTTTGAGGATTTTTCGTTTATTCAATCGACCAAAATGCCGGCTTCCCTCAATGCACCCTCTGCTTCGTCAAGCAGTTCTTCGGATGAAGCGCTCAGTGTATGGAGATGAATGCCACTCGTTAGTTCCGATAAAAAAGATGCGTTCGTTTCCGTCACCCTAGAGAGAAATTGCTGGACTTCCTTACGGCTGCTGACCATGATGGAAGCAGTAAGGTCACCGTATACGGGGTGCTCGATTTTGACATCTTTCACCGTGATGCCGATATCCACGAGTAAATATAGCTCTTCTTGGGTCCGGGAAGGATCATGCTGGCAAGCAATGATCCTTTCCGGCTTTTGAGTGCTCCCCGATTGTAAGTACATATAGCCTTGGCTCGTGGCAATGATAGGTTCATTCCGCGCTTTCAGGAGAGTTATGTCACCAACGATAACCTGCCGGCTTACATTCGTTAATTGCGAAAGCTCGCTACCTGTTACTGGCTGCGCGCTCGTTTGCAATATATGTAAGAGTTTCGTCCGTCTTTCTTCCCCGAGTAATTTCTTTCTTTCCATAATCATTCACCTCTTTATTTACAAAACATTCTACCACAGAATGGAGGGTTTTATCGAATGCCAGCTATTCCTTCGATGCAGTCTGCCAACTTGTGAATGTCATCGGCCGTCGTATTTTTCCCAAAGGAAAAGCGGACGAATTGATGGGCTTCATCTTCGCTTTTCCCGATGGCCATCATGGTTTTTGAAGGATCCTGTTTACCGATTTGACAGGCGCTTCCAGTCGATACAGCGAATCCTTTCTGGTTTAATTCGAGCATGATGTACTGTCCTTGCAATCCAGCAAAGGTCAGCGCCAGAATGTGAGGCAATTGGTTTTTCGCTTCGATGATTTGGAAATCGACTTTCCTTACCGTGAGCTGCTCGATCAATTGCATCCTAAGCATGCAAATCCGTTTCCGTTCATCTTCCATGATATCCCCTAATTTCTTGGCAGCGGTTACGAAGGAAGCTATACCGGGGACGTCCACTGTCCCTGGGCGGAAACCATACTCATGAGTAATATTCGGTACCGGAGCCTTCAACTGATGGATGGCCGGGAAAAAGACGGCTCCAGTCCCTTTTGGACCATAAACTTTATGGCTGGAAACTGATAATCCATCACATAAGGCAGATATCTTCCCTAGCGGCAATTTAGCAAATGATTGGACACAATCCACTTGTAAAAAAGCCTGGTGTTTTCGAACGGCTTTACTTATTTGCTCAATGGGTTGAATGACCCCAATTTCTGAATTCACATGTTGGACAATGACCAAGCAAGTTTTCTCCGTCAGACATTCCTCCAGATGTTCAATATCAACGCTGCCATCTTCCAAATGCCGTAAATATGTAACATCGAAGCCTTCTTGTTCAAGCTTTGCGACAAAATTGGCAATGGATGCATGTTCAGTTCGACTAACGATCAAGTGGTTCTGCCAGGATGGTTTTGAAGCGATAAATGTATCTATGGCAAGCATATTGCTTTCTGATCCGCCGCTCGTAAAGATGATTCCTTCCTTTTTTATGTTCAGCATATCTGCGAGTTGCTGCCGTGACATATCCAATAAACGTGCCGCTTCAGAACCAATATCATGCAAACTGCTCGCATTCCCGAAAAACTTCCGGGATGCTTGGCTGAATACTTCGAGTGCCTCATCATCAATCGGCGTTGTAGCTGCATAATCCAAATAAATCAAGAAATCACTTCCATCCTTTAATCTTAAAAAACTCTTGATAATAGTTTAATAATATGTAAATATAGTTGTCAAGACACCTGTCATAAACAGGAGGAATGAAATAATGGTAAAAGCGGAAATCATCGTGATAGGCAGCGGGATTGCTGCCTTGAAAACGGCATTGGAAGCAAGTGAACATAAGCATGTGATACTCATCACAAAATCAGATATCCGTGATAGTAATTCCTATTTGGCTCAAGGCGGGATTGCTGCTGCAATATCTGATCGTGACACAGTATCCTTTCATAAAGAAGATACGCTGACGGCTGGACAGCGTTATAACAAGGTGAAGGTAGTGGAAAAACTCGTTGAAGAGGCCCCTTCGATCATAGCTGAACTTATTAGATCCGGTATGCAATTTGACCATGATCATGACGGCACTCTCATGCTTGGCATGGAGGGCGCCCACAGTGAAAGAAGAATCCTTCATAGTCACGGGGATGCTACCGGAAAGTATATCATGGAACATCTAATAGGGTGCTTGAAAAACTCATCGATCACTGTGATCGAGAATGTGGCTGCAGTTGAGTTGATCATCGGGGAAGATGATTCTTGCATAGGCATCAAAACTCTTGATAAGACAGGGGAGCTAGTAACCTATCATGCAGAACAAACGGTTTTGGCAACAGGCGGCTGTGGTTCCCTATACCATTTCACTTCAAATTCACAAACGGTTTCAGGGGATGGAATCGCACTTGCATTCAAGGCTGGGGCAAAAGTTCGTGACATGGAATTCATCCAGTTTCACCCTACACTGCTTTTTATAAATGGTAAAGCGGAAGGGCTGGTTTCAGAAGCTGTCCGCGGGGATGGTGCAAGATTAGTGACTGAAACGGGAACGCCGATCATGGATGATGTCCATAGCATGAAAGATTTAGCTCCAAGGCATATTGTGGCACAGACGATTTTTTCTTATTTACAGCGCGGTGAAAAGGTATTTTTGGATATTTCGATGATTAAGGATTTTAAAAACCGTTTTCCGACTGTTAGCTCATTATGTGAAAAAAGTGGGCTTGACCTTCAATTCGGGAAAATTCCTGTAGCACCTGGAAACCATTTTCTAATGGGGGGGATTGAAGTGGATGAATGGGGGCAAACCTCTGTACCCTCTTTGTATGCAGTTGGAGAAGTGGCATGCACAGGTGTACATGGGGCGAACCGGTTGGCAAGCAACTCCCTTCTCGAGGGGCTGGTTTTTGGCAATACGCTTGGTCAGCTGCTTGCTAACATGCCAGCAAGGTCGATACCGGAAGAAAAAGAGCTGTCCAAAAGTTCCTGTCAATTTTCCTTTTTACCTGATTTCACGACAATGCAGGAAAAATTAATGAGTGAAGCGGGAATCGTTCGAAATGAAGCGGGTTTAACGCGACTGAAGGATTATCTAGAGACATTTAATATCGAAGAATTGCTGCAAATGGAAGTAACTGCATTATCGATAAAAGAAATAACGAAAATCAATGCCATAATCGTGGCGTGGCTGATTGCCGAATCTGCATTGACCAGAACGGAAAGCAGGGGCGGTCATTTCCGCAGTGACTATCCAAGCGAAGATGACTCCCAATGGCTTGAAAATTCGGTTATCCTTGCTCGCACGGATGTGAAAAATCGAGTGAAAGGGAGACGACTATATGAATATATTGAAGCTTAAGCAGATGCTGCAACAATTTTTAATGGAAGATATAGGTGAATGTGATGTAACGAGTGATACGATTTTTGATCAAGGAGAACAAGGGACATTGACATTCATCGCAAAAGAAGGCGGGGTCTTTAGTGGAGGTGACGTCATCAAGACGGGTTTTGCATTGTTGGATGAACAAATCGAGGTTTACCTTTTTGTTCAAGATGGCGAATTTTTTGCAGAAGGACAGCAGCTTGCAAAAATGACCGGCGATATGGCCTCTCTTTTAAAAGGGGAACGGGTGGTTTTGAATTTAGTGCAGCGTATGTCCGGCATTGCGACACAGGCTCATAAAGCTACCATGATTTTAGCGGGTACGAAGACGAGAGCTTGTGATACGAGGAAAACCACTCCGGGCCTGCGGATGCTTGAAAAATATGCGGTCCGTTCCGGCGGTGCATTCAATCATCGATATGGTCTGTATGATGCCGTGATGATAAAGGACAACCATATTTCTTTCGCTGGGTCCATAACGAAAGCGGTTCAAACGGTAAAATCCAAGCTGGGACATACCACTAAAGTGGAAGTGGAAACGGAAACAATCGAACAGGTGCTTGAAGCAGTGGAAGCCGGTGCCGATATCATCATGTTCGATAACCGGAGCCCCGAAGAAATTAAGCAAATGGTCAAATTGGTTCCTGCCCACATCACAACTGAAGCTTCCGGAGGAATCCATTTAGGCAATCTAGCTTCATATCGGGAAACAGGGGTTGATTATATATCGCTGGGCAGCCTGACACACAGTGTCAAGGCACTTGATATTAGCGCAAAGGTCAAAGAACGTGAGGGGATAATGAAATGAACATATTGGAGATGGCTAGCACAGCAGGAAATGTATTGCCTGAAAAGTATAAAACGATGAAAAAGGAAGATATGGAGAATCGGGTCCATGACATTAAGAAACGGTTGGGGAACCGTCTTTATATCCCAGGTCATCATTATCAACGGGAGGAAGTCATTCAATTTTCGGATGTAACGGGAGATTCACTTCAATTGGCCCAACTTTCCGCGCAAAATCGCGAAGCGGATTATATCGTGTTTTGTGGTGTGCATTTCATGGCTGAAACAGCAGATATTTTGACAGAGGAAAGGCAGACCGTTATCCTTCCTGACATGCGTGCAGGCTGTTCCATGGCAGATATGGCGGATATTGAACAAACGGAACGGGCCTGGACAAAGCTTCAGGATTTATTTGGCGATACGATCCTTCCGCTAACTTATGTTAATTCGACTGCGGCCATCAAAGCATTTGTAGGAAAAAATGGCGGAGCGACGGTGACTTCTTCAAATGCACAAGGGATGGTCTCGTGGGCCCTCTCGCAAAAAGAACGGATCCTTTTTCTTCCCGATCAGCATCTTGGGAGGAATACAGCCTTTGACCTTGGCATTCCTTTGAATGAAATGGCTGTCTGGGATCCTCATAAAGACGAATTGATTTATGAAGGGGAACTCGAAGATCTGAAGGTACTTCTTTGGAAAGGTCATTGTTCGGTGCATGAAAATTTCACTACGGCCAATATTGAAACGCTTCGGACGGAGCAGCCCGAAATGAATATCATCGTCCATCCCGAATGTCGCCGTGAGGTAGTCGCCGAGTCAGATTATGCGGGTTCGACATCGTACATCATAAATATGATCGAAAAGGCTGAACCAGGTAGTTCTTGGGCAATCGGCACGGAAATGAACCTTGTCAAACGACTTATCGACAATAATCCTGACAAGAACATCATCTCGTTAAATCCTAATATGTGTCCATGTCTTACGATGAACCGGATTGACCTGCCACATCTGCTTTGGGCGCTTGAATCAATTGAAGAAGGTATAATCATTAATCCGATAAAAGTGGAGAAGAGCATTGCGGATAATGCCATCCTAGCTTTAAACAGAATGCTGGAACGCGTTTGAGTTAGTCTTATTAATGTTATGGACCCAAGAAAAAAGAGGGGGCAGGAGCCACATTGAGTTTGTCGATCTAATGGGGAATGGAATGGTCTCATCCCCAATCCCTTTCACGATTTTATCAAGGGAGTTATTGCCATGATTTTAAAACAAGACCCTAGTTATCCTCATGTATTTTTACTGTTTTATATAACTGAAAACTCACTGGATTTTGAAAGTAACTGCCATTTATAAAAAAAAAGCTGCAAGCAAACTCGCTTTTCTTCGAATTTGTCTACAGTCTGAAAGGGGGCCAAGACCCCCTATTTCTTATGTAATCGAAACATGTGTGAACTTTTAAAGATTACTCGCTTTAAAAGTATTGCCTTCATTCATATCACCGGATTTAAATCCTTTATTGAACCACCGTTTCCTCTGTTCGGAGGTACCATGCGTAAAGCTGTCTGGAACCACGTACCCTTGTGCCTTTTTTTGGATACGGTCATCTCCCACACCACTTGCTGCATTCATGGCCTCCTCAAGATCGCCTTCTTCAAGCAAATTCTCTCCCTGGACATGATGTGCCCAAACTCCAGCCAAATAATCGGCCTGTAATTCTAGGCGGACAGAATACTTATTATATTCGGTCTCGCTGACCTTTGAACGATCGGGCATTGCCTTTTCCGTTGTCCCTAAAAGTGTCTGAACGTGATGTCCGACTTCGTGGGCAATGACATAGGCCATGGCGAAATCCCCGGGTGCCTGGAATTCTTGCTTCAACTCTTGATAAAAGCTGAGATCTATATATAGTTTCATGTCACCTGGACAATAAAATGGCCCAACGGATGAACCTGCCAACCCGCATGCCGATTCAACACTTCCTGAGTATAGGACAAGTTTCGGTTCCTTATACTCCAAGCCATTTTTACGGAATTCATCTGTCCAGACCTGCTCTGTATCTGCAAGGACGACAGATACGAACTGCGCAAGTTCCTTCTCTTCATCGGTTTCCACATAATTACTGCCGTTTTCCGAATCAGTGGAGTTCAAGCTGCCTAGCAATTCGCTGGGATTACCGCCAAGGAGCGTCACGATCAAGATGATTACCAATCCAACCCCTCCACCGATCCCAGCCATACCCTTGCCGCTCATGCCTCTTTTGTCCTCGACATTCGAGCTGCCTTGCCTTCCTTTCCATTTCATTATTATTCCTCCCAGAATGTAAGATAAGTGCCTGAAGACAAAGCCTTAGGTCATTTACTTTCTTATACCCGGATTTCCATGAGTTTAGACAGGAGCTTGAAAGAAGCGTTTCATTCATCATGGCTTCCTAACCTAAAAAACCACTGTCTCCTTTTCTTGAGAAGTATGCAATGGTTCATTTTTAATTATATATTCTTACTCGATCAATAAACCCGAATGGGGTCCAAAGTGGTGGTTCTGAGATGTCATATCGAATATTTCCTCTCCAAAATAACACCTTTCATGTCCATAAATCATTGATCCAATCATAAAATCCCTTTTTCAAGCATAAGTTTTCATGATAAAAATAATAGCAATTCACCCACTGCATCATAGAATATATGGACATATGCACAGGAGGGGTTAACAGCGTGAAAATTCATATAGTCCAAAAAGGCGATACACTTTGGAAACTCGCCAAAAAATACGGCGTCAGTTTTGAAGAACTTAAAAAAGTTAACGCGCAATTGAGTAACCCGGACATGATGATGCCCGGAATGAAAATTAAAATACCAGGGACATCCGGAGCTGTAATAAAAGAAACGGCTACACCAAACGTGAATATTCAACCGGGAATGAAAGAATCCCAAGTTCAACCGTATCAGGTTCAGCCTGCACTTATGAAAGAGCAGCCAATCATGCAAAAACAGCCGGTCAAAGAACAGCCGGTCAAAGAGCAGCCGAAATTTCAGCAGCCAGTAAAAGAGCAGCCGAAATTTCAGCAGCCAGTGAAAGAGCAGCCGAAATTTCAGCAGCCAGTGAAAGAGCAGCCAAAATTTCAGCAGCCAGTGAAAGAGCAGCCGAAATTTCAACAGCCAGTTAAGAAAGAACAGCAAATCGTTCAGCCAAAGCCAATAAAAGAAAAGGAAATGATCGTTCCAAAAGAAGTACCGGTACCCATGCCGGTGATTCCGGAAGTTGATATCAATAATTATTATATGGTCAACATGACCAATATGAGTGTGCAAAAGCCGCCTGCACCGCCACCTTTACCAAAGAAAAAGGAAGAGCCGGCAGTCACTAAAAAGAAGAAGAAAAAGCCAGCTGTTCAGCCAGTTCAGGAAGAGCCAGTGGATGATTGTATTCCAGTAACGCCAATCATGCCTGGAAGCGGTTATTGTATTCAGCCGCCACCATGGGCGCATATGCACATGCAAGGGATGCAAGCCCCATATCAAGACGCTCAAGGGTATCAGGCGGCTCAGGAAACACAAGGTTATCACATGATGGAAGAAAGCTCTGATATTTGGGATGAGTCTCCTGACATGCAAATGATGGGTCAAGGATTCGTTCAAGGGGCAAGTATGAATCCACCAAGCCAGCAACATTATCCATATCAAGCCTCAGCACCCGTTCCGCACCATTTTTATGGGGGAATGAATCAACAGGCTCAAGTAGCAGGTTCATATATGCAACAAGATTATGAGTCACCAGCAGAATCGCCATCTTCAAACAATCACAATAACTACCCTCAGCAGTATGCCCAGACTGCCGATGAAGAAGATTGCGGTTGTAATAAGGGGCTACTTGGAACCTACGGGCCGGAAGTGAAGGGGCAGTTTCAAGCAAACAAAAAAATGGATTCCAATCCAAAACATCATCCAGATTATCACCAATATCAATCCGTACAATCACAGCAACAACATCAAGGGCAATATCAATATGATACAGAGTCAGTAGAATCGCCTCAAGCGCAACCATATGAAGGGTTCATGATGATGGACGGTCAAAACGGAGGCCAGCCGGGCATGATGATGGGCGGCCAAAACGGAGGTCCTCCAGGCATGATGATGGGCGGTCAAAATGGAGGTCAACCGGACATGATGGGCGGTCAAAACGGAGGTCCTCCAGGCATGATGATGGGCGGCCAAAACGGAGGTCCTCCAGGCATGATGATGGGCGGTCAAAATGGAGGCCAGCCGGGCATGATGATGGGCGGTCAAAACGGAGGCCCTCCAGGTATGATGATGGGCGGTCAAAACGGAGGCCCTCCAGGTATGATGATGGGCGGTCAAAATGGAGGCCAGCCGGGCATGATGATGGGCGGTCAAAACGGAGGCCCTCCAGGTATGATGATGGGCGGTCAAAACGGAGGCCCTCCAGGTATGATGATGGGCGGTCAAAACGGAGGTCCTCCAGGCATGATGATGGGCGATCAAAACGGAGGCCAGCCGGGCATGATGGGCGGCCAAAACGGAGGTCCTCCAGGCATGATGATGGGCGGCCAAAACGGAGGTCCTCCAGGCATGATGATGGGCGGTCAAAACGGAGGTCCTCCAGGCATGATGATGGGCGGTCAAAACGGAGGTCCTCCAGGCATGATGATGGGCGGCCAAAACGGAGGTCCTCCAGGCATGATGATGGGCGGTCAAAATGGAGGCCCTCCAGGTATGATGAATGGCGGCCAAAATGGAGGTCAACCGGACATGATGGGCGGTCAAAACGGAGGTCCTCCAGGCATGATGATGGGCGGTCAAAACGGAGGTCCTCCAGGCATGATGATGGACGGCCAAAACGGAGGTCCTCCAGGCATGATGATGGGCGGTCAAAATGGAGGTCAACCGGGGATGATGAATGGCGGCCAAAATGGAGGTCAACCGGACATGATGGGCGGTCAAAACGGAGGTCCTCCAGGCATGATGATGGGCGGCCAAAATGGAGGCCCTCCAGGCATGATGATGGGCGGCCAAAATGGAGGTCCTCCAGACATAAAGGAGAGTCAAATAGGAGGTCTACCAGGCATGATGGGCAGTCAAAACGGAAGTCAGCGGAGCATGATGCCGGGACAGTTTGGCGGTCACCCGGAAGCTATGTTACCTGGACAAATGGGAGGCCAGCCAGGCCAATTCGGGGGCGTTCGTGCGCCTGAAACATTTGAGATACCGACATATGTAGATGAAAGCGATGACTACTAATTATCAAGGAGACAGTGTTTTTAACACTCGTCTCCTCTCTTATTTAAATCGTAAGCCAAAGAATGTCCAACATCTTCAAAGTAGTGTCTATTTAATAACTTTTGATAAGGGCCACCCAATAATCCTTAAAGGATTCGACAGTTTTGAAAAATGGGATCGGCAAAGAGAATTGACTACTTTGTTAAAACAAAAGGGATTCCATCAAACTTATTATATTCATCAGAATTTAATGCCCTTTCAATTTAAAGGGAAATGGTATGGCAGCATGGACTATTTTCAGCCGAATAAGAAAAAATTTCGATTTTCCAATCATAAAGACCGGTTGGAGGGGATTCAGTTACTGGAAAGCTTCCATGATGTGTCGGAACACCTCTCCATTAACGCACCTGTTTTCAATCAATTAAAAAAATGGAAAGAGCGTTTATCACTATTTAAAAAGAACTTTTCTTATGTTCGCCAATATGTTTCCGAAGATACAATCAAAGAATGGATTAGATGGGGTGAGTGGGCACTAGAGGGTTTTGAAAAAAATCAATCTTTATGGAATGAAGAAAAGAAAGTCATCATCCATGGTGATTGTGCCCACCATAATTTCTTGAGGAGAGCAGACGGAACATTGACCTTAATCGATTTTGACCTAATGGCAAGTGCTCCAAGGTGCATTGATTATTTACAGTATGCGAATCGAATTTCGCATCATTTGGAAGATGCAGCCACTACGCTGTGGGAAGTGCCGCAATTGCAAAGGTATCAGTCAGACCTGGCCTTTTTATATGCTTTAACTTATCCAACGGATATTTTCCGTGAATGGAATCGCCTTAATAAAAGTTCTTCCCAGCTTCATTCGGTCTGGAAAATGACTGTGGAAGGTTTTTCGGAGCGGATGCAGATGAATGAAAAATTGGAGAAAAAGATTTCTTCCCTAAATAGGAAATAAAACGGGCTTTTGGCCGTAACTTACAGAGTACATTTCCCGTTCGACACCCATGCTAATTATGAGCGGAATATAGCTCATTCTATCGCAATGGGAGGGTTATTGGTGCAGAAAATAAAATGGGCACTGCCGCTTTACACGGTATTAGCCGCCGTCAGTTTGGTTGGATGTGCTAATAATGATACAGCGGAGAACGAAAATATCACGAATGATACAGGGTACCATTCAACTGAAAAAGATGTATTGGTACGAAACATCAATTATCGGAATATGGCCCAAGGTCTATACGATAAAGATGATGCATACAGTGAACGTGACCGTAATTACCATGGCCATGAAAGTAAACCGCTTAGGGCACGATCATCTTATTATAATTCTTATGAAGGCACTTTAGCTGACAAAGTTAATGGGGTCGCCAATGAAGTGGGGTCGGTCGCCGATGCCAGGACAATCATCATGAAAGACGAAATGCTGGTTGCCTTGCTGCTTGACGACTACAGTCAAGCAAAAGGTGTCAAAGAAAGGATCAAGAAGGAAATCGGCCCCCTTTCTAATGGCCGGACCATACATGTCACCACCGATGAAGGTGTCTATTTCAGGACGATGACACTTGATAACAATCTTCGTGATGGCGATACGAGGGAAATGGTCATTCAGGATGCCAATGACATGTTCGATAACCTTAACATTCACGAAGACCACTTAAAGTAATTCGTGAGCTGACCCGATCAGGAGTCAGCTCTTTTTGATTTTTTTCTGGTTAATAATCCTTATTTGGGGTCAAACTATTTAAAAAGTAAACGCCTTAAGAGGTGAGTAAATTGACTAATCAACTAAGAATCCAATTTTTCATGATCCTATTCATATTGCCATTTTGCTTAACCGTTTTTGCTGAAGAACCAGTTCAAAAGGAAAATGAACCAATTGAAAGGAAGGTCATCCTTCAGCGTATGTATCTGGATGGCGAGTTAAGTGAGGAGAAATTGACAGAAAAAATTTGGTCGATGGAAGACTTTTGGTCAAAATATCAAGGATGGAAAGTAGTCGATCAAAATGAAGAGCAGATTGTCCTTAAGAAAATAGAAAATGACATATCTCCGCTTTTAAAAGCGAATGGATACCTTGGGATGAGGGAAGATGGTACGTTATCCATTTTTATAGGAAGGCCGGAGCACGCCAAAATCATTCATACTTTCTACCAAATAGACGTTGGTAAACTTGAAGTATACAAGCAGGAGGAACTGCAAAAAGGGATACCGATCATGAATAAAGACCAATATAAACAGCTCATTAAAGAATATGAGCCATATTCGGTAAATTAGGATGGGATGACACCCATCCTCTTTTGTTTTTCAACAGAATACCATAAACGTCAAATGCAATGAAACGTGATATCGTCCATCGGAAAAGTCTTTGCCGATTACTAAATAACTTTTAATGAACAACGCTCCCTTTTTATGATAAAATGAGAGGTACAGCAAAATCAGGGAGAGAATTAATTTGTATGATTATATAAAAGGCAAGGTCGATTATATTGGACCTGAATACATAGTTGTGGAAAATGGGGGGATCGGATATCAAGTGATGACACCGAATCCTTTTATTTTTTCCGCTCAATACCAGAAAGAGATCCAAGTTTTTTTGTATCATTATGTGCGTGAGGATATGGCTGCATTTTACGGTTTCCAGACTCGTCAAGAAAAGGCATTATTCACAAAACTATTGAATGTAACCGGAATCGGGCCGAAGGGTGCACTAGCCATATTAGCATCAGGACAGGTTGATCAGGTGGTGCAGGCAATCGAAAATGAAGATGAGTCGTTCTTGGTGAAATTCCCGGGAGTCGGTAAGAAAACGGCACGGCAAATGATTCTCGATCTAAAAGGAAAACTTGAGAACATTATTCCGGATGCTTTTCCAAGCTTGTTTAACGAAGGCGTCACGGCTGCACTCAGTCCAAATGGTTATTCGGAGGAATTGGATGAAGCCATTCTTGCCTTGAAGGCTCTTGGTTATTCTGAAAAGGAAATCCAAAAGGTTGCTAAGAAATTGCAGACGGAAGATATGACGACCGAGCAATATATTAAGAAAGCATTGCAAATGATGTTAAGATAAGGAGTGGCGCAATGGAGGAGAGAATATTCAATCAGGAAGCCGATTTGAACGAACTATCCTTTGAACAAAGCCTGCGGCCCCAAAACTTAAAGCAATATATTGGACAGGATAAAGTTAAAGCGAATTTGAGTGTATACATTGAAGCGGCAAGGATGCGTGAAGAAACGCTCGATCATGTACTATTATATGGACCACCCGGTCTTGGAAAGACGACGCTTGCCGTCATCATCGCCAATGAAATGGGTGTCAATATCCGCACGACTTCCGGTCCCGCCATTGAGCGGCCGGGGGATCTGGCGGCCATTTTGAGTGCACTTGAACCTGGTGATGTATTATTCATTGATGAGATTCACCGTCTTCCTCGTGTTGTCGAAGAAGTGCTATATCCGGCTATGGAAGACTTCTGTCTGGATATTGTAGTCGGTAAGGGACCGGAAGCCCGTTCGATCAGAATCGACTTGCCGCCGTTCACCCTCGTGGGGGCCACGACACGTGCAGGCTCACTGTCTGCACCGCTCAGGGACCGTTTTGGCGTTTTGAGCCGTCTTGAATATTATACGGAAAACCATTTGACTGATATCATCATCCGTACATCAAGAATCATGGATACGGAAATGGATGATCAAGCAGCTAGCGAACTTGCTAGAAGGTCAAGGGGCACCCCGAGAATTGCTAATCGGCTATTACGGAGGGTCAGGGATTTCGCCCAGGTACGCGGTGATGGTACGATAACGGCCGAGCTTGCCGATTATGCGCTTGAATTAATGCAGGTCGACCGTTTAGGACTCGATCATATTGACCATAAATTACTTAAAGGGATCATTGAAAAATTCCGTGGTGGACCCGTGGGTCTGGAAACGATTGCTGCAACGATTGGCGAAGAGGCACATACGATCGAAGATGTGTATGAACCATATCTGTTACAAGTCGGTTTTCTTCAGCGTACCCCTAGAGGCCGGATGGCAACACAGCTGGTTTATGAGCATTTCGGCATGGAGATGCCCGAATGATGAATATACCAAAAATGGTTATGGTGCTTGGTGTGATTATATTCGTGATTGGTTTTGCGATGAAATACATTCATCTCGGCAAGCTGCCGGGAGATATTTTGCTGAAAAAGGGGAATACGACGTTTTACTTTCCTATCGTCACATCAATCATCGTCAGTGTTGTGTTGTCCGCCATTTTTTATTTGATTGGCCGTTTTAAATAAATATTACAGCTTGAAAGACAGGTTAGGAAGTGGAACAGATGAAATTGGATATGTTTGATTTTCATTTACCGGAGGAATTGATTGCCCAAGTTCCTTTGGAGGATAGGGAAGCAAGTAGATTGATGGTGTTGGACAAAGGAACCGGTAAGCTCCAGCATGATGTATTCAGCCATATCACGGAATATATCAAGCCGGGAGATTGCTTGGTTTTGAATGATACGAAGGTGCTGCCTGCCCGACTGTACGGAAGTAAGGAAGAAACAGGTGCAAAAATCGAGGTATTGCTGCTTAAGCAAGAGCATGATGATGTATGGGAAACGCTTGTGAAGCCAGCCAAACGGATTAGAGAAGGCTCGACAATCATTTTTGGCGATGGTAAGCTGAGTGCCGTCTGTACAGGTGTACTTGAGCATGGAGGCCGAATCCTTGAATTTAAATATGAAGGCATATTTTATGAAATACTAGAGAAGCTTGGCGAAATGCCATTACCTCCATATATCAAGGAACAACTCGACGATCAGGACCGTTATCAAACGGTATATGCACGTGAACGGGGATCTGCAGCGGCACCAACCGCAGGCCTGCATTTTACGGAGGATTTGCTCGAGAAACTTAAAGGGATGGGTGTCCACATCGCTTTCATCACGCTTCATGTAGGGCTTGGTACGTTCCGTCCAGTCAGTGTCGACGATATTGACAGCCACGAAATGCATTCAGAGTTTTATCAAATGACGGAAGGCACAGCCAGGTTACTGAATGATGTGAAAGAAAAAGGCGGGAAAATCATCACGGTCGGCACAACGTCCACAAGGACATTGGAAACGATTGCGTCCCGTAATGATGGGGTGTTCAAGGAAGAGAATGGCTGGACGAGCATCTTCATCTATCCTGGATATGAGTTCAAAGGGATTGATGCGATGATAACGAACTTCCATTTACCGAAATCGACTTTAATCATGCTTATTTCTGCACTTGCAGGCAGGGAGCATGTCCTTCATGCCTATGAAACGGCCGTGGAAGAAAAATACAGGTTCTTTAGTTTTGGAGATGCAATGTTAATTAAGTAATATAAGAGTGAGAAGCTCTTGAAGGGAGTTATTGCGTTGACTGCAATACGATATGAGTTAATCAAAACATGTAAACAGACAGGGGCACGGCTAGGCCGGGTTCATACGCCGCATGGTTCTTTTGACACGCCGGCATTCATGCCGGTTGGAACGATGGCTACTGTCAAAACGATGTCCCCGGAAGATTTGAAACAAATGGGGGCAGGCATCATCCTGAGCAATACGTACCACTTATGGCTGCGTCCGGGGCATGAAATCATCAAGGAAGCTGGCGGATTGCATAAGTTCATGAACTGGGATCGGGCGATCTTGACGGACTCTGGCGGCTTTCAAGTCTTCAGTTTGAGCGAGTTCCGTAAAATTGAAGAAGAGGGCGTACATTTCAGAAACCATCTGAATGGCGATAAATTATTTTTATCTCCGGAAAAAGCGATGGAAATACAAAATGCACTTGGCTCCGATATTATGATGGCATTCGATGAATGTCCGCCATTTCCGGCGACTGAAGAGTATATGAAGAAGTCGGTTGAACGGACATCACGCTGGGCAGAACGCTGTTTGAATGCCCATGAGCGTCCAAATGATCAAGGGCTGTTCGGGATCGTTCAAGGCGGGGAGTTTGAAAATCTTCGCAAACAAAGTGCAAAAGACCTTGTCTCCCTTGACTTCCCGGGTTATGCTATTGGAGGATTATCCGTAGGGGAACCGAAGGATATCATGAACCGCGTTCTTGAGTTTACAAGTCCGCTGCTGCCAACTGACAAACCGCGTTACCTGATGGGAGTCGGTTCGCCGGATTCATTGATCGATGGTGCACTCCGCGGAGTCGATATGTTTGACTGTGTACTGCCGACGCGAATTGCGCGTAATGGTACGCTGATGACGAGCAATGGGCGGCTGGTTGTGAAAAATGCGAAATATGCACGTGATTTTGGTCCAATCGATGAAAATTGCGATTGCCATGTTTGCAAGAATTATAGCCGGGCATATATCCGCCATTTGATTAAATGTGAAGAAACCTTTGGGATTCGTCTTACGACTTATCATAACCTTCATTTTCTGTTAAACTTGATGGAACAGGTCAGACAAGCTATTCGAGAAGATCGTCTTGGAGACTTTAGGGAAGAGTTTTTTGAGCAATATGGTTTCAATGAACCTAATGCGAGAAACTTCTAATTCCATAAATATTTTAATGAACGAAAGGAGTGAATTATACAAATGGGTAATTTAACACAAATACTTCCGTTGATCTTAATGTTCGTATTGTTCTATTTCTTATTGATCCGTCCGCAGCAAAAACGCCAAAAGGCTACGCAAAACATGCAGAGCAGTTTGAAAAAAGGTGATAAAGTTGCTACTATCGGCGGCATGCACGGAACAATCGATGCGATCGATGAATTGCAAATCGTCATTAAATCACCAGACGGTACAAAACTAACTTTCGACCGTGCTGCAATCCGTGAAATTAAGGAAAGCGCACCAAATAAAGAAGCAACTTTATAAGACAAACGAAAACCGGGCCATGTGCCCGGTTTTTTGCTGTGTTTTTTTAATTGGTACGTGATTCGGAACTCATGTTGACCCCAAGCACGCCACCCATCATGGCCGTAATGACAAAACAGCCATAGTATATCCATTGCTTGATGGTGAAGAGCGCATCGTTACCTAAATATTGAAAAAGGAACACGACCAACAGATAAAGCAGCCCAGTACTACCGCCTAAGAATAGTCCTTGCTTTTTCCCTTTCCCTCCTGAGATGAATCCACCAATGAACAGTGATAAAAAGGACACGATCATGATCACGTATGTCAGGGATGATTCCGTCAGTGAAGTGAAACGAAGAAGGATGGAAACGATTAAACTTGCAATCATCGCTATTGCAAAGATGGAGCCTACGCCATAAATTACGGCGACACTCATTTTTTTAGTTTCGATGGGTATTCCTCCTTTTTAAAAGGCTGTTACGTTTTAGCCTGTTTATGTGTTTGTACAAGCATATTCCCCGCATGGAACCTTTAGACCAGCTTTAAGTAGCTTCCAAGTAAAATTAGAAAAGATTATGGAGTAATTTTTCAATTCCCAAGCCATGCTATGGATGAAGGAAGTGGTATTGAAGTGGATATCATGGCTATTATTTTTAGGACAACGGTAATCTATCTAGTCATCTGGTTCCTATTTCGAATTATGGGTAAGCGGGAAGTTGGGGAACTGAGCGTTCTTGATTTAGTGGTATCCATCATGATAGGGGACATTGCTGTGCTATCCTTTGAAGATTTGGAAAAACCGTTTATTCGACAGACTATCCCAATGTTTGTCCTCGCGATCCTCCAAATTACATTGGCATTTGCCTCATTGAAAAGTGTCAAACTTCGCTATTTCATGGACGGTAAGCCGCAGATTATCATTAATCAGGGGAAAATAGATGAAAAAGCGATGCGCAGACAACGATATAATTTTGATGACTTATTGACCCAGCTTCGTGAACAAGGAATTATTGATATAAACGAAGTTCAATTTGCCATCCTTGAAACATCAGGAAGGCTCTCAGTGATTAAAAAATGCAACGAAGAAAGGTCGGAAAGTGAAGTACCATTTCCGCTAATTGTCGACGGAGAGATACAGGAAGAAAATCTTGATAAAATTGGGAAAAACCATTTTTGGCTCCGGCATCAGTTGAAAAAATTGGGAGAAACGAATATTAAAGAGATTTCGATTTGCGGGTACATAGATGGCCAATTTTACATTGATAAAAATGAAATGAAGAAATGACCGAAGCCTTTGAATGCTTCGGTTCATTTTATTTCCATGCGAATTTTGATAAAAAGCCGCCCACAACAGGTATCCTGATTAGATCCGCCTTTTTTATGCTGCCGGTCATGAGCAGGAAAAATGTGAACAGCAGGATAACGACCGTCACGGAAAGCAAAAGCCGTATGCCAAGAGGCTGTGAGGAGAGCGGGAATTGATAAAGGTAATAACCGCCCCATCCGGAAATTAAAGCAAGGACCAAAGCTGACATATAGCTGCGGAAATGAAGCGTGAAAGGGACGACCTTCAGCACGGTTGAAAAATGCAGGAAGGTAACGAGCATTGTACCGACGGCTATCCCGATTGCGGCTCCCATGATCCCGAAGCTTTCCTTTGACGCCAGCAGCCAGATCACACCGATTTTAAGGATATTCCCAGCCAGGCTGTTGAACATTGCGGCCTTTGCAAGATCCAGTGCTTGCAGCATGGATTGCAGCGGATATTGAAAGTAATAAAGGATGAAAAAAGGTGCCAGGAATTTAATGAAAACAGCAGCATGCGAAGAGCCATACATGACTTGTAAAATCGGTTCGGCAAAGATAAACAGAATGACGATAGCTAAACAGCCTGTGATAAAGGTGATTTTCAAGGCCTGTTGAAGCCTATGTTCAACGAGTAAAAAATTTCCGGTCGTACGGGCTTCGCTCACTGCCGGGACAAGGGCCGTCGCCAACGAGGATGTAACGAATGACGGAAGCATGAGTAAAGGCAGTGCGTATCCTGTTAACTCCCCGTATTGACTGGTGGCTGCAGCCGCGGTGACGCCGGCGATTGCCAAACTCTGGGCGACCACTATCGGTTCGAAAAACCACGAAACCGATCCAATCATCCTGCTTCCGGTGGATGGAAGGGCGATCCCCATCAATTCGGTGAACGTTCCTTTTCCGGATTTGACATTCTTGAAGAAACCTTTCCGGAACTTAAAATGTTTCTTTAACTTAAAACTAGTCAATAAGTAGAAGAGAGATACAAGCTCACCAATAATAGAAGCGAACATCGCCCCGGCAGCAGCGTATTCGATTCCATATGGTAAAAAGGCCTTCGTCAGGACGGCTATGAACGTGATTCGTGCCACCTGCTCGATAACTTGTGAGAAAGCGAAGGGCTTCATATTTTGCTTGCCTTGGAAATAACCGCGCAGTACGGATGAAATGGCTATGATCGGTACGATAGGAGCAATCGCCATGAGCGGCCATACCGTCCGTTCGTCAGTGAATAGATATTCTGAGAGCACCGGCGCGAAAAGCAGCATTGCGGGAGTGAAAATCATCGATAGCGTAAAGGTGCAGGCCAAAGAGACGACAAGGATTTTCTTGATTTTCCGTTCATCACCTCTGGCATTTGCCTCTGCCACGTATTTGGAAATGGCGATAGGCAGGCCTAACTGGGTAATGTTTACGACGAGAAATAGGGTCGGTAAAGCCATCATATATAAACCAACGCCTTCTTCGCCGATGAAGCGGGCGATGACAATGCGGTTAATGAAACCAAGAACCCTTGTTATCAGGCTTGCGACTAATAAAATCAGCGTCCCTTTTAAAAATTTGGACATTGAACTCCCTTCCTTCCTTCTCAAAAAAGCGGTTATGCTATACAATTATCTATATGCTTGTACTTGGACAAAGCATGACAAAAGTGTTTGTTTGCGTTCTAACAAATGATTGAAACTCTTCTAAGAAAATGCGCATTCATTTGAGAATCATTTTTACTGGAGGCAAAGTGATGGCGAAAAAGAATCATCCCTATCAAAGGTATTATCTAAAGGTACGCCCATTTTTGAAGAGCAAGCGTGAGGAATTCGAAATGGTCGGATTGAATGCCGTAACAGAGGAAGACATATGGGGAACCTTGACCAAAAATAAATGGAAGCGTCCGCAGGAAAACATTCACCTTCATGAACTTGTCGCAGATATCGTGACATTTTCGAGCAACCAGTTCATGACTTTCCAAATGGTCGAAGCTTATAAATCACCAAACCTATTTGAGCCGCTTTCTGAAGAGGAACTGAAGGAACTTTTAAAAGAATGATGCAAAGATATACTTAAATTGACAGCTGTTTGTATATGACTCATAATGGATATGGTTATGCTTTTTTTGGGAAAAAGCATGGGAAGCTGTGTCTTTTTTCTCCAGAAGCAAAGGGTATGCAGTTATCATATAAACTATTTTTAAACTTCAGGAACAGGCGTATTATAGAAAGGGGCCTACTACATAATGGTAAAAAGAGGCAGGATCGTTGCGTTTTTTCTAATTGCACTTTTGATTTTCGCAGCGATGGGATCGACTTCAAAAGGAATCCTAAAGGATATCAAGCTGGGTCTTGATCTTCAAGGCGGCTTTGAAGTGTTATATGAAGTAAAACCGCTGTCTGGGGAAAAGATCACCCCGGATGTTTTACGGGCTACAGTAAGCTCGCTTGAGCGGCGTGTCAATGTTTTGGGCGTTAGCGAACCTAACATTCAAATCGAAGGGAAAGACCGGATCCGCGTTCAATTGGCTGGAGTCAAAGACCAAAACAACGCTCGGGAAATCCTTTCGACACAAGCTAAATTATCCTTCCGTGATTATAACGATAAGGAAATGATGACCGGTGCTGACCTGAAAGAAGGCGGCGCGAAACAAACGTTCCAAGATAATAAACCGGTTGTCGAAGTCACATTGAAAGATGTGAATAAATTTAAGGATATCACCCAAAAAATTTCCTCGATGGAAAGTCCGACTAATGTCCTTGCAATCTGGTTGGATTTCGAAGAAGGAAAAGATTCCATTAAAGATACAGCTTCACAGGACAATATGATTTCAGCTCCAGCTGTCAGTGAAGTTTTCAATACGAAGAAGGTATATATTACAGGTCAATTCACGGTGGAAGAAGCGAAAGAGCTTGCAGCCCTTCTGGATGCGGGTGCCCTGCCTGTAGATTTAAAAGAAAAGTACTCCACTTCTGTAGGTGCCCAATTTGGCGCGGGTGCGCTGAATGATACCATTTTTGCGGGAATAATCGGAATTGCACTTGTTTTTATGTTCATGCTTGTGTATTACCGCTTCCCGGGATTCATTGCAGTCGTCACTTTAAGCATATACATTTTCTTGACGCTATTAGTGTTTGATTGGATGAATGCAGTCCTTACGCTGCCTGGTATTGCGGCATTGGTACTCGGGGTCGGGATGGCTGTCGATGCCAACATCATAACCTACGAGCGAATCAGGGATGAGCTGAAACTTGGCCGTTCAGTTAAAGCAGCTTATAAAGAAGGTACGAAAAATTCACTTGCTACGATCACGGATGCGAACTTAACGACCTTGCTGGCTGCAGCCGTTCTGTTCTATTATGGAACAAGCTCGGTTAAAGGGTTTGCAACAACTTTGATCATTTCAATTTTAATGAGTTTCATTACAGCCGTCTATGGTACACGTCTTTTCATGAGCCTGTGGGTGAATAGCGGGTTCCTGGACAAACGTACAACATGGTTTGGCGTGAAAAAGAAATACATTCACGATTTATCCGAGAAAATTGAATTAATGTCATTGCCAACACGCTTTGATAAAATCGATTTCGTCAAACATCGGAAAGTTTTTTATGGCATTTCAATCGGTGTCACGATTATCGGGATTATTTTCCTGCTCGTCTTCAGATTGAATCTAGGGATTGATTTCACGAGCGGTACCAGAATTGAGATTGCGTCCAAAGATGTCTTGACGACTCAGCAAGTCAAAACCGAAATGAGCAAGGTCGGTATTGACAAAAAGGACATCAAGGATGTCAGGCTCGCTGGAAAAGAAAATAAAAACGCTGTCGTTCGGACAGTCGGTGTCCTTGATAAACAGGAAATCGCTGAATTGAAGGACCACTTCAAGAAGGATTACGGAGCAGAACCGAATGTCAGCACCGTTTCGCCGACAGTCGGGAAAGAACTTGCGAAAAATGCCATGTTTGCGTTAGCGATTGCATCAATCGGAATCATATTGTATGTATCGATACGATTTGAATGGCGAATGGCTGTACCGGCCGTCGTAGCGCTAATACATGACGCATTCTTCATCATAACGGTTTTCAGCTTACTTCGGCTTGAAGTGGATATCACCTTCATTGCTGCGGTTCTGACGATCGTCGGTTATTCGATCAATGATACGATTGTAACCTTTGACCGCATTCGTGAAAACTTACGCTTCAGTCGTAAAGTCAAAACCGTCGAAGAACTTGAGAACATTGTAAACATCAGTATCAGGCAAACTTTGACGAGATCCATTAACACAGTACTGACCGTTCTCATTACGGTTATCGCGTTGGCGATATTCGGCAGTGAAGCTATCCGAAACTTCTCGATTGCACTGTTTATCGGTTTAATATGCGGCGTGTATTCATCACTATTGATTGCTTCCCAATTCTGGCTTGATTTGAAAATCAGGGAATTGAAGAAGAAAGGTCCGCTGAATACCGCAAAAGAGAAGAAACAAAGTCTTGAAGGACAAGTTTAATAGGAGAGAGGGGGCTGGCATGATGCCAGCCTTCTTTTTGTGAGACTAACTTGTTGAATAGGGAATTACAGCCATTTTTGAGTTTAAAATAAATTGAAACCGTTATTGCCGTTTTGTATAATGAGTAAGTTGAGGGGTGAATTAATGTTAAAGCCAAAAACTCGGTGGAACTTGCGAACTGCCGATGAAAACAAAGTTGCTGCACTAGCTGAAGAGCTCCATATCACACCTTTGGTTGCAGCGTTGCTTGTGAATCGAGGCCTGGATACGATTGAAAGTGCCCGATCATTTTTATTTGTAAAAAATCAAACTTTTCATGATCCATTTTTATTGAAAGATATGGATAAAGCAGTATATAGAATAAGAGAAGCCATTCAAAATGGAGAAAAAATACGTATATTCGGTGATTATGACGCGGATGGCGTGACATCGACCACAGTGATGATGACGGCACTAACGAGATTGGGAGCCGATGTGGATTTTTATATCCCGAATCGGTTTACAGAGGGGTATGGACCGAATCCAATGGCGTTCCGCCTTGCAGCTGAGCAAGGGGTGAAGGTATTGATAACCGTCGATACAGGAATTTCTGCAATCGATGAAGCGAAGCTTGCCGGAGAGCTTGGAATGGATTATATTTTGACCGACCACCATGAACCGGGACCGGAATTGCCTGAAGCATTGGCAATCATCCATCCTAAACTTGAGGGCAGTTCCTATCCATTTAAAGACCTTGCGGGAGTAGGGGTCGCTTTTAAGCTGGCACACGCCTTGCTTGGAGAATTGCCTGAGGATTTGCTTGAAATAGCGGCAATTGGCACCATAGCGGATTTAGTGCCTTTACAAGGGGAAAACCGCGTCATTGCTGCAAAAGGCATCGAGCAGTTACGTTTGACCCGCCGTCCGGGACTTGTTGCATTAATGAAAGTGGCGAATGTTCAGCAGGAAGCATTGAATGAAGAATCGATCGGCTTTGCGATGGCACCACGGATCAATGCGGTCGGACGTCTTGGAGATGCCGACCCCGCTGTGGATTTATTGATGTCTGAAAGCCTGGAAGAAGCGACGGAACTCGCCAATGAAATCAATGATATCAATAAAGAGCGGCAGGCTATGGTTGCAGAGATGGCGGAAGAAGCGATTTCTGAAGTTGAGGAAAACTTCCCGCCGGAGTCGAATGGTGTGCTCATCATCGGCAGGGAAGGCTGGAACGCCGGTGTTGTGGGGATTGTGGCCTCTAAACTGGTTGAACGCTTTTACCGGCCCACGATTGTATTGAGCTATGACCGGGAAAAGGGATACGCTAAAGGTTCTGCTCGGAGTATCGCCGGTTTCGATCTATTTGAAAGTCTGTCCACTTGCCGTGAATTACTGCCTCATTTTGGTGGCCATCCTATGGCTGCTGGAATGACATTGAAAATTGAAGATGTTCAGGAGCTTAGGGACCGCATGAACTTGATTGCGAAGGAGCAACTGAATGAAGAGGACTTCACACCCATTACAAATTTGGACGGTGCTACGACTTTAGCTGAAGTTTCCGTTCAAACGATTCAGGAGATGAGCCTGCTAGCGCCATTCGGGGTTACGAATCCTAAGCCGAAGATTTTGATAGATTCCGTACAACTTTCAAGCGCCCGTAAAATTGGTGCCAACCAAAATCACTTGAAGGTCCAGCTGGAAGATGGTGAAAATCATAAACTTGATGGCGTAGGCTTCGGTCTCGGTCATTTTGTGGATGAATTAGCGCCGCACGCTGAAGTCTCGGTGATTGGAGAGCTTTCCATCAATGAGTGGAATAATATGAAAAAGCCCCAGATCTTTGTCCAGGATGTCTCGGTGAACCATTGGCAGTTATTCGATTACCGCGGCAAGGGCCAGGCAGAGAAGTGGCTTGCCGACATTCCGGCACAAAACCGGAAAATCGTCATTTTCTCGGAAGATATTTATAGCAGATATCCCTTTTTACGAAACCATCCGGATCTTGTTCATATCAAGAATGAACAGGATGCAGATCAGCTCGACTGCCTAGAAGGACATGTGGTTTTTATGGACATGCCACCGTTAAGGGAATATTTGAAACGGGTCATTGCCAATAAGAATCCATCGCGTATCTACGCTCACCTTTCACATGAACAGGACCATTTCTTAAGTACGATGCCAACAAGGGACCATTTTAAATGGTTTTACGCCTTCCTTGCCAAAAAGGGTCCGCTCGATGTGAAAAGATATGGTGATGACCTTGCCAAATACCGCGGCTGGTCAAGGGATACCGTGGATTTCATTTCTAAGGTGTTTTTTGAGCTTGATTTTGTTACAATAGAGAATGGGTTAATTATGCTTACAACCAATGCGAAAAAACGCGATCTCAGTGAATCTGAATCGTATATAAGAAAGAAAGAGCAATTTGAGCTTGAACAAGAGCTAGTTTATTCTTCCTATCAGCAATTATTCGATTGGTTCAATCATTATTTAGTCCATGAGGCAACAGACCTTGAGGAGGAAACAAAGCAATGGATTTAAAGCAATATGTAACAATTGTGCAAGACTGGCCAAAACCGGGTATTGTCTTCAAAGATATTACAACATTAATGGATAACGGCGCAGCTTATAAATACGCAACAGACCAAATCGTCGAGTATGCTCGCGATAAAAATATCGATTTAGTGGTCGGACCGGAAGCACGCGGATTCATTATCGGATGTCCAGTCGCATACTCATTGGAAGTCGGCTTTGCGCCAGTGAGAAAAGAAGGAAAACTTCCACGTGAAACGATAAAAGTCGAATATGGATTAGAATATGGCAAGGATGTTTTGACGATCCATAAAGATGCCATCAAACCGGGACAGCGTATCCTGATTACCGACGATTTACTTGCTACTGGCGGAACAATCGAAGCGACGATCAAATTGGTTGAACAGCTTGGCGGAATTGTAGCCGGGATTGCATTCCTTATTGAATTGACGGACTTGGATGGTAAAGATAAATTAGACGGCTATGATGTCTTGACATTAATGAGCTTTTAATAAAGAAGAGCACTCTGACCAGGGTGCTCTTTCTGTTTTACTCGTTTTAACTGGATTTTGTCGAATTTCCAGTGAAAAAATGCATTATTCTTTATAAAATACACGTTTAACCCTTTACATCCTTGCCTTTTTTTTCGATAATAGTAATAATAAAGAGTTTTTCTGCTAATAAGTTTATTTGCACTTGTATCCGTTTAAGCGGATTTATTTTTTTTCGCAAAAATTGTCACGTTTTGCAGAATAAAGGGAAGTGCTACCAATCATACTCAATCCGGATCATACCGGTGGCAGTTAAAGTGGGGTTAAGGTGATTAAATGGCTAATGATCAAATATTGACTGCCGAGCAGGTTGTAGAACGTGCCAGCTTATATCTTCAGCCGGAAGAAGCTGAATTTATTCATAGAGCGTTTAAGTATGCAGAATATGCTCACCGAGAACAATTCCGTAAATCGGGAGAGCCGTATATTATTCATCCGATTCAAGTGGCGGGCATTCTGGCTGATCTTGAAATGGACCCTGCAACTATTGCGGCAGGTTTTTTACATGATGTTGTTGAAGATACGGAGATCACTCTGAAGGATATTGAAGAAAATTTCAGTCCTGAAGTCGCCATGCTCGTGGATGGCGTGACCAAATTAGGGAAAATCAAGTATAAATCACAGCAAGAGCAGCAGGCGGAAAACCATCGGAAAATGTTCGTGGCGATGGCCCAGGATATCCGGGTAATCTTGATAAAGCTTGCCGACAGACTGCACAATATGCGGACATTGAAGCATCTGCCGCAGGAGAAGCAGAGAAGGATATCGAACGAGACGTTGGAAATCTTTGCACCGCTTGCCCATCGTCTTGGTATCAGCACGATTAAATGGGAACTTGAAGATACTGCACTAAGGTATTTGAATCCTCAGCAGTATTACCGAATCGTTAACCTGATGAAGAAAAAGCGTGCAGAACGTGAAGAGTATCTGGAAGAAGTCATTGATGAAGTGCGGAAAAACGTTGAGGAAGTCAACATTAAGGCTGACCTTTCCGGCAGGCCGAAACATATATACAGCATTTATCGCAAAATGGCTTTGCAGAATAAGCAGTTCAGTGAAATTTATGATTTGCTTGCAGTTCGGATCGTCGTCAATAGCATAAAAGATTGCTATGCGGTTTTAGGGATCATCCACACATGCTGGAAGCCGATGCCTGGCCGATTTAAAGACTATATCGCGATGCCGAAGCCGAATATGTATCAATCGCTCCATACGACGGTAATCGGTCCGAAAGGCGATCCGCTCGAAGTGCAGATCCGTACTTCCGATATGCATCGCATTGCCGAGTTCGGGGTTGCCGCGCACTGGGCTTATAAAGAAGGAAAAGATGTCGGTGAACAGCCTTCATTAGAAGAAAAATTGACTTGGTTCCGGGAAATTCTTGAATTCCAGGATGACGCGACTAATGCCGAGGAATTCATGGAATCCCTTAAAATAGATCTTTTTTCTGATATGGTATTCATTTTCACACCTAAAGGCGATGTCATCGAACTCCCATCAGGTTCCAACCCGATTGATTTCGCTTACCGGATCCATTCGGAAATTGGAAACAAAACGATTGGTGCCAAAGTGAACGGGAAAATGGTGCCGCTGGATTATAAACTGAAAACTGGCGACATCATTGAAATCTTAACATCGAAGCATTCATATGGTCCAAGTCAGGACTGGCTAAAACTCACGCAAACATCTCAAGCTAAAAATAAAATCCGCCAATTTTTCAAAAAGCAGCGCCGGGAAGAAAATATCGAAAAAGGCAAAGAGCTTGTTGAAAAAGAAATCAAGGATATGGAGTTTGACCTGAAGGAAATCCTGACTCCCGAGAACATCAGGCGTGTTGCAGATAAATTCAACTTCCTGAATGAAGAAGATATGTATGCAGCAGTCGGGTATAACGGAATAACTGCCCTTCAGGTAGCTAACCGCCTTACCGAAAAATGGCGAAAGCAGAAAATGGTCGAGCAGGAAGCAGATATTTCAGAAGCGGTAGCCGATCTGAAAACCTTCTCCAATTCAACTAAAAAACGTGACTCAGGTGTACAGGTGCCGGGGATTGATAACCTACTTATCCGTTTATCACGCTGTTGTAACCCAGTTCCTGGAGATGAAATCGTTGGTTATATAACCAAAGGCCGTGGAGTTTCAGTCCATAGACAAGACTGCCCGAACCTGGAAAGCGGGGATTCCGATCATCGCCTGGTACCGGTTGAATGGGAAAGTACAATTAACGAACGCAAGGAATACATCGTTGAAATTGAAATCAGCGGGTATGACCGTCGCGGCTTATTAAACGAAGTGCTGCAGGCAGTCAATGAAACCAAGACCAACATTTCAGCGGTCTCTGGTAAATCCGACAGGAATAAGGTGGCGACCATTCACATGTCGATTTACATTCATAACATTGCCCATTTACAAAAGGTAGTCGACCGTATAAAACAAATTTCAGATGTTTATTCCGTCAGAAGGATAATGAACTAAGGAGTTTTTATTACCATGCGTGTTGTTTTACAACGTTCCAAAGCGGCAAAAGTCGTTGTTGCAGACCAAGTAATCGGGCAAATCGACAGCGGACTCGTTCTGCTGGTTGGTATCACCCATGGGGATACCATCGATGACGCCGTATATTTGGCCGATAAGATTGTCAATCTCAGGATATTTGAAGATGAAAATGAAAAGATGAACCACTCACTATTGGATGTAGGAGGTTCTATTTTATCAGTTTCGCAATTTACCCTATACGGCGATTGCCGTAAAGGCCGTCGACCGAACTTCATGGACGCCGCCCGTCCTGAAGAGGCGAATGAATTATATGAAGCATTTAACGAGGAACTCCGCAAGAAAGGCGTCCATACGGAAACAGGTCAATTTGGTGCCATGATGGACGTTCAGCTTACTAATGATGGTCCCGTTACATTAATACTTGAAAGCAAAAAATAACCTGCTGCTGCAGGTTTTTTTGTTTGGGTAAATAAATGCCGACGAATGGACAAGCCAGCTTCGACGGGAAGCTGGCTTGTCTTGTCTTTATTTGAAATACCGCGCCAATCCATTATAGATGGCCGATGTGATCTTTTCTTGATACTCATTCGATGTTAACGTCAATTCTTCAACCGGATTACTTAAATAACCAAGTTCAATAAGTGTAGCTACACGTTTGTTTTCACGGGTAACATGAAAATTCCCGTAACGTGATCCGCGGTTGGGCACCTGCATGGTGGAACCGAGTGAATTGGCCAGTGTAATGGCCAATGAACGTTGGTAGTCATGATAGTAGTATGTAGTTATCCCGCTGGTGATCTGGTCCTTGGTGCTATCATAATGGAGACTGATGAAAGCATCCGCGTTATGGATATGTGAAGTGCCGACCCGGGAAGGAAGTGGAACATAGGTATTGCCGCTTCTGGTCAGGATAACTTTTGCTCCTGCCGCCTGAAGTTTGTCCCGCAGCAACTCAGCCGTCCGGATCGTCAGATTTTTCTCAAGAGTGCCACCGACCCCTACTGTACCACTATCCCTGCCGCCATGGCCGGGATCGATAACGATGGTTTTATCCTTTAAATATTTTTCAACGCCAGGTCGTTGGATCTGTTCGGAATTCCCTTCGATCGTCACGATCCATCCAGCCACATAAGCGGTTTTTCCGCTCTTTAGTTTAATGGAATACCAGTCGCCTTCCTTACCTGATGCGGAGAACGTTTCACCTTCATTGACCTGCTCTACGATTTCCGAGTCACCATCAGGCTCACTTCTAAGGATCGTTCCGTCATGAATGATGGTTATCTTGTTTCCTTTTATATCAATCTTCTTTTCCTTAGTCGTTTGTTCAACATTCTCTTTTTCCAAGTACCAACTCACTACCCAGCCCTTTTTTGAACCGGAAAGTTGGATCTGCGTCATTTTCCCCTTTGTTTGCAAGATGGCGTATGTCTCATCCTTGTTCACCGAACCGATGACCTTGCTGCTGAGAGAGGCATCTTTCCGGACATTTAAACCTTCAGCGGTCACCCTTGCAGTCGCGCCTGCCATATTAATTTTCGTATCATCTTCATCTTCGCTTATTTGTATGTAAGGTTCAGCTACCCAACCCCGGACTCCTTGGAAATCAATTTCAGCCCATTCATTTTCAACCCTGTAAACGGTCACTGCCGTATTTTTATTCAGCTTTCCGAGCGCGGCACTGCTTTTCGATGGTTCCGAACGGATATTGAGCCGGTCCACCAAAGTGACTCCGGTTTTTACGGATTGATTCGTTTCTTTTACCTTAGTAGAATCTTTCTTCGCTGCATTCCCTGATGAGGCGGGAAGCTTAAGGTAGTCAGAAGAGACCCAACCTTCGATATCCGCCGTTTTGACCTTTATCCAATTTTCATTCTTTTCAATAATGTCAACAGCTGTTCCTTTACTCAAGGAACCAACCGTTTGAAATGTAGTTCCGGGACCTGTACGGACGCGGACGGAGCTACCGGATATCATGCCTTGTCCGGATTCCTTTTTGACCTGATTGGTATCCGACTCCGATTTTCTCTCCACTAACCAATTGGCGACCCATCCTGTTTTGCCGACGCCAATCCGGATTTCAATCCAGTCGCCATCTTCTTTCAGAATTGGATACGATTCCCCTTTTGCCAGTTTTTTTACGATAGGGAAACTGAGACCTGCACCTTCACGGACATTGACCACTTTGGACGTCACGATAATTTCCCCTTCTTCTTTTCCAAAAGCATGATTGACGGGGAATATTGCTGAGATCATCAGCATCAGGATCAGGCAGAATAAACCCGATTTCTTCTTCATAAGTTGTCTCTCCCTTTTAATGTCTATATGTATGTATTCTCGTTCAATAAAAATTTCCCTCTTTCCCAGTGCAAAAAACATTTTTTTTTGGGAAGAATAAAGCTTATATAACTCGAGGAGGGAACCTACATGAAATTCAGCGAAAAAGATCAAACGAGCTTAAGCGGAGGCAATCAAGTATTAGGTGTCGATTTTCACGATTTCATCCAGAAGGAACAAAGCGCAAACCTTGTTGAATTGGCATCCGAATTCGGAGTCAATGTCCGGACGGTCAAAAATTTGAAAAAACATTTGAACCAATAAAATGCGACAAAATCCTCAGCCTGCCTTGACATTTGATGTTAACGTCCGTATGATTATAAAATATCAGACTTATTACTGCAATAACCAATGATGGAGAAGAGTAATTAAGAAACACATGAAAAGAGAGGAAATGCCGAGGCTGAAAGCATTCCACATGATGACTTAATGAAAGAACCCTCCGTAGGCTTCACTCCGAACGGTATTACTTAATAGGAGATGGACGTAAAACAGGCGTTAACTGTTTTTGAGCGGGGGCACTTATTTTTTGTGCTTCAACTAGGGTGGCACCACGGGATATCCAAACTCTCGTCCCTTGTAACGGATAAGTTACAAGGGGCGGGAGTTTTTTGTTTGGAAAAAATCAGTATAGCGCTGGATAAAGGGCGTTTTGCTTTAAAGGAGGAAACATATATGTCTATTCAGATTCCTAGAGGAACCCAGGATTTATTGCCTGGCCAAACGGAAATTTGGCAGTATATCGAAAAGACAGCGCGTGATATTTGTCACCGTTATCAATATAAAGAAATCCGCACACCGATTTTTGAACACACCGAATTATTTTTACGTGGTGTAGGTGATACAACCGATATCGTACAAAAAGAGATGTATTCATTTCAAGATCGCGGTGAAAGGAATTTAACCCTTCGTCCTGAAGGCACCGCATCAGTTGTTCGGTCATATATCGAGAACAAAATGTTCGGGTGGGCCAATCAACCGGTCAAGCTTTATTATATCGGCCCGATGTTCCGTTACGAACGTCCACAAGCAGGCCGCTTCCGCCAGTTCGTTCAATTCGGCATCGAAGCTTTAGGTAGTAAGGATCCCGGAATCGATGCAGAGGTTCTTTCACTTGCGATGAACCTATACAAAGAACTTGGATTGAAAAAGCTGAAACTTGTGATCAACAGCCTTGGTGATAAGGAAAGCCGGACAGCGCATCGCAATGCTTTAATCAAACATTTCGAACCTCGGATTGGAGAGTTTTGCGGCGATTGTCAGAACCGCCTGGAAAAAAATCCATTGCGTATCCTGGATTGCAAAAAAGATCACGATCATGAATTGATGAACACCGCGCCATCCATCATTGAATATTTAAATGATGAATCCCGTATTTATTTCGAAAAAGTGAAACAGCATCTTACGGATTTAGAAATAGAATTCGTCGAAGATCCTACACTTGTGCGGGGCTTGGATTACTATAATCATACCGCTTTTGAAATCATGAGTGATGCAGAAGGCTTTGGAGCCATAACTACACTTTGCGGAGGCGGCAGATATAACGGGCTGTCTGAAGAACTTGGCGGACCGGAAACACCTGGTATCGGATTTGCTCTTAGCATTGAACGCCTGATTGCAGCATTGCAAGCAGAAAACATCGAGCTTCCGATCAAAAAGGGAATTGACTGCTATCTTGTTTCATTAGGTGAAACAGCCAAGGATTATAATGTCAAACTTGCCCATCAATTGCGGAATGCCGGTTTTACTGTCGAAAAAGATTATCAAGACCGTAAAGTGAAAGCTCAATTCAAATCAGCCGACCGCCTGGAAGCGAGATATGTGGCGACACTCGGGGAAGATGAATTGGCAAATAATAAAATCAATGTAAAGTTCATGGAAACTGGTGAACAAGTCCAAATGGACCTTGCCACATTCGTTGAACAATTCAAAAAGCTACAGGCTTAAGGGGGAAATACCATGTTTGGCAGAACATACTTCAATGGTGAAGTGACAGAAGCAGCTATTGGTGAAAAAGTAACATTAAAAGGATGGGTACAAAAACGTCGGGATTTGGGCGGAGTAATCTTCATCGACCTGCGTGACAGAAGCGGAATCGTCCAAGTCGTTTTCAATCCGGACATTTCAGCAGACGCATTGGCCACAGCTGAAAAGATCCGTAATGAATACGTCCTTGATATCCAAGGGATAGTCATCAAACGTGATGAAGCCAACTTCAACCCGAATGTAACAACAGGTACCATCGAAGTTCAAGCAGAAAACGTTACAATTTTAAACGAGGCTAAAACCCCTCCCTTCATCATTGATGAAAGAACGGATGTATCAGAAGATATCCGTTTGAAATACCGTTATTTGGACTTGCGTCGTCCGGCGATGTTCGAAACGTTGAAAATGCGTAATCAAGCAACAAAAGCAATCCGTGATTACTTGGACGGTGAAGGCTTCCTTGATATCGAAACACCTATCTTAACGAAAAGTACACCTGAAGGAGCACGAGATTATTTAGTGCCTAGCCGTGTACACGAAGGTGAGTTCTATGCACTTCCGCAATCACCGCAAATCTTCAAGCAGCTATTGATGGTATCCGGTTTCGAACGTTATTATCAAATTGCCCGCTGTTTCCGTGATGAAGATTTACGTGCTGACAGACAGCCTGAATTCACGCAAATCGATATTGAAACAAGCTTCATGAGCCAAGAAGATATCATTAACACCGCAGAAAACATGATGGCTAAAGTGATGAAGGATGTTAAAGGACTTGACGTAACACTGCCATTCCCTAGAATGACATACAATGAAGCGATGAGCCGTTACGGTTCCGACAAACCGGATACGCGTTTCGGAATGGAACTTAAAGATGTTTCGGAAATCGTGAAAGACAGTGATTTCAAAGTGTTCACCGGCGCTGTTGCAAACGGCGGACAAGTTAAAGCGATTGTCGTTAAGGACGGAAATGCGGATTATTCCCGTAAAGATATTGACGGATTGGCTGAATTTGCAGCGATTTACGGTGCAAAAGGCCTTGCATGGCTGAAAGTTGAAGAAGACGGAGTAAAAGGGCCAATCGCTAAATTCTTCGCAGAAGATCAACAGCAATTAGTATCCGTATTGGAAGCCGAAGTGGGCGATCTAATCTTGTTCGTGGCGGATAAAAAAGGCATAGTCGCCGATGCACTAGGAGCACTTCGTAACAAGCTTGGTAAAGAAAGAGGCTTGATCGATCAAAGCAAATTCAACTTCCTATGGGTGACGGACTGGCCATTATTTGAATACGACGAAGAAGAAGGACGCTACTATGCAGCACACCATCCATTCACAATGCCATTCCGTGAAGACATGGACAAATTGGAATCAGACCCAGCAAGCGTCCGTGCACAAGCGTATGACCTTGTCTTGAACGGCTACGAACTTGGCGGTGGATCACTGCGGATTTTCGAACGCGACGTTCAGGAAAAAATGTTCAAAGTCCTTGGATTCTCGAAAGAAGAAGCAAACGCACAATTCGGCTTCCTAATGGATGCATTCGAATACGGAACGCCACCACACGGCGGAATCGCCCTTGGATTGGACCGTATGGTCATGCTGCTTGCAGGCCGCACGAACCTTCGCGATACCATCGCATTCCCGAAAACAGCCAGCGCAAGCGACCTGCTCGTTGACGCACCGAGTGCTGTAAGTGACAAGCAATTGGCCGAACTTAACCTAAGGCTTGCTGCACTAAAAAAGTAATAAAACTGGGAAAAAATACGAAAAAATACCTAGATGCTTTCTCTTGAAACGGAGTTAAGCATTATGATATGATATCTTCAACAAGTAAGAGTCCTGATGTGTTCGTTCTTTAACCTATAAGTTTTGACCGAACACTTATAGTTACCGGGAGCACTAGTTTCCTGGCCGCGTAAATGCCTCCCTCGAAGAGGACTTACAAACGCGAGGAACCGAGCACCCACCTGCGGAGAGCGGGTTCAAAACAAAGGCGTAAACGGCACAATTGGGACTCTTACACATTACAAAGCAACTCATGTTAAATAACATGGGTTTTTTTGTGCGTTAAAATAGCGTAACTTACGAGTGAAAGCATGATATTGCGAGCGAATGGCGTGGATTCACGAGTAAAAGGCGCAAACTCACGAGTAAATGAGGTGATTTCACTAGTAAATAGCGTAAACTCACGAGTAAAAAGCTAAAACTCACGAGTATACGCGCAAACTCACGAGTAAAAGGCGCAAGCTCACGAGTAAAAGGCGCAAGCTCACGAGTAAAAGGCGCAAACTCACGAGTAAAAGGTGCAAACTCACGAGTAAGGAACAAATTGACGAGTAATTAGCGTAAACTCACGAGTAAATGGCGCAAATTGACGAGTAAAAAGCCCAAACTCACAAGTAAGTGGCGCAAACTCACGAGTAAATAGCCCAAACTCACGAGTAAAAGGCGCAAACCCACGAGTAAATGCCAAAACTCACGAGTAAGTGAGGTGATTTCACGAGTAAATAGCGTAAATCGCGAGTAAAAGGCGCAAACTCACGAGTAAAAGGCGCAAACTCACGAGTAAAAAGCCCGAACTCACAAGTAAGTGGCGCAAACTCACGAGTAAATGCCAAAACTCACGAGTAAAAGCCCCGAATTGACGAGTAAAGCCCCGAGTTGACGAGTAAATAGCCCAAACTCACAAGTAAGTGGCGCAAACTCACGAGTAAATAGCCCAAACTCACGAGTAAGTGGCGCAAACTCACGAGTAAAAGGCGCAAATTGACGAGTAAAAGCCCAAACTCACGAGTAAGGAACAAATTCACGAGTAAAAGGCCAAAACTCACGAGTAAAAGGCGCAAATTGACGAGTAAAAAGCCCAAACTCACAAGTAAGTGGCGCAAACTCACGAGTAAAAAGCCCAAACTCACGAGTAAGGAACAAATTCACGAGTAAATAGCCCAGACTCACGAGTAAAAGGCGCAAACTCACGAGTAAAAGCCCAAACTCACGAGTAAAAGGCGCAAATTGACGAGTAAAAAGCCCAAACTCACAAGTAAGTGGCGCAAACTCACGAGTAAAAGCCCCGAATTGACGAGAAAAAAGCCCAAACTCACGAGTAAAAAGCCCCGAATTTACGAGTAAACGAGCTAAACTCACGAGTAAAAGCCAAAACTCACGAGTAAAAGGCGCAAATTGACGAGTAAAAAGCCCAAACTCACGAGTAAAAGGCGCAAATTGACGAGTAAAAGCCCAAACTCACGAGTAAAAGCCCCAAATTTACGAGTAAACGAGCTAAACTCACGAGTAAAAGCCCCGAATTGACGAGTAAATAGCCAAAACTCACGAGTAAAAGGCGCAAACTCACGAGTAAAAGGCGCAAACTCACGAGTAAAAGGCGCAAATTGACGAGTAAGGAACAAATTCACGAGTAAAAAGCCCAAACTCACGAGTAAAAGGCGCAAATTGACGAGTAAAAGGCGCAAACTCACGAGTAAAAAGCTAAAACTCACGAGTAAAAGCCCCGAATTGACGAGTAAAAAGCCCAAACTCACGAGTAAGTGGCGCAACTCACGAGTAAGGAACAGATTCACGAATTAGACAGAGCAAACTCAGGGTAAAATGCTGATTTTCAGTTTACCAGCAGGAAAAGAGTGCATTAACAAAGAAGCTAAAGGACAAGGAGTTGATGAATGAATGCTAAAACCGTGTGAAAAGCCTTTGAAAATGCTCAAACTGGAGGCATTAAGCAGGAGGCTATCACCAAACCATCCAAAACAGGAAAAGATAAGGAACGATTTCCGTAAAATCGATACAGGTTTTAACGGGGAGCGGAGTATTGGAAATGAGTTGAAGGATCTTTCAAAAGAATATCAAGTATTGCATGACTTGAGGTTAAGCAACGATGGGAGTCGTTATTTTCAAATGGATTTTCTTATAATCACCCGGAATGTCTGTATCATCATCGAAGTGAAAAACTTTGCGGGAATGCTCTACTTTGATCGCACCTATCCTCAATTGATTAGAACAAAAGATGGTCAGGAACAAGCTTATCTGGACCCGCTAATCCAGGTTGACGTGCAAAAATCCCGATTATCGGATTGGCTCGCTTTTCATAAATTCCCCTCGCTTCCGATTGAAACGCTTATAGCCAATGCAAACTCGAATACCATCATCAGGACTACCCCAGGTTTTACCCCCATTTTCAAAAGAATCACGGGAAAAGAAACCCTAATCTCCAAAATTCACACCCTTGAAGAAAAGTATCCTTCTGAGCAATTAACTCAAAGGCAGAGAAATAGACTTTCGAACACAATGATGCTAACAAACACTCCACATAATCAGGATATACTCGAATGGTATCAAATCGATGAGCAAGATCTGCTCAAAAGCGTTCAATGTCCTAAATGCTCAACTCTCCATATGCAATATCACTGGGGCAAATGGTCATGCGGTCAATGTTCTTACGCCTCCAAAGATGCCCACATACAAACTCTTCGTGATTTCGCTCTCCTTATAAAACCCAAGATTACGAATAAACAAGCACGGCTCTTTTTACAAATAGATTCAATCAATATCATGCAACGAATGCTATCTGCCCTGGGGTTGCCTTATTCAGGGCAATTTAAAAATAGAGCTTATAGTCTTGAAGGATTAATTCACGAGTAAAAGCCCCAAATTCACGAGTAAAAGCCCCGAATTGACGAGTAAACGAGCTAAATTCACGAGTAAAAGCCCCAAATTCACGAGTAAAAAGCCTAACCTCACGAGTAAAAGCCCCAAATTTACGAGTGAAATCCCCAAACTCACGAGTAAACCCCAAAAACTCTCGAATAAACTTCAAATATCCCCATTTAAGTAACATTCCGCAATATAGATTCGTAAATTATAGTAAGGTTGGAATTATAATCAGCCAATGATAGAAAGTAGTGAGGGCTTTGAAAGATTTATTGAATGCAAAGAGGAACGAAATGCTTCAATTAGTGGAGCAGCTAGTGAATATAGATAGTGGTTCTCATACGAAAAAGGGTATTGATGAAATTGGTTCGATTTTAAAAGCGAAATTTGAAAGCCTGGATTTTATTGTGAATACTGTTGAGCAGCAGAATTATGGAAATCAGCTGGTCATCCAGCATCGTGAGGCATATCAACCGCATATTCTGGTCGTCGCCCATATGGATACGGTTTTTCCAGAAGGGACAGCGCAAAAACGTCCTTTTAGTGTGAAGGGAAATCGGGCATACGGTCCTGGTGTAGCTGATATGAAGGCTAGTTTAGTTGAGCTTTTTTATGCGGTCCTTTGCTTGAAACAGACGGGGCAGACAGGCTATAAGCATATTCAAATAATTCTCAATAGTGATGAAGAGATCGGGTCTCCGTCTTCCGCTTCACTCATATCTGAAAAAGGGGCCAATAAGAAGTTCGCGTTAATTCTTGAACCGGCAAGGACGGATGGTTCACTTGTCACGGCAAGAAGGGGATGCGGTCAATTTAAAGTGGATATAGTGGGGGTGGCAGCCCATTCAGGGATCGAACCGGAAAAGGGTCGGAGTGCAATTGAAGAATTGGCTAATAAGATCATTGCCTTACACCGATTGAATGATCAAAAGAAAGGTATCAGCGTTAATGTCGGCATGATTGAAGGAGGTTCTGCTGTCAATGCCATCGCTGCCCATGCTGCTGCTTTTGTGGACGTACGGATCTCGGAAAAAAAGCAAGAAGCTATCATTCTTAAACAACTGAAAAAAATCTGCGCTGAAACTTATATTCCAGGGACGAAAACGACATTAAGCGGGAAAATGGACCGGTTTCCCATGGAAAAGAACGAGAAAACGAACTTGCTTTTAGAGACTATCCGTCAGGCCGGGGAGGAAATCGGCATAAAAATCACAGATACGGCCACGGGTGGAGGTTCGGATGCATCTATTACTTCTGTATTGGGGATAGCGACGGTAGATGGACTCGGGCCCATTGGAGGGAATGCACATAGTGAAGAGGAGTATTTGGAAATTCCCAGCCTGACAGAACGGACTCTCCTGCTGGCGACCGTCCTTCAGAAATTAGCAAAAATGACCTAGTATACTAATTCCGATTAGACTGCTCATATTTCGCTTGTCATAAATGATGTTTATGATATATTGTTAATTGGGAAGCTAAATAAGAACAGAATTTATTGGAGTTGAATATATATGCTGCATCAGTTTTCACGAAATGAATTAGCAATAGGCAAGGAAGGCATCGATATCCTGAAAAACACGACCGTTGCTGTCCTGGGGGTAGGAGGCGTAGGTTCTTTTTCGGCTGAAGCATTGGCACGCACGGGGGTCGGCCGTATTATTCTTGTGGATAAAGACGATGTCGACATCACAAATGTAAACAGACAGATTCATGCACTATTATCAACAGTCGGTCAACCGAAAGCGGAATTGATGAAAAATCGCATTCAGGACATCAATTCCGACTGCGAAGTGATTTCCCTTAAAATGTTCTATACAGAAGAAACGTTTGAAGAATTCTTCAGTTATGGACTGGACTATGTCATTGATGCATCCGATACGGTCATTTATAAGATGCATGTGATGAAGGAATGCCTGAAACGGAATATCAAGGTGATTTCAAGCATGGGGGCCGCTAATAAAATGGACCCGACACGTTTTCAAATTGCCGATATCTCCAAAACGCATACCGACCCGCTTGCCAAGGTCATTCGTACTAGATTGCGTAAAGAGGGCATAACAAAGGGAATTCCCGTTGTCTTCTCCGACGAAAGTCCAATTGTCATTCGTGAGGATGTCCGAAAAGAAGTCGGCAATGATGAGGCAAAAATCCGTAAGGCCCAAATGCCGCCATCTTCGAATGCTTTCGTACCATCTGTAGCAGGCTTAATTGCAGCAAGCTGGGTGATCAATGATATTTTAAAAGATATTGAAGTACGCCGTGTAAATGATTGATAAGTTGACTGACTCTATACAGGGTCAGTTTTTTTTTGTCTACTAGGAGATATTCCCTTTAAATAACTTTTTTATCCATATCATATAGACGGGGTCGAAAGAATGAGATAAACTATTTTCAGAATATTATTTTTTATTCAAATATTCTATTTATTAAAAAGAACATACTAAACAAGGGGGTTTCAAATGAAGAAGAAAAAGCTAGCAGGAGTGTTCCTATCACTTTCTTTGGTTGCAGGGACGCTGGCAGGTTGTAGCGGCGACTCGAAAACTAGCAGTTCAGGCGGGGGTTCATCCAAATCGGGTGACACGATCAAAATTGGGGCCAACCTTGAACTGTCCGGAGGTACGGCATCATTCGGCCAATCGGCTGCCGATGGTTTGAAGCTGGCCATCGATGAAATTAATAAAGAGGGCATCGACGGTAAAAAACTGGAAATCGTCAAGGTTGATAATAAATCAGATGCAGCAGAAGCTACAAGCGGTTCGATCAAGTTAGTCAGCCAGGACAAGGTTGTGGCTGTAGTCGGATCAGCGACAAGCACAAATACATTGGCACAGGTTCAGGTCGCACAGGATAATAAAGTTCCTCTTCTCACACCAACTGCAACAAATCCCGACATCACCAACAAAGCTGGAAAATTAAACGATTATGTGTTCAGAACTTGCTTTATCGATCCATTCCAAGGTACGGTGGCAGCCAATTTTGCATCTGACGAAATAGGGGCGAAGACAGCTGCGATCTATGTGGATAGCGCAAGTGATTATTCTAAAGGATTGGCCGCCGCTTTTAAAGAAGCGTTCACTGCCAAGGGTGGTAAAATCGTGGCGGAAGAAGCTTATGTTACAAAAGATACTGATTTCCGCTCTACATTGACACGTATCAAATCCGCCAAACCAGAGTTCGTTTTCCTTCCTGGTTATTATGAAGAAGTCGGATTGATCTTAAAGCAGGCACGTGAAGACGGCATAGACCTTCCATTCATGGGTGGAGACGGCTGGGATTCCCCGAAAGTCGTTGAAATTGCCGGAGCGGAGGCTTTAAAAAATACCTATATCACGAATCACTATTCCCCTGAAGATGAAGATGCAAAAATCCAGGATTTCGTTGCAGCCTTCGAAAAGGAATACGATAAAACACCGGATGCCTTTGCAGCACTTGGCTATGATACTGGTTACTACCTGGCTGATGCCATCAAGAGATCTGGAGATGCTTCCCCCGAAAAAATCAGACAAGCGTTGGAAGAAGTCAAAGATCTTCAATTAGTTTCCGGAACGCTGAACCTTGATGAAAATCATGATCCGATCAAATCGGCGACCATCTTGGAATATGTAGATGGCAAACAAACATTCAAGACGAAAATCAATCCATAATACCTTACGTGGATAGGGGGCAAGTCCCCCCTATTCTATATTCACTTAAAAAACACCTTATCAGGGAGAGTGCAATATGGAACTGATTCAACAATTGGTAAATGGCATTTCACTCGGCAGCATTTATGCATTGATCGCGCTTGGATATACGATGGTATATGGAATCGTCAAACTGATAAACTTTGCCCATGGCGACGTATTCATGGTTGGTTCATTTGTAGGGTTTTACGCCATTACCGTAATGGACTTATCTTTCATGCCGGCTTTATTGATTTCGATGGTCACTTGTGCCATCTTTGGTGTTTTAATTGAACGGATCGCGTATAAACCCCTTCGTAATGCAACACGGATTGCGGCCTTGATAACGGCCATCGGTGTTTCCCTTCTAATAGAAAATGGGCTGATTTACATCCGGGGCGCCCAGCCGGAAGCCTATCCAAATAATGTCCTTCCGATGGATAAACTCGATATATTGGGAGTTTCCATCAGCAGTCAATCGATATTGATCTTATCTGTATCCATCATTTTAATGATCATCCTACAATTCGTTGTCCATAAAACCAAAATCGGCAAAGCGATGCGTGCCGTTTCATTCGATTCCGAAGCTGCTAAGCTTATGGGAATCAATGTGAATAATACGATTTCAGCTACCTTCGCCATAGGCTCGGCTTTGGCAGGGGCTGCCGGCGTCATTTTTGGGATCTACTATATTAAAATCGAGCCGTTGATGGGTGTCCTTCCTGGCCTTAAAGCGTTTGTTGCAGCAGTCTTGGGCGGCATCGGCATCATTCCGGGAGCGATGGTCGGCGGACTGCTGCTTGGAGTGATCGAGGCTTTGGTCAGTGCTGCCGGTTACTCATTATGGCGCGATGGTGTGGCTTTCGTCGTTCTTATCTTGATTTTGATTTTCTTGCCGCAGGGACTATTCGGTAAAAATAAAAGAGAAAAAGTATAGGGGAGACAAGGCGATGACTACTTTAAAGAATTCAAAGGGTTTTTGGCTCTCGATCGTGCTCGCACTTATTTTTTTCGGAATCATGCAGTACACCATTACAAACGGTATGCTCAATCCATTTTATATCAACACACTCATGTTCATAGGCATCAATATCATGCTGGCAACGAGCCTTCATTTAATCATTGGAATAACCGGGCAGTTCTCGATCGGACATGCAGGGTTTTTAGCGGTAGGGGCCTACGCTTCGGCAGTCATGACAATGAAACTGGAACTTCCTTTCATCATCGCAGTATTGACTGGGGGCATTTTCGCCGCAGCTGCCGGTATGGTGATCGGGATACCCAGCTTGCGTCTGAAGGGGGATTACTTGGCGATAGCTACACTAGGTTTTGGGGAAATTGTCCGGATAGTCCTCTTGAATATTGAATATGTAGGCGGGGCAAGCGGGATGCAGGTTTCCCATCTGACTACATGGCCATGGGTATTTGCCTGTGTCATGATCACCGTCATAGTCATCCGGAATTTCACCAATTCGACTCATGGACGTGCATGCATATCCGTAAGGGAGGATGAAACGGCGGCTGATGCGATGGGAATCAATACGACCTATTATAAAGTGGCGGCCTTTGTCATCGGAGCTTTCTTTGCCGGAATTGCCGGATCGCTTTATGCCCATAATTTCTATATTATCCAGCCATCGAATTTCGGTTTCCTAAAATCCTTCGATATTCTGATTTTCGTCGTACTGGGCGGTCTTGGAAGTCTTTCAGGTTCGGTTTTGGCTGCCATTTTACTGACGATCGTGACGACATTCCTTCAGGATTATCCGGAAACGAGGATGATCATATACAGTCTTGTCCTGATCTTGATGATGATCTTCCGCCCGCAGGGTTTAATGGGAACAAGAGAAATCACGACATTGTTCACACATAAAAAAACGAAAGGGGGCCCAAAGGATGGAAGCCACAATACCGTTGCTTAAAGTAGATTCGGTTGGTATCCGTTTTGGCGGATTGAAAGCCGTGTCCGATGTGAACATGGAATTATTTCCGGGGGAACTTGTAGGCCTGATCGGACCGAATGGAGCTGGAAAAACGACGTTCTTCAATTTGTTGACGGGTGTGTATGTCCCTACAGAAGGGACGATTGCCTTGAACGGGGAAAATCTAAAAAAGCAGCAGCCTTATAAAATTACCCGAAAAGGGATTTCGAGGACCTTTCAAAATATCCGCCTCTTCAGTGAGTTATCTGTGATCGATAATGTGAAGGTTGCTTACCACTCGCTTGCCAAGCATATGATCCCAAGCTCCATATTCAGGCTACCGGGACATTTTTCCGGTGAAAAGGAAATGGATGAAAAGGCGTTGGAATTCTTGAGGATTTTCAAGCTTGACCATTTTAAGGATGAAAAAGCGAAGAATCTTCCATACGGACAGCAAAGGCGGCTGGAAATTGCACGTGCTCTCGCGGCAAACCCAAAACTGCTTTTACTGGACGAACCTGCAGCAGGTATGAACCCGCATGAAACGAAAGAATTGATGAATCTCATCGCTTTTATCAGGAAGGAATTCAACCTTACCGTATTGCTCATCGAACATGATATGTCACTGGTCATGGGGGTATGCGAACGAATTTACGTACTTGATCATGGACAGCTTATCGCTCATGGAAAGCCGGAAGAAATCCGCAACGATCCTAAAGTTATCGAGGCGTATCTAGGCGAGGAGGTTTCATGATGCTGAAAATAGAAGACATCAATGTATATTACGGCAATATCCAAGCGTTAAAAGGTGTTTCCATGGAGATTAACGAAGGGGAGATCGTGACTCTGATTGGAGCGAATGGAGCCGGAAAAAGCACGTTGCTCAAAACGATATCCGGGCTGTTAAAACCAAAGCAGGGAAAAGTTCTGTTCGAAGGTGATCCGATTGGAGGAAAAGCTGCACAGTCCATCGTGAAAATGGGCATATCCCATGTACCTGAAGGCCGCCGTGTCTTTGCGAACATGACGGTTGCCGAAAACCTGGAGCTTGGTGCCTATTTGAGAAACGACAAAGAGGGCATCAAAAAGGATATGGAAAAGGTCCATGAGTTATTTCCGAGGCTGCTGGAGAGAATCAAACAGCAGGCCGGCACGCTTTCAGGTGGTGAACAGCAGATGCTTGCTATGGGCCGGGCTTTAATGGCGAAGCCACGTTTATTACTGCTCGATGAACCTTCGATGGGCCTTGCACCGCTGCTGGTAAAGCAAATATTCAACATCATACAGGAAATCAGTGAAGCGGGGACAACGATCCTTTTGGTCGAGCAAAATGCCAACCTTGCTTTATCCATTGCAGATCGGGCTTATGTCGTTGAAACGGGCCGAATCGTCCTTTCGGGCAATGCCGAGGAACTCACTTCAAGTGAAGAAATTAAAATGGCCTATTTAGGAGGCCACTGAACCGCCGTTTGGCGGTTTTTTTGTGGGGAAATGAGGATTGGGATATAAAAAATATACGAAGAAGCTTAAAAATGGGGTGAAGGTTCATGCAGGATTTTATACATTCAAATAGTATTATTCAATTTTGATATAGGAATTAAGACTAAAAAAGAGCAAAGGAACTGGGTTTAATTCCCTATCAAGATGCTTGTATTTTGGTAAAAATGTAATTAATAGGATGATATAAATGAAAGAATGAATAAATTTTTTTGAGTAGTAATAAAGGATTTTACAATATTAATATAGTTAAATTATCAGTTTTTTCTGATTATAACCACTGTTTTCGCAATATTTAAAATATATAAAAATAAAAACGACCTGTACATGCTGTGAAAAATATCCTATTAAGCGGAATCTTCTCGCAATTATTGTATAGACGGAATGAAAATTATGCGGTAAACTATTTTTCGAAATATTAATTTAATTTGAAACATTTCATCTAATCAATTTTTTCTGAAGCATCATGAATAAATATTCATGCATCAGAGCTTGATTACAAAATGGGGGGATTATTTATGAAAAAGAAAAAATTAGCAAGTGCATTCCTTTCTCTAACACTTGCTGCAGGAGTGCTAGCGGGTTGTTCCGGCTCTGGTTCATCAGATAAATCAAGTGGGGACGGTGATACGATCAAGATCGGTGTCAACCTTGAATTATCAGGTGGTGTAGCTTCATATGGTCAATCGATTGCGGAAGGCCTGGAACTTGCGACTGCAGAAATTAATAAAGAAGGCATTGACGGAAAAAAAATCAAACTAATTAAAGTCGATAATAAATCTGAAGCGTCCGAAGCGACAAGCGGAGCGATCAAGCTGACATCACAAGATCAGGTTGCAGCGATCGTAGGTGCAGCGACAAGCACGAACTCGATTGCCCAAGTGCAAATTGCACAAGATAACAAAGTGCCGGTCATCTCACCTTCCGGTACAAGCCCTGAAATCACTTTCAGCAAGGATAAATTGAACGATTACATTTTCAGGACAAGCTTCATCGATCCGTTCCAAGGAACGGTTGCTGCGAATTTTGCCAGTACTGAAATCAAAGCGAAAAGTGCAGCCATCTATATTGACAGTTCAAGCGATTATTCAAAAGGTTTAGCCGCAGCCTTTAAAGAACAATTCGAAAAAAATGGCGGAAAGATCGTGGCTGAGGAAGCTTACATTGCGAAGGATACTGATTTCCGTTCCACATTGACTCGTTTGAAATCGGCAAAACCTGATTTCATCTTCCTTCCTGGTTACTATGAGGAAGCTGGTCTGATCGTGAAGCAGGCACGGGAAACTGGACTTGATGTTCCATTTATGGGCGGCGACGGCTGGGACTCTCCTAAGCTAGTAGAAATTGCCGGTACAAAGGCTCTAAATAATACGTTCATCACGAACCATTATTCTTCAGGTGACCCTGATGAGAAAATTCAGAATTTTGTGTCAGCATTTAAAGCGAAGTACAAAGATAAATCCCCGGATGCATTTAACGCTCTAGGCTATGACACAGGATATTTCCTTGCAGATGCGATTAAACGTGCTGGATCGGCGGATTCAGAAAAAATTAAAGAAGCACTGGAAAAAACGGCGGACCTTGAGCTCGTAACGGGTACATTTACATTGGATGAAAAACATAATCCAATCAAATCCGCTACCATCCTTGAATTTAAAGAGGGTAAACAAGTATTCAACACTAAAATCAATCCTTAATCCCGGAGAACAACTCCAACCCTTTCGCCGGCCCTTCGTCAATCAGAAGGTGCTGGCGAATTCTCATTTTTCAAGCATACCAGGTCGCTGAACTTCCCCTTAGCGGAACGAGAAGAGTCTGGACTTATCACTTATAAAATTAGATTTTTCAAGGAGAGTCGAACATGGAATTGATACAACAGTTAATAAACGGGGTTTCACTAGGAAGTATTTATGCCCTTATCGCTCTCGGATATACGATGGTTTACGGGATTGTTAAATTGATAAACTTTGCACATGGGGATGTCTTCATGGTTGGCTCATTCGTTGGATTTTACTCGATAACGGTTCTGGATCTGTCATTCGTGCCCGCTCTATTAATCTCGATGACGGTCTGTGCGCTCTTTGGGGTATTGATCGAGCGAATCGCGTACAAGCCATTGCGTAACGCAACGCGTATTGCCGCACTTATCACGGCCATCGGGGTTTCCCTTTTGATCGAATACGGATTCATTTACGTCCGCGGTGCACAGCCGGAAGCTTATCCGAATGATGTATTGCCTGCAGACAAGTTCAATATTTTTGGAGTTTCCATCAATAGTCAATCGGTCTTGATTTTTGGAGTGGCTGTAGTCCTGATGATCATTCTTCAAATCATCGTTCATAGAACAAAAATAGGAAAAGCCATGCGTGCCGTTTCCTTCGACGCGGATGCAGCTAAACTGATGGGAATTAATGTTGACAACACGATTTCTGCCACCTTTGCAATCGGTTCCGCATTAGCTGGGGCAGCGGGCGTCATATTCGGTATTTACTATATTAAGATCGAGCCGCTTATGGGAGTGCTTCCGGGATTGAAGGCATTTGTTGCCGCCGTACTTGGAGGGATCGGAATCATACCTGGCGCGATGGTCGGTGGCTTATTGCTTGGTGTCATCGAGGCATTGGTCAGCGCCGCCGGTTACTCATTATGGCGTGATGCCGTAGCCTTCGTCGTACTGATTCTTATCTTGATTTTCTTGCCACAAGGCTTATTCGGTAAAAACAAAAAAGAAAAAGTATAGGGGAGACAAAGCAATGACTACAATTAAGCGAGCAAAAGGTTTTTTGGCTCTCGATTTTACTATCATTGATCTTTTTCGCCGCAATTCAAGTGTTAATCGGCGGCGGATCGCTAAATCCTTTTTATCAAAATACGCTCATGTTCATCGGGATCAATATCATTTTGGCAGCGAGCCTTCATTTGATCATCGGGATAACCGGGCAGTTTTCCATCGGACATGCAGGATTCCTTGCAGTCGGTGCCTATGCTTCAGCCGTTTTGACCATGAAGCTGCAAATGCCATTTGCTCTAGCGTTGATTGTGGGCGGTTTGGCGGCAGCGTTGGCAGGATTGATCATCGGAATTCCAAGCTTACGCTTAAAAGGCGATTACCTGGCGATTGCAACCCTGGGATTTGGGGAAATCGTCCGGATCATGCTTTTGAATATCGATTATGTTGGCGGGGCGAGCGGCATGCAGGTTTCCCATTTGACCACTTGGCCGTGGGTATTCGCTTCCGTTATCGTTACGATCATCGTCATCAGGAACTTCACAAGTTCTACCCATGGAAGAGCGTGCATATCGATCCGTGAGGACGAGACGGCTGCCGATTCGATGGGGATCAATACGACCTATTACAAAGTTGTCGCGTTTGCGATCGGTGCTTTTTTCGCCGGAATTGCTGGAGGGCTATACGCTCATAACTTCTACATCATCCAGCCATCGAACTTTGGATTCCTGAAGTCATTCGATATCCTGATCTTAGTCGTACTGGGAGGCCTTGGAAGTCTGTCAGGAGCCGTATTGGCTGCCATATTACTGACTGTGGTCACGACATTCCTCCAGGATTATCCCGAAACGCGTATGATCATCTACAGCCTAGTGCTTATCGTCATGATGATCTATCGTCCACAAGGTTTAATGGGGACAAAAGAAATAACTTCCATGTTCAAACGTAAAGGAGGCAGCAGCCATGAAAATAAAAACACCGCTGCTTAAAGTCGATTCGGTCGGCATCCAGTTCGGAGGGCTTAAAGCCGTTTCCGATGTTAACGTCGAGCTGTACCCTGGGGAATTGGTTGGCTTGATTGGTCCGAACGGAGCCGGGAAAACCACTTTTTTCAACTTGCTGACAGGGGTTTACGTCCCGACGGAGGGAACGATTTCTTTAGAAGGGGAGGACTTGAGAAAAAAGCCTCCATATAAAATTACGCAAAAAGGAATCAGCCGGACATTCCAGAACATCCGCTTATTCAGCGAACTATCCGTGATCGATAATGTAAAGGTGGCCTATCATTCCCTTTCGAAGCATAGCATTTTAAGTTCGATCTTCCGGATGCCAATCCATTTTAAAGGCGAAAAGGAAATGGATGAAAAGGCAATTGAGTTCCTGAAGATTTTCAACCTGGATCAATATAAGGATGAAAAGGCGAAGAACCTGCCATATGGTAAACAAAGACGTTTGGAAATCGCCCGTGCACTTGCAGCCAATCCGAAACTGCTTTTGCTGGATGAACCGGCAGCGGGGATGAACCCCCAGGAGACTCACGAGCTCATGAACCTGATTGCCCTCATCCGTGAGAAATTTGATTTGACCGTATTATTGATCGAACATGATATGCCGCTGGTCATGGGTGTTTGCGAACGCATATATGTACTCGATCACGGACAACTGATCGCTCAAGGAAAGCCAGAGGAAATCCGTAACAATCCAAAAGTCATCGAGGCCTATCTGGGCGAGGAGGTTTCATAATGTTAAAAATAGAGGACATCAACGTCTATTACGGAAACATTCAAGCCTTGAAAGGAATCTCGCTTTCTATTAACGAAGGCGAAATCGTAACCCTGATCGGGGCGAACGGAGCCGGAAAAAGCACGATGCTGAAAACCATTTCCGGCCTATTAAAACCAAAACAAGGGAAAATCATATACGAAGGGCAATCCATCGGCGGAAAGGCAGCACAATCCATCGTGAAAATGGGCATTTCCCATGTGCCTGAAGGACGGCGGGTCTTCGCTAACATGACGGTTGAAGAAAACCTTCAGCTTGGTGCTTATTTACGCAAAGATAAGGCAGGCATCAAGCAGGATATGGAGAAAGTCTATGAATTATTCCCGCGTTTGCTTGAGCGCCTTAAACAGCAATCCGGAACGCTTTCCGGCGGGGAACAGCAAATGCTCGCAATGGGCAGGGCACTCATGGCCAAGCCCCGGCTTCTATTATTGGACGAGCCATCCATGGGACTCGCCCCATTATTGGTGAAGCAAATCTTTCATATCATCGAAGAAATCAATAAAACCGGTACAACCATTCTGCTGGTCGAACAAAATGCCAACTTAGCCCTATCCATCGCGGACAGAGCCTATGTTGTCGAAACCGGCCGAATTGTCCTATCAGGCAAATCAGAGGAACTGACCGCAAGTGAAGAAATCAAGAATGCCTATTTAGGAGGACATTAAACCGCATATGGCGGTTTCGGACTGTAGACAAACTCGAAGAAAAGCGAGTTTGCCTGCAGTTTTTTTTGTTTGTAAAACTCGAACGTTGATTTCCACTCCAGGCACTCGCTTTCCGCGGGCGGTCCGCCCTCGACGCTTCGCGCCTGCGGGGTCTCCCTTGAACTCGCTTTTCCCGCAGGAGTCTCGCGCCTTCCGTTCCAATCAAACTTTGTTTTAATATTTAGATAAAACTCATTTTGTCGACAAACCGAGACCGTTTTATAGCGGTTTTTTTGTTTTTTAAATAAGTTATTTTAACTAGTTAAAAAGGTTAGTAAAACCAAATCACGCGGTATACAATCTAGTTAGGGATAATAGTAGAATGGGTTCATGATCAAACCTCATCCGTAGCTATTGTTAATATTATTTTTTTGGAGTGATTTCATGCACAAACATATTCAGGCCTTACTACCGGTATTATTGCTGTTTATGATTCTGCCAATCTGCCAGCCGGATGCTGCATCTGCAGAAGAGACCCCGCAATCAGATGGTGTCATCGTCAAATATAAAGAGACGAACGATGAGCCAATCAACGACTTGATAGAAAAGGTGGAGGTTCCTAAAGGGGAAACGACCGACAACCTGATCAAGGAACTTGAAGAACGGAAGAATGTGGAATATGCAGAGCCAAACTATCTTTTCAAGAAGATGGAAAGCCCGAACGATCCAGCCTACAATGACCAGTGGCATCATAAAAAGCTTGGTACGAATGCAGCATGGACAAAATCCATGGGTTCCAAGGAATTGATCGTGGCCATCATTGACGACGGTATCGATCGCAACCACGATGATTTAAAAGGGAAGATCGTCAAAGCTTATGATACTGTAAGCAATCGGAAGAATATCATACCAAAAGGTGAACATGGAACGCATATCGCAGGCATCATTGCCGGTTCTGCCAATAACGGCATAGGTGGAACGGGAGTTGCGCCGAACATTAAACTAATGCCGATCAACGTTTTTGATGGGGAGTATGCCGATACTGCCGATATCATAGACGCCATACATTATGCCGTTGAGCAAAAGGCGAACATCATCAATATGAGTTTAGGAGACACCAGTTATTCGGAGGCTTTGAACAAGGCCGTCCAGGAAGCCTATAAAAAAGGCATACTAATCGTTGCGGCTGCCGGTAATGAAGGAGATATGGGGAAAAATGTACAGCGTGTCTACCCAGCTGCATTCAGCCATGTCATTTCCGTTGCCGCCACTGACTCAAAGGACAAGCGTCCCAGTTATTCCAACTACCATTCAACAGTCGATATTGCAGCACCTGGGGATGATATCCTTTCAACCTTACCAGGTGAAAAATACGGCTGGATGAGTGGAACATCGATGGCCACGCCCATGGTGGCGGGTGTAGCGGCACTGATTTGGTCCCATGAGCCCAAACTCAACAAATTGGAGGTCGAATACCGCCTCTATGATTCAGCCGTGGATCTCGGTTCGAAAGGGAAAGACATATACTATGGAAACGGGCGGGTCAATGCCAAGAAAGCGCTGGAAATGAAGACGCTGACCATACCGGCCGTGACCGCGATTTCCGATAAGGACACCAAGATCAATGGAAAAATCCCAACCGATTTCAAAACGGGGACCGTCTCCATATATACCGATAAAAAACAACTCGCCACTGTGAAGGTCAATGGCGAAAAGACGTTTACAGCAACTATCGCAAAGCAACCAGCAGGCACGACCATCTCTACTAGGGTCATTGATAAATCGGGAAATAAAAGCATACCCGTTTCATTTAAAGTGGTTGATAAAACGGCCCCAGCAAGTCCTTCAGTAAATTCGGTAGGTGACAATACCGTAAAAGTTACTGGAAAAGCGGAAGCGAGCACTACCGTCACTGTCAAAAATGGCAGCACGATTCTCGGTAAAGCAACTTCCAATAGTGCTGGGAACTTCACCGTAACGATATCAAAAAAACAAAAAGCCGGAAAAATCCTATCCGTTACAGCAACGGATAAAGCAGGTAATATAAGCTCGATCAAAACAGTGACCGTCACAGACAAAACAGCACCAAGTAAACCGACGGTCAACACAGTGACAACAAAAACGACAAAAGTAACAGGCAAAGCAGAAGCCAGCTCCACTGTATCCATCAAAGCATCAGGAAAAGTGATCGGTTCTGCCACAGCAACGACTAAAGGCACATTCTCGGTTAAAATCCCCAAACAAAAAGCCGGGAAGAACCTATATACCTATGCAAAAGACAAAGCGAAAAACGTAAGTGAATCGAGGAAAGTCACGGTTAAAAAGTGATAAAAAAACGGCGGCCCCCAATATTCGATGTGGGGGCTGTACTTGCTGCTATCTTCGTTTTATTTTAAAAACACAAATAAGGTGCTGCCATTACGTAGCACCCCAGCTTTACAATTTCTAAACGACTTCTTCTTGTTTTATTTTTTCTTTGAATGTAACCAGTCTAAAAAGTCATCCCTGAAAACCCTCTTGGACCTTTTTAAACGAATTAAAGGAAAATCGGGATTTCCCATGTATTCATCAGCAGTTCTTTCACTAACATTTAAATAATCTGCCAAATGCTCTACAGTTAATAATTCTGGTAGTTGTGAAATCTCATCCATTTCGTTCGTTATTATTTTTTCCCTTCTTTCATGAGTTACGTAATTTATATGCCCTTCTCCAATGCATACTGCTTCTTTCTTAGAACACATAGGACACGTCAGAGTATCAATTCTATCTTCCATAACAGAAAGACGAGATACTACGCCAAACAGTGTTTGACAATTTTCACATAAATAAGTATATACACCTTCCACTTTCAAATATAACACTCCTTGACTTATCATTTGTTAAACTAACAAAATCTATAAGTAGCCAATCTGATATGTGATAGGCTTAAGCGCTTTTCACTAATCACTTTTCTATTATTGTGCTACCCCGAAGGTACTTCTCCATTGTTAAAGCCCTTCTCTAAATAGAGAGGAGCTTAATTATTAATTGTATAAATTAATAATTCTTTTGTAGCTCTACTATATTTATTTATATCAGCAATTAATTTAAAAAAGGAATAAACAATTATTCTGAATTGTCTATATTCCCTATATAACATCAAGAAGGATGAATTACATAGCTTTAGTCATTGGAAGAACCCCGGGCTAATTCGTATATATAGGTAATGGCGATCCCCCAATCAATAAACCTAGATCATGTATATAAGTTTAATTCGTTCTATTAAAGAATAATCTGAAATGTAAAGTGCACACTTGCAATTTAATAATATGCATATTTTCACTCATTGAAATCAGATAGTTGTTTTACGGTCCAAACGGCTTTTTTATGTAAAAATCTTTCTACATCTATATCAGAAGGAGATATGACAGTCACGCAATGCTAATCTATAAAGTTTTGCGACATTGGCTTCTCGTAAGTGTATACGGGATCGTTTTATTTCCAAATTGGATAGAGTTCATCGACCATCTTACCTTCTTTGGTCTATTATAATATCATCCCAATATTAAAAACTTCCTAACTATTAGGAAAATGTATAGGCTTGGTAAGAGTGAAGCGCTTACATTAATATAAGTGTGAGGAGGAAATACTAATGAAAAAACGTTACATTAAGTTATTGGAATATTTGGAACAATCTAACGATGACTTTGTAAGTGGAAGTGAACTTGCTAATCTATTTAATGTAACGACAAGAACAATTAGAAATGACATTAGGGAAATAAAGGAAACTTTTTTAGATAAAGTAATAATTACTGGTAATACTCAAAAAGGATATAAATTAGTTGGGGATTTATCAAATATTCAGCAAAATGAAGATGATTACGAAGAACGAGCTTTTCATATTATAAAAACACTCTTATCTGAAACTGATTTTATAACTTATGATGAACTGGCAAAAAAACTTTATTTTTCTACTCAAACAATTAGGAAAGACGTACAAAGATTATTTCAAATAATCCAAGCCGAAAAATGGAACATTGAAGTTGAAGCAATTATCTTCCAAGGGGTAAGGCTTAAGGGAAGTGAAGTAGAAAAACGTCTATTACTAAAAAAGTTAGTAACAACAAATTGTTTAAAGAGAATGTCGCTTGATGAAGCGCTGCAATACTATTTTGGTGATTGGTTTAGTCAGTCCTCCATTCAATTAGTATATTCTTGTATTGAAGAAGAAGTCACTAAGAACAATTTGTTACTAAGCTCGGAAGAACTATTCGCAATATGTGTGAACATAATTATTAGTTTAAAACGAGTAGGCCTTCATCAAAAAATTGCTGAAAAAGACATGAGGTTAGATAATACTTGCTTTGAAGAATTAAAAATAGCAAAGTTAATCCTTAGTCGTTTAGCTAAGGAAATGAATGTACAGTTTGACGAATATGAATATCAGTATTTATGCTACCTGTTAATCACTCTACAAATATTACCGAAGAAAAATGAAGTAACTGTGCATGAACACTCAGATGAAATAGAGGAAAAAGTAAAAGCGGTGATAAAAAATGTTGGGGATCGATATGGTTTTTCAAGTCGAAAGAATGAAAAGTTATTTAATCGCCTATTGGTACATATTACAAAGTCATTATATCCATTAAAATATTACTTTCCTTTAGAGAATCCATTTATTTCTCAAATAAAGTCGGAATATATGAATGCTTATAATATTGCAGTGGTTTTAGCGAAAGAATTACAATTTTGCTTAAATATAAAGATACCAGAAAATGAAATCGGTTACTTGACACTACATATTATGAATATTATTGAAAATTCCCAAGAAACAAGGAAAAGAATTGCAATTATTTATGGAAAAAATCCGTTAGTAGGTAAGCTAATAGAAAGAAAAATAAATTTATACTTCCCAAATATTAAAATTGATGGTTTATTTGCAAATCATGAAATCCATTTACTTCCTGAAGAGATAGAAACTATAGTAACTACTAGTGTAATCCTTGAGGAGCAACACCTAAATGTGAAAAATTGTATTCGTGTTAGTGAAATGATTACAAATGAAGATATGAAGACTATTTCTAGTCAATTAAATCGTGGCTTACTAAAGTACTATTTATCTCCGAATGATCTTTATTTCTTAGATGAAGAGAATCGAATAGATTTATTAAAAACCCTTACGCAGCTTGGAGATATTCAACATCTGTATACAAGCATTAATGAAAGAGAAAAGATGTCGAGTACTAATATTGGTAATTTAGTGGCCATGCCGCATCCATTTGATTGTGGAAATAACAAAAAATTACGAGTGTTAGTAGCAATAAATAAACAAAAAATTTTGTGGGGAGACAAAATGGCTCAAATTATCTTTCTATTTATCCCTCCAAAAAATCAAAAGGTAAATAATACAAAGTTTTTTGAAGAGATTCATGATGTGTTTAAGCAAACAAACATGACAGAAAAATTATTAAATGTAACCAATTATGATGAGTTTTTGGAAGTTTGGTCTTCCAAATAATATTAGGAGGAATAGAAATGTTAATGAATATGAAAGATTTACTTTTAGTAGCTTATGAGAATAAATTTGCAGTTGGGTCATTTAATGTAGCAAATAGCGAATTTGTCAAAGTTGTAGTAAGTGCTGCAGAGGAGCAAAAATCTCCTGCTATACTTCAAATTCACCCGAATGAAATTAATTTAGTGACTGATGAATTTGTGGCATATGTACGAGAGGCTGCGTCAAAGTCTAAAGTTCCTTTTGTTATTCATTTAGACCACGGGGCAACAATCGAAGATATTACTCGATCTATTAGAAATGGCTATACGTCTGTGATGATGGATGCGTCACATTTACCATTTGAAGAAAATATGGCATTAACAAAAAAAGCAGTAGAACTTGCTCATATGGTAGGCGTGTCTGTAGAGGGTGAACTAGGTACTATTGGAAGTAATGAGGGCAGTTCAGAAGGCGGAGCAGATGAGATTTTATATACGAATCCTGATGAAGCAGCCATTTTTGTTGAAACAACAGGAATTGATACGCTTGCTGTTGCTGTTGGAACTTCACATGGCTTATACCCAGAAACGAAAGATCACTCTATTAAAATTGATCGATTAATGAAGATTCATGAAAAAGTAAACATTCCTTTGGTTCTCCACGGTGGATCAGACAACCCAGATGAAGAAATAAGACAAGCTGTGAAACATGGTATTGCCAAAATTAATTTATCAACAGATATGAAGAGAGCGTTTTATAACCAATTAAGAGCTACGCTGGATGATAATCCAAATGCTTACGAACCAGATATATTAATGCCTGAAGCAACGAAGGCAGCTATTGAATTAGTAAAGAAGAAAATGGATCTATTTGGTTCAACTGGAAAAGCATCACTCTATAAATTAGGAGAAATTTAATAGGAGGGATATATATGATGACTTCTAGTGTCTTAAGGCCAGAAAACATAATATTAGATTTAGTTGCTGAAACGAAAGAGGACTTAATTAATGAGCTTGCAGAAAAATTAAATTCAAACGGCTATTTACATGATCTTGAACAATTTAAACAGGATATTTGGGCACGAGAAGATCAGGTCCCAACAGAAGTAGGGTTTGGTATTGCTATTCCACATGCAAAATCTGCTGGAGTTAAATCGCCCGCTATTATTATGGGAAGATCTTTAAGTGGAATTAAGTATAGTTCAGAAAAATGTAATTTATTTTTCATGATAGCAGCCGGCAAAGATTCTTCAACTGAGCACCTAAAGACTTTATCTAAAATCTCCACTTTTCTAATGGATGAAACCTTTAGAGCTAAGCTTATTCTTGCCAAAGATAGTCATGAAGTTGTCCAGCTATTTGCAAATGCTGAAGAAAAAATGTTACAAGTAGATACGAATGATAAGAAGTATTTTGGTAAGAAATTGGTCGGAGTTACTGGATGCCCTACTGGAATAGCACATACATTTATGGCTGCAGAAGCATTGAAAAATGCTGCTGAGGAGCTTGGCGTTCAAATAAAAGTTCAAACCAATGGATCGACGGGAATACAGAACAGATTAACTCAAGAAGATATTGATGAAGCAGATGGCATAATTGTTGCTGCAGATGTTAAAGTGGACATGAATGTCTTCGGTGATCGCAAGGTTATTAAAACGTCTGTTAAAAATGGGATACATCATGCTAAGGATTTAATTGAAGATGCTGTTTCTGGAAAAGGTACGGTTTTAAATCAGGGGAACAACAAGTTAAAGGAAGCAAAAGAAAAAACACGATTAAAACAACCTAAAATATACAACCATATAATGAATGGGGTATCTTTTATGATTCCATTTGTTGTTGCTGGCGGTATATTAATCGCAATCTCCTTTATGTTTGGCATTCATGCTTCAGACCCGACTAGTTCAGAATATAATGCATTCGCTGCTTTTCTAGGTACAGCAGGTGGCAGCGCAGCCTTCGCACTAATGGTTCCAGTACTAGCAGGATATATTGCGTATAGTATTGCGGATCGTCCAGGTTTAGCACCAGGTATGATTGGCGGTATGATGGCAACCCTTGGTGGTTCAGGATTTTTAGGTGGTATGATAGCAGGCTTTATTGCAGGTTATACAATCTTAGGATTGAAAAAATTATTAAAAGGCATTCCAGATTCATTACAAAGTCTTTCACCGGTACTTATACTGCCTTTATTGGCTACGTTTGTAACAGCCTTTATTATGCACTTTGTAATTAATAGTCCGATGGCGTGGATTAATGAGTCGTTACAAGGTTGGTTAAATGGTTTAACTGGTTCGAATGCAATTTTATTAGGAGCGCTTTTGGCAGGAATGATGGCATCTGATATGGGCGGTCCTATCAATAAAACAGCATCAGCATTTGGCTTAGCGATGTTTGCAAATCATATTTATGAACCATCTGCTGCACTAATGGTTGGAGGGATGGTTCCTCCATTAGGGATTGCATTAGCAACAACTCTATTTAAAAATAAATTCTCACTTGAAGAACGTAACGCAGGAAAAGCTGCTTATATTATGGGGGCATCTTTTATTACTGAGGCAGCAATTCCGTTTGCTGCAAGTGATCCATTAAGAATAATTCCAGCAAATATTGTTGGTTCAGCAATTGGTGGAGGGATTTGTATGGCATTAGGAATTTCTTTACAGGCTCCTCATGGTGGAATCTTTGTAATTCCTATCGCTGCAAGCAGTCCATTGTTATACATTTTATGTATTTTAATTGGTTCAATTATTACAGCTTGTATAATTGGAGTATTAAAAAAAACTGTTTACAGAACACAGGATAATACTAGTGAGAATTCAGGAAATAAAACATTAGCAATTGAAATTAAAGCAGTATAATTTATACGAGTGAAAATGACATTGGTACTGAACAAAGCTACGGAAAAGTCTTTGCACCAAACTAAAAGCAGATCCCTTGAAAATTCCCAAGGGATTCTGCCATTATATATGAATATCGTTTATGTAATTTAACTAAGCTAAGGCAGGCTCTGAATCACGAGTTCCATCCGAGTGCAATCCTGCATACTGAACAAGGCTTTCCATGTACTAATTTAACGGATGTGAAGGAAGAAGTTGATTGAGTTATTGAAGAATATAATGAGTGTCGTTATCGTTAAAGAAAATAGCCACGGTACAATACCGGGACCATATTAGCTTCATTGGCACTAATTATACTGTCCGAAAAATGGGGCGCAAATTTGAATCCCAACACCTGCAAATACCACTTAATCCAACATCCAAATCAGGTACAGCCAATACAATGTGAGTAATTGCTGTCATATGTATCCCCCCTGATAATAAATACCCTTTAAGGTGAGGGGCAAACGGTACCGTTTTGGGATCAAAAAAAAGAAGCAATAGCCAATACTGCTTCTTTGATTACATATATCGACCTCATGAAATACTTTAAATTTCACCCTCTTCAAGCCTCCTATTATATTCAACTTTACTTATTAATCCTTTTGCATTACAGGTAAGACAATCTGTATAAATATCGTAGGCACCTGTTCCTGCACAAACATGGCATTTAACATGAGTTTCCGGTATATCCTTTTGCATGAATGAAAAAAGTTTTTCAATATACTGCAGAATAATCATTACCAAAACTCCTTTTTTTTCTATCATACAACGAAAAAGTGTGAAGGAAACAAGGAATACAATAACATTACTTAAAACAAATAAAACCATAACATACTTAACATTGGGTTAAAAAATTGACTGGTAATGAAAGCATTTTTAGAGTATTAGGATAGTAGAGTTTCATAGTGAATAAGAAAGTTATCGCAAGTTTTCTCGACCAAAACAAAATAAAAAGAGCCCTAGGGCTCTAAAATAAACTATTAATGATTAATTTTACCCATCCAATAAAAGAAATCCATAACGGTATGCTCAAAGATGTACCAAACAAAAGTCCTTTTAAGAAATTCCCTTCATTTTTACCTACCATATTGAACACACCTCTCGGCTTGGTTTTCTTATGATAATTATAAAAGAAAGCGCTTTCTTTGTATATGAGGCATTTGATGCAATTACTTTACAATTTGATCTTCAAGAGTTAGCCGACAAGTTGAATCAGTCATGTCTAGAGTTTAAAACAAGGGAAAATTAACGTACTGATTAAAAAGACACATAGGACATACCTATTGAAATAAGTATTTAGTTATAGTTATTTCAAAAGAGTCATGCCTTTTTCCCTATTGTTCATTAAAAAGAACGGATGTAAGATTTATAATAATCTCAGCTAATCAAAAAGTGAAATAATTCATAATTCTATGGACTTCCAGAGTTTAATAGTAATTCCTATTAATTTTATTTGTATAAAATTCATTAAAATGTTAGATTTATGTGTAAATAATGACGAAGTTTGTCCGACAGAGCGGAAAGAGGTTTTTATAGATGATTGATATACACTCTCATATTTTACCAGGTGTTGATGACGGAGCTAAACACATTACAGAGAGTATAGCCATGGCGAAGCTTGCTGTAACGGAAGGTATACAGACCATCATTGCCACTCCTCATCATAAAAATGGTTCTTTTGAAAATGAGAAATTTGATATTATAAAAAAAGTGGCAGAACTAAACATAGCATTGAAAGCTGAATCAATTGATTTGGAAGTATTGTCAGGTCAGGAAACACGAATCCATTGCGATCTTTTAGCGGATTATCAGGAAGATAGAAATTTAACACTGAACGATGGCGGAAGATACGTGTTAATCGAATTGCCGTCAGACCATGTTCCCGCCTATACTGAACCCTTAATATATGAGGTGCAAATGAAAGGGCTAGTTCCTATCATTGTTCATCCAGAAAGGAATCTAGAGTTTTTAGAATCTCCAAATCTCCTTTACAAGCTTGTTAAACATGGAGCTTCGACTCAGATAACGGCAAAAAGTATTGTTGGTGGTTTTGGAAAGAAAACGAAAAAGTTTGCCTTCCAACTCATAGAGAAAAACTTGACTCATTATATAGCATCTGATGCCCATAACACGAAAAGCCGTGCTTTCCATATGACCGAGGCTTTTACTGAAGTTGAAACTAAGTTTGGTGTCGATATGAGGTATTTATTCATGGACAATGCAGAACTTCTGGTTCAAGGGAAATTTGCTTACAAGGAAATGCCGCAAAAAATAGAATCAAGAAAATTCTTAAGCATATTTTAAATGCAAAAAAGCCACATCTCCGTGATGGTAGATGTGGCTTTTTTTGTTTTAAAACTGCTTAACAAAGAATTCTTCCAGATACAAACTCCATATTTTGTAGCCCTTTTCATTAGGTAATTCCCGGTCTTCGTTCAAGAGATTTATCATTTTTTCTGATTCTTGATCAGGCCAGTTACTCCAATGATTGAGGTAAGGAATATCGTTGTCTTTTGCATACTTTTCCAATTCATCCACTTGGTTAGGATAGTATGTTGCATTATATAGTGGGTTAGGTGGCTGCAGGATGAATTGTGTTTCTTTATTTGCTGCTGTGACATCCTTAATAACCGACGTGATATTTCCGAGAGAATCTTCAATGGCGACATTGCCATTGTCCTTTAATGTGAAAGGTTCGAATAAAATTAAATCGGCCTTAGCTTCTATTAAATCTTTTTGTTTGTTTTGACTTACAAATTGTGAAGACATCATATCGTAAATTAAACCGTCTACATGAACGGTGTTCCCATAAACATGATTCAACTGGTCAGCTAAATCATCAGGCAAGTTATACTCCTCATTGCCAAGGGAATTCGAACCAACCATCAAAATCTTAAAAGGTTTCCCTTCCGACAATCTTTTATTATATAATTCTTTGCTTTCTTTCGGCCAATTGCCTATGTATTTTACTAATTCTTCATTATCGGGACTTGGTTTACTAGATTCCTCCTTCGACTGTTTTGTCCCAGGCTGGCTGACACCAGCATCAGAGATTTTATCGTTCCAATGAATATTACCTATTACTAAGGATACGATACATGTTAAAATGATAAAAGTGGGTAAGAAGACCTTCATGTGATTCCTCCAAATATGCCGGATTTAGACACTGTTTTTGTAATTTATACCAATTATCAAATATCTATACCAATTTATAGGGAAATGAGATTTAATATAGATATCAAATTACCTAAAATTATGACAAAAAAAACAATGAATGGCAAGGTTTTGTGTTATAATACCAATGCTGTTATTTAAAAGTTGGAGGGAATCATGGAAGAAACAATAAGTATAAAAGACCTATTTTTAACTTTGCGAAAACGTTTTAGTCTAATCATCATCATTACGGCACTTGCTGTTTTAGTAAGTGGAATTGTCAGCTATTTTCTATTAACGCCAATCTATCAAGCTTCCACACAATTATTAGTCAATCAATCCAAGAATGAAGAAGCACTTTATAACTACAGTGAAGTCCAAACGAATCTTCAATTAATTAATACATATAATGTCATCATTAAAAGTTCGGCGATATTAGAATTAGTTAAAGAAGATCTTAATCTAGACATGACAGCAGCAGAGCTAAATGAAAAAATTTCGGTAGCGAGTGAACAAAATTCACAAGTTGTCAACATCATTGTCGAGGATGACAATCCCAAAACAGCTGTGGATATTGCGAATAAAACGGCAGAAGTGTTCCAAAAGCAAATTATTGAAATTATGAAGGTTGATAATGTTACTTTGTTGGCAAAGGCAGAGTATAAAGAAAACCCATCTCCGATCAAGCCGCAACCGTTACTTAACATTGCCATAGCACTAGTTGTCGGATTAATGGCAGGTGTAGGTCTTGCTTTCCTATTGGAATATTTGGATAACACGATAAAGACAGAGCAAGATATCGATAAGCAACTAGGTTTGCCTATTCTTGGTGTCATTGGGACAATTGATGGTCAGGGAGATAATAGCTTACGTTCCGAAAGACTAGCAACGCGTGGAAGAGGTGAAAAAATTGGCTAAAAAGAAAAAATTGGATTCTAAAAGAAAATTAATTGCAAAATTCAATCCAAAATCTCCGATTTCGGAACAATTCCGTACCATCCGGACGAATATTCAATTCTCAGCCGTTGATGAAGAGATGCGTTCGATCATGGTCACTTCTACAGGTCCAGGTGAAGGGAAATCCACCACAGCAGCCAATCTTGCAGTCGTATTTGCGCAGCAGGGAAAGAGGGTTTTGCTTGTCGATGCTGACTTAAGAAAACCAACTGTTCATTATACCTTCAATTTACCGAATGCCTTTGGAATGACGAACGTATTAACGAAACGTATGGAATTGAAGGATGCTGTCGTTGAAACGGACGAAAAAAATCTATATGTGTTATCAAGCGGTCCAATCCCGCCTAATCCAGCTGAATTACTAGGCTCAAACTCGATGACGGAGTTATTCGAAAGTTTCTACAAAGAATTTGATGTCATTATCATGGATACCCCTCCAGTCTTAGCCGTTACGGATGCGCAGATTCTATCAAACAAATGTGATGGTACGATCCTAGTAATCTCGAGCGGAAAAACAGGAACTGAACAAGCAATAAAGGCAAAAGAACTATTGAATGCAGCTTCATGTAACCTTTTGGGTGTTGTGTTAAATAACAAAAAAATGCAAAAGAACAGCCAGTATTACTATTATTACGGAAATAAGTAAAATCACTACTTATTTCCTAGTTTTTGTATTATATTTAATGTAGGGAATGATTGTAATTTCAGTAGGTTAAAAGAATTAGGGAAAAGGAGGTGAAGGTATGATAGACATCCATTCCCACATATTACCCGGGGTAGATGATGGTGCTAAATCGATCGAGGATAGTTTAGAGATGGCGAGAATGGCGGTTTCAGAAGGTATACATAAGATCATTGCTACGCCGCATCATATGAATGGTAAATATGAAAATCGGAAACAAGATATCATACACAGAGTGGCAGAACTTAATGCCGCATTAAAAGCGGAAGCCATCCCATTGGAAATACTGTCAGGGCAAGAAACAAGGATATATGGAGAGATTTTGAAAGACTATGAACTAGATGAAATCATCACCTTGAATGATGGACAAAAGTATCTTTTCATTGAACTGCCATCGGCACATGTCCCACGCTATACGGAACAATTGCTCTCAGATATACAATTCGAGCGCCTGACTCCGATTATCGTCCACCCAGAACGAAACCAGGAATTAATCGAAAATCCGGACCTTTTATACAAGTTTGTGAACAACGGAACACTTACCCAGGTAACTGCTGCCAGCGTTTCAGGTGCCTTCGGAAAGGACATACAAAAGTTTTCGTTGCAATTAATTGAGTCTAATCTAACACATTTCATTTCATCAGATGCTCATAACATCACAAGTCGAAGCTTCAAAATGAACGAAGCTTTTGATGTGATTGAAAAGAAGTTCAGCGTGGATTATGTTGATCTTTTTCTAGCTAACGCGGAACTGCTAGTGGAAGGTAAAACGGTTTATAAAGAAGTTCCTGAGAAGATTAAAAAGAAGAAGTTTTTGGGGATTTTTTAATGTCCGAAACTTTATATGGAACTGAATCCTATTTCTAATTTTCTGGAATCTTTATTTTCGGTGATTTCTAATAACGGGCAGAACCATTTTGTTTTTTTTTGAATGTTGCTAATTTTTAATGAATACAAAAATATGGATGGCATTTTATATATCGGATTAAAACTCTAAATGTTTAATCCTTTATGGATAATTAGGAATATACATAAAAGTTTATCAGCATCCAGAATAATATTTATTTTAATAAATGATCACGAATAACATGAGGGGGAGAAAAAATGAAAAAAGTAAAAAAAGCAATAATACCAGCAGCAGGGTTGGGGACAAGGTTCCTGCCAGCCACTAAAGCCATGCCTAAGGAAATGCTGCCTATCGTGGATAAACCAACCATTCAATATATCATCGAAGAAGCGGTTGCTTCAGGTATTGAAGATATTATTATTGTTACCGGAAAAGGTAAGCGTGCAATTGAGGATCATTTTGATAATGCCTTTGAACTGGAAAATAATTTAATGGAAAAAAACAAATTCGAATTACTTGAAAAGGTCCAAGCTCCTTCCAAAGTTGATATTCATTACATTAGACAAAAAGAACCAAAAGGTCTAGGTCACGCAGTTTGGTGTGCAAGAAAATTCATTGGAAATGAACCATTCGCCGTTTTATTAGGTGATGATATCGTCCAAGCGGAAACACCTTGCTTAAAACAGTTAATGAATGAATATGATAAAACCTTATCTTCAGTCATTGGTGTACAAACCGTTCCTAAAGAAGAAACCCATCGTTATGGAATTGTTGATCCAAGCAACCAAAACGGACGACGCTACGAAGTAAATAACTTTGTCGAAAAGCCAGCAAAAGGAACAGCCCCATCCGACTTGGCAATCATGGGCCGGTACATTTTCACACCTGAAATATTTATGTTCTTGGAAAAGCAAGAACTGGGAGCAGGCGGAGAGATTCAGCTGACGGATGCCATCCAAAAATTAAATGAAATCCAACGAGTTTTTGCGTATGATTTTGAAGGAAAACGATTCGACGTTGGAGAGAAATTAGGATTCATTCAGACAACGATTGAGTTTGCATTGAAAGATAAAATTCTTAAAGATGATATTCTAGAGTTTATAGAGAACCTACTGGAAAAACAGAAGATGTAAAATAATAAAAGTAAAGGAGGAGCCAATTTGAAAGCTGTAGCAGTTGAGCAGAGTGTGGCATCATCTGAACAAATATTAACAGCAGATCAAGTAAATGCTAATTTGAGCTACTTAAGAATGAAAAGATTAATAGATATTTTTGGATCAATATTCGGACTTATCTTACTAGCACCCATATTTTTGATAGTAGCTATTTTGGTCAAATTAGAAGACCCAAAAGGACCTGTTTTTTTTAAGCAGGTTCGCGTAGGGAAAGACGAAACGGAATTTCAAATGTATAAGTTTCGATCAATGGTCTCAAATGCTGAAGAGCAATTAAAAGATTTACTTGCGTTGAATGAAGTGTCAGGAGCCATGTTTAAGATGAAGAATGATCCGAGGATTACGAAAATCGGGAAATTTATTCGGAAAACAAGTATTGATGAGTTACCACAATTGTTGAACGTATTAAAGGGTGAAATGAGTCTTGTAGGACCACGTCCTCCTCTAAAAAGAGAAGTTGAACAATATTCTGAATACCACTTACAGCGATTAATCGTGACTCCCGGTTGTACAGGTTTATGGCAGGTCTCTGGAAGAAATAGTGTTGGTTTCGAAGAAATGGTCGAGTTAGATCTACATTATATTAGACATAGAAAATTACAATTGGATATTAAAATAATAATCAAAACAGCTTTAGTTATATTTGGTAGGAGTGCTGCTTTTTGAATCAGGCCTAATTTTTTGTGAGAGATTTCAGCTCCTTTCAAATCTGTTTATTCAATTTCGGATACTTGTATATCTAGGATAAAAAAATCTTTATTTAATTATTTTATTGAAAGAGGGAGAAATTTGAAAATCTGCTTTGCTGCATCATCGGGGGGACATTTAGAGCAACTTATGATGCTTTATCCAATAATGAAAAAAAATAAGAGTTTTATTTTGACCGAAAAAACAATATATAACTTTAACGCAAAGGATATAAAAACATATAGTTTATCTCAAATTAATAGACATGAATTTTTATTTCTGATTAAGTTAATAATAATCATTACACAATCATTGATTATTTTCTTAAAGGAAAAACCCGATGTTGTGATTTCAACTGGTGCCTTAGCTACAGTACCTATTTGTTTATTGGCAAAGATATTTCGAAAAAAAATCATTTTTATTGAATCTTTTTCAAAAATTAATTCACCAACTATTACTGGTAGAATAATGTACAAGGTCGCAGATTTATTTTTAATCCAATGGGAAGAATTAAAAAAGTTTTATCCTAATGCAATCTACGGAGGCGGAATATATTGATTTTTGTTACTGTAGGTTCACAAAAATTTCAGTTTAATAGATTATTAGAGGAGATAGACCATTTAGTTGAGAAAAAGTTTCTTAGTGCTGAAGAGATTTATGCACAGATTGGTTATTCAACATATGAACCAAAGTTTTATACTTATAAGCAGTTTATAGATAAAGATGAATTTATAGAAGTAATGGAGAAGAGCAGCATTATTATTTCTCATGGAGGAACTGGTTCGATTATTAATGGTGTTAAAAAGGGAAAAAAAGTTATTGGCGTTCCCAGATTGAAAGAGTATGGGGAACATGTAGATAATCATCAGATTGAAATATTAGAGCAGTTTTCTAAAACTAATATGATCTACGTAGTTTCAGATACTCTAGAAATTGGCAATGCAATCGAAAAAGTGAAAGAAATAGAGTTTGAAAAATACCAATCAAATACAAAAGAAATCATTAAAATTTTTGATAACTTCCTGAATACATTAAATACGAATGGTTCATGAAAGCTTCCCTATATTGAATGCCATTGATAGCTTCTTAAAATAGCTAAAAGGAAGTCCTTTGTTATGGTTTTTGGTTTAATTACCTATTGCATTATCATAACTAGGACTCTTTTTAACTTTTTATTTAGTTCTTCTGGATAACAACATTTTTCATTTTAATTAAATGGCGGCATCTCTATTTCTACTAGTTTGTGTAATAAATAATTTATTTATTTATTTAAGTAAAGGAGAGTCCAAAGCTAAGATTAAATTTTGTTTATATTGAACCTTATAAAACTTAGAATGAACTGATATAAAAAGGAGAAGTAAATAATTGAATAAAAATATAAAAAAAAATAAATTTATTGAATTTTTTCTCTTTTATAATATTGTTTTTTTGATTATTGAGAAAACAAGGCCTATTAGTGATAATGTATATAATGAATTATTATTCATTAATAGTTATTTTCTATTAATTGTAATATTTTTAGAATCTATAAAAGGAACTGGAAACAAAAAAATCATCCACAGATTTTGTATTCCTATTTATGTTTTTGTATTTTACTGTATAGTTAGTGTTTTTTGGTCTGAATATTTTACCGAAAGTTTATTTGCAGTAATGAAATTGATTAATTCAATATTAGTAATTTTGCTATGTTTCAATACTTATATTAATTCGTTATACGTAATTAAAAATAGTTTTAATTTTGTAGCTGTTTTAAATATCTTATACCTAATAGCCTTTCCTGAGAAAGCCATATATGAGACAGGAGAATGGCAGGGGCTTTTTCTAGCAAAAAATGCATTTGCTTCATTTTTATTATTGACGTTTATGATTAATACATTATATTACTTTAAATACAATGTTAAGAAGATAACTTATATATTCGGGTCAATAATACTCTTTATTTTAATTTTAAAAGCTCAGTCAATAGCTGTTGTTTTTCTATTCATACTCTTTATTTGTATAAATTTTTATTTATTCTCTTTAAATAAAATTAATAATTTTATACTAAGAGCTAGTGTTACTCTATTATCTATTAGTGTTTTAACAGTATTAACCACTTTAATATATAAAAATATACCTTTAATATTTGAGTATTTTGGGAAGGACATCCAAAGCTTGACGGGTAGAGATATTATTTGGGATACAGTGTTAAATTACGCCTTCGAAACCCCTTTTATTGGAAAGGGTTATGGGGGGGTCTGGATTACACACGGTTATCTAAATACAGTTTTATATAGATATATGGAAGAATTTCAGGTCACTTCTGCTCATAATACTTTTATTGATATTTTCGTGAATGTGGGATTAATTGGACTAGGACTATTTTTAATAATTTTAATAATTTTCTTTTTTAATTCTTTAAAAGCCCTTGTTTTTCATAAAGACCATGTTTACATAGTTATATTAATAATAATGCTTATTCAAAATTCTACAGAAACTAGAATTGTTTTCAGTGCTCCTATATATTGGTTTTTCTTTGTTTATATTTATTTAGATCTAAAACTTAAATTATTTAAGAATAGCCTGAATCAAAAAATGGGTACAGCAGAATGAGAGCAAGAAAATCATTTAAAAATATAGCATACAGCTTTTCATTTAGTATTTTAAATATTATCTTAAGTTTTGTAGCTAGATCCGCTTTTTTATATGCATTTGATGCTGAATATTTAGGCTTAACAACTATAGTAATGAATATAATTGGAGTTTTAAGCTTAACTGAATTAGGGGTTACAACTGCAATTGGATACGCGTTATATAAACATTTAAATGAAAAAAATTATAATAAAATAAACGAATTAATGAAATTCATAAAAATTTCGTATGGAATAATAGGAGCTCTAATATTAATTTTAGGATTATTGTTCATACCGTTTTTTAATTTAATTTTCACCTCTAGTATAGATTACAACACAATAGTATTAACCTATATATTATATTTATTAACTACTGCCATCTCTTATTTCTTTACTTTTAAACAAGTTTTGATAATCTCTGACCAAAATGCTTATGTTGTTACAAATATAACTGGGATTATTAGAATAGTTAGAACTATTGCTCAGTTAATTTCTGCCGTAGTTTACCAAAACTTTATGATATGGATTATATTAGAACTAGTCGGTAACATGTTAACTTACATTATTATAAATAGAGAAGTTAGCAAAAAATATAGTTGGTTAAATTTAAATATAAATAAAAGTTATAGGATTTTATTAAAGGAAAATAAAGAGGTACTTATTAATCTAAAAAATATAATATTCCATAGATTATCCGGAACTGTCAGTACACAAACTGATAGCATTATAATTTCAATTGTTGCCACTGCTCGAGATATTGCTCTATATGCAAACTATTTATTAATTGTTAACGGAATAACAAATATACTGGCTCAATTATTTAATGGTTTGACTGCAAGTATAGGAAATTTAATAGCAGATAGTGATAATAAAAAATCTTATAATATATTTCAACAATTATATCATTTAGAATTTTATATTGGGGTGTGTGTAACTTATATTTTATATAGGTTAGTAAATCCATTCATAGAGATATGGATTGGAGAGGAGTTCCTGTTCTCCAATATTTTCTTGCTAATTATTTGTATTAACTTTTTTATTCAAGTAACACGAAGAACTGTTGATTTTTTTAAAGATGGTTATGGCATCTTTTATGATATTTATGCTCCAATATTACAAGCGATGCTTAATCTAATAATTTCAATTATATTGGGGAAACAATATGGAATAATTGGAGTGTATATTGGGACAATGGTAAGCAGTTTACCATTAATAGTGTTTTGGAGACCATATATTTTATATAAAAGCGGATTTAAAATCACTTTTAGTAAATACCTAATATCCTTATTTAAGCTTACACTATTATCCATTCTTGCAATCGCTGTTTCAGAGGAAATTCAAAAGTTAGTAAATTTTCAAGTGAATAGCTGGATTTCCTTAATATTTTATGCTTTGATTACATCTATTGTATTTGCATCTATACTATTTCTATTATTTATGACGATCAAATCCTATAGAAAGATAGTTAGTAGACTAATAAATACAGCTTCTAAAGTTATAGTTCGAAAGTGAAATAAGTAAAATTTGCTTTAAATGGAGAGATAAATGAAAACTAATAAAAGTATTTTAAACCCCAAAATAACAGTTTTTATGCCAGTGTATAATACTGAATTATACATAGAAGAATCAATAATGAGTATTTTAAATCAAACCTTTAGTGATTTTGAATTATTAATTATAGATGATGGTTCAACTGATAGAAGTTTAGATATTATTAGATCAATAAAGGATTCGAGGATAAGATTGGTTCAAAATGATGTAAATAAGGGACTTCCTTATACAAGAAATTTAGGATTAAAATTAGCTGCTGGCGAATATTTTGCCGTAATGGATTCTGATGATATTGCAAGGAGAGATAGGTTAGAAAGACAAGTTAACTTTTTACAGGAAAATAACAATATACCAATAATAGCTAGTAATTATATTTTACAATATGGTAATGGGAAATTTAGAAAGAGCAGCCTCCCTATTTTTAATAAAAATGAAATGAAAATTCAACTCCTTTTTAGAAATTATATTCTTAATTCTTCAGCTATGGTTAGAAAAGAGTTTTTAACGGAGAATAATATAAGCTACGATTTAAGGTTTTTTTCTTGTCAAGATTATATGTTTTGGAACGAATGCTCAAAATATGGATATATTTATACTGATCAAGAATTTCTTATTACTTATCGAACTGGGCATGAAAATACAACTAAAGTGACGAAACTTAAAAGGAAAGATGACAGAAAAGAACTTGTGGATTATATTCACAAGGATCTTCTTGAATATTATGGATTTACTTTTAATACAGAAGAATTACAATTATTTAATAATGTATTTGGAGAAGAGAATTTACTGGATTCTAATTGCTATGAAAGAAGTATTCAGTTATTAAATAAGATGATAATACAAAATAGCCAGCTTAAACTATTCAAGGAAGCTGATTTAAGAAAAGTAATCCAGTATAATTTTCTACTTACGCTTATAAAATCAGAGTGCTTATCTAACTTAGATAAGTTCAAATTGTTTTTTAATAGTAAAACGTGGTTTACAAAAAATATAAGATGGTTTAATTACTTCTTTTTAAGATTAATAAAAAAGAGTATGTTTTAATTTTAATTTTAATTTTGCAAAACGCACACCATTTTATTCCATAAAATATTAAGCAAGAAGGTGCAAAATATGATTAAATCTGATTTTAAAGCTTTTTTAAAGAGATCACCATCCAAAAGTAGGTTTGCTGTTATAATAAATCCTAATTTTCATACTGTTTTTCTATTTAGATTAGCGTGTTTTTTTTACAAAATTAAATTAGAATTTATTTCAAAAATTATTTGGTACATTAACAGAGTATTATTTTCGGTAGATATAGACTATAGAGCTAAGATTGAAAAAGGATTTGTTTTAGTACATGGGATTGGAACAGTAATAGGTAGAGATGTGATTATTGGTAATTATGTAACGATATATCAAGGGGTTACTCTAGGAGGAACTGGAAAGAAAAAAAAGATGAACAATATTGAAATAAGCCAGCCTTATGTTGGTGATAATTGTACTATATATAGTAATGCTTGTATTTATGGCCCATGCATAATTGGTGAAAGAAGTATAATAGGTGCAAATACTGTTTTATTTAATCGAGATATCCAGAAAAATAGTATTTATAAGAATCAGGCATAAAATTCTTAGTATTATTTTCAAGATTTTATGAATAAGAGTTAGGGGCAATGAAATGAATAAGGACCTTATTTCAGTAATAATGTCAGTGTATAATGAGCAAGAAGAATGGTTAAAGCAGTCAATTGAATCGATACTTAATCAAACTTACAGGTGTTTCGAATTTATTATTGTTTTAGATAATCCTTTAAATGTTAGTGCGAAAAATTTATTAGAAGAATATCAAGTAAAAGACAGTAGAATTAAACTAGTTTTTAACGATGAAAATATTGGACTAACTAAAAGTTTAAATAAAGCACTTAAGCTAGTGAAGGGTGATTTTATAGCTAGAATGGATGCAGACGATATTTCAGAACCTAAGCGGTTAGAAATTCAATATTACTTTTTTATGGAAAACAGTGATATAGATTTTACTTCAACTAACGGTATTATAATGGATGAAAATGGCGTTGAATTATATAGAACAACTACTTATGGAGGTAGTTATTCTAAAGCTAAGAGTTCTTTGAAATATAGGAATATATTTCTGCATCCGTCTTGGATGTTTAGAAGAGAGATCTTGATAAAACTACAGGAATACCATGATATTCCTAGTGCGGAAGATTATGACTTCTTATGTAGAATGTCTTTAGCTGGATATAGATTTTGTATTATAAAAAATCATTTGATTAGGTATAGAATTAGGGCAAATGGAATTTCTAAAACAAATTTATTAAAACAAAAGAGAGTTGCCGATTGTTTAAAAAAGCACTATATTGACTCCCTTGATAATCCAGGAGCGTATAATAGTTTAGAAAGAAGTATTGAAAAAATACAAGTTACCAGAAAAGAAGAAAGAAACTATAGTAAAGCATCTGAACTATATATTAAAGGTATCAATAGTTCTAAGAAGGGAAAAAAATTAAAAACCTTATTTTATATTACCTCTAGCTGCTTAATTTCAAAAGATAAAATAAAAGAGATAATTACTGTACTTAACCTGAGAAAGGTAAGATAATCCAAATAATATTTAAGGGGACATCAATGCGAATCTTATATTTAAACAATACGATGGTACTCGGTGGAGGAGTTCAAAAATGTATATTCCTTCTGGCAAGTAGGTTTTCATATGATAATAAAATATTTGTTGCATCTAGTGGTGGTGAATATGTAAAAGATTTAATTTCTAAAGGTATCAAGCACTATGATATTATAAATCCTGAAAAAAAGAATCCTATCAGTATTGTAAAGAACCTTATTACTTTGTATAGAATAATAAAGAAAAATGAAATAGAAGTAATTCATAGTCACCACAGAATGACGACTTTATATGCTAAATGTTTATCAAGGATCTTAGGAGTTAAAGTAATTCATTCTGCACATTTGTACACAACAGATAAAAAGTTACTTACAAAGTATACTTTGAAGGATTTGCCAATCCTATCTGTCAGCAATGGTGTTAAGGACGGTTTAATAGGTTATTATAAACAAGAAGAAAAAAATATAAGAACTATCTATAATACGATTGAATTTAATGAAGAAACATCGGAAATGAATGAAAAATTTTTAATGGAAAAAGCTAAAAAGAACTTTATTATAGGAGTAGTTAGTAGACTAGAGCCAGTAAAAGGAATTGATTTAATACTTAAAGCAATTAATGAAATTTCTAGTAAATCTAATGATTGCAGTAATATAAGAGTTTTTATTTTTGGGGACGGTAAGTTAAAAAAGGAATTTGAAACATATATTAAAGATCATGGTTTAGAGGATATTGTAACATTGGTAGGGAAGGTAAATAATATAAAGGAATATATGAAAAATTTCGATTTAATGATTCAAAGTTCATATCAAGAAGGATTACCATTATCTTTAATTGAAGCAACATCGTTGGGTATTCCTATAGTGGCTACAGACATTCCAGGAACAAATGAAGTTGTCATCAATAACTTCAATGGATTATTGGTTCCTAGTGGCTCTTATACAGCTATTAGTAAGGCGATTATTAAAGTTTTTAACAACAAAGAGTATAGAGTACAAATAAGTGAAAAATCTATTAGCCATTTTAAAAGAAATTTTTCTAAAGAAAATTATTATGATGGGCATATGGATTTTTATAATTTGGTTTGTAAAACGAATTAATTACTTTGGATTAACCGATCAAATAATTCCACTTCTCATGTATTTAATTGTTATGACTTTAAAGTTACTTATAATAGTTACCAAAATTTTTCATTAAAATATCTCATCTTATCCAATTTTAGCTACTAGGAAGGAGTTGTTTTATTGAAATTTAAAAATAAATCAATAATCAAGCTTGTATTTTTATTACTAATTATTTCTATGTTGTATTTTATAGTTAATAAAAATAGTAATAAATCTTTACGTGTGTTAGCAGAAAAACAAGATATTTTAATTGGTACTTCAATAGCTTCTCTTCCCTTTTTAAAGGATAAAGAGTACAGAAGTGTTATAAGTAGAGAATTTAATGTCGTTACTATTGAAAACGACTTGAAATTTGCACGTGTCCACCCTCAAAAAGAAACTTATAATTTCCTAATACCAGATTTGATGGTGGAATATGGAATTGAAAATAATATATCTATAAGAGGGCATACATTAGTTTGGCATAATCAAATCCCAGATTGGATTACTCAAGTGCAATATTCTAAAGATGAACTTAAAAGTATTTTGAAAAGCCACATCCAGACAGTTGTTAAACGGTATAAAGGAAAAATTTACGCTTGGGATGTTGTAAATGAAGCTATCGATAATGATGGAAATCTAAGAAGAAATATTTGGATGAATGTTATAGGTCCTGAATATATAGAATTAGCATTTAGATGGGCGCATGAAGCTGACCCAAATGCACAACTATATTATAATGATTATGGCAATGAAAGTATCAATTCCAAATCTGATGCTACCTATAAATTAATGAAAAAGCTAAAAGCAAATGGGGTACCTATTGATGGTGTAGGATTCCAATTTCACACTAGCATTAATACCAAGCATAATTATACCGAAATAAAAAATAACTTTTCGCGTTTTAATAAATTAGGACTGAAGACTGAAATAACAGAATTGGACGTTAAAGTACAAAATAGTCCATTATCTATGGAGAGAAAATTAGAAGAACAAGCAAAGGTGTATTCAAACTTACTTGAAGTATGTTTAAAAGCCGAGAAGTGTAATACATTTATTACATGGGGGGTTACTGATAAATATACTTGGATTCCTATGTATACCGGAAATGAAGATTATCCGCTTTTATTTACTGATGATTACAAAAAGAAACCAAGTTATGATGTCATATATAATAAACTTCAAAATGATTAATTAAACTCTAATACATGAAATACAGAAAATAAGTAATAAATTAGTGGCAAAATATGAATTCAACGCAGAAAGAAAAAGAATTTTTCATTCTTCATGATTTATGAAACTAAAAAGGGTTAATAGTGGAGCCATAATAAAAAACATTTAATATTTTGGGTGAAAGTATAGGATAAACCTAAATATAATAGAGTAAGGAATAATTTGTTATGTGAAACTCCGAGCAGAGATTCCTGCAATGTAAATGCACCACAGAAAAGATTCAAAGTGAATTGGGCTACCATATTACCGATTTTGAATGAAATTGGTATTATTAAGAAAATGAAAATTTTATTGTTATCTATCAATTTCTAAATAATCGATTATTAGATCTAAATAATTTTTATAAGCTAAAGATTATATTAAAGTATTAAAAATTAGGAGTGAAATTAATGAAAATTGCTGTTGCTGGTACAGGTTATGTAGGTCTGGTTACTGCCGTTTGTCTTGCGGAAAATGGTAATACGGTAACTTGTGTTGATATAAATGAAGAAAAAGTGAAACTGTTAAATAGTGGAGTATCCCCAATTTATGAACCTCAATTGGAGGAGTTAATGTGGAAAAATAGTGAAAAGATTACGTTTGTCACTGAATATATAGAGGCTTACAAAGATGCTGATGTAATAATAATTGCTGTTGGGACCCCTGAAAGAAAAGATGGCTCTGCTAATCTCCAGTATATCAATGAGGTTGCTAAACAGATTGCTAATACTGTAATTAAAGATTGTGTAGTAGCAATTAAATCTACAGTTCCTATTGGAACTAATGATAAAATTGAAAAAATAATAAAAGAAAATTTACAATATAACGTTAATGTAGATGTAGTTTCCAATCCGGAATTTCTTGCTCAAGGATCGGCTGTAAAAGATACTCTAGAAGCAACAAGGATTGTTCTTGGTGTAGAGTCAGAAAATGCAGAGAAGATAATGAGAGAAGTATATAAAAATTTCAATATTCCTTTTGTAATTACTAATCGAAACAGCGCAGAAATGATAAAATATGCTGCTAATGATTTTTTAGCTTTAAAGGTATCTTATATAAATGAAATTGCAAATTTATGTGAGATTGTTGGAGCTAACATAGAAGATGTTTCTAAAGGAATGGGAATGGATCCTAGAATAGGTGACAAATTTTTAAATGCAGGCATCGGTTATGGTGGGTCTTGTTTCCCAAAAGACACCAAAGCTTTACATTGGCTTGCCAATTATAATGATTATGAAATCAAAACAATTAAAGCAACAATTGACGTAAATGAAAACCAAAAAATAAAATTAATTAAAAAGGCAAGAAAGTATTTTAATAGTTTTAATGGACTCACGGTAGCAGTTCTAGGGCTAACATTTAAACCAGGAACTGATGATTTAAGGGAAGCACCTTCGCTTACAAATATTCCAATCCTGCTTGAAGATGGGGCAAAGATTAATGTTTGGGATCCAGTTGGAATGGATAATTTTAAAAAAGTATTTACCGATAGTGTAAGCTACAGCTCTTCAATTGAAGAAGCTATAACAAATGCTGATGTTTGCTTTATTTTTACTGAATGGTCCGAAATTAAAAAATTCGAAATTGAAAAATATGCGAAATTAATGAACAGGCCTTTAGTTATTGATGGTAGAAATTGTTATGATGTTGAAAAAGTAAAGAATACAGAGATAATTTATGAATCTATAGGGAGAAAAGCAACAGTAGGTATTAAAGAAACTGAAAAAGTTCACTAAAAAATATAATACTTTCTTTTAGTTTGTATAAAAAAAACAAATGCTCTGTAGAAATTACGGAGCGTTTTTTTTTACAATAAATAAGAGTTTATCATTAAAAAGTGAAAGATATGTACTAAAATTATAATGATAACGTGATTAGAAGGAAGTTTTAAAAACAGAAGGAAATTTTAATAAAAGTAATTAAATGATAAAGGAACTTAATCTTGTGAATCTGTAAGGATAACTTTGTATTAAAGTATATTCTACTTGCTAATACCTACTATATTAAAAATGAAAGTGCTAAAATACCCTATTTTTGTAAAGATGGTGGCTCTATTATAGAAAATTATATTGGATTTTGGATATGCAATACAATTTGAGAAAAGTGTTACTATAGGTGAACTTGTGGAATAACTTAAAGAAAAATTAAGCGATATTTGGGAAGGGTTAATTATCATATGAAAAGTAAGTGGATATTCCCCATTCTACTCATTTTATGGGCGATGCTGATCTTCTTTTTTTCCACGCAGACGTATGAGGAGCAAAGCGTTACCCCTTTTTTAGCGCAGTTCAATACGCCGTATTGGTATGATAAGCTAAGTGGCATTTCATTCATGTATGGAGGAGTTGAGGTGAGTGCTCATACTGCTGGAGTGAGTGGTTTTGTGGAGTTTTTCATTCGGAAGGGTGCCCATCTTTTTATCTTTTTTGTGTTTGGTTTATTGACGTTGGGTGTTTGGCGGAGTTTTGTGAAGAATCCTATTCTTTCGTTTTCAGGGGCTCTTGTATGTGTCCTTTTTTATGCAAGTGCTGACGAACTTCATCAAAAACTAACGGGTGGCCGTACCCCTTTATGGCAGGATGTCATGCTGGACACGTTTGGCGGTTTGCTAGGAATCTTCTGTTTTCTTTTCTTTTATCGGAGAAGGCGTCATAGAATCTAAGAAATCTTTTTCGGTACATATACGTAAGGAGCATGTCTAACAACATGCTTCTTTTTTATGGTTTCCCCCTATATATAAATGAATGATAACCTGTGAGGGTGATGAGGGTGAGGAGACAAAGTAAGATTCCAATAGGAGTATTGGCGGCAATTCTCATGGTTTTAGTTGCAGAAGCCTGTATCATTTTTCTTTTTCCCAGCGGATCAAAAAGCGTAGTTGAAGATTTTTATGAGTATGAAAGTGAAGCGGAGTTTGGGAAGTTCTGGGAATTGTTAAGTTCTGAAATGAAGCAGTGGTTTCCGAATCGGGCAGATTATGTGCAAAATCGGTCACGTGTATTTTTACAGCATATGGAAGTGCAGACCTTTCAGTATGATGTAGGCCAATTTAAGAAAGTGAAGAACTGGAGGCTGGATAAGGATGGGAGGCAGCATAAAACGGCCTATGAAATTCCAGTTACACAGGTCTTCAATTCTCGCTTTGGGATGTTTACATGCCGTGAAAGAATAAGGCGAATGGCGTTTGTTATGGGATCATCAGTTTGAATAGACTCCTCTCCTTTTTCAGGCTCAAGTTCGTTTTATTGAAAAGGGAGAGGCGATGCTCTCGTGTAGCGATGATAAGATCTACTTCTCATGAAACATATTTCATTCTTGAACGATCACTGATGGCTTTAAGAATAAACATTTTGTCCTGTGTGCTTAGCATAGCCCAGCTGCCTGCTTTGATTTTCATGTAAATCCGCTCCTTTTGTTTAGGATTATTTATTATAGTTGATGAATGGTGGTTGATGGAATTCCGGGTCCATAGAATAATAGGTCAAGTGATTTAAAGGGGCAAGGGGAAGATGGAATTTTCAGCTCATATTAGATTATACCGTCTTTTCATGCCTAATAAACAACAAAAATTCCAACAAATCTCTACAATTGGTGTTCGTTTTTTGTCAGAATATTGGACGGGGAAAATGAAAAAGCTGTCAGGATGCGGGTCCGGACAGCTCTTTCATTTTTTCTTATTTGATGGATAATTGTTCTTTTAATTCGGATTGAACCTTTTCTTTTTGTTCATCCGACACAATATTATAGTAGACTCCATCGATTTTCGTTCCATTTCCTGGAATGGTTGCTTGGGTTATGCTTTTGCTTGCGTCCCTGTAGTTCTTTTGGATGTCCATCATGTCATCAAACGTCAAATTCGTCTGGATATTTTTACTTAATGCTGCGAATACATCATCGTATTTCGTCAATGATGAAAGGCTAGCGCCTTCCTTGATGACAGCCTCGATGATGGAACGTTGTCTGGATTGACGGCCATAATCACCATTCGGATCTTCATATCTCATTCGCGAATATTTAAGTGCATCTTCCCCATTTAGATTAATGCTTCCCTTTGCAAAATGGACGCCTTCATAGGTGAAGTCCAAATCGTTTTGGACAGTCACGCCGCCGACTGCGTCAACGATATCCTTAAAGCCTTCCATATTGATCTTCATATAATAGTCGATCGGGATATCCAGGAAATTCTCAACGGTATCCATGGACATTTTCGCTCCGCCGAAGGCAAATGCGTGGTTAATTTTATCCTGTGTACCATGACCGACAATCTCGGTCCGTGTATCACGCGGAATGCTTAGCATTTTGACCGATTTCTTTTGTGGATTGACTGTCAAGACGATCATAGTATCTGAACGGCCTTTGTCGCCATCACGTTCATCGACACCGAGCATGAGCATAGAGAATGGCTCCTGATCTGATAGTGCAAGGTCTTTGGTTCGTTTATCCGTGGTACGGTCTATTGGTGTATGCATCGTGTCAACGGTTTTTGTCAGTGAATTCCATACGGAGTAGGCAAAGGCTCCGCCTGCTAATATAAAAAGTAGGACAATTATACCAACTACCTTCAGCCATGTCCGTTTCTTTTTCTTCTTTTTTTCATGTCTCATATTTTACTTCCTTCCTCAATTTGTAACCACTTCATCCATTATATTTAATTTCAATATAAAATAATAGTATATTTTACTATTTTATAATACCTTTGACATATTTTGGTGTAACTGTGTACTATGTAACTAGAACAATTTTGAAGGGGTTGGGAAGTTGATTTCATTTAAAGGTTTAGTGCAAAAGGAGTGGTTGATCGGGAAAGCCACGCTTCTGTGGTTGTTGGTTGCGCAAGTTGGCTTTGTGTTCATTTCTTTTTTAGCATCCAAGTTTTTGGAAGTTGCAGGTCTTTTTTATATGTGTACATGGGTGATCTTGTTCTTACAGCCATTTATTATGTTCTCTTTGATTTTTGGATGTTTGAATTACGAGGGGAAGACGCAATTGTGGATTCACAATCCCCAGTCTGCAGCGATGTTGCTTGGAAGTAAATTAGTGTCAAGTGTGCTGTTTCAAGTGGTTTCCATTTTATTTGCCAGCTGTTTGGTTTTTGTGGCTTTTAAGGTTCCGACCAGTTATTTTCAGCAAGACTTTCAGGTGGGGAATATTACGGAATTAGGTAGCCTGTTACAGTTAGGAGGGGCTATGACGGCGGTTAGTATTGTCATAGCTGTGCTTATGATGTTTTTATGGGTAGTGTATCATGCACTCGCAAGGATTCAACTTATTAAAAATATTCGTTGGCTGTTAGTGTCTCTTCTGTTTATAGGAATGGTTTTGTTGAAAAATTGGGTTGGTCATACAATGGTATATCGGAACCTGGATGATATATGGGCTGTACCGGCTTTTAGCGGTTCGTCGTTTAGCTTGTCTCAAGCCAAGTTGGAGGTTTATATAGAAGGCGGGGGAAATATTTCGCTTTTGACAAGCGGGTTGGATGTTATTGGGTTAGTGATATTGTTCCTCGCTTCTTGTTGGCTGTTGGACCGAAAGATTGAGGTGTAAAGGATGTCAGAGGATTTTCATGCATCAAAGCCGATTTATTTACAGGTTGTGGATCGAATTTGTTATTCAATTGTACGGGGTGAAATAAAGAGTGGGGATAAATTGCCATCGGTCCGCGAAATGGCTGTCGAAATGGGTGTCAATCCGAATACGATACAGCGTACTTATAGCGAGATTGAGAGGGATGGAATTGTGGAGACGAGAAGGGGGCAAGGTACATTCGTTAAAAATGATCCGGCGCTGATTGCTTCACTGCGTACCCGGATTCAAACGGAAGTTATTGAGACATTCGTTGAGAACATGAAAGAAATTGGCTTGTCGAGAGAAGAAATGCTGACAGCGGTACAGCAATTTCTGAAGAAGCAGGGGGATGCGGAATGAAAGTTGAGCTGCATGATGTAACGAAAAGGTATGGAAGCATTGCTGCCCTTGATGGTGTATCACTCACGTTTGAAGTGGGGAAGATTTATGGGGTGTTGGGAGCCAATGGTAGCGGTAAGTCAACATTGCTCAAACTGATTGCGGGTCTTGCGAAACCGGATCATGGTGAGGTGACGGTCGCTGGGATGCCGGTAAGCAGGAGGACAGCTTCAGTTGTTTCTTATCTGACAGAGCTTGATTTTTTCTATCCCAATTTTACGGCAGGTCAGTATATTGAATTTCATGCATCGCAGTTTGCTGATTTTAATCGGGATAAGGCAATTGAAATGCTGGCATTCATGCAATTGGATGACAGGAAGAAGGTCCGTACGATGTCGAAAGGTAATCGGGGAAGGCTTAAATTAGTGCTAGCCCTTTCTCGGGAGGCACCGGTCGTATTATTGGATGAACCATTCTCAGGGCTGGACGTTATGGTCAGGGAGTCGATTGTACGGTGCTTGCTGTCTTCTATCGATTTTGAAAGGCAAATGGTTATTATGGCGACTCATGAAATTGAGGAGATCGAGAACATCCTTGATGAGGTCATTCTGATTAAGGATGGCGAGATCATTTCCAAGGAAAATGTCGAGGACCTTCGCGAAAGTAGTGGGAAATCGGTGGTCGGTTGGCTAAAGGGACATCATAGCTAGTATGAAGGGAAAAATGTAAAGTAGCTTCGATTCCGAGGCTATTTTTTTGTTTGCAAGGAGAAAAAACTTTAATCTAATTAAATTGACCAGGTAAAATTGAATCGCCAAATATTTATCAGAGAATGTAGTTTTACCTTAAAATGGGTGATAAGCAAAGTCCCTATTAGAAAGAAGACGCATATATATGCAGTACGGATATCCCTAAAGAATAAATAAATAAATCTTGGAGGTTAAAAAATAAATGGAATATTCAACTGAAAGTTCATCGTACGAAAGTAATTCAACGGAAAGCTCATCGTACGAGAGTGATTCAACGGAAAGCTCATCGTACGAGAGTGATTCAACGGAAAGCTCATCGTACGAGAGTGATTCAACGGAAAGCTCATCGTACGAGAGTGATTCAACGGAAAGCTCGTCGTGCGAGAGTGGTTCAACGGAAAGCTCATCGTGCGAGAGTGATTCAACGGAAAGCTCATCGTACGAAAGTAGTTCAACGGAAAGCTCATCATCAGATGAAAGTAGTTCAACGGAAAGCTCATCATCAGATGAAAGTAGCTCAACGGAAAGCTCATCATCAGATGAAAGTAGCTCAATGGAAATTTCAGCAGATGAAGGCATTTCAAATGAAATCCTTTCCGAAGAAATTGGTACAAATGAACTCACCGCAGAAGATAATGATTCTATAGAAAATTCAGATGAGGGTGAAGAGAATGGCAGTCCTCGTCGTGTGAATATATTTAAGAAAATGTGGCTGGAAAATATGATTAAAGCATCGAAGGGTATCTATAAAGAAGAAGATTGACCACACAGGTACAGCAACCAAAAAGTTGTTGTGCCTTCTTATGAAAGTGGACATGCCGCTAGCAATCGTAATTGACATATCCGCTTACTGGATACGAGGAAACCTAATTTTTCTGCGGCTAAAAGTGCGCGGATTGCAGTCTGCAATAATCTAAGATTAAATGCTGTAAAAGTTATCGGGCTAGAATCAAATATTGAAATGTTGTTTCTGCCCTTGATGCGGACTGATTCCCGGGGGAAATTGGCCAAGTAAGGCGATTCAAAGGGAATTTAGCCTAAGCGTTCCGGTTTTTAACTAAGAAAGGTCTAGCCGGATCGTTTGGCTGGCAGGTGTACATACAAACCAATAAACTGGTCGTGCTCAAATTAGTTATGCATCCGCAGAATATTGGAATGAGTAATACGGTTGATGAATGCTCATGGGGAGGCGGTCTTTGTCCATCTGAGGAATATTAAAAGTTTTCATTTCCCACAATAAAAAAACTCCGGATCTGAAGTGATCCGGAGTTATTTCTTTTTCTCGATATTTTCATAGACCGAGGCAAGGGCTTGTTCAAATTTTCCGCTCTTTTTAGGTTTGTAATATTTTTTGCTGCGCAGTTTGTCCGGTAAGTATTGCTGCTTCACCCAGCCATTCTCGTAGTCATGCGGATAAAGGTAGCCGATGCCGCGTCCGAGGTCAGTGGCGCCTTTGTAATGGGCATCCTTGAGATGATCTGGTACATCTCCACTATGGCCGCTTCGAATGTCGGATAGAGCTGCATCAATCGCGACAATGGCCGTATTCGATTTCGGTGATAGGCATAACTCGACCACTGAGTTGGCAAGTGGAATCCGGGCTTCAGGAAACCCAAGTCGTTCAGCGGCTTCGACGGCAGCGAGTGCCCTGGGACCAGCCTGGGGATTGGCAAGACCTATGTCTTCGTAGGCAATGACCACCATGCGGCGGGCAATGCTGACAAGATCACCGGCTTCGACCAATCGCCCCAAATAATGAAGGGCTGCATTCACATCACTTCCGCGAATTGATTTTTGGAAAGCCGACAGAACATCATAATGGGCATCTCCGTCCTTGTCATGTGAGAAGCTTTTTTTCTGCATGCATTCCTCGGCAATTTGCAGATCTATATGAATCGTTCCGGACTCATCGGTTTCGGTGGAAATGACGGCGAGTTCAAGAGCGTTAAGGGCACTGCGGACATCTCCGTTCGAAGCAGTCGCGAAATGGGTTAGGGCATCAAGGGTGACATCGGTTTTATACGCACCAAGTCCCCGTTCTTCATCATGAAGTGCCCGTTCCAGAGCTTTGGTTATATCATTGGTTTCCAATGATTTGAGCTCGAAAATCTGGCACCGGCTTCTGATGGCCGGATTGATTGCATGATAGGGATTGCTGGTCGTTGCACCGATCAAGGTGATCATCCCGTTTTCAAGATAAGGCAATAGGAAATCCTGCTTCGCCTTATCGAGTCGATGAACCTCATCAAGCAGCAGAATCACTTTCCCGGACATCTTAGCCTCGGCTGCCACGATTTCCATATCCTTTTTATTATTGGTCACCGCGTTCAGCGTCCGGAAAGCAAACTTCGTGCTTCCGGCAATCGCACTTGCAATCGATGTCTTGCCAATTCCCGGCGGACCATACAAAATCATGGAAGAAAGCTGCTTGGCTTTCACCATCCTTGCGATAATTTTTCCTTCACCGACCAGATGCTCCTGCCCGATGATCTCATCAATCGACCGAGGCCGCATCCGGAAAGCAAGCGGTTTAATATTCATTGCGCACCTCTCCTTTTTATATAAGGTATCACAACTGATGGGGGAAATGCGCTGATTATGCTGTAAAAGAGGGCGAATTCCTAATATAGTAGTCCGTTTGGGGATTTAATTTGTGCCATCGTTCGATAAATCGACCTACGAGCACGCTAATTCGTCCTACCAAGGGATATATCGACCTACCGGGGGAATAATCCGACCTAAAAAGAATTAATGCGACCTACCAGCAGAATAATCCGGCCTATCCTTCTAAGAGAGAATCTAATAGATAAACTCTGCCTCTAGTATGGCCGGAATGATTCAGTTTCAGTGAAAGTAATAGTTTTTTTGCACTGGATGGGGATTGGAGTTGGACGAAGTTTCGAAATTCGCTGTTTGTAATGGTAGGTTTAACGAGGTATAGATAATCATAAAGTGCCGAAATGTGAGCATCAAGGGAAATATCCAAACAGGTACGGCAAATCCACTTTTTTGATTTCCGCTCCATGGTAAATGCAGAACACTTGTGGCAGAATATTCCGGTTTGGAGGGCGGTAATCGGAATTCTGTAATTCTCTAGCGGTTTAGGAATATAAGGGATGTGTCCATCGAGCAATAGATTCGATAACCGTTTCATTGCTCTAGTAGAAAGGACCGCTTCGCCATACTTGTAATTTAATTCTTCAATTTTAAGAAGAATACGATCCTTTCTTATTACTTTTCTATTAATATCCTTATTCACGGCCCGAATGATCGTTGAAGTATTGGCACTGACAACGAGGGTTTCAACTGGAAGGTTGTTTGTTCTTTTTGTTTTTAACCAGTCTAACAAGTGCTGGCGCTGCCGGCTCACTTGCAATATGGGATCATCAAAAGCTTCGGTATTTCCATCTGTATTAGTACGGATAAGTTGATTGAAGGCATCGTCGAAAAAGATTTCACCAGCCATGTTTTTGACTTCAAGGATTAAGAGGAAAGAGGATGTGAGAATGAGGATGTCCATTTGGAAGGGAAAAGGTGATCCGATTAGACGGAGGTCATGAAAGAGTAGATACTCCTTTTCAGGAAGTGCTATAAGAGATTGGAAGACTCTGTATTCACCGTTGTATCCTGCCTTGATATTCTTGATATCTGCATTTATTGCAGGTTGCCTCGCATGTCCAGGAGGTAAGCGTCTCATCAGGGCTTCGAGCATGTCTATCTTTAAAGGCATCTTGCGGTTTTTAATGATCATGATAACCACTCCTTATAGATTTAAGTGAAGTATTCTCGGTTAATAAAGTGATTTCCTGTATTTTAGTGAAAATAAATGTGGCATGGAACGAACTTTTATATAAATCGACCTAGCACCCAATAATCCGGCCGTTCAAGCGAAAAATTTGACCTAGCGCCCAATAATCCAGCCGTCCAAGCGAAAAAATCGACCTATCCACACAATAATCCGGCCGTCCGAGCGAAAGATTCGACCTATCCTCACAATAATCCGGCCGTCCGAGCGAAAAATTTGACCTATCTCACAATAATCCGGCCGTCCGAGCGAAAGATTCGACCTTACCCCACAATAATCCGGCCGTTCAAGCGAAAGATTCGACCTATCCCCACTATCCGACTGTCCGTAGAAATATCCGTCCTAACCCAAAATTCGGTCTACACCGGAAAAAATCTGTCATCCGATCGGTTACATTTCATTCTTTTTTTGCATTATCCTACCTTTCCAATTAGGATAATTTGACAAATGGAGGGCGGGTGAATGCATTTCCGGCGGGAATATGCTATAATTTCATAAGAATTTAGAAACGGATAAATAATTTGAGGTGTATATGTATGAAGATATCTACTAAAGGCCGTTATGGTTTAACGATTATGATCGAGCTTGCTAAACATTATGGAGAAGGCCCGAAAAGTTTGAAATCGATTGCCCAGACGCATAATTTGTCGGAGCATTATTTGGAGCAGTTGATTGCGCCGCTTCGTAATGCAGGGTTGGTGAAGAGTGTCCGCGGTGCTTATGGCGGGTATGTCTTGTCTAAAGATCCTCAGGAGATCACTTCGGGTGATGTCATCCGCGTATTGGAAGGGCCGATTACTCCGGTTGAAGGAATTGAGGATGAAGAGCCGGTTAAGCGCCAGCTTTGGATCCGGATTCGCGATGCTGTGAAGGATGTATTGGATAATACGACGCTTATGGATTTGGCTAGCTACAAGGATACGGGTGAAATCGATTCTTATATGTACTATATTTAAGTGATTAGCAATGCGCCTATTATGTAGGCGCTTGCGTTTTTTTAATGGAGGCGACAAAAAAGTGGACAGAATATATTTAGATCATGCTGCGACTTCACCGATGCATCCGAATGTGATCGATAGGATGATGGTAGTCATGAGCCATGACTTTGGCAATCCGTCGAGCATTCATGCTTTCGGGCGGGAGGCGCGCCATGTTTTGGATGAGGCGCGTTCGAGTATTGCTACGAGCATAGGTGCCGGGCGGAATGAAATCATTTTCACGAGCGGTGGAACCGAGGCGGATAATACGGCGATCATTGGTGTTGCCAATGCTTATAAAGAAAAGGGAAAGCACATCATCACGACGGAGATTGAGCATCATGCGGTCTTGCATACGTGCCAATTCCTTGAGAAGTCTGGCTTTGAAGTCACATATTTACCTGTGAATGAAGCGGGGCTTATTTCAATTGCCGATTTAAAGGCTGCATTGCGGGACGATACGATTTTGGTTTCGGTCATGTTCGGCAATAACGAGGTTGGCACGATCCAGCCGATTGCTGAAATTGGACAGCTGCTCAAGGGGCATCCAGCCATTTTCCATACGGACGCGGTCCAGGCATATGGTTTGATCCGTATTGACGTTCGTGAGCTGGGGGTGGATTTGCTTAGTGTATCAGCGCACAAAATCAACGGTCCCAAAGGAATCGGCTTTCTATATATGCGTGAAGGTTTGAAGCTGAATCCGCATTTATATGGCGGGGAACAAGAACGCAAACGCCGTGCAGGTACGGAGAGTGTGCCGGCAATTGCCGGTTTTTCAGAAGCTGTTTTACTTGCACAAAGCACGATGGAAGAGAAAACGGAGCAATACAAGCGATTTAAAGACGTATTGCTTGCTGTCTTTGATGAGGCGGATGTACAATATGAAATTAACGGATCTATGGAACAGTCGCTGCCACATGTGCTGAATGTTAGTTTTCCAGGTACGAATGTGGAATCTATGCTCGTCAATATGGACTTGGCAGGTGTTGCGGTATCGAGCGGATCCGCTTGTACAGCGGGGTCAATCGATCCGTCGCATGTACTTGTGGCGATGTTCGGGAAAGATTCGGAGCGGACGAAGAATTCGATTCGTTTCAGCTTCGGTTTGAACAACACGGAAGAGGACGTCAGGCAGGCAGCTGAAACCACCGTTAAAATCGTTAAAAGATTAGTGGGAAGATAATTCCTTCTTTAAATAAATGAGGTGACAGAATGAATAAAGCACCAAAGGACACCCGCGTTGTCGTGGGCATGTCAGGAGGCGTGGATTCTTCTGTGTCAGCCCTGCTATTGAAGAATCAAGGCTATGATGTGGTCGGGATTTTCATGAAGAACTGGGATGATACAGATGAAAACGGAGTTTGTACGGCAACGGAAGATTACAATGATGTAATTGCCGTATGTAATCAAATCGGCATCCCTTATTATGCGGTCAATTTCGAAAAGCAATATTGGGATAAAGTTTTCACTTATTTCTTGGATGAGTATAAAGCGGGCCGCACTCCGAATCCGGATGTAATGTGCAATAAGGAAATCAAGTTCAAGGCCTTTCTTGAACATGCGGTAAGTCTTGGTGCTGACTATGTGGCTACAGGTCATTACGCACAGGTTGAATACCGGGATGGCGAATACAAAATGCTTCGCGGCATCGATAATAATAAGGATCAAACGTACTTCTTGAATCAACTTACTCAAGAACAATTGGAAAAAGTCATGTTTCCGCTTGGACATATTGATAAGAAGGAAGTCCGTGAGATTGCGAAAGAAGCGGGTCTTGCTACGGCAACGAAAAAAGATTCTACAGGCATCTGTTTTATCGGTGAACGCAATTTCAAAGAGTTTTTAAGCAATTACCTTCCAGCTCAGCCAGGAGATATGGTCACGATGGATGGCAAGGTCATGGGCAAGCATGACGGATTGATGTATTACACCATCGGTCAGCGTCACGGTCTGGGGATTGGCGGCAGCGGCGATCCTTGGTTTGTTGCGGGTAAAGACTTGAAACGCAATGTTTTATATGTGTGTCAAGGGTTTGATAATGATGTGCTGTATTCTAATTCGCTTCGTGCAGTGAATGTTAGCTGGGTAGCGGAACATATACCTGCGGATGAATTTACAGGTACGGCAAAGTTCAGGTATCGTCAAGAGGATAGCGGTGTTAAGGTGAAGGTCTTGGAAAATGGTGATGTCGAAGTCATCTTTGACGAGCCAGTCCGCGCGATCACACCTGGACAAGCAGTCGTATTCTATGATGGTGAAGTGTGCCTTGGTGGCGGTACGATTGATGAAGTATTTAAAAAAGGTGAAAAACTGACTTACGTAGGGTAAAATAAGCATGTCCCCAGCTGTGTTTGCGGTTGGGGACTTCTTTTGGATTGCGGGTGTGCTGTCTGAATTCGACTACTGTTATGCTATACTTTTTAATATAAAAATGGAGTGTGAAATGATAATGGATAAGAATCAACAAGGAATTGAGTTAATGCAGCAAGGGAAATACGAAGAAGCGGCGAAAGTTTTTAATGAGGCGATCGAGGAAAATCCGAATGAGCCTGTTGCCTACATAAATTTCGGGAATGTATTGACTGCCGTTGGTGAAACGGATAAAGCGGTCAAGTTTTACAGAAAGGCGATTGAGCTGGATGAAAATGCAGCTGCGGCTTATTATTCATTAGGTAACTTATACTATGAATCCGATTCTAAATTAGTCGAAGCGAAGGATATGTTTGAAAAGGCAATCCGCTTGGGACTGGAGAACAGCGATGCTTACTTCATGCTTGGATTGACATTGATGGCGTTGGATCAACCGAAGTTGGCGATGCCTTATTTACAGAGAACGGTGGAGCTGAGCCCAGAGGACGTTGACGCGAGATTCCAATATGCACTATGTCTTGCCAATGCGGAATTATACGATGAATTGATCAATCAACTGAATTTAGTTGTGGAGCAGGATCCGGGACATGCCGATGCTTATTATAATTTAGGTGTTGCGTTTGCCGGGTATCGTGAAGATGCGCAAGCAGCGATCGCTTATTTTGATAAGGCTTTGGAAGCACAGCCTGACCATATGCTTGCTGCACACGGTAAGAAACTGATGGAAGAAATGAATGCTGAGTAAATAGTCGGCATATGCATGGAAAGGTGGGGAGTAGCGTTGAGCCAGCAAGATTCGTTGGATTTGTTTTCAGAGGAGAAAATGTTCATGAAAGGAAGTCATTTAGTGACGATCTTTCATAATGAAGAAAATATGTACTCGGTTGTAAGAATTCGTGTGCATGAAACGAATCTGAATTATGAAGAGAAGGAAGCTGTCGTAACAGGTTATTTTCCAAGGATGCATGAGGATGAGATCTATATTTTTTATGGGGCGATGAAGGAACATGCGCGTTTTGGCCTTCAATTTCATGTGGAGCATTTCCGTAAGGATTTGCCTCAATCCAAGGAAGGGATCGTCAGTTATTTATCCGGTGATCTTTTCAAGGGCATTGGGAAAAAAACAGCCGAAAGCATTGTTGAGACACTAGGGGAAAAGGCAATTTCCAAAATTCTGGCTCAGCCTTCGTTACTTGATGATATCCCGAAGCTATCAGGGGAAAAGGCAAAGGGCCTCTATGATACATTAGTCGAGCATCAGGGTTTGGAGCAGGTGATGATCGCCCTGAATCAATATGGCTTTGGACCACAGTTGTCGATGAAGATTTATCAAATGTATAAACAGGATACGATCACGATGGTTCAGGGAAATCCTTATAAGCTCGTGGAGGATATTGAAGGGATTGGTTTTGGACGGGCGGATGAGCTTGGGCATCAGCTTGGCATTTCCGGCAGCCATCCCGACCGAATCAAGGCTGCGTGCTTGTATACACTTGAATCACAATGCCTCCAGGATGGAAATATCTACATAGAAGCCGAGCAGTTATTGGAAGCGGTCAAGCGACTGCTTGAGGAAAATAAACGGGATCGCATTGAATTCACAAACATTTCCTCGGAAATAATCGAATTGACGCAAGAGGGAAAAATAGTTGTCGAGGATCAACGAATTTATCCGCCTTCACTATTCTATTCCGAAAAGGGAATCGTCATGAACATCAAGCGGCTGCTTGCTCAAACGGAGTATGAGGACCAGTTCCCGGAATCGGAGTTTTTGCTGGCACTTGGGAAGCTGGAAGAGCGGCTTGATGTTTCCTACGCCCCGGCCCAGAAGGAAGCGATACAAACAGCCCTGCAGTCCCCCATGTTAATCTTGACGGGGGGGCCGGGTACCGGTAAGACGACGGTGATCAAAGGAATTGTTGAGCTTTATGCGGAGCTGCATGGTGTATCCATGGACATTAACGATTATAAAAAAGAAGGAAGCGATCCATTTCCATTCGTACTTGCGGCTCCTACTGGCCGTGCAGCGAAACGCATGGCCGAATCGACTGGACTTCCCGCTGTTACGATCCACCGTTTGCTGGGGTGGAATGGGAGTGAAGGCTTTTCCCATGATGAGGATAATCAGTTGGATGGCCGGATCGTGATCATCGATGAGGTTTCCATGGTGGATACGTGGCTGGCCCATCAATTGTTTAAAGCCTTGCCGGAAAATGTCCAAGTGATATTGGTGGGTGATGAAGATCAGCTGCCATCAGTCGGCCCTGGGCAGGTTTTAAAGGATTTGCTTGCATCGGATTGTGTACCGACTGTCAGTTTGGAACATATTTACCGTCAAGCTGACGGCTCATCGATCATTGAATTGGCCCATGACATCAAAAAAGGAAGACTCCCGGATGATGTTACGAAGCAGCAAGAAGATCGATCGTTCATTCGCTGTCAGACCGGGCAAATCGCCCAGGTAATCGAGAAAGTGGTTGCGAATGCCAGGACAAAGGGTTTCACGGCCAGGGATATACAGGTGCTGGCTCCGATGTATAGGGGGCCTGCCGGGATTGATGCACTGAATAAAATGCTTCAGGAAGTGTTCAATGGCAATGCGGATGAAAAGCGGCGGGAAATTAAATTCGGTGACGTAATATACAGAACGGGTGATAAGGTGCTTCAACTGGTGAACCAGCCAGAGGAGGGTGTCTTTAATGGCGATATGGGTGAAATCGTGTCCATACTGTTCGCTAAGGAAAATACCGATCATGTCGATAAAGTTATCATTTCTTTCGAAGGTATCGAGGTGACCTACACGAAACAGGACTTGAACCAGATTACTCATGCATATTGCTGCTCCATTCATAAGTCGCAGGGAAGCGAATTCCCCATTGTCATTTTACCTGTAGTGAAAAGTTATTATCGGATGCTTCGCCGAAATTTATTGTATACGGCAATTACCCGCAGTAAAAATTTCTTGATCCTTTGTGGTGAAGAGGATGCATTCCGTTTAGGGATCGAGCGTAATGATGAGATGCGCCGGAAAACGACTTTGCGTGAAAAGCTGCGGGAGATTTTGAGTGAGGAAGATAGGCAGGTTGAAAAGGGAGATGTACATGCGCCAGAGGCAAGTTATCTTGATACTCTCATGCATGCTGACCCGATGATCGGGATGGAAAGTGTCACCCCTTATGATTTCATGTAACTGGTGATCAATGTTTTGTTTCTTCATTTGATGAATTTTGTTTATAATTCATAGTTTTGGTGGAACTAATATAGAATATAACTTATATGTGAAAGAGTAGGGGGGAAACTGATGAAAAAAGGTTGGATACTAGGAATAGTCGTTGTCGTTTTGCTGGTCATTTTTGGGGCATCTTCGTACAACGGCCTTGTAAGTGCAAGTGAAGATGTTGACAATAAATGGTCACAGGTGGATAACCAATTGAAACGAAGAGCGGATTTGATTCCAAACCTTGTTGAAACGGTCAAGGGTTATGCTTCGCATGAAACGGAAGCCATTAAAGCGGTGAGTGATGCACGTTCAAAGTTGGCCGGTGCCAACTCGACTGAAGATGCAATTGATGCCGATCAAGAATTGAGCGGGGCCTTAAGCCGTCTTTTGGTGGTTGTCGAGAACTATCCGGATTTAAAGGCCAATGAGAACTTCAAGGGTCTCATGGATAGTTTGGAAGGAACGGAAAATCGACTGACAGTAGCGCGAAAAGACTATAATGATGAAGTTACCAACTATAATAAGATGATTAAACGATTTCCGAAGAATATGATGGCAGGAGTGTTCGGGTTCGATGCTAAACCATATTTTGAAGTGACCGATCAAGAAAAAGAAACGCCAAAGGTTGATTTCGGGAGCGATAAATAATGAAAAGACTCGCTGTGTTTGCGCTATTCTTCATTCTCACGTGCAGTTTAGCAAACGTGGTCGCAGCACAACCTAACATCCCTGAACCAGTTGGGGATATATATGTTCAGGACTTCGCCGGAGTCCTGGATGATCAGGAAAAATCCGAACTCATCGAACTTGGGAAACGATTGGATGATGCCACAAAAGCACAAATTTCCGTTTTGACGGTTGATTCCATGGAAGGATCCGAGATCGAGGAGTACTCGGTCGAGGCATTGAGATCATTCAAGCTTGGTGATGCCGAGCTGAACAATGGAGTTCTCATTGTTCTAGCCATGGAAGAACAGAAAATCCGTATTGAAGTGGGTTACGGTTTGGAAGGGGCCATTACCGATATAAAATCTGGTCAGATTTTGGACAATGTGGCTATCCCTGCGCTGAAAGAGGGTAAATATGATGTTGCCCTGACTGAAACCTATAAGGCCGTATATAACGATGTCACGGAAGAATATAACTTGGGTGACGAGTTTTATCAAGAACCATCCGTTCAGCCCGAGTCAGAAACCTTTCAGCCATCAGGTTTACAGATTTTCCTCATTATCCTCGTTGTCATCATCGTATTCATCCTCGATGCCAAGTTCTTTAAAGGATTTTTCCTCCAAACGCTAATCAATATCCTTTTGATAATCATCAGTCGCGGAGGCGGCGGTGGCCGTGGAGGCGGCAGCGGCGGTCCACGTGGAGGTGGTGGAGGAAGTTCCGGTGGCGGAGGTGCCAGCAGGGGATGGTAAAACAGGTGGATCAGACCGGGAAACCGGTCTTTTTTTTATGCCTGTTCCCTGTATTTCCGGAAGATGGAGCAACAATGGAAAACCTTTCAGCACATCTATTTTCAGTAGTAAAGAGATAATAAAAATGTTCGGAAAGGCGGGATGACCTTGCGGACGTTTTCATTATTGAAAGGGATGCCGGTTTTTACAATCAAAGGAGAAAGAGTCGGCACGGTCCACGATTTATCAATTTCTGAAATGGGTCAGGTAACAGGCTTGGTCGTTCATCAGCAAGCATTGTTCAAAAGAGCTTTTCATTTGAAACTTGACGATATTTCTTCATTCGGTCCAGATGGGATCGTCATCATGCAACAGGATTCAAACTTAAGGAAAGTGCCTGCGGATTCCATATGCCTATCGAAGGACGAATTATTGGGTCGCATGCTTTTTTCAGAAATGGGCGAAGAACTGGGTTTACTGCAGGATGTATATTTCAAGGAGAAAATGGGCACGATTATAGCGTATGAAACAACGGATGGGTTTTTCTCGGAGTCGACAGTGATAGAATCAAAACAGCCGCCTGCATTAGGGAAGGATACCATCATTGTTTCAGTTTATGAACAGTGAGGTGTCCATTTTGGAAATTAAATGTCCGAATTGCCGCAGTAAAGATGTTGGGAAGATTGGCGTGAATCAATATTATTGTTGGAATTGCTTTATTGAAATGACCTTATCCGAAGGGCTCATTAGTACGCACCAAGTCGAGGAAGATGGAAGTTTAAGCTCATTGGACGATTTGTTTGAGGAAAATGACCGCCGCTTCAGTATGTAATTTAACGGAAGAGGTGTTTGCAATGGCTAGACGTTCACGCAATACTCTAATGAATATGGGTTCGGACTTGATGAACTCGAAGATGATCAAACGGAACATGAAGAAAATACGCAAAAGATTAAAGTCATTATTATAGCGGGAATGGGTGTCCTGATAATGAGGGCACTCTTTTTTATGTATGAAAACCTTCCGCCTTTCGAAGAATAAATGAGCGGGAGGTGTTTATTGTGAGTATTCGTCTGAAGTGGTTTTATCGCCTGGGTTTTTTATTGCTCTTATTTTTCGTTATCTATATTTTTATGAAACTTAAGCCCATGTGGGGACCTTTCGTTACTGTATGTGTGACGGTACTGCTGCCTTTTTTGATTGGTGCGTTCATCAGTTATTTGCTGCACCCGGTAGTGGAATTTTTAAATGAGAAAGGGCTGCGTCGCTGGCTTTCGATTACGATTATCTATTTGTTGTTTTTCGGAGGGATTGGCTTTGCCGTTTATAAAGGCATTCCAGTAATTGTCAGCCAGGTTCGCGAGCTGTCGGAAAGCGTCCCGGAACTGGTTGATCAATATCGGAGCCGGATAGATAAGCTCAATCATCAAACTGCAGCATGGCCGTTCGGAATTCATGAAAGGTTCGAAGAAGGTGTCACCCTTTTCGAAGGCTGGCTGAAGCGCATTCCAGAGAAGGCGATGGAGTATGCAATGAAGATGATTGATTTCATCGTTCTGATTGCTTTGATTCCATTCATTGCTTTTTATATCCTGAAAGATTTCACTGTTCTAAAAAAAATGGCTTGGTATATGACCCCGAAAAAATGGCGCAAGCAGGGACGGGCATTCGTTCGTGATGTGGATGCGTCGCTGGGCGGCTATATTCGGGGACAAATCATTGTCTGTGCCTTGGTCGGGTTGATTTCCTCGCTGCTTTTCTGGATAGTCGGAATGCAATATCCGCTGCTATTGGGAGCGATAATCGGAATAACGAATGTCATTCCGTATTTCGGGCCTGTAATTGGGGCCATCCCTGCAGTGATCATCGCCGCGACCATGTCAGTGAAAATGGTGGTGATCATCGCGGTCATCGTGCTCGTGCTTCAATTTCTCGAGGGAAATATCCTGTCGCCGTTTATAGTCGGTAAAAGCCTCCATATGCACCCGCTTTTCATCATGCTCGCATTATTGGCCGGCGGTGAAATAGGTGGTATCACGGGCATGGTCCTTTCGATTCCCATTTTGGCTGTGTTGAAAGTTTTTGTGCTTCATGCCCGCGTTCACTTTAGAAAGAAGCCGCCCCTTATTGACAAATAAAAGTCTTGTGAATATAATCCATTACATAAGATAATTCGTTGAAGGATGAAGTATGCTGAAGTCCATCTAAAAGAGAGGGGTCCCCCAGGCTGAAAGGGACTGCAAGGTGAAGAGCAGCAGAAAGCTAGTCCTGAGAGCAGCTAATACCTGCCGTCATGCCGCGTTAAGGCTTTTATTAAGGTGATGGACCCGGGAATGTTCCTGCGTCCATAATCAGGGTGGTACCGCGAGTTAACTCTCGTCCCTGTTTTTGGGATGGGAGTTTTTTGTGTGCTCAAAATTACATAATTTTAAAAGGAGGATATATATATGAAGTATTTAACTGGTGCTCAAATCCGCCAAATGTATTTAGATTTTTTTAGTGAAAAAGGCCATAACATCGAACCAAGCGCATCCTTGGTTCCTCATGAAGATCCATCATTGCTTTGGATCAATTCCGGGGTGGCGACGTTAAAGAAATATTTTGATGGACGGGTGATTCCCGAAAATCCAAGGATTACAAATGCACAAAAGGCCATCCGTACAAACGATATTGAAAACGTGGGGAAAACGGCACGTCATCATACGTTTTTCGAAATGCTCGGCAACTTCTCCATTGGTGAATACTTCAAAGAAGAAGCCATCACATGGGCATGGGAGTTTTTGACGGATGAAAAGTGGATTGGGTTCGACAAAGAGAAATTGGCTGTGACAATCCATCCTGAAGATGATGAAGCCTTCGAACTCTGGAATAAGAAAATCGGTGTTCCTGCTGAAAGAATCATTCGCCTGAAAGAAAACTTCTGGGATATCGGTGAGGGTCCAAGTGGCCCGAATACAGAGATTTTCTATGACCGCGGACCAGCATATGGCGATGACCCGAATGATCCGGAACTATATCCAGGCGGTGAAAATGAACGGCATCTAGAGGTCTGGAATCTTGTGTTTTCTCAATTCAACCATAATCCGGACGGTTCTTACACACCGCTTCCAAAGAAAAATATCGATACGGGCATGGGTCTTGAACGTATGGCTTCCGTCGTTCAAGATGTAGAGACTAACTATGATACGGATTTATTCATGCCGATCATCCGGGCAGTCGAAGAGATCTCCGATGTGAAATATGGTGTTGATGCAGAAAAAAATGTTGCATTCAAGGTCATTGCCGACCATATTCGTACGGTTGCCTTTGCGGTAGGTGACGGGGCTCTTCCATCCAACGAAGGCCGAGGCTATGTATTGCGCCGTTTGCTTCGCAGAGCGGTTCGTTATGCTAAGCAAATCAACATCAATCGACCATTCATGTTCGAACTTGTGACGGTCGTCGGCGAAATCATGAAAGACTTCTACCCTGAAGTCCTCAATAATAAAGAATTCATTGCAAAAGTTATCAAGAATGAAGAGGAACGCTTCCACGAAACCCTACATGATGGACTGGCCATCCTTTCTGAAGTCATTAGAAAGGAAAAGGAAAAAGGCGGTACAACCATTCCAGGCAGTGATGCATTCCGTTTATATGACACATATGGTTTCCCGATCGAGTTAACGGAAGAATATGCAGAAGAAGAAGGCATGACGGTCGATCAAGCCGGTTTTGAAAAAGAAATGGATGCACAGCGTGAACGTGCCCGTTCAGCACGTCAAGATGTTGATTCCATGCAAATCCAAGGCGGGGTATTAGGCGATATTAAAGTTGAAAGTGAATTTGTCGGCTATGATCAAGTTGCGGTTGAAGCAAAAGTTTCTGCCATCATTAAAAATGGCGAGCTTGTTACGGAGGCACAAGAAGGTGAAGAAGTTCAGGTAATCTTGAACAAGACTCCTTTCTACGCGGAAAGCGGCGGGCAAATAGCTGATAAAGGAACGATGGCTAGTGATGCCGTGAAGGTTGATGTCCATGATGTTCAAAAAGCTCCTAATGGCCAAAATCTGCACCGTGTAACAGTGGCTGCCGGCACTTTAACATCAGATTCCGATATCGTTGCTGCGGTAGATCAAGAAAACCGCATCCATATCACGAAAAATCATACTGCGACACATCTTCTGCACCAGGCGTTGAAAGATGTGCTTGGTACACATGTCAATCAGGCTGGTTCACTCGTACAAGCTGAGCGCCTTCGCTTCGATTTCTCTCATTTTGGCCAGATAACGGCGGAAGAGATTGAGCGGATCGAAACGATTGTAAATGAAAAGATTTGGCAAAGCTTACAAGTGAATACGGACTATAAAAACATTGAAGAAGCTAAAGCGATGGGTGCAATGGCCTTGTTCGGCGAAAAATACGGCAAGATTGTCCGTGTCGTTCAAATAGGCGATTATAGTCTTGAACTTTGCGGGGGTGTCCACGTCCCGAATACAGCGGTGATCGGCTTGTTCAAAATCGTTTCAGAAAGCGGCATCGGTGCAGGGACTCGCCGGATAGAAGCGGTAACGGGTGCCGGGGCATACAAATTGATGACTGATCAAATCGGTGTCTTGAAAGACGCGGCTGCTAAGTTGAAAACGAACTTGAAAGATGTACCTTCAAGAATTGAAACGGTCTTAGCTGAAGTGAAGGATCTTCATCGTGAGAATGAAAGCCTGACTGCAAAGTTAAGTAATATTGAAGCAGGAAGCCTTGTTTCTAACGTAAAAGACATAAATGGGGTTCAAGTATTGGTGGCAAAAGTTCAAGCTACCGATATGAATAATCTACGTGCCATGGCTGATGATTTGAAACAAAAGCTCGATTCTGTCGTTATCGTATTAGGATCCGCCCAAGGTGATAAAGTCAATTTGATTGCTGGGGTTACCAAGGATTATATCGATCGCGGTTTCCATGCTGGTAAATTGATCAAAGAAGTTGCTTCCCGTTGCGGCGGAGGCGGTGGCGGACGTCCAGATATGGCCCAAGCAGGCGGAAAAGACCCTGAAAAATTGGATGCAGCACTTAATTTTGTTGAAGAATGGGTCTTATCGATTTCATAATCAATGAAAAGTGTTGTACAATGTAGGTAATAGTGGATTCTGGACGCTGAGGAGAGGTGCATGTTAATGAGTTCCTTTGATAAAACGATGAAATTTAATTTTCCCGAAGAACCATTCGAAAGAGATGTACAAGAAGTATTGTCTCAAGTTTATGTTGCTCTTCAGGAAAAAGGTTATAACCCGATCAACCAAATTGTCGGTTATCTATTATCTGGTGACCCGGCCTACATCCCGCGCCATATGGACGCTCGGAACATTATTCGTAAGCTTGAACGCGATGAAATCATCGAAGAATTGGTTAAGTCGTATCTTAAGAATCATCGAGAGGAATACTAATGCGCACAATGGGACTTGATTTAGGTTCAAAAACCATCGGCGTTGCCGTGAGTGACGCGATGGGTTGGACTGCACAAGGATTGGAAACGATCAAAATTAACGAAGCTGGAAATGACTTCGGCTTTAAACGTCTCAATGAAATTATAAAAGAGCATGAAGTTTCTAAAATTGTCCTTGGTTTACCTAAAAATATGAATGGTACTGTTGGACCGCGAGGCGAGATCAGTCAAGATTTCGCTAAACGATTAGAAAAAAAATTCAAGCTGCCGGTGTTTCTCTGGGATGAACGGTTGACAACTATGGCGGCTGAACGTGTCCTTCTTGAGGCGGACGTGAGCCGAAGCAAACGCAAGAAAGTCATTGATAAAATGGCTGCTGTCATGATTCTGCAAGGATTCTTGGACAGACAAACAAATTCAATATGAGGTGAATACAAATGGAACACGGCGAAAACAACATTACAGTAGTAGATGAAAACGGAAACGAGCAGCTTTGCGAAATCCTTTTCACATTCGACTCAGATAAATTCAACAAATCTTATGTACTTTACTATCCGATGTCTGCAGAAGATGAAGAGGAAGAAATTGAAATCCACGCTTCATCATTCATACCAAGCGAAGATAATAAAGATGGTGAACTTACACCGATCGAAACAGAAGAAGAATGGGATCTAGTCGAAGAAATGTTAAATACATTCCTTGACCAAGAAGAAGCTGAAGAAGAATAATATCAGAAAAACCGACCTCGATCGAGGTCGGTTTTTTCATTTATGTACCAGTAAACCCTTATCTTTTCTCTGCGAATAAAAGAATAAAAGTAGCGAGCGGACCCAAAAATAATGAGAGCAAGAACCAATTCAGCCCCGTTCTATTTTTACCTTGAGCAAGTCCTGCGTTAATGAGTGCCAATGTCCCCCAACCTACAAAATAAGAATTATCCAACTCCTTCACACCTTCCTTCATCTAAAAATTAATAATGGCATCGTTACATGATATTCCTGTCATTGACTGAAATGCCTAACACATGCAGGGAAACAAATTTAAGGGCTTTTTCTATTAAATAATACCTGAATATTGACAAAACTAGTGCTTTTTTGCCATAAATAGAGTAGTAATGAATGTAGTTTTGCAAAAACCATGTAATTATTTGTTGATTTTAGTATAATGTTCGAAGCAAAGTTTAATTAGAGAAAGCATCATCGAGAAACCATTCTGTAGTTGGTGTGAGTTTGCAGGGGGAATGAAAATGGATGAAAAAGATAAAAATTTATCTAAAAAGGAACATATCCGTATGAAATTGTTAGAACAGCAAGGAGAAGCCAGGCTGGTTCGTAAAATCATCATGATTACGATAGCTTCGCTTATTGTACTAATTGGGATAGTAGGTCTTGTGGGCTTTTTGTATATCAACTCAGCCATGAAACCAGTCGATCCTGATGATGATACCATCAAGAAAGTGAAAATCCCAATCGGTTCTTCCGTGAATGGAATTTCAACACTGCTAGAAGAACAAGGAATAATCAAGGACGCACGTGTATTCAAATATTACATTAAGTTCCGCAATGAATCCGGTTTTCAGGCAGGTGAGTATAAATTATCGCCTTCGATGCCAATTGAAGATATTGTCACAAGCATCAAAACCGGGAAACTCATGAAAGAAGCTGCATTGAAGATAACCATTCCTGAAGGAAAGCAGCTTATCCAAATTGCCGATATCATCGCAGTGAAGACCGGTGAAAATCCGAAAAAGGTCTTTAAGGTATTGAATGATAAGAAATTCGTCAAGTCCATGCAAGAGAGATTTCCGGAGCTCTTGACGTCGGAGATTGAAAATGAAAAGGTATTATATCCGCTTGAAGGGTACCTTTTCCCAGCTACTTATGACTTTTATGAGGAAAAGCCGACCATGGAATCCATAGTCATCGAGATGCTGAAGAAAACGGAAGAGACATTACAGGCATACGAGACCCAGATGGACAAAAACGATTATTCCGTACACGAGATGCTGACCTTCGCTTCGCTTGTCGAAGAGGAAGCGACGGCACAAGTCGATCGCGGAAAGATAGCTTCCGTCTTTTACAATCGTATCGAGGAAGATATGCCGCTTCAAACGGATCCGACTGTTTTGTATGCAAAAGGTTCACATAAGAGCAGGGTATATTACAAAGACCTTGAGGTGAAATCCCCTTATAATACGTATAAGAACAAGGGGCTGCCGCCAGGACCGATTGCCAATGCCGGAACGACATCGATCGATGCGGTATTGAAACCTGAGAAAACGGATTTCCTATACTTTTTGGCAACACCTGAAGGGGAAGTCCTGTACTCCAAAACCTTGGATGACCACAATAACAAAAAGGCAGAGCATATTTCCAATAAATAAATAAAAAATGCAATGCGACTGATGGGGGAGGGATATTACTTTCCCCTTGTTTTTATGATAGAATAGTACAAGTGAATTTTAGATCCGATTTTTATCGGTGACGTAACTCGGCGAATGCCGGGTTTTATTTTGAAAGATAAGGAAATGTAGATCGTCAAGCATACTTGTTTCAGCTCCTTGTGAAAAATTGTAGGCAATAGTTTTTGACCGATCAATTTCTTCATGCACTGACCAAGCGCTTTCGTTTTTCTTATAATTGGAGGAAACGTTTTGAACGGAAAAATAGAACAATATCTTCATTCCTTAATTCCGGAGCGTACGGGTTTGATTAAGGAGTTGGAAGATTTTGCAATGGAAAATAATGTGCCGATCATGGAGCCGGAAGGCATTGAGGTGCTGCTTCAGATTTTAAGGCTTCACCAGCCTAAGGCGATATTGGAGGTTGGTTCGGCGATTGGCTATTCGGCCATAAGGATGGCTGAGACCCTTCCGGAGGCTAAAATCGTCACACTTGAACGGAATGAAGCCCGCATTGAGCAGGCAAGAGCTAATATCAAGAGGGCTGGGCTTTCGGAAAGGATTACCCTCATTGAAGGGGATGCCCTTGAAGCAGGACCGAAAGTCATGGAACATGGTCCGTTTGATATCATCTTCGTTGATGCAGCTAAAGGGCAGTACAAGCGATTCTTTGAACTGTTTGAACCATTCCTTGCTGATGCTGGCATTATCATTACTGATAATGTTTTATTTAAAGGCTTGGTTGCCGAAAACATTGAAGAAATGGAAATGACGAGACGAAAGCGAGCTCTCATTAAAAAAATCAGAGACTTTAACATCTGGTTACATGACCATCCTCATTTCGATACCGTAATTTTGCCGATTGGTGATGGTGTGGCCATAAGTAAACATAGAGGTGACAAAAATGAAAAAGCCTGAATTACTCGTGACTCCGACAAGTGTCGATCATATAAAAGAACTTATCGATGCTGGAGCTGATGCCTTCGTCATTGGCGAACAACGTTATGCGCTTAGGCTGGCAGGGGAGTTCAAACGTGAAGACGTCAAGAAGGCGATTGAGCTTGCACATGCCGCAGGCAAGAAAGTATATGTATCCATGAACGCCATTTTTCATAATGAAAAAGTGGACGAGCTTGAAGGGTATGTCACATTCCTTAAGCAGGCTGGTGCTGACCGGATCATATTCGGTGATCCAGCGGTCTTAATGGCTGTCCGTGCCGTGGCCCCTGATATGCCCCTGCACTGGAATACAGAGATGACGGTAACGAACTGGTACACATGTAATTATTGGGGGAAACGCGGTGCTGTCCGTGCCGTGGCTGCCCGTGAGATAAGTATGGACGAGATAGTGGAAATGAAGGAAAATGCCAAAGTGGAGATTGAAGTGCAAGTGCACGGCATGACATGCATGTTCCAATCGAAGCGGACGCTCCTTGGTAATTACTTTGAATACCAAGGCAAGGCATTGGAAGTGGAAAATCGGAAGGAACATAGAAATATGTTCTTGCATGATAAGGAACGTGAAAATAAATACCCGATTTATGAAGATGAAAATGGTACACATATCATGAGTCCGAATGATATGTGCATGATCGATGAACTTCAGGAATTGATTGAAGCGGAAATTGATTCCCTGAAAATCGAAGGGGTATTACAAACACCGGAATATATCAACGAAATGACAATGTTGTATCGGGAAGCGATTGACGTTTGTGCAGAAGACCCTGAACGTTATGATGATTTGAAAACGGAACTTTTTGAAAAAGTAAAAGCGGTTCAGCCGGATAGCCGTGAGTTGGATACAGGATTCTTCTTTAAGGAATCGGTTTATTAAAGAAAAGGGTAAGAGAAAGAGGAGGAATAGCCTTGAATGCTATTGCTGATAAAATTTCCAAGATCGTTGATGGAAAGAGAGTCATTGTAAAAAAACCGGAATTGCTGGCTCCGGCTGGCAACCTGGAAAAATTAAAAATTGCCGTCCATTACGGTGCGGATGCCGTGTTCATTGGCGGTCAGGAATATGGCCTTCGTTCCAATGCCGGCAACTTCACGTTTGAGGAAATGCAGGAAGGCGTCGAATTCGCTAAAAAATATGGCGCTAAAGTATATGTAACAACCAATATCTTCGCACATAATGAAAATATCGATGGTCTGGATGAATACCTGGAAGGCCTTCAGGAGGCTGGAGTTCATGGTATCATCGTCGCCGATCCATTAATCATCGAAACGTGTAAACGGGTCGCTCCGAACGTCGAAATCCATTTAAGCACGCAGCAATCGCTATCGAACTGGAAGGCTGTTCAGTATTGGAAAGAGGAAGGCTTGGAGCGGGTTGTTTTGGCCCGTGAGACGAGTGCTGATGAAATCCGTGAGATGAAGGAGAAGGTCGATATCGAAATCGAGGCTTTCGTTCACGGAGCCATGTGCATTGCCTATTCTGGACGCTGCACCCTTTCGAACCATATGACGGCGCGGGATTCGAATCGCGGCGGCTGCTGTCAGTCTTGCCGTTGGGATTACGATTTATATGAGTTGGATCAAGCCGGGGAAAAGGCATTATTCGATAAAGAAGATGCTCCATTCGCAATGAGTCCAAAAGACCTGAAGCTGATAGAATCCTTGCCAGGCATGATTGAAATTGGCATAGATAGCTTAAAAGTCGAAGGAAGAATGAAGTCCATTCATTATATTGCTACAGTTGTCAGCGTTTATCGTAAGGTGATTGATGCGTATTGTGCCGATCCGGACAATTTCAGGATTAAACAAGAATGGCTGGAGGAGCTTGATAAGTGTGCGAACCGTGAGACGGCATCATCGTTCATGGAAGGGGAAATTCCTGGGTATAAACAGCAAATGTTCGGGAATCATACCGTAAAGACTCGCTTCGACTTCGCTGGTTTGGTGCTTGATTACAACGAAGAAACTCAAATCGCCACCATGCAGCAACGTAACTTCTTCAAGCCTGGAGATGAAGTGGAGTTTTTTGGACCGGAAATCGAAAACTTCACTCAAAAAATCGGTACGATCTGGGATGAGTCAGGTAAGGAGCTGGAGGCAGCCCGCCATCCGCTTCAAATTGTCCGCATTCAAGTAGATAATCAAGTATATGTGAACAATATGATGCGGAAGGAGAATTGACATGACAAGGAAGAAACCAGTAGTCATCGGAGTTACCGGAGGGTCGGGATCAGGTAAAACAAGTGTTACCCGTTCCATTTTTGAATTCTTTCAAGGACATTCGATCTTGATGATCGAACAAGATTATTACTATAAAGATCAAAGTCATCTGCCTTTCGAAGAGCGGTTGAAAACGAACTATGATCATCCGCTGGCATTTGATAATGATTTGTTGATCGATCACCTTAACGCATTGCTGCGTTATGAAACGATAGAAAAACCAGTTTATGATTATTCGATCCATACACGTTCGGAAGAAGTCATCACAGTTGAGCCGCAGGATGTCATCATCCTTGAAGGGATCCTTGTACTGGAAGATGAGCGCCTTCGAGACCTGATGGATATGAAACTATATGTTGATACAGACGCAGACTTGCGGATACTCCGTCGGATGACCCGTGATATTAAAGAACGTGGACGTTCCATAGATTCAGTCATCGAGCAATACATCAGTGTCGTTCGCCCGATGCATAATCAGTTCATAGAACCGACGAAGCGTTATGCCGACATCATCATTCCAGAAGGCGGTCAGAACCATGTGGCGATTGACCTTATGGTGACAAAAATTCAAACAATCCTTGAACAAAAGTCTTTTTTGTAATAACATAGCATAAATAATGATAGGTGCCATTTTCCTCCGTTTTTTAAATAATCCCATTTATTTATTGGGAAAGACTGGACAAATGCTGGAAAACGCAATACTCTATTCTTGATACAGAACGAACCGGCTGCCACCGCAGTCGGTTTATATACTAAGGACCGAGTTGTTCCTTAGTATAAATGCGCGTACTTTTTAAGTCGTGCAAATATATATTTTGACTCGAGTTTTAGAGTTAAGCATTATATACTACATAAACTTGTCACAGCGAAAGCTTGCTGTAAAGAATTAGAAGGAGTGAAGGGTTTTGGCAATCGAAAAAGAATATCCAATGACTAAAGAAGGTAAGTTAAAGCTTGAACAGGAACTGGAACAATTAAAAACGGTTAAACGTAAAGAAGTTGTGGAGAGAATTAAAATCGCCCGCAGTTTTGGGGACCTTTCCGAGAACTCAGAGTACGATTCCGCAAAAGAAGAGCAGGCATTCGTTGAAGGACGTATTACAACAATCGAAAACATGATCCGTAATGCAAAAATCATTGAAGGCAATGATTCGAATACAGATACAGTTTCACTTGGAAAGACGGTAACATTCGTGGAACTTCCAAATGGTGACGAAGAAACATATTCCATCGTAGGAAGTGTTGAAGCGGACCCATTCGATGGGAAAATATCAAATGATTCTCCAATCGCGAAAAGCTTAATAGGGAAAAGGGTCGGCGACAAGGTATCGATCATGACACCTGGCGGCGAAATGAGCGTCAAGATTGTATCCATCAGCTAATTAACGGCTTAAGAGGATGTCCATACGGGCATCCTCTTTTCATATCGGAAAAACGCCGCGTTAAATTTGTTCATAATTGTTTAAAAATTCGCACCTCGTCAACAATGGTTACGAGGTGTATTTTATGAAAAAGAAACGTATGAGGTTGCTGGCTCTTTTTTTGACCACTTTTATGCTGATGCTCATAGGCAGGCTTGCCTACATCCAACTTGTATCGACAGAATCTTTTTCGAAGCATGATGTGAACCTGATAGAAGCAAGTGTGAATCAGCGTTCACAGATATTAAAGATTGATGATGGGCGTGGAAAGTTTTATGACAGAAATGGGGAACCACTTGCACATGAAGAAATCCCAACACTCGTCCTATTTCCATTTTTGAACAAAATGACATGGCCTATAGATGAAATTGCCTCGATCATAGGCAGATCGGAAGCGGAGCTGAAACGAGCAATTGAACAAGCGGATGAACCATTCGTATTTGGCGGAGATGAACCGATAGAGTTGACGCCCAGCCAATCGAAGGCAATCAATCAATTGAAGATACCCGGGGTCTTTGCGGTGAACGAGAAATTATATCATGATCAAACCCCTGCAGCCCAATTGATCGGCACAACGAATATATCGGATGCGGAAAAGAAAAAACGTTATCCGGACATGAATTTATCTCCTGAAACGAAAATAGGAAATACGGGACTGCAAAGGACCTTTGATGAGTTCTTGCTTTCTGCTGGGGAATCAAAGCTCGTATTTCACGTAGACGCCAGTGGGGGCCCCATGTTCGGTGTCGATGTAAAATACGTAGAACCTGCTAATCCTCTTTACCCAGTGAAAGTCGTGACGACGATAGATAAAGAAATTCAGGAAAAAGCGGAGAAGCTCGTCGATGACCGCGGGATAAAAAAAGGCGGTCTCGTACTCATCGATATCGAAAAAAGTGAAATCGTCGCCATGGTATCACGTCCGGCGCTAAATATAAAAGATCCGAATGGCGAAGGGGCCGTCAATATGATGTTGACTCAAAAAACGCCGGGTTCCGTCTTTAAAACGGTTACGGCTGCAGCTGCCATCGATTATGAAGCGGCAAGTCCCACAAGGACATTTAATTGTAATTTAACGATTGACGGCAAAACGGATAAGCAGAGGGAACTGGGCATACTTAATTTTGAAAATAGTTTTGCCCAAAGCTGTAACAGGACATTTGCCGAATTGTCCCAGGAAATAGCTGAGAAGGATCCCGACTTTTTGGATAAATATGCAAAAATGCTAGGGTTGGTTGGCGAAACGGGCTGGCAAGGGGACGTTTATCACACGGAAGTTACTCAGTTGCATCATGAACAAACCGGGAAGGTCTGGCATGATGACGACTTAAAAAAAGATCCCAAAATGATTGCCAAAACAGCCATTGGCCAGCAGGATGTCCAAACGACACCGCTCGCGATAGCGAATATGATGGCCACGATTGCCCGCGGTGGCAAGAAGGAACAGGTCAAAGCCGTTTCCAAGGTCGAATTTAACAATAGTACGACCGTAGTCGATTTCCCCAATCAAAGTATTGGCGGCGAAACGCTGTCTCCATATACAACGATGAAGATGCAGCATCTTCTGAGGAAAGTCGTAACGGAGGAGAAAGGTACTGGCGCTTCTTTGAGAGATTTACCTGTGGAGGTCGCTGGCAAGTCTGGAACAGCTCAGACGAATATTAAAAAAGGAGAGCTCAATAAATGGTTTGCGGGCTACTTTCCATATAAAGATCCAAAATATGCCCTTGTTACCGTAAGTTTTGAAACAAAGGAAAACAGTTCCAGTATGACGCCGCTTTTTTCAGATATTGTAAAAGTCCTGTACTCCAAGAACCAGGACAATAGCGAGAATTGACGAAAAGTGTAGGAAACCCTTCCCTTCTATCTCTAGCTAAATCATGTTAAAATGAGGCAGTAAGAAATGGTAAGGGAGGAATGGACCTTGGGCTCACGTTTCAATCAGAGAGATCAAAAAAGAAAAGTAAATAAAATATATAATATTGCAATCACCATCGTTTCCATTTTAATCGTCATTGTAGCAGTCACGATTTTCTTAAGTGATGATGGCACCGAATCAAAGAAAACCACGACCGAACCTAATCAAATTGCCGAAGAAAAGGGAAAAGTAGTGGACAAACCTGCTGGGAAAGAGGAAGAAACGGATTCAGAGAAGGTAGAGGCAGAAGAGGATAGTAAAGCAACAGAGGAAGATGAAGAAGATAGTAAAGCAACAGAGGAAGATGAAGATAGTAAAGCAACAGAGGAAGATACAGAAGAGAAGGCTGAAGATGGTTCAGACTCAGAAAAAGCTGGGGATGCCGAACTTGTGGAAGTGGAAGGCAGCGGAGATGGCAATGTCGCGGCTACATATACGAGTGAGGGCTGGAAACCAGTTGGAACTGAGCAATCCGGGGAACACACTACAAGCTTCGAAAAGGACTCGGTCGATTGGAATGAAATGAGAAAAGCCATTGCTAATGGCGCTGGAATCGATGAAGGAAGCATGAAGCTATGGTGGCTTCAAAACGGCGGTTCGCCGAACACGGCAATCGGTACCGTTTCTGAAGGGGACAATCCTAAAACCTTCCGAGTCCATATTGAATGGGTGGACGGATCAGGTTGGAAACCTGTAAAAGTCGAAGAGCTGAAGACAAACGATAAAAGGTAATAGTTAATCTAAAAACCCCCGAAAGGAATCTTTTCGGGGGTTTTTTCATGGAGATTACTTTTGGGCTTTAAAGTGAACGACTGCGCTATAAAATCGTCTGCCTTCCTCACTAACATACATTTGGTGTGACACGGATTGAACCTGAAGCATGATCGCATTATTGATTTCAATTTGTGATTGGATTTTTTCTTCAAGATTCTTAATGCTTTCTGCCTCGAAAAATTCTATTTTATCTTCGAATAATTTTAAGTCGAGTTGAAAACCCATGATTGTTCCCCTCCAACATTTAGATACTGTTAGTTTAACACACCTTTTTGTTTGTATCTGAACCTAATGAAGGATTTGCCTAAAAAACAAGAACTGTTTTTGTGTTTAATTCATATTATGCTTATAGGTTTTATTATTTCATCATAAAAAGGTGATTAAAATGGGCAGAGAATTTTTGGATTTATTCGAAGAATGGTCAAAATCGTATGATGATACTGTTGGTGGACACGATATTGAGTATCAAGAAGTTTTTAAACATTATGATAGGATATTGGACAGCGTCACGTATCGGGCTCAGGGTCACGTGCTGGAGTTCGGCGTAGGTACCGGGAATTTAACGGAAAGGCTTTTGAAGAAAGGCCTAAAGGTATCGGGAATCGAGCCTTCACCCGCCATGAGGAAAATAGCGGTAAGCAAAGTGGGCGGAAAAACGGAAATTGTAGATGGCGATTTCATCGATTTTCCGAAGCCGGAACAGGTGGATTCAATCGTGAGTACGTACGCGTTTCATCATTTAACCGATGAAGAAAAAGAAAAAGCGATAGCCAACTATGGAAAGTTACTGAATACTGGTGGTAAAATAGTGTTTGCGGATACGATGTATCAATCAAGGGAAGCGCATGAACGAGCGATTCTAGATGCAAGGCAGGCAGGCTTTCATAATTTGGCGAACGATTTGCAAACGGAATATTATACTACGATTCCTTTTTTGGAAAAAGTACTTGAAGAAAATGGATATAAAGTGAACTTCGAGCGCTGCAATCAATTTGTCTGGATTATGGAGGCGGAAAAATTATAGGAAGAGGTTTTTACTAATGAAAGTAGCCATAATCGGAGCAATGGAAGAAGAAGTTACGATTTTACGTGATAAATTGGAAGGTTTGGAACAGGTGACCATTGCCGGTTCCGAGTTCAATACAGGCACACTGAATGGTGTTGAGGTCATTTTGCTTAAATCGGGAATCGGTAAAGTGAATGCGGCAATGTCCACTGCGATCCTTTTAGAAAAATTCAAACCGGATGCTGTCATCAATACTGGCTCTGCCGGCGGTTACCATCCAGCACTTAATGTCGGGGATGTGGTCATATCCACGGAGGTTCGCCACCATGATGTCGACGTGACGATTTTTGGATATGAGTATGGTCAAGTCCCTCAGCTGCCGGCAGCTTTCATTCCGGATGAAAAGCTTTTCGCAATCGCAGAAGAAGCAGCTAAAGAAATCGAGGATATACAAGTGGCGAAAGGGTTGATCGTGACAGGGGATTCTTTCATGAACGATCCTGATCGGGTTGAATTCGTCAGAGGGAAATTTTCGGATTTATACGCGGTGGAAATGGAAGCGGCAGCCATTGCTCAAGTGGCCTTCCAATTTAAAACACCGTTTGTCATCATTCGTTCCCTTTCGGATATCGCAGGTAAGGAGTCCAATATTTCCTTTGATAAATTCCTGGAAACTGCGGCTCTTCATTCAGCGGCACTGATTTTGAAAATGGTTGAAAAAATGAAATGAAATGTTAAGTGATCAGCGGAAGACTTTCCGCTGGTTATTCTTTATTGCATAAACCTCATTAAATTGGTAGGATAACTATGAAAGGATGTCCGAATATGAAAGTCTTTCAAAATATTCATGAGTTGATAGGGGAAACGCCGATGATGGAAATCACCCATTTCCCGCTTCCGGATGAAGTCCGTATCTTTGCCAAACTGGAATACTTTAATCCGGGAGGCAGTGTGAAGGACCGGCTTGGTCAAGAACTTTTAGCCGAAGCTTTACGGACTGGGAATGTAAAAAAGGGTGGGACGATAATTGAACCGACTGCCGGAAATACTGGGATTGGCTTGGCGTTGGCGGCGATAAACAGTGGAGTGGACGTGATATTTTGTGTTCCGGAGAAATTCAGTGCCGAGAAACAGGAATTGATGCGTGCCCTTGGAGCAAAAGTGATCCAGACCCCGACAGAGGAAGGAATGAAAGGAGCAATCGCCAGGGCTAAGGCGCTGCTGGCTGAAATTCCGGGATCCTATTGTCCCCAACAGTTTGCCAACCCATCCAATCCTGATGCATATTATAAAACGCTGGGACCTGAAATATGGGAACAGATGGATGGCGATGTGGATGTGTTTGTTGCCGGTGCCGGTACGGGGGGGACATTCATGGGAACATCGCGATATTTAAAAGATAAGAATGCTGCCGTCAAAACGGTCATTGTCGAACCAGAAGGATCGATTTTAAACGGTGGCAAAGCAGGACCCCATAAAACCGAGGGGATAGGGATGGAATTTTTGCCTGCCTATATGGATGAAACGTATTTTGATCAAATTCATACGATAAGCGATCATGACGCTTTCCATATGGTGAATGAATTGGCGATCAAAGAAGGCCTGCTTGTCGGCAGTTCTTCCGGAGCGGCATTTGCAGCGGCCATGAAGGAAGCGGCCAAGGCTTCCCGGGGCGCGAATATCGTCGTCATATTTCCGGATTCCAGTGAACGATACTTAAGCAAAAAAATTTATCAGGGAGGTATATGAAATGAGGAAAAAAACACAATTGATCCATGGCGGCATTTTTGGTGATGAAAAAACAGGAGCGGTTTCGGTGCCGATCTATCAAGTAAGCACTTATAAACAGGATGGTCCGGGGAATCACCGGGGATATGAATATTCCCGTACAGGCAACCCCACCCGCCATGCACTCGAGGAATTGATCAAGGACCTGGAGGATGGAGAAAGAGGATTCGCCTTCGGATCGGGAATGGCAGCGATGACGGCGGTTATGATGCTGTTTAATCAAGGTGATCATGTATTGATGACCGATGACGTTTATGGAGGGTCTTTCCGGGTCATCACTAAAGTGCTTAACCGCTTTGGGGTGGAAGCTACGTTCATCAATACGAGTGACATACATTCGATCGAAAACGAGATCAAGGACAATACCAAGGCACTGTTCATTGAAACCCCAACGAATCCATTATTGAAGATTACTGATCTAGAAGCGGTATCAAAAATAGCTAAAGATAACGGCATCCTTACAATTGTGGACAATACCTTCAGTACGCCATATTGGCAAAATCCACTTACACTTGGAGCCGATATCGTACTTCATAGCGCTACGAAGTACCTGGGGGGACACAGCGATGTTGTAGCGGGTCTTGTCGTGGTGAATGATGAAAAACTTGGCAATGACCTTCATTTCATCCAAAACTCTACAGGAGGCGTGCTAGGGCCCCAAGATTCATGGTTGCTGATGCGGGGCATTAAAACGCTGGGAATCCGGATGGAAGAACATGAAAAAAATACATCTCGGATCGTCAGCTTCCTATCCGGGCATAAAGACGTTTCCAAGATTTATTACCCAGGTCTTGAAAACCATCCAAACCATGATATTGCAAAAAAACAATCGCGTGGCTTCGGCGGTATGGTTTCGTTCGATGTCGGCAGTGCCGAAAAAGCCGAATCCGTTTTGAGTAAAGTGAAATTCTTCACACTGGCTGAAAGCCTAGGGGCAGTGGAGAGCTTAATTTCGATTCCAGCCTTGATGACACATGCCTCGATTCCGGCAGAGCGCCGTGCAGAGCTTGGAATAACCGATGGGTTGATTCGTATTTCAGTTGGTCTGGAAGACGTTGAAGACTTATTGGAAGACTTGGAACAAGCGCTAAAAGGATAAATCGGAAAAGGAACCGCTTCATAGCTACCTGCCATTATTTACACCCTGTCATTTGGAATAAATATGGTAGAATGAGATATCGATATCTTATTAGCTTGAAAGTAGGTGGAATGGCATGAAAAACCGCAAAAAACAAACGGCGGCAATGCTCCGTTCGAAAATGGTCGATTTTAAACAATTTGCGATCACATTGTTATGTGTGGGCTCGTTCTTCTATTTAGGAACCATCCTTCCCTCGGGCGACAAAACGATGATTGACACATATGTCTATATGGGAGCGACAATTATGTTCCTTGGCATATCCATAGTATTTTTCCGATTATCCAATAAATATAAAAGGACCCTGGCGGAAATGGATGACCAGGATTCTTTACAACAATAGAAGCAAACCTGATTCTTTCAAGAATCAGGTTTTTTTTGTTTTTTCTTACGTTATTGCCCGTTGTATGGGCAGATATATCATACTCATTACCTCCTTGAGGTAATAGTTGCTCTTGAAAATGGGAAAAAAGAATGAAGTTTCAAAAAAATAGGCAAAAGCCGTTTACAAATATCAAATTTATGGATATACTTACCAGGTAATAAAAAATATTCCAAAGGGAGGTCGAAGAAAATGAAGTTGTATCTATATGATGGAATCGTTACTGATCAGATTAGCCGGTCCGTTTCAAATGACAATCACATACAATTCGACCTGTGCCAAGCGGAATATTTCTAAAGCAATTTTTTGGCTTTATTAATCATTCACATAGCGGCCGCAGGGAGAAGTGTTTTATCCTGCGGCCTTTTTGTATTTTCTAAAAAATCCCGCAGGAGGACGTAACTTTCTGCGGCCTTTTTATGCCTTTTTGTTGGGCCGCTCCCTTAAAGGAGGTGATATTATGACACTGAATATGCTTTTTTTCACAATCACGATAAAAATGAAAAAAATGACTGCTGAGGAATGTTTGCAACAGGAGAGAATCCACAAGATTAGAGAAGAACATCTGGACAAAGCGATGAAACATCGTCCTTTTTTCTAAAGACATAAGAGGTTGGTATCCCGTTAATATTTTAAGAAAGGTGGAGGTTAATATGTTGAATTTGGTGTACGTAAAAGGAGAGAAGCGTTGCTATTGGCAGGAGAAGGATACCGGCTAACGGCTAACGGCCGGAACTGTGATAGCCGTTTACGTTGTTGTCGATCAGTCGCTGCGCAATTTGAAATGAATAGTAAAAAAGGAAAACTCGGCTCTCGGGCCGAGTTTTTTTCTTTGCTTGCATCAGCAGCACGGACCTGATCCGCCATAACCAAACCCACATCCGGGGAACCACCAAAACCCGAAAATGAGCAATAAAATCAAGAGGACGATAAACAGGCCATAACCAAACCCGTAACCGGATCCGGCATAACAAGGTGCAGGAGCAGGATAACCATAGCTGCACCCGTGTGGTCCATAGTTATATCCCATCCTAAAAACCCCCTTTCCTTAAAAATTCACTTTCATTATATGAACGTTTGCCCGTGTCCGTTTGGGAATTCAACCAGTCTGGTTTGAACATTTAATACTTTCATGATTTCTTTTAGCGGGACAGACACGAACAAGCCCATTGCTGCATAGGTATGAATAGGGAAACCAAAGAAACGGGGGATGAAACCAATGCCCGGAATACTTACAGTTGTCGGTTACATTATCAAAGAATTTTACTTATTTGTTTCCTATGTGAAAAACAACGCTTTTCCCCAGCCCTTGTCATCTCAGGATGAAAAGAGGTATCTGAAGCTTATGAGTGAAGGTGACGGTGATGCCCGTAACATCCTGATCGAGCATAATCTCAGGCTTGTTGCCCATATTGTCAAGAAATTCGAGAATACGGGCGAAGATACAGAGGATTTGATTTCGATTGGGACAATTGGTTTGATAAAGGCCATTGAGAGTTATTCGGATGGAAAGGGTACGAAGCTGGCCACATATGCGGCGCGATGCATTGAGAATGAAATCCTGATGCATTTACGGGCGACTAAGAAAACGAAGAAGGATATTTCCCTGCATGATCCGATCGGTCAGGATAAAGAAGGAAATGAAATCAGTTTAATCGATGTGCTGAAATCGGAATCGGAAGATGTCATCGATACGATTCAGCTCAATATGGAAATTGAAAAAGTGAAAAAGTACATTGATATTTTGGATGAACGGGAAAAGGAAGTCATTGTAGGCAGGTTCGGACTCGATTTAAAAAAGGAAAAAACCCAGCGGGAAATCGCTAAAGAGCTGGGCATTTCCCGCAGTTATGTATCAAGGATCGAAAAACGTGCCTTGATGAAGATGTTCCACGAATTTTACAGGGCGGAAAAAGAGAAGGAAAAGAAAGCTAAAGGATATGAAAAGTAAAAAGAGTGCGGGGAGCTTTCCCCGCACTCTTTTTTTAATATTTATTTCTGATCAAATCTGCAAATGCATGATAAATCTCGATTCCCTGAGAAAGGAACAGACGTGAAGCGGTTAAAGAAAAGACCCCTATCATAATCATTCGGAACCACATATGAATCACTCCTCCATTTTATTTTTTATAAAATGTCAGAGCGTAAGGCTACGTAATTCGCCTGAAAAAAAACAGGACTGAGATATCGTAGGCGGAGATTTGAGTGAAAATAAAGAAAACTCAAAATGGAAAATTCGAAAATGAGAATAATGATAAGTGACTGCCAAAAACTGAAGGAAGGCACCAAAGGCTGTTTCTTGTCGGCCTTATCCCAATGGTGAACATCGGTATGTTCTTCAATGGTTAGCTGCTGTGCAGGGTGATGGAACTGTATGGGCAGTGTCCAAAGGAGCAGGATGATGGCAGACATGTGAATAAAGAATTTCATATGAATCAACCACCCCTTTCCCAAGAATATGAATATATTCATCATAACATGCTTTTATTGTGGGATATAGGAAAATGTTCTGACAAAATACTGAAAATTCCTTTTAATTAGAAAAATTTTGAAAAAACCTCTATAATAGGATTATTGATAAAAAGGGGGCAATAAAGTATGGGATATTCTTTGACATGGGATTTGGATATCTTTTTTAAAGGAGGAAGTTCTTCCAAGGAGTTCCTGCTTTTTTTAGATGAAATTAACGAAGAGGTACAAGAATTAGACCGACTTGTAAGCAATATCAATCCAGAAGGAAATGATGAAATCAGTTTCATCAGGGCGTTCGATCTTTTAAAAAACACTAATATGAAATCGTCACAGGCCGGTGCTTTCATCGGGTGCCTGGAAGCTCAAAATGCGCAGGATAAAAAGGCAGGTCAGCTGCGGATCAAACAAATGAAGATAGTCGCTTCACTAAAAATGGTGTTAAGCAAGCTGGATGAAAAGTTGTTGCAGCTTGATGATGCGTTTTTTAAAAAAATCCTCGAAAAAGAACCATTGAATGAATTGAAATTCGTATTGAACGAACGTCGGGAAAGGGCAAAGGAAAAGCTTTCCGTAAAGGAAGAATCATTAATCACCCAATTGTCCATGGACGGTTTCGAAGGTTGGAGCCAAATGTATGATACGATCGTTGGTTCAATGACCATCCCTTATAAGGGTGAAAATCTTTCTGTAGGCCAAGCGGCGAATAAATTTTCTGATCCCGATGGAATGGCCCGAAAAGAATTATTTACTGCATGGGAACAGGCTTGGGAGGAAAAAAATGACCTTTTTGCCCGGACTTTGAACCACTTGGCGGGATTTCGTCTCAGCGTGAATGAAAAAAGGGGCTGGGATGATATTTTGAAGGAGCCTCTTGAAATAGGGAGGATGAAAAAAGAAACCCTTGAAAGTATGTGGAATGTAATTGCCGACCATAAGGAGCCGCTTGTGAGGTTTTTACAAAGGAAGGCAGAGTTACTGGACTTGGATAAATTAAGTTGGGCGGATTTGGATGCACCGCTAGCTGTCACAGCCGAGTCCAAAGTGATGGATTATCAAGAAGGTGCGGACTTCATCGTTCAGCAGTTCTCTAAATTTGGCACTCAATTAGCAAACTTCACCCAAAAAGCTTTTGAAGATAGCTGGATTGAAGCGGAGGACAGACCAGGTAAGAGGCCAGGAGGTTTTTGCACGGGCTTTCCATTAAATAAGCAGTCAAGAATTTTCATGACGTACTCGGGCACCCCTTCCAATGTATCGACATTGGCCCATGAATTGGGGCATGCATTCCATTCTTATGCGATGAGGGATATCCATCCATTGAATCGATCATATGCAATGAACGTGGCTGAAACAGCCTCTACTTTTGCTGAAATGGTCGTATCGGATGCAGCTGTGAAGGAAGCGGCCAGTGAAGAAGAAAAGCTGGTTCTTTTAGAAGATAAAATTCAGCGTTCCGTATCATTATTGATGAATATCCATGCCCGTTTCTTATTCGAGACAAGATTTTATGATGAGAGGAAACAGGGATATGTCAGTGCCGAACGGTTGAATGAACTGATGGTTGATGCACAAAAAGAAGCTTATGGTGATGCGTTAAGTGATTATAATCCAACATTCTGGGCATCAAAGCTACATTTCTATATTACAGGTGTACCATTTTATAATTTTCCGTACACCTTCGGATACTTATTCTCATTAGGCATATACGCCAATGCCCTGAAAGAACCGGCAGGATTCGAAGAAAAATATATCGCCCTATTAAAGGATACCGGTTCCATGAAGGTCGAGGATTTGGCGGAAAAACATTTAGGCGTCGATTTGACGACCCGGGATTTTTGGGAAGAAGCGGTTAAGGCCTGTATGGAGGATGTAGAAGAATTCATACGTTTGACAGATCCCCTTGTCCGAAAGGCATAAAAAGCTTTAGGCTGAATATGAACGAAAAAAAGCGGATGTCCGGTTTAGGACATCCGCTTTCCTATTTAAACTTTCCTCATTTTAAATGGACTGACCATGAGTAATGATAATATAATCATAAGGGATAAGAAAAAGACCGGATGGAAATATGGGATGGCGAGATAACTTAAGGTAGCGATGCAGCCGGCAACCGTAATGGGAACTCCTGTAAAATACCCATTGCTTTCACTTATATTGAAGCGGGCGAGGCGAAATGCGCCGCAGCCGATATAGAAAACCGTGAAGATTGTGCCAGGTGCTCCGAATTCTATTAATATTCCTTGGTATAATAATAGAGCTGGTGCGACGCCAAAAGAAATGATGTCACACATGGAATCAAGTTGCTTACCCAATTCCGATTCAATGTTGAACTTCCGTGCAACCATACCGTCAAAGCGATCTGCAAGGGCAGCCAGGAAGATTAAAAGCAGGCTTAAATTCAATTGGCCGTGCATCACGGCAATTATCGCAAATCCACCAAGGGATAAATTCATTAAAGTAAGTATATTTGCTGTTTGTGCTTTCACTTTTTTAATGGTTTGATCTAGGGCGTGTAATAAAAACATCTTTTCACTCCTTTCAAATGAAACAAAATAAAACAAAATATAGTAAACATAAGTATTTATTATATAATAATATTTTATTTAACACAATTTATGCAAGTCATTTTTGAATAATTTTACAATTTGGAGTGGTTTTATTTGTATCAGTCTTTGTATCGCATTCTTATTGAACTGACGAATGGTCGGTATTCATCAGGTTTATTAAAGCATTTTAGCCAATCACGTTGGAGCAGGCCCTTAATTTTACTATATGTAAAAACTTTCAACCTTAATCAACAAGAATTTGGTAAGGATTTAAAAGGGTATACGAACCTGCATGATCTATTTACAAGGCGGTTAAAGGCGGACGCCAGGCCCATCACTGCCGTTCCTTCTGCAGTGGCTTGTCCTGTGGACGGTATACTCGAGGATTCAGGGGAGATATACGCTGATAAAAAGATCATCGTTAAGGGAAAGGTATATTCAATGGAGGAGATGCTCGGGGATGAGCTTTATTTGGAAAAGTACCTAGGCGGCAAATATCTCGTGTTATACTTAAGCCCAAGTCATTACCATAGGATCCATGCACCAATCAAGGGTTCCGTAGTCAAACGATGGACGCTTGGAAGGAAATCGTACCCCGTTAATAAATGGGGGATGAAATATGGAAAAGAGCCATTGTCAAAAAATTACCGTACAATAACTGAAATTCAAAATGAAGCTGGAAGCCTGGCAATGGTGAAAGTCGGGGCCATGTTTATAAATTCAATCGTCATTACTGATGAATCGGATGAATTGGAAAAAGGACAGGAATTTTCATATTTCAGCTTTGGGTCGACAGTGGTACTTCTTTTTGAAAAAGGCAGTTTTGAACTTGAAGGAAACTTATCCATTCCGGCTGATGTCCGTGTCGGTGAAACAATCGGATTCATGAAAGCCGTCTAACTCCAAATGAAAATAAGAAGGCTGACATTTAATGTCAGCCTATGTATTTCATATTAAAAAATTGATCGGATTTTATGTGTTAAGGATCTTCGATGAATTTCCGTTTCTATGAGGCGGATGAAATCGGTACTTAACTTTAAATTCTGCGCTTTAAAATAGGATTCCAGCAACAGGTCATCAGATAGTTTTTGCATCAGAACGCCATTTACGGCTGCTCACCTCCAGTAGGTATTGCGGGGAATAATTTGGTTTTCACTTGCATATATTGATAAGTCATCCTTGATGTACCCCTACTGTATCAGAAATAAACGTGGAGAACAATCGTTCTGTTATCCACAGTTAAAAGTGGATAACCTGTGGTTAAGTTGTTTACAAGGTGGACGAAATGGCGCACATCAGTATGGAAAATGTTAGTAAAGTTATCCACAGGTTGAACAAATGAAATTTTTGTCGAAATCTTTTAGGAATAATTAGTTCTTTGGTTCTGGTCTACCTGCTAATTTCCCATTTCTTAATAAAAAATGCCTTTCCATATCAGAAAACATACATTATGATGTTTTTTTACCGTCAGCCTTTCTTTCCTAATTTTTTTTGAAAGTAAGCCGAAAATTCGATATGATGGAGACGGTAAATTAGAATGAAAATACAGAGGTGTCAATATGCTTAAATTATTTTTGCCGAGTGAACATGTTAAAAGCATTTTTAATATAGATCCTCAAGAATTGAAAAAAAGAGGGATTAAGGGAGTCATTACCGATTTGGATAATACTCTCGTTGAGTGGGATAGGCCAACTGCCACCCCCGATTTAATCAAATGGTTCGACAATATGAGGGATCATGGGATTTTAGTGACGATTGTATCCAATAATAATGAAAATCGGGTTCGGTCTTTTTCCGATCCGCTTCACATTCCGTTTATCTTTCAGGCAAGGAAACCGATGTCAAGGGCTTTTCATAAAGCACGTAAGTCAATGGGATTGAAATTGGAAGAAACAGTTGTAATCGGCGATCAGTTATTGACGGATGTATTGGGAGGAAACAGAGGCGGGTTCCATACGATCTTAGTGGTCCCTGTCGCACAAACCGACGAATTCAGAACGAAAATCAATCGTTATTTTGAAAGAAAGATCATGGCGTTTTTTAAACGAAAAGGAATGATAGAATGGGAGGATCACAATTGAACAATCATCAAGAATTAGTGTGCATCGGCTGCGGTGTGAAAGTCCAGACTGAAGATCCGAAGGAGTTGGGCTTTGCCCCTACATCGGCTCTGGAAAAAGAGAGCATCGTTTGTCAGCGCTGCTTTAAATTGAAACATTATAACGAAGTTCAGGATGTATCCTTAACAGACGATGACTTCTTGAAAATCTTGAATAAAGTAGGCGAAACCGATTCTTTAATCGTCAAAATCGTCGATATTTTTGATTTCAATGGAAGTTGGCTGCCTGGCCTACATCGATTTGTAGGAAGAAATGATGTTCTTCTGATCGGTAATAAGGTCGACTTATTGCCTAAATCAGTAAAACCGAACAAGTTGATTAATTGGATGAAGCAATCGTCCAAGGAATTGGGGCTTAACCCGGTTGATGTCCTGCTTGTCAGTGCGGAAAAGGGAAAGCACATACTTGAAGCGGCTGATGCAATTGAGCGGTATCGCAAAGATAAGGATGTCTATGTGGTGGGCTGTACGAATGTAGGTAAATCGACTTTCATCAACCGTCTTATAAAAGAAGTGAGTGGTGAAGGGGATATCATCACGACATCCCATTTCCCAGGCACAACATTGGATATGATCGAAATACCTTTGGATGATGGACAAGCATTGATCGATACACCAGGAATCATCAATCATCATCAAATGGCTCATTATGTGGACAAACGGGACTTCAAGGTGATTATGCCGAAGAAGGAAATCAAGCCGAGAGTGTACCAACTGAATGAAGCGCAGACGCTATTTTTCGGAGGGCTGGCCAGGCTGGACTATGTCTCAGGCGGAAGGCGTTCACTGACTTGCTACCTTTCGAATGAATTGAATATCCACCGTACGAAATTGGAAAATGCAGATGAATTGTATAAAAACCATGCCGGGGAATTATTGACGCCCCCACGGCCTGAACAAATCGAGGAGTTCCCGAAGCTGATTCCACATGAATTCTCCTTGAAAGATGGTAAAATGGATATTGTGTTTTCAGGTCTTGGTTGGGTTACGGTCAATGAGCCAGGAGCGAAAATCGTTGCCCATGTACCAAAGGGCGTAAATGTGATAGTTCGTAAATCATTAATCTAAATATAGGGGTCGTCTAGTCTATGAAAAAGATATATGGGGTAATGGGAGATCCAATTGCACATTCGATGTCACCGGACATTCATAATGATGCATTTGAAAAAGAAAATATAGAAGCGGTTTATCATCATTTTCATGTGACGAATGAAGGTTTGAACGATGCTGTAAAAGGCATGAAAGCCCTTGGTATAGAAGGGTTTAACATCACGATCCCTCATAAGACTTCAATCATCCCATTCCTTGATGAAGTGGATGAACTGGCCCTTGCAATCGGGGCTGTAAATACGGTTGTTAACAAAAATGGTCGGTTTATAGGGTATAATACAGACGGAAAAGGATTTTTCAAATCTTTATGCGATGAAATATCAGGTGACATTAAGGCTAAAAAAACGTTAGTGATCGGAGCGGGCGGTGCTGCGCGTGCGATTTATTTTACCCTTGTAAAAGAAGGGGTAAAGCAAGTTGATATTGCAAACCGGACAAAGGAAAGAGCGGCCCAGCTTGTTTCTGATTGCCCATATGATAAAGTATCGAAGGCACTCTCGATTATCGAAGCGGAAGAAAGCTTATCACAATATGATTTAATCATCCAAACGACTTCTTCAGGAATGAACCCGGAATTGGATCATTCACCGTTGAAGGTCGACCAGCTTAAAACCGGTGCAATTGTCAGTGATATTATCTATAACCCTCTGCATACCAAGCTGCTGCGTGAAGCGGGGGAAAAAGGGGCGGAAACGCAAAATGGTTTGGGGATGTTCATCAACCAGGCTGCGCTCGCTTTCGAGATATGGACGGGCATTATGCCGGATACAGCAAGAATGACAGATATTGTCTTGAACAAACTAGGAGGTAACACATGTTAACAGGAAAACAGAAAAGATTTTTACGATCAAAGGCTCATCACCTCAATCCAATTTTTCAAGTTGGTAAAGGCGGGGTCAATGATAATCTCATCAAGCAAATTGGTGAGGCGCTTGAAGTACGTGAATTAATCAAGGTCAGCATCCTGCAAAACTGTGAAGAGGACCGCAATGATGTGGGACGTTCTTTATCAAAAGGTGCACGGGCGGAATTGGTTCAGATTATCGGCAACACAATTGTGCTGTATAAAGAATCAAAAGAAAACAAACAACTTAAATTACCTTAAGGAACCTATCTATGAAAAAAATTGGAATTCTTGGCGGTACATTCAACCCTCCACATATCGGGCATTTAATTATAGCGAATGAAGTGCTGGATGCCCTTGAGCTAGATGAAATCAGATTCATGCCAAATCACGTTCCTCCCCATAAGGAAAAATCGGAGGAAGTAACCGATATGGACAGGCTGGCTATGTTGGAAAACGCGATAGCCGGAAACCCATCTTTTTATATTGAGGGTATTGAAATAGAAAGAAAAGGCACATCTTATACGTATGATACGATAAAATTGCTGAAAGAACTTGAGCCAAGCAATGAGTTCTATTTCATAATTGGCGCAGATATGATTGAGTATTTACCGAATTGGCACCGTATTGACGAGCTGGTGAACATGGTCAATTTCGTCGGGGTGAAGCGCCCTGGCTATAATGAAAAGACCGTATACCCAATCACGATGGTGAAAGTCCCTCAGATGTTCATTTCTTCTTCCATGATACGAAGGAAGTTAAGAACGGGGAAAACCGTGAAATATTTAATAGCAGATCCAGTGGTGAAGTATATTAAAGGGAATGGTTTATATGAATCGTGAGAAAGCTTTGGCGCTGGTCAAAGAACAAATCACCGAGCGCAGGTACATTCATACCTTGGGTGTGGTCGAGTCAGCGATTGAACTTGCTGAACTGTATGGTGCCGACGTCAAAAAAGCGGAACTGGCAGCCATTTTCCATGATTATGCAAAATTTCGTCCAAAAGAGGAAATGGAGCAAATTATAATCGCTGAAAAAATGGACCCGGAGTTACTTGAATACAATATGGAGCTGTGGCATGCTCCTGTCGGGGCTTATCTTGTAAAAAAGGAAGCCGGTATCACTGACGCTGAAATATTGGATGCGATTGCCCATCACACGTCTGGCAGGGTTGGCATGAGCCTTTTGGATAAGGTAGTATACCTTGCTGACTATATTGAGCCGGGACGTTCCTTTCCCGGAGTCGACGAAGTCAGGCAGACAGCAAAGCAAAATTTGGATCATGCTGTCATCCAGGCTTTAAGGAATACAGTTGTTTTTTTAATGAAAAGAAATCAGGCAATTTACCCTGACACATTTAAGACATATAATGATTTGATCATGAATTTGAAGGAGAAGATGTAATGACTGAACGTGAACTTCTTGTAATTGCAGCAAAAGCGGCGGATGATAAACGAGCGGAGGATATCGTAGCATTGAACATGCAAGGTATTTCCCTTGTAGCGGATTACTTTTTGATCTGCCACGGTAATTCTGAAAAACAAGTACAAGCAATAGCTCGTGAAATGAAGAGCAAAGCTGATGAATCAGGAATCAATGTAAAACGTCTTGAAGGTTTTGACGAAGCGAAATGGGTGCTTGTGGATCTTGGCGATGTAGTGGCCCACATCTTCCATAAGGATGAAAGAAACTATTATAACCTCGAACGTTTATGGGGAGATGCACCTTTTGAAGATCTAGAGAGTGAACTGACTCCATGACTTACGAACGCTTTGCCTATGTATACGATGAATTGATGAAGGACGCTCCCTATGAAAAATGGCTGATGATCCTTACGGCGAAGCTGGAACAGTACGGAATTGGTGGAAGGAAAGTCCTGGATTTAGCGTGTGGAACCGGGGAAATGACCGTTGGATTGGCGCAACACGGATTCGAAGTCACCGGCGTGGATTTATCCGATGAAATGCTTCTCGTTGCCAATGAAAAAGCGGTGAAGCTTGGATTATCGATTCCACTTTTCCAACAGAATATGGCAGAACTTGAGGGACTTGGTCAATTTGACTGTGTCACGATTTTTTGTGATTCGCTGAACTACCTTCGCGACGAGGCGGATATAGTGAAAACGTTCAGCAGGGTTCATGAGCATTTGAAGGATGGCGGATTATTCTTGTTTGATATCCATTCCATTTATAAAATGGAAGAAATCTTTCGTGATCATACGTTTGCTGTCAATGGTGAAGAAGTATCCTATATATGGGACTGTTTTCCAGGTGAAGAACCTTACAGTGTGGAACATGATTTAAGTTTTTTCGTGAGGGACGATGAAAGTGGTCTGTATGACCGTTTTGATGAGTTGCATTATCAACGGACCTATCCGGTTGAACAATATAAACAGTGGTTGCAGCAAGCAGGTTTTACGGTTTCTGAAATTCTGGCGGATCTTGAAGAAGAACCGCTTGTAACGGAAACCGAAAGAATCTTGTTTGTAGCTAGTAAATGAATCAAGAGGTCAGTAATCGCCGTTCGTACATCACTGTACGAGTGGAGGTCTGACCTCTTTTTTTTATTTTTAGAAGGAAATGAGATATTGATTACGAATATTAATATGGATGGCCGAACTGTTTTTCCACTTCTTGAAGATCCTCTGCAAACTTTTCATGTGTAGCTTGAAAGAGATGATGGAACATTTCCCCTGTTTCAGCTTCTAAAACCTTGATTCCTTCACCCGTGATTCCACCCTTTACACAAACCTTTTCCTGCAAGGCCGGCAATGTATAAACTCCTTTACCAAGTAGTTCCCCTAAGCCAATCAACATGTTCTCAGTCAAAGTCGTAGCGGTTTCTTTATCAATCTTCGTCGTTTGGCATGCCGCGTCAATGAAAGCTTGTGCTAAATAGCTGAAGAAGGCAGGACCGCAGCTGACGATGTCGGAAGCTACCCGGGTGATATCATTTTCAATGATGACCGGTGCCGATATGGCGGAGGCCAATTCGTATAATTCCGACTTTTTTTTCTCACTGCAGCCATTGCCGAAACTCAGTAACGATACCCCTGAGCCCACCCGGTTGGTTATGCTGGGGATAAAACGGGCGCAGGGGGCTTTCACTGCCGATTCAAGCTGGGACACTGAAAGCGGGCTTGTAATGGAGATAACTAGTTGTTCCATTTTTATATGATGTTTGATGCCCTGTAACAGGCTGTCAATTTGTAATGGTTTTACACAGAGAAAAATAAAGTCCGCTTGCTGGACGACTTCGGCTGCGCTTTCCGCCACCTTGATTCCGGGGTGTTTTTCTTTCAGCACCAATGCTTTGGAAAGCGTTCGATTTGTAATGATTAGATCAGCCGGATTCAAAATTTTTGCCTCCAGCCACGCCTCGATTAAAATGGTACCCATATTGCCGGTTCCGATTACACCGATTTTCTTCAATGCCGATCAACTCCTCTCACTTAAAGCGATTGATACTCCTAAAAACACTATGTATTTTTAATCTGTCCTATGACAATGTATCGTGAGAAATCAAACAAGGAGGCAAAGAAATGGATAAAATTTTAAAAAAGAAAATGGCGTTGATTACGGTTGCAGCGGCATCTGGGGCAGCAGGAATTTACTTTTTTTTGCAACCAGGGGAGGATCCGGTTGATACGGAAGATATATTTTCCGTTACGGCAAAAGGAGATGAAATCGAACAAAGTGAAAATGAAGCGGAAACCGAACCGGTGATCATTAAAGTGGACGTTAAAGGGGCTGTACAGGCCCCAGGGTTATTTACGGCACAGGCAGGTGACCGGGTGATCGATTTGATTTCGGCTGCAGGCAGTTTTACGGACAAGGCCGATAAGGATAAAGTGAATTTTGCCCAAATCGTTGAAGATCAAATGGTCATTTATGTACCGGAAATAGGTGAAGAAGACAAAGGGAACTTGGAGGACATATCAGTCGTTTCGTCTGGTAATGCTGCTTCCAAAGGGACATCAGAAGGACGGGTGAACTTGAATACAGCTACCCAGGCAGATTTAGAAACCCTGACGGGAATTGGACCATCCAAAGCGATTGCGATCCTGGAATATAGGGAAACGGTAGGGAAATTCAAGCAGGTAGATGACTTGAAGAAGGTATCGGGAATCGGCGATAAAACGTTTGAAAAGTTACAGGAGTCCATTTCGGTTCAATGAATGATTGAATATGCTACACAAATGAACAGGAAGAGGGTAAAATTGAAGAAAATCATTCTAGTGAGTAAGGGGATACAACATGAACAGGATTAGTTGGGATCAATATTTCATGGCGCAAAGCCATTTATTAGCTTTAAGAAGCACATGTACACGCCTCACTGTAGGAGCGACGATCGTCCGGGATAACCGAATCATTGCTGGAGGATATAATGGGTCAATTGCTGGCGGAACCCACTGTATTGATGATGGCTGTTATGTAATTGATAATCATTGTGTCAGAACGATACATGCTGAAATGAATGCACTTTTACAATGTGCGAAATTTGGAGTGCCTACTGATAGGGCTGAAATATATGTGACGCATTTTCCATGTCTGCAGTGCTGTAAATCACTCATCCAAGCTGGAATCAAAGCTGTTTATTATGCGGAGGATTACAAAAATCATCCATATGCTCTGGAATTATTTAAACAGGCTGGTGTCAAGACCGAAAAGGTTGAAGCAAAAGGGGCCATCGATGTTAATGGAAAAGAAAAAAAGGACTTTGTGTTCTCATTGCTAGCTCAGCTTGAACGAACAGGTCTGGGAAAAGAAGCTGTATTGGAGCTGGAAAAGCAGGCCAAACAGATATTTGACAATTAAATCTTAAATCGGACAGGGGGCAGGCATGGCTAGGCACCTTCTCTTATTAGCCGTCTCGGCTACATTTGGAGTTTCGGCCCATTCATTTTTAAATGTAAGGCTTTTGATCATTATCTTTATTTTTCTCTGTTTCCTTTATTTTTCGGTCGGGTTAAGTGTGAAGGCCCTTAGCATTCATTTAATGATCATGGGGATTTTTTTAGGGGCCGCCTCCTTCTCCGATCACCGAAACAACACGGCCTAGAACGGAAAGCCAATTTATCATCACATTTACCGATCAGCCGAATATAGATGGAAATTCATTAAAAGGATTCGTGGGCAGTGAGAAAGGCGAACGGTTAATGCTTCGTTATAAAATCAACACCGAACAAGAAAAGGAAAAGCTGGGCCAGCTTCTGCGTATCGGTTTATCCTGTCCCGCCGAAGGGAACTTGCGAATTCCCGACAAAAACAGGAATGAAAACAGTTTCGATTATCAGCGTTACCTTTTCCGCCAAGGCACCCATTGGATATTTAACGCTGATTCCATATCATTTCGAGATTGCCAAGAAGTTGGAAACTCGATTGTCATTTCGATTCGTAATTTGCGCCTGAAGGGAATTGCGTATATTAGAGAACACTTTCCGGAAGAATCGAGCGGTTTTGTCGCAGCACTCATATTCGGCGACCAGACATATATAGATGAAGATGACCTTGCTAATTATCAGCGGCTGGGTCTGGTTCATTTACTGGCGATTTCCGGTCTTCATGTCAGTTTTTTAACGGGGGTGTTATTTTATCTTGGCATCAGGGTTGGAATTACAAGGGAAAGAATGATGGTGGCCATCCTGATTTTCCTTCCAGTTTACATGATACTCTCAGGTGCTAGCCCATCGGTGGTGAGATCCTGTTTAATGGCTATGCTTTTCTTTTTACTCTTGCTATTCAAGAAGCGGATCTCGGCGGGTGCCGCAATCGGATCGGTTTATATGGCACTATTGTTTTTTCAACCTAATATGCTCTATGATATAGGTTTTCAGCTCTCATTCGCAGTCACTTTCTCCATTATCATGTCTTCAAGCATTTTCTTAAGATACCCCAAAAAAACGATGCAGCTATTCATCATCAGTTCCATCTGCCAAATGGCAGCGCTTCCCATTTTGCTTTTTCACTTTTTTGAAGTATCTTTTCTTGGCGTGTTCTTGAACGTATTGTATGTTCCGCTTTATTCGATCATTTTGCTTCCATTTTCATTAATTACCCTCTTCATTCATTTATTACTGCCTTCCCTGGGGCAGCTCCTCATAACTATATTGAACTTCACCTTCATACTTTGTAATAAAGTCGCGGATGCAGCATCCGAGTTGCCACTGGCCTCCATTGCGTTTGGAAAACCACCCTTCATCATGATGGCATTACTTGTTATTTCCCTTTTAGGGTTATACCTGACTTGGGATGAATCTTTTGAAAAAAGTAAAATTTGGTGCGGAATACTGATTGTCCTATTACTTCTTCAATATAATTTACAAAGGTTCTCACCTTTTGTTGAAGTACAGATGATCGATGTTGGACAGGGTGATTCCATTTTAATTATCCTGCCATTCAATCGCGGTAATTATTTGATTGATACGGGTGGGCAAATTACATTTCCAATCGAAACATGGGCAAAAAAGCGAAAGAAGTTCAACACGGCGGATGATATCATCATTCCATTATTGAAAAGTAAAGGAATCCACCAATTGGACAAACTGATTTTAACCCATCCGGATGCAGATCATATGGGAAGTGCAGGAGAATTAATTGAGAATTTCAAAGTTGGGGAGATCGTCATAGGAGGCTGGAGTGAGGAGCATTATCGGAATTTGGATTTTGTGTCCATGGCAAGAGATAAAAAGATGAAAATGACCGTCTTGAAGAGGGGGGACCATTGGGTAGTGGACGGAGCGCAGTTTTCCGTGCTAAGTCCATATGAAAAGGAAGACAATAAGAATGATTCATCGATAGTCCTTCACTCAGAGATGGGGGGATTGTCATGGATATTTACTGGAGATATGGGAGAAGAGGGCGAAAGGGAGCTATTAAGCACATTTCCGCAGTTGCAGGCGGATATCTTGAAGGTTGGTCACCATGGCAGTAAAACTTCTTCTTCCACGTTATTCCTTGAACAGCTACAGCCGAAAGCTGCTCTTATTTCGGTTGGAAAAGAAAATCGCTACGGTCACCCACACGGAGACGTAATTGGGAATCTGGAGAGAAATGGCATTAAGGTGTTCAGGACGGATGAGGATGGATCTATAATTTATAAGTATTACAAAAGGAGAGGAACCTTTCGGAAGACACTTCCATAGTATGTAGAAAATCAAAAAGAAAGAGACTGCAACGGCAGCCTCCATCAGGAAAAATAAGTGCATGTAGTAATGAAATCAGGATCCGACAGCTTTAACGACGACAGCTATGGTGAACAAGGCAGCGAAAAATACAAAAGAACCGATGAATCCCATAGCGGAATCAGCGACGTCATCTGTCTTGGATTGGACATTCTTTTCGAATTCGTTCATTATTACCCCTCCTATTTCTGCTAATAGTATAAAACATTACCAAAAAAAAATCTACAGGCTTCATTTCTTCATTTCCTTTACTGACAAGAGTTGTCACAAATAGTTTGGGATTTTGAGGTCAAAATAAAAGTACAAACAAAGCAAGCGAAAAAAGAAAAGCTCAATTTTTGTTCTACATGAATACTTTACCCGCTTTCAAGGAAGATTACCCGGGCCTTTCTTGAAAGTGTTCATATAGATTCGGAATTAGTCCTTTAGGGGGCTAGTTCCCTTTATAGCTTGTCAAATGGTCCATCCACCTATACCATTAGAGAAGAATACATAAAAAAGAGGCGGATTCTATTGGTATTAGATGTATGGAAAAGTATAAAAAAAGGGCAATTCGCGCCAGTATACTTGTTATATGGAACGGAAGCCTACCTAATTAATGAAACGAAGCAGCTATTGATCGAGAATGTCCTTCACGAAGATGAGATGGATTTTAACTTTTCTCAATTTGATTTAGAAGAGACGCCTGTTGAAACAGCGCTTGAAGATGTCGAAACCCTCCCATTTATCGGGGAAAGGCGCCTTGTTTTCATGCAAAACCCATTTTTTTTGACAGCTGAAAAAACGAAGTCAAGAGTTGAACATAATGTGAAAAGACTGGAAGCGTATTTGGCTGATCCGGTTCCTTATTCTATTGTCGTTTTGACCGCACCTTATGAGAAACTGGATGAACGGAAGAAAATCACCAAGGAACTGAAGCGTAAGGCGGTTCTCGTTGAAGCGAAGAAGCTTGGTGATCATGAGTTAAAGGTGTGGGTGAAGGAGCGGGTCGAAGCTTCTTCTGTCCAAATAGATGAACAGGCTACAGAGCTTTTACTTGAACTTGCAGGAACGAATCTGATGATGCTGACGAATGAACTGGATAAAATGGTCCTTTATGCAGAAGCTGATAAACATATTACGGTCGAGATAGTGGAAAAGCTGGTCGCTAAATCCCTTGAGCAGAATATCTTCACGTTAGTTGATCATGTCTTACAGCGGAAGATGGAAAGTGCCATGACGATTTTACACGATCTTCTCAGGCAGAACGAAGAGCCGATCAAGATCTTAAGTGTCATGGCTGGACAAGTCAGGCTAATGTATCAAGTGAAAGAGCTTTCCCGTCAAGGCTATAGCCAGCAAAAAATTGCGGGACAACTGAAGGTGCATCCATACAGGGTGAAACTGGCACTCGAAAAGACGGGGAAATTCCAGGAACGCGAGCTGTTGTCCATCATGAACGACTTAGCGGAGGCGGATTATAAAATGAAGACCGGCCAAGCCGATAAGGCGATCACGCTTGAGCTGCTGCTTTTAAAAATCAGATCATAAAAAAAGTGGCAGAAACCCTGCCACCTTTTTTATACGAAAAAACACGCACAAAAAAAACGATCCAATTGGATCGTTTAATTTTTTGTCATTATGCGTTAAGAGCGTTAAGTCTTTTCGCTAAACGAGATTTTTTACGGGCTGCCGCATTTTTATGGATTAATCCTTTAGATGCAGCTTTGTCTAATTTCACAGCAGCTGTTAATAGAGCTTCTTTAGCAGCTTCAACGTTTTCACCAGCTAATGCAACTTCAGCATTTTTCACTGTAGTACGCATAGTTGATCTAACAGTAATGTTATGAACGCGTTTTTTGTCGTTGATTTTTACACGTTTAATAGCAGATTTAATGTTTGGCATTCCGTTCACCTCCTACAAAGAAATCGAGATTATATGAACTCGACTTTTCAAATCCATATCAAATAGCACAAGTGATATTCTATCAGACTGCTCATAAATATGCAATACTTCAGATTGAGAATCGAAAAGGAATTATAAAAGGAATTATAATTTCAGTAATAAATTCATCTCGTCATAATTCATTGTATCAAAAAAATGAATAATAAAAAAGCAAAAACGACAGAATGTTTAAGAGAGACCATAAAAATTACTAGATTAGATACAATTCAAACATCAGGAGGCCGTTATGGAAAATAATTTGGACCTTAGTGAATACGGAATTCGAACAGATTTGGCGATTGAAGCAAAGGAAATTGCCCTTGAACATAAAGGTGTCGTTGAGGAAGTGGATGTATCCCATATTGAAGGGGTCATAATTAAGGAAAAAGAAGTGGAAGATCTGAAGGTATCCTTAGTCGAGGTCACGGCTGAAGGGGAAAAAGAAATCGGTAAAAAACAGGGCAGCTATTTGACCATCGAAGTCCAGGGAATCCGCCAGCAGGATACGGATACTCAGCAACGGGTGGAAAAGGTGTTTGCCAATGAACTGGCGTACTTCTTGAAACGGAATAAAATCACCAAGGAAAGCAGTTGTTTAGTTGTCGGCCTTGGTAACTGGAATGTTACTCCCGATGCTCTGGGACCTGCAGTCGTTGAGAACCTTGTAGTCACAAGACATTTGTTCGAATTGCAGCCTGAGTCGGTCAAGGAGGGCTATCGGCCGGTCAGTGCGATCTCCCCTGGTGTGATGGGGATTACGGGAATCGAGACGAGTGACATCATAAAAGGAGTCATCGAAAAAAGTAACCCTGATTTCCTGATCGTCGTTGATGCATTGGCTGCCCGTTCGATTGATCGTGTGAATTCCACGATTCAAATTACGGATACAGGCATCCATCCAGGGTCTGGTGTTGGAAATAAACGAAAAGAATTGAGTCAGGCTACCCTGGGAGTTCCTGTTATAGCCATTGGAATACCTACCGTCGTGGATGCCGTATCGATAGCAAGCGATACGATTGATTATATTTTGAAGCACTTTGGCAAGGAAATGAATGAAGGGGACAGACCATCCCGTTCGTTGGCACCCGCTGGATTCAGTTTTGGAAAGCGGACAAAGCTGACCGAAGAGGATATGCCAGGTGAAAAGGAACGCCAAACTTTCTTGGGAATGATAGGTGTCCTCCCTGATGAAGAGAAACGGAAATTGATTTATGAGGTGCTTTCGCCACTTGGTCATAATTTAATGGTTACGCCCAAAGAAGTGGATGTTTTCATTGAAGATATGGCCAATTTGATAGCTAATGGATTAAATGCTGCCTTGCATAATTCAATAAATCAAGAAAATACGGGCTACTATACCCGTTAAATCATTTTCAGTGCCCAAAAATGGTGTTCTACCCTTTCTAGCAAAGTCATAGGTATTAATAGACAAGCTATAGAGAGGGTGGAAAGATGAAAAGAAGAAATTCCCCAGGAATCATAACAGCTATTCACGGATCAACAATAATAAAAACTTTTCTAGGTATTCTCGCCTTGCTTCTTTTTGTTTTTTCAGTCAGTGGTGTCATGACTTCCCTAAGACCGGAGTATCGGATATCTTCGAATTCCGTACATACTGTAGCCAACCAATTCTCGGGAAAAATGCTGTTCTCGATGCTGGCCAATGAAAACCACTATTTTTTTAATGCCCTGCCAGAAGGTAAGCAGGAATCGGTTATCACGAATCAATTGATAAAAGTCTCGACTAACATTTCATTGGAGGACCCGCGAAGTTTACTTGGCAGGGAACTTCCTGGCTTTTCGATTTTTGATAATGAGATCCTCGTGGCTGGGGAAGGGACGAATTATACGAATATGCCGTATGAATCCTCGCCGCCAGTAGACGTCTTGAATGAAGAAAGGGATGCATCCCTGCAAAACATGGATGAGATTGAAGAACCGGAAAAAGGAGTGGCCAATCAGCCGAATCAAACGACCAATGGACGGAAAGTGGTCGAGATTTACCATAGCCATAACCGGGAATCGTATCTTCCTTATTTAAAAGGGGTGACCAATCCGGACCTAGCCTACCATTCTAAAATCAACATTACAAAACTCGGTGCCCGAATGGTGGAGGACATGGCTGATAAAGGGATAGGATCATCGCTTGATAAAACGGATATTATGGGCAATTTGAATAATAAAGGATTGAATTATGCCAAATCCTATCAAGAGTCTCGTAAATCCGTTCAGACTGCGTTGGCTACCAATAAAGATCTAGAATATATCATTGATATCCATCGTGATTCTAAACGAAAAAAACATACGACCATTAACATTAACGGTAAAGATTATGCCAAGATTGCCTTCGTGGTCGGGGGCAATAACCCGAACTTCGAAAAAAATGCAGCGCTTGCCAATAAGCTTCATAAAGCTTTGGAGAAAAAATACCCTGGCATTTCACGAGGGGTTATGAAACAAGGCGGAGCGGGGCAGAATGGAGTATACAATCAGGATTTGTCAAGCAATGCCATGCTCTTGGAAATTGGCGGTGTTGATAATACTTTCGAGGAAATGTACTTAACCGTTGATGCCTTTACCGATGTTTTCAGTGAATTTTACTGGGATGCCAAAGCGGTTGATAAAACGACTGGGGAATCGGAAGCGAAGTAAGTTGAAAGGAGTTCTCTATCATGGTTCGGTTTTGGTTGAAATGTACTGGGATTGTGCTCGTATTATTTTTAGGTGTTCTGATTGGGATGCAGCAAGCGAACGATGGGATGAAAAAAATGAAGGGGTATGAAGATCCCTCTTTGAATAGTGCATTCATTATTAACCAATCGGATCAAGGGGAGATGGAAGCGGATATTCTTGGCGAAAAAGTAACAAGTCATGATTTGGAGTCGAAAAAAGAAAAGCTTGAAGAAATGAAAGCCTTCAACTTTTTCTCATCGATCGGCAAAACGCTTGGAGATACGATATCAGGGGCCTTTCAAGCACTTATTGATATGATTTAGGTATGGAATAAGTTGAGTGTGCCCTATCAAAAGGTTGCATCCGAATCCGGAATGCAGCCTTTTTTTATCCTTTGCCCTACAATGATGCTTCTTTTGTAACTATTCTGTTGAATCTTGCATTTTCTATTGATATAATAAAAAATAGTGTATTGTGTCGACTAGTGGGAGTGAACGTCATGAATAGAGAAGAAAAATTAAAAAGACAATCAAAGATTCGTAACTTTTCCATCATCGCTCATATTGATCATGGAAAATCTACATTGGCGGATCGTATCATTGAAAAAACGAACGCAATGACTCAGCGTGAAATGAAGAGTCAACTGTTGGATTCCATGGATTTAGAGCGAGAGCGTGGAATTACGATTAAATTGAATGCGATTCAATTGAAATATAATGCGAAAGATGGCGAAGAATATATTTTCCATCTTATTGATACACCGGGACATGTCGATTTTACGTATGAAGTTTCACGAAGCCTTGCAGCGTGTGAAGGTGCTGTCCTTGTTGTCGATGCGGCACAGGGAATTGAGGCCCAAACGCTTGCAAACGTGTATTTAGCTTTGGACAACAACCTGGAAATCATCCCGGTCATCAATAAAATTGACTTGCCGAGTGCCGATCCGGAACGGGTACGTGGAGAAATCGAGGAAGTAATCGGATTGGATGCTTCCGATGCAGTTTTGGCTTCCGCTAAAGCGGGAATCGGAATCGAGGAGATTTTGGAGCAGGTCGTTGAATTGGTGCCAGCACCACAGGGAGATCCCGATGCCCCGTTCAAGGCGCTTATTTTCGATTCACTGTTTGATGCGTACCGCGGTGTGGTTGCCTATATCCGTGTTGTTGAGGGTTCCATTAAAGTGGGCGACAAAATCAAAATGATGTCCACTGGCAAGGAATTTGATGTAACCGAATTGGGTGTCTTCAATCCGAAAACCCAGCTTTTGGATGAACTTAACGTCGGTGATGTAGGTTTCCTTACTGCCGCCATTAAAAACGTTGGTGATACGACTGTTGGTGATACGATTACCAGTGCCGTGAATAGTGCGACAGAGCCATTGCCGGGTTACCGGAAGATGAATCCGATGGTATATTGCGGTTTATACCCAATTGACGCATCGAAATTCAATGATTTAAGGGATGCATTAGAGAAGTTGGAATTGAACGATTCAGCGTTACAGTTCGAAGCGGAATCATCGCAAGCATTGGGCTTCGGTTTCCGTTGCGGATTCCTTGGACTCCTTCATATGGAAATAATCCAGGAACGGATTGAACGTGAATTCAAAATTGATCTGATCACCACTGCGCCGAGTGTTATTTATGATGTGATCCTGACAGACGGAACGGTCCTGAAAGTAGATAACCCTTCCAATATGCCGGATGCTCAAAAGATTGAACGAGTCGAGGAGCCATATGTCAAAGCAACGATGATGGCACCGACAGAGTTCGTCGGAACGATCATGGAAATCTGTCAAAATAAACGCGGTAACTTCATTGATATGGAATATATCGATGAGACTCGTGTGAGCATTCATTATGAAATACCATTATCGGAAATCGTTTATGATTTCTTCGATCAGTTGAAATCCAATACTAGAGGCTATGCTTCATTCGATTATGAGTTGATCGGCTACAAACCGTCCAAACTTGTGAAGATGGATATCTTACTGAACGCTGAAACTGTGGATGCGTTGAGTTTCATCGTTCATAAGGACTTTGCTTATGAACGCGGTAAAGTCATTGTTGAAAAATTGAAGAAATTGATTCCAAGACAACAATTTGAAGTGCCGATCCAAGCAGCGATCGGGCAAAAGATCGTGGCCCGTTCTTCGATTAGTGCAATGCGCAAAAACGTATTGGCTAAATGTTACGGCGGCGATATTTCCCGTAAACGTAAGTTGCTCGAAAAACAGAAAGAAGGTAAAAAGCGGATGAAACAGGTAGGTTCCGTTGAAGTGCCGCAAGAAGCTTTCATGGCTGTTTTGAAAATGGATGATACGACACCGAAAAAATAAATAAAATAAACGATAGATAGAAAAAAGAGGGTAGAGGAGATCTAGCCTCTTTTTCTATCGACTCATTCGATTAAAAGGTTGTGAACACAATGATTAAAAGCGCCTACCTCCATATACCATTTTGTGAACATATTTGTCACTATTGTGATTTTAATAAAGTATTTTTACAGGGACAGCCGGTTGACGAATATTTACAGATGATGAAAAGGGAAATGGTGATGCAACTTTCTAAATACCCGACTGCAGGATTGGATACGGTATTCGTCGGTGGAGGGACACCGACCTCCCTAAATGAAAAGCAGCTTGCTTTTTTATGTGAAGCGATCAATGAAACCCTGCCATTTGATCCAACAAAGGCTGAATATACATTCGAAGCCAATCCAGGGGATCTTTCGCGAGAAAAACTCGAGATCCTTTATCATTCAGGTGTCAATAGACTTAGCTTTGGAGTGCAAAGCTTCAATGATGAATTATTAAAGCGAATAGGCCGGACTCATCGGGCTTCTGAAGTATATGAAACGATTCATTTGGCTCAAGAAGTTGGCTTTACGAATATCAGCATCGATTTGATTTACGGATTGCCGGGACAAACTATGGAAGATTTCAATGACACGTTGGATAAAGCGATTGCCCTTCAATTGCCGCACTATTCCAGCTACTCATTGATCGTTGAGCCGAAAACGGTTTTTTATAATCAGATGCGAAGGGGTAAATTAAACCTGCCGCCGCAGGAGCTCGAGGCTTCGATGTACGAGAAGCTGATGGAAGAGATGGAGAAGCATGGACTGCATCAATATGAAATCAGTAATTTTGCCCGTGCTGGGTTTGAAAGCCGGCACAACCTGACATATTGGGATAATGTGGAGTATTATGGGATTGGTGCCGGTGCACATGGCTATACTGGAGGAAAAAGAGTGGCCAATCATGGACCGGTGAAGAAATATATCACACCATTGATGGCGAACCAGCTGCCTGTATTGGAGGAACGCCGAGTACCGCTTCATGAACGGATGGAAGAGGAGATGTTTTTGGGTCTCCGAAAAACGGAAGGAGTTTCATTGGAAACCTTCAAGAGTAAATTTTTTGTTGAAATGACGGAGATTTTCAGGAAACCGCTCGAAGAAGAATCGGTAAAGGGTCTGCTTAAGGTGGAAGGCGGGTTCGTGCGCTTGACGGAGCGGGGGAAACTGCTTGGAAATGAAGTGTTCCAATCATTTTTGGGCATTATTGATTCCGAGTGAAGTTAATCTATGTTATTTTACGAGTAATTAGCGGTTTTCATTGTTGACATCATAAGCTTCATTTGATAATTTATTAGTATATTAGCACTCGAAGAGACAGAGTGCTAACAGAGGTGATCATACATGCTAACTGATCGTCAATTATTGATTCTACAAGTGATAATCGAGGATTTTATCCATTCTGCCCAGCCAGTCGGGTCACGAAGCTTGTCGAAGAAAGAAGAAATTACGTTCAGCTCTGCCACAATTCGCAACGAAATGTCTGATCTTGAAGAAATGGGATTTTTAGAAAAAACCCATACTTCTTCCGGTAGGATTCCTTCTGAAAAAGGGTATAGATATTATGTGGATCATTTACTTTCTCCTCAAGCTCCGAAAAAGAATGAAATGAAGATATTAAAATCCGTTTTTGTAGAACGAATTTATGAATTGGAAAAGATCGTTCAGAAGTCAGCGAAAATACTTTCGGAACTGACGAATTATACGGCGATTGTACTGGGGCCAAAAGTGAATGAGCATAAGCTGAAGAAAATCCAGATCATTCCTTTGAGCCCGGAAACAGCAATAGCCATCATTATTACTGATACAGGTCATGTGGAAAATCGAATGATTTCCTTACCGCCTTCTTTTGATATAAACGAAATTGAAAAGATGGTGAACATATTGAATTCCCGTTTGGTCGATGTTCCGCTAGTTGATCTAAAGGATAAGATCTACAAGGAAGTGGCTGTTCTTTTGAGCCGTCACATCCATAACTATGGATCGATGGTCTCTGTCCTGGCGGATACCCTGACTGACACAAAGCCCGAAAAAATATTTTTCGGCGGGAAAACGAATATGCTAAGGCAGCCTGAGTTCCATGATATTGCTAAAGTAAGCACGCTTTTATCGATGATTGAGCAGGAGCAGGGTTTTTATGAACTCATTACTCAAAATCCATCGGGCATCCACGTCAAGATTGGCCGTGAAAATCAAAACACAGTGCTCGATGACTGCAGTTTGATTACGGCAACATACTCAATCGGGCAGGAGCAAGTGGGCACATTAGCCATATTGGGTCCGACGAGAATGGAATATTCGCGAGTGATCAGTTTGCTTTCGTTTTTCTCGAAAGATTTAACGGCCCTAATGACAAAACTGTATCAAAAATAGTAGCAAAGGTAATATTGTTAAGGTGGCGGAGGTCATATTCCGCAGCCTGACCTATTACTTTAGCATAAATTGTATAACCCTTTTAGGGAGGTGAGATTGTGACAGAAAATAAAAATGAAGAAAAAACATTGGAAAATGAAACAATCGAGGAAAGCGCTGCAGAAGCAGTTTTCGCTGAAGGAGAAACTCCAGCAGAACAAAACCAAGAGGAAACACCGGTTGAAAAAGATGAACTTCAATTGGCTCATGAAAAGATTGCTGAGCTTCAGGCAAAAATCGAAGAAATGGATAACCGTTATCTTCGTCTGCAGGCCGATTTTGATAATTCAAGACGCCGTGCCAAGCTTGATATGGAGGCGGCTCAAAAATATAGAGTTCAAAGTATTGCCAGTGATTTAGTTGAAGCTCTTGATAATTTTGAAAGAGCTACAAAAATCGAAGCGGAAAATGAACAGACGAAATCCCTGCTTCAAGGCATGGAAATGGTCTACAAAGCGATTACTGATGCATTGACTAAAGAAGGCATCGAACCGATCAGTTCGGTTGGTGAAGAGTTCGATCCGCGTTTGCATCAAGCGGTCATGCAAGTTCAAGATGAAAACTTCGGTTCTAACATCGTCGTCGAGGAATTCCAAAAAGGATACCTTCTAAAAGACCGTGTGATTCGACCTGCAATGGTTAAAGTGAACGAATAAGATTTTTACATATAAAAAATTGGGAGGTAGTGAAACTATGAGCAAGATTATAGGTATTGACTTAGGTACAACAAACTCTTGTGTATCTGTACTTGAAGGCGGGGAACCAAAAGTAATCCCGAATCCAGAAGGAAACCGTACAACACCATCCGTAGTGGCATTCAAAAATGGAGAAAGACAAGTGGGGGAAGTGGCAAAACGCCAAGCGATTACAAACCCTAACACAATCATTTCCATTAAACGCCATATGGGTACCGACCATAAAGAAGTAATTGAAGGAAAAGAATACTCACCTCAGGAAGTTTCTGCAATCATCCTTCAATACTTAAAATCATACGCTGAAGAGTATCTTGGCGAAAAAGTTACAAAAGCGGTTATTACTGTACCTGCTTACTTCAATGATGCAGAACGTCAAGCAACTAAGGATGCTGGTCAAATTGCTGGTCTTGAAGTGGAACGTATCATCAACGAACCTACAGCTGCAGCACTTGCATACGGTTTGGATAAAACGGAAGAAGATCAAACGATCCTTGTATTCGACCTTGGCGGCGGTACATTCGACGTATCGATCATGGAACTTGGAGATGGCGTTTTCGAAGTTAAGTCCACAGCCGGTGACAACCGTCTAGGTGGAGATGATTTCGACCAAGTCATCATCGATTACCTAGTTGAAGCATTCAAGAAAGAAAATGGAATCGACCTTTCAAAAGATAAAATGGCGGTACAACGTTTGAAAGATGCAGCTGAAAAAGCGAAAAAAGATCTTTCCGGCGTAACTTCAACTCAAATTTCATTGCCATTCATCACAGCTGGGGATGCTGGCCCGCTTCACTTGGACGTAACGATGACTAGAGCAAAATTCGATGAGCTTTCTTCAGGTCTTGTTGAGCGTACTATGGGACCAACTCGTCAAGCATTGAAAGATGCTGGCCTTTCAGCGTCTGAAATTGACAAAGTAATCCTTGTTGGTGGATCTACACGTATTCCTGCGGTTGTTGAAGCGATCAAAAAGGAAATCGGTCAAGAACCAAGCAAAGGTGTAAACCCTGATGAAGTAGTGGCTATGGGTGCTGCAATTCAAGGTGGCGTATTAACAGGAGATGTTAAAGACGTTGTCCTTCTGGATGTAACTCCACTTTCACTTGGGATTGAAACGATGGGCGGAGTGTTCACGAAACTGATTGACCGTAATACTACGATTCCAACTAGTAAATCACAAGTATTCTCGACAGCGGCTGATAACCAAACGGCAGTTGATATACATGTTCTTCAAGGTGAACGTCCAATGTCAGCGGATAACAAAACGCTCGGTCGTTTCCAATTGAGTGACATTCCACCTGCACCGCGTGGAATTCCGCAAGTTGAAGTGACATTCGATATCGATAAAAATGGTATCGTGAACGTTCGTGCGAAAGATCTTGGCACGAACAAAGAACAAGCGATCACCATCAAATCATCTTCAGGACTTTCTGATGAAGAGATCGAACGCATGGTACGTGAAGCGGAAGAAAATGCCGATAGCGATAAACAACGTAAAGAAGAAGTTGAACTTCGTAACGAAGCTGATCAATTAGTCTTCCAAACGGAAAAAACGCTTAAAGATCTAGAAGGTAAAGTGGACGAAGCTGAAGTAACAAAAGCAAATGAAGCGAAGGACGAACTGAAAGCTGCAATCGAGAAAAATGAGCTTGAAGAAATCCGCGTGAAAAAAGATGCACTTAATGAAATCGTTCAAGCTTTGACAATGAAGCTTTATGAAGAAGCGGCAAAAGCTCAGCAAGCTGGCGAAGCCGGTGCTGGCGAATCTGCTAAAGACGATAATGTCGTTGATGCAGAATACACGGAAGTTAACGAAGAAGAGAAAAAATAAAAAGTGACCCAATCGGGACACTGATAAATATTGGGCAGTTCATTTCTGCCTGCCATTGTAGAAAAGTCAAAGTCAGGTTATCTTGACTTTGACTTTTTTTACAGTGAAGGGAATCATTGTCAGGGAGCGTTGGCATCTGGTTTTCTTTTAATCTTACAATCGCTGGTGGGGAATCATGGGATTTTAGAAATAAATGTGTGCAATTTGGGGCTGGCATTACCATTTACAAAAAAGTGTTAAAGCCTGTTTGTACTTTTCTAGTTGATTATTATCTTCGTTCAGTGATAATATTACCTTTATGTGAATCGAATCGGGAGTGGATTTTAGATATGAGTAAACGCGATTATTATGAGGTGTTAGGCCTTTCGAAAAGTGCTTCGAAGGATGAAATCAAAAAAGCGTATCGAAAGCTCTCCAAACAATATCACCCTGATATTAATAAAGCGGACGATGCTGCGGATAAATTCAAGGAAATCAAGGAAGCTTACGAAGTATTGAGTGACGAACAGAAAAAGGCCCATTATGACCAATTCGGACATACAGATCCAAATCAGGGCTTTGGTGGTCAGGACTTTGGTGGTTTCGGCGGTTTTGAAGATATTTTCAGTAGCTTCTTTGGTGGCGGCGGACGTAGGAGAGATCCTAATGCACCACGTCAAGGGGCGGATTTACAGTATACGATGACGCTTTCTTTTGAAGAGGCTGCATTTGGAAAAGATACTGAAATCGAAATTCCGCGTGAAGAGAATTGTGATACATGTAAAGGATCCGGTGCCAAACCAGGCACAAAAGTGGAAAATTGTTCACATTGTCATGGAACCGGTCAATTGAATGTTGAACAAAACACAGCGTTCGGAAGGATTGTGAACCGGAGAGCATGTCACCATTGTCAAGGAACAGGAAAAATCATTCCTAATAAATGCTCAACATGTGGCGGTGACGGAAAAGTCCAAAAACGTAAAAAGATCCAAGTTAAGGTGCCAGCCGGAATTGATGATGGTCAGCAATTGCGTGTAACCGGCCAAGGAGAGCCAGGAATCAATGGCGGTCCAGCTGGAGACCTGTATGTTGTCTTCCATGTACGCAGCCATGAATTCTTTGAGCGGGATGGCGATGATATCTATTGTGAAATGCCGGTTACTTTCGCTCAGGCAGCATTAGGCGATGAAATAGAAGTTCCGACCCTTCATGGAAAAGTGAAGCTGAAGATCCCTGCCGGTACACAAACAAGCACGCGTTTCCGTTTAAAAGGCAAAGGTGTTCCTAACGTCAGAGGATATGGCCAAGGAGATCAGCATGTGGTCGTATTAGTGGTAACGCCTAAAAAATTAACGGAAAAACAAAAGGATCTGCTTCGTGAGTTCAGCGATATCAGCGGACAAGGTATAGATGAACAAGAAGATGGCTTTTTCTCAAAAGTGAAACGTGCATTTAAAGATAGGTGAATAAAAGTAAAAGAACAAATTGGGAGTTGGTAGATTATGAAGTGGTCTGAATTTGCAATCCAAACAACGAATGAAGCGGTTGAACCTGTTTCTAATATTCTTCATGAGGCAGGTGCGAGTGGTGTTGTCATTGAGGATCCTCTAGAATTAGTCAAGGAACGCGAAAATGTTTTTGGCGAAATCTACCACTTAAACCCAGATGATTATCCGGATGAGGGTGTAGTCATTAAGGCTTATCTTCCCGTAAACAGCTTTCTTGGTGAAACCGTTGATGCTATTAAGGAATCAATCAATAATCTCCACCTTTTTGATATAGACCTTGGGAAGAATGTTGTTTCAATTAGTGAAGTGAATGAAGAAGAGTGGGCGACGGCTTGGAAAAAATATTATAATCCCGTCAAGATATCCGAACGTTTTACCATCGTGCCAACATGGGAAGATTACACTCCAGTAAGCAGTGACGAACTGATCATCGAACTTGATCCAGGCATGGCCTTCGGAACAGGTACACACCCGACAACGGTCATGTGCATCCAAGCGCTGGAACGTACAGTGCGGCCTGGGGATTTAGTCGTTGATGTAGGAACGGGTTCTGGTGTTCTAAGCATTGCTGCTGCATTATTGGACGCAAAACGAATCCAGTCCCTTGATTTGGATGAAGTGGCTGTACAGTCAGCTATACAAAATGTGGAACTTAATAACGTGCAGGATAAAGTGTCCGTTTCAAAAGGTAACTTGCTGGATGGTGTAAATGAACAAGCGGATGTCGTCGTGGCTAATATTCTTGCCGAAGTGATCATGAGCTTTACGGATGATGTAGCGAAAGTCGTCAAACCGGGCGGATATTTTATAGCTTCTGGAATCATTCAACCTAAGAAACAAGATGTGAAGGATGCGATTACGGGATCTGGCTTCACCATTTCCGAAACCATCTTGATGGAAGATTGGGTAGCGATAATCGCGAAAAGAAATGATTAATTGAAAAAAGTTACTCTGATTATCGGGTATTTTGATAGTCAGAGTACCTTTTTTTAGCTTGAATCTTTGCATGGCTTGCATTCGGGTAATAAGCCTCTGACTGTTAGCCTGTAAGTTTTTAGACTAGACGAAGTGGGTGGCAGTGTGCAACGGTATTTTCTTAACGAAGAAGACATCAATGGAAACACGGTGACGATATCAGGCGATGATTTTCACCATATCGCCAGGGTCATGAGAATGGGACCAGGGGAGCGGATCATTACGGTGAAAGGCAATGGTATGACAGCTGTCACGGAAATTTCGGAAATTAGTGATGATGCTGTTATAGGGACCGTTATCGAATGGAAGAATGAAGAAAAGGAACTTCCTGTGAGGGTTGTGATTGCGAGCGGTCTGCCTAAAGGGGATAAATTGGAATATATCGTTCAAAAGGGTACGGAACTGGGTGCCTTTGAATTTATCCCTTTTATTGCGGCTCGTTCGGTGGTAAAATGGGACCACAAAAAGGTAGGTAAGAAATTGGAGAGGCTCCAGAAGATTTCAAAAGAGGCGGCTGAACAATCTCACCGCACAGTTATCCCTGCCATCAAGGAACCGATGACGGCAGTTCAGCTAGCTGGGTATGCTTCCGGTTTCGATCATAAATTAATCGCTTTTGAAGAAGAGGCAAAACGTGGGGAAACTTCTGTACTCGCATCTGTCTTGAAAGATATCACCCCAGGGCAATCGATCTTATTCGTGTTTGGTCCTGAAGGTGGGTTAGCAGATAAGGAAATTGAAAAACTGACTGATGCCGGTTTTGTGGCTTGCGGTCTTGGACCAAGGATATTAAGAACTGAAACAGCACCTTTATATGCACTTTCCGCTGTTTCTTATCATGTAGAACTTTTGAGGTGATGAAAAATGGCAACGGTCGCTTTCCATACATTAGGCTGTAAAGTGAATCATTATGAAACAGAGGCTATTTGGCAATTATTCAAAACTGGGGGATATGATCGTGTTGAGTTTGAAAACACATCAGATGTATATGTCATCAACACATGCACGGTGACAAACACTGGCGATAAAAAAAGCCGTCAGGTCATCCGTCGTGCCATTCGTAAGAATCCGAATGCCGTCATAGCGGTAACGGGATGCTACGCTCAGACATCGCCAGCAGAAATCATGGCCATACCAGGTGTGGATATTGTTGTAGGAACACAGGACAGGGTTAAACTGCTTGATTACATCGAGCAATTCAAGGTTGAACGTGAACCAATCAATGCTGTAGGAAATATCATGAAAAACCGTGTCTACGAAGAGTTGGATGTACCTGCTTTTACAGACCGTACACGTGCTTCATTAAAGATTCAGGAAGGGTGCAATAATTTCTGCACTTTCTGCATCATCCCTTGGGCTCGTGGATTAATGCGTTCGCGCGACCCAAAGGAAGTCGTTCACCAAGCTGAACAGCTTGTCGAGGCAGGATATAAAGAACTAGTCTTGACCGGAATTCATACTGGTGGCTATGGAGACGATTTGAAGGACTATAATTTGGCGATGCTGCTGCGGGACCTGGAAAAAATCGATGGGCTGAAGCGCATCCGTATTTCATCCATTGAAGCCAGCCAAATTACAGATGAGATCATTGAAGTGCTGACGAAATCAAAAAAAGTCGTACGTCATTTGCATATTCCAATCCAATCGGGTTCCGATACGGTTTTAAAACGGATGAGACGTAAATATACGATGGATTTCTTCGGTGATCGAATCGAAAAGTTAAAAATTGCACTTCCGGGTCTTGCTGTTACTTCTGATGTCATCGTAGGTTTCCCGGGTGAAACCGAAGAAGAATTCATGGAGACATATAACTTTATAGAAAAATATAAATTCTCCGAACTCCATGTCTTCCCTTATTCAAAACGGACAGGGACTCCGGCTGCGCGTATGGAAGATCAAGTGGATGAAGATGTCAAAAATGAACGCGTCCACCGTCTTATCGCTTTGTCGGACCAGCTGGCAAAAGAGTATGCATCACGATTTGAGGGGGAAGTTCTTGAAGTCATTCCTGAAACGAAGTTGGAAAATGGCCTTTATGAAGGATACTCCGATAATTATATGAAAATCGTCTTCCCAGCTTCGGATGAGATGGTCGGTGAAATCGTAAAAGTGAAGATTACAAAGTCTGGCTATCCATTTAGTGAAGGTCAGTTCGTGACGGTTGTGAAGGATTTTCCGTTGCAACAAGTTTCCAATATTTAAGACAGCCGTTTTTCTGCTGTCTTTTTTTTATCATCTGTTTGCGTGTTTCTTGGTACATTCGGGTAAAGACTATATATATCGTCAAATTGGATAAACTATGGTATCATGAGAGGTACGTACAACTAGTTATAGATTGTTTTGAGGAGGATTATTAATGTCACAAAATGTAGCAGGTTTAATTGACCACACGTTATTAAAAGCAGATGCAACCAAAGATCAAATTAAGGTATTATGCGAAGAAGCGAGAGAATATAACTTTGCTTCCGTATGCGTAAACCCGACTTGGGTTAAGTATGCAAGCGAACTTTTGGAAGGTTCAGATGTAAAAGTTTGTACGGTTATCGGGTTCCCTCTAGGTGCAACCACACCGGAAACCAAAGCTTTTGAAACGAAAGATGCCATCAGCAATGGCGCCCACGAAGTCGATATGGTGATTAATATCGGCGCATTGAAGGACAAGGATAATGAGTTGGTAGAGCGGGATATCCGTGCTGTGGTAGCGGCATCCACTGGTAAAGCTCTATCGAAAGTAATCATTGAAACCGCTCTATTGACTGAGGAAGAAAAAGTCCGTGCTTGTGAACTTGCAGTAAAAGCGGGAACGGATTATGTTAAAACATCAACTGGTTTTTCGACCGGCGGTGCGACTGTTGAAGATATCGCGCTAATGAGAAAAACGGTTGGTCCCGATATCGGTGTCAAAGCTTCAGGCGGAGTCCGCAACACGGCTGATGCCCAGAACGTGATTGAAGCTGGTGCAACAAGAATTGGAGCGAGTGCAGGTGTCTCCATCGTAAAGGGCTTAACGGCTGATTCGGATTATTGATATTGTATTGGGCTGTATAATAAGTCCTTAAAATAAAACAGGCGGAGAAAAATAATTTATTTTTCTCCGCCTGTTTTTTATTTCTTTAATATCTACCGAAAACAGCTGGAGGATGAAAGCCATTTAAATATAAACCATTGCCACGATTCAAAACTCCGTTCGGACTATAACATTTAGTTTCTCCGAAGCGAAAAGCGACGAAAAGACCGATTGCCCTTGATTTGAACAAAAATGCTCTCTATCTCGATTTTTATCTTGCTTAGAATTTGCGTCTTGATTCAGAATAAACGTTTACTTTTGCCTTCGCTTTAATTCTCCATTAATTGATTGAAATGTAACTGGCGAATTCACAAGTGGACGCCTCTGAGCTTTTCGTTCCTTGACAATCCTTTTCATGTTGAAGGCGTTGGTATCTTTGTTACTTTCTCTATTAGCACTTCTCTTGTTGCAAAAATTTTCTTCAGAAGTTAAAGGGTATGTTTTTGTATAGTGAAGAAAGATCGTGTCCGTTTTACTGGTGATGTAATTGAATCTGTTGGTATATTCCGGTCGTCCAAGAAATATCTCCAATATATTGGTTTTTCTGATTTCTCGGATAAAAAAAGAGGACCTGTACCATTTTTGAATTTGTACTGTTCATTTTTGGAACCTATAAATTCAAAAAAAGTTTATTGTCGATTTAATAGATATAGGGGGTAACAAGGGGAGTAAACGTGCTTATATTAAATACATAAACAGGGGGAGGAAAATGAAAAAACGGGTTTTTAATTTACTTTTATCAATAACATTAGCTTTTTCTTTAATTGGCGTTTCACTGGCTGCACCTCAAAAAGCAGATGCATGTTATCCAGCATAGAAATGTATGCCCAGATCTTCCTTACCCACAAGTTATAAATTAATGTTTAGTAATAAAGATAGATCAAAAGGGGTTTTCATTGGTATAACGGCAGTTAGTGCTGGTGGTCTAATTCCTGGAGTTGGTATACCTTCCTTTCTTACTGCAACTGCATTGGGTGTGAAAGAATTATACGGATACGCATCTTATAAATCTTACGTGAAAAGGAATACGAAATCTGATAAGAGTGGAATTATTAAAACAGTGCACTATAAGGAAAAGAATTATAAAGGAAAAACTAAAACTACTTACGATGAGTGGTGAAATACATGATGAAATTTTGGGTATATAATACTTTAATAACCCTTTTATTTATAATGGCAGTAACTGTTTTTTATCTAACATCTTTCTCTAATAAAGGTTGGATCGTTTTGATATTAGCTGCTGTTATATTAAGTGGTTTGAGCTTATTAAACCATAAAACTAATTATAAAAAGATTAGCTAAAAAACCTCTGGTAATCGTTTACCACCCTCGATATCTGTAGCGGTTAGGTTATGTCTATCTTCTTCGAGGCTGTCCCATTGTCAGTTTCTAATGACTTTTGGGACAGTCCTTTATTTTTTTATATGTGGCCGATGTGCCAAAAGAATGAAATTGGAGAATTGGCGTGCGAAAGGCAAGACAGCCAAAGAAGTCAAGATATTGAAAATGACACTCGCATGGGCGAGCTGTGTCCCCTTGTTTTCGGTGAAAAAGGCAGCCGTTCGTTCCAGGGTGTCCACAAAAGGCAGGAATGCGGCAACCCCGATGACGTTTAGCCAAATATGTGCATAAGCCGTGAAGGCGGCTTGTCTCCCAGACCCGATGCTGGCCATGTATCCGGTGATGCAAGTGCCAATATTGGATCCGAGCATGATGATGATTGCGGAAGCGACGGATAACTCCCCATTCATCAAAAAGCTCATGGCTATCCCGATGGTTGCTGAACTGGAATGAATGAGTGCCGTCAATAATATTCCGGCCAATAGGGCATAAATCATATGGCCCTCTATGTAATGGATGAGCGTCTGTATGGATGGATAGGCAGCAATCGGTGTCGAAAGCGTTTTAAAACCACTCATTGCCGCGAAGATGGCAGAGATTCCGATCAGGGACATCCCTAAGCTTCTCGGTAATACTTTAGGCATGAAGCAAAGGAAAGCGCCGCTGACAACTCCGGGAATGATCCAACGATCCAAAGAGAAGGTCATGAACTCTGCTGTAAAGGTGGATCCGATATTCGTTCCAAGAATAATCCCGATTGTTTGCGGGAATGTTAAGCTTCCTGCAGAAACGAGGCCGACCGTCATGACCATGACCGCCGAGCTGCTTTGCAGGATCCCCGTAAAGATGGTTCCGGCCATGAAACCTTTCCATGGCTTATCCGTTACCTTTAATAGAAAAGTCTTTAATGCTGCACCGGACATATTGAACAGTCCGATTCGTAAAACTGACATACCTGCCAAAAATATCGCAATGAATAGCAGGAATAAAAATAGCTCAAACATGACAGTCACCCCTTAATAATCTTATGGTCCATTAAGAGGAGACATGCTATAAATTGGATTTCCATGCCGTTTAGAGAAAAGTTATGATAATAACATGAATAAATTCAAAATAAGTTTGATTTAATTGGTTGACCTGCTAAAGATGATATATTATAATTGTTTAGTACATGTATAACATGTTGACAACTTGAGTTAGTGTGTTGTTTTCGGAGGGAGGGAAAGAGATGTCTAAAACCGTCGTTCGTAAAAACGAATCGCTTGAAGATGCTCTTCGTCGTTTCAAACGTACTGTATCTAAAGCAGGATCGCTTCAGGAAGCTAGGAAGCGTGAATTTTATGAAAAACCAAGCGTAAAACGTAAGAAAAAGTCTGAAGCTGCTAGAAAACGTAAATTCTAAGAGAGGGTGGAAAGATGAGTCTTCTCGAGCGTTTAAATAATGATATGAAACAAGCGATGAAGAACAAGGAAAAGGACAAACTATCTGTTATTCGGATGCTGAAAGCTTCTATTCAAAATGAAGCTCTAAAGCAGAGACAAGATTTAACAGATGATGAAGAATTGACAGTGCTCTCTCGCGAATTAAAACAACGCAAAGACTCCCTCCAGGAGTTTGAAAACGCAGGTCGTTCCGATCTCGTGGATAAAGTCCGCACCGAACTAGTATACGTAGAGGCATATATGCCTGAGCAACTTTCAGAAGAAGAGATTTCTAATATTGTTAAACAAACGATTGAAGAAGTCAATGCAACATCCAAAGCAGATATGGGGAGAGTTATGGGAGCTTTAATGCCTAAAGTTAAAGGTAAAGCGGATGGTTCTCTAGTAAACAAATTAGTACAACAACATCTATCTTGAACTCGAAACTTAAAACTCGAAACCTAACCGCAGGCAATTGCCTGTGGTTTTTGTGTATTTCATGGTTTTATGCGTATATTATTGAAGCAAAGTCCAAGATAATATGGGGTACTTTCAATTTTATTTGCTTTTTTTGAAACCTTTTTCATATACATACGTAATAACTAAAGAACAGAGTAAAGGGTTGCTTCATTTGCTCCTTATTCGAATTTTAGTTGCGGCCTGAATTTTACTGGTAAGTATCTTCATGAAATTGGAGGCACTTACAGCGTTTAATACGGGAAAGGGGGCGTTCCGTTGAAAATTTGGCGTTATTTATCTGTACTCCTGTTTGGATTGCTGTTCACCATGTCTTCATTTGGGGTATCGTCGGTTTCTGCAAAAGAAAAGATCGTTTACCATGTTCCAATTGAAGAAACGGTGGAAAAGGGGCTCTCGGCCTTTTTGGAACGTGCGCTGACCACTGCTGAAGCAGCTGATGCAGATCTTGTCGTATTCGAAGTGAATACCCCTGGAGGTGCTGTGGATGCGGCAGGGGAAATCGCAAAGTTACTGTCCGATTCACCAATTAAGACAGTTGCCTACGTCAATAACAGGGCATTATCTGCAGGTGCATATATTTCTCTAAGTGCAGATGAGATCTATATGGTTCCAAGTGCTACCATGGGATCGGCGGCTGTCATTGATTCAACAGGGAACGCTGCAGGTAAGAAAGCGCAATCTTATTGGCTGGCTGCCATGAAGACTGCTGCAGAACAAAATGGACGCGATCCCATTTTCGCTCAGGCGATGGCGGATGATGACATCAATCTTCCCGAATATGGAGCGGAAAGAGGAAAGTTGCTGACATTTACAGCTGAACAGGCAAAAAAGGCTGGATATAGTGAAGGCACAGTCTCTGGGAAAGCGGAGCTGTATAGTATACTTGGGGTCGAGGATGCCGATATTCGGTCAATCGAAGAAAGCTTTCCTGAGAAACTTGCCCGCTTTTTGACCAATCCGATCGTCGTTCCCATTTTATTGACGATAGCGGGAATCGGGATTGTGATGGAATTGTTTTCACCTGGTTTTGGAATTCCAGGGGTAATTGGGATCTCAAGTCTCGTTTTATTCTTCTATGGCCATCTTGTCGCTGGTATCACCGGGTACGAATCGTTAGCGATGTTCATCATTGGGGTCATTCTCGTTCTAATTGAGTTTTTTCTCCCAGGTGGGATTATCGGACTGCTTGGATTTACAGCGATCGTGGGGAGTTTATTCCTCGCATCAGATGATCCTGTTCATATGACGATATCCTTGCTAATTGCGGTCACCGTATCCATTTTGGTATTCATCCTACTTGTAAAGGTGTTTGGAAAACAAATGAAATTTTTCAGGAAAATGATATTAACCGATGCAACAAAAACGGAACAAGGGTATGTCAGCAATCCGAATAGAGTTGATTTATTAGGTGTGGAAGGGAAGGCCATGACAGATTTGAGGCCTTCGGGAACAGCTTTGATCAAAGATGAAAGAGTGGATGTCGTGACTGAAGGAAGCTTTATTTCCAAAGGTTCGTCAATCATGATCGTTAAAGTTGAAGGATCTAGGGTGGTCGTCCGGGAAATTCCGGATTCGAATTAAAATTAAAAGATACAGGAAGGATGAATCATTAAGTGATAACTTCAGGAACGATATTTATTGTACTGGCAGTGATTGCTGCCATCATCGTATTGGCAGTGTTTTTCACATTCGTACCAGTAATGTTATGGATTTCCGCTTTGGCGGCAGGAGTCAAAATCAGTATATTTACATTAGTTGGGATGAGGCTTCGCCGTGTTATACCAAGCAGGGTTGTTAATCCCCTTATCAAGGCCCATAAGGCTGGAATCAATGTTTCAACGAATCAATTGGAGAGCCATTACCTTGCAGGGGGTAATGTCGATCGCGTAGTGAATGCTTTAATTGCTGCAGAACGCGCCAATATCGTCTTACCTTTCGAACGGGGTGCAGCTATTGACCTGGCAGGTCGTGATGTTCTTCAAGCCGTTCAAATGAGCGTTAACCCGAAAGTGATCGAAACTCCGTTCATCTCTGGTGTAGCGATGAATGGGATTGAAGTAAAAGCGAAGGCAAGGATTACGGTTCGTGCCAATATTGAACGTCTAGTCGGTGGTGCCGGTGAAGAGACGATCATTGCCCGTGTAGGTGAAGGGATCGTATCGACGATCGGTGCTTCTAAAATGCATACGGATGTACTGGAACATCCCGATTTGATTTCTAGAACGGTTTTATCAAAAGGGTTGGATTCTGGAACGGCATTCGAAATTCTTTCCATTGACATCGCTGAAGTGGATATCGGGAAAAATATCGGGGCCATATTACAGACGGATCAAGCCGAGGCAGATAAGAAAATAGCCCAGGCGAAGGCCGAAGAACGGCGTGCAATGGCTGTTGCACTTGAACAGGAAATGGTTGCCCGTGTTCAGGAAATGCGAGCGAAGGTTGTTCAGTCCGAAGCGGAAGTTCCGTTGGCCATGGCCGATGCACTGAAAAGCGGGAATCTTGGAGTGATGGATTATATGAATATCCAAAATATCACGGCCGATACGGATATGCGCGGTTCCATCAGTAAAATATCCGAAAATCCAAAGGATAACAATAATATCAACAACAATAACAATAACAATAATAATTAGGTCAGGGAAGGGAGGTCTTTAAATGGGAGATTTTATTGATTTCTTTCTCAAGAACCCATTCCTTATCATTGTCTTGATCGGTATCTTAACGTCCATGTTAGGAAAGAAAAAGCAGCAAAATGATGATCCAAACACGCCTCCGAAAAAGAAATGGCAGGAGGTCATGCGGGAGCTTCAGGGCGAAATGTCGCAAGGGGAACAGCAGCAAAGGCCTGCCCCTGCTCCCGTAAGGAAAGTCGATCAGCAGGCAACACAGGCTTTTGAAGTAATCGATGAGACGAAGAACGAAGCGAACAAAAGGATTGCGGAGCTTAGACGGCTTCAGCAGAAGTACGATCAAGAGCGTTTATATCAAAAAGCGAAGGCGGATCAGATTACATCAGCGATATCTGATAATAACAGTCCGGTCTATCGCAAAGGACCGTCTTTTGGGAAAAAGCAGCTGATTGATGGCATCATCATGTCAGAAGTGCTGGGACCGCCAAGGGCGAGGCGAAGTCTTCAGCGGTCCAGAAGGTAATTCGGCACCCCGGGCTTTTTTCAGCCTGTTTTTGATGCATGAAAAAAATAGACTTTCATTCCCTTATAATTTTGTGCTAGAACCCTCTTTCATTTCATACATTTGAAATTATTTAGAGGTGGTTATAAATAAACAAAAAGAAAGGTTGGGGAAGTTTTAATCCTCAGCCTTTTTTTCTTTCATATCTAAGTAGGCTAATCTAATAATACGTTCAGCCGTTTGACTAGTGTTTAAATCAACGGATACTTCTTTACTGTAGAATACCCTAAGTTCCTCTAACATTCCCTTAACCTCTTCAGCAACCTTCAATGAAACACTTGATTTAGCCATTTTTGCAACCTCCTTTAGAATGAATATGTAAGGAGGGGATTTCTCCCCAATGCCTTTAAATAACTTTATCAAGCTTATTATAAAGCTTTACTAAGTTTTCATTGTTTCTATAACATGATTTCTATACTCTATAAACATTTCACGTTCAGCTTCTGTTTTAGCACTATGCACAAGCTTATTAGCATTACTTCTTGAAGCTAATAAAGAACCTTGTATAAGGTGTCTCTCTTACAAGACTTAGAATACAACAGATTATATTAGATTACATTAGGTTATTACTGGTAAGTATTTTAGACAAAAAAAACCCCTAATCCAATTAAGGAAAAGGGGTTTTGTTATTCATTCCAGTTAATATCTAAGTCAACACTAATCCAATCTTCTGCAACATCTACACCGTATGGCTTAACATTTACGGTAGCTGTCCATAGGTCTGTTTCTTGCCAAGTATTATCCTTAAAGGCTTGTGTTACAATTTCAACATCAGTACCTGATACAACAAAGAATTCACCTTTAATTCTAAGTAGCTTCCCTTCTGGATAGCGTTTAGAAAGTTCTTTCCATGATGGGACTGTAGGTAAGCTTATCCTTGAATCAGAACTTAATTTAACCTTCCCTTGAAGCTTGTTAGTATTGAAATACCATTCAGTTATAGATGTGATACTGATACCGTTAAAGTCACCAATAACCATATTATCATCTATTTCTTCATCTTCGTTAGGGTCATAATGATGTAAGTCAATTTCATGAATCAGATTACCTTCATCATCTTTATACTTGCTTATGAAAAATCCTTCACTGTTCAATTTAAATCACCTGCATCAATGTCTTCAAATTCTGCATCAATAGGAGGGGCAATCTTCTTAGTAGCCATATCTATTGTTGTAAGGTCATTTACATTAGGTTTAGGTCTATCATAGTCTGATGTGATATCAATACGCTGTACTAGCTGTCCAGTAGCTTTTAAATACAGTTCAACGGCTTGTTTCTTAGAGATGGTATTAGGAATTGTCTTTTCAATCTGACCTGACTTAAAGTTTATTACTTCTTCAGTAATTGTTCCCCTAGCTATACCCGTTAGAATCTGCATAGCTTCATCAAAGGTTAATATTGATTCTGCAATACCTGCTTCAGCTAACACATCTAAATAGGCTATGATATGTGGTTTCTTCAACCATTTATTTAAAGTAGGTCTGCTAATATTAATCTGTCTAGCCGTTTCGGATGCGTTTCTCATATTGGCAACATAGGCATGACAAAACTTCATTTCTATATCACTTAGTTTTAAATCTACTCTATTGTGTTCTAACTTCATGATTTAATCATTCCTTTTCTGTTTTATAAATAAAAAGAAGGTAACCAATTAAGGCTACCCTAGTTTATCCCTGTAATTCACTGTTGATAGTTTCAATCTTAGTTTCACATTCCCGTAGGTCATTATTCATAGTGCCTGTTTCATAGGCGGTCTTATCACTCTGATAGGCTGTTAAACGGGCTGTATGGGCTTCTGTAGCTTTACTATACTCACTTAGTACCTTAGATGAATCTTCCATGCTTAAACCCTCTAGACTAGGCTTCTGTGGTGTATCAGCTAGAATAGACCATTCATCAAATCTAATACCTTCAGCTACCATTACATCAATATGAAAATCATGCATTTCAGGTCTATAAACATCATGTTGTAAGCGAGTATATAACTTCTTATTTTCGGTCATTAGTTGAGAACGTTCGTTATAATCCAACTCACCAAAACTTTTGATAGGTTCTACTTTTACAACATTAGCTTGGTCATCTGTAGCAACCCTCATTAGTACACCATTAACAGTTTTAATAGTACTAATGTCTCTATGTTGTGGCTGTCCTAACATCATACTAGAAATCTTGTCTTGTAAGAATTGTTTATGAGTTTGGGCAGTCTGTTTTTCAACAACTTTTTCCTCATACCACTTTTCGGCTTCCTTATTCATCCGTTTGAAGATTGAAGTATTTTTATATGCATTGTTAGCTTGAAGCTGTTTTGAAAGCTGTTGCACCTGTTGTTGTAATTGAATCATATCATTTGCTTTTGTCATTTTTAGTCATCCTCTTTTCTATTATTTAAATCTATTTGTTAACCCTTTATCGTATCTCCGAATAATACCTCTAAGGTAATCAATTTCTTTTTCCTTCTGAATAGCTTCCATCTGCATACGGTAAATCAACTTATTCTGTTCCAAGCATCTACCGATAAGCTGATTCTTAGATGATGCGTTTGCTTCATCTACTGTAATAATCTTCTCCACTAATAACACCATCCTTTATATTTTATTGTTCGTATAGATAATGGGACACCCTTCGAAAAGGATGCCCTGTAACCACACGAATTGTTCCGTATGGGAAAGGTACAAATACTAGACTTCGTTCCAAGGTATCCGTCTAGTGTACATTAAATCATTGTCCACCCACTGAACAACAATTAATCAAGGTGATTGTATAAGCTTTTATACTCTTCAAAACAATTGGAGTTTGCGTATCAAGGCAGAATCAATTACCAGCTAACAAACATAGAAGAAAACGGTTCATGCCATTCTCTATACTATATAGACCTTTTAACGAGGATATCCATCTCGTATTATCTACTTTAAAAAGTGCCCAATTGGGTAAACAATCAGGCAATCTAAAAATAGTGAATCGCCTATCGTTAGTTTTTCGAAATTGGGGTGCTAGAACCCTCTCCAAGACGATTCGATCTAGCGGTATTAATGCCGAGAAATAAAGCAATCCAAACTACTACTAGGGTAGTAATTTTTTGACGGTCTTTTCCGAGACCAATAAAAGAACCCAATTGAAAGTATTTCTACCTTCATTGAAACCACTACAGGGAAACGGGAGTAAACCTGTAATGATTTCTAGAAAGGGGAAATGGAAGGGATAACTTAGAATGACAAGCACTTAACTAATGCTTAAGGAAGGTGGACTATTTCCTTCCCTACATAATATACATCTGTGAATCACCTTGATAATTTCCACTTTACCTAACATAAAATAATCTTTTTGTCAAATGTCTGAATTCGCTTCTAAAAGGTGTTAGAGGGGGAGGTAACACTAATTAATTACCCATAAGCTAATAGAATCGCTTAGAAGGGCAATTGTGGAGGAATTAGAGGTATATCCTACTTATTCTAAAGTTATGTATACCGTTGAACTTAATTATGTAATGTTTCTGTTAGAAGTGATTGACCTTTAACGGTCATTGTTTGTTATTTATGTATTTACTTAATTAGTAGTGAACGTAGTGAACAATCTTTCTATTAAAACATTCTTTTAAAAGATTACTAATAACCCCTTCCTTAAATGGTTTCCCCATCAACTTTTCCCCCTCACTCTTTATATCCGCTTTTCCCGTTGATAATTTCCACCCTCTTTTAAAAAAACTTTTCTCTTTTTTGTGTTTATTTCAATCGCTGCTGGAATGATGTCCCATTTCATCAACTTCGCTTTATTTTTCTTATATGTCCCATTTCATTAACTTCAATTGTTTAAAACTTTGTAAGGCAATTGTGCAAAAAACCGACTTCGATTTACTTACTAGGGAGAGGACGTTTTTTAGCAGTTGTGCAAATGGGCTGTTTGATTCGTTAGAAGTATTAGAGATACAAAAACAACACAAAAGGGAGAATGGACAACATGACAAGTATCAACACATTAATCAGAAGAAACAAGGAGTTCGCTAAATCAGCAGATTCAGGATTAGCAGAATGGGAAATTGTTCTGAAGGAGATTAAGCGAATAGTTAAAAAGGGTGAAGGATTTACCATAACGGTTGATGATGGCAACGGTGGTTTTGAATACTTCAAGCTTAATCTTGTTCGACTAGAGGATTATCTAACAAGGCATGGTTTGAAAGCTTTGGAAGATTACCGAAAAGGTGGCAGGGATTTTAACCAAGGTAAAACCGTTGACGAGAAACTACTAATATATATCCGTCACGCTTTGAACCAAGATTTCAAGAACTTCATAAGCATTAAAAAGAACCTACTGATTGAAGAGGGATATATTCAAAAAGACAGTAAGGGTAACCGCTATGACGTTATGAATTCTAAAGATAGTTCTTCTCAAAGTGCTGAAGAAGAAATGACGGGCAACATTCCTGAAGGTGCTACCGTTGAAATGAAATGGATTTTAGAGAACAAAGAGATATTCCGCAATGTATTAACACCTATTGAATGGGATGTAGTGTACTGGTTATTTTATAGAGACTTTGCACCATCAGAAATTGCAGATAAATTACTTCTTTGTAACAGAGATAGAGTAACGAAGATTAAGAACAGGGCTTTAAAGAAACTTAAAAAAGAACTTACACAATTAGGGGGGAAATGAAAAGAACCTGCAATTTTGCAAGTCCTTTTTAGAAGTCGCACAAACTTGTCAACATTGATAGAAAAACGTGTTATTGATAGGCAATGGTTATCTTTCGAAAAGTGTTTTTAACCTATATTTAAGCAATCTATCTTCTTCAATTTCATCTAATTTAAATAGATATTCCTTAAAGTCATTACTGTAATTTTCTACACCCCACCGTGCTTCAATTGCACTAACTAATAATTTAATTTGAATACACCAGAACCAAAAATTTTCATTAATATTCCCTGAAGGGATAGGGAAAAAATATTGATGTTCATTTAAACTTCTTAATATATATGTTCTATTCGATTGATCATATATTGAATTTACTAAGTCAGTAAGTTCTCTTAAATATCTTACTTGATATGTCTTTTCAATGTAGCAATCTTTAATTTTTTGTATTAATTGCTTTTGATATTCCATTTTTATAGTATCATTTATAGCACGGGTTAATTCTCCAACTTTTTTACTCTCACTATGAAAGAATATATCAACTTCATTTTGATATTGACTTTTTTCTAATTCAATCCTATTAGAAACATTGCCTTTAATATTCTTTAATACACCCTCATTACTCATACCGAAATCAACAGACAATGCTTCACACCAAAAGAACGCAATAGATAAGTGATTTATTATATCGTCAACTTTTTCAGTTCCGTTTAAATGTAAAATATAAGCTTTGGTATGTTCAATCATTTTAAGTATTTCTTTTTCAGAGGAATAGAAATTTCCAGGCTTTTCTTCAAAACTATTTATCGAAGCTATTACTGATAGAATGTCATCCCTAGAATAAGTTCCGGTTACATACCAATTTTTAATATGATGAAAAACATTTTTACTCATTACATTATCCATATTTTTTTTAAGGATATACTCATACAAGTACGCTATTACTCCACTATCACTACCCTTATAAACAGCGTTTCTTAAATCAGCGTTTCTTAAATCACTATCTTTTTTTTCAGTATCTAATAATCTCATTTCATTTTTATGTTCAATATTAAAAAATACACTTGCAAAACACATTCGGTAAAGGTCATCTCTGGTAAACTTATCAGTAAAAATATCTTTACCGAGAATTTGAATCACTTCTTTAATAAACATGTAAGTTTTTTCAAATGTCCTTAAGTTTTTAAAATCAAAGTTCTTTGCTGTTTCCCCAATAACTTCCCATATTTGTTTACCCAAAATATCAACGGGTGCGTTATCAGCGTAATCATCAATTTTATATGTCCTATCAATTGATTTCTCTTTATAATCTATAAATGTGGTTTTATCTTTACCTTTTAGTTGGTCTGTAGCTGCTATAAGAACCGTTTTAATGTTTTCTATTTTAGAAAGACTATCTAGTAATCCTAATATTTCTGTTATTTTAAGATTATGATGTTTTCTCTCTAAATCATCAAATATAATAATATATGTTCCTTTACTACCTAACTCTTTATTCAAGCTTTTATGTAAATCTTCAATAAGTGGAACCGAGATAGTAAACCCCTGGTATCGAAAGGTAACATTTTTAAATTTTTCCCTTAAAACCCTGTAACTTTTCTTATACATACCCAATGGTGCTTTTTCAATAATCTGAAAATATATTTCTTGAATTATACTGTCTATATCTTTTTTCCCAAATAATGATACATAACTTACATGTGATTGGTCTTTTTCAAATTCTGAAACATATCTTGTTTTTCCAATCCCCCAAGTACCGTCTATCAATACTCTTCTATATTTTGACCAATTAAAATGATTTAGAACAGTAACTATTTCATTTGCTTTCATTAAGTAACCTCACAATCCCAACTTAAACTGATGAATTATTAACATATACATTTGATACAGGTAACATGTTTGGTTCTCCATCATATCCTAAATATAAAAGCTGTTTTATTTTCATCCCCAACAAATTTTCATATCTAATTTCTATGATACTGTGTAATGGAGAAGGATTATATTCAAATGATAATATCAAATTAAGCTTATTTACATCTTCATTTACTCCTAATGAAAAGTCTGTGAAAATCTGCCAAGGTTCATTTTTAGTGATACCGTTATCAATATATGTAAAATTAGAATACTTAACTTTTTCATAAAAATCATCTATATTTCTTTTTGAGATTTCATCTAATTTTGAGATTCCATCAACACTGTCAAGTTGATACCAAAATAATTGAACGTTAACCGCAGGTCCCAAACCGATATTTAAAAAACTTAATTTTGCATCAGGGAAATACGTTTGCCTTTTTGACCATCCATTTTTTATTAATATACCAGTTTTGTTTCTTTCAACTCTCCTATAATAGGTTCTTAATTTCTCTCTTTCATTATTTTCATCAACAGAAGGGCTTACAGTAATAATTGGCTTATATTGATGTTGAATTAAATCGTTATTAATTTTATTAAGTCTATTATTTTGAATGTAAGCTACACCCCCTAATGCAAGAGTTCCGAGAAATGCCATAAATGTTACAGAGTAATCAATTAATTCACCTGCTGTCCACTTTGTTATAAACACAGTGGAAATTGTAGGTAGTTTATATAATATATGAACGATTAAAAGCGGTAAAAGATAAAAAGTTAATAATACTATTAAGACTGATTTTATTTTATTATTTTGTACCCATTCGTTAATCCCTTTCAAAACCTTACCTCCCGATAATTTTGTCAACACTATAAAGTATAACAAATAAGGTATTTTCTGTAACGTGATAAAATGGAACAAGTTATCGCCAAGTTTATTTTTAAGGGTGAAAAAAATTGACCTGCCAGTTTAGTTTTGATCTTTATTATAAGGATTAACACCACAAATAGAAGTAAGAAGATTCCAATTAACTTTAATTAGACCCGATTAGTTGTAACGTCCCTTATATGGCTTGCTAGGGGTGTTAAAACAGATTATGTGGAATTCCCTTATTAGAAAATAGGAAAAAATAAAATTTGGACTCGAATTGGAAAGAGGATTTATTATATGTATTGATACCCAAACCACCATTAACCCAAATTTTAAAGCACCCCTACCCGTCAACTTAGTTTAATTTCTTCTTATTAATTTCTTTTTATTTCAATTGATTTTAATTAAACATCAAACGGTCAATCATATTTATAATTTAATTACTAGTGTTAAGATATTACATTAAGTGTAATGATTAGTGTTAATGGTTATTGATACAGCTATCTATAAATCATTACATATCTATGATGTTGAAACTAATGATTAAGTATAAGGTATTAGTAGTAGATACTAATAATAAACATACTACTATAACCCTTAGTAACACCGTACTATACAGGGGTAGCAATAGGGTAGGGTAAGGGGGTGTGTATATATAGGGGGTAACAATAGGGTAGGGGAAAGGGGGTACTCGTAAGGTGGGGTAAATGTCAATGGTAATTATAGGGGTGGTAATCGGGTATGACTTAATTAGAATGATTACAATGTAGCGTAGATTGATACCTATTTTCTAAGGTAATTCAGTCACCCTAATTCCCATAAAGGTTGCTATAATAGGCTTTCTATAGTCCCTTATCTATAATCCTACCGTTAACAATCTTATCTAATTTGTAGGCTTTTTTACACTTAGATTTACATATCTGTAAACATAAATAAAACCCCTAATCTTATTTAGGGGCAATAGTTACTTCTATTATATTGTAGTCAACTTCTGGATTACCCATTGCATCTGAACCTATAACCTTTTGATCAAACTTCTGGTAGTAAATCTTATCAAGTAGAACTTTAAGCATCCGGTTAGCTTCTATTGTATTAGCACGTGTTGATACTTCATCCGTTAAACTAGGGTTATCTTTAACCATTTCCTTAACCTTATGGATTAACTTCAGCTTCTCTGCATAGCCTTCGGCAACATCTTTAGTATCTAGGTTAACCAATTGCCTTTCTAAATCGCTTGTAGACCTCTTCAGCAACATCAGTTCTTCTTCAGTAGCCGTTTTATCAGCTAAATATTCTTCTTTTGTAAAAACTTCATCAAGGTAAGCGGAACGTATCTTAGTTAGTTTCCTGTTTAGTTTGTCCTGTTGTTCCTGTAGTTGCTTCAATTGCTTTTGTAGTACTTCCTTAGAATCTTCCATAGGTGTTGCTAAAGCCTTTTCCCATTGTTCCGTAAAGTATCTTTCTGTGAATTCAAACTGATTATAGAACTCTTCTAATAGTCGGGATTCTGTTGCACCTTTATTACCACATGGGCAAGCTTTTAGATATACAACATCCTGCTGTTTAGAATCTTTCCTGAATCCCATCTTGCTACCACATCTATTGCAATACACTAAATCCTTCAATATAGATAGGCATTCACCTCTACTACGGTTACGCTTAACCAAACCTTCAGCACCACCCGATAAACGTCCAGCTACTGCTTCCTGTGCCTTCTCAAAGGTATCTGTATCAATTATTGCTTCATGTGCATTAACTGTAGAAATAACATCTACAACATTCTTCCGTTTATCCTTAATTTGCATCTGAACTTCACCTACATAAACCCTATTCTTCAGAATCGTATTGACCATACTAATACTAAAAGGTTTGCCTGTATGATATTTTCCCTTACTGGTTGTGTAACTTCTTGTAGTGTAGCCCGCTAACTTATCTATAATCGTAGGAATACCATTTCCTGCAATTGCATAAGTAAATATCATCCGTACTACATCAGCTTCAGTAGGGTTAATTTCAAGGTGTTTATAGTTAGGGCTAGTATTATCTTCATTTCTTTTATAACCAAAGGGGGCTACACCTTGTGCCCACTGACCTCTAGCTATATGTTCCCGTTTACCAGACCTTTGACGTTTAGTGATTAGCCTTAATTCTTGGCTAGATACAACGTTCTGAATATCAAATAACAACCTATCGTCACTATTTAAATCATACGTCTTTTCAGGCGTTATAACAGGTATATCAGCATCAGCAATAACTTTAGCTACCATTTGTGCATATAGTGTATCCCTACTGATACGGTCAATACTTACGACAAACACTGCATCTAATTTATCAGCTTCAACATCTGCTAACATTTCTAATAAGGCGGTACGGTTAGCAATATTAGAAGCACCTGATTTAACTTCTTCATATATTTGATAGGTATAGCCATGTTCCTTCATATACCGTTCGGCTATGGTTCTATGTGAAAGCAATGTATCAGCGTTTTCTGTACTCTCTCGACTAATCCTCAATAAGATTCCTACGTGCTTTATCATAATGTTCCCCCTTGAAGAATATTATTACCTAAAGGCTGTGTTATCACACTTTCATCAAGCTATCTATAAAATAATACATACATTGAGATGAAAGGGGGTTCTTTTTTATGGCACGCAATTGGGGAAAAAAAGTGAAACAGCTTATGACCAAAACAATGGACCTTCCGCAAGATGTCATGATGGACCTGCCGCGAATTACTATGATCGGTCAATTACATATTTATATTGAAAACCATCGTGGCTTATTGGCTTTTACAGACAGCGAAGTACGATTGATGCTGAAAAATGGGCAGTTGCTGATAAAGGGAAACGCCTTTGTCATAAAGACGATTTTGCCGGAAGAAATCATGCTCGAAGGCAAAATTGACAAGGTTTATTTTATCAATGAATGATCCCGGGAGGTCTCCATGAAAAACCAATGGACAAACTATTATACAGGCTATGTAAAAGTGAAAGCTTATGGGAAAGGTGCAGAACGGCTGATAAATATGCTGACGAGAAGGGGGCTTCATATCTGGGAAGTGAAGCGCGTCGGCAGCGAGGCCCTGATTTTCCATATGGATGTCAGGGATATCCCTAAACTCCGTCAGGTCATGCGAAAGAGCGATTGTAAAGTAAAGTTCATGCAGGGAAAGGGTTTCCCTTTCCTAATGAAGAGGATTATGAAAAACAGCGGGTTTTTAGTGGGTCTGATCGCTTTCCTGCTTTGCATATTTGTACTTTCCAATATGGTATGGGGCATCGAGGTGCAAGATGCCAAGCCGGCAACCGAGCATGCCATCCGAAAAGAATTGGACAAGATGGGTGTGAAGATCGGTAAAGTGCAATTCTTTGTTGATGATGTGGATACGATTCAGCGTAAGCTGTCGGACCGGATTGGTGCATTGACATGGGTAGGGGTAGAGCTAAAGGGAACGACATACCATTTCCGGGTGGTTGAAAAACGGCAGCCTAAAGAGGTCGAGAAAACATCTCCACAAAATTTGGTGGCTTCCAAAAAAGCGATCATCACTAATATGTTCGTTGAAAAAGGACAATCTATAGTTAATGTGAATGATTATGTAGGAAAAGGACAGCTTCTTGTTTCAGGACTTATTGGAAAAGAGGACAAACAGGAAATTGTATCAGCACAGGGAGTAATAAAAGGGAAAACGTGGTATAAAGCGAAAGTGGATGTGCCGTTAAAAACCAAGTTTTCTGTTTTTAACGGAAATGAAACGAGCAGGCACTTTTTGAAAATGGGGGACTTCTCCCTGCCTGTTTGGGGATTCAAGGACCCAGGTTATGAAAAACAGGTAAAAGAAACGACAGTGAGGCCGTTTCACTTTCTTCAATGGGAACTGCCCATTTCCTATAAACAGGTGACCTTAAGGAGCAAGGAAGATATAGTTCGAAGTTATACGGAGGAAGAGGCGGTGAAGGAAGGCAGGAAAATGGCTAAAGCGGAATTGAAAAAGCATTTAGACGAGGAAGATGAAATCGTCGAAGAAAAAATTTTGCACGAAAGCATGGAGAATGGTAAAGTTAAATTATCTATACATTACCAAGTTATTGAAGATATAGCGATTGGACAGCCAATCATTCAAGGAGACTAACGAATGGCAGATGATGTGAAAGTAATTAAGTTGGAAATAGAATCACCTAATGAAGCGATCGCTTTATTGGGCAATGGAGATTCAAATGTAAAAGTGCTTGAAGAGGAGCTTGGGATTTCCGTCATTACCCGGGGTGAAGCCGTGAGTGTTGCCGGGGATATCGAGCGGGTAACGATGGGGCAGGATATCCTTAAGGCACTATTGACAGTGATTAGAAAAGGAATTGCAATCAGTTCCAGAGATGTGCTTTATGCGATTGAATTGGCTAGGAAAGGCACATTGGAGTATTTCGGAGAATTATATGATGAGGAAATCGCTAAAACGGCTAAGGGGAAATCCATTAAAGTCAAAACTATCGGCCAGAGATACTATATCCAGGCAATAAAGAAACAAGACCTGGTATTTGGAATTGGGCCTGCCGGTACAGGGAAGACCTATCTTGCTGTGGTGATGGCAATCAATGCATTGAAAAATGGACATGTTAAACGGATCATCCTGACACGGCCTGCCGTCGAAGCGGGCGAAAGCCTCGGTTTTCTGCCTGGTGATCTGAAAGAAAAGGTAGATCCTTATCTACGTCCGCTGTATGACGCTCTCCATGACCTTCTTGGGATGGAACAGACCCAAAGGATGATAGAACGCGGAACGATCGAAATAGCTCCTCTGGCTTATATGAGGGGCCGTACGCTTGAAGATGCCTTTGTCATATTGGATGAAGCCCAAAATACGACAGAAGCCCAAATGAAGATGTTTTTGACCCGGCTAGGTTTCGAATCGAAAATGGTTATTACGGGAGACCGGACCCAAATAGACCTTCCAAAAGGCATGAAGTCAGGTCTGGTCCGGGTAGAAGAGATTTTGAAGAATATTAAAGGCCTTTCCTTTGTTTATTTTGAACAAAGTGATGTAGTGAGGCATCCGCTTGTCGCCAAAATCATTACTGCTTACGAGCAGGCGAAGTCATAAGAAAAAATCCGCCATTTTCAATCGGCGGATTTTTCGTGATGTGTCGAAATGACCTATCATTTTGGTGAAAAAGTGGATATGGATCGAAAGAAGCTTTACATTTATTAATACGAGGTGAAAATTTATATGAAAACTGTTATGATTTTACATATCTAGAATAATAAACATCATTTTTTTTTAGGAGGACCTTCCTTGAATCGTATCCAGAAATTTTTCACTCAAATAAAAGGGCTGTTGGTCCATCGTTTTTTTCAAGTGCTATTGTTTATCATACTTGGTTTGATAGCTTATGGGTTAATGTTCTCCAACGTAAAGCCGGAAAGGGTCCAGGTAGAGCTTTTTAAGCCTGCGGAACAAACAATCCGTTCAACCAAGACCGTGGAAGATACCTATAAGACGGAACAGGAAAAAGAAGAGATTTCAAAACAGGTGGCCGATGTTTATTCTTTAAAAAAAGAATATGCCAAAAATAAAGTCGACTTGATTTCATCCATTTTCGATTCAGCGATTGAGGTGAATAAAGAAACGGACCCCGATGAAGATCATAAAGAAGATGAGGGAAAAGAAGATAAAAAAGGGACCGTAAAGACGGATGCTCAAAAAGTTTCCATATTAAAAGAAAAATTGACCGATGAAGTCAATAAAGATATTGAGGAATCCGTTTTTCTTGCTTTAGTGCAGGCGGATGAAGATGAGTTGAAAATTGCGAAGGATTCAACCATTACTGCCGTGAATAATGTGATGAGCTCCCGGATCGCTGCCAGTGACGTCGAAAATGCCAAGAAAAAGGTTGTAGAGGAATTGGGCTATATGAGCATCAATAGCGATATGAAAAAAGCCTCCAATTCCCTTGCCCGTACGGCAATCATTCAGAATGTGTTTTTCGATAAGGACAAAACCGAGGAACAGCGAAGGAAAGCGGTCGAGAGCGTGGAGCCGATCAGGATCCTCCAAGGACAGATCATCGTTGAAGAAAATCAGTTAGTGGACAGGGATGTATATAGGCAGCTGGAATTGGCAGGCTTTTTAAATACCGAGTCTACCATCTACCCGTATATCGGCCTGCTGCTATTCATATTTCTGACCATTGCCGCTTTTTATTACTTTTTCCACTTTTCCATTTCAAAAAAGGACAACAAGTACAATCAGTTATTGATTTTCAGTCTTGTCTTTATCCTTTCAATGGCTACCATGAAAACGGTCAGCATTCTGGCAGACCTTAAAAATTCGAATTTGGAATACATTTTCCCGGGTGCCATGGCGGCGATGCTCATAAAGATATTATTGAATGATAAGTTAGCGGTAGCCATGATCATATTGTTAGGTTCGTATGGTACGATTATATTTAACGGTGATACACCTGGAAATCTGGATTTCTCGATGGGGCTTTATATCATTTTCGGGGGATTGACGGCAATCATCATCTTATCAAGACCCAATTTCAAATCAAAGGTGTTGGTAGCAGGGCTGCTATTGTCCTTAATCAATATCGCATTTGTTTTTTCTCTCATTTTTATTATGGACGGCCATTATACTAGAATGGAGTATTTATATTATGCTGCTGCTGCCATAGGTTCCGGAGTGGGTTCAGCCGTTTTGACAATGGGGCTGTTGCCGTTTTTCGAGGCTGGTTTCGGGATTTTATCATCCATTAAGCTTATCGAGCTTGCGAATCCCAATCATCCGTTACTGCGGAAGATCTTGATTGAGGCTCCTGGGACTTATCATCACAGTGTAATGGTCGCCAATTTGGCGGAATCTGCATGTGAAGCCATCGGGTCGAATGGATTGCTGGCAAGGGTCGGCAGTTATTATCATGATATCGGTAAAACGAAGCGGCCGCATTTCTTCATCGAAAACCAGATGAATGAGGAGAATCCGCATGATCGGCTCCAGCCGGAAACGAGCAGGGATATCATCATTGCCCATGCTGTAGATGGCGGGGAGATGCTGCGCAGTCAAAAATTCCCGAAAGAGATTGTGGATATTGCAGAGCAGCATCACGGGACCACTTTATTGAAATTTTTCTACCATAAGGCAAAAAAACAGGATGAAGACACACCGGAAGCAGCTTACCGATACCCCGGGCCAAGGGCGATAATGAAGGAAGTAGCTGTCATAGGCATTGCCGATAGTGTGGAAGCTGCAGTGAGATCGATGCAGCACCCAACGCCAGAGAAGATTGAAGAACTGGTAAGTTTCATCATTCAGGATAGGATTCAAGATGGTCAATTTGATGAATGTGACATTACTATGAGAGAATTGAGTATCGTTAAGCATTCCTTATGTGAATCGCTGAATGGTATCTTCCACTCCAGGATTGAATATCCGGAGACGGATAAATTAGGACAGAAGGTGAAAGAATGATTTTAGCTATCGATTTAATGGATGAAACGAACGAAGTAACTGAAGAAGCCCAGCGACTTGTTGAAAGCATTTTGCAATTTGCTGCAAAAAAAGAAAACATTGAAAAAGATACCGAGCTTTCTGTTACATTTGTAGACAATGAGAGAATTCGGGAAATCAATAAAGAATATCGTCACAAAGATTCAGCTACCGATGTCATTTCTTTTGCACTTGAAGAAATGGGAGAAGATGAAGTGGAAATTGTCGGGGCGGAAATGCCACGCATGTTAGGCGATATCATCATTTCGATTGAACGCACGAAAGAGCAGGCTGAAGAATATGGTCATTCTTTTGACCGTGAACTTGGATTTTTAGCGCTGCATGGTTTTCTTCATTTATTGGGATTCGACCACATGAATGAAGATGATGAAAAAGTGATGTTCACTAAACAAAAGGAGATCTTGGAAGAATATGGACTTTCAAGAGAAGGGTAAAAAAAGGTATCCTCTATTAAAAAGTTTCTCTTTTGCCTGTCAGGGAATTTTGGAGGCTGTTCGAACGGAACGCAATATTAAGATTCATTTCGCGTTAACGGCAATCGTCGTATTCTTTGGCTGGTACTTCTCGTTGAATGGGATGGAATGGCTTTTCATTTTGGCAGCCATTGCCGGTACGATTACGTTAGAGCTCGTTAATTCAGCGATTGAAAGGGTAGTTGACCTGGTGACGGATCAAATCCATCCCCTTGCCAAGCAGGCAAAAGATATTGCAGCCGGAGCTGTATTCATATATGCTATATTTTCTATAATAGTTGGATTGATTATCTTTTTGCCTAAGTTTGGCCTGTAGGTTGCCGAATGGTACTCAATTTGAAAGGAAGATGTGAATTGAATACGAATGAATTGATTGTGGAAGCTAAAAAAGCAAGGGAAAAAGCATATGTGCCTTATTCCAAATTTAAAGTGGGGGCAGCCCTTTTAACCGCTGATGGGAAGGTCTATCATGGTTGTAATATAGAAAATGCTGCATACAGCATGTGTAATTGCGCCGAAAGGACCGCTTTATTCAGCGCTTATGCCCATGACGATAAAAAATTCACTAAACTTGCAGTCGTGGCAGATACCGATGGTCCCGTTTCTCCATGCGGGGCGTGCAGGCAGGTTATTTCAGAACTGTGCGAACAGGATATGCCGGTTGTTTTGACCAACTTAAATGGGGATATAAAAGAACTAACAGTAAAGGAATTGCTTCCAGGAGCTTTTTCACCGGAGGATTTAAATGGAAAAATTATTTGATGATACACAAGTAAAAGGTTACAAATCTGGTTTCATTTCGATTATTGGACGACCTAATGTTGGAAAAAGTACGTTTCTTAATCGTGTCATCGGTCAAAAGATCGCCATTATGAGTGATAAACCGCAAACTACAAGAAATAAGGTTCAGGGTGTACTAACACAAAACGATTCACAAATGATTTTCATTGATACACCCGGCATTCATAAACCAAAGCATAAGCTTGGTGACTTCATGATGAAAGTGGCAACGAATACATTGAAAGAAGTCGATTTGATTCTCTTCATGATCAATGCGACTGAAGGGTACGGACGCGGTGATGAGTTTATCATCGAAAAACTTCAATCCGTAAAAACGCCTGTTTTCCTGGTTGTAAACAAAATCGATGCGATGCATCCAGATGATTTACTTCCGATCATTGAGAAATACCAACAGCTTTACCCTTTTGCGGCAGTCGTTCCGATATCTGCGCTTGAAGGAAATAACGTCGAGACATTGCTTGAACAAATCAAGGAACACTTGCCTGAAGGTCCCCAGTTTTATCCAGCCGATCAAGTGACCGATCACCCGGAACGTTTTATCATTTCCGAATTGGTCCGCGAGAAGGTGCTGCACCTGACACGTGAAGAAATTCCACATTCAGTGGCTGTTGTCATCGATTCAATTAAAAAAATGGATAACAGCGATACAATTAATGTCATGGCGACGATCGTTGTCGAACGTGATTCACAAAAAGGCATCGTCATCGGAAAGCAAGGGAAAATGCTTAAAGAAGTCGGCAGCCGTGCCAGAGTGGACATCGAAAACTTATTGGGCTCGAAAGTTTTCTTGGAACTGTGGGTAAAGGTACAGAAGGATTGGCGTAACAAAGCCAGCCAGCTTCGAGATTATGGTTTCAATGAGAGTGAGTATTAATTAACAAAATTTACGCGTCATGAAAGTTTGGAAAACGGTCAAGCTAATCATATGGTCGGATATTCATATTGCTAGTTAAAAATGAAAGGTGGGCTTTATATGTTGGATTTTACCTGGGAATTATTTAGTGAAACAGGTAATGTGGACACCTATTTGCTGTTTAAGGAGATAGAAGTCGAGAGACAGGAAAGACACTTGGTATTGAATGATGAGCTAGCAGAAATTGATTTTCCTGTTTCATAGGTTAGTCTTGGCGAGCATGGGTGGTGTCTTGGTATGCTCCAAAAATGTGAGGGCATTGTCATAAGGCGAACTGCATATGGAGAAAATAACAAAATCATTACTATATATACCCGTGAGCTAGGAAAAATTGGCGTTATGGCGAGGGGAGCCAGTAAACCTAACAGCAGGCTTTCTGCCGTCACACAGCTTTTTTGCTCCGGGTATTTTCTTATAACCACATCAACCGGACTCGGAAGTCTTCAGCAAGGCGAAATGGTCGATTCACTCCGTTTCATTAGGGAGGATCTTTTTGCCACTGCTTATGCCTCGTATATTGTTGAATTGCTTGATAAAAGCGTCGAGGATAAGAAACCGAATCCATATTTGTATGAATTGCTTTCGCAAACCTTGCATTACATAAACGAGGAATATGACGCAGAGGTTTTGAAATTCATTTTTGAAATGAAGATGCTGCCCGTCAATGGGATTAACCCAGTGCTGAATCAGTGTGCTGTATGTGGTGAAACGGAAGGGGAATTCTCCTTTTCGCTTCGGGAAGCGGGCTTTATCTGTCACCGCTGTCTAGGGAAAGACCCTTATCATTATAAAATTTCACCTGCAGCCGTCAAATTGCTGCGGATCTTTTATTATTTCGATTTATCAAGGCTCGGAAACATTTCCGTCAAGCCTGAAACGAAAAAAGAACTGCAGAAAATCATCGATGCTTATTATGAGGAATATTCTGGTCTGCATTTGAAATCAAAAAAGTTCCTGAAACAGATTGATACGATGAAAGATATGTTTTAGGATCTGACCTATTGACATTCCATGCTAGTTTGTATAAAATTCTAATCATCAAATTAAGAAGATTGCGTTGATGGAAAAGAGTATCTGTCATTCTCCATAAAAAGCGAACCCGGGACGGTGGAAGCCGGGATATGGATTTACAGGGAAGGGCGTTTCCGGAGCATGTTGCTTTGAAAAGAGGCCGTTTTATAAACGGCAATTAGGGTGGAACCGCGGGTATACTCTCGTCCCTATGCATTTCGCATAGGGACGGGAGTTTTTTGTTTGCCGAAATGTGAATGGGTTCCGAACCTTTAATTTTCAAAGAGCCGTTTTAAATAACCTGGAGGTGTACGATGAATATTCAAAATATGATTTTAACGTTACAAAAGCATTGGTCTGAACAAGGCTGTATATTAATGAATGCTTATGATGTCGAGAAAGGGGCAGGAACGATGAGCCCATACACGTTCCTGAGAGCCATTGGACCTGAGCCATGGAGCGTTGCTTACGTTGAGCCATCCCGCCGTCCGGCTGACGGTCGTTATGGTGAGAATCCTAATCGACTGTATCAGCATCATCAGTTCCAAGTGATCATGAAACCCTCGCCTGACAATATCCAAGAGTTATATTTGGATTCCCTGCGTGCATTGGGGATTAATCCGCTTGAGCATGATATTCGCTTTGTGGAGGACAATTGGGAAAACCCATCACTAGGGTGTGCTGGTCTTGGTTGGGAAGTTTGGCTAGATGGAATGGAAATTACGCAATTTACATATTTCCAACAAGTGGGTGGCCTTGAATGTAAACCGGTTTCCGTGGAAATTACATACGGGATCGAACGTCTCGCCTCTTACATTCAAGATAAGGAAAACGTATTTGACCTAGAATGGACAGAAGGATTCACAGTTCGGGATATATTTGGACAGCCGGAATACGAACACTCAAAATATACATTTGAAACCTCCGACCTTGATATGCTGTTTCAACTTTTCACGATGTATGAAAAGGAAGCGCATCGCCAAATGGAAGAAGGGCTTGTACATCCTGCATATGATTATGTTTTGAAATGTTCACATACATTCAACCTTTTGGATGCGAAAGGTGCCATCTCGGTGACGGAAAGAACTGGATATATTGCCCGGTGCCGTAACCTAGCGCGTAAGGTTGCCAAAACCTTCTATGAAGAGCGGGAAAAATTAGGCTTCCCGATTCTTAAAGTGAAAGGGGAGAATACAAATGAGCAAGCGTGATTTGTTATTGGAAATTGGATTGGAAGAGCTGCCAGCCCGTTTTGTGACAGCATCCATGAAACAGTTGTCAGATAAAGTGCAGCAATGGCTAACGGAAAAAGCGATTGATTTCGGAACGGTTGAAGCCTTTTCCACACCAAGACGTTTGGCTATATTGGTGAAAGACGTGGAAGAATCACAAAAGGATATCGAAGAAGAAGCAAAAGGACCGGCTAAGAAAATCGCTGTGGACAGCGAAGGTAACTGGTCTAAAGCCGCATTGGGATTCGTCAGGGGCCAAGGCATGACTTCAGAGGATATTTATTTTAAAGAACTCAAGGGTGTGGAATATGCCCATGTGAATAAATTCATAAAAGGACAGCAGACTGTTCAGCTTTTATCCGAGCTGCAGGAAATCATCAGTGGTATGACGTTCCCGAAAAATATGCGCTGGGCCAATCAAGAGCTCCGCTTCGTCCGTCCGATTAAATGGCTGATTGCCTTATTCGGGAATGACGTAGTGCCATTTAGCATCGCTGATGTGGAAACGGGCCGTGAAACAAAGGGACACCGTTTCTTGGGCGATAGCTCAATCATCGAGCAGCCGGATCAGTACGAAGAAACGTTAAAAGAACAATTTGTAATGGCGGATCCAGATAAACGCCGACAAGTTATTTTAGATCAGATTAAAGGGCTTGAGCAGGAAAAGGGCTGGATCATCCCAGTCGATGAAGAACTGCTTGAAGAAGTGAATAATTTGGTAGAGTATCCAACGGTGTTATTTGGACAATTTGAGGAAGAATTCCTTGAGCTTCCAGCAGAGGTATTAATCACATCAATGAAGGAACACCAACGTTATTTCCCTGTTAAAGATCAGGACGGGAAGCTGCTTGCTTTCTTTGTAACCGTACGTAACGGAGACGATCGCCATTTGGATAAGGTTTCTAAAGGAAATGAAAAAGTCTTGCGAGCCCGCCTATCGGATGCAGCATTCTTCTATAAGGAAGATCAGAAAAAAGGGATTTCGGAAGCTTTGAAAAAGTTGGACAGCATCGTTTATCATGAAGAAATTGGTACATTGGCCGAGAAAGCTGCCCGGGTAACTGCAGTGACCGGTGCCCTTGCTGATGCTTTGAATTTAAAGGCAGAAAAAGAAATGGCGCTTCGTACAGCAGAAATTGCCAAGTTCGATTTGGTGAGTCATATGGTTTATGAATTCCCTGAATTGCAAGGGTATATGGGTGAAAAATATGCGCTCCTAAAAGGAGAAGCCAAGGAAGTGGCCGCGGCTATCAATGAACACTATATGCCAAGGCATGCGGATGACAATGTGCCGCCTTCAGTCATTGGAGCGGTTGTGAGTTTAGCTGAAAAAATTGATACTCTTGCTTCATTCTTCGCTATTGGCGTTATTCCGACAGGTTCCCAGGATCCATACGCTTTAAGAAGGCAGGCGAGCGGTGTCGTTCAAATTCTAGCTGAGAAGAAATGGAATATCTCTTTAGAGGAGCTTATTGTTTTGGGCCTTAAAGGACTTGAATCAAAAGGCATCTTAAAACGTGAACTTGAGGAAGTTAAAGCGGATATGTTCACATTCTTTAAAGCCCGTGTCAAACACCTGTTGCAAGAACAGCAAATCCGTTACGATTTGATTGACGCAGTTCTGTTCAATGAGATCGGTTATATCCATTCCATCGTGGAACGGGCACATGTCTTGGATGCTAAAAAAGACGAAGAAGGCTTTAAAGAAAGCCTGGAAGCTTTGAGTCGCGTCATGAACATTGCAGTAAAATGTGACAATAAAGTGACGGTCGACCCTAGTGCCTTTGAAAATGATCAAGAAACAACGCTATACGAAAAATTCCAAAAAGTTGCCATGCGTTATACTGAATCTAAAGACGAGAATGAGCGCTTTGAACAGCTTGTTTCGCTCCAAACGGAAATAGAGTCATATTTCGAGAATACAATGGTCATGGCAGATGATGAAGCAATCCGTAATAACCGTTTATCCCTTATGAAGGAAATCAGTGATTTGGTTGCAGGCTTTGCTGCCATGAATAAAATTATCCTTTCATAATTGAAAGGGTGTATGGAAATCGGAAACACTTTAAATAAGGGTTTCCGATTTCTTAAAAAGATAAATGGTCAATAAATAGGACAAACATGCCCTTATTAAATAATTTAGTATATAATTATTAAATGAATAACTTTTGTTACTTTACTCTGCGAAAGCAGTGGGGTGGTGATTATAATCCAACTGAATAAGCGTCAGGAACATATTTTACAAATTGTAAAAGAGAACGGACCGATTACTGGAGAACATATTGCCGATAGATTGAACCTTACCAGGGCGACCCTTCGTCCAGATCTAGCCATATTAACGATGGCAGGTTTTCTGGATGCCAGGCCGCGGGTGGGGTATTTCTATACAGGTAGGTCAGGAACACAGCTTTTGACCGACAGCCTTAACCATCTTTATGTACGAGACTACCAATCGATCCCTGTCGTTGTTGACGAGGGCATTTCCGTATATGATGCAATCGTCATGATGTTTTTAGAAGATGTCGGGACCATGTTCGTCGTCGATAAGCATGCATTGCTTGTCGGTGTCTTATCAAGGAAAGACTTGTTGCGTGCAAGTATTGGGAAACAAGAGCTTAACTCCATTCCAGTCAATATCATCATGACCAGGATGCCCAATATTACAATGTGTTCCAAAGAAGACCTTTTGATTGATGTTGCCAAAAAATTGATAGATAAACAAATCGACTCATTACCGGTCGTCAAAGACACAGAAAAAGGCTATGAAGTAATTGGAAGAATTACAAAAACCAATATAACGAAAGCATTCGTAGCTTTGGCTGATGAAGGCTATTAGGGGGCTTGCAAAAGGAATGACGGAGAAAATGAACGGTTCTATTATATATGTTGTATCGGATTCAGTAGGGGAAACAGCGGAATTGGTTACAAAAGCAGCTGCAAGCCAGTTCTCGGGATCTGCTTTTTCCATTAAGCGAATCCCGTATATTGAAGATGAACAAAACGTGGATGAAGTGATTTCACTGGCTAAATTGGATGGGGCGATCATTGCTTACACCCTTGTGAAGCCAGCTATTAGAGCGTATATGAAAGCACAGGTCGAAAAAGAAAACCTGTCTGCTTATGACATTTTAGGGCCGCTCATGGACATACTTCAGGAAAGGGCACCAAAAGGCCCGCTTAATGAGCCTGGTCTGGTAAGAAAACTGGATGATGATTATTTCAAGCGTGTCGAAGCCATTGAATTTGCGGTAAAATATGATGATGGACGTGACCCTCGAGGCATTTTACGTGCTGATATCGTCCTTGTGGGTGTTTCACGCACTTCAAAAACACCATTATCACAGTATTTAGCCCATAAACGCTATAAGGTGGCGAATGTACCTCTAGTGCCTGAGGTGGAACCTCCAGAAGAGCTGTTCCTGGTACCTCCTGAAAAATGCATTGGTCTAAAGATTAGTCCGGAAAAGCTGAATCATATTCGCAAAGAACGATTAAAGTCACTCGGGCTCAATGATCATGCGATTTACGCAAATGTTGAGCGTATAAAAGAAGAATTGACATACTTTGATAAAATCATATCAAGATTGAACTGTCCAATTATTGATGTGACCAATAAAGCTGTTGAAGAAACAGCCAATTTGATTATCAATATACTTCAAAACAAAGATCGTTGACCCTTATATTAAGGCAAACAAAATGTGAGCTAGACACTTTAAGTGTCGGCTCACATTTTAATGCAAAGGTCAAAAAAGGGAATATAAAGAATAAGTTGAAAATAATTACATATAATTCCTCTTGGTTTCCAAATGCTAACCGTTGATTTGCATGAAAACATAATCGGAATTTAAATGTTGGCATCTTCTAAACAAATAGACTATAATAAAAAATTGTGAGAAAAAAGTAATCTTAAGGTTTAGACTTAATTAATAAGGAATAAACTAAAGGTTAATGAGATGTCAAGGTTTTTATCATAAAAATAATTCGACATCTTCCGTATAATTCAAAATGGGCTTGCCCTATTCAAGGCAAAAGAGGCGCTTTCACTTAAATAAGCAGGTATAATGTTGGCACTATTAAAGGGAACTCTTGTGAGCCAATGCTGAAAAATCACTATATCTTCATAAAGTTTAGGGGAGAAAAAGGATTATGCAGAAAGATGTAGAATTAGAAGGTATGAATAATAAACCTACCATACACGTCGATGCCGATGCATGCCCGGTGAAAGACGAGATCCTTCATTGTGCAGGTTTGCACGATGTCGAAGTCTGTTTTGTTGCATCATATAAAAATATGATGAATAACCCTGAAGGTAAATGGGTTTATGTCGATGCAGACAAAGAAGCGGCAGATCTTTATATAGTAAACTCAGTAAAAAAGGGTGATATTGTCGTTACTGCGGACATTGGTTTGGCTGGGACCCTGCTTCCTAAAAGCGTTTATGTTCTTTCCCCAAGGGGAAAAGAATACACAGACGAGAATATTTTCATGCTCTTGGATATGCGTTATCAGTCGGCGAAACTCCGCAGGCAGGGTAAACATACCAAAGGGCCGAAAGCATTCACAAAGGAAGATCGTACATGTTTTACAAATAAACTTTTGAAAACTTTGTCGAACTTTGCAGGGGATTAGGAAACAGTATCGAATTAGAAACTATCACCAATATTGCAAGGTGGAAAAATGATAAATGGCCGTATAGAAGATGAGAAAATTAACCAAATTCGCGAAGCTGTTGACATTGTTGATTTAATTGGGGAGTATGTCCAGCTGAAGAAGCAAGGACGCAATTATTTTGGCCTTTGCCCTTTTCATGGTGAGAACTCTCCCTCGTTTTCCGTTTCAACGGAAAAACAAATCTTCCACTGTTTTGGTTGTGGGGCAGGCGGGAATATTTTTACCTTCTTGATGGATATAGAAGGCTACAACTTTGTGGAATCTGCAAAAGTTTTAGCTGAAAAAGGAAATGTTCCTTTGGATGTTGAATTGAATAAGGATTCCAAGCGTTCTAACATGCCCGCAGGATCGCAGCAAATGGTTGAAGCCCATGATCTGCTGCGGAAGTTTTATCATCATCTCCTCGTTAATACGAAGGAGGGGCAGGATGCCCTCGAATATTTACTTAAACGCGGGTTTACTGAAGAGACGATAGAGAAGTTCCAAATTGGCTACTCTTTGGATTCATGGGACTTCGTGTCCAAGTTTCTTTTAAAACGTGGTTTTCCAGCGGAATACATGGAGCAGGCAGGGCTTATTATCTACAGGGAAAAAGACGAGTCATATTTTGACCGTTTCAGAAATAGAGTCATGTTTCCAATTATGGATCATCAAGGAAATACGATTGCGTTTTCAGGGAGAGCGATGGGGGACGATGAGCCCAAATATTTGAATAGTCCTGAAACGCCAATCTTTAATAAAAGTAAAACTTTATATAATTTCCATCATGCAAGACCTCACATACGAAAGAAAGAACAAGTAGTCATTTTTGAAGGCTTTGCCGATTGCATTTCAGCTGTTCGAGCAGGTGTGGAGAATTCGGTCGCTACAATGGGGACTGCCCTGACGGACCAGCATATCCAGCTTTTAAAAAGAAATACTGATCAGATACTTATTTGCTACGATTCGGACTCTGCGGGATTGAATGCAGCCAATCGTGCAGTTAATATGCTTCAGGACCATGAGTTTTCCGTGAAAGTCGCTCTCATGCCTGATAAGATGGACCCCGATGACTACATAAAGGAATTCGGTGAAAAAAGCTTTGTTTCTGAAGTAATAGGGGCCAGTTTAACCTACATGGCATTCAAAATGCATTATTTGCGTCGAGGGAAAAATGTAAATAATGAAGGAGATCGAATTCAATATATCGAAGAAGTCCTTAAAGAAATTTCGCGATTGCCCAATGCAGTGGAGAGGGATCATTATCTCCGGCAGTTATCCTCTGAATTTTCCCTATCATTGGATGCGCTGGAACAGCAGCAGCGACAGGTGTTCTTTACGGAACGCAAGAAGGGGACACTGCCGCAGCCCGCTGCCCAAAAGAAAATGGCCCTGCAATATGAGCATAAGTTAAAGCCTGCTCATCATAATGCTGAAACGAAGTTGATTGCCCATATGCTAAAAAGCAGGGATATGACTATTAAAATTCAGCAGCTGCTTGGGCAAACGGCCTTTCATGTAGACGAACATCAGGCAATCATCACCTATTTATATGCGTTCTATGAAGATGGACACGAACCGGATACAAGCTTTTTCCTTACTTATTTACCGGATCCAAACTTGAGAAGGATCGTTTCGGAAATAGAAATGATGTCAGTGAATGAGGAAGTTACCGATAAAGAACTGACCGATTGTATAAATCAAGTGTTGAAATATGAAAAGTTGTTAAAGATAAAAGAAAAACAAGTTGAAGAAAAAGATGCAGTGAGACGAAGTGATTATGTCACTGCTGCACAAATAGCCATGGAAATAATTAAATTGCGTAAAATGTTGTAGTCGTTTAGGTGTAAGTCCTGGAAGGAGGGGAACTAATGGCTGAAAAACCAGCACGTTCCAAACAAGTTGATAATGAATTTAGCCTTGAACAGGTGAAAGAAAAATTAATAGAGCTAGGTAAAAAACGAGGCTCTTTGACTTTAGAAAAAATCGCAGAAATGATTGGCGGTTTTGAGTTAGATTCCGATCAAATGGATGAGTTCTATGAGGTGTTAACAGAAAATAGTGTCGAAATACTCACGGATGGTGAGGAAGACGATGATGAAGATGATCCTGATGAGAAGAAACTTGCAAAAGAAGAAGAGTTTGACTTAAATGATTTAAGTGTTCCTCCCGGCGTTAAAATTAATGACCCGGTCCGTATGTATTTAAAGGAAATTGGACGGGTAGACCTTTTATCGGCAGAAGAGGAAATTTCTCTGGCTACTCGAATTGAAGATGGGGATGAAGAAGCGAAACGCCGTTTGGCTGAAGCTAACCTTCGTCTTGTTGTCAGTATTGCCAAGCGCTATGTCGGACGAGGAATGCTTTTCCTTGATTTGATTCAGGAAGGTAATATGGGACTTATCAAAGCGGTGGAAAAATTCGATTACCGCAAGGGATTCAAATTCAGTACCTATGCAACATGGTGGATTCGCCAAGCCATAACCCGTGCCATTGCCGACCAAGCAAGAACGATCCGGATACCGGTGCATATGGTGGAAACCATCAATAAATTGATCCGTGTCCAAAGACAGCTTCTTCAGGATTTAGGACGTGAACCTTCTCCGGAAGAAATTGCGGAGGATATGGACTTAACTCCTGAAAAAGTTCGTGAAATCTTGAAAATAGCTCAGGAGCCTGTTTCCCTGGAAACGCCAATAGGTGAAGAAGACGATTCCCATTTAGGTGATTTCATTGAAGATCAGGATGCGACTTCGCCATCGGAACATGCAGCATATGAACTATTGAAAGAACAGCTTGAAGACGTATTGGATACTCTTACTGATCGTGAAGAGAACGTCTTGAGACTCCGCTTTGGACTTGATGATGGCCGCACTCGGACACTTGAAGAGGTAGGTAAAGTGTTTGGAGTCACCCGCGAGCGTATCCGTCAAATCGAAGCGAAGGCGTTACGTAAACTGAGGCATCCAAGCCGCAGCAAACGCTTGAAAGATTTCTTGGAATAAAATATATAAGCCCTTAACAGAGCCCTCTTTGAATGCCCAGCGTTCGGGAGTGGCTTTTTTTTTGCAATCCGATGTAAAATTATCCATGTAAAAACAAAATTTATCCAGTTATCTATATAATGGAGATCTGTTTAACACGATAACTGAGTATCCACAACTTAGGTCAAGATCCGTTAAAAAAGAAATGCCCGCAAGGATGTGAAATTCATGGATGAGATGAGAAAGAAAATCATCATTAAAGAAATAAACTCCTGGAAGGAAAGTCGTATGCTTCCGGAGCAATATTGTAATTACCTGCTTGCATTGTACCGTCAAGGTGAACTGCCGCCATCAAATTCTAATAACACCGGGAGCGATATAAAGGACATTCTTTCCGGGCTGTTGATTGGGGCTCTTTTTGCATTTATTGTATTTTTGAATTATTTTACTGAAATACCCATAAGAATGCAAATGCTTATGACAACAATTTCAATCATTGTCTTTGGACTGGCGGTCCGCCGCTTTATAGGCAGGAAAATCATTTTTCAAATGGCATCGATGGGAATGGCACTATCCTTGCTTTTATTAACAGTCAGTTTGGCGGAATTCATGGCACCCGGCAAAGTGGACATCCTTTATGTTTTCTTGTTCATTAATTGCGGACTCTGGATTTTAATGGGCAAAAAACTGAAGCTGCTCCATTTCTCCCTGGCGGGAAGCTTGGGAGCAATGGTCACTTTTTACTTTTTATTAATATAATTCAATGACGAGCTAACGGTTTTAAATAATGAATTTAGGGTATTATGAAACATATGTAAGAAAAAGTAAAATTGTTTGGAAATATACATAAGTTTTTGACAATTTTAAGAAATTATATAATATCTTCTATTTTTGGGCTTTTACTTGAAACTCTTTTCAAGTAAAATAATATATAGCTGTTTGTATATAATATTAAATATGGTAAGTTTAGGTTCTACATAGGGGAGGAAATACTATGAATCGCAATGCAGTAATGCCTTTTATTATTATCATGGTTTTTGGTATTGGACTTATGTTTTTACTTTCGTTTAAAGGTTTGGGTGATGCCAAAGATCTTGCTAAGGAAAAAGAGGGCGGCGAAAAGACAGAAGAAACAGAAAGTGCCTCTGCATCACCTGAGGACATTTATAAGCAAAACTGTATCTCTTGTCATGGTAACGCCTATCAAGGCGGTGTCGGACCTGCTCTAAAAGGAGTTAGCGATCGACTGTCGGTCGATGAGGTTAAAAACGTGATCACTAATGGACGGGGTGCCATGCCACCAGGCTTAGTCGAAGAACAGAACATTGACGCCATGGCCGAATATATTCATGGACTGAAATAATTCACGAAACTGACTCAAGAAATCGTTGGAAGGCGAACTTTTTGAGTCAGTTTTCTTTTATTCCAAAAAGGAAGATTCCGGATGGAAGGTTCCCTTTGCCCAGTGATAGAAAGACCCATGTTTCTCCTTCCTGTAATTTTTCGATTGAACTTGGTATAATCGAATGGGAAACTAATTATATGCAAGACATTATTTGAATTAAGAGAGTTGATAAATATGAATCATGAGAAACTATCGATGAGATTAGAACGTGTTGCCATACATATACCAAAAGGAAGTATCCTTGCAGATATAGGGTCCGACCATGCTTACTTGCCGTGCTATGCGGTGACTAACGGCCTGTGTGACAGTGCTATAGCCGGTGAGGTTGTAGAAGGGCCCTATCAGTCAGCCCGCAAGCAAGTGGCCATAACGGGGCTCGGGGACAAGATAGAGGTACGTAAAGGAGACGGGCTTGAAGTATTGAATCCCGATGAAGCGACATGCATTACGATAGCAGGCATGGGAGGCACTTTAATATCAAGTATATTGGAAAGCGGAAAAGGAAAACTCGGCAAGGCGGAAAGGCTTATCCTTCAGCCTAATGTCGGTGCAGCGAATGTCCGCAGCTGGCTAATCGATAACGGCTGGGAACTTAGTGGAGAGGAAATCCTTGAGGAAGATGGGAAAATCTACGAAATCTTAATTGCTGAAAAAGGGGACCCGCTTCGCCCTTATCGTGTAAACATGCAAACCGGCCTGATTTTCGGTCCTTACTTAAGAAAGCAATTCAGTGACATTTTCATAAAAAAATGGCAGCTTGAGAAAAAACATTTGGAAAGAATCATCGAACAATTGGATGAAAGCGGACGAAGCGGATTGGAAACGAAACGCAATGAATTAAAATCCCAAATTTCCGTAATTGAGGAGGTGCTTAAAGGTTGAAGACAGTAAATGGTCACAAAATCATTGAAATGTTTGAACAATTCTCCCCGAAGCAATATGCAATGGAGGGAGATCCTATCGGTTTGCATGTCGGGCAGCTGAATAAGCCGGTTACTAAAGTGATGATTGCCCTTGATGTATTGGAAGAGGTTGTGGACGAAGCGATAGAACATGGCGTGGAATTAATCATCGCTCATCACCCGCTTATATACCGACCATTGAAAAGAATCGATACAATGGCTACTGGAGGCCGGATCATAGAAAAACTGATCAAACATGATATCGCTGTTTATGCTGCACATACCAATCTGGATGTAGCTAAGGGTGGAGTAAATGATTTACTTGCCGAAGCGCTCCAATTGCAGGACACAGAAGTATTGGTTCCTACTTACGAGACGGTCCTAAAAAAATTGGTCGTATATGTTCCGGAGGCAGATGAACAAAAGGTGAGGGAAGCCTTAGGTAAGGCAGGTGCCGGAGCAATTGGGGATTACAGCCAGTGTTCGTTTTCTGGAAAAGGTACAGGACGCTTCCTGCCAGGTGAAGGCAGTGAACCGGTAATCGGCACCAAAGGAAAGCTTGAAGCGGTAGCTGAAATGCGGGTTGAGATGATATTCCCGGAAAATATCGAGAAGAAAGTGCTTGCTGCGATGATTAAAGCCCATCCATATGAGGAAGTTGCTCACGATATATATAAACTGGAGAATAAAGGGGAGTCACTTGGCTTAGGAAAGATTGGTGTACTTGCTGAAGAAATGACACTTCAACAGTTTGCTGAACATGTGAAGCGGACACTTGATGTGGAAAAGGTACGTGTCGTTGGAGATTTGCAAAGCCCGATAAAAAAAGTGGCCGTGTTGGGCGGAGACGGGAATAAATACTTTACGACGGCAAAATTCAAGGGTGCTGATGTATATGTTACAGGTGATATGTATTACCATACAGCCCATGACGCGATGATGATTGGCTTGAATATTGTGGACCCAGGCCACAATGTTGAAAAGGTGATGAAAAAAGGCGTGGCACGAATCCTTGAAGAAATGTGTCGCGATTACGATGTGGAATTCATTCCATCCCAGCTGAATACCGACCCTTTCCGCTTCATTTAAATAAAACGAAAAAAGGCAGCCATAGTGGCTGCCTTTTCTTGTGTGTATCATTTTTTCACTTTAATCTTAGGTAAAATTTTATGCAATGGCGTTTTCTTTTCGGTATTCCAAGTCAATTCATCATTTGCTTCATATTGCTCTAGAAAAGCGATAACTTCCTTCGTTATCGGAGTTGGTGTAGAAGCCCCAGAAGTGACTGCAACCGTTTCTGCATCCTTTAGCCATTCAAGGTTCAGCTCGGAAATGTCAGCGATGCGATAAGCTCTCGTGCTGGCAATTTCTTCGGATACTTGTGCAAGGCGGTTTGAATTATTACTCTTGGGATCTCCGACGACGATTAAAACATCAGCTTCGCCTGCTTGCTGGGCAACCGCTTCTTGGCGTACCTGTGTCGCTAAACAAATTTCCTTATGGACTTCGGCATGTGGGAATTTTTCCTTAACCTTATCCATGATATCCAAAACATCCCATTGGCTCATCGTTGTTTGATTGGTCACAATGATCTTATCACTATTCAATGTCAAGGCTTCAACATCTTCATCCTTCTGAACCAGGTGTACGACATCGGGTGCAACTCCGACTGCGCCCTCAGGTTCCGGATGGCCTTTCTTGCCAATATAAATAATTTGATAACCTTCCGCTTCTTTTTCCCGAATTAAGTCATGAGTTGCGGTAACATCGGGACACGTTGCATCAAGCGTAACAAGCCCTTTTTTCTCAGCGATCTTCCTAATCTCAGGGGAAACGCCGTGAGCAGTGAAGATGACAGTTCCGCTGTCCACCTGTTCAATGATATCGTTACGGTTGCTGCCGTCCAACGTGATGATGCCTTCCTCTTCAAACGCATCAGTCACATGTTTGTTATGCACGATCATTCCTAAAATGTAAATGGGGCGTGGCAAGGTTTTATCTAAAGCCGCATTTCGGGCGATGACCATGGCATCGACAACGCCATAACAATAGCCGCGCGGGGAAATTTTAATCACTTTCATCTATGTGTCCTCCTTCAAGGCAAGAAACTCTCACTTTTTATACCTTTCTATTATATAAGACCATAGATGATATTACAAAACATCCTATTTGCATAAATTCGGTTACTGGTAAAAATTTTTTATACCTTTAAATATAAAGCTTTGGACCGGATGACCTTTCCCTTTTGGTATTGTTACGAACTTGGGCGATGGGTTTAGCTTTTACTTTTTTCTTCGAATCGGTTTTTACCGCACTGTTTTTTACCTCACTTTTTTTTGCCTCTACATTAGGCCCGCTTTCAACGGGAGTTTCCTGGTCCCCGGTATCACCGGCTGACGATATGCTCCGGAAAACTTTCCACATTGAAGGCAGATTTTTGATCACTGGTCCGTATTGTTCCACCATAGGGGTGAATTGTTCGGCTGCCTGCAGCACCTTTTGCGTATTGGAAAGCATATTGTTCAGGGAATCGGGGTTTTTTAGTGTTTCTAAGATACCGCCTCCGCTGCTTCTTGAAGAACTTTGGTTAGTGGAACCAGCTGGAGCAAACAAGTTAGGCGAACCAGCTTTTTGTTTTGACTTACCAAGTATCTTTGACAATAGCCCTTCCTTCTTTGCAGGCGGCATTTCCTGGCGCTGCGGTTGGGTGAAAGGACCTCGGAAACCTTGAGGTCCCTGTGGCCCCTGCGGTCTGTTTTGTATAATTGGCTGCCGCATCTGCTGATAAGGGTGGGGGGGTTGTGGTGTTTGCCTGAATGGAGCAGGGAGCTGTTGCATTCTTCGACCATTGGGTGACTGAAAACCGGGTCCGAATTGACGATTTCTATCTGGGAACATGGGTTTCACCTCCTCTATGTTATTATGCTGGTGTATTCTTCTATATAAAATATGCAGCTCGACAAAAAAGGTTTGAGGAAAGAGTGACTGGGCAGTTGTGAAGTGACCGGAAAGAAGGTAAGATGGTAACGGTAGTCTTTTAGCTCCATGTCTGCGGGGGATACGCTATGACCAGGACAGGGGCTTTTCGTTTGCAAGAGTCCAACTTAAGAGAACTAACCTCAGCGCTTGCGCTTTTTGTATAATCCAGCTTCAGCGCCCAGCTCGTTGTGAAAAAGATGATGGACCACATAAGGCAAAAGAACGCCTTACGGGTCAATCCCTATTTTCTTCACGAGCAACCCAGGCGCTTGCGCTTTTTGTATAATCCAGCTTCAGCGCCCAGCTCGTTGTGAAAAAGATGATGGACGACATAAGGCAAAAGAGCGCCTTATGGGTCAATCCCTATTTTCTTCACGAGCAACCCAGGCGCTTGCGCTTTTTGTATAATCCAGCTTCAGCGCCCAGCTCGTTGTGAAAAAGATGATGGACCACATAAGGCAAAAGAACGCCTTACGGGTCAATCCCTATTTTCTTCACGAGCAACCCAGGCGCTTGCGCTTTTTGTATAAAATTTATTATAATAACAGGACATGTCTAATGACTGACAGGATAAAGGAGTTTTTTGATGAAACAAAACCAATTTGAACGATTTAATTTGAAAAGCTACATTCTAGATGCGGTTCGTACTTTAGGGTTCGATAAGCCGACGGAAATTCAAGAGCGTGTGCTTCCGTCGCTTTTAAAGGGAAGTAGCTTAATTGGACAGTCGCAGACAGGTACAGGAAAGACACATTCCTATTTGCTGCCGATTATGAACAGGCTTGATGCTGGTAAAAATGAGGTTCAAGCGATTATTTCCGCACCAACCCGTGAGTTAGCGAACCAAATCTACAAAGAAGCTTTGAAAATTGCCGACCATTTCCCTGAGGATGAGCAGATTCAAGTCCGTTGTTTCATCGGTGGTACTGATAAACAGCGAATGATTGATAAATTGAAGACACAACCTCAACTGGTAATCGGTACGCCAGGCCGGATCAAGGATTTGGTTGAAGCTCAGGCACTTCAAGTGTATACAGCAAAAATGCTTGTAGTAGATGAAGCGGACCTTATGCTAGACATGGGATTCCTTGAAGATGTCGATGTATTTGCATCACGTATGGCTGAAAAAATTCAAATGCTTGTCTTTTCGGCAACCATCCCGGAAAAATTAAAGCCGTTTTTGAATAAATATATGGAGAACCCAAAGTATGTTCAAGTGAATCCCAAGCAGGCAACCGCTGCGAAAATTGAACATGTTCTCGTACCGCTTCGCCACCGAAACAGAGAGCAGTTACTTCATGATATCATCGTTCGATATAATCCATATTTGGCGATAGTTTTCACGAACACAAAAAAAATGGCGGATCATGTGGCGAATTCCTTGATCGAAAAAGGGTTGAATGTCGGTCGTATTCATGGGGATTTAACGCCTCGTGAGCGTAAAAAAATGATGAAGCAAATCAATGATTTGGAGTATCAATTCATTGTTGCTACAGATCTGGCTTCCCGTGGAATCGATATTGAAGGTGTAAGTCATATCATAAACTATGAATTGCCTTCAGATTTGGATTTTTACATCCATAGGACGGGAAGGACGGCTCGTGCAGGATATTCTGGCATTGCCACTACCATTTATAATACATCCGATGAAGATTCATTGAACCGCCTTGAAAAAATGGGCATTGAATTCCGTGATGCCGATATCCAAAACGGTGATTGGGTTGATATCGATGAACGTAATAAACGTAAAAACCGTAAAAAACAAAAATCTGATATCGATGTTAAAGCGAGCAGGCACGTCAAGAAGCCAACTAAAGTCAAGCCAGGTTACAAGAAGAAAATTCAACGTGATGTGGAAAACTTTAAAAAACGTGAACGTCGTATACAGAGAAAGAAATAAGGGAGAAATCAGATGCTGAAGATTGGATCGCATGTTTCAATGAGCGGGAAAAATATGCTTCTTGCTGCGAGTCAAGAAGCGGCTTCATATGGCTCCAACACATTCATGATCTATACGGGGGCCCCTCAAAATACAAGACGTAAAAAAATCGAGGATTTAAATATCGAAGCCGGAAGACTGCATATGGAAGAGAATGGAATCAGTGATATCGTAGTCCATGCCCCGTATATCATCAATATAGGAAATACTACGAATCCAGCCACATACGAGCTGGGAGTCAACTTCTTACGTAGCGAAATCGATCGGACCGAAGCGATTGGTGCAAGGCAGATCGTACTTCATCCAGGTGCGCATGTTGGTGCAGGCAGTGAACTGGGCATCAAGAGAATCATCGAGGGTTTGAATGAAGTGCTTACTGCTGATGATAAAGTTCAGATCGCCCTTGAAACGATGGCGGGTAAAGGTACTGAATGTGGCAGGTCTTTCGAGGAGTTAGCGATGATCATTGATGGTGTGACCCATAATGAAAAATTATCGGTATGCTTCGATACTTGCCATACTCACGATGCAGGATATAATATCATTGAGGATTTTGATGGCGTACTGAATGAATTTGATAAATTGGTCGGTATTGAACGTATCAAGGTACTTCATATAAACGATAGCAAAAACGAACGCGGCATGCGTAAAGACCGCCATGAAAACATAGGATTTGGTCATATCGGTTTTAAAGCGTTGAATGATATTGTCCACCATCCGCAATTAAGCACTGTTCCAAAAATCTTGGAAACACCTTATGTGGGGGAAGACAAGAAAGACAAAAAGGCACCTTATAAATTTGAAATAGATATGTTCAAGAATAATCAATTTGAAGAAGATTTATTGGAAAAGATCAGATTCCAACAATAATCATAATAGAAAGGGACGATTCATCTTTATTTTGATGAATCGTCCTTTCATTTTACATTGGTTTAAGTATGACGTTCAAATTCAGGAAGTAGGCCAAGTTAAAAGGTGGAAGTAAGGTTGTTAAAGAGGGATTCTATTTCCCTGGCTGTGCTTGCACCGGCAACTTTTGTAATTTGACCAAGTACGTTCTGTCTTTGACGTATATCAAAAATGTTAATATTTTTACCTGCTAGAAGTGCAGTGATATCCTGTGCTTGCTTTTGGGTGAGTGCAACCTTGTGCTGCTTAGCAAGGGAAAGCAGTTCATCTGGGCGTATGTTGTTGATTTTATGATTGACCATCATTTCAAATAATTTCAAACGATCTCCTCCTTTGTTAAAACATATGAAGGAGGAAGACGTATGTGAACATGAAACTTTGTTTGATTTGAGGGAATTTGGTTCCGCTAACGTTTTTTGGTGGTTCTGGGCGGATGGGCACTTGTTTTGAGGACCGGATTCTTTACATCTGGACTTCTTTGATTTATACTAACGATTGTTAATCGTAATGATTCTTAAAAAATAGGTGATCTCTTTGGATAATGTAGTAAACCCCATAGTTAAATTAGAAGATATATCTTACAAATATACAAAAGATCTAGTGCTGGAACATGTTTCGCTTGAAATTCCTAGAGGTGCCTTCTTAGCTATCGTCGGGCCGAATGGATCCGGTAAGTCAACACTTTTGAAATTGCTGCTTGGTCTGTTCAAGCTTCAAAAGGGAAAAATTGAGTTATTCGGGGAAGATATACGACGATTTAAAGATTGGCAAAAGGTCGGGTTCGTTTCCCAAAAGGCGAACTCCTTCAACTCTGGATTCCCTGCCACTGTATTTGAAGTGGTTCAAAGCGGTTTGACCAAAAAAATAGGATTATTCAAGTTTGCTGGTAAAGAGGATAAGCAAAAGGTGAAGAAGGCCTTGGAATCAGTGGACATGCTTGAGTATCAGAACCGCAATATCGGAGAATTGTCCGGAGGGCAGCAACAGAGGGTATTCATTGCCCGTTCACTGGTCAGCGAGCCGGAATTGATGATATTGGATGAGCCCACGGTTGGCGTTGATTCAAAGAACGTCCACCAATTTTATGAAATGCTTGAGATGTTGAATAAAAAATTAGGAATAACCCTGATTTTAGTAACCCATGATGTTGGTACTGTGACCGATAAAGTCACACATGTCGCCTGTTTAAATAAAAAGCTTCATTTTCACGGGGATGCCTGTGAATATAATGAGTTGAATGAAGGCGAGCTCTCGTCCATTTATGGACATGGGGTCCAATTTTTAAATCATGATCATTAATATGTTTTGGAGGATAGCCCAATGATATCGGGGATATTGCAATTTGAATTTTTGCAGAACGCATTCTTGACCGGAATCATCATCGGAGCGATTGCGCCATTAGTGGGCGTTTTTGTCGTGGTAAGGCGGATGTCGATGATTTCCGATGCGCTCAGTCATGTAGCGCTTGCTGGTATAGCGTTTAGTTTACTGCTTCAGAAGAGCTTTCTATCTCTAGCAGGATTGAATCCACTTTATATAGGGATGGCTTTTTCTGTAGGTGGTTCATTATTCATTGAAAAATTAAGAGGGGTTTACAAGCATTACCAAGAGCTTGCAATCCCGATTATTATGTCCGGCGGCATGGGTCTTAGTGTCATTTTCATATCCATTGCAGATGGTTTCAATACGGATTTATATGGTTATTTATTCGGCAGTGTAAGTGCCGTCAGCCGGGCGGACTTGTATGTCATATTGGCAGTGGGGATAGTCGTTGCCTTGATGCTAACCCTCTTGTATAAAGAATTATTTCTGTTATCTTTTGATGAAGAGCACGCGAAAGCGTCCGGAATACCTTATAAAGCCATTCATTTTATTTTCATTGTCATGGTAGCATTGGTCATTGCCGCTTCCATGAAAATAATTGGAATATTACTGGTTTCTTCGCTCATGACGCTCCCGGTAGCAGCTAGTCTCCGCTTTGCGAAGGGCTTTAAGCAGATGATTGTTTTTTCGGTATTATTCGGTGAAATATCTGTCATAGGCGGATTGTTTTTATCATACAACCTTGATCTCGCTCCTGGTGGGACCATTGTAATAATAGCTGTGCTAATTCTCATCTTGTCAATTTTGTTTGATAAGTGGAAAAATCGATAGATGGGGTGATTTTTTTTGAACGTAACTACTGCCATGCAATTATTAAAAGATAAAGGTTTTAAACATACAGGAAAGAGGGAGGAAATGCTTCAGCTTTTCTCTTCCAGCGATAAATATTTAACGGCAAAAGATGTTTTGGAGAATATGAAAAAAGACTATCCAGGGTTAAGTTTCGATACGATTTACAGGAATCTTTCCTTATTTGTCGAACTAGGCATCTTTGAAGCGACCGAGTTGGAAGGGGAAAAGCATTTTCGCTTTACTTGCGGTCATTCCTCCCACCATCACCACTTCATCTGTTTGAATTGTGGAAAAACGAAAGAAATCGAATTGTGCCCGATGCAGGAACTTCAGGAAAGCTTGAAGGACTATGATGTTTCGGGGCATAAATTTGAAATTTACGGACGCTGTCCCGCATGTAGCATATCTTTGGAAGCATAAAAAAACCATCGACCCTCGGTCAATGGTTTTTTTCTTGTATCATTTTATGGCTGCAGGTTTACCTGACATCCAAGTATTCACCCAGACTGATGCTTCTTGCCAATTGTTGACCCGAATCACCCTTTCAGGCACAGGATCTTGGTTGTAAGGAGTATTAAATAAAATCACGGGTATTTTACACTCCTCCGAAATGGCCACTGCATTATCGTGCTTGTCCTCTAAAAACAGGTCGATATCAAATTTCTTGGCTGCAGCCACTTTATCGTGTGAACCTACAAGCTCTATATGATCATAAAGGACTTGATTCGTCGTGAACCAGTTCTTCGTTACATCCAATAAACGGGAGCTCCTGGCACTGATGAAATATAAGTTGGCTTTTTCTGTCCATTTTTCCAATACATCTTTCGCTCCTTCAGCCAATAAAGATTCGGAATAGATGAGTGGCTCCGTTTCAATGAACCATTTAGTGAATTCTTCTTTTGGAACATTCACGAAAGGGAATAAGTCGTACTCCGTAATGTCTTCATAAGCTAAATTTAGCTGAAAAGCTTTATTTAAAAAGGGGACCATGGAATCTGGTCTCGTAACAGTCCCGTCTATATCAATGCCAAAACGTTTTTTCATGATGAATCTCTCCTCATTTTCAATACTTGTAATAGTGTAACATATACCATCATAGCTTTGGTAAAAACCCATATTTATTTCCAAGACATGAAACCATTTTCACGATGGATTCTAGCAATTTTTACATACACTATAAATGCTCCACAAACGAAAGTGAGGGATGCAAGAATGGAAAAAGATCAATACTCCAGTATTGACGATGAGATGCAATTGGCTAAAGAGGGCAGTGATCCATCCGTTGTGGATGATCAACATCATGAGCGGTACTATAATGAAGATACACCTTCAGATGACAGACGATATGAAAGTCGCGGGACCGATGCCAATTTGGATAACCGCTATCAGGAAGAAACGTCTGCCGAAATTTCAACACCACCTCAGCGAATCAGGACATATAGGGATGACGAGTCTGCAGGTGCTGCTGATTCCGGGGATGTGGCATCAAGAGGGAAAGTTATTGGTGTCATAGCTTTGATCATCTCCATTTTATCGTTATTCATGATGCCTTTCATCTTAGGGGTTGTGGGTATCATTGTAGGGATAGTGGCAAGAAGCCGAGGATCGAACATGGGTACTTGGGCCATAGTCATAGGTGCAATCTCCATCATCGTTGGCATATTCATCCTGCCATTCTTTTAAGCGTTATGAAACCCTTTGATGTCATTTCTCCAAAATGCATCAAAGGGTTTTTCAAATAAAAAAAAAAATCCCGATAATGAAAATTCGGGATTTTTTGCTTTATTTATTTAGTAAAGCTGCAGCAGCAGCTTCGGCTCTTTGTTTTTCATAGTACTCTTCAGCAATTTTGTCAATTTCCTTTTTCAGTTCCTCGACCATCGTCTCTTCAGGCACTTTACGAACAATCTGACCTTTTCTAAACAGCAAACCTTCACCACGAGCCCCGGCTATGCCGATATCAGCCTCACGGGCTTCCCCAGGACCGTTTACAGCACAACCAAGCACTGATACCTTGATTGGTGCTTTAATCGTCTGGATGTACTCTTCAACCTCATTCGCGATGGAGATTAAATCAATTTCGATTCGACCGCAAGTAGGGCAGGAAATTAAAGTGGCCATGTTAGAAGCAAGGCCAAATACTTTTAGGAGCTCCCTTGCCACCTTCACCTCTTCGACAGGATCGGCACTTAAGGAAACACGCATCGTGCTTCCAATACCTTGACTTAGGATTGCACCTAGTCCGGCAGCACTTTTTACTGTTCCGGAGAACAGTGTACCTGATTCCGTGATCCCAAGATGTAAAGGGTAATCGAATGCTTTTGAAGCTTTTTCATATGCTTCGATGGCTAAATTTACATCGGAAGCTTTCATGGAAACGATAATGTCATGAAAATCGAGATCTTCCAGGATCTTGATATGGTGTAAAGCACTTTCTACCATTCCATCAGCAGTTGGGTACCCATATTTATCCAGGATTTTCTTTTCAAGAGAACCGGCATTGACCCCGATGCGGATTGGAATTCCTTTGGCCTTCGCAGCTTTCACGACTGCCTCAACCTTTTCACGGCGTCCGATGTTACCGGGATTTATCCTGATTTTATCCGCTCCGCCTTCAATGGCCTTCAGAGCAAGTTTATAATCGAAATGAATATCGACTACAAGAGGGATGTTAATCCGTTTTTTTATTTCAGGGATTGCATCGGCTGCCCTTTCATCCGGACATGCGACCCGTACGATTTGGCATCCCGCTTCTTCAAGACGAAGGATCTCTGCAACCGTTGCTTCAACATCATGTGTTTTTGTAGTTGTCATGCTTTGTACTATAACTTCATTATTGCCGCCAATCGTTAAGTTTCCGACTTTAATTGGCCGCGTCTTGGTGCGATGTATGATTTCACTCAAGTGGAATTCTCTCCTTTAGGAAAAAATCAGTTTTGATTTTTAATTTGCTTCTCTCAAATATTGTATCAATGTACATACCGGTTGACAAGGAAATAGGACGCAATATCTTTTTTCAACATGAAGGATTCCCTATTCCTGGATATATTCGTTGCATGGAAACCCCTCTTAATGGTTCTTGGGAAGGGGGAGTTCTCCATTAAGACGATTATTTATAAACGGGTATCTTATATGTTTTGCCAATTTGCATATTTTCGGGCTGCAATCCTTCATTCAAACTTTGAAAGTCAGAGATGATCGTTTCGATTGGCTGTTTGGATCCGCCTTTTTCCGTTTCAACGATGGAGAGTAAGGTATCCCCGGGTTTCATGGTGATTTCTTTATAAGCAGCAGATGGTGCGGATGCAGGCTGGCTGGCCGGGACGGCCGGTTCGCTTGTAGTGGCCGGTGGATGGGAAGCCGGCAGGGTCCCCGTAGTCAGATCGAAATAAATAATAAATAAAGTGAAACAGAATGAGATAAAAAGCAGTAGCCGTTTCAATTTTCCATCCTCCCAAGCTTGTCTTTAATTCATATATACTTGGAAGGGTCCGAAAATATGCCTAAAAATGGGCGGTTTTTCAAATGGAATATGGGGTACCATTCAAATTCTCTATTTCAGTTGAGTAAAATCCTTATTTGAATGGGAGCTAAGAAAGGAGCTGATCTCCTTTGTAGTCAGACCAATCTTTCTTGCCTGCATTATAAGTAACAACCACTGTACATCAATATTATTCTCCTTCACGTCTATCACCTCTTAATTACTATTTCAAGTATAAGTATAGGAATAACTTGGTGAGTATTTTGTCGAATTAAGTAGATATGAAAAAATGATGACTGTAGTCATATGCGGGGAAAGGATTACCCGATTATTAGCAAAAGAAAAAGATCCGCACCAGGATGGATCCGGATCTTTTTCTTTTTAAAATCAATCTTCGATCTTATTAGTTGATGTTTCTTTAATGGATAAATATAACATCATCAATGTCACAAACCAGCTAATGATTGAAGCGAATGGAACCGTTGCTTGAAAAGCATCCATGATAGTGAAGAATATGGTGGCAAGCGTAATGCTGTAAGCACTAATTCTCCATAAATGCCTATAGGAAAGCGAACGGCCAAGGGCATTTTTGAAAAGAAGACCGAAAGCGGCAAGGATTGTCACTTTAATGAAAATTCCGCTGGCAGTAAACAGGTATAATATAAGTAGTAGCAACGGAAGGATGATCGGTAGCACAGATTCGACTGAATCAAGCCAAGTGGATATGTCCTGATTATCTCCTTCCAAAAGTGAATATGGAGAGGATTGCACGTTGCCTCCAGATACGAAAACCAGATCAGACTTTAAAAGAGCGACAGCCTCATCAGCTTTTGCAGCCACTTCTTCCGGGGTTAAGGCTCCCGTACCATCTACAAAAATTTGATAACCGTTTTTATTCAAGCTAAATGGTTCACCTTCTTCAGTCGTCAACGTGCCATTTTTGATTTCAAATGCCGGCAAGTCTTCGGATACTGTTTCATGCATGGCATCTATCCCGTCAACTATCATTGTACCGAAATAATAAGCTGAAGGGAGAAAGGCGATTAGACTTATAAAGAATACGAATAAAATCGTTTTCCCGATACCTTGGTTTTGAAAGGAAGCGATATCTTTAGGAGAATATAAGCTTACCCATAGTTGTTTGAATATGTTCAATGTTTTCAGCACCTAACTATATAAGATTCCTAACCAATTTTAACTATATGGGAAAAATAAAACAACCTGTATTCTGCTTCATTGGTTTCAACCATCAATAAAGAGGCAATTATGGAGAGATAAAGCCAATTTATAAATGAAATGAGAAAGGGCGTTTTTGGTTATGGATACACTATTTTGGATAATAATCATCCTCATGTTCATAATGGGCTTCGTCGGTCTGATTTTTCCGATCATCCCAAGTGTTTTATTCATATTCGGCGGAATATTGTTATATGGACTATTTTATTCGTTTGAACCATTTGGCTGGTTTTTCTGGACGGTACAAATTCTATTCGTCATCCTTTTATTCGCAGCCGATTATATCGCAAACATGGTTGGGGTCAAAAAATATGGCGGCACGAAAGCGGGGGTTTGGGGCAGTACGATTGGGCTTCTGGTCGGACCATTCGTGATTCCGTTCGTCGGAATTTTAATAGGTCCATTCATCGGGGCATTCCTGGCAGAAATCCTAGTCCATAAAAAAGACCCGGTCACTGCTTCTAAAATCGGCCTTGGTTCCGTCGTAGGTTTTATAAGTAGTGTAATCACAAAAGGCATCATTCAATTACTAATGATCGGATATTTTATATTCGTGGTATTCTCATAGGAAATAAAATCGAAAAATGAAAAATTGAGGCATAAGGTTTGAAACGGTTACAAAAATTTGATACTCTATTGCTAGCGAGCTTCAGGTATCTTTCGAGAACTGAAGCCCTCAAAAAAAAACAGCTTACATAGGGAGGAATTTTATTATGGCTTTTGAACTTCCACAATTACCGTATGCATACGATGCATTGGAACCACACATCGACAAAGAAACAATGAACATTCACCACACTAAACATCACAACACATATGTGACAAACCTGAACAATGCTCTAGAAGGCAACCAAGAACTTCTAAGCAAAAGCGTTGAAGAAATTGTCGCTAACCTTGACGCAGTACCTGAAGCTGTTCGTACAGCTGTACGCAACAATGGTGGCGGACATGCTAACCACACTTTATTCTGGGAAATCCTTTCACCTAACGGCGGCGGACAACCAACTGGTGAATTAGCGGATGCTATCACTTCAAAATTCGGAAGCTTTGACAGCTTTAAAGAAGAGTTCGCTAAAGCGGCTACAACTCGTTTTGGATCTGGCTGGGCTTGGCTTGCTGTCAACAATGGCGAGTTGGAAGTAACAAGCACACCGAACCAGGACAATCCTTTATCAGAAGGTAAAACTCCTCTTCTTGGATTGGACGTTTGGGAACATGCTTACTACCTAAACTATCAAAACCGTCGTCCTGAATACATCAATTCTTTCTGGAATGTTGTAAACTGGGATGAAGTTGCAAAACGTTACAGCGCTGCAAAATAATTTGTAATTAATTAAAAAGACAGGAACCCCCTTTCCAGGGAATCCTGTCTTTTTTTTGTTTCTTATAATGAGGGGACTACAACAGTATAAGGGCAACTACTTCTCTGTCTTCGCCATCCTGTTTCGCCAATCGAAGAGTTTTCTTTACACTGTTCTTGATCCCTAATTTCAAGAGAGAGGAAAACAGTATAAGTGCAACTACTTCTCTGTCTTCGCCAATCGAAGAGTTTTCTTTATACTGTTCTTGATCCCTGATTTCAAGAGAGAGGAAAACAGTATAAGGGCAACTACTTCTCTGTCTTCGCCATCCTGTCTCGCCAATCGAAGAGTTTTCTTTATACTGTTCTTAATCCCTGATTTCAAGAGATAGGAAAACAGTATAAGGGCAACTACTTCTCTGTCTTCGCCATCCTGTCTCGCCAATCGAAGAGTTTTCTTTACACTGTTCTTAATCCGTGATTTCAAGAGAGAGGAAAACAGTATAAGTGCAACTACTTCTCTGTCTTCGCCAATCGAAGAGTTTTCTTTATACTGTTCTTGATCCCTGATTTCAAGAGAGAAGAAAACAGTATAAGGGCAACTACTTCTCTGTCTTCGCCATCCTGTCTCGCCAATCGAAGAGTTTTCTTTACACTGTTCCCAATTCCAAGAGGAGAAAAAAACGGTAAGGAAAACAGTATAAGTGCAACTACTTCTCTGTCTTCGCCAATCGAAGAGTTTTCTTTATACTGTTCTTGATCCCTGATTTCAAGAGATAGGAAAACAGTATAAGTGCAACTACTTCTCTGTCTTCGCCATCCTGTCTCGCCAATCGAAGAGTTTTCTTTACACTGTTCTTGATCCGTGATTTCAAGAGAGAGGAAAACAGTATAAGGGCAACTACTTCTCTGTCTTCGCCAATCGAAGAGTTTTCTTTACACTGTTCCCAATTCCAAGAGGAGAAAAAAACGGTAAGGAAAACAGTATAAGTGCAACTACTTCTCTGTCTTCGCCAATCGAAGAGTTTTCTTTATACTGTTCTTGATCCCTGATTTCAAGAGATAGGAAAACAGTATAAGTGCAACTACTTCTCTGTCTTCGCCATCCTGTCTCGCCAATCGAAGAGTTTTCTTTACACTGTTCTTGATCCCTGATTTCAAGAGAGAGGAAAACAGTATAAGGGCAACTACTTCTCTGTCTTCGCCATCCTGTCTCGCCAAATGAAGAGTTTTCTTTACACTGTTCCCAATTCCAAGAGGAGAAAAAAACGGTAAGGAAAACAGTATAAGTGCAACTACTTCTCTGTCTTCGCCAATCGAAGAGTTTTCTTTACACTGTTCTTAATCCCTAATTTCAAGAGAGAGGAAAACAGTATAAGTGCAACTACTTCTCTGTCTTCGCCAATCGAAGAGTTTTCTTTATACTGTTCTTGATCCCTGATTTCAAGAGAGAGGAAAACAGTATAAGGGCAACTACTTCTCTGTCTTCGCCAATCGAAGAGTTTTCTTTATACTGTTCTTGATCCCTGATTTCAAGAGAGAGGAAAACAGTATAAGGGCAACTACTTCTCTGTCTTCGCCATCCTGTCTCGCCAATCGAAGAGTTTTCTTTACCTTTTTTTACATAAATTCTTTTGTTTTTTCAAACACTAGAGTGGAATTTAAAGGAGAGTTAAAACAATGGGTATTTTAGAGAGATGGTTGGGTGAAGCGGGAGGGAAGAAGGATCTGCATCTCCTTTTGTTTATTGGCGGTCTGTACAGCCTAAGTATTGCTTTATCCAATACATTCGTTAATGTGTACTTGTGGAAACAATCCGGTCAAATTATTGATATTGCCGTATATAATCTAACCGTGGTGCTTTTTCAACCACTAACTTTTATCTTTGCTGGCAGGCTGGCGAAAAAAGTGGATCGAATCATTGTTTTGCGTCTAGGCGTTATCTTTTTGGCCCTATTTTATTTATCTGTCCTTTTGGTCGGCACACATGCAACGGATTTCCTATGGCTGCTTGGTGCACTGTTAGGTATTGGTTATGGGTTTTATTGGCTTGCCTATAATGTATTGACTTTTGAAATCACTGAACCGGAAACAAGAGATTTCTTCAATGGTTTTTTAGGGATTTTATCATCCCTCGGGGGAATGGTTGGTCCGATTCTTTCAGGGTTCATCATTTCGAGGCTTGAAAAATTCACGGGATATTCCATTGTATTCGGATTGTCTTTGCTATTGTTTTCCGTTGCGGTGTTTCTTAGCTTTTCGTTAAAAAGGCGTCCGGCTCATGGGAAATACTTTTTCCTTCGGATATTGCAAGAACGTAAAAATAATCGAAATTGGCTCTTGATCACCCGTGCTCACTTTTTTCAAGGGATACGAGAAGGAACATTCATGTTCATCATATCGATTACAGTTTTCATTCAGACGGAGAGTGAACTGGCCTTAGGTAGCTATGGTCTGTTAAATTCAGCCATTTCATTCGTTGCGTATTTTTTTGCTTCGCGATATATAAAACAGCCGATGCGGAAAAAAGCGATTCTTATTGGGGGAATCCTGTTGTATGCAGGGGTCTTATTGATTGCATTTGATATCACTTTCGGAAAGCTTCTCATATATGGGGCGATTGTTGCTACCGCTTATCCAATTCTTTTGGTTCCTTATATTTCATTGACTTATGACATTATAGGCCGCGCTTGGAAAGCAGCGGAAATGAGGATTGAATATATCGTTGTCAGGGAACTGTTCGTTCATATTGGAAGGATTGTATCCATATCGGGATTCATTCTTTCCGTCATGTTTTTCGACCTAAAGCAAGTACTGCCAATTTATCTTTTAATCGTCGGGGCAGGGCATACCGTGATATATTGGTTTGTACGGAAAATCGATATCATTGACCAAGATTAGAGGCCTTAGTGGCCTCTTTTCAATATCCATGACTTACGGTTTTAGGAAATATGAGCCGTAAGTCACTTTTTATGTAAAGTTCGTTAGATGTTTAATATTTCTAGAACACTAAGGTAGAAAAAAATATAAATGTTCTATAGAATAGTATAGGACTATTATGACTATGTAAAAAGGATGTGTGGCTTAGTGTGAATAAAAAGAAAAAGAAAAAGACGCATGTGCCTTTCAGATTGAATATTCTTTTCTTTTTAGTGTTTGTTTTGTTTTCCGCTTTAATTTTACGCTTGGGTGTTGTACAGATTGTTTATGGTGATGATTACCGGCGTGAGATTGAAAGAACAGAGGAAGTGACCGTGAATAATTCGGTGCCCCGTGGGAAAATGTATGACCGGAATTTAAAATTGATGGTCGATAACCAACCACTGGATGCAATTACATATACACGAAAGCAAGGTACGAAACAAACAGAAATGGTGGAAACGGCTGAAAAACTCGCGAAGCTGATCGAAAAAGACACAAAAAAAGTGACTGAGCGCGATAAAAAGGATTTTTGGATTTTAAATAATCCAAAGTTGGCCGAGAAGAAGGTTACGGATAAAGAGAGGAAAAAGGTGGAAGAGGGAGAGCTGGAAGAAAGTGATTTGTATAAGCTTCAGCTTGATCGGATTACTTTAGATGAAATAGAGCTTTCGAAAGATGAGCTGGAAGTCCTTGCAATATATAGGGAATTTGCTAGCGGATATGCCCTTACCCCGCAAATTGTGAAAAACAAGAAAGTAACGAAAGAAGAATTCGCTAAGGTGAGTGAAAACCTTGATTCGCTCCCAGGGGTCGATATATCAACAGATTGGGATCGTTTTTATACGTATAATAAAACGCTTAAATCTGTATTAGGTAAAGTTTCTTCATCTGAAGAGGGTTTGCCTAGTGAAAGCCTGAACTACTACCTTGCACGTGATTACAGCCGGAATGACCGTGTAGGTAAGAGTTATATTGAGGCGCAATATGAGGATATCCTCCAAGGGCAGAAAGCGAAAGTAAGGAATGTGACCGATAAATCAGGAAATGTTGTCGATTCCGAAGTGATTACTGAAGGTTCGCGAGGAAAAGATCTTATATTGACAGTTGATATGGATTTACAGCTTGCAACAGAGGAAATCATTGAAAAGGAATTGATTGCCAAGAAAAAAATGGGCAACACTAAGTTCTTGGATAGAGCTTTTGTAGTTATGATGGATCCTAATACAGGGGAAATTTTAACGATGGCGGGTAAGAAATATGAGAAGGATTCAAAAACAGGGAAATCTTCCATAGAGGACTTTGCATTAGGGAATATTACGACTTCCTATACAATGGGCTCCTCAGTAAAAGGCGCAACTGTTTTGACCGGTTATCAGCAAGGAGCCATTCAGCCAGGTACATACTTTTATGATACGAAGCTGAAGATTAAGGGTACAAAGGAAAAAGGCTCATATAGTAACTTTGGGAACATTAATGATTTGACTGCGTTAAAAGTATCCTCGAACGTTTATATGTTCAGAACGGCAATTAATATTGCAGGTGCGCATTATGTGCCGAATGAACCTTTGAATATAAGTTCAAGTGCCTTTTCAACCATGCGTAATTCATTTGCCCAGTTTGGCTTGGGTGTCCGAACGGGGATCGACCTCCCGAATGAAATGAGTGGATTCAAAGGTTCGGAAACGTCACCAGGTAAACTGCTTGACCTCGCAATCGGACAGTACGATACGTACACACCGATGCAGCTTGTGCAGTATGTTTCATCCATTGCGAATGGTGGAAATCGTATGAAGCCGCATATGGTTAAGGAAATCCGCGATCCGGTAGATAATAATGAGGAATTGGGTCCTGTTGCGGAAGACGTTTCACCAACTGTCCTTAATCGTCTTGAGATGAAGGAAGAATGGATAGAACGTGTGCAGAGCGGTTTCGAGAAAGTTTCCATGGAACAAGGCGGAACAGCATATAAGTATTTTGGTAAGAAACCATATACGGTAGCGGCTAAAACCGGAACGGCGCAAGCTTTCTATGATGGTCCGAACCGAGCGGATTATAGCGAACCTCAAGATACGATGAATATCACGTTGGTCGGCTATGCCCCTGCTAAAAATCCGGAAGTTGCTTTTTCTGTTGTTGTCCCGTGGGCGTATCAGGGCCATTCGGGTCATGATATGAGTAAAAAAATTGGCGAAGAGATTATGGATACTTATTTCGAACTGAAGAAAGAACGGGCAAAGAAGGAAAATACTGAAACCTCGACTGATTTGAAAGTGGAGAATGGTAAAGACGTCCAAAAGGACCAGGCTGAAGTTAGAAAAAGCCAGGAAAATGAATAAAAGGTTAAAACACGTTTTTGGGTAAACCGAAAACGTGTTTTTTTGCATTTTAAGAACGAAATCAGTTCAGTTCTTTCATCTTTACAATAAGCACACAATAATTTACTGAATATTTACAAATGCTTTAAACGGAATTTACAGTCTGAAAGTATGATATGAGAGTAGTACAAAATATTCATATAAAATTCTTAGGGGGATTTACAAATGAGACGTTTCAAAGGTATGGCAATGACTGTAATGATGGGCGGAGTAATTGCAGTAGCGGCGGGTTGTGGATCCGATGACACTAAGACAAGCAGCGGTGAAGGAAAAGGATCTGGCCAACTGCAGGGAGAAGTGATTACGGATGGTTCTTCAACGGTCTTTCCGATCATGGAGGCAGTTGCAGAAGAATATATGGGTACACAGCCTGATGTGAAGGTTTCAGTGGGATCGTCAGGAACAGGTGGGGGATTCAAGAAATTCATCGCTGGTGATACGGACCTAGCCAATGCATCCCGTCCGGTCAAAGAAGAAGAAACTGCCTTACTTGAAGAAAAGGGAGTTAAATATACAGAATTGAAACTGGCATTTGACGGTATTTCAATCGTTGCCAATAAAGATAATGAATTCATCGATTCACTAACAGTTGAAGAACTTCAAAAACTGTGGGTGGATAATGGAAAGGTGAAGAAATGGTCTGATATACGTCCTGAATGGCCGAAGGAAGAAATTAAATTCTACTCTCCGGGAACAGATTCAGGCACATATGATTATTTCAATGAAGTGATCCTTGAAGAAAAACCGATGGTGGAAAATGCTACGCTTTCAGAAGATGATAACGTTCTTGTACAAGGTGTAGAAGGTGATAAAAATGCGATTGGATTCTTCGGTTATGCCTACTATTCAGAAAATAAAGATAAGTTAAAGATCATTTCCATCGACAACGGCAAAGGTGCCGTAGAGCCAACACATGAAACGATCAAAAGTGGCGAGTATGCCCCGTTATCACGTCCACTTTACACATATGTAGCTAATAAGTCTGTAGCTGAAAAAGAACAAGTGGCAGATTATACTCAATTCGTCATTGAAAATGCAGGAGAGCTTGCTGAAGAAGTGGGTTATATCAGCCTGCCGGAAGAAGAGTACCAGAAAGATCTTGATAAATTAAAAGAACTGGAAAAATAACCGATATTACAGGCTACTGAAATCCCGCCTTGACTCGATTAAGGCGGGGGTAACAGCTTGTAAATCCAAAAATTGCGTGTCTGAAATGGAGGATGCAAGTTGGAACTTAGAAAAACAGAAACCTATTCTGTACAGCAAATGATCCTGGAAAAGAAAAGAAAGAAAAAAATGAATATGGAAAAAGTCATACCTAAGCTTTTGTTCCTTACGGCGGCGATTTCCGTTTTCACTACAATCGGGATTATCCTGACGCTTATATTTGAAACGTTTATCTTTTTTGATAGAGTGTCCATCGTCGAGTTTTTTACAGAAGCTAAATGGCTGCCATTTGCATCTACACCTTCCTATGGGATTATGCCCCTTATCGTTGGAACGTTGAAGATAACAGTCATAGCAGCGGTGGTTGCAGTTCCAGTAGGGCTTGCAACAGCCATTTTCTTGAGTGAATATGCATCTGAGAAAACACGGAGAATCATCAAGCCGATTTTAGAAGTTTTAGCTGGGATTCCTACTATCGTTTACGGCTTCTTTGCCTTAACTTTTGTAACACCGGTTTTGCGCGATTTATTTCCTTTCCTTGACATGTTCAATGCTTTAAGTCCTGGGATCGTTGTAGGTATCATGATCATGCCGATGATAGCCTCTTTGTCGGAAGATGCCCTTGTATCAGTGCCGAAGTCGATTCGCGAAGGTGCGTATGCTTTAGGAGCTACGAAACTCGAAACGACAATCAAAGTGGTATTGCCAGCAGCCATTTCAGGAATTGTGGCATCCATCGTTCTTGCTTTATCCAGAGCGATCGGGGAAACCATGATTGTGAGTGTTGCCGGTGGCTCGACCCCAAATATGAGCATGGATGTGACTTCATCGATCCAAACGATGACTGCTTATATCGTACAGGTCAGTTCGGGGGATGCAGGTTACGGGACAACGATTTACTACAGCATATATGCGGTTGGAATGACACTGTTCGTCTTTACGCTTATCATGAATTTACTGGCGCAGTTCATCTCTCGCAAGTTCAGGGAGGAATATTAAGACATGAAACTGATAAACAAAAGTCATGTTGCAAAAAAGATGCCCGTTAGGCTGGCTGTTAATACGATTTGTAAAGGATTATTCTTCTTGGCAACATTGGTTGGCCTCGTAGTATTGGCCATCTTATTTTATCGGATATTCACTCAAGGAATTGGTAGTCTGAATGGGGATTTCCTTCAGAATTTCGCTTCCAGGAAACCAGAAGAGGCTGGTATAAAGGCAGCATTGATCGGTTCAATATGGTTGATGGTAGTCGTGGCTCCAGTTTCCCTGCTGCTTGGTGTCGGAACGGCCATTTATTTAGAGGAATATGCCAGGAAAAATTGGATCACCACTTTTATCAAAGTGAATATTTCCAATCTGGCAGGTGTCCCGTCAATAGTATTTGGACTGCTGGGCTTAACGGTTTTCGTTCGTGCTCTAGCATTGGACCGGTCCATATTGGCAGCAGGCTTGACCATGAGCCTACTCGTTCTTCCGGTCATCATAGTAGCTGCCCAAGAGGCCATACGTGCCGTACCGCGTGATTTAAGGGAAGCTTCCTTTGGAATGGGTGCAACAAAGTGGCAGACGATATTGAAAGTGGTCCTGCCGGCTGCGGTACCTGGTATTTTAACTGGGGGAATACTGGCTTTGTCACGGGCAATCGGTGAAACGGCGCCACTTGTGGTGGTTGGCATACCGATGTTCATCGCCTTTTTACCACAAACGGTCATGGATACATTTACAGTTCTGCCAATGCAAATCTATAATTGGACATCTCGTCCGCAGGAGGAATTCCAGCAGGTTGCTGCCGCGGGAATCATCGTTTTACTCATCCTGTTAATTTTCATGAATTCAATAGCGGTTTTAATTCGAAATAAATTCCAGAAAAGATACTAATAGGAGGAAGGAAAGCATGAATATGACCTTAATGAGAGAAAATGAGTCACCGGCTATCGGGTTCGAAAATGTCGAGTCCGTTCCCTTTTCGGAAAAGGTATATGAAACGTCCAATCTCAATTTATGGTATGGAGAAAACCATGCTTTGAAAAATATTAATTTGGATATGCATCAAAATGAGGTGACAGCCATCATAGGACCTTCAGGATGTGGGAAATCCACCTACATCAAAACATTGAACCGAATGATCGAACTAGTCCCGAATGTTAAAACGACAGGCCAGATTAAATATAGGAACAGGAATATCCTCGATCAGTCCTACAAGGTTGAAGATTTAAGGACACAGGTGGGAATGGTCTTCCAAAAGCCTAATCCCTTTCCTAAATCAATTTATGAAAATGTTGTATACGGACCGAAGATCCATGGAATAAAAAATAAAAAAATTCTTGATGAGATAGTTGAAAAGAGTTTAAAAGGGGCAGCCATTTGGGATGAAGTGAAAGACCGTCTGCATGAAAATGCATATGGACTTTCAGGTGGACAGCAACAGCGTCTTTGTATCGCCAGATGTTTGGCAATCGAACCAGATGTCATATTAATGGATGAACCGACATCTGCCCTTGATCCGATTTCCACTTTGAAAATAGAAGAATTGGTCCAAGAACTTAAAAAGGATTTCAGCATCATCATCGTTACCCATAACATGCAGCAGGCAGCACGTATCTCTGATAGAACAGCCTTCTTCTTAAATGGGGAAGTCATCGAATATTCTGATACCAACACCATCTTCTCTAATCCGAATGATAAAAGGACAGAAGATTACATTACCGGACGCTTCGGTTAAAGAGAAAGGGAGATGCGATAATGGTCGTTCGTGAAAATTTCGAGCTTCAGTTGAAAGAGTTACAGGAGAAAATAGTGAGGTTGGCTAATTTAGCTTCAGTGGCAATATCAAAATCATATGCCGCACTGGAAAACAATAATGTTGATGATGCTCTTGAAGTTATTGATGATGATACAATAGCTGATTTACTGGAAGAGGAAATTAATGACTTTGCGATTTTACTGATTGCGAAGCAGCAGCCGGTTGCAATTGATTTGCGGCGTATCATTGCTGCCATAAAAATTGCCTCGGATATTGAAAGGATGGCGGACTTTGGCGTCAATATCGCTAAATCAGCCATCCGAATCGGTGACCAGCCATTTATTCTGCCTTTAACACCTTTAAGGCAGATGCATGATATTACATTAAAGATGATTGAACTTTCGATAGAAGCATTTGAGAAGGAAGATGTTGTCCTTTCAAGAGAAATCATTGAAATGGATGATGAGGTCGATCGCTTTTATGGAGAGATGATTCGAAGTCTCCTTCGACTTTCAGATGAAAAAAACCTACAGCAGGTCACACAGCTTTCCTTAATTGCCCGATATTTAGAAAGAACGGCAGATCATACAACGAATATCGCAGAGAATATTTACTTCCTGGTAAGAGGGAGATATATCAGCAGGAATGAATGAATGAATTCATTCTTATTTGAAAAAAAGAGAGGCTTTTTTTTCGGACAAAGTCCAATTAAAAAGTCTCTCTTATTCATTAATGGGTCAAAGTGTTGGCCAATTGTCTATATGTCATATTATTCGTAACGACAAACTCGCCGATTTGAACTTTTTTTGAGAAATCATGTTCATTTATATAAGCTTCAAATCCAGCAGCATCATCGATGATTTTTTCCTTGGAGAGCCTATCGGCAATTTCAGTTGTGGTCATATTCGTTTTCATTTTAATCGTATAGGAGACGATGGATTGAACTTTTTTTGATGCTTCATTCTCCAATAAATCTTTATCTGCATCCTTTGGTTGGACGGTCTTTTTTGTTTCCTCCATAGGAAGGGAAACGACGAATCCCTGCTTCACGAGCAATTCCTTAGCTTCCTCTGCAGTCGGAGTGGTACCTTCGATTAATCCGGTGCCATAATTAAAACCGGCAAAGATTGTTGTTGTAAAGATGATACCGGCGGAAGACCTTGCAGTCTTGCTTTGTTCATCTTCATTCACCCTGCAATCTTTGTTGCTCGATCACTGAAATGGTTTGTTCCTTCGTTAACGAGGATTGGCTAGCGATCTGGTCCAAAGAAAGACCTTGACTATATAAGGATAGAACCTGACTTTTTAGAATTTCATGAATAGGTTCAACTTCATTGGAAGTGACAAGTGATTTAGTCTTAACGGGAGGAACAGGGTCATCCTGGATAACGAATTCCTCTTCAAGAATCTTCACCTTCTTCTTTAATTGGTAGATATCCTGCATATACGTAATGGTCATCTGTTCTAAATCTTCTTCTAATTTGGCAACCTTATCTTTACTGAAAAAGGAAATGATAAGAAGGACAATCGCTAATGAAAAAAGAAGGATGATAAGTGTTTCCATGATTTCACCTCAGAAGCTGAATTTCGACATATACTTATATTTTACACATATTTTATAAAAAATTGGAGATTTTCATATTTTTATATCTTCGGAAGTGGCAGTTACCTTCAATTATTGTCTGTTTTATTTCAAATTATTGTCGAAATGCCTCATGACTATCGTTGAAGAAAAAAATTCAGGCACTAAAAAGGGGAAAAAAACCCTTTAGATATAACATACATAAAATTCGACAAAATGTGTTTATTGTCCATCAGCCAATTCAGTGCTAACATAAAGATAGAATAAATCGAAAAACGAAATATTTTGAATAGTTAAAATAATGAACCTATAAGGAAATGGTGTGCAGATTCTAAAGTGGATAGTTTCACTGTCAGCGCCTAACGATAAGTTATATAAGGATAAAGAAGGGGAAGGGATGATTATATGAATTCGATCGCGTATATGCCGCAGGATAACCAGGATATGTATCGTAAGGGGTTAAAGGCTGGGTTATGGATGGATGAGAGTTTTGATTGGTATCCTGAGGAAGATATGATGAGTCATCCTAATGGGGAGATCCGGACACTTTCTCAAACTTATACCCAAGGGCAGGTGACCTTTTCGAAGTTCACAATTAGGAATACCTCATTTGAAACTAAGCGCCCAAAAGTGTTTTTTCACTATGAAAACGCTTTCGAAAGACAGGCGGTGGCTTTTTATAGCCCGAATGAACGGGCGATTTTACATGTAGCCCCTCAATCGATAGCCTTATTGGGTGGATTGGTGAAAGGGAAAAGCATCTCTCAATATTGCATCCAAGGTAAGGGAAGCCTTTATCAAGAGGGATGCTTCAAATCATTGAAAGAAGGGCTCCTTGCTTATTCACCGCTCGCCAAAGGGGAGGTAACCAGCGTTTTCACACTGGAGACTGAAATCTTACCGAAGGAATGTGTGGAAGCTGTGGCTTGGGTCATTCATGCTGAAACGAAAGAAGAAGCGAAAATCATGAATAATCAGCTCCTCCTGACGATGCAAAACGTAACCAATTAAAAATTAAAAAAAGTTAATGTTGGATTTCCCAAAAAACATACTAGCAATTCACATTGAATAATGCTATTATAGAAAAGTCCTATGTGAAAAAGTCAATATGTTTGGAGGGAAATACACAATGCGCGTAAATATTACATTAGCTTGCACTGAATGTGGAGACCGTAACTATATTTCTAAAAAAAATAAACGTAACAATCCAGACCGTCTTGAGCTTAAAAAATACTGCTCAAGAGAAAAACGCAGCACGACTCACCGTGAAACAAAGTAAGCAACAGGATTTTTCCTGTTGTTTTTTTTTGCATTTTTTTAATGTCTTCTCCCTATCTTTCCTTTAGTGAATATTTTCAGAATGCACTCGGCAATTTCCCATTTCGTATTTTCGTAAATGAACAAATATTATGAGATAATAATAGAATTAGACTAAAGGAGTCGGAAATGATGAGAGAAAACAAAAATAAGCTCCGCCAAGAAGTTAGGTCCCGTTTAATGGAGCTAACCAAAGAGGAACATAAAGAACTTTCGAACAGCATCGCTGAAAACTTATTTTCACTGGAGGAATGGAAAAAAGCTAAAACCATTGGGATCACCATCTCCATTCCGCCTGAAGTTCCAACAGTACGGATCATCGAACAAGCATGGAGTGAAGGAAAAGAAGTGGCAGTACCGAAATGTGATCCTGAAAAAAAGACAATGGAATTCAAAAAGATTTCGTCCTTCAATCAGCTGGAGTCTGTTTATTATGGATTGCTTGAACCAGTGGAAGAAACAGCCAAGGCCCGTAAAGAGGAATTGGATGTAATGATCGTCCCCGGTCTTGCTTTTACCAAAGAAGGGTATCGCCTGGGCTTTGGGGGCGGCTATTATGACCGTTTCCTCTCTCATTACCGAGGAGCTACATTGGCCCTTACATACGAGCTTCAATTAATGGATGATCTCCCGATAGAGGTTCATGATATAGCTGTCAGCAAACTCATCACCCCATCCAGGGTTTTACGCACGTACGCCCACTAGAAGAAGTTTATTAATTATCACTTTTTTGCTCATAAAAATCCTGTCCTGTATCACACTAATGATAGGAGGGATCGTTATGCTTCGATTAATTATTCAAATCTTCTTGGTTGGTTTAGTGGTTTATGCAGGTTATCAAAATCGGTACCGCTTGATAAATGTTGTGCTGTCTAGCGGTATACTAAGAAGATTTCTAGTGACTAAATCCTTGAATATGCCAATGTTCAGGGATAAAATGATGCAAAGCATGTTCAGTCAGACCAAATGATGATGCCGGCATCTTAAAAGGAACCTGATCAGGGGTTCCTTTTTTATTTATAACCCATAGGGAGAGAGGGGTTAAAACAGTCTCCTTTTTTACTTTTTTCATGATTTCGTCTATAGTTTTAATTATAGAAACAGGAATTTTAGAAGCTTAAGATTCATTGGAAAGTGGGGAAGGCATTGGGATTTAAAGAGGATTATTTGTTTTGGGAAACCATTAGGGAGTTGTCGGCCCATTATGATTATCGAATGATCACTGTCACGGAAAACCATCAGGAGATTTGGCTTGAGAGCGATAAGAATAAGGAGTTTCCAGTCATCAGACTCATTCGACATGATTTGGATTGGGCTAATTGGCTCAAGCGCGATATCGACCGAACATTGCAGAATGGGGAAAGGATCAGAAGGAAATTATACAAAAAGCCCATAGACATATTAAGTATCTATGTTAGTAAATTTGCCCCGGTCGATGATCATGACTTTAGTTTACAGGTGGCTTCCTTTAAAAAAACGAATGTTAACACGTTTATTCTAACTTGTGAATCATTTCATGATTCGTTACAAAACCTTGAGCATGTATTGAAAAAACCACTTTCAATTCAAGTTCTTGAAGAAGATGAAATAGATGAGGAAAAGATTCTCGCAGCAAAGAAAGACGCAATCTCGGAGTCGGTCAAAAAGGCTAAGGCTGAGCAGAAGGTATTTCAAAATGCCAATAAGCCATTCTTTACATATATATTCATGGCGATACAAATAGCTGTGTTCATCTTGATGGAGTTCAATGGAGGCAGCACCAATTCCAAGACCTTGATTGAGTTTGGCGCTAAATTTTCTCCTTATATCATACAAGGGGAATGGTGGCGGTTCTTTACACCAATGATTGTCCATATTGGGTTTATTCATTTACTGATGAATACATTTTCATTGTATTTGATCGGTGCTGAAGTGGAAAGGATTTACGGTAATGCCAGGTTCCTTTTCATCTATATATTCGCTGGTTTCGCTGGAACTCTAGGCAGCTTCATCATGACCCCGAATCTTTCGGCAGGGGCGAGCGGGGCCATTTTTGGCTGTTTTGGGGCACTTCTGTACTTTGGCATCGTCTATCCGAAATTATTCATGCGCTCGATGGGTTCATCGGTGATCGTGTTGATCATCATTAACTTAATATATGGTTTCACCGTTTCGGGAATTGACAATGCAGGGCATATCGGAGGTTTGATCGGAGGGTTCTTGGCTGCTGGAGTGGTCCATCTGCCAAAATCCAAGAATATCTTTCGGCAGCTGGCTTTTCTGATAGGGACGGCAATACTGACCTATGGCTTGCTTCAATTTGGTTTCAACCATCAGGACAGTGCAGCTATGGATGATAATACCATGGCCATGCTTGCCCAAAAGTATATTGATGATGAAGAAGAAGATAAAGCGGAAGAGATGTTATTCAAATATGTGGATGCAAACCCTGATGCACCACTATCGCTTTTTATGCTAGGGAATTTATCTTTTGAGAAAAAGGATATATATAAAGCGAGGGATTATTATGAAAAGGCGGTTGAAAGCAATCCGGATTTGCATGAAGCCCATTACAATCTTGCCTTAGTCTACATGAATCTCGAATCATTCGATCAAGCTAAGGAGCAAGCTGAAAAGGCTATTGAGCTTGCCCCGGATAATAAGTCATATACTAAACTGCTGCCAGAAATTGAAAAACGGCTATAACTTTTGACGTAGCATGATTGGGGTACCGTCTTTCAGTGTAAACAAGACAAGTATTTCACTTTGATTCTTAGCCATGAGCAATTGGGGGATGGTGCTGCCTTGTGGACTCACAGTGGATCCATCCTCCTTTTTTATTCCTAACACATAATTTTTATAAAGCCCTTCCCACAGCTTTCCCACAATTTCTTCCCGTTTGAATTGGGGGAAGGCAGAAAGCCATTGGTTTTTTTTTGAGGGCAGGTCTGTCAATGAGATGATTTTGTACTGATCCAGATTAACTTGAAATGCTTGACCGGCTTTCTCCAAACCATTTCGAACCGTTTGATCGGTAAAGCCGTCCAGCGTTTTTTTCCACTGAATCTGTTCCTCTGAAAGGGGACGGTGGAAGTATTGAAAAGTTGGTGTAGTTACTGTATAAAGTTTTTCTTTACTCAGCTGCTGGGCACTGGTGAAAATTGTGTCGCTCGGATGAACCTCGGCATAATGAAAAGTTACCGCTTCATAACGCCCACTCTCGGTTTCTTTAGATTTCGCTTTTTGAGAGAGTTCTTGTTTATTTTGCCGCCAATTTTTTAACGCTCCTGCCAATTTTCCATTTTTGTATAAGAGCGATACATCCTGACGTAAGTAAGCAGGCTGGTCCAACGCAGAACTCACCTTCCAAGTGATTGTATAGGTGGAATTCCCGGTACCCTTCGGTGTCAGGTGGGTGGAAGCATGTTCAAAATGGAGCGAGGAATCGATGGGAAAAAAAATGATGGTTTCCTCTGTCTGTTCATTATTTGAAAAATAAAGGATGACAAAAATGGTGGTTAAGACTAAAAAGACGGTATACTTCAATTGTAGTTTCATTTTTCCCCTCCGTTTTTACGCATGATGAATGGTTTAAAAAATATTAAGCAGTTTCAAATTTTCAAATCAAATCGAAAGAGTCCATATTAGGCGTTCACATTCTTGATATTTCATCATATGAATAGAGTTGGACATGTATGTGGAGGATGGGGAAAATTATCAAAAGTGGAAATCGACGCTTGTTACAATGAGGCTGATTCGATATACTTTCCTATAGAAAAGAGTAAAGAGGCTTATTATGAAAACATATTATGATCTTCAACAATACCTGAAAAGATTCGGCACATTTATTTACATTGGTGATCGATTAGCCGAGCTTGAACTGATGGAAGCTGAAATCAGGGAAATCCACCGTATGCAGATGATGGATACGAAAGATTATCAAATGGCGATCCTTTTAATTAGGCAGCAATTGTCTCTTGAAAGGGAAAAACAGAAAAAAAATTGATAAAAAAGGTGAGAATGATGGAAAAGTGGCTGATGGGTGTAGATTTAGGCGGTACAACTACCAAACTGGCTCTGATCAATTCATACGGAGAGATTATTCATAAATGGGAAATCAGCACGGATATCTCCGAAAAGGGCAAATTCATTACGATTAACATAGCCAAAGCGATTGATGCGAAGCTCGTGGAACTTAATGAACCGAAGAGTAAGATAGTAGGGATAGGAATGGGTGCCCCCGGCCCTGTGAAATTTGTTAACGGTTCCATATATGAAGCTGTCAATCTAGGTTGGAAAGACTATCCATTAAAAGATTTATTGGAGGTGGAGACATCTCTCCCTGCGGTGATCGATAATGATGCCAATATGGCAGCTTTGGGAGAAATGTGGAAAGGTGCCGGTAATGGTGCCAAAGACCTCGTTTGTATAACTCTGGGAACGGGTGTAGGCGGAGGGATCATCCATAATGGGCAAATCGTCCATGGTACTAGTGGAGCTGCTGGTGAAGTGGGGCATATAACGGTCGTAACGGACGGCGGGGCACCATGCAATTGCGGCAAGACAGGTTGTTTGGAAACGGTTGCTTCAGCTACGGGAATCGTTCGTATGGCTTTAGAGGCCTTGAATACTGCCGATGAAAAGTCAATGCTTCAGCAGAAAGTCGACGAGGGAAATGTGGTTACTTCCAAATTGTTATTCCAATGCGCTGCAGCAGGCGATCCTTTGTCCAAAGCAGTGGTGGATAAGGTAGGCAATTACTTGGGGCTAGCACTATCACATGTTGGGAATGTCATGAATCCGGATAAAATCGTCATTGGTGGGGGCGTTTCACAAGCGGGAGACATTTTGCTCGATCCTGTCCGATCTGCCTTTGGAAAGTATGCCTTTAAACGGGTTAGTAAATCAACGAAAATCAGCCTGGCAACACTAGGCAATGATGCAGGGGTAATTGGTGCAGCCTGGCTCATTAAAAGCCAATTGAATGGTTGATCCGTTCTTGTGCCCTTTGGCAAGCTGGGGTGTGTAAATTATCGAATTTTCAAAAAGTTCCCCATTTGAAGGGGTGGATGCATTTTGCATAGCGGGGAGAACTATGACCCAAGATTGAAGCGCTCTGGATCATAGCTCCATCGCTTCTTCGATGAGGAGGGACCAGGATTGATAAGGGTCTTCAAAAAACAGGGACATTCATTGTTTTGGGTCGTATTAATATCACTTTGGCTTAAAACATACATTGCTTATAAAACAAGTTTTGAGATAGATATTGAAAATTGGATCCAGGAGTTCATACTTTTCATCAATCCGGTCAGTTTCCTTTTACTTACTCTTGGCGTGTATATATTTTTAAAAGAAAATAAACGGACGGCATACTTACTGATCATGAGTTTTTTCATCACCTTCGTCCTCTTTGCCAACCTTGTGTTTTTTCGCTTTTTTAATGACTTTTTAACCATTCCCGTACTTTTTCAAACGAGCAATATGAACGACCTTGGAAGCAGTGTACATGAATTGATCAATCCAAGTGACCTTTTGTATTTTGCCGATATTCTGTTCCTGATGCTTATGGTGAAATACAAACCGAAATCATTCCATGACCGTTCATACAATCCTCAGGACCGTAAATTCTTTGTGTTAATGGCTTTAGGAGTGACCTTCTTTAATTTAGCTTTAGCGGAAGCTGAGCGTCCTGAACTCCTGACGCGAACGTTTGACCGTGAAATCCTCGTCAAGAATATTGGTACGTACCATTATCACCTCTATGATGCAATATTACAGACGAAATCATCGGCCCAACGTGCCCTTGCGGATGGCAGTGAATTGTCGGAAATTGAAAATTATGTCCGTGCCAATCAAAAAGCGGTTAATGATGATCTATATGGTCTGGCAAAAGGCAAAAATGTGATTCTTGTTTCATTGGAATCGACTCAAAGCTTTGTCATCAATAAAACTGTGAACGGTGAAGAAATCACTCCTTTTCTGAACGAATTCATCAAAGATAGCTATTATTTCAATAACTTTTATCACCAAACTGGCCAGGGGAAAACATCCGATTCAGAATTCATTATTGAGAATTCCCTCTATCCTTTAGGCAGAGGTGCAGTATTTTTCACTCATGCCCAAAATGAATACAGAGCCACCCCTGAAATCTTAACGGAAAAAGGTTACTATACGGCTTCCTTGCATGCCAATAATAAAAGTTTTTGGAATCGTGACATAATGTACGACTCTCTTGGGTATCAGCAGTTTTATGATAGTGATGAATATAAAGTCTCTGAAAAGAATTCCGTCAATTGGGGTTTGAATGATAAATCGTTCTTCCGGCAATCAATTGCCCACTTGAAGGGGATGCCGGAGCCTTTTTATGCCAAGTTCATAACGTTAACCAATCATTTCCCATTCACTTTGAATGAAGAAGACCGGACATTGGAACCTTACGATTCGAGTTCCAAAACATTGAATCAGTATTTTCCGACCGTGCGCTATACTGACGAAGCATTGGAACGATTTATCGGTGATTTGAAACGTGAGGGATTATATGAGGATTCCATTATTGTATTATATGGCGATCATTATGGCATTTCGGAAAATCACAACTCTGCTATGAGCCAGTTCCTTGGGAAGGAAATCACGCCTTTCGAATCCATCCAGCTTCAGCGTGTCCCGCTCATCATACATGTCCCCGGGCAGAAGGGTAAAACGGTTTCCACCGTTTCCGGTCAGATTGATGTAAGGCCGACTCTCCTTCATTTATTGGGGATTGAAAATGATGATTATATCGAATTCGGCAAAGATCTATTTTCTGAAGAGAAAATAGAATTCACCGTTCTTCGCGATAGCAGTTTCATCACGAAGGATTATCTCTATACGATGGATACCTGTTATGATAAAAAGACCGGAGCGGCGACGGAAAAGGATCCATGTGAGAAGTACTTGGAAAAGGCGAAGCAGGAGCTTGATTACTCCGACAAAATCATATACGGGGATTTGCTCCGATTTTATGAGCGACGTTGAAAAAAGAAACCTGGAGCAATCCAGGTTTTTTTGTTTTTGTAAGGAGATTCAGGTCCATAAAAGGAGAACCTAGAATCAATTATGAAACACGGAGACTTCCTGAACATCTTTCTGCCTTTCGTTTCATAAAGATTAAACAATGAAAGGGGCGGAGGCTGAATGAAAGTAGTGAGCAGAAACGGGGATAATTTGGCATATTACAGCCAAATGTTCCAAATTCCCCGAGTTTTGATTGAGGATGCAAATCCCGGTATTACTGACGGGGTTTTGCCAAATGGCATGGAAGTACAGATACCGGGGTACATTGTTCAGGAAGAGTCCCGGTTAGATATCGATTTTGCCGAAATCGCTTTACTATATCACCTGCCCATCGATGGGATATTATTATTGAATCAAGTTGAACAAAAAACGATTTCCGTACCCGTCCGAATCATGAATCCCATGCTTGTCACCGAAAAACCCTATGATTATCAATCACTTCTTAACGATCTTGATATTCTATCTTTTCATTACCCCTTCATTAAAGTTGAATCGATTGGGAGGAGTGTATTGGGAAAAGACCTCCTTGAGGTAAGAATCGGTCAAGGTGAAAAAATCATACATTATAACGGTTCATTCCATGCAAATGAATGGATCACTTCGGCGGTCTTGATGAAGTGGCTGAATGATTTTCTGCTGGCAGTAACGAATGATCGTACATTATGCGGTATGGATTGTATGCCCTTCTATAGGGATACGACGATTTCGATGGTTCCAATGGTTAATCCGGATGGAGTAGAGCTAGTCCTAAAGGGGGAGGAGGCGGCAGAGGGGAAAGTCGATGTTTTGAAAATGAATAATGGAAATCCTGCCTTTTATGCTTGGAAAGCCAATATCCGCGGTGTCGACCTGAATAATCAATATCCGGCCAATTGGGAGATTGAAAAGCAAAGAAAGATTCCAAAAGCCCCTGCCCCGAGGGATTTTCCAGGCGAGACCGCATTATCGGAACCAGAAGCATTGGCCATGAAGGAGCTGGCAAAAAGACGGAATTTTGAAAGAGTGTTAGCACTTCACACACAAGGAAAAGAATTTTATTGGGGATATGAAGGACATGAACCTGAACAGGCTGCGAATGTTGCGAGGGAGTTTGAGAAACGGAGCGGATATCGGGCTGTACAATATGTTGACAGCCATGCTGGGTATAAAGATTGGTTCATTCAGGAATTCAAACGTTGCGGATTCACAATTGAGCTGGGAAAGGGCATCAATCCACTTCCCCTATCCCATTTGCCTGGTATATATGAAGATTCCGTTAAGATTTTGATGGCTGGCTTGTATATGTGATGCCATTAATCCGGGGGAATATACTTCCAAAAAAATATAAGGTAATTATTCGCCACATTTTCTCTTTTTTACTTTATAATGAAAGTCGTAAGGGTTCGATTGGTTAATCCTTACTCTCTTTCTAATGTCTCGCTCACATATGCCAGGCGTTTTTAGTTATGAAGTGGGAGGTGTGTGGAGATTAAAGTATCCAAAGCAGCACTTTGTATGCGGCTTTCCATTTGTAAGATGTTGTGTTTCATCCCATTATTTATCTCCACTATCCTTCTTATCTCGGCTTGTGAGCCTTCCAAGGACCTTAGTAAACCCGTAAATGATACGGAAAAAGAACACTCCCAATCTACCAAGGAAACTTCAGTAAGCAAATTAAAGGTCCCGACTGCAGAAACGGAAAAAATCGAAGCCATTTTTGGATGGCTGGATTCTAAAACCATTTTATATTCTGTGAAGCGGGATGGTCATGAATTATCCCAGTTGATGTCATGGAATTTGGAAACGAATGACACTTCCGTTTTCTATCAGCCGGCTTTTGCGTTTTCTGAAGTTTCCATCAGTCCGTCTGGTACGCATATTTTGTTATCGTCCTTCACCTCTTCGGGTAAAGCATCAATCACAATACTCGATAAAACGGGAAATCCACTGTATTCCGTGGCGATCCCAGCCTATGAATTAGCTTATGAGTGGAATTCATATCAAGATGGCATGTTGTTTTTATCGAGTTTTTATGAAGATTGGACATACAGTAGTTATGTGTTGAATCCAGGTGATCAAACACTGGAAACACTGGACTTTCCACAGCCCTTTGCTCAATGGGCAAGTGAAAAAGAATTGATGTTTCTCGATTGGGATAAGCAAGAACCTGCTTTGACGGCTCCCTTAGAAAGAAAAGCGCTGAATGATGCTGGAGCGGAAAGCCTTATGCTCGATGTCATTCACTTTAAAAAAATGAAACAAGCGCTGATGACGATTCAAGTGGAGACAGAAAAACAAGATCGGGGTACATATGCATTTTATGATCGAACAAACAAACCGATCCACTCTTTTTCCGTGCCACTATTGAAAAGCTTTTCAGATTGGGTGATTCCATCCTATGATTTCATTGAAAAAAACAAGGAATTCATAACGTTTATTCCTAATGAATCAAAAGATGCGGACCAATATGAGGGAAGGTTTACCTTAACTAAATTAAATTGGGAAAAAGGCACACAAGAAGAATTGATGAAGGACATGGAAAATGAACCATTAAGCTGTTCGCTTGATGGCAACCTCTGCTTATATGGATATCAATTTGAGAAAATCATTGATATGAAAACCCATCAAATACAAAGATTGTTCAAACAAACATAATGACCCAAAACAAAAGCTCGCCGGATGGCGAGCTTTTTTCTTTAATGGGCAACAGGAAAACCACTGTTGATGACAGTCATGACAGTGAACCAGCCAAACACGACTGCACTGCCGGCTGCAAAAAGGAATCCTAAGAAGTTTCTCTTTTTTAATGAGGTAAACACAGCTGCAACTCCTAAGATGGCCACAAGTCCGAAAACAACCATTAATATCATATCAAAACCCCCTTTTTTGTAATGAATACCTAATCTCTAATAATATACCCAGAGAATAAAGCAACTACCAAAAATATGTAGAAAAGATTGCATTTGTTAATATCTTAATATTTTTTCAATTATTTGTCGAGGTTTAAAAGGTGACACTTGTATGACTTGAGTAAACTGAATTAACATTAGCAGCTTTAATTGGTGTAAGATGAAGATAGAAAATCATATAGGAGTTGATGAAAATGAAATGGACACAAATACCTCTAGGCCCGCTGCAAACGAATTGTTATGTAGTTTCCGATGGACAGGATTGCGTCATTTTCGATCCGGGTGAAGAGCCTCAAAAAATCATACAGTACATACAGACAAAAAAATTGAAGCCATTGGCGATTTTATTGACACATGCACATTTTGACCATATCGGTGCTCTTGATGCTATTCGCGATTATTATGAGATACCTGCATATATTCACGAAAAAGAGGCCAAGTGGCTACTTGATCCCGCATTGAATGGTTCCCAAAAGTGGTTCCCTGAAAATCCAATGCGCATGAAGCCAGCCGATCACATCCTCGCAAATGAGCAAGAACTTACTATAGGAGGATTCACTTTCGAAGTATTCGAAACCCCCGGACACTCACCAGGGAGCGTGTCGTATTATGTGAAGGAGGAACGTCTTCTATTTTCAGGGGATGTCTTGTTCCAGGGAAGCGTTGGCAGAACCGATTTAATAGGCGGAAGCGAAGCAGTGCTGTTAAAAAGCATTGAAACGAAGCTGCTGACACTTTCTGATGATGCTATCGTTTTTCCAGGTCATGGGCCAGTCACGACCATTTTAGATGAAAAGAATACCAATCCCTTTTTAAGATAATGACTATTGCAGGTGCCATATGGCACCTGTTTTATTTTACGTTCTTTGTAATGTGAAAATATTGAAATCGGTCATCTCCGGAACTATACTGAATATAAAAAATGTTTTGTCTCTCACTTGATCGGGGAATGGAGGGGATGAAAAGAGAGGCCCAAGTTTAATTTAAGGGTCTTCCTGGGAGTGGATGACTTTCCTGATTCCTGCTCTGAAATAAAATGCTTATTTTAATGTCGGTTTTAGGGAGAACATTCCTTTTTTTCGATTAAAGTTATCAAGGTGCATCTTTTATGAACTGTGTCCTTTTTGTGAACTTTAAAATATAGTTTTTTGCATGTTGTCGATAAAAAAACTTATTCATGACATAGAACTTATTTTTATTAAAGATAAGGGAAGGTTTAATTTTCCGATGACCATGGAGACGGAGGCATTGTGTTGATAAATCACTTGAAGGAATTGATTGCAAGCAGCTCCCAAAGGAGAATTTCCTATCATGACTATATGGATGCTGTTTTATATACACCAAATATAGGCTACTATGTGCGCGAAAAAGAAAAGATTGGCTCAAGAGGGGATTTTTATACGTCTGGTAATGTAGGGGATGCATTTGGAAGGTCACTTGCCAGATGGTTCGTCTATTTAATAAAAATGTGCGGAGTTTCACCAAGAATCATCGAAGTCGGTGCTGGGGATGGTAAGCTGGCTTATGACATCCTCGTTTTCATAAAAGAAATGGAACCGCTTTTATGGGACTCCCTGACTTATATCATGGTCGATGGCAGTCCGTATCACAGAAAGATCCAGCAAGAACGTGTAGGGATGTTCAAACAGGCAGTTTCTGTTGCCAGTTTAGAAAAATGGACGAAAGTAAATGGAATCGTCTTTTCAAATGAACTATTCGACGCGTTGCCTGTACATGTCATTGAAAAGTATAAGGGAGCGCTTGTAGAGGTATTCGTTGCTGAAAAGGAAGGCGATTTGGTAGAAGTAAGGGAACCTTTGGTCAACCCTGGCATTCTATCTTACCTTACAGAACGAAACATCACATTAAATGAAAAACAACGATACGAAGTTCCGCTTAAAATGGTCCAGGAATATGAGAATATCATTTCCCATATCGATTCGGCCATGCTCCTTACAATTGATTATGGTTATACCGAACGGGAATGGAAGGAGCCAACCCACCTTCAAGGGAGCTTGAGGGGCTATTATCAGCATGAAATGATCAAAGATCCACTTATGTATCCTGGTGATATGGATTTGACGACACATATCCATTTTGACACTTTAATCGAAATCGGAAAAAGAAAGGGTTTTTTCAATCAGGGGCTTTTTCTTCAAAATGAATTCCTGATTAAAACCGGGATACTTGAGGAATTGAAGGACCACCAAGGAACTGATCCATTCTCCAAAACGGCAAAGCGTAATCGTGCAATTCGGGGGCTAATCGTTCCAGGGGGATTTAGTGAACATTTCAGAGTGTTGCTTCAATCGAAGAATTTAGCTGAAGATGCAAAGATCCTCCCTGAATGAGGACAAGTAAAAACCCATGAATCAAAATTCATGGGTTATGTAATATTGCTTGTTCCTAATGCGCAGTACCTGGAGTCATCATAAATACGCTCCAGTAGGAAAATCCTACAAAGAAAACGGTGAGATAGGCGCCGAAAACATAAATATACATGCGCTCAGATAATTTCAAATAACTTAAAAGTACGAAAAAGCCGGTTTGTGCAAAGAAAAGTAATGACGTTTGATGCATATGGCCAAGATAAAAGAATATTGCCATAATTCCTGTCCAAAATCCACATACTCTGAACATGCGTTCCATCCGAATCCCTCCTTATGTCTAGTCGTGTACATTCTAAATAATTATAAATGAGATTGTAAGGTAATGTAAAGGATGCCTTTTGTTTCTATGTGAGAACCGAAGCCTGATAAGAGCATGTTGCGCAATTAGACATCATATTTTCCAATTCCACAATATGGACATTTTCAAACAAGGCTTCGAACATACCTTTTAAAAATGAATTGTGCATGGAACAGATCGTACCTGGCTCTAATTCAGTAACTTCCTTAAACGGGCAATTGTAGATACTGAAGTAGATTTTATTTTCTTCTTCGCTAGCTTGTATTTCAGGCGACAAGCCTGCAATGTTAGCCGCATTTTTAAGAATGTTGACTTTTTCCGCAAAAGCGATTTGATCGATCGGTGTTGAGTTCATGGATAGTTGCTGATTGATCAATTCCTCTCCGAATACTTTTCCCGTTTCATAAAGAGCCTGTTTACCTGGTTCCCCTAATGTCATAATCGTCTGGATTGCAATCCTTGAAAGGAGCTGATAGTTCCTATATGGAAAATTAAGCTGAATGACTTTATCAGACAATCGATAAAGTCTGCTAGGGCGACCGCCTTTCCCAGTTTTACGGGCATCAGAGGTCAACATATCGATATCTTCCAGTTTTGATAAATGTAGACGGGCCACATTGGGATGGATTTTAAAAGAATCGGCGATTTGCTGAACCGATACATCTCCATGGCTTTTCACTATATGTTGATAAATATAATATCTGGTGGGATCTGCTAACACGTTTGTTATTCTTAACGTTTGTTCCATTTTACCCTCCTCATGTTCCATAGTTTAACTATGTTCATTATAATGCAGGAAGAAAAAAATGGAATAATAGAAATGGCAAACTCCCCTTAGTTTAAAAAAAGTTCACAATTCAAACGGTTTTATAAGGTAAAATAATATACAATAATTGTACAAATGTTATACAATCATTATATGGGTGATTATATATACAAAATGTGAACGGGGAGTGATAAGTATGCAACAGTTAACATTCTTTTCGTACCCAAGTTGTACATCTTGCCGAAAAACAAAAAAATGGTTAAAGGCCAATCATGTTTCCTTCGATGAGCGACATTTATTCAGGGAAACTCCAACAGTAGCAGAGTTAAAAAGAATTCTTGAATTGACAACGGAAGGACTTGATGAAGTCTTGGCAACCAGAAGTGAAGCTTACAAAGGCTTACATATTAATATTGACGAAATGATGCTTTCTGATGTCATCCAATTATTAACAAAAGAACCGAAGTTATTAAGAAGGCCCATCCTTATCAACGGGGAAAAACTGGTGATTGGTCATAATGAGGACGCATTAAGAAATTTGGTATCACAAAGGATTAATTTGAAAATGAGCATGTAAGTCGATTCTCGAAGTTTCCTTTCGGGGATTTTTTTTATTCATAAGCAGGAATTTGTCGTGGATTGTCGAATTCATACAACAAGAAACATAGGAGGTGATGAATGAATTGATATCGATTGAAAAGACCGCAGAAAAAATACTTACCCGTGCCATAAAGTTATCAGCATCGGATATCCACATTTTTTTTCGCAGGGAGGGGCCTCTCATCCAATTCAGGATAGATAATAAACTCGTTCCCCAGGAAACATTATCATTCTTTGAAGCTGAAAGGCTGATAGCCCATTTGAAGTTCCTTGCCGCAATGGACATAGGGGAGAAAAGGAGACCCCAGAGTGGTGCCATCACCATCAATTTGGCTAACCAAGTGGTTGGACTCCGCCTTTCCACTCTACCCACTTCCTATCTCGAAAGTTTGGTCATCCGCTTAATACCCCAACAGAATATCCTTCCTCTAGAACAGTTATCCTTATTTCCAAACACCGTTCAAAAATTGATTGCACTTTTGAAGCATTCCCATGGCATGCTCATTTTTACCGGTCCGACCGGCAGTGGGAAAACCACGACACTATATTCCCTGCTTCATCATGCCCATGAGATGATCAATCGAAATATCATAACGCTTGAAGATCCCATTGAAAATGTATCTGAAAAGGTACTGCAAGTCCAAATCAATGAAAAGGCGGGCATTACTTATTCTGTCGGACTTAAAGCTGTGCTAAGGCATGATCCCGACGTGATCATGGTAGGGGAAGTCAGGGATGCCGAAACGGCCAAAATCGCAGTGCGTGCAGCTCTAACCGGCCATTTGATACTTACAACCATGCATACAAGGGATGCACAGGGGGCTATCTCCAGGTTACTTGAATTTGGTGTCAGCTTGCTTGAGATTGAACAGAGTTTGATTGGCGTGACAGCACAGCGGCTGGTTGAATTGAGGTGTCTTCCATGTAATGGGGACTGTGCTTTTGCTTGCCAAATGACTGCCAGGAATAAAAGGGCAAGTGTGTATGAATTGCTTTATGGAAAAAGCCTGGCCGAGGTTCTCCGGATGATGGGGGATGAAAAAGGAAGGGCAACGGCCAGCTACCGCCTATTGAAGGATGAAATAGGAAAAGCTGTTGCGATGGGCTATGTGGATTCGCAGGAATATGAACGGCTTGTATACCATGAAGCTAAAAACTAAATGGAAGTTAAAAGAACAGGCGGTCTTTATTTCGAAGCTAGGTGAATTATTACATCATGGTTATCCCTTGGCGGAAGCTTTACATTTTCTCGAATTTCAGGAATCAAAGAATAAAGCGGAAGACTTCACTCTGGCCATAAAGGAATTAAGGAACGGTTACCCGTTGCATCAAGTGCTAACCCATCTTAATTTTCATCCTCAGCTTGTAAGTTATATATTTTATGGAGAGCAATACGGCGACCTGGATCGGGCATTGAAAGAGGGAGGGCGATATTGGAAGAAAAGAACGGAGGATATGGATAAAGTAAAAAAGTTAATGGTGTATCCCGTATTCTTAATCTTTTTTGTAAGCATCGTTTTTTACATTCTTCAGAGTGTTCTCCTTCCTAAATTCCAGACCATCTATTTCACGATGGATGTTGAACAGAATACAATCTTGAAATTACTGTCAGCTTCTACATTCATTCTTCCGGCTCTCCCCTTCATTTTTCTCGTATCGCTCCTATTCTTGTTTGTACTCAAACGATTTTGGTTTAACGGATTATGCCCATTACGGCAGCGGAGGATTTTGATGGGAATTCCGATATTAGGAACCTTCATCAAGTTATACGAAACTTATTTTTTTGCAAGCCAATTCAGTGGCTTACTTTCCGGAGGGTTATCGATTAACGACAGCATCAAATTATTCTCTATAAATCAGCAGCAGCCTTTTTACCAAAAACTATGCTCGATCATTAAGGATGACCTTATCGAGGGCAGATCGCTTGAAATGATCTTTCGTGAACTCCCCTATTTTGATGGGAATTTACCGGTGGTCGTTGCAAATGGTCAAAGATATGGCAGACTTGATGCGGAGCTACTTCATTACAGTCGTTTTTTACTGGAGAAAATTGAAGAGAGAATGAATGCAGTCTTGAAAATCATTCAGCCCCTTATGTTTTTACTGATAGGTATTGTGATCGTGTCCATTTATTTAGCGGTTTTGCTGCCGATGTTCTCTCTGCTCGAAGGTATATAGAATTTGATTTTTGCATTCTGGAGGTGAAATTGCTCCTGAAACCATCTGGTATTCAGATGGTTTCAGGAGCAGGATGATATGATGAAGAAAGTGATGAATGAACGAGGTTTTACACTAATTGAGATGCTCATTGTTTTACTTGTAATATCCATTCTTTTGATTATTACAATACCCAATATCACGAAGAACCAATCGACAATCCAGTCTAAAGGGTGTGAAGCATTCGTGAAGATGGCTCAAGCACAGGTTCAGGCATATGAGATCGACAATGCTAAACTGCCCGTAAGTATCAATGAATTGGAAAGCCAAGGCTATCTCAAACAGACATCCTGTCCTAATGGGGATGATATTAGTTTGGATAGCAAAGGAAAGATAACGGTCGTTGAGTAGGAGAAAAGTGAATGCACGGCGCTCCAATGGCGGGTATACCCTGTCTGAAACCCTTATAGTCCTCGTTATTTTTGTACTCCTGATTTCCATCAGTCCAAATTTATATCCAAGCTTCACTAAAGGAATGGAAAATAGGCTATTCATTTCCCGGTTCCATGAAGATCTTTTCCATGCACAGCAGTATGCCATCAGTCATGAGAGCCTGATTTACCTCCAGATTGATAATAACAAAAAGGTTTATACCATTTTGTCTTATAAGGAGGGAATCGTTCTAGAGAGAAGCATACCAAAGGATATACAGTTTTTAAATGGCACATTAGGGTTCAGCTTTCATTTTAATCAGTTTGGAAATGCTTCAAAAGCAGGAACGATGATCATTGACACTTCAAAAGGACAGTATAAATTGGTCCTCAATATAGGTAAAGGGAGGTTCAGGATTGAGAAATTGTAAAGGTTACGTCTACCTTGAGCTAATGGCCGCATTTTTCGTTTGTATTTTCTTGATCCTTTCCATTTTACCGATTATTGACGAGTTAATCACGCATCGGAAAGATATCGTAATCAGGACAGAAGCCCACCATTTATTATATGAAAGATTGACGGCTTTCATGGATGGGGAGATACAAGCAATTGGACAGGAAATCATCAACAAAAAAAGATCCTATGAATTGATTTGGAAGGATCATGGGGATTTCCCGGGGATGATTGAAGGGTGTGTACGTTATGAAAATGAATCGGGTAAATTTGAAACCATTTGTGATGCTGCGAAAAGATGATGGTTTTACGATGATAGAGTTGCTTTTTTCTTTAATGATCTTAATGACGACGTCCCTTTTTGTCCTACAGCTTTTTTCAATCATTCACACCCAGATGAGATCCATTGATAAATTGCATCCTAAAGAGTGGGAGGTCTTTACCATGCAAATGAAGCAGGAGGTCCGGAGTTCCAAAGTTCAGGATGTAATGGGAAATAAATTATATTTGCTTTCAGGTGAACAATTATCATCCATTGAACAATATGAAGATAAGGTCCGAAGGAGAGTGAATGGTAAGGGGCATGAGGTCATCTTGCAGAACATTTCGGAATTCCAGGTTGAGAAGGATGGAAGTGTCATTGTTCTAAATATAACGGATAAAGCAGGGACTACTTTCAGTCGAAGATTTCATCCTTTCTTAAGAAATGTGACGAAAGTCGATGAATAATCAAAAAGGAGTCGTTTTCCCGATGATCATGATTGTAGCGAGTGTTTTCATCATGTTCACGATATTAATGATCGATCAATTTATCATCGATAAAATGTTTTATAAAGAAGTGGAAGAATCGCTTGTGGCCGATCATCTTGTCCACCTTGCCGTTAAGGATGTGACGTCAGAGTGGGGGGAAGAGGTCCCGGAAATCATCCAGGGGGAAATTTTCTACCCCAATGGTACGGTGCGATATTCCTTAACGGAGGAAGATGGTCCTTACGTCTATATAGAATTTTCATCGACGACTAAAAATGACCGAAGGGGTAGGGTCATCATTCAATACGATACAGAAGCGGGGCGAGTGATACAATGGATAGAAAAGCAGGCTGTGTAATACGTAAAATACACAGTCTTTTATAAAGGTTCAATCATGTTCAAGCGATAGATTCGCGTGTTTAGGGAACAAGTGAAGGAATAAAACAAGCGTAAACCGGGCATACTTTGTTTAGGGTGATTTTTATATGTCTACAAACGCTTATATTAAATATCTGACGCAACAGCTTGTCGAATATTTTAATCTGACCAAAAAAGAACGAAAAGAAAAGCGACGTCATAGAAAAGAGGATAAAAACCATGGTATGTCCCATTGGTTTGGCATTGTCCCTTTTGCTTTGTCGATGTTCTTAAGGAAAAATATCAAGAAATAGAACAGATGTCCTTAAATTAGGACATCTGTTTTTTTATTAAGGATCCTATCCCAACGCCCTATCTGAAAGGTAAAATAAACCTCCATTGATGATGGATATTCGGATGTTCGGTTCATATTGTGCTTTTAAGGCTTCTTTTTCGGTAAAATAGCTCTCACTTTTTTCGTCCATATCCTTGTAAAAATGCTCCAATAAATTCAAGTCATTCTGCCAGCGAAGCATTGCTTCTTCCGCCCAAGAATGGTCATCATCCTCGAAACTGGTTCTGATGTATGTATCCAGTCTGGCCAATCCACTCTTGGGCATGATGAGCGGTGAAAGCGTAAAGGAATAATCCGGTATTTTTGGGGTGACCTTAACCGGTAAAACCCGATGGTGAAAGCTTTCCATGATCTCGCCTGAGATTAAATTCAATCCGATGGACATAAAGGTATCTTTTTTACGATCGCATTGATAGGATATTTTCACATTAAGGGTTAGCCAAGGAAACAATGGATTATTCCCGCCTTTTGATGGAGGAGTATCCTCAAAAAGTCTAGTATACCCTGCCAGATTTTTTGTTGATTGAATAATTTGATGAAGGCGAGGGGAGCCAAAATGAATCATTTCTCCCTTTAAATCGGGTGGAGCGTGTTCTGGGTCGGTAATGAAAGTCATCTGGGCTGGGTTCGGAATGCCACCCGTTTTTTCTAGATAGTGCCAATAAAAGGGTCTGTTCATTAATTCTTTATCCATTTCAATCGTCAGTTGAACGGTAAGGTGGGTTGGTGTATTATCCAGTATTTCACAATCATTGGCTTTAAAGTAAGTTAATAAAAAATCATGAATTTCCCGTTGCTGCATGAACCTCACCTTCCTTCATGGATTGAGCGAATTGAATTAACGATGAAAAATTATCCATCTTGATTTTCATTTCGCCCTCTGTTTTGGACTCGCCGACTACATCAATTAAGTATTCTTCAATGTTGTTAATATCCAGTTTGGTTAGAATATCATCCAGTTCACCAATTACTTTTTCAAATAAATTGATTTTTTCGTATAGTAACTTCAGAATATGTTCTTCAACTGTATTTTTCGTGGAAAAGTTATAAATCATGACATCTTCTTCCTGACCAAGCCGGTGAATCCGCCCAATTCTTTGCTCGAGTCTCATGGGGTTCCATGGCAGGTCAAAATTAATCAAGTGATGGCAAAACTGAAGGTTTATCCCTTCCCCGCCCGCTTCGGTTGCGATTAATACCTGTATTTTCTTTTGGAATAATTCGCGCATCCAGTCTTTCTTTCCACGCTTAAATCCGCCTCGGAAAGGGACTGAAGAAATCCCATTCTGTTGCAGGTACCATTGCAGATAAAGCTGGGTCGCTCGGTATTCGGTAAAGATAATCACTTTGTCATCAATTTTCTTGATCAGTTCCAAAGCTTTTTCAGCTTTGGAGTTCTGAACCGTTTCGTTTACTTTAGAAAATAAATCATCAAGCTTTGCCAAAAAGTCAGGGGAAGGCTGGTCGTATTTTGCTTTCATATTTTTTAAAGTATAAAAGACTGCCTCCCTGCTGCTGCAGGCTTCCCTTTGGAGAGTGAGAGCTGAAAAGGCGCTTCCTTTTGTTCCATCCGAAATAGGCTTAAATTTGGAAACGGCATCGTACAATGCCTGCTCGGTTGGAGAAAATTCAATGGTGATGGTTTCCACATGCCTTTTTGTCCATTCAATACCAGTATCGGCCCGCCGGTTTCGTATCATAACAGTGTTGACCAGTTCCTTAAGGTGTTCATCTTCAATTATGTTCCGGCCTTTCCCTTTATATTTTTCCGAAAAGAGTGTGGCATTTCCCAAGTGGCCTGGTTTCAATAACGAAACGAGGTGGAAAATTTCCTCGACTTTATTTTGAATGGGAGTAGCTGTCAGGAGTAAACAAAATTTCTTTTTCAGATTTTGGACGAATTCATAGTTCTTCGTCTTATTATTTTTAAGTTTATGAGCTTCGTCAATAATGATGAAGTCATATTCCTGATTGAAAATGATATCACGATGTGGAGCGCGTTTCGCTGTATCAATGGATGAAATGACCACATCACAGGAGTCCCAAACATAACTTTTTCTCTGAACGACTGCCGGAATATGAAACTTGGTATTCAATTCAAAAGCCCATTGTGTTACAAGTGAAGCCGGTACAAGGATCAATACTTTTTTTACAAGGCCTCTAATCATATATTCTTTTAGGATCAAGCCGGCTTCAATTGTTTTTCCGAGCCCTACCTCATCAGCTAAAATGGCCTTTCCATTCATCTTTTCCACCACTTGCTTTGCTGCTTCCAATTGGTGGGGAAGCGGGGTTAACTGCGGAAGGTGCTTGGGCGCCTGTAAACCCTCAAAATCAGGGATGATGAGATTTTCCTCCATTTGAACCGCCAACTTATAAAGCTCCCAATTTCCCCATGGACCGTCATTTTCCATCTTTTGCAGAAACTCGTCATTCCATTCAGAATTGAAGGATATATTGATTTTCATAGAAATAACTCCCTCTTAAATCATAATTTCCTTAATAAAAGGTCAAAACCCGAACATTTCATATGTGAAGTAAGAAAAATATTTCTCTTCAAAAGATATTGCAGAGATAAGTTTCTTAGGGTAGGATATAAGTATATTTAGAAAATTCCAATTTCCAAACGCTATAAAGAATCTTTGTATTTCGGTTTTGCAGTTCGCGTTTTCTTAGTATGCGCTACAGGCTCCTATTTTATCCAAGATACTGAAGGAGATCATTCAAACGGTTCCTGAAGTTTTAGGAGAGTTGGCAGAGAATGCATTCCATGATGCTCAAAGGTTTTACTAATGCTTGGGGCTTATTCGCTTACTTTCATTGGTAGACCATTTATATGCGGGTGAAGATAAGGGGAGAGACTACGGATGTAGCGCCGAAGGAGCAAACTTAGCAGTGAATCTCTCAGGCAAAAGAACTCTTATTGGACGCAACTCTGGAGAGCGCCGCCCATTTTGGGACGGCCACCAAAGGGGAAAACCTATTATATAGGTAAACTTTCAGGTTTCAGGACAGAGAAAAAGCTCAAACGGGCTTTCTCTGTCCTTTTTTGTGCTTTTTTCACATCATGAATCAGGATATCTGATGCGTAATGACAAGAAGCTTTGATAATGAAGCCATTTAAATTAAAAAATCTGAGGGGGGTCATTTTTTGACCAATTTAAAAAGAACACCACTATTTGAAGTTTATCGTGAATGCGGCGGTAAAACGATCGATTTTGGCGGCTGGGAACTTCCTGTCCAATTTTCGGGTATAAAGGACGAACATGAAGCCGTACGTACAAAAGCGGGGTTATTCGATGTTTCCCATATGGGGGAAGTTGATGTTAAGGGTCCTGCGAGCCTTTCCTTTTTACAGAAGATGCTGACTAATGATATATCAAAGCTGCAACAGGGCGGTGCCCAATATACGGCTATGTGCTATGAAAACGGCGGGACGGTTGATGATCTCATCGTTTATAAGAGGGCTGAAGACGACTATCTGCTCGTGGTCAATGCAGCGAATACAGAAAAAGATTTCGATTGGCTGCAAGCTAATCTACCAGAAGATGTCCAAATCACGAATGTATCGAGTCACTATACACAGCTAGCACTTCAAGGGCCATCTGCAGAGAAGATATTACAAAAACTATCAGAAAATACTGCCTTAAGTGAAATTGGATTTTTCAAGTTCAAGGAAAATGTCATGATAAATGGTATCTCCACGATGGTATCCCGTACCGGATATACTGGTGAAGATGGTTTTGAGATATATAGCGATAGTGAAAACGGTCCTGCCCTTTGGAAGGCGATTCTGGATGCCGGCAAGGAAGAAGGGATTCAGCCGATTGGTTTAGGTGCTCGTGATACCCTGCGTTTTGAAGCGAAGCTGCCACTGTATGGGCAGGAACTTTCAGCGGACATCACCCCAATAGAAGCCGGGATCGGTTTTGCGGTAAAAGTGGATAAGGAAGCAGATTTTTTCGGGAAAGCCGTTCTTGCTGAACAAAAGGAGAAAGGGGCTCCCCGCAAGCTTATGGGAATTGAAATGATTGACCGTGGTATTCCACGTCATGGGTATAAGGTCTACAGCGGGGACAAAGTCATTGGCGAGGTCACGACTGGTACCCAATCACCAACGTTGAAGAAAAACGTAGGATTGGCACTTATCGATAAGGAATTTTCGGTGCTGGATGCGGAAGTCGAAGTGGAAATCCGATCCAAACGTTTGAAAGCCGTTATCATACAAACACCTTTTTATAAAAAACCACGTAAATAGAGGGGAATGGTCATTAGATGAAACATCGTTATTTACCCATGACAGAGCAAGATAAACAAGAAATGCTTGAAGTGATAGGTGTACCTACTGTTGAAGAACTTTTCAATGATATCCCTGAAAGTGTTCGTTTTCAAGGCGAATACGATATCAAGCCCGCTAAATCGGAACCTGCCTTAATGAAAGAATTATCAAGGCTTGCTTCCAAGAATGCGGATCTTAAAAACTATGCTTCCTTCCTTGGTGCGGGTGTCTATGACCATTATGCACCGGTCATCGTCGATCATGTTCTTTCCCGTTCTGAGTTTTATACGGCTTATACACCCTATCAGCCTGAAATTTCACAGGGCGAGCTTCAGGCCATCTTTGAATATCAAACGATGATTTGTGAATTGACGGGTATGGATGTGGCTAACTCCTCCATGTATGACGGCGGGACAGCGCTAGCTGAAGCAGCCATGCTTGCTTCAGGTCACACACGACGCAAGAAGATTCTCATTTCAGGGACGGTTCATCCTGAATCAAGAGAAGTCGTAAAGACCTATGCGAAAGGACAACGCGTGGAAGTGATCGAAATTCCTTATAAAGACGGTGTGACGGATATGGCGGCCTTAAGGGAGTTGGTGAATGATGATATTGCAGGAGTGATTGTGCAATATCCGAACTTTTTTGGCCGCATCGAGCCATTGAAAGAAATGGAAGAAATCATTCATGGCGTCAAGTCCATGTTTATCGTTTCCAGTAATCCGCTTGCACTGGGAGCCTTGACATCCCCTGGTGCCCTCGGTGCAGATATCGTAACGGGGGATGCTCAGCCATTCGGCATTCCAGCAGCATTCGGCGGACCTCATTGTGGATATTTTGCCGTTACGAATAAACTTGTACGGAAAGTTCCGGGCAGACTCGTCGGTCAAACAGTGGATGAAAATGGAAAAAGGGGTTTTGTGCTGACGCTTCAAGCTCGTGAGCAGCACATTCGCCGTGATAAGGCCACATCCAACATTTGTTCCAATCAAGCGTTGAACGCCTTGGCAGCTTCTGTTGCAATGACCGCTCTTGGGAAAAAGGGGGTCAAAGAAATGGCCGTGCAAAATATTCAAAAAGCGCATTATGCGAAAAAAGCTATTGAGGCAAAAGGGATAAAAGTAATGTTCGACGGTCCTTCGTTTAATGAATTTGTCATTAAACTGCCTGCTTCGTTTTCAGAAATCAATAAAAACCTATTTGAAAAAGGGATGATCGGCGGCTTTGATTTAGGAAAGGTATATCCTGAGCTGGAAGACCATATGCTGGTCGCGGTAACGGAACTTAGAACAAAAGAAGAAATTGATGCACTTGCGCAGGAATTGGGGGATCAACATGAATAATCAAGATCAATCACTCATTTTTGAAATCAGTACATCCGGTCGAATCGGGTATAGTCTGCCAGAAATGGATGTTGCAACTACTCCGCTCGAAGAAATTCTTCCTGCCGACTACATCCGTGAAGAAGAGGCTAAGCTTCCTGAGGTGTCCGAATTGGATATCATGCGTCACTATACAGCACTTTCCAAACGGAATCATGGAGTGGATTCGGGTTTTTATCCGCTGGGTTCATGCACGATGAAATATAATCCGAAAATAAATGAAAATGTGGCACGCTTTAACGGTTTCGCCCATATCCATCCATATCAAGATCCGAGTACTGTTCAGGGAGCCTTGGGACTATTATTTGATTTGCAGGAACATCTAACGGAAATCACTGGGATGGATCAAGTGACATTACAGCCTGCAGCAGGTGCACACGGTGAATGGACAGGGTTGATGATGATTCGCGCTTTTCACGAAGCTAATGGCGATACAGAACGGACGAAAGTGATCGTACCCGATTCTGCACACGGTACGAATCCAGCTTCTGCCACTGTGGCCGGACTTGAAACGATAACAGTGAAATCCGATGAAAACGGGTTAGTCGACCTTGAGGATTTAAAGCGTGTTGTGGGACCGGATACGGCGGCTTTGATGCTGACGAACCCCAATACGTTGGGATTGTTTGAAGAGAACATTTTGGAAATGGCACAACTTGTCCATGATGCCGGTGGGAAGCTTTATTATGATGGTGCCAATCTGAATGCAGTACTTTCAAAAGCACGCCCGGGTGACATGGGCTTTGATGTGGTTCACTTAAATCTCCATAAAACATTCACTGGCCCGCATGGCGGCGGCGGTCCGGGTTCTGGCCCTGTAGGGGTAAAGTCGGATTTGATTCCTTACTTGCCTAAACCGCTTGTGGTCAAACAAGATGAGCAATTCGTTCTTGATTATGATCGCCCGCAATCCATTGGCAGGGTAAAACCCTACTATGGGAATTTCGGGATAAACGTGAGGGCTTATACGTACATTCGTTCAATGGGTCCTGATGGCCTTAAAGCCGTCACCGAGAATGCGGTCCTCAATGCAAATTATATGATGCGTAGGTTGGAACCTTATTTTGACCTACCATATAATCGTCATTGTAAGCACGAATTCGTATTAAGCGGACGTCGGCAAAAGAAATTGGGAGTCAGGACTCTCGACATAGCCAAAAGATTGCTGGATTTCGGGTATCATCCTCCAACCATTTACTTCCCGTTGAACGTGGAAGAAGGAATGATGATAGAACCGACCGAAACGGAGTCCAAGGAAACTCTGGATGCATTCATCGATGCAATGATCCAGATTGCCAAGGAAGCGGAGGAAACTCCGGAAATCGTTCAGGAAGCTCCGCATACGACCGTTATAAAGCGGCTTGATGAAACTCTTGCTGCAAGAAAACCGGTTCTGCGTTTTCAAGCCTAGACTGAAAGCTTACATGAAAAAACCCCTGCCTGCCGGCGGGGGTTTTTTCATGTTTATGTATCTTGTAAAGAACTAATCAAAGTCAATGAGTTAACTTTCATTTTCATTTTCATTGAGCCCGCATTGAACATGTAGACGTTTTAATTAAAAAGAGCCCATGCGGAGATGGGGTCTTATTTCTTTGCTTTGATTTTCCCGGTCCACATTTTGAAACCGCCTTTTAGGTGAAAAAGTTCCTTGTAGCCCTTTTTGTATAGCATGGCTGCAGCTCTTCCGCTGATGATTTCGCTTTGAGCGTACAAGTATACAGGCTTGTCCGGCCTAATTTCGACCAAGCGAGTTTTCATTTGCGTCATAGGGATGTTTCTTGCGCCTAAGATATGACCATTATCAAAATCATTCGGTTCCCGAACATCGATCAGTTGCACTTTTCTGTAGTTAGCGATAAATTCGTCCTGTGTTAATGTTTTAACGATTTTACGCTGGCGGTACCAATTAAAAAGTGAATACGCAATAACCACTCCCAAGATGATGAGCAGTGTATATAATAATTCCAAACATTAAAACTCCCTTCTACCTTAACGAATACAGACAATACTTATTATATAATTGCTTTACTTAATAATCAAAAAGAATTTTCATCAAATTCTTTATCGACTTGATAGCACTTTCTTTTTTAGAGTGTTAAAGTCTGTTAAACTACTACATGTGAGTTTTTTGTGGGGTATAACGGAATTACTGAAAAACAGTCTATTGAAACGAGGGTTTAGGATGACTAAAGAAAAATGGGGTTTTATAGATTCTGGAAATTGTTCACCGGCTTTTAATATGGCGATGGACGAAGCGCTTTTAAATTGGCAAAGCAAAGGGGAAATTCCGCCAATCATACGCTTTTATGGTTGGGATCCAGCGACATTGTCGATTGGTTATTTTCAAAAGGCAGAAGCGGAAATCGATATGGAAGAGGTCAAAAGGCAAGGCCTCGGTTTTGTTCGCAGACCAACAGGAGGGCGAGCGGTGCTGCACGAGCATGAATTGACTTATAGCGTAATCGTTCCAGAATCCTATCCGGGAATGCCAACTACCGTTACTGAAGCATATCGTGTCATATCTGAAGGAATATTAATGGGGTTCAGGAATCTTGGATTGGATGCTTATTTTGCTGTGCCTCGAACCGAGCAGGAAAAAGCGGCTTTAAAAGCGCCCAAGTCTTCCGTCTGCTTTGATGCTCCAAGCTGGTATGAACTGGTCGTTGAGGGCAGGAAGGTCGCTGGCAGCGCACAAACCAGGCAAAAGGGCGTCATCCTTCAACACGGGGCCATTTTGCTTGAACTTGATGATGAAAAGCTCTTTAGCGTATTTAAATTTTCAAATGACAGGGTTAAAGAGAGAATGCAAAAAAACTTAAAAAACAAAGCTGTAGCCATGAATGACATTGCCGGAAGAAAGATTACCATCCCCGAAGCGAAAGTTGCTTTTGAAAAAGGTTTTGCCGAAGGACTATCGATCGATCTAGAACCATACGTCCTCACTGAACAACAATTGCTGGAAGTGAAGGCCATTGCAGAAAGCAAATATGAAAGCGATGAATGGAATTTCATGAGATAGAAGAAGCAGAATAATTAAAGTGGAAAATAAAAAAGTTTTTTCAGATTTGTTTACCAAATAAGCTATTCCTTGCAGGAATAAGTCCTAAAAGGGATGGGGAAAAAGCAAGGTCCAAATTAATTGAAATCTGATGAAAAATTATTGTAAATCGACATTTTCCTCCCTTTTGCTAACTATATTAATTGATTTATCGTTTGACAAAATTAAAAGTCATTCAAAACAAACACAATATATAGTAGTTGAAATATTTAATGCGACACTATATGTTGATTTTTGAGTTTCGCTATGATAAATTTAGGGTACTTGTTAAGCGAAACGGACATGTAAGGCTACATATAGATTTTTGCGGCGGCAAGAACGGATCTTGAAACATATAAAGGAGAGGGAATTATGTCGGTTGTAATAAAAGAAGCTTTAAAGGTTGATCTAGAAAGGTTGAATAAGGATATTTCTTTATTTCCCCAGGTTCACCCTGTAACGGCTGATATGAAAATGGCGCATAAGGGAGTGTCCCGTCTAGTCATGCTTGACCGCTATTCTTTTAAGGATACTGAAAAAATCACACTCTCGGCAGGCGATTTCGTAGTGTTGACGATCAAGGAAGATCCGAAATTCCCAGCACGGGGTCTCGGTCACATCGTTGAAATAGATTGGGAAACCAAAAAAGCCAAGGTATTGGTGGATGAAGAATTCCGCGGCGTATTGGATAATCCGGAAGAAGTGGAGACGGGGATTGTAAACCGTCCGCTGGATATTATCGAAAAACCGCTTGAAATATACTATGAACAAATTGCGAAACGTAATGCAACAGGCTTGGCTTCAGTGGAAACCACTGAAGAAAAAAGAACGGAATGGTTCAATAAATTCTATGAAGAATTAAAGAACCTTAATTTTGTCCCGGCAGGTCGAGTATTATATGGTGCGGGTTCCAATACGGATGTTACTTATTTCAACTGCTATGTGATGCCATTCGTACCTGATTCACGTGAGGGAATTTCAGAACATAGGAAACAAGTGATGGAAATCATGAGCCGCGGCGGCGGAGTGGGTACGAACGGATCGACATTGCGTCCAAGGAACACTCTGGCAAAAGGGGTAAATGGAAAATCCTCGGGTTCAGTGTCATGGCTTGATGATATTGCGAAATTGACGCATCTTGTTGAACAGGGCGGTAGCAGACGCGGTGCGCAAATGATCATGCTCGCTGATTGGCATCCTGATATTGCAGAGTTCATCATCTCTAAAATGCAAAATCCAAGGATCCTTCGTTATCTAGTGGAAAACACTAAAGATGAGGCCATCAAGAAATATGCGACGGATAAATTGAAATTCACGCCGCACACCGAACAGGAAACGGCTATGTATCAAGGAATCATCAATTATAAAGAGATTCCTGGTCTAGGTGGATTTAGCGAGAAAATCATTAGGGATGCAGAGGAAAAGATCCGTACAGGCGGAACGTACAGTGTCCATAATTCCGATTTTCTAACTGGCGCCAACATTTCGATTTGCTTAACTAAGGAATTTATGGAAGCGGCAGAAAAAGATGAGGAATACGAATTGCGTTTTCCTGATGTTGAAAGCTATAATGCCGAAGAAATGGCTATTTATAATGCCGAATGGCATAATGTCGGTGATGTTCGCGAATGGGAGAGAATGGGTCACAAAGTTCGTGTTTACCGTAAAATCCGGGCTAAAGAGCTTTGGAACTTAATAAACATTTGTGCAACATATTCTGCTGAACCAGGTATTTTCTTTATCGATAATGCTAATGAAATGACGAACGCCAAAGCATACGGTCAACAGGTCGTAGCTACGAACCCATGTGGCGAACAGCCATTGGCCCCATATTCAGTATGTAACCTTGCTGCTGTCAATTTGGCTGAAATGGCCGATAAAGATAACAAAACCGTTAATTTCGAGAAACTTAGGCAGACCGTCGAAGTCGGTGTGCGTATGCAGGACAATGTCATTGACGCAACTCCTTATTTCTTGGATGAAAACAAAAAACAGGCACTGGGCGAGCGACGGGTTGGACTTGGTGTAATGGGTCTGCATGACCTGTTGATCTACTGTGAAACGGAATACGGATCTGAAGAAGGAAACATCCTGGTCGACAAGGTGTTTGAAACGATTGCGACTACGGCTTACAGGGCATCCGTGGAACTTGCTAAAGAAAAAGGCAGTTTCCCATTCCTGATCGGATCAAATGATAAAGAAACCGATGAGCTTAGAACGCGTTTCACACAAACCGGATTTATGGAAAAAATGCCGGAAGACATCAGGGAAAGTGTTGCTGCACATGGAATCCGTAACTCTCATTTATTGACAGTGGCTCCTACAGGAAGCACAGGAACGATGGTTGGGGTATCTACAGGTCTTGAACCATACTTCTCCTTCACGTATTTCCGCAGTGGCCGACTTGGCAAATTCATTGAAGTTAAGGCTGATATTGTTCAGGAATACTTGGACCGTCATCCAGAAGCTGATCCAGAGGAGCTTCCAAAATGGTTCATCTCCGCTATGGAATTGGCACCTGAAGCCCATGCGGATGTTCAATGCATCATTCAACGCTGGATTGACAGTTCGATCAGTAAAACGGTCAATGCTCCAAAAGGATATACTGTCGAACAGGTTGAAAAAGTATATGAACGTCTATACAAAGGCGGAGCAAAAGGCGGTACCGTTTATGTGGACGGCAGCCGTGACAGTCAGGTTCTCACGCTCAAAGCGGAAGAAAACCAAATGGACGAACAGCTAGAGATGGACGAATTGACAGATGTGGAAGTAAAGAAAAAAGTCGTATTGGTCGATACGATAAATGAACTCCGTTCGACGAATGTTACGATTGGGTCGGAAGTGGGCAACACTTGTCCGGTCTGCCGTAAAGGCGAAGTCCAGGAAATGGGCGGATGTAATACTTGCACGAATTGTGGAGCACAATTAAAATGTGGGCTATAAGCTAAGCTGATAGAAGAAGTCGTTAAGTGTGCTGAAAAGCTGATCTTAACGGCTTTTTTATATAAACATATTGGATTGAGCTTGTAGGTTTTTAACTTCTGTTCAATTTACATTCCATTGAACTTAAATAAAGAGAAGCCGAATCGTTGGATTCGGCTTCTCTTTGCGTTCATTCATCCATTTTCATTTTGCTGGCCTATTTCCTTTTCGGCTAGATATTGGTTTCCATCCTTTAATACCGAAAATTCATCGACCGAGTCTCCAGGTATATTCCTGGGATTTGGATATTTATTATCTGTTTGGACGGTTATCGATTGTTTCCCCATTCCATTTGTCAAGAAGTCTCGTTTATTAGCCATACCATATCGCATCTCCTTCATTTTGGATTTTCCAATTAAAAACAATCATGAGGATAACAGAATAAAGAAAAACTATCCTTATTAATTAGATTGTGTAGTTCGATTGAAAGTATGAACAAATACAGAAAAGAACGGAGAACGAAATGAAACCATTTATGCCACAGTTAGTATATATCGAGCCCAGGGCACTGGAATACCCGCTTGGGCGGGAATTGAAAAAAAAATTTGAGGATTTGAACATTGAAATCCGTGAGACTACCTCACATAACCAAATTAGGGATCTACCTGGAGAAAATGATTTACAAAAATATCGTGTCGCCAAGTCCACGCTTGTGGTAGGGATCAGAAAGACATTGAAATTCGATTCTTCAAAGCCATCTGCTGAATATGCCATCCCTCTTGCAACCGGGTGTATGGGGCATTGTCATTATTGTTATTTACAGACGACACTCGGAACAAAGCCATATATTAGGACATACGTGAATCTCGAGGAGATTTTCGAGGCTGCCGAAAATTATATCAATGAGCGAAAGCCTGAAATTACACGTTTTGAGGCGGCCTGTACATCAGATATCGTCGGAATTGATCATTTGACACATTCGTTAAAAAGGGCTATAGAATATTTTGGGAAAAGTGAATATGGGGTCCTAAGGTTCGTAACTAAATTTCATCATGTCGACCACCTGTTGGATGCTGAGCATAATGGAAAAACTAGATTTAGGTTCAGTATAAATTCACGTTACGTGATAAAGAATTTCGAGCCCGGCACTTCGAGCTTTGAAGAAAGAATGGAAGCGGCTCGAAAAGTGGCAGGTGCCGGATATCCCTTGGGTTTTATCGTAGCTCCAATATATCGTCATGAAGCATGGGAAGAGGGCTACCGTGAATTATTCGAACGGTTAAGTGAGGCGTTAAAAGGCGTGGATATCCCAGACTTGACTTTCGAATTAATCCAGCATCGGTTTACTGGCCCTGCCAAAAAAGTGATTCAAAAAAACTACCCGAAAACGAAATTGGAACTGGACGAAACGAAGCGTAAATATAAATGGGGCCGATACGGTATTGGTAAATATGTTTACCAAACCGAAGAAGCCGCAGAACTGGAAACGGCAATTCGTGGGTATATAGCGGAATTTTTCCCTAAAGCGGAAATTCAGTATTTTACCTGAAGAAGGCCATCTTTCATATAAAACTGTCATAAATCGCTCTAATCCTGCTTAAAAATGTAAAGACCGGATTAGGGGAGGGCAGCTATGATTATTGACGGCGTTTTTTCCGGAGGCGGAATTAAAGGATATGGTTTAGTTGGAGCCCTGCAGGAATTAGAGGAACGAGGATTTGTATTCCATAGGACAGCGGGTACAAGTGCTGGTTCCATAATTGCAGCTTTCGTAGCCGCTGGATACACAGGTAAAGAAATGGAAGAGCTTTTTCTTGATATAGATTTAAGCGGCATGCTGGATAAAAGGCGTGGTCTATTGCCTATCCCGCTTGCTAAGTGGCTCCTTATTTACTGGAAACTGGGCCTTTATAAAGGCGACGCTTTGGAATCCTGGGTTGCCGGTAAACTTGCCGAAAGGAATGTAGTTACCTTTAAGGATGTTCGACCGGAGTCTCTCCGTATCATAACCTCTGACATTACAAATGGGAAATTGGTGGTACTGCCTGATGAGTTACCGAATTATGGAATTGATCCGCTCACATTTCCAGTGGCTAAGGCAGTGAGAATGAGTTGTAGCATTCCCTATTTTTTTGAGCCAGTAAAACTTGATGTCGGAAAAAGCACGTTCCTTTTTGTTGATGGAGGTGTGATAAGCAATTTTCCAATGTGGTTATTCAATTCAGATCATGTAAGGAAGGAACGACCGGTCATAGGCTTGCGACTAAGTGTCGATGAGATATGGAAACCGCATAAGGTGGATAATGCGGTAGAATTGTTCTCCGCACTATTCAAAACGATGAAAGATGCCCATGATGCACGTTATATTTCCAAGAAACACGTCCAGAATATTGTATTTATCCCGATGAAGGGAATTTCTGCAATGGATTTCAATCTGAATGATGAAAAAAAGGGTGAATTGATGGATCAGGGCAGACAGTGTACTAAAGAATTCCTTAAGAATTGGACATATTAATAATCATAAAAAAATCGGGCTCTTAAAAAGAAGCCCGATTTTTCTTTTTATTCTTTTTCCCCTCGATGACGGTTAAGTGACTATCCGTTTTCTTTCTCACTTTTATTTTTTTTGATGATTTTGCTGCAGAGAAGCTAGCCACATTATCCTTTTTCGAAGTTCGGTTTTTTAGCCTTTTTTTCGATTGGCGGGCAGCCTTTCGGAATGCTTGCTGCTCTTTTTTAACTGGTTTTCCCTTTGTTAATCCGGTATAAATCATATAAATAATCCCTGCGACAATGGCTATTATGAGAATGTTTCTAAAAAAGCCAATCGGGTCATTAAATAGTCGGCTCATTAGTCCGAGGACTCCGAGGGCGATGATTCCGTATATCATGAAAGATATGAAACGTTTCAACAAAGACACCTCCTTAAGAGCATCATAAGCATTTTTTGCTTATTTTAAACATTCTTCATGTAAAATCTTTGAAATAAATGAAGATCATTCCTTAAGTTAGTATATGATTTTCCATAATCAAAATGTGTATAGATGTTTTACACAATAACATCCGATTCTAAATCTTTTTCAGTTCTCTTTTCCATTTTTAACAGTTCGTGGAAGGACGCCAATGCGACTTCGACTTGATCGTCGGTAGGGGCTTTGGTTGTCAATAACTGAAGCCAAAGGCCAGGGTAGCCAAGGTAACGCAGGATGGGAATATCTCTTACTTTGTTGGTCAACTGCAATACCTCGAAGGCTATGCCTAGCACTACGGGGATAAGTAAAACGCGATCCACGACACGGAGCCATAATGGATCGGTCGGAACGAGCATATAGACAAACATACCTACAATGACTGTAAATAAAATAAAGCTACTGCCACAGCGATAATGAAGGCGTGAACTTGCCTGCACATTTTCAACGGTCAATTCTTTTCCGCTTTCAAAGCAATTAATCACCTTATGCTCTGCTCCGTGATACTGAAAGACCCGTTTGATCAATGGGGTCATGGATACTACATAAATGTATACCAGCAATAATATCAACTTGAACAAGCTTTCCATTAAAACCTGGGCAATATGGCCACTAAAGATGGGTCTTGTCAATTCGGCAAGAAAGACTGGAATCAAAGTGAAAAGCAGCTTTCCAAATAGGAAGGAAAGAACACCGATTACGGCAACTCCAAGCCATACACTTAATTTAGAAGATTCTTTCGTTTCTTTTTTCTTTTCGTCCTGCTTTTCCCCGTCCTCTTCTTCAAACTGTTCAGTGGAAAAGTTCAGATGTTTCGAGCCGGTGGCACTTGACTGAATCAGTGATACGATACCCCTTAGAAACGGCACTCTTTTTAATTGGTTGACAACAGGTTTTGATTCTCGCGGCAGGTGATAATATACAATCGTTGAATCTTTGCGGCGTACCGCAGTTACTGTGTGATGTTTGCCCCCGAACATGACGCCTTCCACAACAGCCTGCCCTCCATAAACGGGTTTTTGGACCTCAGACATTTCTACACCAACCTAATAGTTATTCACGTAGCTCTCTCATGGGTGCTAACATGTTTATTATCAAGCATCACAAGGGTTTAAAGGCGGTCCTCCAAAATTGAATGGCGGCTTTATCCCTGCGATTACTTTATGAATGTTGACTCACAGGAAGTTAGTATCCTGTGTACATTATAAACTTCAACAGAGGATAGGTATTTTCCTCTGAAAAAAGTACAATATTTATGATTTAATCATACAGAATAAATCCCAAAACCTCTAGTGATTCTCCTCCTTAAGAATAAAAAAAAATAGTTCTATTTAACAAAGGGCATACTACGTAGCGGAGGTGTTTGATATGTCTTCTAATGAAAATGGACAAATTCAACAGGAAAATCAAAGCTTGATCTACAATGTACTAGCTATCGGTTTTGTTGGCGGGGCTGCAGCCAGTTTTGCCGGAATCATCGCCCATTATGTTAATTTTATGGGGTTTAGCCCCAAATTCATACTTACTTCGTGGTCGAATATGACTTGGATCGATCACTGGCTTGGTACGGTAATGACCATACTTTTGTTCGGAATTCTATCCGTGGGGATCGCTTTTATATACTATGGTCTTTTTAAAAGGATGAAGAGTATTTTTTCGGGTATTTTTTTGGGAGTGGTTTGCTGGGCGTTGCTCGTATTTGTCCTGAAACCGATGTTCGCCGATTTGCCAACCATTTCGAAAATGTCGGCAAATACGATTATAACCAGTGTCTGCATTTTTATTTTATACGGTCTTTTTGTAGGGTATTCTATATCATACGATCATCAGGAATATATACGTCAACAAAAAAACGCTGAGAAACGAAAGGAAAGCTGATCGCTTCTTGGTTGTAAAAAAGTAGTAAGACAATTTGTAATTATGATAGAATGTTCATGGAAAGCATTCTTTTAATTATGAGCAGGTGTTGATGATGACAAAAATCTTACTAATCAATGGTCCGAATTTAAATCGCTTGGGGAAGCGGGAACCTGCACATTATGGATCCTCGACGCTTGCGGATGTGGAAGCTCTATTGCTGCAGCAAGCTCAAGGCTTGAATGTGGAATTTACCTCTTTTCAATCTAACCATGAAGGGGCGATTATCGACAAGCTCCATTGGTCAGAAGATCATGGGATCGACGGGATTATCATTAATCCTGGAGCTTTTACTCATTATAGCTATGCGATTCGTGATGCAATTGCCGGAATTGATGTTCCAGTTGTGGAAGTGCATATTTCGAACATACATGCCCGTGAAAGCTTTCGGCATGAATCAGTGACCGCGCCGGTATCGGCGGGACAGATTGTCGGCTTGGGGATACACGGTTATGAATTGGCGTTGCAGGCGATCACAAAGATTGCAAAGGGGAGAAATTAAATGAATAAACTAATGCGCTTAAGAGCCTCAATGGAAAAGGTAGGCATTGATGGTTTTTTGATCACCAGTACATATAACCGCCGGTACATGACCAATTTTACGGGAAGTGCAGGCGTCGTCCTGATTTCCCAAAAAGAAGCTAAATTCATCACTGATTTCAGATACGTGGAACAAGCGGGCAAGCAGGCTGCAGACTATGAAATCGTCCAACATAAGGGAACCATCATCGAAGAAGTCGGTAAGCAGGCAAAAGAAATGAATATCGGCACACTGGGCTTTGAGCAAGAGCATATGACTTTTGCGACATATAAGGCATACGAAGCGGGCATTGAAGCACAACTTTTGCCGGTGTCTGGAGTTATTGAGAATTTACGCTTGATAAAGACTTCATCAGAGATTAAGATATTAAAGGAAGCGGCTGCTATTGCTGATGCTGCCTTTACACATATTCTGGATTACATGCGTCCAGGGATTTCAGAACTGGATGTATCCAATGAACTTGAATTCTTCATGAGGAAACAGGGGGCAACTTCCTCATCCTTTGATATTATCGTAGCATCTGGTGTAAGATCTGCTCTTCCACATGGAGTGGCTACGGATAAAATCATTGAAAAAGGCGATTTTGTCACATTGGATTACGGAGCATACTATAACGGATATGTGTCTGACATAACTCGGACATTGGCAGTTGGCAAGCCAAGTGAAGAACTTATTAACATTTATGACATTGTTTTAGAAGCGCAACTGCGCGGAATGGCTGGGATTAAACCTGGGATGACGGGCAGGGAAGCGGATGCACTAACTCGTAATTTAATTGAAGAAAAGGGATTCGGGCAGTATTTTGGACATTCGACTGGACATGGAATCGGTCTGGAAGTTCATGAAGGTCCGGCATTATCCTTAAGGTCTGATATCATTTTAGAACCAGGTATGGCCGTAACCGTCGAGCCGGGGATTTACTTACCGGGGGTAGGCGGAGTGCGGATTGAAGATGATACAATCGTTACAAATGAAGGTAACGAAGCACTTACTCATTCAACGAAAGAGTTAATCATTCTGTAAACATGTACATGTAGGAGGACAATTTTATGATTTCTGTAAACGATTTTCGCACGGGTGTTACGATTGAAGTAGATAATGGAATTTGGCAGGTTATCGAGTTCCAACATGTTAAACCTGGTAAAGGTGCAGCTTTTGTACGTTCTAAACTTCGTAATCTTCGTACAGGTTCGATCCAGGAGAAAACATTCCGTGCTGGTGAAAAAGTTGCTAAAGCACATATCGAAAACCGCAAAATGCAGTACCTTTATGCAAGCGGAGATAGCCATGTATTCATGGATAACGAAACGTATGACCAAATCGAGCTACCAGCTTCAAGCATTGAACGTGAACTGAAATTCCTTAAGGAAAATATGGAAGTACATATCATGACTTTCCAAGCCGAAACACTTGGGGTCGAGCTTCCAAACACAGTAGAACTTGAAGTTGCGGAGACTGAGCCAGGAATAAAAGGCGATACATCTTCAGGCGGAACGAAATCAGCGGTACTTGAGACGGGCCTTTCGGTTCAAGTTCCATTCTTCATCAACCAAGGTGACAAATTATTGATCAATACAAATGAAGGTTCTTACGTATCACGCGCATAAATGAAAGAAGGCCGAGATGAATTTCTCGGTTTCGTTTGTAGACAAAAAGGTTTCGGAATGGTCTCATTCCGAAACCTTTTTGATTTTTTATTGGATATAGATGATTTGTACTCACGATAGCCCTCTTTATTTGTTGTTGTTTACTTTAAATCCCCATTTTACGAACCAAATGTTTAGCTGGCACCAATTGGTCTAAAGTAGTAATCATTTCAAGCTGACCTCGCTGAATAGAATCATGATCATGTTTAAAAAGCATCCTCATCACCTTAAGTTTTCATCCTTCTATTTTAAAAAGACTGTAGGCAACTCGCTTTTTTCAAATTTGTCTACAGTCTGGAGGGTCCGTTTGGTCTAATCCCAAACCATGATTTTATAAGAAGACTTGGTTATCCTTCATGTTTTACCTTTTTTATGGAGTGGACCCCTCACTGGATAGAAGAAATCTGCGACATTCCTGCCGAATAACTGGCTGGCCGAGACCCCACAGGCGCTTGCGCCGAGGAGGCTTGGCAGACAGGCGGAAAGGGAGCGGATTTCTGAAATCAACTGCAACTTTTTTTAATAAAAAGACTGTAGACCGAGATTAATTTCTCGGTCTTTTTTTTGGTCTTTTTTAGATCCAGGAAGTAATAAAAAAATCAATAAATGGCCGGTTTCTTTAATAGCCTGTCATCATTGTGGGGTGGTCGGCATATATTTTATTGAAAGTGGTGTATACAGGAGGATTGTCAAAATGGAAACGATTCTTTCTTTTTTACCGAAAAAATTATACGAGCAACTCCGGGGTATGACACCGATGATGATCGAAAAGATGGAAGAGCTGCGGATTCGGGTTGGAAGGCCGCTTGAAGTCATTGTAGGTGGGGAACCTTTCTTCTTTTCCTATGAAGTGACCCATTCGGATGCAGATCAATTATTGAATCAGATAGGTCAATTTTCGTTATATACACTTGAGGAAGAATTAAAACGAGGATATATAACTATAGCGGGTGGACATCGGGTGGGTCTTGCTGGCAAGGTTATCCTGGAAAATGGGGCGGTCAAAGCGATCAGGGACATTTCCTCATTCAATATTCGGATTGCACGTGAAAAAATAGGTGCTGCTGAACCGCTCACTTCTTATTTATATAATGGGGAATGGCAACATACGATGTTGATTGGTGCTCCGCAAACAGGAAAAACGACGGTATTACGTGATATCGCAAGAATGATATCCAGTGGAGATGAAAAACGGGGCATTCCCCCTCAAAAGGTGGGAATAGTGGACGAGCGCTCAGAAATTGCCGGGTGTGTTCATGGAGTGCCGCAGCTCGAATTTGGAACAAGGGTGGATGTGCTCGATGGATGTCCCAAAGCGGAAGGGATGATGATGATGATCCGTTCGATGTCCCCTGATGTATTGATCGTGGATGAAATAGGCCGCGCGGAGGATACACAGGCTGTGCTGGAAGCTGTGAATGCAGGTATTAAACTCATGATAACTACTCATGGCCATACACTGGCTGAAGTTAAGAAGCGGCCTTTCATCACAGAAATATTACAGCAAAACATCTTTGAACGTTTTATAGAATTACAGAGAAGTAAATCCGGAAAGAGGGGCTACAAAGTCCTTGATGCAGCGGGGGTTCCCATTTTCTTGGGAGAAAGTGTGAACCCGCATGTTTAAGTTAATTGGAGCAGCGATCATTATCATTGCAACGACATGGGCAGGTTTCGAAGCTGCGAAAAAATTAAGTATGAGGCCCCGCCAACTGAGGCAGCTAAAAGTCGCCATGCAATCACTTGAAGCAGAAATCATGTATGGTCACACACCTTTGAAAGAAGCCGCAAGGAAACTTTCTAAGCAGATGCCCAAACCTTTATCCATCTTTTTCGATACCTTTGCAAATCGACTCGAATCAGGTGAGACCACCGTCAAAGAAGCATGGGATGATAGTTTGAAGAAAATATGGCAATCCCTTGCTTTAAAACAGGGAGAATTCGAGATTCTTTCACAGTTTGGGGAGACGCTTGGAAAAAGCGATAAATATCATCAGCAAAAGCAAATCATGCTGACGATGGCACACTTGGAACGGGAAGAGAGCGATGCACTCGACCGACAGGGAAAATATGAAAAAATGATGAAAAGTCTTGGTTTTTTATCAGGTCTATTATTGATCATCTTGCTGATGTAGGAATATGTGGGGGGAATGAAAATGGGCATTGATGTGGACATCATATTTAAAATAGCTGGTGTAGGGCTTGTTGTGGCATTTCTTCACACGATACTCGATCAGGTTGGGAAGAAGGAATATGCCCAGTGGGTCACACTTTTCGGATTTATCTATATTTTATTCATGGTAGCTTCTGTAGTAGAGGATTTATTTCAAAAAATTAAATCTGTATTCCTATTTCAGTAAGGGAGGGATTCACGATTGAAATCATAAAAATCGTGGGCATTGCCCTAGTTGCCACCTTTTTGGCCCTAGTCGTCAAAGAGCAAAAACCAAATTTCGCATTCCTGCTTGTCGTTTTTGTAGGCTGCTCCATATTTCTTTTTCTAGCGGATAAGATATACGAAATCATTTTGATGTTAGAAAAAATTGCTGTGAATGCGAATGTAAATACCGTGTATCTGGAGACCATCCTAAAAATAATCGGAATTGCCTATATTGCCGAATTCGCTTCTCAAATTACAAAAGATGCAGGGCAAGGGTCGCTCGCTTCCAAAATAGAATTGAGCGGAAAAATCTTGATTCTTGCCATGGCGATTCCGATTTTGACGGTCATCATCGAAACGATTTTACAGATGCTCCCAAGTTAACGGATTACTTCTACTAGTCAATGAGGTGAATGTATGAAGCAGCGGATGCCTTACTTATCCATTCTATTCGTTTTACTCTTTTTTTTGCATACATCTATTGGACAAGCTGCCGAAGATCCTGAAAGTGGTGAAATCGATCAAGAGCCGATCATGCAGTCGGAACTGGTACAAGCCCAAATAGAAAGGCTCGGTGTCGATGAACTCAAACAATATTGGGATGACATTGTAACGGAATATGGAGGATTCTTACCGGAAAGCCAGAAAGGGAGCTTCATGGATTTTGTAAGCGGTGATAAGAAATTCTCCTTTGAGCAATGGATAAAGGGGATTACAAAATTCATTTTTCATGAACTGCTCGTGAATGGAAAGCTGCTGGGATCACTCATTTTATTAACAGTTTTCAGCATGTTCCTGCAGTCTTTGCAGAATGCGTTTGAACAAAGCTCCGTAAGTAAAGTCGCTTATGCAATCGTTTATATGGTGCTGATCATTTTGGCACTTAACAGTTTTCATGTGGCGATTGAATATACAAAAGATACGATAGATTTGATGATTTCCTTTTTAATGGCGCTCATCCCTTTACTCTTGGCCTTAATAGCCGCTTCAGGCGGACTTGTATCAGCAGCTTTCTTTCACCCGGTATTAATGTTTTTGATGAATACAAGCGGTATCTTGATCCAGTTTGTCGTCCTTCCGTTATTATTCTTTGCAGCGATTTTAAGCATCGTCAGCACGCTGACCGAACATTATAAAGTGACACAGCTGGCACAGCTTCTCCGTAATTTTGCCATCGGGATCCTTGGAGCATTCATGACCATATTCCTTGGCGTCATATCCGTTCAGGGAGCATCCTCCGCTGTAGCTGACGGAGTGACGATCAGAACGGCCAAATTCGTGACAGGTAACTTTATACCGGTAATAGGGCGCATGTTTACAGATGCAACGGATACGGTCATCAGTGCCTCCGTTCTTCTGAAAAATACAGTTGGCTTGTCAGGCGTCATTATTCTCTTGCTCATAACCACATTTCCCGCCATAAAAATCTTGATGATTTCTTTTGTCTATAAATTGGCAGCGAGTCTTTTGCAGCCGCTGGGCGGGGGGCCTGTAATAAAGTGCCTTGACATTATAAGTAAAAGCATGATTTATATTTTCGCAGCATTGGCCATTGTCTCACTCATGTTTTTTTTAAGTATCACAGTAATTATCGCCTCTGGAAATATTACATTGATGGTTCGTTAGAAAGGAGGAGGGCTTGGTGAGTTTTTTAGCTGGCTGGGTATCCAACATCATCATATTTGTATTGCTGGCTACTGTGATCGATATGCTTCTACCGAATTCGGCTTTACAGAAGTATGCCAAAATGGTAATCGGACTTTTACTGATTGCGATCATCATCACTCCTATATTGGGATTATTCAATAAGGACTTCGACGAAATCCTCTCTGCGGCTACAAGTGAATTTGAAGATCAGAAAAAAAAAGATTTAGGAAATTTGACAGAAATGAAGAAAAAAGAAATACAAGCTACCCAGGGTGCATATATTTTAAAACAAATGGCTGTTGACTTACAGGCAGAAGTGGAAGAGGAGCTGATGGTGGACTATAACATGAAGATTAGTTCAATTGAAGTAGGAGTCAAGAATGAGGAAAAGCCGGGCGTTGATGATTTGCAAAACATAACCATATCATTGGAAAAGGCAGAGGGGAAAGAAGACTCGGAGATAGAGGCAGTAGCGAAGGTTGATATCAATGCAGATAGATCTTCCACTCCGAATGATGCCAATCTGGATGCTGTCAAAAGGTTTCTGGCAACAAGTTGGTCCGTTGATGAAGAGATCATTGAAATCGCCGGGGAAAGGAAGTGACTGAGTATTGAACAAAGACAAAGGTCCATTATCCTGGCTGCAAAAACTATTAAATAAAGACCCTGACCAAAAAGAGCCTAAGGAAAAAAAACCTTCCCTGTATGTCTATGCTCTAATAGTTGTCCTTTTGGGAGCGGGAATTATGATGGCCGGGAACTTGTTAACCACCAACCAGACGGGACAAACACCTGAAGTGAAGACGGTATTCAATAATGATAAACAAGATGACGAAGGGGATGTTGAAACATTCGGCCAGAAGAAATCCGAATTCAAGACGACAAAAGACTATGAAATATATCTTCAGAATGAAATGAAGGAAGCGCTTGAATCCATCGCAGGCGTCCAGGATGTAAAAGTCGTAATCTACGTGGATGCATCCGAGAAAAAAGTATATGAAAGAAACAAAGTCACCCAAAAACAAGTCACAGAAGAAACCGACCAGGAAGGCGGCAAAAGGACGGTCGAAGACACATCGGTTGATGAACAGCTCGTTTTGGTCAAAAGCGGTGAAAAAGAAGGGCCGATCATTTCGGAAACGAAAAAACCTAGTGTACGAGGCGTCCTGGTAGTCGCTAAAGGGGCTGAAAACATCCAAATAAAGAAGTGGATCATCGAGGCTGTCACACGTTCACTTGATGTACCGAGTCACAGGGTTTCTGTCATGCCTAAAAAATAAGGGGGAAAATCTACATGTTATTAAAAAAACAAACCGTTTGGTTATTGACTATGCTAAGTCTGGTCGTTGTACTTTCAGTCTATTATTTAACAGCTCCTGAGGAAAATGCTGCCGATATGACGGCAACTGAAGAAATGGAACAGGCAGAAAATAAAACAGAAAGTAAAACAGAAAGTAAAACAGATAGCAAAGCGGATACCAAAGGGGAAAATAAAAGTGAAAAAGAAACGTCCAAAAATACAGAAGGTTCTTCTGTAACCATTGCATCAGGGGACGAGTTCGAATCGTTAAGGATGCAGATTGAAGATGAACGGGCTAAGCTGAATGAAGAATTGACTGCAAAGATGGGCAATACAGATCTATCCGCTGAAGAACGAGATGAGGCTTATGCGAAAATCGAGCAATTAAGTGAAACGAAAGTAAAAGAAAATATCATCGAAAACTTAATTGTAGCCATGGATTACAATGCCGCACTGGTCCGGGTGGACGGAACGGATGTAAAGGTGAGTGTCAAGGCCGATAAACAAACGAAAACAGAGGCCAATAACATTATCCGCCTCGTAAGGAAAGAAGTCAGCGATGCACAAAATGTAGTGGTAGATTTCCAACCGGAAAAGTAATCTCAGATACAGAAATAAGGGCTGATACACAACAGTTCATAATCGTAAAAATTTGAAAGTCCCCCTTAAATAAAAAAAGGGAGGCTTTTTTATTATTATTTTTTCACTAACATACAACCGGGAAACTTTAGAGAAAAAGTTTTTTTATGTAAATTGATACCAGGAACTCAAACAGAAATGGGTATTATGATCATCCGTAATATTCTAGAAAAGTAATTTAGATGGAGATTAATGCAGGTTTCAAAGTGGGAATTAGCAGAATTCAAGTGGAAACGCTAAGGGTGCCCGGTTGAAAAATATTCACAATATTATAATAAAGGTGTAATATAAAAGCATGGATAACAAGTTGCAACTAATCTATCATTGAATTTGTATAAGCTAATATTGTATGATGTTAGAAGCTGGTCATAAACTTTTCAATTCTCTAATGGGAACAATATTTTGAGAAAATGAAATATCTGTTATAATACAGATGGAGGGTGTATTCAGTTTATACGCTTTCGGATGGAGAAGGCGGCTACATTGTGCAGAATTGGACAAAGTAGGATAAGCTAAGGGTAAAAGGTTACATAAAATATTATTGCCTCACAAACTCATATTAAATTAGACAAGGGGTGCCACAAAATGAAAGTGCAAGAAATTCGTGAAATTATTAAGCTAGTCGATCAATCAAATATCAGTGAATTCGTTTTTGAAAATGAAGGAACGAAAATTAAATTGAAAAAAACTGAAACGGGTACAGTATTACAGCCATCAGCTGCTCAAGAAGTTGTTCAAGCCAATGCAGAGGTCAAGCCCGTAGCTGCTCCTGTCCCTGTAGCGCCAAAAGCTGTTGAACCTGCAAAACCGGCTGCTGCCGTCACTGAACAGGAAAATTTACATAAAATCACTTCTCCGATGGTGGGTACATTCTACCAATCTCCTGCACCGGATTCACCTGCATACGTAAAAGCAGGCGATAAAGTAACAGGGGATTCCATTGTTTGCATCGTGGAGGCCATGAAACTTTTCAATGAAATTGAGGCCGAAGTAAGCGGTGAAATCGTTGAAGTCCTTGTAAAAGAAGGTCAACTTGTAGAATATGGACAACCATTATTTTTAGTAAAGCCGGAATGAGGAGCTGTTTCTAAATGATTAAAAAGGTATTAATTGCCAATCGTGGGGAAATTGCTGTCCGAATCATCCGGGCATGCAAGGAATTAGGAATCGAGACTGTAGCGGTCTATTCAGAAGCGGATAAAGAAGCATTACATGTTCAAATTGCTGATGAAGCATATTGCATCGGTCCTAAATTATCAAAAGACAGTTATTTAAATACAACGAACATAATCAGTACAGCCAAGAAAACGGGATCCGATGCGATTCACCCTGGATATGGATTCCTTGCTGAAAATGCGGACTTTGCTGAGCTATGCCGTGAATGTAATATCATTTTCATCGGTCCTAGCCCAGAAGCCATCAATAAAATGGGAACGAAGGACGTAGCAAGGGAAACCATGCGTAAAGCTGGTGTGCCGATCGTTCCAGGTTCCAAAGGCATAATTAAAGATACGGATGATGGTGTAGCCCTCGCTAATGAAATGGGCTATCCAGTCATCATCAAAGCTACTGCCGGTGGGGGCGGTAAAGGTATCCGGGTCGCAAGGACCGAAGAAGAACTCATTAAAGGCATAAACATCACGCAACAGGAAGCCGCGACGGCATTTGGGAATCCAGGCGTGTATATTGAAAAGTTCATCGAGGACTTCCGGCACGTTGAAATTCAAGTCATGGCAGATAATCATGGCAACGCCATTCATTTAGGTGAGCGTGATTGTACGGTTCAGCGACGTTTGCAAAAACTTGTTGAGGAAACTCCATCTCCGGCCCTGGATGGTGAAACACGGGCGGATATGGGGCAGGCTGCAGTTACGGCTGCTCTTGCCGTAAACTATTCAGGTGCCGGTACAGTTGAATTTATTTATGACTATGTGAATAGAAAATACTACTTTATGGAAATGAATACACGTATCCAGGTCGAACACCCAGTTACAGAAATGGTAACGGGCGTCGATTTGATTAAAGAACAGATCAAAGTTGCTTCAGGTGACAAACTATCACTTTCACAAGAAGATGTCACGTTTAACGGATGGTCCATCGAATGCCGGATCAATGCGGAAAATCCAGAAAAGAATTTTATGCCTTCAGCAGGTAAGATTCACATGTATTTACCGCCAGGTGGCTACGGAGTACGTGTGGATTCTGCGGCATACCCTGGGTACTCGATACCTCCGTATTACGATTCCATGATCGCTAAATTGATTGTCCACGCACCAACGAGAGACGAGGCGATTGAGAAGATGAAACGCGCTTTAGGTGAGTTTGTCATTGAAGGGATCAGCACGACAATTCCTTTCCATATTAAGTTACTTCAGCATGAACAATTTGTTTCCGGAGAATTTAATACCAAATTCCTTGAAATATATGATGTAATGAACTCATAATGTAAAGGAAGACAGGAGGTGCTTTTGAATGAGTGAAATGGAAGGCCAATTACTCGAAATGAATGATTATAATAGTGGTTTGGGCAAAGTTGAAATTGCGCCTGAGGTGATTGAGGTGATTGCGGGTATCGCTGCATCGGAAGTTGAAGGTGTTGCACATATGCGCGGGAATTTCGCTACAGGTGTAGTTGAAAAGCTTGGTAAAAAGAACCACGGTAAAGGTGTTAAAGTTGACTTAACGGGAGAATCCATCAAAGTCGAACTTTATTGTGTCATGAAGTTTGGTGTCTCAATTCCGAAAGTTGCTCAGGAAGTGCAAGATAACATTCGTGAAGCCTTGTTGAACATGACCGCTATCGACGCGGGCGAAGTGAACATTCATGTAGTGGGCATTGCGTTTGAAAACGCTAAACAAGAAGCGGATTACGAACAAGAAGTGTAAGTTGGCTTCATTCGATTCACACCTGCAAAAACCCGGCAAAAAGCCGGGTTTTTGTTTTTTTGAATTCTTGACTCAATGATACCCTGCTTTTGGAGCCCGCTAATAATATTACGTTAAATGAACATAATAAGGCGGTATCTGGAAGTTTCCCTTTAATTCAAGGGTGATTTCTGTTAGAGTGTAAAAGGTGAAATATGAGCATGAAAGCTAGGCAAGAGCTTTTTGACACTTTCAAAAAGTATATGACTGTGTTGGCCGTTTAACTGGAAATGAATCTTGAGATGTTGTCTTGAATCAAGATGTTTGAGTCTTTTGGCCTTAATTCAAGTGGGATTCAGCTTAATTTATAAAAAATGAAGCGAAAATCTTAATATTTTTGAAAAAATGTTATTAAATGTTCGTTTGTTCTAGCGTTTTCATATATAATAGTAGATGTTAAAGGAGTAAGATTATGAAAAGAAGAGTAGCCCGTGAAAAATCCCTTCAAGCACTATATCAGATAGATATTGCCAAGTCGAATGCAGAAGAAGCAATGGAAAGCGTACTGGATGGTGCTCCTACTGATGAATATTTCAAGAAATTAGTAATGGGGATAACGGAAAATCGTGAACAACTTGATGGAATGATCAGGGACAATTTAGAGAATTGGACGTTGGAAAGACTGGCGAACATTGATCGGAATTTACTGCGAATCGCGGTTTATGAAATGGTTCACAGTGAAGATGTTCCTGTAAGTGTTGCAATGAATGAAGCTATTGAAATTGCTAAGAAATTCGGTGATGATCAATCGAGCAGCTTTGTAAATGCCGTTTTATCCAAAGTTAAGGTAAAAAGCGGCAGCTAAGGCTGCAGCCTTTAACCAGGGGATTCTCTCAGCAATTTCTTTAGCAAAATTATCTTGGGAGGAATATACACATGTCAGCTCAAATCATTAATGGTAAAGAAATTGCGGAGGCAGTTAGGCAAGAAATCAGTAAGGAAGTTCAACAATTACGGGAAAAAAATATCGTTCCGGGTTTGGCTGTAATCCTTGTGGGGGACAACCAAGCATCGCAAACCTATGTACGCAATAAGCAAAAGGCGTGTGAAGATCTGGGCATGCATTCTGTATTGATTAAAAAGCCTGCGGGACTCTCTCAGGAGGAATTAATTCAGAGCATTGATGAATTAAACCAGGATGACAGCATTCATGGTATATTGGTGCAGCTGCCGTTACCTGGACATATTCAGGAAAAAGCGATCATTGAAGCGATTTCCCCCGAGAAGGATGTAGATGGATTCCATCCCATTAATATTGGGCGGATGATGACTGGGCAGGATGCTTATTTACCTTGTACGCCATACGGGGTGATGGTAATGCTTGAGTATATCGACTATGACCTTGAAGGTAAGCATGTTGTTATCGTAGGAAGAAGTAATATCGTGGGAAAACCGGCCGGACAAATGTTTCTAAATGCGAATGCAACCGTCACATACTGTCATTCAAAGACAAAGGACCTTGCGTATTATACAAAGCAAGCTGATGTCGTTGTGGCAGCTGTCGGCAAGAGGGACACGATCACGAGTGACCATATTAAAGAAGGTGCTGTCGTCATTGACGTCGGAATGAACAGGAATGATGAAGGGAAGCTTTGCGGTGATGTGGCGTTTGATGAAGTGAAAACCAAGGCTTCATACATTACACCTGTTCCTAAAGGCGTTGGTCCCATGACGATTACGATGCTTATGAAGAATACGGTTAAATCTGCTCAAAAAACACTTGAACAGAATAAGCAAGCCTTAAAAAGCTAAAAAAACGTTAAATTATTTTAAAGAAGCGGACCTCTTGTTTTATAATAACGGGAGACCGCTTTTTTTCATTCATAGATTAAGCGAGTTTTAAGTAAAACCTATAAGTGAGTTTTCTTTAAATCCGATTTCCATCGGAAGGAGACATTATATGAGCAACCAACAATATTTGAGTGTATCGGCTTTAACGAAATACATCAAAAGGAAGTTCGATGCCGATCCCCATTTGCGAAATGTATACATAAAAGGCGAAATTTCAAATTTTAAACAACATACAAGCGGACATATGTATTTTACTCTAAAGGACGAGAAGGCCCGACTCCTCTCCGTTATGTTTGCCGCCAATAACAAAGGGATGAAATTCCTGCCTGAAAATGGAATGAAGGTACTTGTTAAGGGCGATATTTCATTATATGAGGCAGGCGGACAGTATCAGCTTTATGTGAAAAGCATGGCCCCTGATGGTGTCGGGGATTTGTATCTTGCTTATGAACAGCTGAAGAAAAAGCTGGAGGCGGCAGGTTTGTTTTTGGCCGAGCATAAGAAACAGATTCCACAATACCCTAAGTCTGTAGGAGTCATAACATCACCGACCGGAGCTGCACTAAGAGATATCCTGATCACCATCAAGCGGAGATATCCAATTGCCAGAGTCATCGTTTACCCAGCACTAGTCCAAGGGAATAATGCCGCTAAATCGATTGCCAAGGCAATTTCCATGGCTAACGCTAGGGCGGAAAGCGATGTACTCATTGTCGGAAGGGGCGGCGGGTCGATCGAGGAGCTATGGGCCTTTAATGAGGAGATAGTGGCTGAGTCAATCTATGATTCTGATATACCGATAATTTCTGCTGTCGGTCACGAAACCGATTTTACAATTGCTGATTTTGTCGCGGATATGCGGGCTCCTACACCGACTGGTGCAGCAGAGTTAGCGGTTCCCCACCTTAATGAAATACTTGAACGCCTGATGAACCGTAAGAATCGCTTGACCCGCTCCATTCGTGAAGTGGTGAATTTCGAACGAACCCGTTTGACCAGGATGGAGAGATCTTATGCTTTCCGTTATCCACATAAAATGTATGAACAGAAGCTCGAACAGCTAGACAAGACGGTGGACAGGCTAGGGAGGACCGGCACGCGGTATTTCATGAAAAAGAGGGATGAGCTGAATCAGTTGAACGATATTCTGAAAAAGCAGCATCCTGAACAAGCGGTGCAAAATTCCAAAGATGAATTGCGGCAGCATGCAAAAGTATTGCGGAGGGCAATGGAAGCCATTTATCGGCAAAAATCACAGCAGTTCGTTCATATTACAGCCACTTTGTCTGCCCTCAGTCCATTAAAAATCATGGAACGGGGCTATGGATTGGTTTTTGCTGAGGATGAGACGTTAGTGAAAAGTACACAGCAAGTATCCAGAGGGGATAAGATAGCCGTTTCCATTAAAGATGGAACACTTGAATGTGAAATTAAAGAAATAAAGGAGCGAATAGAACCATGACAAAAAAACAGGAAGCCACTTTTGAAGAAGCAATGGAGAATCTTGAGAAAATTGTAGAACAGTTGGAAGAAGGCGATGTGCCCTTAGAGGAAGCCATCTCCATATATAAACAAGGAATGGATTTATCCAGGCTTTGTCATTCAAAGCTTAAGGCGGTTGAAGATCAGTTGACTCAAATTTTGCGCGAAGATGGGGAACTCGAAAACTTCACTGTACAGGAGGAAGAATAACATGGGTACGGTGTCCTTTGATATGTTTTCTAAAGAATATAAGGCGATTATAGAACGGGAAATCGTTGAATATGTCAATAAGCTTAATGCTCCTGCTGTGGTCAAAGAAGCCATGATCTATTCATTGGAGGCAGGCGGTAAACGGATTCGCCCTTTATTGGTCTTTGCGGTTCTGGAGGCCTTTGGAAAAAACTTGAGGATGGGGATACCTGCAGCTGCTGCCATTGAAATGATTCATACATATTCTTTGATTCATGATGATCTTCCAGCGATGGATGATGATGATCTCCGCCGCGGAAAACCGACGAACCATAAAGTGTTCGGTGAGGCGGTAGCAGTACTGGCAGGTGATGCCCTCCTTACATATAGCTTTCAATTGGTGACGGATATGAACAATCCAGATGTGACGGCTGAAATGAAGCTGAACCTTGTAAGTGAAATTGCTAAGTCTGCCGGTGCCGAAGGGATGGTTGGAGGTCAAGTTGCCGATATGGAAGGTGAAAATAAACAGTTGACCCTTCAGGAATTGGAGTATATCCATGAACATAAAACAGGGAAGTTATTGACTGCAAGCATCCTTTCCGGTGCTATATTAGCCGGTGCGAATGAAGAACAGCGACTCCATTTACGTGACTTTGCATACCACCTGGGGCTTGCTTTTCAGATTCGGGATGATATTCTGGATATTGAAGGGTCAGTCGAGTTGATCGGCAAGCCGGTTGGCAGTGATGAGGGAAATCATAAAAGCACATATCCTTCTTTACTTTCGCTTCAAGGGGCAAAGGAAAAGTTGAACCATCATATTGAACTTGCTCATGCCGCTTTGGGAAAAACAACCTTACAAACGGGTTTGTTGAATGAACTAACCGATTTAATAGCGAACCGTAATCATTGATTGTGGCTAAATTTGTTATCAATTGAGGTTTTATGGTATACTCATTGTGCAAAAATATGCGAAAATCAAAATGGATTTTTTAATTGAGTTACGTGATAAAATAGGTATATTAAGCCGCCGAAATCACCTGGGTGTTGGCGGCTATTTTTTAACTTAAAACCAATTTTTCGGTCAAGTCTTCCATATAGCCCTCTTTATGAGGCTTTGTTTATGCTAACAACCGAAAATGACAGAAAGTGAGTGGTCCTGTTTGGATCTTCTATCTATAAAAGACCCTTCTTTTTTGAAGAAGATGAATAATGAAGAACTAGTCGAGTTAAGTGTGGAAATACGTAAATTCCTTGTGGAAAAATTATCGGTGACCGGTGGGCATATCGGTCCCAATTTAGGTGTAGTCGAGTTGACTATAGCCTTGCATAAAGAATTCGACAGTCCGAATGATAAAATATTATGGGATGTCGGTCACCAATCCTATGTGCATAAAATCCTGACTGGCAGAGCAGGGGAGTTCAATACCTTAAAGAAATATAAAGGTCTTTGCGGCTTTCCTAAAATGATTGAAAGCCCCCATGATGTTTGGGAAACCGGTCACAGTTCGACTTCCCTTTCAGCTGCAATGGGAATGGCCGCTGCCCGTGATATAAAAGGTGAAAAAAGTTTCATTTTGCCTGTAATCGGTGACGGGGCCCTAACAGGCGGAATGGCACTTGAAGCATTGAATCATATCGGTGATGAAAAAAAGGACATGATCGTTATCCTGAATGATAATGAAATGTCGATAGCGCCTAATGTGGGGGCTTTGCACACGATATTGGGAAGATTGCGGACCGCAGGTAAATATAACTGGGCAAAAGATGAATTGGAGTTACTTTTGAAAAAAATTCCTGCAGTCGGTGGTAAGCTTGCAGCTACCGCTGAACGCTTGAAGGATAGCATGAAGTACTTATTGGTCTCAGGAATCTTTTTCGAAGAACTCGGTTTCACATACCTTGGACCAGTCGATGGTCATAATTATGAAGAGTTGCTGGAGAATTTAAGATATGCCAAGAAAACGAAGGGACCCGTACTGCTACATGTCATCACGAAAAAAGGCAAAGGCTATTCACCTGCCGAGTTGGATACAACAGGAAATTGGCATGGGACAGGCCCCTACAAGATAGAGACAGGCGATTTCGTGAAATCCACTAGTAAAGCTCCTGCATGGAGTGCCCTTGTAAGCGATACTGTCAGCAGGCTCGCCCGTGAAGATGAACGGATTGTCGCGATTACACCTGCAATGCCCGTAGGTTCGAAATTAGTGGGGTTTTCCCGAGAGTTCCCAGAGCGTTTCTATGATGTAGGGATTGCCGAGCAGCATGCTGCAACTTTTGCAGCTGGATTGGCAACGCAAAAAATGAAACCGTTCCTGGCCATTTATTCAACCTTCCTGCAAAGGGCTTATGACCAGGTGGTCCATGATATCTGCCGACAGAATTTGAACGTATTCATAGGAATCGATCGTGCCGGATTGGTTGGTTCCGATGGTGAAACGCATCAAGGCGTTTTCGATATTGCATTCTTACGGCACATTCCTAATATGGTGTTGATGATGCCGAAAGATGAAAACGAAGGCCAGCATATGGTCAATACGGCCTTAAGCTATAATGATGGTCCAATCGCTATGCGATTCCCTCGTGGGAATGGTTGGGGTGTTGTGATGGATGCTGAATTACAGCAGATTCCAATCGGTTCGTGGGAAGTTCTTAAAGAAGGAACGGATGCTGCCATCTTAACGTTCGGTACCACCATTCCAATGGCCCTTGAAGCGGCAGAACTGCTAGAGAAAGAGGATTATTCAGTTAAGGTGATCAATGCCCGGTTCATTAAGCCTTTGGATGAGAACATGCTAAGCAGCCTACTTGGTGAAAAAATGCCTATCTTGACAATAGAAGAAGCGGTTCTTCAAGGTGGTTTTGGCAGTTCTGTACTAGAATATGCTCATGACCAAGGGTTTTATGGGGCAATTATAGATCGAATGGGAATACCTGATTATTTCATTGAACATGGCAGTGTCGATGAACTTCTTGAAGAGATCGGTTTAACGACTGAAACAGCCATCAAAAAGATTAAAATGATAACACCCAAAAAAGAAAAAAGGGCCTGACAATATGAAAGTGATGAAAGAAAGAGTAGATGTATTACTTGTAGAACAAGGCTTGGCAGATACACGAGAAAAAGCAAAGCGTATGGTTATGGCTGGTCTTGTCTACGCGAATGAAGAGAGGTACGAAAAACCCGGGGAAAAAGTACCGGTTGATCTCGAATTTACTATTAAAGGAAAAGTCATGCCTTACGTTTCAAGAGGCGGACTTAAACTTGAGAAGGCTTTAAAGGAATTCGATTTACAAGTGAACGGAAAAATCCTGCTTGATATCGGATCATCAACAGGAGGGTTCACGGATTGTGCCTTGCAAAATGGTGCCACAATGTCTTATGCCCTTGATGTAGGATATAATCAACTTGCCTGGAAGCTTAGGCAGGATGAACGGGTGAAAGTAATGGAACGGACGAATTTCCGTTACGTTACACCCGCCGATCTCGATGGGGAGATGCCTAACTTTGCAAGCATTGATGTTTCTTTCATCTCCCTAACGTTAATTTTACCGGTGCTGAAGACCTTGCTCGTTCCGAATAGCGACGTCGTTGCCTTAGTTAAACCGCAATTCGAAGCTGGGAAGGATCAGGTGGGTAAAAAAGGGATTGTTCGTGATCCCAAAATCCATAAACTAGTGTTGGATAAGATCATTTCTTTTGCTAAAAAGGAAGGCTACGATATTAAGGATGCCTCATTCTCACCGATTACCGGCGGTGATGGAAATATTGAATTTTTACTTCATTTATACTGGCAAGGGTCAAAGGAAGATGGAGCGATATTGCTTTCGAAAACGGTTGATGACATCGTTGGGGAAGCCCATGCGCAATTTAAAAAAGAATAGCAAGAACTTGTACGGCTCCTTTGGCTGAATGGTTGGCTAAAGGAGCTTTTTAACTTGAAATGGTGTTGAAATGCACTTGAATCATTTAAGTCTGGATACATAAAATAGGTAAGAATAAAAAATAGACTTGTTATGCATTTTAGAGAAAAAGTTGTACAATTGCATAAAAATCCGATAACATTAATTTTAGCCACTTTCTAGAGCGGCCTATTTGCACGTACGGATGTTACCGAAGCAATCCCATATTGGGAGCTTCCTTAAGTATGATATCGATTGCCAATAAAATGAGCAACAGATGAGAAGAGGTGCTACTACTTATGAATAAAGGACAACGACATATAAAAATAAGGGACATTATAACTAATAACGATATTGAAACCCAGGATGAGCTGGTTGAAGAACTGAAATTAGCTGGATACAATGTAACTCAAGCAACTGTTTCAAGGGATATTAAAGAGCTTCACCTAGTTAAGGTCCCTTTAACGGATGGAAGGTATAAATACAGCCTGCCAGCCGACCAACGTTTCAATCCACTTCAAAAATTAAAGAGAATCCTGGTTGATGCATTTGTACGTATTGACGCAGCCAATAATTTACTGGTTATGAAGATGCTCCCGGGTAATGCCCAGGCAATTTGTGCATTGATTGATAATTTGAATTGGCAAGAGATACTCGGGACGATTGGCGGCGATGATACTTGTTTAATTATCTGCCGTTCTGAGGAAGATGCAAAGATCATTTCCGGCAAATTCTTGGACATGCTCTAATAATTTTGTGAGGTGACCTAGTTTGTTAACAGAACTATCGATTAGGAATTTTGCGATCATAGAAAGCCTGTCCGTTTCATTTGAGAAAGGCTTGACTGTCTTGACCGGAGAAACAGGGGCAGGGAAATCAATCATTATAGATGCCGTTCATCTTTTGGTTGGGGGACGTGGTTCGGCAGAATTCATTCGGCATGGTGAGTCCAAGGCCGAAATAGAGGGATTATTTCAAATTGAAGATGAAAAACACCCGGTATTTGCCAAAGCAGAAGAATTTGGACTGGATATGAATGATGGGATGGCCATTCTTCGAAGGGATATTTCACAGAGCGGCAAAAGCGTTTGCAGAGTAAATGGAAAACTTGTAACGATTGCCATTTTACGCGAGATAGGAAGGACATTGATAGATATTCATGGTCAGCATGAACATCAGGAATTAATGGATGAACGACTCCATCTTCCTCTGCTGGATCAATTCGGCGGTGAAAAAATCGCCTCTGCACTCACGGAATACCAAAAGCTCTATAAACGTTATGAAACCGCTTCAAAACAATTGAATGGTTTGAGCCAAAATGAACAGCAAATGGTCCACCGTCTTGATTTGATCCAATTTCAATTCGATGAAATTCAAAAAGCTGATTTGAAACTACGTGAAGATGAAGAATTAATGGAAGAGCGAAAGAAAATTAATAATTTCGAAAAAATTCATGAAGCGCTGCAAACCAGTTATAATGCTTTAAATGGAGAGCAGCATGCAATTGATTGGCTTTCCGTAGCCATGAATAACCTGGAAGAAGCCGCAGGCCTTGATGAAGGTTTAAAAAACAGCTCCGAAACCGTTTCAAATAGTTACTTCCTGCTTGAAGAGGCAGTGTCAAACATCCGGGATCAATTAGACTCTTTGGACTATGATACAGAGCGTGTCGAATTCATTGAAAGCCGCCTTAATGAAATAAATCAATTAAAACGTAAATACGGGCGGACCATCGAGGAAATCCTGGAATATGGTGCAGGCATAGAAGAGGAAGTCGAAAAGCTGCAAAATAGGGAAACGCATATAGCGAAGCTTGAAAAGGAAATGAAATCCATCAAGGCCGATTTAATTGTTGAAGCAAAGAATCTGTCTGAACTTCGTCAGACATTCGCTCAGCAGTTAACCAAAAAGATCCATCAGGAATTAAAAGATTTATACATGGAAAAGACCATTTTTGAACCACATTTCCTTCAAACGGCTTATACTTTCGATGAGTTGTCAGATAGGGGCATTAATCAGTCGGGGCTAGATTCGATGGAATTTTATATTTCCACAAATCCAGGTGAACCGTTAAAACCTCTATCTAAAATCGCATCGGGTGGAGAACTCTCGAGGATCATGCTGGCTTTGAAAAGCATTTTCTCCAAGCACCAAGGCATAACGTCCATTATATTTGATGAAGTGGACACCGGTGTGAGCGGACGGGTTGCACAATCCATTGCTGAAAAGATCTATAAAGTGGCAACGGGATCTCAAGTACTGTGCATATCCCATTTACCACAAGTGGCAGCTATGGCGGATACTCACTTATTCATAGCGAAAAATGTAAGGGCCGGACGCACGAATACCTCGGTAAAGCCTTTAATTGAAACGGAAAAGATAAAAGAAATTGGCAGGATGATTTCTGGAGTCGAGATTACGGATTTGACGAAGCAGCATGCCAATGAATTAATCCAGCTGGCAAAAAGGTTGAAAATCACATCTTGATGGACAGGTAAAGTAGATAATTTAAACTTATCATAAGCATTCATTGTAAAGCTATCCAAAAACGGATAGCTTTTATTTTGTGCATCTGTTATAAATGACTGTCTTGAGGGCTAAATTAAAGGTGTAGCCATAAAGTTTCAGAGAGCGAGGAGAGTGAATGGGTTGAAATTTGTATGGATAAACAGGATCATCGGTGGAATTCTCCTTGTTTCGCTATTAACATTAGGGTTATACCAGCCATCTCGTGAATATTTTTTAATTCCAAATCATCTTGTACTATTTGAAGGAAGTCAATATAGTATTTCCAAATCATTGCCTGTTTCTGCAAAAGCTTCGGGATTCAGTGATGGGATTTCGCTTCATGATGAGCAAGCTTCAATTACGCTTGGTGCTGAGAAACCAGGTACGAATGAAGTGTTGCTGGATGTAGCAGGCTTGCCCGCCAAAAAGGTCGACATTAGGGTGTTGAAAGACTTTAAAGTCATGCCTGGAGGCCAATCCATTGGAGTGAAGCTAAATACTCTCGGAGTGCTCGTAGTAGGTCATCATCTTATTGATACTGCGCAGGGGAAAAAATCACCAGGTGAAAAAGCGAAAATTGAAATCGGTGATATTATTACAGAAATCAATGGTCAGACGATAAAGAAGATGGGGGATGTAACCCCTTTTGTTCAGCAGGCAGGTGAAAAGGGTGAGGCGTTGAATCTAGTCATAAACCGTGATAATGAAGTGCTTCATAGCACCCTTTTACCTCTAAAAGATAAGAATGAAGGAACTTACAAATTGGGTTTGTATATCCGTGATTCAGCAGCTGGCATCGGAACGATGACATTTTATCACCCGGATTCGAAAAAATATGGAGCATTGGGACATGTCATTTCCGATATGGATACCAAAAAGCCGATTGTTGTAAAAGATGGACAGATTGTTCAATCCACGGTCACGTCCATTGAAAAGGGAAGCAATGGTGATCCTGGAGAAAAATTGGCACGCTTTTCTTCCAACAAAGAAAAAATAGGAAATATCAATCGCAATAGTCCCTTTGGGATTTTTGGGAAATTAAATCAAGATTTTAAAAATGGGATTAATGACAAGGCTCTCCCGATCACCCTTTCCCATGAGGTAAAGGAAGGACCAGCAAAAATACTGACTGTGGTGGATGGTTCTAAAGTGGAGGAATTCGATGTGGAAATCGTCAGTTCCATACCACAGAAGTTTCCTGCGATTAAAGGAATGGTCTTAAAAGTGACGGATAAAGAACTGCTTCAAAAAACGGGCGGGATCGTTCAGGGTATGAGCGGCAGTCCTATCATACAAAATGGGAAATTAATCGGTGCAGTCACCCATGTATTTGTTAATGATCCTACAAGTGGGTATGGAGTCCATATCGAATGGATGTTAAACGAAGCCGGTATAAATATATACGACAAAGATAATTATGAAAAGGCAAGCTAAAGAAACCGGGTATCCTTTTGGATGCCCCTTTTTAATTGATTAGCCCAGGTCATGGATGGTAATTAAATATGATTTCTTCAAAAAATAGAGGTTTTTTTGAAACGTTGTGATAAAATGATAACGAAATGAAGATTTTTCGACAATCGGTTTATTCGAATAGCAAACGAAGTCGAAAACAAGAGATATCCGGAGAATAATATTGAATTCCTTATATTTTTTCAAAAATAAAAGGAATTTAGTTTCCATTGTCGAAAAGTTCAATTACAATAGAATTTAGTCATATAGAAAAAAAGACCAATTGTAGTTGAGGAGGAAATCAAGCGTGAAAAAAATTAAGGTGTGCGTTGTAGACGATAATAGAGAACTTGTTGGCCTTCTGGAAGAATACATTTCAGCACAGGAAGACATGGAAGTAATTGGGGTGGCACATAACGGTCAAGATTGCCTGGGTATGCTTGAAAGTGTTGATCCGGATATATTGATTCTCGATATTATCATGCCTCATTTAGATGGATTAGGTGTACTTGAAAAACTTCGTGAAGTAAAACGGGGTGCTATGCCTAATGTCATTATGCTTACTGCCTTTGGTCAAGAAGATGTAACGAAAAAAGCTGTTGATTTGGGCGCGTCTTACTTTATCCTGAAACCTTTTGATATGGAAAATCTGGCCAATCACATTCGTCAGGTAAGCGGTAAAGGGCAGTCGGTTTTAAAAAATCATAGTCAGTTTAGCTATCGTCCCCAAAATGAAGCCAAGCCGAAAAACCTCGATGCCAGCATCACAAGCATCATTCACGAAATTGGAGTGCCTGCACATATCAAGGGCTATTTGTATTTAAGGGAAGCCATATCCATGGTATATAATGATATTGAACTATTGGGTTCGATCACGAAAGTTTTATATCCGGATATCGCAAAAAAATACAATACTACGGCCAGCCGTGTTGAAAGAGCCATCCGACATGCGATTGAAGTGGCTTGGAGCCGTGGCAATATAGAATCCATTTCATCTCTTTTCGGTTATACTGTCAGCATGACTAAGGCAAAACCTACAAATTCCGAATTCATTGCCATGGTTGCCGATAAGCTTCGTCTCGAACATAAAGCTTCTTGACAGTAGGGGAACACCGGTGTTCGGATTCAGGATAACAATTGACCAAATAAAGGCTAGAGCCACTAAATATAAATAGGAACTCTCCGTCTGGTGGTATGGACAGGAAGAAGTTGCTTTGTGATTTTTTCTAATCGGCAACTTCAATTTTTTTACGCTGCCGGTTAAAAAAATTAAACGCCTTTTATTTATTGGATTTGCAGGAAATCCAATAAATAAAAGGCGTTTTTGTTTGCGTGAAAAAGCGACACTAATTATCTGAATCACTAATTTTTTAAACGGATTTTGGCATTATGGGTCCTTTTCTTAATTTTTAGATTATAATTATAGGTATATATATAGTGAATAAGGGGTAAATAAATGATTTATGAAAAAAATAAGTATTTTGCATTAGAAGTGGATATTGAAATGGTATTTTACCGTTTTTAAAAAGGCTTTTTCCATTCTTCAATTTAATCCCATCCCCATCCTATTGAATTTTCCGCAAATCATGCTGGAGAATGTCAAACAATAGCTGCTGATAAATGTCCGCAAGTGTAAAACTCAATTGTTCGGATAACTACCTTAAGGGAACTTTTCAGTTATTATGGGGGATATTTTAGAAAACCTTCTACGAAGAAAATAATCACCTCTATTTCGATTAAAGAAGATGAAAATAATTTATCGTTTCTGTTCATAAAATTGGGTTATAACAATTTTTGGGAGAGGCGGCGTTTCATCATGACCTTAATCTTTGCACATCGAGGCTCTGCAGGAACACATCCGGAAAATACGATGTCGGCGTTCAAAGAAGCTGCCCGTGTTGGGGCGGACGGTATTGAAACGGATGTCCAACTCTCGAAAGATGGAGAAGTGGTCATCATTCACGATGAAAAGCTCGATCGGACCACGAATGCCTCAGGGTATGTAAAAGACCGGACCTTGATGGAGTTGAAAAATCTTAATGCGTCCTCAAACTTTAAGGGTAAATTGGGTAAAGAAAAAATTCCGACGCTAGAAGAACTATTTATATGGCTTAAAGATAACCAGCTTGTTTGTAATATTGAATTGAAAAACACGCTTTTTCTGTATCCAGGCTTAGAAGAGAAAGTCATAAGGCTCATTCGTGCCTACGAAATGAAGGAAAGGATAATCCTTTCTTCTTTCAATCATTATAGTTTGGTTAATTGTCATCAATTGGCACCTGAACTGGAAACGGCACTACTTTATAGGGATGGTCTATACATGCCATGGATATATGCCAAGGCAATAGGCGCGAGCGCAATCCATCCAAATATCAGGTCTGCCTCTGATGCACTAATTCAAGCATCGTTGAGCCTGGGTGTTCCTGTACGGCCCTATACCATTAATAAGGAAGCCGATATGAAGCGATTATTCAAATTGAGGTGCAGTGGCATCATTACCGATTTTCCTGAGGCAGCCGTACGGGTCAGAGAAGGACTTAAATCAAGATAAAGAAAAAGGTGCCCAATTATACATGGCACCTTCTTTTTACGTTTAAAATTTATTGAACCTGCTTTGGACCTTATTTTGTTTTCGATCTCGATGAAGGACGAAGCCTGCGATAAAGGCTATTCCGCCAATCGTAATAAGCAGTCCGATTAAAAATTGCAGCCAAAGGACTGGATAGGGAGGCTGTAAAATACCGAACACCATGTCCCTCATTATTTTAATGCCATAGGCAGCAAAGGCCCCGGGTATAAAAAGAATCAAAAAAGCGATTAAACGTTTCATGCGGCCAAATCCCTTCCGAAAATTCCGTCTTTTAAAAATGATAAAGGATATAAAATATTTGTCAAGTTTCGGGAAACTAGAAAATGACTGGAAGTTAGAGGCTGTTTTTTAAAGGATGCCAATATGGTAAAATGAGGTGTGAAGTATGAAAAAAATTGCAGAGATATATCTAATAATAGGGTAATTATATCTTAAGGGGGATGGCTCATGCAAAAAGTCATGATAGTAGGGGGAGGAGTGGGGGGGACAACGGTGTTGAAACTCCTCTCGGAAAGTGAAGTATTCTCAATTGTTTGTATGGCTGATACGAATGAATCCGCTGAAGGGATGCTTGCTGCAAAAGAAAGAAGGATTCCTACAGTGACTGATTGGAGCGAGGGATTGGATGGGGATTTGGATATCATTTTTGATACCACTGGAGACCCGACTGTCTATAGTAAGATAAAACGGGATATGAGCGATCAAACGATACTCATTCCTGGAAGTGTCGCCCTCATTATGACAAAGTTGTTTGAAGAGAAAAATCGTTTAATAAATAAATTGGAAAATACCTCGGCAAAAATGGACTTGATCCTTAATACGACCAGTGAAGGAATGGTGGTGATTGATCATGATGGATTCATCATCATGTTCAATGATAGTGCGGAACGAGCATCTGACACAAAGCGCGAGGATGTGATAGGCAAACATATCAAAGATTTCGTTCCTTCAACTGGATTACTACGAGTGATGGAAACGAACCAAAAAGAAGTGAATCAGGAGATTACCCTTACTAATGGGATGGAGCTCATAACGACAAGGATTCCTCTGGTGAATGCCGATAAGGAAATCATAGGGGCTTTTTCCGTGTTTCGGAATAAAACGGAAGCTGTACAATTGGCGGAGCAGATCACTGATTTAAAAGAGATACAGACGATGCTCCAGGCAATCATCCAATCCAGTGATGAAGCCATCTCGGTCGTGGACGATCAAGGGAGGGGACTTTTGATCAATCCGGCATATACAAGAATCACTGGCTTAACCAAGGACCAAGTGATTGGTAAGCCGGCTTCCATCGATATTTACGAAGGTGATAGCATGCATATGAAAGTGCTTCAGACAAAAAAGCCTGTTCGGGGTGTCAATATGCGTGTCGGCCCAAAACATAAGGAAGTGATTGTTAATGTTGCTCCAATCATTGTGGATGGGTGCCTGAAAGGTAGCGTTGGCGTCATTCATGATGTATCGGAAATTCAAACCTTGACTCACGAATTGAATCGGGCAAGACAGATTATCCGGACATTACAGGCTAAATATTCCTTTGATGATATAATAGGGGCTTCCGAAGAGATGAAGCTTCCCATCGAACAGGCGAAATTATCGGCAAGGACACCGGCTACCGTCTTATTAAGAGGGGAATCAGGGACCGGCAAAGAGTTATTTGCCCACGCCATCCATAATGCGAGTGATAGGAAATTCAATAAATTCGTTCGTGTAAACTGTGCGGCCATCTCGGAATCATTACTCGAAAGTGAACTGTTCGGTTATGATGAGGGAGCGTTTACAGGGGCAAGCAGGGGCGGAAAGGTCGGTTTTTTTGAAGAGGCAAATCAAGGAAGCATCTTTTTAGATGAAATTGGTGAATTACCAGCTAACATCCAAGCTAAATTACTTCGGGTTTTACAAGAACGGGAAATCATCAGAGTGGGGGGGACAAAGCCGATTTCCATCAATGTCCGTGTCATAGCCGCCACGAATATCAATCTTGAACACGCCATTGCAAACGGATCATTCAGGGAAGACTTATATTTCAGGCTGAACCGCATGCCTATTTTCATTGCTCCTTTACGAAAACGAAAAGAAGATTTGAGGGAATTGGCGGAGCATTTGATTCATAAAATCAATCAGGAGTATGGACGGAGCATAGAGGGGATTACTGAAGCAGCTATACATAAGATGCAAATCTATAACTGGCCAGGGAATGTAAGGGAACTGGAAAATATTTTGGGACGGGCTATCATTTTCATGAAATTGAACGAGACAATCATTGATATACAGCATATTCCTGATTTTATCGAAGAGATTCCATTAAAACAGGAGAAACTCTTAATGGAGCCTTCTGGCTACGTATCGGGTAAACCGCTCTCGGAGATAATAGACCAGTATGAAGCCAAAATCATTCAGCAAGCGTTCGATACCCACAAGGGAAATAAAACAATTACTGCAAAAGCGTTGGGTATTTCAGTTAGAAATCTATATTATAAAATGGAAAAATTAAAACTGTGAAAATATTTGCATGCAAGCAATTGCATAGTATGAAAAAAACTGCACAGAATTTTCTGATTTATTTTAATTTAAGCGAGAGTTCACTTCCAACATGAAATTTTTTTGAATTTGTTATAGGCTATAGTTGCTCAATATATTAACCAGCATCTCCTTTTTTTGGGTGAAAAGGCTCTCATTATTTAATTTATTGGCATGTTATTTGCATATTTAAAGGTGCATGGATTTTTCAAGGGAACCATTCCCAGTGGGGAAAATATCATGTGATTAGCGGATTTTATTTAAAATGAACGTAGTGACCAGTAAGAATGAGGAGTGATTCAGTGTCCTCATATCTGACATTTATTAAAACATCTAGGGAGGATTCCTGTATGGAAATTTTTAAATATCTTGAGAAGTATGATTACGAACAACTGCTATTCTGTCAGGATAAACAATCGGGTTTGAAAGCGATTATTGCCATTCATGATACGACATTAGGACCAGCACTTGGTGGCACAAGGATGTGGACGTATGCTTCCGAAGAAGATGCCATAGAAGATGCTTTAAGGCTTTCGAAAGGAATGACATATAAAAACGCAGCGGCCGGCTTGAATTTAGGCGGGGGAAAAACCGTCATCATCGGCGATCCTCGCAAGGATAAAAATGAAGAAATGTTCCGTGCATTCGGAAGGTATATCCAAGGGCTGAATGGGCGTTATATAACTGCTGAAGATGTAGGGACCACGGTTGAAGATATGGATCTCATCCACGAGGAAACGGATTTTGTCACTGGGATTTCCCCTGCATTCGGTTCTTCAGGTAACCCTTCGCCTGTAACTGCATATGGGGTGTACCGCGGTATGAAAGCTGCTGCAAAAGAAGCATTCGGCACTGATTCATTAGAAGGCAAGGTTGTTGCAGTCCAAGGCGTCGGGAATGTAGCTTATAACTTATGCCGTCACCTTCATGAGGAGGGCGCTAAGCTGATCGTTACCGATATCAATAAAGAAAGCGTGGCACGTGCGGTTGAATCCTTTGGGGCGACTGCAGTGAATACTGATGAAATTTATGGGGTTGAATGTGATATCTATGCTCCTTGTGCATTAGGTGCCGTCATTAATGATCAAACAATTAATCAAATTAAGGCGAAAGTCATTGCAGGTGCAGCCAATAATCAATTGAAGGATCCTGTTCATGGTGATCAAATTCATGAAAAAGGCATTATATATGCTCCTGATTATGTAATTAATGCAGGTGGTGTCATAAACGTGGCTGATGAACTTTTAGGGTATAATCGAGAAAGAGCCCTTAAGAAAGTGGAAATGGTTTATGATACGATTGAACGAGTCATGGAGATTGCCAAACGCGATCAAATTCCAACTTATAAAGCAGCGGACAGGATGGCAGAGGAGCGCATTGCTCGTATGCGGAATTCAAGAAGTCAATTCTTGCAAAATGAAAAACATATCTTGAATGGAAGAAAATGAATATAATTGACAAGATATGGATTCCTGTGTTTTTTTAAATATAAACACAGGAATTTCAACATGGATAATGTAATGAAACATAGGACAAGTAATAACGGTGACAATAGTGTGTATTTGTGAGGAGGAGTGGTTTTGGCTGAAGAATTTGACCTCGTTATCCTCGGAGGAGGAACAGGCGGGTATGTGGCAGCAATAAGGGCTGCTCAATTAGGATTGAAAACGGCTGTCGTGGAGAAAGGCAAGCTCGGCGGAACGTGTCTACATAAAGGCTGTATCCCTTCAAAAGCACTTTTAAGGAGTGCGGAAGTTTATCAGACTGCAGTGAAAAGTGAGGAATTCGGTATTGTAACCGGGGATGTAAAGGTGGATTTCCTTAAGGTACAAGAAAGAAAGAATAAAGTCGTCGATCAACTCTATAAAGGTGTTCAGCACTTGATGAAACAAGGGAAGATAACGGTTTATGAAGGTTTAGGACGTATACTTGGTCCATCTATATTTTCACCGATGCCTGGGACAATTTCAGTGGAAATGAATAATGGCAGTGAAAATGAAATGCTCATTCCTCAGAATATTATCATTGCTACCGGTTCGCGTCCGAAAACACTGCCCGGTTTAACAATTGACGGGGAATTGGTGCTTACATCGGATGAAGCTCTAAAGCTTGAGAGCCTGCCGAAATCAATGATTATTGTAGGCGGTGGGGTTATCGGCATTGAGTGGGCTTCGATGCTGAATGATTTTGGTGTGGAAGTAACCGTACTGGAATATGCGGATAGGATCATCCCGACTGAAGACCAGGATATTTCCAGTGAAATGCTTCGTCTCCTAACTAAAAAAGGCGTCAAATTCATTACAGGTGCCAAGGTATTGCCTGAAACCCTGAAAACGGATGTTTCAGTATCCATTTCTGCTGAAGTAAAAGGATCGGTAGAGGAATTCACAGCTGAAAAAATGCTGGTATCCGTAGGCAGAACAGCAAATGTTGAAGGGATCGGCCTTGAAAATACAGAAATTGTAAAAGAAAAAGGTTTTATTGAAACCAATGACTTCTTCCAAACGAAGGAAACGCATATCTATGCGATCGGTGATTGTATCGGCGGTCTGCAATTGGCTCACGTTGCCTCCCATGAAGGTATTACTGCCGTTGAACATATGGCAGGCCAAAAACCGGAACGCTTGGATTATTCGCTCATTTCAAAATGTGTGTATTCAAGCCCTGAAGCGGCAAGTGTCGGTTTGACGGAAGAACAGGCAAAAAAGGAAGGCTATGAGCTTAAAATTGGAAAATTCCCATTCCGTGCAGTTGGTAAGGCCCTGGTTTTCGGGGAAGCGGATGGTTTTGTCAAAATCATTGCAGATAAGAAAACGGATGATATACTGGGCGTTCATATGATCGGTCCACATGTTACGGATATGATTTCAGAAGCGGGACTTGCAAAAGTGCTTGATGCGACACCTTGGGAGGTAGCCAAGACAATTCATCCACACCCAAGTCTTTCTGAAGCAATCGGAGAGGCGGCGCTTGCTGTCGATGGACTTGCCATTCATTCATAAAGAATAAGGTCAGGAGGTTTTATGATGGTAGAAAAACGTCATGAACAATTAGGCTTAAATGAGGAAACGGTTTTAGATATGTACCGGACAATGCTTTTGTCCCGCAGGATTGATGAGCGTATGTGGCTTTTAAACCGTTCCGGGAAAATTCCCTTCGTGATTTCCTGCCAGGGGCAAGAAGCTGCGCAGGTTGGGGCAGCGTTTGCGCTGGATCGGCAAAAGGATTATGTACTTCCTTATTATCGGGATGTAGGTGTGGTACTTACCTTCGGAATGACAGCAAAAGACTTGATGCTTTCAGGTTTTGCGAAAGAGGAAGATCCCAATTCAGGCGGACGCCAAATGCCTGGCCATTTCGGTCAAAAGAAAAATAGGATCGTCACTGGTTCATCACCTGTAACGACACAGGTCCCGCATGCAGTTGGAATTGCCCTTGCTGGGAAGATGGAAAGCAAGGATTTAGTAACATTCGTTACGTTTGGTGAAGGTTCATCCAATCAGGGCGATTTTCATGAAGGGGCCAACTTTGCAGGTGTACATAAGCTGCCGGTCATTTTCATGTGTGAAAATAATAAATATGCGATTTCCGTTCCTATTTCGAAACAACTATCATGTGAGAATGTTTCCGACAGGGCGATTGGCTATGGGATGCCTGGAATAACGGTGGATGGCAATGATCCATTGGAAGTGTATGCAGCAGTGAAAGAAGCGGCTGACCGTGCACGAAGGGGAGAGGGGCCTACCCTTGTAGAAACCGTCTCATATAGGCTCACTCCTCATTCAAGTGATGATGATGACCGAAGCTACCGGACAGCGGACGAAGTGGCCGAAGCCAAAACGAAGGATTCCATAATAACATTTGGAGCGTATTTAAAAGAAGCGGGAATCATGGATGATGATTTTGAGAAACAAATGAATGATGAAGTCATGAAGATAGTCAACGAAGCAACTGATTATGCTGAAAATGCTCCATATCCGAAGGCTGAAAGTGCTATGAATCATGTGTATGCACAAAAGTAAGGGGGTAATAGAATGCCAGTGATTTCTTATATAGATGCCGTGACAATGGCAATGAGGGAAGAGATGGAACGTGATTCCCGTGTATTCGTATTGGGAGAGGATGTTGGAAAAAAAGGTGGGGTCTTTAAAGCCACTAACGGTTTATACGACCAATTTGGTGAAGCCAGGGTCATCGATACACCGCTCGCTGAATCTGCAATTGCTGGAGTGGGAATTGGAGCCGCCATGTACGGGCTTCGGCCAATAGCTGAAATGCAATTTGCTGATTTCATCATGCCTGCCATTAACCAAATTGTTTCAGAGGCAGCTAAAATTAGATACCGTTCTAATAATGACTGGAGCTGTCCTATGGTAATCCGTGCTCCTTATGGAGGAGGGATTCATGGAGCTCTTTATCATTCGCAATCGGTTGAAGCGATTTTTGCTAACCAGCCGGGCTTGAAAATTGTGATGCCTTCCACTCCATATGATGTCAAGGGGTTGCTTAAAGCTGCCATTCGTGATGAAGATCCAGTTCTTTTCTTTGAACATAAACGCGCATACCGCTTGATTAAGGGTGAGGTACCCACTGAAGATTATGTACTTCCAATCGGTAAGGCGGATGTGAAAAGGGAAGGGGAAGACATTACTGTCATATCCTATGGCCTTTGCGTGCATTTTGCTCTCCAGGCAGCAGAAAAATTAGCTGCAGATGGAATCTCTGCACATGTTCTTGACCTTCGCACCGTCTACCCTTTAGATAAGGATGCTATCATAGAAGCAGCTTCTAAAACAGGGAAAGTTTTACTGGTTACGGAGGATAATAAAGAAGGAAGCATTATGAGTGAGGTCGCAGCCATCATTGCCGAGAATTGCCTTTTTGATTTGGATGCCCCTATAAAACGATTGGCCGGGCCTGATGTACCTGCCATGCCATATGCGCCTACGATGGAAAAACATTTTATGGTGAACCCTGATAAAGTGGAAAAAGCGATGAGGGAATTGGCCGAGTATTAATGACTGTTAAGAAGGAGGAACGATTTATGGCAATGGAATTAATGAAGATGCCTCAACTAGGCGAAAGTGTCACAGAGGGAACCATCAGTAAATGGCTTGTAAAGCCTGGGGATCATGTCACGAAATACGATCCGCTAGCTGAAGTGATGACGGATAAAGTAAATGCTGAGGTTCCTTCTTCCTTTACCGGCATCATCAAGGAATTGAAAGCGGAAGAGAATCAAACGTTGGCAGTCGGGGAAGTCATTTGCTCGATTGAAGTTGAAGCGGCAAAGACGGATAACGACAACGCAGGCCAAGCTGTTTCTCGTAGCGAGGAAAATGTTGATGCACCTGTTACAAAAAATGTGCAGCAAGCAGGTGAACCATCAAGGAAAGCTCGCTTTTCACCTGCCGTGTTAAAACTTTCCCAGGAGCATGGGATCGACCTTTCGAAAGTGAAAGGAACGGGGAATGAGGGACGGATCACCCGTAAAGACCTATTGAAACTTGTTGAATCCGGTACTCTTCCTAAGGCGGATGAACCTTCCGTGATATCCGATTCGGCTCATGAAGAGAACAAGCCTCCAATTAATCGTCAAACTAGTGCAGTGACTACTAACGTGCCGACTGCTATTGGTGACAAGGAAATACCTGTTACGGGTATCCGTAAGGCAATTGCATCCAATATGTTAAAAAGTAAGCACGAAATTCCGCATGCATGGACGATGGTGGAAGTCGACGCAAGCAATATGGTAAAGTTGCGTGATAATCTCAAGTCCGGCTTTAAACAAAAAGAAGGCTATAATTTAACTTACTTTGCCTTTTTTGTAAAAGCGATTGCTCAAGCCCTTACGGAATTTCCAGAGCTCAATTCGATGTGGGCTGGCGATAAAATCATACAAAAGAAAGAAATCAATATTTCTATAGCCGTTGCAACTGAAGATGCCTTATTTGTACCTGTCATAAAAAATGCAGATGAAAAATCAATCAAAGGTATAGCAAGGGAGATACAGGAACTCGCATCCAAAGTGAAGGCGGGTAAGTTAAAAGCAGAGGATATGCAAGGTGGCACGTTCACTGTCAATAACACTGGCTCATTCGGTTCAGTCCAGTCCATGGGAATCATCAATTATCCACAGGCCGCCATTTTACAAGTTGAAACGATCGTAAAACGTCCAGTGGTCATAAATGACATGATTGCAGTTCGGGATATGGTGAATCTCTGTTTATCACTTGATCATCGTGTTTTGGATGGACTGGTATGCGGACGTTTCCTCGCAAGGGTTAAAGAAATCATCGAAAAGATTTCCAAAGACAACACTTCCATATACTAAAGTGAAGAAAAAGGAAGGCCATTAGGTTCCTTCCTTTTTTTTTGCACTTTATTTTTCAGTAGAAAAACATCGACAAAAATTTTATTTTTGCTATTATTTTAATTAGAGCTGTTCTAATACAGATAAGGGGCTGTACTTCATTTTAAATAGGAAAAATAGGCTTTTGGTTTCCCTTACAGCAGCTTTGCCAATTTCTATTAACATAAATTTCAAGAAAATTATGATAGAATGTTAGTATAATCCAGATCAAATTGATGGGAGGGTGGTTTTCTTATCTAAACCGACTGAGCGTTCGTTCTCCAGTGGAATGGACCAAGCATTTGAGGCGGCAGACGATAAGAAAGCGATTACAGATGGAACTGAAAGATGTGAAAAACATAACCTTTCCTAGGCCTTCTTTTGAAGAGTGGAAAGAAGCTGCGGAAGCCAGTTTAAAAGGAAAAAGTATAGAAAAGTTAAAAACGAATACATATGAGGGCATCACGTTATATCCGCTCTATACAGAAAAGGCGGATTCGACAGTAAAAGTATCTGAATTGCCAGGACTCTTCCCTTTCACCCGAGGAACGTCCCCAATGGGTTATTATGAAAAACCTTGGCTTGTCGTTCAACCTGTAAGCGGTATCACGGCAGAAGAGGCAAATGAAAAGATGAAGGCCTCATTCAAGCGCGGTCAAAATGTTGTGGCATACCCTGCACGATTGCTTGCTGAGGGGGCAAGGGCTGAAAAGTTGTTTAAGGATATCCCATTAAAGGAAATCCCGATTTTCATTGACCTTAAGGGGAAACAAAAAGGATTATTCCCGCAGTTCAAAGCTATTGCCGAATCGCAAAATGCCCAATTGACAGGTGTAGTTGCAGAAGATCCCATTGCAGAATGGCTCATTGGCGGACAGCTGCCAGAAGATACGGAAAACTATTTTGCAGACTGGATGAAGACGATCCAAGATTATCAGAAGATAGGCCGGGATTTAAAGACAGTTTTGATTAATACGGCAGTTTATCATAATGGAGGGGCTAATGCCGTTCAAGAAATAGCGTACGGATTATCCGCAGCCGTCCAATATCTATTGGAAGGGCAAAAACAAGGGCTTTCTATTTCTTCAGTATCCGAAAGAATAGTATTTTCGTTTGCAGTGGATTCCAATTACTTCATGTCCATCGCTAAACTGAGGGCTGCCAGGAGGCTTTGGGCAGGTCTTGCTGAAGCCTTCGATACAGCTCAGGACCATTTTAAAATGGCCATACATGCTGTTACTTCCGAATTGACAGAAACGCTATATGATCAGCACGTCAATATTCTTCGGACCACAAACCAAGCTTTCGCTGCAGCTATTGGAGGCATTCAATACCTTCAAATTCATCCATTTACTCACGCAACTGGTGAAGCTGATGATTTTTCAGAAAGAATCGCCCGCAACACTCACCTGATATTAAAAGAAGAAACAAATATCACGACAGTGGTCGATCCTGCTGGCGGTTCATGGTATGTTGAGCAATTAACGGATGAATTGGCTGAAAAGGCTTGGGCGAACTTCCTTGAAATCGATGAAGCCGGGGGGATTTTAGAGCTAATTAAGCAAGGCACCCTGCAGAAAGAAATAGCTGAAGTTTACCAAGGCAGAGTTCAAAATGCGGCTTTCAGAAAAGAAAGCATCATCGGAACGAATGTATATCCGAATCCAGCGGATAAGATTAAAACTCCGACACAGGATAACCAAGTGTCATATATGAAAGTCGAGAAACCGGTTGGCATTACGCCAATTGCCAGGAATCGGGTATCCATTCAGTTCGAACAGATAAGACAACGCAGTGAAACGTATAAAGAAATAAGTGGAACGGCTCCAACGATTGGTTTAATTAACTTGAAAAATCTTAAATCCTATAAACCCCGTGCAGATTTCGTTAAAAGTCTGGCTGCAGCAGGAGGTATTGAAACACTCGGTAGTAATGGGTGTCAAACCATTAAGGACGCAGTTGATTACGTAGCTTCCACCAAGCTCCCTGTTTATTGTGTTTGCGGCAGTGATGGTGACTACTCGGATTTAGCGCCAATCACCATTAAAGAAATCAAAAAGAAATTCCCGGAAATCAATATTTATATGGCTGGCAAGCAGCAAGAAGAATTGGAAATTACACTAAGTGAAGCCGGAATCAAAGATTTTATCCATGTTAAAACGAATGCAATAGCCATTTTATTGGAATTTTTGCAGAAGCTAGGGGTGAACTGAAATGAAAAAACCGAATTTTTCTGCTATAAATCCTGCCAAGGCTGAGATTAAAGGGACGGTAGAAGCATGGAAAAAAGAAGCCGAAAAAGCCGTTGGGGAAAATATCGATGATCTTCTGTTTGAAACCAATGAACAAATAAAAGTCAAACCGCTTTATGTTAAAGAAGATAATCGCAATTTGGAGCATATGGAGAGTGTACCAGGCATCGCTCCGTTTACAAGGGGGCCCTATCCTTCGATGTATGTCAACCGTCCTTGGACAGTACGTCAGTATGCAGGTTTTTCTACTGCTGAGGAATCGAATGCGTTTTACAGACGTAATCTCGCAATGGGGCAAAAAGGGCTCTCAGTTGCCTTTGATTTAGCCACACACCGTGGTTATGACTCTGATCATCCGCGAGTTGTCGGTGATGTGGGGAAAGCGGGAGTTGCCATTGATTCCATTCTAGACATGAAAATCCTGTTCGACGGTATTCCGCTAGATCAGATGTCCGTGTCAATGACCATGAACGGGGCGGTATTACCCATCCTGGCATTTTATATCGTGACAGCTGAAGAACAAGGCGTTACACAGGATAAACTTTCAGGCACGATTCAAAATGACATTTTAAAGGAGTATATGGTTCGGAATACGTATATCTACCCACCTGAAATGTCCATGAAAATCATAGCCGATATATTCGAGTATACATCGAGATATATGCCCAAATTCAATTCCATTTCCATTTCCGGTTATCATCTGCAAGAAGCGGGTGCGCCGGCGGATATCGAACTTGCCTATACGTTGGCTGATGGGCTTGAGTATGCACGTACCGGAATGAAAGCAGGTATTGATATCGATAAATTTGCACCACGACTGTCATTCTTCTGGGCTGTAGGTATGAACTATTTCATGGAAGTGGCGAAAATGAGGGCGGCTCGTTTCATCTGGTCAAAACTGATGAAGCAATTCGAACCGAAAAATAATAAAGCGATGGCATTGAGGACTCATTCCCAAACCTCGGGTTGGAGCCTCTCCGAGCAGGATCCGTTTAATAATGTCGCAAGGACCCTGATTGAAGCGCATGCGGCCGCACTTGGACATACACAGTCCCTGCATACGAACGCATTGGATGAGGCCATTGCACTCCCAACTGATTTCTCGGCCCGAATTGCACGCAACACACAGCTTTATCTGCAGGAGGAAACCGGGATCACAAAGGTAATCGATCCATGGGCGGGTTCCTACTATGTAGAATCGCTCACAAATGAATTAATCGAACGCGCTTGGGCTCACATAGAAGAAATCGAAGGACTTGGAGGAATGGCAAAGGCAATTGAAACCGGCGTTCCAAAAATGAGAATCGAGGAAGCGGCTGCAAAGCGTCAAGCTAAAATCGATTCTCAAGATGAAACGATCGTCGGCGTCAATAAATATCGTTTGAAAAAAGAAGATCCGATTGAAATACTGGAGATTGATAATACTGCAGTTCGCGAGAGTCAGCTTAAGCGTTTGGGCGAATTAAAAGCGAAACGTGACCAGGCAAAGGTGGATGAAGCCCTTCAGGCGCTATCCTTGGCTGCTAGAACGGGTGAAGGCAACCTGCTGGAATTGGCTGTTCAAGCTACAAGAGTACGTGCTTCACTAGGTGAAATCTCCGATGCAATCGAAGAGGTGGCTGGACGTCACAAAGCAACCATCCGTTCAATCAGCGGCGTATACAGCTCAGCATACTCAAAAGAAGCGGAAATTGAGGAAGTCGTCCGCATGACGGAAGAGTTCCTTGAAAATGAAGGAAGAAGGCCGCGTTTGTTAATGGCTAAAATGGGTCAGGATGGTCATGATCGCGGAGCTAAAGTAGTAGGAACGGGTTTTGCGGATTTAGGCTATGATGTCGATATCGGTCCATTATTCCAAACACCGGAAGAAACTGCCTTACAGGCCGTGGAAAATGATGTGCATGTAGTCGGAATGAGTTCGCTTGCTGCCGGCCATAAAACATTATTGCCGCAGCTTATGTCGGAACTGAAGAAATTGGGCCGTGAAGACATTATCGTGATCGTCGGTGGCGTCATACCTGCACAGGATTATGAGTACTTAATGGAAAATGGCGCTTCAGCCATTTTCGGACCTGGTACTGTCATTCCCCAGGCAGCGAAAAAAGTACTTCAGGAAATATACAATCGCCTTGGATATGAGGAAGTGGCCCAATAATGAGTGAAGACAAGAAGCCGGAATGGGTCGATGATAACAATCAGGAAGGTTTTGCTTCATCATTAAAGCCAGGTGTAGAATTAGCAGCCAGCCATAACAAAGCTTCAAAAAGCAAATTCGTCAAAAGACAAAATGTAAACGTACCGATCCATGAACTTAAGGAGGGAATCATAAAAGGGGACAGGGCCAGGCTTGCTAAAGGGATTACACTGATTGAAAGCAATGCATCCCACCACTTCGATCCTGCACAGGAATTATTGCATGCCATCCTTCCTCATACCGGGAACTCGATTCGAATCGGGATTTCCGGAGTGCCTGGTGCTGGAAAAAGTACGTTTATCGAGACCTTCGGAACCTACTTATGTGAAAGGGGTCATAAGGTTGCTGTCCTAGCCGTTGATCCAAGCTCTTCGATAAATGGGGGAAGTATACTAGGCGATAAGACGAGGATGGAGGAGCTGGCAAGAAACCCCCATGCCTTCATACGGCCCTCACCATCCGAAGGCACCTTAGGAGGAGTTCACCGTAAAACGAGGGAAACGATGTTGCTTTGTGAAGCGGCAGGATTTGATGTCATACTGATAGAAACAGTTGGTGTGGGTCAGAGTGAAGCTATAGTACGAAGCATGGTCGACTTCTTCATGCTCCTTGTACTAACAGGTGCCGGGGATGAATTACAGGGGATGAAAAAAGGGATCATGGAACTTGTGGACGGAATTGTGGTCAATAAAGCGGATGGAGAGAACATTCCGCTGGCGATTAGGACAAAGTCCGAATATAGCAGAATCTTGCACTTCCTTCAGCCAGCAACAAAGGGATGGGCAGGAAAGGCATATACTTGTTCTGCCATAACCGGTAAAGGAATTCCTGAGCTTTGGGATGTATTGAATGAATTTTCCGATATGACCAAGGAATCGGGTGTTTTCCAGGAACGGAGAAGAATGCAATCTAAGGAATGGCTTTATTCATTAATGGATCACCAGCTTAAAACGATGTTCTATAAAAATGAAACCGTCAAAGGTCTTCTCCCTATACTCGAGAATCAAGTGATGTCAGGGAATAAAACGGTCACTGCTGCTGTTAAGCAGGCGTTTCAATCTTTTACTGATACGTTTAAGCCGAATTAAAGGATGGGGCATGCCCCATCCTTTTCTAAGAAGTCTTCTTGTTGTTACACATATGATTCCCGCTTCACTTTCGTTTTAAACATATTCGGAACGCTTTATGCTGTTTAGCAGGTAAATTTATTGAATCACGAAGAGGCAATTGTTATGATAGGATTGAAGAGAAAACTTGGAAGGAGCACATACCATGAATATGGATTTTAATTTTTTAATGAACGACGTAGTCAAACAGGCTCGCGATGAGATTAAGACTGCTGGATATACAGAATTGACCACTCCCGAGGAAGTAGAAGAAGTATTTGCGCAAAAAGGAACGACGCTTGTTATGGTCAACTCCGTTTGTGGCTGCGCCGGGGGTATAGCTAGACCTGCAGCGGCTCATGCGATTCATAATGATAAACGCCCAAATCAGCTTGTTACTGTTTTTGCTGGACAAGATAAAGAGGCAACGGAGAGAGCACGTGATTATTTCGAAGGGTATCCGCCGTCATCCCCATCATTTGCATTGTTGAAAGATGGAAAAATCGTCACTATGGTAGAACGCCATGAAATTGAAGGTCACCACCCGATGTCCGTAGTTGAAAAATTGCAAGACTACTTCGACCAATATTGCGAAGAAGTGTAAGCCATAGTCATAACTGAAAAACCCGCCCACTCGGCGGGTTTTAGTTTGTTGAAAAATGGGGTTCGAAATACTCTCATCCCGAACCATGATTATAAAAAGAAGACTTGGTTATCCTTCATTAATTTTTACTTTTTTATATGGAATGAAATCCTCACTAAATAGAAGAAATTTGCGACACTCCTGCCGAATATACTGGCTAGCCAAGGGCCTACAGATGCTTGCTTTGATGCGGCTTGGCAGACAGTCGGCAGACGGGAAGCGGATTTCTGAAAACAACTGGAATCTTTTTAGAAAAAAACTGCAGACAAACTAGCGTCTCTTCGAATTTGTCTACTATAAGGAGGTTCGGAATGCTCTCATCCCGAACCGTGATTATAAAAACCTTCATGAATTTTTACTTTTTTATATGAAATGAAATCCTCAATAAATTGAAGAAATTTGCGACACTCCTGCCGAATAACTGGCTAGCCAAGACCCCACAGACGCTTGCTTTGATGCGGCTTGGCAGACAGGCGGCGGAAAGGGAGCGGATTTCTGAAATCAACTGGAATATTTATTTTAGAAAAAATCCGTAGACAAACTAGCTTTTCTTCTAGTTTGTCTATAGTCTGAAACCCGCCCAATCGGCGGGTTTTTTTATTATTCATGAATTTGCATAATTAAGGAACATTTAGGAAAGAAGATAGATAAGGATGCCCGATATATTCCCCATGGAGGAAAGTGCGAAACTTAGAAATAAACTTGTGTAAATATTCTGAAAAATAAATCTATTATTTACGTTATTGAATAATTATTAGAGTGTGTTAAAATACACAATAGTGTATGAATATTAGTTAATTGATATATTAACTAAAACCAAACTTAATAACTAGAGAATTGAAAATATCATTTTGGAGGAATAATAATGAAGTTGAAAAAGCAGTTAGCATTGTTGCTTACTTCTGTTTTATTAGTAGGTATTTTAGCGGCATGCGGAACATCAGAGAAAGAAGATAAAAACACAGCTGGCAACGAAGACAAAAAGGTCCTGGTAATGGGAACATCTGCGGATTATCCGCCATTTGAATTTGTTGAAACATCTAAAAGTGATGAAATAAAAGGATTCGACATTGATATCGCTAAAGCAATCGGTAAAAAATTAGGTTATGAGGTCGAAGTTAAAGACATTGACTTTAATAGTCTTGTGCCGGCTCTGGAAAATAAATCGGTCGATTTCGTTATCTCTGGAATGACTCCGACAGAAAAACGTGAGCAATCCGTTGACTTCAGTGATATTTACTATACAGCTAAGAACATGATCATCACGACAGAGGACAGTAAGATCAAAACTGTTGAAGATTTAAAAGGGAAAACGGTAGGCGTACAGCTTGCATCCATTCAGGAGACATTGGCAAACGACTTGAATAAATCCAAAGATATCGGGATGAAAGTTGAAAAACGGAATCGTATTCCCGAAGTTGTTCAGGAAATGTCTACTGGACGTTTTGACGCCGTGATCATGGAAGATACTGTGGCAAAAGGCTATTTGAAAGATAACAAGGATTTGGTGGGCCATGTGATCGAGTCTGGTGAACAAGATGCCGGTTCGGCAATAGCTTTCCAAAAAGGAAGCAAGTTAACTGACGAATTCAATACCGAATTGAAAAAAATGTTAGAGAATGGCGAAATGGAAAAATTAATACTAAAATGGTTCGGTGGCAGTGAAACTGAATAATGCAGAGAGATGAAAAACGTTCAGAAGAGATGCAATATGCCTTCTGAACGTTTTTCCGCGCTTTATTGTTATTAAAATGAAGCAGGAGGAAGGCCTGGGATAACGGCCTTCATAAGAGAGGATGAATGGAGTGAATCTTGAATTTGATAGGATTATGCCCTCCCTTCCATATATCTTGGAGGGAATACCGACTACATTAAAAGTTGTAGCGGTTGCGGCTGTAATCGGTTTTGTTTTGGGAATATTATTATCTATACTAAAAATCAGTAGAATCAAGCCCTTGAATTGGATTGCTGACTTCTATACATCCATTTTCCGCGGTACCCCTTTAGTGCTTCAATTAATGCTTATTTATTTTGGTTCACCACAAATATTAGGGATTCAAATCGAAGCATTCCAAGCAGCATTTTTAGCATTCGGGTTAAATTCTGCGGCATACATTTCCGAGATTATCAGGGGGGGGATTTTAGCGGTCGATAAAGGGCAACGCGAGGCAGCACTTGCACTTGGGGTTCCCTATTCAGGGATGATGCTCAATATTATCCTTCCGCAGGCCATCAAGAATATCCTGCCCTCCCTTGTGAACGAATTGATTTCCTTAACGAAGGAATCAGCGGTTGTCACAATCATTGGATTAGGGGATATCATGCGTCGTTCTTATATTGTCGGCGGTGAGACATATAAATTCTTCGAGCCGATTTTATTTGCCGGACTCATTTATTATGTGATGGTCATGGTTCTTACCATCTTAGGCAAAGTGATTGAAAGGAGAATGAGGCGCAGTGATTAAAATTGATGAACTTAAAAAAAATTATGGTAAGCTTGAGGTATTAAAAGGAATCAGCACCGAGATAGGGCAGGGTGAAGTGTTGGCGATCATCGGCCCATCCGGTTCGGGAAAATCAACTTTCTTGCGCTGTATCAATATGCTCGAGACTCCAACTGATGGTCAAATTAGATTTAAAGATCAAATCATCACTGAAAAAAAGACCAATATCATGAAAGTGCGTGAAAATGTCGGGATGGTATTTCAACATTTTCATTTATTTCCTCATAAAACCGTACTGGAGAATTTGACATATGCACCTATGAAGGTGAAAAAATTATCAAAGGCTGAGGCAGTGAAACAAGCTCGTGAGCTATTGACTAAAGTCGGTTTGGCCGACAAAGAATCAGCTTATCCGAATCGTCTGTCAGGCGGGCAAAAACAAAGGGTCGCCATTGCACGGGCATTGGCAATGAACCCGGAAGTAATGCTTTTTGATGAGCCGACTTCTGCTCTTGATCCCGAGATGGTAAAAGAAGTGCTCGAGGTTATGAAGTCACTGGCACATACAGGGATGACCATGCTGATCGTAACGCATGAAATGGGATTTGCCAAAGAAGTGGCCGATCGTGTCTTATTCCTGGACGGAGGTCTGCTCGTTGAGGAAAGTGCTCCGGAAGAATTCTTTTCCAATCCGAAAAGCCAGCGTGCAAAAGACTTCTTGGAAAAAGTTTTATAAGCTAAAGCAAATAGTATATAATTATGAAAAAAAGGTAACGTTTAGGTTACCTTTTTTTATTTTATTCCTATAATGTATTTTTGAGTGTGTCTTTTGAATAATTGGAAATTTCATTCGCAAAGGACTGTGAAAATATCTGAATTCCTGATAGTATTATAATAGAGAGCGAAAGAGCCAGGTGATACATAACAATGTTTAAAATCGGGTACAGAACGATTAAAACTGCTTTGGGGGTTACCCTGGCAATCATTATTGCACAAATGCTTAACCTGGAGTATTTTTCTGCTGCGGGAATCATTACGATCTTATGCATTCAAGTCACGAAAAAGAAGTCGGTGTATGCCTCCTGGCACCGGTTTTTAGCTTGTTTGATCGCAATGGCCTATTCATCCCTAATGTTTCAGTTCATCGCGTTCCATCCACTGATAATAGGATTGATTCTCTTGATTTTCATTCCAACAACAGTTGCCTTGAAGATTAATGAGGGGATTGTGACGAGTAGCGTCATCATCATGCACCTATATGGGTCGGGCGACATCACTTTTTCACTGCTGATCAATGAAACGATATTAATTGCCGTTGGTGTTGGAGTGGCGCTTGTCATGAATCTGTACATGCCCAGTGTCGATAAGAAACTGCTTGCCTATCAGGAACGTATCGAAACTAACTTTAGTGCGATCTTGATGGGGATTGTCCGCTATTTAAGGGATAATGATCACACATGGGATGGTAAGGAAATTACTGAAACAGCCAATCTTCTTAATCAAGCCAAAAGCCTTGCCTTCAGGGACGTGGAAAATCATTTTTTAAGGGAAGAAGACCTGTATTACCATTATTTCAAAATGCGTGAAAAGCAATTTGAAATCATTGAACGAATTCTTCCCCTAGTCACGAATATTCCATTGGTCGTCAAGCAAAGCGGGATAGTGGCTGATTTTATAGAAGATCTGGCAGAAAACGTCCATCCACAAAATACGGCCATTCTTTATCTGAAGAAGCTTGAAGAAATGGAGATTCATTTTAGGGGAATGGCACTGCCGCAGACACGGGAAGAGTTCGAATCCAGGGCCGCATTACTGCAGCTCATGAAGGAAATGGAACGCTATTTATTATTGAAGCATTCCTTCAAGGGGTTACCCAAGCCGACCAGCAACCGAATGAAAAAGAGGCACTTGGCTTAAACTAAGCAAAAAGGTAAAGGAATTGATACGAATGAAATGGATCCTTTCTTTGTTGCTTATGCTATCTTTGTGGCCGCTGCAGGTACATGCCCAACCTCAATCGGTTAAGCCTGGCGATCCTTTTATCATCATCAATAAAGCCAACAATAAATTGGCGTTCATTGATGAAAACGAGGTCAAGGAGATACTGCCGGTCGGTACGGGAAAGAGTCAGGAACTGACACCTGAAGGGATTTTCACGGTTAAAGTAAAAGCGGTCAACCCCTATTACCGTAAAAAGAATATTCCCGGCGGCGATCCCAGAAACCCTCTGGGGTCGCGGTGGATTGGATTCGATGCACGAAATACCGATGGGAGGATTTACGGCATTCATGGTACGAATCAGCCATCATCAATTGGTAAATACATCTCAAATGGTTGTGTACGGATGCATAAATCCGATGTAGAGCGTTTGTACGAAAAAGTCCCTATCGGCACTAAGGTGTTGATTACCATATCAAACGAGGATTTCAAAACTTTGGCAAAGAAAAACGGGGCGATAAAATAAGGAGAGGGAAGCTTTTTGCTCCCCTCCCCATTACGATGTCTTTTACAAAAGAAATGCGATACCTGATAATAAGCTCATTAATAACATTGAGATAAGCATTAAATACACGACGATCTTTCTTATTTTTTTGTTTCCCATATGCTCTCTCCCTCAAAACAGTTTAATTGATTTCATTTTAACTTGAACATTTAGTAGAAACAAGTAAAAGTATAATGTTCATATTATTCCGAATCTTAAAAGACTTTAATGCAAGATTAGTAGTGTTTAAATGGAGTCATCCAATAATACATAGCATGGGGGTTTGAATGATGATAAAAAATATCGATCATATCGGGATTGCCGTCAAGTCACTTGATGAGACTTTGCCACTTTACACGGAAACGCTGAAATTGAAACTTGAAGGAATTGAGATAGTGGAGAACCAAGGCGTAAAAGTGGCCTTTATTTTGGCAGGCAATACCCGTTTGGAGTTGTTGGAAGCGTTATCACCTTCAAGTCCAATCGCCAAATTCATTGAAAAACGCGGTGAAGGTATTCATCATGTGGCGCTTGGCGTCGATCGTATCGAAGATCGAATTAAAGAAATTAAAGAATCGGGATTGCGCATGATTGATGATTCATCAAGAAAGGGAGCGCACCATGCAGATGTTGCTTTCGTTCATCCCAAGTCTACCGCGGGTGTATTATATGAGCTTTGTGAACGAGCCGAATCAAAGGAGGAGCAGGAATGACAGACATATATGAAACGATCAATGACTTATATGATAGACGCCGAAAAGTGGAGATGGGCGGCGGAGAAGAAAGGATCGACAAGCAGCATGATAAGGGCAAACTTACTGCAAGGGAAAGAATTGAACTTTTAGTTGATCCAGGTACTTTCATCGAGCTTAATCCTTTTATCAAACACCGTAATACCAATTTTGGCATGGAAAAGGAAGAAGGGCCGGGAGAAGGGGTTGTCACCGGTTACGGAAAGGTGAACGGCCGCGACATTTACCTGTTTTCGCAGGACTTTACTGTATTTGGCGGTGCACTCGGTGAAATGCATGCTCTGAAAATTGCCAATGTTATGGATTTAGCAGCGGAAAATGGAGCCCCTTTCATAGGTTTGAACGATTCTGGTGGGGCGCGTATTCAAGAAGGCGTAGTTTCGCTTGACGGATATGGCCAAATATTTTACCGGAATTCCATTTATTCAGGGGTCATTCCACAGATTTCGGTTATTATGGGACCTTGTGCTGGCGGAGCCGTATATTCCCCAGCCATAACCGACTTTGTCTTCATGGTTGAAAAAACGAGCCAAATGTTCATAACAGGACCCAAAGTCATTGAAACGGTAACGGGTGAGAAGATTTCATCTGAAGGGTTGGGTGGAGCGACTGTTCATAATACCATAAGCGGTAATGCGCATTTCAAGGGAGCAACAGAAGAACAAGTATTGGCCGACGTTAGACGTCTCCTGAGCTATCTTCCACAAAACAATGAAGAGAAGCCGCCGGTTTTGGAAGCGGACGTAGGCGATGACTACCGTCCGGACTTAACGGATGTAGTCCCTTATGAAGGGATCCGTCCATATGATGTTCGGAAAGTATTGGAGCAAATTGTCGATGAGGATTCCTTTATGGAAGTGCAAGAGGGCTTTGCGAAGAACATAGTGATTGGTTTAGCGCGAATCAAAGGGAAATCAGTGGGGCTTGTCTGCAACCAGCCAAAAGTATTGGCAGGGGGACTGGATATTGATTCATCTGATAAGGCTGCCCGTTTTATTCGTTTTTGTGACTCGTTTAACATTCCGTTAATTACGTTTGAAGATGTTTCAGGGTTCTTTCCGGGCGTTAAACAAGAGCATGGCGGGATTATCCGTCACGGTGCAAAGCTGCTATACGCTTATTCAGAAGCAACAGTCCCAAAATTGACGATCATTCTGCGTAAAGCATACGGAGGAGCTTATGTGGCCCTTAATAGTAAATCCATCGGTGCTGATTTAACGTTTGCATGGCCAAATGCCGAAATCGCGGTAATGGGTTCTGCTGGAGCGGCAAATATCATTTTTGCCCGTGAAATTCAAAATAGTGAGGATCCAGATGCGACCCGTGCAGCTAAAATAGAAGAGTACCGTGAGAAATTCGCCAATCCATATGTTGCTGCGAGCCTTGGAATGGTAGATGATGTAATTGATCCCCGTGAAACAAGGATTAAGATCATTCAATCACTTGAAATGCTTCGCAACAAAAAAGAAAAACGTCCATGGAAAAAACACGGCAATATCCCGTTGTGATCCAACTGCAAGGAGCCCAAAATAAATCTATTTTGGGCTCTTTTCCATATTGGGAAGAAATCATGATTAAAGGAAATCATTTATAAGTCATCATTCCCAGTTTAAAACGACCTTTTGGGAGGGAAATGACCATTAAGCGGGGTTCTTCATTTTCACATTATTTGCCGGGGCGCTGCTTTTAGAAGTATAATTAAAGAGGAAAACTTTTTTGGAGGTTTTATTTTATGATTAATGAAGAACGTTTAGTTAGTGAATTCATGGAATTGGTGCAAATTGATTCCGAAACGAAAAATGAAGCAGCCATCGCCAAAGTGCTGAAAGAAAAATTCGGGGCACTGGGTGTAGAGGTTTTTGAAGATGATACAACAGCAGTTACCGGTCATGGTGCAGGCAATTTAGTATGTACTTTAAAAGGAATGAAAGAAGGCGTAGATACCATTTATTTCACCTCCCATATGGACACGGTTGTTCCTGGGAACGGAATCAAGCCTTCCATCAAAGATGGATACATAGTGTCAGACGGAACGACCATTTTAGGGGCTGATGACAAAGCTGGATTAGCGGTCATGTTAGAAACGCTTAAAGTGTTGAAAGAACAGAATATCGAGCATGGAACAATCGAGTTCATCATAACAGTCGGTGAAGAATCTGGCTTGGTTGGAGCAAAGGCATTGGATCGCTCCCTTGTAACGGCTAAATTCGGTTTTGCACTTGATAGTGATGGAAAAGTGGGTAATATCGTCGTTGCTGCACCTACTCAGGCGAAAGTGTCTGCGACAATTTTAGGCAAGACCGCTCACGCTGGTGTCGCTCCAGAAAAAGGAGTTTCGGCTATTACGATCGCTGCAAAAGCAATCTCTAGAATGCCATTAGGCCGAATCGATGAGGAAACGACAGCCAACATCGGACGTTTCCAGGGTGGACAGCAAACCAATATTGTTTGTGACCATGTTGAAATCCTTGCAGAAGCAAGATCCTTGATTCCTGAAAAAATGGAAAAACAGGTAGCGAGAATGAAAGAGGCATTCGAGACTGCCGCTATTGAAATGGGCGGGCGTGCCGAAGTTGAAGTTAACGTCATGTATCCTGGTTTTAAATATGGGGCTGGTGACCATGTAGTCGAAATCGCGAGAAAGGCAGCAGAGAAAATCGGCCGTCCATGCGAGTTGGTTAAAAGCGGCGGCGGAAGCGATGCAAATGTCATTGCAGGCTTTGGGATTCCTACTGTCAATCTCGCAGTGGGCTATGAAGATATCCATACTACGAATGAAAGAATTCCAGTTGAGGAATTAACGAAGCTTGCTGAGATGGTTGTCAGTATCATCAAAGAAGTATCCGGGGAATAATCAACCCGGAAAATGACAGGAGTGGGGAAGAATTTCCTGGATATATCGAAGCAGGTTACCGACGAGAAAAATGATGCATTACTTTGATTCCCACTTTCCAGGATTTGTTGCTGGCATGACAAAGTCAGGAATGAATTGTAACCACTGATGATATGAATGAGGTATTATATCCAGGTAAATCAGCTATCGGTAGATGAACAGAGGTGGATTACATTAAAGGTGGAATCCCCTCCATTGTCCAGGCAGACCGTGAAATACTTGATTTAAAGGATATACCCTTTGAACGGATAGGCTAATTAGGCAATCTGAAAACTGAATATATGCAGGGTGTTGCCAATGTGGGTAGCCGTTTGATTACGATCATTGATCCGCAAAAACTCGTATCATCTTTTGAAGGAGTTCAGGTATTGCAGGAATATATGTACAGTCATCAATGACATGATGGCTGTTTTTCTTGGAGTGGAAGCACTTTTACAGTGATTACCAAAGATAAATAGGGGTATCTTAAAAGGAATGGTTTTTTTATTGACCCTATTATCCGGTGTTTTTTATTTTTACAAGGATGTGACGGTCAAACATGAAGGACATGTATCCCAAAAATGGCAGGGTCATTCTCCATGTAGACATGAATAGTTTCTATGCTTCAGTGGAAATGTCATATGATGTTTCATTGAAAGGCAAACCGCTTGCCATAGCAGGCAATGTTGAAGAGAGAAGAGGCATAATCGTCACTTGCAGTTATGAAGCAAGGAAGTTCGGGGTTAAAACGACCATGCCGATTTGGCAGGCGAAAAAACTATGTCCTCAATTAGTCATCCAGAAACCGAATTTCGAGCGTTATCGAAAGGCATCACTGGCTATTTTCGATGTATTAAGGCAATATACAGAGATGGTTGAACCGGTTTCGATAGATGAGGGATTTCTGGATATTAGTGAATGCGCCGAATTGGGTTCACCTTTAGATATAGCCAAGAGCATTCAGGAAAGAATTTATAATACGATGGATCTCCCTTGCAGCATTGGGATTGCCCCTAATAAATTTTTGGCCAAAACTGCCTCAGATATGAAGAAGCCTATGGGAATCACCGTATTTAGGAAAAGGGATATTCCGGAAAAGCTCTGGCCTTTACAAGTCGGCGAAATGCATGGCATCGGGGATAAGACCTCGGAAAAGCTTCATACTATTGGCATAATGACGATCGGGGACCTTGCACACGCCAATGATCATCAACTGAAACAGCTTCTTGGGATCAATGGCATCCGTTTGAAAGATAGGGCTAATGGAAACGATCCGAGGGTTGTCGATCCCGAAGCGATTTTTGATCATAAAAGCATTGGGAACTCGACAACTCTTCCACATGACACCACCAATCAAAAAGAACTGATCGGTGTATTGGAAAAGCTTTCCGGTAAGGTAGCCGTCCGTTTAAAAAATAAACGCCTGCTTGGTCAAAAAATTGGTGTGACGATCCGTTATAAAGACCGACGCACTATAACGAGAAGCAGAACGGTTCCTAATCCAGTTTTTGAAAAAAAGGATATTTTGGATGTAGCTACCGAACTATTTATGAAAAATTGGAATGGGGAAGGAATCAGGCTTCTTGGTGTCACTGCCTATGATGTCATCGAGAAAGAGTCGGCCTTCAAGCAACTGGATATTTTCTCATTTAAAGAGGATGCAGAAAAAGAACCTCTGTATGAAGCGATGGAACACTTGCAAAATAAGTACGGAGAAAATATTATTAAAAAGGGATTACCCTTGAAGAACCGTTCGATTGGAACAGACACTAGCTTCAGCAAAGATTTCTTTGAGCAATCCAGAAGGCATGATGATTCTTTTGACAAAGAATAGCGTATAAGCTGTGTAAAGATATAGAGAAGGGAAAGATGATCATGACAAAACAACAGATTGGCGTTATCGGACTAGCTGTAATGGGCAAAAACCTTGCATTTAATATTGAAAGCAGAGGATATTCAATTTCCGTGTTTAATCGCTCAGGGTCAAAAACGGACGAAATGATGAAGGAAGCGGAAGGCAAAAACGTAACAGCCACTTATACGCTTGAAGAATTCGTCGATTCTTTGGAAACGCCACGTAAAATTTTATTGATGGTTAAAGCTGGTGCTGCAACAGATGCAACAATCGAGCAGTTAAAACCGTTACTTGATAAAGGTGATATCGTTATTGATGGAGGGAATACCTTCTTCAAAGACACTCAGCGCCGTAATGAGGAATTAAGCCAGCTTGGCATCCATTTCATCGGTACAGGCGTGTCAGGAGGGGAAGAAGGAGCTCTGACAGGTCCATCCATCATGCCTGGAGGTCAAAAAGAAGCATATGAACTGGTTGCACCGATCTTGAAGGATATTTCAGCTAAGGTCGATGGTGATGCTTGCTGTACATATATCGGACCTAATGGAGCAGGTCATTATGTGAAAATGGTACATAATGGTATTGAATACGGGGACATGCAGTTGATTTCCGAATCTTATTTCCTTTTGAAAAATCTTCTGGGACTATCCGCTGAAGAATTCCATGAAGTCTTTACTGAATGGAATAAAGGGGAACTTGATAGCTATTTAATAGAAATTACTGCTGATATTTTCAAAAAATATGATGAAGAAACTGGCAAGCCGATGGTCGATGTCATTTTAGATAAAGCTGGCCAAAAAGGTACAGGGAAATGGACAAGTCAAAGTGCGCTTGATCTTGGTGTTCCGCTTCCAATCATTACAGAATCCGTATTTGCCCGGTTTATTTCAGCAATCAAGGACGAGCGTGTTGCAGCGAGTAAAATCCTTCGCGGTCCAAAAGCCGAATCATTTACTGGTGACAAAAAGGCTTTGATTGAAAATATCCGTAAAGCACTTTACATGAGCAAGATTTGTTCATATGCACAAGGATTTGCACAAATGAAAGCAGCATCAGAAGAAAATGACTGGAACTTGCAATATGGGGAAATCGCGATGATTTTCCGTGGCGGCTGTATCATCCGTGCACAATTCCTACAAAAAATCAAGGAAGCGTACGATCGTGAAGCGAACTTGAACAACCTTCTTCTAGATCCTTATTTCCAAGGAATCGTTGAAAGCTATCAAGGAGCTTTACGTGAAGTAGTGTCAACGGCAGTGATGAACGGAATTCCGGTTCCTTGCTTGTCATCAGCTCTTGCTTATTTCGACAGCTATCGTACAGAAACGCTGCCAGCTAACCTAATTCAAGCTCAACGTGACTATTTTGGAGCTCATACTTATCAACGCATTGATAAAGAGGGAACGTTCCATACCGAATGGATGGAAAAATAAAAAGTTCAAGCCGGCTTATAAGGAAATTCCCTTTCAAGCCGGCTTTTTTTGTATTCATCGATTGAAGGAACTTTTATGTACAGAAAAAGAGAGGGCGCCCCAATGCGCCCTCTCTTTTTCTATCTCCGATGCTCTACAAGGTCAATGACCCCTAATACAACATGTGCCAAACCGAAACCAAAGACCGTATTAGCTACCATTTTGTTTGAGCGCCTGTTCTGCTTCATTGCATAGCCCGCAGCTGTCACGGCTGTGCCCAAGGCTGTTGGAATTAATCCTTCACGAATGTCCATCGTTTAATCCCTCCACATCGAAGTTAGTGGTGCCTTAATATCACCTTCTCTAGTGTAACCTCAGCAAGACCTCAGCATTCTTTTTTTATAAAGAGAATAAAAGGGTGAAAATGGTAAAAATGAACTAATTGTAAATAGTGCTAATTGATTTACCTTTTTTATGGAAATGGTAGTATGATGGATGTCATTCATCCAGGCCTTTTAGGTTTAAACACCTGCGGAAAAAGAAATATAAACATGAAGAGCCATGGACGAACCGTAGGATACAGTAGGCAGATAAGAGAGAGAAGGAGCGGATGACAGATGTTCATCATCTGGTTGGCTGTAGCCATTTTTTTATTTTTCATTGCCTTAGAATTTGGTGTTTCATTTTGGCTTAATTCAGAAATGGATGAAGCAATGTCCAAGCCCAAGGAAATGCTTCGTATTATCAGGAAGAAATTGGTCAGGAAGAGTGTTTCATGAATGAAGAAGGGATACAGATTCAAATCTGCATCCCTTCTTTATTTAATCAATCATCATTATTTATGTTTTTCTTGATTTGCCACCAAATATGCCCATCCTTTTCCAGGAGTTCATCGGATGCAAGTGGACCTGTGGATCCTGCTTCATAGTTAGGGAAAGACTCTTCTTTAGTATTTTCCCATGCATTGGAAATGGTATCGACGAACTTCCATGAGAGGGCAACCTCGTCCCAGTGCGTAAAGTTTGTAGCATCGCCGCGCATACTATCAAACAATAGCTTTTCATACGCCTCGGGAGAATTGATGTGTTCGATCCCTTTGTTGGATACGGTCAGCTTCACTGGCTTTGTATTGGATGTCGTCCCGGATTTCTTGACATTTAAGTATAGTGTGATGCCTTCGTCTGGCTGGATATGGATTACGAGAAGATTCGGGTTCAACGTTTCTTCCGTTTTATAATACAAATTCATTGGGATATCTTTGAATTGAACAACGATATTCGTTGATTTGACATCCATTCTCTTACCGGTACGGATATAAAAAGGTACACCGGCCCAACGGAAGTTATCTATCATCAATTTGCCCGCAACATAGGTCTCTGTGTTGGATTCGGGATTTACGTTATGTTCATTGCGGTATGCCGGAAGTGTTTGACCGTCTACCGTTCCTTCACCATATTGGCCGCGGACGAAGTATTGATCGACTTCTTCCACTTTCATTGGGCGAAGTGAACGCAAAGCCCGCACTTTTTCGCTTCGGATCTCTTCGGTTGTCAAAGCGATTGGGGGCTCCATGGCAAGCAAGGCAACCATTTGCAGCAGATGGTTTTGGACCATATCCCTTAGGGCACCGCTAGTTTCATAATAACGCCCACGTTCTTCAACGCCAAGTGTTTCGCTTGAAGTAACCTGGATGTTAGATATATATCTGTTATTCCAAAGCGGTTCGAAAAGGGCATTTGAAAAACGTATGACCTCAATATTTTGAACCATTTCTTTTCCTAAATAATGATCGATACGGTAGATTTCATCTTCAGCGAAGGCAGTCCGAATCTGCTCATTCAATTTTTGTGCGGTTTCGAAACTGTGTCCAAATGGCTTTTCTATGACCAGGCGCTTGTATCCATTCGAGTTAGTCAGGCCTTGAGCTTTAATCTGTTCGGCAATCGTTCCGAAAAACTCGGGTGCCATCGCTAAATAAAAGATCCGGTTTCCTTCTAATTGATATTGTCCGTCTAATTTTTCGGCAATGTCTTTTAACTGCAGGTATGATTCCGAGCTAGTTACGTCATGGGAGTGATAATGGAAATGGGAAATGAATTCGTCTACCTTTTCTTCCGCATGTCCGAACGTAAGTATGGAGTCCTTGACACTTGTTTGAAACTCCTCGTTCGTCAATGGTCTCCTTGCTACTCCAACGACAGCAAATTTATTGATTTTCTCTTTTTGAAATAGTCGATATATGGAAGGAAACAATTTCCTTTTCGCTAAATCTCCGGTAGCACCAAAAATCATGATCAATGCTGTGGGTTTATTGTTTTCTGTCATGTTAAAACCTCAACTTTCCCTTAAATCTGTCTATAAAGTTGGAATTCCCGAATGTGTACCAATTTCTAATTTTACGTTTAGCTTTCCCTCAAAGCAATCAATTTGCGCATTTTTTCTCATATTTCATTAAAAGATTAATTTGGTTTCGGTTTTAATGGACCATAAATGAAAGAGCACCTTGGTTATGCTATAGTTAAGTCATAAAGTATTTGCAACGGAGGTAGTATCGTGGATTTTGTTTTATTGGGTACAGGCGCTGGCGTTCCGGCTAAAGCGCGTAATGTGACGTCAATCGCTCTTCAATTATTGGAAGAGCGGGGGAAGGTTTGGTTATTTGATTGTGGTGAAGCGACGCAGCATCAAATTTTAAAAACGGCAGTCAAACCGCGAAAGATCGAAAAAATTTTCATCACCCATTTGCATGGTGATCACATCTTTGGACTCCCTGGGTTTTTAAGCAGCCGATCTTTTCAGGGCGGACTGGAAAAATTGACCGTATATGGTCCACATGGCATAGATGCATTTATTAAGACGAGCTTACAGGTGAGTGGCACTCATTTGAAATATCCATTGGAGATCATTGAAATAGAGGAAGGCGTAGTATTTGAGGACGAACAATTCATAGTGACGGCGATGTCGCTTGATCATGGCATTTACAGTATCGGTTACCGGATTGTGGAAAAGGATCGACCGGGAAGCTTACTGGTCGACCGGCTGCTAAAAGAAGGTGTAAAGCCGGGTCCGCTTTTTAAAGCATTGAAAGATGGACAAACGGTCAGTCTCGATGATGGCCGTGTCCTAAATGGGAAGGATTATCTCAGTGCTCCGCAAAAAGGCCGGGTCATCACGATTCTTGGTGATACACGAGTGTGCAGCAATGCTCTCATTCTTGCTGAATCGGCGGATTACCTTGTTCATGAAGCTACATTTTCAGCGGAAGAATCTGAAATGGCATCCGCCTATTATCATTCGACCACGGTTCAGGCTGCAGAAACGGCTTTGAAAGCGGGAGCTAAGCATCTAATCCTTACCCATATCAGCTCACGGTATACTCCAGAGGATTCGGAGAGGTTAAAAGCGGAAAGCGAAGCGATCTTTGCAAACACGATCATGGCAGAAGATTTAATGACCATTAAAGTTCCTTTATATTCAGAGGAATAGGGTAGCTGAAATCGATGCTGATGTTTGATATAATTAATCAATTGTTCATTGGATATTTAAAGGAGTGTAAATATGACGGACCAAAGTAACCTACATACTAAAGCAATGGATTTTCTCTTAAAAACAAGCCGGACTTTTTTCATACCAATCAGCTATCTTCCAAAGGGATTACAGGAGGCCATTGGAGCAGCATACCTTTGCATGCGCGCCATCGATGAGATCGAGGATCACCCTGGTCTTCCTGCTGATATTAAGGTTTCCCTGTTACAGGATCTCAGTGAGCTGCTTGGGGCGGATTATAGGGAAGAAGAACTTCAATCGTTATTTGAACCATATAAGGATGAACTGCCCGACGTGACCCTGCTTCTTTCGGACTGGATTCAATATTGTCCTCCCGGTGCAAAAGCCAAAGTCCTGGAGTCGACAAAGGAAATGGCCGAAGGCATGGCCAAGTGGGTTAAGAAAGATTGGCAAATCCATAATGAGGAAGAGCTCGATGATTACACTTATTATGTTGCGGGTTTGGTTGGAGTCATGCTGTCTGATATGTGGAACTGGTATGATGGAACGGAAACGGACCGTGAACTTGCCATCGCATTTGGCCGTGGACTCCAAACGGTCAATATCCTGCGTAACCGTGAGGAAGATGCAGAACGTGGTGTGAACTTTTATCCGGATGGCTGGGGTTTCGATGAGATGCTTGCCCATACGGAACATAATCTTACATTAGCCGATGCCTACATTGGGGAGATTGAAACGAAAGAGATCATCCAATTCTGTAAAATACCCTTGGAATTGGCAAAAGCCACATTGAAGGCCTTGAAAGAAGGCAAAGAAAAAATTGATCGTGCTACAGTTACCGAAATTGTTAACCAAGTAGTCGAACACTGATATTCCATTTAGCTGCTGTGAAAGTTATCCCCTTTCACAGCAGCTTTTTTGATGTTTTACAATTAAAACTCGAAAAATTCTAAAAAGTTAAAAAATAGATTGGAATAATTGGGACTAAACGATTATAATTTAGGACATAAAAGCTAAAAAGCTGGCGTCGTTATTAAATAAGAAAAAAGCGGGGGGAAACATATGAAAAAGAAATTATATTCAACTGCAGCCATGACATTGGTCGCAGGTTTATTACTGGCTGGGTGTGGAAATGACAAGGAAAAAGATACGGCCAAGGATGAAGGCGGAAAGGATACCTTCAAGATTGGGGTATCACAATTCGTTCAGCATGATTCCCTGGATCAGGCATATGAAGGATTCCAGGCGGCATTGAAGGACAGCGACATCAATGCCAAGTATGATCTTCAAGTTGCACAGGGTGACCAAAACAACAGTCAGACGATTGCCAATAACTTCGTTGGGGATAAAGTGGATCTGATTTTTGCGAATTCCACTCCTAGTGCCCTAAGCTCATTAAATGCGACCAAGGATATTCCAATCGTTTTTACATCGGTTACCGATCCCGTAGCGGCGGAGCTAGTTACTTCTTTGGATAAGCCAGGCGGAAATGTGACGGGCACGACGGATTCCCATCCTGAAGCCATTGCAAAGTCAATGAAATTCCTAGCGGAAGAACTTGGCGCCAAGACAATTGGTACCGTTTATAATACAGGGGAGCAAAATTCCGTCGTCCAAATAAAAAATGTGAAAGCGGAAGCGAAAAAAGCAGGATTGAAAGTCGTGGAAGCATCTGTCTCGACTTCAGCCGAGGTTAAACAGGCAGCGGAATCATTAATCGGAAAAGCGGATGCTTTCTATATCATTACTGATAATACAGTTGTCTCGGCTCTGGAATCGGTCATTTCCGTGGCAGATGATCAAGATATCCCTTTGTTTGTTGGCGAACTTGATTCCGTTAAAGCGGGTGGTTTTGCAGCCTACGGCTTCAGTTACTATGATATTGGTTATGAAGCGGGGCAAAAAGCGGTTGAAATCTTGAAGGATGGTAAAAAGCCTGGAGATATCTCGGTTCAATATCCACAAAAACTTAAATTGGTCATTAATGAAAAGGCAGCAAAAGATATGGGTGTTGAAATAAAAGAAGAATGGAAAGCAGATGCTGAGTTTGTAAAATAAACTCTGCTTTTGTTCGGGGAAGGAAGAAAAAAATGTTCTCAGCCTTATTCAACTCTTTTGAGTCGGGAATGATTTATGCGATCATGGCACTAGGTGTCTATTTAACATTCAGGATTCTCGACTTCCCGGATATGACAGTGGAAGGTAGTTTTGTGACAGGGGCCTCTGTTGCCGCCATTATGATCGTTAACGGTTTCTCGCCGATCGTAGCCACATTGAGTGCTATGGTAGCCGGGTTCATCGCTGGGACAATAACGGGTTTCCTGCATACGAAAGGAAAAATCAATCCACTCCTGGCAGGTATCTTAATGATGATTGCGCTCTACTCCATCAATTTAAGGATCATGGGTGCATCCAACATTCCGTTGCTTTCTCAAACGACCATTATCACGAATATCCAGGATGCCTGGGTCGGCACCGGGCTGGACAATTTGTTGAATGGTCTTTTATCGATCGTGGGTCTCGGTGATAGCCTGCCAAAAACGTGGGCCATATTAATCGTTATGCTGATTGTGGCCGTTGTCATTCAAGCTGGAATGTCAGCTTTTTTAAAAACGGAAATCGGTCTGGCTTTACGGGCGACTGGTGATAATGAAGCCATGGTCAAGAGTTTTTCAGCCCATACCGGCAACATGAAAATCCTTGGACTTGCAATCGGAAATGGACTTGTGGCATTCTCGGGGTCCTTGGTTGCCCAATATAACGGTTTTAGTGATATTGGCATGGGGATAGGAATCATCGTCATCGGATTGGCATCCGTCATAATCGGTGAGGCTTTATTTGGGGCTAAAACGATTGCGCGTGCGACGCTTGCGGTTATTGGAGGGGCGATTATTTATCGAATCGTCGTAACTTTGGCACTTCGCGTAGAATTCCTTGATACAGGTGATGTTAAATTAATTACGGCACTTATTGTGGTCGGGGCACTTGTCATTCCGAAAATTTCCGATAAACAAAAGGAAAAAAACCGGAAGAAAAGACGGCTTAAAGAAATACAGATGCGTCATGGCGGGACTTTACCGAAAGGGGGGGAAGGATATGCTTCGGTTAAATCAGATTTATAAAGTCTTCAACGAAGGAACACCGGATGAAAAGCTTGCCCTTGGAAATCTGGAACTGCATATGACAAAAGGCGAATTTGTAACTGTCATCGGAAGTAATGGAGCAGGTAAATCGACGTTGATGAATATGATTTCCGGTAAGATTCTCCCTGATGCCGGTGAAGTCATCATTGATGGGGAAAACGTATCGGCAATTGAAGAACATGCACGTGCCAGAATGATTGGCCGCGTTTTTCAGGATCCCATGCTGGGAACGGCACCACATATGACGATTGAAGAAAATATGGCGATTGCTTATGGCCGAACCAATAGAAGAGGTTTAGGCTTCGGGGTGACAAAAAAACGGAAAGAACTATTTAAAGAATGTTTGGGTACCCTTCATTTAGGCTTGGAAAACCGGATGACAGCAAAAGTGGGATTATTATCGGGAGGGGAGCGCCAGGCTCTATCATTGCTGATGGCGACCTTCACGGATCCTAAAATCCTGCTTCTTGATGAACATACAGCAGCACTTGATCCTTCCAGGGCAGAGCTTGTTACAAATCTGACGAAGGAAATCGTCGAAAAGAACCAGTTAACGACGTTGATGGTGACTCATAATATGCAACAGGCGATCGATCTTGGAAATTCCTTGATCATGATGGATAAGGGACAGATCATTTTTGAAGCTAGAGGCGCTGAAAAGCAGAAGCTAACCGTTGAAAAACTGCTTAACGAATTCCAACGCATCAAAGGTGAAAAAATGCTAAATGACCGTGCAGTGTTGATTTAAGATGATGAAAAGGCCCGACCCAGGTGGAAGACTAACCTTGGGGCAGGGCCTTTTTATTTTTGGGTAATTATCAGATCAGGTTCTATTTCTGAACGAATGTCGATGAAGTACCTTAGCATAGGGAAAATGGCTATGGTGGAGCAATCATTAACGATCTTGGATGATAACCGATGCTAATCGCTGTCGGCTGTGCTCCATGATGAAGTATCGTTCTTTCTGTAATTTCCAAAAATCATTTTTATGAATGGTCTTTTTTTCGGCTTTTTCGTGGCAGCAGCTTCTTCAGCCGCGAGGAAATAATCAAAGTGCTGGTCCATTGGTGTTTCTAACGCTTCAATACGGGCTTCGAGCTTCTTAACGAGTTTGTGCATTTCTTCCATTTCACTTCTGTGCTGTAAAAGTTGATAGGATACAACATCGTCCGCTTTTGTTTTCAGTCCATTTTCAAGCCTGACGACCCGTTCTATCAATTGTTCATGTTCTTTATTCGTTTCGGGGTGTTTCTGGACGGTTGCTTTTCTAATTTTTTTCTCTGATATGCTGACCTTTTGGAGAATGATGCCCTCGTTCAGCTGATCTTGGACTTTTCTCAATAATGCAATGTCATCATCTGAAAACTGGTAGTGGCCAAGCTGATTCCGTTCTACTTCCATGTTCAATTGAGTAACCCAGCGTTGAATCGTACTATGGGAAACATTCAGTAACCGGGCAACTGCACTTGTATTCATCGAGATTCCCCCTTTTGGTTGTTGAATTCGATAAGTATGAGGCAATTCCTTTACAGATGACAAAACATGTTTTCATTCGGCAAAGAAAGTGGATTTCCTACGTAATTTGCATGCGAAACGATCAATAAGGGGGGAATCTCTTGGAGTCGGTTTTGGAAAATGGTGAGCCTTGTTAGGAGCTTTAAAGAGCATTTGTGAGTGCGTGGTTTGCCGGTCAATTAAGCTTTAAAAGGAAAAATGATTCAAATGTCGAATTACCAATGAACAATGTATAAAGGAGGACTAGTATGAACAGGATCAACATTATAACTTTAGGTGTCAGGGATATCAATGAATCATTAAGGTTTTACCGGGACGGGTTGGGATTCCATACATCGATTAAAGAGGACGAACCCGCAATCGTTTTTTTTAATAATGCAGGAACGAAACTTGCTTTGTATCCTTTAGAGAAGCTAGCAAAAGACATCAATGAGATAGAACCGCCTAAGAAAAATGGTTTCCCGGGTATTACGCTTGCTTATAATGCTAAATCAATTGAAGAAGTCGATGAGGTGATCAACAAGGCTGAAAAGGCCGGAGGCACAATCGAGAAATCACCTCAAGAGGTTTTTTGGGGAGGATACAGCGGATATTTTTCAGACCCCGATGGTTACTATTGGGAGGTTGCGTATTCGAAGGATTGGAGTTTTGATGAATCGGATATGCTGATTATAAAGTAACGCTCACTGCAGCTGTGAAATCAAATTGACCTGGACCTTCCCTATGCCACTTATAAGGAGTCCAGATCATAAAAAGGACTGTTGCCTAGCCGCTGCCTGTAAGGGAGTGCTAGGCAACAGCCAATCATCATCTCTGGGCATTTACTGAGAAACTACATGCTTGGCAAGTTCTTTACTTATTTGATTGCCCATTCGCTTCGATTGCTCAGTCGCTTCTTGTACACAGGCAATGAAAGCTTCTTGCACTTGATGTGCTTGAAGTGCTTTCAGACCTGCTTCGGTCGTTCCGCCTGGTGAAGTTACTTCCTTTCTTAGCACGGCTGGGGTTTTAGGTGATTTCTGCAACATATCGGCCGCACCCATCAGTGTCTGGAGAATTAATTGCTTCGCGGTTTCGGAATCGAGACCTATTTCTTCTGCTGATTTTTCCAATGCTTCGACCAAGTAATAAATATAAGCCGGTCCGCTTCCTGATAAGCCTGTTACCGCATCGAGCTGCGTTTCGTCAACGACTGCCACCGTACCCACCGTTTCAAAGAGAGTAATCGCCGTTTGTAATTGCGAGTCTTTCGTATGACCATTAGCCGCAAGGGCCGTTGCTGATTTTCCCACAGCTGCCGATGTATTAGGCATGGCACGGACAATCGAGAACCGCTTGTTGGCGATTCCTTCCAAGCTTGCAGTTTGAACCCCGGCCACAACTGAAATGAATAGCATTTCTTCCCGAATATATTCTTTTATTGATTGCATCGTTTCTAAAATATCTTTCGGTTTCACGGCCAGTACGACAAGGTTTGCATCCTGTACTAAAAGCTTCAGCGATCTTGTGGCAGTTACACCGTATTGTTCCTTTAAATAATTGAACCTATCATCATTGGATTTATTTGTTACAAAAATATTTGCTGGGTCAATTACCTGTTGGGTCACCAGCCCCGAAATGATTGCTTCTGCCATCGATCCAGCTCCGATAAACGCGATTTTTTTCATATTTCCCGCTCCTTTTCCTATTAAATTTCTGGCTTTTTTTGAAAAACAAAAAGACCCCTCATCCAATAAAGGACGAAAGGTCTAGCTTCCGTGGTACCACCTTTGTTCAACTTTTCCATAATAAATAAACAGAAAAGCTGCACTTGAATCCTCTAACGCGGGAATTACGTCAGGTTTTCCTGAAGGCTCATAAGGTAGGTTCAATAATGAGGGGGCGATGAAGCCTTTCAGCACATTCCGAGCTTCACTCTCTTTACGCCATCAATAAATTTACTTGGCCTTAATCAAAGCCATGCCGTCTTTAATTACTTGTGATTATGAAGGATATATCAGTACTCTGTCAATGATAATATATGCATGGACGACAAAAAATAGACATGAATTATGTGAAAATAATGACAGTATTTAAAAATGCATGTAAAATGGTAATTATACATTCGTTTTCTTGCTAAGTATACTAAGTAATTCTGTTTAGCGTATAAAAAGATTTATATAAATATAATTTCTAAGGTGGAAAAGATTATGGCGAATTGGAATGGAAATATTGCAAAAATTGCTTTGCCCACGCCGTTTGCAGTGGGTGATGTGAATGTTTATGTAGTTAAAGGGGATGCCTTGACGCTCATTGATACTGGTGTTAAAACCAAACGATCAAAGGAAGCCTTGACTAACGGGCTTGGGGATTTGGGTCTGAAACTGACCGATATCGAACAAATCATTTTAACCCATCATCACCCTGATCATGCTGGTGCACTCGATTTCTTTGATAAGGAAATCCCGGTTTATGGACATAAAAACAATCAGCGCTGGCTGACTATCAGTGATGATTTCCTTGAAACCCATAATCGTTTTTTCCTTGATTATGCCACAAAGTTTGGAGTGGCAGAAGAGCTGAAAAATAAACTGATCCATAACCGTGACGAAATCAGATTCCTTAGTGAACGGAAGCTGCATGGATATTTGGCTGAAGGGGATGAGCTTCCTGGTCTTCCAGGCTGGAAAGTGATCGAGACTCCAGGGCATGCGCAAAGCCATTTATCCTTTTACCGGGAAAGTGACGGGGTCATGATCGCGGGCGATCACTTGCTTGCTAAGATTTCACCCAATCCATTAATGGAACCGCCTTTACTTCCGGGTGGCATGAGGCCTCGTCCGTTACTGCAATATAATGCATCACTTCAGAAATTATTGGATTTTTCGATTTCCACTGTTTATTCCGGACATGGATCTGAAGTGGAAGGAGATGAGGTTGCCGACTTGATTCAATATCGATTCGAGCGGCAGCATAACCGGGCCATGCAGGTGAAAAGCATGCTTCAAGATAAGCCTTTATCGGCCTTTGAAGTGTGTCAGCAGCTTTTTCCTAAAGTATACCTTCAGGAAGTGGGCCTGACACTTTCGGAAACGGTCGGTCAGCTGGACTATTTAGAAGATTTGGGTGAAGTCGAAACCAAAATCCAATCAGGGGTCATTCTGTATTCAATCGCTTAATGTTAGGCAAGGAGGCACATTTTTTTGAATAAGTTACAAGGGAAAATTATTGTTATCACCGGTGCTTCCGGAGGGATTGGCAAGGAAGTTGCCATCCAAAGTGCAAAGCAGGGATGCCGTCTCGTCCTCTTGGCCAGAAGTCTGGATAAATTACAACAGCTAAAGAATGAACTCATCGACCAATATGGGATTGATGCATATGCCTATAAGCTCGACGTTGCAGATACTGATCAGGTGACAAGGGTATTTAATGACATCCATGCTCAAATAGGTGAAGTGGATGTGTTGGTCAACAATGCTGGTTTCGGCACGTTTAAAGAAGCGCAGGATACGGAACTAAATGAAACGAAAGCAATGTTTGCTGTCAACGTCATTGGATTAATGGCCTGCACAAAGCTGGTTCTTCCGTATATGAAGCAGCGAAAATCGGGGCATATCATCAATATTGCTTCACAGGCCGGTAAAATTGCCACTCCTAAATCAACATTGTATTCCTCAACCAAGTTCGCAGTTCTTGGCTATTCAAACGCACTTCGGCTCGAGCTGATGGAGGATCGTGTTTTTGTGACCACCGTCAATCCCGGACCTATAGAAACGAATTTCTTTAACATTGCAGATGAATCAGGTACATATTTAAAGAATGTCGAAAAGTTCATGCTTAAGCCTGAAGATGTCGCGGCAAAAATCGTAGCGGCGATGCTGACCAATAAGAGGGAAATCAACCTCCCTGGCTGGATGAATTTAGCTGGGAAATGGTATAACATGTTTCCAAAGATCACCGAAACATTAGGGAAAAAAGCATTTTTTAAAAAGTAGGCTAGATTTTCGATACCGGACAAGGCGAAAGATGTTCAATAATAGGTAAAAAAAGGGGAATGTCGATGACATTCCCCTTTTTTTATGAAATAAAGGAAGTTTTATTCTGAATAAATTGGTAACTATTTCATGGGGAATCCGTCTATTTCTTAGGAGGGATTTTCATGAAGATGATTGTAAACCTTTTAATATATATAATTGTTGTCTTTATTCTGGGTAGCTGTCAATCCTCTGATTGGAACATGGGTGAAGCCATTGCCAAGGGGGAAGAAGGTTTCATTACAGATCTTGACGATAAAAGGATTTTGATTAAAGGGACTTATTATAGGGTGACCAATGATACATATATTCAAGATCAACATGGTAATGACCTCGAATATTCTGACTTGGAAATCGGGATGAAAGTGAAACCATGGCACCGGGGCGGGGTCAAGAAATCATTTCCTGGGAAAGCGGAAGCGAAATTGATTCTTGTTTTGACGGATGAAAAAAGTTTGGCCGAACAAAGGGCTGTCACTGCTGCCCTCAATCATGTCAGTAAAGCGGAAAGTCAGCGATTCATGGTTCTCGATGTCGTCCATTTGCCCTCAGAGCATGTGTATAATATTGAAATGATGAATCGTTCCAATTTGGATTCATCATTCATGGTGACTATAGAGGATTTAACGGATGAAATATTATATATAAAATAAATCAAAAAAACCGGACTGAATCATTTATGAATTCAGTCCGGTTTTTTTAATGGGATTTCGCTCACAAGGATGAGCTCATGTCCTGGATTTTATAACGTTTTCGCACCTAAATATTTTGGTTTCCAATAAGAATTATCCATATTCGTGATGGTTATTCCTTTAGAAGACGTAGCACTGATGAATTGACCATTTCCGATATAGATCCCAACATGGGATACTCCTGTTCTTCCAGAAGAAGTATCAAAGAATACAAGATCACCTTTAGCTGGTGATGATACTTTTAAACCTGTATTGGAATAGAGCAATGATGTTGTACGAGGTAAGGTAATTCCTTGTGATTTCTGGAATACGTAATAGACGAAGCCTGAGCAGTCGAATCCAGTCGGTGTTGTTCCGCCCCATTTGTAAGGTTTGCCTATTAAGGTTTTTGCATAGCTTATCAGGCTTGTATTATTGACATTATAAACACCAAGCGCATTAAATGTGCCTCGGCCGGCAATCCCATCGGCAGTTAATCCTTTGGCTTTTTGGAATTTTTTTACTGCAGATACAGAATAGGTGCCGTAATATGTAGTCAGTGAACCTGAATATGTGAAATAACCTTTGGTTTTTAAAAGTTGTTGTAGTTGTTTGACATCGCTATGTGTCATTCCGGGTCTGAGGGTTTGATCTCCGATATTTGCAAAGGCTTGCAGTGGGGTTAGCATCATGGCAGATGCAACAGCAGCTGAAGCGATCCATTTCTTCATAATTTTCATTTCCTCTCTATCTATCTCTCTATTATTCTTAACAATATTATCCTACAATACCATTATGACAATTAGACATAATTTTGGTTACAATTACATTACAAAAAATGAGTAGTAAGACTAAAATTAAATAGACGAAAGTCTATTGAAAAGGGTGGATGAATTTTAAAAAACTAAGCATATGGATTCACTTGAAATTATTCAAGTTACTAATTAATCTATTTGAAAAAAACTATATGGAAACATAGTTTAAATATGGTAATTTATCCGTTTTTAGGGTCTGTTATATTTTTCAAGGGAATTACAATAAAAAGTAGAAATTTGTATGAAAACTTCCATTGAATAAGAACGTATATTCGGTTAAAGTTATGAATATAATAAAAGCGAACGTATATTCTTGTTAGGGTGAAGAAATGATGGATTATGGGACGATGCCGAAACAATCAATTATGTGTATCGATATGAAAAGTTTTTATGCAAGCTGTTCTGCGGTCATGCTTGGTCTGGACCCACTCGATTGTTATCTGGCGGTGGTTGGTGATTTGAAGAGGACGGGGAGCATTGTGCTTGCAGCTTCTCCAAAAATGAAGAAGGAATTTGGCATCAAGACAGGTTCGCGGATGTTTGAGATTCCGAATGATCCAAGGATTGTCGTCGTTGAACCCAAAATGGCGACCTATTTAAGGGTCTCGACAGAAATCACCCGCTTGTTCAACCGTTATGTGCCCAAAGAAGCGATTCACGTGTATAGTGTGGACGAAAGTTTTGTGAAAGTCGATGGTGCCGCTTCTTTATGGGGAGATGCCCGGGTGATAGCTGAAAAGATAAAAGATGAAATCGAACGGGAATTACAGCTCCCATGTGCCATTGGAATTGGTCCGAACATGCTTATGGCAAAACTTTGCCTTGATTTGGAAGCCAAAGATAAAGGGATTGCAGAATGGAAGTATGAGGATGTGCCAAACAAACTTTGGCCGATTTCCCCGCTTCGTGAAATGTGGGGAATCGGCAGGCGCGTAGAAAAAACCCTTCATGGAATGGGAATATTCACGGTTGGGCAGCTTGCCAATTATGATCTTGAATTACTTGAAGCGAAGTTTGGAATTATGGGCAATCAGCTTTACCACCATGCGTGGGGAATAGATTTATCGGATATGGGGGCAGTGATCATCGAAGGGCAGGTCAGCTTTGGCAAAAGTCAAATCCTGCTTAGGGATTATAAGGCGGAGCATGAGGTCAAGCAGGTCATGCTGGAAATTTGCGAAGAAGTTGGAAGAAGGGCACGTACCCATCGCAAGGCAGGAAGGACGGTCAGCCTAAGCATTGGTTACAGCAAGGATGAGTTTGGCGGTGGTTTCCATCGTTCGCGTTCGATCAGCGAACCGACCAACATTACGATGGAGTTATATAAAGTTTGCCTGGAGCTTTTTCATGAGAACTATAAGCAAAAAACGGTTCGGAGCATAGAGGTCCGACTCTCGAATATTGTGGATGATAACGAAATGCAGCTGACTTTATTTGATGCTTCGCGCTGGAAAAAGCGGGAATTGAGTTACACGGTTGATCGAATCCGCCATAAATATGGACCCAAATCGTTATTGCGTGCAGTTTCGTATACAGAAGCGGGTACAGCTGTTCACCGAAGCAGGCTGCTTGGTGGGCATAAGGCGTAAGGTTGACTTTGAAGGGAGGGAAAAGAATGATTCGTGATCGCGGCCGTATCAAATGGACATCGATGATGTTGCCGGAGCATGTGAAGATGCTGCGGGATTGGGTGGTGGAGGATGGCTATGAAACGGAGCGCATCCTGGATGAGCAGCAACTGGAAGAAATGAATGCGGTAATGGGGGAAGCGATGGAGGAAAGAAAGGATGTCGCGATTGCTCATTATGAAGGAAACCGGTATCAGCTGTTAATCGGCAGGATCCATTATTATAATGAGCTCACCCAAAAGCTTCATATCGTTGATCGCTTTCAGCAGGCTCACTATATCAGGCTTTCCGATATAGCGGATGTAAGGATAATGGAATAATGAGCGGAAGGGCTGTTCTCAAGGGACAGCCTTTCATTTTCGGAACGACATCGATCCTCTTTACTGTATTTTCATCTTGATAAAAGGAAATCATCGGGCAAAAGGGAATCTGACTTGTAGCACGGTTAATGGAAAAAGTGATTTTCATGTCGGCCGATCTTGCAGAAGGAAGCAGGCAGTTTCGTTAACAGAAACATTTTTATCGTTTATAATGGGGGAATGCAAAGACATCGGGAGGCATGTAATCATGTATATTGAATGGACGGAAAGAGCGGCTGAGAAAATAGCCGATAAGGTACAGGGACAAGAAGGATATTTACAGTTGAAATATGATACTGATGGCTGTGGCTGCGTGGTAAGTGGTGTGACGGCGCTATGGTTGGTCAACGAACCTGAGGAAGGTACCGAAAAAGCGGAAACAAACGGAATCCCTCTATATGTGGAGAAATCGAAAATGATTTTTTTGGATGAAGTCATGAAAATAGACTTTGTTCCGGAAGCGAACAGCTTTCAGTTAAAAAGTCCGAATCAAATCTTAAATCCGAGGATGAGCTATTTTAATAAAATCTAACTGAAGAAAATGAGAGGGAATCTTGGATCCCTCTCATTTTCTTCTCAGACAAGTTCGAGAAACTGATCGATTTGATCTTCATATTCTTTTGGATTTTCATTATAAGATTGAGCATGGGCCCCTTTTTTAGCGATGTACAACTGCTTTGGGCCCTCTTTTGCTGCATATAATTCCGCTGTCATGGAAGCAGGAATAAAGCTGTCATTCTCACTATGGATGAAGAGCACGGGGTTTCGGATATTTTTCATATAATCGATTGGGGACACTTCATTGGTCCAATATCCATCACGGAGTTTGATGAACGTACGCCCAAGCGGAAACACGGTCCAAGAGGGAAATGGGATTTCAAGCTTGAGCTGGTGTTTGATCTGATCCTCGAAATTTGAAAATGGACAGTCCGCAATGTAAAAGTCAGCACCATCTTCAAGCATTCCGGCATATAAAAGCAGGGTTACGGCCCCCATGGATTCTCCATGAATGCCAATATGAAGATCAGAACCTTTACGCCTTTTCAATTCATCGATTACGGCTTTCAGGTCGAATTTTTCATAATGTCCATAACTGCTCGTCTTGCCACCGGAATCCCCATGCCGGCGGTGGTCATAAATGATGGCATTGAAGCCCCGCTTAAGAAAAATATTCATGTACTTAATGGAATTGACTTTGTTCTCCGTCACACCATGGGAAATGACCACCCACTTATTGGTATCATGCGGTTCGATAAACAAGCATTTCAAGGAATATCCGGATGGTGAGGATACCCAAATTTCCGTTTTAGGCAGATTATCAAAATCCTCCCTGATCAGGCGTTTAGCCGTGATTTCACGATTCTGGATAAAATCAGCTTCCTTTTTTTTCATGTACATGATCCGATTGGAAAAATAAATGCCGACGCCGATGATATAGGTTAGGATTCCAGCGAGTGTAAACCACCATTTCTTCATGAAGGATCCTCCTCGGTTGATTTTCTTTATTTTACCATGAGGGAAATGGGAAAACACTGTTTGAAAACCATAACGAGGAAAACGGCAGTCGTGATATAATAATTTCATAAATGGCCAGGAGGTTTTAAGGATGAAAAAGAAACAGCCGCGAAATCAAAATCAAAGCAAAAACCAAGATAAAGATTCATCATCATTGAAACTTGGTGATATGATCAATCAAGATATCATGTCCCAGCTTCGTCAAAAGCAAAAGGAACTGAATGAGGCTGAACAAGAGAAAAGGGCAGCGGAAGAAGAAAAAAAACGCGAAGAAAGAAAGCAGCGGGAGAAGAACAAATCATTCGAAGAACTATTGGGTGAAAGCAATATGAACTGGAAGAACTATAAATGAAGAACAGGGAGCAGTTTAAGGGGCGTCTCCCTTTTTCGTTCCTAACAACAGGAAAGAACCATTCTTAGAAAAGGATAGGGGAACATTCCTTGCTGATATTCCTTTATTTTATAAAGTATAACGATTATATTAAAGATAAGTTCGATATGCATTCATATCGGATGGACTACTACTAGCTGGTGATATGATGCAAAGTAAAATAGAAAATGTACTGGAAAACCAATTATGTTTCCTGCTTTATGCAAGTTCAAGGGAAATGACGAAAAAATATAAACCGCTGCTTGATAAACTCGAAGTGACATATCCTCAATATCTGGTTCTTCTTCTACTATGGGAACAGGATACACTTACAGTGAAAAAATTAGGGGAGCTGCTTGCCCTCGACTCAGGAACGCTAACCCCCATGTTGAAACGAATGGAGCAGAATGGCTTGATTGTCCGTGAACGTTCCACTGAAGATGAACGGTCTGTCATGATAAAGCTGACGGAAAAGGGACATGGTTTACAGGAAGAGGCCTGTCTCATTCCCGATCGAATTTCGGCTATGTCGGGTGAGGATAAGAGGGTGGTTGAGGATTTGAAAGCTTCACTGCTCCAACTATTGAAAACATTACAGGAATTTTAGCAAAAAGGAAAAACGCTTGGGAATCCCAAGCGTTTTAGTTTGTCGAAAAAAGGAGATTCGGAATGGTCTTATCCCTAACCAAATTATAAAAGAAGGCTTGGTTATCCAAACCTTAGTAGATTGAAGAAATTTGCGACACTCCTGCCGAATAACTGGCTAGCCGAGACCCCACAGACGCTTGGCTGACAGTCGACGGAAAGGGAGCGGATTTGATCCGTGGATCTTAAATAATTGCTTCGGCGTCCGAATAGTGAAATGAAGGTCGAAATAATTTGTGAAAGATCGAATAAAGTGCGGTGTAGGTCGAAAAAAATCGTGAACGGTCGAATAATGTGCAGTGTAGGTCGAATAATTGCGTGAACGGCCAAAAAAAATGTGGTGTAAGTTGAAAAACTGCGTGGACTGCCGGGAAAAAGCTCCGGATAACGAAAAAAGTACGGTGTAGGTCGAAAAAAGTGCACCGGCTGAAATCAACTGCAACTTTTTTAAAATAAAAAACTGCAGGCAAACTCGCTTTTCTTCGAGTTTGTCTACAGTCTGAGACGCTTGGGAACCCCCAAGCGTCTTTTTGTCGGATTAATCTACATCTATTTCAATGGCGACATCCACATTGCCGTTGATTGCTTTTGAATAAGGACACATTTGATGTGCTTTATGAACAAGGGTTTCGAATGTCTCCTTATCGACCCCGGATCCCTTCACGGCCAAAGTTACAGCCAAGCTGTACTGATGCATCTCACCCATCAATAGACTGACGCTTGCAGTGACTTTGGAATCGAAAGAAACGCGTTCAATTTTACCAACTGATTGCAAGGCACTATCAAAACATGCAGCATATCCAGCTGCAAAAAGCTGTTCCGGATTAGATGCTTCAGGCATCTGTTTAGCCCTTGGCGTTCCCGGCATCGCAATATCAACCGTGAAGTTACCGTCAGCGGAAATAGCCGTTCCTTCTCTTCCGCCATCCACTGTTACTGATGTTGTAAATAATGTTTTTGTCATGATTTTTCTCCCTTACCTTCTTATTTTTAATTGTGCACAACTGAATTGTACAACATTAACTTTAGGATGGCAATGAAAAAGTTGAAAAACTATATCGAATGAAGTTATCGATCAAAATTCATCAACTGAATATATTAGAAGTGGGGTCTGGAAAGGATTAGAATGATAGGAGATACAGAAGCACTATGGAAAATAAAATGACGGAACGGAAATAGGCTGCCTATCCCGTTGGTTAAACGCAGATAAGGCAGCCTCTAAAGATCGTCCTGACATTCCTTTGAAACATTTAGTTTAGTTCGAACAACTTTTTATTCCCGGTGACTTACATATTTGTTCGCTTTGGTCAACTGCTTCAAGATATCAAGCTCGGTTTTGGACAGTGAAGAGCTGTTAGCGGCCTGGCAGTTTTCACGGAGCTGCTGTACTGAGCTTGCTCCTGGTACAACGGTAGCGACGCTTTGATGGGACAATACATATTGAAGTGCCGTTTCATTCAACTTCCTATCAGAAAGTTTGTCCTTTAATTGCGGAAGTAAATCCTTAAGCTCGTGATAGCTATAGTCGAGGTATCCATCCTCTTTTGCCTTTGCAAGCATTTTCTCGCTAAGCAACCCTTTAGCAAGGGGCCCACGGGCGATGATGCTGATCTGTTTGTTGTCCAAAAGGGACATCCACTCTTCTGGGCGGCGGTCGAGAAGATTAAACTGCATCATTACGGAATCGAGCTCGGATTTTTCAGTGAATTCCTTGATCACATTCGGACGAATCGAGGAAATTCCATAATATCGGATATAGCCTTCTTTTTTCAGTTCTTCAAATGCTTCTACCGTTTCTCCGATATTGTCTGAAATGGTGCCTCCATGTAATTGATAAAGGTCAATATAATCAGTCCCCAACCGTTTTAAGCTATCTTTTACTGCCGTTTTAATATAAGAGCCAGATGGATCCCAGCTCCAGGCATCCTTATTTTCATTCCAACGGTTTCCAACCTTGGTGGCTATGTATACCTTATCGCGGACCGATTTTAAATTCTTTCCGACGATTTCTTCATTCATACCGAAATCATATAAGTCAGCCGTATCAAAGTAATTGATTCCTTCATCTAAAGCGGCCTGTATGATTTCGGATGCCTGATTTTCAACAGTCCCCAATGACATGCATCCGAGCCCGATTTCAGATACTAGCAATTCTGAATTGCCTAGTCTGCGTTTTTTCATGTTATCCACTCCCTTTACATTCATTGTAAAGGAGAAATCCATTTCACTCAAAGAATTCACTTGATCCGTTTTAAAGGAGCGGGTGGCGCCTGATGGTGTATGTCGGCAATCCAATCATTGATATAGACATATTGATTTTGCAATTGTTTTAGTTTTTGAAGGATTTCCCAACTCTTTCCGGATAAAGTAACGCTTTTTTCCAATACGTAAACTTTCATTAAATCGCCCTCCCTCTCTATTATGGTAAAATGTATGAGAAATCATGCTGCAATTAGAACAGAGGAGTGGTCAGGATGAAAAAATTTGAAGAAAAAACGCTGTCTTCGGAAAAAATCTTCACAGGAAAGGTAATCAGCCTGCAAGTGGATGATGTTGAACTTCCTGATGGGAAAACGGGTAAACGTGAAATAGTCAAACATCCGGGAGCGGTTGCCATCATAGCTCTTACTGCAGAAAATAAAATCATCATGGTTGAACAGTACCGTAAAGCGCTGGAGAGAAGCTTGGTGGAAATCCCTGCAGGAAAGCTGGAAAAAGGGGAAGAACCGGTTCTGTCGGCAGAACGGGAGTTGGAAGAGGAGACAGGTTATGAATGCGAAAAAATGGAGCACATCATATCCTTCTATACTTCACCAGGTTTCGCCGATGAATTGGTCCACCTGTATGTGGCCCACAATTTGAAAAAGAAAGAAAATGCGGCCCCACTGGATGAAGATGAATTTGTCGAGATGATTGAACTCACGTTGGAGGAAGCTCAAACTTATATGGTTGAAGGGAAAATCCAGGATGCCAAAACGGCATATGCCGTGCAGTATCTGCTGTTGAAAAAGGCGATGACTTCATAAATGAAGGAGTTTTACGCTGACCTGCATATCCATATAGGCAGAACGAGAAGCGGAAGGGCCGTGAAAATAACAGGTGCTAAGACGTTAACCTTCAGCAAGGTGCTGCAAGTGGCGAGTGAAAGGAAGGGCCTTGATCTAATCGGGATAATCGATTGCCATTCTCCTGAAATTATCGAAGAGATCGAAGCGGGGATTCTGGATGGCGAAATCACGGAAAAGATGGAAGGTGGACTTCAATACAGGAATACAACCATCATTCCAGGCTCGGAGATTGAAATTTATGACCAGAATTGTAATGGACCAATCCATGTCCTCGCCTATTTTCCCACTTTAAAAGCGATGAAGGATTTCTCCTCATGGATGAGCGGACATGTTAAAAATATAACCTTGAGCTCCCAAAGGATTTATTGTGATGGAAGAACGCTGCAAAAGATGGTGAAGTCACTGGGCGGCCTGTTTATCCCGGCACATGTTTTCACCCCTTTTAAAAGCTTGTATGGAAAAGGAGTGCGGTCCAGTCTGACAGAAGTATTCGATCCGAAGCTGATTGATGCCATCGAACTTGGCTTAAGTTCAGATACAGAAATGGTCAAGGATATCGAGGAGTTGGACTCCTATGTATTCGTGACAAATTCTGATGCTCATTCGCTTGGGAAAATCGCTCGTGAATATCAAAAAGTCCTGCTTGCAGAACCAAGTTTCAATGAGCTGGCAAAAGCCCTTAAAGAAAAAGGGAATCGTAAGGTGACCGTTAATTATGGATTGAACCCCTTATTGGGAAAATATCATCAAACCGTATGTTCAGGGTGTTTACACCAGGTGTTGAGGGATAGTGAACAATGTCCTGAGTGTGGTAATAAATCCATTATAAAAGGAGTATCGTCCAGGATCAACGAACTCTCCATTACCAAAATCAACGGAAGATATGGAAGGGAAAGGCCACCATATATCCATCAAGTACCACTCGATTTCATCCCAGGACTTGGACCTAAATCGATGGAAAAACTGCTGGAGGCATTTGGAACAGAGATGAATATCCTTCATGAAGTTACGCTTGAACAGCTCATGGAAATCGTGCCTGAAAAATTGGCTCGATACATTGATTCTGCCAGAAAAGGGACGCTTTCTTTTGAGGTGGGGGGCGGAGGCAAATACGGAAAAGTCAAAAAGGAAAGCTAACCTGAATAAAAGTCCTGACAGATGATTGTTACCTGTCAGGACTTTTTTTAGTTTGTAGTTTTTGCATAAATGGAGGTGTCCCGCAATTCCTTGCCATCAGCACTTAGACAGTCATAACGCAAAGTTCCTTCAAGGATAAACCCTAGCTTCTCGGGTATCCGTTTGCTGGCAATATTTTTAGGATCACAGCGGATTTCAACTCGCTTTGCCCCATAATGGTAAAAAGCGAATTTGGTTAACTTTTCGACCGCTTCCATTATGTACCCTTGTTTACTGTACCTCGTATCAATCCAATAGCCAATTTCGAATTTAGGGATATCCCAGTTAATCCGGTGCAGACCAGTGGAGCCGATGAATTGATCGTCTTCTTTCCTATAAATATGAAGTCTAATATCCTCTTTTATAATAAAGTCCGCAAAGGACTTAAGAACGTTCTGTTCTGAAGTTTCCGGAGACGCATCTTGATGGGCAAATGGCAGCCACTGTTTCAATTCATGTTTAGAATGGACAATGGCCTCGTAAACGTCAAGGCCATCACCAGGCTGACATGGTCTTAAATATAATCGTGGGGTTTCAATTTTTTCGGGGAAATCCATTAATATAGCTTTCATATCCTACCTCCATATAATGATTTTGGGAAATTATAACACAAATTCAGTTTAAGGTGTTCTGCTGATGGGGAAAGTTTTCTTAGCATAAATGAGAGAGTGAAAACATAGATTCTAGTAAGCGGAGTTGGGAGGATGAAAGATGAAAAAAAAATCTGTCGTACAAAATGCCGTAATGAAACATATTAACGAACATTCCTCATTATATGTCTTTATCACTGTGCTTTTTTTGATGGGTGTCATTTTTGGGGCAGTACTGGTGAATAGTTTGAGCTTTACCCAAAAGGAAGACTTGTTCTATTATTTATCGCAATTTTTCGGACAAGTATCCAAAGGTGAATTTGCATCTTCGCATGATATGTTCAGCCAAAGTATTATGCATAATATAAAATATATCGGCGTCATCTGGATTCTCGGAATATCGGTCATCGGTTTGCCTGTCATCTTGGTTTTGCTATTTATAAAAGGGATGGTTGTTGGATTCACAGTCGGCTTTTTAGTCAATCAAATGGGGTGGAGTGGGTTTTTATTATCGTTTGTCGCCATTCTGCCCCAAAATATATTCATAGTCCCTATATTCATCGTGATAACCGTCCTTGCCGTCTCACTATCAATGAAAATGATCAGCCGGATTTTCCTTAAGCAGGTTCGTGAGCCACTGAAGCCGATAATATCACGGTATATTTTCTCATTGATTTTGTCGGGGTTATTTTTGGTTACAGCTGCTGCATTTGAAGCGTACCTATCCCCTTCCTTAATGAAAAATGTCGTAAGTTTATTGGGTCATTGATGGAAATTTACGGTTCCCGCAAATTTTTTTATCATTAACAAGAAATCTATTTTGACAGTTTTCCCTCATTTGATATAATGGATAGGATAGCGGCGCGGGAGGGAATATTAGGTATGGAAATAGAAAACAGAATTGATAGGATAAAAAAGCAGTTGCACTCGTCCAGCTACAAATTAACGCCTCAGCGAGAAGCGACCGTCCGCGTTTTACTTGAGCATGAAGAGGACCATTTAAGCGCAGAAGACGTTTACCTCCTTGTCAAAGAAAAGTCGCCGGAAATTGGATTGGCAACAGTTTACCGTACGCTAGAGTTGCTGACTGAATTGAAGATAGTAGATAAAATTAACTTTGGAGACGGGGTTTCCCGTTATGATTTAAGACAAGAAGGAGCTGCGCATTTCCATCATCATCTTGTTTGTGTGGAATGTGGTGCGGTAGATGAGATCCAGGAAGACCTACTTGAAGACGTAGAAGACATTGTCGAACGCGACTGGAACTTCAAGATTAAAGACCATAGATTAACCTTTCATGGCATTTGTCATCGATGTCATGACAAAGAAGACAACAAAGGTGAATGAAGTTGGACCTTTTCCATTTAGTGGAGAAGGTTTTCTGCATTTTTAAAGGGCTAAAACCTATTGCGAGACATCAGGAAAATATCAGGATGAAGGAATGAATTTTCTCACGTAAGTGCAGTATTTGCTTTCTCCTTACCTAAACACGTATAAAACTTGTCCTGTTGGGCATAGATTGATACAGAGGATCGAATGGGAGGGGAAAGATGATGAAAACATCATTATCGCTTATTTTGCATACGGCTAAAGTGATGGTTCTCTTTGTTAGCTTTACTGTTCTTTTTTATATAGGAATGGTATGGTTAAATCAGGAATATCAGAGTTATCATCGTTATGATGAACCCAAAGGTATGGCTGTAAAAGTATCGAAGGCTGTTGATACAGGTGATGATGCATGGCTTGAACGCTTAATGTTGTTTTATTTAAACGGGGAGTAATGAATATGGAGAATCAAATTAGGGATTTCATTCATTTTTTAACCATTGAAAAAGGACTGGCCAAGAATACGCTCGTCTCCTATGAGCGCGACTTAAAATCATATTGGGGCTATCTGAAAGATGTTGAAACCATTAACGACTGGAATGATTCACGGCGGGTGAACATCTTGCATTTTCTCGTGCATTTGAAGGATCAAGGGAAATCATCGAAGACGGTAGCACGTCATATTGCGTCCATCCGGTCTTTTCATCAATTTCTTCTAAGGGAAAAAGTAACCGATCAGGATCCGTCCATACATATAGAAACGCCAAAACCGGAACGAAGCCTTCCGAAAGTATTAAGCATGGAAGAGGTTGAAGCACTATTGGAAGCCCCGAAGATAATGGATGAATTCGGTTTACGAGACAAGGCGATGCTAGAACTGATGTATGCGACAGGTATGCGTGTCAGTGAGTTGATATCCATGGATGTGAGTGATGTTCATGCATCGATGGGTTTTGTCCGTTGTGTAGGGAAAGGGAATAAAGAGAGGATCATTCCGATTGGACAAACGGCACTGGGTGCCATTGAACATTATATGGAAAGTTCCCGAGGGAGATTGGCCAGCCCAAAGCACAGGACAGATTCACTTTTTTTGAATCATCATGGCAACAGGCTGACAAGGCAGGGGTTTTGGAAGATTCTAAAAAAACTTGTGAAATCGGCACAAATAGAAAAAGAAATTACACCACATACACTGAGACATTCTTTCGCGACTCATCTATTGATGAATGGGGCTGATTTACGTGCCGTCCAAGAAATGCTCGGTCATGCGGATATTTCGACAACGCAAATTTATACACATATTACGAACGTACGGATCAAGGATGTATATTCAAAATTCCATCCGCGAGCATAATAGAATAGCAGAATGATAGAAAGGTTGTGAATTTAACTGCGAGGCAGTTGAAGGGAGCAGCCTTTTTTCCGATCTGTCTCGACAGTCATAATGCTGCTGAGATTCTAGCGCACATCCAATGGAACTTTATTTCATTCGTGAAATATATTATTTGTCTCCATCTAGGTAATCGTTTACAATATAGAGAGGTCAGACTTCTGACGTTATCATCATTGCATTTATTTGAAGAGTAACTGTGCAGTATAAGGGTATTATAGAGAGTATAAAACTGATTACTATTTTAGGAGGAATGACTCATGAATGGAAATTCAGCATTTAAACGTATATTTGTAGTTGTTATGGATTCTGTTGGAATCGGCGAAGCACCTGATGCAGATTTATTCGGTGATAAAGGGGCGGATACACTTGGCCATATCGCAGAAAAAATGAATGGATTGAACATGCCGACTCTCGCAAAATTGGGTTTAGGCAATATACGTGAAATCAAAGGGATTGATAAAGCTCAACATCCTCTCGCATACTATACGAAAATGAAAGAGGCATCTACAGGAAAAGATACGATGACTGGACATTGGGAAATCATGGGGTTGAATATATCCACTCCATTCCGTGTATTTCCAGATGGTTTTCCGGAATTGTTAGTCAATGAACTCGAGGCGAAAATGGGACGGGGAATTATTGGGAACGTCCCGGCAAGCGGTACGGAAATCATTGAAAGACTGGGCGAGGAACATATGAAAACGGGTGCGTTGATCGTATATACATCAGCTGATTCAGTTTTACAGATTGCTGCACATGAAGATATCGTTCCGATAGACGAATTATACAGGATTTGTGAAATTGCACGTGAGGTGACAATGGCTGATGAGTTCAAGGTTGGGCGCGTGATTGCCAGACCTTTCACAGGTGAACCAGGCAGCTTCAAAAGAACCACTAACCGTCATGATTATGCATTGAAGCCTTTTAACCGGACAGTAATGGACGAATTGAAGGATTCTGGATATGATGTGCTCGCAATCGGGAAAATCTCGGATATCTTTGATGGGGAAGGCGTCACAGAATCATTAAGGACCGTATCCAATATGGATGGAATGGATAAATTAATCCAAACAATAGAACAGGACTTCAAAGGGCTAAGTTTCCTTAACCTGGTCGACTTCGATGCTTTATACGGTCACAGGCGCGATCCAGAGGGATACGGAAAGGCATTGGAAGAATTCGATGCTCGGATGCCGGAAGTCCTAGATAAACTGAAAGAGGATGATTTATTGATCATCACTGCCGACCATGGGAATGATCCGGTACATGAAGGAACCGATCACACACGTGAATATGTGCCATTATTAGTCTACTCCAAACGATTTACAGAAGGTGCCGAGCTCCCGGTAAGAGATACATTTGCTGATATCGGGGCGACGGTCGCTGCTAATTTTGATGTGAAAATGCCTGCCTTCGGGAAAAATATATTGGGCGATCTAAATAAAGGGGAGATTAAATAGATGTTTAATAAAATAGAGACAGCTGCGTCATTCATAAAAAATAAGATTGAAGGCTCCCCGGAGATAGGACTGATTCTTGGTTCTGGACTTGGAGTATTAGCAGATGAAATTGAAAATCCCATAACGATTCCTTACCACGAAATTCCGGAATTTCCGGTATCGACTGTTGAAGGACATGCTGGACAGCTTGTCATTGGTAATTTAAGTGGTAAAAAGGTAGTGGCCATGCAAGGGCGTTTCCACTTTTATGAAGGGTACTCCATGGAGAAAGTCACATTTCCAGTACGTGTAATGAAACTTCTTGGTGTTGAGCAGCTAATTGTAACGAATGCTGCCGGAAGCGTTAATGAAAGCTATGAACCAGGTGACTTGATGCTCATTACGGATCATATTAATTTAATGGGGGCAAACCCATTGATTGGTCCTAATGAGGAGCGTTTCGGCCCTAGATTCCCTGATATGTCAGAAGCTTATAATAAAGACCTTCGGACTCAAGCTAAACAAATTGCATCTTCACTAGGCCTGGATATTAAAGAAGGTGTCTATATCGGAAATACAGGGCCAACCTATGAGACACCGGCAGAAGTGAAAATGGCAAGGATCCTTGGCGGGGATGCAGTTGGGATGTCGACAGTTCCGGAAGTTATCGTAGCAAGGCATAGCGGTATGAAGGTGCTTGGAATATCATGCCTTACCAATATGGCTGCAGGCATTCTGGATCAGCCTTTGTCGCATGAAGAGGTAATTGAAACGACGGAAAAAGTGAAAAGCAGTTTTCTGGAATTTGTTAAGCAAATCGTTAAAGACATATAAAACGATCCAAAAAAATACAAGTACACCTGAGAGAAGCGGTGTCTTTAAAAAAGTGGGGATTCCAATATGAGAATGGTAGATTTAATTGAGAAAAAGCGTGATGGAAAGGCTCTTTCTACAGAAGAAATACAGTTCATTATCAAAGGGTTTACCGATGGATCGATTCCGGATTACCAAATGAGTGCCTGGTCAATGGCTGTTTATTTCAAAGGGATGAATGAGCAGGAACGTGCTGATTTAACCATGGCAATGGTCGAGTCGGGCGATCAAATTGATTTATCGATGATTGAAGGAATTAAGGTCGATAAACATTCAACAGGCGGTGTTGGTGACACCACAACACTAGTGCTTGGACCATTGGTTGCTGCTGTAGGTGTCCCAGTGGCAAAGATGTCAGGACGCGGGCTCGGCCATACAGGCGGTACGATCGATAAATTGGAGTCTGTAAAAGGTTTCCATGTCGAAATAGAAAATGACGAGTTCATTAGACTTGTCAATAAAAATAAAATAGCTGTCATTGGGCAAAGTGGTAACCTGACTCCAGCGGACAAAAAGTTATATGCATTGCGCGATGTTACGGCTACGGTTAATAGTATCGGTTTGATTGCCGGCTCGATCATGAGTAAGAAAATCGCTGCTGGTGCTGATGCGATTGTACTTGATGTTAAAACGGGAGCAGGCGCTTTCATGAAAACTCTCGAAGATTCCGAAGAGTTAGCGCATGCTATGGTAAGCATTGGGAACAATGTGGGGCGAAACACGATGGCTGTCATTTCCGATATGAGCCAACCTCTGGGTTACGCAATCGGAAATGCATTAGAAGTGAAGGAAGCCATCGATACGCTTAAAGGGGAAGGACCGGAAGATTTAACGGAACTTTCTTTAACACTGGGAAGCCACATGGTGTACCTTGCCAAAAAGGCAAGCTCGCTGGAAGAAGCAAGAACCTTGCTTGAAAATGCGATCAAAGATGGTTCTGCACTTAACTCATTCAAAGTCTTCCTAGAAGCGCAGGGAGGCGATGGTTCGGTTGTGGATCAGCCGGAAAAACTTCCGCAGGCTGCTCATGTTTTCGAGCTAGAAGCGAAAGAGGATGGATATGTATCGGAAATCATCGCTGATGAAGTAGGAACGGCAGCTATGCTTTTAGGCGCCGGGCGGGCGACAAAAGAGTCAGAGATTGATTTGGCAGTCGGGCTGGTACTCCGTAAAAAAATCGGGGAATCCGTGGCAAAAGGTGAATCCCTTGTGACGATTTACAGCAATTTTGAAGATGTTTCAAAGGTGAAAGAAAAATTGTATGAAAGCATTGCGATTTCAAAAGAGAAAGTGGAAAAACCTACTTTGATCTATAAAGAAATCATGGAATAACAAAAAAAAGGCCGCGGTTTTGAGCGGCCTTTTTACGTCTGTCCCATTGAATGTTTAAAAGAGGATGCCCATGCGCATCCTCTTTTATTTTTGTTAATATGTTACCCAATATCCATTATATGTTCAAAATTCATCTTTATTTGTATAAAAATGGGTTTGATGGAAAAAATAAATCATATAAAGATTGGAGGGTATGGAGATGAAGCGGATTCTTTCTCTATTTTTAACCGTATTAGTAGCAATGGGTTTTAGCATCCCGCATACAGAGGCAGCTGAAGAAAAGGGAGTTGACTTGGCGGCCAATGCTAAATCAGCCATTTTGATTGAACGGGATACAGGCAATATTCTGTATGATAAAAATGCAGATGCTCGTCTTTCACCGGCAAGCATGACGAAAATCATGACGATGCTGCTGATCATGGAAGCGATCGATAAAGGCGAACTCAGCATGAAGGAGAAAATCAGGACTAGTGAGTATGCAGCTTCGATGGGAGGTTCCCAGATCTTCCTCGAGCCAGGTGAAGAAATGACCACAGAACAAATGCTTAAGGGCATCTCGATTGGTTCGGCGAATGATGCATCGGTAGCGATGGCTGAACGTCTTGCTGGATCGGAAGAAGAGTTCGTTAGGAAAATGAACAAAAAGGCGAAAGACCTCGGGTTGAAAAATACGAAGTTCCAAAACGCAACAGGCCTTCCTGTTAAAGATCATTACAGTTCGGCCCATGATATGTCGATCATGGCGAAGGAATTATTGAAATACGATACGATAACAAGGTTCACGGGAACATATGAAGATTACCTCCGTGAAAATACCGAAAAGAAATTCTGGCTTGTCAATACGAACAGATTGGTGAAATTTTACCCTGGAGTGGATGGACTGAAGACAGGATTCACAAATGAAGCGAAGTATTGTCTGACAGCCACAGCAAAAAAGGGGAATATGCGTGTCATTGCCGTCGTTTTCGGGGCCGTTTCTCCAAAGGAACGAAACGCTCAGGTCACCAAGATGTTGGATTATGCATTTTCGCAATACATCACATATCCGATTTATAAACGCGGTGAGGTGTTAGGTGAAGCGAAGATAAGTAAAGGCAGCAAGAAATCCGTGATGGGAGTGACAAGTGAACCCATTTCAGTTTTGACAACCAAGAACGGGACGCCAAAGGACTTTACAAAAAAAATCACTCTTGATAAAAATTTGGATGCCCCCATTAAAAAAGGCGATCAAATTGGTACACTTGAATTGAAGAAAAACGGTAAGGTGTATGTCGAATCTCCAATAGTCGCGAAAGAAACTGTTGAAAATGCCAGCTGGTGGCAATTGTATAAACGGGCTTTCGGCATGTTTGCCCAAGCGAAATAGAATAAATTGTCGCAATGCCTGTTAATTGTACTAATTTAGGCGAATCTCCACTAGTTTTGCCACTAAGAAGGAATCTGCAGGTGAAAAAGAGAATTTGACTCTTTATAAGACAGTGAAGGAGGCTGTATATAATGAGTCTTACGATTAATATGGAGGCGAAAAATCGTGTATTGTGCATTCGTCTCAAAGGTGATTTAGATCATCATACAGCAGAAAAATTGAAAAACCAGGCAGAGGCAGCCATTCAAAAGCATAACATCAAGCATATTATCCTCAACATGGAAGAATTGCATTTTATGGACAGTTCAGGGCTTGGAGTTATTTTAGGACGCTATAAGCAGGTAAACAAAAAGCAAGGTGAAATGGTGGTTTGTGCAATTTCTCCAGCGGTAAAGCGGTTATTTGAGATGTCAGGGTTGTTTAAAATTGTTAAAATGGAACTATCCGAAAAAAACGCTTTGCAAAGACTGGGGGTTGCCTAAGATGAAAAATAAAATGGAAACGAAATTTTCTGCACTAAGCCAAAATGAATCTTTTGCAAGGGTAACTGTTGCGGCTTTCATTGCCCAATTGGACCCGACGATGGATGAATTGACTGAGATCAAGACTGTCGTGTCAGAAGCCGTTACGAATTCGATTATCCATGGGTATGAGAGCGACCCTGAAGGTTGGGTCTATATTTCAGTGGTCATCGAAGGTGATACTGTGGAATTGACCATCCGGGATGAAGGACTGGGCATTGAGGACGTCGAGGAGGCTAAACAGCCGTTATTTACGACTAAACCCGAACTTGAACGTTCCGGTATGGGATTCACCATCATGGAAAACTTCATGGATGAAATCCATATAATTTCCCATAAGGGCGAAGGCACGATCATTCGATTAAAAAAGCACTTAACTACAAGCAGAGCTTTGTGCAATTAAGGGAGACTTGCATATGGATGTGGAGGTTAAAAACCAGAAGAGCAAGAAAGGCCAGCCCCATTTAAAAGATGAGGAATTGCGGAATTTAATCCAACGCAGCCAGAGCGGTGACCAGGATGCAAGGAACCTGATTGTCAATAGCAATCTTAGGCTTGTATGGTCAGTCGTGCAAAGATTCCTCAATCGAGGTTACGAACCGGACGACCTTTATCAAATTGGCTGTATTGGTCTGTTGAAGTCCGTGGATAAATTTGACTTATCGTTTGAGGTGAAATTCTCAACTTATGCTGTGCCAATGATCATTGGTGAAATCCAACGTTTTATCCGTGATGATGGAACGGTTAAAGTAAGCCGGTCTTTAAAGGAAATGGCGAATAAAATTCGCAGGGCCAAAGAGGAACTTTCAAAGACGTATGGCCGTGTCCCGACTGTCAACGAATTAGCGGAACACCTTGAGCTATCGCCAGAAGAAATCATCATGGCCCAAGAAGCCAGCAGGAGCCCTTCATCCATCCATGAAACGGTTTACGAAAATGATGGAGATCCGATTACCCTTCTTGACCAGATTGCCGATCATAACGAGACATCTTGGTTTGATCAAATCGCTTTGAAAGAAGCGATACATGAATTGAATGAACGTGAAAGGCTGATTGTTTTCCTGAGGTATTATAAGGATCAGACGCAATCGGAAGTAGCGGCAAGGCTTGGTATTTCCCAAGTTCAAGTGTCAAGACTGGAAAAGAAAATTCTTCAGCAAATGAAAAACCACATGAATCAGTGATTCATGTGGTTTTTCATTTGGCTGGAGATAAATCTTTATTTTAGGAAAAAGTAAAAGTAATTCCCTCAGGATATCTTGGTGGGATGAAAATTTTTGAAAATATGAGTGGGGGTCAAATTTTTTAGTTGAATTTAAAATTAAAAACGAATAATATAGTAAAGGTCGCGTTTTTCATTCGTTTTTCATCTTGTTTTAAACGAAAAATCAATCAGGAAAAGCGTCGATGCAGTACAATTTTAGGACACCTTGTCTTTGCGTGCAAACGGTTGTCGGTGTTTCCTTTAGATCTGGAGGTCTAAAATATGTTTATGGAAAAGTTTTTTTCCCTGAAAGAAAATGGGACGGATGTCCGTACAGAAGTCATGGCGGGTGTTACGACATTTTTAACAATGGTTTATATCCTTATTGTGAATCCGGCATTATTGTCTTCTATCGGAATTCCATTTGAACAAGTTTTCATGGCAACGGTCATATCAGCGGTAATTGGGACCCTTATCATGGGGCTGGTAGCAAAATACCCGATTGCGATAGCACCAGGGATGGGTTTGAATGCTTATTTTGCCAGCGTTGTGGGGGCACAGGGCCTCTCATATCAGACTGTATTCGGTACGGTTTTCATTGCTGGTTTGCTATTTCTATTAATTAGCGTAACGAGCTTGCGTAAAATGATAATTGATGCGATTCCTAACTCATTAAAATATGGCATCACATCCGGAATCGGTTTATTCATTGCATTTATCGGATTGAAGAACGCTGGAATCGTGGTGTCTAATGAATCAACGATGGTGACGCTAGGCGATTTGCATCAGCCAGGAACCGTTTTAGCGTTAGCGGGCTTATTCATTACCTTGATTTTTATGGCCCGTAATATTAAAGGGGCAATTTTTATTGGTATGATTATCACGGCAGTCATTGGCTACTTTATCGGTTTGCTCAACTTTGATGGAGTCGTATCTGTACCTCCAACACCGGTATTTTTCGATATCGATATTGCCGGGGTCTTCACGCATTCTTTATATTCAATCGTTTTCGCCTTTTTACTTGTGACGATCTTTGATACGACAGGTACCTTGATTGGTGTCACGGAACAGGCAGGACTAACGAAGGATGGGAAAATCCCACGCGCCAAGAAAGCATTTTTAGGTGATGCGATAGCGACGATAGTCGGCTCGATGTTTGGAACAAGTCCCTCAACGGCTTACGTTGAATCGAGTACTGGAGTCGCCGCAGGCGGACGTACCGGGTTAACTGCTACTGTTGTGGCGATCCTGTTCGCTGCATCGATTTTCTTTTCTCCATTAATATCGGCCATTTCTTCAGTTCAAGCAATTACAGCCCCCGTTTTGATCATCGTAGGATGTTTCATGATGGAAGGCTTGGCTAAAGTCAATTGGAAAATTTTCGATGAAGCATTTCCGGCATTTGCGATCATTTTAACGATGCCGCTTACTTCAAGCATATCTACAGGGATTGCAATCGGGTTCATTACTTATCCCCTTATGAAGGTATTCAGTGGAAAAGGAAAATCGGTACATCCGCTCATTTATATTTTTGGATTGATATTTTTGATTCAGCTGATTTTCTTCCCCACTCATTAATTTATGAATGTAAATCAAAAAGACATGCTGTCATTGCAGCATGTCTTTTTTGTTTTCAATTAGTAATATTTGGACATGGTTCACTTCCTGCATTTTCAAACTGTTTCAAATCCATACTACTAGCATAAGGAAATAAAAGGTCGGGATGTGATGATAGTGGCAGTTGTATATATTAGGATGAGGAACCGTGTACAAGTAAAGGGAAATCAAACGGTGAGGATAAAAGACATTGCAAGGATAATCGGACCTGAAGAAGTGATTCGAAAAATTGAAGAAATCATATTATTAACGGTCAAGAAGGAAGATAGGAATATTATTGTCATTGATTTGGCTCAAGTTATCATGGCCATTCGTAAGGTGGATACGACCATTGAGGTGGAGACGTTCGGACCCTCCCAAACGATCATCGAAATCATCCTTTCGAAAAAGAAAATGTCAGTTTTGACTTTCGCCTTAGTCTGGTTCTTGTTGTTTGTCGGCGGTGGGATGACCATCATGAACTTCCATGTGGATGTCAGCATGGGGGAAGTGCATCAAAAAATCTTTACTTTAATAACGGGAAAAGTGGAAGAAAAGCCGTTATTGATCCAAATCCCATATAGCTTCGGACTTGGCATGGGCATGATTTTATTTTTTAATCACTTTTTTAAAAAACGCTTCAATGAGGAACCTAGTCCGCTCGAGGTTGAAATGTTCAACTATCAGCAGGATTTGGACCGTTATGTAATCATGAATGAAAATAAGGAGAACGTGCGCCATCTTGATGACAGGTAAAGTTATCTTCGGAATCTTTGTTGGTTTAGCCGGAGGTTTTGCGACAGGTGCCGGTTTTGTAGCGTTTTTAACTGTACTTGGGGTGATACCGAGGCTGACTCAGCTGACAAAAACAATGAAAATGATACATTACTACGAAGGAGCTATCATTGCCGGGGTTGTCGCAGGAACTTGGCTAGGGTTACAGGGTACGGAATTTTCCCTCCCACAATTTTTATTGATTCCGATCGGCCTGGCTGACGGGATCTTTAATGGGATGCTTGCTGCTGCCTTAACTGAAGTCCTGAATGTATTTCCGGTTCTGTCCAAGCGAATCGGCATTCAAGAGAAAATCATTTATCTGTTAATGGCACTCGTTTTGGGGAAAATAGCGGGATCATTATTCCAATGGATTTATTTTGTCGATTTATAAGTTTATGAGGTAACTATTCCTGATGATGAAAGGTAGGCCCAAGATGGTGACCAAACGAAAAGTGATATTGATTACGGATGGAGATGAGTATGCGAAACGGGCTGTCGAGCATGTAGCCAAGGAAATTGGGGGAAGATGTATCTCCATGTCCCAGGGTAATCCATCACGATATACGGGCTTGGAGTTAGTTGAATTAATAAAAAAGGCGAAGTATGATCCAGTATTGGTCATGTTTGATGATAGCGGTTTTATCGGTGAAGGATCCGGCGAACAGGCAATGAAGGTAGTTGCCGGTCACCCTGATATTAATGTCCTTGGAGTGATAGCGGTCGCTTCAAAGACTAGAAGGGAAGAATGGACCAAGGTGGATATCTGTATTGACCGTGATGGTAATTTGACACCGAACGGGGTTGATAAATACGGCGCTGAGGAATTCGAACTGGGTAAGATTACAGGAGACACGGTGTATTGCATCGATCAATTGCATGTTCCCATAGTAGTGGGGATAGGGGATATCGGAAAAATGTCCCATCAGGACGATTTTAAAAGAGGAGCACCGATAACGAAGCTAGCGGTGGAAATCATATTGGAAAGGAGTGGACATGATGACTTCAGAAAAACCTGAAAACATGAAACCGATTCCGGATAGGGTAGCGGAAGTTGACGCATACATGAAAGAGAAAGTAGGTCTGGGCGTCAGCTTCGACTTAGGGGTAAGAAGGATAAAGGTCCTTAGAAAAGATGTGCATCTTTACTATATAAACGGGCTGACGGATACAGAGTTCATCATGGAAATCCTCGAATCTCTTATTCATAACAAAAATGCTGAAATCTTGACTACTAAAGTTTTTGATGCAGTCAAAGGCTTGCTCGTACACCAATCCGTTGAGGAAATAAAGACGATGGATGAGCTTGTTGATCAGGTATTATCCGGTTTAATAGTCATTGTTGTTGATGGTAAACCAATAGGATTGGTTGTTGATGTCAGGAGTTATCCCGGGAGACAGCCAGTAGAACCCGATACGGAAAAAGTCGTCCGTGGATCAAGAGATGGTTTTGTCGAGAATATCATCGTTAACACTGCGATAACCAGACGGAGAATACGGGATGAAAGATTACGTTTCGAAATGTTGCATGTAGGGGAACGATCGAAAACGGATATTTCCATCGGCTACATTAAAGATATTGCCGATCCTGATTTAATAGAAATCGTTCGTAAGGAATTGAATAACATTGAGGTTGATGGCATAACGATGTCTGATAAGACGATCGAAGAGTTCATCGTCAAGCAAAGATATAACCCATATCCGCTTGTCAGGTACACGGAACGGGCTGATGTAGCGGCAACACATCTACTTGAGGGGCATGTCCTTATTTATGTGGATACTTCACCGAGCGTCATCATTACCCCGTCCACTCTTTTCCATCACATGCAACACGCTGAAGAGTATCGGCAGGCGCCTGCAGTTGGAACCTTGGTGCGCTGGGTACGTTTTTTCGGGATTTTCGTTTCATTATACTTGCTGCCTATTTGGTTATTGTTTGCTTTAGATCCTTCTCTTTTACCGGATAAGTTGGAATTTATCGGGCCGAATGAAAAAACGCATATACCCATTGTGGTCCAAATCTTCATTTCCGATATAGGAATAGAATTTTTAAGGATGGCAGCCGTACATACCCCGTCCCCGCTTTCTACGGCAATGGGCTTGGTTGCGGCAGTTTTGATTGGACAGATAGCGATAGATGTCGGACTATTTGTTCCTGAAGTGGTTCTCTACGCTTCCGTAGCGACAATCGGTACTTTTGTCACTCCAAGTTTAGAATTAGGGGTTGCGAATAAAATTTCCCGTTTAATACTGATAGTGTTGGTCGCTATCTTTAAAGTGCCGGGCTTGATCATAGGCATCACACTCTACATTATTATGCTTACTAATATAAAAACGTTAAATACACCTTATTTATGGCCGCTTATCCCATTTCAGCCGAAGGGTTTGTCACATATACTATTAAGAAGACCTTATCCAGGAACTGCTGAGCGTCCGAGTATTGTGCATCCCCAGGATAAATATAGGCAGCCGAGAAAATCTAAAGGTTGATGTTGTCGAAAAGTTATGGTAATTTAATTTTATTCGGATAAAGCGGTAAAGTTAAGGCTTCACAAAGAGATAGAGCGTTTATGCCTCTTTGAAGTTAAACCAATCTGTCTTTCCCTTCGAACTACTAAGCAGTCATAGAGAACAATATTAAATGGGATAATCGATACGGATGAGGCTTGTTCATATAGAGGACCCTACTCACTTACAGCAGGGTTTCTTTATTTGGGGCTGCCTCATTTCTTATTAATCTTTAGATCTAAGTCAGGAAGGTGAGGCTATCATGCATTTGTACGGAACCGGTGGTGTCAATGAACGTGGACATCTGGAGATCGGAGGAGTGGACACGATCGAACTGATCGAACAATTTGGTACACCATTATATGTTTATGATGTAGAGCTAATTCGTGAACGGGCAAGAGGGTTCAAGAAAACTTTTGAGGAATTGGGGATTTCTGCTCAAGTTGCTTACGCAAGTAAGGCCTTTTCTTCGATTGCCATGATCCAGTTGGCCGATCAAGAAGGACTTTCTCTCGATGTTGTCTCAGCGGGGGAATTGTATACGGCAATTAAGGCAAATTTCCCAACTGAACGGATTCACTTCCATGGAAACAACAAAAGTGAAGAAGAGCTACATATGGCTTTGGATTATGACATTGGCTGTATAGTAGTCGATAATTTTTCAGAGTTGACACTGTTGGAAGAAATTTGTACAAACCGTGAACAAAAAATGAAAATCCTTCTTCGTGTAACACCAGGTATCGAAGCCCATACGCATGATTACATCTTGACAGGGCAAGAAGATTCGAAATTTGGTTTTGATCTTATTAACGGGCAGGCGGAAGGCGCCCTTCGACAAGCACTGAAAAGTGAATTTCTGGAAGTTCTGGGATTGCACTGCCATATAGGTTCCCAGATCTTTCAAACGACCGGTTTCCTTCTTGCAGCCCAAAAAATTATCGGCAAGCTGAATGACTGGCATGGCTCGATAGGGTTTCAACCAAAGGTATTGAATCTCGGAGGGGGATTCGGAATTCGGTATACACAAGAGGACGACCCGCTACCGGCATCTCAATATGTAGAAGAAATCGTTACGGAAGTGCAGAACCTGATTGCCGATTCTGATTTAATGATGCCTGAAATCTGGATCGAACCTGGCCGTTCATTAGTCGGAGACGCCGGTGTGACCTTGTACAAGGTCGGTTCTGAAAAGGAAGTGCCTAATGTCCGTAAATATATTGCCGTTGATGGGGGCATGAGTGATAATATACGTCCTGCTCTTTATGAAGCGAAATATGATGCCATTCTTGCAAACCGGCCACTTGATCCTGTAGAAGAGACGGTGTCCATTGCTGGGAAATGCTGCGAAAGCGGTGATATGTTAATTTGGGACTTACCATTGCCAAAAGCCGGACGAGGTGATGTCTTGGCAGTCTTTTGTACAGGGGCATATGGATATTCCATGTCGAATAATTACAATCGGATTCCGAGACCGGCTGTCGTCTTTGCCGAAAATGGAGAAGCCCGATTGGTCATCAAACGCGAAACGTATGAAGATCTTATCCATTTGGATTTGGCCCTACATGAAGCAGCGGTCGTCAATAAAAAATGAAAAAAGGATGGCATTGGCCATCCTTTTTTCATTTGAATCAGCTGAAAAATGATTTGATTGCGTCTATTAAACTACTGAATACTTCTTTCAATTTATCCAAGAATGATTGACCCTCTTCGGACTCAAGAAAATTGGATAGCTTATCTTTAGCTGCAGTAAGCTGATCCCCGACAGCGTTCCAATCGATATTCAATTCTTTTAACTTATTGAATAAATCAATTAGACTTTGAACTTGATCATCATTTAAGGCGATTCCAAGTTCTTTTGCTGAAGACTCGACAACCTCGCGGACCTCTTCAGTATTGGCTGGTGGATTTTCAGCCATTTCCTCTTTTATTTTCGTTACTAGTGCAGAGGCTTCCTCTGTACCGATTTCGTCACCCAATTTAGCTGTTTTCACCATTTCTTCATTCGCTGCCTGTTTCACATCTTCCGGAATCTTCTTGTCGGAGGAGATCTCATAGGCTTTAATGACCCCTGTCAAAGCTGCTGTACCGGAAACGGGTATAGGTGCGGTGACATAAACGGTAGCATCTTTTACTCCAGCAGTTGCCAGTGCATTGATATACATTTCATCTGAGACCCAGTTAATGTTTTTCGATTCCAGTTTAAGTCCAGTACCTTTTTCCTCCAAAGTAATCGCAGAGGATGAAATCGCTTTAGTACCGATCAGCCGGCTAGCGATATAGTCTCCTAAGTATTCATGTTCCTCCGCATTTGTAACCGTCAGTACCTCAACATCATTAGGGGCTTTCATTTCTGACAAAATCATATTTTTTTGTTCATTTGTCAAATTTTCCCCAAGTGTGACGATCATTTCACCAACAGCTGCATCTGCAAAAGCTTTATATGGCAATAATAGACATAATAAAATGGTTACAATGACCCATTTATTCATTTTTTTCATGATAATCCTCCTTAACTTTTCCTGCTGAATTAGAATCTTTCAATAAAAGGGCGGCGCTTTAAATAAAGATTCATAGTATTTGACGAAACAAAGGATAAAAAAGATACATATTTTCCGGAAAATATTTGTATAGCCAAAGATAGCTAAGGTTCTTTCAACGGAGAAAAAGTGATTGCATCCTTGTATTTTATACCTAAGACCACTCTATGAACCTAAGATCACTTTACCAATGTAGTAAAATCGAAGCAAGATTGCAAGGATATTTGTCAGAGTGTGTTAAGTTATAGTAAAATGAATTCGTTATTTAAATATTTGGACCATTCATAAAGGGAGTATGGGATGAGGAAAAGTAATAAAACTCTTTTACTTATGATGCTTATTATCGCTTTGATGTGGGGAATCGTATATTGGCTGTTTATCGCTTAGCACATAGTACATCGATAAATCAAGTGCTGAAAGTGATGTTGAAACGAACGAAGTTTTTATGTATGATGGAAATGTTATATGTGAGGATTATTATTCAAAGCGAATTATTTGAAACAGGTAGATAATAAAAACGTTATTTAGTAACGAGGGATATTATGTTGATTAAGTATAAGAAAAGTTATGAGAAGTTTGCCATGGGATTATTATCTTTCATGCCAAATGAAAAAGAAATAAAAACGCTTCGGAATACGATGAAGAATTATGAAACGGATGAAAATCTACAGCTGTTCTTATGGAAAGATGAAGAGATTACGGGCTTGATCGGAATAGAAGTCTCTCCAAACCACATTGAGATACAACATATATCTGTAAATCCATCCTTTCGGAAACAAGGTATCGGTAAAACGATGGTCAGGGCCATCAAGGAGCAATATCCTGACAAAGAATTAAAAGCAAATGAGTTTACGGAAAGCTTTCTTGACAGGTGTGAAGAAGTCTGAATATGAAAGTTGAATGGAGGACCACCTTTAAGGGCGGTCCTCCATTCTTGCTTTTCGAAGGGATAGCTGACGAGCCCTTTCTGAAATGACATCTGAGCGGTCGCGCATTAGATGCTTATCAACTATTGATGAATTAGCCATGTTGCTACCTGCGCCCCATATGTACCCTTCGTGCAAACACATGGATTGGCATTGTTCGATCAACCCTTGATCCGCTATCGGAAGATTTATGCTTTCATATGGCTTTTGGGATAACATTCGTTCATGTGTGTCCTCGAGCATTTTGAACAGTTCTTCTGGATCGAGCCCCAACTTCAGGAGCTCGGCCTTTTTAGTGTGGAGATTTGCCAGGGCTTTAGCCAGGGTCCTTGCAGCCCCTTTTTTGTTTCCCCTGCGGTCATGGTACAGGGCAACTGCAATTTGTATGAGCCCGACCCAATGCGAGTCACGCTCTTTTGGAGCGGTTTCCTTCCAATATTCTTCAAGAATTTCATGACATTCGAAGTAATCCCTTGTCCCATGGAAATGGACAAGGAAAGAAAGGTAGTCTTCCGCGTAATTCAATAGGAGCACCCCTTTTGTTTGATGGAATCTCTAAGTAAGGAAAAAAGCCTTTTCCATAGCTTAACACCCGCCATGTATACCCTCTAAGTTTAGCATAGAATTTTTTCTTGGAAAATAAAGAAAGCCGATTGCAAGGCAATCAGCTTGATTCATCAGTCTTCCATTAACACCAAGAAGCACCGACGATAACTAATAAAATGAACAATACTACGATAAACGCGAATCCGCCGCCGTTTCCAAAACCACCTGCACCCATAATGAGTACCTCCTTTGTTCTGCTATTCTTACATTTCTAGGTTATGTTGGATTTTAGAATGTGATTGGGCATCGACCCATTTATCGCAAATCCCTTTTAAGAACTTTTCTAAGGTCTGGAAATTATTATTATTGGATAAAGGGCGGCAATCCACTATACTTGATTAGTGAAAGAAATAGGCCTATTATCGGCCAATTAGATTTAAATGGGGTAATTTAATGGGTTATAATATAAAAATTGACGCTTTCGAAGGTCCGATGGATTTACTCCTGCATTTGATTAATCGCCTGGAAATAGACATCTACGATATTCCGATGGCTGATATTACAGATCAATACCTTGGATACATCCATACGATGCAGCACCTGGAATTGGATGTGGCCAGTGAATATCTGGTGATGGCTGCAACACTGCTTGCCATCAAGAGTAAAATGTTGCTGCCAAAACATGAAGATGAACAATTGGTTGATGAAGATGGGGAAATATTTGAAGAAGATCCACGGGATGAGCTTGTGGAGAAACTATTAGAATATAAAAAGTATAAGTATGCAGCTGAAGAATTTAAAGGGATGGAAGAAGAACGCAGCTTGATGTTCACTAAACCCCCAAGTGATTTATCTGTATATGTTAAAGAAGCGGAAAGTGATAAACAAGAGTTGAACATAAGTCTATACGATATGTTGGGAGCTCTGCAAAAACTGCTGCGAAGGCAAAAAATACAAAAGCCGCTTTATACGAAAGTAACGAAACAAGAGATCTCGATAGAAAAACGAATGGATGAAATCATGATTGAGTTACAATCAATTAAAGGGAAGAAAAGTTTCTTTGAACTGTTTTCGCTTCCGGTTAAAGAGCATATCGTCGTCACTTTTATGGCGGTGCTGGAACTTATGAAACTAAATGAAATCATTGTTGAACAGGAAGATAATTTTTCGGAAATCATGATTGCTGCTAAGGAAGGTGTAGAGCCAGTTGGAAGTTATTAATTGGAAAGGGATTCTTGAGGCATTATTGTTTGCTGCAGGAGATGAAGGACTCTCCGTCAAACAAATTGCCTCTGTCCTTGAAATTACGGAATATCAAGCAACGGACATCGTTGAAAGTTTAAAGGAAGAATATTTATCGGATGTACGCGGGATTCAGGTGATCGAAATAGCGGGTGTTTATCAAATGACGACAAAAAAAGAACACTCGGATTACTTGAAAAGACTAGTGGAAACATCAAACACTCAAGGTTTGTCCCAGGCCGCTTTGGAAACACTCGCAATCATTGCCTATAAGCAGCCGATTACCAGAGCTGAAATTGATGAAATTCGCGGTGTCAAAACGGACCGCCCCATCCATACACTTGTCACTAAAGTCTTAATAAAAGAGGTCGGACGTGCTGAAGGTTCCGGCCGGGCTTATTTATATGGGACAACAAAAGAGTTTTTGGATTACTTCGGCCTGAATTCCATTGATGAATTACCGCCGCTCGCCGATAATTCGGATGATAGCTTTGAAAATGGTGAAGCAGATCTGTTTTTTGAAAAATTTCAGCAAACAATCGAATAACATTTTTCTTTAAATTGTGATAATATAGAAAAAAATGAATGCGGGGGGATTGCGGGTGCAAATTGTAGCATGCAATGGATTTGGCCTTGAAAAAGAAAAGCCAAATTCGCCGGAGGAATTTTTTAACCGATCCGTTATAGAATACATAAAGGATGGAGAAGAAAAGACGCTGAATGTACTGTATCTTCGTTATTTTGATGAGATGGTCACTCGTTGGACTCCTTATCCCGCCAATCCGCTATTCAAAAGTTCTAAGAGAGATATTTATATGGCTGATATCATTGCAATGGTCTGTCTGCTCAAAGACCCGAGCCTGGTTAACCGAAAACGTGTATATATAAATGCAGAAAAAGAGCTAGCCGGTTATTTTGAAAATATAGATTTTGAAAAATTGGAGAAAGTGTTTATATCTATTGACCAAGCTAAACCATATGATATAGAATCACATGTTGACTATTATATTCAATCTTAATCATTTTGAGGAGGGTTCACGGTTGGGGAATACATTGGTTAAATCTCAGCTTGAGGATGTAAAAGGCTTTTTGGAAACGACAGTGGCTCAGCTAGAGGAATTTATAAATGAGACGACCTATACTAAGCTGCAAGAGGAAAAAAGCGGGGATGAAACTTATTATAAAGGGATCCTTTCTAGTTTAAGAAGAATGCTTGTAAGTTGTGAAGAGGGCTTGGAGGCTTGCCAAATCGTTCTTAAAAATGATGTTTTTAATAAAGCTGCAGCTGAAAAGACGCTTTATAGGGTTTATCATCAATGTATCGAAGAATACTTTTCCCCAAAATCGGATCGGTGGTTTGAGGACAGCAGATCTGCCTATACAGGAAAAAACTCGATTAAATTTCACCAAAGTGTGCCAGACAGCATAATAACCATTCTGAAGGCCGTGGAAAGTGGATTCCAGACCATGCGTGAAGAATTGGAGTTTTATGAAACGGATTACCGGACGAAAATGTTACAGTCAAGATAAGGAAACAGCCAGGCTTAATAGGCCTAGCTGTTTTTTTATTTATAAATGGAATCTCCGCTTAATCGAAACATAGAATACTTTGATGATTATGTGCATGAGGGTTAAGAGGAGGTTGAAAGATGTCTGATGTTAGAGATTATGCTAAAGAGGTAAGTGATTGGGTTGATGGAGTCATGGAATATCTTGAGAAGATCGATATCACCGATTCGTCAGTGTTATCAAATATTGAACGGCTTTCCCAGTTGACAAAAGATATGGATGAGGAAGAAATGGATTATGAGGATATGGTCCTGATTGAAGAAGAGATGGCTCGGGTCTATGAAGAAATTGAAGAACTCGCTAGAGAATTCAATATACAGGATAGGCAATCAGTCCCGATTGGGAAGCATACACTTCCGCCGTTACCTTATGCCTATGATGCGTTGGAACCGACGATTTCAAGGGAGATCATGCATCTGCACCATGATAAGCATCATCAAGCATATGTCGATGGGCTGAATAAAGCGGAATTGATGATGAAAAAAGCGAGGGAAACGAAAGATTTCTCCTTGTTGAAACATTGGGAAAAGGAAGCAGCCTTTCATGGGTCAGGCCATTATCTCCATACGCTTTTTTGGGAAGTGATGATTCCAGGAGGAGGCGGACAGCCAAAGGGAGATTTACTTAAACAGATTGAAAAGGATTTTGGAAGCTTTGCAGCTTTTAAAAGTCATTTTAGTGAAGCGGCCAAACAGGTAGAAGGTGTTGGCTGGGCGATATTAGTCTGGGCTCCACGTGCGTGGCGGCTAGAAATACTTCAATCGGAGTTGCATATGGTTTTGACCCAGTGGGATACGATTCCAATCCTTGTTCTTGATGTATGGGAACATGCTTATTACCTACAATATAAAAATAATCGGGCAGCCTATGTGGACAAATGGTGGGACGTTGTAAACTGGCCGCAAACGGCCGTAAGGTTCACGGAAGCGAAGAAGCTGATTTGGAAAAAACAATAACTGATAAAATCCAGGAATGTTTAGGGGAACCAATTTGAAGATACGAGCCGTGACGGTTCGTATTTTTTTTGCTGAAATCCTGTATCAAGAATTTTCTAGGGAAAATATGGCAATGATATAAAAGAATCACCTACCCATTTATTTGCAAACGACTATTGATTCTCATTTGGATATTTTTATTTGATTGAAAAGGGGATGGTATCATCTTTCGAAATAATGAGCATGCGTCTTATTTTAAACCTTGAAATAACATCGGAAATGTGTTAAATATGCTATTTTGAAGTACTATGGGTTTTTAAAAATATTTAATTTATATCAATATAAAAACTGTGACTAATTTGTGAACTTAAAAATTATTAAGGTATATTTATTGACTAGTTTCTATTTAATAATTATTATAAACAGGAGCATATAAAAAAAATAGCTAATTGGAGGAATTTATTATGTCATTGATCAATAAACAAGTAGAAGATTTTAAAGTACAAGCTTACCATGCAGGAGAATTCAAAGAATTTACACTTGAAGATGTTAAAGGAAAATGGGCAGTATTCTTTTTCTACCCAGCTGACTTCTCATTCGTATGTCCAACTGAATTAGCTGATCTTCAAGATAACTACGAAACATTCAAGGAAATTGGTTGTGAAGTTTACTCAGTATCAACAGATACTCATTTCAGCCACAAAGGATGGGCTGATGCTACTGATACAATCGGTAAAATTCAATATCCAATGTTAGCTGACCCAGCAAACGTTTTATCCCGTCAATTCGGTGTATTGATTGAAGAAGATGGATTGGCTCTACGTGGAACTTTCATTGTAAATCCAGAAGGACAAATTAAAGCATACGAAATTAATGACTTAGGGATTGGCCGTAATGCAGAAGAACTAGTAAGAAAAGTTCAAGCTGCACAATTCGTAGCAGAACACGGAGATAAAGTTTGCCCTGCAAAATGGACTCCAGGTGAAGCTACTCTTGAACCAAGCCTGGACCTTGTAGGTAAACTTTAATTTTAAATGGGATGATTCCTTTCTTCAGTTAAAGGGTATATCCAGCAATTGATTACGATTACTGGGACAATTCGTCCGACAAGATTTAATGACAAAAGGCACTTACCTAAAATAAGTGCCTTTTGTTTGTCAAAATAATCAGTTTAGCAGACATTATCATTCAGCAAGGAGAACAAAATGAAAAAAATATATGATTTATTAATTATTGGTGGTGGTCCTGCAGGCCTCTCAGCAGGCGTTTATGCAGGAAGAGCTAAATTAAAGACAATTATTCTTGAAAAAGGAACTGGCGGCGGACAAGCTGCAACTACATCGGAAATAGCCAATTATCCTGGTATCCGCCATATATCGGGCCCAAGGTTAGTTGAAGAAATGAAGCTGCAAAATGAAGATTTTGGGGTTGAGTTTGCCAAAGCTGATGTAACGGGCGTGGATTTCTCCGGTGAGGTAAAAGTGGTTAAAACCCTTGGTGGGGACTACCATTCCCGCGCGGTCATCATTGCAACGGGTGCTTCTCCAAGAACACTAGGATTTCCAGGTGAAGAGGAATTTACTGGTCGCGGTGTAGCTTATTGTTCAACATGTGATGGCGAATTCTTTGAAGGGTTGGAAGTTTTCGTTATCGGGGCAGGATATGCAGCCGCTGAAGAAGCTATATTCCTGACCCGCTTTGCTACAAAGGTTACAATTATCGCACGTGAATCAAGCTTCTCGTGTGCCCCGTCCATTGTTGATAAGGTAATGGCAAATGATAAGATTGAAGTGAAATTCAATACGGAGATCCTAGGGGTATATGGAGATGGGATGATTCAAAGTGCCCGTTTCATCAATAACGCGACTAAAGAAGAATTTGAGTATAAGGCGAAGGAAGAAGACAGTACGTTTGGAGTATTCGTTTTCATAGGTTATGAGCCGAAAACAGAGATTTTCAATGGCCATATCGAAATGGATCATGCGGGTTACATTCTCACTGATGATGATATGAAGACTAATGTGAATGGTGTATATGCGGCAGGCGACCTAAGGCCAAAATCCTTGCGCCAGATTATCACAGCTGTATCTGACGGTGCGATTGCAGCAACGGATGCCGGTAAATATATTGCAGAAGAAAAAGATCGCTTAGGCATTAAAGATGAACCTGAAGTTGAAAAACCGGCCAAAAAAGAACAGGCCGCTGTCCCAGCAGGAAAGAGCGCTTTATTAAGTGATGCGTTACGTGGCCAATTAAAGGGCATCTTCGGCAAGATGGAGAGTGACGTAACATTGGTGTCCATCGTCGATGAAAGTTTGCCGAAATCAGTCGAATTGCGAGACTTCTTGTTGGATGTTGCTGAATTGGGGGACAAGCTTCATCTTGAGTTATACAACAAGGGGGAAAATAAGGAAATCGAAGAAAAAATCAATGCAGATAAGTTCCCTGTCGTTTCCCTCTTAAATTCGAATGGTGAATACAGTGGCGTCAAATACCACGGTGTACCTGGCGGCCATGAGTTGAATTCCTTCATTTTGGCTATCTATAACCTAGCCGGACCTGGTCAAGCATTGGATTCAGTCGTATTGAATTCAATTAAGGGAATCAGTAAAAAAGCGAACATTAAGGTTATGGTTTCATTGGCATGTCACTACTGTCCAGACGTTGTAGTTGGCGCACAGCGTATTGCGATTGAAAACCCTAACGTTGAAGCTGAAATGGTCGATATAAGCAATTTCCAGGAAATTAAGAAGAAATATAAAGTCATGAGCGTGCCGGCCATGATCATCAATGATGAAGAAGTGGTATTCGGCGCTAAGAAAATTGATGAAATCGCAGCGTTATTAGTATGATAGAACACTAAGTCGATAGGGGAATGTCCTCCTATCGATTTTTTTATGGGAAATGACCCTTGAAAATCAGTAGATATCATGCCGGTTTACATTCTTTTATTCATAACCCTTGTCCTTTTGCATAAACTTGTACAAAAACAAGTAAAGAGACGAGGGGGCACTCATGCGTTTTCCATATAAAGGGTTATCAAGTTTGTGTATCGTCATTCTCCTGTTGTCTTTTATGGCACCTGTACAAAGCGTCAATGCAAATGTAGCTGTAAGTGCCCATAGCGCGATTTTAATGGATGAGGATAGCGGAAGGGTCATTTATGAGGTGAATGCTCATGAAAAGAATCGCATAGCAAGCATTACCAAAATAATGACGGCTATCTTGGCTATTGAATCGGGACAAATGGATGAAACAGTTAAGGTAAGCAGCAATGCCTTCGGGACGGAGGGATCTTCCCTTTATTTAAAAGTGGGAGAAAAGATTAAGCTCGAAGATTTGGTTTATGGCTTGATGCTTCGCTCAGGTAATGATGCAGCAGTCGCAATCAGTGAAAAGGTTGGTGGAAGCCTGGATGGATTCGTCTGGATGATGAATCAAAAGGCAGAAGAAATCGGGATGAAAAATACACATTTTTCAAATCCACATGGTCTGGATAATACGAAAAACCATTATTCAACCGCATATGATATGGCCATACTTACTCGTTATGCCATGCAAAATGAAACGTATGCAAAGATTGCCGGCACTAAGGAGCACAGGGCGCATAATTCTACAGAACAATGGGATTATGTATGGAAGAACAAAAATCGCCTGCTTACACAATTATATGAGTATTGCACAGGCGGGAAAACAGGGTATACCAAACTAGCAAAACGTACCTTGGTGACGACGGCAACAAAAAACGAGCATGACCTGATTGCTGTGACATTGAATGGTCCCGATGATTGGAATGATCATATCCAAATGTACGAATCCGCTTTTAAGGATTATAAGCCTACAGAAATTTTACCCGAAGGCATGGTAGAAAATTTGCAAAATAAAATGTATAAAGGGCATGTTTACATTAAAAATGATTTCTCGTACCCACTGACAAAAGAAGAGAGAAAATTGGTCAATGTGAAAATGAAATTATTGAAGCCACAGAAGGTTTGGAAAGATAAAAGGGAAATCCCGGAAGTGGTCGGCAGAGCATCCATTTATCTCGATGGAAAGAAAATAGGAACGCGTTCAATTTTTTATGGGGAATCGAAAGAAAGCTTCAAGCAACAATCATTCCAATCTTCATGGGCTGAGGTATTTGAATCGGTATTGGGACTCGAACGAAATGGTTAATTACATTTGGGTTGGCATGTTTGTGATAGGTATTGTATTCGGCATGATTAATGGGACGATGGATCAGGTCAATGAAGCTCTTTTTGTCAGCGCAAAGGAAGCGGTCACCCTTTGTCTGGGACTGATGAGCATTCTTGTTTTTTGGCTGGGTTTGATGAAAATAGCGGAGGAATCGGGACTGCTTGATAAACTATCCAGCTTGTTCAGGCCATTCATGAGATGGCTGTTCCCTGAAGTGCCGCCAAATCATCCGGCTATGGGATATATACTTTCGAATATGATGGCAAACACATTCGGTTTGGGGAATGCAGCTACACCTCTTGGCATTAAAGCGATGGAGCAGCTAAAGAAACTGAATGGAGGAAAAGCAACGGTCAGCCGCTCGATGGTCACTTTTTTAGCGATCAATACCTCAAGCGTAACGTTGATTCCAACGACTGTCATTGCGATTCGCATGAATTACGATGCCCAATCCCCGACGGACATCGTTTTTCCAACCATAATAGCTACGGCCATTTCTGCCGTTGGAGGAATCGCGATAGATCGATATTTTTATTACAGGAGAAAGAGGAGCGGGAGGGAATAGGATGTTGCACTGGATGACCACCATTTCAATTTGGATGATACCGATTTTGATCCTCAGTATATTACTGTACGGCACATTGAAAAGAGTCCCCACCTATGAGATGTTCGTCGAGGGGGGGAAAGAAGGGATCAACATGTCCTTTTCCCTTATCCCTTTCCTGGTAGGCATGCTTGTGGCGATTTCAGTATTTAGGGCATCAGGCGCCTTGGATTTCATTGTACAATCACTAAACCCATTGCTTTCCCTTCTTCATTTTCCGTCTGAGGTTTTACCCCTTGCGATTATCCGGCCAATATCAGGAACAGCCGCATTAGGAATGACCAGCGACCTGATATCGGTTTATGGACCGGATTCCTTTGTCGGGCGCTTGGCTGCCACGATTCAGGGAAGTACAGACACCACCTTCTATGTATTGACGGTTTATTTTGGAGCCGTCGGAATCAAAAAAATGGGTGATGCCCTTAAGGTTGGTCTTTTGGCAGACTTGATCGGAATCATAGCCGCCGTTATCGTCGTCACATTAGTATTTGGAATGAATTAAAGGTAAGGAAATGGGCGATTCCATTTCTTTTTTTTTTGCCTTTTTCTTAAACGAACCCGTTATGGATAGCTATCAATTTTTTATATGGTTCGAACATTCATCTTAAAGAAACATTTTTTTGTATGGAAAAATAAGCTATGTTACACTCATTATGGAAACCAACCCATTTAACCGTCACATTATTGATGTAATTATAAAAGAAAAGCTCTTAATCGCGAAAAACCTTTTGTTTTTGCCTCTCTATATGTAATAATTGTATGATTGTGTATGTATCGACAATAACAAACGAATGATTATATTATGGGGTGAAGATAGATGGAACGATTACAAAAGGTGATAGCACATGCTGGACTGGCTTCCCGCCGTAAAGCAGAAGAGTTGATTTTAGAAGGTAAGGTAAAAGTGAACGGCAAAGTAGTGAAGGAATTAGGTGTGAAGGTGGGTCCTAATGATAAGGTTCAGGTTAATGAAGTCCCGCTTGAAAAAGAAGCTCCTGTTTATTTCCTATTCTATAAACCGCGCGGTGTCATTTCGGCAGTTTCTGATGATAAGAATAGAAAAGTCGTAACGGACTATTTCCCTTACATCAATGAACGGATTTATCCAGTTGGCCGCTTGGATTACGATACTTCGGGTTTGTTGATTTTAACCAATGACGGAGAATTTGCAAACACGTTAATGCATCCTAAGCATGAAGTGGATAAAGTGTATGTGGCAAAAGTGAAAGGGATGCCTTTGCGTGAAAGCTTGAAAAAGTTGGATAAAGGTATCAAATTGGAGGATGGTAAGACTGCCCCAGCCAAGACTAGGGTATTGTCCACCGACAAAAAAAAGGAAACGGCCATAGTTGAAATCACAATACATGAAGGCCGGAACAGGCAAGTCCGCCGGATGTTTGAAGCAATCGGCCATCCCGTCATAAAATTGAAGAGGGAACAATATGGTTTCTTGACATTGGACGGTTTAACAGCAGGAGATTCCCGTGAGCTGACTCCACATGAAGTTAAATTAATGCGGACTTTAGCAACGACCGAACCAAAACAGCGGAGAATGTAAGAAAGAATTTTTCCTGTATTAATAGGTTGAAACCACTACCCCATTTTTCCCCTGGAGGATTGGGTGGTGGAAAACAACCTGTAAATACCTTTCCTTCATGAATCGGGAAAAGATGTCACAAAACCTTCAGAAATGTAAATAAAATGGACATGGTGTTAAATGGTATAATGGTATGGTTAAATTAGTGTGGCCTTAGGAGGATTTCTATGGATAAAAAGAAGCGACGCCTAATTATCAGGACCATCATTCTCCTGCTTCTAGGTGCAGCTTTAGTGTTTGCCCTTTATACGAACTTCACTAAAGATAAGAATGAAAGTCTGAGTAAACGATCCGATGCACCCAATTTCGTTTTGACTGATATGGAAGGCAAAGAACATAAACTTTCCGATTACAAGGGAAAAGGCGTCTTCCTGAACTTTTGGGGTACATATTGTAAGCCGTGTGAATATGAAATGCCTTATATGGAAAATCAATATAAGAAATTTAAAGACCAGGGCGTTGAGATATTAGCGGTTAATGTCGGGGAATCTGACTATGCTGTCAATAATTTCATCACAAAGCATGATCTTACCTTTCCTGTCATGATCGATAAAGGTAGGGAAGTGGAAAATGCCTATCGCGTGGATATTTTGCCAGTCACCTTTTTGGTTGATAAAGAGGGGAAAGTGATAGATATCATCACCGGAGCTTTGACAGAAGAGAGCATCCAAAAGCATATGGAGAGAATTAAACCATAATATTGGGGAGTTTTTGACATGAAAGAAGTAAAATGCGATTGTGGTCATGTAAATCCATTTGGCACAAAGATTTGTGGGAAATGTGGGATGGTGCTTGGTAACGAAAAAGAAAACAAGCTAATTGATATGCGATATGAAGGAAGTGCAAGGCGTTCACAAACATATAAAAAAACGGTCATCGATAAAATATGGAACTTCTTTTCTTCCGTTAAGGTAGGGGTGACGCTCATTGTCATTGCCTTAGTCGCTTCAGCTATCGGGACGATTTTACCTCAGGAAATGTATATCCCTTCAACGGCGACGCCTGCAGAGCATTATGAACTGGAGTACGGCTGGTTCGGAAAGGTGTATTATGAACTCGGGTTTCATAATTTGTACAGTTCATGGTGGTATTTAATTATCATAGGCATGCTCGGCATATCACTATTGATTGCCAGTATCGATCGGTTCTTTCCCTTATATAAATCGTTAAAAAAACAAGGGGTCACACGTCATGACGGTTTCATGAAACGTCAAAGGATTTTTGGTGTGACAAAGCTTGAAGATCAAGATGTAAACCTTGAAGAAGTAAAGAATAGGCTAAAAAGGCAGCGTTATCATATACGAGAGGAAAACGGTCATATACTTGCCGAAAAGGGTCGTTTTTCACGTTGGGGACCCTATGTAAATCATATTGGACTTATCATTTTCTTAATTGGAGCATTATTGCGTTCTGTCCCTGGGATGTATATTGACAAAGTACTTTGGCTGCGGGAAGGCGAGAGAAAAGAAATCCCGGGTACAAATGGTGAATACTACCTCCAGAATAATGAATTTACCTTAGAGGTATATGACAAAGAAAATGAAGAAGATGAACAATACAGTGCTGCAATAGATAAAACCGGTACGATAGCTAAAACCTATCAATCCGATGTAACGCTCTATGAGCGCAAGGGAGAAACCATACCAGGGGAGAAAGTGGACCTTGATAAGCTTAAAGATTTTAAAATCAAAGTCAATGAACCTCTGAAACATGATCATTATGCCCTCTACCAAGTAGACTATAAACTGGATGAGCTCAGTACGATGTCTTTTAATTTGATAAATAAAGAAACCGAAGAGAAATATGGCAGCTTAAAGGTTGATTTGAATAATCCTGAAAAGAAATACGAGTTGGATGAAGGTTATTCTGTTGATTTGATCAGTTACTTCCCTGATTTCGAGTTCGATGAAAAAGGTGAACCTAGAACGATATCGAAGATTCCGAATAATCCAGCATTTATCTTTAAAATGCATACTCCGGATAAGCCAGAGGGTGAAGTCAGTTTCGTAGCGATTAAAGAGACTGTGGAGCCTTTAGGGGAAAATACATATAAAATGGCCTTTAATGGTGTGGAAACCCAAGATGTCACGGCTTTGACCGTTAGGAAGGATTTAACGCTTTGGATCCTATTCTCTGGTGGAATCATTTTCATGATAGGCGTTGTCCAAGGCTCATATTGGAATCACCGACGTATATGGATTAAAAGGAAAGATGATGAGATATTAATGGCCGGCCATACAAACAAAAACTGGCACGGCATTAAAAGAGATATAGGACAAGCGATAGAATCAACATCTCTTTGCGAACCAACGGATCAACTTGAGGAGGAGAAATCTTCTAATAAGGGGGAAGTTTTAAATGGCTGAATTAAGCAGTAACTTTTTATATGCAGCTTTCTTATCATATCTGATCGCTACCTTTTTATTTGGGGGATCGATAAAGGATAAACGTGGAGCGGAGGAAAAGAAACAAAACAAATGGGCTAAACTTGGCATTTTCATCACCATTCTCGGTTTCGCTGCGCAAATTGGGTATTTCATCACTAGATGGATTGCTGCTGGCCATGCCCCGGTAAGTAACCTGTTCGAATTTACGACCTTTTTCGGAATGATGCTGGTCGGTGCTTTCATACTAATTTATTTCCTTTATAAAACACCTGCACTTGGGTTATTCGCTTTACCGATTGCGTTATTGATAATTGCATACGCAAGTATGTTCCCTACAGAAATTTCGCCGCTCATTCCTGCTTTGCAGAGCGATTGGCTTCATATTCATGTAACGACCGCAGCGGCAGGACAGTCGATCCTTGCGATAAGTTTCGTTGCAGCCATCATTTATTTAATCAAATTCGTCGATCAGTCACAAGCGAGCAAAAGAACGTTTTGGCTTGAAGTCATCATGTTCACATTAGTCAGTACCATCGGTTTCGTCATCATCACTTCTACTTTTGCCGCCATGGATTATAAGGCGAATTTTGATTGGGTCGATAAAAAAGGTGTGCCAGCTAAGCAAGAATTTAACCTTCCTGCACTTGTAGGTCCCCATGAAGGGGAACTAACCGAGACGGATCGGTTTGAACCACTGGTGAACATGCCTGCCCTGATCAATGCCAAGAAACTGAATACAGTCATTTGGTCAATCGGTATGGGACTCGTCCTGTATGGTCTAATAAGATTGATTGCCCGTAAAAGAGTGGCAGCATTGATTAAGCCGATCGTTAAAAATGTGAATTTGAATTTATTGGACGAGATTAGTTATCGTTCAGTCCTTATCGGTTTTCCGATCTTTACACTCGGTGCCCTCATTTTTGCAATGATCTGGGCTCAAGTGGCCTGGACACGATTCTGGGGCTGGGATCCGAAAGAAGTCTGGGCTCTGATTACTTGGTTGTTTTATGCGGCCTTTTTACATCTGCGCATGTCAAAGGGGTGGCAAGGGGAAAAATCAGCATGGCTTGCCGTCATCGGTTTTGCCATAATGATATTTAACTTGATATTTGTTAATCTTGTTATTGCTGGTTTGCATTCATATGCTTGATTCTGTATTGTAATAATTAGATGAAGGGGGTCTTTTGATAGAAACGTCGAGGGTTGGCTTGTCGATTTTTCTAGAGAATGATCCCTTTTTCCGTCCTCACTTTATATATGATATTTCAGTGAAATACCCACTATGAATTCACAGAGGAAACGGGTGAGGTCTTTTTTTGTGACAATATGGTGAAAGGTCCATAAAAGCCATGCGAAATTGGCTCATTATCGTACTTTGGAAGGAAAAATTATTAGTCAGGGAAGTTTTCATTTTGTAGAATAAATGATAGGAGGCTGATTACATAATGTATAACGCTATTAAAATTCTCGTGGTGGATGATGAGGAAAGAATCCGCCGGCTGTTAAAGATGTATTTGGAAAGAGAAGATTATATAATTGATGAAGCTGAAAATGGAGATGTGGCTTTAACAAAAGCCCTTGAAAATGATTATGATTTAATTTTATTGGATATTATGATGCCTGGTAAAGATGGAATCGAAGTTTGCCGTGAATTAAGGGAGAAGAAGACGACACCTATTATCATGCTGACTGCTAAAGGGGAAGAAGTGAACCGCGTTCAAGGGTTCGAAGTGGGGACCGATGATTATATCGTAAAGCCGTTCAGTCCCCGTGAAGTCGTGTTAAGGGTTAAAGCTTTATTGCGCCGCTCCTCAAGCACGGGTTACATGCAGACGGAAACGACGGCAAAAGATGTGATCGTCTTCTCGCATCTAACCATTGATAATGATGCCCACCGTGTACTTGCTGATAACAAAGAGGTTTCATTAACACCAAAAGAATATGAATTATTATATTTCTTAGCTAAATCCCCAGATAAAGTTTTCGATCGGGAGCAATTGTTAAAAGAAGTGTGGCATTATGAATTCTTTGGAGATCTTCGAACTGTTGACACGCATGTTAAACGCTTACGTGAAAAATTAAACCGCATATCCGAAAACGCAGCCAAGATGATTGTCACTGTTTGGGGTGTAGGTTACAAGTTCGAAGTCGTTAATGACTGATGCTGTGGGGCAGTGTCGTAGGGAAGCTATGGGCAACGATCCTATTGCTCGTGTCATTCGTATTAATCGTTTTAACCGTTCTGCTGGTCGAATTCTTTGAGAATTTCCAAATTGAAAATATTGAAAATGATTTAACCAAAACGGCCGAACAAATCATTAAGGTAACAAATGACCATCAGGGATCTAACAATGAGGTTTTACAAATAGCTTCGGAATTAATAGGAAACGAAACGAAAATGATCATTCTAAACGATGACAAAATGATTTTCTCATCCATTGGAGGAGATAAGGAGTTTGAAATCACGCCGGAATCCATTAAGAATGATCCTGAATTGCTCAAGGTTTTTACCGAAAGAAAGACTGTAAAAAAGGAAATGGCGCTATCCCATGATCCGGGTAAAGAGGAATTATCCGCAATCGTTGTTGGGATTCCACTTGAATTGAATGGGGAACAGGATGAAGTTTTCTTATTTCAATCATTGGAGTCCATGGAAGAAACCACAAAATCCACTACACAGTTCATTTTATTGGCAGCGGGCATCGCCATTATTTTGACAACGATTTTTGCTTTCTTTTTATCTACAAGAATCAATGCCCCATTGGTGAAGATGAGGGAAGCCGCACTGGCGATTGCCCGGGGGAAATTTGATACAAAGGTTCCAATCTTGACTCAAGATGAGATCGGTGAGTTGGCCATAGCGTTTAATCAGATGAGGAAGCAGCTGAAATTCAATATGAATGCACTCAGTCAGGAAAAGGAACATCTCTCAAGCATTCTTAGCAGTATGGCTGATGGGGTCATTACCTTCAATAAAGATGGCACAATCCTTGAAACGAATCCGCCAGCGGAAAGGTTTCTCCAATCCTGGTACTTTGAAAAAGGCAATAACCGGGAAGATAACGTGAATGTCCCCTTGGTTTTGATGAATCTTTTTGATGAATCAGAGTCCTTCGATAAGGAGCAAGTCGGGGAAATTACCTTGCAGGGCCGAGATTGGGGATTCATTGTCAGCCCGCTATATACAAATGCCGACAATATTCGGGGAGCGGTGGCCATCATACGGGATATGAGTGATGAAAGACGTATGGACAAACTTAGGACGGATTTCATAGCCAATGTCTCCCATGAATTAAGAACGCCCATTTCAATGCTGCAAGGATATAGTGAAGCGATCGTTGATGATATTGCGGGCAGTGAAGAGGAAAAGCTGGAGATGGCCCGCATCATCTATGATGAGTCTTTGAGAATGGGACGTTTAGTCAATGATCTGCTCGATCTGGCTAAATTGGAATCGGGAAAAATGAACCTTAGCTTTGAACATGTACCAATTTCACCTTATTTAAAGAGGATTACAAGTAAGTTTTCCGGGCTAGCCAAAGAAAAAGGGATTACAATATCAGTCAGTCTTCAAGACAATGAAATTGAATGGCATTTTGATCCTGACCGTATTGAACAGGTTTTGACTAATTTAATTGATAATGCGATTCGTCATACTCCTCCAGGCGGGAACATTGATGTCATTCAGAGGACAAGTGATCGAAGAGGTCTGATCATTGATGTGAGGGACTCTGGATCTGGTATTCCCGAAGAAGATTTACCTTTTGTATTTGAGAGGTTTTATAAAGCGGATAAGGCAAGGACCCGCGGCCGATCAGGTACCGGATTGGGTTTGGCCATCGTAAAAAATATAATCAATGCCCATGATGGCTACATTTCGGTAAACAGTTTACCTAATAAAGGGACAACGTTCAGTTTTATCCTGCCTCGAATTATGGAAAATGCCGATTGAATGACGGACAGCTTTCCAAAAAAATCTTGTTTCATAGGGAACTGTGAAGACAAAGGCAATTGGATTCATTTCCAACTTGTCTTTGTTTTTTTTAGCGAACAAGATAAGAAGTTCCGGACATGTGGAAATTGACGGAATTTTATATTAAGATTAAAGCCGAAGTATGTAACTTTTATTGAGGAATGACGACTATATTTATGAACGGATGTGGGGAAATGATGGATTCCGTTTTCCACGATCTATATGAAAAATATCATCAGGAAGTTTATCAATTCATTTTTTATATGACTAAAAATCGAGAAACGGCAGAGGACCTTGTTCAGGAGGTCTATATCCGGGTTATGAAGGCTTATGAACGCTTCGAAGGAAAAAGCAGTGAAAAAACGTGGATTTATTCGATTGCCAGAAATGTGACGATTGATTATTTTCGGAAACAAAAAGGGTGGAAAGACAAAATCTTTCCTAACTTTGATTGGGATAGGCAATTGATTAAAGATACTCAGCCCATTCCGGAAGAAGTGGCCATCATGAACGATGATATCCAAGATATTTATCAATGTTTAAACAGATGTACCGTCGATCAAAGATCCGTCATCATTTTAAGGTACATTCAGGGCATGTCCATTACGGAAACTGCAGAAATATTAAATTGGAGTGAAAGTAAGGTAAAAACGACCCAGCACCGTGCTTTAAAGGCAATCAAAAAATTGATGGAAGATTTATCAGGAAAGGAGGGCCACCGCAATGAGAAGATCCCGTTGGAAAGAAAACGAAATTGAAGACATGCTACGCGGGCTTCCGAAATTAAAAGATGACCGAACCAAGGCAGAGGTGTATGCGAGAATACATGATAAAAAAAGAAAGAAACACTGGATACCTCTAATTGCGGGTGTGGCCTCCTTATTCTTAATGGTTGTTTTGGCGTCATCGTTAATTATTGGAAACAAGGGAACTACAAGGGAAGAGGACAGCAGCGGTAATGGGAAATTATCCATATCCGAAAATAAGGAAATGGCAGATCAGGAACGGCAAAATGCAAATATCAAAGAAAATACCTCAGAAGATAAACAGGGTAATCAAGAGTTTTTGAGTAAGCAAGCGGAGATTGAATCTAAAGACGAGGTTTCAGAAATAGAACCTCTAACAGGGGAAAAGGAAAAAACTTTTGCACATGCGATTTATCAAGACGACCTTAAAAATGCATCGGTCATTACCATGGGCGTACCTGATGATCAAATGAATTTCATCGTTCCCATATCAATTAAACTCAAACATTATGACAAAGCGGATACACTGAATCGGTTAACGAATCAAATGTCCAATATCGATGAAGAGCAATATGGGCTATCTGACTATTTTCCGCTTGATATAAAGATTAACCAAGGAAACGATATGACCACTGCTCATATTGAGTTTCGAGAAAACAGCCGATTATTGAAAGAGGATACTCTTTTTCTCCATTCGATGGAAGAAACGCTTTCCTATAATGATATAGAGAAGATGACTTTTTCTACAGGTGGTAAGCAAGGGGCAATGTTTGCCAATAAGGGATTTTTAAAGGAGGCGGATATACCTCATCAACAAAAACGCACATACCTACTTTACCAAAGAGATGAATCCTCTCCAAGGTTCCTAGTTCCAAGCAATATGGATTATCGGGACATTGAAGAGGCACTTCAAGCTGGAAAAGGGGAGCCGGACATGGAGGGGATTTCACCTGCAATCCCGGATGACCTTAAATGGGAAAGTATACGTTCAAAAGGAGATCTTGTGTCCATTCAATTGTCAGATCAAGCAGCTATAGAAAATAGTGAGGAATCCCTTCAAGCTTTAGAAGCCATACTCTTCATTGCTAAGGATTTTGGTTTTGAAAAAGTGAAGTTTGAAAATGCACCAATTGAAGAGGTCGGCCAGTTGAATTTAACTGAAGACATATGGGTGCCCAAAGCACCGAACCTAGTGAATTGATGCAGGGGACGGGCTAAATGATGGAGGGGTGCTCTATACATTTAAAAAAAGTGCCCGCGCTGACGGGCACTTTTTTCTTCTTATAATGAAATACGGGCCATGAATGTAATTTCTTCTGTTTCCATTAAAAATTGTTTCATGTTGTCTGCCAATGGTTCATCAAAGCTTAAAACCATGATTGCTTCCCCACCAGCTTCTTTTCGGCCTACCTGCATGGTGGCGATATTCACTCCGTGATCACCAAGAACCTTACCTACGTTACCGATTACACCAGGTTTATCGGTATGCTGGATATAAAGTAAATTCGATTCCGGATGAAAGTCGATTTTGAAACCATTCAAGCTTACAATTCGAGAACCGTAATTTTCGATATAAGTTCCACTTATTGTTAATTCGCGGTTGTCACCTTTTATTTTAAGGCTGATCAAGTTAGAGTATCCTAAAGAGTCCGTTGAGATTTTTTCACCAACTGTAATGCCACGCTCTTTTGCGACCAGCAAGGCATTCACCTCATTGACTGATGCATCAACCCTTGATTTGAAGAAGCCTGAGATTAGACTTTTTGTCAGAATCGCTGTATCGAAGTCCAATGACTCTCCTGCATACGTAACGGAGATTTCCTGAATCCCTTCATTCATGCACTGAGAAGCAATGGATCCCATTTGCTGAACAAGTTGATAGAATGGCTGTACCTTTTCAAACACTTCTTTAGAAATCGCTGGAAGGTTGATTGAACTGGAAACTGGATTTCCTTCGAAATAGGTCAAAACTTCTTGGGCAACCTGTACGGCTACATTTAATTGGGCCTCTTTCGTAGATGCACCTAGATGAGGTGTAGCAATGACGCTATCCAATTCAAGCAGTTTATGGCCAAGTGGAGGTTCTTCCACGAAAACATCCAGCGCCGCCCCTGCAACATGTCCTTCAACTATCATTTCATATAAATCATCTTCGTCTAGAATTCCACCACGTGCGCAGTTCAGTACATAAACTCCTTTTTTACAGGTAAGCAGTTTTTCTTTATTGATTAAACCTCTAGTTTCATTCGTTAGTGGAGTATGTACAGTAATGATATCTGCTTTAGGAAGCAATTCATTTAACGGCAGGGACGTTACGGCCATTTTCTTTGCACGATCAGCAGTCAGGAACGGATCATAGACAATTACATCCATCCCAAACACTTTAGCACGTTTGGCAATTTCCCCTCCGATACGTCCAAATCCAACTATACCTAATACTTTGCCGCGAAGTTCCGTTCCAGTATATGAAGAACGTTTCCATTCCCCATTCTTCAGTGAAGCATAAGCTTGCGGAATATGGCGCATTAAAGAAGCCATCATGGCAAATGTATGTTCTGCAGTTGAAATGGTATTGCCGTCAGGAGCATTAACCACGACAATCCCACGTTTTGTCGCAGCGGGGATGTCTATGTTATCGACGCCGACACCAGCGCGTGCTATAATTTTCAACTGCGGCATACGGTTCATTAAATCTTCCGTAACCTTCGTTGCACTTCTTACAAGTATTGCATCAATCTGATCAAGTTCGTTTTCCGCTTCCTCTACTGTCTTCTGAATAAGGTGAATATTGGAAGCCTCTGATAGCGGTCCGAGTCCTTCTGGTTTGATGGCATCTGCTACTAAAATCCGATACACGTCTAAACACCTTCCTAGGGAAAAGAATTATCTTAAATTTCAGTTAATTTTACAATTTAAATGCCAATTGTGTCAATTTGGCTTCACTGATTGTAAGCGCTTAAAACAATAATTACATTTGGATCGTATGTTTAATGCCGCACTATTAATGGCTTCAACATCGATTGCCTTAAAAGAAAAAATATTTTCATTATGATAATTTTGTGTATCCGATTTTTCTTTTAAGTGATTTATAGTCCTAAATGTATCAACTGAGAAAAAATGCTATCACAAAAAAGGAATTTCGGATATAATGGGAAAGATAAAACAAAATTTTATAGGTCTATCTTCGGGGCGGGGTGTAATTCCCCACCGGCGGTGATGAAGGAAATTCTCTTCTAAGCCCGCGAGCCTTATGGGCAGGATTTGGTGTGATTCCAAAGCCGACAGTATAGTCTGGATGGGAGAAGATGGAGGTTCCTGAGTGCGTTTCAACAGTTATTTGCTGAACGTTTGTTTGATGTAACCTTTAATTTATCCCTTTAATTCTATTGGAATTAAAGGTTTTTTATTGAGCATCAACATGATTAAGGAACCCTAACCTCTTTTTCAGGTAGATCGGAAAAGAAGGAGAGAGAACTATGAAAAAGAACAAAGTGAAAAAAATGGTCACACTGGCCATGATGGGAAGCATTTCTTATTTATTGATGCTTTTAAATTTTCCGTTCCCAGGATTTCCACCTTTTCTGAGTGTTGATTTTAGCGACATACCAGCACTGATGGCGGCATTGATTTTCGGACCGATGGCCGGGATTCTAGTTGAATTCCTTAAAAACCTATTGGATTTTGTCATGACAGGGACCTTGACTGCTGTACCAGTGGGACATATCGCTAACTTTGTTGCGGGAATACTGTTCGTCTTGCCGACTTATTATGTATTTAATAAAATCAATTCAAAAAAAGGGATGACGTTCGCTTTACTTGCGGGTACAGTTTCCATGGCGGTATTTATGAGTGTTTTAAACTATTTTGTCTTTTTACCGGCTTATACCTTCTTTATGGGAGCGGATGCAATGTCGGCACCCGAGTCGAGAAAGTTCGTCACGACGGCAATCTTGCCTTTCAACGTGATTAAAGGCGTGCTCATCACATCTGTATTCATGTTATTGTTCATTAAATTACAGACATGGATCAATAAGCAAATATTATATAAAAATGCTTAACGGCATTGACGATAGAAATATAAAAAAACAACCGGATATACATATCCGGTTGTTTTTTTATGTCATTGGTATGGGAATGTGTAAGCGACATTGGCCAAAAGAAAAAGCCATTCTCGATTGAAAATGGCTTGTACCTTTATTCGAATTTTAGTGCATCCCCGTCAAATGCCTCGTCAGCAACTTTAATAGAATCCGTTGGACATCCTTCAAATGCATCCATCATATCATCTATTAGTACATCTGGAATTTCAACGATTCCCTCATTATCGTCAAGGGTAACAAATGCAATCCCTTCGTCATCATAATCATATATATCTGGTGCTGCTGCTCCACAAGCACCACAAGCGATGCATGTTTCTTTATCCACAATAGTAAATTTAGCCATGAATATAACCCCTCCTAAGTTGATTAACAACTGATAATCTTTTTATTTCAGATTATTATCTCTTTCTTATTGTAAGACCGAATGCCAAACTTTTCAATAGAAATTGTATTGATAATAACTATCATGTAGTAGAATGTCAACGAAAAACATCGTAATAATTAACTTGGGTCCTACCATGGTTCGTCATTTAGTCACATAATTTTCCTTGTATTCATCAATAATAACGGCGATTTTTGCAGATATTTGTTACAATGGGTTTATTGGTTAAATGAAACAAGGATGTGAGTCCCATGAATAATTATCTACAGGCAATCATTCTATATGCGATAAAAAAATTTCAAGGCGAACGTTCCATTTATGCTATATACCATATGCTACAGGGAAAGAAGTCGTCACAAACAATCCAGGATGCCCATTTATTCGGGTTAACGAATATATTTGGGACAATACCTCGGTTTACACGTCAGCAATTGAATCAAAACATTGAACAGTTCCTTAAGCATGACTACATTAATTTAACGGATAAATCAGATGCATATGAAATTAGTCTGCAAGGAGAGGGAATGTTAGTCGATTACTTTAATAATAATCCTTTTCCGACGTATATAAATGGTTGGAAGTATCACAATATCACCCCGGTTTTCTGGGGAAGGTTAAACTTGCTCATTCAAACCATATCCCATATTGTCCACAATGAAAGACGTTTTTATCCGATACAACGAAATCCGAAAATCCAATATTTCGTGAAGGAATTCTTACATGCCAATCGTCAGGACCGAGTGTTGATTGCTCAACATCTATATGAAGAACTGATTTCCCTTTTAGAAAGTCAAAGTGATTTGAAACGAGACATTTTCATTTTGAAATTAACTGGGGTAAATAGGATTGGGCTTACGTTTGAACAGATTGCCAAAAGGAAAGATGTAGAAGAACAATATGTTCGCTTTACATTTCTTGACTCGTTGCATCAAATGCTTTCAGAAATGGATACGGGAACGGGAACGGAATACCCCCTTTTGTCCTCGTTAACCAATGATTGGCAAAAGAGTGAGAATCCTCATTTGACACAATCTACACAGACTACTTTACGGTACATACAGGCAGGGAAAAACCTGGGGGAAATAGCTGAAATCCGCCGATTGAAAGTCAACACCATTGAAGATCACCTCGTTGAAATTGTCCTATCGGATAAAGGTTTTCCAATATCCGATTATGTGTCTATCGAGGATGAGAGAGAAATTGCTGCTGCTATTAAGGAACTTGGTACGAAAAAGCTTAAAGCAATCAAGAATATGGTCGATAATAAACAGATAAGCTTTTTCCAAATACGGCTTGTACTTGCGAAATTAGGTGATGGATGATGAATATAGAACGAGTCCTCAAAGAAAAATTCGGATTTGATGAATTCCGTCCCGGACAAAAAGAAGTGGTTGAATCATTGATGTCCGGCCGTCATACTTTAGCGATGCTGCCAACCGGATCCGGTAAATCATTATGTTACCAGTTGCCGGCCTATCTTTTGAATAAGACTGTCCTAATTGTCTCCCCATTATTATCATTAATGCAGGATCAGGCAGATCAGCTCAAGATGAGTGGCGAAAAAAGTGTTTTGACCCTCAATTCTTTTTTGAATCTAAATCAAAAAAGGAAAGCTTTCGACCGGTTACATAGTTATCGTTTTATCTTTTTATCTCCTGAAATGCTGAGCCTGGAGACTGTGATAAAATCCTTGAAATCCATAGAAATAGGTCTATTCGTCATCGATGAAGCACACTGCATCTCACAATGGGGATATGATTTCCGACCGGATTATTTGAATTTAGGAGAAGTGAGGCGTGAATTGAACAATCCATTGACTCTTGCCCTGACAGCAACTGCAACCACTGAAGTCAGAAGGGATATCATTGGTAAACTCAACATTGGACAAGCCAAGGAAACCGTCTCATCTGTTGACCGCGATAATATTGCAATAATTGTAGAGCGCAAGTTCAGCTACGAAGAGAAACTATCCCGTGTACTGGAGCTTGTCAGGAAATTTACAGGTAGCGGAATTATTTATTTTTCCTCTAAAAAATTGGCGGAATCGGTCACTGGGTTTTTACAGGAAAACGGGATAGAGAGCGTCAATTATTATCACGGTGGCATGGAACAGGAACAAAGGATGCTCATTCAGCAGCAATTCATTTCCGGTCAGTTGAAAATTATATGTGCAACGAGTGCTTTTGGCATGGGTGTAAATAAATCCGATGTCAGGTACGTTATCCATTTTCATATGCCATCCACGATGGAAGCTTATCTTCAGGAGATAGGCAGGGCGGGACGAGATAGGAAGCAAAGTGTGGCTGTCTTATTATATAGTGACGGGGATGAAGGGCTTCCCCTGCATCTGATGGAGCAACAGTTGCCTACGGATATGCAAATCGATGGTGTTTGCTCTTTCCTTAATGCTTCACAACAGATTCCGGCGAATTTGACCCTATCAGAAAAAGAACAGCTGTCTCAATCTTTTTCGTTGAACGAAATCCAGCTTCGTTTTTTTACCCAGTTCATTACAGGAAATAAAGATCCTTTATATCAAGTGGCAGAGATGAAAGAGTATTGTCAAAAGAGGAAATCCGGGAATCAAGAAAAGCTTAATAATTTCCTTATTTGGATACAAGCAAACGAATGTCGCCGTTCAGGTATATTGGACTATTTTGAAGAAAAGCAGCGGGAAGTGAACCCCATTTGCTGTGATATCTGTGGTATGGATGCCGAGAAAATGGCTGATGTATGGCCGGAAGTCAAGGTGGATCCGGTTAATTCCTATTCAACGTGGAAAGAGGAATTGGCTTTTATCTTATTAAAGAAGGAAAATGGGAATGAAAAATAAGCAAGCTGAAATAATTAAACAACTAACAGATAAACAGTTGCTAAATAATTTGTTTCTTACACAAATTATTCTCTTAACGTTATCCATTTTTTTAGGTATTATTTTATTTAAAGACCGTTCTGCTTTTTTCGACTTATTTATCTTTGATGACCTGAACATTTTGCTGATTGGAATTCCCGCTGGAGTCATTGTCGTGTTATTTGACATTTTCTTTATGAAAGTGACACCATCTTCCTATCAGGATGATGGTGGTATTAACGAACGCATTTTCAGTAATTTGTCATACCCGATGATTTTTGTCGTTGCTTTAGTGGTAGCGATAAGTGAAGAGTTATTATTTCGTGGAGTGTTGCAAACACATTTTGGCTTGCTTCTTACGAGCCTCATTTTTGCAGCTGTTCATTATCGTTACCTTTTTAATTGGTTTTTATTTTTAAATGTTTTGGTTTTGAGCTTCTTTATCGGTTTTCTCTTTGAAATGACCAATAATATCCTGGTGACGATTACGGCACACTTTTTGATTGACTTTATCCTAGGTATTTTAATCAAGAGCAAAAAGCAAAGAGGGTTGAGCAAGAAAGGGGGTGACTTTAATGAGTCGAGTGCAGAAGAGTGAAAAGGAAAACGATCAGGCTGGTGAACTTCGTTCGCGAATTGAACGTCATAAGGCTAAGTCATCATTGCCAAAGCGCAGCAAAGTTCACCAGAATAAAAAGAAAAAAAGTAAAGTGAAGATTAAGTTTCCAATGATACAATTATTAGCATTGTTTTTTATTTTGCTTCCAATTGGATTTTACAGCCTTTATACATATTTTCAGGAAAAACCTTTCCCTGTACATGATCCAAAAAGTGACCCAGTCGTCTTTGAAGAAAATAAGGAAGATAAAGAAGCGATCCCTACTACAGCAACGGCAGAGGATTTAAAGGAAAAGAAAGAAAAAGAAGTAGCTGAGGCTAAAGCAGAGGAAGAAGAAAAGAGAAAAGCCGAACAAAAAGCTAAAGCACAGCAAGAGGCCGAACAAAAAGCTAAAGCACAGCAAGAGGCCGAAGAAAAAGCCAAAGCACAGCAAGAGGCCGAAGAAAAAGCTAAAGCACAGCAAGAAGCCGAAGAAAAAGCCAAAGCACAGCAAATAGCTGACGAAAAAGCAAAGGCTGAAGCGGCAGAAAAGAAAAGGGCAGCCGAAAGAGTTCAAGCGGCGAAATCGGATAAAGAGGAATACAAGGTTGTCTTACATACTGTTCAAGGTGAGGAAACATTATTCCGAATTTCCATGAATTACTACAAATCACAGGAAGGCATTGCTCTGATCAGGGAGTGGAATGGTCTGAATGGCAATGAAATTTCCAGAGGTCAGGTTTTGAAAATTCCGATCAAGAAATAATGATGGCACCTTTAGAAAACATCAAGTTTAAATCCTTCTATTTCAAAACAAAAAAGACTTTAGGCAAAAGGAGTTCTACCTTAATGTTAAAACAAAGTTGATTGGAACGGAAGGTACGAGACTCCCTTGGACGCGGAAAGCGAGTGCCTGAAGTGGAAATCAACATTCAAATTTTAAAAACCTAAAAAAACTGGAGACAAACTCAATTATTATCGAGTTTGTCTCCAGTCTGACCCTGTCTTTATAGGCAGGGTATTTTTAATATTGTTCAACTTGGTTCAGTATGAAGCCAAACATGACAGGTACTTTATCATTTTTTCCACTACTCTTTCATATCATGATTTGAAAGAGTAGAGGAGGAAATGCGATGGAATCTACAATCATTTTATTGGATGAAAAAACGGATCAAGCAACTAAACAAATGCTGCAGAATGTCGTGGATCGAAAAAAAAAGTTCGAGGCTCTTAAAAGGAAACACCTTCAAAGCTTATGGGCAACCATGATTGTTGCTACCCTTTTTTTGGTTTATCTTTATTTTTATATCGTTGTACCTTATTCTTATTCCTTTTTCAGTATGTTTAGTGTTTTCGTCGACCATTTTAGCCATTTCCTTTTTTTGGCGGCAGCCATAGGGCTATATGGATATATGATATTAATTAAAAAAAAGCTCGATAAAGCAGAAAAGGAGTTTCAGTTGCTTCGCTGTGAAATTATTAATAAAAGTAAGCAGTTATGGGAAAAAGAGGAAGAATGGAAAAGTCGCCATAAGGTTTTTGAAATGATGAAGAAGAATTATGATATTAACTTATATCATGAAAATAAATGAATGATCGCGTTAAATCATATTTAATTGCGAGTAATATGGTTTTATGGTTATATGAAGATAACTCTTGGGATTAGGATGGAAAGAAGGTTTACGAAAGATGTTATTGGTATCTGGATTATTTTTAGTCATCATTCTGCTGGTATTTGCCACGATTATTTACATGTGGCGTATGGCCAAGCAAGATAGGTTGATTTTTCAAGACTTATTTTTCAATGACTTTCCTGAAGGGTTTGGCGATGTTCGGATTTTTTTCATATCTGATCTTCATCGACGGATCATATCGGATAGATTAATTGAGGGAGCACGTGACAAGGCTGATCTGGTGATCATCGGCGGGGACATAAGGGAAAACGGGGTTCCCTTGGAACGTGTGGAAAAAAATATATTGAAATTAAAAGAACTTGGCCCCCTTTATTTTGTTTGGGGAAATAATGATTATGAAGGGGATTTCCATGAGCTTGATGCAACCCTTTTGAAACATGGAGTGAAAATCCTTGATAATACAGCTGTTTCTTTTGAGTCTCAAAATGGCAGCAAAATCGCTCTTCTGGGCATTGATGATATAACGGAAGAACGAGATAGGCTCGATCTTGCGTTGTCGGATTGCGGGAATGAAGCTTTTCGGATTTTGGTGAGTCATAACCCATTGGTTAAGAAACAATTGACTCCGGAACACCATATAAGTCTCGTTCTGTCAGGTCACACCCATGGAGGGCAGATTCGCATATTTGGATTCGGTCCCTATCAGATCGGCAGCATAAAAAAAGAGGGGGACTGTTTGTATATGACGAGTAATGGCTATGGGACAAGTACAGTGCCTTTAAGGCTTGAAGCAAAGCCGGAAACGCACTTATTCACCCTGAAAAGGGGGGCATGCACTAAAATAGGCGAAGCGGTGGAGCAGACCTATTAAGCTGCTTTTAATCGAGCCTATCGAGATTTTACAGACTTAAAAAAATCCACTATAATTTCAACAATTGATCGTACAGTTATTGGAGGCCTTGTAAAACCATGCAAGAAGGTAAATATAATATAAAGGCAGTTTCAAAACTGCTAGACATTCAGCCAGGAACCCTAAGGGCGTGGGAAAGGCGATATAAATTTATCGAACCTGTCAGGAATGAATCAGGGCACCGGCTGTATACAGAAAAACATCTGCAAATCCTTAAATGGCTCATCAATAAAACAGAGCAAGGTTTTACGATAAGCCAAGCCGTTTCGCTACTTGAAAGTACAGGCTATCTGGCGACTGGAGTTCCTGAAACGAACCGTAAGGATGAACAAACGACTAAGTTATCGGATGAATTAATTGAAGCTCTATTAAATTTCAATGAAAATAAAGCCCATATGCTGATAAGCCAAGCATTCAGTATGTATACAATCGAACATACCATAGTTGATCTACTCGGTTCAATATTGGTTCAGATAGGGGATAAGTGGGAAAGGGGGGAAATTACTTCCGCTCATGAACACTTTGCTTCGAACATCTTAAAATCCAGGATCAGCTCAGTCATGCATACGATTCCGACTAACGGTTTTCTTCCGAAAGCCCTTACCGTTTGCGCCCCTGGTGAAAAACATGAATTCGGACTGTTGGTCTTTACCATTTTTTTGAAGCGGAAAGGATATGAAACCATTTATTTGGGAGAATCCATCGCGGATAAGGATCTTTTTACCGTTTTAAACATCATAAGACCCTCTTACTTATTCATGTCATGTTCACTAAAAGAGAATCTCGATAGAACATTTAGGCTGGTTGAGGAGTTAATGAAGGATTTCCCGGATTTGAAGGTGGGTCTTGGAGGTGCGGCGCTGAGCCTTATATCCGAAGAGAAACGTACTGCCTTCAGCGGAGTTTTGATGGGGGACACGCAATCGAAATGGGAAGAATGGCTGAAAGGTTAGCGATCGGCTGTGGAGAAATAATGGATATGCACCCTGCGACCAAGGCTTCATATGATGTATGAAGATGGTAACCAGGGGGCATTTTTTTATGAAGCTGGAGCGATTAACTAATAATAAAATCAAGATTTTTTTGACCCTTGATGATTTGATTGATAGAGGTATTACAAAAGAAGATATTTTAGGGAATTCCTTTAAGGTCCACAAGTTATTCCAGGATATGGTTGAAGAAGCGTGCGAAGAACTCAGCTTTAAAATGAGTGGTTCCATTGCAATCGAAATTTTTTCCCTGCCTGCACAGGGATTGATAATCATCGTAACAAAGGACGAAGAGGAACTATTGACAGACGAAGAGGAATTCTTGGATTTGCAGGTGAAAATTGATGACTTCCCCCATATTCTGTATGTTTTCAATGATTTTGAAGATATCGTCCAATTATCTCATCGATTGTCTTTGCAAGGTTCGCTTAAAAGTACTCTTTATCATTATGAGGGAAGATACTATTTACTTATCGAAAATGTTAAAGACACGACCTATGACACGGTCATCTCTTTAGCGGCTGAGTATGGCCATGCATCAACATTGACACTTTGCCGCATCAATGAATATGGAACATGCATAATCCAGAATGAAGCGATACATGTTTTGATCACACACTTCAGTTAGCTGCAATACGAATGAGACAAGGCAACCACATAATGGAAAAACAATGCGGTTTGCCTTATCTGTCTCACCTTTTTGGCCGGAGAAGATGTACGGTAAAATAGTAAGAAAACAGTTGATATGATAACGTTTTCATTTTTAGAATATTTCCAACTTTTAAATTCCCATTTTTACTCTTGCATAAATATATCGAAGGTGTATACTAGCACATGAAGAGGACTATTTGTACATTATAATTTTATATATGGATGAGATTTTCCCTAGGAGGTACTTTTAATGGAATCGGCAAAAGGTAATAGCCATGTAAATGAAGAAGAAAAACACGACGTACTGAGGTCTACCCAAACTGTAATACATAAAGCTTTGGATAAGCTGGGTTACCCGGAAGAAGTTTATGAGCTTTTGAAGGAACCATTGCGTTTATTAACGGTGAAGATGCCAATCCGCATGGATGATGGGTCAGTGAAAATTTTCACGGGTTACCGTGCACAGCATAATGATGCTGTTGGGCCTACAAAAGGTGGTATCCGTTTTCACCCTAATGTAACGGAACGTGAAGTGAAAGCATTATCCATTTGGATGAGTTTAAAATGCGGCATCGTTGATTTACCATATGGCGGGGGTAAAGGCGGTATCGTTTGTGATCCTCGTAATATGTCCTTCCGTGAGTTGGAAAGGCTAAGCCGGGGCTATGTTCGCGCAATTAGCCAAATCGTGGGGCCGACTAAAGATATCCCGGCACCTGATGTATTTACAAATTCTCAGATCATGGCTTGGATGATGGATGAATACAGCCGTATGGATGAATTCAACTCACCAGGATTCATTACGGGTAAACCGCTTGTACTTGGTGGTTCTCATGGCCGTGAATCAGCAACTGCCAAGGGTGTAACGATTTGTATCAATGAAGCTGCCAAGAAACGGGGCATTGATATTAAAGGGGCACGGGTCGTCATTCAAGGTTTTGGTAACGCAGGTAGTTTCTTAGCTAAATTCATGCATGACGCAGGTGCTAAAGTTATTGGTATTTCAGATGCCTATGGTGCTCTACATGATCCTGAAGGACTGGATATCGATTATCTTCTCGATAGGAGAGATAGTTTCGGAACCGTAACGAAATTGTTTAAAAGCACAATTTCAAATAAAGAATTGCTTGAATTGGATTGTGATATTTTAGTTCCGGCTGCAATTGAAAACCAGATCACTGAAGAAAATGCTGCTGATATTAAAGCAGCGATCGTTGTCGAGGCGGCAAACGGACCTACAACAATTGAAGCGACACAAATCCTAACGGATCGTGGAATCCTTCTTGTTCCAGATGTCCTCGCTTCTGCTGGTGGAGTAACGGTTTCTTACTTCGAGTGGGTACAAAATAATCAAGGATATTATTGGTCTGAAGAAGAAGTGGATGAAAAGCTGGAAAAAATCCTTGTGAAATCTTTTAATAATATTTATGAACTTGCACAATCCAGACGTGTTGATATGCGACTTGCGGCTTATATGATTGGCGTAAGGAAAATGGCTGAAGCTTCACGCTTCCGTGGTTGGATCTAAAAGATTCAAATTCTTGTATTGATTATAGTGAAAATCATGTTGATTGCTTTATCATTGAAATGATTTGTAAAAACTCCTATCATGTATTGATAGGAGTTTTTATTTTTAGACGAACGAATTACATAGTGCATGGAAAGGCAGTGGAGTATAGATGAATGTTGAAGAAGTCATTATCATAGGTGGGGGCCCTTGTGGATTGGCTGCTGCGATCGCTCTTAAAGAAGTGGGAATTCAGTCCCTGATCATTGAAAAAGGTAATGTGGTGGATTCCATTTACCGTTATCCAACACACCAAACATTTTTCAGTTCAAGCGAAAAACTGGAGATTGGTGATACCGCATTTATTATCGAAAATCGTAAGCCGGTCCGTAATCAAGCGCTAGCCTATTATAGGGAAGTAGTCAAAAGGAAAGAATTGCGAATCAATAAATTCGAAAAAGTGGAAAAAGTGGAAAAACGTGAAGATGGGAAATTTTTAGTCAAGACATCAAAAGGTGACTATACAGCTCTACATGTGATCGTATCGACCGGATACTATGATCATCCAAACTATATGTGCATTCCGGGCGAACAGCTTCCTAAAGTGTTTCATTACTTCAAGGAGGGCCACCCCTACTTTAATTGTGATGTTGCCGTCATCGGTGGTAAAAACTCAAGTGTGGATGCGGCTCTGGAATTGGTCAAATCTGGCGCAAGGGTTACAGTCCTTTATAGAGGATCGGAGTACTCTTCAAGTATCAAACCATGGATTCTCCCGGAATTTGAATCATTAGTCCGCAATGGAACGATTATGATGGAGTTTAATGCGAATTTGGACAAGATAACTGAAGATAGTGTCATATATCATGTAGGTGAAGAGGAAAAAGTTATTAAAAATGATTTTGTGTTTGCCATGACTGGTTACCATCCTGACCATTCCTTTTTGGCTTCAATGGGCATAAATATTGATAAGGAAACTGGAAGGCCTTCATATAACGAGGAAACGATGGAGACGAATGTTAAAGGTCTTTATATTGCAGGAGTTCTGGCAGCCGGAAATAATGCGAATGAAATCTTCATCGAAAATGGCAGGTTCCATGGTGGTTTGATTGCCTATCATTTGGCTGTTAAAGAAAAGTGAATTAAACGAAATGGAGATGGTTGAATATGGGAAAAATATCATTAATTACCACAGGTGGGACTATCGCCAGTAAAGAAACCGCGAATGGTATGTTGGCCTCTGGTGCATTGACTGGCCATGAGTTGGCATCACTTTGCGAATTGCCAAATGGTATCGGGGTTAAAGTGGTTAATCTTTTTCAGATTTCAAGCATGTCCATGTCCTTTGAGAAAATGCAACAGCTTAAATTGGCCATCCAAAAGGAATTGGAGGATCCGGAAGTTACGGGAATTGTCGTGACCCACGGTACGGATACACTGGAGGAAACGGCTTATTTCCTTGATGTCACGAATAAGGATCCACGTCCAATCGTATTAACCGGATCCCAACGGTCACCTCAAGAGGTGGGAACCGATGTATATTCCAATCTAAGGAATTCGATATTATGCGCTGCAAGTGATCTAATTAGGGATGTTGGCGTAGTTGTCGTTTTTAATGAGCGAATCTATTCAGCAAAGTATGTTAAAAAAGTGCATGCTTCCAATTTGCAGGGATTCGAATCTTTTGGTTATGGATATTTGGGGATAATTGATAATGATGTCGTCAGCATCTATCAAAAACCTTTACATAGGGAGTGTTATGATATTCGGAATCGCATCCCAAGAGTGGATATCATCAAGTGCCACACAGGCGCTGATGGTATCTTTATTGATGCTGCGGTTGCCAACGGTGCGAAAGGCATCGTGCTCGAAGGTGTAGGAAGGGGACAGGTTACTCCACAAATGGTAACTTCCATACAAAATGCAATCGATAATGGAGTAACGATCATCATGGCTACTAGTGCAGAAGAAGGAAAAGTTTACCCAGCTTATGATTATGAAGGCAGCGCATTTGATTTAAAACAACGTGGCGTGATATTAGGTGCTGATTATGACTGCAAGAAGGCTAGAATTAAGTTAGCTGTCGTGCTGGCAAGCGAAAACTCTATAGATGAAACTTTCTTTAAGTACTGACGGATTAAATAATTGTTGGAAGTCTTGATTCTTGGATTCAGTTTTTCTTCATTCCATGGTACGATTAAGGAAAAGAAGAGGAAAAGAGGGTCAGCTAATGCTGGTCATGTTGTCAGCGGCCATTGCGCCAGGATTGGCGCTACTGAGCTATTTCTATTTGAAAGATCAATATGAAACCGAACCGATATCGGTTGTGGTCAAAACATTCTTATTCGGTGTCTTTCTTGTTTTGCCGATAATGTTCATACAGTATGTGCTCGAAACGGAACATATCTTGAATACCGATTTAGCTAATGCTTTTTTATGGGCTGCACTGCTTGAAGAATTTTTCAAGTGGTTCATACTCATTTATGTTATTTATCAGCATGTGGCATTCGATGAGCCATATGATGGGATTGTTTACGGAGCTGCAGTCTCCCTTGGATTCGCTACGATGGAAAATATTCTGTACCTGCTAGCCAACGGGGTTGAACATGCATTTCTAAGAGCCGTTCTCCCAGTATCCAGTCACGCTTTGTTCGGTGTGATCATGGGGTATTATTTGGGCAAGGCGAAATTTTCAGCTTCGAATAATAAGTTCTATTTATTATTGGCATTGATCATACCAATTTCATTACATGGGGTTTATGACTATATTTTGGTTTCTCAAAAATTTTGGGTGTACTTCATTATGCCATTTATGATTTACCTATGGTGGTTAGGCATGAAAAAAGTAAAAAAAGCACGATTGTTGTCTGACTTTCATGCAGAAAAACTTTCCCAAAACCATTCCCTTAGCAAATAGACGAATACTACCAAAACGGAGTGCTGGCATATTTTGCCCGCTCCGTTTTTTTTATGGGTTGGAATAAAAAAGACAGTTAAGAAGAAAATAGAATTACATTAATTCAAGAAAAAGAGGAGTGTTTTTGATGAAAGGAATTTCGTCAAAATGGAAATGGCTTTTGCTGTTTTCGTGTATTACTATTTGTTTCGGAATTTACCCGGAAGCAAGAACAAGTGCCTTTTCGAGCCAAGTCATTCAAAAAGGTGCGGTTGGCGATGATGTAATTGAACTGCAGGCACGCTTACAAAACATCGGATACTATAATGGAAAGATTGATGGAGCCTATGGATGGGGCACTTATTGGGCACTTCGAAACTTTCAACAAGATTTCGGGCTTCCAATCGATGGCTTTGCAGGGACTTCAACAAAACAGAAGTTGGCGAATGCATCTAATTTCAATAAAAAATTTGTTCACGAACAGATCAATAAAGGGAACGAGTTCACCTATTATGGGGGAGTACCCATTGAAAACCAGGTGAAAGTGAAAGCGAATGGATCCAAGTCTGGTGGAGGCACACCTGGAAAAGCCCCTTCCAAAACAGCGACATCAGCCAATCTTCCAGGAGGATATTCTCAAAACGATATTCAGCTGATGGCCAATGCCGTTTATGGGGAGGCGCGAGGGGAGCCGTATACAGGTCAGGTTGCCGTTGCGGCTGTAATACTGAATAGGGTGGAAAGTGCAGCTTTTCCGAATACCATTTCGGGCGTGATTTTTGAACCTGGAGCCTTTACGGCTGTTGCGGATGGACAGATTTGGCTGACACCAAACGAAAGGGCAAAAGAAGCCGTGGTGGATGCCATCAATGGTTGGGATCCAACCGGTAATGCAGAATATTATTTTAATCCCGCTACGGCAACGAGCAAATGGATTTGGTCAAGAGAACAAATTAAAAGAATCGGAAAACATATCTTTTGTAAGTAAAGAGGTGAAGGAAAATGATCAGGAATATAGTGATTGCCCTGCTTGTTGTAGTTGTTGCAGGAACTGCATTCTGGGGCTATCAAGAACATAAGGAAAAAAATGCTGTACTAATCAACGCGGAAAATACGTATCAGCGAGCCTTTCATGATTTAAGCTATCAAGTAGATTTATTGCACGATAAGGTCGGCAGTACTTTGGCTATGAATTCACGTTATTCATTAAGTCCAGCTTTAACAGATGTTTGGCGTATCACTTCAGAAGCCCAAAGTGATGTCGGGCAGTTGCCATTGACCTTGCTTCCTTTTAATAAGACAGAAGAATTTTTATCGAAAATTGCGGACTTCAGTTATAAAACGGCTGTACGTGACCTTGAAAAAGAACCATTGAATGATCAGGAATATTCGACTTTACAATCCTTGTACACACAGGCAGGAGACATCCAGGGCGAGTTAAGAAAAGTGCAGTATCTAGTCCTTAAAAACAATTTAAGGTGGATGGATGTCCAAATGGCACTTGCATCAGGAAAAGAAAATTCGGATAACACAATCATCGACGGATTAAAAACGGTAGAGAAAAAAGTATCTGGGTATGGGGAAACGAATGAGATGAATCCGACTTTTACTTCTGCACAACAGAGGGATGAAAACTTCAAAAATTTGCAAGGTGAAACCATTTCAAAAGAAGAAGCAATTGAGACAGCAAAAAGCTATGCCCATTCAAAAAGCAGAAATTTGAAGGTGAATGTTGAAGAAAATGGCAAAGGTTCCGATTATGGATTTTACAGTGTGAGCATCCTCGATAAAGAATCCGATATCGAAATGAATATGGATTTGACAAAAAAAGGCGGTTACCCTATTTGGTATATCAATAATAGGGATGTGAACAAGACAACCATTGATTTGAATCAAGCCTATACAAAAGCCGAAGAATTTTTAAGGGAACATGATTTCAGTTCACTTGAACTATTTGAAAGTGCTCAGTACGATAATATCGCATTACTGAATTTCGTGACATCTGAAAATGGAGTCAAGATTTATCCTGATTCAGTCAAGGTTAAAATTGCATTGGATGATGGATCCGTTATAGGGTTTTCAGCCGACGAGTATTTAAAATCACATAAAACCAGGGAAATAGGGAATCCGAAAATATCCGAGAAAGAAGCTAAGGACAAAATCAACGCGAATGTGAAAATAATGGATGAAGGAAAGGCGTTAATCACCAATGATATTGGTGAAGAAGTTCTTTGTTATGAATTCCTTGGTACGATTAAAGATGATACGTACCGCATTTTCATTAATGCAGACACCGGTCAAGAAGAAAAGGTGGAAAAATTAAAGAATTCCGAACCGGTATATGAAAATTTAATTTAAACTGCTAAGATGATTCATACACAGTGGGGAAATGTGCCTAGCACTTTCCCTTTTTTTATTTCATGACATAATAACTTAAATGATTTATGGATTATATGGGAAGATTAATGGGTAATATTATGGGTTTCCTTCATACAAGGACGTGGACGGAGATTCATTATTTAAGGTTAAAAACCAAGGTCATTCGTTTAACGGAGAAAGAGTATGTGAATATGCTGCTGCACGTCCAAGTTCTTGAACCGACAAAAAATGATGTACAGACATTATGAGATTTATTTTTGAAAAGCAGGTGGACTGAAAGAAAAAAGGCTTGTATGTTTGACATGATTGAATGAAAAACAGTGATTCCATCCATACTGCTAATATAAACAGTATGGAAGGTGCGGCTTATGAAAACATTTGAAAGACTATTAATTAAAGTGATCATCATCCAATTGGTCTGCTTATTTTTTTTCCAGTTCCTTTTAAGCAGGGAGGATCAAATCTTTGATTTGACCAAGCTCTCGAAATACGAAGGTGTCACTAGCAATAATTATACGAAAATCATTGAAACTTTCAATGGGACCCCAAAGTGAAAGCGGTGATCCGCTTTTTTTGTATGAAGGTTTTTCGATAAAGGATAATTTTGATGGCTGTATAAACCGAAAGTTGAACAAAGGTGATTTTGAACGAACACATCCCTTTTATTAATGATTTTCCCGCTAGTTGTGATAAAATGAAAGGGTACTAAATAATCAGCATGATTGTAGGATTCTTGGGAGGATTTATGGAAAAAAAATTATCAGTTGCAATCGATGGACCAGCTGCTGCTGGGAAAAGCACGGTTGCTAAAATTGTTGCAGAAAAGTTCAATTACATATATGTGGATACAGGTGCTATGTACAGGGCCCTTACCTATAAGGCCCTTAATCAAAAGATTCGCCTGAATGATGAACAAGCATTATCTGAAGTTCTCATCAATACAGAAATCGAATTAAGACCAAGTGAAAATGGGCAGTTGGTGTTCGTCGATAATGAGGACGTGACAGCCCAAATCAGGAACAATGAAGTGACCGGTTCTGTTTCGGAAGTGGCAAAGCACAGGAGCATCCGGGAAGAAATGGTGCGCAGGCAGCAAATCTTTGGTGAAAATGGCGGAGTCGTCATGGATGGCAGGGATATCGGTACGCATGTCTTACCAAACGCCGAGGTAAAGGTATTTCTTATCGCTTCTGTAGATGAAAGGGCACAGCGGAGGCATCAGGAAAATATTTTGAAAGGTTTTCCATCCGATATTGAAAAATTAAGGGAGGAAATTGCTACTAGGGACAAGCTGGACTCTGAACGCGAGGTATCGCCCCTGAAGAAGGCAGCGGATGCTATCGAAATTGATACGACTTCATTATCGATTCAAGAAGTTGCAGAAAGTATCATGTCTTTAATAGAAGAGAGGAAAAGATGACATTGGATTTTTACACATTTGCCAAGAACGTCGTAAAAGGCGTTTTAATGCCTTCGTTTAGGGTTAAAACGCTCGGAAAGGAACATTTCCCTAAAGAGGGCGGAGTATTGATCTGTGCCAATCACATTGATAATTTGGATCCGCCTATAGTTGGCATAACTTCACCAAGGGATATTCATTTCATGGCGAAAGAAGAGTTGTTTCATGCACCGGTTTTAAAGGGTATATTACCAAGAGTAAATGCATTTCCGGTGAAGCGGGGCAATAGTGATCGCGAATCTCTTAGAAAAGGGTTAAAGATTTTGAAGGAAGGCAAGGTGATTGGACTGTTTCCCGAGGGTACCAGAAGTAAGACAGGTGAATTGGGAGAAGGTTTGGCGGGTGCTGGATTTTTCGCGCTGAGATCTGATGCCGTGATCATACCGTGTGCGATCATCGGCCCATATAAATTTTTGCGTCCGTTGAAGGTCGTATACGGCCCTCCAATAAATTTTACCGAATATCGGGAACGGAAAATATCAGCCGATGAAGCTACCAAAATCATCATGGACCAAATTGGGAAATTGATTTCCGAGCATAAATAGTCCTTCATACTTGACAATTTTCTGATTTTGTTAGAATTTATAAAATAGGGGTATTGTTCCTTATTGGGGATGAAAAGGAATATAACCTTATAACTCTAAAGAAAACTGTTTTTATCTTTATTAGGAAAGTGTTTTTATTGAACCACTTTAAATAAAATATGTGGCCGATGAAGAGGAAGTTAGCTGATCAGTCATGGGTTAAGGAGGAGTTAGTAATGACAGAAGATATGAACCAGGTAGAAGTGAACAATTACAAAGTTGGGGATCAAGTTAAAGCAACCGTTTCAAAGGTGGAAGAAAAACAGGTCATTGTCGATGTGGAAAACAGTAAGACTAATGGGATCATTCCTATAAGTGAGCTTTCAAGCCTTCATGTCGAAAAGGCGTCAGATGCCGTTTCGGAAGGTGATGTATTGGAGCTGGAAGTCATTAAAGTTGAAGAAGAAGCTATCATTCTATCAAAACGTAAAATTGACGCTCTGAAAGCATGGGATGACCTGGAATTGAAATTTGAGAACGGAGACGTTTTTGAGGCCGAAGTTAAAGATGTCGTCAAAGGCGGGCTTGTTGTAGATCTAGGCGTACGTGGATTTGTTCCAGCTTCTCTTGTAGAAGACTATTTCGTTGAAGACTTTTCTGATTACAAAAACAAAACTTTAACATTCAAGATCGTTGAGCTTGAGAAAGACAAGAATCGCTTGATCCTCTCACATCGGGCAGTCGTTCAAGACCAAAAGGAAAAACAAAAAGCAAACGTTTTGGATAAAATCGAAAGCGGGCAAGTGCTTGAGGGCGTGGTCCAAAGGATTACCGATTTTGGTGCATTCGTGGATATTGGAGGCGTAGACGGTCTTGTCCACATTTCCCAGCTTTCCCATCAGCATGTCGAAAAAGCATCCGATGTCGTTTCAGAAGGCGATAAGGTGCAGGTGAAAGTCCTATCCATTGATCGTGATAATGAAAGGATTTCACTTTCCATTAAGGATACTCTTCCGGGACCATGGGCAGGCGTTGCCGAAAAAGCGGCAAAAGGCTCTACACAAGAGGGAATCGTTAAACGCCTTGTTTCTTTCGGTGCATTCGTGGAGATTTTCCCAGGGGTAGAAGGGCTTGTCCATATTTCACAGATTTCGCACAAGCATATTGCCACACCACAAGAAGTACTTAAAGAAGGCCAGTCAGTCGAAGTGAAAGTCCTGGATGTCAATGAAACGGATCAACGTCTATCATTGAGCATTAAAGAACTTGAAGAGCCACAATCCAATTACAACACATCAGATTATGAGCTTCCTGAAGAAACGAAAGGCTTTCAGCTAGGTGAAATGATCGGTGATCAATTGAAAAAACTAAAATAAGATAATAATGGTGATGGCCTTGGAGAGAGAACAACGAAAGTTAGATCATATAGAATTTGCGCTAAAAACAGGTCAGCAGCATAAAACCGGATTAGAAGATATTTCGTTCATTCATCAAAGCTTACCAGGGATTTCCTTGAATAATGTGAACCTCACAGCAGAAGTTGGCGGACTTGAATTAAGTTCGCCGATTTTTATAAATGCCATGACTGGAGGCGGAGGCCCTGAAACCGAAAAATTGAATGGTGACCTTGCCATTGCAGCCCGGGAAACAGGAATCGCTATGGCGGTTGGATCACAAATGGCAGCCATCAAGGATTCTAGCCAGCAGGCCTCCTTTAAAGTGGTAAGACAGGAAAATCCCGATGGGGTGTTGATTGGTAATCTCGGTGGTGAAGCAACAGTCGAACAGGCAAAGCGAGCTAGCGAAATGATCGGGGCTAATGCACTGCAGATTCATATTAACGTCATTCAGGAATTGACGATGCCTGAAGGGGATAGGAATTTTGCGGGTACCCTTTCGAGAATAGAGGAAATTAACAGAACTATCGGAATTCCTGTCATCGTAAAAGAGGTTGGGTTTGGGATGAGTATGGAAACGGTGCAACAGTTACATTCCGTAGGTGTTTCGATCATTGATGTAGGTGGGTTTGGCGGAACAAATTTTGCTAAAGTCGAGAATGAAAGACGAGCGAAGATACTCGAGTATTTTAATGAATGGGGAATACCGACAGCTGCTTCGATAGTAGAAGCTGTTAATGTCTCACCTCAGCTGTCAGTCATTGGATCGGGTGGGATTCAAAGCCCCTTGGAAATTACAAAAAGCCTGGCCTTAGGAGCGAAAGGTGTAGGGTTAGCCGGACATTTCCTCAAGCTGCATAAAGAGTTGGGCCTGGTACAACTGATTAAAGAAATAAACTACATACATGAAGATTTAAAGATCATCATGACTGCACTCGGGTGCTGTAATATTTCAGAGCTAAGGAAATCCAAAATAGTCATCAAAGGCAACACCTATCATTGGTTATCTCAAAGAGGCATTGATTGTTCGGCATATGCTAAATGAATGACCACAAAAAGAAGCATCTCGATTGAAACAAATTGAGATGCTTCTTTTTGTTGAGGATAGACTTAACTATTCCTTCTTCTTGCCTCTTCAGGACTTTCCATGCTTGTTGCCCCTTTTTTATCCAATGATTGGTCCCTGTCGGACTCCACCCGTTTACTTTCTTTCAATTTCTTCTCTTGCCGATCTTTGCCCATGTTTACACCTCCTTCTTTAGTTGATAGTGGGAAGGTTTTATGCATAAATATTTGCAGTTCCACATTAAATGCCGGGCTTACGTTTATACTTTGAATAAACAAGCCATAATGTTTCCTAAAAGGGGGACGATGCATGGATGGAATTTTGTTTTATTGGATGTCATGGATAGTTTGGGTCATTGTCATGTATTTTATTCCAAAAACGGTTCCCTTTCGTTTTGATTTTCTTTTTCATCTATTGGCCGTAATGATATTGGCGGGGTATAAACTGGAATTTTCCCTGGTTTCCGTGCATTTGAGCGGTCCATATCTTTTCTTTATACTGTGTGTGTATATTAGGAAGCAATCAATCCTCAAGATAATGGAACTGATCAGCGGCAGTCTTATCATCACTCTCGCTTATGCCAGTTTTCAACTTTTTTCTTTGCTTGATCCGATATGGCTCATCATGAAACCCTCTTATCTTTTGTGTATTTTCCTGAATTATCTAATCCTTTTGCTTTTTAAAAATTGGAAACATCGATTGTTCGTCCTTTTAAATGGCTTGATAATGGGTGATATCATATATTCCGGATTGCTTGTTTATCACTCTTTGCCCCATGTGGGCCTTGCGTACGCATGGCATGATAATGCAGTGCTGATATTGGGCGCAAACATACTATGGAGAATATTGGAGCTTTTTGGCCAATACATTTATTTATCATCCCAATCGAGATTTTTATCAAAACAAGGAAAAGAGAATTTTAATCAATGAAGAGTGAGTATGGTGGAAAATAGGCAAGGGGTGTTATCCGCTTTAATCAAAAGGCTGCAGTTAAAATGGAATCAAAGGGTATTGGAAGGCTTTTATGCATACAATCATTGTTGATTGGCGAGAAATTTGTTACTATAGGATAGTTAGAGGTCTGTAGATAAATCGTAAAATGCTCTAAACAATTAAAAAGGAAGCAGTATGCCGAAAGCTTTCTTCATTTTTTTGGGCTGTTTATAATCACGTTTTAGCATGCTGAGGGTTCGGCTTCACGTCACCTGAGGAACTGGGTAGTAAAGTGGACAAACTGCCTGTTAATACTTGATACGTTTAACTGAACATCAGTAGGATTACTGATGAAAGTTTCCCTTATATGATGATGGATACAGCCTTTTCCTTTAAAAGGAAAAAATGAAAATCAATAATGCAAAGCAACCGTAAAAAATGCATTCATGAATTTCGTGACTTTGACAGAGATATAGTAGCAGAAAGGGTGAATAGCAATGCCAAAACCGGTAATTGCGATAGTCGGTCGTCCGAACGTAGGAAAATCGACAATCTTTAATAGAATAGTGGGAGAACGGGTTTCGATTGTCGAAGACGTTCCTGGAGTAACACGGGACAGGATTTATAGTTCAGGTGAATGGTTGACACATGATTTTAACATTATTGATACAGGTGGAATTGATATCGGAGACGAGCCGTTCCTTGAACAAATTCGCCAGCAGGCTGAAATTGCCATCGACGAAGCGGATGTGATCATTTTTATGACGAATGGTCGTGAAGGTGTAACGGCTGCTGATGAAGAGGTCGCTAAAATTCTCTTTAAATCGAGAAAGCCAGTTGTCCTTGCAGTCAACAAAGTCGATAACCCAGAAATGAGAGATCAAATCTATGATTTCTATGCGTTAGGTTTTGGCGATCCATTCCCGATTTCCGGGTCTCATGGACTTGGTCTTGGTGACCTTCTGGATGAAGCGGCCAAACACTTCCCTAAATTCAGCGGCCAGGATTATGCTGATGATGTCATTAAATTCAGTTTGATCGGAAGACCGAACGTAGGTAAATCATCCCTGGTCAATGCGTTGTTAGGTGAAGATCGAGTCATCGTAAGTGATATTGAAGGAACGACTCGCGATGCGATCGACTCTCCTTATAAATATAATGGCAAAGAATATGTCATTATTGATACAGCTGGGATGCGGAAAAAAGGGAAAGTGTATGAAAGTACGGAAAAATATAGCGTACTTCGTGCATTAAGGGCAATTGAACGTTCAGACGTTGTTCTTGTGGTCCTTAACGCTGAAGAAGGTATTCGTGAGCAGGATAAAAAAATTGCCGGATATGCCCATGAAGCGGGTAGAGCGGTCATCATCGTCGTCAATAAGTGGGATGCCATCGAGAAAGATGAAAAAACGATGAAGGATTTTGAAGAAAAAATCCGTGCCCATTTCCTATTCTTGGATTATGCGCCAATCATTTATCTTTCTGCCTTAACTAAAAAACGGACACATACCTTAATACCAGTCATTGATCAGGCTAGTGAGAATCATGCTATCCGTGTTCAGACAAATGTATTGAATGAAGTGGTCATGGATGCCGTGGCGATGAATCCGACACCGACTCATAATGGCAACCGTTTGAAAATTTATTATACGACTCAGGTAGCGATCAAGCCGCCTACTTTCGTTGTATTCGTTAACGATCCTGAGTTATTGCATTTCTCATATGAGAGGTTTTTAGAAAATCGAATTAGGGATGCCTTTGGTTTTGAAGGAACACCAATACGAATTTTTGGACGTCAGAGAAAATAGTAAAAGGTGGTTATACAATGGTGAAAGCAAAAGAAAGCATCGCAGTGATTGGTGCAGGTAGCTGGGGAACTGCTTTAGCGATGGTCATAGCTGATAACCAGCATGAAGTGAGATTATGGGGACATAATCAGAAACAAATTGATGAAATCAATCAAAATCATACGAATGGAAAATACTTGCCTGGGATTGAATTGCCTTTGGGGATTCAAGGGTATTCTTCCATTGAGGAAGCGTTGGTCGGGATTGAAATAATAATCTTGGCTGTGCCGACTAAAGCCTACCGGGAAGTGCTGGGTCAGATTAAAGAGGCTCATGATAAACCATTGACAATCGTTCATGTGAGTAAGGGGATTGAACCTGATTCCCTGCTTCGTATTTCGGAAATGATTGAAGAAGTATCTTCGGCGGATTGGCTTAAAGATATAGTGGTTCTTTCAGGGCCGAGCCATGCAGAAGAAGTCAGTCTTCGTCACCCGACAACAGTTGCCGTTTCTTCAAAGAATATGAAAGCTGCCGAAAAGGTTCAAGACATCTTTATCAACAATAATTTCCGTGTGTATACAAATCCGGACTTGATTGGCGTTGAAATCGGAGGGGCATTAAAGAACATCATTGCCTTAGCTGCCGGCATTACGGATGGGTTAGGCTATGGTGATAATGCCAAGGCTGCCTTAATAACACGTGGATTGGCTGAAATTTCCCGTCTAGGGGTGGCCATGGGAGCTAACCCACTTACTTTTTCCGGATTAGCTGGAATAGGTGATTTGATCGTCACTTGTACAAGCGTTCATTCCCGAAATTGGAGAGCTGGGAATATGCTTGGTAAAGGGCAAAAGCTTGAAGAAGTATTGGAAAACATGGGTATGGTCGTCGAAGGTGTCAGAACGACTAAAGCCGCCTATCAATTAGCTCAGAAGTACGAAGTGAATATGCCGATTACTGAAGCCCTGTACGATGTCTTATTCAATGGGGAAGAAGTGAAAAAGGCACTTGACCTTTTAATGAATCGTTCAAAAACGAATGAAATGGAAGAACTTTTTAACATATTGGATAGCAGAAAGCAGGATTAACCTCGAATCTGTTGATTTTAATAAAAGAATTTCATTAAATTAGGCATTCGATGATGCGCCTTGCCATGTATCAGCATACAATGCAACGAAAGTAAACTAGTAATTTGACCTCGGCACGGGGGGATTTAGTCAAATGAGCGGAAGATATCTTGATATCTTCTGCTTTTTTTATGGGCAAAAATCAGCGGTTCTCTTTTAGCTAACTTTAAGGATTATGAATAATTGAATAGGTTATTCAAATTTGCATCAAATATTCTCCTTATTTCCTTATTTTTTGTTAAATTTCGACTATTTTTTTTGGTATGAAAATTGCGAAGTGTAATATGACCAATAAAATTATAAGGAATTCCAGAAAAGTTGGTTAACTTTTCTGCTTAAATGGGAAGGGGAATGATACATGCAAACAGGTCAATTGAAAAGGTCTTTAAACTTATGGCATATCGTATTGCTTGGTGTTGGATATATGACGCCGATGGTTGTTTTTGATACATTCGGGATAGTTTCCGAAAAAACGGGGGGGCATGTGCCAACCGCTTATGTCATCGCTCTTTTAGCGATGTTGTTTACAGCAGCCAGTTATGGGAAAATGGTGAAAATTTATCCGCAGGCAGGTTCAGCCTATACTTATACACAAAAAACGATCAATCCGCATTTAGGCTTCCTTGTCGGATGGTCATCGATGCTTGATTACTTATTTTTACCGATGGTGAACGCCATTTTAACAAAAATATACTTAACAGCACTTTTTCCGGAAGTATACCCGTGGATATGGGTGGTGGCATTTGTCCTTTTAATGACAGGCATTAACTTATTCAATGTTAATTTTGCTGCCAACTTTAATAGCTTTCTTGTTTTTTTTCAAATGTTGGTCATCATTATTTTTGTGGCACTTGTCGTTAAAGGAGTCATGAGTGGAGAAGGAACAGGAGAGGTCTTATCGGTTCAGCCATTCATCGGGCCTCATATTGAAATGTCGACGCTCATAACAGGTGCTACAATCCTTTGTTTTTCATTTCTGGGGTTTGACGCTGTCACTACATTATCGGAAGAAACACCAAATCCAACCAAAACGGTTCCCCGGGCCATCTTTTTGACTGCCCTTATCGGAGGGATTTTATTTATGACGGCTTCATTCTTTACACAGTTATTTTTCCCGGATGTTTCCCGTTTTAGCGATCCTGAAGCGGCTTCCCCGGAAATTGCCCTTTTCGTGGGCGGGAAGTTATTTCAAGCCTTCTTTCTTGCAGGAACTTTATCCGGTACTCTTGCCTCCGGTCTTGCATCTCATGCTAGTGTTTCCAGGTTGTTATATGTCATGGGGCGTGACCAAGTGATCCCGAAAAAACCATTTGGGTTTGTTCACCCCAAATACAACACGCCATTCTTTAATGTCATATTCGTCGGGGTCATTTCAATGGTTGCCTTATTCCTTGATTTGGTTACGGCTGCTTCCCTCATAAACTTTGGGGCTTTAATTGCTTTTACTTTCGTGAATATTTGTGTAATCGTCCATGCAATTAGAAACAAAAGTTTCCTTACGATTAAGGGATTTCTTACAACTATTCTGTCCCCGGTTATTGGCGCGGCATCGGTCTTCATCCTTTGGCTTAATCTTGGTATGAGTTCATTGATTCTAGGAGTTGTCTGGGCGGTTATTGGAATTGGTTATCTTCTGTACCGGACAAAATGGTTTACGGACTCCCCTCCGCTATTTCATTTTGAAGAAGCCCAGTGAATCCAAGCTATTCACGAAACGAAGGAGGTTGTTATATATTTCTGATGCTTTTGATTGCGTACAGTTACGGACAGGGCAAAAAGGTCATTTGATCGGGCCGGTTCGGTTCGACATATGCTTACAGAAACAAGTCGATTAATCCAAATGATACTAAAGGATTATTTATACATTTCAATGGTTAATTCCTTGTTATTCAGCTTTTCTTTTCAGCAGCTTTTGCTTCTGTACCAGCCTATGCATGTGTGCTTAGTTTACTGATTATTGTGACGATTATCAATGTTGTTGATGAGAAAATGGCTACGAAAGCAAGGCTTCTCTTACGATGTCTCCTTGCTTTCCATTGCCATATTCGCCAATTTTTCTATTCGTGACGGGGAAGGAACGGGAACTCTTTGGAGTTTTCATTCTTTCTATAATCCAAATGAGTCATTTTCTTACATCGTGCAGGTGCGGCACTCCTATTTTCTCGTTTCCTGGCTTTGATTCGGCAATGCCATTTACTGAGGAAACTGCCGATTATTTCCTGAACTAAGAAAAGGTGAACGGTCGAAAAAAGTTTAAGATGATCTGGTTTTAGGTCAAAAGGGTCCCTTAAAGGACCCTTTTATTGTGGGTTAAATAAAGGTAAATTATGGATACATGTAAGGGTGCATATTATTTTTTATCTTGCAATTCAGAATTATGTTAAAATAGGTTAGGTTACAAAAGGAGAGTGAAACTGTGTTATCTATTCCGGATGATAAAATTAGACCATTCATAACTATAACAATTGATCAGCCAACATTTTCAGAGCAAAAAATTGATGAGATACAGGAACCTTTCTTCTTTCTTATGAAGGAAAATCAAGTGTTTGCGTATATCCGCATGGATGACCTCCCGTTAAATGAAAAAATAACGACAGTCGATCAGCTTTTACAGTATGCTTTTTCGATCGATAATGTCTGTAAATTAACTCCTAACATATCCTTGCCGCTTCTGTTTCAAATTATTGGTGAACCTATCGTACTGATAAAAACGGATGATGGCCTGCTTACCGGTTATGTAAAAAGGGAAGATGTGTTAGCTGAATTATTCAAGCAGGACAGCAAACAAAATTTAGACCTGTTAAATGTTATTTTAACTTCGATTCCTATGGGGATTTTTGTGGCTGATAAAGAAAAAAATATCGTGAACTTCAATGAATCAGGCTTGAAGATGATAAAAAAGCCTTCTGAACAAGTCCTAAATGAACCTGCTGCGAACATCTTCAATAAGCAGCATATACATAGCGTGTTTGCCAGCGGGAGTAGTATTCTGAATCAGCTGGAAATCACTGATGTCATGAGTGTGCTTGTCGACTATAGTCCGATTCTGAACCATGAAAAAGAAGTCGAAGGGCTGATCATCATCGTTCAGGATTTACCGATGGTTGAGGAAATGGCCATGGAAATAGAATTAATAAAAAGCTCGAATAAAGACTTGAATGCCATTTTAGCGAATATCTATGATGAAATACTTGTAGTCAATCAAAAAGGGGAGCTGCTGCGCTATAGTGACAGCATCATCTCAGGATTCTGGGGGAAGGATTTAAAAGATTATATCGGGAAGAATCTCTTGCAACTAGAAGATGAAGGGATTTTTAATCCTTCGGTCACCCGATTGGTCCTTGAACAAAAAAAGAAAGTATCGATTGTCCAAGATACGAAAATGAATAAGAAAGTCCTTTCCGTCGGAACTCCTGTATTCAATGAAAAAGGGGATATAGATCGTATAGTCATTGCTTCAAGGGATATAACCGAAACGACACAATTGAAATCGGAATTAAATGAAATGAGGAAAGAACTGGACTCATTCAAAAAACAAGATCAATTTTATAAAGAGTTGATTTTTGCCAGTCCTAAAATGGAGCAGATAATCAGCCAAGTCAAGAAAATCGCTCATTTTTCATCCACTGTTTTAATCAACGGGGAGTCAGGGGTAGGTAAAGAAGTGATAGCTGAAGCCATTCATAAAATGGGTAGGCGGTCCAAGCAACCTTTCCTGAAGATAAATTGCGGAGCGATTCCGGAAAACCTCCTCGAAAGTGAATTGTTTGGTTATACGAAGGGTTCATTTACAGGAGCTGATAAAAATGGGAAGGTAGGATACTTTCAACAGGCCAATAAAGGTGTTTTATTCCTTGATGAAGTGGGTGACATGCCTATTCATCTTCAAGTCAAGCTGCTGAGGGTCCTCCAGGAACAGGAAGTGATCCCGATAGGCAGTACTACACCTATCTCCATTGATGTTCAAATTGTTGCGGCCACGAATAAGAGTCTGGAAAAAATGGTCGAGATGGGGACGTTCAGAGAAGATTTATTCTATCGATTGAACGTCATTCCCATTCATGTGCCCCCTTTAAGGGAAAGGCCGGAGGATATACCGCCGCTAGCCTTTCATTTTCTGCAAAAACTGAATGAAAGGTATCAGCGGAATTACCACTTTTCCCCCGATGCCTTAAATATACTGGAAGTCTATACATGGCCGGGGAACATTCGTGAATTGCAGAACATGATTGAAAGATTGGTTGTTTCTGCTGATGAAGAGATGATCGATGCTGACTTCATTCAAAGGTTCATTCCGGTCGGCAGTGACTTTAAACAAACGAAACCCATCATTACCAGAATCCTTCCTTTACAGGAAGCACAGGATCATGTCGAAGAGCAATTGATCATGCTTGCCATGAAACAGTATAAAACTACGACCAAAGCGGCAAAAGCTCTGGGGATAAGTCAATCGTCAGTGAGCAGGAAGTATCAAAAAGTTTTAGCTGAACAGAGTAAGAGAATCGAAAAAAATGCATATTGAAAAAAAGCCGTTGTCAAGTGATGATAATCACTTGTCAGCGGCTTTTTTTAAGAAAAGAAAAAGCTTTTATGCAATGGGGAATAGTAATATGCAAATTTGCATAGTTTAAGAGCGGTTTATCAAAAATAATGCGATTTTATTGGGAAATTATATTGGCACGGTTCTTGCTTGATTAGTAAGTATAAGAAAAAAGGGAGGTAATCATTAAAGTTTCATCAGAGGCGTTCTTCATTAACAAATCCACTAAAGTTATAAAAAAAGGAGATTTTAAAATGTCAATTAACGTAGAAAGTAAAAATACTCAAGCCAACCAAACAGCAACTCAGGATTATATTAAAAAAGTGCTTCAATTAATCGAACAAAAGGAAATTACAAAAGAAGATGCGCAATGGATAACAAAAGAAACGGTCGAGAATTTCCGGAACCATGTAAACCCAGGGTTCTTGGAATATCGGAAGACGGTCACTAAAGACACACAATTCGCTGCGGTGGAGTGGTCTGATCAAGATTCCTGTTTTACGGATGTTAATGGAAAAAAATATATCGATTGTTTAGGTGGCTTTGGTATTTATAATGTTGGCCATCGTAACCCTAAAGTCGTTAAGGCCGTAACCGATCAATTGCAAAGACAAGCCCTTCATAGCCAGGACTTACTAGATCCATTGCGTGCAATGCTTGCAAAGATCCTAGCCGATATCACGCCAGGGGATTTAAAATACTCATTCTTTACGAACAGCGGTACGGAGAGCGTGGAGGCTGCACTTAAGCTCGCTAAAATGTACAGTGATAAATACACGATTATTTCCACGACAAAATCATTCCATGGTAAAAGTCTTGGTTCCCTATCGGCAACGGCAAAGGGCATGTTCCGTAAACCGTTCATTCCACTGATTCCTGGTGTGCGTCATGTACCTTTCGGTGATGTGGATATGATGAGAAAAACGTTTGAAAGCTGTGCGTTGGTCGGTGAAGATGTTGCTGCTGTGCTGTTGGAGCCGATCCAGGGTGAAGGAGGGGTCATCCTCCCTCCGCAAGATTATTTAAAGCAGGTTCGGGCATTATGTGATGAATATGATGCGTTATTGATATTGGATGAGGTGCAAACAGGAATGGGACGTACAGGTAAAATGTTCGCTTCTGAGCTCTATGATGTTGTTCCGGATATTATTTGTTTAGCGAAAGCATTTGGCGGCGGAGTAATGCCTGCAGGGGCTGTGGTAGCCAATGAGAAAGTGTTTAAAAGCTGGTTCGATAATCCATTCATGCACACTACGACATTTGGAGGGAATCCACTCGCGTGTGCTGCTGCCATCGCTACGATCGACGTGCTTTTGGAAGAAAATTTACCTCAGCGTGCTGCAGAAGTTGGAGAATACTTCCTAAATGGGTTAAAGGAAGTGGCTAACGAGCACAAAGATAAAGTATTGGAGATTCGCGGCCAAGGATTGATGATTGGTATCGAGTTCCATAAAGACGAAGTGGGTTATGAATTTTCAAAAGCCCTCTTTGATAAAGGCATATTGGTGGCAGGAACGCTTATAAACTCCAAAACAATCAGGATTGAGCCGTCATTGACTATTCATTTGGATGAAGTGGACACAGTCATAAAAGCGTTTAAAGAGGTCTTGCCGACGCTTCAATCTTAATTTAAATAAGCAGAAAAACAGCCTTTAGGCTGTTTTTTTTGTTGATTGGAAGGAGAAAGTATGGAAAATTCATTACATATTTCTCGTTATTTAACCGCACCTCAGAAATTTTTTTTTGCGAAAATTAGTCATGAAAACGAGAATTACACAGTTTGGACAATGATTTAATTCCTTTAACGTAATTTGGTATGTTATAATAATTTCTGGAAAAAGGAGTGATGAAGATATGACACCTGCTCTGCAAAAAATGTGGATATCCTTTATAGCTATGGGCTTTATGGTTATCTCTATATTTCTAATCTACTTAAGCCGTTATAAATTAAAAGGTTTTTGGAGAGGCTTGACAGCAATTATCGCATACATACTTATGATTCTAGCCGGCTTGATCATCCTTATCGTTGTTCTTAGCGGGCCAACCACTTGATAGGTGAGGAGAAATGATGAAGAATTTTTTCAAAATATTATGTTTATTATGCATCTCCGTATCATTATCTGGCTGTTTATATCCGGAGAAGCAAAAAATGCAAAACCAACTGCCTTATAAAGAGCAAATACAATCCGTCCAAAGTGCAGTCGATCAATTTCAGAAAGACGAGGGCGGCATACTGCCCATCGTTACAAAAGATGCAGAGACACCGATTTATCAAAAATATGTCATAAAGTTTTCTAAGATCTCGCCGAGGTACATGGCTGAACCGCCGGACAATGCCTTTGAATCAGGAGGTGTCTTTCAATACATCCTCGTTAATGCCGAAAAGGATCCGACTGTAAAGCTGTTGGATGTCAGGATGGCACAGAAGATTCAGGATATTTCCTTGAGATTGACTGCTTATCAGCAAAGCAATGGATACCCGCCATTTAAGGAAAGGTTATCCGATAATGTCTTTACGCTCGATTATGAAAAAATGGGCCTGAAGGAAGCTCCTACGGTCACGAGTCCATTTTCACAAAAAGATTTATATCTTGTAGTCGATGGCCAAGGTGATATTTTTGTTGATTATACCCCGGATTTACTTGAGGCATTAAAGAAGCATGATGGGGAAGTCAAGCCAGGTGAGGATATCCGGGACCTGCTAGTGCAGAGTTCGGAGTTCGTACCAGCCTATTCATTGCCATATACAATTGATGAAAAAACAAATAATCCAATATTTCTTACAAAATAGGCATAACCCTTCTTCTACAAAATATATTGTAGGGGAAGGGTTATTTCTTTATCTTTATTTCATCTTACTTTTAAAATAACAACCCTTATATAAAATTTCTGGTGGAGGAAGGGAATGAACCAGGGAAATAATTGGAATAAATTTTTAGGACAACATCATAGATATATAGTGTCCTAAATAAAAGCAAATGGATAAACGAAATCCCAAAACTCTAATTCGGGAGGGGATACCTTGGAAAAGGTAGATATTTTTAAAGATATAGCTGAACGGACCGGTGGCGATATTTATTTGGGGGTGGTCGGTGCCGTCAGGACTGGGAAATCCACATTTATTAAAAAATTCATGGAGTTAGTCGTTATTCCGAATATCCCTTCAGAGGCCGACCGTGCAAGGGCACAGGATGAATTGCCTCAAAGTGCTGCTGGAAAGACGATCATGACGACAGAACCAAAATTCGTACCCAATCAGGCAGCATCGATTCAGGTAGCTGAAGGGCTCGAAGTTAACATTCGTTTAGTCGATTGTGTCGGTTATACAATACCTGGGGCTAAAGGGTATGAAGATGAAAATGGTCCCCGCATGATTCACACGCCTTGGTATGAAGAGCCGATTCCGTTCAATGAAGCGGCTGAAATAGGTACTCGCAAAGTAATTCAGGATCATTCCACATTAGGTGTAGTCGTTACGACGGATGGGTCAATAGGGGAAATTCCTCGTAGTGATTATTTAGAGGCGGAGGAAAGGGTTGTTGAAGAACTGAAGGAGGTTGGCAAGCCATTTATCATGATTGTCAATTCCGTTCAGCCTCACCACCCAAATACGGTAGCACTGAAGGAATCCTTGCAGGAAAAGTATGATATCCCTGTATTGGCCATGAGTGTCGAAGGAATGCGGGAATCGGATGTTTACAGCGTACTGCGTGAGGCCCTTTACGAATTCCCGGTACTCGAAGTCAATGTGAATCTCCCGAGCTGGGTAATGGTTCTGCGAGAAGATCATTGGTTAAGGGAAAGTTACCAGGAAGCGGTTAAAGAGACCGTTAAGGACATTAAACGCCTGAGGGACGTAGATCGTGTTGTCGGTCATTTTAATGAATTCGAGTTCATTGACCGTGCCGCGCTTGCAGGCATTGAGATGGGGCAGGGTGTTGCGGAAATCGACCTGTACGCCCCTGATGAGCTCTATGATGATATTCTGAAGGAAATAGTCGGTGTGGAGATTCGGGGCAAGGATCATCTGTTATCTTTGATGCAGGACTTTGCGTATGCCAAAGCAGAATATGATCAGGTGGCAGATGCACTGAGAATGGTCAAACAAACCGGATATGGTGTCGCAGCACCTTCCCTTAACGATATGAGTCTTGATGAACCGGAAATCATCCGTCAGGGAGCCAGGTTCGGTGTAAGGCTAAAAGCTGTAGCTCCTTCCATCCATATGATCAAGGTCGATGTCGAATCCGAATTCTCGCCAATCATCGGGACGGAAAAGCAAAGTGAAGAATTGGTCCGGTATCTGATGCAGGATTTCGAAGACAATCCACTTTCCATTTGGAACTCTGATATTTTTGGCAGGAGCCTAAGTTCCTATGTAAGGGAAGGCATACAGGTGAAATTAGCGATGATGCCAGACAATGCGCGCTATAAATTGAAAGAGACACTGGAGAGAATAATTAATGAGGGCAGTGGGGGATTGATTGCCATCATCTTATAAAAACGTTTTAAAGCTGGACCAATTCCTTCAATGGATTGGTCTTTTTGCATGCAATGGACGAAAGTATCCCAAGAAAAATACCCCTTATGAAGGCCAATATTTGAAAAAACCAGTTGTTTTTTAGTAAAATCTTGAAAAAACCCTGTGGTTAAGCGATTTTCAGTAATATAATAAGTTTAATTTCTATAAAAAAGGGAAATGATGAATAGCGAAAGACAAAATTTATAATATATACAATTATTAATGAAAAGATTCCCATTATTTTTTGAATTCCCTTGCTAAGCTAATAGGATTTGTGATAATCTACATACAGAAAACGCGTTATAACAGCGATTTCAACCTATTTCCAAATTTCCGGATGCATTATTTGGAAATTAATTCGGCTTGGTAATCCTTGATTTCCATGGAATGAATTTTTTTGGACCGAAACTAATAACAAATCACTATTATAGTGTTGTAATAATGATTTTTTATAAAGAATCCTTTTGGGAGGAGGTGAATGGCATGAACAAAACAGAATTGATTAATGAAGTTGTTACAGCAACTGAAATTTCTAAGAAAGACGCTACAAAAGCTGTTGATGCTGTTTTTGATACAATCTTAGAAGCTCTAAAAAACGGTGATAAAGTCCAATTGATTGGTTTTGGTAACTTTGAAGTTCGTGAACGTGCGGCTCGTAAAGGCCGTAACCCACAAACTGGTGACGAAATTGAAATTGCAGCTAGCAAAGTGCCAGCTTTCAAACCTGGTAAAGCACTGAAAGATGCAGTGAAGTAATTCTACCATTACATACGGGTGCTTAACCGAAAAGGGCCGCGTGAAAACGCGGCCCTTTTTTTGCTTCTTAATTTCTATCTGTGATAATATAAAAGACAGTGAATATTTCAGAAACGCTGTAAATGGCAAATCCGTCAAAAGCCATTACAAAAAAGCCGATTCCGAGGAAACTGCCTTTCAAGAGCGTCATTGCAAGTGGGAATGGGTGGCCTTGATAATAGGAAATATGGATGTCAGGGTGTAATGCCTTGAATTTTATTCTGAATACATAATATTAATGATTTTTTAGGAGGTACTATAAATGGCTAATGTTGATCATGCCAAAATAGAAGAAGCGGTTAAAATGCTTCTTGAGGCTGTAGGGGAAGACCCAACGAGGGAAGGATTGCTTGATACTCCTGGCCGTGTAGCCAGAATGTATGAAGAAATTTTTTCTGGACTTAATCAGGATCCAAAAGAGTATTTCGATACTGTTTTTGGAGAGGATCATGAAGAACTAGTACTTGTAAAGGATATTCCGTTTTACTCAGTCTGTGAACATCATTTAGTCCCTTTTTACGGAAAAGCACATGTAGCATATATCCCGAAAAACGGAAAAGTAACTGGGTTAAGTAAATTGGCACGGGCGGTTGAGGCTGTATCAAAGCGTCCGCAACTTCAAGAGCGGATCACTTCGACAGTGGCTGACTCGATAATGGAAAAGCTTGAGCCTCATGGTGTAATGGTTGTAGTAGAGGCTGAACATATGTGCATGACCATGCGAGGTGTAAAAAAACCCGGATCTAAAACAGTGACTTCAGCTGTAAGGGGAACGTTTGCGAAGGATCACCGCACTAGAGCGGAAGTGCTGGCATTCATAAAAGACTAAGGACATGGGGGCAGGAAAAAAATGAATGAAAAAAAGATTCTGAATGATTTTGTCGTAATCAAAGCCATTGAGGATAGTGTGAATGTCATCGGGTTAACAAGAGGTACGGACACCAAGTTTCATCACTCCGAAAAACTTGACTCAGGAGAGGTGATGATCGCACAATTCACAGAGCATACCTCGGCGATTAAAATCAGGGGCCATGCAAAAATTTATACTCCATTCGGGGAGATAGAAAGTGATTCTAAAAAGAATTCACCTGACAAATGATAGCTCCAATTTAATTGGTTAAATATAAATCAATCATCTGATATCGCGTTTAACAAGCCGTAAATTTCCCGCATCCATTTTCTTGAAGAGCAAATGATGAAGGTTTCCTTATTTTTGGAAGTTTCATTTTATAAACGTTGTCCATTTCATCTGATTGTTTTTATGGTATAATAATGTGTATTTTACACAGACAGAAACCAATATGTATGAAAAAAATTATCTTTCGGGGATGCAAGGGTGATCTCAATTGTTAAACATAACGGACGACATAAGGCAATTAAAACGATTAATAGAAACGAAAGCTCAACATCCATATTTATTGAAGCACATACAAAAGCCAAGCTTGGACGAAGATAAACTGATATTGCTTTGGGGATTGTTTAACGATTTGGACGTTTTAAACGAAAAACGGAATCAATACATCATTTCAACCATGTTAGTGCAAATAGCTCTGGATACCCATGAAATCGTCTCGAATTCGGGTGATGGAATCGAGTTGCCTGAGGTATTGAAAAATCGCCAATTACAAGTGCTTGCTGGAGATTACTATAGTGGCTTATACTATCAAGGGCTTGCCAGTGTGGGTAATGTTGATATGATCCGTATACTTTCAAGCGCAATAAAAAAAATAAATGATAATAAAATCATTCTTTATCAACAAGGGTCCATTAATGATGTACCAACGCTTTTAATGACGATAAAAGCGATCGAGGCTTCGCTGATCCATAAACTGGCGGATTACTATAATGAGCCTGCCTGGATAGACATATCGGAAGATCTGCTGCTTTTGAAAAGGCTGCATGCCGAGAAGCGGAGCTATCTGAAAACGGGTCAATCTATAGTTTTTGATGTCCTAAGGGCAATGCCTTTTGATGACTCGATTAGTGGGGACGTACTCATTTCGGAAAAAGAAGAACAGGTACGGGCCCAATTCGATAAGTGCCTGAGGGATGCCAGGCAATCCGTACAGTGCTCGATGCGGAAACTTGCAAAGTTTGATGATGAACTTCTTGATAGAGTGAAAGTCATCTTGGAAGAAACAGAGAGTATAGCAAATTCATATGTGAAAGAAGGGTGAGTCATGGAGCAGTCTAAAGAGCAAAAAGTTCATCATGTCTTCGAAAAGATCTACGGAAACTATGACAAGATGAATTCCCTCATCAGCTTTAAACAGCATCTTAAATGGCGGAAGGCTACAATGGCCATCATGAATGTCCCAAAAGGCGCCCATGCACTTGATGTATGCTGTGGAACAGCAGACTGGACCATTGCCCTTGCTAACGAAGTAGGACCGGAAGGAAAGGTTGTTGGTCTCGATTTTAGTAAAAACATGCTGAAAATCGGCGAACAAAAGGTGAAAGAACTCAATTTAGATCAAGTTTCCCTAATGCATGGGAATGCAATGGAACTTCCTTTTGAGGATAATAGCTTTGATTATGTCACGATTGGTTTCGGGCTGCGGAATGTCCCTGATTACATGCAAGTGCTTAAAGAGTTAAACCGGGTAGCCAAGCCAGGTGGAATGGTCGTTTGCCTGGACACTTCACAGCCAACGATGCTTGGCTTTAAACAGGGCTATTACTTTTATTTCCGTTTCATCATGCCCATGTTCGGCAAATTATTCGCAAAAAGTTATAGCGAATATTCATGGTTGCAGGAATCAGCTCGAGATTTCCCAGGCATGAAAAAGCTTGAAAGCATGTTCAAGCAGGCAGGAATGGATAATGTCAGTTACAAGGCCCATTTCGGCGGTGTTGCAGCAACACATTTCGGGTACAAGCCTTCAAAATAAGCATAATAGGAATGGACAAAGCTGGGTGGAATGTATGAAATTTAAAATGATGTATTCGTTTTTGAATGCAGATTTGCAATTAATAGAAAAAGAACTGGAAGCCGCAATTGAAGCGGATTCCACTGTTTTAAGGGAGGCTTCCCTACATTTACTGCAATCCGGTGGAAAGCGGATCCGTCCGGTATTCGTCCTTTTGGGTGCGAAGTTTGGCGATTATGATATACATGTCGTAAAGCATGTCGCAGCGACATTGGAACTGATCCATACAGCTTCCCTTGTGCATGATGATGTTGTAGATGATGCAGATTTACGCAGGGGATCTGCCACCATTAAGTCAAAATGGGATAATCGCGTCGCCATGTACACAGGCGACTTCATTTTTGCTCGTGCACTGGAAATGATGGCGGTGATCGAGTCGCCCCTTGCGCATCAAATTCTTGCTGATACTATGGTTGAACTATGCCTTGGGGAAATTGAACAAATAAAAGATAAATACAATTTCGAACAGAATTGGCGGATATATTTTAGAAGGATCAAACGAAAAACGGCATTACTCATTGCATCCAGCTGCCAGTTGGGAGCCATTTCAGCCGGTGTTGAAGAGAAAATTCACCAAAAGCTATTTAAATTCGGATATTATGTCGGTATGTCTTATCAAATCACCGATGATATATTGGATTTTACAGCTTCGGAAGAAGAGCTTGGTAAACCAGCCGGAAGTGATTTGATTCAAGGAAATATCACTTTACCAGTTTTGATTGCAATGGAAGATCCAAAGTTGAAAAGGCTTATCGAAACAGTTCGGGAAGATACGCCAAAAGACGAAATGTCCCACATAATCAATGAGATAAAATCATCCGGTGCCATTGAACAGGCTGCGAGGATCAGTGATATGTATTTAGAAAAGGCTTTTACTGAGTTGAAAGGTCTTCCTGCAATTAAAGCCAGAAAAACTTTATCCGATATCGCGAAAAATATCGGAAAAAGAAAGTTTTAATACTGGGAGTTGCGAAACTCATCAAACAATGGTAATATTCTAAAAGGATTGCCTTATATAGGCAAATAACAATGATACATATTAGGAGTGACATTCATGGAAAGAACATTTTTAATGGTTAAACCTGACGGCGTTCAACGTAATTTAATCGGTGAAATCGTTTCCCGTTTTGAAAAGAAAGGCTTCCTTCTTGCAGGAGCAAAATTAATGGTCATCTCTCAGGAATTGGCTGAGCAACATTACGGCGAACACAAAGAACGTCCTTTCTTTGGCGAATTAGTGGACTTCATTACTTCAGGTCCTGTCTTCGCAATGGTTTGGGAAGGTGAAAATGTAATCGCTACTGCACGTCAAATGATGGGTGCTACTAACCCTAAAGATGCAGCTGCAGCAACAATTCGTGGTGATTTTGCCGTAACTGTTGGCAAAAACATCATTCACGGATCTGATTCAGCTGAAAGCGCTGTACGTGAAATCGGTTTATTCTTCAAAGAAGAAGAACTTGTTGAGTATTCAAAACTTGTAAACGAGTGGGTTTATTAATTAATACGAACACACATAAAAAAAGCGGGTTCCATCGTCATTATGAGATGGAACCCGCTTTTTTTGTTTTGAGCTTATTTAATTTAAAGAAAATATGGCATTTTCCGATATATAAAGAGTAGAACTACTTAAAATAATTATGTGCAGGGGAGTCGTAGGAATGCCTCGAGAATATGAAGAGTTTATTCGTAATATCAAAATGTTGACAGGGATTGATTTGGCATCATATAAAGAAGGGCAAATGAAAAGGCGACTAACTTCTCTATATGAAAAAAGAGGATATCATTCATTTCGTGAATACTATAAAGACATTCAAACAAGTCCGGGAGTATTAAATGAGTTTTTGGATAGAATGACAATTAATGTTTCAGAATTTTATAGAAATGCGAAAAGATGGGAAGTGTTGGAGCGAAAAATCCTTCCTGGGTTATTAGGAAGCAAAAAAAAGTTGAAAATATGGAGTGCCGCCTGTTCTACTGGTGAGGAACCATATACGATTGCAATGATACTATCCAATCTCGTTCCAATTAACCAGATAGAGATAGTGGCGACGGATCTGGATGAAAATGTATTGGCGCGTGCGAAATTGGGAATTTATCCTGACCGATCCTTAAATGAAGTACCTGAAGAAATAAAAAGGAAATACTTTAAAAAACAAGCGGATTTTTATCGTGTCGATGATGAAATCAAAAAGAGAGTGACATTTAAAAAGCAAAACCTTCTCGCAGATCGGTTCGAACAGGGATTCGATTTAATCGTTTGCCGCAATGTTTTGATTTATTTCACTGAAGAAGCCAAAAGTTTATTATATGAAAAATTCAGTGCATCACTAAAAGGCGGCGGGGTTTTTTTTGTAGGAAGCACCGAGCAAATATTCACCCCAGGAAAATATCAATTTGAAACGATCGACACATTTTTTTATAAGAAAAAGTAAATACCTTGAAAGGGACTGATTCTGCACAGAGCATTCAGTCCCTTTTCGTTTGTCGTGTAATAGCAAATCCAGTAGAACTTCAATTTGAAAGATTAAACTATATCGAAAATGTTTAAGTACTTGTAAAATAGATAGAAAAGTGATTAAATTCAAACAATATGGTTTTTACGTTTTACATATACCCACATTTCATAAAATTGTGGTATATTGATACATATACACTTTAAAGTGCTAAAAGGGGGCTGGAAGATGAGATATTTAACAGCGGGAGAATCACATGGTCCGCAACTGACTACTATAATTGAGGGATTACCGGCAGGAATGCCGATAACGAATGAGGATATTAATCAAGAATTAGGACGCCGGCAAAAAGGGCATGGGCGTGGAAGAAGGATGCAAATCGAGAAAGATCAGGTTTTCATATCTTCGGGAATCAGACATGGCTACACACTAGGTTCACCGGTGGCTTTGGTGGTTGAGAACGACGACTGGAAGCATTGGACAAAGATCATGGGAAGTGAAGGGCTTTCAGAGGAAGAGGCTGAAGAAATCAAACGTAAAATCACCCGCCCTCGCCCTGGTCATGCCGATTTGAACGGTGGGATTAAATACGGTCACCGTGATCTGAGAAATGTTTTGGAACGGTCTTCAGCCCGTGAAACGACTGTAAGGGTGGCAGCTGGGGCTGTCGCTAAAAAGCTATTGTCTCTATTGGGAATAGAAGTGGCATCGCATGTTTTGGAAATTGGTGGAGTGAAGGCAGAACCCCCCAAATACGAAACGATTCAGCAGTTGCAACAGGTGACAGAAGAATCTTCTGTAAGATGTTTTGACAAAAATGTAGAGCAACAAATGAAGGATGCAATTGATGAAGCGAAACAAAAAGGAGATTCCATCGGAGGCATCGTTGAAGTCATTGTAGAAGGAATGCCGGTGGGTGTAGGGAGTTATGTGCATTATGACCGTAAGCTTGATGCAAAACTTGCAGCAGCGATAATGAGCATCAATGCATTTAAAGGGGTGGAAATAGGTCTTGGATTCGAAGCGGCCCATCTATTCGGCAGTGATGTCCATGATGAAATCGCATGGGATGAAGAACAGGGTTATTACCGGAAAACCAATCGCCTCGGCGGTTTTGAAGGCGGTATGACAACGGGAATGCCGATAGTTGTGCGCGGTGTAATGAAGCCGATCCCTACTTTATATAAACCTTTGAAAAGTGTTGATATTGACACGAAGGAAGTGTTCGAAGCAAGTGTGGAACGTTCCGATAGTTGTGCAGTTCCTGCAGCGGCAGTAGTTGCCGAGGCAGTAGTTGCGTGGGAACTGGCGGCTGCCATCGTTGATCAATTCCCTTCAGATCGATATGAGCAATTAGCTGAATACATTAGATCTTATCGGGAAGAAGTAAAGGAGTTTTAAATCATGGAATCCATCCAAATAAAAACGGCTTCCAAGCAATATCCGGTTTTAATTGGCAAGAAGGCGATTAATGAATTGCCCGAATTAATAACACATGAATTAAATCATCTAAACAAGATTCTGATTATAACTGATGAGAAAGTGGCGGAACTTCATTTGCAAACTGTGAAAAACGCCCTTGTCAAGACGGGGAAACCTGTCCTGCATCATGTTGTGCCAGAGGGGGAGCATGCTAAAACTTTCGATGTGTTTTATGAATGTCAAAGCTACTGCTTATCCCAACAGCTTAATCGCAAGTCATTGATTATCGCCCTTGGTGGTGGTGCGGTCGGTGACTTGGCTGGATTTGTTGCGGCTACATTTATGAGAGGGATTCCATTCATACAGGTACCGACGACTTTGCTCGCCCACGATAGTGCAGTGGGCGGCAAGGTTGCCATCAATCATCCACTAGGAAAAAATATGATTGGTGCCTTTCACCAGCCTGAAGCGGTCATATATGATCTTGAATTCTTAAAAACCCCTGCCGCTTAAAGAATTAAGGTCAGGTTTTGCCGAAGTCATTAAACATTCCTTGATAGCCGATAATGAGTTTTATCTATGGTTAAAGTCGAATATTGTGGATTTGAATGATATTACGGATGAGCAATTCCTAACAATGATTACAAAAGGGATCGGCATCAAAGCTAAAATTGTCGAAGAGGATGAGAAGGAAACCGGCATTCGTGCCTTTTTGAATTTTGGTCATACGCTTGGGCATGCAGTGGAAGGTTCAATGGGATATGGAAACTTTACGCATGGGGAATCCATTTTAATCGGGATGGTATATGCTCTTAAATTAAGCAAAAAGAAAGTGGGTCTCGATTTTAAACTGGATGAGTTTATTAATTGGGTTTCTTCTTTAGGTTATCAAATGACCATTCCAACCCGACTTGAACATGCAATGCTACTGGAATTAATGAAAACGGACAAAAAATCAGTCAATGATGCAGCTACCTTTGTCCTGCTAAACGAAGTGGGGTCACCGCAACTAATGGATATAGGCGACTCTGATCTGATAGAGGAAATGGCGGATATGATATAGAGTTCAGGAGAAGGGGGACTATGTGTGATAAGAGGAATAAGGGGTGCCACTACAGTAGAAAGAGACACAGAAATGGAAGTGATTTCAGCTGTCGAAAAGTTGATGGCAGAGATCATTCAGGTCAACGAGATTGATCCCGATATGGTGGCTTCTGTATTTTTTTCTGCTACGGAAGAGATTCGTTCTGTCTTCCCTGCCAAAGCCTTGAGGAAATTCGAAGGCTGGACTTATGTACCGGTTACATGCATGAAAGAAATACCGGTGAGCAATTCCTTGCCATTTTGCATCCGGGTCATGATTCACGTAAATACGACGAAATCTCAAAAAGAGATACAGCATGTATATCAGGCAGGGGCTACGGTATTACGGCCAGATTTGACAAAGCAGATATAAGATGATTTTAAAGCTATGAATATGATATACTATTCTCACACTTTCTTACTTTAAAGTGATAAAAATATAGAGGTGATTGACATGAAATGGAATGAAGCGGTCCTTTCCTTGAAGTCTTATCAACCGGGAAAATCCACTGATGAAGTGAAAAAATTATACGGGTTGGAAAAAATCACGAAATTAGCTTCAAATGAAAATCCTTTTGGCTGTTCGGAAAAGGTCAAGGAGTCCGTTAGGAATTCAACCCATTCTTTTGCCATCTATCCGGATGGATATGCAACGATGCTTAGGGAAGCTGTTGCAAAACATACAGGTGTGAAAGAAACTCAGCTTATATTTGGGAATGGATCTGATGAGAACATTCAAATCATATCCAGAAGCATATTGGGAGCCGGGAAGAATACGGTCATGGCAACAGGCACTTTTTCGCAGTATCGCCATAATGCCACGCTTGAAGGTGCGGAAATCAGGGAAGTTCCTCATATTGACGGAGCTCATGATCTAGAAGGAATGCTAAAAGTTATAGATGAAAAAACCGCGGTTGTCTGGCTTTGTACACCAAATAATCCTACAGGTAAATATATCTCGGAACAGGACTTATTATCGTTCATCGAAAAAGTTCCGGAAGATGTTCTTATCGTTCTGGATGAAGCTTATTGTGAATATGCAACGGCTGAGGATTACCCGAGAACGAATCAATGGATTAATAAATTTAAAAACTTGATCATACTTCGTACATTTTCAAAAATTTATGGTCTAGCCAGTTTTAGGGTAGGGTACGGATTAGCTGATGAGGATATCATTCAGAAACTGGATCCATCCCGGGAACCATTCAATGTCAACACATTCGCACAGAATATTGCTATAGTCGCTTTGGAAGATCAAGCTTTCATTGAAAAATGCAAGGAAGAAAATCAGAAGGGGCTCAAGCGGTACTATGAATTTTGCAGTAAAGAAAATTTAGCTTATTACCCGTCACAAGGTAATTTTATCTTTATCCATTTTAAACAGGATGCCGACATGGTGTTTCAATATTTGCTTGAGCGCGGATACATTGCAAGATCGGGGAAATCTTTCGGTTTTCCTAACAGCCTAAGGGTAACAATTGGTTCTACTGAAGAAAATGAAGGAATGATTAACGCTATTAAAACTTTCTTGAATGAAGTTGAGGCACCTTCTGATTCGCTGCTATAAGGTTTTATCAAACCTAGAGGAGCATAAAAGATGCGGGGGAGAGAAGAGTGAAGGGAAAGGTTTTTGTAATAGGTCTAGGTCTAATTGGCGGATCATTGGCCATGGCTGTACGCCATGCACATCCTGAAGCCGTGATTGTTGGTACGGACCTAAGTGAAAAGAATATTCAACTATCGATGCTATTGGGGATCATTGATGATTCTGTATCATCTCTGGAAGCGGGAGCATGTGAAGCTGATTTGATTCTACTTGCTGTGCCTGTAAATGAAACCGTCAAGATTTTAGCTCAATTGGCTGAAATGGATTTAAAAAGTGATGTAATCATATCGGATGCAGGAAGTACGAAGGATACAGTCGTTAAGGCAGCAAAACCATTGATAGATAAAGGGGTGGCCTTCATCGGAGGGCACCCTATGGCTGGTTCCCATAAAAGCGGTGCCGGAGCAGCCAAACTTCATTTATTTGAACATGCATTTTATTTGCTTACTCCCGGCGATTCCATCGAAGAAGAAAAAGTGGAGCAACTGAAAGAGTGGTTACAAGGGACAAGAGCGAACTTTTTGGTTGTCACTCCTGCTACCCATGATAAACTGACTGGAGTCATTAGTCATTTTCCGCACATTGTCGCATCAGGGCTTGTTAAGCAGGCAGAAAATTATAGTAAGGAAAATAAGTTGATTTCAAGGCTTGCAGCAGGTGGTTTTCGGGATATTACAAGAATTGCTTCAAGCAGTCCGGAAATGTGGCGTGACATTTTGTTACATAACCGGGATGTGTTACTAGAATTAATGAATGATTGGCTTAATGAAATGGAGCATATAAAAGGGCTGGTAGCAGATGAAGATAGTGAAGAAATCCTTCGATTCTTTACTGATGCAAAGATTTTCAGGGATGATTTGCCAACCCATGCGAAAGGCGCCATACCAGCGTTTTATGACTTATATATCGATATACCGGATTATGCCGGGATAATTTCTGAAATTACCGGATATTTGGCACAAGAAGGTATCAGTATTACAAACATAAGGATCATAGAAACCAGGGAAGAGATATACGGAGTGCTGGTCATCAGCTTCCAAACGGATGTTGATCGCATAAAAGCCGCGGATTGTATCTCAAGACATACAGATTATGAAACGATCCTAGCATGATATTAATAGGGAAGGATGGTTGTATGAATACAAAAAAATTACAAACGAACATCCAGTCATTACGTGGTTCGATTGCCATACCGGGAGACAAGTCCATCTCCCATCGTTCGATAATGTTCGGAGCCCTTGCCGAGGGGGAAACGACAGTCTCTAATTTTCTTCCAGGAGCCGATTGTTTAAGTACGATTTCCTGTTTTAAGCAGCTTGGAGTCCATATCGAACAAGAAGGCCAGCACGTCAGAATTGAAGGCAAGGGTTTTAATGGATTAAAGGAACCGGAAGCAGTGCTTGATGTCGGAAATTCGGGTACAACGATCAGGTTAATGATGGGCATTTTGGCGGGTCAAGATTTTTCGGCTGTTTTGGCAGGTGACGAATCGATAGCCAAACGTCCAATGACAAGGGTGGTCAACCCACTTCGTCAGATGGGAGCGGTCATTAATGGCCGTAAAGGAGCCGAATATACCCCGCTCTTCATAAGAGGAGGCAAACTACAAGGGTTTCGCTATGAATTACCTGTGGCAAGTGCGCAGGTCAAATCTGCGATAATCCTGGCTGGTCTACAGGCTGAAGGGGAAACGATCATTATCGAACCGGAAGAGACCCGTGATCATACAGAACGAATGATCCAAGAGTTTGGCGGGAAAATCGAAAAAGACGGTCAAACGATTAAAGTAAGCGGAAATCAAGTCTTCAAAGGAACGGCCATCCATGTGCCGGGTGATATTTCTTCAGCGGCTTTCTTCATGGTGGCTGCAGCGATTACGGAAAATAGCGAAGTGGTACTAAAGAATGTGGGTCTTAATTCGACCAGAACTGGAATCATCGAAGTCATGAAATCGATGGGGGCGGACATTACGATTGAGAAGAAGACGGGCGTAGGTGAACCTGCAGGAGATATCATTGTCAGAAGCTCCCGACTAAAAGGAACCACCATCAGCGGTGATCTAATTCCCCGTCTCATCGATGAAATACCGGTAATTGCACTATTGGCAACACAGGCTGAAGGGATAACGACAATCAAGGATGCAGCAGAACTAAAAGTGAAAGAGACCAATCGAATTGATACGGTCGCAAACGAGCTTTCCATCCTGGGGGCAGATATAACTCCGACAGCAGACGGATTGATTATCAAAGGACGTAATGCCCTAAATGGAGGTACGGTTACAAGCCATGGAGATCATCGTATCGGAATGATGCTCGCTGTTGCAGCTTTGATAACGAATGGGGAAGTGGAACTTGCCGACCCTGATGCCATAGATGTATCATATCCACAATTTTTTGAGCATTTGACGGAATTGATAAAGTAAATATTAAAAAAGTTTACAAACCTTTTTGGTCTGTAAACTTTTTTTTTAAACGCTCTAAAGTGTTGAAAGCGCTAACATTTAGGCGTTTTTGCCTGTATTAATCATGAAAATTAAGAAAAAGGGATTCCTGATCAAAAAGGAGAATGAATGGATCATGGAGAATTAACTAGTAACCTTTTTTTAATGAGAATGAGGAGGGGACTTCATCAATGGAATACAGGGCTACAGTATGGTAAACTAATAAATACTGTTTACTATGCATCTCACTATTGCAACATGGGTATTTTGTCTTGATGGCAGAGAATGTCACATAATGACGTGAGTGTGTATGACTAGAGACCAAGTCAATCATGCAAAAGGAAGGAATCAACAATGAACACAGTGGAACAAGTTATACAGCATTTAAAAAAAGGGGAATTAACAGAAGCTCTTAAACATATAAATCGTATTAAATCATCAGAGTCAGCAGAGGACATATTGTTGCTGGCCGAGGAAATGCTCCAGCTTGGTTTTGTGGAGGAGGCAAAGGATCTTTTTGAACATCTTCTGGAACTCTATCCTGATGAAGGAGAATTGATTGTTTCATTGGCGGAAATCCTGATTGACATGGACCAGGAAGATGAAGCGATGCTGATGCTTGAAAAAGTAAGTGCAGATGATGAAGTATATCCAAGTGCTTTGCTTTTGGAAGCGGACCTTTATCAATTACAGGGGATGGATGAGGTCAGTGAACGAAAATTACTGCAGGCAAAGGAAATACTTCCCGATGAGATCATCATTGATTTTGCGCTAGCTGAACTGTTCTTTCATCAAGGAAGGGATCAGGAAGCCATTGCAAATTACATAAAGGTTTTGGAACAGGAACAAGAAATCGCTGGAGTTAATGTCAATCAGAGGCTTGCTGAAGCATTAAGCAGTTCTGGGAAATTCGAGGAGGCCCTTCCGCACTTTGAAAAGGCCTTGAATGATGGACTTGAAATCAATACCCTATTTGAATATGCATTTACGGCTTTTCAGGCAGGTCTTTATGAGACAGCGGTACGAAAGTTTGTTGAACTGAAAGAATTAGATCATGAATACCATTCCCTATATTTATACCTGGCAAAGAGTTATGAACATCTTGAGGATTTGGAAAATGCCCTGAAAACGGTCAAAGAAGGAATCAAGGCTGATGAATTCAATAAGGAACTTTACTTCTTCGGTGGAAAAATTGCCTTGAAAAGCGGACTTGATGAAGAGGCGGAAAATCTATTTAAAGAAGCTCTTGCCATTGATCCAGGATACCTGGAAGCTGCACTTACCCTCTTGAAACTTTATATGCACCACGAAAGGTATGAAGATGTACTCGAGTGTATTGGTGAAGTAAGGCGGTATGGAGAGGATGATCCGCAGTTTGACTGGATAGCTGCTGTATCTTATCAACACACCGAACAATTTAAAGAGTCATTAACCAGCTATCATAAAGCATATAATTCATTCAAGAACAATCAAGATTTCCTGGAAGACTATGGTTTCTTTTTAATTGAAGAAGGAGACAGAGCCACATCTAGAGAAGTATTTAATAAGCTGCTTGAGATAAACCCAGCAAATGATGAGTATGCGATGATTTTGGAGCGGCTAGGTGAAAGTACAGATGAACTGTAGATAAGCGAAATGAAACTAAATCAAGACAGAGGAGGGAATTCATGGTGGCTGCCCCTGTTTCTGTGAATGAGAAGAAGGATTTTATTCGGTGGTTTTTAAATCATTATCAACTAAAACGAAGAGAATGCGTGTGGATATTGAATTACTTAATGAGTCATGATCAACTAATGAAAAAGGTTCATTTTGTAGAAAATGCCCAATATTGCCCACGCGGACTAATTATGTCGACACATTGTGTGGATGAAGTCCCTTTCAGGTTCTATAAGTCCAATATCATGACGACCGATGCAGAGAAATCTTTTCATGATATCCGGTTAAATCGGGATGAAGACATTTATATTCAGCTCAATTTTAAATCCGCTTACTCTTCCTATCAATATGCAGCGGTATTGGAAAATAATCCCTTCATGCCGAAATCTACGGCATCGAACGAAAAAGATCAGCTGCTGGCTGAACAATTTTTAGAAAAAAGCATGCTTTATTTTCAAAGGGATCGTCTGCTAAAGGAAATCGATGAAGCACTTGATAAGCATGATGAACAAGCATTTAAGGATTTAACCGAACAATTGAATCAACTAAAAGTACTTGGATGAAATAAAATGACCTTTCCGTAATCAGGAAAGGTTTTTATTTTTTATAAAACATTGATAAAATCCACATTTTTGTAAAGACTATGGGTATATGGTAAAGATGTTATAAAAATAATGGTAAAATGATAAGGAGTTGATTTAAAAAATCGGGAGTGAAGAAAAGCATGAAGTGGACAGCAAAAGATCTTGACATGTATATGCAATCTAAAGAATATGTGGATACCGTATTAATTCCTTTGGTTCCCCTATCTTTTGGATCGCAAATGAAGCAAACGGGTTCAATGAATGAATTTCTTACCATTTTAAGCTTGGAACTTGAAAAGCAGATGAAAGGAAGAATTCTTTTATTGCCAACATTTCATTATTTAAGTGATGAATTGGATAAGATTGAGCGGTTAAAGGGTTGGGCCAATGAAGTGAAAGAAAATAATTTCAAGCATGTTTTTTTTCTTACATCAGATTTCGAGTGGAAAAAGGAAGAGCGGGAATTGGAAAATAATTTAGTATGGATTCCTGCCGTCCCCCTGGAGGGGCTTGAAATTGAACAAGCCAGGGAAATGATTAACCAGCAGGTTCTCCAGATCCTTGATATATTCACTTATAATTGGAAAAATGAAAAAAAGTAGGATTTTTCGCATTATTTGACACATAGTTGCCACCTTTTGGGTTTTACAAATATTGACCTTGGTAAATTATTGAGATATCATGGAAATGTCCTAGTTTTATAGTGTTGCTATTTATTGGTCCTTTGGGCTCTCAGTATAGTAATAGAGGGGGGGAAAACGCATGAGCAAGCATAATGTTTCACGACGTCAATTCCTTAATTACACACTTACTGGCGTTGGTGGATTTATGGCGGCCGGTATGTTGATGCCTATGGTTAGGTTTGCAATTGATCCTGTATTATCAGCAGATAAAGGCGGGGATTACATTGCAACTAAGCAGAAGGTAAGTGAACTGACTACCGAACCAACCCGTGTCGACTTTAGTTTCAAGCAGGTCGATGGGTGGTATGAGTCTGAAGAAACAAATACAGCGTGGGTTTACAAAACGGATGATGGCAATATCGTTGCATTATCTCCAATCTGTAAGCATTTAGGCTGTACGGTAGCATGGAATACGGATAAGTCTAATCCGAATCAATTTTTCTGTCCTTGCCATTACGGCAGGTATACGAAAGATGGAGTGAACGTGAAAGGGACACCGCCGGTTTCACCATTGGATGTCTATGGCACGAAAGAAAAAGATGGAATTCTTTATTTGGGTCAACTAAAACCGCATGGGGAGGCGTAAACATTGCTAACAAAGTTATATGACTGGGTGGACGAGCGTTTAGATATTACGCCATTATGGCGGGATATTGCTGACCATGAGGTTCCTGAACATGTTAACCCCGCACATCATTTTTCTGCATTCGTATATTGTTTTGGTGGGTTAACTTTCTTTATTACGGTCATCCAAATCTTGTCAGGCATGTTCTTGACGATGTACTATGTCCCGGACATTAAAAACGCTTGGGAATCTGTTTATTATTTGCAAAATGAAGTTGCCTTCGGTCAAATTGTCCGTGGTATGCATCACTGGGGAGCAAGTCTAGTTATCGTTATGATGTTTTTACATACTCTTCGTGTCTTCTTCCAGGGAGCTTACAAAAAACCGCGTGAATTGAACTGGATGGTCGGCGTATTGATTTTCTTCATCATGCTGGCATTAGGCTTGACTGGTTATTTATTGCCATGGGATATGAAAGCGCTATTCGCAACGAAAGTTACGTTGACAATTGTCGAATCGGTACCGTTAATGGGACCGGCACTCAAGACATTGATAGCAGGAGATCCAACCATCGTTGGAGCACAGACATTGACACGATTCTTTGCAATTCATGTATTCTTCCTGCCTGCAGCATTATTTGCTTTACTGGCGGCTCATTTCCTAATGATCCGAAAACAAGGTATTTCAGGTCCACTATAAAAGAATGGTGAATCAAGAACCAAAAAAACCTTTTCATAAAGGAGGGGAATTGTTCAATGCATCGTGGGAAAGGTATGAAATTCGTAGGTGACTCGCGTATCTCCGCGGACCGTAAACCGAATATTCCGAAAGATTATTCAGAATATCCTGGGAAAACTGAAGCATTTTGGCCTAATTTCCTTTTTAAAAGAATGGATGGTCGGAGCCGTATTTCTTGTAGGTTATCTATGCCTGACAATCGCACATCCATCGCCATTGGAAAGGATAGCAGATCCTACAGATACAGCGTATATTCCGCTGCCAGACTGGTATTTCCTATTCCTTTACCAATTACTTAAGTATACTTATGCTTCAGGCCCTTATAATGCAATCGGGTCCATGGTAATACCTGGTTTGGCTTTCGGGGCATTGCTCTTGGCACCTTTTTTAGATCGTGGTCCAGAGCGGAGCCCAGCGAAACGTCCTTTTGCTGTAGGCTTCATGCTATTGGCAATGGCGGGTGTTTTCTATTTAACATGGGAGTCTGCGGCACATCACGATTGGGAAGCTTCCAAGAAGCAAGGAGCAATCGTAGAAGGTGCAGACATTGATAAAGAAAGCGATGGGTATAAACTGATGGATTCTAGTGGCTGTATTAGCTGTCACGGAGCAGAATTAACTGGTGGAGCTGGAGCGCCAAGCTTAATTGACACAGGTTTAAAGCCAGAAGAAATCTCTAAAATCGCTCGCGAAGGCCAGGGTGCCATGCCAGCTGGCATGTTCAAAGGTACAGATGAAGAATTGGCAACATTAGCTGAATTTGTATCTGGATTATCAGCAAAATAATATAACCATCAACAGCATTTTCTTTCATATGCTGTAAATGAAAAGCTGACGACTACGGTTGTCGGCTTTTTTATTGGTAAATTGAAGCGTAAATGAAAGGAAATTGAAATGAATGCTTGGTTTTCAAGGTGATGGAATGTAAAATGAGTATACATGAGAATGTAAGTGAGGGTAAAAGAATGAATGTTATCTACAGTTGGCTTGCAAATCGGCAAATGCTCTTTTTGTTATTAATAATAAATATATTCGGAACAGCCTTTGGATATTATTGGTACGGAAGTCAATTGGAAAACACTCCGGCCATTTTTTTGGCTTTTGTACCGGACAGCCCGACAGCTAGCCTGTTTTTTGTATTTGTTTTATTGGGGTTCCTATTAAAAAGAAACTTTAGACTTATGGAAGCGTTGGCGATAATAACACTATTCAAATATGGTATATGGGCAGTTGTTATGAATCTAATGACATTAGTGACAACAGGTTCATTGCCATGGGAAGGCTATATGTTAATGGCTTCTCATTTGGGAATGGCGATTCAAGGGGTATTATATGCACCATTTTATCGAATAAAACCTTGGCATTTGATAGTCGCAGGGATTTGGACCATACATAATGACATAATCGATTATGTTTTTGAAATGATGCCAATATATCGTGATCTATTGGTATATATGAACTCGATAGGTTATTTTACTTTTTGGCTCAGCATACTTTCCATTTTTGTCGGCTGGTATTTTGGATATAGAAAAAAGCGGATCACCCTATCCTTCATCCATTAAAAAGTTAGCCCTGTATACAGCTTTGTAAAAGCAGGGTTAATTTTTTTTTGTGTTGAACGAGGTCTACTCATGTTTGTTCTTTCATATCGTTTTAGTAGAGATATGAGGAGGGACGAGTAGCATGTTGAAAAAATTCATATTAACCATTGCTGTTTTATTTGTCGTCTTACATTTCCCTGTCTATGCAGAATCCTCTTCAAGTTTGGAGCAATTAGATAACATTTCCGATAGTGCCTTGGAAATGGCCAAGTTGAAGCGATATGGAGATTCGGAAAAGATGCTGACGTTTTTTTCTGATCGGTTTTTAAAAGAGACAGCGAAAGAGCAGATCCTTGACATGGACGAACTTCGAATTATTACTGTAGCTCATAATGAAGCGTTGATGACAATAAAGGATATGAATAAGGGAGATTCCGAAAAGGTTAATTCTGTAACAAAGTTCCGGCTTGTCGTTGATGCGGTCAAGTCTACCCATCAGCCCCTTTGGACAGAGATGGAGGATCAAATGATGAATTCTTTCCAGCAGACAAAGAATGCCGCCATCAATCAAGACACGATTACATTCAATAGCCAATTGAACTTATTCCTTTCACAATATGAAATGATATATCCTAGCTTGAAAGTCGACCTTTCTAAAGAAACGATGCAGCAACTGGACACGAGGATTCAATACATCAACCAATACCGACCGGAAGTAATCAGTGATGGAGAGAGTCAAAAGGAACTGGATGCATTACAAAGCGAACTAACCTCCATTTTTGATGAAATGGGGGAAGATGATGCAGATCCTTCCCTTTGGTGGGTCATCATATCGACAGGCAGTATCATCATTATGACGCTTTCTTATGTAGGCTGGAGAAAATATAAAGGTGATAGGGAGAAACCAAGGAAAGAACATAATGATTAAAAAGACAGGGGAAGAGAACACTATATTTGACAGGGGTGCCCTCAATCCATAGAATTAAGAGTAATTATAGTCATAGGAGGATACCATGTATTTCATTTATTTGGCGATTATCATTTTAATCCCGATTTATGCACAAATGAAAGTGAAAAGCACGTATAAAAAATATACAAAGGTACCGGCTTCTTCTGGTATGAATGGTGCTGAGACGGCGCGGGCCATTTTGGATCAAAATGGTCTGTTCAATGTCAGGGTCGAAGAGACACCTGGAATGCTATCGGACCATTATGATCCAAGGGATAAAACGGTGCGTTTATCAACAGATAACTATCACGGCCATTCAGTTGCCGGTGTAGCGGTTGCAGCCCATGAAGTTGGACATGCGATTCAAGATAAAGAAGCATATGCATTCTTACGTTTCCGCCATGCGTTAGTACCGGTAGCTAACTTTGGTTCTAACATATCTTGGATTTTAATATTAATCGGGATGTTAGCCTCAATTCCTGGGTTGCTATTGGCGGGTATCGTTTTCATGGCAGCCGCTGTTCTCTTCCAAGTGATAACACTGCCGGTTGAGTTCAATGCTTCTTCACGGGCGATGGATCAACTCGTTTCAGTTGGGGTCATCCGAAATGATGAAGAACGGGAAACGAAAAAAGTATTAAGTGCAGCTGCAATGACTTATGTTGCTGCCGCTCTTGTAGCCGTACTGGAATTAGTTCGTCTTCTGCTTATGTATACAGGAATGAGAGAAGAAGATTAATGATAAAAGGACGCCATCACGGGATGGGGTCCTTTTTAACATGCAATTATAAACGCTTTTTAAAAATATTTGTTGTACATTGCTTATAAAAGTCAGGTATTCGGGGAAACATTCAAAAGGATTACATTCCATTCGGTATGCCACCAGCCCCTCGATTACCTTTCAATGGGGTTCTTATTCTCATCAAGTGTAAAGCCCTCGCCCAATACGTCATGTACTTCACTTACAGATACGAATGCATGAGGGTCCACCGATGTTATGGCATTTTTTAAGCGGACAAGCTCATTTTTCCCAACAACACAATAGAGGACTTCCCGGTCATTGCGTGTAAAGGACCCGTATCCCCGTAATACCGTTACGCCACGCTCCATATCATTCATGATTTTTTCGGCAATTTCCTTGTTCTTCTCACTAATGATCATTGCACCTCTGGCTGCATAGGCTCCTTCTTGCATAAAGTCGATTACTCTAGCGCCTATAAATACGGCAACGAGGGTATACATCGCTTCCCGGTAATCCAGGTAGGTAAGGATGGACAGGCCAATTACAACTGCATCAAAGATGAACATGGTCCGTCCCATGCCCATTCCTAAGTAACGGTGGGCAAAACGGGCAATGATATCTACTCCGCCTGTTGTCCCTCCGTAACGAAAGATGATCCCGAGCCCGACACCAACAAAGACCCCGGCAAACAATGCCACCAGCATCAAATCGTTTCCGAGATCTATATCGATTTGGTATCTCTCGAAAACCCAGAGCCAAACGGAGAGGCCGACTGTTCCGATAATCGTATAAAAGAAAGATGTGCGGCCTAAATATTTCCACCCTATTAAAAATAGGGGAATATTCAAAATCAAATTAGAATAAGAAGGATTTATCCCGATAAGTTGATATATAATCAAGGTGAGACCGGTGAATCCGCCTTCGGCCAAGTGGTTCTGCATGTTAAAATGCACAAGGCCAAAGGCGAAGATTCCAGCCCCAAAAAGGATGAATATAGTATTTTTCAATTTTAAGCCCAAAAGCATGTCCCATACCTCCAAAGGTTAGCATATCAGTAATTTACTTATTATAACTAATTAACCAACTATGGGCAATTTTGATTCGCAAACGTATCTGTTGTCATCCGTTTCACTTTTAGCTAACATGGAGAAGGTATAATGTTTGAAAACGAAAATCAAGAATGGGTGACTATATGGAAAAGCAAAAGACGCTCCAACAAATGCAAGCGGAAGTCGACCAATACATAGGACAATTCAAAGAAGGATATTTCAGCCCCTTGGCCATGCTTGCCCGCATGTCGGAAGAACTTGGGGAATTGGCTAGGGAAGTCAATCACTACCATGGTGAAAAACCGAAGAAACCAACCGAGGAAGAGAATAGTATTGAAGCGGAATTGGGGGACATGCTTTTTGTGTTAATTTGTTTTGCCAATTCTTTAGGGATTGACCTTCAAAGCTCACATGATAAGGTCATGGAAAAGTTTACAACCCGTGATAAAGATAGATGGACAAGAAAAGAAGAGGAAATGGAAGGGGAAGGTAAAAATGAGTAAAGTGAAAGTAATTGTAGCTGGTCCTCGTGGCAGAATGGGAAATGAAGCGGTGAAGCTCGTACATGGGACAGAAGGGTTTGAATTGGCCGCTGTCATAGATCGTAAGTATAACGGGGAAAGCCTCTCCGCAATAGAAGGTTTCCACGGTATTGAAGCACCTGTTTTTTCGGATATAAATGAATGCTTTTCTTCTGTTGAAGCAGACGTATTGATCGATTTAACAACACCTGAAGTGGGGATGTTTCATACCGAAACGGCACTTAATCATGGCATCCGCCCTGTAGTGGGGACGACAGGTTTTACAAAGGAAGATTTAGCGAAGCTTGATTCACTTACAAAAGAAAAGGGCATCGGCTGCATCATCGCGCCAAACTTTGCAATCGGAGCCATTTTGATGATGAAGTTTTCACAAATGGCCGCAAAGTATTTCCCGGATGTGGAAATCATCGAAATGCATCATGATCAAAAACTGGATGCACCTTCTGGTACGGCTTCCAAAACGGCAGATATGATTGCAGCGGTACGTGAAACAAAACAACAAGGACACCCAAATGAAAAAGAAACCATCCAGGGGGCAAGAGGAGCAAATGTAGACGGTATGCATATCCATAGTGTACGCCTTCCGGGCCTAGTTGCTCATCAACAGGTGCTTTTTGGAAGTGAGGGAGAGCTATTGACGGTCCGACATGATTCCTTTAATCGAGCATCCTTCATGTCAGGAGTCAAACTAGCTGTCGATACCGTCATGAAATTGGATGTTCTTGTATACGGCCTGGAAAATATTATCGAATAGGGAGAAGGAGGATTTACGATGAGAATTGCCTTAATTGCCCATGATAAGAAAAAAGAAGATATCATTCAATTTATAACAGCCTATAAAGCTGTATTTGAGCAGCATGAATTATTTGCTACAGGTACGACTGGTAAAAGAATTATGGAAGAAGTCTCACTGCCTGTCCATCGTTTTCATTCAGGACCTCTTGGCGGAGATCAGGAAATAGGTGCAATGATTGCGCGCGGAGAAATGGATATGGTCCTATTTTTCCGCGATCCATTGACATCACAGCCACATGAACCGGATGTATCAGCGCTTATACGCCTATCCGATGTCTATGAAATTCCCTTAGCGACAAATATGGGCACGGCAGAAGTGCTGATACAAGGTTTGAAACATGGGTATATGGACTGGCTAAAACTACGGAAAAAACAAGGTGAGATAAATGATAAACAAAAGTAACATAGATATCCTGGCTTTCGGCGCGCATGCGGATGATGTTGAAATAGGTATGGGGGGCACGATTGCTAAATATGTGAAGCAAGGAAAGGAAATTGTCATTTGTGATTTGACAAAAGCTGAAATGTCATCCAATGGAACCGTTCCATTGCGTCAGGAGGAAGCGGATAAGGCTGCTGAAATCCTTGGGGTGAAAAGGATTTCCCTTGATTTACCCGACCGGGGTTTATATATGAAAGCGGAATACATAGATCAAATCATTACAGTCATTCGTCAATATAAACCTGCCCTTGTATTTGCCCCTTTTTTTGAAGATCGGCATCCCGATCATGGAAACTGTGCCAAATTAGTCGAAGAAGCAGTTTTTTCGGCAGGAGTCAGAAAGTATATGGAAGAAGAAGGCCTGGATTCTCATCGTGTCCAGAATATGTACTATTATATGATAAATGGTTTTCACAAACCGGACTTCGTCGTGGACATCACTTCTTCAATATCACAAAAACTGGATAGTCTTAGAGCCTATGGCAGCCAATTCGAAAAAAGTGAACGAACTGTTGAAACCCCGCTAGTGAATGGCTATATCGAGACAGTGGAGGCACGGGAGCGGATGTTCGGAAAAGAAGTGGGTGTCGCCTATGCGGAAGGATTCATGACAAAAAAACCGTTACTGATCGATGCCGACTTGTTAGGAGAAAAATAATCTTATGAAATTAAAAATTGGAATTACCTGTTACCCTACAGTTGGGGGTTCTGGTGTCGTAGCAACTGAATTAGGTAAAATGCTTGCAGAAAAAGGACATGAAATACATTTCATTTCATCAAGCCTCCCTTTTCGCTTGAATAAGATGTACTGTAATATTTATTATCACCAGGTTGAAGTGAACTCTTACTCAGTCTTTCAATATCCACCATATGACCTGGCCCTTGCCAGCAAGATAGCGGATGTGGTAAAACGGGAGAAACTAGATATCCTTCACGTTCATTATGCAATTCCACATGCTGTTTGTGCGATCCTTGCAAAGCAGATGTCAGGTAATGAAGTAAAGATCGTGACCACACTGCATGGTACGGACATAACCGTATTAGGCCATGATCCCTCATTGACCAATTTGATAAAGTTCGGGATAGAGCAGTCCGATGTCGTTACAGGGGTATCTAATTCCCTTGTCCAGGAAACGCATGATTTAATCGCACCGGATAAGGAAATCAAAACCGTTTATAATTTTATTGATGAAAGGGATTACCATAAATCCAATTCAGAATACCTGAGGGATGAATACGGAATCAGGGAAGATGAAAGAGTGATCATACACGTCTCGAATTTCCGTTCGGTAAAGCGTGTGAAAGATGTCATCCAGGCGTTTTATTTAACACAAAAGAAAATGCCTGCCAAGCTTCTGCTCGTAGGTGACGGACCGGAAGTGACAACCGTTTTGAAATTGGCTAAAGATCTTGGGATCGATGGATCGGTCTTGTTTCTTGGCAAGCAGGATAACCTTGCCGAATTATATTCAATCAGTGATCTGATATTCCTATTATCTGAAAAGGAGAGTTTCGGCCTCGTGCTTCTCGAGGCGATGGCATGTGGAGTTCCTTGTATCGGGACGAATATCGGGGGAATTCCTGAAGTCATCGTAGATGGGGAGACTGGTTATATTTGTGAATTGGGTGATGTCAAAATGGTTGCAGAAAAAGCGATTGGACTTTTAAGCGACCCGATTTTGCATAAACGCTTTTCTGAGGCTGCGCTGGAAAGGGCCAATACCAATTTTCATTCGGCTACAATCATGTCAGAGTATGAAGCCATCTACCTTCAAGCACTTGAAAGTAAATCTATGGAATAGGGAGGGGATGCTGATGGATCAGTTATTCTTAAAATCAGTACCCATTCTCGAATTGATTGAAGGAGCAGGATTCGAGGCCTATTTCGTTGGTGGCTCAGTAAGGGATTATATCCTCGGCAGGCCCATCAACGATGTGGACATTGCTACTTCCGCAACACCCCAGGAAATCAAACTGATTTTTTCTAAAACGGCTGATATCGGGATTGACCATGGAACAGTCCTTGTAATTACGGATTCGGGTACATACGAAATTACGACGTTTAGAACGGAAAGCGGGTATTCGGACTTCCGCAGACCCGATTCTGTGCAATTTGTCCGTTCTTTGACTGAGGATTTACGGAGAAGAGATTTCACGATGAATGCAATGGCCATGGATAAGTCCGGAAACATTATCGATCCATTTAATGGAAAGCGTGATTTGACTGAAAAAAGGATCATCACGGTTGGCAACCCGCATGAAAGGTTTCATGAGGATGCTTTGAGAATGATGCGTGCATTAAGGTTCGTCAGTCAACTTGATTTTGAACTGGATCAAGAAACCTTTGATTCCCTTAAAGAAAACGCCCAGATCATCAGTGAAATCGCTGTCGAAAGAATCCTGGTTGAATTTGAAAAGTTATTGGCCGGATCCAATAAGTTAAGGGCTCTCTCTCTCTTGCTAGAAAGCGGATTATATCGATACCTGCCTCAATTCTCCAGTAAGAAGGAGCATTTAAGTAAATTACTAAATCTTCCGCTTCATCAGCTTAAAGCGGCAGAAATATGGTCAGTAATCATGGTTCATACAAGTGATCGGGAAATGGAAGAGGCATTAAGGGCATGGAAGCTGCCATTGAAAACGATAAGAAACGTTCAACGTATCATACAGCTAGTAAAGAAAGAACCCTCTTTTGAAAATTCAGCTATCGATGTATTTCAGGCAGGTCATGGCGTAACTGTACAAGCTGCTAAAGTCAGGGCAGCACTGACTGGGGGAAATGTATCGCGTGCAGAGGAGAATGCACATCTACGCTACAATGAACTCATTATTAAACATATGTCGGATCTTGCCGTAACGGGGACGGATTTATTGAATTGGCATCAAGAGAAACCAGGTCCATGGGTGAAAGAATACTTGGAAAAAATATTGAAAGCTGTCTTGAATGAAGAATTAAGAAATGATAAAGAAGAAATAAAGAGGTGGCTGGAGAAATGCAATCTGAGTTAAGAACAAAGTTGATGGAAGCCCTCTCAAAAGCGGATGGTGCATTTATATCCGGTCAGGAAATTGCAGAATATATTGGTTGTTCACGTACGGCAGTATGGAAGCATATAGAAGACCTGCGCAGTGAAGGTTATAATGTTGAAGCCGTTAGGAAAAAAGGCTACCGGATCATATCAGCGCCGGAAAAAGTGTCAGAAAGTGAAATACAACTTGGCTTGGAAACAAAAACGATCGGCAAAATGATCCACTATCAGGAAACTGTGGAATCCACTCAAAAAATTGCGCATCAACTAGCAAATGAAGGCGTTCAGGAGGGGACCCTCGTCGTTGCCGAGGAACAATTATCCGGAAAAGGAAGATTGATGAGATCTTGGCATTCCCCAAAATTCAGCGGCATATGGATGAGTCTCATACTAAGACCGAAAATCCCGATTCATGAGGCTCCACAACTTACATTATTGGCCGCGGTCGCCGTGGCTCAGGCTATAGAGGATACCACTGATTTGAAGCCACAAATAAAGTGGCCGAATGATATTTTGGTGAATCGCAAGAAAGTGGTGGGCATCCTGACGGAGATGCAGGCGGAGTCAGATAGAATCCATTCTGTCATTATCGGAATTGGAATGAATATCAACCAGCAATTGGAGGATTTTCCTGAAGAACTGCAGGAAAAAGCGTCTTCCCTTCTCATAGAAAATGGAGGGACGGTTTCAAGGTCCAAGGTCATTCAACGAGCATTGTTTCGTCTGGAAAACTTGTACGAACTCTATTTAGAACAAGGCTTCATGCCAATAAAGGACCTATGGGAGAGTTATGCGATCAGCCTTGGACAGGTTATCAAAGCCAGTACCGTCAATGACACGATTGTCGGAAAAGCATTGGGCATAACGGATTCAGGTGTTTTACTACTTGAAGACGGAAAAGGAAAAGTACATTCGATTTATTCTGCAGATATTGAAATTCAGTAGATTTTTTTGTCAAATCCGCGAAAAATAAATAGAATTATTGAAATTGGCTTGATATAATGCAAGTGGGCAGTATCTCATGTGAACTGCACCCCCATAAATACCAAATTATTTGAAAATCTGCCTTGATCCAGAGATTGGACTGGGACGGAGGGATGAAACTTCTGATGGAACAAAGGGATTGACTAAAATGACAAGTGCTGTTTATTGAACGAAATCTGGCTTTTTAAGCCATTTTTCTTAGCTAAACAGATACTTTTTTAGTCAGTCTTTTTTTGCGTATGAATGTATAGACACCAGTTTACTCTGATGTTTTCATCTCCTCCAACAAAAAGGAGGAAACGTAATGAAATTGTCCGGAGATTTTTTGAAAATGAAACAAAATCAAGAGAAAATTGTCATGCTTACGGCTTATGATTATCCGTCGGCAAAGTTAGCCGAACAATCAGGTGTAGACATGATTTTAGTCGGTGATTCTTTAGGAATGGTCGTTTTGGGTTATGACTCTACGATCCCTGTTACGGTGAATGACATGATCCATCATACAAAAGCAGTAAAACGCGGGGCCCCAAATACATTTGTCGTGACTGATATGCCCTTTATGAGCTATCACCTATCCATGGATGAAACACTTAAGAATGCAGCCCGCATCATGCAGGAAGGTCATGCGGATGCCATAAAGCTTGAGGGAGCAGACGATGTTGTATATAAAATATCAGCATTGACGAAGGCGGGCATCCCGGTTGTAGCCCATCTTGGCTTGACTCCTCAATCAGTCGGCGTTCTGGGCGGATATAAAGTGCAAGGAAAAGACGCTGAAGCTGCAGCACAGCTTGTGGAAGATGCGAAAAAGTGTGAGGCGGCAGGTGCGATGGCAGTAGTGTTTGAATGTGTACCATATCAAGTGGGGGAACTCGTCACAAGGAACCTGGGGATTCCTACCATTGGAATTGGGGCAGGTGCAGACACGGATGGTCAAGTCCTCGTTTATCATGATGTCATCAAGTATGGGGTAGATCGGGTTGCAAAATTCGTAAAAGTTTATGGAGATGCGAATGAACTGATTGGCCAATCGATAACAAGGTATGTCAATGAAGTGAAATCTAAAGATTTTCCGTCGAAAGAACATTCATTTACGATGAAGGAAGAGCAGCTTACAGAACTTTACGGAGGGAAAAGATGAAAACTTTTACATCAGCAGCAGATTTGCAAAAGGCGCTCCGGGAGGAAAAAAGCAATCACCAAAGCATTGGCTATGTAGCGACAATGGGCTTTTTACATGAGGGGCATGCAACCCTAATGGAAAAGGCTCGCAAAGAAAATGATATTGTGGTATTGAGTATCTTTGTTAATCCGTTGCAATTTGGACCAAATGAGGATTTTGAAACATATCCACGGGATTTGGAACGGGATGAAAATGTCGCAGCCAATGCCGGAGTGGATTATCTCTTCTATCCAACAGTCCACGAAATGTACGGTGAAGAACCATCAGTCAAAGTTGTTGTCCAAAGCAGGACGGATTGTTTATGCGGGAGACAAAGGCCTGGACACTTTGATGGTGTAGCGACGGTCTTGACGAAATTCTTCAATATCATCCTTCCTGATAGAGCTTACTTCGGGAAGAAGGATGCCCAGCAAGTCGCCGTGATAGATGGATTGATCAAAGACTTTAATTTCCCGATCCAGCTTGTAGCTGTAGATACCGTACGAGAAGAAGATGGGTTAGCAAAGAGCTCTCGAAATGTTAACCTATCAGATCAGGAACGAATGGAAGCTAAAGAGCTGTACCAAAGTTTATTAAAGGCCAAAGATGCGATTATATCAGGTGAAAGAAATACTGCAACCGCCACGGCTCTGGTAAGTGAACATATTGGTGCCCATACAAATGGGGTGATCGACTATATTGAAATCTATCAATATCCGGAACTTAAACCAATTGAAATGCTTTCTGGAAACGTCATCATTGCAATCGCCGTTAAGTTCAAGCATGCAAGGCTAATAGATAATATTACTTTAAATGTAGAATAATTCATGAAGATCAGGGGGAAATGTGATGTTTCGAACGATGATGAATGGAAAAATCCACCGTGCACGGGTAACTGAAGCTAATTTGAACTATGTTGGCAGTATTACAATTGATGAAGACATAATCGATGCGGTGGGTATTCTGCCTAATGAAAAAGTCACCATCGTGAATAATAATAATGGTGCTCGACTTGAAACGTATGTGATTGCGGGTGAACGGGGGAGCGGTGTCGTGTGTTTGAACGGAGCGGCAGCAAGACTGGTGCAGCCGGATGATATCGTGATAATCATTTCTTACGTGATGGTTGCCGAGGATAAACTGGGAGATCACCAACCAAAAGTTGCGATCATGGATGAAAATAACAAAATCATTGAACTGATTTCAAAAGAACCTGCAGCTACAATCATGTAAGCGGAGGGCCGGCACATGTGCATGAATCATGCACGGGTGTCGGCCCTTTTCGGCGGATGATGAATGGTGGAACGGGTTTTAGAATAGGTATGATGAACGGCTTGTTTCCTTTATTACGATTATTATGGTATAAAAAAGATAAGAGAATTCCATCAGGAAGTGGAGAAAGCGAAGTTTGAGGTGTACAATTCATGATGCAACGATATGTAGTGGTCGATTTGGAAACAACAGGGAATTCTCCGAAAAAAGGGGATAGAATTATTCAATTTGCTGGCGTGGTCATCGAAAATGACCAAATTGTGGATGAATACTCGACATTCATCCACCCTGGACAGGAAATTTCCTTGTTTATTGAAGAATTGACCGGAATAAGCAACGAGACGGTAAAAAATGCACCTGACTTTGAAGATGTCGCAGAAAATATTGCCCGGCTGATAGAAGGGGCTTGTTTTGTTGCCCATAATGTTTTATTTGACTTATCTTTTTTACAGGAAGAACTAGTACGCTGTGGGTTTGAGCCGTTTTATGGTTCCACCCTTGATACAGTAGAATTAGCGAAAATATTAAAGCCAACATCCGATGGATATAAGCTGCACCAGCTGGCTAAAGAAGAAAACCTAGATCATTCCAGGCCCCATCAAGCGGATAGTGATGCATATGCCACCGCTCTATTATTATTGGAATTGAAAAAAAAGCTGATGAATCTTCCGGTGATGACGCTTAAACAATTATATCGATTATCTTATTCCTTACAAAGTGAAATTTCCGAATTGATAGATGCTTGCATAGCAAGCAAACTTGCTAAAGCAGAAGTCCATTCACCAGATCTTATAACTTATAGGGGCCTTGCATTTAAAAAGGCCGAAGAAGAGAGTGACCATAAAGACACGGAGTCAGAATTCCCGCTCGATGATGAGGAAAAAATCTCCATGCTTCAAAGTGCATTCCCTGCTTTTGAAGCAAGAAGCGGTCAGCTTGATATGATGAACATGATTCACCATTCCTTCGAATCCAGCCAAGATGCAATCATTGAAGCTGGGACAGGTATTGGAAAATCCATAGGCTACCTGCTTCCAGCCGTTTATTTTGCAAGAAAACATCAAAAACCGGTCGTCATTTCGACGTATACGCTTCAGCTACAGGATCAACTTCTCCAAAACGAAGTCCCTAAGCTTAAGTCAATCCTTCCTTTTACCTTTCAAGCTGTTTTGTTAAAGGGAAGAAGTAATTATTTGAGCTTGGCGAAGTTCGAAAGGGCATTGCGTGAAAAGGAAGATAATTATGAAACGGCATTAACTAAAATGCAGATATTGGTTTGGCTTACTGAAACCGTAACAGGCGATAAAGATGAATTGAATCTCACAAGCGGCGGTCAACTGTTTTGGAATAGGCTGCAAAGTGATGGTCTTACATACGCCGGTTTAAAACAGCCCTGGCTAGAATTGGATTTTTTTGAAAGGGCAAAAAAAACGGCGACCAAGGCGGATATCATCATCACTAATCACTCATTTTTAATGACGGATCTACTTACAGAAGACGCTTTGATTCCCAAGAAAGGGTATCTGATACTCGATGAAGCACACCATTTGGAACAGGCTGCATCTAAACAGCTTGGGAGCAGGCTTAATTATATTTCGGTGAAGACGGTTTTGAATAGACTAGGGACATCAGATCAAAAGCAATTATTGTACAAATTGGACAGGTTACTCTTAAATAATGGACTGACGGATGGGAAGTCTTCGCATGAATTAGATCAAAAGCTTAGTGACTTTTCCTATGAATTCGAACAGCTTTTTTATTACATCTCCAGTCAGGCGGAAAAACTTTCCCGTTCCATGAGTCCGAAACGGCTTTCATTCAAAATAGATGATGGCAGATGGGGTAAAGCGATCCTGGTGGCTGAGCGATTGGTTGACTTGTTAGGTTATATCATCACGGAATTAGAGAAAAGATTGGCGCTTTTGTTGAATAAAGAGTCCCCCTTGGGTAAAAATTCATTATTTTACTTAAATGATATTGAAGTGCTGCTTGGGCATTTGCAGGATACCAGGGACTCCCTACATGAATTTTTCATTAAGCCTCATGAAGTAAATATTTATTGGCTTGATTATACGAATTCAGCACCTCAGCACGGGGTGACTCTTACGGTTCAGCCGATTTCAGGAAGTAAATGGTTATGGGATTCCTATTTCGGGCGCCAAAAAAGTGTGATCATGACATCAGCAACCCTTGTGGTGAAGGATTCTTTTAATTATTTTAAAGAACAACTCGGTTTAGAGAATGAGCTTATTCAGACAGCGAGTTTTCCTTCGCCCTTTCCTTATAAGGAACTCGTAAAGGTTCTGGTTCCAAATGATATACCGGATATCAATTGCTTAACGGTGGAGGAATTCTCGGAAACCGCAGCAAACCATATTATTGCCGCCGCTCAGGCAGCTAAAGGCAGGATGATGGTATTGTTCACCTCCCATGAGATGCTGCGGGCAACGTATCATTCCATTAAAGACACTGGTGTCCTGGATGAGTTCACCCTGTTTGCACAAGGAATTTCTGGTGGAAGCCGTATGAGGCTGCTCAGGAATTTCCAAAATTTCGAAAAAGCCGTCCTTTTTGGGACAACCAGCCTTTGGGAAGGCGTCGATATACCAGGCGAGGATTTATCTTGTTTAATCATTGTCAGGCTGCCTTTTTCTCCTCCGGATGAACCAGTGACAGCTGCAAAATGCCAACTTCTCGAAAAGCAAGGGCGTAATGCTTTTTCTGCGTATTCTTTACCTGAAGCCCTGTTAAGGTTCCGACAAGGATTCGGCAGGCTTATACGAACTCCAGAAGATAAAGGGATTTTGGTTATTCTTGATCGCCGCATCGTCACTGCCAAATATGGTCCCGAATTTCAAAAGGCCATTCCGGCAGTCGACTGGCATCAAGCCTCAATAATAGAAATGGCTGATATGATAGAAGAGTGGATATAAAGAATCTTTAGATTATTCATTAATCCAATTGAATTTTTATCAATTTATAAAGAAAAATAACTTATGAACTGGTATAATGTGAAAGGTGGTAAAGCCTTCAAATCCTTTTCATACCAGTGGTTGTTGACAATATTTAAAAATGGAGGGGCGTTTTCATGGAAAGTAAAATTGAAGTAATTTCAACAGTCAGGTTGCAACATTCTCCTGATCTGTATAAAATTGTGGATTCTTTGAACCGAACATTGAAAAAAGATGATTTAATGTTCGGTCTGGCATTGGATTCCGAAGATCAAGAAAAAGCGATATTTACAATTTATCGTACATAGAAAGAGGGAAAAGCAGCTTTGAAAAAATGGTTGATTATTGCTTCTATCCTGGTCCTTTGTTTTATCGGATTTGTCAGCGGGGCATATATTAAAGCGTTGCAGCCTAAAAAAGAAGCTGGTGATGAGGCTTTTAAAAAGGCGAAGGAAGAGGGCGGCCTTGTGACTATGGAAGATTTCTACCTTTATAATGGGCAGGATTCATACTCTGTCATCATTGGTAAGGGAGAAAAAGGGACTAAAAAAATAGTCTGGCTTCCTGAGGACAAGAAGAAAGAAATAGTAGTGGAAAACTATAAAGATGGTAAATCAAAAAAAGAAATCTTAAGCATTGTCAATGAAAAGCTCAATCCCCAAAAAATCATTTCAGTTAAGCTAGGCATGGAAAAGAACGTTCCGCTTTGGGAAGTAACTTATCTTGATGAATCAGAGCGTTTTAACTATGATTATTACGATTTTAAAACTGGGGAATGGCTTAAGTATTATCGAAGCATTTAGAATGGAGGATTAATTTACAATGAAATTAGCGAACCGGGTTCAGTCATTAACCCCATCAACAACATTGGCCATCACTGCAAAAGCAAAGGAACTTAAGGCCCAAGGTCTTGATATAATTGGTTTGGGGGCAGGTGAACCAGACTATAATACGCCCCAACATATTATAGATGCAGCCGTTCAATCCATGAATGAAGGTCAAACAAAATACACGCCATCCGCTGGTCTGCCGAAGCTAAAAGAAGCAATTGCAGCTAAATTGAAGCGTGATCAAGGCCTGGAATACAAACCTTCTGAAATTTTAGTTGGTTCTGGTGCAAAGCACGCACTTTACACATTGTTTCAAGCGATCCTGGATGAAGAAGATGAAGTGATTGTTCCGATACCGTATTGGGTAAGTTATCCTGAGCAAATCAAGCTTGCTGACGGAAAGCCAGTTTATGTAGTCGGAACGGAAGAAAACCAATATAAAATCACTAAGGAACAATTAGAACAAGCGATTACCGAAAAAACCAAAGCTGTTATCATCAACTCGCCAAGCAATCCAACGGGCATGCTTTATTCCAGGGAAGAACTAGCGGCTATCGGGGAAGTTTGCCTAGCTCATGATATCTTGATCGTTTCCGACGAGATTTACGAAAAGTTGGTTTATGGAAATGCTGAACATACATCCATTGCAGAGATTTCACCGGAATTGAAAAAGCAAACGATCATCATCAATGGTGTATCTAAATCCCATTCGATGACTGGCTGGAGAATTGGTTATGCAGTCGGTGAAGAGTCCATCATTAAGGCAATGACGAACCTTGCTAGCCATAGCACTTCCAACCCTACGACAACCGCTCAATATGGAGCGATTGCTGCTTATGAAGGTTCGCAGGAGCCTGTGGAGGAAATGCGTCAGGCATTTGAAGGCCGTTTGAATAAGATATATGATAAATTGGTTGAGATTCCGGGCATTAGCTGCATTAAACCACAAGGGGCATTTTACTTATTCCCGAACGTTAAACGTGCAGTTGAATTAACGGGTTACAGCAATGTCGAAGAGTTTACGACTGCATTGCTGGAGGAAGCACAAGTGGCTGTTATTCCAGGTTCAGGATTTGGTGCACCTGATAACATCAGACTCTCTTATGCAACTTCATTGGAATTGCTGGAAGCAGCCGTTGAAAGAATCCATTCATTCGTTACATCAAAAATGGCATAATTTTTAAAAAAACCTGCAGACTACCTGGCTACAACAGGGTCTGCAGGTTTTTTTAGTGGAATTAATACCCCTCCCATTTAAAGGGAGTTTTTATCACATCAAACCTTTCATAGGTAACTGAACATTATATAATGCAAATCAAGCTTGCAAAGGAAAAAGGAATATCATATATGATTTTTAATGAAAACCGATTGCAATCATATATGATTTCATATATGATGAAAATATGGAAGATAAAAACAAAAACCCCAGCAAAAAGCAAATTGCTTATGAACACCTTCGTAAATTAATTTTGGATGGAACATACGGTTCTGGACAGCGGATCATTATCGATCAAACGGCAAAAGAACTTAGTTTAAGTCCGATTCCTGTCAGGGAAGCAATCAGACAACTTGAATCTGACGGCCTTATTCAATATAAGCCTTATAGTGGAGCAGTGGTTACAAGCATAAATGAGAGCGAATACATTGAAACTCTTTCTGTTTTATCTTTGCTTGAAGGCTATGCAGCCGCACTCAGTTCTTTAACGATGAATGATCATGATTTTGAAAATCTAATTAAATTAAACAAAGAAATGGAAAAAGCGCTCCATAACTTTGAATTAGAGCTGTTTGGTAAGTTAAACGAGTGTTTTCATGCTGAAATTTATGAAAGATGCGGAAATTCCTTTTTAATTGAGGAAATTAAACAGGCGCAACAAAGAATGAATAGAGTCAGAAAGTCAATGTTCACCATGGTGCCGCAACGCGCAGTCCAATCCATTCTTGAACATGAAAGCATCATAAAGCTTTTAAAGGAAAAAGCGTCTTTTGAAGATATTGAATCATTGGTGAGAAAGCATAAACTGAATGCCATAAGTACATTCAAGCAGAGGTCGGACACTAATCACGATCAGGCACTTTGATGATCAAGGCTTTGTTTTATAATAGTCGAACGATTATTTATAAAAGCAAGGCCGATTTTTCCACTTATATTATTCCGAATATTCAAATAATGAAAAGGTGGTAGGAAAAATGTACGAAGAAATCAAAAGCCGTTTAAGAGGATCCATCGCTCCTGTAATCACTCCGTTTGATGACAAGATGGAAGTGGATGTAAAAGCAATTGAAAATCTGGTAAACTGGCATATTGAAAGCGGTTCCCATGGAATCTCGGTATGCGGGACTACAGGCGAGCCCAGTTCTCTAACGATTGAGGAGCGGGAATTAGTGATGGAAACGGCCATTAAAACAGCAAATTCCCGTGTTCCAGTCGCTCCTGGTACTGGATCTGCTAATCAGAAAGAAACGTTGCATTTGACAAAAAGGGCACAGGAAATGGGGGCGGATGCTGCTTTAGTGATCGTTCCATATTACAATAAGCCAAATCAACAGGCACTTTACAATCATTTTAAGACAGTAGCTGATTCTGTTGACATCCCGCTTATCGTTTATAACATTCCTGGAAGAACGGCGACGAATTTAGAAGTGAAGACATTGGCACGCCTTGCTGAAGATTGTAAAAATATTATTGGTGTAAAGGAATCTAATAAGGATTTCGAACATGTGAACCGTGTCTTATTGAATTGTGGAAGGGATTTTCTCTTATATTCAGGCATAGAATTATTATGCTATCCAATGCTGGCTATAGGAGGAGCTGGACATATAAGTGCTACAGCCAATATCACTCCTAAAGAAGTGGCGGAAATTTATAACCATTGGGTGGAAGGTGATGTGAATAAGGCTCTGGACCTCCATTATAAATTAATGCCATTGAATGATGTTTTGTTTAAAGAAACAAATCCAGGACCTTTAAAAGCAGCGATGGGGATGATGGGAAAAATCAATCCTGCATTAAGGCCGCCTATGGGCCCGCCTTCGGAACCATTAGAAAAGGAACTGCGTGAAACCCTTCAATCATACGGACTTATTGACCAAGTGATCGGCTCATAATTGGTAGATTGGGAAGGTAGCAGAATTTCATACTATTTTTGGCTTCTTCCCGAATTAATTATTAAGGAGGATTTATCATGCCAACTTATCCCGTGCAAGATGTCCAACATTACATCAATGGTCAATTTGTTGATGGTACCTCAGGGAAAACATTTGAAAATCTTAGCCCCTTTAATAATCAAGCAATCAATAATGTGGCAGAAGGGTTTAAACAGGACATTGATCTAGCGGTAGCTGCTGCAAAAGATGCATTCGATAACGGTCCATGGAGAAAGATGAAAGTGGAAGAAAGATTGAAATACATTAATAGGATTGCTGATTTAATTGAAGAAAATGCCGAAGAAATTTCCTACTTGGAATCACTTGATACAGGGTTGCCGATTAGCCAGACAAAAAAACAGGCTGCAAGGGGAGCGGAGAATTTCCGTTTTTATTCTGAAATGGTGAAAAGCAGGCTTATAGGAGAATCGTATCAAGTGGATGACACTTTCATTAATTATACGATTCATAAACCGATAGGAGTGGCGGGGTTGATCACTCCTTGGAATGCGCCTTTCATGTTAGAAACCTGGAAGATCGCCCCGGCTCTGGCTACAGGTAATACATGTGTCCTTAAACCGGCGGAATGGTCTCCGTTGACAGCTAATAAATTGGCTCAAATCGTGGACCAATCCGGTTTGCCAAAAGGCGTATTCAATATCGTTCACGGTTTTGGGGAGACAGCAGGAGCTTCCTTGGTCGCCCATCCTGATGTCCAATTGATATCCTTTACCGGAGAAACGACTACTGGCGCTGAAATCATTAAAAATGGTGCGGATACAATGAAACGTTTTTCCATGGAACTCGGAGGTAAATCACCAGCTATCATTTTTGAAGATGCCGATCTGGAAAAGGCCATGGATTCAGTGGTTTGGGGAATCTATTCATTCAATGGGGAGCGCTGCACGGCTAATTCCAGGTTATTTGTCCATGAATCGATAATAGACCAGTTCGTTGCAGAATTGAAGGAACGTGTTCATAATATCAAAATTGGAAATCCAATGGAAGCAGGAACGGAAATTGGACCGCTGATCCATCGGAATCATTTTGATAATGTCTCCCGTTATCTGGATATAGCAAAAGATGAAGGGGCAGAAATTGTAAGCGGTGTCATACCGGGTGAATTTAAAGAAGGGAATTTTATCGCCCCGACGCTTCTCTTGAACTGTACAAATGATATGACGGTAGCACAGGAAGAAATTTTTGGACCTGTCATGGCAGTCATTCCTTTCAAGACGGAAAAGGAAGTACTGAAAATGGCCAACGATGTAAAGTATGGGCTTGCTGCTTATGTATGGACCAATGATATGAAACGAGGACATAGATTTGCTCAAGCTGTCGATAGTGGGATGGTCTGGGTGAATTCTCAAAATGTAAGAGATTTACGGATACCATTTGGAGGATCGAAATATAGTGGGGTTGGACGTGAAGGTGGCCATTATAGCTTTGAATTTTATACAGAAACACAAGTTATCCACGTGGCGATTGGAGAACACCATATTCCAAAATTCGGGGATTCGAAACGAAATGCCGTTTCTTCTGCTGAAAAATAATTCGGATTTCAAAAGAAGGGGAGAATACTATGAATTTTTCTATTATTCGTGTTGCGAGAACGATACTTAATGTAACAGATTTAGATAAATCAAGGGCCTTTTATGTGGATGCTTTAGGTTTTGTTGAAACGGAAAGAACAAATGAACACATTTATTTACGTGGTTTAGAGGAAGCGCATCATCACTCGCTTATCTTGAAAAAGGCAAAAAAGCCAAGCGTTGAAGCGATAGGATACAAAGTTGAAAAAGAGGAAGACCTTAAAGAATTGGAATCTTTTTTCCTTTCAAAGGGGATGAAAATGAAGTGGATGAAAGAAGGAACACAGCATGCATTAGGCAAATCGCTTCGAGTTCAGGATATTTCCGGATTGCCAGTGGAATTTTTCAACAAAATGGATAAAGCCGAGAGATTGCTGCAACGATTCGATTTGCATAGGGGTTCAAGGGTCCAAAGGATCGATCATGTGAATTGTAGTGTAACAAATGTGCAAAAAGCCCATGATTTTTATGTGAAGGAATTAGGTTTTGCCTGTTCGGAAGACACTGTTGATGAGTCAGGTCAATTATGGGCGACATGGCTACATAGAAAACAAACGGTCCATGACCAGGCATTCATGAACGGAATCGGTCCAAGACTTCATCATGTAGGCTTCTTTCTGCCAGATCCCCTTGCACTTATCCATGCATGTGATGTGCTGGCATCACTCGGATATGCACAGTCCATCGAACGCGGCCCCGGAAGACATGGCCTATCCAATGCATTTTTCCTATATTTAAGAGACCCGGACGGTCATAGGATCGAATTATACAATGGGGATTACTTAACGTCCGACCCAGATACAGAACCAATCCATTGGGATTTGAATGATCCAAGGCGTCAGACATTCTGGGGAGCCAAAGCTCCGGATTCATGGTTTGATGAGGCTTCCGCTGTTCTTGATATTATATCAGGTGAAGAAGTTACTCTTGAAGAACCGATCCTGGAAAAAAGCAAGCCTGAATTCATCATCTGATTGCAGCGCGGATATAGGGTGAATGAATGAGCGTCTCGTCAAAGCTAACGTTGACTCTGATTTTGGAGTGACTATGCATGTGTTCACGTTTCCGTGACAAACAATTCATCCGATCATACCAACTGTTTACCGGTTAAGGGAAAAAATGAACTGGTGAATATAAAATGGAAAACCGCTATATTATGGAAGAACTGCTTACTGAAATTTTTAATGGAAAATTTCTTGTAGATGGATTTGGATATCATTCATGTTCAGCACACACTTAACTGCAATTCTATTAATTAATTGAACTTTTGAAATTATTCATTTGTAAGCGCTTCGTTTATTGATGCTGAAGGGGGATACAATCATGCCGGCAAAAACGGGTAAAGAATATATTAATAGGGTAGACAAAGCAAAGGCGAATGTATGGATCAATGGGGAGCAAGTAGAGGATAAGATCAGTGAACATCCAGCTTTTAAAGGGGTCATGAAAACACAGGCGGAATTATATGACCTCCAACATGATTCTGCGAAAGAAGACATCATGACTTATATTTCACCAACTTCCAATGAAAGAGTAGGAACCTCATTCATGCAGCCCCGTACTAAGGAAGACCTTGAAAAAAGGAGGAAAATGATTCAAGAATGGGCAAGACATAATAATGGAATGATGGGACGTTCCCCTGATTATATCAACAGTGGGATGATGGCGTACGGTTCTGCGGCGGATATGTTCGGCAACCAGGATTCGGCATTTGCGAAAAATATGAAAGATTACTATGAGCTCTGCCGGGAAAAGGATTTGTCGTTGACACATACCCTGATTCAACCACAGGTAAATAGGGGAGTTAGTGCGGCAAAGCTTCCGGACCCTTACATCGCTGCCCGGATTGCCGGCAAGAATTCGGAAGGGCTTATTATAAAGGGAGCCAGGTTATTAGCTACACAAGGAGGAATTACGGATGAAATCATGGTTTTCCCTTCAACATTGCTTAAACAATCTGAAGAAGAAAACCCTTATGCATTCGCATTCTCCATACCAAATAATACACCGGGGTTAAAATTCATCTGTCGTGAATCATTTGACTATGGAAAATCACATTTCGACCATCCACTTGGTTCACGATTTGAGGAAATGGATTCGATTATCGTTTTTGATGATGTAGTTGTTCCTTGGAATCGGGTATTTGCATATGGGGATGTAGGCATTTGCAACCAGGCTTATAATGAAAGCAATGCGGTTGTTCATATGACCCATCAGGTAGTATCGAAGAATATCGTCAAAACCGAGTTCGTTCTAGGGATTTTGCAACTAATGGTGGAGACCATCAATATAGGGCAATACCAGCATGTTCAGGAGAAAATTTCGGAAGTCATCATAGCCCTTGAAACGGTAAAAGCTTTCATTACAGCTTCGGAAGCAAACGCGAAAGTGGATAAGTGGGGAATGATGACACCTGATTTCACACCGTTAAACATAGCCCGTAATTATTATCCGAAGATTTACCCTAGATTCAGTGAAATAATGCAGCTTCTTGGTGCTAGTGGTTTAATGGCGATACCTAATGAAGCCGATTTCAATTCGGAGCTTCGACCGGATTTGGATAAATATCTTCAGGCCGCTAATGGTGGAGCCTATGACAGGGTTAAATTGTATCGCCTCGCATGGGATGTATGCATGAGTTCATTTGGAACCAGGCAAACACTGTACGAAAGATTCTTTTTTGGGGATCCGGTCCGTATGGCCAGCGCTTTATATAACGGCTATGATAAACAGGAATATGTGGATCGTGTCAAGGAGTTCTTAAACCGTACTGAACATCTTGCAGAAATCAACTGAGACCGGTAGCGGTATCCGATCATTTCAAGGCCTTCCCGATGATCGGGAAGGCCTTTTATTGTACAGTCGGAATTCCAATAGTTCATTTATTTATATCGATCATGAATATTATTCTTTTTATATGTGCCAAAATCACTGAATTCCGTAAGTTCCATGGAGAGGGCAAGATATCTTTTTGAAAAGAGGGATGCCAAATGGGATTCCATCGTTTCAAAAAGTTGGTCACATACTTTGGTTTTATCACTATCCTGGCGGCCAGCGCCAATTTTTAGTATGGCATGAACAAAGGCATCATCCTCTGTACCATCGGCAACACGATAATGCTTCAATTCAATGGCCCGGGATCGGATGCCGCCAATTGGAAAGATCGAAGGATAGGAGATCAGTACATCATTCACCTTGCTCAATAAGCTGTCAATCTGGATTTCATCTTTGATATTATCCGTATACTCTATAATAATATGAGGCATGTAATTAGTCCCTTCCGTTAATTATGGATTTTAAATGTGGCCGATCCCCGCCTTCTGTAAATATATCGTCACCGACTATTGTGCTGACGAGTTTTCCGATACCTTCAATTTCAGTGATGATTTCATCGCCTACAGCAGTATCCGCCAATCCTTCCGGTGTGCCTGTCAATATTATATCGCCTGGACTCAATGTCATGAAGCTGCTGAAATATTCAATTAAATCAGCGATGCTGAAAATCATGTCTTTCGTGTTGCCTTCCTGAGTCAATTTTCCGTTGACATATGACTTGATGGCAAGATTTGAAGGGTCTGTAATATCTTCGGCATCTACTAGCCAAGGACCGATGGGGGTGCAGGTATCGCGATTTTTAACCTTTAAGTTAGGTCGATAGTAATTCTCAAGATAATCCCGTATTGCATAATCATTTGCAATGGTATATCCACTTACATACTTAAAGGCTTCTTCCTTTTTTATGTTCTTCGCCTTTTTACCGATGACGACTGCCAGTTCACATTCATAGTGCATATAAGATGCATCAGCAGGCCGTCTTGTCTGCCCACGGTGGCCGATAAAGGTATTGGGACCTTTTAAGAACGCCAGGGGTTCTGCCGGGGCTTTAAAAGCAAGCTCCTTCGCATGGTCTGCATAATTCAAACCAAGTGCGAACACAGTCCGCGGTTCCACTGGGGGAAGCCAGACAACATCTTGCTCATGGACAATCCGGCCATCCGCCAATTGGAGCTGGCCATTATATTCACTTGCTTGATGTATGGCACCTGCATAGGCTATACGTGCTCTCTTCATAAAATTCCCTCCATTGATAGTTTTTCTTCGGAAATGATTGTATTTTCCAAATATCCGATTTCGTCAATTTCTATTCTAATATGGTCATTGGCTTTTGCCAGTGGTGCATTCTCTGGGACTCCTACTAAAAGGACGTCACCCGGATTCAAAGTCATGAAGTCTGTTACATCCTCAATTAGGTGGGAGATGGAGCGAATTAGATTTGAAGTTGAATTTTCTTGCCTAAGCACCCCATTAATATATACACGGATCCCTAGAGAATCGGGGTTGGATATGGAGTCCTTGAATACGATCCAGGGACCGATCGGGCAAAATCCATCACGTGCTTTATAGCGGATCGCAGGTCGGTAAACGCTTTCATGCGGAATGCTAATATCATTGGCGATCGTAAAACCTTCTATAAAATCCAGTGCATGTTCTTTCTTGACTCTTGTTGCCGTTTTATTGATAACTATTCCAAGTGCCGCCCCGATTTCCAATGCAGGTATGCCATTTGGAAGGGGAACTGGATTTGAAAAAGAAGATAACGTGTTTCTAGGTTTAATATAAAGGATCGGCCCTTTAGGAGGTTCATTATAAGGAGCTTGGTGGAACTTCTCCTTCAATGCATCCAATGATCCTTTATAGTTTAATAATGTCCCATATACCGTTCCTGAAATAGGGATATCCAACTTTATTTGAGATACTTCATATTTATCACCGTTCATTAATAAATACTTTTTCGACAATATTTCCACTTCTTCAGAATATTCAGATTTTTGGAGTTTCACTCTTGCTTTTGCCATGGACACTCACCCCTTGATTTATTATTAATCATATATGATATCGTATATGATTTTTTGTTTAAGTTCAACATTTTTAGATTATTCAGTATAATTATGCAAAAAATTGTTAAAAAGATTGGTTTTAACTGAAAAATGTCTTGAACATTTAGTTAGTAGAGCATCCAGACATCTTCCTTGGTCATAACTCATAGGAGGATTCTCTTATAATGTGGAAATTCCCTTTGGGTTCAGATTCTTAAGAATGGGTGGTTGAACCGATATGCATTCATGGATGCACACAGTATCCGAAAAAATTGGACTTTATGGCTGTAATCTCTGCAGGCTACTGTAATGGCAATATAGGGGTGTTCGTGCCTATATGGGGGGGAAGTGATTACTTTAAGGAATTTGTTTTGGGTAACGATGGCTACAAATACGATGAAAGGACCTAATGGCATTGTTCTACCCAACAGCACATACATAACTGCTTATAGGTGGTTGTTCCATCAATGGTCTGGGAACAAGAAAATAGATATTTGAACAGGTCCTGTAGCAGATATTTAAAAGTTATGATGATAGGGTTCAATCATAGTTTTAAAAGCTGAAATGCCAATCGATACATATACCGAGGTGATCCTACTGCCTTGGGCGGCTACCATGTCAGCAAATTCGTTAGTGTAGTATCTACCATGCAATCTGGCGAATACGCTCAAAAAACCTGAAAGTGATATCAAAGGCGTGGAACTTCCGCTTCAATTGATTTATTTGCTTGTAAGCAGGGCTATGGGTATAATAAGTAGAGTAAATTACATAGTAAGTTAAGCTATTTTTGGAGGTAAATTCCGTGAAAATTACAATAAAAGATGCTAGCAAATTCGTCAATCAAGAAGTTACCATTGGAGGCTGGCTTGCCAGCAAGCGTTCCAGTGGGAAAATTGCTTTTCTTCAAATCCGTGATGGCTCCGGTTTCATTCAAGGAGTGGTCGTGAAAGCTGAAGTGGGTGAAGAAGTTTTCGCTCGTGCGAAATCGGTTTCGCAAGAGACATCCATGTATGTAACAGGTGTCATTCAAAAGGATGAACGCTCGCCGTTCGGTTTTGAATTACAAGTGAAAGATATTGAAATCATTCATGAATCATTGGATTATCCAATTACACCTAAAGCGCATGGTCCTGAATTCTTAATGGATAACCGCCATTTGTGGCTGCGTTCAAAACGACAGCATGCAGTCATGAAAATCCGTAATGAAATAATCCGGGCTACATATGAATTCTTTAATGAAGAAGGTTTCGTAAAAGTCGATCCCCCAATTTTAACAGGAAGCGCTCCAGAGGGAACGAGTGAATTGTTCGCGACTAAATATTTTGATGAGGATGCATACCTTTCACAAAGTGGACAGCTTTATATGGAAGCGGCAGCAATGGCACTAGGGAAGGTATTTTCTTTTGGTCCTACCTTCAGGGCAGAAAAATCCAAAACAAGACGGCATTTAATCGAGTTCTGGATGATTGAACCGGAAATGGCTTTCATCGAATTTAAAGAAAATCTGGAGGTTCAGGAACAATTCGTATCTTCCATCATCCAATCTGTATTGAAAAACTGTCAGCTTGAGTTGAATACCCTGGGCCGTGACACAGCAAAGCTTGAACAAATTAAAGCTCCTTTCCCGCGTATTACTTATGATGAAGCCATTAAGTTCCTTCATGAACAAGGATTTGATGATATCCAATGGGGAGATGATTTTGGGGCGCCGCACGAAACTGCAATAGCAGAAAGTTATGAAAAGCCAGTTTTCATAACTCATTATCCAACCAAAATCAAGCCTTTCTATATGCAGCCTGCTCCTGACAGGGAAGAAGTCGTTCTTTGTGCCGATTTGATCGCTCCCGAAGGATACGGGGAAATAATTGGCGGTTCGGAGCGGATTCATGATCTGGAATTGCTTGAACAAAGAATCAACGAGCATGGCTTGAGCGAAGATGCTTACAAATGGTATATGGAATTAAGAAAATACGGATCTGTACCGCATTCGGGCTTCGGATTGGGGTTAGAACGTACTGTTGCTTGGATCAGTGGAGTTGAACATGTCCGTGAAACCATTCCGTTCCCACGTCTATTAAATCGTTTATATCCTTGATCTCTTAAAGAAGCGGTTATCTGGTCATATTGGGCAGATAACCGTTTTTTGTTAAAATTATAAGCTTATTCGGGGAGCCATATTCATGTTATACTTAATCAGAGGTGTCCAAAAACATGAATAAAGAACATTTATATGCGTGGTTTAAGGAAGGAACGATAACGATTCCATCCTTTTTGTTGACTAACTATAAGACAATGGGACTGAATGAACAAGAAATGGTCCTATTATTACAATTGCAAAGCTTTATCGATAAAGGTAACCATTTCCCTGCACCATCCCAACTATCTGACCGAATGACATTGCAGGAAACGGAATGTCTATTCCTAATCCAGCGTTTGGTTCAAAGGGGATTTGTTGAAATGGTTGTTGAAGGGAGTCAAGAAATCGGACAGGAAAAATATTCGTTGTCTCCACTTTATGAAAAAATGATGGACTGTTTCTTAAAAACTTTGAAACAGTCAGAGTCGGCTGAGGTCCAAAAAGCGGGGGAGAGCCTTTATACAATTTTTGAACAGGAGTTCGGCCGCCCTTTATCTCCATTTGAATGTGAGACATTGGCAATGTGGATGGAGGACGACCATCAGCCTGAGATCATTAAGTCAGCTCTTAGGGAGTCTGTCATTTCCGGTAAATTGAATTTCCGATACATTGATCGAATTTTATTCGAGTGGAAAAAGAATGGAATAAAAACCTTGGAACAGGCAAGGGAGCAAGGACAAAAATTTAGAGTTCATCAAAAGAGGGACCGGAAGACGGAAACTGCACAACCATTGAAAGATGTGCCTTTTTATAACTGGCTCGAGCAGTAATGTAAATTGAAGGAGAACCAATATGTTGAATAAAGCTCAAATTCGATATTGTCTGGATACAATGGGGGAAATGTTTCCGGATGCCCATTGTGAGCTGAATCACTCCAATCCATTTGAATTGGTGATTGCCGTTGCCCTGTCAGCTCAATGTACGGATGTATTAGTCAATAAAGTCACTAAGGATTTATTTCAAAAATATAAAACGCCTGAGGATTACATAAGCGTTCCGATAGAAGAGTTGGAAAATGACATTCGCTCAATCGGTTTGTTTCGTAACAAGGCTAAGAACATACAAAAGTTGTCGCGCATGCTGATCGAAGATTACGGTAAGGAAGTACCCAGAGATCGTGATGAGCTTGTTAAATTGCCTGGCGTGGGCAGAAAGACGGCTAATGTAGTCGTTTCCGTTGCGTTTGATGTGCCAGCGATAGCTGTGGATACCCATGTAGAGCGTGTTTCCAAGCGCCTGGGATTATGCCGTTGGAAAGATAGTGTCCTCGATGTTGAGAAAACGTTGATGGCTAAGATACCAAAGGATGAATGGTCCGTTACGCATCACCGCCTGATATTCTTTGGACGCTATCATTGCAAGGCACAGTCACCAAGATGTGAAACCTGCCCACTTCTCGAATTATGCCGTGAAGGAAAAAAAAGAATGAAAAGGAAAGAGGCCAATTGACGCAGTCCATATCATTAAAAGTCCCTGCAGAATTGGCCCATCCTTTGTTTTTCCCTGAAAAGGAAACCATCTTGGAAAAAGAACACTATGCAGGGTGGAGTGTTTCGATCCCATTCGAGGCTTTTCCGTATGAGTTACTTTACTATAATGATGTTGAGTCGTATACTCCTTGGACTAAGGGGGCTTTTCATGTAAAGGAACTAATGGAAAAATGGAAGGGAATCGATACAGAATGCAGCTTGCTATTTTCAGAGCGAAAAGTGGGACGGACCTTGGGACTCATGAAGCAGGGTATAGGATTATTTTTAACTGCAGTCTTCTGGATGCATGGAAAGCCAGTGGTATTGAGTGATTTCCGGCTACAAATAAAATCTTTAAATCATATTCCGGTGAACCTGGCCGAAAGGCTGTCTTTCATCCTTGAAAGACCTGCTTCTTTCCATTCGTATAGACAACTTAGTGAATTGTTCCGAGAATTTGAAAAACAATATGTGAAGTTCATGATCAAAAATAAGAATAAAAAAAACGTCTAAGCTATAAGCTTAGACGTTTTTTAGTCAATCTTGATTTTCTTTATCCTTGTCTTTCTCTTTTTCTGGATCAGGGTCCGGGTTAGGATTAGGGTCAGGGTCAGGGTCAGGGGTTTCGACTGGTTTTTCTTCTACCGTCCCAGGGTCGGTGCCAGGATCCCCGCCTTCAACGTCTTCATCATCCTTATTGCCATTTCCATCATCAGGATTGTTTCCATTGCCATTATTATCAGTGTTTCCATTCTCATTACCATTTCCATTGTTGCCATTGTTGTTTTTGTCTTCGTCTTGTTTATCTTCTTCGCCTTCAGCAGGAGTTTCTTGTTCCGTATCCTCACCTTCGGCTGGATCTTCAATCTCCTCGTCCTCAGTATCCTCAGGGACTACCGCTTCAGCAGGTATTTTGACAGATGTACTAGCAGGATCACTTTGTTGGTTATCCACTAACGCTACCACTGAGAAAGTATATTTACTTCCAGGGGTTGGGTTAGGGATTGTTAAACTAGTATCCTTCGATTTTTTTAATACGCTCTGTGCTCCGCCATCAACGGACATCATAACCTCGAATTGTGCATTTCCTTTAGGATATGACCATGATAGATCGATTGCATTACTTTCTTGATTGTAAGAAGCGTTAATGCCTGGTGAGTCAATTTTCTCATATTCTGTCGTCACTTGTGTTGGCTCGTGACCTTTAACATAATATTCATAAGTGATTTTACTGCTTGGCGTATATTCATTGGCTTTAACAGCCGGATTCGAACCTTTTATGACTCCAACTTTTACAACGCTGTCAGGTTGATCAAAGTCTTTCGTTTCTTTTGATTGAGCCATATGCTCCATTAAATTCTTAAAGATTGATTTAGGGATCCTTTGAGAAGAATCACCCAGATACTCCAATTTCTCACCTGATGCATTATCATAACCAGCCCATACTGCGACTGTATAATTGGTTGTATAACCCGCCATCCAGCTATCTTTTACACCGGAAGATGGGATGTTGTTCGCTGCACGCTGTTCAGGCGTGAAATTGGTTGAACCCGTTTTACCGGCTACTGGGAGATTAGGTATATTGGCTAACCTTCCTGTTCCATAAGCTTCTTTCATTACGCTCTTCAACATGTCCGTCACGATGAAAGCCGTGGAATCTTTCATGACCGGCTTCGAATCAGTCTTGTTTTTGATGGTTGTTTTGTCACGTAAAACAATCTTTTTCACACTATGCGGTTCATTATAGATACCGTTGTTTCCGAATGAACTGTATGCACCGGCAAGTTCAAGAGTAGAAACGTCTTTACCGCCACCCAATGCTGCTGATTCTGTTATTTCCTTTTCAAAAGGAATGCCCAGGTCAGTGGCAAAATCACGCGCACGGTCCAATCCGACTGCTTGAAGCGTTTTTAAGGCAGGGATATTTAATGAACGTGCCAGTGCTTCGCGAGTCGTTACGGTACCATAATGTCGCCCGGAAGCATTTTTAAGCGGTGTTCCATCAGTGTAACTATATTCCTCATCTTTGATTTGATGGTAGGTGGACCAATTTAAATATTCTACGGCAGGACCATAATCCAAAATTGGCTTAATGGTCGAACCAGGTGAACGCTTGGCATCCGTTGCATAATTCCAGCCACGTTTAACTGTCGTGTTCCTGCCGCCGCCCACTGCTTTTATTTCACCAGTTTCAGTATCGAGTAAGGTGACTCCAGCTTGGAGATCTTTACTTGGATAATTAATGATTTCATCACTGTTCAACATGTTATAGACATATTCCTGGGCATCTTTATCAATGGTCGTTTGGATTTCTAAACCATCGGTAAAGACGTTATAGTCACCCATATCTCCGACTTCCTCAATTACCAAATCGATGAATGCATCATAAGCAGTCGTATCGATTTGACTTTTATCGATTTCTTGAAGTCCTTCTGTTATATCGATGCTTTGTGCACTTTTCATTTCATTTTCGGTGATATATCCATGTTTATTCATTAAGTGCAGGACAATATCACGGCGTTCTTTCGCACGTTCAGGGTATTTATAAGGGTCATAACGGCTTGGGCTTTGCGGTAATCCGACAAGCATGGCCGCTTCGTTTAATTTCAATTCGCTTAGATCTTTTCCATAATAAGTCTGGGAAGCAGTTAAGACCCCGTTGGCACGGTTTGCAAAGAAGATCTTATTCACATACATTTCGAAAATTTCTTCTTTTGTATATTTTCTTTCAAGCTGAATGGATAGCCACATTTCCTGGACTTTCCTTTTAATGGTCTTATCAGGTGTTAAATAAGAACGCTTGATAACCTGCTGGGTCAATGTACTTGCACCCTCTGAGCCGAATCCGTTTTTGAAGTTGGCTATGACGGCACTGCCCAGACGTAAGAAATCCACCCCGTGGTGTTCATAAAAGCGGGAATCTTCCGTAGCAAGGAACGCTTCTTCGACAAGATCAGGTATGTCTTCATAATTTACATAATCCCGGTTTTCCGTTCCGACTTCAGCTAGCAATTTTCCGTTTTCATCCAGAATTTTGGATGTGACTGGATCTTTCAAAAGCTTTTCGTCAAGTTTTGGAGCATCGCTTATAAAGTAAGCCATTGCAGCTCCTCCGGCAACCAAGCCTATAATTCCGATCGTGACTAGTATAAGGAAAATGCGCTTAAGCATATTGGTTGGCTTTTTAGGTCCATTCTTCGGTTCCTTTTTTTGTGTCTGACTCTGTTTTCGGCGTTCTTCTCTAGTATTATATTTTTCAGCCATTACAGCTAACCTGCCTTTCTAAAAAAACTAAAAATTTTCTGCGATGAGCGAATCTACTACTTTAATATAGTCAATTCTCGGTTGAAAGCCAAGAGTAATCTTTCGTGAACTGCTTTCAACCTCTTGAAGAGTTATAGATTTGCGTCCACCGTCTTTCATTCTTTTCCAATAAAAACTCAGTTGTTCAGAACTCATTAGATATATATCATCCATTGCGGAAAACCGGATGATGACAAATGCAATTCCATCATGCTGAATGATCTGTTTCATATGTTCAATTTGATGGTCATGAAAATTCTTCAGTGGGAACGAACTGCTGTTTTTCGTTTCCTTTGCCTCAAAATCAATGTACTTTCCTTTATAAACACCATTGTAATCGGTGGTCGACGCTTGTTTGAAGTAGGCTTCTTTAATGACTGCAGCACTTCTCTTCGGGTAGTGGACATCGACAATTTGAATAGGTGTCGGTTTTTTATGGATGACGGCAATGCCGTGTGCTAAATAATACTGATTGGTTTCGTTCAAATCGTCTTCCAATGTTTTTCCCCGGTTGCTATAACTGATTTTTTTTAGTGGGCTTTTTTTTTCTTCCATAGCCTGCGGTACAAATCTTCGTCCGTTGGGATAATGAAATGCCACTTTTACCCCTCCTTTTTTTCACTTATCTATATTAGCAAAAAAAGAATCCAATATGTGAATAAAAAGAATTGTTTCTTAGAACGATAGGATTAATGTACAACTATATGTCACAATTCATCGCTATAGAAAGGCTGGACACATAGATGCGAATGTTAAAGACGGAAAAGCAATTGCTCCATTCCATAAAAGTCCAAACCGCTAAAGGGAATAGGGATAATATATCAAGAACAAAGGCATATGAACAATTTTTCAAAATGCATCCAGAAATACAATGGTCTTTTTTAGCGGGGATGGTTTCTAGAAATGCAGGCTGGAATATGTGTGACCTTGAAGGGATTTGGCTTTCCCATTTGCTTAGCCCCAAATACAGGCATCATTTATTTCTAACGTATGAAGATGCCAATTGGAGAATATTTCAAGATGCTTATCCGCAATTGCTTCTCTATCATTATTCGACGAAGTATGAACGTCCTTTGTTTCACTTATGTCATTATTTTTTTATTACTAAATTCATGACGAATGAATGGTATTCCTTTTGGAAATATGGGAATCGTGAAAGATTAGTCACTGCGCTTATAATAAATGAACAAAATATCATTGAAAAACCGGTTATTAAAAAGCAATCTTTCGTTTTTCATTCTATATTATTTTTCCTGCAGGACTGGATGCATTTTAGCACTGTCTTATTTCCTACCTGCAATGGAAGACTGTATGGCTCTTCCGTTTCGCATTTTAGAAATATCGATAAAAGGATTGAATTGGGGAAAAGGTTGGCTGGTCTTTTATTTTCTGAAGATTTGTTTCCGCTTTTTCATGAATTTTCCTGCAGGACTGAACCAACTGGGGCTAGATATGATTATGAACGATATCGAAAAAAACCTAGGTACCATGAAACCCCGATGCTGAGGGGAGTTTATCCATTGATTCATCATCAAGTGCGTGAGACGGAGCAATGGGATTTGAAAAAAAAGATTAAAAAGGATTGGTTCATTGAACCTCAATGGGAAGAAGAAGACCCGCAATTGACCGATTGGTATGACCATAAACAAAAGCAGCTGCACACAGTTGCAATGATCAAGAATTGGTTTTTATAAAAGGAAACAGGGAAGGCGTCGATTAAGCCTTCCCTGTTTATTGTACAGTATTTAAGACTTACGTTGAGGGGCGGTTTTCTCCACTAAGTTTCGGGTTCCCCGTTCCTGCCTTTTTAGTGGGCGGCTTTTGTCGTTTTTCGTTTTTTTGCTGTCTGCTTTCATTCGACTGCATAAAATCACCTCCTGTCTGTATTTTTGTTTAAAACTCCATTCTTCATTCTGCCATTGTTGTCGAAGGGCATAATAAATTAAGTGAATTACACTTTCTTTGCCGATTCCCTTCTAGTTTTGTCAGTCATGAAGGGCTTTGTGATAAAAAAAAGAATAGTACAGGTAAAGAATGGGAGGGATCAGCATGGTCAATAAAAGTGTCGCAACAGAGGAAATATTAAGGATGATAGCTGAGATCAGTACCAGCCTGGATCGTTTGGAAATTTCATATGGGGAAACTGTAAATACAGTCCGGTGCAAACTATGGGCAGAGCAATATACATTAGTTAATGAAGCCCAGGAAGCCATTGAAAAAGCCGAGGATTATTGGGTGAATGCTGAAAGTGAAAACCATTCCTTTTCCATTGTTCCGGAAAAATCAATAATTAATCACAAGGTTTTAACTGAATTGCACGTATAAGCCAACAGAATATCATTTTATAAAGAACTGGATTATACTAAAGGGAAACAAACGTGCGGAGGAATATATTGTGCAAAAAGAAAAACTGCAGCTATTGACTGAACAATTAATAAAATATACGGTCCAAGCCGATGATATCTATGAGGGTGTACGCAAGGAAGGAAAGGAAAAGGATTTCTTTTCGGAAGTCAAGCCCTTCGCAGACCAAGTCAGGACCGTATGCATCGAATGGGAAACTGGAATGAAGGAGTGGATGAAAGAAACCGAGTTTAAGCATCTTTTCCCCGAGCAAATCGAACAAACCGCTCATAACCTTTCTGATGTAGCCGTTCAGGCATTCTTTCCTAAAACCAGTTACAAGCGATTTAAAAGTCATATCCAATCGGTCGAATTTATCCTTCATAATGTAAAAGCGGAAATCGATCGGATTTTATCATAAAATCACCTACACTATATTTCCTCTTTTTTCATATATTATCAGAACCATGTAATGAAAAAAGAGGAGGGCTCATTGAACATGATGAGATCCGGTTTTAACCAAGTCTCCCCAAATCAAGGACAGTATCCTCAATCAATGCCGGAATATTGGGGAGGGTACCAGCAGCCAATGCAGTATCCTCCGCCAAATAATCATAATCTTGAACAACCATTTATGTATCCATATCTTCCCCAGGATACAGGGGGCTATATGACGCCATATCATGATCCATATCAGCAAGCGGCCTATCACCCATTCCAACCAGTTCAGCAGCAGGCGATGCCTGTGGGAGCTTATCCGGGCACCAGTGTAATGCAGCCACTGCCGCAAATGCCACAAATGCAACAAATGCAACAAATGCAACAAATGCAGTCCAATCAGCAGCCGCAAGCTTTTAGTCCGTTCGCCAATCCGCTGCAGCCAGCTAAACGGCCCCCACAAAGTCAGCAGCAGGCTTATAATCCTTATCCTAAGCAGCAGTTCATGCAAAAGCCACAGCCATCGGGTATCAAATCGGTCATGAATCAATTCAAAACACAAGATGGCTCAATGGATATAACGAAGATGATGAATACAGCTGGACAAATGATGAATACAGTTTCTCAAGTATCTTCAATGGTCAAAGGAGTAGGGGGCTTCTTCAAAGTTTAAATGGTGAATAAAGTATAAAAGCAGACTTACAAGTGACCCAGCCACTTTTTAAAGTCTGCTTTTAATCTTGCCTAATTGATTTCAATTCGATTCCCTCTGATTTTGGGAAGGTGAAGCGTGAGGATGCCATCGCGATGTCGTGCGGTCACTTTTGCTTCATCAATCGCTTTTGGAAAGGAAATGGTTCTTGAAAATGTACCTGCTGAAACTTCCTTTTGAAACATTCCTTGAGTTTTGTGCTTCCTATCTACATGCTTTGCAGTTATGGTTACTGCATGGGTCAGCACATCAATTGAAATCTGGCTGCGTGCAATACCAGGCAAGGTAGCGGTAAGGGTATATTCTGAAAGCGTCTCGTGAACATCAACAGGAAAGCTGCGTTCTTTAGTTGAACCGAAGAAATCGTCAAGGGATTGCAGCATGCCTTTAGGTGGCCTTTCGGAAAACAGTCGATCCATTTTGTTAATGAAATGGGTAAAGGGTTCTATTCGATTCCGATTATTTTTTTTTTCAGAAGAGGTCATCACGGTGCTCCTTCCTAAAAAATTCCTTTGCCTATAGGCTATGTGAGGACTGAAGAATTGTGAATGCATTCTTGGGTTTTAGATACGGGTCTATAGGGAATAAAGTTACTGAATGATCAATAAAGGAAATGAGGGATTGATATGAATAAGACAAAAAATAGCAAGCTTTCCTACATAGATACCGGGAAAGGAAATAAAACGTTGTTGTTTATCCATGGATTTTGTGGAAGTCATGAATATTGGAGTGACATCATTGCTGAATTAAAGGATGAATACCGGGTTGTTGCCGTTGATTTACGAGGACATGGGTCAAGTGAGGAAATAGGGAAGTCTTTCTCAATTGAAGATATGGCTGCTGATATTGCGTCATTTTTGGAAGAACTGAAAATCGGACAGGTTTATATGTTTGGTCATTCACTAGGGGGATATGTCACCTTGGCATTCGCCGAAAGGTTTCCTGGGAAATTGTCTGGTTTTTCACTGATTCATTCTACAGCTTTTCCGGATGATGAGGCTGGTAAGGAGGGACGTTTAAAATCTGTTGAGAAAATCGAAATGGATGGAATCCCTGCTTTCATTGACGGACTTGTACCAAAGCTTTTCGCTCATTCCGATGATCCAAATATTGAACATACTAAGGAAATCGGTTATAAAACCAGTGAAAGTGGAGCAATCGGATCTTTGCATGCCATGAGGAACAGAACAGACAGAAATCATGTACTTAAAGATACGAAGCTGCCGGTCCTTTTGGTTGCAGGTGAACAAGATAAGGTGATTCCCGCTGAAAAAACCTTTTCTGTAAAAGGGAGTCATATTAATGAAGTTATACTTGAGGGGAGCGGCCATATGGGAATGGTGGAAGTTCCAAACAGACTAATCGAAGAAATCATTCGCTATGTCGAGAAAAATTAACTGAAAAAAGTCTAAGCAGGAAACGGGCTGTTGCCGTTTCTTGCTTTTTTTTTGAATAGGAAATAGTTTCCCTTTTGCATAGAACGTTCATTCGATAGAATAGGAGTATGAGGTGGTTATATGAAACTGCGAAAAAATTTACAAGAAATCATCACGGATTTAAAAACCAATGAAAATTTTAAAGATAATATTGTACATTGGCAAGTAATTAAAGCGAAAGAAGCAAAACATGTCCCTTTTCCCGATCGAATGAATGATAAGATCAAGCATGCTCTTGAAAAACGGGGAATAAATGGGTTGTATACGCATCAGGCAACGGCATTTGATACAGCTGTCAGTGGCAATAGCCTTGTAGCGGTCACCCCAACTGCTTCTGGTAAAACCTTTTGCTATAATTTGCCGGTCCTTCAAAAAATACTTGAAGATGAAAAAACCAGAGCACTGTATATTTTTCCGACAAAAGCGCTGAGTTATGATCAGAAAAGCGAATTGAACGAAATGATTCATGAAATGGATGCTCAGATAAATAGTTATACGTACGACGGGGACACACCTTCAAATATCAGGCAAAAAATCCGACAGGCCGGGCATATCGTGATCACCAATCCTGATATGCTCCATTCCGGAATCTTGCCGCATCACACGAAATGGGTTTCTTTGTTTGAAAACTTGAAGTATGTGGTCATCGATGAACTCCATATTTACCGCGGCGTTTTTGGAAGTCATACCGCTAACGTCATAAGAAGATTAAAAAGGATCTGCAAGTTTTATGGAAGCGACCCTGTCTTTGTCTGTACCTCCGCTACGATCAATAACCCAAAAGAGTTGGCAGAAGAGCTTACGGAAAAAAAAATGGTCCTCATCGATAATAACGGGGCCCCAAGTGGGAAAAAGCATTTTGTGTTTTACAATCCCCCAATAGTCAATAAACCACTAAACATTCGAAGGAGTGCGGTTTTGGAAGTCAGGAAGCTCGCAAATGAATTTTTGAAGAATAAAATTCAAACGATCGTTTTTGCGCGAAGCAGGGTTCGTGTGGAAATTCTATTGACCTATTTACAGGAACTCGTCTCAAAGCAATTGGGGCCAAAATCGATCAGGGGCTATCGCGGGGGGTATCTGCCAACACAGCGCAGAGAAATTGAACAGGGCCTCAGGGATGGTTCCATTTATGGGGTTATATCTACGAATGCACTTGAGTTGGGTGTCGATATCGGCCAGCTCCAGGTTTGCATAATGACTGGTTACCCTGGATCGATATCCAGTGCATGGCAACAGGCGGGACGAGCAGGAAGAAGGCATGGTGAAGCACTGATCATCATGGTCGGCAGTTCTAGTGCCCTTGATCAATATATCGTCCAGCATCCCGATTACTTTTTTACCAGAAATCCAGAAACTGCAAGAATCAATCCAGATAATCTTTTGATCTTGGTTGATCATGTCAAATGTGCAGCATATGAGCTGCCATTTAAAAAAGGCGATACCTTTGGAAAAACAGAGATTATGGACGTACTGGAATTCCTTACGGAAGAAAGGGTCTTACACCTGAATGGGGACAAATGGCATTGGATGAACGATGCTTTTCCCGCAAGCAATATCAGCCTGCGTTCTGCGGCACAGGAAAATGTCGTAATCATCGATCAAACGAACGCACCGGTTAATCGGGTCATAGGTGAAATGGATACGTTCAGTGCAATGACCCTTCTCCACGATGAAGCCATTTACTTGCACCAGGGAATGCAATTTCAGGTGGAAGAACTTGATTGGGAGGAAAAAAAAGCTTATGTACGTGAAGTCAATGTGGACTATTATACGGATGCTAACCTTGCCGTTCAGTTGTCTGTATTGGAAGTGGATAAACAGCGAACTTTTGCTTCCACAGCAGCTGCCTTTGGTGATGTCGCCATCCGGGCGATGCCTACGATCTTCAAAAAAATCAAATTTGAAACTCATGAAAATATTGGTTCGGGGCCAATCAGTCTCCCTGAGATGGAACTGCACACGAGTTCGGCCATGCTTTCCATGGAGCCCGATATATTTGAATGGGACGAAAATCGAATAGAACAAGGAATGATAGGCGCTTCCCATGCTCTTAATTACATGATTCCGCTATATGTTATGTGCGATCCACATGATATCCATGTTTATCCGCAGGTTAAGGCAGCGCATAATGAAAAACCAACAATTTTTATCTATGATAGTTATCCGGGAGGCATTGGGTTAAGTGATAAGGTATATGAAAACTCTGAAGTCATTCTATTGGAAACCATATCCATGATCGATAATTGTACTTGTGAAAGCGGCTGTCCTTCCTGTATCGGAACGGAATCCGCCACGAAAACGGCCAAGAGTGATGCAAAACAGTTATTGGGTCAATTTTTCAAGGAAAAACAAGCATAGTTTGCGGGGATAAGTGAAAAGAGGTGTAGTTTATGTCATTAAAAAATAAATTGAACCGTATGAAAACGCATATGAACCTGGAGCCAGTGAAACATCCTTCCGAAGAAGAAAATAACCATATAGTGAATGAAGAAATTCCTTATCTTGAAAAGTGGCAGGAGAACGATACCGTTTCCTTTCATTTCGATGATGACTATTGTTTCATTAGGGAGGTCCGCTACCCTATAAATCATAAACACGGGTTATATGCATTTTCTGAGCTGAAAAAGATCGTAAAAGAGTGGAATCAAACCTCTTTGGAGCATCCACTATCCGCTAAGGGCGTTAAAAGTGAAGACCTGTTTTTCTTCGATACGGAAACAACAGGGCTTGGAGGCGGAGCCGGCAACACCATTTTTTTACTAGGTTATGCCTATTTAGAAGGTGAAGAAGTTGTCGTGAAACAACATATCCTTCCGCAGCCCGGAAGTGAAATACCGCTTTACCAGAGCTTTCTGGAAAACATCAATTACGAAACGCTTGTCACATATAATGGTAAATCCTTTGATTGGCCCCAGCTAAAAACCAGACATACTTTGGTAAAGGAACATGTACCAAAACTACCGGAATTCGGACATTTCGATTTATATCATGCTTCAAGACGCCTTTGGAAAAACAAATTGGAACGAGTGAAATTATCAGTAGTCGAAACAGATATTCTAGGTGTGCATAGGGAGGATGATATTCCTGGATATTTGGCACCGATGATTTATTTTGATTTTGTTGAGAGGAAGAATCCAGAAATTTTGTTTGGAATCATGAAGCATAATGAATTGGATATCTTATCACTGATAACATTGTATATTCATTTGTCCCGGAAAATTCTCCAAATCGATGGATATACGGAAGAGTCCATGGAAATTGCACGCTGGCTCGCTTATCTGGGTAAAAAAGAGGAGTCAGTCGAGACATATGAAAAAATAGTGGAAGCGGGAAATGAGGAAGATCGGATAATTGCAGGCCATGCCTTAGCCTTCCAGAAAAAGAAGCAACAACAATTCAATGAAGCATTGGAAATTTGGAAGGAAGTCGCCCTAAAAGGGAATGTGCAAATAAGGATACAGGCACAAATTGAATGTGCAAAATTATATGAACATCAATTTAAGGAAGTCGGAACTGCTCTAAAATGTGCAAAAATTGCACAACAAGAGATGGTGAGGGAAGGGACCATTCCAGGGAAAAAACAGTTGGAATTGGAAAAGAGGATCCGGCGGCTCGAAAAGAAAGAGGAATCTAAGGGTATTTCTGTATAAGATAAGGGAATCGGAATTGTCTTTTAGTGCGAAAGGCTGAAAAAAAAATGTGGATACAAATATTGTAGCCTTCAACTATTATGTGTAAAATGGAAAGAGTTGAGGGTGAAATTCCGAGGCATTCATTTCATACCTTTACATCATATAAATTTAAGGTGAAAGCGGAGCGGAGAAATGTATAAAACGACTTTATTTCTATTTTTTGTAGTCCTTTGTTTAACGATTGTTTTATTTACATCATTAAAAGACAGTCTCTATTCCTTTTTATAGAAAATTACCCTCGGTGCATTTGAAGGGTTAGCCATATTATAATTAAAGTGTACTAATTGACAGCCATACATAGTTTTATACTTATTCTGTATAAATAGGTCATTTCATCAGTACACGTCTCCCCTTTTTCTCATAGTCTGTAATGGTAAGACTAAACTTATCATGATGAAAGGGGACGAATTATAAATGTATTTTCGTAATTGTGGAGGAAATAAACCCCATGTAATGGGAGCATCCAACAATGTAATGGGCGCATCCAACAATGTAATGGGTGCATACGGGAACGCACCTGGAGTAATGGGCGCATCAACCGGTAAACACCCCAATAACGTAATGGGAGCGTCAACCGGTAAAAACTCTAACGTAATGGGAGCCTATAGTCCAACTGCTGTGTCTCCAGGGCAATTTGGTCCAGCACAAACATCTCCATCTCAAGTTGCCCCAGCTCAAGTCTCTCCAACACAGCAACATGTTAATACGAATGTATCGAACACAGTTATTCCTGTCGTTCATCCATCACATACAACGACTGTCAATAAACAGGTGAACACGTTTAAGCATTACTTCCCGCATACTCAATCCGTGGTGAACGAGTGCTATAATCAACACTTGATATGTGGAAGGCCGCCGCATAACCCATGCTGTCCGCCTAGGCATTTCGGATACTAAAAAATAAGGGCTTATTAAGCCCTTGTTTTCATACATAATCATGTTATAAGGAGATTGGCCAAGCAATGAAGGTTTTGTATATGACTGGCTACAAAGCTTTTGAATTCGGGATTTTCAAAAATGACCATGAAGCCGTAAAATATATAAAGAAAGCGATGAAGCAACGTCTTCTGCCATTGGTGGAAGATGGGCTGGAATGGGTGATAATATCAGGTCAGTTGGGTACGGAACTATGGGGTGCCGAAGTGGTGTTCGAAATGCAGGAAGAATATAATCAGCTTAAATTAGGGGTGCTTACTCCTTTCCTGAAACAGGAAGAGTCATGGAATGAGACGAATCAAGACTATTACCGATCCATTTTGGCCCGTGCCGATTTTGTTGAATCCATTTTCAACAAGCCATATGAAGGGCCACAACAGCTGAAAATCAAAAATAAGTATATGGTCCATAAAAGCGATGCCATGCTCATCATTTTCGATGCCGAAAAAGAAGGGTCAGCCCGATATCCATATTTCGAAGCGAAGAAAAAAGCGGAAACACAGCCTTACCCCATCTTTCAGATAAACTTTGATGATCTGCAGCTGGCTGCGGAAGAAAGCAGCTGGTCCGAAGAATGACAGAGTGAAAATAATTATGGATTAAAAGTTGTTTCTAAAGCATATTCATATTATGATGAAATTTAGATACAGATTCATGGGAGTACATATCGTTCACTGAAACATTATGCAAATAAAAAGGTGTTTCGTTGACAAACCCAAGCAGATTTGAAAAAATAATAAAAAGTCGATTGTATTGGCGAAAGTATTGAGGTGAAGTCTTATGCTATCCGATAAGATAAAATTAACGGCTAAAGATATTCTTGAGAAAGATTTTAAACCAGCCATGCGCGGTTATAAACCTGAAGACGTGGATCAATTCCTGGATCTGATCATTAAAGATTATGAAGTGTTCCATCAGGAAATTGAAGATCTTAAACAAGAAAATCTTAAATTGAAAAAACAAGCTGAAGAGAGTACAAAACGTCCAAATCAACCTGCTCCCAGTGCCACTCCTGGAACCACTAACTTTGACATCCTTAAACGGTTATCCAACTTGGAAAAGCACGTTTTCGGAAACAAGCTTTTTGATTGAGGTTTTGCTTTGTAAAAGTGAAATTGATTTTGGTATTGTGTTTTCATGAATAATGGAGTATAATCAATTATGTTATGTTAACGTTTGGGTAATTGCTGCTGCATTTTTGCAGTAGAGGAAAGTCCATGCTCGCACGGACTGAGATGTCCGTAGTGTTCGTGCCTGGCGAAAAAATAAGCTTGGGCAGCAATCTTGGATTGCTGACGGCTGGGAAAATGCCTAAGTCCTTTTGGATATGGCATGAATACCTATAAAAGTGCCACAGTGACGGAGCCTTTACAGAAATGTAAAGGGTGGAACGAGGTAAACCCCACGAGCGAGAAACCCAAATTAATGGTAGGGGCGCTTTCTTCCTTGGAAATGAACGAGGAGAAGGACAGAAGCCATGCTTCTGTAGATAGATGATTACCGCCGAAGTACGAGACGCGAGTCGCTTGCAGTACTGAGGAACAAAACATGGCTTACAGAACGTTATCATATAACACTAAAAGCACAACTCTCCTTTTAAAAGGAGAGTTTTTGTTTATGGAGATTGCCTTTGAATAAAAAAGGGGGCATTCCAATTTATTTTTCGTTTTCTGAAACTCAGCTGTGTTAAACTAAGAACTTGGCAAGTTTTTAATTCCAGCAGGAGGACAATTGCTTGATTGACGTCTGTCCGTAACGTTTTTTAAAATAGCGTTGAAATGTTAAGCATTCCTTGATTCTGGGGCATCCTATTTATAAAGGTTCTGTTTGGTTTCTATTTGAAGGTATTAAGACATGACTTCAAATTTTCTGGTCAATGAATGGGAAGCATTTCTTTATAAGGTATACATATTTGGTGTGAATAAATGGTCCTTCGCTGTATGGATAAATATTTGCAGCGTTTACCTTGATGGATAATTGAGTAAAACTTTATTTTATTGAGTTTGATTTTCCGGTTACTATAAAAAATGCTCTCGCTAGATGACAACGACATTTTTTTCAGGAAATCAATGACGAATTCTAAGCAAAAATAAATTGACGGTGGAACTTTTAAATAAGGTTTACATGTCTAAAATCGATTCCCAATTCTTTATTCTTATAATGAAGGAATTAGGTAAAGGTACAATTGATTTGGATTAATGGAAAGAAGGTGCAGGATTAATGAAACAATTCGATATTATCGCAACATCAGCAATGGGATTGGAATCAATTGTCGCCAAGGAGGTTCGGGATCTTGGTTACGATTGTCAAGTCGAAAATGGTAAAATCACGTACAAAGGGGACCAATCTGCCATTGCCCGCTCTAATTTATGGCTGCGGAGTGCAGACAGGGTGAAAATTAAGGTCGCAGAATTTAAAGCATATTCATTTGATGAGTTGTTTGAAAAAACAAAGGCCTTGAATTGGGAAGATTACTTATCAGCCGATGTCGAGTTCCCAGTGAGTGGGAAATCGGTTAAGTCCCAGCTCTACAGTGTCCCTGATTGTCAGGCTATCGTCAAAAAGGCGATTGTTGATAGATTGAAAAGTAAATATAAGCAGGTATCTTGGTTTGCGGAGACGGGTCCTTTATTTAAAATTGAAGTGTCTATCTTAAAAGATGTAGTGACACTTACCATGGACACTTCAGGTGCAGGTTTGCATAAACGAGGGTATCGGACAGGGCAGGGGGAGGCTCCCCTTAAAGAAACATTGGCGGCTGCGTTAATCATGCTGACCAATTGGAAACCGGATATGCCTTTCATTGATCCGTTTTGTGGATCAGGAACGATTCCTATCGAGGCTGCCTTAATTGGGCAGAACATAGCACCTGGGTTTAACAGGGAGTTCGTTTCTGAAACCTGGTCGTGGATGGACAGCAAGGTATGGGATGAAGCAAGGGTTGAGGCTGAAGATTTAGCCGATTATGATCAGTACTTGGACATAACCGGTTGTGATATCGACCATCGGATGGTAGAAATATCTAAAGCGAATAGTTTTGAGGCCGGTCTTGGAGATCTGGTTGAATTCAAACAAATGCAAGTGAGGGATATCTCGACTAGGAAAGAGTATGGTGTCATTGTCGGGAACCCCCCTTACGGAGAGCGTCTAGGTGAGAAAAAAGCCGTTGAACAGATGTATAGGGAAATGGGACAAGCCTTCAAGAAGCTTGATACTTGGTCAGTATACATGATTACCTCCAATCCTGACTTTGAACAGCATTACGGTAAGCCTGCAACGAAAAAAAGGAAGCTTTTCAATGGTTTCATCCGTGCAGACCTTTATCAGTATTGGGGAAAAAGACCGCCGAAACAGTTTTAAGGTGAAAATGAGTGGGTAGAATATAACGGTGAATTTTGATAGTCAGGACGTTTTATTCATAATAGGTTCCAGTCTTGCTTATCATTTCCTTTTCTGTTATTCTAATAATGAATTATTTTTGTTCAGATTTAAGGAATACCTTAATATTCAATGAGCAAGGATAGTAATATAATGTGTGGAAAACACACTAGGAGGCAACAAAAATGGAACAAGGTAAAGTAAAATGGTTTAACGCAGAAAAAGGTTTTGGATTCATCGAACGTGAAGGTGGAGACGATGTATTCGTACATTTCTCAGCTATCCAAGGCGAAGGTTTCAAAACACTTGAAGAAGGCCAAGACGTTACATTTGATGTAGAACAAGGTCAACGTGGACCACAAGCATCAAACGTAAACAAAGCTTAATTCAACCCTATATTATTTACAGACAGGCTCTCTAAAGGAGCCTGTCTTTTATTTTACGAGTCGGGTAACCTGACAGCATACATAGAAGAAAAACATGCTTTATACATTTCATTTCTGATGGTAGGGTAAATATCTTGACTATTAATGTGAAATAAAGGATAATATACTTTTGCCTAGATATATTATAATGTGGATTCGATATACTGATGATAGATAAAAGGGGAGACCATGATGCTTAAAACACTGCCTTTTTCGGTAACAAAGGAAGACTCTTTTTACGATAAGCTTTCAGAATGGATCGGTGATGTTTTTTACGATATTCTTCCCGAAAAAGGATTTGAGCTGCGTGACGAACAGATCTTCATGGCTTTTCAGTTAGAAAAAGCCTTTAAAGAAAAGAATGTAAGTTTTGCTGAAGCAGGGGTAGGGACCGGTAAGACCTTGGTCTATTTACTATATGCGATTTGTTATGCGAGATATACGAACAAACCGGCAATTATTTCGTGTGCAGACGAAACGTTGATTGAACAGCTTGTCAAAGAAGAAGGCGACATCCAAAAAATCAAGAATGCCTTAGGTATTGAAGTGGATGTTCGGCTTGCCAAATATCACGATCAATATGTATGTCTTAAGAAATTGGATCACGCAGTGAATCATGAAGATTCAGAGGGAATAGATCAGCTCTATGATGAACTTCCCAAGTTTGTCCATGATAACTCATCCATGAACGCCTATACAGCATATGGGGACCGTAAACAGTATCCATATTTAAATGATGAAGACTGGTCTAAAGTTGGCTGGGATCAGCTTCAAAACTGTTTTACTTGTGATAAACGCCATCGTTGTGGACAAACCCTATCACGGGACCACTACCGAAAATCAAGCGATTTGATCATTTGTTCACATGACTTCTTTATGGAGCATGTATGGACTAAGGAAAAACGTAAGCGTGAAGGACAGTTGCCATTATTGCCTGAACATAGCTGCGTTGTCTTTGATGAAGGCCATCTATTGGAGTTTGCTGCTCAAAAGGCTTTAACTTATAAAGTTGGGGAACAAACCCTTGCTTCGGTTTTAGAATTGCTTACTGCCAATCAGGTTCGTGAAGAAACCTTATACATCATTGAGGACTTAATTGATATCAATGAAGAGTTTTTTGATTTGTTGGATGAAAAAGCCATACATGTAAGCGGATCTAATCGTTATGAAATCCCGATGTCCAAAGAGATAACAAGCTTTGCCCAGAAACTTCATAAAAAGGTTGAAGAGTTAGAGGAAAACCTTGTTTTTGAAGCGGAAATGTACACGATCAATGACTATGATTTAAAAGTGACGGAAGAATATTTAGAACAGCTGGGTTACTCCCTTTCCCTATTTGTGAAGGATGAACAGGCCGTTTCCTGGTTTGAAGAAAATGAAATGACCAAAACATTGGTCATCATGCCAAGGCTTGTACAGGATATTTTGTCTGAACAGGTATTCTCTAAAAAAATCCCTTACATTTTTTCATCGGCTACATTATCGGATAATAAATCTTTCCAATACATTGCAGATAGCTTAGGGATAGAAAAGTATGACAGCTTCTCAGTTGAGTCACCATTCGATTACGATGAAGTCATGAAAATGAACATGCCGGTCTTCGAAAATGGAGACCAATTGGCAAAACTTCAATATACGATGAAGACAATTGAGGAAAATGAAGGTCGAACACTTGTGTTATTCCAATCAAAAGAAGAATTGCATTGGTTCAAGGAAAACTGCCCAATATCAACCTATCCTTTTTATTTTGAAGGTGAAGCGGAAATCAGCGAGCTTGTTAAGAAGTTTCAAGAGAATGAGCACTCTGTTCTTTTCTCCTATCATTTATGGGAAGGTCTTGATGTTCCAGGACCTTCATTACAAAATGTAGTGATACACTCCCTTCCATTCCCGCCACGCGATCCAGTATTCGAGGCCAAACGTAACTCGGTTACCGATGCATTTGAAGAAGTGGACCTTCCATACATGCTCCTTCGATTGCGTCAGGGAATAGGGCGATTGATCAGGACAAGCAATGACTCGGGAACCGTACAGATTTTGATTGAAAAGAACCTTTCGGAACAGGTGAAAGAGAAGATTGTATCCGTTCTTCCTGTAACGCTTTAAGTCAATCCAATCCAAAATAAGAGCCAAGGGCCCCCTTGGCTCTTATTTTATTTTATTAAACGAAGTAGTTCTGATATGAAAGATTTTTGTATAATATGGTAAAGTGTATTTGGAAGGAGCTGTGGATATGAAAAAGGGTATCGATTTGATTGAAAAAGAATTTAAAGAATATGTCAAGAAAATCTCGGCCTATAATGAAGCGCTCGCGTTAATTTTTTGGGACTTGCGTACAGGTGCACCGAAAAAGGGCGTTGAGCAGCGTTCTGAAGTTATCGGGGTACTTTCCTCCGAGGTTTTTAATATGATCACAAGTAAAGAAATGGAATCCTTCATTACAGAACTTTCGATGGAGGAAGCGACTCTTAGTGAAACGACGAATAAAATGGTTCAAGAGTGTAAAAAAGAGTTTGAAAGAAATAAGAAAATTCCTGCAAACGAATATAAGGAATTCGTCATTTTACAATCCCGTTCTGAAAGTGCGTGGGAAGAGGCAAGGGAAAAAGCTGATTTTTCATTATTTCAACCTTATCTTGAGCAAATTGTTGCCTACACTCGTAAGTTCGTAGAGTATTGGGGATATGAAGGGCAGAAATATAATACCCTTTTAGACATGTATGAACCAGGCATGACTGTAGATATACTTGACAGCGTATTCAGTGAGCTTCGGTCAAGGATAGTCCCTCTGGTAAAACAGATTGCTGAAAGCGAACATAGACCTGAAACAGCGTTCCTTTACAAAGAATTTCCAAAAGAAAAGCAGCATCAACTCAACCTGGAAGTTTTAAAACAGCTAGGATACGATTTCAATTCTGGCAGGCTGGATGAAACGGTTCACCCTTTTGCAACTGGAATAAACAGGGGCGATGTCCGTGTGACGACCCGTTACGATGAAAATGATTTCCGGGGGGCAATATTCGGTACCATTCATGAATGTGGACATGCCATTTATGAGCAGAATATCGCCGAAGAGTTAACCGGAACACTGCTCGATAGTGGGACATCAATGGGAATCCATGAATCACAATCTTTGTTTTTCGAAAATTTCATTGGACGGAACTATAGCTTCTGGAAAAACAAATTCACCCTATTAAAAGAATATGCTCCCGAACAATTCGATGATGTGACGCTGGATGAATTTTACCGGGGCATTAACGAATCAAAACCATCGTTCATCCGTATTGAAGCAGATGAACTGACGTATCCCCTACATATTATGATTCGGTATGAATTGGAAAAGGCTCTCTTTAATGGAGAACTCGAGGTGAAGGATTTACCAAAAGTCTGGAATGAAAAATACAAGGATTATTTGGGGATTGTACCTGAAAATGATGCCATGGGCGTTTTACAAGATGTACACTGGTCAGATGGCAGCTTTGGTTATTTCCCATCTTATGCATTGGGATATATGTATGCAGCCCAAATCAAGCAGTCGATGCTTAAAGATTTGCCTGATTTTGATGGACTGTTGGAAGCGGGTGATATTGCTCCAATCAGGGAATGGCTTAATGAAAAGATACATAAATACGGAAAAACTAAAAAGCCTCTGGAGATTTTGAAGGAAACGACAGGTGAAGGCTTGAATGTTCAGTATTTAATAAAGTATCTTGAAAATAAATATAAAGAAGTTTATAAAATCAAATGAATCAAAAGAAGAGGGCCTTGGAATTATTTCAAGGCCTTCTTCTTTTTTTATAGCTGCGTTAATCAAATTCATAATTTTCCAAAACTTAAAAAACTGTGTTATTTCGTTTCACCCTCTTCTTGGAGTGATTCCAAAAAAGAGTATAGTACCACCTATCGCCTGGGCGGTTTGGTATGGAATCCACTGAAGTGCATGCGCAGGATAACAGTAAGTGGTTATTTGTTAATGGGTAAATCCATGTTAATCAGTCTTGGTGATTTCATAATTTTCAAATAATACGAATAATACTTACTTTTTTTAATTGAAAGTTCGGTTTTTGTTAAAAATGACTTTTCAAATAGAGCCAGCGTTGTTATAATTCATATATTAATAAAATAAAAATTTTCACTCGTATAATAGCAGGGATATGGCCTGCAAGTTTCTACCGGATTACCGTAAATAATTCGACTATGGGTGAGTAATAGATCTTGTTGCATAATGGAAGGCTTTTGCTGATTCATTTTTCATTCATGCCCAAGAAATATTGCTTCACTCCAAAAAAGTGCCGCAATGTTTCTTGGGCTTTTTTATATGCCGCGAAACAATTGCATGGTTTATGGGTCAATATAACATCCAAGATTGGGAGGAACCTTCATGCAACTTTTAAAGGAAAAAATCTTGTCCGAGGGTCAAGCTTTATCAGAAGATATTTTAAAAGTAGATTCATTCTTAAATCATCAAATGGATCCTATGCTAATGAAAGAAATCGGTAAAGAATTCGTAAAACGTTTCGAACAAAAAGAAATAACAAAAGTGCTGACAATTGAATCTTCAGGCATTGGACCTGGTTTGATGGCTGCCTTGGAATTGGAAGTTCCGTTAATTTTTGCCCGTAAACGTAAATCACTTACTTTAACAAATGATTTAGTAACGGCGTCCGTACATTCCTTTACAAAAAAAGAAACCAATACAATTACTGTTTCCAATAAATATATTGAAGCTGGAGATAAGGTTTTGATCATCGATGACTTCCTTGCGGTCGGAGAAGCAGCCCGGGGCTTGGTGGATATCTGTAATCAGGTTGGAGCAGAAGTGGCCGGTATCGGCATCGTTATTGAAAAAGCATTCCAAAGTGGCGGTAAGGATCTTAGGGAACAAGGTTTTCAAGTGGAATCCCTTGCGCGAATTGCAGAGTTGAAATTCGGTGAGATAACGTTCGCTGAGGAAAAGGAAGGGGCAACCGTCAATGTCTAATCAATCACCATTAAAAGTTGCTTCCTTAGGACTACAACATGTTCTTGCAATGTATGCAGGTGCGATCGTCGTTCCACTGATTGTCGGAGGTGCATTGGGTTTAACAGCTGCGCAGTTAACCTATTTAGTTTCGATAGACATTTTAATGTGCGGAATAGCGACGTTATTACAAGTCTGGAAAAATAAATTCTTTGGAATTGGGCTTCCCGTCGTTTTAGGCTGTACTTTCACGGCAGTTAGCCCCATGATCGCGGTAGGTACCCAATATGGAATCTCCACCATTTATGGAGCCATTTTAGTGTCAGGATTGATCGTCATAATAATTAGTAAGTTCTTTGGGAAACTGGCAAGGTTTTTCCCACCGGTCGTTACTGGATCAGTCGTTATGATTATTGGGATCACACTCATTCCTGTCGCCATCAACAATCTTGGCGGCGGCCAAGGTGCTCCTGATTTCGGCAACTTGGATAATGTAGCTCTTGGTTTTGGAACTTTGTTATTCATCATTTTCATGTATAAATTTTCAACGGGGTTCGTACGCTCCATCTCTATTTTACTAGGACTGTTAGTCGGGACATTTGTCGCTTTCTTCCTTGGAAAAGTTGATTTTAGCTCAGTAGCAAGTGCCACTTGGTTGCATTTGCCTCATTTTTTCTACTTTGGCACTCCGACTTTCAATATCACGGCTATCATTACAATGACCTTGGTGGCGATCGTCAGCTTAGTGGAATCGACTGGCGTTTATTATGCCTTAGGAGAAATCACGGACAAAGAGATATCGGAAGACGATCTCGCGCGTGGATATCGTTCTGAAGGGCTTGCCATCATGCTCGGCGGTTTGTTTAATGCTTTTCCATATACAGCATTTTCACAAAATGTCGGTTTGATTCAATTGTCGGGAATAAAAACAAGAAATGTCATTTATACAACAGCGGGCATGCTCATTTTCATTGGCTTTGTTCCGAAAATTGGTGCATTCACGACGATTATTCCTTCCTCCGTGTTAGGCGGGGCAATGGTTGCCATGTTCGGAATGGTGATTGCCGCTGGAATTAAGATGTTAAGTAAAGTGGATTTTGCCTCTCAAGAAAATTTATTGATCATCGCTTGTTCCGTAGGTATGGGACTTGGGGTCACGGTCGTTCCTGAGCTTTTTGCTAAAATTCCGGAAAGCATTCAAATATTAACGGATAATGGAATCGTGGCTGGAAGTCTGACAGCCATTTTCCTGAACATCGTCTTTAACATCGTCCCTACAAAAGGGAAAGTGAAGGAAGCGCGTATTGAAAGGCAGAATGTAGCCTGATTAAAAATAGATTCGGTATACTTGATAGATTCACCCATAAAATGCCCCAAATCCTCAGATGATGGATTAGGGGCATTTTATATTTCCGCGCGAAGACATATCATTGATAATGAAGTTTTTTCATGAAATGAGATTTTGTCAGATAAAAGGAAACTCTCTTCACTTTTTGAATATATTGATAGTATATGTTCAGGAAAGTAGTGATAGATATGGAGAGAAAATATTGTATTCATTGTCGGACCATTTTAAGTCAGGAGAATAGGTGCAGTGTATGTGGAAATGAGGAGTTTCAAAATATCATTATACAAGTACAAAATCAATCTTCAGTGAAGAAGGAAGAATGAACGTACCCCCTTACCGATTATCTGGGTAAGGGGGTTTATTGGTTCAAGATTACATTTCAACCATTAAGATGATATGAAGGGTACCTACGCCTTCCAATGAAATGGGCAAATTGACTGCTTCATTAAACCCATACATTTTGGTATTGCCCACAATGACGGTGGGAGGTGTAATATCGATAATTGTATTCTCCGTTTCTAAGCAGGTGGCGATATTGCCAGCAAGCATGTTGCCGAGTTCTGCTGCGAAAGATTCAAGCATTTCACCTTCTATTGGAATGACGAACATGCCTTCACTATTTTACTCATGCATCCGTTTGTTCCTTCAATGATTATTCTTCCGCGGTTATCCCCTGATATGCCAATAAGCACGCTAATGGATTCCTCTTTGAAAGGCTGCCTGATGAGGGATGGCTTTTGAATATCTATAGTTAAAAGGAATAACGGACTTAACAGCAAGGATGGATCCATTTAACACTTTTGTAATTACAGTGTTGATATTTTCATTCCTCCGATTGTATGGTTATGTGTTCTACTTTAACAATATTATAGGTTCTTTTACCTATTTTGTTTTAGAAAAAACAAAAAATATAATGAAGCATCAATAAATATAACCATTAAGCGTAAAGCATAAATGATATCTTGGTGGGTATATTAACCATATCATGAATAATAAGGGGTGGGATCATGCCATATTTATTATCTGCATCACATATAAAGCTACCATATTTACTTTCACAGGAAAAAATCATGGAATTTTCGAGAGAAATCTTTGGACCCTCGTATAAGAATATAGAACGGTTACTAAAGGCCTTTAAAAATGGACAAGTGGAAAATCGATATTTTTCAAATGATCTTGATTGGTTTAAAGAAGATCATACTTTTTCCGATCGGAATGATTTATACATCAAACAGGCAGTCAAGTTTGGGAAAGAGGCTATAGAAAAATGTTTAGCCAACACAGAATTTTTAAAAGAAGAACTGCATGCAAACGACCTGGATGCTTTCTTTTTCATCTCAAGTACGGGTATCGCTACCCCGACCATCGATGCCAGGATAATGAATGAGCTTCCATTTAACCCGCATGCAAAAAGAATTCCGATTTGGGGACTTGGCTGTGCAGGGGGAGCGAGTGGCCTATCACGTGCTTTTGAATATTGCCAAGCATATCCGGCGGCGAAGGTCATTGTTTTAAGTGTGGAGTTATGCAGTCTGACATTTCAAAGGAATGATATCTCCAAAAGTAATTTAATTGGAACTTCCTTATTTTCTGATGGAGTGAGCTGTGTTTTGGTTTGCGGTGATGAAGTACCGGATGAACAGTTTTCAAGAAAAGGAAGCCATTTGAATTTTTTGGATTCGCAATCCACGCTTATGCCGAATTCATTGGATGTAATGGGGTGGGATGTTAAAGACCAAGGGTTATACGTGATCTTTTCGAAAGATATACCTTCAATCATCAAAGATTGGCTTAAACCGAATGTTCAGGAATTCTTAATGGAGAATGGATTGGAGCTTGGGGATATCAAAGATTTCATTGCTCATCCTGGAGGGAAAAAAGTAATTGATGCTTATCACGAAGCCCTGGGATTCGATGAAAGCATGACGGGAGAATCAATGAGTTTATTGAAGGAATTTGGCAATATGTCCTCAGCCACTATATTGTACGTCCTGGAGAGATTCATGCAGCGTGGCGGGAATAAAGATGAAGTCGGCTTGGCTGCTGCATTGGGGCCTGGATTTTCATCTGAACTTGTGTTAATGAGGTGGAAATGATGATCTTCGCCATTTTCATAATCTTGATTGCCATTCAACGCCTCGTTGAACTATATATTGCCAAGCAAAATGAAAAACAGCTGAAAGTTGCAGGAGCTGTAGAATACGGTGAGTCTCATTACAGATGGATGGTTCTAATGCACCTTAGTTTTTTTATTTTTCTCATTATTGAGGTGGTCGTGTATGAACGGGATGTGGCTGGAGTTTGGCCAATTTGGCTGATCCTGTTTCTAATTGCGCAGTCGGGAAGGATTTGGGTAATCAGTTCATTGGGAAAACATTGGAATACAAAAATCATAGTGGTTCCTAATGCCGAAGTAGTCATTAAAGGACCTTATAAATATTTCAAACATCCGAACTATATAATAGTAGCAACTGAGATTATAGTTATTTCCTTATTATTCAATGCATATTATACTGCAATCATCTTTAGTTTACTGAACGTTTGGATGATGGCTGTAAGAATCCCCCTAGAAGAGAAGGCATTAAAGGAACATACGGAATATTCTGCGGTTTTTAAGGGAAAATAATAAAAATTATAAATTCTTATTGAAAATGATTATCGTTCGTGATAAGATTCTAAATGAAGATGAAAATTATTCTCAATCACATATCGATAAATTTATTATTAAAAACTAAAAGCTACTCAATATATAAGAGGATGGTGTTGGTAATGGTCTGGGTATTCATTTTATTGACAATCGCTACATATGGTTTTGTGATGAAATATGTATTAAATAATATTCAAAAACCGGCAAAGGCAGTAAAACCTTATACCGAGTCAACAATGGAAAACCGAGCTGCATTTAACCCCACCCCTACAACCAGGTAAACACCTGGTTTTTTTTGCATTCACGACGATTATATAATCAAACTAGATGAATCCGCCAAACGGCGGTTTTTTTTTTGAACACGGCCTGTAATGAATCATATAGTAAAACTAAAGCTGATGGTATGAATAATAAACGAAATCGTTTACAATAAGAGTATCAAAATGACGATAGTTAAGGGGTATGGATTCATGATTCAAGAAACATTAAAGCAACAGTCCAAATTGGGGATTTTGACTGCCATGTATGAGAAATTCCAATCGGCAGGTGATACAGGCAATGCCGGTAAAATGAAACAGTTAATCATGAAAGTGAATGATGAGGAGTTCATCATTGCTTTTTGCGGCCATTTTTCAGCGGGCAAGTCAAGTATGATCAACTTTCTCCTCGGTGATCAAGTATTGCCATCAAGTCCGATTCCAACGAGTGCAAATACGGTAAAAGTCCAAAAAGGGGAAGACTATGCCAAAGTCTTTTACCATCAACAGCCACCAGTCTTATTTCCGGCACCTTATGATTTTAAAGAGGTGAAGAAATTTGCCAAGGATGGTGATTCAGTATCGGCAATAACGATAAGTTCCAATCATTTTTCACTGCCGGATTCATGTGCAATCATGGATACGCCAGGAATCGATTCGACAGACGATGCACATAGAGTTTCTACGGAATCTGCCTTGCATCTAGCTGATGTCGTCTTCTATGTTATGGATTATAATCACGTCCAGTCAGAAGTGAATTTCCTATTCACAAAAGAATTGTTGGAGGCTGAAAAGCCGACATACTTAATTATCAATATGATCGATAAGCATGATGAGACCGAGCTTAGCTTTCAAGACTTCAAGCTTTCCGTTTCTGAAGCATTTGCGAACTGGAATGTTTATCCTGATGGCATTTTTTATACATCTGTAAGAGATTTGAACAATAGCGAAAATGAAATAGAAGTGGTCCGGCAGTTTATCTATGAAATGGCGGGCAAAGGTCAAAATGATGGGAAAGATGCCATCATGCAATCGGCTAAAGCCCTAGTCGAAAGGCATCTTATTTGGCTGAAGGACCAATATGAAGAGGCACATGCCGATGATTTTGAAGTATTATCGGAACTTCCTCATGAAGAGCGAATTCATCTGACGAATCAAGTGGACAGCCTAATAAAAGAAAAAAATTCATTGACTGGACGTATAGAGGACATCAAAGTCCAATATGCTGAAGCATTGGAAACAATGTTGAAAAGTGCGTACATCATGCCCGCGGCTACACGGGACCTAGGTAAATCATTCTTGGAATCGGCGCAGCCTGACTTTAAAATGGGTCTATTATTTGCCAAGAAAAAAACGGAGGCAGAACGTGGGGAACGCATCAAAGCATTCTTGACTGATTTACAAGAAAAGGTGAAGACCCAGCTTGAATGGCATCTTAAAGAATTAGCGGCTAAAACGCTTAATAAAGCGGAGATCCATGATTCAACACTTGAAAGTAAAGCTCAGGCACTTCAAATCGAGGTTACGGAAGCTTACATAAAAAACTCTTTGAAGCCTCAAGTCGATATTACAGGTGAATACGTTTTAAACTATACGAATGATTTGGCCGCAGCCATCAAAAAGAAAGCACGTGATGTATCAGAAGGATTTTTGAATGGTATGGTTGCCGTAATGGAAGGAATAGTCGAACAGCAGTCTATATCCATCGATAAAGAGCTTGAAGGTTTTTCTGAATTTGCGGAAGCCCTTAAAGTTACTGCGGCGATGAACGCGGAAATCGAGTACCAAACGGAACGTTTAGAGGCCATAACCAATCAATCTGAATCATTGGTCGATGAACGTGATATTGATACGCTTTTAACTCAATGGGAAGAGGAAGAAAAAAATATTACAGTCAAAATCATGAAAACCGATAAAGGAAGTAATTCAAAGCACGTCAACGAACAACCTGAACAAGATCATGATAAAGAAAATAAGGCTGTACCTTCTGTGGCTGTTTCTTCATCTGGTGCTTTTGATTTACGCGGAAAAGAAAAGCTAATGGAGACAGCAGCCGGTTTACATCAGGCGGCCAAGCTGATACAACCTTTGAAAGGGTTTCAATCACTTTATAAAGAATTGACGGATAAGGCGAATCGCTTGGAACAGCAGACTTTCACGGTTGCCCTCTTCGGTGCATTCAGTGCAGGCAAATCTTCCTTTGCCAATGCGTTGATGGGAGAAAGTGTCCTTCCTGTTTCACCTAATCCGACAACTGCTGCAATCAATAAAATCATGGCTTCAGACGCTGAGCATCCACATGGGACGGCAACCGTCAAATTAAAGACGGAAGCGATGCTGTTGGAAGATGTAAGCTTGGCTTTGGCAGCTTTTGATAAATCGGCCAAGACTCTGGATGAAGCACTTCAGCTAGCAGGACAAATCATTGCGAAGGCGGGGGAAGTTGATAAAGGGAAAACGCATTTATCCTTCCTTAGGGCGTTTCATCAAGGGCTGTCCGAGCACCAAAATGATTTAGGAAATGTGGTTACGGTAGATCTTGATGGGTTTAAACGTTTTGCTGCGGAAGAGTCCAAGTCATGTCTTGTTGATTTGATTGAATTGCGATATGACTGTGAAATGACAAAGCAGGGGATGGTCCTTGTTGACACTCCTGGGGCGGATTCGATTAATGCCCGACATACAGGAGCAGCTTTCGAATATATTAAGAATTCGGATGCCATCCTTTTTGTGACCTATTATAATCACCCATTTTCACGGGCAGATAGGGAGTTCTTGATACAACTTGGACGTGTGAAAGATTCTTTCGCCATGGATAAGATGTTCTTCATTGTCAATGCCGTCGATCTTGCACAAACCACTGACGAATTGGACGAAGTGAAGGAATATGTCACAGATCAATTGAATGGATTCGGAATCCGTTTTCCAAAACTATTCCCGCTAACGAGTAAGGGAGCTTTGATGGAAAAACAAATGCCTGGTTCATTTAAGCATTCGTTCCTTCCGAATAGCGGTATTTCGGAATTCCAAGACCAATTCGATTCTTTCATCGAAAACGATTTAACTGGACTTGCAATTGAATCCGCTCAAGCGGCTGTAAAAAGAACGGAAGAATTGCTACGGGATGTAATTACAGCTTCCAGGCAGGATGAAAAAGCGAAACGAAAAGCTCTGGAGTCCCTTTCACATGAGGCTCAGTCCATTTCGGAACTTCTCTCGGTCATTAAAGGGGATGCAGAAAAACAACGTTTGAAAAAAGAAATCGATGAACTGACTTTCTATAGTAAACAACGGGTCTTTTTCCGGTTTAATGATTTCTTCAAAGAATCGTTCAACCCTGCTGTTTTAAAGGATGATGGAGGGGATCTGAAAATTGTCCTCAAGCAAGCGATGAAGAACTTATTGGATGCGTTAGGCTTTGATCTTGCCCAGGAAATGCGGGCAACGGCTTTAAGGACGGAAATGTTCGTAAATAAATTGCTGAATGAGAAACAAGGCAGTTTGCTTCAGCAAATTCAAAAAGTAAGAAAAAATCTTTCATTACAGCCATACGAACCTAATGAGAGGGAGTCGCTTGAGTTCACAGGAGCTTTTGTCCAATTGGATACTGGCGAATTCAAAAAGGAATTGGCGTTATTTAAAAATCCCAAATCCTTCTTTGAAAAAAACGAGAAATTGAAAATGAGCGAAGGGCTTCAGCAGCGTTTGGATGAACCTGCCCTTATGTATGTAAAAGGACAGGGTGAGCGGATTTTCGAAATGTATAATGAAGTCCTCGACCAAGAGTTACTCTCGATTCAAAAAGAGTTTATGAGGGAAATATCGGATATCTTTGCAGGTTTACGTGCAGCATTGGAGGAAACGGTCGATCTACCTTATTATGAAAATGCAGTTGCGGAATTGGCAAAAATGCATTCGAAATAGAAACGAGGTTCATTCATGAAAGAAAACCTTATTTCAAAATTGAAATACCTAGAAAAGAATGAGAATATGACCATTTTAATGGCTGCTGTTACAGGCAGCCATTCTTTTGGTGTATCTTCCGCCCATTCGGATATCGATGTTCGGTTTATATTTGTACATAATGATAAGCGAACATACCTCAGCTTGAGTCAGCCCGTTGAAGTGATTCATTTAAAACAAGGTCTATATGATATGGAAGGCTGGGATCTTTTTAAATCATCCCGTCTTACGGTAAAGAGTAATCCTGCTCTATTTGAATTATTTCAGTCACCAATCAAGCTGGTTACACATCCGGATTATCTTAGGAAGATGAATGATTTAATAACGGATTGCTATTCCAAAAAGACACTAGGACACCATTACTATCGGATGATGACCGACAATCTTAAACAATTGGCAAAACCAATGGAATCCGAAAGAAAAGAACTAAAAACATGGGTACAAGTTTACCGTTCATATTTAATCCTGGTATATATCATCCAACAGGGTTCACTGCCGCCTTTATCAGTATGGGAACTGCTTGATGTGGTTTCAATCGATCAAGAAATGAAAACCAGGATGACCCGAATATTTAAGGCAAAACAAAAGGATGAATGTATGAACATCAATGATAGCGAAAAGAATCATTCGTTATTAAAAGGGAAATCACTTTTTTTAAAGAATGAAATAACTAAGCTTCCTCCCGGGAAGAACATGGAAACGGAGCTTAATCAATTAATTTGGACCATTTTGAAATAGGGGGTTATGCAAATGGGTTATATAATGGAAAAAGAAGAGCTGTTGCCGTTGTTGGATTCTAGTGATATCAGGATCTGTGACTGCCGCTTTCGTCTAGGCTCTCCTGATGCAGGGTTTAATGAATACCAAAAAGACCATATTTCCGGTGCTGTTTATTTCGATCTTGAAAAGGACTTATCGGGGCAGGTTCAAGAACATGGCGGAAGACATCCTCTTCCTGACCTGGAAACGTTTAAAGACAAACTGGAATCAAATGGCATTACCAATGATACGGTACTTGTTGCTTATGATGGGGGAGAAGGTTCTTTTGCTTCAAGGTTTGTCTGGTTGCTGAGCTATCTTGGGCATCAGAAAGTCTATGTTCTTAACGGGGGATATCGCGCCTGGAAGGATGCGGGCTATCCGATTGACTCGAATCAAACGAATTATATTCAAACACAATATCATATCGATTTAAATCAAACCGTTTTTGCATCTTTTCAAAAAGTGAAGGATTATACTATGAATAGGGCTGACCATGTCGTATTAATGGATTCAAGGGAATCTAAACGGTACGAGGGAATTGAGGAACCGATTGATAAAAAAGCCGGCCATATACCTGGTGCAGTAAATAAGGTGTGGTCAAACGTCCTGGAAAATGGCTATTATAAAAATAAGGAAGATCTTCAGGCGAATTTCTCAAGTATCGGCATGGATAAGGAAATCATTGTGTACTGTGGTTCAGGTGTAACGGCTTCTCCCAATTATATCGCCCTGAAAGAAGCGGGCTATAAAGATGTAAAGATATATATTGGCAGTTTCAGTGACTGGATCTCTTATGATGAAAATCCGATTGAATAATATTTTTTCCAATTAAACGATCCTTAAAAAAGAGGACAGGTATGTTAAAATGGATGTACATCATGATAGAGGTGATAATGTGTTAATGAAAGAAAATGAGCTACATCCATCATTTATGCTTGTTGACGGGATGGCGTTATTATTTAGAGCTTTTTATGCAACGGCCGTTACTGGTCAATTCATGATAAACTCAAAAGGCATTCCAACTAATGCCGTTCAAGGTTTTTTGAAGCATATGCTGACGGCAGTGAATCATTTTTCACCTAGTCATGTAGCGGTGTGCTGGGATATGGGCAGCAAGACTTTCAGAAATGAATTATTTGATGGATACAAGGCTAATCGTTCAGAAGCTCCAGTCGAAATGATCCCTCAATTCGACCTAGCGAAAAAAGCGGTTGAAGCGTTTGATATTCCTAACATAGGGCTCTCAGGATATGAAGCGGATGACTGTATCGGGACAATTGCGAAGGCATCTGCACAACATAGCCGAGTGGGTATATTGACAGGCGATCAAGATATGCTCCAGTTAATTGAAGAAAACATTTCCGTTCTTTTGTTAAAAAAAGGATATGGGAACTATGAAGTGCATAATCCCGATAGCTTTTTTGAATGGAAAGGGATCACTCCAAGACAAATGATTGATTTAAAAGCTTTAATGGGCGATACAGCTGATAACTATCCCGGAGTTAAGGGGATAGGTGAGAAGACTGCATTGAAATTATTGATTCAGTATCAAAGTATCGAAGGGATTCTTGAAAATGTTGCTTCATTGACCAACGGACAACGGGCTAAGATTGAATCAGCCGTCGATATGCTCCATTTATCCAGACAACTAGCAGAAATAAAATGTGATGTACCAATTTCATGTTCTTTGGATGATGCTGTTTATCGGTATGATCGCGAGAAGGTCAAAAATCTGGCTAGGGATCATGAATTCAGGGCTTTACTGAAAATGATTTAATAATGAAACTTTTCGGAGCTCCCCAATGGGAGCTCCTTTAATTTGTAGGGTGAATTTTTTGTCGAAAAATGGATAGTCAAAATCTTTGATTTACGGTAAGATGAAAATAAGGCATGAAGTATGGAGTGGATGCAGAAGTGGCGAAATCAACTGAAGAGTATGTTAATTTTTTAGAGGGTAAGGGATTCACTTTTGGTAATGACGCTATAGGTTTTATTTATTTTGGTAAGCGCTACACTGACGCAAGTGATATTTTAGTCAATGCAGCAATAGAATTGACTTTGAAGGTTCAAAAGAATTTTGATGGTAGCTTCTATATTTCCTTTTTGGAAAACTTAAAACAAAATGGCATTGAAACGCGTAGTGCAGCGGTATCATTTGCTAAAGAACAGGGCCTGCTTAAATAAATCGGACTTCTTAACTTTGAAGTCCGATTTATTTTATTTGGCTTTTCAGGAAAACTCCTGTGTGACCGGTTTCTTTTTCTTCGCAGGCAGCTCAGCAAGTATCATCCCCATGAAAATGAAGACACAGCCGATGATGGAAGCGGAAGTCAATTTTTCCCCTATCAATATGTATGAGGATAACGCAGCAAAAACCGGTTCCATTGAAAAGATCAACGCGACTCTTGTAGGTGTCGTATAGGCTTGGAAGAAGGTTTGTGCGAAAAAGGCGAACGCCGTGGCAAGTGCTGCCGTAACCAATAAAGCAGTCCATACATCTTTCTGTAACATGACCTCTGAGCTGAAGATGACAGAATGATTCTCTTTGAAAATGAAGGCTGAAACAAAGGATAATAAAGATACGGTGGAAACCTGAATCAGCGTCAACGGTAAAGCGGGATGGGTTTTGGCATATCTGGCGGTCGTAATGATCTGCATGGCGAAACTTATTGCGCATAAAAATACGAGTAAATCACCGATATTCAAATTGGAGCGGTCCGCGAAAGTCATTAAATAAAGCCCCACGGTTGCAGCTGCCACACCTATGATCGTATTGCGGGATAGCCTGTGTTTCAAAAGTAACAGAGAAAAAACAGGTACCATGACGACACTTAGGCCTGTTATGAAGCCCGTCTTCGCAGGAGTTGTATGATTCAATCCAATCGTTTGAAGACCATACCCAAGAAAAAGCCAAACCCCAATATGAAACCCCGCTCTAAAAAGGCCTTTATTCCATGTTTTCCCTCTTTTGCGTAAAGTCGATATATAAGGGATGAGTAAGAAAAACAAGGCCATGAAAAAACGGACGGCATTAAACGTGAAGGGGTCAAGAAACGATAGGGCATTTTGAACCATGACAAAAGTGACACCCCAGATGAATACAACGAATAATAATGAAAAATCAGCTGTCTTGTTCATGAATTTCCTCAGCCTTATTCAATCGAATGGCACGTCTCGCCAATACATCCGCTGACTTGTTTTCGAGACTTGGAATCCATTTCATGAAAAATAATTCAAGCTCGGCGGAAAGTTTAAGCGCTCGTTCCAGCAATATGGCGTATTTATTTTTTGCAAATCTTTTTTCAATGGCCTGGTTGATGGCTTGGGAGTCAGTCCGAAAAGAAACGATTTGATAATTATTGGCTACACAAATTTCCAACGCTTTGATTAAAGCATGGTACTCCGCTTCATGGTTTTCCATATTTCCAAGCGGAATGGAGTGCCGCTCGACCACACCATTATTATTTATGAAAACACCTGCCCCGCTCGGCCCTGGATTGCCCGCACTGGCACCATCAATATACACTTCGATCAAGATGTGCTCCTCCTCGAGATTAAGCTGTTAATATGCTATGATTAAAAACTGTTTTTCATATAAAATTAAGATTGAAACATGAGAATTTCAGGCTGATATGGGAACTATAATGAAAAGAGTGATTCAATTGCTTACATTATATTATAAATGGTGGGACGAGAAAAAGGTATGAAAATTGTAAGCTGTTCTGCATGAATAGTGAATTGATAAGGAGCTGGAAATCTTTGAAGGTAATTATGCAATGGACATATCATGCTTCAAAAAAACCATCTGCCGATTTCGTTTCGGATTGGCTTGATGCCGGGACTGCACTAGTCATTACAGAAGACCTTGAAAAGGCGGGAAGGCTGAAAGAAGTGGAATTCAAGGATGAATTTGATACAGCATGGACAAAGAAGGAGCTAAAGAAACTCCTTACTGAAGTTGAAGAAGAGCCGCAGGATGTAACGGTTTTTTTTGATGGCGGTTTTCAAAAAGATGAAAAGATGGCAGGAATCGGTGTTGCCATTTATTATCGTCAAGGTAAGAAGTTCTGGCGTTTACGCACTAATGTAAAATTGGAGCAATTCGAATCCAATAATGAAGCGGAATATGCAGCATTTCATGAAGCGGTAAGGCAGATGGACGAACTTGGAATCCATCACCAAAGCTGTGTATTTAAAGGGGATTCTCTAGTTGTCTTAAATCAACTTTCCGGTGAATGGCCCTGTATGGAAGAAAACTTGAATAAATGGCTGGACCGCATTGAAGCGAAACTGGATAAGTTAAAGATTATTCCGGTCTACAAGCCAATTTCACGAAAGGAAAACCAGGAAGCCGATCGCCTGGCAACACTTGCTCTTCAGGGAAAAGCCATTTTCAGCAAAATAGAAGTTGCTGGGTCAAAGGAGCCATAACAACAATGAACAGGAAAAAAATATATGAAGAAGTGGAAGATGTTCTCGCTTCGTTTTGCCAAGATTGTTTTTTACGAAAGCATTTTCGAAAAGAGAAGGGGCGTTCTTATGCCCATCAGTTCTGTATATCAGAATGTACAGTCGGTGAAAAATTAAAACAGCTAGGCAATGAACTTAGTGGCCGTTCGTAAGTACTGAAAATTGCTTTGATTAAGATACAGGGTCATGAAGGATATGGTATTATAGGTAAAAATTAGAGAAATATGTGAGAGCATTGAAGAAATGGGAAGCTGCATGGTCAGAAAATCAAGTACAACCTAAAGTGACAACTCATGAAAGACTCAACGAAGCTTCGCTTCAAATTAAAAACATCTTTCAAGATATACGTAAAGCAGGAAAGATACAGCTTGAAATTGTTGAAGTGATTAAAGCGGAAGTTGCACCTGTCATTGCAGAAGCGGCAAAGATTCCTCATATTTATTACCTTTTTGAAGAAATGCAAGCAAATAAAGAGTCATTATGATCCATCCATACGAACCCCTTAAAGTTTTATTGAAAACCAATACTGGGATCATTGATTTGCGAATGGAAAAGGGATGGCAGATTGAACGGATCATCAGTTAATGAAAGAAGAGCCCGATTATAAAAAATCGGGCTCTTCTTCATTTTGCTTTACCGAATCGAAATATGCTTTGAGCATCACTTTATTTTCGATGAAGTCTGCAATCGTATATTGATCAAGGACCTGTAGAAAAGCATCCAAGGCATTATTAAGGACAAATTTCAAAGAACAAACGGGAGAAATCACACAGTTATCGTGATCTTTAAAACATTCCACTAGATAAAAATCCTCTTCGGTTTTCCGCACCAGTTCCCCTACATTTATTTCAGCGGGGGATTTTGCTAGCCGGAAACCGCCATTTCTTCCACGTATCGTCTCAATATAGCCTAATTTACCTAGATTATGAACAATCTTCATCAAATGATTTTTAGACAGTTGATAAACTTCAGAGATCTCTTTTATATTTGATAATTTGCTTTGGTCGTGGGAAGCCAGGTAAATCAAAACTCTAAGTGAGTAATCGGAATAACTCGTCAACCTCATGTTTATCGCCTCACATTCTATCCCCATTTGACTATATCATAAATGTGAACATTTTATAAACATGAAAACTTATTCTCTGAAAAGATGCATTAAAAATATTGCTTTTAATGGATTTAAGTTCTAATATAAACATGTATTTAAAATACTTGTTTATGAAGAGGAGTTTTCCTATGCTATCCCAGAAAACAATCGATATCATCAAATCAACCGTACCTGTTTTAGAAGTGCATGGTACAACTATAACAACTGTATTCTATAAAAATCTTTTCGAGGCACATCCTGAATTATTAAATGTCTTTAATCACGCCAATCAAAAAAAAGGGCGCCAGCAAAATGCACTTGCCAACACGGTTTTGGCAGCAGCTAAATATATAGATAAACTTGAAACGATTTTACCTGCCGTGAAGCAAATAGCACAAAAACACAGAAGTCTCGCAGTTAAAGCCGAGCATTATCCGATTGTTGGAGAACACCTATTAGGTGCAATCAAGGAAGTTTTACAAGAGTCGGCTACAGAAGAAATCCTCCAAGCTTGGGGAGAGGCCTATGGAGTCATTGCCGATGTTTTCATTAGCATCGAAAAGGAAATGTACGACCAAGCTTCCAATCAGGTAGGGGGATGGTCAGATTTCAAACCATTCACTGTGGTGGAAAAAGTCCGCGAAAGTGATGTAATCACTTCCTTTTATTTAAAGCCATCAAATGGCGATGAGGTTCCATCTTTTCTTCCTGGACAATATATTACCGTTCGTATCGAGATACCGGGTGAACGCTATTTATTCAACCGTCAGTATAGTTTGTCTGATGTCCCGGGGAAAGATTACTTCCGGATTTCCGTCAAAAAAGAAAAGCCGGGAATCTCTCCTGATGGAAGGGTCTCGAACTACTTGCATGAATCCATTCAGATGGGTGACAGTATAGACGTAACGGCTCCTGCAGGGGATTTCACCATCGACTTGGAAAAACGAACACCTGCAGTATTTCTGAGCGGAGGCGTTGGTATAACACCCTTCATGAGCATGGTCCATGCGGTGGCTGAACAAAAGCCTGAGCGTGATGTCCAGTTCATTCATGCATCCGGTAATGGAAATTTACAGCCGTTTAGAGAGGAATTGACAGAGCTGACGCACAAGCTTGCCAGCTATCATTTATCCTTCGTCTTTAAAAATCCGAGTGAGGAGGATAAGAACCTGCCGAATTTTGAGAAGGAAGGGTATATCGATAAGGAATTGTTGAGCCGTCATGTAAAACCTGATGCTGATTATTATGTGTGTGGTCCTGTTCCTTTCATGAAGGCCATTATCACTTACCTGAAAGAGTTGGGGGTAAATCCCGATAAAATACACTATGAGTTCTTCGGCCCAGCCATGGCGTTATAAGGTTCAGGTTCATTCATAGTTGGAATGTTATTGACATCAAGAAGATAATTTTGCATACTATATTAAAACAATGAACGTTGAGAGAAGATTAGTATGCGAGAATCACTGTGACAGAGAGCGGCGTCAATTGCTGGAAGACCCGCGACAGGAAAGCGCAGAACCTGCTTCTTGAGTCCTATGCAAAACATAGGCGCAAATCCTGGCGTTATCAGGCAAAGTGGAATGCATGAACTTGCATTCAATGAAGGTGGTACCACGGAGAGCAGCCCTTTTCGTCCTTATTTCGAGGATGAAAAGGGCTTTTTTTCATGTCTAAGATATTTATTGGAGGAAAAAATCGATGGAAAAGAAACGCATCGTAGTAAAGATAGGAAGTAGTTCTTTAACCAACACACAAGGTGAAATCGACCAAAAAAAATTTTCCGATCATATCCAGGCAGTTGCAGCATTAAGGAAAGCGGGACATGAAGTTGTCCTTGTTTCATCAGGTGCCGTAGCGACAGGTTTCCGCAAGCTCGGTTATCCTACGAGACCTGTCACTCTCAAAGGAAAACAAGCTGCTGCAGCTGTAGGGCAAAGCCTATTGATTCAATCATATATGGAACAATTAGGTGGATTTGGGATCGTTCCGGCGCAAATATTATTAACACGGAAAGATTTCTCGAAAAAAGATAGATATAAAAATGCATATGCGACATTGATGGAATTGCTTGAACGCGGCATCCTTCCGATTATAAATGAAAATGATACAGTTTCAGTCGAGGAGTTGACTTTCGGTGATAACGATATGCTATCCGCCTTAGTAAGCGGGTTAGTCCATGCCAGCAACCTGATCATATTAACGGACATTAATGGGCTCTATGATTCCAATCCACAGACAAATCCAGGGGCGAAACGATTTGAAAAGCTATCCGAAGTAACGGCGGATTTATTGCAAATGGCAGAAGGTGCGGGCTCTAATGTTGGAACCGGTGGAATGAAATCGAAGTTGATAGCAGCCCAAACTGCATTGTCTCTTGGAGTGAAAGTATTCATCGGATCTGGTGCGGGGAGTGAAAAACTTCTCACAATCCTAGAAGGCAACGGTGATGGCACATATATTGGAAATGATGTCATGACGACGGTAACGAAAAACAAACAGTGGATATCCCTTCATTCACAAGTATCCGGAAAAATTTTCGTTGATGAAGGTGCCGAAAAGGCTTTAGTTTCAAATGGCAGCAGTCTGCTGCCAGCTGGAATTTATGAAATTAAAGGAGTTTTCAATAAGGGAGATGTCGTCGAAGTCTTTGGTGCAAATGGATTATTGGGGCGGGGTGAGGTCCTTTATTCCGACGAAGAATTAAAACAGGCGATGGGCAAGCGGACAACCGAGCTTGTAATCACTTCCATCGAAGTGATCCATCGTGATAAATGGGTAAAGGCATAGCTTATAAATATTAGCGAAGGAAAAGGGGGCATTTGAAAATGAGTGAAGTGACTGCGAAAGGAAAGGCAGCCAAAAAAGCCAGTTATCAGCTAATTGGGTTAACAACGGATAAGAAGAATGAGGCACTTGGGAAAATTGCTAAGCAACTTGTTATCGATAAAGATCTTTTGATAAAAGAAAACCAAAAGGATCTGGAAGAAGGCAGGAAAAAGGGCTTCAGTGAGTCTACTTTAGATCGAATCATGTTAAATGTTAACCGTATTGATGACATGGCAGCGGCAATTAGACTTTTAATCGATTTAAAGGATCCTATTGGAGAGAAATTGGAGACTATCGAAAAAGAAAATGGGTTATTGATTAAAAAGTTAAGAGTGCCGATCGGTGTAATCGGAATGATTTATGAAGCTAGGCCGAATGTGACCATCGATGCAGCTACACTATCCTTGAAAACGGGGAATGCGGTCCTCTTAAGAGGTAGCTCGTCAGCCAAATACTCCAATATGGCACTAGTCTCTTCCATCCATAAAGCATTAGAGAATACGGAGATTCCTATGGAAGCAGTTCAGTTAATCGAGGATACGAGCCGTGAAACCGCTAAAGAACTATTTCATCTTAATGAGTATTTAGATGTTTTGATTCCTCGCGGCGGAAAGAATTTAATAGAAACGGTCATTAAGGAGTCCACTGTTCCCGTCCTTGAAACAGGAGCAGGCAATTGCCATATATTCATCGATCAGACAGCAGAGATCACGATGGTCGAGAAAATTGTCTTAAACGGTAAAACACAGCGCCCTTCCGTATGCAATGCAATTGAGAGCCTTCTTATTCACGAAAAATGGTTTGAAGAAAATGGTAAGAGGATTTTGGCAATCCTAGACGAAAAAGGTATCGAAGTATACGGAGACGAAGCGGTTTGCAGCGCTTTTCCAGGAGCGAAAAAGGCTACGGAGGATGATTGGTCTACAGAGTACCTAGCATTAAAAATCAGCGTAAAAATTGTAAAAGGTGTTTCGGATGCCATTGAACACATTAATCGGTACGGTACCAAGCATTCCGAAGCAATCCTGACGAGAGATGAACAAAACGCTACCGTATTTTTGAATAAAGTGGATGCGGCAGCAGTTTATCATAATGCTTCCACCCGTTTTACCGACGGTTTTGAATTTGGTTATGGCGCAGAAATCGGCATTTCCACACAAAAGCTCCATGCACGTGGACCTATGGGTTTACCGGCCTTGACATCAAGCAAGTACTTCATTTATGGCCAGGGGCAAATCCGGGAGTGAATTTCATTTTTTTCATAGAAGGTTATTGAAACTCAATTAAGGGTATTGTATAGTACATTACTTTTAAAGGAGCAGATACCATGGACAAGAGGTTTATAGCAATATATGAAAATGAAAATGAAGCGACTTCAGCAGTCGAAAATTTAAAGGAACAAGGATATACATCCGATCAAATATCAGTAGTGGCAAAAAACATTGATAAATTACCTAATGAAGCTGAGGAAGTCAGCCCGGCAAAGACTGATGGATTAGTTGCTGGGGCAGCAGCCGGCGGAGCTGTCGGGTTGACCGGCCTCCTTATTGGAATGAGTGCATTAGCCATACCAGGAATTGGTCCAATATTGGCGGCAGGACCGATTTTTGCCACTTTTGGCGGAGCAGCAGCCGGGGCAGCATCGGGAGCAGGCGGATTGAGAAAGCCATTATTGGATATGGGACTAGAGGAAGCCGAAGTCGATCAATATATGGAGGGTATCAAGTCCGGGAAAATCCTTGTCATTGCTGATCCAGTTTTAAGTTCGTAAGTAGAACCTCCTTGAATGAATAGTTCTACGATGATTGACAACAAAGCTCCAAGACCTCAAATACTCAAAATGAAACAGATCGTGTATATTGTAAAACCCCGTTCAGGATTTCTTGAACGGGGTTATGTGTTTGTAGACTAATTTTAATGTCAGTAACTTTAAAACCAAAAGGAATTCCACGTTTGTATGAAGAATATAAGGAATATAGTCCTATTGTCGAGAAAGGAATGAAAATTATACCAAATAAAATGATTTATATGCCAGGTAATTTTTTTATAGAGCAAAGAGGGGGCTAGCATTTTTAATTCAGTTTTAGATTTCATTGAATCACTAAATAATGAAAACTTTAAGAAATCTTCATACTGTTGTTAATGGTAAAAGCTTATTACAGTGATGATAAGCAGGGGAACATAAACATTTTAAGAAGAAAAAGGTGAGTAGGGTAATTTGAATGTGACTCTTATTGAAAGAATAATCTGCTATCAATAACAATTCGAATAATAGGGTGTAAATTAAAAGTGAAAAGGTCGTTTATTGACGAAAAAACCCATGGTAACAGGGTTTTTTGTTTTTCAAAAGTGATTGTAAAAATGATATATATAATTCTGAACGAAAACATTTGCTTGGCATACTTAGCCATCTCGATTAAACACATCCTGGTTTGACTAGGGCTTAATTATCAGGTTGCTTGAGATTATATCCAATAAACCAAAATGATTTTACGTTGGAGGTTGGCATTTTGATAAAAATTAAACTCGTTGTTCCTCGAAAAGGGTATATTACGGATGCTTTTGAAAGGTTTGAGGAATTCAACAAGTTGGAAGAATCGGAAAACAATGATAACGGTTCAGTGAAGTTTGTTTTAGAGGAGGTAGTTGAGGATGCCGATAAGATTGGGAAGTTGAAGCTTGATGCGGATGTAATCATCTCAAGGGGATTAATCACGAAACTATTAAAAGAAAGCAATGAATCTATTCCTATCGTTGATATACCTGTACAAGGTATTGACCTCATTCGTTCCCTTTATGATTGCAAGGCACGTTTTGGCAGTAAAAAAGTGGCCGTTATAGGGGCGCTGAATATGATTTATGGCGTGGAAAACCTTTCGGATATCGTTAATTTGCCAATTCAGTCCTATATATTGAATGATATCGAGTCCTCAGTTAGTTTAGTGGATTTAGCAGCCAGAGATGGCTGTGAGGTGGTGTTAAGTGGTTTAAGTACCTGTAACTATGCTGAAGAGATAGGGTTGGGAGCCATTCTGGTTGACACTGGAAAGGAATCATTTCGGCAGGCGTTGATTGAGGCGAAAAGAGTAGCTCTTGTCAGCAGAAGGGAACAGGAGAAGACCAAGCGTTACCAAACGATTCTTAATTATGCCTATGAAGGGGTTATTGCAATAGATTTAAAACGACAAATATCTGTATTTAATACGGCGGCTCAGGAGATATTATCCATTTCCAAGGGGAGCTTAATTGGAAATTCTATATACGATATGATAAAGGACGGAAAATTTCGTAATATGCTGTTAAGTGACAATGAATACGAAAAAGATATCGTTGCTTACCAAGCCATTCAATTATCGGTTAAAAAAGTTGGGATATTTTTAAAAGGTAAAAAAGTGGGGGATATGGTCGCCTTTCAAGATGTTACACGCATTCAGGAGATGGAAGGGAAGTTCTTTAGAAAGATTCATTCACGTGGACATGTGGCTAAGTACACCTTTGATGATATATTGTACCGGAGTTCCGAAATTAAGAGGACGATTGAAACTGCTCAACATTATAGTGAAGTAGATTCAAACATTCTTATAATTGGAGAAACCGGAACGGGCAAGGAAATATTCGCCCAAAGCATACATAATCATAGCAACCGGAAAAATAACCCGTTTGTAGCCATTAATTGCGCTGCGCTTCCCGAAAATTTATTGGAAAGTGAGTTATTCGGATATGCAGAAGGAGCTTTCACGGGGGCTATGAAAGGCGGAAAGCAAGGCTATTTTGAATTGGCTCATAGAGGTACGATTTTTTTAGATGAAATAGGGGAAATCTCCCCAAAAATGCAAAGTCGGCTGCTTCGTGTCTTGCAAGAGCGGGAAATCATGCGAATCGGTGATGATAGAGTGATTCCGGTTGATGTGAGAATTGTGTCGGCAACAAACAAAGACCTCATGCAAATGGTCAAAAGTAATGACTTTCGGGAGGATCTATATTATCGCTTGAGTGTACTGGACCTTGTCTTGCCTCCGCTTCGGGAACGCAGAGAAGATATTCCGTTATTGGTGAATGCTTTTATTCAGAAAGGCCATTCGGATCAAAAAATTAAGATTACGGATACTGCCATGAAAAAGCTGAGTGAAGAGAATTGGGAAGGGAATATCCGCCAATTGCAAAATTTTTGTGAGCGATTATGTGCTCTTTATAAAGACAAGTTAATTGATGTGTACGATATCGAAATGTATTTTCCGAATAGAAGTAAAAAGAAAATACTGTCAAAACAAGCAGAAGAACTTGATATGCCACCTGGGATACATCTATCCGAGCGTGAAAGAATAGTTCAAACGTTAAATAAGGTTAATTTTAATAAAGGAAAAGCTGCCTTGGAGTTAGAGATGAGTCGCACGACTTTATGGAGAAAGATGAAAAATTTGAGTATTGAAACAAATTGAAACGTAATGAAACTTATTAATTCATTATGAAACAATTTGTTAACTTTATTTATTTCTTAATTTGAGAACTAATTGGCTTCTTTCTTGAATAAACTGATGTTTTTTATGTTGGCACAATAATTGTATATATACAATGAAGTAGGAAAGATTTTTCCTTCAAGGTAAACATGAAAGGGTGGTAATGTGAGTCATTTAGTGTATATTCCTCAAGATATTGAGAAAGAGGGGAAAAGTTATTTGGTAGAAAAAGGCTATAAGATTAAAGTGGGATCTGAACTGGCACAAGAAATCCTTATGGAAGAAATCAAGGATTGTGATGCAGTATTAACGAGATCAACGGCTGTAATAAATAAGGAAGTTATTGAAGCAGCTGAAAACCTCAAAGTAATTGCTAAGTATGGAGTTGGGTTGGACAATATCGATATCGAAGCTGCTACAGAACGGGGCATTTATGTAACAAATACGCCAGAGGCAAATGCGAATGCTGTAGCTGAACATGTAATGGCATTTATTTTATCTTTGTCCAAAAACTTGAGTGTGGCTGATAAAGAGCTGCGAAGTGGGAATTTTGCTATCCGCAATCAACTTTTTGGCATGGATTTGGAAGGCAAGACATTAGGGATTATTGGACTAGGGAGAATTGGTAGAATACTGGCAAAAAAAGCTTCAAAAGGCTTCGATATGAAAGTGATTGGCTACGACCCCTATGTTACGGACAGCACGAATTCGGAGTTAGAGATAGCAACTGACTTAGAGTGGGTTTTCAGAAACTCTGATGTTATCAGTCTGCATCTGCCGTTAACGAAAACAACAAAAGGAATAATAGGAAGCCGTGAGTTTTCCTGGATGAAACCCTCATCCTATTTTGTAAACGCTTCCAGGGGAGGCGTAGTGAAGGAGAGTGATTTAGTAAATGCTTTGCAAGCGGGCGAAATTGCCGGCGCTGGAATAGATGTATTTGAAGTTGAGCCTCCTGATAAATGGAATCCCCTTTTTAAAATGGATAATGTGATTGTCAGCCCTCATAATGCGGCATTGACGAAAGAAGGTTCGATACGCATGGCTGTACATGCAGCAATGCAAGTGGAACAAGTCCTTACTGGAATGAAACCGAATTGGGCAGTAAATGAGCCATTAACTAAAGGGGTGCCAAAGTAGTAGTGCTACAAGTGTAATTATCTGTTTGTTGATAAGGATGGTGAACAAATGAAGAAAATAATCTATGTGATAAGTGCGGTACCAGCACTTGGCTCGCTTATTGTTATCAATCGAATTGAACCATATGTTTTAGGAATGCCATTTGTTCTTTTTTGGGCAATATTATGGGTTTGTCTTACATCGGTGTGCTTGATAATTGCTAATAAACTTGATCCTGCAACCAAGGAGGAAGAAGACTAATGAATGAAGCCCTGCTTGTCATCCTTTTCTTTCTGGTTCTGTGTATTTGGTTAGGGCTTCAAGCTCGAAAAGGTAAAAATATGAGTTTGGAACAATGGGCTATAGGTGGAAGAGGTTTCGGCAGCTTTTTGCTCTTCTTTTTGATTGCAGGTGAAATGTTTACGACATATACGTTTTTGGGGGCCAGCGGCGGCGCTTATAGATCTGGTATGCCTCCAGCCTTATATGCTTTCAATTGCTTCTATTTTGTAATAGCCTATTGGCTGTTGCCGCCAATTTGGAGATATGCCAAAAAAAATAATGTCATATCTCAATCCGATTTTTATGACAAGAAGTACAATAGTCCGGCTTTAGGTGTTCTTGTGGCGGTAATCAGCGTTATTTCAATTATTCCTTATCTAATCATGCAGTTAAAAGGGTTAGGAATTATCGTATCGGAGGCGTCCTATGGGTCCATCTCTCCTAATGTGGCTATAGTTGTAGGTGTAATTGCCATCACAATTTATGTAACTGCCTCAGGGATGCATGGCGTAGCGTGGACGGCGGTTATTAAAGATATCATGATTTTGGCAGTTGTCGTCTTTATGGGGATTTATTTTCCACTTCATTATTACGGTGGTTTGCAGTCGATGTTTGAAGCAATCGATACAGCAAAACATGGATTATTGATATTCCCTGAACAAGGATTGAGTATCTCTTGGTTTATTTCCGCTACGATTATGACAGCACTGGCATTCTATATGTTTCCTCATATGTTAGCGGGAGTGTTTTCTGCAAAAAGTCCAAAATCACTTCGATGGAATGCTGGGGTTATGCCAATTTATCAAGTAATCATCATTTTTTCGCTTTTTATTGGTTTTTCTGCGATTCTTCAAGTTCCGAATTTACAGGGAGCAGAAGCAGATTTGGCTTTATTTAAAATGGCGAAGATGTCATTCGATCCCTGGTTTGTTGGAGTTATTGGAGCATCTGGGGCGATGGCCGCCCTTATACCTAGTTCACTCGTGTTGACGGCTACGGCCACGATACTTTCAAAAAATGTATATAAGGTGTGGAAACCGAATACATCAGATGACCAACTTCGAAGATTGAGCATGATGTTAGTACCTGTCATTTCTATAGTGACCCTATACTTTACGTTCAATGGCGGGGAGTCGATTTTTACGCTGTATCTTATGGCATATAGCTTCATGGCACAGTTGTTCCCAGCACTATTTTTCAGTTTGTGGAAAAAGAATCCTGTTACCGTTCAAGGAGCTTTTGCCGGAATGATAGCTGGAATTCTAATTGTCATTTACTCGACTACATCAGGTACGACACTTGCCACATTATTTCCATCTCTACCGCAAGCAATACAGGATCTTGATGTGGGGTTAGCTGTATTATTCATCAACATTGCAGTAACTTTGGGAGTAAGTGCTATTACAAGAAATACTTCAATTGAGACGGAAGCAGCTAATAAACCAGTTTCTGGTATCGAAAAACTTGTTAAATGATAGTAAGAATGAGTGCAATATTAATAGAAAGATAAATTAGCAGAACAAATACATGTTCTTGAAAGCGGGAGGCTGAATATGAAAGTCAGTGGAGGAAGAGCAGTCGTAGAAGTAATGGCTAAAGAAGGGGTAAAAAAAGCTTTTTGTGTACCAGGTGAAAGTTATCTTAGTGTAATGGATGCACTATATCAACATCCTGAAATAGAACTTATTTCCGCCAGACATGAAGGAGGTGCCTCTTTTATGGCGGAAGGGTATGCGAAGGCTTCAGGTGAGGTAGGAGTTTGTATGGCAACGCGTGGAGTGGGTGCTACAAACTTAGCTATCGGTATTCATACTGCTGCTCAGGATTCAACCCCTTTGGTTGCGCTTATTGGCCAAGTCGAACGCCCTTTTAAAGAAAAGGAAGCGTTTCAGGAAGTGAATTTGACGGGTTTTTTCAGTCATTTATGTAAATGGACGGTTGAGATTGATCGTGTGGAAAGAATCCCGGAATTATTGCAACGGGCGTTCCATATGGCGCGATCGGGACGTCCGGGTCCTGTATTAGTGGCTTTGCCGCATGACATGTTAGAAGATGAGGCAGAGTTGAACATCTATCCTTCTTATCGCGCGCTTCCTCCCCAACCACATTTGGACGATGTGAAGCAGGCGATAGAGACGATACGAAGCGCGGAGCGCCCCATATTGATTGCTGGTGGCGGTGTGATTCATGCTAAGTCTAACAAGCTGCTTGTACAGTTTGCCGAGGCAATGAAGCTTCCTGTTGTTACCGCTTTCCGCCGGTTCGACGCGTTTCCGAACTCACACCCCTGCTATGCAGGATGGCTAGGGTTTGGGACACCACAATATTTACTTGATGCAATCCGAGATGCAGATGTAGTCTTGGCGTTAGGGACACGATTCTCTCAAGTAGGAACACAAGATTACACCTTGCTCTCTGAAAATACAAAACTGATCCATGTAGATATTTGTCCCAATATTTTTGGTAAAGTGTATGCTCCTTCCCTTGCCATTGAAGCAGATGCCAAGAGTTTCTTAGAACAAGCACTGCAAGCTTCAGGTTCTTCCATTTCAAACGAAGATAATGTGAAAGAATTACATGAAAAATATATGACATTTTCTGAACCAAAGGCTGACTACACAAAAGATTTCGTGGATATGGATGGATTAATGCATGACGTTGCTGTCTGTCTTCCGAAGGACACCATTATTACAAATGATGCCGGCAATTTTTTTGGATGGCTATCCAGATATTATCGTTTTGAACATGAAAACACTTACGTGGGGCCAACTTCGGGAGCGATGGGATATGGACTGCCTGCTGCAATAGGGGCAAAGCTGGCGCAACCTCAGAAACATGTTGTTTCTTTTTCAGGAGATGGCGGCTTTATGATGACTCTCCAAGAGATTGAAACGGCTGTACGGTATAAAATTCCGACCATATCAATTGTCGTGAACAACAATATGTACGGAACGATTCGTGTACATCAAGAAAGTCATTTTCCAAAACGGGTCGTTGGAACTGAATTGTCCAACCCTAATTTTGCCGAATTGGCCCGCTTGTTTGGAGCGCATGGTGAAAAGGTTGAAAAAAATAGTGATTTTGCGCCAGCGCTTCGAAGGGCGATTGCTTCAGGGCTTCCGGCTGTAATCGAAGTTGCAGTCAATCCAAAGATTCTAACTGTAGGCCAAGACAAGAAGGGAGTACACGAAAAGCTAGTGTCCAACAAATAGTTGCGGCATCCATGCTTTGGTTGTTTCCATTAGAAGTCAGTCGTAGGAATTAATAAAAGGAAGTTTTTGGGGAGGGTTCACAAATGTTAAAACCATATTTAGTTGTGGAATGGAATGATACGGAAACAGATGCAAAAGGGTGGCTGGTCGTGCATAACTTTGTTAAAGGCTACGCAGGCGGCGGTACAAGAATGCATCCAACGGTTACACGAGAAGAGGTCGAAAGATTAGCTAAGGCGATGGCTTATAAGTATGTAGCCTGTGAGTCCGAGACGACAGGCGGTTGTAAAGCGGGCATTGCCTATGATTATAAAGCGCCAGACGCGTATGCAGTATTAAGAAGATTTCTAATTGCGATGATGCCTTATATAGACATCGGGGTATCTTTAGGCAGTGACTTAGGTACCAAATATGAAGATGTGCTCAAAATATTCAATGAGTTTGGTATGGATATACCTCTTACGAAATCAATGAAGCAGAATCCGAATGTTCTGCAAGGGATAAAAGACTTTGATGAACTTTTGACGACAAAAATTGACGGGTTGTTTTTAAACGATGTCGTAACAGGATATGGTGTAGCATTTTCGGCAGATGAGGCATGGAAATTTAAAAGCGGAAAAGATGGAGCGAGAGTTGTCATTCAAGGATTCGGCTGTGTAGGAGCAAGTTGTGCATTGAAAATGTCCCAGTTAGGTTATAAAGTTGTAGGGATTTCTGATGCCAACCTTTTGGTAACGTGTGAAGAAGGATTAGATGTCCAAAAGCTTATTGATCGTAAGAATTCATACGGAGAAATGGATAAAGAGTTTTTTGAACCGCATTATGATGTAAGGGCAAACACGGATTGGCTCGATATAGATTGCGACATATTAATTCCGTCCGCACTAGAGGATGTCATCCACAAATCAAATGCTAAAAGCGTAAAAGCAAGCTTAATTGTGGAGGCGGCAAACATTCCCCTTTCTTTAGAGGGAGACGAAATCATAAAACAAAGAGGAATTGATGTTGTCAATGATTTCGTTGCGAACCTTGGGGCGATTAGATTTTATGATGCCGTTATTTTTGGACTAGTAAATCCAAATCCACAAGCTGTAGTTGATGATATCGAAAAACTATGCAGGAAAAATACGTATCACTTGTTTACACAAGCAAAAAACCAAAATAAATATCAAAGAGATGTAGCTTATGAAATATTCAAACCGACAATCAGCGACTTGCTGGAATATGCAGAGCCTTCCGAAGCTTTATCTCCACAATAATGTGTTTTATTTTCAGAATAATGGGAACTCTCTATAACTTGTGTTAATCAGTGTATGGGGCAGTTTATCAATCAGAAAGGGGGGCATTCATGGAAACAAAACATGAAAATCAGCCAAAGGAATTACAGCGTTCGATGAAGAGTAGACATTTATTCATGCTCTCCTTAGGTGGGGTAATTGGAACAGGTCTTTTCCTGGGATCAGGATATGCGATCGGTGAAGCTGGACCCGGAGGAGCGATTGTTGCCTATTTGGTCGGTGGTTTATTAATGTACTTGGCGATGATTTGTCTCGGTGAATTATCGGTAGTGATGCCAGTTTCAGGTTCCTTTCAGGTCCATGCAACAAAATTTATCGGACCCGCCACTGGATTTGTCATCGGCTGGATTTACTGGCTGAGCTGGGCTCTTTACGTAGGCTTGGAATTTGTGGCGGCTGGTTTGCTCATGACTAGATGGTTTCCTGATATACCAGTATGGATATGGTGTGTGATATTTACCGTACTTTTGTTCACCATAAATGCTTTAACAACGAGAAGTTTCGCTGAGACAGAGTACTGGTTCTCAGGGATTAAAGTACTTGCCGTTATTCTGTTCATAATTATCGGTGTGGCCGCAATGTTTGGATTGATTCATATGGATGCTCAACCTGCTCCGTTTTTTTCCAATTTTATAGGTGATGGACTATTCCCTACAGGATTCACGGGTGTGTTTATATCAATGATGACGGTCGTATACGCATTCCAGGGATCGGAAATCATGGGGGTTGCAGCAGGAGAGACGGAAAACCCGCAACAAAGCATTCCGAGAGCGATTCGTAACATCGTAATACGTGTGCTGCTTTTCTATGTTCTAGCAATCTTTGTTCTGTCGGCTATCGTTCCGTGGCAAGAAGCTGGGGTGCTGGAAAGCCCTTTCGTTACCGTTTTTGAAATGGTAGGTATTCCTTATGCCGCTGACATTATGAATTTCGTGATTTTGACGGCGGTGCTCTCTGTTGGGAATACGGGTCTGTTTGCTTGTACCAGAATCCTTTTCTCCCTTTCTCAAAACGGTATGGCGCATTCCTCATTTGGAAAGCTCAATCGGCGCGGTGTACCCATTAACGCTTTACTCGTCACTCTGTTCTTTGCCTTGCTGTCGTTACTTACTAGTGTAGTAGCGGAAGAAACGTTATTTGTTGTGTTACTTTCTATAAGTGGGGTTGGAGGGGTACTTACTTGGATGGCGATTGCGTTCGCACAGTACAGATTCCGTAAGCAGTATATCAGAGAGGGCGGAAAGGTGGAAAATCTGAAGTATAGAGTACCTTTCTTCCCTTTTGCCCCGATTCTCTGCATCCTTATGTGTCTAGGTATTTTCGTGTTCACGGCATATGATCCGACACAGCGCACTTCGTTGTATTGGGGATTAGGTTTCGTCACTGCTTGCTATATATTTTACTATTTTAGATATACGAGAAGGAAGGTAGATGTGCCTACCTTATCAAATGAACAGCAAAATGATTTCGTTCAATAGAAATTATTCTTAATACTCCGACAAAAGAAAACGTGCCACAATTCGAGTATGAACCAAATGTGGAAGAATTCATTTTAGAAGATTCTAGTAATAATCAAATCTTTAATCAAGATGTAGAAAAATAGAATGCGGGAGGAAATTGTATGCGTTACTTAAATTATATTAATGGAAAATGGCAAGAACCAACTACAGGGGAGTATAAGGAAAATCTTAGTCCCCATAATGGAGAAAATTTAGGGGAATTTCCATCTAGTGCGGCGGCTGATTTACATGATGCAGTTGCAGCCGCAAAAAATGCATTTCCAGATTGGAAAAAACTGTCGTTTCAGCAACGGGCTTCATACTTGCAGAAAGCAGCTGATATTTTGAAAAAGAATGTGCAGGAAGTAGGTCAGGATTTGATAAAGGAAGAAGGGAAAACATTCTTGGAAGGGATGGGGGAAGCCAACCGTGCCGCTAGCATACTTGAATATTATGCTGCTGAAGCTCGGCAGCCACTTGGGGAAGTAATTCCTTCAACTAATGCCAATACATTTTTGTACACTACTCGCACTCCGCTCGGTCCGGTGGGATTGATTACACCATGGAACTTTCCTATTGCCATCCCTGTATGGAAATTGGCGCCGGCCCTGATTTACGGGAATACAGTCGTGATTAAACCGGCTGATCTTACACCTAAGTCTGTCTATCATGTGATGAAAGCATTAGATGAAGCCGGTCTTCCAGCTGGTGTCATTAATTGTGTGTTCGGAAGAGGTTCCATCATTGGTGCTGCATTGGTGGAACATCCGGATGTGAAGGCTATATCTTTTACCGGCTCGAATCAAGTAGGTCAGCAAATTCAAAAACAGGCCATTGAACATGGGAAGAAAGTGCAAGTGGAAATGGGAGGGAAAAACCCGCTCGTCGTCCTCGCTGATGCTGATCTTGAAAAAGCAGTTGAAATTGCTGTAGGAGGAGCTTTTAAATCCACGGGGCAAAAATGCACAGCAACTAGTAGGGTGATTGTGGAAGAAGGAATTTACGAGGCTTTCCGTGAACGTCTTGTCGCGCGTACGAAAGAATTAAAAGTGGGCGACCCGCTCAATGAAGAAACATATATCGGTCCTGCTGTATCTAGATCACAACGCGATGGTGTGCTTGATATGATTGATGCTGGGAAATCAGAAGCGACGCTTTTGTGTGGAGGAGAGATTCCGACAGAAGAGGAATTGGCGAACGGTTTTTATGTCAGGCCGGCTATCTTTGAAAATGTTCCTCAACATGCCCGCATTGCACGGGAAGAAATATTTGGGCCAGTCATCGCTCTTTTTAAGGCCGGAAACTATGAGGAAGCAGTTATGATGGCGAATGATACAGAGTATGGATTGAGCGCAGCAATTTGTACGAATAATTTAACGTCTGCTCAACGGTTTATTGAAGATGTCGAAGTGGGTCTTGTACATGTCAATTCGGAAACAGCAGGAACCGAACCGCAAATGCCATTTGGCGGATGTAAAAATTCAAGTGCAGGCAGCCGTGAACAAGGAAAGAGTGCTGTTGAATTCTATACAGAGGTCAAGACAGTCTATATGGATCGGATATAACTGGAAATTGAAAATAGTAAGTATTAAGCGTTGAACTTTAAAAAATTAGCTAATTATCTGGAGGGATTTTCGATATGACTACGAAAAAAGAAAATGTACAGTTTAGCCCAACATTACCTTATTCACGGTATGTTGATCCAGAGGTATTTAATGAAGAAAGAAAAAAGATTTTTAGGAAAAATTGGATATTGGTGGGGCATGCCAGTCAAGTTGAAAAAGTAGGCGACTTCTTGACTTTAGATGTCGCCGGAGAGCCTATTATCGTTTCTCACGGAACTGATGGAGAACTGCGTGCTTTCTATAATATTTGTCCTCATCGTGGAATGAAAGTGGAAAACTCTGATAAAGGAAATAAAAAAGTTTTACAATGTGGATACCATGGATGGACATTCAAATTAGATGGAAATGTAAATAGAGCTCCTAATTTTAAAACGAATCAATTGGGAGTACACAGTTGTATGAAATCCATTCGTTTAGAAGTTCAGAATGCTATGATTTTTGTCAATCTAGACAAAAATGCACCTTCCTTGGCAGAAGCATATCAGGAATTTCTAGAGGAAATGAAAGAGTATCACTTCTTTCATTCTCTAAAACTAGTTAGGGAAACCCGGCGTGTAGTTAAGGCTAATTGGAAAGCTGTTGTTGACAACTACCTTGAATGTGACCATTGTTCCATTGCTCATCCAGGCTTTGCAAAATCTTTTGATCTAGCGAACTTTTGCACAACGACACACGACAAATTCACCTATCAATATATGACAGCAAGCAAGAATTCTGAAGGTGACCAAGCGCGCTTTTATTGGATTTGGCCAAATATGATGATTAACGTTTATCCAGGAGACGGAAATGTGAATACCATTCAAGTAATACCTGTTGATGCAGAGACGTCGCTAGGTATTTATCGTGATTATTCCCTTAATGAAAAAACAACAATAGAAAAAGAAGAATATTTTAATTTCGTTGATCAAGTACGCCAGGAAGATTTTGAACTTGTGGAAAAATTACAAAAAGGATTAAGTTCTCAGGCGTTTACAAATGGTATCTTTTCTCCAACTGAACATGCTGCAGTCTATTTTCATGAACTTATTGATAAGAACCTCCATGACTAATTATTGTGCAGCCCAATTGAAATAAACGTCATTTAAGAAACGTTGATACAGAGAATTTGCAAGATATTTTATTCAACCTTTTTTGGCAGGAATCTATCGTAAAGTGGTCTTGCCCGAATAAGTAGAAGTTTAAAAGCGAAGCAACCAACCAGTGTGAATCGGAAGTCTACCCGAGCATACTGGTTGAGTTGTTTTTTAAATGCGCTAATCGTTTGTTAACTTATTTCAACGACCGATAAAGTTATAAAAATTCACGAACTTTTTTTTGTATTTACTCATTGTGTGAGGATTTGTTCTTCCTTTGTTGTTCCTCGGCAAGAAACTCAATAAAAACATTCATGGCAGATAGCGGATGCTCATTTACCCTTTTAAAGTAATTACTTTTTCTGGCATCTGTTAAATAGTTGCTTTTTTTGATTCTCTCCAACATATATTTTTGACTCATTTTCACTATTTCTTTTTGGTTGTGCTTGTTTTCTTTTAATAGGGCAAATCCTACAGCTCCCACCAATGCATAGATTCCAAGTGCGGTTTTCGAAATGAGTAAGGATTCGCTCTTAAATAAAAGGAAAAAAAGGTTAATGATGGAAAAGCCTATCATCACCGTCGAAAAAAATCCGTATTTCAAATTTTTCTTCAACAATGGGGATAATGATGATTGAAGTTGTTCGATTTCGGCTTGCATGAAACCCGGTATTTTATTTATTTTAATATTCATTGTTTCCTCCTTATTACCTCCAAAAAGTATATGCTATTAAAAATCTCATCTATTTAATGAAACAGGAAAAGGAACCTAATAGTATAATCTTATCTTTTGGAAATGCATTTGTCATTTAATATACATCTTGGAATCCTTTAAGGGAAAAGTAAAAGAGAAGGTGAAGCAACAGGGGCCATGACTAATAGGGGTGCTGCAGTTATTTTCATGAGCTAAACTTATACTTAGCTTTTTCTCATTATTTGAATCCAGTTGAAAGTTGGAGCACTTATCTAAGGACAAGGCATTATCCATTCCATTGTCCGGGCTCTATTTGGAACTGGCAGTATGTTAAGGGACAAACAAATATCCTTTGCCATAATATCTTAACAAAGGTATAAATAATGAATGAAATATGGTAAAATAGTCCTCAAATGGAAACCTTACATTTCGTTTTTTCATTATTAATATTTATGGATGGCCATCTCGCGCCTTTTTTTGTCATAAATACGTGACTATTGTGGTATTTTGTTCATTTAAATCGAGTTTTGGTACAAATCAATATATAATTAGAAAGCGAGATAATAGTTTCAAAGATTAAGGAGGGACATAGAATGATGGAATGGGCTCTAGTCATTTTGTTTGGTGCAGCAGTTTTACTGTTCATTTTATCGTTTATTAAAAAGGATTCTGTAAAAGTGGACAGTCAATTGGAGCAGATTGCTAGCACTTTTGGGGATGAAATGAATGTATTACAGGAAAAAATCAGGAACATCGAGATAGATGCTGAAATTACGGTGCAAGAAGCAGGCATTCTTGCAATGTCTTCCGAAAAGCGGAGCTTGTTGCGTGAAGTACTCGACCTACATAAGCGAGGCTATTCATTCGAAAGCATCGCACTGAAAACAAAACAGACAGAAAATGAGATAGAAAACTTGCTTACTCCTTACATTAAAACGAAGAATGAAAGGAGTAAAGTGGCCAATGACATCTAAATCAATGCGCAGCTTTGCCGGAGGCCTTATTGTTGCAGCAGGTTTGTGCGGTGCAGTGTACTTCTTTGTTCCAGGTGAAGCGACCGGTACATCAGAGAAACTATCGGAAGATGATATGAAAGAGTCCCTGGCTTCTGAAGGGTATGTCATACATTCCGAAAAAGAATGGGAAGATCAGATTGCTGAAGCAGAGGCAATTAAAGATAAAGCGGAAGCGGAAAAAGAAACTGTAAAAGAACCAACAGAAAAAATCATATACCGTACAGTTCTGACAGTGTCTAAAGGCTCGACAAGCATCGATGTGGGTAAAAACCTTCAAAAAGCAAAAGTCATTAAGAATGCCTATGGGTTTTCTGATGAGGTTGAAAAGAAAGGCAAGGCCAACGGATTACGTCCTGGAACATACGTGGTAGATAGTGAGATGACGACGGAAAAGATCATATCTATCATATTTAAATGACAAAAAACGACCATCCATATGATGGTCGTTTTTTATATGCAGTCAACTTTTTTGAAGCAAAACGTTAACAATAAGAAAAAAGATCTGATTAAACCAAGTGTAATTTTCAAGTTTTCTTTACCTTAACCTTTGTCCGAACTCCGGCCCACACTGCAATGATAAGACCTCCAACAGTATCCGCGATCAAATCTATCATTGTATCTTTATTTCCCCCGCCTTGTAATGTCATTCCGAATAATTGATCGGAACCAAATTCGTAGATCTCCCATATAACACCACCAAGTGCTGAGAAAGAGAGGGTAAACAAAAAGACAAACCAAGGAGATATCTCTTTACCTGCATTTCTGTATATTAAACGTTCATATAAAGCAATACCTGTAAAAGCAAGAAGGGATCCGCTTAGTAAATGTAAGAGTGTGTCCCACCACCCCAGACCATACCAGCCTAAAATAGATCCTAAATATTGTGAACCGAATAAGAAGACTAAATAGGAAATGATAATTGGCAGATTGAATTGAAGCTTGGTAAATAGGGCCAATAGAAGGGGAATTGCTCCACATGCCACTCCTCCTATCGAAACCAGGGATTTGAATGTTTCATCGGTTGTATAGTAAAAGATAGATAAAGCCGCCATGAAAAGGACATACACTAAACTTAATAAAATAACTAGCTTTCTATTCATATGATTACCTCAACAAATCATTATAATTTTGATTTTTTTATACAGGAATAACTGGAGATAAGCAGACCACCGATAAGACCGCAAATTATATCGTACATGGTATCCTTATTACCGCCTCGCTGCATGGTATGAGTAAAAGTTAGATCACCTACATACTCATAGACTTCCCAAAGGACAGTGGCAAGGACTGCAAGTGAGAGTACAAAAAGAAAGGGGACCCAGCTTGATATATCTTTTCTCGACTTTTGAGGAATGAATTTTTTATAAAGAGCAATTCCAACAAAACCCACGAAAATACCCTTGTAGAAGTGAAGGGTAGAGTCCCACCATTTTAAATCCACATAAAAATTTGCGATTGACCCTAAAAATGTCGTACAGAAAACAAAAACATAATAACCGATTATGATTGGAATGTTAAAAGGATTATTTTTCACAAATAGTAATGAAATGGGCAACGCACTTACTAATATTCCCCCTAAAGCTACCATCCATCGGGAAGAATCATCTTTTATGAGGTAAAAGATGAGTAAAACAGTCATGAATACTATAAAAACCAGACTAAGTATAATGATTATTTTATGTTTCAATATATCACCTCATTCGTAACTTCATTACGATCATATCCAATTTATTCTTAATGCAACCGTCATTATCTGATATAGATCTTTATAAGCAGCTAACTCTGGCTGGAGAGGTGCTTTCTGATAATAGTCTCGATTTCAATCTCAGGGTAATTAGTTATTAAAAAGTTGATTTTGGTCTTTGCTGAAGCTTTTTAATCATTTTTTTAATTTTAACCATGATTAGCAATGATAAAGGCATGACCAGACCAAAAGTTAATGCATAAAAAAACCAAATATTTTTATTGAATTCCCCGGATGATTGGACCGTTGGAAAAATAAATAATGAAGAAAGAATCATGATCATCCCTAATACTGTAGTAAATGGACGATAATCTTTTATATTAAATATATTTGCAAATACCACAACCGATACATAAAAATACAACACCGTTCTGGTATAGGTTGTAATGATCCAAATCGTAGCAATTATAGCTTCGATTCGCGTCAGGAAATTCCCTACATTTATTTTTTTTGCCATCGTATAACTTGGCGCAATATTTCTTGCTGTGGTATCGGGCCCAAGAACCAAGATATCCAGCATGATAACAAGGGTTAAAATGATTCCTCCAATCAATGTCCCAATATAAAAAGCTTTTCCCCCTTTTTTACTTTCATTGACTTTTGAAGGGAAAATCATTAAAAACATAACGGGAGACAGCGTGAATACGCTGACGTAAAAAAGTGTCGCACGTATAAGAGGTTTGGCGCCATTCTCTAATACTGGATGTATGTTTTGAACATTCGCTTGAGGTATGACAGAAATTAAAAAAATAGTAAGTAATATTAGAACAGGTATGAAGAAAATTTCCAATGTGCGTGTAAAAGTTTCAATACCAAGGCGAGCTGTCAAGATCACTACTACAGCTAACAATATATTCAATGCTACAAGTGGTGTATCCGGCATCCAAAAAGTTTTAATGAAATTCCCCACATAATAAGTGGTCTCGGCAGCGGTGGAAAAAGACCAGAAAAAAATGTGAGGTTAATTACCTTTCCTAATAACCTGCCGAAAACCTTTTCATTTATTTGATCTAAAGCGAGATCAGGATATAAATTTCCCACTCTGATGAAGAACCATACAAAAATTAAAGCAACTCCTGTGCCAAGTAATGCAGCAAGCCACGCATCCTGCTTTGCAAAACCAGCTAAAGGAGAAGGAGTATGTAAAATAACCGTTCCAACCGAATACAAAAGGATTAAAATCATCAATTGATGTGATGAAATTTTGAAACTACTAGGCATTCTGATTCACCTTTTTGTTTGTTCCTTCCTTTTTAATACTCCTTAGTTTTGGCCATTTTATGTTCAAGTTATTCAAATAGCCATATTAATTTGAAACAATTAATGATCATTACAATAATTTTATTTGAATGGATATAATTGCATCCAAGGTGAAAACATATTTTTAACATGCTTTTGATTAGAGGGGGTTAGCATTGAAATCTCGAGTTCCTATCCCATTGAAGAAGTTAATTGAAGATAAACAATCAGTAAATAATAAAAAACAACATGCAGACCTAAATCAGAGCGGAAATCCAAACTCAAGCAAAACTGAAAAAAATAATCAAACACTTCAAGCCAAAAACCGAAGTCAAGACTCAAATAATGATCATACCAAACTTATATCTTCTGATCTTCAATTTAATTTAGACCATATTAAGAAAACGTTAGGAAATAGTTCAGACATAGTCACAAGGGATTTTCAAGCAGGTAAAAATGGGGAGATTAAATTAGGCATCGTTTACACCGATGGATTAACTGATTCAGCATCAATCCAAGATTTTATCCTCGACACTTTGATGGTGGAAATTCGGAACTCGGACTTGGACGTAAAGGTCCTTAATCCCTCTGACTGTTTTGAAATGATAAAATCACATTCGCTGCCTGTAGGGGGAATAGTGGAAATAACTGAGTTTCAAAAACTTTTTCATCATGTTTTATCGGGAGACACAATGTTATTGATGGACGGCTCCCCAATAGGAATAGCACTCGGCTCAAGAGACTGGGTCGATCGCGGAGTTCAGGAACCTTCCTCACAAACAGTAGTAAGGGGACCAAAGGATGGGTTTACTGAAACGCTGCGAACAAATACAGCTTTAATACGCCGTAGAATAAAAGATCCTAACCTATGGCTTGAAACAAAACAGATTGGAGAAAAAACGCAAACAGATGTTGCAATTATGTATTTAAAGGGTGTTGCCAATGATAAAACGGTTTCAGAATTACAAAGCCGGTTAAATCGAATCAATATAGATGCCATTCTTGAGAGTGGCTACATTGAAGAGCTTATCCAGGATGAAGTATACACTCCTTTTCCAACCGTTTATAATACGGAACGTCCTGATGCTGTAGCCTCTGCAATTTTAGAAGGAAGGATTGCGATTCTCGTTGACGGAACGCCATTTGTCCTTGTCATCCCAGCACTGATGGTGCATTTTTTCCAGTCCAGCGAAGACTATTATCAACGGGCGGATATTGCAACATTAATTCGAATATTACGGTATTTATCCTTTTTCCTTGCATTGCTTACACCGTCACTTTATGTAGCTGTCTCAACCTTTCATCAAGAAATGCTACCTACACCTTTGCTCATAAGTCTGGCTTCACAACGAGAGGGTGTTCCATTTCCAGCTTTTGTAGAAGCGATGCTGATGGAGGTTGTGTTTGAAATCTTGCGTGAGGCAGGTGTGCGGATGCCTAGGGCAATTGGTTCATCCATTTCCATCGTAGGTGCATTAGTTATTGGGCAGGCTGCTGTCGAAGCAGGGTTCGTTTCTGCAACGATGGTTATCATCGTGTCCTTAACAGCTATCTGCAGCTTTGTGTTCCCATCCAATAGTATGGCCATGGCTTTTCGGATGCTTCGATTCTTGTTTATGATCCTTGCTGCTACTTTTGGATTATACGGGATCATATTGGGTCTGATCGTGATGGTCCTTCATTTAAATAGCATACGATCTTTTGGATTACCATATTTAGCTCCAAATGCACCATTTATTTTACAGGATCAAAAAGACAACATCATAAGGATGCCGCATTGGTCATTATTAAAGCGGCCTCGTTTGATCGGTAAAAATGATACAGACAGAGGAGATGTCAGTTCTCCGAAACCACCTAGATAAAATGATGAGATTATGAGGGTTCACGATGCAAAAAATGTTAAAGGTATTTTTAATATTACCTATAATTTGTTTATCCGGCTGTTGGAGCAGCATTGAGTTGAATGAACTAGCCATCGTTACTGCCATGGGAATTGACAAAACAGAAGATGGATATCTTGTAACCGTCCAAGTTCTAAATTCGAGTGAGCTGGCAGGTGATGCCAGGTCTGGTCGCACGGAAGTTGTGACCTTCAGGAAAAGCGGTGCAACCATTTTTGAAGCAATAAGGGGCTTATCAACTGATGTACCAAGAAGGATTTATGTATCCCATCTTCGTGAGGTTGTCTTTGGTGAGGAAATGGCCAGGGCAGGAATTGCGAAACCTCTGGATGTCCTTTCCCGACAAAAGGAGATGCGTTCGGATTTTTATATGACAGTTGCGAAGGGTTCAACTGCTTATGATACGCTTAATGTGCAAACTGCTCTTGAAAAAATACCGGCAAATAAAGTTTTTGACTCCTTGGAAAATTCAGAGAGCAGGTGGGCACCGACAAGGACGGTCACTTTGGATGAACTGGTCAGCAGTATGGTCAGTAACGGTAAAGAGGCCATGCTAACGGGGATATACGTTTATGGTGATCCCGAATCCGGAAGCAATGTGACGAATGCACAAAATATTTCCCCGAAATCCGGTTTGCGATTGGACTATCTTGGAGTATTCAAGAAAGATAAACTGGTCGGCTGGTTAAATAAGAACGACAGTAAAGGTGTTACCTACATTACAGATCATGTTAAGTCTACGGCGGTAACCATTCCATGTGAAGGTGAGCAAATTACGATCAACACGAATAGGTCAAAAACGAAAATTAAGGGGGAAATGGAAAAAGGAAAACCGAAAATTGATATAAATGTCACGTCAGAAGGGAGTATAGGTGAAGTAGAATGCAAAATGGACTTAACCAAACCGGAAAAAATCAAAGAATTGAATGAAAGATATGGAAAAAATATTAAAGGTAAAATAGAAGGATCGATCAAAACGCTTCAAGAGAAGTATCAAAGTGACATCTTCGGTTTTGGTGAAGAAATTCATAGGATCGATCCCAAAGCTTGGAAACGTTTAGAAAAAAATTGGGAACAGGAATTCGCAAATCTGGAAGTGAATGTAACCGTTAAAGCAAAGATTCGCAATTTGGGCACCATATCAGAATCCTTTCAAAAAGATATTGAGGAGTAATGATCAATGTGGGCAATCATTGGAACAGTGTGTACTGGAGCTTTAATTTCATTTTTCGAAATTCCTCCACTTCTTAAAAAGAAATGCTGGAGGGAAATTATCATTTTTATATTATTGCTTTTAATTGGTATGACGTTGAGTATTTTAATAATCAAGGATATTACCATTCCCACTCCTATAGACTGGATAACAAAAATATATAGTCCACTCGCTCATTTCATGGATCGTATTCTATCTTAGGGAGGTGTCTTACCGAGTATGCTCGAAAAAGGAAAAATTAGCTCTGGTGAATTTCTAATATTAGTCATCATATTCACAATAGGAGGAGCGATCCTCACTTTACCTTCCGTACTTGTCTCATTTGCAAAACAGGATGGCTGGATTGCCTATATTATTGCAACTCTCTTTGGTTTATGTTTCGTTTTCTTATATAACAAACTTGCCTCACTTTATCCATCCATGACTTATATAGAGGTTAATGAAAAAATATTCGGGAAATGGATCGGGAAAATATCTGCCATGCTTTTTCTTCTTTATATTTATTACCTTTCTTCGGCGTTACTTAGTGAAATTGGGAATTTTTTTTCGACACAGGTTCTGGTTGAGACACCAATACAAATGATAATGATTTTGTTTATATTAACAAGCTTGTTTGGTGCACGGCTGGGATTAGAAGTCATCTGCCGGACTGCAATTATCTTTTTTCCGTGGATTGTAGTGCTGCTTTTCATATTATTCTTATTTCTTATACCTGATATCAAAATCGAAAAAATGCAGCCTATATTTGAAGGGGGCATGAAACCGATAATGAAGGGGGCATATCACTCTTTAGCACTTCCTTATGTACAGCTTGTTTTCTTTTTAATGATCACACCATTTGTAAACGAAAAGGCAGCAATGAAGAAAAACTTTTATATAGGGACTATAATAGGGGGCTTCGTTCTATTCTTAGTGATCATTTTCAGTATCCTCGTATTAGGTGCTGATAATACAACAAGACTAACCTATCCTTCTTATAAACTGGGGATGAGGATTAGCATTGGTAATTTTTTTGAAAGGGTCGAGGTCATTGTGGCCTTCATTTGGATTTTTACAGAATATTTTAAGTTGACCATATGCTTTTATGGACTCGCCTTAGGACTAGCTCAATTGCTAGGTCTGCAAAATTACAAAATCCTTCTTTTCCCATTAGCTTTTCTAATTCTCACTTTTACAATCTTTTCGCATCCCGATATAGTGCATTATCAAAACTTTATGTCTATAGCCTGGACACCTTTTTCCTTAACCATTTGTTTTTTTATGCCGTTATTATTATTAATGGTTGGAAAAATAAGAAAAAAATTAGAGAAGCCCTAATGTAAAGATAGGTAGTTTTGACGGTTCCCAGTAGCTTAAGGTGTATTATTGGATGTCCCAGTGGATGCTGATGCTAGGTATACCCGAAGCTCAAACAGTAAACGAATCGAAACAGGCAACAAATTAACTTACCATGTAAATTTTTGATAAGAAAAGGAACTATGATGAATAATTCACAATTTGAAAGTGTTTCATGATGTTTAAAAGGTTGAAAAAAATAAATATTCTGACAAATATATTGACTAAAGAAACTTCATGAATTAATATAACAATATATAACATTACATAATGTTATATACAAACTTTAAGGGAGTGGAAAAATGAGTAAATCGGTTATTAACGTAAAGGGTAATGTGAAAACAGTATTGGATCAATTAAAAGGCAGGAAAATTAACAATATTTATTTTGTAGCATGCGGGGGATCTTCTGCCATTATGTATTCAGCTAAGTATGTACTAGATCGTGAAGCTAAAAATATAACTTCGGATTTATACAGTTCAAATGAGTTTATACATCGTGATCCAAAACAACTAGGGAAGGAATCTTTAGTAATTTTATGCTCTATGTCTGGAACAACTCCTGAAACAGCAGAAGCTGCCAAGTTTGCAAAAAGTAAAGGTGCTTTTACAGTGGCATTAACGAACGAACCAGCATCTCCATTAGCCCAGAATTCGAACCTCTTCATTAAATATGAATGGGGTAATGAAGTTAACGCCTTTGATACAAACCTCAGTGTCTTATATCAACTGGTTTTTGGTGTTCTTCATATAGCTGAAAACAATGAAAAGTTTGGAAAACTAGTATCAAGTTTAGAGAACTTACAGCCAGTGTATGAAAAAGCGCTAGAGCAAGAAGCTTCTAAAGCAAGAGTATTCGGACATACTCATGCAAACGAACCTGTTATCTATACAATGGCAAGTGGTTCCAACTATGGTCCAGCCTATTCTTTTAGTATTTGTATCTTAATGGAAATGCAATGGATTCACTCACATGCCATTCACGCTGGTGAGTACTTCCATGGCCCATTCGAAATTATTGACGAGAATGTACCGTTTATCATTCTTTTAGGATTGGATGAAACAAGACCATTAGAAGAAAGAGCATTATCTTTTTCTCAGCGTTATGGAAAAAAGCTTACTGTGTTAGATGCAAAACAGTATGATCTTGCTGGTATCGATGAAGAAGTAAAAGGATATATTGCACCGCTTATCTTAAATCGTGTATTACGTCAATATGCAGAAGAATTAGCCGAAGCACGTAATCATCCATTAAGCAAAAGGCGCTATATGTGGAAAGTAGAGTACTAACAGTTAAAGAAAACTTAATATTCTGTATATTTTATTTACGAATTATACTATAATGTTTTATAACATTATAGTATAATTTCCTGATGATAAAAGCACTTATTAAAAGGAGGGGTATTCTTGAGAAAAATCATACTTATCGTAGCATCATTTTTAAGTTTATCTTTATTGCTAGTGGGATGTTCTGGTGAAAAAACATCTTCAGAATTGGATGTGGGAAAAACTACCTTGACATTTTTTCATAGGTGGCCAAAGGAGCCGGAAAAAACTTACTTTAATGAAGTTGTAAAAGAATTTGAAAAACAAAACCCCGATATCAATATTAAAACCGAAGCAGTGCTAAACGATTCGTATAAAGACAAAATTAAAGTAATGACTGGTACAAATAATCCACCTGATATTTTTTTCTCATGGAGTGATGAATTTGCCAGTCAGTTTGTGCGAGGCAATAAAGCTTTGGATTTAACTTCTTATTATAAAAACGATCCTACATGGTCTTCTCAACTTGTTCCATCCCAAGTCAAACCATATACATTTAATAAAAAGGTGTATGGTGTCCCCGTAACAATGGATGGGAAAATGTTTTTCTATAACAAGGATGTCTTCGAAGAATTGAACATACACCCACCTAAAACATGGAATGAATTAATCGACGTATTAAAAGTGTTAAAAAAGAATGACTATACAGCCCTTCAATTCGGTAGTCAAGATACTTGGACAATTTCACATTATGTGGGCTCATTGAATCAACGCCTTGTTAGTCCTGAGGTGCTGACAATGGATTATAATCGAAAAACCGGAAAATTCAAGGATGGCGACTACATAAAAGCGCTTGAAAAATTCAAAGAGTTGTTACCTTATTTTAATGACAATACGAATTCAATAGATCATGAATATGCAAGGCAGCAATTTTCAAATGGTAAAGCCACTATGTTTTATTCAGAAACGGCAGAAATTGAGCTATTTGGACCCACTAAGTTTGAACTTGGAATGTTTAACTTTCCTGAAGTGGAAGGAGGAAAGGGTAATCAAACAAATCTAACGGGATCGCCAGAGGGCTTTATGATATCTTCCAAGACGAAGCACCCAAAAGAAGCGATGGAATTTTTAAAGTTTTTAACCAGCAAACAGATGGGAGAAAAACTAGTCACTGATGTGGGCAAGTATAGTGCGGTTAAAGGTACAGTGAATGAAAATAATTCTTCCCCAGAACAGCTGGGAGCGGTTCAAAGCATTTTAAATGCAAATGAAATGGCCCCTTGGTTTGACATGAGCATCGATGCACGTGTTGCAGATGCCTATTTAACAGGAACCCAAATGATGTTAAATGGAGATAAAACACCTAAACAAATTATGCGTGATGTTCAAAAAGCTGCTGATACTGTCAGAATTGAAGCGGGAAAATAAGATAAGACCATTTTTCCGTTTTATAAGGGAGTGATATTTTAATGATAAAACGCGATAAACTTGTACCTTATCTGTATCTTCTTCCGGCATTAGTTTTTTTACTGCTTGTTTATATCCCGATATTCCAGAATATTGGCGATAGTCTGTATAATTGGAGTACTTTTTCACCAGATAAAGCATTTGTTGGATTGGATAACTACTTTACTTTACTTAAAGATCCCGTATTTTATGAAGCGTTAAAAAATAATATCCTTTATGCTGTAATTTCAATTATTTTCCAAGTGTTTGGAGGGTTAATTGTTGCAGCTATTTTGGAAGATAAATTAATTCGTAAATTTTCCCCTATCTTTCGAACCGTCTATTTCTTGCCAGTCGTCGTTTCAATGACAGTCATAGCTTTATTGTTTAGTTTTTTTTATAACCCGGAAGTGGGATTGTTAAATCAGTTTCTTGAAATGATTGGATTAAATAACTTAGCAAAACCATGGTTGGGTGATAGTGAAACGGCAATCTATGCAGTTATTGCTGTCTCACAGTGGCAATCGATTGGTTATATAGCCATGTTATATATCGTATCCATTCAAAAAATTTCACCTGAACTATATGAAGCGGCTGAAATGGATGGTGCGAATAAAATTAAAACGTTTTTTCACATTACGGTTCCAGCAACCAAGGAAATGACATTTGTAGCCGTAATACTAACACTTACCGGTGCTTTTACAGTGTTTAATGAGCCATATATCTTAACCGGAGGAGGACCGGGAACTTCTTCTGAAGTACTGAGTACCTATTTATATAAAACGGCCTTTTCAAAAGATATGATGGGATATGCTTCAGCCATTGCTACGGTTATCTTGATTATTACGTTACTTATTTCTCTTGTTCAAATGAAAATATTTAAAACAGGAAAGGAGGACTCATGATGGAGATGCCTAAAACAACTATCGTAGTACCGGATCTAGTTGTGGAAAATCAAAAATATTTAAAGAAAAGAAAAGGTAAAATGAGTGTAACGCTTGTCTATGCAGGTTTGATCACCTACTTTCTTGTTGTTGCATATCCCTTATTATGGATGGTCATCAGTTCTTTCAAAAGCACAGAGGAAATTTTCAACCATAGTTGGTCACTTCCTCATACATGGTTGTTTGAAAACTATGTAACAGCTTGGAAAAGTGGGATTTCTTCTTATTTTTTTAATAGTGTCATTGTTACTGGCTTGACTTGCATTCTTACGTTATTAGTAAGTGCATTGGGTGCATACGGATTATCACGCTTTGAATTTCGTGGAAAGGCTTTCATTTTAGTCATATGCTTAGGCGGATTGATGTTATCTCCCCAAGTAAGCTTGATCCCTTTGTATAATATAATTCAGAAGCTAGGTTTATATAACACCCATTGGGCGTTGATTTTACCTTATGTAGCATACAGAATTCCGCTAACCATCTTATTGATTCGGGCCTACTTCCTGTCCATTCCGAGAGAACTGGAAGAGGCTGCACGGTTGGATGGATGTACGAACCTTGGAATCCTTTTTAGAATTTTCATTCCTATGAGTGCGCCAATTTTATTAACTACGACAATTTTAACAGCTTACTATACATGGAATGAATTTATGTTCGCCATCATCTTCATAGACGATGATAGTTTACGTACAATACCAGCCGGTTTAATGCAATTCCGGGATGCATTGCAAACCGATTGGGGAGTATTACTTTCTGGATTAACGATTTCAGCGGCACCTATCGTCATTTTATTTTTATTCATGCAAAAGTATTTTATCCGTGGAATTGCAAGTGGAAGTGTAAAATGATAACAGGGGGAACGGGCATGAAACTAATTGGAATTGGAGATAACGTAGTTGATTTTTATAAAGACCAAGGAAAGATTTATCCTGGCGGCAATGCATTAAACGTAGCCGTGCTATACAACCGTTTAAATGATGAGCAGTCTTCATATATTGGCATTGTAGGAAATGACGGGCCAGCAGACCATGTGTTAGAGGTATTGCAAAAGGAAAAGGTAGAAATTAGTAGAGTAAGACAAGCAGTTGGAGAGAATGGTATGGCAGTCGTCGCGTTGGATAAGGACGGGGACCGAATTTTTATCGGTTCCAATAAAGGGGGAATTCAATCCAGATTGGGAATTGTACTGAGTGATAAGGATATGGATTATATTCGGCAACACGACCTCCTTCATACAAGTGTATATAGTCGTATGGAATATAACCTTCCAATATTAAGCCAATTCATTGACCTTTCTTTTGATTTTTCGACGAATTTAGAGGATCACTATTTACAAAAAGTTTGTCCATATGTGACTTATGCATTTTTTTCCGGAAGCAATTTGAACGAGGCAGAGTGCAACACATTGATTCAAAGGGTACATTCGTTAGGCACAAAAGTGATAGGCGTTACTCGTGGAGGAAAGGGAGCGATTTTATCAATTGAAAATCAATTATATGAACAAGCTATTATCCAAACCAATGTTGTAGATACGTTGGGAGCGGGAGATTCCTTTATTGCTGGTTTTCTCTCATCGTATGTCCGAGGAAAAGATGTATATGAAGCTTTACAAAAAGGAGCTTTAGCTGCCTCCCGAACTTGTCAGGATTATGGTGCATTTGGATATGGTAAGGAATATAATCCCGACCATATGATGGTTTAAAATGATACATAGAGAAAGGTAACGAGATCCCGGATAATCAGGGGGATTCGTTACCTTTTTCTTCTTGCGATATAGAACTATCAATCGTAAAGGTCACGCGATTTGCAGGATAATATAGGAAGGAAGAATGGATAGGCTGCTTCTTCGCATCATATGCCACTTTCTCCACTTTGAAAAGGGGATCTCCCACTTCGCATTCTAGATGTTTTGCCTCATCGGCATTTGCCAAAACCATATTTAAAAGTTTGGTGTTATGAACAGGAGTTATATTATATTTTTGCTTTATGATATCATACATGGAAACAGAGTTATGGACATGTTGATTTAAATTTGGGAGTACCTTTAAGGAATAATGAGAAATTTCTAAGGTGAGAGGTTGATTATCATAGTATAAGATCCGTTGTAATTCAAGTACATCACTTTCAGGAGTAATCTCCAAGGATTTGGAAATATTGGTCGTTGCAGGTAGTATCTCGAATGAAAGGACTTTAGTTTGAGGTACCTTCCCTAATTCTGACATATAATCAGCATGGCCATTAACGGCAAATAATTCTCTTTTTACTTTAGGATATTGGACAAATGTTCCCTTTCCTTGTTGGCGTATAAGAAGCCCATCTTCCACCAAGTCCAAAACCGCTTTTCTAACAGTGATACGACTTACTCCATATATGTCGCATAAATCTGTTTCGGTCGGTAATCTTTCGCCAGAAGAGTAAATCCCTTTGTTTATATCTTCGATAAGAGATTGTTTTAATTGCATGTATAATGGCGTAGAACTATGAGTGTTGAGTTTCATATTTTCCCCTTTCTTGTATTTTTCCTTTAATTATAACGTATTGTGATGTTATAGTACAAATTATCAATTCGACTATTACAAGCCAATATCAGCAACAATTCGTGATACACATGTCGCGGATTTTTTGACGTTGGAAAATTGGGCTTCTTTCATAAAAAGAGGATGTAATTACGATCTGAACAAGGGAGCGTAGCACCCATCTAATAGTTACTTGTCTAGTCCAATGTTCTTCATGCTTCATAGAATAAAACCAGTACATAAAAAAAGCCATATTACGACATCAAATTCCAACATATTTCTACTTTTCCAAATTGTATAATGGGACAGAAGAATACTTTAAGGGAGTGATCGTTGTAATATGAAAAACAGAAAAATTGTTTCTACACTAGGAGTTTTCGTTTTATCTGCGAGTATCGCGGCACCGACATTGGCAGCAAAAGAAACATCCCCAGGAACACCTAGTCAACAAACTTATTCCGTTTCAGGTTTTACAGACCATGCTGAACTAGGGAAAAAGCTAGAACAAATTGCAAGTGATAGCCAAGGTAAAGTGAAAGTGGATGTAGCTGGATATTCCAATAGAAATAGAGAAATCTATAAAGCTTCCGTGGGGACAGGTGAAAAAGTAGTTTTAATTCAAAGTGAGATCCATGGAAATGAGAAGACTGGTACGGAAGCCATCTTGAATATCTTGAAGTTTTTGGGGACCAATTCTCCTGAAGCGGAGAAAATTCGCAAAGAAATTACCCTTGTCGCTTTGCCTAAAATAAATCCGGATGCTGCTGAATTAAACCGTCGGGGTAATGATATGACCTGGTCTGAGGTCGTGGAACAATTTCCACAACTGGCTGGAGCCAAACCATCTTGGAACTATTATACATATAAAAATGAATCATTTGATTATGAGTCCAAACCTGGATTCGATGTCAATCGTGACTTTAATCCTGATTTGAATTATAACCCTCAAGCTAAAGACTTCCCTGGAAAATCATCCACCCCCGGTTGGTTCATAACACCTGAATCACAAGCATCACGTGATGTTTACAAGTCTTTAATTAATCAATATGGGAAGGTGGAGATTTTTGTGGACTTGCACCACCAAGCTCCCTATTATGAAATCGATGGGACTGATGATTTAGTCACATACTCGATTTCCGGTCAATTTGTTCCGGATCCAAGAACACCTTCAGGACAAGCGTATGCCAAATATGCAAAAAACTATAATTATGATTTTTCCAGACAATTAAATGTAGCGGTATACAATGCTATGAAACAACAAGGTAATTCTCCATTTGGAAATATATCCTTATATCCGCAAAACCAAAACCTTCCTGGAACGGCACTAGGAGCCTTTGCTTTAAACGGAAGTGGGACAGTACTCTTTGAAGTAAGGGGCCAAACACAATCCTTTGGCCAAAAGAAAAAAGGCATGCTTACTAAAGCAGTGGAAAGCGGGTTATATGGGATAATTGATGGTGTTACTGATGGATCTGTATATAAAATAAATCCGGAACAATACGAGTCAATTCCCCTGACGGAGGGCAGGCAATAAAAAATAAAATTGAGTGGGAAAAGATATTTATATTAACTTCCAGTATAGGATTGAAGTAACCAGACGGATACCCGCCTGGTTTTTCTTCATGATCGGTTTCGATGAATTTTTCACTTAAATCTTTCAGGAACAACACAGGCAGAACATTTTTTTGAGAGAATCGCCTTTGTAAATGAAGTCCTTTCAACAGGGTTATTGTTTAATAAATGATATTAGTTGGAAACATAGTTATTTTTCACTATTAACACAAAGTGTTAAAAATGTCAGAATATTAATAAGGTTATATTAATTGTTAAATTAATAAGGAGGGGTTTTATGAGTTTTAAGAAGAGAGTTCTAACAGTTTCATTATCTAGTTTAATGACTTTAAGCGCAGTAACAGCTGTTGCGCTACCAGTCGGAGCGGTTGGAAATGGCCCAAGTGCTGGAAATGGTCAAGTTACAACTTCAAATCTACATACATATGAAAGCTTGGTAAGTTATCTTGAAACCCAGGATGCTAAACAAGAAAGATTGGCACTGGAAGTAATCGGGGAAACGGTAAAAGGGAGAGATATTTACCTAGCTAAGTATATTTCAAATCCTAAAAACCCAACTATACTATTTTTAACTCAACAGCATGGAAATGAACAACTGACTACTGAGGGTGCACTCGAATTCATTAAACATCTAGGCACGAATAAGACTAAAGGTTTATTGGACAATGTTAATATTCTGATCATCCCTATGTTAAACGCAGATGGGGCAATGGGAGATGTTAATTTCCCTCTTGATGACTATTTAGCAAAAGGTGATCGACATCTAACCCGGGCAAATGCAAACGGGATTGACTTGAACCGTGAGCATGATAAAAAAACTGATCAAATGCAAGTCGAGGTAAAAGCTTTACACGAAAATGTATTTGCGAAATATGATATAGATTACATGATAGATTTACATCATCAAGGGACGTTAAGCGAAACGGATGGTGAACTTGTTTCAGGTTCCATTCTTTATCCTACAAACGCTAACGTAAAGCCAGAAGTGTTAGAAGCTTCAAAAAAACTGGGTGCTGTTGTATATAACTCAATTGAACCTGCTGGTTGGGGCCATATTGGTAAATATGATGGCGGTTCAGGAGAAAATATAGGTCGTAACGGTGCAGCTGTTCGTTATGATATTGCCACTCTGTTATTTGAGATGCGAGGTATGTCTGACCACAATGTCGAGTCAGTAGCACTTGGACAAAAAAGTAATGGTTATCTAATAAAGCAAACGGTAACCACTTTGGATGCAGCTGTCAGAGCTCTTGCCGATGATTCTATTGAAACTGTTGATGCAGGCTTTTGGGACACCCTGCCAACACAATCCAATCGTCCTGGGGCAGAATCAGACGAATAAACTAACGGCATGTAAGACTGTAGACAAACTTGAAGAAAAGCGAGTTTGCCTGCAGTTTTTTTATTTGAAATACGTTCCAGTTGTTTTCAGAAATCCGCTTCCTTTCCGCCAAGCCTCCTCGTCGCAGCATCTTTGGTGTCTCGGCAGCCAGTTATTAAGCAGGAGTGTCGCAAATTTCTTCAATCTAGAAAGGTTTCATCCCATTTAAAACAGTAAAAATCATGGAGTATAACCAAGTCATGCATTAAAACCATATCATTCCCTCGGTAAAATCTCTGAAAGGGATAGAGATCATTCGAACACCAATGTGTCGAAAAAACATCCCATTCCTACAAATGGGATGTTTTTTGTGGTCTTTACCTTATGAAATCGGAAACAGGATGAGATACGCATTATCCGACCTGAAGTAAACTTGGATTTTCTAGAAGCCTAACTTTTTAATCAGTTGATATGACATTTTTTACAGTGAATATAGCAGGATTATATAAAAAGATGACATTGAAAAAAAGCATCCGCTTTCACCCAAGCAGATGCTTTTTGAATTTTAGGAATTTTTTATTTTGTACTTAGCTCGGTAAATGTGTAACGATAACAGTTCGACCTGGATGGCCATTCTTTAGAAGTTGGAGTTTTCATCTTATAAACTATTTTGGGTTAAATTCTCCTTTTTTTGTTCTTCTTTTAATTGTAAGGCTACTAAACTGGCAAAGTCATGAATGATGGTGGCTGCCAACAGTGATGTGATTTGTGTTGGATCATATGGTGGGAGGACTTCCACCAGGTCGAATCCAATAAAATTGAATCCTTGCAGAGAACGTATCATCTGTAGGGTTTCAAAGCTATTTAGACCGCCAACCTCCAAAGTGCCAGTACCAGGAGCACAGGATGGATCAACAAAATCAATATCAAAGCTCAAGAAACATGGTGTATCCCCAATGGTTTTCTTGACTTCCTTCACGACATCTTCGATTCCTCTTTCCTTCAGCTGGGGCGTAGTTATCACATTGTAGCCTAGATCGGTACTGGAATCTATATCTCCTGGATGATTGAGCGTACCTCTGATCCCAATCTGGAAAACTTTATCCGTTTGGAGCAAACCTTCCTCATATGCACGGATAAACGGGGAACCATGCCAATATTTCTCATCATAATAAGTATCCCAGGTATCTGTATGTGAATCAAAATGGAGAAGTGCAACTGGCCCGTGTATTTTTGCGGCAGCTCTTAGATTAGCCAATGTTACTGAATGATCTCCTCCGATGCCTATTGGAATGATCCCATTTTTCATTAAGTCTGCCATAGCCTTTTCGATTAACTCATAGCTTCGGTGTATATTATGGGGGATCACTGAAACATCCCCAATATCAATGGCATTACATTCGTCAAAAGGGAACACCTTTTGAATGGGATGATAAGGAAACAAGGTCATGGATGCCTGGCGGACTGCCTGTGGTGCAAACCGGGCTCCTACCCTGAAGGAAGCAGCTGTATCAAAAGGCAAACCTACCACTGCCAATCTGGCATTTTCTCTTGAAGAAGGTAAGCGCATAAATGATCCGGTCGTACAGAACTCTGGTTTAACATCAGGGGATAAAGGATATTTCATTTTTGTATTCCTCCATTTTCTTATAACTTTAATAGTTTTTAAACTCTTATAGGTATTTATGCAATTACCATGCCAAGTCACAGGTAGTGATTTCTTGCGGTTTCTAACCAGGTATCATGTGCTTGGAATATGCAAGGGCGAATAATTTATGGGAATATGAATCGCCAATTTAAAGATGCTGAACAACTTAATTCCTATGAATCAATCCAATGCAGTCAAGAATACGGGAAATTAAGTGCATTTCCCGCATATTTCATTTATCGAAGTAAACCGTTATCATTTGGCACAAAACTTGCATTAAGGTATACAGTTGAAATTATTTTAAGAGGGAGGTATTGAAATTTATCTATTTAAGAATATTGATCCTACTATTTGAAAGCGGTTGCAAGGAGGAATGATAGGTGGAAAATGAGGTTACATTGAAAAGAACGCTGAAATTATGGCAAATTGTTATGATGGGGTTAGCTTATATGACACCCATGGTCGTATTTGATACATTTGGTATTGTATCTGGGATTACGGACGGCCATGTGCCGACTGCTTATATCGTGGCATTGGTGGGGATGCTTTTTACAGCCGCTAGCTATGGAAAACTTGTAAAGGTTTTTCCTGCTGCAGGTTCTGCCTACACTTATACGCAAAAGGCCATTAACCGGCATTTAGGATTCCTGGTAGGATGGTCTTCGTTGTTAGATTATCTATTTTTACCTATGGTAAATGCATTGTTGACCAAAATTTATCTCACAGCATTATTTCCAGGAGTCCCAACATGGGTATGGGTAGTATCTTTCGTAGCAATCGTCACCATTCTCAATCTCCGGAGCGTCAATGTACTTGCTAACTTTAATGCGCTATTTGTTTTAATTCAGATTGCCATCATGGCAGTGTTCATCATTCTTGTTGTCAAAGGTTTGCACAATGGGGAAGGTACGGGTGAAGTGTTTACAATAAAGCCTTTCGTAAATGGGGGAATGGACTATTCGGCAATAATAACCGGAGCCACGATTCTTTGTTTTTCCTTTTTGGGTTTTGATGCGGTGACGACACTATCCGAAGAAACGCCAGATCCGAAAAAAACGATTCCAAAAGCGATATTTTTAACTGCACTTTGGGGTGGAATCATCTTCATTACCTCTTCTTTCTTCATTCAGCTCTTTTTTCCGGATATATCCCGTTTTAAGGAACCGGATGCTGCGTTACCGGAAATCGCCCTATATGTAGGCGGAAAGCTATTTCAATCCATTTTTCTGTGTACGACTCTCGTCAATACGCTAGCATCGGGACTGGCATCGCATGCCAGTGTATCCCGTCTTTTGTATGTTATGGGCCGTGATAAAGTGTTTCCGGAAAAATGGTTTGGATTCATTCACCCTAAGTGGAAAACGCCAGCCATTAATGTACTCATAGTTGGGGTCATTTCATTGTCCGCTTTATTCTTTGATTTAGTGACGGCCACATCACTGATTAACTTTGGTGCATTAATGGCCTTTACCTTTGTAAATCTGTCAGTGATCAGCCATTTTATCATTCGTGAAAAGAAGCATCGAACTATAAAGGGATGTATCCAATACTTAATTATGCCTTTAATCGGAGCTATAGCAATTGGCATTCTCTGGATCAATCTAGAGACAAGTTCACTAATAATGGGAACAGGCTGGTTTATTATTGGGTTTTGTTATCTATTATATATCACAAAGGCATTCCGAAAAGCTCCTCCCCAATATCAAGTTGAAGAAATTCAGCTATAAGACTTTGCAAGGAAAAACGCATTCTAAAAAGAATGCGTTTTTTTATTATCATTTTTTATATATGCAATCCTGAAATGCTTATGAATTAATATATATGTCTGGAAGAGTGTAACTGATATAGCAAAAGTGTTCAAAGTTGAAACCAATATTAATAGGGTGATAGATAAGAATAATGTGCATGACTAATTATTTTTGATTACATACTATATAAAATTAGCATGCAAGTATGATGAGTTTGTTTAGGATGGTTTACGCCTCTTAACGAAATGTAGTAAAACACATCCTTAAACAGGCTATCTTCTTAGACGTAGAATTTCTTCACGTGCTTTTTGATAATTATCTATGGTTTGTTTATCAATTCGATGAAAAACACTTAAGTAAAGAGCATCAACCATGTTAAGTTGCATGATTCTAGATGCTATACTACCGATTCGGTGATCATGTTCGATGTCAGGAAAACAAAGTTGTATACTTGCTATTTTCAATAAAGGAGACTTTGTATAAGCGGTTATTGCCAATACTGGTACGTTTATCTTTTTTGCATATGTAGCCATCTCCAATACATCTTTTGTTTTGCCAGATGTGGAAAAAAGAACTAATGCATCTTCTGAAGTGAAATTGGAAATATAGGAAATCACTGTATGAAAGTCAGTGTTCATTCCTGTAGTAACGCCAAGTTTAGCGAATTTATTACTGGCATCCAATGCAGCAGTAGAGGAGCCCCCGACACCAAAAAATGCAATTTTCTTTGCTTGGCTTAAGCATTCTACTGCTTTTTCAAACTCTTTTTTGTTCAGAGTTTGTCCTAAAGATTCTAAAGCAAATTTATTGCTCATAGTTACTTTTTGGAAAAGTTGATAGGGAGTATCATTTTCACGTAGTAAAGAAAGATCATTAATGTTGGCATTATTTGAACTCATTTCTTTTACTAATGTATGTTGAAAGGTTTTAAAGCTGTCTATACCCATTCTTTTACAAAAACGCACAACACTAGCTTGGGAAACATTTGCGTTGATTGATATTTCAGAAATCGTGTAAGTTTGCACTAAATCTGCATGGTCCAATATATATTTGGCTACTTGCCGTTCAGCACGAGACAAGGAATCGGCTTTTTCTTTTATTTTTTGTAATAAAGTTAAGCTCATAATATGTCCCCTTCATTAAATATTTTATTAAATGATGTAAACTCCCTATTGTTTCATTTATATCATAAATGAAATGTATTTTGCACATAATGCAAAAAAAAAATGCCATAAATGAAATTTTATTTCTTGTTTTATTAATAAAACCTTGATTTTTTAATTCTTTTTCCATAAGATAAGTTTATGTAAATATTCAAAAAATTCTGTTATAAGGAGGGGGTAGTTTGAATCGGGCCATTTTACTTGTAAGTCATGGGAATTTAGCTTCGACTATGAAAGACTGTGTAGAGCTTATAGCAGGGAAACAGAAGCAACTCTTTGCATTGAGCATGGATGACCAAGTAACGTTAGATTCATTTTCAAGAGAACTAGAAACGGCAGTCAATCAATTGTTGGATCAGTACAAAGAAATAATCATTCTGGCAGATATTAAAGGGGGGACCCCATGCAATGCAGCTACACTTCAAGTGTTAAAAGGTAGCCGGGTACAAGTAATCGCTGGTTTCCATTTAGGTTTAGTTATTGAATCTTGCCTTTCACCTGTAAGTCCCAAAGAGCTTATAGCTAATACCTCTATGAGCATTAGCTATATAAACTCTACAGTTAACCCCATAAATATTAAGGAGGAATTGTAATGAGTATCGTTGTTACCCGTATCGATGAACGGCTCATACATGGGCAAGTTGCTTATTCATGGAGTGTTGCTTATCAAGTCACAGAATTTATTGTAATTGATGATGGCGTTGCAACCGACCCTACACAACTTTTGTTACTTAGCTTGGCAGTACCTTCGGGGAAAAGACATGCTATCCTTTCTGTCGAAGATGCAGTGAAATATCTAGTTGAGCGGTCTGATCAGGAAAAAATGTTTATCGTAGTAAAAAGTCCTCGAGTCCTTTTATCTCTCATTGAAAAAGGTATCATTCTGCCTTCTATAAATGTAGGTGGCATGTACTATAAAGAAGGAAAACAGGAAATAAGTAAAACAGTCTATTTGGATGAAGAAGATAAATCTGTTTTTCTCAAGATTAGAGATCACGGAATCCCTTGTGAAATCAGAACCTCTCCTAATGATAAATCCATTGATTTATTTAGCAAGATTTAATGGTCGAAAAGATAGTCAGTGTAAAAAGGGGGAGGAAAAGTGGAAATAGAGTTAATATCAGCGATTTTGTTAAGTGGTTTTGTTGCAATTCTCATGACCGAAAATTATGGGTATGGATATTGGATGATTAGCCGTCCCATTTTTGCTGGACCATTATTAGGACTAATAATGGGAGACCTACAAACGGGATTGATTGTAGGGGCCAGTGTGGAATTGATGTTTATGGGGGTCTTACCGATTGGAGGTAGCGTTCCGCCTAATGCACAAATTGCTGGTCTAATAGGGACCATTTTCGCGATTAGTGCCGGGGGTAAGCCTGAGGTTGGAATTGCTCTGGCATTACCAATCGGTATTTTAGCACAATTTTTAATCATGCTAGCTTGGAACTTTAATATTTATCTAGTGCATCGGGCAGACAATGCTTTACAAGAGCTTAATCTAAAAAGGGCAGAACGGCTACACCTTTCTGGAATAATCGTTTTTTTTACAGTTATGTTCATTCCAACTTTTTTAGCCATTTATTTTGGCAGTGAATTTGTAAATAATCTGGTAGACTCTATGCCTTCATGGTTTATGGAAGGATTAAAGATTACAGCAGGAATTCTACCTGCAATTGGAATGGCCATGCTTCTGAAAATGATGAACCTCAAGAAGTTTTGGTCATTTTTCCTAATTGGATTTGTTCTGGCAGTCTACTTGGACCTGAATGTACTTTCGATAGCCTTGTTGGGTCTTGGAATCGCGATCAGCATTTCAGCAGTGGGAACGAAAGGAAATGATAGTGGAATTTCCCGTGATTCCTCCCGACAGAGTGCAGCTAAAACGACGATTCTGACAAGGAAAGATTTAATGAAAACATTCTTGCGTTCTTTCTTCAGCATGACGTCTATAAATTATGAGCGTTATGGCAGTTTAGGGTTCTGTTATGCGATATTGCCGGCACTCAAAAAACTCTATCCAAATAATCAGGATTTAAAAGAATCGGTTGTTCGTCATAATGAGTTTTTTAACTGCCATCCGTATACTTCCAATGCCATCATTGGTGTTACTCTTGCACTTGAAGAACAACGAGCGCAAGGAAATCCCATCACCTCAGAAACAATTTCTTCTACGAAAGCCGCATTGATGGGACCACTCTCTGGAATTGGTGATTCTGTGTTTAAAGCAACTTTTATGACCATTTTTGCAGCAATTGGCGCTGGTTTGGCGTTGGATGGAAATTCACTTGGACCCATTATATTTATTGTACCAAACGTCTTGCTCAATATTTTTTCTCGTTACTACGGTATTGTCTATGGGTACCAGTTTGGGATAAGCCTAATCCTTAAAATGAAAGACTCTGATGTACTAAATAAGTTTGTTCAGGGAGCTACCATTGTAGGATTAATGGTAACAGGATCAATGGTAGTGAATTTTGTTAAAGTGGGCGTGGCTGCTAAATGGAACTTTGGTGGAAAAGAAATAAATTTGCAAGAACTTCTTGATTCAATTTTACCTGGGCTTTTGCCCCTCCTCTTAACACTTGGTTTCTTATGGGCATTACTTAAATATCAAAAGGCTATCTACTGGTTAATCTTCCTTTGCTTTATTGTAGGATTAGCTGGTAAATTCTTAGGAGTTCTTTAGGTGGTAATTATGGATAAAAAAAACGTATTGGAATCTATTAAGAATGGATTGATAGTGTCGTGCCAGGCTAGAAGGGGATGGCCGATGTATGGGGCGGATATCATGGGCGCATTAAGCAAGGCTGCAGAAAAAGGAGGCGCAGTTGGTATTAGGGCTACCGGGCCTGAAAATATTAAAGCGATTAAAAAGGTAACAAAATTACCTGTATTAGGTATTCACAAGCAATGGATTGATGAATGTGAAGTATATATTACTCCTACCTATGAAAGTGCAATAAGCATTATTGAGGCTGGAGCGTCCATCGTAGCTTTAGATGGGACTCAACGAAAGCGCCCTCATGGAGAAACGGTAGAAAGAATCATAGGAAAAATCCATAGTGAGCATCCAAATATTTTAGTGATGGCAGATTGTGCGACTTTTGAAGAGGGACTAATCGCAGAAAAATTCGGTGCTGATATAATATCAACCACATTGTGTGGGTATACAGAGGAAACAAAATACGTAAAAGAAGTTGATTATGACCTTATTCGAAAACTCTCTTCTGCCTTAAAAATCCCAATCATCGCTGAAGGGCATATTCATACTAAAGATCATGCTAGAAAAGCTATTGAAAGTGGCGCTTTTGCAGTCGTAGTAGGAACGGCCATTACTCGCCCGGAAATTATCACAAAAAGGTTTGTAGATGAGTTAAACCTGTTGGCTGAAAAATAGAAGTTTCAATATATATTTTGAGTATTTTTCTTTTAAATTTAACAGTCGGTTCCTTGGACTGACTGCCATTGATTAGACTTGTACCATCATCTGGCATCTGCTATAGATCAACGCTTTCTTTTTCAGGATAAACAAAAAAAGAGCACTCAATGAATGTTTTTACATTTATCGGGTGCTCATTTTTTGTATGTAATCATCATTTTTACGTATGCAAACTTGAATTGCCTATGAATTAATACATATGTGTCTGGATGATTGCTGGTGCCGATGATGATTGCAAATGGCGGTATATGACTATCGACACTATGTTTTCAAAGCTGGCATGAAAGTTGCTTAATACCTTAATACTTTATAAGAATAAAAGAGAGGTGCTAAAATGACAGGGGAAATTAAGGTAATTGAAAAACGGCAATTGGATAACCCGCTGCAAGAATTCCAGGACATCTTAAAAGAAGCCATTCATGTTTTGGGCTATCCAGATCTGGTTTTTGACTTTTTAAAAACGCCAATGCGTTTTTTGGAAGTCTGTATTCCTATTCAAATGGATAATGGGGAGACAAGGATGTTTCAAGGGTATCGGGCTCAACATAATGATGCAGCCGGTCCAACGAAAGGGGGGATTCGTTTTCACCCGGATGTCACACCTGAAGAAGTTAAGGCTTTGGCGGGTTGGATGAGTTTGAAATGCGGAATAACCGATCTTCCATATGGAGGGGCAAAGGGCGGCATTGTATGTGATCCAAGACAGATGAGTTCGTCTGAGCTAGAACGATTAAGCAGAGGGTATGTCAGGGCAGTCAGCCAAATAGTGGGACCTACAAAGGATATTCCGGCACCAGATATGTATACGAATTCTCAAATCATGGCCTGGATGCTAGATGAATACGATCACATAAGGGAATTCGACTCACCCGGCTTTATTACAGGAAAGCCACTGAGATTAGGGGGATCGAAAGGCCGGGAAAAGGCTACTTCTAAGGGAGTATTATATACACTTCAAATGATAAGTGATTTAAAGGGGATTCCAATTGAAGGCATGCGGGTAATCATCCAGGGATTCGGGAATGTCGGCAGTCATTTAGCGATGTATTTACATGAAATGGGGGCAAAGATAGTCGGAATAGCGGATGAACTTGGAGGATTATACGATCCGAATGGCTTAGACATTCCTTACCTTTTGGAGAACAGGGACTCTTTTGGTGTCGTATCGAATTTATACAAAGATTCATTATCCAATCAAGAATTATTGGAAAAAGAGTGTGATGTGCTGATTCCTGCAGCTATTAGCGGAGTGGTAAATAAAGATAATGCAAAACGATTAAAATGTGAAATCCTGATCGAAGCAGCAAATGGGCCGACAACAAAAGAAGCGATCAAGATTCTCGATGAAAAAGGTATAGTGGTAGTCCCGGATATTTTGGCGAATTCAGGAGGGGTGATAGTCTCGTATTTTGAATGGTGCCAGAATAACCAAGGTTATTACTGGACGGAAGAGCTTGTGGATGAACGATTGAAGGAAAAAATAACAACCAGCTTTTTGAATGTCTACCATACTTCCCAAAAATATTCCGTGAACATGAAAGTAGCTGCTTATATTGAAGGGATTCACAAAATAGCAGAAGCATCCCGGCTTCGAGGTTGGGTCAGGTTCTGAACGAATTAGGGCTTACAAGAAAGGGGGCAATCCATTGAATTTTGATATTCTTTCGGAAAATAAAGAAAACCAGGCTATTCATCATTATTGCTTATTGTCACAAGATTATAGATATGATGTGACCATTGTTTATTCGGCCCAGTTTTTCGGTAAAGCAATGGTGACTTCCATTCAAAGCGGAAGAATGATTCTGCTGTGTGCCAATGATATTAATTTAGATCAGTACTGGGCTCCGACCCTTGGCATTGAACAAGAAGATATACCTGAGTTCCAAAACTTTCTCGATTTAGTCTTACAATCACCATTTCATTTTGAAGAATACTGAAGGAAGGAATGATGTAAATGTACGTTGATGTGATTCTTAGTCCATGTGATGGCAGGGTTGAAAAAATTTCAATATCCAAAAATTCCAGATTTTACGAATGGGAACAGTTATTTCAGATTAAGAAGGAAGATGGACGTGTGGAAATCATTGATATTGGGGTCAGCGGGGAGATAGAGTCATTGGAGGTATTGGAGGGGGAACCAGTGGTGGCCGGCGAGGTCCTCGCCTATTTTAAAGAAGATTTATTCGTGACAGGCAGCGATTAATATAAAACGAAAAGAAGATGAAATGATTCATCTTCTTTTCATTTTATCCGTTAATCCGCCCTGCTCCTTTATTCATTGATCCCTATACCCCAATTTTGACGAAACCCGATTGCCGGTTTCCATCACATTCTTAATGAGGAAATCAAGTCTTTCTTCTGTCAGGTTAAAGCTGACAAAACCAATGCTCACTGCCCCGTGCACTTCCCCAAAATGGTTAAGTATCGGAACGGCTACAGAACATGTTCCTTCTGTCCTTTCGCTGTGACTGATTCCATGTCCTTTCATTTTAGTTTCTTGCAATATATCCCAAAATGCTGCTCTTTCTTTAATTGGCAAAAGAACATCTACGATTTTTTTCGCTTGATTATATGGCATATAGGCGAGCATCACTTTATTGGCAGCTCCAATATGCATAGGTACGCGTGAACCAAGCTGGTCATAAACCCGGATTTGGCTTTTTTCACTGTCGATTCGTTCAATAACGAGTGACTCCATACCTATTGGCTGGCTAAGATAGACGCTTTCCTCCACTTTGTTCATCAGCCTTTCCAGTTCAGGCCTAATTTGACTGATGTAATCCATTTTGTCATACATACGCAAACCATATTCGAGCCAAATATTCCCTAAACCATATTGTTTAGATTGTCCTTCCTGTTGAATTAATCCATGCTTGGACATTGCTTTTAACAAACGATGCATGGAACTGACAGGAAGATCACATTCTTGAGAAAGTTCAGTAATCGACAGCCAGTTTTCCGATGAATTGGAAACTAGCACCTTTATGACGTTCATGGCACGGTCAATAGATTGCATAAACAAACCACCTATCTTTCATCACAAGTTGAATAACATGAGGATTTATTTGAATATTTAAAACATATTGACATTATAGCAAAAATAATTTTATAATTAAAGAAAAATTCCTATTAGCGGAAGTGTTTTCCTCTATGCGGAAAAAGGGGGCGAGCCAGTGACATATTGTTCGTCTATGTACAAACCATTGGAACGTGTCATTGTAAAACATCCGAGCGATGCTTTTATCAGTCAAGAGCATTTAAGCCAAGCATGGCGGAACTTTAACTTTGCGTCAGAGCCAGATTTCAAAGAAGCCCTAAAAGAGTATGGTGACTTTATTTCCATTTTGGAGAAATATGTTCCAAACATCGATTATTTGCCAGCATCTTCGGTAGTAGGGATTGACTCCTTATATGCGCATGACCCGGTAAAATTCACAAGCGAAGGAGCCATTATTTTAAAGTCCGGGAAAGAATTAAGGCAGCCTGAGGCTAATGTATACAAGGGTTTTTGTAAGGAAAAAAACATCCCGATCATTGGGTATTTAACGGGTGATGCGGTCGCGGATGGCGGTGATATCGTTTGGCTTAATGATAAGACCCTTGTTATCGGACATGGTTATCGTACAAACGCTGAAGCCATTCGGCAATTAAAAGAAATGACCGCTCATCTAGTGGATGAATTCATCGTAGTTCAGCTTCCGCATGATCAAGGCGAGGCAGAGTGTCTCCATCTTATGTCTTTCATCAGTATGGTCGACCATGATTTAGCGGTAGTTCATTCTCGCCTAATGCCAGTCTTTTTCAGAAAATTACTTATTGAACGGGGCATTCAGCTTATCGAAGTGCCGGATGATGAGTACTTGAACTTAGGCTGCAATGTGCTCGCCATTGCTCCTCGGGTTTGCGTAATGTCTTCTGGTAACGCTTACACAAAGCGAAAACTTCTTGATGCAGGGGCAACAGTTTATGAATACAAAGGAACTGAAATCAGTTACAAAGGCACTGGCGGTCCAACCTGTTTAACTTGCCCTGTGGTGCGTACAATATAAATGATGGGGGATTTAATTTTGTATAAACATGTAATTGTAAAAACACCAGGAAAAAGCTATGTAAATGGATTAACAACATCCGACCTTGGCACGCCAAATTATGAAAAAGTATTGCAACAGCATGCTTCTTACGTGGAAGCTTTGAAAAATATGTGGGGTGTCAGTCACACACTTGCCGGCAAGCGAGGAGTTTCCAGATTCAACATTCGTTGAAGATACCGCCGTTCTGACTCAGGAATTTGCAGTCATTACTAATCCAGGAGATGTTTCCAGAAACAGTGAAATAAAAGAAATCGAGTCGGTTCTGAAGGATTTTTATGCTAATTTTCACTATATAAACGCTCCAGGAACATTAGATGGGGGAGATGTTCTTCAAGTCGATGATCAATTTTTTATCGGTATTTCGAATCGTACAAACGAGGAAGGTGCACGCCAGTTAAAGGAAATTTTAAAATCAGAAGGGTATAAAGGGACGATTGTTCCATTAAAAGAGTTCTTCCATCTGAAAACAGGAATAGCCTACCTAGGAAATGACTTGATTGTTGCAGCAGGTGAATTCCTCGACCATCCAAATTTTGCCCAATACAAGAAAATCACGGTTTCAGCAGAAGACGAATATTCAGCAAACTGCATCCTCGTAAATGACTATGTGATTATTCCGAAGGGATATGAAGAGACGACCAGTCGATTGAATGAAGTTGGTTTTAAAACGATTGAGCTGGACATGTCGGAGTTTCAAAAGCAGGATGGTGGATTGAGCTGTTTGTCACTGCGGTTTTAAACTTCGGAGAATTTCGATAAAAGTGTTTCTTCCCACTATTACTCTAATATTAGATGAAAATCGGAAAGGGGATTTCAATGAGTCAATTACTATGGGGTACTCCGGAAACGCTTCGTGCTTTGTTATGTGAACTTGTTAGCTGGGAAAGCCGTACACTTACAATGGGGGAAAGCACGTTTCCTTATAAGTTACAAGAGAAATTAAGAGAGCTTGATTATTATAAAAGGAATCCGGCGTACTTATCGCTTCACGAAGCTGATTTAGGGAGAAATTTTGTCAATGCCTTTTATAAACATCCTGAAGCAAAGGAGACAGTTGTATTAATTAGCCATTTTGATACAGTTCATACCGAAGAATACGGTGATCTTGAGTCTCTCGCTTTTCAACCAGAGGAGCTCACGAAAAAACTTCATGATCGGAAAGATGATCTCCCGGAAGAAGCGCGCATTGATCTTGAATCGGGAAAGTACTTGTTTGGCAGGGGAACGATGGATATGAAAATGGGGCTTGCCCTTCACATGGCTCTCATCGAAAAGGCAAGCATTGAACAATGGCCAATCAATCTCCTGCTGTTAACGGTTCCTGATGAGGAAGTGAATTCTGCGGGAATGAGGGTTGCAGTTAAAGAACTTGTGACCTTACGTGATAAATATGACATTTCCTATAAAATGTTTTTAAATAGTGAACCATCCTTTTCACAGAAACCGGGCGATGAAAGTCATTATATTTATTCTGGAACGTTGGGAAAAATCATGCCAGCTGCTCTTTTTTATGGGAAGGAAACTCACGTGGGTGAACCATTGAAGGGGATAACTGCCAACTATATAGCCTCGTTTCTTACGCAGCTCATGGAGTGGAACACTCTTTTTCAGGAAAGTGATCTGGGCGAGGAAACACCTTTACCCGTATCGCTTCAGCAAAAAGATTTGAAACTGCAATATTCAACACAGACACCTTATCTTGCAGCCGCGCTTTATAATGTTTTCATCATGAAAAGAAGCGCTGCAGAAATTATGGATTTATTCGAGCAGGTTGCAAAGGAAGCAGCGATGAATTGCAATGAATCATATAAAGCTCTTTGCCAGCGTGAACAAATTGAAGGTGTAGGAGAAGTAAAAGTATTGCGCTACGAAAAGTTACTTTCTTATGCCGAGGGGAAATTTGGAGGTAATTTTGTTGAACGAATCAAGAGTGAAGTAAAAGGGAACATGGATTTGGATGAGCGGGAAAAGTCACTGCGAATCGCTGAAAAACTGATGATACAATGTCAGGAGCTTGCACCCGCCATTGTATTGCTGTTTGCACCGCCATATTATCCAGCCGTCAATACGTCAGATGATCCGCTTATCGTAAATTCTGTGAATTTAATCAAGGAAACTGCCAGCTTCCTTGATGAAGAAGTCAGCCAAATTCATTATTTCAATGGTATTTGCGATTTAAGCTATGTTCATTATCGTGAGGGGTCTGATGGCTGGACGGCTTTTGAAAAGAATACGCCAGTCTGGGGCGATACTTACAGCATTCCTTTTGCTGATATGCAAAGACTTCAGGCACCCGTGCTCAATGTGGGTCCGTTCGGCAAGGATGCACACCAGCGTACTGAGCGCCTTCACATTGATAGTGCCTTCGTCCATACGCCCGTTATGCTGGAGAAGTTAATAAAGAGTATGTTTAAGTGCTTGGTTGAGAAGTGATGGAGGGATCCTATCCCTTCGACTGGAAAACTGGATTAAAAGTATAAAACTTTAACTGGGGGTATTTATATGAATGACCTGCCTAATGGTCAAATCACTTCCGAGCCGCTTAATCAGAAAAATAAGCCACTTAACCAGCTAACGGAGTTACCGGAAAAAGGGATAAATCCTTTTGTATTGATGTTTATCGTAATTGTAATAGTGACAGTATTGACCTATATCCTACCTGCAGGCCAATATGAAAGAATCGAAAAAGATGGCCGAAGTGTAGTCGATCCCACTTCTTTTGAATTTGTCGAATCAACACCAGTAGGGTTATTGGAAATGTTCAGCAGCATTCATGCGGGGATGATTGAAGGGGCGTCAATAATCTTGTTCGTCTTTTTGTTTGGCGGTGCTCTCGGAATCATGCAGGCAACAGGAGCCCTTGATTCATTCATTAAATTTGTGGCTGTCCGATTCGGAACAAAAGAGAAATTGCTTATTCCGTTGATGGTATTAATCTTCGCATCATTAGGGACACTGATCGGCTCTGCTGAAGATGCGTTAGTCTATATCGCAATCATTGTTCCGATGACGATTGCATTAGGTTTTGATGCACTTACAGGTTTTGCGATCGTTATCCTTGGTACATTGGCGACTGGATTCATTTCGGGGATTACAAATCCTTTTAATGTAGGGGTTGCCCAAAGCATTGCAGAACTGCCCATGTATTCGGGAATGGGATTGCGCATCGCTCTTCTTGCAGTGTTTTATGTCATTACAGTATTGTACATCTATTTCCATGCAATGAAGGTGAAAAGAAACCCCGAACTGGGGGAGTATGGGAAATTCAGGCGTGAAGATCATGCACATCTTGATAAAAACTTTAAGATGAGTAAGAGACATAGCGCTGCTTTAATTATTTTATTGGTGAATTTCATCCTATTAGTCTATGGAGTCATTAAATTAGGATGGTATATAAGTGAAATTGGAGGCTTGTTTTTATTAAGCGGGATCATCATGGGCATGATTGGAGGCCTGACCCCATCCAAGATGGCCAATGGTTTTATTTCAGGAGCAGGCGATATGGTTTCTGGCGCATTGATAATTGGAATTGCGCAGACAATCTTGGTCATTATTACAAGTGGCGGATTGCTGGATACTATTTTATATTATGCTGCAGGATTGGTTGAGCAGCTTCCTCCCGCCATAAATGCAATCGGAATGTTCATTGTCCAATTATTTCTTAACTTCATTGTTCCATCTGGAAGTGGACAAGCGGCATTGACGATGCCGATTATGGCTCCATTAGCGGATTTAATGGGTGTGACAAGACAAACGGCAGTCCTAGCTTTCCAATTAGGGGATGGGATCTCGAATATGATATTTCCGACTTCTGGAGTGCTGTTGGCTGGACTGGCAGTGGCAGGCATATCATTTACGAAATGGGTAAAATGGGTGTTTCCATTTCTTTTGATTCAGGTTGCGGTAGCGATTATCTTTTTGATCATTGCTCAAAGCATACAGTATGGCCCTTTTTAAAGATTCGAAAAGTCTGAATATTCTAACTAAATGATCAAGGAGGCATTCATGATGAAGACAATACAGGAGACAGTTGTGGATGAAGTGATTTCATGGAGACGTCATTTTCACGAAAATCCGGAGCTCTCATATCAGGAGCACCAGACTTCTGAATTCATCTACAGGAAATTAAAAACCTTTACAGGACTAGAGGTGACGAGACCTACCGAAACGAGCGTATTGGCGGTTCTCAAAGGTGCTAAAAAATCTGCACGAAAATCTAATACCATCACTTTTCGTGCAGATATTGATGCACTCCCGATAGAAGAGGAAGCAGAAGTTGAATATAAATCAAAAAATCCTGGGGTTATGCATGCATGCGGACATGATGCACATGCTGCAATGTTATTAGGTGCTGCTAAAGTCCTCTCTGGGAAAAAAGAAGCGATTAATGGAGAAATCAGGTTTATTTTCCAACACGCTGAGGAGGTTCTGCCAGGGGGAGCTCAGGAATTGGTGAAAAAAGGGGTCATGGAAGGAGTGGATTATGCATTTGCATTGCATGTTACTCCTTATGAAAATACTGGAACAATATGTTTAAGGGAAGGGGTATTCTGTGCAGCAGCTGATGATTTTGAACTTAAAATAATTGGTCAGGGCGGGCATGCGTCGACTCCGGAATTAACGGTGGACCCGTTAATCATTGGTGCAGAAATTACAACGAATATTCAACATATCGTTTCCAGAAAAATTTCAGCTCTAAGGACACCTGTCATTTCAGTCACTCAGTTCCATTCCGGAAGTGCGCTCAATGTCATACCTGAATATGCAGAAATCGGCGGTACCATTCGTTCCTTGGACTCTGATAGCCGAGTGAAAGCAAGGGAGCATCTAGAGCACATCGTTAAGGGGATTTCAGAAGCGCATGGGGCAAAATGTGAAATTACTTGGTATTTAGGATATCCAGCCGTAGTGAATGATAAAGCTGCCGTTGATATTTCGAGAACGGTCATGGAAGGGATTTTTGAAGAAAATCATATCATCCATGTTGATGATCCAATGTTCGGGACCGAAGATTTTTCAGCTTTTTCCGAAATCGTTCCCTCTTCCATGCAGTTCATAGGCGTCCATAATAATGAGTTTGGAAAAGCTTATCCTTTGCACCATCCTAAATTTAAAATCGATGAGAAAGCTTTAGGGTATGGAGTGCGATATTTTGTAGGGATAGCGGATAAATTATGCAGTCAATAAAATGATTGAAGGAAGAGTTTAGTATCTGCTTTGGAATAGTTAAGCGATTGCTAAAGAAAAGGGATAAAAGTCAAATTACATTTAAAGTACGGGAGGTTTATTAACCTCCCAAATCTTAAGAAGATAAGCTACCTATTTAGGAGGAATATATATGTTTAAACATGCGATTGTACGAAAGATTGGAAAAAGTTTTGTAAATGGATTAACAACATCGGATTTAGGAAACCCGGATTATGAAAAAGCGCTTGTACAACACGAGGCTTATGTAGAAGCATTAAAACGCTGCGGTGTGAAAGTGACCGTTCTGGATTCTGATGAAACATACCCTGATTCTACGTTTGTAGAAGATACCGCCGTGTTGACGCCAAAATGTGCCCTTGTAACGAATCCTGGTGCAGAAAGCCGAAATGGTGAGGTTATTGAAATGAAAGAAGTTTTAAAGGGATTTTATGACACAATCGAGTATATTCAATCCCCAGGCATGTTAGATGGCGGAGATGTAATGCAGGTTGAAGATCACTTCTATGTTGGCCTTTCATCGAGAACTAATGAAGCAGGAGCTCTGCAGTTCAAGGATATCATGGGTAAGTATGGTTATGATACGACCATCATTCCCCTTAAGAAATTCTTTCATTTAAAAACGGGTGTCAATTACCTGGGGGACAATAATTTATTAGTGGCCGGAGAATTCATCAATCACGAGGTTTTTTCAAGCTTTAATCAAATAACTGTAAAACAAGAAGAAGAATATTCGGGTAACTGCGTCCGAATGAACGACTATGTTATTGTCCCGAAAGGATTTGAGGGAACAAGGAAAAAAATAGAAGATTTAGGATACACGGTGATTGAAGTGGAAATGTCTGAATTTCAAAAACAAGATGGCGGCCTTAGTTGTCTCTCTTTGAGATTCTAAGATAGTTTGGGAGAAGAAATAGGTTAATAGATAAGATAAGGACGTGATTATATGGGGGATGGAATGGAGAATAATGATCAGCTGCAACGCTCAATGAAAAGACGTCATTTATTTATGCTTTCGCTTGGCGGCGTTATTGGTACAGGCCTTTTTTTAAATGCAGGCTATACAATTAACCAAGCAGGGGCAGGAGGCGCCCTGTTGGGATATTTAGCCGGTGGTCTTATTTTGTATATGGTAATGGTCTGTCTGGGTGAGCTAGCCGTTCATATGCCGGTTACAGGTTCTTTCCAAAAATATGCTGCTGAATATATTGGGCCTTCGGCTGGTTTTTCGCTCGGATGGATGTATTTCGTCGGTTCAGCCGCAACTGCAGGAGTTGAATTTACAGCAGCAGGAATATTGATGAAACAATGGTTCCCCGATATTCCTACCTGGATTTGGTGTGCAGTGTTCATAGTGCTTTTATTTACCTTGAATGCATTGACGACAAGAGGTTTTGCAGAGGCGGAATATTGGTTCGCCGGAATAAAAATCGTTGCAGTTATTTTATTTATCTTGATTGGAATCGCGGGCATCTTTGGTTTTGTCTCTTTATCTGATCGTCCAACCCCATTCTTTGAAAACCTGGCTCCTTCCGGTCTTTTTCCAGCAGGGGGCATTACAATTATCTTTGTGACTATGATGAATGTAATATTTTCTTATCAAGGTTCAGAACTGATAGGAATAGCAGCAGGGGAAAGTGAAAAACCTGAAGAGAACATACCAAAAGCCATACGAAATGTCCTTTTTAGAATCATTGTTTTTTACATTGCGTCCATTATTATCCTTTCTGCCATATTCCCTTCTTCAGAATTAGGCTTATTGGAAAGTCCTTTTGTAACTTTAATGAAGATAGCGGGGGTTCCTTATGCAGCAGGCATCATGAATTTCATAATTTTGACAGCCATTCTTTCTGTGGGGAATTCATGTCTTTATGCATCTACACGCTTGCTTTGGTCGATGGCCCATGATGGGATGGCACCTAAGCTGTTTGGTATTTTGTCAAATAGGAAAGTGCCGTTGAATGCCCTTCTTTTTACCATATCATTTTCTCTTCTATCATTATTGACAAGCTTCATTGCTGCGGATACTGTGTTCGTGATACTTATGTCAATAGCAGGTATTTCCGTCACAATTTCATGGATGGGAATTGCTTTATCGCAATATATGTTTCGCAGGAAATTTATAAAAGCGGGAGGGAAAACGGAAGAGTTACAATATAAAGTACCTTTTTATCCATTTGTCCCATTGTTTTGTTTAGGCTTTTGCTTGCTGATTCTTGTATTCCTTGCTTTTGACCCTACCCAACGAGTAGGACTGTTTTATGGAATAGGATTTTTGGTAGCCTGTATTTTATTCTATAAATTTAAACTGGCTAAGAAAGTAGAGTCAAACACTAACTTTGAAAATGAAAAAATATTGTAATGGAGTTCTATATTGAAGTTCATATTAAAAGGTCAGCCAGTTTTATTATACTGGTTGACCTTTTTTTAATCTTGAAGTTGCGGTCATTAGGATGATTATTTGCTTGAATGGAAGGAAAAAACTGACAATGTGACGAAATAGAAGGAATGATTTATTTCAAAAATAGGAAGGAGGAATTAACATGTCTGAAAATAAAATAACTGACAACATCACAACCAACGTAGAGGGTCGGGATCTCATCATGGAGCGTATATTTGTCGCGCCACGGGACCTTGTTTTTAACGCGTTTTCAAAACCTGAGCAGTTGGCTAGCTGGTGGGGACCGAAGGGATGGCAAACGGAAAATCGAGAGTTTAATTTTAAGCCTGACGGCGTTTGGCATTATTGCATGCGGTGCACAGATGAAAACCAAGGTGAATTTTATGGCCAAGAATCTTGGGGTAAAGCCGTCTATCAAGAAATTATTGTACCGGAGAAGATTGTCTTAACGGATATGTTTTCAGATGAAGAAGGCAACGCAGCCGAAAGTATGCCAGAAACACTGGTAACGATGACGTTTGTTGAACACGAGGGTAGGACAAAGCTCATCATGCATTCCCGATTCAATTCAGTCGAGGGTCTTCAGCAAGTAATGGAAATGGGGATAGTCGAGGGATGTGCTTCACAATTTTCCCGCCTCGACGACCTTCTAAAAAAGCGCCAGCAGATAAGATAATAAGTCAGGAGCTGTATACAACCTCCTGCTTATGAACTAACGAGTGCGATTCTTCTTGAGAAGGATCGCTTTTTCTTATCAAGCTAAGGGCAGGATGTCATGTGAAAAATTAACTATCTTAACGAGAGAGTCAAGATAAAAAATAAATGTAATACAATTAAAGAATACCTAAAAAGGAAAGGGTGAAAGAATGAAAATCAATCATTTGAATTTAACTGTTAATGATGTTACAGCTTCACGTGAGTTTTTAGAAACATATTTTGGATTGACATGTGAAGGAAGTCGAGGAGATGGGTTCGCCGCAATGAAAGATGATGATGGTTCCATATTGACTCTAATGAAAGGAAGCAATGTACAATACCCCAAGACTTTTCATGTTGGATTCATACAAGAAAATGAAGAACAAGTTAACAGTATCAATCAACGATTGAAAGATGATGGATTCAAAGTAAAACCTCCACAACACTTACACAGGTATACATTCTACGTAGAAGCGCCTGGAGGATTTAACGTTGAAGTACTGTGTTAACGAGTTACTTGGAGATAGATAATAAACTAAAAGTAGCTTGCTGTTGCTGCGGTAGCTTACTTACGGAATAAAAGGGGCGGCAATAGTTTAACAAGGAATGTTAATAAAAACAAACCGGAGGGGGATATATTTATCTCTCTCCGGTTTGTTTATTGTAGGATGTTTAATTTCCTACCTAGGAAGTTATTTTTACCAAACTCAATATTAAGAATAAGAATCCCACTAATACGACGAATTGGATGCCCATTCCTGATATAAATAACCCACCTACAGCAGTACAAATTCAGGAGCTTCCGGTGCTGCAGACTTAATCCAATATTGACTAATATTATTTTCTATAGATAATAATATTCCCCAAACCAAAACAATTAAAGCCATAGGTCCAGTGAACTGTCCCATTAAGAATAATAAGTTGTAAACGGCCCCTGATGCGAAAGGAATGCCATGGTAAAGTTTGATGCAAATATGGAGGCAATGTTACCAAGAACGAAAACACCAAGTACAAATAATTACTGCCTTCTTGCGATTTATACCCGAGACCAATAACGGGGAAAGTTTACCTAGATATAGCTTCAGCTAGTGCAAAGAGACCCACTAGAAACCCCGCTTTGAATACACTGACATGAAAGTGATCAGCAATTAAAGCAGACAGGTATCAAAGGTGAGGTGCAAACCGAAAACGAAGTAGATGGCTCAGTCCAAAAACCTGATCAGTAAAACCAGCTGTGTCTGCAATAGCTACACTTCTTATAGGATTTTAAGTTTCAATAATAGCAGACGAAAATAAATCAGTATGATTGGGATGAAAAGTACACGTATTATTTAGTTGATCAACTTAGAAGAGGGATTAATATTATTGGTGAATAATGTTATTAGATAGAAAAAATGGGAAATTCAACTAGTTTATTAGAGTTTTAATAAGGATGACTATGTAGAAAAAAAGGATTTTATGTTAGTTCAATCCTTTTTTACTTGGGCACATGAGATTCTCTCTTTTAATTCAGGCTTAAGCTTTTGAATAAGTGGGACGGAATTAGGGTTTTGAATTTGTTGAAAAAGAGAGTCCGTTATTTTTTTTGCTAGAATTTCTACTGGTACACCAATACTTGTTAATGGAGTTTCTAGGTCTCCCATTTTTGGAATGTTGTCATAGCCAATAATAGAAATATCTTTTGGAATGATTAAGTTATTTTCCATTACAGCCCGGATAATCCCACCACTAATATCATAACTACCACCTATAATGGCAGAAGGGATTTTGGAAGACTGTAGTAGACGATTTGTTGCCCTATAACCACTTTGCCAATCAAGGCCACCAGTATTTATAAGTGATTGACCTATAATTTGTAAATTAAATTGTTTCATTGCTTCTAAAAAACCCGCATACTTTTCTGTTTGACGTGAATCATTTAGTGAAAAATCACCAATATATGAAATATCCTTGTGTCCTAATTTATATAGATACTCAACAGCAAGATACATGGCTTTTTTATAGTTTACATCTATATAAGGTATAGTGGTTTGATTATTACAATGCCCATAAGATATGATAGGGATTTTTGAAGATAATAAGTAGTCTATTTGGTTATCGTTTTCCTCAAAAATAATGATTCCGTCCACTTGAAACCGTTTAAATTTTTCAACTGCTGATTTAGTGGAATTGATTGATAAAATCATGGAATAGTCATTTTTTTCAATTTCAGCATTAATTTTTGTAACAAGTGTTGATAATGCAATTCTTTCTATAGAAGGCCAAACTAAACCAATTATTTTCGTTTCCTTTGAAACTAGTCTTCGAGCTGCAAAATTAGGTTCATATCCCATTTCTTCAGCAATTTTCAATATTTTTAATTTCGTTTCAAGTTTAACAAGTGGGCTATTATTTAATGCTTTTGAAACAGTAGAAAAACTAACTCCTGAAACATTGGCTATATCTTTAATAGTAGTTCCCAAATAATGATTCCCCCCCAAAAAAAATAACCAGAAATAATAACATTGTTATTAATGATAAGGAAAAACTTTGTGAATAACAAGATAACCATGACTAAATAATTAAGATCATAAAAACTAATATGTTAAAAAGGATAAAATCATTTAGAAAGTGTATGAAAATTAATAATTCTGATTTTTGTGAAAAAAGTATTTGTTGTTTTACTTATAGTCATGTATTGTTAATAACAACGTTGTTATTTTGTGTTTGAATAACCAATATTATAGAGAAAAGAGGTAATTTGCGTTGAAAAGCTTAAATAGCCAGGTTTCCTATAAGCAGCTTAGTGCTTTTTTTATTCCATTAGGATTTTCTGCCAGCTTAACATCTATAACACACCTCATTATTAATGGTACTTTAACACGCACAGAAGATGCCGCCTTTATTATTGCTTGCTATGCAGTAGCTTTTTCTCTTTTCCAAATTGTTGAAAGACCGATTATAGTGTTTAGACAAACAAGTTCAGCTTTAGTGAATGACAAACAATCTTTTAAACTTCTTGCTGTATTTTTTATGTATGTAATTGGAATCGTTCTATTGTTTTGTTCTATATTGGCATTTAGCAGGATAGGCGACTGGATGTATGTCCATTTATTTAATGCAGATGAAAATATGGTTCACACTATTTCACAAACCTTTAAAATTATCATTCTCGTATTAATATTTTCCGGGATACGTGGTATTTATCAAGGGATTATTATCAATCATCTTGAAACAAAGTGGATTACGATTGGGGTAATTGTAAGATTAGTTACCATGTTTGTTATCTCTTTTTTGTTAGTTAAGGTTGATTATGTAACGAGTGTTGCGGGAGCGGTTATTTTCTTAGCAGGGATGATCATTGAATGTCTCATTAGCGTATGGAAGGGCCATTTCCTTATTAAGGAATATCCGAGTACAACCGAATCCTCTAATTTACGAAAGTCTGATATCGTATATTTTTATACTCCATTGGTATTTTATTTCATTTTTCAAACGATGATGATTCCAATTGTTTATGTTTTTTTGGCAAAATCCGAAAATATTCAAATGGGAATCGCTTCCTTTGCTCTTGCACATAGTATCACGAACATGACTTTAAGTTTTTTTATGTATACACACCAGATTGTTTTGCAATTTTATGAAAAAAATAAAAAGAAAGTAATTAATTTTACTTTATTAATAGGTCTTACTCCCTCTATCTTACTTACAGTATTGTGCTTTTCACCATTAGGCAGTTGGTTTATGAAGGTTGCTATGGGGGCAGATCCAGTCTTAGCGGCAACAACAATTGGAGTTCTGAAATTCTTTATATTAAAAACGCTTATTTTTCCAATTGTAGACTTTCTTAATGGATTTCTTATGCTTCAAAGAAAGACAAAGCGTATGGTACTTTCTCAAGTAGTAAATCTAATAACGGTCATAATCAGTCTAGCTATCTTTCTATACTTCTTCCCAGAGTGGAATGGTATTAACGGGGCAATTGCTGCTTCATTAGGTGAAGTTGCAGGATTAGCTGTAGTATTTTCAATTGTTTATAAATTGAGCAATAAAAAAATCAAACAAAAGAAAAGAAAAGGTGCATAGGATAGGGAAAGGAGGTTAATTTTCACATAGCCTTCTGTTTTATTGAATAGGAAATTAAATAGTGCCCTTATACCATTGAAAAAGAGAAATTATGCAGTTATTATCGTAATATTAAGAAAAGTAGTAAAAATTGAGGGTTGATTATAATGAATATGAAATACTTTTTTTTTCACTTTAAAATAAAGGATAAGATATTTTCCATTATGTTGTTGTTATTAGTCGTATTTTGTTTGATAGGAATAATCGCATTTCATTATTTTTCAAGAATGTATGAAGAGCAAATTTACAAAGAATCAGCAAAAACCCTTCAATTATCTTCAGCTGTTTTAGATAATGAATTAAAAAAGATGGAACAACTATCCTTTCAGATTAGTACTGATAATTTTGTTCAAAATTCATTGAAGCAAATAATTAAGAACCCAAAAGTATTTGAAACCTATAGAACAAAAGACAAATTAATAGAGGGATTAGTTTCATTCGCAACCCAAGAAAGATATATATCTTCCCTTCAGATTATAGATAATCAGGGAGGAACCTACATAGCCGGGTATAATACAAAAATAAAACACAATGCAGAGGAAATTGTTCCCCTTGCCCTTTCGAAAAAAGGGACGAATGTATGGGATGGAATGGAAAATCAAAATAAGTTAACAGCAGCAAGAATGATCAGAGATAAAAAAAATATAAGTCTAGAATTGCTAGGTACATTAATGATAACCATCGATATGGATAACCTCATTCGAGGGAGTTTAAAAATCCCCTCCGATAACGGTTTTGTCATTGTTAAAGACAATGAAATCGTTTATAGGAGTGATTTGAACGAATTAAAAAAACATAGTTTTCCGAAAGGGAGAAATGAAAGCGGTTACGAAATTATGGATATTGAAGGGAAAGACTATTTAGTGGCATTTCAAGATTCGGAGTTTTCTAATTTAACATACTACCACTTTCTTCCTTATGACACTATTACTGAGCAAACTACTATTATCAAACACTGGATGGTTCTGTATTTATTTTTTATGATATTGCTTACGATTTTCTTGAGCAGAAGAGCTGCAAGTGCATTATCTAAACCTCTAGAAGGATTAACCGAAAAAATGAAACAAGTCCAAAAAGGAAGATTTGAACCATCAGTATTTAGGGAAGGAAAGTATTCGAATGATGAAGTGGGACAATTACATAAAGATTTTCAAACGATGATCAATAAAATAAATGTTTTAATTAAAGAAAATTATGAAAAACAATTGATGATAAAGGAAACAGAGTATAAGGCATTGCAAGCACAAATAAATCCTCACTTTTTATACAACACCTTAGACTCTATTAACTGGATTGCAAAAATCAATAAACAACCCAAAATCTATATTATGGTTGAAGCATTGGGGAATATGATGAGAAATATCATTAGTAAAAAGGCCCCGCTTATTTCTATTAAAGAAGAACTGCAGATTGTTGAAAACTATATTACCATACAAAAATATCGATATCAGGAACGACTTCATTTCACTTTAAATAGCTTGACCGATATTGAACATTATCTTATTCCTAAACTGTCCATTCAACCCATTGTTGAAAACGCTATTCAGCATGGGGTGGAGGAATTCGAATCCGGATGTAGTATAACAGTCGATATTTATACTTTAGATAATGAAGATCTTCATATTGTTGTAGAAGATAATGGCCCAGGAATGAATCAGGGGACTATTACGTCTATCTTTAAGGGAGAAATTAAGCCAAAGGGCACCGGAATAGGATTACGAAATATCAATGATAGAATTAAACTCATGTTTGGCAGTTCTTATGGAATACAAATGGAAAGTGAGAAAGGGAAAGGTACGAGGGTCATTATCACATTACCATGTAGGATGGGGTGAAACATATCATGTATAAGGTACTGATAGCAGATGATGAAATTAATATCCTAGAGGGGATAGCGTCTCTTGTAAATTGGGAGAATTGTGGGGCAACTCTTATAAAAAAAGCACACAATGGACGGATTGCTTTTGATTTCATCCAGGAAAATCCTCCTGATATTGTGATTTCAGATATTAAAATGCCAGGGCTGAGTGGAGTTGAACTAATTGAAAAAGTTCACTCTATTTTTCCGCATATTAAATTTATTATCCTCTCAGGTTATGACGAATTTGAATATGCGAAAAAGGTCATGCAATACAATGTCAAGTACTATTTACTTAAACCGAGCAATGAATCAAAAATTGAAGAAGCACTAAAAAATGTTATAGATGAATTAAACAAAGAAAAAGAAAAGGAACAGGTGGTAACAAGTATAAAAAAAAGCCTGCAAGATGTAATGCCTAAAGCGAAAGAGCAATTCCTTAAGGAGTTTATTACAAATAAAAAATGTGGGATACCTGAATGGGAGTACTTCAGCCAATTATTTGAAATTAAAGTAACATCACAGAAATTCAAATTAGTTGTTTTAGAGATTGATGAGGATGAAGGTCATGATTTCGAGAAAATTTTTGCCTTAAAGGAGATTGCTGTTGATCGTTTAAATAACAACTATACCATCCAACTTTGTACAATAATTGGTGAAAGAATTGTCATTTTGTGTGAAAGCTGTCCAAATCAAAAACTGATAGAAAAAATTAAGAACGTAAAAGAAGTGTTTTCAACTATCTATAAATTGGAATTCACTACGGGCATAAGTAATGTTGGAAGTATTTATCAACTGCGAAGGCTTTACCACGAGGTTATCGATTGTCTATCACAGCGTTTTTATTTAGGAAATGGAAGTATTATAACAGTTAATGACTTGCATAAAGAAAAATCATATTTTGATAATATTCTATTGCTTGATCACGAGGATTTTATTTTTTCAATTAGAAGTGGGAATATTTCAGAGGTTAAACAATATTTAAATCAATTCTTTGAATATTTCAAAAAGGAAAAATACGACATTAACTTGGTGAAATCACATTGTTTAGAGATTTATATGAGCATCATAAGACAAGCAAAAAGGGAAATGATTGATGAACTGTTTCAACGAATCATTTATTTCAAAGACTTTTCGAATTTAGGCCAGTATAAAGATTTTATTGAAAGCATATGCGTAGAGATTGCACAAAATAATTATGATCACACCAAGGAAACACAAAGTGATGTCATACGAAAAGTGATAGAATATGTAGAAAAGAACATATCTGACGAGTCCATATCATTATCCAAGATTGCAAATGATGTTTTTTATATGAATCCAGATTATTTAGGAAAGCTTTTCAAGAAGGAGACAGGAGAAAAATTTTCTAGCTATCTGGTTAATCGAAGAGTGGAAAAAGCAATTGAAATAATAGGAAGCCAAGAAGAAGTTAAAATGATTACGGTGGCTGAAGAAGTTGGATTTGGGAATAATCCGGGATATTTTAGCAAACTATTTAAAAAACAAACAGGGTTTACACCTTCAGAATATAAAAGTAATTTGCTCCTAAGTTAGCTTGTTGAGTTGTAAAATAACTCAACAGTTTTTTTTTGTCAGAAAAATAAAAAGACCACTGATTTTTTCACATAGATATCTGAAAATTCTATTTTTTAGAAAACTCAGTTAATTTATTATTAATTTAGAAAGCGTTTTCAATAAAGCTTTCGAAATGAATAGGGAGGTTGGTTCCAGGATGAAAAAGAAAAATCTTTTATTTGTACTAATGATTATTTTTACATTAGTGCTCAGTGCTTGTTCAGGAAACAAAGCTTCAAATGATGCAGGTAATGAAAAAGAAAATCAGAAAGAAGATGGGTCTGAAAAGATTACCTTAAGAATGTCATGGTGGGGTTCTCAAAGTAGACATGACCAGACACAAGCTATTATTGATCTTTATGAGCAAGAAAATCCTAACGTTAACATTGTGCCAGAGTTTACAGGGTTTGATGGATATTTCGAAAAGATGGCTGCACAAGCCGCCGGAAACAACCTACCTGATATTATGCAACAAAATTTTGGTGAGTATTTAAATCAATACGCTGATAAAGGGCTATTGGCTGACCTTTCAGAATTTGTGGAAAATGGGACGATTGATGTAAAAGGTGTAAGTGAAACGATCATGGAATCCGGTACACAGGAAGGAAAGATTATAGGAATTCCAACTGGAGCCAACGCGCTGGCAGCTATTTATGATAAAGAAATGCTTGAAAAGGCAGGGACGGCACTTCCAGATGAAAATTGGACATGGGAGGATTTCTTGACCGCTGCAAACAAGGTTCACAGCGAATTAGATACTTATGGTACAAGACTTTTAGAGCCAGGAAATCATTTTGAATATTATTTAAGAGAAAAAGGCTTCAAGTTATTTAATGAAGATGGAACAGGCTTAGGATATGATGATGACCAACTATTGGTTGACTTTATGGAAATGAATAAAACGTTAGTAGATTCTGGTGCAGCACCAGGATATGATGTGATTCAACAAATTAAGGGAGTTGAAGACGAACTTATCGTCCATGGGAAAGCTGCATTTGACTTCCGTTGGTCCAACCAAGTTGGAGCACTTACGAGTGCTGCTGGTAAACAATTGGAATTAACACTTCTTCCTGGTAAGGGAAATGCACAAGGAATGTTTTTAAAACCTGCCATGCTATGGTCCATTCCAGAATCATCCAAGCATAAAGAAGAAGCTGCTAAATTCATCAACTTCTTTGTAAACAATATTAAAGTTTATGAAATTGGTGGTTCAGACCGTGGAGTTCCCCTGAAGCAAGAAATTAGAGACGCAATGGCATCTAACTTAAGTGAAACAGAAAAGAAAATATTTGATTACATTTCATTAGTTACTGAAAATAGCTCTCCAATTGATAACTTCCCATCTGCAGCTGCTGAAGTATTACAAGCATTGGCAGACATTGATGAGTTAGTTATTTATGGGGAAATGACTCCTAAAGAAGGTGCTAAGGAATTTAGAAAACAAGCGAAAGAGATTTTAAGCCGATAAGGAACAAAGTGGTCCTGGTCTCCATCTTCTTTCAGACCTCTTTTTTACAATACTCACTCACTTCTAATAAAAATTAAACTAGCAGTACTTAGATGCAACCTTTAAACGACTATATTTAATAAGAAAGAGATGAGGGTTATGATACCAAAAAAATCTGAACAGCATGACTCAGTTGTACATTTTCCAAACAAGAAAATTACTTATAATCCAGTGAAGATTTTAAAGTCCAGAAAGAAAAAATCGGGTTATGAAAATTTAACTGGTTATCTTTTTATCTCACCTTTCCTCATTGGATTAATGTGTTTAACACTCTATCCAGTTCTTTACTCTTTATATTTGTCTTTTACGGAATATGATTTGTTAGGAACACCCACTTGGACTGGTCTTGATAACTATCAACGTATGTTCACCAATGATGCGATGTTTTGGACTTCGATGAAGACTACATTCTTTTATGCAGGAGTTGCTGTACCTATTCGACTTGTTTTTGCCTTACTAGTGGCACTTGCACTAAATAAGATTACAGAAATGGTTGGATTGTATAGAACAATGTTGTACTTACCATCAGTAGTAGGTGGAAGTATTGCGATCTCTATCATGTGGAGACAGTTATTCGGAAATGACGGAGCTTTTAACTCCATATTAGATACATTAGGACTTCCGACCCATTCTTGGTTAGGTGACCCAGGTACGGCCATTTGGACTCTTATCGTTTTATATGGCTGGCAATTTGGCTCTTCCATGTTGATCTTTTTAGCTGGATTGCGAAATATTCCAAAAACATATTACGAAGCATCTAGTGTGGATGGGGCACGTCCCATCCAGCAATTTTTCAAGATTACATTACCTTTATTGACCCCGGTTATTCTATTTAATACTGTTATGCAGGTAATCAATGGTTTTATGGCATTTACACCAAGCTTTATCGTAACAAATGGGGGACCTATGAATAGTACAGTGTTGTTTGTTCTTTATATGTATAGAAGGGCATTTGAATTTTTCGAAATGGGCTATGGATCGGCAATGGCTTGGGTAATGTTAGTTATCATTGCTCTCCTTACTGCATTCATATTCAAAAGTTCAGATAAGTGGGTCCATTACGAAGGTGAACAAAAATAAAATAAGGAGGGTATGTTTATGAATACACAAAGTAAAAAGAAATTAAAAAAAGTTACACAACATGTCACGATGATACTCTTTACCTTACTCATGCTCTATCCTCTTGCTTGGCTGGTTGGCAGTTCTCTTAAAGAAAGTTCAACAGTCTTTGTTGAAGCACATAAAATTATTCCAGATGCATTTCACTTTGAGAACTATATTGAAGGTTGGAAAGGGTTTGGCGGAATTACGTTTACAACCTTTTTTACAAACTCGTTAGTTATTGTAATAATTTCCACAATCGGTAGTGTCCTTTCTTCTACTCTTATTGCATACGGCTTCGCACGTATTAATTTTGTTGGAAAAAAACTCTGGTTTGTTTGTATGATGCTTACCATGATGCTTCCATATGAAATGGTAATGATACCTCAATATATCATGTTTAATGGTTTTGGATGGATTGACACCTATTTGCCGCTTATATTACCAACATTTTTTGGTGCACCATTTTTTATCTTTTTAATCATTCAATTTATCCGTACGATTCCAACGGAGTTAGATCAAGCTGCAAAAATTGATGGATGCGGTACATTTGGAATATTTTTTAGGATTATATGCCCATTAGTGGTACCTGCTATGATGACTGCGGCGATTTTCTCATTCTATTGGCGTTGGGACGATTTCATGGGTCCACTGCTTTATTTAACAACACCTGAGAAATACCCAGTATCATTGGCCTTAAAATTATTTTCTGATCCAAACTCTGTAACGAACTGGGGTGCAATGTTTGCAATGTCAACCATTAGCCTTATCCCAGTATTCATTATCTTCTTTATATTCCAACGTTATATCGTTGACGGGATTAGTACAAGTGGTTTGAAATCTTAAAATAGGAAACAAAGGAGAGGCTCAATAATGGTGATAGTGAACAAGAGTGATAGACAAAAACAACTTCAAACCCCTTTGGACTGGGGGAAGGCGGCCTGTGATTCATTAATAGCAACATATACACCAGCACAACTTCCACCTGAAAATAGATGGCATTACCACCAAGGGGTATTTTTATATAGTATGTTGCAGCTTAATGAAATCATTGGCAGGGAAGATTACTTCCACTATATAAAAAGATACGTGGACAATATTATTGATGAGGATGGAAACTTTTATTTTAATCGTGAAGAGTTAGATGCTATTCAGGCTGGGCTATTACTATTTACATTAGACAAAGAAACCAATGATCCAAGATATAAAATTGCTGCAACAAAGTTGAAAAATATGTTTACAACATTTAATAGAACATCTGATGGAGGCATTTGGCACAAGGATAAATACCCATATCAAATGTGGTTGGATGGCTTGTATATGGGTGGTGTATTTGCCATGAATTACGGAAAAGAGTATGGTGCACCAGAATTACTAGAAATGGTGATTGAACAAGAAAGATTAATGAGAAAACATACGAGGGATGAAAAGACTGGTTTGTTCTATCATGCCTGGGATGAGAAAAGACAGCAGTCATGGGCTGACCCAGATACTGGAAAGTCACCCGAGTTTTGGGGAAGAGCAATCGGCTGGTATGGTATTACATTTAATGAGATTTTAGCATTCTTGCCAAAAGAACATCCTTCACGACCAGAAATTGTAAAAGCGTTACAGGATCTCATTACAGGACTTGTTCAATTCCAAGATGAAGATACTGGGCTTTGGCATCAAGTAGTCGACAAAGGTCATGACATCAATAATTGGCTGGAAACCTCTTGTGCAGCATTATTTGTTTATACCATTGCTCGTGCCATAAATGATGGTCATACGGATGAAAGGTTTAAAGAGTTTGCTATTAAAGGATATAGAGGTTTGTTAGATCGAATGGAGTTTAATGACAATGGATTGTTTTTAATGCCTGAAATTTGTATCGGTACAGGAGTAGGGGATTATCAGCATTATTTAGATCGCCCAACCTGTGAAAATGATTTGCATGGTGTTGGTTCTTTTATTCTAGCGTGTATAGAAATGCAAAAATTATTGCCTAAGCTGTAAAAAGGGATAATTTCAAATTAAGAATGGGGTGTAAATCATGAAAAAGTTTGCAGTTTGTGGTGTAAGTAAAAGAGCAAACGGGATGTTTATTAAACCGATTCTTGAAAAATTCTCCAAAACCAGTCAACTAGTTGCTTTACTAGACAAGGACCCAAAACGATTCAACGTTTGTAAGGAAGAGTTTCCGCAAATTCATGATGTACTAGAGTATTGTGATAATGAATTTGAAAAAATGGTATATGAAACAAAGCCTGATGTCATTATTGTTACGGGTAGAGATGATACACATGTCGAATATATTTTGAAGGCGTTACAACATGATTTAGATGTTATCACTGAAAAGCCAATGGCTACGACAGCAGCTGACTGTAAAAGAATACTAGAAGCAGAAGAGGATAGTAAAGGGAAAGTTACGGTTACATTTAATTACCGTTACAGTCCGTTCCACACAAAATTGAAGGAATTAATCCTTGAAGGGAAAGTGGGGCGGATTACTTCGGTTGATTTAAATTGGTATATTGATACCTACCATGGCTCTAGTTATTTCCAACGCTGGAATCGAAATAGGGAATTTTCCGGGGGCCTTTCCATTCATAAAAGCTCACATCATTTTGATTTAGTGAACTGGTGGCTTGATCAAAAACCTGTTGAAGTATTTTCCTTTGGTGCTCTCAATTACTATGGAAATAAAAGTGAGCATAATCCTGAAGAAGAAGACGGACGCTATTGTGTTACTTGTAACCAAAAGAGTCAATGCTCCTATTATAGTCGATGGAATTCAAGAAGCAATAGCTTAAACGTTCAAGACGATCATATCGATTCCGACGCCCGTCGAAGGAATGCGTATACGAATTACCGAACAGATCAATGTATCTTTGATTCAGATATTGAAATTGAAGACACTTATACTGCAACTATCAAATATGATAAAGGCGCCCTATTAAGTTATTCTATCAATTTCTCTTTACCATATGAAGGATACCGGTTAGCTATTAATGGTACAAAAGGACGTCTCGAAACGACAGAGTTTCATGCACCAGCCCGTGTCCCTTTTCCAGTCCCTGAGCAGACAATCGAGTATTTTCCACTCTTTGGTTCTAAAGAGACGATTCATGTTTTGAAAAGAGAAGGCGGACATGGTGGAGGAGATCCAGTTATTCAGGAAGATATTTTTCTGGGTGAAGATCCAACAAGACCTTACCCAATTCTTTCAGGAAGTGTAGATGGAGCCTATGCTGTTGCAACAGGTGAGGCTGTCTGGCGTTCTTCTAAAGAAAATAGGCCTATTTATATTGAAGAAATATTAAATGCCCCAAAAGTGAAAAATTCATAGAAAACTAAGTTCTGCAAAAGAGAGAGGCCTATTGGCTTCTCTGCAGAACTAAAATACGATCATGTTGAACATCATGGAAGGAGGAATGCGAAATGGAGATGAGCCGACTATTAACGGGAATCTATAATCTTTGTAAATGGATCACACATTTTGCGTATTTAAATCTTTTATGGATCATTTTCACTTTATTAGGTGGAGTCATTTTAGGGATTATTCCCAGTACTGTCGCAATGTTTGCAATTGCTAGGAAAACTGCAATGGGTGAAGAGGATATTTCAGTCATTAAAACGTTTTGGAGTACGTATCGAACAGAATTTATTCGGGCAAATGGTTTGGGTCTCAAAATAACGCTCATAGGTTTTTTTTGGTATTTTGACTTATATTTCTTTCGCCAATTTGAAGGTACTTTTTACACCATTATGAATTATCTTATGATCTTGATTGGTATGGTATATTTTATGACTCTTCTATATATTTTCCCGGTTTTTGTTCATTATGATTTGAAGGTCTATCAATATGTGACTCATGCTCTAAAAATTGGGTTTTTACGACCAACTACGTTAATCTTTATGCTTATCGGTAGTCTATCCACCTATTATTTCTTTAGTTATTTTACAGGGTTGATTCCATTTTTCGGGATAAGTTTTTTTGTTTATTTTAACATGTGGGTTGCATATAAAAGCTTTGAAAACTTTGAGGTTGTCCGATCTAAAGAGAAGAAATTCATCTGTGCAGACTAAGGTGCAGGATAGTGAAAGAAGATCACCGCAAAACAAAACTTTAATTAGAGAGTATCAAGTTTCAATTTTTGATCTAAGTAACGGGATATAATAATTGGAAATTATCATTTTGGCTGGAGCTGAGTCATTCTGGATAAAACCGTGTAAACAAAGGAATTTGTTCATTTTTTGAGAGATAAATGTAAGCTGCGGCAATGTTAGCACGGATATTGCATCTTAAGATAATGGATAATGAAAGTCAAAAAATATAAGGGTGGTTAAAGCATGAGAAAGGTTTCCGTTGATCAAATTCGTGACACAGTTGCAACACTTTGCTGGGAGGCATGTTACAACCTGCCAGAGGACATTGTAGAAGGATTTTATAAAGCGAGAGAATCCGAACAGTCGCCGTTAGGAAGATCCATTATTGAGCAGCTCATTGAAAACGCTCAAGTGGCCGCAACAGAAGATCGGCCGTACTGCCATGATACAGGATTGACGGTGGTTTTTGTTGAATTGGGGCAGGAAGTATACATTGAAGGTGGAAATTTTGAAGAGGCAATCCACGAAGGAATTCGAAAAGGCTATAAAGAAGGCTATTTGCGCAACTCCATCGTCGGGGATCCGTTACTCCGAAAGAATACAAACGATAATACGCCGGGTGTGATACACACCAGAATCGTTGCCGGAGACCAAATTAAATTAACGGTTTTGCCAAAAGGCGGCGGAAGTGAAAATATGAGCGCCATGAAATTTCTGCTTCCAGGAGAGGGAGCAGAGGGGGTCAAGAAGTTTGTGCTGGACACGATTGTAGCAGCAGGTGGAAAAGCGTGTCCGCCGATTGTGGTTGGTGTTGGGATTGGTGGGAGCTTTGATAAAGTAACGGAAATAGCTAAGAAAGCGATCTTGCGTGATATCGGCAAGCACCATTCTGATACACATATTGCGCAACTAGAAAAAGAATTACTTGAAGAAATTAACAAGACAGGTATTGGTCCACAGGGACTGGGCGGAACAAATACAGCCTTATGGACGTCTGTGGAAACATACGGATGTCATATCACCGCACTACCGGTAGCGGTTAATATTCAGTGTCATGCAGCAAGAAAAAAATCCTACATTCTTTAAATCCAGAAAAGAAGGTGCTAAATATTGGCTAAAATAACATTGCAAACACCCCTTACTCAGGAAGATGCCCTCCGTTTACAAGCGGGAGATGAAGTCTTTTTAAATGGAGTGATTTATGTGGCTAGAGATGCTGCCCATAAGCGCTTCCTTGGGCTTCTTGAAAAAGGTCTTCCTCTACCGATTGATTTGCGAAATCAAATTATTTTTTACGCGGGTCCAACTCCTCCTAAGCCCGGGCAGATTATCGGCTCGATAGCCCCGACGACAGCTGCGCGCATGGACCCATATGCGCCGGCCATGTTTGAATATGGTGTGAAAGGTGTAATTGGCAAAGGGCCTAGAGGTCAATCTGTGAAAGATTCATGCCAAAATGAAAAAGCGGTTTGTTTTTCTGCCATTGGCGGACTATCTGCCCTCTTAAGCGATAAGATACAAGCAGCGGAGGTAGTAGCGTATGAAGATCTGGGGCCGGAGGCTGTCCGTGAACTTGTTGTCAAGGATTTCCCGGCTTTAGTTGTCTATGATACACATGGAAATGACCTTTATGAACAGGAGATTGCAAAGTATCGAACGATAGAACGGAGACTATCTAGCATTTAGCTATGCTTGAAGTGAGAGTTTCTCAGGAAGTCTCTTCAAAACGATATCCTTGAAAATGATTTTTTAAATACAAGTTGAGTTATTAATCAGTTGTTCATAATCTAAAACCTGCAAAATTTCTCCAGAAGATATAAATGAATCCTTATTGGAAGGATGTAGAATTTTTAGGAAGAGGGGAGTAATTATTTAACGTTAATGTATATGATAATATTTCAAGGGTAATAGAAAGCATTAGAACTCATTGTTTAAAGAGACAGGATAAAACATCTGTACTGAAAATTGAGCAGATGAAGGCGGTACTTCTTTTACTGGACTTATAGGTAAAGATATAGAATGGATGTTATCAACTGAATTCGAGAATGAGATGGTTTTTGAAGTTTTTGGTAATGAAGAATTTTGTAATTTTGTTAATACAGAATAAAGAAATATGAATGTAACGATTATTATTCAACTATCAGGTGCTTTACTTCAATCAGATAGTGCTTCGGTTGCTCTTTTTCTAATGGAACAACAAGGGAGGTTAGTAGAATTATATGTTATGATGGAAAAAAATAGATTTTCTTGGGGGGATTAAAATGGTTACATGCTATCTGAAATATGTTCTTGACCCTTATAAAATAAATGAGTTCGAAGAATACGGTAAGATGTGGATTCGATTAGTTAATAAATTAGGCGGTGCACATCAGGGGTATTTCCTCCCGCATGAGGGTGCTAATAATATTGCTTATGCATTATTCACTTTCCCAAGTTTAGCAGCATATGAAGAGTACCGAGTAAAAATGGCATTGGATGCAGAATGTCAAGAAGCATATAAATTTGCAGAAGAGACTAAATGTATTTTAAGTTATGAGAGAAGCTTTATGCGTCCTATATTCGAATGAACATACATTAAATTTGAAAAATATTCTATCCAAACCTTGTTAAGCTAACAGGTGCTATACTTCAATACCCGGGGTTGCTGCTGCAACCTTTTTCTTATGCAACAAACGGCTCTTTACTTCAATAAGGAAGGTTACTAGGCAGCCTTTTTTATGGAACTAACGTGGCAGTATAGTTGAAAATATAAACTCCAACTATGAAAAGATAATGATATATTCCATCTAGCTCCCTAAATCCTTCTAGTAGTATCATAGCTTCACATGTAATACGTGATCATTGTTCCGATCAGCCTGGTCGCGTTTATACAAGTAGGGGGTGAACCGTTTACCTGACGGGGTCCAAGCCCCACGGGCAGGTACGTTCTACAATATCACCTATATAAGCGTGGTCATATGGAAAAACCAGTTGGATCCGGATAATGGCGGGCGTTAATGCCATTTTAATTCCTTCATAACCTTCATAATGTAAATGAAAAGAAAATAACGAAAAAGCTGAATGCAAAAGCCCGCTCAAGACGGCTCCTGTAATCAGCTTTTTTTATCTTAACTATAGCATCCAGCCGGTTTGAAATAATTCCGGCATGACTGCATCCTGAATTTCAAACATGTATATTGAGTTGCTTACGTAGACGCTGCATTTCAGAATTGAAATAGGCTTTACTGTAATCGCATCCGACAATGGCAACGATATTGCCGTCATCATCAATTATTGGCGCAAAGCTCGTTTTCCACTCACCGTACCGGTCTTCGTAAATGGGAGTAACACCCGCTTTCCCATTAAACGCCTGGTAAGCGACATTTACCATTTCCGGAGGACCGATATATTCTTCCCCCGGTTCAATTACAAAGCCTTTGTCTGCAACGAGGTGAATCAGACGTCCATCCTCCGTCATGATAAATATGAAAACCCATTCAATTACGCCTTCTTTTTCTTGAATCAGGGTAAGCTTTTGTTTCAATTTTTGGGAATGGGAAGTTTGCCGGTTCATATTTTTTTGTAGACTGATAACCTCATCAGCTGGAATGATAGCTGCAGTTACAACGGCAACGGAACGAAGCCGTTGATTTATTTGTTCTTCTAAAATGGCCCGTTTATTCACTGGTGAAAAGCTTGCCTCTTCAATTTTATTACGTAATTTTTTATATTTCCTGCTCATCGTCGGCTGGCTGACTTCCAGTACCTTTGCCGCTAGTTTTAATGATTTGTATTGTTCCATTGCCATGTTGATCAGTTGTTCCTCCACAAGGTCGACTGCTTCTTGCAACGGCATTAGAAAATCGATGACAGGTATTGAAGTGGGTTTGGGCCCTTTAAAAGGAAGGACCTCTTTAACCAAAGCAACATCCACTTCCGGTACTCCGCTTGTAATCACAAGCCTTTCAACTGTATTTTCAAGTTCGCGTACGTTACCGGGCCATTGATAGATACATAGCAAGTCGATTGCATCCGGGGTGAAGGCTACCTTTCGTTTGTACAGCGTATTGTACTTTTGTAAAAAAAATTGAACCAGATGGGGGATTTCATCTACACGTTTCCTAAGCGGCGGAAGATGGATAGGTACGACATGAAGACGATAATATAAGTCTTCTCGAAATTCACCTTTTTTCACCATTTTTTCGAGCGATTTATTTGTTGCGGCAATCACTTGAATATCAACAGGGTGTGAGGTCGTACTGCCAATTGGGGTAACAACGCGTTCCTGAAGGACACGAAGCAGTTTTACCTGTACGTTAGGCGGTAACTCGCCCACTTCATCCAAGAATAAGATACCCTTATGTGCAAGTGTGAATTTCCCCTTGGCCCCTTCTTTCCTTGCGCTGGTAAAAGCCCCTTCTACGTAGCCAAACAGTTCGCTTTCAATCAAGTTTTCCGGGATGGCGCCGCAATTGACTGGTATAAACGGTCCGTCGCTCCTGTTACCCATATTATGTATGGCCCTGGCAGCTATTTCCTTTCCGACACCGGATTCCCCCAATAAAAGGACTGTTGCGCTGACATCACAGACCATTTGCATTTTATGAAGAACGTCTAGCATGGGTTTACTGCGGATCACAAATGGAAAAGATGGCTTTTTCGCTTCCAATAATGGCCCCGATTGCCCCACTGATGTATCTGGGTAAGAGTCTTTAATTTCTTTGTAGGCCCAGACCCATGCCCCTGATTCAATCGGGTATGCCGTCACCAGCACCTCTGGACCCTGCCATGAGGACTGCATGAAACTTTTTTTTTCATTTTTGCCCATTACCTCTTCTGCCAAACTCGTAGAAAATAAATCTTGTTCAACATCTTTGATAGAACCACCGACATTAGCGGATTTGACTGTATGGAATAAGGAGTTCCTTGTTCCGGTCGACTTCAAAATGGTGCCATTTTTATCTGTCACAATAAGCTGATCGTAAATAGACAAGAGTGCAGAGGTGAAGTGATCCATTTATGTCTACCTGCCTTTCATTAAACTTCCTAATTCAATATTACAGAAGTTTCACAATTGTTCAATAGTTTCAAAAATGAATATTCTTCCTATTGAAAACCTTGTAAGCATAGAGTTTCTGATTGGCATGGTTATTGCAACAAAGTAAAGAGAAGGGACTAAAAAGCATGATTTGCAAAGGAGGGAGAAGCTATTTTGAATAAAGAGAATCAGTTTCAACAGAATATCAATTCAGAAGATCCCTTTATTAAAAGTTTATATTCAGATTTGAATGAGCGGATCATTGCGTATGAACAGGAAGATGCCGTGAAAATCGACAAAATGAAATGGAAGGATGCGACAGGCTCTATTTTTTTCATGATTTTAATCATTGTCTACCTGGTCTATTCACTTGTTTAAAGTAGTTTTGTTTAGAACCCCCAGAACAATAACAGCCTTATTTCCAAGCAATGCAATCATTATTTTATAGTTGGGAGAGAAGCGTGTGAGTAAAGAGAATTCCTCCATTTCAAAGGATGTGGCCTTTGGCTTTTTACCGGCAAGTAAAAGTGACCGGATTTTTAACCTTCGCGATTTAATTTTAGTCCAGGTTGTTATTGGCCTCTCATCTTTTGGGCTGTTAACTGGTGGATACACAGGTACAATGCTTGATGCGAAGCAGTCACTTGCAGCGATTTTATTCGGTAACGCCTTCCCAATGCTGTTGATTGTTCCCATTACCCTGTATTTTGCGCGTTATGGCATAGACACTTTTGTAGGGTTTCGAAGTTCACTAGGGTATATCGGATCCAATATCTTTTTCTTTGTTTTCCTTATTTTGACTCTCGGCTACATTTCCATTGCGCTTTTCATGTCTGGCCAGGCGTTAGCAGAGGCTGCTAATTGGATGGGGATGCCCGCCATTTTCTCAAGTCAAGCAACGGGAGCGCCGTTTTTCTCAATTTTACTCTTTATCTGTGCATTTCTTGTAACGGTGAGGGGACCGGTAGCGATTCAAAAATATACCGCAGTAGCCGTTCCGGTTTTTATGGTTCTCATGTTTGGCCTTCTCGCAATAGTCTTGTTTGGACAGGGATTCACGAAAGTTGCCAATATACTTCCTTCTGAGCCGTTTGAAACGACTTCCCGTTCATTCGCGACTGCCCTGGAATTAAACATCGGTCTCGGCTTCTCATGGCTTCCATATCTTGGCCAATACAGCCGTTTATCTAAAACCGAAGGAGGAGCATTTAAAGCAGGATTCTACAGCTATGGAATCATCGTCAGTATCGCTGCTTTAGTTGGGGCCCTTGCTGCATTAGTCGCTGGTTCACTTAATCCTTCTGACTGGATGTTTTCCATCGCAGGAAGTTGGGGCGGTTTCATTGGCTTGATTTTACTTTCGGTAGGGAATGTCGGTGCAGCCATTTTCCTTATGTACTCACAAGCTGTCAGCTTTAAAACTGTATTCCCGAAAAAGTCATGGATGATAGCGATGGGTACAACCGTACCAACTATATTCTTACTTTTAAGCTCAACGTTCTACGATGCATTTGGTTCATTCATTGCTGTCATTTCTTTTATTATGGCTGTTCTTGGCGGCATTGTCGTTGCAGATTACTTTTTTGTAAAGCGCCAACGCATTTCAATAAGGGATTTGTATGATACGCAAGGCTCTTATACCTATTGGAAAGGCATTAACCCGTCTGCAGTTCTCACAGTGGTTATTGGAACGATCGTATACTGGGCACTCTATAATCCATTGACTTTTGAAGCAAGTGACTTTTTCCTTTATTCGGCTGCCGGAATTCCCACATACTTTGTTGCTTTAGTCACCTACTATGCATCTTCTAAATACCTTTTCCGTTTTGAAGTTGACATGGAGCGTCCATCCGTTGAATTAAAGGAAGCTAAATAGAAAAAAACGCACTTTAAAGAATCTAGGGAACGAGAGGAGATTGTTCAATGTTTACACAAAGCTTAGATTTCAAAACAACTGATTTAGATACATTCCCATTTCCATTCACTTCAGGTAACTATCGTTATTCAAACGACTTGAAACGACTCTCAAACATTAACTGTATAGAAGTCACACCAGAATACAAACTCCAAGTAGAAACGAAGCGTCGTCTCCTTCAAGAACAGCCGCATATAAGGTTTCAATCTTTTACACACACATTAGAAATGCAATGGGAGGTACTGGAAATGCTTGTCGACATGGCAACCGATCGCTATCCGGAGCATTTCGAGGTCATTAAAGATGGAGACAACTGGACTTTCAAAAACCACATCTTCGGGGAATCCGATTCATTCGTATATGGCGATGCCAGCACGCTTCCAAATGAGCCGCTTGATTATATAGGCCGCCATTTCCACAATGATTTTGTGTTAATGGTTCATCGCGATAGTAATTTCTATTTGGAAGTGGGGCAAGTTTCATACGCCGCGCTCTTCTCAGCTAACTGGAATAAAGGCATGTCCTTTGATGAAATCCATGCACCAGTTCCATTTGTATCGCGGAAAGGCGACGAACTGGCAGATCGCGTTCGTAAGTTTTTATTATCCATTGAGCCAGGAAAGCCATGGACACGCATCAATTGGAACCTGATGGCTGACCGTTGGGATGTCAACTATGAAACGATGGATGTATGGGGACCGCAGCGTTCTGGGATAACACCAGAAAATGCAGGTAAACTTGTTCGTTTGCGTGTTGAAGAACAAAAGTTTTATCGCATGCCACGAAGCAACGCCATTCTATTCGTATTGAATACGCAGTTCCTGCCACTAGAGGATTTGGCATTGCGCCAGGAGTGGTTTGATCTGACATATAGCGTACTGCAGGATATTCCGGAACCTATGGCTGAATACAAAGGGATTGCCCCGTTTCTTCCACAATCGGTTGAATATTTGAGGCGCATTGATGAAAAACAAAAAGCGAAGATAAACAAAAAGTAGGGGGATAGGGCCTTGTACAATAGTCCAGTATTGTTTGATAAATCCATTACGATCGTAAATCAATTTACTCCTCGGAATGAACGAAGGAAGTTTGTCATCATTTCTGATCAAGCCGGATATGAAAAGGCGAAAAGTTTCACTTCTGAAATTGCAGGTACAGTACCTTTTGAAGGTCTTTCCATTAACGGAATGGAAGATAAAGAGGAGATTAAGAGAGTCATTTTGTCACAAAAGATGGGCACCCAATTTTATATTGCGGCTGCATGGAACAATGCCGTTATGGTCTTCTCGCTGGGAGTAGAAGCTGGTCTATCTGAGGAAGAGATCCAGACGGTGATTATCGGGCCTAAACGAAGGTACGTATATTGCATGAAATGTTTCGAAGTGTCGGAAGTCGCAGAAGAAGCAGAGATTGCAGAATGTGACCAGTGCAGAGCCAGTCTTGAAATAGGTCCTTTTTATTCAATCGTACGGGAAGGTTATATTGGTTACCCATTCATCCCAATCGGAAAAGAAGAAGAAGTAGGGAGCTGATCATCATGCGGGTAGTAGGAAATATTCAAATGAAAGTAAACAAGATCATTCAAGAAACTCCATTCGTGAAACAGTTCGAGTTGATACCAGTTGATGGAAAACCGTTGCCTGCATTTACAGGCGGTTCGCATTTGACCACTTTCATGCCAGCGGAAGATACGATATTCGAGAGAGAATACTCCATCATCAGCAATCCAAGAGACCGCAAAAAATATGCAATTTCCATTCGTCGTGACGAGGCGTCTCGCGGAGGTTCCGCTTTCTGGCATGATCATGTAAAGAAAGATTCCAGGTTGGAAGTCAGTTTCCCTAAAAACAACTTTCCTCTAAGCTTTCGAGCTAAGCATCATGCTTTTTATGCAGCTGGAATCGGCATCACCCCATTTTTGGCAATGATGGAAGACATGGCTGCCGAAGGGCAAACCTTCGAACTCCATTATGCAGCACGCACACCGGAGTTATGTGCTTTTTATGATCTGTTGAAAGCCAAATATCCTGATCAATGTACATTTTATTTTTCGCAGGCAGAAGACAAACGCAGAATGTTGCCTGAGACGATGATGGATCATCGCATTGGCACACATGTATATTTTTGCGGACCCCTAGAGATGGTACAAGAGTATCGAAAAGCTGCAAGTTCATATGGGTACCCGGAACATGCGATCCACTTCGAATTATTTGCGACAAAAAATGATGGACCGCAAGATCCTTTCATTGTCGACCTTACAGACAGCGATCGGTCCATCAACGTTCATGAGGGTGAAACATTGCTTGAAGCCCTTTTAAGGGAAGGAATAGATGCACCTTATTCTTGTAAAGTGGGCGGTTGCGGAAGTTGTGAAGTAGATGTCGCAGAAGGGGAAGTAGACCACCGGGATAACTTCCTTAGCGAAGAAAACCGTCAAACACGCAACTCAATACTGACATGCTGCTCACGTGCGAAGGACGACAGACTTGTTTTAAAACTTTAATCATTCTGTACAGGTAAAAAAAAATAATGAAAACCGGAGGCATAAAACATGACAATTTTAGAAACGGCAGTTTTAGAGCTGAAAAATTACATCGACGGTAAGTGGCAGTCCTCATCTTCAAATGAAGTAATCCCGGTAATTAATCCTGCAACACAGGAAGTCATTGCAAGGGCACCGCGTGCCACCAAAGAAGATACAGAAATGGCAATCTCAGTTGCGAAAGCAGCTTTTGAAAGTGGAGTATGGTCAGGCCTAACAGCACAGGAGCGTGCTTCCTACCTATATAAAATCGCGGATAAAATTGATGAACGTGCGGAAGAGTTAACGATTCTTGAAACAATGGACAACGGGAAACTTAAAGCAGAGGCAGGTTTCGATATTGCCGATGCAGCCGCGTGTTTCCGTTACTATGCGGGCTTAATCCTTCATCCTGAAGGGGAAACTTACCAAGTTCCCGCTCCCGTTCAAGCGATGGTTGTTCGCGAGCCAGTAGGAGTAGCCGGTTTGATTGTACCATGGAATTTCCCTCTTCTAATGAGTGTCTGGAAAATCGCACCGGCCCTTGCGGCAGGTAACACCATTGTGTATAAACCGGCTGAATTGACTCCTGTTACAGCTATGAAATTATTTGAAATCCTTGAGGAAGTGGGCATCCCTAAAGGTGTGGCCAATATGGTGATGGGCCGCGGGACTGTTGTCGGTCAATCAATTGCAGAAAGCAAGGATGTTGACATTGTTTCGTTTACAGGAAGTACAGATGTTGGCCGCGCAATCATGAAAGCGGCCGCGGGCAACTTAAAGAAAATTTCCCTAGAACTTGGCGGTAAATCACCTAACATCGTTTTTGCAGATGCAGATTTAGAGACGGCAGTCGATTACGGATTGTTTGGCATCTTCTTCGGTGCCGGCCAAGTTTGTTCATCAGGTAGCCGCATTCTAGTTGAAGAAAGTATTTATGATGAATATGTAAAACGCTATGTGGAACGCGCAAATAAAATCAAAGTAGGACCTGGCCTCGCGGAAGACAGCCACATGGGGGCAATTGTCAGCGAAGCCCAAATGAATAGCATTTTGAACTATATTGAAATCGGCAAACAGGAAGGTGCGACACTTGCAACAGGCGGTTACCGTCTTGTTGATGACGGTCTTGACAAAGGATTCTTCATTGCACCGACTGTCTTCACTGATGTAACGCCTGACATGCGCATCGTACAAGAGGAAATCTTTGGACCAGTAGTTGTCATCCAAAAGTTTAAAGATGAAGAAGAAGCTATTAAACTTGCAAATGATACAGACTACGGCCTTGCAGGCGGCGTCTTCTCTAACGACGGGGCAAAAGGACTGCGAGTGATCAAGAAGGTACGGGCAGGCATCACCTGGGTAAATGATTATCATCCAACCTATGTCGAGGCGCCATGGGGCGGTTACAAACAGAGCGGTATTGGACGCAGTTTAGGAAAATACGGCTTGGATGAATACCAGGAAATTAAACAAATCAACATTAATCTCGATGTAAAACCGGTTGGCTGGTTTCCAAATTAATCATAGAATTAGAGAGAAAGCAATTAACTTACCATATTCAAATCAAAGAACCTAATCCAAATATGGATTAGGTTTCAGTTTGTAACAAAAGGGGTGCGGAATTAAAAAATTCCGAACCCCTTTTGAAAATTCCCTTTGTAATTTTGGCCCAAGGTTAATCAATGGCAGTCTCAATTTTACAAACCAAATGGTTCGCTGGCATCGGTTGGTCTAAAGTAATCATTTCAAGTTGATCTCGCTGAATAGAATCATGTTCAAAAAGCATCCTCATCAACTCAAGTTTTAATCCTTCTATTTTAAAAGGACTGTAGGCAAAAGGAGTTCTATCTAAATGTTAAAACAAAGTTGATTGTAGAGGAGGCTCCCGGACCGACCGCGGATAGTGAGTGCCTGGAACGGAAGCCACGTCCCAATTGTACAAGCCATAGAAAACTTCAGGCAAACTTTTTTTGGTATGATAACAGTGTCATACCAATGCATATTTATCGGAAAAAGCATATGGGGATTGAATATGTTCTTACCGCTGAAGCACTTATTCTGGGTGTCTTTGGTTGTCGTACATAGTATCATACAAAAGGAAAGGACATTACATAATGTTCACAATATAAGTTAATGAGAACGATGTTTATGCCTTCTTTAATTTGAAAAGGCGAGGAATTCGCCTGGACTATCAAAGAGTACTCCAATCAAGGAGAAAGCGTTCTATCAAATGTTAAAGACAGTCAGGGATCAGGTTAGGAGTGGATATGGATGACTAAATTTTATTCGGATATGACAGTGGAGGAAGCGATTTCAAGTTTTCCTGTCGGAAGCAATGAAGTGGAAGTAATGGACGATTCAGAGGAATTTATCGGATTTCTGACGATTGAAGCGTTATCTGCGGCAGTGCAGCAGAGTGATTTGACGAAGCCTATTTCTCATTTCATTACAGTGAATGCACCGCTACAAAATATACGGAATTACTCTATACCATATGAACAATTTCAAGCATTTTTTGAGAGTGATCTATGCAGGGTTGTATTTAATGCCCTGTATGATGGCGTGTATATCACCGATGGGGAAGGAACGACATTATTTATCAATCAAGCTTATCAGCGCATTACCGGAATAAGAGAAGAGGAAATTACCGGAAAACCAATGAGTTATTTAATTGAGCAGGGTATGATATCCGTTTCTGCTTCGTTGGACTCTATTCGAATGAAGAATCAAGTCACTTTGACACAAAGAATCCGAAATGGGAGAAAGATTATCGTATCTGCCACACCTATTCTTTCGCCACAGAATCAAGTCATTTTCGTCATAAATAGTGTTAGGGATATTACTGAATTAATCCGGATGAAGTACACAATCGACAGTCAAAAGTTATCTTTCCAACCTATTTCTCAATTATTGCCCGGCTCGGAACAGGTGAATTTGCAGGAAATAATCATTGGGCCTACTACAACTCCTTTATTCAAACTGGCCGATAAAGTAGCTAAAACGGATGCGAAGATCTTGTTACAGGGGGAAACGGGTGTAGGGAAGAGCTTAATCGCTAAGTACATTCATGCGAAAAGTTCCAGGAAGGATAAAATTTTCCTTGAATTAAATTGCGGAGCCATCCCAGCGAACTTGGTGGAATCCGAACTTTTTGGATATGAACCGGGAGCATTTACCGGATCCCTGAAGAATGGGAAAATGGGGATTTTTGAGAAAGTGAATGGTGGTACGTTATTTTTAGACGAAATAGGGGATTTACCTTTAGAGTTACAGGTTAAACTTTTGAAAGTGGTAGAAGAAAACAAGTTTATGAGAGTAGGTTCCACTGAAATGAAAGAAGTGGATGTCAGGTTAATTACTGCCACTCATCGGGATCTGGCCTCACTCGTTCAAGAAGGATCTTTCCGCGAAGATCTATATTACCGGCTTAATATTGTATCCTTTGAAGTTCCGCCACTGCGCCAGCGAAAGGAAGAAACGATCCCGCTTTTAGAAATGTATTTGAAAAAATTCAATGAAAAATATAATGAACAGAAAAGGATGACACCGGAATGCTATGAATGGCTGACAAACTATTCATGGCCTGGTAATATACGTGAGCTTGCGAGTCTTGCAGAGCGACTGGTTGTCACGACTTACGATGATACGATCGATTTGGCTAATTTACCATCTTTCATACAGCCGGTCTTATCAAAAAAACCAACATCTCATTCTTTGAAGGAAGCCGTTTCCAATCTGGAGCGGACCTTGATACTGGAAGCGATGAAAAAATACGGGACAACAAGGGCGGCTGCCATATCTTTGGATATCAGTCAAAGCGCTTTAGTGCAAAAAATGAAAAAATTTCACATACGAGTAGAAAACGAATCGAATCAGTTTTTTTGATTTGATTTCTACTCATTTTTATATGGTTACCCATGAAAGAATAAGTTATTTCCCTTATAAATTAAGCGTTTTCACTTTGGCATGATTCATGCATAAGTAATTAACTGAAAGGGGAGATAATCATGAATATTTCTATTTTTTCAATGGCTAACAAATTGGTGACAGGAGCAGATTCTTTACAACAGCTGACTGAAGAGGTTACTCGATTAGGGATGAAGAATCCATTGATCGTTACAGATAAAGTTCTACTGGATGCTGGGGTTGTGCAAAAGGTTGAAGATTTACTTTCATCAGCATACGGTATTTTTTCGGATGTGAACCCTGAACCGGAAATTGAAATCGTTGAACAATGTGTACGGTCCATCAGGGATGGAAATCATGATGGGCTGATTGCGGTAGGAGGGGGAAGTGCGATGGATATTGCCAAAGCCTCTTCCGTCATGGCTACGAATTCAGGTAGCATCGAGACCTATTTTGGCACGAACCTAATTGAAATTCCAGGAATTCCTTTAATAGCCATACCGACGACGGCTGGCACGGGGTCTGAAGTGACGAATATTTCGATTCTATCCGACAAAAAAGAACAGGTTAAGAAGGGAATTGTTAGTTCGTATCTTTTACCGGATGTATCGATCGTATCTCCCGTCATGACGCTGACTTGCCCGCCAAGTGTGACGGCAGCGAGTGGAGTGGATGCACTGGTTCATGCAGTGGAGGCTTATATTTCCAAATTCGCCTCGCCCTTGACGGATGCCTTGGCAATTGGAGCCATGAAGTTGATAGCGAAAAATTTACCAAAGGCTTACGCTGCGCCAGATCATCTAGAAGCAAGGGAAGCCATGATCACAGGAAGCCTAATGGCCGGGTTAGCTTTTGGAAATGCTGGTGTTGGAGCTGTTCATGCCTTAGCTTATCCGCTTGGAGGCCGCTTCCATTTATCACATGGAGTCAGCAATTCATTATTACTGCCATATGTCATGCAATGGAATAAAATTGCATGTTTGGAAAGGTTCCGTGACATTGCAGAAGCACTGGGAGAGAAAGTCAATCATTTAAATGATGATGAGGCAGCAGATAAAGCTATAGAAGCGATGACGAGAATATGTCGTTACGTGGATATACCTGAATCACTTCGTCAATTTGACATTCCTGAATCTGCCTTAAGTGAAATGGCTGCCGAAGCCATTAAACAAGTACGATTGCTGCGGAATAATCCCCGTGCATTAAACGTTCGGGATATCGAAAAAATTTACCGTTCAGCCTATGGCATTTAAGTGGAGGAAACATTATGAAATGGAAAAACCGTCGCTACGGAGAAGAGACATCATATATACCTGCGGGACCTTTTAAAATTAGATTGCCATTTGTCCATTATCGGTTTGAATGGCCGGACTATGTTCAAGGACTATTGATGTGTGCAGTTGACCTTGGAGCGATTACACTGCTTGCAGACCATCTAGGTATGCCTTTTGATGTGGCTCTAGCCGTCGTTGTCTTAAATGGATTATTATATTTAGCACATCATTTACTCGGAGACCCGGTTATACCAGGTTGGATTACACCGGCGGTTCCATTGCTTGTATTGTTTGTCGGGCAATTTCCGGAAGGACCTGATCGGGTCTATGCACTCGTTGCGTTTCAATTGACATTGGGTATTTTATCGATAGTACTAGGAATGACCGGACTTGCGAGTAAGGTCGTTCGATTAGTGCCGAATGCAATCAAATCAGGAATTATTTTAGGAGCTGGTATCGGTGCTGTCGTTTCCATTTTCGAAGTGGGTGGAAAGTTTGATTTATTTCCTTATACAATAAGCATTTGTATCGGTTTTGCCTTTTATCTACTTTTCTCAAAAAGTTTTGGAAAATTAAAAATGCGAAATAAAGCTTGGGTATTTTTAGGGAATTTAGGGATATTGCCAGCTATCTTGCTCGCAGTCTTTGTAGCCCCGATTTTTGGAGAAGCAAAATGGCCTAATATTCAATGGGGATTCAGCAGTCCGGATTTTGCTACGCTTTGGTCAGACTATACTGTTTTTGGTTTGGGGTTTCCTGCCATGACCTTCTTTTTAAGTGCGATTCCAGCTGTTTTTGCTACTTATTTAGTCGTATTCGGGGATGTGCTGAAAACGAAAGCGTTGCTTTCTGAATCCGATGAGGTCAGGGATGATGAAAAAGTGGACTATAATCCAAACAGAGCTCATTTAATTTTTGGTGGCCGAAATGTGATCATGAGTTTTATCGGACCTGATATTACAATGTGTGGTCCGTTGTGGGCAGCCATGCAGGTCGTAGTTGTGGAACGGTTCAAGAATGGCAAGAAAGCAATGAATTCTTTCTTTGGCGGTGCTGGCTCATTCCGTTGGGGTACGAATACAGGGTTATTCTTATTGCCGGTCGTCAGCTTAGTGGAACCAATTCTAGGTGTTGCTTTGGCCTTAACACTCTTGGTTCAGGGATATGTTAGCGTACGCGTCGGTGTGATGCAGGCAAAGAGCCAACGCGACCTGGGAATTGCAGGGGTCGTTGCTGCCATCCTAGTTATAAAAGGTGCTGGAATGGCGTTTGCAGCAGGAATCCTATTATGTGCCCTTTTATATGGAAAGGACTTTTTCAAAGGAGAAAATGATAATACTTTTACAGATCATGAAGAAGAAGAAGAAGAAGAAGAGGAGATTAAAGCGGGATGAAAAAAGTAGTGGAAAGATGGCCAATTTATATTAACGGCGAACCCATTCATACAGAACACCATTTTGTAGTAGAAAATCCAGCAACATTGGAGCCTGTGGGCTATGTTCCGGACGCTAATGAAAAAGAGGCAAAGGCTGCTGTGGATGCAGCTCAGGCTGCCTTTCTGACTTGGTCGAAAACAAGTGCTTATCATAGGGCGGAATTACTTGAGAAGTGGTACACAATTATTGAGAACAGGCTGGATGAAATCGCGACAATCATGACACTGGAACAAGGAAAGCCATTGGCCGAGGCAAAAGCTGAAATGAAATATGCTTCAAGTTTCGTGAAATGGTTTGCTGAAGAAGCAAAGCGTAACTACGGGGAAATCATACCAGCCTCCGTTGCTTCAAAGCGTATTTTAGTGCAAAAGCAGGCGGTGGGTGTCGTTGCTGCCATTACACCATGGAATTTTCCGGCTGCAATGATCACGAGGAAAGTTGCGCCAGCCCTTGCTGCGGGATGTACAGTCGTCATCAAACCCGCAGAACAAACGCCTTTGACCGCTTTGCTGTTAGTTGAAAGTGCCCATGAAGCAGGCATTCCAGACGGCGTAATAAATATTGTAACAACCCAAAAACCGGGAGATGTGTCTGACGTGTGGATGAATGATTCACGTGTAAAAAAGATTACATTCACTGGCTCCACTCCTGTAGGGAAACATCTAATGAAAAAGGCGGCGGAAACTGTTAAAAAAGTCTCGCTTGAACTCGGTGGATTGGCTCCGTTCATCATTGCTGAAGATGCGAATATCGAAGAAGCCGTAAAAGGTTTGATTCAATCGAAATTCAGGAATGCCGGACAAACATGTATTTGTGCGAACCGAATTTTCGTCCATGAGACGATCGAGCAGCCGTTTTTACAAGCTTTTGAAGAAGCTGTTTTAACCTTGAAGGTTGGAAATGGAATGGATGGAACCGATCTTGGTCCCTTGATAGATGGAGCCGCAGTAAAAAAAGTCCAGCTTCAATTGGAGGATGCTAAAAGTAAAGGAGCTTTCATCCATAAAACCTCCAAATTCGAAGAAAAACAAGGCTATTTTATCGCACCAGTAATTCTTTCCAAAGTAACGGATGATATGCTGTGCATGCAGGAAGAAACGTTTGGGCCAATTGCCCCTGTCAGTACATTTAAAACCGATCAAGAAGCGATAGATCGAGCCAATAACACAAACTTTGGCTTGGCAGCTTATGTGTATACGGAGTCATTAAATAAAGCAGTTACTTATTCGGATGGTCTTGAATATGGAATTGTCGGTATTAATGACAGTGCCCCATCCACTGCCCAAGCACCATTTGGCGGGATGAAGGAAAGTGGCTTAGGTAGAGAAGGGGGACACTTCGGCATGGATGAATATTTAGAAGTGAAGTATGTATCTCTTATGCTTGGCAATTAAATAAATAGAAGAGTTCGCCTGATTCTTCAGGCATTCAAAAAAAGAGTAAAAGGCACATCAAATATCGATGTGCCTTTTACTCTTTTTCAATAGTTAATAAGCTTTTTACCTTATACAATTGTGAAAAAGTTATATAAATTTGGGTTGCAATCCATTTAGGATAACGTTGTTTTTCTTCATATATCTGCTTCCCAATATAATATTGTACTATGTTTACTTCTTAATTCGATGTGTTGAAGGAGGGAAGGTCATGTTTCCAAGGATGACATCGATGTTAGCGCCGGTAGCCTTGGGAACGTTACTTGCATGACCATGAAAAGTCTCATTTGCAAGTAGCGCAAAGGCCACCGCTTCTTTTGCTTCTGAAGAGTATCCCAACTCTTCTTGAGTCAAGACTTGAATGGAATTTCCAAGTAATGATTGGATCATATTTAATAACGTTTTATTGTAGCTGCCACCGCCGCCAATAATCACTTCTTCTATATTGGTTTTAGGAAAGATGAAATTTCGATAATTCTCCACAATAGACTTTGCTGTGAACATCGTTACTGTTGATAAAATATCTTGGCTTGGAAGTGATTCAAACATCTTTAATAGTTTTACAACATATTGCTTGCCAAACAATTCTCTGCCGGTTGATTTTGGTGGAGGGCTAATAATATAAGGATGACTGATGCAATAAGATAAAAGTTCGTCATTAATTTGTCCTTGTTTAGCTATTTTACCACCTTCATCATATTTTACATGGAACAATTGTCGGCATACTTCATCAATGATCATATTCCCTGGCCCTGTATCAAAAGCATACATGTCATCCAGAGATGCTTGCTTGGGTAAGACGGTTACATTTCCAATGCCCCCTATGTTTTGAAGTAATCTTCCCTTCGTTTCGCTTCTATAAAGAATATATTCGGTAAAAGGAACAAGCGGAGCTCCTTGTCCTCCTGCAGCCATGTCCATCGTACGGAAGTTAGATATAACAGGAGTGTTTGTATCATGAGCTATCACTGCAGCTTCCCCAATTTGCAACGTGGAGGGAATCCAATTTTGTTCTTGTATGGGCTGGTGGTATATGGTTTGTCCATGGGATCCAATAAGATCCAGTTTATTAATGGGAAATCCAGCTTTAAGACAAACTTCCTTTACTGCATTGGCAAATAATTTTCCTAATTTAAAATTCAAACTGCAAATTAACTGCACATTGGATGTGTCTACCGATAAAGACTGCATAATTTCTTTTTCAACATCTTTTGGAAAAGGGTATGTTATGAACTCAATCATTTCCATTTCAGTCTCTAGTCCACTATAATCCACCCGAACAAGTGCGGCATCAATTCCATCCAGTGATGTTCCGGACATTAACCCTACTATGTACATAGTCTTCCACCTACTTTAATTGACTTTTATAATCCTGATTTGTGATTTTTTGCAACAGCAAATGATACTAAAGATAAGACCATTCCTGCATGTTGTTCATGCATACCTTACGTCATTATTCAATTACATGCTCCACTTTAACGGTTAAGCCATAACTTGATGATTATTTTACTTTTATTTTAATCTGTTTAGTTTGTTTGCTTTCATTATGGGTACGGTCCAAGGCAGTAACAACATATGTGTAAGTCTTTCCTTTTACTACAGTCCCATCATTAAATAATTGACGGTTTTTCTCTTTATGCACGGTAGCCAGTAAATTCGTTGAGTCTTCTATACTTCCTTTTTTCTCTCCATCAAAACGATAAATGGCATAATAGGATGCATCCGATTGCTTGTGATCGTTAATTTCAAATTGTATTCCATCTCCTGCTTGTGTTGCCTTGATTACCTTTGGAGCTTTTGGAGCATGATCATCAATCCAAGGCATGGCTGGAACCAATGCGGGATGTTTATAAATATCCTCGCTTAAGCGATCTGCTATCCCAAGGGGGTTTTTCCGTAAATCTTTGGCACTGAAATGCATGCTTCCATCAAATTCCTCATATGTTCGATTCAGTTTTAACTGGTTGGGCATTTCTTCAGGATTGAACCAGTTTTGTACACCATTGGACTCTGTATTAATTTTATAGTCTCCTTGTCCAATATAGAGTTGAACATTTTTACCTTCGACTTCTTTTGTCCACCAATCAAGAAGTTTGGCATAGTCAGCTACTGGCAATCCTATATTCCAATATAATTGGGGAGCAATATAATCAATGTATCCATTATTGATCCACGTTCTGGTATCTGCATATAAATCATCGTAATTCGTTTGCCCGGCAGCAGTGTCAGACCCTGTGGGATCAACTGCTTTGTTGCGCCAAACTCCAAATGGACTAATACCAAACTTCACATATGACTTTTCTGCCTTGATTTCTTCATTTATATGCTTAACAAGGTTATTTACATTATCCCTGCGCCAATCTTCTATATTTGTAAATCTGTCTGCTCCATATTTTTGATAGGAATGTTCATCCGGGAAAGGTACTCCTGCAATCTTGTAAGGATAGAAATAATCGTCCATATGAACTGCATCGATATCATAATTCTTAACAACTTCCATTATTCCATCGATTACAAACCGCTGTACGCCAGGAATGCCTGGGTTAAAGTACAATTGTTGTCCATATGGTATGACCCAATCCGGGTGCTTTCTAGCAGGATGGGATTCTGGAAGATTATCAATATCCGATATTTCAGCTGTTTTACCTAAAGGCATGGTTATGCGGTATGGATTAAACCACGCATGAAATTCCATATTACGCTCATGTGCTGCTTCAACCATGAATGCAAGAGGGTCGTACCCAGGATCTTTTCCTTGGACTCCTGTTAAATATTTTGACCAGAGACCGTATTCAGAAGGATAAAAAGCATCTGCAGTGGGTTTGATTTGCATAACGACAGCATTCATGCCCATTGCTTTTTGTTCATCCAAATATTTTATGAATTCTTCTTTCTGTGCTGATACGGATAAACCAGGTTTGGACGGCCAGTCAATATTTAACACACTTGCAATCCAAGTTGCGCGCAGTTCCTGTTTTATATAAGTCGTTTGCTGAGGGATAGTTCCTGATTCTGCATTTGCAATCAAGTCAGATGGAAGGATAAGCGATCCTCCCACCAAAGCGGCTAGCGCCAATGAACCTAATTTTCTCTTTGTAACTCTTTCATTCATCAATAATACAACCTCATTTCATTACTAATATTTATATTTAATTATTTGTAAGCGTTAACAAATAAAGAATATATCAAATTGTCACCAATCTGAATGGAGATTATGTCTAATCAATAAAAGAATCATAGGATTCATGAAATAGCCAACCGGTTTACATTTTTAGTAGAAAGTTATAAATCATTTATGTATCTACGTTTATTTTAAAATTAATTTTTAAAAATGTATACACAATATTGAAATAAAATTTTAATAGTGATATATTCACTATAGCAAAAAAAGTTTCACCACTTTCACCACTGAATAAAAAAAGGATGATTTGTATGCTAGGGCATTTAACGACAGAGCGTCGTAATGAAAAGACCATGAGTTTAGATCAAATGAATACACTTGAATTGTTAGAGGTGATGAACGAGGAAGACATAAAAGTTGCCCATTGTGTAAAAAAAGAACTTCCGCAAATTTCCAAAGCAGTGGAGATGATCGTTGCAGCTATGAATAAAAATGGCAGATTAATTTACATGGGTGCAGGTACAAGTGGGCGCATCGGTTTATTGGATGCAGTAGAATGTCCCCCAACATTCAATACCGATCCAAGCGAAGTAGTGGGTCTTATAGCTGGCGGGGAAAAGGCTTTCATTAAAGCGGTTGAAGGTGCAGAAGACAGTTTTGAATTAGGTCCTGAAGATTTAAAGAAAATCGAATTGACGAACAAGGACGTTGTAGTAGGAATTGCGGCCAGTGGACGCACTCCATATGTTATTGCAGGCTTGGAATATGCCAATCAAGTTGGTGCAGGAACAGTGTCTATAAGCTGTAACAAAGGTTCAGAGATAGGGAAAATTGCAAAAGTTGCGATTGAAGTAGTAAACGGGCCTGAAGTCCTGACAGGTTCGACACGTTTAAAAGCTGGAACATCTCAAAAGTTAGTATGCAACATGCTTTCAACAGCTTCAATGGTTGGAGTGGGAAAGGTTTATGGGAATTTAATGGTGGATTTACAGTTAACAAATGAAAAGCTGGTTGAACGTGCAAAACGTATTATCATGGACGCTACTGACTGTAGTTATGAAGTTGCAGATGAATTTTTAGAAAAGGCACATGATCAGCCTAAAATTGCAATTGTCATGATTTTAACGAATGTTTCATATGAAGAAGCATCAAATCGTTTAGAAAAGGCACATGGTTTCATAAGAAAAACGATTTAACGCTTTTTAATAAAAAAATAAAAAATTGGAGGAACAAATAATGAAGGTATTATTCGTATGTTCAGGTGGAATGTCAAGTGCTATCGTTGTAAGCGCTTTAAAAAAAGAAGGGGAAAAACAGGGTGTAAATATCGAAGTATTGGCAGTCGGAACTCAAGAATTTGATGCAGAAGTACGTAACGGCTGGGATGTGGCAATGGTAGCTCCACAAGTCAAACATCGTTTCGATGGCTTTAAGGCATCTGCCGATGAAGCAGGTGTTCCATGTGAAGCCATTCCAGCTCAAGCTTACAGTCCTCTTGGTGGACCTAAGCTACTAAAACTTGTAACAGAACTAGCAAAATAATAATCTAACTCTATTTCTTTTCAATCAAACGTAAAAGGGGAAAACGACGAATGGACAAGTTTGTAGCTTTTTTAGAAAATAATCTTTCAACCCCCATGGCGAAATTGTCTGAGCAAAAACATTTACGCGCAATTCGCGATGGTGTGGTTTCTGCGTTACCGTTCATTATCTTTGGGAGTTTATTTTTGATCATTGCATTCCCGCCCGTTGCAGCAGATAGTGCAGTAGGTGAATGGGCTGCAAAACACATAGCTGAAATTTTAATACCATATCGATTAACGATGTTTATCATGACTCTATATATTACTTTTGGTATAGGCTACAGTTTATCTCAAAGCTATAAACTTGATCCCCTATCTGGAGGTTTACTATCATTGGCAGCCTTCTTGTTCACAATAGGAGTAAAAATGATGGATGGTGTGGGGTTTGTTTTGCCAATGACAAATCTCGGAGGCCATGGCCTTTTTGTAGGAATGCTCGTATCCATTTTTGCAGTCGAAATTTTACGTCTATGTAAGACCAAAAATATCACAATTAAAATGCCGGATTCTGTTCCAACTTCAGTAGCCCGGTCATTTGAAGCATTAATACCAGTTACAATTGTACTGCTTGTCATGACCTTGATTACAGTCGTTTTTGCTGTTGATTTACATTCACTTGTTGATAAAGCGGTTGCACCACTCATAAGTGCAGGCGATACCTTGCCAGGTGTATTAATTCCAGTGTTTTTGATTACATTCTTCTGGTCATTTGGTATTCATGGCGTATCAGTGGTAGGTGCCGTTGCTCGTCCAGTTTGGGAAGTGTACTTAGCGAATAACTCAGCAGCAGTTGCAGCTGGGAAGACAATTCCCCACATAGCTCCTGAAACATTCTTCCAATGGTTTATTTGGATTGGTGGCTCTGGTGCAACATTGGGTTTAGTAATTGCGATGCTCTTGACGGCAAAGTCTACCTATAGTAAAGCGATGGGGAAAGCAACAATTGTTCCAAGCATTTTTAACATCAATGAACCTGTTATCTTTGGGATGCCTATTGTATTGAACCCAATATTGATCATTCCATTTATCATAACACCGCTAATTGGTGCGACACTTGCATATGTAGCAACGTCCGTTGGGCTGGTGAACCCTACTTATGTAATGGTTCCCTGGACATTGCCTGCTCCAATAGGTGCCTACCTTTCAACAGGCGGTGATTGGAGGGCCATTGTTCTCGTGATGGTTAATTTAACAATTTCCGTCATTATTTATCTGCCATTCTTCAAAATGTACGACAAAAAGCTTTTGGCGCAGGAAAACATGGTAGAAACGACAGATAATAAAAATATCGCTTTATAAGGAATTTTTAAAAGGGGGAGTTTGGGACTAAAAGCTCCAAACTCCCTTTAAAATAATTGTTAGAGGGAGGAAAGGGCATGAATTCAACATCCAGAATTCACTTTTTTAGTTACAAAAGTGCCTTTCTATTTTTTAGCTTTATTCTTGTTTTTAATTTTATCTTTAACACATTAATGAATGCTTTGGAGATAGATAAACAATTATCACTGTACCTAGGAAATACCTTTGCCATAAGCGCAGGATTGACGATGGTTGTTTGTTTTGTTGAAGGTAAGTTTAAAAACAAGAAACAAGCATCACTATTGTTCTTGTCTTTATTAGCGGTAAGCGCACTGGTCTGTTATGCAATTATCTATAAATAAATGAAAATGGCCGATATGAAATAAATGCTTACGCATGAGGTGTTAGGAGAATGGAAATGAACAAAGGGGTAAAAATTGCCACAATTGGTGGAGGGTCCAGTTATACACCAGAATTAATCGAAGGTTTTATTAAACGATTTGATGAGTTGCCTATTAGAGAACTGTGGCTAGTGGATATTGAAGCAGGAAAAGAAAAACTTGAGATTGTAGGAACCTTGGCAAGGCGAATGGTTGAAAAAGCAGGGATTCCAATGGAAATACATTTAACATTAGACCGCCGTCAAGCCTTGCAAAATGCTGATTTTGTCACAACGCAAATGAGAGTGGGATTACTTGATGCACGAATCAAGGACGAGCGTATTCCCTTGGAACTTGGATTGATTGGTCAAGAAACGAATGGCGCAGGTGGATTGTCCAAAGCATTACGAACAATCCCCATTCTTCTGGAAATTGCAGAAGAAATGCAAGAGCTATGCCCTGATGCATGGTTAATTAATTTCACGAACCCAGCGGGGATGGTAACCGAAGCCCTTCTTCGCTACAGCAAGCATAAAAAAGTCATTGGGGTATGCAATGTACCTTTTAATATGCATATGTCCATTTCTAACATGCTGGGTGTTGAAATGAAGAGAGTGCACATAGATTTCGCTGGGTTAAACCACTTGGTATACGGGATGCATGTGTTCGTTGATGATCAAGAAGTAACAGATAAAGTGCTTGAAATGCTGGGTAATCCAAAAATTCAGATGACGATGAAGAATATTGCTCCTCTGGCTTGGAATAGAAGATTTTTGAAATCTTTAGGTGTGGTGCCTTGCCCGTACCATCGCTATTATTACAAAACAAAAACGATTTTAGAAGAAGAGCTGGAAGCATTCAAAGCAGGGAAAACTCGAGCTGAAATCGTGAAAAAATTAGAAGAAGGTTTGTTTGACCTATACAAAGATGAAAACCTTGACATCAAGCCTCCACAATTAGAGCAACGCGGTGGAGCTTACTATAGCGATGCAGCGTGCAACGTCATTTCTTCTATTTATAATGATAAAAAAGACATTCAAGTGTTAAATGTCCAAAACAAAGGATCGCTTACTGATATTGATTATGATTCAGCAGTCGAAGTGAGCTGTATCGTCACCAAAAATGGACCAATTCCATTGACAATGGGTAAATTACCCGTACAAGTGCAAGGCTTAATACAACAGATCAAATCATTTGAAAGGATAGGTGCAGAGGCAGCTGTTACAGGGTCGTATGATAAAGCGTTATTAGCTTTAACGATCAACCCACTTATTCCAAGTGATGATCTAGCTGAATTGGTTTTACAAAAACTATTAAAGGCGCATGAAGAATACTTGCCGCGATTCTTCAATGAAAGTACAGTTTCTTACATCCAGTGAAGAGTTTTCAAACATTGAATATGGAATACAGGAATCTAATAATCTAACATAAATAGGAGTGTAATGATATGTCAACTGAAATGAACAATAACGAAATGGAAATTTTTGAAATAATTTCACATAGCGGAAATGCTAGAGGATTAGCATTCGAAGCATTGAAAGAAGCGGAAGAATTTAATTTTGAAAAAGCAGAAGAACTAATTAAACAAGGTCAGGAAGAATTGAACTTGGCACATAAGACACAAACCAAGCTAATTCAAGCAGAATTGAATGGAGTTCCAAGTGAAAAAACTTTATTGATGATTCATGCTCAGGACCACTTGATGACGGCAATGAGTGAACAAAAACTAATTGAACATATGATCCGCATTGTAAAAAAGCTAGCCCCACAACAGTAAAGAAGAGGTGATTAAACAATGGGTAAACTCGGTATATCCATCTATCCAGAACATTCAACCGTAGAAAAAGACATCGAATACATTGCACTTGCACACAAATATGGATTCAAAAAGATCTTTACTTGCTTGCTTTCTGTTGAAGGTGACAAAGAGAAGATTTTAAAAGAATTTAAAGAAACGATTGTATATGCCAATCAATTGAATATGGAAGTGATGGTCGATATTGCACCCCGGGTATTTGGGGCGCTAGGCATTTCTTATAATGACTTATCGTTTTTTGCAGAATTAGGTGCGTATGGAATCAGGCTGGACATGGGTTTTACAGGTAACGAAGAGTCGATTATGACACATAATCCCTATGATCTGAAAATTGAAATAAACATGAGCAACGCAACGAAATATTTAGAAAATATTATGGATTACAAACCTAATAAAGAAAATTTAGTTGGATCACATAACTTCTATCCGCATCGCTATGCGGGATTGAGCTATCCTCATTTTATAAAATGCTGTGAGTCATTCAAAAAGCACAATATCCGCACGGCAGCTTTCATTAGCTCAAATGCAGCAACTTACGGACCTTGGCCGATAACGGAAGGATTATGTACAATAGAAATGCACCGGGAATTGCCCATTACAACACAAGCGAAACACTTGTATGCGACAGGATTAATCGATGATGTAATTATTGCAAATGCCTACGCCTCCGAAGATGAATTGAAACAGCTTAGCTTGTTAAACAGCGGTCTGTTAACATTTAATGTTAACCTTCACGAAGCCATAACAGATTTAGAGAAAAAAATAGTATTGGAAGAATTTCATTTTTACCGTGGAGATGTATCCGATTATCTTATTCGGTCGACTCAATCACGCGTAAAATATAAGAGCGAAGATTTTAAACCAACATTTACGCCTGATATTAGACGCGGTGATATATTAATTGAAAATGAGCTCTACGGACAATATAAAGGGGAATTGCAGATTGCACTGAAAGAAATGAAGAACTCAGGGAAAACAAATGTAGTCGGAAGAATAGCAGAAGAGGAAATTTTTCTGTTAGATTATTTGGAGCCATGGGGGAAATTCCAATTCAATATTAATTGAGAATCTTCAGGGAAGGAACATTGATATTCCTTCCTTTTTTTGAATAGGAGAATGATATGGATTATATTATGGGTGTAGACGGTGGTGGCACAAAAACTGAAGCAGTGGCTTATGATTTAGCGGGTAATAAAATAAGTGAAGGCAAAGCGGGGTATGGAAACCTGCTTATAAATGAAAAACAAGCCATCGCTAACATTATTCAGGCAATTGAACAATGCGTAGCTGCTATTAATAATGGAAGTTGCCGTTACATTTGCTTAGGATTGGCTGGGTATGGAGGAGTTGAAAATCAACAGGGTATAAAAAGTGCAATAAGTAGCGCATTTACTACCCCGTTTACCATTGTAAATGATGGAATTATCGCTCATGCTGCTTTACTAAAAGGAAAAGATGGCATTTTGACCATATCCGGAACGGGATCTGTAAGTATCGGCATCCATAATGGTATTGAGAAATCGGCTGGCGGCTGGGGACACATTCTTGGGGATGAAGGAAGTGGCTATTGGATCGCGATGCAAGCTTTTATAAAAATGACGAAAGAAGAGGATGAAGGATCTAATTATAGCCATTTAACCGAGTCAATACTTAAAAAACTGGGCTACCACAGTGTTATGGAACTGAAGAAATTCATTTATTCCGCGACGAAAGCCGAGATTGCTGCGTTTGTCCCCCTGATTGTCCAACAGGCGGATGCAGGCGATGATTTCTCGCAAAATATCCTTCGTCAGGCAGGATACCACCTTTCCAAAAAGACGCTTGAGGTTATCAATAAGTTAAAGTTAAGCGAGAATGTTACAATTGCAATTAAAGGTAGCATATTGACAAATATACCATTGGTTCAAAGCTCTTACATTAACCATATTAAACTTGAAAACCCAAAAGTGAAATTTATTTTAGAAGACGTATCTGCTACCTTAGGTTGTTACTACATAGCAATGGAGCAGTTAAAGTAAGTAAAAATCAAGGAGATTACATCATATGCAAGTCGAGAATATTATCCTAAGAATTGAAAGTTTATTGAACCAATTGCCAAAATCAGAAAGAAAAATTGCACAATATATCTTAGAAAATCCAAATGATATTATCAGAATGACGATACATGAATTAGCTGATCATGCCAATGCCAGCAGTTCAGCTGTAACGAGATTTTGTCATTCCATAAAAGTAAACAGTTTTTCTGAACTAAAGGTTTCTTTATCATCCCTCATTTCCCAACCGGAGAAAAAAGGATTCCATGACATTGAGCCTAATGAACCAATAGCGTCCATTAAAAATAAAATAGTGTCCAACTCCGTACAAGCCATACAAGAAACTGCACATTATTTGGATGAGGTCGTTCTTGACAATATTATTGAAACCATGAGGAGTGCAGATGTAATTTATGTCTATGGACTAGGAGCATCATGGCTCGTTGCTGAAGATATTACACAGAAATGGTTACGGTTAGGAAAGATTGTAAGTGCCAATCAAGACCCGCATATTACGGCCACTGCGCTTGCTGCTTCATCAAAGAATACCGTTTTTTTCTGTATATCCAATAGTGGCGAAACTGAAGAGATTCTGGAACTCGTTGATATAGCGAAAGCATATGGAATTAAAACAATTGGTTTATCACGATTGGGGGACAATGGATTAACTGAAAAAGTTGATATGTCCCTCCAGCATGTACGTGCACCAGAGGCTAAATTCCGAAGTGCAGCAACAAGTTCGCTTTTTGCACAATTTCTAACGGTCAGCATTATTTTCTATGCGTATGTTTCAAAATTCTATAATGAAAATAAAAATGAAATTGAACGTTCAAGGGAATCTGTATTGAAATTCACAAAAAGGAATTTGGATACTTAGAAACTTGAATCTAATCTACAGGAATTTTTATCGTGTTAAAAAGCATGGATCGTACAAGATTATTACTAACGGTATTTTAGCTTGAGATGTTTCCAATCAGGGTGCCTTGTAAAATTACATCACTATGGAAGGAAGATGTACGCTAAATGATCCAAAAGAATTCTCTGAGTCCCCTTTATTATCAACTTGAAGAGGAGATTAAAGAAGCGATTCAAAAACTTGAATTGGCGCCAGGAGAGATGATTCCTTCAGAAAAAGAATACACCGAAAAATATGAAATAAGCAGGATGACGGTGAGACAGGCCATTTCTAACCTTGTGAATGATGGTTATTTATATAGGCAGCGCGGAAAAGGAACATTCGTTGCCCAACAAAAATTGGAGCAACCCTTGCAAGGATTAACAAACTTTTCAGAGGATATGATTTCAAGAGGATTTGAACCAAGTACACGAGTTATCAGTTTTAACGAGGTCAAAGCCGATGATGATCTTGCTGCGAAGCTTGAGGTTGAAGCAGGAAATCCTATTTTCGAACTGATACGTGTTAGGCTTGCTGATCAGTTGCCGATGGCATATGAAAGACTATACATACCAAAAGACCTTGCCCTGGATTTAACGGAAGAAATAGCCTTAACCTCCATTCAAGACTATGTTCAAAAAACGTTTGGCTTTAAAATTCAGCATAGCAGACAGGTGATTGAAGCCTCCATCGCTCAAAAAAACGAGGCGGAAATGCTTGAAGTAATTGAAGGTTCCCCGGTATTGCTGATTGAACGAAGAAGCACCCTGGATTCCAATATACCACTTGGGGTAGTCAGATCGGTCTACCGGGCTGATCGATATAAATTCAGAATTAATTTGGAGCGACTATCTTAAGCGATAAAAGACAGTAGTAAGAATGCCGCTATTAAAGGGATAATATAAAAGCTAAAAAGCCTATCTCCTTGATCTAAAGTGAGATAGGCTTTTCTTTTTTTCTTTTTCTCATTAGAGTCCCATTGCTGAAAAGAGCGATTGGGTAAGGGGTTCTCCCTTTTTAAAGAAATAAGGAATATCCGATATATTTTAAATTTAATTAAAGAAAATAAGATCCCTTGCCTAATATGGACAAGGGATCTTTGTTCAAAGATAAAAGTATAATATTACTTTTCAAGTTTAAGAGTTTTCCAGCTCAAAAAGGAAGCTACTTTGAAAAAAATCATATTCGGAACAATCTGCCTCGTGCTTTTCAAATTATTCCGCTAAGCTTGCTGCCAATCGGTCTTCTTTCCAAATGACTGTAATACCTAGGCCAATGACGATAATGACAGCAGCGAAAAGATAAGGATAGTGGATGTTTACGTCAAATAGTATTCCTCCCATTGCTGGTCCGACGATATTCCCTAAGCTCGTATAGGTTGAGTTCATTCCAGCTACAAACCCTTGCTCTTTTCCGGCAGCCTTTGATAAAAATGTCGTCAATGCCGGACGAAGCAAGTCAAATGCAAGGAAGATGAAGCAAGTTACTACAAGTACTGCCAAATAGCTGGAGATTAAAATGGACGCCACTGCAAATATTGCACCGATGATTAAACATAATTGGATCAGCTTCTTTTCACCGAGGATATCTACCAGTTTTCCAAACATGAATACTTGCACAACAACTCCGAAGATTGAGCTTATTGTAATGATGGTTGCAATATCCTTCGGCGTGAAGCCGAATTTATGATCAGAAAATAGGCTAAAAACAGTTTCATAGGCTGATAAACCAAAAGCGAGTACAAATACAATGATAAACGCAATAAAGTAAAGCGGATTAAGTGATCTTTTTATATCTCCAAAAAAGTTTGTTTGCTTAGTATTAGCAGAAACTTCTGCAAGCTGTTCCTTTGTCATAGGCTCTTTTAAAATGAATATGGATGTAATGCATGCTAAAAAAGCAATGGCTGCCGCAAGGAAGAAGGGCAAGCGTATACCATATTCTGCAATAAAGCCACCGATACCAGGTCCTATAATAAAGCCCAAGCTAATGGCGGCTGAAATATAGCCCATTGCTTTTGGCCTTTCTTGTACTGATGTAATATCTGCAACATATGCAGTAACACCCGGCATAATAAAGGCGGCACTAATTCCCCCTAGGATCCTTGATATATAAAAGACGGATACGTTCGTGCCTACACCAAAGATAAGTTCTGAAACACCAAAAAGGAATAATCCGATAATGATGATTTTCTTTCTGCCATAACGGTCAACCCAACGGCCTGCGAATGGTGACATAACAAGTTGTGATACCGCAAATACGGCAACAAGAAAGCCCATCGTACTTCCTGATAAATGCATGATATTCATAAAAGATGGCATAACGGGGATAATGAGTCCAATTCCCAGAAAGGCAATGAATATATTGCTTAGAAGAATAATTAATACCATCTTTTGTTCTTTAATTGGTTTATTCATGTATTAACACCTCTTTCTATGTAAATCATTTTTGTGAAATTCCTCTCCAAAATACTTTCCAAGAGGCTGCTAATTTGTCCTTCAGCCGTTTCTCATCATTGCCGTATACAAGCTCCAGCATAATGGAATCGACTACTCCCAAAAAAGCATAGGTCGGCGTTATTGCTGCATCTCCGACGAGTAATTTAGCATTGATCCAATCTTGGAATTTTCTTTCCAGTATCGCCTGTACCTTTTCCTCGATATCCATGACTTCTTCTACGATAGCTTTTTCAAGATGGGCTGGCGGAAAAAAGGACATACGCAGCCAAAATTTTAAATGCTCATTTTTTTGGAAAAGATCGATGATCAATTGTAGAAATCCGTATAAATCTTTTTCAGGATTTTTTGAATCAACTTTACTGAAATATTGGAGTTTCGAAGATAGCTCAGTCTCTTTCGCATCACGTAAAACGTTTAGAAAAAGATCATCTTTTCCTTTAAAATGGGCGTAAATGGATTGTTTTTTCATGCCGACTTCTTCAGCTATCAGAGAAAGGGATGCTCCTTCATAACCATGAATCGTGAAATACTTTAGAGCGGCTTCTTTAATTTCATTGCTTTTCAATAATATCACCTCAAATTTAACGAACGTTCGTCAGTTATATTAGCAAATTTAATAAATATAAGCAAGCGGATTAGCTTATAGAATGGTATTATGCAATGCGATAATGTAGAAAAATCGGACGCTTTAATTGAATCAAAAGGAGAATGCAAATGAGACATGTCTAATTTGCATTCTCCTTTATTTTTTTTGGAAAATTCATATTACCCAACTCAAGTTTTGCAGATACGGCTATTCCCCAAATTCCTGCATATAATTCTATATTGAGAATAAAAAGGCAGGTGGGATGAAGATGGATACGTATGATATCAGAAAAGAGCTTCATTACTATTCCACAAAAATACGAGAAACGAATGACCCTTATTATTGGTATTGTTTGGCTGAGACTCAGATTAGAGCCGGATTAACCAACGAAGCACTGCAAACGATTGATAACGCCTTGTCGTTCCGAAATCCATATCCTTCAAAACAGGAACTGCTAGAAATGCAAGTGAGCCTCCAATCTGTTCTTTCAAGAGAAATGAATCAGAACAGATCAACCATTGTAACTTCAAAGCAAGGCGATATTGACGGGGACGGTGAAAAGGACAATGTTTTTCTTACCGCAAATAAAACCCCCGATAGTCCATTTTGGAAAAACCTAACTTTAGTCATCCGGAATGGGAGTACAAATCAATATGAACAAGTTCCTTTGAAAAATAACGGAGGATACAATCCAACCCTTATGCTTGGTGATTTTACAGGTAACAAGAGGGATGATATTTTAGTGGTCATTGATACAGGTGGCAGCGCTGGTACTATTTATGCGTATGTATTTTCTTATTCTAATGGTAAACTCACGCCGATTTTTGATTCCGATGCATTCAATGAAAACTATAAGTATGATGTGGCTTATGAAAATCAATACAAAGCAAAGGTGAACAGTCATTATCTAAATGAAAAGTACATTCTTGACCTAACTTATAAGGGGAAGGAATATTTATCTGAAATTTATAACCAGAATGGTGTTTTGAAGGCGCCGATAGAAGGATGGGTCAATCCTTTATCTGGTTTGTATCCGGTTGATTTTAATAGGGACGGCATATATGAGCTCGAAGCCTATCAGAGAATAGCAGGGAGGTACAATGCCGACTCACTAGGGTTTGTACAGACCATATTGAAATGGAACGGGCAAGCGCTTGTTCCTAACCGGCAGAATGTAGCTATTTTTGGAGGGGGAATATAGCATTGAAGAAAAGACGACGCAGTGATCAATACAGATTTCCACTTATCGTTCACCCGAATATAATTTGCATTAATCTCTTATTGCGTCGACAGAATTTCATGCCCTTCTTCTTTGTCACTTCAATTCCCTTGAGTCTTCGTTGCTTCTTCAATAAACGGGTTAGTTCAATAAGCAAGTAGTAAAAGACTATTATTAGTAGGCGATACCTACACGTGATTTTATATAATCGCTACTTTTTATTTGGCTAAATGTAAATTCTGCAGTATCCGGCACAGATATTTCAACTCCACCCTCCGGCAAAAAATTACCTTCTACACGATATTTACCTACACTTTCTCCATCAGGCAAATACGTAGGACAGACAATAGTCCATACTAGTGTTGATTGTTTAAGCATATCGTATACTTTATGATGTTCTTTTGCTGCACGGGTAGATTTACGCTTTGATTCACTTGACAGATAACGCAGTGAATTTGGGGTGGTTCTACTTTGCAGGATACCTGCAGTTCCAATAGTTATAATTCGTTGTATATCTTCGTCTTCCATCGCTTTGATAATTAGTGGCATACTTGCTGATAATGTGGTTGTCCCATCAGTATTCAGTGCACTAATAACAACATCAATCCCTTGCATTGCGCGGACGATATCATCTTTATTTAAAACATTACCTTTGATAATCGTTAAATTTTCATTATTTATTTCAATCTTCTCTGGAGTGCGAACTAATACAGCAACGTTATGTCTATCATGAAGGGCATAAGTAACTAATTGACTCCCAACACGTCCAGTTGCACCTAAAACCAAAATATTCATAAGAAAGAACCTCCTTTTGCGAATACAAATATTACACTAAACATTATATCGTCTTTTTCAACAAATGAGAGCTTTAGTGCAATATGACATCATAAAACGAACAAACTTTTCTATAAAGAATGAATCAGCAAATTATATTAATAAAATTCCAATTTTTGATTTATATCATTGAAAGATTGGGATTTTTAATAGAGAACATCCTTAACGTGTAAATTCGCGTTTTCTGGCGGTCCTCCAAGAAGGAACTGCCAATCTTTTTTTAGATAATAATGTTTATAAAATCTAACCTACCATTTAAAAATAGAACAGGATTGTGTCGATGAAAAGTTTTCTCGTCTCGTGAGCTAGGTGAAAGTCAGGAAATAAGAGTTACAAGACTAATACAAAAGGGCCCCCAATAGCTTCAGGAGTGGCCCTTTTGAAAATGTCACTTGGTAGAATGATCTGATTTCCATTGGTGAGAAATGACTTTATCTTGTCTTCCAGTTTAATTATGTATCACTTTTTTTGATTTCTAATATGGCTGTTCTTCTTTCGATTGTAGAAAAGCATCAACTGATTCATCTAATAACTTTTCCCGATTTGGATCTTCATTGACATCTGTATCCACTTCCATTTCTTGGTTAAGTATATCGAATGTATCCTTTTCTTTATTTAAACGACTAACCTGGTTTTTATGTTGGGCTGTGTTAGGGTTACTATTTTTTTGATTAGGCATATAAACTCCTTCTTTAACAGTATTTTTATTTAGTATGAACAATTGAACCAAAATAAAATCAATATTATTTTCAGCTTCTTTAACGAACAGAGACCTGTAATTAATCATTCTTCTAGTTCTGAATGATAGGTTAAAAGAGCATACATGTTTTAAATCCAAAATCACTATGGATTATATTGACTGAATATTAAGAATGTTGTAGCATTTAGTTTGCAGAGTTCAGTAATAAAACATTGTTTTTTATTGAAAACAAATAGTTAGAAGGAGGTCTGGGATTGATTTTCCATGAGTAAAGTCAAATAATCTAATAGGAGGATTTGCTATGAAGAAAAGAATAAGGAATACCTCTATCAGTTTTTTGTTGGTAGTTTCAATAATTCTACCATTATCAATATTACTTCCTTCTATTGGCCGGTCAGCTGGAGAGCAAACGGATTTTAAAGTAACTCTATTAGGAACAGGTTCTCCTATTTTAAGTACAGCTCGCTCCGGTCCTGCAACCCTTGTCGAAGTTGGTAATGAAAAACTACTCTTTGATGCAGGACGTGGAACCGCTTTACAATTATATAAAGCGAATATGTTACCAGGAAGTGTTGACAAGTTATTCCTTACTCATTTGCATTCGGATCATACGGTTGGCATCCCAGACGTATGGCTTACTGGCTCTTTGCCAACAGGAGGGAAAAGAGCGCAAGCATTTAACATTTGGGGACCTAAGGGAACAGAGAAAATGATGTTACATATGAATAAAGCATTTAAAGCCGATTTGGATGCAAGGGATTCCTCTGGGAATGGAAACGATGAAGGAGCAAGTATCGTTACAAATGATATCAAGGAAGGTGTTGTGTATAAACAAAAGGGAATTGAGGTGATAGCCTTCAAGGTTGACCATAAATCAATTGAACCTGCTTTCGGTTATCGGGTTAATTACAAAGGACATTCAGTAGTCATCTCAGGTGACACCCGTTATAATGAAAATCTCATTCAATATGCTAAAGGTGCTGACGTAGTCATTCATGAGGTTGCAGCCGCAAGACCTGATAATGAATCAGAAGCAATATCCAATATACTTGATCTTCATACCACACCTGAGGAAGCAGGTAAAGTCTTTAGCCAAATACAGCCAAAGCTCGCTGTGTACTCACATATTGTATTATTGGGTGGGTTAACAGAAGAAAATGCTGATTTGCCCGGAAGAACAAAAGAAACATATGAAGGAACAGTTGTAGTAGGCGAGGATTTATTGTCCATTGAAATAGGAGACAAGGTACAAGTATTACACCCGGGAAAAGAGGCGAACTTAGGGGGGAAATAGAAGACCGGCTTCATCTATTTAATGAAAGAGAGGGCTTACTTCAAAGGGAGGTTGCTGATGCAACCTTTTTTATTATGTTACTAAAGGGGCAGGCAGTTAAAAAAGGGCCAATAGGCATTTCATTTTATTTAATTTCAAGATGGGAAACTAATTTTATCTTTTGTAATCGTTCCTAAACGAATTGAAATCAAGAGAGAAATTGTAGAAAGAACAGCAATCATAGCAACAATGCCAATAACCCAAGATAACAATAAAATGTACTACTTGCTATTCCTATAAAACTTCACCAAAACTAATAGGAAAATAAATATAATGAGGCTGCAATCTGCTAACCCAACTACTAACAATAATTCCTAAGCCAACTGTACTTGTTGGGTTGACACTATAAGTGTCGATGATATAATTTGTTATAGAAATGTTAGTATGGATGGAAGGTAGGCTTATTATAATGAAACCACTGCAGCACGAAAGTGTAATTCCACTTTATCACCAATTAATGGAGAGGCTGAGGGGTTCTATTGAAAAGGGGAATTGGACGCATGGTGACAAAATCCCATCTGAAAATCAATTAATGGACCAATTCGGTGTGAGCCGGAACACAGCAAAAAAGGCAATTGAGGAGCTAGTACAGGAAGGCATCCTTTACCGAATTCAAGGAAAAGGTACCTTCGTGGCAAAACCAAAATTGCAACAGTCATTGATGGGGTTTTACAGCTTTAGCAAAGTATTAAAAGAAAAAGGAATGAACCCTAAAGATATCATTCTAAAAATAGAGGAAGTTAAATCAACGGCAAAAATCCGGGAAGCGCTGCTGCTTGGAGAAGATGAGAATGTCATTGAAATGAAACGCCTTCGTTGTGCCAACGATGAGCCGTATATTTTGGAATCATCTTTCATCCCGAAAAACGTGGTTTCAGATACGGAGCAACTTAAAAAAGTTGGCGAAATTTCATTATATGATTTATTTTCACAACAATTTAATATCGTAGTAACCAGGGCAAAAGAGGCATTTGAACCCGTCCTCATTCGTGCTGAAGAAAGTGAGTACCTTCAAACAGAAGAAGGCCGTCCGGCACTGTTGCTTGAACGGACAGCCTATGATATCAATGGAATGCCTGTTGAATTTTGTATATCCATTGTACGAGGCGATCGCTGCCGCTTTTACACGGAACTAACATAAAGTTTGCACTCATAGCATTGTGTCTATGAGTTTTTTATATTCAACTTAGACCAAAAACCCACTAACATGAAAGAAAAGAGATACTAGAACATTATAATATAAAGGAATCGAATTTTTTTTATTAATTTAAGTTGTTGGGTTGACAGGTTAATGGAAGGGGTATATATTTATATTAGTCATAATTTTCTGTCAACTATAAGCTGAAGTCGATAAAAATAGTTTTTTGGAACCTTTTTTTAATCCATCTTGTACCTACAACCATTAACCATTAAGGGGAACGAAATAAAACTACTCTTAAAAACATTACAAACATTCAAAAAGTTTTTCTTATAAAGGATAAAAATTTTTTGTTATCCTTTATAAGAAAGCGCTTAAGTACATAATTAAGAGGTGTTTTATTAGTGATAAGATTAAAGGATATTGCAGAACGTGTAGGTGTTTCTATTTCTACTGTTTCGAGAGTCATTCAAAATGATCAGACACGAAATGTTAACCAGGAAACAAAAGCAAAAATTTGGGAGGCTGTTAAGGAGTTAGGGTATATACCAAATCAGCATGCACGAAATTTAGTTGCTAACAAGCAAGGGAAGAATAACATAAGAACAATGAAAATTGGATGGGTAGCCAATCCAAAACAAGCGGAAATTAACCCTTACTTTGCAAATATTTATACAGGTATTCGTGATGTGTTAACAGATCATGATTACAACTTGATTAGTATTACCAGGGATGAACTTGAAAACGAGACGCTACTTCTAAAGACTATACATGATTCGGGGATTGAAGGACTGCTTCTTATCGATAAGATTAATGACAGCATTATCGAATATATTCAACAAAATATACCGCTAGTAGGATTGGACTTTTTTTATACAGATAAAAATATAGCAATCGTAGACTACGACCGCGAGGAATCTATTAAAATGGTGGTTCAGTATTTAGTTAAGCAAGGTCACCAGGATATAGGTTTTATTGGTGGAGGTGTTAATGAAACTTTTGAAAATTTGTATGCTGAACATCGTTATAAAGGTTTTCAACATGCCATGGATGAAGCCGGGTTAGCCATCCAATCTGAATGGGTAATGAATACACAGTGGAAAATGGAAAATAGCTATGAGAAAATGAAAAGTTTGATTAAAAGAGATCCATTGCATTTACCAACAGCAATGGTTTGTGCGAGTGACTTGATGGCCATCCCTGCTATGAGAGCTGTCAGAGAAAATAACCTTAGAATTCCAGAGGATATCGCTTTCTTTGGGGTTGATAATATTGAAATGGGTAAATATTCGTCTCCACAGCTTTCGACGGTAGAAATACCTAAATATGAAATGGGAAGAATTGCAGCTAAAACTATTATGGAAATGGTAGAAGGGAAGATTAAACTTCCGATAAAAATCATATTGCCATTTGAATTAGTCCTTCGGGAATCATCTAACATAAAACGAACCTAAGCGGTTCTTTTTTTGAAATTTGTTGGAAAACGTTTGGAATAAATCAGGAAAACGATCGGGAAAATGGAAGATAGGAGAGTATACCATGAAACAAATGACAGCAATAATTATCGGGGCAGGTGACAGAGGGGTAAGAGCTTATGCGCCTTATGCCTTAGATTATCCTAATGAATTAAAGATCACAGGTGTGGCTGAGCCGAATAAAGAAAGAAGAACTAAATTTCAACAAGAACATAATGTTTCCAATGAAAATTGTTATGAGTCGTGGGAAGATGTATTCAATCTAGGAAGAAAGATTGCAGATATAGCTATTATATGTACACTTGATCGCAATCACTTTAAACCGACCATGAAAGCATTGGAACTGGGTTATCATGTTCTGTTGGAAAAGCCTATGTCCCCAGATCCAATCGAATGCATAGCGATGGAACAAGCAGCCCAAAAGTATAATAGACATCTTACAATATGCCATGTATTGAGGTATACAGAATTTTGGGCAACGATTAAAAAGGTTATTTCCTCAGGGGAAATTGGAGAGGTAGTATCGCTGCAATTAAATGAAAATGTAGAAGTGATGCATATGTCGCATAGCTTTGTACGTGGAAATTGGAATAATAAAGAAAGAACAAGTCCAATGATTCTGCAAAAATCATGTCATGATATGGATATTATTTCTTTTGTGATAGACAAGGAGTGTAAGCGTATTAGTTCATATGGTTCGCTTATGCACTTTAAGGAAGATAATGCACCAATTGGAGCGCCGAAGAGATGTTTAGATGGCTGTCCTGTTGAACATGAATGTCCATTTCATGCGGGTAGGTATTATCTTGGTGAAGGAAAAGGATGGGCAAGGAAATTTACGGAAGACTTTACAAATGAAGGGATAATAAAAGCGTTAAATGAAACTCCATTTGGAAAATGCGTATATCGCTCAGATAATAATGTGGTGGATCATCAAGTTGTAAATATGGAATTTGAGGGTGGAGCAACAGCGACGTTTAGTATGTGCGGATTCACAAAGGAGCAAACACGTATTGTTCAAATAATGGGAACCAAAGGAGAAATACGTGGAAATATGGAGGAAAATAGTATTTCAATCTTTAATTTTCTCAGCAAGCATGAAACGGTAATAAAATTTGACAATCCCATTGGTGGACATGGTGGAGGAGATAACAGCATCATTAGAACTTTCTTGAGAGAAATTCAAAATGGAAATAAACTAGATAGCGTTTCTTCCGCACTTGCTTCAGTAAGAAGTCACCTAATGGCATTTGCTGCTGAAGAGTCAAGGTTAAAACAGGGTCAATCCATTAATATTGACGATTATTATAATAGTTTAAAAGAAAAACCAAGCGGTAAGTAGTTTCCCTATATTAAGAGAAAAGTACCATCTCCCATTTTCTTTGGAGTGTAAATTCAATATAAAGAAAGTTTGTTCACATTCTGGTTTTATTTCCCGAGACTATTTTATTTAGTGGAGGTGGTAAGCCCTATACAATTCAGCATTCGTACTTATTTCGCAGTTATGCAGTAGTAAAAGTTTTAATGGTTGAAATAAATGTAAGGGCTATCATGGGGATATTTGTCACAAAACCATTCGTGTTCTAGGAGTATTTTGTTAGAAATCTACTAAATTTTATTTGAAAGAAGGTAACATGATGAAAAAATGGCTAATAATGCTTTTAACTGCAATTTTAGGATTAATTGGATTAGCCGGATGTAGTAATGATGACACTGCATCAGGGGACGGAAAAGTTGAAATTACTTATGGATTTTGGGATAAGAAGCAAGTCACTGCCATAGATGAAGTTATCAAATTATTTAACGAAAAATATCCGAACATTAAAGTGAAAACGGAGATTACTCCTTATGGCCAGTATTTTCAAAAACTTGAAACTGCTGCAACTGGAGCGGCGTTGCCAGATGTTATGTGGATGAATGGTGCCCATGTTGAGAAATATGCAGAAGGAAAGGTAATCCTCCCACTTACTGACCTTGCAAAAAAAGAAAACTATGGCTTAGATAATTATCCGAAATCTTTAATTGATCTTTATACTGTTAAAGGAGAAATATTCGGTATTCCAAAAGACTTTGATACAACGGGCTTATGGTATAACAAAAAAATCTTTGATGAAGCAGGTGTGCCATATCCAGATGATACTTGGGATTGGAATAAGTTAAAGGAAGTCGCTAAAAAACTGACAGATAAAGACAAAGGTATTTGGGGCTATGCTGCATTAATGGGCAACCAAGGTGGCTATTATGATTTTATCTGGCAAAATGGCGGTTATATTATTTCTGACGATGGTAAGTCCGTAGGTTTTGATCAACCGGAGGCCATTGATGCACTTAAGTATAATATTAGTTTCATTAAGGATGGATTATCTCCAACACAAGCTCAAATGACAGAAACAGCCGCTTCTGAATTATTCTCTTCAGGAAAAGTAGCGATGATGTTTGATGGCCCTTGGATGGTACAAGAGTATAAGAATAATCCTGATATAAATGTTGCTGTAGTACCAAAAGGAAAACAGCGCGCGGTTGCTATTCATGGGCTAGCCAATGTTATTGCGGCTAACACAAAGCATAAAGATGCTTCATGGAAGTTCGTCCAGTTCCTTGGCTCTAAAGAAGCAGCAGATATATTTGCGAAAACAGGGACGGTTATTCCAGCCTATAATGATACACAAGATGCTTGGATACAAGCCGTTCCAAATATAAATCTTCAAGCCTTTATTGATGGTGTCGATTATTCCGTTCCACTGCCAAGTGTGATAAGAACAGGAGAAATTTGGCAGTACGAAACGGACGTTCTTAAAAAGGTTTGGAGCGAAGAAGAAAGTGTAGAAGACGCTGTAAAAGAGTTAACAGAAAAGGCAAATGAGGCGCTATCTAAGAAATAGAAAAAATGAAGAAGAGAAGATCATTCTTCTCTTCTTTCCTTAAAAGGAGTGAATACAGTGAAGGAGCACCCTCTACAGGTTGAAGTGAAAACGAATACAAAACTTAAGGTTTCTAACTTAATGAAGACAAGGAAAAGTTCAGACTTCTTTTGGGCTTATCTCATGATTGCTCCTACCATGTTAGGTTTGTTCATTTTTTACCTGTGGCCTATCTTTCAGACCTTTTACTTTAGTTTCACCGAGTGGGGAGCATTTGGTCATTATGAGTGGACGGGGTTAGATAACTATAAACGGATGCTCGAGGATACTAACCTTTTGAAATCGTTTAAGAATACGGGGATTTATATTATTATCACTGTCCCAATTGGAATTATCTTCTCTATTCTAATAGCGGTACTCCTAAACCAAAAAATTAAAGGGACATCCGTTTATCGCACATTATATTTCTTACCCGTAATTACTATGCCTGCTGCCATCGCAATGGTTTGGAAATGGCTTTATAATTCTGATTACGGATTGTTAAACTATCTTTTGTCTTTATTTGGGATCAAGGGCCCACAGTGGGTAAGTGATCCGAAAATTGCCTTATATTCGATTATTGTGGTAGCAATCTGGAGTGGAATTGGTTATAACATGGTTATTTTCCTTTCCGGACTACAAGGAATTCCAAAGTCCTATTATGAAGCAGCGGAAATGGATGGAGCAGGTCCAATCAGTGTGTTCTTTAAAATTACACTGCCACTGCTCTCTCCTGTTATTTTCTTTGTAAGCATCACTTCTCTAATTGGAGCTTTTCAAGTGTTCGATTTAATATTCATGATGATTGGAAAAAGTAGTACAGCCTTGGAAAGCACACAATCGGTTGTTTACTTATTCTATCAGCACGCTTTCGTTTTAAACGATAAGGGATATGCAGCAGCAATTGCTGTTCTACTATTAATAGTAATCCTGATTATTACTGCAATTCAAATGGTTTTACAGAAAAAATGGGTTCATTATGACTAAAGGAGGGAGAACCATTGGAAAGAACGAGACAGTTTGTAACAAGTAAGACATTCCTTATCCATTTCGTACTTATTGTTGGATCTATGGCCATGGTCATGCCTTTTTTATGGATGATCTTAACCTCATTAAAAACTTATGCTGAGTCTATTCATGTTCCACCTGTTATAATTCCGAAGGATTTCCAATGGGGGAACTATATAGAGGTTTTTGGACTTCTGCCTTTTTTCAAATTTATGTTTAATACCTTTATAATTACGGTCATCCGGACAGCAGGGCAACTATTTTTGTGTTCGTTAGCCGCCTATGCATTCGCTCGAATTGAATTTCCAGGCAGGAATATTCTGTTTATGTTAGCTTTATCGGTATTAATGGTACCAGGGCAAGTGTTTTTACTCCCGCAATATATGATTATGGTGGAACTTGGCTGGTTAAACACATTACAGGCGGTAATAGTACCAGGTCTGTTTAGTGCATTCGGTACGTTCCTGCTAAGGCAATTCTTTATGGGGCTTCCAAAAGAACTAGAAGAGGCAGCCAGACTAGATGGCTGTAACCATTTCCAAATTTACTGGAAAATAATGCTTCCCCTCGCTAAGCCGGGTTTGATTGCTTTGGGTATTTTCACTACTCTTTGGAGCTGGAATGAATTGATGTGGCCAATGATTGTAAATAGTTCTCCTGAAGCCATGACACTTTCTGTCGGATTGTCATCGCTCCAAGGTCAATATTTAACAAACTATCCTATACTTATGGCAGGCTCCTTTTTAGCAATACTGCCAATGCTGATTTTATTTATCTTCTTGCAAAAACAATTTATTGAAGGAATTGCAGTAACCGGCGGAAAATAAACAAAAAAATATACAGGATTCAATATGGTACTTACATCTAAAATTAATTCTAGGACATCAATACTTGTTGGGTTGACCCAACAAGTATTGATGATGTAAAATAAATAAGTATAGATTGTAAGTATGGTTTTTGGAAGGCAGGCATATTTTAGACACTTTTATACTGAATTTACATTTTAAAAACTCATAGTATTTTGGCTATGAGTTTTTATTAAAAGTAAACTTGTACCAACAACCCAACTATATAAAGAGGATATAAAAAGTCTGAAGGAATTGACTATTTGTGGAAGTGGGGAAAAGTTTATGAAGTGTTCGGAATCGCTTGTTCAAAAAGTAGACGATGGATAGGAATAAGAGGTGCAAGAAAATGAAAAAGGCAATCGGCATTGACATTGGAGGGACAAAAATTGCAGCGGGTATCATTACGGAATCGGGAGAATTGCTAAAGCGCGTGGATGTAAAAAGTGATCCTTTAGATCGGGAAAATATGTTTGCCAGAGTATTAGAAGCAGTGGAACAAGTTCTTGAAAAATCATCTTTTTCCCTAGCTGACATAGAGGGCATCGGTGTGGGTGTACCAGGTAAAGTTGATTGTGAAAATGGCATAGCTATTTTTCAAAATAATTTACCTTGGAAACAGTTCCCCATCACTGCCCGTTTACGGGAGCAATTCGGACTCGAACAGATTTGTATTGACAATGATGTCTATATGGCGGCATTTGCCGAGTGGAAGACAGCTCAGGTAAAGCGGAACGAGACATTTGTATATGTGACTATTAGTACCGGAATCTCCTGTTCCATCATTCAAAATGGTTCATTTTTCAGGGGGGCCGGATTCGCCGGGGAACTTGGGTTGATACCGATACTTTCGAAGGCAGACCATAAGGGAATTAAGCGATTGGAAAAAGTGGCTGCTGGACCTGCCATCGAAAAGTTGGCGGAAAAGGCTTTGAAAGTTGAAAAAATTTCCACTAAAGAAGTCTTTGCAGGCTATGCAAATGGGACTTGTGGATATCTACCCATCATTGAAGAAGTGACTGACAACTTAGCTCAAGGACTTTATACGATTTCCTGTTTAATGGATCCACATAAAATGGTTTTCGGAGGCAGTGTCATCGTAAACAACCCTTTTCTGCTTAAGTTAATGAAAGAAAAGCTAAAAAGCTACCAGCTACCTGAACAACAACATATTTTAGGCCAAATGAGCATCAGCACATTGAAGCAAGATAATGGCGTCGTTGGTGCAGGATTAAGAGTATTCGAGAGATTATAAAAAAGGAGAAGTGTTGGAGATGTTTTCACTTGATAAAGAAAAATTAGAATCGTTAGGTGCATCGATTACAACAGAGGAAATCAAGCAGCAACCTGTTTTATGGGATGAAACCTATTTATTGTATACAAAGAAACACGTAGAGATTCAAGCGTTTTTACAAAAACTGGCTGAACAACATGAACGAATTCGTGTCATTTTTACAGGTGCCGGTACTTCTGCCTATGTCGGTGATACTGTCACACCTTATTTAAAAGGAAAAGTGGATGAAAAAAAATGGGAATTGCTGAGTGTTCCGACTACCAATTTGGTGTCAAACCCCTATGAATTTTTAAATGTAAATTTCCCAACCTTGTTGGTTTCATTTGCTCGAAGCGGCAATAGCCCCGAAAGTGTGGCTGCCATAGAATTAGCTGAACAAATCGTAACGAACTTCTACCAGTTAACGATTACTTGTGCAAATGATGGCGAGTTAGCGAAAAGGGCAAAAGGTGATGAACACAATCTTTTATTATTGATGCCTGAAAGAGCCAATGATCAAGGATTTGCCATGACCGGAAGTTACTCTTGCATGACACTAACAACATTACTCGTTTTTGATCCGCTGCCATTGGATGAAAAAGGGTCAATTGTCCAAACGATTCGCCAAATGGGTGAAGGTGTTATTCGTAGAGAAGAGGATATCCAAAAAATCATCAATCGTGATTTTGACCGGATCATTTATTTGGGCTCAGGAAGTTTAGAAGGCTTAGCGAGAGAATCGCAGTTAAAAATATTAGAGCTAACAGCGGGAAAAATTGTTACCGCATTTGATTCGCCATTAGGATTCCGACACGGGCCTAAATCATTTGTCAATGAAAAAACGTTGGTTTTTGTTTTTGTTTCCAATCATCCTTATACACGTCAATATGATTTGGATATGTTAAATGAATTGCAGCGGGATAACATTGCCAACTACATTTGTGCGATTGAAGTCGATGGCAAAACCAGGTTTGTTGGGAACACGTTTTTATTCGGCAGAGATGCTCAATCCGTACCGGATGTTTACCTGGCATTACCTTTTGTCATGATTGGGCAAACAGTCTCACTACTAGCTTCCGTAAAAGTCGGTAATACACCGGATACACCTTCACCGACAGGAACGGTAAATCGTGTAGTTAAAGGCGTAACCGTATACGAATATGAGTAAATAGAATGTACTTGAACGCTTAAGTAGTTTTATAGAATAAGGGGAAAGAAGCATGTCAACATTTATTTTTGCAGATAAGTTTTTTCTTGAGGAAAAGGTGGTAGGTCCTGGTTTTCTGGAAATTAAAGATTGAGTATTCGATATTTATTAAGAAAATAGACCCGGTGGATCAGCAATGAGGTATTGCCACTGCGGCAGAAACCATTTATAAAGCATGTACTGCACTTGCTAAGAGTGTTCAGTTCGATAATGAATGTGGGAAAATTGCTGACTTTATTGTGTTTAATCCTGAGCTTGATTTGATCGTGACTTACATGAATGGTGTTTGTCGTTATCAAATCTAAACAACAACCAGAAAGAGTGATTAACGATGATTTTAGCTGTAACAATGAACCCATCGGTCGATATTTCTTATCCGGTTGATCGATTCAAGTTTGACGATGTCAACCGGGTAGAAACGGTAAGAAAAACGGCTGGTGGAAAAGGCTTGAATGTTGCCCGAGTGATCGCACAGATGGAAGAAGAGGTCTTGTCGACAGGTGTGTTAGGCGGAACGATTGGTGATTACATTGTTCAGGAATTAAATAAAAGTAATATTACCAATGACTTTTTGAGAATCGAAAATGAATCAAGAAATTGTATCGCCATTATTCATGAGGGTATGCAAACAGAGATTTTAGAATCTGGACCGACGTTATCCAAAGAAGAAGGGACAGCTTTTTTAGAAAAATTCGAATGCCTGCTTACAACCGCTTCACTTGTTACGATTTCAGGAAGTTTACCGAAAGGGTTACCAACTCACTATTACCGTAAAATGGTTGAAATCAGTCGTAATAAGGGAAAGCCCGTGATAGTTGATTCGTCAGGGGAATCGTTAAAACAAGTCTTGTTACATGAGAAAAAACCATTAGCCATCAAGCCGAATACTGCGGAATTGTCTCAACTGTTGGGCTTCAATGCTGAAGTTGGAATCATCGATTTGAAACAAATGTTAAACCATGAGATTTTTAAGGGTATTGAGTGGATTGTCGTGTCTATGGGTGATAAAGGTGCCTTTGTCAGGCATGGGGACGATTATTATCAGGTTACGATTCCAAAAATAGATGTGGTCAATCCTGTAGGGTCCGGAGATGCGACCGTTGCTGGGTTAGCTGTGGCACTGAACCGAAATCAAACGGTGGAGTCTGTACTGAAAACGGCTATGACCACAGGAATGTTAAATACCATGGAAGCCGTAACCGGTTTTATTAATATAAACAAATTTAAACAGTACTTTGATTTCGTAAAAGTTGAAAAAATAGATTGATAGGAGAATGAAAATGTTAGATCTTACTAAAAATAAATTAGAAGCTCTTAAACGTTTATCGGATGAAAATGGCGTGATTGGAGCATTAGCCATTGATCAACGTGGCTCATTGAAAAAAATGATTGCGGCTGGCGATGCAAGTCAAGTGGGAGATGAAGGTATCATCCGTTTCAAAGAATTGGTTTCTGAGGAATTAACACCGCTTGCAACCGCAATTCTATTGGACCCAGAATATGGTTTGCCGGCAGCAAAGGTCCGCGACAAGAACGCAGGTTTATTAGTGGCCTATGAAAAAACCGGTTACGATGCGTCAGAAGTGGGCCGGTTGCCTGATTTATTACCGGAATGTTCAGTAAAACGTTTAAAGGAAGCCGGCGCTGATGCTATCAAATTCTTACTTTATTATGATGTAGATGAAGAAGAGAAAATCAATAACTATAAACATGTCTATATGGAACGTGTTGGATCCGAGTGTGCGGCTGAAGATATTCCATTTTTCTTGGAAATAGTCTCTTATGATGCTGGAAATAATGATGTGAAAAGTAAAGAGTACGCAAAAGTGAAACCGAATAAAGTGATCAGGGCCATGAAGGAGTTCTCCAAACCTCAATATCAAGTTGATGTGTTGAAAGTTGAAGTTCCGGTAGATATGAACTTTGTGGAAGGTTATGCGGCAGGCGAAATTGTTTACAGTAAAGAAGAAGCTGCCTTTATTTTCAAGGAACAGAGTGAAGCAACAGAACTGCCGTTTATCTTCTTAAGTGCAGGGGTGAGTGCAAAACTATTCCAAGCAACGTTGAAATTTGCCAAAGAATCCGGTTCTTCCTTTAACGGTGTGTTATGTGGCCGGGCAACCTGGAAAGATGGTGTGGCGTCATTTGCTATAAATGGAGAACAAGCAGGACGTGCCTGGTTACAAGATACAGGTAAAAGAAATATTGAAGAACTGAATGTAGTATTGAAAGAGACAGCCAGTTCCTGGTTCGAGAAAGTAAAATAATAATTCAATTTAAGCTCTGTGTCTTTTAATGAAGACAGGAATTAGAGGGTAAAAAAGTGATTCATCAACTGGTTTAACAATTAATGAATCAGGCGGTTGTCACTCAGTTAATTGAGAGGTAAAATTCAATGCCCTCAATCAAATCCTATCGTCCTGCATGTAGTTTTACGAAGGGGAAGCTGCCGGGGTAGGTGATGCTTACCGCGAAATCCCTGAGTTACTGGAGGAAATGAAATGATTGAAAATGCGTGTGCTCAGGGATTATAGAAGATAATTTTAATGGAAAAGAAATTTATTCAAGCAAAATTGTGAACTGTCTGGCCGCTATTCCTTCATAGTTAATAAGTTTTTTTATGAAAAACCTCAACAGAATCCGGCGTCTGCAACCTAGTATTTCTATGAGTTCATTGGCTGCCTTTTCTTTATTTGGTATGGAAGCGCTTTCGAATGCGAGAGAATATAATGCTGAGTGTTTAGTCGATTCTATAACAGGGAGTATTTAGGCAATTTTAGACTTTGTCTTTCGGGAATACTAGGGCAGCCTTCATACGAGCAGCATTGAAGATGCTTGATCTATCTCCAGGTAAAGTTGTCACGATTCATGATTCATCACTAGGTTTTCGTAATGGTCCTATCTATTGTCACTTATGATATTATAGTGGCCAATTCCTTAAAGGGCTAGCGTTAGGAAAATGCGGATTTACAACGTTAAGGAAATCCAAATAAAGAAATTAACAATGATATTAAACTGCATTTTTATATACTCATTAATAATATAAAGTTAATTAACATTTAGGTACACCAGATTTATTCCAGAAAAGGGCGCTTGAATTTAATAAATGGAAAGCACATATTAACGTGACAATATGTGCTCTTCTATATTTTATAGGTATTTATAATGTAGGTCTTGATATCTAATCCTCTAATACCATTCAATATGTTCTGAAGGTATATTGAATAGGAAGTTTGAATTAAAACGGATACCCATTTAATCCTGTACCAAAAAGATCGAATTCAGGATTTTTTGACTGAGTTATGGGAGGGGCTTCGGATCGCCCTATAGAAGAGTTAATTACAGCCTCACCTTCAACTGACTCTACAGAGGTTTCGTCATTCTCTTTACGCAATGGGTTATCAATCATACCCAGATCAACTCCTTTTTATAAGATTAACGAATGGTAAGTTATTAATTCCCTATATATTATAATTTTATGCTAAAAAATATCGGCGATGACTCGAATTCGTTGAAATGAACGGGTAAGAAATTGTAAGCAAAAGTGCTAAAATTTTTATTACAGAATGCATAATGATTATTTTATGTTGATAAAAAAGATTGGTACCGATTCATTGATCAGATGAGGGGTGTAATGAAATTAATTCCAGGCAGGATTCATTATCGATTCCTGTCCACGAATTATTTTTTGTTCTTCGACAATCTTAGTAGCAAAAGGATTGAAAAACATCAATCCATCCCTCCGATACACATTGTGACAGGACGCTCTAGTGATCGGCCCAGTTCTAATCCTATTGACGGGAAAGTTAAAGTGGAGTGAGAATCCTTTGCTTATTAACAAAGTAAGCCCACTCAGAAAAGCCAATCTCCTTTAGTCTTTTTTGGACTAATTCAAATTCATCACCAATACGTTCAGGTGTATGGGAATCTGATCCAAATGTTACCTTCACATTATAGAAAAGTGCTCGTTCTAAAATGTCATCCGCTGGATACCATCCACCACACTCTTTTGTTTTACCAGAAGTATTGATCTCAATGGCGATATCTTCTTGACTAATGATTTTCAACGTTTTTTCAATACTGTCTGTTTCAATGGATGAAAAGGCTGGATAAAACCCCTTCATTGCATCAATATGGCCTAAGATTTGAAACACTCCGCTTTTTGCTGATTTCTGTATTAATTCATAGTATTCATCCTTGATTCTTGACTGTTCTTTTGAGGTCAAACCATTCCAACGCCCTTTTTTAAAAATGCTAATGTCTTGAACATAATGAACAGATCCAATTATGTAGTCAAAAGGGTGTAAAAGATATTGATCACGGTAGACTTCAATGTGATCAGGGAAGAAATCACTTTCCATTCCTAATAACACGTGAATTTTACCTTCATATTTCTCTTTTAAACGATGTACTTCCTCAATATAAGGGACAAGTTCACTTTTTGCCATTGCAATAGTTGGGTAGAGATGGTCGTCCTCACTATAAAAATATGGAGAATGATCTGAAATCCCAATATAATGCAACTCGTATTCGATGGCTTGCTTTACATAATCCTCAATTGTGCCGATAGCATGCCCACAGCGATGATGGTGAGTGTGCAGATCAAATTTTATTGAATTCGTCATTTCCTTAGGCCTCCTAAAACCAACCATATTGTCTTGTTTTATCATATCCAAAATTCAAACTCTTTCTCACAAATTGTAAGAAGATTTATACCTTCCTTAAATCTGCCGTTTTATGGACGGGGAATGGATTTACTTTAGCTGGTGATACCCCTTTTTTTAAAGGAAATAATTTTATACACAACACTTATCATTGAAAACAACTTTATACCTGCCAGAAAATTTCTTAGTCGGGGGATTTTAATATGTTTGTCGGTTACACAACATCCATTGTGAGTTGTTCCTAGTAGAAACAAGAGGCAGAATCGAATTGGTCAACACGAAAAAATATGATTGGAGATTGGTTTAGTTTCCAGGAACTAAAATTATTTGGTCTTAAACGAACCGGCTAGAAGAAGGTTATTCTGTTTAAGGGCGCATTGTACAAGGAATTGGTCATTTTTAGTTCGAGGTTTGTATAAATGTAGGATTTCTTAGACAAACTAGAATGTTCAAATATGTAAAAAGAAAGGAAAGATACAAAATGACAAAGGTATTGTACATCACAGCTCATCCCCATGATGACAAACAATCTTACAGTATGGCCGTTGGAAAAGCATTTATTGACACTTATAAAGAAGTTAATCCTAGCCATGAGATTGTGAATATTGACCTTTATAAAGAAAATATTCCTGAGATCGATGTAGACGTTTTCAGTGGTTGGGGGAAACTTCAATCTGGAAAGGGCTTTGAAGAACTTTCGTCGGAAGAGAAAGCAAAAGTCAGTCGTCTCTCAGAGTTATGTGAGCAATTTATAGCTGCCGATAAATATATATTTGTAACACCTTTATGGAATTTTTCATTCCCTCCAGTATTGAAAGCATATATTGATTCCGTTTGTGTAGCAGGAAAATCATTTAAATACACCGAACAAGGCCCAGTTGGTCTTTTAACTGATAAGAAAGCCTTACATATTCAAGCTCGTGGTGGTATTTATTCCGAAGGACCTGCAGCTGAAATGGAAATGGGTCACCGATATCTAAATATCATTATGCAATTCTTCGGAGTGCCCTCCTTTGAAGGTATATTCGTTGAAGGACATGCTGCAATGCCTGATAAAGCACAAGAAATTAAAGAAAATTCCATTGCACGATCAAAAGATTTAGCATCTACTTTTTAAAAAAAAGAGTCAACAACTTGTTGGCTCTTTTTTTTTGCATAATTAAAAGTAATATCTGGATTTATTTATTCTTACTTCATCAATCAGGGGCATTTCTCTAATAAATTCGTATCTCTTTTATTTAGTGGGTATTTATTATTGTTGCTTTAGTATTTTGGCTTGTTAAAATTTCGCCTGATAATTTAATTTCTTAATGTTCTATATGAAGAAGTAAAAAAGTCGATCCTAAACGTATGAACTGACCCCCTAAAGTTAGACAGGTTATATCGTTAGGCAGCCTGTTGGGCATGAGTTCGGTATTGTACCGGGCTCATGCCTTTTAATTTTGCCTTGATTCGTTTGTGATTATAGTATTCTATATATTTTGCTAGTTCTTGTTTAAAGTGTTCCACACTTTCAAATTCTTTTAGATAAAGAAGTTCCGATTTCATGATACCAAAGAAATTTTCCATAACAGCGTTATCGTAACAATTCCCTTTGCGAGACATACTTTGCGTAATGCCACGTTCCCTAAGGGCATCACGGAATTGTTTCATTTGATAATGCCAGCCTTGATCTGAATGAATAAGGAGAGTATCGTCGTCTGTTAAACGTTCAAAAGCTTGATCTAACATCGTTGAAATGAGTGAGTAGGTTGGTCTTGAACCGATTGTATACGTAATGATTTCTCCATTAAATAAGTCCAATATCGGCGATAAATATAGCTTTTCTCCAAATAATTTAAACTCTGTAATATCCGTAACCCATTTCTCATTTGGTTGTTCAGCTTTGAAATTGCGATCTAAAATATTTAGTGCAATCTTGCCCACAGTTCCTTTGTAAGAGCGATATTTTTTCATACGGACAAGACATTTTAGCCCTAGTTCTTTCATGATACGTTGCACCTTTTTGTGGTTTACTTTGTGTCCGCGATTTCTAAGTTCATCACGAATACGCCGGTAACCAAACCGACCTTCATGTTCATCGAAAACAGATTTAATCAATACTTTCAGTTCTGCATCTGGATCAGGACGACCGAAGTTTTTCACCCAATAGTAATACGTGCTACGCGGAATGTCAGCGAGCTGTATAAGTGCTTTCACCGAGAATGCATTCCTTAATTCATAGACTACTTGTGCTTTGTCTTGTTTGGTGATTTTTCCTTGTTTTGAACTAAGGCATTCAACTTTTTTAAATAGGCATTCTCCATACGTAAACGTTCATTCTCCGCCTGTAAAGCCTCTATTGATCCTTCATCGGGTACTTGAGAATTTGATGTCTTATTATTTTTATTTTTCATGGATGGACGCCCCTTTTTCTTTGATTGTAGGGCATCAAATCCATCTGTTTCATAAGCAACTTTCCATTTTCGAAGCGTTTCATAAGAAGGAATATTAAAAATCGCCGCTGTTTTCCTGATAGACGTCCCTTGTTCGTTCATATAATTAAGTACATCTAGTTTAAACTGTGCAGGGTAGGGTGTATAGCGTTTTTCAAAAGCATCATCACCAAAAAGTTCAAATTGTTTAATCCACTGATGGAGTAAACTCGGATGAACACCAATAGATTTAGCAATGGTTTGTCCTCCCTCATTACCATCTATATATTGTCTTACTGCCTGTATTTTTTCTTCTGAAGAAAATCTCGCCATAAAAAAACTGCACCTCCAATTGTTAGTTGTGTCTAACAATTGGGGTGCAGTTCACGTAGAGGAGATCGACTTTGGAATTCTCTGTACTTATTTCGTTTTATTTTCCATACTTTATGTATGAAGAATATTCTTATCAATTTTCCCCATTGCTTTAACTCTTAGGAGCATGAACTTTAGAACTCTGCAAATGGAAATGCAAGTTAATAATTGTACTTAGAAATGGAGTGATACGATGAATAAGATGTATGATGTCATCATTACCGGTGCTGGATGTGCCGGCTCTACCTTGGCAATTTATCTTGCTAAGGCTGGTTTCCATGTGTTGTTAGTGGACCGATCGACTTTTCCAAGGGACACATTATCAACCCATACCTTTTTCAATAATACTGTCGCTCTTCTTCGAGAAATAGGTGTCCTGGACAAGTTATTGGAAACAAAAGCACCACCGGTACGGGATATTAAATTTCAATTTGAGGATACCGTGATAGAAGGTCTCATCCCTGAGGTTTACGGAGAGGACAGTTGTTATTGCATTAGACGAACTTATCTCGATCATATCCTACTTGAACATGCCAAATCTCAAATGAATGTAACTGTTTTAGAAGGATTTCGTGTGACGGATGTCATCCGTGAAGACGAAACAGTAATAGGCGTGAAAGGTTTAGACAGCAACAACGAGAAACAAGAATTTTCAGCACGCCTGGTAGTCGGTGCAGACGGCCGATCCTCTATTATTCGCAAGCTGGTAAAAAGTGAACTCAAAATAAGTATTCCGGCAACAGTCGGCATCTATTTTGGGTATTTCTCTGGATTTTGCCATGATAATGTTCCTAAATTCGAAGTATACAAGTTAAAAGATAACACAGCCATTCTCTTTCCGACGAATGATGATTTATATGTTATTGTCGGCATTTTCCCATTAGGAAATAAGGAATTGATAGAACGGTTGAAATTAAATCCGGAAAGCGGTCTACGCAATCTCTTAACAGATAACTTTCCGAATACAACAATTGGGGCCCGCTTGAAAAATGCAAAACTAGAAGAACCGGTCAAAGGCATTCTAGGCTATGATAATTACTGGTATAAAGGGATGGGAAAAGGATGGGCGTTAGTTGGAGATGCAGTTTGTTTTAAAGATCCTGGCATGGCGCAGGGTATCCATGATGCTATATGTGGGGCACGTATATTATCCAATATTCTATTAAAATATAAGGGACAATCAGATCAATCAAATCAAATGTCTGAAGAATATCAAAAGGCAATGGAAGATGAGTTTATGGTTCGGTTTCACATGGGATGCCAAATTTCCAAGAATGAAAGCATATCTGAACAACAGGATGCTGTCAACAAGCTAATCAGTTCCCATCCAGAGGCCATAGAGAAGTTTTTAGGGATTTACAATTACGCAAATGAGCCCGTTGTTTTAGAAAAAGAACTAGTACGAATCATGCAGTCGTCAATCTAGCGATATTTCTAAAAAATAAAGTGATTCAAGTACAAAAATAATTCACTATAAAGATAGAGCGACAATATGCTGTTCATTTTAAGATAGGACTAATTCAAACAAATTATAAAGCAGTTCAATCTCATTTTGGAAAGCGTATCCTCTTGGTAAAGTTGCCCGGGTTACACAATACAGCTTAACCTATTGAGCCTGCATCAGTGGTGCTACCCCTAATATGGGGGATCAAGAGGCACGGTTAATAATCTTTATTTCAAAGCCACGGTTGGTACTTTTTTACCAGGTGCCATGGCACAAATAAGAGAAATAAAAAAAGTCATTTCCTTACGTACAGGAAACGGCTCTTTTTTGCTGAGATTTGCTTAGCATACAAAATACCGAAGTTTGGCGATTTTCAATTGAATTGAAATCCAACCTGAAAATACTCCGCGATTTAGTTAATTATCACGTTTAACCAGTATTTCGTCCATATACTCACCAATTTTGCGGAATTTATCATAACGTTGTTGGCGTAAAATGCCTTTATCTAAATGACCAAGTTCTTGCAATGCTTTTCGAAGAGTTTCTTGGATATAATGCGATTGAAGAGGGAGGTCAATATGTGCTCCTCCAACTGGTTCTTTTATGATTTCATCAATCACGCCTAGTTTCATCAAATCCTTAGCCGTAATTTTCAATACTTCAGCTGCGCGTTTTGCTTGTGTGGCATCCTTCCATAATAATGCTGCTGCTCCTTCAGGCGATATAACCGAATAAAATGTGTTTTCTAGCATGAAGATTCGATTGCCGATACCTAAAGCCAAAGCGCCACCACTCCCACCTTCACCAATAATAATACAGATTATGGGCACTCCAAAGCCAGCCATTTCACGAAGGTTGCGGGCAATAGCTTCAGATTGTCCACGTTCTTCTGCTTCACGACCCGGGAAGGCTCCAGACGTATTAATAAATGTTACGATAGGTCTATTGAACTTATTGGCTTGTTGCATAATTCTTAGAGCTTTTCTGTAGCCTTCAGGTTGCGACATGCCAAAACGACGATGGATATTGTCTTTTGTATTTTTCCCTTTTTGATTTCCTATTACAGTAATAGGCATTCCCTCGAAGGTAGCTATTCCTGAAACCATAGCAGGGTCATCCCCAAAAAGTCTGTCACCATGTAGTTCAAGAAAGTCTTCAAAAATATGATGGATGAAATCTAAAGTAGTAGGGCGTTGTTGAATTCTAGATAGTTTAATTTTATCCCAAACTTCCATATTTTCATAAAGATGATTTTTGGTTTCAATGGCTTTTTGCTCAAGATTATTTAATATTTCGGAAAGGTCAAGATTATGATTTGCTGACATCTCTTTCAGTTCGGCAATATGGTTTTCTAGTTTTTTTAATTCTTGAAAATTCATCGTTCAAGGCACTCCTTGAAGTTTAGATGATGGATTTTTAAAATGGTTGTTAATGAGTGTCTTAATGCACTTCTATTTACAACCATATCCAGTTGACCGTGTTCTAATAAAAATTCAGAGGTTTGGAAATTTTCCGGGAGTTCTTCTCTTATAGTCTGTTCAATTATTCGTCTACCTGCAAAGCCAATTAAAGCTTGTGGTTCGGCAATATTGATATCGCCTAATGAAGCGAAACTAGCAGAAACGCCCCCTGTTGTAGGATTCGTCAAAACGGATACGAAAAGAATTTTTTCATAGTTTAGTTTTTCTAAAGCACCACTTGTTTTCGCCATCTGCATAAGGCTAAGAATCCCTTCTTGCATCCGAGCTCCACCGCTTGCTGAAAATATTATTAATGGTTTTCGGGTTTTTAATGATTCTTCAATGGATCTTGTGATTTTTTCACCCACGGCTGAGCCCATGCTACCCATACGGAAGCGAGAATCCATGACACAAATGACAACCGGATAGCCGCCTATGGAAGCTTCCCCAGTAATGACCCCATCATATAATGAAGTCTTTTTCTTATCAGAAACTAATTTATCTTTATATTCAGGAAAGGATAACGGGTCAACGGAAGTTAAACATTTATTGAATTCCGAAAAAGAATTACTATCTGTAATCATTGAAATGCGGTCATAAGCTGTTACGGGGTAGTGATATTGGCACTTAGGACAAACATTCAAATTCATTTTCATAAGAGAGTGATTATACGTTTCCCCACACGATTTACAAGTAAAAGAGTCCGATTCGATATTTTCTCTCTTTATTGGATACACCTTCATCAATCCTCCTATAACAAGTTACGCTCCCATTTATGTAAAAAAAGGAGCGCGATATTTTTATAAAACTTTTTAAAATCATAGTAATTGTAGAGAATGAAACTTTATTGTCGGTCCTTCATTATGATTTTACTTTTCCTGTATAATACATTTACTGGGAGGAGAAAAAAGGTATGAATGAATCAGAAACACAGGGTTATATTGACGGGAATTACATAGGCTTGTACTTATAAAAGTATTAAAAACTTCTTTCTCTTTCTGAAAAGAGGATAGAGGTATCATATGCAATTACTAAAGTAATGGAATGGGTTAAGCAGTTCATTACAATTAAATGGACATATGTACCTAGGTGTAATGAGGGGGAAATCATATAATTGGAATAAACTCATATCGTGTGATTCACTATATATGCATCGTAGGGATTAAAATCCAAGGAATTATCACCGCACCAAAAATAATCGTACATTTTGCTCCAAAAGTGGGTAAAACTAAAATGATGATATGCAGTATGTCTAATTTTCAAGATAAAGTTGTCTTTATTACGCCTCCAGGGGCAATGGAGAAGTCGCTTCAAAGGAGCTTGCATCTAAGGGTGCGAAGCTGGTATCGGTAGCTCGTCGCGAAGTTTGTTAGAAAACTACAAAAAGAAATTCTGAATTATGGCGGTCACGCTGTTTATAATGTGATGGATGTCACCTAATTTGAATAAATCGAAGAGCCCTATGTGGCATCCAGTGCTTGAATTAGATTAATTGGGGGTTTCATGTATGAGAGCGGTATGTGCTCACGCTGCATTGATTTTGTTTGTGGGGAGGATGAGGTTTAGACGGGAGGCGATACATAAAGATGAATAAACAAGAAAGCGGTTATAGATGGGTGGTATTTGGCACCGTTTTATTTGCTTACTTTTTAATTGTGAGCCAAAGAACGGCTCCTGGTCTTATTACCGATCAATTGATGAAGGATTTTCATGTTTCCGCTTCTACCATAGGTCTTATGAGCGGCATTCAATTTTTAGCCTATGCAGGATTACAAATACCGGTTGGTCTTTTATCAGACAGATATGGCCCCAATCGATTTCTTATTATCGGCACACTCCTAAATGGGCTGGGAAGCCTAATATACAGCCTTTCTCCCAATGAATATGTGTTGATTTTCTCCCGGTTATTAGTTGGAATTGGAGATGCCACCATTTTTGTCAACTTGGTTTTAATATTAAGCCAATGGTTTAAGGCACAGGAATTTGTAAAATTATTAGGCCTGGTTGCCATGGTTGCGAGCCTTGGTTCGTTATCAGCTACCGTTCCTTTTTCCATGTGGATTTCATTCGCTGGTTGGAGAACCCCATTCCTTAGCATAGGAATTATTTTAGTGCTTTCATCATATCTTCTGTATGTCGTTCTTGTATCGAAACCAAAACAAATATTTAAAGTTGATTCCAAAGCCAAGGAAATTCTAATTAAAGACCGGGAAGGTGTTTGGTCGATTCTACGCCGAATATTTTCTACCCGTCAAGCCTGGGCCACTTTCTTTTGCCACTTTGGAGTTGTTGGCACATATATAGGATTCATCGGTTCGTGGGGAGTTCCCTATGGAATTCATGTGTTTGAAATGTCTCGTTCAGGGGCAAGCCAGCTTATTATGTATGGTCTTTTTGGAGCCATCATAGGAGGCCCTTTAATTAGCTGGATTACAAGCCGGCTGGGTTCTATCAAAAAGGTCTACACCTTTATCCATCTAATTGTCTTATGCAGTTGGAGTGGGTTGTTCTTCTCCGGCGTAAAACCTCCATTTATAATGGTGGTGGTTTTACTATTTATCATAGGTTTTGGAAATGGAGCTAGCTCTTTGACTTTTGCAGTGGTACGGGAATCATTTCCTATTCAACAAGTAGGTGTTGTTTCAGGATTTGCCAATATGGGTGGATTCTTAAGTGCCGTGTTGTTGCCTAGTGTTTTCGGAAATGTACTGGATCTATTTCCTCGGCATTCTATAGATGTGGGCTATCATTATGGATTTCTCATACCTGTCATATTTTCTTTGATGGGATTGTTAGGTGTCATTTTGATCAAAGAGAAAAAAACGTTTTAATATATATTTCAGTTATAAAGGTCCGATTTGTAAACGTCCAAGTTCTAAAAAGTAAGTTTTTATAAAATTACCAGACATATTCTCCTTTACATAGTTAAAACAATATGTAAAGGAGAATATGTCCTTTTCACTTATAGCAAACGAGTTAGCTATATAGAACTTATCAAAATAATATAAACAAACTGGGAGAGATAAATGCACTTGATGCCTATTCAACAGATAGTGAATTGCAAAAATATCATCTTACAGTATTGGAAGACGACAAACATTAATTCTCTCCCTATCAAGGAGCACCATTGTTAAAGCGAGAGACATTAGAAGAATACCCAGAGTTAAAAGGAATTTTGTATAAATTGTCTGATAAAATTACCGATGACGAAATGAGAAAAATGAATTACGAAGTAGCCGCAGAGAAGAAAGAGGCGAATAGCGCCAAAGAGTTTTTAGAAAAAATCATTTGCTGAACTAGACGTAAATAACCAGACAGCATTTCATCCGTCTATAAATACGAGAGGAGATTTCAAATGATAATAGAAACAAAGGATATTCTTTCAAAGAAAATCCTCACTGAGGCAAAGGGTTATTTGGATGTTGGATTTACACATTCATTAAATCCCTACAGTGGATGTGCATTTTCTTGCAGGTACTGTTATGTCAGAGAAATGCCCATTCAAAAATTTAAGGGAGTTCCTTGGGGGGAATGGGTGGACATAAAAACAAACGCTGCAGAAATTTACCGGAAGGAGATCTTAACACTTCGCGGAAAAAGCAAAACTGTGAATATATTTATGTCTTCCGCAACAGATCCATACCAGCCAATTGAACGGAAAACAAACATTACACGGGCAATCCTGGAAGAGATGATTAAAAATCCTCCTGACTTTCTTCAAATCCAAACTCGAAGTCCACTGATAATTAGGGATATTGATTTATTAGTAAAATTGAAAAAAAAATGTAGAGTCCTTGTTTCCATGACGATTGAAACAGATAGGGAAGATATAAAGCGAATTTTCTCTCCTTATGCACCAGGAATTAAGCTGCGTACTAAAGCTTTAAAAGAGGTACATGACGCCGGAATATCCACCCAAGTTTCGATTTCTCCCGTAATGCCATTTAGCCCGGATTTCCCAAAAGTTTTAGATGGAATCGTGGATCATATTTGGATTGATACTTTAATTATTGGCGATGGTACGATGGGTAAACGTTCAAGGAGATTAGGAATGCCAGAATTATTTAAAGAATATGGACTCTCGAAATGGTATCGGGAGGATATACATGTAATGGTGGTTAAATATTTTAAAAAGTACTTTCCTAGTGACATAATACGAGTTTCAAAAACAGAGGCTTTCCCAAAATAAAGTTCCTGTTTTGAGTAGGATTATCGAAATTGAAAGTAAAGTAAAGTTAAGTAACAACGACTCGTTAGGAAGTATGTGACCTTTTAGAGAATCACTGTTCATACGTGTGCTGGGTTTGTGAAGAATTAATAGTAAGGAAGGTTGGGCCAATCTATCACACTTAATAATTATGACGTCGTTTGACATTGAATTTAAGAAAAAACTATTTATATTATTAATAAAGTAGTTAAAGAAAAAACAAGGGCGTTAGTTCCATTTACTATTGAATCATTACACAGTAAGATTTAATAAAAAATAAATCTGAAATTTTTGGTATCAAAAATTTTATTCTTTAAAAGAAAAGAGTGGGTTTAATAATGAAAGACATTAAAAATATCTATTGTGTAGGTCGAAATTATGCTCTGCATGCAAAAGAATTAAATAATGAAGTACCAACTTCCCCTTTTTTATTTTCAAAACCAACTCATTCGCTAGTTGAAGCAAATGGTCAGTCAATTACGTTGCCGAGTAATCAGGGTTCCATTCACTATGAAACAGAACTTGTCCTTCATATCGCAAAGCCGTACGAAACAGGAATGAAAGTAGATGAAATAGTAGATGCTTTAGCCATTGGTTTGGATTTAACACTTAGAGATGTTCAAGCACAGTTAAAGCAAAAACAGCATCCTTGGCTTTTGGCTAAAGGATTTAAAAATTCGGCTGTTGTAAGTGATTTCATTCCGTTTCAAGGTGTCGAAGCATGTAAACAATTAGATTTTTCCCTTTTTAAAAACGGAGAGCGTGTACAAGTCGGAAATATTAAGGACTTACTTTTTGATTTGCAAACGATTATAGATTTTACAGCAGAGCATTTTGGGCTTGGGAAAGGAGATATTATTTTTACCGGTACTCCTAGTGGCGTCGGTCCACTTTCAGATCAAGACAAGCTTTCACTAAACTGGGGTGGTAAGGAAATTGGATCCTGTTCTGTCACACTACATCCATGATAAAGAGTAGTCATTTCCTTTTCTTATGCAACTATCGGGACAGTAGTTGCATAAGAAACTCCAATGGCGGCGCTCCTCGCCGCCACCATCTACTACGAAAATCTACACTCAAAAATAGAGTCTAACCCATTAACCCCTTGACGATAATGGATGATAACAATACAACCAGGCTGAGCTTTTTTTGGTGGATCTTAAGGAAGATACCCTGTATAAGAAACTGGTTGTGACAGTATGGAAGAACCATTTAGTGTACTGCTAGTACGTATACAAAATTTTTTTGTAACAAATCTCCTGTCATATGTATTGTTAATCTTTTTTTGAGGTGATTCTCCTATGGAAGCAATGATTGAACGGTGTGCTGGCCTAGATGTACACCAAGAAACAGTAGTAGCCTGTGTATTATTTGGTCAATTAGATAAGAAGCCAAAAATCTCTATTGAAACGTTTTCGACTACAACAACAGGACTCTTGGCTTTAAGTGATTGGTTAACTACCCTTCAGGTATCCGATGTTGTGATGGAAAGTACCGGAGTCTACTGGAAACCAATATGGAATATACTCGAAGGATCTTTTCACCTTGTTCTGGCCAATGCCAGGCATGTCAAAAATGTTCCAGGGCGTAAAACTGATGTAAAAGATGCCGAATGGCTTGCCAAGCTTCTAAGATGCGGACTTATTGAAAGCAATTTTGTCCCACCAGAGGATATTCGTGATTTACGAGATCTTACTCGTTATCGAAAAAAATTGATTCATCATCGCACATCAGAGCAGAATCGCATTCACAAAATTCTTCAAGATGCTAATATCAAGCTAACATCCGTTCTATCAGACATTTTTGGTGTATCGGGACGCCGTATACTTGAAGCCATTCTAAACGGTGAAAAAATAGAGACCGATGGTCTTCGAAAAATGGTGGATTGGCGAACAAAAGCAAGTATTACTGACATTGCCCATGCAATTAATGACCGTATTCGCCGTCATCATCGTGATATGTTGCGTTACCATTGGGAGCATATGGGTTATTTAGAAGAAACCATAGAAGAATTAGAAAAACAAATTGATCAACTCCTGTCCCCTTATCGTAAGGAAGTAGAATTATTGGATGGTATACCTGGTGTGAACAAAGCTGCGGCAGCTACTTTTATTGCGGAGATGGGTGTTGATATGTCCGTATTTAAGTCAGCTAAACATCTTGCCTCTTGGGCTGGTGTGAGTCCTGGAAATTACGAAAGTGCTGGTAAAAAAAAAACGAGTAAAACCACACAAGGAAATAAAGCTTTAAAAACCATGGCCGTAGAATGTGTATTAGCGACATCAAGGCAAAATAATCGAATTGCTTCACATCGAAAAAGGATTACCAAACGACAGGGAAAAATGAAGGGACGAATCGCTTCTGCCCATTTACTAGTAACGATTGCTTACAACATCTTAAAAACAGGAGAACCTTATCATGAACTAGGCTCAAATTACCTTGAAGAAAAACAAAACAACAAAGAATTAAAAATGATCGAATACCTAAAAAAGAAAGGCTATACAATTGCTCCATCTGAACAACAAACTGCATAACCAGTTAAAATAACGCAATAGTACATTTACCCCCATCAAAAAAATAATGAGAATATGGAGGGTTTATTTTAGCATGGCTTTTTTACTAATGTATTTTCATACAAAAATAAAAATTATCAATGGATTTTACGTGAAACTTATGCTTTGTTGAATTAAACGTAAAAGCTACTCCTAAAGATTGGTATCTCTGGAGTAGCTCCTATTTTATAACTTTCTATACTTTTCTGGTACTCTGGAATCGAATATGGGAACATCTTTTCTTATTTGGGGTACTTTCTCTAAATTTAAAGTTGCCTTTAATTCACCAACTTCTTGATCTAATTTTTGAACAATGTCTCCCCATGGATCTACAATTTGTGAGCAACCTGCAAATTCCACCCCTAGCTTTGTCCCCGCCACATTTGATGCAACAACATACATTTGGTTCTCAATTGCGCGCGCACGAAGTAACGTATTCCAATGTGTTTCCCTTGCAAGTGGCCATTCTGCGACGATATGTAACACTTGAATACCTTGTAATGCTAAGTCACGAATAATTTCAGGGAATCGTAAATCGTAACAAATAATAACCCCCATCTTCACACCTTCAAGTTCAAATATTTCAACTTGATTATGACCGCCCGTTAAAAACTTAGGTTCATCTAACATCGGAACAAGATGCATCTTGTCATATGTGTGAACAATCACACCCATTCGATTTACTATAATCGCACGATTAAAGATATCATTACCTTCTAATACGGCAATCGAGCCACCCACCAAGTTTACATTAAACTTCTTAGCCAGTGATTGTAAAAATTCAATGGATTGCTTTCCATCCACTTTGCAGATTTCTTTCAATTCCTCCAACGCATAGCCCGTAGACCACATTTCAGGAAGTACAACAACATCTACATCATCACTATAGTTAGCTTCTAACCAGCGTTCAATGATTTTCCTATTCTCTACAGGTTTTCCAACCACTAAATCCATTTGAAATACTAAATAATTCAAATCGGTCACTCCTCTTAATAGTATTTAGTTTAGTAATGAAGTATCTGGTTTCACAAACAACCATAATATAGCTGCAATAAACACAGGGATTACAGTTACTCCTAATGTGATATTCCACCCAAAGTTTTCTGCTAACCAACCACATAATAACGGTGATACAAAAGCTCCTAGATTTCCCCACAAGTTCATCCAACCTGAAACGGAACCTGAAAAGTTTCTCCCTAAGTCTGTAGCGGAAGCCCATGAACACACTACTGTAAATCCTAGTGAACCCAAGCATAATGATAACCATAAAACATTCATATAAGGAGATACTGTCATAACAGCAAGGTACATTGAAATAATAAATACTATTAAACCTGATATAGCTAAAGAGGATCTTGATATTTGCTTTGAAAAACCTTTACGTACTAAGTAGTCGGAAAGAATACCACCAGTCATTACTGTTATCAGTATTGCTAACCAAGGTAGGCTTGCAGCAAATCCCATTTTACTTAATGAGAATCCTCGATCTTCCAGTAAATATGTAGGTAACCAAACTAAAAAGAAAGTGATAATATACAAAACAACGAAATATTGTAATCCTAAAGCCCAAAATCGATAGCTTTTCAGAAAAGTACTCCAAGGGGCTCTAACTTTAGCAGTATCAACAATTTCTCTGTCTTCTAGAATATATTCTTTTTCTTGTTCATTCACAAGTTTATGAATTTCAGGATAGTCCCGGGCTATAACATACCATACACCTGCAATGATTATTCCTATTAATCCAAAAATATAAAATACAGCTTGCCAACCAAAATATTGATAGATATAAACCGTGACGATAGGGGCGATAACTGGTCCAAATATGAACCTGCCAATAATGCACTGGATGCTCTGGCTTTTTCATCTCTTCTAAACCAGTTTGTATTAAATACGGCATTAGCTGGAAACATCGGTCCTTCACCTATCCCAAATAAGAATCTCACCATATACAAGAGACCGTGAGATTTAACTAAACCCGTCAAACCCGTAAATACTGACCACCATACTAGAGAAAAAGCGATCATTTTTCTAGGACCGAATTTTTCTGCCATAAGTCCTGCCGGAATTTGAACTAACGCGTAACCTAATGAGAATAGTGATGCGAGCATACCAAACTGCACTTTATCTAAACCTAAATCATCCATCATTGGTTTTGCTATAATTGAAATATTCGATCTATCCATGTAAGCGATTACACCTATTATAAAGAAAAAGAATGCTAGTCCCCATCTAACTTTTGTAGGTTTCTTTTTCAAAACAATTCCCCCTTAATAAACAATGGAATAATGATGTGTAATTTTTCTTTTTAACTTGGGGTGTTCGATTTCATATTCAAATTTATCACCAAAAATAAACCCATTTTTTGTAGGAACAGTACCTGAAAAAATAATAGTATGTTCTAAATCCTTTTCCCCGAACTTGTCCAGCTTTTCCAATAAAACATCAACCTCTAAGAGTGCATCTAAAGTGTCTTCTTGATATAAACATTTCTCTCCATTTGAAGTAACATAAGAACGTAAAATAATATTATCCCAATCTTCTTTTAAATCTGCTAATCTCCAAAAATCAGTTGCAAGAGGTTTATCACAAATTGATTTAGACTTTAAAATATCTTCTTTTTCTACTTCTCGATCAGTATGATCGCTGCCAAGGGTAACCAACCATTCTTTTCCGTCATGGAATAACACATATTCTGTTTCCCCAGAGGAAAATTCACTTCCATTACATTCATTAGAAAAATTCAGTTGTTCTATTTTTTGTGGATATATCATCGGTACATGGGGTGGAGGTGCAATACCTAATTCTTTTAATTCATCTATGTGCTCTTGAATTTTTTCTATATTTCGTCCACCATATCCAACAACAATTACTTTATTAATATCAATTTCATGCTTTTTAACCTCTCCATTAGAAAGATGCAAATTAATTACTTTTCTCATTTGAATTCCTCCTCAATTGATTAATGATTTCATTTTTGGTATTTTCCACATGGTTATTTGATGCAACCAGAAGTTGATTAATATCTTGTGATTTTAAACCCTGCACAATTGCTTTATGTTCAGATATTGTTTCCTCAATACGCGACTTCTCAGTTATGGCTTTTAACCCAAACCATCTAATCTGATCACCAATTTCCTCAAACCATTTTTCTAATCGCTGATTTTTAGTTAAAAATACAATTTCGGAATGGAACTCTTTATCTAATTCAATAAATCTTTGGTGATCTGTTTTATTTTTTTCTTGCTCCTCAATGTAACCTTCCAATACTTTTATTTGTTCTAGAGTAATATTTCCACACATTTTTTCTAATGAGAATCGGTCAATAATCATTCGAATTTCCATTACTTCAATTACATTTTCCTCGGTAATTTCATTAATAAACGTACCAACCCGTGGTTTTGAAATTATCCATTTTTCTCTTTCTAACAACGACAGGGATTCTCTTACAGGAGTCCTACTTACACCTAACTTTTCACTTAGATCTCTTTCAAAAATGGCTTGACCCGGTAGAAGTTCGTAATTCAAAATTGATTTTTTGATTGCCTCAAAAGCTATATCTCTTAACGGCATAACTGGCTCTATTTTTTTCATTTTTCCTCCTCTTGGTATGTGGTATACCAACTTTAACACACGCTGAAAATTCAGTCAATTCATAATTGACAGATTTCATTGGTTCCTTTTTCTATCATTGTAGCAATTAGGATTCTGGCAAGGTTTCGAAAGGGGAATCTTCAACCGGCAGACGCGTTTAAACACGCAAGTTTTTAGTCCAGCTGGTTTTTATCACAACAAAATTATGACAAAAGGTGTAATTAGTTGGGCATGAAATGCTTTTTTCCTTCATATACCGTGGTGAAATGAAGAAGAGAGGATGAACATATTTCCTCCAAGTTTATGTATCGTTGTGAATATTTGTTTTAGGCCTAAACCTGTTTCTTCACTTTTGGTGGAGGTGATACCATTATTACTCAGTTCGCAGACCTAGGAAGTTGATCATTCTCCTGTAAATAGTATTCAAAACTTCATTTATTGACTTAACAAAGTTGGTGAGTGGGGATTCTGTATAAAAAAGGTCGAATTCCAAAAATAGATGATAGAAGAGAACTGCCCATATTTAAACATAAGCACTCTTTAAAAAGGTTTTAATTATAGGCAAATTTAAAGGAAAGAAAAGGACACAGCAACTTCTCCAATTCAAAATATTGTTCCGGTTTTTCAAATGTAAAAAGTTTTGAGTGGCACGGGTTTTTTGGGTAACTGAATTATTAATAAAAAATTCAGAATTATAAAATAAATATATTGTGTATTGTATACAATATGGCATATAATGAGTTTAATTTACAAAAAGGAGGGCAAATGGATGCAATGAAATTAAATAAAATTAAATCCGTTTCAATCGCTTCAGAAGTTTTTGATCAACTTAGATTAAAAATAATCAATGGTGAGTTGAAAAATGGAGAGCGATTGGTTGAAATGAATCTAGCCAAGGAAATGGGAGTAAGCAGAACTCCTGTTAGAGAAGCGGTACAACGGCTAGAACAAGAAGGTTTAGTTGAAATACTCCCCAGAAAACACTGCGTTGTGAAAGGCATAACCTTGGAAGCCATCAATGAAATTGTCCTCATTCGTTCTTTATTAGAGCCTACTGCTGCTAGAGTCGCAGCGTCCAAAATCACCGATGAACAGCTATTGAAATTAAAAAGTTATTTAGATCAGTCTGAAATGTATTTTCAACAAGGTAGAATTGAAGACCTTATGAAAGTCCATGATTTATTTCATGCGGAAATCATTAAAACTTCTGGGTTAAACAGGCTGATCAATATGCTAGAAAACTTACATGATTATATTGTTCATTTTAGATATTCCTTTTTAAGCAGACCCCACCTTGTAGAAAGATCCATCAAAGAGCATTCTGAAATCTATGAAGCTTTATGTAGCCGTGACGAAGACAGAGTGGAAAAAGTATTTATCAAACATCTGAGCGGAATTACAGATTATGAAAGAGTGGTAATGGAAGATAGTATGCATTCCGAACAAATCGGTTTGGAAAAATGATGTAATCAGAACAGGGGGATTGTAATGAGTAATATGAAAACGACAAGTATCCGCGGGGAAATCAAAGAAACGATTCGAGTTTTAAGTGAAGAAGTAGGGCAACGATTCGCAGGAACAGAAGGTGAGTGGAAGGGTACTGATTATATACACCAAAGACTTAGCGAATTAGGAGTAGAAACTGAAAAGCAAGTGTATCCTTTTGTGGGGTGGGAGCCTGAAGGAACACCTGAGCTTGAAATCTTGTCTCCAATTCCTAAAGTATTAAAAACGGCTTATCTACTATTCTCTGGATCTACTCCAAGTACAGGAATTAAAGGGAAGCTTACATATCATGGAATAAAAGGCCTGATTCCGGGCGTGTATGATATGCCTTGTTACAATGTCTTAGGCGCTGAAGGAGAAATTTTGGCACAGGTTGTTGTAAATAGCGGCGGTGACCCTATTGCATTATTGAATCCAAGAGCAAAATTCCCAATTCCCGCTGTAGTGATGAGTTATGAAGATCACCTTCGTGTTCAGGAGTTATTAAGTGAAAAACATGACATTGAGGTATTTGTTAAGGTAGAGGGCAAAATAAAGGAATGTAAATCGGCAAACATCATTAGTCATCCATATAAATCGAAAAATACGGTTAAAAAGAATAAAGTAATTGTCTGTGGTCACTCTGATACTACGTTAAATACTCCTGGAGCCTATGATAATGGTTCAGGTATAGCAGGAATCGTTGAAGTTGCCAGAAGACTGAAAACTGAAAATCATGATTTTCCTTTTGATATTGATGTCATAGCATTTTCCAATGAAGAAGTCGGATTCATAGGAGCCGATTATTATGTGAACGATTTAAAGGAAAAAGGAACACTTAATGAGGTAGCGGCAGTTATCAATCTTGACCAAATTAGTGCGGGAGACAAGATATGGTCTTGGGTAGGGCCGGAAGATTTCCGTCAAAAGGTAAAAGAAAGTTTCAGAGAAGCTGGAGCTTATGATAGAGATGACTTCGAAGTTGATGTTGATACTCCTAAAGCGGGAGCCGATGAATGGATGTTCCATTTAGAAGGGATTCCAACAGCGCTCCTTATGTTTTGGAGATTACCGGACTATCACCGTCCGACAGATACTATGGAAAAAATCGAATATGACAAAGTGGAGCTTATTATCGAGACTGTTTTCAACTTACTCAATCGAATAGAGTAAAGGAGAATTCCCATGTCCAAAAAAACTGTTCTTATCCTATTAGCTCCATCCGTATTGATCTTATTGGGACTTTTTGTTATTCCTTTAATTGTTGTTCTTAATAATTCCATCTTGGATGAAAGCGGAAGAATAACTTTTCAGCATTATCTTTCATATTTTAACGATCAACACTATTTATCTATTACCATACGATCAATAAAAATCTCCTTAATAGCTACATTTATCACCTTGTTGGTCGGTTATTTTATCGCCTACTTCACCACCAAATATATCAAGAGTAAGATAATTAAGCGTATTGCCTATATCGTGATCATATCACCATTATTTACGAGCGCTGTCGTAAGATCATTTGGATGGATGGTCATTTTAGGGAATAACGGATTTATCAACAAAACTCTATTAGGGCTGGGTATCATCTCCCAGCCTCTAAGACTTCTGTATAATGAGACTGGTATAATAATAGGTTTGGTGTATATTTTAGCTCCCTTTATGATTTTATCCATTACGACGGTTTTGGATAATATAGACAGCAGGCTGGAAGAGGCTGCGTCGGATTTAGGTTTAGGTCGTTTACAAACCTTTCTAAAGGTAACGCTTCCATTAACAGTCCCAGGAATATTGGCTGGCAGTGTGATGGTTTTCTCTCTAGCTATTAGTGCTTATGTTACGCCTGCTATGCTTTCCGGTGGAAGGATCCAATTGATCGCGACCGTTATCTATGAACAGATGATGCAGGTATTCAACTATCAGTTCGGTTCTGCGGTTGCTTTTGCTGTGTTAATCTTTAGCTTTTTGATTATTGGATTAAACCATTATTTATTAAGGTCTGACTGGATGGAGGAGGGAAGACGTTGATCTCTAAACTAGTAATGTGGACAATAGGTGGCTTCCTGCTTTTATTTCTGGCCTTTCCATTATTGGTGTTGATTAATGTTTCATTTACTGAACTAAATTATTTAAGTTTTCCTGGACAAGGATTTACATTGAAATGGTATCAAAAGCTTTATGAGGATATATCGTACGTAGAATCCTTCATATATAGTTTTAAACTATCGGGTGTTGCTACTCTAGGTGCGGTATTAATTGGTATTCCAGCCTCATATGGTTTGGCAAGGAATAATTTTAAAGGCAAGGGGATTGTGATGAGTCTTATCTCATCCCCTCTCTTGCTCCCTCAAATCTTCTTAGGCTTGGCACTGCTTCAGTTTTTTTACTACTTTACTAATAGCCCACAGAATTTCTTAAACCTAGTGTTAGGTCATATCATTATTACATTGCCTTATGTGGTTCGGACGTGTGTGAATAGCTTCCTGGGGATAAGTCCGTATATTGAAGAAGCAGGAAGGGATTTAGGTGCGGGTGCATTGAAAACCTTTTTTTTCATTACATTGCCACTGATGAAATCTAGTATTATCGCAGGAACGCTGTTTTCCTTTGCTGTTTCGTGGGTAAATGTTGAAGTTACGATTTTCTTGACCTCTGCCGATCAGATGGCACTTCCGGTTAAAATGTTCAATTATGTTCAGTACAACATCGATCCAATGATAGCTGCTGTTTCAGCCGTGACGATTTATATTGCATTTTTCTTAATTCTTGTCATTGATATGTTAGTAGGCATTGAAAATGTTGCTTCAAAATAAAACATGGGACTAGGGGATGTTATATGAAGAAGTTAAGTGTTTACACCATTTTGTTGGCAATTATTTTAGTGGTAGCTACCGGTTGCGGAAAGCCCGTTCAACCAAATAGTGGGGCGACTGAAGCCAATACAGATGTACAAGAACAAGAAATATCGATTGCCATTTTCGGTGGTGATTGGGGCGAAACTATCAAGAAGCATATCATTCATCCTTTTGAAAAGGAGACTGGTATCAAGGTGAAAATCATTGAAGGCAATTCAACGGCAACTTTTTCTCGTCTATTACAGGAAAAAGGCGCGCCTACCATTGATTTAGCATTAATGGACTCCGGAATTTCTGAACTATCCTACGAAAAAGGAATTGTTGAAAATATTGATAAAAGTAAACTCAAAGAAAACGCTGCCCTTCTGCCAGAAGCATATCAAGGTAATGGTGAAGAAGTATTTGGAGTAGCTCTAGGGTATTGGGGGCTAGGGATTGTTTATAACAAAGACGTAATTAAAAACCCACCAAAGTCGTGGAAAGATCTTTGGAAGGAAGAGTACAAAGGAAAAATAACGGTCCCTACACCTGCTACTACCGGAGGCTTTCCTTTATTGGTACAAGTTTCTGAGCTAGAAAGAGAAGCAAAAGGAAAAGTAGAAAAAGGCCTTGGAAAAATGAAGGAATTAGAAGTAGTAGCATACTTCGATGGTTCTGGAACGGCTACAAATCTATATCAAAGCGGGGAAGCATCAGTTGGAGCTCACTACGGAGGCCCTACTTATGTAATGCAAGACCAAGGTCAACCGATTGAATTTGTTGTTCCGGAAGAAGGCGTTTTAGGTGCAGGTAGCTTTTGGCATGTTGTGAAAGGCTCGAAAAAGTCTGAGCAGGTTTATTCCTTCTTAAACTATGCTACTACTAAGATTGCACAGGAAGGAATTGCGAGTGATTTATATTTGGCACCAGTTCATAAGGATGTTGAATTAGATGAAACAACCCTTGAAAGAATGCCATATGGCAAAAACGGCACCTTACAGGATTTGAACATGCCTGATTATAATCTCATAAACCAGCATCGAGATGAGTGGAACGAGCTATGGAACAGAGAAATCGGAAATTAAGGAGGTTTCAATCATGTCAGTGGTTCCGATTGTAGAAAATAATATAGCACATGTAGCCAAAGAAAAAGACAGCATTATTGAGTTACATAGCATCACGAAAAAATATAGTCAAGCAACTGCCGTAGACAACATTTCCCTTAATATAAAGGAGGGTGAGTTCCTCTCTCTTCTTGGTCCAAGCGGATGTGGGAAAACCACTACCCTTAGAATGATTGGCGGTTTTGAGCTTCCAAATCAAGGCAGTATAAAGATCGATGGAAAAGAAGCAGGGAATTTTCCACCCAACCAACGTCCGGTAAATACGGTTTTTCAAAACTATGCTTTGTTTCCTCATTTGAGCATTTACAATAATATTGCTTTTGGATTAAAGCAAAAAAAAATATCAAAGGCGCAAATTGCAAGTGATACAACCGAAATGATCGAAATTATGGGGTTGCAGCAGCACATGGAAAAATATCCAAGACAACTTTCAGGTGGGCAGCAGCAAAGGGTTGCACTTGCAAGAGCTCTGGTCAACAAGCCAAGAGTGCTCCTTCTAGATGAACCACTAGGAGCATTAGATTTAAAGCTAAGAAAAAAGATGCAGTTTGAATTAAAAAAACTTCATGAACAATTCGAAATCACGTTCATATATGTCACTCATGATCAAGAAGAAGCATTAATCATGTCCGATCGAATTGCTGTTATGAACCAAGGTAGAATCGAACAAATTGACACGCCTCAGCAAATCTATAACAATCCAAAGACTCTTTTTGTTGCCGACTTTATTGGGGAAACGAATGTAATAGATGTGGATCTATTAGAAAGCCAGAATAGAGAAAATCTATTAAAAGAGTTTTCCCAAGTTAAGAATTCAGATAAAAAGCTTGTAATAAGACCTGAACACTTAAAAATTACCCAAAGTCGCTTTCAGCCTAATCGAATTACGTTTGAGGCTAAATTGAAAAAGGTCCATTTTGTTGGTTCAAAAAGAGTGGTAGAGTGTGTATCAGGCTCTCAGGAGATTGTTGTTAACCTATCTGATGAGGAGCAAATGGATCATCTAGGTGAGAGTATTTGCTTGAGTGCTAGAAAAGACTTGGTGAAAATACTTTAATATGTCGGTAAGCTCTGTTTAGAGGAAACTTTTTACAGAGCTTTTTTCAATTCAAGTAACAGGACAGCTGCTCAAACTTTCTAATACTTCATATTTTTATTTCAGTAAAATAATAAAAATATATAAAATTTTTTCGTTGGGTAATTCAGCTAAATCTGACTTTCTCTTCAATGATTTTAAAATTTGTAAGGTGATATGCTTTTCTTTAGTTCTCTTACCAATAGAAGTACTGCTACTGTAAAAAGGACTATCAGGATTAATAGGTAAAATCTAATAATAGTTATTTCTCTTTAAATCCACCCATTGGTTAGCTTTTCTTACCTATTAATCTTACTATTGAAATTCCCATTCTACACCGGAGTTAAGCAATTATTCTCGGAACAGTTCAGTTAAAACGAAGTTATACCTAGCCGATTGTAATAATTAAGGGATAATGATAGGGAAAGATATTTTGTAACGGATTAGGTGAAGATGATCATGAAGCTAATCATCATATGTGGATAATAATGATCAGATTTGGAAATTCAATCTACGTTCATCACTCTAGCTATGCCGAGTGTGTTTCACATTAGTTAAATATATTAGTCACTAATTAAAGTTGTGTATAAATTGTGGACGAAACAAAGAGAGATCTTCATCCCTCAGGTATTTTCCCCAACTTGTGCATGGCTTTTTTTTCGAGGAAGAAAAGAACAGTTTATGTAAATGTTGTTGGGATATAATTTGTAAAATATGAACGGTTTATTTTGCGCATATAAGCTCTTAAAGATTTTTAAGTATAATGTTAAAGAGAAATGATTATATTGATGTAGCATGTGTTCTGGAAAACGAATGTTTGTTTTTTGGACCTTGATTTTCCTATTTTTTCAAATTAAAATGAATATTGATAGGAAATTACGAAAAATAAATAAGGTTATATATAAAATATAAATATTTTTCAAGTGTTGTTAAATTTAAAATAATCCTATATACTATAAAAAAACTATTTTCCTATATGTAACTGGCGCAACATGGAGAACCATGGGGGAGCATATAGAGTATAAGCCGCGCGCCTGGGCAAACACTTGATCTATAAATAGATTAAGTGTTTTTTATTTTCCTAGGAAGAGGTGTAGGTAGAGATGAGTAATATGCATAGAAAGATGGGGACTTTTGCTTTAACTATGACAGGTATTGGTTCTATTATCGGCTCAGGTTGGTTGTTCGGAGCGTGGAAAGCCGCCCAGATTGCTGGGCCAGCAGCTATTTTTTCTTGGATTATCGGTATGGTTGTAATTTTATTTATTGCATTATCTTACGCAGAGCTTGGGGCAATGTTTCCTGAAGCTGGAGGAATGGTTAAGTATCCTCAATATTCGCATGGTTCTTTTATTGGATTTTTAGCTGCGTGGGCGAACTGGATTTCTATCGCTTCGACTATTACCGTTGAGGCCATTTGCTTCGGTACAATATATGAGTACGTGGCCTTGGGAATGGGCCAGATGGTCTCATTCCTTAGTTGATAACAATATCTTAACGACCAAAGGATTATTCATAGCTTCTTTACTATTATTGTTCTATTTCTTCGTCAACTATTGGACAGTTAACCTTTTTGCTAAGGCAAATTCATTTATTACTATTTTTAAATTAATTGTTCCAGGTGTAATGGCAGGATCGTTATTTTTTGCTGGATTTCATGGTGAAAACTTTACAAGTTCTCAAGGAATCGCACCATATGGTTGGGCAAGCGTTTTAACAGCAGTAGCTACTTCTGGTATAGTGTTTGCGTTTAACGGATTTCAAAGTCCAGTTAATATGGCAGGAGAAGCGAAGTCGCCGAATAAGTCTATACCAATTGCTGTTATTGGGTCTATTCTAATTGCAGGTTTTATATACGTTATTTTACAAGTTGTTTTTATCGGTGCAATCGATCCGTCTATGATTGTGAACGGATGGAGTCAACTGAATTTTAATTCACCTTTTGCAGATTTGGCAATTGCTCTTAGCCTTAACTGGTTAGTGATTGTATTGTATGTAGATGCGTTTGTATCACCGTCTGGTTCAGGTGCCACTTATACAGCTACAACTTCGCGAATGCTTTATGGAATGCAGAAGAATGGGTACTTACCGAATATCTTTGGTACATTACATCCACTTTATGGTGTTCCTCGTCCAGCGATGTTATTAAACTTAGGCGTATGTTTTATCTTTTTATTTTTATTCCGCGGATGGGGCGTACTTGCTGAAGTGATTTCAGTTGCTACACTTATTTCGTATATCATGGGGCCAGTTGCATTGGCAACTTTAAGACGTACTGCTTCTCATTTTAACCGTCCATTTCACTTAAAAGGTGCTTCTATTATTGCACCTTGTGGATTTGTTTTTGCATCGCTTACTTTATACTGGGCGCGTTGGCCATTAACAGGAGAAGTCGTTTTCATCATTGCCATTGGACTACCTATTTACTTTTATTATCAAGCTAAAAATAAATGGAATGGTTTCAAAAAACAATTTTTATCAGGTGTTTGGATGCTTCTTTACTTAGGTTGTATGATTTTGATTTCTTATATTGGAAGTGAGAAGTTCGGCGGAAAAAATATTCTTACATTTGGCTGGGATATGGTGGTCATCGCATGTCTGGCACTTTGCTTCTATTGGTGGGGAGTTAAGAGCGGGATTAAAACAGAATACTTGGCTGAGGCTGAAAAAATCAACAAAGAATTTATTAATAAATAACTCTTAGTGTAGACACAGCTATATGAGTAAAAAGAAAACATGGTTACTTTATGACCATGTTTTTTTATCTATTAAAAAGTGTTCGCAAATTGGAACACCTGACAATATTGATGAAAAATTCAAACTTTTACCACGCGTTTATAGCCAACCTCGCTGAATAAATGATTGGCAGGAAGTACAAACATTTCATCTCCCAAGTCTAGTCGTATCGAATGAGAGAAAATGTCTCCGTTATATACGAATGAGTGATAATCACCAAACTCACCACATGGATCAACATCCTCTGGTAAATCTTCCATTAATTTTTTGGTCTGCAGTCAGTAAGTCCATCGGACTTCGACAAGGCTTCGAAATGGCAAAACTGGAGCTGAAAACGTGTCTGGCTAAATATGAACATATAAACACGTTGATGTATATGGTTTTTAGGCTTAAACATCTAAGTTGCAATTAAGTAACTTAATGAAATAATTATCTTTTTGATATTTATTATTTGTAATAACTCAGCTCAGATTTAGGAAGCAAACACCATTCTGTGGATTCAAAAAGTGGATGAGGTGTACGAGAATTGAATATTTTTATCTTGAATTATTATATTTATGTTACTATAATTACATGGAAAGTACGCGAATTGAATAAACATACGCGAATTGAATACTTTCTTTTAAAAAACTTATTGTAAAAAAGAGATAGAGGAGCCATTATCATTGAAAAAATTAATGTTGTTTACGACTGGTGAACAGTAGCCTCACTTGAAGGAGAAAACGGACTTGTACCTGAACTGCATGCATGCCGATGATCTATTAAGTTACATACCTGAATTAAATGTACTTTGCCGTATTGATACGAAAGAGTTGTCATTACGACTCAATGTCTAGAAGAAGGAGAAGACATGGGTATATATGAAGTCGGTCGGAAAATTGACCATAATCGTGTAGTACGTTCTAAAAATATGAACACATTAGCAATCGTGACGAAATTGATGTGGGTGCTAGGAAAAACATCAGATCCTAAAAAGGTAAAACAAATGATGGATACATCGATTGCAGCAGATATTACATATTTTTTTGAGATACTGCTATCAAGGCGATTAACTCAAATATTTGGGGGCTATATAACTCCTGACTTTGGACAGAATTCATCAGTTGATGAAGTTGGTCTTTTTACAGTGAAAAAACTAGGTATCTTCTAAGCTAGTAAATTTCTTATAAGAGGTGATAGAATGCAACAATTATTACATGATGTAGTTGGCGTAACAAATGAATTCCTTTGGTCAAAATTATTAGTTATTATGCTTGTTTCTTGTGGGATTTATTTCACATTTAAATTGAAATTTGTACAGGTTCGAATGTTAAAGGAAATGGTCCGTGTTTTAATGGAAGGGAGAACTAGTTCTAAAGACAGCGTTTCCCCATTTCAAGCTTTCTGTATTGGTATGGCCGCTCGCGTTGGAACAGGTAATATCACAGGAATTGCGATTGCGATTGCATTAGGCGGTCCTGGAGCGATATTCTGGATGTGGATAATTGCAATTATTAGCTCAGCAACCAGCTTTATTGAAAGTACCTTAGCACAAGTATATAAAGTAAAAGATAAAACTGGTTTCCGAGGCGGTCCATCCTATTATATGGAAAAAGGATTGAACAAACGTTGGATGGGAGTATTATTCTCCATTTTAATTACGCTTTCTTTCGGTCTTGTATTCAATTCTGTACAATCAAATACCGTTACAATTGCTTTTGAGAACTCATTTGGTTCAGATCGTTTAACTGTAGGGATTCTCATGACATTTGCTTTCGCTGTGATTATCTTTGGCGGTGTGAATCGTATTGCAAAAATTGCTGAATACAAGGTTATGATTCTAGGTGTGTTATACCTTGGAATGGCATTATTTGTCGTAGCAATGAACATAACCAAAATGCCGGAAATTCTTTCTCTTATTATTAATAACGCGTTTGGCTTTGAACAAATAGCAGGCGGTTCAATAGGCGCTGCGTTCATGAATGGAGTTAAACGTGGTTTATTCTCGAATGAAGCTGGTATGGGGAGTGCGCCAAACGTTGCCGCAACGGCAAAAACAAGTCATCCGGTGAAACAAGGACTTATTCAAGCATTTGGCGTATTAACGGATACACTGATCATCTGTACAAGCACAGCATTTATTATTTTACTTTCTGATGCTTATAAACAACCAGGGCTAACTGGCATTGCACTTACACAAACATCATTAAGTGAACACATCGGTTCCTGGGCATCAGGTTGTCTTGCTATCTTTGTATTCCTATTTGCATTCGGTTCGTTAATTGGTAACTATTATTATGGGGAAACAAATATTCGATTTTTACACAAAAGTAAAGTGTTGTTGATTCTATATCGAATAGGTGCGTTCGCCATGATTGTATTCGGTGCGGTTGCAAAGGTCGAGCTTGTATGGGATTTAGCAGATTTATTTATGGGCTTGATGGTTATCGTAAACTTAATTGCCATTCTCTTATTATCAAAAGTAGCTTTTGCAGCATTAAGTGATTATATGAAACAGAAAAAAGCCGGTCAAGATCCAGTTTTTTATAAAGACAGCATTAAAGGTCTTGAAAACCTTGATTGTTGGGAGCACTCTCAAGACGCTACCACTTTAAAAAAGGAAAACACCATGTAATAAAAAAGATTTTAGACATAAGGGTTTGGTATTATCTCCTACAGGGGGCTTGTTTGCGATTATGAGAAGAGCCGAGTTTTATATTATCTGAGGTAAGTATACCTTACCCATCAAAGGAGTTTATTCATCATGCATGTGCAACAAAAAACACAAAAAATAGTTCGCTATCAGAATCAACAGGGCAAAATACATTACGGTATTGTTGAGGATGAGATGATATTACAACTGTCTAGCAGTTTTGCTGAACTTGTCAACAAGGAAATAAAGTATGACGGGGTAGAGCTGAAATATAGTGACGTGAAAATTTTGGAACCTGTAAAACCTTCTAAAGTGGTTAATTTTGGCTGGACATATGCAGGTCATGCGAAGGAAACGGGCGGAGAGGCAAACCTTGTAGAACCATTTCTATTTTTAAAGCCATTATCTTCGCTTATTCCAGACAAGGAGAAAATTATACTTCCTCCAAACGAGCTAACCAACCAAGTGGAGCTTGAAGGGGAAGTGGCCCTGGTCATTGGAAAGCGCGGAAAGAACATTAAAGAAGAAGATGCGCTTGATTATGTGTTTGGTTGCACGATATTTAATGACGTCACTGCAAGAGATCTTACAAAAAAAGATCCACAGTTTACGCGGGGCAAAGGATTTGATACGTTCGGGCCTTTGGGGCCGTGCATCGTTACCGGGATAGATCCTACCAATTTGCGGATTGTGACCACTTTAAACGGCCGTGTTGTACAAGACGGGAATACCAATCAAATGTCTCTGAGCATTCCGTATCTGATCAGCTGGCTTTCGCAGGTGATGACACTCGAGCCCGGTGACATTTTGGCCACGGGTTCACCATCTGGCAGCTGCCCGATCAAGACGGGGGATGAGGTCGTTGTTGAAGTCGAGAATATCGGTCGGTTGTGTAATGGTGTCCAGTAGGATGTGCTGGAATTCTTAATATCGAAATGATAAATAGTTAGCAAAGATCAGAGCTGTCTTTATGAAGTGAACCCAAAAAGTTAGACACTTTATTTACTTAGGCAGCCTTGAGGGCATGAACCCGGTAATCTACCGGGCTCATGCCTTTTAATTTTACCTTGATTCGTTGATGATTGTAGTAATGGATATAATCTCCTAGTTCTTGTTTGAAATGCTCCATGCTTTCAAATTCTTGAAGATAGAGTAATTCGGATTTTAATAAGCCAAAGAAGTTTTCAATGACCGCATTATCGAGACAATTTCCTTTGCGGGACATGCTTTGTGTAATGTTATGTTTTTTCAAATCATGCGAGTATTGTTTCATCTGATAATGCCAGCCCCGATCTGAATGGAGAATGGGTGAATCTTTCGATTCCAAGCGATCAAAGGCTTTATCCAGCATTTTGGAAACGAGCGGATAAACAGGCCGAGATTCGATAGTATAGGCGATGATTTCTCCATTAAACAGGTCAAGAATGGCTGATAAGTATAGTTTCTCCCCAGCTAGATGGAATTCCGTGACATCTGTCACCCATTTTTCATTGGACTTTGCCGCCTTGAAATCACGTGCTAGAATGTTGGGCGCAATCTTACCGATGTTCCCTTTGTACGAACGGTATTTCTTCATGCGAATCAATGACTTCAATCCTAGTTCATTCATCAATCGGAGAACTGTTTTATGATTGATGCGAGCACCTCGGTTACGTAATTCTAGGGTAATACGCCGATACCCATAACGCCCTTTATGCGTATGGAAAATCTCTTTGATAAGGGATTTAATTTCTGTGTATTTATCCTCACGCCCGAAGGCGTTTACCCAATAATAGTACGTACTCCGTGCCATTTTAGAAATGGATAGAAGCAGTTTTAAATCAAATTGTTTCCTTAGTTCATGGACTACTTTCGCTTTTTCTTTCTTTGTAAGGCTTCCTTTTCTTGAACTAAGGCATTCAACTTTTTTAGATAGGCATTCTCTGCACGTAAGTATTCTAATTCGGCAAGAAGTGCTTCTTGAGAGCCATTAGCTTGCGATTTTTTCTTAGTTTCTTTTTTCATGGATAGACGCCCCTTTTTCATTGGTTTTAGGGCGTCTATACCTCCTTCCTTAAACTGATTTACCCAATTCAAAAGTGTAGAATCGGAAGGAAGGTTATAGTGTACAGCGGTCTCGTTGATCGATGCCCCATATTCGTTCATATATTTAAGCACCTCTAGTTTAAGGGGCAGAGTGTAATTTGTATAGGATGGAACAAGTCCTTCCATCCCATGTTTTAGATAGCGAGCGACCCATCTTTTCAGAGGGGATAAACCTACATTTCTTTCTTGAGCAATGGATTTATAGGATTTTTTCCCTTCTAAGTACTCTAAAACTGCATTTGATTTTTCGTCTATCGTATATTTAGTCAAAAAAATACACCTCCAATTGTTAGATGTTGTCTAACAATTGGGGTGCAGTTCATTTGGCAGCTCTTTTTCTTATAGAGCTATTGTGGCAGTTAGTCCGATTCCTTAGTGTTTTAAGAAATTAGTTTTTCATTTGGGATTATCAAAGTCACCATTGATCAATGAGAGATAGAATCAAATATGGGAGAAATGATAATAGAACTATGCTTTTGAGGCACAATAAATTGAAAAGATATAAAAAGAATGCAAAGCGAGGAATTTTATGGAAAAGGTTGTAATGTTTTTCCTATGTCTGCTTATCTTAATTCTTCCATCACAAGTTTTTGCTCAACGAAAAGTACCTATTTTAATTTATCATTCGATTGACGAGTTTACTGGGCATGGTTCTAAGGAGCTATATGTAACTCCTGATAATTTCCAGAAACAAATGATTTATTTAAAAGTCCATGGCTACACATTATTAACTTTTGATCGTTGGCAAGACATTAATAAAGAAAATAAACCCATTTTCATTACCTTTGATGACGGATACAAAAACAATCTGAATGCATTTGCTATCTTTCAAAAACTTGAAAACGAACGTTTTAAACCAAGTGGTACCATTTTTGTTATTTCTGACTTTATCGGTCGTTCAAACCGTTTATCGAAATCGGATTTAAAAATGATGGCTGATTCGGGTATAATCTCAATCCAGTCTCATACTGCTACACATCCTGATTTGACGGAAATAAAAAATTATGAATATGAACTGAAAGGGTCCAAAGATAAAATTCAAAAAATAACAGGCAAACCAGTTAATGCTCTTGCGTATCCATACGGAAATTTCAATGACAAAGTCGTAGAAGAAACGAAGAAATATTATTTATTTGGACTTACGACAACTCCTGAACTATTTTCTGAGAAGGGCATTAAAGACGAACTTTATCTTTTACCACGAATTTATATCAAGTATTCAACTACTCTTGATGACTTTGCAAAGATAGTTGAAAGCGGTTCCTAAACCAGGTAATCGCTTTTTCTTTTGGAACCAAGGGAAAAGTACTTAATATTGTTTATAAGCAAATGGGTACGGAAATAAGGAAAACATCAAATATAATTCAAAAGTTTAAGGAGATAGATATTGAACTAATTGGGTGATTTATATTGATGTTCTTTAAAAACAATGGAGTGGATGAATACCACCTTCGTGTGTCACCAAGTAACAAGCAAGCAATAGCTTTTTTAAAAAAAAGCAATGCTAGAACTTAAATTTGAGTTAGGTGTGAAAGTAATTAGAATGAAAGGTACAATTTAACTTTCACTCGTTTCAACTAACGGGTGCGTTAGCTGAAGCTCGGAGCTGTCTTTAAGGCAGCTTTTTCTTATGGGAGTGCCGCCAAGGGTACCGCAAAAAAGGTCGGGCAACTACTGCTCGACCTTTCAACTATACCCCACTACATAGTTAATGGATATTTATAATACGAAACTATAAAAATATCATTCCTCAATATGTATGTAGATTAGTTTTACTTTGCAAATAAGTGGTTGCCTATTCTAATGACTGTTTCCCTAGTGAAAATCCATTCATCTGTTGCCGAGGAAGGATTATAATAATAAACAGAACCATGAGTAGGATCCCAACCTTGTAATGCATCAATAACAGCTCGATAAGAATGGGAGTGCGGGCAACTACTGCTCGACCTTTCAACTATACCCCACTACATAGTTAATGGATATTTATAATACGAAACTATAAAAATATCATTCCTCAATATGTATGTAGATTAGTTTTACTTTGCAAATAAGTGGTTGCCTATTCTAATGACTGTTTCCCTAGTGAAAATCCATTCATCTGTTGCCGAGGAAGGATTATAATAATAAACAGAACCATGAGTAGGATCCCAACCTTGTAATGCATCAATAACAGCTCGATAAGAATAGCTATTTGGGGTCAAATAATATTGCCCATCATGTACAGCTGTAAAAGCATTTGTCTGGAAAATAACATCGTAAGTATTTTTAGGAAAACCTGGCGTTGACATTCGGTTCAAAATTACTGCAGCGACAGCTACTTTTCCTTCATAAGTTTCTCCTCGAGCTTCTCCATGAACAACCCTGGCCATCATTTCAATACTATGTAATTTTTGTTCTGTTTGGAATCCAAAAACTCCATCTGGTAATAGTCCAGAATCTAGTTGAAGTTGATTCACTGCATGATCAGTAATTGAACCATAATACCCTGTTGGTTGACTGTTAAAGTAACCCATTTTCTTTAAATTTTCTTGTAAGTCATAAACTGCTTGTCCTTGACTTCCATTGTGTAAAATTTCTTGAGCAAAGATTGAATTTGGTATAAAAAACATGAAACAAATAAAAACAACAAACGACATTTTTTTTACATTTAACATCAAATAATACCACATCCTTCGATTCATTTTCCTACTATTCTACTTTAACATACAAGAAAAATAGATTTATCTTACATTATTCCTATTTTAAATTCCTATTTTAAACCAAAATTTGAAAAAAATTTTCAGGCAAATTTGTCTGTTTATTAGGTACCGCCTATTGCCATCAAGCTAAGAAAAAGGATTATATCCAAAACGAAAAATAAGCTAATCTTTCTGTAAATGCTACTGAAGATAGCTTTTTTCGTTTTGGGGTATAAAGAAGTTTTAACTTGATGGGCATGCGGCAAGACCCCTTATGGAACTATCGGGGGGGCAGGGTAGTTGAAGAGTGCTGTTTGATCTGTATTCAACAATTGGGCCAGATTGTTAAAAAACACGAAAATGATTTTATTATTTTTTTAGTTATATAAATGTTTGGTAAAATAATAGCATGAACACAATTATGAGTATTGTTGATGATTTTTCTGAGCCTATGCAAACTTTAATTTTTGTGAATTAGTGATGAATCTCAAGGCTTTAAGGATAAAAGAAGGAGGATTAAATGATGAATGAATTTGGTACACTACATGAGTCAAACGGTCGTTATGCTTTAAGATTTGAACGATTTTTTCCTCATAATCCAGAAGATGTTTTCCTTGTCATTACGAATCCTAGTTACTTCTCCCAATGGTACCCTTTTGCCACAGGGGAGATGGATCTCAGACTTGGTGGCCAGATTGCCTTCGATGACGGTGAAGGAACGACATATAACGGTACCATTACAGAGTTAGAAAAGCCATATTTATTTGGTTTCCGTGAAGTTGATGATCTGATAAACATTTCATTGCAGGAAGAGGATAAAGGGTGTCGAATGATCTTTACCCATACTTTTAACGATGATTCATGGGCAGTTAATACCGCGGCAGGATGGCATAGGTGTCTGGATGTATTGGTCCAAATCGTCAATGGTAAACCAATTAAGTGGCACGATAACTCAACTAAGCTGCGTAAAATCTATAGTGAAGTATTTAATATGGAACGTTAAAAGAATATAAAAAGTTATTCCATTATAGGGCGCGATTCTGGAAGAAGATTCGCTTTTCTTAATGAACTAACAGGTGCGTTAGCATTCCTGTAGATCGTTAAATATCAGGTTTGAAAAAAATAGAGCCCCTCAGTAAGATACGAGTATAGAGACCAATCTAACTCAAAACCTTAAGGAGGAAGCCCTACTATGAATTTTAAAATGCAAAACAAACAAAATCAACTAATTGAGAGAATTACGGATCAACATCTAGTTGTTGGTGTGGATATTGCCCAACACGTACACGTGGCCCGTGCAGTAAACTATCGGGGCATTGTGGTCGGAAAACCTTTGTCTTTTCAAAATAACGAAGAAGGTTTTACTAGCTTACTAAACTGGATCAAGGAACTAAAACACTTGAAAAACTTAGACACCACGATAGTCGGAATGGAACCTACCGGTCATTATTGGATAAACCTTTCAAAGTGGCTAGTCAAACAAAACATGGATGTTGTTACGGTCAATCCTCACCATGTCAAAAGAAACAAAGAAAATCGTGATAATACGCAATCCAAAAGTGATAAAAAAGATGCCCTTGTCATAGCTGATATGGTGAAGAATGGCTACTATGCCATCGTTCGTTCCACTTCAGAATCATTTGAAAAACTTCGTGTCCTTATGGCTAACCGAGATGTGATCGTTAAGCGTCTTGTTAGCTCCATCAACCAAATTAATCGCTGGGTGGATGTTGTCTTTCCCGAGTTCCGGGAAGTGTTTAAAGACGTATCATGTAAAGGGGCAATCGCAACCCTACGCCTCTTTCCTACCCCAGCTGAATTATGTTCCTTACAGCCTCAAGATATCGTAACCGGGTGGAAATCATGTATGAAGCGACATTCCGGGCATAAAAAAGCCCATGCCCTGCATGCGTTGGCCAAGCGTTCAATTGGTACGAAACAAGCCCTTGATGCGTATAAACTTCACTTGGGACAGTTATTAGAGGAATATGATCTCGCTTCATCCCAACTCGAAAGAGTGACGCAAGAAGTCACAAACGTCTTGGAACAGATTCCATTCGTTAAGCCATTACTTGCCATTAAAGGAATTAGCGAGATTTCACTAGCGGGCATCTTAGGAGAAGCTGGAGATCTAAGTGGGTTCGCTCACGGGAATGCGCTCCTTCGTCATGCAGGATTGCATCTAGCTGAAGCAAGCTCTGGGAAGTGGAAAGGCCAAATTGTTCTTTCCAAACGTGGAAGATCACGCCTGCGGCGTTACCTTTTCCTTGCGACCATGAGTCTGGTGATGAATAACCCTGAGTTTAAAGCCCTACACTCGAACAATGTTAAAGTGAAGAAGATTAAGAAAATGAAATCCATCATGAAACTATGTGGAAAACTTGCCCGTGTTCTAGTAGGGATTGCTCGTAATGGCTCTGCCTATAAACCGGAAATGGTCTTCCCTCTTGAACAACTAGCAGCGTAAATTTACATTCACATTGTTATTAACGAAAGTTGGCTTATTCGTAGGATTTCACAGAAAGCACGAAGTACTGGATGTAATGAACAAAAGGGCAATGACCCGTTCCGTTAGCAAAACCGGCCTCCACCCCTTGGATAGGTATGACGAAGGAATGAAAGGGCATATGATTATGACCCGTTGAGACATGGGAGGGAAAGCCTCCAGGGGCAACGTGGAAAATGCGTGCAGCATATGTAATAATATGGGATTTTTAATGGATCCCCTATTTCAATCTGCCCTCATCTTATCAAAACGGTCCTATCTCTTTCGTTCATCTAAAGCAACCTATACCATGTGGTATGAAATCCTGCGAATAAGCGAGTATTCGTGAGCATTATCTATTAAACTGAGGGAGTTCATTAAGAAAAAGTAAAAAAGTCGATTCCTATAACGTAAAGGAGATCGACTTTTTATGTTAGAATTCTTTTAGCGTATAAAATTTCAGAAATGGGCGGTATAGCTTGCTACTACCGATTGTAAACGTATACTTTTTTGTTGATATTCTAAAAATCAAAAAGCAGGAACGATTTTAAATTTTTAGGCATCACCTCATCTTTTTTACAATTAAAGGTGATCTTTGGTTGAATCAAAAAGTGGATCACCTGATTTATCCTGCTTCTTTTTATCTGTTGTTAACTCAGGATTTTCCCAATCTTCTTTATCTTCATCAGATACTAATCCCTTGGTTGCACCCTTGAATTCAGTTAAAGTACGTCCAAAGGCTCTACCGATTTCCGGCAGCTTTTTAGGTCCAAAAATAATCAAGGCAATGACAAGTATTAAAATTAAACCTGGTATACCTATACTTTGAAACATAATGCTTCCCCCAAGTAATTAAATTTTGTAATTCCTTTTAAATCATTTTTAGAATAACTTCAGTAAAAAAATCGTTAAAATCCAATATACTTATCAAGTTTTTTTAAGCCCTGATTTATTTTAATTACCGTTGAAGTTTTTGGTCGATAGTTCGAATCGCTACATAATTTTGAAATTGTACCTCTACTTATATTTGATGCTCTTTCTAACTCTAATTCATTTATGTCTTTTTGTTTATCCACCCATCTACCAAAATTACTTCTTTTTTTACCAAGTCTCATCACCATTGACGCTCCTTTTAATTAGTTTTAGCAGCGTTGGTTAATTTTTAATTCAACAATGTTGAACCCACAGCTCTACCAAGTTCGGGAATTGTTTATGGGTCCAAACAAGATTAAGGCATCCCTTAAAATTTCACAAAAAATGCAGTAAAGTACATGATTAATAGTCCAATCGCGAAACCAGAAAGGTTTAACCATGAAACAGATGCTTCATTATGTTTTCTATGATCTTCAATGAGCATTTTTGTTATTACATATATTACTTGAAGAATGGCCCCTGCTCCAATACCAAGGAATAAAGCTCCCCAAATTGGTGAGAAGATGAATCCGCCCACCCATGTACCCGCAATGGCGGGTGCACCTGCGATAACTCCAAGTAATAGAAAGTCTCTAAATCGAGGTGTGGCCTTTAATAAAGGAGCAGCGATTCCAATCCCTTCCGTGATGTTGTGAAGGGTAAACCCTATGATTAAAAAGGTTCCTAAAGCAGCTTCACCTAGTGCAAAGGAAGAACCAATTGCCAAACCTTCTCCAAAGTTATGAAGGCCAATTCCGGTAGCCATTAACAAAGCCAGACCAAAAGGTGAATATCCTTTCCTTTCTTGTTTTCTTTGTTGATACTGATCAAAGCCGATCAATAATAAAAAGGTTAAGGAAGCCCCAATTATGACAACCATATTCCCCTGAAATACAGAAGGTGCTTCTGCACCAATTTCAAATCCATCAGCCAGTGTCCCGACAAATAAGAATAAAAGGAGCCCAACGGTAAGAGCAAGAATCCCATTTATAGATTTTCGTGAGAAACGTTTCATAAATGGATACCACAACAACCCCAATGTGATCGGGACAATTCCAACGTAAAACCCGATTAAGCCGTAATTAAGGAAGTTGCTCCAGGTGGTTTCTGGAGTGAGTGTGGCAGCTGCAACTTCACCTTCCGTGATAATGCCATTCTCTGTGATTAACTTAATGGTATGTGGATCACCTTCCACCCATGGGTAAGAGATGGTCACCTTTCCCTCATCAAATCGTTCAAGTTTTGCTTGAGGAGAGACATTGTAATTCCACACCGAATCATTAACCATCACTTGAGAAATCGTTAAGGGTTTGGGTCCGGTATTACTAACAGATAATTCGAAACCGATTTTAGTTACCTTGATGCGTTCAATGTTCAAGACTTCTATCGGTGCTGCAGGATCTTTTTCTACACCTGCTCCATTTTTCAGCACCCATCCTAGCACCCCTATAAGTAATACTAACGGTATTAAAATAGTAATTAACCATTTGCCCTTCATATTATCCCTCCTTTTTTACTCGACCTCAAAGAATCCCATCCAGCCTAACTCAGCAAATTCACTTACATGGGCATGAAACATATATGTTCCCTTGTATGGAAAACGAACTTCAATAATTCCACGTTCTCCCTGACATTGCATGATGGTATCTGTGAACTGAGAGGGGTTATCGTTTCTGCCGGTTGGATAGTACGTAAAGTAATTCGCATGCAAATGAAACGAATTTAATAAGTCGAATTCTGTTAAATTACTTAGATAGATCCTTACGAGTTGATCTTTTTTGATTTTAATAGGGTGATTCATAAATGCGAAGGCATAGCCATTCACCGTATAAAACTCGTTTTCGCCGTCTAAATCCAAATCAAATCCATTCATAACCATGTTTAACTCTAAAGCCGGCTCTCTTGGCTTCTTAGGATCAATAATAAAATTACCGTATAAGCCTTTATGGATATGGCGGGCTAGGGGGAGTACATGGCAATGGTAAATTTGTAATCCGTATGGCTTCGCTTCAAATTCGTATGTGAATTTTTGTCCAGGATAAATAGAAGTTAAACCGTCCATCTCTGGAGGATGGATTCCGTGAAAATGAATAGAGTGGGGGTGGCTGCCCTGATTAATAAAGTGAAACCGCAAAAGGTCCCCCTCGGTACAACGAAAAGATGGTCCTGGAATTGTTCCATTATAAGTCCAGCCTGGAAATTTAATTCCTTTGGCAATTTCGATTTCTTTATCAATTGCCACTACGTCATATTCCCGGAGTGTTTGACCGTTGGGCAGCTTGGTAACTTTTCCATAATCAAACTCAGTAAGGAGCCGTTCTGCCATTTTGTAACCTGTGGTTTTTGTTTTATCACTCATATTTGCATGATTGGAATGATTGCCATTCTTGTGAGACGAATTATTGGATGCCTGAGCCATAGTTGGAAATTGTGCCATTTTATTCAAGTAATAAGATCCAGCTACTCCAAACGCACCTGCAGTCCCCATCTTTAAAATATCTCTGCGGGAAACCTTTTTCTCATCCGACATTATTTGACCCCCTTCTAAAAAGTTTCCCAAAGGAAACTTTTTGTTGTATAAGCTATACTTTAAGTTAGGTACAAGTTTAATGTCAACTCTTTTTTTCAGAATACTTCGTATACGATGACAAGCATGCATGGATCTGATAAAGGTGGATGAATAAAGATCCATCCGAATGGTTACAGACGGTATATTGCTGCAAAAAGGGTGGGAATTGATCTAGTCCTTTGCTTATCCATAGGGAATCATCATGGAATTCATAAAAAAACATACAGTTCTACTCTGCTCGACTTGTCATTATAAGTGGGTACATAATGAAACCCATATATCTACCGCACAATGTCCTTCCTGCAAATCATTGGAGTATCAAAAATTATAAGCCCATAATAAGAGTTGAATATGTACGTTAGTAATCGTGCAAGAGTCACAAATCAACTGTCATTTTGGCAGCTTTTATTGTTTCACTAACGGGCAGTTTAGTTTAATAAGAAAAGGTTTTTATATGACGGATAGAGAACTTCTTATGCAACAAACGGGGCAATATAGTTGAAAAAGGAACTTAAATGTAAATCTCGAATATCTAATGTAATCGGATAGCTAAAAATTTGATGACAGACAGGAGTTAGATACGATGATAAAAGGTTTCGGAGGAATATTTTGGAGAACTAAGAATCTTGAAGTTGTAAAAAAATGGTACAGTGAAGTGTTGAAGATTGAAATGGAAAATTGGAATGGGACGGTGATAAAACCCCAATTAGAAAATGAGACTATCTTTTCTTTCTTTACCGAGAATGACAGTTATTTTCCAACAGAACAACAAGTGATGTTAAATTTCCAAGTACATAATCTAAACGAGACTATTAAGCACCTTGAACATATTGGTGTATCTCTTGCAAAGAAAAAAGAGATTAGTGAATTTGGAAAGTTTATTTGGATTGAAGATCCTGAAGGTCGACTGGTCGAGCTTTGGGAGAAATAACGAGTTGTAATTCATTTGCTATTGAGCTAACAGGTGTGTTAGCTGAAGATCGGAGCTGTCTTTAAGGCAGCTTTTTCTTTATGCAACAAACGGGGCAGGTTAGTTCCATAAGGAATAACTTGGTTTTGTAAAGCCAGTATACGGAGAGAAGGCTGGGAACAAACTTACGGATCTGCTTAAGGAGCATATTGTTATTGCGGGAAAGATTGTAGATGCGGCTAAAAGCGGAAATAATGCCTTGGTGCAACAGCTAAACAAAGAATGGTATAGAAATGCTGATGAAATAGCCGCTTTCCTTAGCGGTGCCAACCCCTATTTGAAAAATGAAGATCTAAAAAATTTGCTGTATATGCATCTGAAATTAGTGACAAATGATTTAACTGCATGCTTAGCAAAAGATTGGAACGCAAGGATCGTTTCAATTGACGAAGGGGTCACACATATAATCCTAATGGCAGATACTATCTCTGCGGGAGTTGTAAAACAGTTTCCGGATAAGTTTTAAAAAAAATCTTAAGAATCTTCCAGCATTCTGTTGGAGATTCTTTCATTATGAGGGGCATTTGCTTATTTTTATACAACTGGTTCATACAAATAACACGATGTTTGTGTAACTGCATTATTGCTCTAACTGTCCCGTTACTTTAAGTACATTCCTTCTCAATCTCTATTTTTAACATAAATATCTAAATTAACAACCAAGTGTAATTCAATTATCTGGCCCGATTGCGGAACAAAAATAAACATCGCTTCAGCATCATGCGTGTTAGTCAATAAAAGTGTAAACAACCTAGGCATTTAGCAAGTTTATCAAGGGATGTACTTAAATAAAAAGGTGAGTTAGCTTAAGATTGGAGCTGTCTTTAGGCAGCCTTGTTGAATAAGGAAAATGATCATTAGTGATGAAAATATTCTTTTTATAGTACGTAAGGGGCAGTAAAACTCAACAAAGATATTCGTTTGAAATATAGGTAAATTATGGTGTTGTGATTGATGAAATTGACGCAAACAAAAGATGTTTGAACCTAAGAAGCTTTGGTCATTTTTAACTATTTTAATAGTCAGTTTATTCTGATATTATGGAAGGGATAAAGATTGGAGGAGGAAATAACATAAAAAGCTTATTTTCAATCTTAAGTACCTTTGTGTTGGTTCTGGCAGGTGGAATGGTATTATGTACTTCTTCTGCACAAGCAAGTGTTCCTCAGTATTCTTTTCAAACAGAAGATGGAAAATGGGATGGTGAAATTGGAAATCCTAACATAGGTAGTGACCTAGAGGTAGAACTAGTTTCCCCAATCTATTTAAAGACCTCTTCTGGAAGTAAGTTATTGACTAATTATAGTAACTTATGGTCTCGTCTCTGCAATGCTAGTACTGGAAAGTGCACAGGCTATCATAGTTTAGCAGGTGGAAAGACATTATTCACAGGTATGAAAATAGGTAAATTCTATGTTGATGTGAAAGATGGATATTCTTCTGGCAAAGTATATGGAAAACTACAAATTATTTTCAAATAACTTGTATTACTTGCTACTCATTCTTAATGGGTAGCTTTTTATATCAAAAGTTTCTAATATAAATTAATATCTAAATATTTTTGTATAATTTACTAAAATTAATTAACACTGACCTTTTTTGTGTTGGAAGTGCATTTACTATTCGAATGGGATTAATAATTAATTCTTATAACTTTATAGTAATTCAGTATTTTACTGAATTACGAGAAAATGATACAGTATTTTCTATATTTACAAATATTTTTAAATGGGAGGTTATTCATAGAATATGTATAAAAGCTATTTCTTCTTTCTCATTCAATAGTCAAATGAGAAAGGAATGATCTACTCTATTTATTGACATATTGTGTAATGATGCTATTAATCTTTCGTTCAGGGAGGACAACTTATGAAAAAGTTTTTTGCTTTTCAAGTGTTAATTGCATTGTTTATTGGAGCACTTATCGGACATTTTTTTCCTGTACTTGGCCAATCTTTAAGACCAATTGGCGACGCTTTTATTCATCTCATTAAAATGATTGTTGTGCCTATTGTTTTCACTACTATTGTCATTGGGTCATCAGGCGACGGAAACATGAAAAAAATGGGTTCATTAGGACTTAAAACAATTATATGGTTTGAATTTATTACCACTCTGATTCTAGGTATTGGTCTTTTACTTGTTAACATTTTAAAGCCTGGTGATGGGCTTAATTTGTCCCATCTTGCCCAGAAAGATATAACACAATTAAATGAAAGCGTTACCAAAGTTGTCGATTTTAAAACGATGCTTGTTAACATCATTCCAAGCAATATTGTTGATGCGATGGCAAAAAGTGATTTATTAGCTGTTATATTCTTCGCTATTTTATTTGGTGCAGCTGCTGGAGCAATTGGTAAAAAGTCAGAGCCGGCAATGAAGTTTATGGAATCAGTTGCAAATATCATGTTTAAACTGACACAAATGGTCATGGTAACCGCACCGATTGGTGTACTATCTCTCATGGCCGCCTCTGTAGGTCAGTATGGTATCGCCCTATTAATCCCTATGGCAAAGTTGATTGGGGTTGTGTATCTTGGACTTGCTATTGTTATTTTCGTTCTGTTTCCAATAATTGCTTGGTTCTTGAAGATTTCTTACTTTAAAGTGTTTCGAATGGTATGGGATTTGTTCCTTATCGCTTTTTCTACAACAAGTACGGAAACCATTCTGCCTCAGTTAATGGATCGAATGGAAGCATACGGTTGTTCGAAACGTGTTGTTTCATTCGTTATTCCTTCTGGGCTATCACTGAATTGTGATGGTTCGACATTGTATCTTTCTGTTTGCTCTATTTTCTTGGCACAAGCATATGGCATCCCGATGGATTTTGGCCAACAGTTGATTGTAATGGGTGTTCTTGTTGCAACGTCAAAAGGAATTGCTGCTGTTCCATCCGGTTCGCTGGTTGTCCTTTTAGCCACTGCCTCAGCAGTAGGGCTTCCTGCAGAAGGCGTTGCAATTATAGCAGGCATTGACCGTGTGCTGGATATGGCACGTACTGCTTGTAATACTCCTGGACATGTTCTCGCTTGTATTGTGGTTTCGAAGTGGGAAAAAGAGTTCCGTCAGGAAGAATGGAAAGCTCAAACCGAACAGTCAAGCGTTCAGGCATAAGATTAAGATAAAAGGAGCACACATGTTTTTGTTGTTCTCCGTCAAATGTTGAGGTGATGGTCTTCGGACCTCACCCTTTTTCATGTAAATCCTCATCCTTTTAAACCTTTGGGCTATTAAAACCTATTACGGTGCAGGTGATAAAATAAGAGAATCGATATGGAGGTAGCGCATTGAAAAAAATGCTGGGTTATTATCAGTTTTCCTTTTTAATGATATGAGTAACTAATTTTTTTGTTTAGCACCTGTTGTTGATTTTATTGGAAATCATATTTTCTTAATAACGATTTCAGTATTTATAGTCTCTTTAATACTAGCTTTCCTGTAAAAAAGGGTTTGGAGAAAAGCTGCGTTCGGCATATTAATAGCAATAGTTGTTATAGTTATTCTATGGTTTGATGACAATTTTATAAATACAAGGAGAAGTTTTATAGTCTGTCATTGGAAGCCAGGTTTTTTCTTACTTCTTATAATGCAGTTGGTCAAAAAAAGTATTTAAAAGAGGAAAAAGATGTTGCAGCTTTTTATCATGAACTAGGTGCTAAAGAACTCAGGGCTGCAGGATACATTCATTCATCCGATAAATGAAAATTTTAGAGAGAGATATTGACATCCTATTAGCTGGTTTACTTCAAAAACTAGGGTTGATGCGGCAGTCTTTTTTATGGAACTAAAGGGGGGGGATCTTCCTTAGGTGTAGAGTGACAATTTTGTTCATTAATACAACTAATATTCATTTAAATTTCAGAAGTTTCTGGTTGGAAACCTCCTATATTTCTATCTTCGACTACCATGCGCAATCCACGCTTCGGTCTGAGTGTAATAGACGGAAGTGGCTTTACTTCATGATGGTCAGGCGCCAGCCTTATCCGATATCGTTGAGCAATGCATGCTAGGACAAGCACAGCTTCCATCACTGCAAAATGATTACCGATACAAACTCTCGGACCTCCGCCAAATGGAAAGTAAGCGAACGGAGGTAGGGTTTTCATAAAGTTGTTTTCAAATCGCTCAGGTTTAAAGGAATCTGGATTATCAAAATACTCAGGCTTGTGGTGCATCACATACTGACTCAACAGGATCATATCTCCTTTTTTAAAAAGATACCCTCCAATTACCACATCCTCCGCCACTTCCCGTTGTATGATATAGGCAGGCGGGTATATGCGCATTGATTCATAGATAACATTTTGTGTGAATGTTAATTTCATAAAATCGCCAGGTGTTAGATTACGGTTGCCGATTACGCTATCTATTTCATTGAAAAGTTTTGTTTCCACATCAGGGTGTTGGGAAAGCAAGTATAAGGTCCAGGAAAGCACGTTTGCTGTTGTTTCGTGACCGGCAAGGAAAATGGTCATTAACTCATCACGTAACTGCTTGTCTGTCATAGCTAAGCCATCCTCATCATCTCGAGCATCCATTAGAATCCCAAGCATATCCTCATGTCTCTCTGCCTCTGTTCTACGTTTTTCAATAAAGCCATAAATCACCTTATCAAGTCTCTGTTTCGCAATTTTATATTCACGGTTGTTTTTAGTTGGAACCCATAGTGGCATTTGAAGTGTTCGCATTCTTTTAACGGCAATTCTCATGAAGGCTTCTATAGGTTCCCCGAGCATGCCATATCCTTCTTTGAGGTTCATGCTGAACATGGTCTTGCTGATAATACCCAGTGCAAGGCTCATCATATCCTCCGTAATAATCCTTTCTTCTCTGTTTTTCCAAGTGGAAATATAGTCCATTGTTATATCAATCATATCCTGACCATAATTGCTAATATGAGACTTTTTGAAAGAGGGTTGAATAAGCCTTCTTTGGCGCATGTGAATTTCTTTTTCACTTGTAAGAAGGCCTTCTCCGATTACTGGTTTTAAAGCAGAGAAGTCCTTTGATTTCAAGAAGGATTTTTGTTTTGTTACAAGTACCTGCTTAATTAAATCTGAATTTGAAATAAGGTAAACATTATGGAAAGGTCCAAAACGAATTTTAGCAACTTCTCCATATTCTTTTGCTAAACGGGTAAGAAAGCCAAGTGTATCTGAAATAAACTCCTTTGAATGGCCAGTAATTAATTTTCCTTTTGGGCCTGGAGAATCATTTGAAAAATCTGTGTCACTCATTGGTTTGTTTCCTCCATTTCGGTAAAATTACTTGTATTCATTCTATGAGGAAAGTATTGATTGGTTTGGACAAGTTGTTAATAAGAAGACTAACAAATACAATATTTTTTAAAGATAGTTAATCAATTTGAATGAAATTATAAGTGTGTATATAGGAATACTATTAATAAACGAAATCAAAGTGTTTATGAAATTGTAAAGGCACCCATCCCTGGTTGTCACTTTCTTTTACTAATGAAAGCAGGTATGTATGGAACTACCTTACAAAAGTTATTATCTTGTTGAACTAATAAATATGGGGTTGGAAACAGCTCCATTTTCTTATGAAGCTAAAGGGGCAGGTTAGCTCTATAAGAAAAGTGGAAGGTAAATCCAATTAATAGTATAGTCATATGTACTAGATCCTTTTTGTGGTCTATTTCATGATCGAAGAAAAATTCAGCTGAGGGGTATTGTACCAAATAATTTACATTGCTTTTATTTTTCGAGAAAGTAAAGGTACAATTAATACTTATATGGTTTAATGATGATAATAAAAAATAATGAGGTAGGGAAAAAATGATTGCAAAAACAGAAGAAGATTTTAATGGTTTGAAGGAAATTGGCAAAATTATTGCCTCCATTAGAGATGAATTGGTACAAAGAACAATTCCTGGCATAACGACCAAAGAACTTGATGATATAGCCGGAGAACTTTTAGAAAAAGCAGGTGCAGTTTCAGCTCCAAAAGGTGAATATGATTTTCCTGGCTATACTTGCATTAGTCTTAATGAAGAAGTGGCACATGGTATTCCGGGTCATCGGGTTATTCATGAAGGGGATCTAGTAAATATAGATGTATCTGCTTCAAAGAACGGTTATTTCGCAGATACAGGAATCTCATTTGTAGTAGGAGAAGGAGAAGAAGTATTAACGAGAATATGCGACGTTGCTAAAAAGGCATTTGAAGCAGGTCTTAAGAAAGCAAAACCCGGTTCCAAAAAAAGTAGAATCGGAAAAGCAGTATTCGAAACAGCGAGACAGCATGGATTCACTGTTATCAAAAACCTAACAGGACATGGTGTTGGACGTAGAATACACGAAGCACCTGACCATATTTTAAATTATAATGATCCATGGGATAATGAAATATTAAAGGAAGGGATGGTTATCGCATTCGAACCATTTATCTCAACCTTTGAAGAAGAAGTATTCCAAAAAGAGGACGGTTGGACCTATGCTACAGAAAAAAGTTATGTAGCTCAATTAGAACATACGATTATCCTTACTAAAAATGGTCCGATTATTGTCACACTTTAATTCAAGCAATGAAGTTTCTAAAATTATAAGCCCTTATTTAGACTTTGTGAATTGTGAATAAATGTACCTAAACTAACAAGTGCGTTAGCTGAAGATCGGAGCTGTCTTTAAGGCAGCTTTTTCGTGCGCCCGGCATGGGTGCAATCTATAGGGTGTGAGTCCCGAACCATGAAGGCAGTAGTAATGGTTAGCTTAATGCAAGGGTGTCCACGGTGACGTGGAATCTGAAGGAAGCAAGCGGCAAACCTCCGGTCTGAGGAACACGAACTTCATATAAGGCTAGGTATCATTGGATGAGTTTGCGAAACAAAACAAAGTCCTTACTGCCGAAGGTGGTACAGAGTAAATGAAGCAGATAGATGGAGGGAAAGATTGCACTCTTACTCGGGGAGGTCTGATGACAGCCAAGTACACTTGGTAACCTGTCCAGTGATGGACAGCTGAATCATCAGAAGTCAGCAGAGGTCATAGTACTTGTCTACTCGAGAAGATAAGGAAGGACCGAACAGATTAAGGAGGATGAATACTAGGCGTTCGTTATCTGCGAAGAAGCAAACAATTCCTAACGGAACTTATTTGAAGGAAGAAGTGGTGAATACACGGGGAACTTCAAAAAGGCGGAGCAGATAAAGGCACAAATAGACCATTTATCCACGTAGAAAGGATATCAACGATGTTAATGGAACAGATACTAGAGAGGGAAAACTTAATACAGGCATTGAAGCGTGTTGAAAGAAATAAGGGGAGCCATGGTGTAGATGGAATGCCGGTTCAAAACCTGAGACCGCACCTCGTAACCGAATGGTACAACATGAAAACTGCCCTTTTACAGGGTACCTATCAACCGCAGCCCGTCCGTCGTATCGAAATCCCGAAACCAAACGGCGGAGTTCGGCTATTGGGTATTCCAACCGTTCTAGACCGTTTCATTCAACAAGCCATTGCCCAAATATTGACCAAGATATATGACTCAACCTTTTCGGAGAATAGCTATGGATTTCGCCCTAACAAACAAGGGCACCAGGCGGTTCGAAAGGCAAAGTCCTATATAACCGAAGGTTATACATGGGTAGTGGATATGGACTTGGAGAAGTTCTTCGATAAAGTGAATCATGACAAGCTCATGGGAATGTTAGAGCGGAAAATTGAAGATAAACGAGTTCTCAAACTGATTCGAAAATTCCTTCAAGCAGGCATTATGATAGGCGGACTTTTTCATAAAAGTGAGGAGGGAACTCCGCAAGGAGGTCCGTTAAGTCCTTTATTATCTAATATCATGTTAGACGATTTAGATAAAGAACTAGAGAAACGCAATCTTCGATTCGTAAGGTATGCGGATGACAGTACTATATTTGTGAAGACACGAAAAGCCGCCAAACGTGCAATGGGAAATATCTCAAGCTTCATTGAAAATAAACTGAAGCTAAAGGTCAACTACGAGAAGTCGAAGTATGATCGCCCTTGGAACAGAACGTTTCTCGGTTTTAGTTTCACGAAGTCAAAGAAGAACCCGAAGGTTCTACTGGCTAAACAAACGGTGAAGAGAGTAAAGAAACGAATCAGGGAAATGACCTCGAGAAAATTACCGATACCCATGAAACTCCGAATAAATAAGTTAAAGCAATACCTTAGAGGTTGGATGGGGTATTTCGCCCTCATTGATACTCCGAACGTATTGCAGAATTTAGATTCATGGATTCGAAGAAGACTCAGGATGTGCCTATGGAAGCAATGGAAATTGCCAAGAACGAGAGTGAGGAAACTCAAAGGATTAGGCGTCCCATTTGGAAAAGCATATGAATGGGGAAATAGCAGAAAGGGTTTTTGGCGCATAGCGCATAGTCCTGTTCTAGACAAAACCCTTAATAATGCTTATTGGCACCACCAAGGGTTAGTCAATCTATATGAACGATATACAAAACTACGTCAGACTTAAACTGAACCGCCGTATACCGAACGGTATGTACGGTGGTGTGAGAGGTCGGAGGCTAGGCGCCTCCCCCTACTCGATTTTTGGAACTAACGGGGCAATTTAGTTGTATAAGGAACCGGATAGCTATAAAAAAGCAAACTCGCCAAAACTGAGCGAGTTTGCTTTTTTATTTAAAAATAACCAAGTCAAACATCTGTCATTTTGGTTCATAATTTCGGAAAAGCACTTCAAACCATTTATAAATAAGTGACTTTTTTTATTCTACTCTTTAAGTCTCCTTTTTAAAATTTTTTTAACGAAATAAACCACAAAAGATCTTTAATCTTCATATGCAGAAGAATTACAATTCTTGACTTAGAGTAAACTCTAAGTATTATTCTTTCTTTATAACACAAATTAAAAAAAAAGAAGAAATAGACATATCAGATTTAATGGAGGCGGTTATATTGACATATTCTATTGGAGAATTTTCTAAAATAGTTGGGCTAAGCGAACATACACTGAGGTTTTATGAAAAAGAAGGGTTAATAAAAGTAAATAGAGACGATAACAATGTCAGAATTTACTCGGATGAAAATAAATTATGGATTGAATCCTTGCTCCACCTAAAAAATACAGGGATGTCACTAAAAGACATGAAACGATTTGCCATGTGGGGGCATATGGGGGATAAAACAATGGAAGAAAGATTAGCTCTGCTTAAAAAGCATCGCAAAAAAGTAGTGGAAGAATTGGAGAAGATTCGTCAAAGTTTAGAGCATTTGGATAATAAAATAAATTATTATGAAAATGAAGTAGGAGACTGTTTCTCTTAGAAATTAAGCAGCTGTTCGTTTTTTTCATTTACATCTTTTGGATAACCCTCGTGCAGACAGACTTCTACATCGTGTATTTATCGAAAATAAAAAACACTTGCGTTAGAGTGCTCTCTAGGGATTAACCTATTATTGCACCAGTTAATACATGAAGGGTTAATCAACCTTTACAAAATACGTCAAACTAACAATGTTTGAACGATACTATTCGAAAGAGGTTAAAAAATGAACGTAAAATATAGCAACTTATTTAAATCTTTTACATTTAAAAACGGGATAACCCTTAATAATAGAGTGGTTATGGCACCAATGACAACTTGGTCCAGTAATGATGATTACACGGTTTCAGATGAGGAATTAACCTATTACAAAAAAAGAGTAAACGGAGTAGGACTAGTGATTACAGGTTGTACACATGTGACTCAAAACGGGATCGGTTTTACAAATGAATTTGCAGCTTATGACGATACATTTACGCCGGGCTTACGTAAATTAGCTGAAGCCGCGAAAAGTGGCGGAGCTCCTGCTATCCTTCAAATTTTCCATGCAGGTAACAAAGCACTACCGGACTTGACCCCAAATGGTGAGGTAGTTAGTTCCAGCGCTTTAGAGACTGAAGCTACTGGATTTGCACCTTCAGTACTACCTAGAGAGCTTTCCCATGTCGAGATAATGGAAGTGATTCATGCATTTGGAGAAACAACAAGAAGAGCAATTGAAGCAGGTTTTGACGGCGTTGAACTCCATGGTGCTCATGGGTTTTTAATGCAAAACTTCTTCTCACCTTTCTTCAACAGACGAGAAGATCAATGGGGAGGATCATTAGAAAATCGCATGCGTTTCCCACTTGCAATCGTTCAGGAAGTGAAAAATGTCATTGAAAAGCATGCAACAAAACCGTTTATTTTAGGATACAGAATATCTCCTGACGAACACCAAGAAGGCGGTTTGAGAATGAAGGATACCTATGCATTGATTGAAAGCCTGATTGAAGAGGATGTTGATTATGTGCATGCTTCATTGGCTGATGCTCTTTCTTCAAAGCCAGTCGACAGTCAAGATGAAAAGACATATCTTGAGTTAGTTGTCGACCATGTAAACGGACGAGTTCCTGTACTGGCTGCTGGTTCTATGGTAACTTCGGATGATGTTGCCAAAGCATTAGATAAGGGACTTACCCTAGCTGCAATTGGCCACGCGTTAATCATGAATCCAGACTGGGTTGAAAAGGTTCAAAATGGACAAGAGTCTGAGATCCAAACAGAGATAAAGGCTTCAAAGGTTAGTGAGCTTGAGCTTCCAGAAAAACTTTGGGGCGTCATTCAAGCTTCAGGCCCATGGTTTAAGATTGAGGAATAATCTAGAACCAACGGTTGATTAACTACGGGAATGCGAGGTTTGCAAGAGGGATACCTTCAGTTGAAGCATCTCTTGTCAATAACCGGAGCGACAAATGTCGGGACAGAATTAATATTATATGCTCTAGAGTTAAGTATATCTATTGATGAAATTAGAGAATTCTTACATCGATCGCAATCTTTGGGACCTGAATAAGGTCTTTTTTTTATTTCGACTTCCAACTTATTGCACAGTTTGTGTCAACTCTACAATAAGTCTTAATGAACTACCATGAAAATTAACTTCTGTGAGATCCGAAAAATGGCAATAATTAAGTAGACGCAGCTCATTCATTTTTTAAAAGAGAGGAGAGCGCCTGATTAAGGTGTTTATGGAGCAAATCGTGTTTCCTTAAAAGAAGCACGACAAAATTTTATAAACTTTGGAGTTTCTGATAAGTTTATTTGAAATATGTCAGACAGCCTAATAAGTCCGATATAAAGGATAAAAATTGGAAAGCTATTGAGTAGTTTACATAGGGAGTTCTTGAACTAACAGGTCTATTAGAAGAAGCCCTGTCAAGGCAGTTTTATAGTTACGGATACCATTCATATTTTATTAATGGAAATCATAATTCCTTATGTAAGGAATTATGATTATATATGTTTACTTTTAAAATCGCATTATTCAGCAATGCCTACTTGAACAATCTCAACATCTACATTTGTTTTAAATTTCACATTTCGAAGATATTCATTTTTGTCTTTTTCTTTCCATGTATTGGGATAAAAAGCGATCAGATGTCTTCCGATACCAAGGGCGTCACAATTCGCTTTTTGTAACTTTCTAATCACTTGTGTAGCATCTTTCGAAAAACTTCTTGATAATTTTTTATTTAACTTATCTATTTCTTTATCAACGTCTCCTTTCGGATACTCTGTTACATACACTTTTAATCGCAAATTGAGGTTAATAACCACGTCGCCGTTTCGGTTAACAATAACTTTTAACTTTCGTTTCATATTCTTAACATTAATGGTGATAAAATTGTTCATGTCCGGCTTTTGGTTATTACTTACACGTTTTGTGAATTGTGCGTAGTTAGAAACAAAATTATAATTTGAAGGAATAATTTTATTGCCGGCTATAGTTTAAGCATTTAAACAGACTATATGAGTTAGTCTATATTGCTTATAATCACTCCATTCAACAGGTAACAACTCTTTAAAACAATTAAAATATGTAAGGGTAATATTAAGTATTTTTTCCTTAGGTCACTCGGCTATCTTTGTATTTTTAATTAATAACCAAAGAAAATTATATGCATATTGTAAAGTGTATGCTTTTCTCTAGTTCTTTTGCCAATTAACGTTCCTTTATAAAAGGGGCTGTTAGGGTCAATAATTAACTGTGTTGCAATCCAACTAATTTCTTCATCTAAACAGTGAAAAGTAATGAACGCACATTTAATATTGCATTGTTTTGTACATACTCCGATTCCCCCAAAATCCGGAGTTTTTGCCTATTAATCTGCCTATATCTGGACGGATTTTTTCATCTCCCTGAAATCTCCACTCTTCACTGTAATAAAGTTAATTATTTCATGCTTTCTTGGAACAGTTCCGTTAAAACGAAGTCATATCTAGCCGATTGTAATAATTAAGGTATAATGATAGGGAAAGATATTTTGTAACGGATTAGGTGAAGATGATCATGAAGCTAATCATTGCGGAGAAACCAGATCAAGGTTCAACGTTAGTAGCTCAATTTAAAACGAAGAAACAGCAAGGCTATATAGAAATCATGCCGAATGAACTTTTTCCCGATGGAGCTTATGTAACTTGGGCCGTCGGGCATTTATGTCAACTCGTTTCCCCTGAAACCTATCATTCAAAATGGAAGAAATGGTCGATGGAAACGTTGCCGATGATTCCGGAGAAATTTCAATATGAAGTGACCCGGCAAAAGGCAAAGCAATTCAATGTTGTGAAGACATTGCTTAGGAAACCGGATGTCGATGAAATCATTCATGCAGGTGATGCCGGGCGTGAAGGAGAATTGATTGTACGCAATATCGTCAATCTATGCAATGTCAATAAGCCGATGAAACGTTTATGGATTTCCTCTTTGACCCCAAAAGCGATTTATGAGGGATTCCAAAATCTGAAGAGCGAGGAAAAAACCAGGCCGCTCTATTATGAAGCGTATACGAGAGCTTGTGCGGATTGGGTTGTGGGAATGAATGCATCGAGAGCGTATAGTATTTTATTGAAACAAAGGGGCGTTTCGGATGTGTTTTCAGCTGGTAGGGTTCAGACACCTACTCTCGCTTTGATAGTGAAGCGGGAAATGGAAATTGAGCAATTCAAGTCTGAACCGTTCTGGGAAGTGTTCGCTGACTTCAAGATGGATGGTAAGAAGTATCAGGGGAAATGGCAGCAGAACAATGATCCGAGAATCAAGACAAAAGAACTTGCTGATAAAATTGCCGCTTTTTGCAAGGGTAAAGAAGCAGAAATTGCAGAGATGGACACAGAAAGAAAAGAATTTCAGCCACCTTTGCTATTTAATCTATCGTCATTGCAGGCTACAGTAAACAAGATATATAAATATTCACCGAAACAGACTCTCGATATTGTACAAAGTTTATATCAAAAAGGGATCGTTTCTTATCCACGTTCAGATTCCAATTATGTTACGGAGGGGGAAGCCGAAACATTTCCCGATATATTGCAAAAACTAAGTGGATTTTCAGAATATGAATCCCTGTTTCCTTTGCCACAACCGAACATCATGAATAATAAACGGTTTGTAAATGAAAAAAAAGTGACTGATCACTATGCAATTATTCCGACGGAGCAGGTAACCGACCCAAAGCGGCTTTCCGCTGAAGAACGGAATATTTATGACTTGGTGGTACGCCGGTTGATTGCGGCTCATTATGAGAAAGCCATTTTCGATTACACCACCATTATAACGCTTGTCGATAAGCGTGCCGAATTCATTTCAAAAGGCAAGCAACAGATCCAAGAGGGATGGCGCAAAGTGATTTTCCAAAATGACAAGGATGATGATGATATCATTTTGCCGTCCGTTTCAAAAGGGGATACCGGAAAGGTCGCCAATATAAAGGTGAAAGAAGGAAAAACACAGCCTCCCAAGCGCTATACAGAAGGTCAGTTGATCACATTGATGAAAACTGCCGGAAAGCATCTGGATAATGAGGAGCTAGAAAAGGTGCTGATGAAAACCGAGGGCCTCGGAACGGAAGCGACTCGAGCTGGCATCATTACCATGCTGAAAGATCGTAAATACATTGATGTCAAAAAAAATCAGGTGTTTGCGACAGATAAAGGGAAAGTGCTGATTACTGCCATCGGGGAGAAAATCCTGGCTTCACCTGAAATGACGGCCAAATGGGAACAGCGTTTAAGGGAAATTGGTGAAGGGAAGGCTTCAGCCGGCGGCTTTATGGAAGCTGTTAAGAAGATGTCAGCAAAAATAATCAGTGATGCCGTGGAATCATCGGAAAGCTGGGATTTTCAAGGGCTGGATACCGAGTCGATTCAACGGAGCGGCCCTAAAAGGAAAAGCTCAGCATCTGTGGGCAGCTGTAAGCTATGCGGTTCTAAGATTGTCGATAAAGGGGAATTCTATGGATGTGTAAGTTATCAAAAAACCAAGTGTAATTTTACTATCTCCAAAAAAATCCTAAATAAGAAAATCAGTCAAGCAAATATAAAAAAGCTGTTGGCGAACGGTGAAACGGATTTGATAAGTGGTTTTAAAAAAGGAGAAAAGACTTTTGATGCCATATTATCCTGGTCCGACTCTGAAAAAAAGATCAGTTTTACATTCCCGACAGAACAAAACGTCAACCAAACTTGAGAAGAAACATCATTTAAAGGCGCCCTGAGACGATATCTTCTTGTTTCGGGGCCGTTAATATAGTAAAATTTTTAGATATGCGTTTGAATGGGAGGATTCCGAATGCCTACACCGAGCATGGAGGATTACATAGAACAAATTTATTTACTTATTGAAGAAAAAGGATATGCAAGAGTTTCCGATATAGCCGAAAATCTTTCCGTCCACCCATCTTCTGTTACAAAAATGGTTCAAAAACTGGATCAGGAAAAATATTTGATATATGAAAAGTACCGTGGTCTCGTTTTAACTGCAAATGGGAAAAAAGTTGGTAAAAGGCTCGTATACCGTCATGAACTTTTAGAACAGATGCTAAGGTTGATAGGGGTCAAGGAAGAAAATATTTATCATGATGTTGAGGGGATTGAACACCACCTTAGTTGGAATGCCATCGATAGGATTGGAGACCTGGTTGAATTCTTTGAGGAATCTCCTGACCGTGTCGAGGATTTACGAAAGATACAAAAAAGAAATGAAGAAAATGCAAAATAAGCTGCCGCTGGCAGTTTTTTTTTATTTGACCTGGTCGTTCTTCATTTTACACATACGGTTACAAGTGAGGGAAAGTGCAAAAGTATTTTGAAAAAAGGATTTTTAAAGTGAAAGCAGAATAGCTATAATGTAGCCCCAGTATTTGATTCGATAAAACTTATTGTCTTGGTGAACGGGGCCGGGATTGTAATGGCCATGAATATTTCAGGTACTTAGATAATTAGGGGTTAAATGAGAGGGGGAATGTCTGATGAATTTACATACTTGGCATAAAGAGTCGGAAAAGGAATGGGATGTTTTTGCACCTATGTGGGTGAAGAATTCGCAAGAAATGTGGGAAACGGGGAGCCGGAAAAACATTATTCCTTTCTTTTCTGAATATGTACCTTCGGGAGTGAAGGTGGCTGACATAGGCTGTGGTGATGGAGTTGGATCTTTAAAATTGGCCGAAGCGGGATTTGAAGTAACTGGAGTTGATTTATCCAATGTGATGATTGAATTTGCAAAGGGTAAAACCTCTCAACAACCTGAACTTTCTTTCCTTCAAGGAGATTTTTATAATCTTCCATTCAAGGATGAAGAAATGGATGCGGCAATGGTCATTAATTCTCTGGAATATACGGGTGAACCATTAACGGTGTTGAAGGAAATCCAACGGGTAATAAAGCCTGGGGGTTATGTCTGTTTTGGAATACTTGGTCCGACAGCTGAACCACGAAAAAACTTTAGTTTTCAACGGTTGTTAGGAGATAAAGTCATCATGAATACAATGCAGCCTTGGGAATTTGAAAGAATGGCAACAGAAACGGGATGGAAGGCGGTGGCTGATACAGGCGTCGCGAAGAGAGGGGTGGACTATACAAAACTGGGACATTTTTCAAAGGAATTAAAGCAAGCTGTATCGTTCATGTGGCTGTTCCTCCTTCAAAAAGAGGTGGATATGTGATGGAGAAGTATCAAATCGATCAATTCGTTGAAAAGACGAAACAGCAGGATAAAGGACAAGGCTTATTTGAACTTGAAACGGAACGAATTCTGGAAATTAATCTGGAACAGCAGATATGGGCAAAAATGGGGACGATGGTTTCTTATCGCGGCCATATTAAATTCGAGCGGGAAGGCATCTTGGAGCATGGTCTTGGTAAACTTTTCAAAAAAGCCTTGACGGGTGAGGGTGCATCCTTGATGAAAGCGACCGGAAGCGGCAAGCTATACGTCGCTGATCAAGGGAAGAAGATTTCAATTTTACAGTTAAATGGTGAATCGATCTGTGTTAACGGTAATGATTTACTTGCCTTTGAGCCGGGTATTCAATGGGATATAAAAATGATGCGCCGCATTGCCGGGTTATTGGCGGGGGGATTATTCAATGTAAGGCTCGAGGGGAGAGGAATGGTCGCATTCACATCCCATTATGAGCCACTTACTTTAATGGTGGAACCAGGGAATCCAGTCTATACGGACCCAAATGCAACAGTTGCATGGTCAGGGGAATTGCAGCCTGAATTCGTAACGGATGTTTCATTAAAGTCGTTTTTTGGAAGGGGAAGCGGCGAATCCGTTCAAATGAAATTCGAAGGCCAAGGTTTTGTTGTCGTCCAACCTTTTGAAGAAGTATATTTCGGTAATAAGGAATCATGAAACAAACAGCCTGAGTCAGAAACTCAGGTTGTTTCCCATGATATTCGAAAGTGGCTGCCAAAAAAAACTATTTAGTTAAATAGAAAGCTTCTTTTTTCTTACCCTTTCAATCCCACTCATATGGGGTTGATTGGTAGACATAATAGTTCAGCCAATTCGAGAACATCAGGCTGCAATGGCTCTTCCAGCGGTGAAGGGGTACCTTGGTGGGATCGTTATCAGGAAAGTAATTTTCAGGGAGTTGCGTATTGATCCCACGCTCCCTATCGCGTTTGTATTCTTCACCGAGGGTATCGGCATCATACTCGAAATGGCCGGTAACCATAATTCTTTTTCCATCAACAGAAGCAGCCATCAATACCCCAGCTTGATCGGACTGTGCCAGAACCTTCAATTCTGGATGGTTAACTAATTTTTGATAGTCAATATCCGTATGGCGCGAATGAGGGGCCATAAAATAATCATCGAATCCGCGGACTAGATTTTCATTTGGTTCAAGTACCTCATGAGTATATATGCCGAAGCATTTCTCTGGCAGTTCGTGTTTGCCTATTCCGTAATGATGGTACAGGGCTGCTTGGGCTCCCCAACAGATATGTAGGGTGGATGTTACATTTTCGGTTGACCAATTCATGATATTCTGCAGTTCTTCCCAATAATTAACGTCTGAAAATTCCAGTTTTTCGACTGGGGCGCCTGTAATGATCAAGCCGTCATATTTCTTTGTGCGAATATCAGTAAATGATTTATAAAATTGGTCTAAATGAAATTTACTCGTGTTTTTTGATTCATGTGTGCTTAGGCGCAGGAATGATATGTTTACTTGAATGGGAGTATTGCCAAGAAAGCGCAGTAACTGAGCCTCTGTTTTCTCTTTTTCTGGCATAAGGTTTAAAATTAATATATTCAATGGACGGATTTCCTGATTGGTAGCTCTTTCCTCATCCATAACGAAAATATTTTCCTGTTCTAAAATTTCCCTAGCTGGCAGTTGTTCCGGAATTCTGATTGGCATGATTAGCCTCCTTCTCCAAAAATCATAATATTTTTATTATATAGAAAATTATTGAATAGAAAAGCAATTTTAATAATTTCTTGTAAATCTCGAAGGAAATGGCTCGCGAATGGTAAAATGGGAAGATCATGAATACATAAACTTATGAAGTTGGAGAGGTGTATGGAGATTGTTTGATCCTACAGCATTTGAGAACATGAAAGTGGTACTGGAAGGAGCTGTCTATGATCGTGACTTCATTGGAGACATATTGGTCATAAACCGTGATGATATGGTGAATCTGTCAACCATGTCCAGATCATATAAGATCGAGATGGAATTGAAAGAACCCATGGCGCCCATTTCGATTAGCGGTGCCATCGAGATACACGCTTCACTCCAGAATCTAAGTGCAGAGTTACTCGATTCCACCATTGATGATACGCATTCCGGTTGCACGGTCGATATTTTCATTTCTTTTCCCCAAAAGCTTAATGAAGTGAATGCTGAACAATTCTTGAACGACCTGGGAAAAATTTGGGGAGATCAGAGAATCATTACAGTGACGACAAGCTTAACGGTCAGTAAAAAGGTGCAACCCGTTCATTCATCTTTATTTAAAGTTTCATTTGGCAGGCTTGTAAAAGAGGAGCAAATGGATGATTTGGAAGACATGGTAGAGTATTTGATACAATCCATAAAAGCGGTGAAGATTCAGGGATGATCGGAAAAGGATAAAAGTTGGTAAACGTACCTTTCAATACGGTAAAATGACATCATCATACAAAAGGGAGCGATCATACATGTCCATTTACGAATTTGAAGTTAATAAAATCAATGGCGAAACCATCTCGCTTGAAGAATATAGAGGGAAAGTGATGATTATCGTGAATACGGCAAGCAAATGCGGTTTTTCACCACAGTATGATGATTTGCAAAGCCTGTATGTACAGTATAAAGAGGATGGTTTAGCCGTGCTTGGTTTTCCGTGTAATCAGTTTTTGAAACAGGAGCCTGGTGATGACCTGGAAATCGATTCTTACTGTAAATTGAATCATGGTGTAACATTCCCGATGTTTGCAAAAGTGAATGTCAATGGAAAGGAAGCCCATCCCTTATTCAGTTATCTGACTGAAAATGCTCCTGGAGTGATGGGGTCCAAATCGATAAAATGGAATTTCACAAAGTTCTTGATTGATCGTGATGGAAATATCGTCAGTCGGTATGCACCTAAAACAAAACCCCTGGAAATGGAAGAGGATTTAAAAAAATTATTATGAAGAATGATATCGAGTCCAACGGATGCTGCAGTTTCTGTTGGGCTCGTTTTTTTTAGGTAAGATATTTATTGCATGGATCCATTTTTAGAGGGGGACAGATGGTTGGGATGTTGAATATAATAGAAGACACACAAATGAGGGGGGAAACCATGGAACGAATTGCATGGGTAACGGATAGTACGGGAACTTTAGACGAAGAATTAGCATTGAATGAGAATGTTTACGTCGTTCCGATGGTCGTCATCATCGATGGGAAGGAATATGAAGATGGCGTCGACCTATCACCTGAGGAATTATACCGAAGAATGAGTGAGGATAAGATGAATGCGACTACATCACAGCCCTCGGTCGGCAGATTCCAAGAGTTATATAAGGAGCTTGAAAAACGCTATGATCGAATCATAGCCGTACACCTTTCAAGTGAATTGAGCGGGACCGTTTCCGCGAGCAGGCAAGCTGCACAAATGGTTACGATCCCCGTTGACGTGTTCGATACTTTACTTATTTCCTTTCCGATGCTATTAATCTTGAAACGGCTCATGCATTATATTGATAATGGCGATTCCATCAATGAGGCTTTCGCAAAAACGAGAATATATGCGGAGAATCATGAAACGTATGTATTAATAGGTTCTTTAGATCAGCTGCATCGCAGCGGCAGGTTAACAAACGCACAGTTTATTCTAGGAAGCCTATTGAGCTTTAAACCCATCATTTCAATCGAAAATGGTGTGCTTCATACCAAATCTAAACCTCGGAACCTTAAAAAGGCGGAAAAACAGATCTTCACTGATTTTCGCAGGTCAGTCGAAGCAGGAAAAGTAAAAGAATGCACCATATTATATGGTGCTGTTTCGGAGCAGGCACATAGATGGAAAAAGATGATTTCCGAAGAATTTCCTCATGTGTTGACCCATGTATCTCCGCTCGGTAGTGCAATAGGGGTACATACTGGTGAACAGACGATTGGACTCAGTTGGTTCAATGAAGATTAAAGCACAACATTATTGAGAACCATGGTAAAATAGAAAGGACATGGAGTGGTGAAATGAAACAAACGATGATAGATTTAACGGAGAAGTATGTATACGACCAATTGAATTCTGATGCCAGCGGCCATGATTGGTTCCATATCGATCGGGTCCGTAAGCTGGCTTTACATATTGCAAAAGAAGAAGGAAAAGGGAATGAGTTCATCATTGAATTGGCGGCCCTGCTTCATGATATCCCTGATGATAAACTAAACCAGGAAGCTGATGAGGGATGGGGAAAGCTGGATCTTTGGTTTCAGGAACTGAAGTTGGATATTGATAGTGTGGATGCCATTAAACAAATCATCAACACAATTTCATATAGTTCCGGGCAGTTGAAGCTTCCTTCCATCGAGGCTGAAATTGTTCAGGACGCGGACCGCTTGGATGCAATTGGTGCCATTGGGATAGCCAGGACATTTGCATTTGGAGGAAAAAAGGGACAACTTATGTTTGATCCTTCACTGCCCATCAGGGAAAACATGACAAAGAAGGAATACAGGACGGGTAAAAGCTCTTCCGTTCATCACTTTTATGAAAAATTATTACGTTTGCAAGATATGCTCAATACTTGCACAGCCAAGAGGATTGCAAGTGAAAGGCATGAATATATGGTTAGATTTTTAGAGGAATTTAAAAAGGAATGGGATGTACGATTATGAAAGTTTTTAGCATGGAACATGTAATGAAAACCCAAGGGGAAAAACTTCTATTTAAAGATGTATCTTTTTCCATTACCGAAGGGGAAAAAATCGGGATCGTTGGCATAAACGGCACCGGTAAATCAACATTATTGAATATCATTGCAGGATTGGAAGACAGTGATTTAGGAACGAAGGATCATCCGAATGATTACACGATTTCCTATCTATCCCAAGATCCGCATTTTGATGAGAAATTGACGATCATGGAATATATGTACGAAAGCTCAACTCCTGTATTTTCATTGATCAAGGAGTATGAAAAGACGCTCGTCCAACTCCAGGTAGATCCACAGAATAGTGCAATACAGGACCGTTTGTTAAAACAGCAACAGGATATGGACACGCATGGCGCCTGGGATACAAGTGCCAATGCCAGAACGATACTGACCAAGCTGGGCCTTCCCGATCACTCAAGGAAATTGGGGGAACTGTCAGGTGGCCAAAAAAAACGTGCGGCCCTGGCAAAAACCTTGATTGAGACCCCTGATTTACTGATTTTGGATGAGCCTACGAACCATCTCGATTTCGAAAGCATTACATGGCTTGAAGAATATTTGGGGAAATATCAAAAGTCCGTCTTATTCGTAACCCATGATCGTTATTTCCTTGATCGGGTTTCCAATAAGATTTGGGAAATTGCCCAAACGCAGCTTTTTGAATACAAAGGGAACTATGCTGACTATTTAGAATCAAGGGCCATTCGTGAAGAGAACGAATCGACCGAAAGAACGAAAAAAGAAAGTCTATTCAAAAAAGAACTGGCCTGGATCCGAAAAGGTGCAAAGGCCCGGACAACGAAACAAAAGGCCAGGATCCAACGCTTCGAAACATTGGAATCTGGTGTAAAGGATAAGCAGAAAACCGAGAACCTGGAAATGGAATTAAGCGGTGCCCGTCTTGGGAAAAAGGTACTGGAGATGCAGGATGTAACTAAATCTTTCGGGGATCAAACCATCATCAACCATTTTTCCTTCCTCTTCAAACCAGGTGATCGAATTGGGATCGTTGGTAATAATGGCAGTGGTAAGTCAACCTTGTTAAATATCCTGGCGGGACGGGAATCTATAGATGAAGGAATCCTGGAAAAAGGGCAAACCGTGAAAATAGGCTACTATACGCAAGAAAGCGTCGATATGGATGAGAATTTGCGCATGATAGAGTATATTCGCGAAACGGCGGATTCAATCGCCCTTAAAGATGGTAGTTTCATTTCGGCTGCGCAGATGCTTGAAAGGTTCCTGTTTCCAATGGGATCGCATGGGACGCCAATTCGCAAGCTTTCCGGTGGGGAGAAAAGGCGTTTATATCTCCTTAACATATTAATGTCGGCGCCTAATGTCCTGCTTTTGGATGAACCGACGAATGATTTGGACACGCAAACCTTGACCGTTCTGGAGGATTATTTAGAAACGTTTTCAGGTGTAGTCATTACCGTATCACATGATAGGTATTTCTTGGATAAAACGTGCCATCAGCTTCTTGTTTTCAAGAATAAAGGTGAAATTGATTTCTATTACGGTAATTACTCGGAGTTCTTGGAAGAAAAGACGGAAGAGGCCGTACCAGTGAAAACACCAGAACCTCAGATTAACCGCACGGAAAAGAAAAAGAAAAAACTAACCTATGCGGAAAGTAAGGAATGGGAAGAGATAGAAGGGAACATGGAACGGGTCGAGCTGCGTCTGAAAGACATCACGTCAGAAATGTCAGCAGCGGGAAGTGATTTTGAAAAAGTCCGCCTGCTGCTTGAAGAAGAAAAGGAACTAACGGATAAATTAGAGCATTTTTTGGAAAGATGGACGTATTTAGCGGAAAAATTGGAAGAGGAATGAGCGGGGGACTGGTCCAAGGGAGCAAACTTGGACCGGTCTTTTTTTAGCCAATCTCAATTGCATGAGAATCTGTTGCCGTTGTGATAATATCTAGTACATGGAAACGTCTTGTAAAAGGAGAGAAATGGATTGAAAATTAAATCAATAGAACCTACACCAAGTCCGAATACAATGAAAATCAATTTAACTGAAGAGTTATTAGCAGGTAAAAGTAATAACTATAAGAAGGATCAAGCTGAACAGGCACCGCAGCTGATTAAAGATTTATTTATGATTGATGGGGTGAAAGGGGTATATCATGTTGCGGATTTCTTAGCGGTTGAGCGCAATGCGAAATATGATTGGAAAGATATCTTGGTCCAAATCCGTCAGGTCTTCGGGGAAAAAACCGAAGAACAAAGTCAACAAACGGTTTTAAATGAACATTACGGTGAAGTAGCCGTTGCCATTCAACAATTCAAAGGCATTCCGATGCAAATTAAAGCAAGTGATAGCCAACACGAGAAACGTTTTGCCTTACCGGAATATTTCATAAAGGGCATTGCCGCTGCCCAAAAAGAAGATGATAATGTAGTCCTGCTTCGAAAATGGAAGGATTATGGCGTAAGGTATGGTGATATGGAAGATATCGTGAAGGAAGTATCGGATGAGCTGATTGCAGCATATCCGGAAGAACGAATTAATCGGCTAGTAGCTGCTGCTAAAGAAATGGTGGATACAAAAGAAACATTCTTTAAACGGCCAAAAATTAAACTGACTGCAGAAATGCTGAATGACGAAAGCTGGGAAAAGCGATATCAGGCTTTAGAACAAATGGAAGATCCAACAGTGGATGATATTCCAGTATTGGACATGGCACTCTCCGACAGTAAAGTCTCCATTCGAAGGCTCGCGGTTGTATACTTGGGTATGATCGAAGATAGAAAAGTGCTTCCGAGCTTGTACAAAGCTTTGAAAGATAAAAGTGCAGCCGTAAGACGTACGGCTGGTGACTGTTTATCCGATCTAGGGTTTGAAGAAGCGATGGGGGAAATGTCACAATCACTTTCAGATAAAAATAAGTTGGTAAGGTGGAGGGCGGCGATGTTTTTATACGAAGCGGGAAATGAAACGACCCTCCCTTATCTAAAGCAAGCGGAACAGGATCCTGAATTCGAAGTGGCCCTTCAGGTCAAGATGGCCATTGATCGTATTGAAAATGGGGAAGAAGCGAAAGGTTCGGTTTGGAAGCAAATGACAGAATCAAGGCAAACGAATGACAAGTGATTTGGAATAACCCAGGCAAAAGGCATGCGGATGATTTAATCCGCATGCCTTTTTATTTTTGAGTTCCCTCAGGTCGAACCCCAAAACATTTAAAATGGCCAATTTTTCGAAATATAGAAGTTTTTTAAGATATAAATCTGTTCTCTATTATTTTAGTAAAATGATTTTTGTAGATATTTAGTGTTGAATGGTTGCATTTGAATGTAAATATGTTAGAATTTTTAGAGTATACTAAAAATTATATTATATTGAATCATTAAACATTTAGTGGAAATTGGGGGTACAACAAATGTCTACATCAAATATGAGAAGTGACATGATTACAAAAGGGGTCGATCGAGCTCCACATAGAAGCCTGTTGCGGGCAGCAGGGGTTAAAGAAGAAGATTTCGGTAAACCGTTTATCGCGGTTTGTAATTCATACATCGATATCGTTCCAGGTCATGTCCATCTTCAGGAATTCGGAAAAATAGTGAAGGAAGCGATTCGGGAAGCAGGCGGTGTGCCTTTCGAATTTAATACGATCGGGGTAGACGATGGAATTGCGATGGGTCATATTGGTATGCGCTATTCTTTGCCAAGCCGTGAAATCATCGCGGATTCCGTGGAAACTGTTGTATCTGCACATTGGTTTGACGGTATGGTTTGCATTCCGAACTGTGACAAGATAACGCCGGGAATGATGATGGCAGCTCTTCGCGTCAATATTCCTACAATATTCGTAAGTGGCGGACCGATGAAGGCAGGCAAAGACAAAAACGGTAAGTCTCTTTCATTAACATCCGTTTTTGAAGGGGTGGGCGCTTATCAAGCAGGTAATATCAATGCAGAAGATTTACAGGAAATCGAGCAAGTTGCATGCCCTACTTGTGGTTCTTGTTCAGGAATGTTCACTGCAAACTCCATGAACTGTTTGGCAGAAGGCTTAGGACTTGCGCTTCCGGGAAATGGAACGATTTTGGCGGTAGCAGAAGAACGTAAAGAATTCGTCAAGAAATCCGCTAAACAATTGATGGAGATAATCAAACTGGATATCAAGCCTCGTGATATCGTGACGATTGATGCAATTGATAACGCATTTGCATTGGATATGGCGATGGGCGGTTCAACTAACACTGTACTGCATACACTTGCATTGGCACATGAAGCAGGTTTTGAATATCCAATGGAACGCATAAATGAAATAGCTAACCGCGTACCGCATCTAGCAAAAATTGCACCGGCATCCGATTATCATATTGAAGATGTACATAATGCTGGTGGTGTAAGTGCCGTCATTAATGAGTTACTCAAAAAACCAGGTGCCTTTAACGGAGACTGCCTTTCCGTTTCAGGTAAAACGCTCCGCGAAAATGTTGCCGGTTGTGAAATTTTGGACAAGGATGTTATCCATCCGTTAGATAATCCGCATTCTGAGCGTGGAGGGCTGGCGGTATTGTTCGGTAACCTTGCACCTCAAGGCTCCATCATAAAAGTGGGTGCCGTTGACGAATCAGTTGGTGGCTACCACAGGGGTCCTGCGATTTGTTTCGATTCCCAGGAAGATGCACTTTCCGGAATCATTACTGGAAAAGTTAAGGAAGGGAATGTAGTGGTCATTCGTTACGAAGGACCTAAAGGAGGCCCGGGTATGCCGGAAATGTTGGCACCGACTTCCCAAATCGTCGGAAGGGGACTTGGAGCCAAAGTCGGTTTGATTACTGATGGCCGCTTTTCAGGCGCATCTCGAGGCATCAGCATTGGCCATATATCCCCCGAAGCAGCTGAGGGAGGCCCAATCGCCTTTGTGGAAGATGGAGATATCATCGAGTTGGATTTGGAAAATCGTAAAATCGAATTGGAAATTTCCGATGAAGAATTCGAAAAGCGCAAAGCAAATTGGAAAGGCTTCGAATCAAAAGTTAGAACAGGCTATTTAGCACGTTATTCCAAACTTGTGACGAATGCCAGCTCAGGCGGAGTGATGAAAGTTTAATTAAAGGAAATACTAAAATATGGTGGCAGAATGAAACGGATTCTGTCACCATGTTTTTTTTGCAGCGAAAATGAATCTTTTTTGACTATGCCCCATTATGTTGGAAGGACGAATATACAACGCTCTAAGCGTCATTTTTGCATAAGCACTTAAGAATATAGTATGATTAAAATAATTGAAGAATTTTAACCAAGGGGGTTTTTTTATGTCGATGGCATATGATGAATATATGAAACAAATGGTAAAACCAATGCGTGCGGAACTGGTGCAAGCAGGTTTTGAGGAGTTGGAATCAGCCGAAGCGGTTGAAAACTTTATGGATTCCGTAGAAGGTACGACACTTGTGGTTGTGAATTCAGTTTGTGGTTGTGCTGCCGGGTTAGCCCGTCCAGCTGCTACTCAAGCCGTACTTCAAGCAGACAATAAGCCTGATCATCTGGTAACTGTATTTGCCGGTCAAGATAAGGAAGCGACAGCTAAAATGCGGGAATACTTCGATGGAATAGAACCTTCTTCACCATCAATGGCTCTCCTAAAGGGCAAAGAGGTCTTACATTTCATTCCGCGCCATGATATAGAAGGACAGCCAATGGAAGCCATTATGGAAAATTTATTGGCAGCATTCAGTCAAGTGAATAAGTGATGAAGTAGAATGTCCTGGAAACAGGGCATTCTTTTCAAATTTAATAGAGTATGGAGGGGGAGGATTCATGTTTGTCACTACAGTAGGAAGAGTCGATAAAGAAACGATGATATTAGCCGAAAGGTTAGCTGAAGAATTACATATTCCCTATATTGCCCGAAGAAAACGATCGGTGAGAGATATCCAATCGGAACATGATGAAGATGATTGCCTCGTTTTTGGTAAAAAGCGGATGGAGTTATATCGGTACCAAGAAAAAGAACCATTCTTTTTTCACCCGAACCTTGCAATGATAAGAATAAAACGATTAATTCTTGGTGAAAGTGATCCATTTCTCATTGCCGGAGATATAAATGAGGGGGATTCTGTGCTTGATTGTACATTGGGCTTGGGCTCTGATGCGATTGTCGCAAGTTTCGCAGTTGGTGAACATGGACAGGTTGTTGCATTGGAGGGAAATCAATATTTGGCCATGCTCGTGGAACATGGGATGAAGACCTGGGAGAATGCAGAGGAAAAGATGATACAAGCGATGAGACGAATAGAGGTCATTCAAGCGGATCATTACGATATATTGAAAGCATTGCCGGATGATCATGTTGATGTCGTATATTTCGATCCCATGTTTGAGGAAACGATTCAGGAATCGAATGGAATCAAGGGGTTGACTCATTTTGCGGAAGATAAGGATTTATCGATGGAAATAATGAAAGAAGCCAAGCGGGTTGCGCGAAAGAGAGTCGTGTTGAAAGACCATTTTCGCAGCTCCCGCTTTGAGGAATTTGGATTTGAGGTATTAAAGAGAAAAACATCCAAATTTCATTTTGGCTTCATTTCCATTCTTGATCAGGATTTATAATCTGTCTCGTCTAATCCCATTGCACAACCTTCCCTGCTTGAATCGGCAGCACCATAGTTCGAACCATCAGGATTAATTTGAATGGCTTGAACATTCCCTATAGAATGGGGAACTTCATTAAAGGCAAAGCCCATTCCTTCCAAGTGACCTTTGCTGGTCATATCCATTCCTGCTTCCCATTCAATATGGGGGCCCATTGGTGTGAAAATTCTAGGTTCTTCAATGGCTGCTTTCAAGTCCATTTTTAAATCGAGTACATTGATGATCGTTTGGACGACCGAACTGATGATGGTTGGTCCTCCAGGTGATCCTAGCGTCAAAATCGGCTCGCCGTCTTTAAAGATGATGGTCGGGCTTTTGCAGCTGACAGGGCGTTTATTAGGCTGCACTTCATTCATGCCCCCAGGAATGGAATCGAAATCAGTCAGTTCATTATTTAGCATGAAACCATAGTCGGAAACCATGATGCCTGAGCCGAATGGATGTTCAACTGTAGAAGTGCAAGCTGCAATATTACCCCATCTGTCACGGACCGTGAAGTGTGTCGTTTCACTGACATCTTCGTCATTTGGTTGCGGAATGACTTCCCTTTGTTTCACGGAATCATATATCCAAGGGTTTCCGAAGTCAATGGCGTTATTCCTTGCATTGAAATTAATGAATGAGCGGCGTTTGGCTATATATTCATCATGCAGTAGACCCGCTAATGGCAATTCGGCAAATTCGGGATCAGCGAGAAATGCCTTTTTATCTGTAAATGCAAGACGCATCGCTTCTGCAATCAAGTAATATTTTTCCCAAGAACGGACGTCATATTGTTCGATTTGGAAGCTCTCCAATATTTTCAGGATTTGAATGACCGTGAATCCGCCTGCACTTGGGGCCATGGATGATGCAATTCGATAATCCTTATAAGTCCCATACATTGGTTCATCAATCGTTGCTTTATAATCCTGTAAATCAGAAAGCTCCATGAACCCTCCCAATTCCTGTATACAGGAAATGATGCCCTCTCCGATTTCACCATCATAAAATGCGGAAACGCCTTCACATTGCAATATCCGATAGGTATTCGCCAAATTTTCTTTTATCAGCAATTCGCCATCTTGATAGGGTTTTCCGTTTGGCATGAAGAACTTACGGGCTTCCTCTCCCAATCGATATTCAAAATTTTTAAGAGCATCGCAAAGGACCCAATTGACGGGAACTCCTTTTTCTGCAAATTCAATGGATGGCTCGATGAGGTCAGCTAAAGGCTTGCTTCCATATTCGGAGAGTGCTTCATCCATAGCTTTCAGTATTCCAGGAATTCCAACCGCTGTAGCTTTGATCGAGCGTTCTTTAAATGGGATGACTTCCCCTTTTTCATCAAGAAACATGTCTCGATGCGCTGCTTTAGGTGCTCTAACATGGCCATCGAATATTTTTGTTTTCTTATCTTTAGCGTTATATACCATAAGGAAACCACTTCCGCCGATTCCAGTCATCATGGGTTCTACAATATTCAGGGCAAATTGGATGGCGACCGCCGCATCGACAGCATTTCCACCTTCACGTAATATTTTTTCCCCAATGGAAGTGGCTACGGGATGAGCGGTAACGACCATTCCGGCGTTCCCTGTAGCTGTTTCCCTCATGTAATCTTTATCTTTAGTGTGTTCATTGGTGTTTTCCATAATGATTCCTCCAGTATTCAGTCCTTTTATCTGCCAGAAGGTAAGGCTTTATGTGATTATGTGAAAAGAAAACCTTGTCATTGTGTATAAATGACAAGGAGATTTTTCGTAGGTATTTATTTATTCTTAATCAGCAAATGCTAAATATACGAAAAATGCTAATGTTACAAGACATAAAGCCACCATGGCAGTCGTAGTCAAAGCCATATAAGACCCCTCCTTAAAAAGACTTGAATCTAATTAAGTTCTCCAAATATCGTCAAAATCCTTCATTTAATTGTAGAATTGTTGATATTTAGTGAAAAAGTTCGGGTTCATAAAGTTTATATAGGTATTTATCCTTTTTTTTGATTTTTGAAACATGGGTAACTATATATTCGTAATTACTAAAAAATAAAAGTATACTAAATATAATGATAATACAAAAAAGGAGGGGGAGTGTGATTTGAAAGCAGCGGTTTGGTTCAGGAAAAGTCTGGTCATTTTAGTATCCGTTTTAACGTTTGGTCTTGTCACTCCTTCAGATCTGGCGTGGCTTGCTGAAGCCGATTCGTTAAAGGATACTAAAAAAGGGTTGGTGGATGAAGAAGGGTTAGCCTATCTTTCTTCACAGAAACCGACTGAACCTGAAGAGGAATTCAACCGGGAAGAATTTTTATCGGGCATATTCAATAAAGCAGAGGAAAACGCATTTATGAAATTTGGCGATAAGATCAATCCTAAAATAGGCGATCAGTTCAAAATGGTAATATTACCAAAAATGGAAGAAGCCATTACAGAAATGGCTGCCCAATTTCCAGATGAAAAATTACAGCAATTAACCATTACTGAGCAGCCGAGTGCTGGCAGGGCCGAGAAAATTTTTCATATTTATGATTCTTATAGCGGCAAGGATATCATCAGATTCCATGTAAGGCAGGAAAATCCTCCACTGGATGGATATTGGTTCAATTTTCACTATCATACCTACCATGATTCATTTGCCTCCCATTATGATATAGGGAAAATATATTGGGATAAAAATACGCCGCCAGAGTGGACGAGTAAACAAAGGCTCTCATAGTGTATATGGTTTCGTTGATTTTAATTAAGTGTAAGCGTATGATGAAAATGAAATTTCTAATAGGCATTAAATGATACGTTGTCATGCAACGTATTTATTTTGTGTTTAAAACATAGTAGAGTTTTTATCATTACAGGGAAGAATGTTATTTTAAATGGTTTTCTAATTTTGCTGTAATAGTAGCAGGGGAGTTTTTATCATGTCAGAGTTGTTAAATAACATCATTCAAACATATGCTCAATTTTTTGATTGGCATATGTGGGTGGAGGTTTTATCCGACCCTGTGAGCTGGGGATTGATAGGAACGCTTGTATTAATGGAAGGATTACTATCGGCGGATAACGCTTTGGTATTAGCTGTAATGGTCAGGCATCTTCCGGAAAAACAACGGAAAAAAGCACTTTTTTATGGATTATTAGGTGCTTACGCTTTTAGGTTTATAGCGATTGGAATCGGTATTTTCCTCATTAAGCTTTGGTGGGTGAAGGTGATTGGAGCAGCCTATCTTGGTTGGCTCTCGTTTAAATACTTTCGGGATAAAAGGAAAAAACAAGCGGGGACCGATGAAGATATCCGGGGAATGAGTAAAAACAGCATACTGATCCGTATGTTTGGTACATTATGGGGAACGGTTGCGGCAGTGGAATTGATGGATATAGCATTTTCCGTCGATAGTGTCTTGGCCGCTTTCGGGGTGAGTGAAAAAGTCTGGGTCCTTCTGACCGGCGGGATGATTGGTGTCTTGATGATGCGGGGAGTAGCAGGTTTATTTTTAAAATTGATAGACAAGGTTCCTGAATTGGAAACTGCCGCATATGTGCTTATCGGGTTCATTGCTATAAAAATGCTAATTGCCGTTGCAGGGATCGAAATCCCTCCTACGATCTTTTTTGCCTTTATCTTGATAATTTTCGGCACCACGATCGTATTTCATTTGAAGAAAGGGAAAAAGCTCAAAGAACATGGTTGAGCACTATGTAAAAAGCTGACACAAAAATGATGTCAGCTTTTTGTTGACAAAAGAATTCGGAACGTTATCATCCCAAACCCCTTTCGACTTTTTTTGTTATTCTCTTAATTAGACCTCTCAAATTTCGACTTTTACCATTCCTTGATCTTTCCATGTCCATTTTAAAGTCCTTTAAAGTCGTCCAACCGCATGCCATGTTTTTTTGGGGTTATGCGAATAAGAATGCGGTGATTTTTCACTACTTTAAGCCTCGAGTTTTTATCATGTTTTTTACTGTTTTATATGGGGGATGAAACCCTTACTAGATTGAAGATAAATGCGACACTCATGCCGAGCCCCCCGCTAAATGCTTACGGCGAGGGGGATTGGCAGACAGTCGGCGGAAAGGGAGCGGATATCTGAAGTTGGTTGGAAAGTAGGGACACTCGCTTTCCGCGGGCGGTCCGACCTCGCGGCCCTATTACAATACTTAGAACATATTATAACTTCTGCAAACCATTTTAGTCAGGTGAAACAAAAGAAACCCCTGCTCAGCGTTTAAAAATTTCCGATAAGGTGTATTCTTGGGAAGGTATAATTTATAAACGATTAGTCTCCATTTATATAAAATTCTTCAAAAAAAATAGCTCATTGTTTTATCAATGGAATTCCTTTTTCCTCTTCAACTAACGACGGAGGTTAGTGAAAGAAGGAGAATTAAATTTAGTGAAGAATTAACCTTGTAAAGAGTGGTATCTTACCTGAGGAAGTATCAATGGAATTACAAGATGGTTTATATGATGAAATATCAAGTTTATGTTCCGAGGGAGGGGGATCAGTTGGTTGATGGAAAAACAGCGTAACACTATTTTATACATTGGTACTTCAATTGATGGCTATATTGCAAATGATGATGGTACATTAGAGTGGTTAGAATCAACAGAAGTAGAAGGAGATTCTGGCTACAATTCACTTCTGGAAAGAATTGACACTGTTGTTATGGGAAAAGGAACTTATGATGTCATTCGTGGATTTGATATGGATTATCCTTATTGTGATTATAAAAATTATGTATTTTCTAAATCTGTTAGTGGATCAGATGAATATGCTTCATTTATTGATGAAGATGTCAAAACTTTCATTAAAAATGTAAAACAAAAGCCTGGTAAAGATATATGGTTAATTGGTGGAGGAAACTTAGCTCGTGAATTTTTTAAAGAAAATTTAATTGATGAATTCCAACTAGCCATTGCACCCATTATTTTGGGGAAAGGAATCTCCCTTTATATCGGAGATGATATTACCCTAAAATACACATTAACCAAAGTGGAAAAATTAGGTCAACTTGCTATGCTTCATTATATAAAAAAATAATTTTCATCATCTTTCCCTTTTTTAGTAGGGAAAGATTTTTACCTTTTCAATTACACTTTTTACTGAAAATCGTTCGAAAAATTAATGGATGTTTATATAACTAACGGTGAGCTTTAGTACAATTAGTTAATAAAGATAAATATGAGGAAGAGCACAGTTTGAAGAACGGTGCTTCAGTTAGTAGACAAAAGAGTTCTATCTAAAAGTTAAAACAAAGTTGATTGGAGCAGAAGGTGCGAGACTCCTGCGGGAAAAGCGCGTCCAGGGGAGACCCCGCAGGCGCAAAGGCGCCGAGGAGGCTCCCGGACCGCCCGCGGAAAGCGAGTGCCTTGAGCGGAATTCAACGTCTAAATTGTACACCCATAAAAAAACTGTAGGCAAACTCGATTTTCATCGAGATGCATACAGTCTGTGCTGACATCAAATATGATGTCAGCTTTTTTGGAGAATATCAAGTAATTGAAGAAGGGCGGTAAATGTAGTGAAGAAAATCAAAGGCAATAAAATGTTAAGCCAGAGAGAAGGGAGTAACGGATGCAGCAATATGCCAAAGAAAATGGAGAACAAAAAAAGGTCGAGAATGATGAACACTTTTAAACTGTAAATATCAAGGACTTCTTCAGCAAGTTCACGGTGCTCATTCAAGCTGGCGTTTTTATTATTGGTTTCCATGCAATCACCTTAAACCTTTTACGATTATATACTGTTGATATATGAAAAGAGCGGAACAATGGTTCTTTTAAGGAAGGGCTGGAACCAAAATTACCAAAAAAACATAGAGTTTTTACATTAAATCAATATGTTATACTAATATAATAGTGTTGAAGATTTATAGATTTAAAAATACATATATTTCTTGACGATAATGAGAAATGATTGAAAGGAGAGAAGATTGTGAAAAGTAAAAAATGGTTAACCGTTCTTGCATTATTTGCCTTTTTCCTCTCGATGCTCTCCTATTCCCTAGCAAAGGATGAAGGGGTAAAATGGCGGAATTTGCCCAAAGATAACCTTTTAAGTCAAGCAGATATTTTTAATGATAATAAAGAATTACAAAGAATATTTTTATTTCCAGAAGGGGAATACAATGAAAAGGAAGCACTGAAAATTGTTGGAACCATTGACAAACTGCCGCATTCCCTTTTAGTGAAGACTGCTGACAGAGGTGTGAGGGTCAAACTATTTAATGGTAATTTAACAGAAAATCAATCTGCGGCTAAATTAAAGGGAAAATCCCCCCGTGGTTATTTGAATAAAGAAACAACTTGGGATGATGTACCTGGGATGGGGGGGTCTCATACCGTATTGGTTAAAATCGGAGCAAGTGACAAGGGTAACGGGCATGGCTCCATTAATTTGGAACTGCATGAGCTAGGGCATTCCATTGATAATATAGTTTATGATGGTATCCGTGAAGACATGGATTATTTGAAGATTTGGGGCAAGGAAGTGGGAGGACTGTTTCCTGGACAGTCGTATTTTTCCAATTATCCTGAAGAATACTTTGCAGAAACGTTTGCGATGTTTTATGTAAACTTCGAACAAAATCAATTACTTAGAAAAAAAGCACCCGAGACTTATAATTTTATTAAACAATTAGATTAAACATTGGGCTATAATACGTTAAAATAAGGAGAATGAAAGTAGAAAAGGTGGTTTATCATGAAGCAATATTTAGATTTATGTAAGCATGTACTCGAGAATGGCACTCAAAAAGGTGACCGTACGGGAACAGGGACGATCAGTACCTTCGGATATCAAATGAGATTTAATTTAAAAGATGGGTTCCCTGTCCTTACAACGAAAAAGATTAGTTTAAAAGCGATTATCCATGAACTATTATGGTTTTTGAAGGGTGATACAAATGTTGGCTACCTTCAGGAAAATTCCGTACGCATATGGAATGAATGGGCTGATGAGAAGGGAGAATTAGGTCCGGTTTATGGTCATCAATGGCGTTCTTGGGGAGCGGCTGATGGACGGCAAATCGACCAGATCAGTGAATTGATCGAACAAATCAAAACGAATCCCAATTCAAGAAGGTTGATAGTGAGTGCTTGGAATGTTGGGGAACTGGACGAAATGGCATTGCCGCCTTGCCATGCTTTCTTTCAATTCTATGTGGCTGATGGCAAGCTTTCGTGCCAGCTATATCAACGTTCAGCGGACGTCTTTTTAGGTGTTCCTTTTAATATTGCTTCGTATGCGCTCCTAACGATGATGATCGCGCAGGTGTGTGATTTGGAAGTTGGCGAATTTGTACATACTTTTGGGGATGTCCACATCTACTCTAACCACCTTGAACAAGTGGAACTGCAGTTGACTCGTGATCCGAAACCATTGCCAATCATGAAAATAAATCCGGAAGTGAAAAATATCTTTGATTTTAGCTTCGAGGATTTCGTTTTGGAAAATTACGAAGCCCATCCCCATATAAAAGGAGAGGTTAGCATATGATATCGTTGATAGTGGCCATGGATCAAAATCGTGTGATCGGGGAAGACAATAAACTGCCATGGCATCTACCGGCCGATTTGCAGTATTTTAAAAAGGTGACGATGGGGCATCCAATCGTCATGGGCAGAAAAACATTTGAATCAATCGGCAGGGTACTGCCTGGCCGTGAAAATGTCATCGTTACCCGCAATCAGGATTTTAAAGCGGAAGGTTGCGTAGTATTACATGATATTACACAAATCAAAACGTTTGCAGATAATAGTGATGAGGAAGTCTTCGTGATTGGCGGAGCCGAAATCTTCAAGGAAATCCTTCCTGTTACCGACCGCCTGTATATAACGGAAATTCATGAAACCTTTGAAGGTGATACTTTCTTTCCCGTGATTGATGAAAATGAATGGGATAAAATTTCTTCAAACCCAGGCAGCATCGATGAAAAAAATCGATATGCACATGATTTTATTATTCTACAAAAAAAATAAATGACTAATCCGATTATGGGGAAATAACCATAATCGGATTTTTTTTGGTATGGAATGAACAAAAGATAGAATTTTTAGAAAAATCAATTACATTAATAACAGTAAAGTGCTATAATGATTGAATTGATTAGGAAGGAAATGAGGGATTGATATGAACCAGACAGCATCCATGAATAGGGGGATTCAATTGGAAGATATTCTAATTGCCTACAGAGAACTGAAAGAAATCGTTTTACATACTCCTTTACAAAAAAATCAGAGGCTCTCTGAAAAATATGAATGTAATGTATATTTAAAACGCGAGGACCTTCAACATGTACGTTCCTTTAAATTAAGAGGAGCTTACTATAAAATGAAAAGCTTGACCGAGGAAGAGACGAAGAATGGAGTCGTTTGTGCCAGTGCAGGTAACCATGCACAGGGAGTTGCTTTTTCTTGCAGTCAATTAGGTATCCACGGGAAAATTTATATGCCTGCTACAACACCAAGGCAAAAAGTCGATCAAGTTCAGTTATTTGGTCGGGATAATGTGGAAATCATCCTAATCGGAGATACATTCGATGATGCATTTGCCATGGCGATGGAATGCTGTGAAAAAGAAGAGCGTTCCTTTATCCATCCATTTGACGATGAAAAGGTAATCGCCGGGCAAGGAACAACGGCTGTAGAAATCCTGAATGATTGTGAAGATGGAATTGATTATGTATTTGCCGCTATCGGCGGTGGCGGTTTAATGGCCGGAGTATCAAGTTATTTCAAATCGGTTTCACCAAAAACGAAATGCATTGGCGTGGAGCCGCTTGGGGCTGCATCGATGGAATACTCCTTCAAGGAAGGAAAAGTTTCTGAACTTGAAAGCATAGATACATTTGTTGACGGAGCAGCTGTCAAGTGTGTAGGACAGATGACATATCAGCTCTGTAAGGAAAACCTGGAAGATATCGTTGTCGTTCCTTCAGGGCAGATCTGCACGACGATTCTCGATTTATATAATCAGCATGCAATTGTCGCTGAGCCGGCAGGGGCCATTTCTGTAGCCGCTTTGGATTTGTACAAAGAACAAATCAAAGGCAAAACGGTTGTTTGCATGGTCAGTGGAGGGAATAACGACATTGGTCGTATGCAGGAAATTAAGGAGAAATCCTTATTATATGAAGGACTGCTTTATTATTTTATCGTGAATTTCCCGCAACGCGCTGGGGCTTTAAGGGAATTCCTTGATGAGGTGTTAGGACCGAATGACGATATAAGCCGATTTGAATATACGAAGAAAAACAATAAAGAAAGCGGGCCGGCCCTGGTTGGTGTAGAGCTAAAGGATAAAAATGATTATCAAGGGCTCATTCAAAGGATGAACAAAAAAGGATTCTCTTTCGTTGAGGTCAATAAAGACAGTAATTTATTTCATTTATTGATTTAATCATGGACAAAATGTTAAATTAGGATAGAATAATACCTATGTTTTTACATTTTATTCTGCCGGCACAGTCGTTACGGCCATACTGTCGAAAATTGTTACCATTCTATGACGAATTGCCAGTTCCCTTTCAATTGGTTGGAAATGGTATTATAATCGTAGTAGGTCTAATTACAACACCAAAGGGGATGTATCCATGTCGAACATTGGAGTACCTGGTCTGATTCTCATCTTAATATTGGCATTAATTATCTTTGGTCCGAAGAAACTTCCAGAAATTGGCCGTGCTTTTGGACAGACACTTCGTGAATTTAAAAAGTCCACGAGTGACTTAACAAAAGGTGATTATGAAGAAGATAAGAAATTACAACAAAAAAATCATGAATGATTGAAATGCTGGGCGTAAGATGTAATCGTCTTGCGCCTTTATGCTGGAACAAAGATACGGATTTTCAGATGAAGGCGTGATCAACTTTGGAAGATAAAGAATTAAATATCATCGATCATCTCGATGAATTGAGAAAACGGCTCATCATTACTGCTGTTGCTTTTTTCATCTTTTTTATCGCCAGTTTTATTTATGTTGAAGAGATTTATAATTGGTTCGTGAAGGATCTCGATTTTGACCTGATGGTATTGGGACCAAGTGATATTATCTGGATTTACTTTATGCTTTCAGGCGTCGTAGCCATTGCGGCAACGATACCGATAATTGCTCTGCAAATATGGTTATTCGTTAAACCCGCCTTGATGCCAAATGAAGTAAGAGCGACCCTTGCCTATATTCCAGCACTTTTCTTGCTTTTTATCGGAGGGCTTGCTTTTGGTTATTTTGTCATCTTCCCGACCATTCTTCAATTTTTGATTGAATTGGGCGATGGGATGTTCATAACCAGTTTTACAGCGGATAAGTACTTTTCATTCCTATTTAATATGACGATACCTTTTGCCGTTTTATTCGAGCTTCCGGTCGTTACCATGTTTTTGACCTCCATTGGTATAATTAATCCTTATGTGCTTCAAAAGTTAAGGAAGTATGCATACTTTGTACTGGTTGTCATTGCGATATCGATTACGCCGCCTGACTTTATGTCCGACTTTATGGTAATGGTTCCACTGCTGTTATTATACGAAATCAGCATTTCATTATCTAAAGTCGTCTATAAACGAAGGGTGAAGCGTGAAAGTTTGCAGGAAGGCAGCTACGAGGAAGGTTTATAACAGGGGACCCATGATGGCATTTTGCCATTATGGGTTTTTTGTAATGTAAGTCGAGCGTGATTTGTCCATTTTTTTATACATTTGAATATTTATACTTTTTGATTTATTGTGTATAATGTAAGCAATCGGTTAAAAATGAGGATTGATATTTTGATGTTCAAATGCTTGGAATTCAAAGATTGTTTTGGACATAAGGTCACAATTTCAGAAATACCTGTCTTATTGCCTAGTGATCCGAATTTTTTTATGTTGACCGCGCGTTTGGAAATATTTGTAAAGAAAGTTTTTGCTAATAAAGATCATAAAGAAAATTACTCATTTAAGCATTATTTAGCATCCGTACTCAAATGGCCCGTTTATAACAAGATTTTTTTTGGAAGCTTACTCAATAATGCTTAATGCGGACTGTTCCATAGCTAACATCTCCGATAAAAGAGATGCCACGAATGCCGTGCGATTCCGAAATAAAACGGCATGTGTTCAGGTTAGCTCATGGGACGGTCTTTTTTTTGTGCAATCATTTCGAAAGATGAGTATCCTTTCACTTGAAAAAAGATACCTTTGGTTTGAATGCGTACCTTGAATAGGTATAATACAATAGATATGTTAATTTAGGGATGTGTAATGATGAAAAAAGTAAAGATAGTAACAGATTCTACAGTAGATATGACACCGGAAGAACTGGAATATTATGACATTACAATGGTTCCTTTATCTATCTTTATAGATGGAGAGACTTTTTTGGATAAGGTTGAAATCGAACAAGAAGAATTCTTGAAAAGGATGAACCAGTCAAAAGAACTTCCAAAAAGCTCACAACCAGCCGCAGGTACCTTTGTTGAGGTATATAATGAACTCGGAAAAGACGGCAGTGAGATTATTTCGATTCATATGACAGGTGGCATGAGCGGTACTGTACGCTCAGCGGAAAGCGCAGCCAGTATGTCTGAAGCGAAAGTAACCGTTCTTGACTCGAAATTCATTTCGAAAGCGATGTCATTCCAGGTGATCGAGGCAGCGAAGATGGCAAAGGAAGGGAAATCCGTATCAGAGATAATCGAACGACTGGAACATATTAAAAAGCAGTCAAGTTTAATCATTGTCATTGAAACACTTGATAACCTCGTTAAAGGTGGAAGGATTGGGAAAGTTTCTGCATTTATCGGTTCACTGCTGCACATAAAGCCGATTGCACTTTTGGACGATGGTGTACTGAATCCTGTATCCAAAGCTAGGAGCCAGTCACAGGTCGTGAAGTTCATCATCAAGAAATTCAAAGAAGATACACAAGGCAAAAAAATTAGAGGCATTGGTTTTGTACATGCAAATGGACTTGAAATTGCGGATAAAGTCCGCCAGGCCATTGCAGAATTAACAGGGTATCAAGATATAAAGATAGATGCAACCACTGCCGTTGTCAGTACCCATACAGGCGAAGGCGCCATGGCAATCATGTATTATTGGGATTGATATGTATAAAGTGTATGAAATTGCAGCCGCAGAGGTCTGTCATTTTTACAATTGTCTTTAATTCGTAGAAAGTGTTGCTGTTCTCATACCAATTGGTCTGTTAGAATAAATGAAGTAACAGAATATTTTATACATAAAGGACGGGGTAGGGATGAGAAAGCTGCATTTGCTTATGGCAGCTATGGGGGCATCAATTTTATTGCTGTTGACAGCATGCGGTTCCAATGGTGTACCTGCTGCCAAGAATTGGGACCTTGAAGATTTTAGTTACATTGATCAGGAGGGAAAGCCTTTCTCAAAAAGCGATCTTAAAGGTAAGGTTTGGGTAGCGGATTTTATTTTCACAAGCTGCGAGACGGTCTGTCTGCCCATGACTTCCAATATGACGAAACTGCAGCAGCAACTGAAGGCTGAGGGTATATCGGATGTAGAGTTCGTTTCCTTTTCTGTGGACCCGGAAATTGACAAACCTGATGTTTTAAAAAAGTTTGGTGACCAATTTAATGTGGATTACGGCAATTGGCATTTTCTGACCGGTTATGGTCAGGAAGAAATCGAGCAGTTTGCATTGGATAACTTTAAAACAATCGTCAAAAAACCAGAAAGAGAAGATCAAGTGATTCATGGGACCAGCTTTTTTCTAATTGATCAAGAAGGAAAGATCATTATGGATTATACAGGTCTGCAGGATATTCCCTTTGAAGAAATTATTAAGCATATAAAAATTTTACAGAATTATTGAACAGGTTAAATGACCTGTTCTTTCTGTTTTCGTCCATTTTTCATTCGGATTTCTTTAGCATTTTGAAAGGTGAAAAAAGTGAAAATTAGTTTTTGAAGAAACAGCAGTGGCGAAGAATGATTTTACATCCTCAGTACATGCTAAATTTTATAGGACTAGCTTTTATTCACTTCATTTTTCATATTGTATAGTAAGGAATGCTCAAGATAAAAGTATGATGAAGGTATATTGTTTGCAATTTTTCGTTTTCTGCATGATATAATATATGGGTAGGAAGGTGAGGGACATGAGGTACAGAATCACCTGTCTTTTCATATGCCTAGTTTGGATTTCAGGCTGCGGTCAAAGTGAACCGGCCTCAAAGCAGCCATCTGTTCAGCAGAAAAGCATAGTTGAGCTGAGTAAAAAGGAAACCATTCCTGCCAGCTTTTTTCCAGACCCTGTGCAAATCGTTTCAATTGGCGATTCCTTGACTCAAGGTGTCGGTGATAGTAAAGATAACGGCGGGTATCTGCCTTATTTACAAAATAAGCTGGAAAAAGAACCATCGATTACTTCCGTTGAGATGATTAATCATGGCATACGTGGAAATAGGACCGACCAACTATTGAAAAGACTGGATAAGGCTAGGATTAAAGAAGACATTAAGCAAGCTGACTCGATTGTTGTCACAATCGGTGGAAATGATATCATGAAGGTCTTTAAACAGAATTTCTCCAACTTGGAACTGAATCAGTTTGATTCGGCAAAAATAGGGTATGAAAAAAGATTAAGGCAGATACTTGATAAGGTTCGTTCCGAAAATGATCATGCGCAAATTTACCTTGTTGGCGTTTATAATCCATTCTCCAAATGGTTCGCTGATTTTTATGAACTTGATATGATCATGAATGATTGGAATGAAAGCGGAAAAGAGATTATTGAAGAATATGATTCAGCCTATTTTATTGAAATAGCAGACATTTTCAAGGATTCCGAAGAGGATTTGCTTTATGCTGAGGATTATTTTCATCCAAATGACCGCGGATATGAATTAATCGCGACAAGAATCTATAATGATATGGATATAACCACAATTGGAAAGGACACGTTGGAAGCGAGTGCCAAAGGAGATGATGACCAAGAATGACAAATGTCAAATGGAAGACTTTGTTTATTTCCCTATTAGCCCTAAACATCCTGGTCATCCTGTTTGTTGTGATTTTAGTAAATCTGCCGGCTAAAGATAAAGAGCTGATTCCACAAGTAAGCCACGAAGAAGATATCCAATTTCAAGTTCACACGAATCGGGAAGACCTGACGAGATTAATCAACCAATATCTTGATAAAGAAGGATTGACGGGATCGATTCACTACGAAGTGTATTTAACGGATGAGGTAGAGTTATATGGAACAATGCCATTTTTCAATCGTGAAGTTGAAATGAAATTGACTTTTGAGCCAATTGCCCAAAAGAATGGGGATTTGGTCTTAAAACAAAAATCAATTGCTGTTGGACAAATGAATCTTCCTGTTTCATATGTAATGAACCTAATAAATGAGCGTTATAACATGCCGGATTGGGTTAGCATCAGCCCCAATGACGAAAGTATTTATGTGTCATTGCAGGATATGGAATTGAAAAGCGACATTAGGGTGAAGGCGAAAGACTTCGATCTTGAGAATGATGACATTTCATTTTTATTGACCATCCCATCATCATTACAGTAATAGTGAATTGATAAAAAACCAGGATCAATGAATCCTGGTTTTTTATCATTTATGGGGAGAGCGTTAAGGTTTCTGGAGTGGATGATTTTCGATTCAATCCGATTATAAAAATGGTTGAGGACGTATTTTCTTGGAAAACATAGTTTGGCAAAGAGAGTATGATCTCTTTTGTCCCAGCTTTCCTGACTTCGAAGTCGACAATCATGGGATGTATATTAAGATAATCGCATGCTTCCCTGAAATCGAGATTTTCAAAAACGACATCTCCGTCTTTGACGGCAATATCCACCGAAGGTAAACCATGGGAAAGATGGATGAATCGGACCTTGGCTTCATTTTGAGGCACCAATGGATTATCTTCGAAAGGTGACATTTTCAACGACTCATTAGCCAAGGAAGCTGCTATGGTATAGGACCTCCCGCTTTCTAGCGCCACTTTACAGCCTAAAAGCCTTTGCCCGCTGCGGTATATCTCCAATTGGTATATGCCAGGGGAAAGCTGTGAATAACCATTGCTTTCTTTATATGAAAGATTGTTGAGAATGCACTTTTCATTTACATAAATATCAAATGAGGGAGCTGTTGGGGCAGCGTGTAAAATGCGAACTTGTGATGGCAATATGACTTTCATATGCTCATATCTCGATTGTTGTGTTGCTTTATTGAGACTTTTCAAATGCTTATGGTAATAATAATCATGCAGATGCGGATTACTGTATTTATAATAAGACGATAGTAAATCATAAGTACCCGCTTTTTGTAAATATGATTGTTTATCGCTCATTTCCAACACCTCACATTTTCCATTATGGACTCATCATATGTAGTTATGCTTGGGCGTGTGTTTCCTTCCCTTATAAGGGAAGGGGCAATTTATGTTAAAAGGGACGATCGGCATATTATTTTACAGAGCAAAATAAAAGCGTTAAAATGCATTCAATGGATTGTTTGTAAAAAAGGAGGATTTTCATTTGACAAAGCAATTAGAGAAAGCAACATTCGCAGGTGGATGTTTTTGGTGCATGGTGAAACCGTTCGATGAACAGCCTGGTATCGAATCCGTTATCTCGGGCTATACGGGCGGGACTACGGAAAATCCCACGTACAAAGAAGTTTGTTCTGAAACCACGGGACATTATGAGGCTGTGCAGATCACCTTTGATCCAAGCGTATATCCATATGAAAAAATAATCGAGTTGTTTTGGCAGCAAATTGACCCGACAGATGTTGGCGGACAATTTCATGACCGGGGAAGTTCTTATCAAACGGCCATTTTTTATCATGACGAAAAACAACGTGAAATTGCGGAAGCATCCAAAGCTAAGTTGCAGGCGAGCGGAAAATTTTCCAAACCGATCGTAACGCCGGTTATACCAGCCAAAACTTTTTATCCAGCTGAGACATATCACCAGCATTATTATAAAAAGCAACCTGAGCATTATGAAAGATATTCGATTGGCTCAGGCCGAAAAGCATTTATACAACATCACTGGGGGGAAAAAGATGAAAAGTAAAGAAGAATTAAAACAGAAACTTTCAGCGATTCAATATGAAGTCACCCAAAATAATGGAACGGAACCAGCTTTTAACAATGAATATTGGAACTTGAAGGAGGAAGGGTTATATGTGGACATCGTTTCAGGTAATCCTCTTTTCACTTCAAAGGAAAAGTTCGATTCAGGCTGTGGTTGGCCAAGCTTCACTAAACCGCTAAAAGAAGAGGAAGTGGTGGAAAACCTCGATACGAGTTACGGTATGAGAAGAATCGAGGTTCGCTCAAAAACTGCCGATTCTCATCTGGGCCATGTCTTTAATGATGGGCCTGGACCATCAGGCTTGCGGTATTGCATCAATTCTGCCTCATTGAGGTTCATCCCGCTCCAAGATCTTGAAAAAGAAGGATATGGAGAATACAAAAAGCTTTTTGATTGAATGGAAAACCCCCTATCAGATAATGATAGGGGGTTATTTAATATCGGGTAAGATTCAATCGGTAATGATCGATGCTATCCGGACATATGGGATGGTGGTAAGCTCCATTGCTTTACTTCTGCCAGTCACCTCAAAACGGACCGTATGTGAACCTGGAGGAAGCCCATTAGCGATAAATAAATACCTTTCACGGGCAAAGGGCCACCACGTATTTAAAGTGGTGATTTCATTTCCATCGATCCATACATCTACTTCCCCGCCATCGGGACTCCTAAGCAGTCTCACACCAAGCATAGTTCCTTTGAAGTTATATTCAATCACACTGCCCTTTACACTACTAGTGAAATAGCCGCCCCTTGGACGGAAACCTTTCATTTTTTCATAGTGTTCAATCTCGGATAATTCAAATTCTGAATGGTCATGAAGCTTAGATGGCAGGTCTGAAACAGTCTTCCCGCGTTCTATATTATCCAGGAAGCGTTCGTATATTTCATTAGCATAAAATTTATAACCTAGCCCATTTGGATGAATCAAATCTCTGGTCAGCTGTTTTTCCGTATATCCAGAATGCTTGAATATTGGACGCATATCCACATTAGTTGCACCATAATGTTTGGATAAAAGGACGATGGCTGACGCAAATTCCTCATATTTCAAGGAACTCTCTGTTATTGTGAACAATTCAGCATTAGGGTGGAGCCCTTTTGCCTTTCTGATTAAAGCTTCATATGTCATGGTAAAATCATCGACATTCATATATTTACGGTCATTTTCACCGAAAACGAAGAAAATCAAATCTTTATGGTCATGCTTCTTTCTTTGGGAAAGCTTAAATAGACCTTCAAAAGCAGTGGATCCGCTTTGGACCAAGTAATCTCCGTGTAAAGGAACATCATTGGTTTCGATCAACTTATTTTCTAACTGTTTGAACCATGTTAGTTTAGGGTTTTCAGCTCCCGACCCTCTTCCGATACTGTCACCAATAACGAGATACTGAATGGGCTGGCCTGTTTGGAATTTTTGATAAACATTTATCGAATCATCCGATCCATATGTTTTAGGAGCTTTTTGAAGGATATAGCTGATTAGAAGGATCGTGGCGATTGCAGCGAAAGGGATGAAGGATTTTGCGTTCTTTTTCAATTATGTTCCCCCGTATTAACCTTTTATGTATCTATATTGGCATGAGATAGCGTAAAGAGGCTAAGAATTGTTTTTTTTCTTATTATATCCCAATTTTAAAGTAACACAATAAATACGAAACGTTTTTTTGACACTTTTTATGGCTACTCTTGGTGTTTCACCTATTGAATGTTTAATGGTGATGAAGGTGTTTTTCGATAAGTTTTTTCTTAAATCCAAAAAAATAGGCAAATACACAGACCGAGGCGGGCGTATTGACATATGGTAAGGTGTAAAGAGAAATCAGAATTCTAAAAGGAGTGAAACTTAATGTACGGATATGGTGGAAATGTTGCAGGACCAGGTTACGGTTATGGTGGCGGCGGTGGATATGGTGGCGGCGGCGGTTGCTGCGGATTTGGATCAGGCTTCGCATTAATCGTTGTCTTGTTCATTCTGTTGATTATCATCGGTGCTTCATTCTGTTGCTAATTGAATAACTAAAGAGACCAGTTTATAAAGCTGGTCTTTTCTTTATGTAAGGATTTGGTGGTTTGACGGGGCCCTTTTTAGAATCCATAGTGATTACTGATTAGACATGGATAAATACAGTGTAATCATGGGACAGGCGATACATTACACAACAATTCCTGGCACAACGGGAATGAAGAGAGGATGCCATTGATGGGGAGAACGAGGCCGAAGGATCTATAAGGAAATCATGACCCGGTTTTGATGTAAGTAAGGTCGATAAGAGAATGGGGTGAGTGGCAGTCCTTAAGAGTCTTGATTTTTCTTTGTTCAACATTTCTGCTAAAATAACGAAAGATGTATTAATTTAGGGGGATAAAGATATGAAACCTTCCCGTTTACAAGCAGGGGATGAAATTCGCGTTATTGCTCCTTCAAGAAGCTTGGCGATTGTCAAAGGGGAACAACGCAGATTGGCAGAAGAAAGATTGATTGAGCTTGGTTTTAAAGTGACATATGGTAAAACGGCTTTGTTCCATGATGACTTTTTTTCGAATTCGATTGAAGACCGGGTCGAAGATTTACATGAGGCTTTCAGGGATCCGAATGTTAAGGGAATCTTTACAGCCATCGGGGGGTATAACGCTAACCAATTGTTACGATATATCGACTACGATTTGATTAAGGAAAATCCAAAAGTGTTGATGGGGTATAGTGATATAACCGCAATTTTATTGGCCATTCATAAAAAAACAGGCCTAACTACATACTCAGGTCCTCATTTCTCGACGTTCGGAATGAAGGCTGGTCTGGAATATACGATGGAATATTTTAAAAAGGCTGTAATTGAAAGTGAAGGCTTTTATCTTGAACCAAGTCAAACGTGGAGTGATGACTCTTGGCATTTAGAACAGGATGACCGAACTTTTCACCCGAATGCTGGTTATATGGTCATTCAGGAAGGGGAAGCGGCTGGGACGATCATTGGGGGAAATCTTTGCACACTGAATCTATTACAAGGTACAGAGTTTATGCCGTCTTTAAAGGACAGTATCCTTTTCATTGAAGATGACGAAGAAAGTCATCCATTCAGTTTTGACCGGGATTTACAATCCTTGTTACATCAGCCAGAGGCAACTGGGATTAAAGGAATCATCATAGGCCGTTTCCAAAAGGATTCGGGGATGACTGAATATGCTTTGCATGAAATCATCGCTGGCAAAAAGGAGATAAATGGCATACCCGTGATCGCTAATGCCAATTTTGGTCATGTTCATCCATTTGTAACGGTGCCGGTTGGTTCAAAAGCAATAATGAAGGTAAAGAACGGAAAAGCGACGATCCAGATAAATTCATGACACAGTTTGAAGACGCCGTTCAAAAAGTGGACGGTATTTTAATCTGTCGGGATTTGGATAAATGTATTTTACATTTTGGTGTGTTTTTGGAGCCTTTCCTCTAATCAGCACCTGAAAATTGTCCTATTTTACAAGCATTATTAGGGAATATGAGTCTAATAGTTCAAATTCTATATTTTTCTGATATAATACTAAGAGATTTAAAATAGAAAAGGTGATTATGTGTTATTAACAATTCCCGCATCCATTCGTTTAGAAGGGGCTTTGGCCGAGTATAATAAAAAAGGCCGTGTTAGCCATACATGTTTCGTTTGTAACGGAGACACTTCTAATGGTGATGCAAGCAACTTGAACTACTATAAGTTAGGAACTAAAAAAGTTTGTCATTCCTGCATGAAAAATGTTTTGCGTCATCCTTCTTTAAAAGAGTATGAATATGTACATACTTCAGTTATCGATAAAACTGCTTTTTATAAAAATGTGCTGGCTGTTTTAAAGGATGAAAGTTTTTTGGAGTCAATTCGTGAAAAAGAACTAATTAGCGCATTGTAAGAAAAAAGTGTATCTCTCGCGGATACACTTTTTTTGTCGCCTTTTTTTGTCCGATTCATCAGGAAACCCAAAAATTCATCCGTTTATTTGCTTAGGTCAATTTCCTTAGCAAGATTGCGTTCATCTGGACATACACTTTACTATATTGCATTTGTTTTTAAAGAGAAGGAGAGTGTGGGCTTATGGAGCAGTCTTCATTGATCAAGCCGGTCCTGGGAGGAGCCTACCCGACTATCAGTCATGGTCAAGGAGTGTTTTTATACGACAAAGAAGGTAAGGATTACTTGGATGCTTCCTCAGGTGCTGTTACTGCCAATATTGGCCATGGGGTCCAGGAAATCATGGAGGCGATGGTAAAACAGGCTAAACTGGTTTCATTTGTATATCGTTCCCAATTTACCAATGATGCTGCAGAGAAACTTGCCGGAAAAATTGCTGAATTGACCAAAGGGGAACTGACCTACAGCTTTTTTGTAAACAGCGGCTCCGAAGCAACTGAAACTGCCTTGAAGATAGCCATTCAGCATTGGCAGGAAAAAGGGAAGCCCAAGAAACAGAAAATCATATCGAGGTGGATGAGCTACCATGGCATCACGATGGGGGCTCTTTCAATGTCTGGGCATCCGATTCGTCGAGAGCGATTTACCCCTTTGCTTGAATCATATCCTTCTGTATCTCCTCCATATTGTTACCGGTGTCCACTTCAACTTGATCCCCATACGTGCGGAATGGCCTGTGCTTCGGAATTGGAAGCATCCATCCGGCGTATTGGCAGTGAAAATATAGCGGCTTTCATCGCAGAACCTGTTATCGGGGCAGCTGGAGGGGCGATTGTCCCTCCAGATGGTTATTTTCGAAAACTGAAGAAAATCTGTGAAGAGAATGATATTTTATTCATTGCCGATGAAGTCATGACTGGATTTGGACGTACCGGTAAGATGCTTGCCTCAGAATATTGGGATGTGGAACCTGATATCGTAACATTTGGTAAAGGCATGAGTGGGGGGTACACCCCGATAGCCGCCACAGTAATGACCAAAAACGTGATGGAGCCAATAATGAAAGGCTCGAAGTCAATTATCGGAGGACATACGCTTAGTGCCAATCCATTATCGTGTGCGGTATCTTTAGCCGTTTTAGAATATGTCGTAAGGAATGATCTTGTTGAAAAATCAGCCGATAGAGGGAAGGACCTGATTAGGGGCCTGAAGAAGTTAGCAGGGAAGTATTCCTTTATCGGTGATATACGTGGCAGAGGTTTATTGATAGGCGTCGAATTTGTCCAGGATAAGGCCACAAAGGCCCCATTTCCGAAGGAGGCCGATGTGACCAATGAAATCATTGAGTTGGGAATGAGGAATGGAATACTCCTTTATCCCGCAGCAGCAGGCCTTGACGGTGTAACCGGGGCAGCCATCATCATCTCCCCGCCGTTAACGATTTCGGAAGAGGAGTGTGCAGAATTGTTAATGAGGGTCGATATAACTTTTCGGCAATTTAATGAATCCATTGGTAAACGGCCATCACACCAAGGAAGTGAGTCATAGTGTTGGAAAATACATTCCAGAAGATTTGTCGTTTGGAGGATGTCCTCCATCTCTTTAAAGATAATCAGTCCATCCTGTATGGGGGATTCGGTGGTATTGGGACACCTCCGGGATTGATCAATCTGATTTTGGAGTCAGGTATAAAAGATTTAACCTTGATTGGGAACGATACAGGTTTCCCCGATATTGGAATCGGAAAACTGGTCACCCAACGCCGTGCAAAAAAAATCATCGTTTCCCATATCGGTTCCAATCCAAATGCAGGACTATTAATGAACAATGGGGAACTCGAAGTGGAGTTCTCTCCTCAAGGTACACTTGTCGAACGCATCCGGGCTGGAGGGATGGGATTAGGTGGGGTATTGACTGATATAGGAATTGAAACCGATATCGTCCGGGAAGGCAAGCAAACCGTAAAGCTAGGTAAGAAAAATTATCTGGTGGAACCTGCATTAACAGCAGATATCGCCATTGTTTACGCAGAAATGGCAGATCCTTATGGAAACCTCATCTTTGATAAAAGCGCCAGGAACACGAACCCACTCGTAGCTGCGGCCGGACAAATCACGATCGTCGAAGCCATGCAAATCGTTCCGCTTGGCTCTTTGGATCCAGAGAGCATCATTGTGCCAGGTGCCTTTGTGGATTATATCATTCCATCAAAAGGAGTCGATTGGAAATGGGTTTGGGAACCGAAGATAGAAATCGAATAGCGAAACGGGCAGCAGCAGAAATAAGCGATGGGATGCTGGTCAATTTGGGAATTGGCATTCCATCGCTTGTACCGAATCATCTTTTGAATGACCATAAAGTTATGTTTCATGCTGAAAATGGCCTTGTGGGGATTGGCAGTTCTCCTGAAAAGGGAAAGGAAGATGCACATCTTTGCAATGCCGGGGGACTACCGATCACCATAAGACCCGGGACTTCCTACTGCGACAGTACGGTTGCATTTGGGATGATACGGCGCGGGAGGGTGGATATCACGATTCTAGGAGCCCTTCAAGTGAGTGAAGTGGGGGATCTCGCTAATTGGATTGTCCCGGGAAAGAGGGTGCCAGGCATGGGTGGTGCCATGGAACTGGCTGCAAAGGCAAAAAAGGTCATCGTATTAATGGAACATACCGATAAAGCGGGCATGTCTAAATTAGTCAAAAAATGTACGTTGCCGTTAACTGCCAAGAAATGCGTACATATGATCATCACTGAGCTAGGCGTGTTTTCTGTAACTTCCGAGGGCCTCCTTTTAACAGATGTATTTGATACATCCGGTATTGAGGAAATCAGGGATCGAACCGAAGCCTTGTTTACCGTCTCTGAAAACATCCATATTTTAAAAGAATGAGAGAGGAGAATGGATATGTATGAGGAAAGAATAAGAACATGGTTGAATGATCATCGGACAAATGGGGTTCAGCTTTTGCAAAAACTGGTCCAGGAACCGAGCAAAAGGGGGCAAGAAGGAAGTGCACAAGCCATAGTGGTCGAGAAGTGCAGACAACTTGGTCTGGAAATAGATCTATGGGAAATTGGGGATGAACAATTAAGAAAACACCCCCATTTTTATTGCGATCGCAAGGATTTTAAAGGAAATCCGAACCTTGTGGCTATTAAAAGAGGAACCGGCAATGGGAAATCCCTTATTTTAAACGGACATATTGATGTTGTTCCTGAAGGCGATCATGCAGCATGGCACGATGAACCCTATAGCGGCAAATTAAAAGACGGGAAAGTGTTCGGGAGGGGAACGACAGATATGAAAGGCGGCAATGTTTCTTTATTGCTGGCCATCGAAGCGATAGTCGAATCTGGAATCCAATTGAAGGGGGACGTGATTTTCCAGAGTGTGATTGAAGAGGAAAGCGGCGGTGCCGGAACACTTGCGGCAGTCATCAGAGGGTACGAAGCGGATGGGGCAATCATTCCGGAGCCTACCAATATGAAACTATTCCCTATACAGCAAGGTTCGATGTGGTTTCGACTGAAAATAAAGGGCAAGTCTGCACATGGAGGCACAAGGTATGAAGGAGTAAGTGCAATTGATAAAGCGGTTGGTGTAATGAAAGAAATCAAGATGCTTGAACAAGAACGGAATGAGTCACTCCGTCATTCACTCTATAAAAATGTACCCATTCCCATTCCAATCAACATAGGAAGCATTCAAAGCGGAAACTGGCCTTCTTCCGTGCCGGATACAGCCGTTCTTGAAGGCAGATTCGGCATCGCACCGACAGAGACCATGGAAGAGGCACAAAAATCGCTGATACAGCGAATAGATGCTTTAAACCGGAGTGATTCATGGTTCAAAGAAAAACCTATTGAATTAGAATGGTTTGGGGCCAGATGGCTGCCTGGCAATCTCGAAATCGATCATTCGCTAATGAAAACCATTGGCAGGTACTATGAAAAAGTGGTGGGGGAAGAACCGCTTGTCGAAGCGTCCCCTTGGGCGACGGATGGAGGGTACCTTTCATCAGTCGGCTCGACTCCCGTAGTTGTATTTGGACCAGGGGAAACGAAAATGGCCCATGATTCAAACGAATATATAGAAGTGGATAAAATGATGGAGGTTGCAGAAATCATTGCATTGACCATGATTGATTGGTGCGGGGTGGAAGAGCAATAATTATTTTCCCAAGGTCTGATTCTAGAAAGGGTCAGGCCTTTTATTACCATTTTCGATGGACGTGAAAGGAGCGGGACAAATGGAGGCTGGCATCATTGAAAAAAGAATTCAAAAGCCAAGGTGCTCAATACATATTACGATCGACTATTTTAATAAGCGATTAAGGGTTGATGATTATCTAGGTCATTTTCAGGAATGCGTAGAGGAATCCCTGAAGGTGGCTAACGGCGTATCAGCAGAGAAAATCATCTTCAAGTCACGCAAGGAAAACGTTCTGGCATTAATTGCTCAGGGCTTTTTATATGAAGGAAGCATCGATAAATTCTTTTTGGGAAGCGATTGTTTCTTCCTTGTTAAATATAACAAGAACGAAAGGCGCAACAGTGAGGAATGGGAAAAGGAAGATCAAATCCTCACCGATGTTCAGAGTCTCCCGATTAAATCCGGACTGGATGTTCCGCCGTCCGCCTATCAAGGACGTAAAGCGGAAGTTACCGATGCAGTTCAGCTGGCACAATTGTACGGGAAGGTTTTCGAAGTGTATCCCACTCCGATGAATGATCCGTTATATGTGAAAAAATGCATGGAAAAGGGAACGGTCTTTTATATTTTTGTTCATGAAGGCAAGATCATCAGTGCTGCTTCCGCAGAAATTGATGCTTTTTACCATAATGCGGAAATCACTGATTGTGCGACATTGCCGGAACATCGGCAGTACGGTTTGATGAAACACTTGATTTCCTCACTTGAAGACTACCTTATTTCGAATGGCATTTATTGTATTTATTCCATTGCCCGGTCGCTCTCATTCGGTATGAATGCTGCATTGCACCAGCAGGGTTACTCGTACCGTGGACGTTTGGCCAATAATTGTTACATCTTCGATAAACTGGAAGACATGAATCTTTGGGTGAAAAATTTTACATGATTGCTCATTTTCAGGCGGTACATGACAAGTTTTTGGCATTTCCTCATATACTCTAGCAAGAGGGTAATTGAGGAGGGATATCTTGCCAAGTGAATTTTTTAATACAAGTGAAGTACTGGAAGCTATATTAGAGACAATTGATGAAGGCATTCATGTAATAGATCCAAAAGGACAGACCATATTTTATAACGGAGTGGCGGCCAATCATGATGGAATGAAAAGAAGTGAAGTGCTTGGGAAACCGTTGCTTGAAGCCTTCCCTTCTTTAAATCACAAATCATCGACATTACTCCGAGTGATTAAATCTGAAAAACCGATCTACAACTATAGCCAATCATATGTAAATGCACATGGGCGAATCATTGAGACGCTAAATACGACGCTCCCCATATATGTAGATGGGTTCATGATTGGTGCAATAGAAATTGCTAAGGATTATTCAAGTTTGAAGCAATTATCTGAAAGGTTAGCTGACCTTGAAAGCTCGCTCAAGACAATCAAAAGTCCTGAAAAGAAAACGTCCCAGAAAGGCGGATTGTATTCGTTCACTGAAATCCTGACCAGTGATACTGGGTTTAAAGGTTTGATATCACAAGGGAAAAAGGCTGCCCGATCATCCTCATCGGTATTGGTTTATGGGGAAAGCGGTGTAGGAAAAGAGCTTTTTGTTCAAAGCATCCACAAGGATTCCAGCCGCAGTAAAGAACCATTCATCGCACAAAATTGTGCTGCCTTACCAGAAAATTTATTGGAATCGCTTCTATTCGGTACGGCTAAAGGAAGTTACACTGGCGCTGTGGAACGCCAGGGATTATTTGAATTAGCAAACGGCGGAACCTTGTTTTTGGATGAATTGCAATCAATGCCGATTGACTTGCAGGCAAAGCTTCTGCGTGTGCTTGAAGATGGGTTCATCAGGAGGATAGGCGGCACAAAGAGCGTACAGGTGGATGTCAGGATCATGGCAGCGATGAATATAGATCCTAAAAAGGCCGTATCGGAAAACAGGCTAAGGCCAGATCTATTTTACCGATTAAACGTATTGAGCTACGAGCTGCCTTCGTTAAGGGAGCGTACTGATGATATAGAGCTTCTGACTGAGCATTTCATATCAATATTTAACAGTAAATTAGGACTTTCCATAAAAGGCATTGAAGAGAAGACAAAGGTTTTCTTTCGGGAATATCATTGGCCTGGAAACGTAAGGGAGCTTAAACATACGATAGAATTCATGATGAACCATACGGAGAAGGATATTTTGAACCTTGAAGACTTGCCACAGTTTTTAAAAAAACATACCCATTCCTCATCAGTAAAAATACTTCCGCTTCGTGAGGCCATGATTGAGATGGAAACAAAATTGATTACCGAGGCCCTTCATCAGACAAACGGAAATGTTTTTCAGGCATCGAAGCTATTGCAGATTCCAAGGCAGACCTTGCAATATAAAATAAAAAAACATATTTGACCATAAAAAAATCCGGAAGCAGCCAGCAGTCCGGATTTTTTTATGGTCAATGGAATTTTTGGGTCATTTTGGCACCCTTCTTGCATTTAATACTACTATCATAACTCAGGAGGTATAACCATGTTATTTGACTTATATAAGCCAGATCGCAATTGGAAAGATATAGAGCTATGGAAAGATGTAACCGAAGAACAATGGAACAACTGGCTGTGGCAGCTTACGAATACGATCCGAACCGTTGATGATTTGAAAAAAGTGGTAAACCTGACTCCGGATGAAGAGGAAGGCGTAAGGATCTCCACTAAAACCATCCCTTTGAATATCACCCCATACTATGCTTCGCTAATGAATCAAGATGACCCAAGGTGTCCAATCAGAATGCAATCGGTCCCCATCTCGGAAGAAATGCATAAAACCAAATATGACATGGAAGACCCCCTTCATGAGGATGAGGACTCCCCTGTACCTGGTCTGACCCATAGATATCCGGATCGCGTCCTTTTTTTGGTGACGAATCAGTGCTCGATGTACTGCCGTTATTGTACGAGAAGACGCTTTTCAGGGCAAATTGGCATGGGCGTGCCAAAAAAACAATTGGACGCTGCCATCGGTTATATACGTGACACACCGGCGGTTAGGGACGTCCTTATTTCAGGCGGGGACGGATTATTGATTAATGACACGATCCTTGAATATATCCTCAAAAACTTAAGGGAAATCCCTCACGTTGAAATAATCAGGATAGGTACGCGGGCTCCGGTTGTTTTTCCTCAAAGAATCACTGGAAATTTATGTACCATCTTAAAAAAATATCATCCGGTTTGGCTGAATACTCATTTCAATACCTCGATAGAAATCACCGAAGAGTCAAAGAAAGCTTGTGAGATGCTTGCCGATGCAGGTGTACCTGTGGGCAACCAGGCAGTTATTTTAGCGGGGATAAATGACAGTGTCGCAATCATGAAAAAGCTAATGCATGACCTTGTTAAGATTCGTGTGCGACCTTACTATATTTATCAGTGTGATTTGTCAGAAGGCATCGGTCATTTCAGGGCTCCCATATCAAAAGGGATTGAAATCATCGAGGGACTCAGAGGCCATACATCCGGGTATGCTGTTCCTACTACGTATTTTATTGCATGCACTATATGAAGCCTGTTAAACTACCCTTATACTAATATTTACCGTATTAAATACGTGCGGTTGTACATAAAATGCGTTGTATAACGTATAAACCGTATTAGGGGGTTTTTATAACAATGGAGGCAGTAGCAACCGTAGCAAGCAAAATAAAACACGTTGCGATATACCTGCGTATATCACAGGAAAAGAAAGGCGAGAACGTAGAAACATTAGGCAACCACCGTAGCATATTAACGGATTACGCAACTTCACAGGGTTGGACTTATGTTTTGTACGAAGAGGTGTTATCTGGGGGCAAAACGGATATAAACGAAAGACCACAGTTACAACGGTTATTAACTGATATAGAAAAGTTTGACGGTATTATGGTAATGGAGTTAAGCCGTTTGAGCCGTAACGGGCTAATAAGTGAAACCGTACTGCAACAATGTGTAGATTACGACACACCTATTGTTACACGGGAAAAGATATACGATTTAGCCAACGTACAAAATGACGTACTTACTTATCGGTTTGGCAGTTTGATAGCTTCGCAGGAACACAGCCTAATAGGTAAGCGGAGTAAAAACAACAAAATAGCAATGACAAAACAAGGACTATATGTTAGCGGTAATACGCCGTTTGGTTACAAGCGTAACAACGCTACTAAAAAGTTAGAGATTGATGAACAAAGCGCACAAATAATACGGTACATTTTTAAGCTACACGGCGAAGGGTTAGGTAGTTACAAAATACGGGATATATTAAATGCGGAGGGCTATAAAAGTGCAACGGGTAAGCCGTTTAACATACCAAGCATAAGGCGTATTATACGCAACCCTGTTTACAAAGGTACGGTAGTATTTAATGACCGCAAGCGCATAAAGGTAAACGGCAAGTACACGTATAAAAATATAGATACAATAGAGGTAGAGAAAGCACACCCTGCAATTATAGCCGTAGAAGAGTGGAACAGGGTTAATGATGTACGTATAGCCCGTGCGGAGTACGCACAGCAAACACGGGAAAAGCCTGCAACTAAAACGGGAGTAACAGCCCTCAAAGATTTAATGTACTGCGCTAATTGTGGGCGTAAGTTAGCCGTACGCAAAGATAATAAGAGCGGTAAACACCATATAAAAGTATGCGAATACTTAATGCCTAACGGGGTTAAGTGCGGTAATGCAGGCATAAGGGTACAATACGTGGAAGAGTTGGTAATGCAAAGGGTTACAACGGTACGTACCGAAATAGAGCAGGAAATTGAACGCCTGTTAAATACCGATACGAGTGACATAACGAAAGATATAGTTGAACAGTTAAGCCGTGTGGATAAGCAAATTACTGAACAGGAAAAGGCGTTTAGCACTCTAATCGACTTAGCCGTGCAAGGTATATTAACGGCAGAGGAGATAGCAGGCAAAAAGAAGGAAATAACGGCAAGGTTGGACAGCTTAAAAGCTGAAAAGGCGGATCTGACCGTTAAGCTACAAAACACCAACACAGCTACGGTAACAGATAAGTTACAAAACATGCTAACCGTTATAGACCAGTTAGAAGGCGTAGGGGCTGACCCTACTGCGCTTAACACACACTTAAAGCGGTTTATACGTAAGATTTACTATGACCGCATGTTACCCGAAGAGTTGGCGCATGTATCAACAAACAACCCTGTAAGGCGCAATTATCCGTTTACCATTGAAATTGAATACATGTAATAGGGGTGCAGGCTTAACGCTTACGCCTTTTTTATGTCCGTTTTATCAGCCGTTTAAGCCCCGTATAAGGCATACCGCTATAATGGCTCTAATAAACTACTAAAACGTGACAGTAAGCCCGTTACAGGCGTTTATCAACGTGGCAGGGGACTGTGTACAATACGCTAATATATAACTGTGTAAAGTACCTAACCTTAACGGTATGTGTACGGTGGATATAGCGTAAAGGATTGATACGTCTAGGTTTATAAGGGTTATGTGTAACGGGGATATATGCGTTAAGGATTTACGTAGGTTAACATATATACCGTTATTATAGGGGCTGTGTGCAGGCGTATTGCAACCGTACTGCTACCGTTTATGTACCATATATACCAGCTTAACGCCCTCGGTGCGTACGTGCCTGCCTAAACTACGGGGGTGTCCGTATAACTATACAGCGTAATGTGTACGGCGTACATAGCGTAAGCAACCGTAATAGTACCAACGTTATGCAAGCCTGTATGTAAACAATATGTGTACAATACGTACAAAGCCTGTTGTTAAAGCAATGTATAATACGGTGCATAGTGTTTACTATAACGTAATATATAAACGTTGGTATAACGGGGGTTAAACGGTATAGTAGTTTACATAATGCCAACTATGGGTAGTCCTCAACGTATTATTATGCGGGATTATACAGCATTGTTAGAGAGTAGGTATAGCGCATGAATGTATAAGTATGCAACGTAAGCTACTCGGGGGGGGCTATCTCGAAATCTCAATCGTTGCCAAGTGTATAAAATTTGCTGACGTGATTTTAAAAACGTGAGGGGTTAAACTTTACCCTATTACGCTAGCAAACACGGTAACGGCTACGTAATGCCTATTCGTAAAAAATTTATCTTCATATCTTCAGTAAATTTATAGGGATACATCCGTATTAAGCCTTTTGCCTATAATAGCGGAATGCCTACCGTATGTTTTAACAAGCAGTTAGCGATATTACGCAGGCTATTCGGTATTTTAAGCCGTTAAACTATTAAACTTCCCCCACGCTTAATATATCGCTTAATAACTAGCGGTGATATAATAGTTTAAAGGATAATATTGGAACAGGAGGGCAATATATGAACTCGATAGAGGTACTTGTAAAAACGAAGGATTACATTTGTAAATCGCTAGAACAATATTTTGATAATTATCATTCCGATGAGCCTTTCGCAGTAACTTTGGTAGATACGGTAGTTGCCGATACTTTCTATCAAGAGAGCCGTATCATTATTAAAGCATTAGCACGTAAGCTAAACATTAATGTACCGCCATTTATTCGTGGTTGCAGAACCATTGAAGAAGTTGTGGAATACTTAACTAACGAAATGGGTAGGGATGATAGTTTTTTTACTTTAAAAAGCAACGTTAAATCTAGCATGAACGAATATATAGATTATCTAGAAGATGAGCAAATTGACGTGAAAATAATACACGTTCCTAGCGAAATACCCGAGCACTTAACGTTTGCCCATATTAAGGAAGATTTGGCCAAGTGTGAAAAGCGTTTTAGCAAAGAAGATTATTCAGGAGCTATTACAAGTGCCCGTTCATTGGTGGAAGGCGTTTGTAACGAAATAGTTGTAAATATTACGGGGGAAAGTTTAGAGGATAAACTTGATTTACCTGCGTTGTTTAAAAAAGTACGGAAACATTTAAACCTAGACACGGATAACCCGAAGTTAGAAGCACCGTTAAAGCAAGTAATTAGCGGTTTAATTAATATAGTTAACGGTTTAGCCGAGATTAGGAATGAAAACGGTGACGCACACCATAGACGGTACGATGTAAACAAGCACCATGCGTTAGTTGTGATCAACTCCGCTAAAACGGTAGTAACGTTCTTATTTAATAGTTACGAATATCAATTAGATAAAGGTAAGCTAATTAAAGTAAATTAATAGGTCTTTCATAGTGCTTACCCGTTTTTTATTTAACTTAAATGAGGCACTTATATTGAAGTATTTACAAAATTACGTACCCTAACGGAAAGATTTATATCGGTAAGGATTTGACGGATGATATTAACTATTTAAAGTGCTAGTAGTAAGTTAATAGCGAATGACTTTACAGGGGAACAACGTAGGGATTTTACAATACGTAAAGAATTAGTGGAATCTGATACCGCTACCGATAAGGAGGTAAACGTTAAAGAGGTACATAAGACTATATAAATCAAATGATCCGTGTATTGCTTATAATAAATGGCAGAAATTAAATAAAATTTAAAACGGGCTTGAGTAATGATTTAAGGAGATTATTATGCGATACAAAACAAATGTTGCAGCTTTTAGGAAGTTTAGAACCGAATGGAACCGAATTAGAAGAATTTATTTAGTAACTATATATTCCTACGGCGAAACAATCTCCCGCATTAATGACGAGATAAGTGACAAGGTAATAGATTTCCGTGAAGATATACATTATAAAGATGAGTTAATTGCGAGATCGCCTAACGAGATAACTAAAAACCTTGCTGGAAGATATGCAAACATGTTAAGGGAATCGTTATTTGTTAGGCTTATATCAATAATGGAGCTTTATTTTTCGGATGTTTTATATGAATTAAGCAAATTAACGTATGACCCCTTTAAAACGGATGAACCAAGGGAGTTTAAGGTAGCAGAACTTTTATCAATATCGGATATTCAAGAAATCCAACATAATATTATTAAAAACTAAATAAGAAGCGTGGTTTTGGGTAGTTTTAGCAGAATGAAGAGATTCTTTAAGCAAAAACTGCAAATTGAATTTGGTGATTCGGGTTTAAATCTTAATAATATTGAAGAGTTATATTCTAGAAGAAACTTAATTGTACATGCAGGAGGTTATATAGATCAGGTATATGCCGACACCTATATGCAATCCACCTCAAAAAAAGGTAAATACATAAAAGTTTCAGAAGATTATTTTTTGGAATCATTAGACCTAGTTTTTGATTTTATTCAGTTTATTAATAATAACCTTGAATCGAAATATGATTTTAGTCAGCTTGTTAGAAAAAGATACCAACCAGGAATTGAACCTAAACCTAAACTGATGTCAGATAGTGTAGGTGAAGCAACCGTGAATACAGTATTTAAAACAAATGACAGTTTAAATAGATTTACGGATGAAGAATTTGAATTTGGGTTTGAGCATAAGTACAAATTAAGTGACATTTTAGTTAAAAAAACAATAGTACCCGAATTTGGTGCCATTTTGGATATTAAAGGTGATAGAACTCAAATCGGTACGTATTTGGGCTTTATGAAAATGCTTAACAAGAAAGGTTTGTTTGAGGAACACACCGTACTATCTAAAAATTTTTATAAAATAACGGATAACGGGCTTGCATAATGCTTGCCCGTTTTATCTCTGCATTAAATACCGTTTTTTGTTTATGTTACTTTTTTAATAAAGCTATATAACAACTTGCCTGGACTTGATTTTGAATAGTATTCGTCATTTTCCGCCTGCCCATCGCTAAACGAAGGATTTTCTACGTCTATATCTAAATCTAGGTCAATTTCGTAAGTACGGCGTACAACTTGATGATAGACCGCCTTTTCTAATGTTAACTCCATGCTATTAGTATCTATATCTCTATTTTTACATGCCTCTTTATACGCCTTACTTGAAGCGAAGAATTTTCCGGTTTTGGTTGTATCGAAAAATTCGTATAAAAACTTAATGTTATCAATGTCTTTATCGAATAAGTTCATTAACGCGTCGATACACACTAAATAATCAAGCGATATGTTTTGCTTATTTTCTATCACTTCATACATAATCATGCCTAAGATCGTGCAGGATTTAGTAGATTTAGATAGCAGTATTTTAGAAAGGGTATCAGAAATAAATTGTGCTTTTTCTTCGTTATCAATATAATCCCGTAATTTAGCTAATTGTGTTTCGGTAGGAATGTCGTTAGGTTTAAAGCCCTTTAAAAAAGCTTCAAAACGTTTTTGTGCAATTAGCGTGCTAGCATTACGTAATAACCCAACAACCTTTGATACATCTCCTAATACCTGTACATATTCGTTATCCAAAATGTTATCTCTTGCATCTAAATACCCCTTTAACTTACCCGAAATCGTATCTAGCATATTTTTAGCCTGTTCTATTTCGTTTTCCATAACAAGTATCCCTCCCCAGAATATTCCAACGATGCTTTATTATAAGTCGAGAAATGACTTAAGTCACGTTTTTTATAACCCGATAGAAATATAAAGGTATTTTAAACGTAAAAAAGTTTCGATAAAAAACCTGTAAAAAGTGCTGAAACGTTGCCTATATATGTAGGGGTATTTATTTACTGCAAAAACCCTGTAAATACTCCGTTTTAACGGGTAATAAGTATAGGGGCAATTTATTTACTGCACAAACGGTATAAAAGAGCCTGAAACGTTGCCTTTATAGTAAGGGCATAAATTTTACGGTGCAAACCCTGTAAAAAAGGGCGTTAGTTGGCTTATAAGTATAGGGATATTTATTTACGGTGCAAACCTAATAAAAGAGCCTGAAACGCTGCTTTATAAGTGTAGGGGTATTTATTTACGCAAGAAACCTATAAAAAACTCCGTTTTAACGGGTTATAAGTATAAGGGTTATTTGTATTGCGTAAAAAGGGTATAAAAAAGGCGTTTTAACGGGTTATATATGAGAGGACTATTTATTTACGGTATAAACCTAATAAAAAAGGGCGTTAGTTGGCTTATAAGTATAGGGTTATTTATTTTCGGCACAAACCTAATAAAAACTCCATTTTGTCGGGTATTATATGAGAGCTACTTTTTTTAAAACATACAAGGTAAACGGGTACACGTAGGGTCTACTCGTTACTAAATTAGTTTATACTCCGCGTTAACGCATGGGGGCGCAAGCCCCAACGTAGTCAAAGTTAATTATAAAGGGCTTACCGTACTGTATAGCGGTAATACCTCTCCTAATAACCCAATCAGTGCTTTGCAGGCGTGCATAGGCACAAACATTTTTTGTAGGCATGCGCTCACCTCACGGGGTTGGGCGTATTTTTTATTAGAGTAAAAGTTAACATTTTTAAACTTATATAGGAAGTCAAGTGGTGCAGTTACGTATTAGTTACGGGCTGTGCCTTTTTGTGTGCCGTTAAATTACGGTGCGTTGTATAAGCAGTGTTATTACGCCGTTATAGCGTATTTATTACGGGGCTTTTAATAGCGGTATTAAAACACTACAACCCTAACGGGCTGTACTTATTAACTTATTAAACGGCTTATTACTATTATTAGCAACGCCGAAGGCGGTGCAAGGGGTTGGGGGCTGTTATTAGTGTACAACGGCGTTATTACTTAACCTGTAATATCAATACGTACCAGAACGCCAAAAAACGGTTGAAACCGTTGGGGCAGTAAGGTTGACGGCACTTTAATAAACGGCACTAAAGGTAAGGTAGATGGGGTGAAAACGGCACTAAAGGTTAGGTGGATGTTACACCTTTACTACTTAACTAACTAAAGGGGGATTAGTAAAATGACTAATGTAAGTAAGATTGGTATAAAAGTAGAGGGCGAAGAGGGCTTAATGCAAATTATTACGCTAAAAGAAGGCGAGCACGTTAAAAAGGTTACGCAAAGCAATTTACAGCACATGCAAGATATACAAGAAGCTAAAGACTGGATAAATGAAAACGGGGGTGCTTTTATGTGGAGTATATACCGTAAGGCAGTTAGTATGCAGGCAAACGGCACACAGCTAACACAGCATGATTTTGCACGCTTGTTATACCTTGCAACCTACTTAACACACGAAAGAAACGGTGGTAAGTTGGTATACGACAACGGAACGCCAATAGATAAAAAAGGCTTACGTACATTATTGCAGTTAGGCGACAGGGCTTACCGTGATTTTTATAACAAGTTAGAGCGTGAAAGCATTATTTACGACATGGGCGACCATATTTGTATTAACGAAGATTGGTTTAAAAAAGGCAAAATTAACGCAAATGAACTAAATAAACGGGGATTAAGTTTTGCCCGTACCATTATTAAACCTATACGTGATCTTTACGAGCAGTACGGGAACAACCGTGGTGCAGTAGGTAGTTTAGGGCTGTTATACATGGCACTGCCGTATATTAGCTTTGAAACTAACGCACTTGTAAGCAACCCAACGGAGGAAAATGTTAATTTTATTGACCGTTTAAACGTGGTACAGGTTGCGGAGTTGTTTGGCTACCACGAGAATAAGGTAACGCAGGCACTACGCAAGGTTAAGTTAAACGGTGAGTACGTGTTTGGCTTTATGAACGTAGGCAATAATAAAACGGTGTACGTTAACCCTCGCATTTTTTGGCAAGCAAAACGCAGACCAGATAAATCTTTATTACTAGCGTTTAAATAATTTAAAAAGCGTGCGAAAACCTAATCAAAAACTGTATAGGTAGTAAGAGGAGATAAAACGGCGTAGCCCTAGTAACAGGGTTTACGCTTATTTGCGTTGCAATACAACTAAAACTAGGAGGACAAATATATGAAACTTAATAGATACGACATTATTGTACTGCGTACAGCGTTAGGGCTTACGCAAAGGCAGTTGGGATTTTTAATAGATAAAACACCTGAATACATTAGCATGATTGAAAATGGCAAAAAGCCGTTAACAGGTAACGTACAGGAACTTATAGCAGATCGTTTAAAAGTAGATGATGAAGTGTTATTGGCGGTACGTATGCTAAGTAACCGCCTAAAAGAGTTAGAAAATAAGGGCAACTAAAAACTACTAAAAATAGGGAGTGGAGTTTATGTTAGCACAATACGAAATGAACGAGTACACAACGGGGGATATATTACCTAAACGGTGGCTTATAGAAGATGACGGTACAGGCAACATACGAAAGATTAAAAGCATTAGCAAGCCGTATAGCAATAAAGATGGCGAAGTAGTTACGTATATTGACCGTAGCTTAATAGACACCAACGCAACCGCACGCAGGGAACAGGCACAGGCAGAAAAGCAAGAAGGTAGTATGGAAACAGAGATTGACCGTTGGCTACAAGCGCAAGAAACCAAATGTGATGACTAAGGAGGTTAGCGTAATGGAACAGCTACAAAAGGATATAGAATACATTGAATTTTTAATAGATACAGAACGGTACTATACGTTGAATGAATGCCACAGGATACTAACGGCGTACCGTGAAGCAAATGAAGAGTTAGCAAAACTACAAAACTAAAACTATTAACGGGAGAGTGTTATTAATATGGCAAAGAATCTATTTGTTGAAAAGGGTACACAAGTTGAAGGAATTAATAGAGCATTTACAGTTGACGGGGTTTACGTTATTGAAAGCCCTCACGAAGAGGAACAACTACTTGCATCTGGGAAGGCACACGAAATTAACTTCCCTACGCTTGAAGCACTGGAACTTACGATTGGTAGCGTAGTTAAAGAACATGAACAGGCAAAGAGCCGTTTACAGGCAAACCCACGGTTCAGGGATAGTGAATCTGAACGTGAGTACCAGTTGGAGCAACTAGAGTTAAAATTTGCAGAAGATATAGCCCGTACAAAAGAAGGCTACGCAAAAGAACTAGAGTTGCAAGAACGTGAATTAGCACTAAAGGCGGTAACTGAAATACACCCAACAGACGAGCAAACTGCACGCTTTTTAAGTAGCACGGTAACGCAGTTAGCTTACAGCGATACCCCTTTATTGGATATGCAGTTATTGCGTATTAAAGTAGGCGCAATGAACGAGATACAAAAGGCAACCGTACTGGCACAGGCAGGGGCGATTAAGCAGGTAATTAACGGTATTACGAAAGATAAAAATGAAGCTGAAAGCGTATTTGCCGATATTGTTAACATTGCCAAGCAAAGTAATAAAGCTAGTAATTTGGACTTGCAGTTACGCCAATTACAGGCGCTTAAAGCCCGAGGTTTAGACACACAGCACGATCTGTATAAACGTGCCATTGAGTACAGCAAAAAAACTAACGTTAGGGGCGTGTAATAAATGACTGATAACAATAACGGGGCGGTTGAGGAGTTTGACCGCCTAGCAGTTATCCAGGAGTTAGAACAGTTAAAACTGAAAGTAGCACGGTATGAAACCGAAGTACAGCCCCTTGCCGATAGAGAGCTGCAACGCATTAAAGATGAAGCCGTTAAGCAGTACCGCCTAACTGAAGAACAGGCACAAGTTATGGCGGATCGCCTTGCAGAGTTAACCAACGAGCAGGCAATTAACGAAACAGCTTTGCAACTTGCGGGTGCATTTAGGGCAACGGGTAAGAAAAGTGGCGCTGACCCATTGGATGATGAATACGTGGAATTACGCAAAGCGCTTGGAGTAAGACCTTTTACCCGCAGTGACTACAAACCCGTTAATACACAGTATGAAAACGGTAAACAGCTTGCTATGAACATACACCAAAGACACGGTAATCAACTAACTAGTATAAGACCCGCAATGGGTATGGCATTAGGGGAGCAAGTACAGCCTAGCAAAACCCTTAGTAGGTTTAATTTGCCACGTAAAAAAGGCGTGTTAGGGCGTTGGGTTGATAAGTTTAGGTAAACGGCGTTACGGGCTAATTACAAGTGAATAAAAGGTACAGGGCGGGCATTAAGTTGCACCGCCTTATTTAAATAAAACAAATTACAGGAGGCAACAAAAATGGCAAAAGCAATCGTAATCACAAAGACAGTACAAGCAGGCACTAACTACTCAATGGGGCGTGAGGTGTACGCAGTAACTATTAACGGTAGCAATGAGGGCATTTACCTACCTAATCAGCCGTTATTTAACGTAGTTGACAAGGCATTGGCGGTAGCAAAGGAACAGGCGGTAAAAGCTAGTGAGGCAACGCAAGCCGTTACCGTAACTGCACCCGCACTAGATGCGACACTTAAAACGTTTTTGACTGCAAAGTATATGGCGGAGAGCCAATTTAGTGGAGTAACGTTTGCGTAATTAAATAACGTGCAGGGCTTACCGTAACGGGTAGGCTCTTTTATTATGGAGGGAATTACAGTGGCATATTACAGTATCGAAGAACAAGAAACGGTAATTTTATATGAAACGGCTACTAAGCAGTTTGACATTTATACAACCGTACCAAAGCACATTAAAAGGTTAAAAACCGTAGACATAGCTACTATTTTACAAGAGGATACCGATGACAAGGGTATTGCAATTGCTTACCGCATTAAAGTAGAAAAACTGCCTCATAGCTACCTTTTTAATAGGTAAGTGTGCAGGGCTTTTAAACGTGCTTAAAACGTGAAATAACAGGAGGTTAACGATATGGTTGACATTGCAAAACTTGAAAAAGAGTTTGCTGACGTGGTAGTACCGCATAAAGAATACACAGTAACTACACAGGAGGGCTTGCAGTTAATGACACAGCTTGACGAACAGTTTAGACCGTTTTTAATTAAGTACACAGGGCTTGTAAACAAGGCAAAAAAGTACATACCCGTAGACCCTACAAAGTTACAGCCGTTTATTGAACCTGCAACACGGTTAAGCAACTGCAAAAAGTTGAGTAGCATTGGCGTTAGTTATTTGCACGCCCTGCAAACGGTGATAAACGGGTTTAATGATGATGAAGCAGAGGATGCTGTTTACACGCTTTATTCCTATATACAACTTAGCGACAGTAAAGGATTATACGAGTTATTTACTATAGAAGGCAGGGCGGATCATATCGCCTATACCAATAAATAAAAGGAGGAAAAGTTATGGCAAAGAAAACGCTAAAAGACTATGAAAAAGAGCTTACCCCGTTGCAAGTGCAAATTGCTAACGAACTTGTAGCAAATGCGTACTGCAAAAATAACGACAAAAAAACCGTTACACAGCTTGCAGAAGAGGTTGGCGTAAGCAGGCAGACCATTTACACACATAAAAATAACGGTGCAGTAATCGCATACATGGCATTGCTTAGTGAACGGGCAGTAAACGCCTTCCAAGCAAATGCAGAAAGTGCGTTGTTAAAACTGATTGATGACGGCACTGGCAGGCTACCAAGCGTAAAGGCATTACAACTGTATTTTCAGATTACAGGCAAGTTAGTTAACCGTACTGTTAATGCGGACAGCGAAGGCGACTTTGAACCACGCATTAGTAATGCAGAAATTACGGCTGAATTGGAAGATTTAAATAAACTATTAGATGGAGGCAATTAATTATGGCAGTAAAAGGCGTAGATATTTTAATTTTAGTAAACGGTACGATTGTAGGAGGGCAACGTGGGGCTACGTTAAGCGAAAGCGTAGAAACCATTGAAACCACACATAAACTTACAAGCGGATTTAAAGAGTTTGAGTACGGGTTTGGCGAATGGACTGTAAGTGCTGATGGCGTATACATTAAAGGTGATGCAGGTTACGTTGCACTACGTGACGCCATGCGTAACAAACAAAAAGTAACTTTACGTATCCAAGAAGAGGGCGTAAACCTTGAGCAGGGGCAAGCGTTGGTAACAAGCCGTGAACTAGAGGGCGCATATGATGGCGAAGCTACTTATAGCGTTGAGTTTCAAGGCACAGGCGCAATTACACCCGTAGTAGCGTAATAACAAAGTAACGGGCATGGCTTACGGCTGTGCCTTATTTGTCGGCGGTAGCTTAACGGCTACTGCCTTAAATGGTTATAAACGGGGCGCATACGTGAACGCCCTTAACCAAAAATATATTATAAAGGATGGTGAAATCCACTTCCTCAATCACGTTTATTTGTATTTGCGTTGTGTTATCGTAACATTACCAGTTTTACTTTTTTACCACGCTTACGGAATCAGGTCCATCAGCGTGTTTGTGTTTAGGGTACATCTCAAACTGCTCTAATTTAGCCGTAATCCTTTCGTGGGGGTTACGGCTCTTTTTTTGTCTTATTTTAACGAATGGAGTTTACGTAAATTGAATGTTCTGTTAACGTTAGGTATCGTTACATATTAACTAAATAGGGGTGCATTATTTATGGCAGTTTACGAGCCGAAGGGCATTGTAGCAAGTGAAACGGATAAGAGTATTTTTAGAGACGGCAGTAGTTATCGAATCTGGCTTGATAAGAAAACAATGACTGTACGCATTAAATTTTATGATTTAGGCACAGTACATTACGTAGAGAAGGGCAGTAAGCTGTATAACGATCTGCTACGTGACTTTTTTGGCATTGTAACTGAAATAGACGAAGCAGAAGCGCAATAACATTTAAAACGGGCAGGCTTACGGGCTTGCTTTTTTTATGTCCATTTTACCGAGTTACTTCCTATTATATGGGTAATTTATAAAGTCAATCGTGTAGGCTAACAGGCAAGCCGTTATAACTACTAATATAGTTATCTAAATATTCTGAATATGAGTTGTGTTCGTCTTTTTATGACGTTATACTACGTAAGGTAATAAACGATAACGTATAAAAAGGAGATGCTTAACGCATGGCAAATGAAAAAGTAAAATGTAAAACGGGCTGATCCTTAACGGGATAGCCTTTTTTATTTGTGACCGCTCTGCAAGTGTCCAAGACGTAACTGCATAAGTATTAATAAGGCTGTGCGAAACAGTTTTTGCCCGTTGTATAGGCATCGTAAAGCATTTTACAACGTTGAAGAGGGGCGTATACTAATGGCAAACACACAGGCAGGCGGTACAGGGGCGTTAAACAAGCCCGTAGGCACGGTTATAGAACGTAATAAACCAAACATAACGCTAATTGCGCAAAGCATTATAACAACTTATAAAAACGGTGCTACTACTGCAAAGTAAGCCCGTTATTTTTTTGTCTTTAAAGTACATACAATTAAAAATGCTGTTCCTACCTTCGTCGTCGATGCTCCAGGTGGGGGAGGGAAAATAACACTGCAACCGAATTATATCCTTTCACAATCCCCAACAAAAACGGTGCTGCGCAATTTTGAAGGAGTCATAACCACATATCCTGAACCTGAGCATTATACACCTGGGCTTGCAGATGATTATTTCAAAGGGGTATATCCCGATATGGAAGAAAAAAGGTCAGATATAGGTGTATCCGGTTTGATGAACGATAAGCAATTCAATTTAGTGCCTGAAGGGCTGAAGCGAATGAATCGACGGGAAAATTACGTGACAAACCCAGAGCATGCTACATTGAAAAACCAACGTGAAAAAAGAGATTTGTTGAAAGAAAAGAAATACCAGGCACAGCAAAAAAAGAGCACTCCAAAGGGAGATGAATAGCATGGAGACGTGTCCATGGTGTGAGAAAGGGAAGCTTACATCGGTAAAGGGGACGGTGTATTGGGAACTGCCGGATGGTACGAGGGCGGTGGAAATTACGGAAACCCCTTCATCTCATTGTGAGAATTGCGATGCTCTTTTTCAAAGTGATGAAATAGTGAAGGAAATTGAAAATCAACTATTTTTAATTGATTCGAAACTGCTTGAAAAACAAACGAAGTACAGTGAGCTAATGAACATGAAAAAGCTGTTGAAACGCAACTACTTTGACTTTTAGCGGAATGGTACATGACGTTTCCATTTATTAATGAATGAATCCCCTCATTTTAGGCAGAACAGTGTAAATCACTATTCTATCTTAGATGTAGGGGGTTTTTCCCATTCACAAGAATTATAGGCCATCGGGTATTTGAATGTTAGAGTAATTCCGCCACCCTTCATACGGCATGACTGACTATGCTCGTGTGTATATAAGGTAAGGGTACTTGCAAGCATTTGATTGAAGCTCTAGGTTAAACTTGTAGCGATTCGATTCATTGATCGATCACTTAAAGAATAAAGAACGTAAGTGTGAAAAAATATTTCCCGCCTTTAAAAGGATTGAATCAATTTGGGAATGAGAACGATATTTTTATTGAAGTTCCGTTTTCTATTATCAAATGCGGTTCGTGCTGAAAAATGGTGGATTTCAATAAAATGAGGAAGAAAAAACCAAATTATTTTAAAAAAGTGGACGGAAGAGAAAGTTTCCGATATATTAAAGCAGAATCATAGTTATTTTTAGGGGGGCTCGACACCATGAGACCATTTTATTTATATTTAATGAAATTTCGACAACCAAAGGAAATTGATGCAATCACTAAATTTGCCAATCATGCCTATCAGGATCATGGCTTCCCAAAACAATCGACTGATTATAATGAACTGAGCAGTTATTTGGAATTGAATGCAGATTATCTCGAAAGTATGTCAGTATTCGATCAAGCGTGGGAACAATATGTCCAAATAGAAGAAGGACTCCTATTGGGAGATCAGGAATAGGGGGATCGGAAGGATGCTTAAAAGCCTTCAAACCCGAATTTTGCTTTATTCTTTACTTATAGCAAGTGTTCCTGTTCTGATATTGGGGATCATATCCTATGGATCACAGCGCTCCCTGCTGGAAAAGGAAGCTAAAAATGCCTTGAATGCAGGTTCACTGAATATTGTAAATGAAACATATAGCTATTTGAACGAACGCATCAGTGATGTGAAGTTAATGAGTGCAAATTCGGTAATCATAAATCCCGGCTCTTCAAAGGAAGAGAAGTCAGTTGAACTAAAAAAGTTTATCGATGCAAAAGGAAGTTATTACGGTGTTTTGCATTTGAATATGGAAGGAAAGGTCATTGCGGATACCTCCAATAAAATGATCGGGGATAACCTCGCAAAGAGAATATGGTTTAAAGAGGCCATGGAAGGTCATGAATTCCTTTCTGACGTATACAAAACCCGAGCTTACTCAGAACCCATAATATCTCTAAGTGCGCCGGTATATGATAATACAGGAAAAATAATCGGTGTCGTATCTCCAGCTTTCAGATTGGAAGGGCTCTGGGAGATGATGGAGAAAAAGGCTAATGACATTAGTGATAAATATCCAGTGAACTTTTTCATTCTTAATCAAGAAGGTATCATGATTTCGAAAAAAGACCCACATGGCGTCATGCAGGATTCAGCCTTGGAGGAAATTGGATTAACGAAAGAAAAGCTGATGGAGGCTTCGTTATCGGATGAATTGTACAGTGCAGAGAATGGGGAAAAAATATATTCTATCCAGCCTATCCAAACGATAGCGGAAACGGAGAATACATGGTTTGTTGTTGTGGGTGCAGATAAGAATCAGGTGTTTCAGCCTTTGAATGACCTTTTATCACGGTATCTGACCATCTACAGCATCGTATTTGTTTCTATCATTCTGGCTGTCTATTTACTTACAAAGACTCTTGTGCGGCCAGTTCAAGATCTTGTCGAAGCAACGGAGGATTTCATTGAAGGAAAAGAATTCGTCTTTTCCAATAAAAGAAGCTTCGAGGAAATGGAAAAATTGAATCTTGCCTTTCTAAGAATGATGGAAACGATAGAAGATCGTGAGAAGGAAATCGTCCGTACGGAAAAATTGAAATATGTTGGCCAGCTTGCAGCCGGGGTCGCGCATGAAATCAGGAACCCGCTGACGACAATAAAGGGCTTTTTCCAACTATTGAAGAGTCAGGATCATGATAAAACACTAATAGAAAAATATAGTGATGTCATGCTTCATGAAGTGGATCGGGTGAATGTATTCGTGACTCAACTTCTTGATTTGGCAAAACCCCATCAACTGGAATGGGAGAAAATGGATTTAAAGGATTTCCTTGATGAAATGATAGATACATATACTTCTTCAAATCCGAGTTCTCACGTAAGAATAATGAATGGAGTGACACAATCCGTCATTGTTTTTTCAGACAGGAACCGGTTAAGGCAGGTTCTCTTGAATGTCCTGAATAATTCTTGTGAAGCCATCGAAGCAAGAGGGCAGATTGAACTGGATCTGACTGCCGTTTCCCAATATGTAAAATTGATGATCAGAGATGATGGAAAAGGCATCAGTCCCGAGAATTTAAAAAATATCGGCATGCCCTTTTATACCACTAAACAAGATGGAAACGGCCTAGGTGTAGCGACCTGCATTCAGATAATGGAGGAATTAAAAGGAAAATTTCAAATTGAGAGTGTACATGACGAAGGAACGAAAGTGACGCTCATTATCCCTACTGCGAACCGTCTCATTAAATGAGACGGTTTTTGGTTGTAGATAAATGAGGAACAAGGTTTTTCGTTGCCCTTTAATAAATGGGCAAGTTCCTTATCTAAATGAGTAAAATGCCCTCTCATTTCCATTAACCTCCATGTTTGTTTATGCATATAATTTACTAATCAAACGATAAGGACCATATTGGGGGATGTCTCTTATGGGCAAAAAAAAACAGCCGAAATTTAAATTAGGCGATACAGTCGTAATAACAATGTATGGGACAGTCGGGAATATAACCGATGTTAAATTTCTCGATGGTGCTTATGTGTATGAAGTGAACTATAGTGAAGGTCTTTATATTGAAAAAACATTGCAATCGATAAATGAATACGAAGGAGAAATCCTTTATCCAAAAGAACAAATCGACATTGAATATAAATATTTATTAGGTGACTTGGTCCAGGTGGATGGATATGAACAGGATTATTTCAAGATTATCGGCTATCGAACGGAAATTTGGCGCTATAAGGAAAATGCCTGGGAGGATGTAATCTATGAGTTATCAAGAATTTCGGATGGTGAATGGCTTGAAGCGCATGAAGAAGAACTGACTCTGATAGCCGATGCTAAACGTGCAGATGGGATCATTAAAAAGTTGGGCCTGCTCCTTCCTAAAAAGAATAATGAGCTTGCTATCATTGCTAAACAATACAACCCTGGTAAAGGTGAGCGAGAAATGACAATGACAAAAAATGAAAAAAAGGAAATGATTGATGGACTGTTGGATTTATATAATGATTATTGTAAGCTCTACGAACATTTTGGCGATGATGAATATCGTCATATCATGAAGATCGCCCTTGCTAAAATTGAAAAAGCTGCAGAGGAAATTTATCCAGATCATAAAAAGAAGCAAACGAAGTGAAAAGGTATCCCAAACTTTTAAAGGGCAATTTCCAAATTACCTAAAAAATCTACCATTCAAATTGGCCACCAATGGAACATGGTAAATATAGGCCCTTCATATGATTTTCCATTAAGGGATGCCTTACTGGCATATTTGTCTCTACACATTCATAGACCTTTAAATAAGGGGGCGATGATTTGCGAGAAATTGAGGTTTTTATTGATACAGAAGAGATAGCGGAATTCTTTTTTCAAGAATTGATAAGACGGGGCTATCTTCCAACAGAAGCTGAAGTTGAAGATCTTGCTGACATCACATTCGAATATCTTCTTGAAAAATGCATAATTGATGAAGAAGTCGATGAGTAACCAGTCATAAGACGGTTAGCAGCTTCCTTTCCCTTAATTTTAAAAACAATTAAAAAAAGACGGCGGGCCTCCGCCGTTTTGTTTGCGGTTCTGAGGAGGGGTGCCAAAAGTCTTTTCACGATTTCCAGTTTCCTTATCAGGTTGGTTATTGGATAAGGTTCAATTTTCCTAACTTGTGGTTGATATGGTATAGTAGTTTTTGTATATCATTCCAACCACAAGTTAAGGAGGAAATAGTTGTATGAGCGTACATATTGGTGCAAAAGAAAATGAAATTGCAGAAACGGTCTTACTACCTGGAGACCCATTGCGTGCAAAATATATTGCTGAAACATTTTTAGAGGATGCAAAACTTTACAATGAAGTTCGGAATATGTTTGGATACACAGGGACATATAAAGGGAAAAGAATTTCCGTCCAAGGCACAGGCATGGGTGTTCCATCCATTTCCATCTACGTAAATGAATTGATGAATAGCTATAATGTTCAGAAGCTGATTCGCGTTGGAACTGCAGGAGCCATCCAAAAAGACGTAAAGGTCAGGGATGTAATCCTTGCAATGAGTGCTTCCACCGACTCGCAAATGAACCGCATGACTTTCGGCGGGGTGGACTTTGCTCCAACCGCGGATTTCGAATTACTAAGAAAAGCTTATGATGCGGGCACGGCTAAGGGCTTGCAATTGAAGGTCGGGAATGTATTTACGGCCGATCAGTTTTATAACGATAATAGTGAATTGGAAAAATGGGCAAAATACCAAATCCTAGCAATAGAAATGGAATCAGCGGCCCTATATACGCTTGCTGCTAAATTTGGACGCCAAGCTTTATCAGTATTAACCATTTCCGATCACATTTTAACCGGTGAGGAAACGACGTCGGATGAGCGCCAGTCAACTTTTAACGAAATGGTTGAAGTGGCATTGGAAGCAGCTATCCAAGACTGATAATTGGATGTTAATGACAGGCGGGTGACCAGGAATAAATGATGCTGTATAATGAAGGGTGGGATACAGGCTCATTTATTCCTTGGTATCCGCATTTTTGTAATGTCTCGCCTTAAGGGGTACCCTAGATTTAACGTTTGCAGGGTTAAAAAAATACATATGATCAGTAAGTTGTTATTTTTGATAACTATTATTTTTCGATTGGCATGAAAACTGATAAAATAGAAAGAAACCGTTTATATCGTCATGAAGAATGAAAGTGGTGAGGCTTCAGTGGAAGAAGAAAATCAACAACAGCCAAAAGAGGCAGGGAAATTCATTAAAATAAAGAAGTTTACGTTCATAATGGGGATTTTCCTAGTCATATTTCTAACTGCAGGGATTACTACAATAGCCTTGACCTTTGGAAATGAAAAAGTAGAGTCAATAGCACCGGATAAACATTCGGAATTTGAAAAGCTGTATTCTACATACGATACGATAAAAGATAACTATTATGAAGAGATTGATCAAGACAAGCTGGTTGACGGGGCAATTAATGGAATGATCAAATCATTGGATGACCCCTACTCTGCCTATATGGATAAGAAGGAAGCATCGAGTTTCCATGAGAGCATCTCTTCATCTTTTGAAGGAATCGGTGCTGAGATTCAGGAACAGGATGGAAAAATCATGGTCGTCTCACCGATAAAAGGGTCCCCAGCCGAAAAAGCGGGTGTAAAACCGAATGACATCATTTTAAGTGTCGACGGTAAAAGCGTTGAAGGACTGAGCTCTTCTGAAGCTGTCCTGAAAATCAGGGGCGAAAAGGGAACGAAAGTGAATTTATCCATCTCAAGAGCTGGTGAATCGGAACCGATTGAACTCACCATTAAACGTGACACAATTCCGATTGAAACAGTGTATGCGGAAATGCTTGATGATGGAGTTGCAAAAATCCAAGTGACCAGTTTTTCCGAACATACAGTTCAAGAGCTGAAAACGGCGCTTGAAGAAATGTCGAAGAAGGATATGAAGGGTCTGGTATTGGATTTGCGTGGAAACCCAGGGGGACTGCTTGACCAAGCAATAGAAATGGCAAGCCTGTTCATACCTAATGGGGAAGTGGTCCTTCAAGTTGAGGAACGAAGCGGGAAAAAAGATGTCTATAAATCGAAGAATGATGGCGAGCTGAAGATCCCGGTAGTCGTGTTGATTGATGATGGAAGTGCCAGCGCTTCTGAAATTGTTGCAGCGGCTGTCAGTGAATCAGCAGATATTCCTTTGATTGGTGTCAAATCATTTGGCAAAGGGACCGTTCAGACTGCCCAAGACTTTGAAGATGGATCCAACTTCAAATACACGGCAGCTAAATGGTTGACGCCTGAAGGCAATTGGATTCATAAAAAAGGGATCAAGCCTGATATTAATGTGAAGCTCCCTGATTATGCCAACCTTCCGTACATTTCGCCTGATAAGGAATTGAAAGCATCGGATTCTTCAAGTGAAGTGAAAGCTGCTGAAGAGATGTTGAAGGAAGCAGGACATGATCCAGGGAAGATAGATGGATTCTTTGATGAAGCAACAAAAAATGCGGTAACAGCATTTCAAAGGGAACAAAAAATTAAAGAAACCGGCACTATAAAAGACGATACTACCGTTAAATTGATGCAGGTCATCCGGGAGAAAATCCTTAAAAACGACACTCAAGTTAAAAAAGCGGTAGAAGTATTAAAGAAAGAAATCAAATAAATGATCAAAAGCCTGCCAACGATAATCGTTGGCAGGCTTTTTTGTCGTTTAATGCATACAATTCCAATATTAGGCAGAAAATATGGGTAAATTTCCGATGAGGTGAGGTAATGAAAGAAAAGGTACTGTTCATATATTTTTTGATCTTGATTCTGGCAGGCTGCACCTATGCTCCTTTACCCAAACAAAATGGAAATGCAGGTACGGAAAAAAAACTAACCGAAGAAGAGAACGAGGAAAGCGTGAAAACATTTCTGTTTATTGGTGTTGATACCAGGGGAGAGGAAAAATCTCGATCAGATGCGATTATACTGGCAAAATACTTTCCTGAGCAGGAGAAACTGAAGCTGGCTTCAATCATGCGTGATAGTTATGTAAAAATCCCTGGGTATAAACCAGGATATAACAAAATAAATGCCGCTTATTATTATGGCGGAAGGGAACTGCTCAAGAAAACGATACAGGAAAACTTTGATGTCAAGGTCGATCATGTGGCAGTAATTGACTTTCAGGGATTTGTGAAGATGGTCGACTTGCTTGCCCCTGAAGGAGTAGCGGTGGATGTGGATCAAGAAATTATTGATGATATGAGCATTCAAGCAAGCATTGGCAAAAATGTTTTACATGGTGAGGAAATATTGAAATATGTCCGTTTTAGACATGATGATGAAAGTGATTTTGGAAGGGTTGAACGTCAACAAGAAGTAATGGTTCAATTAAAAACAGCGTTTATAAATCAAATCTCAACCTTCGAAGGGATGGCAGCGCTTCCTAGTATAATAGAACAAGGGCTCTCGTATTTGGATACAGATATTGGGATGAAAACGATAATGGAAATGGGTCCAAAAGCCGTCTTCCATACACCGGAAACCGTTGAAACCTTAAGGATTCCAGTGGAAGGAAGTTTTAGAGATGAAATATATCCCCAGTCTGGAGCCGTTTTGGAAATGGACTACACTAAAAATAAGAAAGCACTTCAGGAGTTCTTTTCAAAATAATAAGAATGTCTAATATCATTTGTTATCGAAAACACGGGATTTAATTAATGAATAGATTCGAATCACTTAGATTATTGCATAATAGACCTCGAAAGAATAATCATAATTGATCTTCATTAAAAAACGAGACGGATACGAAATCCTTCTCGTTTTTTTATCACCAATAAAACTTGGATCATTTAACGAAATCAGGAATGTTTTTGATGAAATCCGGTGTTATGATGCCGTTTTCTGTAATGATGCCTGTAATTAGATGATTCGGTGTAACATCAAAGGCTGGATTGAAAGTCTTCACGTTTTCCGGGGCAATCCTTACACCTTGAATGAAAGTGATTTCCGCTTCATGCCGTTCTTCGATCGGGATGGATGTGCCGGATTGGATAGAGAGGTCGAAGGTGCTTGATGGAGCCGCCACATAAAAAGGGATACCAAAGTGCTTGGCTAATATGGCTAATCCCAATGTCCCGATTTTATTGGCTGTATCTCCATTAGCCGCAATCCTGTCGGCCCCGACTATAATTCCATTTATTCGTTTCTGGTGAATCGTATGGGCGGCCATATTATCAGAAATTAAGGTGACGTCAACCCCCGCTTGCATCAATTCCCAAGCCGTCAAACGCGCCCCTTGCAGGACAGGCCTGGTTTCACAAGCGTACACTTTTAGCGGAAAGTCCCTTTCTTTAGCCAGGTGGAAGGGAGCCAGGGCTGTTCCATAACGGGCTGTGGCAATCCCTCCAGCGTTGCAATGCGTTAGGATGGAATCTCCTTTAGCGAATAAGGATAAACCATGTTCCCCGATTTTCCTGCACATTTCTTCATCTTCAGCAAAGATGGCTTGGGCCTCCGATACAAGTGCTTCCTTGGCAGTTGAAATGCTTTGCGCTGCTTTCAACGTATTCTCCATCCTCCTTAACGCCCAAAAAAGGTTGACTGCAGTTGGCCGTGAAGAAGCGAGTTTTTCAATATGCCTCGTTACATTTTTCTTGAATTCCCCTAATTCAGCGGTTGTTTCCTGTTTGGCACCAAGTGCAACACCAAATGCTGCCGTCAGTCCAATTGCTGGGGCACCACGAACTTTTAATGTCAATATGCTGTCATATACATCATCAACAGAATGAAGTTCAATAAATTCAGTTATGGAAGGAAGTGCTTGTTGATTTAATAATGTAATATGGGTATCATCCCATTGTACCGAATATGGTAAGGGTGCTAGTGTAGTCATGTGCAGGTCTCCTTTTATAGGGTTGAATAAGATGGCAGTGTACGTTGCTTCAACGCTTCAATGACAGCTGGAACATCCAATTCTTCCCGTTTTTTAATTAAAAATGCACCAATTTCCAATGTTGCCGTTTTGGCAGCGATCCTTGTATCTTTATTTTCAATGACGTTTAAATCGGCAACATGGGAAAGGCCAATGGTTCGCCGAATCAGTTCACAGCCGGCAAAACCGAATGCATCTTTTTTGAATTTTGTCAGTAAATAAGGCAGATAACCTTTCACATTGCGGAATGGGCTTTTATTTTGGCCTTCCCATAATTCGGTATAAGTTTCTTCAAAGGCATTCCAAAATTCATGAAGGTGTGAGAAAATCTCTTCCTTTCCAGCGCCATTTCGTGTAATTGCCTGAAAGAGAAGGTTGGCGGTGTATTGACCAAGGTCAAAACCAACGGGCCCATAAAAAGCGAATTCCGGATCAATAACCTTTGTTTCAGTTTCACTTGCAAAAATACTTCCAGTATGTAAATCTCCATGAAGCAAGGCTTCCTGCTCGGTTTCAAAGCTTTGTTTCAGCTTAGCGACCTCAAGTATCACTTCTTGATCATTCCAAATATTTTTGGCGGCTTCAGTCAATTCCAGCTCGAAATCTCCCGGGAGTTCCTCAAAAAATGGATCCGTGAAAATAAAGACCTCAGTGATTTTGCAGAGTTCCGGATTCGTGAAATGTCGGGCCACTTCCTTTTTCGCGGATGGTTCTAAATGATAATCTGATGTATAAAATGCCGTCTTCGCTACATATTCACCAATATGCTGTGAAAGCAATGGATATTGATCGCCATCGATCAAGCCTTTTCTAACGATTTTCAAGTGCGATAAATCTTCCATGACTGTAATGGCAAGCTGTTCATCCGAATAATAGACTTGCGGTACGAATTCGGGGCAATAGCTTCTGAAATGAATCAGTGCATTCGCTTCAATGGCTGCCCTTTTCAATGTCAGTGGCCAGCTTTCACCAAGTACCTTGGCATAAGGGACCGCTTGTTTGATTATTATTCCTTTGTTTGTGACTGTGTCTGTAATATGAAAAACATAATTTAAATTTCCATCGCCGATTTCTTTACAGTTTAAACTTGCATCCGCATTGACCAACCCAAGTTTTTTTGCAAGGGTTATAGCTGTTTCGTTTGTCAATCTCTTAAAATTTGAATGGTTTTGAGTCATTCTTTTTCCCTCCAGATTCAAAATAAGAATAAAAAAGCCTCTTTCATATAGAAAGAGGCAGAAGTTTTGGCTTCGGACCTCTTATCTTCCAGAAAATGAATTCTGGTGGAATTAGCACCGTGCTCTGTGGATTTTATAATCCGGCGGTGAATCCGCCCCATTTCACAATGGTATTACAGTCGGTTGCTGGGCTTCATAGGGCCTTTATCCCTCAGCCTGCTCTTGATAAGAGTATATGTTTTCTGAAATTTTAATCTTCGGGAAAATAATATCAACTTTTTAAATAGTTTGTCAATGGGGAAATTAATAATAATCCGGCCGACTATCTTCGAATACGGGTATTTTGTTCATGGCCAAAGCCCAGACTCGATCACTGGAGAGCCTTATTGATTAGCCGTGCCATCGAGAACCAATCATATGTTGTAGCCGTTAACCGTTCAGGTTCGGATGTCAATAATATTCCTTGATTATTGATCCATGGGGGAATATCATTGGTGAATCCGGAGAAGCAAACGAACTCTTGACAGGCACCTTGGACTTCAATAAAGTTACGGAAGCACGGAACTTCGGCGCCTTGAACGGTATGGGCTTGGGCTCGCTGCCATTCAGGAAAACGGATGTCATAACAAATGAATCCAGCACATATTTTTTCATCAAGAGTAAATTAACCATCTTTTTCACCTGGCTGCAGGAAATGATGTTCATCCATTAACTGAAATAAGTGAAGCTTATCATATTGTTTAATGAGATTTCCATGCTTATTGATGATGATCATGTTGTTATAGATGCCCTTGCTTGCTTTTTTGGCAACGGAACCCCCAATTATGTGAAACTGGTGTTTCTTTGCCTGATCTTTTAAACATTCAATCGTTTTTTCTGCTTCTTCATCAGCAATCTCATTTAACCTGGTCAAGTCGTATCCTGTTGACCAAAGCTCTGGTAAAATAACGATATCGGGTTTTGACATTGCTGCTTTTCCCAACCATTGTTCTGCAACCTGAAAATTGATATCTGGTTGCCCGAAGGCAATATCCATTTGAATGCAGGCAATCTTCCACTTCATCGTTTAAAACCCCACATGTAAAAAATGCTTTACAAGACTATGATAAACATATATCATTTGTGACTAGAATTTCAAGAAATTTCAGAGAAGGTGTATAAATGTTGCAATTCGAAAAATCCAGACAACTTCAAAAACTGCCCAAGCAATTTTTTGCCTCTCTAGTCGCAAAAGTCAATGCGATTACGGCGCAGGGTCATGATGTCATTAATTTAGGCCAGGGAAATCCTGATCAACCGACGCCTGAACATATCGTGAAAAGTTTGCAGGTTGCCGCTGAAAAAACCATTAATCATAAATATTCGCCGTTTCGGGGACATCAATATTTAAAAGATGCTGCTGCCGTCTTTTATGAACGTGAATATGGTGTCAAGCTGGATCCGAATAGTGAAGTGGCGATTCTCTTCGGGGGAAAGGCAGGTCTTGTCGAACTGCCGCAGTGTTTATTGAATCCAGGTGATACGATCCTTGTTCCAGACCCCGGCTATCCGGATTATCTTTCCGGTGTCGTTTTAGCACAGGCAAAGACCGAACTGATGCCCTTGACAGAAGAAAATGATTTTCTTCCGAAATACAATGACATACATAAAGAAGTGCTAGATAAAGCCAAAATGATGTTTTTGAACTATCCGAATAATCCCACAGGTGCTTCTGCAACTGAAAGTTTCTTTGATGAAACCGTCTCCTTTGCAAAAGAGCATTCGATTTGCGTGGTCCACGATTTCGCTTATGGGGCGATAGGATTCGACGGAAAAAAACCGATAAGCTTTCTCCAGGCAGAAGGAGCGAAGGATGTAGGGATAGAAATTTACACACTATCGAAAACATTCAATATGGCAGGGTGGAGAGTCGGTTTTGCAGTGGGGAATAAAAGTGTCATAGAAGCTCTTGAACTATTGCAAGACCATCTTTATGTTAGTCTCTTTCCAGCGATACAGGAAGCAGCGGCAAGCGCGTTACTGGACTCGCAGAGCTGTGTAGAGGAGTTAGTGAAGATGTATGAGGGACGCAGGAATGTTTTCATTGAGGGATTGAGGGCAATCGGCTGGGATGTCAAAGCTCCTAAAGCATCATTCTTTGCCTGGCTCAAGGTACCAAAAGGTTTTACGTCCGAGAGTTTTGCAGACTATCTATTAACGCATGCCCACGTAGCTGTTGCCGCAGGGAATGGATTCGGTGAATTTGGCGAAGGTTACGTCAGGGTAGGGCTTCTGACTTCGGAAGAACGGCTTGAAGAGGCTGTGGAACGGATACGTACATTAAAATTATTTTAACGGAGGATTCAATTTATCCACGGTTAAATAGACAAAAACTTATTGACAAAGTATGGATTACGTGTCAGAATACAAAATAAATTCTTAATCTTTCGATACTTGAATGTAACTATATATCAGCGTTTTCTTATTTTGAGCAGGTGGAGGGACTAGCCCTATGAAGCCCAGCAACCGACCGTAATTCCATTGTAAAATGGGGCGGAATTCTTCGCCGGATTTTCTTGAAATCCACAAGGCACGGTGCTAATTCTTGCAGCCAATGGCTGGGAGATAAGAAGATGGCTTTTTAAAGCCTCTTCTTTATGAAGGGGCTTTTGCCATTTTGAGACCATTTCAGGTTAATGACTTCGAGAGTTTAACTAACGTGATATAGGAGTGATCAAATGAGCGAGATAGTCGCTACTTATTTAATTCATGACTTTAATGGAAATCATGAGAAAAAAGCAGAAAGCATTGCCTTAGGATTGACTGTGGGAACATGGACGGACCTGCCCCATTTGGTCCAGAAGCAACTGGAAAAACATAAGGGTCGTGTCGTATCGGTGACACCACTATCTGAAGAAGAGAGGGCAAACAGATATTTAAATCGTAAAGTGTACCGTTCACTAATTAAGATTGCCTATCCGGCAGGGAATTTCTCCAATGATTTACCTGCTATCCTCACGACGGTCTTCGGCAAACTTTCATTGGACGGAGAAATAAAACTTATCGACTTGGATTTTGTCGGTGAGATTCAAAAAGCTTTCCCAGGGCCGCAATTTGGCATTGCAGGCATAAGGGAAAAGATTGACGTATATAACCGGCCCCTGGTGATGAGCATCTTTAAAGGTGTATTAGGAAGGGACCTAGCCTTCCATAATGAGCAACTGAAGCGACAAGCATTAGGAGGTGTCGACCTAGTTAAAGATGATGAGATTCTCTTCGACCAGGAACAGACTCCATTTTTCGATAGAATAAAAACTGGAAAACGAATATTGAATGAAGTCTATGAGACCACTGGCCACCGAACTTTATACGCTGTCAATCTATCAGGGAAAACATTTGAATTATTGGATAAGGCAGAGCAAGCTGCTGAAGCAGGGGCGGATGCTTTATTGTTCAACGTTCATACATATGGTTTGGATGTATTACAGGCCTTGAGTGAGCATGATCGAATCAGGCTACCGATCATGGCGCACCCCGCTTTTAGCGGGGCATTGGCATCTTCATCATTTTATGGGATCGGCTATCCATTATTACTTGGTAAATTAGTAAGGTTATCAGGTGCGGATTTATCCTTATTCCCATCCCCTTATGGAAATGTCGCCCTTGAAAAAAAGGAGACATTGGCGATTGCTGAAGCCCTTACAAAAGATGAACCTTCGTGGAAAAAAGCCTTCCCTGTTCCTTCTGCAGGCATTCATCCGGGCATGGTTCCGGACCTAATCAAGGATTTTGGGCTGGATAGTGTGATTAATGCCGGAGGTGGAATTCACGGACACCCTGACGGGGCAGAGGGTGGGGCCAAGGCTTTCCGTTCTGCTGTCGAAGCCGTTCTTGCAGGAAAGGACCTATCTGAAGCGGCGGCTGAGGAAGAAACGCTAAAAAAAGCTCTTGTTTTATGGGGAGGCATGTAAGGAAAAATGAAACCGATCATCTTTTGTGATTTCGACGGAACGATCACCAACACAGATAATATCATTTCCATCATGAAAAAATTTGCGCCTCCGGAATGGGAAGAGTTGAAAGACGGTGTCCTTCAGCAAAAAATCAGTATATCTTCTGGCGTTGGGGATATGTTTTCGCTACTTGATAGTGGCTTGAAGGATGACATCATTCAATATGTATGTGAGTCGGCCGGCATTCGTCCAGGGTTTTATGAATTCGTTGAGTATACGAAACAAGCCAACATCCCTTTATATATTGTAAGCGGAGGCATGGATTTTTTCATTGCACCCCTTTTAAATGATATCTTGCCAACAAAGTCCGTTTATTGCAACCATGCATTTTTTGATAAGGAAAAAATTTATATTGAGTGGCCCCATGCCTGTGATGACCAATGTAAAAATGATTGTGGTTGCTGTAAGCCATCCATTATGAGGGAGATTGCGGGTGCGGATGATTTTAAACTCGTTATTGGAGATTCAGTAACGGATTTTGAAGCGGCAAAACAGGCCGATTTTGTCATAGCCCGTGACATATTGCTTGAAAAATGCGATAGGGAAGGAATTCCACATCAAGGATTTGAAACATTTTTTGATGTAATTGACATTTTAAAACAGCAGGAGGTGGTTAAAGCGTGAACACTCATTCTAAAGAATGGCGGGAGTTGGCAGATATTAAGGCTGAATTGGCCGAAAGAGATTGGTTTATGGGAACTAGCGGGAATTTGTCCATCCGTAAGCCCGAAAGTCCTTTCTTTTATATTACGGCAAGCGGTAAGGATAAAAGGAAGCAATCGGATTCGGACTTTTTACTGGTTGATTTAAAAGGAAAACCAGTTGAAGAAACGGAGTTAAGACCATCGGCCGAAACATTGCTTCATACCGTTATTTACGGGAAAACCAATGCGAACTGTGTACTCCATGTCCATACAGTTGAAAATAATGTGATATCCGAATTGTACGGAGATGAAGGTCATGTTACTTTTCGTAATCATGAAATCATTAAAGCGACCGGACGGTGGGTTGAAGATTCAGAGCTAAGGATTCCTATCGTCTATAATCACGCTGACATTCCGCTGTTATCCGATAAGTTCGAACCACATGTCGAAGAAGACTCTGGCGCTGTGCTGATCCGCAATCACGGTATTACGGTTTGGGGTAAAAGCGGATTCGAAGCTAAAAGAATACTTGAAGCTTGCGAATTTTTATTTCAATATCAACTATTGCTTAATCAACAAAAGGCATTTGCAGGTTCCATAAGATAAAAATCTATAGAGGAGGAATGAATGATGGCGACGATCAGATTCCATGAAACAAACGAAGTTATTGAAAATGGGGAAAAGGTAAAAGGTTTTTTAGAAACACAAGGGGTTATCTATGAGCAATGGGACATTTCGAAATTACCGGCCCATCTTGTGGAAAAATACGATCTGACAGATGCTGACAAGGAGGAAATCCTTTTAACATTCAAATCGGAGATAGCGGAAATTTCCGAGAGAAGAGGCTATAAAGCGCACGATATCATTACATTATCCGATGCAAATCCAAACTTGGATCAAATGCTTGAAAACTTTAAGCAGGAACACCACCATGAAGATGATGAAGTGCGTTTCATAGCAGGCGGAACGAGTATTTTTGCCATTGAAGGCGGCGATAAACAGTGGTTTGATGTACGGCTTAATCCAGGAGATCTAATTAGTGTACCAGAATCCACACGGCATTATTTCACGCTGGCAGAAGATAGAAAAACGGTCGCTGTCCGTATTTTCGTTACAGCGGCAGGATGGGTGCCGATTTACGAAAAGGACGAAGTTCAAGCATGAATCATTGTTGAAAAACCAGCTTATAGGCTGGTTTTTTTATGTGGTTCAGGCAAGTGCTTTAGGAAGACAAGTATGATAAAATTTAACGGAATCGAATTTAACCGGATCATAGGAGCAGATACGAATGAAAACAACCGAAGTGTACATATTGGGCGGCTTTCTCGGCAGCGGGAAAACGACTCTTCTTCGAAATATCTTAAAACAGGAAAGTGAAGCGGGTAGAAAAGTGGCCGTGCTTCTAAATGAACTCGGCAGTGTATCGGTGGACAGTGGCCTGATCGGTGATGAAGTGCCACTGAAAGAGTTGTTTGACGGGTGCATCTGTTGCACAATTCAGGATAAGCTAGAGGTTCAGCTTCATGAATTGCTAACTGAAAACGACCTGGATGCCGTTTATATTGAAACGACAGGAGCAGCGCATCCAGTTGAAGTATTGGATGGCATCATGTCACCGCTTTTCGCCAAAAGGCTGGAGTATAAAGGGATTATAACGGTCGTCGATTTATTAAGGTGGCGCGACCGGGAGGAACTGTCTCCGCAGCTTCGACAGTTGCTTGCTGAGCAAATCCACCATGCGGATTTCATATTATTGAATAAAGCTGATCTAGTTAGTGAGATGGAGGCCGCACAGCTGATTTATTCAATACAGGCGCTGAACACGGATGCTGTATGTTTATTGACGGAGTATGCAGCCATTTCCTTGATATCGTTGCAAAGGATGCAAAGAAAAGGGCGTAATGGCCATCAAAAGCTTGATGTACGCGATCATTTGCATTTAACTGCAGTCGTCCATACATTTGAAGGGGCCGTTGCACAAACTGACTTTGAAGATTGGCTTAGGGCCCTTCCGGAAACGGTCTATCGAATGAAAGGATACATTTCCTTTACACATTCACAATTCCCACATTTATTCCAATACTCTTATGGAATGCCGATGTACATGAATGAAATGATGAAAATGCCATTGAATATCGTCATTATCGGTGAAAAGCTGGATAGGGAAATGATGATCGGTCAGTTGAAGGCTTTGGAAGCGAAAGCGGCTCAATAAACGTTTATCGCCCACTAAAGAAGGGAAACATAATAGGAAACTTTCTGATCAAGGGGGCGGTATTAGTGCCATGGAACAATAACGATTATCCGAATTCGATGAAGAATCTAGATAAAGATGTCAGGGAAAAGGCCATTGAAATCGCAAATGCATTATTGGATGAAGGATATGAGGATGGAAAAGCCATTCCAATTGCCATAGACCGGGCTAAAATGTCGGTGGGAAAAGATTGAAAAAATGGTCAGACCCATTTACCGGGTCTGACCATTTTTATTGTTGCAATCCAAAGGCGGCAAATGTCTTTTCGTCTTCAATTAATCCGCAAGCAGCACATTGGACCCGAACTTCAGGACCATTATATGCTAGATGGAATGGTTGAAGGGAATCGTTCGAATATTGTTCAACAATCTCACCGGATTGCGGATCCTTTTTAACTGGGGTTGATACTTGCTGAATGAGATTGAAGCGAGATTTATTTGTCCGGCAATTCGGACAGCGGTATACTTGAGACAATGTACTCACTCCTTTTTTGAATTTTTTAAGCGATATCGTATTATTCAAGTAGTCTTTACAAACTTGATCATTAATATGTATAAATTAGTAATGGATGGAAGGGATTATATGAAAGAAAATGTCAGGCAAGAAGCACTACTGGAGGCTTATTTAAGTATATGGAATAATCGTAAGGTGACGGATGGAGGTGGAAGGGAAGTGTTATCGGAACTCATCCGCCGTGAGCTTTTGGATGAAAATGCACATCCACGTGCCCGGAAACCGGTACTAGAGAAGTTTTACCTCTGTATTAAACGCGTGATGGAATCTTCGCTTTCAGAAGAAAAGAAAAACGCGATTGCCATGGCCTATGTGAATGAATTGGAAAGATTATGATTCCGCTTGTGACACGGATGCTTGTTAAGCAAATATTCTTTTCCGCTTCATACTTTTTTCACAAATCATTGTTAAAATTTTAAAAAAATAGATATTTAATGAATAAGGAGCTTAAAATATGAAGTGGGGCATTGGGCTTTTTCTTGCCATCGTACTGCTTACTGGGTGTAATGGCGGTAATACATTTACTAAAATAAACAGAAGTGAAGCTTTTTTGGCGACAGTCAATATCAAGGATACCTCCCTGACTTTCATAGATGAAAACTATCATACTTTTGCCAAGTGGGATATTTCAGAACCATTTACCGGAGCCCTGCTTCTGGCCGACAAAGATACTATCTTGCTTTATGGAAAAGAGATGGAGAAAGTCCAAGTGTTCTCTTTATCGGCAGGAAAACTGATAAACAGTTGGGAAATTGGGAAAGGGATCGTCAATATGCAGCTGTTACAGGATGGAAAAAGCATCGTGGCAGTCAATCAATCGAATCACTCCATTTCCTTTTTAAATGATGAAGGGGAGGAGCAGGATATAGTCAAAGTTGGTAAAAGCCCCTTGACCGTTCTTCAAGGTGAGCAAGTGAATCGTTTGTATGTAATTAATTTTGGTGATACCAAATGTTCAGTGATAAATCTTGAAACGAAAAAGGTCGATTTCGAATTTCCCATACATAGTTCCAGCACAGGCACATTATTAAGGGAGGAAAAGGATGAAATATGGATCGGGGGACACGGGGATGGGGACCAAGTGGAAGAAGATCTATATATTTATTCGGCAAAAACGGGAGAGTTGAAGAAAAAGTTGAAGGCTCCCACCATGCCGATAAAGTTCCTGGAAAATACTGAAGGCATTTTTGTCCTTAGTCATGGCACCAGCTCCTTATATAAATTGAATGATCAATATGAGGAAGTGAAAAGCAAAGTGGTCGGCGTCAACCCTTTTGAAATGGTGAACTTTAACGAAGATGTGGTCGTAGCGGGATATGATAGTGATGAATTGTATGTAATGGATGCTGAAACGGTCGATGTTAAAAAAACGGTCAAAGTCGGCGAGGGTCCATTCCAATTGATGTTGAGGGAGTAGTTGACATGCATGTTTACACCATATTAGTCGTGGATGATGAAGAGGATATGCGGAATCTAATTGAAATGTATTTGCTGAATTCAGGTTATCAATGCCTTCAAGCTGCGAATGGAAAAGAAGCCATTAGTATGGTTGAAACACAGGAAGTAGATTTAATCCTATTGGATATCATGATGCCAGGTATGGATGGTTTCTCCGTTTGTGAAAAAATCCGTGAAAATTGGGAGATTCCTGTGATATTTGTCAGTGCGAAAGGTGAAGAATGGGATAAGGTGAAAGGGCTGAAGCTCGGCGGGGACGATTATATCGTCAAACCGTTCAATCCTGGAGAATTGGTCGCAAGGGTCGAAGCGGTATTGCGAAGGACAGGAAAACTGTCATTGAATGAAGAGAATCAAAACCATGTCCGATTCGGTAACATTAGCTTAAACTTACAATCCAGAACCGTTTTGGTGGAAGGGAAGCCGATCAATTTAACTTTGAAAGAATTCGAATTGCTTTTATTCCTCATGCGACATAAAAGTCAGGCTCTCAGTCGTGAACAACTGCTTGAAAATGTATGGAGCGGGGAATATGGAGGATCTTTACGTACCGTGGATACCCATATCAAAACGTTACGAATGAAATTAAGCGCGGCCGATTACATTCAAACCGTCTGGGGAATCGGTTATAAGATAGAGGAAAAAGAAATGATTAATAAATGGAGATCCCTCTCTTTTAAATTATGGCTCACCATCATCACTGCCATCATCTTGTCCGTGCTTTTCGCTTATTCCCTTTCTCAATATTATTATAAAAATCTATATGTGGAGAAGCTTAAAACAGATTTAGTTAATGAAGCGTCATTGCTTGGAGCGGATTATTCCGGTGGTGAAATCAGCGAAGAATATAAGCAAAGAGTTGAATGGTTCAACAGTAAGAATGACAGCGAGGTCTTTGTCGTCAACAATCCCAGGGAATTGAGTGCTTGTCTGCCTTTTGAAATAAACTATGACACACTTATTTCTGAAGAAGAAAGGCAAATGCTTTTAGCCGGAAAAGCCGTTGAAAAAGAGGGGTATGAGAAAAGGTTTGAAAAAAATATCGTGGCGGCCATCATACCCCTGATTGATGAAGATCGCCTAGAAGGTATCATCTATACATATATTCCAGTAGATTCAATTACTGTCTTGCTTAAGGAATTTGCAGCAAAATGGATGGCAGCGATTCTTTTATTCTTGATTGTCGCGATTTTTTTTACTACGAAATGGTTGAAAAAGCTGGTCAGTCCGATTAAGGAAATCGAGACAGCTGCCCATCGTGTCTCAGAGGGGTATTATGACATACAGGTTCCGGTAAGGAGTCATGATGAAATAGGCAAATTGGCAATAGCCTTTAATGATATGGCCAATTCAATCCATTTGGAAGAGGAAAGAAAAAAAGAGTTTCTTGAAAATGTGGCACATGAGCTCAGGACCCCGCTTAGTTACGTAAAGGGGTACACACAGGCCATTTTGGATGGTGTTGTGAAAAATGATGAAGAGGAACGGAAATACCTTCAACTCATTTCAAGGGAAGCTCTTAGGCTGCAGCGCCTTGTAGGAGATTTGATGGACTTATCAAAAATGGATAGTGATCCATTCATGTTATATAAAACTCCGATTGCCTATGCGCAATTCATTGAAGAAGTGCTTGTTAAATATGAACCGATAATAAAAGAAAAGCAATTGGACTTGCAGATCGAGCTGGATCCAGATCCGATTATTATTGGGGATGAAGGCAGGATGGAACAGATCCTGCATAACATTCTTGACAATGCCATTCAGTACACGGATTCTGGAGGATCAATCGATATTAGCCTAATTCAGCATAAAGAAAATTGCGAACTGCTGGTTACTGATACGGGTAACGGGATTCCTGAAGCGGATCTGCCATATGTAATGAATCGTTTTTACCGGGTGAACAAAGCACGCAGTCGTTTTGATGGAGGGTCAGGGCTCGGACTGTCGATCGTCAAAAAATTGGTGGAATTGCAAAATGGCAAAATCGAAATAGAAAGCAAGGAAAAAAGGGGAACAAAAGTCAGGGTCGTCCTACCGATAATAAAAGAAGAATGGAATTCATAAAAAGGGGATACGTTCAAAAATGAAAAAAATCATGTTATTTTGCATGGCGTTAATTTTATTGGCTGGATGTGGCAAGGAAGAGGAAATACCGAAAATGTTAAATGTCGATTTAGCTGTCGATCCAATTCAGGGCAAAGTGAACGAGTCTGTGAAGTTTCAGGCAAAAGTGACCTACGGGGACGAAGAAGTGACAGATGCGGATGATGTCAGTTTTGAAATTTGGCTTGCAAATAGCGATGACCATGACAAGATCTCTGTAAAACATAAAGGAAACGGCATTTATGAAATGGAAAAGAATTTTGAAGAAGAAGGAACCTATTATGTATATGCCCATGTAACGGCAAGGGATATGCACAACATGCCAAAGAAGGAATTCGTCATAGGCAAACCAAGCCCTCCTGAACAAAATGGTGATAAAAAGGAAATGGACGAGATGAATGATGGAGAAATGAAATGATGAATGAACCATCAAAACCAAAACAATTCGGGTTTAAATCCGGATTGTTTTTTTATTTGGAAAAATGTTCAAGGCAACAGAGGTTAATGAATAAGGACAAAGGACGAAATGTCGAAGTCAATTCGAAAAATTTGTAACATAAAAGTAAAGAAAGTCACAATAATTAGGTTTGAAACGATATGTCAACTAAAAGTTATTAGTATTCAATGGAAATGGTTCTATGTAACTACCATTGACAAGGAATATCTGGATAAATATGAGTATTTATACTATTGGCAGAAACATAGATAGTTTAAGCATTTTTGCTTGCTTTCTCTGAAACTATGATAATAATATATTCGTCATTCGCATCCTGTGAATTTGTTGGAAATTGATGGTGCATATATTACAAAAAGTGCATGATATGATAATTCCAGAAGCAAAGCACAACAAAAAAAGAACATCACAGGAGGAAATACGAATGAAAAAGAAAATGTTTATGTCAGCAGCAGCAGCTGCAGCTATTATATTCACAGGAGTAGGAGCTAACCAAGCAGAAGCAGCCAACTGTGATACTGTGAAACAAGTAACTTACCAATCTATGAATAAAGAGGATATGCAAAAAGTCCTTAACCAATATCTAACTAAATACAATGTCACTTTACCGGCAGCACAGGCACAACAAAAACCAGTTCAAAAACCAGTTCAAAAACCAGTTCAAAAACCAGTTCAAAAACCAGTTCAAAAACCAGTTCAAAAACCAGCTCAAGAAGCTGGAACAGCAAACCAACCAAAACCTGAAGCAAAACCTGAAGTAACACCTGATAAATCAACTGGTGAAAAAGAGACAAGCTCTGAATTAAGCGCTTTTGAACAAGAAGTTGTTAAATTAACTAATGCAGAACGTGAAAAACAAGGTTTGGCAGCTCTTAAAATCGACACTGAGTTGAGCAAAGTTGCACGCGCCAAGTCTCAAGACATGAAAGATAATAACTACTTTGACCACAATAGCCCAACTTACGGCTCACCATTCGATATGATGAAAAAATTCGGAATCAGCTATACAACAGCAGGCGAGAACATCGCACAAGGTCAACAAACACCTGAAGAAGTTGTACAAGCTTGGATGGATAGCCAAGGACACCGTGAAAACATCATGAATTCTAGCTTTACTCATATTGGAGTAGGTTATGTGGAATCTGGTAACTACTGGACTCAACAATTCATCGGAAAATAATAATTGATAGAAGAGTGCATCCCAAAAACATGGGGTGCGCTTTTTTTGTGCGAAAATAACTAATTCCATTCAAAGGAATGGTATGAATTGTGACATCGATTGGTTGCCGAAATCTAATAGAATGGCAGGAACCGCACTTTATCATCAGTGTGGTCCCAATGAAGCACGTTAAATCTCGGATACATCGATTTCTGAATACTGGGTATTGAAACTTTTCTGAAGACGTATTTCCAATGTTGATTCTTTATATTGGGCAGATGCCCCTTTTTTCTTTACAAGAGCGGGAAGTGTTATGACATGACGATCTGACTCTTTTGGAATCCCCTCAATGATGGATTGGTTAGAGGTATGGTAAAGTTTCATTTTCTTCAGCCAAGATTCATCTTCTATGGGAATTCTTACAAAGACAAATAAATGAGTTTCAAATACATCGGCATGTAAAGGATGTTCAGATTTGGCATTTACTTTTTGTGAGCCGCCATCATTTTGGTTCATCATACCTTGCATATTTTCAGGGATGACCTGTGAAAATACTTTTTCAATGAATGATTGTACATCACTTTGCTGCATATTTTTCATGAAGTCCTTTTGGTTGGGGTTATTTTTAAAAGAAAAAAGTGAATTCCAGGGAAACATTTTGAATTCCTCTCTCCTGCTTATGGGCTGACAGGTTTATTTCTTATATTTTATGCAGGCTAAAGCCTATAGGTTCGTTTTTATAATTACTAAATTATAGAAATCGGGTCAAACTTATGTATAATTAAGTAAAATCCATTTGATAAAGAGGGTATGCCTGTGGATGAAAAAGTAGCTTTTATTACTGGTGGAGCAACTGGAATCGGCAAAAGGATGGCATTTTCACTCGCGGATAATGGAATGTCCATTATCATTACTTATCGAAAAAGTAAAAAGGCAGCTTTAGCATTAGTGGATCAATTACAGGATAAGTATCATGTTAAGGCACTTGCGATTCAAGGTGATTCGTCAAGTGAGAAAGATTGCCGGAATATTTTGCAGTTGGCCTTGGAGGCCTTTGGCCATGTTGATATCTTCATTCATAACGCAGGGCCATATATGCATGATCGCAAGCCCATGACTGAATATGCCAATGATGAATGGAAGTATATCATGGATGGAAATTTAAATGGTTTTTTCTATATTGCGAAGGAGCTTATTCCACAAATGCGCAGTAGAAGCTGGGGAAGGGTCATTACATTAGGGTTTGAGAGGTGTGAAACTGCACCGGGTTGGATTTATCGTTCTGCTTTTTCCGCTGCAAAGAGCGGCTTGACCTCCTTGACTAGAACTTTAGCTGCCGAAGAAGCTACACATGGAATCACCGTTAATATGGTCTGTCCTGGCGATATCATTGGTAATTGGAAAGAGGAAGAAATTAGGGTCGCAAGAGGAGTAAAGGATGATTCGATACCAGTCGGCAGACCTGGTACAGGGGAGGATATAGCGAGGGTCATCACATTCTTATGTGATGAAAAATCAGATTTCATTACCGGCAGCATCATACCCGTTACAGGCGGTAAGGATGTTCTAGGGAAAATTTATAAAGCCTAGTGGATAAGGGCATGATCTTCAGAATGAAAAAGGGTGGGGCCGGTGTAATCCAGCCCCACTCTTTTATTACGCCATTTTTTTATATTTTACTTTCTGTATGAACCTTAAGCGGGCCGCCAATCCTATAGCTCCGAGAGCCAAGCCGGAAATTAAGCCTATCCAATACCCAAAGGCCCCCATATCCGTATACTTTGCAAAGAAATAGCCAATGGGAAGTCCGAGAATCCAATAGGAGACCAGTGACATCGCAAACGTGACATTTACATCTTTATATCCACGCAAAATACCCTGTATAGGTGCCTGCAGGGCATCTGATATCTGAAAGAAGATGGCATATATTAAAAAATGTGATGTCAGCATCATTACCTCATGATCTTTAGTGTATACAGAGGCTACAGGTTCACGGAAGAGGAATAGGATGGTCGATAAAACGAGCGACATCGTCAATGCCATCGAAATGCCAATCCAGCTGTACTCTCTGGCATCTTTATAGCGGGCTGCCCCAATTTCAAATCCAATGACGATCGTCAATGCCATGGATATACTTAGCGGCATCATATAAAGCAGTGACGCGAAATTCATGGCAATCTGATGCGAAGCAATTGTCACGGTATCATACTTACTCATCAAAAGGGTAACGGCAGAGAAAATGCTTGTTTCAAAAAAGATAGCCAGCCCGATAGGCACCCCAATCAATAAAAGCGCCCGCCATTCTTTCAAAGAAACCCGGAAAAATTCACTGAAAACCTTATATGTCGAAAAAGGGTTGATTTTGACGACTACAAGGATGGCAACCAGGGCAATTAACCAATAAGTAATGGCCGTTGCGTATCCTGAACCGACACCGCCAAGTTCGGGGAATCCAAACTTCCCGTATATCAACAGGTAATTAAATAGGACGTTAATCGGGAGTGCACACAGGGTAATGATCATGGAAATCCTCGTCTGCCCCAGTGCATCTATGAAGGCTCTTAACGTATTATAAACGAATAATGGAATGATTCCGACTGAAAGGGCGATCAAATAATCATGCGCCACCCGGTGGACATTTTCTTCAAGGTTCATGGCATTCAATATGGGATTCAAAGAAAACGCCCCAATGATTAAAATGACCAAGGCTAAAACGACTGCTAAATAAATGGCCTGCATCACGGAATATGAAACGGATTTAGACTGCTTGGATCCAACCAGCTGTGAAACCACCGGCGTTAGGGCAATCAATATCCCACTCAGCCCCGTGTACACGGGTGTCCAAAGCGAACTGCCGATCGAGACGCCGGCAACGTCCTGCGTACTGTATTGCCCCGACATCATAACATCGAAAAAAGTCATGGCATAAAGACCGATTTGAGTGATCAGGATAGGTATCAATATATAAAATAACAGGCGGATCTTTTGCGATTTAGTATAAGTCTGATTCATCAAAGTACCTCAATATCAATATTTGGAATTTTCAACACAATGAAAGAATTATATCACATAGCGTGTGAGGTTTTAAGTTTTATTTAAAGCTAAAAAAGACTTGCCTTATTAGGGCAAGTCTTTTTGTCAGTCGCGCATGGATTCAAAATCATTCATGGCTTCCATATTTGAGTCTTTTTGAAGAATGAAAGCCTGGGAAGGGATGGCAATTTGTACATCTTCCTGTTCCAATATCTCCATGATTTTAAAGTTCACATCTTCTTTGATTGATAAATATCCTCCAAAGTCCGTCGCATTCGTGAAGAAATAAAGGTAGAGATTGAAACCGGAATGACTAAACTCATCAAATTTAACGAGAATCGTTTCCGGATGTACTTCTGGATGGTCAATCAGCATTTTTTCTATGTCCTTAATGACATTTTCCAATTTTTCTTTTGGTGTTGTTACATTCACACCCAAATGGAAGGCAATCTGTCTTTTGCCCATCTTGGACCAGTTAATGATCGGTTCATTCGAAAGGGTCGCATTTGGAACCGTAACTAAAGCTTGGGCAAACGTCCGAACTTTGGTGCTTCGGAATGTGATGTCTTCAATTGTCCCCTCCACACTTGGAGTTTTGATCCAATCTCCTATGGTAAAAGGTTTTTCGGTTACGATGACGATACCCCCAAAGAAATTGCTGACGGTATCTTTAGCGGCAAGAGCGAAAGCCAATCCACCCAAACCAAGCCCTGCAACAAATCCATCGACATTGAATCCCCATTCTTCCGCAATGATGGAGGCACCGAATGCAATGATGATTATTTTTATGATTTTCGTAAAGAACGGCATGACGATTTGATCGACTTCAAGTCCGAATTTACTTACTAATTTCGGAAATAAAATAGTTAAGATCGAACTGATATTGGAAAATGTCCAAAAGAATAAAAAGACAAAAAATGATCTGTATATTTTCGATCTTAATTCAACCGAAGGTGAGTCAATCGGAAAATAGTGCAGTGAAATGATAACACCAATCAAAACGATAAGCCATCTTACAGGCTGTTCTATAGCGAGCATTAAGTTGGCGGCAAATTCAACTTTACGTTTTTCCGCTATTCTTAGAAAGAATTTGAATATATATGTAGTAAATACTTTCCGAAGCAAAAGGAAGATTAGAAAAATGCCTATGGAAATTCCTAATTTGGTCCAGGCTTCGATTCCATCAAATTGATGGAGAGATTCAGAAACTTCTTGCAATGTATTACTCCTCCAATGTATCTTGTAGTATTGTAGAATACTAAGATTATAATATATTCATGCTGAAAAAGGAAAAATAATCGATGATTACATTCATGTTGGTATTTTACGGTTCACTGAATACTTTTTCAAGTTATTAATGGCAAGAATATATGGTAATATGGATGCAAAGTGACTTTTTAAGTTTGGAAGGTGGAAATATTGACTAAGAAAATAGTATTTACCGGAGGCGGTTCTGCCGGTCATGTATCTGTTAATGCTGCAATCATCCCGGAATTTTTAAAGCATGATTGGGATGTTACTTATATTGGTTCAAAAAAAGGCATTGAAAAAAATATCATCGAAAAGGAATTTCCCGAGGTCCGTTATGAAACGATTTCCGTTGGAAAATTCCGACGTTACCTATCTGTTGAAAATATGAAAGATCCATTCCGGGTCATAAAAGGAATTTTTGATGCACGAAAAATTCTAAAAGAAACCAAGCCGGATTTCATTTTCTCCAAGGGTGGATTCGTTTCCGTTCCAGTTGTTTTGGCAGGCAGGATGCTGAGAATTCCGATTGCGATACATGAATCGGATTATACACCTGGTCTGGCCAATAAAATTGCCATGCCACTTGCGTCGAAGATTTTCACTACCTTCCAGGAAACGGAAAAAAACCTTCCGAAAGAGAAGGCCATGTATCTTGGAGCTGTATTGCGCGATGGGATTTTTACGGGAAACCCTTCCTCCGGAAAGGCATTTTGCGGATTCACGAATAACAAACCGGTCCTACTCGTTATGGGCGGCAGCCTTGGAGCTGTAAAAATCAATAACTTGATTACAGATAACCTTGATGCGCTATTAAAGGATTACCAGATCATTCACATTTGTGGTAAGGGTAATGTTAAAACCGAATTGAAACAAAGGGGATATGCTCCCTTTGAATTCGTACATGAAGAATTATTTGATCTATTGGCTGCTGCTGATGTCGTTGTGTCGAGGGCAGGTTCAAATTCCATATTTGAATTCCTTGGTTTGCAAAAGCCTATGTTGCTTATACCGCTAAGTGCCAATGCATCGCGTGGAGATCAAATCTTGAATGCTTCAAGCTTTGAAAAACAGGGGTTTTGTAAAGTCATCCAAGAAGAAGATTTAAATGACCGGATTTTTAATGATACATTAGTGGACTTGGTGAATCATTCGGATGAATATCAGGAGAAAATGCGTCAAAAACGCCCATTCAAAAAGGCAGCGGAAATGTATGATTTATTACTTGAAGTGATGGCTGCAAAAAAATAAGTATCAATCCCTTCTTTGAAGCATATCTTTTTCGAACAGAGGAGGGGGTAGAATGGCTTATGAGTATTCCAAAGGGTGGTTCATTCAGCAATTAAAAGCCGCAGGGATTAACTATCATCCAATTGAGAAAAAAAAGCTGGAGCTGTATAAAACCCATATTCTAAGACGTTTATACGAGGGCCTGAAAAAAGATGAATCATAAAAAGAACCGCAACGTCACTGACGTTGCGGTTCTTTTTATAGGAAATTATTTATAAAAGGATAGAAACAGGAAATAAGGATACCTGCGATAGCCATTGCCGCACCTGCGACTGCCCCGGTAAACTCACTTTCCTGGGCAGCTTGAGCCGTTCCAAGGCCATGAGCGATCGTACCATAGGCAATACCACGTGCGAAGGGCATCGTAATGTTTAATTTATCCATCATTTTTGGAGCGATCATCGTACCCAGCACCCCAGTCAAAATGACGAAGGCGGCTGAAATATTAGAATTTCCACCATAAAGTTCCGTGATTTCTACAGCGATTGGCACTGTAATGGATTTAACCGCCAATCCTTGGAGTATGACTTGCGGTAGTGAAAATGCTTTAGCAATGGCGAAGGCAATGACCAATGTGGCCATAAGACCAAAGATCATGCCGCTAATTGCCGGAATTGCATATTTAACGATTATCTTTCTGTTTTTATAAAGTGGTACCGCCAAAGCAACGGTAGCTGGTCCCAGGAAATAGGTGATGATGTCTTTTCCCGGCGAATAATCTTCGAAGTCCAAACCGCTGATCAACAATACGAGAATGATTGTAACCGTACTGAAAAATACGGGCGTCGTAAAAGGTGATGGATGTTTAGCATATATTTTCCTTCCAATGGAATAGGCAAGGATGGTTATCAAGATGCTATAAGTTGTGATGAGCGCTGTCATGCTGCTTAACCTCTCCTCTATGGGATAGCTTCTGAACAGTCCAAGCCGAAACGATGAATCCAAATATAAGGCTGACTCCCAATGTAAGTGCCAATGGCAAACCAAATTCTATGAAAAGCCACCCCATGGTCATTAAACTGATTGAAATTGGAATGAAGAAAAAGGCTAGGTGTTTAACCAAGAATCCTGAAGTAAGTTCGATCCACTCGACTTTTAAAACCTTCGTCTGTAGTAAACTGAATAACAGAATCATGCCGATGACGTTGCCCGGAATAGGTAAATGAAGTAAATGTGCTATAAAGTAGCCAAGCTTGCAAATGATGAGAAGTATGATAAGCTGCACGATAAAAGCCAATGTTTTTTTCATGATTAAGTCCTTTCAATGGAGCATTGAATATATTATTGAATTGGTCAATTGTATTCATTATAAAAAAATATCCCCGAAAAGAATAGGGAATTGCAGCAAACTTTCCTAAACATCCTGTTAAAATGGAAAAAAGAGCTTTCCAATTTTGGAAGCTCCGGGCATTATATGAAAAGAAAAGCAAAGCCATCTTAAAATCAGCGGATTTGTTTTTTTGTTTTATTTTATGCTTCAAGTAACTGCTGTTCATCATCATCATGCTGTCTAAGGATATGAAAGGTGTATAAATCTTTAGGGATTTCATACAAATCGAAGATATCTCCTTCATGATTGATCTGATCATAAAGGGACTTTCTTGTTTCGTTGGCATTGACGGCATAAGGAAGCTTTTCTGCGGCTTTTATAGAGCGGATATTTTTTTTGCGAATACGCATGAATACCGTTTCCATACCGAGCTCGAAAAAAAGCTCTTTAAAGAAAGCGTCTTTTGCAATGGCATTATACCCTTTTCCATGATAAGACTTGCCAAGCCATGTGCCTAAGAAACCTGCACCATTTTCAATATCGTATAAAGAAATGCAACCGATGGGATTTTCCCATTCATCCAAGATTGTTCGTGAAATGAGTTCCCCAGCATCTTCTGCCTCGATCGTTTGCTTAGTAATGAAAACATATTCTTCATATGAATCTACTTTATGGCGCACGAAAGGGAAGACATCTGGATGCGTCATTTGTTCATAAAGAGAAAAACAATCTGTGAAATCTCTCTTTTTTAACATTTCCGTCCCTCCGTTTGAGGGCAGTTCTTATGCGTAGTCGCTGCCCACCCTCGAAATTTTTTAAGTCGTTCATCAAAAAATTTCGGGGTGGGAATCGAACCCACTAGAACCGGAAACCGGTGGCGCACCATTTGCCTTCCCTATTTTTATTGTCTGAAATTATACGGATCTAAAGAACCTTACGAAGGTATAATACTAAAAAAAAAACGGTTTGGGAATAGGTTTTTTGCCTTTTTTTTTCGTCAAATTTCAACTTTTTTATGAAGGGTGAAATTGGAAGGCAAACGGTTGCTTTTTTCCATGGAAAACTGATTTCTTCGCCCGCTTTTTTTAGGGAAACTTGTTGCTATCCTTTAAAATTTACCTGTGAATTGCATGAATAAAATGATTGCTCCGAGGGCCCATACATAAATGGAGAATATTTTCAGTGAACGCTTTTTTAAGAAATCGATCATCCATACCACGGCTATATAACCAAAGATTGCTGCGGCTAGGGTGCCAACGAAAAGAGCAGTGATTGGAAGCCGTTCAACTTCTCCTGTAAATATTGGTTTCATCTGAAATACAATGCCTCCCGTAATGGCAGGAATTGAAAGCAGAAAGGAAAAATAAGCTGCAGTGGCCCTATCCAGCCTGCAGAAGAGCCCAGCGGCTATCGTTAGGCCCGAACGCGAAAGAGCAGGCATGATGGCAGCAGCTTGGAAGGTACCGATGATCAGGGCATCTTTGATGGAAATTTCATTTAAGGATTTGCCACCTTTTCTTACCCCGTCCGCTACCCATAAAATCAGTCCGGTCGCTAAAAATTCCCAGCCTATGGTCACGCCTGTTTTTGAAAGTCCATCAAACCAATCCCCTAGTAAAATGCCGGCAATCACTGCGGGGATCGTCCCAGCAATCAGAAGCAGGGTCATTTTGGAGAAAGGATTTTTCAAAATGGAAATGATGTCACTCTTATAGACGACCAATAACGCCAGCAAGGTTCCGATATGGAGCATGGTATCAAGAAAAATGCCGGCCTCGTCAAGATGGAATATATGCCGTCCTAAATATAAATGTCCAGTACTTGAAATAGGTAAAAACTCAGTCAAGCCTTGAATGATTCCAAGGATGAAGGCTTGAAATTCGTTCAGCAAAAAAACATCACTCCAATCTAGAAGGTATAGGACAATCCATTATTTAATCTGTATGCACAAGACGGGTGAACATGTTCGGATTTTTCGTCATATATATCGCCGATGGGGTTTTATGAATAAAAGGCAGTCCAATTTTATTTTTTTCGAATATAATGAGAGGAAAAATGAAACTATTTTTCATTTGATTCGTAATTAATCATATGAGAAAGGAGGAGAAGACACTATGCCTAATAAAGATGAAAGAGTGTTTGCTGCCCTTATTTATGTGATCAGCTTTTTTACAGCATTTATCGGTCCTTTGGTGATTTGGTTATTGAAGAAGGACTCTTCACAATTTGTGGATTATCACGGAAGGGAATACCTGAATTTTTTCATTTCCTACACCGTATATTCAATAGTTGCAGGGATACTCACTATAGTATTGGTTGGATTCTTGCTATTGCCGGTTATCGGGATAGCTTTAGTCGTATTCACCATCATTGCTGCTGTTAGGGCTTATGAAGGAACGGATTACAGGTTCCCATTAATTTTTAGGATATTATAGATCGATGTAAAAGGATTCCGTTTAATTCGGAGTCCTTTTTTATCTGAATGAACCATATTTTTAAAAGGGAATAGATCACATAGAAGCGAATAAAGTATTATGATATTTACTTCCTTCCATGAATTTTTAGGGAAGTGGATGCCGGGCGGCTAAGGGTACAGCTAATCAACGGTCGCCTTAAGGCGGCAAACTTTCTTGTAAGGAGTGAGGAGCAGAGCGGAATATGAATATACGCGAATATTATCAAAAAACGAGCAATTCTAATTTTCATGCTTCTTGGATATCTCTTCTTTTGGCCGTTCTATTTTTCATTTGCCATATTTTTGCGATGATACCTGGCAATATTTTATTGATAACGTCTCCTTTTCTTTTCTTTAGCACTGCCCAATTTGTCAGTCATCGTATATATGAAAATAGAATGAAGGAATTACCTGATGAACTCAAAGGGTCAAATGCCGCGTTATTAAAAAATGAAGATGTTTTATTGACTTTTATGCCAGCACCAACATTGAGGCTGCTTCTCTTTGCCCCTGATGGATCTCTAATGGGCGAGATTCGGGATTTGAATATGAAGTGGTTCATGTGGATGATTCCCAATTTCTTGTCGATGCTCCTGGCCAAACGTTATGAACTGGTGGACCATGAGGGACGTTTGCTGGCTAAGTACCATATCAAAAGGGGGCTTTTCAATAAAATGACGATCATGGATGATCAGGGAGGTCTGCTGGGATCGTATCAAGAAAATCGGTCATTCGTGAATATCAATGGAATGATATATAAGGAAGATGGTACGGAATGGATGCCCATCAAAACGCCGGGAAGTGTGAATTCTTTCGAGATTGCCACAAAAGACGGGGAAAAAATCGTTTCATACCAAGAAGGATGGATGCCTTTGGAGTGGGGGAAGCGATTCAAGACAAATACACCGATCCTTTCTTTTTCATCAAATGTTGATGAAATTCCTAAAATCATCGTCTTTGGGTTCTGTGCAGCCACTCTAAATCATCGTTCAAATTGACTAGGATAACCCTTTAGCAAAACTTTTAAATATTTGATATAATCATAGTGGAATACATAGATTAAATACTTATAAAAAGGTGGTAAATATGAGTTTACTTAATGAGATTCTTGATTATAATGAACAGTTTGTAGAAAAAGGTGAATATGTTAAGTATAGAACGGATAAGTTTCCTGAGAAACGTATGGTCATCATAAGCTGTATGGACACTCGGCTCGTTGAACTATTGCCAAAATCCTTGAATGTGAAAAATGGCGATGTCAAAATCCTGAAAACTGCCGGGGCAATCGTCTCCCACCCATTCGGAAGTGTCATGCGGAGTATCCTTGTTGCTATTTATGAGCTAAAGGCAGATGAAGTATTGGTCATACCTCACCATGACTGCGGGATGGCATCAGTCGATGCCGATTCTGTAGTAGACAAGATGATCGAACGTGATATACCTAAGAGCACCATCGATACACTGGGAGCTGCAGGAATCGATATCCGCAGTTGGCTTCGCGGATTTGATGATGTTTATGAAAGTTGTAAGAACAGTGTGGAAGTGATTAAAGGGCACCCTTTGATCCCTAAGAATATTCCTGTACATGGTCTAATCATTTCGCCTGATACAGGGAAGCTGGAATTGGTAGTCGATGGATATGCGGGAGAACAAAAATAATATAAAAACATCAAGGCTGTCGAAATGATTTTCGGCAGTTTTCTTCAAATTTTGAGCTATCTATTTATTTTTATCCTTTTTTTTGATAAAATCACCAAGTGTAGTTTGTCACTAATACAAACGGGTGGGCGAGGGATAAATTTAATAAGGATACAACATGAAGAAATTAAACTTGGAAGCGTTTTTTCATTTTTCCGACTATGGAACGAATGGAAAACGTGAAATCCTTGCTGGAGTCGTCGGCTATTTTACGATAGTCTATATTCTCATCGTGAATTCCCTGATATTATCGGAAGCGGGCATACCGATTAATGGTGCAGTGATTGCCACGATTCTTTTATCTGCCTTAAGCTGTATGATGATAGGGCTTTGGGCGAATGTCCCAATCCTTCTGGTTCCAGGAATGGGCGTAAATGCACTTTTTGCTTATACCATGGTTCAAGGAATGGGTCTATCTTGGCAATCGGCGCTTGGTGCTGTATTTATCTCAGGGGTTATTTTTGTAGTCATCGCTTTCACAAAATACTCTAAGATAATCAGTGATTCAATTCCAAGTTCAATAAAAGAAGCCATATCTGTTGGTCTTGGCTTATTCTTGATGCTAATTGGTCTCGAAAAGGGCGGGATAATCACGGGAGGTTCATCCTCTATCGTCGCACTTGGAGATTTAAGCGATCCTGCGGTGTGTGCGACAGTGTTGACCTTTTTACTGGCCATTACGCTATTCATCAAGAATGTCCCCGGTAACTTCATGATTACCATCCTGGCAGGGAGCCTCATTGCCTATTTGTTCGGGACTGTTCAACTATCGGAAATCCATTTTTCAGGCATAGACACAGCTTCCTACGGTAGTCTCTTCTTTTCATTATCGTTCATGGAAGCGGACCGGATCGAATTCTGGATAAGTGTATTTGCGATGACGATGGTTCTTGTTTTTGAAAATATTGGTCTTGTACACGGGCATGTAGACAGTATCAACCGCCAGGGTGCCTATAAAAAGTCGCTGCAGGCGACAAGTGTTTCCGTTCTGATTTCAGGCATATTCGGTTCAAGTCCTACGGTTGCAACCGTTGAAACGGCAGCTGGAATCGCATCAGGAGGCAGAACTGGTTTTACTTCAGTGGTGACGGGTTTTCTATTCATTCTATCACTGCTATTTATACCGGTGATTAAAGTGATCCCTGATAGCGCCATTGCCCCCATTTTAATTATTATTGGCATTTTGATGCTTGGAAACATAAAAAAGCTGGATTTCAGCGATTTAACCGAGAGCATACCGGCAATCATGATAATCACGATCATTCCATTCACTTACAGTATTGCTGATGGAATGGCATTCGGTTTCATCCTGTACCCGTTCTTGAAGCTTGTAACCGGAAAAGCGAGAGAAGTGTCAGCACCTATGTATGTGAGTGCCGGAATGTTTATCGTCTATTTCATCATCGGTATAATCGGTTAATATTTAGGAAGAGCGGTTGGAATGAGTCATTTCTCATTCCAACCGCTCTTTATTGTGTTTTTTTAGACGGGAAAATTGGATTTATTATGATTTACTCGATGACACATCCGTCCTGAAAATGCTATGATATAGAATATTAAAAAATGATAAATGACTAGCAGCATATTAGAGGATGTGACAGGATGATTATTGAAGGTTTAAAAAGCCATGGTTCAGGTAATGATTTCTTAATCATTGATGAATTGACTACGACCTTGACGTTTACTGAAGAAGAGCGAAAAAATTTCGCGAAGGCCCTATGCAATAGGGAAAAGCTTGGAGCGGACGGAATCTTGTTTGTAATGAAAAGTGAACATGCTGATGCAAGGATGCGTGTCTTTAATGCGGATGGATCGGAAGCCTCGATGTGTGGCAATGGACTTCGCTGTGTTGCACGTTACGCGAACGACGTTCTAGGGCTCGATAAAATGATCGTTGAAACCATGAAGGCGAATTTACTCGTGGAGAAAACGGAAGACATTTATGAGGGCATTCCGACTTTCAAGGTGGAAATTTCCCCTGTAAGTTTTAATGTGACGGATCTTCCTCTCATTATAGCGAAAGAACAGTTGCAAAACGAACCATTGCCGGAACTTCATGATACCCTATTATTTTCGGCTTTGGCGGTTCCTAATCCACATTTAATCACGCTCGTCGATAGTGATATTTTACAAAGTGATTTGCAGGAAGACCTTTCAACAAAGGTCAATCAACAGAATGAGCTTTTCCCTGATGGCGTCAATGTCAGCTTTGTGAAAGAGTTGGAACCAGGGAGCATTTACGTGCGGACATTTGAACGGGGAGTGGGCTTCACGAATGCTTGTGGAACGGCGATGTCGGCTTCAAGCCTAGTAACATGCTCTGTTGGATTAAACGCGTTGGAAAGTGAAATATCTGTCTACAATAACGGCGGAAAAGTTAAATGCGTCGTGCATCATGATGAAGAAAGCCAAAAGTATTCAATTGATTTAATTGGGAACGCAACCTATGAATTCAAGGTATCGATTGAAATAGACTTAGATCAGCCTGAAAAATTTGTCATGCTTGAAAAGCAGGATTTTGAATCGGAAACAAGCCTGTATGCCAAGCTGCAGGATGAAGTTCAAAGTTATTTGAAAACGACATTATAAATAAAAGGACCAACCAGGAGTTGGTTACAGACTGTAGACAAACTCGAAGAAAAGCGAGTGTGCCTGCAGTTTTTTTATTTAAAAAACGTTCCAGTCATTTTCAGAAATCCGCTCCCTTTCCGCCTACTGTATCAGGGTTGGGAATGAGTCCATTCCCAACCCCTTTTTGCCGACAAAAGGGTTTCTATCTGAATTTTTTAAACAAAGCTGATTGGAATGGAAGGTATGAGATTCCTGCAGGGAAAGCGGGTCCAAGGGAGACCCTAGAGGTGCACCCTACTTTCCAATCAACGTTCCATTTTACACTCCCTCAAAAAAAGACCAACTAGTTGTTGGTCTTTTTTTGTTTTAGGAATGATAATACTTCCAAAAAGGCCGGGCCATTATCGACAAGCCTGTAATCCATAAATGCACATCCGTTCCTTTTGATTCTGTTTGGTATGGTTTCAATCGTATAGTCCTTTAACTGGAGACTTTCGTCAACTTCCTCCCAAAACAAAGGTGTAGCCACACCCGCGAAAGAATTTCCCCGTGGGGAATAAGGTTGAATGATGGTTTTTCCTTCACTATGCTGCACAAAGTCCAAGTAAAGTCGGTCATGCCGATTTATTTTCATTCTTTCCGTTGTAAAATCATTTGGGTTGGAACTTGTTAAGTAGTCACCGAGAAAATCGGTGAATATGCGTGTCTCCTGATAAGTAAATCTGTCATCAGGCAGAGGGATGTGAATTTGCAGTCCTTTGTTACCTGAAGTTTTTACAAAAGCTTTTATCCTTAAAGAGTCCATCACCTTTTTTATTTCCTGTGCGGCCTTTATAGCCAAGGAGAAAAATTCGATGGAAGGGGGATCTAAGTCCAGGACGATTTCATCGGGTCTTGTTTTTCCAGCTTTCTGAAATGGGGCATGGAATTCCAATGCCAGTTGATTTCCAAACCAAAGTAGCGTTTCAATATCGTTACACAGCATATACTCAATATCATCATCCATGAACGTTTTAATAAAGGCCGGCGCATAATCAGGCTTGTTTTTCTGGAAAAATCTTTCTTTATCCATAGTGCCATGAGGATAGCGAATAGTCGTAAGCAGTTTATCCTTCAAGAAGGGTAAGAAGAAAGCTGAAACCTCCCGTAAATAATGAAGGTATTCAACTTTTACCACCTGTTTTCCACCGGTTATCCAAAGTGGTTTATCCTTGGAGGTTATTTGTACAGTATCTGGAAATGTGTATTGGCCTATGACGAATTTCTCCCAGGTACATTCATCGGGGGTTGTTTGTAAAAGCCATTGCGAAAACTGGGGTTCACGCAATTCATTTTCCTCATAAACGTGTAAGAATTGAACTTCGATGCAAATGGATGGATGTATATAAAAAAATTGTGCGTCTTCGTCTGATGCATTTTGCTTGATCAGTTCATGCAATATCCCTTTATCTTGAGCACTCAGTCCATTTTTAACACTTCCGATTTTCGTTACGGCACCTTCTTTGAAAACTGCGAGGGAAACGTAACCATTTTCTTTGTGCAATGCTGTAATGAAACAAGAAACGGTCTTCCAATTTTTCACCTTAATCCAAGATGTAGAACGTTTTCCTTCTTGCCAAGTTCCCCGAATTTCCTTGGCGACAACTCCTTCGCCATCGAATAGGATGACCTTTTTCAAGGCATCATCCAAAACGTCAAAACTTTCTATTAATTGGATCAAAGCCTTATCGGTGGAGTCAGGAGGCATAGGAAAGCCAAGTTCTTCACCCATATTCATCATGAATCTCCTTCGTTCTTCCATAGGTTTAGCTGCTATGTCTTTTCCGCTGATGCGAAGCAGGTCAAACGCTATAAACCGGCATGGGGAAAAATGAGCTTTTTCTGAAATTAAGGATTGTTTCCCAAGGCGTCCACGCCACTGTATTTGAAAAAAGTCCGCTTTTGCTTGATTGGTAAGCCAGACCAATTCACCGTCCAACTGCAGTGGGAGGTAATCTTCCAGGTCCAGATCTTTGATGTAAGCAATGATTTCTGGGAATAAGGGTGATAACTCCTTCTCATTTCGACTCGAGATGCTTATCGTATCGGAGTCTATCGTTAAAATTGCCCTAAAGCCGTCATATTTGATTTCATAACGCCAATCCTTGGAGTTAGGGGCTTCAGGGTAATAGGTTGGCAGCATCGGTTTCATCTTGTAATTACCTCCGCAAATAATTGATAACATTATTTTGCCAAAAAAACGAAGTGTTAGAGTTGGCAATTGTTTTTTCGGTTTTTTTTTAACAAAGGGGAATAATAAAATTGATCTTCTCTTTAAAAATAAGTTATGAGGTGACGAATATGCATACGATGTGGAAGGGGAGCATATCATTCGGTTTGGTGAACATTCCGATCAAACTTCATGCTGCAACGGAAGATAAGGATATATCTTTAAAGACGTTGCATAAGGAGTGTCATTCACCGATTAAATACGAAAAGATGTGTCCGGTTTGCCAAAAAGAAGTGGGAAAGGACGATATAGTCCGCGCTTTTGAATATACAAAGGGAAAGTTTGTTGTATTGGAAGACAGTGAACTAGAACAGCTAAAAAAACAAAATGAAGAAAAAGCAGTGGAAATCGTGGATTTCGTTAAAATTGAAGAAATAGATCCCATTTATTTCAACCGGAGTTATTACATGTCTCCTAATGACGGTGGGATAAAAGCTTATTCCCTTTTGAGGCAGGCCCTAAAAGAATCGAATAAGGTTGGGTTAGCGAAAATCATCATTCGCTCAAAAGAACAAATGGCGGTAATCCGAGTTGTTGATAATACCTTGGTGATGGAAACGATTCATTATCCGGATGAAGTTCGCTCCACAGCGGATGTGCCGAATATCCCTGCCAACGATACCATTGTAAAAAAAGAAATCGATACGGCTGTGTTATTGATAGATCAATTAACGACTACTTTCGATCCGACAAAATATAACGATGACTATCGAACCGCTTTACTTGATTTGATTGAATCGAAGAAAACGGGACAAACGACGATTACAGCCAAAACAAAAGAGCCAGTTTCCAACAATGTAACCGATTTAATGGAGGCTTTACAGGCATCCATTGACCGAACGAAACATGATGAACCGGAAAAGAAAAAGACTACCCGAAAGAAAGCGGCACCGAAAAAAAAGAAACAAGCATAAACAGGAAGCTGAGCGGAAGACGTATGATGTCGCTCGGCTTTCTGCTTGTTTTAGCAAGGGGGTTTGCCTTCTAATAAGGTAATGAAAGTGACTTAACAGGGAGAGGATTACATATGGAAGGAAGTACAAATAGGTAAGTGGATCACGATGTAAGGAACTGAATGGAATTAAAAGAAAATGATGGATGGAAATGAAGGCAAAAAAATTCGCTCCCTAAAGAGCGACAATGAGGAATTCAATCGTGAAAATCAACATATAGGCGAACGGTTGTAGTTTTCGACTATATATTGTGTTCATATTCTACCATATTTAATTCTGAAATAGCAACAAAATTACTGAAACTAACCTATGAATTTTTCTGGAAATCAATGATATTTCGCCAACTTGGTGCTTTTGCCCTTCTAATCTGCTATATTCCCATAAAAAACTACAGAACAAAATGGATTTTTAGTATAATTTATACATATATGATGATATAAATTAAATAAGAATGGAAGATGTAAAATGGAAAATGGAAAAATCGAATCGCTTCATGCCGGAAAGCCCAAACAGGAAAATTTTTCAAATATCGATATCTTTTCAGCGATGGATAAACAAGCAGTGGATGACGTGATAGTAACTAAATCAGGCATAATGGGTGATGGGGTAGGTAATGTAAAGTTCCATGGAGGTCCTGATAGGGCTTTGTGTTTTTACCCCTTTGAGCATTACTCATTATGGAATGAAAGATTCGCTAAAAAGCTAGATATCCCTGCATTCGGTGAAAATTTAACTGTAGCGGGGATGAGGGAAGAAACAACGTATATCGGTGATATTTATCAAATAGGCGAAGTGATTGTTCAAATTAATCAGGGGAGGATCCCTTGCTCGACCATTTCCCACTTCAATCAAGAACCTAAGTTTTTGGAATTCGTGCTGAAAACGAGTTACACTGGTTATTTTGCAAAAGTCATTCAGGAAGGAACGATAAAGAAACAAAACGAAATCGTGCTAATAGATCGTTTGCAAGAAAAAATTTCGGTTCATTATGCAACAGAGGTGATCCTACATAACCGAGATGGGCTGGAAGGCTCAAACGCGTTACTTACACTAGACTCGTTAGCGGAAGACTGGAAACAAAGGATAGTGAAGAGAGTTCAAGCTGCAAAAGAGTGATTGAATTTTGCAAAAGTGAAAAAAATGACGATCAGGTATTGAAATTGACAGATTATTAATGTAAATTAAATATAATCAAATTTTGAAATCTTGTGAAAATTATATAATTGGATCTTATCGAGAGAGGTGGAGGGACTGGCCCGAAGAAACCTCAGCAACCAGCTTAGGCAAAGGTGCTAAATCCAGCAAGCAGAGCTTGATAGATGAGGAGAATGTTTCAAAAGACCTTCTTCTTTGAGAAGGTTTTTTTTTCTTTTCTCTCATACTCATATAAAACGACAAAAACAGGATTGTTTTTGAGAGAGGGTGTAATTATGAATTTTCGTAAAGAATTGAAAGAAAGAATGCTGGTTGGAGAAGGGGCAATGGGGACCTTACTGTACTCTTATGGCATCGATCAATGTTATGAGGAATTAAACTGCACGAACCCAGATCAAATAGAGTCCATTCACCGTGCCTATTTGCAAGCTGGTGCAGATATCCTTCAATCTAATACATATGGGGCCAATTTCAATAAATTGAAACGGCATGGACTTGAAGATGAAGTAAGCAGAATCAATCGCCAGGGAGTCATCCTTGCTAAAAAAGCGGCAAAAGGAAAGGCATATGTCTTCGGTACCATAGGGGCACAGCGGAGTATCAGGAAATCGGATTTAAGTATGGAAGAGATAAAGCGAGGTTTTCGTGAACAGCTATACAGTCTGTTGATGGAAAACCCGGATGGGATTCTCTTGGAAACATTTTATGACCTGGAAGAGCTGGAAACCGTTTTGCAAATCGTTAAAAATGAAACTGGACTGCCGATCATCGCAAATGTTTCGATGCATGAACTGGGAAATCTTCAAAATGGAATCCATTTAAATGAAGCCTTTCAAAAACTCGAGCAATTGGGTGCCGATGTTGTTGGGGTGAATTGCCGACTCGGTCCACATCATATGATTCGGGCCTTGGAAGAGGTGAGTTTGCCAAAGCAAGCGTCGATTGCCATTTACCCAAATGCCAGCCTTCCCGATTATGTGGATGGAAGGCTTGTCTATAAAGCTGTGCCGGAATATTTCGGCTCAAGTGCCCTAGACCTTCGTGAGCAAGGTGCCGGGATCATAGGAGGGTGCTGTGGAACGACTCCCCTGCATATTCAAGCTGTAAAGAATGCGATTGGAAGTTTGGCTCCAGTAAAAGAGAAATATACGAAAGCCCGTGAAATAGAAATAATTGAAGTGAACGATAGAGAATTGGAACTCCCTCTGTACGAAAAGGCCAAAACAGAAAGGACGATTCTTGTTGAACTTGATCCTCCGAAAAAGTTGGGAATAGAGAGTTTCATGACTGGTGCCGAGGTTTTGAAAAAAGCAGGGGTCGATTCCATTACCTTGGCGGATAATTCACTTGCTTCACCAAGGATATCGAATGATGCACTGGCTAACTTGCTGAAGAACCAATTGAATGTAAAGCCGATGGTGCATATAACATGCCGGGATCGAAATTTAATTGGCCTGCAGTCACATTTAATGGGCCTGCAGACGGTTGGGCTGGACGAATTATTGATCATCACCGGAGATCCCTCTAAAATTGGGGACTTCCCGGGAGCCACTTCGGTTTATGATTTATCGTCGTTTGACCTAATAAGCATGGTCAAACAATTTAATGAAGGTCTATCCTATTCCGGTCAGAGTTTGGGCCAGCGGGCTAATTTTAAAATTGCCGCCGCTTTTAATCCCAATGTAAAATATTTGGATAAAGCCGTACAGAGAATGGAAAAGAAGATTGCCTGCGGTGCCCAATCCTTTTTGACACAGCCAATTTATTCAGTTGAGCAGATTGAAGAAGTTCATGAAGCTACAAAACATCTAGAAACCCCGGTTTTCGTCGGTATCATGCCATTGACAAGCACACGGAATGCCGAATTCATCCATAATGAGATCCCGGGCATCAAATTGCCGGATAATGTCAGGAGGGCCATGGCTTTAGCGGGGGATGACCCTGTAAAGTCAAGAATTGAAGGGGTGAATATCGCGCGCGAGCTAGTCGACGCGGCACGGGAAAAATTCAAGGGCATATATTTAATCACTCCGTTCCTTCGCTATGAAATGACGGCGGAACTTACGAAATATATTAGAAAAGTCGATAGTAAACATACATCAGAGGTGGCAGCACATGAATAAAAAAGCGATTCAAGATCAGTTGGATACTAAGATTCTCCTGCTCGATGGAGCGATGGGAACCATGCTTCAAGCGGAGAATTTAACAGCAGAGGACTTTGGCGGGGAACAATTCGAGGGTTGCAACGAGTATTTATCACTGACACAACCGGAAATCATCCAATCCATCCATGAAAAATATTTAGCAGCAGGTGCTGATATCATTGAAACAAATACCTTCGGAGCGACTAGCATCGTTCTTGAGGAATACCAAATAAGCACGATTGCCTACAAGCTTAATAAAATTTCAGCTGAGCTTGCCGTTAAAGCATGTGAAAAATATTCAAATGATAATTGGCCAAGATATGTAGCTGGCTCGATGGGGCCTACCACAAAAACGCTATCCGTAACAGGTGGAACGACTTTTGATATTTTAACCGATTCTTATGAAGAACAGGCACTCGGTCTTTTGGATGGCGGGGTAGACTTGTTATTGGTTGAAACCTGTCAGGATATGCTAAATGTCAAGGCAGCCTTTTCTGGAATAAAAGCAGCCTTCGCTAAATCAGGAAAAGATGTACCTGTCATCATATCAGGTACGATCGAACCGATGGGGACGACACTTGCTGGCCAGTCGATAGAAGCTTTCTATTTATCGGTTGAACATATGAAGCCCATGGCTGTCGGCCTGAATTGTGCAACAGGGCCGGAATTCATGATAGACCATATCAGGACACTTGCAGATATAGCCAATAGCGCAATCAGTTGTTACCCGAATGCCGGGCTCCCGGATGAAGAGGGTCACTATCATGAGTCACCGACTTCACTTGCAGAGAAAATGAAGCAATTTGCCGAAAAGGGATGGGTCAATATCATTGGGGGTTGTTGTGGTACTACGCCAGAACATATTAAAGAACTTGTCAGGGTCCTTGAAGGCATTCAGCCCCGTACAATATCCGAATCAGCCCATGGGCATGCCGTATCAGGCATAGAGCCACTCATTTATGATGATTCAATGCGTCCTTTATTTGTAGGTGAGAGAACGAATGTTATCGGATCTCGAAAATTCAAGGAGCTGATTCGTGGAAAACATTACGAGCCAGCTGCCGAAATTGCACGTGCCCAGGTAAAAAAAGGCGCCCATGTCATTGATATCTGTCTTGCTGACCCTGATGGGGATGAGCTTGGTGATATGAAGGAGTTCGTAGAAGAGGTCGTCAAAAAAGTGAAAGTCCCATTGGTCATCGATACTACAGATGAAGCCGTACTTGAACAAGCATTAAAACATTCACAAGGAAAATCCATCATTAATTCCATTAACCTTGAAGATGGTGAAGAGCGCTTTGAAAAAATAGTGCCATTCGTCCATCAATATGGTGCTGCCGTTGTCGTAGGAACCATTGATGAAATTGGGATGGCCGTCGATGCTGAGCGCAAATTGGAAGTGGCTACACGTTCTGTTGATTTGCTCGTAAATAAGTATGGACTAAACAAAAGTGACATCATTTTTGATCCGCTGGTATTTCCTGTAGGTACGGGTGATGAACAATATATCGGTTCTGCTTTAGAAACGGTGAAGGGAATTAAGGCAATCAAAGAAAAGTTTCCGGAATGCTTAACGATACTTGGCATATCGAATGTTTCATTCGGTCTGCCAGCACGTGGAAGGGAAATTCTAAATGCCGTTTTCCTCTACCATTGTACAAAAGCCGGTCTCGATTATGCTATCGTGAATACGGAAAAGCTTGAACGTTTCGCTCTGATACCGGAAGACGAAGTGAAATTGGCTGAGGCACTCCTGTTTGAAACATCTACAGAAACTTTAGCGATCTTTACCGAGTTTTATCGTGGAAAAAAAGCGGAGAAGAAGGATAATGGTGTGATCCTGCCATTGGACGAACGATTAGGTAACTATATTATCGAAGGTACGAAAGAAGGATTGATTGATGATTTAAATAAAGCAATTGAACGCGGTGACCGCCCATTGGAAATCATCAATGGACCATTGATGGATGGAATGAGTGAAGTGGGTCGGTTATTTAATGACAACCAACTTATTGTCGCAGAAGTGCTTCAGAGTGCTGAAGCAATGAAGGCGGCTGTATCTCACCTTGAACCACTAATGGAAAACTCTGAAGATAGCGCCAAGAAAGGAAAGATCCTTTTAGCGACTGTCAAGGGAGATGTACATGATATCGGGAAAAACCTAGTGGATATCATACTGTCTAATAATGGCTATGAAGTCATTGATTTGGGTATCAAGGTCGCACCGCAACAAATCATTGAAGAGGTTCGAAAACATGAGCCAACCATAATTGGACTATCTGGATTACTTGTTAAATCAGCACAGCAAATGGTCTTAACTGCACAGGATTTAAGACAAGCGGGAATAGATACCCCTATTTTAGTGGGAGGGGCTGCTCTATCCCGTAAATTCACCGATTTTAAAATATCACCTGAATATGGAGGTCCGGTTTTATATTCCAAAGACGCGATGGATGGGTTGGCTGTTACGAATATTTTACATGACACTGACAAAAAAGTGGTCTACTTAGAAGAGTTAGTCCAGAAACGGGAAAAATCGAAAGCCAATGCCGCCATTGCTGCCACGATGGAAAAACCTGTTCGGAAGCAGTCCACAGCTGCTCCATTGAGTGATGTACCTGTTAAAGAACCGCGTGATATCATGCGTCACGTTCTGAAAAACTATCCATTGGATGTCATCCAGCCGTACATTAATAGACAAATGCTGATTGGACATCATTTGGGGCTAAAAGGTAAAGTTGCCGAATTGCTTAAGGAAGGCAATGAAAAAGCGGTGCAGCTGAATGCCCTCGTTGATGAATTGATCGAATTCTTAAAAACGGAACCGGGCTACGGCTTGAATGCGATTTATCAATTTTTCCCTGCTCAAAGTGAAGGGGACAAGCTATTGGTTTACAACCCGGATAATCATAACGAGGTTTTGGAAACTTTTGAATTTCCTCGGCAAGATACGAATCCGCATCTTTGTTTAGCGGACTTCGCGAAACCGGTCTCCTCTGGGAAAATGGATTATGTTGGTTTCTTCCTTGTTACAGCCGGAAAAGGGATCAGGAAATGGGCAGAAAAACTAAAGCTTGAAGGTGATTTCTTGAAAAACCACGCCCTTCAATCGCTTGCTCTAGAAACAGCTGAAGGGTTTGCGGAAAGAATTCATCAATTAATGCGTGATGATTTAGGAATAAGCGATCCGATTGAAATGTCTATGAAAGAGCGGTTTGCCGCTAAGTACACCGGGCAAAGATTTTCATTTGGTTATCCAGCTTGTCCAAATCTGGAAGATCAGGAGAAACTATTCCGCTTGTTACAACCTCAAGATATTGGCGTTGAATTGACTGAAGGATGCATGATGGAACCTGAGGCTTCCGTATCAGCGATCGTTTTTGCACATCCTGAAGCTCGTTACTTTAATGTAGATCGATAAGCATATGGATAAGGCAGCGGTATTTTTTACCGCTGCCTTTTTGCGCATGAAACCCCTTAATTGGTATATCTTAATGGTCAAAAGGAAGGGGATGAAACACCTATGAAGAATCTGCTTAAATTATTTCTTTCCATGACGATTTCTCTCATTATTATTTTGTTCGTGATGGATGTACAGTCCATTCAAGTACATGCAATGGTTCCCGAAGAGATGACACCGCTCCTAAAAAGTAAGGAAAATCAGAAAATCGCTTATTTGACTTTCGATGATGGACCATCTTTGAATACCATGGAGATATTGGATATTTTGGACCGCTACCATGTTAAGGCCACATTTTTCGTTAAAGGTAACGAAGAACCATACGCAAAGGAATGTTATCAGGAAATGGTTTCCCGCGGTCATGCGATTGGCCTTCATTCCTATACACATGATTATTCCATCGTTTATCGATCGACAGAGAGTTTCTTTCAAGATCTGAATAGGCTTGAAAACATGCTGCAAAAGGAGTTTGGGATAAAAAGCCGAATTGTACGCCTTCCTGGCGGCTCCAATAATCGACTTCGGCATCAGGCTGCAACTAAACCAATCATCAATGGAATCCTTCAACAACTAATGGAAAAAGGGTATATATACTTTGATTGGACCATTGATTCTAAAGATGGCATCAGTCCATCAATAAGTGAACAACAAATCATTTCTTCCGTACAAAAAGGGACGAAAGATCAAAAGCATGTTAATATCTTATTGCATGATATCAATAGTATGAAAAATACAGTGAAAGCATTGCCTGATATAATTGAATTCCTTAAAAAAGAAGGGTATACCTTTGAAACTATTGATGAGACAACCCCCAAAATACAATTTAATTGATGAACACATTGTTTATGTATAGTAAATTAAGGTATAGGGATAAGATATTACATTGCGAAAGGATTTATCGTTTCTATGATGCCATCATTGTTTTTATCACATGGAACGCCACTATTAGCTTTGGAAAAGAATAGTTACACTTCTTTTTTGAAGGATTATATTAAAGCTATGGAAAAACCTGCTGCCATCGTTATTTTGTCAGCACATTGGGAAAGTGAAGATCAGATGATTTCTGCAGTAGGTAAGCATGAAGTCATTTATGATTTTGCAGGATATCCTGAAGATATATTTCAGATAACATATCCTGCTCCCGGATGCCTTGAGCTGTCCGATCGAATTTTAACCCTATTGTCCAAGATAGGTGTATTGGGGGAACTAGATGAAAGGCGCCCCCTAGACCATGGGGCATGGGGGCTTTTGCACATCATGTATCCCGAAGCTGACATCCCGATCGTATCCATGTCCATTAGTCCTGCCCTGCCATTGGACAAGCAGTATGAAATCGGGAGAACATTGAGGGAATTAAAGGAAAGTAATGTACTGATAATCGGGAGCGGTGGAATTGTACATAATTTCACCTATATTCAGAAGGATATGCATGTTGCAGAAGGATGGGCAATCAACTTTGAGAACTGGGTGGAAGAGAAAATCATCAAATGGGATTTGGAATCTTTGTTTAATTATGAAAAAATCGCTCCCTATAGCAGAGATGCTGTGCCCTCCAAAGAGCATTTCATTCCATTAGTCATCGCAATGGGGTCAGGAGATGACAAAAAAAAAGCAGCTCTCCTGCACAGGAGCTTTCAATATGGCAATCTGAGTTTAACAGCTTGGAAGTTTGATTGAGCTGAAAGGGTTTTCAAACTAGTTAAATTTACCTGAAAAATAATCATTATACAAAAATACAAAAATCTTTTTTTAGCAAAAAAAGGACTTAAATGAGCAAAAAAGTCAATTAAAAGCGTATTTTGACGAATTAAACAGAAATATAGTTTAAAAAAGGTTGCATAAAGTGGTTTAACCTTTGGATATTTCGACAAAAACATGTTAATATAACATCTGAAAACGTTTTATCCTTTAAAATTTTATTATTCGATAACCAAAGTTATTTATTATATATCTTATATATATCATATATTTGGGGAAAATTTAGAAGAAAGAAATTTGGGGATGGATAAAACGAAATGAAAAAAATTATGAGAAAAATTTGGGGGTTTACAAAATGACCATCAATGATTCTAAGGTATACGACCAATGGAAAGCTTTTTCAGGTCCAAACCTTGGGTATGTCATGGAGCAATACGATTTATTTCTAGCCAACCCGGAAGAAGTGGATCCGGAACTGAAAAACTTTTTTGAAGTAGCAGGTCCTCCTTCATTCGATGTATCGGCAGAAACAACTGAAAGTGCACCAACTGTACAAACTGGAGAAGTTCTTCCAATGAAGAAAATTATGTCTGCAGTAAAGTTATCTGAAAACATCCGTGCATACGGACATCTTGCTTCAAATATTTATCCTTTAAAAGAAGAAGCTCTAGACACGGAACAAATTCACTTTGAAAAATATGGATTGACTGCAGATGATTTAAGGAAAATACCGGCTGACTTTATTTGTCCAGAATCACCTGAAGACGTGAAAGACGGATACGAAGCCGTTCAATACCTAAAACAACTCTATACAAAAACGATAGCCTTTGAATTTCACCATGTTAATGACTTGGAAGAAAAGCAATGGCTTACTGATATGGTCGAATCCGGAAACATGTTCCCGGAAGTGGCTAAAGAGAAAAAAGAACTATTACTTAAACGATTGAATGAAGTTGAAGGTTTCGAGAAATTCCTTCACCGCACATATGTAGGTCAAAAGCGTTTCTCTATTGAAGGACTGGATGCTTTGGTTCCGATATTAGATGAAATGATTTCACAAACTGTTCAAAATGGAACGGGGAATGTGAATATTGCAATGGCTCACCGAGGACGTTTGAATGTGCTTGCACATGTATTAGGAAAGCCTTATGAGGTAATTTTCTCTGAATTCCAACATTCACCAAATAAAGATTTGGTTCCTTCCGAAGGTTCAACAGGCATTAACAATGGATGGACTGGCGATGTTAAATACCATTTAGGTCTGGATAAACAGATTACTAAAGCTAACATACAAAAAGCAAGGATTACACTTGCCAATAACCCAAGTCACTTGGAAGTAGTCGGTCCAATCGTGGAAGGGTATTCTCGTGCGGCGCAAGAAGACCGTTCAGAAAAAGGATTCCCGGTTCAAGACATTTCCAAATCTCTTGCAATCTTGATTCATGGTGATGCAGCATTCCCAGGTGAAGGCATTGTACCGGAAACGTTTAACTTAAGCCGTTTACGCGGTTATCAAGTTGGCGGCGCTATCCATATCATCGCCAATAACATGATCGGTTTTACAACGGAAAGTGAAGATTCACGTTCAACCTTATATGCTAGTGATTTAGCAAAAGGCTTTGAAGTGCCGATCGTGCATGTGAATGCAGATGATCCAGAGGCATGTATGGCTGCTGTTAACCTTGCTAACCTATATCGTGAAAAATACAACAAGGATTTCTTGATCGACCTGATCGGTTACAGACGTTTCGGCCATAACGAAATGGATGAGCCATTGGTGACTCAACCTGAAATGTATGCATTAATCCATAAGCACCCAACCGTTAAAGAGCTTTATGGAAAAAAATTGATTCAATCTGGCGAGTTCACTGAAGCTGAAGTTAAAGCAATTGCTGAACAAGTGGATACAAGGCTTGCAGATGCATATGCGAAAATTTCCGGAAATAAACCGGAAGCTTCTAAAGAATGTAATCCCCCTGGGATTATTGAAAAAGGACTTCCAGCCATTGAAACGGCAGTTCCGAAACAAGAACTGGTTTCAATTAACGAAGAACTTGTTAAGTGGCCGGAAGGATTCACTCCTAATAAAAAATTAGGAAAGATTTTATCACGTCGCTTGGATTCCTTTGGTGCAGACGGAAAAGTTGATTGGGCTCATGCTGAGACACTTGCATTTGCATCCATATTGAGTGACGGTACTCCAATCCGTTTGACAGGACAAGATTCAGAGCGTGGAACATTCGCACAACGTAATATCATGTTACATGACAGTGTTAACGGAAAAACATATTCACCACTTCACACACTTGATACTGCTAAAGCTTCATTCGCTGTTCATAACAGCCCGCTTACTGAAACGGCAGTTCTTGCTTATGAATATGGTTATAATGTATTTGCACCTGAGACACTTGTATTATGGGAAGGACAATTCGGTGACTTCGCTAATACAGCACAAGTTATCTTTGACCAATTCATCGCTGCTGGCCGTGCGAAGTGGGGTCAAAAATCAGGTCTTGTCATGCTGCTTCCACACGGTTATGAAGGACAAGGACCAGAGCACTCAAGTGCACGTCTGGAACGTTTCCTTCAACTGGCGGCTGAAAACAACTGGACAGTTGCTAACTTAAGTTCGGCGGCTCAATACTTCCATATCCTTAGAAGACAAGCTAAGATTTTGGATCAAGAGCAAGTACGTCCGCTTGTCATCATGACACCGAAGAGTATGCTTCGAAATCAAGTGATGGCTTCAACAGCTGAAGAATTCAGTGAAGGCACTTTTGAACCATTTGTAGAAACCAAAGCTTTGGGCAAAAAACCTAAATCGGTTGAACGCATTGTTTTTGCTTCAGGTAAATTGGCGGTTGAACTTCGTGAAAAAGCGGCAACTGAAAAAAATACGGATTGGTTGCAAATCATCAGTGTCGAAGAAATTTATCCATTCCCGTTCACTGGTGTTCAAGAAGCTTTGAAAAAATATACAAATCTAAAAGAAATCTTCTGGGCTCAAGAAGAACCTAAGAACATGGGGGCTTGGACATTCGTTGAACCTCGCCTTAATGCAGCGGCTCCTGGTAATCTTTCAGTAACATATATAGGAAGGAAACGCAGATCAAGCCCGGCTGAGGGAGATCCACTTGTCCATAAAAATGAACAACAACGGATTATGACTCAAGCAATTACACGCAATAATGAGGGGGAGAAATAAAATGGCTGAAGTAAAAGTACCTGAATTAGCAGAATCAATTTCTGAAGGATCTATTGCGCAATGGTTAAAACAACCCGGTGATCACGTTGAAAAAGGAGAATATGTCCTTGAACTTGAAACGGATAAAGTAAACGTGGAAATCATTTCAGATTATACGGGTACACTTTCGGAACATTTAGCAGAAGAAGGCGATACTGTCCAAGTTGGACAGGCTATCGCTATCGTTGATGAAAATGGATCAGCTGCAGCAGCTCCAAAAGCGGAAGCTCCTAAGGCTGAAGAAGCTAAAGCAGAACCAGCTAAAGCAGAACCAGCTAAAGCAGAACCAGCATCTCCTTCTAAAGAGGCTCCTAAAGCTGAAACGAAAGAAGCATCATCCACTCAACAAGTTATTGCTTCACCAGCTGCAAGAAAATTGGCTCGTGAAAAAGGAATTGACTTGACTCAAGTGCCTGTAGCCGATCCACTAGGTCGTGTACGTGTACAAGACGTAGAAGCGGCAAGCAATGCACCTGTGGTACCTGCGGCAGCTCCAAAACAAGCTCCTGCAGCTAAACAAGCAGCAGTTCCTGTTGAAGTGAACGATGATCGCATTGAAGTGGTTAAGATGACGCGCCGTCGTCAAACCATTGCCAAACGTCTAGTTCAAGTACAATCCGAAGCAGCCATGCTTACTACTTTTAACGAAGTCGATCTTTCAGCAGTCATGGAATTGCGTAGCCGCCATAAAGATTCTTTCGTGAAAACAAATGATGTCAAACTTGGTTTCATGTCATTCTTCACTAAAGCGGTCATTGGCGCATTGAAAAAATATCCGTTACTGAATGCAGAAATAAAAGGCGACCATATCCTGAAAAAGAACTTTTATGATATCGGTGTTGCCGTATCCACTGATGAAGGTCTAGTCGTTCCGGTGGTAAGGGATGCTGACCGCAAAAGCTTTGCTGAAATCGAAAAGAACATTTCGGATTTAGCTGTTAAAGCGCGGAACAACAAACTAGGACTTTCGGATTTATCAGGTGGTACTTTCACCATCACAAACGGAGGGACTTTCGGTTCCCTATTATCTACACCAATCTTGAATGCCCCTCAAGTTGGTATCTTGGGCATGCATACAATTAAGACACGCCCAATCGCTGTTGGAGATCAAATCGAAAACAGACCAATGATGTACCTTGCATTATCTTATGATCACCGTATCGTTGACGGAAAAGAAGCGGTTGGTTTCTTAGTAGCTATCAAAGATATGCTGGAAGATCCAGAACAACTTTTACTTCAAGGATAATAATGATAAGAAAAACCCCATGTCAAATGACATGGGGTTTTTTTGTATGAAGAGGTTAAACTGAAAGGCATATTTTCATAGAACAAAAGATTGGGAGAAATGAAAAGTTTTTAATTCATTTATGAATGTTTTTGAAGGTATTTTTGAATGAATTTGAATATTTTTAAACGTTTGTGATTGATTATTCCTTCATTTTCATATATGATGATGATATTAAAGTGAGGTGGGCGGTTTGTTGACAACTGAAAGACATCAAATCATCTTATCGATTCTAAAAGAACAAGGAACGATAAAGCTGCAGGAGCTTGTAGATCAGTTACAAGCCTCGGAGTCGACCATTCGGAGAGATTTAGTGCAACTCGAAGAAATGAAGCTCTTGAAACGCGTGCATGGCGGGGCCTCTTTACTTCAAAGAAAAGGCCTTGAACCAACAACTATGGAAAAGCAAAACAAAGCGAAAGCCGAAAAACAACTTATAGCAAAGCTGGCGTCCTCATTCATAGAGAAAAATGATTGTATATATCTTGATGCAGGCACGACTACTGCAGAAATGATTCCTTTTTTAAAGGATAAAAATATAACGGTCCTGACAAATGGTCTAATGCATATTCCAAAACTTATCGAATTGGAAATCAAAACAGTGTTAGTGGGCGGAACGATAAAATTCTCGACAAATGCTGTTATAGGAAGCAATGCTGTGCAATTTTTGAATGAATACCGTTTTGATAAATGTTTCTTGGGAATGAACGGCATCCACCAAGAACTGGGTTTCACAACACCCGATCCGGAAGAAGCACTACTGAAAAAGATGGCATTACGCCTGTCCAACGAAACCTACGTGCTTGCTGATAGTTCAAAATTGAATGAAGCCACTTTCGCAAAGGTTGCGGATGTAAGCGATGCCATAATCCTGACTGACAGCAATGATGAAGAGGCTGTTGCTCAACTCCATAAAAATCCAAAGGTAAAGGTCGTGACCATATAATGATTTATACAGTGACACTCAACCCATCCATCGATTATCTGGTCGAGGTGGAGAGTTTTCAAATGGGCAAAGTGAATCGAACTAGTTATGATGCAAAATTCCCTGGTGGGAAAGGGATCAATGTTTCCCGAGTACTTAAAAGGCTAGGAAATAGTACGACAGCTTTAGGGTTCATCGGGGGACAAACAGGTGAATTCGTAAAAAGGTTTTTAAGGCAGGAAGAGATTTTCACGGACTTTACAGAGATAGCTGGAGATACAAGAATTAACATTAAATTGAAAACAGGGCTTGAGACCGAAATAAATACCCAGGGGCCAGTCATTTCGAAAGGGAATTATCAACAATTATTTAGTCAGATAGAGCAGTTGAAAAATGATGATATTCTCATTTTGTCAGGAAGCATCCCTCCAAGTGTCCCTTCGGATGTATACGAGGCAATGGCAAAGTCTTGTTCTGATAACGGCATTAAAGTGGTAGTGGATACCAGTGGGAAGGAATTACTGAATGTCCTTCCACATCGGCCATTTTTAATAAAGCCTAATCACCATGAACTGGGTGCGCTTTTTTCTACCGAAATTAGAACGGTTGATGATGCTATCGAATATGGCGCTAAATTGGTTGAAGCAGGAGCACAAAACGTTATTGTTTCAATGGCAGGACAAGGTGCCGTGCTTTGCTCCGGCAGAGAGTCATATTCCGCAAATGTACCAAAAGGAACTGTCATCAACTCAGTTGGTGCCGGTGATTCCATGGTCGCAGGTTTCATCGGTACATATGAAAAGACAGCGGATATTCTATCTGCCTTCCGTTTCAGTCTTGCAGCAGGAAGTGCTACAGCCTTTTCATCCGATCTCGGTACATTGGATAAAATTGAAGAGTTATTACCGCAAATTGATATCAATCATCTAACAGGAGGCTGACTCTATGAAAATTACAGATTTATTAAAATTGGATACAATCATAATTAATCTAGAAAGTGTTACAAAGCAAGCAGTCATTGATGAACTGTCAGGGAAGTTAGCCGAGGCTGACAGGTTAAACGATGTGGAGGGTTTCAAAGCTGCCATCTTAAAACGTGAAGAACAAAGCACAACAGGGATTGGTGAAGGGATAGCCATCCCACACGCTAAAACAAATGCTGTGAAGATACCAGCCATCTGTTTCGGCAAATCGGTTAATGGTGTGGATTATGAATCGCTGGATGGGCAGCCAGCTCATCTGTTCTTTATGATTGCAGCAAGTGAAGGAGCGAATGCGGATCACTTGGAAACCCTTTCCCGGCTTTCTTCATTACTGATGGATGATAAATTCAGAGCCCGACTGATTTCAGCTTCATCTGGTGAAGAAGTTTTAGATATAATCAATCAAAAAGAAATGGAAGCCGATGAAGAAGAAAGAGAAGAGCAGCAATCAAATAATGCTTCCATTGGTAACAGTAAAGGGAAAATCCTAGCCGTTACAGCTTGTCCTACAGGAATTGCCCATACTTATATGGCGGCTGATGCGTTAAAGGCTAAAGCAAAGGAAATGGGAATCGATTTCAAAGTGGAAACAAATGGTTCAACAGGAATAAAAAATGGTTTAACCGCGGCAGAAATTGATGAGGCGGATGCGATTATCGTTGCTGCGGATAAACAGGTGGAGATGGATCGTTTTAATGGAAAACATGTCATTATTGTCCCAGTTGCCCATGGCATCCGGAAGACGGAGGAACTGTTAAACAGAGCCTTGAGTCAGGATGCACCTGTATACAAAGCAACAGGAAATGATAAAAGTGACGAAGGTGATTCATCAAAAGGAGGACTTGGGATTTACAAGCACTTGATGAATGGCGTAAGTAATATGCTTCCATTTGTCGTCGGTGGCGGAATATTGATTGCGCTTTCGTTCTTTTTTGGGATCGAGGCAGCCGATCCGGCAAATCCGGATTATAATCCCATTGCCAAAGCATTAAGTGATATTGGCGGGGGAACTAGTGGTGCCTTCTTCTTGCTTGTCCCTGTCCTTGCCGGATTCATTGCTTCAAGTATAGCCGACCGTCCAGGTTTTGCCCCTGGTATGGTAGGGGGATTATTGGCAGCACAGGCCAATGCCGGTTTTCTTGGCGGACTAATCGCCGGTTTCCTTGCAGGTTATGTCGTCTTACTTTTAAGAAAGTTGTTTTCCAAGTTACCGCACACACTCGATGGCATTAAACCAGTTTTACTATATCCTGTATTCGGTATGTTAATTACAGGATTGATCATGATATTTCTAGTAAATGAACCAGTAACCGCAATAAACATGGGCCTGACCAATTGGCTGCAGGGGTTATCAGGCACGAACGCAATATTCCTTGGATTGATCCTTGGTGGTATGATGGCTGTGGATATGGGCGGACCTCTAAATAAGGCAGCATTCACCTTCGGGATTGCAGCCATTGAGGCATCAAGTTTCGGACCGCATGCTGCAGTAATGGCTGGTGGAATGGTTCCTCCTTTGGGAATCGCATTTGCAACTACATTCTTTAAAAGTAAATTCAGTGAAATGGAAAGAAAATCAGGGTTCACTAATTACTTCATGGGTGCTTCATTCATTACAGAGGGAGCCATTCCTTTTGCGGCGGCGGATCCATTACGCGTTATCGTCAGCAGTGTTGTAGGGGCAGCGACAGCAGGAGCCCTGTCAATGGCTTTTAGTGTAACTCTGCCAGCACCGCATGGAGGGATTTTTGTCATCCCCCTTGTCAACCATCCTTTTCGCTATTTACTGGCCATTTTAATAGGGTCGCTCATTACCGCATTAATATTGGGGTTCTGGAAAAAGAAACGGATATAAAAAATACAGAATGCGGTTCCCATTACATTGGATCCGCATTCTGTTTGTAGACAAAAAGGTTTCGGAATGGCATTTTCCGGAACCTTTTTGAATTTTATTGGATGGAAGCAGTTATAAATATAGGATCTAAGATGACTATCATGCGTATTTTCTGCTGTCGCGTGAAACGAATAGGCAAACTGTTTTTGTTCTCTTGCACATAGTAGCTACTCTCAGGATCAGTTGAACTTTCTTTAATCTCCTTGTTTTCTTCCTTGATATACTTATCTGGTGGAAAGGGCTTATTCCCACATTTTCACGATCTTGATTTATTTCTTCTTGAAGGCGTCCTTGATAGGCCCGTGTTAACTTTACGAACGCTTTTTTTTTCAAATTTCGCTTATTCGCACTGGCTTTCACATGTGTGGAATCAACAATTACATGCAGACGCGATAGAAAATCTGTTCAAACAGGTCAGTATCTTTAAGGCATCGCTCATAATTTTTCCCGAAAAAACGTGGCGGTTCTTCAAAATTTCGTGGTATTAGTCACGAACAAGTTTGTGTTTTAATTGCCAGACACCGTCAAATAACTACTTATTCACGTGTTCTTGGTAGAGGGCATATTGTGAAAACCCAATTAGACAAAGCTATCGACTCTAAAATGATATCAGACAATAGGCTCTGCACAGATGCTTGAAGGGCTTTTTCTTCGTATGCAAAAAGCGAAAGATTGGAACATTACCACTTTATATCAGATGGTACAGAACGTGTTAAAAGACTGTACCAAATCCAGAACGTGAATAACTACTACAGCCGTTTAAAATGCTGGATGCAACGATTCAATGGTGTCGCTACAAAATACCCCGACAATTATTTGAGTTGGTTTCAATTTATAGATATAGTGAAACATCGTAGTGATAATGTATCTATAAGTAAAATGATTGTAGATATCTGTTTGTTACCAATTAACGAAACTTACAGTCATTAAGAACGTACAATATAGTAATGTTGAGCTAAAAAAACAGGGAGGAAGAAAGTATGAACTTGACCCCAAAACAACGCACCTTGTTGCTATCATTAACCACTGAATGGCAGACACCGATTCAAATTGCTGGTCGTCTTCCGAAAGAATGGGGAAATCTATCCTGTGTAAATCAGTCGCTTAAAGGTTTAATGCGTGAAGGATTGGTGCAAGCTAATCCAGTTATGTTCGGTCTGTTTCGATTAACCACGGATGGCACGACCATAATGGAGTTAGAATTGGGTGAGAACTAATGAAATATAGGCAGCGTACACAAGAGGATAAAATTCATTTTATTTGATTAGATGTTAGTTCAATGAAAAATAGTTTTTTCAATCACAATAAAAATTAACATAGCCTAAAACAAAAAAGACTGTAGGCAAAAGAGTTCTATCTAACTGTTAAAACAAAGGTGATTGGAACGGAAGGTACGAGACTCTTGCGGAAAGCGAGTGCCTGAAGAGGGAATCAACGGTCAAATTTTAAGAACCAAAAAAACTGTAGACAAACTCAATTATTAACGAGTTTGTCTACAGTCTGAAAGCGCGTCCAATTACATCGGATCCGCTTATCTTATATCCAATCCAAAACTTCAATCCAGTTGCAGAAAGGGTGGATACATAAAAGCGGTTCGCTTCAGGAAACCTTGCGTCTATCTAAAAGATAAATGATTATTTATTAAATGTGGTTTGAAGCCTAAAAGATTTTCAACTTCAAGCACTGGATGGGCTTTTTCGCGCAGGGATGAATGTTACCTCAATTGATCGATCCGGATTCAAACCATACTCCCCATACATTTTAAGGCTGCAGGTTTCTATTTTAACATTAGAATCTTAGTGAAAAACTTCCTCAATGGGTCCATGTTATTTTTAGGAGAGGCTAATTGGAAATGGTGATTTAAAATACCCCCTCATTCCTTATAGATCCAATATTAAAACAAAAAATTAATAAGGGTGGCTTTATCTTTTTTTTACGGTCGATAAGTTTTGCTAATCTTAATATTGACTGGTTTATTAAAGCATGAATTTTTATGTTTATGGGTAAACGCATATAAAAACTAAAAAAAGGAGTGAATATGCATGCTGAAGAAAAACACCTTAAAAACGACAAAAAGGGATGATATGATTGATGTTACGACTGAAGTACAGGCATTCATCATGGAGAATGGGATTCAAGAGGGCATAGCCCTTATTTATTGTCCACACACGACTGCAGGGATAACGATTAATGAAAATGCAGATCCCGATGTAAAAAAAGATATGCTTAGAAGATTGGATGAGCAATACCCATGGAATCATACATTGGATTTACATATGGAAGGAAATACTGCTGCCCATTTAAAATCAAGTACGGTTGGTTCTTCACAACAGGTGATCATCCACAAAGGGAGCTTAATCCTTGGTACCTGGCAGGGAGTGTATTTTTGTGAATTCGATGGTCCTAGAGAAAGGCAATATTTTATTAAATTATGTGTCGATAGGTAAAAATGGCAGGTATAGCAACGATAAAATGGGAGGAAGCGGATTGGAAGATGTTTGGATTGAAGGAAGCAGAGTAATATTGAGGAATATTAAACAAGCAGACTTAAAACGTTTATGGAGCCTGAAATATGGAGAAGTCAATCCAGAATGGAAAAAGTGGGATGCACCCTATTTTCCCCTTGAACTCATTGATTTCCATACGTATATCGATAAAGAAACGAAGCACCGAACCTATGATGAAAAGATGGGGGTTTATTCCGAACTATTAATGGAAAAAAACGATCAAATAATAGGTTCTGTTGTATATTACTGGGAACATGAACCATCACGTTGGCTGGAAATAGGGATTACGATTTTTGATCCCAAGTATTGGAATGGCGGTTATGGAACAGAAGCGATAATGATGTTCATAGGCTATTTATTCGAAAATCTGGAGATTGAACGGGTCGGACTGACGACTTGGTCAGGTAATGAACGTATGATGGCAGTTGGAGAAAAGGTAGGCATGCAAGTTGAAGGCAGGATGAGAAAATGCCGTTATTATGATGGTCATTATTATGATTCAATCAGAATGGGAATACTACGTGAAGAATGGGAAACTTTAAAATTTCGAAGTTAATTGACCCGTGAAAATTTTTCCTTTATTTCCTTGGAAAAAATTTAGCACTGTTTTCTCCTATATGGTCTGTTATCCTTGGAAGATGCTTAACGAGGAGGTTACAGGATGAAATTATCAGTATTAATAACCGTGATAATGACTCTAAGTGTCATCGTACTTGGGATAGCTTTTCCTAAGGGAACGACCAGTCTAGCTTCTGATGGAGCAACCAAACATGTCATTAAACAAGGTGAATCGATATGGGATGTTGCGAAGCAGTATGGTGTCCCAATCAAAAAGTTAAAAGAAGTCAATAATAATGTAAATAATGTTGCCGAGCCTGGTAAAACATTGATTATTCCACATGTAATGAATGAAAAAGATAAAGAATTATTAGCAAGGCTTGTGCATGCAGAAGCCAAAGGGGAGCCCTACAGAGGGAAGGTCGAGGTGGCAGGAGTCGTTTTGAATCGCCTTGATAGCAATGAATTCCCTGATACGGTCCGGGAAGTGATATATCAAAAAAATCAATTTTCGCCCGTTGGTGATGGCAGTATAAACAAAGCAGCCGGAAAAGATGCCAAAAAAGCTGTCAATGAAGCTTTGGCGATTCATGGCTACACAAATGATGCCTTATATTTTTGGAATCCTAGTATTTCGGACAGCGAATGGATGAAACAATTGGACGTAATCAAAATCATCGGCGGCCACCATTTTGCCATATAAACGACATGAATAGAACCGGCTCACCAACTAAGGGATGCCGGTTTTTTATGTATAAACTTTCCCTTAAACGATATCATCCCACATCTCACGGGGATTCAGTTCATAAATACTGTTTTCTCGGTACATGATGCTTCCGATAATCAGTTCACGTCTAATCGTTGCATAATCATCATGGAATGACTGGATGAATTCATTCAGTTCTTTTTCTGGATATTTTCGCCCTTTTTCCAAAAGTCCGGCAATATGATGAAGAACGATCAGTTTCTTTTTTCTCTGTGCTGGTATGGTTTTCAATCGGCCATTTTGTGTCAAGAAGTTTGCAAGGATCTTTTTGTGCTCCATAATCATTTTTTGATTTTCCATTTTAATGGATTCCCCCTTATTTGAAACCATTTTAGGTAATGCTGAAGAATAATGATCCAGGACATCTTCATTCAAAAAATAATATACCGTATTTTTCTCCCTTCGATCCTTCACTAAATTAATGTCCTTCAATTTCGTTAAATGGTGTGAAATGGTCGGTGCTGTCAATTTTAATATTCCTGCAAGTGCCTGTCCGTGTTTTGGACCGTTTGCCAGAATGGATATAATCCTGATCCTGGTCACATCACCAATCGTTTTGTGGAAAGCGACCAATTTTTCTAATTGCATTATTATCCCTCCTAGTTAGACCACTATCTAATTAGATAATAATCTAATTGGTGGATGATAATCAAGTTTATATTCACTTTTCTATATTGCTTTGAAGATTTGATGTATAATTTAGGTTAATTCTAAAAGTTTTTTATCTTAAGGAGCTGTAACATGGCTAATACACATGTTTATACAAAAAAAGAAGAAGTGGTCAATGCGATAACCCACGGTGTCGGTGTTTTGTTGAGTATCGCCGCTCTTGTGTTTTTAATAATCTTCTCAGTCCAAAAAGGTTCGCCTTGGCATGTAGTCATTTCAGTCATTTATGGCGTTTCCATGCTTCTTTTATATGTTTCATCCACTTTAGTGCATAGTTTTCCAGAAGGAAAAACGAAGGATATATTTGAAATCTTTGATCATTCAGCCATATATATATTCATTGCAGGAACATACACGCCCATCATGCTCCTGGTGATTCAAGGTTCACTAGGCTGGACACTCCTAGCAATTATTTGGGGAGTTGCAATCATTGGCGTCGTCTTCAAAGCTTTCTATGTGAAAAAGTTCCTATTCCTTTCGACGATCCTCTATATTGCGATGGGGTGGATGATCGTTATCGTATGGGGCCCGCTCTCGGCAACCATGCCCACAGCTGGTATCCATTTACTGATTGCAGGGGGCTTGCTTTATACGTTTGGAGCTATCTTTTATGTTTGGCGCGCTTTTCCGTTTCATCACGCCGTTTGGCATGTATTCGTGCTTGGGGGTTCTGTCACTCACTTTTTTGCTGTATTGTTTTATATCCTTCCACTATGATCAAATTTAACGATTCTTTAATTTGGTCGATCTTATGATATCTGAATGTTTCTTGAAGTTTTAAATGACCCCTTTTAGGAAATAAATAGGGTATACAAACTACGAAGGAGGAAAGATCAATGAAAAAATCAATCAAATTATTATCAGTACCGTTTGCCGCGATGCTTGTTTTGGCTGGCTGCGGGGAAGAAAACGATGAAGTGAAAAACCCGCCGGTTCAGGAAAATGAAAATCAAGCGGAAACAAATCCTGAAACAGGAACTGAAAATAATGAAAAACTGCCTTTCACTTATAAGGATTTTCAATTAGAAGTGGATTATAAGGGCAATGATAACGAATACGAAGCCGAATATGATACGATGGGAGCTCAAACAGAAGCTTCGATCGAGGACAAGCTAAACAAACATGAAGTTTATGGTGATGAAGCAATGAAAGAATTAACACCGATTTTAGAAAAGTTGACATTCACCAAAGATTCAACAGAGGAAGAAGTCATTCAAGAAGTGACAAAAGCTTTTGATTTGAAGGATGACTATCAAGAGTTCGATTTAGAGGTCGTTTTCGATGACGGTACGAAAAAAGAATATAAAGTGAATAATAAGTAACTGAATCATGTTACTATATTCTTTATTAAGGAATTAAATGGTGGCATATTCATGTGTGTCCTCAATAGTTGTCAAATTACTGTTACTATAGTAAAATGATTACGGTTAGCAAAGGGGATAATATACATTTGCTATTCATATTCGGACTTATGGGGATAGGACCGCAATAAATACTTGCAAAAAAGATTCTTTTTTAAGAGTCTTTTTTTTGTGTGTGCAAGTGTTCGGGAAATTGAATTATGAGGAAAAAGTGAATAGACGAAAGAGAGGGTACCACAAGCAGTACCCTCTCTTTCATTTACCCATCATTGGGAAAGTGTTGCACTTTTCTTTGGCAGCATATTAGCCGATGCTAACCTTGAACGGATAGTAATGCCAAGCCAAGATGCAAGAAATGCCTTTAAAACGCCTACGATTATAAATGGAGCAAAACCGCTGGCAAATGCCACTGTCCATGATAATGAGCTCATATATTTTAACCAAACTGTACCGATAATCAAAGTAAGTATCATCCCGATAATATTTGCAATGAAAGCCATTGCAACTGAGAACCGCGTTTTTTCCAATATCAGACCGGTTATATATACTGTCGGGATATAGGATAATAAATAACCGCCAGTCGGACCGAATATCTTAGCAAGTCCTCCAGACATTTCAGCGAATACTGGTACTCCGGCAGCTCCTATGAACAAGTATAATAAAACGGAAGAGGTTCCATAACGTGAACCCAGTATCGTAGCTGCCAATCCAACAGCTAAAGTCTGTCCTGTAATCGGTACCAAGGGCAGTGGAATTGTAATTTGGGCTAGTATTCCTATAAGTGCTGCAAATAAAGCTGTAACCATCATCATCCTTAACTTCTCATGACGTTCCTTCATCGTGTTTCCTCCTAATGTAAACCTGGTTATCAAACGAGTTAACATATAAAGAATTCTAATATGTTAAGTAAACACTGTCAATAAATATTATGAATTTTATTTTAATATTGGTCTTAATATGACCAGATTTGTAAAAAAAGAAAGAAAAATGGATGTCAGTTTCAAAGTTGGTAAAAAGATGAAACTTTTTGAATGTGTCATTCGTATGAATGGTAAGTAGAGTAAATGGAGGGGATTATAACCATATATTATCAATGTTGGTAAAACGCTTATCCTAGGTCCTTAAAGTAGTAAGCGGCTAGGAAAAATCGAATTTAAAGGATGAAAGAGATGGAGTTATTTGGGGTTCCATTAGAAACAGTCTATTTATATGGATTAATTATATTCGGAGGGCTAACATTCGTATTTATCTTGTTTAATGATATTTTTTCCGGCCTTGAATTACCGGATATATTTAATCCAACTCTCATTTTTAGCTTTTTGACCGTGTTTTTTGCGAGTGGGTTTTTGCTTGAATCGCTTTCAGGACTTAATGCTGGATTGAGTGCAGGCATTTCCCTGCTCATTTCATTTACCATCGTCACTTTACTGAATGTATTTGTTTTGATTCCCATCTCATCAGCGGAAGAAAGTTTAACATTCCATGAGAATGACCTGAGAGGGAGGGTTGGTAGGGTTCTGACATCAATCCCGGTTGACGGGTTTGGTGAAGTCCTTATTGAAAGCATCAGTGGCAGCATTGCGAAAACTGCGGCGAGTTATAAGAATGAAGGAATTGTTTCTGATACAAAGGTCTTGATCATTGAAGTTAAAAATGGGGTTGTCTATGTTTTGCCCCATCAGGATTAAAAAAGGGTAGGAGGAAAATTATGTTTAATTTGATTTGGGTTGTTGTCGCCATTGTTGCATTTTTACTTATCGCACTTATCGCTGTCTTTGTTACGAAATACCGAACGGCTGGTCCTGATGAAGCATTGATTGTGACCGGAAGCTACTTAGGCAGCAAAAATGTTCACATCGATGAATCAGGAAATAAAATTAAAATCGTCCGCGGCGGAGGTGCTTTCGTACTGCCGGTGTTCCAGCAAGCGGAACCATTGAGCTTGCTGTCAAGCAAACTAGAGGTCTCGACTCCTGAAGTATATACAGAACAGGGTGTTCCTGTCATGGCCGATGGTGTGTCGATAATCAAGATTGGCAGTTCGATCACCGATATCGCCACAGCGGCAGAACAATTCCTTGGTAAATCAAAAGATGACCGTGAGCAGGAAGCACGGGAAGTCTTAGAGGGACATCTTCGTTCCATCCTTGGTTCGATGACAGTCGAGGAAATTTATAAAAATCGTGAAAAGTTTTCCCAGGAAGTACAAAGGGTAGCTTCACAGGATTTAGCTAAGATGGGACTCATAATCGTATCATTCACCATTAAAGATGTCCGGGATAAGAACGGATATCTTGAATCGCTTGGTAAGCCAAGGATTGCGCAAGTGAAAAGGGATGCCGATATAGCAACCGCCGATGCAGAGAAAGAAACGCGAATCAAGCGAGCCGAAGCTTCGAAGGAAGCCCAGCGTGCCGAACTAGAAAGGGCGACTGAAATAGCCGAGGCCGAGAAAATCAACAAGCTTAAGGTTGCGGAATTCCGGCGTGAGCAGGATATTGCCAAAGCACGAGCTGACCAAGCTTACGATCTTGAAACGGCCAGATCCAAACAGGATGTAACAGAACAGGAAATGCAAATCAGGATCATTGAACGTCAGAAGCAAATTGAGCTGGAGGAAAAAGAAATCCTTCGTCGCGAAAAGCAATATGATTCAGAAGTGAAGAAAAAGGCTGATGCCGACCGTTATGCGGTAGAGCAGGCAGCCTCCGCTAACAAGATGAAACAGATTACAGAAGCGGATGCCGATAAGTACAAAATTGAAGCCATGGCGAAAGCGGAGGCGGAACGTGTTCGAATGGATGGTCTTGCTAAAGCGGACGCACAAAGGGCACAAGGTACCACTGAAGCGGAAATCATCCGGTTAAAAGGGGTAGCAGAGGCAGAAGCGAAGCAGAAGATCGCTGAAGCTTTTGAACAGTTCGGGCAAGCGGCAGTAATGGACATGATTTTGAAAATGCTGCCGGAGTATGCTAAACAAGTGGCAAGCCCGCTTAGTAATATCGACAAAATTACTGTAGTGGATACCGGTGGAAGCGGTGCGAATGGCGGGGCTAATAAAGTGACCGGGTATGCAACGAATTTAATGGCGACATTGCAGGAATCATTAAAGGCATCTTCAGGCATTGATGTCAAAGACTTACTTGAGAATTTCTCAGGAAAGCGGAATTTGCCAATATCCACCATCAATCAGGAGAGTGTTGAAGCGAATATGAATATGGCAGCAAGCAAGGAAGAGTAACAGGGGAAAAATTTAAGGGAGGTAAGAGCACTAACATGCTCTTACCTTTTTTGAATCGTGTATGTTATAAGAAAAGGCTGGATCAGTTTACTGAAGTGAACCCAAAAAGTTAGATACTTTATTTAATTAGGCAACCTTGAGGGCATGAACCCGGTAATCTACTGGGCTCATGCCTTTTAATTTCATTTTGATTCGTCGGTGATTGTAATGGATATAATCTTAAAGTTCTTGTTTGAAATGCTCAATGCTGTTGAACTTCTGTAAATAAAGTAATTCAGATTTTAGTAAGCCAAAGAAGTTTTCTATGACTGCATTGTCTAAACAATTTCCTTTGCGGGACATACTTTGTATAATGTTATGTCTTTTCAAATCATGTGAGTATTGTTTCATCTGGTAATGCCAGCCCTGATTTGAATGAAGAGGGGGGATCTTTCGATTCCAATCGCATAAAGGCTAAGCATCTTGGAAAACTGGGTGCAGTTCAAAATTTAGATAAACATTTTCTTTAACTTAACTATATTTATTCAAATTTTTAACAAATGCATTAATTGCTTTACATAGTCTTCTGGTTGGTTAACTAAAGCCTCTTTTAGTTTAAGTACATTCCTTTATAATTCGTATTGAAATGAACAACGACCCTATAATTATAAGTTCCTTTCTAAAAGTTTTCCTACTTTTTCTGCCATTTCCTGTGGTGGATAAGGCATCCCATTTTTTAGCCACCATTCCACTACACCAACGTAAGCATTGGCAACAAATTCGACAACTATATCTTCGCTTTGACCAAGGTTTTTGCCCTTTGTTATATCCACGTCTTTTTTGAACTCTTCGATATTATGTAGAACAAACCGACTACGAAAATACCGAGCTCCTTCACTGGCCAACATCGTCGAAAAAAATAAATAATTATTTTCAAGATACTCCATGCAGTGTACAGTCGATTCAATCCAATCCAGTTCAGTTTCCGACTCACAAAAGTCACTCATGTTCGTAATATGTTCTTCCATGATCTTATCCAACAGATCAAATTTATCTAAATAATGAAGATAAACAGTTGCACGGTTAACATTTGCCCTGTCAGCAATATCCTGAATGGTAATACTATCGAAATTTTTTTCTGACATCAATTCAAGAAATGCTTTTTTAATTGCTCCTTGAGTTCTAACTATCCTTCTATCCACTTTTGCCATGTTATCAATACCATACCTTCCTTGAGATAATCGACAATTTTTATTGATTTGTTGCCTAAACAACAAATCCGGTTAAATTAACGAGTGTGATGTCTTGTTTTGTTTATAGTTATATTATAAATTATTGACAGATGTCGTAAAAACATCAATTGTAACTTTTATTTTACATGAAAGGATGAAAAAACGAAATGACAATTGAAAACAAAGTGGTTGTAATTACAGGTGCAAGTTCAGGTATTGGGGAAGCCACAGCTAAGCTGTTAGCTGAAAAAGGTGCAAAAGTTGTACTTGGTGCAAGACGTGAAGAGCGTTTAGCAAAATTAGTTGAAGAAATTAGATCGAACGGTGGTCAAGTGGCTTATCGCGTTACAGATGTGGTTAATCCAGATGATAGTCAGCAGCTTGTTCAACTAGCTAAAGACACTTTTGGTGGTGTCGATGTAATCTTCTTGAACGCTGGACTAATGCCTAATTCACCACTTTCCGAATTAAAAACTGACGACTGGAACAGTATGGTTGACGTTAATATTAAAGGTGTATTGAATGGTATCGCCGCAGTATTGCCAACATTTACATCGCAAAAGTCTGGACATATCATTACTACTTCATCAGTAGCTGGGCTTAAAGCTTACCCAGGCGGTGCGGTTTATGGCGCAACAAAGTGGGCTGTTCGTGATTTAATGGAAGTTTTGCGTATGGAATCTGCCCAAGAAGGTACTAATATCCGCACAGCAACTATTTATCCAGCAGCGATCAATACGGAATTGTTGGATACGATTACTGATAAGAATATTTCAGAAGGTATGACTGCGTTGTATGAACAATATGGTATTTCACCTGATCGAATTGCCAATGTTGTTGCATTCGCGATTGATCAGCCAGAGGATACGAACATTAATGAGTTTACAATTGGACCAACAAGTCAACCTTGGTAATACTTTGTTCATCATGAGCGAGCACGCTCACTCACGATGCCATAGTGAAGATGCTTACGAATTGGCGGCAATATCAAAAGAGCTGTACATCGTTCCATGCAGGACATGTTGATTTGTACGACAAGACGGATTTGATTCCATTCGACAGGGGATTGGAAGCATACTTTACCGAGAATTTAAGTAACAATCGCTTCAAAGGCTCTAATCACCATCGCAGATCAGAAGGAACCACCGTTTCGCTGGATTGGTGGTTCAGATGCCATCGCTAGTGCGGAACAGAAAGTCGCAGAGCAAAAGCAGGTCAATGCCTATCGTGACCTTTCGGCTTCCCTCACTTATGAGGATGCAAAAGCTTTCAGACGAAGTAACTTTGAATTCTTCGAGAAGAAATTTTAATAAAATGCCTCCATTGCTTTTTGGGGGCATTTTATTGAGGATAGGAGATCATTTTATGACTAAACGAAATAACTTGCTGATTTTCATATTGACCATAGGAGTTTTCGGAATTATAAATACTGAAATGGGGGTTATTGGGTTATTGCCTTCCATTGCTGATCACTTTCATATCAGTGTATCAAAAGCAGGGTGGCTGGTGAGTCTTTTTGCTCTTACTATTGCTGTATCTGGACCAACGATGCCGTTATTGTTTTCCGGGATAAATCGTAAGAAGGTCATGTTACTTGTATTAGGAGTTTTCGTTTTGGGAAACATTGTATCCATATTTACATCTAATTTTACCATTCTATTAATTGCTCGTATAATTCCAGCCTTTTTTCATCCAATTTATTGTTCTTTGGCATTTACAGTAGTTGCTTCCTCAGTAAGTAAAGAAGAAGCGCCAAAAGCTGTTTCTAAAGTATTTATAGGAGTATCTGCTGGTATGGTAGCCGGCGTACCGATCGCAAGTTTTATTGAAAGTGCCGTTTCGTATGAAATGGCGATGGCATTTTTTGCTATAATTAATTTTATTGTATTCATTGCTACATTGATTTTCGTACCATCCATGCCTGTTGAAGAAAGACTTTCTTATGGTAAACAATTTTCCGTATTAAAAAAACCTATTATATGGCTTTCCATTGTGACTGTCATTTTATTAAACGCAGCTATATTTGGGGTTTATAGTTATTTTGTTGAATATCTGAAAACAGTAACGAATATGTCCCCTAATACTATAAGTTTAACGTTATTCATCTTCGGTGGAGCCAGTATTATTGGAAACATTATCGCAGGAAGGTTACTTACTCATAATGCCATTAAGTCTGTAGTATCTTTTCCTTTGTTATTGGGTGGTGTTTACATCATTTTATTCTTCACAGGACAGTTTACCGTACCTATGGCAATAATAACTTTAATTTGGGGAATATTGGCTGGAGGGATAATGGCAAATATTAATCAATATTTGATTGTGTCTTCAGCTCCCGAAGCGCCTGATTTCGCCAATGGGTTATTTATATCATCCTGTAACGTAGGAACAACATTGGGTGCAGCTGTAGGCGGGTTATTTATATCACAAATGGGTACACAATACGTCGTATTAGTGGGAATCCTATCATTGATCCTAAGTTTGGTAACTATTTTACTAAGAAACTATATGTATAGTCCTACAGAAAAACTTTCTAAATCTGCTCTAGCCCAAGATTAGTAGTCATAGAATGGAGGTTTTAAAATGTCAAAGGATATAAAAGTTGCACTTGTTACCGGTGGGAACCGAGGAATTGGGTATGAACTGGTCAAACAATTGGCTTTGAATGGTTTTAAGGTCATTTTGGCAAGTCGGGATCCAGAAATGGGTCATGAAGGTGCACTAAAACTTAAGGAGTTAAATCTGGAGGTTTCGTTTGTGACGTTGGATGTAGATAATCAAGAAAGCGTCAGTCAAGCTGCGATTACAGTAAATGAGCGGTATGGAAGGTTAGACGTTTTGATTAATAATGCTGGTGTATATTTGGATGAGAATAAAAAGTTAGTGTCTATGGACCCTTACATTCTGGAGAAAACAATGGCAACAAATTTCTTTGGAGTTTACCATGTGATCCGTTCCTTCATTCCCCTCATGGAAAAACAGGGCTATGGGAGAATTATTAATGTTTCCTCAGAATATGGGGCGATGAGCGAAATGTCATATCCAGGAGTAGGAGCTTATAAGATGTCTAAATTTACCTTAAATGGATTGACACAATTGATAGCCGCAGAATTGAATGATGATATCAAAATAAATGCGGTCGATCCGGGATGGGTAAGCTCAGATATGGGTGGGCCATCGGCTCCAAGAACTCCTAAGCAAGCTGCGGAGTCTATCCTGTGGTTAGCGACGATTGGACCTGAAGGACCTAATGGCGGCTTTTTTAGAGATGGAAAACGAATCGATTGGTAACATTACTATTACTTTGTGTATTTGGGAAATAAATAAGGGTTACACAGAGGTTACCTTGGAAATTCTCACTAGTTTTGTTGGATGGTTAAGGAATCCATTCCAAAGTAATTCAATAACTCCGTTAAAGCACAAAAACAGAGAAAACTATTAATCTTACTATTACAGCAGTAACTAATTTCTATGGTTATTTTTCATCGAACCACACTTAAACACAAAGTAAAGAAACAGTATAATATTGTTCAACTAAAATATGCTTTACTTCAATAAGGGAGTTGCTCGTCAGCTCATTTTCTTACAGAACTAAAGGGGCAGCTTGGTTTCAGAAAATGGTGTTTTTACAATATAGAGAAAAAAAAACCCCGAAAGATCGGGGTTATTTTTTATTTACTTGACGTCCACTTTTTTTGGAGCTCTGTGAACTTGTGTTTCCAATTTGAAATTCATTACCTAATTCAACATCATTTCTTTTATCCTGTTTCTCGATTTGCTTTCGCGTTTGATCCTTGTTTTGCATCCCTTGTTTAGACAATACGTATCCATCTCGCTTTCAATGTTATTGTTTTTAATATGCGCAAGTATAAGGGAAAATACGTATGATTTATTTAAAAGATAATAAATGTACTAATAGGTTCTGGAAATAAAACTTTCTTGTTGCACTTACGGGTGCGTTATCTGAAAATCGAAGCTGTCTTTAAGGCAGCTTTTGTGGAATTAAAACAAAGTTCAACCGTTTGCAATAAAGTTGCACCGTTTTGAAAAAGGTCAACCGTTTATATGTGGATTTTTGATAATGTAGGATTTTCTCTTATTAAGCAAACGGGCCAGAATGTAAAGTAAGATTGTACAACTAAGGTTAGAGAAGGATTTCACGAAACTAAAATAGAATTTCACACTAATACTTTTAGATGATTTATTGGATAGATTCTCTTTATTTTATGAGTAATATTGCATGAGTACTAATGAGATCAACAAAAATACGAGGTGTCCAAACATGAGTTTTTATTTTAAAGAATGTAAACAAAGTGATATTGGGGATTTAATCCAAAGATATGTTAGTACATTAAGTTCTCCTATTGATTCCTTTTTAGAGGAGCACATTCTCAATTCCGTATTTTATACAATCAGTTACAACTCTGAAGTTGCAGGTTATTATGCCATACATAGTAATCAGTACCTAACTCAATTTTATTTAGATTTATCATACTACAAAAAATCCCAAGAGATTTTTGACAATGTTCTTAAGGATCATTCAATTCGGTCAATACTGGTTCCAACATGCGACGAACTTTTTTTAAGTTTGGTATTAGATCATGATTATAAGATCGAAAAACAAGCTTACTTTTTCCAAGATAACAAAGTGGAAATTCCAAAGGGAAAATTATTTAAAGATGGGGAATTCAGAGCTGCGGTGCCTAGCGATGCTGCAAAAATAACTGAGGTATGTCAGGACTTCATTGATAAAGTGGAGGAACGTATTGAAAATAGGGAAATATTCACCTACACCAAAGGAAGTATTCTGCTTGGAATAGGGATTATGGAAACAAGTAAGTTACTTGATAGATATGGAAATATCGGCATGTTTACAAATGAACAATACAGAAAAAAAGGAATAGGCAGAACGATAATTCATCATTTAAAGGAACGGTGTTATGACAATAATCTAAATCCGATTTGCGGTTGTTGGTATTATAACACTCCCTCGAAACAAACGTTAGAAAGTGCTGGTATGGTCTCTAAAACAAGATTATTAAATATCAAAGTCCTATAGGTAGAAAATGATCAAAAATTTTTATAAAAACCAAACTTAAATCTGCTGGAGAAGATTCCATTTTGATCAATCTTTTTTTCAAAATGGATTCTTTTTATTTATCGTAAAATACTGGTTTGTGAGTTAATTTTGATCAAACTTTATTTCAAAGCAACAGCTTATTCTTATGGAACTAACGTGGCAGTTTAGTTGAAGATTGAATACGTTGCAAAAAGGGATTTATACTGTTAAGGCGAATAGTTAATAATTGGATTTATTTTAAAATGGAGAGATATTAAGAGTTAAGAAAAGACCTAAATAGAAAGGTTGTTTTATTTGAACAAATTTGACTGCGTTTCTGAAACAGGAAGATTAGTAATAAGACCATTAAAGGAAAATGATTTTAAAAATTGGCTTAGCGAATTTAAAAATAGACATCCTTCTCAACACAGGTATGATCAAGGGAAGATTGATATGAGTGAATGTATAGAGGAATGGTTTACCAACTTAGTGGAAAAACATCAAGAATTAGCAGTGGATGATATAGCATATGTTTTTGGTGTCTTTAGGAAAGAAGACGGTACACATCTTGGAACGATAGATTTTTCCACCTTAGAGAGAAATGACTTTCAATGGGGTAGGATAGGTTACACTATTCATAATCAATATTGGAGAAATGGTTATTGTAAAGAGGCAGTAAAAGAAGCCATTAATATCGCCTTTAAAGACTTAAATTTCCACCGAATTGAGGCTCATATAAACGTTGATAACACACCTTCTTATAAGTTAGCAGAGAGTGTAGGCATGGAGTTTGAATGCATAAGAAAAGGATTTATTTTTGAATTTGGTGAATGGACTGATAATCTGGTTTATTACATAAATTCCAAATAGAAAATTCTTCAACTACGAGGTTCGGTAGCTTAGATCTGGGGCTACCATAAGGTGGAATTTTTGCTTAATTAACTAAAGGGGCAGAATAGTTGATGAAGGTATTTATTGTTCAGAAAGAGAATAGTATTCGGTAAAGGTTGATTTTTAAGGAGTAAACAAACTTAATATCAGGAGGGGAAAATGGTTGATTATAGTTATGAGAAACAACATCTGAAAAAACTCAGGACTTTTATTTATATCACGATAGCATTAATTTTTTCAATGTTATTTATATTTATTAGCATTTTTCTTTTGTATTTTTCTATGTCAAGCATTTTAGACGTTGTGTATTTTCCACCAAAACTAGCGATTTTTTCATTCATAATTTCTATTGTATTTTCTGTTTTAGCTATAAAAAATCTCTTTGGTAAGATTTTGTTAGTATTAAACATATTTCTAATGCTATTTATGATTTTTTATGGACCATAAATAGATACAAGAAGACTAACTTAGGGTGAAATAGTCAGGCTGTTGTTTAGACAGCCTTTTTTTATGGAACTAAAGGGGCAGTTTAGAGTATAAGCATATTTATAATAAAGGGACAGTACCTATTTTTCATGGTATTGTCCCTTTATCCCTGTGTGATTTATTTTTTTAAACCTGCTGCAAAGAAGGGACCATTAACTGTAATGGTTGATAGGATACGAGCCATTTCTTGAGGGGATTCTTTCCTGCCACTATCCAACCATTGTTGAATTACTCCTATATGTGCAGATGCAACGTAAGAAGCAAAATATTGTCCTGGAACAAGTAAAATTTCCTCCTTAATAAGTGCGTTTGGATTATTTCCAAACAGTGTATTCCACATAAATTCTTTCAGTCTTGTTTGAAATGATAAATCTCCTTTTGGACCTAACACAGCTTTCATAAATCCACTATTTTCATTAATATACTCAAATATTGAAACTGAGAGGTTAAACGGTGCTAAAGTCGGAGAGTCGGTTCCAAGTGTGGCAATAACACCTGGAAAGTTCTGTTTTGCAATTCTGGACATTTCAAGCATGATTTCTTCTTCGTATTTAGTCATTAAATCAAATTTGTCTTGAAAGTGTGCATAAAATGTGCCTCTATTAATTTTTGCTCTGGTTGTTATGTCTTTAACCGTAATTGCTTTGAACCCTTTTTCATCGATTAATTCTACTAGTGCATTTCGGATGGACTCTTTTGTCCGGATGATCCGTAAATCCGTATTACTATCTAGCAAGTTAATTCCTCCTTGATTTTATCCAACACATTTATAAAAGGTGTTCCGTAACCAACACATGTGACATTTTTGATTATTGAAACAGAACTAGTCCCCAAATTATAATTTGAATGTAGTAAATAAAACAACAGGTTGTTCTTTATTATAAACCCAAACCAAGGAGGGGAAAAATATGTTTAAAAACAAACTGGTATTGATTTCACCTATCATCGCATTTGCAGTTATTTTTATTTTTTCACTGACATTATTTCCATCGGTTCAATCACAACCGAAAAATCTGCCGATTGCAATCGTAAATGAGGATGAAGGAGTGGAAATTCCTAATCAACCAAAGATGAACATGGGGCAAACGATTGTTGAAATGATACAAAAGTCTTCAGCATCAACCAAGGATAGAGACCCTACTGTAAAATGGGCAGAAGTAGACAGTAATTGAGGCAGTCCAAAAAGGTTTAGATAATCAAAAGTATTACGCGGCTTTAGTTATTCCCAAAGATTTTAGTCCAAAGCAAGCATCATTACGGACACCAGCACCTTCTGCACCTGAAGTACAAATATTTATTAATCAGGGAATGAATACGGCTGCTTCAACGATGGCAGGACAGGTCTTGAATGGAGTAGTTGACAACATGAACAACACTGTCCGAAAACAACTACTTGATGGTTTTGAAAAACAAGGAGCAACATTGACTGCAAAACAGGCAGCAAGCCTTGCAGTTCCAATCGCTAAGAAAGTCACAAATGTCAATGAAATTGGCACGAATAGTGCGAATGGAAATGCTCCTGTTTCTTTATTCCAGCCATTATGGATGGCTAGTTTGGCAAGTGCTGCGATTATCTTTATTTCCATTAGCAAAATGCCGATCCGTACTAGAAAAGAAAACCTTGTCAGAAAGGTCGGGCAAATTTTAATGGGTGCGGTTGTAGCTCTGGTAATTGGATTTGGCTTAACCTGGATAGCAGATGGTATGGTTGGTTTAAATATCCCGAATTTCATGGATACGGCTTTATTTTTATCAATTACATCCTTTAGCTTTTTTCTAATGATATTAGCTGTACTTTCACTATTGGGGCTTAAAGGTATGCCTATTTTTATCTTAATGCTTTTCTTTGGTGCACCATTGCTTGCAATGGCTCCAGAAATGATGTCTCCATTTTATCACGATTGGGTTTATTCTTGGTTGCCAATGAGATTTATGGTAGAAGGGCTTCGAGGATTTTTCTTCTTTGGGGAAGGCTTAACCTGGAATACACCTGTTTCTGTTCTTGTTTGGATTGGATTAGTAAGCACGATTGTGATACTGAGTACTGCTTTAAAACGCAATGGAGTGAAGGAAGTAGTATCGGATTCTCGAAATATATAAAACATGGATACAACGTTGGTCAATTTATTGCCATGTTTAACAAAAGAGTCGTTTCTCTTATAGGGAAAACGACTCTTTTTATTGAGTATGTGAAAAAATGTACTTAAACTGTATTTAAGGCAGCCTTTTTCATTTACTCTTAAGTATTAAACAATAATATCTACTACCTATTGTTTATTTTTTCACCCTAATTCCAGAAAAATCTATTAGGGACTATAAGAAGTAGAGTATATGTGGTTCGAAAAAAAGAAACTATTTTAGGATGATCCATAGTCCATAGTCTTAACACCTTTCGGGAACGTTAGGGATATTTTAGTTATTTTGTATTTTATGCACACTTTATGCACAAATTTGTAATGATAATGTAAAATTAGGTAAATATGTGTGTCACTTAAAGATGATAAAATTATAAAAAAAGAAATTTTATCGGGGGAGAAAATGAAAAAAATTATAGCATCTTTTGTAGTCTCTGGATTGTTACTATCAAATCCGTTGGTTAGTAATGCTGCATTGGGCGATCGTACATTAAAAAGTGGAATGACTCATACAGAAGTAAAACAATTACAAGAGGTTCTAAAGAAAAAAGCATACTTTAAGAGTAATAATACAACTACATATTTTGGTACCGTTACTAAAAGTGCAGTCGTAAAGTTCCAAAAAAGTAAAGGCTTAAAAGCTGATGGTATTGTAGGTCCCAATACATATAAAGCTTTGGGGGTAAAAAAGCAGACATCCAACGTAGCTAATATTAATAAAACAAGCAATAAATCTACTGCGATTGTGAATGAAGCAAAAAAACATTTGAATGTACGGTATGTATGGGGTGGAACTACACCAAAAGGTTTTGATTGCAGCGGATTCCTAAAATACGCTTTCGATAAAGGTGCAGATGTCACTTTACCAAGAACGGTATCGGAAATCTATAAAAAGGGGACAAAAGTGTCCAAACCACAAGTTGGAGATTTGGTCTTTTATGAAACCTATAAACCTGGTGCCTCACATGCTGGTATTTATATAGGTGGTAATCAATTCATACACAGCTCCTCATCAAATGGTGTTAGCATTTCCTCTATGGATAATAGTTATTGGAAGAAAAGGTATTTAGGAGCAAAAAGAATGTAATAGAGAAAGTTGCCAGTTCTTTTTATTAAGAGACTGGCTTTTATAGTTCTACCAATAGGTTACGATACAAAGAAGTCCTATGGATGGTAGTATCTCTTCTAGAATGGACAGTCTCTTATTTTTTTCCATTCTTCTCCTCAATTTTACGAACCAACTGGTTCGCTGGCACCAGTTGATCTAAAGTAATCATTTCAAGTTGATCTCGCTGAATAGAATCATGTTTAAAAGCATCCTCATCACCTCAAGATTTTAATAATTCTAGGCAAAAGGGTTCTATCTAAAAGTTAAAACAAAGTTGATTGGAGCGAGTGTGCGAGACTCCTGCGGGAAAAGCGCGTCCAGGGGGAGACCCCGCAGGCGCAAAGGCACCGAGGAGGCTCCCGGACCGCCCGCGGAAAGAGTGCCTGGAGCGGAAATCAACGTCTAAATTGTACACCCATAAAAAAACTGTAGACAAAATCGATTTTCATCGAGTTTGTCTACAGTCTAAGGTAAAAGCACTGATATGCGCTTACCTTTTTTGAATCGTGTATGTTTTAAGAAAAGGCCGGATCAGTTTACCTGGCCTTTTGTATTTAACAAATTTGTTCATCATACTCGGCTTTCAAGAAATTTAACAAATTTTGCTTTTGGTGGGAATAATGAAAACAATTAAAGTAAAAGGAAAAGTCGTCAAAAAAGAGTGGATTTTTATCCTCGAAGCCATAAGTATTTAAAAAATCCGAAATTATTTTTTCTTGATCCACTAAGTCGAACAATCCGGATACATAAAATTGATAACTGAATTTATCATATAAAAAAAGGTATCCTGTATCCTCAAAAATATTTTTCACTGTATGACCATCCAATTCAACTCACTCCTTCCTTACCAATATACCTTTTTAACCATGAAATTATTCAGTGCCCATCTTTCAAGGAATATTATTATATTTATTGCAGAGTGTTTTTTATACCTTCAATGCATTGAAGGAATGAAACAAATGCAGGTAGGGAGAATCAGGAACCAAAAAAAAGCACATCCAATAAGGATGTGCTTTCATAAATCTTATTTGTACATTTCAGCCACTTGTTTTTGTAATTGGCTATTTTCAAGGTATTCATCATAGCTAATTTGCTTATCAACTGTACCTTTTGGTGTAAGTTCAATGATTCGGTTCGCTATAGTTTGGATGAACTGATGATCATGAGAAGAGAAGATCATCGATCCTTTAAAGCTGATCAAACCGTTATTCAATGCCGTAATTGACTCTAAGTCTAGATGGTTAGTAGGTTCATCAAGCATTAGCACGTTCGAACCGCTTAACATCATTTTAGAAAGCATACAGCGGACTTTTTCGCCCCCTGAAAGAACACTTGCCTTTTTCGTAACTTCATCGCCAGAGAATAACATTCTGCCCAAGAAACCGCGCAGGAAGCTTTCGCTCTGGTCATTAGGAGAATATTGACGGAGCCAATCGACAAGAGTTAAATCGACACCTTCAAAGAACTCGGCATTATCTTTAGGGAAGTATGCCTGAGAGGTCGTAACGCCCCATTTGAATGAGCCGCTATCCGGTTCAATTTCACCTGCCAAGATTTTGAACATTGTTGTTTTGGCAATCTCATCTTTACCGACAAAAGCGATTTTGTCACCCTTATTCATTGTGAAGCTGACATTATCCAATATTTTTATGCCATCGATCGTTTTCGAGATTCCATCTACACGAAGCAGGTCATTCCCGATTTCACGCTCAGGTGAAAAGCCGACATATGGATAGCGGCGAGAAGAAGGCTGTATGTCATCCAAGCTGATTTTGTCCAATAATTTCTTACGGGATGTCGCCTGGCTTGATTTGGATGCATTGGCACTGAATCGAGCGATGAAATTTTGAAGCTCTTTGATTTTTTCTTCTTTTTTCTTGTTGGCATCTTGAGTCAATTTAAGGGCAAGCTGGCTTGATTCATACCAGAAGTCATAGTTACCGATATAAACTTTGATTTTACCGAAATCTAGATCCGCAATATGTGTACAAACTTTGTTAAGGAAGTAACGGTCATGGGAAACTACGATAACTGTGTTTTCAAAGTTGATCAAGAACTCTTCCAGCCATTTGATCGCTTTTAAGTCCAAGTGGTTGGTAGGCTCATCCAGTAATAGAACATCCGGCTTACCGAATAGTGCCTGGGCAAGCAATACTTTAACTTTGTCGCCACCGTTCAATTCTGCCATTTTCTTTGTATGCAGGTCTTCTGCAATACCAAGGCCTTTTAAGAGAATGGAAGCTTCAGGTTCAGCTTCCCAACCATTTAATTCGGCAAATTCACCTTCAAGTTCGGCCGCTTTCATTCCGTCTTCGTCCGTGAAGTTTTCCTTCATATAGATGGCATCTTTTTCTTGCATGACTTCATATAATCTTTCGTGTCCCATAATGACAACTTTAAGGACCTCTTCTTCTTCAAAAGCGAAGTGATCTTGTTTTAGAACGGCAAGGCGTTCGCCAGGCCCCATATGGACATCACCGGATTGTGCTTCAATTTCACCGGAAAGGATTTTTAGGAACGTGGATTTACCCGCACCATTAGCACCTATCAGACCGTAGCAGTTACCAGGCGTGAATTTTATATTAACATCTTCAAACAGTTTACGATCGCCATAACGTAAACCAACATTATTTACTGTAATCATTTATTTACATTCCTCCAAAATACTTTTGTTTCAACGTGTCCAACACTTTGTTTCATTAGTTTTACGCTGATTCATACAAAAAGCAGTTTACGATCTTGTATGTTTTAAACTGTGCATCATTTAAATTGTATCTTATTTTTGTAAAAAGTTAAAGGTGGATTATTAAAAACAAGGTAATAAGGTAGAATTTCTAACGTTAATACTAAATATTTACATGTATATTATTTACAATCTGATTTAATCAGATTATTTATTAGTGTAGGGAAAGTTGATTCAATCAGATTTGGAGTGAGAGTAATGAGAGGCTTAGAGTTTATTTGTAAGGTTTTAGATATCCAATACAAATGAGGTTGCAGAAAAAATAGGAGTCAGTAATCAAACTATATTATTTAAAGGATGAAAGGAGTAACGGAATATTAAAATGAGTAATATTATCAACACATGAAACCTTAGTGAAGGAGAAATTTTCAAAAACAACAAAGCACTATGTGAAGCATTAAATGAAAAAGTGAAAACAGGATATTCCAAACAAGCGCAGCTCAAAGAGTGGGAAGGTTATTTCACTTATTTGAAGGATAAAAATAAGTTTATCATTAAGAAAATATTAGATGATCCTATTGTAAAAGTTGAGCATCGTGGTGGAAATAACAAATTAGCATATGCAGATAAGATGTATGAAATGTTGACTTATATCCTAAGCAAGCAAGAAGAGTGAATTATTAATGACAATTAATAAGTTGTTACTAGAAATGAAGATGATCAATGAGAACTTTACATACGATAATTACAATCAGAATAAAGTTAGTAACTATTTGGATATTAAAGGAAATTAGTTACCCCTTATGCTTCAATGTTGATGAAAATTATAAGTAAAAATGACAAGGACTGAGGAATAGATATCAAGAGTCCTTTGATTTACTCCTGAATACTCTCATATGCTCCGTTTTTCAAGACTTTGTGCAATGAAAGATGACTTTTATTGGGTGATAATGCTTAGGGGAAAAAGGTGAGGTACACTAAGTATAATTACCCTCACAAAAAGACCATAATGAGCCCCTTATACACAGAGGACTCACTATGGTTAAAATCACACATTATTATAATGTACTTGTTACGCGTAATACTCATTAAGATGTTTTTCGTATTTAACTTTCAATTCTCGAATCAAATTACTATCATTAGAAATAATATCGAGAACATCATTATTCACATAAATGAGGAACCTATCATTATAAAAAACGATATAAGCTTCTCTATGCCCTTGGTGGACTTTCTTACAATAATTATACACATCTGAATTATTTAGACCCTTTACTGTAGCATAAATTATCTCAGCATCCATTTCTTCATCTTTAACTATGACTTCTTCCCAATTGTTTATTTTGATTGATTTACCTATCCCATTTTTTTCATGATGCCTTTTATTATTTGTTATATTTCCTATAATAAAAGACGTATCAATCTTTTCATTAGTGTTGAATATGTCTTTAAGGATAGTTGTAAGAAGACTCCCGCTTATTTCATCCATTCCAAATCTTATTCTATGATTTGTATCTACCTGAAAAAATGGGGTTTCTTCGTCCTTAAAATTAACATTGAATTGTTGAATTCTTTCCATAAATTATTTAATCCCCTATTCTATTTAAATCTATATCGTAAGTTCCAGATCTAGTTTTCTTACTTCCTAGATCTTTTACTGTTGATGCACCTTTCCAAGAACCGCCATTATGACTATCTATGTCTCTAACTATATATTTTGGCTTCCCTTTCTTATTGTAATATACAACTGCTTTCTTAGAGAGATAATTGGTTTTAGAATATCCCAATTCTTTCGCAACTACTTTTGCAACTGCTTCAGAACTTTTAAGCATTGACTTAACTATTGAAGGTCCCCATTTTTTTATTATTCTGTTTGTACATCGATCATTTAAATCAATAAACTCTATTGCCAAATTAGTGCATCCATGGTTGGCATAATAAAAGATCATAGAGGGATACATGATTTCATAGAAGGTACATACATGACAATTGATAAGCGGTTTAATAGCTGCTTCAGACTGTAGACAAACTTGATGAAAATCAAATTTGTCTACAGTTTTTTTGAGGGTTTGTAAAAAATCGAACGTTAATTGGAAAGTAGGGCACTCGCTTTCCGCGGGCGGTCCGGGAGCCTAATCGGCGCCTTTGCGCATGTGAGGTCTCGCTTGGACGCGCTTTTCCCCGCAGGAGTCGCGCACACCCGTTCCAATCAAATTTGTTTAACATGTAGATAGAACTCCTTTTGCCTACATGTTTTTTTGTTTTAAAATAGAAGTATTAAACTTGGTGATAAGGATGCTTTCTAACCATTATTCTATTCACAGAGATCTACTTGTTCCGCAGATGCAAACGAAAAGCATGGCCTGGGTTGGACAACGTTAGGGGGACTTGAAAATTTGTCGATGTTTTTATGCGAAATTACACATTCAAACCGATATGATTTTTTTAATATGAAGGGAATTTAGCGACTACTTTATTGGGGCATCAATGAAATCTTAAGGTATAAATATTACATTGGAAACCACGATAGAATATCTATTCCATTAATACAGTGGCAGTTAGGAAGCAAAAAGCACTTAACCTATTATGGTCAAGTGCTTTGTTTATTCAAAACTTCTTTATTTTGATTAATGATGATTTTATTTCTTAAAATCATTTCCTTATTATTAAGACCAACATTGAGTTCTTTGGTATTATTCACTTTTTCTAGCAGTGATACTACAGATATTTCCAGTAATTCAGAAACAGGCATATTTGTTTTGGATGATAAAATTTCAAGTTCATGGATTAATTTAGGGGATAGCATTGGTTGTCTTTTATTTATTTCCATGACAGTACCCTCTTTCTCAGAAAATTAAATTGTAATTTAAGTATATAATGTAAGATTTCCATAGAAACATTAAATTAGCGTTTTTTATGTTAAGAGTTGATGACAATTGTAGGAGCAGAATGGTTTAACCGAGCACTTTACCCTAATAGAAGTGCTTTTTTGTGTTGATTATTCTCATGTTAAAGATCATTCCGAGAGAAAAATGATTTCGCATCGCCATAAAAGAATTTGTTCCAAAGCATGCTTGATGGGTTTGACATTTTCTTGATATACAATAAATTCCCTGCATATCATTAAGAATAGTATAATGTCCATTAACATCATTCTTTTGGATAAACTGATCCACTTTTGATTTCTGAAATGTATTAAAGATTTCCTCCTGAAAGCATTTTGGATGCTCTTTCATAAGTCAACATTTTATAGCAACGTCCAATCTAGAATATATAGTGCATTCTTCAAATTATGTGAAATATCGGAAAAGTTAATTTCAAGTATATAATTCTATGTATCCAGATTTGTCAACCATTGGGTTTTCTGATAGTATAAATGTCCATTTCGTCTTAGCATCGGAATTTTTTTAGTTTGATAAATAAATAAGGAAGGGAGAGTGGTTTTTTTGGGAAGTCACCCTGATTTCGAACATGAACGACAAAGGCTGGATTTTACCAAACGTTATATCGATGTAGTAATCAAAACATCAGAAACAAGCAAAGATCAATTTCAGCGGAATATGCAAGAAGCTTTTGGTGATGCCGATTGGTCTGAATCCGCCTTATATTCTCAGTTGCTGACTACAGCCAACTTTTTTGAAATGTCCAAATCTGAACTTGAAAGTTTACGCAAAGCCAGTAAAAAGCCTTACTTTGCAAGAGTGGATTTTGAAAGGAATGATGGTGAAAGTGGCGAAGTGCTTTATTTCGGAAAAACATCCCTTTATCAGAGGGAAAGCCAGGAACAGATCATCGTCGATTGGCGATCACCAATTGCAAACCTTTATTATGAGGGGCGGATTGGTGAAATTGAATATGAAGCGGAAGGGGAAACATTTTGCGGGAACATCACTTTAAAGAGGCAACTAATGATAGAAGAAGGTGTCTTGGAAGAGGTAAGGGATATTGATTTAACAACAACGGATGAATTGTTGCAGGAATCCCTTTCTAAAAGTTCCAGTAATCGATTGACAGATATCATTACCACGATCCAGGAAGAACAAAATAAAATCATTCGTGCAGATTTGAACAAGCCAATCATAGTCCAGGGCGCAGCGGGCAGTGGTAAAACAACAATTGCTTTACATAGAATCTCATATTTCATTTACCATTATAAAGACTTGTTCGATCCGCGACAATTAATGATTCTTGCACCGAGCAGGGTGTTCATTGATTACATATCTGAAGCATTACCAGAATTGGGTGTTGAAAAAGTAAAACAATACACATTTTCCGAATATGTTCAGGCAGCGATAGGTAAGCAAGTGAAGCTTGTAGCGGATGATAAATTAACTCGATTGCTGGAAAAGGATGATGAAGAAATAAAGACCGCTGTCTGGATATCAGGTCTAAAGGGCTCCCCTGCATTTAAATATATTTTGGACGAATATGTAAAGGATATTTTCCAGGGGTTTCATCCGGATACAGATTTTTATTGTGATAAATATCGCCTCTATTCCGCTAAGAAGTTCATAAGGTTATTGGAAGAGGATTATTGGTATTTACCGTTATACAGCAGGCTGGACAAACTGAAGGCCATTTTACAAAATGAAGTGAAATTGAAAAAGAAAATAATGCTTGAACGTGCTGTTGATTTTTATGAGGCCAAAATCGAGAAGGCTCTCTATAAGAATATCGATCCAGTCGTACGTAAGGAATTTGTTACAAAATGCCTCGATAAAAAAGAAGAAAGGATCGGGCAGATCAAAAAGGCGATCCGTTCTTCCGTAAAAGGCTATTTTAAGCAATTCAAAAGGAAGGATCTTCTCCAATACTATCAGGAATTATATCAAGATCCGGAGCGGCTCGCCTCGTACAGTAACGGTAAACTTACTGTTGAAGATGCCAATGCTTTATGTGAGTATAATCAAAAACATTTTTCTGATAAATGTTACGAAATGGAGGACTTAGGTGCATTATTATACCTTCAGGAGCGGCTTTTTGGTGTCGACAAAGAAAACAAAGCAAAAAATGTCGTCATTGATGAGGCTCAGGATTATAGTTTCATGCAGTTACAGGCACTCAAAACCGCAGTGGATACTGACATGTTCACACTCGTAGGCGACCTTGCACAAGGCATCCATTCATACCGCGGACTTCAGACATGGGAGGAAGTTCACCATCGTATTTTCCCGAGGGCGACGTATACTGAATTACAAAAAAGTTATAGAACCACTGTTGAAATAATGAAACAAGCTAACCGGATTCTACAGTTGTTAACATACGATTTCCCGGAAGTAGAACCTGTAGTCCGTCATGGCCGGAATCCGGAATTCATTTCCATAGAAAAGGAAGGCTGGGAAGAAAGGCTGATCGAACTTATTGAAGGGCTTAAAGGGGAAGGTTTCAAAACGTTTGCCGTCATTGCAAAAACGATGAAAGATTGTAAATTGGCAAACGAGAAACTTAGTGGATTCCATCAAGGCTTTCATTTAATAAATGAGGCGGGAAACATCCCCAAGGATAAGACGTTAATTGTTCCTTCATATCAAGCCAAAGGTCTGGAATTCGATGTCGTATTTGCAATATCCCTGGAAGAAGCATATTGCCGTGAAAATGAGCTTGATATCAAACTGCTATATGTAACAATGACAAGGCCATTGCACCGGCTTTATTTTTTAGGTAATGAGAAAAATGCTTTCCTTATCGAGACATGAGAGGAGGGTGGAATGTAACCATCCTCCAGGTTACGCTCACAAATGAAAAAGGATATCCTGCATATCTTTCCACCCAAAACCGACTTCGATAAGCTCGATGCCAGCCATTCTAACGGTTTTTTCAGCAATGACTTGACCGCCGAGCGCCTTGTAAAAACCGCAAGAAGGATTATCCTTCAATGCCCAGATTATTAAATTCTTATGTTCCATTTTAATGAGCTCATGTATGACCGCTTTTATCATTTTTCGGCCAAATCCCTGTCGTTGATATTCTTTTAAAAAATAGACAGCATATACTTCCCCTTGAATATGCGGATCATTCGTTTGTTCAGGCCCTGCGGCAGCGAAACCGATGATTTCCCCATTGGCATTTTCCGTAACAAAGGTGGCATTATGCAGCATCTTTAAATTTCTTTGCCAATTTTTCTTTCTGGCTTCCAGATTCAAGGAAGACAAGTATTGATCCGGGAGGATCCCTTTATATGTCGTTTGCCAGCTGTTTATATGTACATTTGCTATTCCATTTACATCTTCTTCTCTCGCTTTCCTGATTTTCATCAAAAACACCTTCTTTTTTTGTAGTTTTCCCTAGAATATCATGGGAAAAGTGAATAAGCACTTTATTTATGTTTATAACTGCATTAGAAAGGATAAGAAATAAAAGAGAGATTCAACCAGATGAAGGGAAGGATGAGAAAGATGAAATTGAAAGTTGGTTTTTATTTTCCAGGCGGCAAAGAATTAGAGCATGAGGTAGAGGGCGATGACTCCACTCAAATGATTTCAAATATTCAAAAGCACCGTTATTATAATTTGGTTAAAGGCGATTGCCATTATGTTGTAGATACGGAAAAAGCAGCTTATTTTTCTGTAACGGAAATAATGGATTGAGAATGAACCGCATTGGACTTTTGTTCCATTGCGGTTTATTCTTTTTGATGTAAGGAAACCGGAAAAGGAGTTAATGGACAATGAAGATCAATTTTACCAAGAAACAATATGAAACATTATTCAAAATGGTTCAGTACGGATATTGGGTTGCTTCCGATACTGAAAATAATAAAGAATTCAGTGAGATGGAACAGTATCTTAATTCCTTTGCCAAAGATTTCGGCATGGAAGGAGTACAGTATGTGAAGGAATATGAAATATATGATTTAAGCAAGGAACTGGAGGATCAACTTCATGAAGTCATAGATGAGTATGAAGAAGGCGTGTTCAGGGATAAGCTGGCCTATCATATGGCAAGAAAAGAATTTGCCGAGGAATCGGAAAACCATGAATATACTCAGGAGAAAGCATTTATACGTATCATGGAGCTTGAAGAAAAATATCATCTTCATATTGAAAAAGAAGGGTTACGGAAATTGAAAATAGAAGAATAAGGAGATAGAGGACTTTAACTGTCCTCTATCTTCTTATTTCTGTAAAATAGATCACGAGTTGGCATAGACTATTTCGCAGAAGTTTTATTCACCAGGATTTTGGCCTAATTTTTCAACTGTGTATTGGTAAAATGCCATTAGGTCATTTTGTGATGCAAAACCTGCTTGTGCAGTCTGTTCGTTCCCTCCGCCTTTCCCATTATAAGAACTGAGTTCAGCTTTAAAGTATTGTCCGCAATGTAAGGGGAAGGACCCACTGTGCGAAAGAATAACCTTTTGCTCCTTACGTGATGCTAATAATAAGATGACCTTTTCCTTTTTTACAATCGTACCTGAAAGGTAAAGCAGTTCTTTCATTGAGCTATCTTCGAAAATATGAGAGATGAATCCCCCTACATTTTCAGCAAGCAGGGTGTCAGCAAGATACTTGGCATTTTCAAGTTTTAAGTTTTCATTTTCCGATAGCAGCTGCTTGTAGTCATTTTCCAGTTTCTCCACCCTATTAAGTATCTCTGTACGTCCGGTATTGAATTTAGTCGATAAGGCTGAAAGAATTCCAAGACTCTCGGAAAAATCGTCCAATGCCCTGAAGCCACACTTAAAATAGAGGCGGGTATGTTCTTTCTGCTTCTCCGTTTTGAAAATTTTTATTAAGCCAATCTCCCCGGTTCTTTCTACATGGGTTCCACCGCAAGGGTTATACTCAATTCCTTCTATTTCAACAATACGGATATTCTCAGACACTTTAGGCATTTTGACGACAGGAAGTGTCTGTAATTGCTCTTTTGTCACGTAATATATCAGTATTTCTCGATTCTCAATGATATATTGATTAACTTGCTTTTCAACTGCAGCCGTATGTACTTCAGTCCATTTAGATCCGGATGTAATATCGATCGTTAAATATTCCTTTCCAAGATGAAAGCTGACCGTATTAGCGTCAAACAATTCCCGACAGACTGCAGAGAGTAAATGCTGGCCGCTATGCTGTTGCATATGATCGAAACGGCGGGACCAATCAATTTCACAGTGAACCATCTCTGAACCTGGCCGTGTTTCAGTCTTATGAAGAATCCTTCCATCATTGCTATTTATAACGTCAAGAACGGTGATTCCTTCTATTTTTCCAGTATCTGCAGGCTGGCCGCCCCCTTCGGGATAAAAGGCGGTTTCTTCAAGAGTGATGTAGTAAAAGCCATTTTCTTCAAAGGTCTCCCGGATTTGGGTTTCCCATCGGGAAGTCTTGGTGGACGTATAATACAATTTTTTTGTCATGAATGTTTTCTTTTTCCTTTCAGTTGATCGCTAAATTATATCATCGAAATAACTAAGATTGAAATTGCAGGATCAGAAGATCGGTCAGGTAGATAAGTATCGACCGCACTTGATGAAAGGGAAAAGGGAATCTCCTTGGGAGCTAAGATTATTTAATTAAACCATATAAACCGAGCCAATTATCCAAAGGATCATGCATAGTAATGGTAAACAAGGACAGATTCTGGTCCCTCAGGCTTTAGATGAAGACGGCAAGGGTGAAAAAAAAAACCGTAATAGGTATACAGAACAAGAAAAAAATGATAAATTCAAATATGATGGGAAAATAAATAATTGGGTACAATTGTAGGTAAAGGTAAGTCACAGGAGGATTTAAATACATGCAAAAAATTCAGGCCGGTTTGGCTGTAGAGTTAGAAGTGGAACGTAAGGCTGATTTCGGATGGTTTTTAACTGACGGTTCAGAAGATGTCTTACTTCATCATAATGAAATGAATGAAGGAACGGAACTTGAACTTGGAGATGAAGTAACTGTATTCATCTACCATGATAAACAAGCAAGGCTAACAGCGACAATGAAGATCCCCGAAATTCAGATTGATCAGTATGGCTGGGCGGAAGTTGTCAATGTGAAAAGGAAACTTGGTGTTTTTGTGAACATCGGCCTTTCCAAAGATATTCTTGTATCTCTGGACGACCTTCCGAATATTGATCGTCTATGGCCTGAGGTTGGCGACCGTCTATATGTATCCCTAAAGACAGATCGTAATGACCGTCTGTTTGGTAAACTTGCAACGGAAGATGTAATCCAGGAGATTGCAGTAAAGGCTCCTTTAAAAGGAGTCCGTAATACCACTGTTAAGGGAAATGTCTATCGTTTGCTTATGGTTGGGTCTTTCTTTGTTTCCCAAGAAGGATACCGCTGTTTCATTCACGAAAGTGAACGCAAGGAGGAGCCTCGCCTTGGTGAATTAGTTGAAGGGCGCGTCATTGATAGTAAAGAAGATGGAACGCTTAACGTTTCTTTAATTCCCTTTAAACAAGATTTAATGGGGGAAGATGCTGATGTCATTTTCACTTATTTAATGAATCGTGGCGGTGCTATGCCATATGGCGACAAAACGCCACCTGATGATATCCAGTTTAACTTCGGTTTAAGCAAGGGAGCGTTCAAACGTGCTCTGGGTAAACTGATGAAAGAAGAAAAGGTTTACCAGGAAGATGGATGGACATATTCCTCAGACCGTAAATGAAAAAAGCAGCGGATTTTTATCCGCTGCTTTTTTCATGTGGTTTCATTAAAAAAACTTCTTTTTACCTTTTTCTTCTTTTAAAATCTCCACAGCTTCCCTGAACCTCATCGAATGGATAATTTCCCTCTCACGCAAAAACCTGAGTGAATCATTGATATCGGGATCATCCGAGATGTCGATCAACCACTGATAGGTTGCTCTGGCCTTCTCTTCAGCGGCGATGTCTTCATATAAATCTGCAATGGGATCGCCTTTGGCTTGGATATATGTGGCAGTAAATGGATTTCCTGCCGCGTCATGATAAAAAAGGGCACTATCATGATTGGCATAATGGTCACCTAGCCCGGCTGCTGTCATCTGCTGAGGGGTTGCGTCTTTTGTAAGTTTATAAATCATCGTGGCTATCATTTCCAAATGGGCGAATTCTTCCGTTCCAATATCCGTCAGCAGGCCAATCACTTTATCTGGAATTGTATATCGTTGATTTAAGTAACGGAGTGCTGCAGCCAACTCACCATCAGCACCCCCATATTGTTCTATTAAATACCTTGCCAAACGAGGATTACAGTCTCTTACTTTAACTGGATATTGCAGCTTCTTTTCATAAACCCACATAGATATCTCTCCTTATACCTGCCATGGCCAAGGGCCTTGGCCCCATTCCCATTTATTTTCACCGTCTGGACTGTTTCCAAAACCCAATAACGGACCATATTTAGGCTCAAAAACCGATTTCAATTGTTTGGAGTATTCATGAAATTGATTGAATTGCTGTAATGCTTGCTGATCGTTAGGATGTGTATCCAAATAAAGAGTCAACTCGACAAGTACGAAATCCGCAGCCTGTATTTGTTCAAGCAACTGATAATATTCATCATCCAGTTTCTTATTCATTTATGTCTCCCTTTCCCGATATGGATTATCATAAAAATCATAAAAGAATTTCCAAAGTGTACCGTATTTCAAAGCTTCCTCAGGTGTGAACTGCTCCAAATTCGGCGGTTGAAAATTAATATACAAATTAGGAGGTGTCCTGTAGTATTTCCTCCCAATCGGCGGGCAAGGATCGAATTTACTATGGAAAGGTTTATATGACTTAACTAAGGTAAAAGTCTTTTCGCGCGTCAAAAAAATACCTCCTTTGTAAAGATATAGCCTCTAATTATTATGATTAGGCAATACATAATATGACTCAACTGGTAGGGAAAGGAAAGGGACGGGAAATAATATATTTTCAGAATATTAAAATAACTTGTTATAGTGCCGTTATCTTCCTGTGATGTTTGTCATCTATTCTTTATCTGTTTGTTCTTTGTATAGAAAAAAGTTATGTTAAGATTGAACTCGTAGCTTATAAAGCAGCTCACAAGGAGGTAACAACATATGAAAAAATCAATCTTATCGTTAGCGGCAGCGGCTGCAATATCCGGTGCATTCACAATTCCGGTACAAGCAGAAGATGTCAAAGTGAAAGATGGAGACACATTATGGGGGATATCTCAAACATATAAAGTATCAATAGAAGATATTAAGTCTTGGAATGATTTGTCTTCAGACGCGATTTATGTAGGGGAAACAATACATATTTCTCAAGAAAAGCATTATAAAGTCAAGTCAGGTGACACATTATCGGACATTGCAGACAAATATGATGTAGCTGTAAATGATATTAAATCTTGGAACGGTTTAAATTCAGATACTATCCATCCGAAACAGGAACTAATCATTAAACCAGCGGCTAACAAAGTCGAAGCGGCGAGTGTAGAGCCTGCGCAGAAATCTGAACAAGCAGCACCAGTTGAACAAGCGGCACCAGTTGAACAATCAAAACCAGTTGAACAATCAAAACCAGTTGAACAATCAAAACCAGTTGAACAATCAGAACCAGTTGAACAATCGGAACCAGCAGACACAAACAATGAATCCCAAGATCAAGCAGAATCTGGAAAAGAGATTACTGTTAGTGCAACCGCCTATACGGCTGATTGTCAAGGCTGCAGCGGAACAACAGCCACAGGAGTGGACTTGAAAGCTAATCCTGATGCAAAAGTGATTGCCGTGGACCCTTCAGTCATTCCACTAGGATCAAAGGTTTATGTTGAAGGTTATGGATACGCAACGGCAGCCGATACAGGCAGTGCCATCAAAGGAAATAGAGTGGACATATTTGTTCCAAACGAACAGGATGCCGTGAATTGGGGCGTTAAAAACGTTAAAGTGCAAATCCTGAATTAATTTAACCATGCAAAACATGTTTATATATTGAAAAAAGTAGACACAGAGATTTAATGTGTCTACTTTTTTTGTCCTTTTGGTTCACGGGAAAAGCAGGTACAATGAAAGTAATAGATCCTTATAAATCCTTACAAGGTAAATAGGAGGAGTAGTGAATTGATGGAAAAAGCACGTGAGTATTTACAAGAATATTTTGGTTATGAGTCATTCAGAAAAGGTCAGGAACAGATTATCGAACAGGTGTTGGGAGGAATAAACACCGCGGGAATCATGCCTACTGGCGGAGGTAAATCGATATGTTACCAAATTCCAGCCCTGTTGTTACCTGGTATAACACTCGTGATATCCCCACTTATTTCCTTGATGAAGGACCAAGTAGATGCCCTCGAACAAAACGGGATTGATGCCACATTTCTTAATAGCTCCATTTCTGGGTTAGAATCATCCAATAGAATGAACGATATTAAGCAAGGAAGATATAAATTGGTTTATGTAGCACCGGAACGCTTGGAAAACCCTGCATTTCAACAGGATTTATTTAATGTGGACATTTCAATGGTAGCCATTGATGAAGCCCACTGCATATCTCAATGGGGTCATGACTTCAGACCAAGCTATTTAAAAATCAAAACCTTATTGAAAAACATGCCATCATCTCCGACTGTACTGGCATTAACGGCAACAGCCACTCCAAATGTGACCGATGATATTTGTCAGTCGCTCGGAATATCAGGGGAGCATACAGTATCAACGGGATTTTCCAGAGATAACTTGTTCTTTTCCGTTGTAAAAGAAGAAAATCGCGGAAGGTTTTTAATGCGCTATTTAGAGAAAAACAAAAATGAATCGGGTATCATATATGCAGCTACTAGGAAAGAAGTCGATTCTTTGTATGCCAAGCTTAATAAAGCCGGATTCAAGACAGGCCGTTACCATGCCGGGATGAATGAACAAGACCGTTCGGAACAGCAGGACCAATTCATTAGGGATGACATTCCCTTGATGGTAGCGACATCTGCCTTTGGGATGGGAATCGATAAGTCGAATGTTAGATACGTCATCCATTACCAAACTCCTAAGAACATGGAGAGTTATTATCAGGAAGCCGGCCGTGCAGGGAGGGATGGTTTGGATAGTGAATGTATCCTTTTGTATTCCCCCCAGGATATGCAGATACAGCGTTTCTTGATAGATCAATCAAACCCTTCGCAGGAGTGGCAATCCCAGGAATTGAAAAAGTTGAACAGAATGAAAGATTATTGTTTTACCGAGGGGTGTTTGCAAGCCTTCATTCTTCGATACTTTGGAGATGAAAACCCTGAAGATTGCGGTCATTGCGAAAATTGTACAGATAAACGGCATTCCGTTGATGTAACTACACAGGCACAGATGGTCCTTTCATGCATGTTGCGAATGGGTGAGCGATTCGGTAAAACGATGATTTCCCAAGTCCTCACGGGTTCACGCAATAAGAAAATTGAAGAGTTCGGTTTTCAAAAGCTTTCTACCTATGGAATCATCAATAATCAACCTGCAAAGGATGTAGGTGATTTCATTGATTTCCTGACAGCAAAACAGTATATCGAAATGACGGGCGGCCAATTTCCAGTCCTTAAAGTAACCAATGCTGGCAGGGAAGTGCTGTTGGGGCAGAAAAAAGTCCTCCGTAAAGAAATAAAAAAAGTAAACAGCATCAGTGTGGATCATGGGTTGTTCGAAGAGTTGAGACAATTAAGAAAAGAATTGGCTAGTAAGGAGAATGTACCTCCTTTCATTATTTTTTCGGATGCATCATTGAAAGATATGGCAGTGAAACTGCCGAGGACGGAAGAGGAATTCCTAGAAGTTAAAGGGGTAGGGTCCCAGAAATTCGAACGCTTCGGTGCCGTGTTCCTAAAAGGTATTTCCCGTTATGTACAGGCACATCCTGAACTGGAAAAGAATACACTGGTTACTAAGGAAACGGTAAAAAGAAGTACTAAACCATCACATTTAGAAAGCTATCGCTTATATCAGGAAGGTAAATCAATCAAGGAAATCGCGACATCCAGAGGGCTGTCTTCCATTTCAATTGAAAATCATTTATTAAAGTGTGCTGAAGAACACATGGATATCAAATGGGAAGAGATTTTCACGGATGAAGAGTTTGACCTTGTTTTGGATACTGCGAAACAATTGGATTCTGAAAAACTGAAACCACTAAAAGAAGCCCTGCCTGAGAATATTTCCTACTATATGATTAAAGCGATCTTGGTTAAAGCAGGTTTGGGAAACACGTAGGTGTTAAGGTTTTTGGATAATTTCATCAATGAATAAATAAGAATTTGGTTTAATGCGTATACTAGGAATGATAAAAAGGTGAAATTTCGCACCTTTAATCAGAGTCTTTATATAAAAAAGAGGAGGTTGCTCATGTATTTTGGTAAAAAGAATTCAGAGGAACCAGAAATCGTTATGGAAGATACGATAGTATATGCGTGTGGATCAGCAGATTGTAATGGTTGGATGAGAAAAGATTTTGCCTCGGAAAACTATGATTGCCCAATGTGTGGAAGTCAATTGGTCGAGGAAGTCAGGGAACTTCCAAAAATTGAAAATGAATATAATGCGTTTAAATAAAAGAGGTGAATCATAGCCTCTTTATTTTTTATGAAGGGAAGTATAACGGAGTGATTTCATTTTAGATTAATGCTTTACATATATAAATAAATGTGGTAAGATTAAATTTCAGTGTTATTAAAAGAAAGCACTGGAGGGTAATTTAAAGTAACATTTTTATTAATGAAATAATTTTCCATCATTTTTCATGATGGAGTAGAAACAAGTTAAACACATCTAGAAAAAAGAAATACATGTAATCACCAAGTATTTTCCTCGATCCATTTCTGTTCTTCATTAACTTACTTCTATGTACCATTTATCTTTTGGAATTTACTTTTTCCCAATTGGAATTACGGACGGTTTTAATTAATAAACATGTACTTACAAGCTTTTATCTGATTCTCGCAGGCACGGTCTAGGAACCGTATGGATGGGAGAGAGGCAGGGCTTTCATTGTTTTAGGTTTTGGCACTAAAATTACTCTCATGCTCGATTCGCTTTGAATTTTTCATACGAACGAGCAAGAAGAACCATATGGAATGGATTCTTAAACGGCGCAGTCTCGATTATCTTGAAGGGTAAGTCAGAGACTGTGTTTCATTTTTTGATTAGGAAAACCGACATCTTTAGAATCTTTACTCAAATATATAAAGCATATATATGATATAATGGTTAATGAGATATTAAAAATTCATGTCGTAATCTCAAGTTCCTACCACTAAAAAAAGTTTGGGTGTAAGAACAAGAATTAAATCTTAGATTTGCGAATGAGTATTTACTCACAATTTAGATTAGCCATCTATTCTTTTTTTATCTTTATGGCTTGTGATCTGTTATGCAGTACGGAGTCAATTCAATTCTAAGGAGTGAGATATATGTATAGAAGAAATAATACGGAAGAAATCATTCCTGAAGAAACAAAGGTGTGGGAATGTACATCAGAAGATTGCAAAGGTTGGATTCGCGATAACTTTACAAGTAATGATGAACACGTTTGTCCGTTATGTAGCAGCGAGATGAAACCCGGCACCAGAATGCTTCAAGCAATCAACAATCCAAGAAACTATTAAGTCTGTATAAAAAAAGCTGAAGGGAATCTCCCTTCAGCTTTTTTTATCTTTTTGTCAATTTGATTTAGCAAAAAGCAGGTGATGATTAGTGAATATCTTTTTTCTTGAAGCGACCGCCTCGAACTTCCGCGATATCCCCTACGGCAAGAAATGCAGAAGGATCAAAGCTTTTGACTATATCTTTAAGTTTAGCTTCCTCAAGCCTGTTTATTACACAAAAGATGACTTTTTTATCATCACCGGAATAAGCACCTTCGCCCGCTAAATAGGTTACGCCGCGACCAAGGCGATTCATTATGGCGTCGCCGATATCATCAAATTCATCACTGATAATCCAAACAAATTTGGATTCGTCCAAACCAGCGATGACGATATCCATCGTTTTATAAGCCACGAAGTAAGCTATGATCGAATACATGGCGCGATCCCACGAGAAAACGAAGCCAGCACTGCCAAGGATGAATAAATTAAAAAACATGACGATCTCCCCAACGGAAAAAGGGAGCTTTTTGCTAGCGAGTATAGCAAGTATTTCTGTACCATCCAATGAGCCGCCATATCGAATGACCATTCCAACACCAATGCCAAGAATCATTCCGCCGAAAGCGGACGCTAGGAGGATATCTTGAGTGAAAGCTGGTACGTGATGAAGCAATGTAGTGGTAATGGAAAGGACTAAAATCCCATACAGAGTAGATAATGCGAAGGTTTTTCCAATTTGTTTATAACCGATAAAAAAGAAAGGAAGATTCAATACGAAAAGAAAGATACCGAGTTTCCATCCAGTGATGTAAGATAACATAATCGATATTCCCGTTATGCCTCCGTCGATTACGTTATTCGGTACTAAAAAAATCTCGAGGCCGACAGCCATTAAAACTGCACCGATTGTAATTAAAAGACCTCTCTGTAATATTTGTCTTAGTGTTAATTTTTTATGCTGGGTCTTCTTTTGCATAATTTCTGTTGTACTTGCACCTGCCAGGTCTGACATAATCATGCCCCCCACTCCTTCTCTCTATAAAAGTTCTATTTAATTATAAACCTATAGGTATAATTAAATAAAGAAATTAACATTCTTAATTAATATATTCTTGAATAATTATTTTTGTTTTTGATAATGACCTGCAAGATGAAGCAGGTGTGAATGCTTGTCAATATCATGTATTTCTATTCTACTCTATACAAAAGAATAGTATTTCTCATTTTATTGATTTTATGAAAGAAACCTACATTTACTTGAATGGGGGTGGGAAGTAAAAAACCTTTTAGGTACTATGAATTTCCATTACAATAAAGGAGAATGGAACGGTAGAGGTGGTGAAGGGGAAAAATGGAACATTCAATTGCGACTTCAAATACCTGTCCACTTCATGATTACAGTACTTTGACGATAATGGCGTGGTATACGGCGTTGGATTTACTAACAACGTTATTTATACAATCGAAAGTATTAACGCCTAAAATATAGGGAGCTGCCGCTCTATGGGATTGGCTACTTGGACACTTGATTTTGTAGACATATTCACTCTCGATAATTCAATATTGACGGCATACAACTTTTCTACAATAATTTTTAGTTAGCATTAGCGATTGCTCTTGCAGGGTTTGGTTTTATTACATATCGTATAAAACAATACATGTACTGCAAATGTCTTTTTTGCGGTTTCATGTTTTCGATGGATATATTATCATTAAACACAGTTTGAAATTAAGCCCATTGTTGGTAAGTCAGTACGCTTTTCAATATCTTTAGTTTACTGTACTTAGAGGGGGAAAGTGCAAGTATCCTTAACCGAAATAGGAATTGGGATGCCGCCAGAGCAGCTTAAGAGACTGGGAGAACATTTTTTACAACGAAAAAATCTGGTAATGTATCAGGTCTCGTGATCAGCTTTAAAATTATAGAAAGCCACCTTGGAAATGTCTTTGTCGAGAGCAGGTTTAATAAAGGTACTGTCTTTAATACGTGCTACCTATGAAATATGCCTTTTCAATTGGGAATCATGAAAATAATCCGGAGTTCGTTGAGATATAAGAAAACTTGAGGTAGAAGATGACTGCATGGGGGAACAGGATTTGGAAAAACAAAAGGATGCAAATATTATAAGCTTGAAGGTATTTTACTTATTTTCATTTTTTGCAGTGGGAAGTTTAACACCACTATTAAGCGTTTATTTAGCCAATGAGGCAGGTTTGTCCGGTATTGAAATAGGTACGATCATGTCTGTTGGACCGATAGTGATGATCGTTTTTCAACCTTTTTGGGGAATTGTCTGTGATTGGAGTGGAAGACCAGCAAAAATACTTGCAATGACATCGTTGCTTGCTGGTGTATTCGGATTAAGTTACTTGCTGTTTGATCACTATTTACTTATAGTATCCGTGGCAATAGCTTTGGCTATCTTTCAAAGTGCCATAATACCAGTATCAGATAGCATCACCCTTCAATATACAACAAGAATCAAAGCGAATTATGGAAAAATCCGTTTATTCGGTTCACTTGGTTACGGTGTAGCCGTTTTTGTAATGGGGAAATTATCGGAATCCTTCATTGGTCCTTCCGTTATATTTTATGCCTTTTTCTTCGGTCTAGTGATCGCGGCTCTTCTAGCTCTCCGGTTGCCCGAAGAGCCTCCTCGAGAAAAGGCAAAACTTTTCGGTGGTATGAAAGAATTGATCACAATGAAACGTTTCCTTATCTTTCTTGCTATAACGTTCTTGATTTTTGGTCCTAATCTTGCAAATAATGTATACTATGGTTTGTTTGTAGAGGCTAGAGGCGGGACATATACAGGAATTGGCATTGCGTTCCTTTTAGCAGTACTATCAGAAATTCCATTTATGAGAATGGCAGGTACCTGGATTCATAAAATAGGCCTGCTGCCAATTACCTTATTGGCTGGAACGGCTTCATTGATCCGCTGGGGTTTGTACTATACCGAACCAAGCTTGACTACCGTATATGTGACTTCGATCATTCAAGGGTTTTCACTTGGCTTATTCATTCCGGCAGCTTTACAATATATCCGGGAAGTCGTCCCGGCCCGTATAACAGTTACGGCAGTAACGCTTTATTCCGCCATTGGAAATGGATTGGGAAACTGGTTCAGTACTTTCAGTGGCGGGATAATCTTGGATAAATCAGGGATATATGCGGTGTATTTATTTTACGGTTCACTCACACTGATCGGGATGTTGCTCACAATATGGCTCATGAGGTTAGATAAAAACATAAAAGTAATGGGGAAAACCCCTGGTATATTAGAAAAATGATTTGAAAATGTAACTATTAAAAAATTTTTCTTATGAAAGCAAGAGACCTCTTCACCTTCCATGGTGTAGGGGTCTTTTTTAATCGTCTATTTAGATGGATTGCTCCATACATATACTTTTGCTTGGAATAATAATGTTTGATGGGTCTCACTCTCTCGTTTAGTGATTTTAAAGCTGTTTTGAAGCAGCACAAATCCATTCAAAGATCAAAAAGCGATTTCCATTGAAGTGGGCATGCAAAACTCCGGTTTAGGTGCTACATTAGCGACAGCTCATTTTTCTCCACTAGCGGCGTCCCGAGTGCCATCTTAGTGTTTGGCATAATATTTCCGGGCCATTGCTAGCTACTTACTAGTCTAAAAGAGCAGACAAAATCAAAAAGAATTCCATGGTGGGACAGGAAACGATTAAACTGTAATTCAATAAAAGGCAGAATGGGTTTAGCTCCCTTTCTGCCTTTTTTATTAATAGGAGAAGCAGATTGGTGATTAGGATGATGGGGAGTACTATTTTTCGTATCAAGAGCAATCAGTTTTTTGTTTTTGGAAATAATATGATTTAATGGAAGATAGAGAATGAATGGAAGGATGAGTGTTATTGAGCAAACCAAAAGTGTTGGCCGCTACCATTGTATCAACTCTTATCGGATTGTTTTTTTTATTTTGCCTTGGATGGGCGATTATTGACCATTATGGAAAAAGGACTTCTGATATGGAAGCAATTGAAGAACCCCCCGTTAAAAAAGATTTGCCTGATGATTTTACCGTAGTGGCATTAGGTGATTCATTGACACGTGGCACAGGTGATGAAACAGGTAAAGGCTACGTTGGACTTGTTGTGGAAGATTTGAAGAGTGAATACGATAAAAAACCGCTCATTCATAACCTCGGAATTAATGGACAAGTGTCTAAAGAATTGGTACAGCAAGTGAAACAACCGGAAGTGAAGCGCCAAATACAGGCAGCTGATGTTATTTTAGTTACAATCGGAGGCAACGATTTATTTCAAAAAGGCCAGACCCTGCTTGATTATGATAGTGGAGCTATATCTGAATCACAAAAGAATTACTTGGTAAATTTACATGAAATTTTTAAAGATATCAATAATGTCAATGATACAGCTACCATTTTATTGCTTGGCCTGTATAATCCATTTATAGATTTGGATGAGGACTTTGATACGAACCGGATCGTGCGGGACTGGAATAATGAAACGGCAGAAGTCGTGGCTCTTTATAAAAATGCTATTTTCGTTCCAACGTTTGATTTATTTCAATTGTCGGTAAATGAGTATTTGTATTCAGATAAATTTCACCCAAATAAGAAGGGCTATCGGTTAATTGCTGATAGGGTTGCTCCTTTAATAAAATGGGAGGATGAGGAACGATGAAACAAGTGACATTATCCGTTAAGGGCTTGAAAAAAAAGATTGGCAAAAGGGAAATTATAAAAGGAATAGATTTTGAGCTGATTGAAGGTGAGGTTTTTGGTTTTTTAGGACCGAATGGAGCCGGTAAGACGACGACGATCCGCATGTTGGTTGGTTTGATTAAGCCATCCTCCGGTTCCATCCATATATGCGGGTATGATGTTCGTCAGGAATTTACGAAGGCAATGAAGCAAATGGGCTGCATCGTTGAAAATCCAGAGTTATACCCATTTTTGAGCGGGTGGGATAATTTGCTCCACTTTGCAAGGATGTTACCTGGAGTTGATGAAACAAGAATGATCGAGGTAATAGAACTTGTCGGTCTGCAAGCGAGAATTCATGATAAAGTGAAGACCTATTCCTTAGGTATGAGGCAGCGACTAGGAATCGCGCAGGCAATGCTGAATAGCCCTAAACTGTTGATTTTGGATGAACCGACCAACGGTCTAGATCCTGCTGGAATCCGTGAAATGCGACAATTCATCAGAAAGTTGGCTGAAGAAGAAGGTTTGAGTGTTCTGGTTTCTTCACACTTATTAGGTGAAATACAGCAACTTTGTGACCGGGTCGCAATTATTAAAAGTGGGGAAATTATTAAAACGGATACAGTGGAAAGCCTATTATCCACGCAAGAGCGGATGATTTGGAGGCTGGAGCCTATACAAAAGGGAGCGGAAATCCTTAGCTGTTTCACCGATATAACCATAGATCAGGAGTATATCATTACAGCATATGACGAAATCAAAACACCCGAATGGAATGCTGCACTTAACCAAGCAGGGGTGAGGGTGCATGAAATGAATCGGAAGCTCCCGGGATTGGAAGAGTTATTTTTACAAGTTACCGGTGTCGGAGGTGCAGGTATTGAATAACCTGATTCAAAATGAAATGATGAAGTTGCTGGCAAAGAAACGGTTAATCATAATAGGTATCATCGTCGGAATTTTAGTGTTGATGTTTACATATGCCCAATACAAGCAAGTGCAAGAGCAGCGGGAGAAGTTGGGAACTGATGATTGGCGTGCCTCCCTTCAGCAGCAAATCATCGATACCCAAAATCGGTTAGGCTCAAATAGGATGCTGGATGAGTGGCGGGAACAGCTGGAAGTAAGTCTGAAACAGCAGCAATATTACCTGGATCATGACATCAACCCCTCAGAACCAGGCGCGGCTACTTTTACACGCATGTTTTTGGAAAATGCAATTGATTTATTCATTCCGCTGTTGATCATGATCGTGGCAAGTGATTTGGTTTCTTCCGAAAATAGTCAAGGTACGATCAAACTTCTGCTGACACGGCCAGTGGAGCGCTGGAAAATCTTATTGAGCAAATATGTAACATTATTATTGTCGGTTTCAATTATCGTGGCAATGACAGCCATATTGTCGTATTTGTTATCAGGAATCGTTTTTGGGTATCAAGGATGGGGGGCACCCGTAATAACCGGATTCGAATTGAAGGGTGCTGATGTGGATGTCAGTCAAGTAAGGTTAGTTGAACAATGGAAATTCCTATTGATGGATATGGGGCTTGTCTGGCTGGTGGCGGTAGTTGTAGGGACCCTTTCTTTCATGCTTTCGGTTTTAGTGCGAAGCACCCCGGCAGGCATGGGCATCATGCTGGCTGCATTGATTTCCGGGGCAATATTGAACAATATGGTGTCATCATGGGAATCAGCTAAATATTTCTTCATGGTGAATTTGAAATTGACCGCTTATATTAGCGGGACCGCTCCACCGATAGAAGGGATGACCTTATTATCCTCCGTCATTACTTTGCTCGTTTGGTGGGTGGTTGCATTAATTGTATCTTTTTCAGTATTTACCCGGAGGGATGTATATTAATAGGCAGCCTAATAATATATAGGTTGTCTCAGTTTGTTGACAAAAGGGGGTTCAGAAGTGTCGCACCCCGAACCATGTATTTAAAAGAAGACTCGGTTTTATCGCAAGCCGAGACTCCGCTAGATGCTTGCGCCGAGGAGGCTTGGCAGGCAGTCGGCGGAAAGGGAGCGGATTTCTGTAATCATCTGCAACTTTAAAAAAAAACTGCAGACAAACTCGGTTTTTCTTCGGATTTGTCTACAGTCTGAAACAGCCTATATAAATTATAGGTTGTTTTTTATTTTCTTTTACAGGGTATCCTTTAAAAAACAGTATGTTCAAATTAGGAGGGTCATAAATGGATGATAATCATTTGAATGAAAAATTCCTGCCAATGACTTCGGTTTCCAGTGGAGATGTCCAGATTGTAAAAGAGGATATATATTGTCTGCCCGTCCAAATCGTTAATGTAATTTTTGTAGGCTCACCCAAAGATGAAAAATGGGTATTGATAGATGCAGGGATGCCCCGTTCAGCAGAGGTAATAAAGAAAGCTGCTGAAGATATCTACGGGCCAGATCATCCACCTGCTGCCATTATTTTGACACATGGACATTTCGATCATGTTGGTGCATTGATTGAGTTAATGGAGTACTGGAACGCTCCTGTTTATGCCCACATTAAAGAAATGCCTTATTTAACGGGACAGGAAAATTATCCTGAACCAGATTCCACTGTTGAAGGGGGGATGGTTGCCAAGATTTCTTGGATATTTCCGAATGAGGGAATCAACCTGGATGAAAAAGTTCAGCCATTGCCTGAGGATCATAGTGTTCCCGAGCTTTCCGGTTGGAAATGGGTTCACACCCCGGGCCATTCTAAAGGACATATTTCACTTTTCCGGGAAAGTGACCGAAGTCTGATTGCTGGAGATGCTTTTGTGAATGTTAGGCAAGATTCACTATATAAGGTCATTACACAGGAGAAAGAAATAGCAGGCCCGCCACGGTATTTGACAACAGATTGGGAGGTTGCCAAGGAATCGGTAAGGTTGTTGGATAGTCTTAAACCGGCTGTCGCTGTAACGGGTCACGGGTATCCTGTTGAAGGGGAAGAACTGGAAATGGGTTTATCAAGGCTTGCTAATGAATTCGATTCATTGGCTAAACCGGATCACGGGAAATATGTGGATTGAATCGTGTTTGTGTTTGATGAATAATTTTGCTTGAGAAGTCAAAAATAAACAAGCAACTTATGAAAAATGGAGGGATATCCTTGACTACATTAAGAGATATTATGACAACAGACGTGGACTGTTGCACTGTGGAAGATAATATATATGAAGCAGCAGTCAAAATGAAGGATGATGATGTTGGTGTCATTCCTGTATTGGAGAATAACCATTTAGTTGGTGTCATTACAGACAGGGATATCGTTATCCGCTGTGTTGCCGAGAAAAAGCCGAATTCGACTAGAATTACCGATGTTATTTCCACGGATCTTGTTACAGGCACCCCTGATATGTCAGTGGAGCAAGCTGAGGAGTTAATGAGTACTGAACAAATCAGAAGGCTCCCTATAATTGAAAATGACAAGCTGGTCGGAGTCGTGGCATTAGGTGACCTAGCTGTACACAATCAGACAAATTCAATGGCGGGAAATGCACTAAGCTCAATTTCCGAGGACAGAGATCAAATCCAACACTAAAAACGAAACTCTGTTAGCCAAAGCTAACAGAGTTTCGTTCTTTTAAAAATATTTATTGAACCATCCTTTTATTTCTTCTACATGTTGCAAGCGCATTTTTGGGGATCCGCTTCGGGATACTTCATGAGTTTCATCCGGGAAGGAAACAAGTACCGCTTCTTTATTTTGCCGTTTTAAAGCGACAAAAAATTGCTCACTCTGTTCAATGGGACAACGGAAATCCTTTTCACCATGAAGTAAAAGTAAAGGGGTATTCACATTGGCAACATATTTTATAGGTGAGTGCTGCCACAATTTTTCAGCAGAGTTAACGATATCGCCGCCTATTTCCCACTCGGTAAAATAATAGCCAATGTCGCTGACACCATAAAAACTTAGCCAGTTACTAATGCAACGCTGAGTCACAGCTGCCTTGAAACGGTTGGTATGGCCGATAATCCAATTTGTCATGAACCCTCCATAACTGCCACCGCATACCCCCAAATCTTCATGCTCAATAAAATCATACGTTGCTAAAACATGGTCAACTCCAGCCATTAAGTCCTTATAGTCCATGCCTCCATAATCGCCTCGGCATGCATTTACGAAATCTTGACCATATCCCACACTCCCACGCGGATTAGTGAACAACACAGTGTACCCTTCATTAGCCAAGGTCTGGAATTCGTGAACATAGGTATTGGCATACATCGCATGCGGACCGCCGTGGATTTCTAAAATGAGTGGATATTTTTGATTTTCATTAAAATCGGTCGGTCTCATGATCCAGCCATGGATGGTAAGTCCATCAACAGATGGAAAAGTAATGGGTTCAGCCATGGACAAATGTTTTTCCTTTAAAAAATCTTCATTAACAAAACTGATTTGTTCTTTTTCCCCATTAGTAAGGTTATAGGCAAAGAGGTCACCTGGATGAACAGGTGTACTAATCGCCACGACGGCACGATGGCTTTCGGGATCTATAGTCAGTCCGTATATATGCTGCGGATCAAGTATGGATGGATACATAGCTCCTTCAATGGAACCATAATATACTCCAGTATTTCCGTAATCGCTTATTAAAAAGTAAAAGCCTTGGCTATCGTTTGTCCATAAAATGCCTGGGTCGACTGCTCCGATTTGGAAATCCCCAATTGCGGAATCTCCAATTTGAACATCCCAACCATCGGTTAAACACTGAATCGATTGATCCAATATGGAGTACAACCAAATATTTGAAAAGGTGGCACCGGCAAAATCTTTATTATGGCCAATGAAGGAAAGGTATTCGCCATTTGGAGACCACTTCGGATCTCTAAAGAAACCTGTACTATCCGTTATCTTCTGAAGAGAGTTCGTTTCAAGGGCCATGATGAAAATATCAGAAAATAGTTCAACATCACTTTTTTCTGCATCCCCGCTTATGAATGCAATATGCTGACCGTCAGGGGACCATGCGTTCGGGTGGTGATCGATATTGTTTTCCGTTAGCAATATGGATTCGTCATTAAAAACATCCACTATTACGAGCTGCTGATATAATTGATCGAAATAACCTCTACCATCCCATTTGTACTTAATCCGGTCATACCTATGAACTTCATTGGACAAATCATTTTCCTTAACCGTATTAAGGTTTTCGCCCTCTTTTAGCCCGGTAGAAAGCAAAAGCTTGGTGGAACAAGGAGACCAAATAGGTTTGGTTACTCCGTTAACGAAATGGGTCAGCTGGCGAGCTTCCCCACCAATGCTCCCAATGATATGGACTTGCTTTTTTCCAGATCTGTCTGATATAAAGGCGATATGTTTGCCGTCCGGTGACCAGGCAGGTGATGTATCACGATTATCCCCAAACGTCCATTGCTTTGTTTCATTCGTAATCAGGCTGAACATAAATAGATTGGAAATGTATTTTTCCGTTTTTTCATCAATTCTAGTTTGGACAAAAACCGCCATGCTGCCATCCGGTGATAGCTTTGGGTCGGTCACTGATTTCAAGTGAAATAAGTCTCTTGCTGTAATACCTATTTTGTTCATCCTTTTCACCCTTTCATTTCTCATAGTTATGTATTTCGCTATAGGGAAATATAAATCCTTTAGTAAATGGTAAACGCGTAAGGTTTATTTATCAAGGACGAAAGAAATGAAAAAAAATCCGGCCATTTTATTGGACGGATTATCATGCTATATAGGTAAAGAACATAGAATCACTTATGCATGTGTCGTGTATGTGGACGGTGCGGAGGAATTTGAAAATTATGTTCTTCCATCATTTTATAATGTTTTTCAAAATGTGAAACCATTTTATCGGCTTCTTCTTTCGAAAGCGCGCCATACTCCACATATTTTTCAATCAATTTCTTTTTGTCCGCGAGTATCTGCTTTTGGATCTTGGCGATTTCCGATTTTTGAGCATCAGTGAATTGTACACTTTCCGGTTTTGTTTTATTTTCCTGTGCAGACGGGTGATCCAGGTTAACTAAGAATAGGGAACAGGCTGTTAAACAGATGACTAAAAACTTTTTCATGAATGAACGACTCCTTCTTTAGTTTTTGCCTAACTTCAAAGATCTGTAGTTCTTCCTTAAGGGGTTATCAATTGGAAGATTCCTTAATTATTTATTATCATTTACAGCATTTACAGTTTTATGTAATATTTTTGGGTTCACCCACTAAAGGGTTTGTTACAGAAAGATATGGGTAATTTAAATATAAGCTGAAAATTTTGAAGGAACTTCTCATTATGAAAGATCGAATATGAGAAGGGAAGGAAAGGAGATTATTATGCTTTGGACAATTATTGGTGCAATAATATTATTATGGGTTCTTGGTTTAGTCTTTAAAGTGGCTGCAGGGTTTATACATATCTTGCTTATCATCGCGGTCATTCTCATTCTGGTCAATGTTTTTAAAGGTAGGAAACGAATGTAGATTAATAAAAGAAGGCTTAGACAAAAAAGTTTATTAATATGAATGAAAAAGGCGGCCTGGTAAACAGGTCGCCCTTTGAATTTTCCAATAGGTTGTTAATCATAAGGAAGTGGCTGTCCCATCAGTCTCTTATGAATCCAAATAGCTGCTTGGGTCCCGTCCCCCATCGATATGGTGACTTGTTCGGAATGGGCAACAAGGTCGCCGCCAGCCCAGACTCCTTTAATATTCGTTTCTTTAGTGCGGGGATGAATCACGACATGATTGTTTTCGTTTACTTGCACACCTAATTGTAGGGCGAGGCCATTATTGAGTTTGTTCCCTTTAAATGCAGTGAATGCCTTTTCAGCTTCAATTATTTTACCAGAAACTAATTGTATTGCGGTTAACTGCTGTTTGGCATCCACATGAACCTCTACGACTTCCTCTTCAAATACGGGAATCTGGTTTTCCTCTAACTTTTCCCGATATTTATCATCAATTTTTGATTTCAAGTGATTTACGTAAATGATATCTTTTGACCAATATAGTAGAGTAAGGGCCATACCTGCACCTGTATTTCCGCCTCCTAGGACCACGGTTTGCTTATCCATGATCTCATACCCATCACAGTCAGGGCATATATAAGTGGATGTCCCAAGAGTTGGATAGATGTTTTTGATTGGAGGGATGTTATCAGTGATGCCAGTACCGAGAAAAATCATTTTTGCTTGATATTCCATGTCATTCTTTGTTTGGATAAAAAACTTGTCCTGCTTTTTTTCAAGTGATGTCACAGTATCATCGAAGAATTCGACACCGAATTTTTCTGCGTGCTGTCTGCCCAGAGTCCTTAATTGTTTGCCGCTTACCCCGTCTGGCCACCCAAGAATGTTATGGTAAGCCTTTGCTATGGAAGAGCGGCCTTGAGCAGAATCAATGACGATAATATCATGTTTATATCTTCCGAGCTGGATGGCTGCCTGAATACCGGCTATACCGCCACCAATAATAATGCAATCTGCTTGCTTCATGAATTCACCGCCCATACAATTTGGAATAACCCTAGTGTTATTCTATCTGTAAAAAATATACCACTTGTCGCAGGCGCTTAAACAAATGCAAGATATAAAAAAGGGAAAGCCCGCCAGCTGGCGACCTTTCCCCCTTTTCTTCAAATGCCTATTTCATTGATTCTGTATTGGTTCGAGCCATTCTTGTGCCCATTTTTGGATTTCGTTCATTACCGGTGCAAGAGCCTTGCCTTTTTCAGTTAAAGAATATTCAATCCTGACCGGTGTCTCTGGATATACGTCCCTTTTTACAATGCCTTCAATTTCCAAGTCCTTTAAACGTTCAGAAAGAATCCTGCCGCTGATCGGGAAGGCAGATTCAATATTACAAAACCGTTGAGGGCCATTAAGCAATTGATTGACAATCAATCCAGTCCAGCGTTTACTCAAGATTTGCATTCCTTTTTCAAAGCGTGGACAAAGTGTCGTATTATTCATCATATCACCCCATTATTATTATATTATAATGCATTTACCTCTTAGGTAACAACTTTACCGATTATTATTTAGTTACTAGAGATGTTATGGTATAAGAAATTTATAAGCTTACTTTAAGTATCAACAAAAAAATTCCGCCTCGGAATTGCCACATTTTAAAAAGATATGCTCTTTAAAAAATGTGTTCATTTAGAGATACTATGAAAAATATGTTACTTTATTATGGAAGTCAAAGTTATGCAAATGGAAGGATCCGTGGGAAAGATGAGTGATTTACTGCAAGAGGCCGTATCCTTTATCAGGACAAGCTATCCGGAATTGTTGAAAACGGAAGAAGAAATAAATGACAGGGTTGAACAAATCAAAAGGGAAATTAATGAAACAGACAGATATGAACATACATATGAAGAATTAGTATATGGTGCTAAATTAGCTTGGCGTAATAGTAATCGCTGCATCGGTCGCTTTTTTTGGGAGTCGCTGAGGGTGATTGATAAAAGGATGATTCAAAGCGAACAAGAAATTGTATCGGCTCTGTATGAGCATATCGACTTTGCTACGAATAATGGAAACATCAGGCCAGTGATTACAATTTTCAAACAGAAAGATCATGATGGAAAATTGGATATTTGGAATCATCAGCTTATTCGTTATGCTGGATATGAGACGGAAAATGGTGTAATTGGCGATTCAAGTTCAATAGAATTCACTAAGAAATGTATGGCATTGGGATGGGAAGGGAAATTTGGACCTTTCGATATATTACCCATTGTAGTCCAATTGGAAGGGAAAACGCCTAATTTTCATGAAATTCCTGAAAGTCTCGTTAAAGAAGTGCCAATCACACACCCGGAGCTTAAATGGTTCAAAGATCTTCAAATCAAATGGTATGCAGTTCCAATCATTTCTGGTATGAGGCTAGAAATTGGCGGTATTACCTATTCAGCTGCACCATTTAATGGGTGGTACATGGGAACGGAGATTGGTGCCAGAAACCTTGCTGATGAAGAACGCTACAATATGCTTCCAGCAATCGGGGAGAGGATGGGCTTGGATATTAAGCGTGATTCGACTTTATGGAAAGATCGAGCCTTGATCGAACTGAATGATGCCGTCCTACATTCATTTAAAAAACATGGAGTCAGCATTGTTGATCATCATACTGCAGCTAAACAGTTCAAGAAATTCGAAGAAAAAGAAACTTCGTGTGACCGGAAAGTAACAGGGGACTGGACATGGTTAATTCCACCGGTGTCTCCAGCTACGACGCACGTTTTTCATAAGCCGTATGACAATGAAATAATGAAACCTAATTTCTTTTATCAAAAGCCTCCATATAAATAAAGGTTTACATTAACTGGCATTGGGTATATATATATCAATCCAATAAAAAGGGGGAAGGTAATGATGGCATTAGGAAGAAACGCATTATTACTAGGAGTCGGAGTTGCCGGAGTCTCATTTTTATCAAATAAAACGAACAGAGTAAAAGTGAAGGGCATATGGTCCAATGCAAAAGATAAGACATTAAGCTGTTGGAATAGGAAGGCTTCAGAGCTAGACCCTGTAATTGAAAAGGCAGGTCACCCTGATCCATATGATCATGAAGATAATAAAATGGTGGATGAAGGCGCCATGTATGGTGTTCACTATTATAATAATGCAAAGCATGGATAATCAAAAATCGCTTGGGGATTCCCAAGCGTTTTTTTTATCCCTTTATTTTATCGGTAAAAAAACAGATAATTACGAATTTTAAACCAGGTATTCAAGGTGGTAAATTCGTTATTGTGCTTTAAAAGAATAAGGATTAAGATTAAAGAATCGAAAGGAAGTGGATACGAGTGAGCAGCAGTTCTTATGATCCTGAACCCAGAAAGCAAGAGGAAGCCGATATGATGCTAGAAGTCGAGACTGTTATTCTCCCTGAGTATCTGCTCGAAGAAGGTAAATAAGGCTTTCTCTATAGAAGAGGAGGTCAACTAATGATTGAAATCTACAAGACGGATGAAAACCGTCACCTAAATAATATCGAGGAAATGACAAAAGGTTCCTGGGTGAATATCGTCGCGCCCACTGAAGCTGAAATAAGTTATATATGCACGACTTTGAAGTTACCGATCAATTTCATGAAAGACCCGCTGGACGATGAGGAAAGGCCTCGGATAGAAAAAGAAGATGATAATGTTTTAATAATTGTTGATTTTCCATATTTGACCCGGGGCGAAGCCGACTTACCCATCTTTGAAACGATTCCCATAGGGATGATCTTTACCAAAGACTGTTTTATTACGGTATCTTTGAAAGAAACACCCATATTGGCGAATTTCAAAAACAATAAGATCAAAGGGTTTTTCACCAATAAGAAAACAAGGTTTGCTTTACAATTATTATTTGAAATTTCATCTTATTATTTACGTTATCTGAAACAGATTAACAAAATGACGAATGAAGCGGAACGTGAATTGCATCAGTCCATGAAAAATAAAGAACTGTATACTTTCTTGGCTTTGGAAAAAAGCCTCGTTTATTTTACGACATCATTGAAATCCAATCGGGTAGTACTTGATAAGATCCTCCGTTTTAATTATTTGAAAATGTATGAAGAAGATAAAGAATTACTTGAGGACGTAATCATCGAAAATGCTCAGGCAATTGAAATGGCAGAAGTGTATCTCTCGATTCTTAGCGGGATGATGGATGCATTCGCTTCGATTATTTCCAATAATGTCAATAATGCCATGAAGTTTCTAACCTCAGTGACAATTATATTGACGCTCCCGACGATGGTGGCAAGTTTTTACGGAATGAATGTGGAACTGCCATTTGAACATAATCCGTATGCTTTCATCTTTACATTATTAATTGCCATCACTTTAGCGGGGGCGACAGCATTCATTTTTTGGAAGAAAAAATATTTTTAAGATTAACCGGCTTATTAAGCCGGTTTTGTTTTATTCCTCAAAAAAATCAGCAAATCCCTCACTGTTGATCCGATCGGTATAGGGATTCTCATCATTTACATTCTTTGCATCCAAATTCGTTTTAATTACTAAACGGGGACTCTGTGAAGGTTCCCTGATGATACGGTCGTTCAACTCTTTAAAATCCGGTACATCCTTATTGCCGGGTTTGTTTGGTTCCAATAAAACCACCTCCATTAGTATCTTTGCAATAAACGATGGGGTATATTCATGAATATTCTTAGGTTTGGGAAGGATAAAGGACTGAGGAGGAGTTCATGATGACAAAATGGAATGAGCAAGCCGCTCCCGATAATAATTTAAAGGCAAGTGATTTAAACCAGGATGAAGCCGGGAGATCAAAAATGAGTTCAAAAGCCAAAGATGGGGATCACCTGAATGATCTTAAGATCCAACAGGAAATCAGAAAGCAAAATCTATAAGAAAAGAGCCTGGTCGAAAGTAAGGAAACTGGGTATGTTACATTTACATTGGATTAATCAGAGGAAAACGCTTGGCTGTTAAACCAAGCGTTTTTTGTGTAACATGTACACGGAAATCCATGATAGTTTAGGTTATCATGAACGCTTTTGCTTTTTAAGTGAAGATGGTTGAGTGAAGGAACCGGTTTCTTTCGTAGTGGTACCTTGTCCCTCTACCTGAGAAGAACCTAAACGAGTTTGTGAAGCATCTTTCTTATGTTTACCATTCATGTTTATCACCTCGATATTACTTTCCCTATTTCCTTTGCATCCTATACATATATTGAAGGTAAAAAGGACAGGTTAGAAAGTAGAGGAGGTGTGTGTTGATGTCAAAAATCGGTGTTGAAGAATCATTAACGAATATTCAGGAAGCACTTCGTGAAAAAGGTTTTGATGTTGTGGAGATTAAACAAGAAGCTGACGCAAAAAACGTGGATTGTTGTGTGGTAACAGGAATGGAAAGTAATGTGATGGGAATAAGCGATACTTCATTAAAAGCGTCTATCATAGAGGCAAATGGTTTAACGGCTGATGAAGTGTGCCGCCAGGTTGAAAATAAAGTGAACGCAATTCAATAGTTCAAAAAGTGCCTAACCCAATATAGGGTTAGGCACTTTTTCTGTTCAAGGTTGTTGTGATATGGAAATTGTCACGTTCAATTCCACCGCTACATTACCTTTGATCGCTCTTGAAATCATACAAGAAGTTTCAGCTTTTTCAGCAAGTATCCTCGCTTTTTCAGCCACTTTTTCTGATGTATCCCGTGCTAATACTAGTGTAGGGCGATGTATGATTTTCTTGTAGGTGAATACACCATTTGTAACATCCACTAAGGCTTCCGATTGCATGGTCAAGCTGTCCTTTTCTATATGGGCTCGCTCTAACATGGCAGCAAAGGTAATGATATAGCAGGTCGAGGCCGCTCCAAGCAGCATTTCATCGGGATTAGTGCCAATCCCTGGTCCCTCCATTTCCGTAGGGATACTTATCTGTGTTTGCAGATTTCCTGATTGAATCGTGCCGATATCATTTCTGCCGCCAGGCCATTCCGCGGTTAAATGAAAGTGATGTAACGTCATATTTTTAACCTCCTTACTATATCTAATAGTGTAAACGATTAAACAGGTTATGTATTCGATTTTGCTCGAAAGTGTTGAATCGTCGAATTAAGATTCCAAATGGCCGAAAAAAGTGTCGATCTGTTCGGATAATCTCCGAAAATGCCGAATAATGTGCCCGATCGGTCGAATTTCTCACAAACGACGAAAAAAATTACAGGGTGTCGAGTTAAGATTGGTCAAACAAAAGGCAGAGGCATTAGGCTATTTTAAGCACCATATTGGATAGGCTTTTCTATAATAATATAGATTAGTTATATAAATAATAATTCATTACGGAAGGGCTGAAAAGTTGACTACTTTGAGTAATATGTTCGATTTGACTAATAAAACGGCAATCATTACCGGTGGCGGTAGGGGACTGGGCAAACAAATCGCCATGGCGTTGGGGGAGGCAGGAGCTAATATAGCCATTGCCTCACGAAATCTTCCTTTATGTAAAGAGGTATGCGAACACTTGCAATCAATGGGGATTAAGGCAGTTGCCTTTGAATGTGATATCACGAAAGAGAGTGATATTGATCATGTGGTACAGGAAACGGTTGCCCAATTCGGTACGATTGATATTCTTGTCAATAATAGCGGCACGTCCTGGTCAGGGCCGCTATTTGATCTTCCCAAGGATAAGTGGGAAAAAGTATTGAATGTAAATGTTACAGGTACTTTCCTGTTTTCGCAGGCTGTAGCGAAGATCATGAAGCAGCAAAATTCCGGAAAAATCATAAATATTGCATCTGTGTCGGGTCTTGGCGGGACGTTTCCAGAGCTATTGGATACCATAGCTTATAACACCAGTAAGGGTGCCGTCATTACATTGACTAAGGATTTAGGGGTAAAGCTCGCTAGGTACGGTATCCAAGTCAATGCGATAGCACCTGGATTTTTCCCGACTAGGATCACAAAGAATATTCTTGAAAAGTCCAACTATGACATATTAGGTAAAACTCCTGCAGGCCGGTTTGGCAATGATGATGATTTAAAGGGAGCTGCCGTATTTTTAGCCTCAAAGGCATCTGACTATATGGTTGGTCATGTTTTGATCATTGACGGGGGAATATCGGCAGTAGTATAAACGGAGGAGAAGGAAGGAAGATATATATGGCGGAAAAATCAAATTTTTTAAAAGGACTTAAACTGATAGGCACACAAAAAGAGCAGCAGCTGAATGATAAAATTAAGGATTTGCTAAATAATCGTGAGTTAATAGAAAGAATAAGCGATAATGCACAAATGCAGATTCCAAGAATAAATAGGATGCAGGAAGAATCAGAAAGAATGTCCATCATTATGAATTATCCAACAAAAAAAGATGTGGCGAGTGTAGCGAAATTAATCATCCAGCTCGAAGAAAAGATTGATAGGTTAGAAGAGCTGGTCTATACACTTGTTGAGGATAGAGAAGGGACTGTCAAAGGTAATTCTTCATTACACAATAAACGGAATGCCAATTCATCGCGCAGTATGAAAAAGAAATCAAGATTGGAATCCAATGAAATGGAAGGGAGTAAAAAAAGGATATCGGATTTTATAAATAAATCTTTATTGTTAAGTGCACAGTTGCCTGAGTTCGATTCAATTGGACAGGGGAATTCAAATGGCTAAGCGGAAAGTGCAAAAAAATCAATCCGAATCCATAACTAAATGGAAACATTTAATGGATATTCCCAATCAGCCAATGCCTGAAGTGGGACTGACGCCGAAAATAGCGGTGTGGAAAAAAAATAAATCAACGCTTTGGTATTATCCGTCAGCACAAAAAAAATATGATGTACCGGTTTTTCTTATATATTCACTAATCAATACTCCTTTGATTCTTGATTTGTCCCCAGGGAATAGTTTAATAGAATCTTTTGTAAATGAAGGTTTTGATGTGTATTTGCTTGATTTTGGAAGCCCGGGCTTTGAAGATGGTGAAATATCGATCGAAGATTATATCATCGATTATATTCAAAAAGGGGTGCAGCGTGCATTACGCAACTCTGGAGCATCAGAAATTACAGTTATGGGATTTTGCCTCGGCGGTACAATAGCCGCAATATATGCTGCCATTGCAGACGAGCCAATCAAGAATTTGATCCTCTCCGTTACACCGGTAGATTTCAGTGCCTCAGAATTTTTTGATAAATGGCAGGAAGCGTTAAAGGAAGGTACCGCGAATTTTGACGAGACGATCGATATTTATCAAACGATCCCAGCCAGTGCAGTCAAATATGGAATCCGGTTAATTACATCTCCAATCTATTTATCACCCTATTTATCTTTATTGAATCAAGCGGATGATGAGGAATACGTCCAAAATTGGCGCCGTTTCAATGCTTGGGCTAATGGGCATGTACCATTATCCGGAGCAGCCGCAAAACAAATAACCAAAGAACTTTTGATAAAAAATAGCTTGGTTAATGGTGGTTTCAAGGTAAGGGGAAAAAAAGCGAAGCTATCAAAAATTGATGCTAGTGTTTTGGTCATAGCTAGTAAGTATGATCGATTGGTCCCACAGGAAATGATTTATCCGGTAATGGAGCATTTAAAATGCAAGGATAAGACATTCAGTCTACTGAAAAGTGGACATGCTGCAAAACAATATTCGGGTGAACTCCCATCTTATTTGAAGGAATGGCTACCAGGGCGTTCTTCCCCAATTCAATAGGTTACTAGGGGGGTGCGAAATGTACGTTTTGAACGACAATGAGTATAATAAAATCATGCCGGTTGTAGAATTTATGGGCTTTGCGTCATTGATATTTTCAAAATTCTTTGCGACTTTCCCAGATTATTAAAGTGAAATAAAAGTATGGGCTGGCTCAGTATGTAGAGCCGGCCCTAATGTATTATTGATAATATTTCACTCGTTCTTCAAGTGGTGAGACGTCTTTATCGCCAGGCTCTGCAGTGGGTCTTCCAAAAGGCATCTGTGCGATGAGTTTCCAATCGCTTGATATATCCCATGTCTTTCTCACCTCGTCATCGATTAAAGGATTATAATGCTGAAGACTTGCACCAAACCCCTCAATTTCCAAGGAAGTCCATACGACAAATTGTAAAATGGCAGATGATTGGTTAGACCAAATCGGGAAGTTTTCGGCATACGTTTTGAATTGTTCTTGAAGCCTTTCTAAAATGGCCTGATCTTCAAAGAATAAAACCGTACCATAACCATTTTTAAATGACTTCATTTTTTCTTCCGTTTTTTCAAAATCTTTGTCACCGACTGCTTTTCTTAATGTTTCTTTTGTGATATCCCATAATTGGTCGTGGCTTTTCCCGGTTAAAACAATCACTCTTGCACTTTGTGAGTTGAAAGCGGAAGGGGAATATTGAACGGCATGATCGATAACTTCCTTAATCCTTTTATTAGGGACGACACTTTCCTTGCTAAGGGAATAATATGAGCGCCTATCTTCAATTGCACTTGAAAAATCTTTAGCCATATATCACACCTCCATTAATTATACCGACTTATTTTGACCTGATATTATTATTTTATTAAGTGAATGGTTTGAAATATTTGAATCAGGAATGGTTGACAAATATATAAATGTCGTTTATCTTTAATTCAAGATATTTTTATTAAAAGTGTTGTGTATAACAGATTAGATACCTCGAATTCGAGATATTATTGGCGGATAATTCATCTCCTTAAGGGGAGATTTATAAAGATAGGAGTGGTACGGATGGAATTAAAAGGATTACATCATGTTTCGGCGATTACAGCTAGAGCGGGAAACAACTTTGAATTCTACACGAAAGTATTAGGGATGCGATTAATCAAAAAAACGGTGAATCAAGATGATATTCGGGTGTATCACTTATTTTATGGAGACCAAATTGGTTCACCGGGAACGGAACTGACGTTTTTTGAAATTCCCAATGCTGCCCGCACTCATGAAGGAAACAATAGTATTTCAGAAATTTCTTTACGGGTGAGGGATGATGAAGCACTCGAATATTGGAAAAAACGGTTTGTGGAATCCAAGGTTGATCATGATGAAATATCAACCCGTTTTCAAAGGAAGGTTCTTTCTTTTAAAGATCCTGAAGGGCAAAGGCTTCTTCTTGTTTCCGATCAGGATAATAAAGGCGTTCAAGGAGGGTTACCATGGGATGGAAGCCCGGTACCGCAAGAGTTTTCCATAATAGGATTAGGACCAGTTAAACTTACTGTACCCAATATTGAACAAACGCAAAGCGTTCTTACCGAAGTATTGGGGTTCAGGAAATCAGGCACATACCCATCCTCAATTAGGGGGCAAAATCCGATTGTCGTTTACGAGACAGGTGAGGGAGGAACAGGAGCGGAAGTCCATGTCGAAGAAAGGAATGACATTCCCCGAGAACGATTGGGGAGAGGCGGAGTACACCATGTTGCCTTCCGGGTGGATAATGAAGTAGAACTGAGAAAATGGATAGAGAAAATTAGTGAATCGAAATTCGTGAACTCGGGATATGTGGACCGCTTTTATTTTCGTTCACTATATTTTAGGGAGCCGAATGGCATATTATTTGAACTAGCGACTGATGGACCTGGTTTTGCAGTGGATGAAGCAGAGGAGCACCTAGGTGAGAACCTCGCACTGCCACCATTTTTAGAATCGAAAAGAAAAGATATTGAATCGAATTTAAAACCCCTGAATACTAAATCAACAAATTAATCAAAGGGAAAGGAAGTAATCGGCATGCGAAAGCAAAATGCAGGAATACATCATATAACCGCAATTGTAGGCAATCCTCAAGAGAATGTGGATTTTTATGCTGGAGTATTAGGAATGCGTATGGTGAAGAAAACCGTTAATTTTGATGATCCAGGCACCTATCACTTATATTTCGGAGATGAATCAGGTTCACCGGGTACTATCATCACTTTCTTTCCTTGGCCTGGGGCATACCGAGGGACAATTGGCTCTGGACAAGTGGGGATTACGACATATGCCATTCCGGAAGGTTCAATGGGCTTCTGGGAAATGCGTTTGGGTAAATTTAATATAGACTTTGAAAAGTCATCACGTTTCGGTGAGGAATATCTGAAATTCCAAGACCCACATGGTTTACAACTTGAACTGGTTGAGCGTAAAGAAGGTAAAAATAGCGAGTGGTCATTCGGCGGTGTACCAGCTGATAAGGCGGTCAAGGGATTCGGCGGTGCTGTATTATTTACGTCAAAACCGATCAAAACGATGGAAATATTAGAGGAAGTGATGGGCCTTCAAAAGATCGGGGAAGAGGACGATTTCATCCGCTTCAAATCCACATCGGACATCGGAAATTTAATAGATGTTAAAAAAAACGTTTTGCCAAATGGGAAAATCGGAGTAGGAACTGTCCATCATCTGGCATGGCGTGCAAGCGATAATGAAGATCATAAAGAATGGAGAGAACATATCAGTAACAATGGCTATGGCGTGACCCCATTTACAGACCGTCAATACTTCGATGCCATTTATTTCCGGGAAGATGGAGGCATACTCTTTGAAGTTGCCACAGATCCACCTGGCTTTGCTCATGATGAGACGAAGGAAACGATGGGTAGTAAATTGATGCTGCCGCCATGGCTGGAAGAAAAAAGGGGAATCATGGAGAAAACGTTACTGCCGGCAGTGCCGAGAGTACTAGAGGAGGATAAATGATGAAGCATATTTTTCAAAAAGGAAGTAATCCAGAAGCTCCGTTACTTTTGCTTTTACATGGTACTGGAGGAACGGAAACAGATCTCTTGCCATTATCGGAAATGGTTTCACCGGGTTCATCCGTATTGAGCGTACGGGGAAATGTACTTGAAAACGGAATGCCTCGTTTTTTCCGCCGGTTAGCTGAAGGGGTTTTTGATGAAGAAGATTTGATTTTCCGTACGAATGAGCTTAATGACTTCTTGGAACTAGCGTCCGGACAATATGACTTCGACCGTGACAGAGTGGTAGCATTAGGTTATTCTAATGGTGCAAATATAGCGGCAAGTTTGATGTTCCATTTCGAAGGGGCACTACAAGGAGCGATTCTTCATCATCCAATGGTGCCTAGACGCGGGATTGCTATGCCGTCACTCTCAGAAATACCTGTATTTATTGCTGCAGGTAAAAACGATCCGATTTGCCCGGCAGAAGAAACGGATGAACTTAATCAACTTTTATTGCAAGCTGGTGCTTCGGTGGAAGTTCACTGGGAAAATTACGGTCATCAGTTAACACGTTCAGAGGTCGAGGCAGCAGGTTCATGGTTTCATAAGAACTTTATATAAGAATGAAAGAGGGAATGAAGATGATTTCAGTAAATCCTGAAAGTCTGACTGAACGGGAAAATTATAAGTTTTTGACTGGAAGCATTATACCGAGACCCATAGCTCTGGTTACGACACAATCCGAAACCGGTACCATCAATATAGCGCCGTTCAGCTTTTTTAACATAGTCAGTTCCAATCCTCCGATGATTTCCATTTCTGTTCAACGGAAAGAAGGAGTTTCAAAGGACACTGCCCGAAATGCAATTCAATCAGGGGAATTCGTTGTTCATATCACTGATGAAAACAATGTTGCTGATGCAAATCGAACGGCCAAGGAACTCCCATCGGATGAAAGTGAATTGGGCCTGACCAATTTCACGACGGCTGTTAGTGATAAGGTATCCGTACCAGGATTGCAAGAAGCGAAGGTACGCTTTGAATGTAGATTAGAGCATGCGATTCCATTGGGAGGTTCCCTAGATAAACCTGGTTGTGATTTATTGATAGGGAAAATAGTCTGCTATCATATAGAGCAAGATATTTACCATAATGGCCGAATTGACCAGAATGGGCTTAAACCTGTAGCAAGATTAGCGGGTCATACTTATACAAAACTAGGGGAATTATTTGAAATGGAACGACCTTAAGTGATAAGAAAGAAAAAAAGGCGTCATCTTTTAAGATGTCGTCATTTTTTTATATCAAAATTATTCCCGGTTAGCATTATCTGCAATTCTAATACGGTGAGCGACTGTACCAAAACAAGCAATCATGCCGGAGGTGACAAAATCGTCTGAATGTAAAGGGAATTCTTTATATTCCAAAACAAAACTTGACAATTTTTTCATAGATTGATAAAGTTATAAAAAATTAATTTCTTATCCAGAGAGGTGGAGGGACTGGCCCTATGAAACCTCAGCAACAGGTCCGCTAAGACACTGTGCTAATTCCAGGGGGTGAAACCTTGATAGATAAGACCGTACGTTTCGTTTTTATTTGTCAGTAGCGCACTCTTTTTAGAGTGCGTTTTCGTTTTTTCTGGATGCAGGATAAAGGAGAGTATGAATGGAGAACAAAAGGAAACAAGAATTTCAAAGGGAAATGAAAACACGGCATTTAATCATGCTATCGCTTGGCGGGGTGATTGGAACAGGTTTGTTCTTAAGTTCGGGTTATACGATTCAGCAGGCTGGCCCGTTTGGCACCATCCTTTCGTATCTGATTGGAGCATTAGTGGTTTATCTAGTCATGCTATGTCTAGGTGAACTGGCAGTACATATGCCCGAGACAGGTGCGTTTCATAGCTACGCAGCCAAATACATCGGACCAGGGACAGGGTTTACAGTAGCCTGGTTATATTGGCTAACCTGGACTGTTGCACTAGGTTCGGAATTCACGGCTGCAGGATTGTTGATGCAGCGATGGTTTCCATCAATCAATGTCTGGATATGGAGTGCTCTATTTGCCATATTGGTTTTGGCATTAAATGCTTGGACCGTTAAGTTTTTCGCTGAATCCGAATTTTGGTTTGCGTCTATAAAGGTAATTGCGATTGTGATATTTATTATTTTGGGAGCAGCGACAATGGTAGGTTTTATTCCAATGACTAACTCACAATCAGCACCGCTATTTTCCAATTTTACAAGTGCAGGTTTATTTCCGAATGGTGCTTTTGCCATTATAATGACGATGCTTGCGGTGAATTTCGCATTTTCTGGAACTGAATTAATCGGAATTGCAGCTGGAGAAACTGTGAATCCAGAAAAAACGATACCAAAGGCAATCCGCATGACATTATGGAGATTGATCATCTTTTTTGTAGGAACCATCGTTGTATTATCCGCATTATTGCCTGTTTCGGATGCAAGTGTATTAGAGAGCCCCTTTGTTGCAGTACTTGAACGAATTGGAGTGCCATATGCAGCGGATATCATGAACTTTGTTATTTTAACTGCCATTTTGTCTGCTGCAAACTCAGGTCTATATGCCTCTTCCAGAATGCTTTGGTCCCTTGCAGATAAGAAAACGATATCACCTATATTTGCAAAATTAACAAAAAGAGGTGTTCCGATAAATGCAGTCATTTTCAGTATGTTGGGTGGTGGTTTAGCCTTGTTTTCGAGTATTATTGCACCGGATACGGTGTATATCGTCCTTGTATCCATTTCGGGTCTAGCGGTGGTTGTAGTTTGGATGAGTATTAGCGCTTCACAGTTCCTATTCCGAAGACGTTTTATAAAAGAAGGAAATTCAGTAAATGATTTGGCTTATCGTACACCATTATATCCGTTCGTACCAATCGTTTCTTTCATGCTCTGTCTTGCTTCTTGTATAGGAATTGCCTTTGACCCTACACAACGGATAGCACTTTATTGTGGTATTCCATTTATTTTGTTTTGCTATGGAACTTATTATATTACACAATCTTCAAAGAAAAGAGGAGTAAAATCATGAAGAATAAAATAAACCCAATTGACGCTATTTTACGAGATCATTCAGTCATGATTCTGGACGGAGCTCTAGCTACAGAGCTTGAGCGGTATGGATGTGATTTGGACGATCCCCTGTGGTCTGCACGAGTATTACTTGAAAATCCAGAAGTGATTTATAAGGTTCACTCTGCTTATTTTCGTGCTGGAGCGGACTGTGCGATAACTGCAAGCTACCAAGCCACCGTTGAAGGTTTCTCCCTGCGTGGGATACAAGAAAAAGAGGCCATGGAGTTAATTCGGAAAACGGTGTTACTCGCAAGGAAAGCAAGGGATGATTATTGGAAGGATGAAACGCAAACAAATAGACCCAAGCCATTGGTTGCTGCATCAGTTGGACCTTATGGGGCCTACCTTGCAGATGGTTCAGAATATGTAGGAAACTATGGTGTTTCAGATGAAACCTTAGTAGAATTTCATCGCCCAAGAATATCAGCTTTGATTGAAGCAGGTGCTGATCTCTTAGCATTTGAAACGATTCCATCCCTTCAAGAAGCAAAAGTATTGGATTCATTATTGAAAGATTATCCAGAAGTGTATGCTTGGCTATCCTTTTCCTTGAAAAATGAGAAAGCGATAAGTGACGGTACATTGCTGGAGGAGTGTACGAGGTTGTTTGAGGAAAATGAGCAAATTGCAGCGATTGGCATTAACTGTGCACCAGTATCAGTTGTCACGGAAGCTATCAATGTGTTGAGTGCAAACACGAAAAAACCAATTATTGTTTATCCGAATTCTGGTGAAACTTATAATCCGGATACCAAAACATGGCATGGTCAAGAATCTTGTAACAAGTTCGACCTGAAATCCGAAGAATGGCACCATGCAGGGGCACGTTTGATTGGAGGTTGCTGCAGAACGGCACCTCATCATATTGAAGAGATTTCAAGAAAGTGGCGACCATCCGAGGTGGTATCCTCATAGCCTTTTTTCTGGATTTCAAACTGTTTTTATAAGCTATGTAAGAAGTGGGGAAACCCTCCCTCTCGTCTTGTCAAAAATAAAAAGAACAGGAATCGTCTTAATCAGGCGGTTCCTGTTCTTTTTGTCTCTTTATTCAGATTTGAGTTATTGAAAGGAAAGGGAGAATTGCTTATTGTTTCAAGGGGCTTCTGAAATAAGTGATTCGTTTCATGTATGCCCTTGACCGAATTGCGCCTACTTAACGGTGGTTGCAGATCTTGCCGCTTGATTGCTTGGATCATGATGTACAATTAGACGAATATTGAACGAGAAAGGAGGGATTTGGAAATATTAGGTGCTATCTCTCGGGATTTAGAGAGTAATGTATCCGATTTTGCGCAGGTTCAGATTCACCTTTACTTTTTTAGCCAAACTGCTTAAGGCAACAATGTAAAACAGCCTTCATTAAAGCAAGAAGCAATGAGATGTGAGTCAACCTAGAATGAAAGTTCCTTATTGACAAAATGATTCACGATCAGTAAAAAGGGAAATTAAATCATATTTTTTTTACGCTTGGGAAAACTAAACAAACAAGAATAGAAAGGAGAGAATGAATATGAGTCGTGGTAAAAATTTTAATCACAAAGAAAAAGGACATCCAGGGAATTTACCTAATAATAGAATAAGCGAAGAGAAAGAACACAGTCGACAATATGAACAGATAGAGGATATTGTCACACATGAAGCTTTTAAAAATCGGGAAAAAGAAGACGAGATGCCTTAATTTATTGGGAAGCAGTATATAGTTTAGTCATTTTTTAAATATGCTCATAAGATAGTACTAGCAAGGTATTGCAATTTTATTGTTTGCTTAAGCAATTTCCCATTCTTTTAAGGCTTATAAAATTTCGCTTTCCGAAAAACAGCACATGAATAATAACGTATGTTCCACTTCATGATGATGGTTCCACCATTCAGCTTCGTATTTTCTTTTAAAGATTTCATTAATTTCCATATATGAGATTGGGAAAAAACCATGAGCTTTGCTATGGTTTTTTCTGTCATTGCAAATAATAAAGAGGGAAAGTAGGAGTGATTAAATGTAAATAAGCGAAAAAATCGAGGGAAAACGGAAGAATTACAAAAAATTCTGTTAAATTTTTTTTGTAAGAAGAGTGGAAAACAGGATAAAAATAATGGAGGATCTATGATAAGACGACTTTCTTCTATTAAATGATAAAAAACCTCCAACTTACTTTCTTGGGACATTGGTTTATTACAGAGCCCAGACCAGTTAGTAGTATAATCTATTTGTACACATATTATCTTGTCATAAAAAAATAGCGATCATTTTAGTCATGGAAGTGCGAACTTCAATAACGAGGACAACTTATCCTAACAAAAGTTAAGGGAGTTCATGTTCTTAAAGAATCTATCAAGCCTACCATATCTTAATTTTCCAAGTAAGTTAAATTCCAACTATCAGGAGATAGTGCAATAAGTCCACTTTATAACTATAAGACCCTGCTTTATGTCAAACGGTTCTGTCCCTCATAAATGTTTCAGGAAAATAGCAATTTGATTTCGTATTTTTGTTGCTAAATGAAAGGTTATATCAGATTCCACTTACCAGAACTTAGCCCAATGGCTCTTTTGTTTTATTAAGTTTATCTCGATTTACTTCCACTTCTCGCTTAGCTCTAATAAAAGCAATAAATTGAATCGTTTCTTCTTCAGAAAGAGAAATTCCATCGACAGAAAGCTTCATATTTGATAAATCGGTTAATTCCAAGACCTGAAGTGATTCTGTGGAAACCTCTTTAGGCAGAGAAGCTGGATAATCTACTCTACCTAGAAGATAATCGGTGGATGTATCATATAAGCCGGCTAATAAATTAATCGTTTCTAATGAAGGGCGGCGGTGGCCCGATTCGTAACCTGCATAGGTACTCTTGGCGATTCCGAGCCTGTCAGCCGTATATTGCAAAGACCACCTTTTGCACTTCCTTAATGTAGTTAATCTATTTAATATCATTTTTATTACTCTCCTTTTATATAAATCCATTATACCATCATATGACAATAAAGTGTACGCGTAATGAATAACTTTAGCTTGATTTCACACTTGAACAGAACTATAATTACATGTGATGTACGCGTAACATGAACATTTACAATGAATACATCCTTTCTGAGATGCTTAGAATGATTGGGATACAGGGAGGCTTTATAGGGGGTAGTAAATTGGAGAAATTGAATTCAAAAATTAAGAAGTTGATGTTAATTACTACCGGTGGTACAATTGCATCGTTAGAAGGGGAAAATGGACTGGTTCCAGGGATGAAAGCTGACGAAATTTTAGGTCACCTTCCGGGATTAGATGTATGTCAGATTGATAGTAAGCCTTTGATGAATATCGATAGTACAAATATGCAGCCGGAAGATTGGACAGAAATGGCACAATCCATCCATGAGCACTACCATGATTACGATGGCTTTGTGATCACCCATGGGACAGATACGATGGCTTACACTTCAGCTGCGCTCTCATATATGTTACAAGATTTAGGGAAACCAGTTATTATTACAGGTTCTCAAATCCCAATTGCCTTTAAAAAGACGGATGCCAAAAGAAATATCTCTGATGCGATTCGGTTTGCTTGTGAAGATATTGGAGGCGTATATGTAGTTTTTGATGGTAGAGTCATCCAGGGTACAAGGGCCATTAAATTGAGAACGAAAAGCTATGATTCGTTTGAAAGTATTAATTATCCTTATATTGCTTCCATATCAAAAGATAAAATTGAGTATCTTAAGCCAGTTCAATCAACAAAGAATAAGGAAGCCAAGTTAGATGCTTCCATTTGTACTGATGTTGCTTTGGTTAAGCTATATCCGGGGATTAAGCCCGAATTCTTTGATTTTCTGAAAAATCAATACCGGGGAATTGTAATTGAAAGTTATGGGAGCGGAGGTATTCCGTTTCAAGGAAGAAATATTTTAGAGAAGTTGAATGAGTTGGTCGAGTGTGGAATATCCATTGTCATTACTACCCAATGTTTAGAGGAAGGGGAGGATATGGATATATACGAAGTGGGACGAAAAGTAAATAAGAATGTCATCATTCGTTCCAGAAATATGAATACAGAAGCCATCGTTCCTAAGTTGATGTGGATATTAGCAAAGACACAGGATCCCAAAAAGGTGAAGGAATTGATGGAAACACCGATTGCAGAGGACATTACATTCTAGAACAAACAAAGGGGCAAGAGGAAATGTTGATAGATGAGAGAACATACCGAATTGAAAAAGACTTTCTTGGGGAAAAGGAAATTCCAGCAGATGTTTATTATGGAATACAAACTTTACGCGCTGTAGAAAATTTTCCGATTACCGGTTATAAAGTCAATGAAGAAATGATCCGTGCACTTGCTATGATAAAAAAAGCAGCCGCTTTAGCAAATATGGATACCAAACGCTTGTATGAAGGTATTGGAAACGCTATCGTTAAAGCTTCAGATGAAGTGATCGATGGAAAGTGGCATGAATATTTCATCGTTGACCCAATTCAAGGCGGCGCGGGCACTTCGATGAATATGAACATTAATGAAATCGTTGCCAACCGAGCGTTAGAACTTATGGGACACAATAAAGGTGAGTATGTTCATGTTAGTCCAAACAGCCACGTTAACATGTCACAATCGACGAATGACGTATTTCCAACTGCCATTCATTTATCAACACTACGACTATTAGAGCAGTTAATACAAACAATGACAAAGATGAGTACGGTCCTAAAGAATAAAGCAAAACAATTTGATCATGTTATCAAAATGGGTCGCACACATCTTCAGGATGCAGTGCCAATTCGTCTCGGGCAAGAATTTGAAGCATATAGTCGCGTATTAGAGCGGGATATAAAAAGAATCAGTCAATCACGTCAACATTTATATGAAGTGAATATGGGAGCAACTGCAGTTGGAACGGGATTAAATGCAGATCCGCGTTACATTGAAAATGTTGTTAAGTATTTAGCTGAAATCAGTGAATTGCCACTTGTCGGAGCAGAACATTTAGTAGATGCAACCCAAAATACGGATGCATATACTGAAGTTTCAGCTTCATTGAAAGTATGTATGATGAATATGTCTAAAATTGCTAATGATTTACGTTTGATGGCTTCAGGACCAAGAGCGGGATTAGGAGAAATCACTCTTCCAGCTCGTCAACCAGGTTCATCCATCATGCCAGGAAAAGTAAATCCAGTAATGCCAGAATTAATTAATCAAGTCGCTTTCCAAGTGATCGGGAACGATAATACGATATGCTTAGCATCAGAAGCGGGGCAACTAGAGTTGAATGTAATGGAGCCAGTGCTTGTATTCAATTTATTGCAATCTATCAGCATTATGAACAATGCTTTCAATGTCTTTACAGATTATTGTTTAGAAGGCATTGAAGCGAATGAGCAACATTTAAAAGATTATGTCGAACAAAGTGTTGGAGTGATTACAGCGGTCAACCCGCACCTTGGTTACGAAGTGGTTTCACGTATTGCGCGTGAAGCGATTTTAAAAGGAAAATCAGTTCGCGAACTTTGTTTACAGTATGATGTGTTAACTGAAGAAGAATTGGATTTAATTTTAAATCCTTATGAGATGACAAAGCCTGGTATAGCAGGTGCATCTCTTTTCGATCGGGAATAACCAGTAAATTTGTAGAAGACATTAAACTATATAATTTTGTTGGTATGACTATGCCTATTGGACCATTGGTTTATAGGCATAGTTTTTTATTGTATAATAATATTTTAATATGAAATTTTGCTCATTCATACGCACACCTGCGTGCGAAGATAAAAAAACCGAATATTCAGATTATAAATGAGGCTTGTAAGTTTATTTTGTGGTATTTTTGGCTATTGTCCTAAAAAATTAACCCCCTTAGAAATACATCTAAAGGGGAAGCTTGAGCTAAATGTTTCCTGTATTAGCCTTTTACTACTTCCTGTCCACGAACATTCCATGTAAATGCAAAAACCACTACTGCTAGAACACAAGAAATTGTTATCAATGTAAAGCCTGCATTCCAACCTGCAAAGTCCACTACATATCCCATAATGGCATTAGCCGCTACTGATCCACCTAAATATCCAAATAAGCCAGTCAGTCCTGCTGCAGTACCGGCAGCTTTTTTAGGAACTAAATCAAGTGCTTGTAGACCAATTAACATTACAGGCCCATAAATTAAGAATCCAATAGCAATTAGTGAAATAATATCAATCATTGGGTTACCTGCAGGGTTAAACCAGTAAACAAGGACAGCGATTAATACTCCTAGCATAAAGACAACCCCGGCCGGTCCACGACGCCCTTTAAAAACTTTATCCGAGATATAACCGCATAATAAAGTTCCCGGAATGCCTGCCCATTCATATAAGAAATAAGCCGTACTGGATTCGTCCATGTTGAAGCCTTTTTCTTCGCTTAAATAGGTCGGAGCCCAATCAAGTACCCCATAACGGACGAAATAAACAAAGATGTTTGCAATCGCAATCGCCCAAACCCATTTGTTATTTAAAACATATTTAAATAATATCTCTTTTGTTGTCAATTCTGTTTCAAACGTTTTTTTCATTTTATTTGGAAAATCATTACGATACTCTTCAATTGGAGGTAATCCAACTGATTGTGGTGTATCGCGTATTAAGATAAAAGAAATGATTGCGATTATAATAGCAACTATAGCAGGTAGTATAAAAATCCCTTCATAACCTGAATAAGAAGAACCCATAAATGTTGCAAAGATGGAGACACCTCCAATCGCCAATGGTGCCATTAAGCCACCACCCACGTTATGGGCAACATTCCATACCGCTGTTTTTCCACCTCTTTCACTAACACTAAACCAGTGAACAAGTACTCGGCCTGATGGAGGCCAACCCATTCCTTGAAACCATCCATTAATGAATAACATGATAAACATAATTGCAACCGATGATGTGAAAAATGGAACGACGCCCATAAGTAAGCTAACAATTCCAGCAAGAATCAATCCTACTGGCAAGAAGTACCGTGCATTACTTCGGTCTGATACAGTTCCCATTACAAACTTACTTATCCCATATGAAATCGAAATGGCTGATAATGCAAGACCCAGCTCTCCAGTTGTAAACCCTTCCTCCTTTAAATATGGCATTGCCATGGTAAAGTTTTTGCGAATTAAATAGTACGCTGCATAACCAATGAAGATTCCGATGAAAACTTGTAATCTGAGTTTCTTATATTCAGAATCTATTTTATCTTCAGGTAATCTTTCCACTGGTAGGGCAGGCTTAAATAATTTGAGCATCCAATTCCTCCTTATTATAATTTTGAACCAAGTTAAGTATCGATGTTGAAACATAAAAAAACCCACACCTAAATAGTGCCCTTTTTGTTTAAAAGGTCTATTAAAGCATGAGTCTCCAAATCTCCATCATCGTTAACTTGTAATAAATATACTATCTTTATAAGAAAACGCTGTCAACCGTTTTTTTGTGCGGGTTTGGACAGTGTCTGGCGCCATTTGCATCAAGTTAACCAAATAAAATTGTTTTAGTCGTAGTTTTAAAATCAGGACAATGGAGTTAGTATAGTTTCATGGACACATTTTAGTTAAGTCCTTACAATGATTTTTGAGAGGATGTGTCCGTCTTGGAACGTAAGAATACAGGTAAAAAATACAATAATGAATTCAAGAAGACTATTGTAGATCTTTATCACTCGGGTAATTCGGTCAAAGAATTAAGCGGCGAATATGGCGTATCAGAAGTTACCATTTATAAATGGGTTAAAGAATTTACTCCAATCGGTTTAGGGGAAGAGTCCATGACTCCAAAGGAATTAGCCGCCATTCAAAAGGAAAACCTTCGGTTAAAGCAAGAAGTTGAAATCTTAAAAAAGGCTATGGCCATATTCGCGAAAAAGTAACCGAAACAGATCTTACCGAATTTATTGAGGAACACAAGAAACAATATCCCGTACAGAAGATGTGTGAAATACTAGAAATCCCAAGAAGCAGCCATTATCAGTCCCTTCAAATAGTCGTATCAAATCGCGAACAGGAAAACCAAGAACTCACGAAGGAAATTCATCTCATTTACCTGGAAAGCAAGGGACGATATGGGGCTCCAAAGATTCATGAAAGCTTATTAACCAAAGGGTTTTCCCTAAGTCTAAAGCGTGTTCAACGCTTAATGAGCAAGGCGAGAATTCGTTCTATTACTAAGAAAAAATACCGTCCCTATCCATCTAAAGAAAAGGTTATTCAATTGGATAATTTGTTAAAACGAGACTTCACTACTCAGACCATTAATGAGAAATGGGTAGCAGATATTACGTATATCCATACGTTAAAAGACGGATGGTGTTATTTAGCTTCGGTATTAGACCTTCATTCTAAGAAAATAGTAGGGTATTCATTTTCTCGTTCAATGACGACAGAACTGGTCATAAAAGCTTTCAATAACGCACACCTATCACAAAAGCCCTCGGAGGGCTTAGTTCTTCATACCGATCTTGGCTCACAATATACAAGCAGTGAGTTTACTCAACATATCCAAAACCATCATATTAAGCAATCCTTTAGTCAGAAAGGTTGCCCGTACGATAATGCCTGTATTGAATCCTTTCATGCCCTATTAAAGAAGGAAGAAGTCAACCACGTACAATATCTAGACTATCAAACAGCTAAATTAGCGATGTTCCAATTTATTGAAGGTTGGTATAACCGAAAAAGAATTCACAGCAGCTTGGGTTATCAAACCCCACAAGCCATTGAAGATCGAATTAGGAATACAGCTTAAGATTTAACTTTTTAGTGTCCAAAATATTGACTCAAATCCAACAATTTGAATGAAATGTGGTCCACTTGAAATGGCATGATCGGTATTAATCTTTCGATTGAAAGGATCAATAAATCGAGATAGAGCTAAATCGTAACGATGTGTTATGTTTTATGGGAATAACTAAATTAAGACAAGACGACACAACTGTATAAAATGCAATGCCCTGATTGTAAATGGAATTCATAGCTTGAAGAGAGGCATTTATACTTGTTTTTTGTTACGGTAGATTCAGTAGCCTCTGCAAATGATGGCTACTTCATTCCCATCTTCCGATTTCGTTCCTGAAACAAAAAAGCAGTTCTTAATCTTTTGGAATGCTCATCACTTTGAAAAGATTTTTTTCAGTACGAATGGCATGTGTCCAAAATACCAACGAATATTAATAGTAAAGGTAAAACCAAATGGAATGATATAGGCAATTCATTCAGTAACAGTCTAAATCATTTGCACAGTATTATTTAGCCCAGTTTCCAAACGGCAAATAATTTTTGTTCCAAAAAACTTTCATTTTGTTGAAGATATAACGTCCTTATTATGAGTGAAGAATGACACGTTTAAGAGGATTGAAGATGGTATTATTCTCAATTATTGAGCATATATAGAACTGCTGGATTACCTTGAATTTTCGGGATCCCTAATTAAAAGCGGTTAAAATAGTGTAAGTAGTCATTATCACGAGAAAGGGAGGATAACTTTGAAACAAGTGAATCGTTTTATCCGAAGCTTTACATTTCTAATGCTGGCATTTTTCATGTTTAGTGGGCAGGCTGTTTTTGCTTCTTCAGCTTCAATATCATCACAGTCCACGCCAGATCTCTTGATTAGGCAGATCATGGGATTAGCCTATGAATCCCAACAATCCATTAACAGTAAACCATTTTCTGTAGGTGATTCGTTGAAGAAAGTGGAAAAAGAATGGGGTACACCGGAAGATTTAAGTACTGTTGCAGCTAATTATTGGAGCCGTAATGTCCGATTTCTCTATGACGGCTCAACAGGTAGAAAAACGATTACCGCAATTGAGGATTTTGATCCGCAATTGCAAACGATTCATTTATCTAAGGTGAAGGGATTGATTGGTGAACCTGTAAGTGAAGAGGAGCAAGAAGGAATGTATTATGTCACTTATACAGATTACGTAAATTATAAAGTGGTCTTCGTGTTTGAGAGCGCCTGGATTAACCCTGATCCAAAATTGAATATGTATACGGTAGAATTTGCGTCCGATTAACGAGTAAAAGACATAAAAGGATCGTCCCGTTATTCCAGAGGGGCGATTCTTTGAATTTGAATGGTTGAAGGTTTTTAATGATCCAAATCTTTTAACTCGTATATAAAACAAATCCAAGAGGTAATATCGTGAAAATTTGTTTCCGTATCTAACCGTTCTATTCAATATTGTTCAGCCATACATTAAAAAGATGTAAGTAAAATGTTTAAGGGGGAACTGCTTTGTCAGAAGGTGTGCATAGTATCATATTACCTGTTCCAATAAAAACAGTATGGGGATTTGTCAGTGTCATAGATCGTTGGGCACCTCTTGTCCCAGGATATATCAATCATGTGATGATAAATGATGGGACACTTATATGGGAGTTTAAAAGCGATTTGGGATTAATGAAAAAGAAAATTAAACTTGAAGTGAATATATTGGAATGGAACGAACCCGATAAGGTAACATTTAAACTTAAGGGATTAAATGAAAAATTTGATGGGCATGGTTATTTTCTTGCAGAACAGTGCGGAAATGGACAGACTAAAATGACTGGTTGCCTGGCTATCTCGGCAAAAGGAGCTAAAGCCCCTATAGTAAATGCTTTGTTAAAAACCTATGTTCCCCAAATGACGATCGAGTTTTCTGAGGCTGTTGCACAGAGTCTTCTTGTAGAAAAATAGAAATTACATATGGAGCTAGGATATTGGCACTTGACAAAAATACGTAAGTGGTATGTATTATAAATTGTAAGATTTTTATCAAGCTTCATTTAATACTGAATGGGTTTTGTGATGGATGTCTGGATAGGATTCATAAGTAATAGGCAGAGTAGGAGGCCGACCTCACATGGAATATGATAAGCAGATGAAAAATAGAGTGAAGCGAATTGAAGGTCAGCTTCGTGGGATATTGAAAATGATGGAGGAAAACAAAGATTGTAGAGATGTAGTAACGCAGTTATCTGCCACTAGATCCGCGATCGATAGGACAATCGGGGTTATTGTAAGTTCCAATCTCGTAGAATGCGTTCGTGAGGCTAATGAAACCGGAGAAAAGAATCCCGAAGAGCTAGTCAAAGAAGCTGTGAATTTATTAGTGAAAAGTCGGTAAAAACTCGCATTTTTTATAAATGTGAGTTGGGAATTTTAAGAGAATGGTTATAAGACTACCTGACATACTGGGGAAATTTAGTGTGCGGGTGGATGGATTACTTTAAATGGGCCTCTACAGAAAGAGGCCTATTTTTGTGAATTCTCTGTTTTCCTTTTCTAATAAGCAAATCCTTTGATATAAAGAATTTGCATGTTATCCTTAAAGGGATAAAAATTGAGTGAGGGTATGCTATGGAATTTACGCATGTTACATCGGTTTTGCTCGGCCTCGTTATCATTCTTAATATATTATTTGCCACGATTGTCATATTTTTTGAAAGAAGGGAAGCGAGCACGACCTGGGCTTGGTTATTGGTGTTATTTTTTCTGCCTGTAGCCGGTTTTATTTTATACCTCCTTTTTGGAACAAGTTTAAGGCACGCCCACTTATTCCAATGGGAGGACAAGAAGAAGATTGGAATTGAAGAAATCCTTGATAAACAGATGGAAGATCTTTCTATGGATCATTTTCCCTTTCGAAATGCTTCTTCGAGTAATTATCGTGATTTGATTTATATGCACCTCCGGAACAATGATGCCGTTCTTACGGAAGATAATCAAGTCGATATTTTTACGGAAGGAAAAAGGAAGTTTGACCAGCTTTTTAAAGATATTGAAGAGGCCGAAAACCATATTCATATACAATATTACATCATCCAAAGGGACGGCCTAGGTAAGCGATTCATTGAAGCTTTGACTAGAAAGGCTAATGAAGGTGTCAAAGTTCGCCTTCTTTATGACGAGCTGGGTTCAAGAGGAATGACTAAAAGTTTCTTCAGGGAATTTAGGCAGGCAGGAGGACGAGTGGAGGCATTTTTTCCATCCAAGTTAAAATTTATTAATTTACGGTTGAATTTCCGTAACCATCGAAAGCTAGTCATTATAGATGGAAAGGTAGGGTATGTTGGAGGCTTTAATGTTGGGGATGAATATTTAGGGCTTAATCCAAAATTCGGTTATTGGCGTGATACACACCTTCGAATAAAGGGTTCGGCTGTCAAAGCCATTCAAACACGTTTTATCCTGGACTGGAATCAGGCTTCAAAGCACCATGATATAACTTATCAGCCTCATTATTTCCCTTCAACTTTAAAGCCTCAAGGCAATATAGATTTGCAAATTGTGACAAGTGGGCCGGATTCTGAATGGGAACAAATTAAAAATGGCTATATTAAATTAATTTCTTCAGCAAAGAAATCGATTCTCATTCAAACACCTTACTTCATACCTGATGCAAGTTTATTGGATGCACTCAAAATTGCCAGCTTATCGGGATTAGATGTAAAGATCATGATTCCGAATAAACCTGATCACCTTTTCGTTTATTGGGCAACAACGTTCAATGCAGGGCAGTTATTAAGAGCAGGAGCTAAGATATACATCTATGATAACGGCTTTATACATGCTAAGATGATCGTGGTGGACGAAGAGGTCTCTTCGGTGGGGACAGCTAACATTGATGTCCGAAGTTTTAAATTGAATTTTGAAGTCAATGCCTTCATATATGATGAAGGAATAGCCGAAACACTGACAAGGATTTTTTATAAGGATGTCGAAGTCTGCAGGCACCTTACAATTGAAGAGTTCGAAAAGCGATCAAAATGGATCCGCTTTAAAGAGTCCATTGCTAGGCTGGTATCACCGATTTTATAGCTTAATAAATAAGCGGCCATTACTATAAGGGCCGCTTCAGACTGTAGACAAACTCGAGAAAAGCGGGTTTGCCTGCATTTTTTTATTTAAAAAACATTCCAGCTGTTTTAGAAATCCGTTCCCTGTCAGCTGACTGTCTGCCAAAGTCTCCTCTGGTGTCTCGGCTAGCAAGTTTTCGGCAGGAGTGTCGCATAAAATCTTGAAGTATAACCAATCTTATTTTAAGGCGTGGTATTCATTCCCTCGATTAAATCGTGAAAGGGAATGAGGCCATTCCAAACCTCGTTTTGTCGACCAAAAGAAGCGGCCCTTTACTATATGGGCCGCTTCTTTTGGTACAATAGATAATGATTCAAAAAAGGGGGGAATGCCGTGGAAACTTTTATAATCACAGGTGCTTCAAAAGGTTTAGGGGCAGCGATTGCCAAGGGATGTTTGCGGACAAGTGATCATTGCATTTTAGTTTCCCGTACAGCTCATCCTGAAATGGAGGAGATGGCTGACCAATCCGGGACGAAACTTACTTTTATATCGATGGACTTGAATGAAACTGAAAAGTTACCTTCCTTGGTCAATGAGATCCTTGCTGCTGTCGATGAAACAAGTGACATTTTCTTCATTAATAATGCAGGTGTCATTGAACCGATAAAGCCGGTAGGAAACCTTGGTAAAGTAAATTTGGAAACCAGCATGCGGGTGAATTTCATGGCACCCATCGTATTGGCGGATGAATTCGTTAAACAGACTAAGGACTGGAACCGAAAGAAGGTAATGGTGAACATATCTTCAGGTGCAGCAAAAAATCCTTATCATGGTTGGGCAGCATACTGCAGTACCAAGGCGGGGCTAGAAATGTTCACCCGGGTTGCAGGGTTGGAACAGGGTAAAGTGTCGTTCCCTACGTCTCTTATATCTTTTTCACCAGGTGTAATGGACACGGAGATGCAAGGGACAATCCGGTCAGCAGACGAACGGGACTTTTCCGATCGAGACAAATTTCATGATTATAAAGAGAAGGGCATGTTAAGGAGCCCCGAATTTGTGGCAGAAAAACTATTGAAGCTTCTGGCAGTGGAAGATTTGGAGAATGGGAAGTTCTACGATATTAAGAATTTGCTTTGATGTATGGAAGAACGGCTGAAACAGAAATCGATTGATGTCCTATAGCGTGGGGGGTGTCCTTTTTGGACAGCCTCTTTTTTAGTAATCCTTTATTCCAATTCACTTAAACCTCCCCAATTATAAATATTGCATCTGAAGACTAAAAATCCAAGATATCATCATTAGGAAATATGATAATTCGTTCTATCTAATTACCTGGATAACATAAACTTTTTGGAGGGGGTTTGGAGGGTTTTGAATGACGATCATTATTGTAAAAAAGGGAGACAGTCTTTGGCAAATTGCTACGAAAAATAAAGTTGACCCATCGAGGATTATTGAAGTCAACGGATTGGAATCAACAGCTTTGGTTCCTGGCCTGGCACTGTATATACCTGATGAAAATGTGGTGAATCGGAGGTATCTAATTAAAAGTCGGGATACCCTCTCTGGAATCGGCATTCGTTTTGGAACGAGTGCAGCGGCAATCACGGAGGCTAATCCAGGACTTGTGGCGAACTCGCTAAAGGTCGGCACGGAAATTTCGATACCGTCTCCTTACAAAAATCAATTGATTACGCTGGGGTTTGCCTTCCCGGATTCAGGCGGAGTAGTATTTGAAACACTTGAGGAGAATGGTGATAAATTATCCTATTTAGCCATTGTAGCTTATACCTTTACCAATGAAGGCTATGCATTCGCTGATGGTGATGATCTCCCCCTTATCGCGAAATGCGAGCAGACCGGGGTGACGCCGCTATTGATGATCCGGAACTTTAAAGACGGTGATTTTGATGCTGACTTGGCGGGTGGTGTCCTTAATAGTCCAGTATACAGAGCGAATTTAATCAATAGTATGCTGAATTTCGTTAGGGAGAAAGGCTATGGGGGTGTCAGTATGGACATCGAATTCATCCCGCCTGCCAGACGTTCTGATTATGTGCTTTTTTTAAAAGAATTAAAGGAAGAGTTGAACGAACTGATCCTGCATGTGAATGTACATGCAAAAACAGCGGATAATCCTGATAATCGAATTGTAGGCGGTCATGATTATCGGGGGATTGGAGAGGCAGCCGACCTTGTTGCCGTGATGACCATTGATTATGGGTATCCGACTGGCCCACCTGAACCAATTTCCCCACTTTGGTGGATGGGCGAGGTTCTCCGTTATGCATTGTCGAAAATTCCTGAGTATAAATTACAGTCAGCATTTCCCATGTATGGATACGATTGGATAGTCCCAAGCCATGAGACAAAGGCTTTATCAGCTCAAAATGCCCAAAATCTTGCCATTGCAACTGCGGCGGAAATCACTTTTGACACTTCAGCGGCTTCACCTACCTTTACTTATCAAAGAGAGAATTCGAATCATGTTGTGTGGTTTGAAGATATTCGTTCGATAAGTACAAAATATGAAGTGATTGATGCATATGAACTGATAGGTGCAACTTATTGGCAGATAGGTTTGGAATTCCCACAGAATTGGGCGTTTATCGAACAGAATATCTTGATTATCAAATAGAATTATTGGGTGCATGCGGTGATAAGAGAAGTTGAGGATATTTTTGCTTGTTTGGTTGTGTGACTTTTTTCAGGGCCAAGCCAATCACACCGAGCAAGATTTATGAGCGCCAATCGTGTTCGACTGGTCTTGAAACCAATAAAAAGAAAGGAGCCATGGAAAACAAAGGCTCCTTTTCTTTAATGGTGAATCGAAAGGAATGCAGGATCAGCTAGGCATATTAGATGACTTGGCAGTGATTGAGTGCAACTCCTTCCTTTTAAAAATTGCATAAATAAAGGCAAGGAATATTAGGATGGAAGAAAATTGGAACGTTGTTTTGACACTGTATGTTTCCGTTATATAACCCAGCAGTAAGACAGAACCGGCAAATGTAAGATTGATGACCGCTCCCCAAACTGAATAAATTTTCGCAAGAGTCTTTTCCGAAGCATGGTCTTGGAATAACTTAGTGTAAATCACTTCCCGGATTTGTTCCGGAAGGCCGTACAGGCATGCCAGCAGCAAAGCCAAAGCAGGAATATTGGTAGTTCCAAAAAGCAGGATCAACAGTGAACTGAGAAATAGGCCGAAAGTGATGAAGAATCCTATATATTTTTCTAGTAACTTGGCAAAACGGATGACGATCAATCCACTGAAAATCATGCCGATAAAGTAGCTTGTGTTAATGTATCCCCACCACTCCTCACCAAGTTGCAGGTTCTGTTCAACATACACATATATAACGGCAGCTACCCACACGCTTGAAGCTAGAGTTGTGATAAAATCAATGGAAATGAGTGTACGGATAGTTGGAATTTGGCGAATCGCAACCCATCCGGATTTAATCGAATCCCAGTTTGACGGATGAACAGTGTCCGTTGTTTGTCCTGAGACTTCAATTTTTACTGTATAGAACGTTGAAACGGCAAATAGTATGACCGTTAGCCAAATAATGATACTGCTGTTGGTACTTATTAATAAAACGGAACCGAGTGGCCATCCAGCTACAAAGATGATCTGGGTGACCACATTCAAGAAACCATTCGCTTTCATCCGTTCTTCCATTGGAACTAATTGTGGAACCAAAGCTGCGCTAACCGGGGCAGCGACTCCATCCAATAATGAAATCAAGGCAATGAAGAATATAACCGGAACAGCAATACCATGATTGGTATTTGTTATATAGATTCCTAGGACAACGAGTAATATAGTTTTCCACCATTGAGATTGTACAAGGATTCTTTTTAACGGAAACCTGTCGATGACAACGGGGGCAAGCAGACTGCTGATAAATCGAAAAATCGTTGTAGTGAAAGGGAGCAAACTCAAATAAAAAGCCGATCCCGTTAAGGTATATAATAGTGAAATCAACCCGACTACATAAAATATATCCCCTAGATTTGCAAACGCCTGACCTATCCACAGGGACCGAAAAGATGTGTTTTTCATGAATACCATCCTTTTGCGAGAATAAAGTCCATTGATATTTAGAATGGATTTTTTTATTTACACTGGATTCACTCCTTCATTTAATAGAATGCTTGAGCCGGGTTGGGCTGGTTTATATAGATGATTTTACCATAATATGAACATGACGGTTCTGAAATGCTTGCTGATTATTGAATATGGAATTATACTCCTTAATATATGTATAAAAGGAGAAAAATTTGATGATTCGACGTTTTGCTTCATATTACCTGCCGCATAAGCGGTTATTCATTATTGACTTCTTCAGTGCAGTGGTCGTTGCTGTACTTGAACTCGCATTTCCGCTAGCCGTTCAGTGGTTTATAGATACACTGCTGCCTGGGGACGAGTGGTCGGCAATTGTTACGGTAAGTGCCGGTTTGTTCCTTCTTTATATCATTAGTACCTTCTTACAGTTCATCGTAGGGTATTGGGGTCACAAATTGGGTATAAATATTGAGACTGATATGCGTGAGGAATTATTTGAACATGTGCAAAAACAATCTTTTCGTTTTTTTGATAACACGAAAACCGGTCATATCATGAGCCGCATAACCAATGATCTGTTCGATATTGGTGAACTTGCTCACCATGGTCCCGAAGATTTATTCATTGCCTTCATGACTTTTATAGGCGCATTTTGGATTATGTTGACAATAAATGTGAAACTGGCACTCATATCGGTTTGTATTTTACCATTCCTCGTTTTATTAATTGTCATAAGTAATTTAAAGATGAATAAAGCCTGGAAGGAAATGTTTACAGAAGTTGCGGATGTAAATGCCCGTGTGGAAGATAGCGTCTCTGGTGTGAGAGTTGTACAATCCTTTACGAATGAAACATATGAAATGAAACGATTTTCTACTAATAATCGCAGATTCCGTAAAGCTAAACTTCTAGGATATAAAGTAATGTCCTTTAGCTTATCAGGCATTTACATGATGACGAGGTTTATGACCCTTGCCGTGTTGGTGATGGGAGCCTGGCTAACTTTTCATGGGCAGCTCTCATATGGTGAACTGGTTGCATTCGTCTTGTATGTTAACGTACTCTTTAAGCCTATCGACAAAATCAGTGCGTTGATGGAACTCTATCCAAAAGGGATGGCCGGCTTTAAGCGTTTTACGGAACTTCTGGATGTAGCGCCTGATGTCGAGGATAAAAAGGATGCAATCGCGGTATCTACCCTATTAGGGGATATTTCCTTTAAGGACGTTTCTTTTAATTATGAAGACAAAAAATCCGTGTTAAAAGGTATTGATCTTACTATTAAAGCAGGTGAAACCATCGCTTTTGTCGGGCCATCAGGAGCAGGGAAAACGACCATATGTTCATTGATCCCACGATTTTATGATGTTAATGCCGGTTCAATTTCAATTGATGGGATCGATATTCGAGAGATGACGAAAAAGTCATTGAGGTCACAAATTGGCATTGTCCAACAAGATGTGTTTCTTTTTACAGGAACTGTAAAAGAGAACATTGCGTACGGAATGCTTGACGCAACAGATGAACAAATTCTGGAAGCCACAAGGAAAGCCCATTTAGAGACTTTCATTGAAGGACTTCCAGAAGGTTATGAGACACAAATAGGAGAACGTGGTTTGAAATTATCGGGAGGACAGAAACAACGAATTGCAATAGCAAGGATGTTTTTGAAAAATCCGCCAATATTAATTCTTGATGAGGCAACCTCTGCACTTGATACTGAAACGGAAAGAATAATTCAGCAGGCCCTTACTGAACTAGCTGAAAACAGAACAACGTTAATCATCGCGCACCGATTGGCAACTATCCGAAACGCTGACAAAATCGTTGTAGTTACGGAAGAAGGGATTGCTGAAGAGGGCGGTCACGATGATTTACTTAAGCAGGGGGGCATTTTTGCCAATCTGCATCAATTACAATTCCAAAAATGATAAAAAGCTATATGTCCTCACGAGGATATATAGTTTTTTTAATAGAATTTGAATGGAGTTCAATCAATAATGACCAGATAAACGACAATTTCAAAATGACGTTTCAAAAGGAATCTAACAAATAAACTTTTAATGAAGTAATTGAGAATGGGATAAACATTTGCCGTTATTTAGATTCGGTAAAAAAGAGAAATTGAACGAGGAATCCTGTATACCGAGCACATGAATACTAGCAAAACTGCATTGGAATCCGTTGATGGACTATTATTGCATCTCTTGTCGGTGAACGAAAAAGATGATATACCCGCAGATGTTCGAAGGAAAACTTGAGTTAACGCGTCTTGAGGTGGCTGAAGTACTTATAAGAGGCATGAAGATACAAGGATCCGAGTAAGCTATTGTAAACGCGTTTAAAGAGATTATTCAAAATCGCTTATTGGAGGGGATGCGGATTAATACAAAGAGTGCAATACTTAAATTTAAGAATTCCAGTTCACATCAATCCTTGTTTTGATGCCAGAATGTAGTATTTAGTTCTTTCAATATAAAACTCCCTAAGTTAATTAAGTATTTCTTACGAATGCTCGCTTATTCGCTGGATTTCATTCCATTGGGTATCGTAAGAATGAGTGAATAAAAAAGGGGTTTGACCGTTTGAGCAGTATGAAGGCAGAGGGAAACAAAGGTATTAACCTAAACTCCTTAATATTCCATTTTCTGCTTAATTTCTGACGACACCCTCGGAGATCTTACTCACCCATGTCTCAACGCTTCATATTTATATGCTGTTCGTGAGCTTCCTCCTTAAGATGAGTTTTGGTTTGTGTACTCTCATCATACTGAGGGGCTCTATTTTTTTCAAAGCCGATATATAATCCTCTACAGGAATGCTAACGGAGCAAGATAGTTTAAGAACAGTTATTGAAGATTCGTAGATATTAAGTGAATTTAACGAATTGGAGGAGGATTAATGAAAGCAATTGTGTACACAAGGTACGGTCCCCCTGACGTTCTTCAACTGAAAGAGGTAGAAAAGCCTACTCCTAAGGAAAATGAAATACTGGTGAAAGTGAAAGCGACAACGGTAACAATGGGGGATATTCGGTCACGGAGCTTTACAGTTCCCCTCTCTGTTTGGCTGCCTGCTCGAATAATAATGGGATTAAGACGTCCCAAGAAATCCATTTTGGGCTTGGAGTTATCTGGGGAAGTTGAGTCAGTAGGTAAAGATGTCAAGTTGTTTAAAGCAGGTGACCAGGTTTTTGCAGCTTCCCAAGTGGGGTATGGTGCTTATGCCGAGTATAAGTGCCTGCCTGAAGACGGACCAGTTTCGATTAAACCCAATAATTTATCTGTTGAGGAAGCCGCAGCCATTCCAATTGGGGCACGTACAGCATTGTTTTATCTTAGAAAAGCTAACATTCAGAGTGGTCAAAAGGTTCTTGTCTATGGTGCTTCAGGAAGTGTAGGAAGTTATGCAGTACAAATTGCCAAGTATTTCGGAGCAAAAGTTACCGGGGTTTGCAGTACTACGAATTTAGAATTGGTAAAATCTCTTGGAGCCGATAAGGTCATCGATTACACATCAGAGGATTTTTCCAGAGATGGTGAGACCTATGATGCTATCTTTGAAGCTGTAAACAAGAGTCCGTTTTCAGCTTGTATGAAATCGCTAAAGAAGGACGGAACCTATCTAAATGTCACCGTACCGTTACCTGGTGTTCGAATGCTATGGACTAAATTGACAACCAGCAAGAAGCTGATATTGAGTCAAAATTCACCTGAAACCCCCGAAGCTCTGAACTTCCTCAAAGAACTTGTTGAAGCGGGGAAGTTAAAAGTGGTCATTGACAGATATTATTCGTTTGAAGAAATAGTTCAAGCCCATAGATATGTCGAGAAAGGACACAAGAAGGGAAATGTCGTAATAAGTATGGAACCTAACAGCAAATCCTAATAAATGAAGCTCTATCCAATCACATCAGGGCAAGTAATTTGGAATCCATACATCATGAAATGTGTTTATAGGTTGGAAGCCACGGAAAAACAAAAGTGAGTTTACAATCGAGCTCTCAAAAAGCTAAAGGTGCGTTCTTATTAAAAGGTTAGCCGGTTCATACCGGTTGACCTTTCTTAAAATTGGAAATCTAATATATCAGTAGCCAGGGTAGTATGTACGGGTGTTATTGAGGAGTGCCTCTGATCGAAATAGGCCATGAATTTTTTAGAGGAATCTAGTTTTAAGCAAAGGGAGTGGAAAAATGTTTCCTATACTAGAAACAAACAGGTTGGTCTTAAGAGAATTGGTCGAAGGTGATGCATTAGATATATTAAAATGTTTTTCCAATCCAGATGTATTACGATATTATGGGCAAACTCCGTTGACAAATACAGATCAAGTGAAGCAAATAATTAGAAATTTTTCTAAGAATTTCGATGAAAAACGTGGTATTAAATGGGGAATTGAATTGAAAGGGAAGGATGGCATCATTGGAACAATCGGATTTCAAGAATGGTCTCATGAACATAAGAGAGCAGAACTGAGCTATGCACTTTTCCCAAATTATTGGGGTAACGGTTATGCAACAGAGGCTGTCAGCAAGGTGATTTCTTATGGTTTTGAAGAGCTTGACTTAACGCGTATTGGAGCAATTGTTTTTATTGAAAATAAAGCATCCGATAAGTTGTTGACAAATTTAGGTTTCATTAAAGAAGGGATATTGAAAAATTATATGTACCAAAATGATGTTTCATTTGATACTAATCTATATTCTTTATTAAAGCAAAAATCCTAATGCTATTAAACTAACGCATCCTTAGTTGTAGATCGGAGCTGTCTATAAGACAGCTTTTTCTTTATGCATCGATCTGGGCTGATTAGTTTAACAAGGATAATTCACGATTTGTATAGAAGGTAGAGTGAAGGCACATTTGCTGGAAATGAGGTGACGTCGACTATCATAAGGAAAATTCTTAGTTTATTGTTTTTGTTTGTATTGTTTCTTGGTTTAGTTGCTTGCAACATAGATGTGGTCAATGAAAATGGTAAGGAAAAAGAAGAGAAACCAGATAAAGAGGAAAATGTGGTCAATGTAGAAGAGGCAGAAAAATTATTTATAGATTATAGTACAGAACTTTATACCATTAAAGATCCATCCAATCCCCCAACTTTTGATGAAATCGCAGAAAGTATTAAAGTATATTTAACAGAAGAACAATATGATGCAGAAATCGCAAACCGTAAATTTCAAATACCAGAATTGGTATCCAAACAAATTAAAAAAAGTATTGAAGTGCAAGATGTGAAACTTGAAGAACAAAGCAAAAATGATGATGGCACAATAGATTACTTATATATAATGAAATTTAAAGTTTATGACGAGAACTCATCTAAAATTTATGAGAAAGAAGGAGAACTAACCCTTTCCACCACAAAAAATAAATTAAAAATCGATCGTGATTGGAGTAGAGGAGTGAAGATTGACGGTTTAGATGGTGGACTTTAATACAATTTGATTTAGGGGTTTTAGAGCTTTGCGTTTGTTCTGTAATTATAGAAAGCATATATTAGTTATGTCTAAATAGAGGTTCTTTTTGTTTTCAATTATTTATATTACCTAACCTATAATCTTTCAAATTGGAAATAGGAAGAATGACCCAGTGACATTAATTGCTTAACGATATATCTTAAAGCTGAGGTGTTCTAAATGATAAAACTAAATAAAATAACGAGATTGCTAGCTACCGGTTTTGCCTTCATTATTTTATGTTCAGGTTTAATCGGTTTTAACCATGCAATTATTAAGGGGTTAGAACCAAGTGTAGCTAATGCAGCAACTGTAACCTATACAGCAACTGCTAACCTGAATGTCCGTACAGGTCCTTCTACAGCCAATAAAATTATAGCAACCGTTAAATCGGGCACAAAGCTAACGGTAACTGGAAAAGACGTGAATGGTTGGCTAAAGGTTAGCATAAACGGTCAAACAGGTTATGTTAGTAGTAAATATGTAAAAATATCAAACTCTGGCTCTAGTACAGTTACTGTAATCTATACAGCAACTGCTAACTTGAATGTCCGTACAGGTCCTTCTACAACTAATAAAATTATAACAACCGTTAAACCGGGCACAAAGCTAATGGTAACTGGAAAAAATGCGAATGGTTGGCTAAAGGTTAGCATAAACGGTCAAACAGGATATGTTAGTAGCCAATATGTAAAGGTATCCCCTCCGTCTTCTGGCGCCATACAGGTTGTTGCAAAGCCTGAAAGTATTCCAGTTCTAGTCAATAAAAAAAATAAGCTACCAGAAAATTATGTACCAAAAGACTTAGTATATACGTCGATACCGTTTACTTTTAAAGAAAAGACAGAAAAGAGAAAAATGCGAAGTGAAGCAGCTGCTGCCATTAACAAATTATTTGCGGAATCCAAGAAGCAGGGAGTAAGTCTCCTCGGTGTATCTGCGTACAGATCACATGCTACACAAGTTGCTCTATTTGATTATTATGTAAAAAGGGATGGTTATGCAAAAGCTACCACATACAGTGCGATACCTGGAACAAGTGAACATGAAACAGGCCTCGCTATTGATGTGACAGGGGGAAATGGTAAATGCGCGGCACAGGATTGCTTTGGAGGTACTAAAGAAGCAAAATGGCTACAGGCACATGCAGATGATTATGGCTTTATTATCCGATACCCTAAAGGAAAAGAATCAGTTACTGGTTATAAATATGAACCATGGCACCTTCGATATGTAGGCAAATCTACAGCTCAAACTATTATGAGCCACGGAATTACTCTTGAAGAATATTATAATACTAGAGCCGTTCAAAACTAAAGGAATTACCCTGAAGATATATCGATTTTAGTGCTAAAACTTTAATGCCTATACGTAATGGCCAGCCTCATCAAAAACTTGATGAGGCTATTTATTATTAGGTAAACTACCAAGAATTATGTAAAAGAGATAGAGTTTATACACTTAAAAATCAAACTATTTCTATATATAAATTACAAGAAAAGAATCCATTTTGATTAATATCTCAGAAAAAGACCAGAATTTTAAACATGGTCTTTTTCAATCCTCTGAAATTTTGATAAGCTATCGGACGTTCGTTAGATATTTTGTATGTACATATTTTGTTTCCTTACGTTCTGAATTTTGAACCAAGGAACTGCTCTTGGAATTTTATTTTACTTTCGATACCATTTGATACATTCCATGATGTACTTTGAAAACCGGCATTTTTTGTTTACTTGAACGGTAACCTTGTATATATCATATTTTTAATAAACTTTACTCGTTTTTTGGGTATTTATATTCATAATGGAAGGTGCCTTTGTATCTAGTTTTGTTGAAGGAAATGGAAACGCTGCTGAGTTTTTATTTTGACAGCTGCCAATCGTGGCAAAATGCAAGAAATACATCGGTTAGTAAGCATCTTGAAAAACAGGCGGTAACCTTTTCTTACGGAACTATAGGGGAGTTATAGTTATTAAGAACTATTGGATAATTTATGAACTATACGATGATTATAATAGGAAGTATAAAAAACTAATTTTTACCAAATAAATTTTGCTGGATACCACAGATCTTCTTTATTCTAAGGGCATTCTGTTTGAATCGATTAGGGTAAAAATCTTAAGGATTTTTTCTATGTATTTTAGAAAGTTTTAAGATTTGTGTGATATGGTTCTTTTAGTTCTGGGAAATTATCGTGGGAAACAGCATATTGCCGACAAGAACATTAGATAAAAGATGAACAATCTAAAAAGAGTAAACGTGAGATCGATACGGGGTGAATATATTTGTCAATTAAAATGAGGTTTCTGTTGTCCTACGTTGGAGTAATCCTTATTTCCATCACTTTATTTTTAGCAGCCGGATTTTTACTTATTTTTGCAATAACAGGTGATGTGAAATCGATAGAGCATTTATACAAAAAATCTTATCTCCAAAAACCTTTGACTGCAGTAGAGGAAAGTGTGTTTCTCGATTTAAAGCTTTTGGCAAAAAATAACCCTGAGCAGCTTCTAAACGAAAATCAGCTGAAGAAGATTGAACATAAGGATATTAAGATTGTCGTTAGAAAAGATAAAAACATTGAGTATGCTTCCCCAACACTAGATAAGCTAGGATTGGTTCCATCACTTCCCAAGTTCGAAGAAACGAACATCAATACGCGGGACACAATCAAAATGAAAGACTCTTTTTTCACATATGTGAAGTTTGATTTTTATTTTTCGGATAAAAGTGAAGGAAGTATTTTTGTATTGAGAAAGGCAAGTTCCTATGCCGAGTTGACTCGGGAATTGTTTCCCATTTTATTCGCTCTATTGCTATTATTGTTTGTAATGATTATAGGACTTTTAAATTATTTAGTTTCACGAAGCATCATCAAACCCATCTCAATACTTAAAGAAGGCGCAGAGCGGATAAAATCAGGAGATTTAAACTTTGAAATAAAAGCGTCTTCGAATGATGAAATCGGACAATTGAATAGAGCGTTTGAGGAAATGAGAAAAAAGTTAAAAGAGTCCGTAAACCTTCAGCTTCAGTATGAGGAAAATCGCAAAGAACTCCTTTCCAATATTTCTCATGATTTGAAGACACCGATCACTTCGATTATGGGATATGTTGAGGGGATAAAAGACGGGGTAGCAAACACTCCGCAGAAAATGGACAAGTATTTATCAACTGTATACCTTAAAGCAAGAGATATGGATACATTGATAGATGAATTGTTTTTATTTTCCAAGCTGGATTTAAAAAAAGAACCATTCACTTTTGAAACGGTCAGACTAGATAAATATTTGAAAGACTACGTAGAAGAACTTCAACTGGATTTACTTCAACAAGGAATTCAGATTGAACTTCATGTGATGAATAAACCGATATATGTGACAGCGGATAGAGAGAAATTAAAACGCGTATTGGCCAACCTAATCAGCAATTGTATAAAGTATATGAATAAAGATGAAAAACACATTTCCATTTCTCTGCATGAAGGTCTATATGATGTAGTTGTACAAGTAACAGATAATGGCTATGGAATAGAATCTTCTGCTTTGCCTTATATTTTTAACCGCTTTTATCGTGCTGAGCAATCTAGAAATTCTCGGACAGGTGGAAGTGGTTTAGGACTTGCGATCGCAAAAAAAATTATCGGCGAGCATGGAGGAGATATTTGGGCTACTAGTGAAATAGGAAAGGGTACAAGTGTCTTCTTTTCCATAAAGAAAGGTGAGGAAATGTGAAAAAGATATTACTTATTGAAGACGAAGTCAGTATTGCAGAATTGCAAAGGGATTACTTGGAAATTAATGATTTCAGTGTCGATATTCAATATACAGGTGATGCAGGTCTCCAACAGGCCCTTCAGGGAAATTATCATTTAATCATTTTGGACATCATGCTTCCAGGGTTGAATGGATTTGAGATATGCAAACAAATACGTGCTGTCAAAAATATCCCGATATTGCTTGTTTCCGCCAAAAAGGAAGATATCGATAAAATTCGGGGGCTTGGTCTAGGGGCAGATGATTATATTACAAAGCCCTTTAGTCCAAGTGAACTAGTTGCAAGAGTAAAGGCGCATTTAGCGCGTTATGAACGTTTATCAGGAAGTCACCCCAAATCCAATTCCATCTATGTTCATGGAATTTCTATAGATAAGTCAGCACGCAGAGTTCATATAAACGGAGAGGTGATCCCGTTTACAACAAAGGAATTCGATACGTTAGTGTTTTTTGTCATGCATCCGAATCAAGTATTAAGCAAAGAGCAGCTTTATGAAAATATTTGGGGATTGGAATCGGCTGCAGATGTTTCGACTGTCACCGTCCATATCAGGAAACTACGTGAAAAAATTGAAAGAGATCCTGCACATCCTAAATTTTTGGAAACCGTTTGGGGAGCAGGATATCGCTTTAATGTTTAAAGAGTATGTTTTATGACCCGTCACGAAGGTGGCGGGATTTTTTTATAAACATTAAGAAATTTTATTAATAAGTTAATCTTTTTTTAAGAAATTGTTTAGAGGGAGTTTAAGAATAAGCACTATCATAATGTAGACGGAATAACAAAGCGACTAAAAATTAAAAGGGAGAAAAAATCCTCATGGATAGAACAAACCATTTTATTGGCACATCAGTATAACTGAAAAAGGAGGAAGCGGCTAATTCATTGCTACCGATTCTATTGATTAATGGAACCAAATGACCCGAAAAATCACGTGGAATGACAGTAATTCAAGAAGTGTACCGTAAAATGGGAAGCGATTTCTCTGAGACAGTTAGACTTTAATCCAGGGGCGAACCTTGTCCAATGTGTCAAGGGCCATACGATGGCCGCCCGCAGTTTGCTGCTTCCCAAAAAGAAAAGCTGCTTAATCCCAAATCGCACGTCATAGCAAAAAGCGATCAAAGCCTTTTGATTTATGGTTCAAGCGCAAAAATAATAACAAATAATTACAGGATGGTGTGCTTCATGTGGAGACGGCTATCAATTTTCATTGGATGCCTTTTCATCCTTCAAGGATGTGTCGTAGATAACGAAAGAGAGCTAAATAAACAAGAAAAGGAGACAGGCAAAGGTATGAATGAAGAACTGATCCAAGCTGAAGAACGTAAAGACACGGAAACGGTAAGAAGGTTGATCGAGCAAGGTGCAGATATTAATACACAGGACACAGAAGGGCGAACTGCCACTATGATTGCGACTTATATCAATGATGTAGAGACTGCAAAAATATTAATTGAAGCGGGTGCCGACGTCAACATCCAGGATAACATGGAAAATAATCCTTTCTTGTATGCCGGTGCAGAAGGTTTTAAAGATATTCTAAAACTTACGATTGAAGCAGGTGCCGACCCGACAATTACTAACAGGTATGGTGGAACGGCTTTAATCCCAGCTTCGGAACATGGATACGTGGATATTATTAAAGAACTTGTTACTACTGATATGGATATCAATCATGTAAATGATCTCGGTTGGACAGCTTTGCTAGAAGCCATCATTTTGAATAATGGTGATGGGAGACAGCAACAAACAGTGCAATTGTTGATAGATCATGGGGCTGATGTCAACATTCCTGATAAAAATAATGTGACCCCTTTACAACATGCACGCAAGAAAGGATTTAAAGAGATTGAACAAATTTTACTAAAAGCAGGAGCAAAATAACCAGATCATAGATGAATCTATAAAGTCAATATTTGCACTACTAAATAATAAATACAACAATATACAATGAGGAGACAAAAAAATGAATAAAAAAGCAAAAATTTCATCTTCTATACTACTGGGGTTAACATTGACCATAACGGGATGTAACACAAACGCACAAGACAATCAAAGTGCACAGAAACATGAACAAACTGCTAAAGAGAGTAAACAAGAAAATAAGTTAACCGAAGGACAGGAATTGACTAAAATCCTTAGTAGCACGAATTGGCAAGGTACAAAAGTTTATGATAAGAATAATAATGACTTAACAATGGAGAATGCTAACTTTATTGGTCTTGGGAAATATGACGATGAAGCATCCAGATATGAATTTTTTGATAAAAATACAAAAAAAAGTCGTGGTGATAAAGGAACATTCTTTATCACCAACGGGAAGATGCGAGTGTTAATTTCAGAATCAATGGGTTACCAAGCTGTTGTTGAAATAACAGAACTGAATAAGGATATGTTTACCTATAAAAGAATGGGTAAAGATGCTAATGGTAACGACGTAGAGGTGTTTGTTGATCATATTCCTTATAATGAAACAGAACTTACATTTACTGATCCAGATAAAACTTTGGAAACTTACACAGGGGAAGTAGATACAGACGTTGATGGAGACAAAATTTTATCTAGCACCCCATGGCAAGGAACAGTGGCGTTGGATGAAAAGGGAAATGATGTATCTAGCTATAATTCGAATTATTTAGGTCTAGCAAAATATGATGATAAAACAAATAAGTATGAATTTTTTGATGCTAAAACCGGTGAAAGCCGAGGTGATTACGGCTATTACGATGTTGTACATGGAAATAAGATAAGAGCCCATGTTTCACAAGGGAAAAATAAGTATGGCGCAGTTCTTGAACTTACAGAACTTAATGAAAATAAATTCACTTATAAAAGAATCGGTAAAGATAAAGATGGAAAAGAAATAACGATAACAGTTGAACATATCCCTTATGAAGGTGATTTGAAACTAAAATCAACTAGGTAAAATATAAAAAAGGGATTTTGCATTAATAGCAAAATCCCCCTTTTTTTAGATAGTAATAGAATAGTGGTTCAAGTTTTTTACGCGTTAAACTGTTCAACAGATGTTTCTAGGTCATTAGCGAGTTTTACCATTGATGAGGTCGAGGAAGAGATGTCCTCCATGGATTTTGCTTGTTGATCGGTTGAATGTGCCACGTGCTTTGAAGCCATGGCTGTTTCCTTCGTTAACCCAGCAAATTCTTCTATAGAAGCATTGATTTCCTGTGAACTTGCGGCCATTTGCTCGGTAATGGCGGATATTTCTTGAATTTGCTCACTAACATGCTCAAAAGATTTTATGGTCTGTTTAAAAGTTTCTTTTGTATTCAGGACAAATATTGTCCCTTCCTCTACCTCTTTCGTTCCAGCTTCCATCATTTTCACTGATTTATTTATGATGGATTTAAAATTAAGCAGGGACTCTTGTATATTGATCGCAGATTCCTTGGTGCCCACTGCCAATTTCCGTACCTCGTTAGATACCACCGCAAAACCTTTACCCTGTTCACCGGCTCTAGCAGCTTCAATAGCAGCATTTAATGATAGCAGGTTTGTTTGCTCTGCAATTCCTGTAATTAAATGTACAATCTTCACAATCTCATTTGCTTGTTCGTCCAATTTTTTTATTTCTGAACTTGTTTGCAGCATAACATCTTTTACTTGTAAAATTTGATTTGAGAGTTCATTAATATCTTTATTTCCAATGGACATTCTAGTTGAAACATGATTTGTTTGTTCACTGACTTCTGACGAAGCTTCGGCAATTCTTTGTATCCCTATGGTCATTTCCTCGATGACCCTAGATGATTCTTCACTTCTGTACAATTGCACTTCTGTAGCTCCTGCAACTTGTTGAATGCCTTTAACGATATATTGCGTGGAGATATCCATTTCTTTGATTTTGTGTTCGATATCACTTGATGAATCCAAAAGCAGTAAGGATGATTGTTTCATGGAGTTGACGATCATCATTGTGTTGGTAATCATTTCTTCAAAGGATTTCACTAAAACCTTGATTTCGTCGTTTCCGTTTACCCTCGTTTGGCCAATCAGCTCATTGGCTGTTAATAAATTTCCATTGGAGATTTCCTTTGCAGCCATGCTGACCTTGTGAAGGGGGCTTAACTTTCTAGTCAAGAACCATATTAGAGCACCCACTATGATTGCCATTAAGATTACATTGATTATTATTGTTAGGGGAAGGATCCCATTAAGAACCTTGCTGGCAGTAGCATCGACTTTGCTGGCATCAATATCTACCCCTAATATTCCAATGACCTCTTCGCCTTTCATTATTGGAACAAAAACGGATAAATAGTCACCATAATCAGGGTCATGAACAATGGAAGTGGTAGAAACCTTTCCCTTCATAACGCTTTCAACATCCTGATATGCAGTTACGGTTGTAGGGGTTAAAATTGGCGATGCTTTTTTATCTCCCTTACTCATTCCATCTATAAGAATATGAACTTTTTCGCTTTTTTCATTAATCCCCAATGTATATACATATAGTGCTCCAGTTTTTTGTTTAAAATCGTTTAACTGTTCGCGTATTTCCCAATAGGTTGGGGTTTCAGATTGATTACTTAAAAAATCAGCATAAGACGTTGGATTAATGCCTTGAGCAATGTTGCTTGCTAAGTCTAGGCTGCTCGTGGCTATTGTTTTCTCTACCGTATCATTTGTACTCTTATACATTAAAAGTAAACTTCCGATTAATGCAACGATCATGCCTACTAAAAGAACAAAACCTATTTTCGTACTAAGTCTATTCATCTTTGTCTTTTCCTTCCCGTGTTATATATTAACCAGCATGTTCTATATATCGGTAATAAATAGATATCTTTAATGAGTCCCTGTTAAAAGCCTGGGATAGAGTTTTTTAACCGGATGTAAGAGAGGTTCATAATGAATGGTCTCAATAAAAAAATTTTCATCAATGGCAAGGATGAAAAAGATGTATCTATTAAAATGAACTTTTGAAGGAAAAGGGCGGGTCAATATACTTAATAACAAGGGGAAATTAAACAAGCGAATACCACTCTAATGAAGCGGAAGATCAAATAAGAAAATCAAATATTGGCCGAAAGCATCATATCATTTGATATCCCGAAAAAATTTTAACAAGTAAAAAATTTATCTTATTTTCATTCTAAGGGTCAAACTTTTTCTAATAGGATAGAGTGGATTAAAAAAATAAACTAAAGCAGTGGTAATGATTGTTTAAATAATGTCGCCTTAACCAAATAGAAAGTAAAGCAATTCTTAAAGGGAAGGCTGATTATTCAGATGGCAAAACGAAATTCCGACTCAAAGTTCTGTAAAAAGGAGTAGAAGAATGTACTTTAAGTAGAACATTTGGTTTTGTTTGGTTCCCTATCTTAGAAATATCTTAGTATAGAAAAAATCAACTTTCATCTTACCTGTTTTGATTCTGCAATTGCCTGACTGGAAAGGGCGTTGGTTAAAAAGTTTTAATGATTGACATATTGATATGTGACAAAAGGAGTATTTTTTTAATTGTTATAAAATTCAAAAAATGGTTTGACTTTAGTAAAAATGGAAGCTTATAATCAACGTAAGATCCTGAATTTGAAAACAGGGTTTTACATTATAGAACAAATTCTTCGCCTTATAGAAAAGTAATAAATGCATATGTAAAACGTCATAAGCGGTAAAGTGTTTTCCTTACTCCGAATAAAACAAAAACGGGGTTTTATATTATAAAACGATTTCACCTTTGGCTTATACAAGAGTATGGAGAAGTAATTAATATCAGCCCGTTATGATAACGCTTACAAAAAACTTTGGGGAGGGTTTTATTTGAAAAAAAGAAAGCTTTTTGTATTCTCCACAGGCTTTACTCTTGCAGTGGCATTGCTTTTATCAGGATGTGGTGGTGGTGAAGGAGAAAAAACCAGCGGATCTGGAATTGAAAAGAAAACGATTAAAGTGGCACATTATTTTGCCGAAAATCATCCTCAGAACATTGCCTTAAAAGAAAAATTTAAAAAAATGGTTGAAAAAGAGAGTAATGGTGAACTTAAGGTTCAGATTTATGCAAACAGTACATTAGGTGCAGAGAAAGAATTCTATGACGGTGTCAGAAACGGAACAATCGAAATGGGTGTTCCCGGGCTAATCATGCAGTCGGACATTCCGAAAATGGGTGTTCCGGAATGGCCATTCCTATTTAGGGATTACGACCATGTAAAGAAGGTATTGAATGGACCTATTGGAGAGGAATTGACAGAAGAGCTTGATCCAAAACATGGAGTGACACCTCTTTCATGGAGTGCAAATGGCTTTAGGATGTTTTCGAGCAATCGTCCAATCAAGAGTATGAAAGATTTTGATGGACTTCGACTTAGAATGCCGAACATCCCTAATTACATAAAATTAGGTGAATCATTAGGGGCAAACGTAAGCCCATTACCTATTTCAGAAGTTTTTACCGCACTTGAACAAAAGGTGGTGGATGCTCAAGATAATCCCATTGCCACGCTGAGATCCTCGGGGTGGAATGAAGTTCAAAGTGATGTTCTAGAATCCAAGCATATGTTCAGCCCCAATATTTACATTATTAATAGCAAATTCTTTAACGGTCTTACAAAGGAACAACAAAAAATCATTCAAAAAGCAGCAAAAGAGTCGGCAGCATATGAGTTTGATTTGATGGAAAAAAGTTACGAAGATGACAAAGCATTTCTTAAGGATAATGGTATCAAGTTCACTAAGCCTGACGAAGATTTTTCACAAAAAATGTTAAAAGCATCTCAACCTGTTTATGATGAAGTCTTTGAGGAAAATGACTGGGCAGAAGAGCTTGTTGGAAAAATAAAAGCAGAATAATGCAGGCGCTCTAGATAGGAAGGGGGAGATGTATAGGTGAATAAAATTTCCAGAATCTTAGAAAATTCGTTGAACATTATTATGGCTGCTGCGTTAGCAATAATGGTCGTACTCGTGTTTGGTAATGTAGTTCTTCGTTATTTCTTTAATTCAGGGATTACTTGGTCAGAAGAAATGTCAAGATATCTCTTTATTTGGTTGACGTTCCTAGGCGCCATCGGAGCTTTCAAAAACAAAGAACACTTGGGTGTCGACATGGTCATCAAACGGCTCCCAATTAAGATGAAAAAAGTGGTACTCGTTATTAGTGATTTGTTGATGCTTTTCGTTCTTCTCCTGATCCTGGATGGCAGCTGGAAAATGACGTTGATAAACATTGACAGTACAGCACCAGCCACTGGCATGCCACTGGCATTTGTATATGGGACAGGTATTCTTGTGAGTGTTTCAATGGGCAGTATGATCATTTTCAACTTGTATCGGATTTTCTTCAATAAAATTAAAGACGAAGAATTAGTGATGATAAGTGAGTCAGAAGAGTTAATTTCTCTCCATGCTGATGAATTTGCTTCAGATATTAGGATAGCTAAGGAGGAGAAACAGGGATGATAGGTGTATTTGTCGGATCTTTACTGGGAGCCATGGGACTTGGAATACCTATTGCCTTTGCCTTACTTGTGAGTAGCGTAGTGCTAATGTACTTCCTTGGTATTTTTGATAGTCAAATTATCGCGCAAAACCTTATCAGTGGTGCGGATAACTTTCCTCTAATGGCCATACCGTTTTTTATGCTGGCTGGAGAAGCGATGAATCGGGGCGGATTATCACGGCGTATCGTTGAGATGGCAATGAAGATGGTTGGCCATATCAAAGGAGGTCTTGGCTATGTAGCGATCATTGCAAGTGTGTTGTTTGCAAGTTTATCCGGATCTGCTGTTGCAGATACAGCAGCGCTTGGAGCTATATTGATTCCAATGATGGTGAAATCTGGTTATGATGTGAACCGGTCAAGTGGGTTAATTGCATCAGGTGGTATCATTGCTCCGATCATTCCACCAAGTATTGGCTTTATCATTTTTGGTGTCGCGAGTGGTGTGTCCATTACAAAGCTGTTTATGGCAGGAATCGTACCAGGTATTTTACTTGCGGTTGGACTTACGGTTACCTGGGCCATTGTTGCACGAAAAGATAAAGTCGCGGTTAATCCTCGAGCATCAGCAAAAGAAATACTTATCTCACTCCGACAAGGCATATGGGCTCTATTCCTGCCAGTCATTATCATTGGGGGGTTGAAATTCGGACTATTTACCCCGACTGAGGCTGCAGTGGTGGCTGCAGTTTACGCAATATTTGTCGGTCTTGTAATCTATCGTGAAATGAAAGTGAAAGATTTGTACGATGTCTTTGTTCATGCAGGAAAAATGACAAGTGTGGTCATGTTTCTGGTCGCCGCAGCACTAGTGTCATCCTGGCTGATAACTGTAGCCGATTTACCTGGCCAGGTAATTGGATTGCTGGAACCATTCATGGATCATCCATTCCTTCTATTAATAATGATTAACTTACTGGTTATCGTAGTTGGAACTGCAATGGATATGACGCCGACAATCCTTATTCTTACACCTGTCTTGATGCCATTGGTGGTCGCTGCAGGAATCGACCCAGTTTACTTTGGTGTCCTGTTTATCCTGAATAATGCCATTGGTTTACTTACACCACCGGTCGGAACCGTATTAAATGTCATGTGTGGCATAAGTAAAATCAGTATGGAAGATATCATGAAGGGAATTTGGCCTTTCTTGCTCGTGGAAGTAATTGTATTGATCTTGTTAATTTTGTTTCCTTCCTTAGTAATGGTTCCTCTAGAATGGTTTACCTCCTAACGGAATTAAACAAGTAATTGGGTCTGTATGCTGATATTCATCTTATTTTATAGGAGGAAAAAGAAAATGAATATTTTGTTCAAACGTTTGGCGGTTGGAGTTTTACTGCCTTCAGTACTACTATTAGGTGCTTGCGGAAGCGGACAAAATGAAAGCGCTACAGCTGACGGTATACAGGAAAGAACAATCAAAGCAGGAATTGGCAATAGTAAAATGCATCCACAAGGGCAGGGGATGGAAAAATTCAAAGAACTGCTTGAAGAAAAAAGCGGAGGGAAGATGAAAGTCCAAAACTTTTTTGATGCCACTCTTGGGGATGATCAGAAAATGACAGAAGCACTTCAAGGCGGTTTACAGGAAGTAACAGTTCCTTCAACCTCTCCGCTTGTGGGGATGATTAAGGAATTTGGAATATATGACTTCCCATTTGTCTTTAATAATGAAGAAGAGGCTTATACAGTACTTGATGGTGCAGTAGGCAAAAAGCTTTTGGATAAACTTCCGGAACATGATTTAGTAGGTCTGGGATATTGGGAAAATGGTTTCCGAAACGTAACCAACAGCAAACACCCTGTTAAAACGGCTGAAGATTTCAAAGGCCTTAAACTTCGTACGATGCAAAATGAAGTGCATTTAGATGCATTTTCCAAGTTGGGTGTTAATCCATCGCCGATGGCTTTCTCTGAAGTATTTACTGCGTTGGAAACAGGCACTGTGGATGGTCAAGAAAATCCGCTCGCAACAATTCAAACGCAAAAATATAATGAAGTGCAAGACTACTTAAGTTTAACAAATCATGTTTATACACCATTTGTATTCCTTGTAAGTAAAAAGTTTTGGGATGACCTATCAGAACAAGAGCAAAAAATCATGAGTGAGGCCGCACAAGAGGCTGGAAAGTATCAACGGGAAGTTAACCAAAAAGAAAATGAAAAAGCACTTAAGTATCTAAAAGAAGAAGGAATGAAAATCAATGAAGTAGAGCCGGAAGAAATGGAAAAAATGAAGAAAGTCATCCAACCAGTGACGGACGAATATGCTCAGAAATTTGGTCAGGATCTAGTAAAAGAAATGATGAGCGAAGTTGAAAAAGTACGCGGTAAATAATCCAGACTGTTTGGAGGATGGAAAATGGATATTATCACTGACCTTTTACGTGAAATCCCATTACCAAAAATGGTCAAAGTGAGGCAGAAATTTTGTACACCTCAAATCGCTGATGTAGCTGGTGAGGTGAAGAAGGCAATAAAAGAAGCAGGTGTCTTATCAAGAATAACCGAAGATGACAGGGTGGCAATTGCAGTAGGAAGCAGAGGGGTGGCGGACCTTCCTATACTAGTAAGGGAAACGGTAGCGGCTGTTTTGTATGCTGGCGGAAATCCTTTTATCGTACCAGCAATGGGAAGTCATGGGGGTGCTACAGCGGAAGGGCAAATAGATGTGTTGCTTCAGCTGGGTGTTACAGAAGAAGCGGTTGGAGCGCCAATCATGTCATCGATGGAAGTTGTTAAATTGGATGAATTGCCAAATGGGCTCCCTGTATATATAGATAAACTAGCATATGAATCGGATAAAATCATAGTCATTAATCGGATAAAACCGCACACGGCATTTCGTGGACCGGTTGAAAGCGGACTTATGAAAATGATTACAATCGGTTTGGGCAAGCAAAAGGGGGCCGAAGCTGCACATGCGTACAGCTTTAAGTATATGGCGGAACATGTCCCTGAGATGGCTAAGGTTTCCTTGAGAAAAGCCCCTATCATATTTGGGCTAGCGACTATTGAAAATGCCTATGATAAACCAGCGAAAATCGTCGCAGTCCCAGCAGAGGATCTGGAAGAAACGGAGCCGGGACTTTTGCTTGAAGCCAAATCATTGATGCCGAAAATACATTTCGATTCGATGGACGTACTAATTGTAAATGAACTCGGAAAGGACATCTCGGGGGATGGAATGGATCCGAACATAACGGGTAATTTCGCCACTCCATATGCTACCGGGGGGCCAGATGTTAGACGGACCGTTGTTCTTGGACTTACTGAAAAAACTCACGGTAATGCAAACGGCATCGGCATGGCTGATATGACGACGAAGGCGGTCATGAATGAAATCGAATGGGAAAAAGGGTATGCCAATGCACTCACCAGCACAGTGACAGATGTAGTAAAGCTCCCGATGTTTTTAGATACGAACGAATTGGCTGTTAAAGCCGCTATCAAAACGTGCAATGCCTTCGATTTGAATAAGGTAAGAGTTGTAAGAATAAAAAACACGCTTGATATCGGTGAAATTTGGATTTCTGAAAGCATGTTGGAAGAAGCTTTAAAAAACAAAAATATAGAGATCCTGTCAGAACCAGAAGAATTGGCACTAGACTAAAAACCTTTTTTAATATTTTTAGAGAATGGAAGAATTAATTTGAAATCTGAAAAGGAGTGCTGAAATGACACACCTATATCCACTAATTGATAACGAAATAAACCCTTACCGCGATAATGTACAAGGAAAAGCAAATGAACCCATTACGGTTGCGGGTCTGTTGGACCGTTCGAAGCTGACGCTTGGCACCACATATGAAGGGGGCAAGCCTGATTGGACGCTTGAAGAAATTTATATGCGGCTAGAGAGGAATGCCCCGCGTATTGCAATTATCGGTGGTTCGTCCGATCACCCGGCCCATATAATGGATTATCAAACGTCGGCACGGGCGGCAATCCGCATCTGGCAAAACGGCGGCGTGCCGTTTCATTTCTCGACACCGGTAATGTGTGATGGAACTGCGCAAAACAATCAAGGAATGAGTTACTCTCTTCAGAGCCGGAATGCGGTTGCACAAATGGTTGTCAACCAGCTGGAGGCACACAGTTATCATGGTGCATTCGTCATTCAAGGGTGTGATAAGCAGCCTCTTGGAGTGGTAAGTGCACTAGCACATGTTGATCGTGTGCGCCGCAACCGTGGTGAAGCACCCTTTTTCGCAACATTTGCACCTGCTCACGTATTAGAAGGAGGTTCGATTCCAGCTGACGTGATAGAAGAACTGGAAACACTTGCAAAAAAAGCGGAAAGTAAAGGCGCAGCCGATGTAGCCGTTGATTTACGAGATACGATGGCATATATATTGCAATGTTCTTCGAATACTGCATTCCAGGGCGTGTTTGAACGGGCATATGAACGAGGAATATTGACGAAGGAACAGCATAAGTATTTTGAAATGAGACTTGCTGTCGCAACATGTGACGGGCAGGGAGGTGTATGTGCCTTTAATGGAACGGGCAATAGTTCACGTCATTTAGTGGCAGGCATGGGTCTCGTTCATCCAGCCGTTGAGCTATTAACCGATCCACCAACACAACGCCAAATTAACTCGGTACTTGATAGCTTTGCCGGCATGATAAATGACGAGCGCTACGGCGTGGCCAACATTGTCGCTACGAACATAAAAAATGCAATACGTATTCACAGCGCTTCGGGTGGTTCTACAAACTTAATGATGCATATTGTCGCAGGCATGCTTTATGCAGGATACAAATTCAGTTTATGGGACATTGATCGCATCCAGCATTTACATCCAATTCCAGATTTATTTGACTACAGTTTGACAGAAGGAAGGGACATTTATTCACTTGCCATGCAGTGTTGCAGCGGGAAAAGCAGGGGTATGGAAACACTTTTTTATGAACTTATTGAGAATGGCGTACCAATGGACCAGGATGCGCCGACTGTCGCAGCAAAAACTTGGAAAGAACGTCTTTCGATTACAAGTAGCCTAAAAGCGGTTAACGTAAAGAAAGATCAGGTCATTTTGTCCAGTCCACGCCGTGGATTCAGCGGTGTTGATGTATTAAAAGGAAACTTCTTTGAAAGCGCGGTTGTAAAAATCAGCGGAATGCCGACACCACAGCTTGACCAATTCGATGATAAGCTGGCATTTGTCCTTTATTACGAAAATGAAGATGATGCAAATAAAAGCCTACTCGATTCAAATCTGCTTTCAAAAATAAAGGAGCAAAAGCTTTTCGAACATAATCTATTGCTCGAATCTCTTAAATACAACAAGGAGTCGGAATGGTCTATTTTTAAATCTGCTACCTATGAGGAGCTATTTGACAGGATGGTTGAAGAGGGCACTTTGAAAATTGCAATCATTATTTCAGGGCAGGGGCCAGTAGCATTTGGCATGCCGGAAATGTTTACACCAATGCAGCATATCAATGCAAACCGTATTATGAAAAAAATCGCAACGATCATTAGCGACGGCCGCTATTCAGGTGTCACGTATGGTGCTGCCATAGGACATATGACACCAGAATCGTATGAAGGTGGCGGCATTGGTTTACTTAAATCAGGTGATGTAATTCACCTTCAGCTTCGTGACCGACGCATCGATTTTGTCGATTCTACTCAACTTAGTTCGGGGAAGGTTGTTCATGAATTTGCGGAACTTTTAAAAGAAGAAAGACAATCATTGGTAGCGGAACGCAAGCTGCGGATGAAAGTTCGACAAAAAATGGTTGCGGCCAGCAACAGGATGTTTGGACATACAGATGCAGCTAATGGTGTGGTCCCGATCGCTGTCATTGAAGATGCGGTACTGGATTATGAACAGGATATTTTACTCCAGGAAAAAAAAGTAGTAATAAAGTGAGGAATGCTCGTCATAAATCCGATAAGATAAAGGTAGACAGAATAGAAGGAGTGAGGAACGATGCCTATCATCCAATCGGTGGAGCGTGCCTTGAAAATATTGGATTTATTTGATGAGCGTGAGCGGGAACTAACTATCACAGAGATAAGTAAACGAATGAATCTGCATAAAAGTACGGTTCATTCACTATTAAAAACCTTACAGGTGCATCACTATATTTCACAAGGCGAAGAAAATGGGAAATACTCGCTCGGATTAAAGTTATTGGAGAGGGGAAGCGTTGTTGTGACCCATCTCGATTTGCGAAACGTAGCTAGAAAACATCTTGAATGGCTTTCAGCAACAACGAATTTAACACTTCACCTTGTCATATTAGACGGGCAGGAAGGTGTTTATATCGATAAAGTGGAGGGCACTGGAGTAACTGTTTTATATTCCCGTATTGGCCGGCGTGTTCCAATCCATACGAGTGCAGTTGGCAAATCTCTTGTGGCAACCAAAACGGATAGTGAACTGGATTTGCTCTTGGACGGTTATGATTACACGGGACCGACAGAAAGATCAATTAGAACCAAGGAGCAGTTTTTAACGGAAATTGAAAAAGCGCGAATTGATGGCTATTCAATGGATAATGAAGAAAACGAACCGGGAATTTACTGTCTGGCTGTACCGATAAAAGATTATTCAGGAAAGGTTATTGCTGCAATGAGTGTATCGATGCCTGCATCTAAAGTAAACGAAGAAACACATGAGTATTACGTACGTCTCTTAAAGGAATGCAGCAGTAAAATTTCGCAGGAACTCGGTTATGAATATCAAAAAATTTAAATAGAGGTCTGCCATTTAGGAGGAACTAGCAAATGAGAATTATTCGCTATGTAAAAGAAAACAAGAAACAACTTGCTGCAGTTACAAATGAAAACAATGTGGTGGACCTTCCATTTACAGATTTTATGTCGTTGATTACAACGGCACGCCACGAAAACAGAACAGCGTTTGATATTGTAAAACAACTTGCCGACAAAGGAGAAACACAGCCATTGGAAGGTCTTCAATTAACAACTCCCATCGACGCACCGGAAGTATGGGCATCCGGCGTTACGTATAAAAAAAGCAAGGAAGCACGTAACTACGAAGCGACGCAAGGAAAACTTGACCGCCAAACGTTCTATGACAAAGTTTATGATGCAGTGCGTCCTGAGATTTTCTTTAAATCGACTGCAGCAAGAACTGTGGGCCCGAATGATCCAGTTTACTTGCGTTCTGATTCCAATTGGCAAATTCCGGAGCCGGAGCTTGGTCTTGTCATCGATAAAGAGGGAACGGTACTCGGGTATATCGCAGGGAACGACATGAGCTGCCGTGACATTGAAGGTGAAAATCCGCTTTATCTTCCACAGGCAAAGGTATGGAAAAACTCTTGTTCCATTGGACCTGCCATCTTGTTAAAAGAGGCTGTTCCGGATCCATATGAGCTTAAAATCATGTGCCGTATTTATCGAAATGAAGAAAAAGTATTTGAAGGTGAAGCGAAAGTAAACCAACTGAAACGAAAATTGGAAGAGCTTGTCGACTATTTAGTCTTAGATAACACTGTTTTTGACGGATCCGTTTTACTAACAGGTACATGCGTGGTTCCGCCAAATGAATTTACATTGAAAGGCGATGACCGAATCGAAATTGAAATACCAGGGATTGGAGTGTTAAACAACCCGGTTATCCAAAGTAAAGCCGTTCAAACAATTTAAGGGGTGACAAAATGAGCAAGTATAAAACACTTTACTTAAGTACGAAAGATAGTGTAGCTGTCGCTTTATCAGAAATCCCCGCAAACACATCAGTAGTTGTGAAGGCAGACCTTGAAGAACTTGTCGTACCCATTCTTGAACCGATTCGTTTTGGACATAAGTTCGCAGTCAAAGCCATCGAACAAGGAGCAGACATAATTAAATATGGGGAAGTCATTGGTGCAGCCTCAGCTTTTATTCCCGCTGGTGCACATGTTCATGTCCACAATTTAGAAGGTAAAAGAGGAAGGGGTGACAAAATTGCTAAATGATAAAATGCAGTTTTGGGGCTACCGCCGTCCGGATGGCCGCGTCGGTGTACGGAATCATGTACTGATTTTGCCAACGATTACATGCGCAACTCAAACAGCTCAGCGCGTCACAGAATTGGTGAGCGGAACAGTAACATTCATTCATCAGCATGGCTGTGCGCAAGTGGGCACTGATTATGATCAAACGGCCAGAACCTATGCGGGGATGGGCATGAATCCCAATGTATATGGTGTCATAGTACTCGGACTTGGCTGTGAAACACATCAGGCGCACCGTATTGGAGATGAAATTGCCAAATGCGGTAAACCAGTGGAAACTGTATCGATTCAGGATCATGGCGGCACTCTTCAAACCATTGCCGAAGTAGCTAAAATTGCGGTCAAAATGGTCCAGGATGCCTCGATGGTGCAACGGGAATTATGTGATTTTAGCGAGCTGATTGTCGGCACAGAATGCGGTGGGTCGGATGCATGCTCCGGCTTATCGGCGAATCCGGCAGTTGGGCGTACAAGCGATTTGGTCGTTCAGCAGGGGGGAACCGCAATATTAGCGGAAACGACTGAACTCATCGGTGCAGAGCATTTGATCGCTAACCGGGCGGCAAACGACCAGGTAGCAAAAAAAGCTTATGCCGTTATTAAAATGATGGAAGACCGCTCGATTCAAATGGGCGTAGACATCCGCACCGGAAATCCGAGTCCGGGAAACATTGAGGGAGGTCTCAGCTCACTCGAAGAAAAATCATTGGGGGCGGCTACAAAATCAGGCACAACCAGACTGGAAGAAGTCATTGATTATGCCCAGGTGCCCACAAAAAAAGGGCTGGTATGGATGGATACGCCTGGCCACGACATTGAGCAATTGACGGGAATGGTCGCAGGCGGTGCCCAAATTGTTCTCTTTACAAGTGGAAGAGGCACGCCAACGGGTTCTCCTATTTCACCCGTCATAAAAATCTCAACTAATACACCAATGTTTGACAGGATGAATGAAAATATGGATTTAAATGCTGGTACGATTGTCGATGGTTTAGAAACCGTTGATGAAGTGGGCAAGCGCATAATGGAAGAAATTCAACATGTTTCAAACGGAAAACTAACAAAAGCGGAGATATTAAAGCAGCATGACTTTGGTATTTGGAGAATTGGACCGACATTCTAAACGAAAAAGGAGCTAAGGATTATGATATCAACTACATTTGCAACGAAAACATATAAAAATTTCATTAATAATGAGTGGGTGAATGCATCTTCTGGAAATACAATCGAAAGCATTAATCCAGCGGACAAAGAACCGGTAGGCTACGTTCAAAGCTCAACGGAAGATGACTTGAACAAAGCTGTAGCTTCTGCGCATAAGGCGAAGAGGGATTGGCGGAGGCTAGGGCAGTCTGCACGTGGACAAATCCTTTTCAAAGCGGCCAATATATTGGAAGGAAATCTAGATGAAATTGCCGAAACAATGACTCGCGAAATGGGTAAAACGTTACCGGAAGCAAAAGGGGAAACGGCACGAGGTGTTGCCATCCTGCGTTACTATGCTGGGGAAGGGATGCGGAAAGACGGCGATGTTATTCCATCATCCGATAAAGATGCCCTAATGTTTACGAAACGCACCCCACTTGGTGTTGTCGGGATAATCACGCCATGGAACTTCCCGGTAGCAATTCCTATCTGGAAAATGGCTCCTGCTCTTGTATATGGCAACTCAATCGTATGGAAACCTGCTACGGAGGGAGCCGTTACAGCAGCGAAAGTGATGGAATGCTTTACAAAAGCCGGCTTCCCTGAGGGCGTTGTGAACTTCATTACCGGTAAGGGATCGATCATCGGTCAAGGACTCATCGATCATCCGCTTTTAAATGCGATTACATTTACCGGTTCTGAAAGTGTTGGGCAGAGCGTCGCAAAATCAGCTTCCGCTCGCGGGATAAAATATCAGCTTGAAATGGGTGGCAAGAATCCAGTTATCGTCACGAAAGATGCGAACATCGACCAAGCAGTCGAGGCAGTCATCAGCGGTGGATTTCGTTCTTCAGGCCAAAAATGTACAGCTTCAAGTCGTGTTGTTGTTGAATCGTCCGTCTATGATGAATTTAAACAAAAACTGGTAGATGCAGCAGCGAAAATTACAGTCGGCAACGGTCTTCAAGAGGGTATTTGGATGGGCCCATGTGCAAGTGAAAGCCAGTTCAATACGGTGACAGAGTACATTGAAAAAGGCAAGCAGGAGGGCGCGAAACTCATACATGGCGGGGAGATATTAACTGGCGGAGACTACGATAGAGGCTTTTTCATAACACCAGCTATTTTTGAAGACGTGACGTCCGATATGGAGATTGCACAAGCAGAAATTTTTGGGCCAGTTATCGCGCTTATAAAAGCAACCGATCTTGTCGAAGCCATTGACTTGGCAAATAATACGAAATACGGATTGAGTGCCTCAATCTTCACATCAAATATTAGCTCAATTCTGGAATTCATCGATGAAATTGAAGCAGGGCTTGTCCGTATCAACGCAGAAAGCGCGGGCGTAGAGTTACAAGCACCATTTGGAGGGATGAAAGCATCGAGCACGGGTTCACGAGAGCAAGGTGAAGCGGCGAAGGAATTTTATACAGCAATAAAAACTGTTTTCATTAAAGGTTCTTAACAAGTATAACGACATAGAATTTCATTATTCCAGAAAAAGGCCAGGGCAATATAGTACAACGAAAGCACGGACATCCTTGTGAATAATTCAGAATTATCAGACTGTAAAAATGGTTATGTGAAAATTCCGGATAAACCGGGTCTTGGAGTAGAAATTGATGATGGAAAATTGAAGCAGTCAGCAGAAACCGGACATGATTGGACAAACCAAATTTGGCGTCATGAAGTCGGGAGCATCGCTGAATAGTAATAAAAGGAGGCAAAACAATGAACTTTCATGGCATCATTCCACCGGTAGTCACCCTATTTGATGAAACGGGGAACTTAGATATACCACTGAACAGAAGTTATATCGACTTATTAATTTCAAAGAATATTGACGGTATTTTGTTGATGGGAAGTTCAGGTGAGTTCTCATCACTTACAACGGAAGAAAGAAAATTATACGTACGTGAAATGATAAAGCACATTAACGGACGGGTGCCTGTGATGGTTGGCGTCGGACATACCTCATTAAAAGAGGTACTTGAATTAACTTCTTATGCTGAAGAACATGGAGCGAACGGCGTTCTCGTAGTCAACCCATATTACTGGAAGCTATCTGACGAGCAACTATACCGACATTTTTCCAGTGTCGCGAATCATACGAATCTGCAAGTTTTCATTTATAACATTCCGCTCTTAACAGGACAAAATTTATCAATCGAATTGATTAAAAAATTAGCCGAAGATCATTCAAACATTACTGGAATTAAAGAGACGGTCAGTGATTTCGGCCACCTTCGTCAAGTGCTGGAGGAAGTGAAGAATGTTCGCAGTGATTTCCGCGTCTTCTCTGCGTTTGACGAGCATTTGCTTCCGGCTCAAATGATTGGTGCAGCGGGGAGCATCAATGGAAGCGCTGTTTTTATGCCGGAAATATCCGTTGATTTATATGAATCGTATCAAAAAGGTGATCTTGCTGAAGCACAGAAATATCATCAAGTGATTTCAAAACTGATGGATTTGTACAATTACGGTCCAACATTTTTTACTGCCATGAAAGAAGCCGTTCATCAGCGCTGGTTTGACGTGCCGGCTGGACACCGTTCTCCATGTGATGTATACCCTGCTGATTTGAGTGATAAAGTAGCTGCTCTTTTAAAAATTTTAGACATGAAGGAAGGCGTCCAATAATGAAAGAATCACGCGAATTGCTCGAACAATTAGGCTACCCATCAACTGATCTTAAAGAACTTCCGACCTCGACGAAAACATTTCCAGATGGCGCTCAATACCGCATTGAACTCCCAAGTGTAGAAGGACCAGCTGCTCTAAAAGAAACACTGAAAGAAATTGACCGACTCGGGTTGACCATTCACCGAATATCACAAGGAAGCGGCATCATGCTTCAAACGGATGATGAAATTAAAGAAATGTGTGAATTGACAGCAGAGCGCGGTATGGAGCTGAGTTTGTTTGTCGGCCCCAGGGGTTCATGGGATGTAAGTGCGGGACCGCTTACGCCGGGAGGAAAATCACAGGGAATCCGCCATGAAGGCTCCGACCAGCTTGTTTATGCAATGGAAGACCTGAAAAGAGGAGCGGCGCTTGGTCTTCGCGGTGCGTTAGTTGCGGATGAAGGACTTCTTCTTATAACGAAGGAGATGAAAAAACACGGACAGCTCCCGGAAGATTTTGTTGTTAAAGTATCGGTTCAAATGGGACCAGCCAATCCAGTATCCGTTAAATTAATGGAAGACATCGGTGCGGATACCTACAACGTGCCACCTGCATTAACGCTGTCTAAACTTGCAGCGATCCGACAATCAATAGACATTCCAATTGATTTATACGTAGAAGTGCCGGATACCTTCGGCGGCTTTCTTCGCTATTATGAAATACCGGAAATCATCCGTATATTGGCGCCTGTATACATCAAGTTTGGCCTTCGGAATCACCCTGACGTATACCCATCAGGGAAACAATGGGAAAGTACGAACATCTCACTCGCCCAGGAACGTGTACGCCGTGCCGCAATTGGAATTCAAATGATTGAACGATATTATCCAGAAGCTAAAACATCGAAACTTGGCGCTGAAGGACTTGGTATTGCGAAAGTCGAAAAAGCAGCAGTGAAATAATTGATTTTCATCTGAAACGGGAGTAATCCCCCTGCCTTTAAGGGGGTTATTACCATCTATAGGAGTGGAGTCTAATGGCCTTTAAAATATTATTAACGGATTATGAATTTGAACATTTGAAATATGAAGAAGACGTGTTTCGAGAAAGCGGATTAGACTTTGATTTTATTAAAGCACAATGCAAAACAGAAGAAGAAGTTATTGAGCTGGCAAAGGATGCGGACGCAATTCTAAATCAATATGCCCCTGTTTCTCGTCGCGTAATTGCATCACTTGAAAACGCGAAAATCATATCCCGCTACGGTGTCGGGGTCAATACAATTGATCTCGATGCGGCAAAAGAAAAGGGGATTACGGTTGCCAATGTTCCGGATTATGGCATGGAAGAAGTTTCGAATCATGCATTGGCACTATTGCTTTCATGGTCACGCAAAGTGACGCTGTTAAACAATGAGGTGAAAAGAGGTAACTGGGACTTTAAAGTGGCTGTACCGATTCATCGTTTTAACGAACAAACGGTTGGAGTTCTCGGTTTTGGCCGCATTCCGCGCCGTTTCATTGAAAAGGTGAAACCGCTGGGCTTTAAAACTGCTGCTTATGATCCATTTGTATCGTCGGCAGAGATGGCTGCTGTCGGCGTTCAAAAAATGGATCTCGATGAAATTATTCGTGAAGCCGATTATTTGTCGGTCCATGTACCCTTAATCGATGATACGTTCCATCTGATTAACGAGGAGCGCCTTAAACAAATGAAGAGAAATGCGGTCATCATTAATACCGCACGTGGACCGATAATCGATGAAACAGCACTTTCTGATGCACTTGAAAAAGGGGTAATTGCAGGTGCAGCACTTGATGTGACAGAAAATGAGCCAGTCCGCATCGATAGCCCACTACTCACTATGGACAATGTCATTATTACACCGCACAGCGCCTGGTATTCTGAGGAAGCGATGGTTGAACTTCGTCAAAAAGCAGCAAGAAATATCGTTCAGGTCTTAAAAGGGGAAAAAACACCATACGCTTTGACGTAAGAAAGGGGGAAATTATGAAAATAGCCACTTTTTCCGTACAAGACGAACAGCACATTGGCCTAGTTCAAGATGATCGAATTATTAGTTTAACGGCTCTAGGTTCAGATGAATTTCCTGCTTGTATGAAAAAATTCATAGAACGAGGCAGCGAGTTGCGTACACGTGCTGAACAGTTAATCGAGCAACGGGTAAATGACGATGCGATATTCAGACTGTCAGAAGTAAATGTCCTGCCGCCAATTGCACAGCCGGAAAAAATCATTTGCGTCGGGCTTAACTATATTGATCATTGCAAGGAAACCGGGATGGAGCGACCTGCTTCGCCGGTCATTTTTTCAAAATATGCGAATGCGATTGCCGGCCATAACGATGCGATTGAAATCCCAATTAATTCAACCGAGGTCGACTTTGAAGCAGAGCTTGCGGTTGTCATTGGAAGAGAAGCGAAACATGTGTCAGAAGAAGAGGCGAATGACTATGTTTTTGGCTATACAATTATGAATGATATTAGCGCCCGAGATTTGCAATTTCAGGACGGCCAGTGGTCAAGAGGCAAAACGGCGGACACATTTGCTCCATTTGGGCCTGTTGTCGTTACACATGATGAAGTGGGCGATCCCCATAATCTAGCGATTTCGCTTGAATTAAACGGTGAAATTATGCAGGATTCAAATACCAGCAACCTAATTTTTACGGTTCCGAAAATCATATCATTTTTATCACAATCCATGACACTTAAACCAGGTGATTTGATTGCAACTGGTACACCACCTGGCGTTGGAATGGGACGCAATCCGAAAATCTGGTTAAAAAACGGTGATCGGTTGAACGTCAGTATTGAAAAGATCGGCACGCTTTCCAATCACGTAATAGCCTGACAAGAGAAAGAAGATGGTGACATGGACGTTGTAACAAAAAAATCTTAAAGGGCCGCTTCCTCACATCACGCTTATGCGAGCTGGCGGTGTCAACCTTGACAACCTCACTTTTTTTTAGACTGCTGCCAACGCGGAGGGACTTGGTGGTTCATTGATCAATCCTGCGAATTTGATTTCAGGTGATGACTACTCCAGGCTGTCAGAAACTGCAAAAAAATTCTCGGCAAACGTAAAAAAAACTATAGCTTGCCGTCGTTTATATGTGTGTCACTTTAATAGCGCTGGGAATGAAAAATAGCTGTGTATTTCATCCTTTCCGGCAAATTTGCAATCTTTTAGTGGTCCAGCAGGGTGTTATTTCTGGTGGAACATAAAATAAATTCAGAAATCCTCAAACCAGAAAGGAGAAAAGTGCTATGTTACTAGAAAAGTACAGAAACCTGCAGGCTATTCTCCAAAAAATGGAGACGGTTGTGGTCGCTTTTTCAGGAGGCGTGGACAGCACGTTTTTGCTTAAAGTCGCTATTGATACATTGGGTTATGATAATGTGTTAGCCATTACAGCAGATTCGGAAACCTATCCTTCGAGCGAGTTGAATGAAGCACTTATGCTATCAAAATGGATTGGCGCCAACCATCGTGTCATTCAAACTTCGGAGTTAGCCATTCCTGGATATACAGCAAATAACCAAAATCGCTGTTACTTTTGTAAAAGTAGTTTATTTGAACACTTGCGTCCTATTCTTGAAGAATATGAATTTAATAATATTATTTATGGTGTTATTGCTGATGATGCTAACGAATTTCGTCCAGGTATGAAAGCTGCTAAAGAAAAAGGAATCAGGGGCCCGCTTCAGGAAGCCGACTTGTTCAAAGAAGAAATAAGAGTATTGTCCAAGGAAGCAGGTTTGCCAACCTGGAATAAACCGTCATTTGCTTGCCTATCCTCACGTATAGCCTATGGCGATATCATTACAAAGGAAAAATTGACGAAAGTGGATAAGTCAGAGGCTTACTTAAAATCATTGGATATTCACCAGGTACGAGTCCGGACGCATGGGGAGACGGCCCGAATTGAAGTCGAACCCGCTGATATGCCGCGAGTGCTACAATATCATGTCGCGATTACGAAACGGCTGAAGGAATTCGGTTATAAGTATGTATCGTTGGATCTCACTGGCTATAAGAGCGGGAGTATGAATATAACGCTTGAAAAGGAAGAGATGTTATGATTGACGACATTTTAGAGCAGGTTCAAAATGGTACATTGACTGCAGCGGAAGCAAAGGGAAAACTTGCATCCTATGAAAATTTAGGATTTGTAAAAATCGATCACCATCGTAAAAAGAGACAAGGATTTCCCGAAATTGTATTTGGAGAAGGGAAAACAGCTGAACAAATTTTAACGATTGTCCAATCGCTGCGGATAAGGAATGATTCCGTGCTTGTGACGCGTATTTCTCGGGAAAAAGCGGTATTTGTACAAAAAGAATGTAGTGATTTTGAGTATAACGAGATTGCACGGACACTTGCATGGGTTAAAGAAAAGCCGAAATCCGACGGTACATATATCGCAATAATATGCGCCGGGACTTCAGATTTGCCGGTTGCTGAAGAAGCAGCCGTGACGGCCGAAACTCTAGGTATTCCAGTCAGGCGTATTTACGATGTTGGTGTTGCTGGGCTGCACCGCCTCCTTGATCATATTGACGAGATACGAAGTGCTACCGTTTCAGTTTGTGTCGCGGGTATGGAAGGGGCACTACCAAGTGTGTTAGGAGGCCTTGTCATGAATCCAATTATTGCTGTGCCGACAAGTGTCGGGTACGGTGCGAATTTTAACGGTTTATCGGCCCTTTTATCGATGCTCAATTCATGCGCATCAGGTGTAAGTGTGGTAAACATCGATAATGGATTTGGTGCGGTCTACAATGCAGCGCTTATTTACAAACTTGTACATAAAAAGGAGATCAATGATGATGAGGACATTATATTTTGACTGCTTTTCTGGCATAAGCGGAGATATGGTAATTGGTGCGTTGATTGATGCAGGTGCAGATCCTTTACAAATGGAAGAAGAGTTAAAAAAGCTGAACATAGATGAAGAATATACTCTGTCGTGGGGGAAGGTCGTCAAAAATGGCATTAGGAGTACTAAATTTGATGTCATTCTCACCAGTGGATCAGAGCAACCACATGAACACGAACAGAGTCACGAACATAGTCATGAAAACAGCCAAAGTAATGGACATGAACACAGTCATAGCCATGAACATAACCATACCCATGAACACGAACACAATCATAGCCATGTGCTTCACAATCATCATGGCAGCCGTACGTACAAACAAATTGTGGAGGCAATAAATGAGGCTAACTTTAATGAATCGGTATCGAACATGTCACTCGCCATTTTTAGGAAGATTGGTGAAGCGGAAGGGCACATACACGGGCTTCCTCTCGAAAAAGTTCACTTTCACGAGGTAGGAGCGGTAGATTCCATAATAGATATAATCGGCGCAGCAATTTTAATCAATCAGCTAGGTATCGAATCAGTTCAGTCATCAGCCATTCCCACGGGGTCTGGACATATACATATTGATCACGGCATATATCCGGTTCCTGCACCTGCCACTCTTGAAATATTAAAAGGGGTACCAATTGCCGCAAACGATATTCGTTCTGAATTAACAACGCCGACCGGTGCTGCCATCTCTGCGGTTTTGGCTGAAACATTTGGCTCGCTTCCAGCCATGACTGTCGAATCGATTGGCTATGGAGCGGGAACAAAAACATTTGAAAATCATCCGAACGTCCTTCGCATTATCATCGGGGAGATTCAATGAACCGCCCACCTGATCATGAGCATCTTGATGAACAAATGGTAAAAATGGAAGTTAACCTGGATGATATTTCCGGTGAATGGCTTGGACATGTAATGGATTTGCTGTTTGAATCAGGAGCAAATGATGTATATTATACGCCAATCTTCATGAAAAAAAATCGACCAGGGGTGTTATTGCAACTTCTCTGTTCACAGCAGATGATTTCGAAAATGAAGAAAATATTATTTGCTGAAACGACGACTCTTGGTATACGCTACTATCCGCTTACCGTGCACCGGCTCGAACGATCTTTTTTCAATGTGCATACACAATGGGGGAAAGTGACGATAAAGAGAGGGGTCCATGAGGGTTTGCCCATGCAGCAGGCACCCGAATATGAAGATTGCCGTAAAATTGCCATGCAAAACAAAATACCGCTTAAACGGGTGTATGAAGAAGTATGGAAGTGTCTCGGGGAGGTGGTGGAAAAATGAGTTTCGTTTCGATTCTCACATTAGGCTTCCTATTGGGGATAAAACATTCGTTAGAGCCGGATCACGTTATTGCAGTTGCAACCACAGCAGGAAATACGAAAAAAATATCACGTTCCACTCTAACGGGGGTGTATTGGGGAATAGGCCATACATGTACCCTGTTTCTTACAGGGATGCTGTATATTTGGATGAAAGGGGAAATTCCGGAGTCGTTAAGCATGACGTTGGAATTCGGTGTTGGTGTTATGCTAGTTATACTTGGGGCGAAAAGTTTATTTAAGGACCGCCTTAATATCACGAACGACCATGATGGATTACGTCCTTTTTTGGTTTCTGCATTAATTGGGTTCGTCCATGGTCTCGCCGGCAGTGCCGCAATGGTCATCCTAACGATGTCGACCGTTACCGGTATAGGTGAAGGATCCATCTATATAATTATATTTGGCGCAGGGACGATTATTGGGATGCTGTGTTTTACAACTATACTGGGCATACCGTTTGCTTTGAATGGAAAGAATATCGGTTTAAACCGAACCTTCATCAAACTGGCGGGAGCTATAAGTTTTGGATTCGGACTTTATTATATATACAAATTGGGTGTGACAGAAGGATTGTTTGCGCTTTGGGCGAATTAATATAGCATAAAGGGAATCTCAGGCTGTCTGTAACGCATAGACAGTCTCTTTTTTTATTAAGTTCATAATATGTTTCCGAGGGGTTTCTCTTGGTTGAAATAAGGGGGAAATGGTCTCGTTGGTTTCCGTTCAAGGCGAATTTGATGCAACAAAAGTTGGATGGCACAGCTAACAAAAGGCTTGTGCAAATGGGGACACTACAATGGACTTGTTCATACATTGGTTGTTTGGCCGGTATCATACGTAATACGCTATTGTACATGTATAAAAAAAACTATGACACTACAATTCCTTTTTTTAATAAGGATAGTAGTGTCATAGGAAAAGATTCGGAAACAAGGTAATGCGGTGGCCGCTAGGCAGATATCCCTTTATTTTTCCTTTGAAGAATCCAAATTTCCATTGCCCCGGAGCCCAGCAATACACCTGAAACAATTAAAATCAGTCCAATGAAGTGTGCAGGCACTATGGCTTCATTAAGGAAAAATGCTGCCCCTAACAGAGAGAATAAAGTGTTTAAGTTAAGAAAAATGGATGATTCGGCTGCGCCTACCTGACCAATTGCATAATTATAGCCCATGTGCCCAAGGGCAGTGGCAAAAATAGCGGAGAAAAAGAAAGCTCCCCAGATGGAATGCGGTGCAGTTGCCAGTGAAGATAAGCCATCAGGCTCTTTCCATAAGCTGATGGCAAAAAGGATAAAAGACCCGATCAGCATCATGTAGCCGGTTAATAATCGTGGATCCATCGTTTTGGATGCTTTATTAATAAGAATGAAACTTAACGCCTGTGACAGAATTGAAAGCAAAATATCAATGTCCCCCAGATTAATAGAATGTATTCCTCCACTTCCTGCCATAACGGTAAAACTCACTCCTAAAGCACCGCATATAAAGCCAAGAAGCCGGATTAATGTGGGCTTTTTGCGAAAGAATATCATAGTCAATACGACAGTCAAAATAGGACCCATGCCCAAAATCAGCCCAGCATTCGAAGCGGAAGTCTTCGTTAATCCCTCAGCTAAAAAATAATGATGAAAAACGACACTCAAAAGTGCTCCTCCAAAAACGTAAAAAAGTTCACTTTTTTTAGGAAGACGTATTAGACCAAGAAATAAAAGGATAATAATGACTACAAGGGAAGCTGTAAAAATTCTCAAAGATGTTATTGTTACGGGCTGTGTATTCGCAACTAAAATTTTAATAACTGAAACGTTCAATCCCCATGTGATCATAATTCCCGTAAGTAAGATGTAAATTTTCACAAAACTCATTCAAAACAACCTTTCAAACTTATTTAACAATTGATATATTATACAACTTACTCCAAATTAATAGCAAAGAGTAAAATTTTAATAAGATATCCAGGTTAAAAAATCAGAAACTGATAATCAATTAAAAATCCAATACCGATTTTACGTAATATGGATATTTACCATGGTTTAAGCTGAAATATGCACGGGAATAGGTCGAATAAAAATAAAATTACAAATTATCAAACTTTTCTATTGTTTTTGGTAGGGTTTTCATTTACAATTTCCTTATGATTTACCAAACCGGTTTAGTAATTAACTAAATCGATTTAGTGGGTATGATCACATGTTTTACTTTTTACTTGAGTGTTCGAAAGAAGGAGGTACTGTATTGTCAAAATATGGTGTTTTAACGCTCGGCGACGCCATGATTACGCTAAATCCGGAAGAAACAGGACCTTTAAGATTTGTTACCCGTTTTGAGCGAAAAGTAGGAGGCGCTGAACTCAATTTTGCGATTGGCTGTGCAAGGCTTGGCATGAGGGCAAAATGGTTAAGCCGTTTAGGCAAGGACGAGTTCGGTAGAGTCATATATAATTTCGCACGCGGGGAAGGCGTGGACATGAGTGATGTTGCCTATGTAGATGGATATCCAACATCCATTAACTTTAAAGAAATCCGGGAGGATGGTTCCGGAAAGACATTTTATTACCGTTATCAATCTCCCATTCTGACTTTAAAGCCGGAAGATATAACGGAGAAGATGTTTGAAGCGATTGATATAGTCCATCTTACTGGAGTTTTCTTGGCTATAGACCCCAAAAATGTGGATATTGCCAAAAGGGTGATGGAAATAGCGGAACAAAAAAATATCCCTGTTTCGTTTGATCCGAATATCCGATTGAAACTATGGTCCATCGAGGAAGCGAGATCGGTTTATTTCGATATTTTCCCATATGTGGATATTTTGCTTACAGGTTTAGATGAAATAAAATTGATAACTGGAAATGACACTGAAGAATCATTGGCGGAATTTGCAAAACTGAATGATATTGATCAGCTGGTCATCAAAGACGGGAAACATGGTTCAAAACTATATACAAAAAGAGAATGGCATGAAAAAGAAGCCTTCCCTGTTATACCGGTAGATACTGTTGGAGCGGGGGATGGATATGATGCCGGTTATATATACGGATATCTTCATGGCCTATCCATCGATGAAAGATTGACATTCGCTAATGGTGTAGGAGCTCTTGTCACAACTGTTTCAGGGGACAATGAAGGTTTACCATATTTAGATGAAGTAATGCCTTTCATACAGAATGAGGCTGTTATTGAAAGATAGAAGACTGAAAGCAATGAGGGGATAAAATGACAACAGTAACGATACAAGCTGAGGAAGCAAAACGATTAGTCATAAAACAACTGACCAAAGTGGGTTTAAATGAAGAAAATGCCGGAAAAATCGCGGAGGTATTGGTTCATGCCGATCTAAGAAATGTCAATTCCCATGGTGTTTTGCGAACGGAGCATTATGTAAACCGTTTACTGGCAGGAGGTATAAATCCCGATGCTCAGATTTCCTACCAAAAGACAGGGCCTGTTACCGGTGTGGTTGATGGAGATGATGGATTTGGGCATGTCATTGGCGAAGTGGCCATGGACCATGCGATTGAAATGGCCCGGAATAATGGAGTGGGCATGGTGACTGTTTTTAATAGCAGCCATTGCGGAGCACTAAGCTATTTCGTTCAAAAAGCCACTGATGCAAAGTTGATAGGCATTGCGATGTCACATACCGATAAAATTGTGGTCCCTTTTGGAGGAAAAACCTCATTTCTTGGTACAAACCCAATCGCTTATGGAGTTCCTGCTAAAACAAAGAAACCCTTTATCCTTGATATGGCAACTTCCCATGTTGCATGGGGGAAAATCCTTCAGGCGCGTGAAGAAGAAAAGGAAATCCCTGAAGGATGGGGAGTGGATGAAAATGGAGCTGCGGTCACAGATCCGAATAAAGTCGTTTCCCTTTCCACTTTCGGCGGCCCGAAAGGCTATGGTCTATCCGTAATTGTAGATGTGTTTTCTGGATTATTGGCAGGCGCGGCATTTGGTCCGCACATTGGGAAAATGTATGACGATCTTGATAAGAAACGGAAGCTGGGACACTATTTTTGTGTAATTAATCCTTCATTCTTTACGGATACCGATATATTTTTAGGACAAATGGATCATATGATTGAAGAACTGCAACAGGTTGAACCTGCTCCAGGGTTCGAACGCGTATATGTACCGGGTGAGATTGAACAGATCAATGAAGAAAAAAACCTGAAACAAGGTATAACGATAGCTGCAAGTGTTTATGAATTTCTTACAAAGTAGGTGGAAGAAATGAAAGCGGTTCAAGTACGTAAAGCTCATGAACTTATCATTCAAGAAGTGGAAAAACCCCGGATTTCGAACTCAACGGATGTACTTGTGAAAGTAAAAAGAGTCGGGATCTGTGGATCGGATATGCATATTTACCATGGTACGAATCCCCTTGCAACTCTGCCGCGGGTAGTTGGGCATGAGGTAGCGGGAGAAGTTGTGGAGATAGGTCAAGGTGTCGCGGGCATAAAAGTGGGGGACCACGTTGTTATTGAGCCAATCAGTTATTGTGGGGAGTGTTACGCTTGCCGTAAAGGTCGCCAAAATGTTTGTGAAAAACTGTCCGTTTTTGGCGTGCATGAAGATGGTGGGATGAGGGAATGGTTCGTCCTTCCCGAGAAACAATTACATGTTGTGGATTCCGCTTTAGCTTGGGAAGAAATAGTATTGGCTGAGCCTTATACAATTGGTGCACAGGCCGTTTGGAGAGGCGAAGTGGAGGAAGGGGAAACAGTGCTTATCCAAGGAGCAGGCCCTATTGGGATTTGCATATTAAAGATGGCAAAGCTTCAAGGTGCATCAGTGATGATCACGGATTTAAGTGATGAGCGTTTGGAATTCGCTAAAGTAAGCGGCGCAGATATTACCGTCCATGCGGGAAAAGAAGATGTTCAAAAGCGAGTACAGGAATGGACGAAGGGCGAAGGGGCCAACGTCGTCATTGATGCAGTATGCTTGCCGATGACATTTGAATTGTCATTCGATGTCGTATCAACGGCTGGCCGGATTGTCGTACTGGGTTTTGATGAACGTCCTGCATCCGTTTCCCAGCTGCCAATCACTAAAAAGGAAGTATCGGTAAAAGGATCTAGATTGCAAACCAACCAGTTCCCAAAAGTGGTCAAGCTGTTAAATGAAGGCAGACTAAGACATGAAGGTTTAGTTACCCATACATTTTCACTCGATGATATCCAAGAGGCATTTAATTTTGTTGAAAATCATCCTGAACAAGTTCGAAAAGCGATCATCGTTTTTAATTAAGGGGGTATGAGTTATGGATAAACATTCAATTATTCATCGAATAATGGAAACGAAAGTAGTGGCTGTTATCCGTGGGCAAGATGCAGGGGAGGCAGTAAAACTTTCGAAAGCAGCTGTGGATGGCGGTGTTCGGGCAATAGAATTGACTTACACAACTCCGGGAATTGAAGAAGCTTTCAAAGAATTGCAGAATCCGAATGCACTTTTAGGAGCAGGCTCGGTACTGGATTCTGAAACGGCACGACATGCGATTTTAGCTGGTGCCAATTTTATCGTCAGTCCCTATTTTGTCAATGGTGTTGCTGAGCTTTGTAATCGATATGGCATTCCCTATATGCCTGGTTGCATGACAGTTAGAGAAATGGCTATGGCATTGGAAGCAGGTTGTGATGTTATAAAATTATTTCCGGCAAACCATTTTGAACCTTCTTTCATCAAGTCGGTTAATGGTCCCCTGCCCAATGTAAGGATCATGCCAACGGGCGGAATTAATTTGGACAATATGAAGGACTGGCTGAATGCAGGCGCGGTATCAATCGGTATCGGCAGTGACTTGAACAAAGCCTATAAGAATGGCGGCTATGAGGCAGCAGTGGAGTTAAGCAGAAAATACATGCAGAAAATTGCGGAATGATGGAGGTGCATGATGAACATTACATTTAGATGGTACGGGAAAGACAATGATACTGTTTCATTGGAGCACATTAAACAGATTCCTGGAGTGAAAGGGATTGTCTGGGCACTACACCAAAAACCTGTTGGTGAGGTATGGGAAAAGGAAGAAATTAAAGAAGAAATCGAGTATATCCAATCATTTGGTTTTCACACGGATGTCGTGGAGAGTGTAAATGTCCATGAATCGATAAAATTGGGTAACGAAGATCGCATGATATATATAGAGAAATACAAAGAGACGATTCGCAATCTTTCGGAAGCTGGTGTGAAAGTCATTTGTTATAACTTCATGCCGATCTTTGATTGGACTCGGACGGAAATGTTCCATCCATTGGAAGATGGCTCAACTGCCTTATTTTATGAAAAGGCGAAAGTGGATACGTTAGATCCGCAAGATTTAATTCGTACTGTAACCGAAGCTTCAGATTTAACTTTACCCGGTTGGGAATCCGAAAAGATGGATCAAATTTCTGAATTATTCGAAGCTTACAAGGCTGTGGACGAGGAGCAGCTATGGGCGAATCTTGAAATATTCCTTAAAGAAATATTACCTGTTGCCGAGGCTTGCGGTATAAAAATGGCAATACATCCTGATGATCCGCCATGGTCCATTTTTGGCTTGCCAAGAATCATCACCGGAGAATCGAGTTATGAAAAACTGATCTCGATTTCGGATTCGCCGTCGAATGCGTTTACCATGTGTACAGGCTCGATGGGGGCAAACCCAAAAAATGATATGGTCCAAGTGGCTAAAAAGTATGCAAACCGTGCACCTTTCTCCCATATACGCAATGTGAAGATTTATGAAAACGGTGACTTTGTGGAAACGTCCCATCATACTCAAGATGGTTCCATCAATATACAGGGTGTTGTGGAAGAATTGAATAAGCAAAATTATACGGGTTATGTCAGACCGGACCACGGCCGCCATATTTGGGGAGAAGTTTGCCGCCCAGGTTACGGTTTATATGACCGAGCACTGGGAATCATGTATTTGCTAGGTTTATGGGATGCATATGAAGCTACTAAATTAGGTGAAAAATCATGATTCCCATCCATGAAAACCTAACAAACAGGGTAGCGGTAATCACTGGAGGCAGTGGTGTATTATGTTCCAAAATGGCTGTGGAATTGGCCCGTCATGGTGTCAAGGTAGCGATATTGAATAGAACGGCTGAAAAAGGGCAAGAAGTGGTCGAACTCATTGAACAATCTGGGGGCGCTGCGATATCCATCGCGACAGACGTTTTGGATAGAACTTCATTGGAGAATGCAAGGGAGAAAATAATAGAAACATTCGGTAGAGTTGATCTATTAATAAATGGAGCGGGAGGCAATCACCCTGATGCCATTACAGCTCCAGAGAAATATGGGGAAGAAGCGGAAGGAAAATCCTTTTTTGATTTGGATGAAAATGGTTTCTCTCAAGTTTTTGCCAGCAATTTCACCGGTACATTTTTGGCCAGTCAGGTTTTTGGAAAAGAGTTATTGCAAGTGGAAGCACCAGTTATCGTAAACGTATCTTCCATGAGCTCCTACGCTCCAATGACTAAAGTACCAGCATATAGTGCTGCCAAAGCTTCGATAAATAATTTCACCATGTGGATGGCTGTCCATTTTGCCGAAGAGGGTTTACGGGTGAATGCCATTGCTCCGGGATTCTTTTTGACGAAGCAAAACCGGGATCTGTTGCTTAACGAAGATGGGAGCATGACAAAAAGGTCTAATAAAATCATTACCGCGACACCAATGAAGCGTTTTGGTCAGCCTGAAGATTTACTCGGTACTTTGCTGTGGCTCGTTGATGAATCCTATTCGGGTTTTGTCACGGGAATAACGGTACCTGTCGATGGGGGCTTCATGGCATACTCAGGCGTCTAAATTCAGTTCCAATAAAAAAGCAATCAAGTGACCGGTTGTACATTAATTCAATTAGTTCCAGGGTAAGGGAAATTGACTTTTTTACTGCATCAGAAGGTGATTGTAAAGCTTTACTTATTATAATAAAATATTCCTTATATAAATAAGCCATATTGTTTTATGGCTTTAGGCAGAGAAATGAAAAAACACGACAGGAATGAATGAAAATGAAAACCATTACAATTACTGATGTCGCCAATCACGCGAAAGTATCAAAAAGCACGGTTTCCCAATACCTGAACAAGCGATACGAATATATGAGTGAAAAAACCAGGAAAAAAATTGAAGAAACTATAGAAGAGTTAAATTATCAGCCTAATATAATTGCGCGCAGTTTAAAACAAAAATCCACTTTTACAGTTGGGGTAGTGGTTGCCAACATCCTTCATACGTTTTCAACGCAAGTTATTAGAGCTATAGAAAACTACTTTTATGAACAAGGGTTCCATATTATCGTATGCAATGCAGATGATAATCCTGAAAAGGAAAAGAATTATATTGAAATGCTAAGAGCTAAACAAGTGGATGGGATCATCATTTTTCCCACAGGGGATAATCTGGATTTATATAAACGGATGAAGAGTGATCAATTCCCGATTGTTTTCATGGATAGGACGATCGAGGAATTAAATATTGCAACAGTCATGCTCGATAATCACCTTGCTTCCAAGTTAGCCATTGATCGGTTTGTTGAAAGGGGTTTTGAAAACATTGCAATCATGACCACTTCAATAATACGCGATATCAGTCCCCGAATCGAACGGATCCAAGGGTACAAGGATTCACTCGCGTCACATGGGATACCATTCAATTCTGAATATATTAAAACAGTGAACGTAGATGAAATTCCGAATGCACTTTCAGAATTTTTCGAATTGGTAAAGCCGCCTCAAGCCATATTGGCAGGAAATGATATCGTCCTTAATGAGGTATTGCGTTATATGAAACAGCACGAAATCAACATACCTGATGACATAGCGGTCATAGGAATCGATGATGTACCGTATGCCAGTTTCTATACACCGACCATCACAACGGTTAATCAGCCAGCCATTGAAATGGCCAACTTGGCAGCAGAGTTACTGCTTAGTCAAATCAATAAAACAGGAAATGAGGATACAAGTGTCCATCGCTTGAAACCGACTTTGCTTTCAAGGAATTCTTGTTAGAACCGGATGTAAGAATTCCCGTGAAAAAGAAAGCGCTTAATTGCGGGAATTCTAAACCGATTTAGTTATAGGTCATATAGGCTTTACTCTTGGTTATTAAATGGAAACGTTTCCAAAAATGCGTCTGCATTTATTGAAGCGTATAGGGGGGTACTTTATGTTTTCAAATGGTAGAGGAATGGTCATCGTTTTCTTGTTCTTGGCAGGGGTAATAAATTATCTGGACCGATCTGCACTGTCCATTGCGGCTCCGTTCATCCAAGATGATTTATCTTTAACTGCAACACAGATGGGAATTATCTTTAGTAGCTTTTCTGTTGGATATGCCATCTTCAACTTCCTTGGAGGAATGGCGTCCGATAGATGGGGTGCGAAGCTAACGCTTTTTGTTGCGATGATCGTTTGGTCTTTATTCAGTGGTGCACTTGTACTTGCTGTCGGTTTTGCGAGTATGATAGTCATCCGCATACTGTTTGGGATGGGCGAAGGTCCTCTTTCGGCAACAATCAATAAAATGGTTAATAACTGGTTCCCAGCGAATCAGCGGGCATCTATCGTTGGTTTAACGAATAGCGGGACACCGCTTGGTGGCGCAATTGCAGGTCCAATAGTTGGATTTATTGCGATCTCATATGGATGGAGAGTTTCTTTCATTGCCATTATGGTGATTGGTCTTATATGGGCGATTTGCTGGTGGAAATTCATTAAAGAAAAACCAGAAGAGTCAAAAGAACAGAAACTTACGGGGAAATCTTATGTAGCGGCAACATCGGAAGAAAAGGTGAAATTCACCTTTTATTTAAAACAAAAAACGGTTTTATTTACAGCTCTAGCCTTTTTTTCTTACAACTATATTCTCTTCTTTTTCTTAACTTGGTTCCCAAGCTATTTGGTGGATGCACGTGGCCTAAGTGTAGAAAATATGAGTATCATTACAGTGATTCCTTGGATTTTTGGATTCATCGGACTTGCTTTGGGTGGATTCGTGTCGGATTTCTTTTTTAAAAAATTCGCTCAAAAAGGTGTTTTATTCTCACGTAAGCTCGTACTTGTAACATGCTTGTTCTTATCGGCGGTATGTATCGGTTTTGCCGGACTTGTATCCACAACGCTCAGTGCGGTTACACTTGTCGCACTTTCCGTCTTCTTCCTATATTTGACTGGTGCCATTTACTGGGCAATCGTCAACGATGTTGTCGACCCTGGTAATGTTGGATCTGTTGGAGGTTTTATGCATTTCTTGGCAAATACAGCAGGAATCATCGGACCGACTTTAACAGGATATATTGTCGATACCTCAGGCACATACACAGTTGCATTCTTGCTTGCAGGTGGATTGGCCATCGTTGCATCGCTTGCAGTCATCCGTTTTGTACAACCGATAGGAAAGCCTGCGTAATAGATTGTTAGAATGGAAGTGTCTCCCAAAGGAAATATCAAGGGAAGACACTTCCATTTTTAATCGATCGATATTTTTCCATGTTTATCAGACATGAATTTTACCATCCTAGCCCCATACGATTTTCTTTGCGAAATGCAGCAGGTGTCTTATCATTGTATTTTTTAAAGGTACGATAAAATTGTGGCATGCTTTCAAAACCACACATTTCAGCAATATTGGCAATGGTGTGATTCGTTTCCAGTAATAGTTCCTTTGCCTTGATGATCCTTTTCGTATTTAAATACACGATTAACCCAATTCCAGTCGTTTCCTTAAAAACTCTGCTGAAATGAGCGGGACTGACCAATGCTTTGTGTGCAAGTACCGTCAAAGATAATGGTTCACCCAAATGGTCATTAATATAAATTAAGATATCTTTGATCCATTCTGAACTATAGCTTTTGCCCTCAGTAAAATCTTGTTTGTCATTTATCCGGGTACGGTATAAATCAAGTATGATTTGGTGAACGACCAGCAAACAAGCATGTCTCGAACCCATTGAATGGCTAGTTGACTCTTGCAGGATGAGTTGGAGCTGTTCTTCAATCTTTACTTGTTTCTTTTGCGGCAAGGATATTTTATAATTCTTACTCTTTTTTGTTAGGTCAAACAAATGTAAATATGAAAAAGAATCATCAACCATATCTTTATATATTAATGTTGGACTGAAAAAGATAATGGTGGAGGTAACAGGATCGTCCTTGTTGGGTAATGCCCTATGAATGGTATTATTCGGGATCAGGAATACATCCCCTTGCTGCATATCATAAAACACATCACCGATAAAAAAGGTCCCATTACCGTTATAAACATAAACAATTTCATAATGGTCGTGCATATGATCTGACAATTCAGTCTGAGGACTTTTAGTATCTTGATAGACAAAAGAAAATGGGAAGAGTAAATCATGTTCTAATGGATTATGGGTTTTTTTCATTTCGTTCAGCTCCTGAAAATATAATACAACAAGAATGAGTATATTTATAGCAAAATATGCAATTTATATTTCAAATATTGATGTTAAAATGATAATAGATTCAATAGAAAGTATATTTAAACACAAAAATGAAAGGGCTTTCTAAACGTATTGACGTTTGCTCTTTGAACGTCATCACCCATGATAAGGAGGGGACAAAATGAATAAATTTGTTCAATTGCATTCAAATGATGATGTGGTTATTTCCTTGGAGGAGATTCATAAAGGACAGAGCCTCCAGATTCAAACAGAAGACAGCGGTATGATCCATATAAAGGCAAGTGATGACATTCCTAAAGGGCATAAGATGTCAGTGAAACCGGTAAAACGAGGGGGGGACGTAATCAAATTTGGCTACTCTATCGGAAAAGCTAAAGAAGATATCTCCATAGGGGATTGGGTTCACACCCATAATCTAGCATCCGGTTTGAAGGGTATATTGGATTATTCCTATAAACCTAGCATTCAAGATACAGAAGAGCCAAGTCAAAATCATACCTTCCAAGGATTTATCCGTGAAAATGGGGAAGTGGGTATCCGGAATGAAATCTGGATCATCAACACGGTCGGTTGCATCAATAAAACATGTGAAGTTCTAGCTAAAATGGGCAATGAGCAGTTTAAAGATCGCCAAATTGATGGGGTTCATAATTTTTCCCATCCCTACGGTTGTTCTCAATTAGGAGATGATTTGACCCATACCCAAAAGCTATTAGCGGCCTTGGCTCAACATCCGAATGCAGCCGGGGTTTTGGTTGTAGGATTGGGATGTGAGAACAATCAAATCGAGGCATTTAAAGAAGTAATAGGCGAATTTCCTCCAAATCGAATTAAATTTTTAAAAGCCCAAGAGGTTGATGATGAATTAGAGATCGGCTTACGTTTAATGGGAGAATTAGTGGAATATGCGGAAGGGTTCGTACGAATGCCCGTACCGGTTTCAAAGTTGAAAATAGGCTTGAAGTGCGGGGGTTCCGATGGTTTTTCAGGCATTACCGCTAATCCATTGGTTGGTGCGGTTTCCGACCTTATAGTAGAACAAGGCGGTACCACGATATTGACAGAGGTTCCTGAGATGTTTGGAGCGGAAACGATATTAATGAACAGGGCTAAGGATGAAGAAACCTTTAATAAAATCGTTGGCCTTATTAATGATTTCAAACAGTATTTCATCCGCCATGATCAGGAAATTTATGAAAACCCTTCACCTGGAAACAAGGAGGGCGGCATAAGTACACTGGAGGAAAAATCACTTGGATGCACGCAAAAAGGGGGCCATGCCACTGTAGTGGATGTAAGCCCATATGGTGAACGAGTAGTGAAGCATGGATTGAATTTGATCAATTCTCCCGGGAATGACCTGATTTCGGTGACGGCCTTGGCAGCAGCGGGCGCACATATCGTTCTATTCACCACAGGAAGGGGAACACCTTTTGGCGGTCCGGTGCCAACTGTAAAAATAGCTACGAATTCAGAATTGGCCGATCGTAAAAAGCACTGGATTGATTATAATGCAGGGCGGTTAATTGAAGGTCAAAAGATCGATGAATTAAAGGACGATTTATTCCAATACATCCTTGAACTTTCATCCGGTAAAAAGAAAACGAATAATGAAAAATTCGGTTATAAGGAGATAAGCATCTTTAAAGAAGGAGTCATTCTTTAATACATATCTCATAAAAAAGGAGTGTTAATCAGTGAAGACTATCGTTTGTGAACAACCTTTTGAATTTAAGATGATCGTGTCGGAAAAACCAGTTCCAAACCCGGGGGAAGCTTTGATTCGTGTGCGGCGCATAGGAATATGCGGTACTGATATTCATGCATATGGAGGTAATCAACCCTTTTTTAGCTATCCTCGAATACTTGGCCATGAACTATCCGGTTATATTGAATCCCTACCGGAGAACGCATCAGGATTGAATGTCGGGGATCAAGTATCAATCATTCCCTATATGGAATGTGGAAAATGCATCGCATGCAGAAATGGAAAAACGAATTGCTGTACGGATATGAAAGTGTTGGGTGTACATAAGGAAGGCGGTATGTGTGAATGGATTACGGTTCCTTATGATCATTTGGTGAAAACCGAGGGTCTTACACTTGACCAATCGGCAATGATAGAGCCTTTAAGTATAGGGGCCCACGCGGTCAGACGGGCTGCTATTCATAAAGGGGAATTTGCACTTGTAATTGGTGCTGGTCCAATTGGTTTGGGAGTCATGGCATTCGCTAAGGAACAGGGTGCGAAGGTGATCGCAATGGATGTAAATGATGAACGCCTTGCGTTTGCTGGCAAATGGGCAAATGTCGATTATTCTTTGAACGTATTGGAGAATCCAATGGAGAAATTAGCTGAATTGACAAATGGAGATATGCCCAGCGTCGTATTTGATGCGACAGGTAATGCTAAATCAATGATGGATTCATTTAAATTCCCTGCTCACGGCGGAAGATTGATATATGTAGGTTTGGTTAAAGCGGATATTTCCTTTAATGATCCTGAATTCCACAGTAAAGAGCTTACATTAATGGGAAGCCGTAATGCAACAAGGGATGACTTTGACTATGTCGTAAATACGCTGAAAAATGATAAGTTGGATATGAGTCAGTATATTACACACCGCACACATATGGATGAAATGATCAATCAGTTTGAAGGGTGGTTAACTCCTGAAGCTAAAGTGATCAAGGCCATTGTTGAAATATAAGTTTAAGGTTTCAGGTCGTAAGGACTACCACTTGAAATTGTATTCCGAATTGGATATTCCTATGAGAAAGGAGTTTTTTGGTCATGTACATGAATAAAGGTCACCTGAAGAGTCTGAGTAAAGATACAAAAGCTGTCCAAAATCAACATATGATGGATTTTCCCATAAAGGTATTGCAGATTGGGGAGGGGAATTTTCTCCGCGGCTTCTTTGATTGGATGATATATGAATGTAATAAACAAGGCCATTTCCTGGGAAGTATTGCTGTTACCCAGCCTCGTCCCGCTGGAAAAGGGAAAATAGAGGAACTAAAGCGGCAAGATGGACTGTATACATTAATGTTAAGGGGTTTCCACCAAGGTGAGAAAGTGGAACATCCAGAGATCATTTCTGTTTTTTCAAAGGTAATTGATCCTTATGATGAATGGATGGAATTTTTAACATTATCCGAAAACCCTGCATTGGAATTTGTAGTTTCCAACACGACCGAAGCAGGAATCAAATATCAGCCGATTCCTTTGGAAGAAGGAGTGCCGATTGAATCTTTTCCAGGAAAACTGACTGCATTTTTATATCGGCGTTATCTGCATTTCAACGGTGATGCGGAAAAAGGACTCATCATGCTACCTTGTGAGCTTTTAGAGAGAAATGGTGATTCATTGAAGGAATGTGTTCTCAAGCATGGCAGTGATTGGGGTTTACCAAAGCCATTCATGGAGTGGGTGGACCAGGACAACCTATTTTTAAACTCGCTTGTAGACCGTATCGTAACAGGATTCCCGGCTAATGAGTCGGAAAAACTATTTGAGGAATGGGAATATAAGGATACTCTCCTAAATACGGCTGAACCCTATCATTTATGGGCTATTGAAGGTGACCCTTCTATTGATGAACGTCTACCTTTACAAAAAGCCGGATTAAATGTGCGTTGGGTTAAAGATTTAGTACCTTATCAAATGAGAAAAGTACGGATTCTTAATGGTTCACATACCTTGATGGCTCCTCTAGGCATTTTATCTGGATTGGTAGAAGTAAAACAGGCAATCGATCATCCGGATTTCTACAGATACTTGAGCATGGCCATCGAAGAGGAAATAATCCCTACATTACCTTTTGCTCATAATGAGATGATGCTATATGGGAAAAGCGTTCTTGAACGATTTATGAATCCCTATGTACATCACCTCCTTGCCGATATTTCGCTGAATAGCATTTCGAAATTCAGGGTTCGTCTCCTGCCAACTTTAGAGGAATATTATAAGGCGAAAGGTAGCCTGCCTGACTGCATCGTACGAGGTTTCTCGGGCCTGATCCGATTTTATAAGGTTTACGAAGTGAATGGGAATTATATAGGTAAAAGCTTTACGGGTAAAGAATATGTCGTTAAAGACGATATAAAGACAATTGAATTTTTTAGGGAACATTGGCTTCGTTATGAGAGTAGAGATATTTCACTTTTACAATTGATAGAGGCCATCTTAAGTAATCAATATCTATGGGGGAAGGATTTGGGTTATATCAAAAACCTAGGAAACGAATTATGCCTAAAACTAGAAGGGATGATTGACTGAAATTATCCGTTGAAAGGTGATGGGCTAGGTAAAGTTCATGAATATTATTCCAATCTCTTATTTTTTACTTTATTTTATTTGTAATTTTGGTATACTGGATTAGTGATATTTTTTCTTGGTAGATTCCTAAGGGAAGATATCAAAAGAATTACATATTCTTTATTCCCGTGAAGGGGAGTAGCGTCAGGGATAACCTGAAATAAAGTCGTCATTACGTGGGATTCCACCGGCTTTATTGGCCTAATTCATTTAGTGCTTAGCGAGACCTTTGCCATAAATGGCAGAGGTCTCTTTATTTTTGTATAAAGGAGGAAAATGTGTTGGATTTTTTAACAGGTGAATTTATTTCAGGACTTTTAGCGATCATTATGATAGATTTGGTTCTAGCCGGTGATAATGCGATCCTTATTGGATTGGCTGCAAGAAAGCTTCCAAAAGATCAGCAAAAAAAGGTGATAATATGGGGAGCGGTCGGGGCAATAGTGATAAGGATCATCGCAACGCTGCTGGTTGTTTGGCTCTTAGAGGTGCCAGGACTGCATTTAATAGGGGGATTACTTCTTGTATGGATTGCTTATAAGCTCCTTATCGATGAAGAAGAACATGATTTGAAGCCTGCAGACTCTATGTGGGCTGCCATAAAAACTATCATTATTGCAGATGCATTGATGGGATTGGACAATGTCCTAGCGGTTGCAGGTGCTTCTCATGGTAACTTCACTTTAGTGGTGATCGGTTTACTTGTATCAATTCCAGTAGTGATGTATGGAAGCACTTTGATCCTGAAACTGATCGAACGCTTCCCATTCATCATAATAATTGGTGCGGGAATACTAGGCTGGACAGCTTCTAAAATGATCGTAGCTGAACCTTTCATGCACGACTACTTTACAAATCCCTTCATTAAATATGGATTTGAAGCAATAGTGGTAATTGGAATCCTGGTAGCCGGGATTTCAAGACAGAAAAATATCGAAAAAGAAAAAGCAAACAGAGAAAAAATGCAAATCGAACGTAATGGGTAATTAGCCTAAAGAGACCTTTCGAAAATGAAAGGTCTCTTCTTTTTGTCTATGTCATATAAGTACAAAACAAGAAAAAGGATGTACCAAAGTCCGCACTTTGGTACATCCTTTTGCGAATTAGCAAACGATAACATGCACTTCAATCATGATATCTTAGCCAAATGAGCATATGGAGCATTCACCCTATTTATTAGTTTAAGTTAATCCATACACTTTTGACTTCCGTATAATTATCCAAAGCATAACTGCCCATTTCCCGACCGATTCCACTTTGTTTATAACCGCCAAATGGGGAAGCTGCATCAAATGCGTTATAGCAGTTTACCCAAACTGTACCTGCTTTTAATTCATTAGCCATATAATGGGCTTTTTTTACATCCTGTGTCCATAAACCTGCAGCCAATCCATATTCTGAGTTATTTGCACGGTTTATCACATCATCCAAATCGTCAAAAGGCATCGCAGCTACAACAGGACCGAAGATTTCCTCTTTAGCGATTGTCATTTCGTCTTCAACGCCTGCAAATATTGTAGGAGTTACAAAATAACCCTCTCCTTGTCCGTAATTACCCCCGGTAACCACTTCAGCTCCTTCAGACTTTCCTTTTTCAATATAACCGCCGACTCTTTCCATTTGTTCACTGGATACCAAAGGACCTATCTGGGTAGATGGATCAAGACCGGCCCCTTGTTTAATGTTTTTTGCATGGGACACTAAGTCAGCTACCACGTTATCATAGGATTTCTTTTGAATGTACAGGCGGGAACCGGCACAGCAAACTTGTCCTTGATTAAACATGATGCCCATTAAAGCTCCAGGAATGGCTTTACTCATATCTGCATCCGGTAAAATGATATTAGGTGATTTCCCGCCTAATTCCAACGAGATTTTTTTCACGGTTCCCGAAGCTTGGCGCATGATCATTTTCCCTACTGAGGTTGAACCAGTAAAGGCAATTTTATCGACATCAGGATGGTCTACAAGCGGTGATCCTGCTGTTTCCCCGAATCCAGGTATGACATTAAGAACACCAGGAGGAAAACCGGCTTCAAGCGCCAATTGCCCTAAATATAATGCTGAAAGCGGCGTTTGCTCCGCTGGTTTTAAAACGATCGTACATCCGGTTGCAAGGGATGCACCTAATTTCCATGCTGCCATAAGAAGGGGGAAATTCCAAGGGATGATTTGTCCTACCACTCCAACTGCTTCATGACGGGTATAATTAAAGTAATTTCCTGCAACAGGAATTGTTTGACCCACTATCTTAGTGGTCCATCCAGCATAATAACGGAAGTGATCAATGGCGAGGGGGACGTCGGCATTAGTGGTTTCACCAATTGGCTTACCATTATCCAGGGTATCTAATTGTGCTAACGCTTCTTTATGATCCTCCATGAGGTCCGCTAACTTATAAATGAGGCGACTGCGTTCCGATGCACTCATTTTTTTCCAGGGACCGTTGTCGAAAGCCTTGCGGGCTGCTTTGACTGCTTTATCTACATCTTCTGGTCCTGCTTCACTCACAATGGCCAGAACCTTCCCATTTGAAGGATCGAGAGTCTCAAAGGTTTTTCCTGAAGCAGCTTCCACCAATTCCCCATTGATCAATAGCTTTTTAGTGCCCTTTAAGAATTCTTGCACTCGCGGATTAAGTTTAATAGTTTGTTCCATGTATAATACCCCTTTTCATATTAAAGTTCGATCATGAAAATCTGTCCGGACAATTGCGTTCTCTAAGTAAATGGATCAGGCATATGCTTATGTCTTCAATAAGAATTTCCCATTGGCTGATCTGTTGCATAAGGAAAACACTACCCAACGGAATACAAGGCTTTCGACTTACTTGGTTCTTTCCCCCCCTTATCAAAAAGGAATCAATTACTCATCATGTAATTATGCAAGACTTATGCCAATAATAAAAAACCAATAAAATCAAGGGAATTGGATCGAAGGAAGTCACCTAACTGTTCCACTTTGGAACAGTTAGGTGTTCCAGTATGGACCAAAAACGTTTAATACTTGGCAAAAAGGCAATTTTCATTTTGGTGGATATCTGAATTTTCTGTTATAATTAAATTATATGGATTAACCCTTAATACTCTTAAACTGAAGATTGTTTAGAGTTGCCTAATTGAAATTGAATCGAAAAACAGTGGCCGTTTACTGGATTTTACATACGGGAGGACTTATTCAATGTCTATTAATATTAGCGCGGATAAAGGAACCGTTCCGGCATTTATTCAAGAATCATGGAAGCGGTGCCATTCAAAAGGACTTCAGCCTAGCACGATGGATAAGGAAGATATGCTTGGCGCATTTGAGTTGGCCGAATACCACGATCAATATGCAGAACTGCTGTACCATTCTTCCCCCATTTTAGAGGAAGTTCATAGCTCGATTAATGGCTTGGAGTCCATTTTATTACTTGCTGCTCCTGAAGGTTATATCATCGAAACAGTTGGCGATCCAGCTTTCGTTCGGCATGCAGATAATGTTTCCCTCAGAAAAGGGGCCAATTGGCTAGAGGAATCAAAAGGGACAAATGCAATAGGAACAGCCATTATAGAGAAAAAACCCGTATTGATTCATGGCAATCAACACTTTCATCAGGATAACCATTTCCTTACTTGTGCCGCTTCCCCCATTTATCACCCTGATGGGCATCTGCTTGGTGTCTTGAATTTAAGCAGCCATCAACAGAATTATCATCCTTTTTCCATTAGCCTGGTTCAGAGGGTGGCTGATAGCATCAAACAAGCACTCTTATTGTCACATTCTCAAAAAAGGGAGAAAAACCTTTATTTTATATTTGATCAATACCCTGATCCTCTAATCACCCTTGATAAAGAGGGGAAAGTTACAAATCTCAACATTGCGGCGTCCAAAGTTATTGGCACATTGAAAAAACCGATACCGAATATAATATCAAGATTAGACCCGCTTGTTTTAGAACAGAAGATTTCAATAAAAGACCAGGAATACACAGTTCAGACCCTTGGTAAAAATATAGAAAATCAGTCCTCCGTGATCCTACGGCTAAAAAAACAAAAATTGAATGATGGTTTAACTAATCGATATCAATTTACCGATATAATCAGTAATGATCCACAAATGAATCAAACCATATCCATTGCCAAAAGGGCAGCAACACTTGATATCAGTCTTCTAATCACTGGAGAAAGTGGAACGGGAAAAGAACTGTTCGCTCAATCCATTCATGGGGTTAGCTTAAGAAGCGATAAACCGTTCATCGCGATCAACTGCAGTGCAATACCCGAAAACTTATTGGAAAGTGAGTTATTCGGGTATGAAAAGGGTGCCTTTACTGGCGCAAAAAGCGGCGGACATAAGGGGAAGTTCGAAGCTGCTGATGGCGGAACCCTGTTTTTGGATGAAATCGGGGACATGCCGCTTCCAGCTCAAGCGACTCTGCTTCGCGTGCTTCAGGAAAGATGTGTGACCCGTGTCGGTGGACATGCTTCCATTCCAATCGATGTAAGGGTCATTGCCGCCACAAACAAAGACTTACAAAAAGAAATTGAAGCAGGGGAATTCCGTGCCGATCTATTTTTTCGCCTGTGTGGATTATCGTTAAAACTTCCAAATCTCAGGAGTCGTAAAGATTTATTACTGTTAGCAGAATACATTTTAGAAGGTTTAGCATATAAGAGCGAACATACCGAATTAACCCACGAAGCTAAAACATTCATTTTGGAATATTCGTGGCCAGGAAATTTCCGTGAATTGCAAAACGTGCTCGGACAGGCTGCATTCCTAGCTGATAATGGTCCGATTACAAGGGACTTACTCGAGGCACTTTGCCCTGTTTCTTCCATTACACTTGAAGAAAAGGCAAATGCCGATCGAGAACCAAGAAACTTTCAAGAACAAGAAACCAAACTTATCAGGAATGCCTTGGAACGAACAAATGGAAATATCAGTAACGCCGCAAAACAACTTGATATCGGCCGAAATACACTTTATAGAAAAATGAAAAAATACGGAATGAACTTTCAAAAAGTAAGAGATTCTTAGGATATAAAAAGCAGGAATGAAGAGTTTCCTTTTTATGAAAATCTCTGACCTGATTTGGTCGTTTCTTTGTTATCGCAAGCAACTATATGCGGACCAGCAAACCTTGTCTCCTTACAAGCTACTTTTCATCTTCAAAACAATAAATAATGAAGTGCAGGAAATCAAAATCTCATATAGAATGATGTTATTGATATAGTATCTAAAATTCCGCAAGGGGATGTGTGGTCAATAGTATGGAGTTGTCATCTGAACATAAGGAGTATAAAAATGTTTTGATTCGATATCTGGAAGAAAATGAATCTTTGTTTTTAAATGAATGGAACGAGACCATTAAGATCAATGAAATAGACCCCTACAAAGAAAAAGTTAAAGAAAATGGATATGGGATGTACTCACTGGTCATCCAAACGTTCAAGGAGGCATTGTCGGAAGACGTGCTGATAAGGTTGGCTTACCAGGTTGCAAAAGAACGTCTTGAAGCAAATATTAACATCGGGGATTTTCTATATAATATCAATTTAGGGAGAAATATCATAATCAGAAATGTTTTTGGGACGAATATCCCCATTTATTATATGCAGAAATTCATTAATGACATTAACTTGCACTTTGATTCGTTCAGCTATCATGCAGTAACGAGATATACGAATCTAACAAATGAAGTGATTGAGGAAAAAAAGTCTTATATAAGTGAAAACCACAAAGATAAATTAGCGGTACTGGGACAGATATCATCAAGCTTTGTACATGAGTTCCGAAACCCGCTTACAGCTATCATGGGGTTCAATAAATTATTGAAGCGGGAGAATCCAGGGTTGAAATATTTGGATATCATTGATTATGAATTAAATCAGTTGAATTTCAGGATAACCCAATTCCTCCATACCTCCAAATCTGATTTTAATGAGGAACAAAGAGAGGAAATTTCCGTATTAAAGTTAATTGAAGAAATACAAGAATTGACTTATGCGAATATTGTGGATGCCAGCGTTAATGTGGAAATAGATATTTATCCAAACTTAGTCATGACAGCGAGCAAGGATGGGTTAAAACAAGTGTTCTTGAATCTTTTCATTAATTCCATTGATGCTTTAAAGGATAGGGAACACCCTAGAATTTTGAGGATAAACTCTTTAATTGAGGCGAATGAAAGAATAATTCGAATTTCTAATAATGGACCGGCCATTGCCAGTGAATTGATCGAATCTATTTTTGAGCCCTTTGTCACAACAAAAGAGTTAGGAACGGGAATTGGATTATACGTATGTAAAAAGATCATTGAAAGTAATGATGGGTATATGAATTGTGACTCTAATGAAAATTTGACCACATTCAGCATCCATTTCCCAATTGTTCAGTACTAAATTTTTATAATGATTTGATACATAACCTACAGGACTTTACATACAGCTTTATTCATACATATCCTTATTTTCCGAAGCATGTAGTAGGTCTAGGATTAGTAGCGGAAGCATATCCCGGACGAAGAATCAGTCTTAGTGGAAATAAATCCATTTGGAAGATGTCAAAATTCATAATTTTGGATTTTGGCATCTTATTTTTATCGCCCCCCTTAGTCATTTTTTCACATTTTATGAAAAATATCCTATAATCCACCTTGAAATTTTTCAGTCGATAATTTTTGTCGATAATTTAAAAGATATCAATTAAATTGTCATTTTTTAATTCGAATGTGAATCAAAAGGAGGGAATAATTAATTTATGAATCATATATTGAATTTTTGATTCATTATTGAATCAAATTAAATTCACAAAAGCGTTAAATCCTATTGAACTAACCATCCTTTTTTTGGCATGGATATTGCTTTTATAAATATGTATAAATTTATTTGGAGAGAGGGTGCTTTTAGAAAGATATGGCAGGGGTGTGAAATTATATTTTATACATAACAATAAGTAAAAAGAGCAAAATCCATCAAGGATCATTATACTTTTCGCGTGTTTCGTTTAGGGGCTGTAGTTAGAAAAAGAGGAAGTTTAAATGGGAAAAGCGGATAAGGTAAATAGTATAAGCGTTACAGCATACATATAACTTTTTTCTTAACGACCAAATTTGGCCTCATAAAAGCATTGGTGAAACAGGGGGATAGACTGCAAACATTGTTTTTGAATGAAAGATTTCTACTAGGGTACCCATGAGCAGTAGTTTTCTGCTTGCAAAACGTTAAATTGACAGTTTTAGAGGATGGTGACAATAGTGGCTTTTCAAACAAATGAACTGAAACATGGTCTCAAGACCAGGCATGTCACAATGATTTCTATTGGCGGGGTCATTGGGGCAGGACTATTTATCGGAAGCGGAACAATAATAGGTTCAGCAGGACCTGGTGCTATTATATCGTATATAATCGCAGGATTGATGATCGTGCTCATCATGCGTATGCTGGGTGAAATGGCTGTGGTGAACCCTGATAGCGGATCCTTTTCAACATATGCACATCAGGCAATGGGCCCTTGGGCCGGATATACGATTGGCTGGTTGTACTGGTTCAACTGGGTTATCATTATTGCTATAGAAACAACTTTATTGGGTACTATGGTTCATGATTGGTTTCCTGCCATACCCATGTGGGCTGCTAGTCTTTCTTTCCCTATTTTAATGATGGTTACGAATATATATTCAGTCAAAGCTTATGGTGAATTTGAATACTGGTTAGCTTTCATGAAAGTGACAGCCATTGTCATCTTCCTATTCCTGGGTGCAGCGATGATTTTTGGATTTGTTCCTGGATTTGATTCACCAGGACTTGCCAATATTACCGGAAATGGAGGGTTTTTTCCAAATGGTTTTCTTCCGGTCCTCCTTAGTGTGATATTCATTACCTTCTCTTTATCGGGTAGTGAGGTTGCTGCCATTGCTGCAGGAGAGTCTGAAAACCCTGAAAAAAATATTATTAAAGCCATAAACGCTGTTGTATGGCGTCTCCTTCTTTTCTTTGTCGGCTCAGTGGCTATTTTAGTTATCGTAATCCCACAGGGGGCTGAAGATTTACTGAAAACCCCCTATGCCAGCGTTTTTGATATGGCAGGCCTCCCGGCAGCGGGTCAAGTTATGAATATTGTAATCTTCATATCATTGCTTTCTGTTTTGAATTCAGGGCTATATACAAGCTCACGTATGTTATACTCTTTAGCAAAAAAAGGTGATGCACCGAAAATTCTATCCCGTGTGAATAAGAGGGGAATCCCGATTTGGGCGTTAATGGCATGTGTTTTCTTTGCTTATGTGTGTACGACATTTAAATTTGTTTCCCCTGATAAATTGTTTGCTTTTCTCGCAAATAGCTCGGGAGGAGTCACTATGATCATGTATATATTTATCGCTTTTTCTCATCTGTATTTGAGGAAAAAGACTGAAAAAGAAAATCCCGGAACACTTAAAGTGAAAATGTGGCTATTCCCTTACTTAACCTACGCGACTATTGCAGTATTATTTATTATATTTGTTGCTCAAGCATTTATTGATTCCATGCGGTTGCAATTCTTTCTTACAAGCCTTCTCACGATTCTTGTTATAGGGTCATACTTTCTGTTTTATCATAAGAAAAATGTAATGACTCCTGAACAAGACGGTAAACTAAAAAAAATTCAAGTTAAAGAAGGGTAAAGGATGTAGTCGTTTTTGTCCAAGGAGAAAAGATTGACTATTCTAATAAAAGTGCTGCTCTTAGTGAGCAGCCTTTTTTCTAGTTTAAAAAAGATGGTATTCATTGTATGGGGGGAATTGAAAGATGTTCGGAACTCTGAATGCCATCACTTCTGAACGATTTTTAGAGGGGACATTCGATTATGATAAACTCATTCATTTGCAACTTTGAAATCCTTTGCTAGAATATAATCTATAGAAAAGATTAGGAGTGGTGACTGTGGCTGAAACTCCAGCTGAAGATTTGATTCATTATATCGCACCAAGAGGAGAGTATATCCCTTTTTTAGATGATACGGACTATATCGCTAAAGGAATGGAGTGGAAATTATTCACTGCCCGTTCGGTTAAAAGAGAACTATTATATAAAAGCGGCAGTTTTCAAGGGAAAGTCAAATTGGCAGGTTATGAACAATATGGAAACGGTCTTGACACGGTGGTCGTTGAATTTGAGAATGGAAAGCTTAGTTGCATTAACCCTTCCTATTTAAAGGAAATGCAAAGCTCCAGTTTCGGAAAAGAGTTGTTGAGCGGACCGGTTTCCGAAACATCCGCAGTTCCAAGTGAAGAGGAACAGGTGATGGAAGCCCCAATTACGGAAACATCGGATCAGCTAAGTGAAGAACCAAAAAAAGCAAAAACCAAAAGTAAAAAGGCGACAGCAAAACCTAAGTTGGATTTACCTGGGGAAAAAGTGCATTTCACCGCAACTGTCAAGGAGTTCACGGCGAAAATGAACCATTTCACTGGTGAAGAAGATGAAGTCATACTCTTGGAGAATGTCAAGGTGACAACGGAACCTGAACTGACAATCGGTGATGCTTGGTGTGGATATAGCAAGACATTAAAAAAAGCTGAGCTCGAAGAAGGGGACGAAATCGAATTTGATGGAAAAGTGGTCGATAAAAAATACAATAAAGAAATACGATATAAAGTAAATAATCCATCTAAGTTAGTGAAAAAGGGGATGGAAGCTTAAAAAGGGAGTAAGCAACTGCTTACTCCCTTTTTTTGTAAGGATCTCAAATCGCATTAATCAGTTCCGAATAAAAAGAATGAGTTTTTTGTGACCTTATTAGAATTTATGCGTCCAACACTGGAATATAATCGTGTGTGGGAGATACAACATATAAAAAACATAGTAATGCCAGTTATTCTGAATTCGTTTAGTTTGGAGTTTTTCCCTTTTGTGGTTTCATATATTCCAGTGTTGGGGATAATACACTAAGATAATGGATTTATTTAAAGATAAGGGGGGGCATTAATATGAAAGAATTATTCCGTTTATTAAAACAAGGTAATAAATCGGCGTTCATTGCTGCATGTGTGAATAGTATCATCGCTGTGCTAAAGGGAATTGCTTATTTCATGACAGGAAATGTCGCTATGTTCGCTGAAACCTTACATACTTTGGGAGATGCTGCGAATCAGTTTTTTGTCTTCATCGGTTCTGCACTTAGTAAAAAGTCACCAACTGATCGATTCCCTGATGGCTTTGGGCGTTTGGTTAACCTCGTTTTATTAGGGGCGGTTTTGGTTGTCGGGATCATGTCTTATGAAACCATTAAAGAAGGGTTTCATCACATATTGCACCCAGTAGAATCAACTGGAATCATTATTAACTTGTCCGTTCTTTCGTTAGCTGTTGTGTTGGAATCATATGTTTTATTTAAAGCGATGAAAGAAGTGGTGCATGAGACTGGAATCGAAGCTAAAGGTACAGCCGTCATTTTTAAGAGTTTTGCTGGTTTAAAAAGAGCAAAACCAGCGACGAAATTAGTATTCATGGAAGATATGGTAGCAACTGGAGGTGGAGTGCTTGCGATAATTGCCATCTTATTAGCAAACTTCACGCCCTTCATTCAAGCGGAAGGTGTTGCTTCTGTCATGATTGGTCTCGGTATGTTCTATGTGGTTGGAAGGGTTTTCCTTGATAATGCTGCAGGCGCTCTTGGGGAAGCGGATATAGAAATGCGTCAAAAGATTGGTTCTATGGTCATGGGTGACCCAGATGTAAGGGATATACAGAAACTGGCCGTAATAAAAGAAGGGGAGGACTTTCATGTTGAACTTGAAGTGGAACTTGATCCCCATATTTCAATCGCCCAGGCTGATGACATCAAAGATCGCCTGTTTAATGAGATATTCAAGGAAAGAGGAGTCACGGATGTCATCATAGAATTTGATGAAAATGACGGTGTTCCAAAATGGGAAGGTCAGATTAAAAAAGAATTGAATGAAATGGAAAAAGATGGGAAGTAGAGAATGTTTAGAGTTCTAGAATACAAAGTGTTCGGATAAGGATAAATTTATATTTAATCGAATCCGGATTGATGCTCAAGGTCACAAAAAATGTTGTGACCTTGTTTCACGACATTCATTTCCATATACTAATTCATAAAAACATCAATACCTATTTTACAATTGGAAATGGAAAAATCACAACCTCCATGGTAATGCTTGTTCAATACTTCACGTTCTTTCCATGTGCATGCAAAATAAGCTATCATGGACATAGTTACATAAGAAGGATTAAGGAAGGGTGAATAAGAATGAAGAAACCTGATATTAAATTAGTTGCACTTGACATGGATGGCACTCTTCTAAATATTGCAGGAGAAATATCCGAAGAAAATAGGAGAGCGATTAAAGAAGCCGAAAATCAAGGGGTTTTTGTTGTATTGAGCACGGGAAGATCCTATGCTACATGCAGTGATTTTGCCAAGTCAATGGAACTCCAATCATACCTCATTACGGTAAACGGAAGCGAAATTTACGATAATCAAGGAAAACTGGTGGAAAGGAATATCGTCGATAGTGAGTCCATACAGTGGATGTGGGAATTAAGCCAAAAACATGGTACGCATTTTTGGGCAATTAGTTGCGATAATATTTACAGAGCTGAAATGCCTGAAAAAATCCATGATTCGCAGTGGCTTAAATTCGGTTTTGATACAAATGATGAAGGCATCCGCAAAATCATCATGGATGAACTGTTATCAAAAGGAACTTTTGAAATAAGCAATTCAAGCCCAACGAATATTGAAGTGAATGCCATGGGAGTCAATAAAGCGAAAGCGATAAAGCTTGTATGTTCATTCCTCGATATTACTATGGATAATGTTATGGCGGTAGGAGACAGCCTTAATGACCTTGCCATGATTTCTGAAGCAAAAGTGGGAGTGGCAATGGGAAATGCCCAAGAAATTGTGAAAGAAAAAGCAGATTGGATGACAGCAACCAACGAAGAAGACGGTGTGGCTAAAGCCATTCGTAAATGGGTGCTTTCAAATTGAATCGATACTGTATATGGGCCCTTTTCCATATACAGTTTTTTATGAAATGGCTTGCATGATGATGAAGTTCAGCTCCTGAATTAATTTCTTGAAAATTGTGTATTTTAGAAGTATGATTATCTTGTAGTGTTATATTTTGGTAATATATTAAAAATGGGAGGTTTCATAGATGAGAAGAAGTTTGCCTGAACATTGGTGGAATCAATTATCTTTACCAGTTATCTCAGCACCTATGTTTTTAATATCCGGTCCTGAGTTAGTGAAAGAATGCTGTTTGAATGGGGTGATTGGCTCTTTTCCAGCGCCGAACGCGCGGCCAATAGAGGTACTGGATCAATGGATGGGTGACATAAACGACACATTGAATGCAGCAGGGGAGAAAGAACCAGGCTCAAAGATTGCTCCATGGGCAATGAATATGGTTGTCCACCGTACTTATAGCCGTCTTGATGAAGAATTGGAACTGGTCAAAAAACATCAGCCTCCCATTGTCATTACATCATTAGGTTCACCAAAACATGTGGTGGATGTGGTACATAGCTATGGCGGTTTGGTCTTTTCGGATGTCAGCTCTGTGGAATTTGCAAAAAAAGCTGCCGAGTCAGGTGTGGATGGATTGATCTTAGTTGCTGCGGGAGCCGGCGGTCATGCGGGTGAGATAAATAGTTTTGCTTTCGTTGACAGCGTAAGGACATTCTGGGACGGAATCATTTTGCTTGCAGGATCAATTAGTACTGGTCACAGTATTTTGGCGGCTCAGGCTGCAGGAGCAGATCTGGCTTATATGGGAACACGTTTTATCGTGGCAAAAGAGAGCAGGGCAAATGATGAATATCGTGAAATGCTTGTCGATTCTGATCATGATGACATCATCTTGACTGATGCATTTTCAGGCGTTAATTGCAATATGCTGAAACCGAGCATCAGAAAGCAAGGCATGGACCCAGAACAATTAGCAAAAAAAGAAAAAGTCGACTTTGACAGCATGTCCAAATCATCTGACTCTAAAGCGTGGCGCGATATTTGGTCAGCAGGTCATGGTGTAGGGGCGATTAAAAAAATAGATACCGCTGCCGGCATCATTAAACAATTAGAAAAAGAGTATCAGGAATCCTTAGAGAAATTGACTGGGCAGGCGGAAAAATTAAAAGGCATCATATCAAAATGATATGAAAGCGCTTCATTTAATTATGCGAATATAGCTTATTTTCACACAAAAAAGGTGTCCATAATGGATGCCCTTTTTTGTGTGAAATATCAGGGCTAATTTTTCAGCTGATGATAAAAGAATTATTCAGCCATAAATGCAATGTGTATAGGATATATAAAGAAAAATAGTGAATTTAGGATGTAAGACAGTGAAAAGATATTGATAAAAAGATGGATAAATGTTATATTATTTTCGTGATAATGACCGAATGAACGATATAGTCATTAGTCATTTTTTGTTTTGAACGTAATATATAGATAAAGGATGATAAATATATATTGCAGAAGCAATTGACTTAATTATGTATTCTTCTATCCGTTTTTCACTGAAATAGATTAAATAAACGGCATATTCGTCGTAAAGGAGGACTTGGTAGGCGTGTTAAAATCTTTAAAGGGTGAATTTTTAGCCATTATAAAACATCCTATGATACTCATTTCCATAATCGGGATCATAATGATTCCCTTGTTATACAGCGGCACGTTCCTTTGGGCATTTTGGGATCCATACGGTAAGGTGGACCAATTGCCAGTTGCCATTGTCAATATGGATGAAGGTGCCGAGTTCAATGAATCGGAACTTACAATAGGAAAAGACTTAGTCAAGGAGTTAAAGGAGAAAAAGGATTTCGATTGGCATTTCGTCAGTCAAAAGGAAGCCAATGAAGGTCTGAAAAATCAAGATTATTACATGAAAATTGAAATCCCGAAAAACTTTTCGAAAAATGCAACGACCTTACAGGAGGACAATCCGGAAAAACTGGATTTAATTTACACGTCCAATGAAGGGTTTAACTATATATCTACTAAAATAGGTGACGCAGCTTCGGAGAGAATCAAAGGGGAAGTTTCGTCAGCCGTTACGAAAACCTATGCGGAGTCAATGTTCGACAATTTGAACGAAGTGGCTGACGGACTCAAAAGTGCCAGTGATGGAGCTGGAGAATTGAAAGACGGAACAGATTCAGTGAAGAACGGATCAAGTGAACTTGGTGATGGGATTAACTCTGCTAAAGAAGGTTCTAAAAAAGTGGATGAAGGAATTGATTCCGTTCATTCAGGTTCTGTAGAAATCCATGAAAACCTTGAAAAACTAGCCGAAAAATCATTGACCTTTTCAAATGGGGTAGGTTCCGCAGCTGCAGGATCAAAAGATCTTAATCAAGGGTTACAACAGTTTAGCTCTGGTGTTGGACAAATGAAAGATGGGCAATCCGAGCTTTTGCAAGGAGCCAAGAAATCTGAAGCGGGTACCGGTGAATTGGCATCTGGACTGCAGCAGTCATTAGAGGGCTTCAATCAAATAGAAGAAAAGCTGCCCGCTTTGACAGAAGGGGCAAATGGCGTGGCCGCTGGTGCTGATCAGCTGTCAGGTTCATTGTCTGAATGGAGTGCAGCATCGAGCGAAGCGAAAGCGGGGGCTTCTGAAGTTTCAGCAGGTTTGGAAGAAGTTATTTCCGGATTGAAACAACAATCCGAAGCTACTGATGATCCTGGCGAGAAAGCGCGTTTGGATGGAGTGATTGCTTCTCTAACCCGCATAAGCGAAGGCAGTAAAGGAGTTTCTGAAGGAGTAGGGAAACTATCAGCCAGTGCATCCGAAATTGCTAAGGGCTCAAACAGTCTTAGTGATGGCGCAAATCAGTTAGGTGAAGGCTCAAGTGCGCTAAGCGGTGGTTTTACTCAATTGAAGCAAGCTCAGGATAAACTTGCCAATGGAGCGAATGAACTGAAAAATGGTCAAGGTCAATTGGTTTCTGGATTGACGACGTTTGGCGATAGTATAGATTCAGCACAGAGTGGACTTGGTCAGTTAACCGAAGGCAGCAACAACTTGGTAAGCGGACTTGATCAACTTGAAGATGGTTCCAAGCAATTATCAAGTGGAACCTCACAGCTTTCGGAAGGTTCTAAAGGTCTAGTTACAGGAACGGATAAGTTGAAAGAAGGTTCATCCAGCCTTACTAGTGGTATGGGAGAACTGGCCAATGGAGCTATCAAGTTACAAGATGGAATTGCCAAACTTTCAGATGGATCTGAAGAATTACATGACGAATTGAAGGATGGGGCAAACGAAGCTGGTAACATAAAATCAAATGAAGAAGTATATGACATGTTCGCAAGTCCAGTTAAAGTGGATAAATTGCCAATAAATAATGTACCGAACTATGGCACTAGTTTTGCACCATATTTAATTTCATTGAGTTTATTTATCGGGGCTATCGTTCTGACGATCATATTCCCGTTAAGAGATCCTGCTGTTAAGCCTGCAAGTGGATTTAGCTGGTTTATTAGTAAATACAGCGTCATGGCCCTCATAGGAATCTTTCAAGCCGTATTGGTGGACTCGATTTTAATTTTAGGACTTGGAATTGATGTTACGAGCCTGCCGCTGTTTTTTGCAGTAAGCATTCTTGCTAGCTGCACATTCATGGCTATCATCCAGTTCCTGGGTTCAGCCTTTGATAATCCTGGCCGGTTCATAGCATTATTAATTTTGATTCTTCAACTGACCAGCAGTGGCGGAACATTCCCGAATGAGTTGGTGCCTGGCTTCCTGCAAGGGTTCACACCATTCTTACCGATGACTTATTCGATTAATGCTTTCCGAGCAGTCATCTCAACAGGAGATTATAGCTTCATGTGGCATAATCTTAGCATATTGGCCATATTCCTTGTTGTGGCATTATTATTATCACTCACGTACTTTATTTTCCGGTATAAAAAATTGAACGGCGTATTAAATGAAAAACTGGAAGATGCAACTGTACAATGATCAAAAAAAACAGCGACCCGTCATGGGTCGCTGTTTCAGACTGTAGACAAACTCGATGAAAATCGAGTTTGTCTACAGTTTTTTTATGGGCGTACAATTTAGACGTTGATTTCCGATCCAGGCACTCGCTTTCCGCGGGCGGTCCGGGAGCCTCCTCGGCGCCTTTGCGCCTGCGGGGTCTCCCCTGGACGCGCTTTTCCCGCAGGAGTCTCGCACCTTCCGCTCCAATCAACTTTGTTTTAACTTTTAGATAGAACCCTTTTGCCTAAAGTCTTTATTGTTTTAAAATAGAATTATAAAAATTGAGGTGATGAGGATGCTTTCTAAACATATTTCAAAGGGGGTTCGGAATTTTTTAATTCCGAACCCCCTTTGTCTACAAACTGAAACAGCGTCCCGTAATTGGTCGCTATTTTTTATTGATAACCTGAATATATGTGCCAAGCGCTTCCTGTTCACAAGGAAAAGGGAAAGAAGTCAAAAAACGATTATAGTGATAAAACTATGGCGCAACCTGTACAAGAGTGTAAAAGTATTTAAACAAATGCTATACCCTTGACTTTTGAGTGGCAGGTGCATATTTCTTCATCGGATTTTTAGCAATGACATCTTTTAAATAAGGGTGACCAGAAGGGCCAGGTTTTCTCATAAGTTCCATTAGGTAAGAAATATCGTCCAGAGCTCTGTGTGTTTGGAAATTGGTGATATTATGTGCCTGCAGTAATGTTAAGAGTTTACTATTCTCGAATCCGTATTGCTTCCAAGGTACATTCCGCATCGTACAGAACCACTTTTGATCATTGATTTCCGGATACATTTGGTAGAGAAAACTTCTATCGAAAGAAGCATTATGTGCGAAAATCGAATCAGTACGGGCTATGAAGGATTTAATTTTTTCATCGTGAAAACTTTTTCCTTCAACGGAGCTGTATGGAATTCCATGAATCCTGTATGCTTGATCATAATTACTTCTTGCTTGATAGGAGAGAGGCTCCCTTAAAAATGATTCTTGATCAATAAGATTAATAATTTCCCCTGTTTCACTGCTGTATGTAAAGAGTATAAGGGCAAGTTCGATAATTTCATCGGAAGAGGGACGTAAACCAGTTGTTTCCACGTCTAGTACTAAACCTAATCTATTAGACAATTTTTTTTCCTCCAGTAGAATTTCATTAATCTATTATAGCTGACATAGGTTAGCAATTGAAAGTGTAATGTAAGGGCGAGATTGAACAATCCTGGATTAAAGCGATTTCTGATCAGACGATGCTATAAAAAAAGATAGAGAAGTGCTTTTATCAAAGCAATCTCTACCTTTTTTTATCAAATTAAGTTCAGATGAATTGTAAAATGCTCTCCAATTCATCTTCGACAATTTGTACGAATTCGTCGTTTCTTTGAAGACTGAAAATATTCTTGGCTTGATTTATATATTGCAGTCCTTCGTCAGGTTGTTGGAGATTAATCAGATTTTTACCAGTTAAAAGATGAAGTTCTGCATATAAATATAATGATTCTATCGAATTACAAATGTTGATCCCTTTAAGGGTATAATTTAACGATTCCTGATAGTATTGAAGCTCAGTCAATGTTTGTGCTAATCCATGAATGATCTTCACGATAATTGTACCTTCTTGATTCACATGGGGAATATTCTCGATAAATTCCAATGCTTCATTAAAGATGGTGATGGCCTCTTCATAATTCTTCGTTTTAAAATGGATGATTCCAATACTATTTAGTATTGCTATCTCCTGTTGATGTAGAATGACACGTTTACCCATTGTAATCCGAATGGCCTCATTCAATAATTCTATAGCCTTTTGTTTGTCATTGTACAAATAAAAAAAAGCTATACCTTCATGCCATTTCAAGAATTGATAAAATGATATCGATTTTTCCGGTGCCGTTGCCATTTCTTTTTGGACGATTTCATAGATTGCTTCATAATTAAGTGTGCGTCTATATTTGTTTATCAAAAGTTTAATGGTTTCTATGTAATTATAAATTGGTTCATTTTTGGTAGTGAAGAAGTAGGGCAGGTCAACTTTAAGTTTATCCGCAAAAAGTGCCAATTCATCAATCGTTGGAGAAGTGATGCTTCTTTCATAATCTAACAGGATATTAGGTTCACATATATCCTTAGCCAGTTCTTCTCTTGTAAGGTTTTGTTTTATTCGTAATTCGTGGATAACAGAGCCAACCTCTATTTTCATTGCAAATGCCCCTTTATACCTATGTCTAGATTTCTATTTTAACATAATTTATTTTTATCAGGAAGATAATTGAAAGGTGGTTCGAAATAACTACTTTACGTGTTTTCCAAGGTATCCCTACAACAAAAATTATGAATTGCGTTTTATTATTGAAGTGAGCAAACTAATATGACGTCTTTTCAATATAAAGTGAGAAAAGTATATATTCACGGATAATAGCAAGCATTAAATTTAAAATATAAGGATAAAAAAAGAGGCGGCAACCTGCCGCCTCTAACGTTATTAATTTCCAATGAATTGCTGGGTCCAATAGTGGGCGTATTTCCCTCCTGTCACATGCCCAATTCCAATATGTGTATAGTTCTTGTTCAGGATATTGGCCTTATGTCCGGGGCTGTTCATCCATGATTTCATGACAGCATCCGCACTAGGTTGACCTGCTGCGATATTTTCCCCTGCGTACTCGTAACTGATCCCAAAGGATTTCATCATATCGAAAGGCGATCCATAACTCGGGCTTGTATGATTGAAATAATTATTATCACGCATATCCTCAGATTTCAGAATTGCTACGTTGGAAACGTCTGTATCCATTTCAAGGGGAGAGAGGCCAGCTTTTGAACGTTCTTCGTTAACCAAACTAAGAACCCGCTGTTCAACTGATTGACTTTCTTTTTGATTTACTGTTGTGTTGGATGCCGGAAGATTAATGATTTGTCCGATTCGAATTTGATTTGCATCCTTTATAGCAGAGTTCGTTTTGAGTAATTCGTCAATGCTGACATCATATTCAGAAGCAATTTTCGTTAAGGTATCTCCTTTTGCCACCTCGTATGTATTGGCTCCCATTGCAACTTTTGGAGATAGTAGGGATAGAGACAGTGCTGATAAAATGATGATTTTCTTCATTTTGATTCCTCCTAGTAGAATATCTGGATTGGAAGTATAGTATGCTATAAAAATAGTTTTGTGTAAAATTAGCTCATTAACATTCTTTATTGGAATGGGAAAAAGGTATCGAATAAGAACATACAAAATACGGGTCCATATAACTTGGGAGAGTATATGGTAAATCAAAATCATAGGGCTTTTTGATAAATTGGTAGGATCATTTCATGTAGATAAAGAATCATTTTACGTTTGCAGGCCGTGTTTGTCAGGGTAAACAATAAGAACATCAAAACGATATAGTTATATGTAACTAAATATGATTGAACTAATAAATTATCCTAAGGGTGGAACTTGTATGGATTTAAAGGCAGGCAAATTGTTTTGGAAAGATACATTTGAAGCAAAAGAATACCCAATGCTGGAAGAGGATCTTTCATGTGATGTTTGTATAGTGGGGAGTGGTTCATCTGGGGCGCACTGTGCCTATTTTTTGGCAGAGACGGGTCTGAATGTGGTTCTGATCGATAAACGGGATATAAGTGAAGGGAGTACGGTTGCGAATACTGGACTCTTACAGTATTCAAATGATAAAACATTAACATCCCTCATTCATAGTTTTGGAGAAGAAGCTGGGACGCGGCATGTTCTGCTTTGTTTGGACGCCATTAGGATACTTGAAAAAGAGGTTGTTCCAAGTTTAAAGGAAAACCCGGATTTTAAAATTAGAAAAAGCTTATACTATGCATCCAATCCCAAGGATGTTTCTATGCTTAAAGAAGAATATAATAATCTAAAATCCCGCAATTTCCCTGTTGAATATTATACTGAAAAAGAGATTTACCGAAAATTTTCGTTTCCGAAAGCAGGAGCGCTGGTTACAGATAAAGATGCTGAAATCAATCCTTATAAACATGCACATTTATTGATTGAAAAGGCAGTTTCGAAAGGCGTACGTGTCTATTCAAAAACAAAAATCAATGGGAAGATATTAAAAGAGAATCAAACCCAGTTATTTACCCAAACCGGACATACGATACATGCACAGACGGTCATCTTCGCAACTGGGTATGAAGCCCAAGAAGAGGTGAAGGATAAAAATGCAGTGATTCTCAGTTCGTATGCCATCGCAACCAATCAAATAGCCGATCAAGCTAAATGGCATGATAATATGATGATTTGGGAAACGGCACGGCCTTATTTATATGCAAGAAAAACTCCTGACAATCGAATTATCATTGGTGGCCTTGATGAATCGACCGGTTATCTGGAGAAAAGGGATTCAATGATTTTGAACAAAAGAGATAAATTAATAAAGCAGCTTGTCAATCTGTTTCCAGAATTAGAGAATCGGATTTGGGCTGATTATTATTGGGGAGCTTTTTTTGGTGAGACCCATGATGGTTTACCGACAATAGGAATGTATCCTGACCATCCTAATTGCTACTTCTTATTGGGTTATGGCGGGAATGGAACGGTTTACAGTGTCATCCTTTCCCAAATCATCAGGGATTTGATTACAAAGGGAGGACATGAGGACTCGGCATTGTACGTTAAGGAAAGGCATTTTTCAAAAAGTATTGTCCATTAAGACAGGTATCTCTTCATCATGAATAGAATTAAGTAGACAGCTGAATATACGGAGGGATTCTTCGATGTGGTTTAAGGAATTGGAAACAGAAAGGCTGCATTTAATCGAAATAGGTCACCATCATGCTGAGAGTCTATTTGAAATCCTCTCTAAAGATGAAGTGACTAAATATGATGGGATAGAAAGTTTAACTCTATTAGAAGATGCCCGTCGCTTAATCGACGCGTTTAAAAGTGCCTATATAAACAAACGTGGGATGCGATGGGGAGTCATTTTAAAGGATTCAGGCAAATTCATCGGTACCGTTGGCCTGAATCAATTGAGCCTAGCCAACAAACGCGCCGAAATAGGATATGAAATCCATCCTGAATATTGGAGGAAACACCTTGCGTCTGAAGCTGTCAACGAAGTATTGCGCTATTGCTTTGAAGAATTGAAACTACAAAGAATCGCCGCTTTAACTTTCAAGGATAATATTGCATCCAGAAACCTATTGAAGAAATTTGGATTCAAAGAGGAAGGCAGCCTCCGAAGTTATCTATTTCTTCGTGAACAATCGCATGATGCCCTTGTGTTTTCCTTGTTAAGCACAGAGTATTGCCAGTTACGGCAACAAAGTTTTCAGGGATCAAATAGATTTTAGTTTAATATAGAAGATTGCAGCTGGCCCAAGTGCCAGTCAGACTGTAGACAAACTCGATAAAAATCGAGTTTGTCTACAGTTTTTTTAGGTTTTGAACAATTTGTACGTTGATTGGAACGTAGGGCACTCGCTTTCCGCAGGCGGTCCGCCCTCGGCGCCTGGTGTCCCCCCTGGACTCGCTTTTCCGTCACAAGTCACCATCCAACATTATTATATTGAAGTATACCCCAAACAGCTTTCTCCTCAACATTTTTGAAACAAAATAGGAGTCTATATTACAAAGAATGATTTAATGTAATAAAAAAAATCGGTTTGACATCTTTGTAAAAATATATTAATAATAGAAAAGTAATACTTAATACTGTTAAAAATGGAAAAACAAGGTGGTGAGTAGGTGAAAAGGATGAAAAAAAGAGAGCGAGGGGAATAATTTGAACAAAAAGAATGGATCATTATACAAAAAAATATTGAGTTTCACAATAATAGTCAGTTTACTATTTCCATTGGTACCTGCAGATGTAATTGCTCATGGAGACATGTCACCAAATTCGAAAACCACAGGTGGAAAATCGAAATCTACTAATAAAATAAATGAAGATCGTAAGTTCACGGAAAAGGTCAGTGAAATTAAAGAAAAAAGAAAAGTGGATGAAAAAACCTTTTTAAACAGCAATTTGAGCTATTCCACAGAAGTGTACAACGGACCAGTGCATTATCATGATTCAAAAAAAGAATGGAATCCTATAGATAATGAATTAGAGACGAATGATGAAGCAGACAAAAAAGACTTTAAATTTAAAAATGGAAGGAATAAGTTTTCTGCCAAATTGTCTCCCACTAGTAAAAAGAAACAAATTGTGTCACTGAAATTTGGAAAAGAAAAACTTGGGTTTGGATTAGTGAATCCAAATGCAGCAAATGCCAGCACGAAAGATGGGAAAGTCATCTATAAAGATGTCTATCAAGATACAGATATACATTATACGATGCTGCCAAATGGGATAAAAGAGGATATTCTTTTACACAGTAAGGAAAGTGCAACAAGTTTTAAATACTCAGTGCATGGCACATTGACAGCAAGGAAAGTAGATAGATATATTGAATTCCTTAATAAAGATAATAAGGTAGTATGGGAAATGCTTCCTCCCTTCATGGAAGATGCAGAAGGGGTTTACTCTGAAAAGATTGAATATTCAGTTATCCAAGAGGGTAATAAGCAATACATTCAAGTAGAGATCGATGAAGCATTCGTGAAAGACCCCGCTCGTGTTTTCCCCATCATAGTAGACCCAACCGTAAATATTGGCGGGACTGCCTCAAATACAAAAGATACCTACGTCATGAAGAAATACCCGACCATCAATTATTATAACAGTACCGATTTACGAACTGGATTTACCGATTCAACAGGTACGACGAGGTCCTATATAGACTTCACCAACTCTTTACCGAACATAGGTGGCGGGCTATTTGTAAGCGCCGAATTAAAAGGCTATAAATTCAGTCAACCAACTGCTTCGATTAATACGAATGTATATACGCAACGCGTGACCTCAAGCTGGGCATCCACAGGTGTAACTTGGAATAATCAGCCTACCATCGATACGACAAAATCATATGGAAGTACCGCTGTCAATGGAAATAATGGCTGGTATAACTTTAATATTACCGATCTTGTGGACCAGTGGTATAAAGGTAAAGTGCCAAATTATGGAGTTGTTTTAAAATCATCTTCTGAAGGAACCCTAGGAACATATCGAAAATTTTACTCCTCTGATTATTCATCTAATCAACCTTATCTTTCTGTCACATATTCGGGCGTGCCAAACGCGCCTACAGGTTCAGCCGTCGGAAATGGGATTAATTCAGGCACGGGTTATGTAAACCTAAACTGGACGCCCGTCGCAGGAGCTACAGGATATAAAGTCCTTGTTTTTAATGGAAAAGAATATGAAGAAATTAATGTAGGAAATGTGACATCCTGGTCAACAAAAGGGAAGAAAATTTGGCCAACGGCTGCTCAAATAGCAGCTGGGAATTACAATTTGCGTTTAAATGGAACGGGCACTGAACTAGCGGATGATCCCAGGCCAGTCTACAAGAACTCGAAAGGAACGTACCAAGATCGGAAAAATTACTGGTTCCGGATCAAGGCATACAATAAATATGGGGATAGTGCACAATCCGCACAATTCACACCAACGATTGCCGATCAAACCGCACCAACCAAACCTGGTAAACCAACGATTACAAGTCATTTAGATTCGAATTTCAAATTCACCTGGGCAGCCTCGACGGACTCCAATTCCGGGCTGAAGGGGTATCAGGTATATGTGGGAACCGCTGCGGGAAAAACCGATGTTGTCAATGGCACATTAGTGACGCAAAACTCTTTCACTCTGCCAAAAGCGGTTGCCCGCACCACTTACCATATGTATGTCCGTGCAGTCGACAATCAAGGAAACTATATCAATTCAGATTCCTCGTCCGGTATTGCGCGAAAACAACTGGATGCGTCCATCGTCAGTTACACGATTCCACCGCAAATGGAAGCGAGCGGTGATTACAATGTAGCGATCACGGTGAAAAATGAAGGAATTGAGACATGGACGAATTCTGAAGGCTTCATGCTCGGGTCAACGGCAACGAATGATCCATTTTCCAGTAACGCCAGGTTAACGCTGACAAACTCAGAATCAATAAGCACTTCAAAAACAAAGACATTCAACGTGAAGCTAAACGGCGGAAAAAAAACCGGGGATTATAGCAGCCAATGGCAAATGCTGAAGTTGAAAACGGGAATGTTCGGCGATCAAATCTCCCAAAAAGTCAAAGTGGTCGATACAACCCCGCCAGCAGGGGAAATTGTCATTAATCATGGCGCAAAGGTAACGAATACACCTAATGTGACATTAACTTTGGCATCCTCCGATAATAGCGATAGTGACATTTCCCAAAGGTTCCGTAATGAACAAGCAAACTGGACAGCCTATGAAAAACAGGTTAAAACCAAACCATGGACCTTATCAGGCGGCAACGGTGAAAAAACTGTATCCGTCATGTTTAAGGATGGTTCAGGTAATGAATCAAAAGCTTATTCCGAGAAGATCCTGCTAGATGCAACCTTACCAACGGCTAAATTAACCTTTCCCGTTACATTGGATTATCTTAATGGGATAACGGAAATCAATGGTTCGGCTACAGATAATGATGATATGGACGAGTACGTGCTAAGTTACGGGAAAGGCGAGTCTCCCCAAGCATGGACTGAAATTGCCAAGAAATCGGATGATATAAAAGATGGGATTTTAGGCAAATGGGATGTAACCGGCATGGAAGCTGGCCTCTACACAATCCAGTTGAATGTTCGTGATAAAGCTAGTAATACATCTATCGCTACTAAAAAGGTATGGGTTGATCCGTTACAGTCGATGCTCAGGATAGAGGACTATTGGGCCTACACCAGCACGGAAACGGGATACGGTGAAAGTAAGACGAATCTTGCAAATGGGAATCTTCATTTGTCTTATACAGATAGTTCTATAAAAGGACGAGGGCTGGATGCAACGATTATCCGTTCATATAATAGTCAAGATGATCAGCAAACTTCACTAGGCAAAGGATGGAGACTGGATGCCCATATATCTCTAGTTGAAGAGCCGAATGGGGATATTTTCCTAATTGATGAAGACGGGTCGAGGCACATCTTTAAAAAGAATGTAAATTCCACTTATAGTTCCCCACAGGGAGTCTATCGGGAGTTGGTCAAAACCAGTGGCGGGAATTCTACGTTAACAGATCTAGATGAAGCGGGAATCATCCAAACCTTTAATGATAAGGGTCAACTTATATCAATCGAAGATAAAAATGGAAACAAAAATTCGATTCAATATGATGGAAATAATATTAAAGAAATCGTTGATTCTACAGGGCGAAGAACAACCTTTACTTATACGGATAAACTTTTAAGTGCAATTACGGATAGCACGGGAGCGACCATCAAATACATCTATGTAAATCAAGCGCTTACAAAGGTCGAATACCATGATAAGGACAATAAATTATTTCGATCATTAAATTATGAATATGATGGAATGGGCAAGTTAAAGAAATATATCAATCCTAATAAAAACGCAACAACCTACGATTATAATGGACACCGACTCATTAGTACGGAACGGCAATTCACCTCTTATAACGCCAATGCGAATAAGAAAAATGATCCGTCCATCGTGAAAGAAGCGTTTGTGTATGATTTACTGAAAAGAACGGCAAGAGTTTCTACATCGGGTAAATATAAGATTACTACTTCTGAATATGAAACGAATGAAAAGGGAAATTTGATTAAAACGATCGATGATCTCGACGGTCTAAAGGTAACAAGCAGGAATGTATATGATCAAAACAAAATCAAAGATTCCTTTGATGGCAAAGGATATAAAACGTCCTTTACGTACGATGACCGTGGAAATATTTTAACGAAAACCGAACCAACTACAAATGATATCGAAGGCAATAGCACGACTCCTGTAACTAAATATGAATATAAACCAGGCACAAGTCTATTGACGAAAGAAATAGATGCCTTGGGCCGGGTCACAAGTCATGAGTATGATGCTAAAGGAAACCGGTTATGGACCGTTGATGCAGAAGGTTTCAAGGATTCATTTAAATACGATAAATTCGGAAATTTGACAGACAGCTCCTCAGAGAGAGGACCATTATATGCGGCCGTTCCCAACTTTAGCTTTGAAACGGGTGAAGGCACATCCATTCCAAATTGGAAGAGTTCGGGAAGTCCATCCTACCAAACAACCGAAATAAGAACGGGAACGAGAAGCGTTTCCATTACAGGTTCGATAGAATCGGAGCATCTGCCGATTAAACCAGGAAAACTACCTGTACGGGCACTGGCGTGGACAAAAGGATCAGGCGCGATAGTATCTGCTCAATTTTATGATTCGTCCAAGGAATTAATTAGCACCAAATCCAGTGTTGCTTCAAATGGATCTGGATGGAATTTACAACATATAGGTGCAGTGATTCCTGCGAATGCTTCCTTCATTACCGTGAAAATCCAAGCTGGATCATCTTCAATCAACGTAGATGATGTGAGATTGGAAGAAAGTGATTTTAGTACTCGAACCGTCTACGATTCAAATGGTCTGCATGGAATAGAATCATATGATCCTTATGGAAAGAAAATGGCATTTGAGTTCGATGCAGCTGGAAACAAAATTAAAGAAACGAATGAATTGGGACAAACAGCAAGGTTCTCATATAACCTGGATAATCAAATAACCGAACAAGTTGATCGGCTGGGAAAAATAACGAAATATCAATATGACGGTGTAGGCAATTTAATCAAGGAAACGGATGCACTTGGTCAGGCGGTAGAGTATGAATTTGATGAACAAAATCATCAAATCGTTGTTCGGAACCCGAAAGTCACCAAGGCAGCTTATGATTTCCAAAAGCCGCATCCTCCTAAAATAATAAATAGTACAGAAATTGATGAATATAACGAGCTCGGTGAAAAAATCGCTGAAAAAGATGGTAACGGTTACGTTAATACCTATGAATATGATTCCCTGGGCAGACTCATCAAGAGTATTGATCCATTAGCCAATCAACTGCGAATGACGTATGATGCCAATGATAATAAGGTTACGGAAGAGAATTTTGCATGGGATACGACAACATCCACCCTTTATTCGAAAGGAAAAACACATTATCGGTACGATGAACAAAATCGCCTGACAGCTTCTTCCGATCCAACCAAAGACCAAAACACTTTAGTGGAACAAAGTAAGTTTGATGCTGTCGGTAATTTCGTAAAGTCCATATCCGGTACAGGGGACTGGATCAGTTATGAATACGATAAGAATGACAACGCCGTCTACAGTAAAGATTCTTCCAGTCCAGCAGTGGAAACATGGACGCTTTACGATGGGCTGGGGAACGAAGCAATCGCTTTCGATAAATTAGGCGCAACACACTATATCTACGAAGCCAATGGTCAATTAAAGGATGTAGTGGATACAGACGGGAAATATACGACGTATTCATATAACGCTGCAGGAGATAAAACGAAACTGGTAGATGCCACTGGGGCAGTAACGGAGTGGGAATACGATCAAGAGGGTCAACTGCAAACCGAGAAAAAAGCAGTGACGGAAACCAATCCCGGTGAATCTACGAAACAAGTATCTTCATATGAATATGACTCTATCGGACAAGTGAAAAAGAAAAGCTTGAAAGAAATAAATGGCTCCAAGACAACCGTTTCTAAAGAAGTCACCTATGAATATGATGAGTTAAGCAGACTTGTAAAAGAAACAGGCCTTAATGTGGAAGACGGGAAAGTAACGGAAAACCGTTTTCTCCATGATCATAATAGCAATGTGACGCATACATGGGTATATGATGAGAGTAATCCCGTCCCAGTAGCGGTGGATCCAGATGGTGATGGGTTCTATAACAGTGAAACCGTCTCTGAATATGACGCCAATAACCGCCTAATTTCAGAAACCATAACACACACGGATACACAGACGACGACGAGATATGACGAAAAAGACAATAAAGAAATCTTGAGCAACGCCCTTGGTGATACGGTCATTACGTATGATGACAATGACAGGATGACAAAGATCCTGACACCTAATTTTGATTCCTATCATTATGAATATTTAGTCGATGATTCTTTATCCAAAGTAAAAGCGCCTGGAGTAGAAACATCGATCAGCTATAATGGCGGTTCTAAAGTGAAGTCCCTGAAAGCTGTAAGTCAAAAGGATCAGAGCGTGCTTTTTGACCTTCAATATCAGCATTCCGATACGGAACAAATCACGCAAATCTCCGATAAAGGAAAGGTAAAGAAGAAATACACCTATACAGCAAAAGGGCAGCTTGAAACCGTTGAAGCGGATGGAAAGAAGCTTAAATATAGCTATGATGCCAACTCAAATCTGGTTAAAACGGAAAATGTAACATCGGGCAAGGTCGCTGCGACGTATACGTATACGACCGACAATCGGATTCTCCAGAAAAAAGAGTATAACGAAACATCCGGTGCGCTTCTCCGCACGACTGATTATGTCCATAATCCTGTCGGGATGCTAGCGAAAGTTACGATCAAAGAAGGCGCAAACACGACGGTAACCGATTACGGCTACAATAGTGATGATCAACTAGTCAAGGTCAATCAAACCGTGAACGGCAAGAAAAAACCTACCATCGCCTATGAATATGATACAGATGGGAATCGCATTGCCAAAGATGTGAACGATGGAACGAAAAACACGCACTATCATTACCATCGTGATACTAATGGTGAGTTATTCCTGGAAAGTATAGAAGGAATCAAAAGGGAAGACAAAATTAAATATCATCGTGATGCGGATGGGAATTTATTAAGTTTTAGCTTCAATGATGCCGTCTATTATTATCAATTTAACGCACGCGGAGACGTCATCGCCCTAACCGATAAAGCCGGCAGCACGAAAGCGACCTATGAGTATGATGAATGGGGAAATGTTACAGCCATTACTGGTGACAATGAAATAGCGAATGTAAACATTTACCGTTACGTAGGTAAGTATGGTGTCATGTATGATGCCGATGCCAACCTGTACTTAATGGGCTGGAGAGATTATGATCCTTCCATTGGGCGCTTTATTGTCCCTGATGAATACGAAGGCACGGAAGAAGATCCTACTTCCCTTAATCGCTATCTATATGCGGATGCCGATCCAGTCAATAACATCGACCCGGATGGCCATGCGCCAAAATGGCTGCAAAAAGGCTGGAAAGCAACGAAGAAGTACTCGAAAAAAGGGTATAATGCCTATATAGGCAATGATATTAAAAAAATAAAAAATCCGAAATCAAAGTGGTATCAAAAAGCCGGAGCAACGGTATCGGTCGCAAGCAACTTCATTCCAGGTGCCGGTCAAGCCAAATGGGCCGCCAAAGGCGCGATCAGTGCAGTCAAGTATGGAAAGAAAGCGAAGAAGGTAAAGAAATTTAAAGCAGCCCCATTAAAAAAGGAAAGAAAGCAGAAAAGTAAGCCAAAACCACTAAAACTAAATTTGCAGTTTTTTTCAAAATCAAGTGGTACACATCGACAACTTACATCGATGAAAGTAAAAGATTCTCATCATATAATACAAGATGCAGCCGTTAGAGCCATACCTGGTTATCATAGAAATAATGCACCTGCAATTCATCTTCAAGGACCAAATAAAAAGGGTACTAAACATTATAAAGCGAGCAAAGTTCAGAGACAAAGTGGGGGGGCACATATGCTTCAGAAAGAAGAATTGGATATAAAGCAATGAGAAGAGCAGGAGTTTCAGGGGACCAAGCACGAAGAGAAATAGAAAGAGCTGATAAGTATTTTGCTACTCTTAAGGTGAGTCCTAAAACAAAAACTCGTATTCCAGGTAATAGAAAAAGGAGGTAATTACAATGGATAAAAAGAAAATTATTTTTCTTTTAAAGACTTTAGTAGAGAGCTTAGTAAATAAAGAATACTCAACAATTGAAAAAAGTGGAGAAAGTGGAGAATATAATGCAGAGGAATTAAAATATTTAGTGGAAGAATATGGTGGTAATATTACAACGCCTCCTGAAGAAGACTATAATAATATAAATATCATAAAAATTGAATCAGAACCTGAATTTGCAATTGAATATGAATTATGGGTTGATAACGAAAAGTCTGATTTAACTCTAAGTGCATCTATCAGGCTTAATGAAAGTGAGCGAAAAATCATTATTGAAAATATCCATGTACTTTAATTTCTATTTAAATTTAAATTAATTATAATTCAAATAAGTTATTAAATATTAACTTGTGAAAGGGACAGCGATCAGACTAGTGCTGATAGATCCTTCTGTTATCAATTAATTGGGTGTTTTTCTTCACTATGATTGAATTAATGATCTTCCACAAAAAGGTCGATTCCTTTAAAAATTTAGGGAATCGGCTATTTTTAGTTTACATTTAAGCATATCCATTCTAGATTGTGGGAGAAGAGTAAGTAAGGCGAAAGATCTTGTTAAAGGAGATCTTCTAGAAACAGGTGAGGGGACTACCCAGACGATTGATGAAATTAAAGTTCCTAAACATGTCAATGTTAATAATTTTAAAATTAAAGATTATCATTCGTATTATGTATCTAACCTTGGAGTTTGGACTCATAATTCTTGTGAATTTAAGCGTAAGAAAGTAAACGGTAAAACAGTTTATCAAAGAAACGATATAGAATGAGGTAAAAAAGATAATCGTGGAAGGACTAATCGACAGAGAGTAAGCCAAGGATTAGCTCCTCATTGATTTTACAAGGAAAACTATCAAGAGAAGAAGTTGCGGCTTGGGCGTCAGAATATGTAATGCAAGGTAAACCAAATATCTCAGATGAAACTGATTGGGAACTCCTTCAAATTGTTTCTGGAGTCGATTTACAAGATAGTCCAGATGAATATTTACATGTAGAGCAAGACATTAAGGATTGGATAGAAAAATTTTCAATTAGGTAGTACTGGATGAAACCTTGATAGGCTATATGCCTTTCAAGGTTTTTTAACGGGTGAAGTGCAGAATAAGAATAAGAAACTATTATACCAAGATGATAAGCAATACATGTAATCTCTGAATGATGTTTTTTGCGATTTATTAAGAACATACAAGCTCATTTTTAAAAACGTATGCCCTATTTAATGTATGCCAACTTACGTGCGCTTTATTGTCCCTGATGAATACGAAGGCACGGAAGAAGATCCTACTTCTTTAAATCGCTATCTATATGCGGATGCCGATCCAGTCAATAACATCGACCCGGATGGCCATGCGCCAAAATGGCTGCAAAAAGGCTGGAAAGCAACGAAGAAGTACTCGAAAAAAGGGTATAATGCCTATATAGGCAATGATATTAAAAAAATAAAAAATCCGAAATCAAAGTGGTATCAAAAAGCCGGAGCAACGGTATCGGTCGCAAGCAACTTCATTCCAGGTGCCGGTCAAGCCAAATGGGCCGCCAAAGGCGCAGTCAGTGTAGTCAAGTACGGCAAGAAAGCGAAGAAGGTAAAGAAATTCAAAGCAGCCCCATTAAAAAAGGAAAGAAAAGATAAAGGGAAACCAAAAAGCGTTTCAACTAACAAAGGATTAGCTGGAAGAGGATATAAACCTAAAGCTGGAGAAAGAACGTTTGATGGTTATGTAGCTAAGAATGTTTCTAAAAACAATGAAACTAAATTATTTACTAAATCAAAAAAGTTCAACACTAGTAAAATGAATGCAGATGGACAATTTAAACGGTTTGGATCAGGTTCTCATGGTGGCCTTTCTCCACATGTACACCAACCTACAAGAAACGTTGCAAAAAATGGAGAAATTTATGGGGGCCAAGGTGCAAAAACAAGAAATGGTGGTGTTACCAAGCCTGGTAAAAGGGATGTAAAACAGCTGTATCAGTATCTGAAAAATAAAAAATATCGTAAATAGGGGTGGGCTATATGTCTTTTGTAATATATGATTGTATCCAATTCATTACATTTGATGCTGATGAAACATTTAGCAAAGCATTATTTTTGGAAGAAAATGAACATATACAGGCGATCCTCCTTAAACCAGAGGTTAAAGAAAAATATTTGTATATAAATAATTATTTCAAAGAAAACGTATTTAGTATATATGATCAAGAATTTATTGGCGATTTTGATGAGTGGAAAGAATTCAATAAATCTCCAATAGAAATTCAATCTTTTTGTTTTGAAATAAAAAGAATAGTACAGAATAAATCTATAAGTAATGTAAGTATTATTTTAATTTACTATGTTAATGAACAGGAAGAAGAAAATAACATCGTTACTGTCAATACTACTTCAACAAATATAATTGAAGGACTTTTCAAGGCATCATTATTTGAAAAAGAAGGGAATATTTTTATCATTAATATTAATTAATGAACTTCATTAATGGTAATGGAAAACACAAGGGAATGGGACACCCACTTAGGGTGAGATTAATAAGAAGGTGCGGATTGGGAGTCAGAATATGTCATGCAAGATCGATCAAATATCTCAGATGAAACTGTTTGGGAACTCCTTCAAGTTGTTTCTGGAGTCGATTTACAATTGAGACCAGAACATATAGACCAAGACATGGATTGGATAGACATATTGTGAATTAAATAGTAATGGATGAAACCTTGATAGGTTAGATGCCTTTCAAGGTTTTTATAAGCTCATTTACGGTCGCTTTATCGTTCCTGATGAATAGGCACGGAAGAAGACCCAACTTCCCTTAATCGCTATCTATATGCGGATGCCGATCCGGTCAATAACATCGACCCAGATGGCCATGCACCAAAATGGCTGCAAAAAGGCTGGAAAGCAACGAAGAAATACTCGAAAAAAGGGTATAATGCCTATATAGGCAATGATATCAAAACCATCAAAAATCCGAAATCAAAGTGGTATCAAAAAGCCGGAGCAACCGTATCGGTCGCAAGCAACTTCATTCCAGGTGCCGGTCAAGCCAAATGGGCCGCCAAAGGCGCGATCAGTGCAGTCAAGTATGGAAAGAAAGCGAAGAAGGTAAAGAAATTTAAAGCAGCCCCATTAAAAAAGGAAAGAAAAGATAAAGGGAAACCAAAAAGCGTTTCAACTAACAAAGGATTAGCTGGAAGAGGATATAAACCAAAAACTGGTGAAAGAACGTTTGATGGTTATGTTACAGCGAATGTTTCTAAAGACAAAGAGTTAAGATTATACACTAAATCAAAAAAGTTTAATACTAGTAAAAAGAATGCTAATGGTCAATTTAAACGGTTTGGAGCAGATTCTCATGGTGGAATTGCTCCACATGTTCATCAACCTATAAGAAATGTTGTGAAAAATGGAGAAATCTATGGTGGACAAGGTAGAAAAACAAAAGATGGTGGTGTTACCAAACCAGGAAAAAGGGATGTTAAACAGCTCTATCAGTATTTGAAAAATAAAAAATATCGTAAATGAAGGAGTGGACTATATGTCTTTTGTGATATACGATTGTATCCAATTTATTACATTTGATGCTGATGAAACATTTTGCAAAGTATCATTTTTGGAAGAAAATGAACACATACAGGCAATCCTCCTTAATCCAGAGGACCAAGATAAATATTTGTATATAAATCACTATTTCAAAGAAAACGTATTTAGTATTTATGATCAAGAATTCTTAGGCGAGTTTGATGAATGGAAAAATTTCAATAAAGTACCTAGAGAAATCGAATCATTCAGTTTAGAACTTAATAGAATAGTTCAGGATAAATCTATCAGTAATCTAAGTATTTTCTTAATTGACTATGTTGATGAACAGGAAGAAGAAAATAACATCGTTACTGTCAATTCTACATCAACAAATATAATTGAAGGACTATTCAAGGCATCAATATTTGAAAATGAAGGGAATATTTTTATCATGAATATCAATTAAAGTACTGTTTGATAAATGATATTACCATTCACTCCTCATAATCATTAAGTTACCATATAGTTACAGATACTTGGTAGCTTTAATAAAATTATTTGAATGTAGAACTGTTCTTTGTATAAATATATGAAATTTAAAAAATACAGAAAAACCTTGATAATCCAACTGGCTATCAAGGTTTTTCTGTAAAGATTGTAAACATATGAATTAATCGCCAACTCATCGAAACGACCGATGAACACCCATTTTGGATCGTTGACGAAGGCTGGGTAGAAGCCAAAAACCTTGTAGCTGGAGATTTGGTAGAGACGAATGATGGCAACACCATCCGAATTGACACAATCGAAATCGTCCAAAAGCAAGAAACCGTCTATAACTTCAAGGTGCAGGATTATCACTCCTATTATGTCTCTGATATAGGGATTTGGACGCATAATAGTTGTTATATCACATATCAAACCTACACTAAGAAAAATAAAAAAACAGGGGAGGTCTATACTGGTAGAACAAGTGGAACAGGAACCCCTTTTCAAAATATAGCAAACAGAGATAGAAACCATCACAGGAATAAAGCGGGGTTTGGAAAAGCAAGACTTGATAAATCATCTAAGAATAAAGGTGCAATACGTGGACGAGAACAGTTACTTATTGAAAAATATGGTGGCGCTCAATCAAAAGGAGGAACATCGGGAAATAAAATTAATGGAATATCTGATCATAATAAAAAGCGGAAAAAATATATTAAAGCTGCAAAAAGGGAGTTTAGATAAATTGAAAGTTAAAAAGAAACGAGTAAAAATGGGTAATGTTTATGCTATTCCTCTACCAGACAAAAAGTATGCATTTGGAAAAGTCTATAAGGATGCCTGTATTGGCATATATAAAGAAATAGGTAACACAATGGAAGAACTTCCAAAAAAAGAAGAATTTGATTTTATTGTAGGAGTGTATCAAGATCTACTAAAATCAGGAAAATGGCCACTTGTTGATTATCGAGAATTTCCATCTGAAGAGGAAGCATGGCCACCAGAAATGAGTGTTTATGACACCATTGCTGGGACCTATTCGATCTATTACAAAGGAGAAATTTCACCATCTACTGAAAAAAAATGTAGAGATTTAGAACAAGCTGCAGTATGGGAGGAAGAACATATTATTGATAGAATCATGGGCGATGACAAGTGGAATTGCGATTAATATCGAAAACTACTATCTTGAATAAATAAAACAAATATTTTACGTTTGGAGAAGGGGCAGGGAAGTACTCTACAACGGTAAGCTATTTTCCTGACGTTTCCCCTATTTTATTACGTAATTGGTTTCTGTAAGATATTGATTTAACAAGAAGGCAGTTGACATGAAAGATGCAGCATATGAAAATGACCAATTTTATGAAGAAATGTGTCTTCATGCAAGAAATTGTCAAGATGAGCATGACTGCAACGAGAAGAGAAATAATAACGGAGGTGATTTTAATTGAATCACAAAGAGGTTGAAGTAGTTAAAAATCTCCCTGCTCCAAAAAGGTATGAGTACTTTATAAAGAAAGTAGCTGACTTTGAGGAGGTATGGGGATTGTTCAATGACGGGTGGGCAATCTCAAAAGATGATGATGGAAATTCTTTAATGCCCTTTTGGCCGAAAAAAGAATTTGCAAATTTATGTGCAGTTGGTGATTGGGAGAATTATCAAGCTGAAAAGATAGAACTTGATGAATTTATTCAGGATTGGTTACCAGGGTTGAAGGAAGATGATATTAATCCTTCAATATTTTGGAACAATGTAGATTCTGCAGTATTAGAAATTGATATATTAATTTTAGATTTAGAAGAAGAGTTAAAGAAATATTAATTTTAAAAACCTTAATTTGAAACAACCTTTCAAGGTTTCTTTTTGTGCGCCAAGCATAGGTGCAGGCTAGAACTGTGGAGGCAGAAGTAGCAATAGGTTAATACAAGGGTGCCCTTGTCGACGCGATAGCTGAAGGAAGCGAGCGAAAAAACCTCCGTGCTTAAGCACACAAACTTCATATTAGGCTAGGTTCCTGAAGAAGATCCAACTTCCCTAAATCGCTATCTAATGCGGATGCCGATCCTGTCAATAACATCGACCCGGATGGCCATGCGCCAAAATGGCTGCAAAAAGGCTGGAAAGCAACGAAGAAATACTCGAAAAAGGGTATAATGCCTATATAGGCAATGATATTAAAAAAATAAAAAATCCGAAATCAAAGTGGTATCAAAAAGCCGGAGCAACCGTATCGGTCGCAAGCAACTTCATTCCAGGTGCCGGTCAAGCCAAATGGGCCGCCAAAGGCGCAATCAGTGCAGTCAAGTACGGAAAGAAAGCGAAGAAGGTAAAGAAATTTAAAGCAGCCCCACTAAAAAAGGAAAGAAAGCAGAAAAGTAAGCCAAAACCACTAAAACTCGATTTAAAGTTTTTTTCCTCAAATAAAAAAGGAGGAAGATTAGGGAACGATGCAACGAGGGACCAAAATAGAGGAATTGGAGATATTTTAGAATCACGCGGCTGGCGAGTGACAAATGGTGGAGGAAGAGCTAAAGAAGAGTACCTCCCAGGACCTAATAGACAAAGAAAGGGAAGCAATTGGGTAGATATTACCGCCAAGAAAGGTGGGAAAACATTAAGGATTAACACCGTTGATATGAGGAAAAATGGACAAATGACAAACGAGAGCGAAAAGCAGCTAATAAAATAAAACAAAAAACAGAAGGTAGAGGTAATAAATTTTTAGCAATTCCAAAAAAGAAGAAATAGCAAATGAGGTGTTAAAATGTCTAAAGATCTGTATTTCTTTGGAACTAAAGGAGATATATTATCTATATTTTATGAAGCCGAAAAAAATATGAGCCTAAGGTATGTAGAAACAGGGTTATTTGAAGAAAATAATAGTTTAATTTACTATTCTATCGATTCAATTCCTGGATTGGGTATTAATACATCTGGTGAGACGATATCAAAAAGCTATCTTGTGTTATCGAAAAGAGAAGAACTTACAGTACGAGATGTATTGCAAAGAAATGGTACGATGAAATACGCTATTGATCAATTAGAAAATCCTGATACGACAGTTTTTTGGCCAGGTGGAATTTACGAAGATAAATATTTAATTCAAGGAAGGCTAGCGTCAATTTCAGATTCCAGTAGAAGTAAAGATCTTCAAAAAGAAATTACCAAAATAATTAAAAAAAAGTTTAAACGGATTAATGGTGCATGGTTTGGTGAAGAGGCACGTTCATTAGAAAAAAAAGTACGATTTATTACTATAAGTATTTATCAACCAAAAGAGTATGATGTAACGTTAAACTAATAAAATAAATACTAATATAGAAATAAAGTTTAGAGCTTGTTGACAAAATTAATTATCATTTTGCCTATGAGCTTTTTTTATTGATTGCTTAATAAGGGGACCCGTAAGATATATTGCTACTAAGATTTCTTGTATGTGTAATTGAACAAGAAAATATTAGGTGCTCAATTCAATATTGAAAGATATTCTTCCCAAATGTATTTTAGAAACAATAGGAAGAATGTTATTTGATACAGGAGAAGAATTAGAAGCAATTTAAGTGAATTTGGATGATGTGATTAGTAAACTAACAGATATATTGGTTTTTACTAAATTTACAACAGGTAATGGTGATTTCATTCTTGTTGATGATGAATTTAAATTTGGGATCTGTATTGAAAGAACCGAGTATCAATACGAACTGTTTATTTGGGGCATGACAACAAATTAATAAAAAGTTTTGTTAAATGGGAGTTTAAATAAATTGAAAATTAAAAAGAAACGCGTAAAAATTGGTAATGTGTATGCTATTCCTCTACCAGACAAAAAGTATGCATTTGGTAAACATTTGGTAAACTTTATAAGGATGGATGTATTGGTATTTATAAAGAAGTTGGTAGCACAATTGAGGACCTTCCGAAAAAAGAAGAATTTGATTTTATTGTAGGAGTGTATCAAGATATACTTAAATCAGGAAAATGGCCACTTGTTGATTATCGAGAATTTCCATCTGATGAGGAAGCATGGCCACCAGAGATGAATGTGTATGACACCATAGCTGGGACCTATTCTATCTATTACAAAGGAGAGTTTTCACCATCTACTGAAGAAAAATGTAGAAACTTAGAATTAGCTGCAGGATGGGATGAAAACCATATTATTGATAGGATAATGGGCGATGACAAGTGGAATAACGGTTAATATCGAGAAATACCATCTTGAATAAATTAAATAAAATAACGTATTTTTGGAGGAGCGTATTGGAAATAATGATTACAACGGAAAGCTATTTTCCTGACTTTTCCTCTATTTTTAACAACCCGAGCGATTCTTAATGGTCATAATACCTCAATAATAACAAGGTGTTCAGGGATCAAATAGATTTTAGTTTAATATAGAAGATTGCAGCTGGCCCAAGTGCCAGTTTTTTATTTGTAGATTATCTCTCCCTTACAGATGATTTTATATCAGTAATGGACAATATACATATTTTTCATGTTAAAATGGAATGCGAATTCATTTAATCAGTCCGGGTGGACATAAAAAGGAGCAAAATCATTGTGAAGATACTATTTCCGTTGCTTGCGGTCCTAGGCGGCATCACCATTGCCATACAAGGACAAATCAATGGTGGATTAGGGAAAAAAGTGGGGGTCATTGAGGCTTCTTTCATTTCGTTTGGAATCGGGACACTCGCTTTATTATTTATTGTTTTGTTTGCTGGAAACGGAAATATTTCTGCAATTTCGACTGTACCTAAATGGCAATTGATAGGCGGACTTCTAGGGGCCATTTATGTCATTGTTATTATATTGGTTGTCCCGCAGATTGGAGTGGCCCCTGCATTGGTTGGGGTTATCGCAGGTCAGATACTGATTGGGGCTGTCATTGACCATTTCGGTTTATTTGGAGGGGTACGCATCCCTTTGGATGCGAAAAAGGTGGCAGGCATATGCTTACTTTTCGTGTCATTATATTTATTTAATCATAAATGAGTTAGAGTTAGGTTCTTTTTTCGTGGTGGCTGAAGCGTGAATATAGTTGAGAAACTGATATAATATTTCTATTCCCCTATAGTTATTCCCCATTATTTGGGATTTAAAAAATTAAAACCCAGTATTTTTTTCAGGTAATGTATTATTCTACTAAAATGTATCATTTGTTTGAAAATGGTTTGCTAGGAAAGTGGGCTTAGCAACCTAACTGACTTAAATTATTAGAATATTTAGAAAAAAATAACAATGGTAAGACAAGCGAACATATATGAATACTGGTATTAAACAATGTGGAAAAAAGATAGATGCCGAAAGTCATTTTACAATAATTAGGTTGCTCGATTCTATTTACCTATTATCTAGATCGAATTGATTAGCAATTAATTACTATCTTGTGAAAAAGTACTCATCAGTTTATTGATTTTTTGATTTATTCGTAATATACTTAAAATTCAACATCTTTAATTCGAGGTATAGTATCCTTAGCGAGGTTGAAAAGAGGGTGATTTTTAACTAGTAAACTGCATTAATTGCTTTTATAGGTAGAAATACAGATTTATGCAAACGGTTCGCTAGTTGTTTTTTGGTGAATTCCTGCAATGAATGCTTCTAACTTTCCTCGCTGACATTATTTGTACTATACGAAAGATTAATAGGTGTTAGAAGGATAATCTCTTAAATGTGATTATTCTAAGAAAGACTAAAGATGAGGGGGAATATTTTTTGAAAAAGTCTAAATTTTCAGTGCTTGCTCTTCTTATGGCCATCATGCTTATTCTTGCGGCATGTAACGGCGGTTCGAAGGAAACTTCGAATGAAAAAGAAGGAGGCTCGGGTGACTCAGCCAAATCAAAAGTATTAAACGTAAACAACTCAAGTGAACCTGGTTCGCTTCACCCTGCCAATGCTCAAGGTACTCATGAATCATGGATCCTTGAACATACGTTTGAGGGATTGACTAAGAAAACAGAAGAAGGCAAAATCGTGCCTGGTTCTGCAGAATCGTGGGAAATCAGTGAAGATGGATTAACATGGACATTCAAATTGAAAGATGGTTTGAAATGGTCAAATGGAGATCCGCTTACAGCCAATGACTTCGAATATGCTTGGAAATATGCTTTGAAACCGGAAACGGCTGCTGACTATGCTTACCAACTTTATTATCTTAAAGGCGGGGAAGCTTACAACAGTAAGAAAGGGAAGGAAGAGGACGTAGGGGTTAAAGCGACAGACGAACATACATTAGTCGTTACTTTGGAACAGCCTACACCGTATTTCCTTGACTTGACTTCCTTCTATACTTTCTATCCAATCAATAAAAAGGTACAGGAAGAAAATCCAAAATGGGCTTTGGATGCAAAAACACACGTATCGAACGGTCCATTCAAATTAACCGAGTGGAAACATAAAGAAAGCCTGAAAATCGAAAAGAATGAAAATTACTACGATAAAGACAAAATTAAATTGGATGCAGTTAACTTTGCTCTGATTGAAGATGAAAATACAGCATGGCAAATGTATCAGAGTGGCGAATTGGATATCGCTTATCCGCTGCCAGTGGATGTACAAGGACAATTGGTTAATTCTGGCGACAAAGAATTCAAAAACGGCGCAGAACTTGCTGTTTACTATTACAACTTTAATACGGAAGTAAAGCCTTTCAATAATGCAAAGGTAAGGAAAGCGCTTTCAATGGCTATCGAACGTAAAAAAATTACTGAAAATGTTGCTCAAGGTGGTCAAAAACCTGCCTTTGGAGTAATCCCGCCGGGCATTCCTGATGCAACTGGAGATTTCCAGGAAAATACAGGTAACCTATTTGAGGAAAACGTTGCTGAAGCCAAGAAATTGTTAAAAGAAGGTCTTGCTGAAGAAGGCATGAAAGAATTACCTGATTTTTCAATTTTGTATAATACTTTAGATACTCATAAGAAAATTGCTGAAGCCGTTCAAGGAATGTGGCGCGATAACCTGGGTGTTGAAGTGACACTTGAAAATGCAGAATTCCAAGTTAAGCTTGATCGTGAAAAAGCTGGCGACTTTGAAATTTCCCGTGCAGGATGGGTTGGTGACTATGTTGACCCAATGACTTTCATGCTTTGGGAAACAGACGGTGCCTATAATGATGCAAATTGGTCGAACAAAGAATATGATGGTTTATTAAAAGAGGCAAAATCTACAATGGATCCAAAAGAACGCATGGCTGCTTTACATAAAGCAGAGGAAGTTCTGATCGAAGAAATGCCGATCCTTCCGGTTTACTTCTATACAAAACCATATATGGTTAAATCGAATGTTACTGGAGTTTTTGCTCCGATTAATGCTTATCCGAACTTTATTTACGCGGATAAAAAATAATAGAAGGATAAAAGTGAAATGGGAGGTATGTCCGATTTAGGACATACCCCATTTTTCAATTGCGAATTTGAATATTTCATGAATTCATTTCCGTTTTCAACTCCTTAGAAAATCGATGATTGGGGTGATTACCATGTTGAGATATACATTAAATCGTTTTAAATGGGCGATTATTACTTTATGGGCAGTTATTACATTAACGTTCATCATAATGCATACGATTCCGGGAAATCCATTTGCTAAAGAAGGAGCTATGCCTCCTGCTGTTTATGAAAACCTTCAAGTCCACTATGGATTGGACAAGCCGTTATTGACCCAATATGGGAATTATTTATTGGAAGTCGTTCAATTTGATTTTGGTCCTTCATTAAAATCCTCTTCCATTTCCGTGAATGATTACATTTTGAAGGGTTTTCCAGTGTCCTTGCACTTAGGGGCACAAGCATTGGTGATTGCCATCTTCTTTGGGCTCATTTTGGGTGTCGTGGCATCACTGAAAAGAAATAAATGGCCCGACTATTTATCAATGGTCATTGCCATCGTAGGGATCTCTGTCCCGAACTTTATCTTGGCGACTATTTTAATCAATTATTTTGCAATAAAATGGAATATATTCCCTGTTGCTACATGGGCGACATGGCAGCATACCATTTTACCATCCATTGCCCTGTCAATGATGCCTCTTGCTTTCATCGCGAGATTGATGCGGACAAGCATGCTTGAAGTAATGGGACAGGATTACATTTTGACAGCAAAGGCCAAAGGATTGAAACGGAGCGGTGTCATTATCAAACATGCCATTCGGAATGCGTTATTGCCGATTATCACGATTCTGGGTATCCTGACTGCTAATATCGTGACAGGAAGCTTCATCATTGAACGTATTTTTGGAATACCGGGCATGGGAGATATGTTCGTAAAGGGAATATCCAACCGAGACTACCCGGTCATTCTTGGTTCCACAATTGTGTATAGTGCGGTGCTTATCCTATTGATATTCATCGTTGATATAGCCTATACGTTAATTGATCCGAGAATTAAAGTGACGGGGGAGAAGAAATAATGGCAGATAAAGTGCATTTAACCGAAGATATGTTCCAACCCGCTGAAGGGAACTTTAAGGAAGCAGAAAGAATTGCCAGACCAACAGTTTCATATTGGTCTGACGTCTGGCGTCGCTTTAAAGAAAATAAACTGGCGATGACTGGATTTGTTCTTATTATCCTCTTGGTCTTGCTGGCGATTTTTGGGCCATATATTAACGGATATACTTATTATGGACAAGATTTCGAGAAAAAGAATCTTAGCCCAAATAGCGAGCACTGGTTTGGAACGGATTCAGCAGGTAGGGATCTATTCACGCGAGCTTGGTATGGTGCAAGGATATCCTTGTTCATTGGATTGATGGCTGCGCTGATTGACTTTTTGATTGGTGTCCTTTATGGCGGGATTTCAGCCATTCGTGGTGGACGCACGGATAATATCATGATGCGGTTTGCTGAAGTGATTTATGCGATTCCATACCTATTGATGGTTATCTTAATGATGGTCGTATTAAAACCTGGTATTTTGCCGATCATCATTGCGATGTCAATTACAGGCTGGATTCCAATGGCGCGACTGGTAAGGGGACAGGTTTTACAACTAAAAGAGAATGAATATATCCATGCAGCAACCATCTCTGGAGCCAATACGAGCTGGACTTTAAGAAAACACATGATTCCGAATACAATGGGACCGATCCTTGTTAATTTAACGTTGACTGTACCCACTGCTATTTTTGCCGAAGCTACTCTAAGCTTTTTGGGATTGGGAGTGCCAGCACCTCAGGCAAGTTGGGGAACATTGACAAGTGATGCCCTGGGAAGCATTTTGGTAGGGAATTTCTATCAACTATTAATCCCGGCAATATTGATTTCCTTAACCATGTTCGCGTTCAATGTTGCTGGTGACGGACTGCAGGATGCCCTAGATCCAAAACTACGGAAATAAATGAGTCCTAACATAAAGATTTGATATTACTAGAATAGGAGGGACGATGATGGAGAACCTATTGGAAGTCAACGATTTACACATCACCTTCCATACTTATGCAGGAAAAGTGCAAGCAGTACGCGGCGTGAACTTTGAAGTGAAAAAAGGGGAAGCCGTTGCTATTGTTGGAGAGTCCGGATGCGGCAAAAGTGTTACTGCGAAATCCATCATGAGATTACTGGAAACACCTCCAGCAGAGTATGGAAAAGGGTCAATAAACTTTGGCGGCAAAGACCTTATTAAAATGAGTGAAAAGGAAATGCAGAAGATTCGCGGAAATGAAATCAGCATGATTTTCCAGGATCCAATGACTTCTCTCAATCCAACGACAAAAATCGGCAGCCAAATCATGGAAGGCATTTTAAAGCATAATAAAAATATGTCCCGAAAAGATGCATACGAACGGGCGTTGGAAACGCTTAAACTGGTAGGTATTCCTCAGCCGGAAAAAAGGATGCAGCAATATCCACATGAGTTTTCAGGTGGTATGCGCCAAAGGGCGATGATAGCAATGGCTCTAGCTTGTGAACCGAAATTATTAATCGCCGATGAACCTACAACGGCATTGGATGTAACGATACAAGCGCAAATTTTGGAACTGATGAAAGATATCCAACGCAGAATGGATACTTCCATCATTTTAATCACTCATGATTTAGGTGTGGTTGCGGAAACTTGCGAACGGGTAGTCGTCATGTATGCAGGTAAGGTTGTGGAGACTGGTACAGTAGAAGCTATATTTTCAAATCCACAGCATCCATATACAAGAGGCTTGCTTAAAACGGTGCCAAGGCTGGATATGGAAAAAACGGCACCGTTGGTTCCCATTATCGGATCACCGCCCGATTTATTGGATCCGCCAAAAGGATGCCCTTTTTATCCAAGATGTGAATCCGCAATGAAAGTGTGCAAAGACCATGATCCGGAACTTGAAGTAGTCGAAGTGGGACAGACAGCCGCATGCTGGCTACACCACCCAATGGCAAAAGCAACACAGGTACAAGCACCGACTAATGTATAAAGGAGGAGAACCAATGGTTTCACTAAAAAATAAGTCAGTAAAAGAAAAGACAGTCAACGAAAATTCTCCTCTTGTTGAAATTAAGAATTTGAAGAAATATTTTCCTGTTGGTTCTCAGTCGCTGAAAGCGGTAGATGGTTTGGATCTCAAAATCTACCCAGGGGAAACGGTCGGCCTTGTTGGGGAAAGCGGTTGTGGTAAATCGACTGCCGGTCGTACAATTACCCGACTTTATGAACCGACAGACGGAGAAGTTCTGTTTCAGGGGAAAAATATCTTCGATTACAAACCGGGGGAAATGTCACATATCCGCCGTGAAATACAGATGATTTTCCAAGATCCATACGCTTCCTTGAACCCAAGGATGAAGGTGGAGGAATTGATTGGGGAACCACTTGCCATTCATGGGATATCAAAAGGTAAAGAGAGAAAAAAACGGGTGGAAGACCTGTTGAAGCTGGTTGGTTTAAGTCCGGAACATATCACTCGTTTTCCGCATGAATTCAGCGGTGGACAACGCCAGCGTATTGGAATTGCAAGGGCGTTGGCTTTAAATCCTAAATTCATCGTATGTGATGAACCGATTTCTGCCTTGGATGTTTCGATACAAGCTCAAGTAGTGAACTTATTAAAAGAGCTACAAAAAGAAATGGGATTGACTTATTTATTCATCGCGCATGATTTATCGATGGTCAAGTATATTTCAGATCGCATTTTAGTCATGTACCTTGGAAGAATGATGGAACTTTCGGATAGTGATTCTTTAACGAAAGATCCGCTGCATCCTTACACGCAAGCTTTGCTTTCTGCAGTGCCGATTCCAGACCCCACTATTAAACGGGAAAGAATCGTACTTAAAGGCGATGTACCAAGTCCGATCAATCCGCCAAGTGGCTGTGTATTCCGCACTCGCTGCCCAAAAGCGATGGAGATATGCTCCAGTGCTGCACCTGAATGGAAAGAACAAAAACCGGGGCATTTCGTTGCTTGTCATTTATATTGGTAAATAAAAAAACCAGTTGCATTTGCGACTGGTCTTTTTTTACATATTTATGTAAAATATTTTAGATAGAAGCGATTATTTTTGCAGACTAAATTAATTATCAGTTTGTAAAAATAAATAACTAGGAATCTGAAAATAAAACAGATAAAATGTAATTATATGTAAAATTAAAAATCTGTTGAATATTTCAATTTTTGAGAGAAGGAGGAGACTGATATTGTATTCCACGATAACTAGTGAAATCGTCGATCGAGTCATGATTGTTACTCTTAATCGTCCTGAAAAAATGAATGCTTTCAATGAAAAGATGTGTGAGGAGATGATCCATGCTTTTGATGAAGCGGATGAAAATGATGACGTACGAGCCGTTATTATAACTGGCGCTGGGGATGCTTACTGTGCTGGAATGGATTTGGAAAAAGGGGCAGAAACCTTTATGGATCACACTCCTTTGGTTGAATACCGCGATGCAGGGGGGATGTTGTCATTACGAATTTTTGAGATGAAGAAACCTATGATAGCGGCCATTAATGGAGCGGCAATTGGGATTGGTATCACAATGACTTTGCCCATGGACATTAGAATCGCTTCAACAGATTCAAAAATGGGTTTTGTATTTGCGAGGCGAGGGATAACGATGGAAGCATGCAGCGGCTGGTTCTTGCCTAGGCTTGTCGGAATGGGTAAAGCTTCCGAATGGATTTTTACCGGCAGGATGATTTCGGCCAGTGAAGCATATGAGGGAAGGTTGGTAAACAAGATCGTCGAGCCGGATGAATTGATGTCTGCTGCAATGGAGATTGCATCAGACATTGCAGAAAATACATCTTCTGTCTCCGTGACGTTATCCCGGCAGTTAATGTGGACCATGCTCGGTGCTAACCATCCTGTTGAATCACATAAAATAGAATCGAAAATGATTCATTGGACCGGAAAACAAGCCGATGCACTAGAAGGGATTGAAGCGTTCTTGAAAAAAAGGAAAGCTGATTTCAAAATGAAAAGCAGCACCGATATGCCTCCGTTTTACCCATGGGGAACGGATCGAACATATGAAGTGGATAAGAAATAAGAAATGAATGGTAGTCAGGGAGCCTGTGGAAGTGAGTGATAATTTTTACTTTTCGGATAAATTAGGGTTTCCTTTCTTAGTGTGTTATACTGTGTTTACCATTTACTAAACTTGTTTCATGTTCCCCTATTCCCTGCGAATAGGGTTTTTTTATTTTTGCTTTTTAATCAAAAAAAAACAGACCCTACAAGTAGAGTCCGTTATATATTGTATTAAAATTATGCTTTTTGAACGTTAGTAGCTTGGGGTCCACGTTGACCTTGCTCAACTTCAAAAGTAACTTCTTGACCTTCGTCTAATGATTTGAATCCTTCGCTTTGGATAGCTGAGAAATGTACGAATACATCGTCTCCGTTTTCGCGTTCGATGAAGCCAAATCCTTTTTCTGCGTTAAACCATTTTACTTTACCTTGTTCCATTGTTGTTGCCTCCTAGTGTGAATCCACACATTGTGTTACTACCCTTGCTCAATCATTAGACGAAAAGTGTTTCACTTATCAATCTTCCCGAACAAAAATAATTCTTTTTAAATATAACAGATAATGTCGGAATCTGCAAGCAAACAAAGTAAGATTATTTATTGTGCATGGTGTTGTACAATTCTTAATACCCTTTTCTGTAATCAAGTAAATTAATTGAGGGGTGTTTACCATTTAGGTAATTCTCTAAATTCGGCATGAAAATATCCTGAATAAGCCGTTGGTCGTAATATTCCGTATTACCGGATGTGTGCGGCGTGATGATTACATTGTCCATCTCCCATAATGGGCTCTTCCCAGGAAGTGGCTCCGTTTCAAACACATCAAGTCCAGCACCAGCAATATCTTTGTCCTTGAGAGCTTGGACCAATTCGTTTTGAATAACGAGATTTCCCCTTCCTATATTAATGAAAAAAGCGGAAGGCTTCATTAGTCGGAATTCGTTTTTCCCGAACATATTCCGTGTTTCTGGGGTCAATGGTAATGTCACGACAATATAATCGCACTTAGGAAGGAGATCATTCAATTGATTTTGTGTGAACATCTCATCGACAAATTCTTCAGATTTACCGGAATGGCGCATTCCTAATACGGACATGCCAAAAGCCTTGGCAATTTTAGCTGTTTCCTTTCCGATTTTTCCAACACCGATGATCCCGATGGTCTTTTCATGAATTTCCTGCTTCATATTTGCGTGATGCCAAGTCTTCACCTGCTGTTGCTTAATATATGTATCTATTTTTCTTGTTAAAGCAAGCATTAACGCGAAAATGGTTTCTGAAATGGGATAGGCATGGACGCCATTTGCAGTTGTAATCTGCACGTTCTTTTGTTCCAAACTTTCCAGGGGTAAGGCATTCACTCCGGCACTCCATGTCTGGATCCATTTTACTTCGCTTGCATCGATGGATTCAGCCATTTCCGTTTTCCAGCCTGCGATCACTTCAGCATCGGCTAGATGATCCTTCCATATTTCCGAAGATCTTCCGGTGATGACAGTCCACTCGGGAACCAATTCTTTAATCTTCTGTAATAAGAGCACATTCAAGTTTTGGCTTATTATGAGTTTTCTTTTTGGCATAATTATCCTCCGTAATCATTTTTCTGAATTATACGTAAGTTTCAATAATTTTTCAATTGAGAAAGAGATTGGTTAACAATCTTGTTATAATACTGATAATTAATGGAATGGGGTGTAATCATGAACGTGAAAGACATATATGGACAGCTGCCTATTATAGAATCAAAACGTTTGGTTATGAGGAAAGTCACCATGAGTGATGCAGAAAACATGTTCGCGTATGCATCCAACAGTGAAGTTTCCCGCTACGTAACATGGGAAGCCCATCGTTCCCTAAGTGATACAAAGGATTTTATCAGATTCATCCTACAAAATTATGAGGATAAGAAAATCGCTCCATGGGGCATACAACACAAGGAAAGTGGTAAGTTGATTGGTACTATTGACTTTGTTTCATGGCAGGTTAATCATCATAGTGCCGAAATCGGGTATGTATTGGCACCCGAATATTGGGGGAGTGGCTTAATGACGGAGGCTGCCCAAAAGATAATTGCCTTTGGCTTCGAAAATATGAACCTGGTTCGAATACAAGCACGCTGCTTCGTTGAAAATTTTGGTTCAGAGCGAGTCATGCAAAAGGCGGGTATGTCTTTTGAGGGAATCATAAGAAAAGGAATGTTTGTTAAGGGAAAGCATCAAGACCTAAAGCTATACTCCATTATTAAATGATGGGTGTGAGGGCTTCCGGTAAAGGGAAAGTACAAAGGAGATTCTACATGGTGAATTCTTTTCATGAATATAGGAAAATCAAAAACAAACAATATGTGCAAATATTGAATTAAAAACTATACAAAACGTCTAATGTAAAAAGTCCGTTTGAAAAATATAATGAAACTATGAAATCGTGTTGAAATGGAGGGTTTCTTTAATGGCAGTTATCAATGATGTAGAAACGTTGAAAAATTATATCGGTGGCAAATGGGTGGATTCCTCAACATCGAAACATGAAGAAGTGCCAAATCCGGCAACAGGAGAAGCTTTGGCAATCGTACCCCTTTCCACAAGGGAAGATGTAAACCAAGCGGTTAAGGTTGCTAAAAATGCGTATAAAGAATGGAAAAAGGTGGCCGTGCCAAAAAGGGCGCGCTTCTTATTCCGTTACCAGCAATTATTGATAGAACACTGGGATGAACTGGCAAAGCTGGTCACGATTGAAAATGGAAAAAGCTATACAGAAGCATATGGTGAGGTTCAACGTGGGATTGAATGCGTGGAGTTCGCTGCAGGTGCGCCTACCTTAATGATGGGCAGTCAGCTTCCTGACATTTCTCCAGGCATTGAATCTGGCATGTACCGTTATCCAATGGGTGTCGTTGCCGGGATTACGCCGTTTAATTTCCCGATGATGGTGCCATGTTGGATGTTCCCGCTTGCAATAGCCTGTGGCAATACGTTTATTTTAAAACCTTCAGAACGGACACCGCTCTTAGCCAACCGTCTTGTAGAATTATTGACGGAAGCCGGTGTTCCGGATGGTGTCGTCAATATTGTCCATGGTGCCCATGATGTCGTGAACGGGATTTTGGAACATGAAGACATTAAAGCGGTATCTTTTGTAGGATCCCAGCCTGTCGCAGAGTATGTTTACAAAACGGCAGCTGCCAATAAAAAACGTGTCCAGGCTTTATCAGGAGCGAAAAACCATTCAATCGTCATGCCTGATGCAGACCTGGAAAATGCGGTAACGAACATAACCAATGCCGCTTTCGGTTCTGCAGGCGAGCGCTGCATGGCTGCATCGGTGGTAGTTGCAGTGGGAGAAGTGGGAGATTCGCTCGTTGAGAGATTAAAGGCTGCAGCGGATGACATCAAGATTGGAAATGGAATGGATAAGGGCGTTTTCCTTGGACCCGTGATCCGTGATACACATAAAAAGAGAACAGAACAATATATTGAAATTGGGGAAAAAGAAGGAGCTGTCCTCCTTCGTGATGGCAGGAATGAAGGCGATCAGGAAAATGGCTATTACGTTGGACCGACATTATTTGATCATGTAAATACAAACATGAAAATATGGAGTGATGAAATTTTTGCCCCTGTCTTATCCATAGTACGGGTTAATACCCTTGAAGAAGCAATCGATTTGACCAATCAATCCGAATTTGCCAATGGTGCCTGCCTCTATACGGATAGTGCAAAAGCCATCCGGGAATTTCGTGAAGAAATTGATGCAGGAATGCTTGGTATTAACCTTGGGGTACCCGCGCCAATGGCATTCTTTCCATTTTCCGGATATAAAAGTTCGTTTTATGGAGACCTTCATGCCAATGGAAAAGACGGAGTGGAATTTTACACTAGAAAGAAAATGTTAACGGCAAGATACTGATATGAAAAAGGGGTCGACGCAGTTTGTGGTCGGCCCTCCTTTATACATTATGATTGGGGGAGTGTGGCTTATGCAGGTTGAAAAACAGGGTCAGGATCTTAAGGCAATGGATGGCAAATATGTTTGGCATCATATGAAAGGGGCTGAACCCAACCCTGGGACAATGGTGGTCAAAAACGGGCAAGGAGCATGGATAACGGATGTTGATGGAAATCGCTACTTGGATGGGATGTCAGGGTTATGGTGTGTCAACGTGGGTTATGGTCGAACGGAACTGGCTGAAGCAGCTTACGAACAGTTGAAGGAACTTCCTTATGCCCCTTTAACGAACAGCCACATTCCGGCTATTAAGCTAGCAGAGAAGTTAAATGAATGGCTGGGTGGGGATTATGTGATTTTCTTCTCTAACAGCGGTTCAGAAGCAAATGAGACTGCTTTTAAAATTGCTCGGCAGTATCATCAGCAAAAAGGTGAACATGGACGTTATAAATTCATTTCCCGTTATCGCGGCTATCATGGAAATTCGATGGGAGCCCTGGCAGCTACCGGGCAGGCGCAGCGGAAGTATAAATATGAACCACTCGCCCTAGGATTTCTTCATGTATCACCGCCTGATTCTTACCGAAATCCAGAGGATGAAAGCGGCGAAAAAAGTGCGGCGGAAATTGACCGTACCATTACATGGGAGTTGAGCGAAACGGTGGCTGCGGTAATAATGGAACCTATCATCACAGGAGGCGGAGTTTTGATGCCACCTGATGGATATATGAAACGTGTGAAAGAAATTTGTGAGAAAAATGGCGTCCTTCTTATTTCGGATGAGGTCATTTGCGGGTTTGGCCGTACTGGGAAGAAATTCGGATTTATGAACTATGATGTAAAACCGGACATCGTAACAATGGCTAAAGGAATCACAAGCGCTTACCTGCCGTTATCCGCCACAGCCGTCAAACGTGAAATTTATGAAGCATACATCGGTACAGATGATTATGACCGCTTTCGTCATGTAAATACTTTTGGTGGCAATCCAGCTTCCTGTGCCCTTGCTTTGAAGAATATTGAAATATATGAAAATGAAAAACTTATAGAACGTTCTAAAGAGTTAGGGTTTCGCTTGCTGCAAGAATTTGAAGAAATCAAATCTCATCCTAATGTTGGCGATGTGCGTGGGAAAGGTTTGTTGGTAGGAATTGAACTGGTGGAAGATAAAGGGACAAAACAGCCGATCGAACTTTCCAAAATCAATAAAATGATTGCGTCATGCAAAGAAAAGGGGCTGATCATAGGTAAAAATGGTGATACGGTAGCGGGCTTCAATAATGTCCTGACCCTTGCTCCTCCACTTAGCATAACTGAAGAGGACTTCTTATTCATCGTAACGACAGTAAAGCGAGCGCTAACAGAACTATAAATATTACGAACCTCGGGAAATAATAGAATGAGTGGCCACAAATCAGATTTCTGAAAATTCAGTATTAAAGTGGATTTCTATATGTACCTATTAATATTCTCTTATACATTCGGTTTTGTTAATTAACAAAGATTGGATCCAGACTTTACTTTTTAATTGAGACTGCTGTGTTTCGTTTGAGCACCGTTCAGAACTTTGACCGGTGCTTTTATCTATTGTTAAATGATCCATATGGATGATGTGCATCCCATCAATAGTGAGAAAAACCTATCAGTGATCGCCCATCCACAAATTAGCTAATCACATAGGTTATTAATGAATATATTTTCCCCATGGAAATGAAATGAGAGATTTAGTGTAATGGAAAAAGGTTTAATTCCTCCTTTTCTTGGATGTTAAGGGCCTATATTGTATGAAAAAAACAAGAATATAGAGGTTAAGTAATCTATTATGAATTAAAGGGAACATATTGGAATCGTTTTCCTTGCTTAGTTATAGCGTATGTTTGAAAATGGAATGATAAGAGTGGTAGAAAATAAACCGATCTCATATCGTCAATATTCCGTCAGAAGAGGTGAGGGACATGAAAACTGAAGATATAACAAAAAAACTCACATTACATACCCCTGAAATTTTAGGGAGTGGGAATTTTTCAAAGTATGCCGTATTGGTACCCCTAATAGAGAAGGATGATGGAATACACGTTCTATTTGAAGAGCGTTCACACAAACTGAGGAGGCAGCCAGGGGATATCTGTTTTCCAGGCGGTAAAATAGACAAGTTGGACCATGATGAACAGGCGGCTGCACTAAGGGAGACATACGAGGAACTTAATTTAAATAAAGAAGATATCTATAATGTCTTTCCAATTGATTATTTGGTATCTCCTTTTGGCATGATTGTTTATCCTTATGCAGGATTTGTTCGTGACCATCAACGGATAATACCTAATCCAGCTGAGGTAGAAACCATTTTTACGGTCCCGCTATCCTTTTTCATGGAAAAACCGCCAGAGATATATCATGTGAAGTATAAAGTGGAACCACATGAAAACTTCCCCCATGATTTAATCTTTGGCGGAGAGAATTATAAATGGCAGCCAAAACAGATGGAAGAATATTTTTACTTATATAACGATCGTGTAATCTGGGGAATGACAGCAAAAATCCTTACCCATTTTATTGAAATTCTTCGTTAGACCCTTCTAAAGCACCTTTTTTTTTCGTTCGATTTCTATTAAACTTTATATATGGTAAAAGTTAGGTTTTAATAGAAGTGGGGAGATGAGTGGATGAAGAATAGTTTTGAAGTACTTGAAAAAGAACGGGCAATGGCAATGGCTGCGTTTGTGAACTTCAATGAAAACCGCGAATACTATGATGAATCCAAAGATCAGGAACTTAAGCGTGTATACTATCAAGATGATTCCTTGGACCGAGAAGGATTGAAGGACCTGCTTGTGACAACCCATAAAAACCAGCTGAACTACTCACCACATCGTCATGTTTACCCTTGGGTGGACTTACAGGAAAATGGCAAACTGAAAAGTCTGTATTCCGGTAAAGGAATGGATCCTGTGGAAGTCATTGAGGAAGATATCCGTATACTTGAAGTGTTGTCAAGAGGCATTGAATCAACAAAGATGGACAACATGCTCGTTAATTGTGAACATGTCGTACCTCAATCATGGTTCAATAAAAAAGAACCGATGAGGGGAGATTTGCACCATCTGTTCGCTTGTGAACCAACTTGTAACAGCAGCCGGAGTAACTTTTCATACTATGATTTTGAGGATTATATCCCAGAAGCATCGGCTGCCGGTATAAAGGCGGGTTGCGGGAAATCTGATGAAGGTAAATTCGAACCTGAATATGGAAAAGGTATCGTAGCGAGAGCTACCATGTATTTTTTATTAAGATATGAGGGAATCATCGATAGCGGCAAAGTTAACCTGACACTGCTTTTGGAATGGCACCGGCTTTTTCCGGTCAGCATTTATGAAAAACATAGAAACCAGGCTATACATGAAATTCAGGGTAATCGAAACCCATTTATAGATTTTCCGGAAATGGCGGAGAAATGGAATTAAAGAAGGATTTATAAAAAAGGGATTGAAGCTGTGGTAAAAGCTTCAATCCTTTTTTAATTATAGAACTAAAGGAATTTTACACAAACAGGGAAGGGAACTTGAACATCTTTTTGCAACAATGTTAATTTTCCGTCCTGTTCATTCCGTGCAAATAGTGTCAGGTTTCCTGATTGTTCATTAGAAGCGATCAGGAATTTTCCGCTTGGGTCCAATGAAAAATCACGTGGCCAATGTCCTTCGGTAGAAACCAGTTCCACGAATGCCAGTTTGCCTGTTTCTTGATTGATTTGGTAAACGGCAATACTATCATGTCCGCGGTTTGCGGCATAAATGAATTCCCCGTCATCAGAAATATGAATGGCGCTTCCTTGGTTATTTTCCTTGAAATCTTCCGGAACGGTCCGAACCGTTTGCAATTCAGAAAAGCTTCCCGATAGACTATCGAAGCTCAAAACAATGACTTCCGGTACAAGTTCTGCCATGACATACGCAAATTTTCCGTTTGGGTGGAAGGTCAAATGCCGCGGTCCGCTGCCGGGAGCAACAGATAAACTGTTTACTTCTTCCAAAACCCCATTATGTATTTTATAGGTTATTACTTTATCTATTCCGAGGTCGACTACAGCAATGAACCTTTCATCCGGTGTGAAACCAGCGAAGTGAGTGTGTGCTTTTTCCTGACGTTCTTCATTCGGTCCTTGACCCTCATGTTGAATGGTGGATGATACTGGCAAAGGGGTCGCATTGTCATGAAGCGGATATGATTCAATCAGGCCATCTCCATAACTGGAAGTGATCAAGACCTGTTTCTTGCTGTCGACACTTATATGGCAGGAAGAGCCATTCGGTGTCAATTGTTGGCCCAAGAAGGTAAGTTCACCCGATTCTTCATTAATCGAATAGGAAGAAACTCCACCGCTGCCCGCTTCTTTTAAAATGGCGTAGAGATTCTTTTTGTCCTGGCTGATGGCGACATAAGTCGGATCGGTTAATTCTGCTGCAAGAACCGGTGTACTGAGTTTTCCTTCTGCTGTATCTAAAGTAAAGCGATAAATACCTTTGCTGTTTCCTTTTGTGTAAGTGCCAATATATCCAATGATGGTCTGTTGATCATGTTTTGCCATATTTATCTCCTCCAAGAAAGATTTGTGTTTTTTTTTATTTTAACATAGATGATACCGATTATATCCTTTTCCCGATTTAAGTTGAGTTATAACATTATTCATATAGAAATTTTGGGGGTGAATGGGAAAAACCCCCGGGTAGGGGGTCAAAGTAGATTGAACTTATCGGCAGGCGTAACGGCTTCAATAGGAATATGCCTAAACTCAGAAACGGAAAATAAGCCCTGATCCGTCAGTTTAATTTCCGGGATGACAGGTAACGCCAAGAACGCAAGTGTAAGGAAAGGGTTGAAATGCCTGTTGGCACCGAGTTTCAAAAGGGCTTCATCGATTCGTTTCAATGAATGAACCACATCCATATATGTGCATTCACTCATCAATCCAGCTATTGGAAGGGGAAGGGAAGCTAGTATTTTCCCATTTTGGATTACGGCCAATCCACCCTGCATCTTTTTGATTTCCTTTGCTGCCCTTAGCATATCTTGGTCATTCGTGCCGGCAATGATTAAATTATGTGAATCATGGGCTACTGTAGTGGCAATTGCGCCTGATTTCAAACCAAGCCCTTTGACGATTCCAAGACCTAATTGTTTGGTCATATGATGCCGTTCAATAACTGCTAGTTTTATATGATCAACATGTTCAGAGAACTGGAATAGACCATCACGATTAAGTGTAACCGGTTCAATCGAATGCTTTGTAATCAAACTGTTTGGAGTAATCTCAATAATATTAGCAAGATTATTTTTAAAAGGTATCGCCAAATCATCTTCCGTTATTTCATGAAATTTAACGGAGTGCTTCAAACCGTCGTCAATAACCTGTTCCTTTTCAGGAAAGTTCAGTAATCGATTATTTTGGACCATAGGTTTTCCCTCTTTAAAGACCGAATGGATGATGATTGTATCGAGATCGTCTAATAGAAGGAAGTCTGCCTTGTATCCGGGTGCTATAGCACCGTGTTCCTTTAAACCAAAACATTCTGCAGCATTGATGGTCGCCATTTGAATCGCGGTAATTGGTGGGATACCATTTTCTATGGAAAGTCGAACGTTGTGATCGATACTTCCTTCAGAAACAATATCATCGAGGTGCCGGTCATCGGTGACGAATAAACAACGGCGGGAGTTCAGCTCATTAATGGCTGGAACCAGGTTTAATAAATCTTTGGCAACAGTACCTTCCCTGATCATAAGATACATTCCTTTTCGCAGTCTTTCTTTTGCCTCTTCCGCTGTTGTGCATTCATGATCCGTTTTAATGCCGGCACTCATATAAACATTGAGCTGTTGTTCGGATAATCCAGCTGCATGGCCATCTATGCTTTTGCCTAGTCTATTTGCATCGTATAATTTTTGCAGCATATCATCCTCCGTATGTGAAACAGCCGGGAAATTCATAACTTCGGCTAAACCAAGCACTTTCGGGTTTTGATAAAATGAATTTAGATCTTCACTTCTTAAGACAGCGCCAGAATGTTCAAACTCCGTAGCAGGTACACAAGATGGCATCATGAAGTAGAAGTCAAAAGGAAGTTGGCCGGATTGTTCAATCATATAATGAATGCCCTTTTTACCGGAAACATTGGCTATTTCATGAGGATCCGCAACGATGCTGGTCACACCATGTAAAAGGAGGATTTTTGCGAGTTCAGAAGGCCTGACCATCGAAGATTCAATGTGGACATGGCCATCAATGAATGAAGGGGATACGAATTTTCCAGCAGCATCAATTTCTGAAATACCCTCATAACTCCCAATGCCAGCAATAAAACCATCGACAATGGCAATATCGCCTGAATAGGTATCACCATTGAATACATCTATAATTTGCCCGTTTTTAATGACGCAGTCTGCAGGCGTTTTGCCTGCGGCGACGTCTATTCTCCTTTTAAGCAAGTTTTTTTTCATATTCGTAACCCCTTTGGCAAAGATATAACATATTAATATTTTACTTTTTCAATATGGGTCTCCCATGTCCGGAATGGTAAATCGTGGTCATTGAAAGACATTTGTTCCATTTTAATAGTGCGGTTTTTCATTGGCAGGGCAAGTTCTTGGTATATAAAGTGATCATCAAAACCAATAAGTGCAGCGTCTTCTTTAGTGCATGAGTAATAAATGGCTTTTGGACGTGCCCAATAAATGGCACCGATGCACATTGGACAAGGTTCGCAGCTAGTGTATATTTCACAATCTGTAAGCTGGAAGCTATTGAGATTCCTGCATGCATCACGTATCGCCTGTACTTCGGCGTGAGCTGTGGGATCGTTGGCTGTTGTCACATTATTACATCCTCTTCCTACAACTTTGCCGTCTTTTACGATTATAGCACCGAAAGGTCCACCTTTCTTTGCCAATACATTTTCATTTGCTAGCCGAACGGCCATCTCCATGAATTTTACATCCACTAAAAAAACACCCCTTCATTTATTAATAAACCAATTGTGTTGATGTTACGTTTTTTAACGTAAATATAATAAATAATATACCATATATAGACAAAAATTGAATATAATTTTCTGAAAATAAAGAAAAATCATTATATGTTAGGATATATGACGTTAGAATCAGGAACGATTTGAAAGAATTTTTACAAATAATGATAAAACTGATATTGTTAGAAGAAAATCATAGGATTATGAAGGTGAGATGTATGGGATTTTTGGGCGTTCTTTTACCGATATTCGGTATTTTTGTTTTAGGGTACGTCGGTCAGAAAAAGTTTAAACTTGATACGAAATCGATTTCCACGATGGCATTATATTTAATGTCACCTTTTCTTGTGTTCCGAACTTTTTATTCCGCAGAATTTACGATTGATTATTTTTATCTGTTCCTTTTCACGATAGTACTCTGTCTTTCTCTCATACTGGTAGTCTATATCATATCGTTTTTCCGTAATTATTCAGTTACCGAAACAAGCGGCATGATATTGGCATCGGCATTCATGAATAACGGGAATTACGGAACACCAGTCATTTTCCTGTTATTCGGTGCAGCAGGACTCGATTATGCGATCATCCTGATGGTGGGTCAGCAGTTAGTCATGTGCACCATTGGCATCTATTTCGCAGCGAAGGGCAGCCCGGAAGGTAACGGAGTCCAAACAGCGCTTAAAGCAGTATTCAGGATGCCAATCGTGTATGGAGCTATTGCAGGTACGGTTTTTCAGTTTGTGAAAATTCCATTAAGCAATTCGGTTATGGAAGCTATTAACCTTGTTGCAAATGCAGCAATCCCAACAATTATGATTACACTCGGAATGCAGCTAGCCAACATTTCACTGAGAAAAATTGCCTATCGTAAGCTATCAGTTTCACTTCTTCTTAAACTTGCTGTTTCGCCAGCCATTGCATTCCTGTTATCACTTGCCTTACCAGTGGATGAAATGGTCAGGCATATCATGATTATCGTAGCTGCCATGCCAACGGCGGCCAACACTACGATGTATGCGCTCCAATTCAATACAGAACCTGAATTCGTCTCAAGTGCTACGTTCATTAGTACTTCATTAAGCTTGATTACGCTTCCGATCATCTTTTTCTTTGTATTATAGAAGATTATCATTCTGATTATGCGGGCAAACTTAATATATACACGAGGCGGAGAATTCCTTACAAATGCGCAGGGATCCGGATTACATGCGTTGCCCTTGATGATCAAGTTTAGGCAAATTCCACTTATAGTGAGCAGGTGGAGTAATGGTTATCATACGCGTCTAGGTTAAGGAACGAAATGATGGCTTTGGATTCCATTTGGATTTATGGGTTAATTAGGAACGGACTTATAGCAGTTTCATTTAATATTGATCAAAGGGTGAGCTTGCTTTTTTTATTTTTCATTAAACTGGCATATACTTTTTAAATGTCATTTTATTAAATTGGAGGGATTTTGTGATCCAGACTAAAATTAAACTAACTAATCCTGAAAAGATTGAAGCCATTTTGAAGGAGATCGTTCAGAAATCCTATCAAGAAGCACTAGAAGAAAAACTCTTGCTATGCATGGAGTGTGGAGATGTGGATTTTTTTATCGCGTATTCAAATAATGAGGAACTTCAAGATGCGATTAATGAAAACTTTGTAATTGATGAATGTGGCGAAATCATGAAATTAGATGAACATCAGGAACTTATGGATGATTTATACGAGTATTTTTTGATCATACATAAGGAAAGTGATTTGTTTGATTTTTATCCAGCAGGTCCATATACTGTGGGTGGGGAAAGCCGGGAATCGGATACGGATATGCTGGCGCCTAGTGGCTTATTTTCAGCACCATTTGAAGATGCTATAAAAGAATGAATGTAAAAGACAGCTTTTGCTGTCTTTTTTTTGTTCGTTCTATAATTGCTAATTCATATCAGGCATTTTGCTTACGGGAAATAAATCCCTTTTTACAAAAATAGGAACCGTTTAGGGGAGATCGATTTAAATATGTGGGTTTTATGGAATATAGCAATAGTATCATAAAATATGTTATTGTTTTTAACAATTTAAAGTTTATATGGTAATTTTAAGTAATATTATATATAATGAATAATGTGAATATTGAATATATTTTTTTATATTACTAGTCTAAAATAATAAAAAAAATAACCTTATATTGGGAAATAATAAATGGAGAAAGGATTATACATATAGAAATGATTCGATTTAAGAGAATGCTATATTATGCATTCAGAATTCTGATTATTATCAATTTTCAGACCAAAAGATTGATTATGGGCAGGGAGGCTAATTATGATTGTTTTTGACCGGGTGAATAAGTATTTTGGTGATTTCCATGTATTGAAGGATATTAATCTTACTATTAATAAAGGGGAGGTGGTAGTAGTCATCGGACCGTCAGGATCAGGGAAAAGTACCCTGCTTCGATGCATTAATCGTCTTGAGACCATTTCGGAAGGCTCCCTTTCCGTTAATGGTTTAAATGTAGCGGATAGAAAAACGGACATAAACAAACTGCGTCGGAATATCGGTATGGTTTTCCAGCATTTTCACTTATATCCTCATAAAACTGTGCTCGAGAACATCATGCTTGCACCCAGGAAGGTTTTAGGACAATCAGAAGAGGAAGCGAAAAAGATTGCGCAAAAGTATCTGGAGAAAGTAGGGATTGGAGATAAGGCGAATTCATTTCCTTCCCAGCTTTCGGGTGGACAGCAGCAAAGGGTAGCGATTGCCAGAGGTTTGGCAATGGGGCCTGAAATCATGCTATTTGATGAACCTACCTCAGCCTTGGATCCAGAAATGATTGGCGAGGTACTGGATGTTATGAAAGCACTTGCCCATGAAGGAATGACGATGGTGGTTGTCACGCACGAAATGGGATTTGCCCGTGAAGTAGCGGATCGAATCGTATTCATGGACGAAGGCAGGGTTTTAGAAGAGGCATCACCGGCTGAGTTTTACGCCAATCCTCGTGAAGAGAGGGCTCGTTTATTTCTTAGCCGTATATTAAATCATTAAATAAAAAACAGGGGTGATTAACATGTTGAAGAAAAAGAAATGGTTGAAATTATCTTTGCTATCTTTATTGGCTGTCATTTTATTGGCTGGATGCGGCGGGGGAGAAGATTCAGGCAAAGATAAAGAGGGTGGCGGTAAAGACAAAGAAAACGGATGTTCTTGCACAAGTGAAGGATAAGGATAAGATTGTTTTTGGGGTAAAAAATGATACAAGGCTATTTGGATTGAAAAATCCTAGTACTGGAGATGTAGAAGGATTTGATATTGATATCGCCAAAGCTCTTGCAGCAGAAATCCTAGGTGATGAGAATAAAGTTGAATTTAAAGAAGTGACTTCTAAAACAAGGATGGCCTTATTGAATAATGGTGATATCGATGCGATTGTAGCGACCATGACAATCACGGAAGATCGTAAAAAAGAAGTTGACTTCACCGATGTTTACTTTGATGCCGGACAATCCCTGCTAGTCAAAAAAGGCAGCGATATCAAGGGTATTGATAGTTTAAAAGGGAAAAAGGTATTGGCTGTTAAGGGCTCTACTTCTTCCATAAATATCCGTGAAAAGGCTCCTGACGCACAAGTTCTTGAATTTGAAAACTATTCCGAAGCGTTCGCTGCACTTAAATCTGGGCAAGGGGATGCATTGACTACGGATGATTCAATCCTTTATGGTATGGCTGACGAGGATCCAAATTATGAGCTTGTTGGCGGAACATTTACAGACGAGCCTTATGGCATTGCTGTGAAAAAAGGAAATGCTGAGTTTGTTGACGAATTGAATAAAGCCCTTAAGTCACTTAAAGATTCAGGCAAGTACGATGAAATCCATGATAAATGGATTAAACATTAATCATTACCAAATGTAAGGGAAATGACCTTAATTAACATTTGAACATTTGTCTTGTGAGGATGAGCTTTTTGCTCATCCTTACTAGTTAAAGGAGTGTATGCCGTGCTTGATTTCTCCATTTTAACAGAGAATCTGGATATGTATTTATTAGGCTTTAAAAATACGATCATGTCGAGTTTAATCGCATTGGTAGCGAGTTTGCTCCTGGGTGTGCTTGTTGCTATCATGCGGATTGCCCCGATAAAGCCTCTAAACTGGCTTGGAACCGCCTATGTTGAGTTCATTCGGAACATACCTTTATTGATTATTACCTTTTTCTTCTTTCTGGGCCTTAAACTAAGTGGACTATACGCAGGAACATTAGCCCTGACCATTTACACTTCATCTTTCATAGCTGAGGCAATTCGGGCAGGCATTCTTTCTGTGCCAAAGGGTCAAATGGAAGCTGCCCGTTCTTCAGGACTGACATATGGGCAGGCAATGAGGCTCGTCATATTGCCACAGGCAGTTAAAATAGTCATTCCTCCTCTAGGAAACCAATTTATCAATCTAGTTAAGAATTCTTCCATTTTAGCCGTCGTTGCAGGACTGGATCTCATGTACCATGGGGATTTGATTTCTTCAAGTACATTTGTCGTGTTTGATGTATACATTTTCGTTGCAGCGTTTTACTTAATTCTTACCATTCCTTTAAGTCTTGGCGTTGGTTATTTGGAAAAACGTCTGGCAAAGAGTAATTGAGGGAGGTATAAGATATGGATTTTGCAGGTGCCTATACACCGGATAATCTTAAGTTTTTATTAGAAGGATTTTGGGTAACGCTCCAGGTAGCTTTTATATCCATTATTCTAAGTTTCATCATTGGCGGGCTTGTGGGCATAATCCGTTACGCAAAGGTACCGGTGCTATCTCAAATATTAGCCATGATTGTAGAAACGGTACGTAATTTACCGTTGTTATTAATTATATTTTTTACGTATTTTGCTTTACCTGAGGTACGCATTAAACTGGAAATCATTCCAGCGGCCATCGTTGCATTGACAATTTTCGAGTCGGCCATGCTATCTGAAGTAATTCGAAGTGGGCTAAAATCTGTAGATAAAGGGCAAATGGAAGCCGCTCGTTCATCAGGCTTGAGTTATACACAGGCATTGATACATATTATTTTGCCCCAAGCTCTCCGCCGCATGGTTCCTCCTATTGTCAGCCAATTCATATCATTATTAAAGGATACTTCATTAGCGGTTGTCATCTCGTTACCGGAGCTAACTCATCATGGTCAAATTATATATGGGCAAAGTCAAAAGTATTTAATACCTATTTTGATCCTGGTGGCGCTCATGTATTTCATTGTAAACTTTAGTCTGTCTTTGGTAGCCCAGAGACTTGAATTGAAACGAACCTAAAAAAAACGACTCAGAAATGAGTCGTTTCAGTTTGTCTGCAATTTTTTTATGGTTTGTGCAATTTGGACCTTGATTGGAACTTAAGGCACTCGCTTTCCGCGGGCGGTCAGGGAGCCTCCTCGGCTTGCGCCTGCGGGGTTAATCCCTAAACGGGTTTTCCCGCAGGATTCTCGCCCCTTCCGTTCCAATTTTAAATTTGTTTTTCTTTTAAATTGAATGCGAATAACCCTAAAAAACTGAATACAGACAATAGGATTTGCCGGTCTCGGTTTGTAGACAACTTAGGGTTCGGAATGGTCTCATCCCGAATAGCTGTCACGATTTTACCGTGGGAATGATTACCATCATTTCAAAACAAGATTTGGTTATACTTCATGATTATTTATTCATTTATATGTGATGAAACGAAGTTTTCGCCACTCCTGCCGAATAACTGGCTGGCCGAAACCCCACATGAGAGAGGCTTGGCAGACAGTCGGCGGAAAGGGAACGGATTTCTGAAAACTTTTTTTAACTGCAGACAAACTCAATTTTTTCGAGTTTGTCTACTATCTGAAACGACTCTAAATGAGTCGTTTTTTACATGCATGGATTGGACCAAGTGTATGAAATTCACCGGCAGGAGAGCATGGAATATTAGTGATGAATGAGTAACAAATAATGAATCTTTTCCTTTTAATGACCGTATATATAAGGGGAAGAGAGAAGGTGGAAAATATGTCTGAAATTAAACAAAGCAATAGCAAAGCGATTGTATCATTAATCATGGGGGTATTATCCCTGCTTATTCCATTCATCGGCATCGTATTAGGTATACTAGGTTTAATATTTGCAGCGAAGAGTAAACAAGAAATGAAACTTACTGGTGAAACCGGTAATGGATTGGTGACAGCTGGTAAAGTGTGCAGCATTATTGGAATAATCTTGAATGTTATCGTGATTTTGATTTTCCTGGTGTTTTCTTATTTTGTAGTAAGTACGGACATAACAACCTATTGAATGTAAAAATAAGCTTGACAAACAAAGAAATGTAAATAAACCTATTTTTTTTTATGGGATTTCATGTTATAATTAACTTAAAATCCTAAAAATTGTATGAAGGGATGATATTTTGACCATTCAAATCTTTGAGTATCCAGCTGTATTCTATTATGAAAAACACCCGTTGATTATCGACTCTTTTTCCGTTCAAGTTTGTTTCCCGGATTTTAGGCGAGAAGGAATTATTTCTTCCGTTAGCGGTAGGAATCGGGTAGATGCCTTAGCTTGTGCTCAAGAACTGTTGGAATCCATGGTCGAACATTTTATTTTCGATAAAAAAACAATACCGGATGCGAGTGAAATGGAAAAGGTAAATCTAGATAGGGGAATTAATATATGTGAGGCTGCACCCTTCAGGATTGAAATAGAAAATATCACATATGAAAAATAAAAAAACCTTGCCGGGTAGGGGACAAGGTTTTTATTTTTGATTTCTTAAAGATTAATCAACATTTTGTTACCCTTAAAGTCAGATTTATAAGAGTAACTCAAAAACATTAATATTTTTACATAAGTATATGTTTTTTTGAGTAAGGGAAGGCGACATTAATAATTGTATTAATGCCAGAATACCCCGTCATATCATTTTTTTAACAAAAGCCATCATTGCCTGGAAAAGGAATGATGGCTTTTGTTTTGCTTAAATGTATGGGACCGAGACTTTGTCCTTAAATTTTTATTTATTTTTGGAAAAGGATATTGCGTTCTTTATAACGAATATGTATAGTATAGGTAACGTAGGTAAAAAGTATCAATAGTTATATATTTTGGAGGTGGATGTGTGAAATATTATATAGCATCAGATGAAAAAAATTTGAAGCAAGTAAGGTCATTGATAAAGAAATTAACTTCAAAAGGATTTACATGTGTGAATGGCGGGAATTTAATTGCGGATGATGAGACTAACCAAATTACGGACGGTATTGGAGAATATGAAAAAAAGGGGATTGAGGAAGCTGATTTTATGCTGATCTTCCTAACTGCAGGTAAAGGTAATCTCTATGAACTTGGATATGCTTTATCGTTAAATAAGAAAATTATTGTGTATTCACCTGAGAAAGACAATTATCATATTAATAAAAAATCAATTTTTCATAATCTGCCTGAGGTAACCATCTGTAGCGGGACATTTTATAAGCTGGTTAAATTGATACATACACTTTCACCTGAAGGATCGGAAAAAAATGATTCACTTCCCCTTAAATAAATGTCAAATGTAAATTAAAAGGTACCCTCTAATAAAATATCTTTTGAACGAATTGTTTGATGTATTAAAAGTGAGGGGAAAACCATTAAAAAAGGGAGAGGACTGTTTTGGCCATTATTGATATCGACCAATTATTGTTAGCCACTGAAGCGATTGCAGAAGAATCAGTTCCATTCCATCTTGATACATTTGACATTGACCAACTTTTAGATAAAACGGATTTCTGGAATGGTAAGTAAGCATGCCCTTTGAGGATATGCTTTTTTTCTGAGTGAAATTAACCTGATTACCGGTATGAACATCATACGAGTAATCAGGCAATGAGGATATGTTAAGGAATTGGAAAAAATTAAAACTTGCGCCCTTTTACGAATCCTAAAATCACAAACATTGCGATTGTGCCGATAACAAAAATTGATTTAATAGTCATTATGAGAAGTTCATCGTACATTTTTATATACCTCCTTATATGTAGTGACAGTGCGATTATGATTAGCTGTTTATATATAAATTATAACATAAAGGCAAAAGTGATGGTGGAAAATTACAGCCGGTATGGGTATTAATGTATGGAGTGTTACAGCTTAAACATAAAAAAAGATATCCACTAATCAGTGGATATCAGTAATGATGATTATTTAAGTCCCAGCGCTTTTTTCGTTTTTGGTCCTACGATCCCATCAGAAGTAAGTTTTTTAGACTTTTGAAATTTCTTTACGGCCATTTCAGTATTTTTTCCAAATGCACCATCTATTCCTTTAGTGCTGTATCCAAGTTTAGTTAATCTTTTTTGTAGTTCAATTACTTGGGGCCCCTTACTTCCATTCTTCAGGATAGAGTTGGTAGTATTTACAGGTAAGCTCTCAGATCCGATCACCTTATATCCATTCTTAGCTGCTATGGAAGCAAAAGATTTATTCGAACTGGCAATTAAGACTACAGTGTTCATCCTCACCTTATCGTACAGCCATTGTACATCATCGTTATACATGCGAATACAACCGGCACTTATATATTTCCCAATGGTTTTAGAATCATTATTGCCGTGTATTGCGTACGTATTTCCTGGTGTATTCCGTGCATTTATCCCCATCCATCGTTTACCTAGAGGATTCCTGGGATCTCCGCCTCTAATGTTGCCTTTATAATAGGGACGATTCACTATCTTTGTCACTACCTTGAACTTTCCTTCAGGAGTATAGGCGGGTTTCTTTCCTGTCGCTACGATGAACACCTTCACCAATTTATCATTTTCATAGTAGGCCAGTTGATTATTGGCTTTATTGATGATAATCAGTTGTCTCCCTGCTGCACCCGAAGTATTACTGAACCCAACAAAACAAAAGGCGAATATCAATACAAATATAATTAATTTTTTCATTTTCTTCCCCGTCCCTCATTTAAACAACCTAAATTCACGCATATACTATCCTATGCAAGAAGCGAATCTAGAGTGACAATTTTTTAACCGAAGCGTAAACTAAAAAAGGGAAAGTTAACCCAAATCACTTTTTACTTTTATGCATTCGAAAGAATGATGGGCACTATTTATGGCCATATTACATACAATTATTGAAGTGAAAGCGGAGGTGGGAAAGAATTGTCACGCCTAAAAGTGGAGGACTATCTAGAACAAGGAATCTATGGTCCAAAAGAAATCAAGCCTGGTGAACGAAAGGAGTTTCTGGGCACATTAAGGGAGCGCGTCGTCATCGTCTTAAAAAAAAGCCAAGTCTTTGAACTGAATGTATATCCGGAGATTGAGCAAAAGATGAAGCGGCATCCCCATTCAAATTTGTTTTTAAATGGTCAGATGGACTATCAATATCTAGGGAAATATATTAAATTGGCAATGAGTCATAATATTCCTTACAAAATTGTCCTAAACAAAGATCATGACTCCGATTTGGGTCTAGTACTAGCAGAAAAAAATGCAATAAACAAAGAAGAGATTTATATTGAGAAGCAAAATCATGCCATTCAAGTTATAAAAAAGAAAAGTGTCAAAGCGTTTTTCAAACGGTGGGTTAAAAAAGTACTAAACAAACGTTGATAGAACTATAAACGTTCAGTTTGTCGACAAAACGGGGTTCGGAATGGTCTCAATCCCATTCACGATTTTACCTATTGTTTTATATGGGATGAAACCCTCAGGGGCTAGATTGAAGAAATTTGCGACACTCCAGCCGAATAACTGGCTATCGAGATACCAAAGAAGCTTGCGGCGAGGAGGCTTGGCAGACAGTCGGCGGAAAGGGAGCGGATTTCTAAAAACAACTGGAACGCACATTAAATAAAAAAACTGCAGGCAAACTCGCTTTTCTTCGAGTTTGTCTACAGTCTGAAACTTGATAGAATTATCTTTATTTTTTTAAAAAAAAGACCCCATAAGTCAACCATTCCTAGTTATGTAATCCTATTCCGTAATTTATAAAACTTTCTAAAGTTTCCTATAATCGTTTTTACTACGGAATAAGTAGGAATAGCTATTAATATGCCAATGAAACCGTATATTGAGCCTGCAGCTAGCAGCAATAAGATAATGGTCAATGGGTGAATGTTAAGCCGTTTTCCCATAATATTCGGTGTAACCAAGTGCCCCTCGACTTGTTGAACGACGGTAAGGACAATGAGTACTTTCACTGCCAACCCAATGTCTTGCTGTAAGGCAATGAAGAGTGCAGGAATGATGCTTATTAATGGACCAAGAAATGGTACAACTGTAAAAATCATGGCGAGTAAGGCTAATACGAGTGCATAATCGAGACCGATAATCAGGTAGCCAATATACATCAAAGTCCCGATGACGATTGATACGATGAATTGACCGATAATATAAGTTGAAAGGGCTTTATCGACGCCTTTTAAAATCGTGTTCCCCTCTGATTCAACGTCGTTCGGAATATATTTTAAAAGAAAAGGCCTTAGTTTATCTCCATCCTTCAAGAAATAAAATAAAATGAATGGTGTAATGACCAACACTGTTAATACACTAGTGATCGTGGAGAAAATAGAATTGACATTCACCAAGAGTTTCTCTGAGTAATCTTTCAAATGTGTTACCGTTTTTTCTTTCAGGTCTTCCATATTAACCATGCCAAAATCATTTTTTTCAATCATGTATTCAGATTCCTTAGAGAATTCCTTGACTTTGCCGGGGAGGTTTTCTGATAATTTTTGAAATTGGTCCACGATTACAGGACTTCCAAAGTAACTTCCCATCCCGATTGTACAAAAAATAATCAAAAAGACGATGAAAATGCTAACTGTCCTAGGGATAAATTCAGTTAAAAAGTTAACGACGGGCCGTAATAAATAGTATAAAAGCCCAGCCACTATAATAGGGAAAAACATAGCTGCAATGATTTTTTGCAGCGTGAGCAGAACATAATCAATCTTACCTAGTAAAAATATAATTAAAATGATCAAAATTATCGCACATGCATATTTGAAAAACGGTTTATTGATCCACAAGACAATCCCCCCTAAATCCATCTCTTTCTTAATTCCCTTGTTTGGCTGAATGTTAAACAATATAACTTGTTCAGTAAGCTGGTAATCGAATTTCTTTTGCTGTTGAAATTCCCATAGCTAAATAGCAGCAATCAAACGAAGTTGTTATCCATTAAAAAACGTTCCCGTTATTTTCAGAAATCCGCTCCTTTTCCGCCGACTGTCTGCCAATCCTCCTCGCCGCAAGCGTCTTTGGTGTCTCGGCTAGCCAGTTATTCGGCTGGAGTGTCGCAAATTTCTTCAATCTAGCCCCTGAGAGTTTCATCTTATATAAAACAATAAAAAATCATGGAGCAAAACCAAGTCTGGTTTTAAAATTCGGGTAATAATCCCCTAGATAAAATCGTAAACGGGATTCGGGATGAGACCATTCAGACCCCATATAGGCGACAGAATGAGACCTTCATTCGATAATGAAGGACTTGTAAAAAAATGATGTATGGATCAATCTGCCGTTTTCCTGTCCTTTCGTGCATAATCCCCATAATAAAGCCCGACTACAAGGGTTACACCGCCAACTGCATAATCACAGTTGATGAAATATCACTTCAATTAACTTAACCAGCAAAGATAGTGCAACCACTTTCAAATAGGCTATCAATAAGATATCAGATTCAGTCAATCCCAGTAGATGTCCGAATATATAAACTTCAAAAATAGATCTAACCTTAGTGATCGCAAACATGATCCTTGATTGATATTGTTCAATGGAAATTACCCATGTTTTTGTTGGGCACTTCGAGGTTAAAGGGATGATAGTGGAGGGAGCCCAGTAATGAATGGCGGGGTTCTTATCCAGAAGGCTTATGGGGGCTTGGGAGCATGTTCAAATAAAAAGGAAAAAGGCATCATCAAAGTATACTCCGGTAATGGAGGTTTACTTGATGATGCCTTTTTGCAGGTGTTTAAGAACAAAGCTATTTTAATATCAGGATATTTTACTTAAAGTATTCGTTAATCCTTGTTTCTGTTCTTTTTGCATTTTTTTAATATCCAAACGCAACCAGATGGAGATGACGAATGCTATCGCAATTAATACAGCAAAAACGTAGAACACCGGGATGTAACTGTTCGTACTTTCCCTTATTGCAGTAACCAGCATTGGCCCGCAAACTCCTCCTAGTGACCATGTAGTTAAAAGATAACCATGGATGGCCCCAATTTCCTTAGTTCCAAATAAATCCCCGGCAAATGCAGGGAGGTTTGAAAATCCGCCTCCATAACAACTAACGACCAGCAAGATGAGTCCTTGGAACAATAGAGTATTTGTAGTCGTTGGAAGTAAAAGGAACGCTCCGATTTGAATGATGAAGAAAATGACGAAAACATTTGGACGTCCAATATAATCTGATGCTGCTGCCCAGCCCAGTCTTCCTCCGCCATTAAAGATTCCCATAATGCCGACTAATGTTGCTGCACCGGCTACAGACAGCCCAACAACGTCTTGAGCCATGGGTGAAGCTACCGAAATCATCATGATTCCTGCACTTGTATTTATCAATTTCATGGACCATAACATCCAGAAGTGTTTAGTTTTAACCGCTTCTTTTGCCGTTAACTGCCTTAGGTCTTTCTTCAGTTCTTTCTTACCGGACTCAATATCTTTCTTCATTCCTTCAGGTAGCCAGTTGGCCTTTGGAGGTGCAATATAGGATGCCCCCAAGAACATCAGTATGAAATAGCCTGCGCCTAAAAGATAATATGTAGTATAAATGCCAACGGATTCCATAAGGCTTGCAGCTACTGGGGCTGTAATGAGGGCTCCGGCACCGAAACCTAATACTGCCATTCCTGTTGCCAATCCCCTGCGATCAGGGAACCATTTGACTAAAGTGGATACTGGTGAAATGTACCCGATCCCCATACCAAGTCCACTTAAAACCCCATATGTCAATAGGTAAAGCGGAAGTGAATCGACCATTACTGCCAAACCGGAACCAGCTTGTCCTAATCCGAATAATACAGCAGCGACCATAGCTGACTTCCTTGGACCATTTTTTTCTACGAATTTACCAAAGAAAGCAGCAGAAGTTCCTGCAAGCGCCATCATTATTGTGAATGCTAACGTTACTTCGGTTTCTGACCACCCCATAGTCTCAACTAATGGTTTTTTGTACACGCTATATGCGTATGCACCACCAATGGAGAGGTGAATGGCGATAGCGGATAAAGCGATTAACCACCTGTTTTTTGTCATGTTGTTACCCCTTTTCATCTAAAATAAGAAAGTTACATGCGTTTTATCTATAATATTTTAATTTGCATGCATTTTATCTATCTTGTGGGATAAGTATATAAGAATATTAATTTGTCGTAAACTGCTAAATTGAATTTTATGAAAATTTCACCTTTTATAAACTGTATTATATTAAATTTGGGAATAACGCTAAATTTTATGTAATAGTATAAAAGTGTTTCATTTCTTTAGTTGAGCTTTGTTAAAATACATATATTGCGTCCAGGCGGCTGCGATTAGTAATCGGCTGCACATTTAGCCATCTTCTTGGTTAAAGAAGTGGAAATAATTCATTTGATTTGCTTGCATTTGGTTCCATGATGGAAAATCTTCAATAATTCTCATTGGCACTATTGTAGATAATTTGTTAAAATAACCTAATATTAAGGATATCAAGAAACCTTACAGAAAAATTCGGAATTGATATTTTTGAGAAATTTGACTAATAATAGGTTCTTTTTTCAGGAATAATAGTATGGAAATAAAAAAAAGTCATTTATTTTAAAAAAATTCCGAAAATTTCGTCTTAAAGGGTTGAACTATGATTCCTGATAGGAGTAAACTAATTAAAGATAGATTTTATGGAAGTGAAATCTTGTAAATTTATTCAACAAGGGGTTTTGGTAATGAAGGAACATGACATGCAAATCACGCTTAGTACAACAAAGAAAGAAAAACCACAAGCGGACCAGCTTGAGTTCGGTAAGCAGTTTACCGATCATATGTTTATAATGGATTACACACAAGGGCAAGGGTGGCATGATCCAAGAATTGTTCCTTATCAACCGCTCGCATTAGAGCCGTCAGCTATGATTTTTCACTATGGTCAATCTGTATTTGAGGGATTAAAAGCATATGCAACACCAGAAGATGAAATTATACTATTCCGTCCGGAAAAGAACTTTCAACGCTTGAATAGTTCAAATAGCCGATTGTGCATACCGGATGTCGACGTTGATTTTGCGTTGAAGGCCTTAAAAACTTTAATTAGCGTTGATAAGGATTGGGTTCCTCAGGCAGAAGGGACCTCCTTATATATCAGGCCATTCATTATAGCTACTGAGCCTTATCTTGGAGTTTCTCCATCAGAGAAATATCAGTTCATCATCATCATGTCACCTGTAGGTTCGTATTATAAAGAAGGCATTCATCCGGTTAAAATAGCAGTGGAGTCAGCTTTCACACGTGCAGTCAATGGTGGTACTGGAGAAGCTAAAACGGGCGGTAATTATGCATCGAGCCTAAAAGCACAAGAAGTATCAGAAAAGCTGGGTTATGCCCAAGTCCTTTGGTTGGACGGAGTAGAGAAAAAGTATATTGAAGAAGTTGGAAGCATGAATGTTTTCTTCAAAATTAATGGTGAAATTATCACACCTGCCTTAAATGGAAGTATCCTTCCGGGTATTACTCGTGATTCCATTATAGAATTGCTGAAACATTGGAATCTTCCCGTTTCGGAAAGACGCATTTCCATGGAGGAAGTCCATGAAGCATATAAATCAGGTCACTTGGAAGAGGCCTTTGGAACGGGTACAGCAGCGGTGATCTCACCAATTGGTGAATTTTTGTGGAATGGTGAAGAAATGATCGTTCAAACCGGGGAAACTGGCGAACTATCTAGAAAGCTTTATGATACACTGACGGGTGTCCAAACAGGTAAAGTTGCAGACGAGTTAAACTGGACCACTAAAGTTGAAGAAAAAGTGACTCAGATATAAAAACAAAAAAACCTTCTATGAAGGTTTTTTTGTTTTTATATAATCATTTTGTTTCTTATGGCAACCGCGACGGCCTCAGTCCGGTGACTCACTCCTAATTTCCTGATTGCAGAAGAAATATGATCTCTGACGGTAAATTCACTAACGTTCATTTTTGGTGCCATTTGCTTTAGTCCTAAGCCATTGGCTAAATGTTGAAGGACCTCCACTTCACGTTTACTTAGCAGGTAAGTGGAAGGAGCGGATTCCAATGGTGAACTGACAGCCAGTTTCAAATAATGGGAAAGCTTCATTAAATCATTCTTGGTAACAGGCTTGTTGGCATGAATGGGGTCAACCAAAACGAAACCGATAACCATGTCATTCAAGATTATCGGAATGATTGCCAATGAAGAGATGGAAAATCTTTTAACGTATTTTGCAGGGATGGAAGATTTCGCATGTTGGATGGTTAAGTATATGGGTTTGTTATGTATGACCGCTTGGTGGATAGGGTATATATCATGAATATTTTCTTTAACATTATGTAATGAAAAAATATCTTCTCTTGTACATGCGCATATTCCTTCACCCATTCCTGTTAAACATGAGTAACTGAATAAAGATGCCCGTTGAAATGAAAAAAAATCCACACAGCCCTTTACGATCATTTGTGATTTATTTTCCATATCTTTTTGATTGGAAATCTTTTTTACATGATTCATCAGGGTTTCCTCAAGCATTCGACTTTTTTCCTCCCTACATTTTCAGTGCTAGGATACATACTACTAATATCTTACAATATAATGAAAATCCTTACAAATTAAAACATTCTATAGGAATTCAAAAGTTTACAGTTCATAAAATCAAGGAGGCATTAACATGAAAAGAAAGAATTTAACGACCACCAGCCGGAGTTTTAGAGAAGATACCCTACCATTTAAACTTTATCAAAAGGCAAAGAAATTTGGTATATGGAATCCACGTGACATTGATTTCAGCCAGGATAAAGAAGATTGGAAGTCATTTAATGATATAGAAAGGGAAGTGTTATTACGGATTATTTCCCTTTTTCAGGGCGGAGAAGAAGCCGTGACTTTGGATTTGCTTCCGCTCATCATGACGATAGCAAAAGAGGGTAGGATCGAAGAAGAAATGTACTTAACGACATTCTTATTCGAGGAAGCGAAGCATATGGAGTTTTTCCGTTATACATTAGATCAAATTGGTGAAACGGGTGATTTGACGGTATATCACTCAGACACTTATAAATCCATTTTTTATGAGATATTGCCTGAAGCGATGGGGAAACTTTTATCCGATCAATCCCCTGAAGCATTGGCGGAAGCAGCCACTGTATATAACATGTTTACCGAGGGAGTTCTTGCAGAAACTGGATATTTCGGGTTTTATGAGACTCTCGAAGCTAGTAAAATGATGCCTGGTTTATTAAAAGGAGTTGGTCTATTGAAGAAAGATGAATCACGCCATATTGCTTATGGAACTTTCCTTCTGCAGAGAATCATCAGTGAACATCCACATATCTATAACCAAGTTGAAAAGAGGATGGAGGAACTTTCACCACTGGCCTTCAAGTTAAATACGGAGGGTTATGATCTGTTAGGCAATCCATTTGGTAATGATAAACAAGCTGTTCTAGAATTTACCATGAAACAATTATCAGTGCGTATGGAGATTTTGGGAAGGGCAAAAGGAAAGGGAGTTGAAGAAATCTATCAAAGTAACGAAAAGGAATATGGGGTTTTGTGAATCGGATACAAGCTTACCACATTTCTGAATGTTGGATGTTGAAAAAGGATTTCACCTCATGGATGACATCAGGCACTTGAAAGCTGGAAATGAACAATCCTTAATCGTTAATATAGACTAATTTGACTGAGGTGAAACTTTATGAAGGTAAACACTCAATCCAATTTTTGGCTAAGGTCTTCGATTTATAGCGGCCCGAATGCTCGTTCAATCATTCCGGATCTATTCAATGGTCTTGGGGCCAAAAGGATTCTACTAGTGAGTGATGTGGGTTTGGAAAAGGCTGGTGTCGTTAAAAAAGTGGTCGAGAGTTTTGAGCTGCCGATATTAGGCACCAAAGCTGAAATAGTAGGGCAGTTTCTTGGTGTTACACAAGACGCAGCGAGTGAATGTGTAAACGAAGCATTGAAATATGCACGCAAAGTGAATGCCGATGCCATACTAGCCATTGGTGGTGGAAGTGTCATTGATACCGCTAAAGCATTGAAATATGGATTATTTCAAGGAATTACGGATATAAATGATGCGATTCCAAGTGGTTATCTATATGAGGGGTTTCCAAAAGCCCAACCTATTAATATTCCACATATTTCAGTAGCCACAACAGCAGGAACCGGTTCTGAAGTATCCCCGATCGCAGTCATTTATAATGAACATATAAAAGTCAAAATGAATATATACAATGTTTTCTTAAGTTCGGATGTAGCCATTTTAGATCCCGAGTTAACTATCGGACTGCCTCCTGAAATAACGGCGTTTACTGGGGCCGATGCATTGACACATGCAATTGAAGCGATCGTCTCACCTGCAGCGACATCAATAACTGATGCTTATGCATTTCAGGCCATACGAGTTATTGAAAAAAATTTACCGAGGGCTGTAAAGGACGGAGCCAATATTGAGGCCAGAATGGAAATGTTGCATGGAAGCATGATGGGAATCACTGCATTTTGTAGTGCACTGAATGCGATTCCTGTTCATAACTTTGCGCACGCATTTGGAGCGGTATTCCGCATTCCGCATGGATTGGCCAATGCCGTGTTATTACCGGTTGTCATGGAGTCTATTCCGGAGTTATATCTTCCAAAGGCCCATTTGATAGCCGAAGCCTTTAAAGTCAAAATACACGATGAAGATCCAAAAGGAATCTTAGCGAAAGTGGTAGAGAAGATCCGCGTTTTCCTATCTGATCTTGGTTTGCCTCTTGACTTCAGTGACTATGGAATTAGCGATTCAGACATGGAGGGAATACTTACTGCAGTAATGAAGGATCCAGCTGCCACTAATTATCCGATATCGTCGGAATTAATCATGTCAGTGGTTTCAAGAGTTTCAACCGTGAGCATTTATTAATTTCAAAAAAAGCCAGCCAAAAGGTTGGCTTTTTTGTTAAGTCCCAAAATGTATGTTCTTTAGCAGTAGGTAATGATCGCTTCAATGATGTGGGTCTTAATGAAAAAAACGATAACAACTTGGATCGGAGAGGCACCTACTTAATGCCTTTTTCCTAAGTTTTCCTGGGCCATCTTTATAAGTTCCTTGACCATGCCTCCTCCTAACTTTCCCCCAATTTTCCCATTCTGCTTGGAAGTGAGCTCACCGTTATAGACTTTTTTCAGCGGTACGCCAATTTCTTTTGCTACTTCAAACTTTGCCTCTTCAGGATTCTTTGTACCAGCAACTTTGGCTTTTAAATCATCGAGTCCTTTTCGCGCTTCGGGTACGAGAACTTTTCTTCTTCTTGCCATTTTAGCATCACTCCTATTTTTTCTTAGGTTATCCTAATGGAAAGAAAATGATTATCATGCTGAACGATTGTTTTTGGCTGAATACCATAATGACGTTTTTATTAAAGGAAATTGGAATCACCCTGGAACGGGGAACTTATAAAATCTTAAATGAAGAATTATTTAGATATGATGTACCTGATTACGGTGATTTGCCAGTTCGAAGAAGTTTTAGTTTATATAAATTCGGGTATTATATATTATCACGATTTAAGGAGAACAATGATGCTGACTGCTAATTCAAGTTTATTAACGAAAGAAGATATGACAAATCCCGATCGAGTGCCGAAATGGCTAATTAAAGAATATCAAACATTCCAAAATACAGTGACGGACAAAACATTTCCTTGTTATTTCGGGATGAAAGCTGAAAATAAAGGGGAACTTCGTTATGCTTATATCACACAGGAAGATTGGTCCAATCTCCCTAAAGCAGTGGAAAGTTTTCTTGATTTATTTCAGGAACCACCATATACCAGGCATGGCCTGTTTGTCTTTATGGAGCCTGAATCGATAGAAGGAGATATTGAAATGTACCGTAAAAGGTTTTGGGATATCTTGCAATACCTCCATAAAGCGGATAAAAAACCTTGGCCAATTGAAAAGCCGAAAGATCCTGAGCATTATTTATGGGACTATCATTTTGCAGGGGAACCAATCTTTGTCTTTGGTAATGCTCCTGCTTATAAACAGCGTAAAACCCGCGATTTAGGAAATAGCCTTGTTCTCGGATTCCAACCCCGGATGATCTTTGAAGGGTTGGAAGGAACGGAAAAAGGCGGGATCATGTCACGTGAAAAGGTTCGTGAACGAGTGGAGAAGTGGGATAACCTTCCTACACATCCTGATATCAGTCACTTTGGTGATGTAAATCATAATGAATGGAAACAATTTTTCATCGGCGATGATATAGAACCGATAAAGGGTAAGTGTCCATTCCATCACAAAGAGTTAACTTAACCGAGGGCAAATTGCTCTCGGTTTTTTTCTTCGCGGCATAATGGAATGCTGGTGGTTATAAAAAATCCAGGAGCAAATTCCTGAAATGTACATTTGAAAATAAAAAACATATTTCTTGCCTTATTGGATGTTCAGTCATATAATGTGAAAGTAGTAATTGCAGTTAATTCGAGATATATGGATTAAACATTTATTTTGAAACTGTACTTTTTTCTTACACATACAAAAATTAAATTCTTGGGGGAATTGAAATGTCTAAAGTATTATTTGTTAAATCAAATGACCGTCCAGCGGATCAAGCTATTAGCGTGAAAATGTATGAAACGTTTTTGAACACATACAAGGAAGCAAATAGTAACGATGAAATAACTGAATTGGATTTATTTAAACTGAACTTACCTTACTATGGAAATACAGCAATTACTGCACTATATAAACGCAGCCAAGGAATGGAATTGACTGAAGAAGAAGTTGAGATTGCTGAAATCGTGCAACAATACTTGAATCAATTCCTTGCTGCCGACAAAGTGGTATTTGCCTTCCCGCTATGGAACTCAACGGTTCCTGCGCCATTGGTAACTTATATTTCTTATCTTGCTCAAGCTGGTACAACTTTCAAATATACAGCTGAAGGCCCTGTAGGCTTGGCTGGAGGTAAGAAAGTGGCTTTGCTTAATGCTCGCGGATCGGATTATGCATTGCCTGGAATGGATGCTGGCGAAATGGCAGAGAGATACGTAACGATGAATTTAAACTTATGGGGCATAACAAACCCAGAAACGGTTGTTATCGAGGGACATAATCAATATCCAGATCGTACACAGGATATCGTTGCAGAAGGATTGGCGAAAGTTGCTGAAACTGCGGCAAAATTCTAATTGATAAAAGAAAAACCAGTATGTATTTTTAACATACTGGTTTTTCTATGCAGATTTTTCTGAAAGTCGATTATAATAAAGGGTAAGCCTATAAGCATGAAAGGAAGTGCCGATAATATGCAAACGTTTAAATCACGTGACGAAATCAAAGAGGAAGAAACATGGAACTTAAAGGATATTTACGATGATCAGGCTAAATGGGAAAAAGATTATCAAGAAGTACTTAAGATGACAGATAAATTAAAGTCATATGATGGGCATATTCAATCTTCTCAAGATTTGTTCGAGTATTTACGATTAAGTGAGGAACTTGGGTACATTTATAACAAGCTGTATGTATATGCCATGCTGCAAGCCGATTTGGATACAAGGGTTACCTCATCCCAAGCATTACTGGATCGAGCAGCTCGGTTAGGGCAGAAAATGAGTAATGCAACTGCATTTTTCATGCCGTTCCTTTTGAGCCTGGAAGAACAAACATTAAAAGGGTACATAAAAGAGATAGAGGGTTTAAAATATTTTGAAGAAGATCTCCTGGATTCCTATCGCTATAAAGCCCATGTGTTAGCGAAGGAACAAGAAGAGGTCCTTTCTCAAGTAGGCGAAGCCTTTTCAGCACCTCAAAAGACGTTCGGGATGATCAACAATGCTGATATTAAATTTGGGGAAGTTACGAATGAAGACGGCGAGAGGGTAGAGCTAACGCGAGGAATGTATTCCAAATTGATTGAAGACGATGATCGCGATAAAAGAAAAGAGGCCTATTTCGCCTATTATCAGCCATATGTTCAATTGAAGAATACAATCGCATCCACACTTTCCACAGCAATCAAGAATAATGTGAATCTTTCAAAACTAAGAAATTATCCATCTGCCTTGGAAAAATCCTTATTTGGAGATCAAGTTCCAAAAGAGGTATATGATAATTTGATTATGTCAACTAAGCAAAATATCGGCCCCATGCATAAATACATTCATCTAAGAAAAAAATTGCTGGGGGTAGAAGAATTACGTGCTTATGATTTAAGTGTACCATTGGTGGAAGGTGCTAAAGAGGAAATTTCTTATGATGATGGTTTTGCTTTGATGGTGGAAGCACTGAAACCTCTTGGCGAAGAATATATCACAACACTGAAAACCTTTAAGGAAAAAAGATATATCGATGTCAGGGAAACACCTGGAAAACGTTCAGGCGCTTATAATTTAGGACTTTATGGTGTTCATCCGTTCATCTTATTAAATCACCGTGATGATTTAGACAGTGTATTTACACTTGCCCATGAATCTGGACATGGCATGCATTCTTACTATAGCTCAAAATATCAACCGCAAATAAGTGCAGGATATTCTATTTTTGTTGCTGAGGTTGCATCCACTGTGACTGAAATCCTGCTGATCCGCCATTTGATTAAGACAACAAAAGACGTGCAAAAGAAAAAACACTTACTTAACCATTTCATAGATAGTTTTAAAGGAACGTTCTTCACACAGGTGATGTTTGCGGAATTTGAAAAGATTGTACATGAAAAAGCTGAAAATGATGAACCGCTAAATGCCGAGGTTTTTAATACAGCTTATGAATCGATATTCCGAGCTTATAATGGAGATGAAATAATTTTCGATGAAGAAGTGAAGTATGGGTGGTCACGCATCCCACACTTCTATCGTCCGTTTTACGTCTACAAATATGCAACTGGTTACGTTTCAGCTATTACGATCGCAGATAAGATCATTTCCGGGGACCAAAAAACACTTGAAAGTTATTTGACGTTCTTGAAAAGCGGGAGTTCCGATTTCCCATTGGAGTTGCTTAAGAAAACAGGCGTAGATTTAACTAAACCTGATCCAATCGAAAATGCAATGAGGATTTTCAGTGATCTGGTTGACGAATTCACGGAGTTATCAGAGGGCTAATCTAAACCATTTCTTCCAAAAGAGCCCATGGTATGATGTTATAAAAAATGCTATAGTTAAAATATTGGCGTAGGAAAGGCCCAATCTTATGATTGGGCCTTATTTTATATGTTAAAGAAACGAATAATGCGCGAAAAAGGTCATAGGGACAGATATTTTCTACATCGGAGCTTTAGGCCAGTTTCTTTAAACTTCAATGGCATATTTTGTGAGGAAAGTGAAAAATGAATTCAACAGTTAATTATATAAAAGAATGGCAGCAGGCCCTACAACTTGAAATCCTGCATTTAAAAAAATACGGCAGCACAAAATACCTGGTTTCGAACGGCCATCTGCTTACAAGTGATGGTTCTTTCAGCTATTATTTTGAAACAGGTTCATCGATAAAAATTCCTGTCGGTTCCCTCGTTCGACTGGAATGGGGAGGAATTAAACAGGATGGAAGGATCCTCTCATCGGAAGGGAAAAGTATAATTATCGTATTTGACCGCTCGTTAGGCGATATGATCGGTGAAGCCTTTTTATTCCATGATCCATGGGAATTGCTAGAACAATTGATTATCCGCTTGGATGAAATCAAGAGAAGTAAAAAGAAAAGGCTTCGGATCAAGCGCCTGATGGACCCATCCATGCCCCAAAAACATCCTGTTAACGAAAAACTAAGCAGTGTGAAAGAGCTATATGCCCGTTCGAAGTTCAATCCTGTCACTTTTGTCTGGGGACCCCCTGGAACAGGAAAAACCTATACGCTTGCACGTACAGTAGCCAATCATTATTTACAAGATAAAAAAGTGTTGGTCTTGTCTCATAGCAACCAGGCTGTAGATGTTTTGATGGCTGAGATTTCTTCATTCATTAAAAAGAAAGATCGTTTCAAAGAAGGCGATGTGCTTCGCTATGGGTCTCAAATCGGTGAATCTCTAGCCATCCATGATGATATAGTTACGGGACAATTATTAGGTAAACATGAACCGACATTGGTTAAAGAAAAAGAACAGCTCGGAGAAGAGAAACGTTTATTAAAACATGACTTGGCTGGCTCCTTCAGTAAAAGGGATACGGATCAATTAATCGAGATAGAAAAAAAACTGGCCAAAGTTTTGGAGAAAATCCGCCAAAAAGAGGTTCAATTAGTAAAAGAGGCAAAAATCATCGGTACGACCTTGGCTAAAGCCGCAAATGACGAAACGATTTATCAAAAGGAATATGATCTGGTCATTTTGGACGAAGCGAGCATGGCTTACGTACCACAGGTGGCATTTGCTGCAGCGATATCCAAACATATTATCGTTTGTGGTGATTTCAAACAATTGCCGCCTATTGCTTCCGCTCGTGATTCACTCGTGAAACTTTGGCTGAAGGAAGACATCTTCCATCGGTCCGGTGTCGCTCAATCTGTGGAAGAAGGAGAACTTCATCCTCATTTATTCCTGTTAAAAGAACAGCGCCGCATGCATCCTGATATTTCTGCATTCACTAATCGTATCGTCTATAACAATTTTGTTGGGGATCATGAAAGTGTTGCGACTAGCAGGGAGAGCATAATGCTGGCGGAACCGTTTGCCAATAAGGCAGCCGCACTAGTCGATACTAGCTTATCAGGGGAATATTGCATAACTGAACGCACTTCCCACTCGAGAATGAATCTTTGGCAATTGCTTTTATCTTTTCAACTGATTCATGAAGCGTATATAGGCGGGACAAGGTCAATTGGTTATGTCGCCCCATATCGTGCTCAGGCAGACTTGATGGAAAAACTATTGGATGACTTATATGTCAAAGAACGGCAAACAGCTGATATCATCGCAGCAACTGTACACCGTTTTCAGGGAAGTGAACGTGAAATGATGATTTTTGACACAGTTGATAGTTATCCGCAAAACAGGGCTGGAATGTTATTGACAGGGAGAGAAAGTGAAAGGCTCATTAACGTGGCAATAACAAGGACGAAAGGGAAGTTTGTACATGTATGTGACACTTCATTTGTTAACAAACACGTTTATCGCAGCAAAACACTCCGTCAGCTTGTCGATCATCAAATTCAAAATGATCAGTTTGTGTCAAAGAAAGACATTGGAAAATGGGTTAAACACCAGCACCCAAAATTGCAATGGATGCATGCCCGTAAATTGGGTGATTTTCTGGAAGATATTGAGTCGGCAAAACAAGAGATGGTTATGGCAGTGCCGGATTTAAACAGTTTGTCAGAAGAATGGAAGCTATACTTAATGAAACGAAACCCAGCAGTGAAATTGACGATTATATCAGTAAAAAGAAACCCTGATATAAATTCTGATCATTTTATTTGTTCACCGGTTTCCTTTTCGTTTATCATCTTTGATAAACGAGTTACCTGGTTAGGTTTGCCCGTAGAGTCCAATAATCGGATACAGCCCCCATTTATAGCGGCTCGTTTGGATTCGCAAATAATGGCTGATGAATTACTATCTCAATTCAAAAAAAATGAATAGCTCCGGAAAAGGCCCTTTTATAGGGCTTTTTTATTTTATAAAATGTATATTCCTTAAAATACCTCGCTAGAATATATGTTATTCTCTTGAGTCATCTACTAAAATTAATATATTAAAACAAAGACCTCGTCAGAATATATAATTCATCCATAATCCCGAATCTGGATTCAACTCCTTATAATTTCCGCTAAAGGCTGCAAACTACAATAACATAGCAAGCTTTTCATGCGACTTTCTAATAGTTATGATTTACTATTAAGTTACGAAAGACAAGAAGGGAGGGATAAAATGAAACTGGGTATATTAGATCAATCCCCAATTGCATCCGGACAATCTGCACAAGAAGCATTACAGGCCTCACTGCAACTTGCTCAAGAAGGCGATAGGCTAGGTTATAGCAGAATCTGGTTTACTGAACATCATGATCTGCCGGGATTGGCCTGTTCCGTTCCAGAGGTGTTGATAAGCTATATTGCTGCGCAAACCAAAAATATCCGAATTGGATCTGGGGCAGTGCTGCTTCCGCATTATAAGCCATATCGGATAGCGGAGACTTATAATATGCTTGCGACCCTTTTTCCAGGCAGGATTGATATGGGACTGGGACGCGCTCCTGGTGGATCTGCGGAAGCTACGATGGCCTTATCCGATAATTTTCTTCAGAATGTTTACAAAATGCCTGAACTTGTTAAGGAACTGTTGAATTTTCTTAGAGATGAATTTCCGAAAGAACATCCCTATTCAAATGTTTCTGCTGCTCCTATCCCAAAGGTATCTCCTGAACCATGGATATTGGGAACAAGCGGGAAAAGCGCAAAACTTGCCGCTGAGAATGGTACTGCATACGCATTTGGTGAATTTATGAGTGAAAATGATGGAGTGCAGAGTTTTCAGCAATACCGTGATAACTTCCTATCGAAAGGGTTACTTAAAGCTCCTAAAACAATCGTTACGGTTGCTGCCATATGTGCGGAAACCGAGGACCTTGCAAAAGAAATCGCTCTTAGCAACACCCTATGGAAAATTCAAAGTGGACAAGGGGAAAGAAGGCAGGTTCCAAGCATAGAAGAGGTAAGGAATCATGTTTGGACTGAAAAAGAAAAAGCACTGATGGAAACCATGCATGAAAAACTGATTTTTGGTACACCTTCACAAGTGAAGTATCGTCTTTTGGAGATTCAAGAGAAATATCTAGCAGATGAAATCATGCTGATGACCATCACCCATAAGTTGGAGGATAGGCTTAATTCGTTTCGTTTGATTGCCAGGGAAATTCTTAACAGTTAAACCCTTCGAGCATTTTGTGTGCATTTTGTGTGCATTTTCTATATGATGGCTTTGCGTCCAATTTATCATAATTGAAAGAAAGAAGATGAAGATATGAATGCTGATCAACATGCAAAAAAACTTAGCGACATTTCTTTTTCCGTTCTGGACCTAGCTTCTATTGTTGAGGGTGGTACAGTTTCGGGAGCTTTTAAAAATACAATAGATTTAGCCAAGCATGTGGAGCAATGGAATTATAACCGTTTCTGGGTTGCTGAACACCATAGCATGCCAGGGATCGCAAGCTCTGCAACGTCAGTGCTTATAGGCTATGTGGCAGGAAAGACGGAAAGAATTCGTGTGGGTTCTGGTGGCATAATGCTGCCGAATCATGCACCACTTGTTATCGCAGAACAATTTGGAACATTGGAAGCAATGTATCCTGGTAGAATAGATTTGGGACTTGGGCGAGCTCCGGGAAGCGACCAATATACGGCCATGGCTCTCCGGGGTGATGTACGTAATAACGGTCAGGATTTTCCTGAACAATTAGCACAGCTCCGCAGCTATTTGGATGCGGATTCTAAACATAATCGTGTTCGTGCCATCCCTGGAGAAGGACAGGACATTCCGATTTGGCTGCTTGGTTCAAGTGGCTTCAGTGCAGCATTATCAGCTCAGCTGGGATTGCCATTTTCATTTGCAAGCCATTTTTCCCCTGAAAATACCCAACCAGCTTTAGCTCGTTACCGCAATAATTTCCAACCATCAGACGTTCTCGATAAACCTTATGTCATGGTTGGTGTCAATGTTTTTGCAGCAGATTCTTCGGAAGAAGCACAAAGGATTGCTACATCTTATCAACAGCAATTCTTGAATTTGATCCGTAATACACCAGGACAACTTGCTCCTCCAGTTGATACGATGGAAGGCATTTGGACAGAATATGAAAAGGCCATTGTCATGAAACAACTGAATGCCTCCATTATAGGAAATCCGGAAGAGGTAAAAGAGCAGTTGCAGACCTTTTTAGATGAAACCCAGGCGGATGAAATGATTATAAACTCTGCCATTTATGATCAGGATGCACGCCTTCGTTCTTATGAAATCATTGCAGAAGTGACTGGAATGAAATAAGTGTCATTGAATGAGCTTGCAGATTACGTATCTGCAAGCTTTTTTAAAAATACATAACGATTGACTTTATAAACAAAGTTAGGAGAAAAGAATGAAACGAGAAGATCCTTTATTCTTAGTATTTCACTTCACAGATAAACAAGGTGACAGCAGGCCACTCTATTTTACGAACCCGAAAAAAGTGTTCACCGCCCATTCCATTGGGGATGTCCTTCCTCAATTTCAAAAAGTCCAGGAAGCGATCGAACAGGGGCATTACGCAGCGGGATATGTTTCCTATGAAGCTGCACCTGCTTTTGAAAAATCTTTTAAAGTAAAAGATGGAGCCAAAATGCCATTATTATGGTTCGGAATTTTTGATAAACCGGAAGAACAATTACCTGGAAAAATGACAGGGACCTTTAATTTGGCTGAATGGCAATCAGAAACGGATTCAAATACCTATCATTCCGGGTTTCAAAGAATAAAATCAGAAATTGAGAAAGGCAATACGTACCAAGTGAATTATACGATGCGTTTGCAATCCAAGTTCGAAGGAGATGACTTCGCTTTCTTTGATCGCTTGAAGAGAGCTCAACGCTCGAACTATAGTGCATATTTGAATGTGGGGACACATCGAATCCTCTCTGCTTCACCTGAGTTGTTTTTCCGTTGGGAAGATGGTCAGCTGATTACTCGACCAATGAAAGGAACGGTAAAGCGGGGAACGACACTGAAAATGGATCAACTCAATGCAGACTGGTTAGCAGCCTCGGAAAAGAATCAAGCTGAAAACTACATGATTGTGGACCTGCTCAGAAATGATTTGGGAATGATTGCAGAACCAGGAAGTGTCGAGGTTCCACAACTAAAGGCAATTGAAAAATATCCGACCGTTTGGCAAATGACATCCACGATAACAGCCGATACGAAACCCGGAACAACAATCATTGATATATTCAAGGCCCTTTTTCCATGTGGATCGATAACAGGGGCACCTAAAATAAAAACGATGGAAATCATCACTGATATCGAAAATTCCCCACGTGAAGTTTATTGCGGTGCAATCGGGTTTATCACTCCTGATTCCGAAGCCGTTTTTAATGTGCCGATTCGTACGGTAGTGATCGAAAAGGAAACAGGTAAAGCCGAGTATGGGGTAGGCGGGGGAATCACTTGGGATTCCGAGTTAACGGAAGAATATGACGAAGCCTTTTTAAAGGCCAAATTATTGTCAGTGGAAAGTCCTGCATACAAACTATTGGAATCGATCAAGCTCAACGATGGAGAATATGATTTGTTGAATGATCATATCGATCGGATGAAACAATCCGCTGATTACTTTAATTATCGGTTCTCTGAATTGAAACTTAGAGATCAACTCCAAAAGTATGCGGATATGAATAAAGGCACGTTGCAAAAGGTAAGGGTACTACTTAATGAATATGGTGAAATTGAAGTCTCCGGACAAGCAATTAAGCCCCTTGATTCAGAATTAACAGCTATCTTGGCTGAAACTCCAATATCAAGCGGAAATCCCTTTCTTTTTCATAAGACGACAAATCGTGATGTATATGAAGGCTTTCAAATGAATAATCCTGACTTCCATGACGTTCTACTTTGGAATGAAGAAGGATACATCACGGAATTCACGAATGGAAATGTAGTGGTGAAAATAAATGGAGACCTTTTTACGCCTCCTGTGGAATCAGGCCTACTTGCTGGAACTTTTCGTCAAGAGTTAATCAGGAAGAAGGAAATCAAAGAAAAGCCCATTTCAAAGGCTGACCTTAATAGCGCTGAGGAAATTTGGTTTATTAATAGTGTGCGAGGGAAATTAAAAGTGAATTTAACATTCTAAGCTGATTTCCCTGAAAAAATGATAATTGTAATCTTTATTGCAGTTTGTTGAGTTATAGTAGATGATGAATACTACATATACTGGGAGGGACTGCTGTGGAGATGCATAAAATCGCAGGTTTATCGATTATGGAGTGGAAGACGAAAGATCCAATGCTTAAAAATCTTATAAACATGGATGAAGTCTTTTGGATGAATCCAAATTACGGTGCCAAACAAGAAAACCCAATCGTCCATGCTGAACAGGTTAAAGCGGCTGAGGACAGATTGGATAGATTCGCAAATTATATGATTAATGCCTTTCCGGAAACTGGACCAATGGAGGGAATCATTGAATCACCACTAGTTGAGATTCCTTCCATGCAAAAAAAATTGGAAGAATCCTATAAGACTGAAATGGCTGGGAAACTTTTGCTTAAATGTGACAGTCATTTACCTATTTCAGGATCTATCAAGGCACGCGGAGGTATTTACGAGGTGTTGAAACGTGCCGAGGAAATTGCCATGAAGCATGGTGGTTTAAGACTAACTGATAACTATGGAATACTTGCGAGTGATGAATACAAAGAGCTTTTTTCAAAATATTCGATTGCAGTCGGTTCAACCGGCAATTTAGGAATGAGTATTGGTATAATAAGCGCTAAGCTGGGGTTTAAGGTAACAGTCCATATGTCGGCAGATGCCAAACAGTGGAAAAAGGATAAATTAACAAGTCTTGGTGTCATTGTAAAAGAATATGATGATGATTATAGTAAAGCTGTAGAAGAAGGCCGTAAGGAAGCATTACTTGATCCCAATTGCCATTTTATTGATGATGAAAATTCGGTGGATTTGCTGCTGGGATATGCGACGGCTGCAACGCGGCTGAAGAAGCAACTGAAAGATATGTCCATTCCAGTTGACGAAGATCACCCTTTGTTTGTGTACTTACCGTGTGGAGTCGGCGGCGGACCAGGCGGTATCACATATGGGCTCAAGTTAGCCTTCGGAGATGATGTTCATTGTTTTTTTGCAGAACCGACACACTCACCATGCATGACGCTCGGATTGATGACAGGCCTTCATGACAAAGTCTCGGTGCAGGAATTTGGAATCGATAATAAGACGGAAGCGGATGGACTTGCTGTCGGAAGACCTTCAGCATTAGTTTCCAGTATGATGACGACCATGTTAAGCGGCAGCTATACCATAGAGGATAAAAGGTTATTCGAACTGCTCCGGGAGATGGCAGAGACGGAAGGCTATTATTTAGAACCATCTGCCCTCGCAGGAGCATTCGGACCCATACAACTTTTTTCAGGTCCAGAAGAAAGGAAATATCTTAGGGACCAAAAACTGCTGGATAAAATGAACCAATCCACACATATCATCTGGGCGACTGGCGGGAGCATGGTACCCAAGGATATGATGGACCAATATTTATCTAAAAGTTAAAAAAAAAGAAGTTCACGACAGTGAACTTCTTTTTTTTTATAAACCCCATGATTTCAATAAAAGGTGAATGGCTTTTTCCAATCCAGATTCAGGAATCCCTGCAAAGCCCAATATGATTTTAGGAGGATGTTCGTCAATTTTTTCGATCGAATATGTGGATAATCCATAAATTTTAATATGGTCTTCGTTTGCCTTTTGGATAAGTGTCTGTTCATCCATGCCGTTCTTAACGATGAGGACGATATGTAATCCTGACCGCTCACCAGTGATGGTTATTTGTTGATGTGGTTTAAACAGCTCGATCACTTTATCCAACTTGCGCCGGTAAACTTTCCTCATCCGATTTAAATGCTTTTCGAAATCCCCTTCCTTCATGAACTGTGTCAACACATGTTGATCAATCCGTGAAACGGTCGAATGGTAAAAAGATAATTTCTGTTGATGCATTTGTAACAGCGAAGCGGGTAGAACCATATAACTGATCCGAATTGATGGCATCAATGATTTGGAGAATGATCCTAAGTAAATCACCTTATCACCAGCATCCATACTTTGTAAGGAAGGAATTGTTTTTCCACTATAACGAAATTCACTATCGTAATCGTCTTCGATAATATAGCGGTTTGCTGCCCCTTGAGCCCAGTTCAGCAATCGCGTCCGTCTGTTAACGGATAAGATCGTCCCATAGGGGAAGTGATGTGAGGGAGTTACATACACTACATCGATCTTTGAATCTTCAATTGGGTTTACCTTTACGCCTTCTTCATCAATTTGCAGTGGATGGACTTCATTTGGGTAGCTGCGTAAAATCCGGTGAATCAAGTGATATCCAGGATCTTCAACACCATAAATGGCATTTTTATCGAAAAGAAGTACAAGCTGCTGCAATAAAATTTCCATTCCTGCACCAATGATGATCTGTTCGGGCACACATTGAACCCCACGTGCATGATACAAATAATGGGCAATTTCACATCGTAATTCATATTCCCCTCTAGAATCCCCCAGTAAAAGAAGATCTTGATGCGATTCATCAATTTTATTTTTCGTGTATTTTCTCCATTTTTCAAATGGGAAGTTTTCCGTGTCAATTTGGCTGGGATGAAAATGATACAGTAAATCCCCTTCATTATCATTAATTTGTTCCAAGGAAACTTGGTCGGTTTGCGTATACTCTAAATCCTCGAATGTTTGAATATAGTACCCTTTTCTTGGTATGACTTCAACGTATCCTTCAGCAGTTAATTGTTCATATGCTGTCTCGACAGTATTTTGACTAATCTGAAGGAACTCTGCCAATTTACGTTTGGAAGGCAGTTTTGTGCCATAAAGAAGACGGCCATCAATGATTTCTTTTTTAATATGTGAATATAATTGTTCGTACAAAGGTACTTCACTAAATCGATTTAAATCACAAGTTAGCATATTCATATTGTTTCCGCCTTTTAGATAAAATTATACTGACCCCATTAAATTAATTAAAACTGACACTTTCAATACGGTCAACTATTTTTTATACTAAACACAACAAATCTAAAAAATGCAAATATTAGGGGGAAGAGAAATGGAAAAATTATTAGGAACTGACACAGTAAAAAGAGGAATGGCACAAATGCAAAAGGGTGGCGTAATTATGGACGTCATAAATGCAGAACAAGCAAAAATTGCTGAAGCATCAGGTGCTGTCGCTGTCATGGCATTGGAGAGGGTTCCTTCAGACATCCGTGCGGCTGGCGGGGTAGCAAGAATGGCAGATCCGCGAATTGTCGAGGAAGTAATGAATGCAGTATCCATCCCGGTCATGGCTAAAGCAAGGATTGGCCATATTGTTGAATCAAGGATCCTGGAATCCATGGGAGTGGATTATATCGATGAAAGTGAAGTGCTGACGCCTGCTGATGAAGAATATCATATATTAAAAAGTGATTTCACAGTTCCTTTCGTTTGTGGCTGCCGTGATTTAGGCGAAGCTTCACGCCGTATTGGAGAAGGAGCATCGATGCTTCGTACAAAAGGAGAACCAGGTACAGGTAATATCGTGGAAGCTGTGCGTCATATGAGAAAGGTACAGTCCCAAATTCGTAAAGTGAGCATCATGAGTGATGATGAATTAATGACGGAAGCAAAAAATATTGGTGCCCCTTATGAAATTTTAAGAGAAATCAAACGGACGGGTAAATTGCCTGTAGTTAACTTTGCAGCTGGCGGAATTGCCACTCCAGCAGATGCAGCACTGATGATGGAATTGGGAGCAGATGGCGTATTCGTGGGGTCCGGTATTTTTAAATCGGAGAATCCAGAAAAATTCGCATCGGCAATCGTTCAAGCGACTACATATTTCACAGATTATGAATTGATAGGCCGGTTGTCAAAAGAGTTGGGCAGTGCAATGAAAGGAATCGATATTTCCAAACTAGCTCCAGCAGAACGTATGCAGGAACGTGGATGGTAATATGATAACTATCGGTGTTTTGGGATTACAGGGTGCAGTTGAAGAACACTTGAACCAAATCAATGCTGCCGGTGAACAAGCAATACTTGTTAAAAAACCGGAACAGCTGCAAGAAATCGATGGCTTAATCATTCCAGGCGGAGAAAGCACCACGATGAGAAAGCTAATGGATCGTTATGGATTCAAGGAACCAATCAAAACTTTCTTCGAACATAAAAAACCTATTTTCGGTACTTGTGCGGGGATGGTATTGGCGGCCAACGAATTGACTGGTGATGAGAAAGCCTATCTTGAACTAATGGACATTTCCGTGAAAAGGAACGGATTTGGACGTCAACGGGATAGTTTCGAGGCTGAATTATCAATTAAAGGAATGGAAGAACCTTTTAAGGCCGTTTTCATCCGAGCTCCATTTGCGGATGGAATTGGAGAAGATGTAGAGATATTGGCTGTTTATGAAGAGAATGTTGTTGCTGCGAGACAAGAACATGTCCTTGTCAGTGCGTTTCATCCAGAATTAACAGGGGATGATCGTTTCATGCAACTTTTCATTGAAATGGTTAAGACATCCATATGTAAAGTCGAATTGAAAACCTGTTAAACAAATGAAGCTGTCCTTTTATTAGGACAGCTTTTCTTTCTAATGCACTAAAAGCTAAAAGGGTATGATTAAATAACATATTGCTTGAAATTACTATTTTATATTTATATAACAAATAAGTAAGTAATTACTCACTTATTTGTTATGAGCTTTGAAAGAGGGATGTATATGACAGCAAGAGTTGCAGTTATTACAGGAGGAGCAAGCGGAATTGCCGAGCGACATGCTTGAAATTCGCAGCCAAAGGGGACAAGGTCGTTGTTGCGGATTTTAATGAAGAAATGGGACGGGAAACCGTTGAACGGATAACGGCGGATGGTGGAGAGGGCATTTTTCTTAAAACGGATGTTTCCAATCATGAAGATGTTGAAGCGTTAATCAATAAAGCGATCTAAGCCTACGGTAGGATCGATATCATGTTTAATAATGCCGGCATTGGTGCTGGAGGGATGATCCTCGATCAAGATATGGACGGGTACTTCAAAACGATTGGAGTGAACCAGCACGGAGTGGCCTTCGGCATCATGGCAGCAGGCAGGAAAATGAAGGAACTGGGTATCAAGGGTGTCATTATAAATACCGCCTCTGTGTTTGGCTACTTAGCTTCCCATGGGACTTTTGCCTATCAGGCGTCCAAAGGTGCTGTTAGAATGATGACACAGACAGCAGCTTTGGAATTGGGTGCTTATGGAATACGCGTAGTAGGCAATACACCAGGCGGTGTTGATACTCCAATCATACAAGGCTATAAAGATATGGGAATCATCGATAAATTGAATGCAAGTCAAATGCACGGTAAATTAATTAAGCCAGAAGCCATTGCAAATGCTGTCTATTTATTATCCTTGGAAGAAGCGGATGCAATCAATGGAAGTGTAGCCATGGTCGATGATGGCTATGCATCTTTTAAATGATTATCTGAAAAAGAAAACATCGTCCAAATTAGACGATGTTTTCTATATACGATATATGGGAATATTGATTTCTAATAGATCGAAGGTAATATTGACCGATTGGTACCATCGGGATATCATGTAAAATAGATTGGTGAAACCAGTCTTATCTTTATAAAAGAAGGTTGATATTTTTGAAAAAAGGGCAGCAAACCAAAGAACGAATCATAAATGTAGCCCGGACTCTTTTTGCGACAAAAGGGTTTGACATGACAAGAACGAATGAAATTGCCTCTGCATGCAATGTTTCCGAAGCTACTATTTACAAATACTTTGAAAGCAAAAAAGATTTGCTTCTGGCTACAATTACTCCTAATGAAAAAGAGGAGGCTGAAGATGGGACAAACCATCTGTCAACTGATGATCTTGTGGAAAATCACGTTTGCACCATGATTAAAAACGTTCTTGAAAATAAAGAACAGTTTTCGATATTATTTCGGGAAACACAATTCGATCAAGATATTTCAAAGCAATATGTTGATCAAATTCTCAAGCCGAATGCCAAGCATATTGAAATACAGAAGAGAATAGATAGCGGAGAGATCCAATATATTTCTGATATTATCCTTTTTAATGTGGGGATCATTTCTTTCACATTGGCATTATCTACACATTATGAGATTCATCAACAGAAAAAGGAACCATATTTTACTTCTGAACGAATTAAGAGCATTGCACAACTTTTGGTATATGGTATTCATGGAAAACAAAATCATACATAATGAAACGGTCATATTAAAAGGCTTGTGCATCAAGCCGCAAATATGACCGTGTTTTTTTGAATGGTAAGCAATCATTACTTGTGAAATTAATAAACCGGAGTGTAAGATTTGACTTATATTTTTCAGACTATTACGATAAATGCATGCTGCAACAAATTCATTACGAGGATTTTTATTCTAAAAACCATGTAATATGGGAGGGGATTAATATGAGCGATATCGTAATTTTATCAGGTAGTCCAGCGATTCCATCAAGAACGGACATTTCACTAAAACATATTCAATCATTAGTCGAAAACCAAGGATTTACCACAGCTTATTACTCAATTACGGATTTCTCAGCAGATGATTTATTCCAAGGGAAATATAATAGCGAAGATATCTTAAAGCTTTCGGAGAAAATACAAGCAGCCAGAGGAATCATCATTGGTTCACCGGTATATAAGGCTTCTTATACAGGGGTATTAAAAGCCTTGATTGATTTGCTGCCAGAAGGAGCTTTTAAGGGGAAGCCAGTGCTGCCCATTATGATTGGCGGAAGTAACAGGCATTTATTGGCGATTGATTATGCGCTTAAACCATTAATTTCAATATTAAAAGGCGAGCCGTTGCAGGGCATATATTTTGTGGATAAGGAAATAGATAAACAGAATTCAGAAAACCCGATCAATGACTTGAATTTAGTTGATCGCGTCCAGAGTCAGGTTCAAGAATTTATAGAAGCGATTCAGTTAAGAAATTAATAAGTAATCGACTTCAACAAAAGGAATGGAATTCAAGTAATTACTTTTTCAATGAATGACAGGCATCAATAATAGCTTAATAATGAAAATAGACTCATTTTTTTGGAGACTTTATCTAAAAAGACGAGTCTATTTTCATATTTAAATGAACATAAAATCATGAATGGAATAGTGTGTATAAAAATAACAGTTCCTCCATAATATTAAACCAAGTTATTTTATAAGAAAACTCCATTGACAAGGATTAAATATATGTTAATATTTAAAATAATAAAACTTATCCAGAGCGACGGAGGGAATTGGCCCTTTGAAGTCCAGCAACCTGCATGATGGATGCAAGGTGCTACCTCCAACAAAATGTTGATCATTTTGGAAGATAAGGTAAAGAATATTTACCTTGAAATCTTTCCATCATGGAAAGATTTTTATTTTTCGGAAAATTCTTTGGGAAACCATAACAATTTAAGGTTGTTTGGAATTATATAAATTTAATAAATTCATTTAATCAGCGGTGAAATAATATATTCGCGGATTTTCTTAAAGGAGGAACAGGTTTGGATAAAGAGAATCAGCTTGAAGAAATATTTGAACGACTTCAAGAAATGCTTAATTCAATGAAGTATGGATCGATTACACTTATTGTCCAAGATGGTAAAATCATTCAAATGGAAAGAAATGAAAAGCTAAGAATTAAATAAGGTATCTGCTGACTAGAAAAACTAGAGGCGGGTTTAACTGATATAAAGAGAGTATTGGTTAGATTCGTCTCTTTTTCCTAGGGTCATTTAAACTGGGGAAGATTATAACGGGCATTGATCAAAAGTAACTCTAACCAGCGACATACAGCAAGTTCTTAGAGGGGGCTACAAAGTTGGCTGCATTAATAAACTATGAAAATTTCAACACCGGGGATTTACCTGTATTTCCTGAAGATAGTGAGACAAAAGGTGCTTTGGAAGTACTGCAATGGGCGAATGACCATTATGGAAACAAACTGATATATGCGTGTAGTTTCGGTATAGAAGGCATCGTGCTTACGGATTTATTGGCGAAGGTCAATCCCTCGGCAAAAATAGTTTTCCTTGATACAGATGTTCATTTTGAGGAAACTTACCAATTGATCGATCAAGTGAAAAAGCGATATCCAAATCTTTCAATCGAAATGAAGAAACCAGCATTGACGCTTGAAGAACAGGCGGCGGAACATGGGGATGAATTATGGCTTAGCGATTCCAATAAGTGCTGTAACATCCGTAAAATCACTCCACTTACAGATGTGCTTTCAACGGCAACAGCCTGGCTTTCGGGACTACGGAGGGAGCAATCTGAAACAAGGGCTCTGACAGAGTATATCAATAAGGATAATAAGTTCAAGTCAGTAAAAATATGTCCACTCATACATTGGACATGGAAAGATGTTTGGCGTTATGCCCACAAAAATGGACTTCCATATAATATCTTACATGATAATGGATATCCAAGCATTGGTTGTAAAACATGTACGGCACCTGCCTTCAATGCAGATGATTTACGCTCAGGCCGTTGGCAAGGAGCCCAAAAAACGGAATGCGGATTGCATTTATCTTAAATAAATAGAAATTATAGGCTTAAATCAATAGAAACCATAGGGGGAAATTAGCATGACAATCAGTTTACCGCACGGAGGAACACTAATCGATCTTTGGGAACCAAAATATGATTTTAGTAAAATAACAAAGTCAATTGAAATTGACGAAATAGCTTTAAGTGATCTTGAATTGATAGGCACTGGTGCCTACAGCCCGATCAAAGGTTTCTTTACTAAAAGTGACTATGAGACAGTTGTCAAGGATATGAGACTTAGCAGCGGCCATGTATGGAGCATCCCGATTACGCTGCCTTTGAACGTTGAAGTTGCAGAAACTCTTACTATAGGTGAAGAGGTAAAGCTGACTCATGAAGGTGAAACATACGGAGTTCTCTCCGTTTCCGATATTTTCACTCCCGATAAACAATTGGAAGCGACATTAGTATATCAAACGGATGATGTGAAGCATCCTGGTGTGAAAAATTTATATAACCGCGGGGATGTATATGTCGGCGGAGAAATAAAGTTAGTCAAGAGAATAGAGCGTCCGCTATTTCAAGCAAATTATCTGGACCCAGTTGAGACAAGGAAAGCTTTTGCTGAAAAAGGCTGGGAAACGGTTGTCGGATTCCAAACGAGGAACCCTGTTCACCGTGCACATGAATATATTCAAAAGACAGCATTGGAGATTGTCGACGGCTTATTTTTAAATCCTCTTGTAGGTGCCACTAAATCCGATGACATTCCGGCAGATGTCCGAATGGAAAGCTATAAAGTGTTGCTTGAAAAATATTATCCCAAGGATCGCGTCTCACTTGCAGTTTTCCCTGCTGCCATGCGTTATGCAGGACCAAGAGAAGCGATTTTCCATGCGATGGTCCGTAAAAATTACGGTTGCACCCATTTTATCGTCGGACGTGATCATGCGGGTGTGGGTGATTATTATGGCACATATGATGCTCAAAAAATCTTTGGGAATTTTAACGCAGATGAGTTAGGGATCACGCTATTATTCTTTGAACATAGTTTTTACTGTAAAGAATGTGGCAATATGGCTTCCGCTAAAACTTGTCCGCATGGCAAGGAAGACCATGTCATCCTGTCTGGAACGAAAGTAAGGGAAATGTTGCGTAATGGAGAAATTCCTCCAGCTACCTTTAGCCGTAAAGAAGTCATCGAGGTGTTGATCGAAGGTCTTAAAAAGAATGAAGTTTATAACTGATTGGACATAAATTGAAGGATCACATGAAGAGGGGGATTATTAAATGAGTAAAAGTACGAATGTCACTTGGCATGATACGTCATTGACCAAGGAGCTCCGCCGGAAGCAGAACGGGCATGAAAGCACAGTTCTATGGTTTACAGGACTCTCGGGTTCAGGAAAATCAACGATTGCGAATGCGGTCGCTAAAGAGTTATATAATCGGAATATTCGAAGTTATGTTTTGGATGGTGATAATATCCGCCACGGTTTAAATAAAGATTTAGGTTTTTCTGAAGAGGATCGGACCGAGAATATTAGGCGAATCGGTGAGGTTTCCAAGTTATTCGTGGATAGTGGGCAGTTCGTATTGACCGCCTTCATATCACCTTTCAGGGCAGATCGGCAGATTGTACGTGATTTACTCGATGAAGGGGAGTTTATTGAAGTATACATAAAGTGTCCGATCGAAGAGTGCGAAGTGCGTGATCCAAAAGGTCTTTATGACAAGGCGCGTAAAGGAATCATTAAAGATTTTACCGGAATCGACTCTCCATACGAAGAACCTGAACAACCGGAAATCATTTTAGAATCCGACCAATACAGCATTGAAGAGTGCGTTGAACAGGTAATCGCCTATTTGACAGCAAAGAAAGCGATCTAATCAAGGAGGAAAAGTAATGGTTTACGAGAAATTTTGGTCGGAAAATCCACTAATCGCTAAAAATAAAACGGAAATCTGGAAATTGGAAAAAGACGGATTGAAGATATTCGATGATATTCCACATTACGCTGCAAATGGTTTTGATTCCATCCCTAAAGAGAATTGGGATATGTTCAAGTGGGCAGGTCTATACCTGCAACGGCCAAAAGAAGCAGGTTACTGGATGATGCGTGTCGTTATTCCTGGAGGTATCCTGACTTATGATCAACAGATAACTCTAGCTAACATCGCTAAAGATTACGGGAGGGATGTATATGACATTACAACCCGTCAAGCCATTCAATTCCACTGGTTGACCATCGAACAAGTCCCGGATATCTTAAACCGTTTGGAAAAGGTTGGAATGACTACGGCCGGTGCTTGTGGTGATATCACACGTAATATCATCGGTAATGCATTGGCAGGCGTCGATTCTGACGAACTTTTTGATACTCGCGAGGTACTTTATGATGTATTTGAGTATTTCCGCCTTAACGAAGACTATTCGAACCTTCCTAGGAAATATAAAATGTCCATAAGTGCTAATATCCATAATGCTTCAAATGCTGAAATCAACTGTGTTTCATTCAATCCGGCTACTAAAGTAATTGATGGAGTAACGGAAGTTGGTTTTCACGTAAAAGTAGGCGGTGGGCTATCCTCCGTTCCGATGCTGGCAGAAGAACTTGACTTATTCATTTTACCTGAAAAAACAGTCGAAGTAGCGGCCGCCATCACGACGATATTCCGTGACTTTGGGTACCGTGAAAAACGTCATCGCTCGCGATTGAAATTCCTTGTCGCTGATTGGGGTCCTGAACGATTCAAGGAAAAATTGCTGGAATACACTGGTCCGCTTCCTGAAAAGGGAGAAAGTGCTGTGAAGGGATGGAATGCAGGTTATTTCTACGGCATCCATAAACAAAAGCAAGATGGTCTGAACTATGTTGGGGTCAATATACCTGTTGGTCGTCTAAATCCAGACGAAGTGATCGAGTTTGCCGAACTAGCGAAAAAATATGGAAATGGTGAAATCCGCAACTGTAATTCACAAAACCTGATCATTCCAAATGTGCCGGATGAAAAACTTGAGGAATTAAAGCAGGAATCCATCTTTGAAAGATTTCCATATCAACCAAAAAAATTCATTGGTTATTCCGTTTCTTGTACAGGCATCGAGTATTGCAACCTGGCACTCGTTGAAACAAAAAACAGAATGAGGACCATTTCTGAAACACTGGACAAGGAGATAGATCTCGATGTACCTGTAAGGATGCATATGGTAGGTTGTCCTAATAATTGCGGTCAAAGAGCCATCGCCGAGATAGGGCTGCAAGGCATAAAAATGAAGAACCAGGATAAAAAGATGGTCGAGGCTTTTGAGATATACGTCGGAGGAACGTTGAATGAAGGCGGGAAGTTCAATGAAAAACTTAAAGGAAAAGTGGAAGCTGAACAGCTCTATCATGTTCTAAAAGAACTGATCCTATTTTTCAAAGAAACAAAGCTTCTATCCGAAACCTTCCTTGATTTCGTGGAAAGGGTAGGAATAACAGAGTTACAAATAAAGCTAGATGATATTTTAGCGGAAGTTGCCGTTTAATAGGGGAAGGTAAGCAATCCATGAATCTATACCGTTTTGAAGTCACTATCAAGGAAGAACCGATCCATGTCATCATTGTTGCCGATTCAGATGAAAAAGCATTTGAGCTTGTTGATATCGAGCTGGAAAAGCAATATTTGAAAATGCCTGAAGTGGATGACATCTCATTATACGAAAAAAGGAAAATTAAAAATGGAGCAGGTTTCGTTTTAGCGAAATTCGAAACAATTCTCTAAGGGAAGGCAGGTTGCAAAAATGGGGAAAGTATATCTAGTAGGAGCCGGTCCCGGAGATCCAGATTTAATTACATTAAAAGGATTAAAATGCATTCAAGAAGCTGATGTCATTTTATATGATCGACTTGTCAATAAAGAACTATTGAATCATGCAAAAGACGGTGTAGAGTTGATTAATTGCGGTAAACTTCCGGATTATCATTTGTTGCAGCAGGAAACCATCAATAAATTCCTTGTCAAATATGCTAAAAAGGGAAAAGTCGTTACCCGTTTGAAAGGCGGCGATCCATTCGTCTTTGGAAGAGGTGGGGAGGAAGCGGAAGCCCTTGCCAAAAGTGGCGTGAGCTTTGAAATTGTACCAGGAATTACGGCTGGTATTGCCGCTACAGCTTATGCAGGAATTCCAGTTACACATAGGGATCACGCTTCATCTTTTGCGATTGTTACCGGGCATCGGAAAAAGGATGAAGAAGATAATATCAAGTGGGAATCACTTGCAAAAGGCATCGATACATTAGCTATTTACATGGGTGTTAAAAACTTGCCATATATTCAAGGGAAACTTATGGAGCATGGAAAAAGTCCCGAGACTCCGGTAGCCCTCATTCATTGGGGGACATTAAAAACGCAAAGGACAGCTGTCAGTACATTGGCTAATATAGTGGAAACCGCCAATAACGAACAGATTTCGAACCCTTGCATGATAGTCGTGGGCGATGTCGTTAATTTGCGAGAGAAAATTAAATGGTTTGAAGCAAAACAAACCGAAAATTTGTTGGCAAATGAGGCCTTTTAAATGGAAGCCATTTTATACATATGCCATGGTAGCCGCGTTAAAGAAGCCTCAGCCCAAGCCATTGATTTTATTAAAGTTTGTATGGCGGCACAACCCAATACCATTCAGGAGTATTGCTTCTTAGAGTTGGAAACTCCTACGATAGAAGACGCTTACGAACGCTGTGTACAAAAAGGTGCGACGAGAATAATCGCCATTCCTGTTCTATTGCTAACAGCCGTACATGCAAAACATGATATTCCAGTCATATTGAACAAAATGAAAAAACGGTACCCTGCCGTAGACTTGAAATACGGTAGGCCGATTGGTGTCAGTGATAAAATGGTTGACATTTTAGTGGAACGGTTGGAGGAAACAAGTGTAAGGGTTACAGAGGATTCATTGGTTTTATTGGTTGGGAGGGGCAGTAGTGATCCCGACGTTAAAAGGGATTTAGCTCGATTGGCCGAATTGCTAAGGAACAGGTTTCCAAAAATTCGTGTGCAAGAGTGCTATTTGACAGCTGCCACACCAAGCTTTGGAGAAGCATTGGATTATGCAGAGGAATATCCATCAAACCAAGTATTTATCATTCCTTACCTATTGTTTACCGGTCTCTTAATGCAGTCCATCGAAAATAGTTTAAAAAAGATTCAAAAAACTGGAAGGCAGAAATTCATACTTTGCCGGTATCTAGGTTATCATCCAAAGATTGAACAAGCAATATCGGAACGAATTCATGAAGTGAGTGGGGAGGGAGCTTATGTATCCAATTACGCTTAATATCGAGAACAGAAAGTGTGTCATCATCGGCGGTGGTAAAATAGGTTACTTTAAAGCGGGCCCTTTATTGAAAGCTGGTGCTGAAGTGACCGTCGTAAGCCCCGAGATATGCACGGGTTTTCAACTGTTGGAGAAGGAAGGTAAGATTAAAGTTTTACTTAAAGAAGTGGAAGAAACTGATTATAAAGATGCGTTTTTAATCATTGTTGCAACCAATTCCACTGAAGTTAATGAACGAGTGTATGAGAATGCATCCCAAAGTCAGTTGGTAAACGTAATTAGTAATCATGAGCTAGGTAATTTTCATATACCAGCCACATTGAATAGAGGCATGCTATCCATAAGTGTTTCCACCAATGGAGCAAGTCCAACGCTCGCAAAAAAAATTCGCAATGACTTAAGGGAAGTATATGATGAATCATATGAAGAATATCTTGAATTCCTTTTCGAAGCAAGGATGATTATTAAAAATGGTTCATTCTCAAAAGAGGAAAAAGCTAAGTTATTGAAAGATTCAATAGAGGATATTTATAAATATTCCCTGAAAGAAAGATTTCGTTTTTTAGCTAGGCTTTTGCCAGTAGAAGCTGAAGAAAATATATCATTGGGCTGATCAGAAAAACTGAAGGCACCTAACCAACATGTCATTCCATTGGTTAGGTGCCTCTTTGTGTCTTAATGGAAACCTGAATGATCTATTTATACAGGCGAACTGTACCGTCGGATTGATGTTATCAAGGTTCTATTTTAGTGAAAGGGGAAGGTCATGAAAAAGTTAATCGTTTTAGCCTTTATCGGGTTTTTAGCCCAATTAATCGATGGTTCGCTTGGCATGGGGTATGGGGTGAGTTCAACTTCCTTATTATTGACATTCGGGATTGCCCCTGCAGTAGCATCAGCATCCGTTCATTTATCGGAAGTAGTGACCACTGCGGTGTCCGGAGCTTCACATATAAAGTTTGGGAACGTAGATAAAAATATGGTCTATCGCTTGATCATCCCAGGTTCGGTTGGAGCATTTGTAGGGGCATGTTTCCTGAGCAACCTGCCTGCCGAATTAGCTAAACCATACATTGCCATATTTTTATTTGGCCTTGGTGTTTACGTTTTATTCCGCTTTTTATTTATTTTCAAACCGTCAAAAGAAAATGAAACCGTTAAGCCATTAACCGCAAAACAATCCATTCCGTTAGGCCTTTTTGCAGGCTTTTGTGATGCAACAGGTGGAGGCGGTTGGGGCCCGATTGCAACGCCTGTTTTATTGTCAAAAAAAGGAATGACTGCTAGGAAAGCCGTAGGGACTGTAGATACGAGTGAATTTGCCGTTGCTTTCTTCGGAAGTCTTGGTTTTATCCTCTCGCTTGGATGGGAAGCTGTCAATTGGCTTTGGGTGGTGGCGTTGATAATTGGTGGAGTGGTTGCCGCACCAATTGCAGCTTGGCTCGTCAGGATGCTTCCTGCTCAATTAATGGGTGTTTTAGTAGGGGGTTTTATTATCTTAATCAATGTACGAACCCTATTAGCTACATGGATTCCGATTGAAGCCCATATATATATCTATACAGCTATCGTGGTAATTTGGCTTTCAGGAATTCTTCTTACCATCAATAAGATGTCCACAGCAAGAAAACATGATCATATCGAACAACGTCAGAATGTTTCCTAAATCCGTTTAGAAAGAAGCGGATTTAATAAAAAGATAGTCTGATACCTAACATGAAAACTCGTAGGTACATAAATACCTACGAGAAAAGTCATTTGATTGATGCGATTCGCCTTAAAGTTAACACAGGTTGCGTTTAATTTTAATGGTTCCTGATTCTATTTAATAGACTCATTTAATTTCTGGATCCATAGCTTTGTTAATTACCTTATCCATTAAGTATACCATTTTTAAAATCGAGAGACGTGTGCCTCCAATAACTATATAGTTTTATTCTCCTGACAAAGGATCAAAACCCCCCTATCTTAAAGAAGGCCATCCTTATCTTCATTCATATTGAGAGTTTTGAAGTAATCTGGATATCAATACCCCGCTTAATCAAAAAATTATGATCGAGTGGATCGCGCACAATAAGGTATAAGCAGTCATCTATAAGGTGGCTGTTTCTTTTGAACTCGGGTATATACCACTTATCCAGTCCTTTCCCGACTGGTTTGCTAAGCTAGGGTATTTTAGATTTATCAGTCATTCCATTATTCGGGAAATGAATGAAGGAAGCTGGGTTAATGGTCATTTCATTCCTGAACTACACTCATTCGAGAAAGAGAAATGAGTGTAGTTTTTTCTTGTTTTAAAGCATTTATCATTCTATGGAAAAAATGAATACTAAATTCAAGCGGAGCAATAGGTCTTCAATCTTCCATTTGTCAGGTTATCGCTATATTATGGAACTATCATCCTTCATTCTAATTAAAGCGTTTTTAAGTTTTTGGACATAAGTTTGGGAAAATGGCGGAAAAGGTAGTTAAATATTTTTTGTTTTTTGCTCAATAATTATATAAGAGATTTGAAAAGGAGTTTTAACATGGAAGGCATCTCTGATCATTTAAAGGAAAATCTGGATATATTGTTCGTCGGTTTCAATCCAAGCATTCGGTCAGGAGAGACTGGCCATCATTATGCGAATCCAAACAATCGTTTTTGGAAAATCCTATACGAGTCCGGGCTGACACCAAGGAAATATCACCCAACTGAAGACTCGTCATTACTGGATTTAGGTTATGGTTTTACCAATATCGTTTCCAGGCCTACAAAAGGTGCTGACGAAATCACAAAAGACGAGTACATAAGGGGAAGGAAGCAATTAAAAAGGAAAATTGAAAAGTATAAACCTAAACTTGTCTGTTTTGTAGGCAAGGGTGTCTATCAGGAATATCGTCAAATTCGAAAGGTCTCTTGGGGTCTTCAGGAAGATCCTTCATCGAATCGGACCATGGAATTCGTTGCCCCTTCTTCCAGCGGTTTAGTGAGAATGCGGATAGAAGAGATCATTGAAATATATAGTGAGTTACCAATTCTGCTCGGTAAGCTGGAATCTAATTGAAGGAACTTATTTAAACAAGGGTGGAATTCATATGAGTCAGGATCATGCTGAATGGAAAAGCGATGGCACTTCCGAAGTCATTGATGGGGAAGGCTTTTGGCAAGGAGTAAAGGATTGTATTCCTACATTATTAGGGTACCTAAGTATCGGTTTTGCTGCAGGGGTCGTCGAAAAAACGTCAGGATTAAGTATGATGGAAGTGGCACTAATGTCGCTTTTACTCTATGCTGGGTCTGGACAATTCATAGCGGCAGGGATGATAGCTGCAAGTCATCCAGTATCGGCCATTATTTTTACGATTTTTTTTGTTAACAGTCGCCATTTATTACTTAGTGCGGCATTGACTCCATATTTCAGACATCAAAGTTTTAAACAAAGCCTGATAACCGGGGCCTTGTTAACTGATGAAACGTTTGGAGTGGCCGTCACAACAGCACAGAAAAAGAAACAACTCGATTTTAAATGGATGCTTGGTCTGAATCTTGCAGCCTATTTAAATTGGTTCATTGCAAATATGGCCGGCGGTTTCTTTGGACAATGGATTCCAAATCCCGAAAAATATGGGATGGACTTCGCTCTGCCAGCGATGTTCATCGGCCTTTTAGTTTTGCAAATAGTAAGTAAAAAGGACTTTTTTATAGATCTTGCAGTCGCTTTTAGCAGCATATTAATCGTTGTTGCAGTAAGTTTCTTATTTCCTGGCAGTACTGGAGTAATAGTTGCAACGATTGTAGCTTCAACGATAGGGATGGTGATTGGCAGATGGAAATAAGCGGATATATCCTTATAGTAATCTTAGGGACTTCGATTGTAACTTTCATACCTAGAGTCGTACCCTTGATGCTGCTTAGTAAAATGCAGATTCCTGAGTGGGGCATCGACTGGTTAAAGCATGTGCCAGTGGCCGTAATGGCGGCGTTATTGGCTCAAGAACTTCTATTATCGGAACAGGTCTTTTCAATTAGGGATAATGCATTGAATTTGGCCGCAGCTTTCCCAGCTTTCCTGGTTGCCATTTTTACGAGGAGTCTATTGGGAACGGTAATGATTGGAGTGCTTTCCTTGATGATATTACGATTTTTCTTTTAATGAATACTAAACTTTTATGTGATAGGCCGATATAACCAGTAATGGATTGCCATTACTGGTTTTTTATTTCACAAGAATAACCAGCAACTTATTGAATTCGTTCATTTCCGTTAGGCAAATAACGCTTTTTAATGAACATTGAAAGCTTGATTATCAAAACCGGCAGTGATTACATAAACTAGGGTGAATGAACTTCTGAAATGTCGTTTTGGTTAACTGGAATGAAAGCGCTTCTAATAGAAAATGTATGAACCAAGGTTTAGAAAATGGGAGTCTGTCAACAATGGGAATAAGCAAATAACTATGGAGGTGTTCATTGATGAATGTAAATGGTGCCCTAGAGGTTCTTGATCGCATGCGGCTTCCAAATGGCGCATATACTGCAAGCGTTTCCGATGATTATAATTATGTCTGGATAAGGGATGTCGTTTATACAGTATTGCCTTTTATAAATGATCCATCCAATCGTTACGAGAAAGCATATCATGCTTTATTCGACTTACTTCAATCCTATGAGTGGAAGATAGATATTCATACAGAACAGAAACCACAGTTTCTTTTTGAACATATCCATGCAAGGTATTCCACTGAGCTTAAGGAACTTCCCGATGAGTGGGGGCATGCCCAAAATGATGCAATCGGTTCCTTCTTATGGGGTGTCGGTGAAGGATTCAGGCATGGGAAAAAGGTTATAAGAAATCAACGTGATTTACAAATCGTTCAAAAGTTGGTCAATTACTTGGAATGCCTGCAATATTGGCAGTCGGAAGATAACGGGATGTGGGAAGAAAATATCGAAATTCACGCTTCAAGCATCGGTGCATGTATTGCTGGTTTGAATTCAGTCAAGATGCTGGTCAACGTTAAGGAGGAACTGATTAAAAAGGGAGAAGAAACCCTCCGTTTCCTGCTTCCAAGGGAAAGTTATACAAAAGAGACGGATTTAGCCCTTTTATCCTTAATTTATCCTTATCGACTGGTAGATCGTGAAATAGCCCTTAAAATATTGAAAAATGTCACAGAGCGCCTTGAACGAACAAAAGGCTGTATACGATATGAAAGGGACCTTTATTATAATGACGGTCAAGAAGCGGAATGGTGTTTCGGGCTTCCGTGGTTGGGCCTATGCTATCTTGAACTTGGCATGATGAACAAAGTAATGGAATATATAAATAAAACGAAAATGATCATTCCGGAAAATTGGGAAGTACCTGAGCTATATATAGGAGGCAGTGATATTCCAAATAGGAATACTCCACTGGCATGGTCCGTCTCTTTATCCTATTTATTCTTAACGAAAACTGACATGGTTCGAACTGAACAAGCAACATGAAGCATTCATACAAGAAACCATAAAGCTCTTTCCATAAAATGGAGGGGGTTTTTAGTGGTATAATAATATTTTTACATTAAATGGTTATTTTTTTCAAAATAATGTTTTAATTTGCAAAAAAACGGGCATTTATTACAATAACTTCACCTCCATTTGAAGGATTAATGTCATTTTCACCGAATATATATAATAACTGGGGAAGGATAGGTAAAATACTATCGAGTTAATACTGATGGAGGGGTTTTATTGAGTACAATTATGGACCAGCTACAAGAGAATTATCCAAGCGATTTCGATTTATATTTGTTTCATGAAGGCACCCTTTATGAAAGTTATAAAATGCTTGGGGCACACATTGTAACATCATTAGGTAATGAAGGAGTACGTTTCGCCGTTTGGGCCCCCCATGCCAAGCAAGTTTCAGTAGTCGGTAATTTTAATAATTGGGACGGTAATGATCATGTGATGAAGCGGATCGAGCGTTCAGGTATCTGGGTGTTGTTCGTACCAGGACTACAAGAAGGGGAAATATATAAATACGAAATACATACACCTGGAAATAAACGTATCCTAAAAGCCGATCCATATGCCTTCTATTCGGAAGTCAGACCAAAAACAGCCTCGGTCATTAAAAGGCTTGATAATTTTGAATGGCAAGATTCGAAGTGGATAGCCGATAGGAAAAAGGAAAATATTTATCATAAACCCATGTCCATTTATGAAGTGCACCCCGGAACATGGAAACAGACAGAAAATGGCAAATTTTATTCTTACCGTGAATTGGCTGATAGATTAGTTGATTATGTGATTGATAATAGTTTTACACATATTGAAATCATGGCCATAATGGAACACCCATATGATAAATCATGGGGATACCAGGTCACGGGATATTATTCAGTAACTAGTCGTTACGGATCATCGGAAGATTTTAAGTATTTAATTAACCTTTGTCACCAAAAGGGCATTGGGGTAATCCTTGACTGGGTTCCCGCCCATTTTTGTAAAGACGCTCATGGGCTTTCCCGTTTTGACGGTACGCCTCTCTATGAACCAATTGATCATGCTAGGGCAGAGCGACCGTTATGGGGTACGTACAATTTTGATTTTACCAAACCGGAAGTAATCAGTTTCCTCATATCAAATGTAATGTTTTGGATGGATGTTTACCATATTGATGGAGTCCGTGTCGATGCGGTATCGTCAATGGTTTATTTAAATCATGATAATCCCTTGCCGGTCAAGCTAAAAAACCAGTTTGGCGGCGAGGAGAATCTAGAAGCCATACAATTTTTGCAAAAACTTAATGAAGTGGTTTTCAAGAAATATCCCAATGCATTAATGATGGCTGAAGAAGCAACAGACCGGCCACTTATAACTTCTCCTACCGATATAGGCGGCCTGGGTTTTAACTACAAATGGAATATGGGATGGACGAATGATATCCTTCGTTATATGAAACTTGAAACGGGAGAAAGGCCAAATCACCATAGCCTCTTAACATTTTCATTTTTCTATGCTTTTTCAGAAAATTTCGTCTTGCCCTTTTCACATGATGAAGTAGTTCATGGCAAGAAGTCTTTATTGAACAAGATGCCAGGTGACTATTGGCAGAAATTCGCAAATTTGCGTTTACTCCTTGGATATTTCATGGCGCATCCTGGTAAGAAGCTTCTATTTATGGGCAGTGAATTTGGCCAATTCATAGAATGGAAAGATGAAGAACAATTGGATTGGCTGCTTTTGGAATATGAATCTCACGAAAAGCTGGCATATTACTTCCGTACCCTTCAGGAATTTTACAGGGAAACTTCCTCTCTATGGAGACTAGATCATGTCCAGGAGGGATTTGAATGGATAGATCCAAACAATAGTACCCAGAGTATCATTACCTTTATGAGAAAAGGGAAACGTAAAGGCGATTATTGCATTGTTGTATGTAATTTTTCTGCGCAGACCCATGCTCATTATCAAATAGGTGTACCATCCCATGGGAAATATATAGAGGTCTTCAACAGTGATTCGACAGCTTTTGGAGGATCTGGCCAGATCAATGAAGAACCCATTAATGTCAAAAAAGAACCATACCATAATCAACCATTCAGCATGGAAATAACTGTACCTCCATTAGGCATTTCAATTTATATGAAGCAAACAAAAAAAAGACGGGGGAGAGTGAACGAATAATGGGAGCGAAAAAATGGATAGCAATGTTATTAGCAGGAGGCCAGGGTTCAAGGTTAGGTGAATTGACAATCGGTTTGGCAAAACCAGCTGTTCCCTTTGGCGGTAAATATAGAATCATCGATTTTCCATTAAGTAACTGCACTCATTCTGGTATTGATACGGTTGGGGTACTGACCCAATACCAGCCATTGATTCTAAATGATTATGTTGGTAATGGCAAAGCTTGGGATCTCGATCTGGATGTTGGCGGAGTATCCGTTCTTCCCCCTTATCAAGGGAAAGAAGGCGGTGAGTGGTATAAAGGGACGGCAAACGCTGTTTATCAAAATATCCAATACATTGATAACTATGATCCGGAACATGTACTGATTCTCTCAGGTGACCATATCTATAAGATGGATTACAGTAAGATGCTGGATTATCATGTCAAAAAAAATGCAGAGGCAACCATCGCCGTCATTCAAGTGCCATGGCAGGAAGCAAGCCGTTTTGGAATCATGAATACCAATGATGATGAAAAAGTCACCCAATTCGACGAAAAACCAAAGTATCCAAAGAGTAATCTTGCTTCCATGGGCGTTTACCTTTTCAACTGGAAGACCCTAAGACGGTATTTAATAAACGATGAAAAAGATGCAAATTCTTCTAATGATTTCGGTAGCAACATCATTCCAAAGATGCTTGAAGACCGAAAAAAGCTATATGCCTATCGTTTTAATGATTATTGGAAAGATGTTGGAACGGTGGAAAGCCTTTGGCAGGCCCATATGGATTTATTGGAGGAAACGCCAAATTTCCAGTTGGATGATCAACAATGGAAAATCTTTGCCCGCAATGCGAATCACCCTCCGCAATATATATCGTCAGATGCCGAGGTCAGTCAGTCGCTTATCAATGAAGGGTGCTTGATACATGGGAACATTGAACATTCTGTTTTATCCTATAATGTTCAGGTGGGCTATGGGTCAACCATAAAAGATTCAGTCATCATGCCTAATGTCACTATTGGTGAAAACGTTCATATAGAAAGAAGCATCATAGCCAGCAATTGCGTAATAGAAGATGGTGCCGTAGTTGGCAATTCAGCGGTTACATCCGATATTACATTAATTGGCGAAAATCAGACCATTATCAATCCAAACAAAAAAAAGATCACTCTGAACTAGGAAAAAGGGGAAGATGCTATGGAAAACGTGTTGGGTATTATTAACTTAATCAATGAAAAACAACATTTAAAAGATCTGACTGCTCACCGTAATGTAGCATCGGTGCCATTTGGTGGACGCTACCGTTTGATTGACTTTACGATGTCTAACTTCATAAATGCGGATGTATCGAAAGTGGCCGTTTTTCCAAAGGAAAAATATCTCTCGGTTATGGATCATCTTGGATCAGGTAAAGAATGGAACTTGGATCGGCGTTCAGGGGGATTATACATCTTGCCCCCTATCCATCCAGATGAAACGGTAACAGGCGATATGAAGCAATTCTACGATCACCTCAGCTTTTTCGAACGTGCAGAGGCAGATACTGTCATCATTTCTCCTGGAAGCCATGTATGCAAATTGGATTTTAATGAAGTGCTTGATTATCATAAAAAACATAAAGCGGATATCACGGTCGTATATAAGGATTATGAAGGGGAATTGATTGAAAAACCAATCTATCACACCTGCTCAGTAGATTCGGATGAAGACATCACTGACATTAGCTTCTACACAATCCCTAGACCTGGTGACCATGTTTGTCTAGAAACCTTCATCATAAGTAAAACCCTATTGGTGAACTTGATCAAAAGCTGTGTTGCCAGTGGAGAATATGACTTTTTGAAAGATGCTGTGAAAGCCAATCTTCATCGTTTTACCGTCAAAGGCTACAATTTTACTGGAGATATGCCGTTCATCCATTCCATTGAAAGTTTCCATTCCAGTAATATGAATTTCCTGAACCCTTCGGTCATCCGTTCTTTCTTCGGAGATACTTGGGATGTTTATACAAAAATCAAGCATGAGGCACCGACCAAATATTCACGTTCTTCAAAGGTTACCAATTCATTGATAGCCAACGGTTGTGTTATTGAAGGGACTGTCGAAAACAGTATTCTCTTCCGTGGGGTAAAGGTTAAAAAGGGCGCGATTATAAAAAATAGCATCATCATGCAAAAAGGCGTGATCGAAGAAGGCGCTATCGTAGAAAATATCATTACCGATAAAGAAGTGAAAATTACTAGTGAAAAATCCGTAATTGGTTTAAAACAGCCGACTGTAATAAAAAAAGCTGAAGTAATTTAATAGAGGAGGTGCGGCAATGAACGTTGTATTTGCTGCTTCAGAATGCGCCCCCTTTATAAAAACGGGAGGGCTCGGAGACGTTATAGGCGCGCTCCCGAAAGCGCTAAAAAAACAGGGTGTCCATGTAAGTGTCATCCTTCCTAAATACGGGGATCTGCCAAACCGCTTCAAACAGGAACTGAAACATATGACGAGTATCGAAGTTCCTGTCGGTTGGCGCCAGCAATTTTGTGGTATCGAAAAACTTGTTGCTGATGGAATTACATATTATTTCCTGGATAATGAATATTATTTCAAAAGGCATGGGAGTTATGGTTTTTTTGATGATGGCGAAAGATTCGCCTTCTTTTCCCGTGCAGTATTAGAGGCTTTACCCTATTTAGAAGAAAAGCCGGATGTCATACACTGTCACGATTGGCAAACTGGCCTTGTCAGTGTTTTGCTGAAAGCTCATTATCATAACCATCCTTTCTATCAGGATATTAAAACGATATTTACCATACATAATTTACGCTATCAAGGAGTTTATCCTAAAGCTGTTTTAGCAGAATTACTGGATTTGAGTGAGTTATATTTTAATATCGATGGTCTTGAATTCCATGGGAATGTCAGTTATTTGAAAGCTGGATTAGCTTTCTCTAACATAGTCACAACTGTCAGCCCAAGTTATGCGGAAGAAATTCAAAGTCCCTATTTTGGGGAAAATCTGGATGGGTTTTTAAGGAAAAGGAATGGTGACCTTAAAGGGATTGTCAATGGTGTCGATTATGAGGAATATAATCCTGCGGAAGATGAACATCTTCCTGTTCCATTCGATTCCTATGAGGGTAAGATGGAGAATAAACGTCAGTTACAGGAATCGCTGAATCTTCCGATTAATGATGGAATCCCTGTTATATCAATGGTGACCAGACTTGTTGATCAAAAAGGAATCGATCTTATTCTCCATGTATTTCATGAAATGATGAATCAAGGGATTCAATTCATCCTTTTAGGTACGGGTGATGAGCATTATGAATCTTCATTTCGCCATTTAGCTGACCAGTATCCAAATCAGGTTTCAGTAAATACATCTTTTGATGAGGGTTTAGCTAGGCGCATTTATGCAGGTTCTGATTTATTTCTGATGCCTTCCCAATTCGAACCATGTGGTATTGGCCAACTATTAGCCCTTCGTTATGGTACTCTGCCGTTAGTGAGGGAGACAGGCGGACTTCGTGATACGGTCATTCCGTATAATCAATTTACTGGTGAGGGGAATGGCTTCAGTTTTACGAATTATAATGCTCACGATATGCTTCATACAATTGAACAATCTGTTGGGCTGTACAAATTCCAGCCGAAAAGATGGAGGAATCTGGTCGAAAACGCAATGAAGTTAGACTTCAGTTGGACATCATCTTCCTTAAAGTATATGGAGCTATATGAATCTCTGATTCCTGTCTCCTGTCAAGAAGTGATAATTGGATAGGAATTACACAAAACACTTGCGAAAAGAGTCTTCGTAAGTGTTTTGTTTCTTTTACCATCAAATATGGGTATATGTCTAGATATATATAAAATATTGCTGTGTAGGAGAATGAAAAGATGAGAAGAAGAAGAATGGAAATTGTATTTTTATTTATTTTAATGGCTGCAGTTTATATGATCCTGTTCACTCATGTCAGCTTCAACGTGAAGCTATTTTTTATTGGATTATATATTTTTGTCATGTTTGTTACCATGTTTTCACTAATGCTGGAAAATAGATTTGCTCACGAGACCCTTTTATGGATGTACGTGCTTTTGTTTTTCCCTGTATTTGGTTATGTGTTTTATCTATTTTCAGGACAGCTCTATTTAAAGGGGTATTTATTTAGAAGTAAAAGAAAAAAAGACCGGGAAGAATGGAAGAGTCTTGTCACTCATGTATCATCGCCAGATTTAACGTTCTTGAATAATCATCAGCAAGCATTCGCAGCTTTTGCCAAAAATGCTTCTGAGACCACTATAAGTACATCTTCACAAACGGAAGTATTGAAAAATGGGAACGAAACGTTTACAGAAATCATCAAACAGTTAAAAAAGGCTGAAAAATTCATCCATATTGAATATTATATTTTTCGTTCAGACAGGCTGGGGACCGAAATAATAGATATCCTAATTGAAAAAGCAAAAGATGGTGTGGAAGTTTTATTCATTTTTGATGCCGCCGGTAGTTTAAGCCTTTCAAATAATGAAGTAAAGCGGATGAAAAATGCAGGGATAAAAGCATATCCATTTTCGCCTCTGAAACATGGTTTTTTCAATCAAAAGTTTAATTTTAGGAATCATCGAAAAATCATCATCATTGATGGGGAAATTGGCTTTGTAGGCGGTTTAAACGTAGGGGAGGAATATTTAGGACGAAATAAGAACATTGGATTTTGGAGAGATACACACATGGTCCTAAAAGGTGAAGCAGTATATATGCTTCATACTGTTTTCCTTTTGGATTGGGAATATGTAAGTGGGGAAGATGTATTGCAGAAACGTCCGGTATTCAAAAATAATGTTAAACAAGGGGATGGAGCTGTCCAGGTAGTTGCGAGCGGACCGGATACACAACAGGGAATCATGAGTGATTTTTACTATTCGCTTATCACTAGCGCCACTGAATCAATTTGGATAGCGAGTCCATACTTCGTACCTAATCAAGCGATTAAAGCAGCAATTAAACATGCCGCCATTAAGGGGATACAAGTTAGGGTTATGGTACCCGCAGTAAATGATGGGTTTTTAACTCAATATGGCAGCCGCTCCTACTTCGGGGAGCTGCTACAATTCGGTGTAGAGGTATACACGTATAAAAAGGGTTTTTTACATCAGAAAATTATAATCGTAGATGGTGATATGGCTTCCATAGGGACGGCAAACATGGATATGAGGAGTTTTCATCTGAATTTCGAAGTGAATGTCTTTCTTATGGGCAGCTGTTCCATTGATGATCTTGTCACTCATTATAAAGAGGATATGATCGATAGTGACAAACTAGATCTAATTAGTTATAACAATCGTGGCTTACTGGAACGTTCAAAAGAATCATTTGCCAGATTGTTTTCGAATATACTCTAATGGGAAAAAAAGCAGATAAATAGTATAGTGGAAATGTAATGAAATTAATTGGCCATAAGGAGAATTTAAGCGAATATGAAATTGGTTTCCTGGAATGTGAATGGAATTAGAGCTTGTGTTAAAAAATGATTTTTAGATTACTTTAAAGATGTGGATGCAGATATTTTTTGCCTTCAAGAAACTAAGCTTCAAGAAGGGCAAATTTCACTTGAATTGGAAGGGTACCATCAATATTGGAATTATGCATTGAAAAAAGGATACTCAGGTACAGCCATATTCACGAAGGAAAAACCGCTTTCAGTGAAATATGGTGTTGGGGAGATGGACGAGGAGCCCGAAGGCAGAATCATAACATTGGAATTCGAGAATTTCTATATGGTGAATGTATATACACCCAATGCCAAAAGGGATTTATCAAGGCTTGATTACCGTCTCGAGTGGGAAGATGGGATGATTGATTATCTTAAAGAACTTGATTTGGTGAAGCCGGTTATTTTCTGTGGGGACCTCAATGTTGCACATCAGGAAATCGACTTAAAAAACCCGAAACCTAATATTGGGAATTCAGGATTCACTAATGAAGAACGTGGAAAGATGACTGAATTACTCGGTGCAGGGTTTATCGATACATTTCGCCATTTTTATCCTAAACAGGAAGGTGCCTACACTTGGTGGTCATATATGGCAAAAGTAAGAGAGCGGAATATCGGTTGGAGAATTGATTATTTTATTGTTTCAAAACGGCTGGCGGATTCTTTAATTGAGGCTAACATTCACTGCGATGTAATGGGAAGTGATCATTGCCCGGTTGTCTTGGAAACTACCCTCTAAATCGAATAAATCCGGGTAAATGGGGATACTAATGGTTATCCATATTCAACAGGAGGTAGACTATGAACACATTTATCGTGGGCTTTCATCAAGAAGATAATGTAGACAGCATGCAAGTGCAAAAATTGACGGCGGCTGAGTTTGAAAAAACAACATCACGCGGTTTTCGCAGATTATTTGAACTGGATACAAATATCGGTTATTTCGTTTTTTTTGATGCAGAAGATGATGAGGGTGATTTATCTCATCTTGTTTTACAATATGAAGAAGATAACCAGGATCCAAGTGATTGTTACTCCTTTACTAAAAATGATTTTTATGAGTTCATGGCACTTTATTTACAAGGCATGGATGAAGTGGAAGTGGAAGAAGAAGATGATGACAAAGAAGAGTATGGGCCAATCCATCATCTTGCCCATTTGATGTTTCATATTGTTGAAGAAGGAAAATCCGTAAAGCCTTAACGGTCGCGTGAAGAGATGAAAGGTACTTGTGAGCTTTGTGACAGGGGTGAGATTCAACTGACCATCCATCATTTAACTCCTAGAGAGTTAGGAGGCAGCCTTTTACCAATTGCCTATCTCTGTAAATCATGTCATAAACAGATTCATGCATTGTATTCAAACCGAGAGCTGGCGATCCGGCTATATAACGTGGTTTTGCTGAAAGATGATGAAGCATTAAAAAAATATGTAAAGTGGATTAAAAAACAACCGGTTACTAGGGCAGTTAAGATTAAAAAATCAAAAACCAAATAATGCAAAAGCCCATCTTTAATAGATGGGCTTTGTTTGTCGACAAAAGGTTAAATGAGAGTTTTATTAAAAGCGAGGGATCAGTACTTGGGTGCCCTACTTCTGAATACATTTCTCCAGGTGGTTCAGGGACACAAGTTCGACTAACGCGATAATTTCAATTTGGTCTCGTTGAATATTTACGTTTCGAAAGCATAGTGGTCAACTCGAGGGAATTATAACCATGATTTTAAAACAAGATTTGGTTATATTTTTTTACTGTTTTAATATAGGATGAAAACCTCACTGGATTAAAGAAATTCGCGAGACTCCTGCCGAATATGTGGCTAGCCGAGACACCAAAGATGCTTGGGAGACAGCCGGCGGAAAGGGAGTGGAATTCTAAAAACAACAGTAACGATTATAAAGAAAAAACTGTAGATAATACTCGCTTTTCTTCGAGATTGTCTACAGTCTGAGTCCATCTTTATAGATGGGCTTTTGCATATATTCAGCTTGCTTTATTTTTCAACCGGTCCAGTAAAAATCCACCTTTAAAATAACGTGGTTCATATGAAATGATGAAAGCCTTAGGCTCAAACTTTTCAACGGTTGCTATCAATTCTTGTTCCCGGTTGCGTTTTGTCAATATTTCCATTCGATAACGGTTGCTATCCCTGCCTTCGCCCGTATAAAGAGTGACACCAAATCCATTATTCCTCAATGTATCAACTAAGGATTCATTTTTGGTTTGGGTATTAACGGTTACATTTATAAAACCGATGGCGAGTTTTTGCTCAATTTTCGTACCAAAAATTATTCCGATTCCAAAACCGACTGCATATACAACCATGGCGAGTATGCTTTGGTCACCGCCAAATACAAGGGATAAACCAAAAACGTATACTAACATTTCTGCGATACCCAGAATCGAGGCAAGTATGGTAATATTTTTTACTAAGAAAATGGTTCGCAGCGTGTAAATCGGAACATAAATAAGTTGTAATAGTAGAATCAGAAGTATTTCTTTCAAATGAGCACCTCACCAATATCTTCAAGTTAATTTAGATGTTTCACCTCTGGGATTGTTCATACCATATGTAACATCTTCCATAATCTAACCACAAAATAATAGAAGAATTCAATGGGAAATATTATGTATTTTTTGTGGCATTTACATTGAGGACGAATTATGTTTTTATAAGATTTTAAATATTCTTTTTTTAATTAATTTGGTATCATTATCCTTATTAATTCAATATGGGGGAATGATCATGATTAATTATGATGGACGGATATTCAGAGCTAAAGTCAATTCTGAAAATGGAGAAGTATCAGGAAGTACATCCTTCCACTATTCACAAGAAGGTTCAATTCTTTCAGCAAGTTATCAGGGCGGAGAGATTGTTAAGGGTACTTTAATTGGGCTTGTCAATATGGATGGATCTCTGGAATTCAGGTATAATCATGTCAATGAAAAAGGTGAAATTAGAGGAGGTAGCTGTCTTTCCACCCCTGAAATGCTGCCTGATGGAAGGATACGCTTGCATGAAAAGTGGAAATGGTCAGATCTCGAGCAGAGTGAAGGACACTCCATCATAGAAGAAGTGATAAAATAACAATCTACATAGAGGGGTTTGAGGACAATTACTACTATATGTTTAGTGCGGCATGGTCAAACAGATTGGAATGCAATAGGAAAACTTCAGGGGCAGACTGATATCCCTTTAAATGAACTAGGAAAGTTACAGGCACGGCAATGTGGTGAATTTTTGTCAAAAGAGGATTGGGATGTAATTATTTCAAGCCCTCTAAAAAGGGCAAGGGAAACGGCTGATATCATTTCCCGTAATATTGAAATCCCGGTTATTGAAAAAATGGAATTCATTGAAAAGAATTTTGGTGTCGCTGAAGGAATGACAGCGGCTGAAAGGGAAGCTGCATTCAAGGATAAAGTATATCCGGGTCAGGAAAATCAGGATTCTTTACAATACAGGCTGATGAATGGGCTCCAGGAAATTCAAAAGGAGTATCCCGAGAAGAAAGTTATACTTGTTGCACATGGCGCTGTCATTCATTTCATTTTACGGTTGATGTCAAACGAGTCTATCGTTTCCAACGAAATGCGCTTGTTCAATGCATGTTTGAGTACGATTAGATTTGATGTCGATTCCTGGATAATAGATGATTTCAATCAAGTTAATCATTTAACTTAGTTTATTTAGGTTAAAAAATGGGTCTGGATGATATTCAGTAACTAATGAAGGAAAGAAGGAAATCATGACTACTAAGACGGCATTGATTTTAGGGGCTACAGGTGTGGTTGGTACCCAGTTGGTTAAAGAGATAAGCAAGAGCAAAATTTATAAGGAAATCTACTTACTGACAAGAAGGGAAATGAAATTCACGGAACCCAAGTGCACAGGACACGTTGTGGATTTTGAAAATTTATCCAAGTATGCCGATTTGTTCAACGTCACCGATGTTTTCATTTGTTTAGGTACAACGATCAAGAATGCTAAATCGAAGGAAGCTTTTCGTAAAGTCGATTATAATTATGTAATAGAGGCAGCTAAAATGGCGAAAGCGTCCGATGTTGAAAAATTACTCGTCATAACAGCCATGGGAGCCGATTCCAAATCAAAGTTTTTCTACAGTCGTGTTAAGGGCGATGTGGAAGGAACACTACAACACCTAGAATTGAATTCTGTCCATATATTTCGTCCATCCTTACTTATTGGTGAACGAAAGGAATTTAGGGCAGGTGAAAAGATTTCTGGTATGCTAAGTTCCTTTGCTAAATTTCTCTTTGTGGGCCCATTACGTCCATATCGTGCCATAGAAGCAAACAAAGTAGCTGCCGCAATGTATGCTGCGGCCCAAACGACGGCACGAGGATATCATTTTTATAATTCAGATGAAATAGAGAAACTTGCAACAAAGAGGTAATTATTAATTAGTGAAACGAGCCTCCAAAAGGCTCGTTTTTTTAATATAAAAACAAATTTTTTTTTGAGAATTCATGCCCGTTTAAGAAGAAAGGGGATCTGTTTTAATGAAACTATTGATGCTGGAAAAGCAATTGAAGCTAATGTTAAAGGTTGGCAGGTAAAGTCTTACGAAGGGGTACAATTTCCGTTGTACCGGCCCAGTAGGAATTTTGGATATACTTGATCTAATCTTCCGATTGAAACTTGATTCTAACAAGGATTTCCACTACAATTCGTAGTGGGAGGGTGAAAAATGAATATTAAAAATTTTAAATATGATGAAGTTGGACTGAATCGTTTCTTTGGCCCTTTGGAAGCTAATATCATGGAATATTTATGGAATGAAAATGAACAGAGTATTAAAGCGGTTCAACAGTTCTTGGAGCTTGATAAACCTATCAACTTTAATACGGTAATGACGGTCATGAATCGACTGGTTGAAAAAGGCATTCTTGAAAAGCGGTCTGAAGGAAGGCTTTCATTATTTCGCCCCGTTCAGTCTAAAGCGGAGTTTTTAGAAGAGCAGTCAAAGAAACTTACTGAGAATTTGCTGGATGAATTTGGAGGGGCTGTAATTAGCCATATGCTAGATGCCATGAAAGATGCTGACCAAGGTTTAATTGAAAAATTGGAACAAAAAATTCAATCATTAAAAAAGGATAAATTATAATGTGGAGGAAAAAGTCTTATTTTGTGATAAGCCTGAGTCTACTAATTGCCTGTTTAGTATGGAGCCAAATGGGAGCTTTTTTGGCACACATCTTTTTTGGAGTAAATATTAAAGCCAACTTTTTTAAATTTTGCTTTAGTCTATTCAAGGAAGGTTCAGTATACTACTTTGTGGTCATCACACTGCTCAATATTGTAATAGCCTATAGTATATTGAGCACCCTATTCAAAATTGCAGAGCAATATCTCTTATCCAGAAGGTTTAAACAAAAGCTTTTTATCTACAAAAATGTTGAAAAGACAAGGTCTATAAATGAAACATTCAAACGGGTCAACAAAGATGTCTTAGTTGTGAATGCTGATCAACCTCTTGCGTTTACACTTGGTTTCAGGCGACCATTCATTGTTATCAGTACTGGTTTAATTCGATTATTGGACTTTGATGAGCTAGAAGCGGTAGTAGAGCATGAGGCCTTTCACCAAAAAAAATACGATCCGCTGGTAATCTTCATTTTACAGTTGATTTCACATGCGTTATGGTTTATCCCACTGACAAAATGGTGTTATAAAAATTACAAAATAATAAGTGAATTATTAGCCGATGAATATGCGATTAATAAAATGGGGACTGAATTAGGCATAAGTGCTGCTTTGTTGAAGTTAATTAAACATTGTTGCTCTGATAAATCCACTCCTGTCCTTGTCCACTTCTCGAATGAATCGGTTAATTATAGACTTCAGCAATTAGTCGATCCCCATAAAACAATTCCTTTGAGGGCTGATACTACCACGATTTTTGTTTCTATATATGTTTTGATTATACTATTGGGAATGACTATAGTGATTGTCTGATGACTTTCACTTGATTTTTTTACACCATTACACTACACTTTGTAGTGTGAAATAAAATAAAAGGAGATGTGTCATGAATAAACAGGAAATCGGTACCTTTTTATTAAGAGTAATATTGGGAGTTACATTTTTGTTGCATGGTCTGTCAAAATTCCAAGGTGGATTGGAAAACACTTCAGGATGGTTTCAAAGTATAGGCATTCCCGGGTTTATGGCCTATGTAGTTGGTACAATTGAATTGGTTGGAGGAATTGCTTTAATTTTAGGTCTTGGAACAAGAATAATTTCTGCCCTCCTTATAATCATTATGGCTGGTGCAATTGTTTATGTGAAATTTCCATCAGGTTTTATGGGGAATGGAGAAGGTACAGGTTTCGAATTAGACCTCATTCTTATGATAATTGCACTTCACCTAGTATTAAATGGAAGTCGATTCCTATCTATAGACTCTAAGTTACCAAATCTTAAAAGAGGACAAGATTCAGAAACGATAGCAAGTTAATAGGGATAAACATTATCACAGCTTCAAGTTTGTAGCTCACCGAATAGAACGAATAGACTAAAGTCAAAAAGGACCTAATCGATTAGGTCCTTTTTTTTGATGGAGCGATATTCTGTTGAAATGCACCAGAACCTTTGATTTTCTACTATTGTACGCAAATAATCGCTTAAGAAAATCGAGTCAGGGTTTAATGGTTTGGAATTTCAAAATTGGGCTATTGTGTTTTTCCCTTTGTAAAAGGTTCTACATTCTCTTATTTGTCCAATACCTACCTTGTCCTATTCTGTGGTCCTTCTGGTGACACTGCTTTTTAGCAGAACAAAACAGGACATTGGTCGGAAGGGGAATATATCGTCCATAATATTATAGAATAGTACGTTGTGCTACAGAAGCCTTATAGTACAAGGTTTATAGTACTAGGAGAAATACGGCAATATTAAATTAACCTTGACAGGGAAGGTGTCGTGGGTTTGAATCCCACACAGGTCATCAACTGCCAAAGGCTCAAATCCTTGATATAACAAGGGTTCGGGCCTTTTTTCTGTATGTTTATACATTGGACAAAGACTGCACGTGACGGTTAATTTATCTTACAGTACAGAGGGCTCCATAGTATGCTGTTAGAACCCGTTATGTCCAGAAGCAATCATCAAACCGATCGGCTTTAGTTTCCCTTCATATGGGGTTCTTTTTTGTAATGAGTAAAAATAAAATTGGTGAATTTTCAAAAGAGGATAAAACACTTTACTGAAAAGAAATAATAAATAACTTATCGATAAATCCTTATGTGAAATCTGTTAGTTCAAAGTCAATTACATATACTAATGAGTTTAAAAGAATATTTATCGCTGAATAAGGAAAGCTACTACGTCTTATTTTTGAAGAGTATGGATTTGATATTGAAATCATTGGTACTGACAGGATTAAAAAACAGCCTCTAGATGGCGTACTGCTTGTAAAAAATATTACTTTTAATGTCAATGTATCTATTTGATTTCATTTATTTCTTTTTGTCATTGGTTAAGTTGCATAAAAAAAAAATTAACGATTTTTAAAAAGATTTCACTTATGTAATATTTTCTTACCAAAAAATAAGGGGTTGCTCTCATATTTCTTTTTGTTATGTTTCCTTATTTCACTTATCTATGTTCTAAAAAATAATGGCTTTAAAATGATGATGAATGCTGTTGCGAAGATGGTACTTGCTGAATAGATTAATAAATAGATATGATTGTGTAATTACCCTTTTTCTTCCTATAACTCAGCATATTATTAAGGAGGATTTATAATGAAAAAAGTTGAATTCAATAAAGAATATTTGGAGTTAATCGGAAATTTACCTGATTCTCTTGAGGAGTATCAGTTTTACCTTGGACTGAAAGAACGGAAGATTTATTATAATTATGATGTGGATGCAACCATTGTCAATAAAATTGTTTATTGGATTCAAGAATGGAATCGAGAAGATGAAGAGTTAAATATTCCAATAGATAAAAGAAAGGCAATACAAATTTATGTAACATCTAATGGTGGAGATGTAGTGGCTGGTTTTTCTGCCATTGATGCAATTAAATCAAGTAAAACGAAAGTTGAAACCATTGGTGTAGGATCTTGTGTTTCTATGGGTGCGTTACTGTTGATTAGCGGACATTATAGAAAAGCATATCCCAATACAATAATTCTTATTCATGATGGAAGTATGTCTGTTCAATCAACTTCTAAGAAGGCTAAAAATACAATGAATTTCTATGATCGTTTAGATAATCGTATTAAGAAGTTTGTTGTGGAAAATACCAACATTTCAGAAGAATTGTATGCTGAAAAGGAAGATGAAGAATGGTACATGTTTGCAAATGACGAAGGTTTGAGTTTAGGAATTGTACATGAAATAATTTAAAGTTATAGTTAATAGGGAAGTGAAATTGGTTATAATTCTTGCTTGTTACTAAAGACATCATTCAATTATTTTTAGAAGAAAAACGTGAACTTTTTTCAGTTATATAGTTAAATTGGTGCTAACAAACACAAGATAAATTACCTCTAAAACTTTTATCCATTCTATAGCTATTTTCCATCTTTTTTAGAACGTGAGAATTTAAACAAGATGGGTAACTTATATAATAGTGGGATACAAATTTAGTCTGAGAGCCATTGGTCAACCAGGGGCAAATTAGTATGATTCTAAGCTACAAAAGATTAAAGACTAGACAAACTTTCAAAAAAAGTGGGAATGAAAAGAACTGATAGTCCGGAATATATGACTGACTACTCAGTTTTTAAGTAAACTATGAACGCTAAAATTAAGTAAACGTCAAGTAGCCCCAAAATATACTACATAAATGGTGTATTTCGGGACTACTTTTTGTTCGCTTCATTTTTTATTGGTACTCTGCGTATGGAAGGCAAAGTGCAGGAGAGAAAATCTACCATGTACTGGGCAGGGAATTTTACGATGAATCGGCTGCGGAGGAAAAAAGAATTGATTGGTCTATGCAATCCTTCAGGTTCCTTTTTTAGTTAAGTACGGCTAAAAGAGGAATACTGAAGGATTTTTCTATTAGTCCAGCAAAGAGATTCAAGAAATTCCATCTTAAACGTAATTGGGTGTCATGATCATTAGGCTTGATAAGGACCGTGATTTCTCCTGCTTCCATAGCTTTTATGAATAACAAACAAAAAATAGATTTTTTTAATGCAACAGTAAATGGTAGATAAGGTGGGCTACTCTCTTGATTATTTTCGCTCGTGATGCCTCTTACTGATAATTATATTAGTAGGGATAACTGCAACAGAGTTAACCGGTATAAAGCATATTAAACTATATATGTAGATTTAATATAAATCTTATTGAAAACTAGAAGGAGTATATGCAGTGACCAACTTATTTCATAACTACTCTATTTTTGAAAATGATGAAAGGCAAAACAATTTTTGTAATGGAAAATTTACTGAACAAGTTGGATAGACTGTTCATTTTAATGCAAAAGTATTTGTTTTTGTTTAATCGAAGAAAATCCCAAGGTGAATGGTTCAGTGTTTTGTAACAATGTGTTCATGAACAAAACAAACACTTTAAGCTAGTGGGATAATCATTTAATATTTTATTTAAACCAGTCTGTCACCTGAAAAATTGTTAGTATTCAAGTGATTTTCGTTGACGAACACATGTTCTCTATTATAAAATACAGTCATGGGTAATAATGGTATAGTGGTTATTGCCCACAAGTTCAAAAGGAGGCTTGGAAGTTACTCAAGCTTTCTAACAAAAATTAGAACAAAAGGAGCTATATAATTATGACCATGCGACTGTCTCCCTATTTAATGATGAACGGAAATGCAAAGGAAGCGATTCAATTTTACGAACAAGCACTTGATGCGAAAGTCCTTTTTAATCAAACTTTTGGAGAAATGCCTGAAAACCCGGAATTTCCTCTACCAGAAGAAGCAAGGGATCTTGTGGCACACGCAATGTTAAAGGTTGGAGAAACAGACCTCATGTTTTCAGATACGTTTCCAGGTCAGACCAGTCAAACTGGGGACCAAGTTACGATTTGTATTTCTATTGATGATATCGAAAAATCAAAACAGATCTTTGAAACCTTGTCGCAAGATGGAGAAGTGAAAATGCCGCTGCAGGAAGCTTTTTTTAGCCCTGCTTATGGGGTTGTATTGGACAAATTCGGTGTAACCTTCCAAATTTATACAGAGGGTAAGCAATAATTTTTTCTAGTTAAAAATAGCCCCATGGAAAAAGTCAAAAGCTGCTGTTTTGGTGAATCAAGTTTCAACTTAAGGCGCAAAAAAATCCCGATTTCTCATTTATATCACTGAGAGATTGGGATTCTTAATATTGGAATATCCCTAACGTTGTAAATTCCACGTTTTGCTTCAGGTCCTTCTTATGGAATTTAGCTGTGATCCTTATCGCTTTTCATGAGCAGCTAAAGATCCTCCCACACGTTAAGCATATCAGGTATCAAAAGAAGAATAAGACCACGTTTATGCATGATGTAGGCTCCCGGAAAAAGATTTGAATATTATTAGCTCAAAAAATACCCCTTACGTTGATTATTCCAGTGCCATTTCATGATTTTGATACGTTATCGTTATCCTTTTGTGATATCTGTCATCTATTCTTTATCTGTTTGTTCTTTGTATAGAAAATGGCTATGCTATCATTTAAACCATTAGCTTACATACTAGCCAAATAGGATGTAACAACATATGAAAAATGAAATATCATATCGCCATTAGGGGAGATTACACGCAGTGCTGAAAATAGGGCGTTAAAAACGAAAAAATGCAAGTCTTGAATGAACTAAATTCATATAATGGATCGTTTTATATGAAAATTGACTTAAATCAATTCAAATATATATTGATCATTTTCTCGCCAATCTGCCACATCATCCAAAGCCTGTTATTTACCAATGTTGAATCGATTCATTTTTTTCTATTAATAAGCTAATATCACTCAGTAACTTTACATGGCGTAATATGGGGGAAGGGGGAACATTGTGAACACAGATCAAGCTTTCGACCTGTTAAAGGATGCAGGGGTAACAGAAAGTAGTAGTATACAAACTGTCAGACGTTGGCTGCGAGAAGGGAAAATTAAATACGAGGGAGGAAACGGGAATAGAAAAACTGGATACATAATGGATGACACAGATCAAGCATTCGACTTGTTAAAGGATGCAGGGGTAACAGAAAGTAGTAGTATACAAACAGTCAGACGTTGGCTGCGAGAAGGGAAAATTAAATACGAGGGAAACGGGAAGAGGAAATCTGGATACATAATCGATGACACAGCCTCAAGGCTGGCTATAAATGATTCTATCGATCAAAATAAGGATGAAATCATACACCGGTTAAAATTAAAAATACAAGCTCAAGAAAAGCATATAGAAGGAATTGAAGAACTTAATGAGACTTCAAAAAAAATATTGATTCAGCAAAGGGATATGTTTAAAAAGGAAGTTGTAATTCTAAAGAATGAGAAAAGTGAATTACAAAAAGAAACAAAGGATTTATTAAAAGAAAATATTGAATTACGTAATGAATTGATAAAAGTAAAAGAGAACCTAAGGGACAAATACAATCTAGGCTCCACTACTCATACAAATGATTATATTAAAAAATTAGGGCTTTCAAAAATGGCGAGTAATAAAGAAGTGTTAGCAGGATATAAAGGGTTGTTAAAAATAACTCATCCAGACCATAATGGTAACGCAAAGGTATTTCATTACATTAAGACTGATTACGATATTTTTAGAAATAGTAACAGAGGAAAATGATCATTAGAGTTTAAGTCCCTAACATGCTGAATGGGGGAAAGTAAATGCAAAGAAAGGCTAATCAGAATTAGGATTTGCACAGCTTAGGAGCCTCAGGGAAGTTCCGCCAGCCAATATTTTGGAATTAAATAAAAATTTTAGAAAAAAAGCATTTTAATACCCTTGATAGTTGGGATACATATTCAATATTGTTTAGGATCAAGAGCGCCTAGGAACTTGAACTTGAATGAAACGAATTCATCAATTCATACTGATGCTTGAAAAAGACGCAAAAATTTATCAGTATATATAACGATAAACGGTGAGATTGATATAAATATTTCGCCTTACATATAAAAGAAGTGATGAGATGAAGTTTTGGAGGTTCAATGGACAAGTCTTCTTGGCTGTTGATCTTTCTTTTTTTATGAACTCAACGTGTGCCCATTTTAAATAGGCAGATTCCTAATGAACTAATAGGTACATTAGTTCATTAAGAAAAATTAAAATTGTTCATTCCAATAGTTTTTTGCCCGCACTTCATTCTTCATCCATTAATAAAAGATATAAAGGATATAAAGGATTGGCTTGGACAGTCATGTGGGAAATCTGTAGTCTATTTTTGTCTTCTCATCCATTGTGTTGCAACCCACTTTTCTCCGGTTATAACTGGCGCTCCACCGTGTAAAGTTAGTTCGTTTAGGTTTTTATCGTTATAGAAATATTCGAAATACACCGCCATGCCTTTTTGTGGGGACACTGAAAAGTTCAGTTTAGGAAAAAAAGTTTCCCCCCCTTGCTCCACATCATTTAAGTACATGATGATTGTGCTAATTCTATTATTTTTTGCGGCTTTACTTGTAGATGTAAAAAAATCAAAGTGAGCTTTATATTCTTGACCAGGAGTATATTTAAGAATTTGAATACCATCCCCATGTTCAATGGGTATATTCATGATTGATGATACTCTTTTTTCAATTTTGGAAATGATGTCATTTTCATTATCTTGAAAAAACATACTACTACTTGTTCTTATCTCATTTAATTCGTGTGTAACTCCAATTTTAGAACGATGCATTTTGTCTTTTGACAATCTAATAAGTTCGTCACATTCTTCGTCACTCAAAACATTTTCTAAAACCACAATTAGAGGTTCTTCTAATCTAGTAATTATATTAATTTCTCTATCTTCCGTTTTGATTTTATTTCCAATGTGATTAAAAATAGTTTGTTCTTTACTTATTTTATTGTCCACTGTCAACTTTCATCGACTCCTAAAAGAATGAATTTTCTGACTGATCATTTTGTTTTATTTCTGTAAACGGTTTCTATGATAATTATATCATGAACGTTGTTATATAACTGTTTCTTATTCTGCTTACACGTGCTTTATCTTTAATGAAGGTTGTTAAAACATCATTTTATTATGTAACTATGGGGGAAAGTATTCATGTAATGAATGAAATAGAGTTTGAGCGTGAAAAGTCCGATTGATAAGATGAGGATGTCGCAAAGCTTAGCAGCGAAAAGGAGAAATACAAAAAAATAACATAAAAATAAATAAACTTTTAATTCCTTCGGATGTTACATAAATCCTGGTGATTCATGCTTTAGTAACGATCAAGTCTTGGATTGAAGAGGGAATCCACAAATTCAATGCTGGAAGCCATTAAACGAATGCTTGCCAATTTTAAATAGGACTTAGACAACCGTACTCATACTCTAATCATTAACAGGTAAAAAGGATTTCCTTCAGTATGGAAGTCTTTTTACTATTTTACTTAACTATCCATTACTTTAACTTTCGATTGGATTAAGGAGTTATAACACTTTCATACGATCGCCTTCATTTGATAACCAGACTTGCTTCCCCAAGTGCCATCTAGTGATGAAATTTCCTTTTGTACGAACTCGATATTTCAATAAATCTTAAAATAATGATATACAATATTTTAAAAATAACCTCGCTAGAATATATGGTTAAACCATATTTAAGCAGTTAAGTATTAACCATCTTTTTCTTAAATCGGATTTCTTTTCAATTAATATAATCAAAAATAAATTCAAAATGGTAAAAAATAGATTTTAAAAAGGGAATTCAAATCTTTTGTTGAACATGAATATTGTGGGCCATTTTAACAGTTTCGTGATTTTGTGTAAGCGAATACATCGAGACATTTATCATATTTATCTTGATCATGGTAGTGGATTATATCATTAGCGAATGGAGGTTAACCCATGATTGGCACGATGGCGATCAATATGAATGATTCACGTTCTTTCCTCACGGAAAAACACTTATTATTTAAACAGTCAATTCGTGAATTTCTCGACAAGGAGGCTGTCCCCTTTTATGATCAGTGGGAAAAAGAGGGGGGGATCCCTCGCTCCTTTTGGAAAAAAGTTGGGGATAACGGACTTTTATGTCCTTGGCTTGATGTGGAATTCGGTGGGGTAGGAGCAGATTTCGGATATTCAGTTGTATTGGCAGAAGAATTCGAAATGGTTGGATCAGCCTTAAGAGGAATATCAATTCATTCTGATGTTGTAGCCCATTATATTGCTTCATTCGGAACAATGGATCAAAAACAAAGATATTTACCTAAGTTCATTACAGGAGAAATGATTACCGCCTTTGCATTGGCAGAGACAGGAATGGGTTCAGAATTTGCTAGTATCCAAACAACTGCCATCAAGAAAGATGGGTATTATATTGTAAATGGAGCTAAAACGTTTATCACAAATGGCTTTAAAGCCGACTTCATGATAGTAGCATGCAAAACTGATCATGATGCTGTTCCTTCCCATGATGGAATCAGTTTGTTGCTAGTAGATAAAGATACTCCAGGGTTTACCCGAGGCAGAAAGCTTGAAAAAGCAGGCCAGGATAGCTCAGGCACAGCCGAACTATTTTTCGATGATGCTCCAGTTCCAGTTGGGAACCTCCTTGGGGAGGAAGGGAGGGGCCTTTCATATATATTGCAAAAACTGCAGCAGGAAAGACTTATGTGTGCGATTGGGTCTTTGATGGCAGCTAAAGACATGCTCCACTTAACGGTGAATTATATAAAAGGACGAAAAGCATTTGGTAAGAAAATAAGTGAATTTAAAAAGTTACAGTTTACCATTGCTGAAATAGCGACCGATATTCAGTTGGGAAGAACGTTTGTTGATGGTTTGATCTGTAAACATATAAATGGCGAGAATATCATAACTGAAGTATCGATGGCTAAATACTGGATCACGGAGATGACCAAGCGAATATCCGAAAAATGCATGCAGTTACATGATCGATACGGAAATATGGGCGACGATAAAATTGCCCGGCGTCATCGGGACATTCCTTTGACAACACTCTATACAGGGTCAGATGAAAACATAAAAACCCTGATTGCTGAAAATATCGGGTTTTAATTCATTATTAATCACTTAAATCTATTGACTGCCTCAATTAAAATGAGGTGGTTTTTTTATTCCATTTATTCAATATAATTACAATGAACTAGTTTTTTTAATTAAAAGGTTTATACCATTTATCTTATGGGTAAAAGAGACTGTGCATATGAAAAATTAATATTTTTGTAAAATTTGTAATTGTATGCGAAAGATGGAGGTGCTTGTTGTGTTAAAAATCGAAAATGTATCAAAAATCTATAAGGGAGGAAAGAAAGCTGTAAAGAATATATCATTGGATATTAAAAAAGGGGAGTTCATTTGCTTCATTGGTCCGAGTGGATGTGGTAAGACAACGACTATGAAAATGATTAACCGGCTTATTGAACCATCTGAAGGCAAGATACTTATTAATGGGGAAAATATAATGGATAAAGATCCAGTCGAGCTAAGAAGGCAGATCGGGTACGTTATCCAGCAAATCGGACTTTTCCCCCATATGACAATTCTTGAAAATATCACCCTCGTTCCAAAACTTCTTAAATGGAATGATCAGAAGAAAAAAGAACGTGCACTGGAATTGCTTCAGCTTGTTGATATGGGACCGGAGTATCTGGAAAGGTATCCCTACGAATTGAGCGGCGGGCAGCAACAAAGGATAGGCGTACTCAGAGCTCTTGCTTCCAATCCTCCGCTCATTTTAATGGATGAACCTTTTGGCGCACTGGATCCCATCACCCGAGATGCCCTTCAGGAGGAATTTAAGAATCTGCAGCGCACACTTGATAAAACAATCGTTTTTGTTACCCATGATATGGATGAGGCCATTAAGCTAGCCGACAGGATCGTCATCTTAAAGGCTGGTGAAATCGTCCAAGTTGGAACACCGGATGAAATCCTCAGAAATCCAGCCAATGAGTTTGTGGAAGAATTCATCGGTAAAGATCGATTGCTTCAAACAAGACCTAATGTTGAGTTGGTTGAACAAATCATGAGTCGTAATCCCATATCCATTACAGAGGAAAAATCCCTTACCGATGCTATTACGATAATGCGCGAGAAACGGGTTGATTCTTTACTTGTGGTCGATGAGCAAAATGTTTTGAAAGGATACGTAGATGTTGAAACGATCAGTGAATATCGAAAAAAAGCTAAATTCATCAGTGAAGTCATCAATACTGAAGTTTATTCAGTGAAACAGGATTCTTTAATCCGTGATTCCGTCCAGAAGATATTAAAACGGGGATTCAAATACGTGCCAGTAGTTGACCAGAATAAACTTTTGGTCGGAATTGTTACTAGGGCAACCTTGGTCGATATCGTCTATGACAGTTTATGGGGAGAGGAAGAAAATCAAGTGGCAGAAATGGCAGAAATGTTTTAGGAGGTGCAAGAGATGGAAACATTGCTCGATTTTTTACAGACGAACTGGCAAGAGTTGATTTATAAGGCATGGGAGCACTTATATATATCCATGATCGCTGTTTTCCTTGGAATAATAATCGCCGTACCGCTAGGCATTATGTTGACCCGAATGAAAAGGAGCGCATCCATTATAATCGGAATTGCAAACATTATGCAAACACTGCCGAGCTTAGCAGTCCTTGCCTTTTTCATTCCTTTCCTCGGTGTTGGGAAAACCCCTGCAATCATAGCGCTATTTTTCTATTCCGTTTTACCTATACTCAGGAATACATACACAGGCATTAAAGGCGTAAATGAAAATCTGCTGGAATCCGGCCGGGGCATCGGAATGACAAGCTGGGAGAGGATTCGTCTGGTTGAATTCCCCCTTGCACTTTCCGTCATTATGGCTGGAATTCGTACGGCTTCCGTCTACCTAATTGGATGGGCAACCTTGGCTTCCTTTATTGGAGGCGGAGGTCTTGGTGATTACATATTTATCGGTTTGAATTTATACCAAACAGAATATATCATCGCAGGTGCAGTTCCAGTGATCATCATGGCTATCCTGGTGGATTATGTATTCTCGATCATTGAACAAAAAGTCGTACCAAAAGGATTAAAAGGTATGAAGGAAGTTGCTTGAGGAGGAATACCATGTATAAAAAAATGAGAAGTTCAATTTTCATAGCCCTTATAGTATGTTCATTAATCATCAGCGGATGCTCTTTGCCAGGATTAGGTTCATCTTCAGAAACTACTGTAAAGATCGGTGCCCAAAGTATGACCGAATCCGAAATCCTGGCGAACATGATCGCTCAACTCCTTGAAAGGAATACGGAATTCGATACGAAAATCGTCAAAAATCTAGGTTCGAATTTCGTTCAGCAAAAAGCGATGGAGAGCGGTGATATAGATATAGCCGCAACTCGATATACAGGGACGGATTTAACGAGTGTCCTGGGACAGGAAATCGAAAAGGATCCAGAAAAGGCGATGGAAATTGTACAAAGGGAATTCAAAGAACAATATGGATTCAAATTTTTTGATTCTTATGGATTCGATAACACCTATGCCTTTACGATTTCAAATGAATTGGCAGAAGAAAAAGGATATAAGAAAATATCTGATCTGGAAAAGGATGCAGATAATTTAAGGTTAGGTGTCGATAGTGCTTGGCTGAAAAGAAAAGGTGATGGCTATCAAGGGTTCGTCGATACATATGGATTGGAATTTGGGGAAACTTATCCGATGCAGATTGGCCTGGTATACGATGCAGTCAAAAACGGTCAGATGGATATTGTCCTTGCATACTCTTCCGATGGTCGGATTAAGGTTAATGATTTGAAGCTTTTGGAAGATGATAAACAATATTTCCCTCCGTATGACTGTTCACCGGTCGTTACCGAAGAATTATTGGAACGATATCCTGAGATTGAAGTTGAACTTAACAAGTTAATAGGCGAAATCAATACTGAAACCATGCAGGAACTGAACTATGAAGTGGATGGGAAATTAAAAGAACCATCGGTCGTAGCGACTGAATTCCTTAAAGCACATAAATATTTTGAATAAATGGGAGGTGCAAACCAATGGAAACCTTGCAACAGCTGGGAACTTATTATTCCCAAAATTGGATGTATGTACTTACTGAGTTTTATCGCCACTTTTTAATGTCCGCTTATGGAGTTTTATTTGCTGCAATCGTAGCCATCCCGATAGGCATTTTCATCGCGAAACATAAGAAATTGAGTAATTGGATATTTTCGATAACGAATGTCATACAAACCACACCAGCATTGGCTATGCTTGCTCTCCTAATGCTAGTAATGGGCTTAGGAACAAATACGGTAATCTTATCATTGTTTCTATACTCTTTACTGCCAATCCTGAGGAACACATATGTCGGAATTACAAGTATCGATCATGCTTATTTAGAATCTGGCAAGGCAATGGGGATGACGAAGCTCCAGTTACTAAGAATGGTTGAACTGCCATTATCCTTGTCTGTCATAATGGCTGGCTTACGTACAGCACTTGTCGTTGCAATAGGAGTAACTGCTGTCGGTACATTCGTGGGCGCAGGTGGCCTGGGGGATATCATTGTGAGGGGAACGAATGCTTCAAATGGAACCGCGATCATACTTGCAGGAGCTATCCCGACGGCATTGATGGCCATTCTGTCAGATCTTTTACTCGGATGGCTGGAACGATTGCTTTCACCGATTAAAAAGAAAAAAATTCATACTGCCTAAAACAAAGTCAAGACAATAAAAGAGCCAATGTTGATGCAATGGCTCTTAGTTTCTAGGCGAAAGGGGTTCGGAATAAAAAATTCCGAACCCCTTTCGTTTCTTTCATTTCGCATATATAGGTTTTATCTTGATGATTACGCAGATGATCTGCCTCTTCCACACAAGCTTGCCAGACGCTGTGTCACTCCCTTTTGATGGTATTTGCTTTCTGTAGTGATAAAGATGAGCATTTTGCACTAATTTGTTTTGGCGATTTGTACTCACGATAACCTTCTTTAGTTGTTGAGTACTTTTAAATTTCGTCCGAAGGGCAAAGGTAACAATCAAAGTGGTTATTGTAAAAATAGTCATTTTTCCCGAAATAATCCTTCTTTTGTGCGAGGACTTGTATAGGTTCAAGTGATGTTCCCGAACCAACTGATTCGAAGCAACACCTTAAACTCTCAGGTATGTTTGTAATCTAAATTTAATAACAAAGTTAATTGGAGTGGAAGGTGCGAGACTCCTGCGGGGAAAGCGCGTCTAGGGGAGACCCCGCAGGCACAAGCCGAGGAGGCTCCCGGACCGCCCGCGGAAAGCGAGTGCCTGGAGCGGAAATCAACGTTCAATTTGTACAAGTCATAAAAAAACTATAGGCAAACTCATTTTCATCGGTTGTCTACAATCTGAGAGCCAATGCTGATGCAATGGCTCTTTTTATTGGGTTTATTTACCATAAAATTACTATTGCCTATTAGAAGATGGAAGTTGAGCCTTGCCTGCTTAGTTTTTTATTTCAGAAAAAGGGTAACTATAAGGGTAGTTGTAAAAAAATAAAGGGGAATCAATCATGAAACTTACACCAGAGCAACGTATTGAACTTCATGGCTTTAATAATCTTACGAAATCTTTAAGCTTTAATATGTATGATGTCTGTTATACAAAAACCAGGGAAGAGAGAGAGGCATATCTGGATTATATCGATGAACAATATAATGCAGAAAGGCTTTCGAAGATTTTGCATAACGTTTCTGATTTAATAGGAGCACACGTTTTAAATACAGCCAAACAGGATTATGTCCCTCAAGGCGCGAGTGTAACCATTCTTGTTTCAGAAGGTCCTGTCGTTGAAGTACCCACTGGGACTTATGAGGAATCACCAGGACCTTTACCTGATAATGTGGTCATGCAACTTGATAAAAGCCACATTACCGTACATACATACCCTGAATTCCATCCAAATGAAGGCATTAGCACATTCAGGGCCGATATCGATGTCTCTACTTGTGGGGAAATATCTCCGCTTAAAGCCCTTAATTATCTCATACATTCCTTCGATACCGACATTATCACGATAGATTACCGTGTTAGAGGATTTACGAGAGATAAAGATGGCCAGAAATTGTTCATTGATCACGATATTAATTCCATTCAAAACTATATTCCTGAAGAAGTAAAGGGTTTATATGACATGATTGATGTAAATGTATACCAGGAAAATATATTCCATACAAAATGTAAGCTAAAAAGATTCGATATCAATAATTACTTATTCGGTTATACAGAGGAAAAGCTAAATACAGAAGAAAGGGAGGAAATAATTGAAAGGCTACAAACGGAGATGGATGAAATTTTTTATGGTGCCAATGTCCCGCATCCCTCAGTAAAGAACAAGCATGCCGATTAAGGGATGCTTGTTCTTAGTGAAATGTTAATTTAACTGGAAAACATGAACCAATACATAGCCGAGACACGTTAATAAAACAGAACCGATCAGTCCAGCAATAAAAGGTTTACCGCCATATTTTTTAAAAGTTATGAGGTCTATATTCAATCCTAGTCCTGCCATGGACATTGCCATGAGGATATAGGAAAGCATAACAAGCTTATCAGCTATAGATTCGGGAACTGCACCAGTTGAATAGAGGGCGCTCATTAATAAAAATCCAAAAATAAACCATGGTACCTGAACGGACTTCCAGGAAAACTTCTTTCCGTCTGTTTCTCGCTCTTTCCAATTCATGATGAATCCAATTAATATGGCAACGGGAATGAGTAGGGCAACCCTAGTCAATTTGACCATGACTGCCAAGTCGACTGCCTCATTTCCTCCTGGTGCTGCCGCAGCGATGACGTGAGCAATTTCATGCAGTGTCGCACCCGAAAATATACCGTATCCTGGCCCGGATAACTCCAGTAATGGGTAAAGGATCGTGTAACCGAAAGTGAAGGTTGTACCTAAAACAGCAACCGTCGCTACAGCGATTGCTGTATCTTTTTCTTTTGCTTTAATTTGAGTGGAAATTGCCAGGATGGCTGCAGCTCCACAAATTCCTGTTCCGCAAGCTGTCAATATGCCTAGCTTTTTCTCAACTTTAAATAGACGGGTCAGCCCATAAACTACTAATATAGCAAATATAAGACTAATGGCCCCAACTGCAAATGTCTTCGGGCCGGCATTAAAAATATCCTTCAAGTTCAAGCGCATCCCCAATAGGATAATGCCCATTCTCAAGAGGACTTTACTTGAATAATTTGTACCTGCAACAGCGTAAGCAGGAACGCCAATGACCGATTTCCAAACAACACCAATCAGTATTGCAATGACTAGCTGTCCCATTATATGCAGGAATGGAAGCTCTGCTAAGTATTTTGCTGCTATGGCAATTAGCAAAGTCAAAGATATTCCTTTTGTAAATCCGAATTTTCTAGTTTGAACCTCTGTTTGTTCCAGTGTGATCACTCCATCTGTGTTGATGCCTTTACTTTAAAGCTTAAGTAAAAATAAGTGAAATATATTTTTGCTATTTCAATGATTACTTATACTTATGATAAAATAAAATGCATAAGTATATAGGGAGGTAACCATGGATCCTTTAAAGGTATTCGTAACCGTAATCGAACAGAAAAACTTTTCTAGAGCAGGCGATATTCTGAACCTGTCGCAGCCAGGAGTCAGTCTTCACATAAGGAATCTGGAAAATGAGTTAGGTACGAAATTAATTTACCGTTCTCCCAAACAAGTTCAAATAACAGAGCCGGGAAAAATTTTGTATAGACATGCAAAGCAAATGCTTAATCATTATGAGACAGCAATAAGGGAAATAAATGACTTTAATAACGTGGTTAGCGGAACGATGAAAATAGGTGCAAGTTTCACGATAGGGGAATACTACCTTCCAAAAGTTTTAGCGGAATATGCTGCTCAATATCCGCTGGTGGACATACAAATCATCATCTTGAATTCTAATGAAGTCATTCAAGGAATACGTTCGAATAAGCTTGATATAGGTTTGATTGAGGGGGAAACGGATTATAAAGATATAGATGTCAGCCCATTCATGAACGATGAGATGATTGTCGTCGTCCCCCCCGTTCATCCACTTTCACAGATGGATATCATCGAGGGTAGCTTGCTCCAAAACCAAACATGGGTACTAAGGGAGCAAGGATCAGGAACCCGGGCATATTCGGATAAACTTCTGAGTAGCCTGGAACTGAACATAAAGAAAAGTTTTATTTTCACCAGTATCCAAGGAGTGAAAGAAGCGGTGATGGCTGGGCTGGGCATTGCCTTGTTATCCCGATTGACTGTACAAAAAGAATTGAAATCCAAAGAATTGAAAACCTTTCATTTAAAAAATGAACCCATTATAAGACCTTTTTCAATCGTGAGAAAGTTAGATTTCGAAGCGTCTAAAGCGATGGAGTTGTTTTTAAGGAAGGTCGAGGAATTTGCGATAAAGGGCCAGCCTAAATAAATCACTTAATCTTTAAGCTCATCCTTTCAATTTTGAAGAGGATGGGCATTTTTTGTATGACGAAATATTTATTATGTTAATGAAAACGTCGAAAGTATTTTGGAATATGTCAATCAATAAACAATATTTACGTATTTTAACATAATTTCAAACATATAAATTAAATAGGTAGCCTCCAGGAACTTCTGAGTCCCTGTAGGACTTTTCCTGCATTTATCAATCTTAAAAGGAGCAACCACATTGGCTATAGAGGAGCAGAAAGATAAGCGGATTTCTGTTTTCGACAGAATTATAGGGTTCATGCCAAAATTTTATGTGACAGGAACTATTTTAATTTTTATTTATACCCTTGTTGCGATGGCTCAATTAGGTATCCAAACTTGGAATAAGTCAGAGGAAGCCGTTGATTCAACAATTACACAAAATCCTCCTATTTCTCAAGGCTTTGAACATACATTGATAACGTTAATCATCGAACCGATAGTAACATCAGAATTTTATCAAATCATCTTTAACACGTTATTTCTATACCTTGTATGGATACTGCTTTTCCTATTGGCACCGATTGCTTTTTACCGTTTAAAGCACTTTAAGTTTTTTAATATCGAAATTGAAATTGAAAAACAAGACGCAGCCGTTTATGAGGTATTCAGCGTCAGCAGTTCGAAAATGAAATTTGCAGCATATTTAACATCCGAGGAATATCAATTGGAGATATCAGAGGAAATTGCCAACAGCAAAGACTTTAAAACACCCTTAATCTATACATTGGAATGTGCCATGGACTTTTACTCCAATCAATTAGGACTATCCTTTACCTATGATATCTATACTTTGAACCAGTTCAAGAAAGCTAAGCTGCCTAAATCCATCAAAGCCATGATTGATAAGTCGATCGAAACCGGAGATCCGTGCATTTCGAATAAAAGCAATAGTGATAGTGAATATTACAAGAATTTTCTTCTCCATTATTTTGAAAACACAGACGGGAAATTTGTCACTGTCTTAAATAGTTATCAAACTGAATTCGATACATTCGATAAATCACTACTCAAGATCCTGCAAAATGTCATATACGATTACTATTTACAGTATAACTATATTTATGAAGTAAGCGAGAAGATAGAAAAAGATTGAAACGATTACCCATGATAATTAAAAAAACCACCCTATAAGTGGTTATTTTTTTTTGAAAGGTGATTGTTAATTATATTTTGGACAATTACATTATTACCAATGAGCTCAGACGATTTCTTTACGTCCTGTTCCCGAAAATCCATGTTCTTTATTTTCTTGGACTTTTTCCCTTTTTTAAAATTATTGAAGGCATTTAAAAAAGCTATCTGAATCACTCCCCTTATAGATTAGTATATTCATATTATGGATAAAATTTCATGAAAAACCTCCATTTACAGAAAAATATTTTTGCGGTTTTAGGAGTAATGAGATTCAATTAACATGTTAAGCATTCAATATACTAATTAAAATAATCCTCCAAAATTTAAAATAAATGTAAAATAATAAAGAAATTAAAATATTTGTGAAATTCATTTGTTGTATATTGACAGAAGATTAATGAAGGTGGTACTTTATACATAGGGATGTTCTTTATAGTGAACATTATTGAGAATTTAGATTAATTATCGCTTATAAAATTCTTTTCTAAGAACGAAATTATTTGATTGAATTATTTTATAATAAAGAATGTTCAACCGGCAGGAGGAAAAAAATGAGCGCAATCGCTGGCCTCTTACATTTAAACCAAGAACCGATCAATCTCCATCATGGAGAGATTTTAATGAAGTCATTACATAAATTTCCGGCCGACAGCGTTCAAGTATGGACAGATGAAAGAATCTTTTTTGGGTGCCAGAATCAGTGGATAACTCCTGAATCGCTAGACGAAACTCTGCCATTTTATGATTATGCCAGGCAACTTGCGATTACAGCCGATGCAATCATTGATAATCGAGAAGAATTATTTGATCGTTTACAGGTTAAGAATTCTGATCGACCGTATATGACGGATAGTCAATTAATCCTTCTTGCCTATTATAAATGGGAAGAGGAAACCCCAAAGTATTTGGTTGGTGACTTTGCGTTTATGATTTGGGATCAAAAACAACGTAAATTGTTCGGAGCTCGTGATTTTTCAGGCAGTCGGACTCTTTATTACTTCAAAAATCAAGATAAATTAGCATTTTGTACGACGATTGAGCCACTGCTAACACTGCCTTATGTAGAAAAAAGGTTGAATGAGGAGTGGTTATCGGAGTTTTTGGCTATTCCAATTAATGTTGAATCAGTAGACCCTTGTTCAACGGTTTATCGGAACATTAAACAGATACCACCTTCACATTCAATAAGCATTATTGATGGGGTGGTAACCTTTTCAAGGTATTCCTTTATTAAAAAAGAAGTGCAGCTAAAGTTCAAGACCAATGAAGAATATGTGGAAGCTTTTCGGGACGTTTTTGACAAGGTAGTGAGATCCAAATTAAGAACTACGTACAATATTGGCTCACATTTAAGTGGGGGACTGGACTCAGGATCTGTCGTTAGTTTTGCAGCCAAGGCTTTAGATGAGCAAAAAAAACAATTACATACATACAGCTATGTGCCAGTTGAGGATTTTGTCGATTGGACTCCTAAAAGTAGAGTTGCTAATGAGAGACCTTTCATTTCTTCTACTGTAGAGTACGTAGGAAATATCAAGGATAACTATTTAGATTTTAAGGATAAAAGCCCGTTATCCGAGATAGATGATTGGCTTGAAGTGCTAGAAATGCCTTATAAATATTATGAAAATAGTTTTTGGTTAAAAGGAATTTATGAAAAAGCCGCACAAGAAAATATCAGAGTGCTACTAAATGGTCAAAGAGGTAATTGGACCATATCATGGGGACATGCTTTAGACTATCAAGCTAGTTTATTGAAACAGTTTAAACTGATTCACTTTTACAAAGAATTACATTCATTCAGTGAAAATCATGGAGTGAACAAATCGAGAGTTATGACAGCGGTAAGAAAAAAAGCCTTCCCATCATTATCATCAGCAGAAGAACCATATCCGATGCTAATAAGCCCTGAATTCGCAAGAAGAATGAAAGTATTCACCAAATTGGATGAACATAACATTGATGTTAAAGGTGCCATTAATACAAATGTTTTTACTATGAAAAAAACTCAATTTGAACAATTGTACTATTGGAATATCAATGGGAATATTTCCACCAAGCTATCCTTAAGACATTCTATAGCTGAACGTGATCCAACCAACGATCTGCGTATCATCCAATTTTGTAATTCAGTTCCAGAATCACAGTATGTATTAAATGGTCAGGATCGCTCCTTAATAAGAAGGGCCACTAAGGGCTATCTGCCTGATAATGTTAGGCTGAATAATAAAACGCGCGGAATACAAGGTTCAGATGGAATTCATAGGATGGCATCAACATGGAGTTCATTTATAGAAGAAATGCAGAGTCTAAGTAAAGATGAAGTCATGTCTGAATTTTTAAATATGGAGGAAGTTAGGAAGGCACTTAGTAGTGTCGAACAAAACCCGCTTCCAGAAAAAGTGTTTGATGATGATTTCAGGATTTTAATGCGAACCTTAATAGTGTCACGATTTATAAAAAAACATTTTTGAAGGGAGGTGAAACGATGAAAAAAGAATGGAAAAAACCAAAATTAGAAATACTTAATGTTAATTTAACAATGGCTGGACCTGGAAGGAGAACTCCTGATGCGATTCAACCAGATCCGGATGATCCGGTAAAATTCAGCTAAGTTTCATTTAAAATGATTTATGCCCTTACACCTTGTAAGTGTAAGGGTTTCTTATGAAAACAGTGATGATATGTTTGGAGTGAAGAGAATGTTAGGCACGGAAAAAACATATACGTATACCACATTTGGGCTAATGGTAGAAAGTGAACTTCCCCTTCCTGAATTAGAGAAAGCAAAAGATAACGAAAGGGTAGTAGACTTAACGATTACAAAGAAAGATTTATCAATTGATTGGTCTAAAATAAATCCCTTAAATCGCACAGGTTTTGTCGTTGAAGGAAATCGCGTTATGTTTGAAGTGCCAAGTTTAGCTGTTTTTTCTATAGAGGAAGGGAAAACCATCACTTTTTCATCTTGTGAAAGTTACAACGAAGATAAGGTTCGGCTTTATATTTTAGGAAGCTGTTTGGGGATTTTATTGATGCAAAGAAAGGTGTTGCCTCTTCATGGAAGTGCAATAGCCATTGATGGAAAAGCTTATGCTTTTATTGGAGAATCAGGAGCTGGCAAATCCACCTTAGCTTCCTCTTTCGTAAATAAGGGGTACAAACTTTTAAGTGATGATGTAGTGGCTATATCTCTTATGGAGGAAAACCAACCATGTGTTATCCCCTCATACCCTCAACAAAAGTTATGGCAGGAGAGTTTAAATGCATTTGGTATGAATTCGACTGATTATCAACCTTTATTCGATAGAATGACAAAGTTTTCGGTACCAGTGCAGGTAGACTTTTATAACCTACCATTGCCCCTTGGAGGCATATTCGAGTTAACTGGGGCAGATATAGAAGCTATTGACCTACAAGCCGTTGAAAATCTTCATCGATTTCAAGTATTGCACATGCATACCTATAGACGATCTCTTATTGAAAGGATGCATATGATGGATTGGCATTTCAAAATTTGTGCAAAGTGTATTAATTCTGTGCCAATATATCGATTAAGTCGTCCAACCTCAACATTCACAGCCCACGATCTTGTTGCTACGGTACTAAGTATAATAAAAGGAGGGAAAATAAATGATTAACGCATCAGTACTATCAAAAAATAAAACAATTACACAAAATCCGGGGAATATAGTTAGTGATATGGATGGGGAAACAGTCATGCTAAGCATAGAAAAAGGGAATTATTATAATTTGGGTGTCCTTGGTGGGGAAATTTGGAGTTTATTGGAAGAACCGATTAAAATTAGTGATTTAATAGGTAAGTTGATGTCACAGTATGAAGTCAGTCACCAAGAATGCGAAGAAGAAGTGTTATCTTTTTTAAGCGATTTATATGATGAGGAGTTAATTATTTTATCTGAAACTTGAGCAATTATCATCTAAATTTATATAGGGGCAAAAGATGAATCTTTATAAAAAAATCAACACTTTCGTATCTTTCAATTGGAGTATGAAGAGTTTACTGATAGAAGCCTTATTTTTTTTAGCAATTGGCCGTATTTATAAGTTAATTCCATTTATAAAGAGTGCAAGATTCCTAGGAAATTACATGGAAGAAACCACTTATTCCATAAGGGATTTTGATAAAGAGACTTTAAAGAACATATCAGATGCCATACATATCATGAGCAGTTATACATTCTGGGAGAGCCAATGCTTAGTTAAAGCGATAGCGGGTATGAAAATGCTAGAAAGAAGAGGGATGGAAAGTACACTTTATTTAGGAACGGCAAGAAATGAAAAAGGTGATTTGATTGCTCATGCTTGGTTACGGTGTGGTTCGTATTTTGTAACGGGCAAAGAAGAAATGGGTAAATTCATAGTTGTCGGGAAATTCGCTAAAACAAAAAAAGAGCTTAAAAGAGGGAATTAAATGAATGGCAAAATCAATTTCGATTCTTCAAGCATCTCTAATGAATTAAAGTTTTTATTGGATTGTCTGGATAATGAAACAAACAAGCAGGTTCCAATTAGTGTTGAACCAAACCTTGATTGGAATTTGTTCTTGAAACTAGTCAGGCATCATCGGGTTTACCCACTTATATATACGAAACTTAAATCCGCAAAATATATTCCTGCAACCATTATTCAATCGATGTTCTACGATTATCAAAAAAACACCTTTAAAATGTTAAAGCTAAGTGGAGAAATCGAAAAAATTTCCCGACTGGTTTTTGAAAATGAAATTTCGACGCTATTTTTGAAAGGCCCCATACTGGCAGCAGATTTATATGGAGATATCTCCCAAAGGACATCAAGTGATATTGATATTTTGGTAAATATCGATGATCTAGATAAGGTCGAGTCCCTTTTAATCCAAATGGGATATGTAAAAGATGAATATATACAAACCGTATTAAATGATTGGAAATGGCGCCATCATCATTTTGTCTATTTTCATGCCGAGAAAGAGATTAAACTTGAAATTCATTGGCGTTTAAACCCAGGTCCCGCCAAGGAGCCCACTTTTAATGAATTATGGCAAAGAAAGAAGGTTAGCTCACTGCCAACATCATATCCTATATATTGTTTAGGGAATGAGGATCTTTTTTTATTTCTTACTTCACATGGTGCACGTCATGGATGGTCACGCCTTCGTTGGTTAGTGGATATCGACCGCCTTTGCAAAACAAACTTGGATTGGGACAAAATAATGAGCCTTCTTAAGAAATATCAATATAGTCATGTTGCCGGTCAAACATTAGTCCTTGCTTCCCAACTTTTAAATACACCGATAAACAAAAAAGCGAAACAACTTACAACAGGCAGCCGTTCCAACCAATTGGCACAAGAAGCTCTATTTTATATTCAACGTTTCATAAACCTTCATGATGAACCACTATCTGAAGAGATTGCAAGTTATCATAAAAAGCATCTATTTTCACTTATGTCATTTCAGAATAAAATGTTATTCATTCTCAGTTTTCTGCATCCTTATTTTGAGGATACAATAACCTTGCCTTTGCCTCGAAAGTTCCATTTTTTGTATTTTCCCTTGAGGCCTTTTTTATGGTTTTGGAGAAAAACGAGAATACAAGAAATGTCATAGGAGGATAAGATGAAACAGCTGTTATTCTTTTTCAAAAGGTTGTACACTTTCACTGGGAAAATACTCTTTATCAATATGCTTGGAATGGTAATTGTCAGCTTAATGGATAGTATAGGTATACTTTTATTGGTCCCGATGATTAGTGTCAGTGGAGTAATAGATATAGATTTATCAAATAATCTTCCTCCCATGCTCTCCTGGATGGTCGAATTACCTAAAATGATAAGCTTATCCATTATATTAGGTTTTTATATTATTTTAGTGATCTTCCAGAATGTTCTACAACGTAATCTATCAATACGTGATGTAAGAATACAACAATCATATATTAGACATTTAAGGATTGAAATATATAAGTCATTATTACATGCCAACTGGGAGTTCTTTATTAAGTCACGGAAATCGGATTTGATTAACGTGATGACTAACGATTTAGCACGAGTAAGTGCGGGCATTAATCTAATTTTACAATTATTAGCCTCAGCAATCTTTACGTTATTTCAAATTGGAGTCGCATTTTTGTTAGCCCCAAGAATAACCTTATTTGTATTGATTTCCGGTTTGATCCTTGCCATATTTTCAAGAAGGTTCATTAGAAAAGCTAAGTCATTGGGTAGTAAGACCTCTCAGTTAGCTCTAAGTTATTTAGCCAGTGTTACCGATCAGTTAAATGGGATAAAGGATATAAAAAGCTATCATTTAGAAAAAACGCATGTAAATTGGATTAGTTCTTTAACTAAAGAAATGAACGAGGAACAAATTGAATACATTAAGTTAAACACAAGTTCCCAATTATCTTATAAAGTATCGTCTGCACTATTGATAGCAGCATTCGTTTTTTTATCGATTACCCTTTTTGCTGCTCAACAGGAAGAACTTTTACTCATTCTCCTTATTTTTTCAAGGTTATGGCCCAGATTCACAGCCATACAAGGTAATTTGGAAAATATATCTTCAACTATTCCAGCTTTTAAATCCATTCTAAAAATTGAAGATGAAGCGAAAGGCCACAATGAGGCTTTTATTCTTGAGAGTATCAAGCCACTCGTTATCGAACAAAAACTAGAATGTCAGGATCTTTTTTTTCGTTATAACAAAACTGAAACAGACTTTACCCTGGAAAATATCAATATAGCTATACCAGCTAACAAGTTGACTGCCATTGTTGGTCCATCCGGTGCAGGTAAAAGCACATTGATTGATTTAATCATGGGGCTCTTGCTTCCTGATCAGGGCCAAATTCTAGTGGATGGAATAAAGCTCTCCAGCAAAGAAATAATCGGATTGAGGAAATCCATTAGTTATGTTTCCCAAGATCCATTTTTATTTAATGGAAGCATTAAAGAGAACATGCTTATAGTCGATCCCGATGCAAGTGACAAAAAGATATGGGAATCCCTAGAATTTTCAGCAGCTGATGAATTTGTACGTAAATTGCCTCAAAACCTGGATACGGTAATTGGTGACAGAGGGGTTAGGTTATCTGGAGGAGAACGGCAAAGACTAGTTCTAGCAAGAGCTATTTTGAGAAGGCCATCCATTTTAGTTTTGGATGAAGCTACAAGCGCCCTTGATAACGATACCGAATCTAAAATTCAGAGAGCTATCGAAAATTTACAAGGAAGTATGACCATCATTGTCATAGCACACCGTTTAAGCACAATAAGGAATGCTGATCAAGTCTTAGTGTTAGAAAAAGGTAAGATATTACAAAAAGGTGAATATAATGCGCTGGCTAGAGAAAGAGGTTTATTCAAGCAATTATTAACGAGAGAAGTGGATATTATATGATCGATTAATTCATGAAAAAATTCCCGAAAAATTGGTATAACCTGTTGACGCGTTCTTTATAAAGAACTAAAATAAGGATATAATCATAGGAATTTTAACACAGAAGAAAAATGTCCTTGATTATAGTAATTTAACACTATGTCAAGCTATCATTGTTCTTAATAAAGAAAAGTTAAATTGAAAAAGGTGGTTCAATGACAAATTACTCGAAACGGAACTTTGAAAATCATCAACCTGCAAAAGAGATAAATTTAAAAGAACTGATTGGAATCATTAGTAGACGTTACTGGATTGTGATTATTGTCACTTTATTATTCATATTGGCAGGTTATCTGAAAACGTTAACCACAACCCCTCTATACCAAGCGTCTACGAGAATTATCATAGAGGCCAATCAGGATAAAATGAAAACCCTTCAAGTCATAATAAAAGATACAACGGTTTTACAGAAAGTTATCAATGAAATGGAATTATCGATGTCTCCAGAAGCATTGGCTGGGGCAATAGACGTAACTAGCGTAGAGGATTCAGAAGTTGTCAGTATCAGTGTCACAGCATCTGAGCCTTATATGGCTGCCAACATAGCCAATACGACGGCTAGAGTATTTAAAAATGAAGCTCCTAATATAGTGGACTTTAAAAACATACGGAATTTGTCCTCGGCAAAGGTAGACCTAGTACCCATTAACGGAGACAATAGTGGAACGATTATTAAGAGCGGAATAATAGGTTTATTTTTGGGCATAGGGCTGACATTTTTATTGAATTCACTGGATTATACTATTCGTAGTGAGCAAGAAGTGGAAGATATCATTGGTTTTCCAGTTATAGGGCATGTATCTAAAATGAATAAAAAGAATTCGAATGTCAGTAAAAGAAATATACAACAAATCAAAGAAGCTAAACATTTGAACGAAACTAGAGCAGAATTGTGAGGCGAAATGAATGGCGGTTGGTAAACAAAAGTTCGGAGATAAACTAAAGAAAAGGAACCTGGTAGCTTATTCAAGTCCAGATTCATTAATCTCCGAACAGTATAGGGCGATCCGAACAAATATTAAGTTCTCATCAGTATCAAAGAAAAGGAATATCATTATGATAACGTCCCCAACATCCGGAGAAGGTAAATCAACCACGGCTGCTAATCTTGCTGTTTCAATGGCCCAAAACAAAGAAAAGGTTTTACTAATAGATGCCAATCTAAGAAACCCCACGATTCACTCAATTTTTAAAATTCCAAATAAAACAGGGTTGACGAATATTTTATCTGATTATACTGCCTCATCTCTTGATAATACAGTATACAGAACGGGAATGGGTGACTTAGATGTTTTGACCAGTGGTCCTATACCTTTCAATCCAGGCGAAATCATGGGAGTTCCAATCATGAAGGAATTCCTTGTTCAGTGCGAAAGGAATTACGATATTGTGTTAATCGACTCTCCTTCAATATTGGAAGTTACAGATACGAAAATTTTAGCCAATTATTGCAATGGTATCATACTCGTTTTCAATAATGGAAAAACGGAGTTGAAAAAGGCTTTAGCTACAAAAAGAATCCTTCAATTTGTTGAAGAAAAGATTGTAGGAGTCATTTTAAACGAAAATCCAGAAACCCGTTTTACCAATTTACTGAAGAGAATCCTATAAAGAAAAAAATTTTTTCGAATGTCGTTCTTTATTACGAACGATAATAAAAAGTATTTGGTGATGTCTCCTTGCCATTATAAACGGAGGCACTCGATCATGCTGTGGGTTGAAAAGACCTTAGACGCCAGTCGTCAAGAGTGTGGGGTGAGGGAGGGTTAAATGCCCTATATTTCTATTAAAGTGCTAATGAATGCTGTCTTAATAGGACAGCATTCATTAGCACTTTATCATTGAATTCCGCTTAAATGTAACAAATAAATTGATCCTATATGGGGGGAAAGTATTGACATATCAGCAAAGACTATCACTTTTTATATTAATAGATTCATGTATTGTCTTATCAGCCATTTTTTTGGGACGATTTTTAGTGGATGCCAGTATTTATGTTTTTACCATTCCCATTGTCCTCAGCTCTGTTACGATTCTCCTCAGCCATCATATTTTTGCCATTACTTTTCATCTTTATAAAAAAGCGTGGGAGTATGCGAGCATTGGTGAATTAGCCATTATATTCAAAACAGTAACGGCATCCATTTTTACTACATCAATCGTACAGGCACTCCTTTTTCATGATGTTTATTATCGCTTATTAGCGGTAACTTGGCTGCTTCATATGCTGTTGATAGGCGGATCAAGATTTTGCTGGAGAATGTATAGAGACCAATACTTAATCAAATATGAAAATAAAAAAAGAACCTTAATAATCGGGGCAGGATCAGCAGGTACGATGGTTGCCCGGCAATTATTAAAAAATAATGATGTTGATTTATTACCAGTAGCGTTTATTGATGATAACGCACGAAAACAGAATCTTGATATCTTGGGAATACCTGTAGTTGGAGGAGTGGGCAAAATTGCAAAAAAAGTTGAAGTATTGAATATCGAACATATCATCATTGCCATTCCTTCGTTGAATAAACAAGAATTGAATCGAATATTTCAAGAATGTGCGAAAACAAATGCAAAGACACAAATCCTTCCAATGTTAGAAGATTTATTAACAGGAAAGCTTTCGGTCAATAAATTTAGAGATGTACAGGTTCAAGATCTTCTTGGAAGAGAACCTGTAGAATTAGATATCGACGTAATTTCAGAATATGTAACTGAAAAGGTTATCTTAGTCACTGGTGCGGGAGGTTCGATCGGATCAGAGATTTGCCGCCAAATTACTAAATTTAATCCAGCAAGGTTAATTTTACTCGGACATGGTGAGAACAGTATTTATACGATAGAAATGGAGTTAAAAGAAACATATAAAAACAAAAATATCGAGTTTTTAACAGAAATTGCTGATCTTCAAGATCAAAAAAAAATGTTGTCCGTTATGGCAGAATATCAACCAGATGTCGTTTATCATGCTGCAGCACATAAACACGTACCACTAATGGAACGAAATCCTGAAGAAGCAGTTAAAAATAATTTAATAGGTACGATGAATGCCGCCAATGCGGCAAGTTGGAGCGGGGTAAAGACTTTTGTGATGATATCCAGTGATAAGGCAGTCAATCCTACCAGTGTAATGGGTTCTACAAAAAGACTAGCGGAAATGACGATTCAACAAATAAATAGAGAGAGCAAAACGAAGTTTGTAGCAGTTCGTTTTGGGAATGTGTTGGGGAGTAGAGGAAGTGTCATCCCGCTATTCACAAAGCAAATTGAAAAAGGCGGGCCAGTCACAGTGACACATCCTGATATGATTCGTTATTTCATGACTATCCCTGAAGCTTCAAGACTTGTCATTCAAGCGGGGGCGTTAGCACAAGGCGGCGAAATTTTTGTACTTGATATGGGCAATCCAGTGAAGATTGTTGATCTGGCTAAAAACTTGATTAAGCTCTCCGGTCATTCAGAAGATGATATATCAATAGAATTTACCGGAACAAGACCAGGCGAAAAGCTATTTGAAGAACTACTGAATAAAGATGAAATTCATGAAAAACAGATATATCCAAATATTTACATAGGCAAGACAGGGAAATTATATTCAAAGGAAATTGAGGATATTATAAACAATTATCCTGATATGGATAAAGATTCACTAAGGAAAAAACTTGTAGACCTGGCTAATGAACGTGTCACTCCCCCTTCTCTTGTACCCGTTTCAAATTAAAATGGATTCACTATGAATTTCAGAAATTCGGTAATACTGGCTACATGAATAGAGCTAGTTAATTGCAACGGCTGTTAGTTTAAAACAACAAAGGGAGAAAAAGAAAGAAAATATGCTGTTCACTTTCCTACACTATTGATTGGAGAATGAATTAGATGAAAGCACGGACCTAGATACCGAAAGGATAGTGAATCATGGAGAAGAAAGTCCTATTTTGTGCAACAAAGGATTATCATTTTGAAGCGTTTCACTTGCCATATTTTAAATGGTTTAAAGAACAAGGATATAAAGTTCATACAGCAGCGCATGGTGATTTAAATCTCCCATTCGTTGATGAAAAGCACGTTATTCCCATTCAAAGATCTCCATTTAAAAAAGAAAACATAATGGCATACAAAGAATTAAAGTACATCATCGATAACAACAATTTTCAAATCATTCATTGTCATACGCCAATGGGGGGAGTGCTAGGCAGACTTGCTGGTCGTAAGGCGAGAGCACGCGATACGAAAATGCTTTATACGGCACACGGCTTCCATTTCTGTAAAGGTGCACCTCTGCTAAACTGGCTGGTCTACTATCCAATTGAAAAATCATTAGCGAGAATGACAGATTGTTTGATTACGATCAATACGGAAGACTTTCAACTTGCCATACAAAGAAACTTCAGGGCACAGGAGATTACCCATATCCATGGTGTTGGGGTTGATACTAATCAATATCACCCTGTCTCCATAATTAAGAAAACTGAACTAAGGATAAAAAAAGACTATTGTGATGATGATTTCATTATGTTTTATGCAGCCGAGTTCAATAAGAATAAAAACCAGCAACTATTACTTCGGGCTTTTTCCTTAATTAATGATGATGTTAAAAACGCCAGGTTACTATTGGCTGGAGATGGACCCTTATTAGACGAATGTAAGAAGCTTGCGGATTCTTTAGGAATTGGAAACAAGGTGGATTTTCTTGGATTTCGAAAAGATATAGACGAATTATTAAAAATCAGCGATCTTGCTGTAGCGTCAAGTTTGAGAGAAGGGCTTCCCGTTAATATCATGGAAGCAATGGCTTGTGGGCTGCCTATTATAGCTAATGACAATAGGGGGCATAGGGAGTTGGTCTCCAATGGTCAAAATGGGTGGTTAATAAAGGGAAATGATGAAAAGTCATTGGCTGAAAAGGTCATAAAACTTGCCGGAAATTTTGCTATGAGAAAAACGCTCGGTGAATGCAGTCATAAAATGATTGAAAGGAAATATAGCACTAAAAAAATCCTGGAAGCAAAAAGTGAAATTTATAGAACATACATGGTAGATACGGAGGAAAGAGTATGGGGAATCCACTAAGAATCCTGCATGTTGTCGTCAATATGAATAGGGGCGGAGCGGAAACCTTAATCATGAACTTATATCGCAATATGGACCACTCGAAGATCCAATTTGATTTTCTTACATCCAAAGAAGGCGTATTCGATAATGAAATCATAAAACTTGGTGGTCAAATTCATAGAATTCCTTATATTTCTGATGTCGGTCACTTTGCTTATAAAAAACATCTAGACGGATTCTTTAGGGAGAATGCTACCTACAAAGTCGTTCATGCCCATATGGATAAAATGAGTGGACTCGTTCTTCAATCAGCTAAAAAAGCAGGAATCCCAAAAAGAATCTCACATAGTCATAATACACAAAGTGAAGGAGGCCTAGCTTCTAGAATCTATAAATGGTATGCAGGGACATTGATCATGTCCAATGCTACAAATTTGTTAGCTTGTTCCAGAAAGGCAGCACAATGGCTATTTAAAGATAAAACAAAAAATGTGAATATTTTAAAGAACGGCATTGAATGTAAATTATTTTCTTTCTCATCTGAAACAAGAGTTAAAGTTAGAAAAGAATTGAATATCGAAAGTGATGCATGTGTTTTAGGGCATGTGGGAAGATTTGCTCAACAAAAAAACCACTCCCTTTTGATTGATATCTTTGCCGATTTTATTAGAGAAAAGGAAAATTCCTATTTGATTTTAGTGGGAGAAGGACCCTTAAAACCAGAAATCTTAACAAAAGTTAAAGCTCATAAGTTAGAGAACAAAGTTAAATTTCTTGGGGTACGGAGTGATATTAACCGAATCCTTCAAGCCTTCGATGTTTTTGTCTTTCCTTCTTTACATGAGGGATTGCCAGTTTCCCTTATTGAAGCACAGGCAGCAGGCCTACCGTGTTTAATCTCGGACCAAATATCCAAAGAGGTAGATTTGGGTATCAATCTTATTCAATTTCTGCCTATTACCAATAGTTCACTATGGACCTCCCATTTAATGAAAATAACTTCTAGCAATACGAACAGAAGTATACAACCGGATTCACTTTCCAAACAAGGATACTCCATAAATGAAACAGCCGATGAACTTAAAAATTTCTATATATCAATGACAGGGTGAGCAAATGAAAACTTTAACAGTGTTTACACCAACCTATAATAGGGCTTATTGTCTCGAAAAATGTTATCACAGTTTGGTCCGTCAAGATAATGAAGATTTTATATGGTTAATAATTGATGATGGATCAACGGATAATACAAAAGAATTGGTAAATCAGTGGAAACAGGAAAAGAAAATTGATATTAAATATCATTGGCAAGAAAATCAAGGAATGCATGGTGCACATAATACAGCCTATAAACTAATCGAGACGGAATTGAATGTTTGTATTGATTCCGATGACTATATGGCAGATGGGGCAGTCGAAAGGATCCTTTCGTATTGGAAAAAGTACGGTAACGAAAATGTAAGTGGAATAGCGGCATTAGACGCAACAATTGAACACCAAATCATTGGTTCAAAGTTTCCTGAAAAACTAAATCGTGCTACATTGTTTGATCTTTACAACAAATATGGTGTAACCGGAGACAAGAAGTTGGTTTTTCGCACTGAATTGACCAAACTATATCCATATCCCATCTTTCAAGACGAGAAATATGTAGGACTGGCATATAAATACTATATGCTGGATAAGCAATATGAAATGCTGCTGATGAATGAAGTGCTTTGTCATGTTGAATATCTTCCTGATGGATCCTCTCTAAATATGTATAACCAATATCTCAAAAACCCTAAGGGCTTTTCATTTTATCGTAAGGAACTTATGAAGTTACCCTTCGGTGGTAAAGTTTTTAAATATAAGCAAGCAATACATTATGTATCTAGCAATCTTCTTATGAAAAATCCGAAACTGTTCATTGAAACTCCTAAGAAAGCACTCACAGTTTTAGCATTTCCATTAGGCTTCCTTTTATATGTATTTATCATCAAAAAAACTAGGACTGAGGTTAATTGAAAGGAATTATTGTTACATGACCATACTTTGGATCAATCTCGCCATTGTATTTATTTTTTCATATTTAGGTAGGTACTTTTCTACATATTCACTTATCCCGGTGACCGGTTTGTATGTTTTTAAGCCAAATAAGATTTTGGTTTTTTTAGCTGTTGTATGTTTAGTATGTGTTTCGGGTCTAAGAACAAACATTGGAGATACATTCAATTATATAAATATATACAACGAAAATGACTTTTCTTGGGAGTATATAAAATCTCAAAAGGATATGGGCTTCGGCATCTTGCAGATGCTATTAAAGAAAATCTCGAATGACCCTCAGATACTGATTTTTACAACAGCTATGGTTACAAATGTATTAATTGTCATGGTTTTATATAAATATTCACGGCTTTTTGAACTAAGCACCTTTGTGTATATTACAGGTGGGTTGCACTTAGTATCAATGAATGGAATACGTCAAGTACTTGCAGCTGCAATTATTTTTACAGCAACCAAGTATTTATTAAACGGAAATTTTGTTAAATACTCTTTGATTGTTCTAATTGCATCTACTTTTCACCAAAGTGCTCTTATCCTTTTACCCATTTATTTTTTAGTTAGAACAAAGGCATGGACGAAATCAACTCTTGCCTGGTTATCTTTTTCGGTCATTGTCGTCCTTGGTTTCGGGCAATTTACATCGTTTTTATTTTCTGCTTTACAAGATACCCAGTATAGTGACTATTCTAATTTTAATGAAGGTGGGGCTAGTGTAATTAGAGTGGCGGTAAGTGCAGCGCCATTATTCATTGCCTACCTGGGCAAAGATAAGCTACGAAAATTATTTCCTAAAAGTGATTATATAGTGAATATGGCTTTATTGGGTTTGGTGTTTATGATTATCTCGACACAACAGTGGATATTCGCAAGGATATCGATTTATTTTAATTTATATCAACTAATTCTGATTTCATGGCTAATTGAATTATTTAGTGAAAAAGATCAAAAGCTTTTATATTATTCAATACTCGTTTTATTTTTTGTTTTTTATTTTTACGAAAATGTTATTAGTTTGAATATTTTATATAAGAGTGATGTTTTAGAAGGGCTATTTTGATAGAGGGAGATAAAGTAGTTTATAGCTTTTAGGTTCTTAGTAGTTGATGCACTATTATTAAACATATTTCGGGCAACATTGAACGGTTAAACTTGTATGAAGTATCTTGAAAAAGAGGTTATAAAAATGAAGAAAAAGATATTGATTACTTCCTTTGATTTGGCAATAGGGGGGGTAGAAAGAAGCTTGATAGGCTTGTTAAATCAATTCGATTATGCTATATACGATGTCGATTTATTATTATTTAAACATGAGGGTGAATTTCTCTCTTTTATACCTGACGGACCAAATTTATTACCAGAAGAACCACATTATTCCACTTTCAGAAAGTCAATTTATCAAATAGTGAAAGATGGTTATTATCCAATCGCTATTTCAAGGCTCATCGCAAAGTATTCTGGTCTTTTTCATGGAAAAGTAAAAAAGGTAGAAGAACCAGGGTATCTAACGATTCAGTATGGGTGGGAATTTACGAATCGGTATCTGCCAGATCTAAATAATGAATACGATGTGGCCATAGGTTTTCTTTGGCCACATCATTTTATAGGAGATAAGGTAAAAGCAAAGAAGAAAATTGGATGGATTCATACCGATTATTCAAATATTTATGTGAATAAGAATATAGAGAAAAAAATGTGGGCAAAAATGGATGATATCGTGGTTGTTTCAGAGGAATGTTCCCAAACATTTATAGATATTTTTCCTGACTTCAAAGAAAAAATAACAGTAATTGAAAATATTTTATCTCCCGATTTTGTTAGAGACCAAGCAAAGGTAGAGGTTCAAAAAGAAATCAGTAAACAACCTGAAAAAACTATTTTAGTTACTGTTGGCCGTTTAACGCATGCAAAAGGTTTAGATGAGGCAATAAGGGCTTGTAAACAACTGGTAGACGAGGGATTTGATATTGAGTGGTATGTAGTTGGTTATGGGCCTCTAGAGAATGAATTAAGAAACTTGATAATGAAATTAGGAGTGGAAAGACAATTTATTTTATTAGGGAAGAAAACCAATCCATATCCATATATAGCCACTTGTGATATTTATGTTCAACCTTCACGTTATGAAGGTAAAGCAGTAACCATCCGTGAGGCACAAGTGTTAGGTAAACCGGTCTTATTAACAAATTTCCCCACAGCTAAAAGTCAGGCCGATAATGGTTTTGATGCTTTAATTACAGAGTGTGGTCACGAGGGAATTGCAAATGGGCTTAGGAAAATGATTAATAATGATGAGTTTAGAAAGAAATTAGTAAATAATGTACTTTCTCGAGATTATGGTAATGAAAATGAAATTAATAAAATCTATAGTTTAATTAATAATTAACGATTAAATTTTAAAAAAGGGAGGGACAGTTAAATTGGGAATATTAGTAACGGGCGGAGCTGGTTTCATCGGCAGTCATACATGTATAGAGCTCTTGAATGATGGTAATGAGATTATTGTGGTAGATAATTTTTCTAATAGTAATCCGGAATCCTTAAACCGCGTTTGTAGAATAACCGGAAAATCCATCAAGATTTATCACTTAGATCTTTTAGATTTGGAATCATTAGAAGAAGTATTTTTAGTAAATCAAATTGAAGCAGTTATCCACTTTGCCGGACTGAAAGCGGTGGGCGAATCCGTTCAAGATTCTCTGAAATATTATAAAAACAATATCGCAACTACAATCATAATTTGTGAACTTATGCAAAAATATAGTGTGAAAAATCTGGTATTTAGCTCATCTGCAACTGTATATGGACTGCCGGATACAGTTCCAATATCAGAAGGGTTCCCCTTAAAGGCTATAAACCCATATGGTAGAACAAAATTAATGATAGAAGAAATTCTTCAGGACTTATATATTTCAGACAATGAATGGAGCATTACGATCCTTAGATATTTCAATCCAATAGGTGCACATGAAAGCGGCATGATAGGTGAAGATCCAAGCGGAACACCTAATAACCTAATGCCATACATCACTAAGGTAGCCGTAGGTCAATTAAATGTACTTAATATTTTCGGAAATGATTATCCAACGATTGATGGTACAGGTGTAAGGGACTATATCCATGTAGTTGATCTAGCAATTGGACATGTCCTTGCACTAGATAAAACTCTAAAATCCACCGGAGTTAAAATTTATAATCTTGGAACTGGAAAAGGATACAGCGTGTTAGAAGTAGTGTCAGCTTTTGAATCAGCAACAGGAGTAAAAATACCTATTAAGATTACAAATCCTAGGCCAGGAGATGCGGCCATTTGTTATGCGGATCCCAAGAAAGCGGAAAAAGAATTAAATTGGAAAGCAAAAAAAGGCATTATTGAAATGTGTGAAGATTCTTGGCGGTGGCAATCTAGGAATCCTGATGGATTTAAAATAAATGAAGAATCGGAAAACCCTCGCTTAATATATAGCGAGGATTTTTTAATACCAAATAATTAGAAAAATGGTGTAAAGGATGAGGAAAGAAACAAAGAAAGAAAACCTCAAAGATATTTTATTATTTGCCTACAAATTGGGTAATGAATCAGAAAATATGAATGTTTCTATTCTAATAGAAGAAATCAAACAACAAATAGTCATGATAAATGGTAAATAAAAAATCCCGGAAGTGAAGATATGAAAAGAATATTTGATTTTTTAATTTCATTTATTTTACTGGTTATCATTAGCCCAGTACTGGTGATTATAGGGGTTTTAATCAAGTATAACCTTGGTTCGCCTATACTTTTTAAACAAACGAGGCCAGGTTTAGATGGAAGGCCTTTTACCCTTTATAAATTTCGTTCAATGAATAATCAAAACGATGAACATGGTAGACCTCTTCCTGATCATCTGAGATTAACCAGATTTGGAAATGCACTTAGAAAATTAAGTCTAGATGAATTACCACAGCTCGTTAATGTTGTTAAAGGGGACCTTAGTTTGGTCGGGCCACGTCCTTTATTAATGGAATACCTTCCATTATATAACGACGATCAGGCTAAACGTCATGATGTTCGTCCTGGCATAACTGGTTGGGCACAAGTAAATGGGAGAAATGCGATTTCATGGGAAGAAAAATTCAAATTGGATGTCTGGTATGTAAATCATCAATCATTTTTTCTCGATGTCAAAATCTTATTATTAACGATAGTAAAAGTGGTTAGATCTGAAGGAGTAAATTCCGGGACAAATGAAACCATGCTACCTTTTAGAGGATCAGATAATCAAGAAAGAGAGGGGCAGGGATGAAAATAGTATTAATTGGAGAAGGCGGTCATAGTAAAGTTATCAAAGACATGATTGATATAGCCGATGGTTTTGAATTAATTGGATATCTAGACGACAAATATGATACAACAATCGTGAAAAATCATTTGTTTTATGCACCGTTTTCAACAGCATTCCATTTAATGGAACGATTCATGGATATAAAATTCATTGTTGCAATAGGTAATAACCATAATCGTAAAAAAATTGTTGATGAATTGAATATACCCGATTCCTTTTATGTAACGTTGATTCATCCTTCTTCAATTATTAGTCCCAGTGCAAAGATAGGAGTAGGTACTGTAGTCATGCCATCAACAGTCATTAATGCTGATGCTAAAATTGGACGTCATTCAATCATTAATACAGCTTCAGTCATAGAACATGATAACGAAATAGGTGATTTTGTACATATATCACCTCATGCGACATTAACTGGTTCTGTGAAAGTAGATGAAGGAGCTCATATTGGTGCCGGTGCAATACTGATCCCCAATGTGAAAATTGGCCAATGGACGGTTATTGGTGCAGGAGCGACGGTAATAAATGAGATTCCACCTAATAGTCTAGCTGTAGGAACTCCTGCAATTTTGAAAAAAAAAATAGGTATAGAAGGTGTGTAGAGTGTTAAATGTAACAACAAAAAAGCGAATTCTACTATCACCGCCCCACATGAGCGGTAATGAAGAAAAGTATGTTAAAGAAGCTTTTGAGACAAATTGGATTGCTCCATTGGGACCAAATCTCGACGCTTTCGAAAAAGAATTAGCAGAATATGCAGGAGTCAACGAAGCTGTTGCAGTCAGTTCCGGTACTGCAGCGATTCATTTGGCTCTTTCTATATTAAATGTGAAAAAAGGAGATTCGGTCTTTTGTTCAAGTCTAACATTCGTAGCAACGGCCAACCCCATTCTTTATCTAGAAGCGGAACCAGTTTTCATTGATTCTGAACCTGAAACTTGGAATATGTCACCACATGCTTTAGAAACAGCGTTTAAAGAAGCTGTTAAAATTGGGAAGCTCCCTAAAGCCATCATCATTGTGAATTTATATGGACAACCTGCAAAAATGGATGAGCTTTTATCTATTTGTAATCAGTATAAAGTACCAGTCATCGAAGATGCAGCGGAGTCATTAGGTTCCACTTATAAAGGAAAAGCAAGTGGAACTTTTGGGGAATTCGGTATCTATTCATTCAATGGAAATAAAATCATAACAACCTCTGGTGGGGGAATGGTGATTTCAAATGATACACAATCGTTAGTACGAGCTAGATTTTTAGCCACTCAAGCAAGAGATGAAGCTCCATATTATCAACATAGCGAGATGGGTTATAACTACCGAATGAGTAATATACTTGCAGGAATTGGCAGAGGTCAATTAGAGGTATTAGAAGAAAGAGTAAGTGCCAGAAGGGCTGTATACGATCTATACCAACAGGAATTGGCTTCCCTGCCCGGTTTTAAATTCATGCCTGAATTAGCAAATACTCATTCAAACCGCTGGTTGACTGCATTGACATTAAACGACGAAGAAATTCGGATTTCTACAACCGAATTACTTAAGGCATTGGAAGATGAAAATATTGAAGCAAGGCATGTCTGGAAACCTCTCCATTTGCAGCCACTATTTGCTGGCTGTCGTTACTATCCTCATACTAGACAGACAAATGTTTCTGAACAATTATTTTATTCAGGAATATGTTTACCATCCGGATCAAATATGACTCATGACGAACAAATGAGAGTCATTAATACAATAAAAAAAACTATTAATCGTCGCGATCAGCCATGATGAAAGCAAATTGAAAAAAATAATGAAGAGGTAACCAAATGATTGGAAAAAACATTGCAGAATTAAGAAAGAAAAGAGGATATACCTTATCTGAACTTGCTGAACAGGCAAATATATCGAAGTCTTATTTAAGTAACATAGAGCGCAATCTTAATCGCAATCCCTCACTTCATATTATGGAAAAAATTGCACACGTATTGAATGTGGATCTTGTTTCACTGCTAAAACAGAAAACCACAACGACGGCTCCAAATTACTTAGAAAAAGAATGGATTGAATTTGTTCAAGAACTGAAAAGGAATGGTCTGGAGAAAGAACAGATTCCACAGTACAAACCATTAATTGATTTTATAAAATGGCAAAATAAGGGGGAATAGGTCATGAATACAAACAACGATATCCCCAGAGTAATCCACTATTGTTGGTTCGGTGGAAAAGCTAAGCCCGATATTGTAGAAAAATGCATGGACAGTTGGAGAAAACATCTTTCAGATTACGAAATTATTGAATGGAACGAAGATAACTTTAATCTTCATATAAATGCGTATGTACAAGAGGCATATACTGCAGAGAAATATGCTTTTGTCAGCGATTATGCACGTGTACATGCCTTATATCATTTTGGTGGCATTTATTTGGATACCGATGTAGAAGTCTTTAAACCATTTGATGACTTGCTTCATCATGAATCATTTTGGGGCTTTGAACAGAAAAATTACATTGCCACTAGTACAATAGGTGCAGCAAAAGGAAATAAACTAATAAAAAAATTTCTTGATTCATACGAGAAAAAGGTTTTCATAAAAGAAGACGGGAGTTTAGACCAATTAACAAATGTTGCGATTGTAACCGATTTAATAGAAAATCTAGGTTTAAAAAGAAATGGAGAATATCAAGAACTGCAGCACCTTGGAGTATTTTATCCTCAAACCTATTTTTCTCCATATGATTATATTAATTGTAGGATATTCTTCACTGATGAAACATATGCATTGCATCATTTTTATAAAAGTTGGCTTCCTGCAAGCATACAATTCAAGAGTCATATAAAAAAAATGTTATCGCATATCATAGGTGGTGATAATATAGCTAAACTTAGAGGCTTATATCAAAAAGAATAAACTTTTTACAATACAACCTATAAAGAAATAGTTATTAAGTGGAGGGTAGTAATGATTCCAAAGGTCAGTGTCATAGTTCCTGTTTTTAATAATGAAAAATATATTTCAAAATGTCTAGAGAGTATTCTCTCACAAAGTTATAGGAATATTGAAGTAGTAATTGTGAATGATGGATCAACCGATAAAAGTGAGAATGTTATTAAAGAGTATAGACAAAAAGATGAGAGAATTCTTTATTTGTCACAAATTAACAGCGGACCTTCTGAGGCTCGTAATAAAGGGATAGTAAATTCTACAGGTGAATATTTAGTCTTTATTGATTCGGATGATACCGTTGATAAATATTATATTGAATTTTTATTAAATTCCATGATTAATTCTAAAGTCGACTTAGTATGTTGTGGATATAAAGATTATTCTAAATATGGAATAATCGATCACACGGATTTTAATGTGGAAGGTAATATTCCACTTAATAATTTATTAGATATGATTTGTGCAGGAACCGGTGGTGTACTTTGGAGCAAGATATTTAAAAAAGAAATAATAAGTAAAAATAACTTAAGGTTTAATAAGAACATATATATGTCTGAAGATCTTATATTTACTTTGGAATATGTAACACACTCTAGGTCATTTAAATCAATAAAAAAATATTTATATCATTATAATAGACTGAATGAAAATAGCATAAGTGCAAATATTTCAATAAAGCACCTTGAAAACAGCATCTCTGTTTGTGGGAATATTGAAAAAGTACTTAGTTATGTTAATTATGATAAAAAAAAAATAAACAATATTATAACTGAAAGAATGCAAAATGCCGTATTAAATACAGCTGATTATCTAATGTCAAATGAAAAAAGAAAGGTGCCTATTTTGAGGGAAGTTTTAGATATTCCCTATATTAAAAAATGTAAATATCAATTTTCGACTAAAAAAGTTATATATAAGCCCTATATTTACTTTCTGAAAAAAGATTTATTGATGTGTTTTTTTATTTATGGAGCATTATTGAATAAAATGAAATATTTTAAATTTGAATTTATTGGTGGAGGTTCAAGTGAAAAAAGTCTTTGTTGATATTTATTTACAATTCAATTTAGGGGATGATTTATTTTTAGACATACTGGCTAAAAAATATCCTGAGACAGAATTTACAATTAACTATCTTGGAAAAAACTACGACAAATTTATTGATAAGTATCCAAATATAAAAAGAAGACAGTACAATTTATATAATAAAATTGGACAGCATTTGAAACTTGTAGATTATATAAACAACTATAAAAAACTAGCAGAAGAGTATGATGCACTAATATTTATAGGTGGATCAATATTTAGAGAAGAAGAATATCACGATACTCTTTATAAAAATAGGATGGAAATGGTCCTTGAATTTAAACAAAAACAAAAATCTGTATTTGTAATTGGGTCAAATTTTGGACCATATAATACTGATAAATTTTTAAATGATTATATAGCTTTTTTTAAACTATGTGATGACGTTTGTTTTAGAGATCTGTTTTCCTATAATTTGTTTAAGAGTTTCCCTAATATTAGATATGCCCCAGATATTGTTTTTCAAATGGATTTAACACCGTTCTTAAGTAAAATTAGTAAAAAAAGAGTGGGTTTTTCAATTATTGACGTTAGGCATAAGCATGGATTATCGAATTATTATAATGAATATATAAATAGTACCGTAAAATCGATAGAAATGTTGATGGAAAAAGGATATGAATGTACTCTAATGTCCTTTTGTGAACATGAAGGTGATTTAAAAGTAATTAAGACAATAAAATCAAATCTTTCTTCAGAATTCAGAAAAAACATATCTGTTTATAGTTATGAGGGGAATATCGAAGAAGCTCTCAAATTAATAAGTACCTTTAATCTATTTATTGCTGCACGGTTTCATGCAAATATACTAGGCTTATTATCTAAGACTGGATTGGTACCTATAATATACAGCCAAAAAACAGAAAATATGTTGCGAGATATTAATTTTGAAAATTTTTTAGTAAGCATGGATGAACTTCATTTACAATATGATGAAAATACCATAACAAATGTTATAGATAAAATAATTGATTTAAGTAATATTTCAAGAGAATCCGAACGTAATTTTGAAAAGTTTAACACCTTTGTCAAGTCATAAGTTGCTACTTAATTCCCTATTCTAATTTTTATTAAAGTGAGTGAAAATATGAAAAAAACAAGAGTATTATTTGTAATTGATTCATTAGATTGTGCAGGTGCTGAAAAGAGTTTAATTTCATTGTTGTCCGCATTCGATTATGAGAAATACTCAGTAGATTTAAGACTTTTTGCATATGGTCATATACTAGAAGAATTGGTTCCAAATGATGTGAATATTTTAAAACCCTTGGAATATACAGAATTTTCTAAAATGGGTTTTAAGGAAGCGTGCATTAATTCAATTAGGAAATTCAATCTGAATTCTTTAATATCTAGACTAACATATTCGCTTAAAATCAGGTTGAGGAAATACAATCATTCTCAGAAGGCTAGGGTTTTTTGGGAGAACATTTCAAAAGTTATTGAAGAAGATTCAACTATCTACGATATAGCAATAAGTTATGCGCAAGGTATTCCTACCTTTTATGTTGCAGAGAAAGTAAAAGCAAACAAAAAATTAGCATGGGTAAATGTCAGTAATCGGTTGGATGAAGTTGAAAAGGACTTTCAACAAAGATTTTATGACCAATTTGATAAAATAGTCGCTGTATCTGAATCGACGAAAGAAATATTCGTTGAAAACATTTAATAAATACACAGCAAAAACTGAAGTTATTTATGATATTAATAATGCAGATTCAATAATAAAAATGGCCGGTATTGGAAAAAGTTATAACGATAATTTTGAGGGAATCCGGATACTTACCATAGGAAGACTTGATCAAAATAAGGGATATGATATTGCTCTAGCAGCATGTAAAATGCTGAAAGAAAGTGGTATAAATTTCAGGTGGTATGCTCTAGGAAAAGGTATTTTAAAAGAAGAAATTGAAGAACAAATTAGAAGAGCTGGGTTAACTAAAGATTTTATCTTATTAGGAGTTGAAGCAAATCCATATCCTTTCATTAAAGATTCTGATATATATGTTCAAACTTCTAGGCATGAAGGGTTCGGGTTAGCGATTGCAGAAGCAAGAATGTTAAATATTCCAGTAGTTACAACAAGTTTTGACGCCGTTTACAATCAAATGGTAAACAAGAAAAATGGTTTAGTAGTGGATATGAACGCAGAAGCTGTTTGTGAAGGAATAGCAACATTAATTAGAGACTTAACTTTAAAAGAAAGTATTGTAAATTATCTCAAGACTGAAAAAAAAGGAAATATTGAAGAAATAGAAAAAATTTATAAATTAATAGGATAACACTCATATAACAAAGGGAGTAAATCCAATGAAAACAAAGATAATATTTATGTTAATTAATATGAATGTAGGAGGAACTGAAAAAGCTTTATTAAATATGATTTCAGAGCTTTCAAAGAAAAATTATGATGTAACTGTCCTGATGTTGGAGAAATATGGTGAATTTATAAATTCTATTCCTGATGGAGTTCAAGTGGAATATTTAAAAGGATATAAAGATATTAAAAATTTACTGAATTTACCTCTTCATATAGTTGCATTAGATTTTGTTAAAAAGAGACGTTTCATTAAATCGTTAATAATAATAATTTTTTACTTTATATCGAAGGTTAACAAAGAAAGAAGTCTTTTTTATAAATATATTTTAAAAGATTTCACAATTGCAAAAAAGGAATATGATATAGCGGTAGCCTATGCAGGTCCTATGGAGTTCATAAGCTATTATGTGTTAAATAACATAAAAGCTAATAAAAAAATACAATGGATTCATTTTGATATAAATCATATAGGTTTTAATAGGTTTTTCGCATATAAATTCTATAATAAATTCGATAAAATTTTTGTTGTATCTAAAGAAGGAAAAAGGCATTTAATAAATATACTGCCTTTCTTAGAAGAAAAAATCGAGGTTTTCTTAAATATTATTTCATCTGATTTGATTAAATCTCAAGCTGAAATCGGAAGAGGGTTTAATGACGAATTTGATGGGATAAAAATCTTAACAGTAGGAAGGCTTACTCTAGAAAAAGGGCAAGATATAGCTATTAAGTCTTTAACTAAGTTAATACAAAACGGTTTTAAAGTAAGGTGGTATTGTGTTGGAGAAGGTAATTTAAGAGTAAACTATGAAAAGCAAATACAAAAAAATAACGTATTCGATCATTTTATCCTTTTAGGTTCCAAACCAAATCCCTATCCATATATAAAAAATTGCGATATTTACGTCCAACCATCAAGACATGAAGGTTATTGCATTACACTTGCTGAAGCAAGATGCTTAAATAAACCAATCATTACAACAAATTTCACCGGCGCAAAGGAACAAATAAAAGATGGAGTGACAGGTCTAATAGTTAAATGTGATGAAGACGAAATCTATCAAGCTATAGTTAAATTAATAAACAATTTAACTATAGGTGAATATTTCACTAATAATTTGGCTACAGAATCTATTGATACGAAAAATGAAATAGAGCAAATAATCAAAATTTAATTATAAAATAAAGACTCAAATTTTTTTATTAGGATGGAAGGTAATACCATGATAAATCAGCTAAAGGCAGGTGCAAGTTTATCTTATTTTGCACTCTTCATAAATATTATTATTTCAATAATTTATACACCAGTAATGTTAAATTTGCTTGGTCAATCAGAATATGGCTTATATAGTTTAGCTAGTTCAGCAGCAGGATATGTTGGTATTTTAAACTTTGGTTTAGGTAATGCAGTAATTAGATATACCGCTAAATATAAAGCATTAAATGATGAAGAAGGATGCTTTAATTTATATGGCTTGTTTTTAAAAATTTATTTAACTTTAGGTTTAATAGCCTTAATTTTAGGGGTTTTATTGATATTAAATACAGATTTGTTTTTTTCTAGCTCATTAAATATAGAAGAGATACACAAACTTAAATTATTAATGAGCATAATGGTATTTAACATTTCTACAGGAATTGGGCTAGGTGTTTTTAGTGTAATAGTATTGGCTCATGAAAAGTTTATCTTTCAAAAACTAATTGTGATCGTTTCATCCATAATAAGCCCACTCCTCATATTACCCCTGCTATTAATGGGTTATGGCTCCATAGCTATGGCAATTGTAACGACATTGTTAAATTTATTGTTTATTGCACTTAATATGTATTATTGTTTTAAAACTCTGAAAATTAAAATATCTTTCGGGAAATTCGATTCCAAATTATTTAAAGAGATTATTGTTTTTTCGTCTTATATTTTTTTGAATTTAATCATCAGTCAACTATATACTTCAACCGACCAAGTAATTCTTGGGATATATAGCGGAACTGTAGCTGTATCCGTTTATGCTATTGGGGCTTCTTTCACTGGTTACTTCTCAGGCTTTTCTTCAGCAATATCAAATGTTTTTTTATCTCGTGTATCTGGAATGGTAATTAAGGGAGCTTCTAATAATGAATTGTCCAATCTTTTTATAAGAATAGGTAGAGTTCAATATATAATCATATCTTTTGCTTTAAGTGGATTTATTGTATTTGGGCAAGAGTTTATAAATTTATGGGTTGGAAAAGAGTATCAGGTATCATATATAGTTGCTCTTGTTATTTTGGTACCCATGATAGTCTCTCTTATTCAGGGAATGGGAGGGGTCATACTTCAAGCCCAAAATATGCAAGGTTTTAAATCAATAGTTAACATTTTTATTGCAATCTCAAATGTGATTATTAGTATCATCTTTGTTCAAGTTTGGGGAGTTATCGGTTGTGCAATTGCCACAGGAATCTCATTCACTTTAGGAAATATAATAATAATAAATTATTATTATTGGAAAAAAATCAAATTAAATATACCAAAGTTTTGGATTAATATACTTTTTATGAGTTTCCCACTTATTTTAAGTATAATTTATGGGGCCACTATTAATAAAGTACTTCTAACAAATATATGGTTAGTTTTATTTGTGAAAATTTTAGGATTTTCTATCCTATATTTTTTATCTATGTGGTTTACTGCAATGAATAAATACGAAAAAAATCTATTTATTGTACCAGCTAAAAGTATTTATCAAAAGTTTAGGTTAAGGCTTAAGAATCAAGTTACCTAGATAAAAACAATAAAAATTATCCGAAACATATCAACCTGGATTAAAAATTAGACTGGCATTAAAGTACATACCGAATGAAATGTTGAAGCGTTAAAAGCAGTATTGGACAGTATTAAAAATCAAAATGTAGATCTATCTTGGTGATGTCTATTTTCGAGGATCCGAACTCAAACGATCATTGTATTGAGTTCACTCCTTACTATATTAATGTAGATGGTTATATGGAGGCTAAGAGTAAGAGGGGCACTAATCAAGTCTTGGAAATTATTAATTTAGGAGTTATTTATTAAAGCTCACCGTTGATAATGAAAATATTTTATATAACAATCCAAATAGTATTTATAAAATATTTAGTTTACTGAAAATACAACACTTGATGAATTATTTGAAGTTGTTTACAATTTGAAAACTACCAACATCACCCTTCTGTCAAAATACGGAAAATAATTAGATGGATAAGGACGGTATTTATCCTTCAGTGAATGATGTAGTCATTTTGTTCATTAAGCGTTGAACATGATTAGACTTAGTCGAAACCCTATTGTTTAAAAATAGTCGTTATACAGAACGAAACTTTGAATTAAGCAGAAAAGTGAGATCTTCAAGAATTCTTTAGCCATATTTGGAAAAAATAAAGAGACAAACCTTACATTGTTTACCGAAAAAGGGGAAAATCAGAAATTTCCAAGAAGAAACCATTGTCAGTCATTTTTACTTGTCGTATCAAATTGCAAACAAAGATCTAACTAAACAAATTCTTCCCTTTAAGCAATAATAGGGGTGAATTCTTTAAATCGTTACTTCAGATAAGGTATACTAAATACTCTCTTCTGAAAAACTCGAGTAATCAAGATCTACAATGGTCTTCTTGAATTCATAATTCTTTTTATTACCTGTATTTTTCATTCCAAGTCGGACACATTCTTTCAAAAAGCCTCGTAATAGAAGGGAAATGTGATAGTTTTTTAATTTGAAATTACACCATATGTCTTAAACTCAGCTAAGGCCCCTACATACTCCCAAGTTACTCCTCCGTCTATAGATTTTCCTGTTGTATGCGTAGGTGCAACAGTTCCTGATGTTCCTGCTACTGTAGCTTTATAGACTTTGTTATTTGAATGAACAAAAGCGTTAATCTTGTATGCTTTATTAGCCGTCCATGGGTTTGCATTGGCATATCCAGCTATAATACAAACCCAACCTAGAAATCCCCCAGCAACCGGGTTAGTGTTTTCTACTTTTTGACCTACAACAAATAACCCTGATGTGGGTATTGCTGAACTACTGGATACGTATAGTGGATTATAGATTTCCAAGCTTCCATTTGCTGGGGGAGGGAATCCATTAAAACCTTCATAAGTGGTATTCTTAATTGTTGCAGAGTTCGTATAGATGTTAGGATTTGTACTTAAAAATAACCTGAGTTTTGTAATGTCCGAGACTCGTATTTTAGAGTTTTCTATTTTAACCTTTTTGTAATTATTAATATCGAAGTTGGTATCTAAGTTGTAATATTTCATTAAAGTAGTAACAGTAGTTGATTTGTGTATTAACTCGGAGTTAATGATGATTAATTCATAATTTCTAGGAATGATGCCTTCCGGATAACTAGTAATTTTTACATTGTCGCTAATTCCCATTAAATAAGTACTAGCATAGTTTGAAGTAAAGTTTATTTTACAGTTGTTGAAAATTGTTTTTCCAGTTATTCCTCCAATTGATGTGTTATTGACATATTGACCGCCTGATATTACGTTACTATCTTGAAAAAGGCAATTATTGAATAAAATGCTGTGTGAAAGAGTTGCATCTACGATCTGGCTAGTAACTGAACAATTATAAAACTTAGAATTATGGAATTCAATATCATTAGCTAGATTGTTTGAATTAAAAGAAACGGACTTAAACACATTATCGCTTACATAACTTGTAGAATCTTTTGGTTTCATCACAGATACCCTGTAATGTGAACCATAATTGAAATCTTCAAACGTATTACCCGTACATTTTTTTATATTATCAATCGTTATATTCGAGTATCCAGTATAAGAGGACCCTGTGTAGCTTTTTATGTTATTTCCAACTAACTCTATGTTACCTGATGAAATCAATGAGTCTATATTTATAACATTATTAATAAGTCTAACCCTTGTTTTAACTCCTGTTGCTATGACTGTCATAGCAGATGAGTTGATTGTATTATTAGTGAAAAGAACATTTCTTTCTTGAGTAGCTACAGAGTTGGTTATTTGTAACCCACTACTCTCATAAAACACATTACTATCTATAATCATATTAGCGTTATTGTAAACAACAACACCACCAATTTCACTTAATATGTTACCTACAATTCTGCCGTGATAAACACCCATCAGTATTCCATTAAACCCTGAAAATATATGGTTGTTCTCTATTATTACATAGTTACTGTAGCTGTCTTCAAAGTTTATGGCGTACCTGGTTGAATCAGGGAACAGAGGGATGTTCAACCCTGAATCCATACCGTTGTGGAAAATCTTATTATAGGATATATAGGTAAAGTCCGCTCCGCCACTAATGCCGCCTCTATGATTATTGTGTATGGTACATCCAAAAATTTTAACATGATGTGCCTGAGGCTTTGTTATAGAATACGAAATTTGAATGCTAGGAAGACCAGTTTTTTCATTAATAAATTGTAATCTTATATAAGAAGTGTCAAGAGGTACTGTAACAATTTGTAGGTAAACTGCTTTCTTTCTAGCTATTACCATATCTTTTGAATTATAAAAGATGTATTCAAATGTTTTGTTTTCAATAAGGGGTATTCTTGTATATCCGCCACTTGTTCTCATTTGCAGTTGTTTATGTTCCCCTTGTATGACCGGAAATTTATTAGTTAGATAAGCTCCTGCGAGAGTTTGAACAACTTTACCTGTAGTATCAACATATCCGGGATAGGCTTTTGTGTCTGATGGATTAAGATTCCATTTACCTGTTTTGGTTGGATAGGACCCTATCGTTATTCCATCTCCCATAAACATAGAGACATCTATATTTTCAATAGTTATGAAATTTGCACCAGACTCTATTTTTATGCCGTAGGTTTGCTCCATTCCTTTTTCTGAATTAAAACCATTACCCCCGTCAGAAAAGCTCCTATTAGGGATATCACCCAATATTGTTCCGTTTATCACTTGTACATTTGAAACATTATCGATCCGAATTAATTCCCCACTTAACTTCCATGCCGGGGTAGATAATGGAGACTTATCATAGGGGTTTTTATTAATGGAGTCATACATCACCTCAAAGATAGCTCCGTTTAAATCCAGTGTTTGGTTACTATATAATTTAATTGGAGTGTTTACCATAGCGTATATTTCAGCTGCGCCACTAAGGTTGGTATAACAGAAACTATATGTGCCAAAAGGAACAACAATTCTTGTTAATCCATTTTCATTTGCAAACTTAAGTGCATTATTAAATCCTAGTATGTTATTGTATGCGATTTGCCATTGTTCTTCTGTGTAGGGAGGTTTTCCAAAAGATCCTTGGGTTATTCCCCACCTTTGCAGCTCAACTGTGTAAATTGCTTGATTGTTGCTAATCATTGAACCTATAACAGGCGTCAAATTTGCATCTTGAAACTTCAAAAAATTATCTTCTGACGGTGTTGTTGTGGAAACATCAACATCTTCCAATCCAGCTAAAGGAACTCCGGCCTTAAAAGATTTGCCATCTAATTTATTGTTTGAGTCTTTACTGGCATTGTGATAAGTACCAAGTTTGTGACCTTCAAAGATCTTTGATTCCTTAGAATTTTTAAATTCTGTTATATTTAACAGTTCGTCCAAATTTCCAGTATTGTGTTTCCCAGATAGTATATTAATTAATCCTGATACCGTTAACAATTCATTTGTTGTACCGGTGTTCCCTATTTTGGCTAATAATTTTCTTAAATCAGTATCTTCAAATATTAAAATCCTATTTTTATCAATCTTTATGTTTTCGCCGTTTGATGTATCATTTGGAGAAGGGTTTTGAGTACTAACGATATTAATTAATTTATTTTCTTTTTCTGACGAACCAATGAATAACTCCTTTGTGTCCAAACAGTAGCCAAATTCACCAAGATTTAGCTTTGGTAAATCCTCTTTTAAACCTAACCTGACTTGGATTTTTTGTAACATTTAATTATTCCTCCATAATCAAAAATCGTTAACATCAATTTTTGATTCAACATAACTTCAAACTTAATCAGCTTTGATAAACTCCCATTTAAGTCATCTCGTCTATTTGGGTTTAACCATCTTATTCTAGAAGACATTACAATTAATGAAACTATATGATTATGGTATGCAAAAGAGGGACAAGGTGTAAGGGCAAAAGGTGCTCGGTCATTCACATTTATATATTAAACATAGTGAAGTGGGATAAAGGTGAAGCTGGAGAAAAGTTAAAAGAAGATTATATAAAAAAGTAGCACAATAAAAGCGCGTAAAGATCTTGAGAACAGATCTTTACACGCTTATTTTGAGATTTACTTTACAATTAAGCAATCAAAGGCTAAATACTCTTATCCAGCATCCGTCTATATTTTAAAAATCCAATACCCCCTTACGGAGGAGATCAATGTTTCAAAACAATCGAGTCCTAAGAACCTTAAATCATTAGGTTCTATTTGTGCTGTAATAATGATTGATCGGGTTTTTTAAAAGAATTAAAGAAATTCCTTCAAAAATATTGTATAGTTAGAATGCAGGGATTCGAACAAACATTCGTTTCTTGGGAGCGAGATTACTTCTTAGAGGGACAGGAGAGAGACAGTGAACGGTACAGCACACATGGCATTAGGGGCATCGGTTGGATTCTTGACGGCTAACACACTTCAAACAGATCCAACCACCACTTTATTCTTGGTTGGGATTGGGGGCGTTTCAGGCCTTATGCCCGATATGGATATTGATGGAAAGTTAAGTAATAGGATTACCTTTTCACATAAGTTTATCCGAACGTTAGCACAAACGATTGGGATTTTAATGATCCTTTATTGTGTTTTGGAAGGTTCTGAAACTGAAAAGTGGATTGGAGTAGGGGCAGGAATCGGAATCATCATTATTTCATCTTTCATTACACAAAGGCATATGCTGACCCTGACTGGGTTAGCTGTATTAGGCGGGGGATTATCTTGGCAGGAAAACTGGTTATGGCTGTTGGGCGTCTATATTATCCTAGCATCCTTTACACCGCATAGAAGTTACACCCATTCGATTGCCGGAATCGTCTTCTTTGGCATCATTGCCTTTCAATTCGAAGAATTCATGGGGATTGATGGGATTTTAACTACTTGTGTTTTAGGATACATAAGTCATTTAATTGCAGATATGAAGTTTTTACCTTTTAATAAACGTGGGGTAAAGTTATTTCTTCCATTTTTCTCAAAAGAATTTTGACAGTGGCTTTCTTACCGCTGTTCAGACTATAGACAAATTGGAGAAGAACCAGTTTACCTTCAATTTTTTCTTTTGAAAAAAGTTCCAGTTGATTTCAGAAATCCGCTCCCTTTCCGCCGACTGTCTGCCGAGCCTCCTCGCCGCAAACGCCTGTGGGGTCTCGGCTAGCCAGTTATTCGGCAGGAGTGTCGCAAATTTCTTCAATCTAGAGAGGGTTCCATACGTATAATAAAGTAAAGAACATGAAGGATAATAAAATTTTCATTTAAATCATGGTTCGGGGTGAGAGCATTCCGAAACTCCTTTTGTCGTTAAACTGGACAGTGGTTTTCTTACTACTGTTTTTTCTATGAGGAAAAGTAAAAGTGCGTTGACAATAAGGTGAATGAAGGATGCCTGTTTCGACTTATTTTTATCTTTTATATGGTCATTCTTCCTATATCTACTAAATGTAACATAATTGTAAAGATCCTGTGATGCGAATGATATGCCTTTTCTAGTATATTAGGTTTAGCAAATCACATCAGGGGGTAAATAATTTGTTTAAGAAAATTGTCGTCGGATTGTCATTGGCTATTATGCTTGGAACCGTATCTTTTACAGGGGAACAAGTTGAAGCTGCTTCATATCATACTAAAGCGATTAAAGTGGCAAAAAGTGAATTAGGTACAAAATATAAAACGGGTGGCATTTCTACTTCAGGTTTTGATTGCTCCGGCTTAGTGAAATATTCATATCAAAAGGCTGGTAAGAATTTACCTAGGACGGCTGCCGATATATATAAAAAAGGAAAGAAAGTTAAGACTTTACAAAAAGGTGACTTAATGTTTTTTGCGCCAAACAAAGCGAAAAAACCTACACACGTGGCTATTTACATAGGGAACAATGAATTCATACACTCTTCATCATCTAAAGGAGTGTCATACGCCAAAACCAATAATAGTTATTGGAAGCCAAAGTATATTGGTGCCAAACGTATATAATAGAAGAAAATAAACTTAATATAAAATACTAAGAGACTTAATGAAGTCTCTTTTTTTGTTTTAAAAAATAAGAATGGATGAGTCAGATGATTGTTTAACGTAAGTTTTTTCTTTCAAAAAGAGTAAGTGAGTGGTGGTTTATTGGTTATGTGCGTGCTGAAATGGGTAATCAATAATAATTGAAAATGTTAGGGGCATAGAATCTTTTTATTTGACTATAAATAGATAGTTTAATATGATTAGCAAACTAATTGGAGGGAATTTATAATTTGTTTCCAAAAAAATTTACAGACAAAATTATTGAAAGTCAAAGAAGGTCAATGTATAATAAAGTCAGAAAGTCAAAGAAGGTCAAAGATTTTATTGAGTTTAATATTTTTAAAGGAGGAGTACTACATGTTTTGTGAAAAATGCCATGTAAACCAAGCTAATATTCAAGTTCATCTAAATATGAATGGTCAGGAGCATGATGTGAAACTGTGCTCCACTTGTTATAAAGAAGAGCGAAATAAACTGGGTGCAGCAATGGGGGGAATGGATTCAGGGAAATTCCCGTATAACGGATCCCTAAACTCATTCAATCCATTTAATTATAATGAAGTTCCTAAACCGGATTCCTTCGAACAAGACGAGGGTGAAGGTTTGCTTGAAGAGTATGGCCGTAATCTGACTGATGTAGCTAAAGCAGGACTGATTGATCCGGTAATCGGAAGAGATGAAGAAATCAAACGTGTCATCGAAGTCCTTAATAGACGCAATAAAAATAATCCAGTTTTAATTGGTGAACCTGGAGTCGGTAAAACAGCCATAGCTGAAGGTCTGGCTTTAGCTATTGCTGAGGGTTCAGTGCCTGGTAAATTACGTAATAAGCTGGTATATATGCTTGATGTCGCGTCCCTTGTTTCGAATACTGGAATTAGAGGTCAATTCGAAGAACGAATGAAGCAATTGATCAGTGAATTACAGGAAAGAAAAAATGTCATTTTATTCATCGATGAAATTCATCAACTGGTTGGGGCGGGTTCAGCCGAAGGATCAATGGATGCAGGAAATATCTTGAAACCAGCACTTGCACGTGGCGAACTTCAGCTTGTCGGAGCCACCACTTTATCCGAATATAGGACAATTGAAAAAGATGGTGCTCTTGAAAGACGCTTCCAGCCTGTACAGGTTAATGAGCCGACAACAGCTGAGGCATTGGTCATCTTACAGGGTTTAAAAGATAGTTATGAATCCTATCATGGAGTCACATATAGTGAAGAAGCGCTAAAAGCGGCTGTTGAACTCTCGAACCGTTACATTCAAGATCGTTTCTTGCCGGACAAGGCAATAGACTTGATGGATGAAGCGGGTTCCAAATTGAACTTGACCATAGAAGACGGCCAGGTAGAAAATATGAAAGAGCGCTTGGCGCAAATCTATAAAGAAAAAGAAATGGCCTTAAAAGAAGAAGCCTACGAAAAGGCTGCCGTCCTTCGTGATGAAGAAGAAAGACTGGAAAAATCTTTGCAGGCTGGAGAAAATACTATTAAGCCAACCGTTTCCGTTGAGGACATTCAAAAAATCATCGAACAAAAGACTGGTATACCTGTAGGCAAGCTGCAAGAAGATGAGCAGGAAAGAATGGTTCATCTTCAAGACGAACTTATGAAAAAAGTCATCGGGCAGGAAGAGGCTGTCAAAAAGGTTTCTAAAGCCGTCCGAAGGAGCCGTGCCGGATTAAAATCCAAAAACCGTCCAACCGGTTCTTTCCTTTTCGTAGGTCCAACAGGTGTCGGTAAAACCGAATTGGCGAAAACTCTTGCTGAGGAATTGTTCGGGGACAAGGAAGCGATGATTCGTCTTGACATGAGTGAATTCATGGAGAAACATAGTGTTTCTAAATTAATCGGTTCTCCGCCTGGATACGTAGGCCATGAGGAAGCAGGGCAATTGACTGAAAAAGTTCGCCGCAAACCTTACAGTATTATCTTATTGGATGAAATAGAAAAAGCTCATCCAGATGTAATGCATATGTTCCTGCAAATCATGGAAGATGGCCGGTTAACGGACAGTCAAGGCCGGACCGTAGCTTTTAAAGATACCGTGATCATCATGACGAGTAACGCTGGAGTCGGAGAAAAACAAAAAGTAATGGGATTCGGTACAAGTACTGCTGTAGAAGAGGCTTCCATCCTTCAATCATTGGGCAATTTCTTCAAACCGGAATTCTTGAACAGATTCGATAGCATCATTGAATTTTCGGCATTGAAGAAAGAAGATCTTCTGCAAATCGTTGATATCATGATTGAAGAGCTTGACGAAACACTTGCTGCAAATGGTTTAACTTTAAGTGTAACTTCTGAAGCAAAACAAAAACTGATTGAACTCGGGTATCATCCAACTTTCGGGGCGAGACCGCTCCGCCGTGTACTTCAAGAACAACTCGAAGACGGCATCACTGACTTTATCTTTGAGCAACCTGACGTTAAGAACTTCACTGCAATAGTTGAAGATACTTCTGTGAAAATTATTAAAACACCATAAAGAGTACTAGAAATGCCTCCAAGACCGTAAAACTGTTATGGAGGCATTTTTTTCTTTTTTAGGTATGGGCATTCAAAAGGACAAAAAAAAGGTCCAGTCAGTAACGTGAATGACTATGTTGTTGCATTTGGTTATTTAAACTAACAAATCCAATAATAGATTTCTGAATTTTCAACATAATCCGATGTTTTGAAGGGGAATATCTGTGGAATCATAGCATAGGGGAAGATTCACCCTTGATTATAAATACAAAAAAATCCTGTTAAAAAATGGGAATTTCAATGGAGGAATGACCTATTAAAGATTCACTTTCTTATTTCGAAGAGGAAAATACAAATAATCGCAAACCGGAGGATAAAGAAACGGAAAACCAGGCTGAATCCCTGCCAATTCCAAGTATTAATCCAGTAAATCCGGCAGAATTGGATGCACAGTATTTCTATGAAGGAAAAGATTTAGGAAATTCCTACCTTAAAGATAAAACGGCATTCAGGTTATGGGCACCTCTTGCATCTGAAGCTAAGCTAGTTACTTATAAACGTTGGGAGGATTCAGATGGAATGGAGGTTCAGATGGATCGTTCGGAAAAGGGAACCTGGACCATTGAACTGGCGGGGGATCAGGATGGGTTGATTTATACATACAAAGTGAAAATTGGAGAAATTTGGAGTGAAGCCGTGGATCCCTATGTTCGTGCAGTTACGGTAAATGGAAATAAAGGGGTCGTGGTAGATTTAACAGACACGAACCCTGAAAAGTGGACACGGGATAAACCACCTCTCGATAAGGCTGAGGACATAATCATTTATGAATTGCATACACGGGATTTGTCGATTCATCCTGAAAGTGGAATCCATCATAAAGGTAAATTCTTAGGAGTAATTGAAACGGGAACAAAAGGTCCAGAAGGAGCGAAAACGGGTCTTGATCATATTAAGGATCTGGGTGTAACCCATGTGCAGTTTATTCCAATATTCGATTTTGCTACAGTCAATGAAATGAAATTGAATGAACCACAATATAACTGGGGCTATGATCCACAGAATTATAACGCTCCCGAAGGCTCTTATTCGATTGATCCGTATCAACCAAAAGTCAGGATTCGGGAGTTAAAGGAAATGATTCAAGGCTTACATGATCACGGTTTACGAGTAATCATGGATGTTGTATACAATCACGTTTATTCAGTGGAAGATTCAAACTTCCATAAACTCGTTCCCACCTACTTTTTTCGCTATAACGGCGACGGTACCTTATCTAATGGAACTGGTGTAGGAAATGATACCGCATCTGAAAATAAAATGATGCGAAAATTCATTGTTGAATCCGTAACCTATTGGGCGAAGGAATTTAACCTTGATGGTTTCCGTTTCGATTTAATGGGGATCCATGATGTGGAAACGATGAATGAAGTGAAAAAAACACTGGCAGAAATTGATCCGACCCTCATTGTTTTGGGCGAAGGATGGGATATGGATACCCCCTTGGCCCAAGAGCTGAAAGCAAATCAAAAGAATGCTTTTAAAATGCCTGGAATCGCTCATTTTAATGATGCAATCCGAGATGGTTTAAAAGGATTTGTAATGAATGAACACGATAAAGGTTTTGTGAATGGCAAACCAGGTATGGAAGATATCATAAAAAAAGGAATCGCTGGTGGCTTGAAATATGGTGATCATATCGCCACATACCAAAAACCAGATCAAGTGATCAATTATGTTGAAGCACATGATAATTATACTTTATGGGATAAGCTTCTCATCACTAATCCAGATGCGACAGAACAAGAACGAAAACAGATGCATAAACTAGCTTCCGCAATTGTCCTGTTATCACAGGGAATACCAATGATACATGCTGGACAAGAATTCATGCGAACAAAGGATGGGGATGAAAATAGCTATCAATCTTCTGATTGGATTAACCGTTTGGATTGGAAAAGGAGAGCGGAGTTAGATCACGAAGTGGAATATATGAAAGGGCTGATTTCGCTCAGGAAAAATCATTCTGTTTTTAGATTAAGCACGCCAGAAGAAATTGAGGAGCATTTACAATTCATTGATGCTCCACCAAATGCGGTTGCATTCACCCTTATAACAAAGGATTCAAAAATTGCAGTGATTCATAATGCAAATTGGGACGCGATAAACATTACACTTCCCCATGAAGGAGATTGGTCCGTTTTAGTGGATGGTCAGCGGGCAGGACTGGAAGAAATAGCAAGAATCAAAGGTAGTCAGATAACCGTTCCCCCTTTAAGTTCGCTTGTATTGAAAATAAGCTTGTAATGCATGAACTAAAGTCGAAGTGAGCAACTATGTCTCACTTCGACTTTAGTTCATTATCTGTTGAAATTTATTGGACAAATGAAACCTTCCATAATTTACTCCCGGACGTTTGGTGAAAAAATTGTCGGGGTAGAAATAATAACGATTGAAATTTATCGTTTATTTTGAGGGGAGCGAATATTTTGCCAGAGAAAGTACATATAAAAATCAATGGTGCTGAAGCCACCCTGGAAGGTAATCAAACAATTTTACAAACGCTGATGGATAGCTCCATTGAAGTCCCGAATGTTTGTTACCATCCCAGCCTAGGTCCTATCGAAACATGTGATACATGTCTAGTGAGCGTAAATGGAGAACTTGTAAGGTCGTGTTCTACCAAAATCGATGATGGGGATGTAATTGATACAGTTGGACCAGATGTAAAAGAAGCACAGGTCATGGCAATGGACAAGATATTGTATAACCATGAGCTTTATTGTACGGTTTGCGATTATAATAATGGCACTTGTGAAATACACAATACCGTTAAGGAAATGAAGGTAAATCATCAAAGTGTCCCTTTTGATCAAAAACCGTATGAAGTGGATGGGTCGAATCCATTCTATCGATATGATCCGGACCAATGCATCCTTTGCGGCCGTTGTGTTGAAGCTTGTCAAGATGTACAGGTCACAGAAACATTGACTATAGATTGGCAAGCAAAACGTCCACGTGTCATTTGGGATAATAATGTTCCAATCAATGAATCTTCATGTGTTTCATGTGGTCATTGTTCCACAGTTTGCCCGTGTAATGCGATGATGGAAAAAGGAATGGAAGGTGAAGCCGGGTTTTTAACCGGCATTGCTAAACAAACCCTTCGACCTATGATAGAAATCACTAAAAATGTTGAAACCGGTTATGGTTCGATTTTAGCAATTTCAGATATGGAATCCGCCATGAGGGATGCAAGAATCAAAAAGACGAAAACGGTTTGTACATACTGCGGTGTAGGATGCAGCTTTGACGTCTGGACCAAAGACCGTAAAATCCTTAAGGTTGAACCGCAAGTTGAGGCACCTGCAAATGGAATTTCGACTTGTGTGAAAGGGAAATTCGGATGGGATTTCGTAAATAGTGAAGAAAGGCTTACAAAACCTTTAATTAGAGAAGGGGATGCATTCAGAGAAGCTGAATGGGAAGAAGCCCTTGAATTGATTTCCCGTAAATTCACCGAAATAAAAGACGATCACGGTCCCGATTCGATGGCTTTCATAACGTCATCCAAATGCACCAATGAAGAGTCCTATTTAATGCAAAAGCTGGCAAGGGGAATCATTGGCACCAATAATGTGGATAACTGCTCCCGGTATTGTCAGACACCGGCTACTTTGGGACTGTTCAGAACGGTTGGATATGGCGGAGATACAGGGGGCATAAAGGATATCGAAAAGTCCGAACTTGTATTGATCATAGGCTCCAATACATCCGAATCACATCCAGTTTTGGCTACGAGAATCAAACGTTCCCATAAACTAGGTAAACAGAAGCTGATAGTGGCGGACATTAGAAAGCATGAAATGGCCGAACGTTCCGACCTCTTTATCCAACCTGCTCCGGGATCGGATATCATATGGCTGTCGGCCGTGACTAAATATATTGTCGACCAAGGTTGGACAGATAAAGACTTCATTAGAAACCGTGTAAATGGGATGGAGGAATACATCAAGACTTTAGAACCTTACACAATGGAATATGCGGAAAAAGTAACTGGCGTAGCTAAAGAAGATTTAATTACGCTTGCAGAAGCCATTCATGAAGCGGGGAGCGTTGCATCGCTTTGGGCCATGGGTGTTACGCAGCATGGCGGAGGAAGCGATACGAGTACTGCAATTTCCAATCTAATGCTCATAACAGGCAACTACGGTAAACCTGGAACAGGTACTTATCCTTTACGCGGACATAATAATGTACAAGGAGCCAGTGACTTTGGCAGTATGCCGGATCGCATGCCAGGTTATGAAAAAGTAACGGATAAAAAGGTCCGCACGAAATATGAAAACGTCTGGGGTGCCAAATTACCAGAAAACCCTGGCCTTAATAACCATGAAATGGTCGAAGGGATTCATGCAGGTACCCTTAGAGCAATGTACTTAAAAGGTGAAGATATGGGTCTGGTCGATTCGAATATCAATCATGTCCATGAAGCATTTGAAAAACTGGACTTCTTTGTGGTCCAAGATATCTTCTTATCAAGAACGGCTGAATTCGCGGATGTCGTCCTTCCAGCAAGCCCAAGCTTTGAAAAAGAAGGTACTTTCACGAATACCGAGCGCCGTATTCAACGTCTTTATCAAGTCTTTGAACCATTAGGTGAATCTAAGCCTGATTGGCAAATCATCATGAACGTGGCTAATTCGTTAGGAGCAGGCTGGAATTATGAGCATCCAAGTGAAATCATGGACGAAGCAGCTAAACTATCACCATTATATGCTGGAGTAAGTTACGAACGGTTGGAAGGTTATAAAAGTCTTCAATGGCCCGTAGCACCAGATGGCACAGATACGCCGCTTTTATTCACGGAGGATTTTCCATTCCCCGATGGAAAAGCAAGATTATTTCCAGTCGAATGGACCAAACCGATTGACTTTGGGGAGGAGTTTGATATCCATGTGAATAACGGCCGTTTATTGGAACATTTCCATGAAGGGAACATGACTTATCAATCAAAAGGCATCACATCCAAAACGCCAAAAGTCTTCCTTGAGGTATCCCGTGAATTGGCAAAAGATAGAGGGCTTGAGGATGGCACTCTTGTTCGGCTTACTTCACCGTATGGAAATGCAAAAGTGCAATGCCTGATTACAGATCGTGTAAAAGGTAAAGAGGTTTATCTGCCGATGAACGATTCAGGTGACGGAGCAATAAACCAATTGACAAGCTCCCATTCAGATAAAGATACTGATACCCCTGCTTATAAGGAAGTTCAGGCAAAAATGGAAGTTCTCAGGATCAAAGGAGACAACCCATTACCAAGCATCAACCATCGTAATGGTAATCCACAACCGCAGATAGGTGTACAAGTACAAAAAAAATGGGCCCGCGAAGATTATATTTTCCCTGGTGACCTCTTGAAAATCAAAAAGGAGGAGAGGAACCGTGGCTAAAGCAACGAAAGTGATCAACCGAATCACCATTAGCGATGAAGAAAGAAGAAGAATTGAACTCGAGGATATCGAGCGTACCCTTTTGGAAAATAAAGAAGTGATTAAAGAAACGTTTGAAGTCATGAAAGGTATGCAGGATCGTGGGATTTTATCAATGGTTAACAGTTTGTTGAAGGAAGGGGACAAGGTGCTGAACATTCTTGTCAAGACAGCAGACACTCCCGAAACCGCAAATACCCTAAAAAATCTCCTTCTCATACTTGGTACGTTAGGTACACTGAATGTTCAACAGCTTGAACCGCTTATCCTCAAAGTCAATTCAGGGATTGCCCGTGTAGCCGAGCCTGACGGAAAGCCAGAAAAGCCAAGTTATTTAGCCTTGCTGCGCTCCTTGAATGACCAAGAAGTCAAACAAGCTATGACTTACCTGATGACCTTCCTTAAAGGAATGGGAGAAGATACAAGCGATTTAGAAAGAACCACCCAATTACCAGAGAATCAGCATTTGCATAAAGCGAATGAAACAGCTGACATAGAACGGCCCAACTCGAGAAAGTCATACGGATCAAGTATACCCAGTAAAGGCGGTAGCGAAAAAAAACGAAACACCAGCTGGTTATGGATTGCAGCAGGAGTTTCGCTCGTAACCATTCCGCTTACTTTATCGAAAAGTAAGAAGTAAAAAAACTTGTTATTTTCATATTGGAAATTTGAAACGCAAGTAAATTAGTAAACGATATTGACTTTGTCTTGTATGATGGTGTTGATTACCCACCAAAATATTAAAGCCGATGATTCCCTTATAGGGAATCGTCGGCTTTTTTTGACTGGTTGAATGCGGTAATAAAATTACTAACAAAATTTTTCTCACTAGCCTTTTATTACATATATTTAAATTAGATACAAATAATAAAATCAATCATTAGTGAAACGAACAAATACACATACACTTAATCAAAAGGGGCGGGGAAGTGCGAATAGGACGTTCTCTTAAAAGGTCTAAAGAAAAACCTACAACAAACCATATACAAGTAAATACCTTATCCGACGAGGTGAATGAAAATGTAGTGAGATTAATGAACGAGCTTGGACACAGTTCTGATTTGTCTGTTCGAATGATTGAATCTCCGCACCATAAATCGATACAAGCAGCTGTAATCCACCTTGACGGATTGGCTGATGATAACATCATTAACGAGAACATAGTGGATCCATTAATACAGTCGTTTAATGAAAATAATCAAAAATTGATAGAAGAACGAGCAAGCCATATTTTAACAGTATCTCAATTGACCATTAAAGAAAGTTGGCAGGAATTCGTGTCAGCGGTTTTGACAGGAGATACGGCAGTATTGCTGAATGGCAGTACAAAAGCATTCATCGCCAGTACGAAAAAACAGCCGTCACGGGCAATAACTGAACCGACAAGCCAAACGGTCATTAGAGGACCAAAAGATAGTTTTACAGAGAATTTAAGAACCAATACGTCATTAATTCGTACTAGGATTCAAAATCCTGATGTACGCTTAGAAAGCTTGAAAGTCGGAAGCGTCACTCAAACGGATATTGGAATCATGTACATTCAGGGAATCGCGGATGAGAGTATCGTGAAGGAAGTCAAAGAACGAGTAAAGGGCATTGATATTGATGGGGTTCTTGAATCGAATTACATTGAGGAATTAATTCGGGATGATGGAACAACAATTTTTCCGCTTCTTTTAAATACGGAACGACCTGATGCGGTTGTAGGAAATTTATTAGAGGGTAGAATTGCCATCATCATACAAGGAACACCTTTTGTTTTAATCGTCCCGGCTGTTTTCTCTCAATTTTTTCAATCTCCGGAAGACTATTATCAAAATCAATATATCAGTTCCTTTTTAAGGTTGTTAAGATTAGGAGCCTTTTTTCTTGCTACGTATGCCTCCGCTATCTATTTGGCACTGATTACACATCACCAAGGGCTTATTCCTACAACGTTAATCGTCAGTCTAATGGCCCAAAGGGAAACTGTTCCTTTTCCAGCAATTGTCGAAATACTGGTAATGGAAATGGCCTTTGAGGTTTTGCGTGAGGCAGGAGTTCGGATGCCAAGAGCGATTGGGCCGGCTGTATCAATTGTAGGAGCACTCATTTTAGGACAAGCAGCTGTTGAAGCGGGATTTGTGGGAGCGGCAGTGGTTATTATTGTAGCCATTTCTGCAATCAGCAGTTTTACACTGCCGAATACCAGTTTAGTTAATGTGACTCGTGGAATTCGATTTATGTTGATTTTTATTTCAGCATTCATAGGCTTATACGGCATATTGCTTTTCACTTTATGTATCTGGCTTCATATGAGCAGCCTTAGATCTTTTGGTGTACCATATTTTGCTCCATTTGCTCCATTTCGTTTAAAGGAGCAAAGAGATGGTTTTTTTCGTTTCCCACTTTCATCACTATTGAAAAAACCATCAAGAAAATAAAACTGGCAATTACGGGGGACGAAAAATGAAAATGAATATTTCACTATTATGGATGGCAGCCATTTGCTTACTGATTTCAGGTTGTTCAAATTACCGGGAATTAAACGAGCTAGGTGTCATAATAGCTATGGGAGTTGACCAAAATGACGATCCAAAACAACCGTACCGAGTAACATATCAAGTCATAAATCCTAGCGGCCTATCCCAAACCAGCACAACAGGAGGTCAAGGCCTCGCTGTCATCAACTATACGGTAACAGGAAAAACGTTTTTGGAAACTTTGGGAAAATCAGCTTCCGTTATTCCGAGGGAAAATAACACAACACATCTCTCGCTCATTATTATTGGTGAGAAGTTAGCTCGAAATGATCTGGATTTAATCTTTGATGGTCTCGATAGAGGAAAATATTCACGGGTAAGTATCCCGATCTTTATTGCGCGTGGGAAGACTGCTAAGGATGTACTTGGGGTAATTGAACCTCTTGAGAATACTCCAGGTAAAAATATTATCAGTACAACACAAAATAATCAAAAGCTGTATGGATCATCTAGTGAGGTGTTAGCTTATGAAATCATTTCTTCACTGTTGAGTGAAGGTAAAGATGCATCACTTCCTGGAATCAGTATAAGCAATGCTTCCCAGAAGGGGAAGCAAACAGGAAATTTAGAGACGACGAACCCGACTACTATTAAGGTTAAGGGATTAGCCATTTTCAGAAAAGGTAAATTGGTGAGATGGTTGGATGGAGAAACGGCCCGAGCCGCTCAATTCGTTACATCGAAAGTGAAAAATACCCCCGTTGTGTTACCTTGTGAAAGAGGCAATGTGACAATCAACACAATCGGTGTAAAAAGTAAAATGTTAACCGAAATCCATCATGAAAAACCTGTCATTCATACTAATATCAACGTAATGGGAGAACTGTTGGAAACATCATGTGAGCTTAATTTAAGCGATCCCAGAGTGTTAAAAGAATTCGAAAAAAAAATGGTGAAAGAAATTAAAAAGCAAATTAATAGGACGATTAGCATCACTCAAAAAGAAAAGTCAGATATTTTTGGTTTTGGTGATGCCTTGTCTCGAACAAATCCCGTTTATTGGCGCCAGAACAAAAAAAATTGGGATAACCTATATTCAGATGCGCAGATATCATTGAAAGTTAATGTAGAGATTATCAATTCCGGATTGCTAATGGAACCTTATGAGCCGAAATAAAAGAATGAGGAGGTGAGGATGCATTGCCTAAAATAAAAATTGATGGATTTCAGTTATTTTGTATGATGATCATTTTTATGTTTGGCAGTAATCTACTGCTTAATATAGGTAAGGGGGCCAAGCAGGATGTCTGGATTGTGAATCTCTTATCAACCCTTTTTGGTTGTTTACTTTATTTCGTGTATATTTCATTATACAAAAAATACCCTGACTTACCGATGACCGGTTATGTCCGGAAAATTTGGGGTAAATATATCGGCAGCGTATTGAGTTTTACCTATATCATCTATTTTGTTTATCTGGCTTCAAGAATATTACGCGATTTTGAAGAATTATTAATTAGCTCCACTTATAGACGCACTTCCATTATAACACTGGGGATATGCATGATACTTGTTTTGATTTATGGAGTTCATCTAGGTTTGGAAGCATTTGCACGTGTTGCATGCTTATGCTTTGCCATTATTATCGTGGCCCTTTTGATTCTGAACATTATGTTTGTATTAGGAGGATATACAAAATTGGAAAACCTTCAACCTGTATTAGGCAACGGATGGGTAATGGTATGGAAAGAGTTGATTCCTACAGGTATCACAGTACCTTTTGGAGAATTGATTACGTTTACGATGATCCTTCCGTATTTGAATAAAAAGAGTTCCGCTTTTAAAGTTGGCCTCTTTGCCATAATTATAGGTGGAGTTTCTTTAACTCTTAATTCGATCATTCTTTTGTCCGTATTAGGTCCAGAGGCGGTATTAAGGTCTAATTTCCCTGCTCTTAGAGCTGTGAGTTATATAAATATCGCTGATTTTATTGAAAGACTGGATTCGTTCATTCTTGTTTTAATGATCATTTTAGGCTTCATTAAGATTTCGATATTTTTCTTTTGTGCCATTATTGGCTCAGCGGACTTATTTCAAATGAAACCATCTCCTATATTCATTTATCTGGTTGGCGGTGTTATTTTCATCTCTTCGATTATGATTGCTCCTAGCTATCAGGCACATATAAATGAAGGGTTAAAAGTCGTTCCTTACCTTTTGCATCTACCTTTGCTCATTGGAATCCCCATTCTATTATTGCTTACCGCATATATAAAACAAAAATTAAAACCAGCAGTTTCATGAAGATGGAGGCTGCCGGTTTTTGATTGCTGAGAATACAATCAAATATAGAAAAATTATAGTGAATAACAAGAGCAGAAAGTAATCTTCTCCACGAGCTACTATCAAATATAGTTTGATACTATAGAAAGAGTGCAATATACTCAAGCCCTGTAAGTTGTCAAGGAGTAAAATAAGTAAATACGTTCCTAACAAAATTAACAATGATGGAAGCGCCCTCACGACAATATCACCTCATTCTTATTTCTTAAAGTGTGGTTAATACTTTAAAAATATGTACGAAGTCGTAACAAATAGGCATATAGTATATATGTTATGGATACTTGTCATTTTTTAATCCTTAAAGTGTGTAACCTAATGCTTGTAGAATTTCTTTCCAGGCCATAAAATGGGAGTATCAAGATTGTTAAGGAGTGTAAAAATGAAGCTAAAATTAATGACCATTACTTTAGGGGTCTGTTCATCTTTAATACTTTCTGGTTGTTCAAGTGAAGAGAAAAGCGTTGTACAAAAAGAAAGCAGTCATGAAGGACATTCCGAACATACGGTATCCGGAGATCTTCAGGAAGAGACCAGCAGTAAGGAAATAGCGCCGGATTTCTTAGCAGAAAAACCAGAAGACATGAAGACAATCTATTTAGCTGTTGCTCAAAATAAAGAATTACTAGAAAAAATACCTTGTTACTGCGGTTGCGGGGAATCAGCTAACCATAAAAACAATTATGATTGTTTCATCCATGAAAATAAAAAAAATGGTGAAGTGGTCTGGGATGACCACGGGACTAGATGTGGAGTTTGTTTAGAAATAGCTGCACAATCCATACTGGACTTGAATGATGGTATGAGCATCAAAGATATCCGAAATAAAGTCGATGAAAAATATAAAAGTGGATATACCAAACCAACACCAACCCCTGAAGTGTAAGAACTAAAAAAGAAATGAAATTCTACCGTGAAAGATAATTAGGAAAATGGCTTTTGCCCGATATTCATTCGGAAAATGCCATTTTTTTATTTTCTTGGCGTGATGGATTCTTTCACATATATAATATTGGTCACTAAGGGGAATACTTCCATTAACCATTAAATCTTAAAGGAGGTAACCATTTGACATTAATTCGCCTAGGTTATGTAGCCATGAGTAATCATGTGCCAAACTGTTCACCATCCCAAACGATGACTTTTGCTCAGTTTTCGAAAATTAAGGACAGAGATGCAGCGATAAGGAAGCTTGAACGTATTTCAATTTCCAATCTTCATAATTGTTGGCGTTTACTGATCCATAACGAAGCTAATAATATTCAGTTTTTTAGACTTTCTTCTAAACTTATCCCTTTAGCCAATCATCCAGAAATTCCAGAATGGGATTACATTGATCCTATTGCAGAAGAACTTGCTAAATTAAAAACATTCATTACTGATCACCCAAAAATAAGGATAGATTTTCACCCAGATCATTTCGTCATCTTGAATAGTTCAAATATCGATATACTGAAGACATCATTAAAAACATTAAGGATGCATTATACTTTATTGAAAAAAATGGGGGTGGACCCCGAGCATCGCTGTGTTCTGCATGTTGGTGGCGGTTATGGCGAACATGTACAGGCTTTGGAGCAATTTATCCATAATTGGGGGTTGATTCCCGAATCGATTCAAAGGATGGTCATACTTGAGAATGATGATACCACCTACACTTTGTCGGAAACCCTTTACTTATGTGAGAAATTGGGGATTCCCATGGTTTTTGATTATCACCATTACCTCGCACATCAGTTACCAAGTGAAAATTGGAAAGATCATTGGGACAGGGTCTTACATACCTGGAGCAATTCCAAACTACCTCCTAAAATGCATATTTCAAGTCCAAGGTCCGATAAAGAATTTCGAGCACACGCTGACTTTGTGGATACAGGAATGTTCATTGATTTTTTGCAACAAATAAAGGGAAGCTTACCACAATTGGATTGCATGATTGAAGCTAAACAAAAGGATGGAGCACTTTTCCAGTTGATGGATGAACTGAAAAGTTACAAAGAAATAGAAATCATTGATGGTGCCAGTTTTTATATTCATTAATCAATCGGTATGATTTGATAAAGGGATTATGTATAAGTTTCTCTTTATCAGATGCAATTGTTTACATAACATAGTTATCGTTAACGCGTTGGATGCTTCATAAATGGAAAGGGAAGTCATTATTGATATTGATAGGATGATTAATATTTTATACATTATTTTACAAAAGTCTTAATAATGACAAAAAAACGACCTTCATATTTGGGTTTTAAAGCTATTGTTTGAAATACATAGAGTCTTTATTCCAGTTTGAATTAAAATCGCTCTATGAGGCTATATAAGCGTTTAATGGCGATTAATAGATTATTGGGGTTTCACAAAAGAATTTACAAGAATATTCCGAATGTAACAAAGGACCTCTATTGATACATTCGAAAACGCGTTAAATCAAGGTTTATAAGGGGATTGAAATTTATAAAACTTGCCTTTTTTTCGCCTGTTCACGTACAATGAAAGAAGGGGAAAGGGGAATGAGCCATTCATGCAAGCAACCTCTCAAAGAATAAAAAATGTTCAGCCGATACGGCGGCTGGATCACATAGATAAGATGAAAAAGTCACTATTAAAATATTGCAGCTATAGGGATTATATGATGTTTTCCATCGGGATAAACATCGGGTTACGTATTGGGGATCTATTGCAATTGCGAGTGAGAGATATCCTTGAGGGTACGCATATAGTCATTGTGGAGCAAAAGACAGATAAAATTAAGCGGTTCCTGGTCAATCCTCAACTTCGTAAGGAAGTAAGGAAATATGTCCGGAAGATGAACTTGAAAAATGAACAGTATTTATTTCCAAGTCGAAAAGGGAATGGTCCAATCACTAGGGTACAGGCCTACAGGGTCTTGAACAAAGCAGCTGAAATGGCAGACATTCCGGATGTAGGTACACATACCCTTCGAAAAACTTTCGGCTATTTACATTACCAAAAGTTCAAGGATATTGCGTTACTGCAGCAAATCCTTAATCACTCCAATCCAAAAGATACGATGATTTACATAGGACTCACACAGGATTTAATGGACGAAACATTGATGGATTTCTATTATTAACTGAACGGGACGAGTTACAGCTCTCATGTATTACTTAGTATTTTTTTAATGATCACCATAGTCCTACAATGGGGGGGGATTCCAGTGCAAACATTATTTCGATATAACTGGATGGTTAGAGAAGACTGGTATCGTTGGTGTGGTGAGGTGAACGAAGAAGAACTTCTTCGTTCCAGAACTGGCGGAGTGGGGAGCATTTTGCAAACACTCTTCCATATAGTTGATGTAGAGTGGAGTTGGATACGCCTTTTAGAAGGTAAAAAAGACTTCACTGAGAGTTTTGAAAGTTTGGATCAGGTCATGAAATTGGATGCTGTTTTTCGGACGGAAGTGAATGACTTTGTATACAATTGGAATGTGGTTATGGAAAATAAATTATTTCATGATACTATGCCAGATGGAAAAATCGTAACAGATACTTGGGGTGAGATAATGCGGCATGTCATTGCTCACGAAATTCACCATGTAGGACAAATATCAGTTTGGGCAAGAGAAGCAGGGAAAAAGCCTGTTTCTGCAAACTTTATTGGACGGGGACTTATCTCATCCGAATGACTTCCTCAAAAAAAGACTATTGTATAGTCTTTTTTTTGTTGAGAAAAATAGACTCATTTTCTAGAGGGATAATTATCAACACATTATATTAGAAGCATTTTTGATGTAACAGCTCTTAGTTACCATAATATTATTATGGTAACTATGGTGTCATCAACTGTAAACATAAAAGAACCCTATCGTTAAGATAGGGTTCTTTTTTAAAGCTTATTTAATCGCAATATGTATTTCCACTTTTCCATCAGGATAATATTTTTCGAAATCCAGACTATAATCCCTGTTCAATTTTTTTTCATCTTCCAACCGCCATATCTTTTTCCACGTTTCACCAATGGAATGTTCATCTTGTAGACATTCAAACACTTCGTATTCATGATCTGGAATAATCAATTTTTCATTCGATACAGGGGTTTCGGTAGCTATAGATAAAGTATAATCTCCTCGATAGTTGCTTACGTACTGATGATAAATCCCATATTTCATATCATTATCAATTGGATAATCATTTGTTTTGCCCCACAACGATCTAATTTTCTCGAAAAGATCCTTATCAGAGAAATTATTAGTCCGTATTTCGCCAATCAGATAGACTTCATTACTCATAAACTAGCAACCCCTCATTTGTATAAATTTGGTTATTGCATCAATGATATCATAATCACAAAAGATGACCAATTAAAAAATTGTGAATTTTAATGGTCTTTAAAAAAATGCAAAGTTATTTATATAATTGATTCTGATTTCACAGTATCAAATTATTTCGATGAATGGAAAATGAGATTTATGTTCATATGTGATGTTTACCTAATGTATTGTATCCAGTAGTTTTGTAATTGGATACAATATATTTAATTTTCAGTATTGTAATCGCTTTATTTAGTTGATATAGTTAAAATTGTATCCAATATTGAAAGGTGGACGCTGAATTGGATAAAGCTAATTCGAATAAAGATAAATCAACAATTGTTAAAAATGTGACAAAAAGCCTCAGGAAAGCGATTTTGAATGGGACGTTGAAAAAGGGGGAGCGACTCATCCAAGAGGAATGGGCTGATCGCCTGGAAGTAAGCAGAATGCCCATTCGCGAAGCCCTTACACAGCTTCAAATGGAAGGGTTGGTGGAAATGGTTCCTCATAAAGGAGCAATTGTAACACCGATTACCCGGGATGATATTGAAGAAATTTATCATACAAGGTCTCTACTTGAAGGCCTTGCTGTGGAAAAATCGCTTCCTTATTTAACAAAGGAGGATAAAGAAAAATTAAAGGGAATTTTGATTGAAATGGAAGGAATTCAGTTATCTGATGAAACCAATGAGCATTATATCATTTTGAATGCGGCTTTTCATGAAACCCTCCGAAAAGGTTGCCCATGGCCAAGGGTTCAAAAAATGGTAGAAACACTAGGAATCTCACCCATTGCGCCGAATTTGCTGATTGACCATTACCCAGAAACGCAACGGGAACACCGGATGATATATGAAGCGGCACTAAGAGGGGATCCTGCAGAACTAAGGGCAGCAGTAGAATTTCACATCTTACGGACTAAGAACAATTTAATTTCGTATATGGAGTTGCTGAATACTAAAAATCATCAATAAAAGGAGTGTTAATTGTGTATGATTTCGCAATTGTTGGTGGGGGAATTGTAGGATTATCGACGGGAATGGCACTTTATCAGCGTTTTCCTAATGCTAAAGTGGTAGTCATTGAAAAAGAGGCTGTTGTTGCAGATCATCAAACGGGGCATAACAGCGGCGTCATCCATTCAGGAATTTATTATAAACCAGGCAGTTTCAAGGCACGGTTTGCCCGTCAAGGAAGCAAATCAATGACGGAATTCTGCCGGATGCATGGAATTGAACATGATATTTGTGGGAAAGTCATTGTTGCAACAAAGCCAGAAGAGATGCCCCTACTGGATGATTTATATTCACGCGGTTTGCAAAATGAACTAGCTATACAAAAAATCGGTGTGGGTGAGTTAAAGGAAATCGAACCGCATGTTAATGGACTAGGTGCAATTCGCGTCCCGCAAGCCGGCATCGTCAATTATCGTCAGGTAAGTGAAAAGATGGCGGATATCATCCGAGGCAACGGCGGTGAAATTAAGCTGAATACAAAGGTGGAGAAGATTGACGAGGATTTTGATGATGTCATCATCGACACAAACAACGGTACCATAAAGGCAAGGATGGTCATTAATTGCGCAGGGTTGCACAGTGATCGTATCGCAGCAGCTGCAGGGTATAAAACTGATATGAAAATTGTCCCGTTTCGCGGTGAGTATTTTAAATTGAAGCCTGATAAACGCTTCCTTGTCAATCATTTAATATATCCGGTACCTAACCCGAAATTCCCATTTCTGGGGGTTCATTTTACGCGGATGATTAGCGGAGAAGTAGATGCTGGTCCCAATGCAGTACTAAGTTTCAAACGGGAAGGATATAAAAAGACCGACTTCAATGCGAAAGATTTGACTGAAGTTTTAAGCTATAAAGGTTTTTGGAAGCTGGCCAGTAAATTCATGAAGGAAGGGATGGATGAATATGTCCGTTCATTTAGTAAAAAGCAATTCACGAAAAGCCTGCAGGAATTAATTCCGGAAATTCAAGCGGATGATTTAATCCCTGCACCTGCTGGAGTCCGGGCCCAGGCGTTACAAGATGATGGTAATATGGTGGATGATTTTCATATTATCATGGGAAAACGGACCATTCATGTATGTAATGCACCATCACCAGCTGCAACAGCTTCGATTGAAATTGGAAAAGAGGTTGTAAACCGCATTCCGGAACAATCACACTTATTGGAAGCCATATTAACAAAATAAAATTCGAGAGGAAGAAGCCTCATGTTTAATGGTAAAACAATTTTTATTGCTGGTCATGCCCGTTTACCTCAGGGGATGGCAGCGAAAAGTGTATTTGAAACATTGACCATTACTGCAGAAGTAGATGCTAAATATGGGGTTGTCCTGGAAGCTTCTTGCACACTGGCAACAGAACATGGCCGGGAATTTATTGGGCGTTTGTTAAAAGGGGCCAGTTTAAATGATGGTGTTGATGACTTGCTAGAAATGATTCAATCTTATTATCGTGGGAAAGCAGCTAATGCATTGATTGCGGCCTTGAAGGACCTTGATCTCCATTTTCAGCAAATTAAAGCTGGAGAAAAAACGAAACTACCAAGTTAGCAATTTGATTTATCAGAATAATACGAAAAAAGTGTTGACAATTTTGAGAAAAAACGTTTTAATGGAATTAAGCCAATATTATGACATTAACACCTTTTGGAAAACTCCATTTCAGAATCGTGTAAAGATCTTAATAATTGGAAACAGGAAAAATAAATCATACATAAACTGCATATTCGCTGTGACTCTATTTACATAGAGCAGTGAAGTGAATATAAGCCAGTTGTACAGTTGGATTCCTATTTTATTTGGGGACCATGTGCGACTGGCTTTTTATATTTCCCGTTAACTTTGTCACCTATATTACAAATAACAGGAGGAATTATTCATGAGCATTGCAGAAAAAAAGAGAGCGAAGTTTGAAAGGAAAACAGAAAAATACGAGGTGAAAGTTCACCCTCAAACCAGCCGATTATATCATATTGAAATTTCAAAAGAGGCAATTGCCGCTTTTTTAGAAACCGTATCGAAGGATAATCAGTCTGTTCAACATCTGGAATATACACCATATGCACGACTCATCGTTGCATCATATCTATTGGATCAAGTGGGGGAAGACTTTGGTGAAGTGCTTCGGAACATCGTTCATGACCGGGAATCTGGCGGCTTCACCCTCGGCTTGGAGGGTGTCACGGAAAATACAGATGAATATGTCATTTTTGCGACGGCCATTTCATACTTGCTGGGGACTCCAAACCATGATGCCATGTCAGGAAAATATTATGCCCGCTTTAGTGTTCAAGATACGGATAGCAGTGATTCATATTTGCGTCAGGCCTATCGTTTATTTACACTTCATACGGACGGAACATTTGTAGATGAACCAACTGACTGGTTACTAATGATGAAGATGATCGAACAAAATGCCCGCGGTGGCGAATCACGTTTATTGCACCTAGACGATTGGAAAGAGCTTGATACGTATGTTAATCATCCATTATCTAGCCAAAAATTCACGTATAAGTCTCCAAAAAGCAAGAACATTGATCAGGAAATTGAAAGATTGACTTTCTTCAATCATAATAACAAACCTGGTGTATGTTTTATCGATCAATTTGTTTATCCTGAATCAATCGAACAAGCCAAATACTTACGCGATTTATCCAATTCATTAGAAAACGATGAAAGTGTACTTGAACTGGAACTGCCTGTTGGAGATTTAGTTGTCGTCAACAATATATTTTGGCTTCACGGCCGCGCTGCATTTGAAAAAGATCCAAACCTGAACCGTGAATTACTTCGCCAGCGCGGAAGATTCAATCAATAGTTTCATTTTGTAAACCCAAATGTTTTTTCATCCCCAAATAACATTTTTAAGATAAATTCCTTTCAACCCTTTGGTTGGAAAGGAATTTATCTTTTTTTTGCTTTGTTAAAGAATAATGTTGTTATTTGATTTGCTCGAACGGTCGTTCTACAATGAAATAAAATTACTGAGAGCGAGTGAGTTTTAATGGCGTTAGCGGACATAATTAACCAAATCAGAAATCTTAGCCAAAGAGACCAGCAGCGATTGAAGGAGTTCTTCACAAACTCATTAGGGAGTGCGGGAGAAACAGAGTCTGTATTCACTGATGTATCAGAATAGAAACACAAAGACGGCTACACCTGCACCCATTGTCCATCCACTAATGGCATTCGCTTCTGTAAATTTCAAGTAAAAACTACAATCAATACCAATGAACATCAAAGATACCGCTGCAAAGAGTGCGGTAAAACATTCACAGATATGACGAACACTCCTCTTCACAGAACTCATATGCCTAGTAAATGGCTTCAGTTCATCGAATGTATGATTGAAAGGTATTCCCTTCGGAAATCAGCTTAACTCATTGGTGCTCATTATGTGACGCTTTTTCTTTTCGAAGGCATAGTAGAAATGGATGAAACCTATTTCCTCTATTCCGAGAAAGGAAAACGGAATATCCAAGGTCGAAAAACAAGGTTACGCGGTGGTAGTTCGGAGTTTAGAGGACTAAGTAAGGACCAAGTATGCGTTCTTATAGCCAGAGACCGCCAAAAGAGAACGTTTTCCAAAACAATAGGAAAAGGGCGTATTATAAAAAAGAGTTTGGACGAAGCGTTAGGTTCCAAGCTATCAATACAAAATGTTCTATGTACGGATGCTTGGCGGGCGTTTATGACTTATGCCAAAGAAAAAGGAATTGAGCGTCATCGCTTTAAAGTAAATGGTAGGGAGCGAGTTAAAGGGATTTTTCACATCCAGAATGTAAATAGTTATCACAGCCGTTTAAAGAGCTGGATGGAGCGTTTTAATGGTGTAGCGACTAAATATCTAGACCATTATTTGAGCTGGTTCCCATTCTTAGACACCATCAAACATATAAAAGATAACTTTACGATAACCAAAATGGTTTTAGACAGTTGTTCTTTCTCAGTTAACACAACTTATGATAAACTAAGGATATCAGAATTTTCCAAATAACAGAACGTTCATTGTTCCGTTAAAGGGCCAGTTTAATTGAACAAGGAAATGGCATGACACCTTAATTAGTGAGCTATCTACAACACGCCGCAAATATTTTTACCAAAGGGATTATCTATTAAAGGGATTAAATTGGAGGGAATAGAAAATGGATGTAAAGACACTTTTGTTACAACAATGGGCAAGCTGCTTAGATGAAGAAGACTGGTTTCCACCACTTGAAAAAGTGCTAGAGGACATCACTTTTGAACAGGCAATTTGGAAACCAGCTGATGGGGCAATGAATTCCATTTGGGAATTAGTTTGTCATTTACTTTTCTTTGAAAAAAGATATATGATGCGATTTCTTGGTGAAACAGCGAATGAACCACAGGCAGAAAATAATGACTCTACATTTCGATTACCAACTGAGACGTTAGAAAATTGGAAGGAAACAAAACAAGAATATTTTTATGTTCATCGCGAACTTGGAAAAATACTAGCAAAATCAGAACATGAAGATTTGTATAGACAGGTTCCAGGAGATAATTCATTAGTGCTTGAACTGAAGAGTTTAGCAATGCACGACGCATATCATATTGGGCAAATTGTATTCCTTAGTAAAATGCAAGGTGCTTGGGCAGCGAAACGCAGCTTTTAAAAAAGCTTCATTAGCTTTACAGTTATTCCATTATAGGGGGCTTTAATGGAATAAGAACGGGAACGTCCAAAACGGACGTTCCCATATTTTATACCTAAAAAACAACAATACTACTTAACAAAGCCTTTTTTTTAAAAAAACTGACCTAGGAAAGTTCCAGAGTCAGTTGATTTAATACGTTCATTATCCAGATAGGTAATGTTTTGGCAGTTATGTTAAAAGCGCACCTCTAACATCATACTTTTCTAAATCGATATCGATTTTTCTATCAAGTGCGAGGTTTGCCAATTGGGAGCCTATATAGGGGCCCATAGTTAAACCGGAAGCTCCAAGACCATTGGCTATGATAATTCCTTCCCAATTAGGTAAAGGACCAATAACCGGAAGGAATCCAGGCGTGAATGGACGAAATCCGACCCGCGCTTCAACAAACGTACTATCCGACAAGCCTGGAGCGGTATGCAGGGCCTTATTGAAAACTTCCTGCAGCCCTCCTGCAGTCATTCGGTTATCGAAGACGTCCGTGTTTTCATGAGTCGCCCCAGCAACGATCTTATTATTATCGAAAGCCAAAAGATATTGATCACTGGGAGGCATGACCACAGGCCAGTTATTCGTATTTGTATTTGGTGCTTCCAGATGAATGATTTGAGCCTTTTGGAAGCTGACTTGAAAATTCAGGCCCAGTGGTTTCAGTAATTCCGGTGCCCAAGCTCCAGCACAAACAATCACTTTATCAGCAGGTATGATTTCATCTTCAAGTGTTACACCTGTAACATGTGCACCATTATATGAAAGTATAGCCTCACCATACATAAGTTTCGCACCGTTTTTTTGTGATGCCCTCAATAAGGAATCACGTAGCGCTCGTCCATCGACTCGAGCGGCCCCACTCACGTGAACTGCTGCATATTCACTGGAAAGAGGCGGGAATAAGGCATTTGTTTTCTCTGCAGAAAGTAATGTGATCGTCCCGATCTCCGGTGCATCTTCTTTCCGTTTTTCCGCTCGGTTCTTCATGGCAATCAGTTTTTCTTCATCTGTATGTAAACTTATGGCCCCGACTTGGGCATAACCAGTCTCCGTTTCCCCATCCTGTTCAAGTTCTTCAATTAAACCCGGATAGAAAGCAGCTCCATTTTTAGCAAGGAGATACCAAGCTTGATTGCGCCTTTGCGAAATCCATGGGCACACGATTCCTGCAGCTGCAGAAGTTGCCTGTCCATCATCTTGGCGGTCTATTATGATAACCTCAGCTCCACTTTTAGCCAGCTGATAGGCAGTAGAAGCTCCCAGAATCCCTGCACCAACTACAATGATTTTTTGCATATTTAACATCTCATTTCTCTCTTATATATATAAACGCTTACCATTACTATATCGAAGACACGAAACGATTGCCACAGCCGATATTGTAATTTCTTTCACAAAGTTATTTTATCTGTATTGAATATGCTATGATTGAAATTGCGAAAGCTTGAAAAGATATTAGGAGGACATAACATGCTAAAAAAACAAATGGAATCATACATATCGAAATCCGTAATCGAAAACAAGGTTGAGTTGTTCAAAGAAGAAAGGGATTATGCAGAAAAGCATAAATTAATCGCAGATGATATCATAATAGTGGAAAAAGAAAATGCATCCCGTTTTACTGATGCTTATATCGAGCGCAGTAATAAAGAGAGCGAAGAATTGATTTCTGAAGAGAACTCTGCATTTTTATCACAACCGATCGGGTATTTGAAAAATAATAAAGAAGAATTCCTTTACTTTGAATCCAAATGGTTTGAATTAATCGGTGTTGAGGCACTTTCGTTGGAAGTGGATGATGTTTTCGGTACTTATAACGCGATGTTCGGATTGAAATTCCAGAAAAAAATGGGAGAGGTTTTAAAAACCTATTTAACAAAGGAACTTCAAGAAGGCATTGGATCATTCAGTTTAATGTTTAACCAGGGTGACGGGCTATGGGATGTGAATTTTGCCTTGGATAACGTAAAAGGTTTTCGAGAGGACATGTCATTGGAACAAGCTTTCAATTTAATTTATCATTTTCTATTTATCCTTGTTCAAACAATCGAGGAAGATATGTAAAACGAGAAACCGCCATCAATTGATGGCGGTATTTTTTATTTCTTTAGCTTTATACATGCCCTTAGCCACTGGTTAATCTTCTTAGATTTATCCAATTAGCCATAAATGTAGATGATGATTAGAGGAACTGCAAATAATTCGTCGAATTGATTAATAATATACCTTTATTTAACAAACCTATCTGTTCATTTCGAATTTATGAAAATGAAAGTTACATCGGAAGGAGAAGTTATACTTGCTGAATGAATTGAAAGTTACTCAGGTTACCATTCCAATGCCTTTTAGGTTGGACCATGTCCATTGTTTCCTGGCAGAAGGTGAAAAAGGGTGGACAATCATTGATACGGGATTAAATAATAACACTACAAGGGATATATGGAACCCCATTATTGAAAAACATGATATTACCGATATTATCATCACCCACTATCACCCAGACCATTTCGGGTATGCAGGGGCTTTACAACAATTAACCAGTGCAGATGTTTGGATGACAAAAGTGGATGAACATGCGGGAACTACGTATTGGGAAGCGGATTCTCTGAATAAGCTTAAAGAAAATTATGAGGCATGCGGGATGAAAGACGAAATAGCTGTCGCCTTATCTAGTGACGAAAGCAGCTTTATGCCACAAGTAAAACCCTATCCTACTGTAAATCATCATCTTGACGAAGGATTGAAGCTACGTTTTGGCAAATATGAGTATGAAGTGATCTTCACGCCGGGGCATTCAGATGGCCTGATTTCCTTATACAATAAGGAAAATAGTGTCCTTTTCTCAACAGATCATATATTGCCCAGGGTATCTCCTAATATTTCTTATTGGTTTAAGGGTTTAAGCAACCCATTGGAAGAGTTTTTTACTTCTTTAAAAAAAATTCAAAAGTTGGACGTAGAATATGTCATCCCTTCACATGGGAAACCATTTCAAAATGCCAATAAAAGAATTGTTGAATTATTGGATCACCATCAGGACCGGTTGCATGTAATTCATGAAAACATGAAAGAGCCGATTACTGTTAAAAGTGCATGCAATATCTTATTTGGAAATCTACCCATTCACGAAACTAGGTTTGCTGTTGGTGAAACATTGGCTCACCTTGAATACCTTCTTTTGAATGACCAATGCAGAAAGTTTAAACGTGATGGCAAATGGTATTATCAATCCATTTGATATATTGAATATTGAATCTAGCTCATATCATATGAGCTTTTTTTTGATTTAACAACGAATGTCAAACTGTCCCATATTCTAATTGATTTATTATAGTAAGAGGTCTGGTTTACATCATATTGTAAATTATACAGCTACATGCGCTACCTTAATTGATAAAGAAAAAACCGCCCATCACAATTTGGGCGGCGGTTTTTTCATTGTCTAGCTCCTATTAGTCCCTTAACTTCTTTCATGATATCTTCAAGGGATGTGACTATTCCTTTATCGTCCTTATAGCTAATGTGCTTCGGTTGAAAATGAATGGGCGAATCCAAACCAGCAGCGGCTGAGATTCGATATAATCCTTTTCTAAGGGTAACAAGAAAGTTGACTACGCGGTATTTCTTTTCATCGATGACAAGTGCTTTTTGCAATTCTGGATCGGTGGTTGCTACCCCGACAGGGCAAGCATTGGATTGACATTTCATCGTCTGTATACATCCAATGGCAATCATGAAACCTCGAGCTATGTTAACAAGGTCGGCCCCCATGGCAAGAGCTATCGCTATTCTATCAGGCGTGAACAATTTACCGGAGGCGATGATTTTTACCCGATTGCGGACACCGTATTTTTCCAGGGTCGATACTAAAATCGGCAAAGCTGATTTTATCGGTAATCCTACGCTATCGATCAATTCCTGATAAGATGCACCCGTGCCGCCTTCACCGCCATCCAATGAAATGAAATCCGGACCTTTCCCGGTTTCTTTCATATAGCTAGCTAGCTCTTCAACACTTTCATTGCCACCGATGACCATTTTGATACCGACCGGGATGCCTGTATGCTCCCTGATTTTTTCGATAAAATCGCACATGGATTCTACGTCATTGAATTGATGAAACCGATTCGGACTATCGATAGCTTTGTACGGTACGACCTTACGGATTTCAGCGATTTCGGGATTAACTTTTTCAGCATCAATATGTCCTCCACGAGTTTTGGCACCTTGAGCCAATTTGATTTCAAATGCTTTTATTTCTGGTATTTCACTTTTTCTTTTTAACTCATCCCAATCCATTTCGCCGATACTATCTCGAACCCCAAACATGGCTGGACCGATTTGCATGATTATATCGACGCCCCCAATTAAATGATAAGGAGAAAGTCCACCTTCCCCTGTATTCATCCATGTGCCTTTTGCGGCGGCCAATCCCTCAGACAGGGCAGTGATTGCATTCTTCCCCAAAGAGCCATAACTCATGGCGGACATGCCGATAAGACCTTTTAATCGAAAGGGATTTTTAGTGTTTGGGCCGATGATCACGGCATCTTCATCATCCAATAAGAATGCAGAGGATACTTCATCTCCCCATTGTTCTTCTCGCTGTGAGAAAAGCGGGTCTTTCAAAAGAATGTATCTTTTAGTCGATACTTTTGTTTCTCTATCGTATTTTTCTTCTTCGGCCAATTTTGGGAACATGCTATTATTAACAAAAAAACCTTCTTCATCAAAGTCCCGTTTTGAACCAAAACCAATGACATCTCGTAAATATTTTGAACTTTTCACCATATGTTCATAGTCATCCCGGGAAAAGGGTTTTCCTTCATTATCACTGTTAAACCAATATTGCCGCATTTCAGGGCCGATTTTTTCCAGAAAGTAACGTATCCTCCCTAGCACTGGGTAATTCCTTAAAATTGCATGATGCTTCTGCATGCGGTCAAAGAAAATCATATAAAGTAATAGGAAAAACAAGACAATGATGATGATGAAGATAATGGAAAATCCAAGGATTATTAAAATATTTGCGATACCACTCATCCAATCCCTCCTGATATGGAAAAAAATCATGTAATGTTAATCTACTCGGTACCTCGATCAATTATACAGAATTCCAATGTAAGGTCTTAATAGGGATAGAAACGAAAAAAATTTAAATGAGCAGTCTTATTTCACAATTTCCTTCAACGATTTTTTTAATCGGTATATAAAGGAATTACGATTTATATACATTCTTTTTGCACATTCCCCGATATTTAAGTTACTTAGGAAAATGGTGCAGAGTTTCAAACCATGGAGGGTGAGGGACCATTATTTTATTATAGCTAAAAAATTAAATACATTATGTCATACTAATTTTCATTTAGTTTGGGCGATGATTAACATATTCCCTAAGATTATAATTAAATAAATATTAAAATAAATTCAAAGGGGGCCTGAGAATGAAAATTGTCATTGCACCAGATTCTTATAAGGGAAGTTTGTCAGCATTAGGGGCTTTCGAAAGCAATCGAGCGAGGGGTGAGGAAGGCTCTGCCGGATGCCAAGACAGAATTGGTTCCTGTAGCGGATGGTGGTGAAGGTACGATGGATAGCCTTGTGACAGTTACAAACGGGCGAAAAGTTGAAGTGACCGTTAAAGGACCTTTATTTGAAGACATACCGGCAGCATATGGAATCTTGGGGGATCAAGAAACATGTGTGATTGAAATGGCTAGTGCATCCGGTTTATGCCTAGTCAATCCAGAAGAGTTGAACCCATTGATCACTACTACATACGGTACAGGAGAGCTCATTCAAAAAGCATTGGATGATGGCTATCGAAAGTTCATTTTAGCAATTGGGGGTAGCGCTACCAACGACGCCGGCGTTGGAATGCTCCAGGCTTTGGGAATGAGGGCATTTGATGCAGTTGGTAATCCGATGGGATTCGGTGGAGCCGAATTGTCGCGCATATCAGAAATAAATACGGAGGATTGATCCAAGAATAGCAGATTCCGAGTTTTTGATTGCCTCGGATGTTCAAAATCCGTTAGTCGGGCCGGAAGGGGCATCAAGTGTATTCGGACCCCAAAAAAGGGGCGACTCCTGCCATGGTTGAGATGCAAGATAAGGCTTTACCATCATGGGCTGATTTAGTGGAAGTCAAGACAGGCTTCACTTGCATGATAAAGCTGGTGCTGCATGTGGAATCGGTAGTGCCTTTCAAGCCTTTTTCAATGCGGAAACAAAAAGGGGCGTAGATATTGTTATGGAATATACGAAACTGGGTGAAAAACTATACGATGCTGATTGTGTCTTTACCGGTGAGGACCTAATCGATCGATTACCTAACAGCTTTAGAAAAAACACCGATGGGAGTTGCACAAGAAGCGAAAAAGCATGGTATTCCCGTATTCGTTTTGGCTGGATCAATCGGAACTGGTATTGAAGCTTTATATGATCATGGAATAACAAGTGTTCATAGTCTGGTGAAAGCTCCAATACCTTTAAAGGAAGCTATGGAAAGAGGAGCTCAATTTTTGGAATTTTCAGCTGAACAAGTAATGCGGACCTTTTTGGCAGCGAATACAAATAGAGGGTAATCATTGTTTGTTATTTATTGTTTTGGTTATAGCGTGTTCTGGCGACAACCAAATGTAAGCTTCATCCGTTCTTATCGTTACTTCTAGGCACTTTATTTGTGAGTTTTGCCTCTGGAATGCCTCTAAATCAGATTGTGGAGAAAATTAACGGCGGTTTTTGCAGACTGATGACAAGCATTGGACTTGTAATCGTTTTCGGTACAATAATCGGAACATAGTAATAATGGACAAACGGAGAGGCGTAAAACGCTTCTCTTTTTTATGCTTTCAATAAATTATAATTTCATTTTTATGTTGGTGTAAGAACTAAAATAGTGTATGATGCATAGTATAAGGTATGGTGTACGTCACATAGTATAGAGAAGAGGTGATTGGATGAGCAATTTACTGAATTCATTAACAACTGAGCTGCGCAGAGGCACTTTAACGCTAGCTGTTCTAAGTCAGCTCAAAACCCCTCAGTATGGGTACTCGCTTGTCCAGCGTTTAGAGAAGTCGGGAATTACCATTGATCAAAGTACTTTATATCCTTTGCTTCGCCGCCTGGAAAAACAAGAATTGGTGACCAGCAGCTGGGATACTTCTGAAAGTAGACCGCGCAAGTATTATTCTTTAAGTGATTATGGGGGAGAAATTTTCATTCAGTTAAAGCAAGAATGGGAAAAAACGTCACAAGAACTTTATATATTATTAAAAGGAGAGGAAGAAGATGGAGCTGATTGAACTTTATATTCAGGAAGTGACTCGCAGGCTGCCAGAAAAAAGTCGGGAGGATATTGCGCTTGAGCTTCAGTCAACAATCGAAGATATGCTTCCGGAGAATCATACGGAGCAAGATGTAAAAGCGGTTCTATTAAAATTAGGAGATCCTGTTACACTGGCTAGTGGTTATCGCGATCGCCCGATGCATCTGATTGGACCACGTTATTATGATGTATATATCAGTCTGTTGAAAATGATTTTGCCTATCGCTGCAGTTATATCACTAATCGGGTTAGTAGGGGATAATCCGTTTCGGGATATGGGGGATAATACGGTTATGGACGCGGTTCTCACCATAATCGGGAAAGCGATAGCAGGTATCATCAGTACAGGTATCCAAGTGTTTTTCTGGCTAACGCTTTCATTTGCCATTTTAGAACGCATGGATACTTCAAAAGACCAGTCTCCTTTAACGAAAGATTTGAAACCATGGACACCGGAAAACCTAAAAGATATTCCGAACATTTCAAAGAAAAAGGCCATTCATATGATCGAGGTCTTTGCAAGTTTGTTAGGTCTTTCTGTATTTGCGGCCCTTTATTTCAATGCAGCAAACCTCCTTGGCGTCTATGAAAAAAGAAATGGCAGCCTCATTTTTGTGACACCTTCTTTCAATCAAGAGGTATTGAATTCCTATTGGCTGCTGATTTCTTGCGTCGTAATCTTTGGAGTGATCTTGGCCATATACAAATTATTCTTGAGACAGTGGACTCTGAAACTTGCTTTTTTCCATGCCATTTACCAGCTGCTATCCACTCTGACTTTCATCATCGTCATCAGTAATCCGAATTTATTGAATCCGGAATTCATTGCATACGAAATGACACTGTTTTCAATTGATGATTCAATTGATGAATGGAAAAACTCGATTTACTGGGGGCTTATATTCATCACAATCTTTTTTGCCGCCTACGATTCCTATCAAGGCTTTCGAAAAGCAAAAATCCGTTAAGGCACAGCATCCTTGCTGTGTTTTTTTGTATGAGGGTTTAATTGGTAAGTGGGGAAGGGAGGGAGATAATTCAAGGCTGTGGGCTGATATGAAGGCACTACTGGGTATTTCTCAAGTACTAGCGGGAAACAAAAAAACCTCATATGTTATATAGTTTATAGCTAACTATACGGCATATGAGGTGTGGCATTTAACCCATTTTTTTATTGAACTGCATCGAACTGATTAACTTTCCACTTAGATCCGGACTTATAAAATGTTACAGTTCTTTTTACTGATTCACCGTCGACTGTAGGTACAGTTAAATTGTAGGATCTTACGTTTAATTTTTGATAGACTAATTTAATTTTTGCTTTTTTCCACTCCAACATGCTGTCGCCGTCTCCGATAGGACGGGCTAATTTCCCTTTATGGGTAATGTAGTTATATTTATTCAGGCCTTTTTCAACTGCATTATTGGTAAATGTCTCTGCTAAGTAGTTAGTCAATTTAGCTTTTGTATTGAATTCTTGGCAAAGGTATGAATACTCTGTCCCTTTATAATTGAATGTTTTTTGTGAACATGAACGATTAGTGTACCCATGTAATGCATTCCAAAAATGTTTGCTGGCATTATCGGCTATCTTTAATGCATTTTCGTTTGATAAATTCTGTGATGTGGTTTGTGCGGTAACTTGAGCACTCAATGTGAAAAATAGAATGATAATGGATAATAGTATACCTGAAAATTTTTTCATACTTAATCTCCCCAATCCCTAATAGGATACTTATGTAACGAAAGTTTAATTAATATTACAATTGTTACATTTATATTACAACATGATTAGCATAAGTAAAAGAGAAATATTGTTAATTTTTAAATTTAATTTTGGTTTTCATTAAATATACATAAATTGTTCACTTTATTCTTTTTGAAAGGAGCGTTCATCCAGTTGTAAAATGAAATGGTGATACGGAAGGACAACGGCTGTTACATACTTCATATTCCACTAACTGGCCTATTTAAAACCCAGTAGTTAATTCTTTTGCAATATCTGGACAAGTTAATTCAATATATTTTCATTTATATCAATATATGTGCAAAGAACTGAAATTTCCTGGTTAGAACCCTAAAATAAAAAAATAAAGGTTTGACAGCCTTTCTAATCTTACCGTATGATAAACAATATAATTGAATACATTCTCCTAAGGGGAGTAGCTTTTACAACAATGTCGTCATTACGGAGTTCATAGCTCTCGGTGTTGTTGGCAGCATATTGTTGTTAGCCAGACCTTACCTATGGGTAAAGGTCTATTTTATTTTAGTAAACCTTTACCAAAATGGGTAAAGGTTTTTTTGTAGTGATGCATACCTAGGAAATGTATGAACTTTTGGGTTGATAATAGAAACAAATAAATATAAATGGAGTGTGTTCTTTGATACTTAGAAAATCTTTGTTACTTTTAGGGATAGGTTCGGCACAAATTGATTTAATCCTTCCGAAAAATACGTATAAATCTGGTGAATGTATAAATGGGTATTTCTTGATTAAAGGTGGTACACAAGAGCAAAGAATAAGGAGAATTGAATGTGATTTAATAATGGATACTCATTCGACAGGGATGGAAAATACCCTTAAGACGAGCACCATTTTATCTTCAAGTGTGATTAAGTCTGGAGAAAGTAATGAAATTCCTTTTAACTTTTGTCTGCCTACGTTGGAGGAGCCTTATAAGGGAGGGGTTTCCTATCGCCTTAAAACGAGACTCATACTTGATAAAGGGATAATAGGCAAAGATGACGACTGGCTTTTAATCGATTCTGAATAAAGTGGAAATGTAGGTGGAACATGGACTTCTTGAATATAACTGAGCGTGCTTTGGATTTCCTGGAAGAATTCTTATTAATGAGGCTTTTTATATCGGCATTACTGTTAATGGCGGTTTATTATATTTTGAATAAAATGGTCGAATGGTTCTTTAAGAGGTCCGCCTTTTTTGATGAAGAAGTGGAAAAAACGATACAGGGGGTTACTCGTTCTACACTTAGGTACGGCATTGCTGCGATTTTCCTCATTTATCTGATTGGACAGTTCATAGACCTAAAAGGAATTTTAGCTGGAGCTGGGATTGTAGGGGTCGTTATCGGATTTGCGGCACAGCAAATGCTTAAAGATATCTTATTGGGATTTGTAAGGCTGTCAGATAATGAATTCCGAGTAGGGAATTTTGTGACTTTCAATGGGACAAGTTCCGGAACCGTAGAGGAAATCGGTATCCGGTTCATGCAGATCAGGGAATGGTCAGGAAAATTGCTGACAATCCCACACAGTGAAATCAGGACGATTCAAAATTTTAATAAAGGGAGAATGCGAATCATTGAGCGCATTACAGTAAGTTACCAAGAAAATCCTGAAAAGGTAAAACGGCTGTTGGAAGATATATGCATTATCTGCAATGAGAAGTATGGTGAAACCCTGCTAAGGCTAGAGGATGGTACACCTGAAGAGGATTTTAGATACATTGGCATTACGGATTTAAATCCGAATCTCAAATATGTTGGATATGAACTATGCTTAGTCGGACTTGTTAAACCTGAACATTACTTTGAAACAGCAAGAAGTGTGAGGTTTGAAATGATGACTGCTTTACATGAGCATCAAATTCTAATGCCATCATCCCATTTGCTTGTACAGGCAAATCAGAATCATGAACGTATGATGGGGAGCTGAAAAGAAGAATCACACTTGCTTGAGGTCATGAAGATAATGAGCGTGAAGTGTAACAAACGGCACTAACATTACTCAGCTACATATCCTTAAAACTTAAGGATATAAAAGGGCTTTCTTTTAAAGGAAGTCCGTTTTTTTGTACAAAAAATTGAACACGCCTCGCCAAAAAAAGTATTATTTTTATGGATTTTACCTTGATTTATCAGATTAAATCGATTATTATGAAATTAACATAAAATGGAAGGGTGACCTTGAAACGATGATCATTTAATCCTATTCTTTAAGAAAAAAATGCGTGATAAATACGATCTTTTTTTCTGGATAGGATTAGTCTGTACATTAAAATACAAACAAAGATCATTGTGTTCCTTCCATTAGGAATATTTTGCCTTTTTAAATTTGTATTGTACTGCCTCCTGTCCAGAAATTTCTCAGGAGGTTTTTATATTGGAAAAAAACACATCTTTACCATTAAGTAATAAGGAACAGAACATATTTAAAAATCGTGTTTTTCAGGCCATTATCTTTTCAGGCTTGTTTTTACAAATAGGAATCTGGGTACGAAATTTTGCCGTTTTGTTATTCGTCATGGAAAAGACAAACGGTGATGCCTTTGCCATTTCAATGATTTCAGTAGCGGAATTCGCACCAATTTTCATTTTTTCATTTATTGGTGGAACTTTTGCTGACCGCTGGAGTCCGAAAAAAACGATGGTTTGGTGTGATATTTTAAGTGCAATATCCGTTTTTGCTGTGCTTATCGCACTTATCTTCGGTAGTTGGAAAATGGTGTTTTTTGCAACGTTGATTTCGGCGATACTTTCTCAATTTTCTCAGCCATCAGGCATGAAGCTATTTAAGATGCACTTACCAGAAAGTCAAATTCAGACAGGGATGTCAGTTTATCAGACCGTCTTCGCAGTATTTATGGTTCTAGGTCCGATTCTCGGTACATTTGCCTACCAATCATTCGGAATCAATATCTCGATTGGAATCACCGGCTTGGCGTTTTTACTTTCAGCTGGAGCACTCGCTTTCCTTCCAAAAGATCGCGAACTGGATGTAGAAACTGCAAAAACAACATTATGGCAAGAAATGAAAAGCGGAGTGAGCTACGTGTTGCGAAAAAAAGAACTAAGTCTGCTTGGTTTATGTTTTTTAGCCGCCGGGCTCGGACTGGGTTTCATTCAACCGCTTTCGATATTCCTTGTTACCGAACAACTCCACCTGCCTAAGGAAAACCTACAATGGTTATTTATGGTGAATGGGTTCGGTATGATTTTAGGCGGAGCTGGTGTGATGATTTTTGCCAAAAAGGTGGCACCTCAGAGATTATTAGCTTTAGGAATGCTTGTGAATGCCATTGGATTGGCGGTAATGGGGCTGTCAACAAATCTTTGGATAACACTTACTGCCGAGTTCTTTAATGGGTTGATGCTGCCTTGTATTCAAATAGGGATCAATACATTGATATTGCAGAGGACAGAAGGCGAGTTCATTGGAAGGGTCAATGGAATCTTAAGCCCATTATTCACTGGTTCGATGGTTTTGACTATGAGTGCGGCAGGCGTGTTGAAGGAGCAATTTTCACTCGTCGCCATTTTTGAAACCGCGGCATTCTTTTTTATTCTAGGTATGGTTTTCATTTTGCCATTGTACAATCAAAAGGCGGAAACACAAACCCTGGAAACTCACTAATAGGCATGGAAAAAGTGTTGTAACCTAGTGAATTACTGGGGAATAAAAGAAAAAATTCTCCATTCAACTCAAAAGGGTGTAACTTAGCTATATCCATATAGGACCAAAAAAAGGCAGCCAATTCCGGCTGCTTTTCTATTTTTCTTTCTGTGACAAGGTTAAAATCTATCCCGGTAGACTCAACGGAGCGATATTTTTTCCAACAACAAATTCTGGATAAACAATTATTTTTAGACTACTGGTAAATACTAATAATGGCTTGTTGTTACTTATGCATTTTTGAAGGTCATATTTATAACAACAGATATGTGAATAGCTTAAATGATAAAGGAGAAAAGTTAATGATCCTTAAAGACATAATGAAAGAAGAAATAAACTGGGATCTGCCGAAGGACATTGAAGATATATCCATCACAGGGGTAACCGATAATTCTAAAGAAATTAAGGATGGATACCTTTTTGTTGCCGTAAACGGATATAAGGCCGATGGCCATAATTACATTAAAGATGCAATACGTCTAGGGGCATCGGTTGTAATAGGCGAACGTGATATTAAGGGATTGGATGTTCCTTATCTACGTGTAGGAAACAGTCGAAAAGCATTAGGAACAATCGCGAAAAGGTTTTACGGGGATCCCAGCAATCAAAAAATTATGATAGGAATTACGGGTACAAACGGAAAAACCACAACAAGCTATATGCTTCAACAAATATTAGAAGAGAATGGGGTAACCTGTTCCGTCATTGGGACGATACAGCATATTATCAATGGAAACAAAGTCGATTCCCATAATACGACTCCAGGTACCATTGAATTGAATTCCTTGCTGGCTGCCAGTAAGGACATGGTTGTCATTATGGAAGTGTCTTCGCATGGTTTAGCTCAATATCGTTTAGAAGGAATTGAATTTGATTTCTGTGTCTTCACGAATTTATATCATGACCATCTTGACTTCCACGGTACGATGGAGGATTATTTCCTGGCTAAATTACTGCTTTTTGAAAAATTGAAACCCAATGGTCTTGCGATTATTAATGGAGATGATTTCTGGGGAGAAAAACTACAAGAATACTTACGGGAGAAAAATGTCAGTACCTATGTATTTGGAAAATCCAATCGCTTCGATTTAACGATCACCAATTATAATACCGCAACGACCCCCTTTATTTTATTGAATGAGCATCATGACTTTGTGAAAATTGAATTACCATTACCTGGACTTCATAATTTATATAACGCAACCGCAGCGTATTCCATAGCGAAGATGTTTCCGATCAAAAAAGAGGAAATTCTCATGTCACTAAAACAATTTTCTGGTGTGCCAGGAAGATTTGAAATGTATAAGAAAGAAGATGGACCGACAATAGTCATCGATTATGCTCATACTGCTGATGCCATTCATCACATGCTTCAAACTGCCAAAGAATGCGGGGCGGAAAAGATTTTTCATATCTTTGGTTTCCGAGGTGGTCGAGATACAACCAAAAGGGCAGAAATGGTTAAAGTATCATCGGAATATAGTGATGTATCGATTTTGACGATGGATGATTTGAATTCGGAGGGAATTGATGTGATGGAATCGTCACTCAATAAACTGCAAAGCGATTACTCTTCTGGTAATGGGAAGGTTATTCCAGATAGGACTTTTGCCATCCAGGAGGCAATACACGAAGGTAAGGAAGGGGATTGGATTATCATTACAGGAAAAGGTATAGAGAGGTATGAACAAGATTTCGGATTGCCTACTATTTCTGACAAAGAAACGGTATTATATCTACAAAATAAAGACCAAGGTGATTTTATCGGTTATTTTGATCAATAATTTGATACTAACGAATGCTATCCATTTCCATTCGAAAGCCATTTTATATTTGAATGGCCAGTTAATGGTGATAATTAACATTGTATGATTTGAGGATTTCCTGTAATATAAAAATACAAGCTGCACTGTTCGTAATGATAATAAAGTTTTAACCTTTAAGCTGTAATAGGGAGTTTTATATTGAAACAGGAATGTTATGCCTCGTCACTGACTTGGACAACAGGATTGTTTCTGCAAACACCCACTTTGAGGAGTGGTGGTTTAAAACTTTCTTACTGGGTACGGCAATGGCGGCTTACATCTTTAATATTGAAACCGGTCTCGCTTCGAGGCCGGTTTTTTGGTTTTTCCAATAATTAATGCACTAAATGAATTGCATGTACCGCTTTATAGTCTGAAAAACCAAACCGAAAAGCATTTTGAAGAAAATGCCATTGTTCATAGATTTACTTCTTTGGAGACATCACTCTTTTTTTGTATATCGGTTGGCATAACTTGAGGCAACGAAGGCATTGGGCTTAATTTTCGGTTCCACTCCCATGGATTCCATCCTTGCTACCATTTCATTTACAAACTCACTGGTTTTGTTCCGCTTTCCAATCCCTATATCAATATGGCCTTCCATGATGAACGTTGCCCCTTGATATACGGCAGGCAGGACAATATCGATTAACTGATTTTTCCTTTCCTCCGTAAACATGGATACAATCTCCTCAGTTAACGACAATTCTTTGGAAATTCGCTCATGTAAATGCAGCATCCTTCTAGGGATCATCACTTTCCTTATACAACCCCACACACCATTCCCGACCTGCCGTATTACGATGCCTGTAATGAAAACCGTATGTTTTTTATGTACTTGCGAATCTGTACCAACCATTAATCGAAAGTTACCGGATGGATTTAATTTCATGAATTCTACAATATGAACGAATACCTCTTCGAATGACATGTTTTTTTCTTGAAGATTTTGAAATGGAATGTTATGAATTGAATTTTGCTTCATATTATTGCACCCAACCTTTCCTCGGATATAATCTGATTATTAAATATCAAATATCTACATGCCGCTCATAACACATCATATGAAGGAGGTCCTTGTTTCGTGCCGTGGGAAGAACCCGCCGTTAAATGATGATGGTCATCATTTGAGGGTAATTCAACAATGAGATGTGCTTATGATTGCTAAATCTTGTACATATGTAATGTTTGCGATTTAAGAATGAGGAATTTGTAACGAAGAGAAGCCTGTGCATTAGGCTTCTCTTTTTTTGTAAGGAGAATATTACGAAAAACTTATTGGAGTATTCGATTGGTGTATCTCGTCTTTAACTGGAAAATACTTAAAGCTTGTGACTTTATATCACCTTAGAAACCCGAATATCATTCAATTCCTATGGCGGAGTTATGTTTATAGAAGAAAACCTAATTGAAATTATTAAAATTTTAACAAATAACCAATATAAAGTACTCAAATTTTATAACTTTCAAAAAAAAGTGTGTAATGTTTTCTCACATAAACAAAGAATTCTCGCTTTTATAAGAGTAAAATAAACGAATATTCAATTAATAAAGTATGGGAGAGATGAAAATGAAAATAACTGAATTGAAAAAAAGCGGTCATGCACCGTCATTATTAGCTTCATTCCTTTATTTTGATATTAGTTTTATGATTTGGGTATTATTAGGTGCGCTCGGTGTCTATATTACAAAGGATTTCGGTCTTTCGCCAGCTGAAAAAGGTTTGATTGTAGCTATTCCGATTTTGGGAGGCTCGTTTTTCCGGCTCGTTCTTGGTTTTTTGACTGATCGCATCGGTCCACGGAAAACCTCGATCGGCGGGATGCTTGTTACGATGATTCCACTTTTTTGGGGATGGTTATTCGGAGAAAGTTTAGCGGAGCTCTATTTAATTGGGATTTTGCTAGGAGTGGCTGGTGCAAGTTTTGCTGCAGCACTTCCAATGGCTAGTCGCTGGTATCCCCCTCATTTGCAGGGTCTTGCGATGGGCATTGCGGGAGCCGGTAACAGCGGAACTCTGTTTGCGACCCTGTTTGGACCGCGTATCGCAGAGTCAATTGGCTGGCATAATGTTATGGGGTTAGCTTTGATTCCATTAACCATCGTGTTTGTCATTTATATTTTAATCGCAAAAGACGCACCATCTCAACCGCCTGCAAAACCGCTCAAGGAATATTTCACAGTATTTAAAATAGCAGATACATGGTATTTCTGTATTCTCTACAGTGTGACTTTTGGGGGATTTGTTGGGTTCACTAGCTTTTTAAGCATCTTTTTTGTTGATGAATATGGGTTAACACGAATAAGGGCAGGGGAATTTGTTACATTATGTGTCATCGCCGGAAGTTTCTTTCGTCCCGTCGGAGGCTTTATTGCCGATAAAATAGGTGGAGTTAAACTGCTAATGTTTTTATTTATTGGACTAACATTATGTATGTTCGGTATTAGTTTTCTTTATTCTTTTTCTACCGTTACGATTTTACTGTTTATCGGAATGTTATTTCTCGGTATGGGTAACGGGGCTGTCTTTCAGTTAGTTCCACAGCGATTTTCTAAAGAAATTGGTTTCATTACAGGAATTGTAGGAGCTGCCGGAGGCGTTGGCGGATTCTTGGTTCCAAACATACTAGGAACGTTGAAACAGATAACTGGGACATACGCTACAGGATTTTTAGTATTTTCCATAATTGGAATCGTGGCGTTACTAATCCTGGTTCTAGCTCAGCTTTCATGGAGAAAAACGTGGGTACTCGGAAAGAATTCAGTTAAGATTTAGAACCATGTTTACTACTTTTATTGGCTTATTTCATTACTTGTTTTTTGGGGGGATAAAATGTATAAACAAAAACTGGTCTTAATTGGGAACGGAATGGCGGGATTACGATGCGTTGAGGCGATCATAATGAATAATCCAAATGCTTTCGAGATTACTATTTTCGGAAGTGAACCACACGTTAACTATAATCGAATCTTATTGTCGACTGTGCTTCAAGGAAACACTTCGTTTGAAGATATCGCGATAAATGAACGAAACTGGTATACGAAGCATAATATCCAATTGTTCACGGGTGAAACGGTCGTGAAAATCGATAAAGAGACTCAAAAGATAAAAACAGACAAAAGAAGGGAAGTTTACTACGATAAGCTCATAATTGCTACAGGTTCTGTCCCATTTATTCTTCCTGTTACCGGTGTTGATAAAGAAGGGGTTATTGCATTTCGGACGATTGAAGATTGCCAAAAGATGATTGAAAATTCACGGAAGTATAAAAAGGCAGTCGTCATTGGAGGCGGTTTATTAGGTTTAGAAGCAGCGAGAGGGCTGTTAAACCTTGGCATGGAAGTGAATGTTGTTCATATTGCTGAACACTTAATGGAAAGGCAGCTTGATTCAACGGCATCCATTTTGCTGCAAAAAGAGTTGAAAAACCAGGGAATGCACTTTCTTTTACAAAAGGAAACACAGGAGATAATCGGTAACGAGCGTGTAGAACGTGTCCGTTTTAAGGATGGAACGGAGCTGGAAGCCGATTTAGTCGTTATGGCTGCGGGAGTCAGACCGAATATTCAGTTGGCCAAAGAAAGCGGAATTGATATAAATCGTGCCATTATTGTAAACGACTATTTAGAAACAAGCGTCGCTAATATTTATGCGGTTGGTGAATGTGCTGAACATCAAGGCATTGTCTATGGACTGGTGAAACCTCTATATGAACAGGGGGAAGTGCTGGCAAAGCACATTTGTGAGATGAAATGCCAGGGATACCAAGGTTCTGTTCTTTCGACCCAGTTGAAAGTATCAGGTGTTGAGTTATTCTCTGTTGGAGATTTCCTAGGTGATGAAACAACGAAATCAATCACAACCTTTGATGAATTAGATGGTATTTATAAAAAGGTGGTCTTTCAAGGAAGAAAAATCATCGGTGCTGTGCTGTATGGAGATACAAAGGCCAGCACACGATTACTTGATATGATTTTAAAGAGACAAGAAGTATCATCGGAGGAAAAGGGTGCACTGTTCCAAACACCTGGTACTACTGAGGGACTAATCGCTTCAATGGCAAATCATGATATCATTTGCAATTGTAACGCTGTTTCAAAAGGGGCAATTATTGATGCCGTTCAAAATAAAGGATTAACAACAGTGGAACAAGTAAAACAATGTACAAAGGCTTCCGGTTCTTGCGGTGGGTGTAAGCCGGCAGTGACCGAGCTTTTGGCATATATTCAAAGTAATCTTTCTGATGAGGCTAATGTACAAAAGGTAATGTGCCCATGTACGACCTTAACGGAAGATGAAGTCGTGTATCAAATGCAGCTCCAAGACTTAACATCTGTTCAAGCTGTGATGGATGTTCTGGAATGGGGAAATAACGAAGGTTGTTCAATATGCAGGCCAGCCCTGAGCTATTATTTAGGAATGATTCATCCAGAGTATGAGACCAGACAGCAAACTCTTTTCATAAACGACCAAAAGAATGCAACAGTTCAAAGCGATAACCATTACTCTGTTATCCCACAAATGTACGGCGGTATGACGAATGCGAAAGACTTGCGAAAAATTGCAAATGTTGCTGATAAATATGATATATCGCAGGTGGCAATAACAAGTGAACAAAGGATTCATTTAATGGGTATAAAAAAAGAAGATCTCCCAGGTGTTTGGGCTGATTTAGACATGCCATTAAGTTCGAAATATGGCAATACCGTTCAAAACGTCAAAACATGTATCGGGGAACATGTTTGCCAATGTGACAAACAGCAATCCCTTTCACTTGCTGTAGACCTGGAAAAAAGATTTGAGCATCTTTTAACACCTTACCGCATTAAGATGGGCATATCTGCTTGTATGCACAATGGTGCAGGATCAACAACGAAAGATATAGGTGTTATGGGTGTTGACAGGGGCTGGGAAATCTATGTAGGGGGAAGCAGCGGGCGTAATGTGCGTGCCGGTGAACTGTTATGTGTAGCCGGGACAAATGAAGAAGCAATTGAAATCATCATCGGCTTTATTCAATATTATCGTGAAACGGCTAATTACTTAGAAAGGACTTGGCAATGGATTGAACGAGTGGGTTTAATTCATGTAAGGGAAGTATTGTTTGATAAGGAACTTAGTCAGCAACTTTCTCAACGATTGGAAATGGCGTAGCTCAGGGAAAGAACTAAAGTGGCAAGTACCTTTTGATGCTTCTAAGAGATACGAGTAAATGCTTGTAACATGAATACGATCCAAAGAAATCCATGAGCAAAGGGTGAGGAGCTTGACTGAATTATTATTAAAGTATTTCCGCATGAAGCAACAGGAGGTCCAATCAGAAAAAAGGTATGATACACAATGTCCATTTTGCAGCATGCAATGTAAGATGCAGCTTTTGGAACAAACAATAGTCACAAGAAAAAAGTATATGACGATTGGAAAAGATAATCCAACCTCAGAGGGGCGCTTATGCATTAAAGGTATGAATGCACACCAACATGCTTTGCATAACGATCGAATTAAATACCCATTATTAAAAAAAGATGGGGAATTTGTTCGCATTTCTTGGGAGGAAGCATTAAACCACATTAAGGAGAATTTCGCTAAGATTCAAACGGAGGATGGTATAAATGCATTATCTGTTTACGGGAGTGCCTCCATATCGAATGAAGAAGCATACTTGCTTGGAAAATTTGCAAGAGTAGCTTTAAAAACAAAGTATATAGATTATAATGGGCGTTTGTGCATGTCCGCAGCTGCTTCGGCAGCAAGCCAAACATTTGGTATGGATAGGGGCCTAACGAACAGCTTGTCAGAGGTTCCGTTCACGAAGTGTATTATTTTGGCAGGCACAAATATTGCGGAATGCCAGCCAACAATCATGCCGTACTTTGAGAAAGCAAAAGAAAACGGGGCGTATATAATTGCTGTGGATCCCCGAGAAACAGCAACAACGAAACTGGCTGACTTACATCTAAAAGTAAAACCAGGGATGGATGCCGCCTTGGCAAACGGATTATTGAAAGTAATTATCGAAGAGGGTTTTACTGATGAAACATTTATTCGGGAACGTGCAAATGGCTTTGATGAAGTTAAAGAGTATGTTTCATCTTTAGAGTTGGAAGAAATTTCAGAGATGACTGGGGTTCCAAGCGATCAAATCCGGAAAGCGGCTACAATGTTCGGGAAAGAAGAATCAGGTATGATTTTTACAGCAAGGGGTGTTGAGCAGCAAACGGATGGTTCTGCCGCCGTTCGGAATTTTCTTAATATTCTCATCACTACAGGTAAAATCGGAAAAGTGAATTCGGGCTATGGAGCAATTACTGGACAGGGAAATGGGCAGGGGGCAAGAGAGCATGGGCAAAAGGCAGACCAACTGCCGGGTTATCGTTTGATCGAAAATGAGGAACACAGATTACATATTGCACGAATATGGGGAATCGATGAGGCTGATTTGCCACGTAAAGGTGTCTCAGCATACGAAATGATAGAGAAAATAAATGAAGGTGAAATAACCGGCATGTTTTTAATGTGTTCTAATCCAGTTGTTTCCAATCCCAATGCAAACTTTGTCAAAAAGGCTTTGAAGAAATTAAAGTTTCTTGTATCAGTAGATATGTTTGTTTCAGAAACTGCTAGATTGGCTGATTTAATTTTACCTACATCGTCTTATTTAGAGGATGAAGGAACGATGACAAATTTAGAGGGACGGGTAACATTGCGGGAAGCAAGTTTTTCAAAACCCGGTGAAGTCAAGCATGATTGGCAAATAATTTGTGATATAGCAAAAGCACTTGGAAAAGGGGAGCATTTTTCCTTTCAATCTGCAAATGAGATTTTCAATGAATTAAGAGTGGCAAGCCGCGGGGGAACTTCTGATTATTATGGGATAACCTATGATCGTCTAAGAAAAGAAGGAGGCATTTTGTGGCCATGCCCAACCCTTGACCATAAAGGGACAAAAAGGTTGTTCGAAACTTCTTTTGCCCACCCGGATGGAAAGGCAGATATGGTTGTGGTTAATAATGTGCCTATTGTTCCAAAAGAACAGCCATGTACGGAGTTTCCACTTTATTTAACAACAGGAAGAATCATGTCACATTATTTAACAGGAGTGCAAACGAGAAAAAGCTCATCATTAGCAGCAAGAAATTTTGAATCATATATGGAAATTCATCCTGAAACAGCCAAGAAATATCATATTCCAGATACTACGTTGGTAAAAATTGAATCAAGGCGGGGAAGTATCGTTGTAAGAAGTAAATGGTCAGAAACTATTCGTCAAGATACTATATTCGTTCCTTTTCATTGGGCAGACTCACAAAATGTCAATCTCCTCGTTTCACAGGAGTTAGACCCGACATGCAAAATGCCAGGTTTTAAAGTAAGTGCCGTAAAAGTAAATCCCATAGTTGAGATAATGTCCAATTAAAGGGAGATTACTTCCCATTCAACATAATCAATTATCAAAATCTAGTTTAATCAAAATCTAATAAGATAGAGCCTAAGCGGACTGTATTCCATACCAATTAAGTTTTAAGGAAAAAGGCGCTTATTCATGACTATCAAAAAAGGGGAAAAAGGATGGGAAAAGGTAAGGTCTATATTGTTGGAGCTGGACCCGGTGATCCGGACTTAATTACTGTCAAAGCAACCAAATGTATCAAACAAGCAGATGTTATCATGTATGATCGATTGGTAAATCGTGAATTGCTGTTATACGGGAAGGCCGAAGCTGAATTCATTTATTGTGGTAAAGCACCTGGAAACCATTGTGTCTCTCAAGGGGACATTCACCAAATGTTAATTAGTAAATCAATGGAAGGAAAAACGGTCGTTCGGCTAAAAGGGGGAGATCCTTTCATCTTTGGACGAGGCGGCGATGAGGCAGAAGAGCTAGTAAAGCACGGAATTCAATTTGAAATAGTTCCTGGTATCACATCTGGAATTGCTGCTCCAGCTTATGCAGGAATTCCCGTGACTCATAGGGATTGGGGGAGTACCTTCGCAATTGTCTCGGGACACTGCGTGACTGGCAAACCTGATAACATCCACTGGAATCATTTGGCTAATGGTGTTGACACCATTGCTATTTATATGGGTATTAAAAACCTTCCTTATATATGTAACCAATTACGATCCTGCGGAAAGGACCCTCAAACTGCTATAGCTGTCATTGAACAGGGAACGACAGGTTTTCAACGAACTGTTATAGGCACAATCGATACAATTGTGGAGCTTGTTAAACGAGAGCAGGTCGCTAATCCCGCAATGATTGTAATAGGAGAAGTGGTGAAGTTATCCGATAAATTATCATGGTTTTCAGAGAAGAAAGAAGATAAGGAGTTTGCATAGAAGTGGAATGATTAGTGGATATTTGTTATTTTGCATTTAGTCAATTCCCCTTTAATTGTAAGGGATCCCTGTCCTGTATTTATAGTCCCTTTTTTGGGTTTGAGTTTCCCTTCTTTAATCCAAAAAGGGGAATGGTTCAACTGCAATGAAAATTGAAAACTGGACATGATATCATGTCCAGTCGTACTGTATGGGTTTATGGAAGTCTAACTATTGACGGTTATAAAAACCGTATTGGATCGGCTAATATTTCCGGAGCGCTAGCATAAATCAATTACGTGTGCCAAAGTGTGCATTTAATTGACCTTGCAGCATTTTCTTTCGCATTTTTTCCTGTTCGATTTTTCTATTTTCCTTTATTTTTTCCTGTCTAATTTCATTGGTTTGTACTCCATCCTCTATTTTATCTGCGATTTCCACTAATGCCTTGACATCGGAAAAGGAGTATTTACGGCTACCTCCTTTAGACCTTTCGGGGAAAACGAGTTTTCTTTCTTCGTAATACCGAATTTGTCTATCTGATAGACCGGTTAATTCTCTTACTACTCCTATGGAAATTACTTTTCTGTCAATATAAGAATCTTTTTGTGGCTGAACGATGAAAATCACCTCATTTTTGATTTAGGCTAGATCAATAATGATATTATATCCTAATTTTCTGAATATTTGTAATAAAAACTAACATTAATTATTAATTTTCAAAAATCATGTTAGATTATATAACACACTTGTTGTTATAAATATTGCCGTCACCTATAATCAAATACATAATCCTTTCAAAAAAATCTTATTGGAGGACAATACATGACGAAGCAAAAATTGGTACTAATTGGGAATGGTATGGCAGGAGTTAGATGTATAGAAGAAATTATGAAAATTCAACCGGAAAGGTATGAAGTTACTGTCTTCGGAAGTGAGCCACATCCGAATTACAATCGAATCCAACTATCGAATGTATTGCAAGGTGCTACGTCGATAGATGATATTACAATAAATGATTGGAACTGGTACAAAGATAACAATATTACACTGTTTTCAGGTGAAACAGTAACGAATATCGACACAATTAAACAAATCATATACTCAGATGGAAATCGTGAAGTCGAATATGATCAGTTAATTTTAGCTACCGGATCAATTCCTTTCATTCTACCGATAAATGGGGCGGATAAAAAAGGAGTGACAGCTTTTCGAAATATAGAAGATTGTGAAAAAATGATTGAATATTCAAAAAATAATAAAAAGGCAGCAGTCATTGGTGGAGGGTTATTGGGTCTTGAAGCAGCTAGAGGCCTTTTGAATCTAGGTATGCAGGTTGATGTCATTCATCTTGCGGAATATTTGATGGATAGGCAGCTCGATCCAACAGCAGGAAAAATGTTGCAAAAGGAACTTGAAAGCCAGGGAATGAATTTTTATCTTGGTAAACAAACGCAGGAGATTTTTGGTGAGACTGATGTTAAAGGATTACGCTTTAGAGATGGTGAGGAAATCAGCGCCGATTTAGTGGTCATGGCAGTTGGAATCAAACCAAATATTCAATTGGCCAAAAATAGCGGCATCCCTGTCAATCGAGGAATTATTGTGAACGATTATATGGAGACTGGAATCCTGAATATTTATGCCGTTGGTGAATGTGCGGAACACCGTGAGATGGTGTATGGTTTGGTCGCTCCCCTTTATGAACAGGGCAAAGTGTTAGCGAAAAGGATTTGCGGACTTAAAGGCGAAGCTTACGAGGGTTCAGTACTGTCTACCAAGTTAAAAGTATCTGGTGTTGATGTATTTTCGGCGGGGGAAATTTTCGAGGATGAAAAGGCCAAATCAATCAAGGAATTTAATGAATGGAACGGTACTTACAAAAAAGTAATGATCCGAAATGGGAAAATTTCTGGTGCGGTATTATTTGGGGATACAAAGGAAAGCAATAACCTTTTGAGCATGATCAATAAAAATGCCGAAGTTTCCGAATATTTAATAGCTGGAACGAGTGAAGAACTCAGTATTAGTCTTGTCAGTGCGATGTCAAACGAAGAAATTATCTGTGGCTGTAATGGTGTAACGAAGGGCGATATTGTATCGGCTATCGAATCTAAAGGGTTAACAAGTATTGATGAGGTAAAAGGCTGCACAAATGCTTCAAGATCATGTGGGGGTTGCAAGCCGTTAGTCGGTGATATTCTGGAGCTTACATTGGGCGATGATTTCAGCAAGTCAAATCAAAAGGAATCCATATGCACTTGCACCACTTTAACTAGAGATGAGGTTGTTGCTGAAATACGCGAAAAGAATTTGACCCATACTCGAGAAGTCATGAATGTTCTCGGCTGGAATACAAGTGATGGATGTTCGAAGTGTAAACCGGCATTGAACTATTACTTAGGTATGATTCATCCTGTTGAATATGAAGATGAAAAAGAGTCCCGCTATGTAAATGAAAGGTTACATGCAAATATTCAAAAGGATGGTACATTTTCTGTTGTGCCAAGAATGTATGGCGGCGTCACTAATCCCGATCAATTACGGAAAATAGCAAATGTTGCCGATAAGTATAATGTTAAGTTACTAAAGGTCACAGGCGGGCAGAGAATAGATTTGTTCGGCGTAGAGAAAGACGATCTACCAAGCGTTTGGGCCGATCTGGATATGCCTTCTGGATATGCTTATGGAAAAACCCTTCGAACAGTGAAAACATGCGTCGGTGAAAACTTTTGCCGCTTTGGCACTCAAGATTCGATTGGATTGGGCATTGCCCTGGAGAAGAAATTTGAACGTGTAGGCACACCGCATAAGGTTAAAATGGCTGTGTCGGCATGCCCCCGTAATTGTGCTGAATCCGGTATCAAAGATCTTGGTGTTGTCGGTGTTGACGGTGCGTGGGAAATTTATATTGGCGGCAACGGCGGAACACATTTAAGAGCTGCTGAATTATTATGCAAAGTGAAAACTAGTGATGAGGTAATCGAAATTACAGGTGCATACATCCAACATTATCGAGAGACTGCCAACTATTTAGAAAGAACGTCTGTCTGGGTTGAGCGTGTAGGGTTCGATACCATTAAAGCGGTTATCGGTGATAAGCAAAAAAGGATTGAGCTTAATCAACGTTTAAATGAGGCCTTATCGGTATTGCAAGAACCGTGGAAAGAAATTATTGAGAGCAATGCGATCCAAACCGATTTATTTCAAAAAGTGAAAATTCCAGTTATATCAAATAAATGAATTTGGGGGAATCCTAAATGGGGAAAACTCTTCAAAAGATAAAGGTTTCAACAGTAAATGAGATGCCAAAAAATCTGGGGAAAACAGTAACGATAGGATCACATGAAATTGCTCTTTTTCATTTAGCAAATGGTGAATTCCGAGCTATTGAAAATCGTTGCCCACATAAAGGTGGAGTACTGGTGGAAGGTATTGTGAGTGGTGATCACGTCTTTTGCCCGATGCATGACTGGAAAATCAGTGTCGTGAATGGAGAAGTCCAAAAACCTGATAATGGCTGCGTAAAGACATTCAATGTTGCAATAGAAAATGGGGATGTATATATTGTTCTATAAAAATGCATGTAAAACATTGGTATAGAAAATGAGAAATATTGGTGAATAAATATAACCCGTTACTGGATAGTCTTTTATAGGACTATCCATTTTTCTTTCTTTGAGGAGCTATGAACTAAATTTTCACTTCAAATGACTGTATTCCTCACAAAGTAATTGATAAATATTTCCAAAACAAATATACTTTCTAGTAAAGGATAGACTTTATTGACCGAATGCAAGTAAGCGATTTCAATAACGTTCGAAAATTTCCACAATTGAATAAGTTATAGGGGAAAGGTTGGCGTTTTTATGAAAAAATTATCTATTGGCGTTTTTACCTTCATGCTGTATTTCGTTCCATTATCAAGTACTTCACCCGGATCAGCAGAAGTAAAACCAGATTACAAGCTTTATGTGATGGCCCCATTGGGTGAAATAACAGATTGGGATGTATTTGAAGCAAAGTTGATTCAGTTGAAGGAAAATGGAGTATACGCAATAACGACAGATATCTGGTGGGGATTGGTCGAGAGTAAAAAAGATAATCAATTTGATTGGTCTTATTATAAAAAATATGGGGAGACAGTGAAAGCTTCCGGTTTAAAATGGGTGCCCATTTTATCTACACATCAATGCGGCGGTAATGTGGGAGATGATTGTAACTATCCCATCCCGAGTTGGCTTTGGAATATAGACTCTGCCGAAAACATGGCATTCAAGAGTGAAAGTGGTTACTGGAATAAGGAGGTACTTGCTCCTTGGTGGGAAGGTACAGCTGATCAATACGAAGAATTGTACAAATCCTTTGCAAAAAACTTTGCTGATGAGAAGGATTTAATAGCTAAAATATATCTAAGTGCAGGTCCAGCTGGGGAACTAAGATATCCCTCCTATCAAAATGCAGATGGCTGGGAATATCCTGAAAGGGGACAGCTTCAAGCTTATACAGAAGGGGCGAAACGGGATTTCAGGCTTACCATGAGAGAGAAGTATTCAACGATAAAAAAATTAAATGCTGCTTGGGGAAAAAATTATAAAAACTGGAGGGAGATTCAGCCGCCAGGTAACGGGGATGAATTTTTCACAAGAGGAGGAGCAGTCGACACACAATTTGGAAAAGATTTCATGCAGTGGTATCAAGGTGCACTTGAAAAACATCTTTCAAAAATCTCGAAATTTGCCCATAAACATTTTGATGAAGTCTTCGGCGTACCAATCGGAGCTAAAATCTCAGGTGTCCATTGGAAAATGAACGATCCAGTACTGCCGCATTCAGCAGAATATAGTGCAGGGTACTATAACTACTCCCAACTACTGAATCAGTTTAAGAAATCCAATATGGCCCTCACGTTCACCTGTTTGGAAATGGGAGATCAAGACGCACATAATGCACCATCATATAGTGCTCCTAAAACGTTGGTGACCCATATTGCCACTTTAGCCAATCAAAAAGGAATTTCATTAAACGGGGAAAACGCACTCCCACTGATCAATAATGAATGGGGCTTTGACAATATAGCAGAAATGGTTTTTAACTATGATTTTGAGGGCTTTACCTTGCTAAGGATGTCATATTTATTCGATGATGAAGGAAATCCAACAAATGAGTTAAGGATGATGGCAGATAAATTGGAAGGCAAATCGATTCCAGTTACATTCACAGTTGAAAATGTACCTTCCACACAGGGAGTCTACTTAATTGGGGATAGAGGAGAAATAGGCCGATGGAATCCAGAAGATTACGAATATAAACTCACACAAAATAAAGAAGGCAGCTGGAGCGGAACATTCCGTTTAGCCGCGGATCGATACTATGAATTCAAGTTCGTAATAAAAGATGAAAATGGCAATATTACTTGGCAAGATGGAGAAAATAATAGTTATAAAACTCCTTTGAGTGGAATAGGAAACTATAAAACTTCATGGTAGATGGTTATATATAGGATCCTGTCGAAATGATGTCTTAAGTTTTATGACTAACTAAGAAGGGATTGCGGGAAGAATATAAGGTATTGAAAGCTTATCATCACAAGTTATCTCTACTATTTTTTGAAATGAATACAATGCAAAAACCATCTCCTGTGTAGAAGTACCAATTGAGCAAATTATCCAAATGAATAAAACCTCGATAAAAAATGGGGAAAATATTATTTAATACTTAATTGACCTGTACTTTCATTAAATAGACATGTGGACTATTTTTAGGAAAAACAATAAGAAAGGGAGGAATTGATACAAATGAAAACAATGATTACATGGACAGGGGAAATGGCCTTTTCTGGCACAACTCCGTCAGGACATGAAATAAAGATCGATGCTGCCGAAGAAGTAGGAGGAAAAAATAGTGGAGCAAGACCCACAGAGTTACTGTTACATTCCCTTGCCGGGTGCACAGGAATAGATATTGTAATGATTTTGAAAAAAATGCGATTTGAAACAATGGCCTTTCAAATAGAAATAGAAGGGTCACGGGCAGAAAACCATCCAAAACGTTTTACCGATTTTAATATCCACTATTTATTGGAGGGGGAACTGCCTGAAGATAAAGTGGTCCGTGCGATTCAATTGTCGAAAAATACCTACTGTTCAGTATATCACTCATTAAATGCCAACATTAAAATGAGCTATTCAATAAATGGAGTTAAAGGAAAACAAGAAATCTAAGCACTATCATTTATGAGTAAATTGTTATTAGATTTATCGTTTAAGAAAGGCAGCCTTCATTTCCTTAAAGAAATGGAGGCTGTTTTTGACTGGAATGAACGTTTTATAGAATGAATCTTTTTGTTTGTACAGTCAGTAAAGAGGTAACAAATATTAAAATATTTCAATAAGTCACATTAAAAGCTATGCACAAAAGTGACAACTGCAGAATCAATTCCTCTTAATGTTAATACAAGGCGTATTTCCCTAGGACATTAAATAATCAACTCTTTTCTCCAGTAAAGAAAATATTTACCTTCAAATTGTTTTTCAGGAAAGCTCACATCCCATTGTCCTGAACCATTTATCGGAATATATGGGTTTATTTAGTCACCAAGTAATCAAAATGTAATCGTTTGTCATTGGAATACCCTTGATGTTAAGAGTTTATCCATATAAACTTTATATATTATTGAGGAGTGGTTAAGTTGAAAGAGATAACAATTGACAAATTAATTTTTAAAAATCATTTATCGATGATTGAACAATATTCATTGAAAGATTTCATGTTTAAGTGGCTCGGCAGCCCCGACGAAGGATTAGATGATTTTCTTCCACTTAAATACACAGATGAAGTCTTTGCAAAAATGGAAACGACATTGGAAACAAAAATAAAGATCCACGGTGATGAGACCTTCAGATATGTCACCATTACGGAAGATAACCAAATTGTAGTAGGTGGCTTAGACTCGAATCAAGAGTTAAAGTTTAGAATTTTGTCCTTGGAGGAGCGTTTGAAAAGCTACTAATGGCTTTGCATGGCATGCTTTCAAGAATGAATCATATTTTCAGATAAAAATAAGGCCGTCCATATCATTTAGGAGATGGCCTTATTTTTGTTATTTAATAATTACCCTCCCCTTAGACTTTGAACTGTACTCGAAAGTAAAAGGAAGCTGTCGATAATTAAAATTAATCATATTTTTTAATCCAAGCCAGTAATATTAGACTTAAGTGAGGTTTTTCTCTTGTTCGTTGTAATCCTAACCTTCCAAATGCTTCGGTGAGCGTGTAACTCTTTCATTCGTGAAATGTTTGGATTTATTTTACAATATAAAAACGATTATTGATTTGTCTTAGTGTATTATAGTAATGGAGTGGATTAAAACACTTGAGGGGGAATTGTGATGGGCGAAACGTTAGCGAGTTCAATCAAAACGCTTTTGAAAGAAACGTTTGAGGGACCCGGAAATGATGGGAGCTATTATACTGAATCAAGACCGAATACAGGGGTTTTTGGGACACTTGATGGTTTAACCGCAAAAGACGCTTCACTTTCCATAAATGGATCGACTATAGCTGCTCACTCAGACCACATACGATATTATTTATGGGTGATCCGCACAATGATCAGTGGCGCAGACTTTGAAAAAGATTGGGGCGCAAGCTGGACCATTGCTGCTGTTGATGAGGTGAAATGGGCTGAAATCAGGGAAGGATTACATAAAGAATATGTAACTCTATTGGCAGAAATCGATTCAATCGATTTAGAGGAATGGCTGACAAATGTAAATGCGACCATTGCCCACTCTGCTTATCATCTGGGAGCGTTACGGCAAATGATAAAAAGCCTTGAAAACGAAAAATAATCTTGAGGGTTTGAAAATGATTTCCTCTCCACTCTCCAGGCACCTCTTTCCGCGGACGGTCCGCCCTCGGCGCTCTTTGTGCATGTGGAGGCTCGTACCTTCCGTTCCAATCGACTGGACTTTTTTAAAATGAAAAAACTGTAAGCGGGTCTCATTTCGAACTTGTTTAAGACTAGTTTATCCTTTAAGTTTTTTACTTTGAAGAAATTTGTGACACTCCTGCCATAACTGGCTTGCCAAGACCCCACAGACGCTTACGGCGAGGAGGGCTTGAGCAGACAGTCGGCGGAAAGGGAGCGTATTTCTGAATCAACTGGCTCTTTTTTTGGCAAACCCAGCAAATGTTGCTGGGTTTATATTTATTTCGTTAAGGAGCTAATGTAGCGTTTTTAAGCATGAGAAAGAAATAGAAGAAGCTCTACTTTAATTTTAATCCAACAATGCAAAATCCAGGTTAGGACAGGTTATTCATTCAGAAACACATACCCATTTTGTTGGTTATTGTTGGATTGTGTCAGATTATCCTAAGAAACTTTTACATTTTAAAGGGTTCAAGTCGTAATTGGAGAAGTATTATTATCATGATGTTTTTTAGCCGAGGAATACTGACTGCATGAATTTCAACGTAAAAGGAGGGCTCTTAATTAAAAAACAGCTGTTTAAACTAAGTATATTTTGCTTTATATTCTTTGTTCAAACATTATGGTCTCCCGCTGTTTTTGCTGAACAAAAAACATTTATAATTGCTGGAGAAAGTGCTCTTGCTCCATTTTCATTTGAAAATGAAGCTGGTGAGCTGACAGGGATTAATATTGATTTAATGGAGGAAATAGCAAAATATAATGGCGTAGATTTCAAATATATTCCGATGGGGATGCAAGAAGCGGAAAAAGCCTTAAGTAATGGAACAATTGATGCAATTGTTGGAAGCACCTATAATACCGAAAAAGATAACCAACTTGATTTCACTCAATCCTATTTTACAATGTCCCAATCAATAATCATTCCTAGTAAAAGGAAACAGGATATTCATACGTTAACGGATTTACGTGATTCACATGTTGTCCTTGACTATAACACTCCAGTAATCAGTACATTTCTCAATATGAGGAATACAAATTTAACGACCGTTTCGAATCAATACTCGGGTATTTTAACATTATTGAACAACCGTGCAGATGTATTCATCGGAAACAAATGGACTGCAGGCTTCTATTTGAAAAAGTTCCGCCAAGAAAAGAATTATATCATTCTCGATGAAGTCATTGAACCCGCGGATTATACGATAGCAGTGAAAAAAGGGAATCAATCGCTTCTTTTCATGATGGACAATACACTCACAGAACTTAAAGCAAACCGAAATATCAACGGGATAATCGATAAATGGGTCATGCCACAGTCCAATCAAAAAATTGCCAGGCTGGAGCAATTCATATTCTGGTTGATCATAATCTTAACTGCGGTAGCACTTATCCTTCTAATCATTTACATATGGAATCAGAAGCTAAAAAAATCCGTTCATAACCAGACGTTGAAATTACATTTATTAAATAAGGATTTAGAGAAACAACGGCAAAACATCGCAAATGGTAAAGCGTTCAAAGATCAAATCTTAAACAATATCAATACTGGAATCATAACATTCGATCTCGATTTCATGATTACCAGCTGCAATGCAAAGGCTTCGGACATTCTCAACATTTCCAAGGAAATGATTCTGAATCTTATGAATCATTCGCAATTAATGAAGAATTTCGAAGCTTTCAATCAAGAACAGAATGAGGATAATCGTACGGGTACTTTTCGGATCTTGGTATTTAATGAGGAAAATGAACAGAAGGTGATTTCCTATTCGATGCATAAGATGTTCAATTCTGAAGAAATGCAAACCGGATACTTACTTTCCATGAATGATGAGACTGAAAAGAAAACATTGGAGAAAAAATTGGTCACACAAGAAAAGCTGCACGCTCTTGGACAACTAGTTGCAGGTGTCGCACATGAAATCAGGAATCCTTTAACATCTATCAAAACATTCATAGATTTACTTCCGAGTAAATATGATAACCCCCAATTCCGACAAGTGCTAATGGAACACTTGCCTACTGAAGTAAACCGACTGAATGCGATCGTTACCGATTTAATTGAATATGCACGTCCGCGCCCGCCAAATATAACGAATTGCTACGCACATGAACTTATATCATTACTTGCTTTTCATAAGGTGACAATGGAAAAGAAACAAATAAATTTCGAGCAGACGATTGATGATGACCTTATATTTTATATAGATTTACAACAAATTCACCAGGTTCTTTTAAACTTGGTGTTAAATTCGATTCATGCTGTTGAAGAAACCGAGGAAAAGAACATTAAAATCACAATTGATAAAGAGAACGAAAAGACAGGGCGGATTACCATATCCGATACGGGGAAAGGGATGAAACAGGAGGAACTGAACCATATTTTCGAACCTTTTTTCACAAATAAAGAAAAGGGAGTCGGTTTGGGGCTTACGTTATCTTATAGGCTAGTTAAGGAAAATAACGGAGATATCCATGTGAAAAGTTATCCTAATTCAGGAACGAAATTCATCATTTTACTACCTTTATATATCGAATAGAAGCTTGGAAGGAGGAGGAGTAATATGAAAATGCATGTATTGGTGATCGATGATGAACCTGCTATTTGCACCGCTCTTAGCTTTGCCTTGGAAGATTCTTATCAAGTCGTTACAACAACGGACCCGGATGAAGGTCTTCGAAAGATCGACAATCAGCCTTTTGATATTGTTTTACTTGATCTTAGAATAGGAAATAAAAGTGGACTTGATGTCCTACAGAAAATCAAACAAATAGCACCTAACGTGACAATCATCATGATGACTGCCTATTCATCCATAGAAACTTCCATCGAGGCCATAAAAAAAGGGGCCTACTACTATATTGAAAAGCCAATTAATATAGAAGAACTTTCTTTGCTCTTGATGAGGGCAGCCGAATTCAAACAGATGTCCAATCAATTGGAGACTTTACATGAAGAATTAGAGATTCAAAAGAGATTTGGTAATTTTCTTGGTAACAGCAAGGCGATGCAGCGTATTTTTTCAATGATCGAAAGAGTGAAAGATATTGATTCAAGTGTTCTTATCACGGGTGAAAGTGGAACTGGAAAAGAGCTGGTAGCCCGAAACATCCATACACTAGGAAGAAGGAAAAACAACCCCATGCAGATTGTCAATTGTGCAGCAATTCCTGAGATGCTGCTGGAATCTGAATTGTTCGGTTACGAGAAGGGAGCATTTTCCGGTGCAACTCAGAGGAAGGAAGGGAAATTCGTTGCTGCTAATGGAGGCATCCTTTTTCTGGATGAGATTAGTGAAATGCCACTTCCTCTTCAAGCCAAATTATTACGGGTATTACAGGAACGGGAAGTGACGCCTCTGGGATCCAATACAAAAATCTCACTGGATGTCCGTATTATAAGTGCAGCCAATAAAAACCTGGAACAAATGGTGATGGAAGGGGAATTTAGGGAGGATTTGTATTTTAGGCTAAATGTCATTCCCATCTCCATGCCGCCTTTAAGAGATAGAAAAGAAGATTTACCGATCCTTATGGATTATTTTATAAAAAAGCATGCTAGGGATATGAATCGTGAAGATAAGACGTTCTCGGCAACCGCACGTCGAATTTTACTGGATTATCATTACCCTGGGAATGTCCGTGAGCTTGGTAACATTATAGAATATGCTGTTGCCCTATCAAACTCGAAAAGCATGGAAGATACCGATTTGCCGCAATATGTTCAAGAACAGAAGTTCATTCTCCAGCCGGATGGCAATGACGATGATTTTAACAGTTTCAGGATTCCTATTGGCATATCTATGAAAGAAATAGAGGAAAAAGTTATAACGGCCACTCTTCAATACTGTAAAAATCATCGGCAAAAAACAGCTCAAATTCTAAAAATTTCAGAAAGAAGCCTTCGGGATAAAATTAAGCTCATTTCAAAAGAAGAATAAAAGACTTATAGGGGGAACCGGCATTTTTTTCTGGGTAACCGGCAAAAATTGCCGGTTTAAACGGGTATTCCAAACAATAAATCGGCAGGATTTGCGTTTTAAAGCAGAAAATCGACTTGGCATGATATTTGCATCTAAGTACATTAAGAAAGGAGGGCCACGATGAAAAATGGAGCACTCTTTATAAAAGTCGCTTTGTTATTTTGTTTCATGACAGGATGTTCTTTTATGAATGAGCAGCAGGAAATATCCAAACCTGCTACTACCTTGATTCAGAGTCAATTAACTTCTGAAGGACAGGATTTAAATAATAGGCTGCTAATCATTGCAACCGGAGATATGACAGGTGTTTATTTTTCATTAGGAAAAAGATTGTCAAACATGTATGAAAAATATAATGGAGCTGTTTCAGGAACCCAGGTAACCCATGCTTCCATCGAAAATACTGAATTGGTTAGCCGCCATCGGGCAGAAATTGGTTTTACCACAGTGGATGTACTTGATTTGCCTGAAACGGATAAATCCAAGTTAAGAGCTTTAACGGCCCTATATTCCAATTATGTTCAAATTGTTACTACTAAACAAAATGATATTGATTCCTTAGAAGATTTAGTTGGTAAACGCATTAGTGTGGGTACGACAGGAAGCGGTACAAGGCTTATTGCAGAACGGATACTGTTAGAATCTGATTTGCCGACCGATCAATTGAATTTATCCTATCTTTCTTTTTCTCAATCAGCAGAAGCATTACGAAATGGTACCATTGATGCAGCTTTCTTTTCTTCGGGACTTCCGAATAATGAAATCGCTTTCATATCCAATCAGACGGAGCTGACTTTCATACCAATACCGGGGGCGATCATTGAACGTCTTCAAAAACAATATGGAGGTTATACTCATAATGAAATTCCCAGAGATACATACAAGGGAATGAAAAAAAATGTCCAAACGATATCAATTAAAAATGTCCTGGTAACCTACAAGGAAATGTCTGACCCGCATGCTTACAATCTTGTGAAAACATTATATGAACATCTGCCTGAACTGCAGCAAACACATCCGGCGGCTTCTGATATTTCAATAGAGGAAGCAACCAAACAAGTTCCAATGGATTTTCATTCAGGGGCCATGAATTATTTTACTGAACAAGGAATGATTGAAAATCAATGAAAAACGGGAGGTAATGACTTTGAAAAAACTAATATGTCTTTTATCGATAATCGCATTGATCGCACTTGCGGGGTGTGGTAATCCTACTCCGCAAAAGCCGGGGGAATCTGTTCAAACGAGTACAGGTGAAAAAGGGGAGAAGAAAATAACGATAGCCGGTAATGGCGGGGTCATCGAAAGCGCCATCCGAGATGTGATCGCTCCAAAGTTCAAAGAAGAAACGGGAATCACTGTTAATTATATTTCCGGTTTATCAGGTGAAATCCTTTCTAAAGTGGAATTACAGAAGAACGCTCCGCAAATAGATGTTGCCCTTTTTGTACCGGTTGATGTAATACGCGCTAAGGAGAAGGAACTGATCGTACCAATTGATGAGTCCAATGTTCCCAATATGAAATCGGTGGATCCCCGATTCATTCCGATTGAAAATGCTGCCGCGCCAGCATTCGGCTTAGTCATTGCACCAGCTTATAATACGGAAACCTTTAAAAAGAAAGGGTTAAAATCAATTGAATCATGGAATGATCTTGTCTCCCCGGATTACGAGGGTAAAACGGCATTTTCAGATATTACGAATGACTGGGGTTTCAATACCCTTAATGGTCTGGCGATTGCAAACGGCGGCAGCACGGAAGACATGGAACCAGGTCTTGAAAAGGCAAAAGACCTTGCAGGATACTCCAATACATTTTATAAAAACTCAACGCAAATGATGCCAGCTATCCAACAGGGAGCTGCTGACGTAACAGTCATGGGTAGTTATTCCATAGGTGAACTAGCCGTTTCAGGAATTCCTATTAAGATGGCGGTGCCTAAAGAAGGTGTGCCGCTTCAAGCTTTCAGCGCTGGTCTAGTGAAGAATACGCCTAATAGCAAAGAAGCCCTAGAATTCATCAACTATGTAGTCAGTGAAGAAGCACAAGCACTAATTTCCGAAAAAGGATTTTATCCGACGGTGGAAGGCATGAAAATCCCAGAGAAATATGAAGAGTCAATCGGCCTTAAAGCAAGTGATAAAACATTCAAACCTGATTTCGCCAAGTTTGCAGAAATCCGTGCTGAGGTGTCAGACAGATGGGCGAAAGAGGTTACTCCTGAATTAGGGAAAAAACTCAAATAATAAGGAGCGTGTTGATCACATGGAAGTATTAAAAAAAGATATGGAAATTAATAGACAACACCTGGAGGCAGTTCAGGGGGTTGGGTCAAATAAAAATGATGTAGAGATAAAAGGAGCGTTTAAACAATTTGGCTCGAATGTGGTCCTGAATGGTATTGATCTGGAGGTGAAACAAGGAGAGTTACTCACTCTTCTTGGGCCTTCAGGGTGCGGAAAGTCCACAACCTTGAACCTCATTGCAGGATTCCTCGATGCAGACCGGGGAGAGGTCCATATTAAAGGAAATAATGTTACGAAGGTTCCTCCTTATAAGAGAGATTTAGGCATGGTTTTTCAAACGTATTCACTTTTTCCCCATATGACAGTCTATGAAAATTTAAGCTTTGGCTTGAAGCTGCGCAAGGTCGGTAAAGCTGAACAAAAAAAGAAGATAAGTAAAGCGCTTGAATTAGTGAAAATGTCAGGATTGGAGAATCGTTATCCAAGAGAATTATCAGGAGGTCAGCGTCAGCGTGTTGCGATTTCCAGGGCACTTGTAGTTGAACCGGAGCTCCTTTTGCTGGACGAACCGCTTTCAAACCTTGATGCAAAACTGCGCCATGAACTTAGGGCCGAGATAAAGCGATTACAAAAGGAAATTGGCGTAACGACCATTTTTGTGACCCATGATCAAGAAGAAGCACTTTCCATGTCTGATCGAGTCGTGGTGATGAATGCAGGGAAAATTGAACAAATCAGTACTCCGACTGATATTTACAATCATCCCAAGACAGAATTCGTCTTTCAATTCATCGGTAAATCGAATTGTTTTGAAGGGAATGTCTCTGCTGTGGACAAGCGGAAAGTGTCAGTCAAGATAGGTTCTGATATCACACATGTAGACGCAGATAATATCATGGGAAATGATAATGATTTGAAAACCGGAGATGAGGTGAAGCTTTATATTAGACCAGAAAAACTGCAAATTTTTTCTGCGGATGACACCTCCTTATCACATTTGGATTTCCATCGTGCCAAGATTAGCCAAATTAACTATCTTGGTACCTCATGGGAAATCAATGTTCTATTACAGAGTAAAAGTATACAAGTATTGACTTCCGCTTTTGATTCATCATGGCAAAATGGAAGTGAGGTGTTGATAGGATGGAGCCCATCAGAAGTTATGTTAGTCAAGAAATAGAACGGGAAAAGAATCCGATTGAGCCGCAAAAGGAACCTAAAATCAAGAAAAGGAAGGTCTGGGTGCCGGGATTACTCCTTTTAACGCCGATTCTACTTTTCATATTTGGTTTCTTCGTCATACCGATGTTATACATTTTATATTTAAGCTTCATCTCCACTGATAATCTTGGAGGAGCGGATGCCGTTTATAGCCTAAAAAACTATACACAATTATTTTCCGATAGCTATTACTTATCATCTTTGTGGCTGACAGTGAAAATCAGCTTATATTCGGTCTTGGTTGCTTTATTTCTTGGATATCCGGTAGCTTTGACGATGGCCAAAAGTTCAGCGCGGATCAGAGGGTATATCACTCTCTTGATCGTGTCACCACTCCTTGTAAGTATAGTGGTCCGTAATTTTGGCTGGTACCTCTTGCTATTACCTAATGGAACGATTAATCAAACCCTGATGGCCCTTGGCATAATAGATGCACCATTGAAGCTATTGTTTTCGGAAATCGGAGTTGTAATTGGACTATCCAATGCATATCTACCTTTCATGATCTTATCCATCGTTGCCAGCTTATATAATATTGATCCTTCCCTGGATAAGGCAGGAGCCATACTTGGGGCAAGCCCATTCAGAAGGTTCTTTTCCATTACATTGCCGCTAAGTATCCCTGGTATAGTATCTGGTTGCATTCTTGTATTCAGTTTGTCAATGAGTGCTTATGTTACGCCTGCACTTATGGGGGGAGCCAATGTGCCCGTGATGCCTGTTGTCATCTATGATCAAATAAATAACCTGCTGCATTGGACATTCGGATCTGCTCTTTCTTATATTCTATTAGCCACCACCGTCATATCAGTAGCCGTCTTTACCAGAGTGTTTGAAAAAGGGAAATTCAAGGAGGTATTCCGATGATGAAAACGTTTGGCGGCCTTCGGATTGCCGTAGCCGTGTTGGCGATTATTTATATCTTGATCCCGCTCATTGTCGTTATTCCCGCTTCTTTTACAAGTGCCAATTATCCAAGTTTTCCGGCAGAAGGTTTCTCACTGCAATGGTATGGCAAGATCTTGGAGCGTCCAGAATTTTTGGAAGCATTTTTGAATAGTGCGAAATTTGCAGCATTAGCTGCCCTATTCTCCGTCATATTCGGAACTTTGGGGGCCCTTGGCATCGCAAAGTATGATATACCGGGAAAATCATATATTACGGCCCTTTTAACTTCTCCATTAAGTGTACCGCAATTAGTCTTAGGGATTGCACTGTTAATGTACTTTACACCAATGATGCTAGCCGGTACTTCTGCCGGATTCTTGATTGCCCATATCGTCATTTGCATACCATATGTAATGCGCCTGGTATTAACCGGTCTTAGTGGATTTGATTATAATCTTGAACGGGCTGCGGCCATACTTGGAGCCAATCCATTAACAGTATTCATGAAAGTGACACTGCCGCTGATTGGGTCCGCCGCAATCTCTGGGGGATTATTCGCATTTTTGACATCATTTGATAATGTAACCGTCTCACTCTTTATGGTATCACCTGAAATGAGAACGTTGCCGATCGAGATTTTCTCGCAAATGCAGGATGCCTACAATCCGATTGTTGCTTCCGTGTCAAGCGTGGTTATATTCATATCAGTTCTTCTAATCGTCATACTTGAAAAAATTCAAGGTGTCGGAAAAGTTTTTGGTGGTTCTCATCATACAAACGGATAAAAGGATATAAGGATATGACCAATGGATCATACTGTCTAAGCTCGGTTTTTGATTTCATCTAAACGTTCCATTCAAGTGATCCAAACATCTTTTAGCAGACAATAGTGGGGCAGTCAGGATAGGGACAGAAGGATTAATTTGCTTTGCAACATGCTCCATACTATATTGTGAAAGCAAAATCACTTCTGTCTTTCCATCTAATTGTTTCACCATCTTTTTAACCCGATCGTCATGCTCCTTTCTTCTTCCTTGAGACAATAAATGGATGATCCCGGGATCCACCAAAGATACGATCTTACAGTCCGGATTCTTATCTAATAAATAATTTTGAAGGGCGATGGGTGTTTCTTTTACGGTTGAAATCAGGCCGATGGTAGTATAGCGAAGTGCTTCATCAAGCATGGCCTCATCTGAACGAAATAACTTTACAGGGTAAAGAGGTTGTAAAATTGAAGTGATTCCATTAAAAGCAGAGCAAGTAAGTTGGATGCATGAAACGCGAGAATCATAGGCTAAATTCACTAATGCAGAAAAGCGGCGAATGATTTCCGGAGTTAACTTGCCGCTCTTTTCCATCAAGGCGAGAAGTCCCGTGTCCATGAAATGAAGGAGTTCAATGTTTGGAGCAACTGTCTGAAAGGCCCTTTCTATTGGTTTTAGTGCAGTTGTGGTTGCGTGAATCAATGCGATTTTCAATAAAAACCCTCCTTTATTCTTCATCATTATATCTAGCTGAATCATAAAATTCCATTATATTACATGCAAATGATGCTTTTCCCATTTACTATAATCATGAACGGAAGTGAGAAGCATGGAGAAAGAAGCCTTACATGACCTTAGTCAGGTAATTCCAGGTGATAGAATGTTCCTTGATTTAGCAGAAAGGTATTGTTATAGCTATGACGCTTCATTTGGGGAATTTTTACCTGAAGTCGTGATACAGCCCAAAAACGCCGAAGAAATCAGTGAAGTGGTTAAATTGGCTAATATACACAAAATACCTGTTTACCCTAGAGGATCTGGTACTTCGCTAAGTGGCGGCCCTTTACCAGTTAAAGGGGGGATGGTTCTTGATATGACCCTTTTACGAGATAAATTGATCATCGATCGGGAAAATATGCTTGCCATTGTCTCTCCGGGTGTGATTACGGCAAATATCCATAAAAAGGCGGAAGAAGCCGGCTTGTTCTATCCTCCAGATCCAAGCAGTTCAAATGTTGCCACAATAGGCGGGAATCTATTGGAAAACTCCAGCGGTCCAAAGGGATTGAAATACGGAACGACCAAAGAATATGTGATAGGCCTTGAGGTGGTCACCCCAACGGGAGAAATCATCTGTACTGGCGGAAAGACCGTGAAAAATGTAACAGGGTATGATTTGACCCGATTGATCGTAGGATCGGAAGGTACCTTGGGCATCGTTACAGAGGCAATCATTCGTTTAATCCCAAAACCGCAAGCTAAACAAACCTTTGTTGCCCACTTCAATCATTTGATTGACTCCGGCCATGCCATTACCAGCATATTATCGTCAGGAATTCTACCATCAGCCCTGGAATTGATGGATAATGCGTGTATCCGTGCTGTTGAAAGCTATCGACCTTCTGGCTTGCCTCTTCAAGCAGAAGCCATCCTTATCATAGAAATAGATGGTCACCCTTTGGCGATTGAGGAAGAAATAATTAAATGCGCCGATTTATGCAGGGCAAAGGGTGCTTCCTACGTCAAGATAGCGGAGACAGAGGAAGAACGCCAAACTATTTGGAGTGCGCGTAAATTGGTTTCCCCGGCCATTACACAAATGGGTCCTACAAAGATTTCTGAAGACGCGACTGTTCCACGCAGTCAAATTCCGGCGATGATGGAGAGATTAAACCGAATCCGGGAGAAATACGGGTTGAACTTGGTTGTTTTTGGTCATGCAGGAGATGGGAATTTGCATCCGAACATCATTACTGATAAACGAAATATTACGGAAATGAAAAAAGTGGAGCTTGCAGTCAGTGAAATTTTTGAAGCCGCAATTGAACTAGGCGGAACACTTTCCGGTGAACATGGAATCGGTACATTAAAGTCACCATATATGGAAATGGAATTAGGTATAACAGGGGTGAATATGATGAAAAAAATTAAAGAAGCCTGGGATCCCAATAATATCCTTAATCCAGGAAAGATTTTTCCTGATAAGGGCCAGACAAGGGTCGTGTTGGTTACATGAACCTACCCGTCAAAGTGAACGAGACAAAGGCAGCGGTCCAAAATTTATATTCAGATGCCTATGATTGGACAAACCAATGCGTAAAATGCGGTTACTGTTTACCGGCATGTCCTACATACGAATCAATGGGTGTAGAATCAGCCTCTCCACGTGGTCGAATCAATCTAGTGAAAATGGCGGCCGAAGGGAAAATAGATTTCCAAAAAGATTTAGCTGAACCGATCGACCTATGCTTAGGCTGTCGTGCTTGTGAAACCGCATGTCCTGTTGGTGTGCCATACGGACATATACTGGAAGCGGCAAAAGAAGCCATTGAAAACTCCGCGCCAACAAACCAAAAAACTAAAATGACGAAGATCAAAAAACTGGCATTGGTTCATCTTTTCCCATATCCAAAACGAATGAATAGGATTGGGAGTGCAGTCCATCTTTATCAAAAAACAGGGTTATCCAAACTTATCCGGACATCCAATGTACTGCATAAAGTTTCACCTGCCCTTGGACATTTAGAACAAGCACTCCCTGCTATCGAGTCGTCCTCCAAACGAATCCGGACAGGTACGATAATACCCGCAAAAGGGGAAACGAAATTAAGGGTGGCATTTTTTGCAGGGTGTATCATGGATTCCATGATGTCACGAATCAACCGTCTAACCATCGAGCTGCTCACCTTGGTGGGATGTGAGGTCATCCTCCCTGAAAATCAGAATTGCTGCGGTGCCCTGCATTCCCATCAAGGCGAAACAATACAAGCGCAAGCATTAGCGAAGAGGAATATCCTTGCTTTCATGGAGGCAGATGCTGATGTAATTGTAAATAACGCAGGAGGCTGCGGTGCTTCGCTTCTTGAATATGGACATCTATTGGCAGATGATCACGAATGGGCTGGAACAGCAAGGGAATTCTCAAAAAAATCGAAAGATATCAGTCAAATCCTTTATCAATTGGGTCCACTTCCCTATACTGAAGAATGGCAAGGCATCGTTTCTTATCAAGATTCCTGTCATTTACGCAATGTTCAAAAGGTCCAAAAGGAACCTCGATTATTATTGCAATCCATACCAGGAATTTCCTATGTGGAAATGGAAGGGTTTGACCGCTGCTGTGCATCTGGAGGTATATACAATCTTCTCCACTTTGATGAATCCATGAAAATTCTTGATGAAAAAATGAAGAACCTAAAAGAAACGAAAGCCACTACCGTAGTGACCGTCAACCCTGGCTGTCAAATGCAAATGAGCATTGGCATTCAAAGGGAGGGAGCAACAAACCAAATGAAAAGTATGCACCTTGTTGAAATACTTGCCAAGGCTTGCGGCCTGGATTGATAAAAAGAATACAGAAACTTCATTGGACCATTAAACGTCAGTATTTCCTGCTCTTATGCGAAAATACAGACGTTTTTATTTTTCATTTAATAATGACCATGTTAGAAACTTGATCTTACTCCATTAAAGATGTAGGTGGAAAAAGCCTTTGGAGAGCAATGATGAAGTGCAATATGTACGGATGAAAGATTGATTAACATTATTGACTAAAATGATTAAGGCAGATTTTTCTTTATCCTTATCGGGGCAGGTTAGTAAACAGTATGTTAGTTGCACGTTAGATACATATGAAAAAAAAAAACCGTTCAATTTATTGAACGGATAGAATCAAATTAGATGTGTTAGTAAATGAACTTAAATTCCTGTCTTTATGCCAAAACCTATTAAAATTAAGCCAGTTGATTTTTGGAATGCTTTCTGGAATTTGGAGTTGTTCATCCATTTTTTTGCGTAATCAATTAGATAAACAAGAAATAGAAACCACAATACCGCGAGTAAGGTTAAGATGAAGGCTAAGATAATCAATTGCTGGTTTACATTTCCGGTCAAATTGATAAATTGCGGCATGATTGTTATATAAACTAAAACGGTCTTTGGATTAAGAATATTATTAAGTAATGCTTGCATAAAGGAATCTTTATTATGCCGATTTGAATACTTTGTAGGTGTATTTGCCTGTGCTTGAATTTCTTTTAAAGAAAAAACGCTTTTAGCAAAAAAACTTTTTATCCCTAAATAAATTAAGTAGGCAGCTCCCAAATATTTGATTGTACTGAAAAGAATCACAGACTTTGCAATGACAACAGATAGTCCAAGAATAGCAATAAGCGTCCAAAAAGAAAGTCCCGTTGCCATTCCGAGAACAGTATAACGTCCCGCTTTTGGACCATAGCTAAGCGTATTTTTCACTAAGAGCATAGTATCTGCTCCTGGTATAATAACCATCATTGCAACTATTGATATGTATGTAAGTAAGCTATCCATACTATTTCTCCCTCCTCTTTTTATAGTGACTACTTAAGTAACTACTTATGTAAGTATATTAGATGATTATGGAAAACGTCAACAGATTTTGCTAAAATATCAGTTACAAAGGTAGCAACTAAGGTTGTGTTGGAGGGTTTATGAAAGAAAACATTTTAGAAACATTAAAAAACCTAAATTTTACCGAATATGAAGCGAAAGCATATCTTACCTTATTGGAAGAATCGCCATTAACAGGATATGCAGTAGCAAAAAACTCTGGTGTTCCACGTTCAAGAGTATATGAAATTCTGGACAGTCTCGCAATAAGAGGGGATATTCTGGTTAGTCCTGGAAACACACCACAGTATACTCCTGTTCCTGCAAAGGAGCTAATAAAAAACCGTCGAATGAAAGCAGAAGAGAATTTTGAACTGGCAGAAAAATCATTGGCGGAGTTTGAACGTTCTGCAAATGACCGTGAAAATATCTGGAATATCATGGGACGCAACGAAATACTCGATAAGGTAAAAGCCTGTATATTATCTGCTAAAAAAAGAATACTCTTAGAGATTTGGGAAGACGAATTCGAAGTATTAGAATCTGAACTAAGACAGGCAGCAAATAGAGGGGTCAATGTAACAATTATTGCCTATGGGGAGATCGTCTGTGATTTTGCTAAGGTTTACCTCCATTATATGGGTTATGAAATTACAGAAGAGTATGGTGGGCGATGGCTTGTTATTAGTGGAGATGACTCAGAAGTAGTAGCAGGTATTGTCTCGCTTGGTAAAGATAGCCGTGCAGCGTGGACAATGCATGTAGGTTTAGTAATGCCCATTACAGAAGTCATGATTCATGATTTGTATCTCATGGAAATCATGGAAAAACATAGAGAACTTTTAGAAGAAAGTTTTGGTGAAAACCTCGCCAATTTACGTAAAAAATTTTCTATCCATCCAGATTTCAAAAAACATTACGTGGACTAGATTTCCGCTATTTTTGTCTGTTTTTTACAACAAAAGAAAAGATACTTCACAGTCAACTATAGGGGCATGAATCCAGGCGGGATTTATGCCTTTTAATGCTGAAATTACTTATTGAGCCATAGGGTGCAGGTAAGTTGAAGAAGAAAAGCATGTGCCCCCAGCACCCGACTATTGAAGATATAGCAGTTGTGTAAGAAATTTAACTATATTAAGATATGGAAAAGGGTATAATAAGTAATGTAATAAACCATTATTGTAATCGGATTATTGTAGTATCGGATTTACATTTATGAATTTCCGGATATATACATAAAGACAGAAGGAGAAATGATTCGTTTGAATAACAAAGAAACAAAAGGTATCGAGTTACCTGCCAACTATGAGGAATTAAAAAAATCTGCCAATCGCAAATCTAATTGGAGAGAACGTTTAGATGCGATCGAAGAGTTAGGCCAGTACAAAAAATAAACAAGTAATCGATATTCTCACACATATCATGGATAGTGATTCTGTATATAAAGTTCAAGAGGCCGCCTACCGTCAATTGAAAAGATTAGGCGAAGATGTTCAATTGCCTGCAAGGAAAAAGGGCGAATTGGTTAAGGGATTAACCAAAATTTTGGTAAGGATCAAGAAGAGTTTACCAGAAAATCACACATATACTGAATTCAAAGAAAAGCTTCAGAAGATGAGAATGGATATATATGATACCTATGAGGGTGAAAAAGGAGCAGACTTTGATAAGTGGCTTGAAAACACTTGGTCAACTTTATCAAAAAGATAAAACTCCATACCAAAAATGAAAAACAATTAATATTGGATCTAGGAGCAAAATTTTTGCTCCTTTTTCTTATGTGTAAAAACTAAAATTGTAGCTGGGGTATGATAATATGTTTAAAAGAGGAAGCATTTGGCTATTTGACTAACATTTGTGACCACGGTGGACAACGTAAATACATACGAATTTAGGGGAGAAATGATGACTGATTATATAGAACTTTGGAAAGAAGCCATGGTAGATCATACCGGAAAAATACCTAACAGGCTTAAAGATGATGCAGCAGAAGAAGCCTTTTGGTCTTCCAGGGTTGAAGGGAAAAAACATCATAAAGCGGACCCTTATGCAAAACTTGTGCAACAAGAGTTACTGGCTTTATTAAATTCAGATGATCATGTATTGGAAATCGGCCCTGGCTGGGGCAATTATACATTTGATATTGCAAAAGAAGTCAGAAAGATGACTTGTATTGATAGTTCAAAAAGCATTATCAGTTTTTTGAATTCTCAGGCGAACGAAAAAGGTTTCGAAAACATAGATTTGATCCATGATAAGTGGGAAAGTGAAACGAAAAGGGACAAATATGATGTGGTATTTGGTTTTAATTGTTATTACCGTATGCAAGAAATCGGTCATACCTTATTAAAAATGAATGAGTCAGCAACCCGTTTAGTTATAGTCGGTATGACAACAGGACCAGAAAAACCTCATTATATGGAATTGAAGGAACGAGGATATAACATCAACTTAAGAAAGCGGGATTACATACACATCTTGAATGTATTGTATCAACTTGGAATACTGGCGGACTGTAAGATCGTGAAATTGAAAAGTAAAAAAATATATTCAACATATGAAGAAATGATTCGCGATAACACTACAAAAATTCTCGATGAACAATATTCCCATGATGAAGTAAAAACCATCCTTAATAAATATGTAGTGGAAAAAGAAGGAGTTTTCGAATACGAATATCCGTTTCATGCAGCTTTGATGTATTGGAATCCAAGGTGAAATTAAATACTCTAGTACCTTTTTTCCTGAATTCTTTTTGAGGTCCTTCAGGAAAAAAGGTATTTTTCTGTTGGATATTCGCAAAATATACTGAACACGCGACTAAAAACCAATAGGAAAACGGAGAGTGAATAAAAAATGAAAGAAATATCCGAAAAGAGATTTTGTGAAAATTGTAAAAAAGAGACAGTTCATACAGTAACGGAAGATGCATTAGAAATAGAATATTCCTGTAATGAGTGCAGTCGTCACCAAGAGGTTTTCAAGACATTTTTTTAGAAAGTATTCGACTTGGAAAGGAATGTTCTTTAAGTGGAAAGGTTTGAATTCAGGGAAACAATTCCACTTATTAGATTTTTTAAATTTCAGGGAAGTTTCAGGGAAGTTTCAGGAGTTGCTTACGATAAATGACGTAAGACTTAGTCTAGAAGGGTTCAAGGGGACTTTCGAAATAAAACAAATCAATAGGCATTCCTACATATTACGGATATAAAAAAGAGAAAATCGAGCTTAATTTATACAGGGGAACTGTTGAAATCATGAGATTTCCGACGAATCGGGATTAAAGTCGAAATGCTATTTCTATAAGAAGGGGGTCTTTTTTATCATGCGAAAATGATCTTTGCTTATGTTTAGCTTGGGACTCCAATGTTAATAAAGACAATCATTTAAAAATATAATGAACAGATTATATTTTTTGAAACTTCATTTCAACGGGATGCAATATGTGATATATTGCATATTAGATATTGGTATTTTGAGGAGGACAAAGCCGTTGATACATTCGGATTCAACACAAAAAATCAAGCGTACTTCTGTACGTGAAGAAGCTTACATAATCTTGCGGGATTGGATTGTCCAAGGGATACTCACGCCAGGTCGACAATTACGAGACAAAGAATTAGCCGAACAATTAGGAGTAAGCCGTACCCCTATTAGAGAAGCACTATTAAGGCTAGAGGATGAGGGTTTTGTAGAGACCAAGCCGAGCCGTTCAACTATTGTTTCCCCCATTCGATTCGATGGGGTATTAAATGTATATTCCATTGTTTGGACACTGGAAAAATTAGCTATGAAACAGGCTTTTGAAAACTTTGAAGATAAACACTTAATGGAGATGGAAGCCATCAATCATGAAGTGAAAAAAGCAATTGACGAGGGAAATCAAATAGTAGCCGTCCAGAAAGATAATGACTTTCACTCCATTTACATCAATCTTACTACAAATGATGAATTAAAGCGGATTCTATCGGGATTAAAACAAAAACTTATACGGATAGAACTGTATTATTTCGATCAGGTAAGTGATGTTCATCATTCCATTGATGAGCATAATCAGATCATTCAGGCTTTAAGGCAAAAAAATCTCACCAAGGTGCTTGAAGTGATAGAAAAGAATTGGAAAGAAAGCTTTTTAAGAATTCAAGCCCATACGGAATGTGTAAAAAGCGAGGAAGAAAAAAATGAGTAATGATGGTTTAGTTGAGGTATCACCTTCAAGAAAAAGAGGGATTTCCCTGGTACTTACCGGCGCTGCGTTATGGGGAATATCTGGAACGGCAGCTCAATATCTATTTCAACGGCAAGGGTTCAGTCCTGAGTGGCTCACGGTGGTACGCTTATTGCTTTCAGGCTTAATCCTGTTGGGGGTCGCTTATAATAAAGATAGACAGAAGGTTTTTGGAATCTGGAAAACGAAAAACGATGCGCTTCAAATTATCCTTTTTGCTATTCTGGGAATGCTCGCTGTTCAATACACCTATTTTGCAGCAATTGAACATGGCAATGCAGCGACTGCCACTGTCCTACAATACTTAGCGCCGGCCCTGATCACTTGTTATTTAGCCATTCGTTCCAAACGTTTTCCCACCATTACTGTGAGTGTAGCAGTAATCATAGCGATTTTAGGCACTTTTTTGCTTGTGACGGGAGGAAGCATACGTACCCTCTCCATTTCCGGGTGGGCAGTATTTTGGGGAGTAACATCAGCATTTGCACTGGCTTTCTATACATTGCAACCTTATAAACTCCTTTCAAGATGGGGTTCAATGATTGTTGTGGGATGGGGCATGTTGATTGGAGGTATTTGTTTTAGTATGATCCATCCTCCGTGGGCAGTTGAAGGCAATTGGACTTTATCTTCTTTTTCAGCGATTTTGTTCATCATCATTTTCGGTACGATTATTGCCTTTTACTTTTATTTGGAAAGTACAAAATACATCACGGCTTCAGAGGTAAGTTTATTTGCTTCTGTTGAGCCATTATCCGCAACCTTAATATCCGTGATCTGGCTGAATGTAACATTCGGTTTTGCCGAGTGGTTTGGCACGTTTTGCATTATAAGCACCATTACGATTTTATCGATAGTAAAAAACAAGTAGTGCCAGTTGTAAAACGGGCAAAATAATTCAACCTATCTGTAGTTATTTAATACTAGACTAATAAACTACCATGTAGGTGAATGGAGCAAAAACATTCACGAAATGCTTAACCGGTTTTGGGGGTTTTAGGTAATAGCAGGTTTTTGAAAAAGCAATTACACAACATGTGAATTGCTTTTTTTGTATTTTACGAGTGAGCGCAGGGCATTTAGACCACGCCATTCAAATCGATAGTTAGCTTTTTCAACAATCCAGCAGGATCATCTCCCTAATAACTATGTATTCAAAGTAATAAAAGGAGAAATGGCATAGGAATCGAAATATAGATAAAAGTATGGAAAATGAAAATGAGACTTTGGTCGTTAACTGACACTCAAAAGGAGATTTTATATGTTTACTAGAGAAGCCATTGCATCTTTTAATGAATTGGAATGCTCGTTGTATGGTTATATTACCAAAAACGCAGAAAAGGTCACATATATGAGGATAAGGGAGCTTGCAGATGAGACACATGTTTCTACCTCCACCATCCTTCGTTTTTGCAGGAAGGTTGATTGCGCTGGTTACTCGGAATTTAAAGTGAAGCTTAAGATGTATATAAGCGAGAAACAGCATGTCAAGCTAAAGAGTACCCAGCATTCTCTGTCGGAATTTGTAGAGAGGACGCTAAAGGGAAGCTTCGAATCCTATATCCAAGAAACGGCGAGGTTGATTTCCAAAGCGGATAGTGTCATTTTTCTTGGAATTGGGAGCTCGGGTATTATGGCTGAATATGGATCGCGCTATGTTTCCAGTCTTGGGAAATCCTCCTTATACATAAAGGATCCTTTCTTTCCAATCCATTCGAAGTATTCAAGTAACAGTGTAACCATTGCTTTGAGCGTATCTGGAGAAACGTCCGAGATCATTGAGCTTATCAAATGTTTAAAAGAAGAGGGCAGTACCATTGTCAGCATAACAAATAATAAAGTCAGTACGATTGCAAGGATTTCCGATTTGAATATATCCTATTTCGTAACAGAGGAATACAGCGGTAAATCTAATATAACGACTCAAATTCCGGTCGTTTATCTTTTAGAGGCGATTGCAAAGGAAATATACAAAATATAGAGTAACATCCTGTTTCTTTTATGTAACAGATGACAACTGACGTCACAAAAAACAGAAAGGGTGAATCGTATTTACCACGCCGATGAAAGCGGATACAATTTCTTTAGAAAGAGGTGAAATAATGATTCATCAAAAGAGTGAACGCTTCCCAGATGGCTTTTTATGGGGCTCCGCATCAGCAGCATACCAAGTGGAGGGAGCGTGGAATGAGGATGGTAAAGGTCTTTCCGTCTGGGATATTTACGCGAAATTGACTGGTACGACTTATGACGGGACGAACGGTGATGTGGCGGTTGACCATTATCATCGATACAAGGAAGACATTGCCCTGATGGCTGAAATGGGATTGAAGGCTTATCGCTTTTCTGTGGCCTGGAGCCGGATTTATCCTGAAGGGAAAGGGGAAATCAACGAAGCGGGACTGAGATTTTACGATGACCTTATTGATGGACTGCTAGAACACGGCATTGAACCCATTTTAACGGTCTACCACTGGGATGTTCCCCAAGCATTAATGGAGGAATATGGTGCCTGGGAATCAAGGGAGATCATCAATGACTTCAACGAATATTGCATAACACTGTTCAAACGCTTTGGGTCCCGTGTTAAGTATTGGGTCACATTGAATGAGCAGAATGTTTTTATCGGATTGGGGTACCGTACAGGGCTGCACCCGCCGGGGGTGAAAGATTCAAAAAGGATGTATGAAGCCAATCATATTGCAAACTTGGCAAATGCTAAATCCATCCAATCATTCAGAAGGTTCGTACCTGATGGCAAGATCGGGCCCAGTTTTGCTTTTGGACCGACATATCCATTTACTTGTGCTCCAGATAATATCCTTGCATATGAAAATGCCGAGGATCTCAATAACCATTGGTGGCTGGATGTTTATTGCTGGGGGACTTACCCTAAGATAAGCATGAAGTATTTACAGAGAAATGGTCTGGCTCCGACCATCATGGATGGGGACATGGAACTTCTTGCCTTTGGAAGGCCTGACTTCATCGGAGTCAATTACTACCGAACGGGAACAGTCGAAATGAATCCGCTCGACGGAATTAAACTGGGAGCCATGAATACGACCGGAAAGAAAGGGACATCAGAGGAAAGCGGAGTTCCTGGACTATTCAAGTCGAAGAGAAATCCTCACTTGGATGCAACGAATTGGGATTGGGAAATCGACCCGACTGGCCTTCGCATCGGCCTCCGCAGATTGACCAGCAGATACAGGCTTCCAATCCTCATTACTGAAAATGGTTTAGGTGAATATGATTCGCTCCTGGAAGGGGATGTTGTGAATGATGAGTACCGTATTCAGTATTTGAAAAGTCACGTAGCAGCCTGCCAGGACGCCATCAGTGACGGTGTGGACCTAATTGGATATTGCACTTGGTCATTCACGGATATACTAAGCTGGCTGAATGGCTATAAGAAACGCTACGGCTTTGTTTATGTAAACAGGGATGAACATAGTGAAAAAGATCTGAGGCGTATAAAGAAAAAAAGTTTCTATTGGTATAAAGAATTGATAGAAACGAATGGTGATAGTTTACGGAATATTCAATCTATTATACAAAAGGAGGAATAATGAATGAAAAAAATCCTATTGGTATGCGCAGCTGGAATGTCCACCAGCTTGCTGGTTAATAAAATGAATGACGCTGCAAAGGCTAGGGGCATAGCCATCGATATTGTTGCCTTGCCCATTTCGGAATGCAGCAAAGCCGCGGAGGAAGTGGACATCGTGTTATTGGGTCCTCAGGTCAGGTATCAAAAAGCACAGGTGGACTCCATTGTAGACGGAAGGGTTCCAGTAGAAGTCATAGAAATGAGAGCATATGGAACAATGAACGGAAGTGCAATCCTCGATCGGGCTTTAGAGCTAATTGACCAAAATCAATAAAACAAAAAAACAATAGATTTAGGGGGTATATTATGGGATTCATGGCTAGTTTTGAGCGTGTAATGGAAAAAGCCCTTGTTCCTGTAGCGGCTAAACTGAACTCTCAAAGGCATATTGTCGCTATTCGTGATGCGTTTATTTTAGCATTTCCCATCACATTGGCGGGATCATTGATCGTTCTATTGAATTTTGCTGTGCTGGCTCCGGATGGCTTTATTGCAAGGTTGCTGTTCTTGAATAAGCTATTTCCTAATTTAGCGGATTTCCAGCAGGTATTTGCACCCGTATTGAATGGTTCAACCAGTATTTTATCCATTTTCATTGTCTTTCTAATTGCCAGGAATATAGCCTTAGCCATGAAGGCGGATGACCTTCTATGCGGATTAACTGCCCTTTCCACTTTCTTCATTGTATATCCCGCTTATACGGTGGTTGATGGGACGAATTTCCTTTCCACTCAATGGGTGGGGGCACAAGGCCTCTTCGTAGCCATGATCATTGGTTTGCTCGTGGGCGAAATCTTCAGCCGATTGTCCAAATCGAAACGCCTTCAAATCACGATGCCTGCGTCCGTACCGCCAGCCATCTCGAGAACATTCAAGGTTCTTTTTCCAATCGTCATCATTACAGTATTATTCTCAGTTGGTAATGCAATCATTCTAGCTATCTACCCAAATGGGATCCATGAATTGATTTATGCAATGATCCAGACCCCATTGAAAAACTTGGGAACCAATATATTCTCGTTAATTATCCTGGCCATAGTATCGAACCTCCTCTGGGTCTTCGGGATTCATGGTCCTAATACAGTTGCCGCAATCAGGGAAGGGATGTTTGCGGAGGCAACGCTTGAGAACCTGAACTATGTCGCTGCACATGGATCGGCATGGGGAGCTCCATACCCTGTTACGTGGGCTATCAATGATGCTTTCGCCAATTACGGTGGATCAGGCATGACCCTGGGATTGATCATTGCCATTTTCATCGCATCAAGAAGAAAGGATTATCGCGATATCGGAAAGCTTTCCATTGCACCAGGCATCTTCAATATCAATGAACCGATCATTTTTGGATTGCCGGTCGTACTTAATCCAATTTTGATCTTCCCATTCATCCTGGTGCCGGCAGTAAACATCTTGATCGGGTATATCGCGATCACAACAGAGCTGATACCGCCGATAGCCTATACTGTGCCGTGGACGACGCCTGGTCCACTTATTGCATTCTTCGGTACTGGCGGAAACTGGATGGCCCTGATTCTCGGGTTCGTCTGTCTGGCTGTTTCAACCGTTGTCTATCTTCCGTTTGTGCTCGCTTCGAATAAGGCTGCAGCCATACAGCAATCAACGGATGCCGGCAATAACGATTTACCTGCTTAGAAAGGAGAATGCATGAATACTTATCAAATTCAAATGAATTCCGGACAGATATCATATCTTTGTGATTTCTTCTCGGAATATAAAGACGAACGCATAAAAACAACCCTTCTATCCTCAAATCGGGTTCAGGCTGTATTTGAAGCAATGACTGCCCTCCCGGGGGAGGAAGCGGTGAAGCACCTTAAACAGGTCTTTCAGCAATCCAAGTTCGGCCCTGTTCTATATTATTCAATTAAAAAAATTCAGTAGAGGGAGACAGTATATCATGTCCAACTACCTAGCCTTTGACATAGGGGGAACAGAAATAAAATACGGATTACTGACCGAATCAGGAGATATTTTGGAAAAAGGAAGATTTCCAACGGTCCGTAACAACGGGGGGGCCATCCTTCAAGCGATCTTAACTAAAGTCTCCATTTTTCCTAGTTTAAGAGGAATCGCCATCAGTGCTCCAGGCTTTGTAAATAACCAGACTGGTTTTATCGAAATGGGAGGAGCCATCAAGGATTTTGATGGTTTCAATATTAAAACATATATGGAAGAACTGACGAATCTCCCTGTCACGGTGGAGAATGATGTGAATTGTGTGGCTCTCGCCGAGAAATGGAAGGGTAACGCACAGGATATTGAACACTTTATCTGCATGACGGTCGGTACAGGGGTTGGCGGAGCGGTTTTCCTTAATAATCAATTATATCGAGGCATTTCCTTTGGTGCCGGTGAATTTGGATTCATGATTACCCATGGTACTAAAAATGACTCAGCTTTTAAAAATACATTGAGCTGGAATGGATCCATATCAGGCATGAGGGAACGGTATGCCAAATATAAAGGGATATTGGCTGCAGATGTAACGGGCGAGGATGTTTTTCAAGCTTATGAAACTCGTGACCCCATAGCTTTGGAAGAAGTTGAACGCTTCTATGATAGCCTTGCAATCGGCATCCATAATCTGTATTTCATGTTCAATCCTAGCAAGATCTTGATTGGCGGGGCTGTAAGTACAAGGGAAGGATTGATACCAGAGCTCAGAAGAAGAGTTGAATCATTAAATCGTTATATAAATGGATCGTGTATTGAATCATGCCATTTGAACAACGATGCAGGCATGATTGGTGCCCTGTTTCATCATCTGCAAACATATGTACAACAAGGAAGAAGGGAATAGACATGGAAGGAATGGAAGCTGTAGCATTTCAAATAATCAGCAATGTAGGAACCGCAAAGAGCTTGATCATGGAAGCTTTGTATGAGGCAAGAGAGGGAAGGTATGAATCGGCCGAGAAAAAACTGAAAGAATCCCGGACTCATATGCTTGAAGGCCACCATGCCCATGCAGGGCTTATCCAGCAGGAGGCATCAGGTCAAAAGGTGGAAATCTCCCTTCTTCTTATGCATGCAGAGGATCAAATGATGAGTGCCGAGACGATAAGTGACCTAGTAGCGGAAATGATCAGAATGTATCGGGAAATGAGACAAAATAAGAATGGTGGGGTGTCATTTTGAAGAATGGTATAAAAATCGTGACAATAGGCGGGGGTTCCAGCTACACGCCGGAACTGATTGAAGGTTTTATCAAACGGTATGACGAACTTCCCGTTAGTGAAATCTGGCTCGTTGACATTAACAAGGGAAATGAAAAACTGGAAATCGTAGGGAATCTTGCAAGAAGAATGGTTGAAAAGGCAGGTCTGCCAATCGATATCCACTTAACGCTTAACAGGCGCGAAGCATTGAAGGATGCAGATTTTGTAACGACCCAATTCCGGGTCGGATTACTTGACGCAAGAGCTAAGGATGAAAGGATTCCGTTAAAATATGATGTAATCGGACAGGAGACAAATGGGCCAGGAGGTCTCTTCAAAGGACTTAGGACCATACCAGTCATACTTGAAATCTGCAGGGATATGGAGGAGCTTTGTCCGGATGCCTGGCTTGTGAACTTCACCAATCCAGCTGGAATGGTTACGGAGGCAGTCTTAAGATATAGCAATATCAAAAAGGTTGTGGGTTTATGCAACGTACCCATCGGGATGAAAATGGGTATAGCAAAAGCTTTGAATGTAGAGCCAGACAGGGTCCAAGTAGATTTTGCCGGATTGAATCATATGGTATTCGGATTAGATGTATATGTGGACGGAAAAAGCGTGAAGGATAAAGTAATAACGGCTCTTGGGAATCCGGAAAATGAAATGACGATGAAAAACATTGCGGGCTTTGCCTGGGCTCGTGATTTCATTAAAGGGATGGGCATTATTCCTTGCGGATACCATCGTTATTATTACAAGACCGATGAAATGCTCGTCGAAGAAAAGGAATCTTCAGCAACAAATGGAACGCGGGCAGAGGTCGTTCAACAACTGGAAAAAGAACTATTCGAGTTGTATAAGGATCCTGAACTTAATGTTAAACCACCTCAACTGGAAAAACGCGGTGGAGCGTATTACAGCGAAGCTGCCTGCAGCCTCATCAATTCGATTTATAATGATAAACGGGATATACAGCCAGTCAATACACGCAATAACGGAGCGATAGCGAGTATTCCAGATGAATCGGCCATTGAGATTAACTGTGTGATCACCAAAGAGGGGCCAAGACCGATTGCCATCGGCGACCTGCCAGTGGCAGTCCGGGGATTGGTCCAGCAAATTAAATCTTTTGAAAGAATGGCTGCTGAAGCGGCTGTCACAGGAGATTATCATACAGCTTTGGTGGCGATGACCATAAATCCTTTGGTACCATCAGATACCATCGCCAAAAAAATATTGGATGAAATGCTCGAAGCGCATAAGGAAGACCTGCCACAATTTTTTAATGAAGTGAAATCTTGAATTGAATCAATGGGATGTTTTTAAAGGTAATCTTTACAGAGGATGATTCTGAAAAGTTTTTTAGCAGGAAAGGATGACCTCGGAATTACAAGTTATTACATTCTAAATTAATAATTCAAAATAGATGACTTCCTGTTCGATTCTGATCAGGAAGTCATCTATTTTTTTAGAACAAATAACCTTCTGTGGTTTGATTCTTTGCTTGTTCTGTTTTATGTACAATGGATAACCAGATTAACAGCAGTAATATCTGTTTACTGAATGACTACAGTTTCCTTGAAAATGATGGCGTACTTGTTTGTCAATCCAATTCACGGACGATGCCCCGCTCATTTATTGGAGTATAGGACGGACTATCGGGAGTGTTGGGTTCGAAGTCATGAGTTACCACACAATCATTCCTTCTTTTGGTGACAAGGCTTTCATATGGCAGCAAAGTAATTCAAGGCGAAACGCATGGAAAAACTATCGTCATTAATTATATAGAAAACCTTTTTTATTTAACAGGAAGCTGAACATGAAAGGTAGTTCCTTTTCCAATTACACTTTGAACTGAGATATTTCCTCCATGTTTGTGTATCGTTGTAAATACTTGAGTTAGACCTAAACCTGTTCCTTCGCTTTTGGTGGAATAGAAAGGTGTTCCTAGCATATTTAATTTATCTTCAGATATCCCTACTCCTGTATCACTCACTTTTATATGAATTTGTCCATTTTTATAATAATGTTCAATTCTTATTTTCCGCTTGCCTTGAATCTCATCCATTGCCTCAATTGCATTCTTCAACAGGTTAAAAAAGGCTTTTAGAAATAAATTTCTCTTTCCAACAACTTTTCTCTCTGTATCCCTTAAAGCCCATTCTATTTCCACCTTATAAAGTTGTTCTTGGAATAAAAACAAAATAGAAGCTAACTCCTTACATAAATCAATGGGAACAATAGGTTCCTCATGTAAATCTGGTTTAGAAACTTGTAATAAATTCTGCAGAGTTTCTAACGCTTTTTCTAATTCAGTTTCAATCGTATCAAAATAAGGATGAGGCTGGGATTCTTTTAATAGCTGTAAAAATCCCTTTACTGTTGTAAGAGGGTTTTTAACTTCATGAACAATCCCTGCAGCTATTTGACCGATTGATGCTAATTTCACTCTTTCTTTCAAAAGAATCTCTGCTCTTTCTGCTCTTTTACGATCTGTAATGTTTCGAATAATGACTTGAGCCAAGGCCATGTCTTTTAAATAAAAAGGGGCAGCTGTAACTTCAATATTGATGATCTCTCCATCACCACAAATCATTTTTTGTTCTGCCAGTTCAACTATTTCTTGATTTTCGAGAACCCTATTTAATCGTTCTTTACAACCAGCATGGATTTCTGGTGGAAGAAAAGCGTACAAGTCTTTATATAAAATGTCCTCAGGAGAATCTAACTTTAGCAATTCCAAACAAGCTCTATTACAGAATAGGATTTTCCCTTCTTCTCCAACAATCCAAATTGAATTTAGGGAGTATTCTATCAATTGGTGGAAGTCTATGTCATGTGATCCAATTTTTAATTCCAAGTAAATCACTCCGTTTTCTTATTCCCAATAGTATATCAGGAAACATCCCTAACTGAAATACAAATTTTTTGAGCTGTTTTTTAATTATTTTGTTACATTTATTCAAGAATGTAAATCATTCCTCAATGTTGAAGAAGGCAAGAATTTATTAAAAGCACAAGTTGTTAGAATTGTCATAAGAAACCACAGGGAATTATGACATAAGAAAGAACTTTAAAAATTATTTAAAACACGAAAAGTAGAGACCTCAATATAATGAAGTCTCGACTTTTTGTGTGCCAGGCATGAACATTTGCTTGGTGATAAAATGCTATAGAGATGGGATGAGGAACCATTAGTCAAAGATAAGGGGGTACGCGGTGACACGGAATCTGAAGGAAGCCTTAGATCAATGGTCATTAATCCTGGATATATCGAGAAAGTGATGAATTGATGAGATGAAAAGTAATTGAGATGAGTTTACCGAATTTCAATATAATGTTGTAGAACCCTTGACGGGAAGAATTTGAGGGGCAGTGGTCTTAAGGATACAATAATGGCAGGGGGCATTGTAAAATCTCGTTGGGCTTGTTTTAAACAGTTGTACATAGCTTTACCGCCAACTGAATTGGCAGAGTGAATGGTAATGCGCTTAGCAAATAGTTTTTCTTTAACCATCTTTTGAACAAGCATAAAACCATTTCTAGTTTTATTTAATAAATCATGGTCCAAAGAGAGATGTTCAATATCAAAGTTATGCAATAGCTCTATACATTCATCAATGGTCTCGACTAACACATAACCATCGGGTGCTTTCCGATAGTCATCCAGAAAAACGCTGATTTTCTCCATTTCTTATACACTCCTTCCCTTATACAAGGGTGACTTAAAAAAGTAAAATAACCCCAATATAAATATGGTTTTATATATCAAGTCTAACACAACAATGTAAGAAGGTGGCATATTCGACGTTAAAGGATAATATATGACAACATTTCGTAATGAATATTCTTTTTCAACTATCGGGTGCTTACTTCAATAAGAATATTGCTGAGAAAATCAGTGAGCGGATAGACCAGTCGTTCAAAATCTCCTTAAATAAAAAGAGTTCTTTATAGTTTGAAATAACGGCAAGACAATGCGATGAAGGGGGGAGGAGGCGTTCATTTTTCCCTTTTCTCGAACTAAAACCATTTAATTTTATACATTTACTTGCTCCCGTTTTAACTCACTAATTCTTGGCGTCTCATTCCTGATATTTCGAGTAATTTAAACATTATCTCATTACTAATTCTTTGAGGTCGCGGATCATGTTTAGGTAAATAGTTTGTTAAGCCTCCTGTATGGTTATCTAATTAGGTGAATTGATATTGGCTTAAGTCTTTGAATACCTGGTTTGAATTCAGACGTTATTTCCACTAACTGGTTTTTATCAGTCCGCTTAAACGCCTTTTGAAATATTGAAGTAGGTCATAAGATATGTACGACATAGAAATTATAATGAGTGTCTCAAATAGTTTTAATAATAAATTGTCAGATATATGATCCATTTTTAATGCCGATAAAATCAAATCAAAAATACTGATGAAGACAACATGAACAATGTATATACCTAGGGCTCTTCCTCCTACTTTAGTAATGAACAAATCTTTCCCCAATGTAGAATTATTTAATGCAAATAAAAAAAGGGATGTAGTTAAAAAGATAGTAGAAATAAAATATTCTCCGTGACTTCCAGATAATACCTTTTCTAATAAGTATCCTTCTAACACTTGGACAGTAAAGAAGATAAAAATTAATAATAGGTAGGTTTTGGCTGTTATTGCTCTGGACTTTTTAAAGAAATTATCATTCGCAAAGAAGAATCCCAAAGTTGTATAAAAAAGGCCGATGAATAAAGCATCCCGTGTACTTAGAGGAAAATCGTAGAACACCGAATACGATTGTCCGAAAAGACCTAAAAAGTTTAATATTAAGCTGATGATTAAAAGAAGCCTTACTTTTTTAAACTTAAAAAAACTGAATAGAATGAAAACACTCCAAATTAATGCGGTTAAAAACCACAATTGGTATCCGCTAGTCCCAGTTCCATAATATATAAGGTCAAGAAATGTAAAATGATTAATGTATTGCTCAAATTCCTTTGGTGCATCTGTAGCAACTTTATAAAGAATAAGAACATCATACATCATATAAAAGAAGAGCCAGCATACATACAGTTTTAAGATTTTTATAATATACCTTTTAAAATAATCTATGGAATCCCTTGTATGCATGATCTTTTTACCGAACAAATAACCAGATGCAGTAAAGAAAAATGGGACCGCAAACCTTGAGAAGTTATCGAGAATAAATAGACCAATCTGGCTATCCCTTGGGAATACATGAATGACTACAACGGAAAATATTGCAAAAAATTTAATAAAGTCAATCGCGTTATTTCTTTCCATTTGCTCACCCTTTCATAACACTTTTACTATCATTGGTTATCCCCTATATTATGTACACCCAAGAGATTTTTATTTTTCTCTTTCTGAATCCAATTACGAGATGCTGTAAGAGACTTCAAGGAGGGTGGTCTGTTCATCAAGTAGTAGTGCATCACCTTGCGGATAGTCATATGTATGCCAAAAAGGCAGTCAACTTCTTGTTCGAAGTAATAGCTACCAGGCGTATCATAACAACTTAGGATATTAAACGTGAAGCTTTAACCATTCAGTAGAAAAGGGGGATGCTCTAACTAAGAATAATAAGTGGGATTAACTACTAATGATTTCTTACAGCAAGGTTGACTGAATAAAAACTCTTCAAAAAGAAACTGGGGGGGGGAAAATGGAAAATGTTATAAATAGGATAAATAATTAGATAGGTTTTATACCAGTTCAACCAGATTTTAGATTTCATCGTCAACATGTAAACGTCCAATGGGCGTTTTTTTATATTTTCATTTTTTCTTTTCATTAGACAAGGCAGGGCATGAATAGAAATGATGGAGGGGTGTTGTTGATGAAAAGCCTGTTTAGAGGAGGCTTGTTAATTTTTCTCTTGGTGGGATGCGGGAACCCGATGCAGGAGGAATTGTTGAGTTATATAAACGAGGATTTGCCACCACTTGCAGAAAAGGAAAGCGAAGTGATTGCACGGTATGAAAGTGTCACAGGCGATAATTATACGAACGATGAAGTAATGTATGCCGCACTCGTCGATGAAGTCCAGCCGAAATACCAATCTTTCATCACTGATTTAGAAGCGGTTGAAATTGAAGAAAAAGAAATAAAAACGATTCATGAAGATTTTATAGAAGCGGCGAACCTTCAGCACAGCGCATTCCTGACGGTCATTTCTGCAATCGAAGAACAAGATCGTGAAAAGATAGACGAAGCGAATCAAAAATTATCAAAAGCGCGTAAAATGATGAGGCAGTATCAAGTGGATCTCAAAACATTGGCGGAAGAAAACGAAATCGAATGGGAAAAGGAAAAATAAATAGAAACGGTTTAATTCTATTCTAGATGAACAAAAATCGTATATAAACGAAAGAAATGTATGGAGGATGTTAGTGAATCATATGCTCAGTGCAATGGAGTCGGATTTTCCAATGGTAGTAACGAATTAAGTAGCCAAACGAAAACGAGTAAAATGAGCTGGTTAGGGAAATTTATCCATTTTGTGCTTTACTTAAATAAGGGAGGTTGCTTAGGCAATCTTTTACTTAAAACGTTCACAGGATTGGATTAAAGTAATCAACTATAAGTACACTGATGTCCTGACGTTTTTCAAATAAACTGTATTAATAATGAAGTGATCTTGGAACGTATATGGGATGAAGATAAAGTAATAAAAATCTAATAAAATACATTATTTTAATGAACTAACAGGTGCTTTCTTAAATATTAGGAGCTGATCAGCAGCTCCTTTTCTTATGGCACTAACGTGGCAGGTTAGTAGAAGAGGGAATTAAAACAAAATCATACTTAGATTCTGTTTTTAAAAAAATTGAGATCGGACTGGAAGGGCTTTTGTAATCTTTCAGAATTACCAATAATATTCTGGATTGTTTGGCGGCAAAAAGGAAAGAGGAAAACTTATTTTTTCACAACTTTATGGGGATATATGAATATACAAAAAGGTACACTTTAAACTGAGTGCACCTTTTTGTTTTATGAATTATATATTTCTCTGTTCATATTCACAATATCTTTACTTGAGAGGGGTTTGAAGTTAGAAGCTGTTAACTTCTCTATTACCTTATCCCGTAGGAATGGGGCTTGTTCTTTATTTGCTTTTTCCAATGCTTTTGTTAGTTCTTCTTTTGTTAGTTCTGTGCAGTATGCAGGAGTTCCTGGCTGTTGTCTCCACGAATCACTTAAAGAACCACTATCTACTGTGTCGAAGCCTAGCTGGTTTACTACGTCCATGATAATTTGTTTTTGTGATACGTCATTACCAGCAATCGCCATGGCAATGCGTCTACTAGTACCTTCGGGTGTTCCTCCATTTTCTAAAGTATAAGCTAACAAGTTGTTGAAAGCTTTGATGATAGGTTTACCTAATTGATTGGAAACCCAAACACTTTCGACCATTCCGTTCTCAATTTCTGCAATTTTATGGTCTCTACTAGGATAATAATTTGAAGTATCTACGACGATTACTTCCTCCCCAACTTGCTCGATAATGTTCCGAATGCTTGGCAGTGCTGTTAAAGGGAGAGATATTATAAGAACTTCAATATTTGTAATTACATCTTCTACAAGCACAGGTGTTCCAGCAAACTCTTTTCCTTCTAAATGTTCAATTCCTCGTGCATCTGCAATTTTGACATCATGTCTAATCTTAACTAATTTTTTAGAAATAATTGACCCGATTGTTCCTGCACCTATAATTCCAAATCTCATTATTGCTCCTCCTAAAGAATTTGTATATCAAAGAATTATTCTACTTAAAGTTAACAATGATATTCTAATCTGAATCATTATCACCTCTTTATCAATCCGTAAACATATCTCATTAGATATAAAAAATATTGAGTGTTTTTGTTACATATACTAGAATATAACCAATTCTCATTTTTTTGAAGAAGGCAATAAAAATTGCCATAGTGCATTTTTTTGTACCTAACAGTAGAAAGCAGGTGAATAGGTGTCTAGAATATGTAAGGATGGATTTGAAAAAAAATGTATAAAGGAACAGAGAGAAGTATATGGCATTGCCTATACCCAAAACATACTCTCTGGACGTTGGAAATATCTCATTCTTTGGTTTATAAAGTCCACAAAGCGCCGTTATAGTGAAATCAAAGCTTTTTTAGGGGATATTTCACAAGGTTCTCTTACAAAGCAACTTCGAGAACTAGAAACAGCTGGTTTAATTAATCGCAAAATTTATCCAGAGGTTCCTCCTCGTGTTGAGTATTCATTAACCTCAAAAGGGGAAGAACTCATTCCTATTATTGATTTAATGGAAGAATTCGGGAAGAAGTTTGGGGAGCAGGTAGACTAACCAAAGCTAGCACATCCATCGTTAACCTCAGAATTCAAAAACTAATTGGTAGATAAAGTAAAAGTTATGGGGGGAAATCGTTCTAACGGCAGCTTTTTCTTTTACGATAAAAATTTGTAAAGAAATGTACTTAAAGTAACGGGTGCTTTACTTCATTATCAAGAGCTGATCAGCAGCTCTTTTTCTTATGGAACTAAAGGGGGAGGATAGGGAAGGAAACAATTAGCATCAGGGAGAATAATATTTTGAGGTGACTTTAGATTGAAAAAATATGGTGTAGCAATTCTTTATCTATTAGGAGGAGGACTATTTTTAGCAATTGGTTATTCAAGTTTTGCTCAAGAGCTGCTAGAAGAGCTTACTACTCAAATGAATAATTCTGAATTGTTAATTGGATTTGGTTATATTTTTCTGATTGTTGGCATTATTCATTTCTTAATAAACAGTCTTAAAAGGAAATAACTAGTTAACTTTCTGATATTACTAACAAGCTCATAATTAAACAAAAGGGTGCACTACTTCTATATGATGGGGCTGGAAACAGCTCCTTTTCTTATAGAACTCTAAAGGGGCAGTTTAGTTGAACAAGAAATCATGGTAGAATTCATAAGAATTGTCGAGGTGATTGTATGAAATATACTTGTCCTTGTTGTGGATATAAAACATTAGATGAAGAATCTCCTGGAACGCATGATATTTGTAGAATTTGTTTTTGGGAAGATGATAATTACCAATATAAATATCCAGATAAAGACGGCGCAAAGAAAATTTCATTTAATGATGCAGAGAAAATCGGTGAGCGGGTAGACCAGTTCGTTCTAAAATCTCTTTATAAATTTTGTGCAATCCACCAGGATTTAAAGGCTTATTTTTTTGATTATAAAAGATCGGTTCACTATAATGTTTTTGCTGCTCTAAAAGAGTTTCTTTATAGTCATGAAATATCGGTAAGACAATGGGATGAAGGGGGAGGAGGCGTTCTTTTTTCCCTTTTCCTCGAACTAAAATCGTTTGATTTTCTAAATTAACTTGCTCCCATGTTAAATCCACTAATTCTTGACGTCTCATTCCTGTTGTTGCGAGTAGTTTAAACATTAATTCATTTCTAATTCTTTGGGGGCGCAGATCATGTTCTAAACAGGTAAATAATTTGTGTAGCTCCTGTAAGGTCATATATTTAGGTAAATACTTATCGGCTTTAGGTGCTTGAATACCTGCTGTGAAGTCAGACTTCATGGGATTTTCTTTTAAACAATATTTACTAAATGATTTTAAGCACGAAATGCGGCGTTGTAGCGTTCTTGGCTTAATACAATGATTAATGACCTGATCTTGCACAAAACGCCGCACACTGGACAATGTGAGTTCATCTAAGTCCAATGATCGGTTGTTAGCCGTTAAAAACTCACCGTAGAGCTAAGGTGTTCAAGGAGTAATTTTTCTCAACTTCTAGGTACATGAGATAATCATCCGAAGATTGAACGTAATTCATAATTATCAGACCTCCTGGGAATTATTCAGTTTAACTCAAGGAATTATGTTCGAAATCATTGATTTTGAGTACTAGCCGACTTATAGGAAGAACCGTGAGAGTTATCGGAAGCGGCAATGAATATTATAGTCAAACTCGAACCAAGTAAGGGGTAATAATGAATCTTATTGGAACTTGAAGCTGTGACCATTTGGTACTATTATATTTTATTCTAGTTTACATAATATATATTATAGGAAGTAATATTTTTAATGTTAATCTTGTCTCATATCTTAAGAATACTTAACTTAGTGAGACAAGAAACAAATTTTTATATTTAATCATTGCTATTATTTTTATCTATAATCTTTTTATCTAATTGCAAATTAATACTTTTAAAACTTTTAGTAAGTATCAATACAGTTTAGTAAAAAAATGATTAATCTTCATATTTTATAGTAATTTCTAGGATATAAGTTAATTACAATCAGTTATGTCTAATGTCATTTAATTTCCTGTTTTTTATGAATCTTAATTCTCTGTTAATTGCTAACATATTCTGTTTTACGCCATTTTTAGTTATGTGTGCCATTATTTAATTAATACACTTTAGTTCATTTATTATTTGACCAATTATACCTTTTCCCTTGTTCATTTATATGAACCAATTCAGCATTTCTAGGTACAGGAAATCCGTATAAATCTTCAGTAGTATTGTATTGTGACATAGTTATGAAGTAATAATTGATTCCCCCACCTATCAATAACACTGCTATGGCGAGTGCCCAATTAATCTTTTTCTTCAATTTGCAGATTCCTTTCCTTAAGACATATTTTTAGACGAGACTATAAGAATCGTTATCTACAAATTCTATATTGATCTAAATTAACCTCTCCAACAGACCTAATCTGCCAATTTTATTATTCTGATATATAAATTAAATGGTAAAATGAGAAATATCACGGGTTAACACTTATAAAAAGTTATATAAATATAGTTTGTTCTAATGACGACTCAATAGCTTTTTTACTTTAAATTCCGCTTTATTACTGAAAGTGATGATGGGATCCGCTATTTAGCCACAATATCCCCTAAAAGACTTCTTAATTTAACTTATAGCTATAGCACGAATTAATACCATTTATAAATGATTAAAAACCTTAATTCAATGATGATCAATCTGCTCTGTTGTGAAATCTATTTTTTTAAAAAAAAGGAAAGTATTGCGATATTAAGGACAAAAACAAGTTTTGACAGCTTTCATAAGTCCAACATGCAATGAATCAATATGAAACTGCCATATGTTATAAGGTAAACCTTCAAATCGTTGTTTTGAAACACTATCCACTTTTAGCAAATAAGTCCTCTGGTATCTTGAGTAGAATTCAATTATATATAAATCGTAAAGATTAACTTCGCTTTTTACATTTTATAAAAAATGATTCAAAGTGAAGCAAAGTTCAGGAATCAAAGCAGCTTATAGGCACATGCCAGATGTCATAAGAATTGTATAAAGCACTAAGGTATAGTCAGATTAAAGGGAGTAATATAGTAAACTCTATTCGCGCAACTTTCACAGCCTATTTATTTGGTTCATTTACATTTGATTACTTCATAAATAATAATTGCCAATAAAAATAATCGGTCAATCTTTTTTAAGAAATTCCTGAAAGTTGGTTAGCAAGTATGATAAATGTTGATTTAAGTACCCGATTTCCTTCTTGTATTGGCTTTTTGCCTTAGTGTGGTGAATAAACCAGACGGTCCTTCCACTTTCTGTATTAAACAATGATTTTGCTCCCTTTAGTTCGTACCCTTAATTTTGAATAAGCCTATGACTTGACACATATGAAACCATATATCCCGAGATAAAAATGAAACATGAGATCCTTTTGATCTCATGTTTCATTTTGAAAGATGGTTTTTTCATGTTCGAATGGATTCGACTCGGTTTTGGATGAATTCGAACGAGGTTTTTGCTTCTTGGACGATTTGTTTTAATAAATCATTGACAGTCAATACTTCTTTTATGAGTCCTACGGATTGACCACACGACCAGATGCCTCCGTCTAAATTTCCTTCAAAGTATACTTTTTTGCTTCTTTGTCCCGTAATTAGAGGAATTAATTCCTCTATAGTGGCCCCTTCACTTTCAAGTTTGTCCACTTCTTTACTGACGGCATTTAATGCTACACGCGATGGGCTCCCTATATTCCGTTGGATGACAACCGTATCCATTTCATTGGCTGATACCATCCAGTTCTTCACGTTATCATGAATAGGCGCTTCTTTGGTTGCCATGAAGCGAGTCCCCATGACGATACCTTCAGCACCGAGTGACAATGCACTAATGAGGCCTCTGCCATCTGAAAATCCCCCGCCTGCTATCACAGGTATAGTAACAGAGTCAACGACTCTAGGGAGCATGACAAGCGTACCTACATCCCCCATGCCAGGATGCCCGCCTGTTTCATTCCCTACAATAATAATGGCATCGACACCAAATTTCTCTGCCGATATTGCGTTTTTGACGTTCGCTACCTTATGTATCACGGTAAAGCCGTGCTCTTTAAGTTTGGGCATTAAACTCTCTGGGCTTCGGCCACTCGTTTCAACAATTTTTACATCTTCGTCAATCAAAATATCGATGAACTGATCATTCGGGGTTGCCGTTTGACTTGGAAACAGGTTCAGGTTGACAGCAAAGGGTTTCTTGGTCAAAGTTTTCACTTTACGTATTTCATCACGAAGACCTTCTGGTGTCACCTGTGTTTTCGAAGTGATGATGCCTAGTCCCCCCGCTTCTGAAACAGCGGCTGCGAGCGGGGCTCTTCCAACTTGAAACATCCCGCCGCAAATAATCGGATATTCAATCCCCAATAATTCAGTAATTCTCGTTTTCAATTGCCATACCCCTTTCGTTTTCCTGGATTTCTATTAATCATTCGTTTTTTAGATAATGTACGTTGCCCGGTCTATAAACCATATTTATGGAGCCGCTTGTAAAATGTACTTCTTGGTATATCCATCAACTTTGCTGCAGCAGTGACATTTCCTCTTGATTTTTGTAATGCCTCTAACATTAGATCCCGTTGAATTTTTTCACGGATTGTCAGTTCATTTTCCTTGAAGCCTTTTTTATTGCCTTCCTCAAATGGAGGGAAATCCTCATGCCGGGTAACGGGCTGTGAAGGCATGGAATTCAACACATTAACATAATCCAGAGGTCCTTCTGCAAGTAAGATGGTCAATCGCTGAAGTACATTTTGCAGTTCTCTTATATTGCCTGGCCAATTATAATCCTTTAAAAGATTAAATAATTCTTCCGTTAATGGAATATTCCATTTATTCTTCGAACACAAGTAGTTCACTATATAAGGAATGTCTTCAATCCTATCCCTTAAGGGAGGTACATGAATGGGGTAAACGTTCAACCTATAGTATAAATCTTTACGAAAGGACCCTTCATTGACAAGCTCTTCAAGATTACGGTGCGTTGCAGTGATGATGCGAATATCCAATGAAATGCTTTTTGTGCCACCGATTGGAACGATTTTTCTTTCCTGAAGTACACGCAGTAAGGCAACTTGCATCGCTAGAGGGATTTCACCGATTTCATCGAGAAAAATGGTCCCTCCATTTGCCTGCTCGAACTTCCCTTTGTGCCCTTGCCGTTTAGCCCCTGTAAAAGCGCCATCAACATACCCGAATAATTCACTCTCCATTAAATCTTTAGGGATGGCTCCGCAATTTATCGTGACGAACGGACTATTTTTACGAGAGCCATTTTCATGGATAGCCATGGCAATTAGCTCTTTTCCGACCCCGGTTTCACCATGTATATATACATTAGCTTCTGCCGGTGCAACAAGCTTCACTTTATGTAATGTGTTTTGAAAGGATTCACTAATCCCTCTTTCCCCTTTGAAGTCAAACACTTCTGATCGGAATGAAGCAGGAAAAATGGTTTTATGACCATAATTCTCTGACAAGAATATACACTTACCGGAAATCCTATTATCTTCTTTAGAGGGAAGCGGGTTTTCCTTAACGATTCGATATCCATGATTTAATAGTTCGGCCAATGCCATGCCAAGGGATTGAGGAATTTTTTTGCGAACCTGTTTGCTGGCTGATATGATCATTTCTTTTTGATTACAAACGATAAAAGGCAGATCTGGATAGGTTTCTGCAAGTTCTATCGAGTGCTGGGTCAGTGCGAGCTCCTTTTTATAGGAACGCACTCCCATTTCCTGTTCGATCGTATAAGTCAAATTGGCTACCATACCCAGCATGGATGGATGGAAATATTCCACTGGACAAGATATATCCAAAACGCCCAATATCTTACCGTCTTCATTTAAAATGGGCTTAGCAGAGCAACTCCATTTATGTGAGGCAATGGAATAGTGTTCAGTACCTTGGATCATAACGGCTTCACCCGTTTTCAAAGCTGTTCCAATTGCGTTCGTTCCGACCTCACCCTCCGTCCATCGTACGCCTTCCACAAAATTTATTTTGCCTGCCTCATTTAGGATTTTCTCGTTTCCGGAAAGTGATAGGACATATCCATCGGGATCGACTAACAAAGCCATCATTCCCGATTCTTTTATCGATTTATCCATCCTTGATAATTGGGGTGATGCCACTTCCAACAGGAATGAGTTTTTTTCTCTTTGAATTTCCAATGATTCATTCGTCAAAATGTGCTTCCCTTTATTAAGGTACGGGTTGACTTGATCTTTTTTGCAGCGATACCAAGATTCCATGATTCGCTTGTTCAGGCGATTTGAATCGAGAACCCCTTCACTGACAAAGCGTTCCCATGTACGAAGATAACAACTAGTGGATAGCATATAATCCTCCTCTAATCATTTGGTTTGAACCTTCAAAAGTGAAAATATATCTAGTCAATCTACAGGGAAAATACCAAGGAGTAATATAAAAGGATTTTAATCGAGGTCTATTTAATTATAGTAGATTATGTATCCGCTTACAATATATAGATTGAGTTTACCAAAAAAGCTTCATGTGTATAATCACATGAAGCTTCTCTATCAATATATATTGGCTGGTTTATGAAAAAAGTTAGTATATATCCAATAATAGTTTTAAGAATGGACAGCTTGACCTACAACGTTTAGTAGTGCCTCATGTATGGATTCCGACAAGGTTGGATGCGCCGCTACTAACTCTTCTATCATATCTACCGTTATTTCTGCATGCAGCATGACCGTTCCTTGACCGATCAATTCTGTTGCATGTTGGCCGACAATGGAAAAACAGCTTGACCTACAACGTTTAGTAGTGCCTCATGTATGGATTCCGACAAGGTTGGATGCGCCGCTACTAACTCTTCTATCATATCTACCGTTATTTCTGCATGCAGCATGACCGTTCCTTGACCGATCAATTCTGTTGCATGTTGGCCGACAATGGAAAAACCTAGAATTTCATTATATTGTGGGTTCACTAGGACTTTGACCTTTCCTACCGGTTTATTGGAAAGGATAGCTTTCCCATTTGCCGAAAAAGAGAATTCACCAACTTTAATTTCCCCATATTTTTTACGCGCTTCTTTTTCAGTCAAGCCTACACTAGCAATCTCTGGGGAGGTATAAATGCAGCGGGGGATTGCCTGGTAATTCACTTGTGCAAATTGACCACAGGCATTCAGAGCCGCCACTCGCCCTTCATGAAAAGCAACATGGGCAAGTTGTATGCCCCCTATCACATCACCACAGGCATAAATCGATGGATTGCCTGTTTGCATTCGATCATCCACCGAGATGCCATGTCGGGAAAAATCAATACCGTTTCCCTCTAGTCCCATCCCGTTCACTCTTGGTTTTCTCCCTATTGACACCAGTATGTAATCAGCTTGAAGTTCTTCCGATTTGCCATCGCTTTTCTCCAAAAATACCGTCCACTGGTAAAATTGATATTCTTTACAGATGTAGAGGTATGGACTGTTACGCCCTGGCTTTTCAATTCTTTATGCAGGAAGCCCGAGATATCATCATCTTCGCCTGGAAGTAGCTTTTCCCCCATCTCGATAACGGTTACCTTGGTACCCATCCTACTGTAAATACTGGCAAATTCACATCCGATGACGCCGCCTCCGATAATTAGCAGTGAATCGGGGAGGGCTGGAAGTGCCATGGCCTGTCCACTGTGGATGATCCATTGACCATCAAACGGGGCAAAAGGCAATGGAATCGGTTCAGACCCAGTTGAAATGATGACCTTACTAGCATCAATCTCTTGATGTTCATTTCCGTTCTTGATCTGTAATCGATTGCTCGTTAGGAAAGACGCTCTTCCCTGAATGACTTTTATTTTATTCTTACTCATTAAATATTGAATGCCGTTCACTAGTTTAGAAATGACATCATTCTTTCGTTCTTGAACGGCTTCCCAATCGACTTCAATTGAATTGGAAGGTATGCGAATTCCCATTTGACCAGCACTTTTCACCAATTCATACGTATCCGCACTTTCTAATAATGACTTCGTTGGCATGCACCCTTCGTTTAAACAGGTTCCCCCCAATGGACCGTCGACTATCAATATGACCTCCTTATCCTGCTGGGCAGCAGTGATTGCCGCTACATACCCAGCAGGACCTCCACCTATAATGGCTATACGATTCAAGTGTTTTCCCTCCCATTCTATAAAATCACGGTGATCGGCTCTTCTAAATACCGTTTTAGTGTCTGTAAAAAGGCAGAAGCGGGAGCTCCGTCGAGTACACGGTGATCAAAAGTTAAACTGAGCGGCAAGATCGTTCTCCTTTCCAATTCATCGCCCATATAGAGGGGGGTATCATAAGCAGATCCAATTCCAAGTATCCCTGTTTCCGGTGTATTCAGAATCGGTGTAAAGTGCTCAACTCCGTATGCCCCCAGGTTACTGATGGTAAAAGTCGACCCTTGCATGTCTTCACTAGGCAATTGACCGTCACGTGCCTGCCTAGCCAGTTCCTTACCCTTTTTCGATAACTGCCTTAGTGTACAACTTTCGGCATTTCTTATGACTGGAACAACGAGCCCTTTCTCCAAGGCCACTGCTAATCCAAGATGTACATGCTCATACAAATGGATGTTATCTTCAATATAAGCACTATTCATTTTAGGATGTTCTTTTAGTGAAAGTACGACAGCTTTGGCAACAAAGTCTGTTATCGTAAGTTTAGTTGATTCATGTTTTTGTAGTACACCAGCAGCTTGTTTTTGCAATATGACTAAATCGGTGACATCAACTTTCATCGTGAGAGTTAATTGGGCACTGCTTTGCAAGCTCTCCATCATACGTTTGGCAATGATATTCCTCATTCCGGTCACAGGAACCCGCTGGGGACTATCTAAAGGATGTTGGGGATCCGTTATTCTTTCTTCGCTATTTACAGACTTGGCATCCCTTTTCTCAATTATTTTCTGTACATCTTCTTTAGTAATTCTCCCGCCTGGTCCTGTGCCTTGGACCTTCTCAATGTCAAGATTGGCTGCCTGTGCCATTTTTCGCGCAACCGGGGTGATCATCAATCGATCTCCCATTGGCAAAATGGGTGACCCTTTGGTATTCGGCGTTACTTGTTCATGAATTTCCGGCTCGGTTTCTTCAGTAACAGGTTCATTGCTAATAATTTTTTCATTCGGATTTCCGATATGACAGATAACGGTTCCTGGGGGTACACCTTGTCCTTCTTGAACAGCTATGTTCAGGATGGTACCATCCGCTGGAGATTCAATATCCATTTCTATTTTCTCCGAATTGATGCTGGCTATTGCTTCACCTTTTTCGACCGGATCGCCAACCTCCTTACTCCATAACGAAACAGTGCCTTCTTTCATTGCCATGCCCAATTTCGGCATTACCACTTCGACCGCCATATCAATTTCCTCCCTTCAGAATTTGTTTTCTGTGGTCATTTTTTGTTTTTGCTTGCACCAACTTTTGCGGACATATACGAAAAAGCTGGAGTATCATACTGATTTAATTACACCCCAAGAATGGATGGTTCCCCCAATAATTCCGAAACGACTTTTATCACTTTTTCTGATGTTGGAAGGTAAATATCTTCTAGGGGAGGTGAAAAAGGTACTGGTGTATGTGGAGCAGTAATCCTTTTTATTGGCGCATCGAGAGTGTCAAATCCCTTATCCGCAACCAATGCGGCAATATCCGTTGCCATGCTGCATCTTGGATTCGCTTCATCTATCACGATTAAACGATTTGTTTTTGCCACAGAGGAGAGAATTGATTCCTCATCCAGTGGTGACAAGCTCCTTGGATCTACAATCTCAATTTCAATGCCCTTCACTGCAAGTTTTTCAGCTGCCTCCATTGCTGTGTGAACTTGCTTACCGATGGCAACGACCGTCAAATCCGAGCCATTCCTTTTAATTTCGGCTTTGCCAATCGGAATTGTATAGTAGTCTTCCGGGACCTCTCCTACCATGTTATATAGCGTTTTATCTTCAAAAAAGATGACTGGGTCATTATCTTCAATGGCTGAAAGTAATAGCCCTTTTGCATCGTACGGTGAAGAAGGGACGACCACCTTCAATCCAGGAATGCTTGTAAATAAGGCATAAAGGCTTTGTGAATGCTGAGCTGCCGCCCTGAATCCTGCACCATGCATCGTACGGATCGTCACGGGAACTTGTGCTTTCCCCCCAAACATATAGCGGAACTTCGCACCTTGATTCAATACTTCATCCAAACAGCTGCCAATGAAATCATTGAACATTAACTCGGCAATCGGTCGTAAACCTGTCGAAGCGGCTGCCATGGCCGCTCCCATATAACCTGCTTCAGCAATGGGCGTATCAAGGATCCTGTCCCGGCCAAACTCTTGAACCAATCCTTTTGTGACACCTAAAACACCACCCCATGCTTCGTCATCCTGCAAATGATCAACCTCTGCACCGCCGGCTACATCTTCTCCCATAAGGATGACATTTTCATCTTTTCTCATTGCCATGGCCATTGCTTCATTTATTGCTTGTGACATACTGATTTTTCTACTCATCTCAATTCCTCCTATTATGGTTTAATAAGATACATAAACATCGTTTAATAAATCAGATGCCTCTGGATACGGGCTTTCTTCACTGAACTTTACTGCCTGTTTAATAGATTCCTCCACGGCACTCTCTAGAGAAACCAGATCTTTTTCTCCCAGCAGATTCTGATTCAGTAAGTAATTCCTAAAGAGAGCAATCGCATCTTTCTCTTGTTTATGCTCCTTTTTATCTTGTTCTTTTTTATATTTCTGTGCATCTCCCTCGAAGTGTCCATAATTACGATAAGTAACGCATTCTATTAATGAAGGGCCTTCTCCCCTGCGAGCTCTCTGAACGGCTTCTTCAGCAGCCTTATACACAGCCATAACATCTTTCCCATCCACCCGGACACCCGGAATATTGTAGCTAATCGCACGATCGGCTATCGTTTTACAACTAGAAGCATAGTTGAATGGCGTGGCTTCCCCATACCCATTATTTTCAGCAATGAAAATAACGGGTAGCTTCCAGATTGCCGCCAGATTTATCCCTTCATGGAAGGTCCCATGATTATTGGCACCATCACCAAAAAAACAAACACTAACATGATCCGTCTTTTTATATTTGGCAGTTAAAGCTGCACCGCATGCGAGCGGAAAGCCTCCACCGACTATCCCGTTCGCACCTAACATCCCTTTATCCAGATCGGCAATATGCATGGAACCGCCTTTTCCTTTACAAAGCCCTGTCACTTTTCCATATATTTCAGCCATCATCCCATTTAGATCGCATTCTTTTGCAATACAGTGGCCATGCCCCCGGTGAGTGCTGGTAATGCTGTCTTTATCGGATAAGTGGGCACATACTCCGACAGCCACCGCTTCTTCCCCAGCATACAAATGGACAAACCCTGGTAAAATCCCCTTTGCAAATGATTCATGAACTTGGTCTTCGAATTTTCTGATCTCCAGCATTTTTTTGTACATCCAATAAGCCTTCTCCTGTGATAACTTAATTTCATTAGGTTGAACCGTTTCCATATTTCATCCCCCAATCATTAATAATGAGTCAATGATTTATATTGCAAATATTGTGCCAAAATGGAAGGTTGGCAAATTAGGACTTTTTCTATTTTCAATCGAAACAAAACGAGACAAAATGAGATTGTTGTCTCGTTTTGTCTCGTTTTTCAAAAAATATACTATCTCATTATGGGATAGAACCTGCATTTCGCGGATATTATTTGACATTTTTGTGGTTAAAAAACAAGGGGAGTTGAGGTTCTGGACAGTATCAATCCAGCTTAACGTAATTTTTTTAATGCACTGCTCCATGCGATCGTTTGATCTAACATAGCGTGGACATTACCAAGGTGTAAATCAGCTGGTTTAAATGTCTTGTAGTTTTCAAAGTCTGTAAATAGTGAAAATGTTGGATTTACTCGAACGTCCGCAACAAGTAATTCACCTAAGATGCCACGCAAATGTTCAGCTGCACGAGCTCCGCCTGTTGAACCATAGCTCACAATGCCCGCCGCCTTGTTGTTCCATTCATCGCGTGCGGAATCAAGCGCATTTTTTAATGCTCCTGTAATACTGTGATTGTATTCCTGTACGATAAAAACAAATCCATCTAAGCTGGAAAGTTTTTCTGCCCAAGCAGTTAACCCCAGTTCTTACCAGTGCCTTCACCCAAAAAAGGCAATTTAAAGTCTGCAATATCTATGATTTCATAATTTGCATCTCCGCGTTTATCAGCTATTTCTTTTACCCAATTTCCTACTTGTGGACTTACGCGTCCTTGACGTGTGCTTCCTAAGATAATTCCAATGTTTAATTTCCCCAATGGTTTTTCCTCCTCGTTAAGGTTTGTTTAAAATAAAGAAGTTATAATTTTAATTGATCTACATGTTTTCAATGACTTCCACTAATGTGTAGTACCCACCTTCTGCATCTTCAATGAGATGTTTTATCTTGTTAAGGTGTTCAGTAAATTCACTTTTTTCTAACCAATTTTTATGATGATCAACACTTTCAAAGGTAGTTATCATAATAGCCTTATTTTTATCAACAGAACGATGCCAACGACTATTAATCCAACCAGGAACACCTTGAGATCCCCTCTTAAAATTGAGAAGTTCTTCAGACTGTATCGCAACTAATTCATCTAGTTTGCCAGGTTTAGCTGTAAATACATTAATCCATACTATTGATTTACTTGAATTCATATACATAATCTCCTGTCATTTAAATTTATTTTTCTCAATGCATAATAAATCTGCACTTTCTTTTTCATTATTGGGTGTCAGTACTAACTGTCATGATATTTCAGGAAAAACTAGGGAGTTAATGCCCTAGTGAATGTTTGCACACTTTCCATTATAAATGCCTCAAGGGACACGGTCGGATAGTTCTCATCGGCATCCAGGTTGTTCATAAAGGCACCAAAATTCATCATCATGAACGACCACGCTTGCAGCTCTGAATCTGTGTGAATAAGTTTTCCTTTTTCATACATCGTGTTAAAATAGTTTGTCAAAATTTCCAGTAACTTCCGAGGATGCTTTTGTGTTCTTTCTCGAAATCCAGGTAAATTGCCTTCTTCCTTGATACTTATCATAATCATTTTCCGGTTACGATTCATGATTTCATGATATGTTCGACTTATCAGTTGTAAGTCTGAATGTAAATCCCAAACGTTTTGCCTTTCATTAAAAAGTTTTGTCATTTCTTCGGCATAGTGATATCGGTCAAATGCCGTTTCTAAAAGATTTTGCTTACTTCCGAAGCGACGAAACAGTGTCTTTTCACTTAAACCTGCCGCACCAGCGATTTCCAGAGTAGTAACACCATAGGTGCTGGATGAAGTAATTCATCTTGTTATGCACATATTGAAGATAAATGAGGAAGTGATCCCTCTTTATATTTTCCCGTTCCTTTCCTTATCGTAGAAATCAGGGTTATTTATTAAAAAATGTTTGAACGTGCAATCTTGGTTTTACCGGCAGAATTCTTTTAAGAAGAAAAAAAGACGGAGCTTTTTTTGCTCCGCCTGTTTGCTAGAATATTTTTTTCTCATTCAACTCAATGGCTAATTCTTTAAAGAACTGAAGCGAATCAGGATTTCCCATGGAGTCTGGATTCACGACTTTATCAAACTCGAAACCTAACAACACTTTACGTATCGGGACTTCCATTTTCTTTCCGTTCAAAGTTTTAGGTATTTGTTCAACGACATGGATTTGGTCAGGAATAAAGCGAGGGGACACATGTCCTCTGATTTGTTCCTTGATTTTTGCTGTCAATGCTGCATCCAGGCTATTACCGGGCTTAAGGACAACGAACAGGAGCAAGGAAGAACCGCGGCCAAGCACTTCCCTATCAATGACAAGGCTTTCCATAACCTCGTCGATCGCTTCGACGACCCGGTAGATATCGCTGGTTCCCATCCGTACACCAGAACGGTTGATGGTCGAGTCGGAACGACCATAAATGATACAACTGCCCTTGTCGTCGATTTTTATCCAATCACCATGTTTCCAAATGCCGGGATACGTATCGAAATAACTCTCGTAGTATCTTGTCCCGTCTTGATCATTCCAGAAATAAAGCGGCATGGACGGCATGGGTTTGGTAATGACCAATTCACCGACTTCATTAATCAATGTTCGGCCTTGTTCATCAAAGGCCTCTGCACGAACACCTAATGCCCTTCCTTGTATCTCCCCGATTCTTACAGGTAATGTAGGAACGCCACCTACAAATCCGGCACAAACATCGGTTCCGCCACTGGATGAACTAAGCCAGATATCCTTCTTGACATTCTCATACACCCATTTGTACCCGTCACCCGACAAAGGTGCTCCAGTGGAAAAAAGGGCCTTCAATTTCGATAAATCATATTTTCCCATTGGCTTGATTCCTAACTTCATGGAATTCGTAAGGAATGGTGCACTTGTTCCAAAGAAAGTCATGCCTGTATCTTCAGCCAATTGCCAAAGGGCATCCATATCCGGGAAAGAAGGACTGCCGTCATAAAGAACGATCGTCCCTTCATTAAGCAAACCACCCATTAGAAGATTCCACATCATCCACCCTGTCGTCGTAAACCAGAATACCGTATCCTCGGAAGTCATGCCTTGATGCATTCTTGTTGATTTAAAATGCTCCAATAATATTCCGCCATGGCCTTGTACAATCGGTTTTGGCATTCCGGTTGTACCTGATGAATAGAGAATCCAAAGCGGATGATCAAACGGAACACTTTCAAAAGTTAATTCGGCTTTTTCTTTTACTAGATCATCCCATGGAATCGTATCTGCCAGATTCTCTTCCAAAATCTTCTTTTCTATGTAAGGAACCATTACAGTATGCTTGACAGTAACCAATTCCTGTTTAAGCTGTGCAACAACGGATGTTTTATCATATGCTTTTCCATTGTACTGGTACCCATCAACCGCAAGTAATACAACCGGTTCAATCTGTTTGAAACGATCAATGACGCTTCTTGCCCCAAAGTCAGGTGAACAGCTGGACCAGATGGCACCTATACTTACTGTCGCCAAGAAAGCTATGACCGCTTCAGGGATATTTGGCATATAAGCTACAACACGATCACCGGATTTCACACCAAGTCCCCTTAACGAATGGGCAACAGAAGCTACTTTTTCTTTCAGCTCTTTCCAGCTTACCTCTTGCTGCCTGATATGTTCGGAACGAAAAAAGATAGCCGTTTTCTCTTCTTGATCATTCAATAATGCATTTTCAGCATAATTAAGCCTTGCCCCTTCGAACCATTTCGCCCCTGGCATTGAATGCTCCGCTAAAACCCTGTCATATTTCCTGTCAGCTTTTACATCACAATAATCCCAAACCGAAGCCCAAAAATCCTCCAGTTCATCAACCGACCATTTCCATAATTCATGATAATCTTGAAATGATAAACCTTTCTTTTCGTTTAACCATTTCATATATTGAGTCAATACCGTTTGCTCGATTTGTTCGTTTGTAGGTTCCCAAATGATTTGTCCATCTGTAAGCGATTTCATTTAATCATCTCCCTTAGGTATCGAATTCATCATTAAATCATTTCATAATAATTGGTAGTTAACTTAAATTGTAATGTATGAGAATAAAACCGTCAATTTACACTAAATTCAAATTGGCTCGTTTCTATGAATGGGCAGGTTAATAGAGAAGCATGTACCTTTCCCTTGTACACTTGACACATGTATCGTTCCATCCATACTTTTTATAACGCTATATGAAACCATCATGCCTAATCCCGTTCCTTTATTTTTTGTCGTAAAGTATGGTTCACCTAAACGGTATATTTGTTCCTGTGTCATTCCACTTCCTTGATCTTGAATCTTAATTTGGATGGTGGGGGCATCATGAATTAAATGTATGTATATTTCGCCATCATCTTGCATCGATTCTATGCCATTCTTTAAGATATTGAACAAGCACTGTTGGAATTTCTTCCTTTCCCCCATGATATAATAAGCTTCATCTTCGAATAGGGATAATTTCAATTCGATTCCATTATCGTTTGCCAAGGGATTTATACTGTTCACGACATGCTGAATTTCCTCGGATACCCTTAATCGCTCTTTATTTTCAGGGCTTATGGCAGCAAACGTCAAATAATCATTTATGACATCCGTAGCCCGATCTAATTCCTTCAACGCAATATTTGCATACTTAACCTTTGTATTGGGAGAAACGTCTTCGCTTAACATTTGAATATATCCCCTAGTAACTGTAAGGGGATTTCTGACTTCATGAGAGATGCTTGCAGCCAGATGACTAACGATTTGCAATTTTTCCGCTTTCACTAATTTTTCGAGAACCTGAAAATTAGTGAGAATGACCTCCCATAGTAATATTACAACAACAATTCCTATGACTTGGATCGTGAAGTATTGTTTCCATATACTTATGCCTATAGTAAGTTCAAATACTTCTGTTGAAATAAACTGTGTGAGACTGTGAACAATAAAGATTAATGAAATACCGATGAAGATTTTTTTACTGACTGACATTTTTAGATAGTATTTCGATATAAAAAACAGGGAAACACCAATTAGCGGAAAAGTGATGCATGATATATAAAATCCATTTTCCCCCCCTGTTAAATAGCGAATAAGTAGAGTGATGGCAATTAATATGATTCCTAACCGGTACCCTCCATATAAACCGCCTAATAGAAATGGAATCCATCGAAGATCCCAAACAAAATCCTTTTCTGTGACAACGGGGAATAGCATGCATAGAACAAGTGAGAGAATAGGGAAAATGGATAAGAACGATCCTTTTAATGCATCTAAACGGTATACGTACTTTACTAGATAGCTCATTTGCAATAAAAAGATCGGAAAAAGGATAATTAAAAAGTTAATCAGTAAATCTTTTGTCATAAGATTCATTTTTACACCGAACTTTCGATATTTTTCGAAGATTTAGACAGGTATATAAATCATAACAAGATAGAGAATGATTAGCTAGTAAAATTATATTGTTGGAATTAAAATGAGGCAGCAAAAGCATAGAGGTACCAACAATGAAAACGGATGAATAGGGGGGAGAGAATGAACAGGAAAAAGCACTGAAACGACGAGGTCATTTCAGTGCCATCAAATAATTTCCGAATACGCACTTAATAAAGAGCTGATTTTGCTAGCATGGTGATTGTCGCATCATCCATCGGAGGATTATGAAGTCCTGCGCGTACATCCCTATAATATCGTTGCAGGGGATTTGTCCGTTGTAAACTTTTGGCTCCGACGACTCTCATCGCTTTATCGACAATCGAAATCGATTTATTGACGACCGATAACTTAACAGCACCCAATTGTTTCGATAGTTCATCATGATCTTCAGGGTGCTGCTCCCATTTTTCTGCGACAGAGTAGAGAAAATGGTGTGCCTCGCTCAATTCCAGTTCCATCTCCCCAATTGTCCGTTGAACATTCGGAAGATCCCTGATTGGTCCTGGTAAGCTATTGGGAGAATAGGTTTTCGCAAATTCAACTGCATAATTTCTGGCAGCCACTGCAATTCCCAAGTAGCAAGCCGGTATATGTAAGAGCCACGCTTCGGGTTTCCTGTTTCCACCAGGATTGCTTTTCATGACTAAATGCTTTTTAGGCAGGCTGACGTCATTTAACACCAAATCATGACTTCCTGTTCCCTGCATGGAAATCATATCCCAAGTTTCTTCTATACTTACACCGATTACATCACGATGGACTAAAAATGTGCCTAAACACTCATCCTCGGGTACCCATGCCGTTACAAGAAAAATATCAAGGACGGGTGAGAGTGTAGTAAAAGTCTTTCTTCCATTCAAATTCCATTGTTCACCCTTTTTGATAGCGATCGTTTCCGGACGGCCGCCACGCGTCGGGCTTCCTGTTCCAGCCTCAGATGCTGCCGTGTTGATGAGGGCGCCTTTCGACACTTCAGAAAACAATTCATTCATGGCCCCTTTTTCCCAGGGTCTTTTCTCGGTTAAAGATAGGACCGTTCCGACATGCCAGCCTATTCCTAAAGCTGTTGGACCACAATACTGAGCTATTTTTTCTTGGCATAGGAGAAAATCATATAAGGAACCGCCATTTCCCCCATCTTCTTTGGCTAAGGTCAATTTTGGATATCCGAATTCCTTTAACTCCTGAATGTTTTCAAAAGGAAAACCCTTTGTATCATCAAGAACTTCAGATCGGGCGGAAAAGGACTGAATCGCTTCCTCTAATTTTTGTATATATTCTTTTTGCTCCTGTGACTGAAAAAACGACATGAAGATCATTCCTCCTATAATAAACAAATTCCTGAACCATCCAGCAGCAGAAACAGCAACTGCGAACACCACTTTATCTTATCACCTTAGTGTAGTTTATGGTTTGAATCTGCCATTTAAGAGTCAAGGTCTTCATTTTTATATTCTTTGTTAGCATTCTTATAAGCTTTCTTCGCCTGATCAATATCTTTGTTTTCGATAAAGTAAGCTATCGCGGCTTGCCCGATTCCATACGTGACAGCACCCGCTACCGCACCGGAAACGGCTAGACCAGCCCCTGGTATGAAACGAACTGCAGCCCTGACACCCTCCCTGACAAGGAGACCGATTCCAACATTGATGCCTAATGCTGTTATGAATTCACCTGCCGTTTTTGTATTGATGTCCTTATCCGCGATAAAACCAATCACTACAATCATCAACCCTTGAATGCCGGTCAAAATGGGAAAATCGGCAAAAGGTATTGGCTCTGCACCGATTAAACCGGCAATTGCGGTAAATGTTCCCACGATCGTCCTCGCGAATTTCTTCTTAACGATTTGGCTTTGCATGGCTTTGGCCGTCTTCAGCTTCGCTTCACTGGGTAATGCCTCGATCAAGTAATCAGAAAGCAAATCGATGTTCCAACGCATATCATATTCAATATTTCCGCTTTCATCGAAATCAATATACGAACAAATCGGAATGATGTTCAATAGTGGGATTTCACTTTCGTTAAATCGCTTAGCCATCAAAGCAATCGCTTCATCAATATTTTGTTTTTTCTTTGGATTGGCATCAAAAGGTGCTTGTTTATAATGTGGAGGATCTAACTCATCCACCTGGGTGACCACACAGATGACGGGTACATCATAATGGTGATTCTCTTTAACGATCTTGCGCAGCTTGTTCAACTCTTTCAAATCCTCTTCAACCCGTGAATCCGTTTCTTTAGCTTTAATCAAGAAAAGAAACACATCAGGCTGTTCTTCGGTTACCGCTTTTATCAATTCATCCATTGGTGTTTCTTCTTCAAATTCTTCCGTGGGAGTTTCACTCTCACCCAACCCGCGGGAGTCAAGCAAACGAATTTTGGGCTCAGCATCACTTGGGTACCAAAGCCATTTTCCCTTACCCGTTCCAGATTTAACGGAACTGACATATTGCTTTTCCTGACCAAACATCGCGTTGATCAGTGATGATTTTCCAGACCCGCGCCTTCCGACAAGAGCAATTCGCGGTTCCCTTGCATCAACCGTCATCGTTTTGAGCTTCAATAGCTGGTCGAGCATTTTGTTCTTTTTCGATTGTGAAATGGGCAGCTTATCTACCTGGCCTTTAATGAAACTGAATATGCTTCCCATTTCATCGTGTCTTTCCACCATCACGCATTCCCCCTTGTTAAGAAGTGTTTTAAGTAACATTTACCCTTTAACGATTCAATTTAAGCATGTAACTCGAATCTCCTTACAAACTTAAGGGGCTCCATTTCTAATAATTTATTTAAGTTTTTTCTTTTAAGAACATAACGACACTTGCCATGTATTTTTGAATTTCCTGTACTTGAAAAGCGGCCGAATCCGCAATCTGTTTATAATGATGCTGTCCTTCATCGGTGATTCGTAAATATCGTTTTGTTCGCTTTTCACTTTCCCATCTGCCGACAAGAAGCCCGTTCTCTTCCATTTCATGAGATAAATCGTATAAATAGCCGTTAGACGCGATCCAACCGAACTGATTTTTAAGCAGGTCGCCAATTTCACCCATGTAAATAGGCTTCTTAGTGAAAGCGGTTTTTAAAGTAACATAACGGACAAGGTCCTTCACAGATATTATTTTTGAGAAATACGACCTGTATTCTTCAGGAAGTTCATTAAAAACCGGGGGGTTTTCACCAGATCCCCTTAAATCGAACATGAACCGATCAATGACCTTCTTCACTTCGGAAAACCGTTCCAGGAAATTCTCTTGGTACCATATGTAAAGCTCTTTTCCTTTTTCAGTTATCTGATAATAATTTCTTCCTTTATTCGTATATAATGATAAATGGTTGGATTCGACAAGCATATTGGATATTTTACATAAATAGTCATAGCTATGTACTTTTCCAGTAAACGTATTTTTTAGGTCCTGATGGATCGCCCTTGGATAATTCGCTTTTAATTTCAAAGAATGCAGTAAGAAAATCGTTAAAAATTCCCGCTGGCTCAACCCAACCGATTCAACCGTTGTAGACAGTTTTTCCCCTTTCTTCACTGTCAACCCCCCCTTTATATCCTTTTTATAAAACTCATCAATTAAATATTTCTTCCTTATCCCTTATTATCCTGTGCTGCCACATAATAGTAAAGTTTTTATTACCTAAGTACTTAGTACTGATTTTTCGTATTTAATCTATTGGGGGATGAGGGGGTTCAGAATATTCTGTCGAGGTTTATTGTAAAATAGTTTAAAACAAAAAAAGAAGAAACGGTCCGCGATTAGGCCATTTCTTCTTTTTGTTTATTGTTCCGTTAAAATGATTGGATTTTCTTTTGTAATAACGAGAGTATGTTCATATTGGGCAGAAATCTTTCCATCTGCCGTTCTCGCCGTCCATCCGTCTTGGTCCATTTTCATATGCCATGTTCCTGCATTCAACATAGGCTCAATCGTGATGACCATACCTTCTTTAAGACGGGCACCTTTACCTGGTTTACCATAATGTAAAACGGTCGGGTCTTCGTGCATGGTTTTTCCGATTCCATGTCCTGTAAAATCGCGGACAACTGAAAACTTTTCACCTTCTGCATATGACTGGATTGCATGACCAATGTCCCCAAGACGATTGCCTGCACGTGCAACTTCGATGCCTCTATATAGAGCATTCTTAGTTACATCCATTAAACGCTGAGCTTCATCTGAAACTTCACCGACTGCATATGTCCAAGCTGAATCCGCCAAACCGCCGTTTAGGTTCACCACCATATCAATCGTTACGATGTCTCCCTCTTTCAGGGCTTTCTTTTGCGGGAAGCCGTGGCAAATTACATCATTCACCGATGCGCACGTTGCATATTTGTAGCCGTTATAACCCTTTTGTTCAGGTGTAGCACCGTGCTCTGCCAAGTATTTATCGACAAACTCTTCGATTTCCCAAGTCGTGATGCCCGGTTTTATCATTTTAGCGATTTCTCTATGCGTCGCAGCAAGAAGTTTGCCAGCTTCATGCATCAAATGTATTTCTCGTTCACTTTTAATAGTTATCATTTAAAAATCCTCTTTCGTTTTATATCTTTTCTGATTTAATCTCCTTAGTTATCATATGCCTTTTTTTATATAAAAAGCAACCAAAAACCCGGTAAAAATTCACCGGGTTACCTGTAATACTGAGAAAAATATGCATTTGAATTACGAAAGTGCTAACAATGGAGGCTAGCGTTTACGTTTTTACACAAATGAATATTACAGGAGTGAATTACCTAGAACATTATAATCACCCTGGGACTTAATTCTCAAAAATTCTATATCGGCCCATGTGCATTAATTGGGTACAGATTCCCATTTAACGCAAATGAAACTCTTCCTGTTTCCTCTGATACTACCAATACAAGGGCATCACTTCGTTCAGATAAACCTAATGCTGAGCGGTGGCGTGTTCCAAGTTTTTTTCCCCCTGTTGATCTGTCTGAAAGCGGGAGGACATTTGCTGCGGAAACAATCTGATTTTGACTAACCAAAACGGCACCATCATGTAGCGGATTTCCAGGAAAAAAAATTGATTCCAATAAAGAATGGGTTAACTCCGCTCCTATTGAAATACCGGGTTGAATCAATGAATCAAGAGGATCTCCCCGTTGAATCACAATCAACCCGCCATGTCTCAAACTCGACAAATTTTGTACGCAAATTGATAATTCGGGATATTTGTCCGTAAACGGTGACAAATAACAGTTCAAATAAAACGTTGCTGCTTTCATATCGATGTATATGAATTTATCCTTTATTTTCTCGAAATTTCCAAGAAGACAATAACTTTCGTCACCCATTGCGTCTAGGTTATCCTGTAATGCCGATATTACTTGACGTAAATCCTCTTTTAACATTTGTTTCATTGGTGAAAAATCACAATTGCCATTATTCACAGGCATGCACCTCCCTCCTTTTATTATTTCACTTTCTTTTTTTCAATAAATCTCAATGGGCCTCTAAAAGACCATTCTTATTTTCCCTAGCTCTATTTATGCCTTGTTAAATTTATTATTTTGAATGTACTTAAAGTTTGTCTTCTCGATAATTAATTATTCATCTTTACTATGACTTCACATTTTTTTATGTCATATGGACAAGGTAAGAGAATAGATATGTTAATGACCTGTTGAAAGATATCCTATAATAAGAGGTGGTATTAGATGCCTTATGTATCAGTATTTGATCAAGGAACGTTTGAAGTTGAAATGGGAAAAAAGTTAGTATTGGCATTGGAAGACAACGGAATAAATATTCTCCACCGATGCGGAGGGAAGGCTAAATGCACAACTTGCAGAGTTGAAATATTGGCAGGTGATTTTTTGGAGGACACACATAAAGAAAAAAAGAGCTTTGAAGAAAAAGGAATGGAAGATCATTTGCGTTTATCTTGTCAAATTTACGTGAATGGAGACATAACCATTCGGCCGATCAAGACGGTAGAAAACTCTGGAATTCCTGCTGGGCCAAGGCCTGCTGACTAAATAGTTTCATAAGTGCCGTAGTTTAATCAAAAAACATCAAAACGACTAAAAATAGTTTTTCTAGTCGTTTTGATGTTTTTTTAATCTTTAGCCAAAAGAGTTACTTCTTTTCCATGACCGCAAAGTAATTATCTTCATTATCAGCAAAATTGAAGACTCTTCCAGATGGCATATTTACAAGTTCTCCCACTTTGATATTCTTCTCCGAAAAGTCTTTATATAATTCATCAAGATTATCCGAGTAAAACATTAACGAAGGTGTATTAAGATTTAATTCAGGCTGCATTTTAGCAATGAATTCCTTATTATGCAGGATGATGCTCGTTTGTGCTTCCTTTGTTGGGGCTATTTCAATCCATCTTAGTCCTTGGCCGTTATCTTCTTCAGAAATTACGCTAAAACCGAATTTTTCCGTCCAAAATTTCAATGACTCGTCTTGGTTATTTACATATAACATAATTTGACCGACTTTATTAATCATTTGCTTCTCTCCCTTTCTGCTGGTTCCGTTATTAAAGATATCATTTACGTATAAGCATGATGTAGGTTGGAAATATATAACTGATTAAATCGTATTATAAATGCAAGATTTAATCAATATTTACCAAAATTCAATTTCCCGTATTTTGGGTAGTCAAATAAATCAACATTTTTTGAATCTGGACTATTGCTTAAAAAAAGCAGATATCTCTTACGAATTTTGCTTTATTATTTCTTCTACATATTCCAAGAAATCTGTATGTGTCGAATTCCCGTCCAGAAATTGCGCTACCACAGTTAATGGTACTATAACTCTATCTCTCTTTTTGGAATAAAGAACCGTCTCTGATTTAATGCCCCTATGCACCCCATCAAGTGTAGAAGAAAAATAATGTACAGAATCATATTCATACCATTTATAATCTTGATTTATATGCCTTCTTATAACTTCACCGATATAGGCACCTATCCTTTTCACAAAATTATCAAAATGAAACTTTAAAAGTTCACTACCCATTTGAGTAGTACTTAATCTTTCCGTATAAGCATCTATATAGCGAATGCTTTCAATGGTGAAATCTAAATTTCTCTTTGTTAGGTTCTCTTGATCCCAAGTATCTTCTGACACATCCTGATACATTAATTTCGCAATGCCTTTTAAATCATTTTTTATTAATTTTGTTCTATTTAAGGAACCGAACATATGTCATTTCCCCTTTATTAATTATCTAAGTGTTAATTATAAGTCTCCCCCGATAGTTAAGAAAGGCTATGCAATCTTTATATACAGAATTTTGCAGGACTTTTCGATTTTTCCCAGAACTTCTATACAGAGCATTTCTAAAGGAGAGTGAAATGGTGGTTCTATCAAAAGAGGGTTTGTTAAATATATTGGAAGGCAACAGGAGATTGACGTTGCGGGTGGTGGAAGCCTTTCCTGAAGAGGAATTATTTCACTATACACCGGCCGGGAAGCTTCGCCCTTTCGCAGAGATGGTTAAAGAAATCATGAACATTGAGACTGGATATATTCGTGGAATTGCACTTGGTAAATGGGAGTATCCAGATTCGTTTGCTGAAATTACTACAAAAGAGGCACTGTTATCAGCATGCGAAGCAATAAGGGATGATACTAGGAAACTGTGGGAGGAAATGACCGAGGAAACACTTGGAGTGGTGGAAAAGGATCCCTTTTTCGGTCCCTCACAAAGCCACTTTGATAGACTTCAATATGCCTTGGAAAACGAGATCCATCATAGGGGACAGGGTTATATCTATCTTAGAACGCTCGGTATTGAACCACCGGAATTTTTCGTCAGGTAATAATGAAACATAATGTCATTAAACTTGTAGCAACGAAAAAGAAATAAAAAAATAGGAGTGAGATAAATGTCAGTTGATGCATATCTTAATTTTAATGGAAATTGTCGAGAAGCTGTAGAGTTTTACGCAGAGGTTTTTGGAACGGAACAACCAAATATCATGACCTTTGGGGAAACACCGCCTAATCCGGAATTTACTCTTCCAGAAGAAGCGAAAGATTTAGTCATGCATACAAGGCTAAATATTAATGGAAGCAATATCATGTTTTCAGATACTTTTCCTGGTATGCCTTTTGTTGAAGGAAACAATATCAGCCTGGCATATGTCGGTAATGATTTGGATGAAATTAAATCGATCTTTAACAAACTAAGTGAAGGCGGCACGATTGGTCTAGAGCTCCAAGAAACATTCTGGAGTAGAATTTACGGTCAGTTAACCGATAAATTCGGAATCAAATGGCAATTCAACTTCGAGGGCTGAGAAATGAAATTTGGATATAGGACTTTTCAATGGTGAAAAGTTTCTATATCCTTTTGTATTTCCATCACCAGGAGGCAAAGATATTGTAACTAGCATAGGGAAATAGTTAAATGATAGGGAAAAATGAATACACAAAACGGCTGTTGACTTCACCCTAACCCTAACATGATTTTTTTGGGTCATGATAAATGGTGTATAGTAATGGGGTACCTTCAAGATATTTAATCTTATCGAATAAATTCGCATTTCCCTGATAATATGTATCGAAAACCGGCTAAACATGAAGACAATAAAGGAGAAAAAATCATGAAAAATAAAATTCAAAAAATCACAACCAACTTGTGGTTTGATAGACAAGCTGAAGAGGCGGCGAAGTTCTACACTTCCATCTTCGAAAATTCTAAGATTGGAAGAATCACCCGCTATGGAAATGAAGGAAATCAAATCCACGGGATGCTAGAGGGATCAGTGATGACCGTGGAATTTGAACTTGAAGGACAAACATTCGTAGCATTAAATGGCGGTCCGCAATACAAATTCACCGAGGCAATATCATTTATCATCAATTGCGATGATCAAGAAGAGGTGGATTATTATTGGGAAAAACTTTCCGAAGGCGGAGACAAAAAGGCACAAGTGTGCGGTTGGCTGAAAGATCGATTTGGTGTGTCATGGCAAATTGTCCCTGCGAATCTATCCGAGATGGTCAACGACTCCAATCCTGAAATATCGGAAAGAGTTATGAAAGCGCTGCTCCAAATGAAGAAAATTGACATTAAAACTTTAAAGCAGGCGTATATAGGATAGGATCCAAGAAACTACTATCTAGCAAGTTGTGTTTATTCCAGAAAAGTGTACGATTTTGAAGCGACTAAAGCCTAGTTTCTCGGTATTGCAGGTGTGAAAGTAGGTTTTGATATTTGAATTTCCTAAAATTTAAAATCCGCATTTTTCTGGCGATACCCCTATTAGAAAAGTAAAATCTTCTTAAGTATAATGGCATAGTTTTTAAGGGAGAAATAGAAACGATGGACAATATATTTACACTGGCACTTCAACGTGGCGATGAAATAATAGAAAGAAAAATCCGCTACGACTCCATAGTTGTTGATCACATCTGTATGCTGTTAAAAGCACAAAATCAACATGTCGTGCTTTTTCATGAAATCATGGATTCGTTCACGATGAAAGCAGGTACTATAAAATTAACCATTCCGATAGGCAGTTATACGATTGCTTATTATTGGAAGGATCGCCCTTATAATCTCTACATTTGGAGGGATAATGAAGGGAATTATCTAGGTTCCTATTTCAATATTGTAAAAAATACATATATGACGGATAGATTGGTATCCTTTGAAGATTTGATCATTGATATTTTGGTTCTTCCTAATGGGGATTACTTTATTTTGGACGAAGATGAGTTACCTGTGCCATTAGACCAATTTGAGAACGGTTCTGTTAAACAAACCCTAAACTCTTTACTTAATTCCATTGATAGTCTTCTAACACAAACCATTTCAGAATCCGGGAAACTCTATAAACATAAAGACCTTCTTCCATGGTTGAACAAGAGATGACATTGGTTTCGATTCTTTGAATTTCACCACACGAAAACCATTACCATAAACAAAAAGCCTACTTACTGAAGTAGGCTTTTTGTTCTCCCTCACTCACCATCTGCTTGAGCCGATAGACTGTCGGAAAGATCCTCAATGTTCTTGGATACCTTCGCACTGTATGAGTAGTCACCGTAGCAATATGGATATCGGAAATTCTCTTTGTCTCCGCCGCAATCATAGAGCGTGGGGTTTTTTTCTACCTGAAGCATGGAGAACCTCTTCGCAAGCTCTTCATTATGCTTGCCCCCTTCATTCGCAACGAAATCAATATAACCAATTCCCATGTTATATGCTTGAATGATCGTGGCAAAATCCACGCCCTTTTCATTGCCATATTCATTGATTCTCTTAAAATGTTTTACCCCATACTTAATGCTCTCCGTTGGATCTGTGATTGTATTTGGATCAAGCCCCGCTGACTCAGATGCCTGCATTGGGTCACCGCCCCGTCCTCGGCTTTCCTGCTGCATCAAAGCAATCAATGTCGAAGTATGCTCCTCAAGTCCGTACTTAGCCAACTCCTCACTTAGAAGTGAACTATACCTTTTCACGTTCGCAAAAGAATCAAGCGTATTTACTGATGTGGAAACATTTTCGGAATAGGGGGTTTGCATGATTTCCTTTATGAGCAAAAATACGAAAATCAGGATAAAAATCACAAAAAAATTCTTTGATTTCTTACGTTTCTTCTTCAAATTCTCTCTCCGTTATCTCTAAGTTATATATTTATATCTTAACAAATAGTAAGAGTAATAACTATTTAGAATACCAATTAATAGTTCAATAAACTGAGCTTAATGAAATTAGTAATCAATCTTCAATTTCTGACCTTAGTGTCAAACCCTAATGCACCTAAGCTCACTCACGTATATTTATTCGGATAATGAGACACCCTATTGGTTGGAGGTGATATGTATGGACAAGGAGAATGAAAAAGAAGAAATCCATGATGATAAAAAGAAAAAATATAGAAAAGAGTTTGGGGCAGATCCTGATGAACAAGAAATGAATGGTCTGTATGGTATGTTGGAAACAGAATATGAAGATAAGCTTCACGATAAAGAAAAGTAAAGATTGGTTTCTTTAATATATGTTAAGCGCCTTATATGGCGTTTTTTTTTATGTGTTCATCTGTTAGGAGCTTATTGAATCTATTCTAAAGGGTCGTATTTTGTTTCATATGAACAGATTTTTGAATGTGCAATAAATCGAAAACCCAGAAAGTCTTCGTTTTTTCCAAATTTGAATCCGTTTGGTCACTAACTATTAAGGATACCATTAAAAAGGGAGTGACCTAATACAGTCACTCCCTTTGCTTAATTAGTATTGTGAAGATTGTCCGCCATCAATCGGAATGACTACCCCGTTGATGAACTCTGATTCCCCTGATAATAGGAACGCGACTAAACGGCCGACTTCTTCAGGTTTACCGAAGCGTTTCTTAGGATTAACACTGACGAAATCCGCCATTGCTTCCTCCCAATTCTCTCCGCCTATTTGCCTGAATGAACCTTCTACCATCGCCGTTAAGATTACTCCTGGTGCAATGGCATTTATGCTGAGTCCATATTGACCATATTCTATGGCAGCTGTTTTTGTTAAGCCTGCTACAGCATGTTTACTTGCAACGTACGCACTTTGGTTAAGCACAGCACGAATTCCACCTACGGAGGCCACGTTCACCACTGCCCCTGATCCTTGTTCTTTCATGATTGGCAGAATGTATTTCATACCATAGAATACACCATTGATATTGATGTCCGTTACTTTGTTGAAAACTTTGCTATCGTACTCAGCCATTGGGGCCTGTTTACCTTCGATACCCGCATTATTATAGAATCCATCGACTCTACCATATTTGCTGACTGTTTGGTCTACATAGTTCTTTACTGCTTCTTCATCCGATACATCTGCAGTAATCAGAAGCACGTCGGATTTTGGTGCAATTTCTAAGATTAATTTTTTTGTCACTTCCAAAGATGCATCGTTTAAATCAATTAATGAAAGTTTAGCCCCTTCTTTAGCCATTTCCAATGCGGCCGCTTGTCCTAAGCCTGATCCTGCCCCAGTAATGATTACAACTTTGCCATCGAATCGATTGCTCATATGTCAAAACTCCCTTTTTTAAGTTATCGAAAATCTATTTGATTATACTGATTACCCCTTAAAGCTTAGGAATCCATCATCAACCGGAATGACTTGTCCATTAATGGCATCCGCTTTTTCAGAGAACAAGAAGGTTACTACTTCTGCAACTTTTTCTGGCTGAATCAATTTTTTCCTCATATGGAGTTGTGCCAAGCTGTCCAGGAACTCTTGATCGTCACCAATGATCGGTGTTTCGATAAAACCTGGTGCCACACCGACAACACGAATCCCATATTGCGCAAGTTCAATTGCTCCAGATTTTGTCATGGCGATGACTGCAGCTTTTGCAGCATGGTAATTAAAGCTGCCAATAGAAACCATCGTCCCATATATTGAGGCTGTATTAACGATCGTGGCGCCTGTTACACCAAGCTCCACCATTTTCCTTGCTGCATAATACATGCCATAATAAACGCCGTGTTGGTCAACATCCACGACTCTGTGGTATGACTCTGGATCCATCTCCAAAAATGGTTTTACTAGTCCAATTCCAGCGTTGTTGAAAATGCCATTGATGGTGCCATGATTGGCGATTGCAGCTTCGACCATCGCTTCTACTTCTTCCGCTTTAGCTACATCCACTTTCACAAAAGATGCCGTGCCTCCCTTTTGTTGAATGATCTCCGCAGTTTCCTTAGCCGCAACATCATTGTAATCAGCCGCTACGACAATAGCTCCCTGTTCAGCTAATTTATATGCCGTTTCCTTTCCAATTCCGCTGCCTGCTCCTGTAATTATTATGACCTTTCCTTTTAAACTCATCTATTCGTCCCCCAATAATAAAGTTTTTGCTTATCAGATTAAAATGGCCCCGCCGTCGATTACAAGTTCTTGACCCGTAATGTGGCTGGAAAGATCGGATACTAAGTACATCATTAGATTTGCAATTTCCTGCGGTTCGGCATAACGGCCATCCGGAGTTGTTGCTTCCAGCTGTTTTCTAGCCTTTTCAGCTGCCGCGGAATCACCTTGACCAAATCCGCTTTCAATCGAACGCATCATAGCGGTATTGACCACACCTGGGCAAACGGCATTCACCCGGACACCATGGGGAGCAACTTCGACACCAGCTGTTTTCGTCATTCCAAGAACCGCATGTTTACTTGCGCCATATGCCACCATGTTTGGCGTTGCCAGTAAACCAGCTCCAGAAGCAGTATTCACGACCGCCCCGCTTTTTTGTTCGATCATATGGGGCAATACATGTTTCAAGCCCAAGAAAACGCCGCGTACATTTATTGACATTAATTGATCGAAAACCTCAGCAGGATAGTCGATAAGCGGCATTATTTTGCCTTCCCACCCTGCATTATTCAGGAAAATATCGATTTTCCCATAGAAATCTATCGTTTTTTGAACATAATTTTTTATATCGTCTTCCTTTGTAACATCGGCTTTAACGAATTTCGCTTCGCCGCCTTTTTCTTTGATTTTATTTACCGTTAGCATGCCAGCCTCTTCGGAAAGGTCTACAACAACCACTTTGGCTCCATTTTCTGAAAGTGTAATAGACGCTGCCCGGCCGATACCCCCGCCGCCGCCGGTAACGATTGCTACTTTTTCTATAAAATCAAATGTTTGCATAGTATTCTCCCTTTCTCCCTTTGATCTTCGTGATGATATTCTTTATTGAATACGGTTACATCATAACACTATTTTTGTCGATTGTCGACAATTTAACTTTAGAGTCGTCAAAGACTCTACATCACTCCACGATTCAAGGCTTCATGAATTTCACTTTTTGCTTTAATGACATCGTCTTCGAGAATGGCCTCAATGGACATTTTTAAACTAAAATGGAAATTTTCCATTGTTTCAATACTCCATTGACTTTGGGCAAAAACCATGAGAATATGACTGGCCTCTTCAAAAAATCTTGATAAAGCTTTGTTTTTAGCGATTGAAAAAATATATCGAAATATCTGTGTAGCCCTTTTTTGATACTCGATTACATTACTTTTTTCACACACATCGGTTGCACTTTCCAAATGCTTTCTTAATGATTGCTTATTTTCTTCGTGCCAATTCCCTTGGGAAAATTCAATCCCCATTTGGATCAGCCCAATCGTAACATCATTATATTCAATGATTTCCTTTTGTGAAAATGGCTTGACGATTGTTCCCCGCCTCGGTATTCTCTCAACAATCCCGTCAACCTGCAATAGATAAAGTGCTTCGCGAACTGGTGCACGGCTCGTATTCAATTCTTTGGAAATGTCTTCTTCGATGATTTTCTCTCCAGCTTCTATTTCCCCTTCAATGATTTTTTTTAAAATGTGTTTAGCGATTTGTTGTGGCAGCGATTCTCCAAAATAAATGCCATCTGTCAAATTGGAAGTATTTCCAAACATCTTTCAGCACTCCTATACTTCTATAATAATTAATTTTAGTCATTTTAGTATATCATATTGATAGGAATTATCTTCCTTATAAATTTACAGCACCCGTAATGGAAACAACCAAAACGTCTTAAACCATGTCCTATGGGTAAAACCCAGGCTGTTGACAAAGTTTTTTTCAGTAATCCCTCCATTTTGTCGACAAACTGAGAGCCCGACTAATAGAAGGGCTCCATATGGACTATATTAATCCACGAGCCTCGGTTTTGCTGGATCGCAGTTTGGCTTTTCTGTGTTTGTCGATTCAGCGAGTTTGGTTAAATAATAACATTCTTCACGCCACATATGATCTGCCATTAATGGGGAAAGCGTTCCAAGAGCCTGTGCACTAAGCTCAAGTTCCTCCAATTCAAGCAGAAAGTGCTGAAAGAGTTTAATCTCCAATGTGACGTCCGCATTCATTTTTTCCAATGCTGGGAATGTTGACAAATTGGTTCGTAAATATCCAGCCATCTCAACAGCTTTAATATAAAAATCATTAAAATGTTTTTTATATTGTTCACTTTTCTCCTTTAATCTTTTTTCAACTTCATCCATATTGGATGATATTGCACCTGCATGCCCTGCCGCATCTATCAACCAAATCAAATGATGATGGAGTTCATGAAAAACCGGCGGCATTTGATTTGAATTGAAGTATTTCAATAATCTTAAATATTCTTCTAATTCGTTCACCATATGATTTAGGAATGTAGGTGAAAGATGTATTTTAATTTTACCTACCAGATGCTCTTTTAAAAGGCATAGCTTAAACTCACGAAGTCTTAACGCCTCAGATTCTGCCATGGCGGTAAGTTGCGAAATCTCCTCCGAATTGGCTTTACCAAGGAGAGTATCAAAAACTCGAATGAATTCTGAGGCCATTTCAATGTTTTCCACTTCAACCGGAGCTAAAGACTCATGAATGAACCTGGCATGGTCACCTAAGATTTGCAGCCAAAAACGATGCTCGAATCTTGCTGTTTTCTCCAAAAACTCGTTCATTTGCTCTCCCCCATATTTAAAAGTATCGAAAACACTTATGATTTTTTATCCCTTACGGATATACTTATGAACAAAAAATGAAAAAAAGGTCAGCAAATTTTCAGTATATGATTATCATTCTTAACGGAAAGAGAAAGGTGCCCACTTTGCTCATCAAACTTATACTAACCAAGCAGCTATTGAATGCTTCCTAACTAGTTATACCTTACTCAAATAATCTTAACGTAGTGATCGGATTGATTAATCCAAACAGTTTATATATAAGATCGGATTTCAAAAGTATATCTCCTATAACTTTTAAATAGACTTATATCGTCCCCAAAATTTCGGAATACAAAAAACGAGCCCCTGAATAATTGGCCCGTTTCGTAAGAATATTAATAATTTGAATCATTTACATCAACTTCCATATCGATTTCCATATCCATTAGAGCAGAGCTCATGCTTTTTCCATGTCTATCCAAAGTAAGTGATTTTGTGACACCTCCGCCTAATGCGTTTTGCATGACAAAATTCAATGCGCCAATTTTTGGCAGTTCATACCTAACCACATCTCCCTTCACTATTTCGTGAAAGTAATCCTTAACCTTTTCTGCTGTTACCTGTTTTTTTACTTTTTCATAATCTTCCATACGATAGACGATGACGGAAACATTTGAAATATTTCCTTTATCCCCTGATCTTGAGTGAGTGACTTGCTTGAGTTTCAATCTTGTCGACCTCCTCGTACGTTACGTCGATTGTAATATCTTCGCTAGGAATAAGAATTGAGGCAATTGATACAACCTCTTGGACACTAACCCGAACACCACCGCCTCCAGCAGGCCCATTAGTATATAGTGCTTCCACCTCTTGGCCGATCACAATAGCGGCTTCTTCATCAGCAGTCCTGGCGGCCACCCTTAATCGTACCTCCGATAGTCTTTCTCTGTCATACAACGGTGCCGAAATAGAAGATCCATACAGCGAATTAGAACCAATATGATCGATTCTCAGTTCTTGAATCTCAATTTTAGCCTGAATCAACCGGTGTCTCACTACTTCTTCGGCAAGTCTTGACCTTCCCAAACAACCCGAACCTCCGTAACTAATTTCTGCTTCAACTATGTATCCGTCCAAATAGCCGATGCTCGTTTTATAGTAACCGCTCTTCTCTTTTCCAGACACTCCCTTAATATGCACTTGATTTGTTTCTTTTTCTATCACTTCTATTTGAGAAAAATCAGCAATAACATCGGGGGTAAGATATCGGGTTGGGTCGTGAATTTCATATACAACCTGTTCCTTTACGGTAGCAGCCGTAACCATGCCTCCCGAATCCTCAAGCTTGGTTAAAAAAAAGTCCCCATTCTCCTGTACTTCGGCGATCGGATAACCGACATTCCATAAGTCAGGAACATCCTTATACCCCGGATCTGCGAAATAACCACCGGTCACTTGGGCTGCACACTCGAGTAAATGACCAGCGGCTGTCCCCTTACCAAGAAGCTCATAGTCTGTATCCTGCCAACCAAATTCATGCTTAAGTGGGGCAACTACTAATGAAGGATCTGATACCCTGCCCGTAATTACAATATCTGCCCCTTCCCGTAAAGCGGTCACAATTCCAGAAATTCCGATATAAGCATTTGCAGAAATTATGGAAGGCTTCACCTCTTTCAATGGGACTCCGGTTTCTATTATTGTGCATTCCATGTACTTTCCGATGTTCGGATATACATCATCTCCACTTACAGCTGCAATTTTTAAATTACTGATGCCTTTTTCCTCTGCTATATGCTTAACAATCTTAGCAGCGGCGAGGGGGTTTGCTGCTCCCATATTGGTGATCAATGTGACATTATTCTCGACACACAGTGATAAGACCTTATCCATACGATACTTCAGTAAATGGTTGTACCCCTTATCAGGATTTTTCATTTTCTCCTGCTGAGCAAGAGCAATTGTTCTTTCTGCTAAGCATTCAAAGATGATATAATCCAAATTTCCTTTTTGAATTAATTCCATCGCTGGCTCAATTCGATCGCCTGCGTATCCCGCACCCGAACCAATTCTAATTTTCTTCATAATAACTTCCTCCCTTCAAGCACCAGTAGGAACTTGAGCGATACTTGATCGTCACGATTTATATAAATTAACTGATTGAAGGGTACGCTTAGCACGTTCTACAATAGGAAGGTCAACCATTTTCCCATTAAGCTGCAAAACGCCTTCCCCTTTGACTAATGCCTGTTCGAACGCACTTACAATTCTTTCTGCTTCCTCGATTTCTTCAAGGCTAGGGGCAAAGACCTGGTTTACAAGATCGACCTGATCAGGATGAATGATTAATTTCCCTTGAAATCCAAGCTCCTTAACAAGCTGGGTTTCGGCTAGAAAGCCTTTATGATCTTTAATGTCAACATAAACCGTGTCAATAGGAGGTCCTACTCCTGCAGCCCTTGAAGTAACAACCAATTTGGATCTTGCATAGAGCAATTCATGGGCATTCTTCGTTATTATTGCTTTTATATCGAATGCATAATCCATGGAACCGAATGCAAGCTGCTGAACTCTTTGACTAGCAGATGCGATTTCAAAAGAATTATATAATCCTAAAGCAGACTCTATTAAAGGTACAATTTTTATTTGGCCTTTATTTAGATTCCTTTTAGATTCCCTTTCAACTAATAAATGATCTAAAGACATAATTTCTTCTTTTGTCTCAGCTTTCGGTAATAAAATTCCTGTCAAGCCGGAATCGATTAGATCAAGTAAATCATCGTAAAAATATGGTGTGTGAAATCCATTTATTCTGATGAAATTTTCCTTTTCCTGATTCGCTTTGATATATTTCCTCACTAACGCTCTTGCATCTTTTTTTCCTTCAGGAGAAACAGCATCTTCTAAATCATAAATGAATACATCGGCACATAATTGCTGCACTTTCTTTAATTTCTTTTCATCAGATCCAGGAACGAACATCCATGTCCGAGGAATCATAACTTCACCCCTTTTCATTTTTCCATCATCAGGAAGTGAATGCCTTATATTTTTCCGATGATTTGGTTTTCAAATCCAAACTCCTTTAGTATAGACTCTGTATGCTCGCCAACATCCGGTATAGGATTCATGACCGGCTCCACATCTTCGAAAGTAACAGGAGGAATGAGTGCGTTTATTTTTCCAGCAGGAGAATCGACTTCTTGCCAACGTTTCCGGATCTTCAATTGTGGATGGTTGATGAATTCCGCTACCGTATTTAAATGGGCATTCGCAATTTTTGCTTTTTCAAGTTTTTCAATTATTTCACTCGAGTTCATTTTTTGAAAAACAACGTCAATCATTTCCTTAAGAATACTGCTATTAGAAACTCGGAATGCATTACTATGAAACCTTCTATCAGTAGTTAATTCGGATTTTTCTAACACTTGTGTACAAAATCTTTCCCACTCCCGCTCATTTTGAATGCCCAAGAATACTAATTTCCCATCCCCTGCAAGGAACGGACCATAAGGATAAATCGTTGCGTGATTTGCCCCAGTTCGCTTCGGATCCGTCCCACCATACCCAGAATAGTAAAGTGGATATCCCATCCATTCTCCCAACGCCTCAAGCATTGAAACCTCCATCACCTTTCCCTTACCTGTCCTAAAACGGGAAATAAGTGCAGTTAATATACCAGAGTATGCATACATACCTGCTGCAATATCCGCAATCGATATGCCTGCTTTCGATGGAGTGTCTTCTGTTCCAGTAATGGAAACGACTCCCGCCTCACATTGAATGAGTAAATCGTATGCCTTTTTATCCATATAAGGACCAAACGTACCATATCCAGAAATTCCGCAAATCACAAGTTGAGGATATTTTTCTTTGAGGATAGACGAACTGAAACCAAGTCGATCAACAGCACCGGGTGCCAGGTTTTGAATGAATACGTCCGCCTCCGAAAGCAGTTTATCCAAAACCATCTTTGCTCCCTCCTGTTTTAGATCAAGCGTCAAGGATTCTTTCGACCGATTGAGCCAGACAAAGTGGCTCGACATTCCGTGAACGGTTGAATCATAGTTTCGTGCAAAGTCTCCAGATCCAGGCCTCTCTACCTTTATCACACGCGCTCCCAAGTCTGCCAATTGGCGAGAGGCAAATGGAGCTGCCACTGCCTGTTCTAATGACACAACTGTAATTCCCTCAAGAGGTAACATTGAACCACTCCCTAATTAAATACTTCAACCTGTCTTATTTAAAGAGGTATTGCCCCTGTAAGCAATGCCACGATTGTCATCACGATAGTACTCCCAAAAGCCCAGAAAAAAATCTTTTTCTGAAGATCTCCTAAATCGACCTTACATAATCCAATGAGGACAAAAACAGACGGATTCAATGGACTCAAGGGAAAACCCGTTGTCCCGTTCCCTAATAAAGCAGCCCTGCCAATTTCTATTGGGTCAACTCCAAAGGCTGCCCCGGCCTCACTTAGGACCGGAAGTAGCCCATAATAAAAGGCATCAGGAGAAAATATTAAACTTAAAGGCATACTGACCACGGCTACCAGGATTGGTAGATGTCCTCCCAGCCAATCCGGTATGGCTGAAACCATAGATACAGCCATTGCGTCAATCATCTTAGTTCCAGAAAGAATTCCTGTGAAAATACCAGCCGCGAATATGGTAGTACATACCATAACCATGCTTTGGGCATGTGAAGCAATTTGTTCTTGCTGTTTTTTCACGTCGGGAAAGTTCACTAACAAAGCAATGGCGAACGCAATAATGAATAAGACGGGAACTGGAATTATTTCCATTATTAAAGCAACAATCAAAGAAATAGTTAAGATTAAGTTGAACCAATAGAGTTTCGGCAGACTCGATGACATTTCTAGTGTTGCCGCGATTTCTCCCGATTCCATTGAATCGCCTTTGTTCGAAATATTAATAATGCCTATTCTTTTACGTTCTTTCTTACCAAATATATACGATACAAATACTACCCAAACAGCCCCAGCTAACATGGCTGGAATAATGGGATTAAACAATTCAGAGGATTCCGCCCCAAGGGAAACCATTGCTCTAGCTAGCGGCCCTCCCCATGGAATAATATTCATAACACCCGCACCCAAGGCCACTACTCCAGCTAAAGTAAGTGAGCTCATGCCCAACCTTTTATAAATTGGCAACAAAGCCGTGACTGTTATCATGAAAGTTGCTGATCCGTCCCCATCCAAAGCAACTATTAAAGTTATAAAAGCCGTGGCCATAACTATTTTTAGAGGATCTCCTTTGGCAAAACGAATGAGCCGGGATATCATTGGGTCAAATAAGCCCCTATCGATCATCAAACCAAAATACAAAATGGAGAAACCAATCATGATACCTGTCGGTGTAACTTTTGCAATTCCATCCAACATCATTTTCCCTATTTCCAAACCAAAACCGCCGATAAGTGCAAATATAATCGGCACAAGTGCAAATGCGATTAAAACAGAAACTCGTTTTGACATTACTAAATAAAGAAATGTACCAATCATCAGAAACCCTAAAATAGCCATTCACATATCCCCTTGTAAATGATTTATTTGTAGCCTTTATATCTATTTCAAATGAAAGGATTTGAGGAAAATTTCTAAAAACCTTTCAAACTCTCCGAGAAAACGGTTACATTCCTTGTCATGAAGAGAAATCACAAGTTGCTCTTTATATGGAGGGAGTGATATATATTTGTATGAAAAAACGGTTAAGAGTTCTGTTTTACAGTATCATTGGTGTCATTATCTGAGGAGTATGGATTTGCTATTTTGTGGAGGTGGCCAGTCAAGGTACGATTCGTCATTTTTTTTATCAGAGTTACACAATGCAATAGTTTATCAAAATCAATGCCAGTCTCTATTCCCATTTCATGAAGCATGAACACAAAGTCTTCAGTTGCATCGTTTCCTGCAGCTCCAGGCGCAAAGGGACAACCACCCAATCCTCCTATGGAAGTATCAAAAGAAGTAATACCCGCTTGCAATGCTGCTAATGAGTTGGCTTTTGATAAACCATAAGTATCATGGAAATGGGCAGCTATTTTCGCTGTGGGTGAGAGGTCCAAGGTTTTACCGAACAATTGATATACTTGCTTAGGATTAGCCCGGCCTATTGTATCGCAAAGCACAATTTCGTCCACATTTAATTTTTCTAACGTCTGAACAAGACCAAGGGTTGCCTCTTCCTGAACCGGACCTTCATATGGGCAATAAAAAGCAGTTGAGATATGGAACCGTATGAACATATTTTCATTCTTAGCCTCCTCTACAACAGAGGATAACTGGCATAAGGACTCTTCAATGGACATCCTTACATTTTTTTTATTGAACGTCTCACTCGCTGCAACAAACAAAGCCAGACTGGTCGCCCCTACATCTTTAGCCAAATCAAACCCCCTCTTATTTGGAATCAAGGTCATGTATTGCACATCTTCTCGTTTGTTGATATTTATAAAAACTTCGGCTCCATCTGCCATCTGTGGTACATGTTTAGGTGAAACGAATGAAGTAGCTTCCATTCTTTTTATTCCCGTCTCACTCAACGCATGTATCAGCTGCAATTTCGAATCAGTTGGAATAAAAATTTTTTCATTCTGAATTCCGTCCCTTGGTCCAGATTCTATGATTTCAACACGTTTTGGTAAGTTCATTCTTATTTCATCTCCTCATTTTGGACTACTATTTTTCAGCTTGATAGTTTCATGATCTGAAATAACCCCGGAAGCGAGCCACTCATCATATTTATCCTCAGCTAATTCCAAATTCTCTTTTAAAACCTGTTCTGTATGCTCCCCTAGTTTTGGTCCAGCCCAATTAATACTTCCGGGAGTTTTGCTCAACTTGGGTACAATGCCTGGGACTTTAAGTTTTCCAAGGCCATCAACATCCATATTATAGATCATTTCCCTAGCAAGAAAATGTGGATCATGCATCATGTCCTCAACACTATAAATTGATCCTGCGGGTATGTCTGAATCATCAAGTAATACCAAGGCATCAGCTAAATTATGTTGTATTGTCCAACCACCAATCACTTCATCTAAATACTCAGCGTTCTGTACACGTCCGTCATTAGATGAGAATTTAAGGTCATCCCTTAAATCTGGCCTTTCGATAACCTCCATAAGCCTCTTGAAAATGCCATCTCCGTTTGCTCCGATAACAATATATTTCCCATCCTTGCAAGGATATGTATTCGAAGGTGCAATTCCTGGTAGGGTGCTTCCGGTTCTTTCACGAACCACTCCGTAATGGTCGTACTCCGGAACTGCACTTTCCATTAAACTGAAGATAGATTCATATAGAGCGACGTCAACACATTGTCCTTCTCCCCCAGGTTGGTCTCTATGATATACAGCCATTAGGGCCCCCATAACAGCATATAATGCAGTTACAGAATCTCCTAAGCTAACTCCGACCCTTGTTGGTGGCCTATCAGGATAGCCTGTTAAATAACGAATCCCCCCCATTGCTTCTCCAATACTTCCAAACCCTGGCTTATTTCGGTAAGGTCCATCTTGGCCATATCCTGATACCCTAACCATAATTATCTTAGGATTAATTTTTTTTAAATCCTCATAACCCAGCCCCCAATTCTCCATAGTCCCCGGTTTGAAGTTTTCAATAATAATATCCACTTCTTTTGTTAATTCCCGAATGATCTCTTGGGCTTCCGTTTTGCGTAAGTCCAATGAAATACTTTTTTTGTTCCTTGATTGAACAAACCACCATAAGGATGTGCCCTCATATAGCAATCTCCAATTTCTGATAGGGTCCCCCTTTCCTGGAGGTTCTACTTTTATTACCTCGGCACCAAAGTCGGCCATTAATCTTCCGGCAAAAGGACCAGCTATCAAACTACCTAATTCCAATACCTTTAATCCCTTCAACGCACCCTGTTTTATATCTTCACCCATGTGCATTCACCTCTTTTTAGTATTTCTATCTAGATAGGTTAAGGTAGAAATTCGACTTTAAATGTAAACGCTCTCTTTTCACAAAGTCAAATCCACTAAATCAAAACCTTTCCTGAATTTTGATAATTCTTATAATAATTGACAATTATTATAATGTCAACGGTTAACCGTCAACGATTTTGTGCTATAATTTGAGCTATTAAAGTAGGATTTAAGCTTTTATTATTGAAATATATCTATGAACTGAAAAATCCTAATAAATTGAAGGTATAAATTGTTACATAGGGAGGCTATTATGAAAGAAATACAAAAAACTGAACTGCTTCATAATCAGGTATATCACATCCTGAAAGGTATGATTATAGATGGTGAATATCAGCCTGGAGAGCGTTTGGTCGAAACCAGGGTTGCTGAAAGAATCGGGGTTAGCCGGGGTACAATTAGAGAAGCCTTCCAGATGTTATTGAAAGATTACCTACTGGTTCGTGAAGGTAAGGCCATATCAGTTTATAACCCTAGCGTACAGGACATTATTGATGTATATCAATGCCGAATTAGCCTTGAATCTTTAGCTGTTAAATTAGCCACTAAGAATATCACGGACGAGGAATTAAGCAAGTTGGTCGAAGTAATAAATGACTCTAAAATAGCCGTGAATATGAATGATACAAAAAAGCTTACACAACTAAATCAGGAATTTCACGATATCATTGATCTTGCTTCCCACAACCACCAATTAATCCAATTATGCGATGTTATCAAGACGAAAATACTATATATAAGGACCAGCATTTTAAAAGTACATTTTAAAAACTTTTCCGATTTTGTAGATGATCATGAACGGATCCTTCTAGCCATTCAGAATAAAGATCCGGTACAAGCCGAACAGGAAATGCATTCCCATATCGAAAAAAGCTTCAATACAATAAAAGCAACTTTCAAGTCAATCATTGATCAATAAAGGATATTATTTCCAATTTTTTATTGTAAGCTTTAAAAGAAATAAGCGACACTTCCTCATTAAGTTTAAAAGATAATAAAAGATCATACATATTAGTTAGGACTAATATGTATGATTTTTTTTATTTGTTATACATGCAAAAAAATATCAAAGTGACAGATGATGCTACTTAGGTATTATTTAACATATCCATCAAATTCACTTGGAGCTAGATGACCTGTAGTGATGTACTGTTTTTATTAGGTTATTGTGTCAGTTCGGATATTTTAACTGTTAATGTCGTCTAATGATATTCGCATAAAATCTGATATAAGACCTATCCAATTTTGACAGTAATTTTATATCCTTTATTAATATGATGATTCTTCATTTAAAAAAATAAGGGCGGCAGTCCGATAGATTTCTGTTGTCTCCGCAAGCTCTTCAACATCTACATATTCATTTATTTGGTGTGGTACATCCCTTTCCCCCGCTCCAATCGTGACAATTGGAATACCAGCCATATGCAGGAATGTCCCATCTGTTGCTCCCGGGACACCGTTATACACAGCTTCTTTTCCCGTAACGATCTGAGCAGCTTTTGCAACAGCCGTGACTACAGGGTTATCACGGTCAGTAATGGTCCATGGACGTTCCTCAATCACTTCGATTTCTGCTTTAAAATCAGGATCATCTTTAGCAAGTTTGTCTATTATGTTTTGCAATTGAGATTTTATAACCTTATGCTCTTGTCCAGGTATAGTTCGAATATCCAATGTGGTCATGCATTGATCTGGAACAACATTAATTTGTGCTTCCCCGTGAACAGGACCCATTATGATTGTAGGTGTTATGGAGGGCCACCCCAACAGATCATGCTTTCCAAGACGTTCTTTCTCAAGAGTTTCTAACTTATCAATTTCACAGATTATTTTAGCCATACGTGTATTCGGATTGATCCCGCTTAAAGGCATAGCTCCATGAGCCATTTTTCCGTAAACATTAATGGCAATCCGCATGGCCCCCTTTTGTGTAATACAGACTTCATTTTCTTCAGGTTCACAAATGATAGCGCCTGTTACATCTTTTGCCCATCCCTGTTTGATAAAATGCTTAATGCCAATCATCATTCCCTCTTCATCACAAGGAATGCATAAAATAATTTTCCCAGACCAGTATTCCTTATCTCTTAATAAGGAATGAACAGCAGTAATCATACACGAAAGATTTCCTTTTGTATCATTTGTCCCTCGGCCATACATTTTTCCATTTACTATTTCAGCTCCAAAAGGATCGTACTTCCAAGCTTCCCGATCTCCTTCCGTTACCACATCCGTATGTCCTTCGAAAAGTAACGTTTTTCCGGGTCTGCCGGAATCAACAATACCGATAACATTTGGACGGCCAGCCTCTACTTCTTCAATATATACCTCAATCCCTAGTTCCCTTAGATAGTTTGCTACATAGTTCGCGACTTTTTCTTCGTTTCCCCCTTCCACTCCGGGGCGATAGACACTTTCAATTTTGACAAGGGACTGAGTAAGTCGGATTACTTCCTCTTTATCTCTAATTCTCCTAGCCTGCATTTGCTGTACGCTCATTCGTAAATACTCCCTTTCTATTAGAAATTTTTTCATGATTGGCGGTGAGTTAACCTTCAATTGGAGAAACGTTCGTATACTCGTAATATTCAAAAAAGACAATGTTAAAAAGTCCTTTGTTTTCCTTCCCTTTTTTAATTGAATATGGGTACACGAGACTCATAATTAATTGCAATCTAACGGATAAATCGGTCTAGTAATTCTTTGATAATTAAAGCTAGCTACTTTACTCGTGCTTAATCCTGGTGAATCTACAGAGATAATCTTTTTAGCAATGTGCTTAAAGCCAGCACGGAAATGCTGTGCTGATTTTAAAGCGACAATCTTATATTCAGTTACATCAATTCCATGTAACAAAAAGATTTGTTCGTCTAACGACTGCCAATTTACGGAACAAACTATAATATCTACATTCCTAACCTGTAACCGAACTGATTTTCCTAGATTAAATTCAAATCCTTTCATCATTGGTGATGAGGTGGTAAATCTACCATCCGTCAATGCTTTTATATAGGCAGAAGTTAGAGCAATTGGTTCTCCATGCAGGGAATCAGTTTTCCCCCCAATGGATACATCAATTTTCCCACCTACCCCTGCCTGATGAGCTAGGTTTGCTACTTCTGGATCATAAATAAACCCAAAGCATGATTTGGGAATATTGAACTCTAACATTGCCCTCAGTAAATAAGTCCCGTCCCCTGGTGCGCCAGCCCCGGGATTATCAGAAGATTCATTAATGATAATTGGACTTTCTCCAATAGATAGCGCTTGGAGTATCCCATTTTTAGGATCAGGAAGTTCCCGTAAAAACTTTGCTCTCATAGCCCATATATCATTGGCCACTTCCTTGCAGACAGTTTGGGCTATTTCATCATTTCCATCAGTAATCGTTATGACTGTTGCCGAAACATCTGGAATGTCTGTATATGGAAATCCATGAAAGAAGGTACAATCAATCACTTCTGTTTGTTCTTCCATGTCTAGACATAATTGAGTAATATCTTTTGCAGGAGACAAATCCGTTGTACCAGCGGCTATTGGTATTAAGATTGGCAGTTTTTTCATTACCATAACAGGGTTGATTTCTCCCTTAAGTATTTTCACTGTTAAATCCATAGCCTTTAAGCCTGTTTCATAACAATCAATATGCGGGTAATACTTAACACCTAGTAGCAAATTTGCTTCTTTTACCATAGTTTCAGAAAGGTTTCCATGTAAATCCAAAGTGACGACTATGGGAATTTCATAGCCTAGTATCTTTCTTAACTCACTTAGTAATTCACCTTCTAAATCATCAATTCCATCCACGACACCAGCACCATGTAAAGCGAGGCAAATAGCATCCAGGTTCCTTTTATCTTGTATATTTGTTACTAACTCCCTTTTCAATGTTTCAAAACATTCTTTAGTTATCGTACCAGCTGGATTGGCAAATGCAGAAAAACTTGGAATAAGGTCCACCCCTAATTCCCTTCCTTTATCAATCATTCCACCAATATAATCCTTTACACCTTCATGGCATCGTAACATCTCCTCGTTTCTTGCCCAAAGAATCTCTTTGAATGAATCTTCAGTTGTTTTTACTGAGGAAAACGTATTAGTTTCATGCATAATATGGCCTATGCCTATTCTCAATTCCTTTCATCCTTCCTATTTAAGGAACATTTACTTCATCTATCTCTATTTGAATTGTTATCTTGATCTTAGTTAGGATTTGGAAAGTATATTATTGCTTTCCTTTTGGAATACAACTTTACCGCCTATAATTGTATAATCCACTTGCATATCTTTAATTTGATCAGTAGGTACATCAAGAATTGCACCGTTTAATACAACCAAATCTGCTAACTTTCCTATTTCTATGCTTCCTTTTATATTCTCTTCAAAACTGGCATATGCTCCATTCCATGTAAACAGCTTGATTGCCTCTAATACTCCTATTCGCTGGTTTCCTCCTACAATCTGCCCTGTTGAACTCTTCCTATTAACTGCTCCATGAATTCCCAGAAGAGGATTAAACGATGTGACCGGACTGTCGGAACCTCCAGCCGCTATTATCCCCTTATCAATGAAATCACGAACTGGATACATATGATTGACTCGTTCTCCGTAACTTTTCATGTAGCCATCACCGTATTCAAGGAAGAAAGCAGGATTCGGAATAGGAATAACTTCTAATTGCCTCATCCGTTCAACTAAATCAGGCATTGTAATTCCTGCATGTTCGATCCGATGGCGGTGATTCTTTCTAGGATGTTTTTTCAATGCCTCGTCAATACAGTTAAGCATCATTTCAATAGCCCGGTCTCCTTGAGCATGAGCTGTGATCTGAAACCCTTTTTCATGAGCCTCCCCGAGAATCCGGTTAAGTTCCTCCTGGCTAAAGTACAATATGCCGGAATTTTCCGAATCATCAGTGTAAGGTTCCCTCATTGCAGCAGTTGGACCGCTACTACTTCCATCAGTAAATACCTTAGCTGGGCCAATTTTAAATTTCTCATCTCCTAGGCCTGTTGAAATTCCAGCTTTTATCATCTTGTCAACAAATTCTTCTGACTTATTGATTGTCGAGACAATTGCATAAACCCTAACCTGAATATTTCCGTTACGAACCGCCTCCTGCATCACCCTAAAGTTTTCCGGGCTAGAGACACCTGCATCGTGAATGCTTGTTATGCCAGAAGCGGTAAAGTCATTAGATGCCATCATTAATCCTTGCAGAAGCTCTTCATGTGTAAAATCAGCCAATTCGTAAAAAGGCATTTGAGCATTTTCTATTAAAACGCCTGTAGGAACTCCTTCCTCATCTCGGACTACTATTCCACCTTCGGGATCTGTGGTATGCTCATCAATTCCTGCTAACTCCAACGCCTTGCTATTTACCACGGAAATGTGACCACAGGCACGCCGAAGAATGATCGGGTGATTGCTAGAAATAAGATCCAATTCTTTTCTAGAAGGATATCTATTTTCTGATATTTTGGTTTGATTGAATCCCCATGCACGTACCCACTTTCCAATTGGTGTTTCATTTACTTTTTTTTCAATTTCTTTTAAGACGTCATGTAAAGATTCGATAGTGGGTTCCTTGCAGCTTACCCCTAATTTATTTGTACCATATAAAGTAATATGAAGGTGAGAGTCAATAAAGCCTGGCACTAAACTTCTACCTGCTAAATCCACTACCTCCGTTTGAGATCCAATCAATTGTTTCACTTCTTCATTCGTACCCACCATTACAATTTGGTTATCGGTAACCGCAACAGCTTCATTGACGTCATATTCCATGTTTGATGTAATAACTTGACCATTAACAAGCACTAGATCTGCAAACATCAATACACCTCGTTATCAATTAGATTCTTCTTTATAAAAAAGAAAAGTCAGTTTAGGATAATAGTAGTTAAATAGACTAATCTAATAAATTATTCATATAAATGACAGGCTACAAAGTGATTGGCCCCCTTTTTTGTAAGTGCCGGCGATAGAACTTTGCAACGATCCATTACATGGGGACATCTCGTATGAAAAATGCATCCCGATGGGGGATTAAGAGGCGACGGTACATCCCCTTTTAAAATAATCCGTTCCTTTTTTAATTTAGGATCGGGAATTGGAACCGCGGACAATAATGCTTGAGTATACGGATGCAATGGATGAGAAAATAGGTCATCTGTTGAAGCCCGCTCTACCATATGTCCCAAATACATAACACCAATGTTATCAGCTATATGTCGAACTACACTTAAATCATGGGCAATAAAGAGGTAAGAAAGATTTAAGTTATCTTGCAATTCCTGCAACAAGTTTATGACCTGCGACTGAATGGATACATCGAGAGCCGACACTGGTTCATCACAAATTACAATATTAGGGTTTACCGCTAGTGCTCTAGCAATCCCAATTCTCTGTCTTTGCCCTCCTGAAAATTCATGTGGGTAACGGTAATATTGGTCTTCTCTAAGTCCGACTTTATGAAGTAAGTCCAAGGTTCTTTCCATACGCTCTTTCTTTGACCCCATTTTATGTATCTTCATAGGCTCTTCAATTGCATGCCCAATGGTTTGCTTTGGGTCTAAAGAAGAATGCGGATCTTGAAACACCATTTGTATTTCTTGCCTAATTTGATCGATTTCCTTCCCTTTTAACTTAAATAGGTCGCTTTCCTTATATATGGCTTGACCCTCTGTAGGTTCCGTTAAACGCATGATAGTTCTTCCTGTTGTACTTTTCCCACAACCCGATTCACCTACAAGCCCAAGCGTTTCTCGTTCATTTAAGGTAAACTCTACATTATTTACCGCTTTAACATGCCCTTTCACTCGGCCAAGAGGAGTATATATAGGGAAATGCTTCCTTAAGTTCTTGACCTGTAAAATCGGAGCTCTTTCATCTGACAGCGTCTGCAATACCTTCTCGCCTCCCCTCTTGTAATACTGTTTCATAATGCCAACAGCGCACTTTATGTCCATCTTCAATCTCTTTTAATTCAGGTGGTCTTTCTTCACACAGGCTTGTAGAATACGAACATCTTGGAGCAAAGCGACACCCTTTGGGAATATTATTAAGAGACGGGACCATCCCTTCAATCACATGCATGTTTTTAGAACGGTCCCCATCCAAACGTGGAACGGATTTTAGCAATCCTTTGGTGTAGGGATGTAAGGGTTCCGAGAATAAAGATCCTACTTCAGCTTCTTCGATTATTTGGCCTAGATACATAACGACCACACGTGTACAGACCTCAGCAACTACTCCCAAGTCATGTGTTATCAACATGACTCCCATGTTTAGTTCCTTCTTCAAACCTTGAATCAAGTCCAATATTTGTGCTTGAATAGTGACGTCTAAAGCGGTCGTGGGCTCATCAGCAATTAGTAGATTAGGATTACACGCCAATGCCATTGCAATCATTACCCTCTGTCTCATTCCTCCTGATAATTCATGCGGATACTCATTCACCCTTTTTTCTGGAGAAGGAATTCCTGTTAATTTGAGCATTTCTATAGCTCGGGTAAATGCTTCTTCTTTTCCAAGCTTTTGATGAATGATGTAAGATTCTGCAATTTGATAGCCAATTGTATATACAGGATTAAGAGAAGTCATCGGATCTTGAAATATCATAGATATTTCGTTTCCACGAATGTGTCTCATTTGATCCTCCCTCAAGGATAGCAAGTTTCTGCCCTTATAGATCAGCTCTCCTTCATATCTAGTCGTGTTTTCATTTAACAATCGTAAAATAGATTCCGAGGTTACACTTTTCCCGCATCCCGACTCTCCAACAATCCCTAGGGTCTCTCCTGAATATACCTCGAATGAAACCCCTTTAACTGCGGTAACAGGTCCATTTTCTGTCATGAACGTCGTTTTGAGGTTTTTGACCTCTAATAAACATTCTATACCCATAAACGTCCTCCTCAATAATACCGTGTTATTATTATTTCTTTACTTTATTAGTGTGCGGATCGAGTAAATCTCGTAGTCCATCACCGAAGAGATTCAATCCCAAAACGGATAGAATAATGAATGCACCTGGGAAAACTGTCATCCACCAAGCATTAAAAATTACGATTTTACCATCAAATAAAATGTTTCCTAGACTTGGTGATGGAGCAGGAATACCAGCTCCCAAAAAGCTGAGTGATGCTTCGATTATGACAGAAACTCCAAAAACGTAGGTGATTTGAACAATCAGAGGAGACATAGTGTTTGGAGCAATATGAAGCCAGATAATTCGCCATGAACTGGCCCCTTGTGATCTCAAAGCTTCTATAAAGGTTTGTTCTTTGACTACAATGGCAGCTGAACGAACGACACGTGCGACAGTAGGTGTATTTACAATAGATAACGAAAGAATGACATTAATTATATTCGGCCCTAATGCAGCCATGAGTGCAATGGCCAATAGAATTGCAGGAAATGCCATTAAGCCATCACATATCCTCATCAGGATATGATCCAAGGTCCTATAATAAGCTGAGTACAAACCAATTACTGCTCCAATTACTAGTGTTATCGCAGCTACTGTAAGTCCGACGGTCATGGATACCCGGGTGCCATAAACTACCCGGCTAAATAAATCCCTGCCAAAGTTATCAGTTCCAAAAAAATGCTCAGCACTTGGTGGGCTCAGACGAGCTGTTACTATCATGTCATAAGGTGTATATACGGTGATCAAAGGTGCAAAAATAGAGATTAAACTGAGAGTCAAGATAATCACACTTCCTGTAACTACAAGCCGGTTTGAAAAATACCTGCGCAGAAGTATAGATTGACGTTCTTTCTTCATATGATTTTTTGAATACAATGGGTCTGTTTTTTCAATTATTGTTTTTGCTTCCATAAATCATTTCCCCTTCAATTCATTTCTTTATTTCCGACTTAACCGTACCCTTGGATCAACCACACCGTACAGTAAATCTACTATTAAATTAATGAATACATAAGCGGCGGAAACCAGCAGAACAGTTCCTTGGAGTACCTCGTAATCTCGCTGCACTATTGAGTTCATGATAAGTTGACCGAGTCCAGGTATATTAAAAACCGTTTCTGTTATTACTGCTCCCGCTATCAATGTCCCAAAGGTTTGTCCAACGACAGTCAGAATAGGGATAAAAGCATTTCTCAATGCATGTTTATAAATGATGAATTTTTCTTTTACACCTTTTGATTTTGCGGTTTTAATGTAATTCATGCTTAGTACCTCTAACATAGAGGCCCTTGTCATCCGCGCAATCAAAGCCGCTTGTATGGCCCCAAGAGACAAGGCAGGCAGTATAAGATATTCAAGGTGCGCCAATAGTCCATCATCAAGTGGTTTATATCCAGCTACCGGAAACCATTGGAGTTTCACTGCGAAAAATAAAGATAATAATAATGCAAGGAGAAAGCTTGGCAAGGAAATTCCCAACAAAGAACCCACCATGAAAATTTGGTCTGTGCTCGTTCCCCGTTTTTTTGCCGCAATAATTCCCATAGGGATAGCTATAAGTATAGAAATCCCCTGTGCCAATATCGCTAATGAAAGTGTGGGACCTAAGTGATTCATAAATACCTGTAATACTGGTTCCTTCATATAAATAGACATTCCCAAGTCGCCTTGAAGAAGGCCAAAGACCCAATTGAAAAATTGTTCGTACATAGGTAGATTTAAACCGAGTTCTTCTCGTAATCTATCAATGTCATCTTCAGTTGCATCTGCCCCAAGCATTACTGATGCCGGATCTCCTGGTATTAAATGCATAATGAAAAAGACTACAATAGCTACAGTTAATAGAACCGGAATGAGAGATAAGACTCGCTGTAGAATATAGGCTTTCATCAAAAATCTCCTTCCTACAATTAACCCCTTCACAATGTAAAACGTATGAAGGGGAATCTAAACAATTAATTTTTATTCTTTAGCGGTCGTATTCCATAAAACAGGTCCAAGGAATTCTTGATATCCTTTGACTTTATTCGCTTTTACGGATATGGAATCATAAGCACCAATATTAACAACAGGCATATCTTCCCAAATTACTCTTTGCAATTCACTAAAAGTTTCTTTAGCTTTATCCTGGGAAGACTGAGCTTTAATTTGATTCAATAGTTTGTCTATTTCTGGGTTATTCGTCCAGCCTGCAAACTTTGCTCTAGAATCCAGGAATGGATATTGGAGAGGGGTTGCGCTAACAGGCCAGCTTGTAAAAAACATTTCCCATTGATCAGGCTTATTTCTACGATCTAATAGAGTAGACCAATCCACCACGTCCAGCTTTACGTTCATACCGATTTTCTGAAGTTGTTGTTGAACTGCCACGGCCGAATTATAATGTTGTGAATAGTCACGGCTGGTCAGGATTCTTAATTCTTCCCCATTATACCCAGCTTCCTTCAGCAATTGTTTGGCCTTTTCAGTATCTTTAGCCTCATAAATTTCTTTCCCTGTATCCGTGTACCATAAGCCTTGCTCTTTTAGCATATATCCAGGGTCCAGTCTAAAATAGCCATCAGTTACAGCTGCTGTTAAGACCTCTTTTTTATCAATTGCTAAATTCACCGCTTGGCGAGCTTTAACATTTTTCAGGAATCCATTTTGTTTATTAAAAATTAGAGTGTGAATTCCCAGAGGCGCTTGAATGGTTTCGAGACTTGATACATTTTTAAATTGTGGTGCTGCGTCCCATGGCATCATTACGCTCAAGTCATATTCTCCACTAATCATTCCAGCTACTCGAGTCGAGTTATCAGTGACGAAGTGAAAATATATGTCATCTACAAGAGCTTCCTTTTTACCAGCTAAACCGTCTGCAGGTTGGGATGAAGCCTGATAATCATCAAATTTCTTTAAATGAACGTATTGATTTTGTTTCCACTCTACAAACTTAAAAGGACCTGTTCCGATATATTCTGTGATACCACTCGTATCAGCCGATTCTATAACCTCTTTTGGCATGATGGCCGCGAATTGCCCCACTTCTGCCAGCACTGGTAATAGAACGATAGATGGTGTTTCGACATGAAGGATAACCGTATATTCATCTTCGGCTTCCCACTTAGAATTTCCTAGATTTGCCTTTGCAACGGCCCCTTCTTGCCATTTTGTCATGGAAGCAATGACATCCTCCGCCTTCATTTCTTTTCCATTATGGAATTTAACGCCTTTTCTCAATACAAATGTAACTTTTTTTCTATCTTTACTAACCTCATAGGATTCAGCAAGCATTGGAGTCACTTCAAATTTAGAATTTAAAGTGACTAGTGTCTCAAAAATATGCCTTGCTGGGTCGCGTGTTGCATTAGCTGTCGTCAGGTGTGGATCAAGTGATGTCGGCTGCGCTGGATAAGCTACTTTTAATGAACCTCCTGGCTTAGATGCAGATGAACTACCATTATTTGAATTATCTGACTTCGAACTGCATCCACCAAGGGCAAGAGCACAAATCAACATGACTATCGAAATGATAAGATTTTTCTTTTCAAACATTTTCTTTCCCCCTTTTTATAATTCATTATTTATAAAGATAGATTTCTTACTAATTTAGTGGAGGGTTTATTCCTTCTGGAAGTGGAGTTCTGTATTTACCTTTGGTTTCTAATTCTTTCTCAAATTCTTTTTTTGCAACTTCCAGTAGATTCTCATTTTTCATTAAATCAATGACGCTTAATCCTAATATTTTAGAAGCCATTAGCATTCCTTTTTGTCCGATACCAGAACCTACTGAAGCAGTAAATTGCCAAGAGTGGAACGGCGTGCCAATAGGTGCACAAGCTGTATTGAATTGGGCAGTCGGAACATTCCATGAAACATCCGCCACATCTGTTGAACCAGCTAAAATATCACCTTCATCGTAAGGTTCAACTATCGTGTCATTTAAGATAAACTTTACTAACTCAAGGGGTGCACCTGATACTCTTACAACAGTCTCTTTTGTACCTGGTGTAGAAGAAAGGACTAACTGCTCAGCCAAAGCCTTATCTTTTTCATCAAATGGCGGGGGACCGACTTTTTTCATATTTTTCAGTAAAACTTGACCTAATACTTTATTAGGAAGCATGTTATAGCAACCAGTCTGAAACTGAACCTCATAATCGGTTTCCGTCATTAGAGAGGCACCCTTAGCAATATTTACAATGCGATCATACATATCATCAACATCCTGTCTATAAGGGGCGCGGATGTAATACCAAATTTGTGCTCTGTCGGGTACAACATTGGGTTCATGACCACCATCTGTAATGGTAGAGTGAATTCTTGCCCCATCAATGAGATGTTCTCTTAGAAATTGCACGCCCGTATCCATCAACTGAACAGCTTTCAAAGCACTTCTTCCAGATTCAGGATTAGTAGCTGCATGCGAAGCTTTACCGTGAAAATTAAACTTCACAGAATTCATGGCTAAAGAACTGCTGCTCCAAAGAGTATTTAATGAACCGGGATGCCAGGTTAAACATACATCAGTATCTTTGAATATACCTGCACGAACCATGTACACCTTGCCAACCAAGATTTCTTCCGCAGGACATCCAAAGAATTTAATCGTGCCTTTTATACCATCCGCTTCCATTGCTTTTTTAGCAGCTACAGCAGCGCCTACACCTGCGACACCGAAGATGTTGTGCCCGCACCCATGTCCATTACCTCCTTTTTCAACGGGATCTTTTACACCGGATACTTTTTGTGAAAGACCAGGAAGGGCATCATATTCTCCTAAAATACCAATAACGGGTTTTCCACCACCCCATGTTGCGACAAATGCGGTAGGCATACCCGCAACACCCATTTCAATAGAAAAACCCTGCTTTTCGAGTAACTTTGCTAATAATCTCGAAGACCGGTATTCTTTAAGGCCAAGTTCAGCAAAATCCCAAATTTTCTTGGAAGCTTCGATCAATTCATGGCCCATTTGATTGATCGAATCCATTACTAAATCCTCGCTTTTCTTCATTTCGAGGTCGCTACTCATGAATTTCCTCCTTTATTCAAATTTCTATGTACACACAAAAGAGGTAAGGTTTTTTTTCTTTCCATGAAGGTTTAACATTGTTTGATATTGTTTTAGGAAAAAACTTAAGGAAAATACAAAATTCTTGTCTCGTTCATTTTTACCTACCTCGTCCACTATCTACATAAAAAATTTCTCCTTTGTCTATTCGTGCAAGATATGAAGATAGGTAAAGTCGTGTATGCAATGTCGCTTTTTAGTGAACGAAGCAGCATATTTCGCAGTCAAAAAATAGATTTAGTAAAAAAATTAATGATATAGCTCTAATTTCATAACCTTACTCCGACTTATATGAAATTAGGGATTCTCTTTATAGACTCCCTCTTGTTAATCGGTATATATCTATTTTCAATTCGATATCTTGTTCTGCACTATCGTTTCTCTTTACCTTATATCAAGTTTATTTGATTGGGGTTGAACTGAAGCAGAAGTAACCAGTTCTTTCTTAATTGTAAAGACGAGTAAAAAGCAGATGAATAAGACTATACTAATAAAATATAATCCCATCTCTACACTACCTGTAGAATCCTGTACATAACCAATTACATATGGGCCGATAAAGCCACCTAAATTACCAATGGAACTAATGAGTGCTATTCCTACAGCAGCTTCTAATTCAGTAAGGAATAATGAAGGAATAGCCCAAAATGGTCCAAAAATACTGTAGATACCAACAGTTGCAACAGACATCATAATAATGGATAGTATAGGATCCGTAGTTAATCCACACCCCATAAGGCCAATGGCACCCACAAGCGGTGGAATAGCTGCATGCATTTTTCTTTCACCAGTGCGATCAGATCGTCGCGCCCACCAGACCATTGCTATTCCTCCAAAAATATAAGGAATCATTGTAATCAAACCGACTTGAGTATTTGTTAATATATTCGAAAAGGATTTGATAATGGTTGGCATCCAAAACCCTATTCCATACAAACCAGTGACTAACGTAAGGTAAATAAACGACAATCTCCAAATTCTAGTACTCCCAAATATATTTTTCAGACTAGAGTGTTTACCTATTTCTTTTCCTTGATTTTCTTTTTCAATTTCGGAAATGAGCCACTCCTTCTCTTCCTTTGTAAGCCACTTTGCTTGTTCAGGACGATCCGTTAAATAAAAAATTGTCGTAATACCTAAAATGACAGCAGGAATTCCTTCCAGTACAAATATCCAGCGCCAGCCAGCCATTCCACCCCAATTAATATTATCGATTATCCACGTGCTTACGGGTGCTCCAATTATATTGGACACTGTCAAGGCTGTCATAAAAAGGGCTACTGCACGAGCTCTTTCTTTTCCTCGGAACCAATACGTAATATAAAGTAAAACGCCTGGGAAAAATCCAGCTTCGGCAACTCCCAGTAAAAAACGGAGTATATACAAATGATTCGCATTTTGGACCCAGGCTGTTAAAATTACAACAATACCCCATGTAATCATTATTCGCCCAATCCATTTTCTCGCTCCTATACGATGCATTAGCATATTACTGGGTACTTCAAATAGAAAGTATCCAATAAAGAAAATACCGGAAATTAACCCCAAAGTGGATGCTGTTAACCCGAGATCTTTATTCATTTCTAGAGCAGCATAGCCAATGTTTACTCTGTCTAAAAAAGCAATGATATATAACACAAAAATATAAGGAATAATTCTTCTGGATACCTTTTTTATCGTACGTGCTTCTAATCCAGATTTAGGCATTTTACTAACCCCTCTTTGGAAAATTTTTGTGAACTTTGGAGAATAATTCGTTCTTTTTATTACCTCCAATTTTACTAATGAACTCAGGGCAATAACCGAGTTAAAGGTTTATTCAAAGTAAACAGGAATTCTGGCGCAAAACTGCAATTAGTGTGTCAGATAGATTCGCTCTTATGAAAAGCTAGACTGGGACTGCTCTAACGAGGGTATCAAAGGCTATAAATACTGGTGAAATAAAAAACACGATTGGAGTAGTTCTTTTTAAGTATTATGGCAAAATCATAAGTCTCAACATTAAGGCCACTAATGAACATTTATATTTTTTTGAAAGCATACGATATTGCTTAAAGTACTTTCGCTAAATCGTATGCTTTCAAAGTTCACTAAAATAAATGAGTCTTGTTATCTATGTTTTCGTCCCGTTCACTGATTAAATTCCCCGGCCTCCATCTACATTGAGTATCTCTCCAGTTACAATTTTTGCTAAGTCGGAAGCGAGATAAAGGGAAGCTTGCGCAATATCCTCTGGCTGTATAAGGGAACCTAATGGAACACTATCCAAAAAGATTTTTTTCTTATCTTCTTCTATCAGTGTCCCGTCCCCGTTCAAAAATTGATTGATCATCGGTGTATCAGCAGGGCCTGGGTTAATGGCATTCACACGAATTTTATATGGGGCGAACTCCAATGCCAATGCCTTTGTAAGCATAATTGCAGCCCCTTTTGAGGCGCAGTATGCATTTAAACCAGGACGAGCTCGAACCCCTGCAATCGAAGCAATATTTATTATCGAACCGCTTTGCTGTTTTTTCATGATTGGAGCTGCATACTTGGTAGTTAAAAAGATAGATTTCGTATTAACGTCCATAATCCGATCCCATTGTTCAATACTTAAATCCTCCACCTCTGTGAAGACCTGAGGTACACCAGCACAATTTACTACTATGTCTAATCTCCCAAAAACCCCCTCCACTTCCTGGAACAGTGCAGCCACGTCTTCGTTATTAGAAACATCGACTTGAACGGCCATTACATTTTCGCTAGGAAACGAATCGCTTGCTGCTTTAGCTGCTTCGATATTCAAGTCTGCGAAGATTACATTTGCTTTTTGTTCAACAAATAATTGTGCAATGGCTTTCCCCATACCTGACCCTGCTCCCGTTACAATGGCTGTTTTCCCCTGTAATAATTCCTCAATCATAAGTTAATCACCACCATTTTTTCATCTGTCATTTCTTCAATCGTATATCTTGGGCCTTCCTTGCCAATTCCACTATTCTTAACTCCACCATATGGCATCATATCGTTGCGGTAGGTTGATACGTCATTCACGATTACTCCACCATATTCCAGCACCTTGACTGCCTTTAAAGCTAAAGCCAGATCTCGTGTAAAAATGCCTGCTTGAAGACCATAATCCGATTGATTGGCAGACTCTAATGCTTCCAAAAAATCCTCGTAAGGGATTATCGCCACTACCGGTGCGAACACTTCCTGGCAAACAACTTTCATTTTCGGTGTTGTTTGAGTTAAAACAGCTGGATAAAATAGTGAACCCTCCCTACGAATCGGCGTAAGCGAAACAGCACCTTCTGAGATAGCCTCTTTGACCCACTGTTCTACGCGAATCGCCTCTTTTTCATTAATCATTGGACCTATATCCGTGTCCGGTTCTTCAGGATTCCCAACTTTAAGTTGTTGAACATATGAAAGATACTTTTCTGTAAAATCATCCAATACAGAATAATGCACATATAAACGCTGAACAGATATACATGCTTGCCCTGCATTGTGAAAGCTACGGGAGGCCGTAAGCTTGGCCGCTTGGTCCAAATCAGCATCAAAATGAATAATGTTGGGTGAATTGTTCCCTAGCTCCAACGCTACTGGGCGCATTCCACTTTTCTCTTTAATATATTTTCCAACTTCTGCTGATCCAGTGAAAGAATACATGGCGATCCGTTCATCCTGTAAAAGCCATTCACCCACTTCAGCGCCACCATTTACCACATTTACATATCCTTTTGGCAGTCCCGCCTCTTCAAACAGTTCTACTAATTGAAACGTGGTCACAGGTGTGTTTGGTGCTGGTTTGACTACTACTGTATTTCCTGATGCTAGTGCTGGGGCGATTTTATGTATCGCTAACAATAATGGGTAATTAAACGGAGTGATGGCTCCAATGACTCCTTTAGGGACACGGATTGTGAACCCCAATCGATTATCCGCTCCTTCGACGGCCTGTAACGGAATCATTTCACCAGTAATTCTTTTTGCTTCTTCCGCGGACAAGCGCAAAGTTTCAATTGTGCGATCCAGTTCACCTTTGGCATCTTTCATTGTCTTACCTACTTCTCTCACCAAGGTGATCTCAAATTCTTCTCTACGTTCTTGGAACAACTCTGAAGCTTTCAATAAAATTCGATACCTTTGAAATGCAGTTAATTTATCTTGTTTAAAGCATTTTTGTGCCTCTGTTATAGCATTATAAACATGTTGCTTTTCTGCCTTAGCAATATGAGTTAATACTTCACCTGTAAATTTGTTGTATACAGGAATCGTCTCTTCTGTAGGTACTTGCTGTCCACCAATAGATAAATGATAGTCTTTAATAATCATTTTTTCTCCCCCAAATTGGTTTTTAAACTCATTTCCCGTATTTTTGAAACAATTGCATCTCCCATTTCCATGGTATTAGCCGTTCCTCCGAGATCAGGAGTTCTCATTTCACCTTCGAATAACACTTCTTCTATGGCACTCAATACCAATTTTCCTAATTCAGGAAGTCTAAGGTGGTCCATCATGAGACTAATGCTCCAAATTTGTGCAATTGGATTGGCAATACCTTTTCCTGCAATATCTGGTGCTGAGCCGTGTATTGGTTCAAACATCGAAGGATATTTCCTTTCAGGATTGATGTTTCCAGAAGGTGCCAACCCCAGTCCCCCAACTATTGCAGCTCCTAAATCTGTTAAAATATCTCCAAACAGATTGCTTCCCGCTACGACATCAAAACTTTCAGGCTTTGAGATGAAATAAGCAGCAAGTGCATCTATATGATAGAGTTGAACATCTATCTGTGGGTACTCATTTCCAATTTCTTTAACGATTTCATCCCAAAATGGCATGGTATGATTAATCGCATTGGACTTTGTTGCAACCGTCAGCCTTTTCTTTGCCCTACTTTCAGCCACTGAATAGGCATATTTGAGAATCCTTTCGCTACCATAGCGGGTAAATACATTGTTTTGTATCGCCGTTTCATATGGTGTGCCCTCGTGAAGGCGACCACCTATATTCGAATACTCTCCTTCTGTATTTTCTCTAATTACGACAAAGTCCAAATCATCATGTGATTTATATCTCAATGGGCTTTCCAACCCTTTAAGCAGTTTGATCGGCCTCAAGTTAACATATTGCTGAAAATGTCTGCGAATTGGAAGAATAAGTTCCCATACCGAAACATGATCTGGAACAGTAGGAGCTCCAACGGCTCCAAATAAAATCGTGTCGTAATCCTCCAATAAATTTAATCCATTTACTGGCATCATCCTTCCATGTTTTAGATAATACTCACAATTCCAATCATAGAAATCGTAAAAAAATCTTACACCTGAATGTACTTCTTCAAGCACTTTTAAAACTTTCAACCCTTCATTAACTACCTCTGGACCAATTCCGTCCCCAGGAATAATTGCGATGGAAAAGTGTTTTTGCAATTTCTTCACCTCATTATGTTTCATAATAATGTGCTACAATTTCATATCTTGCAAAAACCGTGCCAATAAAATAAAAACACTGAAAATTCAGATATATCAAGTAATAAAAGGGCTTTTTATTTTACACCCCTTCGATAAGTGTTTTAAATCACAACAATATGTTGAAATTTGAAACAACTATAGATTATATTCTTTTAGTTTTCTCCATAACGTAGATCGATCTACTCCAAGTGCTTGTGCGGTCTTAGTTTTATTATTGACATATTTTTTTAGTGCCGCCTCAATCAGTTCTCGTTCATTCACTTTAATGCTTAAATCAGAAAGATCTTTCTGGTTTTTGTTCCTTTTAAGCTTTTGTAAAAGGAATTCGCCGCTATGGACCGTTAAGGTTGTACCCTCTTCAAGCAGTACCATTCGTTCAACTATATTTCTGAGCTCCCTTATATTTCCTGGCCAGTCATATGCCTTAAATAATGTGTATACCTCTTGGTCAATACTTACGATTTGCGTTTCGCGTTTTTCGTTGAATTGATTGACAATTGCCCCCAATAGGTCAGGAATATCGATTAATCGATCGCGCAATGGTGGTAACTCAACATTCAAAACGTTAATTCGGTAATATAAGTCCGTTCGAAACCTTTTTTCTCTAATTTCTTCCTCTAATTTTCGATTTGTTGCAGCAATGATTCGAACATCTACTGGCACAACACGATCGCCCCCGACCCTTCGCACTGTTCTTTCCTGAAGAACACGCAATAATAGAGCTTGGATATGAAGAGGCATTTCACCGATTTCATCTAAAAATAAAGTGCCACCGTGTGCAAGTTCAAATAGACCTGCTTTTCCTCCCTTATTCGCCCCTGTAAATGCACCCTCTTCATAGCCGAATAATTCACTTTCCAACAGGCTTTCTGGTAATGCAGAACAGTTTACAGCAACAAAAGGACCTAGTACACGTGGACTTGCCAAATGAATACCTTGTGCGAATAATTCTTTGCCAGTTCCAGATTCACCTGTAATTAATACAGTTGCATCAGTTTGAGCAAATCTTTGGGCTAAATCTTTAGCCTTTACCAATTCCGAGGATCTGCCAACTATATCACTCAGTCTATGTTTTGCTTCGAGTCCGCTTTGATGTAACATCTTTCTAAGTTTAAGCTCCATTTTTTGAATATTAGTGATTTCTTTAAAACTTGAAACTACCCCTACTATTTTACCTTTTACAATCACAGGGAATCGGTTTATGACAATTTGCCTCCCCATGACTGTTGCAATATCCCCCATTTCAATTTTTCCGGTTGCAAGAATGCGCATCAAATCGGAATGAGGGATAAATTCCGTAATCTTATGTCCTTTAACTCCATCTTGTAGACCTAATAATTTTTTCGCATGTTCGTTAGCTACTGTAATTCTTCCCTCATGGTCTACTGCCACAACTCCATCGTGAGCAGATTTAACAATAGCTTCTACCTGATACCTTTCCATGGCCATGCTTGCAGTTAATTTGTCTATGGAAATTGCCATTTGTATTGTAGAAATCAAAGAAGATAGGGAGGGGTTGATAAGATGTACGGTTCCTGTATGAGAATGAGTGAGTAAATCTTTCATCCAAACTGGAGCTACATACACCGTATCCGGCTGTATACCAGCTAAAAAAAACTCTTCTTTACTTACAAAATGTAATGGGATTCGTGGATTCTCATCAAATTCTTTTTTTAGCCATTCAATTTCTTCATCTGATGCAACAACACAACATTTTTTGCTAGAATCATTCATTAGACCTTTTTTTTCTTTCGTTCTCTCAATATCATCCAGACGAATGGAAAGCGGTAGTATTGGAACTTGAAGAGCTTCTAATTCTTTTTGGTAGATAGCCGGCGTTATAATGACCATCGGGTTCATAATCTGCTCTAACAAAGCATTCACAGAATAAAAACGAGCCGTTTTGTATCCTACTCCTTGAAACAGCTTTCCAATTTGATTTTCCAATGAGTCACTCATTTTATATAAAGCAATCATTACACTTCTCCTTGTTACACAGATTTGGGAATCAACCCATCATTTTCATTACAATTATACACTTACATACAATATATGGCATTCTAACTTCATGTCCAACTATCTATTTCAAAGGTTTTCATGTTTGCTTTTCTTCCTCCATTAAGAAGACTGACATGAAAAAATATCGCTTCTTTTAAGAATAAAGCTTAAGGCTAATGACATTTTTGTTTTTATTTAAGTGGTGTTTGAGTCTAAATGTACTCTGTTTGAAACCAAAAACGTTTTTTTATTTAACTCCCTGGAAGTTTTATCTGTAAAAGCAAACATAATATTTGTATTGATTGAACGGTTTTAATTGTGGTAAAATTTGTAAAATTATGATCATTTGGAGGAAGGTAGATTGTCAAAGGAAATAATGAGTTACATTGACTATCCAATGGTGAAAATTCCAGGGGGAGAAATAGAATTAAGGGACGATAGAATTAAAAGCAAATGGAAAGCTGAAATAAGCCCGTTCCTTCTTGCTCGATATCCTGTTACTACGGATCTCTACTATGCTATTACAAATAAATCACCTAATTCTTTTGATCGAGATTTAAAACCTGTTGTGATTATTTCTTGGAATGATGCAATTTCTTTTTGTAATCTACTTTCACAGAAAGCTGGACTGGGAGAGTCTTATTCTATTAATGGTGAAAACATTGTTTGTGATTGGGAATCAAACGGTTTTCGACTTCCTTCAGAAGCAGAATGGCAATATGCATGTAAAGCCGGGACTGCTGGTTATAGATACGGAGAGCTGAATAAGATTGCCTGGTATAACGAAAATTCAGGGGGCATAATCCATGAAGTAGGAACAAAGGAACCAAATCCATGGGGCTGCATGATATGTTAGGGAATGTTTGGGAATGGTGTTGGGATCTATATGATGAACAAGTGTATGGCACCTACCGTATTTTTCGAGGAGGTAGCTGGGCTGAGGATGCCAGGGGTTGTGGAGCTTCATGTCGTCGGCGCAGCCATCCGACATTTTGCATAGACGACCTAGGATTCCGTCTTGCCCGGTCTTTTTAGCTTCAGCAACAAGCCAAATTCATTCAAGGCTTTACAGTTTTACTAACGGATAACAGGAGGGGAAACAGAGAAAGACCAGCTGTATACACCCAAAAATGAACTGGGTTCATTCCAAAAAGAATCGCATCAAAGTTTAAGTCCAGAAAAATGACTCTTCTTACATGTATCCTAGTCGTACATCCATCCATATTTATTTCCATTTTTTTGTAAAGGTTCCGATGGGTACAAAATAAAAAAACCTGATAATTTATCAGGTTTTTTTATTTTCATCATTCGATTACCAGAGAAATGCGAGAAAGACTAAAGATGCAATTGCACCAAAGGCAAATCCATTTGCGGCACCCCAACCATATCCTGCATTAAAACCTCCATAACCAAAACCCCCAAGGTTTCCGCTACCGTCAAATGGACGAATATATACACGGTTCGACGTAACCCGATGTATGATTCCCCGATGTACGGTTCCTCTACTTGTCCGAATTTCAACCGGTCTTCCAACACCTTGCCTGCATTTATGATAATAATTATGATATCCCATTTTGCACTCCCCTTGTTAGTCGATTCTACATCGTATGCATTCGGGGACTAGCCTGCATGGATTAAATACCCACCAATCCTTTAAAAGTCTTTCCCATATTCCTTGTCAATAGTAAAACACTCTTTGAAACCAAAGCATAAAATACTTTTATACATGTACCAAAGGAGATTATGCCATGAACCATTCATACCAAGACGCACTAGCCATATTTGGAATTGAAGGGGCACACCCTGGTGGATTTGAACTGACTAAGCGACTCTTGAAAAATGAAAAAATCGATCATACGTCAATAATCCTTGATGCCGGATGCGGGACAGGGCAAACCTCATCTTACTTGGCAAAAACGTTTCTTTGCCAAGTATCCGCGCTTGATAATCACCCTGAGATGGTCAATCATGCAAAAAAAAGATTCCAACAAGCTAACTTAAGCATTGACCTATATAAGTCTTCAATAGAAGAACTGCCTTTTGACAATAATTCTTTTGATTTTATCATAGCCGAATCTACGACTGCATTCACTGATATACAAAAATCACTCCGTGAATTCTATAGGGTCCTTAAACTAGAAGGAACTTTGTTATCCATTGATATGACAGCAGAAACCAGCCTTGATTCTGCCTCAAAAAAAGAAATCATGAACTTTTATAATTTAAGAGAAGTATTGACGCAATCCGAATGGTTAAAGGCCTTCCAACAAAACGGATTTACAGATCTAAAAATCTTGAGATCGAGTACCGTATTAGAGGGATTATTGAATTCTTCAGCATCAAGTAGCCCTATTCAGCCTTTGAATGAATCCTTGAAACGAGTCATGGACGAACATTACCGCCTAATTTTGTCTTACGGAAACAGCCTCGGTTATAGAGTATACAGAGCAAGTAAATCATCCAAAAAAGAACATCCAGCTCTCCAACATGAAAAACCCTGCTCATCACTTTGAAAGTGAATGTGAGTGGCAGGGTTTCCAATTCAATTGTAAATAAAATATTTTGACGCGGGTTATCCCTTCTCCGTCACTCCAGCGAATCGATTTAAGAATGAGAGTATTTTTCGATAGACGGCAATTTCATTTTCTTTTTTGGAAAAACCATGTCCTTCATCTGTTAGAAGCATATACTCGACATCTCTTCCTTTGTCCTTCAATGCTTCAACGATTTGATCTGATTCCTCTTTGACGACACGGGGATCGTTTGCTCCTTGAATGACAAGCATTGGTTTTATCATGGATTCCAAATAGGTGATAGGCGAATACTCGATTAGTTTTTCCTTATCTTTTTCCGGATTTCCTACCCACTGATTCATAACGGGCTTCCAGTCTTCTGGAACGGAATTAATAAATGAGAATAGGTTGGATGGCCCGAAAATATCGACAACGGCCTTAAAATAATCCGCATGGCGTCCGTGTAGCAGCAGTGCCATATACCCGCCGAAGCTTCCACCCATCAATAGAATGTTCCCTTTTTGTGCATGTCCTTGTTCAATCAGCCAATCAAGGCCGGCTACATTATCAAGTCGTGGCCCATTTCCCCAATCTCCCTCTACCATTTTCATGAATTCCAACCCATAGCCAGTAGAACCCCGAAAGTTTGGCGCAAAAATACGGTAACCGTGATTCAGGAAAAATTGAAATGAAGCTCTAAAGAATTTCCGTTCTGCTGCTTGAGGTCCTCCATGAGGCCAAAAAATGACTTCACCATTATCATTTTCCTTGTTTGGCCTAAAAAATAACGATTCGATCTCCAAGCCATCAAAGGATGGGTATGTAATGATGTCCGGTTCGACCAATTCATTAGAATCGACGCCAGGAACCGTATATTTAGTTAATGACACCCACTCGTCACCTGATCTTTTATAAATATTATGAGGCTTGGTTGCGCTCATGCCGAATAAGTAAAGCGTGCCTGATGCAGCGACCTCAAGTTTATTAATGACGCTACATGGCACAGGGATATTTCTCCAATCTTCATTTTGCAGATTGAATTCATATAACTGATCCTCTACACCCTTTTGACTGGTTACATATAATAGTTGATTCTCTTTACTATATTTCATCGCAGTAAAACTCTCATTCTCCAATTCTTTAACTTTAATGAAACGGTTTGTTTCAAGGTTGTATGAAGCCAAATAGGTAAAATCCGAATCATAATCAGTTAATAAATATATCATCGAATTTGAAACAAAAACACCATCATTCACTGTGTGTTGTTTCTCGGTAGGCGGCGTGAGCAGGACATGTTCGTGCCCGCTTTTTGCATAGAGAAGGGAATATGTATTTGCATAGTGTTTGTGATAAAGAAAGGTTTTTTCATCGGGACTAAAACCAAGGATATAGGTCGCTGCATTTTTCCCCTCCAAGACCTGTGTTTCCTGTCCTGATTCTAAATCTAAACAATAGGAATTTAGAAAGGAAGGATTTCCCCTTGATGTCGTATAATAGAGTTTTTTGCCATCATTCGATAGAATTGGCATGAAATTACGTGTATTTTCATGGTGGACGATTTCCTTCATTTGCCCGCCCTTCAAGGGAACTCCGTAAAACTGGGTATTTTCGTTACCATCTTGATCGAAACCAGCAATTATAAACCGGCTCTGTTTATCAAATAACAGCTCATGGCAGCTTTGATCAATGGATGTAAGTGGATAAGGAAAGCAGTTCGGCAAATCCATTCCCCATAAATTATACTTGCCACTCAAATTCGTACTGAAGACCAGATGTTTTTCATTTGGACTTACTACAAAATCAGTAATGGAAAAAGTTCGTAAAAATTGCTCAACATCAGGTTTGGGAAAAGTGATCATCATGGCAACCCCTTATTCTTATTATATAATGAAAATTCTGTAATTAATTATACCATATTTTTCCTTGTTGATATATGTAATTCGTCTTCCTATGGAAATAGAGAATTTTAAGTTATAATTTTGGTATAAACGTTATATGAGTGTTTTTATATGCCTCTTATTAAGAATAAACGATTGTTCCGATGACTTTAGCCTTAAGTCTAAAGACATCGGGGTATCGCTTTGTCATCCTATTAAATGAAAGAAGGGCTTGTCCAAATACGAAAAAAGCCTAAGAGCACTGTGCTCTTAAGCTTTTTAAGAATCATTCGATATACCTTCTTGCTCCGGCATATTCCTCTCCATATCCCGATGTTTTTATTTCATCTATCCTTACATGTGTTGAGCTGTTTGGCGAATGGATCATTTTGCCGTCGCCAATATACATTCCCACATGATGGACCCTTCCTTTCCCTTTATCATGGGCAAAAAATAGTAAATCACCTGGTTGAAGATCTTCTGGTTCCACCTTTTTACCATGTTGCGCCTGAATGGAGGAGTCCCTTGGAATCGTTATTCCATTAGCATGGTACATCGTATAGGTAAAACCAGAGCAATCAAATCCAAAACCGGACATTCCAGCCCATAGGTAAGGAAGCCCTAAAAATCCCTTTCCTGTTTCTACGATGTCCTTACCGGTTGGAACTGGAATTTGACTTTCGTCTTGGTAGACGGACACGTCTTTCTTTTCTATCCATTTTGCTCCATTGCTTGGTGTCATCACCTTCACTTTATCCTTTTTCACCTGTAATAACGGAAGCCGTGTATTGAAGCTGATCTCCATGAATTTCGACCGATGTTTCGAATCCGAATAAAGCCAAGTCTTTGGAGCATTTACAAGGGCAAATCCTCTATTGAACTGCTTCTCGAAGGATTTTCCTAATTTCAATTGCCCCTTCGGCATCCAGCCTGGATAACCTGCTTCATTACGGGGCGTAGGCTGATTGGCAGCAGCTACTTTCACCCATTCACCCCGTTCTTCTAGAATGGTCACTTTAGAACCATATAACGCTTGTGTCTCCAGGTTACCCACAAGCCACAGTTTGTCTTCATAATTCATGGATTTGATCCATGCATTCAAATCAACGGGGTTCGATGCTGAAGGGGCATCCAATTCCCTTAATAGACCCGGCTCCGTCCAAAGAGTTGCAGCAGTTACATCCACATAGGCAATTCTCTCCTTTTCACTTGCGCCGGTTTCGTTGGGATTTAATACTAAAATACTGAGCGCAAAGAAAGATAGCGCAAAGAAAGATAGCACTAAAACGGTTAACCTTTTTCGTCTAATCAAAATAATCACCCTTTCAAAATAGTTTTATTGAGTAAAAGAGGATTTCCTCTTGACTCCGAGTCCAGGTTTATCGGCAATGAGGAGTTGATCTTTCCTAAATTCAATGCCTTCAAATGGTTCATTCTTAATCCATAATGGTGCATCTAAATCGATTTTCGTTATATTTGGATGAGCGGTTGCCAGATGTGCAGCGGCGGCTACGCTCACGGATGATTCCATCATACTGCCGATCATGCATTCCACCCCTGCTGCTTCTGCCATATCCGCGATTTGAAGTGCCCGTCGAATTCCTCCTGTTTTCATTAATTTAATATTAAGGAAATCAACAACATGTTCATTCAGGAGTCTCATGGCATCACGAGGGGAAAACAAACTTTCATCTGCCATTATCGGCACTTGGACAGACCTCTTTATTTCTTTCAATCCTTCGATATCATGGGCTTGCACTGGCTGTTCCACCAAATCAACGTTCAGCTTTCTTTCCTCGAGTTCATGAATGATGGAAATCGCTTGTTTTGTTGTCCACCCTTGATTTGCGTCAATCCTGATAATGACCTGGTCGCCAACAGCAGCACGAATGCAGGCAACCCGCTCCACGTCACTCTTCCAGTCTTTCCCCAGCTTTATCTTCATTGTTGAGAATCCGCCATCGATGAGGGACAATGCCGCCTTTGCCATTTCTTCAGGTTCATCAACGCTGATTGTCATATCATTTTTCAGGACATTCGATTTACCACCCAGATATTGATATAAAGGAAGCCGCCATCGTTTGCTGACTGCGTCATATAAAGCTATTTCAACAGCAGCTTTTGCACTTGTGTTGCCTACACAGGATCGTTGGATTAGTTGAGACAATGCATTGATATTCTCGATGTCGCGGCCGATTAGATGTGGCGTGATCACTTCTTCAATGACAGTCATGATTCCTTTTGTAGAATCACCTGTGATGGCAACCGTGGGGGCTGCAGCTCCCAAACCTTCCGTTCCATCCTCCAACCTCACGGAAACCATGATATTTTCAATTTCCATAGCTGTACGTAATGCAGTCTTGAACGGCTTGACAAGTGGCAAAGTTTCCACTGATACTTGTAAACTTTCAATCTTCATATTAACAACCCTTCCTTAAAAGCTTGAGAGTATATATGATGTAAGAATTCCAAAATAGGTACCCAGAAGACTGCCAAGTACAGCCATCAAGATTCCGACCGGTATTAGGGCACGGTTGAAAGCACCAGCTAATATTGGGGCTGATGCCACCCCTCCTATATTCGCCAATGAGGCAACTCCCATAGTGAATAGATCCAACTTAAAGATTTTAGCTAAAATGACCATGATCAACCCATGAAAGAATAGAATCATAAATCCGGATAAAATATACACAGGCGCCTGAAACAGCTGTGAAAAATCTGCATGGGAAGCAATTAAACCAATGACTATATAAAGCATGACTTTGGAAATTTCCATGGAACCGGCAATACGGCCAACCTTTGTGACAGCCAGAATTAAACCTATTGTCGATGCAATGATGATCGTCCAAGTGGTCGCATTCACTGCGGCACCCAGTACTGGCAGCCTTTCCCCCATTTTGGTTGCCCCTGCTGATACAATTAAAGCCAGCGCCAGGAAACCGATCAATTCCACAAATCCAAATTCCGTTTTTGTGGTTTCCCCCGCTTCAAGCTCGGAAGTCATTTGATCAATGAACGATGTATCCGCTTTAGTCCAAATATTGAATTTTCCAGCAAGAGGCACCAGCCAAAACAAGAACATGACCCAAATGGAATAATTGACTGTATCCATGATCAACGCATAACCAAAAATATTTTCAGGAACATCGAGTATTCCTTGTAAGATCACCATATTGGCAGATCCCCCCGTCCAGCTGGCGCTTAAAGCCGAGAATGCCTTCCATGTTCCTTCCGCATAAAAGCCATTCATTAAAACGTAAGTAAGGGTGAACCCTCCAATGATGCTGAATGAAGCGGCAAAAAAAGTTAAAAGCATCTTTGGTCCAAGTCTGATTATTTTACGCATATCGCATTGCAAAAGCATGAGCATCAGCATGGCAGGAAGCAGGAGTCCCCGTATGGTGCCATATGCACTTTCGACTGACTCACTGTCTGAAAAGACCCCAAAAGTTTTCATCAAAGCAGCTCCAATATAAATTAGGACAATACCAGGTACATACTTGAAGAACTTTCCTCCTATCATTTTTTCCGCTACTGCAATAACGGCAGTAAATGCCAATAAAAAACAGACAAACATCACACCATCCTGAATCATTTCCCATTCCTCCTTGTATTTAGGGGGTTCCGTTAAACTAAAATGTGATTTTCAACTTCAGTAAAAAGCCAATAAGAAGAATTCAAATTCGACAGAGTCTAACATAGCCCCACATAAAAAAATCCAGCTGCCAAAGAGCGCGTATACACTCTTTAACAGCTGGATTTCAATTGCGAATAACAAAAGAAGCAGCTATAAATTATAAAGTTGTTGATATTTAATGCTCGCATTCCTTAGAGCGACGGTCAGTGCTTTCTGAGATGAACCAAAGTACCGTTTCTCAATTACTTTCTCCAATTCATCGGGTTGAAGTATGGATTTACCTACTAACATGGAATGAATGAACCGCGATGTAAGCGATATCGTAGTCGAGCATTCCACATCCACTATTTCATGTGTATCATTATCAATGACGAACCCGATAAAAAAGCAGTTGAATTGCTGCGTAATTGGGTTATTAGAAGCCGCCTTCGATTCGCCAACGATATATACTGTATTCTGATGAAACATTATATTTGTGCCTCCTGCCATTACAGACATCATAACAGGTATAAATAGGGTGACTATCTATATTATTACAATATGAAATGGTTATTTATATTCTAATATATATAACATGCATTTGACAATATATTTAGTATATTAAGTTAATTACCAATTCCTTCGGCAAGAGACTTGAAAAGTTCTGGCCAATACGCAGCCCAAGTCCTTTTAAACACATGTCATTAACTGATAAATGCCCATCTTCACACTATTATACGGAAGGTAAAGGGGCGGATTTCTGAAATCAACTGAATGTTTTTTGAGGGTTTGTTAAATAGAACGTTGATTTCCACTCCAGGCACTCGCTTTCCGCGGGCGGTCCGGGAGCCTCCTCGGCGCTCTTTGCGCCTGTGGGGTCTCCCTTGGACGCGCTTTTCCCGCAGGAGTCTCGTACCTTCCGTTCCAATCAACTGGAATATTTTTCAGAAAATAAAGGGAGATATGGTTTTCCTTCATGAATTTTTACTTTTTTATATGAAATGACATCCTGATTAGATTGAAGTAATATGCTACACTACTGCTGAATAACTGGATAGCCGAGACCCCACTTACGCTTGCTTTGATGCGGCTTGGCAGACAGTCGGCGGAAAGGGAGCGGATTTCTGAAATCAACTGGAACGGTATTTTTTAAAAAAACTGTAGGCAAACTCGCTTTTCTTCGAGTTTGCCTACAGTCTGGGACACTATTAAATTAATAATATTTTTTCCAATCCTCATTCAGCCCCCCATAAGGCTCATATTTCGCCTACATATCTTTTCGTCGATTGCGATCCTCGAAAGTGGTTGCAGCACCACTTTTTCGATTTTCATAAAGTTCGTCGATATCGACAGTTCCGATAATAGTTGTATTTTCATTCATTTCCGCCTCGGCTACTATTCCATTTGCTGGCCAAGCGCTGTCACAAGGGCTAAGTATACTGGCACGACCGTATCCGTTCGGTAGGGGTGCCCCTGGTTCACCAACAGTGGGTCAATGAACAAAATATACCTGATTCTCGATTGCACGTGCCTGTGCACAATGGCAAACTCGCCAAAAACCAGCCTCCGTAAACGTGTATGATGGGCAAAAAATGATGTCGCCCCTTTCACTGATAATATTCTTGAAATTTCAGGTATCTCAGCTTCATAACATACCGCTATTTCAATCTTAACCGGACCTAATGAATAAACCTCCAGATCATCCACCTTCAGTAGTATGCCAATTCGCTTCAGCAGGAAAGATATGAGTTTTTTTATGCTCAACGAATGATCCGTCTTTATCAAAAATGTATGCAATGTTGAAGCATTTTCACGGCGTTCCAGATGCCCACAATGATGACCTGCTTTCTTTTTCTTTAGATTGACCTGAAAAATTCTTTATATTGATTGGTATATTCATCAATCCTGGTAATCTTAAGTGGACTGTATGGCAATAACCGTTTCCAATATTACATTGACGCCTTTTTCACAATCTTCCCAAGTAGTAAGTTCCTCTTCACAATGACTTTTACCGTTGATGCTTGGGACGAAAACCATGGCAGTCGGTATATAACTAGCTATAAACTGAGCATCATGTCCTGCCCCGCTTACCATTCTTTTATATGGTAAACCCAATGAATGGGTCGATTGCTCAAGCAAATTGCAAATCGATTTGTCGAACCATACAGTATCCCTGTCCCATAATTTTTTTACTTGGATGTCGCAGCCACTTTCTGAACCTGTGGTTGTAAGGCCTTCAATGACTTCCTCCACCATTTCGATGACCTTGGAATCTTTATGTCTCGCTTCTAGCGAAAAAACCACTTTATTAGGGATGACCGTATGGATATTAGGAAACACATTTACCCTTCCCATCGTAAAAACTAAATCTTCATCAAGCATGCCCAGCTTCTGACGGGCCTCCATAATCAAGCTATTCGCCGTGAAAAAAGCATCCTTTCTCATATTCATCGGGGTAGTTCCCGCATGATCGGATTCTCCAGTAACTTCTATCTCATAGCAAACCATCCCAAGGACACATTCAACGACACCGATCGTCAATGATTCACGTTCAAGAATGGGTCCTTGTTCGATATGCAACTCTAGAAATGCAGTCGCTTCTTTTAAACGGGACTCTTTATCCCCTGCATAACCAATGGCATTCAAGGCGCTTTCGAAAGTGGTTCCTTCACTATCCGTCTTTTGCAACATGATTGATTTTTCGAATTTCCCTGAAAGAACCCCCGATGACATCATGGAAGGTTCGAACCTGGCTCCTTCTTCGTTCGTAAAATTGACGATCATCACCGGAATTTTTGGTTGGATATTATTTTCCACCAGAGTCCTCACGACTTCCAAGCCTGCAGCTACACCCAAGATACCATCAAACCGCCCGCCCTTTTTAACGGTATCCATATGTGATCCCATTACAATGGGCGGTTTGTTTTCAAGTCCCGCTAAAGTAGCGTAAATATTCCCCATATCATCAACCTTAATGGTCATCCCCAATTCTTTACAACAAGCGCAAAAGTAATCACGGACTAATCGATCTTCTTCGGAAAGGGATAACCGTGTGACTCCGTTGTTTTCTGTGCGTCCATAATCCGCGAATTTCTCGAGTGTACGACTCAGCCTCTCACCATTAATTAATAATTTTTGCTTTTTCATAGCGAAAATCCCCCTTTTAGATAACCTGCTAAAAATTCTACATTTGTTCGCTTAAGCCAAAAAAATCATAGTGAAAGTCTTGGTTGTTTACTAGATACTCTAGATTATATTTCCACTAATGATTCCCTATGATAGAGAATCTCTCCATTCAGAATCGTTGATTCAACCTTTAAATCCTTAATATTTTGAGGATCAACCTTCAAAATACTATCATTCAATATTACTAGGTTGGCCAGCTTTCCTTCCTCTATGCTGCCTTTGACATCCTCATCGAAACTCGCAAACGCCATTCCAAGTGTATAGTTTAATGGCTTCCATTACGCTAATCGATTGAACCGTCCCTATTTTCGTACCAGACCTGCTTTATGAGAATCTATAAACCCAGGAAGTAATGACTTTCCCTGCAAATCAATCACATTTGTTTCTTCTCCGATAAAAACCTTGATTTCCTGATTCGTTCCGACTGCCGAGATTCTATTTCCTTTAATTTCTATTTATTCTGCAACTGAATTTTTTTGATCAACTGTTATGACCTCGCCGTTTATGAACACGATATCAGCTTTCAAACACTCACACCTTCCTTATTGTTTATCCTCATTACTCGTACTACTTCCTTTTCTTTTGCTGTTTCCCACTTTCACTTATTGGAATATTCCGTTTTTAATAAATTCATTATATCCACCCCAGATTATGAATTCATTAGACAAATAGTCAAAAATTTTATCGTTTTTTTATACCTTTCATATGATTATGTCTATCTTTTTATGACTTTTAGTCCCCATTTACTCACGTTTTAGATATGGATTGATAAAATTCAGGGGGAATTTCACCAATCAAAAAAAGGATAGGCACAGTCGCTGATATGCCTACCTATCCTTTCCATTTTTCAATTATTTACAACCCATTCATTCTCCCTATAATGCCAATGGTCAAATACTGTTTATTGGCATTAAATTCCCATAGCCAGTATCGAAGGGACAATTCACTTTTATCCACTTCTTTAATAAAAGTTTTTATCCCAATCAATGCTGCCCCATAACCCACGTTTGAAGCTAAGGCAAAGATGGCATTCAGACCTTCATTAATGGTATCCATATACTCGGGTTCCATTTTTAAGATATCAGTCCATGTAATATAGAATCCATTTTGCTTGATACATTTAGATATAGAGTGATTCAACGTACATACTATCTCATCCCTAAGATCTAAAAATCCATTCTTTATCTCTTCTGCGTCTTTTTTCTGATATTGTTTACCATAATCAGAAAGCAGTTCCTTGGCCCAATTATAAAAAAGTTGGGTATAAATGGCGGAGGTTGCCACGATATCAAACCCCTTATGATAATCAGCAAAAATACTGTCAGAAAGCTGACTTAACCGATTCTCTGTATCCTTTATATACTGAATGATTCCCTCTGCCTTTTCACCACGCTTCAGCATGGAAGATAGGTGGTGATCAAAACCCATTTTATCGAGGCCTGTTACATCGATTTCAACAAGTTGTATTTTTTCCCGAGTCCGTTCAGGCAAATTCTCGGTACCCTTTTCCATGCTTTCCATATCAATATCAAATAAATATATGGAGTTGCATTTAGTTGCCAGATACTCAATATCTAAATCATCGCAATTGCCTGCACCAACAATCGCCACTTTATCAACATTCTCTCTTTTCGAAAAAGCGGTATCGAATAACCCTGTAACTTTTAAACGATGCTGTTTCCACCTCATCTTTCTGAATTCTTCTCGATTATGATTGATTTCTCTTTGAAAGGTTTCCAAGTAAATCTCTCCCTTTAGGGTACTATCCATTTAATTATTGTAACAAAGTATCCCGCTATTGTAGAGGGCAGGTCATTTTGATTTCGCAGCTGGATAAGGTTCGCTACTTAAATTAAAGCCAGATTTCTAAATTTCAATAGTTAAATAAGTTAGGAAAATGTTAGAATAACATGGGAAATATTGGGGGACGTATTGATATCCAAGGATATGGGAGATATTGCTGAAAGTGATGATTGGGAAGAGATTCAAGAAGAAATAGGCGATTATAATCAATTACTCTTAGTCTTTGATGAGGGGATCGGTAAAGAATTGAAGATTGATCCGAATAAAGCAGCTAGCTATAAAGATTACGAAGTTGCCCCAACCATTCGGATTACCCTTTCACGTAAAAAACAGGATGCAGATGAAGACCGATTTACTGAAATTATCACTGCCCTAAAAAAAGATAGGGTGCTTAAAAATGGAAATATGATTGTAGAATATATCAGCACCAATGGTGTGCTTCTCGAAGATGAGGAATGGAGTAAATCATTTTAAAGGTTTGAGATTTTTTTAAATAAAATACACAGAAAAAATTTTCATCAATTTTTTCTAGACCAGCTGTTCGATAAATACTGAATAATTTCAATCCTTTGGGCCGTTTTCCCACTGTTTTCATCATTACTTGTAAAAAGTACATTATATTTCAGAAAATATATTATGCTAACAAAGTGAAATGAAGTGTAAAATCATCTATTTTTAGTCTTCCTTATTATTCATTATGAAAATTATTAATCCTGGCATCTGAGTTACAGCCTCATTTTATGAATAAATGTACCTAGTGAAATATATTCACTAACTCTTAATACCGTTAACGATAAACGTTAAATGGAAGAATCCTCCCCACTCCTATTGAATTTTCAAGATCAATAGGAGTGGGGGTTTTATTGTATTTAACGCACTTTTTAATCATAAAATATACCCTATCCGGTAAAAAATTCGGCATTTTCACAAAATTAAAAATAGGAATATTAACCCAAGACTTTTACCCTTTTCCCAATCGTATAAATATTCAAAAAAATGTCGAGTTGAGTCATCTATACTTTTACCCTTATACTAGGGAAGAAAAATTGAAAGGGGAGAATTATACATGAAGAAGGAAATTTCAATCATTGGTGTTCCAATGGATCTTGGTCAAACTAGAAGAGGAGTGGATATGGGGCCTAGTGCCATCAGATATGCAGGATTGAGTGAAAGACTTGAAAACATTGGCTATACTGTCCGTGATGAAGGTGATATTAAAGTAGAAATACAAGAAAGAGCACAAAGTGATAGCGACACAAATTTAAAGAATCTGCAGGATGTAGCAGAAGGTAATGAAAAATTGAGTCAAAAAGTGGATGAAGTCATCCAATCAAATCGGTTTCCTTTAGTATTAGGGGGAGATCACAGCATAGCAATCGGCACATTAGCTGGTTTAGCGAAGCATTCTGATAACTTAGGGGTAATCTGGTATGATGCACATGGCGATTTAAACACAGCCGAAACTTCCCCATCAGGAAATATACATGGTATGTCCCTGGCAGTTAGTTTGGGCCTTGGCCACCCTGCACTGACTAACATTGGCGGATATTCTCCAAAAATCAAACCAGAGAATGTTGTCATTATTGGTGCCCGTTCCTTAGACCAAGGTGAGAAAGAGTTAATCAGGGAAAAAGGAATTAAAGTTTTTACCATGCATGAGATTGATAGAATGGGTATGACAAGAGTGATGGAAGAATCGATTGCTTATCTGAAAGAACGTACGGATCTTGTACATTTATCACTTGATCTTGATGGTCTTGATCCAGATGACGCACCTGGGGTTGGAACACCTGTAATGGGAGGTATTAGTTACCGTGAAAGCCATCTTGCCATGGAAATGCTAGCCGAAGCTAATATCATTACATCTGCTGAGTTTGTAGAGATAAACCCAATATTGGACGAGCATAATAAAACGGCTGAAGTTGCTGTCGCATTAATGGGCTCATTGCTTGGTGAAAAATTACTTTATGGAGCGGAAGACCAATTTAATACTGCTGATTTACTGGTTGATGTTAAATAGTTGTACATCTTTTTAGAAAACTGGTATTGTAAGAAATTATGAGAGATTTCGTTAAATAGATGGCCCAGTGGAAATAGCCCCTACTTCAACAGGGTGCTTTATACCCATTGAAGGATGGTCCACATGAATCCATTCATCCCTAGTTTCCTGACGCTTGGCTTCCTTTTCTTTATAAGCGGCGCTACCTGAAATTAATTCTGCATTGGAACCTATATATCTCTAAATGCAGAAATAATCTCTTATTCTAGGGAATTCAACAACATCTAAGATTCAAATCAAATCTTTTACATTTGTGAGTAAAATACACAAATTCCCTAATAACGTCCAGACATAAATGAAACCGTTTGCACCCATCAGGTAAAGGAGTTTTTCAATGAAGACAATAGAAAATCAACCAAATGAATTAAAACGGAGCATGAAAGCAAGACATTTATTTATGATTTCAATAGGGGGATGTATTGGTACAGGCTTTTTCATTGGTTCAGGCTACACCATTCATGAAGCTGGGGCCATCGGGGCTATCCTCTCTTACATAGTCGGCGGTTTTATCATGTATTTAACGATGCTTTGTCTCGGGGAGCTATCGGTTGCCATGCCTGTTTCCGGTTCGTTTCAGACATATGCGACTAAATTCATCGGTCCTGGAACCGGCTTTGCCATAGGATGGCTTTACTGGTTAGGTTGGGCTGTTACGGTTGCCTTGGAGTTTTTGGCAGCTGGACAGCTTATGCAAAGATGGTTCCCTGAATCACCTGTTTGGATGTGGTGTGCAATCTTTGCTTTACTCATATTTTTACTGAACGCATTATCAGCAAAGGCATTTGGCGAATCTGAGTTTGTTTTTTCAAGCATAAAAGTATTGGCCATAATCCTGTTTATCGGAGTTGGCGGTGCTGCCATGTTTGGTCTTATTGATATGAAAGGTGGACAAGAGGCACCATTTTTCTCCAACTTTTTCAGTGAGGGCCTCTTCCCGAATGGAATATCGGCCTTGCTTATCACAATGATTACAGTGAACTTTTCCTTCCAGGGCACAGAGCTAATCGGAATTGCAGCGGGAGAAAGTGAAAATCCAGAAAAGGTCATACCTAAATCGATCAAACAAACCGTTTGGCGTACCCTCTTCTTCTTCGTTCTCTCTGTCTCTGTTCTTTCAGCGTTGATTCCAAGGGAACAGGCAGGAATCGTTGAAAGTCCATTCGTTGTTGTACTGGATAGTATCGGAGTTCCTTATGCGGCTGACATTATGAACTTCATCATTCTAATAGCGCTTTTGTCCGTTGCAAACTCCGGCCTTTATGCGGCAACACGTATGCTTTACTCGCTTTCTAAGGAAGGCATGGCAAGTCCAAAGCTCGGTATGGTAAATAAGCGAGGAATTCCGCTTAATGCCTTGCTTATCACCCTTGCAATAGCTGGTTTGTCTTTACTTTCAAGTGTAGTAGCCGCCAAAACAGTGTTTGTCTTTCTTCTTTCCCTTGCAGGATTAGGAGCACAAATTGGCTGGATTGCCATCGCGGCTTGTCTTCTTGCTTTCAGAAGATCATATATCCGCAAAGGTGGACAGGTGGAAAACTTGAAATTCAAAGTACCGCTATATCCATTCATCCCCATTCTTGCCTTGATAGCAAACTGCATCGTCATGATCAGTCTAGCTTTTGTTCCTGAGCAGCGAATGGCCCTTTATTGCGGGGGGACATTCTTCATTGGATGTTATGCGGTTTATCACTTTAGAGTGAAGAAAAACAAGAAAGTCGAATCTCCAATGCAGGAAGTTGAATTAACTGCCGGTAAAAAAATGGTCATTTGATCCTGAACGCTGCGGAGTAGAGTAAGTAGTGAAAAGCGATCTTTACAATCCATAAAGATTGCTTTTCAAAGAAGAAAAACCCTGGATGTTTTCACACCTAGGGTTTTTCTTTTATTTAATCACCATTTCCTGCATACCTATCCAATGGTAAACCGCTTTATAAATTCTTCTTTTTCCCTTCCAGCTTTTTTAGATCCCCTAAAATATACACTTTCTGATCAAAGAAATATTTACTCTCTGTCCATGATAAAAAGCATATAATAGGAAGTTACATTTCAGTTTTAACGCCTGGATAATTCAGCTCGAATTAAGCTATAGAATGAATCTTATGACATTTAACAAGCATCACAAAATAAAATCATCTTAATCGATGATTTTATTTTTGTGCATATTCTTTTAATCTAGGCAGGATTGGCTCTAAAATTTCCTTGGCTATGTAATCAGTATCCAATCCGATGAAGCGTTCACTTTCCAATTCGACCGACCTCGCATTTTCCGGGTCATTACAAAAAATAAACGATATGATTCCGTTCTCTTCGGTCAAATCTACATACTTAAATGTAATGTCATGTTTCGTAAGACAACTTTCAAACGCAATGCACAATTCATCTATATTTGATTGACTAATAGATGTGAATTTCATATTGATCACCCCTCTGCTAAAGGATAGCAAAATAAAGCATGAATTACAAAGTGAAAATCAAAGCAGCAGCTAATGTTTCATGATCATGATTCATCTGACACAATTGCCCAATGGGAACCTGACTTATCTTTTTACCAGTGCAAAAACCTAAAATCAAGAAATGAATACAAACCTTGACATGAATGATGTCTTTTGATGATGATCTCCACAAGAAATTTCATTCAACCAATCGATTTCATCCAATTTCCCATCCTTGTTTGATTTAATTTTTCATCTTCCATAATCAGTATATCCATAGCCATATCTGCATGATGTATCCCCTCAATATGGACTTCCTTATGAATATTCCATGGCATGTCTCATATCTTTATACAAACACCTTGTTAGGAGTTGGCCAACATGAAGTCTTTTTATAAGGGAACGCTCATTTTGATAGTCGCAGCGTTTTTTGGTGAATGTATCGAATTTTTAGTGAACATGATCCTAGCCAGGGAATTACAGGAAGAGGGCATGGGGCTTTATATGTCCATATTGCCAATTTTCTTTTTAATATATGTGATTGCCAGCCTTGAATTACATATTTCCATTTCAAAATTCGTCGCAGAAAATAAACAGACCATGCATTATAATCTTATCGTTCATGCACTTAAAATGGCTGCTGTCGTCGTGTTGGTCATGTGTGTGGTCATGCCTTTCATACTTTCCTTCTCCTCCATAATGGACAAATATCATCCCTATATTAAATGGCTGCTCATCACACTAATCCCAATCGTTGCATTTTCATCGATTGCAAGAGGTTATTTCATGGGTGTACAGCAAATGGGGAAGATTGCTTTTTCAAACTTTTTGAAAGATATCATTCAATTTGGTTTGCTTTTCCTCATGTTTAACTTATTTCATTTTAACCAGGAAAAGTCACTTTTGATGGCCTTTTTTGTTTTAATTGGCAGTGAGTTCCTCGTTTTTCTATACTTGATCAACCTTTTGATTCTTCAAATGCGAATCATGAAACGCGGTACGAACTCGCGAACCACCGGTAAACATGCACGGCAAAAATTATTGGCTGTTTCGCTGCCCACCATGGGGTTAAGGATCTTTCATGCCATAACAAATGCCATTCAACCCTTTTTGATCCATACGGCCCTTCTCTCGGCAGGATTCGGTGCTGTCGTGGCAACAGAGCATTTTGGGATGCTCACTGGGGTTGCGATGACAATCGGCTTCTTTCCGGCCTTTATCGCGCATTCCTTAATGATCATGCTCATTCCGAATGTTTCGAATGCTTACAAGAAACAGGATAAGGAAAAATTGAGGGTTTTATTGCAAAAATCGATGTCTTTTACCGTATTGTATGGAGTTCCAGCCGTAATCTTCATTTATTTCTTTGCGGAACCTTTGACCTCCCTCTTTTTTTCTTCAACATCTGCCGCATACTATTTAAAATTATTATGCCCTTATTTCCTTTTTCACTTTTTTGTCATTCCAATGCAAGCCTACCTCATCGGCCTGGGCTTAGTGAAAGATGCCTTCATCCATACAGTTTGGTCCCATATCGTTGCATTTTTAATGATGTATATCCTTGGGTCTCAAGCTTCTCTTAATATGGGAGGCATCATTTTAGGAATGAATACGGGCGCTGTATTATTGACTTTCATGCACTACTTGACCATTTGCAAAAAAATTGGGATAAGCATTTTACTGACGAAATCGAGATCCATATCGATAAAGTGAAGCAAGGACCATGTTCATCCCCCTGATGCACCAAGTTACCTTATTTCACTTTCATTTTTATTTTGAGGAAACACAGCAAACCAATTATATACAAGTTCCATCCAGCAAATCCCTTGCCGTTGTTGGTTTGTAATGATTTGGATTAAAAATTTTGAGCCTTTCCCTGTACATATCAGCTTGGTTCCTGTATATTTCAACATACTTGGGTAATAATCAAGTAAAATGGTTTATACTAACCATACAATAGTAATGGAGTGATTTCATGAGTAAAGCTAAGGCTAAGAGTGGAACGGGTAAAGGTACGGGCACAGGTACGGGCAAGAAGGGCTGGAATCGTTGGAAAACGGGTGCCAACAAGAAAAAAAGCGCAAAACCATATGTAAGTAAAGGCGTCAAACATTCCAATGAATCAAAAACTTCAGGCCAACCTGCAGGTGACAAGTCTGAAAAATAATAACTTGTTCTGAATCCAAAAATTAATATTGTTCCATATTCTCATACAGGGTGTTAAGGAATCTGTATGAGAGAGATGGGTCTAATAGATATAATATTCACGGGCGATATCCAAATAAACTAAGAATGCGGCTATTATTATACATACCATCAAAAAAGACACTCCCAATCCCGGTAGTGTCTTTCACTTTTTTTATGTTCTTTTTATCTAAATTGGCTTTTGGGTTTGATAGCATTGATTTTTTTCGGGGTAAACTCTGTCCGGAAGCCGTTAGTGGCTTTTTTAACAGAGTCTGTAACTGAATGTATCGCTTCACCAACATCCTGAGCAGAATCCAATAAAGGTTCAACCGTTTTCATTTTAGTTTTTACATCGTCGGTGATTTCATTTGCGGTTTGCAACAGTTGTTTCGATTCTCCGGATAAATCGTGGATGGCACTTCTCACTTCAACCAATGTTTGATTGGCTTCTCCTATAGTGGCCATTCCCTTTTGCAGTGTACTGATCAAAAAAACGACCAACCAAATGAAGGCTAAAGCGATTGCAGCCACACTATATTGAATAATCATGTTAAAGCTCCCCCTCTAAATTTAAAAGTAGAAACGATTAATCCAAATATGTTAGTGGATCCCGGGGTGCATGTTTTTTTAAAGATGACCAATAGCACTATTTGATTTTGATTTGTATGCCCTCAGCTTCAGTTTGAGTTGAAGGAGCTGTCGGAGTGGATAAATCATTTTTTTGGCGGCCATCCAAGCTGGCTTCTTTCATGGAATTAGTCACATTATGAATCATTTCCCCAACATCTTGGGCGGATTCTAGCAAAGGATCGACATTTTCCATCTTCCCTTTTACATCTGCTGTAACTTGATTCGCAGAGTGGATCAATTGTTTGGACTCCTGCGTCAATCCATGTACTGCGTTTCTAACCTCTTCCAGTGTCTTATTTGTTTCTTCGAGCGTCCCCATTCCTTTACGCAGCGTCTGGTTGACATTATATATCAAATACACGACAGCTCCGGAGACACTGGCCACACTTAATTTCATGAACATTTCATTTCTCCACTCCCTTCATTTAAATTTATGCACTGGTCCTTCCATTCATTCCCTAAAGTCCGTCCCTTGTCAGGTCACTTTTACAGACTTTTTCCCCCATCATGCTTCACCCCTACTTACCCATTATTTTTTTAATCTTTTAAAAGGTGACGATATACACATATATTCTAACGAGGTATATGTTGGAATTATAATTAATCATATTGATGTCCTCACTTACAAAAGTATAAAAAAATGAAATTTTTTAATATACCAAAATCTTATATTGAAATCCGCCCTTTTTAGGCACACTACTATTAAAAACAGGAGGATACCATGACACCTCGGAACGTTCCAGCTAAAAATGATTCAGAAGAGAAAGATACTCTTGCTTCACCTGATAAGGAAAGTGAAATAGTCAAACTCAACCGATTATTAGGTGCGGTCATGAGATATTTATCAGATGATGAGCAAGAAGAAATTGATATAGAATATCTTCTTGAAAACACAGAAGGGTTGCGGGATTGGTGGAGCCAATATAGGGAGCTAGATCGAAAAAGGGTCGAAGAAGAAATAAAAAATTCCCTGACAGATCTATCCCTTGAAGAACTTGAAACCATCCGTGAACAAATCCGCATTAAGGAAAAATAAAAAAATCCCTGCATGGAGATTAACTACAGGGAATTCTTCTTTCATTTTATATATATTATTGAATATAAAGTTCATGCCGTTCATGAAGCACCAGGAACCTTCTGATTCAAATACCGTTCAATGAACTTAGTTTTAGTTGATCGATCATTGAATCCACTAATGCTTGCAATGGATTTAAAATTGATCTTCCTGTCTGAAACTCATATCTCTTGGCTGCGTCAACCATTGATAGTTGAGCAACCGACAGCAGTTTATTTTCGTTATTAAAGTCATGCAGGAACTTCACGATTTCCTGGCTATATTTCTCACCCAATCCCTGCATAATGTATTCAAAGGTATTGTCGATGATGATAACTTCAAAATCCACACCCCCATATTTTTCAGAATGGGCATTTAAACGTTTGACTGTTCCTTCAACTGTAGCAGGGTTCGTGAATAATATGACTTGCGGCTGCTGCAATTGGCAAATCTGCTCAAAATACGGTTCATCGATTTTAATGATAGGCATGGGTAAGGATAGTTGTTCTTCGTTTAAAAAGGCGATGTAGTTCGTACAGGTTATCAGGATGGCATCCACTTTACAATTGGCAATCCATTCAACTTTTTCTTTAACCGTTTTTTGAGCATCCGAATACTTAAACTTTTCATCTGTTGCCACCCGGTGCATCATTCCTGGATCTACAAAATGAAGCCATTCAATATCAAATTTCGAGAATGCTTTTTCTATGTATTCTATATTTGTGTAGTGTGCATGCAAACAGCCTATCTTTTTTCTCATAAACATCCCGCTTTCACTTTTGGTTTTCTGATTATTCTAACATAAAAAACGGCGTTACTTTGCCCACTACCGGCCAAAACGATAATTTCTAATTCTTAGCCATCCCACTCCTGCTATAATCGGATGAAAAATATACCCTTTAGACAGAATGCTGCTCTCTTGGGTATGAATCGGGACTTAAAGCATATATTTATCAAGGCGATACCAACGCAAGTATTAGTGTTTGAATATAAGGATCATCTAAATGAATATCATGAATGATCAAAAAGGAAATGGTCAGATGAAATTTTTAAATGGAGAGTGTTCATTATTCTATATTTAATCGCGATTCTTTTCCCTCCCTTAGCCGTATTATTAGTGGGTAAACCTATTCAGGCAGTGCTTAACTTAATCCTCACACTATTTTTCTATGTTCCCGGTTTAATTCATGCCATCTTAGTGGTGCATGATAAACAAGCTGATAAACGAATGAAGCGGCAAGCAGCACTTATTGCTAAATCGAAACGAAATGACTAAGTGAATATATACAACCACTTTTAACCCAAATAACGTACACCAAAGGTGTACGTTATTTGGGTATTTAACATCAGAAAGAATTCGTTACTTGAACCTGTGCGACTTCCTAGGCCCTCTATGGTAACATGCATCACATATATTAAAACGTGAGTCATTCGGCAACCTTTTTCCACAGCGCTTGCATTTTTTTTGATAATTCAACATTTCATCTTTTAACTGATCATGAACGCCATCACTGATTTCTTCACGGATACGCTCCCAATAAACAGCTTCAGTCCTCTTGCCCATCCGATACAAGAATAATAAATGAAGCCCTATCGCTTTATAAGAAAGCTCCAATTCCTCCAGGTTTCTAGTCTTGATGATCGGTTCAGGAAGATCACTGCCCTCGGCAATCGCTTCGACCGTTTCCAGCCACTGCCTGATCAGACTTGGTTCCTTGGCTGAAAAAGGAATATGCAGGAAACCATATAAATCCATTAAGGAAAAACGCGCTTCGATTTCAGTATCCCGTATCAGCTCGTAAAGCTCCCTTTCTTCCGATAGAGATGCCTTTTTCGTGCCTTTAGGAGGCTCGAACCTTTCCCACATTTCGAAAAATGTTCCCATGTTCCGGTAATATTTTTGAAAACGTTCAAATACAGCAGAGGTTGGGGCAATGGTGAAGGTTTGAACGGGTTCATCCACTTGTTCCAGCAACTTATTCATGATTCTAATCTCTGCTGTAAATGCTACCTTGCCAGTGTCGTAAATACCTTTTCTACCCGCCCGCCCTGCGATCTGTTTGATTTCTTGAGAAGTCAATCTTCTTCTTCGTGTCCCGTCGAATTTTTCATTTTCAAGAAAGACGATACGGCGGATTGGCAAGTTCAATCCCATCCCAATCGCATCTGTGGCAACGACAACTGATGTTTCACCGCGATTGAATAACTCTATTTGCCGTTTTCTATTTTCTGGAGGCATACTGCCGTATATCATGCTGACATTATGTCCACTCTCTTTTAGACGGGACGCGGTTTCCAGTACCTGCCTTCTCGAAAAACAAATGAGGGCATCTCCTTTTTTGGTATACTTCAATCCAAATTCCTTTTGTTCTACCTCAAGCGGTATTTCCCGTCTGTATTCGTGGAGTTCTAAATCTGCCTCATTCAAAAGGTTCAGAAGCATCATTTTGATATTCTTGCTTCCGATGATATGGACCTCTCTCGCATTTGCTTGCGTGATTGCCCGAAACCACGAAAAGCCTCGATCTTTATCGGCTATCATTTGGGCTTCATCTATAACGATTACTTCATGGTAGTCCTTTTCATGAAACATTTCAACGGTGCTCGAGACATGATTGGCACCCGCAACTGCCTTTTCTTCTTCACCGGTTTTTAATGAGCAAGGAACACCATCCGCATTTAATTTATCAAACACTTCGAGGGCCAGCAGTCTTAGGGGAGCTAGATACAAACCGCTCTCCGCTTCCTTCATTTTTTGTAGAGCCCTATGAGTCTTCCCGGTATTAGTCTCTCCGATATGCAAAACATACCTAACCTTTTTCCCTAATGATGGAGTATAGGCCTTACCTATGATGTCATCAATCATCCTTTGCTCTTCAGCCCGCTTTTTTGCTTCCTCTGCCAATACTTCAGCTTTTCTTCTTTCTCTGTTCGCCTCGTCCTTTTCAAATATTTCTTCATGCAATGTTTCATCAAAAGGTATTCCTTCGAGGTTCATTAAATCAGAAAGGTATTCTTCCTGAAGTTCTTCAAAACAGGCCTGAGACAAATCAGTCAATTCATCCCGTAGTATACCTTGAAGGGCTTCAACCGTCAGTCTCTCACCATATGACTCCAAAAAATCATGATGCAGTGCTACAGGTAAATGGTTCAAGTATTTTTTAGGTGCTAATTTAATAATGAAATCCGAAACTAACCTTTCATACCGGTAAAAATAATTTTCATATTCATAATGGTTTTTTCCCCAATCGAGTAACGTGTGAATATCCCCTGTCAGCTCTTCCAAAAAGTCGGTGACCATTAGGTATTCGTTAGGTTGAAATCCACCTTCTTCAACCAATTGTTCTTCAAGCAAGTATGGATCGACATATTGGAATTTAGGCTTATTATTAAGATCCGCTGCCAAAATTCCGGCAATATGATACCTGACATGTAAATATAAAAGAAGTGAGTTTTTTTCAAAAAATGTATTGGCCTCTTCTTGTAGCCTTACGCGTATCTTCCAACGCTGCTTAGCTATCCGCTGTTCTTCTTGTCGTTTAAAGAAGTTTTCCCTCGCATTTTTATATCTCTTCTCCCAATCATCTGGATTTTCAGCAAAGGATTTTTTAATCCACGACAAGGCATCAAATAGGCGATACTTCTTTAATTCATTCCGGAACATGCTATTGATAAGCTTATGATCTGAGCCTTCCGTAACAAATCCCCTTTCGCTAAGAAACACCTTTTTTTCCTTTCTCGGCACATCGTTTGATGCTTTATTTAACCAAACATTAATCCAAATTTGCTCAATAAAAGACATCCTGTCAGATAAATATGTTGCATATGAAGGCATTGACTCTTGATTCTCGAAATAAAAATCCATATCCTGGATTATTTTTTCCTTTGTATTCTCTATAGCAATAGGATATATACTTTCTAATTTTCCCATAATGATCCCCTTTTGAATTATCCGTTATGTACTAATTCTTACCTATTATCCTCTCCAAAACATTGTTTTAAATGAGCGAGATACATTCGTTTTATCTATATAATTCATGTGTTTCGTTAATCATGATAAAAAGCAGAAATGCCAAGCTGTATGACCTCCGGACGCGCTCGGGTTAATTCCAATCCAAGTATGTACGTTTAAGGTACTCTTACCATTTCACGTACAGTATAATAGATATTAGATAGACTGATTATCGACTTTAAGAAAGTGAAGTCTATCCCGCATTCAGAAAACAATCCACGATTTAGCTATTTGGTCATCAGGCGCATGAAAATTTAATGATATTTAAAAAAAGCCGATATTAAGGTAAAGGGCAATTTTTAACTGACTGACATTCGTACTGAACCAAGAAAAATAGAAACAGCCCATTACACGATCGGCTACTTCTCGATTACAATATCCAATAAAACGAATCCCACCTCTTAATTGAGTTTAGTGGAAATCCGGACGACTGTCACGGTATTCAGATTCCGCTTTCGTGTCTTTCTAGTTCAATATGAGAAATAACATCCGGAAACCTAAAAAGACTGTAGATAAAAGAGGAGCCTTAAAATGATTCAACAAGATATCAATTATTTTAAAAATTTGGACTCAATCGCTAAAGAAGTATTAACACTATTAGCTCAAAGCATTGGTGTGAATACATTCTTCCTTTCGATATTGAATCCCATACAGAGTTTTATAATCAAATCCTTCAATAGAAATGCAAAGTTAATTTGTGAAGGTGACATCATTCCTTATAATATGGTTTATTGCAAATTAGTTGTTGAGAATGGCTTGGAACCACTTGTTATCCCGAATTTAAAGGAACATGATTTGACTAGTGGACACCCTGCGACGAAGTTTATTGGAAACGGTTGTTTTATGGGGGCCCCCCTTATTAATGAGGGTGAAATCATTGGTACATTATGTGCATTCGACATTAAACCCTATGATTTTAAAGAGTATGATCTGATACTCATTAAGTCTTTGGCAGCTTTGATTAGTCAAACCATCATTCTTGAAAATGGAATTATCAGGGATCCTTTGACAGGTCTTTATAATAGGCACTTCATTTATAATTATTTTGATTATCAAAAGGATAAACAAAACGATGAAATGGCCATTCTTTACATCGATCTTGACCACTTTAAATTTTTCAATGATTCCTTTGGTCATGATGCTGGTGACGAGGTTATTAAACAGGCAGCTGGATGTCTTTTGCAAACCGTACCTGGTGACAGTCATGTGGCTAGAATCGGTGGAGATGAATTCATTGTATTATTACATCCATCCCATTGTGAGGATTTAATGAAAAGCACACAGCAAAGCGCTGAATTATTATTGAACCATTTATCCACCATGCCCATTCAAATTAATGGAAATGATCATTTTGTATCGGCTAGCATAGGGATAAGCTTTTATCCTCATAATGGTACGAAAATGGAGTCACTTTTGACAAAAGCGGATCGTACGATGTATAAGGCTAAAGAATCTGGTCGTAAGAATATTCAATACTACCACCCGCTGTGATTTTCGGAAAATTCAAAAAAAACCAGTTCTCCTTAGAGACTGGCTTTCTTTCACCTTAAAAAAATCCAACGTTTAGCTTTCAACCTTTGCAAAAGCTTGAGCAGATCAGCATTTCCCTTATGTATCCGTTTCTCGGATGGTGAAGCGGAGGGGGCCGGGATGTTAACTCTCTCGGGTTTTTTGTTCATATTCTGAAAGACCCTTCCTATTCTTTAATTTTGAATAGTATATGCGGGTTTTCCATTAAATATCATCAGGCAAAGGAAAAACCTCTGCCCCGTTTCTTATAAAACATTTTTTAACCGGCTGAAGCGATCAGCTTTTTCTTTTTGTTTCAGGATAATGCGTTCGTTCTGTTTCATCACCTTTTTAGTATGGGGACTTAATCCTACATTGGGTATTTTCACCTGTGGTTTGATTACGGTAACTGACACTTCGCTGCCAGCTTTATCATAAATGCTCATTTATCCTTCACCACCTTGGTTATGTTTTATGACCATATCGAACATCATGATTAATAATGCTATTAATAAACAATCGACTTCTGAAACGAAGCTTTCTGATTTCACGTCAAGGATATAGGGTTCCATCAAAATGCTTACAGGCTGCAGAGCCATTTTCTCTTCATCATTATAATACGTATCTTCTCTTTCCAATGTAGCACGAATGGTACTGCCATTCAAGTTCGGATGCCCATTTATCACCAATTGCTTGTCCTGTTCCGTTTTGAAAGGAAGAATTTTCACGTCCATCCCTTCCTTTGCTGCATAAGCTTGAAGGAGAATGCTCAAATAAGCCAAGTATTCCTTATTCGTTTGATAATACTCAGGAATCCCTTCTTTCTTTAGGAGATGAAACATATTCTTGACCTTTTCCCTATTATCCGTTAAAAGTTTGTCACTTTCCGCAACAGCTTTTGTTGCATAGGACAGTTCGTTATCGCCAATTTTGGATATATACATGCTCAAGAACACAAACATATCAATGAGGATAAATACGATAGCCATAATCAAAAAATTTTTCCACTCATTAAATATACTCATCGGATAGAAATTCCAATAAATCAATGCTCCCAGTATAAAAATGACATACCAGGTTTTTCGAATCGCTTCAATCCTTTTAGTTACCTTGTCTTTATATTTCCAAGAAAGAATGACATATGCCAATAAAGCAAAAAATACTACCCATACAAAGACTCTGAAAAACATTAACAATCGATTTATCACCCTACCCTTCATCCTGCTGCTACATTTCTTATTCCGTACTCTATATTATTCATTATATATACCTCTATTCCCTGCCTAGGGCGTGTGAAACTTAACCACTGTCGATGAGTTTTCACTTGACTCCCAAAGTGAGTTTCGAGTTAATGAATCATCGGTTCACATCTATAGACCTGAAGGGTAAATCCAAATCATTTCCATTGTGGGACATCGCATTAAATAACCTTATATATTCTGTGATATGATAAGTTAACGAAAAGGTCTGATTAATATGGGAGGAACATATTCATGCTGAAAATTATAAAGATCATCATTTCTTTTTTTATATTATTGTTACTTTTCCTTAACCTCTATCCTCCGCTAGGGAGGCGGACAAACAAAGAAAAAGTGAGAGCATTCACTACAAAAGAGAATTTTGCCAAGGGTAAATTCCACAATCAGATTCCTGCTGGTCAAGCGATGAGCCTTAAACATACTGGTTCCATTTTAAGGGATTACATAAAAGGCAATCCAAAAAGAAGGCCCGACCATCCAATTGTAATAGGAGAAAAAGAACCTGCATCATCTGAGAATTCCAATAAAATCACCTGGTTTGGTCATTCTGCATTCATGTTGGAGTTGGATGGTAAAACCATTTTAGTGGATCCAATGTTTGGAAAAGCCCCCACTCCCTTTCCTTGGTTTGGAAACAAGCGCTTTAGCGGGGAGTTGCCTATCGATTTGGATTTGCTGCCACCTATCGATGCCGTCTTACTCTCACATGACCACTACGATCATTTGGATTATTTCTCAATAAAGAAATTAAAAGATAAGGTCGGTCAGTTCATTGTTCCACTCGGTGTCGGTGGACATCTTGAAAGATGGGGCGTGAAAAAAGAACTGATTCAGGAACATAATTGGTGGGATGAAGTTTCATTCAAAGAGTTGCAATTTGTTTGTACGCCTGCAAGGCATTTTTCTGGAAGAAGTTTAAACGATGGCAATACGACACTTTGGTGTTCTTGGGTAATTAATGGCAAACAAGAAAAGGTATTCTTCAGCGGCGACAGTGGATATGGTGGCCATTTTAAAGAAATCGGCAAAAAATACGGTCCTTTTGATTTAACTTTAATGGAATGCGGCCAATATGATGAGCGTTGGTCAACCATCCATATGATGCCTGAAGAAACTGTTCAAGCACACATTGATGTAGAAGGAAAACTGATGATCCCTATTCATTGGGCAGGTTTCACATTGTCTTTTCATGACTGGACAGACCCGATAGAACGGGTAACAAAAGCGGCCAATGATCATGCCGTACAGGTCTGCACACCTCAACTAGGCGAGCCAGTAATGATTGGGACAACAGATTTCCCTCAAACAAAATGGTGGAAATAAAAATGGTCCTTCCCGAATGGGATGGACCATTTTTATTCATTTCGCACTTTGTTCCCCTTTATATTCAAGATTCACTTTTATCGAATGCTCTTTCTTCCCGCCAAAATAATTCGTGCCTATTACACCTAAAATGATTAGTATCGACCCCAATATATCGTAGATCGTAATCTTTTCATCAAGAATGAGAGCTCCTGCAGCAATCGTGACAACTGTGGAAAGATTTGCAAATACGCTCATTTGGGACGCTTTGATCTTTGATAAAATCGTATTGGATAATAACGAAGTGACCAATGAAGCCAATATTCCCAGATACAAAATGGAACTGATGAATTCCATGCTCGACCATGGTGTAAAAAATTCCGGCATCGTTCCTTGTTTTAGATGGGTGAAAAGTGCGGCCACGTTAAAAATGACAAATCCTGTTCCCATCATGAAAAAGGACATTTCACCAGGTGTAAAATCCTTGGCAAGTGAACGGGTCATCGTTGTATAACATGCGGTTGCTATACAGGATAGCAAGATCAACACCATCCCAAGCATGTCAGAAAAATTGATCGTACTCCCTTTCACCACGAAAATAAAAATGACCCCAATTACAGACAAGATAATCGAAAGCTTTTGATATAAAGATGTTTTCTCCTTCAGGAAATATCCAGCTATCATCAATGTTAGAATTGGAGTGACTGCAGATAGAATTCCAGCATCTGTGGATTGTGAATACTTAAGTCCGAAAGTTTGAAAGGCAAAGAAAAGAGTTGGGAATAACAAGGATAGCGGGACCAGATTTTTAACCGACTCCCATGAATAGTTCACTTTAATGACTTTAACGGCAACAAGGAATAAAATGATGACGAAAGAAACGGTGAATCGGAACGCCAAAGTATCAAGCGGATTCGATTCTGCAATGGCCATTTTGGTGAATAAGAAAGATAGGCCGACAATACTTGCATGAAAGATGGCTAACATATATGCAAAAGTTCGGGATTTCATGGATGCAACTCCTTAACTAGATTACTATATTTCCTTTTTAGTTATAGTACCCTTTGCATCTGTATTGCAACCCAAGTTAAAGTTAAAAGATAAAGTTGGCATAAATTCCTCCTTTGAATTAAAGTGCTGCTTTTAACGTTCATGCGGTTTTCACTTTTTTTCAAAAGATATAGATTAAGAACACCGTTAAGTATGATCATGTACAGTTTCAAATATGGTAAAATTTCAACGAGAAAGTGAGGTATACATATATGTTAGTTACTACAGTAATATTCCTTATGGCAGGACTGGCGGAAATTGGTGGTGGCTACCTTATTTGGCTTTGGTTAAGGGAAGGTAAATCCATTTATCTTGGTTTAGCCGGAGGTTTCGGGTTGGTATTATACGGTATCATTGCAACTTTCCAAACGTTCCCTACTTTTGGACGTGTATATGCTGCATATGGCGGGGTTTTCATTGTTTTATCGGTTATATGGGGATGGGGCATTGATAAGAAAACTCCTGATTTATATGATTGGATTGGAGCAGTAATCTGTCTAGCCGGGGTTTCAATCATGATATGGGGACCTAGACAGTAAAAAAATTAAAGGGCCTTATGCCCTTTAATCAGACTGTTGACAGACTCAAAGAAAAGCGAGTTAGCCTGCAGTTTTTTTAATTTAAAAACGTTCCAGCCTTTCAGAAACCTGCGCCCTTTCCGCCGACTGTCTGCCAAGCGTCTTGGTGTCTCTGCTAGCCGGTTTTTCTTGCAGGAGTGTCGCAAATGCTTCAATCTTGTGCCGTATAAAACAGTAAAAAATCAGGGGAGTATAACCAAGTCTTGTTTTAAAATCATGAAAGGGAATGAGACCATTCCGAACCTGTCGTTTGAATATTCAGACTATCACCCACGAACTTTCCCAATTGTGGAAACATTAATCTTACATGCTAGTATGTTGGCCACCCTTGGGAATCCGCACCCTGATTCATTTCTCACCTACTAACCCCGTCCCAAATCTATACCAGGTATTCCCTTCTTTAATTATCGATGGATCATGAATAAGCGTATCACCGATTAATGCCCAATTACTCGCTGATGCAGCGTTACCTGCTGAAAAAGTAATGAATAAAGTAAAAATCAATACTGAAAATGTTTTGTACTTTCCCATAAACCCCTCCTTTAAATATATATTTGAAAACGCATACATAATTCATGATAATCTTTTCATTAACTGGTTCCAAATTGAAATACAACTCATGTTTATTAGTTAGTAGCACTATAAAGGGGCGGTTTAATTTCCATTTGCATTTTTTTGTCATTTGATAGAGTAAAGTAAGAAATAAGGGTAACAAGTAAAACAACTGCGCTTAAGCAATAATATGTATTTTGGAAACCCATGAATGAATACATACTACCCGCTACGGAAGAAAAAATAGTAATGGCACTCTGTTTCGCAAAATTAAATGCCAGTAAATAAATGGTTGCGCTTAGTCTAGTATCAAATACTCCTGTAATGTATTTAAAAATGGAAACTAAGAGTAAGGGCATTTCAAAAGCTGCAATCAACCTGAATATTGATAAGAGAACAGGGCCCGTAGCTATTGCACTTCCAAAAATACGAACGAAAGTTAATACACCGAAAAGGATGAGCCCATTTTTAGCACCCATTTTATTTACGATCACAGGGGCAAAAATCATTAATATGGCTTCAAGTCCAACTTGAATGGAGACTAGCTTACTAAATATATCCGTTCCATATTCTTTAGAAGAAAAGAATTGTACATAATAGTTAGGAAACTGTTGATCGAACACATCATATATGGCGGCCGTGCCGATTATTAAGAATGAAAGGTACCAGAAGCTCTTTATTTTAAATATCGAAAGAACAGCTTTTTTACTAATTTCATTTCCTTTAACCTTCGAGCCTCCTGACTTGATATGGTCTTGACCTTCTATTTTAGCCGTAAATAATAAGACAGCTAAAAAAACTGCAGCACCTGATGCAAACCAAAAAATTGAATTTGGGTTTTTTACAAACATTACTCCCCCAATCAATGAGGCCGTAGCCCCTGCTATAGATCCGAATAACCTTACCCTGCCATATTCAAAACCATTATTACGACTCACTCTTTCTATATAGGATTCAACAACCCCCACCCCGCCGTTGAATACTGCACTAAGGTATACGCTTCCTATAATTGCTCCTATAACTATATTCGCTTTAAGTAATGGGGCATAAAGGAAGCTGAAGAAAGGCCCCATGAACATTAAAAGGATTACGACGACCCAAAATAAGTTTTTTTTGAATCCCAATTTATCTGAAATGATTCCTAAAAAAGGTTGATAACATAGTGCAATTAATGACATCGATGAAAAAACAATGCCTGTTTCACTTGGGTTAAGTCCGGCAACATCTTCTAACCATAATGGGAGGAAACCAAGAACGATTGCCCAAATAATAAAGTAAAAATAAAATAGTCCTCCAAAATTCCAAAAACCTTTAGAAACATTCATATAAAGTCCCCTTTACTTATTATAAGACATGCATTTGAATGAATTTAACCATGCTAAAATGCAAGCGAATCTTTCCACGGCATTGTAGAAAGATTCCAAGCTGAATTTTAATATTTCATCTCTAGCTTTTACTTTTACTTTTATTCACCTCATCCGGTACTGGGATCCCAAAGTTTGGAGAGCCATCCTGGTTCCAGTTAAATACTTGTGCCCGTGTATGACGATTTGGATCATACAAGGGATCCCCTTCAATTTCGGTATAATTACGAGCATGGTAAATTAAAATATCTTCACTCCCATCCTCTGAAACTGTAAAGCTATTATGACCTGGTCCATATTGTCCATTTTCCGGTGCACTTTGAAAAACGGGAATTGGGGATTTAGTCCAAGAAGCAGGGTTTAACAAATCGCTATCTTCCTCAGCCGTAAGTAAACCCATGCAATAATTATGATCTGTTGCACTGCATGAATAAGTAATGAAAACCTTTCCATTTCTTTTAAGCATTGCTGGACCCTCATTAACATGGAAACCAATGGTCTCCCAAGGTAATTCAGGCTTTGAAAGCATTACCTGTGGACCCTTAATTGTCCAAGGATTTTCCATTTCCGCAATATATATATTGGAATTACCTTTAATATTCAAATCCCTTTGAGCCCATACATAATATAAAATACCATTATGTTCAAAAGCGGTAGCATCTAAAGAAAAAGTTTCCCATTCTGTCTTAACTTGTCCCTTATGTATCCATTCTCCCTTTAAAGGATCAGGACTTTCATTCTCAAGTACAAACATTCGGTGGTCGAACGTTCCGTTTACTGGTTGATCGGTTCTCGCCGCAGCGAAGTAGATGTACCACTTTCCCTTTATAAAATGAAGTTCTGGAGCCCAAATCAGTGAGTTTTGCGGTCCAGTCTCATTTTTTCTCCAGACAGTAATAGCCTCTGCTTTACCTATTCCTTGAATAGTTTTAGATCGCCTGATTTCAAGTCGGTCATATTCTGGTACGGATGCAACAAAATAATAATAGTTATCCGAATGCTTATATACCCAAGGATCTGCTCTTTGTTCAACAATTGGGTTCTTATAAGTTTGCATTGTATTCATATTTTAGTCTCCTTTTTGTTTAAGTCTATTCTTTGAATCTAGTTGTATTTATCTACGATATGGAATTTTTTCATGCCGGCAGAGAAAAAACACCACCCCCTATTGTGTTTATAATAATTTTTTGCCCCGACCCAATAATCTTAATGATAAATAGATTCACAATTTATACGGACTAATTTTAGAAAATATCAAATTATCTTAATATTCATCCGTATAATTAAATAATAAGTTGTCGTTTCGAGGATGTCAACGCTTTCTTTTGTTATTATTTTGAAATTCCAGAGTAATATATCGAATAATTTGTACGTATAGCTTTGAATGGTGAATGGATGACACTGAGAATTACCATTTCTAAATCGAAACCTTTTTGCTACCTATCTTGTCTACGATCCAAGCAATTATAAAAACACTTGTGAACAGTAATCAGTTTCCCATTATTGACAAGTTTGCTGTCACTCGGGACATACAATTTTCCCCCTCCGAATTCCGATGGTCATACTATTAAACTAAGGATTGCACCCTTTTTGATACGCCAAAAAGCCCTCTTATCAAAAGAGGGCTCAGTTTGTAGACAAAAGGGGTTCAGAACTTGAGGTGATGAGGATCCTTTTTATACATGATTCCTTGATACGCTCGTGTTTCCTTTCGAACCAGCAGCTATCATTAAGAGTCTATAGAAAATCTTTTCGGACAGGTCTGTATCTTTAAAGCGTCGCTTAAAATGACTGTAGGAGAAAGCGGCCCTGAAAACGCATCTTTCATCAAGTGATGTACCCGAAACAACTGATTCAAAGCAACACCTTCAACTCCTCAGGTAGGGTTTCTATCTAAAAGTTGATTAGAGAGGAAGGTACGAGACTTCTGCGGGCACAAGCCGAGGAGGTGCCCGGACCGCCAGCGAAAAGCGAGGCCTTGCGTTCCAATCAACGTTCAAATTGTACCAGCCATAAAAAAACTGTAGTCAAACTCGATTTTCATCGAGTTTGACTACAGTCTGAGCCCTCTTATCAAAAGAGGGCTTTTACCTAAGATAGGATCAAGCTTCCAAGGCTTCTTTACGCTTTCTTTCCTTTGATTCAGTTATTAGATCATAACCAAGATAAAGGATGATGGCTCCGCCTATTAATTTTATATATAACGGAACGTCCGCTACAAAGAAATAAATCATAGAAAATAATGTCCCTATAATGCATAACCAAAAAATAATATGTTTTAAAAATTTCAAAGTAATGACTCCTCTCAAAAGATGAGGTAATTTCTATTTCGCTCCACTTTAAGGAGGAATTAATTATCCGTACCATCATTCTAACATTTATTCTTTATATAATGGAGTGAATCGTATTGCGAAATTATGAACATTTATGGGTTATCCATATTTATATCCTTACAATCGATTTCTTCTAGCGCAGGACAAACGCCAAGACTTGTCAATTTGCATAATTTTGATAGGAACCATGACTCCGCTAATAGAAGGTAATTATACATGAAATGACAGCTAGGTATCCCTTCACTGACATTTCATGCATTTGATTTTACATGATATTCATTTTATTGGACTCTACCGCCATTTCTTCAGTTTGTTCCTTATGATCATTTTTGTAATAAGCCATTTTCACTGGAACGAATGATAAAGCTACCGCGGCAATGAGACCCGGAATGGCGAAGGCAATGAAATTCAATTGGATGGGTAGCGAGATGGATAATAAGAATCCGCCAAGAATGGGTCCAAGCATACCGCCGATCCTTCCGATTCCAGATGCCACTCCTAGTGCAGTCGATCTAATATTTGGTGGATAGTACTGGGAAACATAGGCTTGTACTAGGTTTTGGGCACCAATGGTACAGGCTCCTGCAATCGCTACCAATGTGTAAATCACGAAGGAACTTCCACCCATCCCCAATAGAGTCAAACTGACTGCCCCAAGCGCATACATCGGCACAAGCATTTTCTTGGATCCATAACGATCACAAAGTTTAGCGATGATAAGCGTGCCTATGATAGCTCCCCCTTGAAGAACGATCAAGAAACCTAAGCTTGAATTCAGCGCATACCCTGCCTCGATCATTAGCTTTGGAAGCCATGTATTCAATCCATATACCATCAATAGGCACATGAAAAAGGCGATCCAGAACATCAACGTGCTCAGGGCACGGGAATCCTTAAACAATCCAACAATCGGCATATTGGTATCCGGTTTTTTCACATCTACAATTTCGTCCTTGATGTCGAATTCACTCTCCGGACTGACCCTGGATAATATCCTGATTAACTCCTCTTTTCTGTTAACTCTGATCAGATGCGTCGAAGCCTCTGGTAAACGTTTCATCATGAAGGGTAAAAATAACAATGGTATTCCTGCAAACCAGAATATTGATTCCCAACCTAATGTCGGCATAACCAGGATACCCAGTATCGGTGCAAGCATCCCTCCGAATGAATAACCGCACAAAACGATCGAAACGACCATGCTCCGCATCCTTTTCGGTGCATAATCCGTCAATAAGGCAATGACGTTCGGCATAATGCCCCCAAGACCTAATCCCGCTAAAAACCTAAAAGTCGAAAACATTGTAGGCGTATTCGCAAATCCACATAAAAGCGTAAACAAACTAAATAAAATCAGTGTAATCGCTATTACGTTTTTTCTGCCAATCCGATCTGCTAATGTACCAAAGAAGATGGCCCCGAACAACATTCCAAATAGACCGTAGCTGCCCATAGCCCCAGCTTCCACGGAAGTAAGGTTCCACTCCTCCGTCAATAGCGGGACGACCGTTCCGTAAACGACAAGGTCATAGCCGTCAAAAAGGATAATGATAAAACACCATGCCAGCAATCCAAAATGAAAGCGGTTGAACTTACTGTTGCTAATTACCTCAGTCGTATTAATTCTTGCCATAAAATTTTCTCCTCTCCAGGTGACTACAATACTTCTCTCAAAATGACAGCGCTTACGTAATACTTTAAAAAAACATCGATACACTCATCTTTTATACAAATAGTGAACTGAGTTATCTAATTATTATTATAATGGCTAATTATCTGATATTTCAATAAAAACTTTCATAATAAATTAAAGCTTTAAAATGATTCAAGACAATACAAGGGATATATGTTTTTTGAAATATCCTTAAATGCAACTAGCTATAACGTATCTGGACATCCGTATAGACAACAAAAAACCAGTTCCTTAACGGAACTGGTTTCTAATTTAAAAAAGGTAAGCCGCCATTGCCGTATTCAAGTAAGAAAGTTTTAAACCACCACTCCTCAAAGTGGGTGTTTGCAGAAACAATCCTGTTGTCCAAGTCAGTGACGAGGCATAACATTCCTGTTTCGATGTAAAACTCCCTATTACAGCTTAAAGGTTAAAACTTAATTATCATTACGAACAACGCAGCTTGTATAATTATAATACCTAAATATCATCAATCTTGCAAGTTTAATAATCCTAAGGAACCAAAAAATTATTATGTTACACGATAAGTGGAGCGAAATTAGTTACGGCCGAACCAAAGCGACATGTACTTACTCCCCCCTTTATTGGGTTTCCTAAGGTAGGTAAGATATATTTTTAGAAATATTGTGCAAGATAAAATTAGGACAGAATAGCAAGTGTTTATCTTACGGATGTCTAGTTTCGGATGTTGAACCTGACAATAAATACTAAATAACCTTTGCAAATACTTGTCAGGAGTCTATAATATTAACTAACAGATTTGATTGGAGTGACTAGTTATGCTTTCAAATATTGGTTTTCCCGGCTTAATTTTAATCCTTCTTTTAGCTTTAGTTGTTTTTGGACCGAATAAACTTCCTCAAATCGGACGGGCCGTCGGCACCTCGCTTAGAGAGTTTAAGGATGCAACCAAGGGAATAACGGAAGAAATACAAGAGGAATTCAAGGAAGACGTACAAGCTGCAAGGAAAGAATCGATAAAATGAAAAAATGAAAAAGACGCCTGCACGCAGCAGGCGTCTTTGATGCGTTTGAGGCGCAGAACCGTCAGGCCACATCCCGACGTTTAGCTAAAAGCTTGTTCTTCGACTTACACAAATTAGCTCATCGCTTTATTAATATAACATTAATTCTATTTTATTTCAAGAGATTTATTAAACGGCCGCTTAACGGCATCCCTTGGAATTGAATGTTGATCCAAATTTTATAAACCGCTTTGAGGTTTTTTTATTAATATATTCTATCGAGCTCATTATTAAAATACAAAAAATCAAATAATCTCCTTTAAGCCCGTTCTGCAAACAAATCCTTGAACTACACTACAAGTTCATCGTCATTTGGGTCAATTGATCCGATGAAACGGCAACTTGATTGAACGCTTCATTAATTTCATCGAAAATATCATTCAGTTCTGTCATTTCCTTGGTGATTTTAATATTTTGCTCTTTTACTGAAAGCATGGCCTTTGCTATATCGGTAAAAAATTTGCCCGTTTCTTTCCCTTGCTTCGTGCCTTTAGTAATCTCCCCGCTAACCATTGAAATTGAAGTATTCATTACATTGATAAAATGAGCAATGCCACTAACCAGTTTCACTACTTCCGAAACTGATTGCTTGGTATTTTCCGAAAGCTTCCTTACTTCACCTGCAACAACCGCAAATCCCTTGCCATTATCACCCGCTCTTGCGGCTTCAATCGCTGCGTTCAATGCCAACAAATTCGTTTGTTCGGCAATAGAAGTGATAATCGTGACAATTCGTTCAATTTCCTTTGATGTATTGGATAGCTGTTCCATATCTTTTGAGATGATCGTCATTTGATCTTGTGTTTTTACCAATCTTTTCTCTAACCCTTGTAACAGTTCTACACCTTCATTTGATTTCCCCTCTGCATGTATCGCAATCTCTGACCCCTTTTGAGTGAAATCATGGATTTCGACTACCTTATTTGCCATTAATTGCGTTGCTGAACTTGTCTCTTCACTGATTGCTGCCAATTCTTCGGCATTTTGATTGACCTGTAGTTTAATCGTTTCTTTTTCTTCAAGGTTTTGTTGACGAATCTTCTCATTTTCAAGTTCATATGCCTCTAAAACTATTTGCTGCTCTAAATTAAAAATTTTAGTGACTGCCAGAATGTTATCCTGATATTGCTCTATATTCTTTATATTGGCCATCACATGAATGATTATTGATTGCAGTAAATCTTGAAAAGCACTCATATACCATTTTGGCTGCAGTCCAATTCGCACATGTACCTGTGCGATAACATAACGCTGTTTAATGTAAGCATCATCAATGGTACCGCTAAACATTTCGAACATATGACGATGCAGTGTCTTTTTCAACCTATCGATAGAACTATTGGCCGAAATGATTTTCAATAAAGAGGATTCATTTTCTAGATTTTTATAAAAATTTTCAACAATTTGGGTCAGATGTCCTTTCACTTCTTCTTGTAAAGAACGAATGATGCATAAATCCCCGATCGTCAAATGAATCATCTCCACTTGTGTCAATACGCTCGGATAATCCCTGATATTGATACCGACTTGTTCCTTAAATTGCAAATAGTCTATTGAATCTATCTTTTGTTTATTTCGCCATAAACTTTTCATGATGAATTACCCTCCAATTTTTCTACCCATATATATACTATTTCGACATAAAGCCTGTTAATCTTTAACTAATTTGATAATTTTCCCTCTAAACAAGCTAATATCACACAAGATTTATGAACTATATGGACCAAAACAAAAAAACACTCCAGAGAGTGTCTCAGACTGTAGACAAATTAGAGAAGAGCCAGTTTACCTACAATTTTTTCTAAAAAAGTTCAATTGATTTCAGAAATCCGCTCCCTTTCCGCCGACTGTCAGCCAAGACTCCTCGCCGCAAGCGTCTGTGGGGTCTCGCCTAGCCAGTTATTCGGCAGGAGTGTCGCAAATTTCTTCAATCTAGAGGGTTTCATCCGGATAATCAAGTTTTCATTTAAAATCATGGTTCGGGGTGAGAGCATTCCGAACCTCCTTTTGTCGTCTAACTGAGACACTACAGAGAGTTTCTTTTTCAATGATTATTTTTCCTGCTGGTTAAGGTTGGAATGTTTACGGGAATAAGTGAAGTAAATGACGACTCCGATAGCCATCCAAATCAAGAACCTTATCCATGTATGACTTCCCAATTGAATCATCAAGAATACGCAAAAAACGATTGCTAAGCCCGGAACGAGCGGTACAGCCGGACAATAAAAAGCACGTTTCATATCCGGTCTTGTTTTCCGTAAAACGATGACCGCTACGGAAATCATCGTAAACGCAGTCAATGTTCCAATGTTGACCAACTCTGCCAATTCACCAAGCGGTATGAATGCTCCCAGTAAGGCCGCTATCAAACCAAACATCCATGAAGCAGCATATGGTGTTTTATATTTCTTATGAAGTCTTGATAAGGATTTAGGCATCAGCCCATCACGTGACATCGCAAACATGATCCGGGTTTGGCCATATAACATCACCAAAATCACCGTTGTCATACCGAGGAACGCACCTAGATCAATGATCCCTGCAACCCAATTTTGTCCTGCGCTTTGCAAGACCAAAGAAATCGGGTGATCGAGAGCCGTGCTGAATTGTGCATACGGTACCACACCTGTCATTATTAAACTCACGACCATGTATAGCACAACACAAATGACAAGAGAACCGAGTATTCCACGTGGTAAATTCTTTCCTGGATTTCTTGTTTCTTCAGCAGCAGAAGCAACCGCATCAAAGCCGATGAAGGCAAAGAACATTAATGCGGCAGTTGAAAATACCCCATCGATTCCAAATGGCATGAATGGCTGCCAGTTTTCCGGTTTTACATAATAAATAGAAGAAACGATGAACAGCAAGACTACCAACACTTTTATGACGACCATTATGTTATTAATCCTAGTCGTTTGTTTCGTGCCTCTGGAGATCAATAAAGTAATCGCCATTACTATCAAAAAGGCTGGCAAATTCATATAAGTAGTGACACCATCAACCGAACCCGGTGCTGCCGTAAATTTCTCTGGAAAGTTAATCCCGAATCCACTTAAAAATGATTGGAAATAGCCTGACCAGCCTGCCGATACGGCACTAACGGCCAATAAGTATTCAAGGATTAAATCCCAGCCGATTATCCAAGCGGCAAATTCACCTAGAGTTGCATAAGCATACGTATAAGTCGAACCGGAAACCGGTACGGATGCTGCAAATTCCGCATATGCGAGTGCAGCGAATAAACAGGCAAGACCTGCAATAACGAACGATAATGAAAGTGCAGGACCAGCATTTACTGCACCAGTACCTGTTAATACAAAAATGCCTGTACCAATGATTGCTCCAATTCCAAGCATCGTTAAATCCCAAGCGCCTAGTTCCCTTTTCAATCCCTTACCGCTGGAACTTGCGTTTATCAATAAGTCCTCAATGGACTTCTTTCTAAAAATACTCATGCTATCTCCTCCATAAATTTTAAAAACTATTCTGAAAATTGCAGACGAATAAATTAACTTGCTATTTATATCGGAGAAATTTCGACAAATTCCTACAAAGCCTGAATTATCTGACTTTCAAATTATACGTATTAACACTTCCATCGTCAATGGATTATTATTGTAAAATTCTGTTTTTGATTCCTCTACAGAATGTAAGAATTAGCATTAAACAGAATTATCCTTCATTATCAATACATTCAGTAGTAACCTTTGTAGTTCATGCTGTTTTTTAAATCGACCGTTCATTATCTTAATATCATCAATAGCAAAATGCTGGAGTGTTCCCTGTAATCCTGTATTTTGGTCTTATTGAGTTTTAACATTATTTATCCTAGATGGATTTAACATTCATTTTTCCATATGTATTATTATGAAATAATACATCAATATTATTATGATCATTCACGCACCAATAGTTTGACGGAATCAAAGTACATCTCTATACTTATTAAGTCTTAAAAAAAGTACGGGAATTATGCTTAATAATTGAAGAAGGTGACATTCATGGATTTTACGATAACCTATCTGTCTTTTTATTTAATCCAAGTCGATGGAAAAGGCGATCAGGCTGATAAGCGTTTTAAACATTTTCAAACTCTTGATACCCAGGAATACGAAGAAAGTCCTCTAAAGGATTTTTTGGATGGGGAATTGATGAAGATTTCCAAACGAAAAGTGGACCGTCATCCAAAAACTGAACAAATACCGACGAAAATCGGTTCTTTTATTGTCGAAGAAGGACATGCACTTGATTCCAACCCTAATTACAATGTATTTGACCGTGTTCGATATGCTAAAACGAAAGAAGAATTCCAAGAGGAAAATGAACAATTCACGCGGTCATATATTGATACTAGTGCCGTCCGCGGCGGTGTCTTCATAATCGCATCGGCTAAATTATCGAAATATCTCGATGAACCATTCGTTTTCTTATTAAAATGTGATTTCGAGCCAAAGGTTGCATCCATTTCGGATGAACGGACCCTGATCAGACACGTTGAAATGGCCATCACCACCAAAAATATGAAATCCATTCAATACCCCTATATGCCCGAAGAAGGAATGGTCGAGGAAGGCGAACTGAAAATTCACCAGGCTTCACATGCCCGCTACTTCGAGGACTTTTTGAAATTCGTTGAATATGGTGAATCGATGCCGGAAATCATGAAAAACCAAGTCATCCATATGGTTCATGAACATGTATCCGCTCAATTCGAAGAAAACAGTGACGAACTGCACAAATTCGAACAGGACCTGGAAATCTGGGAAACAAGCGATAAGCGGGAAATCCAGGAACGTCTTGAAACCCACCAGGTCGTCGAAGCTACTGCCCAGATTGTCGAGCATACACCTGAAGCCGAACTGCGAATGAGGCTTGGCAGTACATCTGTCAAAGGACTGTTAGCCGATTTCGGCGATAGCATCCATTTAGGAAAGATTAATGGAAAGTATGTATTAATGATAGAATCCGATACAATAGAATTCGATAAAGGTGTATCACCGATTGAGTTTCATAGGCCTGATGATTTGATGGAGATTGTGGAGAAGATTAGTAGGAAAAGTGTTGGGGAGTAAACAAGGAATGGTGATTATAGTGTTATTGAAGCGATTTTAACTGGTTTAGTGACCAAAAATGTGACCAATCGTATTCCACAATTAGCCTTGTCACTACAGCATTTTTGAATAGTCTAGTGACCAAATTAGTGACCAAAATTTATGCTCTTGAAGCTGTGATTAAGGGTTTCCTTTCTATAAAAAAGAAGTACTACGCATTTTTTATCAAAAAAATCCTACCTCCTATTATGGAGATAGGATTTTTATTTTAATGCTGCAGTCTTTGTGAATCGTTACAGGTCATAACTAACCACTTCAGTTGTTAAGAACATAGCTGCAACTGATGCTACGTTTTGTAATGCAGAACGAGCCACTATTGATATAACCACGTTTTAATTAAATTAGACTACATCTTGTATTAATAGTTGAGTAATACCACAATTCTCAGGTGTAGCCGCTAAGCAAATTTTTGAGATACCCTTACCTAATAACCTTTCTCCGAACTCCCCATCGTTAATATTGAAACCAAACTTACAAACTAACGGAGTTCCCCATCATATCTTTTTAGATGAAACAAACCTTACTATATTTTAGCCACAATGGTGAAACCATCAATTTTACATTGCTTTAATAGAGTTTTACCTGCTTCTCTATGTCAGCTAACTTCCAAATGATTTACTAAATCTTCTTGGGTACGATTTCAGATATATATTCTGGTTTCCTCCTTTCTTTGTAATATTTTGCTACGCTCATAACAAGGTGAACATCCACTTTTTTAAATTTTTTAATTTATTTGGGGCAAAATCTAAATAGAAAAAATAGGTAATCAAAGGAGAGATTTAAGTGATTATTTATACAGCAACTAACATGATTAACAACAAGATATATGTCGGCAAGAGCAAGGGGAGAGGCGGAACAAATGAGGCTAGCTTAAATAGGAGAAAGAGACAACACAAACACACTGCTTTAACAAAGAAATCCCAAACATTCTTTGCAAAAGCCATCAGAAAATATGGTTGGGAATCATTTGTTTGGGGGGTCATTGATACAGGAACCTCGAATGATGAACTTATCGAAAAGGAAAAGTATTGGGTTCGCTACTATCAGTCTAACAATGAAAAATTTGGCTACAACCTGACTGAGGGTGGTGATGGAATCGACGGTTATAAGTTTTCAGAGGAACTAAAAAAGAAATTAAGTGATGCACATAAAGGGGTAAAGCTGTCCGAAGAACATCGGAGAAGAATTGGTGAAAGCAACAAAGGGCGGGTTGTCACAGAAGAAACTAGGCAAAAGATACGAGATAAACAATTAGGGGTTCCAAGAAAAACAGCGGGTGAAAAACATCCATTAGCAAAACTAACGGAATCAAATGTCAAACAAATAAAACAAATGCTTATGAGAGGCAAACCCAAACGGGAGATTGCCAAAGAATTTGGAGTAACTAGGAACGTGATAACGTTCATTCAGCAAGGTCAAACATGGGTAAATGTTGAAGTTGAAGGATTTAAACCCTTTTCAATTGATGTCCTTGGAGAAAATAATGTCAATGCTAAATTAACCAAAAATCAGGTTATTGAGATAAAAAGACTTTTTATACAAGGGGAAAAAACTGACAAAGAAATTTCTAAACTATACGGGGTGAGTTTATCTACCATAAATCGAATTCATCTAGGGAAATTGTGGAACCACGTAGAGCTAGATGGTTTTGTTCCGAAAATACCGAAGAAACTCAAATTGACACACCAAGAATTCAGAGAAATTATGAAACTTCTTGATGAAGGAGAATCGTACCGAAAAATCGCTTCCAAATACTCAACATGTGTTAAAACTGTAAGCAAAATTGCAAAAGGGGAAACATATCAAGAATTCACACATTCTTATCCCCACAAAAGTAAAAAGGTCATGCTTTAGCAGCAAGACCTTTCCGTGGATTAAATAGGTAAAAGTAAGTTCTCACTTCGAACAACAGCTAGAGTAGAGATGTTGTCCATTTTCGAATATCTTTATATTTTAGGAAAATACCCCTTTTTAATACATTAGAAGTTTTTAAAGGGGGTTAATACCCTGGTAATGGGATATTCATAAGAACAAAGGTTAACTGTTGGTATAGCAACTTGAAATTTTCATGGTATGTGGATGAAGCAACCTACTCCATCTCACCCCCATGCCCCTAGTAAAAATGTGGAAATCTCCTCCCCCATATCATCTACTGCAAATGAAAAGAGACCCCTTAGAGAGTCCCTTGTAATTGCTTAGCTTCTAACTCATTTTTTCTTCTAATAAGCGTTCTTTTTGTAATGCCTGTCATTGCCTCAACTTCTTTATAGGTATGAGTTTTGAGAAGTTCAAGAGCATTGTGTACTTGTTGTTTTGTATGTTTTCTTGGTCTTCCTTCTCTAAAGTCGTCTCTTTGTTTTGCAAGTGCCTTTCCTTCCTGTGTACGTTCTACAATTAGGTTTCGCTCCATTTCAGCCACAGCTAGTAATGTAGTGAGGAAGAAGCGCCCCATGTTCGTGTCCTCCAGTAGACCTACATTCAGTACATGAACCTTTACACCGTTTTCAAATAGGCTCTCAATTACTTCAATGCCTTCTTTTGTGTTCCTAGCAAGACGGTCTAGTTTTGTCACTACCAAGGTATCACCTTCATGCAGTTCATGAAGCAGCAGTGTGAATTTTGGACGGTCTGTGCTTGTACCAGTGAACTTCTCTTCATAAACAACCTCGCACCCTTCTTTCTTCAGTGCTTCAGTTTGTACCAGTACTTCTTGTGCTGTTGTTGAAACCCTCGCATAGCCATATTTCATGTCATTTTCCCCTTTAATTTATGTCACTATGTTTTGTCACCTTTCAATACCTTGATTTTACTGCATTGGAAATCCGGTGTCAATACTATTAAGTTTTGTCACCATTCTACATGAGTGGACCAAGAGTATCTTCAATATCAGAAATCAAAGGTACCAATATCGTTTAAACTTATGACCTGCAAAAGTAAGGAGGTTCACAAACGGCTTAAAAGGGGATTAATTCAAAAATCTTTCTTATCATCCTATCAAAGTATTCTTCTCTAAACGCATTAACCAATTTAAAAATTTTCATTGTCATGAGAAAGAGCCATACAATGTGTATGGCTCTCAAAATAACGGTTTCATTAGATAGATAATAGCATGTAAACAACCTATATTTTGATTAGGATTCTCTACAAGTTGGTCCGTTTCATTACTGAGTCCTAAGTTTTAGAGTTGTCTCATCAACTATCTCTTTAAATAAATTTACTTATCTAGACAAGTTTAATGGACGACTATTATCAATTAATACTTTTTGGGCAACAAATTCAACAAGGTTAATATCATGTTTAATGTATTTATTTTCTGATGAATAAGGTAAAATCATTTCACCATCATACCCATTAGCTTTTTTATGAACAATTCGACACCTAATGTCATATATCCGTTCACATACTTCATTAACTATGTCGTTATTTTTACCTTTTACGTTTATTGTACAAGCTGATAACTTTTTCCCATTATTCTTTTCGAAGTATTCTTTTCTTTCCACATTTTCTAATATAAACTCTCTTAAATCCATATCCTCAATACAGTGCTTAACTGTTGCCTTTAGTTGACTTCTCTCATCACCTATTTCCCCACTTCTATTAGCTTGTACTATCGAAAGAATTTTTGTTAACTTAGTATCATTATTTGGGTCAAATAAGGGGTCTTTTAATAATCTCTTTATTTTCTGTTTAGCCTCAATATTAGAATATATAGGGAAATAATATTCAATAGTTTGATAAAAACTTAAAAATTGATTAAGAGGTAAATCACTTGAATTTCTTCCATGTATATATAAACTCATAGGCTCGTTATCATATTCGTACTTTAAGATAACTGAATTTGATAATGGTGATTGAAATTCATCTACCTTCAAATGATGTCTTACTCTGTCACGTCTATTTATTCTCTCATTCCTCAATTTCATTGGGAAGTACAAATAATGGCTAATCTGAAAAAATAAAGAGTTAGATATTTTTAATAAATACTGTAATGCTTCTTCATGAGTACTAACATCTATACCTTTAATTTGAAGTGTTATCACTCTACCCATCATCCTATCAAGCGACACCATAGATTTTAAGGAAGAGAAAACGGCTAACTCTTTGGAACAATATCCAAAATTAACCTCTATATTATTCGAAGTATAAACCCTTACCATACTAATACTGGACTCATTTTCTTCATCTATTTCATTATCCTGTATTTCGTCAACATCACTTATGGATTCTTTTGTAGTGTCTTCAGCTAATAATTTGTCAAGGACCGATAATAAATTTCTTGAGAATGGGACACCTGTCTCAATTTCACATTCAATACTTTTTAAATCTTTAGACCATATCCCTTCAAACCCCTTTATTAATCGATATTTTTCAAAATTTGTATCAAATATCTCATTTATTTGTTTATTGCCATCTGATATTGATAATTTTTCTTGTTCTCTTTCCTTTGGAACATTAAAAATTAACCATTTCATATCACGCATTTGTGATTGTGATTCTTTTGTTTCAAATTCCCAATTCACACTTTTTATTTTGTTTATTAATCCCTCAAATACACTCATATTCTTCCCCCATACAATCTTTACATTTGCTGTTAAATTGCAATTGTTTTAATAAAAACATTTTATTATTCTCTTAATTCAGTATCATGGTCTTCTGAATTATTTGAGTCGGTCTGATTATTACCCAATGCGTGTGTGGTAGAGATTAGGTTTCTATATCGCTATTAGACCGCCAGTTCCAAATCAGTTTGTGTTGCTCTCAGATTAAACTCTAACTGAAGGGATAAAGAAGAAACCCTTAACAAGCCACTTCGAGCCATTAAAAGCATCTGTAAACATGTTTATTATAGAAACGTTAAACCCTTAACTTATTAACTAGACTCCTTCGCCTTCCTCTAAAGGGAATAATCGGGGTGTAATTAAATTCTTATAATTTAATAATAAAGAACTTGGAGAATTTCCAAGTCCTTTATCCTTGTTACAACCACTAGTTGGTTTACTTTTTTTAATTATGAACCAGAATGGTAAATTGATACGCCTAGAACTTCCTCCCAGAAAGTGGAGTATATCAAATCAAAAATCACGTCCTCATATTCTTCTTCAAACCTAGCTACGGTTTTTTCGTCATTTATGTTTTTCATGAAATACTCCAATTCTTTAATAGCCTTCTCTACTTTAATTATAAGAGGGTGATGATTATTTATCACCCAACCATCGTCCCATTGAATATATCCTTCATTCCCTAATCTTTCTAAGTCTACTTTTTCACTTTGTGAGTAAAAACCATTATACACCCTTTGTCTAGCATCCTTATATGATTGAAATATAACACTAGGAACAAGTCTTGGAAGTTTTCTAAGCAGCATTTGTAATTCATTTGTTTTATCTACAAAGTTCTCCCACTCATCCATATGTTGATAATCAAATTCTTTTATTTCTTCGGCATTTTTCATGCTTCTTAATGCTTCATTTTCTTTTCTAAACTTCTCTACTTCTTCTTCGCTTGACTCAAGTGCCTTCTTATATTCCTCTAGTTCTTTCATTAAGTCTTTTAACTGTTGAAGCCGAAACTATTGGTCTATCCTTCATTTTATCTATGAAAGGAGTTAAGACTTCTTTAAAAAATGATTTTGCTCGAGTATTAAATCTAGGTATATTCACCTCACCGATTCCTCTATCAATCATTGCTTGAGCCAATCTTGATAAATCATCTGTTGAGTTAATTGTTAGTGCTTGCATCCAAGTACGAAATGGAGTATCTTGAAGAGCAGTATGATTAAGTGGTGGTATGATTACTGGGACCAACCCTTTCTTATTTACCCAACTCGCTCCTAGTTCACATAAGCAGAATTGACTTTCTAAAAAGGAAGGGGTTACTAAAGGTAAGACTATACTCGCTTCATCCATCCCTTCCCGAATTTTCTCTATCCAATCTTCCCCAATTTTCAGTTCATCATCTGAGGTTAAGAAGAAGTTACTTCTTTGTAGATTGAATTGTGTTTGTAACATATCCATTAAACTTATTGCCAATTCGGCATCATTACTGGAATGACTTATAAAAATTTTGGTCAATCTAGACACACTCCTACTGTTGTTGTATTAGATAAATCCGCACATGTAAATTATACCATGTAAAAGAAAGAGAATTTAGATAATATGTCCCAATATATCTATTAACTTTCATAATGTAATATTTTTTGTCAAATAAAGAAAGAAAACATAATTTCGGCTATTTAATGCTCGCTTGTATTCCACTATTCTGCCCGTAAGTTTAAGTACATTCACAACCTATTAAAAGACGGGTTTTATTAGTATATGTAATGGTGTCGTGAAATCCGACCCATGTTTAATTATCCGCTCCTATATACAAAAAGGAGAGCCTCAATTAGAGACCCTCCTCACCAAGCACTACCATATCTAATCCCTATGAAACACTAACAACCCAGCTATTTTCTCTTCTGCTGTATCGTCCTTTGTCAACTTCCTAATAACTATATCAAGTCTCATGTGTTCCATACTTTAAAATCAACCATTCTTAAATTAAGATATAATCTTCTTTATAGCACCAATAATACCCATATGCAGATTTCTTCTTGCCATTACAACAGTTAACAATATGTTTATTTACTGGTTTTCCGAAGTAATCGTTGGCATCCTTCATAGAATTAAACTCGATTAACTCTCCACTAACCTTGTCGATACCAATGATTTCTCTTTGTACACCCTTCGCAGTTGTTTTCTTGAATACTTCATCTTCTGTCGGCTCTTCATAAAAGAACAGGTAATCTTTGTAACTATTCTTTACTCCAGTTAAGCAAGAGGATATCCTGCAACTCTTAAATCCAAGTTCATCAGAACATTCTTTGACGGAGGAATAAGTTGCGACAAAGTCACCCTTCTTCGTATAGACCCAAACATCTTTCAAGAATGTATCATGACCAAACTTCTTATCGATAAACCAATCTTGGCTTTGTTCTTCAGCAAAAAGCACATATCATTAAAGCTAAGCATTTTTCGATTTACACATTGCGAAATAGCACTAATTGATATTCCTAATCTATCAGCACATTCCCTAACAGAATTAGACTTATCGATAAACAAGCCATCTTTAGTGTATGCCCATACAGGCTTCATTCTGTCTCTGCTAGCCTCTCTTTTAGCATTAGAGCCAAACAATCTGCCTGTAAACCACTCTTTAGGTTGCTCATGATAAAACATGCAGAATCCATTACATGTGCTTGTAATCCCATTAGCACAATAAGATACACCGCTAGTGTCGACCCCTAGTTCCCTTGCACACTCAGATGCTGAACTATACTTCGCAACAAAATCTCCATCTGTTCTATAGACCCATACTGCCTTTTGTTGCACATACGAGCCAGTTTCTCCTCCAAAGGAGACATTATATCCTAGACCTGTTGATATATGACTTTGATAGGCTTTTATAGCAACGATTTCTGCATCTGAAACTTCTTCTTTACTCACAAAATTCCCCAACACTTCAAACAAGAAATTTTCTTTTCCATATTTATTTATTGCTCTACCTATCAAACTGCCCTTTTGAGACACTCTATGCTCGTACCATCTACGCTCTATGTCATTGGTTAGTCCGATGTACTTTTTGCCATTGATACCATTGGTAATTTTATAGAGATAGAACAAATGCATTTACCTCCCTCGCACTTCTTAATAATTGTCGAAACAGCACAGTTACAGTTCAACCCCTACGCTCCAATTCACAAAAAAGGAGAGCCTCAATTAAGAGACTTCTCTTATCAAATACGACTGTATTTAATCCTATGAAACACTTCAAGAGGATTGTTTGTGGAGAGTTCCCATTTAACATGCTTTCCTCCCTCAAACAGCTTCTCCCATTCCTTGCGTTTTCGTTCCTTTTCACATTGCCATTGACTTGTAAACTCACTTATCATCTCTTCTGCTATAACTTCCCTTGTCAACTCCCTAATAACTGTATCAAGTGCTATGTGTCCCATAGCTTTATCATCATACTTATCTTCATAGTCTCGAATCTCTTCCTCAATGTCTGCCATTGCTGCTATATATTCATAATTATCTTTTAAATTATAGTGCTCGGGAGGCTCAATAATTGGAATGTCTATACGTTGCTGCTGTTCTAGGTTTTCTAATGCAATCTCTTCGGGGGCTTGAATCGCTTGTTGTTGTTTGATTTGTTCTTTCTTGAGTAGTTCTTCTTGTTGTTCAATTGTATTCATGTTGGATTCGTAACAATTACGAGTCCCTTTCTGAATACTTTTCTCTTTCTCTCCCTCCGTTGGGTTTGTTTCTCCTATCAAATGTTCAAGTTCTTGACTCATAAGTAAATCATTCATATGTGATTCTGCTTTAACCTCTTCACATTCATTAACACTCATGCTGTGCAATTGGACATGAAGTTTTCTAATACAATCAACATATCCGTCACTCTCAAGTAAAGCCATATAAGGTGATTGTTCTTTCTCATTCGTATAAGCATCCTCTTCCATCTGTTGCTGAATGGATTCAGCTGCTTCTTCTTCTGACATACCCAATGCCAACAGCAACTCTTGCATACCTTCGTCAATCTTAATCGCCTTAACATCAAACTTTTTAATTAAACTGTCCTGTTTCTTTTGAGCATTTTCGACAACATAATCAAGCAACTTGCTGTGGTATGCTTGTTCGTTTTCAAGCAAATCAAATGTATCAATCTCAGAAGGATAATGTGCCATGATATACTCGTCAAATGCAAATTTGTTTATTACTTCGATTCGAAACACTTCATATATATACTGCAACTTCATTGCATCGCCTTCTGCATCTTCTACATTCTCGATATATTCAAGCCATTTAGCTTTATATGCCTTGGTACTTGGTGAGTTCTTAAACATTAGTGAATATGGTTTAGAGATTCCATGCTTTTTAAGTAACTCGTCTTCCATGTTATTGATTTCCCTTGCCATAGCTTTATTTATATCAATCGGCTCTTTGGAATCTTTCACTTTGCCTTTCCACGAGGAGATTATGCTAATCAATCCCATCCCATCGCCAGCTGCTTGGTTAAGTACGGTCTGTAATTGTCCAGTTCTTACTTTCCTTAATGTATCAGCAAGGTCTTGGAATACATTCTCTTCGCCATCCCCCATAATCCCCAATTTAATCATGAACTCTTTGTATGGCTTAAGTGCCTCAACACTGTATATGCCCTTCATGGTATCTTGCTCAGCAGGAGATATCAGTCCGAAAAAGGTAGCCCAACCATTTTTAGTCCTTGCCCGTTTGTCGATGCCTTCCATCTTACTCATGACCATGAGTGCTAGATGCATAGAATGTGCGGGTGCTTGTCCTTTATTGAATTGCCGTTTGTCTTCTTTCTTAACCTTTACTTTCCTCTTCTTATCAGTGTAGATGATTCGATGCTTACCTTTACCATCGAACATAACTTTTTCATAATAGCATTTCATTTCTTTGATGAGAGAGTTGAATTCATGAGTATTCAAATTCCCTCTATTTCTCTCCAAAGATTTGTTCTGATGTGGTTTAAACTTTTTAACTGCATTCGGTATAGTCCATTTTTTTGACACCTTTTTTACCTACTTTCGCCTTATTTTTATTAACGATATTAAAATTGAATTTCTGTGTAAGATTTGTCCCTATATAAAGACATTCTCTTAATTAGTACTTAGAGACAAATCTTACACTGTTTTTTTCCTTAGTTTCACTTTATTTTCACTAACTGTTTTGATAATTTCAGGTGGTATTTTTTTGAATTTACTGAATCGAATCCGTGCTTGTCCTGTCATTGTATAATCCTTTGGTGCCTTAGATTGACCTTTCAACTATTCACTCTTATGCTCCTTGAACTGCCTTTCAACATCCTTTGATTGTCCTGTATAACTCTTGTTAGCACTGTGTTAAAATCAGTAAACCTTGTACAATATGCCACCACTAATAATTTATTAGTGAGATAATGATACCTTCTGTTTCTCTCTGTTTTAACCGCTCCTTAGACAACGCAAAAAAGGAGCGAATCTACACACACACCACCTCGTTAGAAAGCACACTTATCCCTGCTAATATAGATATAAAATTATACCTATCCCTATGAATACGTCATAGATATACAGAATATGTGTGCCTCCTCATGAGGCGGTTGCATGTAGGCTCTCCCCTTAATGGTTAATTGGCCTATTCATTTATTACTTTCTAATATTATATTACTTTCAACAGAGTATTGCAAAAGATTTGATACATTTGAATGTAGCATGGAATAATTCACAGAAAGTGATGTGCCATCTCAAAGTATCCTTCGTTTGATTCTATAAACAACTTGTAAAAATTGTCTTTCTTATTTACCAAATATACTTCTAAAGGACTTGTAATTATCGCCTTCTCATTAACTCTTGGATTAAGCACCTCTTGCACCAGTACCCTCGATACTAAACTATTTTCAATCCTAGAATAGAGATTACAGCCATAAACAAATGTTGTAAACACGTTTAGAGATTTACTTTAGGAATACTTATTGTTGAGATACTTTTATTGGTCGAAAGCACTAAAAATCCGTCTCGTGTCGGTAGATATTTTACACCGTGTTGGTGTGGATTAGGGTGCTAACTGTACTTCTCGGAACGAGAAGGCTAAAAATGTGGAAAATAGTCCCTTCCTCATCCAACTCTAAAAAGAAGTAACCTCCTCCTTACATCTTTTAATAGCAACCTCAATCCACATGACATAATATCTCCAACAATAGATAGTTGCCATAGTTACCTACCTTCCGTAAAATAATGATATACAAATGAAGGAGTTATAGCATGCCGACTTTTCAATATGGAACTACAGCTATTGAGTATGACATCGAATATGCCGACGATAAAAAAGACGTATCTATTATTGTTGAATGGATGGAAGGCATTCGGCTAATTGCCCCAAAAAGTATTACTGATGAGCAAATTAATGAGGTTGTTCGAAAGAAAGCACCTACTATCCTCCAAAAGCTAAAAGAGGTTAATGAAATAACAGAACCACCCTTGCCAAAGGAATTTGTTAGCGGTGAAAAGTTTAAGTACCTAGGACGTAACTATCGATTAAAGGTGTATAAAGAAGAAGGACTGCCAAAAGCAAAGTTAGCCTTTATTCGGGGAAGATTTATTGCAACTGTTCCATATGGAATGGATGAGTATGAGAAGCGGAAGCAATTGATGGAGTTGTTCAGGACTTGGTATCTTGAACACGGTAAAACGAAGATACAGTCACGTTTAAAGCTGTACTGTGCTAAGATGGGTGTTACACCTAATGATGTGCAACTGAAGGAGCAGAAAATGCGTTGGGGTACTTGTACAACCGAGGGCAATATCTACTTAAACTGGCGAATCATGTTGGCACCGATGTCTATTTTAGACTATGTCTTGGTACATGAAATGGCACATTTGAGATTTATGAATCACAGCAACGATTACTGGAACTTTGTGCGCTCTATCCTACCCGATTATGAACAGCGTAAGGAATGGTTACGGATAAATGGACCTACTTTAACATTGGAATAGAAAAGCCATCCACTTGGGATGGCTCTGCTTTTATTTTACAGTAACTATGTCTGTACGAACTTCCACCTCATACTTCTTGTTCACTAAATATTTCATCCGTAAGTATGTTAATGCTTCATACACTTTTTCAAAATCTGTAATCTCTTCTGAATTTAGAGTTAAATGTGCTGGAGTTGCATAACTTTTCTTACCATTGTAACTCATTAAGATAAAGACGGCAGGACGTCGATTACCGTTCTTTTGCCAATCGACCGCTCCATAACACACATGATATTTCACGCTCCCGTCAGGATTATGGTTAGCATCAATAGTAATCTCTTCTTCAATGTTATATACTCTAAATTCGCTACTCATAAAACATCTCCCCTTTTATCAAATCCAAAAAGAGGCATCTATGCTTTTAGATACCTCCTTTTACCTATCAATAATACTATTCAACGTTATCCTAGTTATTTCCTGTAATGTACCGCAGCTAAATCAATTAGTTGTTGTGTCAAGCTTTCTAATTTATCTTTTGGACAAGGACTTACACGTAGTTGCTTCTTTAATTTCTTACGTATTTCACGTTTTACATCTTCCTTATTCGTCCATTCCACAACCACTTCTTGCTGAATAATATCTGTAATAAGATGCGTCAATGCTTTTAAATCCTCTACATCATCATATGAAGGCATTTCTTTCTCCAGCATCTGATAAAACGGATATTGCTCACGAGTGAAGCCTTGTTCTTCACCCTTTTGCGCTGTACTTCGCATATCATTCACCAAGTTACGGTATTCCTCTAGCAACTCATCAATGTCCATTTGACGGTCTCTGCGCCGCTGAAGCAACTCTTCAAGCCGCTCTTTTAAGGATGTATAGTACACAGGGTTTTCTTCCAACTTGACCCGTATTTCATGGCGAATAGCGTGTTCCATTTCAGCAGCTTTACCTTCAGGTGTCTTCGTTTCCTCTATCTGTTTTTCAAATCGATTCGAAAGAATATCAATTGGCTCGTGAACAACATCAATACCCACTGCCGCAAGATGCTCCTCTATAAGTTGTTTGACCTTTTCTCCGCAGTCACTAATATCCATCCCATCAATACGATAACGAGACTTTGCCGCTTGTCGTACTTTTCCTAAGAATTTTAAATCCGCTATATAATCATGTGCCTTTGGACTTGGCATGACCATATCCATGCTTTCTGAGAATCGTTTAAACGCTGTATCAAATTCATTTCGTACATCTTCTGGCTCTAGTATTTGTAAGCATGCTTCTAGGTTATCTTTATTGATATAATCGAAAAAGCGCATAGCAGAGCGGTGGCGAGATTGAAGTCTAGGTATTTCAGTATCAATATTCTGTAATGCCCCTTGAACATCTTCTTCATTGAAGATATGAAGCGCTTGCTCTAGGAATCTTGAAACCCCGTAGTAATCGACAATTAAACCATATGTCTTTTTATCATACGTACGGTTTGTACGAGCAATAGCTTGTAAAAGATTATGTTCTTTAATCGGTTTATCTAAATACATAACCTGTTCGATTGGAGCATCAAAGCCTGTCAGGAGTTTGTCACAAACGATTATAAAACATAACTTGTCCTCTGACATTGGCTTCTTAAATCTAGCAATGATTTCTTTTTCTTCATCTTTTGAAATGTGATGCTTTTGAAGATGCTCCTTGTCATTATGTCCCGCTGACATAATAACCTTGGATTCATAGTTGCTAAGTTCATCCAACATCTCTTTATATATTACTGCCGCTTCCCGACTTATCGCTACAACCTGCGCTTTAAAGCCATTAGGCTGAATGTGAGTTTCATAATGTTCAATCATGTCCAACACAATACGTTTAATCCGTTTTCGAGAAGATATAATTGCTCCTTCCGTTACATACTTCTTTTTTATACGTTCTCGGTCTTCCTCTTTATACTCACGGAATTGTCGTTCAAAAAGTTCGTCTAACGAATCTCCCTGTACATGAAGGTCAACCATTCTTGCTTCATAGAAAATAGGTACTGTTGCTCCATCCTCAACCGCTTGTTCAATGGTGTATTTGTCTATGTATGGTCCAAATGCACGCTTAGTACTCTTATCTTCTTTATCAATCGGCGTACCTGTAAAAGCTAAATAACAAGCGTTAGGCATGGCACTTTTCATTATGGTCGCAAGTCCCCCATATTGAGAACGATGAGATTCATCAATCATGACAAAGATATTTTCAGCAGTTGATAGATTCTTGAATTCCTTTGTCTCAGTATCTTCTTGAAATTTTTGAACTAATGTCATGATGGTAGAACCTGTACCTTGCTGAAGCAACTTTCTTAATTGAACAACTGATTCTGCTTGTTGTGGATTTGGAAAACCACAGCGACGAAACGTGTTTGCTATTTGGTCATCTAAGTCTTTTCTGTCCGTGACAACAACGATAGTAGGATTTTTCAGTTCTTTTATACGTCGTAGCTTTACCGCAAGATAAACCATTGTTAGCGATTTTCCACTTCCCTGTGTATGCCAAACAACACCACCACGCTGTATTTTGTCCTCAGCACATATAATACGGTCAATTGCTTTGTTCACAGCACGGAACTGTTGGTAACGAGCAAGCTTTTTAATTGTACGACCTTCTACTGGCTCATAGACAATGAAGTTACGAATTAAATCCAGTAGATTCTCCCTTGTTAGCATTCCTGCTGTTAATACATCCTGTGGAGTTGGGCAAACCCCAAGTTCTGCGACCGTTCTCGGATATGGGTCTTTCCATTCTCCATAATGTTGAACTTTTGCACCAATCGTTCCTGCTTTGGCACGGTCATTACTTGTCACAATCATAAATTGATTGTAATGAAATAACTGTTCATGGGAAGTTTGGTAGCGGCTAAGCTGGCGTGTTCCTTCCCCAATTTGTTCATTTGGAGGCAGCATCGGACTTTTGCATTCAACAATGACAAGCGGTAATCCATTTATAAAAATAATAAGGTCAGGGCGAATGTTACCTTGAGCATTACTGATAGTAAATTGGTCTACCACAAGGAATTTGTTATTTTCAGGTCTTTCGAAATCAATAAGCTTCACTGTTTGATTCTTCTTCCCTTTGCCAAGGTCTTGTTGAACAGAAATCATGTTGACTATCATTTCATGGAACTTTTGATTCGCTTCCATTAAGCTGGTCGATTCAATATGGGTGATAGAGCGTATGACCTTTGCTAGGTTAGTATCAGAAAGCCAAGGATTTAGCTGTAAAATAGCTTTTCGTAAGCGCTCTTTTAATACGACTTCCCCTCGTGTTTCCCTTTCTATATCGAGAGAAGGACCATGAAGATGCTCATAGTCCCATTCTTGTAATTGTTTAATCATGCGATTTTCAACAAGCTGCTTCTCATTCCATTTTGCGGAGGATGTCATACTTGTGTCACCTCAGCTTCATCGACCTTTACACGGACTTTGCCTGTAAGGAGGGATTGCATTAGTCCTTTTTTCATATCTTGTAAATATTTAACACATCGTGCTTCTTTGTTAGCTTTTTTATCTATCTCTTTTAAAATGTTAGCTATTTGAACTTGTTCAGTTATTGGTGGAAGAGGTATTTGAATATCCTCTATCTGTTTTGAACTTACGTTAGGTGGGTCTGTTCCCATAATTTTCAGTTGTATTTCCTTCACAAAAAAAGAATTTCTTGCAAGTTGGTAAAAAAACTGTCTATCAATCATACTTGTAAGATGAAATCTACAAACTCGTTGATTCAATAATGCAGGTATATCTGATGACTTAATAACTGCTATTTTTAACTCATTATTTAAGATAGGACGAGTCATTGCCATGACGATATCATCCTCTTTTAACACATATTCGTTATATTTCTCTTCGTATTTCTCTGGGAGAAAAGATTCCTCTCCCCATTTAATATCACCAATACCTACATTTGCAATTTTCAGCCACCTAATCCCCTCTTGTTTAGCATCGCTACTTTTGAAGGCATAACCACCCTGTACCTTTGCAACGTTCCCCAAGCTAACTATTTCCCACACCTCAGGAATCTCACCAATTTCCGTTTTCTTAAACTTTGTATGACCGATTCCTCTTGTAAGAAGTTGCTGCATTAATCCTTTTTTCACTTTTCCCATTTGTTCAATAACAGCTTGTGTTTTTTCGATGGCTTCATCTACAGAAGAAAGAATGGATGCAATTTTAAACTGGTCTTCCTTTGGAGCAAAATCTACTTCTAATTCATATATCGGCTTTTGTGATACTTGAGGTTGACCAGATTGACTCCTAAGTCTCCCCAAGTCGCTATAGCTTAAGAGATAATACAAGTACTTTAAGTTAGTACCTTTAGTAACAGATTTTGTATAGAGAGCGTTATCTGTAATCCAAGACATATCTTCAGTGAGATATACTGAACCACAGTATTCTCCAACTCTTCCTATAACTATGACACGTTCGTTAACAAGACTTTTATCTGTGTATCCATTTATACCATTACCACCGTAAACAGGAACTTGAAATGGCTCTGAGAATTGATGGAGGTTTTGCTTTGTTTTAGATTTTCCACTGGTTAAAGATAATATCTCTCCTAGTTTTATCTTTTGCCACTTACTCACCATAACCCAACTCCTTCAAGTATCCATACATCACCGTTTCAATCTCTTCACGTTCTTTTTCTAACTGACGGAGTTCAGCTAATGCAACGGCTACATCAATTTGCTCTTCCTCTTCCGTTTTATCGATGAAACGAGTAATGTTTAGGCTATATTGATTTTCACGTACTTCTTCAATACTTACAGCACGACAATACTTCTCCACTTCTTCATATTCGTCGTATGCTTTTACAATCTTTTCAATGTCTAGGTCACGTAATGTATTTTGTTTTTTTCCTTCTTGATAGTCTTGAGAGCCGTCTAAGAAGAAAATTTTATTTTTACGCTCTTCTGTCTTGTTACGATTAAGAACTAAGACACAAGCTGGGATACCTGTTCCATAGAACAAGTTCGAAGGTAAGCCAATCACTGCTTCAATTAAGTCTTCTTCGATAATACCCTTACGGATTGTTCCTTCTGCCGCACTACGGAATAGAACACCATGAGGCATAACAACTCCTGCTTTTCCTTCGTGGTTTAATGTGGCAACCATGTGTTGAATGAATCCAAAGTCACCGGCTGTTTTTGGTGGCAAACCAAAGCGGAAACGACCATATTCGTCACTTTCTGCCTCTTCACGTCCCCAGTTCTTTAAGCTGAATGGTGGGTTAGCAATAACCCGGTCATATAGGATTAGTTCACCTTCCTCTAGTAACTTTGGCTCACGAATTGTATCTCCTTTTTCAATACGATGGTCGCTTAATCCGTGTAAAAGTAGATTCATTTTACAAATAGCCCATGTATTAAGATTTCTTTCCTGCCCATGTAGAACTAGGTTTCGTGGATTTCCACCTTTTCCTTTGATATAGTCTACGGATTGAATAAGCATTCCACCAGAACCAGCAGTCGGGTCACATACACGCATTCCTTCTTCTGGCTTGATAAGCTTTACAATCAGTTCTACTACTTTACTCGGTGTGTAGAACTCTCCACCCTTTTTCCCTGCATCGTCTGCGAACTGTTTAATAAGATACTCATACGCTCGACCAAGCATGTCAGGTTCAGATAAACTCTCATTACTTAAGTCTATTTTGGAAAAGTGCTGCAGCAATTGTAGTAGAAGGTTATCAGGCAGCTTCTCTTTATCGTTAAAGTCAATTGTTGCAAGTACACCTTGTAGCGATACATTTTCTTCTTCTAGTTTTTCAAACGCCTTATTAATGGCATCTCCAATGTCTTCTGTTTTAGAGCGGATATCTTCCCATCTTGCTCCTTCTGGAACGAAGAATTGATGCTCGTCACGGTCGTACCAACCGTAGTCATCTTCTTCCTCCTCTTCAATACGTTTTGCAGTTTCCACAAATACGTCATTCAGCCGCTTTAAAAACAATAAACCAAATATGTAGTTTTTGTAATCAGAGGAGTCGATACTTCCTCGTAATATGTTCGCTGATTCCCATAAGTGGGATTCCAATTGTGGTAACGTTAATTTCTCCATGTTGTTTCCTCCGTGTATCTATATCAATTTATGTTAATGAAAAAGTTAGCTACTTTCTACTATAGCAAAAGACCCACCCTACAACTAGACTTCCCCTAAACATTCCAAGCATATGGATTAAATTGTACATACAAAAAGTACTGAGAAACTTTCTAACCCAGTACCTAATAAAAGCAATATTTCATTAGTTACTTGTGCCAAGAACTTTCAATTCCAATTTAGAGCATAAATAAATGAAGATAGCAGCAACATTCGTATCGTATCATACTCATATACAGTGGCGTGTGAGTTAGGGTGCTGTATCCTGTTCCCATGGTAGAAGCACTATAATATGTCGAAAATAGCCCCCTCTATACAAAAAAGGGCTGAGTCACCTCATCCCTTACAAAATTTACACTAATTCATTATCATGTGTTCATTAGAGGACTTGTCTTAATTGCTGTTTCAATAATCCTTACATCATCCAATGATTATAAATAACGGTTTTGAATAGCTGTTGTTACACGTTATTTTTTTGCCGAACCTATCATTTGTGGGTTTACAGGAATTTTACTGATATCTGCAAGAAACTTCTTACAATCCCTTCTAGAACTACCGTTACTCCAGAAATTCGTGACCTGCTGAACTGTACCTAACGAATACTCTCCAAATGACGCTGTTTCTTTTGCCACTAATAAAGGTGTTAAATCTGTTGTCTTTACGGAAAGTAAAGTACTCAAACCTATATTTAGTGTTTTTGCTCCTAAAGGAATAAATTCTGATACTATCATTCGTATTGTTTCTTTTAAGGAATACATTGAATCGATGAAGGCTTGTTCCTCAAATTCCGAATTCTCAACTCTACTATAAAAAGACTGTAATTCTCGATGAAATGCTCTAATTTTTTGTTTGTAACCTTTACTATTCCTTATGCTAATTACAGACATAATATCTATACCACTTATATCTACTGGTAATTTAAGAGAGATAACATTGGTAACAGCATTAAAATAGGGTTGATTCGTTGCTTTTTTCTTTCCTAGCAACAATGCCGTTCTGTTCATTTTCTCCTCATCAGTTATAACTGGTATATTATTCTCTTCTGATATGTAATGCGCCAAAATAGTCATATAGATTTTGGCTAATTCCTCTGGTATATTTATTCCGAATTCGGATTCATGACCAATCTTATTGTCTATACAGTAATCAAAAAAGGCTGAGGAATATTTTTCATGAAATAATTCTACCGTATGATTGTTCTCATTCCTCCAATTTTCTAAGAGAAACTCATCCTCAAGAATATCTTTAAACCAACGAGGATTTTGAAGAATGGCATCTATCTCTTTTAATGCACCAATAGTTGCAGCAATGCCATCCATAGGTTTTGGACGATAATCCTTAATTAAGTCTGTCTCTTCCCTAGCAATTTTAAATGCGTTATCTCCTAAAACCTTAACTCCACTTGTAGGAATAATTGGACGTAACTCCTCCATGTATAATATAGCAAATTTCAACCAATTCTCGTCCTTAACTTCAAAATAGGGATAATATAGTAGCCTTTTCATATTTACCTCCGTACTTCTCACCATATTTTTAAATTTATTAGCCCTTTCTAGTATACCGTAAGCTACATACTCTTATGACCCTAGCTAACTATAACTTAAATAAATGTAGTTAATTTGCACATTCTACCTCACTTAAAACTACCTTATTATACCATAATGCAATCATTTTCTGAACAATTGTATCTTTATGATAGAGTGCCTAGACGAAAGTGTTTTCGAGCAAAGTAGAGCGTAAAGTATGAGGTCTACACCTCCTCTTCTTCTACAAATCTCTCATCCAACCAATTGCTTTAGAAGTCGAAACTTTGCCTTTATTAACATCCTCTGCTCTCTACATTCTCCTTTTATGGTAAAATATATCCAAGGAAACCATCACAGCTGATAGAGCAACATCTTAATTAGGAGGTTGTTCTTACTGTGACTGGAAGTATAACTAAAAATAAACAAACAGGAAAATGGGATTTCGTCTTTAATGGTGGAATAGACCCTTTAACTGGTAAGCGTAAGCAAATCAAGCGGAGAGGTTTTGAATCCAAACGTCATGCCATGGATGAGATGACTAAACTAAAAGCGGAAATACTAGAGAATGAGTTTCTTGATTTAACAAAGATGACTTATTCCAGATATATGGAAGAGTGGTTTGAAGAAAGGAAGAACCGTCTACAAAAGACGACCTTTGAAATTCACTCCATCTATTATCGAAACGTCATAAAACCTAGACTCGGTCATCTAAAGGTGCATCAGATTGCTCCAATTCAGCTTCAAAAGTTTATAAACGACTTAGTAAATGACACAAGCTATTCAAAACATACTATCCATCTCATTTTCCGAATCGTTAGTGCATCACTGAAAAAGGCTAAAATTTTGAAGCTTATTAAGGATAATCCTGCTAATGGAATTACCCTTCCAAAGATAAAGAGAAAAGAAATAAGCGTTTGGTCGCTGGAACAAGTCAATTACTTTATCAATGAAGCCAAAGGCGTAAAACGATTAACCCGCTGTTACATCGGATTCCTAATGTCAATCCTTACAGGAATGAGACAAGGAGAGATTTTAGGTCTTCGTTGGAAAGATATTGACATTGAAGCACAAATAATCTTTGTAAGGCAGACGCTTACACAGAACGCAGAGATTAAGGCTGGAGCAAAGAATGAAGCGAGTGTCCGTTCCATTCACATCCCCAGTAAATTAGTGGACGAGTTAAGAACTCATAAGAAACAAGTCTTGGAGGAAAAGCTATTACTTGGCTCAAGCTATTGTCAGCTTGACCTAGTTATCTGCACAAAAAGCGGAAAGCCCATGATACCAAGAAACTTTCGCAAAGAGTTCTATAATTTAACCGAGAAGATTGGACTACCAAAAATACGCTTCCATGACCTTAGGCATACACATGCTACCATCTTGATTCAACAAAATGTAAATGTAAAGCTTATCTCGGAACGGTTAGGTCATGCAGATATTCAAACTACGCTAAATACTTATAGTCATGTCCTACCAGATATGCAGAAATCTGTCTCAGATAAATTAGAAAAAATCATCGGTATGTGACCAATTTAGTGACCACTCCCACTCCACAGTACCTTAAATGTAGTCATAGCAATGTTTCAGCTACCTTCTATCCCTATATGCCCGAAGAAGGAATGGTCGAAGAAGGCGAACTGAAAATCCATCAGGCCTCACATGCCCGCTACTTCGAGGACTTCTTGAAATTCGTCGAATATGGCGAATCGATGCCGGAAATCATGAAAAACCAGGTCATCCATATGGTCCATGAACATGTATCCGCTCAATTCGAAGAAAACAGTGACGAACTGCACAAATTCGAACAGGACCTCGAAATCTGGGAAACAAGCGATAAACGAGAAATCCAGGAACGCCTTGAAACCCACCAAGTCGTCGAAGCCACAGCCCAGATTGTCGAGCATACACCTGAAGCCGAACTGCGAATGAAGCTTGGTAGTACATCCGTCAAAGGACTGTTAGCTGATTTTGGCGAAAGCATCCATTTAGGGAAGATTAATGGGAAGTATGTATTAATGATTGAAGCCGATACAATAGAGTTCGATAAAGGTGTTTCCCCGATTGAGTTTCATAGGCCTGATGATTTGATGGAGATTGTGGAGAAGATTAGTAGGAAGGTTTGAGGGATTTTATACGTGTATTTTGAACATTGTGTGACCACTAATATATAAGAAAACAGCGATACAAAGGTTTTCTCGGCAATATTAGTGACCGAAAGTGTGCCGCTAAATTGACAAAAATGGCTCTTATTCCTGTTTAAAGGTTTCCTAAAGGATTACTAACATAAAGAGAGAATGCATTATGAAATAGCATTCTCTTTTTATATTTATACTTCAATTCAATGGATAGAAGAAGGAAAGCGTAAAACTATAAGAGTTAATGTATATGAGCGCAATCCTATTGCTCGCAAGCATTGTATGGAACATTATTGGCCGAGGTTAGTAAACTATGCGCGATATTTGCGTAAATTGTTCCTTTGTACACTGAATGAGGATTTTGTGCTCCTCGCCTTCTTCGTCGATTAAATAAATGTAAGCGTTTGAAGTTTCTTTTTTCATTGCTCGGAATGCTACATCAGTGATTACACCGACTGAACCCACAAGAGCAGTACTTAAAATCGTGCTGCTTTTAGGTTTACCGACGTTTCGACTTTCACCATGTTCCCACTCAATCCGTGAAAGTTTGAAGTGTTTTTGTCCAAATGCAGTTGTAACCTTGACCTCGCCTGGCTGCCTCCTCTTCATTATAGTCATTCTGTTAACGCTTTCTTTACCTTCGACATTATCAGTTAATACGTGACCGCCTGCCAATACGCTGACTTGAATCCGCGGTTTAATGACCTGTTTCCAAAATCCCATAAAAGCACCGTCCCTTTTCCTTTTGTCTTATAATTATATGTACGCATCCGCCTACGAATGGGTTCATTCCTCGTAGGCTTCGCATTTATTTCGTTAACCGTTAAATGTCTTCGTTTCTTCGGAAAGAATGATCCCGTAATCTGACCGAAGTTCATAACTAGCGTGCCGATAATAAGATTCCGCGTCTGCTCGTCGCCGTAAAACACAAATAAGGCCGCCGACAAAACGATCAGCAGTCCGAAGGAAAAGAGGTATTGGAATTTAATCCGCTTGATAATAGTCATCATTAGAACATCACCGCCCAAGTCTTCCGCCAACGATACCGTCAGCCGAAAGCTTCTTGCGTTTCTGATACGCCTTGACCGCTGCCGACGTCCCTTTTCCGTAAATACCGTCAGGCTTAATGCCGACCGCACGCTGGATCCGCTCAACGTCCTTACCTTTAGCCGATTTCGATAACCTTCCCCGGATACTTGACGATAGAGGCTGTTGGTTTCGCCGCAGGTTTAGCCACGGGTTTCTGCTACGTTTTTTTCACCTAACCACATGTTCATTTTTTCATTGATCCATGATGAAGCATCCATAGCAGCCATAATCACACCCAAACTTTGTGGGTCAAATAAAATCTTCTTTAATTGCTGGATATCTTCTAGAATAAAATCAAATAAATCTGATCCTGATTTCGTTTGGATGTTTTGTTTTAACTCTTCTATCGATGTTTGACTACTCTTAATCAAATCAGAAACGATTGTCGGATCGTTTTCGATTTGTGCTTGAAAACCCGCAGACGACATACCTTTATTGCTTTTACTGGGACTCAGTTCTTTTTTATCATTTGGTAACGATTTAATAAAACCTCCTCGCTCTACTATGGTCATGAGTGCGTCCTTTATGAGCGGATCGGATTGTCCCAAGGTATCTATTATCGTTTTTCTGCTGACAGGCGAGGCCAGATTATGCGTGACATCAACAAATAACCTTCCACCAGCTTTAAACCGGGGTCCAAAAGAGGTTAACTGGAATAAAGACATTCCCAATGGTTTCATGGGGTTGTCGAATACCAATCGAACGATTGGCTGCTTCTTTAAGTGCTCGTATCTTCTTTAAGCCTATACTGCGTTTTACCACTTGTCTTAAGGAAAGTAAAAGCTCTTCATCCGTATAATTTATAAGTTCATGTGGCAAAGCTTCTAGCTTTAGAAAATGAATAGCTGCCTTGCCTTCCCAACTTTTGAACACCGTCAAAAATTCGGGAAAGTAACGATCAAGCCAGTTATGAACTTGTCCCTGAACGACCTGTAAATCAACGTTGAGAAGATCGCGAAGTTTTTTGGCCACTCGGAGTTCTGCATAAATTCCTCGTGGAATTGTTGGTTCGGCGTATCTTCCGTCTTTGACTAACTGTGCGATGACTTTTGCATCTTTCACGTCATTCTTTGTAGGTGAATTATCGTCTAATTCTTTACTTCGTTTAACATGTAGTGGATTGACAGATACGAACTTAATATTATTCTCTTTTAGAAAATGAGCTAGATTTAACCAGTAGTGACCGGTTGGCTCCATGCCTACAATCACTTGATTTAACTTACACCCTTTAACAAGTTGGGTAATCCAATCTAGAAACGAATGAAATCCTGCTTTCGTATTTTCAAAGAAACACGTTTTACCTAGTTCCAATCCTCTAAAATCTTGTGCTCTCGCGACATGATTGTGCTTGGCTATATCTACTCCGACAATTAAGGTTTCAGAAGTAATTTGAGAGATTTTATGATTTTGGTTATAATTCATTGTGAGACCTCCAAATAGATGTATTGTCCTTTTTAGCTGGGCAGCTCAGGACACATTCATCTTATCAAGAGGTCTTTTTTCGTTCAAACTTCATTTTCAGTTAATACAGGAATGCTGCCCCTTTAGTTCCATAAGAAACTCCAATGGCGGCGCTCCTCGCCGCCACCATCTACTACGAAAATCTACACTCAAAAATAGAGTCTAACCCATTAACCCCTTGACGATAATGGATGATAACAATACAACCAGGCTGAGCTTTTTTTGGTGGATCTTAAGGAAGATACCCTGTATAAGAAACTGGTTGTGACAGTATGGAAGAACCATTTAGTGTACTGCTAGTACGTATACAAAATTTTTTGTAACAAATCTCCTGTCATATGTATTGTTAATCTTTTTTTGAGGTGATTCTCCTATGGAAGCAATGATTGAACGGTGTGCTGGCCTAGATGTACACCAAGAAACAGTAGTAGCCTGTGTATTATTTGGTCCATTAGATAAAAAGCCAAAAATCTCTATTGAAACGTTTTCGACTACAACAACAGGACTCTTGGCTTTAAGTGATTGGTTAACTACCCTTCAGGTATCCGATGTTGTGATGGAAAGTACCGGAGTCTACTGGAAACCAATATGGAATATACTCGAAGGATCTTTTCACCTTGTTCTTGCCAATGCCAGGCATGTCAAAAATGTTCCAGGGCGTAAAACTGATGTAAAAGATGCCGAATGGCTTGCCAAGCTTCTAAGATGCGGACTTATTGAAAGCAATTTTGTCCCACCAGAGGATATTCGTGATTTACGAGATCTTACTCGTTATCGAAAAAAATTGATTCATCCTCGCACATCTGAGCAGAATCGCATTCACAAAATTCTTCAAGATGCTAATATCAAGCTAACATCCGTTCTATCAGACATTTTTGGTGTATCGGGACGCCGTATACTTGAAGCCATTCTAAACGGTGAAAAAATAGAGACCGATGGTCTTCGAAAAATGGTGGATTGGCGAACAAAAGCAAGTATTACTGACATTGCCCATGCAATTAATGGCCGTATTCGCCGTCATCATCGTGATATGTTGCGTTACCATTGGGAGCATATGGGTTATTTAGAAGAAACCATAGAAGAATTAGAAAAACAAATTGATCAACTCCTGTCCCCTTATCGTAAGGAAGTAGAATTATTGGATGGTATACCTGGTGTGAACAAAGCTGCGGCAGCTACTTTTATTGCGGAGATGGGTGTTGATATGTCCGTATTTAAGTCAGCTAAACATCTTGCCTCTTGGGCTGGTGTGAGTCCTGGAAATTACGAAAGTGCTGGTAAAAAAAAAACGAGTAAAACCACACAAGGAAATAAAGCTTTAAAAACGATGGCCGTAGAATGTGTATTAGCGACATCAAGGCAAAATAATCGAATTGCTTCACATCGAAAAAGGATTACCAAACGACAGGGAAAAATGAAGGGACTAATCGCTTCTGCCCATTTACTAGTAACGATTGCTTACAACATCTTAAAAACAGGAGAACCTTATCATGAACTAGGCTCAAATTACCTTGAAGAAAAACAAAACAACAAAGAATTAAAAATGATCGAATACCTAAAAAAGAAAGGCTATACAATTGCTCCATCTGAACAACAAACTGCATAACCAGTTAAAATAACGCAATAGTACATTTACCCCCATCAAAAAAATAATGAGAATATGGAGGGTTTATTTTAGCATGGCTTTTTTACTAATGTATTTCCATACAAAAAGGAGCTCTGATCAGCTCCTGGTAATGAAGTAAAGCACCTTTTACTTTACGTGTGATTCTTCACAAATTAATTAGCTATATAAAAAAAGCGTTCCTTCATAATAAAAAACTACGCACTTTTTAGTTCTGAAAAGTTACATTCTCTATTTTCCTTCAATAGTATTCTCAATAAACCAAACAATAAAATAATCAATGTAATTCAACACCTCGTCCAAAGTTGGAAGCTTTTGTTGAAGAAATACACACTCGATTTTCTTAAAGTATTCTTCGTTTGGAAAATAATGCATAAGAATCAAAAGATTCTCTTGAATATTTGTAGACCAACTTTCGTCTCTTTCAGCTACATAGCAATATGCTCCTCTTACAATACGTTTTAATATCGATAGTAATTTATAGTTGTCAACTTCTTTTTCAAGTATTTCTTTACGATAGCCTATGAGTGTATCGATAAGATCTTGATTTAATGCCTTGCAGATATGGAAATTTGGCTTCATCTTAGGAAAGCCCAAGGATAAATCCTCTCCATAAATACAAGTACAGATGTGTCTCAACCAAAATCCCCAAAAATATTGGCTATTTTCCTGAAATACATCTGCTGTAATCCCAATATCGTAATCCACTTTAGGTACAATAGGATTGTCACTAATAAATATTTCCGTTTTCTCAGCTAAAAGTACTTTTTCTTGAAGTGAGAATGGTGACGTCAATATTACTGATAAATCGATATCTGAAGTACCTACCACAGCCTCCCCTCGACCTACACTGCCATAGAGATATATACTATGTAATTTTGTTCCTACACATTTTTTTAAAATCTCAACAACTTGAATTAGAAGTTCTTGGTATACACTATCAATTTTATCTAACGAGGTTTTGTTCAAGATATATCCTTCATTATCTACATCTATTCTTGTTGGAAACTTCACATCAATACCTCCTTTATGCAGTTTTGAATTAGCATTTTTAGTAATTGAAAACATATTGTTAGTATTTTATATTCTAAGGTACTCTTTTTCTATTGAAAATTAAAGTCACTCCAACAAAAACAAACAATTATATTGGAGTATTTATTGATTGGATTCATTCAGTTATACACAGCTTTTTATAAAACTATCCTGCCCCTTTAGTTCCATAAGAAACTCCTATGGCGGCGCTCCTCGCCGCCACCATCTACTACGAAAATCTACACTCAAAATTAGAGTCTAACCCATTAACCCCTTGACGATAATGGATGATAACAATACAACCAGGCTGAGCTTTTTTTGGTGGATCTTAAGGAAGATACCCTGTATAAGAAACTGGTTGTGACAGTATGGAAGAACCATTTAGTGTACTGCTAGTACGTATACAAAATTTTTTGTAACAAATCTCCTGTCATATGTATTGTTAATCTTTTTTTGAGGTGATTCTCCTATGGAAGCAATGATTGAACGGTGTGCTGGCCTAGATGTACACCAAGAAACAGTAGTAGCCTGTGTATTATTTGGTCCATTAGATAAAAAGCCAAAAATCTCTATTGAAACGTTTTCGACTACAACAACAGGACTCTTGGCTTTAAGTGATTGGTTAACTACCCTTCAGGTATCCGATGTTGTGATGGAAAGTACCGGAGTCTACTGGAAACCAATATGGAATATACTCGAAGGATCTTTTCACCTTGTTCTTGCCAATGCCAGGCATGTCAAAAATGTTCCAGGGCGTAAAACTGATGTAAAAGATGCCGAATGGCTTGCCAAGCTTCTAAGATGCGGACTTATTGAAAGCAATTTTGTCCCACCAGAGGATATTCGTGATTTACGAGATCTTACTCGTTATCGAAAAAAATTGATTCATCATCGCACATCTGAGCAGAATCGCATTCACAAAATTCTTCAAGATGCTAATATCAAGCTAACATCCGTTCTATCAGACATTTTCGGTGTATCGGGACGCCGTATCCTTGAAGCGATTCTAAACGGTGAAAAAATAGAGACCGATGGTCTTCGAAAAATGGTGGATTGGCGAACAAAAGCAAGTATTACTGACATTGCCCATGCAATTAATGGCCGTATTCGCCGTCATCATCGTGATATGTTGCGTTACCATTGGGAGCATATGGGTTATTTAGAAAAAGCCATAGAAGAATTGGAAAAACTAATTGATCAACTCCTGTCCCCATATCATAAGGAAGTAGAATTATTGGATGGTATACCTGGTGTGAACAAAGCTGCCGCAGCCACTTTTATTGCAGAGATGGGCATTGATATGTCCGTATTTAAGTCGGCTAAACATCTTGCCTCTTGGGCTGGTGTAAGTCCCGGAAATTACGAAAGTGCTGGTAAAAAAAAAACGAGTAAAACCACACAAGGTAACAAAGCTTTGAAAACGATGGCCGTAGAGTGTGTATTAGCGACTTCAAGGCAAAATAATCGAATTGCTTCACATCGAAAAAGAATTACCAAACGACAGGGAAAAATGAAGGGACGAATCGCTTCTGCCCATTTACTAGTAACGATTGCATACAACATCTTAAAAACAGGAGAACCTTATCATGAACTAGGCTCAAATTACCTTGAAGAAAAACAAAACAACAAAGAATTAAAAATGATCGAATACCTAAAAAAGAAAGGCTATACAATAGCTCCATCTGAACAACAAACTGCATAACCAGTTAAAATAACGCAATAGTACATTTACCCCCATCAAAAAAATAATGAGAATATGGAGGGTTTATTTTAGCATGGCTTTTTTACTAATGTATTTTCATACAAAAAAGCTGCCTTATAGACAGCTCCGATCTTCAGCTAAAGCATATTGAGGCTGCCAAACAACTTGGAAACGAAGAGATAGTCGATTTGTTGAGTACGAATATGTGAGAATAGAAATTTCATTTTCAACATCTCCTATTTACAAATCTATAAAAGTAGATATAATTGTTGTTATGGAACCTTCATTAATTTATAAAGCATTATCAAATGATACTAGACGTCAAATCTTATCATGGCTAAAGAATCCAGAAAAGTTTTTTGACGAAAAGCCTTATTTAGATCAAGGAATTAGTTTTCAAGTTGGAGTATGTGTAGGAGATATCCAGCTCAAAACTGGCTTAGCCCAATCTGTTGTTTCTAGTTATTTATTAACGATGAAAAATGCAGGATTATTAGAATCCGAACGAATTGGGAAATGGACGTATTATCGGCGAAATGAAAAAAAAATACAAGAATTTTCCGATTATGTCCAAAACGAATTATAAAGTGAAACTTGAATCAGTGGGAGTTTTCTTCACCCTCACTGATTCTTAGTCTTCTCGAATTCTGCTTTTATAGGAAGCCGGTTCTCCACCTCACCATTTTGCGAAAGGAACCTTACTTCTCGTTCATGTAAGACAAATAGAAAGGAGGATTTTTTTAAAGAATTCACATCTAATTATATAGATATCTGTTATTGTGCGTTTAAATAAACAAAAGAACGATGACATTTTTAGCGATATCCCCTTGCAACAATACCCAACTATTTTTTACGTTAATGAATTGGATCCCTATAAATTTTAAGCATTTATGTATACATACTTTTAAAATCAACATAAGAATGGAGAATTTTATAAATGAAAAAAGTAAACCATCTACTTATTATTATGCTAGCAATAGGTGTATTTGGAATTATTACCACAGAGATGAGTATTGTAGGCGTATTACCACAAATCACTCAAAAATTTGGAATTTCAACTGCACAAGCCGGATTATTAGTAAGTATATTTGCTTTAGTTGTTGCGATTTCTGGACCATTTTTAATACTGCTCGTATCTGGGATTAATCGTAAAATACTTTTATTAACAGCAATATCTATTTTTGCTATCTCTAATATGATTTACGCTTATACAACACAATTTGAAATTATGCTCATTTTTCGTATTCTACCAGCAGCACTTCACCCACTCTTCTTTTCAATCGCTCTTGTAACTGCTGCTAAACTTGTCCCTCCAGAAAAAAGCGGTCAAGCAGTTACAAAAGTTTTTACGGGAATTACTGTTGGATTTGCTTTAGGTGTACCATTGACTTCTTACCTTGCAGAACAGTTTTCATTAGAAATTGCGTTCCTATTTGGAGCATTTGTAAATGCTCTCGCATTTATCGGAATATTGATTTTGCTTCCTTCTATGCCCGTTGAAGAAAAAATGTCTTTTGGCAAGCAAATTCGTATATTGCGTAAATCAGCATTATGGTTAAATATCGCAACTGTTACCTTTCTTTTTGCAGCCATGTTTTCAGTTTACAGTTACTTTGCCGAGTACCTTGCAAAAGTAACAGACATGAATAGCTCTCTCATCAGTATCATGCTATTCATATTTGGTGTCACAATGATTTTAGGTAATCATTTATTTGGAGTTTTTCTGCAAAAAAGTATAGTAAATACCGTAATATTTTTTCCAATTTTATATTCAGTCGTTTATTTATTGGTTTATTATTTAGGGTCTTATCTTGTTCCAATGATTTTTATGGTATTCATTTGGGGAATCGTACATTCCGGCGGTTTAATTGTTGGTCAAACATGGTTAATAAGTGAGGCAAAAGAAGCTCCGGAATTTGGCAATAGCTTATTCGTCTCGTTTTCCAACCTTGGAATTGCTTTAGGAACCTCTATTGGTGGCTCGTTCATTTCTCAATTAGGCATTCACCAGCTTATCTGGAGCGGATTCACATTTACACTGCTTTCGTTTTTATTGATCATCATAAAACTAAAATTTTTCAACTCTAGTAACCAAGCATTGTTATCAAGCTAACATAATCTTATATTCATACGATCATGTTGCTTTGAAATAAAGTTTGATTTAATTAACGCTTTCAATTTTGATATAAGTTCAAATATAAAGAGCATGTTTAGAGATAAAAGATTGATTAAAACATGCTCTTATTTAATATTATTTTTTAATCCTGCGAATAAGCGAGTATTCGTGAGCATTATCTATTAAACTGAGGGAGTTTATTAAGATTAATCCTTTTTCCGGCAAGCTATCTTCAATTAAAATTCATTTCATGTGAACTGAATCATTTCGCAACAATACTTTTTATCACTAGTAGTCCTACAAGATATCGCCAAACAAGTTGGTTTTGTACAGCGATCTAGTTAGTATCAAGCAAACGAACTCATTTCCCTGTTCAATCACCTAGTAGCATTAGGATTTGAATTCTTCAAAGTAAAAAAAAGAAAACTAAATATTATACTAATTCCTAATAGCGACAAACAAGCCTTCGGCAGCGAATATAAGGGGTTATTTATTCCTCTCCTTTAATTTAGAAGATGTTGTCTCAGTAGTTTCGTCAAGACCATTAAGACTTTCTTAATGGTGTTAAATTCAGGGTACTCGCCAGGAAAATAGCTTAACGTTGTACATACACATTTTCCTGACGCTACCCCTTAAACTGAGGGAGTTCCATAAATCGAGTAGGAGGAGGCGCCTAGCCTCCGACCTCTCACACCACCGTACATACCGTTCGGTATACGGCGGTTCAGTTTAAGTCTGACGTAGTTTTGTATATCGTTCATATAGATTTACTAACCCTTGGTGGTGCCAATAAACATTATTAAGGGTTTTGTCTAGAATAGGACTATGCGCTATGCGCCAATAACCCTTTCTACTATTTCCCCATTCATATGCTTTTCCAATTGGGACGCCTAATCCTTTGAGTTTCCTCACTCTCGTTCTTGGCAATTTCCATTGCTTCCATAGGCACATCCTGAGTCTTCTTCGAATCCATGAATCTAAATTCTTCAATACGTTCGGAGTATCAATGAGGGCGAAATAACCCATCCAACCTCTAAGGTATTGCTTTAACTTATTTATTCGGAGTTTCATGGGTTTCGGTAATTTTCTCAAGGTCATTTCCCTGATTCGTTTCTTTACTCTCTTCACCGTTTGTTTAGCCAGTAGAACCTTCGGGTTCTTCTTTGACTTCGTGAAACTAAAACCGAGAAACGTTCTGTTCCAAGGGCGATCATACTTCGACTTCTCGTAGTTGACCTTTAGCTTCAGTTTATTTTCAATGAAGCTTGAGATATTTCCCATTGCACGTTTGGCGGCTTTTCGTGTCTTCACAAAGATAGTACTGTCATCCGCATACCTTACGAATCGAAGATTGCGTTTCTCTAGTTCTTTATCTAAATCGTCTAACATTATATTAGATAATAAAGGACTTAACGGGCCTCCTTGCGGAGTTCCCTCCTCACTTTTATGAAAAAGTCCGCCTATCATAATGCCTGCTTGAAGGAATTTACGAATCAGTTTGAGAATTCGTTTATCTTCAATTTTCCGCTCTAACATTCCCATGAGCTTGTCATGATTCACTTTATCGAAGAACTTCTCCAAGTCCATATCCACTACCCATGTATAACCTTCGGTTATATAGGACTTTGCCTTTCGAACCGCCTGGTGCCCTTGTTTGTTAGGGCGAAATCCATAGCTATTCTCCGAAAAGGTTGAGTCATATATCTTGGTCAATATTTGGGCAATGGCTTGTTGAATGAAACGGTCTAGAACGGTTGGAATACCCAATAGCCGAACTCCGCCGTTTGGTTTCGGGATTTCGATACGACGGACGGGCTGCGGTTGATAGGTACCCTGTAAAAGGGCAGTTTTCATGTTGTACCATTCAGTTGCGAGGTGCGGTCTCAGGTTTTGAACCGGCATTCCATCTACACCATGGCTTCCCTTATTTCTTTCTACACGCTTCAATGCCTGTATTAAGTTTTCCCTCTCTAGTATCTGTTCCATTAACATCGTTGATATCCTTTCTACGTGGATAAATGGTCTATTTGTGCCTTTATCTGCTCCACCCTTTTGAAGTTCCCCGTGTATTCACCACTTCTTCCTTCAAATAAGTTCCGTTAGGAATTGTTTGCTTCTTCGCAGATAACGAACGCCTAGTATTCATCCTCCTTAATCTGTTCGGTCCTTCCTTATCTTCTCGAGTAGACAAGTACTATGACCTCTGCTGACTTCTGATGATTCAGCTGTCCATCACTGGACAGGTTACCAAGTGTACTTGGCTGTCATCAGACCTCCCCGGGTAAGAGTGCAATCTTTCCCTCCAACTATCTGCTTCATTTACTCTGTACCACCTTCGGCAGTAAGGACTTTGTTTTGTTTCGCAAACTCATCCAATGATACCTAGCCTTATATGAAGTTCGTGTTCCTCAGACCGGAGGTTTGCCGCTTGCTTCCTTCAGATTCCACGTCACCGTGGACACCCTTGCATTAAGCTAACCACTACTACTGCCTTCATGGTTCGGGACTTTCACCCTATAGATTGCACCCATGCCGGGCGCACGAAAAAAGCTGCCTTATAGACAGCTCCGATCTTCAGCTAACGCACCCGTTAGTTCTATAAGCAACCTCAATAAGTTAAAAAAACAAACACTTTCTACCTAAGGAAAGGTTTGTTAGATAAGACTAATTATTTTAATTTAAGTATTATTTTTCCTTTTGCTCTTCCGGCCTCTGCATACTCCAATGCTTTTTGGGCATCTTCGAAAATAAAAACTTTATCAAGTGTAGGCTTAATCACTTCTGACTCTAACATTTCTGTTAAAATTTTCAACTGCTCTCCACTATGCTTCATAAAAAGAAACGTGTATTGGACATTATGTTTTTTTTCTAGCTTCGTAAGTTTATAACTTGCAATTGAAAATAAGGTTTTTTTAAATGAGCTAAATCCGTTTTCTTTAGCAAAGCGACCATTCGGGATTCCAGATATAGAAACAATCTTTCCTCCTTTTTTTAATGTTACAAATGATCTCTCTAACGTCGCCCCCCCAATGGTATCAAGAACTGCGTTGTAGTCACGAATCGAATGTTCGAACTTTTCTGTCTTGTAATTAATAACTTCGTCAGCGCCAAGAGATTTTACTAAATCACTACCATCACTAGCTGTAGTTGCGACAAAAGCACCCATATGTTTTGCAAGTTGGATAGCAAATGTTCCTACTCCCCCTGATCCTGCATGTATTAATATTTTATGTTCTTTTTCAATTCGCAGAATATCATGTAAAGCTTGGTAGGATGTCAATCCGACTAGAGGGATGGAGGCGGCTTCTTCAAAACTTAAATTTTTAGGTTTTAATGCAATATCTTCTTGGTTAACAGAGAGATATTCAGTAAAAGTTCCCATTTTATTTGCTCTAGGTCGACCATATACCTCATCACCGACTTTAAACTTCGTGACACTAGTACCTACTTCAACAATTTTTCCAGAAAAATCGTTTCCTAAAATTAACGGCATCTTGTATTTCAATAATAATTTTAATTCACCTTTTCGAATTTTTGTATCAAGAGGATTTATACTTGCCGCATATGTCTCAACTAAGACCTCGTCATTATTTATTTTGGGCATAGGGAAGTCTAAAAAGTTTGGTTTTTTACCGTAGTTTTCAATTGCTAAAGCTTTCATTACAATCCTCCACATTTTTATTTAACGCACATGTATCTTTTCATAACGAACCTAAGAGGAAAGATTATGAATATCCCTAGATGGGATATTCATATTAAATAATTTATTTTAAGAAAGGATAATCTGTATAACCTTCTTTTCCTCCTGCATAGAGCGTGTTTTTATCAGGTTCGTTTAGGGGAGCACCTGATTGAATCCGTTCTACAAAGTCTGGATTAGCTAGTACCCAAGTGCCTACTGTGACAACATCTGCAAGATTATTATCTACATCAGACGAAAGTTGAACTAGAGGACGACCTGGACGGTTAACAAGAAGTGATTGATCCCAAAGTTGACGCACATCTTTTAGGAATTGCTCGTTTCCAAAGTGCATTAAATGCAGATATGCAAGGTTAAGCTTATTTAATTCACTTATTAAATAGCGATACATCTCAAGGCTATTTTCCCCCTCATCAATGCCTTGCAGTGTTCCTTGAGGAGAAAAACGGATGCCTGTTCTTTCTGCTCCTATTTCATCAACAACTGCTTTAGCTACTTCAATAGCGAATCGAGAACGCCCCTCAATGGTACCACCGTATGCATCTTGACGATGATTGGAGTTTTCACTAAGGAATTGTTGGATCAGATAACCATTCGCTCCGTGAATTTCAACTCCGTCTGCACCAGCTTCAATTGCTGAACGTGCTGCTAAACGAAACTCATTGATAACATCTTTTATCTCAAGCTCACTCAATTCTCTTGGTGTTGGAATTTCTTTCATTCCTTCTGACGTGAAAATTTCTACACCAGGTGCAATAGCTGACGGTGCAACTGCTTGGCGGTGGTGAGGTGTGTTATCTGGGTGTGATACACGTCCCACATGCATAAGCTGAACAAAAATATGACCGCCTTCACTATGAACTTTAGAAGTTACTTTTTTCCACCCTTTAATATGATTTTCTGTATAAATACCAGGTGTATTAGTGTAACCTTGCCCATCATCTGAAGGTTGGGTTCCTTCGCTTATAATTAAACCGACTGAAGCACGTTGACCATAGTAGTCTGCTACTAAATCGCTCGGCGTACCATCTGGTAAAGCTCTACTTCTAGTCATCGGAGCCATACCTATACGATTTTTTAAGTCAATGTTTCCGATACGAACTTTTTCAAATAATCTGCTCATATGAATACTCCTTTTTAATAAGAATTAGAATCAAGAAATGAATTTACGTGTTCTGCAAATAGTTCTGGAAATTGAAACAGATGCCCGTGACCAGAATCAGGATATATAATCAGCTGTGCTTTGGGTAATTTCTCTGTTAAGATATAACTGTTTTTAGTCGGTACCATCACATCATTAACACCATTAGTAACAAGTACAGGGTGTTTGATGTTTTGTAACCATTCATAATCATGATTAGATTTTTGTTTAGCCCATTTTGCAATGGCTTGTAATTGTGCCTCTTTTACTTGTTCTGAACTGTTTACTTTTTTCTGATTAAAAATTCTTTGTAGTGAAGCCATTCCTGCAGATTTACTTGTTTCGGTTTGTTCGTAGAAAAAGAACATAAAATCATTTATTCCATCTTCTTCCGTTCCGCCGTGACGACGATTCATTCTTTCAAAAATCTCTGGATTTGGATTAATACCAGATTCAGGCGAAGTACCTGCCATAATAATTTTTCTTACTAAATCTCCTTCTTGTAAAGCTAGCTCTTGTGCAACCATGCCACCAATGGAAAAACCAAGAATGTCAACTTGTTCTAATCCAAGAGTTTTTATAAATGTTGCTGTATCTTTTGCCATATCAGCAATTGTAGTAGGCGTTAGTCCATCGGTCTCACCAACCCCTTTATTGTCAAATAAGATTACTGGGCGTGTATTTGCAATAGGTTCAAGCATGTTTGGATCCCAGTTTTCCATCGTTCCTCTAAAGTGAACAAGAAATACTACTGGTATACCATCTTGTGTACCAAATTTTCTATATGCGTAACGAGTTCCATCTGCTTCAATAAATTCTGATTCTGTTGGTATTTTAAAGTTTGTCATTTTTGTGTTCCTCCTTAGAAATTAAAAAACGATTTTATAAGTATGCATTATGATGGTTTGTTTCATGCTAATTTTAGAATGAACGTTCTAAAAAGGGTAAAAAAAAGAAAGCTAGTCCAACACTGAAAGTGCTAGAGTGATGATGCCTTCTAATTCTTTTTTATTGTAATTAGTTTTTATTAGTACTCTTATACCTACCAAATTGTTGTGTAAGAAACGAGATGTGTTATCAGAATCGATTTCTTTTGATAGCTCTCCACTAGTTTGGCCCCGTTTTATAAGGTTATTAAACATATCTTCAGTACGGTTAAACATTTTTGTAACTATGCGTCCAATTTCTTTGTCCAACAAAGATAATTCAATGGCTGCATTTACTGTTAGACAACCTCTTGGGTATTGTTCAATGGAATTCAGTATGAAAATGAAAACATCACGTATCGCCTGTTTAATGGTTGAAGTGCTACTAATTATGCTTTCCAACTCATTGACGATGAGCTCTTCATAGTGATTAAGGGAAGCTAAAAACAATGAACGCTTGTCACCAAATGTGTCATATATACTCCTGCGGTGTATCCCCATATGATCCACCAAATCTTGCATGGATGTTTTTTCATAACCCTGTTCCCAGAAAAGCTCCATTGCTTTTCTTAATACTGCTTTTTCGTCAAACTCTTTACTTCTAGCCATTTTATTTCTCCTTAAAAAAAGCCATGAACCAATACTAACAAAAACAAACGTCATAATCTATTATAGAATGAACGTTCTAAAATAAACACATGAATTTCAAACCATGATTAAATAATACCCTTTTTAGAACGATTAGTAAAGAATTATAACTAACCAATAATCCCCAACACATTTGCTACATATCACAATGTTATCCATTAACTTTCACTTAGGGGTACCGCCAAACATTTCTTCTATTCGTTTAGTTTCTTCAGGATTGTTTTCTTCCACTGTTTCAATTAATGGAACAAACTCTTCTACAGATGCAGATGCACTCATACCAAATAAACAAGAAACAGCAATTAGAAAAAACCATCTGAGCCCTTACTCAACCAAACTGACCCGTTAGTTGCATAAAATCGAGTAGGAGGAGGCGCCTAGCCTCCGACCTCTCACACCACCGTACATACCGTTCGGTATACGGCGGTTCAGTTTAAGTCTGACGTAGTTTTGTATATCGTTCATATAGATTTACTAACCCTTGGTGGTGCCAATAAACATTATTAAGGGTTTTGTCTAGAATAGGACTATGCGCTATGCGCCAATAACCCTTTCTACTATTTCCCCATTCATATGCTTTTCCAATTGGGACGCCTAATCCTTTGAGTTTCCTCACTCTCGTTCTTGGCAATTTCCATTGCTTCCATAGGCACATCCTGAGTCTTCTTCGAATCCATGAATCTAAATTCTTCAATACGTTCGGAGTATCAATGAGGGCGAAATAACCCATCCAACCTCTAAGGTATTGCTTTAACTTATTTATTCGGAGTTTCATGGGTTTCGGTAATTTTCTCAAGGTCATTTCCCTGATTCGTTTCTTTACTCTCTTCACCGTTTGTTTAGCCAGTAGAACCTTCGGGTTCTTCTTTGACTTCGTGAAACTAAAACCGAGAAACGTTCTGTTCCAAGGGCGATCATACTTCGACTTCTCGTAGTTGACCTTTAGCTTCAGTTTATTTTCAATGAAGCTTGAGATATTTCCCATTCACGTTTGGCGGCTTTTCGTGTCTTCACAAAGATAGTACTGTCATCCGCATACCTTACGAATCGAAGATTGCGTTTCTCTAGTTCTTTATCTAAATCGTCTAACATTATATTAGATAATAATGGACTTAACGGGCCTCCTTGCGGAGTTCCCTCCTCACTTTTATGAAAAAGTCCGCCTATCATAATGCCTGCTTGAAGGAATTTACGAATCAGTTTGAGAATTCGTTTATCTTCAATTTTCCGCTCTAACATTCCCATGAGCTTGTCATGATTCACTTTATCGAAGAACTTCTCCAAGTCCATATCCACTACCCATGTATAACCTTCGGTTATATAGGACTTTGCCTTTCGAACCGCCTGGTGCCCTTGTTTGTTAGGGCGAAATCCATAGCTATTCTCCGAAAAGGTTGAGTCATATATCTTGGTCAATATTTGGGCAATGGCTTGTTGAATGAAACGGTCTAGAACGGTTGGAATACCCAATAGCCGAACTCCGCCGTTTGGTTTCGGGATTTCGATACGACGGACGGGCTGCGGTTGATAGGTACCCTGTAAAAGGGCAGTTTTCATGTTGTACCATTCAGTTGCGAGGTGCGGTCTCAGGTTTTGAACCGGCATTCCATCTACACCATGGCTTCCCTTATTTCTTTCTACACGCTTCAATGCCTGTATTAAGTTTTCCCTCTCTAGTATCTGTTCCATTAACATCGTTGATATCCTTTCTACGTGGATAAATGGTCTATTTGTGCCTTTATCTGCTCCACCCTTTTGAAGTTCCCCGTGTATTCACCACTTCTTCCTTCAAATAAGTTCCGTTAGGAATTGTTTGCTTCTTCGCAGATAACGAACGCCTAGTATTCATCCTCCTTAATCTGTTCGGTCCTTCCTTATCTTCTCGAGTAGACAAGTACTATGACCTCTGCTGACTTCTGATGATTCAGCTGTCCATCACTGGACAGGTTACCAAGTGTACTTGGCTGTCATCAGACCTCCCCGGGTAAGAGTGCAATCTTTCCCTCCAACTATCTGCTTCATTTACTCTGTACCACCTTCGGCAGTAAGGACTTTGTTTTGTTTCGCAAACTCATCCAATGATACCTAGCCTTATATGAAGTTCGTGTTCCTCAGACCGGAGGTTTGCCGCTTGCTTCCTTCAGATTCCACGTCACCGTGGACACCCTTGCATTAAGCTAACCACTACTACTGCCTTCATGGTTCGGGACTTTCACCCTATAGATTGCACCCATGCCGGGCGCACGAAAAAGCTGCCTTAAAGACAGCTCTGATCTTCAGCTAACGCACCTGTTACTTATTACTTTCAAGTAATGAATAGACATAGGTATCGTGGGCTTTACCATATTGATACATATATTTCTTCAAAACTCCCTCTTTTTGAAAACCAATTTTAGTTAGTAAATTATTAGATGCTTCATTGTCAATAAATACAACAGCACCTATACTAGTTAAATCCATAACATCAAAGCCATATGAAAGAACTTTAGATATTGCTTCTGAAGTATATCCTTTTCTCCACTGCTCTGGATGGTTTTCGCACCCTATTTCTGCTCTTTGATGTTTAGGCAACCAAGCATTAAAGCCAATTGTTCCAATTATACCTTTGGTCTCTTTTCTTTCAAAAGATAACGCATGATTGGCTTAAGGTTATTAATTATCAATATACCGATGCAGTAATAACCGGATAAAGCCAGCCGGTGGAGTTTGTTACTCCTGCAGCCAGGAAACAATTCTATAGCCAGTATCAGGATTTAATTGTTGGTGAAATTCATTTATATTAATCCGAAGATTAGGTACAAGGTAAGGTTCAGAAATTATACAACGGCGGGGCTATTGCGTATTCCGTCCATATTATTGGATTAAAAATGAAATTTTTCAGAAAAGTAGGTGATTTTATAAAAAAACAATCCGCTCGTAAAAGTGTACTTTTACGAACGGTAAATCTGTTCTTTTGATATCTGATTTGAAGCAGCGGGAACTTTTCGTGTCTTATAATTTACCATATCTGAAGAGTAAACCCTGATACTTACCATTCCTCCTTGCGTTGTAGCTCGGATTAGGATAGGTTGATTGTACTTGTTTTTAAAACTAAAATCAGGACCATACCAACTTACTGTAGCATCGCGGCCAGATGGAACATACGGAACGCTCCTAGTATGGGAATAGCGTTGAATAGTTTGCAACCCTGCATTGTCGATAGCATTAAACAGGGTGGATGACACCTGACATATCCCTCCACCAATTCCTTCAGAAAACTCTCCTTTAACGATAACTCGAGCGAGCATATATCCTTTATTTACTGATCTCTTGCCAACGGATTGATTAAAAGAAAACACCTCTCCTGGAAACACGACATAATTATTAATGGCTTCTGTAGCAAGCAAGATATTATTTGTACGATTTTTGTTGTTCACATTAAAATAAGTTCTATATTCACCTATCTTTTTTTCACGAATCTCCGCAAGTAATTCGCTATCAACATTTGGATGAATAGCAAGCAAAGGTACTTCTAGTTTATAGGCTCTACTACTGTACAAAAAGGAATAAAATTGCTCTTTAAATGCTTGATGGTATAGCTTGTAACCTACCCGCCCAGGAAGAATATTACCTTGTTTGTCTATTGTGGCATTTACAGGTTTTTGGTAAACTTGTCGGTCTATTTTTTCTACAAATTGATTGTATTTATCCACGTCCATGATAGGAACATCTAGTAAGGGCATAGTAATATCAGCATGGTTGACACTAGCAATCGTTTGTCCTTGGTGGGTTACAGCTATGCTTTCAGAAATATTCACTGGTTGAACGAATAGTAAAAGTCCGGCAATCCATGATAATCGCATAGAATTCACCCCCATACTGGATTGGAATTTATTTTTACAAATCTTATTTTAAGTCTTCATAGATCGCATCTTGATCAATGAACCAACGATCAGTCAAACTCTCCCTTCGGATCATAAAATGCATAACCTTTATTTCTTTACCTTCTCTCTTCTTATAAAAAGCTACTTGAACGGGTACATCCACGAGAAATAGCCCATTTAGTTGTTCAGGAGGTTGTCTTAAAGGGTCAACTACTCCAAAATATGTAACAAGTTTATTGACTCGATTAGGATGACTCGGATTTGATAAGGTCATTGCTAATAATTTCTGATTTCCTTGATTAATGGCAATGGTAAAAATACGTATAAGTTCATAGGGACTTACCGTTTGAATATAATCATCAAGCTTACCAGCCGCTTTCAATACCATTAATTTATGAGAAAGGTCTTCGTTTTTCAAACGATGCGTAATGCTTCCAGAGAAATGAACACAGAAATGACCTGAAAAACCATTTTGAAGTGCACCAGCACCATGTGGCATTCCGTGCATTGATGCAGCAATCATTTGATTATTGATTAATACAATAATGGCTCTTCTATTCCAACTCCATTTATTATTATAAATTTTCTTCATGATTTGAGTATCTTCTTTGGTTAGTGGCTGTACGTCGGCATGATGGCTACCTGCTCTTCGTTGTACCTTAAATGATAAACCAGTTTCAATATCAATAATGGTGAAATTTGTTTTATTAGGAATAATGTTGTTTACAATCTCCCAAGGTAACATCTCAATTTTAAAGCTAATGGGTACTTCTTCATCTTCCCATTCAATTGCATAGACCGAGTGATCGACCATTAAGACAATTATAAAAATAGCGATAAATACCTGATAATTTTTTTTGTTTTTCATTTGGTTTCTCCTGCACTTTTTCTTATTATTTCAGGACATGATCAGTTGAATACCTTCAAATACTTGGGAATTTTTCAAATTAAACTCCTCCCTGTTAATTTATGTTCTAAAACACTGGGTTTGGGGGAATCAGCTATAAAGGCATAAAATGGCTCAATTAAAAAGTTCATTTTGAAAGTGGAATGCATTGATATTTCTCGTGGTAAATTTAACCTCTATCTCTCTTTGTTAAACTGTTTCTATAAGCTAGTACTTCTTAATTTAAGTGTTTAACCTCACATTTGAAAAAAAGAAACCGACTACATCTGGTCTAACCAGGGAGCAAAAAGTTAAATGGTCAAATTTCATTACTCTTAATCATAAGGAACAAAGAGAACATTTATAGGGGTGGTCTTTATGAGAACAAGTTATAGAAGATGGACAGAATATCCTTACCCAGGGGAGAGTATCCCGCCTAAAGGTTCTCCAGAGGCAGGAAATTGGCCGATGTTTATTTTCTCCATGAAAACCCCTCCTATGATATATAAAAGTACTTTCCGCCAAAATAAAGGTAAGGTCACGACAGATTCATAATGTTCCAATATCAGGTTGTATCCATTTACAAGCATAATTTTTACTCTAATGTTGAATATGTTCTTTATTAAATATCCTTGATTAATCGACACCACTGGAGTAAACATACTTTTTATTAACTTATGTAAAAAAAAAACTTTCTATCCAATCCCAACCTTTCCAACTCATAAGGTCTAGCCTTCCTAAAGTAATATTCCCCACCTAATTAAAAGTGTTTCAGAGCCTTTGAGAAGTGTTTAATTGGCTCCCCTATAGTAATGGTTAAACGCCTTCTGCACTTCGTTTAATCTGTCAAAATCAAGTGGGAGTCTAAGGAGAGATGTTATTTTGAGACTTATTCCGAGTTACAAGCCAATGGAAATTACATTTATCAGAAAAGATAAAACTAAAACAGATCTAAAAAAGGATTTAAAAATATCAACAGCTACACTTGCTAAAATGTCCAAGGGTGAAAATGTTGCTTTATCCATTTTGATCAACATTTGTGAATACCTTGAATGCATTATTGAAGATGTAATTGAATTAGTTCAAGCAGAAGAAAACCACCAATCTTAAATGACTGGCGGTCTCAAGCTATAATTAATTCTTTTTAAATTTTAATAATGGTCTACTGGTGCACCTAGGTTATCCAAGTCTTGTGAAATATTTAGAATGATTAAATATCTCCACTCGTTTTTAAGTTTTCCTAAGTCCACAACCTGATGAACCTCTACTTCATCATTTTCATACTCTTTACTAGTCTCGCAAATTTCATATAAACTTTCTACTAACTCTGTATTATCCCAATTCCTTACGTCTAACTGTACGAATTTTTGATTTTTTTTTATTTTCATTTTCTTCACTCCTAGTTTTTAAAGGATAAGGGATATTGAGTACTCCTAGTTGATTTAGTTTTGTTAATTACAACCCTATGGTTTTTTGTTGATGTATCCTTAGTGCTAATATTAGAATCGTAACTCTTAGCATAATGAACCTGAACTTGATTAGAGTCTTTGTCATAAGTTGTCCACTTATCATCAAAGTTTGCAATCTTATCTACTCTTAATCTTTTCACATCTACATCTTTTCCATATTACTTAGCCTTCCGTGGCGAATATATTAGCTAGGAACATTAAAATGAACTTGGAAAAGTATCCAAGTTCATTTTTCCCCATGACAGTTTTTTACTACAAGCACCCTTTATTAAAAGCTATGTTTAAGTTCTGGGTGATTTTGAATAAATCATAATCAGTTGTTGTATCCATTTTTTTGCTAAAGCTAACTCGTTAGTCGAATAAGCAATAACTATTTATATGAAGTTTCTGAAACTTCATCGTCAGCATCTATTTTTCGAATAAGAAAATGTGATTACTTTTGATTCTCAATTGCTCTCGTAACAATTCGGAATACAAAGTAAGACATACCACTAAGTCCAATTATCCCTACGAAAGTTAGGAGAGGGATTTGTTCTGAAAATAACATACCTACAACAAATAATATAAAGTATAATATTATACCGACAATAATTAAGACGTCCTTATTTTCCAACGATCCCCCCTTTATTTTCACCTCTTGTTTCACTAATCTACTTACGTTAGTTTAAGTAGAAATCTTCACATTCTCATATACATTTAAACATAAATATCCATTTTAGTTTTTTATTTTGACTATTTTCTAAATCAACCTTTGCCTTTAACATAGCCTGGTTAAATACGAAGGGTTCATAGTTGGGTTTCTCTACCTGAACTTTTCAGGTTCTTCTACATAAAACTCGATAAACCCACAGCAAGGACATACATAACAGGGGCTAATGTTGCTCATAGTATTAGTATTAGGTTTTTTACCTGTTTTGTAAATTCTAATTGGAAAACTATCTAGATTAGCATTCACCATAACTGTTTTACATTTAGAGCAAATATTCTCCAAAATTGCACCCCTAAATAGATGATTTCTTAACATTGGTAATGTATGTTGTATGTTATTCCATATTCTTCTTTTTATTTTAACATAAAATTCCAAATATCCTTTAAAAACACTTTTTGACTCACATTAAGGGCAACCTGTCATCCATATTATCTATTAAAAATAAACCGTTACATTTAACATAACCTTTCCATTTAGCTCAACTTCGTTCATCAATGAACATTTAAACAGTAACCAATTCTCCAAATACCCCTGGGAAATCGTATGTATATCCACCAGGTTTAAATAAAATCTGAAATTTTACCATATTAATAAGAAGATTACCTATTTTCCATCATACCTCCTACAATTGACATCAAATCTTTACATGATTAAATCTCACTCTAATAAATTTTTATTATATAATTAAACTAATAAAGTAATTCAACATATGGAGGGTACAATCATGGACATAAATGAAAGACTAGCATTAGAGTCATTGTTATCTCCTGAATTAATCAGCAAACTGAAAAGCTTATCAGATAATACAGACATGCCTATCCCTGAATTATTAGCAATATCTGTATCGTCTCTCCTAGAAAAGATGAGCAATCCTGCCGAATTAAATATTGGACTTAATAATAAGGAAATGATTTTAAGAAATAAAATCATCATTAATCAAAATAAAGAAGTATTAAATAAATAGATACAAAAAAGCACTTTACCATTTAGGTTAAGTGCTTTTTTGATTGATGAGTTCCTTGAGTTGAATATTTTTACATTTCAAGAATATTGAAATAAACATTTATTTTCTTTGGTTTCAAAATCAATTTAAGGTTAACCTAACTACATGACCAATCCATTATTCTACTAACAATATTCCGTCGGCAATTGGACGTTCACCTGTTGCATCAGATGGTCTTGTGACTCGATCATCCCCAACTGTCATGGTCGTCGATCCGCCGCCATCAAGATTGATGGCATCGACGGCTCCTAATGACTTCATGATTTTCGCACTTTCTTCAAAATTAGCCCCCACACTCCATCCGGGTGCGCGTCCATCGATGGTGACAAATAATAGATTGCCATTTTCCTTGATTCCTGCAAGCGTTCTAGGATTACGACGTTCCCCAAAACGATAATAAAACCCAGGATCTTCTTCCCAGTGAAAACCTTCCTCTACGGCATTAATGGAAATTTTTCCGTTTTCCAATAATCGAGGACCTCCATTTATCATGCTGGTGGTTTGGTCTAATTCCATTTGCTTTCCATCACCAACGATTTCACTCTTCACCTGAATCTTCATCCCTTGTTGGGCATGCTCACGAAGCCACTCTGCTGCTTCCCCCGTTCCTGCAAGAACAGAACCGCTGCTTGGAATGTCTCCCCCACGATGGTTACGAATTTCCACCACTTTTCCGGCATGATTTACTACCACTTCCACACCGTTGCCCGATTCTGTCTTTTCTCCAAATACGGAAGTATATTGGATAAGTTCACTTTCATCCTTACAAGTAAAATCATGTTTCGGCCGTTCTGTAGTGGTATCCCCTCCAACACCGCCACAATTGCGGATTAATCCTGGCTTCCGGTTTAATCCATCCACTTCTCTAACCGCACCATCAGATGAAGTGGCCTGAATTGACGTGGAAACGGAAGCAATGTCTGCCTTCTTTTCAACAGAAGATAAAATCAGAGCTGAACGGCCATTAATCGCTTCACTGACAAGCTGTCCATTGCTGGCAAATATACCGGCAAGATCGCCTGGTGTTCCATCCTTTTCTCCTACAACAAAGTAACCGGCATTAACTCCTGCAATGCCATCATTTCTGTCAGCCATTTGGGTCAATGTTTCTTTCCCTGTCACAGCATCATTTGCTAATTCAGGCACCAATTGCCCTTGAAATTGATCCTGATCCACTTCAAGGACGTTTACTACCCATGGTCCTGTCGTTTTCTCTCCGTCCTCACCCGTATACACATTCCGGAGACCCGTATATCCCTTTTCCGATAACCTTTTTCTCATTTCGGTTGCATCCGCTTCCAGCTGATATTGGCCGACGCGAACTATGTATCCAAGTGGATCTTTTTCGCGATCATCCATGGCCTGATTCTGTTCTCTAATGATACGAGCATTTTTGAAACCATCCTTCTTTAAATTTGCCAACAAGCTTTTTGCCTGTTCATGTGTTTCTACAAATGCCACATCCACTGTGAAAAAGTCTTTTGAAGATGTTTCACCACGATTGATTTTGGTATACGTAACTCCTGGTGCTGGATTCATTGAAGTTCTTTGCTCATGTAAATTAGGTGTTCCCAGCGGAAGCACATGATTTTTCATTTGCACTTGTGATTGAACATTCGAATTTGCTTGAACTAGAGTTTCCGGAATGGTATTTACGACCATCACAGAAGCTAAACTAATATAAGCGATAGGCAAAATAGCCTTATTCCATAAATTCTTCATTTTTCCCCTCCAATAAAGTTAAGTCATCCTTTAACTGTATTGTTTAAATATTATGTAAATTCAAAAGAACTATTATATTTCAGTCAATTTCAAGTGAATAAAAATGAGTATAAATACTCCATAAATATTACAATTCACATTTGTGAAAGGACAGAATTTTGGATATTTTCTCTTTGTACATAGTAAATCAACCTTTACTTTTAACAAAGCCTTCATCTTGCTTTGCTACTTGATCAGTGGATATTATAAAATGGGATTATCTTGGAGGTGAAATTTATGGAGACAGTAAAAAAGAACGTGTTGTTGATACCAACCATATTGTCGGTTATCAATGTGATCTGCCTTGCTTCATTCCTCATTGGACTTAGTATAATGAGCTACCCAATTTCAAGAATCTTAACTGATCTTGGCTTGTTATGCCCATTGATCGCAACCTTATCATTCTTCTATTTAGTAATTAAAGTCAAAAGAATAAAGCATTCCGCATTAAAGTACTTTCATATCGTAAATGCGGTTACATTTCTTGTCCCGATATGTATTCTTACTTTTCTTATACTTCGATTCTTAAACGATTGGGATATTTACTTTTAAAAAACTGCTATTATAAAAATCCTTTTTCATTCATACAAAAAAAGCCCTCATTTTTAGGGCTTTTTGCTAAGGTAATTGCTTCAAGCATTATAGTTCTATTCCATTTCATATATCATCCAAATAATTTTGCAAAGGTATTTTCACCGGCGATCCCGTCTGCAGGTATTCCCGTGGCCCTTTGAAATGCCTTGACCGCTATTTCCGTTCCGCTTCCAAAGATACCATCTATGCCATGCGGATTATGTCCTTCCATATAAAGTGCTGCTTGTAGGATATAGGTGATATTCCCTTTCGCACCTTCCCTAACATTAGGTGAAGCCGCTTTTGTTTGGGGTCCCCATATTCCATCCACATTAATCTTTGCACCATATTGTTTATTCAATTCGGTTTGAAAACCCTTGATCAGCGCTTTTTTAGTATTAGGACCATAATAACCATCAACATCTATTTTTGCATTATAACGGCTATTTAATGTCCTTTGAATGGACTTGATAGTCTGATTGCCGCTGTCCTTTGCAGGCGTATCCTTTACAATGACTTCCGATTCGACTTGTGTAGCTGGTGGAGTGGTTCCATTTACTTTTGATATCAGTCTAGGCTTTGCTCCCGCTTTTAACTGAGAATAAGTTAGTCCACCCGTCATATCCAAGTGAGGATAATCTTTAAAGCTTGACCAATCCCCTCCCCATGCAAAGCCCAAGGATTTACCAATTGCTGCTACCCGTTTCCATTTTGAATCAACTGTCCATATGGCATTCTTTCCATCATCGCTGACTATGAAATAATCTATGGCTAGTCCATAATTATGGTAAGATTGACCTGGCATCGCGTTGGTCACTCTCGGTTTCGATAAATCACTATAGTTTATACCATCGTAGTTATAACCTAGGCGACCTTGACCATATAGCTTTGCTTGCTCTTCCATAGACCGATAACCTGCGCTGATTTGAACGAAAATACCTTCTTGGTATGCCCGTTTAACCATTTCCAATGCTGATTCTTTTACGTCTGGATGAATACCGCTGCCCATATTCTTTTCCGAACGATCCAATAAAGTTTCTAATTTAACTGTCAATTTAACCACCTCCTAATATGTTACGGTACTTATTAGGAAATGCTTGTACACCTACCTTGACGTTACAAAAAAATGCCCTTTTATGTTGACCTAGTTGGGTTCATCATTCATATAATTCCGGTAAAATAACAAAAGCACAACCCTTAATGGGATTGTGCTTTTGTTCTATTATAAAGGCTTATTTTGATTTTCTTTATCTTTACCAATAACTCTTATCAACTCATCCAGCTTTTCATTTCTTTCTTGATCTAATCTTGTCTTTGCATTGATGAATTTAATAATCTTAATTATGAAATAAACACTTAATACAATAAGTCCCAGATAAAACAATATCGGTATGATTGCAAAAAGCCCTATTAAACTGCTGGCTTGGTCCATAAATAATTCCTCCCAAATGTAAAATATAGTATTATTATACAGGAAAAACAAAAGATGTTTCGTCCGATATCAATTTATTATTTAACGCAATATGATAATTATTTTGCGCAAAAAACCTGAAACTAGCAACATTTTAAAAGCTCCAATTAGTCATCAGAAAATTTCTTAAAGATAGGGTAAAACAATATTGAAGGATATGAGTCAGAAGAAGGGAGAAGTTTAAATTACCCATTATAAAAACCCCTATTTTATCTATTCAAATATAGACATAAAATAGGGGTTATATATTTTTTGTTGCGTTTCTAACATGATTATAAAATAGATAAATTGAATTAAACAACCACATAATCAGTCAATACTCTTCTAAATCCCTCATTTCTCTGCTCTCTACAATATGTTTTCTAAAAAGAGTTTACACTCTAGAACAGATTAGACTTTCAAAAGGCTAATGATCAAGGAACGTTGTCGACCTTTTCCGGGTATAAGAGGTTCTTGTAAACGTAAGACTAAGAGTTTCCTAAAGTCTTGAAACTCCACGAAGTGTATACCTCTCCCCCCATTCCTGTTCAATATACTTCGACACTAAAGAAAGGGTCCAATTGTAAGTTGTAGAAATTCCAAGATCATTGGGAGTTTGATAAGTGACTATTTGAATAAGTTCTTACTTCTGTTTGTCTGTTAGCTTGTGTGGTGCACCAGGAGAGTGTCCCATTTTCAAACCATCAATTCCGCCTTTTTTATAAGCGTTGATGTAAGAGGAGATGGTTTTAAGACTCCGCTTCGAGTCGATTTTATTCCCAAAATGTTGAAAAATAAACCCTTAATTTACAACAAGTGAATCATAATAGATTCTTTTCAAAATCCAATAATTCTTAGTATAATCCAGTTCATTTTAAAGCAATTAATTTTATCCTACTGTCTTTGTAAATCATTAGATTGATGTTTATTCATTTTTATTAATAGATCTTATATGTTTGTTTGAGGGGATATTGAGGTTCCTCGTACGTACTGACCAGCAAATCTGAGACTATGAAAACCTATCATTACTTACCAGGGACTTCTTCATATTACTTAATTCGTTAAAGCAGCCAGGATAAGTAATACCTCTCCAAGATCCTGGATTGAAGGCTGCTTTATTCCCGATTTAGAATATACAACCAATCCATTTTCATCGAGTATATTAGGGGTGACAGAACTTTTAAGGTAAATAGATACTAAGACAATTTTCTGTTCAAGAAAATCCTGATAATGTTTAAGATATGTTCCTCAAATATTGACTTATTGGATATTTGTACATAATTACACCAACTTATACTTTTTTTATAATACTAGTAGATGATATTAAAAAAAGTCTGATCTCATTAGTAGCGATTTAGTACTAAAGTGCAATTCTTTAATTCGAATAAGGTTAGTGTTAACATATAGTATGTATATCTTCTAATGAAGGAGCCAATTATGAATCCCAATATTTTATTACGTAATAATGTAAAGATTAAAGGTAGTGGTACACGACCAATGATATTTGCCCCAGGTTTTGGTTGTGATCAAAATGTCTGGCAATTAGTTGCAAAAGACTTCGAAGATGAATACCAAATTATCCTATTTGACTATGTTGGGTCAGGTAATTCAGATATAAATGCATACAACGTGGAAAGATACAGTACTCTTGAAGGGTATGCACAAGACGTACTTGATGTATGTTCGGCTTTAGACCTAAAAGATGCTATATTTGTTGGACACTCTGTTGGATGTGTGATTGGCATGCTGGCATCAATTAAACATCCTGAATATTTTTCTAAACTTGTTCTGGTTGGTCCTTCCCCTTGCTACCTGAATCTCCCTAATGATTATTACGGAGGATTCGAGAAAGAACAGCTTTTAGGATTGATTGATATGATGGACAAAAATTATATAGGCTGGGCAACCGCCTTTGCGGGAACGGTAATGAATAATCCAGATCGCCCAGAGCTTAAACGGGAGCTAGAGAATCGTTTTTGTTCTACTGATCCTATTATCGCTCGACAATTTGCGGAGGTTACCTTTTTTGCAGACAACCGTAAAGACTTAGCAAAAGTAAAAGTACCATCACTCATTTTGCAATGTTCTAAAGATGTTATTGCTCCGTCAGCAGTAGGTGATTATATTCATAAGCATCTTCCTCATAGTACATTGAAATTGATGAAAGCAACAGGACACTGTCCACATATGAGTCATCCTGAGGAGACGATATACCTAATCCGTCAGTATTTGGATGAATTTCCGACAAACGATTTACTGAAAGGAATGGGTGTGAACTTTTGTGAATGAACAATTAAATGAGGCACCCTGCGGATATTTGACTTTATCAGAAGAAGATACTATTTTATCCGTTAACCAAACCTTACTTAAAATATTGGGATATAATCTCGATCAATTGAAAGGGCAGCATATTAATTTTATCCTTTCGGCTTCTGCTATACTCTTTCATCAGCTTTATCTGGTTCCTCTGATCAGGTTAGAAAATCACATTGAGGAAATATATATATCCTTAAAGTCTGTAGATGATGAAGAAATACCTGTGTTACTCAACGCTGTTCGAAGAGAGCGAGATGGAAGAACTATCATTGAGTGTGTGGTGATCCCCATGCGAAAAAGAAACGAATTAGAAAATGAGCTTCTACTAGCGAAAAAAGAGGCAGTGACAGCTCTAAATGCTAGGAATAAGGCTTATTCTGATTTAGAGAATGCTCATGAAACGATGAAAGTGCAAAAGGATAAACTTATTGAATTGAACGAAACAAACGAAAAATACAAAGTAGATACAGAAAGAGAAATGGAGTTTGCCAAAAAAATCCAAGAGACACTATTAACTGTTCCCATTATTAATGAACATCTTGAAATTCAAGCGTATTATAAAGGCTCCAATCAATTATCAGGTGATATTTATGGATTTTACCAAATTGACGCCCGACGGTATGGCCTTATCCTACTTGATGTGATGGGGCACGGGCTTTCTTCAGCTCTAATAACCATGTCACTTCATTCCATATTTCAGAGATTAATTTTAAAAGGTTCTGAAGTAAGAACTGTGATGAAGGAATTAGATGATCATCTTCATTCTTTATTCAAAAACACAAGTGAAACTTATCATTATTGCACAGCTGTCTACCTTTTAATCGATACTGATAAGAGAGAAATTAAATATATCAATGCAGGCCATCCTTCCGTTCTTTTACAGGATATAAACGGAAAACAATATCACTTGCGTTCTAATCGGCCTCCACTCGGGATGTTTGAAGATATAACTTTTAAAACAAATACCCTTACATACAATAAGGACAGTAAGCTGTGCCTTTATACAGATGGAGTTGAAGAACCTCTAGGTTCAGACCGTTTATGCTCATTGTTAAAGACCTATTCGGCTGCCCCTATATCTACACTTAAAGAGGAAATTATACATTCGCTTAGAAATGAAGAGGGCACTGACCAACGTAAAGATGACCAATGTCTTATTTTAGTTAACCTAAAATAAGACATTGGGGTTGTGCTATCCGTTACATAAACCAATACAGGTTGCAGTTAACTTATTATGGGTAGCTTCTATTTTTTACGCAAAATAATTATTAAAATCACGTAATATAAATAATAAAATGACAGCTTCCAATCCAAAAATCATCCAGCTCCCAGTACAATTCACCAATCCACAACCAACTTTCCATTAATCCCCATTCACTTTGTTCCATTTGCCTACCAATCCTTTCCATCATATAATGGAGCTATTAAAGCTGATGGGGGAATGCAAATGAACGATGGTAGAGATCCATTCGTTTCTTCACTCGCTTCTCATTTAAACATGAGACTCACTCGTTTAGCAGATGAAAGGGGTATCCCACTGGAAAGATTGTTGGATAAATCCGTCGAATTGTTACTAGAATATATGGAAGACAATGAATTGATCAATGATCATGTTAAGTTAAACAATGTGGAAGCCATTAATAAAAATAATGAAATCATTCAGCAAAGCAGGCAAATCCTTAAGAAAGATTAACTGATGAACACTTAGCCACCAAGGTTAAGTGTTTATTCATCTTTATATGATTGTATAAATCAGGCTCACATCTATCACCATTATCTGCGTGTCCAAATAAAAAAGGCAGCCACTAGGACTGCCCTGTAGAACAACTGCCTTACAGTTGCTTCATTCTTTTAGTGATTAATACAAACGGTGCTAGTTTTTTTCATTTTTTACATTTACAACGCTTTCCAGGAAACCATATTGTACTGGGGTCATTGTTCTCAAAACATTTTTCTACATAACAACAATTTATCTCCATCCTAACACCCTCCTTACTATTGTATATGCATGGACTAATGGAAGGTGTGGACAAGTTGCTAAAAGTTTAGAAGTGAATGCGAATTATTTTTATTTTCCATGTTTCTGGACAATTTCCAATGTATGTGGAAGCAAACTGAAATCCCCCCAAGTTTTATGGCCTGGAATCACGATTTTCGCATCATTATATACATACATTAAATTCTTCATCGTATTTGGCCATGCTTCCATGTTAGCTTCATCAATGATCCCGGAATTTTTTTGTTCCAGCGCGAAAATCATATCACCAAATAATAAGTTATACTTTGGAAGCCATATTGTCATGTTATCAGAAGTATGGGCTTTTCCCAGGAAGTATGTTTCGATTTTCATATTTCCAACTTTTAAAGTTGATGCCATTGAATCCAGGGAAGGATCGGGCATAGGATAGTTGAACTCTTTTGCCAATCTTGCAGTTTCAGGAGTACTTATTGTTTTTATTTTTTGATCCAATAATGTCTGTATACCCCCAATTCTATCGTATTTGTGGTGCGTAATTATAGCCAGCTTTACAGGTTTTTTGAATTCCTTTTTAATCATATCCAATAATTGCTTTGCCAGCGTATCGTCCCATGTTGCATCGACTAAGACGATTCCTTCTGAAGTATTAAGAACCAAACCATTCGCACCAATCTTATTACCACTGATTTCCGTATAGGTTGTATGAACCCATACATCTTTTTTTATTTTAGTTAAAACCACTGTTCCATCTTCACTGGTTATAACCGTTTGTTTTGATTTGGATTCATGAGCTGAAACCGGTGTCGAAATGTTTAAGAGTAAAAAACAAACACTTGCTAAAACGATTAAAAATCCTTTTTTTAACTTTTTCATATAATTCTTCCTTTCTCTACTATATTTACAGAATTATATACACTTCCAAATTTTAGTTTAAATATACATGACGTTCTATTAATCGCAAAACAACAGCTCCTCTGCTACACGGAGGAGCTGTTGCGAATTTGCTTTTAGGCTTGTGCTTCATGGATTTTCTGTTTTTTTGCCGGTTTCCAAAATTCTTCGATTTCCTCGAGCGTTTTGTTTTTGGTCTCAGGGATGATTTTCACGACGAAGATGAAGCAAATGACGTTAATCGCAGCGAATATCCAGAAAGTTATCGCGCCGCCTAGCCCATTAAGTAATATCGGCGTGAATTGCCCAATTGCCCAATTCGCTCCCCATAAGAACATCGTAGTCAGCCCTACTGCACGCGCCCTTAAATGGTTTGGAAAAATTTCGGGTATCATGATCCATGGTATAGGACCCATCGATACGCAAAATGCACCTGTGAAACCCATTATTAAGATAATTAACAAGGGACCATTGTTTATATCGAAAAAGAAAACGCCTCCAATCAGCAGCATGAAAAGAGCCATGAAGGCAGAACCGATTGCCATGAGCTTCTTACGACCGATTTTATCGATGAAGATCACTGCCGCTACCGTGGCAGCCACTTGCATGAGTCCGACCAAACTAGTCGCAACGAATTCTGTGTTATTCTCGAATCCTCCCATTCTGAAAATTTCCGGCCCATAGTATGTAATCGCATTCATTCCTATCACTTGATTGAAAAGAGCAAGAAAAATCCCCACTCCAAGTGCTTTCCTTAAACCTGGCTTGAACAATTGCCTCATTGATAGATTCGTTTCGGAATCAATCGATTTTTTAATGGCCTTAAGCTCTTCTTGGCCTAATTTTTTCCCATTAATCTTAGATAGCACAAACAGTGCTTCTTGGTCTTTACCCTTTTGAACCAAATACCGGGGACTTTCTGGAACAAAAATCAACGTTACAAAAAAGATGAGGGCTGGTATCACTCCATACCCCAGCATCCACCGCCATCCAGTTTCCACTCCCCATTCATGTGTACCGGAACCGGCAACCATCAGATTAACGAAGAATGTGGCTGATATCCCGATAATCGTGAATAGTTGGTACATGGAGGATAATCTTCCACGAATGGCAGCCGGGGCACATTCGGTAATGTACGTGACAGCTAAGGCTGAAGCAAGTCCAATTCCTACACCGCCAAATATCCTGGCACCAATTAACATCTCGACCGAAATCGTGAAAGCGGATGCAATGGCGGATATGGCAAAAAACAAGGCCGCCAACATTAGTATTTTCCGTCTTCCGAAGGCATCGCTTAAATACCCTGATACACTGACCCCTAAAATACCGCCTACCATGATACTGGATATGACGAATCCTTCCATGGCCGGTGACAGATCGTATAACTCTTGTAAAAAACCGATGGCTCCCGAAATGACTGCGGTATCATAACCATAGAGTAAACCTGCCATCCCTGCCGCTGCAGAGATTATAACAATATACCAAAATGAATTTTTGTCCCTTACCTTGCGATTCCCCATTTTTAGTTCCTCCCAGTCTTTTATGCTTCCAGTTTTTATGTAATATTCTGAATACTGAAACTATAGCCATTGACAATGGAACCTGTTACTTTCCTTCTCCCACAGATAGTAAGAAGCTAACTTGAATAACCCTTTTCAGGAAGCGCTTTCTTTAATCGAGTTTATTATTTATACGTATAAATGTCAACACTAAAAATTAGTCTGCAAAAAAAAGATACCAATCAACGATTGGTATCTTTTTTTACTTTTTTCGTAGAATCCCGCTTTACTAGTTCAGGTTCGTAGACAATCGATTCGATGTCCTTACTTGTCTGCGATCCGATTAACTTAAGAATCATGTTTCCCGCATCTGTGCCCATCTGTTCTTTCGGATGTTTGATCGTCGTTAATTTGATATCAAGCATTTTGGCGATCGGTGAATCATCATATCCTATGACGGATAGCTCATCTGGAACGGCGATTCCTAATTCTTTCGCAATGGAAATCACCAGGAAAGCGATTTGATCATTGTAGCAAACAATTCCAGTTGGCCGATTGGATTGTGTCAGGACGGTCCTGATACGGTCGGATAATTCCTTTTTCTCTTCATTTGTTTGGAAGGTGATGAATTGGCCGGGAGAATCAAGTGAGGGTTGTTGCTGATATGCGGCAATAAATCCATTCATACGGTTTACCCCTTGCTTATCATCCGTTTTAAATATCCCTAATATTTTCACATGGCCAAGCGTTAGAAGGTGTTCCGTGGCCATATACCCCCCTTTAAAATCATCAACGACGAGAAACGGGAAATCCATATCCTGATAAGTGGAATTAATCATTAAACATGGGATATCATTTTTCTTTATATTTTTGTACATTCCAATATTCTGGCTGGGAAAGGAACTTTTTGTCGGTTCGATTATCATGCCATCGATCGATTGGGATAATAGATTTTCCAAGCTCTTCCGTTCTATTGCTACATCATTGTGCGTACTGGCAAGAACGAGTGAAAATGAATGCTCCGATAAGACCTTTTCAATGCCGACGATGATGTTGGGAAAAATATAGTCAGCGATATGGGTCGTTAAAACGGCAATGGTTTTCGTTGGTGCCTGATTGATCCGTTTATCCTCCCAATCCGCAACGAATATCCCCCCGCCTTGAATGCGATACAGATAATTCGCCACTTCCAAATCTCCAATTGCCCGTCTGATCGTGTGTCTGCTGACATTGAATTTATCCATTAATTGCGTTTCAGTCGGTAATTTATCATGAGGAAGAAACTGTTCCTTGAAAAGCCAGGACTTAATCTCTTCTATTACAATTTTATATTTCGGTAACATGGTATCCCTCCGTAAATCATTACTAATATCATACCTATTTACTTCATTGATTACAAGATAACCATTGAAACGCTTTATATTCATTAGTACAAAAAAACTTAATTGACATTTGTACGTATAAATATTATATTAGCTTCATAGAAAACGCTTACTCGAAAGGGAGGATAAAATGCGTGGTAAATACTCAATTGGGGTGGATTTCGGTACCTTGTCAGCTCGAGCCGTAATTGTCAATCTTGACAACGGGGATGTTATAAACTCAACCGTTAAAGACTATCCTGACGCGGTAATATGCAATCATTTACCTGGTACAACTATTCAATTAGGAAAAGATTGGGCCCTTCAAAATCCTAGGGATTATGTAATTTGCTTGATTGATACAGTCAAGGAAGCGGTCTCCCTAAGTCATATAGCTAAAGAAGATATCATTTCCATTGGGGTGGATTTCACTGCATGCACAGTATTGCCTGTGAAAAATGATGGCACTCCTTTATGTGAAATCCCAGAGTTCAGGAATCGTCCGCATGCATGGGTGAAACTGTGGAAGCATCATGCAGCACAATACGCTGCAGATAAATTGAATCGCATTGCCCAAGAACGGAACGAACCGTTTTTGGCCCGATATGGCGGTAAGATCTCCTCTGAATGGCTTTTCCCGAAACTGATGCAAATCCTTGATGAAGATCCGGAAATCTATCAAGCTATGGATCGTTTTATTGAAGCTGCTGATTGGATTACTTGGCAAATGACAGGAAAAGAAACACGTAATTCCTGTACTGCCGGTTATAAAGCTATGTGGAATGAACATACCGGATACCCGGATTCATCTTTTTTCAGCGCTTTAGACCCTCGCCTTGAACATGTCGTTTCTGAAAAATTAAGTGAGGAACTTCTTCCTGTTGGTTCGAAAGCTGGTGAATTGACTGTTGAAATGGCTCACGAAATGGGACTTTTACCTGGAATCTCTGTATGTGTGGGAAATGTCGATGCACACGTTTCCGTTGCTCCAACCGGAGTGATCACTAGCGGAACCATGCTTAACATAATGGGCACTTCAACTTGTGACATTACACTTTCCGATAAAGAAGTGCTTGTGCCTGGAATGTGTGGGGTCGTGAAAAATGGTGCCGTTCCTGGTTATTATGCTTACGAATCCGGGCAAAATGCAGTCGGGGATATCTTTGCATGGTTTGTCGATAATCAAGTTCCCCCTTCTTATTTTAAAGAAGCCGATCAAAAAAACATCAATATTCATCAATTATTAGAAGAAAAAGCAAATGAATTGGCCATAGGCGAAAGCGGTCTGCTTGCCCTTGATTGGTGGAATGGTAATCGATCTGTGCTTGTAGATACAGATCTAACGGGCTTAATTCTTGGAATGACCCTCAGCACAAAACCTGAAGAAATTTATCGAGCCTTGATTGAGGCAACCGCCTTTGGAAAAAGATTGGTCATTGATACGTTCAAAGCCTCTGGCGTTGACATCAACCAATTGATGGTTTGCGGTGGATTACCTCATAAAAATCAAATGCTCAACCAAATATATGCAGACATTACCCAGAAAGAAATATCCATTGCCACTCACCTTCAGGCCCCCGCCATAGGTGCAGCGATGTTTGCTGCGGTAGCTGCCGGACAGGATGCCGGAGGCTTTACTAATATCGAAGAAGCCGCAGCAAGGATTGCCCGTATCCAAGAAGAAAAAGTGAAGCCGATTCCTGAAAACATGAAGAAATACAATGCTTTATATCAGGAATACGTTAAGCTGCATGATTATTTCGGCAGAGGTGCAAATGATGTAATGAAAGTGCTGAAAACTCTAAAATCCAATAGTGGAAAAGAGGAATCGTTAATATGCTAGAACAATTAAAACTGCAGGTATATCAAGCAAACATGCTGCTTCCGCAACATCAACTCATTACCTTTACCTGGGGAAACGTAAGTGCTATCGACCGGGAAAGCGGACTGATTGCCATCAAACCCAGCGGCATTGAATATGACAAACTTCAGCCTGAAGATATGGTGATCGTGGACTTGGAAGGAAAAATAATTGAGGGAACCTATAAACCTTCCAGCGATACGGATACACATATCAGGCTTTATCAAGCGTTTAAGGATATTGGCGGTATCGTTCATACCCATTCTCCTTGGGCAGTTTCCTTCGCGCAGGCTGGCTGCGGCATTCCCGCTGCCGGGACGACTCAAGCCGATTATTTTTATGGGGATATCCCTGTAACCAGAGCCATGACACAGGCTGAAATCCAGCAAGACTATGAAAAACAAACCGGTGATGTGATTATCGAAACATTCACCGAGAATCATATTGACCCCAACCGTGTACCAGGCGTCTTAGTGAATGATCATGGTCCTTTCACGTGGGGAACCGATGCAAAGAATGCTGTACATAATGCTGTAGTGCTGGAAGAAGTGGCAAAAATGACTTACCATTCCCTTCAGCTTAATCCGCACGATATTCGCATGGACCAAAATTTATTAAACAAGCATTTTAATAGAAAGCATGGACCTCACGCTTACTATGGCCAAGGTAAATCCAAAAAGGACGGAGTGAATGATTATGTTAAAAATTAAACAAAAAGAATTCTGGTTCATTGTAGGCAGTCAAAGTCTATATGGTGAGGAAGCATTAAAAGAAGTGGAAAACCATGCAATGGAAATGGCAGAAAAACTCAATCAATCCGGCAATCTAGCTTACCCAATCCAGTTCAAATCCCTGGCCACATCAGCCGATGAAATCACTGCCATCATAAAAGAAATCAACTACCAAGATAAGGTCGCAGGTGTAATTACTTGGATGCATACATTTTCTCCAGCAAAAATGTGGATAACCGGAACAAAATTGCTTCAAAAACCACTGCTACACCTGGTAACTCAATACAATCAAGAGGTTCCTTGGTCTACGATCGACATGGATTTCATGAATTTAAATCAAAGCGCACACGGAGATCGTGAATATGGTTTTATCAATGCGCGACTAAAGAAAAACAACAAGACCGTTGTCGGTTACTGGAAAAATGAGGACATCCAACAAGAAATAAGTGACTGGATGAATGTCGCTATCGGGTTTTGCTACAGTTCACAGCTAAAAGTAGCTCGGTTTGGTGATAATATGAGGCATGTTGCCGTAACGGAAGGTGACAAGGTAGAAGCCCAGATTCAATTTGGCTGGACAGTTGATTATTATGGCATCGGTGATCTAGTGGCAGTGATGAATGGCGTCACAGAAGATGAAATCAATCGAACCTATCAAGAATATCAAACGTTATACGATTTTGAGATCGGGAATAATGATCCCAACTACTTCGAAGAACATGTCAAAGAACAAGCAAAAATTGAAATTGGTCTACGGCGTTTCCTGGAAAATGGCGGTTACACAGCTTTTACGACCAACTTTGAAGACTTGCATGGTATGAAGCAATTACCCGGGTTGGCGGTTCAGCGTTTGAATGCAGAAGGCTATGGGTTTGCTGGAGAAGGAGACTGGAAGACCGCTGCCCTCGACCGCTTGATGAAAGTGATGGCGAACAACGAACAGACGGGCTTCATGGAAGACTACACCTATGACCTAACTACAGGAGCAGAACGGATAATTGGTTCACATATGCTTGAAGTGGATCCCACACTTGCTGCAAATAAACCAAAAATCGTCGTACACCCTCTGGGCATCGGTAATAAAGAAGATCCAGCACGATTTATTTTTGATGGAGCCGCCGGAGAAGGCATCGTGGTCTCGATGCTGGATTTAGGAACCCATTACCGTCTCCTTGTCAATGCCATAAGTACAGTCACATCGGAAAATGAAACACCTCATTTACCAGTCGCCAAAGTGATATGGGAACCGAAACCCAACTTCAAAGACGGCATTAAATCTTGGATCCAAGCTGGCGGAGGCCATCATACCGTACTATCCCTCTCCCTTTCAGTTAATCAAATCGCTGATTGGAGTAAGATGGTCGAGCTGGAAACTGTAATCATTCAATAATGTAAGCAAATGAGGCGCATAGATCAATTATGCGCCTTTAATTCATATAAATAAATTATCTTCGTTTTATAGGATAGACTATTAAAAAGTTTCTCATTTTTATATATCCTAAATTTTTCAACAACCATTTTTCATAACATTTCTTTATTTAATTTTTCAGATTTATGTAATTCTACAAGTAATGAATTTTGATAGTCACTATAACTATCCATATAAGCCCTTATACTTCCGATAATATTTATTTCTTTTATATCTTCATTATTCTCTAATACTTCCAATGCATTCTTATATCTTTTATATATTAGTTGTAAAACACCACTATTTATTTCACTACAATAATCTTTTTCAAGCTTATTTATCACCAATTTTATTTGTTCGATTAACTGCTCTCGCTTATCCATTAAATCCACTCTACATGTTTAAAATAGATTTTGTTTTTGAATTCGTTGCAAAGTAATGTAGTAATAAAGAGTGGGTGGTCTATATTCGTCAACTGACTGATTATATAGTATTGATTTATTAAGTAGCTCTTTAAGGAAGATAATAACTTTTTAATTCACAGTTACTTACCTTATTTTCATAATTTTTAAAGTTACCTGTAAATCAGCGTTCATTTCATTAATTTTTTCTATCACAAACTTTTCCTCCTTATTCAACTACAAGCATGTTACTTTCGATAATACGACGATTAAGGATATACGGAGAAGTACTTTTACTTTGCTGATTTCTCTACCGAAAGCTTGAACCTTCTGAACCTGCTTTTGCGCAAATTCCTTGCTGTAAGGGACAAACTTTGTACCACTTGCTACTTTATCTGCGACATTCGCCGCACCTGCCACCCCATCGATTCCAAGTGCCATCATCAATCCGTTCTGGCGCTGTTCCTCGGTCAGTTGGTTGCCGAATATGTCTTTGCCGGTGACCGCTTCTCCGAGGCCGTTGGCTGCGAGGAGTCCGTATATCCCGTATTTGGTTTTCTGGAGGCTATAGTCCTTCAGTCAATTATAATAAAAGGACCTTAACAACATATGTTAAGGTCCTTTTATTTTCCACCCAAGGTTTTCAAAAAAATTCTATTTTGATTTCACAGCTTCTTTTATTTGTTCTACGACTTTATTAAGCCACTGTATGGGAGTTAATCCAATTGCGGGAAAATAAATTTCAGCATTAGTTTGAATATAGTTTTCCTTTTCTTGTTTTGTTCTATTACTAGTTAAAAATTCTTCACAATACTTTATTGTAAAAAGCAAACATTCTTTATTAGCTTCGTTTATAAACTCATCTAATGCTTGTTTAGGCGAACTAATATCCTGGTGGAATGTTCCACTTAAAAAATCTTCTAACTCTTCTAAGTAATCATAACTTTTGTCCATTTAAATTCCTCGCTTCTTTATTTTTTTGGATATCCTGTTAGAATAAAATTACCGTTTGAATCCTTTTTAAGTACAATTTTTGCGTTTGTTACATTTTCTACAACTTCGGAGTTTCTTGATACCAATTATCTCTCCAACACCCTTGTATCTTAATGGTAATGTAGGTCTACTATTAGGGTCAGAAAGCCATTTTTGTATTTTCTCAATATTTTTGGGGTTGTTTAAGACTGTATAAGCAACTTTCTCAGCTGTTGCCCTATCTATAAAAGTAGAAGAACCAGTAATTCTTGGATTATATCTTATTCTTTCTAATAATTCTTCATCAGTTTTCCCAACATGTCTTTCAATCAAATGCCCACCTCTTGACTCATATACAGCCAGTCCACCACCAGGTGCAAGAGAACTCTTATCTCCTGGTTTTACATTATCTATACCCTTAGAAATACTCTCCCCTGAAACACCCTCTACTTTGCTATCCTTAACCGTAAATTTCTGAAAGGCTTGCTTAATTGTCTGCTTTTCCATCACAACTTGGGGAAGGCTTGGTCCTCCTGGGAGGGAAACTTGTTTCACACTTTTGAAGCTTTTTTATTGGACGGGCATTTAGAAATCGACAACAACAGAAGTGAACGTTCCATTAAGCCGTTTGTGATTGGGAGAAAAAATTGGATGTTTTCTAATACACCGCGAGGTGTTAGAGGGAGTGCCATCATGTATAGTGTGGTTGAAACGGCAAAAGAGAACGATTTGAGTCCCTATCATTATCTTCGCTATTTGTTTGAGACGCTGCCAAATATGGATCTAACGAATAAAATAGAAATAAATAAAGTCTTGCCGTGGTCATCTAGTTTACCCTCGGCATGCAGAGTACGATAAAAAGTGAAGCAAACAAAACATAGTCCCGAAATACACCACCCATGTAGTATTTGGGGGCTACTTGACGTTCACTTATGGGGTCAGCTGTTGGACAGCTGATTAATAACTATACATCGAATTTGAGTTTACTTAACACGGTTATGTTTGTATTTCTCATTTTTATCTTTGGTTCATTCACAGTTAGAACATGGCTATATTACTTGCGACTTAGAAAGCGTTATGAATTTAGTTTGTAACCTAAAATTTCAAAAAACAGCTCATCCTTTAAAGTTTGAGCTGTTTTTGGATTTCTATCTATTGATTGTTGAAATTATTTCTGTGAAGTAGTATTGGAGAGGTACACTGATAATATTGAGTATTTACAGTGGGAATGGTATTGGAGTTGGATAAGCATGTATGTTTTATTACATATTTCATATAGGATTTTCACTAGACTTAGAGCTTAGAAATAGTGAAAAAATTAAGCACGAGGCGCTGGCCGATAAAAGGAAGAGAGCATCTGTAAACTACACAGCTGCCCTCCTGATTTTCTCCAAGATCCATTATTAATCTCGTAATTCTGTACAATGAAGTATTTAATCTACCGGACGGTCATCAAAATCATAGTCTACCGTGCCAGGAGCTACACGTGCATTTGTTAATGCCGGAGTTTCCGGACGGGCAATTTGATACACACTGGCACCAACAATTTCAGCTGCTTGCTGCAATTTTTCTTTCGATATCTTATCCAGTGTATCTGTAGGCTGGTGATACCAAGGCTCTACAGGGGAATGGATAAACAAGGCGGATGGAATGCCAAGCTCATGGAATGGTTGGTGGTCACTCCTGCCCAGTTGTCCATAAGGAATCGCAACATCCATCGTTCTGGCCCCTGCTGAGGAACCCAGGTCCGTCACAAGGTTTTTCATTCCATCAATGGTATACATAATCAAACCACCTGCAGGATTATCCTCGCCAGCATCACGTCCGCCTATCATATCCATTTGGAAGTGAGCCACCATGCGGTCTACATCCTCTTTGGGAAGGGAATCTGCATAGAAGGATGATCCAACGAGCCCTCTTTCCTCAGATCCGAACGTGAGGAAGCGAATTTCAGTGTCAATTGGCGTTTTGGCCAGGATCCTTGCCAGTTCCAGCACAGCTGATACACCCGAAGCATCATCGTTTGCACCAGGGCCGCCCGGGACAGAATCATGATGAGCTCCAACAGTCACGATTTGACCATTATCCTTATTGGCTTTTGGTTTTAGGGAAGCGATGACATTGTAGGATGTCTTTTCGATTCTTTCAGCTTTTCCCACTTCCAGAGTGGACGTGATTTGTTTAGTTTTAAGCTGTTCGACCAACTCTAACCCTTGGGCTTGTGTAATGGCTACAGCAGGTATATTTTGCCCCGCTGATACTTGTCCGAAATTATTTCCTGATGGTGAGTTGTTGTACATTAAAACGCCAACCGCTCCTTTATTTAGGACATTCTGAACCTTTTCAACAAAGGTAATGTCCCCACGTTCAACTAGTGCAATTTTCCCAGATACATTTTCTCCAACTTCCTCTGGCTTTGCTTTTCTAACATTAACAAGTTCGGCCGTTACCTTCCCGCTGATACTGCCGCTAATGGCACGCGGTGTTCCTCCTAAATCACTGTCACCAATTTTCACTTTTACATTTTGCACCGTATCATAGATGGGAAAAGGCTGAACCTTTGTTTCAAAACCAAGACTCTTAAACTGACTTTCTATGTATTTGACTGCACGGAGCTCCCCTTCTGTACCAGCAGCCCTCGGTTGCTCTGATAGATAGGCAATCGTATTATACATATCGTCCGCACTAATTTTTTTGATAACTTTGTTATCAAAAGCTGTGTCAGACTGGGCATTTGTTGCCCCGTTTGTTTGTGCGAATACTGTACCAGTTGATAGAACCATACCCGCAGCTAATAGTACTGTTAGTGATTTTCTATACATATAATCCCTCCTTCTTCATAATCTTCCTAATTATGTATTTAACTGAATATTTTGTAAATGCGTCATTAGTCTTTAAATTCCTACTATCAATTGGTGTCTGACACCCGCTCTTGTTTTAGGATGCTTCAGCATCCGTTGGCAGGCTCGATGCCTGCCTTATAATCAAGAAAAAACGTAGGTTTTTTCCTTCCATAATATCAATACCGGTTTCATGTTCCATTTGTTCATCATTAAATGCAAATTGTCCATCATTATTAACTTTTGCTTGTACTTCTTCAGTATCATTAAACGCATACTATTATTGGATTAATTTTCTATTTCACCTTACCCTGAAACCATTGTTAAAGATAGTTCCCTTCTTTCCTCTACTCTCGTAATACACTGTTCACAGTCATTACAGTCTATTTACAGGACAATAAGAATTTAACACTTAGTGTATTATAAAAATTATAGTGCTCTTTTAATTTTTAACGCTAAAAAGCACTCGTTGCCTTTAGTAGACAATCAAGCGCTTTAAGTTCATTTTCTAAATAAAACATTAAGTTTCATGTTTTTATGGTGACAGTATGACATCTATGAGGGGTCCTATCTATTAAAATGTTATCCCGCCCTATTCTCGTTCTTATTGCCTAATATTAAAATTACATTGACACTCCTTGAAGGTACAACCTAGATGAGTCATGAATTCAAATTAGAGCATATCTTTAACTGGAAACAATTTAAAGGTTGTTATTTTTTAACTCCTCAAACCACTCATTAGCAATATGATGGGCCGTTTTAATATCGTCATTAGTATATACTAAATCATACTTGTATTCAGCTTTAAAGTTCCCACTCTTAACATCATATATTAATTTCATCTCAGTGGGCATATCTCTTTCATATTCTTTGCACAATACTTTTATTTTTTCAGTATTTTCATTGATAATATCAAGTACCATAAACCCTCGTTCTGCAGACACATCATATCTTTCTTCCCCATTTTCCAATGCATCATTCAATTTATGAGACTTTACATACTTATTGTTAATCAAATAAAAGAAACTGCTCGAAATAATTCCTTCTTCACATGAAGCATAAACATATACTTTATCAGCTCTATCTTCAACATATTCCATACATATGGATATCATATCTGCTTGCAATTCACTAAATATATCTTCAAATTCTCTCATACTACTTTTTCACTCCTTTGATTAATTTTTAAGATTTGCAGAACCAAACTCACAATCAATAGTGTATCTGACTATAAATTTCTCTGGACGCATATCGTTCCCAGAGTAAATTATATTAACATCAACTGTTACTTTTTTGGGAGGTGTTTCTTTTAGAGTTGCAGCCCATATTTCTTCAAGTTTCTTATATTGCTTCAAATTAACATCAGATAATTGCGAAACCAAATTATCAATTTTAGGTGAGCCTCCAAACCTATCACCTGCCAAATGCCCTGCATAGTCTTGACCTTTTACTTTACCTGGTGTATTTTTGCTGTGTGACAATCTGTCTTTTCTTTCTGTTAATTGTAAATTTTCTGTTTCAAATTTTGTAATCCTACCTAAATTATCTGTTTCATATAAGTAATCATACTCTCCAGTTTTATACCTAATATCAGGCTTTAACCTATTTTTTCTACCATTTGTAAACTGTTGCCCTTTGTCGATAAATGTTTTGACTTCACTTACTCCAGAATTATCTTTACGCGTACCCTTAGGAATAATCTCCCCTGAAACAGCCTCTACTTTGCTATCCTTAACCGTAAATTTCTGATAGGCTTCCTTAATTGTCTGCTTTTCCATTACAACTTGGGGAAGGCTAGGTCCTCCTGCGAGGGAAACTTGTTCCACACTTATCCGTTTAGGAATTTCTTTTTTACCTAGTTCTTCACCTATATTTTTTAATGTTGTTTTTCCTCGATCTCTCTATGTCTGTTATTGTAGCTTTTACATACTGAACCTGCTTTTGCGCAAATTCTTGCTGTAAGGGACGAACTTTATACCACTCGCTATTTTTTTCTTAGCCATCTTGCCTGAAGTAATTCTATATGATTTTAAGTCCTCACGGCCTATTATCTGAGGAACCGATATGGCTTAAGATGATACATATTCATATCAACAATGAAAAGACCTTAACTTTTGCGTTAAGGTCATACAAAAGAACAAGCTTTTCTTGTCCTTCATTATTCTTTCTTAAGGTATTCTTCTAAAATACTTTTATCATATTCAGATTCAGGTAAAATACCCAAATGAGTATATTCCCAAATAACCCTTCTTTCGTGGTCATCTGCATCTGATAGATCTACATAATCATAATCAACCTTAAATTTTCCTGTACTTTCTAAAGTAAAAGTTAAATTGGTCCATTGTTCTTGATTATTCTGTTTAAATTCTTCTGATAAGTCTTTTAAGATCTTTATTAACCTCCGCCATGTTTCTCTATGCTCCATTCAACTAATATGTAATTAAGGTATATCATGGATATATATGAGGTTATCATTAAAATTAAGTGATAGAAAATGAACGCTGTCCCTGTCCCCACAGTAATTTCTCCATACAAAATTACTTTACTCCACTCTCCTGGAATTATCTCATTTACAGTTTGAGCTATTTTTTGGTAGTTTGATTCATTCAATTCTTTTACTCTCCTGCTCTAAAAAAGACGCTACCTGATAAGAGTAAAGTTTTGGTTTATTTTGTATAAAAGGTCAAAAGAATTATAACCATGGCTAATAGCTTTTAATATCATTCATAAAAACGAACAAATTGAAGAATAGCATCAGAAAGCGTTGATGATAGTGCTTGGAATCCACCGGGTTCTATATATTAATTGTTGTATTTTCGCACCCAATATTCAGACTTTATTTACTTTGCGACAAATAAATTGTCCATGAACTCTTTAAAATTTCCAGATATCGGTTTAATAAATTCTTTCCTTAATTCATTATCCTCCTCAAAGTAGTCCATGTCACAAAAATAAACTTTACCTTTTTGTTCTCTATCTAAAGATAAACAGATTAAACTATTAGCCGGATCTAATCCTATAGGGAGAAAATCTTTCGGTACAATCCTGCTTTCATTATACTTAATGAAATTACTTTCTAAATTTTCTTCTATTTCACTAGATAAAGGGAAAAATAGTATAATCGAGGAAGTTATTGTTCGATCTTCTGTTTGAAATCTTCTATTTACCGCTTTTCCACCATTATTAGATAATAAAAATTTACTGAAATCTTCCGGTAGTACTAAATGAAATTTTTTCTCGAAATTTTCAAGTTCACTTACTGTAATATTTTTAAATGTATATTCAAATGTATATTCAAATTTATATTCCATTTTATTTTTGCTCCCCCATCTACTTTGTATCTTCTAAAGAATACATTTGCTCTAGCAAATCACTAAATGTATCACACACTAATGATAACGCTTCTTCTTCATGATTGAAGAAAATTATTTTGGGAGAAGGATAATTATTTCGATAATCAAAACATAAGTAGTTTCCAAATGGATCTCTGGCAAAAGGCACAATCCCTTTTAACGTTGGACTAGAAAATAGCTCATAAAACATCCCTATATTTATATCATTATCAGTAAAGCTAATTAAATCATTAAATACTCCCTGTTGCCCTTCACCAAAATTAAAGATATTAGGCTCTGGAAAACCTCCGTTATATCTCATAACACACATTTTGTAGTCATCAGGATATTCAATCTCAAACACTCTTTCAATCGAAGCAATTACACCCTCATCGGGTTTTTCTTCCTCTACAAATAGCCACTTTTTTAATCCCATGTTACCATCTCCAGAATTTCTTTTTTTATAATACCTTTTCTGCCCGATTCACCACCGCCCCATATAGCTCTTCCACCAGTATGTCCGGCTGCTTGGTGTTCAAAATAATCCACAATTTGCATTCTACCTGTTTCCTGATGATGATGCCAAGTAAGTGTTTTAGGAACTCTACCTTCTTTTAACACTTCATATTCTTTCGCTGTGAACTTTTCAGCTAGTTCTGGATTGCTTATAATTTCTTCAGATAAGGTTTTAGATAAATATTCAAATTGTGCAGCATCTGTTTCTAAAAAATATTTTTCTGGTAAGTAAATTTCAAATTTTAATTGAAAAATTGGGTATCCATCTTTGTCATAAATTACTTTATATTCTTTTCCATTTTTGTTTGAAATAAAAGTGTACAGTGTAGTTCCGTCTTCATTACGTTCTTTATATTTATAATTTCTTGGTTGGTTAGGTCTTCTTGTATATGCTGGTAGATTTCTAACTGCTTCAACCATCGCATCGTCAGCCTTTGCCTGGTTTACAGTAGACAGTCTCTTCACCGCAAACTTCTGTACGATATCCTTAATCGTCGTTTTATCAAAAGTGACATGCTTGTAGTTGTTTCCATACGCCGTGGCTAACTCTTCGACCCTGATACGAAGAGGTACTTCCACATTACCGATTTGCCGGCCGAATGCTTTTGCCTTTTGAACCTGCTTTTGCGCAAATTCCTTACTGTAAGGGACGAACTTTGTTCCACTAGCTACTTTATCGGCAACCTTCGCCGCACCAGCCACACCGCAGATTCCGAGTGCCATCAACAGCCCATTCTGGCGCTGTTCCTCGGTTAGTTGGTTGCCGAACATGTCTTTGCCTGTGACCGCTTCGCCAAGGCCGTTGGCTGCGAGGAGTCCGTACAAATCGCATTTGGTCTTTTGGATGATATGTTAGCTGAGGATTAATTTTCTTTTCTACTTTCCCATAAAGCCCACAACTTGGGAAAGGCTTGGTCCTCCTGCGAGGGAAACTTGTTTCACACTTATCAGTTTAGGAATTTCCTTTTCACCTAGTTCTTCACCTATATTTTTTAACGTGGTTTTTCCTGATCTCGCTATGTCTGTAATTGTAGCATGAACCTTCTGAACCTGCTTTTGCGCAAACTCCTTACTGTAAGGAATGAACTTTGTACCACTCGCTACTTTTTTCTAAGCCACCATGTCTGAAGTAAATCTATATGATTTTAAGTCCTCACGGCCTGTTATCTGAGGAGCCAGATATGGCATAAGATGGTACATATTCATATCAACAATGAAAAGACCTTAACTTTTGCGTTAAGGTCATACAAAAGAACAAGCTTTTCTTGTCCACCCTTATTCTTTCTTAAGGTATTCTTCTAAAATACTCTATTCATTTTTTCAATTTATACGCAACAATTTTCCCATCTGGATAATCACCATTCCAACCGCAAGGAAAAGCACCGAATTCATATATGTCAAATAATTCTTCAAAAAAGGAACTATTCTTTCCGTTTATTGCTCTATTGATAGCACAATTAGTAAGATCAGCCACAACATCGTTATAAAATATATTATATTCAAATGGGCTTTCTCTTACATTCTTAGAGATTATTTCTAATAATGCTTCCAATCCCTCCGGCTTTTCATCTTCTGGCATTGCATAATAACTACCCCAAACTTCACTCATTTCTAATTCCCTGATATCTTTCCAATTATATTCGTCTTCACCAAATATTTCATCATAAGCTAAGTGCTCTGCTGTTTTTATATCATTAATAAAAACAATTTTATCTGAAATATTATTAGGAAGTTCTCCTTGAAAATTTTTTGAAAACTGTATCACTTCTTCAACAAAATTATTATATATACCATAATTCATTACTTATTATACCACCTTTCCCATAGGTCGACTGTTGCTCCCCCTCCTCTTTTCCATACAGGGTTACAATCTCCTTTTCCATTCTTTCAATTTTATACTGTTCCAACCCAATTTCTTTTATCCTCTTAAGCTCAATTTCAAGATAAGCATCTTTCATGTATAATGGTAATCCCTTTTCTTGAAGTGTTCTTAACTTTTGTTGCAATTCAAAAACTTGCATTTCTATTTTAGATATATCTTGACTAACATCTATTTCGTCTAATTTTTTTCTTGCAAAATTACTATAAACTGAGTGATATCCTTTATGTCTAGAAGTTGTACTAATATCAGCATCAGGTACTCGAAGAAAAAATCCATTTGAGGCATCGTCCATATCCATTCCTATTTTTATTAATACAGGATGACTTCTAAATTCCTTTGGAATAATATGTTATGCTTGATAGGGCGTTCTTTCTGTAGTTTTAGGTATACCCATTTCTTCAAACATATTTTTCCCTCATTTTGTAGAACTACCTCCTGTCACCTTTCCAGGACTACCAGGAATAAGCCTTTTAACTTCACCCGTACCCTTAGAAATACTCTCCCCTGAAACAGCCTCTACTTTGCTATCCTTCACCGTAAATTTCTGATAGGCTTACTTAATTGTATGCTTTTCCATCACAACTTGGCGAAGGGTTGGTCCTCCCGCGAGGGATACTTGTTCCACACTTATACGTTTAGGAATTTCCTTTTTACCTAGTTCTTCACCTATATTTTTTAACGTGGTTTTTCCTGATCTCGCAATATCTGTTATTGTAGCTTGAACCTTCTGAACCTGCTTTTGCGCAAACTCCTTACTGTAAGGAATGAACTTTGTACCACTCGCTACTTTTTTCTAAGCAACCTTGCCTTGAAGTAAATCTGTATGATTTTAAGTCCTTACGGCCTATTATCGGAGGAGCCCGATATGGCGTAAGATGATCCATTTTCATATTTCAACAATGAAAAGACAAAAGACCTTAACTTTTGCGTTAAGGTCATTCAAAAGAACAAGCTCTTCTTGTCCTCCAATATTCATTCTTAAGGTATTCTTCTAAAATATTCTTATCATATTCAGATTCATGTAAAAGACCCAAGGAAGTATATTCCCAAATAACCCTTCTTTCGTGATTATCTGAATCTGATAGATCTTCATAATTATAATCATAATCTTTTCAACTTGATTGGTTCTCCCTTATTCGATTGGTCCCATGAATTGAGTAATCAGATAAATATGTTCAATAAGTTTCACCTTTTTCAGGTTTTCCACTTTATCTGGTCCACCTAATCCAAGGAGAGGGGTATAACCAAAACATTCATCAAAATTTGGTTCTCCATATTTATCAACTGCTTCAGGATAAGGATTCCAATCTAATTCTTCAACAATAAAGCTATTATCATTTAAATCATCTAGAAAAAAGTCAAAACCAGCTGAAATAACATTTACATTCCCTTTTCTAAAATTTAGCAAGTTTAAATATCTTCCTTTTTCCCAAACAATTATATCGCCCATAGATGTAGCAAATAACGGAATAGCATCTTCGCTTCTTATATATACATCTTTTAAAAGTTCTTCAAATACATCAGGGTTTACCAATTTTAAATAACCTTTTAATATACTCCCAAACCCGTATTGCCTCCATATTTCTGTTATTTGTTCTGGTATCTTCTCTTTATATTTATCGATGACTTCTTTATCAATTTTTTCTTCTAATATAAATCCTTCAAATACATTATTTGACAAATTATTCTCCCTCCAATAATTAATTCATTAATTTAACATTTAAATATGTTGATTTTCTTTCTGATTCAACCATGGTTTTTGATAGCTCTCTTATTTGTTCATCTAATACATCTATTCTGTATTTCCATTGAGAACCAATAGAAGAATTAACTTTTTTATCCCCCATCCCACCTATATTAATAGGATTTCCTCCCGCAATTTGATCCGGGTTATGGAGAGCAGCTTGAGTTTCTAACCATTCATTTGCTTTTTTGTTTGCGTCTTGTCTAGACAATCCTTGTTTACGTAATTCTAAAACTTTTTCTTTTAAAGCTTCTTTTCTAGCAAGTTTTTGAGCTGCATTGCCTTCTAAAGCTCTTCCTTCTTCTATATATCTTTCTCTATTCTTTAAATACTCTTCAATAGTTAAATCATTCAACCCTTTTTCTTGGTCTTTTAACTGTCTTGCAAATTCTTCTGCATTGTGTTTTGGATTTTGCTTGAACATAACCTCTATTTCTGAGATTCTTTGGACATGGTATAACATGCCTGTACCCTTACCACCATCACTCTTCACCGCAAACTTCTGTACGATATCCTTAATCGTCGTTTTATCAAAAGTGACATGCTTGTAGTTGTTTCCATACGCCGTGGCTAACTCTTCGACCCTGATACGAAGAGGTACTTCCACATTACCGATTTGCCGGCCGAATGCTTTTGCCTTCTGAACCTGCTTTTGCGCAAATTCTTTACTGTAAGGGACGAACTTTGTTCCACTCGCTACCTTATCTGCGACCTTCGCCGCACCTGCCACACCGCCGATTCCTAGTGCCATTAGCAGGCCGTTCTGGCGCTGTTCCTCGGTTAGTTGGTTGCCGAACATGTCTTTGCCGGTGACCGCTTCGCCGAGGCCGTTGGCTGCGAGAAGTCCATATATCCCGTATTCGGTTTTCTGGAGGAGGCTAAAGCCTTTTGTCGTTTTATAGGCATCGAGCGCGTGGTTCGCTGCGTTGAGTCCTTTGGCCGTTTTGTATAGGGCGCTGCCGCCTTTGATGGCCCGGCCGGCCCAGCCGACAACTGGGATGAAGCCAGCGGCGGCCATGGCGCCAGCGGCGATTCTTTCGGCATCGGACAGCTTGCGGCCCGTTACTGGATCGACTCCGGTTGAGGCCCTGATTGAATCATAATATCCCGTGAATTCCCCTGTAAAGGTTTTTGTCGTATCCCAGGCTTTTTCATACCACGGGCGGTTTTCGAGTTCTTCCATTTCACGTTCGATTTTCTGGGCTTCGGCTTGTTGCTTTTTGAAGGTCTGATAGTCTTTCATCTGACCGGCGACTTCATCCTTCACTTGATAGATGTCACTATTCTTGAATGCCGATTGGTTGAACGTCATCGGCGAAACGTTGCCGTCCTGTTTGGTGGCATCAAGCAAGGCGCGGAAGAGGCCTACGGCCACGTTTTCCTGCCCGACGGACACATCATATTCCTCGACCAATTGCCGGTCGACATTCTCGACCTTTGTCACGGTGTCATCCAGTCTCTGTCCGGCCAGCGTGATTTTTTCATTAAAGTCATTTTGGTTGAACATATCAAGAGGAAGGATATCGTCAATGCTGTTCAGGATTCTTTGAAGATCGCTCGCTTGTTCATCGACAAGCGACTTCGCTTGGTTAATGCCGGTCGAGACTTCGCCATCTAAAAAGGGAACCTCGACCACCGTATTTCCGGATAGATCCGCCTCTTCCAGGCTGGCTGGAATGCCTTCCAAAAAACTGATCTGGGTAGTGAAAAGTTCCATCCAGGCGTCCGCCACCTCGATTTGCGCTTCATAGAAGCTTTTGATGGCGGTGGCACCAGCACCTTGAAACTCATTATCCAAGCCAACGATGCCCTGAAATTCCTTTTTCAGGGCTGCGACTTCTTTCTTTAATTCTTCATATTGCTTGGCACGCGACTTGGTTGCGGCCGTCAATGTCTTGGCTTCATATATTTTCATCGCGGCTGATACCCATGTGAAGACGTATGGGCGATGGCTTCATCTTGTTCTTTTAATAAGTCAATGTTGGCACGGGTATCTTCCACATTTTTCTGGACGATTTTGATATATTGCTCAAAGACCTTCTCCAGGTTCGTTTCCCGATCGATCCACTTCGAGGTGAATTCCAATTTATTGTTGCCAAGTTCGCCTGCCGGCAGATTTCCGAGCGTGACTGTACCAAGTGCCGTCTTCACCTGATCGACTTGCTTCGTTACGGCAGGATGATTCAGTTTGATTGTCGTCATTAAAACAACCGCCTTTTTAAATCTGATATTTTGCTTTCCAGCTGCTCAAATGCCTCTTCGCCTTTACTTAAAAGGTGGTCGGCCTCTTGGGCTATATTCCCCGCTATGCTCAGAAGCGTATTCTCGGCATTTAACTTTGTAATCATCGCTTCGATTTTCCATTGATAATCGTCATAATCGTCATGAATGATACTGAACATCACATTATAGGCATCATGACGGGCTTCCTGAAAATGATCTGAGCGCTGCCCTGTCCAGCTGCCACCTAGCTCAGGGTCTTTTATTTTCCTGATCTCGTTAAGGCACATACTCTGTTCTCTTATAATATCGTTTTTCGCATCTACCAAACGTTCAATTTTCACATTTAAATCAGCTTTTTTACCGGAGATAGCAGAGTGTATATTACTCAATATATCTGCATATACCATGAAACTCACCTCAAAAACAGTATATTCCTACACTAACTGTCATATTTTTCTTATTTATCATTATAAGGATTATAGTCCGAGAGTTAAATAGGGAAAAATATGCTATTTTATCAGTTAAAAGAGAAGTTTGGCATACAAAAGTTTCATACATACCATATTCTTTATACCCTGGATTTTACCAATTTTAAACAATAAGTAAAAAATGTCATCTCGTTAGATCCCCTATAAAAATTTCAATCACTTTATTCAAACTGCCCCAGACTATACCTGTTCATCAAATCACCCTGAACAAACTCCCTGCAAGTGGAAGATAGATGTGACCGTTGAGGATGTATTAGATCTCCAAAAGGCAAATCACCGACAAATTTAACTTCGCCTTCAAAATTCTGTCCGGATTCAGCATCAAAACCGATTACTTTCACAAAGCAAGTTTTGTGTCCGGTTTTCATAAAATCAATTACCGTTAACACATGATTATGTACATCATTCATTCTTTTTAACCTCCAACCATGAAAATCTTAAGTAAGGATAAGATTATACAAATTATTCTTTACTAACCTTATAAATAAAGAAACCGATCAAAACAATCATCGCTAAGATCGCTAAAGGCATTAAAATATTGGACATAGGTACACCTACTTCCCATGAAAAAACTTATTCTTTATTTTTCTATGTATTTTGACTGATCTATTCACGATTAACTATACCTTTATTTTGCTGTCATTGCATGTCTTGACTTTCCAAGTCATCACTTATGCTTTTCTTATGTTTCCCAATAAAACGCGAAAGAATGAAACACTTATATAGTAGAAGATTTACTCGCCTTAGCATGTTTATGTTTGCATATTACGTTAATCTAAGGTCAGCATTTACACCCCCGAAAACCAGCCCCCTCTTCTATATAGATTTATAACCTGCTATAATCTAGGGATTGGAGGTGTGAAAAATGAAAGAAATCATCCAGATATTAGCCGAAGTCGTCAATAATCTTCACGATTTCATCTTATTCTTTGTGAGTGACACATTGAATTCAAATGCAACGGACAAAGATCTGCATTTTTGGATAATGGGAATCATCGGTATCATCATATTTTTGTTCGTGTTATTTTTATCTAATTTAATTTCCCGGATGCGTTTTGGGATTACGATACTCTCTTTCCTTTATACCTTTACTGTCATGGTTGTTTTAGTATTTGCCATTGAAATACAGCAAGCCCTTACCAGCAGAGGGAATATGGAATTTCAAGATGCGGCTATAGGTCTTTGGGGGTTCATCGTATTTTTCATGGTTTTTGCTGTACTATCATCCATATTCCTTTTAGTGAAGAATTTTTTCAAGCAATCAAAAAAAAGGTAACGATAGGTCACCTTACTTAAGATTTTCCTTATGGACATTCAATCAGGATGATCTTTGAAATTCGGATTTTGCATCGGGAATGATAAACTCTCTGTAGCATCATCTTAAATCAGATTGGAAAGGTTACAGAGAAGCGGATATGAGGCGGGGTAAAATAAACATATACTATCATTTACTTCGGTTCACTTTCATTGAATAAATCAATGCTAAACAGATTAAAAGAATCGTCGTCATTAATTCGTTCTTGATCATTTCCGGATATTTCAGAACTATTTTCCCTGCGACGGCGATTTACTTCACGTAATTCCGCTTCCAGAAACTCCGCTTGACCATGGGAAAGCTTGATCGTAATTTCATTATTATTTTGATCATCTGCAGCTTTCAAGAGGACATAACTATCCGCTGCATTACGTAAAGTCACATTGCTTACTGTTAAGTTCATGTTCGCGAGTTCATATCTTGCCTTCATAACGTAAAAAGAACCTCCATCGGAAAATACCGGTTAGAATATTGTATATTAAATATACTCTACTTCAAGATATCTAAATATACAAATCCTTTGTTTGATATTTTAGGTCTATAAAAGCTTCTTTCCCTATATACGGAATGACGTTTCAGACTATAGTTTTTAAAAAGGGGCATCTCACGCCACAAAGGTATGCGATGAGTCTTTCTGTCCAAATATTTCTCTTTAATTTATTTTGTGCCATTCCGATCAGCTGGCTTGCATGAGAACTATATCCATATAGGTATAAAATCAGAAAATGTTATTTTCATTGGTTATAACTCCCTCCTTAAATAAGACAAGACCGTTTAAACGGTCTTGTCTTCATCGCATTTTTCTTCATATTCAAAATTATGTTTTGTATCTTGTGCCGGGTGTTCTCTTTTAACATCTTCTTTTTTCCCCATTAACATGTCATCGTATGGTGTATACATGTTAGAAGGCGTTTTCTTTTTAAAAATTATTCTGTAACCAATCAGGACTATAATGCCAACTACTATTATTATAAATAAAGAAGAAACCATACATATCCCCCTCAAATTATCATAATACCATATTATAACATAAGGCATGAGGGGCAATTTCACTATCGTATTCCTTCCATTTCTCTTTCAGCACTATTTTGTCGATTTGTAGAAAACCTTTATTTACAACGATTAGGGGCTATTTTTTGCACTGTTCCGTATTTGATTCGAGTAATTAGGATAGCGCTTTTTAAACTAGGTATTTAAATGAAGGATGGAACCTTTCCCTATCGATATGGTTTCATTTGTTTATAATTCTTTCTCGATTGCGCGGGCAATATCGTATGGACCCATGCTTTCATTTGAAACAATGACCGTTTTCATCCGATTTGCCGGATATACCGCAGAATGGAAACTTACACCGGGGTCATATCCCATAATATGATATTTGAATATCCCATCATTTTTTTTACTAATCCATATACCATACCCATAGTATTCCCCTTCATCTCCCGTAGAAATATGGGGTTCCAATAAAAGATTGGTAAATTCTTGATTCAGTAACTGATTGGAAAATAACCCTTCCCAAAACCTGAACATATCTGTTGTGGAAATATACGCCCCTCCATCCGCTCCACCTTTGATCGGAAGGGAATAAACATTCGTTCTCCATGCTCCATTTTCTTCGCCAATGTACCCTAATGCAGTATTTTTAGGAAGCTGGTCCATGGAAAAATAACCGGAATTCTTCATTTCACAAGGTAGAAAGATATTTTTATTGATATATTCAGAAAATTCGAGTCCGGTTAGTTCCTCAACAATCAATCCCAATACAATATAGGCAGCATTATTATAATGAAATCTTCCCCCGGGTTGGAACATCATCACGCCATCTTGAAACATTGGCAGGAAATCTTTTAATCTTTTTATATGGTACATCGGATTTTTCTGCCATAGCTCTTCAAAATCCTCCATCACTTCTTCATCAAAGTAATCAGGAATGCCGGAAGTGTGTGTTAAGAGGTGATGTATGGTTACATTTTGATGGAAATTAGGAAACACCCTCGGAAGACAGTCTTGAAGTTTAGACTCAACGCTAAGTTTCCCTTTTTGTATTAACTGGCAAATGGCGATCGCGGTAAACAGTTTACATCCAGAAGCAATTCCGAACCTTGTTTCAGTCGTATTCATAATCTCATCCGATCGATTGGAATAGCCATGTGCTGAGCTATGGATCAGATCATCTCCCACTTTCACACCAACTACACCCGAGAAATCAATTTCCTTGCTTGTTTCTTTAATAAGCCTGGATAAATCCATTTGTAGAGTCGACATTTAGTTTTCCCCTTTGCTGGTAAAATTTTTAATTACTGATGTGTTAGCAAAGGTGATAGTAGTGGTCTTGTAAAAAAACACCCGCACCTTAAGAGATGCAGGTGTTAAATTTCTTTAACTAGTCTCGGCTTCACACGTTCTTTTATTTCCACCAAGTATCATAAACGTTTATGGCTTCATTGCGTTTATGTTCGGTTTTTGTATACCATCCTTCGATGATTTCGGCAGCTTCCGTCCTGATTTCCTTGCCTTCAAGGTAATCATCGATTTCATCGTAGCTAACGCCTAAAGCGACTTCATCAGGAAGTAACGGTTTGTCATCTTCTAAATCGGCCGTTGGTATTTTCGTATAAAGACGCTCAGGAGCACCGACGAATTTCAGGATTTCTTTTCCTTGCCTTTTATTTAAGCGGAATAATGGAATGATATCCGCTGCACCGTCACCATGTTTCGTAAAGAAACCTGTGATCGCTTCAGCTGCATGGTCCGTACCAAGCACGACGCCTTTATAAAGTCCGGCTAAATCATATTGTACCTTCATTCGCTCACGTGCTTTGACATTTCCCCTTAAGAAATTCGATAGCTTTTCAGAAACTGCTTCTTCCACAGCTTTTACTGATGCATCCACCGCTTCCTTGATGTTGACTGTAACCGTTTGGCTGGGCTTGATGAATTTTAAAGCCAGCTGCCTGTCATCTTCATCAGCCTGTACTCCATATGGCAAGCTTACAGCAACAAACTTATAGTCGCTACCATTCGTTTTTTCATTCAATTCATTGACAGCGGTTTGGGCAATATACCCCGCCAGTGTTGAATCTTGACCACCAGATATTCCAAGTACAAAGCTTTTCAGAAACGTATTTTTCTTCATATACCCTTTTAATAGATCAACACTTTTCCTGAATTCGACTTCAGGATCGATCGTTGGTTGGACAAGTAATTTTTTTACGATTTCTTTTTGTAATGGACGCATTGGCATAGCCCCGCTTTCTAATAAAATAGATTGGTCATTTCGTTAGCATTCTTTCTACATTGGCTTTAACTTCATCTATATTCCTCATTTTATTATCCCAACAATCCTGGCTGAGATCTACCGGGTATTCCTCTGGATTAAGTGCACGAAGGTACTCCGGCCATAATACTTGGAGGTTTTTTTGCGTGAAGGCCTTGATTTCATCTATGGTTGGCAATTCATAAATCAAGCTGCCATCCTTGAAAATATCCACATGCAGATCAACCGCATCGAAATCCGTGACGAATTTACTTAGGAAGGTATGGACAGGATGAAACATTTTTAATTTTTCCTGTTCCTGCGGCTTCTCATATTCCATCGCCAAATAATCACCTTCAGCATGATGGTTCACTTTATTGATGATTCGATATACTCGTTTTAAGCCAGGTGTCGTAACCTTTTCAGGGTTAGAAGAAATTTTGATGGTATCTCTCATATTCCCATCTTCGCCCTCTATTGAAACCATTTTATAAACAGCACCGAGCGCTGGCTGGTCATAAGCCGTAATCAATTTGGTTCCGATTCCCCAAATGTCAATTCTTGCTCCTTGTTGCTTAAGGTTGATGATCGTATATTCATCCAGGTCATTGGAAGCGACAATCTTCGCATCATGGAAGCCTGCAGCATCAAGCATACGTCGTGCTTCTTTAGATAAGTAAGCTAAATCACCGCTGTCAAGACGGACGCCAATGAAATTGATTTTATCGCCCAGTTCCTTGGCAACACGGATTGCATTCGGGATGCCTGAACGCAAAGTATCATAGGTATCAACCAAGAATACACAGTCTTTATGGGAAACAGCGTATTTATGGAAAGCCGTATATTCATCTTTATAAGCTTGGATCATGGAATGGGCATGCGTTCCTGAAACCGGAATGCCGAACAGCTTTCCAGCACGTACATTACTAGTGGAATCAAAGCCGGCAATATAGGCCGCTCTCGCTCCCCAAATTGCAGCATCCATTTCTTGCGCCCGTCTTGAACCGAATTCAAGGGCAGATTCTTCACCGATGACCTGTTTGATGCGCGAAGCTTTTGTTGCCACGAGTGTGTGATAGTTCACAATGTTGAGCAACGCCGTTTCTATTAGTTGAGCCTCGCCAAGTGGTGCCTCCACCCGTAAAATCGGTTCATTGCCGAAGACGAGCTCTCCCTCTTTCATGCAACGGATCGCTCCCGTGAAACGGATGTTCTGCAAATATTTCAAAAATTCTTCATCGTAGTGCAGGTCCGTTTTCAAATAGTCGATATCACTTTCCGAGAAGGAAAAGTTTTGAAGATAATGGACAATTTTTTCAAGTCCCGCAAAAATCGCATATCCGCTATTAAATGGAAGCTTTCTGAAAAATATCTCGAAAACTGCCTTTCGGTCATGTGTTTTGTCCTGCCAATAAGTTTGGGCCATATTGATTTGGTAAAGGTCAGTGTGTAATGCGTAACTGTCGTCGTTGTACTTTTTTTCCATGGATAGTTCCTCCCAAAAGAGAAGCATTCGCTTCCCTTCTATTCTGTTGCGTGAATCGTTATTATAGAATGGTGGCTCCAAGAGATCCTTTAAAATGTCCAAGCGCCCAATGGTGACCGGCATCATTGAACGAGGCCACTGCATTTTCATATACAAAGATTTTATAGCCTAGATTATAAGCGTCGATTGCCGTATGCAAAATGCAGATATCTGTACAAACCCCGACTAAATATACATCAGTAATGTGGCGTTCCCTTAGGCGGATATCTAGGTCCGTTCCTGCAAATGCCGAATAACGCGTTTTATCTATATAATGAACATTCTTTTGATTTTTATTTGTTTCATACTCTTCTTTTAACGCCCCATATAGGTCTCTACCCATTGTACCGCTAATATTATGCGGTGGAAACAAATTCGATTCAGGATGTAAGCGGTCTCCTTCTTCATGTAAGTCAATCGCGAAGACTGTGTATTCGCCTTGTTTGATAAATTCCTTTGTTATGCTGACAAGTGCCTTCTCGATATCCTGGCCTGGCTTCCCGCAGGTCAATGAACCTCCGTCTGCCACAAAGTCATACGTATAATCGATATTGATCAATGCCTTTTTACCCATTTCACTATTCCCCCTTAGTAATAAATAGAGTCCATGACAACCTCTGCATTAAATCGGTAAAGTTGTGAAGGCCGATATGAATTACGTTTCGTTTTCTTCTGCATACCCTTTTCATCCAAGACTTTCTCCAAGAACGGGAGTTTAGGGGCTTTAGCATAAAAAAGTGAATCTGCGCTGATTTTTGCATCATCTCTAGCTGTCAGCAAAACCCGTTGCAGTTCAGAAAGAGTAAATTCATCCGGCAGGAATTTTTGGGCTATCGTCGTTTGCACCATTTCTTTTTTCATTAAGTTCATCGCGTCGTTAATGATTGTATGATGATCAAATGCAAGCTCTAATCGTAAGGCTTCCTGTATCGTGAACAATTCAACCTCGGCTGCATCGTCATTCGCTTTTCTTTGATGAAGATACTCTTCCTGGACAATTGCATAAAAAGCATTGGATATGATCCATCCCCTGGGATCGCGCCCTGGCCGGTCATAGACCCCGAAATGCTTGACATGGAATCCAGCTACGCCCGTTTCTTCTTTTAATTCTCGTTTAGCTGCTTCATAGGCAGTCTCGAAAGCATTGACAAAGCCTCCGGGCAAAGCCCATTTATCTCCTTCGACATTTGGGCGTCCTTCTTTATCTTTTGTTGCGCGTTTGATTAATAATAGCTTCAAAAACATTTCAGGCGGGGCTTTCTCTGCCGTTTTCTTCGAAGTTATAGTAAAGATCGCAATATCTGCCGTATATCCATCTGGAGTAATGTATTTCTTTTTTTCCTGCTGAGCCATGGCAACTCTCACTTTCTTTCACTAAGTATGGGATTGAGTAATTAGTAAATCATTAATTACTAATTATAGTACTCTTCCTTGTAAGATTTAGCAACTCAAAATAAGAAAAATTTTCTAATTTTTTTAAAAATCATTTATTTTAACACATGTAAATAGCCCCACCCGTACGTCTTACCCTGGCTACTGATATAATAGATTCTATTAAAAAACTGCACCTCCAATTGTTTGTTGTGTCTAACAATTGGGGTGCAGTTCATTTTTACTGGTCGACCGTATAATACGAACGCACCCTTTAGTTTAAGTAGAAAGCTTCACAATCATTTCTTTACCTAAAAAAATCCAATCCCTGAAATTTATAAGTATATTATAAAAAGACGCCTTCTTATAAAAGAAAAGCGCCCTTTAATGGAATAACTTAGATTTATCCTCGTTACTAAGAACCCCTTATTTCTAGTTCAACTAACGCAGTTTAAGAACCACTATATTTTCTAGTTTTTGAAAAGTTAAAAATTCTAATCAACAAGCATTTCATACTCAAAGCCTAAATAATTCCTGGTAAACCGGAATTGAAAACATCGATTAATTGAAGGAATATAGTCTATGTTAGGATTCAAGTCTATTGACACAGCTACATCCATTCATTTTGGAGTAGAGGCCATGCAAATGATCAAAAAAGAACAGGTTGATTTATGGAATCATCTGTCCATAATCAGAAAGAATTCGTCCATCAGTTCTGTTTCTTCTCGTTTTACATATGGATTGTATAAAGCTTTCCGCATCTTACGTTTTTAAGGAGGTATCGTCCCATGGTAAGCATAGGAGGACTAACCGGGCGTGTAATCCTGCAAGGCTCACCCCGCTATGACGAAGCAAGACAAAATTATAACGGCCGCTTTAATAAATTCCCAAAGGTGATCGTTTACTGTGAGGTCACACAGGACGTTGTCAACGCGATCCTATGGGCACGTAAGCAGCAGCTTCCTTTTCGCGTACGCAGCGGCGGACATAGCTATGAAGCATTTTCCCTCGTCGACGGTGGTCTCGTCATTGATGTCAGCGGGCTGCTAAAGCTGCAAATCAATAAAGAGGGCGGCACGGCGCAGATCGGCGCGGGGTTCCGTTTGCTACCTTTGTACGAAGCGCTTTGGAAACAAAGATTAACCATCCCATCCGGGACGTGTCCGACGATCGGTGTATCCGGAATAACTCTCGGAGGAGGATACGGGTTGTTGTCCAGGCAATTGGGAATGACCTGCGATAACGTACTCGAGGTGGAAATGGTTACAGCACAAGGCAAGATTATCCGTGCCAATGACAGTCAGCACAGCAACCTGTTTTGGGCTTGCCGTGGTGGGGGAGACGGCAGCTTTGGCGTGATCACATCCTTTACCTTTCGTGTGCATCCGATCGAGTATGTCGCTCGTTACAGAATAACATGGGACTTTGCCGATCTCGAAAAAGTGGTGCGTTATTGGCAGACGTGGGCTCCCCATACCGATGCACGTCTGACATCCCTGCTATTGGTTCCTGCGCAAAACCAGGGCGATCTCCGTTCCAGCGGCGTATTTGTCGGCTCGGAACAAGAGCTCAGGCAGATTATGCGTCCTCTGCAAGAGGCGACTCGGCCCAAGACCGCTGAGTTCCACTCCACTACTTGGATTGAAGCAGCCCGCCTGTTTGCAGGACGACAGGTAAAGCAAGACAAATTTAAACATTCTTCCGCCTATGCCTACGAACCTCTGTCAGATGCGGCACTTGGCGTATTGATCCATAACTTGCAAACCGCCCCCGGCACAGCTAATGTGATCGCGTTTGACTCCTATGGTGGTTCGATTGGCCAAGTACCCATTAAGAGCTTGGCCTGCTTCCGGCGGAGGACTTTGACGCTGCATCAAAGCACCATTATCCCAGGTTCATTCTCATCGCCAGTCACCGCTCCCAAGTAAGGCATTCCTGCGAAATCACTCCAATCTTGAAATGACCATCCAAATACCTCACCATAAAATTTCTTTGCCCATTCCATGTCATCCACATGAATTTCGAGGTGAACTAATCTTCCCATGATTACCTCCTAGTTTTGTTCAAAGTTTTTCCTCTTACCGTAAGTTGATACTTATATAGCTTCATGCCTATGGTGCTTTATTTATATTTTAAAGTCTAAGATGAAGCAGGCTTTTCAATTTGAGTTAAGTCACCTCTTTATTATAGGACGGTTGCGGGAATATCTGACAAAAAAGGCAGCTCCCAGATGGGGGATAGCTACCTTCGTTTACGATTACTATGAAAAGGTAGGAGCAGGGAATTCATCAATTCTCATACGAAGTAAACTATATGGTTTTTCCCGCAGGTCTCTTCCATAATGAAATCTCGCCTGCCGATGTAATTGATTCACAATGACATATAAGTATTGATCGGGGCCAATCGAAAAAGTATCCGGCCATAAAATTCTGGGGTCATGTGCGATGGTTTCCATTGCGCCATTCGGCAATATCTTCCGGATACTATTGTTTTCATAGTCTCCCGCATAAACGGTTCCTTTTGCGCCGGTGATCATTCCATCAGACGCACCTTTTTCCCCCCAATACTGCACATATTGGGATAAATTCAGGTCCTGTATTCTTCTGTCTCTTAGGGCTTCTGTTGAGATCGAGAACAGCTGACGGCTGGTTAGCGGAGCATAAAATAAAACCTTTCCATCAGGAGAAATCGCTAAACTATCGGAAGCCAATCTAAATGGGAAAGTTGCGCCGTCCGGGTTTCGATTCATCAAAATTCCACCTTCTACTTTCGGTAAAAAATAGGGATCAGGTGAAGTTGATATTGCCCCATTTAACCGTCTAAACGCGTTCCCATTTTCTAAATCTACGACGATAATAGCCCCTGGCCCACTGGAAGAAGAATCTGTTATATATGCATAGCCTGCTCTTCCAACCCGAAAATCCAAACGGACATCATTCAGATAAGTTGTTGGCAAGACAACATCTTCTGTAAAGGTATATACTCTCCTTATTGTATTCGTGCTTAAATCAACAGCAACTAATTTTGCTCCCCCTTGAATAGGTTCAGAAAAATTTGGTGCCCCTGTATCTAGTACCCAAAGTGTTCCTCTTCCATCAGCAACGATACTTTGGACACTGACGAAAGACATCGTAATATTTCCAGTATTAACTAAATTGGTTTCTACACTGGGATAAGGCTGTAATGCACCCTCAACAATTTCCGCCACAGTAAATTGAACATCGTCTCCCCATTTCGGAAAGCATACAAAAATACGACCGGTTTCGGAAACGCTGACACCTGTAGGCATAGCCCCATAAAAAGCATGCACCAGTTCAAACTGCCCAAAATATTTTTCCATAGGTAACATAGGTTGCATGATATCCTCCTCATCAAATCCGAACGGATATCACCTATATATGATGAAATTTTTTTGTAGTGCCTGTTTCTTGATAAATTTTTCTATCGTGATGGATGCTGTAGGTTTATTAGTCCAGGAGAAACATGGGAGTTTCGATAAAGTGATTCAAACTTCCACTGGCTCTCCAAAGACGGGGAATGAGAGCATTTGAATTTACGTTTGCAGTCAATTTTAGAACTAACATAAAAACTATTATGATTTGCTCCCGTCCAGCAGCCTGGTTAGAAAAATAAATCTGTCTCCCGCCATATGAAAAGGCAGCTTCAGCAACCTGCCTTATTGTAGAGTTGTCACAAACTGTGAAGTTAAAATGAAGTGCGAAAAAAACTTAAGTAAAGGGAGTAGTGAGCCGGCTACTCCCTAAGAACATTAACCATTACAAATCATAAGTACATTACCATCTGGGTCTTGAAAGTTAAAATAAGCAAAATTTCCAATACGCTCTATTTCTTTAACAATGGCTATGTTATTACTCTTGATAAATTGGTAAGCTTCGTCTATATCTTTTGCGTAGAAATTAAATAAGACATTATTGGATGGTTTAAATATAAAATTTGGATCAAACGTATGGTCATCTAAAGTTAATCCAGTTTCACTTGTTACAGGAATATTGTAAACAGGTGATTCTACAGAGTCATTATTTCGCGAGATGCCAAGGAGATTGCAATACCATTCAACTGATTTCTTTAAATCTTTAACATGGATAAAAACATTGTTTATTTTTCTATTAATAGGAGAACTGGCTATTTCCATTGTTTCCCACCTTTCATTGGACCTTACCTAAAGAAATTCAACAAGTTTCAAAAAATTCCTTTAGAAGTTAATCATAGTTCGAAAACACTGTGCTTGTAGAACTATCCAGCCCCGTTAGTTCATTAAGGGTACCTCCACATTCCCATCAAGCTAAGATATATTTGTATCCCCATAACGAAAAAATTCTATTTTCTATTGATTGATTTACAGAAAAAGTAGCTCTTTTTTCGTTTTGGAGTGTTTAATATTTTTTATCTTGATGGCGATGCGGTGGGGACCCCAATAAGAGGCTGTTTCAGACTGAATTTACTATCGGAAATGAATTTATAAAAGAAGACCATGACTTATAAAAAATCATGGTCTTTTCAATGCTCTAAATTTTGATAAGCCCGTTTCACTGATCGGATTCTTTATCGGACGTTCGTTAGGTATTTTGCGTGTACATAACCTGTGCCCTTACCGAACTGAATTTTGTACCAAGAACTGCTCTTAGTAATTACGGTAACGATTTGGTTTTTCTTCAAAGAGCCAAGAACTTTCCCTGATGTGGATGGTTCGGAACGGACATTTAACTTCGTAGCATTGACCTTGCCAGTCAAATTCTTCGCTGCCGATTTGTTTATTGTATAGGAAGTGGTCGTTGTACGTTTATTCTTGCTTGGATCAATCGCTGTAATGGTAAATGTATACTTTCCGTTCGATACCTTTGTTACATTCCATGATGCACTTTGTATACCGGCATTTTTTGTAGCATTATTGGTTAGTGTCACCAAGATTTTTCCTTTTGAATCTTTTACTTGAACGGTGACCTTCGCCTTTTCGCTAATCTCATACTTTAAACCAACTTTACTCGTTTTTGAATCATATGAGGTTTTTAAATTCTTAATGGAAGGTGCCGTTGTATCGGGTTTTGTTAATGTAAATGGAACCGTTGCTGAGCCTTTATTTTGACTGCTGTCGATCGTTGCAATTTCATATGAGTATTTCCCGTTCGATACATTCGACACATTCCATGATGTCCATTGGACACCGGGATTTTTCTCTGCATTATTGATCGGAGTAGCTAGGATTTTGCCTTTTGCATCTTTTACTTGAACGGTAACCTTTGATTTTTCATTAATCTCATACTTCAGGAAAACTTTATTCGTTTTTGAGTCATATGAGGTATTTGTATTTTTAATAACTGGAGCCGCTGTGTCAGGCTTTGTTAATGAAAATGGAACAGATGCTGAACTTGCATTATTACTACTATCAATCGCTCTAATTTCAAAGGTGTATGAACCGTTACTTACCTCTGATGCATCCCAAATGGCTAATTGCGATCCTGACGGCTTTTGATCCCCTTTGACAAGAGAAGCGATGATTTGCTCTTTTTCATCCGTAACTTCCACTGTCACATTCGCTTTTTCATTTGTATCAAAGGTTACTTTGACTTGGTTTGTTTTAGAATCGTAATGGGCTTTTAAACTATTAATCATTGGTGCTGTTTCATCTTTAGGTGCGGGATCCGGAGCTGGTGTTGGAATTGGCGTTGGAATGATAGGTGCCGGTTCTGGCTTGACTGGTTCTACTTCTTCAGGCTCTGGCTGATAAGCTTGTTTTAAGCTTGTCCCTTCATAATAGAAAGCAAGAATCTCGCGATACGTATTTCCCTTTTCGCCAGCCTTTTTCGCGCCATACTGACTTAGTCCGACACCATGGCCGTAGCCCTTGCCTGAAACGTTAATCGCATCCCTTGCAGTATCCACTTTGTCTACTAAAAAGCTTTTCATGAAGCTCAGACCGATAATTTCTCTAATTTTCGAAGCCGTTACATCTTCTAATATTACACTTTGCTGTAGCGCTTTCCCCTTTTCTTTCACCATAAATTCAATCTTTATACTTCCTTTACTTACCCTGCCGCCACTTGTTAGTGCGTGAAGGGATAGATGAGGGACAGCCGTTATTTTAATGTCTTTGCCGGTATAGCCATTTTTCTGTAGCCATGCTCTAATATTAGAAATTACTGGTGTTTGTTCAGCTTCCTTGGTATTAGCCCACCATGCATCTGCTTTTGTCAAATCTAAGTTTGTAAGGTCTATTTGTTGCTTTTTCACACTAAAACTCCACACAGCTTGTGGATCATATGGATCGTCTTTGACCTTTAAATATGGTAGCTCTGTGCCGACCCAAACATTTTTGTTTGATTCGGTTTTTCCTCCATTGCTAGAGGAAAAAAGTGCATCTGAACCTATATGTAGTTTTTCACCATAACCAATGACCTGACCTTCTGTTGCTTTAACAGCCTTTGTTGAGTTTTCGTGCCAAGCATAGCCACCGTATACTTGGTAACTCATTGTGTCATCGGGCGTTTTGTTAATGTAGCTCATTGCATAGGTTCTCGCCGCAACAGCCTGTGCCTTTAAGGCTTCCTGATTCCATAAAGCCGGCATTTCAGCTGGAACGACCCCATTTAAATAATCTTCAAGACCAATTGAGTTATACGGACGGATGAATTTCCCATCTTCGATAATAAAACGAAAACTACCTAAGTATGTACGGCCATTAATCGAAAGTGGACCATTGCCTGTTTCGGGTTTCACTTCAATCTCAGAAGCTTTACCAACTTCTTTTGAATCTGTTAGAACAACAATGTCCGTACCGCTGACCCTCAACGTATACTTCTTGTTCGATTCTAGTTTTACATTTGCTAGATTCGTAGTGTACGTGACTTCCGGTTCGACAGTAATCTCGGATTTGTTACCAAGATAGCCTTTTAATTTGACCTTAATGAATGGATCGGCTGCCGCCTTAACGAATGTTTCTGGAAGTAGAGAAAACATGAGAACGAGTGTAGCAAACATCCACATTCCATAACGTACCTTTTTCATTGAATAACCTCCTCATAATTTGGAAATTTATTAAAATAATAGTATATCATCCATAATGAGACATTAGTCGATATTTTACTATTTTAGGGGTCCCACCGCATGGCCGTTAAGCTAAGGTGAATTTGTATCATCATAACGAAAAAAACGCTATTCTTTTTGTAGAAATATACAGGAAGGATGGCGTTTTCTATGAGTTTTTCTGTTTCAGACGAAATGAATCTCTTTTCTCAAGAACTTCAAAACTACTTATCTCCGTCTTCTCTACAACAATTAGCTAAAGAAGTTGGTTTTGTTCAACGTAAAAGTAAATATCAAGCACAAGAATTAATTGCTTTATGTGTATGGCTTAGTCAACAGGTTGCGAACGCCACTCACACAATTTTGTAGCCATCTCGAAGCATCTACAGGTGTCCTCATGAGCCCCGAAGGGCTTAATCAACGATTTAATGGTTCAGCCGTACAGTTTCTTCAACAAGTTCTAGCTAATCTTCTCACTCAAAGAATTCATTCAACACAAGAAATACTTCACCCATACTCCACGACTTTTAATCGTATTCGGATCCTAGATTATACAACATTTCAACTTCCAGATAAGTTTGCCTCACATTATCAAGGTTCTGGCGGAAGCAGCCATACCGCAGGTGTTAAAATCCAACTTGAATATGACTTATTGAGTGGGAAGTTCCTTCACGTTTATGTAGGAGAAGGGAGAGAAAATGATAAAACCTTCGGTTCAACGAGTCTACAAATCATTCAACCGAAAGACTTATACATAAGGGATTTAGGGTATTTCGACTTACACGACTTACAGAAAATGAATGATGAAGGTGCTTACTATGTCTCACGTTTGAAGTTGAATTCTCGTATATATCGTAAGAATGATGAACCAGAGTTTTTTCGGAATGGGACTGTGAAGAAAGGTACTCTCTTTATTCAGTTAGACACGGAAGAGCTTATGAATTAATTACAACCTGGTCAAACACTCGAAATTTCAGAAGCATACATCGGACTGTATCAAAAACTACCCGCCCGAGTGGTTATTCATCGACTAACTGAGGCACAAACAGAGAAAAGATTGAAAGAACAAGCAAAAAAAGAAAAGAAGAAGGGCATTACCTATAAAGACCGAAGCAAACGATTAAGTGGAATGAACGTATATATTACAAATCTTCCTTTAGAAGACGTTCCAACGGAACATATCCATGACCTGTATTCGTTACGTTGGCAGATTGACATTCTATTTAAGAACTGGAAAATCTTTCTTTCAAATTGACAAGTGCAAAGAGATCAAAAGGGAACGCTTAGAGTGTCACTTATATGGGCAACTGATTAGCATTTTACTCTGTTCCTCTACCATGTTTAAAATGCGTCAGTTACTTTTAGACATAGAAGGAGTTAAGTGAATATAAATCTATCTATATGATAAAAGACTATTATTTATTGTTTTATCAAGGATTACAAAAGGACACCCAAGAACTATCAAAGACTTATCTCCATCTGTTTTACCTTTTGGAGAAAAACGGACGGAAATGTCATCGTTATAACAAGAAAACGGTCTTTGATATCTTAGGTGTTGTCTATGATTATTCGATGTCACAAAAACTCAAAGTTGCCTAATACTTTTTAAAAAACCTATTTGGAAGCCGTTTTAATAAATTCAGCCATAAATATTGTCCAATTTAAAAAGGATTGCCAGTGGCAACCCTTTTTTCTCAATATTAGTATTCTCACCCATATTAGCTTGAAAATAAGGAGGGAATGTTTCAGTCCTTTTGACTTATTTAAACAGAAGCTTCTTTTTTAACATTTAGCAATTTAAAGAATTCTTTCATAAAACCTGGGAGATCTGGCCAAGCATGCCCTGACACGATATTGCCATCAACATGAAGCATTTTTTCCACGTATGTAGCTCCTGCAGCTTCTATTTCGGGTCTACATGCGTTATAAGCTGTCATCTCCCTGCCCTTAATATATTCTCTTATCGTTGTTAATACCAGTTGTCCGTGACAGATAACTCCAAGTGGTTTATTTTCTTTTAAAAAATGGGCGGTTATATCTTGTACTTTTTTATTCATACGAATATATTCAGGAGCACGGCCCCCAGGAATAATAAGTGCGTCATAATCAGTAGGTTCAATCTCTTCAACCGAGGCATGAGATTCAATTTTATATCCCCATTTTTCTGTAAACGTTTCCATTTCAGGCAAAAAATCATGAACAACTGTCTGGAGACTTTTTTTCACAGGTGAGGCAATTGTGCAATTAATATTTTCTTCGATACATCTATAATATGGATAAAATACTTCCAATGCCTCTACAGCGTCACCAGTTATAATAAGAACGTTTTTACTCATTTTTCATCACATTCCTTTTCTGAAATTTTTTAAAATTCCCTTAGCATACTTAAAATTATATTTTCGTCAATGTACTTTCATCAGCGGAAGGCAAATTATATCGAGCCTCTAACAAACCGCGACAATAATGAGCATTAAACTCCATATTCATTCGTGACCCTTTAGCACCTCGCAGATAATCAGCAAACCCTTCTTCAGTTATCTCTTTATCTTCAGGAGTCGTTATGGCTAATTGATTTAAGTAATTCGACGTTTTTTTCTTTTCTAGGTATTTTTCCCTAAGTAACTTCCCTTCTACAGATAAAGGTAGTTCATATAGCTCTTGGATAGATAAATTGAGGATTTCTTTCTTTGACATCCCATTTTGAAGTAAATATCTTATAAGTTTCTCTTGCCTTGCATAGAAAGCTTTTATCTGGAAAGTCTTACGTAATTCATCAAGATCTCCATCAGATAAACTACTAAAGGATTCGCTAAAGGATTTACCTGAAGTTGCTCCTTGGTTGATTTCATCCGAAGCACAGTGATCTAATAAAGTTACTTTAACTTCATTTACCCAGTCTAATTCAGCCACATACTTCAGTATATCTTCGGCCATGATATATGCGAAGTTAGGTGAACACCAGTAAGTTGGTAATCGAAAAACTACTTCGACATCGTTTTCTTTTATTACTGTGTGATCGATAAATCCTAATTCAGTTAAAGGCTGGTCTAATTCTGGATCATAAACTTTATCAAGCATGCTATAAACCTGTTTTTCTTTGTTCATAAAGTTCGATGCACCTCTCTTTTTCAATGATTGATACAAAACTTTAACACGACTCAACTGGTCTATTGATTGAGATTAAACCATTATATGTGAAGCTAGTTCGCACTTTTGTAACTTCGCTTTTTGAGCCTCGATATCAATATTATAGAGTCTGGCTGCATTACCACCTAAAATTTTCTTTTTTACATTCAAATCAAAAGTTACGCCTGTTTCCTGTTGGATATCTTCAGGAAGCTCAAAATCTACGAATTTTTCGATAAGCCATTTTGGTTCCCATATTCCATAATCACTCCCGAAAAGGATGCGATCCTCATCCAGCCAGTACAATAACTCACTTATGATTTCTGCAAAATAACGAGGACGTTGATGGATAAGTGATATGGCTACAGCTAATCCCCCGTATACATTTTTCTCTTGTGTTGCAATCCAACAAAAATCTTCCAGTCTAGGCAACCCAACATGCTCTACGATAAAATTCAGTTCTGGAAAAGTACTTGCAGCATCATCAACATCAGCTACATCAAAAGCGTCACGATTAAGCGGTGTGACCGTTGGACCTTTATGGATATGAATATTTTTTATTCCCAGATCAAGGCATTTTTGCAGATAACGCTGAGACCACGGATCAGACAGCTTATACCCTTTAGAATCGCCATACCAATCAGCTGTATAAAGTTTTATACCTTGCCAACCGTATTTCAATTTCATCGCTTCTAGATTTTCTAACCCGCGCTCACCATGTCGAGGATCAAGCGTCCCATTACATATAAAACGATTTGGATATTTTTTTGAAAGGGCATCATTCACATCAAAATCTCCAAACCCTTTTTTGTAAAACTCCTTAAGATATACCGGTTGAAAAATAGCCATATCAGCATATCCTTTTACAATGACATCCTGTACCAACGTTTCAGAGCCATATTTCTCGAATTTTTCCCTTGGCCAAAAATATTCTTCAGGACTCAAGTTCTTATGATAATCATAGAAACAACTAATAAACTGTTCACCATGTATGTTTAGCTGGTTTTCCTTGCTTCCATCCCAAATTGCCACATGAGAATCAATAACAAAAATTTCTTCCCCGCTTTTCGTTTTATACAACATTATCACCCCTTCAAGTTTTGCCTTTCTCTTTACTTCATTGCAAATACTGTGCCAAAACTTCCTTCTTTACTATCAAAAATTATTAAATGTTTCTTTAATACAAGCAAGAGTACATCTATTCCGATTTTATCAGGTTCTAAATAATTGGAAATCTGGAATGATAACTATAGATTTAAATAAAAATATTGAAAGTTCTGTATTTTTTTTTAATGATATATGGTGCATTAAGCGACACTGTATCTAAAAGTGACAATCGTAATTAAGCAAAGTGCGACACACCTAACTTATTAGTTTGATTAAGAATAGTAGATTATATTTGAGAGTGGGAAAGCATAGTGGAGACTAATAAGATTGATAATTCAGATAATTGGTATATAATATGTGTAACTATATTACCAACGTGATGTAGAACTTTTTATTATCAATCACTTAAAAATATTGTAAGCGTTTACTGAAAGGTCAGGGTGATTTCAGAAACATGGCACGCACTTACATTAAAAGGAAGGTACCGGTATGAAGAACCCATATATTTCGTTGGATATTTTCTCTTCACCGAAGACTGAAAAGGATAGAATCGAAAGAGCCTGGGAGAATTTTATATCAGGCCAAAATTTAGTATCTGAAGTGAGATCCTTAACTTATCAATCTTGGGAGCGCTCTATTCGTCATGGAGTACACCCCACCAAAGGGAGAGCCCCACTGGTTCTGTCACAAGATGAAATACAAGAATATCAAACAACCCACACGTTCTTTTCTATTTCAGAATCCCTTCTACCAAAACTTAAAGAATCAGCAATAGATTCAGGTCACTTAATTGTGATTTGTAATCATAAAGGAGAATTATTATATCTAGAAGGAGATGCCTCTCTCAAAAAGAAAGCCGAAAATATAAATTTTGCAGCAGGGACTTCATGGTCAGAGAGCTATGTAGGGACAAATGCTATGGGCACTTCTTTGGCTACAGGAGTCCCCATGCAAGTCTTCGCGGGAGAACATTTCTGCCAACCTGTTCACAATTGGGTATGCTCAGCCTCGCCGATTAAAGATCCTGCAACACAAAAGGTTCTTGGAGCGGTCAACTTAACCGGTATTTGGGACGTGGTACATCCCCTCTCTCTATCCGCTGTTGTTTCTATCACTCAAACAATCGAAGAAAAGCTCCAAAGCCAGCTCAAATTTGAGCACTTTTTGCTACTTGAACATTATATTGAAACAACTCGTAAAAGCCCCAGTAAAATAGTGGCTGTGCTCGATCGTGGACATCAAGTCATTAAAGCCTCCACCCAATGGTATGACAAAGGTTGGATTGATTACAATAACCGATTAATAAATTCATTATCAGATTGCAGTGGCACAGAAGGCATGAAAGACGGCTGGATTTTTGAGTCAGTCCCTTTTTATCATCAAGGATTCCCTATTGGTTTTATGATACATGCGATTTCAAAAGTCAAACCTTTAAATAAAACGGGATTTAGTACAAAGTACTCCTTCACAAATATGATTGGGAAATCTCCGGAATTCCAATCTGTTATCGATGAGGCGTATACAATGGCCAATCTGGATTTACCCGTTTTAATTGAGGGAGAGAGCGGTACTGGCAAAGAGTTATTCGCCCAATCCATACACGCTTATAGCCATCGATCTGAAGCTGCTTTTGTAGCTGTTAATTGTGGGGCAATTCCAAAAGAACTCGCAGCAAGCGAATTATTCGGTTATGAGGAAGGCACTTTCACAGGAAGTATAAAAGGTGGCCGTGCCGGAAAATTCCAACAGGCTGAAGGAGGAACAATTTTTTTAGATGAAGTTGGCGAGATGCCACTAGATTTACAGGCCATGTTTTTACGCGTGCTTGAAGAAGGAGAAATTGTACGAATGGGTGGAAGAGAACCGATAAAATTAAATGTACGGGTAATTGCGGCAACAAATTGTAATTTAAAAAAAGCCTGCGAGGAAGGCACTTTTCGTAAAGACCTTTACTACAGACTTAATATCCTTTCCTTGGAAGTCCCCCCACTGCGCGAAAGAACAGGGGATGTCCCCTTATTATTAAATCATTTTTTGACAAAAACCTGTGCAGAAATTAGAAGACCACCACTTAAAATAGGCGACCAAGACATGTTTGTCTTAGAGCAGTATGAATGGCCTGGGAATGTACGTGAATTAAGGAATTTTGCCTACAAAGTGGCCATAAAGGCAAATGGCAATATAATCACAAACAGTGATTTCCCAAAAGAAATCGGACTAACTAAAAGGATAATAAATTATTCAGCGACAGATCATACACATCAAAAATTGAATAATAAAGAACAGCCATTAATACTTACTAATCCTTCCTCATCTCACGAAGAATCAGTGAGTTATCCAAACTCTTTAAAGCAGCAAGAATTGCATATGATTCTTATGGTACTTAATGAGGCAAATGGCAATGTTACAGCGGCTGCAAAAAAACTTGGCATTCATAGAAGCACAATTTATAGAAAGCTCGGGCGGAATACTAAAAATGAAGGTTTATCTAATAACAATGGATAATGAAAAACCAGGATGTCCTTTCTTGATTTCATTGTGTTTATTGGGAAAATTATAAGTTCTGCCGTTTTTAATTCCTTATTTCACAAAGGATCTGATAATTAAAAATCATCAGTATAGTTAACACTATTTCTTAAAGGGGAAAAGTATATATATTTTCTGAAGTAAATGATGAACTGTAGAATTTCCACTTCAAAGAGCACCATGATACATGGAGCTCTTTATAATTTTTTTAATTATTTTCTTCAAAAATTAAATCCTATCCATTTTTTTTTGAATCTTATCCAAATCTATTTGTCAGTAAATTATTATATTACGTATATTTATTTTGTGTAAGTACGCACTTTATAATCATATAGTATCAATAAAATTACATAGTGTAATAAAGTATATTAATTACTGTGTCTTTATATAATATTCCTAGAAACGAAGAGGTTTTCCCCTCAAGGTAGACACTCCTTCATTAAGCTTACCGTACACCAATGGAATTGCACCAATGCCGGGTGCATGTGAAAAAGCCAAGGTCAGCGCTATACAAAAATCGCTAACCTAGGCTTTTAATAACTGATTATTATATGTTATGCTTTTCTCAACCTTAAAAATTTGATACGTGACCATATCAAGGTAAAGAAAAAGGAGAAAACATCTCTGAATAAGAAAAAAGGAAGGAATAATTTTTCTACTTGATATCCTCTTTTCTTTCCACTTGTCCCCCAAGGATATTCTCCATATAATTTTTACCCCATATATACATCGAATCAAGAATCGGCATTAGGCTTTCTCCATGTTCTGTCAGAGAGTATTCCACTTTGGGACAAAAGGCAGCCGCTTTGATGCGGTAGTTCCAGTTCAATCAGAGAAAACCCATCAGCTTCTCGCTATTTATCATCGCAGGAGTTTACCGAAAATGCAGCAATTGCTATGACAGGATATACGCATGTTCTTAAATGAAATAGATGTGCTTAAGGCTCCTTTTCTGAGGAAAATAATGTATTTGTCAACATTAGTCGGCAGGAAGATATGTTTCAATTATAGGGTTATTCCTTGTTAATGTGAATCTCGGCTATACAGACTCTTCTGCCCGCTTACACAATTTTTGATGAAAGATTTATAGGACACTTGATCTTTTCAGTCTTTTTTTTATAAAAAATGACCATACTGAGGATAAATACATTAGAGGATGTTATAAAATGATTACACAGGAACAAGTGATGCAAGTTTTAAGTGGTGTGCAGGATCCAGAACTTCATAGAAGCCTTGTTGAGTTAAAAATGGTTAGAAACGTAAAAATAGAACAATCAGATATTAGTGTTGAGGTTGTATTAACCATTAAGGGCTGTCCCTTAAAAGCAAAGATTAAAGAAGAGGTTCAAAATGCTCTTCAAGGCATTGGTGCTGTAAATGTGTATGTAAGCTTTGGGGTCATGAGTCCTGAAGAAAGAGCTTCATTAACTCAAGTATTAAAGAAGAATTCAACAACGGAAAGCGGGATGCCGTCGATGCTACGCCATGATTCCGGGGTACGCTTTATCGCGATAACCAGCGGCAAAGGCGGCGTAGGGAAATCGACCGTTACCATCAACCTGGCTGCTGCTCTCGCCCGAATGGGGAAAAAGGTAGGAATTTTGGACGCGGATATTTATGGATTCAGCATCCCGTCCATGATGCAGATTAATGAAAAGCCGACTATGATCGGCAAAACCGCAATACCAATTCTCAGTCATGATGTGAAGGTAATGAGCATGGGTTTTTTTGCTGAGGATAATAACCCGGTTATGTGGCGGGGGCCGATGCTGAATAAATGGATTCAAAACTTCCTTGCCAATACCTATTGGGGCGAACTGGATTATCTGCTTCTCGACCTGCCTCCAGGTACTGGAGATGTGGCAATTGATGTGGCTGCAATGATTCCTCAGGCAAAGGAAGTGATCGTGACTACTCCTCATAATGTAGCGTCGCATGTTGCCTCAAGAGCTGGGGTCATGGCGCGTCATACGAAACATGACATATTAGGCGTAATTGAAAATATGGCCTACTATGAAGAAAGCGATGGCACACGGAATTACCTTTTTGGAAGAGGCGGCGGAGAACGCCTGGCTGAACGGCTTCAAACAGATGTAATCGCACGAGTCCCCTTTGCGAGTCCTGTACAAGCAGCAGGCTCTTCTGTATATGACGAAGACTCACTGGTAGGAGAGCTATTCCGATCGCTGGCAGAAGATGTGTTATATAAGGATGCTCAATAAAATGGAAGGCGATATAGATTTTTATATCGCTTTTTTTATGAAGGTTCTGGTTTCTTAGGGTATGGAACGTAAAGTTAAACCCGGTAAGACTAAGGCATAACAGTAGCCATACTGCAATTTTAGGTGGCTAATAAACCTCTTTATATCGCAATCCGCTTTGGTTTATGCTGACTGAGTCACAGCTTCAAGTACTCTCGCTCATATGCTATTTGGCTATTTGATTTAACTCACAGCTTTATACAGTCAAACTGGCAGCTGCACTTACTGCCTTGCTATAAAAAAAGGGAATTCCATAATCGGATTCCCTTTTCTCACGTCTTCTTTTAATTGTCAAAATAGTTGAACGCTCTGTCGTTCTGGCAGTTTTCACAGATATGAAGAATTCTGGTTCTTTCTGATTCTGTTTCTTCGGTTTCCATTTCCTGCTCACTGCCGCATAATTCACAAATCTGCATAATCTTCCTCCTCTTAATGAGGTGATTTTTGGTTTTCCGTTTTTATATCATAGCCTGAGTCTCTGATGGCCTGTTGAAAGTCCTGGAATGAAGCGGCATTTTTGTCATAGCCGATTCTTGCTTCTCCGCTTTCTTTATTTACATCAGCCCGGAGAATGCCCCATACACCGTTTAATGATCGAATGATTTTGTCGGAATCTTTTTCCGATAGTGGTCCATGAATCTTGATAACACCTTGTTCTTCCATTACCCTTGTCCTCCTTCTGGATGAAGTTCCTGTGAAGGATGCTGTGTAAATGATTCACCCATGCCATGAAGGAATTCAACCATGGTTGTCATCGCCGCTTTGATTTCTGGATCTCTCAAGCTTTTACCTAATTTCCATAAGCTGTGTTTTTCATGGTTTTTGATGCTTTCGCCCATATGGTCAAGGCCTTTTGTAACACCGCCCAGCATAGATTGCAGCTGGTCCGGTTTTAAGGTGCCCATGAAATTGAAAAGGTAAATGGCATTTTTGATGGTGTTATGCATACCAGGCTGGTTAACTTGCTGCATGGCAATAACCCCGACGTCTGTACGATTTTCCAAAATGGCATGAAGCGCATCGAGAATCCCGATTTCCTGCAGATTCTTTAAAATAGCGAGTGCGGAAAGAATCCCTTCTTTGTTATCAGCAAGAGCTTTTAATATTTCCCCGATTGACTGAGCTTGTTCTTCCATCGTATTTGGCACATGTTTATTAATTTGCCTGATTGCTTTCGCCATATGCTTCCCCTCCATTTCCAAATAACTCTTCTATCGCTTGAAAATCGTCACGCTGCCACTTTTCCTCAACCCGAACGCTGATCTGCGGATTCCTGTTACCGAACCGGTGGTTATGCTTAGGCAATGGCGGTTCACCTGTTGCTTCTAAAATCTCCATTTTAACACCGATTTCCTTATATGCAGGAGTATGTGTAACTAGATCATGATAGCTACTTGTCAGGTAATTGACAGCTTCATCGTCCTCAAAGCTGTTCATCGTGAGATAAATTTCCTTGCCTTTAACCCGGTCCGTAACAAGCGTCCTTACTTTAACCTGTCCATATGGTGAACTTAATCTAACTAATGTACCGTCACTGAGATTGCGTTCCTCCGCCAATTCGTGCGATACCTCCAGCCATGTGCCAGGTACCTTATGGATAAGTCCTTCTGTCCGGTACGTCATATTTCCTTCATGGAAGTGCTCAAGCAAACGTCCATTGTTTAAATGGAGATCATATTCTTCTCCTGCCATATATGGAGGAGTCCAGTCAACAGCGAACAGCCTTGCCTTTCCATCCGCAAAGGCAAATTTGTCTTCATATAATAGAGGTGTATCCGTTCCATCTTTGTGAACCGGCCAAACTTGGCTGTTAAAGCCTTCAAGACGGTCATAGCTCACACCTGCAAATAGGACAGCAAGACTGGCTGCTTCATCCATAATTTCACTTGGGTGCGAATAATCCCAATTGGCACCCATCCGGTTCGCTACTTCCTGGAAGATCTGCCAATCCGGTTTCGAATCGCCCAGCGGATCAAACACCTTATAGAACCTTTGAATGCGCCTTTCCGTATTTACAAATGTCCCATCTTTTTCAAGTGAAGGTGATGCCGGTAAAACAACATCGGCAAATTGTGCCGTTTTCGAGAAGAAAATATCCTGTACGACAAAGAAGTCCAATTTTTCAAATGCACTCTGAACATGGTTCGAGTTTGCATCCACAAGCCCCATTTCTTCTCCAAATAGATACAGGGATTTTAATTTTCCTTTGTGGATTGCCTCTACCATGTGGTGGTTGTCCATTCCAGGATCTTTTGGAATTTCAACGCCCCATGCTTTTTCATACTTTTCTCTAACCTCGGCATTTCCGACTGGCTCATAACCAGGAAACCATGATGGCATTGTACCGAAATCACAGGCTCCCTGTACGTTATTGTGGCCTCTTAACGGATAGGCACCTGTACCTGGACGGCCATAATTTCCCGTAATCAGCAATAAATTTGAAATGGCAGTGCTTGCGTCTGTTGCGCCGGAATGCTGGGTAATCCCCATAGCCCAAAGGATACAAACTGAATTAGCTTCATGAATCATTGTAGCTGCTTTGATTAATTCCTCCTGCGAAAGTCCGGTCATCTCTTCTGCGTAGCTTATGGTGAATTTATCCAGTGTTTTAATATATCCTTCTACGCCTGATACACGATTTGCCAGAAATTCTTTATCATGCCAACCTTGATCGATAATGTACTTCGTTACGGCAGAAATCCAGATTAAATCAGAACTCGGCTTAGGATGCAAGAGGAAATCCGCACGTTGTGCTAGCTCATGCTCTCTAATATCAGCTACTAATAATTTTTGTCCAAATAGCTTATGAGCCCGTTTTACACGTGTAGCGAGGACAGGATGAGATTCCGCTGGATTTGCACCAATTACAATAACCAAGTCTGTAGTTTCAATATCCTGGATAGTTCCAGAATCGCCCCCCAATCCTACTGTCCTTAAGAGTCCTGCAGTAGCCGGAGATTGGCAGTATCTAGAGCAGTTGTCGATATTGTTTGTTCCGATAACCGCACGCGCAAATTTTTGCGCCACGAAGTTTTCTTCATTGGAGCACTTGGAAGAAGCGATCACCCCAATGGATTCCGGGCCATACTCTTCCTTTATTTCCGTAAGCTTACTTGAAATCAGATCTAACGCTTCATCCCAGGTCGCTTCTTCAAACTCTCCGTTTTTACGAATCAAAGGCTTGGTTAAGCGCTGGTCACTGTTAACAAAATCCCAGCCCCATTTTCCTTTTACACAGGTGGAAATGCCGTTAACGGGAGCTTCATGGGTAGGCTGAATTTTTAAAATCTGCCTGTCCTTTGTCCATACTTCAAAGCTGCAGCCTACACCGCAGTATGTACAAACCGTCTTAGTCCTCTTAATCCGTGCTTTCCTCATGGCAGCTTCCACTTCTGATATCGCAAAAATTTCTTTATATCCAGGCTCCACTTCTTTAATTAAATCAACCATAGGCTCTAAAATTGGAGCCGGCAGGTTTGTTAAGAATCCTGCTTCACCGAGCATGGATGTCTCCATTAAAGCATTACATGGACACACGTTCACACAGTGTCCACAGGATACACAAGAAGACTCATCAATTGGAACATCATTATCCCAGATAACCCTTGGTCTTTCTCTTCCCCAGTCAATAGTTAAGGTTTCATTGACCTGTAAATCCTGACAGGCCTCAACACACCGGCCGCACAAAATACACTGATCCGGTTCATACCTATAGAAAGGATGGGAATTATCCGGAGGGTAGGGTTTTTCTCTAAATTCATATTTCTGATGCTCAATCTCTAAGTATTCGGCAGTATTATGGACGGTACAATTGCCGTTATTATTATCACAAACAGTACAATACAGTTCATGATTTTCTAGGATCCGTGACATCGCTTCATACTGGGCATCCTTAACAGACTTTGACATTGTATCAACCGTCAAACCTGGAACAGCCTTTGTCGAGCAAGCACGGACCAATTCCCCATCCACCTGCACAAAACATGTATCACAGGTTTGGATTGTCCCCAGATCGGGATGATAACAAATGCTTGGAATGTACAATTCATGACTTTGGGCGACTTGCAATATCGTTTGACCTGGCTGTGCTGTTAATTCCTTTTCGTTGATTCGGATGGAAAAAGAATGGTCAGACATGTGATTCCTCCTATCTTGCTGCCGTTAAGCTGAATTATTTTATAAATTAAGCCATACACCAGCAAATGCTGTTGATTCATCCTAGTATTCCCAAAAAGGATATGAATAAAATAAAATATATTTTTACAGCCCTTAAAAATTATTCTAAAGCCTCTGTGTATTAATCCTTTCTTTTTTGGCAAGTTTATAGGAGATGATTTGTTGATAGCGAATCGAGTCTACATATATAAAGAAATTTAACTGAAGGCAGGCGAACCGAAGCTATGGAAAAAGAAAATCTTTTACAACTAGTTCAATCAATGATCATGTCCTCATCAAAGAAACCAAAATACATGAGCATCTCTACGGTGAAAGTTGCAGACCTCCTAGAAACCTCCATCTCCCATATCGAAAAAGGATTGCAGGAACTTGTACAAGAAGGACGCCTCCGACAATCAAAACTGGAACAGCCACCGCACAACACCATTTACATGCTTCCATAATAGGGGACCGTCCCCACTTCCCGAATTATTTCCCAGAGTAAAGTTTTTTTTTTCGCCCTTTTAAACAGTAAAATGGCCCCATCTTGATGGGGTCCTTCTTGTATCTTTAACAATAACCGGATTACCTTAAGGTAGTCCGGTTAACTTTCAAGTCGTCTTTCAGAAAACCTAAACCAATCTACAAATTGAAGGTAATGAGGATTTTGAAAGGGTTAAGAATAAGCAAAGAAGCAAAGAGTTTGAGGAGTTTGTAAGAAGTTTTACTGATACTCTTAATTATTTGATGTTAGATGCATATACATTAATAACCTTTTTGGAAGTAGAAAACTATTCATCAGCTCTTTAACTGAAAGTGAACGCCAAAAAGCTTTAGACCGTGGCGCCACTTTTTATGATCTGTTTTTTCTAATACTTGGGGATGGGAGTGGTTAAGTGAACCGGCATATAAAAGATTCATTGGACAGACCACTAAGGGATTTAAGGATTTCCGTCATTGATCGGTGTAACTTTCGCTGCCAGTATTGTATGCCTGCTGAAATTTTTCATGATAATTTTCAATTTTTGCCTAAAAGTGAGCTCTTGTCATTTAAGGAAATCGTAAGGCTTTCTAAAATATTTGCAAGCTTGGGAGTTATAAAACTAAGATTGACAGGCGGGGAACCTTTACTGCGGAAAGACCTTACAACTCTTATTTCAAAGCTCGTCAAAATTGAAGGTATAGAAGATATCGGTTTGACTACAAATGGTGTTTTTCTGAAAAAACAAGCCGGGAATTTGAAATCAGCGGGATTAAAGAGGGTGAATATCAGTTTAGATAGCCTGGATGATGAACTTTTTAAGCAGATGAACGGCAGGGGTATAGGGATAAAGCCTGTCATAGAAGGTATAGCGGCTGCCAAAGAAGCAGGCCTTGGAGTTAAAGTGAATATGGTAGTGAAAAAAGAAATTAATCAATCCCAAATACTTCCAATGGCACATTTTTGTAAAGAAGAAGGTATTCAATTACGCTATATAGAATTCATGGACGTCGGACATACAAATGGCTGGCAGATGAAGAATGTACTTACAAAAAAAGAGTTACTCGAGATTCTCCAAGCAAAATTCGATCTTGAACCAGTTGAAGAAGATTATTTTGGAGAAGTGGCAAAACGCTTCCGGTATAAGGGAACTACAACCGAATTGGGGTTTATAACATCCATGTCTGAGTCTTTTTGTTCCAGTTGCACTCGTGCTCGTCTTTCTGCTAACGGAAGTTTATATACATGCCTGTTTAATGGAAAGGGGCATGACTTAAAGTCATTGCTCCGTTCCAAGATGTCAGATGAAGAATTGACTTGCTTCATCATTTCACTTTGGAACCAGAGGGACGACCGCTATTCGGATGAGCGGTCAGCGGGAACAGTGAAAAAACAGGATAAAATCGAAATGTCATTCATAGGCGGGTGACAAACAGCAAGTTCTCCTCAATCATAAAGGGATCGCAACGTTTCCATCCCTAATTCAAAAATTTGATTATGGAGGGCTTATTTGTTTTCATACAAAAGAGCTGCTAATCAGCTTCTGGGATTGAAGTAAAATATCGTTACTTTAAGTACAATTTATCATGGTCTTCTAATTCCTTTATTAGACTAATCCAGTTGAGCTGTAGACTAAAATAATTACAAATGCTGCTAGTGTCTTAAAAATTGTAATCACAAAGATATCTCCATATGATTGTTTGTGTGTTAAGCCTGTAACCGCAAGTAAGGTAATAACAGCGCCGTTATGAGGTAACGAATCCATCCCGCTTGATGCCATCGCTATGACACGGTGCATTACATCGGAAGGAATATTATATTGATTAATAGCTTGTATATACTTATCTCCCATCGCACTAAGCGCAATTCCCATTCCACCAGACGAAGAACCAGTAATACCAGATAACTCGTTTGTTGTAACGGCCCCAAGTGGATTCGTAAAAGTGTGTGAAATACCATCACGTACAGTTGCGAATCCTGGTAATGAAGCAATGACCCCACCAAATTCAGAAGCAGTATTCATAGCTGCTAGTAACGCTCCACCAATACTGGCATTAATGCCCTGTTGAAACCCCGTTGTAACACGTCCCCAATCGTAAGCAACGGTTGCAATAATACCTAATACTAGAGTAGTTCGACAGACCAAATACCTGTTACTGTCGCAAGATCTACTTTCCCAAACAAATCTAATCCTATCTTTGAAAAGTCAAATCCCTCTGGATACCATTTCGGAATAGAAATAGTAAAAAATTTATTCGCCATACCCACTAAAACTAGCGGTATAAATGCAAATATTTGTCGTACTGGACTTGTATTAACAACTAAAGGAACCGATAATGGAATTACTGTTTCTGCAGCAACTGCCGTTAAGTGTACTTTTACGAACAGGGTAATTATAGCAAACAGGAAAGGCTTATCAAGTTAGGGATGATGGCATCCATATGGGTCTAATATTTTCTCTTCTTCTGCATCATAGTAAAATCCTCTTTCTCCGTTAATACATTTGAATCAAGTTCCGGTTCTGTTTCAATTATTTCCACAAAGTCTTTTCTAACATTACCTTTATCTATAAACTCTTCGGTAAACTTGTCAATTTTATATCTGAAACATTCATCTTTGCACCTTCCTTTGTCACAATTAAGCGAATTTGCATGTTACCAATTCAAAAATTCAGGATATTTTATATTCGTCTTAGGATGTAAAGCAACCTGGCCATAGGTTCTGTAACTGAGGTTTGTTAATCAATGGGGAGCGTGTGTTGAATTAAGTCTTTTTATGAGGTAAATAAGAAAAGGCTTAAGGATTCTACTTCACCTTAAGCCTTTTCTTGCCCTATTTTAAAAACCCATCGATATATATTTTTCTTCTAAATATTCTTCAAGGCCTTGATGGCCGCCTTCCCTTCCCATGCCGCTTTCTTTCATGCCGCCAAATGGGGCTTGTGCAACGGTGGGAATGGCGTCGTTGTACCCAATGATGCCAAACTCCAGAGCTTCGGATACCCTGACCCCCCTGCTTATATTCTGTGTGTAAAAATAAGCGGCCAGCCCGTACTCTGTATTGTTGGCAAGCTCGATCACCTCTTCTTCTGTATCAAACGGAATGATTGGCGCGACCGGTCCAAATGTTTCCTGGTATGTGATGAGCATATCCTTGTTCACTCTACCCAGTACGGTCGGTTCATAGAATAATCCATCAGCCAATTCCCCTTCAACTCTTTGTCCGCCACAAAGAAGTCTGGCACCTTTTTCCAAGGCATCTTGTACATGTTCCTCTACCTTTTCCAGGCCATCACTGCTGACAAGCGGCCCGACTTCAACGGTTGGATCGATGCTATTTCCGACTTTTAGAGCTTTTACTTTTTCAACAAAAAGTAAAGAGAATTCATCGATGACAGAACGGTGGACATAAATTCGATTTGCGCATACGCACGTTTGTCCGGTGTTCCTGAATTTGCTTGCAACGGCACCAGCTGCTGCGGCTTCCAAATCAGCATCCTCAAAAACGATGAAGGGCGCGTGTCCTCCAAGCTCAAGGGAAAGTCTCTTGAGCTGCGGGGCTGACTTGGTAACCAGCAATTTGCCTACTTCAGTAGATCCGGTAAAAGATATTTTCCTTACTACCGGGTTTTCAAAAATTTCATCCGAGATAGGTCCAGCACTCCCTGTTACGATACTGACCACTCCAGCAGGCACTCCCGCCATTTCTACCAATTTACCAAACGCTAACGCACTAATAGGAGATTGTTTTGCAGGCTTGACAATGACTGTACATCCAGCGGCCATGGCAGGTCCTACTTTCCGCGTCATCATGGCCAACGGGAAATTCCAAGGGGTAATGGAAGCAACCACTCCAATCGGCTGGCGGATCACCGATAGCCTTTTATTTGCGGCAGAAGCAGGGATCGTTTCCCCATAAATCCGGCGGCCCTCTTCAGCAAACCATTCCAGGTAGCTTGCAGCAAAATCCACTTCACCCCGGGCTTCCGTTAAGGGCTTGCCCATTTCCATACTCATGATTTCTGCTAATTCATCTTTATATTCATGCATAAGGTCATGCAATTTCTTAAGATATTTACTGCGTTCCTGTGCCGTCAGTTTTGACCAGGTTTTAAACGCTTCCTCAGCAGCTGCAATTGCGGCATGCGTTTCTTGGCGTCCTCCACTTGGAATCTTTGCCACCACTTTCCCTGTTGATGGATTTGTTACTGGTAAAGTTTCTCCGTTAAGTGCTGCAGTCCATTCACCGTTCACATACATTTTCAGTTCAGATAAATTGACTAATCCACTAGTTTTCAGCATGAATATGTCTCCTTTTTTCGTTGAATTTGCAAAGCGCTTCATTATATACACAAAAAGATTAGAGTCCTGAAACTTTAGTTCCCCCGTCAATGTCCGTGTTAATGGAAATCCTTTCATTTTTAAGAACGAAGGTATACCCCACAGCAGCAATAAGGCAAATGACTACAGGTATGATCAGGGCTATATTGAAATTATTGAACTTCGTTATTAAGATCCCTGTTGCGACTGGAGCTATCCAGCCAGCGAGGTTCCCTACGAAGTTTTGCAGCCCTGCAAGCTTTCCTTCCGCACCCTTTGGAGCAACATCCGAAACAGTGGCCCAGAGAATGCCCGCAGCCAATCCTTCACCGCCGATTGCTATTGAGATATACGTAAGTGCCATTATGGCGCTGTCTGTATAGATAGTCGGTATAATGGCTAATGGAAAAAGCATGCCGATAGTTAAAACAGTCTTTCTTGCTTTGATGGAATTCCAGCCTCTTTTAATCAAGAAATCCGACAAAACCCCTCCTAGAATATTTCCCAGAAAGGACATGATCCAAGGTAGCATCGTGAAAAATCCGGCTTTTAAAAGAGTCATTTGCCTTTCGACTACAAGATAAGTGGGAAGCCAGGTCATCATTAAATAAGTAAGATAGTTATGGGCAAACAAGCCATATAACATAGGGTAAACACTTCTGAATTTGAAGAATTTAAATGGCGAGATGTTTAGTGTCGTCGCTTTTTCGGTTTGACTTTGCTCCTCTTTGATATAGGCTACTTCGGCCTCGTTTGCAATCTTACTTTGCTCTGGATGGTTTTTGAAAAAGAATAACCAGAATGCCAGCCATACAAAACCGATGGATCCAATTACCACAAAGGATGCTTGCCATCCCCAAGTCTGGATGATCCATGCTAAAATGGGTGTCGTTATGCCAATCCCGATAGCTGTACCAGAATTAAATATCCCGTTTGCAATGCCCCGTTCGTGTGACGGCAGCCAGTCTGAAATAACGCGCGTATTGGTTGGAAACGCTGGAGCCTCTCCGATTCCCATTAAAACGCGGATACCGATCAGTCCGCCAAGCGAACGTCCCATTCCAGTAAACACCGTACAGAGCGACCACCAAACGATGGCAATCGAATACGTTAAGCGTGCCCCCAATTTATCAACGATTACCCCGACCGGGATCTGCATTAAGGCATACGACCAAAAGAACGCTGACCCCAATATCCCGAATTCTACTGCCGAAAGCGAAAGATCCTTCATCATCGAGGGTCCTGCAATGCCAAGAATTGCCCTATCCATATAATTGATTGTTGTTGCGACGAAAAGGAGTACCACTACAAGCCATCTTCCATTGGTCTTTTTCATACGTCACCTCATTAGATAATTATATTCAGGTAGAAAAATGCTGCGGGAAATCCATGTGTCCGAAAAAAGTTAAAAAGGGGAAACTGATTCGAAATCCCCTGAAATTCCAGGTGATTTTCAAGTTGAATGGTTTTTATACATTCACGATGGCCGTTTCTGAATTTTTTGCACTGCTTGCATTTCGATTACCATTATTAAAACCTTCAAAGTCCCCCTCATAAGCCTTCTCTATAATCAGTTGGATATCCGATGCCTTCGTCAGCCTTGGATTAACCACCACGTTACCGCTTCGCATGGAATCTTCCACTAATTTCGGCAAAACGTCCAATGATACTCCAAGCTCTTTAATATTAAGAGGAATATTCATGCTCCGATTCATATCGATGATGGTTTCGATTGCTTTCTCGGCTGCTTGCGCATTGGATAAACCGCTTACATCCCTTCCTAAAGCTATTGCAATTTCTCTATACTGATCCTCACATGCCGGCAGGTTGAATCTCATGACGAATGGCAATAGTGCTGCATTTGCGATGCCATGCGGGATATTAAAGACTCCTCCAAATGTATGGGAAATGGCGTGTACATTACCCAGTCGGGATTGTGAAAAGGCTACACCAGCTAACAGGGAGGCTACAAGCATGTTTTCCCTGCTTTCCATGTCCGTTCCCACAAAGTACGATCGTGTTAAATTTTCACCGATCATCTTAATGGCCTGCATCGCGAAAGCCCTGCTGACAGGGTTGGCAGATTTGGAGGTGTAAGATTCAATCGCATGAGTCAGAGCATCCATACCAGTAGCTGCAGTAATCTCTTGAGGCAAATTTAATGTAAGAGCAGGATCCAATATAGCTAGCTTTGGAAACAAAAGTGAACTAAGTACTCCTAATTTAAAAGAGGTGTCCTTATTCGTTACCACCGTCGAATTAGTAGCTTCACTGCCAGTTCCAGCCGTAGTCGGGATTGCTATGATCGGGAGCGGAGGATTGGAAATCTTTCCAACTCCTTCATAATCCAGGATATTGCCGGGATTAGTAGCCATTGCCGCGATGCCCTTGGCTGTGTCAATGCTGCTTCCTCCGCCTACAGCCAGAACCGCCTCCATCTTTTGTTGCTTAAGATACACTGTCCCCTGTTGGATTGTTTGAGCTGATGGATTAGGCTCTACCTCATCGTAAATCTCAAAATAAAGGTTTGCCGAAGCAAGGGATTTTTCAATGCCTTGTAAGAGACCGGCTCCTCTAACCCCTTTATCTGTTACGATCAGCACACTCGATACACCTAAATCCTTAATTAGTTCCCCTGTTTTTCCCGATATTCCGTTACCGCACTCCACCCGTGTCGGCATACTATATGTAAAAGGCAAAAGAGACATTTTCATCTTCCTCTCCATTTATATTCTATTAGATAGTGAAACCCTTTCCTCCGCAGTCTGCAGATCCATCATGAATGATGCTTAACCTTCCAAGGACACCATTCCTTCAAGCAATCTATAAAGCTTTTCTAAGTAATTCTTCTAAACTGTGCTGGGTTGGCACTCTTGGGTTATTCCGAATCAGGCGATCGATTTGGAGGGTCTTCTCAGCAATTTCGGGAATATCCTCTTCTTTGATCCCAATCTTCGTCAGCTTTGTAGGCAGTCCAATTTCCCCAAGCAAGGTAAGCACAGCTTTTGAAGCAGCCAAAGCCGCTTCCTTATCGGAGAGGCCATCCGAGTTCACATTGAATGCCTGGGAAATCCTCACCATTTTTTCTGTTTCTACAGTTGCATTATATTCCATGACATATGGAAGCAAGAGTCCGGTCACCTCTCCATGAGGTGACTTCACAAGTCCTCCGATTGGGTAAGCCAATGCATGGGCTGCTGCTGTACCTGCATTTGAAAAGGACATTCCAGCAAGCAGGCTGCCCATTAGCATATTGGAACGGGCCTCGAGATTGCTCCCTTGTTGCACCGCAAGCGGCAGGTTTTTTGCAATCAATTCAATGGCTCTGAAGGCGAGTGCATCGCTTATGGGGATTGAACCTTGGAATAAAATGCTACCTTCTGCCTGGATATATGCAGAAGGTTTGGCTGTGTACGCCTCTATCGCATGTGACAAAGCATCAATTCCGGAACAAGCTGTAACATAAGCGGGAAGTCCTAACGTTAATTCTGGATCAAGTAGAGCAACAGTTGGTCTTAGGTAATTATCCGAGATACCAACTTTCAGGTTATTTTCCACATCGGTCAACACCGCTACAGATGTCACTTCTGAACCGGTTCCAGCCGTCGTCGGAATCGCTACAAGAGGGGCGATGGGTCCAGGAACCTGGTTTTCTCCGCCATAATAGTCCAGGGGATGTCCGCCATGGGCAACCAACAAAGCGACAATCTTCGCCATATCAATACTGCTTCCTCCGCCAAGGCCAATTACTGCATCAATATCCATTTGAGATTTAGCAAACTTATAACAATCCATCGCCGAATCTACCGGAGGCTCCGGTACGACCTGGTCATAGATAACTGTTTCGTAATTTGCATGTTCCAACAACGATGAAATTCTGTCTACGATTCCTGCATTTTTGATCCCTGGGTCAGTAACGAGTAAGATGTTTTTCGCCTTTAATCTTTGAAGGATCACATCCAATTGCCCGATTGCCCCGTTTCCAAATACGATTCTTTCGGTAGAATAAAAATCCCATGTATTTCTCATATTCCTTACCTCCAAAGTCTAAAGATTGATGACGACAAGTTTTTCGTCTGTCATTTCTTGCATGGCATAATGCGGTCCCTCTTTGCCAATTCCGCTGTCCTTCACACCGCCATACGGCATAATGTCAGCACGGTATGTAGAAACATCATTGATGATTACACCGCCAAAATGGAGTTCCTGTGTTGCCCGCATGGCTAAAGTGATATCGGATGTAAATAAACCAACTTGTAAGCCGAACTTCGTATCATTGGCCTGATGGAAAGCCTCCTCGATGCTATCGAAAGGAATGATGCTAATCACCGGCGCGAACACTTCCTGGCAGACTACCTTCATTTCCGGTTTCACATCTATTAATATAGTAGGTTCTAGAATCGAATCCCGCCTTTTCCCTCCATATACCACTTTGGCCCCAAGACGCCTGGCTTCCTGGATCCATTCTTCCGCACGCCTTGCTTCTTTCTCGGAAATCATAGGGCCAATGTCCGTGGAAGAATCTTCCGGATTACCGACCTTCAAGCCCTGTGCCACCTTGACTGCCTTCTCCACAAACGTATCGCAAATATTTCTATGAACGTAGATTCGCTGTACTGAGATGCAAGCTTGCCCTGCATTCACATACCCTCGTGTGACACAGAGCTCAACTGCTCTGTCTAAATCATGGACATCCTTGTGAATGATGTTTGGGGAGTTATTCCCTAATTCCAAAGTAACCTTACGAATTCCCGTACTGCTCTTAATATGCCGACCTACACCGGGACTCCCTGTAAAAGTGAACATCGCAATTCGTTCATCCTCCAAAAGGTATTGACCTGTTTCCTGCCCAAACCCGTTAACCACATTCAGAAAACCTGCAGGCAATCCAGCTTCAGAAAAAATTTCTGCGATCTTGCATGCAATGAGTGGCGTCATTTCAGCTGGCTTCAACACGATTGTATTTCCCGCTGCCAACGCAGGAGCTACCTTGTGTATGGTGAGATTGAATGGGAAATTAAACGGGGTGATCGCACCGATAACCCCAACAGGAACCCTGATGGTGAAAGCCATCTTATTGTCGTTTCCAGACTGCCCCAAAGGAACGCCTGTACCGGCAATCCTTTTTGCTTCTTCCGCTGAAGCTATCATCGTTTGGATTCCTCTATCGATTTCCCCTCTGGCATCCTTCAATACTTTACCGACTTCCTGAACCAGAATCATCGCCAGCTCTTCTTTTCTCTCTTTAGCGATATCCGCTGCACGCATTAGAATCTCATAGCGTTGATTGGAATCTAGCTTTCTCGTATTAAAGGTTTCCAAGGCATTGGTCACCGCTTCAGAAACAATTTTCCGGGATGCCCTGCCGATCTGGGCAATTTCTTCTTTGTTATATTTGTTAATAACAGCGATTGTATGTTGATCGGATATCCATTGCCCATTTATGAAATGGCCATAAAATGTGTCTTTTCTGCTCAGCGTTGTGCTCATTGAAGATTCCTCCTTTGAAAAATAAAGATCACTTTTTTTAACTTCACAGTTATTTCTTCTAATAGATTCAATAAATTTCAATCAAGAAAACTGCAAGCATAAAGCGCTTCCATTTTAAACTTAAGATATTGCCTGCCCATCAATACTCTTTAGTAACTGATTATTGTTGTTTATATAATCCTGCTCAAAAAATAGTATGTAATCATTTCCAAAAATATATCATATAATATACGATTGTGTAAATATTTAAAATTAAAAAGATTCAGTTTTTTTATAAAAACCTTACTAATAAAGGATTTATGACTTTTAATAATATCGACAGATTAATTAATTCATAATAATTCGGATGATTTCATATATAATTTTCACAAAACTCACCGAATATAATATATAATTATCAGTAATGAGGATATATTTTTGTAGCTATCCAGCAAACTATAGAGTCCCCTTATAAACTCTCTATTCTTGATATCAATATGGTTTCGCCTTATCTTATTGATAGGGGCAACAAGCAGAAAGCTACTTCAGTAATAATAATAATTTAAGTTGTTACATCTATATGAAATAACACTCGTTCTCATAGAAATTTTTTTAAGTTAGGGGCATTTCGATGATAAAGGAAAAAGAACGCGGAGAGACAACGGAATATGTCTACAATTTATTAAAAGAAAAGATTTTTGAATGGGATTTATCGCCGGGACAAAAAATCAATATCAGCCACTTAACCCGGGAAATCAACATTAGCGCCATACCTCTCAGAGAAGCATTATCTCGTCTGAACTCTGAGAACTTAGTCATCTTAGAACCAAATAAGGGGTATCGGGTCAGTGACATATTAGATACTGAAAATATGGCGAAAATGTTAGAGGCCCGGATATTACTGGAGACGCATGCGGTCCGGAATATTATCCGCTTAAATAATGTAAGCGTGACGGAAGAAATGGCCGCGCTTACAGATGAAATGTTTTCCACAAACACAGGTGCTTCCAACAAAAAAATACTAGATTTTACTCATTTAGATCAACAATTTCATCATGCCATCATGAACGCTGGAGGAAATCCGTTTTTATTTGAAGCATATAAAGGCATGCACTGTCATCTTCATATAGGCCGGTTTTATCACGTCAAAGGTGAGATCGACCAAAAAGACGCACCATCGGAACATATGGAAATCATTGAGGCCATCCGGACAAGGGATGTATACAGAGCCGAGATTGCGATCTCCAGCCACATACAGGATTCCATAGATCGTTTATTGGAGAGGACAAAAAGATAATACTTGGAAGCTATTGAGGATAATCTTCTTCGGATATCAGTCATCGTAATGGCTTTGATCACATTTCATTTCACTTGGATGCTCGGAATATGCAAGTGGGTGTAAACAGACATTCCCATCTCAAATGCTTAAAGAAAGTGACAGAAAAACATGTGAAAGATTTATGCACCAAGAAGAAAACAAGTGTGATTAAAGGGATGAAACCAAAGGCAAAAGAAAAGAAGCCTTTTGATGCTTCTCTTGTTTTGAAAGATGATGGATCGATTGGATTTGAATTTGCAAAAAACATTTGCTAAATCAAAATAACAAACTAAAACCCCTATCACAATTGATAGGGATTTTACTATGAAAGAGTATATGCCGAATGATTCGCTGAATGAATCCACTTACTGCTATAACCTTTCTGATTTTGTTCTCCAAAGAAAAGAAAAAGTATATGTGAAAAATCCAAACGAAAGAAGTAAAAAATAACGAAAACCCTATAACTAATTTGCCCCTTATAGTTTTTGTAGGTCGTGGGTTTCTGAAAAAAAGATAGCTTAGAGCACAAAAAAAACGATTTTCCCTTAACGTGGGCAAAATCGTCTTTTCTGGTGCTATTTTTGAATAAGGTAAATGTAGCTCTCAAGACAGGGGTGTTCAAAAATATTCTTCTATGCGTATTTCATCCTTACTCCAAATAGTTAAAAAAAGGGTTTGATACCTTCCCTTCTTACACATAGTCCATATCCATAGTTGTAAAATCTATTTTCCCAAATGAAAACAACCATCTTTATGGCTTAAGGACCACTTTAATACATCCATCTGTCCTTGTATCAAATACTTCATACCCATGCTTTGCTTGGTCAATTGGAAGTACATGGGTTACAACATCGCCAGGATCTACTTTTCCTTCTGATATTAGTTTATAAAGGTAGGGCATATAAGGAATAACAGGAGCCTGTCCGGTTTTAATATCCACGTTTCTTTGGAAAATATCTCCTAGGGGGAATCCATTATAACGGCCGCCATAAACGCCTGTTATTTGTATGGTTCCCGCCTTACGCACGGCTTGGGACGCAATTACGATTCCTCCCATGGCTCCCCCATGTAATTTAAGACCCGATGCAAGATATTCCATCGGAGTCATTTTGCCACTCATCCCGGAACAGTCAATAACGATATCTGCACCACCTTTAGTGATTTCTTTAAGGTATTCGCCAGTGTTTTCATATTGTGCAAAATTTACGGTTTCGACTTTATTCGTCCTTTTTGCATGCTCTAAACGATAATCGAGATGGTCGACAGCAATCACTCTTTTCGCCCCTTTAAACCAAGCGAATTTTTGAGTGAGTAGACCTACAGGACCACAGCCTAAAACGATAACCGTATCGCCAGATTTGACACCTGCGTGATCTACACTCCAGAATGCTGTGGATGCTGCATCAGCGAGCAACACCAACTTTTCATCTTCTACCTCGCAGTCTTCTGGGATTTTAAAAGGGGTGAAGTTTCCATAAGGAACACGCATATATTCAGCTTGCCCGCCCGCATACCCACCAGTTGTTTCAGAGTATCCAAAAAAACCACCCATTTCCCCATGAGGATTTGAATTATCGCACTGACTTGTAAGGTCGTGGTCGCAATACCAGCAGCTCCCGCAGCTAACGTTAAAGGGGATAATGACCCGGTCTCCCTTCTTTACCTTAGTTACCCCTGGTCCAACTTCCTCAACAACCCCCATCGGCTCATGACCAATCACATAATCTGTAGGCATATTGGGAATTAATTGATGAATTAAGTGCAAATCGGAGCCGCAAATCGCTGAAGTAGTGACTTTTACAATAATATCATCCGAATTTTTGATGTTAGGGTCTTTAACTTCTTTAACCTGTACATTTTTATTGCCCTGGTAAGTTACGGCTTTCATGATGCTTTTCCTCCTTTATTTATTCGGCGTTGCGAACATGCCGAGTCTGTCAGTATCATTCGGGAAAAGATTCATTCCAGCGATACTAACCGCCATATCGGCTGATTTCAAATCTAATTCCACCTGTTTACCTACATCGTTCGGATAAAGCCAGCCCTTCCTGATCATTAAATCGGATAACTCACCATGTAAGTCAATAGATTGCTCCATTTGCTGGTACAATGCTTTTCTCAATGCGGGATTCGCTGTTTCAGATAATGCAATACCATAAGTATGGATCCCACTTTTAATCGAGAGTAGAAAATCTAACGCGAAAGAGGAATCAGCCATTTCCGGCATATGTTCAGCGCCTTGAGGATCTAAAAAATCCATTTCCATTTATATTTCACCTCATTTTTCATAGTTTGTTCGGGCTTCTTTATAAAAACCCTTTAGCTCGTTTATAGCAGCTATAGATTGTTGTACGTCTTTTTCCATTAATGCTTTTAAGTCATTGTCAAAGCAAATTCCTTGCATTAATTTTGATCTCATTAAACCGATTGTTTTAAAATTTAAAATTTCATGCGTTTCCATGGTTTCATGAAATGCCAAACTTTCATTTTCCATACGTTAACCTCCCTAAATCTATATAACAAAAATACCTTTCCCAGTTCATCTGTTTGTTATACGGAATATTGACCGATAGGTAGTTTTTTACGCAAAATACACGTTACCTTTGCAAATGATGATGTATAAAAACTTTTGTATTACGAAAGATATGTAAGTGAATTCTCAAAGAAATGGAGTGAAAAATCATGACCAAAAATTTAGGACTGCATGAAACTTTAGAGGCGCACGAAATTTTAACTTTCAAGAGTCTTTGTCTAACAAAGTCCTCTACAATGAGCAGTTTAGTGCAGGATACAGAACTACAAAATATTCTATTAAAAGACATGAGCACTGGGACACAAGATATTCAAACACTGCAGGAAATTCTGACAAATCGAGGGGAACAGCAATGACAAATTTTTTGCAAAATATGGCGGGTATGGGTGGCATGACTGATCAGGTGATTGCAACGGACTTCTTAATATCCGCAAAATCAGCAATTAGAAATATTGCATTTGCCATTACAGAAACAAAAACACCTGAATTGAAAGCAGCCTTAAGAGAACAGCTTCGTGTTGCTGTAGAAAGACACGGAGAGATAAGTAACTATATGATTTCAAAAGGTTACTATCATCCACATGATTTAAGTGAACAATTACAAGTTGACATAAATACAGCAAATACAGCCCTAAATCTTCCTCAACAATAAAGTCAACTCATGGATGTGAAAACAGACAGATCACACAGAGGTTCGGGCAAATGGAAAAAAGCAATGAATTTCTCAAACTTGAGATACATTGCTTTTTTTAAGGGTATATTATAGCAAGTTCTTAGTAAACGGGGGAATATCGGTAATGTAGATGATCCAATCAATAAGTTGTTGTGTTTTAATAATTTTACTTCTTTCTTAATAGGGTTAAATCGATTTCTTCATGCCCACTCTCTGCATTTACGAATATATACATAGTTCTTAACCAAATTTTCAACCTGAGCTTTACCGCAATTGTCACAGCGACCACTAACATAATCAGGATAATCTTCGTAGTCAAAATAATTATGGTGTCATATTCCTTTTTTTCCTCTAGAATTTCTTCAGACAAAGTAAAATCGCCCTGTTCAATAGCCCTACGATGATACTCAACACTCAAATCAACTGGAACATGGCGGTCTAACTCATCATGAATTAAAATTTGCTCGACATTCAAAGGCAACAATTCTATCGGTGAAGCTAACCTACAACGTTCAGATACTTCTTGAGCAGCTACGTGACTACTTCCCCCTTTTTCTTCATGGATTTCCCACATCTTCTTCAGATCCGAAACCCCTGCCAAACTTAATACGCTCTGTATAGGTACAAGCAGAGTATTTCCGATCCCCTTCCGTTTGAACTTTGTTAATTCGGGATGCCAGCCAGAGAGCCAAGTGTTTGCCAGGGCCACTATACGATTTTCCAAATCAGAAAGGTGTCCCTGGTATATAAGATCATCCAATCGATTTCCGGTATAGGAGAAAAAATCGCAGCCACGATTATCTCTGAATTTGGTGAAATCGATCGGTTTAATCATCCGAAAAAACTGGTTGCCTTCGCTGGAGTAGATCCAAGTGTTCACTCATCGGGTAAGTTTACGGCAACCATCTTTCTTCATTGTGGATGGCAGGGGTGCAGGGTCAAGGAGGGCAAGTTCCTCAATTAAGAAAGTAGACTAGCAAAGAGTACGCTTATATTAATGAATAAAGAAATATGACTATTTAATTTTTTAGTCATTTACTTCGACATAACACTTTAGGGACTTCAACTAGCTGAGAGTGTACAACGACTATCTTTTCCATCTTAGACCCTGGAGAAGATGAGACTTTCCCCCTTTGAGTAGACGTTATAGACCATGTTTTTTCATTTTGCGGATTAAGGTCGTATGCGAAACGCCCAATACCTTGGCAGCCTTGCGAATACTCCCTTCCCGCTGAATCATGCTCTCGATTAGATTTTTCTCCACAGACTTAAATAAGTTACTTTTGGTATCCTCATTTCTTAAGAGTTTTGATAGACTGACTCCCGTATGTTGTTTTGCAATAGGCAAATCCTTCGGTTCTATTACATCGTTTTTAGTGGTTAGGACAAGTCGCTCTGTAATATTTGACAATTCTCGGATGTTGCCTGGCCAGTGATATGCGCAAAGAATATCCATAGCATCCATCGTAAATGATTTATTCTTATTATATTCCTCATTAAAATTTTGGAGAAAATGGCCGATTAACAAGGGGATATCATCCTTTCGTTCCCTCAATGCTGGAGTCTGGATAGGGATGACATTCAATCGGTAATATAGGTCTTCCCGAAATTCTCCTCTCAGGACCATAGATTCTAAATCCCTATTGGTCGCTGCCACAATTCTTACATTGACCTGAATCACCTTCGTTCCACCGACCCGGGTAAACTGCTGGTCTTGTAGCACACTTAAAAGTTTTGCCTGAAGATATAAGGGGAACTCCCCGATTTCATCCAAAAATAAGGTTCCTTGATCAGCAAGTTCAAATAATCCTGGCTTCCCATCCTTCTTTGCACCGGTGAAGGCACCGGTATCATAGCCAAAGAACTCAGATTCCAAGAGATCCTTAGGGATGGCCCCGCAGTTCACTTTGATGAAGGCTCCGGAATCTTTCCGCTTACTTGTCTCATGAATTTCCCTAGCCAAGACATCTTTTCCTACTCCAGATTCACCCAACAGAAGTACTGTTGAGTCAGTTGGACCGATATGGTGAATAAGGTCGATAATTTCCTTCATTATCCGGTTAGCGGTAATGATTCCCCTTTTGGAATGGTGCTGTCGAAGTGATAAAAGTTCCATATAATATTTTGCTGAAAGCCTCTCTATTTCTTCTACCTTTTTCTTCATAATTATCTGATCGGTTATATCATGGGTGATGGATAACACCCGAATCAAACGGTTTCCTCCATCAAAGATAGGAATTGCAGTAACCAAGACAGTCCTTCCGTTCTGATACTGTTGGAAATCGGTCACCGTTTGTTTTTCCTGAATAGCCCTCAATGTGACAGATTCTTTTTGGAAGATTCCACTTTCCACAATATCCCTTATATTCCGCCCAGCATAAGCTTCGCGAGGTAAACCACTTAATTTAAGCATGGACTGATTGACCAATAGAATTTTCCCTTCCTGATTCATCGCCAAAATTCCATCATGAAAATTCTCCACAATTGTCCGATATAATTCTAAATCAGGTATCCTCGTAAACTCCATGTTCTCCTCCTACGATCCAAATTGTATAGTTATAAACCATTTCCAGTAACGCTTATGTGTCACCTGTTAGCCCTTTCTGAAACGGCTTCTCTATACAGTACAAAAGAAATGTACGACAAGCAGAACAAAACAACGACGAATATGAATCTCAATATATAACCGGATCCAAAACGAACAATAATTAGAATAGTAATGTACATAGTTCTTTAGCGTATCGCATTGAGGGTAACCCCAAACTCTTTCATCTTTTTGAGAACCATTGTATGAGTGACACCTATGGCCTTACCAGCTTTTCGCACTGATCCGTATTTTTTCAGGGCTTGGATTAGTGCTTCCTTTTCCAGATCGACCAGGTTGCCTCCTTCTGCAGGACCGTAACAAGACAGCTTGAGGATTTGCAAGTCTACCTCAGGTTTACCTTCTTGAACCTTCTGTTTATTTTCTATCTCGTTACATTCACTTACTATATTTGGAATATGCTTCAATTTAATGACCTTGGCACGGCAGGTAAGCACTAGTCGTTCCACTATATTGGATAACTCCCGAACATTCCCGGGAAATTTATACATTAACAATTGATCCACAACTTCTTTGGATAAGCGTTTTGAATATTGATGTTTCTCATTAAATTTCTTCAAAAAATAACCAAGTAGCGGAGTAATATCATCCTTTCTTTCCCTTAGTGGCGGAATTGTTATTGGTATGATATTCAACCTATAATAGAGATCTAGCCTAAATGTTCCTTCCTCTACCATTCTTTCCAGGTTTCGATTGGTTGCAGCAATAACCCTTACATTAATTTTGATCGTTTGTGTTCCTCCAACTCGGATAAGTTCCTGTTCCTGAAGAACCCGCAGGAATTTTACCTGCATGTCTAATGGCAACTCTCCGATTTCGTCAAGGAAAAGAGTTCCGTTATTGGCCAATTCAAAAATACCCTGCTTACCTGCCTTTTTTGCCCCTGTAAAAGCACCCTGTTCATATCCGAACAACTCTGCCTCTAATAGATTAGGAGGAATCGCTCCACAGTTTACTTTCACGAATAATCCTTTTTCAAAACGCAAGCTGTTTTCATGTAGCACTTTGCCAATGACCTCTTTCCCAACTCCAGATTCCCCCAGCAATAATATAGTAGAATCGGATGATGCAACATGATAGACAAGATCAAGGACATCTAGCATTTCTTGGCTATAGGCTATCACTTCTCCTGAACTTTTTATATTTTGAATGCGCACCTGTTTGAGCTCGGTTTGGTAGCCCGAAGGTAAATTCTTGGATTCAGCAAGTTGTTCCTGAAGTCTAGTTAAGTCCGAAACGTCCCTGACGTTTGCCAGAACCCGGATCAATTCTCCTTTTTGGTTGCAAACCGGCGTAGCTGTAACCAGAGTATATATTCCAGTATTTTTATACTTCTGAACGTTTGTATAGGATCTTCCTGATTGTAGCGTCTTCATCACCACAGAATCATTCAGAAATAGGCCATTATCCACCATATCGTTCATGTGCGCCCCGACCATTACCTCCTTGTTCAGCAAAGTGATCTGTTCAAACTCTTTATTGATATGCAGAATATAACCTGTCTCATCTGTTATCAATATTCCATCATAAGAATTGTCTATAACGAGCATCAACTGATTTAATTCTTCCTGCAGGCAACGATGAATCTCATTCCATTTGATACTGCCGTAATAAATTCCATCCTTTACAACAGGAATAATTTGGTGGGTGTTGGAACACGGTAAGCCGTAAATCACTTCCGTCCCGTCGACTGAAACACAGTCTTTATCAATGTACTCTTCGACGAATCGGTCTGAATCAGTATTTAGTAAATCCCTTGCATGAATTATTCCTATGAAATTTTGACCCGACAAAACAGGGATCTCATTTAATTGTGAAGACTTCATGTATTCAGCCGCTTTCCAGATAGGATCTGCACTTTGAACGACAGGAACATTTTGTTCAATACGATCTAACCAGTTCATGTATATCACCTTTTTTCATTCTTTTCGAACAGATTAAGGATATTTGGAATTGTTTCTTGTTAAATAGATGTGTAGAAATGAAGCTCTTATATATGAAAACGAATATAAAAATTAACCTAATAAACACCATCGTGAATAATATCAGTAGAGTAAACAACCTCTTAAAACAATAATATTATTACTCTTCAAATAGGTATAACTGTATATCATTCGATAGTTCATTGGTCAACTAAGGATAGAAGATTTTTCTTTTTAATTATTTTAAATATCCAAAGGTGTAAGTCCTTGTAAGGAAGTCAAAAGGAACAAAAAAAGCTTGTAGAGAGAGTAATACCACGCTTTCTCTACAAGCTGGGAAAGAACGGATTCAGGGGTTTCTCAACACCTCAGTTGACTTACTATCCATTATTTACTTTCCTTTAAAAATAGGTTTTCTCTTTTCGACGAACGCATCTACGCCTTCTTTAAAGTCTTCTGTTGTGCGAAGGAGGCCGTAGGCTTTCCCTTCCATTTTCAATCCGACTCCCAGCGGACTTTCTTCAGAAGCGTTCAACACTTCTTTTGCAACACGCTGAGCAAGCGGAGAAAATTGAACAAGCTCCTCAACTAACGAATCCACTGTTTGTTGAAGGTCCCCTTTGGACACAACTTGTGTTAATAGACCCCATTGATACGCTTCATTTGCAGGAATTTTTCTGGCACGCATGATCATGTCCTTTGCTCTTGTTAAGCCCACAATCTTTGCAATTCTCTGTGTACCTCCGCTCCCAGGAATCATTCCTAGGTTCATTTCCGGAAGGGCAAGCAGGGTATCTTCCCGTGCAATCCTGAAATCACAGGCCATCGCAAGTTCTAGGCCTACACCGAACGTATACCCCTGCAGCTGAGCGATGACAGGTTTTGGAGAGCGTTCAGGAGCAGCCACGTTTTCGGCTAAATGGGAAAGCTTTTCTTGATGGGTCGCCATAAATTCTGGGATGCTTCCTCCTGCACTGAAGCATACATCTCCTGCTCCTTTGAGGATAATGACACGCACTTCATCATCTTGATTCAAACCATCAAAAATCTCTGTCAGCTGTTCTCTGCCGAGCATACTGATATAATTCATTTTCTCTGGACGATCGAACACGATTGTTGCCGTTTGTTTTTCTGCATTTTTCTCTACCCGAATATGGTCATACGTTTGCTCTGTTATAGTCATTTGTTATTTCCCCTTTTCTATTTAAGATGAGATCGCTGTTTTTTTATTTACAATGGTTTTCTCGATGGCATTAATGATACCGTCATACCCCGTGCAGCGGCATAAATGGCCAGAAAGCATTTCTTTGATTTCCTTGGTAGAGGGATCTGGCTTTTTTTCAAGATAATCTGTTGTAGACATTAAGATACCTGGTGTACAAAATCCACATTGAAGACCGTGGCATTCGACAAAGTTTTTCTGTAGATCTGTCAACTCACCATTATTTGCTAACCCTTCAACGGTTTTAATTTCGTCCCCATCTATTTGTACAGCAAACATGAGACAACTTCTCACAGCTGTGCCATTTACGTGTACGGTACAAGCACCACAAACACCGTGTTCACATCCAACATGTGTTCCAGTCAGTCCGCATACATCTCGGATAAAATCACTTAACAGCATTCGTGATTCCACTTCTTCTTGATAGACTTTGCCATTAATAGTTACTTCCACTTGATGACGGCCCATTTCTCTACCTCCTTGCCCTTTCATAGGCTTGTGTTAACGTACGCTTCGTTAAAACTTTAGCAAGATGTGTTCGATACTCTGCTGAAGCATGAAGATCTGATTCGGGCTCAACTGCTAATTCTACACTTTCCACTATTTTTCCTAGCAAAGAATCGGACAGTGTTTCCCCTATCATGAAGTCTTCTGCATCCTCTATTAACAAAGGAATAGCCTCAACTCCGCCAAGGGCTAATCTTATGGATGAAATCTTGTCATGATCATCAACTGTCATATAGCAAGAAGCAGCAACTAACGCGAAGTCCCCATGCCTCCTGGCAATTTCCTGAAACGAATACCCTCGTCTACCTCCAATGATTGGAATATTAATCTCCGTTAAGATTTCTGTAGGCATAATATCTGTCGTCAAATAAGTAACAAAGAAATCTTCTGCACCAACGTTTCGAACCTCATCCTTTGATGCAATTTGCACTGAACCGTTCAGTGTTAGCAAGGCAAGCGGGAGCTCGGCACTTGGATCGGCATGAACAATGCTTCCGCCTATAGTTCCCCTATTCCTTGTTTGCACGTGTCCAATTTGGGTAATTGCTTCGGTTAATAGACCGCAGGTATTGGCTACCATTTCAGATTCTTCTACTTTACTTTGTCTTGTTAAAGTTCCTATTTGAAGTAGATTTTGATTTTCATCATTTTTAATATAATCTAGTTCTGATAAACCATTTATATCAATTAAGCACTTGGGTGATGCAAGGCGCATATTCATAATGGGAACTAAGCTTTGCCCACCGGCAATGATCTTTCCATCTTCACCGGCTTCTTCTAAAAGATTCAATGCTTCATTTAGTGTGGTAGGTTTATAGTATTCAAACTTTGGTGGTTTCATATTTCCCCTCCCCTTCGGCAATCCTATTTTTATGAGATTCAGAAAATTTGTTTAAGGAGCTGTCACTTTTTCCTTTGCCTCATTGAGTAACTTCCAAATGCGATTAGGGCTTAATGGTAGTTCATCGATCATAATATCTAAATGGGCTAAGGCATCACTTACGGCATTGGCAATCGCCACCGGTGCACTCATGGTATTCCCTTCACCCAAGCCTTTGGCTCCTAATGGAGTAAGAGGGGATGGAGACTCCGTATGTTTAATCGTTACATTAGGGATTTCTGGAGCAGTTGGGCATAAATAATCCATAAATGACCCCGTTAAGAACTGTCCATTCTTGTCATAAGCTAATTCCTCGTATAAAGCGCCACCAACACCATGAGCCAGACCACCCATGATTTGTCCATCAGCAATCAACGGATTTAAAAGCTTTCCAGCATCATGAACGGTGAAATAATCTATTATTTTCACTTCTGCTGTATCCTGATCAATTTCCACGGTCACCATATCCGCAACAAATCCGTATGTGACAGAGGAATTGATCAGGTCGTTATCATCCGGTGGTTCTGCAGCCTGAGGTGTATAATAATGAGTTTCATAGATTCCTGGTTCCATTCCTTCAGGTAATGCAAGCGGATTCCAATGTGCTAGACCTGCAAGGCGCTTGATAGGAAACTTTTTAGTAGGATTATCCCTTACGTAAATGAAACCCTCTCCCAGCTCGAGCTCAGAGACGTCTACACCAAGTTGAGAGGCAGTAATGTTAAAAAGTTTTTTCCTTACCTTTTGGGCTGCATAATAAATAGCGCTTGAACCTAACGAGGCAAACCGACTTGAATAGCTTCCTGAAGCGATGGACCAAGGACTAGTCGCTGTATCAAGTTCAGCGATTATATTTATTTGTTCCCTTGGTATCCCTAAAACTTCAGATACAATTTGGGCTGCCACAGTTTCGTGTCCTTGACCTGTTGGTGCAGTGCTAATTCTCACGTTTACACTTCCTAAGGGATCCATTGAAACAGTAGCCGCTTCTGATGCCCCTGATTTCGGTAAGGATTTCGCTCTTTCTTCTGGTGTTAAGGCAACCGTGATATATCCCATATTTGATCCGGATGGTTCGACGATACATGCAAGGCCGACGCCTAAAATTTTTCCGTTTTTACGCGCTTCTGCTTGTTTTTTTCTAAAGTTCTCATATTTCCCCGTTAAAAGGGCGAGTTCAAATGAATTCTCATAATCCCCACTGTCGTAAATTCCACCCGAAGCTGTTGTGAATGGAAATTGTTGTTTTTTAATCAGGTTTTTTCTAATCACTTCAGAGTGGTCCAAAGAAAGTTCTTTTGCAATAAGCTGCATAATTCTTTCGAGGGCAAAGTAATGCTCCTGTCCCCCGTAACCACGGATTAACCCGGTAGGTGACTTGTTTGTCATGACTGCAAACGCTTCAATATTTAAATTTGGTATATCGTATGCCCCGGTTGAGTTGGCATGGTTACGGTATAAGCAGGCTGGTTCTGGTGCGCGAATATAAGCACCAACATTATCCATCAATTTCATTCTTAAACCGGTGACCTTGCCATCATTTTTGACGGCGGCTTCAATGTAGGTCACGCGATCTGTTCCGCTCGCACTTGATGAAAGATGTTCCTGTCGATCTTCTATCCATTTAACTGGACAGCCGAGAAGTTTACTTGTGATGGAACAAAGAACGATATATGGGAAAAGCCCTGCCTTTATTCCATAACTTCCCCCAATATCCTTTGGAATGATCAGTCTTAATTTATTGCTGGGGACTTGTAAGGATTGAGCCATGATTGCCTGAATAATAAAGGGTCCATGAAAATTAGCATGAACATTATACTGATTATGAGCAGAATCATAATTTGCAACCACACCATATGTTTCAACAGGGGTAGCCGTATATTTCGGAAACTTGTATTTATGCTTGACGATATGATCTGCTTCTTTAAAGGCTTTGTCTACATCTCCATAATGGAATTGACGATGATTGGCGATATTCGACCCAACATTTTCATGTAAGATCGGTGCATCCTCTTGTACCGTTTTCTCAATATCTACAATGGCTGGTAACTGTTTATAAGAAACTTTAATCTTTTCCATTGCGTCTTCGGCAGTATAACGATCCTTGGCAACTACAATGGCAACAGGTTCTCCAACATACCTCACCTTTTCGATGGCAAGAGGAAAATACTTAACTGGTGCCGTAACCCCAACACTAAATGGTTTTACATGGTCTTTTATGTCTTGACCGGTTACTACTCCCTTTACTCCCTGCATTTTTACCGCTTCGGTTGCGTCTATGGATATTATATAAGCATGAGGATGTGGACTACGTAAAATTGCCGCATAGCCTGTATTTGTTGTGTTACCCAGATCATCAATATAAGTTCCTTGACCGGTTAGTAGCCGTTTGTCCTCCACCCTCGTAGCAGACTTACCTATTACCTTTGTCATGTACAACCCCCCTCTTTTTAATCAATCTTTGATAATCGTCTATTGTGTCAACATCCGGAATAATGTGCTGATTCATTGGTGCATATACAACTTCCCTGCTAAACTTTTGAATGACGGACTTTCCACCACTATCTCCTTCTACCTGTAAAAGATGATGAAACATATCTCGTTTGAATAAAACAGGATGCCCCTTCTCGTTGTTTAAAAAAACCGACTGAACGATGGATGGCCTATTCTTTACTTGGTAGGTTTCAACAATTCTGTTTATTGAGCCTTCATCCATTTCAGGCTGATCGCCTAAAAGAATAACCATGGCCTCTACTTGTTGGGGTAAAGCTTCCAGTCCGACTTTAATCGAAGTAGACATACCTAAATGTGAATCATGATTCTCTACCACTTGTTTTATACCAGGAACAGATACCGCCTCTACCAACCCATTCACTTTTGGATTTATCACAACAACCATCCCATCAAGTACTGAGTGTAAACACGTTTCGATGACATGAAGAACTAGTGTCTTTTGTTGATAGGGCAAAAGCATTTTTGGAGTACCCATTCTGGTTGATAAGCCCGAAGCTAAAATGATCCCCCAGACTTCATGATTCTTATCATTGATAAGCAATCACTCCCCTCTGATCTCTAGAGGTATACAAAAGTTCCTTACCCTTCGTTTGTTTTAAATGCATCGAATTACCACCACGATGAACATTAACCAATTCTGCAGCAATACTGATAGCAATTTCCTCAGGAGTTTTTGCACCAATATCAAGGCCTATAGGACTATAAATACGGTTTAACTGTATTTCATCAATAGTGAAACCGTTCATTATCGGTTGGAGCAACTGGTTTGTTCTAGTTGTTGGTCCTAACACTCCGATATAGGCTACCGATGAATGTAACAACGATTTTAGAACCAATTGGTCTTGAGTAAAATTGTGGCTCATCACAATAGCATAACTATGTTCACTTAATGGAACGGAAGTGGGGTGGTCTCGTTCATAGCATATTAATTCATCGGCTAAGGGAAAATTTCTTTTATTAACAAAGCCCGGTCGGTGATCTAATACATTTACAGTCCAGCCTAAATTTTTAACCGTCTTCACCAATGGAACAGCGTCTGGTCCTGCACCAAATATGTAAAGGGTAGGAACCGGCGTAATATGGTCATAGAAGACTTCACTGTTATCTCTCATCTTGAGATCCATTGGTTCCCCAATTTGTAAATTGGAGTGAACCCATCTCTCACCGATCTTAGATTCTTCTTCATCACGAGTTATGGTTGCTATGATAATGGGCTGACTTGTTGTAAAAGCCTCTCTCATTAACTTGCTTCTTTCATGTTGACCAACAGGATCAAATAGCTCTATAAAAATCTCAATGGCTCCATTACACCCTACACCCAAGCCCCAAATTTGGTCTTCTTCGCCTCTGAAATTGTAATGGATTTTTTTGGGTTTTTCTGTCTGTAAAACTTCTTTTCCATGCTCAAGGACATCACCTTCCACACATCCTCCACTTAACAAGCCTATTAACTCTCCATCTTCAGCAAAAAAACATTTTGCCCCTTCTTTCTGGTAGGTTGAACCTTCGACACGTATGACAGTGGCCAGAATTCCTCTTTTCTTTTCTCTGACACACCTGTCCATCTCATTTATTATGGTAATCATAACCACCCCTCCCAAAGTGAAAAAATATTTTTTTCAATTGATATCTTTTTTTCTTTCCCAGCAAAAATGCTCTCGATACTGAGTTGGAGTTTTTCCTTCTATTTTCTTGAATGTTGTTGCAAAGTAACTGGAATTTGCAAAACCGGTGTTATTAGCAATAACATCAATTGGTAGTGAAATCATTCTTAACATATTTTTTGCCTTCTGAACACGAATCCAAGATAAGTATTCTACAAATGTCATCCCTATTTCTTCCTTAAAAGATTTACTAAAGTAGGATGGGCTTAAATAAACCTTATCAGCAATATTTTTAAGAGTAAGACATTCATTGTAATGTAACTGAATGTATTGTACGGCACTTTGAATCGGTTTTCTTAAATCTAATTCGAATTCACCTTCATTTTTAACCGTCTGACTTATTTCCATTTTAATTATTGGTCTTAAAACACGATCGAATATGTTCAAAAGCTGGTTTTTAGTAAGCGGTTTCAATAAATAAGCTGAAAAACCCGCATTAATGGCTGATTGGACGATTTCAAACATTTTTAACCCTGTAATTGCAATGATGGGTAAGTCTGGATAGATAAGTAGTACGTTTTTTCCAAAATCTATGCCATCCATGTTCGGAAGTGAAACATCCATTATAAGCGCACTTGGACGGGATTGTTTAAGCATCATCATAGCCCGTTGTGCGTTATTAGCTTCATAAATACGAAGAAAGTTATAGTCGCTATTTTCAACAATATGACGAATATTGCTTATACAGCTTAGGTCTGTATCAACAATTAGCAGCTCTGCCATAGGACACCTCTTTACTTCTATGTAAATCTATTATAAAAATATTCAGAAATAATTAGTTTTAATTTTTTAAGATGAGAGTTATAAAAATTTAACCACTTCACTAGAGTTAGAAAATACATCTTTTTCAACACTCTCAGCGGAGAGATTTATTTTATATCAGCCTACAGAATCGCTTTGATTTTGTAGTGCCTCAAAATCACCCTCACGTAATTTTCGGCGTAGGATTTTTCCAACGGGGCTTTTTGGCATTTCCTTAACAAATGTATACTTTCTTGGTCTTTTATAGTTCGACATGTTAGGATACCTTTTACAAAACTCATCTAACTCTTGTGCTGTAACCGTTTCGTTTTTAGAGACAATATAGGCGGATACGATTTGTCCCAATCGATCATCCTGCTCTCCAATAACAATAGCTTCCAAAACGTTTGGATGTTGTGACAGACAATCTTCAATTTCTAATGGATGAATATTTTCTCCCTCAGAGATAATCATATCGTCAAGCCGACCAACAACGAATAAATCGCCGTCTTCATCAAGAAAACCAATATCTCCTGTAAAATACCAACCATTGCGCATCGCTTTAACAGTAGCATCAGGGCGATTCCAATACCCCTTAAATGCTTCAATGGAATCTAAATTTGAAATTATTTCACCAATTTCTTTTTTCCCAACTATATCTTCGGGAGTAGAACGACCGTCGGGATCTGCTTTTACAATACGAAGATTTTGGTGAATACCTGGTTTACCTACACTGCCTGGCTTTTCAGATACATTAGGACAAATAGAAAACGTATATACTTCTGTACTGCCGTAATGATTTACAAATACCTTTGGTTTAAGTAACTTCACACATTGATTTACTAATGTAGTGGTCATTGCAGCACCTGCATATCCAACTTTTTCAAGCTTGGATAGGTCATATTTATTGAAGTCTGGATGTGTTAGCATATCATGATAAAGCGTAGGGATTAAATAAAGGGAAGAGATTCTTTCTCTGTAAATAATCTCAAGAGCATCTCCAGAATCAAAGTCCGGCAAAATAGCAATTTTTCCATTTAATAACGCCATGGTAAGCAGTGAACGAACGCCCATTGTATAATAAAGCGGCATTACTCCTAGTGTACTTTCCCACAACTTGTACTGGTTTTGGACGATATGTGCCATCGCTGAGGCATATTCATTCCTATGGGTACGTGGTACTCCCTTTGGACGTCCTGTTGTTCCTGACGTGTATAACATGATCGAAATATCATTTTCATCTAAAGTAGGCTTTTGATAGCTACCTGGGCTTCGGTCTACTAGTTCAGGATAAGAAATATCTACACCAATATAATTCTCATCACCTATCAAAATTGGCCTTTCAGAAAAGTTCGATCCTAATACGGCATTTTGACTGGCTGATTCATAGACGACAGCTTTCGCTTCAGCATCGTTTACACAATACTCGACCTCTTTAGTGGATAATCGGTCATTAAGCGGAGTATAGATCGCACCAAGTTTTTGTAATGCCCAATAAATGATTACATTTTCAACTCGGTTCTTTAAGATGACTACAACACGATCCTGCTTCTGAATGCCTAGACGCTGCAAAGAGGCTGCAATTTTTTCTATTTCCTGTTGTAATTGGACATAAGTATAGCGTTTTTGGTCTTGAACTAAAGCGACATGGTTTGGGTAGCGCTCAACTGCAAAATCGAATAATGTACCTAAATTCATTTTACATCTCTCCTTTTCCCCTTGAGTTGTGCTTATCTTATCTAAATCACTTTTTACTCGTTTTTTTAATTCTAAGAAAGGCCAGTTGTGGTTTTTTAGCATGGAGGCTGTTGCGGGTATTATCCTTGAGTCAGTTGATTCCAAGGCCCCCCACACCCTTTACGATTATTCGATAAGATATAGATTTACAATCGAGTAGTCACCCTTCACTGCTACACAACTATAGAAATATCAGCTTAATACATATTTTCTATTTTCTTTAACAAGCTCTATTTTTTTGCACCCCATGATGCATATTTTAAACACCTCTGAATCTACTCCCTAGACTGTTCAATTTCTGCTGACAATTTTAAACTCCCTATACCTTCCATGATGAATACCCCCTCGCTTTATATTACTTTACTAAAATAACATATGATAGAAGAGTAGTGTTTCAAAAAATGATTTTAAAATTAAGAATGCATCTTTAAATTTTTTAATAGACATAATAATCGATAACTTACTTTTGGTATTCAATATTTCACTTTCCTCATATCAATATTTTCCTTAGTACAAACAATGTACCTATATTGAATCTATTAAAACTGCAAAAAACAAGCCAAGTTCCATTTATAAAAAAACCTAGGCTTCCTGTTCCTTATAATTCCATCTGGAAAAGGTAGTTTAGTTGTTTTGATAGTGGTTTTAAAGGAAAAAAATAAAGCATGAAGCCGTTTATTTTTCAAGAGACTTTGCAGGTCTTTTTTACCAAGTGAATCAAAGGCATACTGTTCAACATGAATTCAAAAGTTTGACTAATACTTTTTGTACAGGTTTGCTTACAATCACATTGAATAGAGGAGAATATGAATGATAACTTGTAGGAAATGAGCGAAGTGTTTTTTTGATTACCCATGTTGAAAAGGCTGACACCAAAAGGTCAAACACTAAGCCTTTTGAGTCAGCCACAATTTTTTCATATTTTTTAGAAGTCTATATCTCCTTCAAGATGAACTGATTGAATCAATTTATCAGGATTTATGTAATCATCTAGATTACATTCATTGTAGCCGGGAATTTGAACTCGCAAGTATTGCATTTCTTCACTGTCTAAGGGGATTGTACAGTCAAATCCCATCTTCGAGCCCACTCCATCGCGTGTTGACGGGTCAAGCTTCGAACTTTGTGCTTCATGAACTACCACTAAGTCTCTGTCTGCTTGAAAGCGAGTTGCGATTGCCCATTCCACTTCTTCCATATTAAAAATATCAACCTCTTCATCAGTTACAACGACATGTTTAATATCAAAACTATTAGCAAGAGCAGCTAAAATTGCATTTTTCGCTTCGCCTTCATTCCGTTTTTTTATTGAAACAATCGCATGATAGCGACATGTGCCACCAGGGCTCATATGCACCGCTGTTACTGACGGGACGGTCTGGCGAATGCTTTGGAATAGACTTGCCTCACGTGGAATCCCACCAAGCAAAAGATGTTCGTATCCCGCAGGAACAATCGTATAAAAAATCGGATTGTTTCGGTGAGTTACTGCAGTAATCTCAATGACCTCCTTGTCACTGCGCGGTCCATAATACTTCGGAAATTCCCCAAAAGGACCTTCCGGCTCACGAACATGTGGAAGAATTTTTCCTTCTAATACAATTTCCGCATAAGCCGGGACATCAATATCAACCGTCTTACAACGAACCACTTCTAATGGTTCTCCACGGAGAGCACTTGAAATTTCAAGTTCATCTACTCCGAACGGAGTGCTAGCTTGAGACGCCAGTAAGGTCACCGGATCGACGCCAATGGCGATTGCACATTCCAGTGGTCTCCCCGCCTCTTCAGCCTGCTTATACAAATGAAAAGTATGGCGAGGCAAAATTAAGGCTCCTATCTTATTTTTCCCAGAAATTTGGAGACGATGAATTGAAACGTTCTGCTTCCGAGTAACTGGATCCCTAACAATAAACAATCCAGCGGTGATGTAATTACCCGAATCTTTCTCATGGTGAACCGGAATTGGAAACATCTTCATCAAATCGATATTTTCTAGAATAATATTTTCTTTAACAGGGGCTTCATTTTCATTAACTAGCAGACATGCTTCTGGAGCGGATACCGCCTCTGTGAATTTTGTTATAACATTGTATTGATCCGTTTCCAAAGCTTCTGCAAAATCCTCACGTGTTGAACAAATTCCTGATACGACAGGAATCTCATAATCTTCTACGCTAGTAAAATAGGTAGCCTTTTTTCCATCTAATTTTTTCGCAATAGCAGCAACCTCATATTCTAAACTGACATTTTTATCAATTGTCGCTAAACGACCCGTTGTTTGCAGGTGTGTAAGCCATGTCCGAAACGTCTTTGATCTCATAAATTGAATCCTCCTGATTTTTTTAATAGTTATTATTATTTACTTCATTTTAGCTTCAATTATAGCGTTCATCCCTATATGATTTCCGTCTTGACCTTAGGTTCGTTATACGAAACTCTATTATTCTTATTGATGAAATGATCAAACAACATGACAATTAATGGAGTAACTGCAGCGACATAGATATTATCTATCCCTAATGGATCACCGCCAAGATACCAGACAGTTGTCGTAATCACGGCAAAGACCATTCCCAATACTGCTCCTCGTCCACTACTAAAACGCGGGAAATAGAACATCAAAACGACAATAACGGCTAAGGTGGTTCTTAAAGCTCTAGCAAAAAAGACAGTGCTTAATATTTCTGGTGCAAAAATCGCAAATGGAATCGGAATCAGTCCCATAACAATTGTTGCAATTCGGGCAAACCGCAACGATTTCGTGTCAGAAGCATCTTTATTAAAAATGGGATTGTAGAAATCTTTCAATAGAAGGGCAGCCGACCCAATAGTTGAAGCTGCAACTGTACCAAAGACAGCGGCAATTAATCCAGCTACAACTAGTCCCGCCAGAAACGGATTCATTAACGTTGTCATCATAGGGAAAGCTTCTGCTGGCGCGATGTTCGGAAAAACAATTGAGGCAGTCATCCCAATCAAAGATGCAATGATACCAACGGGAATTACAAGGAAACCGGCATAGATGCTCGCTTTCTTGGCCTTAGCATCATCTTGTGTTGAAGATATCGCCTGGATAATATATTGAGTTGAAAAAATGGAACCGATATTAGCTATTGTCCAAGCAATGATTGTTGACAAGCCGATTCCCGTCCAGTCAAACATCTCAGACTCTAGATTCAAGGATAACCCGGAAAGTCCCCCCGCTGCCGCCAAACCAAATGCAAGCGCAAGTATCAAACCCAAGTACTTGATAAAGGCGTGAATTAAATTGGTATATGCAACTGCAAACATTCCACCTAATGAGACATATACTACGGTTATCACCCCAACAATTATTGCTGCCATTGTATGTGGGACATTAAGAATTGCTGATAATGTAGCCGCTCCGCCAGCGTACATTGAAACATTAACTACTGCCAGGGCATAGATCATAATTAGCGAGGTTATAACTCGTGCACCATTCCCATACGTTTTAGCAATGGCTCCCGAGATTGTATACTCTCCCCGTTCATGAAACTTTTTTGCCATAGTGTAAGCAAATAACGCAAATGCCAATGCAAGTGTAATCAAATTCCATGCTGCCGAAATACCTGTGCTGTAAGCAGTTTGGGCTGTTCCGATCGTTGATCCGGTACCAATAAACTCTGACATCATTAAAACTCCAATAATAAAAGGCCCAAACGCCTTTCCGCCTGTCATGTACTTATCGGAACTTTTTGAGAATTTTTTTGTATATAAACCAAAGAAAGCAGTAAGCAAAATATAAAAGACGACAATTCCTAAAATTATTATATTACCATTAGGCACAGTAACTCCCCCATTTTAATCTAGAAATGAATTTATGAATTTTCATTTATTCATGTTTGAAGATGCCCAAGCCAGGTACGCAATGGCTATGCTTTCATAATAAAAGAATCCTCATTAAACGGTAACTGATGAACCTAATATGTCTTTAAGTCTGCGTTCTAACATTTTAGACACTCTTTCACGGCCTCGAACTTCAGGTGGAGTTGGGTATTCCCTACCATCTACAATGACAGGTTGATCATATCGAACCAAGATAAGAGGAAGGTATTCTTCGTATAACGCACGAATTCTCTTGGCATGTTCTGGTTTACGGGCAAACAGCTTTAGCATACGAAGTCCAAAGCCTACATGCCGTCCTTCGTCTTCCTTGATTCGGGCAAATCCTTCACTCAAACCAGGCAATAGGCCCTTACTTCCGTATACACCTCGAAACACATCATATCCAGTCATCGCTTGAACACCTTCTATTATTCCTTGGTAATGGGTTAACCCTTCTACAAGTGCAGCCTCACGTTCCTCTTCTCCTTGTTCAAGAGCATTCAGCATTACTTTTACACGATTATCAAGTTTCTGCTGAACCATATTTTTCACTGAAGGAATACGCTTACGACCAATTACTTCTTTAAAATAGCGCATAAAAAACTCAGTATGTTTAAATTCCTCGAGCAATTGAGTACTAAGGAATGCCTGTTGTTCTGTAGAGGTACCTAACATGATCCAGGGACAAAACTTTAAGGCAACATTTTCTTCAGCATCGAGAAATCCTGTACAAAAATGAATAAGATATCCTTTAAGGTCTTCATCAAGCGCTTCAAAATCCCTTTTATCCTGGCTAAGATCGATAGCAGCAGGATCCCAAGTCCCAAAACGAATCGCTTTTCGATATAAGTCCCATGCCACTTCATCCGTCGTCTTATCAATACTAGGGATTAGCTCTTCAGTTTTATCGATATTTTCTGTCATTACAATTACCTCCAATTTTATAATAGAATTAATAGTCTTTAATAAAAAAATCAAACTTTAAAACAGTTTTTTCAGTAGATCCAAAATCTCTTCTTCTGTTGCTAGCCAAGGATTAAATTTCCACATTCCACTTTTCACGGAGTCGTGTGCGATCCCCTTAAGCTGCTCTTCTTTAACCCCCACCTGCTGCAATTTCTGTGGAAGCCCGATATCGTTTCGTAATTTAGTCACATCTTCTATTAATTGGTCTGTAATCTTCCAACCAGGTAACGATGGATCAGTTACTCGAAAAACGCTCGCCATTTCAACATGCTTATCGACCAGGGATATCGAATTACGGCGGATAACCTCAGGTAAAAGCAGACCTATTGCTACTCCGTGACTAACATGGGCATATCCGCTTAACGCACTTCCAATGGCATGTGTCAATCCGAGGAAGGATTGATTGAATGCTATACCGGCCAAAAGACTAGCTTCTGCCATTTTGATCCTTGCCTCTACATCATTTCCATTAAATACGGCCCGACGAAGGTATTTGCTAACAGTTCGCATGGCTGATAATGCAAGTGTGTCACTGGCAGGCTGGGATATCCGTGACACAAATGACTCTGCCCCATGTGCAAAGGCATCAAATCCTGAGGCTGCTGTAATTTTCGTTGGTGCAGTCATCGTCATTTTAGGGTCCACTATACTTATATCCGGTGCGATGAATGGGCTCGTTACCGTAACTTTTCGATTCTCCTCCCAATCCGAAAAAACAGCAAACATGGTCACTTCACTTCCGGTGCCGGATGTCGTAGGTATTGCAATGAGAGGAATATTGGATGATTGCTTGATGAGATTTACTCCAGCATAATCACGAATACTCCCTCCATTTCCAGCTATTACACGAACACCTTTGGCTGTATCGATCGGACTGCCCCCGCCAATGGCGATTAAAGCATCGCATTCTTCCTGTTGAAATCCGTGAGCTGCTTTGTCAACGGTTTCAACGCTCGGATCCGGTTCCACCTCATCATAAATCACATAAGAAATGTGATTGTCCTCTAAGATTTTTGTTACATTTTCGATTAACCCTGATTTTAAGACACCGTTATCAGTAACGATAAAGGCACGTTTTACTTTAAAAGGTATATTGTTAAGTTCGTTGATTTTGTTATATCCAAAATAAATCTTTGTGGGAAGATGAAACTCAAATGATTGATACATAATAGATAGATTCCCCCCTATTCTTCTATTTCAATATTAATATGTTTTGTTTCGGTATATTCCATTAATCCTTCAATTCCCCTTGTACGCCCAATTCCGCTCTCTTTATAACCCCCAAATTCTGCTTGTGGGTAATTTTTGTTATAGGTATTAATCCAAACCGTTCCGGCCTCCACCTTTTTCGCAATTCTCACAGCTCTGTTGACATCCTTTGTCCAAACGCCAGCAGCTAAACCGAAAATTGTTCCATTAGCAAGTGAGATCGCTTCTTTCTCGTCCCTAAAAACTTGTATGGCCAGCACGGGCCCAAAAATCTCTTCTTGTGCTATTCTTGATTCAACTGGCACCTGATCAAAAATGGTTGGCTCAATATAATACCCTTTATCGTAATCTCCACCGGTCAACCTATTACCACCCGTAATAAGTTTTGCATCTTGTCTTCCAATCTCGCAATATTCCAAAATTTTATTAAGCTGTTCTTCCGAGATGACAGGTCCCATATCGGTTGTTTCATTTAACCCGTTACCAACTTTCAATTTTTCAGCCTGTTTACGCAATCCTTCCACCACTTCTTCATGAATCGACTCATGAACAATCACTCTTGATCCAGCAAAACACATTTGGCCGGCAGTAATAAAGGCTGATTTTGCAACGGCTTGAATTGCTTTGTTTAGGTTTGCATCAGGAAATATTATATTAGGAGATTTCCCCCCCAGTTCAAGAGCAAGTTTCTTCACCTTTTCTGCTGCTTTTTTCATTAAGTTTTTGCCAGTAGTCGTGTCACCTGTAAAGCTGATGGCATTAACATCGGGATTTGTAGTCATTTCATCTCCAATAACCTTTCCCGGACCAGACACGATATTCACAATTCCTGGTGGAAAGTCGCTATTTTCCTCGATTAATTTGACAATGGCAGTGCTGATAAGTGGTGTCCGACTTGCCGGTTTTAAAACCACTGCGTTTCCTGCAGCAAGGGCTGGAGCAACCTCTCGAATCATTAGCATAGCCGGCCAGTTCCAAGGTGAAATAATCCCTACTACTCCAATCGGCTCTTTGTCAATGATGCCATATGACGTGGAGGAAAGATTTATCGACCTACCGAATATACTTCGAGCCATACCTGCAAAATATTTTAACATATCAATACAGGCGTCCAATTCTATACGAGACTCCTTTATCGGCTTTCCGTTCTCTGTGGTTAAAATTCTAGCAATTTCTTCTCTATTTTCCTTCAATTTATAAGCCCATTGCATTAAAGCATCAGAACGTCGCGAAGAATTTGAACGCCAGTCGGATGTATGAAATGCTGCCTTCGCCAATTTAATTGCCAATTTAATATCTTCTAATCCCGATTTCTGTGACTCTCCAACGATCTCACCTGTAGCAGGATTTACGGATGTCATCGTTTCCCCAGTTTTGGCTTCTTGCCAATCGCCATTAATATAATTTCTAGTAATCTCTAATTTTGTAATCACTATTTACCCCCCCCCGTTTCTATTTGAGATTGCCTTTTGTTTCTGGAACGATGAGGCTTCCAATAATGTAGACAAGAAAAATTACAATCACAAAATACATAAGTGTGTACGGTATATTTTCAATCGAACCGCTTGCTAATGTTACGAAAGTTGGCATCATACCGCCAATTGCAAATCCCATATTCCATGACAGTCCTGTACCCGTAGACCGTATTGATGTAGGAAAGCGTTCATTAAGAAAAATTAACACAGGTGCATAAGCAGCATTTCCTAAAAACACCAGACCCATCGTATTCAAATAAATCGAAGTCGTTGTAACAGAATCGGCTAATGCTAGATAAAAATATGGAAGTCCGACGATATTTAAACATCCAATAACTAAAAAGGTCTTTTTTCTTCCAATAATTTCACTAAGTTGTCCGAACAGTAAAGCCGAAATTATCGTGACAATACTTGAGACAATGAGAACACCTGATAAAACTTCTGAAGATACATTGTTAACTACTTTTAGAAATGTGGGAATAAAACCAGCTGTAAGGTAATAACCTGAACCACCACCAATAACAATCATTAGATTCACAGCTATAACTCGGAAATATTTTGTAAATAGGGTCTTAATAGGAGACTGCGGTATTACATCCTCTTGCCCTTTTTCTTCATTTTCTTTACGTAATTGTGCCCAAAGCGGAGACTCGTTAAGTGTTCTAAATACAAGTAGACCAGCTACTGCACCTAAAATCCCTGTAAAGAACATGACTCGCCAACCCCAATCATTAAACGCTTCACCAGGAAAAAAAGCAGAAACGATGGTAAACGTTAGTGAAGCGAATAATGCTCCTAACCCGGCTCCTCCCCCACCTATAAGACCAGACATCAATCCGCGCCATTTAGGCGACGCAGATTCTGTTCCAATTGTATGTGTAGATGCCACGACACCGCCGACAAAGACCCCTTGAACTAATCGTAGAATTAAAAAAAGGATTGCAGCCGTCACACCAATTTGTGGGACAGTAGGCAAAAGACCAAAGGCAGCTGTACTAACACCAACCCCTACCACAGAAACAATCATTGCTTTCTTTCGCCCGTTTTTATCTGCATAAGATCCAAATATTGCCGACCCAAGAGGCCGCATCAAAAGCGTTACCCCAAAAGAAGCATAAACAGCAGCTAAAGAAAGCGTAGGGCTGGTTGTAGGGAAAAATAGTACACTAATTGTGGGAGCCACAAAAAGTAGAAGAAAAAGATCATAAAGATCAAAAGACCACCCTAATAGTGACGCTGTCATTGCAGAGACAACCTGACGTCTGTTAACGATTACATTTTCTTGTTCAGAATGAGCGACTACATTAGACATTAGAGTACCTCCATTTTTTCATATCATGTTCTGAGTCATGTTAAACGGGAAAAATAGTATATTAATACCCAAAAAATAAGGATTATAGATTGGTTATTATTTCATCTTTATTGAGTCCCGACCACCTTTCAAACAGTCGAGCATCAATACCAAACTGATCTAACGCCTTACCTACACTTTGATTAACAATATCATCTAATGATGTTGGCTTATGATAAAAACTAGGAACAGGAGGGAGGATTACTGCACCATTCTCTGCAGCTGATTGCATTAACCGCAAATGCCCTAAATGCAATGGTGTTTCACGGACCATTAGAACCAACTTCCTTTGTTCCTTCAAAGTTACATCAGCAGCTCTAGTGATTAAATTATCATTAAAACTGTTTGCGATAGATGATAGAGTTTTAATAGAACATGGAGCAATGATCATCCCGTCAACATGAAAGGAACCACTTGAGATGCTTGCACCTATATCATTTGAATCATATACAAAACTGCACAGTGATTTTACTTGTTCCACCGAGTATTCTGTTTCATATTCGATGGTTTTTTCAGCAGAGGAACTAATAATTACATGACTTTCAATTTGAAGTTTGTTTAATGTCTCAAGACATCTAATACCGTAAATGGATCCACTTGCCCCTGATATACCTATAACAATTTTTTTCACTCTGTTTCCTCCTACATTTGAAAACGACTTTTTGGATCATGCACTTTGAAGCGGGTAATCAATCCACTTTTGTTAACTGCATGCTTTTCAAAGTTCCCCCCTTTCAACTTTCAATATTCATCTTTTATATTTGCAAGTTTCATGCCATTAATAAACTGTTTAAAATTCACTCTTTCCTACCCATTAACCATCCAACTGGAACGAATGACGTTACAACTGGAACCCCTGCAGTTCCGCTTGTCGATTAAAGATTATAAGAAAGCTAGTTCCATAGAAATAACTAGCTTTTAGAGTTGGAAAAAATTCTAATGAAACACACTAATTCCTTTCTTGAAGACTAGGGTAAGGCTCGAACCTTACTGGATGGCAAATTTCAAATAAACAAAAAAAATTTTGCTCTTCCTCTGAAACGTCGATACCGATCTGAGTGGCATTCATTTTACTGTCACACCTTGTGAACTGCATAATAGTACTTGATTCCAAGTCGGTACCAATAAAATAATGAAGTAAAAAGGATAACCAACCGTGATTGTTTAATGTAAAAAGCCCTTCTCTTAATCGAGAGGGCTTTTATTAGAGATGAATGTTTATTATTTATTTCAAACTCCTTGAGAAACGTTAGAATCTGTACTATTTTTACTTTGTTGAACAATGATGGTTTTAAAATCAGGCTTTTCAATAATTAGAGAAACAGCAACACCACCCAATATCGCCCAGAATGAAGAGCTTATATCATAAAAATGGACTCCTGACATCGCAATGATAAGGGCAAAAAATGAACCAACTTGGAATTGGGGTTTAGAAAACGCTTCTTGTAATGAACTTAAAAGCACTCCCATCATAGCCAGTCCTGCAACAGTACTGATTAATACTTTCGGCATTGCAGCTACAAAAGGCATGACTGTACCTGCAAACAATCCAAAGGTAGAAAATAACACACCACATACAACTACTGCTGCATATCTCCCTTCCATTTGACCAGCTTCTTTTGATGCGCAGATTGCAGTCATTGACCCCGCAATATTCGCATTATGACCTCCAAAAAAAGACGTAATAACCCCGCCAATTCCGCTTAAAATCGTCATCTCATTAACCGGTGGTTTATATCCTTGGGTGTTTAACACACCTGTAGCCTGGGCGTTTTCAGCACCAATTACTAAAAGTGCAAGTGGGGTGCCCATTGAAATAATCGCATCAATATTGAAGGATGGAGTCACTAGTTGAGGAACGACAAAAACGGAACTCACGTCTTTCACTTGGAATTCTCCCATCCAAACCGATAAAATGATAGCAACAGCAAATGATATTAAAATAGGTGGAAATTTTTTTATATAACGGAATGAGAGAAGATACACGAGGATGGATGAACCTGCAATGATTGGTGCTTTTTCGAGGGATGCAATCATCTCAGTCCCAAAACTAATCATTGTTCCAACGACCATCGACATAACAATTGGAACCGGAATCCAGTGCATAACTTTACCAATAACCCCTGCTATCCCTAACATAAAGACAATGAGGCCTGCTGCCAAATAAGCACCAGCAGCTTCATTTAAAGAATAGTTTGACAGTGAACCTACAACAAGTACAGCACCTGGAATTGAATAAGCGCCTGCAATCGGCTGCTTATTTCTTAAGGAGATGAGTATTCCTAATATCCCACCAAAAAAATAAATGGCAAATAACCAAGAAATCATTTGTGTTTGAGTTAATTCACCATTTGATGCTCCGTTTATTATAATTAGCGACGGACCAGTACAGCCAAAAATTGCTGCCAGCGTTCCTGCACTAACCGTTCTTACATTTAAATGACTTAATAAACCTTTCTTGTTTTCAGAACTCTTTTTTAGCTGCATACCTTCAATCCTTCCCATATCGTTCTATTAACTTCCCTGAATCAAACATGATTTAAAGCGACTTTTCTTGATCTAAAATGAGAATCACCGGCAGAGGCTGCCGGTGATTCTCATTTTATTACTTCCCTGTAAAAACTGGTTTTCTCTTTTCTACGAACGCATCTACGCCTTCTTTAAAGTCTTCTGTTGTGCGAAGGAGGCCGTAGGCTTTCCCTTCCATTTTCAATCCGACTCCCAGCGGACTTTCTTCAGAAGCGTTCAACACTTCTTTTGCAACACGCTGAGCAAGCGGAGAAAATTGAACAAGCTCCTCAACTAACGAATCCACTGTTTGTTGAAGGTCCCCTTTGGACACTACTTGTGTTAATAGACCCCATTGATACGCTTCATTTGCAGGAATTTTTCTGGCACGCATGATCATGTCCTTTGCTCTTGTTAAGCCCACAATCTTTGCAATTCTCTGTGTACCTCCACTCCCAGGAATCATTCCTAGGTTCATTTCTGGAAGGGCAAGCAGGGTATCTTCGCGTGCAATCCTGAAATCACAGGCCATCGCAAGTTCTAGGCCTACACCGAACGTATACCCCTGCAGCTGAGCGATGACAGGTTTTGGAGAGCGTTCAGGAGCAGCCACGTTTTCGGCTAAATGGGAAAGCTTTTCTTGATGGGTCGCCATAAATTCTGGGATGCTTCCTCCTGCACTGAAGCATACATCTCCTGCTCCTTTGAGGATAATGACACGCACTTCATCATCTTGATTCAAACCATCAAAAATCTCTGTCAGCTGTTCTCTGCCGAGCATACTGATATAATTCATTTTCTCTGGACGATCGAACACGATTGTTGCCGTTTGTTTTTCTGTATTTTTCTCTACCCGAATATGGTCATACGTTTGTTCTGTTATAGTCATTTGTTATTTCCCCTTTTCTATTTTAAAATTTTTATTGGCTGATAGCTTCACTTTCATTGTGCGGTGCATCAATATCACCCTCGCGCAATTTACGGCGAAGAATTTTCCCTACAGGACTTTTTGGAATCTCTTTTACAAACGTATACTTACGAGGCCTTTTGAAGTTTGATAAACTGGGTAGATTCTTGCAAAATTCATCCAGTTCTTGCTCTGTAACAGATTCGTCTTTAGCAACAATATAAGCGGTAACAATCTGTCCCCAGCGCTCATCAAGCTCCCCAATTACGGTAGCTTCCCTAACTTTTGGATGTTGAGTCAGACAATCCTCGACTTCTAATGGATGAATGTTTTCTCCCCCAGAGATAATCATATCGTCAACCCGGCCAACAACGAATAAGTCACCGTCTTTATCAATAAAGCCAATATCTCCTGTAAAATACCAGCCATCTCGAATAGTTTTATCCGTCGCCTCTGGGCGATTCCAATACCCTTTAAAGGCTTCAACGGACTTCAGATTCGCAATAATTTCGCCGACTTCTTCTCTCCCAACAATATCATCAGGAGTAGAATGACCGTCTGGATCTGCTTTTACCAGGCGAATATTTTGATGAATCCCTGGTTTACCTGCACTGCCTGGCTTTTCATGTACATCAGGGCAGATGGTAAACGTATATACCTCCGTACTGCCGTAATGATTTACAAACAGTTTTGGTTTAAGTAACTCCACACATTGATTTACTAACGTAGTGGTCATTGCGGCACCAGCATACCCGATTTTTTCAAGCTTGGTAAGGTTATACCTGCCAAAATCCGGGTATGATAACATATCATGATAAAGCGTCGGAACTAAATAAAGGGATGAAATTTTTTCTCTTTCTACAATCTCAAGCGCCTCACCAGCATCAAAGTCTAAGTTTGATAAAAGAGCAAACTTTCCATTTAAAAAAGTCATAGAGAGCAACGAACGAACACCCATTGTATGATAAAGCGGCATTACTCCTAATGTACTTTCCCACAACTGGTACTGGTTTTGGACGATATGTGCCATAGCCGAGGCATATTCATTCCTATGCGTTCGTGGTACTCCCTTTGGACGTCCTGTTGTACCGGATGTGTATAGCATTATCGATATATCATTCTCATCTAGAATTGGCCTTTGATAGCTTCCTGGGCTTCTGTCTACTAGTTCCGGATAAGAAATATCCACACCATTATCATTTTCAACACCAATCAAGATTGGTCTTTCGAGAAAGTTCGCACCTGACACAGCACTTTGACTGGTGGATTCAAAGATGATGGCCTTCGCATCAGAATCGTTTACACAATACTCGACCTCTTTGGCGGATAAGCGGTGGTTTATTGGAGTATAGATTGCACCAATCTGTTGTATTGCCCAGTAAACCATAACATTTTCCTGTCTGTTCTTTAAGATGACAACAACACGGTCCTGTTTTTGAATGCCTAAACGCTGCAGAGAGGCAGCAACTTTTTCTACTTCCTTTTGTAATTGGGCATAAGTATAAGATTTCAGGCCTTGAACGAGAGCAATTTGATTTGGATAGCGTTCCACCGCAAAATCCAATAATGTACCTAAATTCATAAAAAATCTCTCCTTTCTCCCCTTGATGGTTCATTACTTATTTAATTGGTAACTTCAGCCTTTTTTAATTCTTTCCCAAATTTTTTGAAGAAGTCTTTAATAACCAGTTTAGATACGCCTCCTAGCATTCGCTGACCGACCATCGCAACTTTTCCTCCTACTTCTGCTTCAAAGCTGTAAGAGAGAACAGTGTTGTTTTCATCTACTGATTCAAGAGTAATATCTGCGACGGCTTCTATGCTTCCAGGTCCTCCCTCACCTTTAACGATCATTTGATAAGATATCGGTTTATTAATATTCGCTAATTCAATTGTTGTAGAGTAATCACCTTTCACTGATGCAACACCCATTGATATATCAGCTTCATATTTATTTTCTTCAACTAATTCCAATTTTTTGCACCCCATGATGCATCTCTTAAGCACCTCTGAATCTAATAACACATCCCAAGACTGTTCAATTCCTGCTGGCAAATTCAAACTCCCTTTACCTTCCATCATAAACTCCTCCTATCCTATCTTTAACAACGTTTTCAAGAAAGCGGTTTCAAATGATAAATAATAAATGAAAAAAAAGTATTGCATTAATAATATGGATTGTTTTAATTGTGATTTCACCTTCCATTACTAGCATAATAATCTATAAACTTACTTTCCATTTTCAAAATCTTGTTTAAATCACTTAAAATATTTCTTATTATTTCGAATATTCAATATTCCCCTTCTAAAATTGCGCACAGGCTTTTAATTTTTTTTAACTTAATATAAACTTGGAGAATACCATTTACTCCAAAGTTTTTTACTATGCCAATATGTTCCCATACCTCAAATATGTTGACTGATAAATTAATATGTCATCTATTAGGTAATTCTATTTTTTTACACATTGTGTAAATGGAAAGACGCTTAGTATAACAATTTCACCCTAATGTCATTTTCTATTTCTCCATTGGCTTCTATTACATCCTCCTCTTTTAAAAAAACTAAAGGTAACAGAATCAATGTCTCAAAAAAGAATATTAGGATAATTCAAATTTAATTATTTTGTCATCTTAAAGATGTAATGGATCATAAGTCACGTGAGAACTTAATGAAATAAAACAAAGGCAGACCATTTAGATACGATTATTATTTGAGAGAAACCAATGGAAATTAAAGAAAAGACTCCAGTTCAAATACCATGATCCATATTCTTATAGAGTACCCCTTTTTAATTTGTCCCTTTTAAGGGATATAGTCCAAAGGGGAGCTTCATAAATCCCAAACCCTTTATATTACTATGCAATCTTTGCTCCATCTTTTTTTGAATCCATTTTACTTTTTGCTTTGCTGTAGTCCTCTCGATCAAGTAATAATGAAACGACAAATCCTACCAATAGAGCCCAGAATGCGGCACCAACAGTAAATACTGTTACATTAGAAATGGCTATAAGAAATGCTACCATGGCTCCATTTTTAAATTTCCCGTTGAAAGCCCCGGCAAATGTACTTATAAACACGTTAAAAATAGCAAGACCACCGAGCACAGAAAGCAATTGACCAGGAACCACCGTCGAAACCGCAATAACCATCCCGGCTACTAAACCAAAACATATCCAAAGTAATCCATCAAAAGTTGCCGCTACATATCTCAAATTTTTATCCTCACCTGCTGCATCGCTAGAAACCATTGCAGTACTTGGTCCAGCTATAACAGTTGGGTGTCCTCCAAAAAGAGAGTTAACGATTGTACCAATACCTGGAATAGTAAACATAGCATTGATAGGAGGTTTATATCCTGTAGCAAATAGGACCCCGACAGCCTGCATATTCTGAACACCAATTATCAATATAATTAAGGGCAACGTTAGTTCTAATGTAGCTTGAATACTAAAATGAGGTACTACAAATATAGGATGAGCAAATGAAGGTTGTATCGACCCCCAGTTCGTTTGCCCAAGGGCTGTTGCGATTATCCCTCCTATTATTATTGCTCCTAGAATAGGCGGGAATTTTCTTGAGAATTTTTTCATCGCCATTAAGAGGAAGAAGACTGCAAAAGAACTCCCTGCAACTGCTGGTGCCTCTACCACAGCCTGTATTGCTTTGATACCAAAAGATAGAAGGACACCCGCAATCATTCCTAGCATAACCGGAAGAGGAATTAATTCTATTATCTTCTTGATTACCCCTGACAATCCAAGAATTGTAACTACTATTCCAGCAACAATAGATGCACCAATTGCCTCATTAAAGGGTATATGCTTTAAGGCATTACCTATTAATATTGCACCAGGTATGCTATAGGCCACCACAATAGGTATGCGATAGCGGAGTGACAAGATAATCGTAAATATACCTCCCGCCGTATAAATAATAAACAACCAAGAAATTGCCTGCTCAACAGAAAGATTACCTTCTTTAGCTGAATTCATTACAATTAAACCTGGCCCCATAATGCTAAACAATGCAGCAACCAAACCAGTTCCAAGAGCAGCGGGAGTTAAATTACCAAAAAAATCCATAATGTTTTTCCTAACGTCTGTACCTCTTTCGATACTCATTTTGGGAACCTCCTTTTTTATCATCTCATTGGATAGAAAAAGATTCTGTCTCTGGCCAACTCCTAGGACGGAATCTAAAACGGAATACTATTACTTTTGGTATTAGCTAACGAAATAGTGGCCAGAGATTTACGTTTTCCTTTTATCGTCCACGTTGTCATCCCTCCTATTTTATGAATCAAATCCCCCTAAAAAAAGAAAGCGTTTACAAATAAAGGTAAGGAGAATCTTATAAAGATATTTGAAGTAGAGTTAACTTTCCCTAATAACAGAATAATCAATTAATATATATCAGTCTTTTAAAATCTTACTTTTCTTATTTCAAAATAAATCTGTCAAACAAAACTTTCCTCTTCTTTAGTACGCTATTACTGATAGTACGTGAAAAACATACTTCTGGTACGCATCGATAGCGTCTGTTTTTACCTTCCTTAAACTGGACTTCTTTGCCTGATAAGAAATAATCGGATTTAGTAAGATATATAGAATCCCTTGTTCCTCCAAGTATTGAATAACGGGAGAATGGTAATGACCTGTAGATTCTAAAATGACCATAGGCATCTGCCCTGCCACTTCTTCAACTTCTTTTAGAAAGTCTAAAAAATGATTTAGTTCCTCTTTGATATGCATCATTGAAAAGCTCTTCCCATACGGTTTAGATTGATCTAAAAATGCCTGAACTTGGCTCTCTCCTTTTGCCACATCCAGACCAACAACTGGATTCATCGTTTTTTCCTCCTCAACTTACTGACCAGTATCCCTTAGTCCTCCTAGTAGTGTCATAGCTTCGCTTGATATACGAGATCTAAGTCCCAACCAGCCTCAAACATGTTTCTACAAGTAGGGGGCGGACAGTTTAGTTCACGGGATCAAGTCCCACGCACCCGTACGTCCTACCCTGGCTACTGATATAATAGATTCTATTAAAAAAAGGTCAACCAGTAATTTTGAACTGACCCCCTAAAGTTAGACAGGTTATATCGTTAGGCAGCCTGTTGGGCATGAGTTCGGTATTGTACCGGGCTCATGCCTTTTAATTTTGCCTTGATTCGTTTGTGATTATAGTATTCTATATATTTTGCTAGTTCTTGTTTAAAGTGTTCCACACTTTCAAATTCTTTTAGATAAAGAAGTTCCGATTTCATGATACCAAAGAAATTTTCCATAACAGCGTTATCGTAACAATTCCCTTTGCGAGACATACTTTGCGTAATGCCACGTTCCCTAAGGGCATCACGGAATTGTTTCATTTGATAATGCCAGCCTTGATCTGAATGAATAAGGAGAGTATCGTCGTCTGTTAAACGTTCAAAAGCTTGATCTAACATCGTTGAAATGAGTGAGTAGGTTGGCCTTGAACCGATTGTATACGTAATGATTTCTCCATTAAATAAGTCCAATATCGGCGATAAATATAGCTTTTCTCCAAATAATTTAAACTCTGTAATATCCGTAACCCATTTCTCATTTGGTTGTTCAGCTTTGAAATTGCGATCTAAAATATTTAGTGCAATCTTGCCCACAGTTCCTTTGTAAGAGCGATATTTTTTCATACGGACAAGACATTTTAGCCCTAGTTCTTTCATGATACGTTGCACCTTTTTGTGGTTTACTTTGTGTCCGCGATTTCTAAGTTCATCACGAATACGCCGGTAACCAAACCGACCTTCATGTTCATCGAAAACAGATTTAATCAATACTTTCAGTTCTGCATCTGCATCAGGACGACCGAAGTTTTTCACCCAATAGTAATACGTGCTACGCGGAATGTCTGCGAGCTGTATAAGTGCTTTCACCGAGAATGCATTCCTTAATTCATAGACTACTTGTGCTTTGTCTTGTTTGGTGATTTTTCCTTGTTTTGAACTAAGGCATTCAACTTTTTTAAATAGGCATTCTCCATACGTAAACGTTCATTCTCCGCCTGTAAAGCCTCTATTGATCCTTCATCGGGTAATTGAGAATTTGATGTCTTATTATTTTTATTTTTTCATGGATGGACGCCCCTTTTTCTTTGATTGTAGGGCATCAAATCCATCTGTTTCATAAGCAACTTTCCATTTTCGAAGCGTTTCATAAGAAGGAATATTAAAAATCGCTGCTGTTTTCCTGATAGACGTCCCTTGTTCGTTCATATAATTAAGTACATCTAGTTTAAACTGTGCAGGGTAGGGTGTATAGCGTTTTTCAAAAGCATCATCACCAAAAAGTTCAAATTGTTTAATCCACTGATGGAGTAAACTCGGATGAACACCAATAGATTTAGCAATGGTTTGTCCTCCCTCATTACCATCTATATATTGTCTTACTGCCTGTATTTTTTCTTCTGAAGAAAATCTCGCCATAAAAAAACTGCACCTCCAATTGTTAGTTGTGTCTAACAATTGGGGTGCAGTTCATTTTTACTGGTCGACCTTATAATACGAGGATACTGGTTTTACTGAGGAAGTTAAAAAGTATTTTGATAAGAACACACTTATGTTCAGCTAACTTTGGGCGATACTTCAAGATGAAGGTCGCCTTTTGAAGAAAAACAAATGAACAAAGAATTAAAAATGATAGAATACCTAAAAAAGAAAGGATATACAACAATCTTTCCATCTGAACAAAAAACTGCAAATAACGACATTGTGCACTTAGTCCTTCAAAAAATTAGAATTTTGGTGGGCTTATTTTAGTATGGTCTTTCACTAATGTACTTTCATACAAAAAAGCTGTCTTTAAGACAGTTGCATTCTTCAGCTAACGCACCCGACAGTTTAAGTAAATTTCTTCTTAAATTAAATGCTGCCCCAACAGCGACCTAACTAAAAATCTTACTGATTATTGCAACTGAATCAGGAAAGCATCCATTGTTTAAATTTACATATAAATCGATTTATAATAAGAGGCGTTTTTTACTTTTGAGTAAGTTTAAATGATTTTTAATACTTAATAATTGTTCTTCCTAAATGGTGACCGTTCTTAACTGCTTCAATCGTTTTAGGTAATTCTGTAAGTGAAATCTCCCTTATAAGAGTAGTTTGAGAAATGTTCCATTCATTCGCTATTTTCTCCCAAATATAACCACGATTATTAATTGGTACATTTACAGAATCAATTCCCAAAAGGTTAATCCCTCTGAGTATAAACGGTAATATTGTTGATGTTAGTTTTATACCACCTGCATTCCCACACATACTCATACTTCCACCATAAGAAATTTGAGGAATTAATACAGAAGCAACTTCCCCACCAACAGTATCTAGGACATAGTCAAACTTTTGTTTATTTAATGGTTTATTTTGCTCTCCTAACTCATTAACAAAAATCACATTGGTTGCTCCTAATGATTTTGCTACCTCTGCTTGGTGTTCTTTTCGAACTAAAGCAGAAATATTTTTGTAACCAATTTTAGATAAAATTTGTAATGCAATACTACCTACTCCACCAGTTGAACCAGTGACTAGTATCCTAGGATTGTTATTTATATTCATGCCTTTCTTCTCTAAAGCTATGATGGAGAGTGCAGCCGTAAATCCTGCTGTCCCAAAAACCATAACATCTTTCAAGGTTAAATTGATTGGCAAAGGAACAATCCAATCTGCAGAGACTCTAGCATATTCTGCAAACCCTCCTGTATGGCTCATCCCCATTGCAAAACCTGTAACAACAACTTTCTGTCCCTCTTTGTAACGATTATCTGTAGTATGAACAATGGTTCCACTTAAATCAATTCCAGGGATCATTGGATAATTTCGAATAACTCCCCCATTTTTTTGAACAGCCAACATATCCTTATAGTTTATTGAAGAATATGCCACCTTTATTAAAACCTCGCCATCAGAAAGACTGTCAAGATTAACATCTTCCAAATCATAAATTACTTGATCCTGTCTTTCTTGTACAATAATTGCCTTGAATGTATTCATAATTATCCACTCCTTTTTTCGCCACAAAACATTTTTGTAACAAAAATGTTTCCTTGCAAAATCTAACATGATATTATGGTTACTGTCAATATGGAGGAGATACTATGGAATTAAAAAATTGTATGAACTTTTTACTAAGTGTTAGTCAGAATAAAGTTTTCAAATATTTTAGCAAGCTTTTAGAGGAATTTGGAGTAACACCAGCTCAATATGGTGTGTTGAATTGTTTGTGGAGAGAAGGACAATTATCTCCTAAACAAATTGGAGAAATGGTATATTTAGAAGCCCCTACTGTCTCTGGGATATTAGATAAAATGCAAAAAGCTGAATTAATAGAACGTTCGGTAGATCCAAAAAATCGTAGAAATGTTTTAGTGATAGCTACTCAAAAATCTAACAAAATTAGAGATGAAGTTGAAGCTGCAACATTTAAGTTGAATAATAAGGTTCTTCAAAACTTGTCAGATAACGATAAAGAAGTGCTAAAAAAATCATTAGAAACAATAATAAAGTCTGATTTATAATTATAAAATCTATTTTCTCTTAACCTATGGTTGAAACAGTACTTTGACGGCGTGTAAAATTATGGACTATCTCTAATATTTAGCTTAGAAAAAACAAATTAAAGTAGACCCCCGTCATAATCTGTTGATGGGGGTTACCAAATTGAAAATTTTAAATTGGTAGATTTTATAGAATAAATCCTTCGTTTGAAGCTACCCTCTTTTAAACTAACCTCCCTCAATAAACTAAACACAATCTCACGATTGCTCTAGAATTCTTAGGATTTCATAGTCATATCATTAACCGTTATCTATGTAAGCTCGGCATTACTCCTCTAGGATAGGGATTTATCGAAAAAAGTGTATGCTAAACTAGCCAATCATAGGAAAAAATTGGTTTAAGTAATGTTATGATCGCACTTTAGGATATCCACATGTCTCATGGAGGTCAACCCTCCCATGTCTCACAGAGTCGATGCTCCTACATTCCTTCGTTCAACCTTTCCATGAGGTGGATGTCGGTCATGCTGCCCCACAGGATCTAAGTCCTCACGTTAGTTGCTTTGCCGACTAATCCGTGCTTCACTTTTAAATGAGTGTTAATTAAATGACCGTGTAACCATAAAAATCCGATGAACTATGCGACTGTTTGATGTGCTACAAATGTTGCCATATGAGGGATATCCTTTAACATCTTGTCTTCTTGAAACGTAAATTGTTTTTTACTGATTGAAAACAGAATTCGAATAAGCTTGTTACACAAAGCTATCAGAGATTGCATTTTCTTTAAGGGATTGTGAGAACGTGTTGTGTAATATATATGAAGAGCTTTAAAAGCCTTGTTCTTTGCCACCAGTATCATGGCTGCCCGGAATAAGAGAGCCCTTAATTTCTTTCGTCCCCGTTTGGTAATCTTGGTCTGACCTTTGTGCTTTCCGGATGTGTTTTCTTTTAAACTTAAACCTGCTAATTTTACGATTTGGCGAGGATGTTGATAGTCTCTGAGGTCGCCGACCTCTGCGAAAAACCCTGCTACTGTATCTCGACCGATTCCTGACACCTCTAACATCTGTGTGACACCTGGGATATGGTCTAATAACTGATCTAATTCTTCGAATTTCATTTGAATAAAATCATACTTCTCTAGTAAAGCTCTCAACTCTAATTTCGCCATAGCTGCCCCTTGACGAATACCAATCGAACGATTGGCTGCTTCTTTAAGTGCTCGTATCTTCTTTAAGCCTATACTGCGTTTTACCACTTGTCTTAAGGAAAGTAAGAGCTCTTCATCCGTATAATTTACAAGTTCATGTGGCAAGGCTTCTAGCTATAGAAAATGAATAGCTGCCTTGCCTTCCCAACTTTTGAACACCGTCAAAAATTCGGGAAAGTAACGATCAAGCCAGTTATGAACTTGTCCCTGAACGACCTGTAAATCAACGTTAAGAAGATCGCGAAGTTTTTTGGCCACTCGGAGTTCTGCATAAATTCCTCGTGGAATTGTTGGTTCGGCGTATCTTCCGTCTTTGACTAACTGTGCGATGACTTTTGCATCTTTCACGTCATTCTTTGTAGGTGAATTATCGTCTAATTCTTTACTTCGTTTAACATGTAGTGGATTGACTGATACGAACTTAATATTATTCTCTTTTAGAAGATGAGCTAGATTTAACCAGTAGTGACCGGTTGGCTCCATCCCTACAATCACTTGATTTAACTTACATCCTTTAACAAGTTGGGTAATCCAATCTAGAAACGAATGAAATCCTGCTTTCGTATTTTCAAAGAAACACGTTTTACCTAGTTCCAATCCTCTAAAATCTTGTGCTCTCGCGACATGATTGTGCTTGGCTATATCTACTCCGACAATTAAGGTTTCAGAAGTAATTTGAGAGATTTTATGATTTTGGTTATAATTCATTGTGAGACCTCCAAATAGATGTATTGTCCTTTTTAGCTGGCCAGCTCAGGACACATTCATCTTATCAAGAGGTCTTTTTTCGTTCAAACCTCATTTTCAGTTATTACAGGAATGCTGCCCCTTTAGCTCTATAAGAAAAAGGCTGCCTTAGCAACCTTCCCCATGAACATTTTACATATTGAATACAAGTAATCTCTTATTGGCGTTGCATGATTCTTATATTTAAAACCGACCGACCTTTCTAGTTTAAATTAAGTTCAATTATGCTGTTTAAGAGATACCTTTAATGATTTGAGTTAAGCCCTCACTAATTGGTGTAGCTGACCGTCCAAGAAGTTTTTCGAAATCATTGCTTTCTACTTCAAGGGTGCCTTCTCGAACGCCTTTTTGGATATCAATGAGCATAGGAATAAGGAAATCAGGTAAGCCAACACTTTTCATAATATCAGCATAAGTAGCATCATCAACCTGTTGAACAGGTACTTCTTTACCCAATACATTACAAACTGCAGATGCAAGTTCTTCCTGAGTCAATAACTTGCCAGAAAGCTCATAGATTGTATTTTCGTGTCCGTTACCAGATAGTACCGATGCCGCAGCTTCTGCATAATCTTGTTGTAGTGCCCATCCTACCTTGCCATTTCCTGCTGATGTTACCCAAGGATCTCCTGCTTGAACACCTTGAATACTTGAAATTTCATTCTCCAAATACCAGTTGTTGCGTAAGAAGGAGTATGGAATGCCTGTTTTCAGAATGGATTCTTCTGTTGCCTGATGCGTTGGAGCAAGAAAATTTTTACTTTCCTTTGCATTGGCCAAGCTAGTATAAGCAATAAATTTAACTCCAGCACGCTCTGCCGCAACTACCGCATTTGAATGCTGACGTATCCTTGTTTCATTGTCTCCATCCGCAGAAATAATTAACAAGCGATCAATTCCTGCAAAAGCTGTATCCAATGTTTCTGGACGATCAAAATCTCCTTGACGTACGTCTACTCCGCGAGTTCTTAATTCTTCAGCTTTCTCTGGATTTCGCACACTTACAGCCAGTTGATTAGCTGGTACAGTTTTCAATAAGGTTTCTACAACTTTCGTTCCCAACTTTCCTGTTGCTCCTGTTACTAATATTTTCATTTGGTATTCCTCCAATAATATTTTATATTCAAATTAAACATCCATTAACCTGTATCTATATCTAATACATGTATTTATAATAGATACATGTAGTTGTCTTGTCAACCAATTTATAAACCTTTTATATTTTCTTCAAATTTTAAGGTATAATACGTTGTAATCAAATTAAATACATGATTAATCTGTGTAATAAACTTTGCGATGAAGTAAAAGGTAGGTGAATGATATGTCCATCAGCAGCCGATTTACCGTTGGTGTTCATATATTAGCTCTTATTGAATTAAATAAAGAGGGAATAAGCTCATCGGAGTTCTTAGCGGGGAGCGTAAACACGAACCCAACCTTGATAAGAAAAATTATGGGTATGTTAAAAAAGGCAGGGTTAATTGAAGTACAACCTGGTATTGCAGGGGCAAAACTAGCCAAGGAACCTTCTTATATAACATTACTTAACGTTTATAAGGCGGTCGATGTTGTGCAGGAAAAAGAATTGTTTAGTGTGCATGAAAATCCGCACCCTGATTGCCTTGTGGGCAGGAACATTCAAGATTCGATCACTCCTGTGTTGTCAGCAGCTCAATTTGCTATGGAAAAGGTACTGGAAAATGTAACCATTGAAGATATTGCTAAGGATATTGTTGAAAAAGAAAAACTTAAAATACAATAATAAATTAATAAAAGACATTCTTGAAAACAGAATGTCTTTTTTTCGTAGTCCAAATCCCTTCTTTAACCTGCCCTGCACCGTTTGTTGCATAACAGAAGGAGCTACTGATTCGCTTGGTAAAGAAGTAAAGCACCCGTTAGTTCTATAAAGACTTATTGTAGAGTTGACACAAACTGTGCATTAATTAGGGTTTGTTAAATTAAAGTAAATAGCTAGTAAGTAAATAATTGTATGACACACAGCCCAAATTCTAATCAAAAACATTAAGCGACCTTTTTCACTTTTTAAGAAAATAAGCACTCCAAGAGCCATTATTACAGTGTTGATATATAAAGGGCTATAAGTTAGTTGGGCCAATAAAGTAGTCGTCGGTTGTCTTTCTAAGTCAGTCATGTTGCCTCCAAATTAATAAATAATATCTATTTTATCAGAATTATCTTAATGAGTAACTATGGGGAATATTTGAAAGAACCTATTGCGCAGTACGACTACACTATGCTTATGCAACTATCCTGCCCCGTTAGCCATCCATGAAGCGCAAAATCGGCGCTTCACCACAGAGAATGAAAATTGGTCTCTATGTCGATAATGTTTTAATGGCTGGCGAAGAAGGTCGTTGAACTATGGTGCCTTTGAGCCCATCCGTTAGTCTGACTCCGACGACCACGGTGTACCACCGACTGTCGCGCCCTTTATGGGTAGCACTCATGGGAGATTAATCCTTTTTTGGTCGTCGCGCTAGCCTCTACTTAATATGCTGTGATTGGAGGTTTTTGTTTAACGATCTACCAAACTCAATCAGATTACTCATAAGGCTCAGCCTTTTTTTACTGGGTCTATTTTGTTGTGGTTTTTTTCTGGATTTTGAGCTTTTTTAATTTTCATGGGAGTTGCATAAAGAAAAAGCTGCCTTAAAGACAGCTCTGATCTATAGCTAACGACCGTTAGTTTAAGTGAAAATCTAAACAAGATTAATTAACATAAATACATCCATTTTTCCTTTAAAGTAGAAGCTTATTATAGTGTAAACGGGTTTAATAATTATAATTACAGGGTAATTAAAGTTTTGGTATATAAAAAATAGGGGGATTATATTATGAAGGAGTCACTAGATAAATATAAATTACTGGAATTCATCCAAGAAAATAAAACGGATTTTCAAGATTCATTATTAAACGAAGCATCTAATGTGAAAGACAAAATTGAAGAGATTTTAACGATCGGTAATATTGATCTGATAAATAATGCCCATAAGCTGGTTCAATACATTATTGAGGGTAAAGAACAAGAACTTCAATCATTTGCTAAACAAGAAGGCATAGCTTGGGCGACACACGCAATACCATTATCATTCAAATTAGAGTGGGTGCAAGCCATTCGAAGAACCTTGTGGAAGTTCCTACAAGAATATAACGAGGTAACGAATAAGGTTATAACTGAAGAATTTTTTTCGGTAGAAAAACAAGTTAATAATCAAGTCGACAGGTTTTTAAATGTTTTTTTTATCACATATTCTCAATACAAAGATTCCTTGATAATGGCTCAAAAAGAATTGGTTGAAAATCTTTCGGTGCCTATAATACCAATAACACCCACTATATGTATTTTACCTTTAATTGGTGCGGTTGATCTTTACCGAACGAATATCCTCGAGGAAAAAGTTTTAACAGAGATTGGAAAATTACGCATTCAAACATTGATTATGGACTTATCTGGAATTATGGAAATGGAGACTGAAGTAATTGATCATTTAATGAAGATTATTGACGGTACTTCATTAATGGGATGTACCACTGTGATTACCGGGTTAAGATCTGAAGTGGTTAGAAATATGATAAACATAGGAATGAGATTCAATGAAAAAGCACTAACATTTGGAACTTTACAACAAGCATTGAATAAATACTTATTAAGTTAAACACAGAGAATCTTAGAGAGGGTCGCTTTGCCGACTCTTTTTTCTTATTCAAAAATTCTGACCACTGTCTAAATATTTTTTCCCCGGCAGTTACGCCTTGGTATAAGCTATAATTAGGGTATTTAGTATTTAATTCAACACTAATCAATTCATTTTTTTCTTCAACCAAAATGCCCGGTATACAAAGAATGTGCTGCCTTAAAAACAGCTCCTGTTTTCAGCTAACGCATCCGTTACCATCTATGAAGCGCAAAAATCAGCGTTTCACCACAGAGAATGAAAATTGGTCTCTATGTCGATAATGTTTTAATGGCTGGCGAAGAAGGTCGTTGAACTATGGTGCCTTTGAGCCCATCCGTTAGCCTGACTCCGACAACAACGGTGTACCTATCGACTATCGCGCCCTTTATGGGTAATACTTTTGGGAGATTAATCCTTTTTTGATCGTCGCGCTAGCCTTTACTTAATTTGCAATGATTGGAGGTTTTTGTTTAACGATTTACCAAACTCAATCAGATCACTCATAAGGCTCAGCCCTTTTTTATAAAGCGTTTTTACTGGGTCTATTTTGTTGTGGTTTTTTCTGGATTTTGAGCTTTTTTAATTTTCATGGGAGCTCAATAAGAAAAACGATACCTCTTATTGAAGTATCTCACTCGTTAGTTTAAGAAGTACTTCATTAATCAATCAAATGGTTCTCTTCAATTTTCTTTCTTATTTTAATCTGTAATTAATATTAAAACTAAGATTCTTAGGCTTATTCCAAGTATAATTGCACCTACCCTACTTACTCCCATTCCTACAAACCCCCTAATTAACTTCAAACAAACAAAATGCGTTATGATAACTAAATTTACAAGAACCAATGGAGAAATATATAATGGTAAGCTTGATTTGTGTTAGAACATCAGTGTGACAAATCCCTGACGCAATAAGGCGAACTAAAAACCTCACTTAGTTTAGGATCATCCATTGTAATTTCTGTGATTTGGAAGGGTTCACCTTCCCAAATGTAACTGCAGACCTTTTCTGTTGAATCCTTACAAAACGATCTGCCCAGACTGTATTATAAGTTTCTAGAAGCTTTCCATCCTACTTAGTTATTTTATGCTTAATATGAATGTACAAAAAGAGAAAAGGGATATATAGATACACAAAGTAAAAAGCAATGTTTGAATACATTTCATTCAATCGCTCTATTTGACTCCTCTCTTTGAGCACATTAGCTATAATAAAGAATAGGACCAGTACAATGAACAGACTTATACGTTGTTTCACATTTATTACTTTCTTAATAGCACGACAACCTGCCCATATTTTCACACTGATATTGGGTAATACGAGAAGTAGCCAAATCGAAACAACGATAAATTCGACTCTTTCTATTAGAGGGAATTTCGCAATTTTCATTTGAGCTAATGTTGGCCATATTGTATGGTTTAATTGTCCTTCACTAAAGAAGACAAATGTGATGAGTGCTATTATTAGATAAAGTAAGCTTGAGAACAAAAGTCCAAAATGGGCCCATTTTTGTGATTTGTCTGGATTTTTAATGAATGGGTAGAACATGAATAAGGTCTCAAAGCCAACATACTGAAACAACATAGCTTTAGAGGATGATACGATTTCCTTCACAGAGTGGTTAAAGACGGGTAATAAATTGTGAAAATTGGCAAATTCCAATGAAAAAAAATTAAGGGGAAACAGGATAATAAAGGGTATGATAGTTCCCCAGAAACACATTCCAGTAATCACGCGGAATCCACCGGATACAACGTAATAAATGAGGACTAGAAGAATGAGGCTTATTTGCCAGGTCTTCATTAAGGGAAACAGCCAAACTTGAACAACTTCAATATAAACACGGAAAACAATTAACGCTAATATAAGAAAGTAGAAAATCATAAAAATGTTGAACAGTCCGCCAATCCATTTTCCAAAGCAAAATTTGTGAACATGTATGACATCATTATTAGCAATTCCAAGAATACGATAGATCATCCAAACTAATATATGAATGCTTATACTTGATAAAATGATGGAAATCCATGCATCATAACCTGCGTCCTTCGTTATATCTCGTTGAAAACTCATGATTCCTATGCCAATAATATTCGTGTAGATCAGAAAGAAAACGTAAAAAGAGGATACTAAATGTCGTTCGTCTAGTAATGATTTCACGTGGTTCCTCCTCTTATCATGCAGACTTAATCTTCAATACCTGTATTTAGGATGTCAATATTTGTGTGTACAGTGGTTTTTACTTCTGGGTATATCTCCATAAACCGTTGATAGTCCCAATTTCTTGAGGTGGCTCTAACCTTTTCTCCCAACCCAATGGGATCTACATTGTATCCTTGTACCAGTGAAATTAAACGTTGGACCTCTTCCTTAAAGTGTTCATTTAAAGTTCGTTCCAATTTTACAATATCTTTATCTTTTTTCAAATCAAACCAGGATGATGCTTTTTCAATCTCTGCATGGATGGTTAAATCGATGAATATACTGGGAATGCTTTCGCTTTTCTCAACCGTATATGTAGTTTTTGCATCCAGGTTTTTCAAGAGAATAAAACCTTCCTTTTTATTTTGCGTGATTTTGGTTTTATATTGTCCATTTTGAGACCCGTCAATTAATGTTTTTAGAATTAAGGACTGTCTTAAATTAATATGATTTATGTACTTCCCGTTTTTTAATAAGGCTAACCCGTCAATTTTAATTTGATTTTCCTCTAGGATAAAGTAAGGTAAAATTTGATCCCTCCCTTCTTGATGAAAATTTTTCAAAAACATGTGCAGATTCATTTTTGGCAAATTACCACTTTCTATGTTTTGATTGATTTTTTCACTTAAATGGAATGAAAGATTCACATGTTTACTGGATTGAAGTATATCTTCGGCTTTGTTTTCAGCAATGCCCAACTGCATTCGACTCGCAGTTCTTGGATTTCGGGCAAAATTAGTGATAACATCTTCGATCCCTTGTGTGGCATATTCCTTGCCGAACAATATAAAATCTAATTTTCCTGTCTCAATAGGGTAGGCCGATTTTGCATTCATTCTCGGGAGTATGTCTTCATTTGAATCAGACACCGTTTTATAAATCTTCAATTTGATATTATCCTTTTCTGCGAAAGTAGGATAAAGAGCAATTCCTTTAACTTTGCCTTCTTCCCGATCATATCCTAGAGCTTCAATAATCTGAACTTCATCAATGATCCTCTCATGTATACCACACCCTGATAAAAAGAAAGTTAAGCTAAAAGTTAACAGAAAACATAATTTCATTTACTTCACCTTTATTATCCTTTCCTGATTATTCATCAAAATCACTTTTCTTTTTTTTGTGATTATGTGGGTGGTATCTCCAAATTGATTTAGGACGTAAATAATTTGGCCTTTTGGATGTTTTACTATAAGAGGAACGGATCAGGCTGTCCGTTAAATCCTCAGGCCTAAAAGGATAAAATGGAACGGTATAGGGTGTTCCTAAAGATTCTAACCGTGTAAGGTGAATGATTAAAAAGGCAATCCCGATAACGATGCCTAGTCCCCCCCAAATAGATGCGAAGAGAATTAATGGAAAACGTAAAAAACGTATAGTGTTCGACATTTTATAAATTGGGGTAGTAAAGGAAGCTAAGGCAGATAAGGCGACTATAATGAGTAAGACATTACTTGTAAGGGACGCCTCAACTGACGCTTGGCCGATAACAATACCGCCCACTATTCCCAATGTTTGTCCTACCTTTGTAGGTAACCGGACTCCCGCTTCACGTAATAGTTCAATCGTGAATTCCAGAAAAATCACCTCTAATACCGGCGGAAACGGGACATTATAACGAGAAATACTAAGTGAACCGAATAAATCGTTTGGAATCATCTCGTAATGGTAAGTGATAACAGCTATATAAATAGATGTTCCAAAAATGGAGAAAAGGACACTGCATACCCGTATTAAACGAAAAAAAGATCCAAGAATCCATGGGAGAAAGTAATCTTCAGGTGACATAAAATAATCAATGATCGTAGAAGGACCTGTAATGACATATGGCGACCCACTACTTAAAACAGCTACTTGTCCGTTAATAAGAGCTTGAACCGCCCTATCCACACGTTCAGTTGGAAGAAGCAAAGGAAACGGTGTAAGGGAATTATCTTCTATAAATTGATGCAGCTGAGAAGTATCAAAAATGACATCAAAATCAATATCTTGAAGCCGTTGGGTCATGGTATTAACATGCTGCTCACTCGTAATCCCATCAATATGAGCAATAATAACTCGAGTATTTGAAGTAGAACCAATGTTTACTTCCTTCGTAATTAGATCAGTTGTATTTATTTGTTGTCTTAATAAATGTATATTTACATCAATATTCTCAAGAAACCCAATTTGTGGCCCCACCACACTAAACTCATTTTCAACATTATTTTGTTCACGCAATCCAGCTGTATCATTAGATAAGAGAATTAAAGCAACCCTTTGATCATTTTCCTTCATTTGAATTATCGCATACCCTTTAAGTAACTTTGATTCAGCTTCGTTCCGATTATCCGTTATTACAATATCTTCTATTGCGATGATTTTCTTTATGTCATCAATTTTCTCTAGCCTGCCTAGTTCAAAAGGGGTCTCTCGGAAAATCATTAAAATTTTCAGTTGGAGTTGTTGTTTATCGACCAGTGTATTGTAGTAAGAAATGATTAAATGTCCCGATTCATCCGTAAGTGGAAATTGTTTAAAATCACTGGATTTTTTAACCTTAGCAAACAGCTGGCCAATATCTTGTGAATTCTCAGTCACGACCTGTTTGTCTTTATTATTTCTAATCTTTCGTTTTTTGAAGAACATCTAATCACCTCCCTATTACAAAGGAATTCATATCCTTCTATATTATGTAAAGTCATCCCCATATTTATGTAAATCCGTTTTATAATAAGCGAAAACTTTATCCTCCCCAATTTACATAATATAAATATAGCTTAGAGTAAACAAAGGACCATGATCCTAATAGAAATAATCCCTGTAGGGGGAGGGTAGGACAGCAAAACACAAATTTACAAAGTTAAAACTTTTTCAAAATAAAAAGAGCCAAAAGGCTCTCTTAAATCATCGAATGGAGTTTAAACTCTAATGCTCCCCTCAATTTTATACCTAATTCAGGATACTCATTTAAACCGGTCAATACATTAACTCAACCCTCATTTTGTTAAACAGTTTGCTTATTAGTGTATCATCGAGACAAATAATGAGCCAAAGTTAGATATTCATTGGAGGGAGCTCTAAACAGCCCCTCCTTTTTTATTTAATGTGTTTTAACGTCCATTTATTTTCACGGTTACTATAACCTATATGATACCTCTCTATGTTTCTTCTTTCTTATAGTTCTTATCACTTGTGATACTACTTCTCCATTTATGATCTCTATTTCTTGAAACCCATCTAACACAGAATCATTCTCAGGTATTATTGAAGAGTGAAACTCAGTGCCAATAAAGTAATACTTATAATAATTTGATCTATTGATTTCTTGTACGTGAAGGTCACTAAGACTAAATACTTCGTCTCCAATTTCTACATACCCTGTATTTAGGTGAAGTGCTTCTACTATATGTTCATTGTTGACTCTTAATGCATTATAAGTCTCTTTTCCATTTATAATAAAAGGTTCATTTTCTTCTGTTTCAAATATGATTAAATCATCGTAAATCCTTCCTGTATACAACCATATTCCTTTTATTTTTAATTCGCTAACATCCATCAGTATTTTTTTATCTCCCAAATACGTTAGGTTACTGAACGCGCTATTACCTCTCCCAGTATTAAACTCAAGGTTCTGCTGGAAGCTTTGTTTATTTATATTTTCCACTAGTCTTTTTATATATTTTTCATCTTCGAGGTACTGTATACCCTGAGAAATGGATGGGCAAGTAGCATTAATAGCATCAATTAATAACTTAAGTCACTTTTTCTTTACTGTATTAACCGTTAGGTCCTTAAGGAAGTTGGTAGTTCCTAGACAGTTGCAAGCCACGAAATAAAGTATATTTTTGTAGAAACTTTTTCTAGCTCTCTCAACCCTTATTTATCAAGGATTCCAAACTGTATGAAATTCCTTCCAAAAGTCTAATCATACTTTAAAATTTAGCAGGCTTCTTCTGATGTATCCTATGCATGTTATTCAAATTGGGACAAGTGCCCCTTGACTCAGCCCCTCTCCCTGTTCCTTACCTGCTCCATTTATTCCTCCAAACTTCCGTTTGGTAACTGTAAAACTACACCCAATAAACCAGGGTTTATTACCATTAATAAAAGCTGTAAATGCTTGGTTTAGCTCTATTCAGGTGAATGTAAAGATGTAGAAAGTTGTTTCAAATAAGGGACAGCTTACTAAAACATAAAAGAAGAGATAGACAGCATGAATGACAGGAACAAAGTAAGCAGGACAATACCCTTGAGGACTTAGAAACAATGGAATTAGAGGATAAGGATACGGTAGAACACACAACGCCAATAGAGCCAATACAGCAATACAAAAGCCTGAGGCTACACAGCCTGAGGCTTTTATTATGGACTTAGAACCTATAGAGGATCAGGAGCAAGATACTTTAAGTAAGTTAAGAGGAGGAAAGCCGTAGAACCTACAGAGAATGCAGATGATTTAATGAGGATGCTGTTAGAGGCGTCTAAGGATACAAATGAGGAAGTACAGCAACCTAGATTTAAAAGAGGCAGAAAAACAAATCAAGGCTTTAAGAAAATGACTGCTGAGGAAGTAGCAGAGGAAAATAGATGCAGAGAACGATAAAACAGCTAAGTTTTTTTAATGAGTCTAATGGAATGGGTTTATTTGAGGGAGAGCAGAAGGTATTTATAGTGTAGAGGGCTAGCACCTTCTAACTCTCTCTTTATTAATATAGCTCTGTTAAAAGATGCTTTTGATTTTTAGTAAAAAGAAAAGAACCTTAAAGGTCCCTCTTCACTTATTCAAAAAAAGCGCACGCTAGTTTAAGTGAAAATCTTCACAATTTTTATACAGTTCAAAGTATCATTTAAAATACAAAACAAACATGTGCATTCTAGAAATTCTTTTTATGTATTTACAAATCACAAAGTCTAAAGAAAGCAACTTTGTTTTCAGAGATTGAGCATCTTTCTAGACTCCTTCTATGACTTGCTATCTCACCTACACTATAGTAACTCACATACCAGCGTGTATTTTCATGACACAGATTTGTGGTTATCTGTTGAATATATGGTAAATCCTTAACCGTTAATCCTTTAGAGAATCATTTAGTAACTCTAATAAAGGGTCTCCAAATATCATATCTTGTTCGATAAGGTACTGAAATTCATGATGATACCTGTCACTCCAATTATCATCAGAATACGAAACTAAATGGTTTTGATCTTCACCATGGAATGAACATGGCTCTTATAGTAATTCTATTGTATTGTACTAGCTAATAAAATCACTTCTAGAAAAGAGGATGACTGTGACTCCTTTTATTGGTCGAATAATTAGAACAGGCTGCTGAATAAGCTATACAGCTTTTTGTATACTTTTGAAAACCCTTATGCATCAAGTAATATAAGCTACATTTTGATATAGCACAGGAAGAATTAAGTGATGAGTTTGATAGTTGCTGATGCTATGCTTACCATTAGTGAGACTGATCATAGTAAATAAGCTTATATCAAGGAGGCTGATATTTAATAAACTAATAGGTCATTCAAAGGCACTTATAATTCAAGATTATTATAAATCATAAAAACTGTATTACTGTAATTAATTTTGGAGCACTTGCGGATACTGAAAAAAATAGGAGAGCTTTTTCAGTTCTCCTATTTTTTTTATCTAAAAACTTATACCAAATAACATGCCCTCATTGTTTTCCCTGTCATCCAAAGTAATAGCTATCTCTGAATCTTGAATTTTATACAATGAACCATCTGCATATCGAGGTATGTCATCCTCCAGTGTAGTAAATATGTATTGAATTCCATTTGTGGAACACAATTCCTGAATCTTATCAATATACTTTATTTTTTTTGAATCAGACACTGATTCTAAACTTCCATCATGGTAAGCAAATTGATAAAACTTTTCTGTCGGATAATTTAGTAAAACCGCTAGATCAAAACAAACACAAAGCATTTTTCTATAGGAATATCCATCTGATTTCGATGTGATTTGAGCTTCATCCATTCCAACGATGTGTGCCTTAAAATCAACATTATTAGATCCATTCAATTCATTATATAGTATCGTCGTCTCTCCTAAAATGTCGAGCACTAATGCTGAGAAATCTAACCTTATTGCTTTAAATATTTCGCTACCTCTTTTTAGATGATTATCTATCTGCACAATAAGTTTTTCTAATTCTGCAATCTTTCCTTTAATAGCTGTTTGCATCTGTTTTAAAACATCAAAGTTATCAATCTTACTTAACAAATTACTTATTTCATTTTCTAACTCAACAAGTTCCATTTGATATTTTTTAAATTTCACAAAGGAATCCTTTTCCTTTAAAACGGAGAGAATCTCATTACGCCGCTTATTTTGTATAAGCAATTTATTATTTACATCATTTAATTGTTGCTTTAATTTAGATAAGTTTTCTGCTAAAAAGCCATTTCTTTCTTCAGTAATGTCATTATTAAACTTAATCAGATCATCATAATCTTTTTTTAATTGTTGAGGAAAAAGCACATTGATCTCATCAAATGACACACTATTCCTTAAAGATTCTTCTGTTTTTTCAATTTCATACCTTATTGTGTATTCCCTACTGTTCAAACTAGATATTGTGGTTTCTATCTCTTCAATTAACTCCCTGTTTAATTCCCTATCTTTTAGATAGAAGTCAAAGTTGTCTATTTTAGTAGTAACCTGCTGTCTTTTTACGTATTTAATATCAAGAAGTGACTGGATTTGGTCTAGCTCATTTAAACTTATATTTAGTTTAGTTTGCATTTCATCAAACAATCTCTGCTCAGTTGATATATCTGTTTCTAAAAAATATTTTTCCTTTAAAAGAGAACCATTAAACGCAAATAAATCTGCAATTGCTGGCTTCCAAGTTGAATCAGAACCTCTAAATTTAGATAATTTAAAGACCGCATCATAATCATATTGGGTTCTAAGAAAGTAATTTAAGTATTGTCTATAGTTATAAGGAAGGATCGAACTAAATTCCCAGTAACGATTAAGTATTTCCTTTGGATTTTTATCCAAATTTGAGGAGGTTAAAGGAATATCCTTATAATCCCAGTCTTGATCATATCGAAAATCTTGTTTACCCCGCTTGTGATATTTTAAAGAAATTTTTGTGTTCGCTTTAACTGGTCTTTTTATTGTAATATAATCATTTTCTGCTTTTTTTAATTCCATATAAAAGATATAATTACTGAACTTATCGAAATTATCTTTTAGAAAATGACCTGATTTAAGTTCTTTTAAAAACATGAAATCAATTAAATTAATGAGGGTACTTTTCCCAAGATTGTGAGAATTAGAATCTAAATCCTTTTTATTTGTTACCTTTCCCATAATAATATTTAATCCATCAGAGAATTCAATTTCCTTAAATTTTCTATTATTAGAATAAATAATGGAAAAAAATTTTTTATTATTTGAAAAGTCATTTATTTTAACACAAGATAAAAAGCCCGGTCATCATGACCGGGCTTTTTTTTGAATTAATTAGACTGGATAGACTCCATGTTTACGATCGGTGAATGTCAATTGTTTACTGCTATATGCTTCAAACCTGGCGCACAATTCATCACGCAGGTCATTTGGCTGGATGATGCCATCAACAATCATCTCGGAGGCTAAGCGGTAGATATCAATGTCTTCATTGTATTCATTGCGCTTCTGTTCGATGAATGCCGGGCGCTCTTCTGGTTCCATCGCATTGATTTTATTGGCATAGACGGCATTGACCGCAGCTTCTGCCCCCATGACCGCAATCAATGCCGTCGGTAAGGCAAGAACGCAATCCGGTTCAAAAGCGGGACCGGCCATCGCATAAAGTCCAGCCCCATAAGCCTTACGGACAATGACTGAAATTTTTGGGACCGTGGCTTCACTCATGGCCGATATCATTTTCGCACCATGGCGAATGATGCCTGCCCGTTCGACCTTCGTCCCAATCATGAATCCAGGAATATCCACCAGGAACAACAACGGTATATGGAAAGCATCACATAAATTGATGAACTTGGCTGCCTTATCGGCTGAATCATGGAACAGTACGCCGCCCTTGACTCGCGGCTGATTGGCAATGATCCCTATCGTTTGCCCATTTAGCCTTGCAAGCCCAGTAATTAATTCAGGAGCAAATAGCTTCTTGATTTCACAAAACGATTGCCTGTCTATGATCCTATCGATCAGGTCATACATATTAAAGGCTGCATTCTGATTTTTTGGAATCAGTTCTTCCAATGTTTTTTCGAAATCCGCAGGCAGCTCAGGCTTTGTGGCTTTAGGCTTTTCTTGATAATTTCCTGGAAAATAGCTTAAGTATCGGCGTGCAAACGCGATGGATTCTTCTTCCGACTTAACAAGCACATCCCCGCACCCTGAAACAGAACAGTGCATTTTCGCCCCGCCCATTTCCTCTTCGCTCACCTTTTCGCCAATGACCATTTCTGCCATTCTCGGTGAACCTAAGTACATAGATGCATTGCCCTCAACCATTACGACAATGTCACAAAAAGCTGGAATATATGCCCCACCCGCCGCAGACGGACCGAACAATAGACAAATTTGCGGGACTTTTCCCGATAACTTCACTTGGTTGTAAAAGATTCGTCCTGCACCGCGGCGTCCCGGAAACATTTCTACCTGATCCGTGATTCGAGCACCGGCAGAATCGACTAAATAAAGGAGGGGCAACTGTAATTTATCAGCTGTTTCCTGAATGCGAATGATTTTCTCGACTGTCCTTGCTCCCCAGGAACCGGCCTTTACCGTCGAATCATTGGCCATGACACAGACCCTCTGACCATTGATTTTCCCGATACCTGTAACTACACCATCTGCGGGAAGGCCATCACTGGAACAATTCGCAAAGAAAGCGTCCTCTATTTCGACCCCTTCATCGAATAGAAGCTCTAGCCGTTCACGTACGAAAAGCTTTCCTTTTTCAGCATTTTTTTGATGATATTTTTCTAAACCGCCTTTTTTAATCGTTTCAACCGTTTCGGTTAGTTTATCCGTCGTTACCATTCATGTTCCTCCTTCAATTGAAATCATTTACCCGTAAATACCGGTTTGCGCTTTTCCTTGAATGCTGACAGACCCTCTTGTCGGTCGCGGGTTTTTAAGGTTGTCTGATAGCAGTCTTTTTCAATTTGCAATCCTGTGTTCAAGTCGGTATCAGCCCCTTGATTGATCGCCGCTTTTGCTGCCCTGAGTGCTAATGGGGCATTGCCCGCAATTTCCCCAGCCAGTTTTTTCGCTTCCTCAAGTAATTGTTGGGGCGGATATACATGACTGATGATTTTCAAGGCATGTGCTGCTTTTGCGTCCAATCTCCTTGCTGTATAAATCAGTTCTTTAGCTGTAGGTATTCCGACTATTCGCGGCAGGCGCTGAGTACCGCCGGCGCCCGGGATGATTCCTAATGCCGTTTCCGTCAGTCCCACCTTTGCCGTTTCCGATGCGATGCGTATGTCACAAGCAAGAGCCAACTCCAGCCCTCCGCCAAAAGCCGAGCCGTTAATTGCAGCGATGACTGGGACTGGAAGGTTTTCTACAGCCGTAATCGTCTCACCGATCAGCTTGACTGTTTCCTTGACTTTATCATCATTCATCCCAGCTCGTTCCTTAAGGTCAGCACCTGCACAAAACGCCTTTTCCCCTGCTCCCGTTAATATGACGGTTCGTAAATTGGAATCCCTTTTCAGGTCATCCAACCCTTCGATTAAGCAATGAAGCAATTCCGTGGATAATGCATTGGCAGCATCCGGACGATTCAAAGTCACGATGGCAATTCCCTTTTCCTCATGACTGATCTCAACTAATGAAGTCATAAATTCCACCTCAATTTTCTTTTTCCGCGTTATATACAGCCATTTGATGGCTAGGCAATGGCGTTTCCAAAAAGCTTTGCATCATGGTCGCAGCCTTAGTTAGTTTTTCTTGATTGATTCCCGTGTGTATTCCCATATTATGAAGCATATGAATCAGGTCATCCGTTGCCACATTGCCGCTCGCACCTGGTGCATACGGGCATCCCCCTAAACCACCGAGCGAAGAGTCGAAAGTGACCACTCCATAATTCAGTGATTCGAGTACATTAGCGAGTGCCATGCCCCTTGTATCATGAAAATGGAGGGCAATTTGGCTGATATCATATCTTTTAACAGCCTGTTCAAGGAACAAGGCAACCTGTCTTGGAGATGCAACCCCGATGGTATCACCCAATGAGACCTCATTGATTCCGTATTCAAAAAGTTGATCACAAACACGGAAAACCTGTTCGGTTGAAACCTCCCCTTCATAAGGACAGCCGAAAACGGTTGAAACATAACCCCTAACCGTTTTCCCGCTTTTTGCTGCTGTCCCGATGACATCCTTCAATACTGGAAAGGTATCGGAAATCGATTTATTGATATTTTTAAGATTATGGGTTTCACTGGATGACATGAACACTGAAATTTCATCGATATTAGCCTCAAGCGCCGACTCAAGTCCCCTTTGATTGGGTACAAGGGCAGCATAAGTGATACCGGGATTGCGCTTAATTCCCTTAGCCACCTCAACGGCATCACTCAATTGAGGAATCCACTTTGGATGTACAAAAGAAGTCACTTCTATATAAGATAGTCCTGTATCAGAAAGATGGTCGATCCAATCGATTTTGCTTCGCGTAGGTATGATGACCTTTTCATTTTGTAGCCCATCACGCGGACCGACTTCCTTAATTATCACCTTTTCGGGCCAATTCATCTTATCCCTCCGTCCCTTTATTCAATGACGGCCAATACATCGCCCTCATTTACAAAATCCCCCTCATTCACTTTAAGTTCTTTGATGGTGCCGGCTTCCTCAGCTCCAATCGGAATTTCCATTTTCATGGATTCCAAGATAATGATATCCTGTCCCTCGGTTACACTTTGCCCCTCGTTCGCTACGATCTTCCAAACGCTTCCTGCCATGCTTGCCTTTAATTCTGCCATCTTATATTCCCCCAGATCATTAATGTTTTAAAAATATGCGTTATACAGTCAATTTTTTAATATATTTCCCAATGAAATCCGTAGTCGTATCCCCTTGGGAAAAAGCTTCATGAGAAATTATTTCCCTCAGCAATGGAAGGTTTGTTTTGATTCCTTCTATGTTATAGCTTTCCAGCGCTTCTCTTAATCTCTCGATTGCTTTATCCCTCGAATCGCCGCTCACTACCAATTTGGCGATCATCGGATCATAAAAATGCGAGACGACAGAAGTTCCATGAACCGCCAATTCATGACGGATCCCCTCACCTTCAGGAAGTTCCATGCTGGTGATTTTCCCCGGTGCTGGGTAAAAGGTTTTCGGATCTTCAGCATATATGCGCACTTCAATGGAGTGTCCATCCTTTTTAATCTTTGCTTGTGTGAATTCCAGTTTGTTGCCTGACGCTATTTTAATTTGCTGCTCGACTAAATCCAGTCCCGTAATTTCTTCGGTGACAGGATGCTCAACCTGAAGGCGCGTATTCATTTCAAGGAAATAGAAATTTTTATCCGCATCAACTAAAAATTCGAGGGTACCCGCATTGCTATAACCAATGGATTTTACCGCTTTCACTGCAGCCATTCCCATCCTGTTTCTTGTTTCTTCGTCCAGGAAAGAAGAGGGAGCTTCTTCCACGACCTTCTGGTGACGCCTTTGAACGGAGCATTCCCTTTCCCATAAGTAAACAGCATTCCCAAAGGAATCCGCCAATACTTGAATTTCGATATGACGAGGTTTCTCTATCAATTTTTCAATGAACATATCTCCATTGCCAAAAAACAATTGGGCACGTTTTTGGTTCCCTTCGAAGGCTTTGGAAAGTTCATCTTCATCGGCAACGGCCTGCATGCCGATTCCCCCGCCGCCCGCCGCTGCTTTTAACATGACTGGATATCCAATCCTTTCGGCAACGGCTGCCGCTTCTGCGCTATCAATTAATGGACGTGAAAATCCTGGAACCAATGGAAGTCCCGCTTCCTCCATCTTTTTCCTTGCCTCGACTTTATTCCCCATCTGCTGGATGACCTCTGGTTTGGGACCAATGAATATCAAGCCGGCTTCTTCGCAAGAACGGGCGAAATCTGCATTTTCACTAAGAAATCCGTAACCTGGATGAATGGCATCGACTCCGGTTTCTTTAGCGAGTTCCAAAATCTTATCGACGTTCAAATAGCTTTCCTGTACTCTTGAACCACCCAATAAATATGCCTCATCTGCCAATCCCACAAATGGCGAATCCGAATCTGCTTCCGAATGGACGGCGACAGTAAGTATTCCCATCTTCTTGCATGTACGAATAATACGTGATGCTATTTCTCCTCTGTTTGCGATAAGAATTTTTCGAATCATTCGATATCCTCCTTATTTAGTGTGTTCCGATAGTAGGTCAAGAGTTTGTTCCCGAAGCTTATACTTTTGGATTTTTCCGGATGCAGTCATTGGATAAGCATCCGTAAATTGAATGTAACGGGGAATTTTATGAAAAGATATTTTCCCTTTGCAATACTCAATCAATTCTTTCTCCGTAAGGGTTTCTCCCGCTTTCAAAATGATCCATGCCGCTACCTCTTCCCCATACTTTTGATCTGGAACGCCGAGTACCTGTACATCGACTATTGCAGGATGTTGATAGAGGAATTCTTCTATCTCACGGGGATATATATTTTCCCCTCCGCGAATGATCATATCTTTCAGCCGACCTGTAATCTTGCAATAACCATTTTCGTCCATCACCGCTAAATCTCCCGTATGAAGCCAGCCTTCCCGGTCAATCGCCTGCTCAGTAGCTTCCGGGTTATTATAATATCCCTTCATCACATGGTATCCCCTTGAACAAAGTTCACCCTGTTTGCCCCGCTGGACTTCTTCCCCAGTAGCTGGATCGATAATTTTCACTTCCACTTTCGGCAAGGCCCTACCCACTGAGGAAACACGAAGTTCGATTGGGTCATCCGTTCTTGTCATCGTAATTCCTGGAGATGATTCCGTTTGACCATAGGTAATCGTAATTTCCGAGATCCCCATCTTATTCACCACACTTTTCATGACTTCGATTGGGCATGTTGAGCCTGCCATGATTCCAGTCCGTAACGAACGTAAATCATACTGGTCGAAGTCATCGAGATTAAGTTCAGCGATGAACATCGTCGGTACACCATGAAGCGCCGTACATTTTTCGGATTCAACGGCCTGAAGGACTGCGCGTGGATTGAATTCCACGATGGGCACCATTGTTGCCCCTACAGTAACAGAGGCCATCGTACCAAGGGAACAGCCGAAACAATGAAAAAACGGAACGGGGATGCAAAGCCGGTCATCCTTGGTAAGCTTCATGCATTCCGCAACATTCAAGCCGTTGTTGACCAAGTTTGAATGCGTTAGCATCACACCTTTTGGAAATCCTGTCGTCCCTGATGTATATTGCATATTAATCACATCACTTGGACCCAATTCCCCCATCCTCATGTCCAGCGACTCCTCCGAAATGGATTCGCTCCCACTAATGACTTCATCCCAGGAAAACGTGCCGGGATAACGCGTTTCGCCTAAAACGATGATATTTTTCAATTTTGGCAGTTTCTCAGATTGTAATTTTCCCGGTTCTGCATTTTTCAATTCAGGTACGATTTCATACAGCGTTTCTATATAGGAATGATCCTTATATTGTTCCATCAGGATAATCGTCGTCGAATCCGATTGCTTAAGTAGGTATTCCAGTTCACTTGTACGGTAATTAGTATTGACCGTAACCAGCACCCCGCCCATTTTCGCAGTGGAAAATTGGGATATAAGCCATTCCGGTTTATTGGACGCCCAAATGGCGATATGTTCCCCTTTTTCAATATCGAGTGACATGAACCCCCGGGCTGCCTTTCGGCAAATCTTTTCAAATTCGCGATACGAATGGCGAAGGCCAAGTTCATGGTAAACCACAGCTTCATTATCACCATATTGTTCAGCTGTCTTTTCAAGCAGTTTCCCGATAGTAACATCTAGCAAATCGGACATCATACTCCTCCTATCAAATAAAAGTAAGGATGAACGCTTTTTGCTGTTTAGATAACATCTGCTTTTCACCTAAATGAACCCTAGCATCATTGTTCATTTTGCGTTCCAAAAAGATTAACAGCCTAATTGTCTGGCGATAACGATTCTTTGAATTTCGGATGTGCCTTCCCCAATTTCCAATAACTTAGCATCTCTTAAATAGCGTTCCACTTCATATTCGCGCATGTAGCCAGAACCGCCATGTATTTGAATCGCTTGATTGCTGGCACGGAACGCGGTCTCACTTGCAAAAAGCTTGGCGTATGCCGCTTCCTTTGCAAAAGGTTTTTTGTTGTCTTTTAACCATGCTGCCTTATATACCATATTCCTAGCCAATTCAATTTCCATCGCCATGTCTGCAAGCTTGAATTGAATCGCCTGGAAACTTGAAATGGATTTACCGAATTGAACCCGCTCTTTTGAAAAAGCTAAAGCCTTGTCAAAGGCTGCTTGTGCGATGCCGACGGCCAAAGCTGCAATCGAAATCCTGCCGCCATCCAGCGTGAATAAAAATTGTTTGAACCCTTTGTCTGGATCTCCCAATAAATTTTTCTTTGGCACGCGGACATTATCAAGAATGATTTCACACGTATTGGAAGCGCGAACTCCCATTTTTTCATAATTGCTATTGATCGTAAGTCCTTCTGTATCCGTTGGCACGATGAATGCAGAGATGATGTTCTTGCCCCGGGAATCCTTACCCGATACAGCGGTAACGGTGATGGTTCTTGAATAGCTGGCATTGGTTATCCATGTTTTCTCGCCATTAATCACATATTCATCACCTTCTAATACAGCAGTCGTTTTCGTACCCCCAGCATCCGAACCCGCATTGGGCTCTGTTAACCCGAATGCTGCCAGAGTTTCACCTGTCGTGATTGGAACGAGATATTTTTGCTTCTGTTCTTCGGTTCCAAAATAGTAAATTGGACTGGCCCCAAGTGAAACGGCTGCTGCATAGCTTAAGCCGGTTCCCCCGCATGCCTTGCCAATCTCTTCAACGGCAATGGCATACGAAATCGTATCTCCGCCCGAGCCGCCATATTCTTCGGGGAACGGAATTCCAAGCAACCCAAGTTTCCCCATTTTTTTGAATACATCCTCCGCAAACATCGACTTGGCATCCAATTCTATCGCAATTGGTTTAATTTCCTTTTCGGCAAATTCCCTAACCATTTCCTTAATCATCTGTTGTTCTTTTGTAAGTGAGAAATCCATTTGTTCATTCCCCTTCCTTTTAAGACCGACTAGTTGGTCTGTACAAGTCATATTTTCTGTTTAATCCGCAACCATTTGGTTTTTCAGTAAAAATGGCTGGGTTATTTCCGCTTTCTTTTGTTTATCTGTCAATAATGCCTGGAGAATTAAATCTACGTAGATATCACCGATTTCATCGATTGTTTTTCCGCCGTCCCTTTTGTACCATTTGTAGGACCAGTTCACCATGCCCAGAATCGACATCCCGGTTATTTCAACAGGCAATTCACTGCGGAACACTCCCTTATCAATACCTTCTTTGATGACGGAAAAAATGATTTCCTTATACATTTGACGCTTTTTTTTAATTGCTTCAACATAAGGTGGCTTTAAGTAAATGCTTTCTTGATAGAAAACTGAGATGTGTGGTTTATAGAGGTCAAAAACTTTAACGAATGATTGAATGATCTTTTGCATTTTTTCTGTTGGATGGGTACTTGCTGAAATGGCTTCTTGTGCTTTTGTTAAAACATATGAAATAAAGTAATCATGAATGACAAATAAGAGCTCATCTTTGGAAGAGAAATGGTGATAAAAACCACCCTTGCTAGTTCCGCATGCCTTAACGATTTCATTAACGGAGACACCATGAAAACCATGCTGATCGAAGAGTGTCAACGATGTTTCAATTATTTTTTCTTTTAACTCCGTAAGACTGCACCCCCTATTTGTATCCGCTTACATTTAACAACATAAAGAGTGTTGCTATGTAGTTAATTGGATTTATTTAGATTTTACCAAATATTTAAAAATTGTCAATTTTTAATTATAAACAAAAAAAACAGCCCTCAAAACCAAGAGCTGTCAACTTACTTTATTTAAGTAAGATATGCCTGAACAATGATTCATTCAAATTATCCGTTTACCAATCACACTGATTATTTATTATTTTTTGCCTTGACTGGTTTTACCTGGGCTTTTACAAGCTTCCATCCATGGTTATAATTCCAGACTGATTTAATCTCAAATATCGGATCACGTTCATCGGACCCTTTCACATTTTGGATTCCCATAAGCCCCTTTCCTTTTCCCAAAACGGTCTTGAGGTCCAGTGAAGAGTATGGATCAACCAAAAGCTCGGTAGGTTCATTAAGCTTTCCATTACGATAAATGCCTAATTCATCATACGTTTGTTTTCTGGAACTCACATCTATCACCACTGGCTTTTGCCCTTCAATTCTGATTTCCGCTTTGTATCCGTCTAGAAATTGGGCCATTACGGGAACGGATGGAGGTACTTCCAATTCCTTAACTTTTCCATCTTTAAACGTATAGGCGTAACTGGTTATCAAACGGTCCTTGCCTTCCATCAAAACCGTGACCAATACATCCTGGACCCCGTCATTATTCAAGTCCGCAACCTTGAGATCAGGTTTATACCCTGCTTCAAGCGGGACACTGATTGTACGGCGATTGCTTTCAACGCTTAACTCAATTTTCTTCAGAAACTTGCTTCCTTCCTCATAAGGCAACCCCTGAATCTGGATGATGTCTATTTTCTGGTCACCTGTTACATCCCTTTTTGTTGAAATATATGTGCCATCGACCTGAAAATTCTTATCATGTGCTTCAACCGCTTGATAGCTCAAAAAGAGTGAGATGACTAAAACCGCATATTTTAGCAGATATAACTTTTTCATAGTGATAACCTCTCTTTTCCAAGATGAACTAATTTGACATTTGGCGCCGTTTGAACTTTCGACGCTGATCTTTCATGAAGATGGACCAGAAATAATAGAAACCTGGCACTAATATCGCAAAGCCCACGATATATGTGGCAAAAACGGCACGGAATGAAGTCGGGTCGGTAAATCCCGAAAGAATCGTGACATTCGGATAAATGATATAGGGTAAATGTGCGATTCCATACACATAACTGCCGATCAAATACTGAATGATAATCGCTATTACGGCGAGGCGAGGCATCCCTTTAACCTCCTGCTTAGAAAAATAGGGCAGGTACAGAGCTACCCCGCTAATGATGAAAAAGACGAGCGAGACGAGTAATAATGCAGAGTTTCTCATCATCCCTTCGTAGATCCAATACGCTTCATTTTTTAACGTGAACATTACCAGCAGAGCCATGGCTAACATAAGCGGTCCCGTTATCATCGCATCCCTGCGGTATATTTTGTATGCTTTCATTTCATCAGCCTGTTTTGAGTAATCAGATAGGAGCAAAGATGATAAAAAAAGCGTGCTCATAATCCCAAACCCCACAAATGCATACTCATTCGGGCTCGTGAAAAGTCTCGAAAGATTCAATTCTTCATTCCCTCTCACTCCCTCGACAAATCCCAGATGGGTGATTGGTAATACGCTGATTAATAGTCCGGGTATGATCAATCCCGTTAATCCTGATATATACGTTAACGCTTTTTCATATTTGTCTACGCTATGCGAGAAAACCAAGAAAGCACTCCTAATGCATAGCAGGACCAAAATCAGGCTCGCGGGAACGATCAAAGCTACCCCGATCGGAAAAACTGCACCTGGAAATAAACTGTAAATCGCAATGACAAGACCAACAACAAAAGTATTAGTCACCTCCCAAGTCGGTGATAAATAGCTATTCGCTATCTTCGTAGCATTCGTTTCCTCCTTTTTAATGTAAGTCATTGCCCAGAAGCCAGCGCCAAAATCCATGGAGGCCATGATGGCATAAAGAAAAATAAAGCCCCACACAAGTGTTATTGCAAGAAGAGCATCACTCATTCGCCTTCCCTCCCCCTTTTATGAATTCGAATCGAAAAGCCTTACATCTTTCTGTTCGGCTTTATATATATCATCCATCACGGAATGTCGTTTGAAATAATACAAAAGTGTAAACACGACCGAAACGCATAAAATGATATATACAAGAATGAACATCGTGAAAAGAAATCCAAGGTTTTCGTACGAGGTGACTGAGTCCTCTGTGGTCAGCATCCTGTATATCGTCCATGGCTGCCTGCCTGTACAAGCAAAAATCCAACCGCATTCGATTGATATCACCGAAAGCGGCCCTGCAGCAACAAACAGCCAGAGAATCCATCTCGGATAAGTCTCCTTTTTCAGCCACTTATTCCAAACCAATGCAAACAGTGCTAACGTAATTAAACCTGAACCAATGAGGACCATGGCGTTGAATAAGATATGGACATAAAGTGGCGGCCAATACTCTTCTGGAAAATCATTCAAACCCGTTACGACCGTATCGAAACTATTTCCAGATAGGAAGCTTAGTACCCATGGAAATTCGATCCCATACTTCACTTCCTGGGCTTCCTTATCTGTATAACCGAATAAGGTAAGTCCAGCATGGTCCGTTGTTTCGAACAATCCTTCTGCAGCCGCCAATTTTTCTGGCTGTTCCTTATATAAATGCTGTGTAGTCGCATGACCATTCAGTGCCGTCAAAAAAGAAAAAACCAAACCTAATACAATACTGAGCCTGAGTGCTTTCTGGTGAAAATTAAATTCAGTAGTCCCATATTTATTTTTCAGCATCTTATAGGCTGCAACTGCCGCTACGACAAACGCTCCTGTAGTATAAGCAGTCAGGGCCGTATGTCCTGCAGTCACTAAGAAACTTGGGTTAAAAAATGCCGCCCAAGGGTCAACATCGACGATTTCCCCATTTTCAAACCGGAACCCAGCAGGTGTCCCTTCAAAAGCATGGACATTCGATATCAAAACAGCCGAAGCCATTGCTCCGAATGCAACAAAGAATAAACTCACGATTCGCGCCCATGGCTTGATTTTTTCAGCAGCATACACATAGATCGACATGAACAACGCTTCAACCATGAATGCATAAATCTCGATTTGGAACGGAAGCGCCATGACACGCCCAATCACTTCCATGAATCCAGGCCATAATAGTGACAGTTGTACACCCGCAATCGTACCGGTCGGAATCCCGACCCCAAGTAAAACCCCTAATGTTTTGGTCCAGCGTTTAGCCATGACAACATACTGTAAATCCTTTGTCCTTTGATACATCAATTCCGCGGCCAACATCATCATCGGCAACCCGACGCCGATCGTTGCAAATATGATATGTACAGCCATATTCGTCCCGAACATCGCACGGGCCATTTGTATATGATCCATACTGTCTTCCTTTCTAACCTTTGTCTCTTGGTAGTATCTCCTCTGTAAAGGAAAATATTTAATAATTTTCCACAAACAAAGTTTTCAAAGATTTTACAGAAAGTCAGTAATTTACTTAATGATGTTTTTGGATTATTTTTTATTCAATATTCTATCGAGGTTATTCTTAGGATATATTTATTTCAGTTAATCGCTTCTTAACCTCGCTTAGATTGCATGTACGAACGGCAATTTTATTATAACTGTGCAAATAATAAAGTATTTATAAAATAAATTACTTCCTCTTTAACTTGTAATTTATTCTTCCGCATAACGAACGGGTCACCAAACAATTACCATTGACATCACTAGGAGTGGCATCAAAGATTGCCGCGAATTCTTCACAATCCTCTAAAGAACGTTCATTTTTATATTTCCTTCACATAAAAATACACACATACCCTACAAAATAGTAGTCTATGTGTGTATTGCGGCCGGCATTGACTTTTGCCCAGTTTTAGGAATGATTTTTCTATATATCAAATAAAAAAGTACGGGTACTAGCCTATATATATTTATTTATTATCCGTAGAACTATCTTAGACATAAAAAGAACAATACATTACAAAATTAACTTTATTGCAAAAATAGCTCTATGTTTCCAGCGAGCGATTTTTGCATCATAACGAAGGACTTCTATAATAAAAAAACTCTACCATATCGTAGAGCCCTAGAAACCAGCAAGTATTGCTAGTACTAACAATACGTTCAGTATTGCTAATATGGTTGTTGCTTCAATTATAGTTGTCGCTGTTTCACACCCTTGTAATCTGCCTATTACAAGAGGGTTTACAGTAATAAATCCATTCGAATCTTGTTTATGACTGTATTCATCTATCATCCATGCCAAATTTGTGGGTGTATAGACCTCTGGGGAATCTCTTTGGTTGTGCCAACAATTTGACTAATCGCACCCATATACATCGACTTACCCGTTCTAATTCAGAAGAGGACATGTTCGGGAGGATCTTTTCCTCCATCAAACATGGATAAAGCAGTTACTTCTGGGTGAAAACGGAAGGCTCAACTGCATCATTTTGTTGAGATCGATAGCCGGTGAAAACTTTTACTTAATCATCACCCATTCGAACAGGTTCTTTCAGTAACTCGTACAATGTTATCTAACTTTTGAATTACTTTTTTTATAATAAACTGGATTGAACTTAGTAAATCAAATACTTCACTTTGCTTATTGTCCGGATTTTCAGCTTGATCGATATTGATAAGGATTGCCTCTTACCTTCTTTCACCTCGTAGGTTATAAGTTTTATCTTTTATATGAAAGTTAAGGATAATCTACATTTAAAAACGTAGCCACATCTTTGCTTTTTTGTTTTCTCTGGTTCCGCATTTTTGCTCGATCTAATGCCGTTTCATGTAATTTTTTTTCTTCTTCTGTCTCCGGAATAACTTTTGGAACACGTGTTGGACGTTTTTGTTCATCAAGTGCAACAAATGTTAATAGAGCAGTCGCTGCAATTCTCCGTACACTGCTTTTTAAATCTTCAGCAATAATTTTTACAAATACCTCCATTGAAGAAGTGCCTGTCCATGCCACATAAGATATAAAACAAACTGAATCCGTTGTACGAATGGGATGTAAAAAGTCAACTGAATCTGTTGAAGCAGTTACACATTCACTTCGACTATGACGTGCTGCAGAAATCGATGCCACTTGATCGACGTCACTCATTAATCTGCCGCCAAATAATGTATTATGATTGTTCACATCATTTGGAAAAATACGACTCGTTCTTATCACCCTTGATTCTTTGCAATATTTTGCTTCTATAAACCCGTCCTCCTAAAACATGGGCCTGAAATCACCTATGTAAACTTTTAGTATATGGTAATATTATGATACAATTTTGAGATTTTTATCCTTCACTTTCGGCCTACATAGCTTAGTGTTCCGAGAATGCGCAGGTTGCTTTAAAATATCATTCACCATCTGCTGTTGCTCCAGCTCTTTGCGAAGCAATAAAAGCTCCTCCTGTTCGAGTAACTGTTGTCTTTCTCTTGGAAGGAACCAGACTTTTCATATTGGTGAAGCCACCGGTCAAGGGAGGACGTGGTCAGATCATACTCATAACTGAGGGTTTTCTTTAATTTCCACTTCCGTTGAAACTGAATCATTATCAATGAATTCTACTTATTATTAACAACGTAAATCTTGCTTATTATGCATGATCAAAGATAAAGCGGAGAAAGAGACAAGATTTATGCTTATGTTTTTCTATTATAGAAAAATAGTAGATGTGCCTATTTGGTTTAATTTCCCAGTTTCGAACTCTAAACGTAAAATATCTTACTATGAAAACTTCACCCATTATTATTAGCTCATCAATTATTTAGAAAAGAATCCTTTAAGGGCAAATGCAATATTTTGGGGTCTTTCTGCCAAGCGACGCATAACATAACCAAACCAGTCGTTACATAAAGGAATATACACACGCAATGTATATCCTTCTTTAGCTAAACTTAGTTGCATGTCTATTCTAAATCCATATAACATCTGAAACTCAAATTGGTTACTTGGAATATTGTGTTTTTAAACAAATTCTTTTACGCTGGCAATTATACGATGATCATGGGACACAATCGCCGTATAACTACCACTCAGCAAATGCTCTTCATGATTCTCATATAATTTTTATGTGTGCACTCACTAAAAATATGAAACTATACTGACTCCAATTGTTGTGCTAAATTAGCGTTTGGTTTCAATGGACCAAGAAAGAAAATAAATTCTTGAAATTCGAAACAATGAATTTAATCATTTCGAAAAACTTCCTTGCCACGCTTAATGCCTCAGTTATTTAATATCCACTTTCTTTATTGCTTGATCAACTTTTATTTATATATATTAGATTGGTGCGATCTTTCCAATATTTTAATAAGGTTGCGAATAGCATTCTTCGTTATTTCATCCCATTGTTCAAAAAAGGCTGAACACTGCTTCTCTAACTTTCTAAATTAATTTCGGCGCCATCATAAATAGTAGTCTTAAGATAGTTAGCTGCCGAAAAAAAGGCATCATCTTTTAACCTCAAATCAGCAGCTTATTCATCTCCTGCACATTTAAATTATCTAAAAATTGAGTATTCCACATAAAGGATAAACCTAGCGGAATATGATAGCAATAATCAATCATGACAAATTAATGAAGATCCTTCATAAATGGTGGACCCATGAGAATAGGATAGCGTATTAGGAAAGTGTAACCGGAGAGGAGAAAAACACTTTGTCCTTTATCAATAGTCCGCTGTCACCCGATCAAATGCTGTCTGCCATCAGAAATGGACTGGGAAAATCCCAAATCCCCAAAAAAATCATAATCATTGGTGCCGGCATGTCAGGGTTGGTTGCAGCATCCCTTTTAAAACAAGCGGGGCACGATGTAACGATATTGGAAGCAACAGGGAGGGTCGGAGGGCGTGTTTTGACCATACGGGAGCCATTTTCAGAAGGTTCCTACCTTGAAGCCGGTGCCATGCGCATCCCGAATTATCATTACTTAGTTGCTGAATACATCAAGAAGTATGGTTTACGAGTCAACACTTTTGTGAATACGACTCCTAATGATCCCATTTATGCCAATGGAATCAAGACGACCGCCGCTATATATCAACGAAACCCGGATATACTGAGGTACCCTGTAGCTCCGCATGAAAGAGGTAAAACAGCTGAAGAATTACTCAACATGGCAATTAAGCCTGTGACTGACTTCATCATTCAAGACCCACGTAGAAATTGGGAAATAGTCATTAAAGAGTTTGATAAATACTCCATGAGCTTCTTTTTGCAGTACAATCCAGTAGGAATCAGTCTATCAACAGGGGCGATTGAAAGCATCAAAGTCCTGATGGGTATAGAAGGATTCCCTGAACTTTCTTTTCCTGCCATACTTCGGGAGCTTATGCCGCTCTTTAATCCAGACGTAAATTTTTTTGCAATCGAAGGAGGAAACGACCGGCTTCCTAATGCTTTTCTACCTGAATTGAAGGATAATCTAAACTTCAGATATGAAGTGACAAAGATCGTTCAACATGATAATCAAGTCACCATCCATTCCAAACATACTCAAAGCAAAAGACCCTTAACGGTCACCGGTGACCTTGCCATCGTGACTATCCCTCTTCAATTGCTGCAATTTATGGATATTGAACCCCGGAATTCCTTTTCCCATAATAAGTGGAAGGCAATAAGGGAACTCCATTATGCTGCGTCCACAAAAATTGGACTTCAGTTCACACATAGGTTTTGGGAAAAGGAAGGAATCTTCGGCGGTAAATTGACGACCGATTTGCCCATTAGATTTTCTTATTACCCCAGCCAAACGAGCAACCAGAGTGAATCCGGTCTCATCTTAGCAAGTTATACATGGGAAGATGACGCCACTTTGTGGGATATCCTTCCAGAAAAAGACCGTTTACAGCACGCATTGAAAAATTTGGCAGTGATCCATGGAAAACAAGTATATGATCATTTTTTATCAGGAGCTTCATATAGCTGGACACTAAATCAGTATGCATACGGCGCTTTCTCCATGTTTAAACCTGGTCAGGAAACGGACTTATTTCCATACATCCCCACTCCTGAAGGAAGGGTCCACTTCGCTGGTGAGCATACATCAACCGTACCAGCATGGATTGAAGGAGCCATCCAATCCGGCATCAGGGTTGCACATGAAGTAACGAATCTTCCTAGAGCGTTCGATGGGCCCTTATAAATGAAGGGACTTTTCCTTATTTGACCATGACTCAACTAAGGAGCACTTAACAAAAAAAACCTTCCCTTTGGAAGGTTTTTCTTCTTATGACCATTCACTTTATCCCTCCTTTTGAACCGAAGTCTATGACCCTTAAATCCACATCATAATTAATATCAGCTTTACTGAAAACTTCGTCCCATTTCTGCTTATTTTTCTCCCAAAACTTCGGATGCTGAATTTCCACATAACGATAAAATCCAGCTATCCCTGTTTTATATTCATGCTGTAATTTGTATACGATTTTCTCGACATCCTTCTCAACTTCATCCTCGGCAATTCGCTCAATCTCTTTTAAATAGGCTTCTTCAAATGAATTTTCCTTACCATACCAATCTTCCGAAAGTCTTCCTGTGTAACCGACCTTAACATTTATCGTCAAATGATCCCCGTTCAATTCCGTCGTGATTTTCCTCCTTGTCCTTTTGATCACTTCAACACTTAAAGGCTTACCGTGTTGGACCGTTTCGATTATCCCGCCTTTCAAATTTCCGTTCAACCAATTCAAAGCAGCTATATCCTCATCATTCATGACCCCGACCAACTTTGAATTGTTGATCACCCCTGCACCCTCCAAAATTAATTTCCCTCTCCTAATATTAACGGCCTGAATGGCAAAGCTTCCATCTGATTGCAAATTTGAGGAAGCTTTGCCCATCGTTAAAGGTGGAAGGATTTTATTCGTTCGATTCACATTATCTTTCAATCCATAAATTACATTCGAAGGGATTTCACCATCGTCGGATAGTCCCAAAATTTCTTTTGTCGGTCTCTTTGTTAAATAAACAAGACAACTTCTCCTTGTATTGTTATCTCGTATGGACTGATTAATGATAGCTTCCATAGGTACTTTCTTTAATACATCTTCATTAATGATCAGGATACGCTGATGATTGGTTAAAACCGTATTGGTTATGAGCAAAGAATCCCTTATTGCTTCATGCAACGTTTTGGCACTGACGGTAACATTCTTATATTTTAGTTGAGCTTGATTCTCCTGAACACCACTTCCTGGAGGTACCAGAATTTGCTGTGTTAACATAATTTCGTCTTTCTTTTTACTATTATCGATTCCCATTCCGACCACAAGGGATAATTCTTCAATATTTTGACTGTCCCAACAGCCTGTAAGCAAAGGAATAAGCAAGATTAACCATAATCTTTTCATCCGCTTCTTCTACTCCTTTTCACTTGAACGATTGCGAATGTAATAATTGGCAACCCAATCAATATAAAGGGAAATACATAGCCCAGCAAATCGCTCATTTTAAAAATCTCGGTTGTATTTTTAGGGATTTTGGCGAGAAAAAAAATGATTGGAACCAAAACAATAAGGTTCGTTGAATATGAATTGTTGAAAATTTTCGTCAGTCCTTCTGCTGCGAAGTAATAGTAAATTGCATGTGTACAAAAGAACTGAAGAATCCAGGTGATTAAGAGAAACAGCTCTAAACGCTCTATAAATATCCCTTTTACTTCATACGATTGAATAAAAGAAATGGTTGGCCATGTAACAGCTTTGACTTCAGGAACAGCCAGTGTAGCGACTACCAGAACATATGTAATCACATATAATATCATCGGTATGAAAAAACCGATTAAAACGCCACTTTTTATCTTGTTTTGATTTTTAACGACGCCAAACAAAAAGATGAAAAGTTCAATTCCAAAAAAAGACAAAGTCCCGGAGCTCATTCCTTTCATCACAGGGAGAAACCCTTTTCCAAGAACAGGCTGCAGGTTTTTTATATCGACTACTTTTATACTGAACATATAAATGAACAAAACGATGACAATTGTCAGTGGTAGAAAGAAGACGCACACCTTTGCTATCGCTTTAATTTTGCCTGTCAATAGATGGACACTCGTTAAAATCAATGTGAGCATTACTATTTCAACCGGGGTATCCTCCAACAAATAAAATCGGACCATTTCACTCATTGCAAGAACTTCAAAACTGGCCACACCTACAAAGTACACCACCACGATCAACCCAATAATTTTGGAGAGCCACTTTCCATATGCCTCCTCCATGTATGTGTAATAGTTAGCCACCTTATGTTTTTTTAACAGTACAACCAATAAGCATATGAAAAGGGCAATAGCAATCCCATTAAAAATCAAGACGATCCATCCATCGGATGAATTAACTTTTTCCGTTATCGTCCTTGGCAGCGTAAGCATCCCAACTCCTAACATGGCGCATGAAATGATCGATGCCAATTCCCCACTATAAATTTTGCCGTCTGCTTGGCTCAAGAAAGTTCTCCCCCCTTTTTCCGCTTCGGTAACCGGAGGAACGCGTCCTTCCAAGTCTTTTTACCGATAAAATCCGTTGGTTGAAAATAAGGTTCTTGAAAGCTAGTCAATTTCGACAAATGGCTGATAACGATGATAAAGAATAAAGTGGTTCCATATAGGCCTAGAACGGCGGAAAAAATCATCGCCCCGAACCTTAATGCCCTGAATGCCAGTCCAAAGCTATATTGTGGTACCGTAAAAGAGGTAATCGTAGTAATCGCAACGATTATGACCATGAGGGAACTCACAATATTCGCTTGAACGGCTGCTTGTCCAATAATTACACCACCAACCAATCCAACCGTTTGCCCAATGGGCGCCGGGAGCCGAATGCCTGCTTCGCGAAGCAGTTCAATCGTCAATTCCATAATGATAGCTTCAACAAAAGGCGGAAATGGCACGTTCTCCCTTGTACCAGCGATGGTCATCGCTAGTTCCGTCGGCAGCAATCCAGGGTTGAACGAAACCAAGGAGATATAAATTCCTGAAAGAAAAACGGTAATAAATAAAGAAAAGTAACGAAGGACACGTAGAAAAGAACCCGCGACCCACCTTTCATAATAATCATCAGGTGACTGCAGCAGCATCGTGATCGTCGTAGGTGCCATCAACGCAAATGGCGAGCCGTCAACCATGATGACCACCCTTCCCTCCTGCAGTGCCGCCAATACTTTATCCGGACGCTCCGTATTCTGGATCTGTGGGAAAGGGCTAAACGATGTATCTTCAATTAATTCTTCAAGCATCCCCGAGTCTTGGAGATCGGTAGCTTTTACTCCGTTTATCCGATCATTCACTTCTTTTAACAAAGAATCGCTTGCTTTTCCTTCATAATAAACCAATGCAACTTCCCGCTTTTCAAGCGTCCCTAACTTCTGTTGTTTGACGATTAGGTTGGGATGGTTTGAATATTGTCTTATCAAGCCGATATTTTCCTGGAGACTTTCGATAAACCCAAGCTTCGGTCCACGGACAACCCTCTCTGTCGAAGGTTCACTCAGTGTACGAATTTTCTCCTTTTCCAGATTCAAAACATAACCATTTGTTATTCCATCTATAAATAAAAGTGTTTTCCCGTCAAAAATATGCTCTATTGCTTTTTCATATGTTTCAACATCTTGTTCCCTGACTGAACAGATTTTGGAAATGACCAGCTTCTCGATGGAAACCGGGTGCCTTGATTCGACCTGCGCAGCGGATAAATCCAGGACTATATCATTGAATGCTGGATAATCCATCGTTCCATTGACAAATATAAATAATCCTGAAACTTCATAACCGGGAATGAATATCTGTTTAAAAACTACATCATCCTGCATATCCAATTCAGATTTCAATTTTTCCTGCTTTTGATCCAATCTTATATGCAAGGGTTTACTTTTCATGGTGAACTCCTTTGATTAAATGCGTTTTATTTTAGTTTCCACTTTCTTCAATTATTTTATTCGAAAAGGATATGGTGACAGCTTTTAGACCAAGGATCTTTATAATGTATTCCCTTTCCGAAACGAGCATCCTAAACAATCCAAAATGGTTAATATGTAATTAAATTGCAAATGCTAGGATAACAAGCTTTAGTTTAGAGGTGACAGCATTGTTTAACCGCGGAAAGTTCAAAAAAAAACCCAATCAACCAAACGATAAAAATGATGAATTAAATAAAGTTTCGGATGTAAGGGATCTATTCAATACCCTTTCTTCATCCAATGATTTCATGAACCATCAAGGAACATATCATGGCGTAGGCTATTGGGTATCTTTTTATCGCTCTTTAATTGATGCGCAGGAACTTCATAAAAGTGTCCTTTCTGTCATACCAACTCTGGAAGCGATAAATTTGGAGCAAATTAAAGAAAACGTTCCTATAGAAAATACACTAATCACCAGTACCAAGGTTGTAATCGAAGAAAGGATCATGAGAGGCGAAATTGCCATTCGTTTAGATGGGAATCTTGATGAATGCCTATTAATCAATGTTGCTGCCCAACAAGGAAGGCAAGTTGATAAACCTGAACTTGAATTTGGAATCATAAGTGCTCAAGAAGCTTTTGTCGAGGATCTTGATATCAACCTGAATCTAGTCAGAAAAAGGCTGCCTGTACCTGGATTGCAGGTAAGCGAACTGACTGTGGGGTCGTTGTCTAAAACGAAAGTGGCGGTTTTATCTATAGAAGGAATCGTTGATCAGGAAAATGTCGATAATGTTATTCAAAGGATCAATGATGTAGAGTTTGATGAAATATTGGACGGGTCCTATCTCGCGCAATTGCTATATGATGATTCAAATACCGTGTTTCCCCTTTTTCTAAATACGGAAAGACCCGATCGCATCGCAAGTGCATTGGCTGAAGGTAAAGTAGCCCTGTTAATCGATAGGTCGTCTTCTGCACTTATTACTCCAACCATTTTGTTGGAATACTTTATCACCATGGAAGATTATAATATGCCGTGGGTTCCGGCATCTGCATTCCGTTTATTAAGGATATTCGCGGTCGCTTTTTCGATATTTGCTACTCCCATTTATGTAGCCGTGCTGACCTATCATTATGAACTGATTCCTAAAGATCTTTTGGAAACGATTGTTACTTCAAGGAACTTAATACCTTTTCAACCCTTGATCGAAGCATTATTCTTGGAGATTTCCATTGAGTTATTACGTGAAGCGGCTGCCAGGCTGCCAACAAAGGTAGGTCAGACATTAGGTATCGTCGGCGGTATCGTTATCGGTCAAGCTGCTGTTGTAGCTGGCTTGACCAGTAATATCTTATTGATCATCGTTGCCCTCTCGGCATTGGCATCATTTGTTACGCCCATTTATAAAATGGGGAATGCCATACGGCTGCTGCGGTTCCCCTTTTTAGTGGGCGCCCAGATTTGGGGGTTGCTCGGCATAACCATAGCAGCTGTGTTTTTGTTGACCCACCTTATCAAATTAACGTCAATGGGACACCCATACCTTGAACCGATATACCCATTTCGCATGCAAGATTGGAAAGATAGCTTTGTCCGACTCCCCTTTAATTTTTTCAAGTCGCGACCTGTAAATTTACGTCCTGATAATACGTCCAGACAGCCACAGCCCAAAAAAGCAAGAATCAAAAAAAATGATTTTAATGAATGATTTAAATGAGGGTCCTATATGAACCAAGCTGGAGTTAATGAAAAGTATAAAGTGTCACCGTTCTATGTGTTTTTTTTAGTGCATTCCATGCAAACAGGAGTAGGCGTTTTAAGTTTTCAAAGAGTTTTAGCGAAGTCCACGGGAACGGATGGCTGGATTTCGATATTACTAGCCGGACTGATCGTTCATATATTGATTTGGGTGATATATAAAATCTTCAGTATCGTCCCTGGTGATATCATTTCCGCAAATAATCATGCATTCGGGAAATGGATCGGGAATTTCTTCAGTTTATTATTCATTCTTTACTTTTTGATACTTGGGATGACAGTCATGATCAGCTATATAAATGTCATACATGTATGGATGTTTGAAGAGGTACCATCTTGGGCGTTTGCTTTAATATTCCTGATCCTCATTTATTATATAAATACGGGAGGGTTCCGAACAATTACGGGTATTGCCTTTTTAAGCGTCATTTTGACATACTGGCTTTTATTTGTCCTGTTCTATGCCATGAAATACTCTGAATTCACTAATTTGCTCCCTATTTTTCACCACACTCTATTGGATATATTGAAAGGAACCAGAAGTACTTCCTTAACGATGCTTGGTTTTGAAATGATCCTGATGTTTTATCCGTTCATCAAAGATGCTAAAACTTCACAAAAATATGCTCATGGAGGGGCCTTGACAACAACCTTAATAAACTTATCCTTTTATTTGGTTTCACTGGTTTTTTATTCACAAAAACAATTGGAACTGACTATATGGCCGACACTGTCATTGACCAGCATTGTCGAATTGCCCTTTATTCAGCGATTTGAATATATAGATGTTTCTTGGTGGGCCATCGTAATCATTCCCAACATGACCATCGCCTTGTGGGCTGCAAGCCGAGGTTTCAAGCGTTTATTCAATGTTCAGCAAAAGTATCCATTATGGGTGATGTCCATTATCATCCTGCTTACAAATATTTTTGTTTTTGATGTCGATTCCCTATATATATTGAATAAAATAATCAATCCATACGGCGTGCTCTTCCTTGCTTTATACTTGCCTCTTCTTTTGGTCATCATTTATATAAAGAATAGGAGGAAACGCAAATGAGAAAGTTACTTCTTATTATCTTGACTTTCCCCCTCCTTTGCAGCTGTGCCCAGCCAAGGGTGGTTGACGAAGTCAATATGTCCCAAGCCATTGGCTACGATATACTCAAGAATGATATCGTCGAAGGGATGTTCGTCATCCCTATTTTCCAACAGGACAAGATCGGTAAATATCAAATCTTAACTGGAACATCGACGACAACGAGTGATGTTCAGGCTGTCGTTTCCAAAAAAGCGGATAAGCCTGTGTTTCTTGGACAGACACGCATCGTTTTATTTAGCGAAAAAATCGTTCATGAAATCGGAGTGACAGAACTGACTGATTATCTCTACCGTGAGCCACAACTTGGAAACAGGGTCATATTGGCCGTCGTTGAAGGAAAGGTCAAGGATGTAATAAATACGAAACCTCCAAATACGAATGTGAATGTTGGAATCTTTTTATCGGATTTGATTAATCAACAGAATGAAACAGGGAATGGACCCGATACAAACCTCCATCTTTTTTTAGGAAACGCCCTGGAAGATGGCGGAGATTCGTATCTTCCTTTAATTAAAATAATTAACAATGAAGTTGCGGTATCGGGAGTGGCCTTGTTTCATGAAAATAAAATCGTCAGTAAAGTCCGAACGAGAGATATGTTCGTTTTCAAGACATTGGTTCAATCTCATAGACGGGGAATTTACAAATTTAAATTAAAAGACAAGAAAAAAAGCGATATCGTAGTGGAAAGCATCCGAAGCGGTTCAAGTTATGAGGTCTCCGACTCAGAGAGAAATCCCTCAATCACGATTAAACTTAAAATAAAAGGGCAAATCAAGGAATCAATGCGAAGTGAAAATCTAACCAATAGAAAGATGATAAAAAAAATCGAACAGGATATGGAAGATGATTTAACGAGGCGAGCAAACCGTCTTATTAAAAATTTTCAGAAAAAAAACATTGATCCGATTGGCTTAAAGGAAAAATATCACGCCAAAAATAAAAAAATGACCTATGAACATTGGAAAAAGATTTATCCGAAGATGGACATTAAAGTAAAAACCAAAGTTGACATCATCCAAACCGGGGTCTCAGAATAATAAATATTAAACGAATATCAATAGGGCATTTAATATTCTTCATCTGTTCGTAAAAACTACTACCATATATTGAATATACAACAGGGTAGAATTCATTTTGCTTGTGAATATCACATTTATTAAATCGGTTGCACGGCAGGTGCTTTTAAATCAGCCAGATAGCATAAAAGAAGGTAAGGTCACTACTTGAGTAGGATAAAACATTAACCTTACGATGTTTTTATAATTGAAAGGAGCTGACTTTATGAAGAATACCATAATATCAGTCATTGCTACTTCAATATTAGGTATAAGTTTAATCGTCGGATTCTCTTTAGCTTCCGCAAGTAGCGAAAAAGATGAATTGAACTCGGATAAAGTGACCTTCTTTGGGTCCCCAACTTCTGCGATTTCCAGTTCAGTTGCTGTACCTCAAAGTTATAACCGGTTATTGTTTAGTGGAACAGTCTCTCCTCTTTTAAACAAGGATGGAAAAACCACTTATGAGAGATATGGCAATACAGAAAGGCAGGCTATCGGAATTTTAGAAAAATTAAAAGCAGATTTGATAACAAAAGGACTTTCCCTCGCTGATGTAACCTTTCTTCGTGTGTATGTCGCACCAGATCCAAACAAAGAAGGTACTCCAGACTATCAAGGTTGGTTTAATGCCTATGCTATGTTCTTTAATACAAAAGAAAATCCAGTGAAAACAGCTCGTTCCACAGTAGGGGTGCAAAGTCTGGTTTCGCCGGATTATCTCATTGAGATTGAAGCAGAGGTAGCCTTTAAAAATAACAGCAAGTCAAAAAAATAGACGATAGAAGTGAATGGTCATGTTTCAAAATCTCGGGGTTCCAGGCCTAGTTATAATTCTTATCACTTGTGATTTTTGGTCCTGAAAAATCACCTGAAATCGGGCGGGCTTTTGGGCGAACTTTATCTGAATTCAAAAGTGCAACCAAGGGGTTGATTGATGAGGAAAATTGGAAGAGAAAAAACTTGAGTGATTGAAGGATACAAGCCAGAAAACTTTTCTATTTAATAAAAAACACCTTAAATACAAACCGAGACAGGAATACTTTCCTGTCTCTCGTTCGTGTTAGTCAATCATGAAAATTCGTTCCATCCGTCACTTCTTTAACAATGCCTGCATTGATGACAAAGTCCCCGAAACGCTCCCCTTCCTGTCGTTCTTTTGCATAACGGGAAAGTAGCACTCGCAACTCTTTTAAAATCTCATCTTCACCGATGTTCTCACGATACATTTTGCTTAATCGGCTTCCATCGAATGCAGCACCGAGATACATATTATATTTGCCAGGTGCTTTCCCGATAAAACCGATTTCTCCTAGTGCATGTCGGGCACAGCCATTCGGGCATCCGGTCATTCGTATCGTGATTTCTTCGTTCCTCAGCCCGTTTTCATCAACGATGGCCTCGACTTTATCAATCAGAACCGGCAAATAACGTTCCGCTTCTGCCATTGCCAACCCGCATGTTGGAAGCGACACGCATGCCATCGAGCTGCGTCGGAGCGCTGAATGGCGTGAACCATCCGTCAAACCGAATGTTTCGAGCAATTCAACGATCTTTTCCTTTGTCTCGCTTGATACATTGGCAATGATCAGGTTTTGATTGGCCGTCAAACGGAAATCGCCCGTGTGGATCTTAGCGATTTCGCGCAAGCCGGTCATCAGTTTGTAATCTTTGATATCGGCAATTCGGCCACCCTCGACAAATAGTGTAAAATGCCATTTACCTTGAATGCCTTCTACCCAGCCATAGCGGTCACCATTATTGTCGAAATGATAAGTTCTCGCCTCCTCAAGTTTCCATCCAAGACGATTTTCCAGTTCAGCCTTTACCGGTTCGAGCCCAAGCCTGTCAACCGTATACTTGAACCGGGCATATTTCCGGACGGAACGGTTTCCGTAATCGCGCTGAATCGTAATGATCTTTTCCGCGACATCCAGTATATGGTCAGGCTTGCAAAAGCCGATTATTTTGGCTAGCTGTGGATAAGTCTCTTTGTCACCATGGGTCATTCCCATACCGCCACCTATCGCCACATTAAAGCCAACGAGTTTCCCATTTTCAATAATGGCTATGAAGCCAAGATCCTGGGAGTAGACATCAATGTCATTGGAAGGCGGGACCGCAATGCCTATTTTAAACTTCCTTGGCAAATAAAGCGGACCGTACATTGGTTCGACTTCCTCCAATTCAGGTGTACCGACAACCTTTTCTTCATCCAGCCAGATTTCATGGTACGCCCTTGTACGTGGCAATAAATAATCACTCAATTTTTTCGACCATTCATATACTTCGGAATGGATTTCGGATTGAAATGGAATTGAATTGCACATTACGTTACGGTTTACATCCCCGCATGCAGCGATTGTATCCAGCATGGACGCATGGATTTCCTGAATGGTTTTTTTCATATTCCATTTTAAGATTCCATGCATTTGAAACGTCTGTCTTGTTGTCAATTTCAAGGTACCGTTACCGTATTTCTGAGCAAGGTCATCCATGACAAGCCATTGGGAAGGCTGTGCAACCCCGCCTGGCATGCGGACACGCAACATAAACTGATAGGCAGGCTCAAGTTTTTGTTTTTGACGCTCATTGCGTAGGTCCCGGTCATCCTGCAAATAGCTGCCGTGGTGTTTCATTAACCGATTGTCATCATCTGGAATACCGGCGCTGATCCGCTCCTGCATCACTTCTCCAAGTGTACCTCGCAAATAATTGCTTTTCGCTTTAATTTGCTCAACATCACTAGGCGGGCCTTCTGGTGCTTTTAATAGTGGGTTCACCATGTTGTTATCTCCTTTTCATCCATATTTCAGTACACATCACGTTGATAACGTTTATTCTGTTGCATATCTTCAAGATAAGCTTGCGCATCAGCATGGCTCATCTGACCTTCTTTTTCTATGATCTCAATAAGCGTATTATGGACGTCATGTGCCATGTTTTTCTCATCACCGCAAATGTAAACCGCTGCCCCTTCTTGAAGCCATTCGTATAATTCCGCGCTGTGCTCGAGCATCCGGTTTTGAACATACACTTTTTCATCCGCATCACGTGAAAAGGCAACATCCATTTTCGTAAGTACACCTGTTTTCAACCACTTTTGCCATTCAGTCTGATAAAGGAAATCCGTCACGAAATGCTGATCGCCGAAAAAGAGCCACGTTTTCCCTTTCGCTTCCGTTTCTTCGCGATCCTGGATAAAGGATCTGAACGGAGCAATGCCCGTTCCCGGTCCAACCATGATGATTGGAGCATCTGGATTCTTAGGCTGCTTGAAGTTCTGGTTATGCTGAATATAAACGGGCAGGGTGTCCCCTGGCTGTATTCGGTCCGCACATAATATGGAGCAGACTCCTTTTCGATCCCGACCGTGACTTTCATACCGGACAGCACCTATGGTCAAATGCACTTCATCCGGATAAGCGGATAAGCTATTCGCGATCGAATATAGACGTGCTGGCATTTTCCGGAGTATAGATACGAACTCTTGCGCCGTTTCACCCCATGAGCCAAAGTCACGGAGAAAATCAAGTAAATCACGGCCTTCACGATATTCTTTTAGTCCTTCTTCATTACCTGGTGATAGGAGCTCCTTTAATTCCTCGTTACCTGAAAGCTGAGCGGCCTGCTCAAGGAACGATTTTGTCAAAACCGTAATTTCAAAATCGGAGATGAGCGATTCCCTAAGCTGACGAAGATCCCCCTGCTTATTGACCTTCACGGTTTCTTCAGGGTCCCAATCGAGTTCCATAAGAAGCATATCCACTAATTCAGAATCATTTGTCGGATAAATACCAAGGCTGTCTCCAGGTTCGAATGTAAGACCAGATCCTTCAAGTGATAATTCAAGATGATGTGTCTCTTTATTAGAGCCACGGCCGTTCAAGTTTATATTTTCAAGCACTTCCGCTTTAAACGGATTTGTCCTGGAATACGTGTGTTCACTTTCTGGAGCTTTCGCTGCAGGGACTGCTGTAACGGTACTTCCTTGCTCTTCACTTAAACTGGAAATGACTCCTTCCAGCCATTCTGAAGCCGGCTCATCATAATCAAGGTCACAGTCCATTCGAGGAAATAACCTTGTCCCGCCAAGTTCCTCCAAGCGTTTATCGAATTGTTTTCCCGTTTCACAAAAAAACTCATATGAGCTGTCTCCAAGCGCCAATACCGAAAAGCGGAGTTCTTCAAGGCTTGGTGCCCTCCTGCCATGAAGGTACTCGTGGAAGGACAACGTATTATCCGGTGGATCACCTTCCCCATGCGTGCTAACGGCAATAAGAAGATTTTGGACTTTTTTCAAATTGTTCACCTTAAAGTCACTCATGGATGAAATGGTAACCTGAAAGCCATTACCCTCAAGCTTTCTCGCCGCATTTTCTGCCAGCCCTTGAGCATTGCCCGTCTGTGAACCATAAAGAATGGTAACTTCTTTTGATATTGTCTTCCCGCTGCTTTGAGCTTCCATTACCGGTGTTTCGGCCGTTCCCATATTCGAAACTGACAAAGATGCCGTCAGATAACCGCTCAACCAAATTTTTTGTGTTTCTGTTAAGCTAGGCAGTAGATTGTTAAGGAGCTCTGCCTGCTCATGTTTAAAGGGACTGTTCATTACCTGAAGTTGCACGATTTCCACCTCACAAAGGGATATTAACTTATCTTAGTTGACTCTTATGTATAAAGAGTGGGTTTAAACATTTATTTCCATCCATAAAATCAATTAACTCGTTTACTCCTATAGACCAAGTCGGTTTTAACTGCAAAAAAAATCACAAAGTACAGTTCATACACGGAGGGAACATTTTTTCATAGCAAGCTAGAAATAAAAAATAAGGTTATAAAGGACGTTATCCTTCCCCAGTCTAGACTCTTCCTAAAATAAGTTTCTTATTAAACTTTACCGGAAGGCACATCATTAGTAAAATATATATAATTTATTGTAACTATTAAGAATATTAATAATAAGGTGGTAATTCTATGTACTATGATGCTCTAAAAACATTTGTGACCCTTGTGGAAGTCAAGAATTTTACTAAAACGGCAGAAATGCTTCTAATGTCACAACCAAGTGTTAGCTTGCACATAAAAAAATTAGAGGAAGAGTTCCAAACCAAATTATTTCTCCGCTCCCCTAAATTCCTAAAAGTCACCTTGACAGGAGAAATTCTTTACGATCGGGCTAAGCAAATGATCACAATATATGAACAGACCAGACAAGACATCCAGGAACATGATAGGTCCATTAAAGGAGAATTAAAGATAGGGGCAAGTTTTACGATAGGAGAGTATATCCTACCTTCGTTGCTCATCGACCTTCAAAAGGATTACCCTGAACTTGAACTTCAAGTCGTAATTGGAAACACTGAAGAAATCGTTCAAGCCGTTCGGTTATACAAAGTGGATATCGGCTTGATCGAGGGTCAAACTAATGAAAAAGAGCTTTCTGTACACCCCTTCATGCAAGATGAGCTTTTCGTTGTTTCTTCCAACGACCATGAACTCGCTTATAAAGAAGAAGTGGAAATTACCGATTTACATGACCAAGCATGGGTAACCAGGGAAGTTGGGTCCGGTACACGAGAATACCTTAACCATGTCATACGTTCAAATGGTTTGAAGATTAAATCGATACTTACGATTAGCAGCAATCAAGGTATTAAAGAAACACTTATAAAAAACGGCGTAGGGCTGGCTCTCCTTTCCCAAAGTGTCATTGAAAGGGATGTGCAAAATAAAATCCTTTCTATTATTCAGTTAAAAAATGAATCCTTTAACAGAACTCTTTCCTACGTGTATTCACCAATTATGGAAGATAAAAAGAATGTCAAGACTTTTATAACTGAATTAAACAAAAAATGGCCTATGAAAGCCAAGCCGATAATTTGATCCTTGCAAAAGATGCAATCTATGAATGAAGTACTTGCTGGTAATCCTGATGACAGGAACCTTTTTAAGTGATATAGACTAACAAACTTAACCGAATGATCCGGGATTAGGCTGTTTAACAGTTTGCTTCTGTACTTTATTAGCATTCACAGCCTGCCTTTTGATTTAATGAATGGAGAGGAAAATGGAGTTTATTACGTGGAATGATGACTTGCTTAAATGGCGTTGCTGTATTTTTTATAAACATAAGGAGAAGTCATAATGGAAAGAAGCGCACCATAGTTAAGGTTAAAAGTGACTTCGTCTCCTACTATCAGATTACACTTTTTTGGATCAAGCACGGTGTGATCACTACTCGAACCAAGGATTTCGATATCCGATGTCGGAATTAACCCTGCCACCAGAACATCCTGATTACCCACTCCAAGAATAACTCTACTCATTTGGCCACGATCTTGAAATTGAGGAAAGACTCCAAAAGCATTCTGACCTATTTCCCCATAGGGTACGGATGGTTTTCTTTTCGATTCAATAACTTCAGTCACGAAAGTGAACGCATCAGTATATAAATCCGGGATGGCCAGTCTATCTAAGGTTTCACGACCCAAATAAATGGATTCGCCCAACCGTAAATTGTTAACCTTCCCTACTGAATCAACTGCCATGAACCAATTATAATTGGCAGAGTTCCCTCCCGATATATAGGAAAGAGGAAGAGAGAATTTCGTTTCAACTGCGCTGGCCAGTAAAGATAACATGCCCATTTTCTGCTCGTTTGGTTTTACTCCTCCAAAGCAGGCAAAGTTAACACCTATGCCCACTATTTTGACACCTTGGAGTTTCAAGACCTCTGAAATAAAAGAATCTAGATCTTCAGGCATGATTCCTTCTCTTAAATCTCCCATTTCGATCATAAGAATAATCTTCTGCTCCTTGTTATGCCTTAAAGCAGCTTCTGATAATTTTCCAATAACGGAAAACTCGGTATTCAAGCTAATATCTGCATTTTTTATAACGGAATCCACTTCACTTAAAGAAGGAGATTTTAATAATACAAAGTTTGCCTTGATTCCTGCATCACGCATTTTTTGAAGATTGGCAACCTTCGAATCTGCGAGCATATGAATCCCTTGATCCAATAAGATCCTTGCTATTTCCGGAGCTCCGCAAACCGTTTTTGTAACGCCCATAATCTCAATATTTTTTGTGCCATATATTTTAACAAGCTCAGCTGCATTATGGGCAATTTTTGCAAGGTTGATTTCGATCCTTGGTGTAAAAGACTGTGTCATTTAATCAATGCTTTTTCCTGTTTACCATTCAAGTTGGGGAAGGCATCAAAAATACTTGCAATCAGTTTGTCGCAGCCAAATTTTAGTACATCAGTCGTTGGAAGTTTAATATCCTCTTCATATTCGGAAATTGTTTTAGCCAGCTCATCATCGGACATGTTTTCATGGTTGATGGTCACCGCAATCACTTTTGCCTTTGAAAAATTTTCAATAAGATCGATCTCGCTTTTTACCGTCGGCATTTCCATATAGCTAAAGTCACCTAAATGTTCCCGTTTGGGTGCGTGCTGAATGATGACCGCTCCAGGTCTTGAGCCTCTTATTATTCCACACGAACTTATATACGCTGGGTGGCTTAACGCCCCTTGACCTTCGACAATAATAATATCCGGATTATCATTTTCATATGCCTTCATGATTTGGTTTTCAATTTCACCTGTCATGAATTGGGACGGGATTGCATCAATCGCCACACCGTATTTCGCCCCCTGTATCAGTCCCGTTTGTCCCGTCGCAATAAAAGCGACATTAAAGCCCCTTTTTAGTAAGGCATCTTCGAGCAGAACCGACGTTGTACGCTTGCCTATTGCACTATCCGTACCAAGAACGGCTACAATGGGTGTATCAATGTTTAAAATCCGTCCTGAAAAGAGATGCATATCCTTTTTTCGTGCAGGTTTTCTTACGTCATGGATCGTGATATTGAATTGTTCTGCGTGCTTAATGAACTCTGGGTCATCTGTAAAAAACTCATGAAGAGGGTTAACGATATTCATCCCATGTTCCATAGCTTTGAGAAGGAGATTTCTCTCATCCTTTTTAAGGAATGCCTCTGAAGGAGCTATTCCATATATGAATTGATCAGGAACATTCTGTATATTTTCGAGTGCCTGGTTAAGGTCCTTGAATATAGGTATTCCATTTTTCTCCCCAATAAGGTAATTGCCCGCATCCATTCCAGCCTTTGTACTATCAATCACACCAACAATCTCAAATTTCCTAGAGCTTCTAACTAGTCCATTAGCTGTCTTTCCATCCATTGTCCCAAAATTATTTTCACAATATACTATAGCTGTTTCTTTCATAAGGCTTTTCCTCCCAAAATCTATTTTTACGACCATATCTCGACTTAAAGATATTTTACATATTTAATCAATAAAAGAACTCCTGATCCATAAAAAAAAAGCCATATTTAGGAGAAAAATTGTAACTAATTTTCAAAATATACAAAATTTTCACCCACTTTTACAAGTATAGCATAGTTGACGAATAACTGTTCGATTTGTTTAGTTTTATTTCAAGACTTACGATTTGTTCCGTACCATCCATTTTTTATTATGTAAATATAGTAAGTAATCTCCTTTTTCCCTATTTCAGCCGTAAGTATTTTTCACAGTGAAGTTAAAGTGCTTTTCATTCAAAACAGCAAACTCATAGTAACTGTTCTTATGTTAAAGCCCCATTTTTACGTACAGCTTAATAGCTTTGTTCTCTGCAAAAGCACTTAGCTCCCCCCTTCTGTTTCATAAAAGGAAAAGCTCTTTAAGACAGCTCCGAAGTTTCAAGGGTATTCCACGATTAAAAAAATCCCAATTTCTCAGTCTATGAATGAGGAATTGGGATTTAAATATTAAACAATAGAACCTTTTTGTTGAAGATCATTACTTAAGCTTTATAAGATAGCATAATTATAGTGGTGGATTTTCCACACCTAAATGAATCCAATCTTCTTTTGGCGGCCCATAAACCCCAGAAGGTTTTATTCCTGCTTGACGCATCAGAACCGTAACTTGTCCCCGATGATGTACAATATGCTTGATTAGCCCCATAAGGATGGACGCATTTGTTTCCTGTCTTCCAAAAGCTTCTTGTATTTGTTCTAAGGATTCGTCTGTCCATTGATGTTCAATAATTTTGGCTGCATGAGAACTTACATTTTTAAAAGTAATAGCTATTTCCTGGGCTGAAGATGGGACGTTTTCTGCACTTTCTATCCGATCAATCTTTAAACCGAAATGAGCTAGATAATCTGGAATGCTTGTTGTGAAATGCCACGCAATTCTTCCCAAAGTACGACCTTCAGGATAAACTTGTTGTTCTAATGAATCATCTGTCAAGCTATCCAAAACCTTTTGAGTCAGTATAGCTTCTTTATTCCATTCTTTAATAAAATCTGAAATTGTAATATACATATAATCCCTCCCTATTCCGATAGATAATTACTTACTCAAAGAACATTATAAAACATATGTTCTCCCCATTCAAATTTAGTTGAAATAAAGAGTTATAAACTAGGAATTAATGACTCATATTGGAATTCGCCTGCATATTAAGTATAGAAAGAATCCCGTTTAGAATACTCTCACTGCTTCTGTTGTCTTGCCAATTGAGCTATGCAAATGGCGAGCTTTTTCCACTTTAAGATTAGTATTTATTATTCAATGACATTTAATTAAAGAGAGAAGTATTGGCGTATAACGATGAAGCACCACCAGAGTGTACAAAAAGGATGTTATCCTCCGGCTTAAAGGTGCCTTTTTGGATTAAATCAATGAGTCCCGCTGCCGCTTTACCCGTGTATACCGGATCCAGCAAAATCCCTTCTGTCCTTGCCATAAGCTTGACAGCTTCCACCATTTCAGGGGTAGGCAAAGCATAACCAGGACCGACATACTCATCCAAACACGTAACAGCCTCACGAGGGATTGAATTTTCTATGCCTATATGTGTTAAAGTTTCTCTAACAAGCTGAAAAACTTTCTCTTCTTGTTCAGCTTTTCCTCTGCTTACATTTATGCCAATTACTGATATTCCACTTTGATTTCCATGAAATCCTGCCACCAAACCAGCATGCATTCCCCCACTGCCGCTTACACAAATAACTGCTTTCAAATCAATCCCTTGCTCAAAGGACTGTGCTAAAATCTCTTGAGCGCATGCAACATATCCCGTTGCACCAATGACATTGGATCCTCCAACGGGAATGATGTAAGGTTTATGTCCTTTCTCCGTTACCTCTTTAGCCACTTTCTGCATTTCTTGCATTAAGTCCGCTCCATTAGGTACAACTATAATTTGGTCAGCCCCCAATAAATGATAGAGAAAATAGTTACCGTTATAATCCGGCTCTGAATTTTTTGAAAGCCCCTCTTCCAACACAAGGATGCATTTCATTTTCTCTTTAACGGCAGCAGCTAGTGTCAAGCGGCAATGATTCGATTGAATGCCTCCACATGTAATCAACGTATCCGCGCCTTGTTCCAATGCATCGGCAACAAGGAATTCCAGTTTTCTTGTTTTATTTCCCCCAGCCGTCAGACCAAGCATATCATCTCGTTTAACATATATGGATGAGCCCCCAAGAACTTCAGAAAAATGATCTAATCTCTCAACTGATGTATATGTTGGTGTATATCGCTTTCTGGGAAATTGTGCTAAATTCATTATAAAAACTCCTCCTGTATCCTCTGTTGTACATTTGAAAAAAAACAATCTGACGTTCTCGTTACTTTAGAAAATAAATAATAGCAAACACTTCTATTTCCATCATAGCATGTTTAGGTAAACGAGCAACTTCATTGCACTTCTAGCAGGATAGAATACATCATTCATCACGGCAAAGTGACTATATCAAACCGATGTTTACTGTAAGTTTGCTTCCGCTTATTCTATGACTCCCTTGTTTTCCACTATATTATCGGGCAATTCCCTAGATTATATAAGTCACCTCTTGGATTTGAAATAAATGCTAAATCATTAGTTATGCCGAAACAGAAACGGACTCGAACCATTGAAATGTATAAATAATCAAAAGTCTGAAGCATTGAAATGACTTCAATCGTTTTTTAAGATAAAATAAATATACTTGTATATAATTGGATTTTAGAAAGGAGCACCATGGAAACCAAACACTATCAATATATTACAGAACAAATAGAACATTATTCTTCTAAGCCCTTAAGGGAAGCTATATTTTTTGTTATTAAAAATGCGATCATCGAAGGGGTATTTTTACCAGGAGATCGTTTAACGGAAGATGATATCGCCCAACAATTCAATTGTAGCCGTACACCGGTTCGTGAAGCTTTGAGGAAATTAGAACAGGAAAATTTGCTTCAGGTGAAACCTGGTATAGGTATGGTCATATCCAATGTGGATATTGGACTTTTGCAACAAGAATTGGAAATCAGGAAAATGCTCGAAAACTATTCGATACAAAAAGCATGTGAAGGAATTACGGAAGAGGAATTAAAAAAATTGGAATGGGCAACGGATAAACTGCAAGGGGCAATAAAGAGTAATGACCGAATAGCGGCTAGTCGTGCAAACATTGAATTTCATCGCTTATTATATTCCTACTCGAGAAATACCTTTCTCCAAAAGACTACTGATTCATTATGGCTTTCTTTAAGAATTTCCTTTTTGTCGGCCCGTAATGAAGATGTTACAATGGTTGATAAAGACTGGTATGAGGATCGGAACAACGAGCACTTACAGTTAATCCATGCAATTCGTGACAAAGATGTAGAAAAAGCAATAAAGGTCAATACAATCCATATCCAAAAAAGTCATGATTATTACCTTGATTACATAAAACGTATATCTGAATGAAATTAACCTTAATAAAAGGGTGCCTATTTGCGAAATTCAGTCCGCAATTGTAGGAACCCTTTTATTTTATGCGACATTTAACGACCCTCAGGAAGTATACGATCGATTCGCGTGATATTCCAACCTTCTCTCGCTTATTCCGGCCATCCGCGGGATATTTCGTTCAGTATTACTCATGTCATTCAGTTTGTTTGCATTATGAATCCAAATGCAGTTTCACTTTAAGGAAGTCTTCAGGCGTGTCAATGTCAAATCCCCACATCGAATTATCAAAAGAAACTGTTTCAGTCACCCGGGCATATTCCCTAATGATGTTTTTACCACCTTGATCACCTTCTATTGAATGGAATTCATTGAGGATCACTGCATCCACTAGTATCGGATGTCCTAAGTCTCCTTTATATTTCGGTTGAACGATCCGTATTCCTTCATCTTTACATGCTGTATATTTTTGAATTAAAGCTTGTATGACGTCAGGGGAAATAAGCGGCTGATCCGCAAGGAAGATCATGACTGCATCCACATGTTCTTTGATGGATTGAACTCCAAGTTTTAGGGAGGTGGACATTCCATCTGCATATTTCAGATTGTGAATAATCTTCAATTCTGGAAAATCATTACAATGTTGACGTATTTCTTCTATATATTTACCGGCAACCAAGAAGATGGGCTGCATGGAGCTTCCAACGATAGGATGAATGACATGACGAAAAAGAGGTTGGCCCCGTAAAGGAAGTAACAGTTTAGGTTCTCCCATTCGAATGGACATGCCTGCCGCAAGTATGATTGCGCCTATTTTAGGCATGAATCTTCACTTTACCATGCAAGGGTGCAGGAATTCTTCCATTCCTTACAGCCATAAGTTCCGACACAATACTTAGTGCAACTTCTTCCATCGTTTCAGCACCAAGGTCCAAACCAATTGGTGAGTGAATTGGACCGCTGTTGAAGTCTTCTCCAATGGTATTGAGCAATTCCGTTGTACGGGAGATTGGGCCAAGCACACCAATATATCGTGGGTCACTTTTTAAAGCCACTTGTAAGGTTTTCTCATCTAAAGACTGGACATGATTCATGACTACCCACCATGATCCAGTGAATTCACAAGGATTTATTTCCTCTGGGCATTTTTGCAAATTCGAACCCAAAGGAAACAGACGATCATTATTGAAATCTTTACGTGAGTCCAATACCGTTACGGAAAACCCAGCTTTTGCCGCCAAATCAACAACTGGTACAGCATCCCTGCCAGCCCCAGCGATTATCAAATGCTCACTAGGCTTTATAGCATCAATTAAAAACCGGTTTCCCTCCAGGTTCACCATTTCCGCACGAGTTTGTGTATCCATCACCATTCTTGCTTTTTCAATGACTTCAGAAGGCACATTCTCATGATTTCCAATGAGGTTACCATATTTATCGATGATTAATCCTTTACCGGTGGAGACATCCAATATCAATGTGAATTTTTGACCTTTCTGGACAATTTGATTGGTCATGAGCCAGAATTCATCATCTGGCTCAATAGGGAGGATAAATATATCCAATTTACCTTTGCATCCGATTCCCAATCCCCCAAATTTCATTCTCGCTTAAGTCATATTGGTGTGTAAGGAAAGTGTTGGTTTCCATAGCTTTTTCCGCCCAGCCATATAAATCGTTTTCCAAACATCCGCCACTTATCGTGCCAAACATCTTGCCGTCCGATGCCATCATCATTTTTGCACCTGGAAGTCTGTATGCAGAACCTTTTACACCTATCTGCATGACCATAGCTGCTTTTTCGTGCCGCTCCCATGCTGAATTTATATTTTCCAATACATCCTTTAGTTCTTGTAACCTTGACATACTTAACCCCCTTCTTGAAATCACATATTTGGAAGCAAAAAAAGGGAGACAAATAGAAAATGCCCATTTGTCTCTCCCCCATTATTCATTTTCAGTAATTTAAATCAGATCACCTAATATCCTTTTCTGACTAAGAAAACACTTAAGATTAGGGAGAGGGCAACAAAACATAAAAGGGCAATAAACCCACCATTATATGAACTGCTCATTTGACTGAATAATCCGACAACCATAGGTCCTAGAGCTGCAATTAAATAAGATACACAGCCGAAAACCCCACTGATGCTCCCCATTACCTTCGGTGATGCGACACGGTGAAGCATGGTCATGGTAAGGGCAGCTGGCATAAACAAAAGACCTATCAGTAAAATGCTCAATACGGCCGCAACTGTGCTGTCAGTAGTGAAAAGGGAGAAAAGCATGAAAACGATGATAAGCCCGCATGCCCCGCATACAAAAGCAGCCCTTTTCATGAATCGATCAGAGAGAAACCCAGCAACCATTTGTACAACAATAGCTAATGCAAAACCCCCGGCATTTATTACAGCGGAATTTACAAAAGCAATCCCTTTTTCTTCCGTTAAATAGCTTGGTAAAAAGGTGGAAATTCCATAGTAGGCAATGGAAATGCAAGAATAAACAATCGTTAAGATCCAGAACATCGGACTCGTAAGAACCGCTTTTACATTCCCTTTATTTGCGGCAGGAGTTTTCCCCTCTTTTTGATTACTTTGAATATAGTTTAATTCCATTGAATTAACTGCATAATGCTTAGCCGGATTATCTCTTGTCATGATCACAAATATAATCAAGCATACGACCGATAATGCTGCAAGTATAAAGTAACTTTCCCTCCAGCCGTATGTAGACGCTATGATGGCTATTAGCGGAAGCCCGATAACTGGCCCTATCGCATTCCCGTTATACCATGTTGTTTGTGCTTTTGCTTGTTCATTCTGCGGGAACCAGCTTGAGGTCAATTTCAGTGCCATTGGATACAGGACACCTTCTCCGATTCCCAATATGGCCCTGGACCATAAGATTGCACTAATGGAATCGGCCATTCCACCTAAAACCATCGCAAATGCCCATAGAGTGATCCCAATGAGACCGCTGCGTAGTGCACCAATCCTATCAACGATGAAACCCCATGCTAATTGACCAAAAGCATAAGTCACTAAAAATATGCTGCTAAGTGTTCCTTTCACTAAGTTTCCATCAATGCCCAAATCAGTTAGAAAAGGCTTGTTGGCCAGTAAAATATTTATATTTGCCTTATCCATCATGGAAACAGTGAAAAGAATAAGCAAAGGAAAAGCCGTAAAGAACCAACGAGTGTTCGTCATTTTCCCCGATGGAACTTGCAGTTGTGGATTTAAATTATTCAAGAAAATCAGCCCCTATTCATGAAATGTTGGTAACGAGTGTAATCCCCTATTTACACCTTCCATTTTCATGCTCGTCTGTCATTCTGTCATGGCATAGGGTAATATCCATCAACAATGAATCCTGAATCGCTAAAATGAATCCTTTTAACCTACTTCGATTTTATACTGTTTCCTTTCCGCTTCCTTAATCCAATTACGGAGTTTACTAGGGCTAATGGGCAATTGATTGATCATGATTTCTAATGGATCGAGCGCATCAACGACAGCATTCGCTATCGCTGCAGGCGGCGAAATGGCTCCACCTTCACCTACTCCCTTGATACCAAGTGGATTTCTGGTGGAGAGGAATTCTTGATGGGACTTTTCAACAGTCGGGATCTCCATGGATGTCGGCAATAAATAATCCATATAAGATCCAGTCAACAGTTGACCTTTCTCATCGTAAACGATTTCTTCATATAGGGCCGCACCAATTCCCTGGGCTATGCCACCCTGAACCTGACCATCCACGATCATTGGATTGATGACCTTTCCTGCGTCATGGACCACACTATAACCCTTCAACTCGACAAAACCTGTTTTCTTATCCACCTCCACCATGGCAATGTGGACGGACGATGAAAAAGTAACAGTCGGCGGAACGAAGTAATGTGTGACTTGCAGGCCTGGTTCCATTCCTGCAGGCACCTTGCATCTGTTTCCTGGACGTGCCGCTTCCGCAATTTCCTTATAGGTCACACATTTTTCAGGTTGGGTCTTAACAAATGCTTTACCATTCTCCATTTGTAAATCAGAGGATTTCACTTCAAGCATGGCAGCTGCGACAACCAATACTTTTTCCCTTAACTTTGCTGAAGCAATTTGAATGGCAGATCCAGCATTTACTGCACTCCTGCTTGCGTACGTCCCGGCACCAAAGGCTAAGTTCGCTGTATCCCCGACCCTTATAGTAATTTCATTGGGGCTAAGCATTAATTCATCCGCACAGATTTGGGAGAATACCGTTTCGTGTCCCTGCCCCTGTGGGGATGCTCCAAGATATGCCACAACTTGACCGGAACCATCAATCGTGACATAGGCGCTTTCGAATGGACCAGCACCGGTTCCTTCTACATAAGTTGAAATGCCGACACCGACAAGCTTTCCTTGCTTTTTCCACTTTTTTTGCTGCTCTCTAAAGCCTTCGTAATCAACCATTTTCAACCCTTGATCCAGTGCTGCAGGATAATCCCCGCTATCATAAATCAGCTGTGCTCCATCTTTAACCAAAATCCCTTGGTCATAAGGCATATCCTCCGCTTGAATCATGTTCTTTCGCATAACTTCCACCGGATCCATTTTCAACTTTCTAGCGACCATATCGATAATTCGATCCATTACGAAAACGACCTCTGGTCTCCCCGCTCCCCTGAATGGAACATTCGGTGTTTTGTTCGTTAAGACAATCTGGCAAGTAGAATCATAGTTTGGAATCTTATATGCCCCCCTTAGATGGTAGGCACTATTGTAGGCGCATGTTAAACCAAAATAATTAACAGCGCCACTATCTATAATGAAATGATCTTTAATTCCTAAAATAGTGCCATCCCGATTATAAGCAACCTCAACATCATGGATTTGATCCCTTGAATGGCGGGCACTTGTCATATGTTCAAGGCGGTCTTCAATCCATTTTACAGGTCTATTCATTAACTTGGATAAATATGGAACCACGATTTCTTCTGGGTGAACCCCACCCTTTGGTCCGAAGCCTCCACCTACGTCGGGTGCTGTCACCCTGATTTGCTGTTCAACCAAATCCAATGATCTAGCTATATAAGTTCTAATCTCAAAAGGGAGCTGGGTAGAAGAATAAACATGTAATTGATCGGTTCGGTTTTCATAGGTTGAAACGACCCCCCTCGTTTCGAGCGGGTTGGAAGAAACTCTAGGCGTTTTGATTCTTGCCTTTAGAATATGATTTGCATCCTTAAGCGACTGTACGGCATTTCCTGTCGTAACATGAAAATTTGACTGGATGTTACTCTGTAAGTGTTCTTGAATCAATGGTGCGCCTTTTTCCAATGATTTGAATGGATCAACAACCACTGGTAATGTTTCATATTTCACTTTTATTAAATCTGCTGCATCTTCAGCCACATAACGGTTTTCTGCAACTACGACTGCAATTGGTTGCCCTACATACATCACCTTATTCTTGGCCAGGACATCTTCATAACAAAAATGGATAGTAGGATTGATCGCTTCCACTAGATTGGGAGGCAAAGCACAATGGGATTCAAATTGGACAAGAGGCTTTATTTTTCTATCTATATCCTTTCCGGTGAGGATTGCATGTACACCTTCCAATGCCTGAGCTTCGCTGATATCAATCCCTTTGATGGTGGCATGTGCATGCGTGCTGCGGACAAAGACTGCTTCAACCATATTTGCCATTCGGATATCTCCCACGAATTGCCCTGTACCTGTAACCAAACGATAGTCTTCCTTCCGTTTAATACTTTGGCCAACGTATTTCATCATGCCTCATCCCTCCTTAATTGGACACCGTCTGGGCAGCCTGCTTGACAGCTTTAATAATGTTGGAGTAGCCTGTGCATCGACATAAATTTCCTGATATGCATTTTCTTATTTCTTCTTCACTCGGATTTGAATTTTCTTCCAGTAAACTTGAAAGCGTCATCAAAAAACCTGGTGTACAAAATCCGCACTGCAGGGCATGATTGTCAGAAAAAGCTTGCTGTAAGTGACTAAGTTCCCCATTCTCTTGGATCAGTGACTCCACAGTCTTGACTTCACATCCATCCGCTTGGACTGCAAGCATTAAACATGAGCGGACTGGATCACCATTAACCTGGATTGTACAAGCACCGCAAACTCCGTGTTCACAGCCAATATGTGTTCCAGTAAGTAACAGGTTCTCCCTGATAAAATCCGATAATAGCAATCTAGGATCTACTTCCCTCGAAATATCTTGTCCGTTAACTTTTAGGTGTATCTTAATTCCCTCCATCACATCACCCTGCCCCCTTGTGCACGATCGGTCGCTTGCTTTAAGGCCCGGATGACCATCGTACCAGATAGTTCCCTTCTATATTCGGCAGTACCATGGAGATCCGATTCAGGTTCGACCAACTCCATGGTTAAATCACCCGCTTCGTTAAAAATTTCCTCAGTAGGTTCCTTTCCAACTAAAAGCCTCTCCACATCCTCTAAAAGTGTGGGAACGGAGTTCACTCCACCAATAGCTAATTTAACATCAGAAAATCTGCCATCTTCACATATATCCACTACTGCAGCCACCTCAACCAAACCAAAATCCCCATGCCTTCTGGCCACTTCAACAAATGCCGATCCACTAGTCGGTTTTATGCTCGGGAACCGAATCTCTTTAACCAATTGATCCGGCTGCAAGGATGTTAGCATATAGGTAAGGAAGAAATCTTCAGGGCTCACTATTTCTTCGCCATTTACATCGACAATGACTATTCCACCTCTTAATGCGGTTAAAACGCATGGTAGCTCCGCAGATGGATCCCCATGGGCAATACTGCCACCAACCGTTCCCCTATTGCGAATTTGTTCATGGCCTACCCACCGGATCGCTTCCGATAGCAATGGACACTTTCCCTTAACCAATTCAGATTTTTCTATTTCCGTGTGTTTCGTCAAAGCTCCGATAACCAGTGATTCACCATCTTCCTTTATATAGCTCAACCCTTCAGCCCTACCTATATCAATAAGGTATTTAGGTGTTGAAAGTCTCATATTCAATAATGGGATCAAACTTTGACCACCGGATAAAACTTTCGCATCTTCTCCGTATTCCGATAAATAGTGGACCGCTTCTTCCATGCTCGAAGGTCGAAGGTAATTAAACTTAGCTGGTTTGATAGGAACCCCTCCATTCTTATTTCACCTTTCAAATTGGTTTGAATGACCGCATCAAATTCTTTGATGTGTTTTTAATTGTTTCTCCATATCCTTAAAGAATTTACCTGCCATGAATTTTGCAATACCACCAATGACCCTGCTTCCCACACCAGCGATCATTCCACCTATATCTGCGTTACATTCCCAAATTAATTGGCATCCCTCACCATCAGGAACGATATTACAGGCCATTACCGCAGAAACAAAACCCGGCTTCCCGCTGCCTTCAGCATTTAAGATATACTGATAAGGCACTTCCAAATCCCTCAACTTAACCTTTCCCGTATAGTCACCTTTTACAGCTGCAACACCAAGCTTTAGTTCAACATCGTATTCGCCATCTGCAACTAATGACAGATCTTGACATCCTGGTATGGCATTCTTTAGTAATTCCGGATTATGCATGGCTTCCCAAATCACTTCTGTACTAAAATCAAAGTTTATTTTTCCCGATATCTCCAATTCATTCAGCCTCCATACGTACAAATTTTTGTTATAACCCGTTTGTTTCTTGAAAAGATTAACAATTTAAGATGCATACATGTATACATCTTAAATTAAATTTTTAGAACCAAAGGACGCCCTTTAATAATATTAATATTCAGAATTATTTGTCAACTACTTTTTTCTTTTGTTGCTAAATATCTCACTTTTATCCAACCGTACAAGGCAATGGTGAAGTCCCCCGCTTGCCCATTGCCTTGTAAATGCTTTCTACGGTTTTAATTTGTCCAGTAAGTTTATCAACTGCGAAGGGGGAATGCTGATGAATGGCTGAACTATAGATTATAGTGAATAAAAGTTTCGGATATATAGACTCCTGGAGTTCAATATTCCTGATTATGTAAGTTCAAAGGGCTCAGATAATTGCTTTCGGAACACTTTTTGATGATCAAATGAAATACGATTACGCATCAAAACGTTCTAGCAATTCAATAATCACTTTATAGGTCGAGGATGTATCCATATAGGCATATCGGCCTTTTCCGTTAAAAAAGTTCCCTGTCTGTATGACCGGGTACCCCATTTCTTCCAACATCCTCATTTTATCCTCCATGTCTTCTACGACAAACGAGATATGGTGAACTCCCTCTCCATATGTTTCAAGATGATCTTTCCACGTGCTAGGTGATTCGCCCGGCTCGATCAATTCAATCTGAATTAACGGAGTATCGATAAACATATATCTTGATTTTCCTTCAGTGGGCTGCCCTTTGTAAATCACATTTGTAATTTCGGTGGGACCCGAATGAATGATGGGAGGTTTTTCAATACCCAACAACTCACAATATGCATCTGCAGCCGCATCCAGATCTTTCACAACCAGTGCAAGTTGTTCCACTTTGTTTGTCCCTAATAGCGGCTGAACTCTTGCATCTTCAGGTCTTTCCCATTCCATTTGTCTTGGTTCTGCACTTTCAAGCAGTTCAACTAAGGTTTTGTGATCATCCAGTGTATCCACATATACATATCTGCCGTCACTTGAAGTGAATTCGCCCGTTTGCAAAACCGGGTATCCACTTTTCTCCATGATTGGCAGTCTCTTTTGGATGGAGTCAACATCAAAAGCAATATGGTGGATCCCTTCGCCCACTTCATCCAGGAACTCACGCATCGTTCCTGGATTTTTATCCGGTTCTATTAGTTTAAATTGCACGGTTGGTGTATTCAGAAAAGCCAGTTTAGATTTTGATTCCGTCGGCACACCTCTAAAAGTGACTTTCGAAACAGAACTGTCCCCAGTTAAAAATGGTTCTGCCTTCTTAATGCCCAGCAGTTTTGTGAAAGCTAGGTTAGCAGCTTCAATATCTTTTACAACAAATGCGAGTTGATTAATATTCCTATTGCCCAATAGTGATTCAGCCATAATTATTAAGCTACTTCCCATAGTTTATTTTGTTATAAACTCATCCCAGTCCGCGAACTGACAATCCCCCATCACTGGAAATGACTTCTCCGGTAATTGCACGCGCTTCGTCCGATGCTAACAGGACATAAGCAGCTACATGATCTTCGGGCATCTGGGCAAGCTGAAGTGGGTTTCTTTTTTTTATGCTTTTGGCCTTCGTATCATTATCCACGATTTTCACGAATGGACTTAGAGGAGGAATGACGGATAATGCTGTCAGTGTACCACCAGGCGCAACAGCATTCACCCTAATATTCGGAGCGAGTTCAAAGGCAAGTTGGCGCATCAACCCTATTTGAGCATGCTTGCTTGCTGTGTACCAAACCCCGCCGCCATCAGGATAGAAACTAGCACCGGATACGGTGAAAATAATATTGCCATTCGATTTTTGCAGTTCTTTAAGAGCGGCTTTCGCACCGAAGAAAGATCCTTTTACGTTGATATCGAGCAGAAAATCATATGCATCGGAAAGTGCCTCGGGAGTTACGTCGGCAAATTTAGCAAATCCATCAAAGACTCCTGCATTGGCAACGAAAACATCCAGCTTTCCAAATTGCTTGACAGTGGCCTGTACAGCCCTCTCATTGTCTTCATATTTACTTACATCACCTTGGTTAATGAGAATCTCTTCACCAAATTCTTCTTTCATTTTCTTTAGCGTTTCTATCGAGCGGCCGATAATGCTGACTTTTGCCCCTTCTTGTATAAAACGTCTAGTGACAGCCTCTCCTATACCTGAATTGCCTCCGGTAATCAACACTACTTTATCCTTTAACGCCATTGCCATTGTAACCAGCCTCCTTGTTTTTCTCTTTTATCCAAGTCCATATTATACGAAGATAGCAAGATTCCTGGTATTTATCGTTGTTTGGTCAACAATGAATATCCGTTTGGAAAGTTTCCATTTACCTTCTTCGAATATGAATTCGTCATTTCGTTCCCCCGAAATCAAATCGTGTTGAATATCCGTGCTTCGGCTTCGATAGATAAGCAGATAACTCTTAACGACTGCCTTTTCACCTTCTACAAAATCTTTAACGCGTACATTAGAGACAAAACGCCGTGTTCTTGATGGTGGTATTTCCGCCCAGGCATAATCTGTTTTCAATCGATCCACGCGCAGCTTCAGCAGCTCAATATCATCATTAAATGTAAACATGTCCGTTGAATAATCCGGGCGTTCCACCCCTTCTTTATTAACACGAACAGGCATTTGATAACGCAAGCTGGTGTGCATTAGATCGAACCAATCATCAAATTCAATATCATCCAATAATTGTGCTTCATCATACAACCACTGTTCAAATTCACATTTAAGCAACATTTTCTCCACGTTCATTTCCGTTCCCCCTCCCAGTTATTATTTCGTCATTAATTCCAGCCAGTACTTGTAAAAATTCCGTTGGCTCGCTTCTGTAAATTTATCATCGTAAGCAATACCCGGTCCAATAAAATCAACAGGATCACGATGTAGTCCCATGGTATAATTATAGGTTAAGTTCTTAAGGAAAGGCATTGGACCTTGGGCTGCTTCAGTAATATCAGTAAACACTTCAGTATCATCCTGTTCGAAAATACCGGATGGGCTAAAGGTCAATATAAACGAATCTCTTGATCTATCTTTCCAATCTTGGGAGGCGTTCTTTTCCACGAGCATCCAAGCGATCACTTCCATTTTATTGTGACCGATTGGACGCCACATTCTAATTGAAGTGTTGGAGATGAACTGGTCTTTGATTTTTGTATGGGATATTAAAAAGGATAAGTTGGGGAAAACGTTTCCAATCATATTCTTTAAGTTTGATAACACTTCATATTGTTCTTCAGTCAGGTTACTTTTAAATTCATCTTTCAATTCTTCAGGGAAAGCGAAGTCAGGGTTAGGTGTCCCTAAGTTTAGTCCATGTCCATTATCCATATGGATTTGAAAACCACGCTTTGAATAGGTAGCATTGGGCACCATCCCCAGTTTTGCGATGGAGCCGTGCGTGACCATCGTGTGATAGGAATCACCAGCAAAGTTATCGGAACCCACTTTCCAGTTGGAATTAACGACGAATCTTTGAGGGACGCCGATAACTTCCATTTCTGCACGACCTACAAGTAAGTCCAAATACCATTTAATATCTCCAAGAAACTCTTCAAGCGGCTCTGCATCTTCATTCCAAGTTCCAAATAAAAGACCTTTATAAGATTCAAGCTTCACTTTATGAAGGCCCATTTCTGAACGGTCAAGGGTGCCCCCATAAATGTCCTTTTGTAATGGTACCCCCACGAGCTCACCTGTGTTTTTAAAATTAAATCCATGATAGGGACATGTAAATAAAGACTTGTTCCCTTTATCTGCACGGCATAGTTTCATTCCGCGATGGGTGCACATATTATAAAACGCCCTGATTTCCCCTTCAGCATCACGAGTAATGATGAGCGAGTAGCCAGCAAGGTCACGGGTCATGAAGTCTCCTTTGTTGGGAACTTCAGATTCATGACCGACAAAAACCCATGTTTTCAAAAACACTTTTTCATGTTCTATATCATAAACCTTTTGATCTCCAAGGAGGTATGCAGGTATAACGCCTTCCTCTGGTTTAACGGTTTCATTCAAATAGTTGACAACTTGCTGTTTTGACATTTCTTCTAAGGATTTATCAGTTTTAAGCATACTTACTCTCTCCCTTCCATAAACTTGACCAATAATTCATTACCCGATTTGAACGCTCTTTTCCTTGTTTTGCAGAGTAGCCAAAACACTTAATGCGGCTAGATAACTCGTTTTCGGATTATTTGGCATCGGATCATTTTCCACTTCAAGTTTTAGTTTCCCGAACGAACCTGACGCTTCAATTAAGTGGTTGTTTTTAAACACTTTTGGATCGGCAATGATTTTCACTTTCGTCTTTTCAGATCCAAGACCAGCCAAAGACAGCACAATCGCAACATTAATGTTTCTCGGAAACTGTTTGATCGCTTCTGCAGCCGATCCTTCGAATAAAACCGTTTCTTCTTCCACTGAAGCACCTGTGGGCAATGCGTTTGGCGGTTTTCTCGTCGTGATGCAAACAGAATCAAGGCCATTCACCGCTTTTGCCGATTTAAGGACATCGAGACCTCCAATCGCACCAGACGGAAGGAAAATATTCACTTTATTTTTTTTGCAAATCTGGTTTGATTGTTCTTCGAAGGCAGCATTCGCCATCACGCCTATACTGCTTAACAAGAGATTTCTCCCGCTTTTAAGTACTTTCAATGAGTACTCTTCAGCAGCTTCAATCGTTGCAGCCTCTATGACTAAATCTACATCCGATTTAAGGAGTTCGTCGACATCACTATATGGCTGTGTCCTGAAATCTTCAGCCAGTTGAGCTGCGATTTCTTCACGGCGGGCATAAATCGAAACGATTTTCCCACCTGGAAGAAGTCCGTCGTTATTAATTGCCTGAAGCAGAAATTTCCCGATATTGCCGCACCCGATTAAGCCTAACTTCATATAGTTTCATCCTTCCTCAATCAGCAAACCCGTATGAGTCCGCAAAGAATTCCAGCCCGCAATGCCTTGTTTCCCGGGAAACACCACTTTCTTTTAAGCCAGGGAAATCCAGAGCTAAGTCGCTGAAAACGGTATGATTATTATGGAAAACCGCACCAGCTTCGAGTCGATCTGCCATTTCAACAGCTATATCTTCATTTTGGGTCCAAACAGACGCACGCAAGGCAAACTCACTATCATTCGCTAATTTTACAACTTCATCAATATCATTGAAAGGTAAAATTGGAATGACAGGACCGAATTGTTCTACCCTAACCACTTCACTCTGCTGATTGACACCAGTAATAATGGAAGGAAGCATATAATAACCTTTATCCCAAGTTTCAGGATTCAGTTGAATGCCAGCAGTGATTATGTTTCCTCCTTCCTTAGCGGTACGTTCGATCAAGCCATTCACATAGTCATACTGTACTTTATTATTCAATGGACCCATCGTTACGTCAGGCTGAATGCCATCCCCAATTACCACCCGGCTAAACTCTTTGGTCAGCTTCTCAACTACCTCGTCATAACGTGATTCATGGACATATACTCGTTTAACCGCAGAACACACCTGACCTGCAGCCCGTAAAATCCCCATCCTCAAACGTTTGATCGCCGCTTCATCCATAGTTGCGTCTTCCAAAATAATGGCAGGGTCATTGCCGCCAAGTTCCATATACACTTTTTGCAGGTTTCCAGCTGATTTCTTCATGATATCTTTTCCAGTTTCTGTACTTCCGACAAATGCCACTGTCCGTACACGGGAATCGGAACAAAGTTTGTCGCCGATTGCTTTTCCTGATCCTGAGACTATATTGATGACTCCTGGAGGAAAATGTTCAGCAACTACTTTTAAACAGGTCATTATCGTTAACGGGCAATTCGTTGCAGGTTTTACTACAACTGCATTGCCTGCCAAGACAGCAGGTATGACCCTTTTAAATGTTAATATCATCGGAGAATTCCACGGTGTGATAATTGCCGTGACACCTCTTGCCCTTCTCCGGATTTGGACTTTTTGATTTCCTGGGAGCACTTCAGGCTTCCACCAATCAAGTAGTTCTGCCGCGCAGCCCTTCATGACTTCAACACAGCGTAATAAATCCTTTTTAGCTTCAACTAGTGTTTTGCCATTTTCACGTACAAACACTGTAACATTTTCCTCGATTATTTTTGAAAGTTCTTCTGCCGCTGAATTCATCCGGCTAGCCCGATCCCTGACATCAGAGCGAGACCACGTTTCAAAAGCATTTTCTGCCGCTTCAATCGCGTCATTCACGATTTCCCCAGTGCATTTTGCCACCTGGCCAACTACTTCCGATGTGTTTGCGGGATTGATCACATCGGCTTTTTCAATCATTTCTATCCATTCTCCATTAACAAGGCATTTTCCTGAAACAAATGGGTATGTCGAAATCATTCTCAATCCTCCTTATAGTTTTTTTGGCTTAAATGCTTCTGCAGCTCCTGGTGGTCCACCAAATGGCTTGGCCATTGGACCGACAGCATCCATATCAACAACGATCATTGAAGGTTTACGTCTTTCTTTTGCTTTTTTCAGTTCAGATATGAATTCATCTCCAGATCCAATCCGTACTGCATCAAAATGCATGGACTCAGCCAGTTTCACAAAATCTGGACTTAATAAATCCACGGCTACCTGCCGACCATATGCGGCAGTTTGAATATTGCGAAGAACCCCATAGCCTGAGTCATCGAACAATACGATGATAACTGGTAAGTTTTCTTCGGCTGCCGTAACCATTTCCCCGACATTCACCATAAATCCACCGTCTCCAGCCATAAGAACCACGGTTTTATCTTTACACCCCATTTGGGCACCGATTGCTGTTGGAAGACCTTGACCTATTCCACCGCCAGATGCATGAATGGATGTTCTCGGTTCATAGATTTCAAATAAACGGCTGCCCCACACGTTTGCCTGTACAGTTACATCTCGAACTAAAATGGTATCATCCGGTAATATCTCCCTCATGCCATCTACAAATTGCTCATAAGGTCCAAGCGTTTCCCGGAGTTGAGCACGCACTTCGTTTCTAAGCGAAAGGACTTCTCGTAAATAAGAAGGTTCAGCCTGCACTGAATTTCCTTCCAGATTTTGAATGATGGCAGCTAGCATATCTTTTGCATCGCCAACCAAACCCAGCGTGGCCTTATAATTCCGGTTAATGGCCTGCCAATCCGCATCGATCGCTATATGTTCCTCTGGCACCGGCACTTTCCAGTTGGATGTTTCATTTCCCCTGAATCTTACACCTACACTGATCAATAAATCCGCATTTCTCAAAAACTCTTTTGTTGTTTCATAAGCCGCAAAATGTCCGATGCATTGTTCATGGTTTTCTGGGATCGAACCTTTTCCTGACTGACTGGTTATAACTGCTGCACCAAGGATTTCCGCCAATTTTTGCAGCTCTTGCGAAGCATTGGCAGTGATGACTCCACCCCCGGCCCATATCACAGGACGGCGTGCTTCAACCATTTTTTGCACGGCTTGTTCGGGAATGAATGGCGTTGAATTTGTTTCAGACGTTGAAGCTCGTTGTCCTTCGAGGGTTAGATCTTCTATGATTGCCGATTGATAGTCAATGGGAATTTCCAATGTAACCGGTCCTGTTGGTGCAGTTAACGCCTCTTGGATCGCCTTCCTTACAACTGCCGCAGTTTGCTCAGGATTTCTCAGCCTCACTGCATTTTTACACGCTCCGCTCATCATTGAAAGCTGGTCTTTACACTCATGTATGTATCCTTTGCCTGTACCAAGATAAGAAGAAGCTACCTCACCAGTAAGATGAAGAAGGGGAACACCAGCTGCCCAAGCTTCCACTAATGAACCAGCAGCATTACCTGCCCCTGTACCGGTACTCGTGATCACTACACCCAATTTTCCAGTAGCGCGGGCATATCCATCGGCCATATTGACGGCACCGCTCTCACCGCGTGAACAAATGAGTTTAATGCTCCCTTCTCTAAGAATTGCATCATAGATGGGCATATTGTGAATACTGACAATCCCGAAAGCCGCTTCCACTCCTGCTAGAACTAGTTCCTTTACGATGGAATCGGCAGTCGTAAACTCTATTTCTTCTTGTATTTTCATCGCGTTATCCTACCTTTTTTAGTAATATATTTAAAGTGCCTTTCCGATCGCTCCTGCTGTCTCAATCGTCGAACCCGCTACATAACTTGCTTTGTCTGAAGCAAGGAAAACAATGACACTGGCCACTTCTTCCGCTTCCCCTACGCGGCCGAGAGGGATATTCCGTTTTTTCGCAAGGTCTCCGTAATATTCTTCCGGGTCCATATCAGGCGCATTTTTCAATCTTCTTCGCTCCCATTGATCGGTCCGGATCAATCCAAGACTCACTGAATTCACCAGTATGTTGTCAAAGGCCAGTTCCTGGGACAAGGTTTTGCTTAAATTAAGGAGACCAGCCCTTGCTGCTGCAGTCGCTACCATGTGACGTTCAGGTTCTTTAGCAAGCGTTGCATTAATATTAATAATCCGCCCCCCTCCCCTTTTAACTAAATGAGGATGCGTTGCACGAACGGCATATATGATGGCAAAAAACTTTAATTGAATCTGTTCATCCCACTGTTCATCCGTAATGTCAAAAAAGTATCCCATAACACTTTGGCCGGCTGCATTCACCAATATATCGATCCCGCCAAACTTCTCAGCCGTACCATTAATGAAAGAATCCACATCCGATTTGGAGGTGACATCACAGGTTGAAGCAAAAATATCATCCTTAGTGCCAAATGAGAGCAATTGACTTTGTGCACTATCCATACGCTCTGTGCTTCTGCCGCATATAGCCACTTTCGCTCCTTCAGCTAAAAACATTTCTGCTGTTTTTAATCCCACGCCCGATGTGCCGCCCATAATGACAGCCACTTTCCCTTTCAATCCTAAATCCATCTTGTCACTCCTTTTCAAAGCCATTTTCCTTAAGTGCGCTGTCCTTTAAAATACAGGAAGTTGTTTCACTGTAACCAATACATCTAGCGCAAGTACAAATGGAAGGAAATGGAATACCTTCTCATTTTTTAGACATGACTGAATCATCTATAGCAGAGTCCACCCAGCCAGGATCGGGATCTCCTCCCATTGCTTTGCGGGCTTCGGGTTTCGGCGGCCCTGCAATCCCCCATTGATCCATTAAATGTGGTACCCGTTTCCATACACGTGCTCTCCATTCCGATTCATCTTCAATCGTTTCCAGATAACATGTATACTCCATAACAAAACCGCCTGGATCTTGAAAATAACAGAAAATATTGTCTCCAGGTCCATGACGTCCAGGTCCCCAAAGTTCTGACAGTCCCGCTTTCCGCACATTGCTTATGCCGCGCATCAGTTCATCCACGGAATCGACTTCGTAGGCGATATGATTGACTGACGCATGTTCATCTTGATTGAATGCAATGGAGTGATGCTTTCTGTTGCATCGCAGGAATGACATTTGATGCTCACTCCAATCGGTAACTTTAAAACCAAGTACGTTTGTATAAAACTCAACGATCATATCCAAGTTCTTAGTGTTCATTACAACATGATTCAGCTTCACTGGATCAACATTTTTATTGTTCCAAATTGACGTTTGAACTTCCACCCAAGCCGAAAGCTCTATCACGCGATTTTCCGGATCAATAAACCTTAGGCCATAACCAGCACCTGCTTCATCCAAATATCCAGGCGGTTCAATAATTCGAACACCTTTCGATTGTAATATTCCCGCTGCTCGATCCACCGCATTTTTATCGACCATGCCGAAAGATATATGGTGCAACCCACGTTTTTCTCCCTTGTGAAGGCTTAAAATATGATGTTCCGGTCCTGCCCCCCGAAAATAAACGGTGTTCTCCTCATCCGGAGCATCCACTCTATCCAGTCCCCAAACCTTTTCGTAAAACTCTGCTTGATCGTCGAAATTCGGAGTAATCATGCTAATATGTCGTAAATGAGTAATCCCTAGCATCTTTTTTTATACCTCCCATAAATCAGATTACCTTTAGAAAATTTACATTGACCACATTAAAATCTATTCGAAAAGGGCGCCTCATTAATTTCCATAATGCAGGTGCCCTTTTCGGCTAAATGATCAGTCTTTAATGATGGCTTCTCTTTCTTTTGAGCGTTGTTTACGCAGTTCTTCCAGCTCGCTGCCTTCAGGATATGTTGGCAAGTTAGGCTTCACTGCCCCTAGCATCACGAGCATGCGCGCTTCAACATCACCGTCATTCCTAATTCCCCGATAAACCCCTGGTGGGCTGCTGATGCAGTCTCTCGCACTTAGTTTAATTTCATGCACTTCACTGAAGCTATCCTCTTGAATTAACGCCGTGACTTCACCCTCAAGAATGAAAAACACTTCTTCAACATCATCGTGAAGATGCAATGGCCCGATACATCCCGGCGGTAGCACCATTGTACTAAGAGTGAAATGCTCACCTGCAATTACATTTGTATCGTTATTTGCGGTGGCACCGCGTCCGATATATCTCATCTGTGCACGTCTATAAGCTGGATCGATTTCTTCTTGGAACTTCAATACACCCCAATCAAGCGTACGGTCTTTCAATCGGGCAACATATTTTTTTTCAAAATCTTTCACTGAAAAAGTTTCTTTTGTCATTTTAAAATTCCTCCCTTATTTGTTGTTTCTAAACCACATTGCGTTTTATAAGCAAAACATTGTTTCGTCTATGAATTAATACTAAAATGAAACCGCTTTATTGTCAATGAGTTTTTAGAATATTTAAAACTTTTTTTATAATTCAAACCTTCTCCCCTCTTGGTATAACTTGGAATGACGCAACCACCATATTCCTTTTTAACACAAAAAAAGTGCGGATACCCTAGAGTAGGGGATCCACACTTTCGAAGATTATTCATTTTTTTAGATTGGCACTCAATCATGATCAGATATCTTCATGCTGAAACGGCGTCACCCCACTATATCCCATATAAACGGATAACTGCCGAGAAACATCAAGGAGTTTAGGCAAGGCGACTTTATCGATGAAATCTTCCTGATAAGCCGACTCCGTCGCCACGACATTCAAGGCAGCCAATACATTTCCTGTGCGGTCAAAAATCGGAGCGGCAACAGAACGGATGCCAGGGTGGAATTCCCCGCTTGTCATCGAATAGCCATTTTGCCGAATCGATTCCAGCTGTTTTTGAAATTCACCTGGCGCGGTCAGTGTTTTGTCTGTATAAGGAGTTAGATTTGAGATTTTAAACATTTGCATCAGCATTTCTTTCGGTTGATATGCCAAAAGTAATTTTCCATTGGCCAAAGCATGTGCCGGCAGCCGCAAACCTATGTTCACATTGACAGCTGATACGCCTCTGATTGGGGCACTTCCAACATAAACAACTTCCTGTCCATCCAAAATGGACAGATGGCAGGAGGCTCCGATTTCATCACGCAGGTTCTCCATATAAGGCTGGACAATTTCCTGGAATTTCAAGCTGTTCAAATAGCTAAATCCCAATTCAAGAACCTTTGGCGTTAAACTATAACGTTTGGTATGTTCATCCTGAGACAAATAACCAATATTTTGTAATGTGAATAATAAACGATAAGGTACCGTTCTGCTTACTCCCAGTTGTTTTGCAATTTCTGAAAGAGACAAACTAGGCTGTACTTCATTAAAGAGCTTAATGATTTCCAACCCTCTAACCAATGAATTAGCACTATATTTCTCTTTCTCTTTTTCTTCGCTTGCCATTCGAGTATTCCCCCCGTTGTGAATAAATCTCATTTTCTCCTGACTATAACACATTCAGTAAAGCTTTCTTCATACCTAGAAAGAATAACTTGCAGTATATGTACATCTTTTTCTGCAATTTCTTTTGGTGAATATTTTTTCATGCTACTTCAATCTTTGCCTGCCTTTTGTCTCAGTAAAAACTCGGTAACATATTCATTGAAAACCCCTGGAACTTCCTGGTAACATAAATGGCCGGGATTCGGTACCATGGCAAACTCGGAATTAGGAATCAATTCATGAAAAATTCTTGATTCACTAACCTGTGTGACCTGATCCAGTTCACCACACATGACCATTGTCGGGATAGATATAGAAGAAAGGATGTCCATTTGGTTTAAATTTGATAAAGAGAAGGCAACGGACCGGTATCCAGCAGAACTTTCACCGTACCCTGGTGCGTCCCAGGCAATTACTCTAAATTCATCATCCAACTGACCGAGCTGTTGTCTCCATGATTAAGAATTGTTTCCCAAACCATGGAGGATAACAAGCGCTTTTCCTTCACCCGATTCCAGATAATGAATCGAGCAATCGAGCTTTCTTCTAAATGGCTAATTGGCATCCTTGCAACCTCACAATCCTTTACTCTTCATGAATATTAAGTGTTTATTTGTCAATTAAAGCATAATTACATTTATAAAACTATTTGAAGGGCCTAGCTTAATTGACGTAACGATAGAATTACACGACTTATTGAAGACATCCCGATCCACCAAATATATCTAAATATGCAAATAAGAACAAAAGAAGAATCTTAATACATCAATATTTTTCTACCAAATCATGTGATTTTCCATAATAAGTATTTCATATATAAAACAACCTAAATGAATTATAAATTTTCCTGATTTTAAATTCAATATAAACAAGTCGGAATTTTTAATAATTTAATATTAATTCCTTTTTTTGACACAAATCTAATACACTTCTCTTTTTAAATCCTATATAAGTGCCTTTCCACTCATTTGCTTGTATGTTTTCCCCCACAACGTAAAATAGTGTGCAACGGAGGTCGATTTTAAACATGAATCCCAATGGGTTATTTAAAAATGGCCATCGAATCATTTATTCTAAAAATGGAGAATTATCAAAATATTAAATTGACAATCAAATTATTTTAATTTATCGTTAAGGAAGTAAAACTTTGTTTTCCTTGCAAAACACTTCTGTTCCTTTTTATCTATCAAAATTTTAAAGAAAGGCGGGAAAAATCAAAACTAGTACCTTTCTAAAGGGATAACCGAAAAACACTTATTCTCAAATGTAAGCGTTTTAAGGCATGTTAAAAAGCGATAAGGAGATGGTATTATGTTAAATGGGCAAAAAAGATGGTTGTATATTGCCGTTCCAATTTTTTTCTTTTGGTTTTTTGGACAAATTGATAAAGTTGGCATTTCCATCATTCAAACAGATCCGGAATTCTTGCATGCACTCGGTATGACAGGCGATGACAAAAATGCAAAGATCGGTCTTCTATCATTTGTATTCACCATTGCTTATGGAGTTTCAAATCTTTTTTGGGGCTTCATCATTGATAAATTAGGTGCACGTAAAACAGCCATCGCCGGTTTATTCGTTTGGACACTCACGATGATCACGTCAGGCCTGGCAAATTCATATGAAATGTTTTTAATAAGCAGGATCATTCTTGGTTTTGGTGAAGGGATGATGATTCCGGTTTCCGGAAAATTCATTTCTAACTGGTTTAATAAACGGGAATTGGGGAGGGCCCAGGCATCTTGGCTTACCGGAAACTATTTAGGACCGGCAATGGGAGCCATTTTCTTGGTGCTCGTGATATCTTTACTCCACTGGCAGGCAGCTTTCTTTATGCTTGCAGCATTCAACTTATTTATAAATATCCCGATGTTCATCTTTATGACTCGGAATACACCAGAAGAGCACCCCCGTATAAGTAAGGAGGAATTGGCTTTCATTCGCCAAACGGATGATGAAGTGAAAGAAACAGCTGCCTCCGAGAATAAGAGTTTCGCCCAAGATTATCGTTTCTGGATTGTTTGGTTCGGCATGCTCGTATGCTCCTTCTTATTTTTCGGAATCAGCATTTGGCTTCCTACCTACCTCATTGAAGCAAAAGGATTCGAAAAGGAAGGAATGTCGAGCATTACTTCACTTTCCTGGCTATTCGCTTTAGGATTTGTCTTGGCATGCGGTTTTCTGGCTGACAAAACCAGACGTCCAAGTTTGATGGCCTCGATTCTATTTTCATTGACGGCTGTCTTTCTGACTGTAGCGGTATTCATCCCCAATCCTATTTTGGCCGGGCTATGTATGGGACTGGCAATGGGATGTCAAGGCGGTGTGTTCCATCTAAGTAATATGCTCATGGTAAAATACTCAACACCTGAAACGGCAGGACGGGCCGCTGGTCTAATTGGATTCACGAATATCATGGGCGGCTTTTCGAGCTATATCATGGGATGGCTTCGTGACTTGTCTGGCGGGGATTTCAGTTCATCGATCGCCATGCTGATTTTTGCAGCCCTCTTAGGTTTGGCAGCTTATATATTCTCCATTAAGAGAGAAGCGGCAGAACTGCTTTTATCACCTTTGCCTGCTCAAAAGATACAAGTCTAAAGAGAACGTTCCTTGTAAAATCAGACGAACACTAGTTTAATGGACTATCTCCAACCCTTGAATCTCCAACCCTTGAATTTCAAGGGTTTTTTTCTTGGGCGGACCTAAATGCAAGCCGGCACAATAAAAGTTGGAAAGAGCTCATATCAGTCGGTATAGCTCTTTTTAGCATTTCCCGATAATAATTCGTCAATTTTTCCAGCGTTCATTCCTAATCATTCCTTTATTTGTATAAATATGTCGATAGTTAAAATATTCAAAAAATGATATTTTTTGTATTACCATGTTATATTGTTAATGGAAAAAAATACTTGTCAAGTAAGGTGAGTGTGTGAATATAGAAGTTTTAATTCTCCATTATATTCAGGAAAAACGTCAAAAGCCTAACCATGCCAATGAATTACTGGATTATATTCAGAATGAATATGTAAACGGGAAGCTGTCAATCTTTCAATATAGAAGTCTCTGTCAGGACTTATATCTTCGAGGAGCAAAACAAACGTCTTCTGGGTGAAAACTGCCCTTGTCACTAGTCAAATCACTTCCATAGCTAAGGCAACTATATTCAATCCTTTTCATTTACTTTAGAAGAGATCCCTTCCCAGAAAGCTTTTCAATAAATAAACCTCCGTGATATGTCACCCCAAGACATATCACGGAGGTAAAAGTTACTTATTCAACAATTGCATCCTTTGTTGACTATATGAATATATCCAAAATTAAAACCAGACCGAATGCCACGAAAGAAAGCAAGGTTTCCATGACTGTCCATGTTTTGAAGGTTTCTTTTACGGTTAATCCCATATATTCTTTTACTAACCAGAAACCGGCGTCATTAACATGGGAAAACATAAGTGAGCCTGCGCCCGTGGCAATAACGAGTAATTCTAGATTAACACCCGTCATATTGGCAACGACCGGTGATACAATTCCTGCTGCCGTGGTCAAAGCGACTGTTGCAGAACCTGTGGCAACCCGAATCAATCCGGCCACAAGGAATGCAAGGACGATGGGTGATAATGATATTTCTTCAGACATGGAAGCAATTGCAGTCCCTACGCCACTATCAATTAAAATTTGCTTGAATCCTCCACCTGCACCGATAATAAGGATTATGGAAGCTAATGGCAATAAGCATTCTTCCGTTAACTTTTTAAGTAGCGATTTGTCCATGCCCTGTCTGAAACCCAAGAAATAGTAAGCTGCAAAACAGGAGATTAATAAGGCGATCACTGGACTTCCGATAAACAATAGGAATTTTTCTATGGAACCTGGTAGCGACAGATAAGGCGCCACTACAGTTAAAACCATCAACAAAACCGGCAAAAGGATGATGAAGAACGAAACTCCAGTCCCCGGTAATCCACTTGACTTTGTTTCCACCCGAATCAATTCCGGTTCTCCAACAGGAATGACCCGTTTATGAAGCCATTTTGCAAATATTGGTCCGGCAATTACAGCTGTCGGGAATGCGATGATCAATGAGTACAGAAGTACGTGTCCCATGTTTGCATTATAGATTCCAATAGCTGTCATGGCTCCCGGATGCGGAGGTACCAGACCATGTACGATCGATAAACCAGCAAGCACGGGAATACCTATTAACAAGATGTTCACTTTGGTTGATTTTCGAATGGAAATGACCAAAGGCAGCAATATGACTAAACCAACTTCAAAAAATACCGGAATACCGATGATGAAACCAGATAAAAGCATGGCCCATGGAAGGTTCTTCACGCCGAATTTATCAATGAAAAAGTCAGCTACCTGCATACCAGCTCCTGAGTCGGACATCATCTTTCCTAAGATGGTCCCTAAGGCCAATATTCCAATAAGGTGACCAAGGACAGCTCCGACACCCGTTTCATAAGCTCCTACAATCTTGTCCATTGGCAGTCCGGAAAAAACCGCTAAAAATAAACTGGCTACAGTCAAGCTTATGAATGCATGCCATTTCCACCATGATACCCCCAAAATAACAATTACGATTGCTATCAGCGTGATTCCTAATAAATATAGATCCATATGTTCTCCCCATCCCTAAGAAATCGCTTACAATCAAACCAATACAATAAATGGGATTATTGTACCGGCTCGTTATATGTCACAATGTAGTTCTGTTTAGCCGTGTTGTAATACCCTTCACTGTATTCCATAACATTTCCGTCCCCATCACTGGAAATCCGAATCCTTTTCAATACTGGACTATTGTTTTCGATTTTCAGTGTTTCGCAAATGTGATCCGGAGCGATAGCAACGGCAAACTCATCTCTGAATGTTTCAAGTTTGACGTTTTGATCTTCCAAAAAGCGGTACAAAGAATTGATTTGGACCTCTTTAATCTCTTCTTGATTTATATTAAGTGAAACATAATGTGTAAAGTAAATATAAGGTTCATTGTCCAATAAATATATTCGTTCGATTTTTGTGCATTGGTCACCAAATAAAGAATGCAGCTTAGCGTCCGAAGAAAGGTCAACATGACTTATGTTTAACACCTTTTTTACAATGAAGTGCCCTTCTTCCACCAAAAGCTCTGTAAAACGCTTTCCTTTAGAAAGTTTGACAATAGATCCATTAGCTATGACCCTGGTGCCTTTGCCGCTTTTCTTTTCAACATACCCCTCTTGCACAAGTTCTTTGATTGCATTACGGACAGTGACCTTACTTACATTAAATTCTTCTTCCAATAGAGGCTCGGAGGGAATGTTTGTGTCGATGGCATAAACCCCATGTAAAATACGATCCTTCAATATTTCTTTTATTTGTAAATACATCGGTCCATTTTTTCTGTTCACATTCATTCCTAATCTCCTGCCTTTTATCTCTTAATATCTTCCATTTTACCTTCCATCGCCGAAAGTATCTCCTTTTCGGTTGCCAAAGGAGTATCTCCAACGACAGTACATGCCAGCATTCCTGATACAGCCGCAAACCGAACTGTCTTTTCAGGGGAATATCCCAGTAATTCACCATGTAAGATTCCGCTGGTATAGGCATCTCCAGAACCTATTCTATCATATACGGAAAATGATAGGATATCGGAAAAGTAAAATGTTCCTTCCTTATACATATATCCCCTCAACGTATGGGTATTATCGCTGTTGATCGAACGATGTGTCCCCGCTATCGATTGAATATTGAATGTCTCTGCTACTTTTGGGATCAACTCAACAAGCTGCCCTTCCCTTGTGGAGCCTTCTGACTTCATTCCTAAAATATATAGTGCGTCTTTTTCATTCATCATGACGATATCAGCCAAAGAAAGCATTTCTTCATAATGAGGCTTTGCGTCCGCGTAACCACCCTCCCATAAAGAGGGGCGGTAATTGCAATCGAAACAGACTGTACCGCCTTTTTCTTTGACTTTTCTAGCCAGCACCTTCATACTTTCCCGTACATTTTCCGCCATGGCAAGCGTGATTCCGCAAAAATGGATGATATCCGCATTTTCTGAAATCATATCCATATCATAATCGGAAGAGTATGCTGTATTAAAACTGCTTTCCAATCGATTGGAGTATGTGACACGGCTCGCCCGCTGTCCAAAACCATTTTCCAAAAAATACATCCCCAAGTATTTTCCACCTCTAGAGATGAAGTTCCGTCCAATTCCTAAGCGCTGCAAAGCCGAAACCGCTGAATCCCCAAGGGGGTTATCCGGTAATTTTGTAACAAGATATCCATCATGTCCAAGCTTGGTCATAGCAGAAGCAACATTTACCCCCGTGCCTGAAAAGGAGTATTGCAGAGTGTTAGCCTGTGATAGCAATTCATACCCTGGTACCTGCAAACGCATCATTACTTCCCCGAATGCCACAATCCTTTTAGGCATGTTCTTCAACCAATTGTTTTGTTATGGCTAATAATTTCCGTACATCCTCCCCATTCGTTTTTCCAGTTTCTTCATCGATGATGGAAGAATAGACATGGGGAATGACTTTAGGCACTTTTGCTTCCAATGCAATTTCCAGTATGGTCTCGAAATTATTTAAATCGATTCCGCCTGTTGGTTCCAAAGCAAATCCCTCTTCACCACAAGCTTTTGCCACAGCACGATACTCATCTTCATGCTTCAGGCCTTTCATCGGGAAGTATTTCAATGCATTTCCTCCCATATCGCGAACCAGCGCAATGGCAGCCTTGATAGGCACAATGGCCGTTTCACTTGCACCTGCACTTACAGGACCAGTGGAAATATTCACATAACCGACTTTCCCCGTTGGAGAAACAAGTGAATTTATCCAGCTATCCTTCTCACCTAAATTAGCCCTTGTAGCACCTACAGCCGGAAAAACCTGATTAATATGACTGCCTGGATAGTATTTTGCAATTTCTGCGACAACTGCTGCCTGTCTATTATCGCCCGCGCCCAATCCAATGGAAACGGCCTCATCAATGGCTTCCCCGTATTCTTTCATTGCTGTAACACCAGCTTCCACAGTTGGATAATCCTTTGAGAGTACACCAACCAATACATGGCCTTCCGCTGCTTCAAAGACTTCCACTGCATTTTCTACACTGTTTGCTAGTACATTTAAGGCTACACGATCATTCAATAACCGTTTGTTTATGTTTGTCATCCTTATTTTCCTCCTAAAATGGTTCTTAATTGAGCTTCAATGACGTTTATATCATCGCCTTGCAATGGACGTGGATCTATATCGAAAAAGCCTTGCCGTATCCCATAATCACGTGTATAAATGGCTATATCCCCATTTCTGAGCTGCTCGTTCACTTCCTTCGCCGTTGTTTCCGTAATCAAAGGATCAATGGAAATACGTGCCCTATATATGGCACGACCGGCTTCATCCTGAACAATCGTTACTTTTACGCCATCAATGGAGTTTAGTGAAGCGAGAACTTGTAAACTAGCTTTTTCTTTTTCACTATTATCCGTTTTGACAAAATACTCATCCAATGCCTGAAGCAGCCCAAAGGTAGTTTCTTTACCGACCTTCATGCTCCTTCCGATACAGTGCAATTGAACCTTTAACCATTCGATATATTTTTTTCTGCCAGCTACGATACCGGATGTCGGTCCTTCAATAGCTTTTGATCCACTATAAATCGCCAAGTCGGCAAATTGTACATATTTCTCCAAGTCTTCCTCCGCTGCTGCATCGACAATCAGAGGGATATTATTCGTTTTGGCCACTTCCCATGCTTCTTCGACAGATATCATATTTTTCTGAACAGTATGATGTGATTTCACGTATAAAATGGCGGAAGTATTTTCATTAATGGCATCCGCAATATGTTCCGCTTTCCCTTCGTTTGCATACCCAACTTCAACCAATTTTCCGCCACCCAGGTAAATCATGGTTTCAACCGGTGCACCATACTGAACGTTATGGCCTTTCAGCATGATGATTTCATTCTTTTTAATCGGTTCTTGATGAAGCCTTTCGCTTTTTCTTCTGTTTCCTCCAGTAACGATCGCCGCTACTGAAAGGGCAATTCCACTTGATGCCGAGTTTACGACGACAGCTGCTTCAGACTGAAGCAAATTCGCTATATGCTGGCCTGACTTATCGACTAAATCAGAAATTTCAACATAATTTTGTCCACCTTTTTTCATCGCGTCCATCACTGTATCCGTTGGGGCAGAAACCCCCAATATGCTCATTCTTCCGCTTGCATTGATGACTCTTTTCAAACCGTATTTAGCATTCATTGTACTCTCCATTTATAACCACTCCTTTTACGACAACTCTTTTTTCTGCCATTCTTTTTTCGCCATCGGAATCCAATAAAAGCGTCGGCTCATCCTCAATTGAGAATAAGGTTAAGTTCGCAATATCCCCAGCAGAAATCCTGCCTAACTCTGGTTTATGCAACCATGATGCTGCATTGACCGTAACGGCATCTATTACTTCTTTTAATGGATAGCCCAGATACAAAAATTTTGTAAGCACATGTGCCATATTAAAAACTGGGCCATTCTCTCTGTTTTTCCGATAGATATCCGTACTGATCGTATTGAAGCGGATTCCCCGCTTTTTCGCCGTTTCTGCCGTTTTAAAAGAAAAGCTTGCCGTTCCATGACCTACATCCAAATGAACACCACGTTCAATCGCCTTACTGAACTCAGGCAGTGGCTCTTCTCTTTCATCAAATAAATTATTCGCTTTACCATTTAAGAAATGTGTAATAATGTCCTTTTCCTCAAGTAAATCAAGGACTTCCTTAATATCAGGCGGCCCTGAACCGATATGAACCATTAAAGGTAAATCAGTTTCAACCGAGAACTTCCTAGCGATTTTCAATGGTTCGATACCATTTGGACCAACCACACTTTTACTTATTCTCGCTTTTAGTCCAACGACAAAATCCCCGTACTTGGAAATTGCCTTCCCGATCTCCCCTTCGTCCAGCCATGAAATATCCGATAACTCATCAATCCTTTTCAATCCAATCCGCGAAATATTCAGAAAGGCGAAAACATTCGTTTTGGAATTTTCACAACTGCTAACCAAATCAGATATCCTATCTGCCCCCGTGCTTCCCGCATCAATGACCGTTGTTACACCAGTTTTGTATCCAATCTCATCAACATCATCACCATAAGGATCGAATTCCGGGAAAGCATGTACATGCATATCGATCCATCCGCTGGAAACAAATACTTTTTGATCATAATCTATTACCTTATCTCCTGTTGCAGTTCCGGGAAGTGCGATTTCTTTAATCATCCCATTTTCCAGTATGATATCAGCTGCATATCCCTCTATCATCTTTACATTCTTCAGAACTAACGTATCTGTCATTTCCCTCATCCTTTTCGGTACATCCTATCGATTGCAAGGACTTTGTATACGGTTACACTGAATTGTGTGAGAATTCATTTCATTTCTCTTTACAAAAATAGATTATCATATTTTACCGAACTAATCAATATAACGTTATAATGTTTGATTTGAATTTACAGAATACATAAATCATTCATTATTTTTCTTTCGCTATAATTGTTAATTTCTCCCTTATATTGTGATCTAGTTTGGGGATCTTTTAAACAATTTGGGGACTGTCCAATGAAATAAAAGGCGGGAAGAAAAACAATCTGTTTTTCTTCCCGCCTTTTATTTTTTCACGGATTTATACAAAAAGACAATTGATGTAACAGATGTTCCAAAATTCTAAATTTCAAAAAATCATAGGCCCTATGGGAATACAAAAATAGCATTCCAGTCGGTTACCGTACTATATATCATAAAAAATAAAGATAACCTCTAGATACTTTAGGATATAGAGAGCATTGCAACATTTTATTCTAAATACATTATTAATTTTATCTTATTTTTTTCTTTTTATTCAAAAATATGATTAATCCAATTATGGCTATAATTAAAATTAATATGTCTATGTTGTAAATAGAAAATACTTTTTGATCAGCTATAATTACTGAAAACATCCTTATTATTAAACCTATACAAGTAGAGATAAGTACAATTTTCACTGATTTATATTTTCTTTCCTTTATTTCCATATTTATCTTGACCTCCCTTATATAGTTATATAGTATCAAATTATATCCAATATTCAAAAAAATACAAAGAGAGTGTTATTAAATGAAGAAAAAGTCCTTATTTTCAATACTAATAACAAGTTTATTGGTGGTCTCTAATGTTCCTAATGCATTCACAGAAGAGAAAATTGAATTAACACCTTCATCAACAGCAGTAAACCCAATCGTAGAAGTCAATTTAATTAGTGGAGATTTTATACAAATACAACCAACTGCAAGCATTATTGAAATGAGCAAACCTATTGCTCATCAAGCTAAACTAACAAATGCCCAATTAGGAAAGATGGTAAAGGCTTATCAAAAGGGAACAACATGGTTAAGCATCGTAAGTACTCTTGTGTTTGCAGGTGGTCCAACAGCACCAGCAGGAGTAGCTACTGCACTGGCATCCGCACTCGCTGGCAGTCCAAATAGTTTAATTGCAGCATATCATTCCGGAAAACACGCTTACCACGTATCAGTCTATGCTAGTGGTAAAAAACCAAGTTTATCTAAAATAACTTATATTTATTACACTAAATCGAATCTTTCATTTAGAAGCCCTCGTTGATTAATCTACCTGCCAGTATACAGACTGATATAAGCCTACCTAAGTAATTGCTCTTAAAATTTAAATATATAAAGTATTACAAAAAAATAAATCAGTAAATTTATTAGGTAATTCGGTACAATTAAATAAAGGTTCAGTCAAAATTATGCGTATATTGGCAATTTATGCATTTATTCATAGGATAATTTCAATCATAAATTCCAGCAGGGCACCTCCCCCTTTGAATAGGTGCATAGTATTCTTCCTGACTCATTTCATTTTTCATTTGGATCCCTTTAACTTGTTTTGTACGAAAAAAAAGGCTGCACCTAATAGGTACTAGCCTCCTAAAAAACGCGCCGAATTCACGATTCCAATGAAATATATTCAGCACCATTTTCTTTTGCCCAATTATGTATATAACTAAGCAGACTATATCCAAGGCCACTAGGACGATGATTTACATCAGTAACCAAATCTTGTACAAACACATAGCGTTCATTATATAAATCTTCACGCCAGCTAATACCCGCTAAAGCTACGATGCTTGTATCATGATATAAAGCAAATAGCTGTTTACCCTCCTTACGCATATCATTTAATAATTGTAGATATTCCTTTAGGGTCAAATCAGTTCGTAACTGACTCAATATAGGGTAAGCCTGTAAGAATTGATGTTCTACAGTTAACTCTACTATATTTTCCACTGGTATTTTCATACTAATAATCTCCTAACTTTTTTAAGTTTAATTGCATTGCCTTGCCCATATAAATCGGGATTAATTTTCTGACATATAAACCTAGCCAATATGTTTTATAACCAAGGGGCTATAGGTATCCAAAGTTGAGAAATTAAACCTAAATTACATCGAACATGATAAGGTACTCAAATAAATGTTTTCAATAATTGTTCTTCCATCAGTTTCCTATTCTTTTCCTCCCCCATAAATAATTGTTAGATATATATGCAAAAATAATATGCAGGAATCGTGCCATTTCAAAGGAAATATACCAACTAATCCCTAAAATTCCTTTTCGGAAAGTTTATCCGCTAAGAGAATTCCAACCTAAAAAGTTCGATTTCCTCACGATAAGGAATCGACCTTTTTATCTTCTTATAGAACTACACACCAGTTTGTTTGAGTGTATCATTTTACAAGTTCCGTCATTAGTATGAACCATTTGCATTTCACATTAAAAAAAAATTCTTAATCTTTTGATACATATTCAATTTCCCATCATCATATCTTCTTTAATGGATTTCTGACATCATTTTTAAGAATCATTGAATTTGCTGAAATTAGTCTACGGGGAATGTGTATGTGGTGAACAGATTACATCGTTGGGCATTTTATGAACACAATGAAAAAAAGTTTAGGAACATTTATCATTAATCATTCTGATAATTAATCACCTAAAAGCAATGAAGTTATAGTGGAATTCATTGCTCTAATTAATAAAAATGGCCAGCGTGAAAATCAATATAGTGCTTTTTCTTTCTATATATAAGGGAACCCCTCCAAGAAGACTATATTTTATTATCTATACGTGACGACACATGTTCTGTCAGTTTCCCAACGATTTGTTTAAGCCTTTCCGTTTCCTCTTCATTTAAGACGCTATAAAAATCACGAAAGATTTTGGCAAAACACTTATTGATGGAATGGTAGGTTTCCTTTCCACTTTCGGTTGATTGGATAAAAACGACCCGCCGATCATCCTTGCTGTGTACCCTTTCGATCAAATCCTTCCGTTCAAGCCGGTCAATTAGCGCAGTTCCTGCTGCAGGTTTAATCTTCAAATGATTCGAAACATTTTTAACAGCTATGGATTCATTTAAGACTATTAATTGCAATGCACGGTACTGTACAGAAGTTAAATCGTATTTAACCAATAACGGTTCCACCATTTCCTGTGAGAGGCTGCTTAGTTCTTTAATCTCTATATGTAAATTATACAATTCACTTGAATGCATGTTTGACAATCCTTTCTTATTGACAACTATCTATCTAAAACTATAACATAATTAACGTATCAAAAAATTAACCATGCGAACTAAAATGGTTATTGATTTTTTAAAGAGAGAGAGGCTGTCCATGTCAGCAGAGCAACGTAAAAAGATCATAATCCTTATGATCAATATGTTTATAGCAATAGGAAGTTTCGGTATCATCATTCCCATTTTACCTGCATACTTGGCCTCCATTAATCAAGGCGGAACCGCCGCTGGCCTAATGATCGCCATTTTCGCAGGTGCACAACTTATCTTTTCGCCAATTGCCGGAAAATGGACTGACCAATTCGGGCGCAGAAAAATGATTATTTATGGATTGGTCGGTTTGACATTATCCATGTTTATTTTTTATGCAGTCAATTCCATTTGGTTATTGTATGCGTCGCGTATCATCGGTGGGATTGGAGCCGCTTTGCTTATACCCGCAATATTTGCTTATGTAGCTGACATCACCACATTTGATCAACGCGCTAAAGGCAATAGTTTAGTATCTGCCGCTATGTCCCTAGGAATTGTAGTCGGTCCAGGAATTGGAGGGTTTTTAGCTGACTTTGGCCTGAAGTTTCCCTTTTTAATTTCTGCACTGGTATCCCTATCAGCAGTGGTATTTTCGATTTTTGTATTAAAAGAAAGCGAAACGGCACAAGTTACTCAATCCATGGATGCAGAAACTGAAACAATGGTTCGGAAGATTGCCTTATCCGTGAAAATGCCCTATTTCATTCCACTTATCATTACTCTTGTAATGAGCTTTGGATTAATGGCATATGAGTCTGTAATTGGTCTTTATCTTGATAATCAATTCAACTCAAGTCCTAAGGACATCGCTGTCATGGTTACTGCAACAGGTATCGTCAGTGTAATCGTACAATTGTTTGTCGTCGACCGGATTGTACGGCGTTTTGGGGAAGTGAATGTGCTGAATATCTTTATCAGTGTTGCAGCCATAGGTTTCCTTCTATCACTTTTTGCTTCAAGTTACCTGATTTTCTTTTTAATCTCACTTATTATCTTCCTTTCCACTTCCATTTTACGGCCAGTTCTTAACACACTGATTTCCAAAATGGCAGGGAATGAGCAGGGATTTGCAATGGGTATGAATAATGCGTATATGAGTATCGGAAATGTGCTTGGACCCACACTTGCCGGAATGATGTATGATATCCACATCACCTATCCGTTCATGTTGGGCCTTTTCCTCTTAATCATTACTTTGATGATTACCATGGCTTGGCAAAAGCGATCTCTTCATGCAAAGGCATTATCCTAGAACTCAAAAAGGCATTTCAAGTTTTATAGCATGATAAAACCCCGAGTAGCAGCGCTATTCGGGGTTTTTCATTAGGATTTTTATATCCTTTCCTCTTGTAATCGTGATCCTTCATTCAGTTTAATCACGAGTAATACGTTCGAATTCACGAGTATTTGCTTCCAACTCTCTAATTTTTGCTCCAAACTTATGCATTTACAGCTCGAAATCTTGCTCAACGTTCGAATTCACGAGTATTTGGCTTAAATTCACGAGTATTGCTACCCTCTACCGTATTGGGGCCAAACTTATGCATTTACAGCTCGAAATCTTGCGTAACGTTCGAATTCACGAGTATTTGCTTCGAATTCACGAGTAAATGTACGAATTTCACGAGTATTTGCTCCAAATTCACGAGTAAATGCTTCATATGTTCCTTAAGTTAATGATTTCCCTAATAAACCAGGAAATCATACATTTGTCGATAATAAAAAGCGGCCTTTTTCCTCTTGAAAGAGGTTAAGGCCGCTTATAGTTCTTCAAATTGTTATAAGGGGAAAATTAATTTCATTTAATATAAACGGCTTTCCTCAATTTACTGCTTTCAAAAGCCGCATCAATGATTTTAATGACGGCTAGTCCCTCTTCGGCAGTGACTGGAGCTTTTTTTCCGCTCAATATACTATCGGCAACTGCCTGGTAATACGTTAAATAAGAACCATGCAGTGTTTCAATGGTTTCATGTGTCTCATTTTCTCCTTCAACCGTAACCAGCTTACCATAAAATTCAGGAGCATCTGCACCCCAAGAGTCATCAATCGGTTTTTTACCATCACTTAGGTCGGCCTCTTGGCAATCATTACCGGACTTTATAAATGATCCTTTACTTCCATGAACCTGAAAACGAGGTCCATTAGTCGGGACGATTGAACCTGAATGCAATATAACTCTCAGCTTTTCATATCCTAATATCACATGGAAATAATCATCAGTTTCTGCATTTTCTTTTTGCGAAAATACATCTGCCCAAACGAACTGCGGCACCCCAAACAAATGCATGGCTTGATCGATGAGATGTGAACCTAGATCAAATAGGATACCTGACCCCGGGCCTGGTTTTTCCCTCCATCTATCCCTGACCATTGGCCTAAACCGATCATAATGGACTTGGTATGTATTGATTTCCCCAAGCACTCCATCATCCATAAGTTTTTTCACCGTCAAAAAGTCATTATCCCATCTCCTGTTATGATAAACACTTAAGAGCAGATTCTTTTCCTCTGCAATCTTAATGAGCTCCTCTGCCTCCCAGGCTTCCACTACCATCGGCTTTTCAAGGATGACATGCTTCCCGGCTAACAAGCTTTGCTTGGCCATTTCATAATGTAAACCACTCGGTGTCGTAATAACGGCCAAATCGATTGACGAGTCTTCAAGTATTTCCTCCAAGCTGCCTACCACTTCCACATCCTTCAAATCTTTTAGGACTTTTTCCTTTTGGGAGCTGACAACTTTCACTATTTGAAATTGCCCTAAAACACTTAGTAAAGGCGCGTGAAATGTAGAGCCCGATAATCCATACCCAACTAAACCCACTTTAATTTTTCTCATTTTCGGTTCCCTCTCGCTTTCTTGTTCTCTGAAACAAATATTAAATTGATCAACCGCTTTATTTCACTTCATTGTTTGGATACTTTTCTCTCAAAAACTTGAGAGACTGATTAATCAATTCTTTCAAAACATCAATTTCGATATCTGCCACTTTATTGATGTACACACACCCTTTTCCAGAAGTGTGTTTTCCAAATGCCTGTAACAATTCTTCCCTTTTTTTGTCACCCGTAGAAAAATATAAACTGATTTTTGCTTTTCGGGGTGAAAAGCCAACCAGAGGGGCATCGCCTTCGTGACCAGATTCATATTTATAATGATAGATACCGAATCCAATGATGCTCGGTCCCCACATCTTTGCCTCATAACCTGTCGTCTTGGCAAAAACATCCAATAATTGATATGCATCTTCACGCTTTTTAGGATTATCGACGTTCTCAATGAACTCAATGACACTACTGTCAGTTTCTTTGGTTTTTTGTTTATACATGATCTGAACCTCTCCTATACTAAAAGGTAGAAAAATTCAAAGATATCCTTTGCTCAAAACGAAGTACCCTATTCGATCGTGTTCTTTAAGGTTGTCTTTATGTATACAGCTACAGCCTACATTATCGATGAAATCCTTACTATTCAAATGAATGCGGACGAGCTTCATTTAGTAATTCTCCAAACTTCATTGCAAATCCTTTATTCAATACCCTTATATTATAGAACATTGATTCGTTTTATTCTAATTTAAAAGCAGAGATTAATAAGATATATCTAAGATTAGGAAATGATTTGATTCACATCAATTGATTGGTACCTATGAAACAGTACGTTATCATAAATATCTCTACGATCAGAATGATAAGGAAACTTAAAACTGATCGTAGAGTTAGTGTATCCATCCCATTTACATTAAACAAACAGTTGCATTAAAGGGGGAATTGGAAGCCAATATGCAGTTTATCCCGACCTAATGCCGTCGGATCTTTTCAATTTCATCTGCTATAAATTGTACCTGTGTCCCTACGATGACTTGAATGCTTTGGGGACCCACGATATTGATTCCAGCAACCCCTGTTGATTTGATTTTATTCTGATCGACAGCTCCCATATTCTCCACCTCAACCCTTAATCGGGTAACGCAGTTATCTACAGATGTTACGTTGGCGTCTCCGCCTAATCCCTCATAAATAACAGAAGCCATCCTAAAGAATTTACTCTCATTATTCCCGCCTTGACTGTTGTCTGCCTCCGCAATCACTCCTTCACCATCAAGCTCATCTTCTGTATCATCTTCTCTGCCGGGAGTCATTAAATTGAACCTTGTTATCAAGAATCGGAATAAGAAATAGTAGATGACAGCAAAAGCAAGTCCTTGAAGAAGTAGCATATAAGGTTCATTTGCCATTGGCAATCTTGAACTTAAAACAAAGTCAATGAATCCTGCACTAAAACCGAACCCTGCTGTCCATTGGAAAGTCGCAGCAATAGCTAACGATATTCCTGTTAATAAGGCATGCACAACAAAAAGGGCTGGTGCAACAAACATGAAAGCAAATTCCAACGGTTCAGTGACGCCTGTGAAAAATGAAGCGAAACCGGCTGCAAGCATTAATGAAGCCACTTGTTTTTTCTTCCGTGATTTTGCTGTATGGTACATGGCAAGAGCCGCAGCCGGTAAACCGAACATCATGACGGGAAAGAATCCGGCTTGATACATACCCGTGGTTCCTTTTATTCCTGTTCCAGCCCAGAATTTACCGATATCGTTAAGACCTATTACATCAAACCAGAATACGGAGTTTAACGCATGATGTAAACCTGTTGGTATCAAAAGCCGATTGAAGAATCCATAGAGTCCTGCTCCAGCAGCACCTAATTCACTTATTCCTTCCCCAAATATTACTAACCAGGAATAGATGAGTGGCCAAACGAAGAATAATATAAGAGAAACCAGTAACATGGCAACCGCAGTAAGGATCGGGACAAGGCGTTTACCGCTAAAGAAAGCGAATGCATCCGGCAGTTCGACCTTACTGAACCGATTAAACATAGCTGCCGCTATTAGACCCGAGAGGATTCCGACAAATGCATTTTCTATTTTCTCAAATGCTGGGTTTACATCTTTTACATCAATTCCCTGCAGCATCGCTACCGAGTCCGTGGAAAGCAATGTCGTTACGACTAGATAGGCTACCAGCCCGCTCAAAGCGGCGGCTCCATCTTTTCCTTTCGACATCCCCAACGCCACTCCAACAGCAAACAAGATAGCCATATTGTCAATGATGGAAGACCCTGCTTTGATTAAGAAAGCCGCTAACGGACTTTCCGCTCCCCATCCTGCTGGGTCTATCCAATAACCGATCCCCATTAAAATGGCGGCTGCCGGTAATACGGCTACTGGCAGCATCAAGGAACGTCCAATTTTTTGAAGATATTTTTTCATTCCGCTTTCCTCCTGACAATTACTGATTTAGGGCAAACCCCATATTCTATTAGACAACTGTTCCTTCCATTTTAGAACTTCATTTCATTAATAAATTGACTATATTCAGGAAAAAAGTCTTAGCGATTTACTCCTCCTTCTAATGTTCATAAAAAAAAGAAAAGTCCAAATGGACTTTTCCTTTTTCTCCACTTATTTATAGAGTAAGTAATTTTTGCGAACCTTTTTAAAAGCATCCTGCTTTTCTTGATATTCTTTTATAATTTCATTTACTGAAGAACCTTCTTCAATTCTGGACCTTACCCAGCCATTTCCAATCAATAAATTGAAATTGTTGGCTGCAAGGAATTCGAAATCACCAGGATATAGGTCCTGAATGGTCTTGATGATGTGAAGTCCAGTAGGGACAGCCTTGAATTCCTCTCTATCCGTTATATAAATTTCCACTCCGTGGCTAAGTTTACCTGCATGCTTTGAAAACATAGGTGTAAAAGAGGCTGCCCTGAATTTTACACCAGGTAAACGAAGAGCATTTAATTTCCCAGCAAGCTCATCACCGTTTATATAAGGAGCACCAATCAACTCGAATGGTTTAGTCGTTCCTCTGCCTTCCGAGACATTCGTTCCCTCGATCAAGCCTGTAGCCGGATATACAAATGTAGTGGAGACTGTCGGCATATTCGGTGACGGCAAGACAAAAGGAAGCCCAGTATCGTCATAATCCATATCTCGCTTCCAGCCTTTCATCTTGATGACCTTTAGATCTGCACCAATTTTAAATTCCTTATTGAACAAAGTCGCGAGTTCCCCAACAGTCATCCCATGCTTAAGCGGTATTGGGTACAAACCAACAAACGATGAGAATTCAGGTTCAAGCACCGGTCCATCTACCGACTCCCCGCCTTGTGGGTTCGGCCGGTCCAGCACGATGAAGGGGATATCATTTTCTTTGGCTGCTTCCATTGCATAAGCCATCGTGTAGATATACGTGTAATAGCGTGTTCCGACATCCTGGATATCAAAGACAAGGACCTCAACATCTTTTAACATTTCGGGCGTCGGTTTTTTCGTTTTGCCATATAAGCTATAAACGGGCAACCCTGTTTTTTCATCAATATAATATTCAACGCTTGCACCTGCTTGCGCATCTCCTCGCACTCCATGTTCAGGACCGAATAACGCTGTCAAATTAATATCCGGATCATCATGAAGTAGATCTACGATGCTGGTTAATTTAGAATCGATGCCAGTTGGATTCGTGATCAAACCGACTTTCTTTCCGCTTAACACGTCCTTTTCTTCTTTTAAAAGGACTTCAATACCGGGATTGACTTTTTGTTTTTTCTTCTCTTTAACAGCGGTTACACTTTTTGAGGAAACGATGCCGAAAGAAAGCATGCAAATGGTAAATAAGATAATCATTCTTTTCAAATTGCTTCCCTCCCTATTTTTTAATGGATCTTCCTGATTTAATATCTAATCCATATCCAAATTTATAAATCCTTTCAGAGGGCTTAGTCACTGATGGTATATCGACCGGCAACGTGCCTTTAGGTTTTGATTCTCCAAAAATGGTCGAGATGCCTGCCGGGATATTCGGCTGTCTATAACGCCCATTCGAATAACCTTTGAACCCGTAAACAGTAAGAACCGCTTTCGCTTCTTCAAAGTTTGCAACATCATACGGGTTTCTTAAACTCATTAAAACAAATTCTTTATCCTTCTTATTAGCATGGTTCATGATCGCTCTTGGGAAGGCTGTTGCCCACTTCGACGAATCTTGAATGCTATCATCGATCACTCCATCATTTACAGCCGGATCGTTTTTGACAACATAGGAACCGGTTAAGACAAAATCCGATTCATCGATTAGTTTAGCCACTTCAACTGTAAATGACTTTCCTGAAAAACTCATACCCGTTATTTGGACTTTCTTTATTTTCTTTTTATCAGCTAATTCTAGGATGCTCCTTGACATGGATTCAACTTGATCATCAAAAGGGGCAAGAACTAAAACTTTATCATTTTTCTTAGGTTTGAAAGGCAATGTTCTATCTTCATTTTTCAATAGAGTGATGGCATCTTCCGCGATTTTCCTTTCTTTTTTTAAATGCTCTTCATTCCCGACCACTTGAAGCGCGGTTTCGATTTTTTTATCGATCAGAGTATTATCAGGGTTTAATATCCCTCTTTTCACTTTCAGTTCAAGTATCCTTGTTACGGATTGATTGACTTGACTTAGAGGAAGTTCGCCGCTTTCCACTGCTGCCTTCACTGCATGGAATACAGAGGTTATATTCTTTTCCATTTGTAGCGAATTTACTTGTGCAGGCATTAACGCAATATCAACACCCGATTTCAGGGCAAGGACAACAGCTTCTTCCTGTCCGAAGTTGTCCGCAATGGCTTTCATATTCAAAGCATCTGTGACCACAACACCGTCAAAACCCATTTCTTCACGTAAAAGACCGGTTATGACCTTATGTGACAACGTTGCAGGAACCATAATTTCTTGTCCGTCATTTTTACTGATATACGTAGTGTCATCGAATGCAGGAAATTGAACATGTGCAGTCATCATCATATCCACTCCAGCATCGATGGCCTTTTGGAAAGGAACCAACTCTATGGATCGCAAACGCTCTTTATCATGAGAGACAAGTGGGAGTCCATAATGACTATCGACTGCTGTATCTCCATGACCAGGAAAATGCTTGGTCGTTGCTATCATGTTCTGGTTTTGCAATCCTTTTATCGTCTGAATGCCAAGCTTTGATACAAGTTCTGGATCAGAACTGAAGGAACGAACGCCAATAACTGGATTTCCGGGATTATTATTGACATCGACAGACGGCCCAAAATTGACATTTATGCCAAGTGACGAAAGTTCCTTTCCAATGATTTCTCCAGTTTGATAAGCGTAATTTCCATTTCTGGCTGCACCAAGCGCCATATTACCAGGAAGGTTCGTTCCAGTTTGAAGGCGAGTTACGATTCCTCCTTCCTGATCAATCGTAATGAACAGCGGAAGGTCTGGGGTTGCCATTTGCAAACCATCCGTGAGCCGAACAGTTTGTTCGGTATCGACTACATTTTCAGCAAACAGAATCACACCGCCCAGATGATATTTTTTGATGATGCTTGCAACTTCTGAGTTCATTTCAGTAAACCCTGTAGCTTTATCTTCTCCTTGTTTTTGCCAATTGCGAAAATCCGGCATGAGCATTTGACCGACTTTTTCATCGATTGTCATGTTTTCTACGATTTCCTGAATTTCCGATACTGATTTTTCATTCTCATTCTCTGATCCCTTTGCTGTCGCATTCCCTCCCAGACTGGATAAAACCAAGAATAATGCGATTCCAGCAGGGGCACATATCCTTTTTATCATTTAGGCTTCCTCCCTTGTATACTTTTTAGTTCTGTTAGTAACAATTCCATATCCATAACCCTGAAAGGATGAGATTGGAAATGAGCTATTTAGGTCCTAAAAAGAAATCAAGGCAGCATCCGGAACCCCATCAGCCGCCTTCTTTTAACAAGCCTTCATGAATATATCCATTTATCCCTGTATAATTGATTTTCAGAGCCCAATTGGTCACTCAATTATAAGTTTTATCGTTTGACCAGGCTTTAGAAGGGACAGCAAGGGAATATCTTCTTCTATAATTCGCCCTATCACATTGACCCGATGACTTGCCTCCAGGTCTCTCCTGCAAATTTGAACCTCTCCCCGATATCGACCGTATCCATCATTGTCCATCGTTATGGATCCAAGGGTGCGTGCAACAGTATTACTCGGTTCAACATTTACTGTGACTCGGGTATTTTGCAGCCGGAAAACATCTTGAGAAACATCTGGCCTCAATTTAAACTGACCGCTTTGCAAGAGTCGGGATTTCACTCTAATAGATAGAATATTTAGACTTTTATAGGTAATTAGATTCTCAAGCAAATTATTCTCCGTTCCTTGATCTCCAACGAAAACTCCCTCCACATGCTGAAACAGCTCAACACCGGCAGCATATGGATTCATCAACCTGTGTTTTTCAAGCGTTGGAAGGCCCTCATGCAGTGGGCCGCGTTTACTCCCAGCACCCGGGATGAAAGCAAAAATCGGTATGCCGTATTTCTTGAACATACGATTTTGCACATGAAAGAATTCTTCCTCAAGTCCCGTTTCACGCCTTGGATAAAAGTTGTGCCATGCTATCAAACTTTCCGGTTCCACCCCGCTCCCAAGCACGGCTAGAAGTTCAACTTCATTCCACGTACTTGCATTCAGTGAGAGGGAAAACACCTTAGATAAAGATGTAACCGCTTCTTGATCAAACCCATCATCAAGGCGAATACCTTTAATCCCTAATGGCCATAAATCCTCAAGTTTGCTAATCCCCAAATGATTAAGCGTGTTTAATGATACATCTGCATGGATTTCCATTCCATAGGACTCTGAAAGCTTTAAAAGCTTGATCATCCTCTTTACGAGGTCACCCTTTTCTTCAGGAATATGAAGCGAGGTAAATGCCCTCTTCACTCCTAGGTTGGCGGCATGGATAATTTGTGCTTCTGCATGTGGATCCTGTAAATAAAAAGAGATTCCAATCACTTGAATTCTACTGCCATTTCATCTTTAAATCCAAACAAATACGTAAAAACAAATCCTGCTATATAGGAAATAAACAACCCTACGAGGAACAGACCGATTTGGTTTGGATGCACTAAAAAGGTAAGCGGTAGTCCAGAAACACCGATTGACGACGTTGCGATTCCGAAATGAGCTTGGAATGCCCCACCTACTCCTGCACCTAAACAGGCGGTTAAGAAAGGCCGGCCCAGTGGCAGCGTCACTCCAAATATAAGCGGTTCGCCGATACCAAGCATCCCTGAAGGAAGACCCCCGCCGATTGCTCTCTTTAAACTAGCTTTCTTCGTTTTCATATAGATGGCAAATGCCGCTCCTACTTGCCCTGCACCTCCCATTGCCAAAATGGGTAGCAGTGGATCATCTCCAATCGAATTGATCAATTCTAGATGAACTGGCGTTAAACCTTGATGTAAACCAGTAATGACGAGAGGTAGGAATGCCGCACCAAGCACGAATCCTGCTACAACACCGCCGATATCCAATATATTCAATAACCCTGTCGTAATGGCATCCGATAAAAACCCTCCTACCGGCATAAAAACAATGTAAGTGACAATCCCGGTAATGAGTAAAGCGATGGTTGGCGTCAAAATGATATCCAGTGATTGCGGAATGAATTTCCTGACCTGTTTTTCCACCAAGGCTATGAAGATAGCAGCAAAAAGGACTCCTATCAACCCACCGCGGCCAGGAAGTAAATTTTCACCGAACAATGAAATGTCGCCGACTGCCGGATTGATGACCAAGATACCCGCTACTGCACCAAGTGCAGGTGATCCGCCGTATTCCTTTGCCGCATTGGTCCCAACCAAAATTCCCAAATAGGCAAAGAGCCCTGACCCGATAACGGTTAAAATGATGGCTAATTGCGACTCTGCTGCAAGCCAGCCCGCTTGAACGATCGCTTTTGTAATACCGGTAATCAAACCTGATGCCACTAACGCGGGAATTAAGGGGATGAAAATGCTTGCAATCCTGCGTAAAAAAAGTTTAAAAGGTTTGGCGTTTTTCCTATCATTCTCGGATTTGTTCTTCGAGGCCACTTCTTTTAAGTCCAAACCGCCGGAAGACTCCAGAAGCTTTTCAAATTCTGTATGAACCTTGTTCACCACGCCTGGTCCCAGGACGATTTGGATCGTTTCTTCTTCAATGACGCCAAGAACGCCGTCCGTGTTTTTTATATCATCCATGTTTACTTTTGAACGATCGATTGGCATTACCCTTAGTCTGGTCATACAATGTGCAGCATCGGCAACATTCGATGCCCCACCTAATTTCCCCAATATCTCTTCTGCTAAACTGGCGTACTTATCCCCCTTACCCATTCAAAAACCCCCTTTGTCAAATCTCGTAATATTCATTTATATCGATCCGTCATCGATTTGATTGCGGACCTGGTGTTATCAATATATTGGACAGTTTCTTCATATTGCTCTGAAGCCATCCCCAAAAACAAAATGTCAATCATATATAACTGCGCCAATCGTGAGGATGTTGCTGCACTTCGAAACGGTGCTTCATTCGAAAAGGATGTATACAGTGTCGCATCACATAAAGAAGACACCGTTGTTTGGCCAAAATGAGTAAGCCCGATCGTCTTGACCCCACGTTCTTTAGCAAGCTTCAGTATATTGACAACTTCAGGTGTTTCCCCTGAGAATGAAATGGCAAAAACGATGTCATTTTCATCTGCATTTGCAATCAGGGTTGCAACTAAATGCATATCTGTAAAAGCAGTTGCCCCTTTATTGATGCGAAGTAATTTTTGCTGAGCATCTGCAGCAACTATATTCGAAGCACCCACTCCGCAAAAGTGGACGGTTTTAGCGTTCAGCATCAGCGTTATAGCCTGTTTGAGATTATCATGATCGATTATTTCAGATGTGTCCCGAATGGTCTGAATCGAATTACTCGTCGTTTTCTCAACAATCCGATACAGTGATTCGGAAGGCTCGATATCCCGGTAACCCTGTTCTACAGTCTTCATCAAATCTCCAGCTATCCTTATTTTCAGATCTTGAAACCCCTTTATTCCAAGCGATTTACACAACCTAATAACAGCAGCCCCGCTGGTTTGGGCAGACGTACTCAATTCCTGTACAGTGCTGTTCACAACTTCATGAGGATTCTGTAGAATATATTCTGCTAGTTTTTGTTCTGATTGCGGCAGCTTGCTCAACATCGTCTGTATGATGGATAATCCTCCTGTAGCCATTGTTTCCCTCCTTAATCTTTATGGATCGAGATGGCTTTTCTGACATCTCCATCAGCCTTTTCCAGTAACTCGATTGCTTTTTGATAATCTGTTGCCGTTTTTATCATGACAATCGCTGGTTTAACTTGATTATTTGCCTTCTCAAGCGTATTCAAAGCTTGATCATAGTCAGCATTCGTTACAGTTTCTATGATGCCTATCGCACGGTCCTTCAGTTTTTGATTACTGACATTTACATCAACCATCAGATTTTCATAGACTTTTCCCAAGCGGATCATGGTTACTGTTGAAATCATATTGAGTACCATTTTATGTGCGGTTGCCGCTTTCATTCTCGTGGATCCCGTTAACACTTCCGGTCCGACCACCACTTCAATCCCTATATCAGCTGCTTCTGTGATGCTCGCGTTTTTATTGCATGATAAAGCCACCGCTTTAGCCCCAACTTTCCTTGCATAACGTAAAGCGCCCCTCACATAAGGGGTACGGCCGCTTGCCGCAATGCCTATTACCGTATCATTTGCTGTAAGGTTCACGTCAATTAAATCAGATTCCCCAAACTCTTCTTTATCCTCCGCTCCTTCAACAGCCCGAACAAATGCCTTTTCCCCTCCTGCAATAATTCCCAGCACCCTATCAGGCGGGGTACTGAAAGTAGGTGGACATTCCACGGCATCCAGAACACCGAGTCTTCCGCTCGTTCCTGCTCCGATGTATATGAGTCTCCCACCTTTTTTTAACGATTCGTAAGCCCATTCAACTACCGTTTTTATTTCTGGCAAAACCTCCTGTACCGCTGCTGCCACCTTTGAATCTTCTTTATTGATTGCTGAAATGATTTCCATCGTATTTACACTATCGATATTCATCGTCCCTTCGTTCCGTAATTCAGTCGTTAACGAACGCAGATGTTCTTCCATAGACAATCAAATCCTCCTATTGCTTAAATATAATTTCAAAATTTGATAGAAAATAATGAAATTATATTTCATATTATATTCAATGATAGCGGTTTCATTACTTTGACACAAGATATTTTTGTAAAATTCACATTATTCATTCCCTTAACATACCCCACACAGGCAATCTCCTTATTTGGAATCAAATAAAATTTCATTACATCCTGGGGAAATGGATGCATCTATAGCCGCCTTCTGTGTGTAATGATTTACCCATAGAAACCTCTAGTTTTGTAATATTGCACTCCTGATTTTTCCGACAATAAAAAAACGTGTACCGTTCCCAAACTTGGGTACGATACACGCATAAGTACTATAACAAAATGCTAAACTGGTTTACTCACAGGACTCGGGACGCCTGCAACCCCTGACCCAGTTAACGGACGGGGACAACTTTCCCGTCTTCGACAGCGCCGACGACAATAGTTGATGCAAATCCTCCATTTTCATCAATTGAGGGAATATCATATATTTTTTGATCTGGCCCTATATTTGAAAGACCATCCTGCATATGTTTACGGATAGCCTTCGCATCATCCACACTGCCTGCAGATTTCATAGCTTCAACAAAGGCATACATGGCGATATAATTCAAACCTACTTCGGAACTTGGATCTTCCTTATAGTTCTTTTGATATTTCTCAACGAAAGCGGGAACTGCTTCTTCATCCGAATCCATCAGTGGAAGAACGCCAATCGAGCCTTCCAATGTTTCATATGAACCGGCAATCGGCTTCATTTGATCTAGCTTTGCTTGATCCATTATGATGAAACCGCCTTTAAACCCTAGCTCCCGAGCTTGCTTCGCTACTTTTGCCGTAGGTTCCGAAGCACCACCGATAAATAGAACATCAGGGTCTTTTTTCAAGGCATTGGTAACGATCGTGAAGAAATCGGTTTCTTTGGCGAAATCGATCGACGAATTATAAACGACTTTACCGCCTTGCTTTTCCCAATGTGGGAGAACGGCTTCCGTCCAGTCTTTACCATATTGGGAGGAAGTAGGTAAAGCGGCTATTTTCTTGCCGAAATTTTCCATTGCGTAAGTTGTAAAAGGTTCGATATACCCTTCGTAATTCGGCGGAATTCGAACGGTTAATGAATTTCCACTCTCGGTCACTGTCGGTTCACTCGTATAAGCACCAATGATGAATTCCTCTTGTTCATTAAAAACCTGCAGTGCCAACACACCTCCGCTATGAGGCGTGAAAATGATCGGCGTATCATGTTCCTGAATTAGCCGTTTTGCATTCGCACCTGTTTCATTTGGTAAGTATTTATCATCCAATGATACCAAATTCAATGTGTATTTCTTACCTTCCACTTCAAAACCACCAGCATCGTTAATTTCATTGACGGCCATTTCGACACCATTCAATGTCCTTTTCCCATATAGCGCTGCTGCCCCGCTTAATGGACCGCTAAAACCAATGTTAACGACATTTTCACTTTTACCTTTACCGCCACTGCTAGACACAGTGCTATCCCCTTTATTGCACCCAGTCAAAACAGTGATCATTAGCAGCATGAAGACAAATATTACTTTCAATTTTTTCATAAAAATCCCCCATTCAATTTTTCAGGCTCCAATATATGCTTTCCTGACTTCATCATTGGCTAATAAATCACTGGCTGTCCCTTGAACGACAATTTCCCCATTTTCAAAAACATATCCTTTATCTGCAATGCTAAGGGCAGCATTCGCGTTTTGTTCCGCAAGCAGGATTGTGATTCCTTCCCGGTTTATTTCTTCAATGACTTGAAACATCTGTTCGACAATAAGTGGAGCCAGTCCCACCGAAGGCTCATCAAGCATCAACAATTTGGGTTTCGACATCAAGGCCCTTCCAATTGCCAGCATTTGCTGTTGACCTCCGCTCAGGCTTCCCGCTTCATCATGATGCTTTTCTTTTAAAATCGGGAATAAATGATAGACGTATTCCAAGGAATCCTTGATCTCAGCCTTTTTCTTTCGATGCACATAGGCACCCATCCTCAGGTTTTCCTGGACGGTCATCTGTGGAAATAGTTTACGTCCCTCGGCACACTGGACTATTCCCTCCAGAACATTCTTATCCGGGGCACGGCCCCCTATGGGCATGCCCTGAAAATGAATTTCCCCCTTGGACAGCTTACTGATACCGCTTATGGAACGAAAAGTCGTGCTTTTCCCTGCCCCATTAGCTCCTAACAAAACTACGATTTCTCCCTTGGCAACTTCGATATTCACATGTTTTATCGCAGTGAAACTCCCATAATTCACGGCGACATCGGTTAACTTAAGCACTGGCACTACCTCCCAAATAGGCTTTAATCACCGCTTCATTTCCGCGGATCTCCTTAGGTGTGCCATCGGCAATTTTTTCCCCGTAATTAAGGACCATGATTTGATCTGCCAAGTTCATGATCATATGCATTTTGTGCTCGATTAAACAAATGGTCAGTCCTGATCGATTTAAATTTTTAATCAGTTCTGTCAAACCTTCCGTTTCATCCGGGTTGATTCCCGCAGCAGGTTCATCGAGAAAGATAATTTCCGGTTCCGTTGCAAGGGCAAGGGCAATGGCTGTCCGTTTCTTTTCCTCCTGCGAGATGCTGGAGACCATTCTGTCAGCAGATTGCGTCAATCCAACAATATCAAGCACCTCCATTGCCTTATCCCTGCATGCCGCTTCCTCCCGTTTAAAACGGTTTGTTCTTAGAATGGCATCAACCAAATTGGATTTGGTACGCAGTCTATGCCCGACAATGACATTATCCAAGACGGTCGATTGATCAAAAAGGCTTGTCGTTTGAAAGGTCCTTGAAATTCCAAGCCCTGCAATTTCATTGGCAGGAAGTTTGGTGATATCTATCCCTTTAAAAAGGACCGTACCTGAAGTTGGGCGATGAAAGCCACTGATCAAGTTGAAAAAAGTTGATTTTCCTGCACCATTCGGTCCGATTATTGCATTGATTCTGCCTTTTTCAATCATAAAATCCACATTATTGACCGCCGCTAATCCGCCAAACCGCTTTGTCAAATTCCTCGTTTCGATAAGCAAACTCATCCCTCCTCCGCTTTCATGTGAATTTCGTTTCTCACCTTGGACCGCTTATTAACTTTTCGCTTGTTTTGCCAATCAAAGATGGCCCCTGAGATTCCGCGCGGATAAAAGATGATGATTATCGTAAGCAATGGTCCGAATATCAACATTCGATATTCTTGAAGGAATTGCAGATTCTGCGAAAGGATAACTAATAGTAATGTACCTACCAATGGACCTGAGAGTGTCCCGATTCCACCAACCAATAAATACATCAATAGATCGAACATTATGGCAGTTGATCCGATATCAGGTCCAATGAAGCGAATGAATGAAGCATACAAGGCACCTGCTAAACCTGCAAAGAATGTGGATAGGACAAATGCGGTTAACTTATTCTTCATTGTGGATATGCCTATCGTTTGTGCAAGGTCCTCGCTGTTCCTGATGGCCATATACGTCCTGCCGGTCAACGAGCGGATAATTCGATACACGATCAAAATCACTGCAAGCAGGAAAATGAGGACCAAATAATATTGTGATGCTGCAGTATCAAATGCGATTGGACCTATATTTCCAGGAGCAGGAATACCGATCAATCCCCTAACCCCTTCTGTAAGCCCCTCCCATTTATCGATGACCAGATATATGATGTAACCAACACATAGGGTATAAATCGCGAAAAAGTGTTCCTTTGTCCTCAACGCTATCAATCCGATTAAAAACCCAATTGCACATGTTATTAAACATGCCGTTACAAGTGCCAACCAAAAGTTCATTCCCGCTTTTACCGTCAGCAGCCCAAGTGAATATGCTCCAATGGCAAAAAATCCAGCATGTGCAAGTGAGAGATATCCAGTATATCCTGACAGTAAATTAATCCCATAAACAGCTATCGCCCAGATGAACGAAAGCGTCAGCATATGGAGATAATAGTCGTTTTGCGCGATAAAGGGGAATGAAAATGAAAAGATGATAAGAGCGATGATTCCATTTCTTTTCGTTAAGATCTTCACGCTACCTCTCCCCCTTGGCAAAAAGACCTGTTGGTTTCACGGTTAATATCACGACTAAAAGAATGAATGCGATGATGTCCTTATAATCATTTGAAATATAAGTTGCGCCCAGGCTCTCACTAAAACCTAGGATATATCCGCCTACGATCGCCCCCGGGATGCTCCCCATCCCGCCCAAGATGATAATGACGAATGCTTTTAGGATGACTAAATGCCCCATGCCGGGAAAAACAAGGTTAATCGGTGATGCAAGGGATGAAGCGATGGCAGCTAAACCACCCGATATCATGAAGGTCAGCATCGCGACTTTATTAATGTTGATTCCCACTAATGACGCACCTTCACGGCTTTGGGACATCGCTATTATCGTTGACCCGGTATAAGTTTTCTTAAGGAAAAGATAAAGTAAAACCATTACTGCGATAGCTGACACGATGATCAATAACCGCTGTAGTGTGAACGTCAAGCCCATGAAGTTGACGACTTGGCCGTATGGAGAAGTCATTGTATGGAAGTCTGCACCCCAGACAAATTGGGCAAAAGCTTCAAGAAAAAGGAGAATGCCGATTGCTGCTATCTTATCGTGCAATGGAGGTGCCTCCCTTAACAGACGAAACACGAAACGTTCCAAAAGGACTCCCAACAAACCAACAACGATAACGGATACAAACATGGCAATCCAGTAATTGACCCCATATAATGTCATCATTGACAACGTGATATATCCACCCAACATATATAGGGCACCGTGGGCAAAGTTCGGGATATGCAAAATTCCATATACTAGCGTCAATCCCAGGGCAACAAGACTATATACGCTGCCAATCGTCAAACCATTAAAAAGCTGCTGGATCAAAATATCCATTTACTTCCTCCCTGATAATTATTGAATTTCACTTTGCTCCTAGGTTCATTCCCTGGCCCACATTCCTGTCCATATTTTGAAAGCACACTTCTGCGACGAAAAACACTTTCACTTATTCCTCACTGGCTCAACCTCTCGAGGAGGAGCAGTAACTCAATCATCGATCAATTAGATAGGCACTGTTTATTTCCCTATTCTTTCCGCCTACAGATATAGCTTAGGAGTAGCGGATAACACCACTCGGGTTCTTGTTAGCGCTTTCATTTATAATGACTACTTATTTCAGTACATGCACCTAACGTTTTTAAGTCCTTATTCTTTCTGCCTAATGAATCCCAGGCGATACGATTATCTGAAATGCATATGCTGTTTTTAGGGATAGCCACTGATTCCTTCTTCTCTGATTAACAGTTTCCCCACGGTAATCGTCTGGATCGTTCACCCCTTTCACCTCGCACTTTCTACAGGTTCTTCCGTAGATAGATTTAATTTCCTATTATGAATGCAAGTGCCGTGCCATAAGTAACACACTGTCCAACCGCCTATTCCCAGCAGTGTGAATTCATTATTGAATTGTAAAAACCAAATGTATGGGTTCCATATGGGTTATCCATCATTCACTTTTGACTGAAAAAATCATTTCTGAATCAGTAAAAGAATCAGAATGAAGAAATAAAAAGACAAGTATCTAAAAATACCCTTCACAACTACATTTATTTCTCGCAATAGGAGGTAATCATGCACAAAAAGCAACATTAAAAACGAAATTTTTTCGGGGGTAATTTTTGATATGAACAAAATATGTGGTAATTATCTATCTGTTGTTCTTGTAAAGAAGGCTCCTTACCAAGTTGAGGTAGTTTATTCATGAAAAGAATATTACTTCGTTATTCAGTAATGAGTTCTATGTTTCTTACTGATGTTGGTATCTCTGATGTGATGAAGTTAGAACTCAGTACTGTTCAATAGAAGCCCATGACCATGAGGTACGGAGACATTAAATTACAGTGCATATGGGGGGAGATTAAGTATTGAGCATCTCAAAATTCCAAGTTGAACGTTTCTAGAGTATATACAAGGGTTGCCAAAGACAAATATTGGTTGGAGACTACTTATTGAAAAAAGAAGGTGATTTCATGATTGTATATATTCTGGATAATCTTGCTAACACAATAATATTTTTCCTTATTTATTTGAATATTAGAAAAAAGTAAATAACAATCTTTAATAAGGCAATTCCCCCCATCCCGTCTACTAGATAGCAAGTCACCCATCTTATTAGATGGATAAAACTACATTTCTTTCATCTGCGATGGATCTATAAAATTTTTCCCCTTCCAAGTACTTAACTCCATGTAATTTTTCGCCTATCCGGTATTTAGTCAAAAAAAATGCACCTCCCATTGTTGGATGGTGTCCAACAATGGGAGGTGCATTTCATACTTACCTATTCTTTTCCACTGACCTTCAATCGATATTTTTTAAGTTTCCGCACAATTGTTGCCTGGCTGGAATCAAGGGCTTCTGCGATTTCATATGTAGTTTGGTAGGTTTGAGCCGCTTTCGTCAAGATTTCCTTTTCGGCTCTTTCCACCGCTTCCTTTAAAGTTAGGGAAGAATTACGGTTGGGCTGATTCCGATTTTCCGGCTGATATTCTTCTGGAAGGTCGTTAATCGATAATAAATGATTATCCGTCAGTACGACGAGCCTTTCCACTATATTAATCAATTCACGGACATTTCCTGGCCAATCATGTTGATAAAAGTATTCCTTCAGCCTCGAATCTATTTCTTTTGAGAATTTATATTGTTCGTTTGCCTTTGTTAAAAATAGGTCAATCAATGCCAAGATATCTTCTCTTCTTTCCCTTAGGGGAGGAATCGTAATCGGAATGACATTCAGCCTATAAAAGAGGTCTTCACGAAAATCGCCCGATTTGACCATTTCCGATAGATTCCGGTTCGTGGCTGCGATTATGCGAACATCGATTTTCTTTGGCTTTGTACCTCCGATTCTTTGAATCTCCCTTTCCTGAAGGGCCCGAAGCAGCTTCACTTGAAGTTGCAGGGGAAGCTCACCGACTTCATCCAAGAACAAGATCCCACTTTCCGCCAGCTCAAACATCCCTGGTTTACCTTTTTGATTGGCACCGGTAAATGCCCCTCCTTCATATCCAAAGAGCTCGGATTCCAATAAATCAGCAGGAATTGCCCCACAATTTATTTTGATGAAATCTCCTTTTTTAGATCGGATGCTCCGATTATAAATATTACGGGCAAGGACATCTTTTCCAACGCCCGTTTCTCCTAAAATGAGTACGGTCGCATCAATATCCGATATTCTTTCAGCAATCTCATAAATCATTTTCATCTTATCACTGACGAATACGACGCCATCCTGGCTTGTTATCTTCCGCAGTTTTTCAATTTCCTGCTTATATTGATTATTCAATTCATTAACTTTCGTCAACTCATGCATCAGTTCATTTAAATCTGATAAATCTCTTATATTCGTAACGACTTGCTCTATTTCCCCTGCCGCATTAAAAACGGGACTTCCTGTAATCAATGTTTCTTTTCCAGCAAAATTATCCTGTACGACTGATACCGTTCGTCTCAGCTTCACTACCTTATGCGTCACCGAAGCATTCAGGATGCCGCGCTTAATCAATTGGTCCACCGACTTGCCTATATAATACTCTTTTGGAATGCCAGTGATCCGTTCAATTGCCGAATTGGTATAAAGGGTGATTCCATCTTGATCGGTGATGTATATCCCATCATAGGAATTTTCGATAATGGCATCCAGAGCGCGATTCAACTTATCCGTTTCATGAGCATCAATCAATAAATCATCCAAAAATTGTGTTTCTCTGCCTATATATAGAATATTGTCAGTATCCATTTGTTTCATCAATAAAAATAAATACCGTTTATCACGCAGCCTTGCAGCTGCAAGCCTTTTATTATCGAGAAATTGCCACTCATCGAATTGTTCGGTTAATATTTTATTACCATTCTGACCTAACAATTGATTAAAATAATAGCCCCAATCCTTTATCCGGTTTGCAGAATCCACGACTAGTGCAGGAAAGGTCCACTCTTTGAGCAAATTAAACTGAGAATCCTGTTTCACTTGATTCAATACTATTCACCGCCGCAAAAAGAATTCTTTTTAAGTACAATTCTGGATAAAATTCGAAATCCCTTTAAAATTGTCGAATTTCGTTCCTAAAAAAAGTAGTGATGAAATAACTTTCATCACTACTTTCCCTTAGTATGCCTTAAAAATAACCTCTCCACTGATCGCTTCCTTACCTGACTGGTTAGTGGCCGCTACATTGAAAAAATATCTATCCCCACTTTTTTCTTTTAGATCGGCTTGAAGAGTTATGACATCATTCAAGAAAACCATACCTTTGAAACGAATCTTGTATTCTTCGATAAATCCGATTTCATAAAGATTACTGAAAATCTTTGCGAGGTTTCCCATCGTCCACATTCCATGTGCGATGATACCGGGAAGACCAGCATTTTTTGCTTCCTCATCAATCGTATGAATGGGATTGAAATCACCTGATGCACCAGCGTACTTAATGAGATCCAAACGCGTTACAGGTTCAAGCTCAATTGAATGTAACGAGTCACCAATATGAAGTTCGGTTAATGTCGTCACTTACTCATCACCATCTTTCTGATCGTTTCATTGATAATGACAAGCTGTTCAGCAGTGAAGACAATTTCCCCATCCGCATCCGTCCCATAATTTTTAAAGGCTAGAAATCCCATTTCCCCTTGTTTTCCCTTTTTCTCATAATAGTCTTTCACTTCCGTATAACAGGTGATTTCTTCCCCTACCTTCAGCGGCCTGTTGTAGCGATATATCTGCTCGCCGTGAATCAACCCTTTATTCGGGAGGTTTAAGCTTTCGATCGTCCCAAAATCAAAAACCCTTGGGAAAGTTGGTGGTGCGATATTCGTTCCATACCTTGATTGCCTGCCTATTTCTTCATCGATGAAAATCGGGTGGGGATCACCAATCGATAATGCGAATTTTTTAACGGCACCCCGTTCAACCATATTTTTAACGGGTTTGGATCGTTTTCCAATACTTTCGTTGAACATAACATCCCGCCTTTTCCCTTAATTTTTTGGACCGCCTGCGACATATAAAACCTGCCCACTAATGAATGAGGATGCTTCATCAGCAAAGAATGCAACAGCATGAGCAATATCACTTGGCAAACCGCTTCTAGCAACAGGAATACTGTTTGCCCTATCCTGGATGAATTGTTCAAAACTCACTCCCACCCGCCTGGCTGTTTCTTTCGTCATTTCGGTTTCGATAAAACCTGGTGCGACCGAATTAGCCGTTATTCCATATTTTCCAAGTTCGATCGCTAGTGTTTTTGTTAACCCCTGAAGCCCGGCTTTTGCAGCTGAATAATTAGCCTGCCCACGATTCCCAAGGGCGGAGGTGGATGATATATTGATGATTCTTCCGTATTTATTTGCAACCATATGCTTCTGGGCGGAACGTACTGCATTGAAGGTACCCTTTAAATGCACATCCATCACCGTTTGCCAATCTGAATCGGTCATTTTAAAAAGTAGATTATCTCGGATGACCCCCGCATTATTCACGAGGATATCAAGGGAGCCGAATGTGTCGGCTATTTCTCTAATGGATGCTTCCACTTCTTCGGAATTGACCACATTGGCCACTTTTGTAAAAATGGTGTAACCCTTATCCCTTAATTCATTTCCTGTTGATGTCAAAACCTCTTCGTTGATATCGATAATGGCTACATTTGCGCCTTCGCTTGCAAATAGTTCGACGATCGCCAGGCCAATCCCTCTGCTTCCACCCGTAACTAAAGCCGTTTTCCCTGTAAATCTCCCTGTCATAATCGTTTCCTCCTAATCTATTATAAGAATTGTCCTAATTTAACATGTCCCTTAATCAAATTTCGGGAAATGATCATCCGCTGTATTTCATCCGTGCCATCATAAATCCTCCAAAGCCTAGCCTCACGGTACCAACGTTCAATAGGAAGCTCCTTCGTATAACCCATGCCACCGTGTATCTGCAATACGCGATCAACGACCCGATTCCCCATATTCGCTCCATAGAGTTTAGCCATTGAAGCTAAATGGCGATTGTCTTCTCCATTATCAAGTGTGAAAGCTGCATTCAAAACAAGCCATCTTGCAGCTTCGATTTCTACAGCCGAATCAGCAATCTGCCATTGAATGGCCTGTCGCTCAGCAATCGGTTTACCGAATGTAACACGTTCTTTAGCGTATTCTATAGCCATTTGCAGCAATCTTTCTGCAGAACCGACAGCGCGCGCCCCCACAATCCATCTTGCAAACCCAATCCATTCCAAGCCTAGTTTATAACCGCCATGCACTTCCCCTAAAATGTTTTCTTCAGGTACCCTGACATTATCAAAAACCAAACCGGCCGGTCCCCATTCTCCCATCGTATTGATATATTCTGATCTCCAGCCCATATCACGGTCTACAATGAAACAAGTTACCCCTTCCGTTCCGGTTGCTTGATGACTTTCTTTGTCGGTTACAGCAATGACCATGACGAAATCGGCATCGTTTCCTCCTGTAATGAAAGTTTTTTCCCCGTTAAGCACCCATTCGTTCCCTTCTTTTACTGCCGTCATTTTAATATTTCGCGTATCGGACCCTGCTCCCGGCTCCGTCATGGCAAAACAGGACTTTTTCTCCCCGTTAATCGTAGGGATCAGATATTTCTTTTTCTGTTCTTCATTACCATAATAAAGAATATTGTCCGCCGAACCTCCAAAGCTGAATGGTACAAACGTTTTTGATACTTCCATCAAGACAATGGCCATCATAAGCTGTCCTAAGTCTGCCCCACCAAATTCCTCCGGAGTATTGATGCCCCAAAACCCAGCTTTTTTTGCTTTTTCCTGTAATTCTTTTAATGTCCCCTCTGGTAAACTAGGTTTTCCAGCCATTTCATTCCGTAGTACTTCATTTTCCAAGGGAATCAATTCATTTTCCACAAACTTGCGTATTGTTTTTTGTACCATTTTTTGTTCATCCGATAATCGTAAATCCATTTTAACCCCTCCACTTTCCAATTAGACTAGTTTTGATATTTTCTCTTCAATTGCCCAGTAATGATATTTTTTTGGATTTCGGATGTGCCTTCATATATTCTAGTGATTCGGGCATCCCGATAGAAACGTTCAACTGGATAATCCTTCATGTATCCCATCCCGCCATGAATCTGAACGGCCTTATCAGCGACACGATTATATACTTCTGAACCATACAACTTAAGCATTGCCGCTTCTTTAATGATTTTTTCTTTCTGATCGACCATCCATGCGACACGGTATGTGAATGAGCGAAGTGCTTCTATTTCCATTGCCATCTCGGCAATCATATGAGATACGGCTTGATGATCAATGATAGGAACATCGAATTGTTCACGTTCAGTGGCATATTTAGTAGATAGATCCAGCAGGTATTGACAGGACCCCAAATTTCGTGCCGCAAGGCCTGCCCGGCCATTTGCAAGGATTTTCAATGCATTTACATACCCTTGACCAACGTCCCCCAGTACATTTTCAGCCGGAACCTCGCAATCTTCAAAAACCAATTCGGCCGAATGTGAGCCTCGTAGTCCCATTTTCCTTTCCAGGCTACCAACTCTAAAACCAGGAAAATCCTTTTCTACTATGAATGAAGTGATTCCTTTTGCCCCTTTATCTTTGTCCGTTACGGCCATAACTGTAAAAATATCCGCTACATCTGCATTCGTTATATAATGCTTAGTCCCATTTAGGATATACTTATCGCCACTTTTGACAGCCGTCATTTTGAGATTCGTCGCATGGGACCCCGCTGCAGGCTCAGTTAAAGCAAATGCGCCAATTTTATTACCGCTTGCCATATCTGGAAGATACTTTTCCTTTTGCATTTCATTGCCCATTTCAACTATCCCTACTGTCCCTATACCTGTGTGGGCCCCAATCAGAGTGGTATATCCATTATGTGTTTTGCCGATTTCCTCATATAAAGCACATTTCCCTACCATTCCGATTCCGAGCCCACCATACTTTTCCGGGATACTAAGTCCGAATAACCCGATTTCCTTCGATAAATTAATGATCGATTCCGGTATATGATCTTCATCCTCTATCTGCATGGAAAAAGGATCGATTTGCTCTTCGATAAACTGTCTTATATTTTCTTTTAATAGCAGGATGTCTTCATCTAAGCGAAAGTCCATTTGCATTCCCCTTTATCTGCGAATTGATTGTTAACGCTTTCATATTTTATCCGAATAAGCGATATGTTTTTCTTGAAGCTTGCGTTTCAAGATTTTACCGACCGCTGTCTTCGGAAGTTCACTTTCAAATGTGATTATTTTTGGGACTTTAAAGGCAGCGAGCTGTTTTCGGCAATAATCTTTCAACTCGTTTTCAGTTATCCTTTCACTTGGCTTTAAAACTACCGCAGCATGTACCGTTTCACCGCGATATTGATCGGGAACGCCAAAGACGGCAGCTTCAAGAACCTTAGGATGGCTGTAGAGAATATCTTCAATTTCAATTGGATAAATATTGAATCCGCCTGCGATGATCATTTCTTTCTTGCGTCCCACAATGTAAAAGAAGCCATCTTCATCCATCTTGGCAATGTCACCGGTATGAAGCCATCCGTTTTGAATCGTATTTCGCGTCTCTTCAGGCATGCCCCAATAGCCTTTCATTACCTGTGGACCCTTTATGACCAATTCACCTGGTGTATCAACCAAGAGGGATGGTTCTCCTGTAATACTGTCAAATATGGCGGCATCAGTATTCTGTAAAGGAATCCCGATACTTCCAGATTTCTGGAGACCGCTAACTGGATTTCGGTGAGTGACTGGTGACGCCTCGGACAGGCCATAGCCCTCTGCAATCTTTGTTCCACTCAATTCGTTAAACCTTGACAATACATTCAATGGCAATGGTGACGAACCTGAAACGCAAGATTTCAATGTATGCAAATCAAATGGTTGGGACTGGTAATATTGTAATAAAGCAATATACATCGTTGGTACCCCTGGAAAAATGGTCGGTTTAAGTTTATTGATAATATCGACGATTTCCGTCACCTCAAACCGGGATACAAGAATTAATTCTCCACCATTATAAAATGTCAGGTTCATCCCTGAAGTCATCCCGTAAACATGAAATAATGGGGAAACTCCAAGTACCCTTTCCTTCCCCTTTTGAGTATTTATTCTTGAAGCAGCTGCACTTTGCAGCGTATTCGCAACGATATTACCATGGGTTAGCATCGCCCCTTTAGAACGCCCTGTCGTTCCTCCTGTATATTGGAGAACGGCGACATCTTCGGAGGGTTCAATCCGCACTGTGAAATCCGCCTCTGTTACTGATAGCAGCTTTTTTATCATTTCACATTTACCTTTTTCCAGAGACACACACAACATCTTTTCAACATCGGTTTCAGCCATTACGGCTTCAACTATTGGCAATAATTCGTCGAGCACAATGATGAGCCTTGCACCTGAGTCTTTCAGGACATGTATTAATTCGTTTTGCTTATACATCGGATTGATTTGGACAACTATTGCTCCATTCAAAAGAGTTCCGAAAAAACCAATCGGATATTGGGGGCAATTAGGAAGCATAAGAGCCACACGATCCCCCTTTTTAATCCCTTCATCAGCAAGCAAGCGGGCACATTTTTTCACTAAGTTCCCTAACCCTGAATATGTATACCTTTGCTCCATGAACGTAACCGCTGTTTTATCCGAATATTGTTCGACTGATTGATAAAATAGTTCTGTTAAAGACATTTCAGGAATATCAATCTCCATTGGATTTCCGGGCGGGATATGCTTTTTCCAAGGTCTATCCATTGGTCCTCCCCTTTCTTCATTCAAAAAATAAAGAAGTCATACTAACAATATGCAAGGAGTGTGCCAAAAATAAATCGTTATGTTATGTAGATTCTGTTAATATTAAAATTCAAAATTGAATTATTTGTTGTCCCATTAGAAATATACGGCTCGCAATGCTAGGATTTAAAATTGACTCAATAAGTCATTTTTGACTTAAAAGGTTACTCTCGTAAAAGGACTCAACCTGTAATGGGGATATGCGGGGATTATTTTCTTATAGGACTGTTCTTTTGTAAAAAAAATAAAAAGGGATGCTGATCATGATCAGCATCCCTTTAAAAAAATGATTCACTGCTCTATGGCGGAGTCATCTTCCAATGATATCTTCCACAGTTCTTTCGCTTTTCCACTAACCGTTTCATCAAAAACAAATGATCCATTCGTGTATCGATCATGATTCTTTAATGAAGCGGCGTGGATCGTTTCAATGGTTCCCTTTTCGGAAAGAATGAATAGACTATCAGTTTTGTTGATGGTATCAAATCCAATGACCCTATGAGGATTCGATTTCAATTCCCTCAAGACCACGACACCGCGTTTTGCCCGGCTCGTTTTCTCAAACTCGGTTAATTTCATTTTCTTGATGGCTCCGCGCTGGGTAACGATAAGGATTGATTCTTTACTATCCTTGGCTAAAACCTTACCACCAATGACATAGTCATCCTCTTTCAAATTAATCCCTTTGACTCCTGCTGCCCGGACACCTACAACACTTACTTCTTCTTCATCAAACCATAAACCATAGCCATTATGCGTGACTAGGAAAAGGTCTGCCTGTCCATCGGTATGATGGACATCGACCAGTTCATCATCACCTTTTAAATTGACACCGACCAGTGGTTTTGAATGTCTCTGGGCTTTGTAGGAAGCTATTTCAGTCTTTTTCACCATACCATTTTTAGTGATGAACACTAAGAATTGCGGCAGGGTGAAATCTTTGATAGGAATCGCTTTTATGATTTGTTCTTCCCTGTCGATAGGTATGATGTTCGCGATATGCTGACCGGTTTCCTTCCAACGAATATCAGGAAGCTGATGAACTGGACAATAGAGGAAGTTTCCTTTTGATGTGAACAGTAACAGGACATCTGTCGTATTCATCTCCAGCCTCTGGAGCAGGCGATCGGAATCCTTCATGCCAAAATCAAGACCGCCTGATGCTGCATAAGACCGTAATGAAGTCCGTTTGACATAGCCTTCTTTCGTCACGGTCACCATCACATCTTCACTCGCAATCAAGACTTCAAGATTAATTTTGATTTCTTCAATTTCTTTTTCGATTTTGGAACGCCGGCCGTCATCAAAACCTTTTTTAATGAATCGAAGTTCTTTTTTTATAACTTGAAAAAGAACTTTTTCACTGCCAAGAATCTTGGTCAATTCCTCAATTTTGTTCTTCAATTCCGCTGCCTCTGCTTCAAGCGCTGTAATATCCGTATTTGTCAGCCTATATAACTGTAAGGAGACAATGGCTTCAGCTTGAGCTTCTGTAAATGCGAAATTAGCGATGAGATTATCTTTGGCATTCCGTTTATCTTTAGAGGCACGGATTACAGCGATGACTTCATCCAATATAGATAAAGCCTTCACTAAACCATCGACAATATGTGCCCTGTCATGAGCTTTTTGCAACTCATAACGGGAGCGGTTCACGATTACCTCTTTACGGTGATCGATATAAGCATCTAGCATTTTTGGCAGGCTCATCAATGTCGGCCGCTTTTTATAAATCGCGACCATATTAAAATTGTAAGCAATTTGAAGATCGGAATTTTTATATAAATAATGCAGGACGCCATTGGCATCCGCTTCCTTTTTCAGTTCAATGACGATACGCAGTCCTGTACGGTCCGTTTCATCCCTTACTTCAGCGATACCTTCCACTTTCCGGTCAAGACGGAACTCATCCATTTTCTTAACAAGGTTCGCTTTATTGACTTCATAAGGGATTTCAGTGATGACGATTTGCTGTTTGCCGCCGCGAATCGTTTCAACTTCCGCCAACCCGCGAATGATTATTTTCCCTTTACCTGTTTCATAGGCTTTACGAATGCCTTCAATTCCTTGAATGATACCGCCTGTAGGGAAATCCGGCCCCTTAATGACCGTCATTAAGTCAGCGACTGTCGCTTCTGGCTTATCGATTCGCATAATGGCAGCATCAATGACTTCACCTATTTGATGTGGCGGGATTTCAGTGGCATAACCGGCAGAAATTCCTGTGGATCCGTTTACAAGCAAGTTAGGAAACATCGCTGGCAAAACAATAGGTTCTTCCGAAGTATCATCGAAGTTCGGTACAAAATCGACCGTCCTTTTTTCAATATCTCGTAACATCTCGGAGGCAATCGATGATAGCCTTGCTTCTGTATACCTCATCGCAGCAGGCGGATCACCATCAATACTACCGTTGTTTCCGTGCATTTGAACCATGACCTTTCGCAGCTTCCAGTCTTGGCTCATCCGGACCATTGCCTCATAAACAGATGAATCGCCATGAGGATGATAGTTACCAATTACATTACCGACCGTTTTTGCAGATTTCCTAAATCCTTTTTCCTGTGTATTTCCTTCTACATGCATCGCATACAATATCCTGCGCTGAACTGGCTTTAATCCGTCCCTTGCATCCGGCAGTGCCCGATCCTGGATAATATATTTACTATAACGCCCGAAGCGGTCCCCAATTACCTCTTCTAGCGGCAAATCTCGAAACGTTTCTTCAAATACCATCGTTATTGACCTCCTCTTCAATCGACATATTTTCATTATCTAAAATATTCGATTCCTCTTCGAGACCAAAAGCGACATTGGCTTCAATCCATTTACGGCGCGGTTCGACCTTATCTCCCATCAACGTTGTCACTCGTCTTTCTGCACGGGCACCGTCATCGATCTTCACACGTATCAATGTCCTAGTTTCCGGGTTCATGGTGGTATCCCATAATTGATCGGCATTCATCTCACCCAGCCCTTTATAGCGCTGAATCATATAGCCTTTCCCTACCTTGTCTATCGCTCCCTGAAGTTCCTCGTCGCTCCAAGCATATTCAATGACTTCTTTCTTCCCGGTCCCTTTACTCACTTTATATAAAGGGGGCAAGGCAATGTAAACCTTTCCTGCCTCTATCAACGGCTTCATATAGCGATAAAAGAAAGTCAGCAGCAGCACTTGGATATGGGCACCATCCGTATCGGCATCAGTCATGATGATAACTTTATCATAGTTGGTGTCCGGCGTATTGAACTCCGCCCCGACACCTCCACCGATAGCATGGATGATCGTATTTATTTCCTCGTTTTTAAAAATATCCGCTAGTTTTGCCTTTTCCGTATTGATAACTTTACCCCGTAATGGCAGTACTGCTTGGAATCGGCGATCGCGCCCTTGTTTTGCGGATCCTCCAGCAGAGTCCCCTTCCACGAGATATAATTCATTCCGTTCGGGATTTTTCGATTGAGCTGGTGTCAATTTCCCTGAAAGGATGGCGTCAGATTTTTTCCGTTTCTTTCCGCTTCTTGCATCTTCACGGGCTTTGCGCGCAGCTTCCCGGGCCTGGAACGCTTTAATCGCTTTTTTAACCAATAGTGTACTCGTGGTCGGATCTTCTTCAAAAAAGTAGGCTAAGTGCTCTGACACGATGGAATCGACTGCAGAACGGGCTTCACTAGTTCCAAGCTTGCTCTTGGTTTGTCCTTCGAATTGAAGAAGTTCTTCTGGGATACGAACAGAAATTATTGAAGACAAGCCTTCACGTATATCGGTACCTTCGAGGTTTTTATCTTTTTCCTTCAATAGCCCCATTTTTCTGGCATAATCATTAAATGCCCGTGTCATGGCCGTTTTTGCGCCAATCTCATGGGTGCCGCCGTCTTTTGTTCGAACGTTATTTACAAAGCTTAAAATATTTTCTGAATACCCATCGTTGAATTGAAAGGCGAGATCGACTTCTATCCCATTTTGTTCCCCTTCTAAGCTGACTACACTATGGAGGGTCTCTTTTTCCTCATTTAAGTAATCCACAAACGCTTCAATTCCATTTTCATAGTGAAAAGTTTCATTATGGTCGTTTCGTTCATCCGTCAAATCTATCTTCATGCCTTTTAAAAGAAAAGCTGATTCGCGAAGACGCTCACATAGGATATCATAATTGAACGTTGTCACCGAAAATATTTTTGGATCGGGCTTGAAGTGGATTTTGGTACCAGCTTGATTGGTTTTACCGATTTTCTCCAGGGTGGTTTCCGGCTTGCCGCCATTGAAAAAACGTTGTTCGTAGATGAACCCGTCCCTTTTGATCGTCACGACAAGCCATTCAGACAACGCGTTAACGACCGAAGCACCAACCCCATGAAGGCCTCCACTCGTTTTATAACCGCCTTGTCCAAATTTACCCCCGGCATGAAGAATCGTCAAAATGACTTCAGGCGTCGGTTTACCCAATTTATGCATACCGGTAGGCATTCCACGGCCTTTATCTGACACACTTACACTGTTATCTTTATGTATTTTCACACTAATTTGGTCTCCATATCCAGCCAAAGCCTCATCTACGGAGTTATCGACAATCTCGTACACTAAATGATGAAGTCCGCGTGCATCAGTACTGCCGATATACATACCGGGACGTTTTCTGACCGCTTCGAGTCCTTCCAGTACCTGAATTGCATCATCATTGTACTCGATTGTTTTTACTTTCTTTGCCACAGAAATTCCCCTTTCCTTACTAAACACAATTTCCGGGCCAAATCATACTGCAATGAAATGACTCACTAGCTTAACAAATTCATTCATACGTTAATATCATATAAAAAGTATAATACTTTCACGAACAAAGAACAAGTGTTCTATTTTTTTCGTCCCTTTTATTAGCGTTAGCACCTTTGTTTGGAACTGGTCACTTTTTTGAAAACGTATCATAGCTACCTTTCTAATTGTAGCGGTAAATTTTCATTTGGCAAATATACTTTTACTATTTTAATCAAATTAAGCTTAAATGGCTTAAATTTGCCCTGAAGCTCAATCCCCACTATTTCTCTGGTTGAGACACTGCCATCCTTAAAAAAGAGCGGAAGTTCCGCTCTTTTCATTTTACTTAGTAAGGGCGTGTTCGACTTTAATGCATCGATTCATGATGACAGTATATCCTTTTTCTTTTAAAAAATTATAGGCTTCTTCATTTTCCACCCCTAGCTGTGCCCAAAAGATATCAGCATCGATTTCTGCAAATTCCTTGGAAATCTCTGGAAGGAACTCTGAACGGCGGAAAACATTGACGATATCAATGTGCCCTTCAATATCTTTCAGGGCTTTTACAGCCTTGACACCTAGCACTTCAGATACAGCAGGGTTTACCGGGATGATTTCATAACCGCTTTCCTGCATGGCCTTTGATACCATATAAGAAGTTCGCTCAGGGTTATTTGATAAACCAACGACAGCGATGCGCTTTGATTTTTTCAACATCTGACCCATTTCTTCTCTGCTTGGATTCTCCATTATTCTTTTCAATCCCCTTTATAATAAAGTGTAATATTTGCATATAGAGTATTCCTTAACACGGGTATTATTTAAGAGAAAAGCTGTTTATTACCTTTATTAAGAAAGACCATTATACAAGAAAGAATATGTTTCGAAAAGGTGTGACCCACTTAACTTATCTTAACTGTCTTTCTGTTCATACAGACTACCACGTATTGTAATAATTTATACAAAGAGGCTTCCATCAATTTATATTCACGAAAATAAGGAAGCGTAAACCTTTAACCCTTCATGAACTTAACGTATATCAAAAGATATAAGATCATCAAGGAAAATTCATTTTTTCAGTGGATTTTTTTTTGGACAGCCGTACCATTTTGTCACGAAAATGTTACAATAAGAGAAGCTTAACAGGTATTTTAAGGCTGTTTTTAGCTATTTCTACACGTTTATTTTTGAAAAAAGGAATAATCAGCTTCTTAAACGTGATAAAAAAGAAGATTTTTCTTTAAAGAAAGGGTCATAGAATGTTTACATTTATCACTCTACTGTCAGCCTACCTGATCGGTTCGATTCCTTCCGGTTTAATAATAGGTAAAACCTTTTACAAAATCGACATTCGGGAGCATGGCAGTAAAAATCTAGGCGGCACAAATACCTTCAGGACACTAGGTGTCAAAGCAGGGCTTACCGTTACCATCATGGATATACTTAAGGGTACCCTAGCAACGTTTCTTCCGTACTTGTTAGGCGTGGAAATGCATTTATTGCTAGCCGGCGTTTTTGCAGTCATCGGTCATATGTTTCCCATTTTCGCTAACTTTCGTGGCGGGAAAGCGGTGGCAACTTCAGCTGGTGTCATTCTTGCTTATGAACCATTGTTTTTTGTCTTTGCCGTTATCATATTCTTTATATCCTTATACATATCCAAATATGTCTCGCTTTCTTCCATGATTGCTTCTCTACTTGCTCTCATCTACAGTTTAGTGTTTCATGCCGGGGATTGGCCGCTTATTATTGTAATCGGTATATTAACGATTTTCATTTTTTACCGGCATCGTGCAAACATCAAGCGGATTATCAATAAAACTGAACCAAAAGTAAAATGGTTGTAAGAGGATCATAATGTCCATCGAAATAAGCCCTTATGAACGGGCTTATTTCCATTCTACAGTTGATTTGCCGTGTTATTCAGTATACTGGCATGCCCTGCCACCTTTTCCGTAGAGTTTCCGATTTCCTGGATGACTGATACTAATTCCTGAATTGTCCTTTCCATTTCATTTGAATCCGTTATATTCCCTTCGATCACTCCGATTATTTCATTGAAGGCCTTTTCGGTTAACTCAGATTCTTCCTCTCCTGCTTGAACGACCGCCTTGACCCTTTGGACTGATTCAACAACTTCTTTCATATATTTACCGGAAGTATGGACGATTGCATCTATTTCAGTGATTGAAGTTTTAGTCTGTTCAGCAAGCTTCCTGACTTCATTCGCAACAACTGCAAATCCTTTACCATGTTCACCTGCACGTGCTGCCTCGATGGCTGAGTTCAATGAGAGTAAATTTGTCTGGTCGGCTATCCCCTGTACAAGCTTTACAAACTCGGTAATGGTTAGGAAGGATTGGTTTAACAAACCGATGTTTTCATCAACATTTTTCATGAATATAACAAGGTTTTGTATCTTTTCCGTCATGATCTGCATACGATCCTGACCCTCTTCAGCTATCGTTCTTGAACGAAGTGATAGATTAGCACGCATTGCGATCTGCGCTTTGACAAAATGCCCATTTTCTATCAATTGTTTAACGGATACATCCGTTTCTTTACTTAATAATAGTACTTCTTCACTAATCAATGAGATTTTCTTTTTCACTTCCTCCTTGATTTCTTTGTATTTATTTTCCCTTGCTTTTAAATTTTCCGCTTCATAGGCTTCAATGACTAACTGCTGTTCGAGATTGAGTATTTTTCCTATCGCTGATATCAATGCACGCTGCTCTTCTTCATTCTTGGTTTGCTCAAAGACAATCTTTTGCAAAAAATTCTGTACATTTTGAAAACCGGATGAATACCAACGTGGCTCTAATCCAATTCGATAATGAGTCTTCGCCACCTTCGTTCGCAATGCAACAAATTCATCGTCGATCACACCATTGAATAATGATAGCATATGAGAAATTAACGTTTTTCTCAATTTTTCCACTGTACTGTGCTCCGTGATTATCCCTTTCAATTCCGGAACCTGCAGAATCGTTTGGTAAAAGGAATCCACAACACTTTCGACCTTAGGTTCGATTGCCTCCCTAAAAGCATGAATCAGCTTTAAATCGAATTCTTTTAAATCAATGATATTTACCTGAAGTCTCACCTGTTCACTGCTTACATCCAATATACCATCCGTCTCTTTTGCCTTTTGCAGCCAGATTGCTTTTTCCGGCTTAGCTTTCGTGAAAATCCCCATTTCCTAATCCCCCTGATCATGTAATTCGCGATAAGGCCAATCTTAACCATCAAATCAACATGAATCTTTGTACCCGTTTTATTTATATTAAATAAAAATACATGAATTACAAATGGTATTTATAGTCCATACGAACTACCACTTATCCTATTCTGCCTTCAACCACACTCTATGTCAAGGTAAAATATACTGAAAATTCTTACGATAACTTCCATTCATATGTAAAGCATGGATTTTATTTGATCGAGAAATGGTCAAGTAAGGATTGTATAATTGTAGAACAAAGGCTACACTGGAACTAGCTAATAACCATCGATAGGAGAAAGTGCCATGAAGCCATTGCAAATATCACCGGAAACGGCATTAAAGTTATCCAAGTCGCTTAACTTGCCTTTAGAGCAAATCATGCATATGCCTACCCCAATCTTGCTGAGAAAGCTTGCAGAAGCTGAAGCAAAAGAAAATACAAAATAGCTGCAGGAATCTGCAGCTATTTTTGTGTGTCCATATGTTTTGGAAACGACCTTACTGATTAGTTATTGAAATCCGTTCCATTCCTTCCATTGTTCGATCCTTCTAAAGAATCCCACAAGTCTTTTTAATTTCTCTTTCTCTTCCCGCCTTTTTAAAGCTGGGTAAAGCATCCCTTCTTTATAATGTAAATAACCATCACTTAATAACTGTTTGAGCTTTACAATCATCTCATACCCTTACATATCCTTTTAGGCTAATAATGATAATAATGAAAGCAACACCATATCCCTACTCCCTTTTAACAGCTCCGTTTTCCGCAAATCAGCAGCATTCACTATATAAGGTAATTAAATAGATGGTATTATCGCTATATCTTCATACCATATAGTTTTTCGGTTTTATCCTTTTTATATGATATATATCTTCCTTTGAGTACTCCTATGCCACTTTTTGATATATAGCTTACTAATCGGAATACGGCAAAAAAACCGCACATGGGCGGTTTTCAAATGGTGAGAGTCAATTCTTTTGCCAAATCAGGCAAAGGCTTCTTTTTGACGGATATTAAGTGTTCATTTTCATAGATACAGGCAAATTCCAGTGGTGGGTCATCCTGTAAAATATCTTTTAGATAATACTTTATATTGGACACCACTTCATCTGCCTCCATAACCCATTGATATGGCTTCCAGGCAAGTTCTCCTTCATCACAGGCATCAAGCACGCCCCCGGCATCTTCAGCTCGGTAAACATACATTCCACCCGTTTGATTCCATGTCACAATCCCTCGAAAGGCCAACCCCTTGACCTTCAATCCAGTTTCTTCAAGAATTTCGCGCTCCATCGATTCATCGATGGTTTCACCTTGTTCTAATTTCCCACCTACTCCATTCCATTTATGCCTATTCGGATTCTTTTTGCGAAATAGCATCAACACTTCAACTTCGTTGGATATTTTTCGAGTTATGAAACAAATATTATATATGATCTCCATTGTTGTTTCCTTTCTAAAACGCACATTATTCGCATCTACTTCATAATTACTTTATACTTAAATAACGAACCTCAGGAAGGAGAATTTTATGAAACTTACCATTTCCGATCAAGCAGCTAAGTGGTATATTGATGAACTGGGGCTTCAAGAAGGCTCTCATTTGCGCTTTTATGTAAGATATGGTGGACATAGTTCCGTCCAAAGCGGCTTTTCATTAGGTATCATGCAAGAAGAACCAGAAACTACAGGAGCCGTAACAACATTGAATAAGATTAATTTCTATGTAGAAGAGAAAGATATCTGGTACTTTGATGGCCATGATTTAATTATTACCTTTAACGAAAAACTGTCTGAACCTGAATTTCACTATGAAAAAAGTGCTTGACAATGCGCAGCGGTGTAAACTGCTGTTTTTTCTTGTTTCAATCGAGCAGACGCTCTTTAATTTCTTCTGCCTCAAGAATTTCCTTTTGCTTGTCCCCTAGAAGATCGAAATGAGAGTAACCATCCTTCCTGTGGTGAATCCACTCTTTTTTAAGGCCATATTTCTTACCCCACTCCGATAAACGCCCTAAATCTTTGCAGCCCACTTTTGTAACCGTCTTGCAACCAGGAAATCGGTCATCGATCCAATAATGAGTTAAAAAAGCTATTTGGCCTTGATCGATTCGCTGTTTCCAGGTTACGACGTCTACCCGTTTAATCCCAAAAGCCATTTCTTGATCACCTCAATAATTGTTATTAAACCAATTCATCCTGCTTTTTATTTTTTTCATAGGCCTCATGCCAATCAGGAAACATGCGTTTAATGGATATCGGGCGGAAGCTCTCCTTTTTAACGCAAACGTGAGAAGAATGACCTGTAGCCGCCACTTCATTTTTCCCATTAACGATCTCATATCCATAAATGACCCGTAAGCCGTCATACTTTTCAATCCAGGTTTTAACCTTTACCTTATCACCATATCGGACAGGGGTTTTATACGAAGCCTGAATATCCATAACAGGTGAGAGGATACCATCCGCTTCCATATCAGCATAATAAAAACCTAAATCATTTATCAATTTTGTCCTGCCCAGTTCCATCCATATAAAATAATTCGCATGGTAAACGACACCCATTTGATCCGTCTCTGCATACCGCACTTCAATTTCGTTTTCTGCTATGAACATTTTGTTTCCCCACTTTCATGTCTATTGCAATAAACATTTTACCATAATAACTATTCAAATTTCATTTAAGCTGTTTCAACGGTCTGCTTCGCAATATAAAGAAGGGGAGAAAGATTTCGCGCCTCTTTCTCCCCATTACCCATTTGCTAAATATTATCGTTACTATAACCGCTTTCCCGTGCTTCTTGCTCTTCTTGCATTTCTTCCTTCATCCCATCAATGCTCTTTCTTCTTCGTTCATTTTTGTCCTTAATTGCCTCTTTTTCCGCCCCTGAAGAGAATGATAACGTTTCATTTGCTGCGACTATGTTTTCTTCTGTATTTTGAATCGCATCTTGAATTTTTTCAACATTATCCAAACGGTTATCCTGATTGTGCTTATATGAGCCCATCAATTTCACCTCATGTTATTTTGTTTACATAATATTATTACGATTACTTTATAAAATCCCTTGATTACTCACCTTTAGTTTGAATGACTTGAGGATGTTTCCCTGATTTGTCCTGCATTTTCTTCCCGTTATTCCCACCTGCTGCTATTGGTTGTGTCCCCAGATGGCTTGGTCTAAAGTGTTTGGAATCTTTTTTTGGATTACCCATTCTATCGCCTCCTTCTCTTATCATGGATATAAATGAGGAAATTCATGAATGCCAGTTTTTGAAAAATCCAAAAAAAAGAGCCAGCACTTTGAAGGGACCTTCATGGCACTGACTCTTATTTCGAAATATTTTGCAAAACTTATTCAGCCTTTTGCATATGTTTTTTTTCAAGACGTTCCTCAAGTCTTTCCATTTGTTCCAGGTCCATCAGCAATTCTTTTTTGTTTTCTTTAATTAATTCTTCAAATGTCCTTTTTCTTTTTTTCATGGTTTTCACCTACTTATTTTTAGTATATTATTCAGCATTGCCAAATTAATGTAAAATTATGACTATATGGTTGCAATCCATAAATTGTCATAATTATCAGATTTTTATTCCGATAAAAAATCCATTACTACACTCTCTATACTTTAACCCTTTTTTCATGAACATTAACCATATTTTTTTAATTTTTTTGATTTTTCCATTAACTTTTGACAACTTTGTTAACATTACAAAAAACGGAACCTCATAAAGGTTCCGCTGGAGCATATTCAATCTCGAAGAATATTGAGTTTACCTAGAGTTTGTTGAAGAGAAATCCGCTCCCTTTCCGCCGACTTTCTGCCTCGCCGCAAGCGTCTGTGGGGTCTTGGCTAGCCAGCTATTCAGAAGGAGTGTCGCAAATATTATTCAATCTTGTGAGGGTTTATTTCAACCCATTTAAATCAGAAAAGGTCATGGAGTAGAACCAAATTTTGATTTAAGTAATAATCCCCTCGAGGTAACCAATATGATAATATCCAATGATACCAAATGAGATCCTCGCTTTAGACTATATTGTGTCCCCGAACCATGTATCCGAAAAATGGAAGCTGCCATTGATTTTTCTTTCATTTATGATTGCGTAGTCAAAGAATCGTGAAAGTGGTTTGGGATATGACCATTCCAAGCCACCTTTTGTAGACAAACTAACAGAACCTCAAAAAGGTTTCGCTATTGCATGCTATTGATGTTACGTTCCATATCTTTAAGTTGCATGGCTGAAATTACCTTGTTCCTGATAATGCCTTTTTTGTCGATGAAGTAAGTTGTCGGAATACTAAGAATCTTATAGCGCTCATTCACTGGATTTTTTGCACTTTGACTATCCAGCGGTATGGTAAAAGTAATTCCATTATTGTCTACAAAGGATTGTACATCATTTTCCGGGTCTATATTGACAGCAAGAACAACAACATCATCACCCGCTTGTTGTGTATATTTCTCCATATCCGGCATTTCCTTCTTACAAGGCGGGCACCACGTTGCCCAAAAATTCAGCATTACCTTTTTCCCCTTATAATCCGATAATTCAACTTGTTTCCCATCCAAAGTTTTCAGGGAGAAATTCGGTGCTTTAGCTCCAATTTTCAATCCGCCCAGTGAATCTTTTTCATCATTTTCCTTCGGTTCATTATCCATCGCCTGCACGATCGCTATCGTAAAGAGTGACAGTAAGACAACCGAGGCAATAATTTTTTTAAGCATACTCGTCCCCCTAGTCCCATCACAATAAAAATATTAGTCCATTTCCAGAAATAGAACTACTTCCGTATTCCATCTTATCAATAAATGGACAGTCGGAAAAGTAAAATTCCTATCATCTTATCATGTTATCCCCTGTTTTCATAAACTTGACACAAAAAAAGCGGTAAACCTATCAAGTAGGTTTACCGCTTCCTAAGCAGAAATTAGCCTTTTAATTTATTGCGTAATACCATTTGAAGGATACCACCGTGACGGTAGTAATCGATTTCGATTTCGGAATCGAAACGAACAAGTACATCAAATTCTTTTACGTTTCCAGCTTCATCAGTAGCAGTAACTGTTACGATATCACGTGGTTTAACCGTTTCGTCGATTTTAACTGCAATCGCTTCTTTACCTGTCAATCCAAGTGTTTCAGCGTTTTCGCCTTCTTTGAATTGAAGTGGAAGAACACCCATTAACGCAAGGTTAGAACGGTGAATACGTTCAAAGCTTTCAGCGATGACTGTTTTGATGCCAAGAAGGTTAGTACCTTTCGCAGCCCAGTCACGAGAGCTTCCCATACCATAGTCTTTACCAGCGATGACTGCAAGACCTGTTCCATCAGCTTTGTACTTCATACAAGCATCATAGATAGCCATTACATCGCCTGTTGGCCAGTAAGTTGTGTATCCACCTTCTGTACCTGGAGCAACTTGGTTACGGATACGGATGTTTGCGAACGTTCCGCGCATCATCGCTTCGTGGTTACCACGACGAGAACCGTAAGAGTTAAAGTCACGCGGTTTTACACCGTTTTCACGTAGGTAGATACCAGCTGGTGTATCTTTACCGATTGCACCTGCAGGAGAAATGTGGTCAGTTGTAACTGAGTCACCGAATTTACCTACTACACGCAAACCGGAAAGTGGGTTAACTGAACCTGGTTCTGGTGATAATCCTTCAAAGAATGGAGGATTTTGAATATATGTTGATTTAGAATCGAAAGCATAAATCGCTTCGTTGCTTGTTTGGATTTCATTCCAACGTTTGTTATCGTTGAATACTGTTTCGTATTCTTTACGGAATAATTCCGGTGTAACTGTTGCTTTAACAGCAGCGTTAACTTCTTCTTGTGATGGCCAGATATCAGCAAGATATACATCGTTACCATCTTTGTCTTTACCAAGTGAATCATTGTTAAGATCGAAGTCCACAGTACCAGCAAGTGCATATGCAACAACCAAAGTTGGAGAAGCAAGATAGTTTGCTTTCACTAGTGGATGAATACGACCTTCAAAGTTACGGTTACCGGAAAGTACTGAAGTTACTAGAAGATCTGCTTCAGCAACTGCTGCTTCGATTTCGTCCGCCAATGGACCTGAGTTACCGATACATGTTGTACAGCCGTAACCAACTACGTTGAATCCTAATTGATCAAGGTATGGTTGAAGACCTGCATCACGAAGGTAACCAGTAACAACTTTAGAACCTGGTGCCAATGATGTTTTTACATACTCCGGAACAGTCAAGCCTTTTTCAACTGCTTTTTTAGCAATAAGACCTGCTCCAAGCATTACGTACGGGTTAGAAGTGTTCGTACAGCTTGTGATTGCAGCAATTGCAATCGCACCTGTTTTCATTACCGTTTCTTTACCATCGGCAAATTTAACAGTTACTTCTTTATCCAATTCGGAATTGTCCATGCCAAAACCTTGGTTGCCCATAGGTGCATTGATAGCGTCATGGAAAGATGATTTCATTTGAGAAAGTGGAATCAAATCTTGCGGGCGTTTAGGGCCTGAAAGGTTTGGTTCAATTGCTGAAAGGTCGATTTCCACAACATCATTGTATGCTGGATCTTCGTTTTCAGGAGAGTAGAACAATCCATTTTCTTTGCAGTAAGATTCAACCACTTTAATTTGTTTTTCATCACGGCCTGTTAAACGCATGTAATCGATCGCTTCTGCATCAACAGGGAAGAAACCAACTGTAGCACCGTATTCAGGAGCCATGTTAGCGATTGTTGCACGGTCAGCAAGTGGAAGGTATCCTACTCCAGGGCCGTAGAACTCAACAAATTTACCAACTACGCCGTGTGCACGAAGAACTTGTGTCACTTTCAATGCAAGGTCAGTAGCTGTTGTACCTTTAGGAAGTTGGCCAGTCAATTTAACTCCAACTACTTTTGGAACCGGGAAGTAAGAAGGTTGTCCTAGCATGCCTGCTTCTGCTTCGATACCGCCGACACCCCAACCAAGAACACCAATACCGTTGATCATTGTAGTATGTGAATCTGTACCGAAAACAGAATCAGGGAACACTTCAAAGTCACCGTTTGGAGTTTCAACAGCATGAACCACGTTCGCAAGGTACTCAAGGTTAACTTGGTGAACGATACCAGTTGCCGGTGGAACTGCACGATAGTTGTTGAATGATTTTTGAGCCCAGCTTAGGAACTGATAACGCTCTGCATTACGTTCGAATTCAAGATCCATATTGGCATCAAGGGAATCCATTGTACCTGCTTTATCAACTTGTACAGAGTGGTCAATTACAAGGTCAACCGGAATTTCCGGGTTGATTTTGTCTGGATCTCCACCAAGTGCTGCGAAAGCATTACGTAAAGAAGCTAAATCCACAACAACTGGAACACCAGTGAAATCTTGTAGGATTACACGTGATGGCTTGAACGGAACATCTATATCTTGTTGCTCGCTTGTTCCCCATTTAGCAAGGTTCGCAACGTGTTCTTTTGTGATAACTCTTCCGTCTACTTGGCGAAGTACCGCTTCAAGTAATACTTTGATGGAATATGGAAGGCGTGATACTTGGCCATCCCCTGCTGTTTCAATAGCGTCTAGGCTGTAGTAGTTGTAGCGTTTTCCTTCAATTTCAAAGGACTTACGCGCTTGGTATACGTCATTTTTCGTCATGAATATTACCCCCTATTAAACTGTCAGAACTTATTCTGCACATAAAAGTAAAACCTGGTTCACTGAAACCATGTTTACTATAAATATAAATAAAAAAGTTAGTTTGTCGAATTTTCTCTCTCTTCTCCCACCCTAACTCTTCCTTCAACTTAATACTAATATAGAAATGAGTATAAGTAAATAACAAGAAAGTTATTGTTTTTGATAAGTTTCTCTTATAGAAAAAAATCCCCCACATGTTAAAGTGCATTTAGGAAGCCTTACTAACGTGCTTTTCATTGAAAATACTACCATTTATGACCTGATAAATTATACCAGTAAAACATATTAGTCATACATACATAATCATTCAGCATTATCACATTCTATGGGTGGAGGTGTCGAAATGTCAAAACAAAAGGCAAATCATGTTATACCAGGAATGAATGCTGCAAAAGCGCAAGGTAATGGAGCAGGTTACAATGATGAACTGGGAAATGAACCCCCATTATCGGAAATGCAAAGGCAAAATAATAAAAAAAGAAAGAAAAACCAATGATTTCCCTCTTTTCTAGGCTTTAAATAGGATAGGCTTTTTGAAATTGCAGATGTACTGCTCTTTTCAAAAAGCCTATTCCATTATAAAAATCAGGAAAATCCCGATAGACCTAGGCACTCAATAGTCCTCTGAATTGACCTCATTGACGATAGCCTGAATATCCTGCTCGAATTGCTTCAATTGTTCTCTCTGATGCTCGGAAGCGGTGACTAAAGCAGATTGTATTTGCTGATAGGCCTCATTCACTTCCTGCTTCACATGTTTCAATTCCGTTCCATAATTCGGTGCGTTTTTCTCGATCGATGAGTATACATCAAATACTTGTTGATAACTTTGCTGGGCTTCCTGGAAAGTCCTTCGCTTATCCTGTTTATCCTGCATTTGTGTTCAGCTCCTTAAATATAGTGTCCATCCATAGCATGTACGAGGTTTGCAAATATATGTATGTGAATAAAATTTCACGGACTGATTATCTTAAGTAGTAGGAGGGATCGCACATGAACAAAAATGATGGTAAAGATATTCGAAAAAATGCACCTAAAGGAAATAACCCAGGTCAACCTGCACCGTTAAGCGGTTCTCATAAGGTAAAAAATAGACAGCACTCCCGTCAGAAGCATAATAGCAGTCATGATATGTAAGCTGCTTATATAATCGATCCAAAGCGAAGCGGTGCCGCCCTTAAAGGCAGACACCGCTTTCGTTTTATGTTTTCACTGCAATCAAGTCGCAAGAAGAATGTTCGATAACTTCCTATTATAATGCCAAATTCATTTGGCACTTCTTTCATTAATACGCTTGTTCATATCAGGTCAGTTCCATTCTCGTTTTCTTCACCCAACATAACGATGATATAATGTTTTGGCTTCTGCAATATCTTTAGTTCCATGGATCAAGGCCCGTCCATCTTTAAAAATAACCAACCGATGGTTTCCGTTCGTAAATGAAAGTAAATAAGGATTTCTAACGATTTTCCCACCTTGTGCAAGAAGATTTTTTTCCAGTTCCGCTAGGTCTCTTTCAAGTTTCATCGCCGGCCGGATCTGGACAGAATCCCTCCCGCATAATACGGCAGTCTTTGTTTGATTTGAAAAGGAAAGATGTGGATAAGTACGATTTTCCCCGCATGACAAACAACTGTCTTTTTTTAATTTCGTTACATCAATGGACGAGTACTCATTTTTCCAAAGGTCGAATGATACGATCTTGTTTCTAAGAGATGCATAATCTTCGACAAGGATTTTTAATGCTTCCGCCATTTGATGGGCAACGACCGTTTGAACGGCAGGGCTTATGATCCCAGCCGTATCACAGGTCAGCCCTCCAATTGGAACCGTTTCAAGCAAACAATTCAAACATGGGGTCACCTCTGGAATCACCGTGTAACTTATCCCATAACTCCCAACACACGCTCCGTAAATCCAGGGTATTTTATATTTTTGTGCACTATCATTAATGATCATCCTGGTATCGAAATTATCAGTGGCATCCAATATTAAATCCACGTCTTCAACGAGCTTCGCCAATTCATCAACCGAGACATCCGCCACAAGCGATGTTACGGTAACATCTGAATTTAAAGCATTCAAACGATTCTTCGCTGCCACTGCTTTCGGTATTCTTTTTTCAGCATCTTCTTCACAATAAAGCTGTTGTCTTTGAAGGTTACTCCACTCCACATAATCCCTGTCTACAATGGTCAGCTTCCCAATTCCTGCTCGTACAAGGCCTTCCGCACTTCCTGTACCAAGAGCACCCGCTCCAATCACTAAAACGTGTTTTTTGCGAATTTTCAATTGCCCTTCTTCCCCTATAGGGCCAAAAAGTTCTTGACGTGAATAACGTTCATTCATCCAATGCTCATTCCTTCAACTGGACTGCTTGCAATGGCGTATTCATTTTTTTCAATTCTTCCTGCTTCATACCCTAATCGACCTGCTTCAATGGCAAGCTTCATTGCTTTCGCCATTTTGACGGGGTCTTTTGCTCCGGAGACTGCAGTGTTAAGCAATACGCCATCCGCCCCTAATTCCATGGCGATTGCCGCATCGGAGGGCGTTCCAATCCCTGCGTCAACAATAACCGGAATCTCTGATTGTTCGATGATGAATCGTAAGTTCAGTGGGTTTATAATGCCTTGACCAGAGCCAATCGGTGAAGCACCAGGCATGATTGCATGACATCCCACTTTTTCCAGGCGTTTAGCAAGCAACACATCATCCGAGGTATAGGGTAATACAGTGAATCCCAGTTTCACTAATTCTTCAGCAGCTTTCAATGTTTCAATCGGATCGGGCAGAAGGGTTTTTTGACAGCCGATGACTTCTACCTTAATCATGTCACATAAACCTGAAGCCTTCGCAAGGTGGGCTATACGCACTGCTTCTTTAGCCGTTTTAGCTCCTGCTGTATTGGGAAGGAGTGTATATTTTTTCAAATCAAGCTTTTCTAAGAAATTAGGCTGACTGGCTTCAAAAATGTTCATTCTCCGGACCGCAAACGTTAATATTTCCGTCTCTGAAACCTCCACTGATTGCTTTTGAACATCGAAATTCGGATATTTCCCAGTACCTAATAATAACCTTGAAGAAAATTCATAAGAACCTATCTTTAACATTTCATCCGCCTCCTACAAAATGTACAATCTCGACCTTGTCTCCATTTGACAAAAGTGTTTCACTTAGATTTTCTTTTGTTAATATTTCATCATTCAATTCAACGATCACTACTTTTTGATGTAAATTAAAGTGTTTCAAAAGCGCTGTAACTGTTGATTCATCAGCAGGTATCCGTATTTTTTCCCCGTTAATAATCAATTCCAATTCATCCACCTCCATTAAGAAAAAAGGGTCTGTATCGAACGATCCAATCGAAAAGCGGACCATTCAGGATTTGTCTTCCTTTCCACCATATCCGCTATAAGTACACCTGTAATTGGAGAAAGCAGGATGCCATTCCTGAAGTGCCCCGTTGCAATGAAAAGTCCTTTGCATGCTGGGTGTTCACCAAAATATGGCAATCCATCCCCTGTTTGGGGACGTATACCTGCCCATGTCTTTTCCCACTCGGTTCCTTTAATTGCCGGAAGCAATTGCGTTGCCTTTTCTATTAACGTTGAAATCCCTTCCAAACTTACCTTTTGATCGAAAGTGTTCGCTTTAACCGTTGCGCCGACAATGATTCTTCCGCCAACTTTGGGCACAAGATAGCAGCCATGTGAAAAGATCGTTTTTTCAAGTAATGGGCGATCAGTCAGGACGGAAAAGCACTCTCCCTTTACCGGATATGTATCGAGGTTTATCCCTGATTTTTCAAGGAGGAAGGCACTCCACGCACCACTTGCCACAATTACAGTTTCACTTGAAAATTCGCCTATATTTGTGACCACTCCTTTTACACATCCGTTTTCCGTACATAAATCAGAGACATGGACAAATTCCTTTATATCTACACCAAGGGTAGCTGCAGATTTAGCAAAAGCGAGCGACAGCCTGGTGGCTGAAACTTGTCCATCCTTCGGAATGAACATGGCTCCCTTAATCTCATCCGAAAGAAGTGGTTCCATTTTCCTTATTTCGGCAGTCGATAACCATTCCGCCTCTAGTCCCGCATCTTGCTGGACTTTGATCATGTCCATCGATTCGGCTACTTGATCATTCGTTAGCGCCACCTTAAACATACCCTTATTCACTAATTCGATGTCAATTCCACTTAAGTCCTTTAATTCTTCCGACAGTGCAGGAAACATCCCCCTGCTTCGGCTTGCCAAACTAAAAAGCGGGTTATCAGCATCTAATTCGGCTTGTGCTCCTAACATCCCGGCTGCAGCACTGGATGCTTTACTGGCAATTCTATCTTTTTCCAATAAAAGGACCTTTTTACCTCGTTTGGCTAATTGAAAAGCAATGGATCCACCAATTACCCCTCCCCCAACAATGATTGCATCATATATGGAATTCATTTTATGTCTCCTTTCCTAAAGACTTCGAATATTCTTTAACGGCTCTAACCGGGTTTTCAGCTTCAAGCACACCTGACATGACCGCAATTCCGTGTGCGCCCGCATCCTTTACAACTTGGCAATTGGAAGGAGTTATTCCGCCTATCGCAATAATCGGAAGATTGACATTTCTTGTGATTGCATGAAGTTCCTCCACTCCCTTAGGAGGTAGGCCGCGTTTTGAATTTGTTTCAAAAACATGTCCATAGATCGCGTAATCGGCCCCGTTACGGAAAGCGGCTTTCGCTTCATCCATGGAATGGATCGAACAGCCAACACTCATCCCTGGAAATGCTCCTTTTACGACTCCTGCATCTAAACTATGAAAAGCCAATTGCACACCAAATACATTGTGTACCCAGGCTACATCCACACGATCATTTATGATGATCTTAGACAGCGGAATCTTATTATCATGCAATAGGGTCACTGCACGATAGAGTTCTGATGCATTCATGTGCTTTTCCCTTAGATAGAAGAAATCAACATGTTCCTGAATCCTAGAAGCGATTTCTACGAACTTCTCAATTGGCTGTTTCCCAGTAGAAATAATATGCAATTCTAGTGCATTCATACTAAGAACCCCTAACTAGTAAAGTTGTAATCTCATAAAATCAAAGATAGTAACGGGAATTGAATCGATAGATAAAACCCAGCCAACAGCAGGATGAAAAAATACAGAATGAATCCATGGTCCTTTCTTGAAAACCCAAATTCATAATAGTATGTTCGATCCCGAGTGTCTGTAAATCGCTTGGCCTCCATCGCAACCGCGATTCGGTGAGCACGTCTGATGCTTCCGGATAACAACGGGATGGAATAAGCTTTCATTTTAAAATATACCGATCTAATCCCTTTTCCCCTTTTGAAACCACGTACCTTCATCGCGTTTCGTATCGTTTGAAATTCCTCCATCATGATGGGGATGAGCCTTAATGCCGCCATGAAACTATAGGCATATTTCGGTTTAAGCTTTACTTGCTGCATTAAGGAATAAAACAAGTTCACTGGTCTCGTCGTTAAGGAAAAAGTTAAACCTAGTGCCGCGAAAAGCAATGCTCGAAAGCCTACCAGTAATCCCCTCATGAAACTTTCTTCCGAAATCGATATGAGACCCCACTCAAACCAAACCGTTTCACCTTGCCCGAATAATATCATTGCGGAAGAGGTGGATATAAAAATGAAACAAAAAGGGATCGACAAAAGTAAGATGCGTTTTATCGAATGCCCGGTAAAAAACAAAAATAAAAGTAAAACGCCAATGGTAATATTCATCATGTAATTCAGGTCATGAATGAATAGCGCCACGATGCATAACACGAGCAATACACAAAGTTTAAGGCTTGGATTAACCTTATGGAGCCATGTTTCTGCATTTGTAAGATTCATCTACATGACACTCCTTTTAACTTTTGTCTCCAAAAATCCTGATTGCGTGATGTTTTCATCACTTATTACGTATCCGTCTTTAACCGTCCAGATCCTGGTTGCAAAGTTGTTTGAAATATGATCGTCATGAGTTACCATGATCACTGTTGTTCCGCGCCTTCGGTATTCCTCAAACCATTCCAGTAATGCAAAGGTATTTTTCGAATCTTGGCCAAAGGTTGGCTCATCCAGGAGAATGATTTTTTTGTCTATTACGATTGAGGCAGCTACACTTAAGCGACGCTTTTGACCCATTGATAATTGAAACGGATGTTTATCCCGATGTGCCTCAAGGCGGAACACTCCAAGTAATGATTGGACTCTCTCCTCGATTTCTTGTTGCGGCCTTTTTTCAATTCTCAATGAATAAGCAATTTCTTCATATACAGAATTTGCAACGAACTGAAACTCAGGATTTTGAAAGACAAACGTCATATGATCCGTTAGATTTTTCACCCTTCTAATAGGGGACCCCATTAATTCATACTGACCACTCGTTTTTATGAACTGCATCAGTGCATGTAAAAGAGTACTCTTCCCCGCGCCATTTTCTCCACTGATTACAATCCATTCACCTGAATGGACCTGCAGCTCCTCAACCTTGATTTTCGCTTCCTTTTTCCGGAATCCGCTAAAACCTTGCACATGAATAAGGGGGGCCCCCACACTAAATGGGTTTTCACGAATGAGCTCATGGTCATGTACATACTCATCCCAAACACCTGGGAACCAAATTCCATGTTCTTTCATTTCATTTTTATATAGGGAAAGAATGGTATCTTTTGGACCATCAGCTATGATTTGACCGTCATCATTAAAAAGCACGATTCGTTCGATGAATTCTAAAACATGATCAATTTTATGTTCCACGATAATAACCGTCTTGTCTCGTCCGACTCCCTTCAACAAGTCCCAGATTTCTTTTGTTCCTTCCGGATCGAGCATGGCGGTTGGTTCATCTAAAAATATCACTTCCGGTTCAAGGGCCAATACTGAAGCAATGGCCAGACGCTGTTTCATCCCGCCTGATAATGTATCAATACTTGTATGGATATCGTCTAGATTCAATCCTACCTCACGGATATGTTTTTGGATCTTCTCTTTCATTTCTTTTTTAGGGACGGAAAGATTCTCAAGGACGAAGGCAATTTCCTCATCAGCAAACGGCATGCAAAACTGACTATCAGGGTCTTGAAAAACATATCCCCATGAAGAAGGACACTTCAATTCTTCCGCCTTCATCGGAACTTCGATGGAATTCGGAATCAATCCGCTTAATACTTGCAAAAGAGTCGACTTACCACATCCTGATGGTCCCAACAATAGAACTTTTTCACCTTTATCAAATGAGACGGATAAGTCCTTGAAAATCAATGACTCATCACCTGGAAATTTCATTCTTAACTTCTCAACATGAACGATTCGTTCCATGGCCATCAACCTCTACTTTTGGTCCAGTTCTGCATAATCTTTACTTGAAACTGGACGAACAAGATTAGTTACTCCTGTTGCTTCCAGGACTTTAACTAGATAATAAGCTGTTACACCTGCAAAGAATATGGAACCCAAGAACCTCGCAATCATGAATAACGATAGATTCCAAAGGGAGAGCGCACCTATTTCCCCGTATGCAAAATCCATGATGACTGATCCCAGGCAGGAAGCCACCGCAGCTAAAACGGCCACCGACATATTGAATTTTTTATATCTGAACGCCATGAACAGCAGTTCAGCGAACAAACCTTGGACCACCCCATATAAGAGTACGGTCAGCCCCCATGGTGAACCCAGAAAGAATTCACCGGAAGCTGCAGCTATCTCTGCCAGAAGTGCTACACCCGGTTTCCGTAAAATCAAAAAGGCAACGGGGCCAGCAATAAACCACATTCCATAAATAAGTTGATCTAGATGTAATCCTAATGGTTTAACGGAATAATATATCGAACCCCAAAGGATATAAACGATTCCAAATGCTACGGCAATCACGATAGTGACTAATATATCCGTTAATTTCAATCCTTTTTTCATGTTTCATTCTCCTTTATACTTCCAGTATTTCCTTATGAACAGGCCATGTCTCTAAGCGATAAGCCATTTCCCAAAATGAGTATTCATATTGGCTGCTAAGGATAAAATGTTCCTTCATTCTTTCCTTATCTTCATCTGTTACTTTTTCAGCAATCTCATCAAGCCTCGCAATTTGTTCTTCCACCAAAGAGCGGAACCACTCTCCTCCGTAAGCCGCTATCCATTCTTGATAAATCGGCTCTTCCGGTTCACACCCTTGCAGCTTTTCGCCAATTTCATAATACAGCCAGTAACATGGCAAGATAGCTGCAATAACATCCCCTAAATGTCCAGAATAAGCCGCACGATACATATGGGAAGTATAAGCATAAGCAGTCGGGGCGGGTTTGAAATTTTCCCTTTCTTCTTTTGTGATGCCTAATCTCTCAGAAAAATTTTCATGAAGCTTCAACTCCGCTTCATATGTTCCTTGTGCGTGGCCGGCAAGCCTGCTTGTTGTATGTAAGTCTGTTGCCTTTACTGCTCCTAAAGCTTGAACTCTAGCAAAATGAGATAAATAATAGGCATCTTGCATGACATAAAAACGAAAACACTCTAATGGCAATGTGCCATCTCCAATTCCTGCAACAAACGGGTGATTAAAACTAGCTTCCCAAATATGATCAACTTCCTGGCGGATTTCCTCTGAAAACTTCATGTCCATTACCTCCAAATTCTATTTTTCAATGAATGATACGGGATAAAAACCTTAAATCACCTCTTTTTTTGCAAATAAAAAACCACTTTCTTTAACGTAAAGAAAGTGGTTTTACTTGAAATAATACAGAAACGTATTGTCCCAGACCCCACTTCCCTACGCTGGTATAAACCAGATCAGGTTCTAAGGGTCTTAAAGTCATACTTTAATCTCAGCTTCTCAGGTAAAACCAAATTTCACCTATAAAGCACCCCTAGTGGTACAAATTGTATATATAATTCATTTGCCTTTATATTAACACGATAAATCCAATTGTCAAACGATTAGAAAAAGTTTTCAAGCTATATTGCTTTAGGATTACTAGCCTTTCAATCTTGCATACTCACCTAACCACGATCAATTAAACCATTGTTAATCCACCATTTACGGAAAGAGTTTGCCCCGTAATATACCCTGCATCTTCCGAAACGAAATAGGCAACAGCACTGGCAATGTCCTCGGGTTGAGCTAGCCGACGGAATGGAATAGCTTTTTCCAAGGCGCTTGCTATACCAACATTATAAGAGCCTATTTCTTGAAATAAAGGAGTATCAGCAGGGCCTGGTGCAACACAATTGATGTTGAGTTTGTGACGTGCCATTTCTCTTGCTATCGTTTTTGTGAAGGCAATCACCCCTCCCTTAGCAGCCGAATAAACTGCCTCTCCACTTGATCCGACCCTAGCTGCATCTGATGCAATATTTACTACCTTGCCGTAACCATTTTCAATCATAAGAGGTAAAATTTCCTTGCAAGTATGGATCTGCCCAAGTAAATTAATATCGATAATCCTTTTCCAAGTGCTTGGATCACTTTTTAAAAAAGGTTCCACCTTATCCCAGCCTGCATTATTAACCAATATATCTATTCTTTGATAATGGTTCACTGATTCTTCAACGGCTTTTTTAACACTTTCTAATTTCGTTACATCACAATAGACCGCTCTGGCTTCAAAACCCGACTTTTCGATTATAGAAACCGTTTCCTCTGCATTTTTAAGATTTATATCAGCCACGATGATGTTAAAATTGCGAGAAGCCAATTTTTTTGCAATCTCTCTGCCAATTCCGCTCCCGGCACCTGTGATAAATGCCATTCTTTTATTCATCATATTCCCTCCACTTTCACCATTTAGTCAATATGGATTTATTTAAGCTGCTTATATATTGTCTATTATCTTTTCATTTATCATTTCCCGGAGCCGGAATTTCTGGATTTTCCCGCTTGCCGTACGAGGAAAGTCATCCATTATTTCAAGAAATTCAGGCCAATATTGTTTGGCCAAACCCTTTTCCGAGAGAAATTCCTGCATGGAATCCATCGTAATCGGGCTCTTTCCCATTTTCATGCTGATACATGCACATGCTTTTTCCTGAAGACGAGAATCTGGAACAGCGATAACCTGAGCGCTAGAAATATCCGGGTGTTCATACAATACATTTTCTACATAAGCAACTGGAATATTTTCGCCGCCACGTATGATTATGTCTTTGTTTCTTCCAGAAATCCGGATATATCCATCTTCATCAATAAATGCTCGATCACCGGTAATGAACCATCCGTCACTATACTCAGCTAAAGTATCATCGATCCGTTTAAAATAGCCGACAAAAAGAGCCGGACCCCTTACTAATAAAGAACCTTCTATATTCGGAGCACAGAGCTCCCCTTCAAGATCCACTACTTTTAGCTCCATCCCCGGAAAGGGAATTCCGTCGGTATTCGTCAGTTTTTCTTCTAGATCCTCAAGTCTCGTCAAGGTTACCAAGCCATCTTCCGTTTGTCCCCATCCTGACAATATCTTGAACGGTACTTTTTCCACGGCTTCCTTTACTAAATGCCTGGGAATCGGGGCACCTAGAGCTACGAAGACTCGTAGCGAATTGAGGTCATAACTTTCTATCCCTTCCATTTGAATCGTATCTTGCAGAAAAGGAGTAGCTCCCGCCGTAAACGTTATCTTTTCCTTCTCAACCCATTCAATAAACTCTCTCGGATTCCAAATGTCTTGATAGACTCCTGTACCTCCAATATGAGTAGGGAGCCTAACTCCATAACCAAAACCTGTTTGATGAGCGAACGTTGACGCCATGAAATGAACGTCATCGGAGGTTAAATGTAAGTGGTCAATCCAATAATCCGTTGATATACAAAGAGTATTATGTGTATGCATTACTCCTTTTGGACTTCCAGTGGTTCCCGAGGTAAAGATAATTTCAGTCACATCATTGGGGTCATGTGTGATTTCATCCAAAATGGATGAATCCATCCGGTCTTCCCAAGGTTCCTCAAATAGTGAGGAGAACAGTTTCATCCCCTTCGGCGCCTTGTCCCCAATCACATATATATGTTTCATTGATGGCCATTGATGGCTTAGTCTCTCAATCATGTCAGGGTAATAAAACCCACGGAAATAATCTGGTACAACAATCATTTTTGATTCTGCCATCCCAACCATATAGCCAATTTCCCTATCTCGATAAATCGGTATCAAGGGATTGCTAATGGCACCGATTCTTGTAACAGCATAGTGTAAGATTATAAATTCATTCCAGTTAGGCAGTTGAAAAGAGACAACATCCCCTTTACCCAATCCTATATGCAAGAGACCCAAAGCGATTCGATCGACCAACTTACCAAGCTGCTTGTAAGTAAAACTACTTTTTTTATCGATAATCGCTATCTTATCTGGATGCTTCACTATAGCATCATTCAAATAATCCAAGATCGTTCGGTTTGGCCAAACGCCTTGATATTTCCCCACATATTCCTGAGTCAAAATCGTCTCCAATTTCACCAGTTTCCATCCCCCTCATCAACCTCTGAATTTTTTAAAATCTACAGGCCTCTTTTCCAGGAAGGCATTTTTTCCTTCTTCCGATTCTTGTGTATTGTAAAACATCGCTAAACTGCCCATCGATAGCTGAGAAATCCCTTGAATGTTTGCACTATCTGCATTAAAGGAATATTTAAGCATTTTTAGCGCAGTAGGACTCTTATCAAGGATCTTTCTTGCCCATTCTTCTGCTGCCTCGTGCAGTTGTTCTGGGGCAACGATTTTGTTCACAAGTCCCATTTCCTTTGCTTCTTGTGCAGAATATTGTTCACACAAATACCAGATTTCCCTTGCTTTCTTTTCTCCGACAATTCGTGCTAAATAAGCTGAACCAAAACCTGCATCATAACTACCGACCTTTGGCCCGCTCTGGCCGAATTTTGCCGTGTCAGATGCAATTGTTAGATCACAAATGACATGAAGGACATGTCCGCCTCCGATGGCAAACCCATTAACCGCTGCAATGACCGGCTTAGGAATGTTGCGGATCGTTTGGTGCAGCGTTTCGATTTCCAATCCCATTCCACCACCTAAACCACCCGAATGATCATATCCTCCTTCTTCTCCCTTTTCTTTTTGATCCCCACCTACACAAAATGCCTTCTCACCTGCTCCAGTCAGAATCACTATACCAACACGATTATCATCCCAAGCGTCCCGGAAGGCCCAAATTAATTCCTGAATGGTTCTGGCACGAAAAGCATTGTAAACTTTAGGTCTGTTCATTGTTATCTTTGCAATTCCACCTTTTTTTTCATAGATTACATCTGTTAATTCCATCGTTTTTCATTCCCTTCATTGTCCTAGTCCATTTAGGATGATTTACCTTGCATCACATCAATTCTTTGTTCATTACGAACGTAATCGGCACTATTACGACTGTAAATGTTTTCTATTTCTTCTTTAATCGTTTCGGTTTCAACTGAATGAAAAATACTAACCTTTATGAATGATTACCCATGTATCTTTTTCAACTCTTTACTTATGGCCTCGGCCATAAGCCCCTCTCTTAATCACTGGAACAGTGGTCTTATTACTTATTGAAGACTCTGGGCTCGCTGACTTCTTTGAAATAATTCATTGATAAACTCCATCGTTCCTAACACCCATGGTAAAAGTCCACTGTATTCTACGGTTTGACTTTTACCATAAACTACATTCCTTTGGATTAATGAGAACGGAACTCCTTTCCTATTATGTCCTTTGCAATGACCATCATATTGGCTTGTGCAGTGCCATCACCAATTTCCAACCCAATCACGTCACGTAAGCGTTGCTCAAGAGGCATTTCCTTCGTATAAGCATAATGACCATTCAACAGTAAACATTCATGGATAGCTTCTACACTATATTTAGGACCTAACCACTTAACAGAAGCCGATTCTTTACTATGATTCAACCCCTGGTCACGAAGCCAAAGTCCTCGATAGGCTTGCCACTTCACCAGTTCTAATTGGGTATAGTGGGTCACAATGGGGAAGGAGACCCTTGATATGTCGCCAACGGTTTACCAAATGAATGTCTGATTTTCACATGTTCGATGGTTTCATCGATACTTTGTGAAGCGGTGCCCACACATTGCAGCCCTATTAACAGCCGACTTAAATCAAACCCATTCATCACTTGGGAAAACCCTTTATTTTGAAGACCAATCATATACTCTTCCGGAACCTCGACATCGGTTAAATATATCGAACCTCTTCCAATCGGGATATTCCCCATGTCTGTGTACCCTCTACATTCAACTCCTGGAATATCGGCAGGAACCATGAAAGCACTTATCCCTCGATTTCCCCATTCAGGTTCCGTCTTTGCAAATATAACAAAGGCATCTCCACACATAGCTACACTAATTCCAGACTTTTCTCCATTAAGCACATACTTATTTCCTTTATGGACAGCTGTTGTTTTAATTCCGCCTGCATCCGTACCGGCGGATGGCTCCGTAATGGCAATGCCAACAATTTTTTCACCACTTGAGATTTTGGGAAGCCACTCTTTTTTCAGTTCCTCGCTAGCGTGATTATTGATAATTTCACCAATTAATGCATTCAACATCACTGCGTAAGTAAGATTGAAATCTCCACGACCTATCTCCTCAGCAGCTATCCCAGTTGTCACACAATCCGCACCGCTTCCTCCATATTCCACTGGAATCCGAAGACCATTCACGCCAAGATCCCCCAGCCTTTCCCACAAATGTTTTGGAGTAATCCCTTCGCGATCCCATTTTGTATAATGTGGAAGCAACTCTTCCTTAGCAAATTCTTTCAATATTTTACGAAAATAATCCTGCTCTTCCGTAAAAGAAAAATTCAGCATATCATTACCTCCAAGTTTAATTACTAATTTATCCGATACCTATATTTTGGACATTCTACGAAACATGAAACCTCTTACATGACAAACTATTATTGCAAGTTGTGTGCCAACTAGAATTCGCTACAAATTTGGCTATTGTTTCCTAAAGCTTTCGCAAGTTTGCATTTTTTCGCAATACTGCAAATCGAATTTGCGAAACTTCACAAAAAAATACACACTTTATAAGTGTGCCCTAATGGTTAACCTGATTACCTTTCATTGGATGATTCTGCTATTTCAATTTGTACTTGGCAATTTTCCTATATAAACTAGCAACATGAATTTTCAGCTTTTGAGCTGCTAAAGAACGATCCCCTTCCGAATCTTTTAATGCTCGCTGAATGGCTGATTTTTCAGCATTACCTACAACTTCATCCAACGTACCGGACATAGAATTATCCATAGCTGAGGGAACCTCCAATATGAAATTAGGTGTAAAATATATAGAATCCAGAGTTAGAGTCCCTCCATCCACGATATTCATTCCGCGTTCGATTATCGCTTTGATTTCACGGATGTTACCAGGCCAATCATATTGGATAAGCCAATCTTGGAGTTTAGGATCAATTTCTTTCACATTGGAGCCTAACTTGTTATTGAAATACTCGACGAAATGATATGCCAGAGGAAGAATATCTTCGTGCCGCTCCCTTAAAGAAGGAATTTTCAATTCAAAAACATAAAGTCGATAATATAAATCTTGGCGGAATTTTCCTTCTTGAATAAGGGTTCTTAAATCCCTGTTCGTCGCCGCAATAATACGTATATCAACATTTTTAGTCCCCGTCCCGCCTAGTCTTTCCACTTCTCTTTCCTGTAAAACTCGTAATAGCTTACCTTGAGCCTGATAAGGCAATTCTGAAATCTCATCTAAAAACAACGTACCATTTTGGGCTAATTCTATTTTTCCAGGCTTACCTTCTTTTTTCGCCCCGCTAAAAGCGCCAGCCTCATAACCAAAAATCTCCGATTCAAATAATTCATCTGGAATCGCGGCACAATTTACCGGCACAAAAGGCTGTGCTTTTCTTGTACTCAAACTATGGATCGCTTGGGCAAAAAGTTCCTTTCCCGTTCCCGTTTCCCCTGTAAGCAGTACGGTTGAACTGCTAGTAGCTATTCTGGCGGCCAGCTCTTTTACTCTCTCTATCTCCTCACTCTTTCCAACAATCTCTTCGAAGCTATATCGACTTTGTAACAAGGAATTTTTCTTGGCTTCATTCTTCTCCAAAGAGTTGGCAAAATACACTAAATCACTGTATTCCAGTTCACCTTGTCGGATGATTATGGTATAAAGGGTACCAGCTTCTCGTCGAACTACCCTTATGAAACAAGAGTGTCCGCTGATCACACCAGAAAATACATGTTTGTGAGCAAGACCTTTCAAAGAAAGGGTGGAAGAAGTGTGAATGACCCTCGTTATGGACTCTCCTATCAAATCAGTCGGCATAATCATGAAATATTCATAAAAGTCAGCAGTGGCGCCTATAACTCTTCCATTTTCATCAACTTCAATCGATCCCCAATTCCTTAACACGTTTTTGACATTTTCCATTTACATCACCTAATATCTTGATTACTTAAAACAAAAATTACAACTTGCCCCTTAATGACTTCAATTCCTTCCTGATTAAAACAAGTCACCTTTTGCGTAACCCAATCTCTATTCAAATTAATATCAATGATCTCCAGTTCAGCTGAAATCATATCGCCTATATGTACTGGATGATAAAAGACCAATTCCTTTTGTAAAAGTATACAGGCACTACCAGGGAGTTTTTCACTGATCACTTGAGTGATAAGGCCTTCCGTTAACAAACCAGGTACAACCGGCTTGCTGAAATTACTTTTCCATGCTTCTTTATTCACTTGATAAATCGGACTGTAATCTTTTGTTAGTTCATTACATAATTTTACGTCAGATTCATTAAATGTGCGTTGCAAACTAGCAACCTGGCCGATGAACAAATCTGTGATTGTTAAACTCATAACATCGCTCCTTTATTTTTCTGAATATTCAATTTTAATATAATGCTAACTATACATAACTTTCCAAGCAAATACTATAAAATGGGAGTTCATTTGTTGTTTTACTCGTGAATTTGGATGGTTTACTCGTGAGTTTGGATGGGTTACTCGTGAATTTGGCGGGTTTACTCGCGAGTTTAGCTATTTTTCTCGTGAGTTTAGGTGGTTTACTCATGAATTCTGCAGCTTTACTCACGAGTTTCGCCGGTTTACTCGTGAATTCAGCTGTTTTACTCGCAAGTTTCGCCATTTTACTCGTGAATTTAGCTGTTTTACTCGCGAGTTTCGCGGTTTACTCGTGAATTTAGCTGTTTTACTCGCGAGTTTCGCGGTTTACTCGTGAATTTAGCTGTTTTACTCGCGAGTTTCGCCGGTTTACTCATGAATTCTGCAGCTTTACTCGCAAGTTTCGCCGGTTTACTCGTGAATTTAGCTGTTTTACTCGCGAGTTTCGCCGGTTTACTCATGAATTCTGCAGCTTTACTCGCAAGTTTCGCCGGTTTACTCGTGAATTTAGCTGTTTTACTCGCAAGTTTCGCCGGTTTACTCGTGAATTTAGCTGTTTTACTCGCGAGTTTCGCCGGTTTACTCGTGAATTTAGCTGTTTTACTCGCGAGTTTCGCCGGTTTACTCGTAAGTTTAGCTGTTTTACTCGGGATTTTAATGCCCATAAGAATCCCCCTTATTTTACGAGTTGTTTAGCAGACCCCATTTTCCCTTGACAGAAGTAAGCGCTTCCAAATCTTCGAAATGTAATTCTTGGATTTCACCTATGAACAAAATATGATCACCAGCATCATACTCTTCCCATGGTTTGCATTCCATCCAGGCAACACTTCCATTTATTTTTGGCGAAATCCCCTTGTTATCCCAGTCAATTTCAAGTGTTTCCTGTTTACTGCCCGCAAATTGCCATGCAATGGATTCTTGTTCATCCGACAAAATATTAATGGTAAATGATCTACCCTTCATGCTATTGCAAGCTTTTGCTTCTTTATGAATTGACACTAAAGCAAGCGGGGGATCCAATGAAACCGAGGTGAATGAATTCACAGTAATACCCTTTTGAACTTCCCCATCAAACCAGCTCACGATCGTAACTCCGGTTGGGAATTTACCAAAGCAATTTCTTAACTCTCGCCCATCTATCTTTTCACCTCCTGCTATTTTATTATGAATTCATTATAGTAAAGGTAAAAATTAAAAAAATCCGATAATTTCATAATATGAAATTACGTAAAATTTTTAATAGTCTTTCAATACTTTTTTCATTGATGGGAATTCTTACGATTGGTATTTTTTCAATATTTTATTGGATATCGTATAAAGGAACACCCCGAAGAAAAGACTTTCATTACCGCATTATCAAAAATCAGTGTTAAACTATCCATGAACATTCATATTTCCAGCTTAGTTAATCAGTATGGTGTATTCTTGACTCAAATAAATGAAAGTGGTGAGGGAAGTTTCAATTTTGCGTTCCATTCGAAAGATCTATCAATTTTTTGTGGATATACCTTTAAAAAAAGGAGTGGTTTTGAATAACCACTACAAGGTAACGTCTGTAATAGGAACAGGTAGCTACGGCATTGTTTATCTTTGCAATGATTTGAAAACGAATGAAAATATAGTGATCAAACAGCTCCGGACAAGTAAACGCCGCAGCAAAAAAGAGCTTGAACAGTTTGAGAGTGAAATCTCCATATTACGAATGTTAAACCACAAAAACATGCCCAAATTTCACGAGAAATTTTCACAAGACGGAAATGTTTATTTTGTGATGGATTTCATTGAAGGGGATAATTTAGAAGATCATATTTTCTTGAATCATATAACGTTCACTGAGAAAGAGTCTCTACTTTTTCTTGATGACCTGGTGGGGTTAGTATCTTTTCTACACAACCATGACATTTTCCATCAAGATTTACGTATACCAAATATTTTACTTAAAGACCATCATCCCATCTTGATAGACTTTGGTTTGTCTAAACGGGCCGTTTCGGCCAATCTCGCAAAAGAATCCATTTTGGAGATGAAAAGGCAGGATTTTTACGATTTGGGGGAAATACTCTTATATGTACTTTATACGACGTACGCTTCCAAAAGTAAAAAGGCTCTTCCTTGGACAGAAGAGCTTTCGTTAGAAAAAGGAACCGTGCATATACTGAAAAGGTTATTAAGCATCCAAGAACCTTATTCAGATATTAAAGAACTCTCAATGGACCTGCATGCTGCTTTAGAGTCTAAGAATTTCAATTAGCTGCTACTGCCTCGTCCTTTTCTTTTGTAGCGGTCACTTCCACCCATGGGAGATCGTTTATACCCTCTGCTGCTACTGCTGCTGCCTCGGCGATAATGACCATGTCTTCGCTCACTGCTGCCTTGGGAAAGTTGTTTGATTTTTTTCATTATTTTCTTCAACATATCTTTCACCTCTTTTATATTGATTTTAAAGCTTGTTATTCATTAGCCTAACATAGTCACAGTATAAACCTTATTAATAAGTACTATAAATTTTTTTCATTCGGGTTAATTCCATTACTGCCTTACTTTTCTGGTGGAGTGAGATTATTTTCATTGTTGGTGAAATGATAATGCCCTTACTGCCATCCATTTAAAATGACATTATTAAAAAGAATCGATAAACCGAATTGTATATTGGACCACTTCTCCTTAAGTGGACTAATTAGGTATGCCTTGCTGTTTCATCTTGAACGAGGGCTTTACATAAATGGAATATATCAAAACAATCATTGACCAAATCGAATTTCCAATAAAAGGCTGTTGATTGTGTGATAATAATAAAGTCAAACTAATCATTCCGAACAGGGCTGAATATCCAATCATCATCCAAAATCCCCACATTTCCAACCTCATATATCCGTAGATCATCACGATGGATATAAGCGCCACTAATACTCGAATCAAGCGTTCTGGTACATCAGCTAATCCAAATCTTGTCATCAACCCTATTTGATTGGCATTAGGATCATAGAAAACTGATGTAAACAGTAAAATGCTCGCACCGAAAATATAAAAATAACCAATTAAAGAAACTCCTAATGGCCTTTTCATAACTATATCCCGCCTCATAAAAAAATAACAGATCGTTATTTACCTTTTCCATTTCAGTGGATTCTTGGTAACTCAAGAATAGCATAAGACGGGTTAATTGAAAATAATCTACCGTTTTACGAATCGCCCTGCTCAAGAACGAGTATCAGGCAGTAAATAAAAAAACCTGGCGAAAATTTCATCGCCAGGTTTTTCTTCATTGATTTTTATTTTACAGCTTCTTTTAATTCCTTACCTGCTTTAAAAGCGGGTACTTTACTAGCTGCAATTTGGATTTCTTCGCCAGTTTGCGGGTTTCTTCCTGTACGAGCTGCACGGTCACGCACTTCAAATGTACCGAAACCAACTAATTGGATTTTTTCTTCTTTAGCAAGAGTAGCCGTGATTGTTTCAAACAATGCATCCACTACTTTTTTTGCGTCGTCTTTTGTCAGTTCAGCTTGTGCTGCCACACTACTCACTAATTCTGTTTTATTCATATGAACACCTCATCCTTTTATATTCTTTAAAGTATGTAGAGAAGACAACATAACATATCTTATATGCGTCTGTCACTTAATATGGCTAAATAAAAGGAAGTGTAACCCTATACTGATGTGTTTTTTAGTCATTTTTTAAGGATGGGGGCTTTGATTAACTCATAATTTGATTCTGTCGGACCATTTTTCAACTTTCTGTAGTTTCCAGCTGCAGCCATTGATAGATGGTATCCATATCAATGTTTTCTTCCAAATGGGAAGCCAAGAGATTGTACGCTTCCTCCCTACGCTCCGAGTCGCTTTGAACGTTTTCATTCACTTCATCCAACCCCTTGTTCCGCCGAATTTGGTTAACTAGTAATCTAGTGAACAAGCGATTATGGAAAATCCCATGAAGGTATGTTCCCATTACCTTGTTGTCAGTGGATATGGCTCCATCCTCTCTTCCATCCTTCAATAAAAGAAAGGGCTTTACTTGTGACTTCAATGTCGTTCTGCCTAAATGTATTTCGAAACCGTTAAGATTCATTTGACCTTCCATTATCCCAGCAGAAAGTACACCTTCCATTTGTACTGTTTTCTTTTCTGCTTGAAATACGGTTTCCACCGGAAGAAGCGAAAGCCCTTCTGCGTTCTCACCGTTACCTTCTACAGCGTCAGGATCGAAAAGTTTAGTCCCAAGCATTTGAAAACCGCCGCATATACCAAAGATCATCGCCCCTTGTTCACGCAGTTCATTAATGGCTCCATCCAACCCCACATGTTTCATCCACTCTAAATCTTCCATCGTGTTTTTTGTACCCGGCAAAATAAGAAGGTCAGGATTACCTAACTCATTGACACTGCTAACTAGCCGGACACCTACTCCAGGTTCATCAAAAAAAGGATCCACATCTGTAAAATTGGAAATCCGCGGAAATCTCAAGACGGCTACATCAATCGGAAACTCAGCCTTTTTAGGTTTTTTAAAACGTAAGGAAGAGAGTGCAAGCGAATCTTCCGCTTCAATATTCACATCTAAATAGGGAAGCACCCCGAGAACCGGAATCCCGGTTTCCTTTTCCAACCATTCAATGCCATCGTCCAACAGTTCTCGCATGCCACGAAATTTATTGATGATGATCCCCTTTACACAATCGCGTTCATCTTTATCCAATAAGGCAAGCGTCCCGATTATGGACGCAAATACTCCACCACGATCAATATCGGCCACTAAAATGACAGCCGCATCCGCGAGTTTGGCCATTCGCATATTCGCAATATCCCGGTCCTTAAGGTTAATTTCAGCCGGACTTCCTGCACCTTCGAGTACGATGATGTCATATTCATCTTGAAGCTTTTCAACCGATTTACGGATGATGGGCATGGCTTCTTGGACAAATTGATTCCGATAGCTTTTTGCATTCATATCAAGAAAATGCTTGCCATGCACGATGACTTCCGAAACCATATCCTGCTTCGGTTTCAGTAATATCGGATTCATATCCGTTGTTGCCGTGATCCGCGCTGCCTCCGCCTGTACTCCTTGAGCCCTTCCGATTTCACCGCCATCCAAGGTTACAAAAGAATTCAAAGCCATGTTTTGTGATTTGAATGGGACAACACGTAATCCTTTATTGGAAAATACCCGGCAAAATGCCGTACAAATCAAACTTTTCCCTACATCGGATGACGTCCCTTGTATCATGATGGATCGTGCCTTCATTCCGCTCACCCCCTAAAACTCTAATCCTTTGACAGCGCCGATACCCTCGTCATAATAATGCTTGGTCGCCTCAATGGATGAAACCAAATCCGCCATTTCCATAATCTCTTGCTTGGCATCCCTACCGGTAATGACTAAATGCATATGAGCGGGACGATTATGAATCGCATCGATGATTTCAGTCAGTGGCAAGACATCTTCTATCGGGAATTTGGAGATGGCTAACGCATTGTTCAACTCATCCAGAACAAGTAAATCAATGTCAGGATCACCAAGGGCCTGTTTCGCCTTTTCCCAAGCTAACTGTAATGCGCTGCGATGCTCTTCTGGTGTTTTGGTCCATGTAAAACCAATACCTAGCTGTTCCATTTCAACTCCTAATTTCTTTAAAGCCAATGCTTCCCCATATGTACGCTCTGGAGATTTTATGAACTGAAGGAATTTGACATTCATTCCTCTGCCGATCGCCCTTAAAGTCACCCCTAATGAGGCAGTCGTCTTCCCTTTCCCATTTCCCGTATAAATAAGGAATAATCCTCTGCGTGCCACTCACTCACCTACCTTCATAGCCATACTGTTTTCTCTATGTATGAAGTCCTTTTAGTAGCAGGAGCTGGTTGATCGGCTTTAGGGTACCCGACAAAAATGGTGCCGATCACTTTTTTATTTTCCGGTGAACCGATGAATCCGTGCAGGCGTTCATCCCTGACAAGACCCACTCCCCTAGTGCGCCAAACGAATCCAAGACCAAGTTCTTTTGCGGCAAGCCACATCGAATGGACGGCACAACAAGAAGCAAAAACATTGTCTTCGGATGAATCCGGATCGTCAGGCAATATATCGGAAGTCACGACAATGATAAGCGGTGTCGTCTTTACGACTTCCAGTGAACTATCAATCAATTTTGGTTTGGTCGGGAAGCGTTCATGTAAATACTTTTCTGCCAATCTTTCATAACGTTGCTTCGCTTCTCCCTTGATCACATAAAAACTCCAAGGTTCACGTAAACGGTCATTAGGGGCATAGGTAGCCGCTTCCAATAACTGCCTGATTTTTTGGTCTTCCACTTCTTTTTCTTCGTAATTCCTTATTGCCCTGCGTTCCTTCAATTCTTGAATGATGGACATTCCGACTCATTCCCTTCAAAAGTGGACTCTGATTCAATCACTCTTTCAAACCATTGGATTTTCTCCCTTAATTGGACGACATCGCCTACTAGAAAGATTGACGGATTTTGAATTTCCTCTTTTATAGCCAGCAAAGAAATCGAACTCAAAGTACCTGTAATCGTCCTCTGTTTATCTGTCGTACCCCATTCGATGACAGCCACTGGCGTTTTACCGTCCCTGCCATGCTCCATCAATTTTTCACAGATAAACGGCATATTACCTATTCCCATATAAAAAGCGATGGTATCGATGCCTTGGGCCAATGCCTGCCAATTCAGGTTATCCTGCCCCTTGTAATCACGGCCATGTCCTGTCACAATGGCATAACTTGAGGCATGTTCACGGTGGGTAACCGGGATGCCCGCATAAGCCGGAGCTGCGATTCCCGCTGTGATTCCTGGGACGATATCATATTCAATTCCGTTAGCAGCCAGTATCTCTGCTTCCTCACCGCCCCGACCAAAGACAAATGGATCTCCACCTTTTAGACGGGTGACGTTTTTCCCCTGTAATGCTTTTTCCACTAAAAGTTCATGTATTTCATTTTGAATGAGATGATGTTTCCCTGGTGATTTTCCGCAATATACCAATTCTACATTTTCTTTAGCATAGGTTAATAGTTCTGGATTGACAAGCCTGTCATATGCAATGACATCCGCCTTTTGGATACATTCCAGCCCATATACCGTAATCAGTTTCGGATCTCCGGGACCCGCACCGACCAGATGTACTTTTCCCGGTTTCATGCTCGCGCCTCCTCTTAATCTTCAAAAAATACCTTTTCCATGTTGATGGTTTCTTGTGTGAATCTGTTTTTTTGTTTTAAGCAAGCATTGATCCAGTTCTTTGCCAATATTGGATTGGAAGCAAAGTGAAAGTGTGTATACCCTGCAACAAGGTTACCTAATACACACCCCTCTTGTTTGGAACCGAATCTGCCTTTGGCTTCGTAAGCATGTGTAAGATCATCATCCGCTTCAAATGTCGAGTAGTGGAATTCATGACCTTTTGCCTGTTCAGTTTCATTGATCAAAAAATTGCTTGAAGTTCCTGTAATTTCACGATACCCAAGTGCCGCAAGTTTTTTCTGCATTTTAATCCTGCCTGGTATCATTCCTGCCATCTGATGCGTTTCTCCTGAAGTTGTTTCAATCGATTTGCTCAAAAACATGAAACCCCCACATTCCGCCAGGGTCGGCATCCCCTTTTCAATGGAGGTTCTGATGGATCTGATAGCACCCACGTTCCCGGAAAGTTCATCTGCAAATTCCTCAGGAAAACCGCCTCCAAGGTATAAGCCATCAGCATCCATTGGAACTTCTTCCCCTTTTAATGGAGAAAAATACTTGATGTTCGCCCCATATGCTTCAAGCAACTCAAGATTTTCCTGATAATAGAAATTGAAGGCTGCATCTTTTGCGACGGCAATGCACACCTCCTTTTCATTTTGGGGTTGAAATATATTTGAGTTTCCACTGGAAACGGCCCTTGTCTTTGACAAACGGTATAACTGATCGATATCGATCGTTTCCATGACCAATTGTGCAAGCTTATCGAAAAACGGGTTAAGTTCACCGCGTTCAATCGCAGGAATCAAGCCCAAATGACGGCTAGGAATATCAATATCCATTTCCCGTTTCATATATCCCAGCACCGGTACATCGCATTCTTGCTCAATGGCTGATTTGACGATTTTGTAATGGCCTACACTTCCTACTTGATTGGCAATGACCCCAATGATGTTCGGACCGGTCGAAAAGTCCTGAAATCCTTTTACAATGGCAGCCGCGCTCCGTGCCATGCTGGCACAGTTGACTACCAACAGGACAGGGCTTTGCGTGATGACGCTGATTTCAGCGGTCGATCCTGTATTGGATAAAGGACTTTTGCCATCGAAAAAGCCCATGACTCCTTCAATGATCGATATATCAGCTCCAGTAGCTGCTTTGTTAAGAATTTCCTTGACGGTGTCATGTTCGAACATCCAACTGTCAAGATTACGTGAAATTCGTCCTGTAACTGCAGTATGATAGGTTGGATCAATATAGTCAGGACCACATTTGAACCCTTGAACCGTATAGCCTTTCTTCTGGAGGGCTGCCATGATTCCGATGGTCAATGTCGTTTTTCCGACACCGCTTCCGGTACCTGCAATTACCAATCTTCTATCGTTCATATAGGTTTCTGCCTCCTTAAAAAGGAATGATCCCAACTGATATGGTTACGTTCCCCGATTTTTTTTTAACCAGTTCCAATTGTTCGGCTTTCGTATAAATCCTGACAGCCGGTTCACTCACACCATATGCACCTGTATATTTAAATACTGTATCGGATGGCGCTTCGATCTGAGCTTGATTAAGCTCTTCCGGTTCATAATAAACAAATTCCCAGCCATATTTTTTAACAACTTCAATTAAGCCAATTTCGTCTTTCTTTAAGGAAATGGTACAGATCGCTTTAACGCTTTTTAAGGAAAACGATAATTCCGCTAGTGTTTCTTCAATCACCTGCTCAATTTCGGCAGCCGCTGTTCCTCTATTGCACCCGATACCGAGAGCAATGACTTGAGGGCGGTAGACGATCCCATTTTCCAAGATTTTCTTTTCCGGCTGGCTAAGCATGCGGTGAGTCACGACCAGGGCTGCTTGTGGCTTTGCTTGAAGCGCTTCTTCAATAGACGGGTATACGATTATCCGTTCAGGTAATGCCGTTTCATACGACCACCAGTTCCGTTCACCTGACTCCTGTACAACGGCAACATGCTCTTCATTTACAACGGACGCACTTACTGGCGTCAATTTTTCTGCAGAATCCCAAACCCAGCCAAAACGCTGGCCGAATAAGTCGACAGGAATCGTTTTTTGTACATCCGAAGCCGTAGTGATTATAGCTTTTGCGTCAAGGGCAGCAGCAACTTCCTTAGTCAGTTCATTTGCTCCCCCAAGATGCCCTGACAGTACACTGATGACATTTTCCCCTTTGTCATCAATGACAACCACACCTGGATCCGTTTTCTTATCCTTCAAAATTGGTGCAATCATCCGCACGACTGCACCGAGTGAAATAATTAAAATGATTCCTTTATATTCCTTGAATAAAGCTGGTAAAAGCATACGGACACTTCCCGAAAAAAGCTGGATCTGTTTATGCTCTTCGTCCCCTTTTTCAAATTTGCTCATGTAATAAAGATCGGAATTCGAAAAAACGGTATGTAATTTTCGTGCCAGCTCGACACCATGCTTTGTAATCGCAACGATCGCATAAGTATGTGACCGTTTAATGGGAGCAAGTTCCTCTTCCTTCAATTCAATGATCATGGCTTAACACCTTTTCTGAAACCGTGGGTAAAACTCGCATCATATAGTTTGGAACGGTATTCATCTTTATCATGGATATTAGGGTCTAACGCCCATCCAGCCAAAATCATTGCATGCTTGCGGATACCATTTTTACGCATATCATCATCTAAATTCACTAAAGTGGTACGGACGATTTTTTGGTCCGGCCATGTTGCCCGTTGAATGACTGCGACCGGAGTATCATCCTGCCAACCGGCTGCCTGGAGTTCTTTAACGATTTTTTTAGTCAAGGTCGCACTCAAGAAGAGGGCAATCGTACAGTGATGACTAGCCAAATCACGTAACTTCTCAAATTCCGGAACAGGCGTACGCCCTTCAGCCCTCGTCAATATGAGTGTCTGGGTTAAATCCGGGATAGTCAGCTCTGCTCCTATTGCCGCTGCCGAGGCGAACACCGAACTTACGCCAGGGATCACCTCATAACCAATACCTTCTTTCTTCAATAGGACAATTTGTTCCATGATTGCGCCGTACATGGCAGGATCCCCTGTATGGATCCTGGCAACCAGCTTTCCTTCTTTAACCCGATCAACCATAATGCCAACAATTTCTTCCAAATGCATTCCAGCCGTTTTTAGCACCTCGGCATCCGGTTTTGCCTTAGCAATCAATTCCTCATTCACTAACGAATCCGTATATAAAATCACATCCGCCGTTTGAAGAATGTTCAATCCTTTTACAGTAATCAAATCCGGATCTCCTGGGCCAGCGCCTACAATAAATATCTTCATTTTCTCACCACCATCAATGTTAAGTATTCTAGTTCAAGTCCTTCCAATTCACTCACTTTCCAAATCACTTCTTCATCGGATGTGACTTTGGTAACGACCGAGGCCTTTTCAAGCAAGTCTAAATCTTTTAAAACAGTAATCATTAAATCGATGACTTTTGCCACTTTAATGAACACCACGGCATCATGATCTTCAATTGCCTTCTTCATCGCTTCATAATCATCCCTTGCCGGAACAATCGCGACATGATCATCACCATCTGCCAAAGCGATGCCCAACCTTGACGCCGATCCATTAAACGAAGAAATACCCGGGACTGTCTTGATTTCGACTTCGGGATGCAGCTCCTGCATCAATTTCATCATATGTATGAACGTACTATATAAAAGAGGATCACCTTCCGTAACGAAAGCGACATCTTTTCCTTCGTATAACTTTTGCCAAACCTTTTCAACCGTTCCGTTCCATTCCCGATCCAAAATCGCTTGATCTTTCGTCATCGGAAAAACAAGGCCCAGCATATCCTTCTCTTCAGGACGGATGTAAACTTCAACGATACGGTGGGCGTAGCTTTTACTGCCTTTTCTTTTTTTTGGATATGCAATGACCGGAGATTCCTGAATCACGCGAAATGCCTTTACTGTAATAAGCTCTGGATCGCCTGGGCCAACGCCAAGGCCATATAATGTACCAAGATTACTCATTCATGTCTTCCTTTCTTTGTGCAGTAATGATATAAACCGGATTAAGTGGTACAAATCTGTTCATTCCCAATATTGGCTTACTTCGGGAAATTTGCGCATGCATGATGGAAGTGTGAAAACCAGCTTCCGCAAATGCCTCATTAGCCCGGTAAAGATTCTCAATCGTTGCAGCATTTAGAACGATCCTGCCGCCCTCTTTAAGCCGTTTACAGCAAGTATTGATTAAATCTACCATTTCGCCGCCGGTCCCCCCAATGAAGATCGCATCAGGATCTGGAAAAGTTTCCAATCCTTGCGGAGCTTTACCATGAATGGCTGTTATATCGGTACGGAATTTACGTTGGTTTTGATAACAGTTTTCTAAGTCAGGCTCATTTTTTTCAATTGCGAAGATTTGTCCTTCGGATGCAAACTTAGCCGCTTCAATTGCCATTGACCCCGTACACGTCCCAACATCCCAAACTATGCTGTTTTTTCTGAGCTTCAGCGCATGCAGGCTTAATACTCTAATTTCCTTTTTGGTTATGAGTCCTTTATCCGGCTTACGTTGCGAAAATTCTTCATCTTCTATCCCTAAAGTCCAACTTGGACCTTCAGATTTTCTTTTTAAAATGACGACATTCAACGGGGAAAATTCCCGCTCCATCATTTCCTCAAGTTCATACCAACCTGAGTTTTCAGTTTCTCCTTGAAGATTTTCAGCCACGAATGCCCGATATTCAGTCATTCCGAATGAAAGGAGATATTTAGCCAGTTGGTTGGGAGTATTTTCGACGTCAGTAAGCAAGGCAACTTTCGCTTTCCCATCAATCCTTTGGGCCAGCCCTTTCATACTGCGGCCATGAACACTAACTATAAAAGCATCTTGCCAGCTTTCACCCATTTTTGCAAAAGCAAGCTGAATGGAACTGAAATATGGGTAAACCTCCATGTTGATTTTGCTGGAAAGATAGCCTCCCATTCCATAAAACAATGGGTCACCGGAAGCCAAGACAACAGTTGGACGAGTTTCATCCTGCAGTTGTTCTACCACTTTTTTCAAACCGCCCTTTATGACAATCTTCTTGCCGGAATAGTTAGGAAAGAAGGATAAGACCCTCTCACCCCCGACCAGCACTTCACTTTCTTCTATCCATTGGGCATATTGAGGCAGTAAGCTTTCCTGACCGTTATCCCCTATCCCGATTAATTTCATCGATTGACTCAATTCCAACAGCCCTTCCCAGTAATTGTCCTTTCAACGAATAAATCGCCGTTTCCATTTCAATGCCACCCTTCACTTGCTTTATAGCAGAGTGACAGCAGGATTCACATAGTTTATTAAAAAAATCAAAATTATTGATCGCTGACATCATATCCCCGACTTGTGACGCTGTATTTGCATTCTTGATTTCAAGAACAAGATCATCTTCAGCTCCGACGCTTTGGGCTATTTCCGATAGAAAACCGAAGTCGACCGGAGCGCTTTTTGAATGCACCATCATCACACCTTGGGCAACTTTAGAAAATTTCCCCATCATACCAATCAGTGATACCTTTTTAATTCCCTGCCTTTTACATTGCTTAAGTGAGAAGCCTACAAAATCACCCATTTCAATAAAGGCTTCCTCAGGTAAATCCTGAAGAAGGCCCATTGCATACTTTTCACTACGCCCGCCAGTGGTTAAGACAAGATGCTCACACCCACTCGCCTTGGCGACACTGATAGCCTGGACGATACTTGCCATATAGGCGGAACTGGAAAAAGGGACGACGGTGCCCCTTGTTCCCAAAATGGAAATGCCTCCCACAATCCCAAGGCGGCCATTTAATGTTTTTTTAGCTATTTCTTCACCTGCAGGCACGGAGATAACGACTTTCACTCCTCTATTAATCTTAAATTCTTCCAAGGTTTGTTGCACAGTGGTTAATATCATTTTGCGCGGTACAGGATTAATGGCCGCTTCCCCTACAGGAACGGGAAGCCCGGGTTTGGTCACTCGCCCCACACCAATCCCTCCATCCAAGATGATTCCTGGTGCATCCGACCAGCTGACAGTAGAAATGATATGTGCCAAATGGGTGGCATCTGGATCATCTCCGGCATCTTTAATCGTTTCTGCACTAACCGAATTTTCCGATATATCATATCTCTCAATGGTGAAAGTGGCATCACGGCCGATAGGCAAGGAGATCGTAGCCTCCTCAAGGGCATCCCCCGTGATCAAAGCGGTCAATGCCGCTTTAGTCACGGCTGTCGAACATGCCCCCGTCGTATACCCATGGCGCATTTGTGAGGGATCTTTTTTTACTTTCTTTTCCATGTTTATTAACTATCAGCTAAAAGGGAAATTGCGTTCAATGCTGCAACCGTGACAGTACTTCCACCTTTTCGGCCAATATTCGTAATGAATGGCACTTCTGTGATCTTAGCCAGTTCCTCTTTCGATTCCGCTGCAGAAACGAACCCAACAGGCATTCCAATAATTAAGTCCGGCTTTGCAATCCCTTCTTTAATAAGGCGAATGAGCTCAAGTAAAGCTGTAGGTGCATTGCCAATGGCATAAATGCCCCCTTCATTTTCCTTTACGGCTTTTTGCATCGAAATGATCGCTCTTGTCGTATTCAAACGTTTTGCTTCGACCATCACATCTGGATCTGAAATGTAGCAATGAACGTCCCCGCCGTGTTTTTGAAATCTTTTTTTGCCTGTACCGCTCTCGATCATTTGCACATCCGCAATGACATGTCTACCTTTGCGAATGGCTTCCACACCAGCTTGAATGGCATTTGGATGGACGATGACACTTCTTCCCAATTCAAAATCAGCTGAAGCATGAATGACCCGGCGGACGATCTTCCATTCATCCTCAGAAAAATCATGATCGCCCATTTCTTCAGCTATCATTGAAAAACTATAATCATATATTTTGTCTGGATCTACCGTTAGTGGTTTGAAATCCGTTTTAAAGTCCATCTTGCATTCCTCCTATTATTTATTCAACTGATTATTCAACTCGGCAATGACATGATCAAAACTGGAATGAACATTTTGATAGTCAACATCTGGCCTTGATATCATAATCGTCTCTATTCCACATTCCAACGCGGCTTCCAATTTCTCATCAACCGCACCGACCTTGCCACTTTCTTTCGTTATCATCAATGTGACGCCATACTGTTTATATAGGGCTTTATTTAATTCTTTGGAAAATGGACCTTGAATCGCAACGATATTTTTTTGTTCAATGCCTAGCTGCGCACATTTTTCCATATTATCCATGCGTGGCAGCATTCTTGCTATGACTCTGGTATTCTCGAGTCCTACCAATTCTTTTGCGAACACCGCTAGGGTTTTACTTCCGGTCGTGAGCATGATGACTCCCCGTTTTGCAGCAGCCAGCTTGGAAGCTTCCTCATAATCACGGACAACTATCAATTTGTCATTCTGAAACCGTTGGCTTTCACGCTCATAACGAATATAAGGAACATTTGCTGCCTTTGCTCCGTTAAGAGCGTTTTTGGATGCTTCTTCCGCAAATGGGTGACTTGCATCAACTACAGCCTGAAAACCTTTTTCAGAGATTAAAGAGGTCATATCCTCTGCAGTTAATCGGCCAATCCGGGTGGATATCCCTGCATCTTGCAAACTCTTCGCCGCCGACTCGGTTACAACAGTTGCCAAAACCTTGAATCCCACCTGCTGCATCTCAATCGCTAATTCCCGCGCATCACTTGTACCCGCCAAGAACAAAATCATTTTGACGTACCCACCTCTTGCCCATCGTGCTGATGGTCGTGGTCATGATGGTCGTGGTCATGATGGTCATGGTCGTGGTCGTGATGGTGATGATGGTGGGCATGTCCATGTTCCTCGACATATTTTCGATAGTTTTCCAAATCACGTGCCCCACTTGATCTGCCTTCACTAGCTTCAATTACTCGTTCTTGCAGAATGTTCTGTAAGGTTGGATGATACCCAAAATACTTCGCCAAAATAAATTCCCGATCAAGATATTGCTCTTGATAGCCTTTCAGCATATCCTCCATTCTTTCCATTAACACCCCCGTGAAGAGGAAATATGGCAGCATCACTATTTTTTTTGCACCCAACCGGATGCATCGTTCAATGCCTTCATCAACATGCGGGTCCGTTACACCCATGAACGCTGTTTCGACCCATTTAACGTTTAATTTTTCCCATAATAATCGTGAAATTTTATATATATCACTATTTGCATCAGCATCACTGCCCCCTCGGCCAATTAGCAATATTGCTGTCTCAGCCTGTTCCGAGGATGTATCGAAGCCGGCTTCCTCAAGTCGGTCTGTCAGGATCGTCAATACATCATGGTGGACCCCGATCGTTTGACCATATGTGAATTTCACTTCTGGATATTTGGTTTTCCCATCCTCTATTTCAGCTGGGATATGTAATTTCGAATGTCCTGCATGCAACAAAATGATTGGTATGACGATAACTTCCGTAGCCCCTCGTTTTACACAATTATCAATGCCTTTTGATATATTCGGTGTCGCAAATTCCAGGAAGCACGTTTCTACCAAAAAACTGTCATCCATTGCCGGAATCATATTTTTAATAAAATGAACGACTTCTTCGTTTCCCGAAGCCAGGCGGCTTCCGTGTCCTACAAACAAAACTGCTTTCATTTACTTTCCCCCTCTTGATTAGTCTTCACAAGGCGCAGGCTCTATGTTTATTTTGGGAGCAATGTCCTGATAAGAAAAATTCTGTATCTTTTTTGAACGTTTGAAGTATTTAAAAAGCCGCTCATTTGGATGGGCATTTTGCTTATACTCCCCGACAATGTCCGTAATCAATTCAACAAGCCGTTCCGGTTCAATGCCTTCAGCTACCGGCTGACCTGGATGGGCCGTTCTTCCAACCGGTTTAGCTCCAAGAAATAAGTCGAACTTCCCTTTTCGGAAAACAATCCCGATGTCATCCATCACGGCACTATAACAAGCCATTCCACACCCATTAAATCCGATGTTCAGTTCCTTAGGCATTTTCATTCCGCCAAGCACCCGGTGTATTTCATCCGCATATGGTATGGATTCCGCTTTTTCACCATCACAGAAATCACAGGCTTTTAATGTCAGTACATCTCCAATCGGCGATAATAGAAAGTTTGCTGATTGCAATTTCCCCGTAATGACTTCCGGGTCCGTTGTCGGGATCTTTAAAACGATCTTATGATTTGGCGTGTATTCCATCGTTCCCTTTTCCCCGACAACTTCCGCAAGTGTCATCATTTGTTTGGGAGTGAATTGTTTATTCGCCACACCTGGACTTACGGCAAGTTCGAATACCGACTCCATTTTTTGCTGGACAATCGGCTTAATGGATTGCTGAACGGTTTGACCCTTCACTCTTGACAAGGCTTCCATTGCCATTTCAAAAGAAGCGGACTTCTTTTCTGGTGCTTTTGTAAGTAATCCAACTCCTCCAGCAGGCTCGGTTAAGGTTTCTTGCATGGAATCGGCTTCTTGATCTAATGCCCACGGTTCTGCTTCTTTTTGCAGACGCTGATGCGGCTTCAATGTTTGCTTTTCCGAATTCAATGTATATTTCCTCTGATAACCTCTTGGTGTGATGATTTTGTCATCGTATAAGAAGGTGGATGAATTACCGATAATGACGGTGGTCAACATTCCAATATCGTGATTCAACATATCTTTCAAATTGGTTATGACAATATCCTGCCGATCGCGATAAGCACTTTTCACCAACCCGACTGGTGTATCTGGCGAACGGTAGCGAAGGAGAATTTTCTGTGTTTCAACAATTTGCCTAGTCCGCCTGCCGCTGCGCGGATTATAAAGCGCAATGACAAAATCAGCCATTGCAGCTGCTTCCACCCTTTTAGCGATTAGGTCCCAAGGAGTTAAATGATCACTGAGGCTGATCGTACACGAATCGTGCATGACTGGTGCCCCAAGTAAAGACGCACAAGAGTTGATTGCAGAAATACCAGGAATGACTTCAATGCCCACTCCAGTTTCTTCTTTCCAACCTTTTTCAATCAATACTTCATAAACCAACCCTGCCATCCCGTAAACTCCGGCATCCCCACTGGAAATGACAGCCACTTTTTTTCCCAACTCCGCTTGTTTTACTGCTTCCTGAGCACGTGATACCTCTTCAGTCATCCCCGTACTAATGATCGTTTGATCTGTAAGCAGACCCTGAATGAGTTCAACATAAGTTTTATAACCAATGATGTAGTCACTTTCTTGAAGGGCTTCGACAGCACGTTTGGTAATGTGTTCAAAATTCCCTGGTCCAAAGCCCACGACGAATAATTTACCGTTTGTACTCATTAAGACATCTCCTTTTACGATTTGTTCTTTGAAATACCCGTATGAGCAGGAAAATCTGGATTAGGTTTCATTTCCCCATCACTGAATTGGTAGATCATCTGTGGGACATATTCCCCATCATCGATATTGCTGACAATCTCCCGACCGAAATCAGGCGTATCCACTCTATACCATTTCCCTTGGGGATAGGCAATCACAACGCAGGCATCCTTACATCTTCCGTTACAGCGTGTCCTGGTTGTATGAATTTTCAAATCCAGTCCCTTTGAAGTAATTTCATCGCGAATCGCTTGAGTTACTTCTTCCCCGCCCTTTTTCATGCAACTGCTTCCATTGCAAATCAACAAATGCGTATTTGTACCCTTCAAGTTCCAAGTAGTCATCTTCTTCCTCCTGAGTTCAGGGAAAAGGCAAAATAAAAAACCTTAACATAAGAGTCAAGGTTTAAAAAACTATATGAATGAGGAGCCCTCCGCAAATATGCTGAATCTCCAAAAATCGTCATAGTCCTTCTACCTTTCCCTCCGAAAAGTATCATACAATTTAAAAAGCAGGTTTCCTGGCTTACGCTTCATTTTACTTTGTCCCTTCCCGGCTTTAAGCCAGTGGTTATCGACAAATTCATCAGCGTTTACAGTAGCGGGGGCTGCATCGGATTTTCACCGATTTCCCTATTATCCCTTGCATTTTTCACACAAGAGCACTTTTAAAATGAAATATTTGGTTTTATTATACAATTATAGCTAACCTTATCTATCATATAACAACTTTAGCAAAATTCAATAGTTTATTCCGACTGTTTAGAAAAGTTTAATAGTGTAAATCCAGCCATAAGCCTTTCCTCTCTGCAATCTTAGTCAAAAAAAAAAAAGAGAGTGTAGCTGGAATTATTTCTTTATGGTACACTATACGAGAATTTTCGAAATAATTACATAAGTTTTATGGTGTTGAATTTCTCGGAATTCAGCTTAAAAGGGAAGCCGGTGAAAGTCCGGAGCGGTCCCGCCACTGTAAAGGGAAGTCCTATTACGTTAACATTAATCCACTGTCAAATGAGATGGGAAGGATGTAACGGGACAATGAACCTAAGCCAGGAGACCTGCCATGAAGCGTGAAACTGTTTCAGCCTACGAGGATGGGTGTGCGGATCAGGCAGAATGGCCCATATTGGTTTAAGCTGCAAAATTCCTGTTCATTACGCACTTCTTTCTTTTGAGAGAAGTGCTTTTTATGTTGGGCGCCGCTTTTCTTCTAAAGTTTTGATCAGAAAAATTAAAGGTGTTGAAAGGAGAAAGAATGAAAAGAGTCAATTGGAAAATTCTTTATTTTGTCATTTTACTGCTTCTTGTCCCAAAACGTGCGATGGCCATGCATATCATGGAGGGCTTTTTACCAATTGAATGGGCCATATTTTGGTGGGCCGTGACCCTTCCATTTCTAATCTTGGGTTACCGGTCCATTAGGTCCAAAGTAAGGGAAAACCCAGAAACAAAAATGATGCTCGGTCTATCGGGTGCATTCGTATTCATATTATCTGCCTTGAAGATTCCTTCCGTTACGGGAAGTTCTTCACACCCTACCGGAGTTGGTTTAGGTTCCATATTATTCGGGCCATTGGCCATGAGTGTCGTAGGCTCCATCGTTCTATTATTTCAAGCTGTTCTACTGGCTCACGGAGGATTGACGACATTAGGGGCCAATGCATTTTCCATGGCTGTATGCGGACCTTTCATTGCTTGCTTTGTCTTCAAGGGCGCAACTAAATTGGGGTGGTCTTTTTCGCTGGCCGTTTTCTTGGCAGCTGCTTTTGGCGATTTAGGAACCTATGTGGTAACTTCCGTTCAACTTGCACTTGCTTTTCCATCCGAGGTAGGTGGATTCATAGCCTCATTCAATAAATTTGCTGGAATATTCGCCCTGACCCAAATTCCCTTGGCAATCAGCGAGGGATTATTGACAGTGGTTGTGATGAATTTCCTGAAAAAATACAATCTAGGCGAATTGAAATTGCTGCGAGTTTTATCTAAGGAGGCCCGTTAACATGAAAAAAAGTTTATTGCTGCTTTTCCTGGTCGTCATTCTTGCCACCATACCGTTAATAACCCAGCAAGGAACGGAATTTGGCGGTGCCGACGGCGAGGCTGAAGAAGCCATCACTAAAATTCAGCCGGAATACAAGCCTTGGTTTAATAGTATTTGGGAGCCGCCAGGTGCGGAAACCGAGAGCTTATTATTTGCGCTGCAAGCTGCAATCGGAGCTGGTTTCATTGGATACTTCATTGGCGTAATGAGACAAAGGAATAAACAAACCAAACAAGAAATGAACGAAAAATCGAAACATGTTACTCATTGATAAATATGCCTATTTCAATGGGCTAAAGGATGTACATCCATTGGAAAAGATGATTTTTGCACTCTCCCTTATGCTGTTTTCGTTAACGGTAAGGGATTTGGCCGTTTCGCTCATCACTTTTATGGTGATGAGCGCTTTAATCATTTTTGTGGCAAAAATCCCGCTTTTGTATTATCTGAAATTACTCTTATTACCAGGATTCTTTCTATTATCAGGCACACTTACCATCCTTTTTTCTATCTCCAGTACATTTACTTCGATACCGAATATTTGGTGGTCCTGGAAAGTCGGAAATTGGCAAATTTTCATCAGCGATGGCAGCATTGGTACAGTGATCAATTTGATCACTGTCGTATTTAGCAGTATAAGCTGTTTATATTTCTTAACCTTGACTACACCCATTACCGTCATTCTATCCGTACTGCGAAAACTTAAAGTGCCTTCCTTATTGATCGATTTAATAGAATTGACCTATCGCTTCATCTTTATTTTTTTAGATACAGCTTTGGCCATTCACTTAGCACAAGCTTCACGACTGGGATATGGTTCGGTAAGGCAAGGCATTCGATCTCTCGGGTTACTAACCTCATCATTATTTTTGGGAGTATTCCAGCGCTCTGGGCAATTGACGATGGCCATGAACGCAAGAGGATATCAGGAGAACCTTTCTTATATCGAGGATACTTACACCTTTTCCTCAAGCAATTGGCTGATCGCCATTGTAATACTAGGAAGCTTAATCCTTATTTATGGATATATGTAAATTGGAGGCAATTCAAAAATGGAAGAAGATATCTTTAATATAGAGGGCCTCACGCATCAATACGCAGACGGGACGTTCGCGATAAAAGATCTTTCACTACTGATTCAACAAGGTAAAAAGATTGCATTATTAGGCAATAATGGAGCCGGCAAATCGACTCTATTCCTCCATTTAAATGGTCTTTTACAACCAACATCAGGAACAATCAGATTTAAAGGCAAGAAAATGAAATATGACCGTAAAGCATTATTATCATTACGAAAACAAGTCGGAATCGTTTTTCAAGATCCCGACTCCCAGCTTTTTTCCGCTAATGTTCAACAGGATATATCGTTTGGACCGATGAATTTAGGATGGGATAGAAATGTAGTCCAGGAGAAAGTGCAATGGGCGATGGATCAAACGGCAGTAACGGAACTGAAAGACAAACCTACCCATTTTTTGAGCTTAGGGCAAAAAAAACGTGTCGCCATTGCCGGGGTACTTGCCATGGAACCAGATGTCTGGCTCTTAGACGAGCCTACCGCTGGATTGGATCCTTATTTCTCCAGACAGATCATGGCTCTGCTGGACAGTATCCACCACCCAGACAAAACGATAATTCTATCAACTCATGATGTTAATTTAGCCTATCAATGGGCTGATGAAGTCGTTGTCATGAACGATGGTAAGGTCATATACCAAGGGGACCCTGTATCCGTTTTTCATGATGAAGACATTTTGATGAAGGCTCATCTCGAGAAGCCGTGGGTTTTTGAAATGTTTCAAGCCCTCCTTCAATCAAGAATACCCGGAGAAAAGGAACTTGTCCCAAGAACGAAGGAAGAGTTGCTTCAAAAAATCGAGACAGAAAAAATTTATTAATTAAAATCCCCTAGCTTGTTTCATCATTCAAAAAGCTAGGGGATTAAATCGTTATATCCTTAAATATATCAGTCGAAAATTCTTGACCCTAACCAAAAAACAAGTCATTTCCTTTCTTCCTCAGATCCTTCTTTTTTAATCTCGATATCCTTTCCGTTTACATCATCAATGACAGCTTTTATCTCGCCTTCTGCATAAGTATCCGAGACTTGTTCGTGGGTTGTAGCCAATCCAGAAGATAAAGTATCTTCCCGTTTATAGTCGCTGACATCATATATTCTTCCTGCGATTTCTGAAGATTCATTTTTTGATTGCTTGCTATCCATTGTTTTCACTCCCAGTTTTCAAATTGTCCAATCATCGATTGACAGCAGTAATAAAGACAAAGGTATTTTGTGTAAAAAACAAAGCAATATTCAATAATGATAAAAAAAGGAGGAAAAAAGGCTGATTTTACTTATTTTCAATCAATTGATTTCACAAAAAAAACTTACAAGCAAAATCCCTTCACAAGGACTTTACATGTAAGCTTAATGAGAGTTTAGCTCTCCTTCTTCACATCCATATTATCGGATGGATCACCCCAACATTCCACATTCTTCAAACCTTTAATATTGTTCACATGGAAAACGGGATTTTTTCCACTTTTCTTTTGCTTTTGATAATCCGCCAGTGCAGCAAATGCAATCTTCCCTAGTAATGCTATGGCGATTAGGTTGATAATGGCCATAAGGGCCATCAGCAAATCAGCAAGTCCCCAAACAAATTCAAGTGAGGCAAGCGAACCAAATATCACCATCCCTACAACTGCGATACGATAGATGTTTAGCCAAACCTTATTTTCATTGATGAAGCCGATATTCGACTCCCCATAATAATAGTTACCCACAATGGAACTAAAGGCGAATAACAGTACAATGATGGCAAGGAAAATACCAGCCCAAGATCCCAATGCGGTTCCAAGGGCATTTTGGGTAAGGACGATTCCATCCGTTTCCTTCGATGTATAAAGACCTGAAAACAAAATGATGAAGGCAGTCGAACTGCAAATGATGAGCGTATCGACAAAAACACCAAGAGACTGAATGAGACCTTGTTTGACAGGATGACTGACATCGGCTGTCGCGCCAGCATTAGGTGCACTACCCATCCCGGCTTCGTTTGAAAATAGGCCGCGCTTGATTCCCTGCATCATGGCTGCTCCCAGTACTCCGCCAGCCACTTCTTTTATTCCATCGAATGCACTTTCAAAGATCAAAGCAAAAACACTCGGTAACTCGGTAATATTCATGATGATGATGATCAACGCCACTATCACATAGGCTCCTGCCATGATTGGGACAATGACTTCAGAGACCTTTGCAATCATTTTGATCCCGCCAAAAATGATGACAGCCGTGACGATAGCCAGGATGATTGCCGTAACCCACTTTTCAATCCCAAACGATTCGTTGAATGCGCTTGTAATCGTATTGGCTTGTACCGAATTGAAAGCAAGTCCAAATGTAAGCGAAATCAACACAGCGAACGTAATCCCCATCCAACGGGCATTCAATGCTTTTTCCATATAATAGGCAGGACCGCCACGGAATGCATCCCCATCCTTGACCTTATAGATTTGAGCAAGTGTACTTTCAATAAAAGCCGAAGCAGCTCCAATCAGTGCAATTAACCACATCCAGAAAACGGCTCCCGGACCTCCCATCGTGATTGCGATGGCAACACCTGCAAGGTTACCCGTTCCTACCCGGGAAGCCGTGCTGATGCAAAAAGCCTGGAAGGATGTCACACCTTTTTTATCCGCCGTGGCACCTTCGCCCAAAAGCCTGAACATTTCCCCTACCATTCTGAATTGGACAAACTTCGTGCGTACGGAAAAATAAAGACCCAAACCAATCAACATGATGATCAATATGGATGACCATAACACATCATTTGTCCCACTAATAAAATTTTCTAACATCTCCATTAAAACAAACCCCTCTACTTAACTCTAATTATTATTATAAAAACATATACAACTATAATTTATTTCCCGTTTCATCAGGGAGATAAACAAATGAAGCCCATAAAAAAAAGGAAATTCCAGAATGAATCTCCAATACAATAATATATTATATCCTAACTCACATTTTTTTTCATTCATGAATTGGTGGAATCAATCGAAAAATTTAATATTTCAGTATCATTCCCTTTAGATAATAATCTTTCTGACTCACTTCATTTAACGTTCATTCCCAACGGGAGTTATTTTCTATTTTTATCCACATCATTATAAAAAAGTACTAAGGGGGTACTGTTAAAATTGAAAAACACAAAAAGATTTTGCTGTGCCTAACGTAAAATCAGTAGGCAGAGGCTCATAAAAAAAAGGAGCATTTCAGCTCCCCCTACATAAAACTATAACTTATTGCCTCAATAATATCAGGATCAATATAGGTTATCTCCCCTGTAATATCTCTGATGATTCCTACCTTTTTCTCACCCTCTACAAAAGTAAATCCTTGTTTCTTATATATTTCAAAGTCTCTTTCTTCAACAGCTAATCAGTAGCAAATATATTCTCCATGTAAGCAATCTCATATTTAAACTTACCATAGTGGTCTGTATTAAAGATCCATATTTCATTAAAAGGATTGAACACAGATCATCTCCATCGATTTTCTCAATTTTTCATTTAAGGCATATAATCCTTTAATTAGTGACATATAAAAGAAATACCATAAGTAATTCCAAACTCTAAAGTAAAAGCTATGTTCTTGTCTTCTGGATATAAATTAGGGGAAAAACTTAAAAAACACAGCTACTTTTGGATTGAATATGTTTGCTAGAAATCCTTCTTTAGTATAATTTTTATCGATGACCATCAGCTTTTCCGTGAAGACGTAAAGCACATATGCTTTTTTTATTGAGCTAACGGGGCAGCATTCCTGTAATAAATGAAAATGAGATTTGAGCGTAAAAAAAAACCTTGGTATGAAAGTGAGACTGACCAGCTAAAGGGAAAAATAAAGGCTGTCAAGAAGAAGATTCCCCACAGCCTTTACCGATTATTTCGTAAAAATTTCAATAAGTTCGTTAACCCCTAAATAGACGAACATGATGAGACAAGCTGTTAAAACCAAATTAGGAACCGCTTTGTTCCTAAACTCTTTATCAACCTTTTTCGAATTTAATAGTAAAATCAAGGAGATCGCCAGAAATGGCATAAATAATGCTCCTAAAGCTCCATATATGATGATTAACTCGACCGGTTTTCCGAAATAAAACAAAATCATTGGAGGGAATGTCAGCCAGGCTAGATAGGCACGATAAGCAGGTTCCGTTTCTGAAACAGCCTGTTTTCCTGGAGCCTTTTTCTTGCGTATCGTTTTGACAAAGTCAGCAAAAAGATACGGAACCCCATTCCAAACTCCAAGTAAGGAAGAAAAAGCTGCAGACCAAAATGCAATTAAGAATAACCAGCGCATGGGTGTGCCAAACTCCGCCCCAAGCATTTCGGCAAGTTGGATAAGCCCTTGATCGTCACGGATGCTGACACCTGTACCCGCAAGAAATTGAGCACCGATTATCAATGCAGCCAATGTAAAAATAGCTGTTAATGTATAGGCAACCTTGGTATCTGTTCTCATCATGGAAATCCAACCTCTTCCACTCCAGCTTTTTTCACTTAACCAATAACCATAGGAAGCCATTGTGATTGTTCCACCAACTCCACCAATCAAGCCTAGCATTAAAATGAATGAGCCCTCTGGAACTCTAGGAACGAATCCGATTGCGAAATCTCCTAAGCTAGGTAGGAAAAGAATCGCTGTACCGATAATCGTTACAAACATAACACCTATTAAAACTGTCATTACACGTTCAAACAGAAGATAACGGCCTGTCCAAACGAGACCGAAGCCTAGAATCGAATGGACGATAGCCCAAGCCCAAAGCGGCATGATTGGAAACATGGCGTGCATGGCCAATGCTGAAGTCGATGCTGCAGCTGCTCCATAGATAAATCCCCAAATGACTGAATAGATACCAAAATAACCTGTTGCCCATTTCCCTAATGAATGCCATCCATCAATCATGGTTTGTCCGGTTGCCAAATACCAGCGCCCTACACCTTCATTTAAAAAGTATTTCAAAATTGAACCGACAATAATGGCCCATACAAAGGTCATTCCAAAAGACGTTCCAATAACGATAGATGTTATCAAATCGGCAGTTCCTACACCTGTGGCAGCGACAACTATACCTGGTCCAACCTGTCTTAGTTTTTCCCCCATCGTAGCTGGTGGAATTTTGAGCTGTGGCTTATTAAGTTCTGTCTTCATGTAATACCTCCTCAGATGGTAAATGTCCCAAATATATTTGTTTAATGTAGTTCATTCATTTAGAATCGTCTTAGGCTAATTCTAATAAAATAGCCATACCCTGACCTCCGCCAATACATAGAGTCGCTATCCCGTATCTTTCTTGTCGTTTTTGCATTTCATGAATTAATTTTGTTATGATTATCGCTCCAGTTGCCCCTAATGGATGACCTAATGCGATAGCCCCACCATTGACATTGATTTTATTTGGATCCAGCTTCGCTTCACGTATCACGGCAAGTGATTGCGAAGCGAAAGCCTCATTCAATTCAAACAGCCCAATATCATCAACCTTCAGACCAGTCTTTTTCAAAAGATTTTCAATTGCGGGAACTGGACCGATTCCCATATATCGTGGATCGACACCAGCTGTAGACCAGTTAACGATTTTGGCAATGGGTTTGACACCTAAGTTAGAAGCCTTTTCTCGAGTCATTAAAACTAAGGAACTCGCTCCATCATTACGGCCACAGGCATTACCCGCTGTGACAGTTCCATCCTTTTTAAAGACTGGTTTCAATTGGGTTAATTTTTCTAAGGTTGTGTCTCTTGGGTGCTCGTCTATTTGGAAAATCGATGTGTTTTTTCTAGTTTTTATTTCAATCGGAACAATTTGCGATTTGAAGGATTCAGACTCAATTGCTAATTTTGCCCGATTCTGGCTTTCCAAAGCAAATGCATCCTGATCTTCACGGGAAATATTATATGTTTCCGCAACGTTTTCAGCCGTAACCCCCATACCTAAGTCTTTTCCATAAACTTCGATTGGCTGCTGGCCATTTTCGAGATTAGAATCAACAAGGTAAGGATTTCCTTCTCCATATCGTGAATTTCTTAAATAAATGGGGGCTCTACTCATATTTTCCGCTCCGCCGGCAACGACAATATCATCCGGATTAAATGCTAAGTGCTGAACCCCCGATACAACAGCCTGAATGCCTGAAGCACATAGTCGGTTTACTGTGAAAGCAGAGGCCTCCTGGGGAATACCAGCTCTTAATGCAGCAACACGTGCTAGATTAGATGATTCAGTGGACTGCCGTACCTCACCAAAAATTACTTCATTGATCTGCACAGGTGCTAGCCCAGCACGCTCAATCGCATCTTTAATGGTTGTTGCAGCTAGATTTCCAGCAGGTACATCTTTTAATCGTCCGCCAAATCTACCAATGGCTGTTCGGTTTGCGCTAACAATTACAAATTCATGATCCATTATAATACCTCCGGATTTTTAAATTCATTCGACTGAATACGCTTTCAAATTTGGTGAAATTATAAATTTTGCAGGTGTGATTTCTTTTAATTTCTCTACTGTACACCCCTTGCCTAACTCTTCTAAAACCATTTCATTATCTTTAAATCGAAAAACTGCATATTCAGATATTAATGTCGATACAACACCTTGGGCTGTTAGTGGAATATCGCAGTGATTGACAATTTTCGGATCGCCCTCTTTCGTGCAATGCTGAGTTGCAATGATGACTTCCTTTGCACCCACGACTAAATCCATTGCTCCACCAACTCCTAAAATATCCTTTCCCGGTACAGCCCAGTTTGCTAAATCTCCTGTTTCACTGACTTGAAGGGCTCCTAAAACGACTGTATCAACATGTCCGCCGCGAATCATCGCAAATGATTCGGAGGATGAAAAATAAGCAGCACCTTTTTGTGCGGTGACCGGTAATTTCCCGGCATTTATGATTTCAGGGTCTTCCTTCCCTTTCTCTGGCGAAGGACCTACTCCAAGGAGCCCATTTTCCGTATGAAGGTATACGGATTTATTTTCGGGTATATAGTTAGCAACCAGGGTCGGAATTCCGATTCCTAAATTGACGATTGTTCCCTCTTTTATTTCCATAGCAACCCTTTTGGCAATCATTTCTTTAATAGTAAGTGACGACATCTTCGGTCAATTTCTCCTTTCCACTATAAAATCCACGAACAAATGAGGCGTAATGATCTCCTCGGGAGATATCTTGCCCACTTCAACAATCTCCTCCACTTCAACTATAGTTATTTTTGCTGCACTAGCCATATCAGGATTAAAGTTCCGAGCTGTTTTTGAATAGATTAAATTACCCAACCTATCTGCTTTTTTAGCCTTCACTAAAGCCACATCAGCAAATAACGGTAACTCTAAAACATATTCTTTTCCATTAAACACGCGTGATTCTTTATTTTTTCCTATAAGTGTCCCTGCTGACGTGCGAGTATAAAATCCACCTATACCGGCACCTGCTGCTCGTAACCTTTCGCCTAATGTCCCCTGCGGAACCAGCTCCACTTCCAAAATGCCTTGCTTGACGTAACGGACGGCATCCATATTACTCGTAAAATATGAACCTATCCCTTTTTTTATTTTATTTTGGAGTAGAATCTTACCTAGACCTTTTCCTCCTGGTTCCCCTAGGTTATTGCTAATGATTGTTAAATCGGAAACTGGATGTTCAGCCAATGATTCTACCAAGTTAAGGGGGCATCCTACCAATCCAAAACCTCCTACAGCAACGGTGTCTCCATCTTTTATATACGAAACAGCTTCTGATGCAGTAATGATCTTATTCAATGTAGCTTAAAGCCTCCTCTTCCATGTAATGTAATCCCTTACATATTCATTGAAAAAAATTTAAAATAATAGTTGTGTAAATCCAATTATAGCTGTACACTATACGTACACCTTGTACATATAGTGTACCTTGGGATAATCATAAGTATCTTTTGTTAAGAAGTCAACCTAATTGTTTATTTTCCCTAACAATTAGACTGATAATTCACTAAATTCTCATTAACTTTAGGAGGAAGTTCGTGATGGATAATGAAACGGAACAATCATCTTATTTCGTCCAATCAGTCGCAAAAGGATTTGAAGTGTTAAAAGCTTTTGATTCAAGTTCAGCTAGTCTTTCGCTTCGGGAACTTGCAGAGCGGACAGGCATTAATAAAGCGACAGTTAGACGCTTTGCATTAACCCTTGTCGACCTCGGTTATCTAAGGTTAATAGAAGACAATAGATTTCAACTCAGCCCTAAGGTTTTGGATTTAGCGGTCCATTATTTACAAACATTGAATTTACCGGATCTCGCTCAACCAATCTTGGAATCTATCTCTGCCACTGTAAAGGAATCAACAAACCTGGCCATTCTGGATGGTGCGGAAGTTGTCTATGTTTCCAGAGTGAATGCAGCTAAAAGGATTGTCGGGGCAAACTTGAAGGTCGGTTCAAGGTTGCCTTATTATGCAACCTCATTAGGTAAAGCACTTGTTGCCTGGTTACCCGAAAACGAGAGGAAAAAAATTTGGGGAATCACCAATATCGAAGCTTTTACCCAAAATACAATCACCACTTATGAAGAATTCGAGGAAGACTTGGCCATAACCAGGTCACGGGGTTATGCGATAGGTGATGAAGAGCTAGAGGAAGGACTCCGCTCCATTTCAATGCCCATTATCAATTGGCAGGGTGCACCGATAGCCGCAGTAAATGTTTCTACCCAGGTCATCCGAACAGATAAAAAGAAATTATTAGAAATCTACTTACCAGCCCTTCAAGAAGGAGTTAAAAAGTTAAATCATCAAACGGGATCTAAAAGTTAAAATCAAAAACCCACTTATAAAAATTGAGGCCACTGAAAACTTTCGTTTTTTTAGTGATATTTGATTTAGTAGTAAAAAAGACGACTCCAATTTATTTTCATAAAATTGGAGTCGTCTTTTTGATTATTAAGGGTTCTGGTGCAAAAATGATTTTTTAGAAACATATACCTGAATATCCTATTCATGTATGAATTATGATGTAACTTAAAATAATTTGTGTATGAATTCAATCTCGCTTTGGACAGACTTCACCCCTTGTTGAAGTTGTCATTTTTTATTTCCCTGTATCACTTTCAGCTTCAGTTAATTAAAATAACATAGACAAAACTTGTACTTCATTATAAGCTATCCCTCCATCTGGCTGATGATTTTCATCTGGTACTATGAATTCATCAATTTTAATTTCGGGATAATTAGAAAGTGGATATTGCCTGAAAACATCATATGATGTTTTTAATTTATGAGAACTATCAAATCCGTTACCGATTATATAAAATTTAAACATAATCATACTCCTCTCATTAATAAATTTTCAATAATTAAACATCCATGTTATCTTAACAATAAAACTCCATCGTATTTATTTAGAAGTTACAAATATTAGTAATAAAGTTTTAAAATAATGCAGCTAATTCCTAATTTTACAGGAAACAAATAGAATCCATTTTAAAAAGATTAAACATATTGGATCCTAATCTCAGGTATAAATATACAGTTTTTGTTAATAATGACTTTTTTCATGAAACCTTATTACGTAAATCATGAGAAGCACTCATTAATTTAAAAGGGCCAATCATCTGGCGGATTCGGTAATGGGAAGTGATTGAAAAACAATTCTAGTTCTTTTCTTACATTGTCCGGGACACGGGTAATGCGCTCAATGACGGTGTCGAGTTCCGACCTCACCTTTTCCAAGTTACCGGGCACTAGCCGTACCATTGTGCGATGGTGATCAAGAGCCCTCCCTCTTGGATTGCAAGTTTCAACCCGATTGCTCATCTGGACATAGTTCTTACGACCATCAATGACAGTCCCAGTGTGCCAGATTGGGAAAGAAACGATTTTATATACGTTAACCTTGATCTGTGTCTGTTCTATATTTGCGTTTACAGGATCGTCTAACCGGAAAGCCCCCCAACATAGATATAGCAACTAAAAGCCTCACACGTCCCGATTCCAGGTTAACATGCGAGGCTTATTTTGCATTCATCTGCTCTATCTTATTTCCTGGTTTGCTGTAGGTATAAATGTTGAAATTAGGTCTTTTATGATATCCTTGTTCTGCCTCTCCTAGATGGTTAGAATACCTTGTGCAAACATCTTTCTTAATTCTTTCTTGTCAATTTTTCCAATCGGCGTTAATGGAAACTTATCAAGAAAATAGGCTACTTTAGGAACCATATACTTAGAGGTTCTTTGTTTGCAGAAATCAATTAACTCCTCACTAGTACAGGTCAATCCTTCTCGCAGTGTTACCACGACACAAACTACTTCTCCCCAATCCGGATGGGGAACGCCTATGCAAGCACTTAATGCAACAGAAGGGTGCTGGTTCACCACTCGTTCCACTTCTGAAGAATATACATTCATCCCGCCTGTAATGATCATATCTTTCTTCCTATCTACAATATAAAGGTAACCGCTTTCATCCCATTTACCAATATCACCAGTGTAGAACCAACCATCACGGATGTATTCCTGGGTAAGATCAGGTCTTTGATAATAGCCTACCATCATTGCTGGTGATTTTACGATAATTTCTCCAAACTCGGAAGGTTTTACATCATTTCCATCTTTATCAATCAGTCGAACTTCGGTAAAAATGCACGGTTTTCCACAGCTCTTCAAAATTTCCGAATTGTTATGATAAGCCCATAAATGAGCGCTTTTCGATAGTCTGGTAATGACAATATTACACTCTGTCATACCGTATTGCTGGCGCATGATAGGCCCGAATACTTCAAAAGCTTCTTTAAGGCGCTTTTGTGAAATTGGTGACGCGCCGTAGAAGATATTGCGCATGGAGCTCATATCATATTCCATCTTCTTTGTCTGATCAAGGAGTCTGTATAACATTGTCGGTACCATGAATGTCGTCGTAATTTTATGTTCCTTTATCGCCTGTATGAATGCTGCAGCGTCAAATGAGCCCATCACATATACATGGACGCCCGAAACAAGGGATCTCCAAAGTAATGAACCGGCAGAATGCACAATTGGCGTACTTAGCAATACCCGGTCTCGGTCGTCTAGCGGGTCTTCGATAGCCGCAGAAAGTATGGCGGCGCCGAGTCCTTTCTGGGAATGCATGACGCCTTTGGGTGTACCCGTCGTCCCGCCTGTGTATGACAGAAGGGCAATGTCTTTTGCTTCAGCTAATGGCAAGTCCATATTTTTTATTTCACCGGGCCATTGAAACTGTTCAAACTCCTCCGGATAATTAATATTAAATCCAGGAAGCCCAATGATATGGACACCGTCCTTCTTCATTTCTTCTAAATACTCAAATAAGGTTTCAAAGTGTGTCTGCGTAGCTATTATGACCACTTCTGGTTTTGCTTCCTTTAAAATGAATTTTATTTCTCGTTTCCCCAGTTTTTCACTTAATGGCACTAGGGTAGCTCCACATTGCTGGATAGCCAAACCAAACATCACACTTTCCAAACTGTTTGGAATGATAGAAGCTATGCGGACACCCCTTCCTGCACCCAAGCGAAGTAAATAAGAAGAGATAAGTTCTGTTTTTCTCCATAACTCTTCGTAAGTTATCGTTTCTCCGTTTGGCAACAAGGTAATGGCCGGCAGTTCTCCAAATCGTTTCATTCCTTTATTCAACAGTGACTGAAATGTCAACTTATTCAGCATAGATCATTTCCTCCCTCGATAAAGGGTTTTACCCTTTTAATAATGCTTTGGCAATTGTATTTTTTTGAATTTCTGAGGTTCCGCTTAATATCCGATACATTCGTGCACTCCTGTACATTTTTTCTACCGGATGCCCTTTTACCAAGCCTTTAGAGCCAAAGATTTGGATAGCCTTATCGGCCACACGGCTATTTACTTCTGAAGCAAACAGTTTAGCCATGGAGGTGCTGGCCCGATCCTCTTCTCCTTGATCAATTTTTTCAACCACATCATAGACCATGCACTTTGCCGCGTAGATTTCCGTCGCCATTTCTGCGAGCATATGCTGAATTGCCTGGAAGTCACCGATAGGCCGGCCGAATTGGACTCGCTTTTTAGCATGTTCAATAGATAAATTGAGAAGGTGTTGAGCCATCCCGATGAAACCGGCCGCATGGGAAGCGCGATTTGTGTTTATTCTTTTCAATCCGAGCAGTAACCCTTTTCCTCTTTCTCCGATTATATTGGCGGCAGGAACTCGACATTGATTGAAATTCAATTCAGCATGTATGCGTTCTCCTGATAGTGGGACTTGAATGTCTCCTAGTTCAAACCCCGAATGATGGGGTGTTTTTTTATCTACCAGGAAAGCAGTGATTCTATCTTCTTTTTCTCCTTTCTGAGTTTCTTTCGCTATGACAATGGCGAAATCAGCATAGGGGGCCGCACTGATAAAATGTTTTTTACCATTTAATATATAATCATTCCCGTCTTTAACGGCTGTTGTTTCGATAGCAAAAGCATCTGATCCAGCATTTGGTTCTGTAAGGGCAAAGCAGCAGCTAGCCTCTCCCGTCACCACGGGCATCACATATTTTACTATTTGCTCCTGTGTAAAACTTTCCAACATCTGACCAATTCTTAGCGGCCCGCCAACCTCCCCTATAACCTGCCCCCATAAAACCGCTCCGGAACGGGCCAATTCTTCCTTAAACATGCATAGCCCTTTTAAGCTAACATCTTGTCCCCCATATTTTTCAGGGAGGTTAATCCCGTAAAAGCCCAATTCCCTAGAGCGTTTTCTTACCCATTGTATGGCTTCCATCGGGATATCCTCTTCAGCGTTTAATTCATGCTCCTGTTCGTAGGGAAGCAATTCATTTTGAATAAAATCCTGTAACTTTGTTTGAAGCACCTCTAATTTCTCTTCCTTCATAGTTACCATAATTTTCTCCTTTCACCTTTGAATTTCACATTTAATTTAATATTCAAAATGTTATAAAATTAATTTTAAATGTAAATTATATTTAAGTAAAATAAAGAAATATGATACAAACATAAGAAATATTGATGTAAATGCAAAAAAATATTAGTTTCCCTATAATCATAGGAAACTAATATTTAAGAGTAGTGTAGAATTCGAGACATTTAATAAACTCTCTGGCAGCTTTTGAAAAATGTTGCTTCTTAGAGCGAACGTAACCGAATTCCATTGAATTATTTTCCAGATCTTGCAAAGGAATAGCCACAAGTTCCCCGCTTAGGAAATAGGGATCGCTGTTAATTCCAATATCATAAGAAAAGGAAATGGCTAATCCTTCAGCGACCGTTTTTTTGATAATCTCTGTATTATTTGTGAAAAACAAAATATTCATCTCACCGTAAAGAGTAAAAAATTCTTTAATAAATGTCTTCATTCTTGGTCCATTGTAGACGACTAAATCTTGGTCCAGCAGCTCTTGTGGGGTTATGCTTTTCCGGTTCACTAGAGGGGAATTCTTACTGACCGACACAATCACTTTTGCTTCCATTAGGGGCTGAAATTCCAACTCATTTTCTTTCGGTTTAACCCTTGGAATATTTAATAGTCCGATGTCTATCTTATCATTCAGTATATCTTCGGTTATCTCTTGTCCCCCTTTCTCTTCAATCATAATTTTCACCTCGGGATACTTCTTCTTAAATAACGCTAATGATTTAGGTAAAACCGTAAGAAATAAACCTTGTGTAGATGATAGGCGTAACTCTTTTTCCATCGTATCTGAATGTATTTGGGCACTGTCTCTTATTTCTTCCAATTTGCTTAATACTTCAAGAGCTTTCTGGATGATTTCCTTTCCATCTTCTGTAGGTATGGTTCCTAATCGTGACCTCTTGAAGATTTTTATACCTAATTCCTTCTCCAAACTCGTAATGGCCATGCTGATTCCAGATTGAGAGATATGTAGGCTTTCTGAAGCCGTGGAAATCGAGTTAACCTCGGCTACCTTAATGATATATTCCAATTGTTCAATATTCATGGTTCATTCTCCTTCTATCCTATTACAAATATAATACCTCTAACAGAAAGCCCTTTCAATTATAGAGAAGGAGAATCAGAACCCATCACAATGTCTGCACCAAAGCAGGACTCCATTCCTAGTTTTAAACTATGGTAGTTGTTTTTTCGTATTCTTTAGCTGGCTGTGCCCGATTATTTTTAATAGATACGGCAACAACCGTTCCCAATAGCGCCGTTATCACCAAAAACAGGAAAGCTGCATTATAGGAGTCATTAAACAAACTGATAATCAAACCGAGGGCTAAAGGAGAAACCGCACCTGCAATTTGACCGGCAAAAGTTACGAGTCCGGATGCAGAGCCCGTAAGTTCCTTTGGTGAGTATTTTATGATGATCGTGTATAGAACGGTTCCAAAGAAGGACAGCGCTACGGAGTTGAGAGTGAGATAAGTGATGATAAGTGCTATAGACGTGGCGTTAGACATTAAAAAGAGAAAAATTGCCGATAATAAAGCACCTGCAGCGGCAAGATACTTCTCCCGGTTAGCCATATGCTTATCCAGAAGCCAACCGCTTACATTAAACATCAAGAAACCAAAAATATAAGGGATTGCCAATAAACCCCCGGCTGCTATTAAATCAACCCCTTTTTCCTTAACCAAATATATAGGCATCCAAGTGATCAGACCATAGTTGATAATATTTGATATAAACTTGAAAGTTATGAGTTTCCAAATGTTTTCAATTTTAAATAAAAGTTTCAGAGCAACCTTTTTTTGTTTCGGTTTATCTTTTTTAACCGCTTGAGTTTCTTGAGGCTTTAGAATGAACCAAATTCCGAAAGAAATTAATATCCCTAGAATTCCGGCAATGGTAAACAAGCCCCTCCAACCGAAAGCCACCACCATGGAAGCGGCAAGTGCAGTACCTAATATCCCGCCAATATTCTGGGCAGACAAGAAAAACGAATTTGCCCGGCCCCGTTCTTCTTCCGGGAAGTTATCTCTTATAGTGGACATACTGGCAGGATAGAAAGGCCCTTCACCTAACCCGAACAGAAAACGGATGAATAATAAAGACATAAATGACCAAGCAAACCCCGACATTACCGTGAACAAAGACCAACTGAATAAAGAAACAGTAACCATGACTCTGGCTCCGTACTTATCGGTCATCCATCCACCAAGCGGTTGCATGAGAGAGTAACTAACAAAAAATATACTGATTAAAAAACCTGTCTGGGACGTATTGAGATGAAACTCATCTGCAATTGGAATAATACCGACATTTATGGCAACACGATCAAAAAAGCTTAAAATCATTCCAACAAATAAAAGGCCGCTAATCATTAATTTTCGTTTCTTACTTGCATACAGCTGCATTACCCATCACTCCATCTTTTATATTTTCACAAAACTCCCTCCCTTGAAGGAAGCGCTTACAATCCCTTTCAAATTACAAGACTTGAAATTTTTCTTTTTATGGTTATTGATTATTGTTCTGTGACTTTTAGGAGCGTTTCATTCATTAAAAAACAATGAATGAATTTATTAAAACGAAAATGGATGCCTACAGGATTAATTGATACATTCAAACCCACTAGACTATATATTAGACTCGTGGGTACAGATATTGGTCACCGATCCATCCTGCTTACAGAATATAAAGCGATTGATTATCACGGAGTAACGATATTAATCTTTGGTTGAAATTGATCCAGCAAAGACAAGAAATCTTCGAATTTTTCTTTATTACCAGAAATGGAAACTTTCCCGGCCGCCTCCATTTTGGATAAATCTTCACGTCCTAGAGCAATCTGATAGAAGGTTATTCTATCTAATGTTAATGTTGCATCAGGAGTGGACGCCATTTTCCCTTTTTTGAAATTTAACACAGAATTATCCAAATCAATCATGTAATTAGTTTTCGAATCTGTAAATTTCATATTGAATGTCATATTTTTATTTTCCGCTTTTGTTCCGTTTAATTTAATGGATAAGAATTTCAGGAAATCATCCATTGGCATATTGAGCAGCGTATCAAGATTCATCATTCCGCCACTTCCCTTCGAGTCTGCCACACCATTCCTTAACTCATCTGCGCCGGTAAGATAGAAATTACGCCACACAGAAGATTCAGCTGAGTATCCTAATTGCTCATAAGCTTTAGCCAGTAAATTTTTTGCTTCTGTATTTTTGGGATTGGCCATGACTACATGCTTTAAGACTTGAGCAACCCAGCGATATTCCCCTTTTTTATAATCAAGTTTTGCCCGCTTGATGACCTTCTTTTCCCCACCCATATATTCTATATATTTAGCTCCCGATTCCTCTTGTGGTAATGGATCCAAGTCGGATGGATTACCGTTGAAATATCCTAAATAAAAATTGTACACCGCTTTTACGTTGTGTTTCAATGTTCCGTAATACCCCCGATTGGCCCAGACTTTATCCAACTTTTCAGGAAGCTTTAACTTTTCCGCGATTTCATCTGGTGTGAGACCTAAATTAGCTAATCGTATGGTTTGGTCATGAATATATTTGTACAAATCACGTTGACTTTCCAACTGTTCCAGAACACGGTCTTTCCCCCATATAGGCCATGTATGGGCGGTAACCATAGCATCTATATCTTCATTTCCAAACAGATCTACTGTTTCATCAAGTGCCTTTACCCATTTTAAGGTATCTCTGGTTTTAGCTCCCCTTAATGTATAAATATTATGTAACGTGTGTCCGGTGTTTTCGGCTACCACTAAAGTTTTGTAATCATTGATATAGTAATGCATCTCAGATGGAGCTTCTGAATCCGGCGTCAATAAAAATTTAAATGTTATTCCGTCTATTTCCACCGTTTGAATATCATCCTTTACTTCAATCGTTGGAGGTAAATAGCTAAAAGTTCCGTTACTTAATCCCGGGCCAATACCAGAAGTTACAAATCCTTTTTCATTTGCAGGTAAAAGATTTCCGAACATATACCCTGCACGCCGAGACATTATATTACCTAAAAGAATGTTCTCACTTAGCGCTTCTTCGTTAAATCCTTCTGGGACAATAATGGGCACCTTTGCTGGATTTTCAGCGTATTGAGCAATGCCTTTTATACCACCAAAGTGATCCGCGTGACTATGACTAATAACTATTGCACTTACTGGTTTTTTGGGTCGATGTTCAAAATACAGTTCCATGGCTGCATTGGCTGTTTCAATTGTAGAAAGTGTATCCAAAACGATTAATCCTGTTCTTCCTTCAACTATGGTAAGCACTGATAGATCCTGTCCCCGAACTTGATAAACTCCATCTACAACTTTAAATAAGCCCGTTATATTTTGTAATTGAGCCTGTCTCCACAAGCTAGGGTTTACAGTATAACTTGCCGGCTGATCTTCTTTGATGAATGAATATCGATTGCTATCCCATACTACGTTACCTTTTGAATTTTTAATTGGATTCATATTTAAAGGTGCAATAAATCTCTTATGTGCATTTTCGAAATCTTCCTTATCTGTAAAATCCAACTGTTTATAAACAGCCTTATTTGCTGAAATTGTTGAATGTGTTGCCGGCATTGGCATATCGGGCGCAGCATTTGTAACAGAAGGTCCTACTAGTAAAACAAAAACAAATGGAACGGAAACAATTCCTTTAATAAAAGATTTATTGGACATTCCATACCCCTTTCCCATTTGAGTTTTTAGATATCAAAGTTGTAATTTCTTCTTTATATTGAAACGGTAGTCTTTCTATTTTTTAAATATTTAGAATAATGTAACTTTATTTTATAATTGATTTGTCATTAAGTAAATTTACTATTTTTCATGGTAACTTCAATTTTATTTATATAAAATCCACTTGTATCCATTAATACAATTCGTTTTTTAGCTATGGCTCGGAAGCTAAAAAGCATTCATGCATACTTAATTTCCGGTATATTTTGAACATAAAGACATTATGAGATAGTTTTTTCTATAGAAAATATGTAATGCCCCATTTTGTTATACATTTCATATAAAGGTGCGTAAGCTGTATATCCAAATGCAAAAATGCCCCTCTCTATTGAGAAGAACCTTTATCCAATGTAAAAACCTCTAACTTTTTATATTGTAGAAGTCTTTGCTTTTGCATCTACTAATTCGAACCTTTAAGCTGGTTTAACGAAGATTGAGAACTCAATTCTAAAAATTAGAAGAAAGCCTGCGGCAATAAAGAAGGAATACACAAAACCAAGTGATACGTTTTCGTATGCGATTGTCAAGCACACCAGTGATAAAAGGCCTCCCTGCTATATTCATAAACGATGCGCTTTGGCTCGTCATTAATCCTGATCGGCCAGGAAGTAACTACATTAAAACCTTAAGGCTAGTCATTAAAAAAGTATAGGCACAGCCTTTTGCCATGCTTTGAGCGATGGTTATCCAGGTAGGGGCATGAAAATCGTGATGGAAGCCAAGACCATGCCTGTTTTCAATACGCTATATCCCAATTTCATCTCTGCGATTCTAGTAACGTAACCTGACCTCCATAGTCCCAGCCACATCGTAACCAAAACCATGAAAACGCTGCCAATAAACTTTTTTCAAAAATTATTTGAACACTTTGTCACCTGCCAAAAATTTCACTTTAAATGTAACCAAACGATGAGAGGTGACGTAATTCACTCACTATCGAAGAAAATCCACAAAATTAGACACCCCTATTTTATTAAAACGCTTGTTTTTCCTGACCAGCCACAGATTTCTTGTTATATCTATTCTGGAAATACCCACTTCCCGCAAAAAACCTTGTTCCAATTCCCTGGCAACGGTCAACCTTGGCAAAATGCTGATTCCAAGTCCAGCCTCAACCGCACTTTTTATCGCTTGAGTACTACCAATCTCCATGTAGCTTTCTATTTTTTCTAAAACCCCATGCTCCCTTAACATGTTTTCTACGATAAGTCGTGTCCCTGATATGGATTCACGCCATATCATCCTTTCATTTCCCAATTCCTCTAGCTGGATTTCTTTTCTGTCTTTCCATGGGTGGTCAAATGGACAAACCAATATCAATTCGTCTTCGGCGAACTTGTCTACAATAAAATCGGTGTTTTCCACAAGTCCTTCCACCAAGGCCAAATCAATGACATCGTTTGATAAATCCTCTAGAACCCGGGGGGTATTTTTTATCGTTAATGTCACTTTTATTTCAGGCTGTTGTTTTTTGAATTTCCCGAGCAAGCTCGGCAACAAATACTCGCCGATTGTCAAGGATGCACCTACTATGAGGTTAGCATTGTACTCGCCCGTTGATTGCTGAATCACTACTTTTGAATGGTTAAAGTCATTTACAATAGCTTTTGCAAAAGGGTATAACAACTTTCCTGCTTCCGTCACTCTCAGCCTCCCTTCCTCTCGGTCAAATAACAAAGTGTTATAAAAATTTTCCAATTGATGAATCTGTCTTGTTGCCGCGGGTTGAGATAAGAAGCTTAACCTCGCTGCCTGGCTTATACTTCCTTCATCCACCACTAAACAAAACATTCTTAGATTTTCTATTTTCAAGAAACCGACCTCCTTGTCTTTTAATGGTTTAATAAAATGATAGCATCATATAGCTAAATGGTGAAATAAGAAAACAACGCTATTTCCCCTGATTAGGTGGGCATTAATGAAATTCTATATAAAACGGATAAAGCTTCTGGGTATAACGTTTTGTTATACCCGATGATTTTGTTGCAATTTACCTAGTCCTTTTTCTTTGATATGTTAATGATAAGAATTAAACAGAGCAGCAAAGGAAGTGAGGATGTCAATGAAAGGACAATGGAAAACACTGTTCCAATTATTTTGGACCTTTTTTAAAATGGCACCTGTGACATTCGGAGGCGGGTTTGCGATGATCCCCTTAATCGAAAAAGAAGTAGTGGAGAAAAGAAAATGGCTGACAAACGAAGAAGTTACGGATGTTTTTGCTTTATCTCAATCCGTACCGGGAGCTGTCGCCATTAACTCCGCCACCTTTATCGGCCATCGAATTGCCGGAATGAAGGGCGCAATGGCAGCCATGATCGGTGTTTCATTACCTACATGTTTAATTGTTCTAATCCTCGGCATTATGTATTTTTTCATTCACGATAATCCGAAGATAGAATCCGCATTCATATCGATTAGAGCTTCGATAGTGGCCATCATCGCTTATGCGGCTATCAAGATAGGAAAAACGGCTATTGTTGACAAATCAACTTTCTGTATTTTGATAGTTGGAATCCCAGTCCTTTTCTTCGTTCACCCTGTTTTGGTTATATTAGCAGGGGCTATAACAGGTATTGTGACCATCTCTATTAAGAGGAAATTAGGTTTCGATGTCAAGATGGACCGAAAAGAAAAGAAAATAGAAGAAAACGATTTCGAATACTTCATGGGTGCTGGCATATAGGTTCCATGAAAGATCACAGTTATTTTTCTGAAGGTTATAGGAATAAACGGTCTAACTAATTTTCAAGAAAGTGTGTGATGTATAATAATGGAATTGTGGGAGTTGTTTAGCACCTTCTTTATTATCGGCTTTGTATCGTTTGGAGGCGGATACGCCATGATTCCGGTAATAGAATCGGAAGTCTTACAGCATGGGTGGATGACGACGCAACAATTTACCGATGTAATCGCTATTTCCGGCATGTCTCCCGGGCCTATCACCACCAATAGTGCCATTCTCGTAGGCTATTCGACTGCTGGATTAGCAGGAGCCATATCATCCGTTCTCGGAATCTTGCTTCCAGCCATTATACTCGTAACCGTTATAGCCACCTTCTTCAGCAAATTGAATCATTATCCAGTTATTCAATCGATGTTTTATGGATTAAGACCCGTTGTCACTAGTTTAATCCTCTTTGCAGCTATCAGCTTTGCACTTTCCAATCATTTGATAGCCCTGAACTTTTCTTGGCATACGATAAGCTTATTACTCGTTTTTGGATTATCGTTATTTGCCCTATTGAAATTACGCTGGCACCCAGCCTATGTCATTATTCTTTCTGGTTTAGTTGGTGTTGTCCTCTATTCATAACGACTAGCTCACACAACCATTATGCGTTGGGTTAATCAATATGAATCGGAATTCTTAAACATTGATAACACTTAAACTGATGGAAGAGCGAGGTGACATCGCTCTTTTTAATTATTTTTTACCAATGTTTCCATACACCTTACAAAGTAAAACCCTGAATCTAATGATTCAAGGTTTATTTTCATGCTTATTCTCATTATTAAGAAGTACGTTTCTTCGTTTCATTATCTACCGGCTGAAATCGCGGATAACCAATCAAGATGGCTATGACTCCACAAAGGCCAATTAGTATTGGGTAATATGAATACGGCAAGATGCTTATCGGAGAAATATGTGCTACCCCAGCTGCAACAAGCAGTTGTGCCCCATATGGAATTAACCCCTGAATGCAGCATGCAAAAACATCAAGCAAGCTCGCCGATTTACGCAGATCAATCCCATACTTTTCAGCAATATTTTTGGCAAGTGGCCCGGCAATGATAATTGATATCGTGTTATTTGCCGTGGAAAGATTCGTCAAACCAACAAGCCCGGCAATGCTGAATTCAGCCCCTTTTTTAGTTTTGCTGTTTCGGGTCACGAGGTGGAGAAGATAATCGATACCTCCATTATGCTTGATTACAGCTACCATGCCTGCGATTAAAATGGCCAGGAAAGAGATTTCATACATTCCCGCCATCCCTTCTCCGATTTTTTGAATGACACCCAACGGTTGATAACTTCCATCCGCCAAGCCGATAATTCCGGCAAATACGATTCCGATGGATAGGACCAGGAACACATTTACACCTGCCAATGCAGTGATCAATACACAAAGATATGGAAGGATCTTCACCCAATTATAAGAATGTTGAGCGATGGCAGCTTGTTCACCCATTGTTAAAACTCCAAGGATGACACATGTGATGATGGCCGCAGGTAAAACAATGAAAAAATTCACTTTGAACTTATCCTTCATTTTCGTTCCCTGCGTACGAACTGCAGCGATTGTCGTATCTGAAATGAAGGAAAGGTTATCCCCAAACATCGCACCACCAATAACGGCCGCCATTGAAAAAGCAAGCGAAATATCGGTTTGCTCACTAATTCCCACCCCAATAGGTGCTAGTGCTACAATCGTTCCCATGCTCGTCCCCATGGATAGAGAGATAAAGCAAGCGATGATGAAAATCCCTACCATTAATAGATTTTGCGGAAAAACCGCTAAGGCAAGATTCACCGTAGATTCAACTGCCCCCATGCCATTTGCAACTTCGGCAAAAGCGCCTGCCAAAAGGAAAATGATAACCATTAACATAATATTGGCGTCCCCGGCACCTTTACAGAAGATATCAACCTTATGATTGAGTGTCTCTTTCCGATTCATTGCCAATGCAGCTGCCGATGCAATTGAAATCGCTACAATCACCGGAAAAGAATAAAAATCTTTAGTAATGATTCCGGACCCTATAAATAAAATTAAAAAAACGACAAATGGGATCAATGCCCACGGATTCCCTTTATTGTTTGCACTCATGATGAACACCTCTTTTTATTTTTCCCATGACATGTGTCACAGCACTTATTCTTCTAACATTTTTCGTAAATAACACCTTCATGGAAGCTATAGCTAAAAATACTTTCAGCATAAAAAAGACCTCTTCCATTAAACACAACAAGAAGAGGTCTTTTAGTTTATAAAAAACGCCCTCCTTATCTTTCAGGCAAAAATCAGCCTGCTGGATTTGGCACAGCACTCCTATTAAAGTCTGCTGCCGAGACATCTTCGGGCCAGTCCCTCCGTCTCTCTTGATAAGAAGATTTAAATTATATAATGATATTATCAAATGCACCGGTGTCCAAGAGAAAAGAAGCAGGCTGGTAACTTGCTATAACCACTCCAAGTTTACCTCTGTCCACTCTCGGAAAGTGACATCGAAAGCCCTTTTTGAAAAGCAAATATAAGAGTACAGCATTTTATGTATTTTCGCAAGGTTTAGTTTAAAAGTATTTCAAGTGTGGACCTTAATATTATAAACGGACTTTTACATGTACAGTAAATAAGGTTTTTGGGTTAATTGTGATATTTGGATGAAATCTCGAATAATGTCATTTGTCGGGACGGAACTAAAATAAAAAGAGGTCTAAGGACCTCTTAGCAAATTTGTTGTATTAGGTTTGGTGAATTATTTTTAGTTGAATTCACATCAGTCGATACCTCAAATGCTTCCATTTGTTCAGAATCGAATGGTTTTAAATACTGCTGCAGAAAGGCAGGATCATTAATGGATGGATTCAACCAATCTTTTTCATCTTCAGGTTTAAGGATGACAGGCATGCGGTCATGAATGCTGGTCATTAGCTCATTAGGAACGGTTGTTATAACTGAGCACGAATAGATGTTGATTCCTTCTGGAGATTTCCAGGATTCCCAGAGACCGGCCATTCCAAATGGCGCATGATTTTTAAGCTTTATTCGCATGGGTATTTTTCGCCCGGGTTCCTTCTTCCACTCATAAAATGAATCAGCGATTATCAAGCATCGTTTCTTCTTATACGCATTCTTGAAGCTTGCCTTCTCAGCAATGGTTTCCGCTCTGGCATTGATCATTTTGTAGCCCAGTTTTTCATCTTTTGCCCAGAAAGGAATGAGTCCCCACCGAAGATATCCAAGTCGATTCCTTGCCCCGTCATTAATGACGGATAGCACGGAGTGGGAAGGTGCAATATTGTAGCTGAATTGGTATTCTTCATCAAAAGGTCCTTGAATATTAAACCGTTCTTTTATTTCTTCAATGTCCGTGAAAAGCGTGAAACGTCCGCACATAATATCGCCTACCGTTTTAGGATTTATTACAGTGTAACAAATGGGACGGGCAGGTACAAATCAGCGTTCTAAAATCCTGATGTCAGTAAATGATTGATTAAATAATTCGCTGGAAATCAAAAGTGTGCCCAGGACTTCTCTCTCATCTTCAGCTTTAATGATTTCTGACAAAATTAAGGTACTGCCATTCCTGACCGTTACATTATATTCATTCATAGGATCCCCCTCATTAGGTTAGATGGTTGTTATTATAAACCAAAAACCCTCAAGTATCATTATTGACCTTTAGTAGAGTCGTAGTTAATCCACTAATGCTGAGTCTATATAGGAGTTCACCGCTATTTACATATACATAAAAAAGACTGTCCATGAATGATCACAGACAGTCTGGTCAAAAGGTTTTTCACTTCAACAAATTTTTACTGATGATGATAATGGGGATAGCAAAAAGGTCGATGAGGAATACCTCTTGTTATTGCGTGGGAGTTACCCATAATCCATGTCCATATATTATTTAAAATTCAGCAAAACCTCATTTATTAAATGTGCTGCCAAAGTAACCGTTTTATTATTTTCGTCCAACGAAGGATTCACTTCCGAGATATCAAAGGAGAGGATCTTTTCATTTGATACGACATGCCTAATAATCGCACGGACCAATTTCGGATTAAGTCCAAACGGAGAGGGGGCACTTACCCCAGGTGCGTAGGCTGAATCAATAACGTCCGTACATAATGTAAGAATAATGAAGTCATTTTTCTTAACGAATTCATTTATCCGCTGCTTGGTTTCATCCATTTCGTTCAATGACAAATCTTCTTCCAATATGTAATCGACCTTATTCCTCTCAGCAGTTTCAAACAGGGCCTTCGTATTTCCCTGTTTCTGAATTCCGACACATAAATATCCACAACTTTGATCCTCGTCCAAAATCTGCTTAAACATCGTTCCTGATGAACTTTCTTTTTCATAAGGCCTCATATCAAAGTGAGCATCAATATTAATGATTCCTAACCTAGCCTTTGGTCCAATGTATTTTCTAATCCCAAGATAATGGCCATAAAAGGTTTCATGTCCTCCGCCAAGTATGATAGGAATCGCTTTACTCTCCAATATTTTGGCAACAGCTGATCCCAGTTGAGTTTGGGCAGCCTCCATCTCTGGACCTTCACACGTTACATTTCCAGCATCCAACAACTCTGTTTGGGAAGATAAATGACATGGTAATTTTGCCAAGGACTTCCTAATGTGATCAGGACCCTCTGCAGCACCAATCCTGCCTTTATTCCTTTTGACTCCTTCATCACATTTGAAGCCAATCATTCCAAAGGTTCTGGATGCTTCGGAAGAGATGGGTAATTCCGAAATCGGTGCCAAACGTACTCGTTGGTGGTATCTGAAGCTGTCCATGTCAGTATGGGAATCAACCCTTCCATTCCAATAATCCAAATTCGGTTTAATATACATAATTTTCTCCTTTATTTTAAAAATTCCGAAATATCTTTTTTAAAAATTATAAATGAGATAATATATAATTACCAATACTAAATTTTAATATATCTATAGTTTAAAGCTATAGAAAGGAGAATATATGGATTTGCGCCAACTTCGTTATTTCACTACCATTGTCCAAGAAAAGAATTACTCCCAAGCTGCTAAAATACTACATATATCTCAACCTTCCTTAAGCAATGCCATCATGAAATTGGAAAAAGAAATTAGTTTGCAGCTTTTGGAACGTAATACAAGGGGGCTAGAGCTTACGGAAGCAGGGGAGATTTTTTATACGAGATCTGTTGACCTGTTAAGAAAATTCAATAATATGCAAGTGGAACTTGAGGAAATGAAGGATGTTGGAAGTGGAACAGTATCAATAGGTTCCATTGAATCATTCAAATTTTGGTTCCCGAAGTTAATCAGGAACTTTAAAGTCAATTATCCTAATATTCATATAAAAGTCAGGGAAATATTAGGGGAAGAGAAAGTTATCGATTCGTTAAATCGGTATAATGTTCATTTCACCATCACGAACCAGCCCATTAACAACGAGGAAATCGTGTCCACCCCCCTATATAATGAAAAATTCATGCTTTTGATCCATAAAGATGATGAGTTAAACAAAAAAGAGTCCATCACTTTCCAAGACCTTGCAAAGAAAGAATTGATCATCAGTACAACTGGATTTCAAACAAGAGATGATATCTTAAAAGCATTTAAGGATGAAAATGCAATTCCCAATATCTTATACGAAATAGAAAGGCTTGAAGCAGCTTGCAGTTTGGTGGAAGAAGGACTTGGGGTTACAATTTTACCGGAAACCTATATAAAATCCGCTGCAACATGCAATACTGCAATTCGTGCAATAGATTCGAATTCTTTGGAAAGGACTGTTTACCTGGCCTATTTGAAAGATCGATATCTGTCTCCTGCAGTATGTAAGTTAGTAGAGGAAATACATAGCTTTTTTAAGTGGGATGTTAGGAACGATGCCTAAATGCTGATTCTCTAATTTAAAGGAAAAGACACCATTGCTCATTGTGATTCACTTTATACAAAGAAAATACTTTAGACTTCCTGCCAATGAGCTAGGTTTCCCACTCATATTTGCAGGAGGTTCATGTGTTTTCACTATCCATCCGTATTGTTTTTCCTCACTAATAAATAACGTCCTAACGCTCACACTTCCACGCCAAGTAAAATACTTGTTCAATTATAGCATAGCGCTTTTTAGGAAGTTCTTATTCCCTCTGCTTCACATCGCAAGTTATAAAAAAATATTGAATAATTTCCTTTTCATTTAGGATGGATTTTTTAAGTCCTTGTAACGTACGCATCCCAACTCTTCTATCTATCAGAGAAAGAATCTTTATAATCATATCATCTGATTTTAAGGAAATTTCTATTGGTAAATTAAAATATTCTTCAACCGCATTAAAAAAGTCATACTGTGCAAAAATCCCCTCTGCTTTAATCATTTCATGTGCTTGTATCCCTATCTCATAGTTCTGATTTCCATTATAGACATCGTATTCAATACTTTTGGCATTTCTTATTTCATTTTCTTTTCTGAACATTTCTCTATCAGATGTTATCGTACACATATTTAGGATTTCCTTTTTATCAACAGTAATAAAAGCTCGTCCTAATCGGTCGTGAGCCTTTCGATAATTCGTAACAGTAAACTGAACTCTATTTTTTAGAGAGTCACAGATAAAACTCTCTAACTTTTTCTTTACTTTACTCCATGGTTGATTACGCAAGTTTTTATTCTCCTTTACAGTTTTCAATTTCCCCAAAAGTATATTTCTTTCATTATTCTATTCTGCTTGTTAATGAACTGCAGAGGTATATGTTTAAAGAGTCACAATCTACACAAGTTTTGCCATCTTTATTTTTGCGTTCGATCACTTGTTGAAATGCTTGTTCACTTGCAGAAAATGATGATGCAAGTAAATGGATAAAGAATTCTTTCAACCGTGTATTTTTGCTTTTGCTTAATTCAATTTTTGAATTTTTACTATCAATTCACTTAACGACATTCCGAATCCCTCGAACAAACGTTATTTTCATTCGTTTGTTTCAATCACATATCAAAAGAGAAAGTGAACATAACCTAAATATAAAAAATATAATCCTCCGGCAAAACTCTTTTTAAGAACCTCTTCGTTCTTTCTTCTTTTGGATTCACAAAAATTTCTTTAGGCGATCCCTCTTCCACTATGACACCTGCATCCATAAAAATCACTCTGTTTGCAACATCCTTTGCAAAAGACATTTCATGCGTGACGACTAACATCGTAGTTCCTTCTTTGGCAATTTGCTTCATCACCGTCAGTACTTCACCGACCAATTCCGGGTCCAATGCCGAAGTTGGTTCGTCAAATAAAATAATGTCAGGGTTTAAAGCAACCGCTCTCGCAATGCCCACCCTTTGCTGCTGCCCGCCTGAGAGTTCACTAGGGTAAGCATCATATTTTTCTGACAAGCCTACTTTATCCAATGCTTTTTTACCAATCTCATATGCTTCTGCTTTCGCAATCTTCCTTCCAATAACCAGTCCTTCCGTTACATTTTCCAATGCGGTTTTATTAGTGAAAAGATTATAATTTTGAAAAACAAAGGCTATCTTTTGCCTTATTCCATGAATCACTTTTTTAGATGCCGTTTTAAGACTTACATCAATATCTCCAAAAACGGCATGTCCTTGATCTGCTTTTTCAAGAAAGTTAATGCATCGAAGTAAAGTTGTCTTACCTGAACCACTTGGACCCAGAATTACCACCACATCTCCCTTGTCTATATTTAAATCCACACCTTTTAAAATCTCATTCTCACCGAATGATTTATGAATATTTTTAATCTCTAGCATTTCGGCCACACCTCCTCATTTCAGATACTCACGGCTTTAAACCTGCTTACTCGTTTTTCATACCTTTTAAACAAGTATTCCACCAAACTACATAAAATTAGGTAAACAAGAAAGATATCAATATATGCTTCAACATAATTGTAGCCAACATTGGCAGCTACCTTGGCTTTTAAAGTGATTTCCTGCAATGACAAAGCATAGCCTAATGATGTCGCTTTAATCAGATTGACTGTTGCTGTACATATATTCGGTAATGCCACTACCAATGTCTGTGGAATGATAATTCTTCTAAATGCTTGCACAGTTGTTAATCCGACAGCATACGAAGCTTCAAGCTGCCCCTTGCTCACTGTGCTGATTGCTGAACGAAACACCTCTGTGAGAATAGCTGTCGTATTCAACGAGAAAACAATGAATGCGTACCATATCGGATTTACATCGTATACATTCATTTCGACAGCATACATTTCAAATATCGAAGTCAGCATTAATGGCACACTGCTATATATAATGAAAATTTGGATAATGACGGGCGTTCCTCTGACAAATGAAACGTATATCTGTGCTAAGCGATTCAATACCGGGATTTGATTTATTCTTGATAAAGCAAGTAAAAACCCTAATGGCAAGGCAATAATCAAAGCAACAATTGTAATGAATAATGCGGTCGGCACCCCCGATAACGCTACAAAAAAGGTTTCCACTAAAAACCTATAATCCAGACCTTCTGACATTCTGTCACCCCTCTATGCAGTTGTTATCACTTGTTTTCCTTTACTGAATGCCTTTTCCAATTTTAAGAACAGTTGTTCAATGGCAATCGACAATGTCCAGTAAATAACCGCCAATGCAAGATAAATTTCTAATGCATGTGTGTTATAGTTCCCGGCGATTATAAGCTCTGCCTTCCCCATGATATCTATCAAGCCGATTGTATATGCTAAAGACCCTTCTTTCATTAATTCAAGTAAGCTGTTACCGAAGTTTGGTAATGCGACTACGAAAGCCTGGGGTAAAATAATTCTCCGGTAAGCTTGCGTATTGCTTAATCCAACGCTTACTGCCGCTTCAAATTGCCCTCTATCAATAGATTCAAGCGATGTTCTGATCACTTCTGACATTGCAGCCGCAAATTGAAGCGAAAAGGTTATGACTACAAATACTGCTTTATCAATATCATTAAGATTTATACCAAAATTCCCTGCAATTGCAGGGATACCATAATAAGTCAAAAAAAGCAGAACTATAGAGGGCGTACATCTCAGTACCGTTGTATATCCATAGGCAATTTTCCTGGCGATTTTACTATTTCCAAGTTTCATGACTGCTAAGATGAAACCTATGATTGTCCCGAACAAGACCGATAGACCCGTAACGATTAATGTTACTTTTAGAAAAGGAACTAACATTGGTACCGACTCTACTATGTAAGCTAAATCAAAGTATTTTTCCATGTTTCACCTCCATCTGCTTTCATTGAAGATTCGAATTTTCAAATCCAATCATTCTTTTGAAGGCCAGTACCTAGAAACTTGCCATCTCTTAAAATACCAAGAGTTATCCAAGAAAACCCATATTAAGCAAATGACAAGTCATAACATTGATTGACATTCTAATGCTTGTTTTGCTAAGGGCTTCGTTATCTCTCTACAGTTCCCAAAACTTCGAATAAATCCCGGCCATAAAACTTTTTGCTTAACTCATTCGTCTTCTTTTCGTCTTTAATTTTTTTAATCGCTTCATCATAAGCATCTGCGAATTTTTGTTCTTTTTTGTTGAATAATGGCCAGGTTTTAATGACTGCAAATTCATTGTAAACTAGATCATCCACTAAATTATGATAGGGGCCATCGTCGGCCACTTGCTTCTTAAAAGCTCCCTCGATCGCTATTCCACCGTCGACACGGCCTTCATTTACCCATTGAATTACATCTACAGTGAATGCATCTCCGGCTTTCAATTTCACCTTATTGTCCGGATTCGCCTGATTATACTCATCAACGATCGTGTATTGAGCGTTGTTTGCTGCGATTGGTGCTAAGGAGAAGCCCGCTGAAGCAAAGTCCTTGAGATTTTTGATCTTTGAATTTTCTTTCTTTAAAACAAGGCCCGCACTGCTTAATCCAAGGAATTCTTTAGGAAAGATGAACTTCTCAGTCCTTTCCTCTGTCCAGAAAGCATTTTTAACCCCCACTTGATATTTACCTTGTTCAATGCCTACTAACAGGTCATCGCTTGATGTGCCAATATATTCGAATTCGTATGCCGGTAGTAATTCATCAACCAATTTCATAACTTCCACATCATATCCAGTTGGATTTCCATTCTCATCCAGCCAAGACATAGGTTTTGACGCTTGGTCATAGGCTACTTTTACCTTTCGGACACCTGAAGTGCTACCTGAATTTGCATCGGCTTCATTACTCGTTGATGTACCTGATCCGCACCCCGCTAATATGGTTACCAACGCTAAACCGATAGTTAAAACATGGCGAATTTTTTTATTTTTCATAGTGTATCCCCTTTCGTTTTACGAAGTTTTTTTTACTTGCATTTGTATTTCCTGAAATTCAAATGAAATACATACATCACCTTCTCTACTCAATACCAACTATTTCGGTAGGTTAAGTAAGTCATTTGGTTATAAACATAATAGATGGATACTTTTGTAAAGTCAATGTGTATATTTAAAATTTTCAAGCAACTGCACACACCTGTTTTATTAAAAGAGTTGTAGTTTATCTGCAAATCCTTAATTTCCTTGACAACTAAACACACCTTAATTATTATTTAAACCAATAAGATTAATAGGAATTAAAACAAAAACAGAAGGTAATAGAAGGAGGGAACCGTGTGATTAACCTATTCATTAAGACGGAGAGTCAAAAAGCCTGGCTGAAAAAATTATATGAAGTAGAATCAAAATTCAAAAATAATTCTGCTCAAATTGATGAATTGGCCTTTTTTCCGAAAGAACATATTCAAGATTTAATTCGTATGGGATATACAAGTTCAACTCTTCCCAAATCCTATGGTGGCGGAGGGTTAAAAGTTTATGACATGATTCTCCTTCAAGAAACATTGGCTAGTTTTGATTCAGCGACTGCGCTATCCATTGGTTGGAACCTTGGAGTGATAGGAGACCTTTTTGAACAGGAAAGTTGGTCAAAAACGAACTTAGATTTTATTGCTGGGGAAGTTCTAAATGGCGCTTTAGTGAACCGTTCCGTTAGTGAAGCGCAAACTGGCAGTCCGACTCGCGGGGGACGCCCCGGAACGAAGGCAGTCAAAAAGGGAGATTACTGGGTTATTTCCGGACGTAAAACCTATACAACCATGTCCCCAGTTTTAACTTATTTCCTAGTTTCAGCATGGATCGAGGAAAGGCAAAAGGTTGGATTTTTTCTCCTGCATAAAGATTTGGATGGGCTCTACATAGATGAAACATGGGACGTAATTTCAATGAGGGGGACAGGAAGTCATGATTTGGTTCTTAAAGATGTTGAAGTGGATGATTCAAAACTTGTTGAGTTACCTGAAATGCCAAGTGGAAACAGATTCAATGCGTGGATCCTTCATATTCCAGCCTGTTACCTTGGCATTGCGCAAGCTGCAAGGGATTACGCCATACACTTTGCCAATAACTATTCTCCAAACAGTATAAATGCACCTATCAGCCAACTGGCTAATGTCCAACAACTGCTAGGAGAAATTGATTTGGAATTAATGAAAGCCAGGCATTTCTTATATAGCGTTGCCGAGGCTTATGATGATGAATCACGAAGAATTCATTTCACAAATGAGCTGGGGGCTGCAAAACATATTGTTACAAACGCAGCCATTACAATTGTCGATAAAGCCATGCGAATAGTCGGTGCAAAAAGTCTTCAACGAAATAATCCACTACAAAGGCACTATAGGGATGTAAGAGCTGGTTTACACAATCCTCCGATGGACGATGTAACGATAAAGAATTTAGCAAAATTGGCAATTGAACAGACAAAATCCAATTTAAGCGGCCATCCACTTTTGAAATGATCAGATTTGATAAAAGAAACGCCATGAACTATAAATAACCCCTGAATTCTCTTTTCATAGAGAATCCAGGAGTTTTCCATTTTTTGAGTCATACAGAATTCGATTTTATTCTTGGAGCAGGCTTGGCTCCCTCAAGAAAAGAAATTAATTGGTGACACTACCATCATCGTCTGGATCTTCAATATCCGCCGGATCTTTTTCCAATAGTGCCTCTTTGTCTTTTTCGTTCCATTTTGCTTTATATCCTAGGGATTTCGCTACTCTTAACACCGGTAGATACGATTTTTTATCTGGTTTAAATGTTTCTAAGTCCCCTGATCCAATTACACCCAAACCAAGTAGCAATTTGTCTGATTGGATATAGGGTTTTTCATCTATCAGTTTCATTTGTTCAGCTGTATAAGGATAAACGGCTCCATTCACTTTTAAGGTAAACGGTCCTTTCTTTTCTTCTTTTATTTCTTTTGGCTGTTTCGATTTATGGGAAACATTATACACTCCTTGAACCGTTCCTTCTCTCGTATTATCGGCTCCTCCATACATTTTCCCCTTTTCAAAATCAAAAATAACAGCTTGCACATTTCCGATATGTTGGGGTTTTTCTTCATAAACATGGCCTTTTGCCATTAACTCTAACCTTGTATTTTGTTCAATTCCCGGTTCCCATCTAACTGTCGGATAACCAGCAGAATAAATACGTGGAGCATATATCGCATCTTGAATACGCATTTGATGATCAAGCACATTCATAATCGTTTCAGATACCGATGCGATTATCGTCGCCCCGCCTGGTGAACCAATGGCCATGAAGGGATTACCATCTTTTAATACGAAGGTCGGGGACATACTGCTTCTCGGTCTTTTTCTTGGTTCCACCTGGTTAACTCCACCCGGTGTGGCATCAAAATCGGTCATTTCATTATTAAGCATGAATCCATAATCAGGTACCATGATACCTGATCCGAACACTTGCTCGATTGTAGTCGTATAAGCAACCATATTTCCCCACTTATCCATTACAGAAAAGTGAGTCGTTTGTCCGATTGGGGTTTTCTCTTCTTTTACCTTCTCCATTGAAGTGGGTTCTTTGCCCTCATACTTCCATGGATCACCTGCTTTGACATCTGCTGTTGATCTATTTGGATTAATTAGTTTTCTTCTTTCTTTTATATAATCTTCATTCAATAGTCCTTTTGTTGGTACATCATAAAAATCTTCATCTGCCATATAGGCAGCGCGATCGGCAAATGCTAGATGCATGGCTTCAGTTAGATAATGAAGATACTCAGGGGAGTTCGCCCCCATCTTTTGTACATCGAATCCTTCCATTAGCTCCAGGATTTGTTGGACAGTCAAGCTGCCTGAACTTGGTGAAGCTGCCCCCACCACTTCAAATCCCCTATATTCCGATCTAATTGGCTCTCTCTCTTTCACCACATAGTTTTCCAAATCCTCGGTTGTCATCGTTCCTTCACGTTTTTGAACTTCTTTCGTAAGGGCTTCCCCGATTTCACCTTTATAAAAAACGTTAGAACCTTGTTTTTTTATTAACTTAAGAGTCTTTGCCAGATTCGGCTGAACGAGGGTATCTCCCTCTTCCAATGGTTTTCCATTTGGTACAAAAACTTTTGCAGCCGCTTGGTTATTTTCAAGTTTTTTTACATTTTCACCGATATATTGAGCTGTTGCCCAATTGACCTTTACCCCTTTTTCAGCTTGTCTAATGGCCGGGTCCATAACTTGAGATAATTTCAATGTTCCATATTTCTCAAGAGCCGTTTCCATCCCTTTTAGGGTTCCAGGAACAGCAACCGCTTTCCCGGATGTGTGTCGTTTACTAAAAGGAATAGGTTTTCCTTTTTCATCTAAAAAAAGTTCAGGCGTAACATTTTGCGGTGCCATTTCGCGACTATCGATCATCGTTATTTTATTTTCCTTTTTATTATAAATCATGATAAAACCACCGCCGCCGATTCCAGACATCATTGGCTCAACTACATTTAACGATAATTGAATGGCAGCTGCTGCATCGACTGCATTTCCACCTTGTTTTAGTATCTTTATACCCGCTTCAGCTGCTAACGGATGGGAAACTGATACGATTCCTTTTGTTGCTCCCCTTCCCATTGACTCATCCACTCCAGGGACACTTGCAAAAGCTGGTGTGATCATACAAAAGAAACTGAAAGTAACTAAAATAAAACTTTTTAAAAATTTCATGAATTAGTCTCCTTTCAAAATAAAACAGATTAGGATTTTATCATAAGGCAAGTGGATATACGAGCAGATGTCTATAGTAGGAATATGCTGGTTGTCTCGATATAAAAGCAGTCTGCACATTCCCATTGGGCGTTGCGTTCTCAATGATGTTTCACTTCAAAAAATCACCCCCCAAATGGTTCAGCTCTACCCTTTACTTCGGGATCGATATTCGGTAGACTAATTTTTCTCTATGCTTTGGTTATTTCCCAAGATTTTGGAGCTGTCGTGATGGTCACTCTTCCAAAGATATTGTAAAGCCAATAATACGATAAAAGCCGATACCCCAACGATGTCCGATATCGTTTCAGGATAGATTAATAGTAAACCAACGATTATGGCGAGGACTCTTTCCAACCAGTGCATCCCCCTCATCCAGTAACCTATAACACCCGCACCAATTGCAATCATGCCGGACATTGCTGTAAGAACGACCCAGACAACCTCCATCCAAGTTGTATCGATCATCAGCATTTGTGGGGAGAGAACAAAAATATATGGAATGATAAATGCAGCAATGGCAAGTTTCGATGACTCAATCCCCGTTTTTATCGGTTCACCGCCTGCCACACCCGCCGCTGCAAATGCCGCTAAAGCAACTGGAGGAGTTATATCTGCTATAATGCCAAAATAGAAGACGAATAAATGGGCTGATAAATCAGGAACACCAAGCAAAATTATTGCAGGTGCTGCAATCGTCGATGTGATTACATAATTGGCGGTCGTAGGTGAACCCATTCCCAAAATAAGTGCTGCTACCATCGTTAGCATTAGTGTTGGAATCAAATATCCACCAGACAAATCGATTAAACCATTAGCCAACTTCAGCCCTAACCCTGTTTTCGTAACGATTCCTACAATAATGCCGGCTGCTGCGGTAGCTGCTGCAACCGCAAGTGCTGTCCGAGCTCCATCCACCAATGCATAAATGATATCGATGAATTTCATGCGGACATCCTTGTTTATGAATCCTACGAGAACCGAAATAAGGATGGAATACAAGGCTGCATGTGTAACCGTGATATTCAGCATGAGCAAGATGATAATGGCGATGATCGGAATTAATAAATAAAATTTGCCGAACACTTCCTTTTTACTTGGCATTTCTTCCTTCGTTAATCCACGCAATCCCAGTCGTTTCGCTTCAAAATGAGTCATGATCCAAATTCCTGAAAAGTAAAGGATAGCTGGAATCGCAGCCGCCTTTGCTATATCCCAATACGTTATCCCGTTCCCGATGAACTCGACCATTAAAAATGCCGCTGCCCCCATTATCGGAGGCATTAATTGACCGCCTGTCGAAGCCGCTGCTTCCACTGCCCCAGCGAATTCCTTCTTATATCCGAGATTTTTCATCATTGGTATCGTAAATGCACCTGAAGTGACAACATTAGCTACAGAGCTCCCGCTGATCGTTCCTTGCAGAGCACTGGAAAAAATCGCAACCTTTGCGGGTCCCCCTATCCTTCTACCGGCAATAGCCGTTGAAAGATCATTGAAGTATTGACCGACACCCGTTCGGACAAGAAAGGAACCGAACAATAAAAATAGGAAGATGAATGTCGATGACACCGCTAACGGCGTACCCAAAATGCCCTCTGTCGAGAAGAACATCGTTTGTACCAAACGTTCCAGAGTTAAACCGCGATGGGCGAGGAAGCCCGGCATATACTGTCCAAAAATCCCATAGAAAACGAATAAAATTGCGATGACCATTATCGGAAGCCCTACTGCACGCCTCGTTGCCTCTAAAACCAACAGAATGGCCATTAAACCAACTGCAAAATCCAAAGCTCCCAAACGTCCGACATTCATGACGATATCCTCGAAAAATAATGGCCAATAGGCACCCACCCCGATACTAAGGATCGCTAAAATGACATCGTACCAGGCAATTTGAAACTTTCCTTTTTGACGCTTCTTACGGTTTGCAGGAAATAGTAAAAAAATCAGGGAGAGTGCAAACCCTAAATGTATCGTCCGTTGGATTTGTGCTGTAAAAACACCAAAAATAGCAGTATATAATTGGAATAACGAAAAAGCTAAAAGTCCAAAAAACGCAATGTGGCCCAAGACACCAGTTAATTTCCTAGTCCCGGCTTCAGGATCATATTTTTCCAATAATTCCTGTTGCTCTGCTTCGGTTAAATATTTCGTTTTTTCTTTATCGGCCACTAATCTTCACTCCCTTCAACTGTTCCCATAATGAAATGCTTTCCGATGAAATCCTGACCCATGTTCCTGGTTTAATAAAGTCTGCCAATGCATATGTTTTTTCATCATATACCAATCGATGGTTAGCCCTGACTTGTCCTACCCGTAAATCTATATAGGTAAAATTGCGTTTCATATTTTTTATGAAGTAGGTCCCGTCTTTCTCTTCGAATACTTCCTCCCCCTCGGCATTGGAAGGCATACCGACTGCAAAATCATTATAAGCAAGTTCGGTTTGTTCGATTTGCTTATCCGATAAACGATATGATTCCAAAACATCCGTGAGGTGGATGGAGTGTGTATACTTAATTTGGAAATTTTTTTCGCTTTTCAATGGTAAGTACGCGACTAATTCCCCTTGGTCCTGGTAGGAAAATGCAATGACATGTTTATACGGAAAAAATAATAGAAAAGCGATGATCAGAGGTATACCAAACGCCATGAATTTCTTGAATTTCATAGATACCCCTTTCAAAATCAGAAATCCCATTCAGAAAAAAATGAAGCCGATAGGCCACAAAAAGCGAGCTACCGACCAAATTGCCTTACTTGGAAACACCTTTTTCTTTAAAGTATTTTGCTGCGCCAGGATGAACTTCCATATCCCCTAACCCTTCAAGTGCAGTTTCTGCTGTAATGAATTCGCCTTTTGCATGTGTGATTTGATCTGTGTTGTCATAAACAGCTTTTGTCATTTCATAAACTAAATCTTCATCCAGATCCTTTGTAACCACTAACATCGCTTTAACAGCAACTGTTTTTACCTCGGATTTGATTTTGTACGTACCACTTGGAATTGAATCTTCAGCATAGTATGGATACTTTTTAACCAAAGCTTGAATTTTGTCCTCTGCAATAGGCAGGATAATAATATCATTTTGTACGGACAGCGCCTCAACTGCACCAGTTGGTGTTCCGGCCGTAATGAAAGCTGCATCAATATTTCCTGCTTGGATTCCTTCCGCCGACTCATCGAAAGATAGATTTTGTCCTTTAATATCTTTCTCAGACAACCCATGGATTTCCAGTATTTGCATAGCATTGATGTATGCACCTGAACCCGGTGCACCTACTGATACCTTTTTACCCTTTAAATCCTCAATTGATTTAATGCCACTTTTTGCTGTCGTTACAATTTGAACCGTTTCAGGATATAAAGAACTGATCGCTTGTATATTGTCTATGGGTTTCCCGTCAAACATTTCTTTTCCTTCAAGTGCGTATGCGGCAATATCCGTTTGCGAAAAAGCGATTTCAGCTTCTCCAACTCTTAAAGTTTCCATATTTTCAGCCGAGGCACCGGATGTCTGAGGTGTTATATTCGCTTTTGTTTTATCGGAAATGATTTTTCCAATTTGTCCTCCGAGTGGATAGTATGTACCTCCCGTTCCACCAGTCAACAGACTCAAGTTTTGGTTACCGCTGCCGGAGACACCTTCATTACTGTCTTTGCAAGCCGTGATAATACCGGTGACCGTCAAAATCATCATTAATAAAAAACACTTATGAAATTTTTTCATAAAACTCCCCCTCATGTGTTTTCATCATCTGCAAAAGATGATAGTGTTATTATTCTACCGACCACCTCACTTTCCCTTTTTTTACAAAATTAGACACCGTAATCAAAAGCACTAGTAATCGATTAAAAAGTTTTATCGAAATCAAAAAAATCAGTATATATGTGTAAAAAAGCCTATTAAAACCAAGGAAATCCAGTTATTTAATGGGAGTATTTTACCTTTTTTTACTTATTATTCCTTTCTTTAAGGATAATATTGACTCTTCCATTTTAGAAATATATTATTGTTATAAACTTATAAGTCTATATTATAAAATGACCTTCCTTGCATTTTTCTAGCATTCAATCATTATATTCAGGTATTGTTTGAGAGGGAATATTAGAAGTCCACCCTTCCTTTTACCAGCTATTTTAACAGAGTATTTTCAAATCAAACTGAAGTGGGTGATTGTTTGAATTTCCTGTCCCTCCGCTATTTCATAGAGGTTTCTAACCATCTTAGTTTCAGTGAGGCTTCCAAAACCCTGCATATCTCCCAGCCCGGACTTAGCCAACAGATTTCATCCCTCGAAAAACAATTAGGCTTTAAACTATTAAATCGAACGACAAGAAAAATCACTTTGACGGAAGAAGGAGAGTACATCTATAAAAAACTTGCTCCTTCCTTTGAAGATATCGAGAAAACAGTGAATTACATAGTTGAAAATAAAACCATCCCCAAGCCTAAAATGAAGATTGCTACCGTCCCCTCTGCAGCTAGCATATATATCCCGAAGTTATTGAAAAAGGTAGTGGAGGAATACCCGGAAACAGAATTTTACGTGCATGAAACAACATCCTCAAGAGCTGTGAAACTCGTAAACCAACAAAATTATCATATCGGATTCATCCGAACGCCGATAAACAATAACATCATTGCAAATGAAGGATTAAGCATGATTGAATTCCTGAGATTTCCTTTACAATTGGTTGTTTCCATTGATCATCCACTAGCCCAGAAGGATTCTATACACTTATACGAAGCAAAAGACGAACCTTTTATCCATTATGATGCCGTTCAAGCACACTCCCTTCAATTCCTTTTGGAAAAAGCTTGTCTGACTGCTGGATTTTCACCTAAGGAATTATGTAAAGGATCCGAATTACTGACGATCGCCAATCTTATATCCAATAACTTAGGCGTTGCTCTCATGCCTGAAGATATGGTGAGCTTGTTGGGAAAAAGCAAAGTTAAAGCCTTGAACATCGATAACTCTGAATTATCCAGTTCCATTTCCGCAGTTTGGAAAAACACGGATGCATCAATGCTGACTAAGCATATTTTGAAAACATTAAAAAATGAACATGCTTTTAACGATATATTTTGCTAAAATAGCTGCGAAACAACTCAGAGTGAGAAGATCAAAAGTAAAGATTTTACGCATTATGAAGTAAAAAAAGCCCAATTTCTCGTTTATGACGCTGAGAAATTGGGCTATACTAATTTTTCTTCTATACTCCGCTAAGTAATATCATTTTCAAAACGTTCAAATATTCAGACCACCCCTATTGGTAGTGCCTAAGAATATCAATGCATCCCATGCTCTGACTTAAGAAAATATAAATACTCTATTCCGGCAACGGTGATTTTCGTACCGGCCCGTCCTCTGCCTTTGATGACAAACCCTTCGCTTTCTAAAATATTTAAGCGGCGTCGGATCTGCTGAGGGGACAAGAAAATGTCGGAATCTTGACTGTTACTTGAAATCAGTTCTCTACTTGCCGCTTTTCCTTTTTCGTTGCATTGCTTGATTACTTCCAGGATGAAAGCACGCTCCTGCATTTCCAGCATACTTTCACATGCGGGATATTCAGAAGGCACACTGTTTCCCGTAAGCCCGTGAATGAACGGAAGGTCACTTTTCGTCACGACATTTCCCTCACAGACAGTCAGCATGTAATCAATTGTGCTTTTCAGTTCTCGTATGTTGCCGGGCCATTCATATTGCATGAAATACTCCAGAACTTCTTGCTCCACCTTTACCCACTTCCCGCTTTTTGTGATGAGATGCTTTATCAAAAGCGGAATATCCGCTCTTCTTTCTTTGAGTGAGGGAATGTTCAGATTGAGTACATTTAGCCGGTAAAACAAGTCTGTTCTGAATGAACCGTCCCGCATCTTTCCTTGAAGATCTTTATTTGTTGCGGTAATCACTCTAACATTAATGGGAATGATTCTTTTTCCGCCAATCCTGCGAATTTCGCCCTCCTGCAGAACTCGAAGCAGATGGGATTGAACGGTGAGACTTATGTCGCCAATTTCATCTAAAAAAATGGTCCCATTATCCGCCATTTCAAACAGTCCTTTCTTGCCTCCCTTTTGTGCTCCTGTAAATGCCCCTTCTTCGTAGCCAAACAATTCGCTTTCAAGTAGCGTTTCTGTTAATGCGCTACAGTTCACAGCCAGAAACGGCCCGTTTTTTCGCAAGGAATGCTCATGAATGGCATGAGCAAACAGTTCTTTTCCTGTACCTGTCTCGCCCTGAATCAAAATCGGATGCTCCGATAAGGCAAGCTTCTTGGCAATTTGTTTACGCTTTTTCATTACTTCATCCTCGCCGATAATATCATCAAAGCAGTATTTCGTATAGAATCCTTTATTTCGCATTTCTCTTTGTGCTGTCTTTTCTATTTCTAAGGCTTGATGTACACTTTTGAAGGTTGCGACGATTGTATGTTCTTTGATCATTTGCAATCGGAAAATTACGACATCCACGCTGTCTATTTCGAAGAACTTGCTTTCATCATTACCTTCCATGATGAATTGGGTAATATCCCGGCGATTCATTACTTGCTCTAGATACTTATTAACCACCTCTTGTGCCTCAACATGGAACAATGCCGCAAGCTGGTTATTGAATACTGAAATCAGTCCTTCTCCGTTAACGACCAAGATTCCATCATCGACTGTTCCCAACACATTTTGGATGTGTTCGCTCATTTGCTTGGCATCCCGCTCTGCATATACGAGCTTACGTTGTAATTCTATGATATTGCTAATATACCTTTCTGAAATCTTCGAGGATATATCCTTGTGCAAACCACAACTTTCTACTACTTCCAGAATTGTTGTTATATCGAAAAGACGCACGCCTATATCGATTACTTCTTTTATGTAAGGTGGACACAGATGTGTTTCTCCTGGTGAAACGGCAATTTGGACATCCTCATAAAACAATATACCCTTCCGAAAAGGGATAAATTGAATATGATCGACACCAAGCTGATATAAGGATTCAATAAGATTTATAGTTGCATCATCATCATCATTCACCAGAAGAACTGATGAACCATCTGGTATTCTTAAAAGTTTGTCAATGTACTCATGGTTAACCGTTCTTTTTCCCACAATTATTTTCCCGGCATTTACGCTATACATACCCTTTTTATTAACATAAGCGGCATCTGATGAATACAAGATGATTTCATCTTCCAGAGAATGCGGTAAACCCTCATCTGCAGCATGGCTTTTGACATGAACATAGTCTCCAAGCAATAGTTCCAGCTGTTCCTGCAAGACTTCCTTTGTTTTTGTGCTTCCCGCTATTAGTGTAAGTGAGGACCCTGACATAAAAACACCAACCTGTCTTTAAATTGGTTCTATTATATCACCAAAAAGGACCAATAAAGTCCTTATACTCTAATTCCGACAATTAAGTTTCCGTAAATATCATTCCCCCCTTAATGGCACAAGATTTGCATATATAAAGGATTGAAGTGCCTATGGATAAGGAGGGGACAGCATAATACTAGGAAACTGATGATAGCCCATAGGCCGGGAATATTTTGTAAGCGTCTTAATTCCATGCATTTATTTTAAAGACAAAGGAGAGACACTGATGAGCCAAATAGAAGAGAAGGTTGTTTCGCTTGGAACAGCGGGAAAAAAAGAGAGAAAAATCAATGTTTTTGTATTGCTGCTCTGCATTCTCGCAATAGCAACTCTATTCACCTACATTTTGCCTGCCGGGGAATATGCACGGATCGAAGCTGATGGAAGGACAACTGTAGATGCCAGTTCTTTTAAATGGATAGACTCTGCACCGGTCGGAATGTTCGATATGATAAAAGCTATTCACACCGGAATGGTGGAAGCCGGAAATATTATCTTTTTCTTATTGATTATCGGAGGATTTTTTGGTGTTTTAAGAGCAACAGGAACGGTTGATGTGCTTATCGCTACAATGGCTCGTAAGTTGGCGACGCGTGAAAAGCTATTGATTCCTGTCGTGATGCTGTTTTTCGCAGTAGGTGGCTCCTTAATGGGGATGGCGGAAGAAACACTTGCATATCTTCCTCTTATCATTCCGTTGGCGTTGGCCCTGGGATTCGATACAATTACAGGAACCGCCATCGTCATAGTGGGGGCATTGTCAGGGTTTACGACTGCCATCATGAATCCATTCACAGTAGGACTTGCGCAAGGAATTGCAGAATTGCCGATGTTCTCGGGCATAGGGTTGCGCCTTATTTTATTTTTCATCGTCTATATTGTTTCTGTTCTTTATATCTATCGTCATGCAATGAAGGTAAAGAAAAATCCTTCTATAGGAATATACGGAAAATATACAAAAGAAGAAGCGAAAAAACTGCTGCAATCAAGTGCAAAGTTAACAGCCAGACACAAGTTCATCTTAGGCGCCTTTTTAATTAACTATATCGTCTTGGCGTTTGGAGTCATCAAGTTCCAATGGTACATGACAGAAATAGCTGCCTTATTCATTGTATTGACAATCGTTATTGGAATCATCGGGAAACTGTCTGCAGATCACATTGTCAACTCCTTTACCAATGGATCTGCAGCCTTGCTCGGCGGCGCTCTGATAATCGGCGTATCACGCGCCATTCTTGTCGTATTGAATGAAGGACATATCGTTGACCCCATGTTGCATCAAGTAGCTGAATCCATCCAGCATATTCCGGCCTATTTAAGCGTTGCCGGCATGTATAGCTTCCAAACCATTATCCATTTCATTTTAGCGTCAGGCACCGGTCATGCGATGCTGACCATGCCAATTATGGTGCCGCTTGCAGACTTATTGGATATTACACGCCAAACTGCAGTGCTGTCTTTCTCTTTTGCGGACGGAATTGGAAATATGATTTTTCCGACCGCTACCACCTTGATGGCGGGCTTGGCAATCGCAGGCATTCCTTGGACAAAATGGGCTAAGTGGATTCTGCCGCTGGTGCTCATTCAATATCTCATCGGATTAATAGCTGTCATCACAGCTCACTTCATCGGATATGGTCCATTCTGATATAGATCACGACTTATTTACAGGAGGAGAAACGCATTGCTTACTTTAATCAAAAATGGCGAGATATACTCACCCAATTACTTAGGACGGAAAGACATATTAATTACAGATGATAAAATCGCATTCATAGATGATAGAATCGAGATTCCTGACAACTTTGCTCCTATTCAAATCATCGATGCGACTAATCTTTTGATTGTTCCGGGCTTTATAGATTCACATGTTCATATTATTGGCGGAGGCGGCGAGGGCGGATTCAAAACCCGCACCCCCGAGCTGATGCTCACGGATATTACAACTTCAGGAATTACTACGCTGGTCGGCTTACTTGGTACGGACGGAACTACACGTAGAATGGAAAGCCTCCTTGCCAAGGCGCGGGCCCTTGAAGAGGAAGGTATTTCCTGTTTCATTCATACAGGCTCCTATCAAGTACCCGTTAAAACATTGACCGGAAAAATCGAAGACGACATTATTCTAATCGACAAAATTATCGGTGTCGGGGAGATTGCCATCTCCGACCATAGATCATCAGAACCCACATTCGAAGAAATTATAAAAATCGCCACAGCGGCACGCAACGGCGGGATTCTATCAGGAAAAGCCGGTATATTGGAAGTTCATGTAGGGGATGGAAATGGAGAGCTTTCATTGTTACATGAAGTCGCAGATAACACCAACATTCCCATACGGCAGCTCCATCCGACACATATTAACCGAAATGAAAAATTATTCAGGGCTGGAATTGATTACGCGAAACGAGGCGGATACGTAGACTTCACTACAAGCACCATTCCTCAGTTTTTAGAAGATGGCGAAGTGAAGTGCAGCATGGCCTTACGCATCATGCTTGAAGAAGGGATTCCAGTCGGACACATCACTTTCTCTTCAGACGGGCAAGCAAGCCTTCCCTTTTTCAACATTCATGGAGAATATGCTGGCCTTCAAGTAGGAAAAGTATCATCCTTATATCACGAAGTCCGTGATTCTGTTTTAGAAGAAGGCATCCCTCTTGAAACGGCACTGAAGGTCATCACCACGAATCCCGCACAAGTGCTGAAGCTTTCAAACAAGGGCAGTATTCAAATCGGGAAGGATGCTGATATCGTATTGTTGCAAAAGGAAACATTATCAATCGCCACTGTAGTGGCGAGAGGAAAAGTTATGGTAGAAAAAGGTGTTCCGTTGATAAAAGGAACATTTGAATGAGGAGACAGGATACCCATTTATCGGAATCACGTCGCCTCACAGTGACTCGAATCCGTAATAGGTATCCATCGCAATGCTGAAAATGGCATGCCACTTGCCAATATGAAACCTGCAGTTCCGACCGATATCGGGTACGCAATCATTCTGGTTACCGAAGAAAAATCATAGCGGGAATGCTGAATGACCCGTCCGTTGCGGATCCGATTCAAGGCGGTGCGGGAAATTCTCGGCAGGAGCAAAGAATCATCTATTGGTAGATTTATGTCCACATCGGGACTAGCATTTCTCCTAGGTCCGTTGCAGGTGCAGGAGTAATAGATAATGAAGATATTTCATTCCGCCATTCCAGGGTAATGTCCACATCAAAAGCAGCAAGGAAAGACTCGAGTTGTTATAAATTTCTTGACCCGATAATGGGTGCTGTTATTGCAGGCTCCGACATAACCCAGACAACCACAAATGTTTAGGTGTCAATGCCATGTTCTGCAGCATACCCATTAAATCGGTCAGCTACAGCGATATTCATTTCATCCAAATAGCGATCAGAATATCGTTTATCTACCACTAACCGTCTTTGCTATGTTCGTTTATCCCCATGTTACCTTTTAAGAAGTCCAGCTCCTAAAGGGCTATAGCTAGAGGATACTCCAACCTGTTCGGAAGCGGGCAGAGGTGAAATTCCGACCTCAGTTTGACGTTTAACCAAGTAAAACATAGGTTGTATTACTTCAAAACGGGCAAAGTGTCCTTTTGTAGAAATCCCTAATGCCTTTATAATTTGCTAAGCAACCCAATTGATTACCCCAGGATAGAGAATTTCCCCTTGTGCTTTTTAAGGTCATCAAGTGGACGATGTTTTTCTTCCATAGGAATATTTTCGTCGAACATATGCACAAAGCGAAAGTCAATGCAATCCGTTTTTAAGCGTTTAAGCTATTTCGAACTTCAAGCATGACGCCGGATAAAAAAATTTGTTGCGAGTACATCTCGCCCCTACAATCGGCCATCATTCCCCCAGTATTTGTTCAGAACGCCCAAGCTATTTACGTTTGCCATATCAAAAAAGTTAATGCCAACTTCCCGACATCGCTTAAACATGGCTTTGGATGTTTCTTCCTCAGCGTTTCCGCCCAAAGACATCGTACCAAAACATAAATTCGTGACTTGAATGCCAGTTTTCCCGACAGTGGGATAATTCAAAGTAACCCCTCCCAATCATTTTTTTAAAACAAATAAAGTATTAAATGTCTATGTTTGCCCCAAAAATTAAAGTGGGGCAAACTCATCATTAATGATGTGACCGGATTTCTGTTCCCTCATTGTAGCCAGAACAACTGCAATGCCATAAAGTACGCCTTTGATGTCCACATTGATCATCATATTCCATTCATCGATTTTCTTCTTAAAAAGGAATGATTGTGGCATCACTCCTGCATTATTCACTAATACATCGATTTTCCCAAACTCATTAAGTGCATACGAAGCCAGTACGTCCATTTGTTCATGCAAAGCCACAAAACCATACAGTGGGATTGGAGAAACTACTGCCAAAGAACTTGCAACTAAAGGGGCAAAGTTGGTGCTAGGTGAAGATCAATCAACGAAATTCCCGTAATAATGACAACTTTACCTTGAATATTAGCCATATTAATTAACATCCTTTCTTAAATAAATGACTTTTAAAATTTCATTGCTATTTTTCTTTCGAAAACAATTCCTTAGCAACCATGATTGCAGACATCGCTTTTGGCCAGCCAGCATAAAAAGCAAGATGGGTAATGACTTCAATAAGTTCTTCTTCAGAAAGACCGTTTTCCTTTGCTTTGTTTAAGTGAAATCCTAGTTGTTGTGTATTTCCACCGGTTATTAAAGTAGATACGGTAATTAAACTACGGTCACGGGGAGAAAGTTCCCCACGCTCCCATATATCCCCAAACAAAACATCATCGTTTAATTGTACAAGCTTGGGAGCAATATCTCCGATCATTTTCTGTGCTGGAGTAGGTTCTATTGAATTTGACATTTAATATCCCTTCTTTCATTTTTTTACTCTTCTATTTTGCCGTAGGTAGTTACATTTGATGCCCAATAAAAATTACATATTGATGCGATATCGCACATTTGTGTATAATTTTAAATAAAAACAGAATGTCTGCAATAATCAAATGCACGGGAAATGTGCCTAATTGCACAATTCGATAAATATTGTGTGATTATTTTTCTGAACTGATGTCTGAAAAAAATTTCGATTAAATTACAAAGGATATTCCCGACATCGCAATTGTTGGCCGAAGAACCCATTTATCATCATCACATGGAAAAATTTAATTAACCGGATAAACTCATTGAAGAGCATATTAATGAACTTTAAACAATTGTGTGAATCTGAAACTGAAATGGATTTTAAAGATGGAAACCTGATTTGGTTTGAATAATTTGTAAGCAATTATTTCTATTTTCGACGATCTTAAAGAGTAAAGGGGCTTCTGCTTTTCGCAGCCCTTCTCTGGAATTTGTCATTGAAGAATTAAAAGGAGATGTGAATATAAACGCAGGAAAAAATTAAGGATTAAATAAAGAGGTTATTCCTAAATTCTTTGGATCAGCTATCGTAGGGGTAGTGGAATCCTACGATAGCTGACCCACCCTAAGTCGTGGCAGAACAAGTAGGGATTTCGTTAGATAGGAACATCTAGTTATTTTCTATTAATAACCTATTCAATACTATTTTTTACTTACGAAGAAACATATTGTGAAGAATCGCTATGGGGGACCTTACTTAAACGACCTAAAAGTCGAATTCCTATCTTTGAAGAAATTCGACTTTTATTTTTGAATGTGTAGCTTTGAATGTAATATTCGTCTTGACGTAGCGTTTATGTAAGCAGGACCTATAATGAAGGCAATTGGACTGATTATTATTTATATAAGCTGTTCCCAATTAGTACCTTCCTATATTAAATTTATTAAATCTTTAAATTCCCTTTCAGGTTAATTAAATAAGGAAGTACTATGCATCGGCTGAACTTTCGCTTTGGGATCAATGTAGGCTTTAGCATTATTGACAGCCGTAGGACCTTCACCAAATCCAGAAGCTATCAATTTAACCTTTCCATCATACGTACAAATATCCCCGGCTGCATAAATGCCTGAAATATTCGTTTCTTGTTTGGAATTGACGATAATTGCATTTTTATTGATGTTTAGACCCCATTCTTTAATCGCGCCAAGAGAAGAGACAAAACCGTAATTAATAATTAAATCATCTACCTCCACCACTTCTTTTTGTTGAGTCTTTGCGTGTTCCAAAACAATTTGAGTAATCTGATCCGACCCTACCAGTTCGGAGGGAATATATGGTGTCTTGACCTCAACAGAGGAATTCACTAATTGTTCTACACTATGTTCATGGGCACGAAATTTATCTCTTCTGTGTATCAATGTTACTTTTTCAGCAATGGGCTCTAACATAAGGGCCCAATCAACTGCAGAATCTCCACCGCCTAGAATCGCAACTTTTCTTCCTTTAAATTGGTTCATATCATTCACGAAATAATGCAAATTCTTATTTTCGAACTGTGTTGAATCTTCCAATTCTAGTTTACGGGGCTGAAAAGCTCCATTCCCAGCAGTAATAATTACTGATTTAGAGAAATGAGTATCGAGGTTCGTAGTGATCTTAAATGTTCCATCAGCTTGCTTTTCCATCTGTTCAACTGTTTCTTCAAGACAAATTGTTGGTTCGAATACTTTCATTTGTTCTTTTAAATTATCTATCAATTCCTGAGCCCTTACTTTTGGAAATCCAGCTATATCATAAATGAACTTTTCGGGGTAAAGAGCCGTGAGCTGTCCTCCCAATTGAGGAAGACTCTCAATGATTTTCACCTTTGCTTGCCTCATTCCCCCATAAAACGCCGTAAACAAGCCAACTGGGCCGCCGCCAATAATTGTTATGTCATAAACCTTCTTTTCTTCTGTCAAATTAATCACTCCTTGTTCTTCATGTTGTTGGTTGATCATACTGAAATTAGACCCATTAAGGGATAGACCTGTACAAGTAACCCTTCCATTTCCCCGTTCCAAAAAATAATAAATGTTGAATTTCCACCCTTTAAACCAAACTAGAGATGTTATCTCCATAGTTAAAAAAATCTATAAATCTATAATTAATTGCAACCATCTTATCTAGAAATGTTATTCAAATTTATTAGGATTACCATCAAAGGACACTTGAGCTATTTTAATAGATTCGGTCGGACATCCTTCTGAAGCATCCAGCATATCCTCCTCGAGTTCATCAGGTATGATTGCTGCCCCATCATTATTATCCAATATAACAAACGCTATACCTTCATCATCGTAATCATAAATCTCCGGAGCTGTAGCACCACATGCTCCGCAAGCAATACAAGTTTCTTTATCCACGATTGTAAATTTAGCCATTTTCACTATCATTCCCCTCTTTAATCTAAGCTTAGCTTTTTTCCTTATTCACTTTTGTTCATAAATTCTAGAATGCTTGAGTTAAACTTCTCTGGATTTTCTTGATAACACAGATGACCGCCTTCTGGAATTATAACTAGCTGGGAGTTCATTAATTTTTCATGAATTGCTTCCGACTCCTTTATAGGAGTTACAGTATCCAACTCACCACAAATAATAAGAACAGGAACATCTATATGAGATAACAAATTCATTTGATTTAGATGATAAAGTGAATATGCTACCGAACGATATCCTGCCGGCCTTACCTGTGTCATAATCTCTTTTACGCGCTTATGGACTTTTTCGGATGCATAGGAAGATAGCAATGCTTGTATCCTTTTTTCCGCTATCTCCCCAGGTGAAAGGTTTTCAATTGAAAATAATCGATTTTTCAATTTCATCTCGTTTTCTTCTGGGGTTAGGGCAGCAGCCCCTCTTGTCGAATCGGCTAATATAAGTTTATTAATCTTATTAGGGTACAGGCTACAGAACTCTATCGCAATTGCTGCTCCCATTGAATGGCCGAGCAGATGGATTTTTTCCAACTTTAGCTGATCAAGCATGCCGTTCAGAATACGCGCAAACTCTTTAAAATTTCTAAATTCTTCTGCCGGATCTGAACTTTTCCCATAACCCGGAGCATCCCATGCAATTACCGTGAAATGTTCCTTTAAATCATGAATTTGTTCCATCCATGACTGAGAATTATTACTCATACCATGCAACAATACTAAAGGTTCTCCATTACCTTCTATTTGATAATGAATACTTAAATCTTCAACTTGTACATAAGGCATGCAATCAGTCCCCCTTATTTGTTTTTGGCAAAGGCAACTCTATAAAACCTTTTTACAGAATCAAGTGTACGGTCTTGTAAGCGAGCTACAAATTCCTTATTCTAAAAGGTTTCTTTTGCCACTTTAAATTTCCTCAATAAAATCAGCCTCATAAACCGCTATCGTTTTACATATAAAACAGTGTTTTTCTATATAAACAATTCTAAAATGTAATCGCTTTATTGTCAATGTAAGTTATAAAAAAGATAAGTGTTTTGGTTTTAACACTCTGTTTTTATAGTCAACAAAACTTGTAACATGTTATAACCCCCTTTCAATACTTTTGAATGCGCTTTCATTATTAGTGATAAGATAATGCCTCGTATACTATTAAACTTATCCAACTCCCCTTACAAAATAAATAGCAGCAACTTTATGTTTTATATAAAAAACATCGTTACCAATATTTAATGTTATATTGAATTTTCTAAATAGTCAATATTATTCAGATAATATTTTTCCAATAAAAAAATAGTTTTAAATAAAAAAAACAAAAAAAGTATTGTTTCGTTGACAACAACACGAAACAATACCGTCTTCACCATTATTGATTATGGATTCTAAGATCGCATCAACACTACTCGGCAAGGAGTAACCGGATTTACAACCATCCATACAACTCGTGATCGCAAAAAATAAAAACGTGCCTATTTGTGGACACGTTTTTCATATGAAGGAAGGAGAATAGTTCCTTCCTGTATTTTAATTCGCATATAAGCATTGGTCGCTTAATGTATCTCCATTACCGTAAATATAGGCTTTAGAGCCGGACGTCGTACTTCTATTTGATTCTGAGACCCATGTTTCCGCCTGCTCCATATGTTTCATTGCATTTCTTCTTAATATAACCTACTAATTAACGACCGGTGTTCGCAGAAATAATTAGAGCCCCAGTTGAAGAATAAATACCTGCTTTGGCCAAAGCATTATACGGATCTAAATTCCATAATTGTGAAGTATAACAGGACGTCTGACCTTTCATTATCCAACCGTTTCCACCGGAACTAGCACAACTTGTATATGCTCTCTTAGTCGTGCCATTAAAACTATCAACCCAAACATTTGCATAATAATCGTACGGAGCAGCCGAATAAAACTTTAAGTATCCCCAAGCCGTATGACAATACGCACTTCCTTTTAGCTGTACATATCCAATTTTCACACCGTTTTTGTAGATATATTCTGTTTCATAGGTGATTGGACTTTTATTCGCACAGCCTGTCGAATAAGGATTTGTATTATCATAGGACAGGGCATATGCTTTATTCATGGGTGCAATCGCAAAAAACAGTCCAAAGACAAGAGTTACTACCATCCCAATATTTAATAATTTTTTAATAAAAACCTCTCTCCTTTACTTCTTCTAGACTTTACCATACAATAATTGGAACTTCCATGCACTCTGGAATCATTTACCATCTGTATAAATATTACCATTTTTCGGCTAACTACGAAGTTAACGGATAATCCCACATGCCCATCATGGATATGGCGGCTTCTGCTAATAGTAAAAAAAATCCGACCTATATTGGTCGGATTTTTTTTTATTTAATTTAAGTATAATCAATGTTTTTAAGTTTTTTATAACTTCCAGTTGTATTTTCCCCAAGACAGGTCCTTTCGGAAACTCCTTGCCAAAATACACCCTCACTTCCCGATTTATATATAATTATATATTTCTAATCATCTAAATAATACAGACCATATTAGTTTCTCATAACCAGTGTTTTGGATATTGTCTAGTTTGAAATAAGTTATTATAAATCATCGATATTAAAACTAATAATATGGTACCTATTACAATCGATAGAAGGAATCCCCACCCAGCTTGAGAATTGACAGCCACAAGGGCACTTGCTGCTGCGGGAGGATGTACAGTTTTTGTAAGGGTCATTATAATTAATACTATAGCTAACACTAGACCGATAATGAATAGGCTCTTGCCAAATATGCTCCAAATAATAAGTGCTGAAGTTGTCGAGATTATATGTCCTCCAATAACATTACGAGGTTGGGACAAGAGACTATTATGGGCACCAAAAACAATTACACAGCTGGCCCCAAGCGGAGCTAATGCCATAGGATATCCTAAATAGACAGCTATGAAACTAATAATGATAATTGTAATGAGCCCACCTATAGCTGAAATAAACGAATCAATATAATCAATATTATCTTTTGATCTAGCTTCACCCTTCATTTTCTTTAAATACGCTGTTAAACCTATGTTTGGTTGATTACTCCATCTTTTCTCAAGGCTTTTTTCAAAATCCATAATTTATGTTTTCCTCAAGCTTTCTATGTAATTTGATACGTTCCGAAGTTTTTATCTATAAAGTTATCTTACATGAAAACAAGGAATGTTTAAATATATCTCTGAATTTTAATTTTTAGGGATTAATTCTTTACTTTGCTCGGTTAGAATACCGACACGCCTTGGAATGGTTGTTTTGCTTCAATCCCTTGCAACCGATAGCCACTTCGTTCAGCACAAAAAGTTGGGACTTTTCTTAATAAAACCTTTTGAAGCCTCTTTTACATACATCCGCCCATTCATTACTGTCATTCCTTTTATAACGATAATTTATAAATATATAAAAATTAACTATTTTTATTATTTATCTATCAATGTTAGCCTTTTCTTATACGTTATTTGAAAGGATGAGAGATGAATGGCTAAACAATATTCTAAATTTACAGTATTCGGACTCGGCCCCATTGGTATTGAAATTCTACGCAGCGCTTATCAAACCAATCCACAATCGATTATCGGCGTTGTCGATATTGATCCCGATAAGGTAGGTAAGGATATTGGTTTACTCATCAATGAAAAAGAAACGAACAAGTGTGTAGTAACCCACATACAGGAAGTGAATTCTGCAGCTGACCACCCTATTGCCCTTCATGCAACCGGTTCAAACGCACAAAAAGTATGGCCACAAATCAAAGAGCTTTTAGATCATGGTTTTTCAGTTGTTTCCACCTGTGAGCAGCTTTCTTTCCCTTGGCATCGCTACCCTGTACTTGCAAAGGAAATAGATGATTACGCTAAAGCAAAAGGACTTAGTGTCATTGGAACCGGAATCAATCCAGGCTACATAATGGATACTATGGCCATTTCTTTTTCAACAATATTGACGACGGTTAACAAAATCAGGGTCAATCGTAAAGTGGATGTATCCAAAAGGCGCCTTCCCCTACAAAAAAAAGTCGGAATCGGTATGACCAAAGAAGAGTTTGAATTTTTAGCTAAACAGGATAAAATTGGTCATGTAGGACTTGAGGAGTCTGTAAGATTGATCGCTTATGGGCTCAATTGGAAACTTTCAAGCGTAATCAATATAATAGAACCAACGATTGCAAGTGAAAATATTACCGTTCCCCTAACTACATTAAAACCTGGGGATGTTAAGGGGCTCCATCAAATTTCCACGGGCAAGACAACGGACGGAAAGGAAATTTCACTGGATTTAACGATGTCTGCAGGTATTAAGCAAGAAGATGAAATCGTTATTGAGGGGAACGAAACCCAGAGATTGATTGTCCCAAACGGCATTTTTGGCGATACCGCAACCGCAGCAATGATTATCAATACCGCAAAGCAAATTGATTCCCTCCGTAAACCAGGTTTACTTACAATGGCTGACATCGGCGTGCCGAGAAATATAAATCAATCAGATTTTGTGCGTATTTAGGGGCTAACTAACGATTATCCAATTAAGTGAAACCAGATTCCAAAGCTTGATTTAGCGATATTAGCAAAGGTGAACCATCTCGGATGGTTCACCTTTGCGTCTTGGTCAGTTAAATTTCACTTCCCTATGTTCATGAAATGGTTGATGATAAGCCCCTCCTAATAAAGCTGCTATCATTACACCGTTACTACTGAGTATGCCAAAATGACAAAAAAACCACCATAACCGGTGGCTTTGCAGATTATTCCTTTTTTTAAAACCGGGGACCCCTACTTTTTTGTCTACTATCATATGTAAGTCATCCTAATTAAGTAAACTAATCGATTTCGTAAATGATGATAGTTTGGAAAAAATCATTTTCTATTTTCCTTAATGAACTTGAGAACCAAGTTTCATGGAAATTGCCTTGGCAGCATTCGTTACTTTGTCAATCAATTCAGGCAGGCGATCTTCCTGAAACCTTGCTTCAATACCGGCCACACTAATACCAGCTACTATTTGACCTTTGCCATTGAGTATCGGTGCACTCACCGCTTTTGTATAATCTTCAAGTTCTGATGAAGTTATCGTGTAACCATTCATTCTAGCTTCATCCAAAGCATGACGGAGTTTAGTTTTATCCGTTATCGTTCCCATGGCGATTGGTTTTAATTGAATACTTTCCAAATAATTTTCACGCTCTTCTTCAGGCAAATTCGCTAGGATGATTCGAGAGTCGCCAGCGTACAATGGCGATCGCCTTCCAATAGATGTATAAAGACGAACAGGATGCAGGGTGTCCACCTTTTCGATGTACATCGCTTCATCCTTATCCCTCACAATTAAATTCACTGCTTCTTCAACATCATCCCGAAGATCTTTCATGATGGGATAAGCGATTGACCTGATATCCAAACGCTCCCCTACCAGTTGACCAAATTGCAAGAATATCAGTCCAAGTGAATAATGGCCATCATCGTCCTTTTTTAAAAATCCCATTTCTTCCAATGATCCCACCATACGGTGTAACGAGGTTTTCGGCAAATGGGAAAGTTCCATCATTTCATTAAAGGTCAGTTTCGGATGATTTATGAAAAGGGTTAGGATTTGCATGGATTTCACAACCGTTTTGTTATGTGCCTGCATGATTTCTCCTTTCATGATACATTTTTTCCTTAACTATCATTCTATTATAAAACATGGAAGAAAGGATGTATTGACCTACGGTAAATTATATATTTAAGGGGAACAAAAAAAGAAAGCACTCTAAAGAGTACTTTCTCATCGTTGGCGTTTTTTGCCGGAGGAATTATATAGCAAGCCATTTTTTCAGGGCTAATGAAATCGAAACCTTCAATTCATTGAATTGTCGTTCTTTTTGAAGGAAAAGCCGTTCAGCCTCTTTTAAGTTCACCCGTGAGAATTGAATGGATTCCCCTGGCCTAACCTGAGCGATCAATGGTAAATCTGCCGTAATCACCTGAGCGATTTTAGGATATCCTCCCGTTGTTTGGCTATCGGCAAGGAGAATGATCGGGTTTCCATCCGGAGGAACCTGAACCGATCCATTCGTGACCGCTTCAGATAATAACTCCCCATTATCCTGTAACTCAAGTGTCGGGCCTGATATTCTATATCCCATGCGGTCGGATTGATTAGAAACTTTAAATGAACCCTCTACAAAACTATCTTTACTTGATTCCGTGAAATAATCATATTGGCTTCCATCGATGAAATGGATGAGAGGTTTTCCCCCTGGCAAGAACTCTTTATCATTGACAAACCACTTTGGGTAGGAAAATGGACCTTTGAACTCCCGATCACCAAGGATTTTGGAAGGTTCATTAAACTCCAAGACATCGTCAGCCTTTAATGCCCTCCCTTTATAGCCTCCAATCCCAGCCCTTAGATATGTGCTTTTACTGTTCATCACTTCAGAAATCGCATAGCCCCCCGCAACTGTTAAGTACGCCCTGCAACCTGATTTACACCCTTCAAATCGAAGAATCGATCCCTCTTTTACATAAATAGGCTTCCACATCGGTACAACCTTACTATCAATTGTTGGTGTTAAATTCCCACCCGTTATCGAAATCAGGCAATTTTTCTCCACTTTAATGGTCGGACCCATTAAGGTGATTTCCAAGGCCGCCTCTCCTTCTTCATTGCCTACCAACATATTGGCAATTCGTAAAGAATAGCCATCCATCGCCCCACTTACAATCACCCCATGTTGTTGAAATCCTTTTCTTCCAAGATCCTGTATACTTGTCAATAATCCCGGTTTGATTACTCGCAGGCTCAATGTTCCCCCTCCTTACGAATCATATCTTTATATTCTTGAACAGAAATCGGATGGAATTTAACAATGTCCCCTGCTTGTAATAGACTGGGTGGATTTACATTTGGTAAGAATAGTTTGGTTGGCGTTTGTCCGATTAATTGCCATCCACCGGGTGTTGATATTGGATATACACCCGTTTGCATACCAGCGATTCCTACTGCCCCAGCCGGAATTGTCATCCGGGGAGAAGAACGCCTAGGCGTCGCGATGTCTTTTGATAGTCCGCCAAGAAACGGGAAACCAGGCGCAAATCCAATCATATAGGCCAAATACTCTCCGGTTGAATGAATATGAACGACTTCATCAGTAGTCAATTTATTATAACGGGCTACATATTCCAAATCCGGACCGTATTCTTTCCCATAACACACAGGAATGGAAACCGTTCGATGTGAGAGTTTTTTATCTTCTTTTATTTCCTGTAATTTCAATTCCAAGATGGAACGGACCACTTCATAGGGGGAAATGTTTTCAGTTTCACTGTTTTGTTTTCGATCCTTATAGATAACTAGCGGATCATAAAAAACCGTCAAATTAGTAAAAGCCGGCACACATTCTATAAATCCTGGAAAGGGTTCTTCTGCCAGCGAATCCATAAACAATTTAATGTTTTTGTGAATGCTGTATTCCATTCCATTCCCGAATGTAATCACGATTGCGGAATCGCCCAATGGAGAAAGTGTACAAGCAGATTTATTCAAAAGCTTTTCCGGCATAGGACTCATCTCTTTCCGTCAGTTATAAAACTCCTAATTTTTCATCACGAATGTCAGTTATGAACATATGTCCAGGTGCATGCGTGATCATGATCTCCGGTTTGGTCTCCATAGCAATGGATTGAGGCGTTACGCCACATGCCCAAAAGACCGGGACTTCCCCATCACGAATCGTTACTGGATCACCAAAATCCGGATGCTGAATGCTGGAAATACCGATTGCTTCAGGGTCACCAATATGAATCGGAGCCCCATGAACTGCAGGAAACCGCGATGTCACTTGAGCTGCCCTCACCACATCCTTTTGTGGAATCGGCCTCATGCTAGCTACCATTTTCCCATGGAAAATCCCTGCTTCAATACACGGAATATTGGTTTTATACATAGGTACATTGCATCCCTCTTCAATATGCCGAATCGATATATCATTATTTAAAAGGGCGTGTTCGAAGGTAAAGCTGCACCCGATTAAAAATCCAACCATATCGTCTTCCCAATAGTTTGAAATATCCGTTACTTCTTCCACTAATTCTCCATATTTATATACCCTATATTTAGGAATATCTGTGCGTATATCCCCAGACTTTGCTGCAAATGCGGGAATGGGTGAACCAATTTCCGTTACGTCAAGCAATGGACAGGATTTAGGGTTGCGCTGACAGAATAATAAAAAATCAAAAGCATGCTCTTTTTTTAAGATGGCTAAGTTCGCTTGTGCATAACCGTTAGCCATTCCAGCAGTCGGTTTTACCAATTCGGTGTTTCGAATCATTGAACGCAACTCAGCCGGGGTAGCCTGAGAAAGATCGATCATTATTTTTCATCTCCTATTAAGAACTGGCAGTCAGTGACAAACTGGCACGCCACTTCCATCTGTATTTATTGGATTTTCACTCATTAATCATTAAAAAAGTGCGGGCAGTTGTTTCACTAATGTATACACGCCCATTAACGACATGATGACTACCACGAATACACCGGAAATCGTTAACCATAAAGGATGCTTATATTCACCCACGATGTTTTTCTTATATGCGGCAATTAGCAATGTACCAAGGGCAATTGGTAAAATTAGTCCATTAATGGCTCCAACTACAAGCAGTACTTTAACCGGTTGACCAATCAATAGAAAACAAATGGTCGATACGACAATAAATCCAACGATTATCCAGTTAGCATTATTATTTATCTTTTCGCTGAATGTTCTGATAAACGAAACGGAAGTATATGCGGCTCCAACCACTGATGTGATTGCGGCAGCCCACATAACGATCCCGAAGATTTTATATCCTACATTCCCAGCTGCAAGTTGAAAAACGGATGCTGCAGGATTATCGGGATCAATTGATAAACCTTTCGATACAACACCCAGCACTGCTAGAAATAACGCTACACGCATGACCGTGGTGATCAAGATGCCCACTACCGAACTCTTGGTTACTTCGGGTAATGCACCAACACCTTTCACGCCTGCATCCAAGAGACGGTGTCCCCCTGCGAATGTTATGTAACCGCCTACAGACCCTCCCACTAATGTAACGATTGCGATAATATCGATTTTATCAGGTGCAAAAGTCCTCACTACCGCTTCCCCGACTGGAGGAGAGGTTGTCCAAGCAACGTAAATCATCAAACAAATCATGAAAAACCCGGCAATTTGCGTAAAGCGGTCCATGGCTTTTCCCGCTTCTTTCACTAAAAAAATCAATACGGCGATGACTGCGCTTATTGCCGCCCCGGCCGTTGGGGAGATTCCCGTCATCGCATTCAGACCTAATCCAGCTCCTGCGATATTTCCAATATTAAATGCCAGCCCGCCCATAACAATCAGTGCGGCAAGTACATAACCCAGCCCTGGAAGGACCATGTTTGCAATTTCTTGACCCCGTTTTTCGGACACAGCAATAATTCGCCATACATTTGTTTGGGCAAATATATCAAGAATGACCGAAATAAGAATAACGAATCCGAAACTTGCTGCAAGACTTTGGGTATAAACGGTTGTTTGCATTAAAAAACCAGGTCCTATTGCCGATGTTGCCATTAGGAATGCTGCACCTAACAATAAAGTACGGTTTGTTTTTGGCTTAGTCGGATTCTTTTCCTGTGCTGCAGTATTTTTGATTGGCTCCAATGGAATCTACCTCCTGAATGTATTGGTTTTTTCAAGAAAAGGACTTGATTGTTATTTCAGATAATTGCAAGGATTTTTTCACATGCCGAGCAAAGGTTAAAGCATGTGCCCCATCCCCGTGAATGCAAATGGTATCTGCTCTTAAAGCCACATCTGAACCTTGTTGAGACAAAACCTTCCCTTCCTTCACCATGCGAATGACTTGTGCAACGGCATCATCATCATTTTCGATCAAGGCATCCTTCTCCAATCGGGAAGTCAATGAACCATCTTGTTGATAGGTACGATCAGCAAATACTTCACTGCCCGTTCGCAATCCGATAGCCTGTCCGGCACGGATTAATTCACTGCCCGACAAACCAAATAAGATTAGCTCAGGATTCACTTTATATACCGCTTCAGCGATGGCCAAGGATAACTCTTTGTTTTTTGCGGCCATATTGTACAAAGCCCCATGCGGTTTCACATGCTGCATACTTCCGCCTTCTGATTGCAGGAAGCCATTTAATGCACCAATTTGATAGACTACAATATCATAAGCTTCCTGTGGTGAAATATTCATATTGCGTCTGCCAAAACCTATTAAATCCTGGAAACCTGGGTGGGCCCCGATCTTGACATCTTTCCCTAAAGCAAGCTGAACCGTTTTTCTCATGACTGAAGGATCACCGGCGTGGAATCCACAAGCTACATTAACTGATGTTACATAATCTAAAATCTCTTGATCATTACCAATGCGGTATGCGCCGAAACTTTCTCCTAAATCACAATTCAAATCAACCGTTTTCATACTACCCTCTCCTTTAATGACGGAAATTTCAGTAAATAACCCAGATAAATATGTAAGTACTCTTTATTCACTCAATTTAACAATACCGAATTTCGGAATTAGAGTTTCATATTTCGGAATATTATAATTCTAGCATGTTTTAAATATTTCGACAATACCTCGTTAGATAATCTAACATTAATTCAAATTCAGTCTCTAAATGGTAGAATATTAAGTGATAATAAAAAAAAAAAACCGTTGTTTCCTGTTATAAGGAATCAACGGCTTTTTTTAAGTTTAAAGCGTGGCGCATAAAAGGTTGTTCAATCTAAAGGTGATAGGATTCATTTCATTTAAATCGATTAATAGAAAACAATGAAATATCTTCCTTGCTTGTACCGGAGTTAATCAAGTCACTCAAAATTTCTCCCATGACACTGCTGAATTTAAACCCGTGACCAGAAAAACCTGCTGCTATAGCAATGTGTGGGTAATAAGGATGTTTATCCACTATAAAATGCTCATCAGGGGTCATGGTGTAGATGCAAGTTTTCCCATATTTCATTTTTTGATCAGTAGGCATATATTTCCGTAAAAACTTCATCAAATCTCCCTCATCTTCATCCAATTCACCAAAACCCTCAATACAGCCATCAGGATTTATACGGTTTCCTCCATCATGTCTCCCTATTTTCAATCCAGAACCATTTATACTAGGAAAGCCATAGTATGTACCCACTGAAGTATCAAAAGTAAAAGCTGGAAAATCATTATGATTATATAATTTCTCATTTGCATGAAACCAGGCAAATGTTTTTCTAATAGGTTCTAACGGCAGATTTAAATCTAACATCGCCAGTATTTTCGGGGCCCATGCCCCAACTGCAACCACTAAAGATTCTGAGTGGAATGTCTGTTCATCCGTTTTAATCGTGACCCCATTGCCATGAACAACTATCTTCCTTACCTCACTGTTTACAATGATGTCGGCACCATGGGATTTCGCAAGTTGTTGATACGCTCTTAAGCACTCTTCACTTTTCAACACGCCCGAAGTCGATTCAAAACACCCAATGTAGTCTTCTGGCAGTGTTATTCCAGGCCATCTATCATGAATTTCATGTGAATCCAAGATTTTCATAGGTAAACCATATTCCTTTGACCCCGCTTTCACTTGTTTAATGAAATCCGAATTTTCGCTTCCGGCATTCAGGACCCCTGTTGGAAGAAATAATTGTTTCCCCCAATCTCTTTCCAATTCACCCCATAGCTTTTGGGATTTAAGTGCCAAAGAAATATACTCCCTGCCTTCACCATAAGCATGTCTAATAATTCTTGTTTCCCCGTGATGGCTGCCCTTATTATGGGGAGGAGCAAAGGAATCTATTAATAATACTTTTTGTCCACTTTTTGATAGATAATAACCTGAAGACATACCCATAGATCCAGCTCCAATTACAATTACATCATAGTGCATCTTACATCCCTCCTCCTTTAAATATGAGCCTTCATATAAAAAAAAGGAAGCCATTACCTTATTAAATAAAGTAAAACAGCTTCCACATGGTTTTAGAACTCTATTTCCCCGATCGCCATTTCAACGAGCTTCACTATTTCACCTTCATGAATTTGCCTATGAATCGCTTCAATGTCAGGATGGAAAAAGCGATCTTCTTCAACCATCGGCACTTCGCTCCGAACTAAATGATATACCGCCTCCGTAGCCGGTGACGGTTTCAAGGGTAGATGAAAATCCATCGCTTGCGTTGCCGTCATCAGTTCAATGGCTAAAATATATTCAAGTTTCTTCGAAATCTGATAGGCTTTCTTCGAAGCGAAATAGGCAAAACTTATCACGTCTTCTTGATTTGCGCATGTAGGGATATTATCTATTGTGGCTGGATGCGAGAGCACCCTGATTTCATTTAATAGCCCGGCAGCTGTATATTGTGGAATCATGTAGCCACTATTTAAACCTGGATTAACCACTAAGAAATTAGGTAATTCACTAAGGTGATGGTTTACAAGGCGATCTATTCTGCGTTCTGTTATTTTTGCTAAGTTTGCTAACGCTATGGATATCGTATCCGCGTAAATCCCAACAAATGAACCATCAAAATTCCCAGCCATTAATGCAATTCCATCTTCCTCTTCCGGAAAAATCAGAGGATTGTCACTTACAGAATTCATTTCATTCCCAATCGAAACAGCAGCGTCTTTCAATACTCTTTTTATGGCTCCATGGACTTGTGGAATGCATCGTAAACTAAGTGCATCTTGTAATCTATGTTCCTTGTAAGTATCAATGATTTGGCTGCCTTCAAGAATCCTTGTAACATTTCTGGCTGTCATAGCCTGTTCTTCATGTTTTTTCAATGCGTGGGGACGAGGATCAAATGCTTTTATTGTTCCTTTTAGCACTTCTAAGGACATAGCTCCCGTAATGTCAGCGGTTTTCGCTGCTTGAATGCTATTGTATAAAGCCAGGACAGCCATCGCAGTGACGGAAGTAGTCCCGCTTGTAAGTGCCAGTCCTTCTTTACACCCAAGCGTAACTGGCTTCAATCCAGATTGTGCTAATGCATCCTTTCCCGGGAGAAGCTCATCGTTGTACCACGCCCGTCCCTCCCCGATCACCAATAAGGCCATGTGTGCTTCAGGAGACAGATACCCTACTGACCCCTCACCTGGAACATAGGGAAGTATATCGTGATTTAACAGTGAAGCGATTAGTTTTAAAACTTGTAAACGGACTCCTGAATAACCTTGGCCTAAATTCACGAGTATCATCAATTGAATGGCTCTTACTACTTCTTTTTCAAGAGTTTCCCCAACAGAAACAGCATGTGAACGAACAATATTCCGTTGAAGGGTTTCTGCGTCCTGTGGAGAAATCACCTCCGTCATATTACTGCCAAACCCTGTCGTTACGCCGTAAATCAATCGATTTTCATCTAAAAACTTATCTATTAGGCTACGGGATTTATCCACCCTATCACAATATGCCTCGGTGAAAGTAACTTTCGCACCATATCTTGCAACCGCAATTACCTCTTGGATTGAGATGGCATCATCGCCCAGTACAACCTCTTTAATATCCATAGGGTGTAAACAATCGGCTGTTGTCATCCTTACACATCTCCTCTCATATGACTCATTAAGAAGGAGAAAAAAGTTCTTGTCCTTCTCAATTATTTGCTGGAAAATTAATCTTATGTTATTTTCTTATTTTCTGTAAAGGGAATATCGGTTTCCATTATAGAGTGCTCCGCTTCAAGTAAAGGATTACTGGCATCATTAAGTGAAAGCGATTTAGTCTCAGGTGCCCAGGCGATCGATACGATCAAGCCGATTAGCAGAATGACTGCCATACCTGCCATTGAGGTACTTAATCCAAATGAACTTAAAGAAACAGGCAGCAGAAATGTTCCAATCGCAGAACCAATTCGACTAATTGCCGTAACCATACCTATTCCAGAACCACGAATCTCAGTTGGAAAAAGCTCTGCTGGGTATACCAATGTAAGGTTCGATGCTGCTGACATGAAAAAAGTAAAGATCAAGAAGGCTGTCAACATTAAGAATTGAGAACCATTGTGTAAGAAGCTGAGTGAAAACAATGAAACAGTAAGGATTGTGAAAGCCCCGATGGTAAATCCTCTACGAGAAAATTTCGCCAGCAACCATAGACCAAAAATTGCCCCAACTAACAAGAATAGATTTAACATTGTATCGGCAAAAAAGTTCTGTTCAAAACCCATTGTCCTTAGTATGGACGGTAGGAAAGTGTAGATTGCAAAGTACGGAATAACAAGAGTTAATTTAAATATTCCACCAAAAGCCAGCCGCTTACGATGCTTTTTACTGAAAAGTCCACGAAATCCTAGAGCCTTTTGATTTTCAGTGCCAGTAGTCGTTTCTCCCATTTCAACGTTCGATCCAAGGTGTTTTTTTACAATCTGGCGAGCTTCTTCGACACGCCCCATGCTGACAAGCCATCTTGGTGATTCAGGGGTTCCTATTCTTAAGATTAAAACCACAATAGCGGGAATAGCAGCACTAACAAGCATCCAACGCCATGAGTCTGAACCAACCTGTCCCAGGTAATGACCAACAAAGTTTGATGCAACATATCCAAGCGTCCATACTACGTTTATAGACGCGAGAAGCGAGGAGCGATACTTTTTGGGTGAAAACTCGGCGAGTAAAGTTGTACCGACAGCGTAATCTCCTCCAAGTCCAAAACCAATTAGCAACCGTAAAAAGAAAAGCTCTTCTGGACTACTAACAAAAAATTGTAAAATAGTAGCAACCGTGATAAGTAAAAAGTTTACAAGAAAGATTTTCTGTCTTCCTACACGATCAGAAAGTCTTCCAAGTATTAAAGATCCCGCAAATAGACCGATTAAAGCAGAACTGCCGATCAGCCCTGTCCACATTGCATTCATATTCATTTGAGGCCCGAATACTGTCAGGGCCATCGCAATGATTCCAAGGGAATATCCATCACAGAAGCTAGAACCGAATGTAAGTCCTGCAATTCGAAAATGAAATTTATTAAATGGGGCATCGTCTATAGTGAATTTTTGTTCGTTCAAAGAATCCCCTCCATTTTTTGATTTATCAGATTTATGGATCAAAAAAAACACTATTACTGTAATACTCCGGTAGTTAACCTGAAATTATATGATCATTGAAATAAATGACTTCACTAAGGATTTTACACCCTTCTATTACCTCGAATTTTTCCCTTGCTTCCTTTTCAGTGTAAAACTCAAACATTTTTAAGTTATCCTTCGAATGGATAGTGATTATCCACATAAAATCCCCTCCACATGGAAGATTCATTTCCACGATTTCCTTAAAACACTTTCATTAAATCTCACTGTAAAGCAGTAAAGTGTTTAACGCTGGCAAGGGTAGGATGATAAACCACCATCCTACGATTCAGCACCATTACATTTGATAAATACTTCTAAAAGCCCATTCCATCCCCTGAATTTTTCAGCGGATGGAATGGGTAGACATTGATTGAGAATCGAGGCCGTATCTTTTTTTAGTGAGTTTTAAAGGCCCGTCAGGCTTTTGGAATCAGTCTTTACTCTATCATTCACAACTTGAACACCGTTTTTCCATACAGTCTTAACGTGATTAACCCCAAATAAATATTGCAATTCCTGATAGTTTTCAACATTCCATAAAACGACATCCGCTTGTTTTCCTACTTCAAGCGAACCTATCTTTTCTTGTCTGTTGATTGCACAAGCAGCATTGTATGTTGCCGCCGTAAGCGCTTCAGCAGGGGTAAGCCGCATCGAGATGCATGCCAGATTCATGACAAGTGGCATAGAAGTCGTCGGTGAGGATCCGGGATTGCAATCGGTCGAAATGGCAACAGCTACACCTTCATCAACCATTCGGCGTCCTGGGGCCGCTTCTTCTCTTAAATACAAAGCTGTGGCTGGAAGCAAGCAGGCAATGGTTCCTGACTTAGCCATGGCTTGAATTCCCTCTTCGGAAGCCTTTAATAAATGCTCAGCTGAAATCGCCCCTATTTTGGCAGCTAGTTCCGCTCCCCCGTATGGCTCAATTTCATCGGCATGAATTTTAGGGATCAAGCCGTACTTTTTCCCCGCCTTTAAAATCCGCTCTGATTGTTCAGGGGTAAAAACCCCCTTTTCACAAAATACATCATTGAATTCAGCAAGCTTTTCTTCAGAGACGATTGGAAGCATATCATTAATCAGATGATCAACAAATTCATCCTCACGGCCTTTATAATCCTTTGGAACCGCATGGGCTCCCATAAAGGTAGGAACTAAATCAATCGGATGCTCTTCCTGTAACTTCTTCATCACCCGCAACTGCTTCAATTCGGTTTCCAAATTCATTCCATAACCGCTTTTACCTTCTACTGTAGTCACGCCATGAGCGAGAAACGAATCAAGGCGTCGTTTGGTTTGTTCCATCAACTCTTCTTCACTTGCTTCCCTGGTCATGCGGGTGGTTGCATGAATGCCTCCACCTCCATTCATGATGTCCATATATGTTGCACCTTCAAGACGCATTTCAAATTCACGCTCACGACTCCCGCCATATACCACATGCGTATGGGGATCAACAAGCCCTGGTGTCACCAAATGGCCAGAAGCATCGAAAACTTCAGCTTCATGCAATCTATCAGCATAAAGTTCTTCCAATTCCTTGGTCGTACCTACAGCTTGAATCAAACCAGACTCCATCCATATACTTCCATCTATTATCAAACCAAGCTCCGACATTCCCTCTTTGGAACGAGGACCTTTCCTTTCAGAGGTAAGGGTGGCAAGTTGAGCGGCATGTTTTATCCAAATTGGTTTTGTCATTGTTTATCAATTCCTTTATCAAGCATCGGGATATTAATACCTTTTTCACGAGCTGTTTCCTCTGCCAGTTCATACCCTGCATCAACATGACGCACTACGCCCATCCCAGGATCCGTTGTCAACACTCGCTCAATCCTGGCGCCTGCTTCTTTGGTGCCGTCTGCCACGATTACCACTCCTGCATGCATGGAGTATCCCATTCCTACACCACCGCCATGATGTACGGATACCCAGGTTGCACCGCCCACTGCATTAACCATTGCATTTAAGATTGGCCAGTCAGCCACTACATCCGAACCATCCTTCATTGCTTCCGTTTCACGATTCGGCGAAGCGACAGAGCCTGAATCCAAATGGTCACGCCCAATTACTATCGGGGCCTTCAATTCTCCACTTGCAACCATATCATTGAGGATTTTACCAAAACGGGCGCGCTCCCCATAACCAAGCCAGCAAATGCGCGAAGGCAGACCTTGGAACTGAATTTTTTCTTGAGCCATTCTAATCCAGTTACATAAATGTTCATTATCAGCAAATTCGCGTAAAATGGCTTGGTCTGTTTTATAAATGTCTTCAGGATCACCAGATAAAGCCACCCAGCGGAATGGACCTTTTCCTTCACAAAATTGTGGACGGATATAAGCAGGAACGAAACCAGGGAAGTCAAAAGCATTCTCTACCCCTTCATCTTTCGCAACTTGACGGATATTGTTGCCATAATCAAACGTCACGGCTCCTTTTTCCATCATTTCAAGCATCGCTCTTACATGTTTGGCCATTGAAGCTTTAGAGAGTTTAATATACTCTTCTGGATTCGCATTCCGTAATTGTGCAGCTTCCTCCATTGACATACCAGATGGTGTATATCCATTTAACGGATCATGGGCGGAAGTTTGATCTGTCAAGACATCCGGAATAAAGTTTCTGGCGATCATTTCAGGAAGAAGATCGGACGCATTCCCAATCAAGCCAATCGATAATGCTTTTCCTGCAAGTTTTGCTTCTTTAGCTAGACGAATGGCTTCATCTAAAGAATCCGTTTTCACATCGGTATAACGAGTCTCGATCCTCCTGTCAATTCTTGTCTCATCAACATCGATTCCGATACAGACACCGCCGTTCATCGTAACTGCCAGTGGCTGTGCCCCTCCCATACCGCCTAGTCCTGCCGTTAGAGTAATGGTGCCTTTTAATGAGTTATTGAAATGTTGTTTTGCAAGCTCGGCAAATGTCTCGTATGTACCCTGTACGATTCCTTGAGAACCAATATATATCCAGCTACCAGCTGTCATTTGCCCATACATCATCAATCCCTTTTTATCAAGTTCATGGAATGTTTCCCAGTTCGCGTAAGCAGGGACGATATTTGAATTTGCAAGCAGGACACGTGGTGCATCCGAATGCGTTTTAAAAATGGCCACCGGTTTCCCTGATTGGACCAATAAAGTTTCATCTTCTTCAAGCTCTTTTAGTGATTTGACGATTGCATCAAAGCATTCCCAGTTACGAGCTGCTTTCCCGATCCCTCCGTATACCACCAGATCTTCTGGACGTTCTGCAACTTCAGGATCCAAATTATTCATTAACATTCTAAGCACTGCTTCTTGTTGCCATCCTTTTGTATGCAATTCTGTTCCAGTATAACGGATAACCTTGTTTGTAATCGTGTTCATTTTCATTTCCCCCTTGTTTTTGTTATATTTTCATTCTATAAGAAAAATTCAGAATAATTCATTAATTATAATTTAATGATTATTTTATAAATTATTTCAAGTTTTTGTAGTTAACTTTATTTTTTTATGAATTATATTGAGAATTATATTGTTATGAAATAAAAAAGGACGATTCAATATTACTGAATCGTCCTTTTTATAATCCAGACCGATAAGCTGATGGAGTACAAGCTTCAAGCAGTTTGAATTTTGCATTAAAATAGGTCTGATGTGAATAACCGGCTAATTGTGCGATTTCCTCCAATGATAAATCCGTTTCCTTTAATAGGCGTTTAGCTTCCCTAATTCGAACTTGATGCAGCGTATTGCGAAAAGACTCGCCGGATTCAGCTGCAAAACGACGGCTGAGTGTGCTTTTATTGACACGCAGAGTATCTGCACAGGTCGATAGATTCCACTGGGAATCCCAATAGTTGGACTCGATCAGCTCTCTTGCTTTTTCGCTAAGAGTGCGTGCTCCTTCCTGTAATTGCCCGTGATCCTGAAGGAGCAAATGGGTGGTGAACGCATGCAGTTCTTTTACTATTTGATGAATGACTGGTTTATGTACGATTTGCTGAAATACATCATAGTATATTGCTTCTAGAGACGCATTTTGCAAGTTGTATGATTTCATATGCCTACGGATCTGTGCGAGTACGCTTGTAAGGCGAATACGAACGATTTCCGGGTCAGGGTATGGTTGTTGAAAAGTTAGGAATTCACGTTCGATCCAGTTCCTGATGGCTTTCGCATCCCGTCTTTCGAGCATTTCTATCCAAAGCCTTTGTTCAAGAGGAGTGAGGAATGGATCCATCTCTTGAGGGGAAGTTTGTTGACTTTCCGCTAAAATGATATCATATCCATCGAAAAAGATTTGCCTCGTAAATTCACGTGTTTGCTGGTACATCCTTTTTAAAGACTCATCAGGCGTTGCCACTTTTATTATGATGGCAAGAGGCTCATCCATTCTTTCTTTCCAGTGAGCCAGGAACGCTTGATATTCTTCCTTATTTACATCAATTTCCTTTGTTTCCTGGACGCATAAAATAAAATCCGATAAAGCGAATATTTGATGCTTCCCAGTAAAAGAATATCGTTGCAGTTCATCATATACTAAAGGGAGGGCCCTATTATCAGGTGTCAAAAATGCCACCATGGTTATTCGACTATCATGCCTCCGCTCTGTCAAGAAGAAATCTGGATAACCAATATCAAGTGTATTCTCCTCATCCATGGTGCCTGTCGAGGAAAAACCTTGACCATTTCTTAATTGAAAACGCAATTGTTGGATATGCTTTACCAAATCCGCTGAAGAAAAAGGACGGAATAGAACATCATCCGCACGAAAACGTAAGGCCCGATAAGCTGTTTGAAAGATTCGCTCAGATGAAATCCCTAACCAACGAATTCCCCTCCGCTTTAACGAAGCGCCCATCGCCTCACTTTCATTCGTCCAAATATCCATATCTAAAATGACGAATTCCGGATGCTGATTGCGCATGCCCTTTTCAAATTCTTCAATCGTTTTCCATAGGATCAGTCGGACTCCCGTAAGGTGGGATTCAACTATCCAACGAATTCCTTGAGCCTCTATCTCATCTTTTACCACCAAATGAATTTCCACATCATCACCCATTTCTCTCCCTGATATCCTTTTCATCGAATAAATGTGACGTTTGAAAGAAAAGGAATCCCTGTTCTTTACAAAGTTAGTTGCATCTCATCTCCATTCTAATCCTGCCGAATCCTTCAAACAAGTCATATTGAGAAGAACCTGCGATCAAGATTAAATTTGGACATGCTCAAAATGGAAAGCATCCATATTTATTACATTTACTTCCCTCATTTAAAAATTACTTTTCTTTAATAATATGACTATATGAAAAAAGAAACACCATGGACCTTTGTGATTTCCACTGATGTTTCTATTTTAGTACTCTACGCTTTAATTCAATTTTCATTTAGAATTTTTTATAATTGCTTAATATTGACTTCAACTTCTTTTCCAATATTTTCAGCTGAAACATTAGTCAATTTTAATGATAATAAAGTAATGACTCCTATCACAAGTAATCCAGATAATATAAACATGCCTTGAGTAAATGCAACAGTTCCAAGAATCATCGGTCCTACAAAACCACCTAAAGCCGCAAATGAATTGACTAGGGCTATGCCAACTGGTGCAGTCGACTCAGTAAAGAAAAATGTCATATAGGCAAAGAAACATCCACTGAAACCGTATAACCCGAAAGATGTAATCGTTAACATAAGCACCATCATAAATACACTATCTGAAAAGCCGCACCCGATAAATCCGATAACTGATATCATGAGACAAACAAGCAAGTGTGGTTTATGTTCATTGGTCCGATCTGAGTTCCAGCCAACAAACATAATGGCAGGTATACCGACTAATGATGGAATCATCGCTAACCAGCCTATTTCTAAATTGGTTGTTGCATTTTCCGATAAAGATTTAATGATGGTTGGCATCCAGAATGACAATCCATAGATAGATGTGTACCCTGCGAAATAAAAAAGGGCCAACTTCCAGATTTTCGAATCTTTCAGCATATCAAGCTTAGTGACTTTATTTATTTTCGAGCTAACTTTTCTTTCCGCACTCAATTCCCCTTCTAACCAATCACTTTCTTCCTTAGATAACCATTTAGCGTTAGTCGGTCTATTAGTTAAATAGAAAACAACAACAATTCCTATAATAATGGCCGGAATGCCTTCAAGGATGAACATCCATCTCCAGCCTGCCATACCAAACCAGGATATATTGTCAAGAATCCACGTCGACACAGGCGCACCAATCAATCCGCCAATCGGTAAGGCTAAAAGCAGGACCGCTGTTGCCCTTCCTCTTTCGCGGGCCCTGAACCAATAAGTTAAATATAAGATTATACCAGGGAAAAAACCAGCTTCGGCGACACCTAATAAAAAACGGAGAATATATAAATGCATAGTTGTTTGCGCAAAACCTGTTAATATTACAACGAGCCCCCACGAAATCATTATACGGGCAATCCATATCCGAGCTCCCACTTTATGCATGATCATGTTGCTTGGAACTTCAAAGAAGAAATAGCCTATAAAGAAAATACCAGAAAGTAATCCAAAAACCTCAGCGGATAAAGCTAATTCCGCATTCATTTGTAAAGCAGCATAGCCTAAATTGATCCTGTCCAAATATGCAATGATATAAAGGATCAAGATAAATGGAAGAATGCGTTTCATCGTTTTACTGATCGTCTTTTTCTCTATTTCACCACTGGAATGATTCATGATTATTTCCTCCCTTTTCAAGCTACATTTTCCCCATAAAAAAATGCGATTGCCGCTGATCGTTTCTTTCCTAGCTTCCCGACTCTCTGGTTCATTCCCGGTACCTTCAAAAAGTCGAAATACCACCTCCTCTCCATTTACATTTACTCATTCCCAACAATATTACAAAACGCATATCATCCAGGCTAAAAAAGAATTACCTTTTCTACCTGACAGTAACTAATAGGAAAGGGATCTTACGAACTCTAACCACCCTTTTCAGGTATTCTCCTATTTTTAAAAAATCCTCCTGATTTTGCTAGATTGACAACACCCATACTGACCAAGAAACATCGTAAGCGCTTTCCCGATATGCCAAATGAATTAAGAAAGCGTTGTGAATATTCATAATCTACGTTAAATTAAATAGACCATAAATTCCCTAAACCAGACTGTAGTCTGATAGTAAACTATATAGGAATATTCTGTCAATTATCACTAGGAGGTTTTTTTATGATTGAACCTAGAAAAAAACAGCTTAGGGGAGAAAAGACTCGTGAAAAAATTTTAAACATCTCTTTAAAGCTATTTAGCGAAAAGGGTTATGATAAAGTTACAGTAGACGAAATCGTGAAAAAAAGCGGCACTTCGAAAGGGTCATTTTATCAACACTTTTCAGCGAAATCGGACATTTTTTTAGCGAGGTTCACAGAAGTCGATGATTACTATCGTGAAGTCTTCCATTCGTTCCCAGCCGATATGGACGCTACCGAGAAATTGTTTGTTTTCATACGCAAATTGATGCGTTTTCTGGAAGAAGAGATGGGCAAAGATCTAATGAAAGTGATTTACAGTTCCGCATTAGATTCAAAAGAACATACATACTTTTCAAATTCAAATCGCTCACTCTTACAAATTATTCGTTCATTAATTGAAGAGGCGAAAAAACAAAACAGCATAGGCACGGAACAGTCAATAAATGAGATTTCAACACTCCTCACCCAAAGCCTGATGGGTATCATCTACCATTGGGGTTTAAACAACACAGAACAAAGCTTGGAATCTTTATCCATACCTCTAATCGAAACTATCATTAATGGGCTGAAAATGAAGCACTAATACATAAAAAGTTCAACATTATTTAAAGCATATTAAACCCAATCTCAATGAATGGCGAGGTAACTCAATTATTCAATAAAGTTCATGCATTAATATATCTCTTGAGTGTCAAACATTTTTAACGAGGAGTCGAAAGCTAGTTATTATGAAACGATTTTTCTTTATCATCCCATATGCAATATTATTTGGTTTATCCCTGCAGGCTTTTAATTTCAAGCTTGACCACCCCATTGCAGAAGATATCAGCCGCCTGATGCCAGTTAAAATGAAAGCGATAAAAGCAGAAGATAGTGAAGGAGCAATCAAAAAGGTCATTAAAGAAGCTGTAAAAAACGGTGATTCCATTTCCATTGCCGGAATGCAGCATAGCCAAGGGGGACAGACATTATATCCAAACGGGATCCTGCTGGATATGAAGCATTATGACAAAATCCTTGATTTGGATGTAAAAGAAAAACACATCACGGTTCAAAGCGGAGCAACCTGGGCTGATCTACAGGAATATATCAACCCATATGGACTTGCACTGAAGGTCAGTCAATCTCAAAACATATTCACCATCGGCGGTTCTTTGAGCGTTAATGTCCATGGCCGTGATATCCGCCATCATGCCTTGATAGAAACCGTGGAATCTTTTAGATTGCTTAACGCGAAAGGACAAATCCTAACGGTGAGCCGCGAAGAAAATTCGGAGCTCTTCTCTTCGGTTATTGGCGGATATGGTTTGTTTGGAGTAATACTTGATGTTACACTCCAGCTAACCGATGACGAACTTTATAAAATTAAAACGAAATCACTCAATTATGATGAATATACTTCGTATTTTAAAAGAGATGTCCTTCAAAACGATGCTGTTAAAATGCATCTGGCAAGAATATCGGTTGCTCCTGGCTCCTATTTGGATGAAATGTATGTAACGGATTATTATAGGGCAAATGACCAAGCACAGCTATCGAACTACAATACTCTCAAACGGGAAACAATCGTTGCCGTGCCTAAATTCTTTCTTGGCCTATCGCGTTATAATGACTGGGGGAAAAAGAGGTTTTGGGAAACTCAAGAGACCTACATGGCCAATATTGATGGTAACTTGGTTTCCAGGAATAATGTGATGAGGTCGGACTCTGCCTTTATGGATTACAGCAATCCCTCCAAAACAGAAGTGTTGCAAGAATACTTCGTTCCGATAGATCAATTTACTGATTATATCGATGATCTAAGAAAAACTTTATCACATGAAAAAGATTTCAATTTATTAAATATTACAATTCGTTATGTGGAACATAATGATGAATCACTCATGTCCTATGCCAAGGATGATATGTTCGCTCTTGTTATGCTAATCAATCAAGGGACAGATAACGAAAGTAAGGAAAATACGGGAAGGGTCATCCGTAATATGATTAATGTGACGCTTGAGCATAATGGCAGCTACTATTTGCCCTATTATGGTTATCCAACCAAAACACAATTATTTGAAGCGTATCCGCGTGCTGAGGAATTCTTTCAATTAAAGAAGAAGTATGATCCTGATAATCGCTTCATGAATCTTTTCTACAAGGAGTATCATCCATGAATTATAAACGTTTTGTTATTTACCAAGGCACTGTTGGTATGGCTGCCAGCATGATTTTCCCTTTTTATATTTTGCTAATCAAGAATGTAGGTACCAGCTATTCGCAATTCGGATGGGCATATGGAATATTCTCACTGACAGCAGCACTTAGTTACCCTTTAATCGGAAAATTCGCTGACAAAGCCGGTGACAAAACATTTCTCATTATCTATTCATGGGGGATGGCACTAATCCTTCTTGCCTTTCCTCTCGCATATGAAATTTGGCATGTCTATCTCCTGCAAATTATAATGGGGGTCCTTGGGGCTGTACAAAAAAACACTGAAAAAACGGTACTTGCAAGATATGTTACGAAAACAACCGCGGGTGAGGAAATTGGAAACTACCATGTTTGGACATCCATTGGTGCTGCAGCTGCCGTGATAGCAACCGGATATTTAGTCGACTTTTTAACGATTGGAAGCATCTTTTACCTTGCATCCTTAATGTTTGCCTGGTCTGGATTTATTATAATGAAGATGGATAAAAACGCTCCACTATCTAATGCAGAATAAATAAAAACATAAGGGTTATTGCTAGTTAGTGATAATTTTTAGTAGAAGCAGCATCTGCTTTAACCTAAGCAGATGCTGCTTCTATTATATAAAAGTATATAAATCATTTGCGGATCAAACACCAAAAACCACATATTCTTTCAAAAAATGAATTTCCATCCTACAAAGATAAAATATAATCCACTTCTCTTTTCTCACTTTTACTGCGGTATTTTTTCGAAATTCTAAAATCTGCGGTTTATTAGTACAATTAAAGACTACGGACAATAGCACATATATTAAAATACTACTTTCTTATCAACTTGGTTATTATTTTTTTGTCTGAAAAAACCAATGACATCATAATTATACCCATCCCAATCATCTGATGAATAGACAACGCTTCATGTAAAAAGAAAAAGCCTAAAATCATACCGATGACAGGCACTATATAATTACTGAATGACGTAAATAACGCGCCTTCTTGCCGAATCAGCCTATTAAATAATGCATAAACTACTCCTGCATGGAAAATGCCTAAAATCGCTAAGTAGATAGATTGAGATCGTTCTAAATCCAATTTGAAAGATTGCTCAAATAAAAGGGACATTGGGATGAGAAATGCACTGGCAATCAATAATACATTTCTCATATGAATAACGGAAGATCCCTCGTTTAATTTCTCCATGATAATCAATGATAATCCAAAACTCATGGCAGCCAATATCAATAGGATATTACCTTGAATACTGGTGAAAAGGTCATGGAATCCTTGTGTTGGCCAGGAAAGGAAGACAATACCTGCAAATCCGAATAGTATACTTGTAATCTCCGGCATTGTGCTTTTTCTTTTGTAAAATGTTATTAAAAAGAGGATGGTAAAGACAGGAACCATTCCAATCAACATCGATGCGATACTGCTTGGTACCGTTTTCTGACCTTGCGCAATAAATACGAATGGTAGTACAACTTCGAAAACCGCAATGATTATATACCATTTATAATAACTCCTATTTACTCTTCGCTCTTCTTTTGATAAGAAAAAACCAATGAAGAGTAAACAGATACCACCGATACATGCTTTGATGGCTGACAAAGTAATAACCCCAACATTATCTATAACTAATGCAATAAAGAAGAATTGAGATCCCCATATACAACTAATCACCAGTAATAACACATATTTATTCATTCACTTTACCTCTCTCTTCATTAATGGATCGCCAATAACCTTACTGATATGCTTTGACCGATTTCCACCAAAATAGTTTGTGCCGATTACACCAACAAGAATAATCATTGCACCAATAACGTGATAATAGTGTATGGATTCATGTAAGAATATCACCCCTGCCATAACCGTAATCAATGTCGCTAAATTACTGAAAACGCTCATCTTAGATGCTGGTAATATAGATAATGCATAGTTTGATAAAAAAGCAGTAAGCAGTGACGATAATGCACCAAGATATATGATCGAAATGAGAAATGCACTACTTGTATAGGGTAAAAAAAAGCTACTAAAAGATTGGTTAATGATATGGTTGATGATGGCCATACTATTAAAAGCAAAAAAACCATAGAACGTCATCACATAAGTTAACGTAAATAGTGAATATCGCTTTGTTAACCTTCTTGCTACCACATTATAAAGAGCCGCAGCAATCGCAGATAATAAGATCAGGATCGTTCCTTTCAAACTGTGAGCCTCAAGTTGCAAATCATTCATGACAAAGATAAAGATAACCCCCATCACAGATAAATAAAGAAAAAATTTCTGACTTTTACCTGCGTATTCCTTCAAAAATAATGAAGCTGATAATAACGTGAAAATTGGTATGGTCGCTTGGATGATACCCGCTTCTGAAGATGAGGTATAAACGAGACCAAACACTTGGAATGTAAAGAATAAAATTGGATAAAGGAACACCAACGGAAGAGTTTTCAAAGTATCCTTTGCACTCATTTTCACTGATGTCCTCCTATACAGCTTAAAAACTATAGCGATCAAAAAAGCCATCGTAAATCGATGTGCCAATGTGTCTAACGGACTCGCTTCCATTAATGATATTTTTGTAAAGATAAATGAAAATCCAATAATAATGGCATATAGTATCGCTGCAAAATAGGCTTTTTTATGTTCTGGCATATAGAGTAAATCCTCCTTTTCAACAGCCGGCCGGTTGTTAGTATCGTATTAAAAGTTCGACTACGATACAATACAAATAAAAAGCATCTGTAACGGTACAGTTTTTAGGAGGTATTCATGTTAAAATACGTAGCTTTGTTTAATGAATTTGAATCTCTCATCCAGAATGGACAGCTCAAAGCAGGATTTAAACTCCCATCAATTCGTCAACTAAGCGATCAACATCATTGTAGTAAAAGTACAGTCATAAAAGCCCTGCAAGAATTGGAAAAGAGGCATTTAATCTATGCGGTACCTAAAAGTGGATATTATGTCGTTCAAAAAGAATTTAATGGTAAAAGTGAACCAACTGCGGAAATCGATTTTGTTACCTCCGCTCCCGCTTGGCATCAATTTCCGTATCATGACTTTCAACATTGCATCAACAAAGCCATCGATACCTATCAGCAAGAATTGTTTATCTATGGCACTCCAAAAGGACTACCCTCTTTAATTAAAGTGATACAAAAGCAATTAGAGCAATATCAGGTTTTCGCAAAGGAAGAACAGATTTTCATTACTTCTGGTGTGCAACAAGCACTTTCCTTATTAACACTTATCCCCTTTCCAAATGAACGTACCCATATACTTGTTGAACAACCTAGTTATCATTTATTTGTGGAGCAATTGAAAGCGTACAAGATTTCCGTGCTAGGAATCCAACGAACGGCAGAAGGTATTGATTTAGAGGAATTAGAACGGATTTTTAGTGGTCAGGAAATTAAATTCTTTTATACGATGCCTCGTTTTCATAATCCGTTAGGGACTTCTTACTCTAAAAAGGACAGGGAAGAGATACTAAAACTTGCTGTAAAGTATGGTGTTTATATTGTCGAAGATGATTTTTTAGCAGATTTCGAAGAAAATATGAAGGTAGACCCTATTTTTTCCGAGGATACACATCACATGGTCATTTATTTAAAAAGCTTCTCTAAAATAATGTTTCCAGGATTACGTATAGGTGTTGCCGTATTGCCAAAACCATTAGCGAACAGCTTCCAACTATATAAAAGGACAGCTGATATCGATAGTTCCATGATTTCACAAGCAGCCCTGGAAATCTACATAAAAAGCGGTATGTTTGAACGCCATAGAAACAAAGTGCGCCTGTCCTATTTAGTGCGTGCAAACTTGCTGTATGATGCTCTAGAAAAGCACTCAACTTCAGGCTTTCATCGCCCAGCATCCATATGTATGAACGCTCATATCGTACTACCTCATCGTTTAAATAGTGCTCAACTAATCAAAAACTTACATAATCAACAAGTACTGGTAGAGACGATAGAGCAAAATTATATAGATGGCTTTCACCAGGAAAAAATATTAAAATTAAACGTGTCCAATACAAATATACAAAAACTTGACCAAGGAATAGCACTCATTTTTAAAGAATTGAATAACAAGCAGAACTATTACTTATAAAGCTTTTACATAAGGTATAGTCACTTTCCACTCAGAACATTTATCAAAAAAGCAGTAAAAATATTTTTTCTGATAACAACGCAAAGCCATTAATATCTGTAAATTACATCCATTAACATTTGTAATTCTGAAAAGCATATGCAAAATGAGCTCAACTAAAAAAGAGCTAAATAGAGTTGGCTCTCGGTTTGTATACAAAAAGGGGGCGGGATGGTCTCTTCCCGAATCCTTTTCACGATTTTATCGAGGGGATCATTACCATAATTTCAAAACAAAACTTGGTTATACTCCATGATTTTTTACTGTTTTATATGGGATGGAACTCTCGCTAGGTTGAAGAAATTTGCGACACTCCTGCCGAATAACTGGCTAGCCGGGACACCAAAGACGCTTGTGGCGAGGGAATGTTTTTTAAAGAAAAAAACTGTAGACAAACTCGCTTTTCTTCGAGTTTGTCTACAGTCTGAGAGCCCGTTAGACTTGGCTTTAATAAAGTTGCTCTTACTAGTTATTTATAATATTTTATACGATCCTCAAGTGGTTTGAATTCTTTATCACCTGGTTGAGCTGTTGGATTACCGAATGGCATTTGCGCAATCAACTTCCAATTACTTGGAACATCCCATTCTTTTTTCACTTCATCATCAATTAGAGGATTATAATGCTGTAAAGTTGCTCCCAATCCTTCTGCCTCAAGGGCAGTCCAAACAACTAATTGATGCATTCCTGATGTTTGTTGTGACCAGATTGGGAAGTTATCGGCATAAGTAGCAAATTGTTCTTGAAGTGATTTCACAACAGATTCATCTTCAAAGAATAAGATGGTTCCATATCCCGCTTTAAAGGAATCCATTTTTTGTTGAGTGCCAGAGAAATCTCCCTCACCGACCGCTTTCCTTAACGCTTGCGTCGTAATATCCCATAATTTATCATGTGCTGAGCCTGTTAAAACAATAAGGCGGGAAGATTGGGAATTAAAAGCCGATGGCGTGTGTTTAACGGCAAATTCAACAATTTCTTTTATTTTCTCATCAGATACTTGGACCTCTTTATTGATTCCATAATATGAACGTCTCTCTTTAATGGCCGTGTAAAAATCTTTTGTCATGATTCATTCCTCCAGAGCATTTTTTCTATTTCAAATGATTATTCCATGTTTTATTTCTACCTGTTTTAGTATGGGCATAAACCAATTTATCATTCGCTTAAGGTTACCAATTATTCTTTAATGAATTCCTTTGTGCTTCTCACTGTATCAATGGGACGGACCAATTTTTCGATTTGATCCCTTTTAGGTTCTAAGAACGGTGGTAAGGATAACTTTTCCCCAAGGGTTTCATATGGTTCATCCCCCATAAATCCAGGACCATCAGTGGCAAATTCGAATAAAATTTGCGGCGCCACTCGTACGTAAAGCGACTCAAAAAAGTGACGATCAACATAACCAGACGTTTGAAATTGGAAGCTTTCCATTCGTTCGATCCATTCTTCCAGAACGGAACGGTCTTCTACCCGGAAGGCTGTATGGTGAACAGTCCCAAAACCTTGCCGTGCCTGAGGAAGGCTCGAATTATGCTCGACAATTACTTGTGCTCCATTCCCGCCTTCCCCTACTTCGAATAAATGAAAGGATCCTTCTTCGGCTATTTCTTTGAATAATAGAACTTTTTCCATCATTTCTTTAAAGTAATCGAAGTTGGCGATACGAATGAAAATTGGTCCTAATCCTGTAATGGCGTACTCCAGAGGAATCGGTCCTTTTTGCCAGGGGATTCCAGCTGCTACCCCTTCATTGTTTTCATCTGAGATCAATTGATATTGCTGATCATCAAAATCGACAAAAGAAATGACCTTTTCACCAAATTGTTCTTGGATTCCTGTATTCCCCACTTCTAAACGGTCGAGACGCTTAACCCAATACTCTAATGCGGCATCATTCGGTACACGGAAGGATGTTTTTGAAATCTCATTGGTCCCATGCACACCTTTTGGAATACCAGGGAAATCGAAGAAAGTCATGTCAGTACCTGGACCCCCAACATCGTCTGCAAAAAACAGGTGATAGGTTTGGATATCATCTTGGTTAACTGTTTTCTTGACTAAACGCATACCTAAAATATCAGTGAAAAATTCATAATTCTTTTCTGCGCTGCTTGTTATGGCCGTTACGTGGTGTATACCTTTTAATCCATTCATACTTGATTCCTCCCATTAAAACGATTCAACTTATGGTTGTTTAGCTTTTTCATTAGTTCCCTATATTTTTCCTTCAAGCAGAGTGGTCTATTCATTAAAGGAGTTTGTATAGGGTTTTACACTTTTTAATATCTCGAATTAAATTATCTTTACTTAAAGGTAATTTATCATGAATTAAATTTACTGTCAACAATATTATCTCAAATTAATATATCTCAACATCAAAATAATTTCAGGCAAAAAATACTGTCAATTTCCCTTTCTATAATAGGAGAAATTAATTCTAAATATTCTACGTAAGAATATCCATTCTAATGCAAATCCACTTCTGTATAAGGGTTAATGTCTATAGCTATAAATGCGGCAAAGACAATCAATCACTTCTTTGGCAAAATTGGATTAGAATAAGTAAAAAACTATTAATGCGATTCAATACGAAAGCCCTCAGGAAAAAACAAAATCTTTACGTGAGGGCTATTTCGTTTTGGTTTCTTATTTTACGTGATGCAATTCCGCTTGTTTTCCGGATGAAGAGTTTGTGCCATCATTTTCTTTTGACTTCTTAGAAGAAAGATAAACTCCTGCGAAAATAATCAGCAGGCCAATAATTACATTAGGATTTATCGCTTCTCCAAGCAGGACGTAGCCCCAAACCATAGCTGTTGCAGGAATAAGGTATGTAACCGATGCGGCTAACTCTGGGCTGCCATTTTTATTGATGTAAAAATAGATTAGCTGGCCAAGCCCAGAGCCAAAGCACCCAAGACCGACTATGGCGAAAATCGTCAGCGGTTCCATCAACATCACTGGCTTAATCGGCTCTGTTATTAGCATCCCGATCAAACCGATAACGGCACCCGTGAGCAGCGTAAACGTCGTAATGACCAATATGCTGGTACTGGAAAGAAATCTTTTCGTAAAATGACCAGCAAAACCATAACAGATGGACGCTAGCAGCATTGTCCCAATCCCGATGAATTCCTTTCCGAAAAGCTGACCGATTTGAAAATCCATCAATACTAGAATTCCGAAAAAACCAATTAGAATGCCCATCCATTGTCGGGCGGTTAGAACGTATGAAAAAATGATAAATCCGATGATCCCCGTCCAGATGGGTGTGGTTGCATTTAGAATCGATGCCGTGCTGCTGTTAATCTCTGTTTCACTTAAAGGTATTAATCCCCATGCTAATCCGCAATTGAAGATTCCGACAACGACCAGTGCTTTCCACGGCAATTTCCAGTTGATTTCCCTGCGCTTCCACCATAACACGGGAAGCAGAACAACAGCACCCGCAAAACAGCGGAGAAACACAATGCCCCAAATTCCCGCTGGCGGGAGCATCCACTTCATAAAAACAAATGATAAACCCCATATCAAACTAAGGCCGATTAAAGCCCCGTATAATCGAAGCATGATGTTCCCCCTTCCTACTTTCTTATTATGACAAAAATTGTTAGGGATTTCATTTAAAATCTTGCTATATAAGATGAACTTGAAATTTTCTTCTGCCAAAATCGAAACAACACCCTATAAAGGCAAGTCAAAGATGTCTTAAAAAACTAAAGAGGCTTGAGTTCATCAAAGAAGACAAGCCAGTGTGCAGGCTTGCCTTCTTCTGAAAAATGAAGTAAAAAAACGCAGCTTGTTATTTTGTTTCTTCCACCTACCGCCGTTTAAATTTCTGTGCTAAAGTTTGGGATAATACCTTTCACTTCGAATTGCCTAATTTGATATTGATAGTAGTCATAAGTACGTTTTACCTGCTCGAATATTTAAGTTTGTCACCTAATAGATCAAGTGATTATTATATTTTTACTTCGGCATCAGAATTGACCATTATTTTCATATTGGCGATGGCTACAGTTTCTCCGTTTTGTTTTTTTATTTCTTGGATGACTGTTACAACACCTTGATAGCCCTTTTCAAAAAGGTCAATCACCTTTAATTCTACATGTATCGTGTCCCCAATAAAGGTAGGGTTTGTAAATCGAACTTTCTCCAAACCATAAAATGCAACGACGATTCCTGATTCAAATTGAAATAAGCCGGTTGCAGCCGAAAGTATAAGCATTCCGTGGGCTATCCTTTGCTTAAATTTTGTATTTGCTGCATACTCCTTATCAGTATGGAGGGGAAACCAGTCACCGCTAAATGCAGAAAACATTACTAGATCTGCTTCGGTTATAGTACGTCCTTTCGACACCCATGTTTCTCCGATTTCATATTGATGGAAATATTTATTAAACATTATTCCAATCTCCTTTATTTGGGCTTGAATTAGTTGGCGGAAAATTCAGATATTAAATACTATATACAATATAATTTAGTGATAGTTTTTAATATCAACACTATAAAAAATGTCTTTCAAAGACGTACTATTCGATGTGAATAGCGTTTAAAGCTAGTAAATGAAATATATTTTCCAATGCTCACCGGCAAATATTTAAACGATGGCAAACAAGCTGAATATACCAATTACAAAGAATACAGCAAGTGTCTTTATAATGGTAATAACAAAAATGTCTTTATATGCCTGGCGATGTGTGAGTCCAGTAACAGCTAGAAGAGTAATTATAGCTCCGTTATGTGGCAAAGTATCAAACCCACCTGCTGACATAGCAATGACACGATGTAAAACTTCCAACGGAATGTCAAAATGAGCAGCTGTTTGTATATACGTATCCGCCATTAGGCTCAACGTAATGCTCATCCCGCCAGATCCTGAACCAGTAATGCCGCACAAAACATTTGTCATGATCGCCCCATTAATTAAAGGATTCGAAAACATTCCAGTAAGATAATCTTGTATCACAGTAAAGCCGGGTAAAGCAGCAATCACACCCCCAAAACCATATTCGGTTGCCGTATTCATGGTTGCAAGCAATGCCCCATTAATCCCTATATTAATACTCGAATTGAAATTTAATTTGACAGCTTTTAAGTTTAATAAGACGGTTGCTATTATTCCGAGAATAAGAGCCATCTCTACAGACCAAACACCAATAACTTTAGACATATCAACATTTCCATAATCTTTTAACCCAATTGTAGAAAAATCAAATCCTTTGGCATACCAAAGAGGAAAAGACTCAGTAAAAAACTTATTCATCACTCCAACTAACACCAACGGAATAAAAGCAAGCCAATCTTTTCTACTTATAGCTTTTTCAGAATCCATTCCCAACTTATTAGTCGTTTCCAGCGATATAGCAGAACTAGCTGCCATTTCTGCTTCAGCAGCTTCCTTATCAATAGCTTTATCCCCAATTCCAAAATACCCTTCACCATTTCTAGCTGCCTTATGTCGACAATGATTTAAGTATAAAAGGCTCAAGGAAATGATAAATATTGCCCCAATAATTCCTAATGTCGGTGCAGCATAGATGTCAGTTTTAAAGAACCCCGTTGGAATGACATTCTGAATTTGCGGAGACCCTGGAAGTGAATCCATGGAAAAGGTAAAAGCACTAACTGCAATTGTCGCAGGAATTAAACGCTTTGGAATATTAGCTTCGCGAAACAGCTGAGCAGCAAATGGATAGATGGCAAACACTGCAACAAACAAACTAACTCCGCTATAAGTCAGGATTGCGCCCATTATCACAATGGCTAGAATGGCTTGTTTAGCCCCGATAAAACGGACAATAATTTTAGCTATGCTCTTTGCAACACCGCTTATTTCAACCAATTTCCCAAAAATAGCACCTAGTAGAAAAACCGGGAAATATAATTTAACAAATTCAACTAACTTAACCATAAATATATTAGAGAAGAAAGGTAAAACATGTCCAGGATCCGTTAAAAATACAGCAAACAAAGCGCACAATGGTGCAAAAAGTATAACAGAAAATCCTCGATATGCTAGAAACATAAGTAATCCTAGTGAAATAATAATAATTATTACATCCATATTGATTTCCCCCTTTTTCTCAAAATATAATATGTTATCATTTGTTGCTGGTTTGAATGCATTGCCTCAAGACTTCTTGGGCATCATAATTCACTTTTCTAGTGAACATAGTAAAGAACTCTAATTAATTTCCCGAATAGATCCGTTGTTTTTTTAAAAATAACTTTATCTATTTAGTTTATAAACAAAAATTAGTTACATCAGAATTTTTTTCAAAAATAGGACTTGACTCTGGTTTTGTCATGAAGGATTACTTATCAACGAAGTTAGGCTCTCTTTTATTAATAAAGGCTTCAACGCCTTCCTTAACGTCCCTAGTCTGAAAAACATGGCCAAAATTTTCAGCTTCAATCACAAGTCCATCTTCAAGTGTTTGTTCATAACCATAATCAATTGAGTGCTTTGCAAAAGTTAAAGATTGTAAAGAATAATTGCAAATACATTTTGCGATTTCCATTGCTTTTTTTATGGATTCCCCCTTTGGCACGACATGATTAACAAGTCCTATTTGTTTGGCCTCTTCAGCAATCAGTGGCTCACCAGTAAAGATCAATTCTTTTGCTTTTGCTTTACCTATCAGTCTAGGAAGTCTTTGAGTTCCCCCTGCCCCTGGAAACAACCCCAATTTAATTTCAGGAAGCCCAATCCTAATTTGTTCCTCCGCAATCCGAATGTCACAACTTAAGGCAAGTTCACATCCTCCACCTAATGCTAATCCGTTGATTGCAGCAATGGTTGGTCGAGATAGACGTTCAATTTTATTAAGTGGTTCCTGAAGCCAAAGTGATTTCCCCTTTCCTTCTTCGACTCCTTTTCCTATCCATGCTGGAAATTCTTTAATATCTCCACCAGCAACAAAAGCTCTTTCGCCTTCACCTGTAAGGATAATGACCTTAACATTGTAATCGCTTTCAATTTCATCCACCACAAGATTCAATTGTTCTATAACATCTGCGCTTAATACATTAACAGGTGGATTATCAATAATAATCGTTGCAATATTACCCTGTTTCGACCATGAAACAACTTGATTTTTATTCTTCATCGGCTTTCCTCCTCAACCTTAAGTGTACTTGTGGGGTTCCAGATGTTCTTGCATTGCTGAAAACGTGCATCAGTGGGTAAACCAGTTATCTTTATAGAATCCTTTGTGGTTATGTGCATTTTTTAAACAAATTGAAATAATGTATTTAAAAAACCTGTACCTTTTTAACCTTTGGAAAATTCCTTATTTATTCCATACCACTATACTGTTTTCGAAGAATAAACTTTTGAACCTTACCGGATGGGGTACGTGGAATTTCATCAACAAATGTGACCTTTCTAGGTTTTTTGTAGCTAGCAAGATGTTCCTTACAGTAATTAACAACATCTTCTTCCGTAAGTTTGGCTCCTTCTTTTTTAACAATAACAGCACATACAGCCTCAATGTATTTCGGATCAGGAATACCAATTATAGAAACTTCCTTCACTTCCTCATGGCGGTATAAGACATCTTCAATTTCCGCTGAGTAAATGTTTTCACCACCGCTTCGAATCATATCTTTTTTTCTGCCTGCAATTGATAGATACCCATCATGATCGAATTTTCCCATGTCTCCTGTTTTACACCACCCATTCACAAATGTTTCCATTGTGGCATCAGGTTTCCTCCAATAACCCTCAGAAACCGCTGGACTTTTAATAGCAATTTCACCAATTTCACCAACAGGCAAGGGCGTTCCATCCTCATCGATAATATTAATTTCTGTAAGTGGCATAGGCTTTCCAACGGTATGGCCTTTTGTAAAAGCATCCTGTGGTTCAAGCGAAGCCGCAATTGGTTGTCCTTCAGTTAACCCGTAAACTTGAACAACTCCAATTTGAGGAAACCTCTTTTTTAATTGTTCTAATGCCCATGGCATTAGCGGGTCACCACCTGTATAAATAGTTTTTAAAGATTTTAGCTGATACTCTTCAATTTCAGGCAAATTTAGCATTTCATAAATCATAAAAGGGAATAAAAAAGCATCGGTCACATTTTCCTGTTCAATAACGGAAAGAATTCTTCCAATCTCGAATTCTTGGCTTTTTGTAATTACTACGCTTCCACCCATCATAAGAATAGGAAGTGCGATATCTTCCATCGCTCCAACATGATATAGTGGTCCTGTCGTCATCGCAACTTCTCTCCCTGTAAATTTCCATTTCAGCGCTTGTATCGTGGAAAACCAGAAAGTTGTATCATGAGTCCAAATCGCACCTTTAGGTCTTCCCGTTGTGCCTGATGTGTACATAAGCATGACCGGATCGTTTAATTTAATGTTATCGACTTTGACCTCATCTACCGAACCACTTTCTAAAACACTCCATGACTCAGACCAACCTGGGATTGAGCCATTTCTATGAGGAAGACAAAAATATCGCTCAACAGAAACATGATTACAAACTGATTCCAGCTGATTGGATAAGCTCGAATGGAAGCATAATATTTTTGTCTGTGAATCATTTAATGCATACTCAAGCTCAGCACTTGATAGCCTAAAGTTAAGTCGAACGGCAATTGCGCCGATTTTCGCAATGGCAAAATATAGACTAAAATATTCGAGACAGTTGTAAAGTAAAATACCGACACGATCCCCTTTTCGAACTCCTAATTCGTAAAGCTTGTTTGCATACGCATTTGATATATGGTGGAGATCCATGTACGTCATTGACTTTCCTACTTCTTCTTTTATTGCTATTTTTCTATGATTTATATTATTTAAATCATTTGCCATTTTTCTTGTTATAAAACCGACATCCAATGAAATTCCTCCTTTTCAATGTAAGCAGATTCAAATTACAGATATCGAAGCGCTAAATTCAATAATGTTCAAAGTAATTGTTACTAAACAAGTGCCTCTAAAATGCCATTAAATTGACCACTCGTCTTTATCGATTCCTTCCTCCTTTCTTCTAATTTGAATGCAAGATTCATTCCAAAACGTAAACCCCCTATACTGACTTACTTTTCCTAATTATTGAGGAATATCCAATTATTTATTTTCTGATTTTTCAGAAAAGAATCAAAAAAAATCAACTGAAGTTAGATCAGTTGATTTTTTATTCATTAATTTTCATAATTTAAATAAAAATTAAATCTGTTCTATAGCCTTTTTTCTCCTTTAATGTAACTTTATCTACACTAATACGGAAATTAAAATTAAATCCGGGATTTCGGAATGAATTCTGAAATCCTGGATTTATTTTTATTGGTCAGAAATTCGATATTTTTTTATTTTATCGTAAAGGGTAGAATTCCCTATTCCAAGAGTTTCCGCAACCCGCTTTTTATCAAACTTAAACCTCCTTAACGCTCTTTCGATTGCCTTCTTTTCTGTTTCCTCCACAATATCCTTTAAACTTTCTTCTTTCATTTTAACCTTATGAACTTTTAGATAATCAGGTAAAGCATCTTTTCCGATTACTTCGTCATTTGATAGGTGAACACCTGCATCAATCACATTCTCTAGTTCTCTGATATTCCCTGGCCAGTTATATTGCTCTATTAATGAAAGCACCTCAGGATGTACAGAGGTTACTCGTTTTCCTATTCGAGCTGTGACTTTTTTAAAAAAATAATCTACGAGTAAAGGGATATCTTCAATTCTATCTCTTAAAGGAGGAACAAATAATTGGACAGCATTAATTCTATAAAAAAGGTCTTCACGAAATAGTTTTTCTTCAACCAATTTTTCTAAAGGGCGATTTGTTGCAGCAATCACTCGAACATTTAGTTTTTTTGGATAAAGCGAACCTACAGGCTCAAATTCCTTCTCCTGAAGAACCCTTAATAACTTGACTTGCATTTGCTGAGGCATATCACCAATTTCGTCAAGGAAAACAGTCCCACCATCAGCAAATTGAAACTTTCCTATTTTACCTCCCTTGTTTGCCCCTGTAAAGGCACCTTCTTCATAACCGAAAAGTTCAGATTCTAACAAGTGTTCCGGAATTGAAGTACAATTTATTTTCACAAGTGGTTTGTCGCTTCTCCCACTTAACTGATGAATGCTATGTGCTATTATTTCCTTGCCTGTACCGCTTTCTCCTCTAATTAGTACAGAGATATCACCTCTAGCAACCCTTTTCACACGTTCTTTTAACTGTTGTATTTCTTGTGAATTTCCAATTAAATTGTGTAAGGAATACTTTACTCCATTTGTAACATCTCTTTCATTTGTGTAAAAATTATGTTTTGTCAGTATCTCCTTAATGTGGCTATTCATTTTGTTCCAGTCATCAAGATCACGAAACATTATTGTCCCAATCGCACCAATTATTTCCTTATTTTCGATAATAGGAATGCGATTAGCGATAACAAAATCACCACGAAGAAAATGTATATCAGCGATTTCCGATTTACCTATTTGCACTACTAGGTGTAGCCTTGTATTTTCAATTATATTCGTCACATGTTCACCAATCACTGTACTGCGTTCAACATTTAAAAATTCACAATATTTATTGCTAATATATTGAATTTTTGCGTTACTATCGACAATTACAATTCCATAATATGTACTTTCAAATACCATATCTAATAGTTTATTATTGGATAATTGTCCAGTATTCATCATTAGTTCTCCTTTACCTAGAATTCTTTCCCATATAATACCACGCATTTCTATTTAATATATATTTACGAAGTGAAAATTCCCCAAAAATCACTGCTAAATAAAGTGTTCATTAAAAAGAATACGGTGGAGTTTTATATGCCCTCTCTAGCGTAATCAAACGGATTATTTTTTCACTATAGATGATTTATTTAGCGCAAAAAAAAGCCTGGCAACCTTTTTTATAGTTGCTAGACTTAAGTTCATTTTTAAGATCAATCCCAATATAAACAACAATTTAAACGGATGCGCAAGGTTCGTTCCTCCATGCCAATCATTTAATAGGCAACCAGGTCCCGCAGTGCCTTTTCCACTTTTTCAGGATTAACCATGAAGGATTTCTCCAATGATGGTGAATATGGCATTGCTGGAACATCCGGACCCGCAAGTCTCATGATTGGGGCATCGAGATCGAAGAGGCAGTTTTCTGCAATGATCGCCGATACTTCACTAATGATGCTCCCTTCCTTATTATCTTCAGTAATCAATAGGACTTTTCCTGTTTTAGATGCAGCTTCCATAATGGCTTCTTGATCTAATGGGTAAACGGTTCGTAAATCAAGTATATGAACAGATATGCCATCACTGGCCAGCCTTTCAGCTGCCTGTAGCGCAAAATGAACACAAAGGCCGTAAGTAATCACTGTAACGTCCTCGCCTTCACGTTTTACATCCGCTTTACCAATGGGTAAAACATAATCATCAGCCGGCACTTCTTCTTTAATAAGGCGATAGGCACGTTTATGTTCAAAGAAAAGGACTGGGTCGTCATCGCGAATGGCTGCTTTCAATAACCCTTTCACGTCATACGGTGTTGAGGGCATGACAATTTTAAGTCCCGGTTGATTGGCAAAAATGGCTTCAACGGATTGTGAATGGTATAACGCCCCATGTACGCCCCCACCGTATGGTGCCCTGATGACGATTGGGCATTGCCAGTCATTATTGGAGCGATAACGAATTTTAGCAGCTTCTGAAATAATTTGGTTGATTGCAGGCATGATAAAATCAGCGAATTGCATTTCCGCAATCGGCCTCATTCCATACATGGCCGCACCGATGCCAACTCCTGCGATTGCGGATTCAGCAAGCGGGGTATCAATGACACGCTGTTCCCCGAATTGTTCGTATAACCCTGAAGTCGCTTTAAAAACGCCGCCTTTTACCCCCTACGTCCTCACCTAATACAAATACACGGGAATCACGTTCCATTTCTTCCCGCATCGCCATTATCACCGCATCTATATAAGATATCACTGCCATTTTCTTTCCTCCTTACCTTTCTGCGTAAACGTATTTTGAGAGCGTGTCTTCATTCGCAAATGGAGCATTTTCTGCATAATCCGTCGCTTCGTTCACTACTTCCATTATTTCCTCGTTCATTTGCTTCTCCAGTGAATCATCCATGATCCCTGCTGCTTTTAAATAGGCAGCAAAAGTAATGATCGAATCCATTTTTTTTGCCTCCGATACTTCATCAGGCGACCTGTATTGACTATCATCATCATCGCTTGAGTGTGGTGTAAGCCTGTATGAAACCGTTTCGATTAAGCTTGGGCCTTCACCACGCCTTCCTCTCTCAGCCGCTTCTTTCACCACCCGGTATACTTCGATCGGATCATTTCCATCAACCGTCACCCCTGGCATGCCGTAACCAATGGCCCGGTCCGAAACTTTCTTGCAAGCCAATTGCTTTTCTATCGGGATGGAAATGGCATACTGATTATTCTCGCACATCAAGATGACCGGAAGTTTATGTACACCTGCGAAATTCGCTCCTTCATGAAAATCACCTTGGTTTGATGAACCCTCTCCGAATGTAACGAATGAAACAATATCTTTTCCTTCCATTTTTGCAGCGAGTGCAATCCCCACTGCATGTGGCACTTGAGTGGTAACTGGCGAAGATCCCGTCACAATCCGATTCTTTTTTTGCCCAAAATGCCCAGGCATTTGACGCCCGCCTGAATTTGGATCTTCCGCTTTGGCAAAACTGGATAACATCAAATCCCTGGCGGTCATCCCAAACGCGAGCACCACTCCTAGATCCCGATAATAAGGAAGGACATAATCCTTTTCACGATTCAATGCAAAAGCTGCACCCACTTGCGCTGCTTCTTGTCCTTGACAAGAAACGACAAATGGGATTTTTCCAGATCTGTTCAACAGCCACATTCGTTCATCTATACGTCTTGCCAACAACATAACTCTATACATCTCAAGCACTTTTTCGTCACTGAGACCTACCTGTAGATGACGGTTTTCAACCATATGTCATCATCCCTCCTATTACCTAATAATTAAAACATTTCCCCGTTAAAACCAGAATATTTTCCTCATATTGGCACCTTATTTAAAATGGGGCTCTGTGTCACAAATTACCAATCTTTCTTATTAGCTGTCTGTTTGTCTCGCATTTCTACGGAAGAAAAATTAAATTCTATTATGTATACATGCTTCCATTTAACACCCGTACATTCTCATTTGCGTTATCATCTACTATTATTACCTGGTACTAACTCAATATTATCCTAACACTTATCAGTTCACATTTTCAAGTTAATTTCACATTGAATGGTTTGTTTTCACGCGAAAGCCTCCCCTGACTTTAAAACCCATTTCCATATATGCAGCAAAGTCCAGATAACCCTGGGGTGTTGAAGTCGATTTTTTGTTGACGAAGCGGAAAGATAGATGTAAATTAAAATGATTCATAAAATTAATTGTTCAATATGGAACAGTTTGAAAAAGAAAGAATGGTGATGTGAGTGGAGAATGAAAAACAGTTGATGCGTTCCGTACAACTTTTGCGTTCATTTTGGAACGTGCAGAAAAATATAATGCGGTTCGTTCAAAAGACAACGGCAGAAAATGGGTTGACAGTTCCGCAATATTCCATTTTGATGGCCATCACTCTTCAAACGGAGATGACTCAAAAAACCGTTGGGGCGAAAACATTTCTTCCAAAAAGCACCTTGAGCCAAGCGGTTGATGGTCTCGTTCGGGCAGGTATGCTCCATCGCGAGCATGTGGAGGGCAATCGGCGTGAGATTCAGTTGTCAATCACCGAAACGGGGGAAAATTTATTAAAAACGATCCATTTTCACGAAGGAAGCATTCACCAAATTTTCCAATCGGCCATTGAATTGCTTTCGGAAGAACAGTTTGAAGAGCTGCTTGAAACGCATCTTCAAATTACAAACTTTTTAGAAGCACAAGCTACCCAACAGGGAGAGTGTACAAAATGATAAAAATACTGAAAAATTTATCCGTTTATAAGTGGATTATTTCAGCAGTCATCGGACTGGTTTTTATTCAATCGATGTCGGACCTCTTTTTGCCTACATTAATGGCCGATATTATTGACAAAGGCGTCGTTCGAGGAGACACTCCATACATTTGGAAAATTGGTGGTTTGATGCTGCTGGTTTCCGCTCTTGGCGCTTGCGCTTCCATAATCGCAAGCTACTATTCGTCAAAAGCGGCTATGGGAATGGGACGCGATCTCCGGCTGAAAGTCTTTAATCATGTTGAAAAATTTTCGTTACAAGAATTTGATGAAGTAGGTACCGCATCATTGATTACTCGGACGACCAATGATATAACACAAGTCCAGCAAGTGGTTATCATGATGCTACGTATGGTTATCAGTGCACCTATCATGTTAATCGGCGGTTTGATCATGGCAGTATCCATGGATGCAAAATTATCCCTTGTCATTGTTGTCACAATGCCTTTGTTGATTGGGTCGATCCTGCTTATTCTATATAAAGGTGTGCCACTCTTTCAAACGGTGCAAAAACGATTAGACAGGTTGAACCTTGTATTACGGGAAAATTTAACTGGTATTCGCGTCATTCGTGCCTTCAATCGTGAAACACAAGAGAAGGAACGACTTAAGAAAGCGAATAAAGAATTGACGGATGTCTCGATCAAGGTCAATAAAATCATGGCATTCATGATGCCTGTAATGATGCTAGTAATGAACTTGACGGTTGTTGGTATCATTTGGTTTGGTGGAATTCGTATTGATAACGGCGGTATGCAGATCGGGGACTTAATGGCCTTTATCCAATATGTTATGCAAATTATGTTCGCCCTCGTTATGGCATCCATGATGTTCGTTATGGTTCCACGTGCGGCCGTGTCGGCAACAAGGATAAACGAAGTCCTTGACATGAAACCTTCATTCCTGGATGAGGGTACAGAAAAGGCAGATCGTGAACACGGTACACTTGAATTTGAACATGTGACGTTCAGTTACCCAGGAGCAGAAGAACCTGCATTATCGGATATTAGTTTTTCTGCAAGTCCTGGTGAAATCACCGCAATAATCGGTGGAACAGGCTCAGGGAAAACGACGCTCGTCAATTTGATCCCTCGCTTCTATGATATTTCAAGTGGAACGATTCGCGTCAATGGTGTTGATATTCGTAAGTCATCACAAGATGAAGTTCGCTCAAAAATTGGCTTTGTACCACAAAAGGCCGTCCTCTTTACTGGTACTATCGCTGAAAACATTCGCTTTGGAAAACAAACAGCCACACAAGATGAAGTCGAGCATGCGGCTCGGATCGCGCAAGCGGAAGATTTTATCAGCAAAATGAAAGACGGATATCAGGCAGAAATCGAACAAGGCGGTTCAAACCTATCAGGAGGGCAAAAACAACGACTTTCGATCGCACGGGCACTCATTCGGAAACCCGATATTTATATATTCGATGATAGTTTTTCTGCACTTGACTTCAAGACGGATGCCAACCTTCGCGCAGCCCTGAAAGATGAAACGAAAAATTCGACAGTGCTACTCGTTGCCCAGCGTGTCAGTACGGTCGTGGACGCTGACCGAATCATTGTGTTGGACGAAGGCCACATTGTAGGTATGGGAACACACCAAGAGTTGCTTAGTACAAACGACATTTACCGTGAGATCGCCTTATCACAGCTCACAGAGGAGGAAATTGCATGAGTAATCAAAAAAAACCTCAAAGCGGCGGTCAGGTTGGGCATGGTCCCGGTGGCGGTAACATGATGATGATGGGTCAAAAAGCAAAAGATTTTAAAGGAACACTAAGACGCCTCTTGGCCTATTTAAAACCGCGGCGCAACAAATTGATTTCCGTGTTCTTCGCTGCAATCATGAGTACTATTTTTATGATTGTTGGACCAAAGATCATGGGAAATGCAATTACAGAATTATTCGAAGGAGCTTACGGGAAATTCCAGGGAATACCAGGAGCAGCTATTAACTTTGATAAAATTGGCCAGATCCTTCTACTGCTTGCCGGACTTTATGCCTTAAGCAGCCTTTTCAACTATGTACAACAATACATTATGTCAAGTGTTGCACAGGACACAGTATATGATTTACGAGAAGATGTTAACGAAAAGCTCGGGAAACTTCCTCTCAAATATTTTGAGGGACGTCCAAACGGGGAAACACTTAGCCGAATGACAAATGATATTGATACGATCGGAAGCACCCTTCAGCAAAGCTTAACGCAGTTCATCACTTCGATCGTAACGATTTTGGGGATTATCATCATGATGCTTTCGATTAGCCCGTTATTGACATTAATCTCGATAGTAAGCTTACCTTTGTCAATATTTGCAATCCGGCCAATTTTGAAAAGATCCCAAAAACATTTCGCCGATCAACAGCGTACACTCGGACAATTAAATGGGCACATTGAAGAAATGTATACTGGCCATCAAGTCGTTAAAGCATTCGGACATGAAAAAAAGGCGAGTGCCCAGTTTACCATGGTTAATGAAGAGTTGTATAAAGCGGGAAGCAAAGCTCAGTTTATATCCGGTATCATCATGCCCATGATGTTCTTTATCGGAAATTTGAGTTATGTACTCATCAGCGTTGTCGGCGGAATATTGGTAACGCAACGTTCGATCTCGATTGGTGATATTCAGGCATTCATCACATATTCAAAGCAGTTCACCCAGCCGATCACACAGACAGCTAACATCGCAAACATTATTCAGTCGACGGTTGCAGCAGCTGAGCGTGTCTTTGAGCTACTTGATGAAGAAGAGGAAATGAAAGAAAAAACCACAGCTAATATAAAGAGAGCAAATGGTGCTGTCACTTTTGAACATGTGGACTTTGGATATGGGGAAGAAATGTTAATTGAAGATATGAACATCGATGTCTTGCCTGGACAGACGGTCGCAATTGTTGGACCGACTGGTGCTGGAAAAACGACCATGATAAATCTCTTGATGAGATTTTATGAACTCAATGGCGGAAAGATTAATATTGATGGTCTTGATACACGGAATATGTCCAGGAGTGATCTTCGAAAAAACTTTGGGATGGTGCTTCAAGATACCTGGCTCTTTAATGGCACGATTAAAGAAAATATAGCATATGGCAAAAATGGAGCAACTGATGAAGAAATTTTTGCAGCTGCCCGCATGGCACATGCCGACCATTTCATTCGGACACTGCCAGATGGGTATGAGACAATCTTAAACGAAGAAGCTTCTAACATCTCACAAGGACAAAAGCAGCTTTTGACAATCGCCCGAGCTGTTCTAGCAGATCCACCAGTCATGATATTGGATGAAGCGACGTCCAGTGTTGACACTCGGACCGAAGTCTTTATCCAAAAGGCCATGAACCGACTCATGGAAGGACGAACTAGCTTTGTCATCGCCCATCGTCTCTCAACGATTAAGGATGCAGATTTGATTCTAGTTATGGATCAAGGAAAAGTGATAGAGAAAGGAACACATTCAGAACTTTTAAGGGTGAATGGTTTCTATGCAGAGTTATACAATAGTCAGTTCACTGAAAATGTAGCTGGATAATATGAAAGAGGCTCGATTTCCAAACGAAATCGAGCCTCTTTTTATCAATTTATCTCCACAACCAGCATAAGCGCTTTAACTAATAGCTCCAATCAGTCATCCATGAAGCAAATAACTTATAAGATGCGTCAATACTCCCTTTTATTGCCTTTTTTCACAAATTCCCAATCTACCTCAATATTTTTTCTGACCCTTTGAAGAAGATGAAAAATCAATTCCGTTTCGTCCCTAGAAAATCCGGTTAATGCCACCTTGTCGGTATACTCCCCTTCTTTCTGTAAAAAGGGATATACTTTTTCACCTTTATCAGTAGGGTATAACTTTTTGATTTTTTTGTTGTCAGCATCATCTTTCTTTTCAATAAAACCTTGTATCTCAAGTTTTTTAATTGCACGAGCTGCTGTCGTTCGGTCAACCTTTATCATTTCTGCTACCTTTTCCTGAATGATTCCTGGATTTTCACATATTCGTACAAGATACAAATACTGCCCTTTTGTAAGGTCTAATTCTTTAAATTCGATATTACTTATAGAATCCAATGCCCTTGCTATCATTCCAATTTCACGGAGTATTTCCTTCATTCAAAAAGCTCCCGACTTTTTTGTTGTATTTACAACAAAAATAATTTCGTATATACTATAAAAAGGATATACATATATTATGACTTGTCTTACTGAATAAATCTAGAAAAGGGATGAAGAACATTGGATTCAAAGAGAATAACTACAGAAAATGATTTAAAAATAGCCTTTCAAATCAGAAAAGAAGTATTTGTCGAGGAACAAGGTTTCCCTTTAGAAAGTGAATTTGATGAATTTGATACACTTAATGCTTTATCTGAACACATATTAGTCTATTATAATGAAAAACCAGTCGGAACTGGTAGGTTAAGAGTTGTTGATGGTTTAGGTAAATTAGAGAGAATTTGCATCTTAGAGCCTTACCGTAAATTTGGTCTTGGAAAAATAATAATTAAAGCATTGGAAGAAATTGCAAATAAAAAGGAAATATCCCAGGTTAAATTACATGGGCAAACACAGGCAGAGGGTTTTTATAAAAAACTTGGCTATCACACTTCATCCGATGTCTTTATGGAAGATGGCGGTCCACATCTTTTGATGATAAAAGAATTAGTTAATGAATAAGTGTGTTAAATGCGAGTAAAACAAATATTAACCTTTATCTGATGGGGATCATACTATTAACCCTTGGTTGTTCTTTAACCATTCAATCAGACCTATCATGATATTTCTAAATTCGCTTTTAAAAAGGCAATGACCAGAATTATTGGGTCTACTAACTGCTTTAATAATAGGTTTTGGTATCGATAAAAGGCCTTTTTTACTGAATAACTTGGTAAAGCCAGAGCAACTGCTCATTAAACTTGTTTGTTTAACGTTTGGGTTAATGGTTATTGTACTAGGATAGGAACGGCTATCTACTTACATGCACAAATTCCGCCCCAAATCCTGTAGACCTTTTGATGCTGATCATTCAAGATTTAACTGGAAGAAATACACCATATTCAAAAACATTCATTTATCTTTTCTTCTTAGTTATGGCAGTCATTTTCAGGATCAATTGGTTTCGGAACTTTATTAACCGTCTGTTTAGGGGGCCCGATTCTTAATTACTCACCTTATTAATTGAAGGTTCATTTAAAAAATCCAGTCCATCCGCGAATAGATATCAAGATAAAAACCATTCTTTATAGAATGGTTTTTAAATATTTTAATCCCTTTTAATAAAGCTTAAAAAACAGAAGCGATCAAACGCAAAGACTTTAGTTTCCGTTAAGATGATAAGACCACATTGGGTAGCATTAAGAATTAGCACGAACAAAAAGGCAAAGCCCTTTATAACTCGACATGTTATAAAGGGCTTGTATATTTATATTTTTTACATAACGGGTGCTTTTTCATGAACAAGCGGGTGAAGGGCCTGAGTTTCATCAATGTAAACAAAAGCATCATATCTATTCGACATTACAGAAGGTACATAGTTTCCATATTGTTCATATTCCGGTCTGTAAACAACTCCAATCGCCCGATGTCCAATACTATCTTGGAATAGCTGACGATTTTCATCGGTGAAAATGAGCAACTTATCATTCGCCCCCGAAAGGTGCATTGCCTCCTCCCAACTTCCATTCATTGCCGGGGGTACTGTTTTTATTTCAAAATCCATGCCCCACTCATCTGCTGCAATAACAGTTCCCCTGTAGGTTCCGAAACCTGTGATAAATACATCTTCAGTTGGGTTTTGCTCACGAATGACCTGGCCGACATTAATCATCCCGGAATCCTTCATATCAGTAGCGCTGGCATCGCCGACATGGGTATTATGTTCCCATACAATCGCCTTGCCTTCTGAACCGTAAAAATCCATAATTTCATTAAGTGCATCCACCATATGCATATCTCGAATATTCCATGATCTATCGTCATGAACCACCATAGTCCTGTAATAATTTTCTGCATTATAAGCTACCAATGCATTCACTTGAAGATTCAAATTCAATTCCTCGTGATGGGGGTATTTTTCTTTTTTTCTCTGAATGGTTGTCAGTAATTTGGCTACTTCCTCTATGCAGCCTTCAGAAAAAATGCCTGCGGAAACTGCGTACTCTTCGTTATTCCGATTGAATGGCTCAAAGCATGTGAACGCCTGTCTGGCAGCTTCGAGGTCAGGTGAATCTATTTGTTTTAAGTAATGGATGACTTCATCCATGGATTCCCAAAGACTATAGATATCTATCCCATAAAATCCAACTTTCGTTTGTTTTTGTCCAGATTCATTGTATTCTTTCATCCATTCAATCAGGTCGATCATTTCCTCGTTTGCCCACATCCAGGTTGGCCAGCGGTCAAAACTTTTAAGCACATCCTTTGCTGTTTTCGTCACTAGGTCATAGCCTTTAACATATCTATTAATTGCCTGACATGCGGGCCAATCGCCTTCAACGGCTACAAAGGTGAACCCTTTTTCTTTAATCAGTTTTTTTGTTATTTCAACTCGGGCCGTGTAAAATTCGGATGTTCCATGTGATGCCTCTCCCAGCAAAACAAATTTTGAATTTTCAACTTGTTGAACGAGCTTACCCCAATCACCATCATTTGTAAGCGGTACTGAATGTTCAATTATTGATTGAACCAGATTATGATGCACAGTTTTTCCTCCTTATTCTTCTTACCACCATTACCGTTTGTACTCAGCATTATAAGAGTTTGAACCTGCGTGCACTGACAGCAATGTATCAGCGTATCCTACCAGTCGATTTACAAGTTCATCACATATAGAGTAAACCAGTTGAAAATTTTCTTCCTCAAATAGAACAGGGTCATCCAGAATGACCGTTGTGTTAATAAACATATCTTTGTTCCCATATAGATTGTAGTGAACTATAGCCTTTCCAGCAGCACCCCCAGTAACTGGATCCTTAAAGCCGGGAATGAAAACAAACCATTCTTCAGCAGTAGCAGACCTGAAGTTTTTTGTGAAAGACAATTGCTTGGTTACAGTCTGAATCCTTTTTAACTCTTCCGGATTTATATCCTTGAACTTGTTCATTCCATAGCCACCTTAACACCTTGTTAATCTTCCGTTATAGATTTTCCTTAAGGGACCAATCCTATAAATATTAATATGAAATAACGCCTTTCCCCGTAAAAACTGAAGCAAAATATCACAAGTAGACTTTTAATAAATGCTGATAAATCATGGATGACTTCCGCATATAAAGATTATATTTTGGGTATCAAAAGAGAGAAGACAAATTCCCGGATTGGATTGGGACTGGTCTGGAGTGGAGGAGTTGCTCATGGAAAAGATGAATCGGGGAATTTTAACGGCGCTATCGGCAATTGGCATTGCTCAAGGATTGAAAATTTTAACGCATAATAGGCTTACGGGAAAGTGGGACTTGAAGCAGGCTTTAACAACAGGCGGCATGCCTAGTTCGCACTCTGCGGGTGTGGCAGCACTGGCATCCTATGTGGCAGCCAATAAAGGATGGTTGCATACGGAGACATCACTTGCGACAGTGTTTGGCGTAATTGTGATGTATGATGCTCAAGGGATTCGGCGCCATACAGGCGAAATTGCAAAGCTTGTGAATGATCTTGAAGATAATCTGGCGAAATTTTCTGGTGAGTTTCCAAGTTTTGAGTATGTGGAGCGTGAGAAAGAACTGAATGAACTGCTCGGACATCAGCCTGTGGAAGTAGGAGCAGGTGCGCTGCTTGGAGTTCTACTTGGGCTTATTTCGGCTAAATTGGAGGATGGTAAGCCCACTAATTCGGCTGAATAAAAAAACCACCTCATTAAAGGTGTTTTTTCTTAGTTATCCATCCGGAAGAATGTACAGTCACGAATAATTTTGTTGATCATATTTATAAAATTTGAGAACCGAAAATGACCTAAACCACTCTAAAGGCTTAGGTCATTTTTTGCGTCGGTAAAATAAAATCAGTTATTCTTCCGGGACATTTTCATAGCGAATGAGTACATATCCGACCTGAATAAACCTTTATAATATTCTACTAAATTACCATCAGAATCAAAAATCATTCTTTCTGTAATCAGCAAGCACATCGTTTCTGTTATACCTAAATGTTCAGCATCTTCTTTTGTTGGAAAGCCGCATGTTATAATTTGTTCCGCTTCACAAAAGTTAATGTTAAGATCACCTTCGAGCGCGTCATATAATACTGTGGTGCTTAAATCGAATTTCGTCAATTTTTGTCCTAAGTCCAAAGGATACTATTTATGTATAACAGCAAATGCATCCACTGTTGGGTTTGACGTGCTCGCCTTAATTCTACATCATAAAAATGAAAAAATAGATATTGCAGTTTGCATGCATTATCGGGTTATAACATTGCCATGCTCGCCAATTTCGTTACAGGATTCCTATTAATCATTTGTTTAGTTTTTCTGGATAAAATGGGGCATGTTTTATTTTATATTTTAGAAGGAGCGAGGATTCTGGTTAGCGAATAAATGTAATCACTTGAACTTAAAAACCAGTAATCTTCATTTCGCCCATTCCAACATGAATGAGGTAAGGGGTCATTTTGAAGATTAATTTGAGTAGAAAGGTGAATGATCCGGAAAAATTGGGATGCAGAAGTGAATGTTGATTACGTCGTTCAAGTATAAATATATATCTAGGGGGGAAAAGCATCATCAAAATATTGAAAGGGATGGTGAGAAGTTTATGAGGGATTTAATGAAAATTATCGCAGGAAACATTTTATCGCTATCAAAATCGACGAAAAGATAATCACTAAAAAGATATTTACATCAAAATTAATATTCAATGAATAAAAAAAATTGAAAAACAGCATATAGCTAAGGGAACTTACAATCGACTTAAAAAAGTACTCTTTCCCTCAGAAGCATGTTTTTACGAATGACAAAGATTCAAATCCAAAAGATCTGGGAACCTGACAATTTTAAAATGGGTTACGCAATTCAAAAAGTCCACTTAGAGGAAGCAAAAGCTTATTTTTTAAGGGTAAGGCACTTACTTAATCCATCAAGTATTATTCCGCAATAAAAAAAGTTGAGGAATCGCCCCCTCAACTTTTAAGTGTGTTCCATTAACTATTTCCCAAGAAATGTTTTTTCAGAACGCATTTCATGTTACAGGTAATGCTGACTCATCTTTCATCAGCCTTTTTCGATAAACCATATTGGACAGCTGTACACTCACTTCATAAAGCACAAGCAATGGGACGATAACCAAAATGTCCGAAATTATATCAGGAGGCGTAATCAAGATTGAGATGATGACCAAGACGAAATAAGAAATCTTACGAGACTTTTTCAACACTGTTGGATTGATGATTCCTAATCTGGTCAGGAACATGACCACAAGCGGCATTTCGAATAAAACCCCGAATGGTAAGATCAAATTAATCATGAACCGAAAATACTTTTCCGCTGTGAACATCATCTCGAACTGCCCAGCGGATAGGGAAGTGAGGAAACCCAGCACTATCGGGAACAACACAAAATATCCAAATGAGATACCTGTTATGAATAGAATGAACAGCCCCGGAATGAACCGAAATGTAACTTTTCTCTCTTCAGGTTTCAACGCAGGAGCCACAAAGCGCCATAACTGATAGGCAGCTAGCGGAATTGTTGCGGCTATTGCGCAAACCGCGGCAATTATCATATATACCCACAGAATGTCACTTGGACCAAGCACAGCAAGCTTCCCATCTAAATCCTTAATTAGTAGTTCATAAATATCCTGTACAAATATGAAACTCACTATGAAGAAAACAAGAAAGCCTATCAGTGTTTTAATGATTCTTCCTCGTAGTTCCTCCATATGCTCTATAACATGTAAATCCTTACTCTCCACTTTCACTCCTCCTTTTTAGATATTTTCTTGCTATATTGCAAATAGCACTTCCACTCGAACTCTTTTCATGAAAAGAAGCAGGCGAGTCTTTCCGCCCGCTATATCTCATTTAATTCATCCCTCTTTTTTAACAGCTCTTAACGCGGCTTTATTCTCGTTTTCATCCTCTTTTTCTGAATCATTCACCAATCCTTTGGTTGCACTTTTGAATTCGGATAATGTCCGGCCAAATGCACGGCCTATTTCCGGAAGCTTGGACGGTCCAAAAATAATCAGTGCAATCACTAGGACGATTACCAGACCGGGTATCCCTATATTTGAAAGCATTCTTATTCACTCCTTTGATATTCTCATTTTTCTTCACAATGTCCTTATCAAGCATCATAATCTTTCCCTATCAATTAGTGAGTAACTTTCCCCTGCTTGTTCAATCTTTGTTTTTCATGCGCGCGATTATGGGCACGTGTCCGATCGTCCTCGACTTCGTTCGTTTTTTGTACACCTTCCGTAACCGCTGCTGATGCAACCTTTCTCAGCCCTGTTTGATCCTTATCAAAAACAAAGGATGCTCTTGTCGATATATCCGCACCTGGTTCTGTCACGAATGGGACTACACGGTAGTCCGCCTTCCATTGTTCTGGTGTTACTTTGCATCGGACATATCCCCGGTAATCATTAAAGAACTTTATATGTGGATTCTGACTTAGTATTTTATCCGTATCCGCACGCTTATCCGCACCATTTCCACCAGATGTGATGGAAGTGCCAACAAACTCCACACCGAAAAGCTTGGAATTTGGATCATCGAAATCCGCCTTTAAATTGGCTGCCCAGCTTGCATGTACATCACCGGTCAACACGACCAGATTTTCCAGGTTGTTTCTTTTGATTACATCAATCAAACGATCACGCGCAGCCGGGTAACCATCCCAGGAATCCATGCTGAATTTGGGAGCGGTAGGTGTTCCATAATTCCGTTGTGAAAAGAAAATCTGCTGCGGCAGTACATTCCACTTCGTTTTTGATTTTGATAGATTGTCAGTTAGCCACTGTTCCTGCTCGGGACCTAGCAATGTCCGCTTCGGATCAAGTGACTCAGGCGTTTGCGGTGTACTTCCATCTCCGTTTGCCTGATCATCGCGGTATTGACGTGAATCCAGTACAAAGAAAGAGGCCAGGTCGCCATACGTGAAATTTCGGTATAACCGCATATCCGCTCCTTTAGGCAAAGACGATTTACGAAGGGGCATATGCTCATAATAAGCCTGATAAGCCGCTGCCCTTCTCTTGATGAACGCTTCAACCGATTGCCCTTTTTCCGGGATGACATTTGCATAATTGTTTTCAACTTCATGATCATCCCAAGTCACGACCCATGGGAAAGCTGCGTGTGCGGCTTTTAAATGGGTATCAGAGCGGTATTGTGCGTATCTATTTCGATAATCCTCAAGCGTGATGATCTCCGGACCACTATGTACACGGACATTACCTGTAGAAGCAACATATTCATTTGGTCCATATTCATATATATAATCGCCAAGGTGGAAGACAATATCCAAATCTTCTTTTGCCAAATGTTTATAGGCCGTATAATAACCATGCTCAAATTGCTGGCATGAAACAAACGCGAATGACAAGCTCGAAACACTTGAACCTACTGGCGGAAGTGTTTTCGTTTTCCCAGTCTGACTTACTTCCCCACCGCTTTTAAATCGGTAAAAATAGACCTTATCAGGTTTTAACCCGCTTACTTCCACATGAACGGAGTGGCCAAGTTCCGGCCTGGCTATTTCCTTGCCTTGCTGGACAATCTTTCTGAAATTCTCATCCTTTGCCACTTCCCATTTAACGGAAATGGCTTCTTGTGGCATTCCTCCGCCATTCAAAGGATCAGGTGCCAACCTTGTCCATAAAACTACACTATCCGAGAGCGGATCACCTGAAGCTACTCCGAGAGTAAATGGATAATCACTGAATTTCGGGGCAGCATTCACTTCAATACCGCCCATTGATTGGGCAAGGGCAAGACCTAATGAAAGTCCGGCAAGCTTACTTGCTCCCTGGATAAAGTTCCGGCGGTCCATGTTCTTACCTAATTCGCTCCAATTCTTAATTAAATCATCCATTGCTCTTTCATTATTCATTGATCTTTCCCTCCTATTATTTGAATCTGGTTCAAGTATAAAAGGACAATTTTAAAGGTGTATGAAGAAGTGTAAAAACAATAAAATCCCAACTAGGAGTTTTCATGCAGGTCCTATGGAACACTTTTTTTAAAAAAAAGGAAATTATTCACTCATGCATTTACATAGACCTATAAACTTTTACAAACAACGACAGTCTTTCAACCTATTTTTCTTCATGAATCATTTATTTAATCGTTACAAATAACTGGGTTTAAGCTCAAATAGGATGCAGCAATTAATGCTTCATATTATTTGATAATCGTTTAAGTTTTATTCACTTTTATCTGCGAATCATTTTCGTACCCTAAACGTTAGAATGGGGTGTTGTCCCATCTTCCATCCATCCTCCCTTCTATTCCTTTTTTAGGTCTAGAGCATCCCTCAAAGCTTCGCCAAACAAGTTAAAAGCAAACACAACGATGAAGATCATCAACCCAGGGTAAAGCATCAATGAAGGGGTTTCTCTAAAAAATGGCTTACTATCATTGATCATCATTCCCCACTCTGCCTCTGGCGGCTGTATGCCAAGACCAAGAAAAGAGAGTCCAGAAATTGCTAAAATAACTCCTCCGATGTCCATAAAGATTAATACAACAACTTGAGAAATGATGGCAGGTAAAATATGTTTGATGACAATTACTCTCATTGGTGTCCCGCATATTTTGGCTGCTAAGACAAAGTTTTGCTCCTTTACACTAAGAACCATTCCTCGGATGACGCGTGCATAAAAAAACCATTGGACAAGCACCATCGCCAAGATCAGATTGCCAAGACTTGGTCCTAAAATTCCGATTAAAGCTAAGGACAGCAGAAAGCTTGGAAATGCCATGAGAATGTCACACATTCTCATGAAGAGATAATCAACTTTACCCCCTATAAAGCCTGCATAAATACCAAGTGGGATACTAATAATCATCATTAATCCCATGACAAGGAAAGCTGTTCCCAACGAGGTTCGTGTTCCATAGATTAATCGGGACAATATACATCTCCCTAAATGATCAGTCCCCAATGGAAACTGAGAGGAGGGCCCTTGCAGCTTCTGAACGATATCAATCAAGTTCGGATCATTAGGAGCCAAAAAAGGAGCAAAAAGAGCCAATACTGTCAGAAAGGAAATAATCATGATACTGATCATCATGAGCATATGTGTCATCAGCATTCTTTTCATGTTTTGCACCATTCTTATTTCTCTCCTTCCCAGCGTATACGGGGATCCAGGAAAGAATAAGTAAGATCCACAAGAAGATTGCAGACCACAAAGATCACACCCATAAACAATACACACCCCTGAATCATTGGATAATCTTGATTTAAAATAGATGTGACAAATAACTGTCCCATGCCGGGCCAAGAAAAAATTGTTTCAACAATAACCGCTCCGCTTAGCATGTTCCCGAAGCTCATTCCAAGTCCAGTTATCATAGGTAATAAGGACATTTTTAAGACATGTCTGATAACGATTAGTCTTTGGCGTAACCCTCTCACTCTAGCATACACAACGAATGGCTCATTCAAATTTCCTAGCATACTAGCTCGAAGCAATCGCATATACGTCCCTATATAGGTAAAAGCCAATGTCAAGGAAGGAAGCACTAGATGCGCCAAGGTCCCCCTTCCCAATACAGGAAATAAATCTAACTTTACAGATAAAAAATAGATCAAAAGAAACCCAAACCAAAAGGTTGGCATAGAGACACTTACAAAGGCTGCTATTCTGCTAAACTGATCAACAAATTTCCCCTTGTAAATAGCAGAAATCATGCCTATAGGTAAACTAATAACAACAATTAAGATAAGCGAAGCAAATGTTAATTGAACTGTTGGGAAGAAATGTACCACAATTTCTTCCCATACGGAGTTATTGGACACGTAAGACATCCCTAAATCCAATTGCAACACTTTTCCCAGCCATCCAAAATACTGGACATATAAAGGCTTGTTTAAACCAAGCTCAACTCGAAGGGCAGCCACTGTCTCATTCGTAGGAGGAATATGTGACGCCCTTAAGTAAGCTACTGCCGGATCTCCAGGAATTAAGTGAAGCAAGATAAAAGTAATGAGCGAAACTCCGAATAATATTGGAATTAAACTTGTGAGACGTTTAAAAATAAACCAACTCATGTAGCACTCCTTAAGTTGTTTTTAAGTATCCCCTATTTCAATTAACATCAATTGAAGTTAAAGGGACCTCAGATTCTTGAGGTAAAAAATCTACTCCACTAATGTTTTTTTGATACACCGCTATATTAGACTGATAAGATATCGGTAAATAAATGGCTTGTTCGTGCAATGTCGTTAATATATCTGAATACAGTATTTTTCTATCTTCCTCGTCAGTAGTTAATAATACTTTCTTAATTTTCTGGTCTATTTCTTTTTTTACTGGCAACCCTAATTGAGCGTTATAATCTGGACTACCATTTTCCGAATTAGTCGTCATAGACGCTAAATAGGAATGTGGATCAAACGGTACAGACCATGTTGCTGTAAATAATAAATCAAACTTACCTTGAAATGCCGTTGTCCAAAAAGTATTAGTTTCCTGACTGGTCAACTTAACATCTATTCCCAGTTTTCTAAAATCACCTTGTGTAAATTCTGCGATTGACTTTTGGATGTTATCTGTACTATTAAACAGTAATTCCAATTGCAATTCTTTTCCGTCTTTTTCTCTAAATGGTTTCCCCTTCACTTGTTTCCATCCAGCTTCATCCAATAACATTTTTGCTTTTTCTGCATCATACTCATATGGCTCTATATTAATTTTCGTATAAGGCAAAATAGGTGGAAACAAAGTATCAGCCTTTTTTTCCATACCATAAAAGATCTTATCGATAACAGCTTGTTTATTAAAAGCATGTTGGAGAGCTAACCGAACTTTAAGATCTTTAGTCGCTTCTCTGTTTGAGTTAAGAAGCAGCGTTCTTGTAGCTGTAGGTTCTGACAATTTGGTTTCATATTGCCCTGAATTCTTCAAAAATTGGAATGAATCTTGGCTGATGACCCCGTTTCCAAATATAAAGTCGAGTTCCTTTTTCTCAAAAGCTAACACTCTTGACTCTCCATCAGTAATGACTTTAACAACCACCTTATCTACTTTAGGCTTAGTGCCCCAATAATGTTCGTTCCTTTTGAAAACAGCAAACTCATTTTTCTTATACTCGCTCAATACCCACGGTCCAGTGCCAATCTGAGACTTGAGTCCGTCCTTAAATGTGTTTTGGCTGTCAGGAAAAGCAGCTTCTCCTACAAATCTCAAAGGTCTGATGTAAGTTAGTTCTTGAAGAGTTGGATAATACGCGTTGTTCAAAATAAGTTTAATAGTATATTCATCTATTATTTTTGTATCTTTGATTTGGTTAATTAATCCCACCCATTCATGTTGTTTGCGATTATCTAAAATGGTATCAAAGTTTTTCTTGACGATTGCAGCATTAAATACCGAACCATCGGAAAATTTTACATCTTTTCTTAGATGGAATACATATTCTTTTCCATCTTTCGATATATCCCAGCTCTCCGCAAGCCAAGGCTGAATTTCTCCACCTTTACCGTAATAAACAAGGGATTCATATACCATAGCCTGGGAAAAAAACTCATTCGGAAAATATGTGTGTGGATTTAAGTCACCTATATCCCCAGGCCATGAAAAAGTAACAACTTTTTGCTTTTCATTATCTAATGTATTTTCTTGATCTATTGTTGTGTTGCTGCAACCTGTAACTAAGATTGTGAAAATTACTAGTAGTCCAACAAAAGAATGGAATAAATTAGACCGTTTTATAAACATGCTTTCTCACCTTCAATTATGGAATTTTAACTATTTGAAAAATCACGAAATACAAAAAAGCATTTCCAACCAGATTTAACGGTCAGAAATGCTTATATATTAAGAACAAATTCGTCTTCTGGCACTCTAACACCTCCCTATCTCCCGTAGGTTAACAGCATTTCTAGAACAGGCAGGTCTTCTGACTTAGGTTCATCATCTCCATGCGTCTTCCCGGATATTATCCAGTGACTTTCTTGCATAGGACTCACCCTTACAGCGGCGGGACCGTGCCGGATTTTGCACCGGCTTCCCTTTTAAATATTCGCTATTAAACGAATATACCCATTCCAATAAAATATGAAATTTTTCCTCATCTTCATAGTAAAATATAGAGCTTGTCCATCTTAAAATTATTAAGTCAAAACCTCTTGATGCTTCTTAACACTTTAATAGTTTCATCTCTAATTAATTTTTGATAAACTCAGCTACTCAGCAACTAATCATTTCCATCCTAGCAATAAACGAAAAACAGTTAGTAAAAAGGAGAATAAATATCTATTCTTAAGAATTTAACAAATATTAAAAACTCTCCAATATTATACGGTTTTACGATTACAACTCTCTAAAAATGGATATTAACTATATGAAAATAAAATCAAAAAGTTTACCTAATACAAATTATATTCCTTATCACAAATTTATGCCATATCAAATTAAGATCCTGATGTTTTTTAACGGTTCGTTTTATACGGAGGCAATAATCTTATACAAACAGTTATTTGTAACGACATATATGAATGATAGTATGTAGATTTTTCATTTTCAGATTTGTATTGCTCCCTCCCGAATAAGTTATTTTTTATAAGTGAACACTTACTTTGTATTTGAAAGCAACCTAATTTATGTAATAATAGATTCATAACAATAAAAGAAAGTACTTGAGGGATTTTGCATTGGTAAGTATTGAAGCATTACATGAAAAAATTGAGATATTGAGGAAAGATTTAATAACTACCGCATTGACATATGGATTAACTTCTCCAAAAACATTACATAATAGCCAGGAACTGGATAAACTATTGAATTTACTTGAGCATGAAAAAGAACCAAATGTACAATATTTCTAAAACAGGAATGAAATTTGATTTAATCTTTCTAACTTCATTCAATCATGATAGCTGTAGGAACTATCTCTCTGAATTATATTGGAATTATTTTTAATGATCACTGTGCATTTCATGCAGTATATTTCCCTTACTTAACCACCTCGTGTTCAATTCTTGGACTCGTGGACTAATTTTTCTGGATTATTTAATGAAAATGATCATCACTTCTTACCTAATGCTTCTTAGTTTAGTTTTCTACGTTATTTCGTGTAGAATTCGTCATGGGATTAGAACAAAAAGAAGTTATACTAAATAAAAAGATAACCAGATAGCAAGGGGACGTACAATGGATAGAAATGATAAATCTAAAGATATTTTAATGAAAGAGTTACAAGAGCTTAAACTTTCACTTGAACATGAATTAAATCGTGTCACTCAAATAATAAATCATTTAAAACCAGAAAAAGAAGCTGTGCCACCGTTTGAAGATGTCACATTACAAACTGAATTGTTGGACGATCAAGATATATTCTCCCTCGTTAAAGTACAATTGCAGAAAAAGATCTCTAAGCCGAGCTATGAGACATGGTTGAAAGATGTACACTTGTCTTCGATTGAAATTGACCAAATGACATTGGTTGCACCTAATGAGTTCGCCCGAGATTGGCTGGAGGAAAGGTACGCAAAATTAATAAAATCTTGCTGAAGGGTATCAATGGAAAAGATTATAGCATTCGATTTATTGCGAAATAAGGGAACACTCTTAAACATTCAAACGAAGAAGCTATAAAGGCTTCTTCGTTTGTTATAAAAAATAATAAAGTACATGTACCGTTCCTAAAGCTTTTGAGTCTTAGATAATTTAAAGTAAAGAGGCAGCCATGTGGCTGTTTTTTATCGCCCCGAAATGCCCCGATTTCTTAAGTCTAGAGTTTGCTATCATTAATTTTCCTATATCTTAATGTCATATCAACTATTGTCAATAATAAAACAAACCATAAGATAGGATTTTTTAAGGAGATTCCTACAGTGGATTCCCCCCCCATTAATGTTAATACTCCTATTAGCACTAAAGTATAAAAAATAAATACTGCTTCTACAATTAATGAATGTTCACATTCTTTTTCAGTCTTTCGATTAAGGACTATATAGATAATCGCCACTGAGATAATTCCAAATGTCAGTGCCGTCTTAGGTATGTCATTGAAAACGATATGTGGGAAATAATCAAAAATCATTAGAAAAGAAAATAATAATAAGATACCTATTCTTAATAATATTTTCAATTTCATCTAATCCCCCATTCCCTAGATTATTATTTCCCGAACCATTAATTGCATTGGAAATATTGAACAGATTTAGGTGATGTATAATTACTTTTTCCATAATGAACTACTGTTGCATGATAATTCCTTTTCTTTTCTGCAGTGCTATAAGAACTTGATACCCAAGAACCCACATAAGTTGGAATAATTTTAGACCAGCTATTTAACTTTACAAAAAGCCAATTTAAAAATACGCTATCTGTTAATTTTTCAGGAATCTTTTTCATCATATATGCGAAAATTAGATTTTTAGCTTCATTTACATCAGTATTTTTGTAGGTTCTATAAATTGGAGGTATTTCTGTTTTCGTTGATCCACCTGAAATAGGAGCATAGGAAGTAATACCACCAACGTTAGGTGTTCCAATACTCATAACTTCATTATACAAGTCTTCAATCTCTTGTTCCGTTAAAATTGTATTACTCATTATTTCTAGACCTTTAAAAAAAAAGGCTTACTCTTTTAATTCTTGTTCTGTAGATGTCTCGGTGATAACTTCTTTACTTGCAAAGGAAGGAGCTACAAAGGTAAATAAAATAACCAAAGATACTGAAAAAGCACACATTTTTTTCATAATATTCGATTCCCCTTTTTGTAGTTTTTTAATCTAACATTTTTCCTACATTTAAAGAAAGAAGTAAAAATAAATTCCTTCATGGAACATGCACGTTTATGTAATGAATCTAAGTGGAAGGTGAAGCCGGAACTGTTCCAGTAAATAGAATGCGGCGCCCTTTAGAATGAGTATTAGTTACTATTCAACCTTAGCATTTATATGATAATATATCTATATTAAATGTATATTTTTTTAAAAAAAATCTAAATTACAGGATTAAAGAACCATAAAACCAAAAATATCGATACCTATTTTGTTAGTCGCATTTTTTATGCTACCCCTGTGGAACCTCTGAACGGCCTACTAATTTATTAATTTTAAAATGGATCACATTCCTCCAACTTATGAATGCTGTAATAGTATTTGTTAAGCAGTATCCTACATTTCTTCATGCCGTTTATTCATAAAAAAAAGACCAAGCATTGCTTGATCTGAGTGCTAACATTTCTCTCCAGGTAAGAGTTAAGTAGGGGCACATATTTCTTAACCTTCCTCTTTGGGCTACACTTTCTATTATTGAAATTAGTTTAGCCTATCGTATTTTAAATAAATCCTAAAAGTTTTGTCACTCATTCGAAAACATATAATCCTTTTTCTTCAATGAAACATTCAATACCAAACCAAGTCCCATCATCGTAGCCATCACCGAACTCCCTCCATAGCTCATTAATGGCAGAGGAATTCCTGTGATTGGAATTAGACCGATGACCATTCCGATATTTTGAAATATGTGGAAGGTCAAGAAAGAGATGACACCTACACATATAAAAGATTCGAAAAAAGAAGAACTCAATGCAGTCGCAACGATTTTATAAATGATGAAGAAATAAAGGGATATTAGCAAACTTGCCCCTATGAACCCAAATTCTTCAGCCACTATGGTAAATATAAAATCGGTATGTGCTTCAGGAATATATACATTGCTTTGGTTGAAGCCTTTCCCTTCAGTCATACCGGAACCAATCGCTAATATGGACTGCTTCAATTGATAACCGATTCCCTGGCCATGGCCAAATGGATCCAGCCAAGAATTTATCCTATCCAATTGATATCCATCCAGTAAGTTCAATAATAGATCAGGATCATATAGATAGATGATTACCAAAGAACATACAATACTGACCACTAAAGAAACTACAGAAGCTATCATTTTCCAATTGATCCCCGATACAAGGATGATTCCCATGGTGATGACGGCCATTACCAATGAAGTGCCAAAGTCATTCTGCAGAAGCGTAAGACCGATTGGCAAAGCAGCTATCAATCCCATTTTAAACAATAATTTAATATCTGTCCTTATACCCCCTACCGGAAACTTGTCAATATGTTTAGTCAGGATATAAGACAACATCAATATTAAAAATATTTTCATGAACTCGGATGGTTGTATGGAGCCTAATCCTGGAATTTCAATCCATGATTTAGCCCCCTTCCGGACTGGGGCTATACTATCGGGACCCTAACAATACAAATAGTAGCAGCAAAATGCCGAATGAATATATAAAGGGAGTTAGTTTCATGATCGTCTCAAAATCAAAATAAAAAATGGCCAGAACAATCACTCCGCTTACTACAAACCAGACAATTTGCTGCTGAAAATAATCTATATCAAGCTGTGCATATTTTTGGGCACTGTATAAACTAACGCTACTGAAAACCATCAGAATGATGATTAACATAGCTAGATTTGAATCAAAGTAACTTTTACGTTTATTCACAAAATCACCGAATCTTTTCATTTTTTTTATAGTAATAATATCATTCTACTTAACCTTTTTATTTCTTTCTCATTCGAATCGATTATTCCAGATATGGTTTACACCGTTCCCTTCACTCCACCTCCGATCCATAAATAACCACAATATAATGTTACCATTTTTTAGTGCGTTTATTTCATTTTTTTTCTAATTATCCCATCCCAATCCAAGGTTTACGTAGTGAGGATGGAGAATGTCTTTTAATAAAAGGAAACTTTTGTAATTACAGATCATAATAAACTAATAGGATAAAACTTTACTTGGGAGTTGTTGAGATGGACTATCGTTTATTGATTATTGGAATGGCTCTTTTATTATTTCCTATTTGGGGGAATCAAAAAACAAACTTGGCTGTTAGCAGGATTTAATGAAAAGATGATTAATAATAAGTCTTTATTGGGGAAAGTGACTGGCGGGGGCTTTTTTCTTCCGTTAGGATTGTTAATAATTATAAATAGCATGACCGACTATCCTTATGAAGGTAAAACTCTTATCCTAGCCATATTAGTACTTTTAACAATTGTGTATGTGTTTATCAATAGGAAGTTACTGGATTAATAGTAAGGGGAATGCTCGGCATCTGGAACATTCAGCTTTTGATAAAGGTATTCTTTAAATTATGTCGAAAGGGATTTAGTAACAATGGAAGGAGTGAGAAAATGGAAAAGGACCGTGCCAAGAAAATGTATGATTACCACGTTTGGGCTAATCAGCAAGTGTTCCAAAACCTAAAACAATTACCGGACGGAGTCTATGGCGACACGTTAAAAAGTGTCTTTCCCTCCATAAAGGAAGTCCTGGTTCACCTTTACGCAACAGACGTCACATGGTTGGAGATAATGAAAGGAAGCACCATTCAAGATACCTTTAAGAAAGTTGAAAGGGTACGGGAAGAAGTGGATGGAGTTTCAATAAATGAACTTGAATCCTACTATGATGAACTTGCAAAGGATTATGACGTTTTTCTTGCTACGCAGCCTGATCTTGAACGGACCATTGTAACCGAACATCCCAAAATGGGGGCGTGTGAGTTTGTACTTGCCGACCTCATCCATCATGTAGTGAATCACGGGACCTATCATCGCGGTAATGTGTCGGCGATGCTCCATCAACAAGGCGAGCGTGGCACACCTACAGATTATGTATTTTACTGTTTAAAATAAGCTCGGTATGGCACCTCGAAAACAAAGAAACATCATTAGGGGTGGCTGTAAATATCTAAAGCTCATTCCAGATGAATGCAGATGATCCCCTTTCCAGGATCATCTGCTTTTTTACTATAAGGAATGACAATCGGATTGCTCGAGGCGTATGGCAGATAGAAAAAGGCATTGATATAAGTACCAATGCCTTCAATATATGGTTACATGCTCTTTAGAGCTTTACCCGTTGAAGACGAAGTGCATTTAATACGACTGATACAGAACTGAAAGCCATGGCAGCACCCGCTAACCATGGGGCAAGCAGTCCAATTGCCGCAATTGGTATTCCGATTACGTTATAGGCAAATGCCCAGAATAGGTTTTGTTTGATATTTCGCATCGTTTTCCTGCTCATGAGGATTGCATCTGCAATACTGTTCAAATCACCCCGGATCAAAGTGATATCAGCAGCTTCCATGGCTACGTCCGTCCCTGTTCCGATAGCCATTCCTATATCAGCAAGTGCAAGCGCGGGTGCATCATTAATCCCATCCCCGACCATTGCCACTCTTTTACCGGCTGACTGCAGTTTTTTAACTTCTTCCGCTTTCCCCTCTGGAAGGACTTCTGCAATCACTTGGTCAATGCCCACTTGATTGCCGATTGCATTTGCTGTCTTTTGATTATCCCCGGTTATCATGATGACCTGGATATCCATTGCTTTTAACCTTTTAATCGCCGTTAGGGAGGTATCTTTAATCGTATCCGCAACAGCAATGATGCCTGCATATTCTCCTCCAATGCTTGCGAGCATCGCGGTTTTCCCTTGCTCTTCAAGTTCTTCCATCGCTGTTAGCGCCTTTGTGATATCCACGTTATTTTGCTTCATCAATTTACGCGTTCCCACGAATAACACTTTTTGATCCACTACAGCTCTCACCCCGTAACCAGGAATCGCTTCAAATTCCTCAACCACCGTAAGTGATATCTGTCTTGCTTGAATTCCTTGAACGATCGATTGGGCAAGAGGGTGTTCAGATTGTTTTTCAGCTGCACCGATAAGAGATAAAAACTGTTCTTGTTCCATTCCATTCTCGATGAGGACATCGGTCAGTACCGGGGTACCATTCGTTACCGTTCCCGTCTTATCCAAAATGACCGTATCAATATGGTGAGTGGTTTCCAAGTGTTCCCCGCCTTTAAATAAAATACCGAATTCGGCGGCCCGACCTGATCCTGCCATGATGGATGTGGGGGTGGCCAGACCTAAAGCACATGGACAGGCTATGACAAGCACTGCAATCATCGCTTCAAAAGCTGGTGTGAATTCTCCAGGGTTAACCCATATCATCCAAACCAGAAAAGTTAAAAGGGCGATCCCGACAACAATTGGAACGAAAACACCGGAAATTTGGTCAGCAAGCCGTTGAATCGGAGCTTTGGACCCTTGCGCATCTTCGACGACTTTGATGATTTGGGAAAGAGCTGTATCCCTTCCGATCTTTGTCGCTTTCATTTTGAGAAAACCATTTTTATTCAATGTTGATCCGATCACAGGATCCCCTTTTGTTTTATCCACCGGAATGCTCTCACCCGTTAACATGGATTCATCGACTGCAGAGTTCCCTTCGATCACTTCTCCATCGACAGGGATCTTTTCACCCGGCTTCACCAAAACAGTATCCCCTACAATGACTTCTTCAAGCGGTATTTCACGTTCTTCCCCATTCCTTAACACCAATGCCGTTTTGGCCTGAAGCCCCATCAATTTTTTGATGGCCTCGGAAGAACGCCCTTTTGCTTTTGCTTCAAAAAGCTTCCCTAAAAGAATGAGGGTGATAAGAATCGAACTAGTTTCGAAGTAAAGTTGTGCTGTATTGTGATGGGAACCGCTTGAGATGATTGCCTGATAGACACTGTAAAAATAAGCAGCGGATGTTCCCATTGCAACCAATACATCCATATTGGCACTTTTGTTTTTCAAGGCTTTATAAGCACCAACATAAAACTGCTTCCCAATGATGAATTGCACAGGGGTGGCAAATGCCATTTGCACCCAGGGATTCATGAGGAAATCAGGCATATAGATGAACGAAGTAAAACTGAAATGACTTACCATCGCCCATAACAATGGAAAAGATAAAATCACCGAAAAGATGAAGTTATTCTTTTGTTTTTGAATTTCTTTCTGACGGAAATCCACTGAATCCCTATTATCTTCCTTGATGATCGCCCCATACCCCAACTTCTCCACTCGTTGAATGATATCAAGTGGGGAGGCTTCGGAAGGATCATACTCGACGGTCGCATTTTCGAGCGCAAGATTCACATTAGCCATACTCACTCCATCCAACTTATTTAACCCTTTCTCAATTCGGGTAGCACAGGCAGCACAGGTCATGCCAGTAATCGTAAATTCCTTTTTCTCTTTCACTACATCATAGCCAAGGTCTTGTATTTTCTTTTCAAAGTCATGGGTGCTTAATTTTTCCGAATCATATTTAATGACCGATTTCTCAAGGGCCAAATTAACGGTGACTTCCTCAACGCCTTCCATCCTGTTTAACCCTTTTTCAATCCTGGTTGCACAGGCAGCGCAAGTCATGCCTGAAATCTGCATACTTGTTTCTTTTATCTGTCTGCTCACATCATCCCCGCCTTCCTATACCGCTATGGGGTATAATTCTTTGTAAAAAAGAAGTGCTTTAACAGCACCCTCAAATCTTACTCGACATCGTAGCCTTGATCATCAATCGTTTCTTTTATTTTTTCAAGTGATACTTTTTCATGATCAAACGCTACATCCACTTTGCCTGCATCCAAATGCACTTTTACGCTTTCAACACCTGCCAGTTTACCTACATTCCCTTCAACTGCATTCACACAATGACCACAAGACATTCCACTTACATTCAATGTTACCTTTTCCATTTTAACCACTACTCCTTTATTTTTTCATTAATTTTTGTATCGTTACAAGCACTTCATCTATAACCTCTGTATCCCCATCATTCAGGCGTTCGACCACACAATTCCTTAGATGGCCTTCCAATAAAATCTTGGCCACACTATTCATCGCACTTTGTGTAGCTGCTATTTGGGTAATCACATCATCACAGTACGTATCTTTTTCAATAAGACCCTTTATACCGCGAATTTGACCTTCGATTCGATTTAACCGGGTTGTTAAATTCTTTTTTACTGCTTCTGAGTGATGACTCTTTCGGCCGTGAGAAGAAGTCGTACAGCATTCTTCTTCATTCATAGAATCTTGACTATTCATCATTTCATCCATTCCCATCCCTCCTCGAAAATTAATATACCATACCCTCCTACCCTATGCAAAGAATTAGTTTTATGTTCATTATTTACTAAAATCTTAGTTCTTTATTCATATCATTGGGATTAGGTCTTTCTAGCAACTAAACTCACTTTCACAATATACTGTTTAAGGGACAGGTAATTAGCAGATCATCCATACAGTTTATTAAAACATTAACCATAATTAAGATGTGCTTCACTATCAATCAATTGTAATTGATACTGCCTAATCAATTCTATTAATAACTCACTATATATTTTCTCGCCCGCTTCATTTTCTATTGTACTATACCCTGCTTCTTGTAATGCTGTCGCCTGCTCCGTATAAGTTTTAGAAGAAAATAAACCATTCTTTTCATATCGGGGATTTTTAGTTAAAAAAGCTGCATGATCTTGGAGAGAATCGGAAATCGTATCATACACTCTAAAATCAGCTTGAATATTCTCTTCATGAAATTCTCTCGTACTAATATTTGCCGACTTGCCATCCCAGTTATAACTTTTTATCCCAAATATATTGTTATACTTCACAGACAACTCTGATTTTCCCCAACCGGATTCCAATATAGCTTGTGCTATTGTAATAGAAGGAAGAATACCATTTTCTTTATAATTATCAATGGCCCCCTCTTTTATGCTGGAAATGAAACTCACTTGCAAGCTATCTTTATTTTCTTTATTTGAGCTAGTACCCTCAGCATTTAAATATTTCAAATATGCATGGACTTCTTTTTTTTGTTTTTCACTATAACCTAACGCTTCAATCACTTCATCAACCTCTTTCAATCGATATTGATTTTTCTTCTTCTCAATAAACAGATTTGCCGTCTTTTCTATTTCTTGCTTTGTCATTGTGTCTAGTGCATATTCCACACTCGCTATCGCAGCAACGTCTTTCCAGTTCACTTGTATTTTCCCAATACTTGTCTCATCAATAACATTTTGAATTTCTTTCATTTTTTCTGTAGAAATTGAGTTAATATCAAATAATTTTATAAAATTCAGAGCTCCTATCAATATCAATGCAAAAATAATAATTTTCCCTAATCTTGCTCGTTTCACTTTTCTTCCCCTTTTCATCCCTTATTTGGAACATCGAAAGTCCATCTCTGATTAATATAGTACCTTTCATATGTCACAACAGTATGACAAAAAAAGCATCACCAATGTGGTGATGCCCTACTGTGTTTCAAACCATATCGTAAAATGAATATTCATCTCGTTTAAAGTAACTTCATATCTTAAATCATTTTTAGCCAATATATTGGCTACTATTGCTAAGCCCAATCCCGTTCCAGAAATTTCTTTATTTCTCGATTTTTCTATCACATAAAAAGAATCCCATATATTTTGCAAATGTTCTTCTTTTACTATTGTTGTTTTATTTTTTATTTCGAATTTCAAACTGCCGTCAAAATCATTCTCCAATGTTATGACAAAAAAATCTTCTTCCCCATACTTAATGGCGTTGCTAATAAGGTTGTTAAATACAATATCCATTTGTCTTTTATCTGCTTTTACCATGCATTTCTCAGCTGAATCTAAGTGATCGCGAACTTCTATGCCAGCGTTATTCAATAGAGCTTTATAATGGAAAATTAACTTTTGGAGAAACTCTCTTAAATCGAACGTTTCTTTGCTGGCATCCAAGGCTTGCACTTTAGCAAGCATAATTAAATGATCTACCATATCAGATGTATTTTTCACTTGTTCCAAGATAACATTTGTATATGTCCCATCATCTAAGCCATCCATTATGCCGATTGTATAGGCTTGTATTAATGATAACGGTGTCTTCACCTCATGGGATATGTTTGTTACCAATGAATTTAAATTCTGATTTTTCATTTCCAATTGTAAATGGGCATTTTTTAAGCGAGTGCTCATATCATTGATACTGTGAGATAATTCCTCTATTTCATCTCCTGACTTTATATCTACTTGTTTAAAGTTCAAATTGGCAATATCTTTTGCCACACTTTGTAGCTTTTCTAATGGAGTAATGATTTTTTTGGAATAATATGCGACTAACAATAAGATGATGATGATACCGAAAACAATGGAGTAAAAATTTAGTTGATTGATAATTTCCATGGCATCGGTATTATGAACGACAACTGTACCGATTAAAACCAGGTGACCCTCCTGCTCATACAATAAAGTCAGCAAGCTTGACTTTATTTTCCCTTGATTATATAACTGTTTGACAATTTCACCCTCGTTTACCTTTTTTAATGTATCCTCCGTTATCCAAAACTTATTCAATGGAATTTTTTCTTTATATAGACTAAATTGCATAAGCTCATTCAGTTCATCGATATTACTTTTATTTTCGATGATAACGATTGTTACATTGTTAGTAATTTCAGTGGAATTTTCAATTTCCTTTAATTTATTGATACTCAAATCATTTATTTCATCGTAAGTTGATGTGAGTTTTTGCTTCATTTTATACAAATAATAATCAGACAAAAAATAGTTGTTTAATAAATAAGATATACCGAAAACGATAACCATTATTATACTGACCATGGATAATAATTTAGTGCTTATTTTATTGCTCTTTATCATGGAAGCTATACCCCAATCCCCTATGAGTGAGAATGTTGTGAGCCCCAATCTTATCCCGCAATCTATTAATATGCGTGTCGACTGTTCTTTCTTCCCCGATATAACTCATTCCCCATACCATTGATAACAAAGTATCCCTGGACAATATTTGCCCCTTATTTTTATATAAAAATGCCAACAACTCAAATTCTTTTTTGTAAAGACTTACTTCATTACCATTTTTATATACTTTCAGTCTAAGCAAATCGATTTTCAAATCCCTGATCCCTACTATTTTTTCCATACCAAGCATCTTTTTCACTCTTAGAATCAATATTCGCGGGTCAAATGGTTTTCGTATATACTCATCGGCTCCAATATCTAGTGCACTGAATTCATCATCATTAGATGATCTAGCTGTCAGCATCACTACTTTCACCAAACTCACTTTCTTTATTTCAGAACAGACTTCCATTCCATTTAATTTCGGCATCATCCAATCCAACACAACCAAATCGATTTTATTAGAAAAGAAGAGGTTCAAAGCCTCATCACCATCATAAGCAACATACACATTAAGTCCTTCTTTCTCGAAATAAGTCTTCAATATGACTGTCAACCGTTTTTCATCATCAGCTATCAAAATGTTCATTGAAAACTCTCCTTATTCATCCAAAAAAGTGAAACCTTAATATAAGACTTCACTTTCTTTTTATGTTTTATTACAAATAGAAGTTATTTCCCCATTAATTCCTTTTTCAGCACATTCCAAATCGGATTATTTATTTCTATTTCTTCTCGGTTTGGCTTTTCACCATTATCCAACGCCCCCCAGTATTTCCAGTTAGGCGCCTGATTCCCGAGTTGATAATCCATCCCCTCCCAAGTATCTTCACGGAATGCATAAAAGGCCCAATGCCACCCATAATCATTGAAAACTGAAATTAAGTCATCAATATACCTGTCAGAGCCTTCGACCCTACGATTAATACCAAATTCTTCGGCAATAATACGATTATCTGGTATATTATTTTCTTTTGCCCACTTCCTAACAGGTTCTAAAAATTCCTTTAAGGCACTTTTATCAAATGTTTTCACTGTTTGCTGTTCTCCAACTCTCACGGGACCAGGGTATTTATATTTAAAACCTTTTCTTTTATTTTGACTTGTCATTTCATATGGCTCATACATATGGAACGCATATAAAACCTTATCATCCTTAATTGGTTTTAAATATTCAAATGCCCATGGCGTGGCATAAAGACCCGAATTAAGAATAATCGGTGTTTCTTTATCCACAGTTCGAACAGAATGTACAATTGTTTTATACAATTCATTTAAATCTGCTGCTGTATGTTCTACATTGTTATACCACTCCCTGTAATCCTCTGTCCAAAAATCATTGAATCCTGTAGCTGTTTCGGGATGTGGTTCATTAATCAAGTTATAACCTACCACAGCCGGATGATCTTTCAATCTCTGTGCAAGATCTCTCCAGAATAAAGCGGATTGTTGATGATATCTAAAATCTTTCCAAATGCGATCATCGTTTTCATAATTGTTAAACTGTCTCCACCGGTTTCCTGGAAGACTGAGTACTGTCAAAACAACCTTAGATCCACGTTCATACGCAGCATCCAAATCTGACTTCAATTTAGAAAAATCTTCCTCATCAATACCTTTGTATTCATCTGCGTTTCCCATTAAAAAATCTCTTTTAGGATGATCATCAGGCTGGTCATTAAACAAAAAGTCATAGTCTTTTGCCCATTTATCGGGAGCCAAACGAATAAATTCAATATTAAACTCATTGGCTGCTTTATAGTTTTCAGGCAAGGATTTGGAATTCATGAAATTCGTTCCTCTTTTCTGTTCATCCCAAAAACCAATTTTTCCGCTTGAGGTATCAGCTATTAGTTCTATCTCTTCCTCTTCCTTAGGAATCATGATATTGCATCCAGAGTTGAATAGTACCAACATTGTAATTATAAAGGAAATCAAAATTTTAATGGACTTCATATAATTCTCTCCTAAACGTTATATTTTCTAGCTCTCAATTCAACATTTATTGTAGAAAATGTTTGTTACAGGAATGTCACATTTAAAGAAAGTATGATTTCTCTGGCTGACAAGACATCATTAAAGAATGTTCCGGAACTTATCGGCTGTGCATTATCGTAAACATAAAAAAAATGCAGTGAATACATTTTTTTTATGTATCCACTGCATTTATATAAAAGTTTTTATTTTCATATGATTTCAGATTCCAAAAAGCGATAATTACAGTTCTTTTGAAATATTATTATTCCTTTTCTTTTTCACTAAAAGGATGATGGCAATGATAAAGGCTACTACGCTATAGATCCAGGTAAACATAAAGGCCAGACCCAATCCAATATTTGCATCCATATAATCGCTTTTCACGTGATCTATGGCTAAATATAGAAGCGGTGCACCTCCAATGATCAGCAGGATGACTAAGAGAACATTCCATTTCGGGTTCCTTGTTGATAAAATCATAATGATAAAGGATAGCAAGAGAAACGCTTCTGATGCTATCGTCAAAGTTACCAGATTGCTCATCATAATTCACTCCTAATCGTGGTTGCATAAATGGAATATATTTTCAGGTTTCTTTTAATTTTTCTTTGATAGTTGCAGGGCATTCTTGATGCTTTTCAGTGATTTTGAGCTACCGTACATCAAGACTCCGCCACGATAGATTTTTGCTCCGATTATTCCAAGTAAAACAATGGTTAGAATCAACACTGCAATGCTGATGGCGATTTCCCAGAATGGAACATCAAGCATGCCTACGCGCAAGAACATGATCATAGGCGTGAAAAATGGAATGAATGATGTAATCGTAATATAACTCGCTGACGGATTCCCCAGTCCAAACATCGCAATCATGAAGGCAATGACAACTAACATGGTCATCGGTGAAATCATTTGCTGGACATCTTCAATTTTGCTGACAACGGACCCAAGGCATGCCGCAAGAGTTGCGTACAGAAAATAACCAAGCAAAGCGAAAATGATTGCATAAATGATCGTCGAGATATCGGTGCTGCCGAAACCAAAAAACGAGAAGAATCCTTCATCCATTTCTGTCAAGTTTTGTTTAATCGAGAAATAACCCACTCCAAAAAATAAAATCATTTGAGTAAGACTAAGCAAAGCAACACCCATTATTTTGGCAAACATCTGTGTGACTGGCGGAACACTTGAAATCAGGATTTCCATGACTCGTGATGTTTTTTCAGTGGCTACTTCCATGGCAATCATCGTTGCATACATCAACACACCGAAGTAAATGACAAATAGGAGCACATACACGAGACCTCGCGCTTGATTAAGATCCTCTTCCGTTTTGGCATTTTTCTGAAGCGCAATCGTATCAAATGCTGGCGGCGTATTCAATTGAGCGATTTGCTGCTCTGTCAAATTCAATTCCTTCGCAGTTTTTTGACCCTTCAATTGGGTAAGCGCTAAAAGCAAATCATTACTAACCGCAGAATCTGAAATTTGATTCGCTTTATACGTTCCTTTGAACCCTGAGGCATCATCCTTTTCGATTACCAGATACCCAACGATTTCTTCTGAGCTGACCATTTCCTCCGCTTTCTTTTCATCCTGGGCGGATATGATCGAGATTCCTTCGTTCACACCTGCTACCCCATTTTTATATGAATCAAATAAGCCAGCTTCAGTCTGATCGATGACGGCAACCTTTTCCTGATCATCACTATCGAATGAATCTATAAGTTTCGAAATATTCGTAAGGACGAGAATCAAGGCCATCATTATGATTGTAGAAATGATGAAGGATTTCGTTTTTAATTTTGATAGATATGTATGGGAAAGGACAATCCAAAATTTATTCATAGACAGCACCTACTTTTTCAATGAAAATATCTGTCAGCGATGGTTCTTCCAATTCGAATTTTCGAACGAAACCCCTTGGAACAAGGTCACGAATCATGTTCTCAGCTACATCTTCACCAGTGACTTGAAGAATTTTCCCTTCCATCGTGTTCTTAACTTTTGTTACACCTGAATAAGTATCCAAGAATGATAAATCAAAATCAGCTTTAATTGACACATTCTTTTTACCAAAAGAACGCTTAATTTCTTTTAATTTACCAGCCACAACGGGGGAACCTTTATGCATGATGCAAAGATGCTCACACATCTCCTCAACATGCTCCATGCGATGGCTCGAGAAAACGATTGTAGTGCCTCCGTCCTTTAAGTCGATGACCGCTTTCTTCAGTATTTCCACATTAACCGGATCCAGCCCACTGAAGGGTTCGTCAAGGATAAGTAATTTAGGTTTATGAATCATGGAGGCGATCAGCTGGATTTTTTGCTGATTTCCCTTTGAAAGCTCTTCAACTCGTTTATCGATGTACTCGGGTACCATAAAGCGGTCTAACCAATACTCCAACTCTTTCAAAGCATCCCGTTTGTTCATCCCTCTTAATCTAGCCAAATACACAATTTGATCACGGACCTTCAGTTTTGGATATAGTCCGCGTTCCTCAGGAAGATAGCCAATCAATGAACTGGTCGTATAATCAATTTTCTTACCTTCCCAGATCACTTCCCCTTCAGTGGGGTCAAGCAGGCCGAGTATCATCCGGAACGTGGTCGTTTTTCCCGCTCCGTTCCCACCTAAAAAACCGAACATTTCTTTCTCGGGAATAGTTAAATCAAGCTGATTGACAGCTGTGAAATCCCCGAACTTTTTCGTAACTTGATTGATTTGTAAAGCCAATGTATAACCTCCTAATATATGATTCTTATTCCATGTTAACGGAAATGTTTTCCAATTTCAACTATCACCAAGGACTAAATAACTCCTTTTCACCTTCGATTATATGCATGTTCCAGAAAAAAATTTCACTATCTAGCCCCTTGAATAAAACAATGGGTACAAACTGCAGTTCCTCGTCATTGAGGTTGTTGTAAGGGTCTTGTTAAATTTAGAGTATGGATATGAATTTTCCATCACCAAAAAAGGGGACTTTTACTCTTGTCCTTTGCTTTAGTAAATTTGGAGTTTTTTTCTACTTATAAAAAGATTCACAAAGAATGGATTGGGTACAATATGAAAAGAACTATTAAGCGTAGTATAAATTGTCCAAAATATTATTATGCAAACAGTAAACTAAATATTTTGAAGCATCAGGAGGAATTAAATGATTAATGAAAAAGTGGCTTTGATATTAGAAGATAAAATTAACGTTATTAAAAGTGATGAAACATCCATTTATTTAGTCGGCCCCATCAAATTACCAGTTAACTTAGAGGGCGAAACAATTATATTCCAATGGTATTGCTGGTTACGATGTGAGAATATGGCAGGTCATTTTTGTGGTGACGGCACTTATAATATAGAAAAGATCATTGAAACTTTAGCCTCTTCAAACTTAGCGGAAATGCAGCAATCAAGTGTGTTACTGTATGGAGATTTTCAAAGCTCCTCCGATGCCCTTATCCGTATGCATAGTATTTGTCATACTGGGGATATATTTGGCAGCAAACGCTGTGATTGTGGCTTTCAATTAAAGCAGGCTATGAAAATGATTGCGACTCATGGATCTGGTGCTTTATTTTATTTAGCGAATCACGAAGGAAGAGGCATCGGATTATTTAGTAAAGCCATGGCTTATGTTCTGCAAGAAAAAGGCTTGGATACGGTGGAAGCGAATTTGGAGCTTGGATTTGTGGATGATGCACGTAACTATGATGACGCCATTCGAGTGTTAAAAAACCTGCGTTCTAATCCAGTGACTCTTATCACCAACAATCCGAGAAAATTAGAAGCCCTTCAAAACTCAGGTGCCAATGTTGCAGGCAGAGTTCCGTTATGGGGAGATATTTCCGAGTTTAATGAAAAATATTTAAAAACTAAAGTCGTACGTTCCGGTCATTTAAAAGATATTAAAAATGAATGACTGATTTGTATCATATGAAATTGGTTATACCCCTGAATAGGTTTATACGAATCCGAATTGTTGGAATAACCAGGGGAACCACAAGAATTGTTGAATGTATCATTTGTCATGGAAATCAAATGTGTAAAAGAATATTTGATAAAAAGTAAGAAAAGATTTTCGATTCGACCAAACTAGTTGTTGAAGAAGGAATTAATTCCATAAAGACATATCTAATACAGTTCCTCACAATGTCATTCAATTCAATCGCAGATTTTTGGATGAATTATAAAAAAAGAGGGCATATCCCTCCTCTTTTTATATCATATTTATTTGTTGTTATATACCCTATGTCCAAATAGCTACAAGGTTGATGACCTTACCTTCCTTATTTGCTTATGCTGCTTAGGAATGGGAATCATCCCTATAACAATTGTGGTGGTCCTGCCAAATCGCAGTGATTCCTTGTCATTATTTCTTTATTAAAAATTGGATTGTAGAAATCTTTTAATTGAAGAGGAGCTTGAGTTAAATTAATAAAGAAATCCTTAATGTTTTTCCTAACTCTTCTCTGTTAATTTTGGACTTTTCCATTAATGACAACACGCTTCCCATTTGTAGGTTGCTTTATCACCCTTCCATCCTTGATGTATACAGTGTAAGTATTATTGACTTTAGCATCTAATTTTGCTAGGTCTCCCATTCCTGCTATGATATTTTTGACAGCTTCCTTCTTCAGATTATTCATAAATTGCTTTTTCCATTGTTCCCGTTTGTTTTTTTGTTTATTTTCATCAACCATCAGGATCCCATCCTTCTTGTTTGATTTATGCCTTCTCAGATATTAGTGTATTATTTTTTTATCATCTTGTTACACATATGCTTTTCCTTATTGTGTTCTTTTTATAACATAAAATGGCTCACCCTAGTGATAACAAGAAAAGAAAATACATAAAAACAGGATGCAACGGAAAGTTGCACCCTGTCTGAAAAAGGGGTTTGCTTCATTTCGAATCAGCATAAATTCTCTGCGATAAACACCTCATCTACATTAGAGTAAATACTGGTATCTGACTAGAGTTTACCATCCAAAGCAACCATCCCCTATATCTTAAAAGTATTATCAACTTTCAAAGCATAAATGACAATTATTGAATGAGTTTTCTGCTTTTACGTGCAAGAGAACCATCTCCTTGCTCGAATCGATTTTTTAATGAAGCTTCCAGTAGTTAAGTTAAACGTCTTTAACCGACACCTCATTTACTATATGATGTGAATCATACGTAATCACTAGCCCCTTCTTCTTTATTTATAATGACCATCGGCGGGCAAAATATACTTGGTTGTTAATGAATATCGAGAATTGTTTAAAATCAGGTTATCTCTATATGAATGAAACTTGGTGAATGTACTCATTAGTACTATTTCAATCGATTTTCAGCAAATAAAAAAGGCTGCACCGTCTACACAAATCGAAAAGGAATAAATTATTTTTCTCTGCGATTATTTAGGAACTTTTGTAGATGAATAAAATCCTATAGTGATTCATTAGTTAAGGGTATTTTTATTGGTTCCATTATTTACGGAATGGAATGGGTCTTCTTTGGTATTGTCTTTTTTATCTGTTACAGAAGTTTATTTTCATGGTATTTAATTAAAATCCTTCGCAATTTCTATAAATGGCATAAAAAAACTAACGAACCTTGTTAATTAAGTAGCGGAATTAAGCTAAAGGACACAGATAAAATCTACACTAAGCTCGACGCTCGACCGTGGAAAGGGCGGGAAAAGAGCAGAAATAAAAAGGCCGCCAGTCAGTTAGTTTTCACTGACTTTCTGGACAACCCCTTGCATTCTTATTTCATAATTAATAAAGAAACGACAAAGCGAATAACCTCGCTCTGTCCATACCTCAATTATGAAGACATCATTTGGATTATTGCTATGGTTATTACCATATTGTTGCCAAACGTGATCGGAAAACATTGGCGTATTCCACTTGATTTGTGATTCCAAATTGGGGAATATATTAGCAACCCACGCCAAAATTTCCTCTGTTCGTTCGCAGTGCTCGGGGTTATCGATACCCGCTAAATATTTCGCAAAAACTTCCATGTTGTTCCCTCCTAAAATAAAAATTAGGTCGTTCAGAGAAATTCCTCAAACCATTCGTTTGTAACTTTTTAAACTTCTACAAATAATACACAAACTCCTTCTTCCATAAAACTTCCTTTTACTCGAATAAGAAAAAGCGATACTTCATTATTGGGAATCGCACCCGTTAGACATAACAATTCATATTAAATACAGCTTTGTAAATCCATTACAATAAACATAAGAAGGCAACTCCCATAAGGGTTAGTTGCCTTCTTTTAAAATGAGCTGCGAGACACATTCAACATGTGTGGACTGCTGATTGTAGAAAAAATAATAAAGTGATGATGTAGCTTTGTTCACCTTACTATAAGCGTATTTTTACGCTTTTGAAATGGCATTTTTTAGATTATCAACCTCTCAAGGAAGATGTAACGGAACTAAAAGTAATGGTACACCTTAATTGATAAATTGTCCGTGAAAAATCGAGTAGGAGGAGGCGCCTAGCCTCCGACCTCTCACACCACCGTACATACCGTTCGGTATACGGCGGTTCAGTTTAAGTCTGACGTAGTTTTGTATATCATTCATATAGATTTACTAACCCTTGGTGGTGCCAATAAACATTATTAAGGGTTTTGTCTAGAATAGGACTATGCGCTATGCGCCAATAACCCTTTCTGCTATTTCCCCATTCATACGCTTTTCCAAATGGGGCGCCTAATCCTTTGAGTTTCCTCACTCTCGTTCTTGGCAATTTCCATTGCTTCCATAGGCACATCCTGAGTCTTCTTCGAATCCATGAATCTAAATTCTTCAAAACGTTCGGAGTATCAATGAGGGCGAAATAACCCATCCAACCTCTAAGGTATTGCTTTAACTTATTTATTCGGAGTTTCATGGGTTTCGGTAATTTTCTCGAGGTCATTTCCCTGATTCGTTTCTTTACTCTCTTCACCGTTTGTTTAGCCAGTAGAACCTTCGGGTTCTTCTTTGACTTCGTGAAACTAAAACCGAGAAACGTTCTGTTCCAAGGGCGATCATACTTCGACTTCTCGTAGTTGACCTTTAGCTTCAGTTTATTTTCAATGAAGCTTGAGATATTTCCCATTGCACGTTTGGCGGCTTTTCGTGTCTTCACAAAGATAGTACTGTCATCCGCATACCTTACGAATCGAAGATTGCGTTTCTCTAGTTCTTTATCTAAATCGTCTAACATGATATTAGATAATAAAGGACTTAACGGACCTCCTTGCGGAGTTCCCTCCTCACTTTTATGAAAAAGTCCGCCTATCATAATGCCTGCTTGAAGGAATCTACGAATCAGTTTGAGAACTCGTTTATCTTCAATTTTCCTCTCTAACATTCCCATGAGCTTGTCATGATTCACTTTATCGAAGAACTTCTCCAAGTCCATATCCACTACCCATGTATAACCTTCGGTTATATAGGACTTTGCCTTTGGAACCGCCTGGTGCCCTTGTTTGTTAGGGCGAAAACCATAGCTATTCTCCGAAAAGGTTGAGTCATATATCCTGGTTAATATTTGGGCAATGGCTTGTTGAATGAAACGGTCTAGAACGGTTGGAATACCCAATAGCCGAACTCCGCCGTTTGGTTTCGGGATTTCGATACGACGGACGGGCTTCGGTTGATAGGTACCCTGTAAAAGGGAAGTTTTCATGTTGTACCATTCGGTTGCGAGGTGCGGTCTCAGGTTTTGAACCGGCATTCCATCTACACCATGGCTTCCCTTATTTCTTTCTACACGCTTCAATGCCTGTATTAAGTTTTCCCTCTCTAGTATCTGTTCCATTAACATCGTTGATATCCTTTCTACGTGGATAAATGGTCTATTTGTGCCTTTATCTGCTCCACCCTTTTGAAGTTCCCCGTGTATTCACCACATCTTCCTTCAAATAAGTTCCGTTAGGAATTGTTTGCTTCTTCGCAGATAACGAACGCCTAGTATTCATCCTCCTTAATCTGTTCGGTCCTTCCTTATCTTCTCGAGTAGACAAGTACTATGACCTCTGCTGACTTCTGATGATTCAGCTGTCCATCACTGGACAGGTTACCAAGTGTACTTGGCTGTCATCAGACCTCCCCGGGTAAGAGTGCAATCTTTCCCTCCATCTATCTGCTTCATTTACTCTGTACCACCTTCGGCAGTAAGGACTTTGTTTTGTTTCGCAAACTCATCCAATGATACCTAGCCTTATATGAAGTTCGTGTTCCTCAGACCGAAGGTTTGCCGCTTGCTTCCTTCAGATTCCACGTCACCGTGGACACCCTTGCATTAAGCTAACCACTACTACTGCCTTCATGGTTCGGGACTTTCACCCTATAGATTGCACCCATGCCGGGCGCACGAAAAGGAGCTGCTGATCAGCTCCTGGTAATGAAGTAAAGCACCTGTTAGTTTAACAAGAAAATATAATTAACTCTTGTACAAAGATATCCGTTAATATCTGCTATTTATGTACAGTGAAATAATTATGTACACACAATCAATTAGACTAAAACAAATGTTATATAAGCATATGGATATAATTTCAAATAACGTACATGAACATTTATGGAGATACCTTGAGCTCGGTTATAAAATCATCATCCTCAAAGGGTTGCTCTGTTTTGTGCAAAAGCATTGGAGAAATAAACAAAGTTATCACCTCAAGATAATTGTAGCACTAATATTACAATATTCTCTGAGGTAGATAATGTAAAAGCTAAAGAAAACCTCACTGAGACGTATCAGTACTATGCCTAACATCTACCTATTCCGCACCCTTGTAAAAAAACACCCTCGAAAGGATGCTTTAGCAATTCATTATTTTAAACAAGTAGATGTTTCAGTATTAGTTATATCTTCACTTTATTACATCTACAGCTACAAGATCCTCAAACTTCACCCTAATAATATGCCCCTTATCTTTCTCCAACTCTAAATGAATCAGCTTTGTCAACGGATCTAATCTGTGTATTATTCCCGTATATTCCCAATCAAAACCATCTTCAAAAACAGTAAACTTTACAGTTGAACTAAACTCCATAGCAGTGTGTATCTTGTTCTCAAACTCCTCTAACTGGTATTCATCTAATATTGGCTTTACTTGACGATAATAATCCTTATTTAAGTCTTTAAGCAGTTTAACGTGTTCGGGCAGGAACATCGACGATTGCCACTTTATGTTTCCACGATCTTTAAGCGTCATAAGAACATCTCCATTCATCCTATAACTCATATTATAGAACATAAGTTCTTATTTATGTATAAAAAAAGAAGAGAAAAATTTCCCTTCTTCAAAGTACTCCAGAATTATTATTTTTTAAGACAACAATTCACTGACTTAATAATTGCAACTACTGATAAAACAATTAGAAAGTAACCTATTAAAAATTATAAGGGACAACTAATTCTTTTTTTCGATACCTTCCGGAAGGATTACCGAGGAACATTGAACTGGTGTCGTCTAATCTACTTATTATATGACTTTATTGTCACTTTACAATTTAACCAATAATTAGTATTATACGAATACTACCATTGTACATTTAAAAGTCGATCCTTGTTGGCTGAAAACTCCGGATAAAGATCGACTTTTAAGGTATTATTTAATTCTTATAAAATATCATCAGGGATTAAAATGATCGTGGTAATCCTAAAACATGTTGGCCAACATAACTCAATACAAGATTATTAGTAACTGGGGCCACAATAAACAATCGTGCTTCACGAAACTTTCTTTCAATATTATATTCAGTAGCAAAACCGTAGCCACCATATGTAGTCATAGCAGCATTAGCAGCCTTCCAAGTAGCTTCTGTTGCCAAATACTTCGACATATTAGCTTCTGCTCCACAGTTTTCACCTTTGTCGAACATTTCCGCTGCTTTATCTCTCATTAATTGAGCTGCTTGAATCTCCATATAGGACTGGGAAATTGGAAACTGAACTCCTTGATTTTGTCCGATTTGGCGGTCAAATACTACTCTCTCATTTGCGTATTGAACAGATTTATCAATGAAATATAATCCATCGCCAATGCTTTCAGCGGCAATAAGAATTCGTTCTGCATTCATTCCACTAAGTACATAACGAAATCCTTTTCCTTCTTCACCTATTAAATTTTCTTCTGGTATTTCTACATTCTCAAAGAATACTTCTGTTGTGTGATGGTTAATCATTGTGTCTATTGGCCGAATTGTAATATTATCTTTTTGGTCTTTCATATCAAGCAAGAATAAACTTAACCCATCGGTCTTTTTGGCAACCTGTTCCTTAGGTGTGGTTCTTGCTAAAAGTAACATCAAATCTGAATGTTCTGTACGTGAAATCCAAATTTTTTGTCCATTTACAATATATCGATTACCTTTCTTTACCGCTGTAGTCGTGATGCTTGTTGTATCACTTCCAGCTGTAGGTTCGGTAATTCCAAATGCTTGAAGGCGGAGTTCACCACTGGCGATTTTAGGGAGGAATCTTTGTTTTTGTTCTTGGTTCCCATGACGAAGTACTGCTCCCATTGTATACATTTGCGCATGCCCTGCACCTGCGTTTCCACCAGATCTGTTCACTTCTTCAAGAATTACGCTAGCTTCCTTCATTCCTAAACCTGCACCGCCATATTCTTCAGGAATAAGAACTGATAACCATCCCTCTTGTGTTAGGGTTTTAATGAATTCTTCTGGATACGCTTTCTTTTCATCTAATTCCTTCCAATATGTTTCAGGGAACTTCGCACAAAGGGATCGAACACTTTTCCGAATTATATCAAGGTCTGTTACTGTACTTGTAGTCATTTTAATTCCTCCTAGTCATCTATAAAATTTTCATTTTGAGAACGATTTCCGATTATTATTTACCTTGCCAAACTGGCTCTCTTTTGTCATTGAATGCCTGGATTCCTTCTAATCTATCTTCAGAATCTGCACATTTATAATAAGCTTGAAGTTCGATCTTTAAAGCGGTGGTTAAATCTACTTGAGAGCCAGCATTCACAGCCATTTTAATCTGTTGAAGAGAAATAGGAGCATTTTTCGCGATATTTTTTACAAATGAAAGCGCTTCCTCTATATTGTTATCAGTACTGATTACTTTATTAATTAACCCTATCTTCTCAGCTTCTGAGGCAGATATTTGTTTACCACTAAATAGTAATTCTTTCGCTAAACCAGTAGGCACCAATCGTGTTAATAGTTGTGTGCCTCCTATCCCTGGCAAAATTCCAATCTTTACTTCTGGAAAACCTAACTTTACATTAGAGGCAGCAATTCTCATGTCACAACTTAACGCTATTTCAAAGCCGCCACCAAGTGCGTAACCATTGAGTAAAGCTAGCACTGGAAAGGGAAATTCACGAATTAATAATGTCACTTCCTCAAAAATATCATGTTGATTTTTCCATTCTTCTTTTGTCATTCCATTTCTTTCCTTTAGATCAGCCCCGACACAGAAAGCTTTTTCTCCTGAACCTGTTAGTAGTAAAACCCTGCAATCACTTTGTTTTTTCAGCATTTTCAAGCATTCAATCAGATCATTGCCCATTTGTGTATTTAGAGCATTCATAGAATCAGGCCGATCTAAAGTTATGATATATACACCTTGAAGACGATCACTTTTTTCTAAAATGATGGTTTCCCATTGTTTCATATCTTCCAGCTCCTTGTACTATCATTTTTTCGCAGTAATATTGTTTACTAAATCGCTGGAACAGGATATAGTCTGGAACTCTTTCCAGATTTGAGAATTTGTCCAGGCAGCTCATGATCTAATATGCTTCGTAACATCTTGGAAGCTTCCAATAAGTCATCTAAGGAAATATCTGTTTTCAACTGCATCTCTTCTAACATATGAACTACATCTTCTGTGCAAATATTTCCTGTTGCTCCTGGTGCAAACGGACAACCTCCCAGGCCACCCAGTGATGCATCGAAACTACTAATACCCGCCTGGATCCCTCCTAATACGTTTGCCAAACCCATTCCTCTTGTGTTATGAAAATGTAAATTAAAAGGTTGGTTTGGCCATTTTTCCAACACATTTTTAGAAAGATCATAGACCTGTTTTGGGTTTGCCATACCCGTTGTATCTGCTAAAGTAATTACATTCACTCCAGCTTGGATAACGCTCTCGATAATTGAAAAGATGACTTCTTCGTGAATGTCCCCTTCAAATGGGCAACCGAATGTAGTAGCTATAGAACAATCAAGCAATATCTCCTTCTCTTCACAATATTCCTTTATTCTTAAAAATTCTTCTAATGATTGTCTTTTAGTTTTTCTTACATTTTGAAGATTATGAGTATTGCTAGCCGAAAGAACTGTATTCACCCGTTGAACTCCTACTTCTGCTGCAAGAATTACCCCTTTTAAATTAGGAATTAGCGCAATAAAGTCAATATCTTGATGCTTTTCAGATATCAATTCATATAGGTCTCTGGAATTTTTCATTTGAGGTACAAGCTTTGGATGAACAAATGAACCAAATTCAATAGTCTTAACATTTGCATCAATAAGAGCATCTACTAATTTGATTTTTTGTTCGACCGATAATATCCGATCTTCTAATTGAAGCCCATCTCTCAAACCCACTTCATTTATTTGAATACTACCTTGTAGTTTCAACAGCGTATCACTCCTTTTATTATTTTATATAATAATAGGATACTGGATCCAATTTAATTTGTCTACATATTCGAAATATTTTAACAATTTATTTTGAGTTTTAATTTAACTACTGTGATTTCCCTTTTTCAATCTCTTTTATTTACTGAGTTTAAGCTGTATTTGTATTACCTCACTTGCAATTAACATCTGTTTACTTAAAGTGCGCAAAAAAACCTTATCTTTTGATAAGGTTTAGTCAAGAGAATAAAGGTATACTGTCTTTGAGTTCTATTTTACCTTTTCTTTCTATTCTCCTGCATATTTTTAACCAGTAAATTACCGGTTCGTTTAATATGATTCGACACAAGAACTCCTGCATGTTCTGCGTCATTTCTTTTGATTGCTTCTAAAATCTGTTCATGTTCTTTATTTGATTGATCTATTTGCCCTGACAGCATGGTAGGTGTTTGTTGGGGAAATCCATTCCATAGCTTTTCAATCACACCAATCAATCTTTTCCAGTTACAGTGCTTCATTAATATAGAATGAAATTCTATATTTGCTTTTACAAAGTCTTCTTCCTCATTATTGTTTTTCATTTGCATAGTCAACTTTTCCAATTCGATAATCTCTTCTTCACTTAGCTTATTTGCACTTATACTTACAGCTAACCCTTCAAGCCTTGACCTCATTTCATATATTTCTTCTACATCTTCCACATTCATGGATTTCACGATTGCACCTTTGTGAGGTTCAAGTTGAATTAATCCCTCTGCTTCTAACAATCGTAAAGCTTCTCGTACAGGCATTCTACTTACTCCTAAAGAATTAGCTAGCTCTTCTTGAACTAATCTTTCCCCGGGCTCAAAATTACCATTTAATATCTCTTGTCGTATTACATTCGTTACTTTTAAATGAAGTGTATCACGATCTTCCAATTTTAAATTCAAGTTTTTCTTCAATTATATCAATCCATTCTCGGTGAAATTATCTTATATTTAGAATATCATTACCCTTAGTAATTAACGATATAAATTTTCATTATCTTACAAAGTATACGGTAAAAAACCTACCATAAACAAAGGGATGATAGGTTTTATCAGTTTACTTTAATTCTGTAAAACATCTGTCTTTTTACTTTGTTGAAGTTTTTCTGTGTCAATTCCAAATTCTTTTAAAACTGATTCTGTATGTTCTCCTACTTCCGGGATAGGATTCATAATTACATCTAAATCTTCAAACGTTACGGGTGGCAATAATGCTTTTAAAGTTCCAACCGGTGAATGAACCTCCCTCCAACGATTCCGTTCCCTTAACTGAGGATGGTTAACCAGATCATTTACAGTATTTAGACGTGCATTTGCAATTTTTGCTTTCTCAAGAAGATCAATAACTTGATCTGCATTTAATTTATGGAAAGCAGAATCAATAATCGGTTTCAGTATATCCCTGTTAGAAACACGCTTCGAATTACTAATGAATTGACTATCAATGGCCAAATCAGGGCTTTCTAAAACTTTTTCGCAGAAATAAGCCCACTCTCTTTCATTTTGTATTCCCATAAAAACAAGCTTGTTATCTCCTGTTTTAAAAGGACCATACGGATAAATAGTAGCATGGCTTGAACCAGTCCGTTTTGGATCTGTCCCCCCATATTTAGAATAATAAATCGGATAACCCATCCATTCCGCAAGAGCCTCAAGCATAGACACTTCAATGACTGTACCCTTACCTGTTTTATGACGGGCAAGAAGCGCCGTTAAAATACCAGTATACGCATACATGCCTGCAGCTATATCTGCGATCGATATTCCAGATTTTGAGGGATTGTCATCGGTTCCCGTAATTGAAACTAAACCTGCCTCACATTGAATGAGTAAGTCATAGGCTTTTTTGTCCCGATAAGATCCATTCGATCCATATCCTGATATTCCACAAATAATGAGTTGAGGGTATTTTTCCTTGAGGATAGATGGGCTGAAACCCAGTCTATCAACTGCCCCTGGTGCTAAATTTTGTACAAAAACATCAGCTTGTGACAGAATTTTATCCAATATGATGGTTGATTCTTCTTGTTTTAAATCAAGACACACGGATTCCTTGGAACGATTTAACCAAACGAAATGGCTGGACATGCCGTGAACAGTTGTATCATAGTTTCGAGCAAAATCTCCTGTATTTGGCCTTTCAATTTTAATAACGCGCGCTCCTAAATCAGCTAATTGTCTGGTAGCAAAGGGGGCGGCTACTGCCTGCTCTAAGCTTACTACAGTTATACCTTCTAACGGCAACATAGAAATCCTCCTTATGTTTTAATATAAGAACCCTAAATATCATCCTAGATAATACGAAATTCTTCAGCGCTTTGTTTATACCAATCATTACCGAACGAATCATTTATGACAATAACCGGAAAATCTTCTATAACCATTTTACGAATGGCTTCGGTTCCTAAGTCTTCATAGGCGATTAATTCTACTTCTTTTATCGTACGCGCTAATAAAGCTCCAGAACCCCCTATAGCCCCCAGATAAAGTGCCTGGTTACTTCTTATCGAATCAATAACATCCTGGCTTCGATATCCTTTACCAATCATCCCTTTTAAGCCTAGTTCCAACAGTGCTGGTGTATACTTATCCATCCTGCCGCTTGTAGTCGGTCCTGCAGAGCCTATGATTTGTCCTGTCTTGGCTGGAGTTGGACCGACATAATAAATGACTTCTCCATCCATATTAAAAGGAAGCTCTTCACCCTTTTCCAGGGATTCTGCCATTCGTTTGTGCGCAGCATCCCTTGCTGCGTAAACAGTTCCGCTTATTAACAACCGGTCTCCCGCTTTTAATGATTGAACAGTTTCTATATCAAAGGGAACAGTTACTCTTTTAACAGTCAAAATAAACACCTCATTTAAAGAGTGATTTCTTTATGTCGGCTTGCATGGCAGTTTAAGTTAATGGCTACTGGTAATGCGGCGATGTGGCAAGGAGCAATTTCAATCTTCACATCAAGTGCCGTTGTACTCCCCCCCATCCCTTGAGGACCGATACCCAGTTTGTTGATTTCCTCCATTAACTCCGCTTCGAGTACCGCTATTTCTTCAAGATGGCTTCGTACCCCGATTGGCCTGAACAAAGACTTTTTAGCCAAATAGGCGCATTTTTCAAAGTTCCCGCCGATTCCTACTCCTACTACAAGTGGGGGACACGCGTTGGGCCCTGCTGTTCGCACGGTTTCAAGGATAAAATTCTTTATTCCTTGAAGACCGTCCGAAGGCTTTAACATTTTAAGCGTGCTCATGTTTTCGCTTCCTCCACCTTTAGCTGACATGTGGATGATTAACTGATCTCCTGGTACAATTTCAACATGAATGATGGAAGGGGTATTATACCCAAGGCTTTTTTTTCGTGTAATTGGATGATCAACAATTGAGTGTCTTAAATAGCCTTCCTCATACCCTTTTTTGACTCCTTCATTGATTGCTTCATTTAAATTGCCTCCATCAATATGGCAATCTTGTCCTAATTCCACAATAAAAACAGAAACTCCTGTATCCTGACACATCGGAACTCGTTCTGTCGTTGCAATATTCGCATTCTCTATCAATTGGCCAAGAATATCTTTTCCTATTTCTGATGCTTCGTTTTTCATAGCAGTTTTAAATGCATGTACTACATCTTCTCCAAGGTCATAATTTGCTTCCTGGCAAATGACCGAAACCTTTTGAACAATATCTTTATAATGGATGGTTCTCAATCTATTAACCTCCCTTTAATAAATGGGTTGGCCTCATTACAAAAAAAGTTCCTAGCGCAGCAGCAATAACATCATTTTGTTCATCTAAAATCATACATTGTCCAACAACCGTACTTTTCCCCGATGTAGAATAATGGGTTCTGCATAAAGTTTTCGGCCTTTTCCTTGCTTCATGTAATTGACCTTCAACTCAATGGTCAGAACTTTACTCTCGTCACCAACGTCTGAAATAATTTTATAACCAAGAGCGACATCGGCGAGAGTATATACAGCCCCACCTTGCGCTACTCCATATTTATTAGCATTTTGCATACCAAGATCCATCGAAATCCTATCTATTTCTGTTAGATTTATTCCCAGAAAGCTTCCTAAGTAATGTAAACCCCCTCTTTCTGGACTTTTCATCGTATGAATCATATGCTGTATATGTTTTAGCTCTTTCACGGTACAATTCTCTATACGCGCATTGATTTCTTGTTTTAATTTTTGTCCATCCATGATTTAAATGCCTCTTTGTATTATTTTTTAGTTGTAGGCCTCTGATCATCTACATCAGTTCTATTTTCACATCATACCTCCTTAAACATGGTTTAATAGATTTTAAATAAAGTGGTTCATAACTAAATTGCGGTACAGTGATGTATGCTTAGCAATAGTTACTTTCAACCAAATTTCATCAATGTTCTTCATAGCGTTCCGGAAATTTCCACTTAAATTGACCGTCTTATTATCCACCATCCCAGTAACTCGATTCCAATGGAACCGCCATTTCTTGGTCATTAATGCTGGTGCAATTTCTCTTGCCCCCATGGTTCATCCCCCATTTGTTTCTCAAAAAAATCACTAACGACATGGAATGTCTCCAGATTCATTATCCGCTCAATATACATCTTGGTTTCATTTACATCGAATTCACTGGTAAGCTGTTCAAATTTTGCAATCAAATCTTGAGATGTAACAGCATTTTCAGGGTCCCCTTTGGGATAATTTGTTTGTTTGCTAAGGATTTTTCCGTTCGTTAATTCAATCTCTACCACAGCTCCCCATTTCTCGGGATACGCCCTATTTACTTCTGGATCTACTGATACAGCTATTAGTGACATCGTTTTACGAATCGTTTCATCCCATAATGTATCTTCGTTATAATCATATAAACTGGCTGATTCGTTAATTAATCCCAGTGCTACGCAAAATTGAAGACTAAATTTGGCTGCATACACGGATTGAGGATCTGAATTATCCGTAATATCTAATGCGACTTGATAGGTTTTAACATTTATTTTAGAGACTTGGCTTAATTGAATTGGGTTTTCTTTCACTAGAGCAATAATCATATCTATGGCAGGATGGGTATGCCGACAAGATGCATGAATTTTAAAGGAATTTTCAATAATTTTATAGCTCTTTCCCAGCCCCTGAGTAATTTTCGATTCATCATATTCATCGGACATTGCTTTGAAGAATCCCCGTTTTCCTTCAAGAATTTTACTTGCTGATGTAAATCCTTTTTCCGCTAAAAGGGCAGAAATTAATCCATTTGAAGCGGCCTTTGCTGGATGAAGTTGTTTAGACATCGCCCCGTCCTCAATAAACTCCCATAAACCAGCCGCTTGTGTGCCTGCGCTTCCAAGAGCTGATGCAATTTGAGCCTCATTCAACCCCAATAGCTTAGCCGCAGCAGCTGCCGCACCAAAGGTTCCGCAAGTGGCTGTATTATGCCAGTAGTAATAATGAGAAGGTGAAACAGCCTCTCCAATTCTGAAACAGATTTCATAACCTACTACCACAGCTTCAATTAATTCCTTTCCGCTACAATTTTTTGCTTCAGCTATACTTAACGCGGCCGGTATCACGACAGTGCCAGCATGTAAAATAGAACCCTTATGAACGTCATCAAGTTCAACAATATGGCTTGCTGCCCCGTTTAGAAGCGCAGCGTTTACAGCCGAGGTTTTAATGCCTGTAATCGTTGTTGATTGAGGGTTTCCTCCAGTTTCCTCGACGAACTGGTTAATCATTTGAATAGGGGCCTTATCTTTTCCCGCAAGTGCAGTCCCGAGCCAATCAAGAATACAAAGCTTCGTAAATTCAATCACTTCATCTGGGATATTTTCATACTTTGTTTCAGAAATAAAACCTGCAAGTGTCTGGCTATGTGTCATTAAGAAACCCTCATTTCTCCTAAAATTTTTTAGTATATAAGTAGAAGTAAGTAAGAAATCTTCCTTGGATATTGGATCCAATTTTTTTTATAAAAAAACAGTCACTTTAATGCTGTTTAAAACAGTATTCATTTATAGGATACAGGATCCAAAAAAAGAAGTCTATATATTTTAATAAATTTGAATATTTAAATTATATAACAGATCTCTTTATGTGTACATTGAAATTCCGCTCTTCTAATTCTTTCAAATGTGAAAGTTTTATAGTAACTATTTATAATAATCCCACCCAGTTCCACCAAGTAACAGCAGTTACGAGTGTTATGATGCTCATCCAAATTGTTAATTTTACTCCTGGTATAAAAAACTCCTTTTGTTGAATTCTCCCCGAACTATGGACAATTATATTTGGAGTAGCTTCAACAACCAAAATATATCCGTGCAAGCATGCTAGTGAGGCTGTCAAACAAATAAGAACAGCATCTGCTCCGGCTTGAGTCGCTAACCCTATAAAAATTGGGATCAAAGTTACTACTGCCGTAGAGACGTTTGCTACGGCAATGTGTAGTATTTGAGTAAGAACTAAGATGGTAATCACCGCCAATACAGGAGAACGCAGGAGGTCAATAATCCACTCTGTACTTAAACTTTTACCGACAAGAGTAGCAGCTCCGGATTTATTAAAGGCATAACCAAGTGATAACGTTACCCCCATTAAGAGAACCGTATCAAAATTAATTTTGATTATATGATCCCACTTTGTACACCCAATACCTGGAAGTGTCATTAATACGACCCCTATAAGCGCTGGGACACTAGGATGTAGACCATGCCAGGGCTCTGTAAACCAAAGTGCCACAATTAATAGTAATATACCAATACATCTTTTTTCCTCGTTGTTTACTTTACCAAGGTCAGCAAGTTTATTTTCTATTTCCTTTTTTACATGGGGAAAGTTTTTTTCTTCATCTGTTAATGGGAAACTTTTTAATAATACATACCAAGCTATAGGAATAAGGGCAATCCATATAGGAAACGTGTAAAAAAACCATTGAAGATAGGTAATCTTTATTTCGAGAAATTCTTTTAATAACTCAACGGTCAATATATTTCCAATAGCTGCTGTCATGACAGCTGTTCCACTAATAGTGGAACCGAACGCGACACCCAGCAAGATCAGTTTTGTAAGGTTACCTTTTCCTCGTTCTCCAATCGTATCAAGTGACATTAATGCAACAGGAAGGAGCAAAGCGGTTCTAACAGCGGCAGCTGGTATAAAAAACGATTGAATTTGCGGTATGACTAGAATGCTTGCTAATAGGCCCTTAGCTGTACCACCCCATTTTGCCAAAAATATATAGGCAATTCTTTCGGCAAGAGGAGTATCATTGACAGCCCGTGCCAACATCATTCCACCGATAATAAGAAAAATAGCGGGGGAGGCAAAGCCACTGTAAACCACTTCTGTAGAAACCACACCGAACACGAGCATAAAAACCAGTAAGATTAGTGCTGTTAACCCAATTGGTATAGGTTCAAACGTCCAATAAAATACACTAAGTGCAAGAAAGGCTAACATGATTCTTGCTGACTCTGTATACTCCTGCGGAAGAATAACGTAGACAACAATCATAATAATCAGACCTAAAGTGAGAGTAAGCACAGACAAAGACTGTGACGGTTTCGCCGAAATTTTCATTTTTGGTGAATTCATATCCTCTCACCTCTCCTTCCTTTCAAAATTTGAGCTTTCGGATTTAACTTTTACCTAACGATACATAGAAAAAGAAAGGATATGTATACCCATATCCCCTTCACGTATTCGAAAAAATATACTATTTAACTAATCCTTTTTCCTTTGCAATTTTCGTATAATCTTTTGTTTCTTCTTTTACTGATTTGGTAAAATCAGCAGCATTTGCATAATTAGGGCGAACATTAATGCTGTCTAATTTTTTGAGAAATTTAGGGTCTTTTATCATTTTGTTAATTGTAGATTCCCACTTTTTCACTACATAATCAGGAGTTCCAGAAGGTGCGGTTACGCCGTACCATAACGTAACATCTATATTATTAACACCTTGTTCTTTCATGGTAGGAACATCAGGGAAGAACGGGCTTCTCTCAGGTGCTTCAATACCTAATATTTTCAACTTGCCTGCTTTCGTTAAATTGGATACCTCACTTACCCCTTGTACGGCAAGTGTAATATGTCCACCTGCCACCTTTGGAAGTGCGTCACCTGAACCATTGGTCGCAACAAGACTATCTTTTGAGAAATCAGCACCAATACTATCCATCCACTGGATCGTACCGAAAGTCCCTATAGCCGTGGGACCATTGCTAGCAAATGTAAACTTATCTGGATTTTTCTTTACCCACTCATTTAAATCATTTATATTCTGGAAGGGAGAATCTGCACTTACAACATATGCAAGAGGGTCGCCTGTCATTTTGGCTAGAAACTTTTGGTCTTTCATACTAAAAGGTAAATGTGTATTACCTGCGTAAAGTGCTGATACAGCAGAAACACTCTGAACCAATACGGTATGTCCGTCTTTAGAACCTTGCTTAAGAACCTCTTGAGTTCCTGTTGCACCGCCAGCACCTGGTTTATTTATGACTACTACTGACTTACCCCACTCTTCACTTAAATATTCACTCATTGCTCTGGCAGAAAGGTCAGTCCCACCTCCGGCTGCAAATGGTACGATTACCTCAATTTGTTTTGTCGGATATTCAGACACTTTTTTTTGATCGCCTGAAGCCGCATTTGAAGTACAGCCTGATAAAGCGATACTCAATGCCATCACACCAGAAAGTAAACCAAATAATTCTTTTTTCTTCATAATAATTCCCCCCTAATAGTTTATAGCAGAAAAAATTAATTGTTTATTCAGAAATATCAAGATCTGTACCCACCACTTCTTTAACTCGTGTTTTCGTGCGTTTTATTAAAATGATAGAAATAACAAACAACACCAGAGAAGCCAAGAGAATAGTCAATGAAATTGGACGGTCTATAAAAATGGAGAACTCTCCTTTTGACATAGATAATGATTGAACAAAGGATTGTTCTAACATTGGCCCGAGGATAAAGCATAAAATGAGCGGAACTACAGGCCAACGATATTTGTGTAAAAAATATCCTAGCACACCAAATATCAATGCAACGAATACATCGAATAGATTGTTTCGAACCGTGTAGGCACCAATAAAGCTAAGAATCAGAATAATAGGTGCAATCACCCCGTATGGAATTTGAGTCAACTTCGCCCACAAACCAACCAATGGCAAGTTTAACGCTAATAACATGATGTTTCCAATAAACATACTGGCAATAACGGTCCAAACAAAACTACCGCTTTGCTCAAACAGGACTGGTCCAGGCTGAAGACCATAAATCATTAGGCCAGCGAGAAGAATTGCCAAAGGCGGCGAACTCGGAATCCCGAGTGCAAACAATGGAATAAAACCAGCGGAACTTGTTGCGTTGTTTGCTGCTTCTGGTGCTGCAACTCCTTCAATTGCCCCTTTACCAAACTTTTCAGGATTTTTGGACATCTTCTTTTCAATGTCATAGGATAAAAACGTTGTAACTGCAGTTGAGCAACCAGGTAAAATTCCCATTATAAATCCTATGAACCCACCACGGATCATCGCTTTGGAACTCTTCCGTAAATCTGATTTGCTTGGATATACACTTCCAATCTTACCTACAGAAATTGCTGTTTGTTTTTCTTCCATTCCCTTTATAACTTCTGTAATAGCAAACAACCCTATAATAATGCTGATCATGTCAAATCCTGCAGAAAGAGCATCAATACCAAAATCAAATCGAGGTTGTCCTCCTGTAGGACCCATTCCCACCATCGATAGCATATAACCGAAGAGGCCCATAATTAAGCCCTTAATTATTGAATTACCTGCCAAATTAATAATGACAGTTAGAGCTAATATCATCAGGGCGAAGTATTCCGGAGGACCAAATTTCAGCGCTTGATTAGCAAGGATCGGAGCAAAAAACACGAGACCAATTACCCCTAAAACTCCTGCAACAAAAGATGATATCGCTGCGATGCCAAGCGCCGGCCCTCCCCTTCCCTGTTTAGCAAGCGGGTAACCATCTAGACAGGTGGGAACAGATGAAACCTCTCCTGGAATATTAAGCAAAATTGCTGTTGTAGAACCACCATACATGGCACCATAGTAAATGCCAGCCAACATAATGATCCCTTCAACAGGGCCAAGTACAGTTGTTAACGGCAACAAAATGGCAATTGCGGATGTAGGTCCGAGTCCTGGTAACATGCCAACTAATGTTCCTACCAAAACACCTATTACAGCCATCATTAGGTTAATTGGCGTTAAAGCTTCTGTAAAACCGGATATAAGCATACCCACTGCATCCATATCATCACCTCTACTTTATTAAATATTAAAAATTCCAGTTGGGAACGGCATACCGAGCCAAAAAATAAATAGTAAATAAAGAACCAATGTTAACAAAATTCCAAAAATAAGAGATTTGATTATGCTGTAGTTGCCAATAACTTTAAATAAACCTGTGGATACTAACAAGGTAGTAATGGTATAACCTAAAATACCAAGTAAAAACCAATAGATGAATAACAAACATAGTGTGAGAAGCATTCTTCTCATTGTTTTACTGTTGGGGTATTCAGTCTTAAAAATTTCTCCCTTAACAATGAAAATTAATAAACCGAACAAGATCATTAACCCGCCTATAACCCCCGGCATCGTATGGTCTCCTATTAACGGACCCGTCCGCATTGGGTACAAACGCACAGCTTCCGATAGCGCGATTCCACCAACAATAATACATATAATTCCTCCGATACGGTCGGCCAGCATATTTCTTGCTAACATACTTTCCCTCCCTTTATCAAACATTAAATAGATAGTTTTTACTATATTGTCCTTTTAATTTGTCTAATTGGATTCTGTATCCAATGATAATGCAAACTAATTTATTAATATTTTGTTTATTTGATATTCACTTATATTTCTTCTAATGAAATGAATGCGCTTTCAAAATTCATTCAAAATAAGCATTTTTTAAACTTTTCTATCAACTCCTTTCTATAAAAGAACATTGATATTTTTATAAGCTGGCATATTGCAAAATTGTCTTTGCTTTTTTATAAACAGGATAGTCCACAAATTTTGTTCCAATTGAAATGGATGCACTCCCTTTTTGTTCAGCCAGTTCAAAAGCATTCACAATATACATTGCCTCTTCAACCTCTTTCTGGCTTGGTGTAAGAACATGATGAATGGGCTCCAATTGTTTTGGATGAATAGCTAATTTTGACCTAAATCCTAGCTTCCTTGATCTCAATGTCTCACTATTCAATCCTTGATCATTCCCAAGGTCTGGATAAGCTGAGTCCACCGGACTCCCAACACCTGCCGCCTTTGAAGCATTTACGATCTGTGACCTAGCATACAGTAGTTCATCTCCATGATCTGTTAACTGACAATCTATATCGAGGGAATAATCAAGAGAACCAAAGACTAGGCGTGAAATAAGGTAATGTGAAGTTGCAATATTATAAGCAAATTGTACCCCTCTTGCCGTTTCAATTAGAGGCAGAACCTCGAAATGTTTGCTTTTTTTATTTTTCTTATCGAAGTGTTCAAGTGCTGCATTGCAAATTATCTTTATGTTACCAGCACTTTCCGCCTTTGGTACGATTATTCCTTTTGAACCAGCATCTACAGCGGCCTCTAAATCTTCTCTCCATAGCGGGGTGGTAATCTCATTGATCCTTATATAAACATCCTTTTGAGAACGGCTGTTTTGCAGAGCAACTACTGCCATTTCCCTTGCTGTCTTCTTTTCATTAATGGCTACTGCATCTTCTAAATCAAGAATGACACAATCAGCTTCACTGCTAAGAGCTTTCTCAATCATTCTTGAATTGGCAGGAACGAACAAATAGGACCGTTTTATATTCAACTATAAGCCTCCTTTTAGGATATTGGATCCAAAAAAAACAAAAAAAGAAATGACCTGCTATCCACTTCTTGAGAGGATCAGGCTAACTATCAATATTTTTATGTAGATTAGATCCAATTTTTTCTTTCTAATTTATAATATACAAGAATTTTATCCATAAATAAACAAAAATTTCAAAATATTATAATTATTTTTAAAAACTTTATCTATTCTTAAAGAAAGTGAAAACACTCTTTTGATAAACCGTTTCAATGCCCACATTAGCAGGTTTTTGAAAAGTTGGTATAAGTGAATAAACGTTCTTGAAAACATTTTAAAAAGATAAACCTGACAAATTTTTTGTTGTAAATTAAAGTCATATATAAAATTGTTCATGGATTAAAAAAAAATAGGATAGAAATTGATATGAGGAATGGTGGGTTCGATTCATAAGGTAATAAACTTAACGTAGACATAGTACAGAAAATCCCCTCCGATCTAACTGTGAAATTGAGAAACGAGAAAAACCAATTCTATCTGCTGAATAATGAAGAACGGAGGGTTCCAGTATATATATAATTTGCCAAAATCCAATAGTAATAAACTAATTTAAACGGATATTCCCTTACATTCTGTGCTTAGGTATGATTATTATGCTGCAACTCATCAACCTCTTGTAAACTGAAATTTGAAATTCTCTCCAAAAATTTAATAACCTCCGTATGATCCTGATTTTTTTCTCCTGTTCTACTTGCTGCTTCATAAATTTGTTCAACTATCGCAGCTAACAAAACTGGTATTTTAGTATCCTTTGCAATTGAAGATACCATTTTTACATCTTTTAGAAGTAAATCAAGTGAGAAACCCGAATCAAAACTACGCGGTAATATAAACGCTGGGTATTTATAATGTGTCGAAAAACTTTGACCAGAGCTTTTATTTATGGTATCTAAAGCAATTTCTAAATCAATTCCTAGCTTTTTAGCTAATATCATTGCTTCACTTGTGGCATATAGGGAAGTTGCTGAAAGAAAGTTATTGATAGCTTTCAGAGCATGACCTGATCCTGTATCTCCCACCAGATTGATTACTTTTCCCACGGCTTTTAAATAGGGGAGCACTTTCAAAAAATCTTCTTGATTTGCTCCGACCATAATTGTCAGAGTCCCCTCTTTAGCACCTTTTATACCACCGGAAACTGGTGCGTCTACCAACGTTAATCTTAATGCAGATGCTCTCTTTGCCAGTTGTTTTGTAGAAAAAACATAAGAACTGCTCATATCCACAATCATTCCACCTTGCTTCATAGAATGGAATAAACCATGTTCACCATCCAATACTGATTCTACTGAATGTGAATCTGGCAGCATAGTGAAAATGATGTCATTTCTTGTACCTATCTCGTGAACGGAAGACGCAATAATCGCCCCTTTTTCTTTTAATTGATTCATCGAATCTAAATTTTTATCATAAATAGAAAGTTTGTATCCACTATTCAATAAATTCTCTGACATCAATCGACCCATTTTCCCGATCCCGATAAAGCCAATATTAACCATTGCATTCATTCCTTCCAATTAATCCTGGTCTTCACCTTGTGCCGCTAATTCTGAATGCAGGGATCCAATTCTTGGGTGTGCTCTGCCGCTAGAAGTAACGGCTACAGCAACAAGAATTTCATCTGCTCTAGGTGCATCAGGAATTCTAAATTCAAAACTCATATGATGAGAGCGGACCTTTGGATCCATTTTGTGTTTGATCGCTAAATCGATAGACGCACCTGCAGTACCCCTTTTTTCAGCTGAAGGCAACAATGTCTTCGCATCGCCACAGATTTTTCGGAATTCGTTGCCAAATATCATCGTGTGGATAATTGCGGAACCATGTTCAATTTCTCCATCAATCCCAACGAGTGCGGCCTTTCCATAAGCCTCACATTCTTCGCCTGTTATCCCCAGTGCCTCAAGTGCCTTTGTAGGTAATAGTTGCCCTAAATTAGCAGAATAAGTATCGATTAAAGGCTGAAGATCCTCTACATATTTACCTGCATATGGATTTCTAATAACTGCCGCCACAACAGCAACCCTTACAGGTATCTCAACTTTCTTATAACCCTCAATAAATGTTTCCTCTAACACTGTATACAATTTTCTGATCTCCATCATGAATACTCCTCTCTATTCTGGAAATAGTATGTCTAACGATTGGAGTGAACGAATTTCTTGCTCATGTATAGCAAGCTTCCCTTCACTTACATCTTTGCCTGCCAGAGCTTTAACTTGTTTTTTATGCTCGTCTAACGATGAACTTAGATTACTTCCTTGAGCCATCGATAACATCCTGAAAGGCTTAGCTGACCGCCTAAGTGAAGAATACGTTTCACTCAATACTGTGTTTCCAGCAATGGAAAATATAAAGTTATGAAATTGTTCGTTTAAATCATAGTATTCCTCAATGTTATGATCCTTTACAGCCTGAATCTGTTTATCAACTACTTCTTCTAGGTTTTTTATATCTTCTTGACTAACCCTAGCAATCGCCTTTTCCATTGAAATTTCTTCAAGGCGGTAAATAACATCATATAGCTCATGAATATCGTTTCTAGTAAACCGTCTAACTACGACACCATGATGCGGGATACGTTGAACTAGCCGGTCACGCTCTAACATTAATAAAGCTTCTCGAACAGGAGCTCGACTAGTTTGAAATTCATCAGCTATAGCAGTCTCAATGAGATGTTCACCCGGATTTAAAATACGCTTTCCAATTCTTGCAGTAATTTCTTCTGCTATCTTTAAGGCTATTGTTTTTTTCACGTTTGCTAACCCTGACACCCCCTAAAAGAAAATTGTATTACGATATTGTCGACAATGTTTCCTCTTTTAAATATATAATATTTAATCAATTCACACAAGTGTGAATTTTTAGTTATAAATACATTCTAAGTTGAATATTGATTGAAACGATTTGCTCATCAGTCAATAACTATAAAAAATATGTTGAATATCTAACTTTTACTAATTAAAAAGGCGTCATCCGATTTCGGACGACACCTCATTTTATCTTTAGCTAAGGGCTCTAAACTACCAGTAATAGAGTTGTAAACTGTTTCAATGGGAACATCTAAGTAATGACTCACGAATTATCCTATATATTCATTTTTACTGTTGGGAGGGAGACTTCTTGCTCAAATGAATGAGCGAAACGATACAGATTAGCTTCATCCAACTGTTTTCCGATTAACTGAAGGCCAATTGGTATGCCTGACGATGAAAAGCCGCAAGGAATTTGTAAACTTGGAAAACCGTTTAAATTTGTTGGACCGTTAAGACGATTGATTGCGGAGCGGACATGTTCCGGATGGCCGTCAATCGTTACTTCTCGTTGTTCGATATCGGGAGGCAAAACGGATACTGTCGGAAATAATATGACATCTACCTTTTCAAGCACCTGGTTAAATTCATGAATAGCCACCTGTTTCATCTGTAAGGCTTTAACATACTCCAATGCTTTTGGTATTGAGCCGCTTAATAATCGTTCTTTTACTTCCGTGTCATACAACTCCGGGGAGTTGTCAAGCGGTGATTCATGAATGGTATATGCCTCACATTTAACTATCATTTGATGTGCCAAAGATATTTTCTGTATCTGAGGTATATTCACTGGACGAACTTCTGCACCGAGGCTTTTAAAAACTTCAATCGCTTGGAAGACCTGATTCTTTACTTCTGATTCGACTCTCTCAAAAAAGAAGGATGAAGGAATGCCGATTACACTTCCTTTTATTCCTTTATTTAATAGCCTAGTGAAGTCTTCCTTTGTTGTTTTGATAGAATAATAATCTTGGCTATCATACTCTGACAACACGTTTAAGAGAATCGCGTTGTCTTTTACACATCTTGTCATTGGCCCTATATGATCCAGCGTCCAGCTAGTCGGATATAACCCGTATTTGCTAACCCGTCCAAAAGTTGGTTTCATCCCAACAATCCCGCATATTGAAGAGGGGATTCTTACCGATCCGCCTGTATCAGTACCCAAAGCTCCGTAACATAATGCTGACGCAACAGCTGCAGCAGATCCACTGCTAGAACCACCCGTCATTTTTGACAAATCATATGGATTTCTTACAGGACCAAAATAGGAACGGTCGCCAGTAGGACCATAGGCAAATTCATGTGTATTTTGTTTTCCGATGATTATGGCACCAGCCCGCTTTAATTTTTCAACAACTGTGGCATTGTAATCCGGTAAAAAATTCTTAAACAATTCCGAACCCATCGTTGTTTTAATGTTTTTAGTATATATCATATCCTTCACACCTATTGGAATGCCGTGAAGGGGTCCTCTCCAATTCCCCATAGTGATTTCTTTCTCGGCTTGCTTCGCATCCTTTATCGCTTGATCTTCTAATACAGTAATATAGGCATTTATTTTTGGATTAACTTGAGAAATTCGTTCGATGATGTGCCCCGTTACTTCAACTGGCGAGATTTGTTTGTTGTAGATTGCATTGGACAATTTGAATAAGTCCCATTGGAGTATCTCATCTTTATAAGTTGCTTCCACTAGCGATATCCCCTTTCTGCTTGTTATTAATAACTGAGTTCCCTGGCTTTACGAACATCATAGCGACCATTCCGATAAGTGTTGCAACAACAGCTGCGGTAAACATCGAAGGATAACCATATTTGATAACCAAAAAACCTGTTAATGTAGGAGCAATAATGGTAGCTAGATTACAAATGAAGTGTGAGATTCCCCCAAATGTACCAGCGAGGTTTGGTTCAGTATCAAGAATGACAGACCAATAAACCGAATTAGGTAAAAAATTGAAAGCATTACCAATGCTCATCCAAAACATTACACCGACGATGCTGTCGGCCGTTGGTATTAACAGGAAGCAAACAGCAGTTAGGAATAGCGAAACGACCGCCAAACCAGAACGGGCAATTCGTAAATTTCCTGTTTTTCTTCTCAAGTAATCTGAAAGCTTTCCTCCTAAGATTACGGTAAAACAGGCACCGACCCAAGGGATCATCCCTAAATACCAGAGTGAAGAAAGTTCAAAGTCATAAACATCCTGAAGATATTTAGGAGTCCATGTTAAAAGAAGGAAGGTAATGTATTGTAAAGCAAAATAGCCAAACGCATTAAAGACTAAGGTTGGATTTTTGAAAAAGTGGTACCATTTTTTTGTGCTAGAAGAACCCCCCTCTACCAATTTTTCATTAGGAAGAAGGTCTGCTTTTGAGCGGATAAGAGCCAATTCTTCTTTGGAAACCCTTGGATTATCTTCCGGTAGGTTTGTAAAAACTTTTGACCAGGTTATAACCCAAAGAAGTCCTATTGCACCCAGAATGATAAACATCATCCTCCAATTTGTGATGGATAATAAACCAACAGCTATTGGTGCTGTCAACAATGCACCCAAAGGGCTTCCCAATAGCCCCAAAGATGCTGAAAAACCTCGCTCTTTCGTTGCTGCCCAATTGGCATTTGTTCGATTAATCGTAGAAAATGTCGGTCCCTCTGCCAAACCGAATAATATACGAAATACAGCGAACCCTGCTAAAGCCGAACCCCCAAAAAGCATCATACCAATTTCGCCTGCAAAGGCAGTGGCCAATTCAAAAATCGACCATGCTGTTCCTGCAACTATCCATACAAACTTGGGTCCTTTGAGATCAGCTAACAAACCGCCGAAAAAAGAACCAAACAGATAGCCATAACCAAAAAAACCAAGTACCGCTCCCCATGAAATGGCATCAAAACCAAATTCTTTAATCATTTCCTGCTGAGCATAAGAAAGGGCCCCGCGGTCAACATAATTAATCACGGTCATAAAAACAATCATCCCCATGATAAAGTAGCGGTAATTTTTCATATTCTACCCCCTTTTAAAACATTTTTTAGTTATGCTGTCACCCCAAGAAGTTAGTTTGGTTGTTCCTAGAACGGTAGTAGGGGGATAATCCCCCTCCAACTCGACTTATCACATTACATCTTTAACTATTTAATACTTCCAAACCTTTCCTTAATTGCTTCGTTGCTTCTTCATCAATTGTAAAATCATTACGAATAACGACTTTATAAACTTCTTTTACTGTTTCTTTAGAAATAAAATCATCAAGAATATCATCTAAAACCATTTGAGGATCCCGTTCATTTGGATTTCCATAACCACCTGCACAAGGAGTCCGAATTTCTAGTAAATCACCTTTTCGAATTTTATAGTTTGTTAGTTTAGCATGAAGATTTTGTTCACCATCAGTATTAGGATTCAATGTCATGGAACCGGTTAATCCGTCCTGGCCACCAAAGACACCACGCGGAGGGTCTGTATGTCTATCGCCTTCCCCTGTAAACAAGCTATCAGTTAAAAACTCCCACGTTCTAACAATACCAATTCCACCACGCCATTTTCCTGCTGAAGCACCTTCTTCTCGGAGCTCATATCTGTTACATCTCATTGGGAGCCGCATTTCCAATTCTTCAATAGGATTGTTTCTAGTATTTGCTACGAGATTATCGACACTATCTAATCCATCCTTTCCATGGCGTCCTCCATAGGAACCTTCATTTACTTCGATATATACCCAATAATCGCCTGAATCTTCTTTTATACCAGCATATGAGTTAAAGTGAACATGTGCTGAGTTACCCGCGCAGTAGTCTTATCAGGTAGGACCCCAGAAAGGGCTAAGTTGATTTGATCTGCCAATCGCTGCACCTGATTAATGCGGGCTGTACAGGCTGCAGGAGATTTAGGGTTCCATATACTTCCAATTGGAGCTTCCACTTTGATTGGTTTGAAGATCCCGCTATTTTGTGGAATAAAAACTTCTGAAATAGCTTCATCCAGCAAGATTGCTCGTACAATTGTATAAGTCGCAGGTAATGTCGAACCTGAGAAAGGGACATTATAAGCGGTTTCGACTTGATCTGAACTTCCTGATAAGTCGACGGTTAAATCACTTCCATTAACTTTTATGCTAGTTTCAATTCGTAAGCGATCACCATAATTTCTGCCATCATCATCAAGCCAACCTGTAGGGGCTTTGTACATACCATCTGGAATCTTTGCAATTTCTTTTCTAATCATTTCTTCAGAATAATTCATCCACCGTTTTTGAGCTGCCAACACGGTTTGTAAACCATATCGTTCAATCAGCTCGAGGTAGCGCCGTTTACCTAGCCTAGCCGATGCGATCATTGCCTCAACGTCACCTTTATTTTCCTTTGGTGTACGTACATTTTCAAAAATATGACGCCAGATTTCCTCGTTTTTTTCTCCTTTATTATATAATTTAATAGCGTTATAATGCTTTCCTTCGGCATAAACATCGACGACATCCACCATCAAACCTGGGGACATACCACCAGTATCAAGAACATGTCCTGTATTAGCTGCAAATGCAACAAGCTTACCCTCATAATAAATTGGAATTATTATTGCTAGATCTGGAGTATGTGAAGCCCCATAATAAGGGTTATTATGCAAAATTATATCTCCATCGTTAATATTATCCCCTAAAAAGTGACGTACCCCATCAATATATCCTGGCAGAGAACCAATATGCATAGGAGTGGAATCACTCTCACATATCTCATTACCATCTATATCAAACAATCCAGCACCGAGATCTTCAGACTCACGAATAATACTGGAATAAGCCATCCGGTAGAGTACTAGTGCCATTTCTTTGGCGATTGAATTAAATGATCCAGCAATAACCCCAAGTGTAACGGGATCAATATTTTCATATGCATTTTTATCAGTCATGTAAATCTCCTTTCTTTTTTTAAAGTGTTGTATTAGGTAAAAAAAATTTCCAGTGTTGAAATGTAGACATTGAAATCTACTTTTATTTGGTTACCGTTGCTAATACATCTTTAGAATCTTTTGTAGAAAGTTTTGCTTTCATATCAATCACTATGTTTCCGTAATTATCAAAGGTAGCGGTACAGTTTGGAGGTAAAAGAGTAGTGCTATCCTTCTGTTGAATTACAACAGGTCCTACAAGTTTTGTTCCTACCGGTACATCCTCACGATTAATAAATTTTGTATCCTGCTTTTGAAGCTGATCTTTTATCCAGAAATAAACTGGATAAGAAGGGTAATTGTTTACAGTGAAATTTTCCTTTCCTTGATCTACGAATAATTGTTCTTTATTTGACTGAACAAGACCGGTACCAATAACACGAACATTAATTGCGACGACTTCTTGTTCTGGAAATTGACTAGCATACTCCCGTTCATGTACTTGGTGAAAGCGTTCAATGACTTCTTTTACCCACACTTCATTGATTTCGCCTTCTGGTGCATCAACACGAAGCTCGTAACCTTGACCAGTATAGCGGCAATCACATACTCGGCGTAGGAAAATTTGTTCATTTGAGAGTCCGTCCTCTTTTAGCGTTAATAATGATTCATTTTCAAGTTTTTCAATCACATCACGAATAGCTGGCACATCAGGATTTGTTAAGCTTCCCCATAGTGTATGAACTTTTTCATAAGCTATATCTGTGGATAGAAGTCCCATTGCAGCTGTAATTCCCGGATACGGTGGAACAACAACATACGGAATATTTAATTCCTCAGCAATATCACAAGCGAATAAAGGACCTGCACCGCCAGCTGCAACCAATGTAAAGTCGCGAGGATCATAGCCCTTCCGTACACTATTCATTTCTATGGCGTTTACCATGTTATGCGTCATGATTTTTAGCGCACCCGCTGCAGCTTCTAAAGGGGTCATATTTAACTTGGAAGCTATATGCCCATCAAATGCCTTTTCAGAAAGCTCTGGTCTAATTTGCATTGAACCTGCTAAACGACTTTGCGGATGAATACGCCCCAATAGAACATTTGCATCTGTAGAAGTTGGAACTGTTCCACCACGGTTATAACAAGCTGGACCAGGATCAGCACCTGCACTTTGAGGTCCTACGCGAAAAATTCCCCCTTCATCGACAAAAGCAATCGAACCTCCACCTGCACCAATCGTATCAATGTCCACCATTGGAACCATTGCATTATATTGACCAATACGAGTATCTAATAAATGACGCATTCTCATTTTCCCGTTTGGTGCAACACCAATGTCAGCTGATGTTCCACCAATATCAAGGGTAATAATATCTTCAAATTTTGCGTTCTTAGCTGCTTTAATTCCTCCGATTAGCCCACCAACAGGTCCGGATAAAAGTAAGCTAATTGGCTTTTCGGCCGCCACCTGAGCAGTAGCAATACCACCATTAGATTGCATTAAGTTTACACTCGTTTTTATACCCATCTTTTTTAATACATCTTCTAAACGTTTAATATATCGACTAGTTTTAGGTCCGATAAAGGCATTCAGAGCAACTGTACTAAAGCGCTCATACTCACGATATTGGGGTAAGATTTCGTTACTAATAGATAGATAGGCTTCCGGAAACTCTTCTTGAATAATTTCCTTTACGCGGTTTTCATGATTTGGGTTTTTAAATGAATATAAAAAGCAAACGGCGATAGCATCAACTTTTGCTTCTTTCAGTTTTCGTACTTGTTGACGAGTTGCTTCTTCATCTAATGGAGTCAATACTTCACCAGTTGCTGAAACCCTTTCAGGCACAACTAAACGATTACGACGCTTAATGAGTGGAAATTTTTGCCAGGGTAAATCTTGATATAAAGAAAAGTTGTATGGGCGTTTATGACGTGCTATGTGCAAGATATCTCTAAACCCTTCAGTCGTGATCATTCCAACATTTGCACCGTTATGTTCTAATACAATATTGGTTGCAACTGTAGTACCATGGAAAAATTGATCAATCTTAGACGGTTCAATACCTGCCATTACACATATTTCAGTGACACCATTAATAATAGCTACCGACGGATCTGAGGGTGTTGAAGGTACCTTATGAATCCAAGATTGATCGGTCTCCTCATGAATTAAAATCAAATCAGTAAATGTTCCTCCAACATCGACACCTAAGCGTATCATTGTATTCCTCCTTCACTAATTTGTTTAAACTTTAATATTCCCCATCAGAAACTTAAAAGGTTCGTGTCCCCACTTCTAATAAGTCGTTTTTCATCCAAATTATTAACACCAACCTTTTCATTTCTCCTAAATCCTTCTTATCAAATGAAATCCCCCTCCCTTACAGGCGATTAATTTAAATAAAGCAATTAAAGTGCCAATATTGTAACTTTTAATTTTTTTTGTATAAAAATCCCTAGAATTATTGATTTGAAAGGGATTTTTTTATTTTTTTCTTTTGGATTTACAAATCTAATAATCTGAAAATTGATCTTTTTATCATTTGAGTTATTATAATAATCATAATGTTTAGTTAATTTAGAATATAGGGGGGATTTTATGACGTCTGTAACATCTTTTTTATCAGATAAAATTTTAACTGAAGTAATCAATTCGTCTGGTATTTCCTATCAGGTTTATAATCAAAATCAAAAACTAATTTATGAGATCCTTAATTATGAAGTTTATGATTTGTTTGAGTACCAAAAGGAAGAGTTTCTCCAATATATAAGTTATGCATTTGAATCAAAGGATTTGTGGCAAGGAACAATTGTTAGTAAAAAAAATACTGATATGCAAGTAACTATACGAATGATCCCGATTTTTGAAAAACAAATTTTTGAAGGTATCTTAGTTATCTATTTCAAACCAGTTATTAAAAACATTGAAGAATATCAAGAAATGGCAACAGATTTAAAAGTTTTGTTTGATTCTTCCTATGATGCTATTTTTGTTTCAGATGCCAATGGAAAAACGTTAAGGGTAAGTTCTGCTTGTGAGCGATATTGGGGAATTAGCAAAAAAGAGTTTTTAGAACAAAATGTTTATGAATTAGAAAAACAGAAAATTTTTACTCCTTCAATCACGAAAATGGTACTTCAAGAAAAGCGTAAGATATCAACTATCCAAAAAACTTCAACTGGTAAAACCCTGCTCGTAGTCGGTACGCCTGTAAAAGATAAAGATGGAAATATTATTAGAGTAGTGAATGCTTCAAGAGATATAACAGAAATCAATAAGTTACAGGATGAATTACTTGAAGTTCGTTCAATTGTTGAACGCTATCAAAGGGAGCTTGAAAAAGTAAAAAGAGACTATTCAAGTCCTAAAAAGCTTCTTTTTTCAAGTGAAACAATGGACAAAATCTCAGAACAGACAAAAAGGATTGCAAGATATAACAGTTCAGTTCTAATAACAGGAGAGTCGGGTGTTGGAAAAGAAATCATTGCTTCTATGATACATGAATATAGTAACCGTGCTGCTCAACCCTTTATCAAAATAAACTGTGGTGCAATTCCTGAGAGTTTATTAGAGTCTGAATTATTCGGTTATGAAAAGGGTACATTCACAGGAGCAGTTAAAGAGGGTAAAGATGGCTTATTTCTTGCCGCTAACAATGGAACAATACTTTTAGATGAAATTACAGAAATGCCACTTTCTCTTCAAGTGAAGCTGCTACGTGTATTACAAGAATCAGAAATACGCCCAATTGGCAGTGTGAAAACTAATAAGATCAACGTACGTATAATAGCTTCCACAAATCGAAAAATAGAGACTTTAATCAGGGAAGGTAAATTTAGGGAAGATTTATTCTATCGATTAAATGTTATTCCAATTGAAATACCGCCTCTTCGTGAAAGAAAAGAAGACATTCCTCTTTTAGTAGATTACTTCACCCAAGAATTTTGCATGGAATATAAGGTTGAGAAAACTCTTTCTAAGGATGCAATCCACGAAATACTTAAACAACCCTGGAAAGGTAATATCCGTGAACTAAAAAACTTTGTTGAGAGATTATTAATCATTTCAAAGAATGATGAAATAAATAAAAAGGATATTAAATATTTACTATCAAATCATTCACAAGAAACACTACCTATTAATATTTACTTTGAAGATAAGTTGGACTTGTTTAAAACTTTAGAGTCAGTTGAAGCTCTAATTATAAAACGCGCCTCGATGAAATATAGAACAACAACAGAAATTGCTGAAGCCTTAAGTGTAAATCAATCAACCATTAGTAAAAAGTTGAAAAAATATAATATTAACCATAGAAATATAAAACAATAGGGTTATTGGCGGACAGCTCCATTACTTTCAATAAGGTTGCCACATAGTAAAATTCAATACTATAAATATTGTATATACAAGTAAAACCACCTCTCAAAACTGATTGTTAGAGGTGGTTACTGGTTTAATCTTTGATTTTAGAACTTTTTCTTTATTTGAAAAATGAGGGTATACCTTTGTGAATGAGTTACACATGGTGGACCTGCGATATAGTCATACTTTTAAAATTAGGATCTTATCATGGTTCTTTAAAGCGTATTGTATGTTCTCCACACTCACTTCAGCAAATTTTGATAATTCATGTTTAATATTATTTGCTCTATCTGGAAAATATTATAATATACCAGTGTTTTATCTTCGAAATGAGTTTAAGTTATAAAATTATTAGCATGGCCCAACTCCTTCTTCAATCCCCAGGTAATTAACATTTTCTATCCCACCTGGCCCTGCAAGCTCAAATTTCCACTTATTAACATTATTACTATATGTTCATCATTACAAACGATGTATGACATTATTTTCCGACGATTATAAGGAGCTGATACAGTGCCATCAATCTTTGTATCAGCTCCTAAAAATTTCATGTCTTGAATATTGCGAGGTGTCATACCTTTCTATACAAAATGCAAAATGAGCAATCAGATAAAAACCCTTAAAGAATTCCAGTTCACTATTCAATGCCTATAGTATAATGGACATACAAGGTGCACCTATTTAAGATGCATGTGTACTTTCCTCGACATTATCCAGGGATATGCCTGTTGTCCGTGGTGCAAGTATGGCAATGTCCAGTATAAGAATTAACATCGCTGCTGCAATTATCATAAACACTGTCGTTGCTCCACTTGCATGTAACACTGGCAGTAAGATAAATGGTAGTAATCCACTCGTTAAACGGCTCAAACTGTATGCGCTTCCGGATGCTGTCGCTCGAATCGATGTTGGAAAAATCTCAGCTTGGAAAACATTAAAGGTACTGGTAAAGATATTGCTGACTACTGTAAATAGAAATCCTGCAAACACAATGAGGAATGGGGTTTCAGCCATGCCGAACGTCATGCCAAACACTCCCATACCGAAGGCGGTCAGGACAATTAACCATTTGCGGTCAATGCGTTCAATCAATGGCACAGCAAGCAAAGAGCCTAAAGGATATCCAAGGAAAGACAGGGCTGTGTACTCTAGAGATGAAGTAACTGTATATCCCTTGGAGCTTAAAATGATCGGTGCGAGTGTCCCAAAACCATAATATCCAACTGTTTGGAATATTTGGAATATATACATCATTAAAGTTCGCCTGATATATTGCTTTTGAAAGATAGCAGAAAAGGGTGCATGTTGTGCGACTTTAGCTTTAGCTGGACTGGTTATCTGTTTTAATGGAGTCTCACTAACACAGTTATCATTTCCTTCAAATTGTTTCATGATCTCCTCTGCTTTATCTTTCCGTCCATCTAACTCTAACCATCTAGGTGATTCTGGCAATTTTTTAATACGTAAAAATACGATTATAGCTCCAATGGATCCAATTATGAACATCCATCGCCATCCATCAATTCCAAGGGGGGTTAGAGGAACGAGAAGTCTTGCTAAAAAACCTTCAATTGGAATCGCTAGAAACGCGATCGTATAGGCCCAAGCAATAAATTTTCCGCGTTTAGAAGCCGGAAGAATTTCACTCAGATATGTTGCACACAGTGGTGGTTGTGCCCCAAGACCTACCCCTGCTAAGAATCTAAACAGAATAATAAAGGTTACGTCTGGGCTCAGCGCTATTAAAAAGGTAAACACAGAATAGATAGACAAATTGATGACAAACGCCTTTTTCCGACCGTATTTATCAGCAACCCGACTTAGGAAGATTGCTCCAAAAAACATTCCAAAGAAACTAGAGCCCAACATAAGAGGCATCAAACCCTTATCTATTTGAAATTCATTTTGGAGAACTGAGGCCAAAACACCAGTTAAAAACACTTCGAAAAATTCAAAGAATAGGGCTGTACCAATCAATATTGTTGCTGTTTTATGGATCTTTTTAACAGGAAGTCGATCTAGGCGCTGTGAAATGGTTGCTTCCATTCTATTTTCCCCCTTTGAAAAAAATTAAGTTGTTATTATTTAGTGTTATGGCCACTTTATGAAATAGGGGCATATTTAGATGTCACAGTTTCAATGACTTGATCCGTTTTTATGACATCAGCATATTTTTGTTGTAAATCAAACAGACTTTGTTCATGCGAGGCCAATGAGCGATCCCCTACTGCATCTTCAACTACAATCGGTCTGTAACCATATTGCAGCGCATCCACAGCTGTGGCACGAATGCATCCACATGTAGTACACCCAACGATTATAACTGTATCAATATCGTTTGTATTAAGGCGTGAAATTAGGTCTGTCCCAAAGAAGGCTGAGGCATATTTTTTAACAATTAAGCTATCTCCTGCCCGAAAGTCTAGTCGGCTATCAACCTTTACAGCTTCCGTGCTAGTTCTTAATGTGTGTAACCCTTCCATCTTTTGATGCCATAATCCAGCATCCGCCAGTGTATCATCATCGTAAGAAATGGTAGTAAAGAATACTGGAAGATTAAGTGTATGCATAGTATGTAAAAGCTTATTAACTTGAGAAATCTGTGGGGTTAAATCAGAACCCATAGGCATTGTAGGATCAGTAAATCCTGTAATGATATCCACGACTACCAATCCTGGTTTCTTACCGAATCCTAATAATTTTCCAAATCCTCTTTCTTTAAATAAAGTATCATCTGCTTCATTTTTAGCCATGATATTTTTCCCTTCGTAAACCTCCAAGATCTTGTAAAACCTATCTTGAAAATCATTATATTTTTAATAATCTTTAAAACTTTTCCGAAATTCACCAAACTATCATTTGTTACAAATATTTACATTGTCCAACGTTTTATTTTTAAATAAATCATTGAAAGCACTTAAATCATTATTAATATGCTTACTCATCTCTTCTTCGGCTTTAATTGGATCTTGTTCTATAATTGCCTTGAAGATTTGTTCATGTTCACCAATATAGCTCTTACGATTTGAAGTCAAATAATAGTCCCGAAGAATATTATTACGCATATATAAGCTCTTGGTCCTAATCGTTTCCAACAACCCCATAAGTGGATTATTACGGGAAGCTCTAATGATCAGTTCGTGAAATTGTGTATTTAATTCAACTAATTTAGATGGATGTTCTTCTGCTAAAGCTTTTTTTGACTTCATTAAGACTTCATTAATTTGTTTCTCAAGAGACTCTGTCATATTTTCAACTGCTAATTTAGCAGCAAGGGATTCTAATCTTTCTCGGCATTCGTATAGATCAATAACATCTTGAAGTGTTGGTTTATAAACGCTGATAACGCTTTCATTCTGAATTAAAAGGCCATCCTTTATTAGCATCCGAATTGATTCTCGGATGGTTCCTCGGCTTACTCCAAGTTTTTCTGCTAATTTTGTTTCTACCAAACGTTCCCCAGGTTGATATTCCTCTTCTAAAAGCATAGTGAGAAGGATCTGATAGGCTTGCTCATGAAGTGGCCCAGGACGTATAATCTGCATGGCTGTATCCCCTTTCCTTAGTACTGAATTTTTAAAATATTATGTCTATTATAATATACAGACTTATATGTTTACTGTCAACCGTTTACACTATTATAGTTTTTATTAACCTATTTAATAGAACTGTTATTATACTTTTTTTAAATCCACTAAAAAAGGATTGATTTAATGACTCCACCCTCTATTAATTTTTATCCTTCTGGATTCTGTTGACTCCGTTAAAACTTCCCTGATAGCAAGTGTCCTCCATTCCCAACCTCATTCTTAAGGTTTAATTGCTAGGATCTTACATACAGTAGAAACTCCTGCCGATAGAACCGGCAGTCCTAAACGATCTTGCACAGCTTGAATCGCTGTGAGGGAAGGCATCTGTACAGAAGCGGATAATACTGAACATAATAAATAATTAGATTGTTACCATACAACAGCATCTGCTCCTTCAAGCGGACAAAGTCCATTAGGTTAATAAATTATTTAATTCTAGGCATGTACTCCAGCCTAGCGACCAAAAGGAAAAGCACCCCAACTTTTTCTAGTCGAAGTGCTGTTAATATAAACATCCATATTGTCCATTATCTGGATCAAAAACAATTTCCATTGCTTCTTTTGATGTGTTAAAGCGAGACTCCAAATTCCATCAGCGGCAGAGTCAATTTTATATTAATAATCTTATCTATTACCAAGGTGTTCCGATAACAACGAAAATCAACCAAGCTAGTCCTGGTCCAATTGCAATGAAGAGACCAGCAATCATTAATAGCTTTTTGAAGAATAGACTCTCATTTACCCCTTGTACGTTTGCCATAATTAGTGCCCCGTTTGTAGAGAAAGGACTGATGTCCACAACACTGGCTGCTACAGCTAGTGCAGAAACTACACCGATTGACGACATAGTAGGATCCTGTAAGATAGGAGCCGAAAGTGGAATGACAGCCGCTAGGAAACCTGTTGTAGAAGCAAACGCTGAGATAATCCCACCAACATATGAAGCCATAAGAGATGCAAGTACAGGATTACCTACGCTTGCGATTTGTTCAGTCATGTAGTCCATCGTTCCAACCTTTTCCATTACCCCTACATATGTCATGATACCTGTTACCATGATCATTACAGCCCATGGCATTTGCTTTATAATTTGGGTTTGTTTTGAAGGGGCCATAAATCCAAGAACCAGACCAATCATCAATGCGCCAAAGCCCATGTTCATTTCGAATGCAAGAGCCATAGTGATAAGAAGACCGATACCGAAAAGTGTCGCAACTTGATACCATAAAGTAGCATGGTCTTCTTTTTCGTTAGGAATACTTCCGGCATTCCCTTCAGTTGTAGCTGCTATTTCCAATTGAGCACTTGTAGTGTGCTTAAGTAAACGAAGTCCTCCGAAAGCTATAAATATAACGATTGAAATTAATACATAAAAAATAAAACTGTTGATGAAAAGCATTATAGGTGAATGTGGGATTTTTTCCGAATGCATGATACCGTTTACAACCAAGCCGAAGATATTCAGTGGCGAGAAGGAACCGGCATACATTCCAGTAGAAATCAAAGTACCCATCAGGATCGGATTAATCTTATGTTGGTGAGCTAATCTTAAAGCGATTGGGAATAAAATAGGGCCAACTGCAACGGTTGATGCTCCAACTGCCGATAACAACGCTGCAAGTGAAAATAATACCCAAGGCAGGAGGCCAACGTTACCCTTAACCAATTTGAGCCCCCCGGAAATAATTAAGTCAAGAGTACCGTTGTTTAGTGCAATTGCAAACAAGTAGGTGACCCCTGTGAGAAGAATAAACATGTCAATAGGAAAAGCGGCATAGATATCCTCTACAGCTAAACCACTGACATACGTACCGACGACAAAAGCAGCAACCATTCCTAAAATACCCATGTTAACAGAAATAACGGAACCGATAATGAACATGGCTAAAAGCACAAAAATTGTAATAAGTTCTAGACTCATTTTATTCGCCTCCTAATTAAATGTGTGCTAACGTTTTTGGGTGACAAATCTGGTACCGGAAAAGCCCCGTTACATTCAATGAAATACTATGAAAACTGCCTATAGATCTTTACACTCAAATAAATTGTAAATTTTTTGCCAACCTGAACCAACTATCAATTATGTAATCTTAATCAATAATCTACATGACCAGCCTCTGCACAGTATTCACAAAATTCATTTATCCGCCGTTATATGTAAAACGCTTACATTTGGTTCGCAAAAAAATAATCCTATCGTCACCCGAACAACTTATTCGTTCATAACTAAGGACTCAGACTACTCTTTTACTTAATTATAGAAATAGGTATAATGAATATTTGAAATCTAAGTGCCAATAATTTTCAGTCCCTTGAGATTTTACATCTTGTATTCTTCACTAAATCTCGATTCTATTTTTCTTAAAGTTTATTGAAAGCTTCACATGTAGCGGTCGAGACTCAAAAGAATTATAATTCCCCTAATCACTTTTTAAAATTTTAAAATATTCTGTTTAATAAAAAATCTCAACCATTTACCGTTAACAGTCTACATTAAAAACCTACAAAATTTTTAGTAGGACACTGCTTACAACTATGCAAGCTCCAATTTCTTTTTTCCATTGCTGTAAACAGAGTCACTTCTAAGACTTGAAATCGCTTATAACACTAACTCAAAGCTTTCTTTGAAGTGATTTAGTTTCTTACATGACTTTATTGTATAAACACCTGATAACTGAAGAATAATCCCAGTTCTGCAACCATTAGTTCAGAATTCACTTCTATAAAAATTATAGGGTAGGTTGAACAGTCGATATATCACTAGTGTGGATATCTTGGATTTCATCTATAACTCTAGCTCCAACTTGAGTGGTGCTAGAAGTCCCACCCATATCTGGTGTCAATACCTCTGCTTCAATCATCACTCTTTCCATGGCACTTAAAACTCTTTTACCCCAGTCCTCGTGACCGAAAAAATCTAACATTTGACTAGCGGACCATATCGAAGCCAATGGGTTAGCTATTCCTTTTCCTGCGATATCAGGAGCGGATCCATGAATTGGCTCGAACATGGATGGATATTCTCGTTCTGGATTGATATTTGCACCTGCTGCAAGTCCTAGTCCCCCTGCAATGGCGGCTCCTAAATCGGTAACGATGTCTCCAAATAAATTGGAAGTAACAACCACTTCAAAGCGCCATGGTTGCTTCACGAAGAACATTGCAGCAGCATCCACTAAATATGAATAAGTTTTCACATCAGGATACTCTTTGGCTACTTCGTCAAAGACTTCATCCCAAAAAACCATGGAATAATTCAATGCATTTCCTTTACTAATGCTCGTCAAAGATCTTCCCTGTTTTCTTGCTTCTTCAAAGGCATAGCGAATAATCCGTTCAGTACCTATGCGAGAAAATACCCCAGTCTGCAAGACCACTTCATGAGGCTGCCCTTTAAATAACCAATCACCGACCCCTGCATACTCGCCTTCACTATTTTCGCGGATGACTAACATATCAATTTGCTCACGACTTACATCCTTTAACGGACATGGCGCTCCTTCTAGAAGTGTAATCGGACGGATATTTACATACTGATTAAAGCCTTTGCGTATCTTAAGCAAAAGATCCCATAAGGAAATATGATCCGGAACACCCGGATACCCTACTGCTCCTAGATAAATGGAATCAAACGCCTTTAGCTGTTCTAATCCATCAACATCCATCATTTTTCCATGCTTCAGGTAATATTCACAGCCCCATGGAAAATAGGTGAATTGAAACTCAAACGATCCGTCCAGCTCTGCCGTTTTGTTTAATACGTTGATTCCCTCGGTCAATACTTCCGAACCGATTCCATCTCCAGCAATAACGGCAATTTTGTATTGTTTTCTCATCGTTTTTTGTTCTCCTATCCTATTAAATATTCGGCTGGCGCCGTCCTATAGAAAAAGGACGGCAAATTCTGAGTCATTCTTTATTCTTTTCGCCAGTTGATTAGCTTCGCTTTTCTTAATACTTCCCTGATAGCAATGCTCCAGTATTCGGAACTTCAGTTTTCAAGCCCAATTGCTTAAGAATCTTATAAACCGTAGCAACTCCAGCAGATAGAACCGGTACCCCTATACGATCCTGCACCGCTTGAATCGCTGGAAGAGAAGGCATCTGAACGCAAGCCGATAATACCACAGCGTCTGCACCTTCAATATTCAAACGATCTGCATGCTCAATCAAGTTCATAGGATTCAAACGGCCAACTTCGAGATTGTCTGCCACTTCTAGACTGATAGAATCGATTACCTCAATACCAGCTGCGTTTAAATATTCAATAACTGTTTTAGTCAGAGGCTTCATATACGGTGTAATGATAGAAACCTTTTTCGCACCCATAGTGTTTAAGCCTTCAATTAATGCACCAGCACTACTGACCATTGGAGCTGCCCCACCATTTTCTTCAGTTGCCTTTCCAAGGCGTTCTTCAGAGATTTCGTGGTATCCAGGACCTTGACACATGATGGCAACCAAACAAGCATATGCTAAAACATCACAACGAGCATCAGAAAGCTCAACTGCACAACGTACGCTATCCACGTCCATTTTTTTCAATTCTTCTGGATTAACATGCATCATACGCATACGTGATGAATGGAATGTGAACGTCTCTTCCGGTTCTACCTGAATTCTAGAATGAAGCATGGCCGGAATTTCTGTTTCCATTGTTGTGTTTGAACTTGGTACGATTAGACCTACTCGATAATTTTTACTCATAATTGTTTCCTCCTAATGAAATGATATTTTTGTTGGATCATGCTTTGACTTTATGGTAATGACCTTTTAATTCACGAATGGTTAACGATTCTACTAATTCTACACAAGAAAGAAGGGAAGGAAGATCAATTCCTGTTTCAATCCCCATTTCATGCAGCATGCATACTACATCTTCAGTAGCGACGTTTCCTGCCGCACCTGGGGCAAACGGGCATCCTCCAAGGCCTCCAACGGAAGTGTCAAAACGTGTAACCCCTGCTAGAAGGGCTGCTATAATATTTGCCTGCGCAAAGCCATATGTATCATGGAAATGTGCGCTTATCATCGCTTTCGGCTGCACCTTTGAGATTTGCTCGAATAAATTATGAACTTGTGCCGGATTTGCACGGCCGATTGTATCACAAACAACAATTTCATCAACACCTAAACTGTCAACTCGACGAACGATTTCCAATACCACATCTGGATGTACCTTTCCTTCAAAAGGGCACCAGAACGAAGTTGCGATATTAAACCGAATGAAAATACCATTTGCTTTTGCCTTCTCAATCACACTAACAAATTTCGTGATGGATTCTTCACTGGTCATTTTGACATTTTTCAGATTAAAGCTGTCACTTGCTCCTACTACGAGAGAAAGGGCCTTTACCCCATTCTCAATCGCTCGGTCATAGCCTTTTTCATTCGGAATCAAGGCCATATACTGCACATCAAGTTCGCGTTCCATACCTTCCAGCACTTCTTTAGCGTCCTTCATTTGGGGTACATACACCGGATGTACAAAAGATGTAGCCTCCATTCTTTTAATGCCGGTTTTGTTTAACGCATTAATCAAATCAATCTTTTTTCCTGTTGGGATAAAGTTTGCTTCATTTTGAAGGCCGTCCCTTGGTCCAACTTCAATTATCTCTACCGTTTTTGGTAAATTCATGGTTAACATCTCCTTTCTGACTTACGAGATACCTAGTTTCTTAGCTAGATAAGGCTCTAAACCGCCAAGCGTCACCATTTCGATTAAATGTTCAGGGAGTTTTGTACCTTTGTATTCTGTCCCTTGCGTGTGGTTAATGATTTTACCAGCCAAAAGATCGACTTCAACCTTATCACCTTCTTGAATGACAGAGGTGTCCATCATTTCCACTACCGGAAGACCAACATTGATCGAATTCCGATAAAAAATACGTGCGAAGGAATCTGCAATAATTGCGCCGATTTGGAAATGCTTCAATACCATTTGTGCCGTTTCCCGACTGGAGCCTGACCCGAAATTTTTTCCTGCTACCAGTATGTCACCAGCCTGAACCTTTCCCGCAAAACCAGGATCAATCGCTTCCATGGCATGCACGGCCTGTTTTTCTACAGGCAAACCCATGTATTGCCCAGGTGAAATGATGTCAGTATTAATGTTATCCCCATATTTCCATACACGACCTCGGATGATAAGTGACATTATACCCTAACCTCCTTTCGCAGATATTTACGCGGATCAGCGATTTTTCCTTCGATTGCAGTGGCAGCGACTGTAGCAGGAGATCCTAAATACACTTCACCTTTTGGAGAACCCATTCTTCCTCTAAAGTTCCGGTTCGACGAAGACATGACCACCTCTCCTGCCCCGATGACTCCGCTGGTGAATCCTCCACAAGCGCCGCAAGATGGCATGTTTACAAAGCATCCTGCTTCCGTCAAAATGTCCAAAATTCCTTCTTTATTTGCCTGCATCCAAATATGCTGTGAGGCTGGTACCACGAGACAACGAATATTTTTAGAGATCTTTTTCCCCTTCAGGATTTGAGCAGCAATCCGCAGATCTTCTAATCGACCATTTGTGCAGGAACCTAAATATACCTGATCCACTGCTTTTCCTTCTACTGCACTAATAGGATGAACATTATCGACTTCATGCGGACAGGCTACCTGGGGTTCTAATTCAGAAGCATTATAATGTAAGGTTGTGATAAAAGATGCATCATCATCACTCTTTATCATATCAAGTTCTTCGAGAACACCTTTCGAGCGTAAAAATTCAGCAACAGTTTCATCTGGTTGGATCAGCCCTGTTTTTGCACCGGCTTCAACCGCCATATTAGATAAAACCAAGCGTTCATCCATGGATAAGCCTCTTATGGCACTGCCGGAAAATTCAATGGTTTGGTACGTTGCTCCTGCATGTCCAATATCTTTGATTGTTTTAAGTACTAGATCTTTGGAGTACACACCATGAGGCAATTCCCCATCCCACATAACTTTGATAGTTTCTGGAACCTTTAGCCAGGTTTCACCTGTCAATAAGACCCCAATCATTTCGGTGGAACCAATACCGGTTGCGAAAGCTCCTAGCCCCCCGGCCATACACGTATGAGAATCTGTTCCAAGTATCAATCGCCCCGGACGGACATGACCGTGTTCCATAATTACCTGATGACAAGGACCTTCAAATTCGTAATAGTATGGAAGTTCTTGTTGTCGTGCCCATTCCCGCGTGAACTTCAGAATATCTGCTTGTTGAACGGTTGCTGGTGGGGTACAGTGATCAGAAACGACGACAACCTTTTCTTTATCAAACAATTTCCCGCCTAGACGACGGAAGCCACCGTCTACCAGCCAGGGTCCGAGCAAATCGTGCATCATCGCAATATCTACATTGACCCATACAATATCCCCGGCTTTCACGCCAGGCTGTCCAGAGGCTCTTGCCAAGATCTTTTCCGACATAGTCATTCCCATTATCATCCAACCCCTTATTAGATAATTCCTTTTTCCTTCAGGCTTTTGATTTGTTCTTCGGATAAATGGATTTTCTCTGATAACACTTCATCAGTGTGCTCACCTAATTTCGGGCCTGCCCATTCGATTTTACCAGGTGTTTCACTCATTTTAGGCACAATTCCTGGCATTTTTAATGTCCCTAACTCTTCAACGTTCACTTCTTGAATCATTTGACGGGCTTGATAATGCGGATCGTTCACAATATCCTCAATGGAGTAAATCGCACCGGCTGGAACCTTTGCATCATCTAAACATGTCATTACTTCATCAAAAGGCATAGTCTTCGTCCATTCTTCGATTAATGCATCTAAGAAATCTGCATGCTCAGAGCGTTTCGAGTTATTTTCAAAACGAGGATCCTCCGCGATATCACTGCGACCCATTGCATTCATAAGACGTTTGAATATAGCATCACCGTTTGCTCCAATAACAACATATTTTCCATCACTACATAAATATGTGTTAGATGGGGTGATTCCAGGCAGCGTACTTCCCGTTCTTTCACGAATTACTCCCGCACGGTCAAATTCAGGAAGTGTACTTTCCATCATGCTAAATACAGATTCATACAGTGCAACATCGATAACTTGTCCTTCTCCAGTTCCGTTTACATCTCGATGATGAACGGCCATTAATGCCCCAATTACGGAGTAAAGAGCAGATAATGAGTCACCAATACTAATCCCTACACGTGTAGGTGGACGGTCCGGATAACCAGTTATGTAACGAAGTCCTCCTAGTGCTTCACCAATCGAACCAAATCCGGCCTTATCACGATATGGCCCATCCTGTCCATAGCCTGATACACGAATCATAATCAGACGTGGGTTGATTGCCTTTAAATCTTCATATCCCAATCCCCATTTTTCCATTGTTCCTGGGCGGAAGTTTTCTATTAAAATATCAATTTCCTTAACAAGTTCACGAATTAATCGCTGGCCTTCAGCTTCACGCAGGTTAATCGTGATTGATTTTTTATTTCGAGATTGAACATACCACCAAAGGCTGGTTCCATTCTCAACAACACGCCATGTTCGGATCGGATCACCAGTCTCAGGAGTTTCGACCTTAATTACCTCTGCTCCAAATTCACCTAACAGTCTTGATGCGGAAGGTCCCGCAATCAATTGTCCCATTTCCAAAACTCTTAATCCCTCAAGTGCTTTCTTTGCCATGTCGAACATCCCCTGAATTAGAATTATTAATTATGTATATAAATCTAAAATTCTGTAAGAAACTGTATATCAGCGTTCTTGCGCTTAAATCTACAAAATATTGGTAAGCGATTTCATTTTTTTATTTTAATCTCAAAATGGTAGACTGTCAACAGTTAACACTAAATTTTCTGACTTTTTATTCTTACATATTCACTCTATAATTAAATCATCTTATTTAAATCATCTTAAGTCTATTTGCATGGTGTAAATTTACGGAGCGAGGGTTTACTGTTCTAGCTTTTCACTTACACATGAAGTATAGTAAACTATTGTTAATAAATAATGATACAAATCAATAAATACAAGAAGCCTTTTACCGTCAGAAGAAGCATTCCTGATTAACTTTTAAGATGTTTATAAGCAGACAAGGGAGAATCTAGGGAGCCCTCTATAAATATTCTAAGAAGTAACCGTTTCAAAAACTTTCACCAATGAGTGAAAGTTCAAATTATTTACATACCGTGGGAGGATTGTTATGAGGGGAATTACAAAAACTGAACCGCTTCATAGCCAGGTTTATACTATTGTTAAAGAAATGATTATGGAAGGAAAATACATGCCCGGAGAACGTCTAGTCGAAACCAAGGTAGCAGAATATATTGGGGTAAGCAGAGGGACAGTTCGCGAAGCGTTTCGAATGCTTACAAAAGATGACATGCTTGTTCAAAGTGGTAATATCTTATTAGTTTATAACCCTAATGCTCAAGATATTTTAGATATCTATGAATGCCGGAAAAGCCTTGAATCACTATCAGCAAAACTGGCAGCCACTCATATCACAGAGGACCAATTAAACGAATTGGAACAAATTATTATTGAATCAAAGGAAGCTCTGAGAAAAAACGACAAGCAGAAGCTTACATGCTTAAATCAACAATTCCATGATATTATTGCAAGTGCATCTCTAAATAAGCAGCTTATTAAATTATTTGAAGTAATTAAAACTAAAGTACTCTATATTCGGAACTGTATCCTTAAGGAACGTACAGATTGTTTTCCTGAACTGGTTGAAGATCACATTCAAATTTACACCGCTCTGAGAAACCGAGATCCTTTAAAAACCGAAGAAAAAATGAGTGAACATATTCAAAGAAGCTTAAAGGTAGCCCATGCCGCACTTAATAAGCAATTGGATTTGCCAAAAAAGTAAACTAAATTACTTTGGAATCAACAGCTAAATGATATAAACCGTTTCATAGAAAGCAATAAAACGAACGAACTATCTAAACCGTAGGCCAGTTTTACTCTAATGTAAAGCTGCCTTTTTTGTAAGTTTTCATGTGCCGCTTCTTGATCACATTTACTTTCGTACTACAATCAGCAGCTTACTTACAATATCATTCTCCATTTAAAGCGCCGTATATTGGAATTGTTCTCTTATTCTTCATTTATTAGATCTTCTTTTAAAGTTGAATGATCCAGATGTTATGATTTTGCCTCACCTATTAATCCATGATGATAGAGTGGTATTATATTCTTTAACACGGCCTTATATATTAAGGGGGGATATTCAGGCAACTGCGTTTTCCTAAACATTATAAATCCACATTTTTCTGACTGTACTGTACCCTTATCTGAAACTATAGTTTTTTTAGGACAATTAGAGTGATAGAGAATTAGTTCATTAAAAACGTACGTCTTAGTATCTCTCAGGATTGTAAAGTATCAGAATTGAAATGTTTTTAAGTAGGGGAAAGAAATTCTAGCTGAGAGAGGGAACCAAAAGAAGTTTGTTAGGAAGTAGTCTGTGTCGATTTTGTATCTATTTGGAAAATTTCTCTTTATTTTGTAGTGAGCAATTGCGGAAACCAGATAGTCCATGTGGAAAGGACTTGAGCCGCAAGTCGATTTTCCAGGTTGCTTTTTACCTATTAACCGTATTGGATAATAGCCGGGGAATGAGTGAGATCCAGCGCAGCGGGTGCTACAACAGATGACGTTTCTTCTGCCTTTACAATACTAGAAGGTGTTGCTGCGATACTTGTAAAAAGATTTGTTGCCAACAATGTAATAATTATTTTTTTCAACGTTGATTTCCCCTCTCGATTTATCTGTTGAACTCATCAACATTCCCCTTTAAGCAGGTCTCGTTAAAGGTTGAATATCTTTTTCTCACAATACGAAAGATAATGAAAGCCTACTTCCCTGAATAACAAGGATCGTAGGCTCGTTTTTTTATGTAAAATCGTATATACAATATGTGCCAGCTTTGGAACAGATTTCGAACTACCGATCGATTTCTTCTTTTAATAACCTACTTCTTCATCAGTAAAAGTTTCTGTCCAATTCCCTTCTGGATCAAGTCTTTTTCTTCCATTTTCGTCTCGTTCAACATATCTATATCCATTCATACCGGCATGTAAGCCATAAAGGATTCTATGAGGCATGTAAATATCTCCACCATTTTCATAATCAAATCCTGTTCTCATTTCTCCAACAACATTTCCTAAATCTCGATCAAGAGTACTACTTTTGGTTGGGATTAAAGCTTCAATTTCATCAGCTCTTTTTTTCACTTCTGATTTGATTTCTTCAGTTAGCCAAACATCCTCTTTACCTTCGTCAAAAATTGGGTCGTTTTCGTCAGCATTTCGAGATTTGTAGAAGTAATCGCTATTGAGAATCTTGTCAAAATACTCGAAATTATCTTTAACCACTTTTTTGAGCTCTGGAGTGATAGCTGCTTCACGAGCATCTATTCTATCTTGATTAGAACCTTTGATAAATTCTTCAAGTTCGTCGGTTTTCTTACCACCAGCTTGGTATGAGTATCCAGTCAGTTCTCCTTTACCTTCGCTTATTGCAATATCAAGGTCATTTAACAAGCCTTTCATGTACTTGATAGCTTGTTTCATTCTCTTAGTCGGTGGATTCCAATACTTTTGTTCATCATATTCCGAGGGATGACTTTTTGGTAAGGTAACCCCATCTAAAACTTTGGCTTGTTCTCCTTTAATGATGTACGATAGAGACTTCATATTTTTGAAGTCTTTTTCTATGGACTCGCCTTCGACTACGATAGGTAAATCTAGAAGAGAGTTATCTAGAGATATAGATTCTTCATAGTAGTAGTATTCGATAGTAGATAAGACATCTTCAGTTCGCTGATTAAACGCGATTTCAACATTTGCATTGAAAGATTCGTCATACATCGAAATAAACTCTTTTGCTGATTGAGGTCCTTCAATTATATCATTCGCCACCGTTAAATCTTTCCATTCTTTTGAAACTACAGTTTCCGTTTCTTCTTTTGCCACAGCCGTGGCCTTTGTATCTTCTGTTTTTTCTGTTTGACTGCAAGCTCCAAGCAATCCGATTGAGATAACACTTGCTGCTAAAATACATTTGCTCATCATAATAAATCCCCTATTTTCTCTCGTTTAGTAAAGATATCCTGCTTCATTTTAATCTAATTGAACCATAAAAGCACTATGATTATTCAGAGTACTTAAATAAATAACTGCCAGTTTTTATTTCCTACCTGCCGTATCTTTTTTTGTTAGGCTTTGTTAAACAATAATGTTGATTTTTTGAAGAAATAAAAGAGACCACTTATGAAGTGAACCCAAAAAGTTAGACACTTTATTTAATTAGGCAGCCCTGAGGGCATGAACCCGGTAATCTACTGGGCTCATGCCTTTTAATTCAGACTTAACAGCATTCTTGATTAAGTCGATGGATATGCTGGCTGTTGTGGCAGAAAAACTTGATAAAGTAGAAGATAAGAAATATTGGGAAGAACAATCCACAAAATACATGCAGAAATTTTGCGACTATTTCCTTATTGAGGACCTTCCATTTGCTCGCTTTACAAGAGACGGTAAAGTAATTGAGAGCCAAGGAATCCTGCCTTTAATGTCAATTATCTTGGGAAACAAACTTCCTGAAGCTGCTAAAAAGAACATCCTCAATCTTCTAAAGAGCGAAAGGTATTTAACAAAGTGGGGAATTGCGTCGGAAGCCATCGACAGTCCTTATTATGAGGAGGACGCTTACTGGAGAGGACCAATCGCTCCTACCACTCTCTTGTTTATAGAAGCATTTGAAGAATGCGGCGAACAACAATTAGCAAATGAAGTAACCGAGAAGTTCCTAGAGCTTTGTAAATATGGAGGGTTTGCGGAAAACTTCCATGCTGAAACGGGGGAAGGATTGCGAGACCTTGCCCATACGTGGACGTCCAGCGTGTTTATCCATTTAGCATCAAAACTGGCAAATTAATTAAAAAAGTGTATGAGAACTTCATCTCATACACTTTTCTTATTTTCGCTGTGTTTGGTCGAAGAACACAAAGTTACCCGGAGTATGCCTTGATTGAGTATGTTCAAACATCACTCCATCCGCATTAAAAACATGACTGGTCACAACGACAACACTATTAAACCCATCTAATTTTAAATATTTCTCATCCATCTCAGTAGTTCTTTCTACCACCATTTTCCGCTTTGCAGTGACCGCCCGTTGGTTCAGCTCTCTATCTAAGTATTCATAAATGGAATCCTCTGCTACCTCAATCGTTAATCCTTTAGCAATATCTTTCCTAAAATAATTATAATCCATAATTACGGGATTGCCTTCTAAATAACGGACACGCTTCAGGTGATACACTTCAACACCGATTGGAAACCTGGTATGCTCATGAATGCCTTCATCTACAACCAATTCCTCAAAGACGGTGACGTCTGTCCGATGTTTCTTATTGTTTCGAATAGCAAACTCCTTAAACGTTTCCGTCTCACCAAACATATATTCATTTCCCTTAAAATCTTGATAAATCACGCGGGCACCTTTCCCATGCTTGGTTTGTACATACCCTTCGTTTACAAGATTTCCGATTGCTCTTCGTAATGTGTTTCTTGAGCAGTCATACTCTATGATCAATGTATTCTCTGAAGGAAGGAGTTGTTGATACTGATAATCATTCTGTTCAATTTTCTTTTTTAAATCTTCATATATTTCTACGTACTTTGTTCTTGGCATGACAGCCTCCTATGCCCTATCTGTATGTAGTAAGTTTGGAGTACACATAATGTCTCCCCACTTTCCTTTTTTAAGTATATCATTAAAACTTTATACATTACTTTTCTTAAGTTAATGATGCCTGTTTATTCAATAAACATTATTCAATTAATTGGCCCTGATCTACAGTATCAGCTCAAAAAAGTTGAAAGCTCCATTGGGATGGGAGCATATCAACTTTCTTGGCGAGTATCGTTTTGACCCAAAAGGAGTTACTACCTTAGAGTCATTACGACCGTTAAACCAATGATAGCTATCAGCCGGTTACACTTTATCGTGGTGAAAACCGGCTATTTTTGTTTCCGAATTCCCTTAACGTTGTAAATCCGCGTTTTGCTGGTGGTACCCCTTCAAGTAACCTGCCCCGTTCGTATTATTAGGTCAGCCAGATATTTCTGGTTGACCAATTTTTATATAGTTTTATTATAACGGTAGCCGGGGTAGAACGTACCTGCCCGTGGGGCTTAAGATCCCGTCAACTAAACAGTTCGCCCCCTACTTGCTTAAACATGATTTGGCTGGTTGGGACCAAGATCTCGTATAACAAGCGAAGCTATGATACTGCAAGAAGGATTAGGGGTTACCGGCAAATATTATGTTTTTGGAGGAGATAAAAAATGAATCCAGTGGTTGGTCTGGATGTAGCTAAAGGTGAAAGTCAGGTTCAAGCATTCTTGGAAAAGAAGAAGCCTTATCAAGGCAGTTTCAAAGTTACACATACCATTGAAGGATTAGAAACGCTATTTCAGTTTCTGAGAAAAATAGAAAATAAAACAGGAATCAAACCTCCGATTGTATTGGAATCCACGGGGCATTATCATACGCCAGTTGTACAGTATTTTGAGGAGAGAGGCTACTTATTAATTGTCGTTAACCCACTCATTTCTTATCGTGCGAAGAGCTCAAGTTTACGCAAAGTAAAGACAGATATAATCGATGCACGTCACCTCTGCGAGCTGTACTATAAAGAGGATTTAGAGCCTTATAAAAAACGAGGGATACAACTCTTAAATCTTCGTAATCTTTCAAGACAACACGAAAATATAACAGGTATCTATGTACAAACAAAACTACAGTTCCAGGCTGTTCTTGATCAAGTATTTCCTGAATATAGAGGGGTTTTTGGAGATTTGTATTCGGTTGTTTCTTTGCTTACTCTATTAGAATTCCCTACTTCTGAAGACATATTAGCAGTCGGTGAAGAAACTGTAGCAAATAGGATTAATGAACTATGTCCAAGTCGTTCTAAAAAGTGGGCAAATACACAGGCAGAGAAACTTACGGCTGCCTCAGCTCGAAACCCTTTTCAGAGAACCTTATATCAGAGTCACATTTTAAGCCTTGAAATGTATATAAAAATGCTTCTAGAATACCAAAAGCACCTATCCAAATTTGAAGACGAGATAGATGCTTTGGCAAAAGAAATTGAAGAATATAAGATTATCCAATCCATCCCTGGAATCGGTGAAAAAATCGCTGCAACGATTATTTCTGAAATTGGAGAGATTGAACGGTTTAATCACCCTAAAAAACTAGTGGCATTTGCCGGAATTGATCCAAGTATCTTTGAATCAGGTAAATTTAAAGGCACAGTAAATCGGATTACCAAAAGAGGTTCTGGCAGACTAAGACACGCCTTGTATATGGCTGTTAAATGTGCCATTCGTAATTGTCGCAAGAAGAAAACGACAGATGAAATCATCCCTCGTAACAAGCGATTACGAGAGTTTTATGATAAGAAACGTGAAGAAGGAAAGCCCTTTAAAGTAGCTGTGATAGCATGTGCCAATAAACTCTTACATTGGATTTATGCACTTTTAAAAAGCAACTCACCTTTCCAAGATAGCCTAGTTTGAAAGTATAACTAAACCACCCAGAACTTTCCAAACACAGAAACTTGGAAGGTTATTTGGTATGCACAAATTTAGTATAGCATGAAATATTTTAAGGTTTTATTGAAAAATATTGACAAACTATTGGCTGGTTTAGTTACATAAGGAATTTCAGATTTTTTGCTTCAATTCTTTGATATTTTTATTATTTTACTACATTAATCTTAACAAAATAACTTGCTACTTTTCCTGATTCAAATTCAGATAAGTATTCAAGAATATAATGACCAGGTTCTGAAATGGATTGAACGGTTGATTCGGTTTCAAAACGTGGTATAACTTTATTTCGATCTACACTGTAAAAAAATATGTTCGTAGCAGTAGTTGATGCACTATTTTTATAAGTAAAATGATGGTTAGAAATGACCGTCATTTCTGGTTCATTTTGTAAATATGTATCTAGTTCATTTACGCTTTTATAAGTAAGATTTTTTGTAATACTTTTGCCAAAAGCACTATAATCATAATCTTTTGCTTTCAATTCATATGTCTTATGCTCATTTTTTATCGAAGCGGTTGGTACAGTTGGAAAATAAAAAAAGCTATAATAAACAAAGAAGAGTACTATGAATATGCCAATTAACTTCCACGTTTTCTTCATTTTATTGTTGCGAGCTTTATTCATTTAAATTCTCCTTATTGTTCAATTAATTAATTTTTTTCTCTAATCTTATTTATTCTGTAATTTTTCTAATAGTCCTTCCGTATTCAACTAACCTGCCCCGAGGAGAGCTCATTTTTAAGTTTTATAAGGTTGGCTGTCTTTCCAGTACCTTTTATCCCTACAATTTGGTGAGGATGTTGATAGTCTCTGAGGTCGCCGACCTCTGCGAAAAACCCTGCTACTGTATCTCGACCGATTCCTGACACCTCTAACATCTGTGTGACACCTGGGATATGGTCTTAATAACTGTTCTAATTGATGATCTAATTCTTCGAATTTCATTTGAATAAAATCATACTTCTCTAGTAAAGCTCTCAACTCTAATTTCGCCATAGCTGCCCCTTGACGAATACCATCGAACGATTGGCTACTCCTTTAAGTGCTCGTATCTTCTTTAAGCCTATACTGCGTTTTACCACTCGTCTTTAAGAAAGTAAGAGCTCTTCATCCGTATACTTTACAAGTTCATGTGGCAAGGCTTCTAGCTTTAGAAAATGAATAGCTGTCTTGCCTTCCCAACTTTTGAACACCGTCAAAAATTCGGGAAAGTAACGATCAAGCCAGTTATGAACTTGTCCGTGAACGACCTGTAAATCAACGTTGAGAAGATCGCGAAGTTTTTTTGCCACTCGGAGTTCTGCATAAATTCCTTGTGGAATTGTCGGTTCGGCGTATCTTCCGTCTTTGACTAACTGTGCGATGACTTTTGCATCTTTCACGTCATTCTTTGTAGGTGAATTATCGTCTAATTCTTTACTTCGTTTAACATGTAGTGGATTGACAGATACGAACTTAATATTATTCTCTTTTAGAAGATGAGCTAGATTTAACCAGTAGTGACCGGTTGGCTCCATGCCTACAATCACTTGATTTAGCTTATACCCTTTAACAAGTTGGTTAATCCAATCTAGAAACGAATGAAATCCTGCTTTCGTATTTTCAAAAAAACACGTTTTACCCAGTTCCAATCCTCTAAAATCCTGTGCTCTCGCGACATGATTGTGCTTGGCGATATCTACTCCGACTATTAAGGTTTCAGAAGTAATTTGAGAGATTTTGTGATTTTGGTTATAATTCATTGTGAGACCTCCAAATAGATGTTTTTGTCCTTTTTAGCTGGCCAGCTTAGGACACATTCATCTTATCAAGAGGTCTTTTTCCGTTCAAACCTCATTTTCAGTATTACAGGAATGCTGCCCCTTTCGTATTATAAGGTCAGCCAGATATTTAAACTGTACCCTTTGTAAAGGACGTTAAAAAAACGAAAAGAAGATGTTTGTACTCGCACGACATACTCTTCATAGCCTTCGTTATTTCAAGTTATAAGAATAAATATCGTAAAGCTACCGGACCCCAATAATAGAAAAGCCGATCATTCCTTAGCGTAGGAAAAATCGGCTTTTCTCATTCAAAAGTTTTCTTAGCGTGTTTTTTTTCCGATTTGCTGGCGGTACCCCTAATATATCTCCTTCTTCAACTCCCTCAAATCTTTATTTGTTCAACAGTAAAGTCATAAAGTATAAAAAACCAAAAAAAGTATTTAAGAAATACATCATCTACATTTTATAAATAACGATTTTACCCGCGTCAATTAGACACTAGTAAAAAGCTTACACTCTCTATTCCTTAGAGAAACTATACATGCTAAACAGCATTACCCTTACTATTAATAGACAAGGGCTGTTTAGCATGTTTATAAAAGTGTACTTTTACGTCTAAAATGTCTTTCTTCCTATTTTATATGAGGTTTGATTAGCTTCTGATGTAATCATTGTCCAAACCATATTTATAAGGGATTGTAAGATGATGATTAGTGAAATGCAATGGTAACTTTGAATGTCTTCAAATCAACATTTTTGATTTAGAGTTTAAATGGGAAAGAACAGAATGTAAATACATTATAAGAAAAAGTATGAGGTTTATATCCAAAAATAACTCTAGTGGTTGACTCGACCTTTTATTTACTTCTACTACAAAATATAGTAGCAAACAATGGCCTTGGTCTGTGCTACTAATCTTAGTATGTTTTTATTTTGTCATACTCTAAAAAATGTCAAATGAATGTCATCGTATAGTTTGCTTCAAACCAGCCGCCTGCTTCAAGCTTATTAATTCCTATTTTTTCCTTTAACTGACCAGATGTGTCTTCCGTATCGGCAAGACCGTACCAAGGTTCAATGCATACAAACGGAGCCATCGTGCCATTTGATTGATTGTAGCTCGACCATATTCCGACAAATGGAAAAGCAGCCAAGTCAACTTCAACTCCATGACCTGTCCGGTCTGATAAAAGCGAAACATGGTCAATGTGACTGTATATAAATGCATCATTCTTAAATAAAGACGCTTGAATAGAGATCGGCTCAATCGTTTCAGCCGATTCTTTTTCTTTGATCAATGATTTGGCCAGTTCATATCGCGTGACGCGTTTGCCAATGGCCGATGTAAAAGCTAACGTATACTCTTCCGCTTTTTCCTCGCTTGTGAGCGGCACGTTAAATGCAGGATGAGCTCCAATGGAAAAATACATTGTCTCTTTCTGTTCATTTTTAATTTCCCAGCGGACGTTCAGTGACTGCTCCTTCAATGCATAGTGAATTACTGCCTGAAACCGGTACGGGTACACATCCAAAAAATCATCAGACGACTCAAAGCAGAAAGAAACATGATCTACATGCTGCGCCTGAACAGTAAATCCAACATCTCGCAGAAAACCGTGCTGCGACAAGTGATATGTTTTTCCATTCAGCTTATATTGATCCTTTTTTAACCGCCCAACAATTGGAAACAGTATCGGCGACACTCTTCCCCAATGCGTGCTTTCGCCGCTCCACAGATAACTCAGCCCTGTTTTTTTATTTAGAACCTCACGTACTTCTGCACCGGAAGTGGAGATACTTACTTTTAATGCTTCATTTTCAAGGACTATCATTGCAGGCTCCTTTCTGTTCCGTTATTGATTCTTTCGCACTTATTATATAACATTGGATTTGCAATCTTTCATCTACCTTTTGAACGATATATATCTTTTCATCACAAAGTAAGAGGAAACAAAGACAAAAAAAGTAACTATTCTCGGACAGAAATAGTTACATTATGAAAATGAACATTATTAAGGTTTTAGAACTAAACACCCCAGATAAACATTAACAATACAAATAATGTTCCAATTTGGAGACGGCCTTCTCATCTGCAACTACTACCACATTTGAGTGGTTTCTTAGTACAGTAGCTGGACAGTTACTACCTACCTCTTCTGTAAACATGCGGTATATTGCTTCTGCCTTACTTTCTCCAGAAGCAAGAAGTATTATTTCTTTACTTTTTAAAATAGTTGATATGCCCATTGTGATTGCATGATTTGGTACTTCATCATAATTATTAAAATAACGTGCATTTACTTGCCGGGTTGACTCTGTAAGAGCCAACACATGTGTTGGCATATTTAGCGCTGTTCCAGGTTCATTGAAACCAATATGTCCGTTTTCACCGATTCCCAACAGTTGTAAATCCACACCACGTACTTTGTCTATTTTTGCTTCATAGCTTATAGCTTCTTGTTTCAGATTGCTTGCCATACCATTAGGAATATTTACATTTTTGCTTGGTATATCAATGTAATTAAATAAATGATTATACATGTAATAATGATAGCTATTTGGATGGCTAGATTCTAATCCAACATATTCATCTAGATTATACGTAAAAACATGCCTGTAGGTTGTTTTTTTCTTCTTATAGTCATCAATTAAAAATTCATAAGTACCAACAGGTGTACCCCCTGTTGCAAGACCAAGTGATAACATAGAGGAAGAACTTACTTTTTCAATGATTCGTCTTGCTGTAAAAGCGCTCATCTCTTCAGGATTTCTAACTTTAACAAGTTTCATCTTAACACTCCTAAATTTTTAGAAAAAATTATCGTTTTATCCTACGTTCCTTTAAATACTATTATCGAACTCAGGTCTCATACACTTTCCAAGTTGCCTAAGATTGCTGAGGTATCTATAACGCTTCTTTATTTCCAATAACTATTTTTATTTTTTGCAAACTATTTATAAGTAGGTGTTCCCATTAGGGTTCGACCGTGGGACCATTACCATGGTTTGTTACTTATTGATTATTGGCTTATAAATTAAATATTTCTTCTAATGCTAATGCAACACCATCGTGATCATTATCCTCAGTTATCAAATTCGCACATTTTTTTACGTAATCAGGTGAGTTTCCCATAGCGATTCCTAATCCGGCTGCTTCTAGCATCTCTATATCATTTATGCCATTACCAATTGCCACTACTTCACTCGCAGAAATTCCCAGCCGATTCAAGATAGGTATAATGCCAGACCATTTAGATCCAACCGGATAAACTTCCAATCGATTGCCTTCATCAAAAACATATTCATCCGTTATTTCAGCTCTAAGGGATTCACGGTCTTTAGTAGAATCAAGATAAAGGGCTAAGCGGTGAGCGTCGCGATTTGTATCAGTAAGATTAGATTGTGTAGCTTGTGGCAGTAAATGTTCAATATCAGGCTGGGGACGATTCGAACGGGAAGTCTTATATGAAAAATGAAAATAAGCACCATTGTATTCTTTCGTTTTGCTGCATAAATTAAAAGCTAACTGTGATGGTATTTTGACATCATATAATACCTCATTATTCGAAATGACAAAGCTCCCATTGTATGTTACATATATCGAGCATCTAAATTTTTCTCCATATATTTTTGAAGCAACCAAAGATCTTCCTGAAGCTAAAGCTACCAATATACCCTTTTGTTGTAACTTAATGATGTTTTCAATGAGTCTTTCTTCAAGTTGTTCATTAGAGTTTAAAATAGTTCCATCAATATCCAGAAAAACAATTCGATACATACTATCACACATCCTTATTATGGTGGACCCACTGCCTATGTCATTGGATATACAGGCGAGTAGGAAGAAGGGGGCTTAGCCCACAAGTTAAAAGAAGTTAATGTATCATTGAGTCTTCAACTTATTTAAAGTTTAGCGCCTTTTTCTCTTAATTTACTAAATTACCAGTTGCATCATAAATCCCAAGAAGTTCCGGTTTAGTTGAAAGATTTTTTACAATTGCTATTTGGGCATGAGTGACAAATATTTGAGTACGAAAAGCAAATATGGCAGTGTCACCAATTTTGACATCACGTGTATTTAATGTTCCATAGTAATCGATATTGGAGGGGTCATTTACTATGATAGGCACTTTTTTCAAACTATTTATATTTTTCCCTACAAAAGCATTTTGCATATGGGAACGCGGATAAAAACCGCCTCCAAAGACAATAGCTCGATCTTGATAAAAATGAGAAACTTCAGAAACGTATGTCATTGCTGGTCTTTCTTCTAAATGTTGGATTGCGTGTAAAGGGGTCGTACCAGTAAGAGCGTGTCCTGGCTCTCCTTGAGTTGCTCCGTTTTCTTTTAACAATTGTATCGTTGATACGGAAGTTGCACTCGGCATATTCATCTGCAAATGTTGATGTCCTCTTTGCTGAAGCAATTCTTTTGCCAGTTGCATCGACTTGACATTCTGTGTAACGGCAGGAGTATCGTTTTGTATTAATATGCAAGGAAAACTCGTTAATCCCGCTATAACAATACCATCCAACTCTTCAAGTTTCTTTACTTCTTCCTGGAGCTGATGAAGAGTAAAACCACCCTCTTGACCGTTATAAATAAAGTCACCAATGTTTGCAATGCGCAAGAAAATTTTTTGGATTCTTCCCACCAGTTTTGCAGCATCACTAACATTCTTTGCATTTTCATAGCTAAAAACGGTGATAAAATCGGGTTCGATATTTAAAATCTTCGGTATCATTCTTTTTGGCAATTGAACAAGATGTCCAACATGACCAATTTTAATTCCATTTTTGCTGAGAGTGAGGGCTTCCCACGGATCCACAGCCACTGCTTTTTCAATTCCTGCCGCAACAATAGCTTTAGCTACCAACGGATTTCGACCGAATTGTTTGGACATAAACAATAATTCAATATCCTGTTTTTTGGCTTCTCTGGCTAAAAGAGTAGCATTCGATTTTATGGTATCCAGATCTAGTACGTACGTATTTGGAGAAATAGCGCCTTGTTGATGTAGTTCTAAGGAAGCTTCTATTAACTTCGGATTGCGTTGTTGAGTTATGTCTAAAAACATTAATATCTCTCCAATCTAATTTCCTTTGTTACTTTCCTTGATATTGTAAAGACTCGTCCCGTTTTCAGTGGCATCAAGCCCTAAATATTCAGCCGCTGTTGCAGCTATATCAGAAAGTGTTTCTCTTTCTCCAAGATTCATTGGTTTAAGCAATTTATTATAGACTAACAAGAATGTTTTTTCTCGTGTATGCTGGCTATGGCCGATGGTAGGATCGTTTCCATGATCTGCACTTATGATTAGTAAATCTTGTTCCGTCATTTTTTCTACTATTGTTGCTAAATATTGATCTACTAACGAAATCCGGTTAGCATAGCGCTCTGGATCTTGAGCATGCCCAGCTAAATCTGTTTCCTGTATAGTTGCAGCAATTAATCCATTTTGAACATGGTCCATTTGATTTAGGATATCCTTCATTACTTGTTCAGTATCAACACCAGGGAATTTATTTGCCCCTTCACAATAGATCACATCCTGCATTTTACCCACGAGAGAAACTTCTACTCCCTCTTTAACAGCCAAAGTTGGCAATTGTTGATCAGGTAAAATGCCAAACCCTAAGTGCCGAACTTGATATCCCTTTTTATATACATTTGACTTTGGTGAGTTAACCCCAACCAATCCATCTTCACGAAGTTCCACTGAATTTTGTAGGTGTTCAGGTGTTACGTTCTCACCGCCTAGCGCAATTACTCGATTGACCCTCACATTTCTCCGAACACATTCGCCTATTTTTAGAACTTCCTCAAAGGATATATTGTCCAGCGGCGCACTCACATTATAAATTTGTCCAAAATCAGTCTCAATGTTATCTGCGACGATGACCAAATCATTCACCAATAAATAGGGGAGATCCCGATTAGGAATATTTACTTTATAGCCATCTAATTCAAGGGCAGTTCGAACTTCAGTCATATTATCGATAAAAGGGGCAAGATAGGCCTTTTTAGGCTTTGAGCCCATTATTTCATTATGACCTTCATAACTATCAGCACCATGGTGCATAAGTTTTAATACACCGTAGCTGGCCAGGTTTTCTTTCTTTTCTAAACTTGGATGATTCAGGACTTTATTAATTCCTAACTTTTCAAAAGTAGGAATCCGAAGTGATGGAACGGCATCTAAAATGTGATAAAAGGTGTTTGCACCAACATCTTGGGGATGATATTCTACTGCATCATCCATATAACCAACACCTAAACTGTCTAAAATTATAACGATTACTCTTTTATTCATTAGTTATTACTCCTCCATCTAGTGCAGTCTGACCCAAAAGTCACTGACTTTTAGCTTGAGCCTTATGAATGGATTGCGTTAATATCCTGATAATCGTATCTGTTCCACTTCTTAGTGGATTGATCCGAATCATTTTTTTATTTAAAGTAGGATCTGATGTAAGAAAGGTATTTGAAACTCTATAGAACATAGGAACAAATTCATACTTGGATTCGGCACCTACTGGATACGGGGCTGCCCCAAGTTCGTTTGCATAATGGAGTACGTCTTCTGCGATTGGTTCCGTTAGCTCTACTAATACTACTTTTGATTGCGCATTTGCTAAGAAAGCACGTTTTACACCTGTTACTATCCCTTGATTAAGATTTGATACTAATTTTTCATTTACTTCAGCTTGAATGGCTAACATAACTGGAGCATAGACAAGCCCACGTAAAGCTTCTAGCGCCTCATAACCTTGTACCTGGCTACCACCAGAGTAGTTCATTTTTTCTATTTTTCTAATCAAGTCTGCCTTACCAATTATGAGACCGATTCCTTCTGGACCTAACAATTTAAATAATGAGAAGGTTGTCAAATCAGCACCAGCTTGAACCCCTACTTGTTCTACTTTCATTGTTGCATAATTATCATCAGTAAGGATGTAAAGAGAAGGATTCATTGAACGAATGTGCCCAATGACTTTGCCTATATCGTAATGATCATCCATTTTTTGACGTGTATGTTGAATGAGTGCGCCTTTTAATTCAGGATGAAGTTGAATCACTTTTTTCACTTTCTCTTTTTGATGAAAGTCAACAAATATCGCTTCTATCCCCATGCTATCTAGCGTTGTCTTGCTTGTTGGATAAATGGGTGCGTCATGGACCAAGATTTGGTCGCCTGGTTTCAAAAAACTCATAAAACCATATCGTAGTGCTCCAGTTCCTGCGCCTCGTACAAACAAGGCTCTTTCGACATGAAAAAAATCTGCCAATATTTCTTCTACCTTTTTTGTATATTGGGGTTTATTCACACCTCTCACAACACCTAAATCTCCAAGCGAAAGTATTTCATCACCTCGAAAATAACGAGTAATGATATCAATTAACTGAAATTGCTTTTGTTGGGCTTCTTCCATTGAAAGACTTTTTAAAGGGAATGTTTGCATTTTATCACCTCATTGATTCATAAATACCAAGGGATTTGTGACTAACATTTTTTCAATAGAATCATCTGTTAGTCCATGGCTAGTAAGTAAAGGAATGAAGGAGTCTAGTAAAAAGTTGTAACCTAGCCCACCTTTATATTCCAGATGTGATTTTCTTGTGATATCCATTGAAAGGAAAACATGATCGATATATCCTGCATCCTGAATTTTTTTCAAGATTTCTGCACGTGTTCGGTCAGGCATATAGCTCTCTTTTCCTACAGTATCAAACTCAACATAAACACCATCTTTTAACATTTTCAATATATAATCAGCATCCCCAGTTAAATCAACATGACCAATAACAACACGATTTAAGTCGACATTATGCTTTTTAAAGAAGTCTACTTGTTCATGTCCCAATGTACCAATTGAGGTATGAGTGGTTATAGGTTTTTTGGTTTCTTGATGGGCAATTACAACCGCTTCAAACACTTTTTTCTCTGTATCTGTCCATACGTTATAGCTTGTTCCGATTTCACCAATGATTTCTGCTTTTACTCCCGTTCCCTTAATTCCATGGTTGATTTCATTAATCATTCTTTCAACTAATTGTTCCCGTGTTTCACGAAATACCTGGATTGGATAAAATTCCTCTTGATAAAAACCAGTAGAATAAATAATGTTGATGCCACTTTCTTCAGCTATCTTTTGGACAAACGGGATATTCCTTCCCATTCCAAAAACGGTTACATCTACAATGTTTCTAACACCCTTTTCATATAATTTTTTGTATTCTTTTAAAGTTTCACTAAAGACATCAAGTTGACAATCCTCTGTATTTTTAACTTCTGATAAATCAATCGTAGTATGTTCGTGCATAAGAGTAATACCGTCCATTAACACTAAAATCACTTTCTTTCATAAAATTTTGATTGAATTGATTTAGTTTTGTTGATAATTAGATGCGTAGTTTCTATTAACTAATGAATACCTCCCCCATTATTATCTTTAAAATAATCACGGAAGAGGTATTCTTTTTTCCTTTATTTAGACCATAAACCAAATAAATGAAGAATATTCACTAAGATACCTAAGGCAATAACCCCTACTGGTCCAACTGCTAATTCCACTAATGGCTTTTTCGCTATACGATTAAGCAGATAAAAGCCCATTACCCAGAAGAAGCCCATTCCTGGTGCAATTTTTTCTCCTGCCATCGCACTACCAATTAAGATAGCCATCCCGAGAACATCAGCTAAGGACGTACGAATGTGTTCTCCCATTTCTCGTACACCAGGCAATTTATCCATGCTTTTTGTAACAACAGATAACAGCATAACTTCCCCATACATAACGACTGCACCAACAAAAAATGCTAGAATCGGCATTTCTCTAAAAATGATCCCTACCACAAACACCATAGTTGTACCGGCTAATCCATATACACCTGTCACAATGGCAGTCGAGAATACTAAAGGTATAAATCCTATGGCACGTGCTAAAGTTGCTATTGCTGCTTCCGAGTATTTCCCATCATTAATTAAAGCTTGTGGCATCGCGTCAACCGCAAGAATCATCTGGGCTGAAACTAATGCAACCAAGCCACCCATAATCGCAAGCAACCAGCGATTTTTTTTAATTCTGTTCACGCGTTCTGTAAATATATTAACTAAATCTGCGTTTGTAGTACCTTCCCCACCTTTTACTCTTGCTGCAAAATAAACCATCATAAACATCCCAAATAATAAAGACATTCCTTCAGGACTTAATGCAATTTTGTAGCTTGAAATAGTAAAAGTTCCAAAGCGAGCGAACAATAGATAAGAAATAAATGTAATGCTAGCAGTAATTACAGCCTTCTTAAAACCATGCTGGTAACCTACGGCTACAGCAGGGAATACAGTAAATGCAATAATAATAGGTGTACCTACTAGACTTAAAGAGTCAAGGAAGTTAATAGGTAGTTTATCAAAAAGATCAACAACAAATTGTAGTCCAAGGCATACACCAATACTATAAACAGCACCTACGACACCAGAAATGATTATGCCCTTTTTATTGTCAGGTGACCATATTCCGATAATGTCACATGCAAGTAAAATACTATGCGCAATAATGATTGTTGCACCTATGGATAGCGGGATACCAAACCCAATAATTAATCCAAAGCTTAACGCAAAACTGGTTGCTGCCAATTCTTTTCTGGTAATGCGGCCTTCTAAAAACTCTGGAACAATTGGACGTAAACCGTCATTAAAAACAGCTACACCTCGGTTAACAAGAATGGAACCCATAGAACCAAGAGCGGCTATGGTTATTAGTTGCATGATAGTAAAATCCAAAAGTACTCCCCCTGATATTTTTTTTATTTATTAAGTAATGCTGGAACTAAAGCTTTTAACACATTAGCGGACGAAGGGGCAGTAAAGCCAAAAGCGATTTTCCCACTATTAACTTCTTCAAGAATTTCTTCTTGATTCTTAACTTTACTTGGGGAAGCAAGTGCTACACAATGATCATGTCCTAAAAGTGCTAATGCCATAGCAAGCGCCCCACCAGACCCTGTTTCACAAGCTCCAACATAATAATCAACCTGTTTATTTTTTAACGCCATTACGGCTTCTAAATCACTCTTAACACTTACTTCAACCTCACTTCCTCCTAACTCCTTGATTTGCTTTTCGATTGTTTGCTTATTTAACTGTCCACCTACTACAATTTTGATCATTATTAAAACCTCCTATTGATTTTTATCTAGTACTTGATGTAGATGCAGATAGAAATAATCCTGTTCTTCTTTAGGAATTCCCTGAGGAAATCTATTATTAACAAATTTGATAATTTCCTCTATTTCATTTTTATAAGGTGTTTGTCTGATTTCTACCATAATCATTTCAAGTGGTCCTTCTATAGATTCCTCACATTGAATCCTTGTTAATGCCATGCACATATGTGTCCAAAACATATCGGATTCAGATAAATCGGTCTTTTTGTACTTTTCTGACATTAAATCAAATGTTTCGTTTGTAATGTCATAGGCTAAATCGGTAATAATCTTATTGTCTTTTAATATATCTAATTTTTGATTCATTTCTGCTTTATTCAATTTCACATACTCCAATCTACTGTATTTAGTATTTTGATAAAAATATTTTAGAAATTTCCTCGATATTTTTAATACCGAGGAATCTTTTCTCCTGTTTCAACAAGTGCTTGAACTTTAAGAATCATTTCTTTGGTTACACAGTTCCATTTTTGTTTAATTTCATCTTCCCTGTTACCATCAATAACTATGACAGCTTCGGATGTGTCCAATGACAATTGCCGAGCTAAAGGTGATTGAAACTCTACAGCTCTAAAGGTTTCAATCATTTTTTTTTCATCCACATTCCAAATAGTTGCATCTATCTGTTTGGCATGTAGCATATCAAACAACTGCATATAGTTTACATGAACTAACTGAACGTCCATGCCCTCAACTTCTGCAAACGTTAATCTGCTTTGGTCAAGGGATTCAATGTCCAAACCAATTTTCATTCCTTGTCTAATTCTAGTTTCACTCGAATTAGACAGAAACACTTTATGAGCTGATACATAACTATTATGCGTAAGCTCTTCGAATATTTTTAAATTTGGAAACTGTAATATTTGTGCTTCTGCAGTCAATTTAGAAACAACTGCGAAATCGCATCTTTTCATACGAATGGATTCAATTCGATTAATTCCCCCCCGGATAAAAGTTAAATTGATTCTTTTACCTTTTGATTCGAAGGCTTCAACTAACCCTGTTGCCAACCCTTCATATTTGCGTGAATAAGGAAGCGGCATGGATCCAACCAAAGGTGCAATACCAGCAATTTCAAGTAACAACTCATCATCTTTTCCTAATAAAAAGGTTCCAAGATGACCACGCGCTTCCAATTTAATCGCTTTCATTTCTTCTAACAAATTAAGAGCGCTTTGAATGGTCCCGCGTCCAAATGAAAGTACTTCACAAAAATCTGAAACCCGGGGTATTCTTTTGCCTATCTCTAGTTCTATCAACACTTTGGCTATATTTTTAGCAGCTAACCCATTTTTAGAATAAAATTTATCCCACATAATCAACTTCCTATAACAAATTAAATATACTAAATTTAGTATATTGCAAGTGTAAACGTTTTTACACGATTTCACAATAGTTTTTACTACTTTTTTAAAAAAAATTAGATTATTCACTCTAATTCCCAAAACACATTTAAGCATATGTACCAAGTAATCTCTCTATAAATACACTTCACGAAAAAAGTGAGTATATGCCAAACCTTCGTAATTTAACAAGACAACACGAGAATTATGTAAAGGACCCCCACTAATTAAACGGAGTTAGTTAAGCAGGTTAAACCTACCATTCAGATGATTTACCTTTTTAAACAGAAATAAGCCACTCTCAATCGAGAAGGGCTTTTTATTAAGATATATCCAGAGGGGTTTTTTGTAAAATCTAGATGGAGAATTAATTAGTTCTTTGAGTTTACAAATAACTTTGAAGGAAGTGTTACCTTGACTGCAGAAATATCCAATCAATCGCCCAATAAGGATCAAATCAATCACACCAGTTTCCGGCAGAAGAATCGCCACCTGTTTGTAATATACTATTATTATTGATAAATTTTCTATAGAGGAATAAGGAACATGGCCTTTTCTCTAAAAAATGCCCATTCCTTATAGCCGATTTCTTTGAGTCTCAGTCTTACCAATTCAAAATCATCAGCTACACGGTCCGGGTCATGTGCATCTGAACCAAAGGTAACCTTTACTCCGTAATGTAGTGCCATCTCAAGGATATCATCTGCCGGGTACCAGCCCCCGGAGTATTTGGTTTTACCGGACGTATTTACTTCAATTGCAATATCATATCCTGCAATAACTTTTAATGTATGTTCTATAGCCTCCGTTTGAATTGAGGAAAAAGAAGGATAAAAACCCTTCATCGCATCAATGTGGCCAAGAATCTGAAACATCCCGCTCTTGGCGGATTGTTCTATGAGTTTATAATATGTTTCTTTCGTTTGTAATTTTTCTTTATTCGAAAGACCATCCCACCGGTCCTTCTTAAATATGCTTATGCCATCCACATGGTGTACGGAACCAATAATATAATCAAATGGGTAACGTTCGTAATAACTACGATAATTTTCTACATGTTCCGGAAAAAAGTCTGATTCCACACCAAGCAAAACTTCAATCTTCCCTTTATACTCTTCTTTAAGCTGCAGAACCTCTGATACGTATTCAGGAAATTGGCTTTTGCTCATGGCGATAAGAGGATAACGCTGATCTTCTTCACTTGTAAAATATGGTGAATGATCAGATATACCAATCATACCTAGCCCATTGCGGTTAGCAGCTTCAATATAATCACGAATATTCCCCCGAGCATGTCCACAGCGTTGGTGATGGGTATGAAGATCAAATGGATTCATTTTTTAGTTCCCACCTCTATCAAAATAAATTTCATTTCAACTTATATCGTACTCCCCAAGGAAAACAAATTAACATTCCATCAAAATTAGAGTTATAAACAAAATCCCCGACTCCTAAAAAATGAACAATGAATATTAAGTTTGTTTTATTGACGAATTTCATTCATCTAAAATGTGAAAAATCTATCTTAAATCCACCATGTTACAATCATGGGAAAGTGTGTGTCTTGTTTATGCAATGAACCACTGCTTGCTCCCCACACATGTTGTGGAGATCCCTCTCCAATGAATTCAAACCTAGGTTTCGTGATAACTTACCAGGAAGTTTCCTGTGTGGGATTAGAAATAACTGTAAAGGCGTGCAAGTGAATCCAGATAATCACCATATTCAATCGAATGACCGCTCTTTATCTTGATATTAAGAATATCAGTATCTCCATCTATTTTCCAGCATCAGAACTGTTTCCAAGCTCCCGTCTAATTTGGTGAAGGTTATCTTTTAATATACCGTGAAGGGAAAGTCCGCCTGTATTACATGAAGTTTCCAGGTTATCACTTCGTTTTTCCCTCCTCGTTATTTTACGGTACCGATTCTGAAACCACATGTTTATACCCCCTGCACATATTTCCTTTATTTCCAGACACTTGAGTTAGCCAGGATTCAAAAATATCAGCCATTAAGGGATCTTATTATGAGGGGAAAATTCACCAAGATGCTTTGGATTCAGCGTTAATGATTGGAATGTAAGCTGGTTGTTCAGACGCTAAAAAAAGTTCAGAAGGAAGCGATACCGATACGATTAAAATTGGGGCTAACATGGAATTATCCGGTGCTATGGCTTGTTATGGAGAATTTCTCGTTGACAGGATGTAAGGGTGTACCTCCAAGTTTTACTATATACATTCCAAGTGAAAAAAAAGGCGTTTATATATTGTCAGCTTTCCGCCAAAAGCGCAAGATGAAGCTACAGATATTAGCTTGGGTTATTACCTTGCATAAAGGGACTCAATTTAGTTTGGCTTGGGCACCTTCTCTTTTTAACAAGCACGCAAAAAACCGCTCTACCTATATAGGTATGAGCGGTCTTCGTTTTATTTAATAATAGCATTCTCCTCCACAACAGTGGTTATGGACTTTTGGTTTGAACGCATCAAGAAAAAGTAGGATACTCCGCCTACTGCTATCCCTAAAAACCAGTTATAGGTATAGAGAGAATGTAAAGAAGGTACCACTAGTCCTATCAAGGCAACAATTACACCCATTGACATTGCAATAAACGCCCGCGGGTTCCACCCGTTACGGTATGTATACTGCCCATCCTTCACGAAGAAACTATTTAAATCATATTGACTGCGTCTGACAAGGAAATAATCCACGATCATAATTCCTGATACTGGTCCTAATGTTCCTCCTATAGCACCAATGATATTAAAAATCGTGCCTGCGTTGTTAAACCATAGCCAAGGTGCAAAAAATACACCAATCCCTATAGAAATAATTCCTGCTTTGACAAAATTGAGCTTTCTTGGAAACAAGTTAATAAGATCGTATGCCGGCGAGACAACGTTAGCAACAACGTTAACGGAAAGGGTCGCTATTAGCAGGGAAAATGCCCCCAATAATACAACAATAGGATTATCAAATTGGACTAGTAGTTGTACTGGATCTGTTATCGGCTTTCCGAATGCAATAATTGTTCCTGCCGTGATCATGATACTCATAAATGCAAAAAACGTCATCATAATGGGTAATCCTACAGCCTGGCCAATGACTTGATCTCTTTGGCTTTTTGAAAATCGAGTAAGGTCGGGAATGTTTAAAACTAAGGTTGCTAATACACCAATCATCCCCGTAACTGAAAGAAAAAAGCTTTTCCAGAACTCATCTCCAGTAAGGGTACCAGGAATGGAGAAAAGCGGCCCAAAGCCATTTGCTACATCAACTGCCCAATACACCAAACCTAAACCTAATACAATGACTAACGGTCCAGCCCACATTTCAAAACGTCTAACCCTCTCCATCCCATGAGAAATCACCAAAGCATGGAGCAACCAAAACGTCCCAAAGCCTATCCAATCATTAAGGCCCATTCCCCAAAAAGAGTAGTCTCCAAGAGAAGCCCATCCAGGATAAAGTACAGTTATTACAGCACCAACTGCTTTACTCCCAGCATACGCCTGCACAGCAAACCAAAAAATGGCCACGAACGCCCGAGTTAATACTGGTATATGTGCCCCTTTATATCCGAATGAGGCTCTTATCAAAACAGGAAAGGGCAAACCATACTTTGTACCCGCCGCACTGTTTAACCAAATGGCCGCAATTAGCGCTACGTTTGCAAAGATAACTGCACCCAATGCCTGCCATACACTCATTCCCATAGCAATTAAACTTCCGGCAAGCTCATAAGAAACGATATTGTGTATCATTACCATCCAAATCATTGAGTAGGATATCCAATTCCATGTTCTCTTTTCTTTTGGAACCGGGGCAAGATCTTCATTGTATAACGAAGGATCTGGATTGATGACGCTGTTAGAATTTGAATCCATGAATATCTCCACTCCTTTTTCATTTTATTGATATATATTGATGTAAGAACTTTTACAGTTCACCCATTCGATTAAAAATGCAATAATTCATTCAAGGGATGTATAATATAATTTCTGTTCTGTCTAACAGTCAATATCACTGAAATCCCTGTTATGCTTTTAAAAAATGGGCAATTTCACTAGTAAGTGAAATTCGCCCAAAATTAAATAAAATTGATATAAACTATCTATCATTTAACAAGTGTGAAAACTCTTTAATTTTTGTGCACAAAACCAATTAATTTTTTATTTTGTAGTTGTTTGATTCCGTCCAAAGTTCTCCAATGCCCCAACATATTCTTTTTTCTCTGGATATTTATAAGTTTTTAGTTTACTTGTTTTCTTTCCTAGATCAACAATTGCTTCGGCGAATTTCACACCCGCTACAACTCCATCGATAACGGGAACTCCTAATTCTTTTTCAAGGCTATCCGCAAATTCTGCCATACCAGCACATCCAAGTAAAATAGCTTCTGCATTATCTTCCTCTACCGCTCTTTTCCCTTCCTGCCTTAACATTTCAATTCCTGCTTCTGGATCTCTCTCAAAATCTAATACGCCCATCGGTGTCGTACGGATGTTTAGTACACGTTTTTGCATACCATATGAATCAACCAGGTCTTCTAACATTGTTTTAATTCTAGGTAAAACTGTGACCACGGAAAATCTGGCAGCAAGCATTGATGCTAAAAAAACGGAGGATTCCGCAATGCCTACAACTGGTTTATCTGTTACTTCTCTCGCAGCATGCAATCCAGGGTCTCCCCAGCATGCTATAACAAATGCATCTACTCCTTCTTCTTCTCCCTTTTTAATTTCCTCAATTACTCCTGGAATGCTTAAATATTCATCATAGTAGGATTCAATTGAAGCCGGACCCATTTTAGGACTCACTGCAACAATTTGAGTATCAGATCTTGCAGCTGACTTAGCAGCATGTTCAATTCCCTTTGTCATTGCCAAAGTGGTATTCGGGTTGATAACTTTAATTTTCATAACCATTTTCCTCCTAGAATTTAGTGAATTTATTTTATAGCTTTTTCCACGGACCCAAATTTCTTAATTTCCCGCTATATTCTTTCTTTTCAGGAGATTTATAAGTTTTTAGTTTGCTTGTTTTTTCCAAGGGTCAACAATTGTTTCTATAAACTATCAATCACTACTACACCATCAATTTCAGGTACCCCAAGTTCTTTCTCGAGTTTATCGGTTAAATCCGCCATACCGGCACAACCTAGTAACTTACCTTCCTCAACTGAAAGTGTAGTGCCCTCTACATTTCTTTTGTATTATCAGGAGTACTCCAGAAATACTCAAGTATTCCATCATAGTAGGCTTCAATTGATGCGTGACCCATTTCGGGTACCGTAATGATCTGTATGTCCGATCCAGCTCACTTTTTGACCTGTGTACAATGCCATTCGTCATTTCGGGTTAATTACTTTAATTTTTATACATTATCCCTCCTTCGTAAATCCTTGACTTTTTATATTAAAATTTGCATCGGTAATTTCAGGCTGTTCATATATCTTGCAAATCCAATATTTCATTAAGGTATAGTACAAAACCATAGAAATTAACAATGCTGTAACAAATCCATAATCAGGAAACAAAAGAACTGACAAACCGGATGGAATGTATGCAATGATGGCTGCGGGATTAACATTTTTCCAATACTTATATTGACCATCGACTTTATACAGTTCATCTAAGTTCAGCCTGCGTTTTCTAAGCAAATAATAATCGGTAAACATAATACCTACGATTGGGGCTAGTGTGGCTGTTATAACCATTAGAATTTGAGGAACAAACTCCGCATAATTCCATGGTTGAATAAGTAATCCAATAATCCCTGCTATTATCGCACCCATCGGAAATGATATCTTACGTGGGAATAGGTTTACTATGATATAACCTGGAGGCAATAGATTCGCACTAATATTTGTAGACCATTGAGCTAAAATAACAAAGGCTAAACATACAATTAAAAGGAAAGGGTTATCTTTTCCCATTGTTTGGATCATAGCATCAATTGGATTCCATGTTCCCGTTGCAACCCCACTCGTTAAACCGATAATCGTAAAGAGTAGCATTGATCCTACCAAACCAAATGTATGTGCCCAAAAACTTCCTTTATTGACTTTCCACCAATTAGGCTCACCACTACCAGTTTTTGTCTTTAAGAACCGGGTAAAATCCGGGGCATTTAAAGCCATCGTAATATATGTTCCCATCATTACGACGACAGCATAGCCCATTGAAACACCACCGTCACCCCCATGGGAGAAAATCTCACTGAATGTTAAATGATGCTGTTTCATAATATATACTTGTAAAATAATACCTATAATTAAAATACTAGGAGAAGCCAGCCATTCAAATTTTGTAATAGCTTCCATTCCCATGGCAGTGTTAATGATTTGCACTACACCAAATAAAATAATTAACAATTTAAGGTTCGAGTAACCCGTTAACATTTCCATGATTGCATCCAAGGCATATGCACCCATCCATGTTTGAAAACCAAACCAGAATACCGCTGGAACGGCACGTACAATACCTGGTATATGGGCTCCTAAATAACCGAAGCTCGCCCTAATATAAACCGCATATGGAATTCCATATCTCACCCCAATATCCCCTAATAATGTTAAAAGAATAGAGACAATTAGATTACCAAGGATACAAGCTATGATGATTTGCAGGGGTGATAATGCTGGATAAAGCTGAGCCGCTGTTATGGGGGTTACTAGTTGTACAGCTATCCCAACCCATAAAATAAAATACGCTATTGCGGACATATTTCTTTCCTTGTTCACTGTCGGCATGATGTCTTTTCCCTTTAAACTAATCCCCTTTTCATTAACGTTATTCAAAGAAATTACCTCCTTTTAATTTTTCCTTAGAAAGAAATCTTCTTTGAAGTTCTTCATAATGTTCCGATTGATTCTCTCATAACAGGACATTTTGTTTGTGTTACTAGTTTTTATTGTGATGATTGTCTAAGAGCAAAACCATTTCTAATACTTATGGAGAAAATAACGTTGATGTTGGGGCCTAACATCAATAATTCACCTTCAAATAGTTAATTAACAATTATTTTTCCACCTATCAGTAAGTATTCTAAGATTCGAAGTTTTGAGATTTAGTCCACTTCATTTACCTTCAATAGGTGTTACTAATTCCTTTGTTCGTGAAATCTAAAAACGTTATTTTTTTAAAATTAAGAATTTTCCGAAAATAAATGTTATAATTATTCAATTGTATGGCAGTCCATACAGACCGCCATACAACAGTTTATATATGTTTTATAATTGATTCATACAGTATCTTAGTTCCAATGAGAATATCATCTATTTCCGCCCACTCTTTTGGTGAGTGGCTTATACCATTACGGCAACGGACAAACACCATTCCTATTTCTGTTATTTCCGCTAAAAACATCGCATCGTGTCCTGCACCGCTAACGATAATTGGTGCATCTATCTCCAGCTCCTTGCATGATTGTTTTAAGGAGTTGATTAGATTTTCAGAGCATTTCACAGGAACTGTAGCCATGTTTTTTTCAACCTGATATTCCAATCCTCTGGTTTTACTTACAAGTTTGATCTTTTCTTCTATTTTCTCAATAATTTTGTTTCGTCTCTCCAGTTCAATATCCCTGATATCAAGGGTAAACTCCACTGATTCAGGAATAATATTACTTCCTCCAGGAAAAGCCGCTATTCTACCAACAGTGCCGACTGTGGGAGCATTTGGATCGTTCATACAAAGAGTTTCTACTTCTTTAATGACTTCCGCAGCCCCGACCAGGGGGTCTTTGCGTAGACTCATAGGAACAGTCCCCGCATGGCCAGCTTCTCCAACTAGCCTTACCTTGAACCAAGAAGGACCCGCAATCCCACTTACAATCCCTATTGGGTAATTATTCTTTTCTAGATATGGCCCTTGCTCAATATGCATCTCAAAATAATGTTTAATGTCACCAATCTCCCGTATAGATTGCTGGGTAAAATCAGGATCTATCCCAAAGCCAAAGGTTTTTAGCGCTTCATATCTAGTTACATTGTTATCGTCAACTTTTTGTAAATCCTCTGGTTTTACCTTTCCAACCATGCCTCTACTTCCGAATAATCCATCATTAAACCTTGAACCTTCCTCTTCACAAAAAGCTACCACTTCAATTGAATGTTCATGAACGACATTTGCCTCGGATATGGCGTGGACAATTTCAATCCCTGCCAGTACTCCAATAACCCCATCAAACTTACCGCCATTTCGAACAGAATCAATATGAGAACCGATCATTACGGAAGGAAGGCTTGGTTTTTCTCCCTCTTTCCGTCCAATTAAATTCCCAAAATGATCATGAGTAACAGTAAGGCCGGCCTCTCTCATCCATTCAGAAACTAGCAGGGTAGCTTCTCTATCTTCTTTGGATAATGCAAGACGTTGTACGCCCTTATCTTTCGTCTTTCCTATTTCACCTAGTTGTTCTATATGGATGCGTAACCTTTCTTTACTAATAGTTACTGTTTTCATAGCGTCCTCCATTTTTAACTTTAAACCTTTCTTAACTCGTTCGTTTTCTCATAATCTATTTCCTCTGAATCAGTAATCGTGACTCCATATTCCACTAGAGCTTTTTCCCTTGTAATAAATCCATCTAAATAGTCTGATAGAACTTTCTCAGGCTCCCTTTCAAGTGGATTGCCATAACCTCCTCCACATGGGCCTACTAATTGAATGGTGCTTCCGGATTGAGCGTGTCTATTAGGGAGCTTGGAAGGCAATTGGACGAGTTCATTAGTTTCATTGTCCCGAATAGACAAGCTTCCGACATAGCCGTCTTGCCCGTCTTCAAATCCCCACGGTGCATATTTATGTCCATCCGCTTCAACAGAGAAACTTCCATCAGCCAAGAAACTGACCTCACGAATGGATCCTATTCCTCCGCGCCACTTCCCTGGAGCACTTTCATTATCTCTTAGCTCATATCGATTTACTCTTAGAGGATAGTGAGATTCAATATCTTCTATCGGATTATTTCTCGTGTTAGCGTATAAAGTATCTACTGCATCCATTCCATCCTTGCCGTAGCGACCTCCATAGCTCCCTTCCATGATATCCATATAAACCCAGTAATTCTCATTACTTTGACCGCTGAATGCCACAACCTGAAGGTTACCGACACCAGCACTGACCTGATGCGGAACAACCTGTGCTAAAGCTTTCATTAAAGTATCAGCAACTGCATTCCCAGAATTGAATCGAGCAATCGTCGGCGCAGGAAAGATTGGATTACATAATGTACCTTTCGGTGCCACAATCTTAATTGGCCGGATTAACCCTGAATTTTGCGGGAAATTCCCATATACTGTGGAATCTAGTAAGATTGACCGTAATGTAAGATAGATAGCAATATCGACTGTTCCTAATAATGGCATATTGATTGGTTTGTCAGTCACTTGAGGAGATGTCCCAGTCAAATCGACTGTCAAATTACTCCCATCAACCTTCACTGTTACATTGATTCTTAAATCTTTTTTAGCAGGATCGTCACTGTCTAAATATCCATCCAAAAAACCTTCAGCAGTGTATTCTCCATCTGGCAGCTTTTTAATGGCATCCCGCATCATTTTTTCTGAGTAGTTCATCAGTTCTTCACTTGCTGCTTGAACGGTGTCTAATCCATATTTTTCAATAATCTCTATATACCTTTGTGCACCGATTCTAGCGGCTGCTATTTGGGCTTCCATATCACCAACGACTAATTTCGGAGCGCGTATGTTATCTTTCAAAATATCCCATACATAACGGTTTTTAACACCTTGGTCATAGACTTTTATAGCTTTAAATTGAAGGCCTTCGGCATAGGCATCTACCGCATCTACGATCCCACAGCTTCCTGGAGTTGATGATCCTATATCTAAATGGTGTGCCGTCGTAACAGAGAATCCAATTAATTCGTCCTTATAAAACACCGGAATACAAAATCCTACATCTGGACCGTGGGAAGCTCCATGATATGGTGAATTATGCATAATGACATCACCTTGATTGAAGGTATCGTTGCGATCCTCCATGATTTCACGGATCCCCTTTATATATCCCGGAATCGGACCAGATTGAAGAGGTGTACTGTGAGAGGACTCACATAGCTGTTGTCCTCTGACATCAACTAGCGCACAACCAAAGTCTTCAGATTCCCGAATAATACTGGAATAAGACATCCGGGCAAGCTTGTGTCCCATTTCAACCGCAACATTTTCTAAAGAACCTAGAACAACCTGAACCGTAATTGGGTCGATCTGCTTTAAGTCAGTATGGATTTTTGACATAAATTAAACACCTACCTTAATAATCATATTTCCGTATTCCTCGATATAAGCAGTACAGTTAGGAGGAATGACAGTGGTTGTATCTTTTTGTAGCACAATACAAGGACCATTAAATTCAGCACCAACAGGAATCTTCTCTCTTTGATAGAAATTGATTTCGACTTTTACTAGGCTTCCATCGATATTAAAAATAGCATCACCTGTTTTTAACAATGCATCTTCCAATTGATACTCGTGATGGATTGCCTGCTTTTCGATTTTCGGCATGTAGCCAGTTCCAGTTACGCGAATATTGACAAACTCAATTGGGCTGTCTGTAAAGTTATGTCCATACTCTGCTTTATGGCTCTCATGAAAATTGTTCAATGCATCGACAATAGTATCTTCATCAAGAAATACGTCTGGCAGATCAACACGCAACTCATACCCCTGACCGGCATATCGGCAATCAGCACTTCGAAGAATGCGAATATCTTGTTTGGAGACTCCGTCTTCTTTTAGTTGATTAATAAGCTGGGTTTCTAATCCAGCTAAATCTTCGTTCAAGCCGGAGAAATCCATATTAGTACTCATCATAAATTCCGTTTTGATAACGTCATATTTTAAATCTGTCGTTAATAATCCAGTGGCGGAGTTGATTCCTGGGTATAACGGTATAATTACCTCTGGTATATTTAAAATCTGAGCGACTTCTACGGCATGTAGCGGACCGGCTCCGCCAAAAGCAACCAATGAGAACTCCCTCGGGTCCTCGCCTTTTTGAATCGTTTTTTCACGAATCGCATTTGCCATGTTGTTATTCATTATTTGCAAGACACCTTCAGCTGTTCTTTCTCTACTTAAATCCAATTGTCCCGCTAATTCGTCTATTACCTTGTATGCTGCATTTGTATAGATTTTCATCTCTCCACCAAGGAAATTATGTTCATCAATCCTTCCGAGCACAACGTTAGCATCACTTACTGTTGGCTTTAACCCGCCATGGCCGTAACAGGCTGGTCCTGGACGAGAACCTGCACTTCTTGGCCCAACCTTAAATGCACCGCCTTCATCAATATGGGCTATACTGCCGCCACCTGCGCCGATTGTATGAATATCAATCATCGGTACCATGACTGGATAACCAGCTATCCATGTATCACGAGCTGACGATTCGCCATAACCGCTATCAGTGATAATACCTATGTCAGCACTAGTGCCGCCTACGTCAAAGGTAATCAGTTTTTGACGATTTGTTAATTCCCCGGCCCAAGCTCCTCCCAGGATACCTGCTGCAGGCCCTGACAACAGCGTATTGACAGGCTTTTCAGATACAGTTTTAGGCGTTGCTACTCCACCGTTTGAGCACATAATATGAAGTTCAGCAGAGATTCCTGAATCTTTCAAACTCTGTTCCAAGTTTTGAATGTAATTTTTCACCTTCGGCCCCACAAAGCCGTTAATGGAAGCTGTGGTAAAACGTTCAAACTCACGAAATTGCGGTGAAACTTCAGAAGAAATCGTGACGAATGCTTCAGGATATTCTTCTTCGATAATTTCTTTTACACGTTGTTCATGCTCAGGGTTGGTATAGGAAAATAAGAAGTTAACAATAATAGAATCAACGCCCCTTTCCTTTAACGTTGCAACCGCACCCCGAACTTGATCTTCCTGTACTGGAGTGATGACCTGGCCTTTAACTGGGCCCATACGCTCTGCAATCGCTAATCGATGTCTTCGCTGGACTAATGGTCTATCCTGCCATGGAATTTCTTGCATGATGGAATAGTTTTGTGGTCGTTGATGCCTCCCGATATGTATGATATCCCTGTATCCTTCTGTTGTGATCATCCCTGTTTTAGCCCCGTCATACTCAAGAATCGCATTAGTGGCAATCGTTGTTCCGTGAAACACATGATCAATTGCAGTTCTGTCAATATATTGACGGTCACAAAGTTCAAGAATACCCTGAACCACACCGGTTGATGGATCGTCTAATGTTGTCGGGACTTTATGAATAGCTGTCACCCGTGTTTCAGTATCGCTAAAAATTATATCGGTAAAAGTTCCTCCGACGTCTACGCCAAATAATTTCATAACACTTTCCCCCTTTAAATTGTGTTCTATTATTATTTAAAGCAAGTTTCATGCCAAAGTATAAAAAGCTGATAAAAATAGCTTTTTAATATTGAGAATAAATCGAAATTGCAAAGGTGCAATCCTAAATGGACTAACATCCATAATTTATATCAGAAAATTCATAAAACTAGGTTTAAAATAAAAATTGCAAAATCACAATAGAAATTGCAATTTTGCAACGTTAATGTTGTATTTTTTAACTTTTCTGGTAATCGTCGATGCATCCACTCCCAATTTTTTACTTGCTTCTTTCATTGTATTAGACGTTTCTAAAGTTTGAACAAGGATTTGTTTTTCAAATTGCTCCATTTTTTGCTTTAGATTCAAACCTTCGCCACTGATTCCTTTAGTGTGAGAAGTGGCCTTTTTAAATTTATCTGATAGATCACTTAACTCTATTTGCTGAGCTGATGATATAAGAACGAGTCTTTCAATAGTATTTTGTAATTCTCTTACATTTCCCTTCCATTCATAATCTATGAAAAACTGTACTACTTCCTTATCAATTGTTTTATATAATTTGTATTTATGGTTAAATGTTTCTAAAAAATGGTTGATTAGAAAGGGTATGTCCTCTCTTCGTTCTGATAAAGAGGGAATAGTAATAGGTATAACAAATAAACGATAATATAGGTCTTCACGAAAAGTTCCCTCTCTCACCATATCCTCTAAATTACGATTGGTTGCAGCTATAAATCGAACATCTACTTGTACTGGCTTTATTTCTCCAAGTGGAGTGAACTGCTTTTCATTTAAAAGTTGAAGTAATTTCGCCTGTAAATTAAGTGGTAATTCACCAATCTCATCTAAAAATAAAGTTCCTTTATGCGCTGCCAGGGCTAACCCCTTTTTTCCATCTTTATTCCCACCGGTGAAAGTGCCTTTTGAATAACCAAAAAGCTCAGATTCCATAATACTTTCCGGAATTGCTCCACAATTAACTTTTATAAACGGAGCTTCTTTTCTAATGCTGGAATTATGAATCGTTCTAGCCAGAACTTCCTTACCTACACCTGTTTCCCCTTGCAGAAAAATGGTGGCATCCGAATCGGCTACTCTACATGCCAGTTCATAAACCTTTTCCATAGCCATGGATTTAACAACTATTTCTTGATCTTTTTTCTGAAGAATACTAAGTTCCTGCTGATAGTAATCTAGAATGCTTTTGGTTTCTTCTAATTTTTTTTGAAGGTTTGATATCTCTGTTACATCTTTTGAAATATTAATAACTTTACTCAATGACCCATCATCATTAAAAATTGGGTGCGCATCAACCATTAACCGCCGTCCAGACATCGTTGTTTGATTCATGGTTATTTTACACTTGTGCTTTATTACATGCTTTGTTGAGGATGAGTCTATAACACCATTTTTTTCCATGATAGAGGCGAATCTGCCAATAACATCAGATTCCTTTACTCCTAGAATCTGCTCGCATGCTTTATTAACTCGCAGTACGATTCCCTCAGCATCTGTGATTGTTACAAGCTCACCACTCAAATTCATAATCGCTTCCAGTTCTTGTTTTAACTCAATAACATTAGGAGACTTACTTATGATGTCATCATTATAAACTTCTTTAGGAATGAATAGAATTATCCCAAGATTCCCAGTCATCAATGAGATACACATGAGGTGCATTTCCTCTAAAGAGTTATGAGCGGTAATTTCAAATCCGCCTTCTTTGATTACTTTTATTATGTTACAACCTGGTAATATAACTTGTATAAGATTCTTATCTAGTTTTTTGACTCCTAGTATACTTTCACAAAGTTCATTCCCATATCGTATTTCACCCTTATTGTTTACTAATAGCAGACCAAAGGGAAAATATTTTACTATTTCTTGTAAATTATGCAAATTAATACACCCCTTTTAACATCTGTTTTGAGAACATAGATTTAATAAAATTTTTTTAGGATGAATCCGCTCAGCAGCTAAAGAAAGCACCCAAGCATATAAGTATCTCCATTCCCCACTACATACCAATACGGCAACCCGCCAGTTTGAAAGTTGAATACAATCCCTACGTCTCTTGAACTGGGAACCACATGGAACTGATCTTGGGATACTTCAATCAATTAAGTCTTTCCCTTGTTTTATTGCTTCAATTTTTTTTGACAACTTTGTAGAATTACTATTATGAATTTTCTGCTTTTTTAAGTTGGAGATAAATTCAAAACCATTATCATAAAAAAACTTTTGATTCCTTATAAGAGTAGGATTCTTTCATTATATCATTTACTTATATTTTAATCAGAGAGGTCCGCCCTAACAAGTACATCAAAGAAACAGGTCTCACACGCTCAAAAGCTACTTGAGAGCCATGCATTTAAACGAGTGAAGGAATTAAAATGAATTAGCAAAAGTTCTCTTATACGGAGCAAAAAAGTAGAAGAAAAAAGCCATGTATAATCTCTTCTGATCAGCCTATGGTCGCTAATCGATTAGAGGAACTTCAAGCCGGATATAGGATTGATTGCATGAAGTAAGTGTAAAAAAGCTGCAAGAAGCTGTGCAACTCATATTGTCCACTGCTTCATATCGTGAGAATGCTAAAATGATAAGTAAAAGCTTTAAAGAATCCGGAGGAGAAAAGAAAGCTTTAAAAGCTATAGATGAGTATTTAGCGTTGATTTAAAATAAAGTTTGATTAAAATTCCTGTATTGATATGCAGGAATTTTTTATGCTGCAATACGATCGGGCACGATTGTGGTGAGAAATATTTTTAGCTTAAATGGAGGATGGTCACATCTCTCAGGTAAAGGCTAGATAGTTCCATTTTCTTGAATAGACCTTCTTTTTCGAATGATAAATCAATAAAGAGAACTGATGTTGGTATATCAGTTCTCTAGTTTACGCAAAATTTAAATGTTAAAGCGTGCGTTCCGCTCCCTTTCCAACTACTCAGAAATTCGAATCAATATTCACCCTTACCAGCACTTCATTAAGTTTATTAAAAGTAAAGGATTTTATATCAGGGTTATTTCTGTGTAGTTCATTAATCATAGTAGTTAAAGTCCGCTTTTTTATATCTTTTGCGATGATATCATTGACTTTTTGAATCCTATAAACAAAAGGTTCATAGCTATAATACTTTTCAAGATCACTTTTAAATTTTGCTAACTGTCCATAAATAGGTTTGTTCAAAACAAATAATTAACAAATTTATGGCGATGATTTGTAAACAATGAAACCTTTTTTGCCTCATCTAATAATCTTTGCTCCTCTATTTCATAAAAATACTTTAAAGACATAAGTACCCCCTTAATAATTGGTTTGAGTAATAATATCTATTACAATCAATAATCAATTACTTTTTATAAACATTTTTAAATAACAAGTTAATCTAATATAAATATAGAATTAGTTAAGATAATTTGCTCTTAATAATAAAAAAAGTAGCTTATTTTATTATTTGAGAAGAGTACCTCATGTCGAACAACATTTTTAAAATTCTAATAACTATAATTAAATATTTAATTGCCTAACTAACTCAGTTTCACTGTCGTATTCCATTATCTCTACATCTTCTGGGATCATGTGACGATATGTCCTAATATAATATTCTCCCAATGTTTCGCTCCTTTTCTTACAATAATCTTTTAATATGAAAAATATCTTTCTATATTCCATAGGCGCTAAAAAAAAGTAATACATTGCCTCATTCCACACGGTTAATTTAGCACTCGGAACATTTCCACTCGAAGTCCACTTGTGTGATTTACATTCTATAATAAGTTTAGGAAAGTCTGTTGCATTTCCCAAGTCAAATATATGATATTTCTTCACTTTGTTTATCCCAACAGGAATACTGACACTTTTATTTAAAATAATATTGTGTGAATTAAAATAATTAAACGCTATCTGTTCAAAGTCCCTGCCTACATGTGCATTACTGATTGAATATTCTCTCTGAAAATTATTCATATGTTACACCTCTAATTATTGTAAACTGCATTTGTTCTTAGTCGATTTTGTATAGAATATTAACTTTTGGATTTGAGTCAATATTTTGGACACTAAAAAGTTAAATCTTAAGCTGTATTCCTAATTCGATCTTCAATGGCTTGTGGGGTTTGATAACCCAAGCTGCTGTGAATTCTTTTTCGGTTATACCAACCTTCAATAAATTGGAACATCGCTAATTTAGCTGTTTGATAGTCTAGATATTGTACGTGGTTGACTTCTTCCTTCTTTAATAGGGCATGAAAGGATTCAATACAGGCATTATCGTACGGGCAACCTTTCTGACTAAAGGATTGCTTAATATGATGGTTTTGGATATGTTGAGTAAACTCACTGCTTGTATATTGTGAGCCAAGATCGGTATGAAGAACTAAGCCCTCCGAGGGCTTTTGTGATAGGTGTGCGTTATTGAAAGCTTTTATGACCAGTTCTGTCGTCATTGAACGAGAAAATGAATACCCTACTATTTTCTTAGAATGAAGGTCTAATACCGAAGCTAAATAACACCATCCGTCTTTTAACGTATGGATATACGTAATATCTGCTACCCATTTCTCATTAATGGTCTGAGTAGTGAAGTCTCGTTTTAACAAATTATCCAATTGAATAACCTTTTCTTTAGATGGATAGGGACGGTATTTTTTCTTAGTAATAGAACGAATTCTCGCCTTGCTCATTAAGCGTTGAACACGCTTTAGACTTAGGGAAAACCCTTTGGTTAATAAGCTTTCATGAATCTTTGGAGCCCCATATCGTCCCTTGCTTTCCAGGTAAATGAGATGAATTTCCTTCGTGAGTTCTTGGTTTTCCTGTTCGCGATTTGATACGACTATTTGAAGGGACTGATAATGGCTGCTTCTTGGGATTTCTAGTATTTCACACATCTTCTGTACGGGATATTGTTTCTTGTGTTCCTCAATAAATTCGGTAAGATCTGTTTCGGTTACTTTTTCGCGAATATGGCCATAGCCTTTTTTAAGATTTCAACTTCTTGCTTTAACCGAAGGTTTTCCTTTTGAATGGCGGCTAATTCCTTTGGAGTCATGGACTCTTCCCCTAAACCGATTGGAGTAAATTCTTTAACCCATTTATAAATGGTAACTTCTGATACGCCATATTCGCCGCTTAATTCTTTGACCGAATTACCCGAGTGATAAAGATCTACAATAGTCTTCTTGAATTCATTATTGTATTTTTTACCTGTATTCTTACGTTCCAAGACGGACACATCCTCTCAAAAATCATTGTAAGGACTTAACTAAAATGTGTCCATGAAACTATACTAACTCCACTTTAAAGTATTAAGATTCTCTGAAATCATTTCTCTTAACTAATGAAAATAACCTTCTTGCTATCTTCTCCAAATCATTCATGCTTCTCATATCATTAATCTTTAAATAATTTGAAATTAATTTACTCAAAGGTTCCATGTAGTCTATAACCAGCTTATATGTAAGATTATTTATATAATTACAATCTTCTCTAAATTTATTATTGACGTAATCCAGAAAGTTTCTTTCATTCTCATCGTAATGAATCATATTTCTTAATTGAACACATTCATTTCTTAACTCTTTATCAAAATCACTTATTATCTTTGAAAAGCTAAGATTGCATTCATCATCAACTTGGTGAAAAATCTCAGGTAAAAAGGTTTGCATATTTTTCAAGTTATCCATTACTTCATCAGCTTTTATTGAAAGCAACCTTAGTAAAATATAATTATCTAATTTTAGGCTATTAGCATCAGGTATTCCTTTATAAAGCCAATTACAAGTCGAGGCTTCTTGAAGACTAATTACTAATCTTGTTAAAAAAACATTTTGATCTGGTTCTTTAACAAAAAATTGGGTGTTAAGAATATCCTTCTCTGTGTAAGCTTTTTCATCGTTATAGACAAATGTGGGAGGATCGAAAATAGGTAAAGAGTGATTTGACTTTTCTATAAGTTTTTCAATAGTTATTGCAACGGTCTCTCCAACTAATTTCAAAAAATTGTATATATTGTTACTGGTTTCTTTTGGATTATTGGAAAAAAATTGAGTATCTTGAAATATATAAGTAGTATATATTGTACTCCCAACTAATTGCTTACCATCTAAATAAAAACCTAAATTATCAATGTCATTTCCAAATTGATTAATATGGTTATCTATAATACGTTGATATGTTTTAAGGTTATTTTTCTTTTGAAACAACTTCACACGGTGACGTATTTTTTTAATATCAGGATCTAAATAAATAGATTCATCTAATATTTCTTTATTTATTTGATAAATCATTAAGCATATATCTCTAACTAAAGGAAAAACTGGAACAGCCGGATGCTTCTTATTATTTCTCAACATTATTAATCCTATCATCCCCATTAAATCATAGTATGCTGTGTAAATAGCAGACATAAACACCCTTCCTTCCTTAGAAAAAATTCATATTGTTTCTTAGTATTACATGCCAATATATAATATTTTAGCTGCTTACTAAGTTCGGGGGAGAAACTTGGGCTTGTTGCTGATGGGATTCAATCCGTTCGCTTATTTCAATATTGTTATAGAGAGTCGCATTGCTACACAAGCCTCACTTGCTACGCTATTTAAATTAACGCTCTCTTTGTATCTAATAAGTCGATTAATAAATTTATCCACCTTATGCTGAGTATTCGCTCTTCTCGCCTCATGAACCTGCTTTAATAGTATTAAAGTTGTAGTTATTCTAAAACGAGTTTCTATGGGCTAAGAAGGAGCTTTGATTAAAATACAAAGCTCCGCATGTATAAGTTATTTATTTAATCCCTTTTCTTTAAACTCTCTCCATATGTCTTCAATAAAATGAATTGGATAATACCCAGCATCAAGTAAAAACTCTTTGTATTTAGGGTGACTCTGAAAAAATCGAGAAGCATAAGATTTCCTACGTGGTAAATTTGTGGCAGCCTTAAAATCTGGATCTTTAAAAATGAGTTCTTTTAACTCTTCTTTTTCTTTTTCTATTTTAGCCTGACGTTCTTTCTCCATTTCTTCTCTTTTTTCTATGGGAATTTCCTGTAATACTTCTTTAACTATGTAGTTCATCATATAATCACAACTCGAAAGGTCATAAATTTTTTCATTACTAGTACAGTTATAGAACAGAAACCCGTCTTTTATATAGTACATCAATAGACCTGCTGGCTTATCAAAATCAATGTCTTTTACGCCTTTATTATGTTCATGGATTTTTACACTTATCTGTTCTTGTATTATTTTTTCTTCATATTTATGATGATATTCGTCAGGAATTCTGAAGATCGATTCGTATACATACTCATAAGAGTAAAATAGTAATCTATTTTCTACATTCTTATGAAAGTTTAAAAAATCCTTCTGATTTGGTATTTCTATTTTATTATTTAATATCTCCATTTCTATTTCTACGTTAATTAGGGAAAAACCCATCATGTGAGCTTGATTTTCTAAGTCTTCTTTTAGCAAAACCTGATCTTTATTTTCCATAAATACCTCTCCCGAATGAATACAAATTATTGTTTAAGTATACAAATCCCGAAAACAATTAAAGAACACAAAAATTGTGTTCTTTAATTATGGCTATTTTTTTAGTAATAGTTAACACACTTTGAATATGTAAAAATTTTAAACAGCGACTCCCTCTCTAGTCCAATTGCGCATTCAACTCTGCACGATAATCGTCTATAATCGCTTGTATCTCCGGATCTGCCGGAACATTTGTGACGTCGTAGAGGAATCCATCGGATTCGACCAACGTCATTTTGCCGTCAACGACTTCAAAAGCCAAATCCAGGCGGCCCAAATAATGTTCTTGTTCTCCGCCGGCTTGAGTAATTGGCACCATCACCTCTCCGTTGAATTCGTATTCGGGAGTTTTGATGACCATGTGTGTATCTGCGCCGATTACCGCCGAAACTCCGGGAACCTGAGCCAGCTTATGGTCTTCAGGGTTTCCGGCATGCGAAAGGACAATGTTAATGTCCGACTTTTCACTCACTTCAGGAAGCAACGCATTCAACGCTTCAACCGGTTCGATGAAATCGAGATCTGCTACATCATCCCAACCGCGAATTTCCGGCTTCATCGAAGTAAGGCCGATCATGCCGACTTTTACGCCAGTGAAGGTATAACTCTTCCAAGGCTTTACATTCTGTATGTACTTTCCTGTTTCCCTGACAATGACATTACCAGTAAGGATGGGGAAATTCACGTTGCGGTGGTAATCCTTTAACTGTTCATAACGGCTGTCCGGTGTGCCCTCTCCGGCAGGGTAAACGCGGAAGTCGTTGTTTCCGAGAGCCATCGCATCATAGTTCAAAGCTTTCAAAAGAGACGTCTCCAACTCACCTTGCCCCGCTTGAAACTCGCCGCGTAGGAAGACACATCCCCGCCATCAACAAGAAGCACATTCTCCTCTTCATTGCGCACATTTTCAATGATGGTGGCATACTTCGCAATAGAATTGTGATGAACGGTTCCATCATCCAGCGTGACGATGTCATCCAAATGACCATGAAAGTCATTCGTCTGGAGAATGGTGAGTTCAAACTTCTCCCCCTCCTTGAGCTTTTCCTCCGCATCTGCCATAACGGGCATTGCGACGAAAGCGGCAGCCATCGCCAGCGAAAAGCAGCCCGTCAATAAATTATTTTTCATTTTATTCATACTATTTCCTCCAAGCAATGACTCTATTAAATTGTAAAACAAGTTATTTAGTTTCCAGTCTTTTCGGATTTTTCAAGAGCTACTAGTTTATTTTTTTCTTCAGAGTTAGTTTTTTCTTCTTTGTCATTGCTAATCACATCATTTGTTGCTTTTTTAAATTCTTTTAAAGTGTTTCCAAAAGCCTTTCCAATTTCCGGTAATTTAGAAGGACCAAAAATGATTAACGCAATGACTAGAATGAGAATTAGGCCAGGAATGCCAATGCTAGATAACAAACGTCTCACCTCCTATCCAATGATGGTTTGTTAGTACTAAAAAAATGTGATCATTACTTATAAAATTGGCATACCATGACGTTCTAAAGCTGCTGCTTCTAATAAAGACATGCCTTGTTCTTCTGCGAATGCAGTAAGTTTATCCGAAACAACAGGAGCAAGACTAGCTGGCGGTAGAGCCTAGTTCATAGCTCGTCTACGGGTAGAATTTCTGCGTGCAAATGGTCCCCAAATCGCAAAGGTGATACCTGGTGTTTGCATATTTACAAAGAAAGTATTTCCATCTGGAGAAAATGTAGGGCCAGCAAATTCAGAACCATTCATCATATTTTCAGCGAAAGTATAAATTTTTCCGTCAGGAGTTAATCCAACAATACGGTCATTACCGCCACCATCTTCGGCGATCCAAAGATCTCCCCAAGGTGTGATTGTAATGTTATCTGGTGCTTCTAAATCATTTTTATCAGTAGACTCATAGAATAGTTCTAAGGTGTTTGTCGCTGGCGTGTAGCGATAAACCCGGCCAAGGCGTGCTGAACCTGCACTTGTATCATCAAACCATAAAGTACCTTCTGAAAAATAAGCCCCTTCTAAGCGGCTAAACTGAATACAGCCTTTATCCTTAGCATCTTGCTGTGCGATTTCAGGATTTAATTTTTTCCAAACGATCCCGAATTTTTGTCTAGTACTAAATTGACTTGCAGCTGCAGCTGGTAATTCATCAATCGCTGCTGCTTCAAGGGTACCGCCCTTTTGAAGGGAACCTAGCTTTTGGCTTCGGTCATGTGGTGTAAAACGGTACAAGAAGCTTGGACTTGCGTCTTCCGTTAAATACCAAATTCCTGTTGAAGGGTCGACATGCCCAGCTTCATGGGAGAAATAACCCATATCACGGATCGGTGTTCTTGACATTTCGTTTTCAGGATCAAGCGGATTTACTTCAAATACAAAGCCATGTCCCATATCACGAGTTTCTTCCATTGTTAACCAAGTACCCCAAGTCGTAGCTCCACCCGCACAGTTACGGATTGTACCTGAACTTGATACATACTGATCAATGACTTTGTTATTTTGTCCAACGATTAACGTGGTTGTGCCGCCGGCAGCACCAGCGCTCCAAGGTTTTTTTCCGTTTACAGGGTAATCTGAATTTGTTCCATTTTCATGGTTTCTTACAAGAATGGTTGTACCCTTCTCTCCTTTATAGGCAGCCATTCCATCGTGAGCAGAAGGGACAAGGTCACCATTAGGCATGATATCACCAGTTCGTGAAAGCATTTTGTAATGAAATCCCCTTGGTAGATCAAGAACTCCATTTGGATCCTTTACTAGTGGGCCATATCCACCAAATCCGCTTGTTGGATTGTTAGATTTCGCTGCAAATCCTTTTGTAGTTCCTGCAAGAGAAAATAGCCCCGTTGAACCAAGTGTTAATGCTAAAGTACTCATTCCGCCGACTTTTAAGAAATTACGTCTGTTTAAACCGCTATTGCTAGATATCATAAACATTACCTCCAAATTTTTTTTGAGGAATGCTATATTCCTAATAGCAAACTCTACCCTCAAAATTAACAGACCTTTTTAAATGCTCTGTTAATCCCATGTGATTTTATTCCTTCGCATGAAAAATAAACCAAAAGTCACGGTTTATATGAATAAAGAAGATGGTTATAACCAAATTTTCACATAAAATAGGTGGTATGAGTCCAAATTGGAGAAAAACTAAGGATTTTGTCATAAAAAGACCGATGCAGATTATTAAAGCTTATTAATAGTATGTAAATATAAGAGATACACTTTGACAAACTAGTTCTACCCAAATCTAATGAATTTTTGAAAAAGGAATCGGTTAAAGACATGCTATATAATGGATCTAGAAAAATTCTAGTTGTAAACCTACTCCCACTTCATCGCCAAATAAATTAAAGGGCATATTTTGAATTACTGCCATTTTTCAAAGTGTTAAATACTAATAATTTAAAAATAGCCATCAGTCTCAAGCATATGCTCATATTTACATGCATGATATCTTTTTAATTCGTATAATAGAATAAAGTGGAATCAAAATGAGTCTAATTTACAAAAAGAGGGAGCAGATTTGTTCTGTGGAACCAAAAGGCGAAGAAATAAACAGTTTAGCATTAAAAGTCAAAGAGATTATTCAATCTTCAGGATGCCAAAATGAAGATGTAATCTTTCTGTGCATTGGTTCAGACCGATCAGTTGGGGATTCATTGGGCCCTTTAGTCGGGACGATGCTTAAAGAACATACAGTGCCTTATCGTGTTTACGGTACCTTGGAAAATCCCGTTCATGCATTTAATTTAAAAGACACGTTGAAAGAAATTAAAAAACAATTCAAAAAGCCTCTTATTTTTAGTGTGGATGCTTGTTTAGGGGATCAAAACCAGGTCGGTTATGTTTTCTTGAAGGATGGACCTCTTGTCCCGGGGAAAGCTTTAAAAAAAGTATTACCTGAAGTGGGAGACTATCATCTTATAGGAATGGTCAATTATATAGATCCGCTGCCAACAATACAATTTTTAAATGATACTCGTCTATACACGGTTATGAACCTGGCGAATAAAATCGTAAAAATCATTACTCAAGCGACCGGCGAGACATCTAGACCTTATTAAAAGAATGGGCTGTCCCAAAAACCACTAATAATAATTGGTTTTGGCACAGCCCTAATTTGTTTAAGTTCGAAAAATTTATTAGATAACGTTATACTTAAATAATAGCCCCTGTCAAGATAGCAACAATGATAAGGACTAATGAACAAATTAGTGCCCATTTAAATGCATACCGCTGTAGTTCCCCGATATCTGTCTTTACCATCCCTACCAGTAATAGAGTCGAGGCCACGAGTGGACTTAAGAAATGTACAGGCTGGCCCAGTACGGAAGCTCTAGCAATTTCTAAAGGACTCACCCCATAAGCTTCTCCTGCTTCGGCAAGAATTGGCAAAACACCAAAGTAGTAAGCATCATTGGATAAAACGAACGTAAATGGCATACTTGTGAACGCAACGACCATTGGTAAAAAAGAGCCTAAAGAATCCGGAATGATGGCCACTAATGAATTTGCAATGGCGTCTACCATTTTGGTTCCGGAAAAGATCCCTGTGAAAATACCAGCCGCAAATACTAATGTGACAACGGTTATAGCGTTTCCAGCATGTGACACGATTCGCTCTTTTTGCTGTTCTAAATTAGGGTAATTAATGATCGAAGCAAGCACAAACCCGATTAGAAACAACACCGGTACCGGTACTAAGCCCATTACAAGAACAACCATGACTGTGAGCGTCAACAAAAGATTGACCCATATTAATTTAGGGCGCTTTAAATCGTCTTGTATGGCGGAAGCTACCGCTGCTTCAGCAAGAGCCCCTTTCATTTCAGGTGCAGATTTGATATAAACAACGCCAAGCCTTTTGCGCTCTTTTTTACCAAGTACATAAGCGGTAAAAAGAATAGCTGCTATTCCTGAGAATAGTGTTGGGATAATCGGGACAAAGAATTCATTTGCATCCAGACCTAAAGATGCTATTGCTCTAGTTGCAGGTCCTCCCCAAGGAGTCATACCACTCATAATACTGACAGCCAGCATAGAAATAGTGGCAAGAATAAGTGGATTCATACCAAGTCGTAAGTAAAGAGGCAGCATAGCGGAAATCGTAATCATATGAGTCGTGGTACCATCACCATCTAAGGCAACGGTCATTGCGATTACTGCTGTTCCTATCGCTATTTTAACCGGATCCCCTTTTACGATTTTCAACATAGTTTTAATAAGTGGATCAAATAATCCAGCGTCAATCAGAACTCCAAAAAACAAAATAGCGAACAATAGCAAAGCGGCTGAAGGTGCGACAACCTTTATTCCATCGAGCATCATATCTCCAAGCTCTGGACCAAATCCGCCAATTAATGCAAAGATAATTGGAATGACTACAAGAGAAGTAACAGGTGATAACCGTTTAGACATGATTAAATAAGTAAAGACAACGACCATTGAAATTCCAAGTAACGTTAGAATATGAATCCCCTCCTATTAAAGAAACCGCTTACAAATCAGATAAAAAGTTTGAATAGTTACATATTATTTTCTGTTTCTCTGTTGCTTCGTTTTCTATTTTTAGAATAGTTCATATCATTAAATAAGTGAAATACATATTTTTTGTACTTTTTCGAAAAAAAAACTTATAATCCATTTTATATTAAATTAAGAAATCAAAAAAGCACAATGAAATTGTCAATAATTTCATTGTGCTTTTTCGTTAAAGATTGGAATTTTTATTCAAGAAATCAATAAAGTTTTTCACGGTAGAGAGTTTTAATGAATCCTGGTTATACATTAACCAGGTATTTCTTAACACCGGCTTCCCATTTTTGTAGGATAACCCGTATGTATGCAAGTTATCTGAAGGCTGCAGGCATATTTCTGGCAGAATAGAAACACCAAGATCATTTTTGACCATCTCTTTGCACGTCTCCTGCCGATCTGTTTCCATAGTTACAAATGGTGGCTCCGGGAATCTATCATGCCACCAGCCATTTATTAAGTTTTTTAAAGAACTGTCGGTTTTATAATTTATGAATGGAAGTTCTGGCAAATTATCCAAGTCTACCTCTTTCTTAGAAATTAAACAAAGTCTTTCTTTATGCAGTAACGATTTGATTCCATACCATTCATAGTTTCCACGCAGAATGCCTAATTGAACACTAGAGGAATCCAGAAGATGCATAATTTCAGTACTCCAGCCTGTATTCACATTAAATTGTACATGAGGATATTGTGTTGAAAACTTTTTCAATATTTCTGGTAGTTTATATTGGGCAAAGTTGCTGGAAACGCCAAGCCTTAACGTTCCCCTTACCTCATTTTTCATATTCAGCATATAATCTTTCGTTTTTTGCAACTTTTTCACCATTTCTTCCGCATAGCCCGCTAAATGTATCCCTTCTGAAGTGAACTCAATGCCTCCTTTTATTTTGAAAAATAGGTTCGTGCTAAATTCTTTTTCTAAATTTTTAAGCCGGTACGTTAACGCCGGCTGCGATATATATAAACGCTCTGCGGCACGGCTAATGTTTTTTTCTTCATATAGTACCCTTATCGCAATCCAATCTTTTTCGTCCACTTAACCATCTCCCACTTTTTGGATTATAAGTTTTTTTATCATTTTTACTAAAAAAATATGTATTTTACTTATGAATGAACTTATCATACTATATTTTCAAAGGAACCGGTAGTGCTATAAATATTGGTTAAGAAAAGGTGGTTATACAATGAAAGTACCAGTAGTTGTAATGCGCGGCGGGACAAGTAAAGGTGTGTTCCTTAACTTTGAACATATGCCTTCGAATCACTCACACTGGGAAGGTTTCTTACTTGACGTGATGGGCAGTCCGGATCGGAGACAGATTGATGGTCTTGGAGGAGCGAATTCATTGACAAGTAAAGCAGCGATTATTAAAAAATCAGATTCACCCGAATTCGATGTGGAATATACATTTGCTCAGATCAGCATCGATAATCAAATGGTTGATTTTAAAGGAAATTGTGGAAATATTTCATCTGCTGTAGGACCTTACGCAATTGAGCAAGGATTAGTCCCTGTAAAAGAACCTGTTACAACGGTGAAAATTTTTAACGTGAATACACAAAAATTGATTATTGCAGAAGTAGAGGTTGAAAATGGACAAGTGAAATCAGAAGGATGCTGCTCAATACCTGGGGTGCCTGGTAAAGGATCACCTATTTATCTTTCTTTTACTCGTGCAGAAGGAGCAGTTACAGGAAAACTTTTCCCTACAGGAAATCCGATTGACATGATTAAGACCAAGGATCGACTAATTCAAGTTTCAATTATTGATGTTGCCAATCCACTCGTTTTTGTAAAGGCACAGGATATTGGTCTAAGCGGAACCGAATTACCCACTGATTATTCACAGGAAAAATTAAATGAACTGGAAGAAATTCGGTCAATTGCAGCTGAAATGTGTCAATTTTCCGATAAGAGATCAGCTACTGTCAAATCTCCTGCTGTACCTAAAATGACCCTAATTGCTCCTCCTATGGATTACGTCGATCTAAACGGATCGGAAAGAAAAGCGTCAGAGATGGATTTGATGATCCGAATGATGTCGATGCAAAAGCCTCATCAAGCGCTTGCTATTACAGGAGCCATCTGTGCTACAGCAGGGGCTTACTTACAGGAAACGGTTTTATCTGAGATGGTGAACATTAAACACGAAATTTTCCGATTAGCCCATCCTGCGGGGATAATGGAAACAAAGGTTGATTTCTTGGCAGGACACATACGTGCTATTAAAGTGGTACGCACAGCAAGAATCATTTTGGAGGGATACGTGTACACGAAAAAAAATTACGAGCTTTCCTCTCAATTAGCTTGATTCGAATTGATCTGCAAATTACAGCAAAAAAATTTTCTATCACTTGGGGGCTTGTCAAATGTGGGTCATCACTGTCTTTTTAAAAGAAAATATTAAAATATTTGAATTTGACACAGAAAAAGAAGCGAAAGAACTATTCAAAAATATGAAAGGCACTAAAATTCTTTCCGAAATTGTTTACTTCAATGATCCTTGTTTTGTATAAGTGAGACTTCAAAAGAGCCCAAACTCTAATGTATTTCACCTAAACCATGTCTTCAAATTTAATAATAAACTAGGATTGAGAATATAATATAAGTGAATTTCCCCAGATAAGCTAAAATCCCTATACAAATTAGGGTACAGATACTGAAACCAGATTTTTATGGTTACTATAGTATTTAAAAAAAGCTAATTGCTATCTATCATCTTGTTTAGAGAAAAATACCAATATACAAATCCAAAACCCTTTTTCATGCTGAATTTTAGCATCGGAGTGATAAATAGCAATATAACTGGTAAATCTTGATAAGTTAGAACTGACTTCATACACGTTTATGCCCATCTGATCCATTCAAGCTGGTGCTGAACTCGAAAAGCTAGTAATGAAGAATCTTATTGTCTGGCCATCAGGACGCTTAAAGCTATACAATCACTCCACCTGAAAAAACTCCAATAGATAAACTGTTACTAAATTTGACCTTTTATATACCTATATGATATGAGTTTTAGTCAAAGCATAAAGACTTTTAATATGTTAAAATACCAAACAGCCAAGGACTTTTTTAAGCCTTGGCTATTTTTCATTCTTCTACTTCACGTATCTCAATTATTTTTTGGACACATTCTTATCTAATAAACCATTCAAGGAAAAGACTCAGTGATTATTGATCGTTTCAACCTTTTCTTGAGTATAGCGGGCTGCGGATGAACCAGCTAATTTTCCAAAGACAGCTCCAGACATTAACCCGGATCCACCAGGATAGTTTTCATAAAAAATCCCCCCAATCATTTCACCAGCCGCAAAGAGACCTTTTATCGGTTGTTCTTCTTTGTCTAACACATGACCCGTTGTATCTACACGCAAGCCACCGAACGAGAAGGTGATTCCGCACGTTACAGGGAAAGCATAGAATGGCCCTTGCTCAATTCGAAGGGCCCAATTGGATTTAGGAGGGGTAATTCCTTTCGTTCCTTTGCCATCTTTCTCTGCGGGTCTATACTCGCCATCTTGTACGGCACTGTTATACTCTTCGATCGTTTTCAGAAATTGTGTTTGATTGACCGGCAGTAAACTAGCCAGCTCTTCAAGCGTATCTGCCTTATAAATAGTCGCTTCTTCAAGGTCATATTCTTTACGCAGCATCGGGCGTACCTGTGCATCATAAATTTGATATGCCACATGTCCAGGCTGTTTTAATACCTCACGGCCGTATTTGGCATAGGTGTAATTTCGCAAATCTGCTCCTTCATCAACAAACCGTTTCCCTTCATTATTAAACATGACGCCGTACGGATAAGAATGCTTTTTAAAAATATCTCCCGGCTTCGTGAAGTCCCCTACTTTTGGCGCATTATAATCTGTCCCAATAGAATGACATCCAGACCACTGCCCAAATTTTTGAGCCCCGACTGCCATAGCCATGGAAATGCCGTCTCCAGTGTTGAACTCGGTTCCACGAACAATAGCCGCTTCCCATTCTTCACCAATATTTTCACTTCTCATTTTCTTATTGGCTTCAAAGCCGCCACAAGCCAAAATCACACCGGATGTCTGAACAGTTACCATTGTATGATCCTTCTCAACTACGACACCGGTTATTGTGTTATGCTCTGATACAAGCTCCACAGCACGTGAATCGTACCAAATGTCGATGCCAATTTCTTCTGTACGCGCAAAGAGCTGTCTCATTAAGCCAACGCCTTTATCCTCCGTTTTGATAGGCAGTCCTCCCCAGAAATTGCGATTGCCATCTTGTACGAAAGATTGATTTTCATAATTCAATTCAAATTTTATTCCCTGATCACGCATCCACGCTATTGTTTCATACGATCTAGAAACCAGCTGTTTTGCTAACTCAGGATTACTTTGTCCACCTGTTACTCGCATTAAATCATTGTAAAAATCGGATTCCGTGTATTCAGGCATTACAATTAACTCGGATTCTTCATCTGTTAATTCAGGTATTATATTTCTGATTGCGTCTAAATTATTGTATGCAACACGAATGGCTCCATCCGTGAAGAAAGAGTTCCCTCCACGCTTTTCCACTGGTCCCCGTTCTAATACAAGAACTCTAGCACCTCCCTCTTTTGCTGAGATTGCGGCACATAAAGCTGCATTTCCTGCCCCTACTACAACTACATCATAATTTTGTGTATTTGACATTTTTACCCCTCCTGTTAAGTAGTGATAACTCTTCATGTAAATAATAAGTGAAAATAATGAATAAAAATAATATTGTTTTTTTATTCATTGCCATAGAAAAATTTTATGAAAGAATACTGGAAACGCAAAACTATAGTGAGTCTATTGATTTACATAAAAAGATAGATTTCTTTTTTCATTAGTTGTATTATACTTTTAGAAATCAAATAAATTATCATTATTTATAATTACCCATAAATATTTTTTATGGTTAAAGGAGAAAAATTTTATGGATGAGAAAGACTGGCTTATATTAATTACTCTTTACGAAGAAAGAAATATAACAAAGGCAGCACAACGACTATTTATTTCTCAGCCAGCTTTATCCTATCGTATAAAACAGCTGGAAAAAGAGTTCAAAACAAATTTAATCTCTAGAGGCAAAAGAGGTGTCGAGTTTACAGTTGAAGGGGAATACCTCGTTCAATATTCGAAAAATATGCGTAAGCAATTAGGAGCTGCAAAAGAACACATTTCAAATTTGGATAAAAAAGTAAAAGGAACTTTGCGATTGGGTGTATCTGGCTTGTTTGCCCGATATAAACTACCAGTATTATTAAAAGAATTTCTAACCCTATATCCAGAGGTTGAAATCAGTTTGAAAACTGGATGGAGTTCTCAAATTCATCAAATGCTTCAAAAAGAAGAAGCACACCTCGGGATAGTTAGAGGTCCTTACAAATGGCAGGAAAATAAAGTGTTATTTCAAGAAGAAAAGATTTGTATTGCCTCCAGTAAAAAAATTGAATTAAAAGAACTTCCTTTTCTTCCTAGAGTTAATTATCAGACAGACCAATCGTTAAGGAATACTATTGAAAACTGGTGGCAGGAAACATTTACGGTACCACCTAAGATTTCAATGGAGGTAGATCGGATTGAAACATGTAAAGAACTGGTTCTTAATGGTTTAGGATATGCCATTTTACCAGAAATCTGTATTAAAAATGATGAACCACTGTATACTTTCCCCATTGTATTAAGCGATAATAGCTATTTGCTTAGAGAAACTTGGGTTTTTTATCGGGATGTGACTATGGATTTGGCACAAGTAAAAGCATTTATTGATTTTCTTAATGATTCTAAGCAATAGAAACAAGACGAAACGAAGTAAAACTAATACAAAGGAAGAGAATTGATATGAAAAAGTGGGATTTAAATAATGCAAGCAAGACAACCCAATTTTCAGCTGCACTTCTAACTGCTCTTATTGGAGGCGGCCTTTTCTCTCTTATCAGGTTGCCAATCCCCTGGCTTCTAGGTCCTATGACAGCCCTATTAATTGCATCACGTTTCAAAAACGTTAAATTAATTTGGCCCGTTTCGATGAGAAATACTGGATTAATTATTGTAGGTTATTCAATAGGCATCTCCTTTACCAAGAGCTCACTGTCTGATATGATTAGTCACCTTCCCTCAATGTTGATCCTTACAACCTTAATTGTCCTTGTGTGTGCATGTTCGGCTTTTGTTATGTCAAAATGTTCCGGCATTGACTATCCTACCTCCTTAACGAGTAGTATTCCTGGAGGTTTGTCACAAATCGTTGTGTTTGCAGAAGAAATGAAAGGTATTGATATTACTACAGTAACCTTTTTCCATGTTACAAGAGTGATAATGGTTGTTTTCTTAGTTCCCCTTTTAATTTTCAGTCCCATTTTTGCAGCGAAAAGTACTAATGACTCATCTAAAATAATGGATAACGTTATTCCAGAGTGGAGTGATTTATTTCCTCTTATCTTTCTGTTCGCGCTTATTTGTTTTCTTGCAGCAAGAATAGGTAAAATATTTAAATTACCAGCTCCTTACTTTTTAGGACCAGTAATCGTTGCTGCTGCAATAGGCCTTTTTGGTTTGCAGGGACCACCACTTCCTCTTTCACTTCTTGATATATCTCAATTTATGGTTGGCGGTCATATCGGTTTACTATTAAAACCGGAACAACTTGACAACAAAAGAAAAACCTTATTATTCGCTTTGATGAACGGACTAATTTTGATCTGCGCAACAATGTTTTTTAGTTTTCTACTGACCCAGTATTATGATTTATCGACTATTACGGGTTTTTTAAGTTTAGCCCCTGGTGGAATGGATCAAATGGGAATCATCGCACAAGAAGTAAATGCTGATGTATCCACTGTTACCAGCTATCAACTATTTCGGATGGCTTTTATTTATGCCGCAGTGCCTCCATTACTAAAATTGGTATTAAAATTAAGTTTAAGAAAAAAAGACAAGAACAGTAATGTAAAACTAAATGTTAAATAAAAAAGGAGGAAGCTTTGCTCAAGGACACTGAAAAGTCTGATTTATAAAGAAAAGAAGGTTATCATCCACAATATTTAGATGATGACCTTCTTTTTTGATACTAAAAGTAGCATTAAATATTAAAAAAATTTCGTTATTGAATCACTTATCCTATGGCTTTATTTGCTCTCCTCCCCATTCTTTTTTAAAGAATAAATTATTTTGATACCAATACAAAAAAAATATGTATTTAACTTATTGTTCTCTCTGTATTACCTTTAATAAAGAAAAGCGCATAAGACTAGTGTAAAACTTATTAATCTACCAGTTAATTTTTCTGAAGAGTCACTAAATTATTTCTTAGTCATCCAGAAATCAATTGAAAGCGCATTCAAAATTTAGGAGGGGATTTAATAATGTTTCTTACAATTTTAGGCATCTCCATGGTTACCGTTTTTACCTATTTAATTATGTCCAAACGTTTATCACCCATTGTTGCTTTAACTTTAGTTCCGATCGTTTTTGCAGTATTTGGTGGTTTTGGAAGTAAAATTGGCACGATGATGATGGATGGCATTAAGCTAGTCGCTCCTTCTGCAGCTCTATTATTATTCGCCATATTGTTTTTTGGTATTATGATAGACACGGGCTTATTTGACCCACTTATCAAAAAGTTATTAGAAGTTGTCAAGGGAGATCCTGTCAAAATTTCGATAGGTACCACAATTCTTGCACTACTCGTGGCCCTAGATGGAGACGGTACAACAACGTATATCATTACTGTTTCAGCTATGTATCCACTTTATAAACGAATCGGTATGAATCCATTGGTTTTAGCCACAGTAGCCATGCTAGCTTTAAGTGTTATGAGTGGTATGACCCCCTGGGGTGGACCTGCTACCCGAGCAATAGCAGTATTGGGACTTGATGCATCTGAATTTTTTGTTCCACTTATTCCTACCATGATCGGTGGTGCTATTTGGGTTATTTTCGTCGCATTTATTTTAGGGAAAAAAGAACGTAAACGACTGGGTGTAATACACATAGAAGAGTTGAAAAATGAAATAGCTGCTACTGTAGAAAATGAAGCCACTGAAGCATTTCCTCATATTAACATTAAAAACGTCCAGGTTTTTTGTGGGTTAACTTATTAATTGTGGTAGGCATTATGGTCATTCTTATTATGGGATTGGTACCTTCCCCTATTTTATTTTTGGTCGGTTTCGCTATTGCTTTAATGATTAACTACCCTAATCTGGAAATGCAAAAAAGACGTATCTTAGCACATTCTGGAAATGCTCTAATTGTTGTTCTATTAGTCTTTGCGGCTGGAGTATTTGCAGGAATCTTTTCCGGTACAAAAATGGTCGATGCTATTGCTAATGGACTGGTTGCGATAATACCTGCTTCATTAGGACAGTTTTTCCCTGTCATTGTTGGCATTACGAGTATGCCATTCACTTTCGTTTTATCGAATGATGCCTATTATTTTGGAGTTCTCCCTATTCTTGCAGAAGCAGCTTCAGCCTATGGTATTAGTCCGTTAGAAATTGCTCGGGCTTCTATATTGGGACAACCCGCTCATTTAATGAGTCCACTTGTTGCATCAACCATTCTATTAGTTGGTATGGTTGATAAAGACCTTGGCGAATATCAGAAATTCGCATACAAATGGGCCATCTTGACATCGTTAATCTTAACCGTATTAGCTATAATTAGTGGTGCTATTTCTTTTATGTAAATTATAAAAGTCCTTGTATACTTTTTTGCAAGGAAATAACCGCAGGATCCTTTCCAAAAGAGACTACTAAGGACTTTTGACCAATTGAACTAACAACTCTTGAAAGAAAAACTCGATGGCTGATATCATTAACAGAAAAATACATATTCTTCACATGTCACTCTCTAATATCCCATTTGAAAGACAATGAAGAAGAAGATGAAATTAAACCGCTCTTAAGTAAAATAGCCTAAATAGATGTTGCATCTGATAATGTTTGGGGTTACTACCTATGGAGGTTTTAAATAAATTAATGGAGAAGCTTTGGGATCGTACGAATGAATACGCAAAAGGTAAAATTGGTTCTTTGATGCTTATGACCAATTGCTCTTGTTACTATTTTTAATTCCTAAAGAAATTTTTAGTGAAGAAAAAATTGAAGTATCAATAGGGGATATTGAGCATGAAGAAATAAAAAATCTTTTACAGCTACTCGATCAAGAATCACCAACACCCCTTGTGTTGTCAATTACAGTCCAACCTAATATAGATTACTATAATAACAAACATATAAAGCAAAAATTGGCGGGAATGAGTCCGGTTGAATACCGCCTTCACACCAGCCAATTAACTGCTTTGTATAAACTCTAACTTTTTGGGGTCACACCAGTTTAACGTCCTACTTCACTTTTACCTTGAATTGGGACACTTCTACTGTTCACCCATTCCATCAAGATTCTTTGACCCAAAGTTATCGAGCAATGCACGCACTTCATCTGTTGACTCTGTGCTCATTAATTGATTTCTTAATTCACTTGCCCCTCGAAACCCACGGACATATATCTTAAAAAAGCGATGAAGAGCCTTGAACGGACGTAGCCCTAATTTTGAATATTTATCATGGAGATCCAGATGCAACCTTAAGAGATCAAGCAATTCCTTACTACTATGATCTTTCGGCTGCTTTTCAAAGGCAAATGGATTATTGAAAACACCACGCCCAATCATAATCCCATCAATACCGTATTGATGAGCGAGTTTTAAGCCAGTTTGACGGTCAGGAATATCCCCATTGATCGTCAAGAGTGTATCTGGTGCCACCTGGTCACGAAGTTTCTTAATCTCCGGGATTAGTTCCCAATGAGCATCTACTTTGCTCATTTCCTTTCTTGTACGCAGATGAATGGAAAGATTAACAATGTCTTGTTTCAATATGTGTGTTAGCCAGTCGTGCCATTCGTCTACATCCGTGTAACCAATCCTTGTCTTTACACTTACGGGCAATCCTCCTGCTTTTGCTGCTTGTATTATTTCTGCCGCAACTTCTGGACGACGGATAAGGCCACTTCCCTTCCCATTCTGTGCCACATTAGGTACAGGACAGCCCATATTGATATCCACACCCCGATAGCCTAGTTTCGCCATACCAATACTCATTTGCCGAAAGTATTCAGGCTTATCCCCCCATATATGGGCTACAATTGGTTGTTCATCCTCTGTAAAAGTCAAACGCCCACGCACACTATGGATGCCCTCTGGGTGACAATAGCTCTCCGTGTTTGTAAACTCTGTAAAAAACACGTCAGGTCTGGCTGCTTCACTCACCACATGGCGAAAAACAACATCCGTCACTTCTTCCATTGGTGCCAGTATAAAAAAAGGTCGTGGTAAATCACGCCAAAAATTATCTATCATATTCAAATTCAAATCCTCTCAAAATGGGATACCAGGCCAACCCCTTATCCCAAAATTAAAAAAGCAAAATGTACCTGCTTCTTTTACACTTATACCATGCTTAAACACTTTTTATCAAACTGATCAAAAATGTTTATTTTCACGAAATCGGGGTTTGTATCGGAAATATTTATTATAACTTCACAAACTCTGTACCACAACCAAAATATCTCCTGCTGAAATCCACCCCATCAACCAGCATTCCACTGTTCGAGTTAAAATAAAGGTTTGCTAAAAAGACTGAAAAGCAAATTGGAAGAAAACTGGATTGACAAGGGGTTAAAAGGATAAAGACCCCGAAATCGCAAAAGTATTTTTTAACGAAATCAGGGTCGGACTGGCAAATGTTTATTTTAACTAACAAGAGCGTTTTTTAATTAGACATCTTAATTAGACATCTTCAATTCCAAATCCGTCACGACTTCTACATGTCCAGAGTGTATGTGGCAACACATGGGGTGCTCGGGAGATAATTTTTGATTAATATATCATCCTGATAAATATTCGCACACCGCTGCAAGTGCTACATTACGAAAAAAAGCGGTTGTTTTCAATGATGATAGGTTACGCAAGAATTTCAACGATTACGATATAATAAGGGATATTAGCAAGTTGAAGTAAAATCAATCAGGACATCAGATAGAAATACTTAGTTGAATAACTAGGATTATCTGAATTCCCATTATCTCTAGGAGGTACATATTTGAAACAAACTAAATCGAATAAAGGTTGGTTAAGTCTTGGGGCAATCGGTTTATTTTTTCTTGGGAAAATGAAATGGTTGTTTGCATTATTAAAAATAGCAAAAGTAGGTTCGTTGATTTCTATTTTTATCTCATTAGGAGCGTATGCACTGGTTTACGGTTGGAAATTCGCTGTAGCTCTTATCTATTTAATTTACATCCATGAAATGGGTCATTTACTTGCTGCTAAGAGAAAAGGCATTAAAACATCCAATGCCATTTTCATACCGTTTGTTGGAGCTTTAATTTCCCTCAAAGAAGAACCAAAGAACGCAAATCAAGAAGCTTATCTTGCCTTTGGAGGTCCTTTATTAGGTACATTAGCTTTTCTACCAGCCATTCCCCTATTTATTATGACCGAAAATCCGTTTTGGCTATTGGTTATTACACTGGGGGCAATGATTAATCTATTTAATCTAATGCCTGTACATCCTCTAGATGGAGGACGTATAGTAGGAGTCATCTCTACTAAGATTTGGGTATTAGGGATTATCGGAATGGTCGTATATATGTTCTTCCATCCAAATCCATTTTTAATTCTTTTCTTGTTATTAGGTATTACAAAGTGGTGGAAAGAATTCCGCAGCGAAATAACTAGAAATCAAAGAGATAGCGTAATCGAATTCAATCAATTTGGTTTAGAGCAGCTAGAGGAATATGCTGGTGCGACAGAAGAAGAAAAAATTCGCCTGTTTAATATTTGGAATGTGGAATTAAATCAACTAAGTCAGAAGCTAAACAAAACGAAGACTTGGCATATCCCACTCCTAGAAGATAATAAGCTAAAAGTAAGACAAGTGAACGAGTTAAAAGAAAATATATATAAGTCATTAGTTGATGCTGCTAATTCGAATGAATATCAGTACGGACCGACCGATTTTGAAAATATAGGCACGTATGAACGAACGGTTGCAACTTTCTTTAAAGAAGTGCAAGAACAAACAGAAATCAGGGATAAAGAACAATCCTATTACTCATCGAGTCTAAAAACAAAAATCATCTGGTTCTCATTATATATTGGACTCGCAATTTTCTTAATGTTAACAAGCTTATATGCTGGTGATTTAATGGAACAATACAAAACGTTTTTGCCTTAATTTATTACTAAGGGGACCTATTATGATGGTCCCCTTTTAACTTATACGATTTATTGTTGTTTAAGCATTGTAAATCATTAATATTGATTGTGTACACATAAAAGAGACCGCTTGTGTTTAACGGGTTCAGTTTTCGAGTACAACAAGAGAATTCGCATAAGTATTAGCACGGATTTAATATATAAATTTGTTGCTTTATTTTTGTTGGTATAGTAGTAAATTGATATTTCTTTACATTTGGCAAGTCAAACTCAAAAGTCAGCTCCAGAGAGATTCTCCAAGGAGGCTTCTTTTTCTTGTTTTAGTTTAAAGTCGGGTCTCCATTTTCTTAGAGTACATTAATTTATTAGCATTTTATCTAAATCACGAACTTTATCATATGACTCCAATAGTTGTTCAGGTATTAATGTTCTCCCATAATCCCAAGCATTAGTTTCTATTTCAGATTTTAGCTTTTCTTTTTCTTCTTCGTGACCATACATTAAAATCCTTAAATCATGTTTGTTTTTCTTAAAATCTAAATAATAACCAATCATACGATAAAGAATAATTTTAACAAAGTCTTCCTCTGTCTCTTTAATTCTAATTTTCCCTTTATAACCGTTAACTTGAAGGTAATTGAATTTTATAGTATTGGTCGATACGTTATAACTCATAGGTGCACTTAGATTATTGTCAAATTCATAAATAATATCCAAATTGTGCTCATTTAATGTGTTATTAATTATCTTTTCGATATCGCTTATATAAAGCATTTAACTATCACTTCCCTTTTAAAGACTTACTTCATTATAGTTGTAGATTAAGTTATTCTTCCATTATCAATATAATAAACTGTTGAGATATTAAAATCACACAGTTAAAAACAAAGGAAATATTTACTATATATACTGAAGTGGAGGGTAAGTCCTACGAGAGGTGTGATTAATCCCCTAATAGAACCCCTAATAGGAAAGGAATTTGCTTTTAATTACTCTTCCATACTTTCCTCCTTCTATTTATTTCGCTTTAAAGCTTACTATCATTGGTTTTAATTCTTCTTGATATTGTTCTACCATCATTTCAAGTGAAGGCATTGTATTATACTTTTCAAACCAAGAAACGTAATGAAGTGCTACATTATGCGTAATATCAAAGTAGGGGACAGGTTCGTTGTAACCACTCTCTCTGTGAGCTGAAAATTTATCTCTGAAGTCTTTCATCGTTTGCCAATATTTTGCATAGTCTTCATGCGTCATGTTCAGAGCTTCCAAGAAGTATTCCCGTGCATGGTATTTGGTAGTAAAGGTAATCCAACACATTATAGTAAAGTGGATTTTACCGAAGAATATCATTATGTACCTTAGAAAAGCCAAAAATACGGTCTTATTTTTAACATCCATCGTGAGCTGAATAAGCAAAAGGCTTTACCTACAGTTCCTTGAAATATTAATTATTACAAATAATTGTCCTGTAATACGTTTTAATCCTTCTCTATCCGCCACCAATTGAGTAAATAATACATAATGAACTATATCTTTAAAAACAAAAAAAGACCCAAATCCTTGTTATATCAAGGATTTGAGCCTTTGTTAGTTGATGACCTGTGAGGGATTCGAACCCACAACCCCTTCCCTGTCAATTTTGTTTCATTAAAACTGGTAAGTGCTTTTGTTTAAAAAAGGTTGAAGTTGAAGTATTAAGTCTGCTTCTTTTTATATACAAAAAAAGAATAAATGGTTTTTGTCCCTAAATAGAAATATAATTTAGTAGATATATGATACGTAAGTATGAAAAGGTGGAGTTTTATTGGATATTTTATGGTGGGGATTAACGATCGTCTTATTTGCTTTAAGTTTTGTAGGAATTGTCTATCCTATTATTCCCTCGGTTGTTGCCATTTGGGGAGGATTTGCAGTTTATCAATTCCTCATTGATTCTGATGAGTTATCCTTATGGTTCTGGATCAGTATGGTTGTGTTGAGCGGTGTATTAATCGCCGCCGACATTATCGCAAATAGTTATTTCGTTAAAAAGTATGGGGGGTCAAAAAAATCCGAGACAATAGCAGCTATTGCCACGATTGTTGGGTCATTTGTCTTCCCTCCTTTTGGAATAATTCTCGTACCATTTTTAGCAGTCCTCGTTTCGGAATTAATCATTCAAAAAGATATAAGGAAGGCTACTAAAGTTGGGTTTGCTACTATAATCGGTTTTTTAGGCGGCAGTTTAGCCAAAGTATTAATTCAATTGTTGATGATCGTTTTTTTTATTTTAGCGGTAATTTTTTAATTATTTATCAACGGCCACATTTAGGAAAAAGCTGACTTTCAACAGTCGGCTTTTTCTATGAACAGAAGTCCGGATTGACTTATCCGGTACAAGATAATAAGAGAAAAAAGTGATGGAGGAAAAGGAACTATTAGTGAGATAAGTAGATTGAAAGGATGTCACTTTAGGCGATAATTTGCACTTATTTTAAGTGCCATTTTGCACATGCAACTTTAAAACCCAGCTACCTTCATAAGAGAAGATTAGCAGGGTTTCTTCATTATTACTGCTTTTCTAAATATCGATAAATCGTTGTTCGAGATACGCCCCATTTTTCTGCGACTTCTTTAATCGGTGTACCATTTTCAATTAGGGACTTCATCATTTCAATATCTTTCGGTCCAAATTTTTCAGGACGTCCACCAAGACGACCACGTGCTCTAGCTGCAGCTCGTCCGGCAGCCGAACGTTCCTCAATTAAATTACGTTCAAATTCCGCAAACAAATGAAACATCAATTGGCCAGTGGCATTGCTTTTTTCCATTGTTAAATTTTCTTGTAGACTGTGGAAGCCCACACCACGTTCATTTAAGTTATTCACAATTTGAATTAAATCTTGCATATTGCATCCTAATCGATCCTATCGCCAAACTACAATCGTATCGCCTTCACGTGCATACTGAAGTGCTTCCTCTAAACCAGAACGCTGTCTTTTTGCCCCACTCATTTTATCATGAAAAATTTTGGAACAGCCATATTGCGTAAGTCCATCTGTAAATGTAAATTTTGTAATCCCGTCGACACACGTGCATATCCAATTAACACTCAAACGCCAATCCCTTATAGATATGGGATTGGCGTTTGGCGTACTTCTTAAAGTTACAAATATGTTAAGTTCATTTTATAAACAACATTTCAAGAAATGTTTTTCAATTCCTCTGTTAATCGTAGGAATTCTTCTTTGTTTTGATCCTGTAATGACTGGTCAATCTCTTTTCGGATTTGCTCTTTTCGGAAATCAAGAAGGGCTTTGTTTATCACCATTTCAGCAAATTCAGAATCCTTGACGTTTATTTCAGGTTGTGGTGGTGTATTAGCCAAATTCTTTTCCATAGGAAACCAACTCCTTAACCTTTTTTCTATTATACCAAAAGTTTTCAGATTATTCAAATAATTAAACAAGTAGTTCCAATGAAATAATCCGTTTGCTCAATGAAAATGAGTAAGTGAAAAATATAATTGAAAAAACAGGTAACAAGAATGACTATCTATAATATTAAGAAGAAAATATGAATTTGTGTAATTGTACAATTGTGTAGTTGTGTTAGAATTACAAAGTACAAATAAAGCCTACATCCCGGTAGGCTGGTGATACTTCTGGTTGTTACTTTCCAATTATCCAGTTGAAAAGCCTATATTCTTTAAATATATATAAGAACAATTAGTTGCCTAAATATAAAGCCTGTATCTTAGATTACCGAGTAATCATTGATACAGGCTTTTTTTATACTCCTTCTTGAACTAAACCAGCTAATAGGATGTCAATATCTTTCTCTAAAATTTTCATTTCCCTTATGATATACTATTTTTGGCCACGCCAAATACCCCTCCAAAACCCTTTTGGAAGGATTTTTCTCTGTTTCACAAAACCGTTAATTAGGCTAAATCTAGGAACGTTTCTTTTCTCTTTAATAGAGCGTAAATCCAATGAAGAACTTATTCATACAGGCAACGATTGACACTTTGGCCGGTCTTCCTTCTGATTTTTTCTTATCATAGAATTCTTTAAGCTTTATGTTCCTTGAACTTCTTATGCCGCATAGTACGGCAAGATACAGAGAATGACGTAGTCTGCTCGAACCTCTTTTTGTCATACGATTAATGGTTGCCGTAAACTTACCCGATGCGTGCCGGTTTTGGAGAAGATGCGACGACTTCTGTTTAAGATTTTCGGGATGGCTGAGGGGGCCTTCTTTACATTATTATTAATGACTTCAGTTGGTTGCCGAAATCTTATTTTTTAAAGAATAACAATGAAGCATTCAAAACGTTCGTAAAAGTCAATGTAAGTTATTGAAACTAGTTTGTACTTAAAAATGGATGTTACAGGGTAAAACGCCGCCCTTAGTGAACGTGTACTTATATCAACGGTACTAATGCTTATATTCCATGATAAAAGAGCTGCTGGCTATGCCAACAGCCCTTACTTATCATTTTTTATTTTGTGTCTCTAAAGAAAGATGATTAAAGACAGTAGTTGAATTCCATACATTTAACCCTACACGCCCATTGTTAAAAGTCGTATCAGACTTTTCTAGGATCAGATTATCATCCAAATAAGTTTGGATGATACTGCCTTTTGCTGTAACTTTTAATTTGTATGTTTGATTAGGATTAAGTACCATATGTTCTTCCTGTAGAACTTCAATCTTCCCATCTACAATTTTAAACAATTTCAATATATCATTACGTACATCCACTGTAGCTATATAACCATTTTCGGCTTTTTCATCTGCTCGGAATAAAAGAGCTCCAGCTCCCTCGTTTAATACCTTCACCTCGGTTTTGTATGTGAAATCACTTGCGGTTTGAGAGGCAACTATAAAGCTGTCAGCATCGCTGCGGCCTTGTTTCCCTTCCCTAGTGTCTCCCCATTCACCATTGATTGTAGTCCATCCAGATAGATTGGAAACAATCGGACTGCTTCCCCATATACTTTTTAATGTATACATATCAAGAGAGTGTAAATGAGCAGTACCGCCAAGACTATAAAGTTCGACACCCTGATTCTCTGGTGATGAGAAAATTTGATCAGTTATCACTTGTTTCCCTTCATTAACAAACACTTCGATGGACGAACGATCTAGAAGAACTTTCAATTTCACTTTTCCATTTGTATTTTGTACGGGGGCTTCATGTATTTTTTTAACATTTGGACCAAAATCATATCCTGAATGGGTTCGGTCAATAAACACTGTTTCATTGCTAGGGTTGTATCCAATGGTCGTATATTGTCCATTACCATTTCTTACTTTAAATCCAACTTCACTTGCTTTATTTGCTGAAAATTCCGCTTCGATTTCTAACGTATCTCCCTTAATATTTTTCAATAGATTTTCACCAGGGATAATAGATTGGTTGCTTAACTTAAGACCTTTATCTCGTAAGGTTAATAATTGTTGTACAGGTGTTTGTTTCAATTGTAACCCCTTCTTTGTCTGCACTAACGATAATTCACGTGGAACAGTGGTTGAGCTTCTCCATGGGGAAGTTGGGGTGTCGTTCGCATATTGCCAGTTACTCATCCATCCCAACCATAATGGGTTGCCTTCATTCCCAGTATTACTCCATGTCACACCTGCATAAAAGTCTGCCCCATAATCCGTCCATAGAACCTTGTCTGACGAATTATTATTCGTGAATTTTTTTCCATCAAAGTCACCCACAAAGTATTGCATTCCTGAACCCCCGGCTGCTGCTCCATCATTTATACTTACAGACAACACCCACTTTTTCTTATTCGGATTCCCTTCAACCGGCACCTGAATTAATTCTGGACATTCCCACACTCCGCTATAAGATCCTTGTGTCCCTTCTGTCCATTCACCATTTATAAAGTCCCATTCTTTAATCAAGCCCTTTTGCTTACCTACGAATGGTGTATCAGTCTTAGTTGGATCATTGTCAACAACAATAGGCAGTGACCCCTGATTGTATACATGAAAATCGTCCACATTAATGTGTCCCCAACCTCCAGTTTTATTGTCCACCACTTTCATATAGACGGTCTCTCCAATATATTTTGAAGCATCCCATGTCACACGGCGATACTTTTCATCCTCCGCCCACTTGGTGTTTTCTGCACGAATTAATTCCTTATTATCAGAGGCGCGGACGAGCGCTACATAAAGGTTTTTATCATATCCCCCACCAATCAAGAAATTAATTTCGCCGCTTCCCCCCAGTGTAAAATAGGAAGATCGAATCGAACCGGTTGCATCATCACCTTTTTCTGCTGTATATCCCCATAAATGATATTTATTCTGTTGTCCGAATGAACCACCCCAATAAGAAGTAGCTTTTGTAACATTTGCTGCCCCAAAAGCATCACCGTCAAGTACGTTCCATCCCTCTAGACTTCCTGACTCGAAATCAGGATTAGCAATATTTTGTTCCTTTGCCACAATGTAATTTTCTTTATTCACGTCTTGAAAGGTTACATTTGAATTACTGACAGTTAAACCAAAATGCCCGCTCTCATACGTTGTATCAACCTGTTCTATGATTTCTTTATTATCTATCAATACCTTTATCTTGCTGCCATTAGTATAAACAGAAACATCATACACTTGATTTGAATCAATACTTATGGATTTTTCAGCTAAGATAGTAGGTCTATCGTTTTCAATTTTTAAAAGACTAACCTTACCCTTCCCAGCATCCAATTGGGCAATGTATCCATTTTCACCGTTTTTGTCAGCTCTGAAAAGAAGTCCACCTCTCGCACTTTTCCCATTTAGTATAACGTTCGCTCTATATCCAAATTGATCACCAACCTGTGAAGATACGTAATTACCGTTTGTTTTAGAATTCCCTACCTTCCCTTCCAACGTACTTTCCCATTTTCCATCTATAGCTTTCCAGCTAAGGATATTTGTTTTAAAGTTTGTCGCATTTTTAAAGAAAACATTCCTAAAAACAGAAACAGCATTTCTATTATATAAGCCAAAATTCCCACTTTCATACGAATTATCCGTTATTTTTATAACCGGGTTGTTTCCTATAGAAAGTTTTATGAAATCCTTTTTAGTTTCCACTCTCAACTTAGTTGAGTCTTCATCCCTCACTTTAATTTTCTTTTCCTGAAGGACGATTTTCTTTCCATCAACCAATTTGCTTAAAGTCACTTTCCCGGATTTGGCATCCAATCCAGCAAGATAAGCATTTTTTAAGGTAGAATCAGAACGAAAGACCAGTTCCCCGGAACCCTTTCGACCATTTTTTTCTCGTACACTTATATCCGCTTCATAAACAAAGTCACTGCCTGTTTGTTTGGATAACACTGATCCATCCTTATCTAGGCTTGTGGCTTGCACCGATGTAGGATCAACACCAAATGAACTCCCGTAGCTCCAGTCCTTTAAATTGGGTGAAGTGTAAATCATAACATCGTTTTTCGCTGCAAGCGTCATCACCCACTTTTTTGATTGATCATGCCAAAAAACCTTTGGATCCCGCCAATCTGAAATAGGAGGATTCGGCATAACCGGGTTCCCTTCATATTTTTTCCATGTTCTTCCTTTATCATTGCTATAAGCAAGACTTTGCACTTGCTTTGACCCATCAGCATGAGTAAAAATCGCCACCATTGCTTCTTTTCCAAATCCTGCAGTATTGTTATAATCAATCACTGCGCTTCCTGAGAATATCATTCCATTTTCATCTGGATACAGAGCAACAGGCAAATGCTCCCAGTGAACTAAGTCTTTACTGACCGCATGTCCCCAATGCATAGGACCCCATTTAGAACTATAAGGATCGTTTTGATAAAAAAGGTGGTATTCCCCATCATAATAGACCATCCCATTCGGGTCATTCATCCAACTTGCTTCAGGTGAAAAATGAAATTGATTTCGGTTACTTTCATTATAATAATTTGAATCGGCTGCAAATGTCGGAACAACTAGGATTAATGCTAGAGTACAAATTACACCACATGCTAAAAGTTTTTCTATTGCTTTTTTCAACGGCCTCACACCTTTGCAATTTGTTTTACTTTATAATGATTGAGACTGGCTTCTTAATCGGTCAATAAGTACAGCAGCAATGATCACACCGCCTTTAACAACGAGTTGCCAGTAATATCCAACATCCATTAACGTTAGTCCATTGCTTATTACACCCATTATTAAAACTCCTATAATGGTCCCTTGTATTCTCCCAACACCACCCGTTAAACTCGTGCCGCCTAATATTACTGCGGCAATAGCATCAAGTTCATACCCTAAACCTGCTGTTGGCTGTCCAGAAAATAATCGACCTGCCAGAACAACACCCGCAAGACCCGCTAATAGCCCGCTTAACGAATAAACTTTCATTAAAGTACGCTCTACTTTAATACCTGTAAGACGTGCCGCTTCCTCACTTCCACCAATTGCGTATACATGACGACCAAACATAGTATATTTCAAGACAAAGAACATACCAATATACACAATAACCATGATATAGATAGGAGTGGGGATTAAAAACAGCCGACCAGCTCCTAAAAATTTAAACAAATCAGACTCCACAACAATAGGGTAGCCACCGCTAATCACGTATGCAAGCCCTCTTACATATGTGAAACTTCCAAGGGTGACAATAAAGGCTGGCAATTTAGTTTTTGCTGTAAAAAATCCATTTACAAGTCCAAAGAAAGCCCCCACTAAAAGTCCTGCAGAGATTGACACCAACGGATGTACTCCCGCTTGGGAAATCATTACGGAAACAACACCTGATAAAGCAACAATGGCACCTACAGATAAATCAATTCCGCCTGTTAAAATGACAAGCGTCATTCCAGCTGCCAGTACACCATTTATGGACACTTGTTTAAGTACATTTAACAAGTTCGACATCTCCAGGAAATTTGGTGCAGTAAAAGCCAGCACAACACATAATAATACTAAAATAATGAGCATTCCTAAGCGATTCCAAATTTGTAGAGCTTCCTTTCCATATCGGGCTTTATCAGTGGTCACAACCGTTGTATTCGCTTTCATTTTCATTGCCCCCCTGTAGCAAAAAACATAATTTTTTCTTGTGTTGCTTCTTGCCTTGTTAAATGCCTTTGTAATTTACCTTCATGCATTACCAGAATTCGATCACTAATTCCCAAAATTTCAGGCAGCTCGGAGGAAACTACTAACACTGCCAATCCAGCTTCAGCTAACTTTGATACAATTTTATGAATCTCTGTTTTTGCCCCAATGTCCACACCTCTAGTTGGTTCATCGAGAAGTAGCACCTTTGGACCAATCGAGAGCCACCGTGCGATGACAACCTTTTGCTGGTTTCCACCGCTTAAATTGGCAACAAGCTGTTCAGACGAAGAAACCTTTACTCCTAATTCTTTTATAAGGTAATCTGCTTTTTGACCAATTTCTTTCCAGTTCAATTTACCAGCTTTGCGAAATTTTTTTAATTCATTCATAATAATATTTTCTTTGACACTCATGTTCAGAAACAATCCTTGCTCCTTTCGACTTTCCGGCACATGGGCAATTCCATGTCGGATTGCATCATTCGGAGAGGTAATATTCACTTTTTCTCCATTAACCAGAATTTCACCACCTGTTTTTTGAGAAGCTCCAAAGATAGTTCGAATTAATTCGGTTCTACCTGCCCCTACGAGACCAGCAAGTCCTACAATTTCTCCAGGATATATTTTAAACGAAACATTTTTCACAACCCTTTTATCAGATATTCCATTTATTTCGAGGGCGGGCTTCGTGTCATCGACACGAGAAGTAGCTACTTTTGTGTGCCTCTTAAAAAGGGAGTTTAATTCCCTTCCGACCATTAACTTTACAAGATGCTCAGGATTTGTTTCCTTGATTGGTCCACTATTTATCCACTCGCCATCTCTTAGAACGGTATACCTGTTTGAAATTCGAAAAATTTCATCCATTCGATGAGAGATATAAACAATAGCAACACCTTTCTTTTTTAAATCCTCAATTATCTCAAATAACTTTTCAATTTCTTTATCAGTTAACGACGCGGTCGGCTCATCCATAATTAACACGTCTGCCTTATATGAAAGAGCACGAGCAATTTCTACAACTTGTTGCTGTGCCACACTTAATGTGGATACTATCGTTTTGGGATTTAATTCAGATCCCATTGAATGTAAAATTTCTTTTGCTTTATGATAAACATCATCCCATTTAACCATGCCAAATTTATTTTCAGGAAATTTAGTACCCATTAAAATATTTTCACTTATTGTCAAATTTGGAGATAGCTTCAGTTCTTGGTGAATCACACTAATTCCTTGTTTCTTCGCTTCCACTGGACCACTCCAAGTGACAGAATTATTCTTATATATGATGCTGCCACCATTTGCATCAGGCTGATAGATACCTGATAATATTTTAATAAGTGTAGATTTCCCTGCTCCATTCTCCCCCATTAATGCATGAACTTCCCCCTTATAGAGTTCAAGATTAATATTTTTTAAAACAGTAACTCCTGAAAATGTCTTACTGGTCCCTTTCATTTTGAGAATGGGAGTGGGAGAGTCAGATACCGAAACAACATCATTCTCAATTAATTGTACACTGTTCACATTATTGTCCCCCTTAATGATTTAATTTCTTAAAAAAGATAAGATCTTCTAAGGAAGATCTTATTCAGCATCTCATTACCAACCTTTATAGTTGTTCACATTCTCTTGAGTAACTAATTCAACAGGAACTTTGACTAACTTGTCTACTTTCTTTCCATCCAACACATTTTTCCCAATTTCCAATGCTTTTCTCATCATCTCATCTGGATGCTGTGCAGAAGTAGCTGTAAAACTTTTTTTCTCTTTTAAAGCTTCGACTGCTTCTGGAGCACCATCTACACCCACTATAAAAAATTCCTTCTCACGTTCTGCTTGTTCTTGAGCAATCTTTACTCCAAGTGCTTCAGGATCATTAATAGCAAAAATTGCATCAATAGAGCCTTTCGAATGTGCTTGCAAGATATTTTCTGTTGCAGATAACGCTTTTTCTCTATTTCCTTCTCCATTTTGTTTAGCAATCACCTTAATCTCTGATTTCTTAATCGCTTCTTCAAAACCATTTATACGATCAGTAACTGCAGATACCGGTGGTCCTTCAATTATTGCTATATTTCCTTTCCCTTTTAATTGTTTGATCATATACTCACCTGCAATTTTGCCTGCTTGGTAATTGTCAGATGTAACGACACTGTCCACTCCGCCTTCTGCTGCTACATCAACTGCAATAACCGGGATACCCGCTGATTTGGCTTGTTGTACTGCCGCAGCAATTCCTTTTGAATCGACTGCATTTAAAAGAATTAAATCAACTTCTTTTGTAATGAAATCTTCAATTTGAGAAGTTTGCTTCGCCAAATCATAGTCTGCACTCACCGTAATTAACTCAGCCCCCATTTCTTTTGTCGCTTCCTTCGCTCCTTTTGACATAGAAACAAAGAAAGGATTAGAGAGCGTTCCTAGTGTTAACCCTATTTTTAATTTTTGGTCACTTTTATTTTTTTCAACACTTCTCGCACTGTTTGATTGTGAATCTGATCCTGTATCAATTACGCTACAAGCAGTCAAAACAACCAGAAACAACATGATAATCAGAATAAATGACGATTTTAGATAAGTTTTCATAAAATCCTCCTGTTTTTTGAATTTCGCCTGTTATTGAGTTAGATTCTTAGTTAAAAAATGTATCACCTCCCCACTATACATTTGGAATCGCTTTCATAATTGATCATTTATGATTTTTTTTGACCAACTATGATTATATATGACCATTTTATGAGAATCTTAAGTAATTGTCAATGTTTTCTAAAAATTTAGAATTCTTTTAAAAATAATGTATTGCTCTGCTTAATCGTGTACAATTACGATGTACACTGTGATGGAGGTAGATTTTTTTGTACAGTGAAGAGAGAAAATTAAAAATTATTGATTTTATTACTAACTATTCTAGAGCCTCAGTCCAAGATTTAAGTGATTTTCTAAAAGTATCGCAATCAACGATTCGAAGAGATTTGAAAGAACTTCAAACAACTAACCAGATTCAAAGAACTCATGGGGGAGCTGTTTCTTTACAAGCTGTTAATTTTGAACCAAAGATTATGGATAAAGAAGTTGAATATGTACAAGAAAAAAAAGCCATTGCAAAAAAAGCTGTTGAATTTATAGACGATGGAGATACAATTCTTTTAGATGCTGGAACAACTACTCTGCCAATCCTCGAAGATCTTCAACAGTTTTCCCAGTTAACAATAGTCACCAATTCCATACTGATTATGAGAAATTTCAAACCCACTGCAGGTATAGAAATATTGTTTTTAGGCGGAAGCCTGCGAAATGAAACGCTTGCATCGGTAGGATCATTTGCTGAAAACAACTTGGAAATGATCCGTGTGGACAAAGCTTTTGTGGCAATAAATGGTGTTCATTTAACTGAAGGTTTGACAACACCAAATTTAATTGAAGCTAGGATAAAAAAATTGATGATCCAGAATGCACAGCAAGTTTTCCTATTAAGCGACTCTAGCAAAATGGGAAAGGTCTCTTTTGCAAAGGTTGCAGACTTGCATGAAATTGACAAATTTATTGTGGATGATCGACTCCACCCTTCCTTTAAAAAATCATTGGAAGACCTTGGGGTTGAGGTTATTTCTGTTCATACTCGACCTTGAAGCTATTTAACAGAAAAAAAACACTCCTTAATCTAAGAAGTGACTGACGATTGACCCTTAGACAGTGATTGAAATTGAAAAAAATTCATTTTTATATCGAATCATTTATCATAACGGCATAAATTTAGAATAAGGATTTTACAAAAGAAAATAGTCATTTTCTAAATATTTCTATCCAAAAGAAAAATAAACTTGCACAATTTGTTCTACCTTCGGCTGGAGTGTTTAACAAGTTACTCATAAGAGGAATTACAGACAAGGATTAAGTGAATTACAGAATTCCAATTCATTATTAAAAAAGGGATAAATTTAATATCTTCCTATCAGTAGAATGGTTTGTTAAATAAAAAAGAAAACGTCTGCACACAACCCTGTCAAGTAGACAATAAAAAAAAAAGAGTAGTTCAAGCTGCGGCCTTTTCCTGGTATTCAATCGGGGAAAGGCCGTTAAATCTTTCTTGGAAGCGATCGGTATTGTAGAAGTCTATATACTCCTGAATAGCTATATAAGCTTGCTCTGCTGTTTTTGGGTGTACCAAATACTTCCTCCTTTTTCATAAATTAAACCTTCCATAATTTTCCCAATATCCTGTTTTGTTACTCCATTAACCTGCCCATTTAGTTCATTAAGTAAAAAAGCCAACAAATGGCAGCTCCGAATCTCAACTAAACCAGCTAATATGATGTCAATATCTTTCTCTAAAATTTCCATTTCCCTTATGATATACTATTTTTGACCATGCCAAATAACCCTCCAAAACCCTTTTGAAAGGATTTTCCTCCGTTTCACAAAACCGTTAATTAGGCTAAATCTAGGAATGTTTTCTTTTCTCTTTAATAGAGCGTAAATCCAATGAAGCAACTTATTCATACAGGCAACGATTGACACTTTGGCAGGTTTTCCTTCTGTTTTTTTCTTATCATAGAATGCTTTAAGCTTTTTGTTCCTTGAACTTCTTATGCCGCATAGTACGGCAAGATACAGAGAATGACGTAGTCTGCTCGAACCTCTTTTTTAATGGTTGCGGTAAACTTACCCAATGAGTGAACACTTGGATCTACTCCAGCGAAGGCAACCAGTTTTTTCGGATGATTAAACCGATCGGTTTCACCAATTTCAGAGATAATCGTGTCTGCGATTTTTTCTCCGATACCGGGAATCGATTGGATGATCTTATATTCTTCCAGTTCATTTGCCAGGGCCACTATTCGATCTTCTAAATCAGAAAGGTTTCCCTGATAATGAAAAAGCAACTCCATATACATACAAAGAATGATTACGTGACTTTCATACACGTTTTTTTGGAATGGATTTTCTAGATGCTGATTCCATTAGTTTTTGGCTTTCCCCCACGCCCAGTGACCAGATCGGCTAGGACAGAACTCCATAACTCTCTCTGCTAGTTTACTTTCTCCGGCTGTTAATATCGCCTCTGAGGTAGGATATTGCTTTAACATCGATAAAGAAACCTCTAAATATATATCCTAATTTGTTCCGTTACTTTTAGCTTTATAAAATCTTGCAATAGCATTTGATGTTTTAGTCCTCTCGCTATTTTCCCACCTCAATTTTCTGCTGTAAAATCTTCGACTTTATTTCAAATCCACACGCCTAAAAACTCTTTTCCCATTGCAGGGTGTAAGTCTATCCATCAAGTTACTGGTGTAGATTGTCGGTATGCTGCCCTAGCTTTCTACTATCTCAATAACCAACGTTTAAATAGAAAATACTCTGGAGACTCATCTCCAGAGTATTTTCACACTATTATAAATATATATATTTATTTAACGGCTTCTTTTAATTCCTTACCTGGTTTAAAAGCTGGAACTTTAGAAGCAGCAATGCTTATTTCTTCACCAGTTTGTGGGTTTCGGCCAGTTCTTGCTGCACGTTCACGTACTTCAAACGTACCAAATCCAATTAATTGGATTTTTTCTTCCTTAGCAAGGGTGTTAGAAATCGTTTTAAATAACGCATCAACTGCTTTTGCAGCATCTTTTTGTGTCAGTTCAGCTTGTGTTGATACAGCTTTCACTAATTCAGTTTTATTCATTTAGACACCTCAATTTTATAAATATACTATAGACCCAAACATAACATATATCCCCTTTGTTTTCCACTTCAAGGAAGGAAAGAAACTGGACTGACTGTTAATAATCAGTATTATGTAAACTAAAATGAGCTCACTTTTCTGTAACCTTATATTGAGCATAGTAAACATAGCAAACCACAAATGTTGAACTTCCGTACTTGGACCTGTAAATTCAATTCATCTTCATTATTGCATCCTGCGAAGGAATCCCGAAAGGACTATTATAATACTCCTAGACCACAGTTTATAAAAAAGCAACCGTTTTATATCCAAACGGTTGCTTTTTTTCATTGCTATAAACGATTCCAAATTCTCTTTAATTCTATTGGTACGAATACTTTATCCCCATGTGTTCCCTTATGTATGATGAGATGTGAAAAGTATGGTTCTAAACTTAACCCTTCTGTTTTATGTCTAGCTGGATTTATTGATGATAGGAGCCCATTCAGTGCACTTACACCATTAGATTTAAATCTCCACACCATAACTTACAAAGAACTTGAATATCATTTACAGGCATCATACTCAATGAAATTTAATTGATTGAAGTAGCATACAGAAAAGGATGGAGCATTCGCTCCTTCACTTTCTGTATTATGGCACATAAATCGAAGAATAGTCTTGGTCTACGACTATCAGATGAACTTTTCCACTTTATTTAAGGGCAGTTTTATTATACTTATACCTTGGCTAAAAGCTCCAAAGGTTTACTGAGCTTTCTTGAAAAGATTGCCTAATCAAAAAGGAGATAGAGCAACATTTTGGTCTAGATCATATTTAAGCAAAAGTTGCAGTACTAAAATACTTGCTTTATTATTTAGGGTATAGTATATTAATTGACACATCAACTATTGAGCTATCAATTATTTTGTCTAACGTATGAAAAGAGGGTGTTTCTTGACGAATTCATGTTCTAATGAATCTTTTATTTTATATATAATGAACTGCCTTAACAAACAGATAAGTTCAAAATTTGAAAGTTGTACCGGCATTAGTCAATCAAGACATGATATCTTATATCAGCTTTATCAAGTTGATGAAATTAGTCAAACAGCACTTCAAAAAGAGGTTAACATTGACGGTGCAGCGATTACCCGGCATTTAAAACAACTTGAAGCGACTGGGATGATTTTAAGACGCAAAGATCCGGAGGATAATCGATTTACTCTTGTCTGTCTTTCAGATCATGGTCGCAAACAAATTATTCTCTACCAAGCTGAAAAGGCTCGTTTTGTCACTTTGATGCTTAAAGATTTTAAAGAAGAAGAACGTCAAGAGTTAACAGATATGCTGACACGCATTCAAAAAAATATAAGCCAAGTCTAACACTTGATTCGTTACAATTTGAAATGAGAATAACTATAAATTAAACTACTAAAGTTAAAAAGAGGAGACTAACAACTATGACTACTACAGCACAATTAACAAATGATTTCAAAGAAATTGTCACTGGACGCCGCTCCATAAAAAATTACGACAAATCCGTAAAAATCAGTAGGGAAGAAATGGAGGAAATACTTACCTTAGCGACACTTGCTCCTTCTTCAGTTAATATGCAACCATGGCGCTTCCTTGTAATTGATAGTCCTGAGGGAAAAGCAACACTTGCACCTCTTGCTCGCTTTAATCAAAATCAAGTCGAAACATCTTCCGCAGTAATTGCCGTATTTGGTGATATGAACAATTTTGATAACGGCGAAGAAATCTACGGTAAAGCTGTAGATTTAGGGCTTATGCCTTTAGAAGTAAAAGAAAACATATTAGCCTCATTTGCTGGATATTTCGAAAAAATCACTAGTGAAGAAATGAAAGAGGTCGTTCTAGTTGATGGTGGTCTTGTATCCATGCAACTAATGCTTGCGGCTCGTGCTTATGGCTATGATACAAATCCAATCGGTGGCTATGAAAAAGACCAAATCGCAGAAGCTTTTGGATTAGATAAAGATCGATACGTACCAGTTATGCTAATTTCAATCGGTAAAGCAGCAGATAATGGCCATCAATCAGTTCGTCTTCCAATTGATAAAGTCGCACAATGGAAGTAATGTAATAAAGAATCCATTCATTAAATTTCAACCGAGTATGTTATTTTTACTATAATTATATATTAAGTTTATTAATGCTTATCAAAAGAGAGGATGACGTTTAATGATTATCATTCATGCCGTATTCAATATTAATCCAGCAAAACAAGATGCATTTCTAGAGGAGATTCAACCGCTAATCGTAGCTTCAAGAGCGGAAAGTGGAAATGTTTCTTACACTCTTCACAAAGCTACAGAAAAAGACAATGAATTTACAATGGTTGAAGTTTGGCAAGATCATCTAGCGGTTGAAAGCCATAATTCAAGTGAGCACTTCACCTCGTTTGTTGGTAAAGCTAAAGAATTCCTCTCTTCACCTTTAAATGTTAACGCATTTGAAGGACAACCATTAAAATAATGAGTTAAAATGTATGGGATTTCCTATATCCCATCTTATAAACAAAGAGTTGCTGCTTCGGTAAAACAAGCTGCAACTCTTGTTTATTTCTATTCCATTTTCTCGAACATCACGCGCTTATTCGGCGTACATAATCTGTGTGACAATTTCCATGGAAAGAGGAATGCAAATAGTTCCATTTATTTATCGAATTCAGTTTTCCAAAGCATCCGCCAATGTTGTATTTCTCGGTTCTTCTTTATTTTGCTTCTCCATTAAATTGGAGATTTCGTTGTTTGACACTTTTTGATTTTTGTTGTTAATTATTTTGATGTTCATGCGAATTCTAAAAGGAGGGCTGAAAGTGTATATGCTTCATTCACCCAGGATGGGTATCATCCACCATGAAGCGAAATATCTAGGGATGGCCGGCTAATTTTTTGACGATTTTCTTCTATTATAAAATAATCTTTTTAAAGTCATTTTCATACTCTTTAACTAGTTTATAAAAAGACGTCTTTTTAACCCCTAATTCCGACATGGCTTTAACAGCTGTCATCTCTCCTGCTTTCCATAAATCATAGACTTCTTTAAACTCTTCCGTTACTTGAGCTTTCGGTCGCCCGAAAGGCACACCTTCAATTTCTTTTAGAAATTCTAAAAAATGCTCTAACTCCTCTTTGATATGCTTCATTGAAAAGCTCTTCCCATACGGTTTAGATTGATCTAAGAATGCCTGAACTTGACTCTCTCCTTTTGCCACATCCAGACCAACAACTGGATTCATTATCTTTACCTCCTCTACTTATTAACCAGTACCCCTAGTCCTCCATGTAGTGTCATAGCTTCGCTTGTTATACGAGATCTGCGTCCCAACCAGCCTCAAACATGTTTCTACAAGTAGGGGGCGGACAGTTTAGTTCACGGGATCAAGCCCCACGCACCCGTACGTCCTACCCTGGCAACTGATATAATAGATTCTATTAAAAAAAGGTCAACCAGTAAAATAAACTGTACCATTTGTAAAAGACGTTAAAAAAAGACGACTCTTTTATCTATCGAAGGTGACCTTCTATTGCTTGGCTATTTCTAAGTTCCAATAAACTCTCCAATTTTCTCTTCACTCTCTGCAACGCATTATCTATAGACTTGGCGTGAGTATTTAATTTATTAGACATTTCTATATAGGTAAGGTCCTCTAAGTAAAAAGCCAAAACCTTCTTTTCTAACGGACTTAGAACCTCAGATAATTTTAATTCCAAATCATCAGCAGATTCTTTATCAATCAATATCGCAACGGGATCAGAAATAACGGTGTCTGTCGTTACTTCCATAAGAGTATGGCCCGGATTTTCTTCATATATAGGCATATCAAGCGAAATAGAAGAATTTAACGGAGTATGTTTTTGACGAGTAGCTGCCTTGATGGCTGTAATAATTTGCCTCGTGATACATAGTTCTGCAAACGCTTTAAAATAAGATTGTTTCTCGCCATTATAATCCCTAATGGCTTTGAACAATCCTATCATCCCCTCTTGGATAATATCTTCTTTATCTGCCCCAATTAGGAAGTACTTGTTAGCCTTAACCTTTACAAATGATTGGTATTTCTTCAAGAGAACTTCTAATGCCTCCATATTTCCTTGTCGGACTTTTTCTATTAATACTCCATCTTCTAAATTAGCACATAGGAATGACGGCTTTACTTCGATAGCTATACTCACTCAAATCCCTCCAGCGGCTGCATTCAGTTGAGCCTTGTTGTTTAAACAGACGACCATTTTATATGCGATAAATTACCAGTTTATTTAATAATAACCTATAGCAACCTCTGATGATATTAGATTATTTCGACAATTAACTACATTCCTATACACCTTCGTTTAGTTTGAAGGAACCGTTTACACCTTTTTTTAGGCTGTTTTCTAAAAGATCGTTGCTCTAAGGATAAACATTTCTTATCCATTTCCACTTCTTAACTTCCTTCAGATGTTCCTCTTCCGTATATTTTAACAAAACAAATATGAAAAAGATTATTCCTGGAATTATAAACAATAATCCAACAACCAAAGCATCCAATCCTTCTCCTCCTAAAAGGCTGTAATTCACATCATTTTATCAAAAAACAATCATATAGCCTTTAGGTAGAATATGGACATTCTTCTTCAACAAACCTGCCCCTTTAGTATAGTAACTAAACTGTAAACGGATTGTTACGCTAATAGCATTGTTGTAGAAGACTTCAATGTATATAATTAATACTCGTTAAGGAGTGAAGAAAGATGATAAGCGTAACAGTAGATAAGTTAAAATTCAAGAAACAATTATCGGTGGTTGAACAAATCACACTGAAAAATTTTCTGTATACCTGGGTAGGTAACTCAAGCAAGGGATTGGATGATTTTTTTCACCTTGAGTACACAGTAGATGTATTTGCTAAAATGGAAAAAACGACGAATGACACCGATTTGTTGATTTCTGATGATGATTATTTCAGATACATAACAGTGACGGAAGATAATCAAATTGTGATAGGTGTTTTAGATATGAATTCAGAATTAAAACATAGAATAATTTCACTAGATAAGATGAAATAATTCTTCGTTTTCTTTAACCCATACAAAAAGAGGCAGCGTGGTACACTGTCTTTTTTTATTTGTTCGCTATATGTCTTATGCAACGTTACTGAATTATCCTGCCCCGTTAGCCATCCATGAAGCGCAAAAATCAGCGCTTCACCACAGAGAATGAAAATTGGTCTCTATGTCGATAATGTTTTAATGGCTGGCGAAGAAGGTCGTTGAACTATGGTGCCTTTGAGCCCATCCGTTAGTCTGACTCCGACGACCACGGTGTACCACCGACTGTCGCGCCCTTTATGGGTAGCACTCATGGGAGATTAATCCTTTTTTGGTCGTCGCGCTAGCCTCTACCTAATTTAAGTATGATTGGAGGTTTTTGTTTAACGATTTACCAAACTCAATCAGATCACTCATAAGGCTCAGCCTTTTTTTAAATGCGTTTTTACTGGGTCTATTTTGTTGTGGTTTTTTCTAGATTTTGTGCTTTTTTAATTTTCATGGGAGTTCCATAAATAAAAAGCTGCCTTAATGACAGCTTTGATCTTCAGCTAACGCACCCGTTAGATCAGCAAGAAATGGATTCCAATAACTTAGTTTTAACCTATTACCTCAGTTATTTTTGGTACTTCACAAGAAATAACATCAATCGTGTGATTTAAGCAGGGAAACTGATAATGAACGTAATTTTCAGAGAGACATATATCTTCTCGTTCATTCGTGGCTAGTTTTATGAAATCCAAGTACCTTGACTTGGTATAGATTCGAAATAGCTTTCCTTTTGATATTTCAGAATTATCTATAGAATATGAAAAACATTCATCGATAACAGAATATGAAATATATGATTCAAATTCAAATTGCACCATAGGTAAATCATTATTGAGGCTGCTTCTATTAATAAGCATTCGTAATGAATTTTCTTTGGATTCTAATATTTCTTCCAAATAAATATATCCTTTCCATTGCAACAATTCATTAAAATCCAACTTCATCATCACTCATTTCTTAAATTGACTATTTTTTATTTATGCTTCATTTCCCCGTCGTCTTCTTCAACTCCCTCAGTTTGATGCGAATATCTCTCGAATGCTCACTTATTCGCAGGATTTCATACCCCCTGTAATTAGACTTACGGGTAAATGAATTGAGTTCAGATAAGTTAGGCTTCGTGAAGGCATAGTTAAATAAAGGAGTCAGCTACCACTCCACATTTTACCATATAATGTACATCTCCACGCCGCCCCTGGAGGCTTTCCCTCCCATGTCTCAACGGGTCAATTGCCCTCTCATTCCATCGTCATGCCTATCCAAGGGGTGGAGGCCAGTTATGCTAACCTGATGGGTCACAGTGCCCTTTTGTTTAAGAAACCTGGTACTCGTACATATTTGAAATCCTACGAATAAGACAACATTCAAAATTAAAGTTAACTATTTTGAATGATACATTCTATATAACTAATGTTTTATTTCTATGCTGCTAATGGGATCAATACTTGGACTTTATTTGGACAATAAGACTCGTTTCGTCGTGCTATTCCTACAAAAATCCTTGCTAGTTTACCTATGAGTTTCATGATTGATTTCATTTTCTTTATCTTCTTTACCTTCACATTATGGGAATGGACGGCCTTAAACTCAGGGTTATTCATCACAAGGCTCATAGTTGCTAAGTAGAGGAATCGTCGTAGTCTTGACCTTCCACGCTTTGAAATGACAATCTGACCTTTCCATTTGCCTGAACTTGCTTCAGCTAGATGTAATCCCGCATGCCGTAATAGAGAGTTTCCGTGAGAGAAACCACTTAGATCTCCTGATTCACCCAGTATCCCGGCTAATGAAATTTCACTTATTCCTTTAATCATAAGTAGTTTTTTTGCAAATGGGATTTTGTAGAGAACTTCTTTAACTTGTTGTTCAACTCTTTCGAGTTGTTTGACAGCGAGGTCATATTCCTCTAATAATTGTTCTAAATGGAATTTATAAGCATCAAGAGCTTGTCCGGTCCCAATAGAGGATTTTGCTAGATTGATTAGTAATTGAGCCTTCTTGGGTCCTGGTTGTCGTTTCATTAAAGACTTCCAACCCCTCATGACATCTAGTGTTTCTAGTGAAGATATTTCATCCGGTGTAGGAAATAAACGAAGGGTTGCGATCGCCCCTTTGCACGTTACATCTTTAAACACTTGTCTGAGTTCAGGAAAGACCACATCCACCCATCGATTTACTTGATTAATAGACATCACGAGACGTTTAACAATCACATCACGATTAGACATTAGAACTCTAAGCTTCTCAAAAGATTCTGATGATTGGCGAATAAAGGAATAGTAGCCGTTTTTGACCATATCCGCGATAACGAGCGCATCTTTTTTATCACTCTTAGATTGGGTATTATCACGATTCTCTTTATTCCTTTTTACTAAGTGGGGATTGACTGTTACAACCTCAATGTTTTGGTTATATAACCATTTTGAAAGGTTAATCCAGTAATGGCCTGTAGGCTCCATACCTACTATTGCAGCATCTAAGTTTTTTAATCTTTTTAAATCATGAATCCATTTTAATAGTTTAAGGAACCCCTCTTCATTATTTTCAAATGTAAGAGGGTCTCCAACTACAATTCCACGGAAGTTAACTGCTCTTGCAACGTGTAGTTATTGAGCGATATCCACACCAACAATAAGGTGTGTATCGGAAATTCTTTCTATTAGTTGATTTTGTTTGTCTTGCATTTTAAAATTCATAGTAGGGCTTCCTCCTTAAGATTCTGAGTTAGATTGGACTCTATACTCGTATCTTACTGAGGGGCTCTATTTTTTTCAAACCTGATATTTAACGATCTACAGGAATGCTAGCCTGCCCCGTTAGTTCCATAAGAAAAGTTCTGCCATAGCAACCCTTTTACCTAATTTGTTGATATTTAACTTTATTTTTATATTTATTTGCTAACTTCATAACGAGAAGCTGAGGTATCAAATTCAAAAAACTAACGAATATTAATAATTGATTTGGTGTGAGAGGCTTAAAATAGCCTCCCCATCGTTCGTTTCCAGCCATCTCACTGATGAAATAAAATGAAACTATCCCAGATACTATATTGCCAATAATAAAAGGGATAGAGTTGCCAAAGATTCTTCCAAAGAACGCAAGGAGCGAGGTCGCTACAATCATTATTAAATAACCAAACATTGAACTATTAGCAAAGTCTTGATACATCGAAAAATATACAAATGGAAAACAGTATAAACAAACTATTAAAATGCTAATTCCTATTTTTTTCATATTTCACCTACTTTTCTTATTAAGTACACATTATTCAGTCAGAAACCATTTTCCGAATATATACAAATTTATTCCTAAACTTATTATCAATAGAACAAGTAAAATCTTATTCTTCATATATCCCCATCCCTATACCTTTGTCTATCTCGATAGTCCCTCCTCCTGTAATTCATTTAAACGACTTAAACTCTCTTCTTCATTAAAAGAACTATGCCAACGATAATCATATTGATCCAATATACGGTAATGGTTACTAATCAAATTTTGTTGTAAACGAAAATCCCCTCTATATTCGATTTCTTTCCACCATATCTTACCACCCAATGTTTTTTCTTTAGGAGTACCACCATTTTTGCTAACAATTAACTGAACAAAATCAACTGGATTGTCACCAATTGATGATATTAACAATTGGCTATGATTAAACAAAGCACAAAATGCAACAACGGTGGTCCAATTGGCTTCTGTTCTTCTTTTTTCAATTTGAACTAGTGTTTTTTTTGAAATCCCTAGAATTTCAGACATCTTATCTTGAGAAAAACTTTGCTCTGTTCGGACAAGTTTCATTTTTTCTGATATTAAATTGATGAATTCTTCTTTTTCCATATATACTAAATTCTCCTTTTTAGTGTAATTTTACACTAAAAGTATTATTTTTCAATGAAAAAATACCCTTTTTGAATAAAAAGCAACTTTAAAACACAAAGAAAAAAGCAACAATAACCTTACTCTCTAAATAAGTTTGAAATGGGAATATTTCTTAATTAAAGCTTGTTAACTAACCTGCACCTATAGTTCCATAAGAAAAGGAGCTGCTGATCAGCTCCTAGTAATGAACTAATGTACCCGTTAGTTGATTAAGATTCTATGTTATAAATTTGTTTATAAACATTCACCCTGAAAAGTGTAAGGTGACGAGGATATTAGTAATCTTTCTACTCCATCTCTATGGTAAGGCATTAAGTTATTAGCAGTATTTATGTCCACCCATTTAATCTCAGCAATTTCATTCTTGTCTTCAATTGTAATTTCTTCGTCAAAAAAATGTAAAATCCTTCTATTTTTTTCTTATTCAACTAACCTGCCCCTTTAGTTCTATAAAAGATACATTACTCTCTCCACTAATCCAATCAATCTATAATTTTTTTTACCATTATTTATTTTTTTAAGATTTTATTATAAGAATATACTATTATATAAAAGACAATAATCAGGGAGGAAAATAATGAAGAAAATCGCCATCATAATTACTTCGTTATCCGTATTTTTAGCTGCTTGTGGAAATCAGCCCTTTATTTCTTCTAATTATCAAGAAATCGACACGATTGAAAATGATTTAGGGGATTATGGGACTGTTTATCAGGCCGAGGGTAAAAGTGTTTCTCAGGTAGCAAGGGAGATTCAAAAGAATGCTCAACCCGATCATTCATCCAAAAAGAGTGAGGACGAGATGTTTCTTCTATACCCAGAAGACTCGCCCGAAGAAGTTGTACATATTATGAAAGATGATGAAAACCCAGAAAACACGATTATAGAAGTGGTTGAAGAGGATTTTGCTGAAAATAGCTATGACTTCCCTCTTATGGAAACACTCGGAGTATTGGGAGTTGCTACTGCTTTATATGGTTGGAATAAGTCAGACTCTAAAAAGAAAAGGATCGGTTATAAGGGATATAACAAGGCTTTTCGTAACAAGGCCACCACTAGTATCCCCACCAATAATGTTTTGCCGGATGAAGAAGATGAGGACGACGAATATACTTCATCCGGTTCTTCATCTACGACATCTACTGGTACGAGCTCAAGTAACAGTGGGAATCCACCTACTACGGGTACTTCGTCAAATAGTGGGGCAAGCAACGTAAAAAAATCATCGAATTCGGATGGCATTCGTAATGGTGCTGCTGTTCGTGGTGGTGGTCCGGGAACTGGTAAATAACAAGGAGGATATTAGATATGTTTGAAAACATTATAGATGTACAGGAAGTACTATTAACCTTATATTATTTTGTCGTATTGGGTTTGGTGTCCATTGCTTGTATGTGGATATTTGCAAAACTTACCCCTTACAAAGACTTTGAACTTATACGAAATGGGAATATCGCTGTTGCTATTCAATTTGCTGGAAAGATCTTAGGGATTACACATATTATGAGCGCTGCGGTCAACACAAACGATTCGTTATTGGGTGCAGCTGTCTGGGGCATTATTGGATTTATCTTGATGGTAGTCGGTTATTTTATATTTGAAATGGCTACGCCTAAATTAGATGTTCGAAAAGAAATCGAAAAAGGGAAAGTATCGGTTGGAATCATTGCTGCCTCTATTTCCCTGGCTATATCCTTTATCATATCTGGAGCCATTTCATAAGTATTAAAAGCAAAAAGAATCTGAATTCTTTCAGATTCTTTTTGCTTTGTTTGGTATGGAATTATTCTTATTTATTTTTTTGCTATAGATTTTTATCTATATAATAAATATAGATAAAGCATTAAGGAGAGAACATTATGACAGAGAGAGAAAACCACCTACAAAAAAGAAGAATCTTTACGTCTTCTGGGATTGTATCGATATGTGGAATTGTGTACCAAGTACTTTATGGAGCAGCTGGTGGCTATCTTTTCGGTGATTCCACATTATTTTACTGTTTAACGATTGGATTGTTTTTAAGCGGTATGGGAATTGGTGCTATGCATAGTGGTAAATTCCATCGACACTTATTGTCTAAATTCGTTATAACCGAATACTTGATTGCTATAATAGGTGGCTTTTCCATCTTTTCGGTTTTTTACATACAAGCAAATTTCGGTGATGGAACAGCCAAAGTATTTTTATATGCAATAATTATTATCACCGGTTATCTTACTGGATTAGAAGTACCCTTACTTATTCGTAAATCAGAAGAAATTGATTCTGACTTAAAGGGATCGACTGCGAATGTGTTGGGGTGGGACTATGTAGGTAGTTTATTAGGGACAGTTGCTTTTGCTTTTTGGTTAAAACCTACTCTAGGACTAATCAAGACCGGATTCTTTATCGCTTTTATTAATATTATAGTAGCCCTCTGGATAAGCTTTGCCTTTAAAAAAGAGATCAAACAAAACTATATAAGACTGATAGGGATTTTTTTAACGGTCGTTATTGGTTTAGGATTTTTGTATGGTGAGAAGTATGCACATACATTGGAACAGAAGCTTTATAGAGACCCTATCGTTTTTTCTAAAGATACTAAATACCAGAAGATTATTATGACTAAAGATACCGGTGATTTACGTTTATATCAAAATGGACAACTCCAATTCGCTGAGTCTGATGAACATAGATATCACGAAGCATTGGTTCATATTCCGATGTCTCTTTCCGACAAGAAAACAAATATATTGGTTCTTGGTGGTGGTGATGGATTGGCTACAAGGGAGTTATTAAAGTATAAAGAAGTTCAAAAAATAACACTGGTTGACCTGGATCCTGAAATCACCAATCTTTCCAAAGAGAACCCTCTTTTGACTAAGTTAAATAAAAACTCATTTCACTCTAAAAAAGTACATATCGTTAATAAAGATGCCTTTAATTATTTAAAGAGTGCCGATGACCTATATGATGTAATTCTTGTCGATTTACCTGACCCAAATAACGAATCATTAAATAAACTCTATACTTGGGAATTCTACAGTTTAGTTAGAAACCACTTAACACCAACAGGCCTTGTTTCTATTCAATCTACTTCCCCTGTATTTGCTACAGCCGCTTATTGGACGATTAGTAACACTGTGAAATCCACAGGGTTATATGTTGATAATTATCATTTAGATATTCCTTCGTTTGGAAACTGGGGCTTCACACTAGCATCCAGGGAAAAGTTTGATGTTGTAAATATTAAGCTAGAAGTGAAAACAACCTATCTTGCGAATGAAATGATTGCATCCCTCTTTTATTTTGGCAAAGATGAAGATCAAGATATAACCATTAAGGGGAAGCACGTTGATATCCCCGTTAATTCGTTAAATAGACCAGATCTTCTCGACTTATATGAAAACGCTTGGGATTATTATTAAAAAACAAAAAGAACTAGATTATACTTCTAGTTCTTTTTTAATATTGTTTTTATTAGTTAGTATCTTTCCCTTTATGGGTCAAAATCGACTCAATGACTCCTTTGAAAACGACCTCAGGATCGTCATTTTCTTTTTCAGGTTCCTCTATGTCTAAGCCATACTGAATTTTCTTCTCTTCTAAATTGATGTCCAAATCTGTTATACCTTTTAACATATATTTTTTACCGTCGACGACAATTTGAGTATCAGTCTTTACGACAGCCTCTTTCACATAAGGAGTAACCCATTACAAAAAGGAATGCACAGAATGACCTTTTTCTATATACTGATTGTGTTTTGCCACCCTTAAAATATATTGAGTGATTTGTTTCTTTATTTGATTTTCGGAGGCCACACCAAACGTAATAAATCGATGTCGATCCCACATCTTTTTCGTTGTTGCTATATTGACTGATTCATATCCATCATCAATGGGCGATAAGACAATAGCCGGTAGTTTTTTTTTATTTTTTATTTTTTTCGAGTTCCCCCTTGAAAATGATTGTTTTTTAAAAATATAATGTGTCCGAATTAAATAAGTAACTTCCAAATTAATTACTTTATCTGATTTTAATGGTATCTAAGCCAACCGCCTATGAGTTAATGGAACAAAAATCATTTCCACTTATTAAATTAGGTCGCAGCAAACGCGTGCTCCGTGATGAGTTTTTTAATTGGCTGACGCAGCAACAAGTGAGCAGCTTATAAAACCGGAAGTGCGTAGTGGTCATATCAATGAACTACTTACTTCCCTTACATATTTATAATCAAACATTTACGGAGGTTAGCATAATGAGAGGTAGCTCAAAAAAGAGAGGAAACTCTTGGACATATAGTAGATTTTGAGAAAAATTCGCTAACTGGTGAATGTAGACAAAAATAAAAAGCAGATTCATACGCCAAAAAGATGCACAAGCAACACTTTTCAAGCTGCAATCTGAAAACTATAGGAAAAGAGCGGCTTATAGAACCGAAAGTAAGTGGTCAAACTGATCCTAGACCACTTGCTTTCCATTGTTCTAACACGAACTATAATAGGATATGGGGGCAAGCAAAATGAAAGGCACTGTTAAAAAAAGGGGAACTTGGTCATACATTGTAGACATAGGAAGAGACCCAATCACAGGTAAACGAAGACAACAACAAAGAGTGGTTTTCCTCGTCAAAAAGATGCAGAAGCTGCGGTTCGAAAGATTATTAATGAACTGGATGAAGATCGATTTGTCGATCCGAGCAAAGACTCCTTTTCATCCTATATGGAATTTTGGTTTACGTCCCATTATCAAAAAAGGATTAAAGAAACAACGGCCTCAAGCAGAAAGTATTTGATGGATAAGCACTTAATACGAGAAAATCCTTTTGCCAACAAGCCCCTTTCAAAAATTACGACTGAAGATATCGATGCTTTTTATAACCTCAAATTAGATGAGGAGTATAGTACAAGTACCATACGAAAATTACACCAGTTGTTAAATCAGGCCTTCGGTCAAGCTGTAAAGTGGAAAAAGATTAGTTTCAATCCGGTGATCAATGCTGATCCACCCTCGGTGAAAAAAGAAGAAATGAAGATATGGTCCTTTGATGAGATTGATTCGTTCCTTAATCAATGCAAGGGAGAACGACATTATCTAACCTTCTTAATCGCCATATATACGGGTATGAGGAAAGGTGAGCTCCTTGGGTTAAAATGGAGCGATATTGACTTTGAAAAAAAAGTCATCCGGATACAACGGTCCCTTTCTCACATTCCTAATAAAGGGTATCAATTATCCACGCTGAAAACGAAAAAATCAAAACGGCAGGTTCCGATTCAAGATTTCCTGATCAAGGCATTAAAGGCTCTTAAGGAACGTCAAGAAACCCAGAGAAAAAGACTTGGGGAACATTATCAAGACCAGAACTTAGTCATTTGTACGGAGATTGGCACCTTTCAAGATCCACGGAACGTGTTACGTGTGATGAAGCGTATCAGTGAAGCGGCTAACGTAACACCCATTCGGTTTCACGATATCCGGCACACCCACGCTTCCGTCTTAATTTCTGGAGGGGTAGATATCGTCAAAGTACAAACTCGTTTAGGACATTCGAAACCTAGCATCACGTTAGAGCATTACGCCCATATGATGCCCAACCAAGATGATGAAGTGGCTGATATTTTCCACAACGCCCTTCAGAAGTCCCGTTAGCAAAATGTGAGCAAATCACTATAGTTGATCTAAACGCATCCCGTAAGACAAAATAAAAAAGGCCCAAATCCCTGTGATATCAAGGATTTGAGCCTTTGGCAGTTGATGACCTGTGAGGGATTCGAACCCACGACCCCTTCCCTGTCAAGGAAGGAGTAATGTGCCTCAAGACACGATCCCTATCCAAGTTTTCACAGCCGTCGCTAAAATCAAGAGAGCAAGTATGACTTGCAGGACTATTACATTCATTTTTTTACCGGCCATTGCCCCAAGCGGAGATGCAATTAAACTAGCAACAATCATGATTAATGCCGGATAGTAATCAACTTGTCCCGTTGAGATTTTCCCTACTGTTGCACCAATGGATGAAATGAATGTGATGGCTAAGGAAGACGCTATCGTTACCCTTGTTGGAATTCTTAAAACGATGAGCATGATGGGAACTAATAGGAAGCTCCCTCCAGCCCCGACTATACCAGCACCTAAACCAACGATTAAGGCAAGGATGGCCGCAAGCCATTTGTTAAAGGTAACTTGATCCAAAGGAATGTCATCTATGCCTTTCTTCGGAATGAACATCATGACAGCCGCTATCAACGCCAAAATGCCATAGACGATATTCACTCCGTTTTCCGACATCGATTGTGATCCAAAACTTCCAATAACACTACCTATTAACACGCTGATCCCCATATAGATAATGAGCGTGTTATTCAAATGTCCGCTCTTCCGATAGCTCCATACCCCTCCGATGGAAGCGAATAAGACTTGTACAGCACTTATACCTGTCACATCATGGGCACTGAATGCCACTAAACCAAAGATGGGGGGAATAAACAGCAGCATTGGATAATTTATTATCGAGCCACCGATGCCGAGCATTCCAGAAACGTATGAACCTATAAAACCAATCAAAAAGATGGTCATGATAAAGGTGATATCCATTGTAAGAGCCTCCCTTAAAAGAAGGGAACCCTAATGGTTCCCTTCTTTTTATCAGCCTTTTCTGATCCAAAATTTCAGTATATCATTTTCTTCTGCCGTTTCCATCAGTTCATGGCCACCGGATCTTGACCAAGCCGCCAGGTCGGCTTTAGCTCCTTTATCGGTTACATGAATTTCCAGCACTTGCCCGGTTTGCAAATCATTCATGGCTTTTCTCGTTTTAACAATCGGCATTGGACAAGCTAGTCCCTTAGCATCTAATACTTTATCTGAATGCATTTTTCATCTCTCCAATTTTTCAATTTTTTATTAAACTTAACGAACGGCACAGCGATTTGGTCCGATTTCCATTTCGCGCTGTTTTTCATCATCAGGTTCAATTTTCCCCATATTGCTTTCGCGAATTTCTTGATAAGCGTTTGGTTGAGGCGGTAAATTACCTGTTACCAGCGCTCTGAATTCCGTTTCATCGGCAATGTTCAATCCATGATTGTCTGCAAACAGCGCACCCAACTTTTTAGCGACACTTCCGTCTTCATTCAATTCATCGATGATCATGAAATGAGATGGCAATACGATTAACTCGTCTGATAATTCCCTATAACGTGTATAAAGTGTTTCTCTCAAGTCTCCAACCCAATCCTCAGCCAATCCAGCTAGGTCCGGTCTGCCAATGGAATCGATGAATAGTATATCTCCGGAAAGCAAGTATTTTTGATCGACCACAAATGAAGTGGATCCAATGGTATGGCCCGGGGAATATAATGCTTGGATATCAAACGATGTATGACCAATCGTTATCACTTTACCGCTTTCTAATGGCTGATATTCAAAAGTTACTTCAGCCGCATCTTTTGGCGGCAGCCAGTAAGCTGCATTTGTTTTTTCCGCTATTCGTCTTCCACCTGAAATATGATCGGCATGTAGGTGCGTATCAAGAACATGCGTAATTTTCACCCCGATATCATCGGCGAAATCAAGGTATGCATCAATCATTCTAGTAGAATCAATAACGGCAGCTTCACCATTGGAAACGGCCATGTAAGATAAACAGCCCTTACCTAGTCGAACAAATTGGTAAATTTCTCCCCCATTGGTCAACTCGCCGATTTTCACTGGTTCCAAGTGTTCACTCCATGCTTTCATGCCGCCCTTTAAATAAAAAACATCCAATCCCGCTTCAGATAGCATTTCAGCTACCATAATAGATGAGCCTTCCTTTGCACATACTACCAGGATTTCTTTATTGGACGGAATTTGATCGAGAATTTCTACTACGCCATCCAGTAGATCGAAGTAAGGGATATTGAGAAATTCAAAGTTCTGCCCATCAATTTTCCAATCATTAAAGTCACTTTCATTTCGAACATCCAAGATGAATAAGTCCGTTTTATTGATTACTTTCTTTGCTACCTCAGCGGCTGTCATTTGCTTAAACATCATCTTTCATACCCCCTATAGTATTTAATATTTCAAAAATTTTTACCTCTAAAAATGTGACCGCTCCACCCACTTCGATGCCGTCAACGAAAACTACTTTTTACATGCCCAAAACGTCCATGGTCATTTGACACACCCTTTTATTCATTTACGGATTTTTGTATAGGACCACTCCATTGGCTCATGCCAGGTTCAACATTGAATACCTGTTCAAATCCAGCTGCCATCAGTTTTTGTGCAGCAAGATCACTTCGGCTGCCAGTTCGGCAAATCACGAAAATCTCTGACTCTTTATCCAGTTCACCCATACGTTGTTCCAATTCACCCAATGGTAGGGATTTAGCTGCAGGAATATGATTAAAAGCGTACTCTGCAGATTCTCGTACATCCAGGATGATCGTATTTTTATTTTCTTCCAATACTTGTAGAAGTTCTTCATTTGAAATGATTTTTTTATGCTTCTTCAATTCTGTTTCTTCTCCGCTTGCTTTCCGAAGATAATGTTTTAGTGTGGTTCCTTCTTCAACGGTACCCAAATATTGATGACCTGTACTTTCCGCCCAGGCTTTCATATCGACAGTTGACCCTTTATCAGTCGCTTGAACTTCCAGCACTTCCCCTGCTTCCAATCCGTTCATGGCTTTTTTCGTTTTTACGATTGGCATTGGACAAGCTAAACCTTTAGCATCCAAAACGGAATTTGTTTTAATCATTTTTATTTCCTCCTTTCATTAAAATAGGGATGGGGGTATATTTAGATTTAAAAATTATTCTATGGGACCTTCCCATTCATTCATACCTCCCATCATGTTCACCACTTTATATCCATGATCCTCTAGTAACTGTGCAGCCCTTGAACTTCTTCCCCCTGATCGGCAGACCATGATATACTCGTTTGATTTATCCAGATCCTGCATTCTAAATTCCACTAGCCCCAACGGGATATTCAAAGCATTTGGTATTTTCCCTGCCTTTACTTCATCGACCTCCCGCACATCAATAATATGGACTGGCGAGTTTCCCTTCAATAATGCCTTCACTTCATTCGGTAAAATTTCTTTCATCTTTTGGAGACCCTCCTTTTATTAGCGCCAAGAACTCATGCCGCCTTTTACGTTGGTGACTTCTTTAAATCCGAGTTTTTTCAATGCTTTACTTGCATGACTGCTTCTCATCCCGCTTTGGCAGATCACAACTACTTCTTTATCTTTTGAAAGTTCTTGCGCCCTTTTGCCAAGATCGTTTAAAGGTATATTTCTAAAGCCCTTAATGTGGTTGCCCCTATATTCATTAGGCGTACGGACATCAATGAATTGCTTATCTCCTTTGTTATTCAACTCCGCTTTTAACTCAGTCGCATTTATATTTTTTATCCCCTTTACCGGGGACAAATCGCTGATATAGAAACCAAACGATGACACCTAATATGATGATATTAAATATAGTTCCCATTTAGCCTAATCCCTCCTGTACCCATATTTAAATAAATAAGTTTACATTTCCATCCTCTGCTTCAGCTAAATAAGCCGCAACACCAGCATACTCAATTCCATCCAATAATTCCTCTTGCTGCAAGCCCAATAAATCCATTGTCATCGTACAGGCTATTAGTTTGATTTCCTGTTCTTGGGCCAACTCAATTAAATTCGGGAGTGACATGGCGTTATGTTTTTTCATCACATGTTTGATCATTTTGGGACCCATTCCAGCAAAGTTCATGTTGGATAGACCCATTTTGTCAGAACCACGGGGCATCAATTTTGCAAACATTTTTTCAAGAAATCCTTTTTTTAATATCATCGACTCATCTTTCCTTAAAGCATTCAATCCCCAAAATGTATGGAAGATGGTCACTTCATGATCGTAAGCTGCCGCACCATTGGCAATGATATATGCAGCCATTGCCTTATCATAATCACCACTAAATAAAATGATCGTCGTTCTTTTCTTTTCAGTCATATATGTGTTCCCCCTAAATGATATTTAATTTCATTTATACCCTAAGGGGTATAAATTTTGCTAAAAAATATAGTTCGTCAACCCTATAAACTAAAAAATGAACGGAATAGGGTTTTCTTTATTTAATTGGGTCCATGATTGATTTGAGTCAAACCTTCATTCACTTCCAATGTTTTGCCATTTACCTTCTCGATGCCAAATTCTTTTACCTGCTTTTAATCAGTAACTCAACCGCTTCATTGACTAGATGTTCAGTGCCTTCGCCTTTCTCGACGTTTTCCCGAACGCATTTCTCAAGATTGTCACTTACAATAACGCCCATGGTCCTGTCGATGGCATTACGTGAAGCAGATAACTGAATGACGATTTCCCTACAATCTTTCCCCTGCTCCATCATTCCAAGAACACCTTTAATTTGTCCTTCAATCCGCTTCAAGCGATTAATGACGCTTTTATCATATTCCATACTCTACCCACCCATCTATTTACAAAGACAATCACTAATCTGGTTACCTTAATTCCTTTGCCAATTAAGAAGCGCAGCCGCAAGTTCACTTCCAATTTATCAGAAGCAATTACATGAATGTTTTCATATGGGATTACTTCATTAAAACGTTTTAAATAGGCATAAGGAATATTCAAAACCTCCTTATCGACATTATCACACTTATGATTAAAAGCCCTTATATCCAATAAAATGGCATCCTGTACTTCATTCTTTTGACAAGGAATGTCCTTAACAGGTACATATCGTTTATACGTAAACAGGACCAAAATAACGAATATTATTATAAGCAATGACTAGCATTGTGCGCTTTACTCGTAAGTTTGCACGATTTACTCGTGAGTTTGGACATTTTACTCGTGAATTTATGTGTTCTTAACTTGTGAGTTCATATTATACCTATAGGGGTATATTGTCAAGCCGTTTAATTCATACTTTTATTAAAAAAATAAAAGCCACCTAGTACGGCAGCTTTCACTAATTACTTTAATTCTTCAATTATTTCAGCACCATAAGAGTTGTCGATTATACAGCGCCATGTACCCGTGGAATCCTTTTTAAATACATATGTCGCGGTTCTTTCCATAGAGAATTCGGAATCGTCTTTTTGATTGGCACTAAGCTGGGCTTTTGCCACAACCAATGCCGTATCACCCGTTTCGATTATTGCCATCTTTTCTTGATTGACTATTAAACTATGATTAAAGTAATCAGCGATAGCAACGAATGCCCGACGTATTTCTTCTTTCCCTTTTGCGAATGTTCCAGGTTTGACAATTAAAGTTGCATCCTCTGAATAGAATTCCATCAAATGATCGAAATCCTCGTTATTTATTGCCCTGTCTGCATTTTTTATGACTTGTTCCAGTTCATGATTTTGCATATTCACCCTCCTATTCCACTTCTCGCACATGAGACCCGACTAATACTAATGGATATTCGACTGCCTTGTTGAGTTATCCTGCTCATAAAGTGAATAAGAAAAATAAACAGTGTAATGAACAGTAAGAATGAAATACAGTGGTGCCATCTCTTCTATGTTTAAGATTCAACTCACGACACGAACTGTAAATTCCAGGAAATGACCATAGTATCACGAGAGAACCCTTCCGCACTTCCTCTAGATATACTTCTGCCCGTACTATTTTTAATTGGTGCTTGAGTTTTTTACTACCATCATAATCCACTGTTTTTCTTTTCCAGCGTTAAAATTTTTCCAAAGATATAATTTTAATTATTCATTAAGACTAGTAGATCGCCTATACTTTGCGCTTTTAACAATATGTTCGTAGTCATCCCTTGAAAATGGCTTCCCTTCAGTTTCCTCGTTAAATAAATATTGCCGAAATTCCGGTCCGACTTTTTCTAGAAAAAATAGCGCACCCTGCCTAGTTCTGGATAATTCCGTAGTATGGGGTGATGCTTCTGATTTCGGTCAAATATTAATAAATTGATAAGAAAAAGGACAATTGCTATTACAACAAGTGCAACAGTAATAAATGAGATGATAATTAATCGACTTGCGATATCCATTTTACCCAACCTAGTTATGACTATTGAGGTTCATTTACTTGAACTCGAATTTCTTTATACAGAGTTGCAAATGTTCGAATTGGTTTTAATATACGCAAATACATAATTTCTAGTAGGCAAAGCCAACATATAGGGAAAGAAATTGAAATGGTCGAGGAGGGAATAATTTGAAGGCATCTGATTTGTTTGTAAGATGTTTAGAGAATGAAGGGGTTCAGTATATTTTTGGGATACCTGGTGAGGAAAATACAGATTTTATTGATTCTCTAATAAGCTCTGATATTAAATTTATCTTGGTTCATCATGAACAAGCTGCAGCTTTTATGGCAGACATTTATGGCCGGCTAACTGGAAAGCCCGGCGTCTGTTTGGGCACATTGGGACCGGGTGCAACTAATTTATTGACAGGGATAGGAAGTGCTTATCTGGATTATTCCCCTGTTGTTGCGATTACTGGTCAGGCGGGCCTTGATCGAATTCATAAGGAGTCGCATCAATATGTGGACATTATTGGGGTTTTTAATGAAGTAACGAAATGGAATCAACAAATTAAGGTGCCGCATACGATTCCGGAAATTATCCGTAAAGCATTTAAAACTGCAGTCATAGAAAAGCCGGGAGCTGTTCATATAGAACTCCCGGAAGATGTGGCGATGATGGATACAGAAGGTGAACCTCTTCCGGTTACACCAATGCCTAGATCCCGCCCAGCCGAGGAAGAAATCAAAAAAGCCGTCGATTTAATAAATCGTGCTAAAAAGCCTATTATTCTAGCTGGTAATGGCGTAGTCCGCGATGGAGCTGCTGAGTCCTTACGGAAATTTGCAGAAGAGAAGCAAATTCCCGTTGTGAATTCGTTCATGGCCAAAGGAGTTTTACCTTCTAACCATCCATTGACCCTTTTTACAGTAGGGATGCAAGCAAGGGATTATGTTCTATGCGGGTTTGATTTGGCTGATCTTATTATCACCGTCGGCTATGATTTCGTCGAGTATTTGCCAAAGTATTGGAACGATGAGGCAATGAATCCGATTATTCATATTGATGCTCGACCGGCTGAGATTGATGCTTATTACCCCGTTCAAGCTGAGTTGGTCGGGAACGTCTCGGAGGCACTTGAAGCCTTGACCACTGGTGTAGCAAAAAAAGAGCTTTGGCCAGAAGTGAAAAAGTTAAGGTCTCAAATCATTGAAAAATTTCATTCTTCTGATGATGTATCAGGAAGCCCTATCATCCCTCAGCGAATTATCGCCGATTTGAAAAGGGCGGAAAAGGGTAATGCGATTGTCATTTCGGATGTGGGTGCCCATAAATTATGGATTGCCCGGATGTATCAGCCGGAAATGCCTAATCACACTATCATTTCCAATGGCTTTGCATCGATGGGAATTGCCATTCCCGGAGCAATCGCAGCCAAACTGGCAAAACCTGATAAACCTGTCATTGCGGTTACAGGGGATGGTGGATTTCTGATGAATGGGGTTGAATTGGCAACTGCAAAACGTCTAGGTCTCGCTTTCGTGATAGTCATTTTCCATGATTCAAAATACGGCCTAATTGAGTGGAAGCAATTGAATAAATTTGATCGTACGAATGCGATTGAATTTACAGACCCAGACTTTTTAGGATTCGCAAAAAGTTTTGGGGTTAAAGGAGTGAAAGTAACCCACTCCGATGAATTGCTTCATGCATTAGAAGAAGCTATTTCGAGTCAGGAAATTGTCTTGATTGATGTGGATGTCGATTATTCGGAAAATGTAAAGCTCTCGAAAACACTAGGTGATTATATTTGTAAATTATAAAAGCAGATATTATTGGAGGGATTTCAGATGAAGAAAAAGTGGCAATTGTGGATTGGTGGTAAATGGCGGGAGGCTAAATCATATGAGCCATTATATAATCCCCATTCAAACGAAGAAATTGCACAAATCGGACAGGCTGAACCAGCGGATGCCGTTGAAGCGATTGTTGAGGCCAATGCCGCTTTTCAGAAATACCGATCCTACCCGGCTCATGCACGAGCAGAAATTTTATTTAAAGCTGCAGCAATCATGGAAGAACGCAGTGAAGAACTTGCGAAAATCATTTCTCTAGAGGCGGCGAAAACGATTCGAAATGCTCGTGAAGAAATGAATCGTACGGTTCAGACCTATCGTTTTGCTGCAGAAGCGTCAAAGAACAATTATGGAGAACAAATCCCGATGGATGCGGCAGTGGGTGGGGTAAACCGTTTTGGCTTCACGGTTCGCACCCCGATTGGCGTCGTTACAGCGATTACCCCATTTAACTTTCCATTTAATCTGGTCGCCCATAAAGTTGGTCCAGCTATTGCGGCTGGAAATTCGATTGTGTTAAAACCTGCCGAACAAACCCCGTTGAGTGCACTGGTTCTTGCCGATATTTTTAAAGAAGCAGGGTTGCCAGATGGAGTATTGAACATCATACCGGGCAAAGGGGATGTTTTAAGTGAAGCCTTGACGACCCATCCACATGTAAAAAAAGTGACTTTCACAGGCAGTGTAGAGGTCGGACACCTTATCCAGCAGCAGGCAGGCTTCCGTAAGCTTACCCTTGAACTCGGATCCAATTCGCCGTTCATCATTGATGAAGGAGTCGACATCGATAAAATTATTCAAAGAAGTGTGATGGGTTCATTTACGAATAATGGGCAGGTGTGTATCTCGATTCAACGAATTTATGTCCACAAATCACTATATCAACAATTTTTAGATCGATTCGTAAGTACAACAAAACAGCTTGTCATCGGTTCCCCACTGGAGGAAAGTACAAATATTACAGCGGTTATTTCAAAAAAATCATTGGAACGGTTACAAAGTTGGATTGACGAGGCAGTACAGGAAGGAGCAAAAATTGAGTGCGGCGGTACAGTGGAGGGCAATGTACTATTGCCTACCGTCTTAACCAATGTAAATCGTGACTCAAAGGTATTTCGTTTCGAAGTATTTGGTCCAATTGTCTGCATTTACCCATTCGATACGTTGGATGAAGCCATCAATGATGCAAATGATTCGCGCTACGGATTGAATTCAGGAGTGATGACACCGAGTATAGAACGAGCTTTTTATGCGGCGGAACGATTGGAAACAGGTGGAGTCGTAATCAATGATATCCCCACTTATCGGATTGATAATATGCCTTATGGTGGCTGGAAGGACAGCGGTGTTGGCCGAGAAGGCGTCAAATATGCGATGCATGAAATGATGGAGCAAAAGTTTATCAGCTTTAAAATAAGCGACAAATGAACATAGGGGAAATTATAAACCCGTAGTATATGAGAAGGCGATATCTTAAAGATTTCGTCTTCTTGTTTTGTCGTAAATTAATGTTTTTATTGTATTATTAATGGGCACAATCAGAAATTATTATTTCCTTAACGTTGCAAATCCGGATTTTCCTGCCTGTACCCCTATAGGGTTAACTCATCGCTGTTATTTACAATAAATCATTCAGCCTGGCAAATCCAGCCCGCAAAAAGTCCAGTAGAATAAAATCTGGTTATATTCGAAAAGCCTGCTCCTGCCAATAGCCTTTAAATATGATTTTCAGGTACAAAGGAGATTTTCATAATGCTTTTGTTAACAAGCTCGTCAAGTTCGGATGAATTGTATCTCGCATCCCAAAAAAGGTTTTCCAAACATTTATTCTGTCTTGAAGTTCTGCATCACCTCGGTCTCCGTACGCACTAACGAGAACGAAAGGAGTTCCTGATCTCAAATTACCTTTAATGGTTCGGAGTAGTTTCAGCTTCTCTTGTTCATCATCAATGAAATGAAGAACCAAGATACAACTTGCCGCATCGAACTTCGAGTCTGAAAGTGGTAAGTCGTCAATTGTTCCATGAAAGAGTCTGACGCGACTTTCCAAGCCTAGCTAAACTACTTTATTTTCAGCAATCTTAAGCATCTTTTCAAGAGGATCAACTCCAGTGAATGATCATTTTGGGTTAGATGGTCCCCATGCCGAATTTCATTTCCGCCACCTGCACCGATCACAAGCAGTGATGCCTCTTTTTCGCCCAATTTAATTCGATAATAAGATTGAACCCTCTCAAATAAGGTATCATATGTGGGAACCATTGTTTACCGCCTCCATCGTTTGATTATGCAATGCCCGACAATACTCACCTGCCCTATATCTTTATTAACAGCAGGCATCCCGGCATTTTGGATGACTATTCAAGAGGGTCCCAACATTTCACCCCATGTTTAAATTAAGTGTTTTACAGACACTTAATATCTATAATTAGTATAAAAAATTAAAATCATAAACCTTCATGATTCTTTGTTGATTTGATTTGTTTAGCAATATCAATAATATATCTATTATTTAGTTCATCCTTCATCTTTTTTTCTGCTTCAATCATCACATTTTCAATTAAACAATCTTCATTATTAAAAACCTCATGTTCCAATGAACAATTGAATAAAGTTGCCTTACCTTCGATTGTATGAATTACATCTAAAAAAGAAATCTCATGAGATTGTCTTACTATACTATATCCGCCATTAACACCAGGATTGGATTCAATTAGTCCTGCTTTAACAAGCTTTGTTAAAATCTTAGATAGGTATGTTGGTGAGAGCTCCTGTAATTTGGCTAATTGTTCTACTCCAATAGACTTTCCCTTTGGAGTTATAGTTAAATAGACCATTGTGTGTAAAGCATAATTTGTGGCTCTTGAATATTTCATGGTTTCTCTCCCTTATAAATACATTAAAGACCCTCAATGTCTGTAATTGATTATAATTTAAGAGGAGATCAATAACAAGGTATTGATCTCCTCTATTCGCAAATCCGACTCACCTAGGACCTCTTCACCTTTCCTGCCCCGATAGCTGCATACAAATAAGAGCCGATGAACAGCTCCTCCGTCATGAAGTAAAGCACCTGTTAGTTGAGTAAGCGATAAATATTAATAATTGCCCATATTAAAATTAAGCCCCAAATCAATACTATTATTGAACCGACTATCCAATTCTTTGGCTTACCGTTTTTCATCATTTTTTCTGCCTTACATTCACAGTCGTTTAAAACAGTCTTTGGTATCATCTTTAATGCAATAATTATCCCTAATGGCACGAGAATTACATCGTCTAAGTAACCAAGAATCGGTATAAAATCTGGTATTAGGTCAATCGGACTGAATGCATAAGCTACAACACAAGCCGTAAACACTTTTGCATACCAAGGCACCCGTTCATCTTTACAAGCAAAGTAAAGGATAAAAATCTGTCGTTTTAAATTTCTCGTCCAAGTCTTAATTTCCTTAAGCATCTTATCTCCTATAATGGTTAAGATTTTATTACGATTATAACAAAGTAAAATTTACAAAAGATTGTTATTGCCCTAACCTCCCTCAATGAAGATAATAGCATAAGCTGACTTAAGGACAGCCCCGATCTTAAGCTAAAGCTCCATTAGCATTCCTGTAGATCGTTAAATATCAGGTTTGAAAAAAATAGAGCCCCTCAGTAAGATACGAGTATAGAGACCAATCTAACTCAAAGTCTTAAGGAGGAAGCCCTACTATGAATTTTAAAATGCAAAACAAACAAAATCAACTAATTGAGAGAATTACGGATCAACATCTAGTTGTTGGTGTGGATATTGCCCAACACGTACACGTGGCCCGTGCTGTAAACTTTCGGGGCATTGTGGTCGGGAAACCCTTGTCTTTTGAAAATAACGAAGAGGGTTTTACTCGATTACTAAACTGGATCCAGGAACTAAAACAAACGAAAAACCTAGACACAACGATAGTCGGAATGGAACCTACCGGACATTATTGGATAAACCTTTCAAAGTGGCTAGTCAAACAAAACATGGATGTCGTCACCGTCAATCCTCACCATGTCAAAAGAAACAAAGAAAATCGTGATAATACGCAATCCAAAAGTGATAAAAAAGATGCCCTTGTCATCGCTGATATGGTGAAGAATGGCTACTATGCCTTCGTTCGTTCTACTTCAGAATCATTTGAAAAACTTCGTGTCCTTATGGCTAACCGAGATGTGATCGTTAAGCGTCTTGTTAGCTCCATCAACCAAATTAATCGCTGGGTAGATGTTGTCTTTCCCGAGCTCCGGCAAGTGTTTAAAGACGTATCATGTAAAGGGGCAATCGCAACCCTACGCCTCTTTCCTACCCCAGCTGAATTATGTTCCTTACAGCCTCAAGATATCGTAACCGGTTGGAAATCATGTATGAAGCGACATTCCGGACATAAAAAAGCCCGTTCCCTGCTTGTATTAGCCAAGCGTTCAATTGGTACGAAACAAGCCCTTGATGCGTATAAACTTCACTTGGGACAGTTATTAGAGGAATACGATCTCGCTTCATCCCAACTCGAAAGAGTGACGCAAGAAGTCACAAACGTCTTGGAACAGATTCCATTCGTTAAGCAAATACTTGCCATTAAAGGAATCAGCGAGATTTCACTAGCGGGAATCTTAGGAGAAGCTGGAGATCTGAGTGGGTTCGCTCACGGGAATGCGCTCCTTCGTCATGCAGGATTGCATCTCGCTGAAGCAAGCTCTGGGAAGTGGAAAGGCCAAATTGTTCTTTCCAAACGTGGAAGATCACGCCTGCGGCGTTACCTCTTCCTTGCGACCATGAGTCTAGTGATGAATAACCCTGAATTTAAAGCCCTACACTCGAATAATGTTAAAGTGAAGAAGATTAAGAAAATGAAATCCATCATGAAACTTTGTGGAAAACTCGCCCGTGTCCTAGTAGGGATAGCTCGTAATGGCTCTACCTATAAACCGGAAATGATCTTCCCACTTGAACAACTAGCAGCGTAAATTTACATTCACATTGTTATTTAACGAAAGTTGGCTTATTCGTAGGATTTCAAAGAAAGCACGAAGTACTGGATGTAATGAACAAAAGGGCAATGACCCGTTCCGTTAGCAAAACCGGCCTTCACCCCTTGGATAGGCATGACGAAGGAATGAAAGGGCATAGGATTATGACCCGTTGAGACATGGGAGGGAAAGCCTCCAGGGGCAGCGTGGAGAATGCGTGCAGTATATGTAATAATATGGGATTTCAACAGATCCCCTATTTCAATCTGCCCTCATCCTATCAAAACGGTCTTATCTCTTTCGTTCATCTAAAGCAACCTATACCATGTGGTTTGAAATCCTGCGAATAAGCGAGTATTCGTGAGCATTATCTATTAAACTGAGGGAGGTCATTAAGGAATTCGACTTTAGTTAAAATAAAAGACTCAATATATCAAATATACATAGTCCTATAAGCCAAAAAGAGATTCCTATTTATCAAGATAAGAAGGAAGAAAAGTTAGTACGATAAACTATAGAAATACCCCTCACTACATAAAAAGGCATGTTCCCTTTTTAGGGAATCATGCCTTTAATGAAAGGAAACTGATGTTGAACCAAGAAACTGCCCTAGACGTATCTTTCAAACCCTATTCTAAGTTAAATTATAAGTTTGACTATGTATAGTATACTTATTGATTTTTTCCAAACTTGGTTCATAGCCAATTCCGGGCAATCCTGGAACCCTGATCATTCCGTTTTCCACTGTAACTTCAGGGTCAATAATATCTTCTGCCCAGTAGAGGGAGGAAGCTGCGGTATCTCCAGGAAGAGTGAAGTTTGGCAGGGATGTGATTGCGATATTATGCGCTCTTCCGATGCCGGATTCTAGCATCCCCCCACACCAAAGTGGAATTTCATGTTCAAGACATAAATCATGGATTTTCTTGGATTCAGTCAAACCTCCGACACGGCCAATCTTGATATTAATAATTTTACAGCTGCCTAATTTAATCGCTTTCCTTGCATCCTCTAATGAGTGAATGCTTTCATCCAGACAAATAGGTGTTTTTAGCCTTGACTGTAAATCTGCATGGTCAATGATATCGTTATAGGCAAGCGGCTGTTCAATCATCATTAAATTAAATTCATCCAAGGCGGATAGCCGGTCTAAATCTTGTAAGGTATAAGCTGAATTTGCATCTGCCATGAGAGGGATTTCAGGATATACTTTTCGGACCTTGTCTATTAATTTAACATCCCAGCCCGGTTTGATTTTTAGTTTAAAACGCTTGTAGCCTTCACCGAGGCGAGCCTCGATCATATCTAGAGTCGAATCAATCGAGTCCTTTATTCCGATGCTTACCCCCACTTCAATTTCCTTTTTTGTTCCACCTAACACACTCGATAGAGAAGCATTTTTCCTTTTCGCATACAGATCCCAAACAGCACCCTCTAAAGCAGCTTTTGCCATATAATTACCGCGAATATGAGAAAAATATTTTTCGGAGATTTCATCAGGATGCCGGATTTCGTTTTTTAGAATAATTGGAATTAGATAATCTTCGAGTATGTGCCAGTTTGTTTTAAGGGTTTCTTCATTATAAAGAGGGTCGAGCATCGCAACAGATTCGGCCCATCCGGATATGCCATCATCGCTTTTGGCTTCAACAAGGATAAAATCCCTATTGTATTCCGTCCCAAAGCTAGTTGTAAAAGGTTGAAGCAAGTCTAGCTTCAGATGCCTCAAAATAACTTGTTTAATTTTCATTAGAAAATTCTCCTTTTGGTTATAAAACCGTTAAAAAACAGTCTTACCATTTTGTATTTAAGGCTGACAGCAGCCTGAATTTTCGAACTCTCATTAAAATTAACTAGTTTATTTTAATGAGAGTACATAAAAATGAACGGGAATTTCTGTTTTAGAATTCTTTATAAAATCTGTTACCTGCCATCCTTGCTGAAATAGATTGGTGAAAATTTCACTAGTTTTCATTCGCCATTCAGTGGCCGCTTGAATATTTGTGTCTCTTATTGTTCGGAAATCCTTTGGAATGGCCACAAAAGCTGTGCCACATTCCTGTTCAGGCAACGGAAGAGTGAGAGAAGGAACAGGTAATCCTTTTTTATCGGTATCCCATTGAATTAGCGAGTTCTCCATCACATAGTCCAGCGCGATTCCCGGTCCTCTATAATCCGTTGTTTCCTGCTTTCCAATATGCCATTCGACAAGGAAGCGGTCTGTAGGAATTCCACCGTTTAACAGGTCATCCATTTCACCATAGCAGTTTGCGATATAAGTAGAACAGACCCCACCAAGCTTGGCTATATTTAAATACCCATTAACACTTTCCAACGGATCGTATGTCCAGGTAATAACGGAATAGCCGAGCTTTATCGCTTCCTCACGTTGTGCCAGCTTTAGCTTTTCCCCTATTCCTTTGTTGCGAAATTGCACATCTATACCCAGCATATGTGAACAAAGATAGGCTGATTGCCCATTGAATCCCGGAAAGCTGTATTGAAATCCAACCAGCTGCTCCTCCATATAAGCTCCTAAAACCAAACCACCGTTTTTCACAGCTGTTATGGTTTGGTGTGAGGGGGTTGAATCGGTTTCTCCCCAAATGGTAGATTCTAGCTTTCTTACGTCCTCTAGCTCTTCAATTCGATGAAGGGAACGAATTACAATTTCCTGTGTTTTCGTCATGGTCATCCTCCTTGGAATAGCACAAGTGCCTTGATAAACCCAACCATAAGATGGCAAAGTTAGTTTCACAGCTGACGGCTTGTCGTGGCTAGGCACTGAAGCTATCATTTAAATACATTATTTTTAAATGGAATACTTTCCATAGAACTTATTCCACTTTACTGAAATCAGCCTCTTGCAATGGAATCATTTTTGTTCTCTTAAAGATTTTGTAGCCTAGAAAAGCCAGGAAAAATAACGGAAGCCCGATATACGAAATTAAAATTCCATACCAGTCAATCTCAGGGCCGAAAAAAGCAGAGTAATTTTGTCCCAGGATAGCCGTTACACATAAAATTGTGGCTAATATCGGACCGAATGGATACCATTTTGATACATAAGGCAAATCTTTCAAATCTCTTCCTTGTGCAATATACGCCTTCCGGAAACGATAATGTGTAATCGAAATTCCTAACCAGGATATAAAGCCGGATAATCCTGCAGCATTTAATAACCAAGTATAAATAGTGCCTTCACCAAAAAGAGAGGTTAGAAAAGCTGCCATCCCAACGATGGTAGAAAAGTACACAGCGTTCACTGGAATGCCGCCTGCATTCACTTTTTTTAGAAACGAAGGGGCTTTTCCTTCTTTCGCAAGCACCCAAAGGACACGAGAAGCTCCGTACATCGCAGAATTGCCTGCAGAAAGAACCGAAGTAAGGATTACCACATTCATAACGGAGGCAGCGATGGCAAGCCCTGCGTTTTGAAAAACTAGAGTGAAGGGACTTACCGCAATATCTTCAATATCCGAGCTTAACAAACGCGGATCATTATAGCTGATTAAAAATCCAATCACAATTATCGCCAAAACATAGAACAAGAGTAGTCTCCAGAAGATTTGCTTAATAGCCTTGGGAATATTTTTGCTTGGGTTTTCACTCTCCCCGGCCGCAATTCCTACTAACTCGGTGCCTTGAAAGGCAAACCCAACCACCATAAAGACGCTTATAACGGATAAAAAGCCTCCTTTAAACGGTGCCTCTCCTTTGGTGATATTTTCAAAACCTACGGCATCCCCTCCCATGATTCCTACAATCATTAATAGCCCTACTGCTATAAAAATAATAATCGTCAAAACCTTTATTATGGCAAACCAGAATTCTGATTCTCCATATCCTTTTACCGATAAAATATTCAGGCCAAATATGATTGCAAGAAATAATGCGCTCCAAATGATGCCCGGAACAGAAGGCAGCCAATATTTCATAATCAGAGAGGAAGCTGCTAATTCAAGAGCGACTACGATTGCATTGTTATACCAATAGTTCCATCCGATCGCAAATCCTAATGCCGGGTCGACAAACCTTGATGTATAGGTACTAAAAGAGCCTGTAATAGGAATAAGGGCAGCCATTTCGGCTAAACTTGTCATCAGAAAGAAAACCATGATTCCGGCAATTATATAGGCAGCTACAGCTCCTCCAGGACCCGCAGTATGAATGATGGAACCGCTTGCTAAAAATAGTCCCGTTCCAATGGTTCCACCGATTGCAATCATGGAAAGATGCCTTGGTTTCAGCTTGCGCTCCAGTTGTTTTTCATCAGTAGCTGCTTGGCCACCGGTTTGTGATGTTTGTGCGATATTTCCCATAAAACACCCCTTCATTAATTTTTAAAGTGAAAAATTTTATTCTCCTGCCACCATAATTACTGGGGTTAATTAAAATATTCGTTCCATAAATAACCTAGATTAAATTTCATATCAGGATGGTGCAGACAAGGCGTTAAATCGCAGCCTAAACCTATCATGGTTGCTGTAATATTAGGATTTTGGGCTGTATATTCACCTCCTTTACATGAATTTTAACTTCATTAAAACTCACTCATTAAACACTTCATAGCTTGAATATAGATTTTCTAATTTTTGCTGATGGGTATGGATCCGTTTTGCGTCTTTATCATGTATGCCTGCAATAACCAAGTCCAATAAGCTAATAACGGAAGCGATTGAATTGGTTCCGGTCTCTGCGTTCTCTTCAGTTGTCAGTGCAATATCAGAGATACGACCAACAGGTGACAGGAGGCGGTCTGTAACTGAGATTAAACAAACTCCTTGTTCTTTGGCGCAATCAGCAACTTTTAATGTTTCATTCGCATATCTTGGAAAGGAAAAAACAACTAAAACAGACTTGTCAGTGAGATTACAAAACTTTTCATAGAAGTCACCTGTTGGTGAACATAAACTTACATTTTCCCTTAATGAACTTAGCGTATAGGAGAACCAATAGGCGGCAGCATGGGAAATCCGATGCCCTGCAATTAATATTTGGTCAGCCTTTATCAGGACATCGACTGCTTTCCATATATCCTGAACGTTCGTATGATCTAATAGATGTCGTAAAATATGTACTTCGTTTTCTATCACTTTGGTAAATGGATCTTGCTTGTCATCCATGCGGAGAATGGCATCCCCATTGGACATATCTATTTGAGTTTGGTGCAGCAGCTGTTTTTGAATTCTGTCCTGCATTTTACTAAACCCTTCAAATCCTAATGAATAGGAAAACCGAATGACCGTTGTTTCACTAACCTCCGCTTTCCGACCAATTTGAAAAGCCGTTTTAAAGGCGGCTTCATCCAAATTTTCAATCAGGTAAGCGGCAACTTTTTTTTGACCTGTCGATAAATGGTGAAATTTTTCTTTCACTAATAATTTAAAAGGAAGATGTTCCATAATATAACTCCTATTCTGATGAATTAAATACTTCTTTACAAAAAAATGTTGAAGTTAATACTTCTATATTTTATACATTATCACAACTAAATTAGAAAAAGAAGAAGTTTTTAGATTTTTTTGATAATTATTAATATCAGTCACGGCAACAAATTTGTCATTAAGATCGTATTAAGTTTTAGAAACCAGATTTTGATTATGATCAAGTTTTTTCCACAAAAAGAGCGTTAATCCATACTGGATCAACACTCCCGCTAGTGCAGTACCATTCAAGGTAGTTTTTTTAGGTTTCCTCTCATTAAAAGTGAAATCTGTTCCAGTTGATTAACGATCAGCTCTTGTCTTTGCAATGGATGGTTTTGACTTAACTTTGCTTTCGTTTCTATTTTATTGATTTTCATTTTAAATCCTTGAACTCCTTTGTTCATGCCAGTGAGAAACACAGGATCTACATCTTGCAAACTGTATGAACTGTCAGGAGCTTCGTACTTCGACACCATATCATGTAGAGAGCTCATTAACTCATGTTCATCCTCTTGCAGTTCGACTTCTCCGTAAACATGAACGGTCACATAATTCCATGTTGGTACGGCATTATTCGTCTCATACCATGATGGGGAGATATAACAATGCGGACCATGAAAAATAGCTAAGACGGTTTGATTTTTGATGTCTTTCCATTGAGGATTAGGACGAGCAAAATGTCCATATAAGTATGAATTATCCTTGTTTAAAATTAATGGTAAATGAGTCGCAAAAGGTATTCCATTATGTTGAGAAAAAAGAGTAGCAAAACTATGTTCCCTCATAATATCGAAGGCAAGTTTTTCGTCATTAATTTTAAAATGTGCAGGAATATACATGTTTTTTCTCCACTTAGAATTTTTTCTTATCATTAAGATTTATATAAGATAACCGTTTTTCAACCACAATCCTCATTATTCATGACAACACCCATTACAATTCGATCGTTCCATAAGCTATATGCCATACGATTCATTTCATATTTAGCTATCTGAATTGAACATGCAGTTAGTTTTTCTCTGATACAGCTCCTTTTATTGATACGTGAGCATTTTTGCCTAATATAACAGAAAAGACAACAATCACTGCTATTCCAAGAGTGAAAAATGTGATGGATTCATCTAGAAATACTGTTGCAAATAGAATCATTAAAAATGGTTGTAAGTATTGAATCTGACTAACTCTTGCTATTCCTCCCATAGCCATTCCGCTATACCAAGCAACATATGCTAGAAATTGACTAACCACTGCGAGATAAATTAAACTTACCCAAGCTTGTAAAGGGGCATGGAGCATATTAGTTGTAAGGTTTAGCCCTACTGGAATAATGAAAAATGGAGCACCAATCATAATTGCCCAAGCAATCACTTGCCAGCTACCTATTTCTTTCGCTAATTTCCCCCCTTCTGCATAACTAAGTCCCAGTATAATTACTGCTGCCAATAAAGCTAAATCGGCAAATTGCAATTGTCCGAATCCAAGATGAAGTGCATACATAATGACAGCTAAAGAGCCGATCATACTTGAAACCCAGAATTTGCGAGAAGGGATTTCACCTGCCCTAAACATAGCAAATCCGGCTGTTGATAACGGTAACAGGGCTAATTCCACAGCCCCATGAGAAACAGGCAAGGATTCCATTGCCCAAGAAGTGAGGAGAGGAAATCCTAAAACTGCACCAACAGCAACAATAAGTAGACTTTTAAATTGCCCTGAAGAAGGTAGTTTTTCTTTTCGAACGATCAATACCACAGCTACTAAAATAGCAGCAACAACTGTTCTTCCTAAACCGACGACCGTAGTCCCAAAATACGCTACAGCAATACTTGTAGCAGGGAGCGTTAAGCTAAAACAAATGACACCCACTAATCCCAAAAACAATCCTAATTTCGCTCTGGTTTCTCCCTGCATCTTACCCAACCCCAGTCTTTATATTTTGTATCATATCTGTACCATCGTTTACTTATCTTAAAAACAGTTCTGATATAATTAACATACTATGAGTACTTACAATAAAAATAAACCATTTTTTTACCTATCTGTCCTGGTACAGTTGAAAGGGGATCAATAAATGAACTCAAAATATATTAAGATAATGGAAGAAATTAAGCTTCGACTAGCAGAAGGTTCGCTAATTGCAGGTAGCAAACTCCCTTCTGTTCGTCAGTCATCCGAGTATTTTTCATGTAGCAAAAATACAGTCATTAAAGCATACGCCGAACTTGAAAAGGAGCATTTAATTTATTCTGTTCCTAAAAGCGGCTACTATGTTGTGAATGAATTTCAAAAAGCGACGGAAGAAAATGAGGTGATTGATTTCTTGTCTGCAGGTCCAGATAAAAATGTTATGCCTTATGTGGAATTTCAACATTGTATGAATCAAGCAATTGACCAATATAAAGAAGAGCTTTTTACATACTCTGATCAACAAGGGCTTTACTCACTACGAGTACAGTTAGTGAAATATTTGCAAAATTTACAGGTGTTCACTCAACCTGAAAGGCTAGTCGTTGTGTCTGGCTCGCAGCAAGCCCTTAATTTATTGGTTTCTATGCCATTTCCAAATGGGAAAAACAATATTCTGATTGAACAGCCTACTTATTTCGGATTAATTGAGTCCATCAATCTGCATCAAGCTACTACTTTTGGGATTGAATTATCGATGGAAGGGATTGATCTTGATCGTCTGGAATACATTTTTCGAAATAATGATATTAAATTTTTCTATATTATCCCGAGATTTCACAATCCACTTGGACATTCTTACACGAATGGCGAAAAGAAGAAAATCGTTGAGTTAGCTGAAAAATACGATGTGTATATAGTGGAGGATGATATTTTAGGAGACCTTGATCCAAATCCAAAATCAGATCCTTTATTTTCTTTTGATCCTTCTGGGCGAGTGATTTATATTAAAAGCCTTTCGAAAATTTTTCTCCCAGGGTTAAGGATTGGTACTGTCGTTCTTCCTGCATTAATGATTAACAATTTTTTACGATATAAATTCAGTTCGGATTTTAATAGTTCAGCACTTTCTCAAGGTGCGCTAGAAATCTATTTAAAAAGTGGTATGTTTAATAGCCATCTCAAAAAAGTAAAAGAGGTATATCGTACTAAAATGCAACTTCTTCAAGAAGCATGTGAATTATTGCTGCCGGCTAATACTTCTTTTTCCAAACCGACTTCAGGATTCTATCTATCCATCAGTTTGCCCGAAAATGTGAAAGCAAAACAGGTAGTTCATATGCTAAATGAGCAGCATATATATGTAGATGATGCATCTAGAATGTTTTTAGCTGAATATAAAAAGGAAAATCTCGTTCGTTTAAGTATTTCTCAAGTGAACGAAAGCCAAATTAAACCAGGGGTAGAGCGATTGGCTCACTGTATTGCTTTGATTGACAGTAGAAAAAATCATATTACTCCAAATAACTTTTTACTCATTTAGTATGGGTAAGTTTAAATTGGGGGTATCATCACAGGATTATGCCGCTTAAGAAATATGATCAAAACGTTTGTTTATGTGACTTAGAAGTTGTGCAATCATTTGAGAGACCCAAATCTACAACTTTTAAATAAAATAAGACCCTCTCAAACCGATGATTTTTGGAGGGGTCTTTTTATTTAACTTGTCTCCGAAGTCTTGAAAACTGCCACGTTATGAAACTAAACTCCCCATATAGTTGCATTAGAAAAAGAGCTGCTGATTTAGCTCCTCAAATCATCACCTTCTTTCAAGCTATGTAACAAAGGGACAGATTAATTGAAGAAGCCGACCAATAAAGAGTCGGCTTTTTTTCATATACTATTTTTAACAGAAACCGCCATACCCTTGAACGGCGCCATAACCGCCACCGTTACCTCCATCACCACCGAAGCAAGCAGCTCCAACAATGATTAAGAGTATAAACAATACAACTATAAATGCGAAACCTCCACCAAATCCACCAACACCGTTATCACAACCACAACTTGATTCATGACCACAACTTGACAATAAAAACATCTCCTTTTTTGTTTAAGGGGGAAAATAATTAAATGGGTTACTCCACCTTATGTTCTAATTAAGATAATGACACAATAATACCTAAAAACTTATGCGAAATTCACATTCCTTTTATTGACCATCCTTACGAACTGAAATCACCTGACACGGAATCGACCATATCTTCATGAGCCGATTCTTACGGTTTTCGGTCGTTCGATTTGGCGGCAGCAGCCGTAATTGGTATAGGAAGGAACCTACGGAATGTAGGCGAAGCATCATACAGGTAGTCGTTATCTCATCATTTAATGCCGAAGCGACACGTACAGAATGTAAGGAAGCGGTTTTTTCCTTACTTTACAGTCTGTAGTGCCAAGAAGGAAGTTCAATAAGAAAAAGCGTCCATACTTTCTTGTAGAGACGCCCCATTGTTAAAAATTTAAATGGTAACAAACAAAATTAACCAATCGTTCAAGTCGTGTATTCTTAAAACAAGAAACTATTTATTCCATCATCTTCCTCATATTCTGTATCTCAATATTAATCTTCCGTATTTGCTTGTCAATTTCATCAATTTGAAGGTCAGTGGCTCCCTGTTTTCTTTTTTCCAACAGTTCATCTCGTAATCTTTTTAAAAAAACCACTCTACCTAACAAGCCCATCTCATACCCACCTTTGTTTATAAATTTCTTTAACCAAAGAGGACTAATTTAAATTTGTTAACTTTCTGGACCAGTGCCTCAAATGAATGTTCATTTCCCCATTCATTTTTCCTTTATAACTAACCACTTCAATAAAACTCATTTCTGAGCTATAGTCAGACATAACAGAAGGTATTTTAATAAATATAATTGGTAATGGAAAAAAAAGCAATTGACATGTCAGGTTAAGTAACATAGTTTCAATGACCATAATAATCAACTAATATATTTTCTGGTTTAACTAGTACGATGACAAATTATATCGACCGAGGATAGCTTTCCTTCTGATTTTTTCTTATCATGGAATGCTCTAAGCTTTTTGTTTCTTGAACTCCTTATGCCGCAAAATAAGGCAAGATACAAGCAATTGTAGAACAACCTCCAAAATAATTATCTTTCTTCATATGTAAATATTGATATTAAAAAAACTCATAACAGTTTCCTATGAAGTATAAATTACTACCCATGGAGATCTGTAATGAGCTATTAACCTCTCTTTTTCACTTTAAAAATGGCATTTATTCATTTTCGGGTATTTCAATCCTTTTAACATCGCCTACAATGAAGATGTATGATAAAGCTCCAATTAAGGCAACTACACCTACGAAAACGATAGCCCCATTAAATGAATTAGTTGCGCTCAAAATTATTCCAATGACGATAGGCGTAACAATTGCTGATAAGTTTCCTGCAAAATTAAATATCCCGCCTGCTAATCCGACTAGCTCTTTTGGAGCCATATCCGAAACCAGAGTCCATGTAATGGCTGACATTCCTTGTGAAAAGAATGCGAACGACATAACCGCGATAACCAAAGCAATAGACGTTGTATAGTTGGCCAGTATAATTGTACAAGCACCCAACAATCCAAGGATAATTGGGGTTTTACGTGCAACACCAACGGATACTCCACGTTTTACCATTTTATCTGACCAATAACCACCTACAAGCACTCCAATCCCTGCCGCAATGTATGGAATAGAACCAACAAAGCCAGCTTTTAGCAGAGTAATCCCTTTTTCTTGAACAAGATAGCTTGGAAACCAGGTGAGAAAGAAGTACAGAGTTGATGCAACGGCAAATTGTCCAATATAGATACCCCAGAATTGACGATGCTTAAAAAGATGCCGTGCCTTTGACCAATTAATTTTTTGACCTTGACCAGCGCTTTCGGCGAGTCCGCCTCCTTCACGTATATAATCCATTTCTTCCTTGTTTATATACTTACTGTCCTTCGGATCCTTGTAAAACTTGTACCAAACTAAAGCAAAAATCAATCCAATTATACCTGTTACTATAAAGATTGAATGCCAGCCGAAAGAGGACAATAGCCAAAATAGTAAAGGAGTCGCGATTGCTAACCCTACATATTCACCTGCTGTGTATACCCCAGTAGCTAGCGCACGTTCCCGTTGTGGAAACCAAGAGGCGACAACACGGCTGTTTGCAGGAAAGGCAGGTGATTCTGCAAATCCAAGGCCAAGACGAAGTCCGAATAAGGTCCCAAAGTTTTTGGCAAATCCTTGAAGGAGAGTAAACAGTGAAAATAATATAAGAGAGATGCCATATACCACCCGAGGGCCAAAACGATCGGTAAGCCATCCTCCGGGAACTTGCATGAACGCATACGTCCAACCAAAAGCAGATAGAATTAGACCTAACATAGCTGGATCTAATCCCAAATCATCTTGAATAGCAGAAGCGGCTACTGCCATATTCGTACGGTCAAGATAATTTATTGCAGTTCCAAAAAACAAAAGGGCAAGAATCATAAATCTGGCACGAGATGGTTTTCTATGTTTAATGGATATAGATACATTTTCATTTTCCACTTTCAATGGTTCGCTCATAGTAACTCCTCCTTAAGATTTTCTTTTTTTAAAACCTGAAGTCTTCCCTTCTGCTGGTTTATCCTATATTCTCATTTTTGGGTCATAACCATCTTGAACTTAATATAATCAAAAATTGTAAGGATCTTAAATAATGGATCAAATTTATTGCTGTTTTTATGAATTAATTTAGGACGCTCAAATATAACGCTTACATTCCTAGAAATGAATCGTTTAACCTTGAGCCTAGCTAATAAGGACACCCATCATCAATTTTAAATTTAATAAACATCTTGGTTTACAGAAGCAGCTACTGCCATGTTTATACGGTGAAGATAATTAATCTCACTTCCCAACAATAGCTCATCAATTTTAAATCTAGCAGGTGATGGTTTCTTTTTTTAGTGGGAATATGTACATGTCATTTCCCGTTTTTCATAAGTTGACTCAAATTATCCCTTTTCACCACAATTTAGTTAAAATAGAAAGCTGAGAATAACACCCCTAACTGTGTTACAGTTAGCCCTAATTCTTGCTGTAGAGTAGAACTACCACAGACAGGTTCTCTCGTTCCATATAGTTGATAGTGGTCGCACAACCATTTTACATTTCCCCAGAGGCTGTGATTAAAACACATTTATTATGAAAAGCCACCAAATATGGCAGCTTTCACTAATTACTTCAATTGTTCAATTATTTCAGCACCATAAGAGTTGTCGATTATGCAGAGCCATGTACCACTGGAATCCATTTTAAATCAATATGTCGCGCTTCTTTCCATGGAGAATTCGACTGACTTGTTCAGGTTCAAGATTTTGTATTCAACCTCTCGCAAATGAGGACCCTCTTATACTACTGGATATTCGACTGCATTGTTGTCGTATCAATCTCTTAAGATTTTAATAAAAGATGAATTTCCCACCATTATTTTTCATCTAAAATACATAGAATCAATATGTCAGTTGTTGTTTCCATTGTTCTAGTGAGGCAAGCAAGTTAGGCATTCCTTCCTGACCAAAATATTCCAAAGAAACAAAGCCTGTATAATTTCGCTTTCTCAATTCTTCGAGTAAGCGAATATTGTCAACATCCCCACTAAAAATGGGTGCCGGCTTGTTTTTATAACGCTCTTTATGATTGTAGTGATAATTTTTTAAATGTACATGGCTGACATGAGGGAAAATGGATTCCAATACCTCTTTCGGATTCAATTGATCAACGTATAAGTTTGCTCCATCGAAAATCAGTTTTATCCGTGGATGGTTGATATCTTCTAAAAGCTTATGTATGGCTTCGAGGTTATCAGCAAAGGAGTCATAGTGAATTTCTATTGCAACATCCACTCCATAGAGATCTGCCATTTGCCCTAATTTATTTAATTCGGTAGCCGTTTCCGACCATTGCTCTGGTGAGGCATTCCTTGATGCTATATGCCCAGCGAACGTCCGTATTAATGGACAGTTTAATTGATGGGCCATATCTAACAATGTTCTTGCTTGATTGATTTCGTTTTGATGTTCTTTTTGGTTCCAGAGTTTCGAAAAAGTCGTATATCCACTAATGGAAGGTATTTGTAAATCATTTTTTTCAAGTAATTGGACTAATTTGTCTAGTGGTCCGTGCTTCTCCTGATATCGTTCTATATGTTTATTCCATAATTCAAGTCCTTTAACATCCGCTTGCAACGGATGCAGCCAATTTATTATTTCCTCTATATCCCACTCTTTAAATCCTGTAGTGCATAAACTCAGTTTCAATGTAATTCCGCCTTTCTCCTTTTATTTTTTCATTCAGTGATTTCTATACGCCTGACTTTTCCTAGAAGAAAGATATAAGCAAAAGCACCAATTAGGGCCACTACGGATATGAAGGTTAGCGCTGCTGCATAAGAATGAGTCGCACTAATGATTAAACCGACGATTAACGGTGATAATGCCCCGCCAATATTAGCTACAAAATATAGTGAGGAACCCGTTAGGCCTACCATTCCTTTAGGGGCAATATCAGCTAAAAGAGCACCGGTAACCGTTGATGCTATCGCCATAAAGGTGATGACCATGTTTGGTGAATCTGTATAATTCCCCCCGAGGATCAAACAAGAAAGTAACAATCCGACAATAATGGGCAGTTTACGGGCCATTCCGGTTGATAACCCGCGTATTATCATCCAATCGGAACATCGGCCGCCAATGAGAGTTCCTAGTATCGCGACAATGTATGGGATACTGGCATAAATTCCTGTTTTTAACATTGTCATTCCCTTTTCATCAATCAAATAGGATGGAAACCAAGTCATAAAGAAAAACAAAGTAGTTTGAATGGAAAATTGCCCGATGAACATTCCCCAAATTTGACGGTGTTTAAGCAGTTGGCCCATTCGTTTCCAGGAGAACGGATGCTTCTCTTCAGTTCCGATCATCCCTCCGCCTTCTTTGATATAATTTAGCTCTTCTTGAGAAATCCACTTATGTTCCCTTGGGTTCCGATAGAATCCATACCAAACAAATCCAATAAGAATCCCTATAATTCCGGCGATATAAAAAAGGTAATTCCAGCCAAATGTTATGATAATCCAAGTAAAAACTGGAGTCAGGAAGGCTAACCCAATATATTGGGTACCCGTATAAATCCCTACAGCTGTAGCCCGTTCTTTTTTAGGAAACCACTCGGATACACACCAGGCATTTGTAGGAATGGAAGGAGATTCAAATGCACCGAGTCCTATGCGATATGCAACCAGTGATGATATACTTTTCGCGGTTCCTACCATGAATGTAAATACAGACCAAAAAATCAAGGAAACCGTGTATACCTTTCTAGGACCAAATCTATCAAGAAAGTAGCCGCTAAATAACATGGAAAAGGTATAACTCCAGCCAAAAACGGAAAATATGATTCCCATTAAAGCCGGATCTATTTGTAAATCGGCTTGAATATTCGGAGCCGCAAGCGAAATGATGGCACGGTCGATGTAATTAATGCAAGTGACTAAAGCAATTAGAAATAAGATAAACCATCGAACAGTTTTCTGTTTTCCTTTTATTGATCTGTCAGTTTCCAGTTCCGATGTGCAATCTTCTATTATTGCCTTTAATTCTGAGCTCAATATTTCCCCCCCTAACCTAATACCCAACACTAGTACATCGTTCTACTAATTTTATTGAAATTATATAAATGCTTGTATATTTCCTGCAATCACTTAGCAACCTGGGTTTAATATTTTCAAGAGCAGCTCCTAAGAACTTAGAATAGCAGATTCCCCTTATTGCAAAGTTAAACAACTAAGGGGAAGTATTCCGAATTGTGAATCATTTCTTTAGTTAGTTACAGCCTTCTCTGATTCTACCTCTTCATTATCCTCCTTGACTACCCTGTCAAAAGATCCATATTTCTCTTGGACAAGAAGATAACCGATTGCTGCGATGATACTTGGAAGGGCAAATGTAGCAAAAGCCATCTTTGGATTCATGCCTGTTGACAGAAGAAAGGCAATTAAAGTAGGAGCGAGGATTGAGCCAATCCTGCCTATAGCTTGCGAATAGCCCATCCCCGTCGTACGGATCTCACAGGGGTAATATTCTGTGATATACGGATTGGCCAAGTTCATGGCACCTACAGTGCAGGCACCCCCCACGAAGATCAGTAAATATACTCCGACGGTATTAGTCGTAGCGCTCAATGCGACAAAGGTAACGGCCCCTATCAAGAATAGTGTAACAAGAATTTTACGATGTCCCATTTTTCCAGCATAATAACCGCCTACTAAGGAACCTCCAATTTGACCAAGGCATAAAACCAGGTTAAATGAAAGGCTCGAGGTGATACTGAATCCGGAATCCTGCATCATTTTTGGAAGCCATGTATTTAATCCGTAAGCCATCATCAATGTACAGAACACAGCCACCCATATTGAAATCGTACTGAATGCCCGTTTGTTCGTGAATAGTTTTTTTACTGGAGATCCTTTCCCCATCTGTGCAGCTTCATTAAGCCTGAAATCGTCTGTTTCTTTAAAATCCCCTTCTGGTTTGACTTTATTGAGGATTTCAACAACCTTACCAATTTCCTTCTTTGCTAAATAGTAGGAAAGGGATTCAGGAAACTGCTTCATGAAAATTGGAAGTGTAAGTAATGGGAGAATTCCAATAAAGTACAATACACGCCAATCCGTATAAGGAACGATATACATTCCTACTAACGATGCCATGATTCCACCGATTGAATAGCCACAATACATCGCAGCTACAATGATGGCCCGATTTTGTTTTGGGGAATATTCAGTCATTAGCGATATAACATTCGGCATCAAGGCACCCATGCCAATTGCAGCAATGAAGCGCATGACGGTGAACCATGTGAGGTTGGGTGCAATCCCTGCCCCCAAAGTAAATACGCTGAACAAAATCATACAAATAACGAGAACATTTTTCCGGCCATATTTATCTGCAATCGGTGCTAAAATCAGGGCCCCCATCATCATGCCAAATAAGGAATAACTGCCGACTGCCCCTGCCTGAATGGAAGTTAAATTCCACTCTTCCATCATCCATGGCAAGCCCACACCATACATCGCAATATCATACCCGTCGAATGCGATGGCATAAAAGCACCAAAGAAAAACAAGTAAATGAAAGCGGTTAAATTTACTGACAGCAATAATATCCGAAGCAACTACACTACGCATTTTCCGCCTCCCACCCTTTTAAAAAATGTCCGTTCGAATGTTTTTTCCGAGTTCCAATACAGGAACTCGGAAAAATCTAAAAAATCAGATAATATATACTAAGATTGTTCATTAGCAAACTATTTCAATTTCATTACCCACTTAGGCACTTTCGTTTAAAAGGATCAATCCCGGTTATATATAATTTTGAAAAGATTCATGGGTATATATACTAAGGGAACAAACACTTTTTTCAAGATTCTTGTCTGCATATTCTTAGGGATGATTAGTTTTTCACGACAGCTTTATTGAAAACAGGTTTATCTTGTAATCTAAGCTCAAAATCTAAATGAGCTGTATAATATTCATTTTTCAATCCTTTTTCAGCACCGGAATGTTTTTCTAACTTTGTAATTAAGCTTCCGCGAACTCCTTGTGCAACATCATTTTCTAAATATTCGTCGCCTTCAAAATAAATTTGAGTTACTAATCTATCGCCATTTTCCGGTTGGAATAACAGGTGCAAATGTGCTGGACGAAATGAATGATGATCAATCCACTTTAAGAACTGACCAGAAGGTCCATCTGTTGGAATTGAGTAATTACCCGGTACAACTGTTTTAATTTCGAAATTACCATTCGCATCCGTATAAAAAACACCACGTAGATTATCATTTGGAATTCCTTCGGCGAAGTATGAATATTCACCATTTGTATCGGCCTGCCACATATCTATTTTTGTATTTGCCAACGGATTTCCATTAACATCTTTCACAGATCCTGAAAAGTAAAGGGCGTCACCTGGTTCATTTTCACGTTGTGGCAGCACTCCAGGATTTTGAACGACTGGCGTATTTTCAATGTAATATGGTCCTAGAATAGTAGGTTCAGTTCCTTTTACACTTTTATACATTTCTTGAAGTGCATGAGTTTCAAAGAAAACATCCATAAACAACGGAATTTCCCCTGCCCTGCCTAATTGATCCATCCAATCAACAAGAGCTTGATAGTCATTATGATCAATTTCGTATTCACTGACTAATTCCTTGAATTTAACTACCAATCCATTATAAACGTCGATTACTTTTTGATTCTTCATAATAATTCCTCCAATTTTTATAAGTTTTTATATCTGTTTATTTTCAATAATCGTACTGATTCCCAATCCACCTGCTATACATAGTGTGATTAGCCCATATCTTTTTCCGGTTCTTTCTAGCTCATGTATCAATTTGGTTGCTAAAATTGCACCAGTGGCACCAATTGGATGTCCCATGGCAATGGCACCGCCGTTAGGGTTCACCTTATTCATATCAAGGTTCAATTCTTTGATCACTGCCAAAGCTTGTGCAGAAAAGGCTTCGTTCAGTTCTATTAAATCAATATCATTCAGTTTCAACCCTGACTTTTGAAGCGCTTTCAAGGTAGAGTCAACAGGCCCCAGCCCCATGAAATTCGGTGATACGCCTGCTGCAGCTTGAGCAATCACTCTTGCTTTCGGCTTTTTACCACGCCTTTTGGCTGCTTCTTCCGACATAAGTATCAGAGCGGATGCACCATCATTCCTTCCACTACTATTTCCAGCGGTTACCGTTCCATTTTTCTTGAAAACCGGTTTTAAACTAGCCAACTTTTCCAGACTGGTTTCTCTTGGGTGCTCATCCACATTAAATTCCATTAACCCCTTTTTCGTTTTAATTTGATAGGGAACGATTTCTTTCGAAAATATTTCCGTAGAAATTGCCCGTCTTGCATTTTCCTGGCTCCTTAAAGCAAATTCATCTTGTTCAGTCCTTGAAATGGAATATTTTTCAGCCAGATTTTCTGCTGTCATTCCCATCGTTAACATACCGTAATCTTCTATGGGCTGTGAACCTGGCTGGCTTTCCGTATTCGGGTCCAATAACTGTCCATTGCCTGATTTCAACCCAAAACGGATATTTCTCATATAGTATGGAGCCGTGCTCATTGATTCCGCTCCACCTGCAATGATTACATCTCCAAATCCGCATTGTATTTGTTGACTGGCAGAATTGATCGCCTGGATGCCGGATCCGCATTGTCGGTGAACGGTATAACCTGGTACTTCCACAGGGAAGCCTGCCCTGAGCGATGCAACCCTTGCCAAATTTGACGCGTCTGAACTTTGTTTGGCTTGTCCCATAATCACTTCATCAATACTCTCTTTAGGAATATCCGCTCTCTTGATAACTTCATCAAGGACAGCGGCTGCCAGGAAATCGGCAGGAACATTTTCCAATGCTCCCCCTAATTTCCCTATAGCGGTGCGAACCGAGTCTATAATAACTACATTGCTCAACTTTCTACCCCCTCCTATTTTTATTTCTTTCTTCTAAACTATCCTTATATCTTTGGTGAGCTATTTTCAAGGCAACAATCACCGACTGCTGCGATGGAGCCAAAAAGTCCGTTTTAATATTATCTATTAAGGAATCAATATCTTTACTAAAATCAAAACCAACTATCATTCGCTTAAAAAAATCCTGGGCCAAAGTTGTTAAAAACGTAAATTCTGCATTAATGATAATGTGACTTTCCTTGTGGATTTCAAGTACCATCCCAGCGTATTTATAATTTTCATACATGCTCGTATTTTGCGGTGCCTTCGCATAGGCGGTGATTAATAATGTTGGCTGTCCCATATAAAACTACATCCTCTCAAGATTACTTGCATAAACCAGTGGGTGTTCCATAATCCCCTTTCCAGTTTATATTAATTAAAGACCTCTTGAAAAATGTTTTACTTTTTCCATATCTATCTCCATGCCAAATCCTGGCCCATCCGGGATGATTATTTCAAAATTCTCATATTTAATTTGGTTTAGCGTAATATTTTCTTTGAAAAGTAACGGTCCAAATAATTCAGTACCGAATTCAAATTTTGGAATGGTTGAATAAAGTTGTGCACAAATGGCCGTTCCTAATGATGATTCAATCATCGTTCCGCCATACAAACCAAAACCTACACCTTCTGCAATCGCAGCCACCTTTTTCGTTTGGGTCATTCCACCATGTTTACATATTTTCAACGCAAAGGAATTACCTGCTCTATGTTTAGCTATTTGGAATGAATCTTGTAAAGTATTCAATGATTCATCGGCCATGATCGGAACCTTAAAACGTTCGGTCAATCTTGACATCCCTTCATTATCCCAAGCTGGCAGCGGCTGTTCGACCATGGAAACCCCACCTTCCTGTAAAGCTTCAATGCAATACGTAGCCGTTGTTTCATCCCATGCTTGATTAACATCAACCGTAATGCGGGCTTGATCTCCTACTGCTTCAATAATTTTCAATACATGCTCCACATTCTTATATGGATTACCTTTGCCAATTTTCAATTTAAAGATATTATGACGTTTTTGGTGTAAGGATTCTTTCGCTTCTTCGATATCTTTATTCGTATCCCCACTTGCCAAAGTCCATGCCACCGGCAATGATTTATGAATTTGCCCTCCGAATAATTCATAGGCAGGGATGTTTCTCCTTCTAGCTACTAAATCCACCATGGCCGATTCAACGACAGCCTTTGCAAAATTATTCCCTCTAACATTAAGTGAAACCTCATGCATGATTTTGTCATAATGGATTGGGTTTTTACCTATGATAAGTGGGGCGATATAAGTATCAATATTCACTTTTATCGCCTCAGGCGTCCCCTCACCATATGAAGCCCCGCCTATTGTCGCCACCTCTGCCCAACCTTCCGCTCCCTCTTCATCCATGACACGGGCAAGAATGATTGTTTGTTCCACGATCGTATGCATGGCAAGCTGATGAGGACGAATTGTGGGTAAATCAATAATGTATACATCTACTGAACGTATTTTCATTTAATCCACCTTTTTAACATTTAATAGATAAAATCCGCTTCCGTTTTTGCTCTTACTTCTTCGATCGTTACACCGGGCATCAATTCAATCAGGTGCAACTGTTTGTCAATAACTTCAAAGACAGCCAATTCAGTGATGATCATGTCAACGCTTCGATTGGATGTAATGGGGTAGGTGCACTCTTTTAAAACTTTACTTTGACCTTCCTTACTTGTATGTGTCATTGTCACGATCACTTTTTTGGCACCAACCAATAGGTCCATCGCTCCTCCAACACCCATGATATTCTTGCCAGGCACCGCCCAATTTGCAATTTCCCCGGTTTGACCTACCTGCAAAACACCTAAGATAGCAACATCGATGTGGCCTCCACGGATCATTGCAAACGATTCTGCACTATTAAAGAATGATGCACCAATCGATTCCCCTACTGGTAACTTGCCTGCATTTACTAAATTGGGATCGATTTTATCTTCATCCACTTCTGCAACCCCTAATAATCCATTTTCCGTATGGAAAAAAACATTTTCATCATCAATGTATTTTGCAACCAAGGTCGGAATCCCGATTCCAAGGTTCACTATACAAGGACCCGTCAATTCTTTTGCCGCGCGTCTTGCTATCATATTTTGCATTGATTCTTTTTCACTCATAATCTTTGACACCTTCCTTCGTCAGGAATTTCTTTGCCTTAATAATTCCATCGACGAATAGATGCGGTGTTACAATCTCCTCTGGCGAGAGTTCACCAGGTTCAACTATCTCATCCACTTCTGCAATTACGACGTCTGCGGCTGTTGCCATAACCGGATTAAAGTTTCGAGCAGTTTTATAATAAACAAGATTACCAAGCGCATCTGCCTTCCATGCCCTGATCAAAGCTACATTTGCTCTTATGGCAGGTTCAAACATATATGTAGCCCCATTTATCTCCCTTTCTTCTTTTCCTTTTGCTAAATCGGTCCCTACACTCGTTTTCGTATAGTAACCGCCTATGCCAGCACCGCCAGCACGAATGGATTCCGCTAATGTCCCCTGTGGTAAAAGTTCTAATTCAATTTCACCACGTAGGTAAAGCTCCCCAATTTCACGATTGCTTGTAAAATAAGAACCAATCGCTTTTTTTATTTTCTTCTGACTTAGGAGAACTCCCAGACCTTTCCCTTTCTCGCCTAAATTGTTACTGATGACAGTTAAGCCTGCTACATCCTTTTTGGCCAAACCATCAATTAAAGTAAGAGGGGCACCGATCAAGCCAAACCCTCCAACCATTAATGTATGACCGTTCTTCACACAAGATAAAGCTGCTTCTATATCTTGATGTACTTTCGTCATGTTTTCCCCACCAATCTCACGTTACTTATTTTCTATTAATGAATCACTTGCTTCAAACCAAGCAGGTATTCCAGCAGTCAATAAGCAAATTAGTCCCACTTCCGCTAATTGTTCTTCCGAAGCTCCATTTAACCTTGCCGTCTCCATCCATTCCCCAACCTGTTTCCCTTTTAATTCTGTAATGAATATTCCTGTCATCAGGGTATGTTTTAGCTTTTTTGTAACGACTGAATCGCTTAATATATAATCTTTGAGGGAGTTTTGGTCTTCAGATTTAACCAGTTTCAAAACATTCGAGACGAATGCCGTCTCCTCATCACCTAATAGCTCAATCATATAAAGCAGGATTTCTTCTGCTGTTTCTTTATGGCCACTTATTTCGGGATATCGAATGCCTTTAAGTGTAAGGGCATATTCCAAAGACTTAATTCCTATACTTAAGGCTTTAGTTCCGTTATATAAGTATGAAACAATTAGGTATTCCACCAGTTCCGGTAATGTTGCTCCACCATCCATTGCCCCTTTTGTATGGTAAACCATACTCCGTTCATACAACCTCGCAGCATTCATGCCTACCAGTAAGATGTCTTTCTCCTTCTTCGTCAAGGCTCCCTCTTGCATGATGTTACTGCGTAAGTTTGTATAGTGATCAAGTGCATTTGGGCTATAATCGTGCATTTTTTGCACCCAGCCTGGTACCACATCATAAACTTCTTTAAAATACGATAATCCTTCGCTCATTCGTCTGCACCTCTTTAAATTAATTGAGAGTCAAGTATCGATAGTGCTCTAATAGGTGAGGCTGTTGCATTTTTTAGTTTTAAAGGGATCCCGAAAAAAAGAAAGCGAGAGTGCTTAGGTAATTTTTCCAGATTCACTAGATTTTCGACGATATATATATCATTGTTCAGTAACTTTTGATGAATTCCACTTTCTGAATCCTGGTTCGAATCGGCATTGGGCAAATCCAACCCGACAATATGTACTTGCTTTTCGATAAACCATTCAGCCACACTATCATCTAAAGCCTGCGCTTCAAAAAAGCCTTCTTTCCCCCATTCTTGTCCCCATATCCTGATGAGGACAATATCGTCTTTTTCAACATATACTCCCTGCCTGCGTTCCGCCTCTTCAAGTAAATCTTTCGTAACAGGTTCATCTGTTGCTTTTAACATGCTTACATCCAGTATGAGGGCATCCCCAAACATGTTCTTCAGCTTGATGTATTCAAACGAGTCCTCATTTACAGAGAAATGTGAAGGTACATCGACATGTGTCCCACTATGATCAGAAAAAGAGATCAACTTGGTACGGAATCCTCTAGGAAGAGAATCATGTTTTCCCTTATGTTCAAGAGGTTCATCTTTAATGCCTATTGCAGGTAAATCATTATTTGTAACTAGACCATCGTACAGTTCCAATGTTAAATCAATGATTTTCAATGGTAAAACCCCCAAATTCATTAAGCGTTTACATTATCACGACAAAAATGGCTACCCTAAACATTACTATCAATAATTGACAGCAGGTGTTTAAGGTAGCCATTTGTTCACCAGTTGTTATTAAAAAAGGTTATTTTTTAATAGCTAGTGAATAGGCAATAATTAAGTTTATTTTATATTCTAAATATTACACTATTTTCTGTTAATTTCAATATTTTTTTAAAAATTATTTTTTAAAAATTAAATTCGTTTTAAGAAAGACTTTATCCCTTCATTAATTTCCACTCTATTTTCAAACACCATTGTATAGTGGTTACAAGTTGAAACGATCGTTTCAATATCAGGTGTATATTTCTTTGTATCATCATAGGCTTCTTCATAAAATAATGGAGGAAAATCCCCTATTTTCCCACTGGCATAAACCAATAAGGTTTTACAGGTAATTAGACTACAAACTTCTTTAGGGACAAAAGAATAAAAACTATTGAAATCTGAAAGAATGCTATCTTCTGATGATTTATTCTCCCAGTGACCATCCACTTCATGAACCTCATACTCCACCACACTTTGCAGATGATCCGTCCATTTGATACCCAAACGGCTATAGATTTCCTTAATTTCCGCAATATAACTTTCTTGAGATTCATATTCTTTACTTAATCGGCCTAGTGATGGTTGTACGATGTCCCTTTGTTGTTGAGAGGAAGTGGCCGCACCATCCAATAATATCAGGGCTTGTACCGAGGTTAATTTACTGGCTACAACGCTTGAGATGAATGCTCCCATTGAATACCCAATCAAAATTGGATTATTAATCTTTAACTCCTGAATTAACTCAATTACATCCTCTGCATGATTGAAAATAGAAGACTGCTCATCTGCACTTGAACTATTTCCTCTCCCTCTCAAGTCAATCGAAATAACTCTGTACTCGTCTTTTAACATTTCTGCATAATAATGCATTTGCTTATGATTACCCGTTAAACCATGTATGGCGATGATTGTCCCTTTCGTTCCTGGATAATCTGCAATTTGGATTCTATGATTCCCCAATTCCTTTACATACATTTCCATAGTAATACTCCTCCATATCCTTGATTATCAACATAAACCAGCCAACCTACATATTTAATAAAAAAAAGCTATCTTAACTTAACCATCAAGGTAACTTGATCGCGAAATTAAGATAGCCAGTCACTTCATTAATTTTCATTAAAAAAGGGCTTTCTTTAATGATTAATGAATAGGCATGATATATATACATGTAATGGTTCCATTTTACAGGAAGTTCATATTATTTCAAATATAATTTGATAATTTCGATTTCTTTGTAACTAAAAGTTGTTACTTGGGGAATTTTATTGAAGGAGGTCCTCTATGGTCTCACTCCATCGTTCTACGACTTCTTTGGAATTTTTCAAGTCGATTTTAATTCCAGAGGTTATTTCAGCATACTTAGCAATATCCTCCCGTGCCTCTACTATTTTGGCGTAGAACCTTTCTCTTTGGTACCGGGCATTTGGCAGCTCTTTTAATCTCTCTATCGATAGTCGAATATAATGAGCTTTCCCTTTCCAAAACAAAACCAGTGTAGCTTTATGGGTACGAATGACATTGGTTGTAGTCGAAGTATCCGGCCATAGACCAATCCTTAATTCCCCACGGTTTATTGCTACGATCTCACCCACACTAATCATAGCAGTATGTGGCCATCCTTCTTCACTTACCGTCAACAACATCATGGCTTCATGCTGTTTGTCGGCCAATTCTTTGCCATTTAACAAGGTGAATACCTCTACTGGCATTTCCATTCCATTCATTTTTTCACCTTTTTCTTTAATTCCCCAGTAATTAACACCAAGTCCCCTGGCAATTGTATTATATTTTGGCGCGAATTTTCATTCCGTCCCATCGCTTCGCACCATGAGCATCAATTTCAAATTGATCTAACGCCCTATAAGCAAGATGATCAATGATATCGTTAACGTTCTCAGGATGATTATAGAAGGCTGGCATCGGAGGGAATATAATGGTCCCCCATTTTTGAAAGCTCCGTCATATTCTCCAAATGAATCGTATTTAGAGGAGTTTCTCTTGTCATTAGCAATAATTTTTTTCTTTCCTTCAACATGACATCAGCAGATCGCGTTAACAAATTATCGGCAAGTCCCATGCGAATGGAAGCAAGTGTTTTCATACTGCAAGGTGCTACGATCATTCCATCAACCCGGAAAGATCCACTTGATATTCTTGCTGCTTGATCTTTGTAAGAATAGGAATGATCAGCTAATCCCTCCACGTCTTTAACAGAATATGAGGTTTCATGTTGAATGGTGGCATGTGCCCAAGGGGACATGATTAAATGGGTCTCCACTTCACTGCTTTTAAGCATCTGAAGAATCCTAATTCCGAAAATGGCTCCAGTCGCTCCTGTTATCCCAACAATGATTTTCATTAATTCCCCTCCTTATTCATTAATCATTGAATCGAAACTTTAAAATATAGAGAACTTATACATTGGAGAATCCAGGCACAAACCGCCTTGGATCTACCTCTTTAAATTCAGACCTTTTAAATTCATCTTTTAAATGAAACGGTACTGTACAGTCAAAAATGGTCTTACAGGAAATCCCCTTTTCCTGAATGGTAGGACTGTATGCGGGATCTTGTGAAGGATCTAACGGGTGACAGCGCACTCCAGGAATGAAAACCGTATCCATATCACCTTGGTAACGAGTATTTAACGCCCATAAAACATCATTACTATCGAAGGGATCCACATCTTCGTCCACTATGAATACATGCTTTAGTTCAGAAAAGGCAGAGAACGCCAATAGTGCAGCTTGTCTTTGGCGACCTTCATCACTTGGCTGCCTTTTCTTGAATTGAAGAACAGCCATGTATTTACCTCCTCCCGAAGTATGGGCATAAACATTCAATAATTTGCCTGGCATTGCCTTTTCCACCATTTGCAGAATGCTTGCTTCAGTTGGAATGCCAGCCATATTCACATGTTCTTCACTTGGACCAATAACTGTTTGCATGATTGGATTGACACGGTGTGTTACAGCTTTCACTTTGATTAGAGGCAGTTCCGCAACAGCTGAACCTGTATAACCAGGGAATTCTGGCATTGCTTTTCCAGTATTGGTGTTTTGATCTTCCCGAACGCGCACTCCGGGAACCAATTCCCCTTCAATTACATATTCAGCATTTGCGATAGCTTTTTCATCAATGGTCAAGCATTGGACCAATTCTACCGCTTCTTTCCTGATCGCCCCTGCAACACTCAACTCATTAAAGCCAAGGGGAGTCGTAGGTGCTTCAAAACAAGCAGCGACTTCAATAGCAGGGTCAACACCGATACTAATGGAAATTGGTAACGGTTTTCCTGCTTTTTCAGCCTTTTCACGAAAAACTTCTAAATGGCGGCCAGGAACAAAATACATGGACATCTCATCTTTACTTTGTAAACATAAACGATGTATCGTTATATCAGATTCACCCGTTTCTGAATCGGAGGCATAGCACATACCTATGGTGATATACGGGCCTGCATCTTCCTCTGTATTCGTAGGCGCAGGTATTAACTTTCTGATATCGAAATCCGGATCTTCTGCATAGTGAACCACTTCTTGAGCTTTAGCTTTATCATTTGAAATGGTGATTGGATCAATTGGATTTTTTACAGCTTCATTTAAAAGAAACCCCAGTCGCTCCGGTTTTGTATTCAGCATGAGGCCGACTCTTTCCCGGCTGGCTAAAAGTCCAATCACCACGCTTGAATCTTCATGCCCCAATACATGATTGAAAACCATGGCAGGTCCAATTTTTGTTGGCCGCATTACTGTTCCGCCAGCACCTACATGACGATAAACCCCAGATAATTCAGCATGAGGATTGACTGGTTCATCCGTTTCAATCAATTGTCCTGGAATGGACTTCAGTAGTTCCAAGGCAGAACGTAAATCTGTCACTTTATTCATTTTTTCAGCCATAAAAAGTCCCCCTATCACTTTATGATCAGTATCCTATGTATCAATCAAATTCAAATAACCTATATGTTATCGGTTACAATTGATATTCTAAAGTGTATTTCTACTATACAGTCAATGGATATTTGAAAATTCAAGTAATTTTCTCTACAGGGATTTGCAGCTGACAAAAATCAACACTATTATCATTCTCGTAAAAGGTCGTATCCAATAAGCAAGCGTCCACGACGTCCCCTACAATTCTATACTGATTTTCACCGATCCAATGAACCAATTCATTTAAAAACTCAATGTTATATGGCATTCCGTATTTATACACACATGCATATTGCCCAGCAGGCAACGTCATCATGTTATCCATATCAGAATCTATAAAGGGTAATGAAGTATATATTCCCGCACCCTCGAAAACATCATCCGTTCCAAGCTTATCCTTTAAAATAACCGTGCCAAATCCCTCTGACGGAAGCATCTCATGTTTACTTAATACATTCCAAGCTTTCATCAGCGTTAAATGTAATTCTTCACGGCACAATTCATTTTCAAATGGTATAAATAAGACATGCCTTTCAGGAAATTCTTCTATAATAGGTTTATCCAATTCACTTTTAATATTTTTGGCTTCTGAATATTTCATTAATCTCTGTTGAATAAATGTACGTGTATTCATCAAGGCATTTATTTCTTTATCAATGAATTCTTGATGAAATTCCAAAAGTGACATGGCAGTAGTTAAATTCCGATTTCCTATATGGTCCTTAATATCATTCAGTTTGATGCCAATCGACTTTAAAAAGCAAATTTCCCTTAGAAACGGAATCTGAACTGCACTATAATATCGATAACCATGTTCATCTATATGTACAGGTTTAAATAATTCGATCTTATCGTAATAAATGAGTGTTTGCCTTGAGATACTGTGAATGGAAGCCATTTCACTGATTGATAAGTAATCTCCCAAATGTACTCCTCCTCTGCAAAGCCTTTTTGTGAAGTTCTTTCTAAATCTTACATTTACCGTTATCTTCCATTATTCATATGCGGAGCCATGTCCTGTTGGAGAGGGTCGGTTTAACAACATCTATCCTCCCCTAACTTTACCATTTTTTCTTTTAAAATGAATGGAATTTAAAAGGCCCTTTCTATCGAAAAAACTGGATCATATCAACTTCTTCAGTTATTACAGGAATGCTGCCCCGTTTGTTGCACAAGAAAAAGAGCTGCCAAAGCAACTCTCTTATTAAAGTTAAGCATCTGTTAGTTGATTAACTTTTCATACGATAAAATTACTATTCCACATATTACAGATACTCCCAAAAATGAAAGTACATAAAAATGAGAAGGCGTAACACTCACAAACTCTATCTCGTTTTGAAGGGTTTCTACTTTATCCCATGCACTCTTTACATCTGGTTTATAGTTTTTTGTTTTAATATAACCGACTAACATCACAACGACTACATAGATTACATGAAGAGAAAATGAACCTATAATTGCTTGAAGAACCACCTTCATAACGCCCCTCCCTTTTTATTCATTTCACCATATTCAGCAACATGTGTTCTTGAACTATCCTGCCCCGTAAGTTGCATAAAGGGGTTCCGACAACACTGATTTACAACGTTAAGGATATTCCAGTATCAAAAAACAATTTCTCAGTGATAGTAATAAGAAATTGGGATTTAATTATGCAACAATTGCCCCCGTTTGTGGAACCAGAAACATATTTCTTTTTCTGCCGAACGCGGATTCTCTGAAGTTCTTCACTTTGTCATATTTTATTTTTTAAATTTCTTAGATTCTCCATGTCTCCATTTACTATCACATCTATATGAGCAGAAATGATATCAATATCCAAATCCCACCATTTAATTTCCAGTAATTCGTTAATGATTTCTTCTGAGAAACGGTTTTTAAGTTGCTTTACAGGATTTCCTCCAACGATAGTGTAAGGTTCCACATCTTTGGTAATAACCGATTTGGCCGCGACAATTGCACCATCCCCTATTTTTATTCCAGGCATTATGACAGTATCCATTCCAATCCAAACGTCATTTCCAATTATGGTATCACCTTTAAACGGCAACTGATCTAACGTTGGTGTATATTTCCCCCAACCGTGTCCGAAAATATTGAATGGGTAGGACGAAAAACCATCCATTCTATGATTAGCTCCATTCATAATAAACGTTACACCAGGTGCTATTGCACAAAATTTGCCAATGACAAGTCGGTCACCGAAGAATTCGTAGTGATATAACACTTGATCCTCAAAGGTTTCACCATTTCTTGCATCGTAATACGAGTATTCACCCACAATAATGTTTGGTCTAGTAATTGTATTTTTTATAAATTGCACAACGCAATTTCCTTTAATCGGATATTTATCTTTAGGATTTGGCCCATGTTGCCTATTTGATTCCATGGATATCCACTGCCTTTCAGGAATTGTATAATACACTTAGCCGACCTATTTTATTGCATTCCTCAGCGAACCAAATGGCACCGTCAGGTCCTAATATAATTCCATGTGGCTCCGCATTTTGTGTAGGAATTAGATATTCCGTAATTTCACCTTGCATTGAAATTCGACCAATTTGATTTCTTCCCCATTCAGTGAACCATAAAGCACGGTCAGGACCCGTTACTATTGCGTGTGGGCGAGCATTTGCAGTAGGGATGGAGTATTCACTTATTGTTCCAGAGGTAGTAATTCGACCGATTTTATTTCCGTTAATTTCCACAAACCAGAGTGCATCGTCCGGTCCACTTGTAATACCTACAGGACCAGCATGTTTTGTTGGCAAAGTGTAATTAGTCACTTCTCCGAGCATCGTAATCCGACCAATTTGATTACTCTGATTCTCTGTAAACCACATGGCACCGTCAGGTCCAGCAACAATAAAAGAGGGATAGGAGCCAGGACTCGGTAAATCATACTGAATAATTTCACCTGATGGTAAAATTCTCCCTATACTATTTCCATTCATTTCGGTAAACCAAATGTCTCCATTGTGTCCTTCAGTTATTCCAAAAGGTGCTGAATTTGGACTCGGGAGAGTATATTCGATGATTTCACCTGTTACTGTCAGTTTTCCAATTTTATTCGCCCTATTTTCCGTGAACCATATATCACCCTGAGTTGTGGAGGTTATAGATAGGACACCTGCATCAGGTGTAGGAACAACGAAATGAGTAACTTCACCGTTAACAGTCATTCGACCAATTTGATTTGCTTTATGTTGTGTAAACCATAGCGCACCATCTTTTCCCGTAGTTATTCCATAAGGGCCAGAATCTTTGTCAAGAAGTTCGTATTCGTCAATATTTATCTCCACTATAATCCTCCTTCTTCTTATATAAAATTCTTCTAGTAATTCGTTACAAAATAATGGATATCCTGCAAAGAAGGTTTTACTTCTTATTCAAGAATATTCTTCAACTAACTGCCCCGTTAGTGACATGAGAAAAAAGGCTGCCTCAGCAACCTTCATTATTGTAGTAAAGCAAGCGTTCCTCTAATAAGCAAATCCAACTATAAGATGACTATATCAGACCGTTTTTCTAGTTTGTTTACTTTTTCTTTTTACCATAACCTTTCCATCTTCTATCCCTTCAACAAACTATAAGATCTTTTCCAGTTCCTCTAATCGTATAGCCTTTCTAAGATATTTTATATATTTATCTACAACTGTATCTGAAGATTGAATAAGGAACTCGTCATTCTTAGCCCCAACTTCTAATTACCCATCCCCCCATTTAACAATCCCCCACTACTCTCTGCAAACTTTAACCTAAAATATTCTAGCGAGGTCTTCACCTGAATATATTGTTATTTGTTTACACCATCCTACTTGTTAAAGTAAAAACCATTTTCATTACCCCACTATATGCTCTCGGCGAAATGATATAAAGATATTACTTAGTTGTAAATAAAAAAACAAGCGGAAATCTCTTGTTTGAGTTTATCGACAAAATGAGGTTCGAATTGGTCTCAATCCCTTTCAGAATTTTTCGAGGGAATGAATACCATAACTTTAAAACGAGACTTAGTTATACTCCATGGTTTTTATGAAACCCTCACTGGATTGAAGAAATTTGCGACCCTCCTTCCGAATAACTGGCTAGCCGAGACACCAAAGACGCTTGCGGCGAGGAGTCTTGGCAGACCGTCGGAGGAAGGGAGGAATTTCTGAAAACAACTTAAACGTTTTTAAATAAAAAAACTGCAGGCTAACTCGCTTTCCTTCGAGTTGGTCTACAGTCTGAAACAAGAGGAGATCTCTTGTTTTGCTTTTTTTATATTGATTCTGAAACTACTAATGTCAATTAATATAAGCAATCAATCTTTTTTAGGTCTTTAACAATTTTTCTATATCTTTTTATAGACTGCTGTTTCTTCGCAAGATTTGTAATGTTAAAGCCAGTTCCTTTTTTTTTGCTACAAACAGATTTGATTTATAGAGCAAACCACCATTTAATTTAACTACCTTTGTTATCTTGTGTCTATGGATAGAACCATCATCAAACTAACCAACGCAGCACAGGACTATTTAGATCCATGGTGAAGAGACCGTAATCAATGACAACCATTTCATCATTCTCGGTAAAACCGACATTAGCAAAACGCAAATCTATTGGAATGATACCGTACTTTAGAAACTTTAGTTCCAACTTGATAAGTTTCGGATATTCCATGATTGCACGTGGCATATTAATGTCCATCTTCTTCATGATGATCCAGCCAGTTCCATACTCCTTAACCGGACATAAATACTTTTTGACTTCCTCATTACAGTTATTATAAATATAGGCTTCATTTGCAGTGCTTATTAATCCTACTTCTGACAATGCAATTTTTAATATATAGCCATTATTTAAATCAAAGACGACCCGGTTAAATCCATGTCCAACCATTTTATACTTGAACTTTAGCGTTTTTCTAGCAGTAGACACATTTTGTATTACGGTTTTATAAAATTGAAATGGCCCCATTTGAGATATCCAGGACTCAATGGCCTTTATCTCTTGCCGGGACAGCATTTTACTTTTATTCGGCTGATGTATCCGTTCCTTACCATTGTTAATTGGCCACATTCCCTAAACGTCTCCTTTTTAATTTTTTTACTAGAAGATGGATTCCAGGGAGATGAAAAAACAAGTACATAGAAGAATTAATAATAAGCAAAAGATTTAGTGTTGGAAACCCCATTCCTGAATGCTGAGAAAGCAAAAATAATGTCCAGGAAAGAGCAATAGCAGCAGTTTCACGAAACGGCAAAGAAATTTAAATAAGTAAGGACCTATCTATTTGTCGTTCGTAAGTCATTTTCTTCATCCATGGATCCCTTTACCAAGCATGTCTTCAGTTTCTCTTTCCTAATATGATATGACTTTAATATAAAATGGCTTGTACTGTAGCTGAGATATCATCATGGACAGGAAACATTGATTATTTGGGCGAGCAAATGAAAAAACAAGCATTTTTTCTCTCTCCATCCTTTCTGTGAAAGGAACAGGTAACATGTCAATTGTTCTAGTAATTAAAAGTGTCAATATGGAGGTACTCTTTCCTTCATTTACGAAAAAAATGGTATATTATTGTTTATGACTTCAATGGGTTAAGACAAGGAGTGATGAATTATCCGTAAAAGATGGATCATTTCAACAATTGTTGGATTATTGCTTATTTTTTTAAGTGTAATAGCCTTCAATTATATCGACAGCGATAATAAAACGGAAAAAAGGAAAAATGCAGAAGCCAAGGGGGCCAAAATTCCTGAGGTTCAGGAATATGGCGGGACCAAGCTTGAAAAAGTCGGAGATAAGGTCCGCCAAAAAGATTGGGGAACATTCACATTACTAGAAACGAAGTCTATAAATGAGTCATTTGAATTGGCTCCCATGGTCATCACAATCAACGATATCCGCAGGATTCAATTATCTTCACTCACAGATGAAGTAAAGGAGGAGCTCAAGTCCTATACTGGTTTGAGCTTTGAAGAAGCTTATTCGATATACTATAAAGAGAATTTATCCATGGAGGAAATCGACCAACAGACTGTGTTGTCTAAAACGGATATTGGTGAAGAGGTTTCTTATCTGGAGATCACTTATTCTGTGGAAAATAAAGATTCGAAGGAACTTCAGTTCTTCAGCATGGAGCAAGTTACTTTCAATGATGATCTTACATATAATGTGCCTTCTAAAAATTTCATCCACTCCGGGGATACTTTTATGGGGACAAAAAAAGTAAGTCGATCAGATTACCAGCCCGGAGAAACTAGAAAAGGCACAATTGGCTTATTAGTTGATCCTGATGAAAAATTCAAAGGGCTCGATTCCTTTTCATTCACTACCGATGATATAGCAGATGGAGAGTCTCACGAATTATTGGTGGATGGGACTTCATTTGAAATCCCCCTAAATGGAAAGTAGTTTTATAGACTATAGGGATACGGTAAAAAACCCTATAAAAGGGGAACTTCGAAAAAAGCTTTCCCTTATTAGGGTTCCATACGAACTCTCATTCTATAACAGATATGCTTATCTCTCCCCGACAGTGGGGCTCCGAGTTTCTTCTTCCAATAATAATCGCCGTAAAACTTTCCCTACAGCTGATTTCGGCAGCTGTTCCCTGAACTCAAATCTTCGCGGCACTTTAAATCTGGCCAATCGATGCAGGCAAAACTCCCTGATTTCCTTCTCTGAGACAGACTTTCCTTTCTTTAAGACTATGGCCGCTTTTACCGTTTCCCCACGGTATGTATCCGGCACACCATATACACATGTCTCTTTCACGGCTGGATGCTCATAAATAATATCTTCGACTTCGTTTGGATAGACATTATAGCCGCTTGCAATGATCATATCTTTCTTCCTGCCCACTATATAAAAATATCCATCCTCATCCATCTTCGCGATATCCCCGGTGTATAGCCATCCGTCCCGCAATGCCGTTGCCGTTTCCTCTGAATTTTTCCAATATCCCTTCATTACTTGCGGGCCTTTAATGAGCAGTTCGCCTATTTCGCCGGTTGGCAATTCATCAATGCCTGTTTTCAGATCAACGATTTTGGCATCGGTATTAGGGTATGGAACTCCGATACTTCCTGGCTTTTTTTGTCCTGTAACTGGATTGCGGTGGCTTGTAGGTGAAGTTTCCGACATTCCGAATCCTTCCGATATCGAAACGCCTAATTTTGTTTCGAACTGATGAATGATCTCCATAGGGAGCGGGGCTGAACCACAGCTGCAGTATTTAAAGCAACTTAAATCTTCCGCCGTTAAATCCGGATGATTCAGTAAAGCAATATACATGGTCGGGACACCAGGAAAAATGGTTGGCCGATGTGTGCGAATCAAATCGACCACTTTGTTTATTTCAAATTTTTCTAATGTGATATAAGTCGATCCGGCATAAATGGCACTATTCAATCTCCCATTTCCAAACACATGGAATAATGGGGTCAATCCAAGCATCCGTTCGCCAGGCCTTTGGAGTTGAAGGGCATCTGCCGTAAAGGCAAAGTCTTGGAAGACATTGGAGACCAAATTAAAATGCGTAAGCATGACCCCTTTCGATTTCCCTGTAGTCCCTCCTGTATATTGAAGTACGGCCAGAGCTTCCTTTGGGTCGATGACCAAAGCAGGAAGTGCCATATCTACCCTTGATAAATCCGTTCCGGTTTCGATTAATTTTTCGGCAGAAATGAACGTTAACCTGTCAGAAAAACCCGTTAGCACTAATTTTTCCTGTTGTTCCTCACGCCCAATGAACCAATCGGCTTCAGAATCCCGTAATATATAATCCAATTCACTTGACTGATAGAGGGGGTTTACTTGAACGACCACACCACCCAAACGATGAATGGCATAATAGGCAATGATATATTCTAGACAATTTGGCAGCATGATCGCTATACGATCGTTCATTTGAAATCCACGGTTGTATAATTTCACGGCAAAACGATCTGAGGCATCCTTCAATTCCATATATGTCATTTCCCGTTCTCCATCTATGACCGCTTTACAGGTTGGGTAATGTTGGGCCGAACGTTCTAAAAGTCCGTATAATGACATCAATGGAATGTCAATTTCAGCAGGAGTTTCTATCGGATAAAATCCATGCCAAGTTCTAGTCAATTTTTTTCACACCTCATTCTTTTCTAATTAAATGAAATATAGCCATTTATCAGCCAATTTTGATCTTCCTTGCTTTCATTTATCACGTATGATTTTAAATATTCCTGTGCCCTTTGCAATGATGTTGCCTTCAGTATCTTTTATTTCTCCTTCAGTAAAGGCAATTTTGTACCCTTTTTGAAGGACTTTTGCTTCCGCAAATAATTCACCGCTCGATATGCTGGCTAAATAATGTACAGTTAAGCTTGTCGTTACAACTTTAGATTTGGTAATGGAACGAGTCACCATTCCTAGAATGGTATCCAGCATGGTAGCATGAATGCCGCCGTGCAGTGATCCGTTAACATTAAGTAAATGTTCTTCTATGTTTAACTTTATCGTAACATTCCCTTCTTCAAACCGAATGATTTCAAACCCTATATGTGAAAAGAATGCACTACTTTCGAATTGATTGCGAATATCCTCCACTTCAACAGGCAATCTTCTTCCCCCTCACTTTTGCGCCATTCAACTTATGGAAAGGAGCAGAAACACATTGGGTTTCCACTCCTTTATCGTTGGCCTATATCGTTTCAACCATGATCGCCATTCCCTGTCCGCCGCCAACACAAAGTGTGGCAACTCCATATCTTTCTTTCCTGCGAATCAGTTCATATATTAGCGTAGTCACTATCCGGGCACCCGTCGATCCGACTGGGTGTCCAAGTGCTATGGCTCCCCCATTCACATTAACCTTATTTTCATCAAGCGATAAATCCCGGATTACGGCCAATGCCTGTGAAGCGAACGCCTCATTCAGTTCAAAAAGCCCAATCTCCTCTAGTTTTTTTCCGGTGCGTTCCAAAAGTTTTCCAACGGCTGGTACTGGACCAATTCCCATCACTTCAGGGGAAACTCCCGCAGTCGCCCAACCCACAATCTTTGCGATTGCCTGTACTTGTAACCGTTCAGCTTCACTAGCTTTCATTAATACCAAGGCAGTAGCCCCGTCATTACGGCCACAGGCATTCCCTGCAGTGACGGTTCCATTTTCCTTGAATGCCGGTTTTAAGCTTGCAAGCTTTTCCATTGTGGTTTCCGGGCGGGGATATTCATCCGTTTCAATGGTAACCGTACTCTTCCTGTCAAATAGCTGGACAGGAACTATCTCATCCTTGAACTTTCCTTCTTCCATCGCTTTTGCCGCTCTTCTTTGACTTTCCACTGAAAAGGCATCTTGTTCTTCCCTGGAAATGTTGTATCGCTGTGCGACATTTTCAGCGGTGATTCCCATCCCCAAGTTTTTTCCATAAATTTCTTGAGGTTGCTGGCCTGCTTCAGTATTAGAGTCCACTAGTTTGGTCCGGTCTCCCCCAAAACGGGCACTTCTTAAATAAAGGGGGGCACGGCTCATGCTTTCCGTACCGCCGGCAACGATTATTTTGGCTTGGCCTGAGCTTATTTGCTGTGCAGCTGATGTGATGGCCTGCATTCCAGATGCACATAATCGATTTACCGTAAAAGCAGTTACAGTATCGGGAATCCCTGAGCGCAGCGCTGCCACTCTCGCTACATTCGAGGATTCGGTCGTTTGCCTAACCTCCCCGAAAATGACTTCATCCACTTGTTCAGCTGCAATATTAGCCCGCTTGATCGCTTCTTTGATGGCTATGCTCGCCAAATGACCGGAACTAATCTCTTTAAATGCGCCTCCGTACCTTCCAATTGGCGTTCGCACAGCACTCACGATTACAATATCTTCTCCCATTTCGTTCCTCCCCCTTGAAATTACAGATACATGAGCAATAGAATACCTGCCAGCAAGCTTTTTCTAATAGCGCTCAAAGTACTTTACGTTTTTGCTAATTAATGCAAAAATCGCCTAACACTCTTCCAAGACATTACGAGCAATGATTAATCGTTGGATTTCATTCGTTCCTTCATAAATCTTCGTTATGCGGGCATCCCGATAAAAACGTTCAACTGGATATTCGGCCATATATCCCATTCCGCCATGAATTTGAACCGCTTTATCCGCCACCCGATTAAAAACGTCTGAAGCGAACAGTTTTGCCATTGATGCTTCCTTGATCACTTTTTTTCCTTCATCAATCTTTTGTGCCGCCATCATCGTCAATGCTCTTGCGGCTTCCGTTTCGGTTGCCATATCAGCAAGCATCCATTGAATCGCTTGGTTGTCCGAGATTGGTTTACCGAATTGAATGCGCTCTTTTGCATATTTAGCTGACAATTCAATCAATTTCCCGCTTGATCCCACTGCTCTTGCAGCCAATCCTACCCGCCCTTCACCTAAAATTTTAAGGGCAGAGATATATCCCATTCCAACCTCGCCGATAACATTTTCTTCAGGTATGATACAATCCTCGAAAATGACCTGTGAGGTATATGATCCCCTTAACCCCATTTTTTTGTCCTTTTTGCCGACTGTCAAACCGGGAAAATCTCGTTCTACTAAAAAAGCAGTAATCCCTCCCTTTGCCCCTTTATCTTTATCCGTTAAAGCGAATACTGTATAAACATCAGCTATCGGCCCATTCGTGATGAAATGTTTCGTCCCGTTCATCACCCAGTAATCACCCTTCTTTTCTGCACTTGTTGCCAAATTGGTTGCATCCGATCCCGCTCCGGGTTCAGATAAAGCAAAGGCGCCAATTTTATTGCCTGCTGCCATTTCAGGCAAGTATTTATTTTTCAAATGTTCGGATGCAAGCTTAACCAGACCTGTACTGCCAATCCCGGTGTGAGCGCTAATTAATGAAACAAAACCATTATGGGTCCTTCCTAACTGCTCCAATACGGTAGCCTTTCCAACCGCATTTAAGCCAATTCCACCGTATTGTTCGGGAATGCTTATTCCAAATAAGCCAAGGTCTTTTGCTTTTTCCACCAAATGCTGCGGGATGGCATCTTCTTCTTCAATTTGTATGGCGTAAGGCTCCACTTCCCTTTCAACGAAATTACGGATCATTTCCTTCATTTGCTGCATTTCCTTGGTTAAAGTGATTGTCATGAGTTACTCCTCCTTAGGTCTGTTCATGTAAAGTGAGACATGGATAAGGTTTTTTCATATTATGGGGCTTCATTTGAATGTCGTGTTATCACCTAGTCAGTCAATTGACCAAATACTTAATTTTCTAGTTAACTAGAGTCCTCACACTAACAAAATCAGGCTTCACGCTCAATTATCGTAGCAATCCCCTGCCCGCCTCCAATGCAAGCTGTAATAAGAGCAAATCTTCCCGCAGAACGCTTCAATTCGTAAACCGCTTTCGTAATGAGAATTGCGCCAGTCGCACCAAGTGGGTGTCCGTGTGCAATGGCTCCCCCGTTCACATTCACTCTGGCGGGATCCATATCAAGCTCCCTATTACAAGCAATGACTTGAGCAGCAAAGGCTTCATTAATTTCTATGATGTCCATATCATTTAAGGAAAGTCCTGACTTTTCCATTACCCTTCTTATAGCGGGAACAGGTCCTATTCCCATATAATTTGGATCCACCCCTGCAACTGCCTGAGCCCTGATCGTCGCTAAAGGCTTTATCCCCAATTCCTCCGCTTTGCCCCTCGACATTATCACCAGGGCTGATGCGGCATCATTCAATCCTGAACTATTTCCTGCAGTCACGGACCCACCTTCTAAAAACGCCGGAGATAATTTGGCTAGCCCTTCCTTCGTTATTTGCGGTCGTGGATGTTCATCCAATTTAAATTCGACGGCTTCACCTTTTCTGACCGGAATGGAAACTGGCACAATTTGTTCATTAAAACGGCCCTCTTCCACGGCTCTAGCCATACTTTTTTGGCTTTGTAGAGCGAATTCATCCTGTTCTTCCCTGCTGACCTCACATTTTTCAGCTAAGTTTTCAGCTGTGATTCCCATTGGGGGATCGCCAATTTCTTTTGGGGACAACCGGGATTTCCTGAACTGCGGTGGCTTTGCACTGTATGTTTTTTCCGGACGGTCCATCAAGTAAGGCGCCCTGCTCATACTCTCCACCCCACCGGCGATATAGACATCGCCTTCGCCAGCACGGATCGCTTGTGCAGCCAGATTGACAGCATTTATTCCCGAGCCGCATTGACGGTCAATAGTCAGTCCCGGAAGATGAATGGAAAGGCCAGTTTCCAACGCGGTTAACCTGGCTATATTTCCACCCCCGCTCAATACATTCCCCATGATGACATCATCTATCATTTCAGGGTCGACATTCGCTCGTTTTATCGCTTCTTTCATCACTTCTGCTCCAAATACGTGGGCAGGTACAGACGCAAGTGCACCTCCCTGTTTTCCAATAGCTGTTCGTACTGCAGAAACTATGACGGCATCTCTATTCATTTCAACATCCGCTCCTTTTCCTTTTCTTTGATAACATTATTTGATGGCCCTTCCTTCATTTCACTAGTTTCATTGAATTTAAGCAGGTTCGACCCTGCTTATGAGGACTTAAGATCAAAGTTATCCGAACCTTTATTTTTATGATTCACTTTTGATTTGGCAGGTTTTACGAATATCGCAAATAGGATGCCAAAAGCCAAGACTAGGATGGCCATGAACAATATCGATAAGTTATAACCCATTAGTTGGTTTCCTCCAGCTAAACTTATGATATAGCCAGTTAATAGAGGTGCGACAATGCCTGCTAAATTTCCAGACGATGTTAAAATGCTCGTCATCAATCCCCCCCGCTCTTGCATTTCATTGATCATGATTGTTGGTCCAATCGGTAAAATGGCGTATGTCAGGCCCTTTGCCAAACACATGGCGACTATCACCCAGATTGGATTTTGAAACACCATGATCGAGGAAAAGAACAATGCACCAAGAATCATTGCGCCCGCGACGACAAATACCCTCGATGACCGCCAATTCTGATTCTTTTTGAATAAATGATCGGACACCATCGAAACACCCATATAAATGCATACGGAAACGACTCCGATTATGGCAACACTGGTTCCCATCTGACCGGGAGTCATTTTTACGGCTTCCACTAAATAAATCGGGAGCCAAACTGAAAACCAAACAACTAATATATAAGTTGAAAAATAAGCGAGGGTAGTAAATAAAGCAGTAGGTGAAGCCAGCAGCAACAAAAAGTCTTTCACTTTTATTTTTTCAAGTTTTACTTTCTTTTTCTTTTGTACATTTTCATATACTTCAACTGGATTCTCCTTTGTTAAAAATTGAAAGAGGAAGAACCAAATTAGGCTTGCTGCACCAAGAGTGGCAAAGGCAACCTTCCAACCGAATATCGTAATTAAGGAAACGAGGATCGGCGCCACGATCATCGCACCAACCGTTCCTCCGCCAACCACTACCGAATTGGCAAAGCCTTTTAATTTCGGCGGAAACCACTTATCTGCATGACTATAAGCAATTGGGCTATAGGGCCCTTCGAATGCGCCCAGTAAAATCCTGTATAAAATTAATAATGGAAGTGCGGTAATGGCTAAAACACCAAATTGCAAAACAGTCCATGTCAGCATGATGAATCCAAGCACTTTTTTAGCACCCAGCCGATCAGCCCATGCTGCCCCAAAAATCCCCGTTACTGGATAGAGCCAATAATAACTGCTTCCGACAAGACCCCACTCCGCATAGGAAAGATCGAATTCCTTCATGATAGGAACAGCTGCAAGTCCTACGATCGATTTATCTGCAAAATTAATCACGGCTCCAAAGAACAATAGAATGAGAACAACCCAACGCACAATGAATCCCTCCTCTTCTTTATGTGTGTTTGACATTCCATCCAATGCAGGTTTCAACCTGAATGGTTGGAATGAGCAAACGAACTGCATCCCCTTAGTCTTTTCTTCCTTCCTTTTCAAGTTCTTCTTTAATTAACAATCTTTTTAATAGTTTACCCACTGTATTTCGCGGCAGTTCTTTTCTCACTTCAAATACTTTCGGCACCTTATAAGGCGTCAATTGGGAATAGCAATAACCTTCTATTTCTTCAAGATCTACGGAAGCGCTTTCTTTAGGAACGATGAATGCTTTCACAACTTCGCCTTTTTCTTTATGGGGAATACCCACCACGGCTGCCTCTTTAATTGCCGGATGTTCATATAGAACACCTTCCACCTCCTGCGGGTAAATATTGAATCCGCCGACGATGATCATTTCTTTTTTCCTGCCGACTATGTAGAAATATCCTTCGTCATCCATAACAGCAAGATCGCCGGTATATAGCCAGTCATTCTGTAAGGCCTTTTTGGTTTCGGCTTCGTTATTCCAGTATCCCTTCATGATTTGCGGGCCTTTTATCAGCAGCTCCCCGACACCTGTGTTAGGCACTTCATTATTTTCATCGTCAATGATCATACAATCCGTGCCTGGAAAAGGGATTCCAATGCTTCCAATTTTCCTTTTTCCGAAAGGCGGATTACGATGAGTGGAAGGTGAAGCTTCCGACAAGCCGAAACCCTCTCCTATTTTGGCACCGGTCAACACCTCAAATCGCTTGATCACTTCAACTGGAAGGGGGGCCGAGCCACAAGAACAACTTTTTAAACAATCCAGTCCATAGTTTTTAATTCCTGGATGATTGACGAAAGCATTATACATCTTTGGAACACCTGGAAAGAAAGTCGGGCGATATTTTTTAATGTTTGAAAGGACATCTTGAAGATCGAATTTGGGAAACAAGAGAATGGCTGCTCCAATATAGATACCTAGATTCATCGCACTTGTCATGGCATAAACATGATAAAGTGGCGTAGCTGCCAACACGATTTCTTCACCAGGTTTCAAAGAATCCCCATACATTTCAAAGCTCTGCACGACGTTGGAGGTTAAATTATGGTGAGTGAGCATGACCCCCTTCATCTTCCCAGTTGTGCCGCCTGTGTATTGGATGACTGCAATATCTTCATGAGGGTTTATGATTTCGGACTCTTTAATGGCCTCTCCGGATTGAATCAACGTTTGAAGGGAGTATGAGCCATTTTGATCATCTTCCGTTTTCATGCAGACATCAAATGCATATATCGCTTTCGTTTCTTCGATTGTATCCGCGGCCGTATGATCAAATACAATATACTTAGCATCCGAGTCTAGTAAAATTTGCAAAAGTTCCCTCGGTTTATACATGGGATTCATCTGTACAACTATTAGACCAAGAGCCTGCGCGGCGTAATAACTGATTATGAAATAAGGGTGGTTGGCCAGCATCAGACCAATCCGTTCACCTTTAACAAAGCCCATTTCACGCCACTTTCCTGCAAGTTTGTCTACCTGCATTTTAAGATTCATATAATCCAATGAATCGTCTTCATAAATGATGGCTGTATGGTGAGGAAACTTACTTGCTGTTTTATCAAGCAGGGAATAGACGGATATTTCCGGTAGCTTCATAGATTTCATTCTTTCAACATACCATTGCTCCCATGGTTTATTTATCGTTTTTCGCACCATTTATCCCTCCACACATAAACGAATGTCATATCGTACATGTTTGATTTATACTTATTTATTATGCAACTTGCATGCCAAGTCCTATAAAGGAGTAAAACAGCAAGATTTTACGTGTAACTCAATTCATTTATGAATTTTATTCACAAATAAAGCCTTTCTGTAGAGGATTCATCGAAATGCCAATAATTCATTTATGAATTTTCACAGGCTCTGGTTGGTTTTCTAAGGATCGTGAAAAGTAGGTTTTTACCATATTATAGATTATACCTACTCACAAATCATAATTTTGATTATATCCATGGTGTATTATTAAATTTGAAAAGCCCATCTAAGGATGGGCAAGTTCATTGTTTATTGAAAGTTGGCTTACGAGTAAATAAATAAAAAATCTATAGCTTAACTTTCATGCCTAGATTTTTAGCTTTTGCGCATTCGTAAACTTATTATTCTTCACCGTGTCCAAGAATAGCGACATAACTGGTTCAATCGATCGAACCATCCTGTATAGATCTTATATATACGCTCAGTCACTTTTTAATCTCCTTAATTAAAACACTCAAAAATTCCAGGGTGGGCGCATCCCTAAATAATACATATGCAGTAAATATGAACGAATATAGATTGGGATAATCGGCATTTTGAAGTATTTCTAAACATCGATTTGGAGTTCCCTGGGAATTTTTATATGAGCCACATTATCGAAAATCAGGCTGCCGTTTCCCGAAATACTTTGGTGAAACGGCAGCCCCGCAAGCCCACTAATATCATCTGTTCTTTTCTACGCTTTCCTTTCATTTAAAAAGTTCGTCATGGATGTGGAAGGAAATAAGATTCTATGTTTTTCACATCGTATAGCCCAAAGGGTTTTAAACGCAGCCCAGGAAGAAAGTAGCAAGTTAAAAATAATAATGTATACAAAATGGCTTGAAAAGGATAGCCTCTCGCTTGAAGCATCTTTAATTATTTTCCATTAAATTCTACTGCCCTATTAAATGAAGGATCAGAAGTCACCGTAAGCTGTAATAGAATTTCAAGTATTATTTCATTTCCATCGACAATTACGATTCCTCCTCCCAGTTCATGGACACGTGAAGCAGCTTTTGCCATCGCCTCTGGATTTCAGACATTCATTTTCAGTCCACATTCAAGGAGATGGAATCATCCTTCTTGTTTACGATTGTGATTTGATCTCTGGCTCTCTTAATTTAAATCTTTTTATCTTTCCTGTCGAAGTCTTTGGTAACTCGTTCACGAATTCAATGTCGCGAGGAACTTTATATGACGCTAACACTTTTTTGACAAATCCTTTTATTCCTGCTTTTACTCCTTCACCTGATTCCGCACTTTCTTTTAATACTATGAAGGCTTTTGGTTTTATTAAACCATTTTCATCCTTTACAGCAACAACAGCAGTTTCCAGTATATCGGGATGTGATAAGAATGCGTTTTCTATTTCTATTGGCGATACCCAAATTCCATTTACCTTCATCATGTCATCATTGCGGCCCGCGTACCAATAGAAGCCACCTTCATCCTTAAAGTATTTATCTCCTGTCACCAGCCAATTACCGAAAAACTTCTTTTTGTTTTCATCATCAAGATTCCAATAAGAGGCTGCAATGCTTTCTCCCTTAATTAAAAGGTCTCCCACTTCATTCACCTGAGTTTCATGACCTTGTTCATCCACAATTTTAGCTTCATAACCGGGAACGATTTTTCCTGTGCTTCCTTGCCGAATATCATCTACTTGATTGGAAATGTATATATGAAGTGATTCGGTCGAACCAATTCCGTCTATAATATCCAATCCAAAAACTCTCTTCCATTGTTCAATATAAGTAGCCGGCAGTGCCTCTCCTGCTGATACGCAAAGTCTAACTGAAGAAAGATCATAGGTTTCCTTCGTCTTCTCAAGGTAATTGAGCATCGATCCATACAGGGTCGGGACACCAAAAAAAATGGTTGGACGATACTTTTCTATCGTCTCGAACACCTTTTCTGCAGTCGGTCTGTCCGGCATTAAAACAGTAGTAGCCCCGGCTCCAAAAGGATAATACATCGCATTTCCCAAACCATAAGCAAAGAAAAGCTTCGAAGCCGAAAAAGTAATGTCATTTTCGGTGATTTGCAAAATGTTTTTGGCGTAGTTTTTGAAAGCTTCTTCCATATCGGTTTGCAGGTGTATAACCCCTTTTGGCTCACCTGTACTTCCTGATGTATAGAGCCAGAACGCTTGATCATTAATGTTGCTAAAACAAGGCGGCAGATCTTTATTTTGTCTGCGAGTAAGACCCTGAAAAGAATGTTCGTTATCTTCCTCGAATTTGTGATCAACCCCATCAACCAAGATGACATGCCTTAAGAAAAGTAATCTATTTTTAACAAGCTTTAACTTCTCCCACTGTTCATAAGTAGTGACCAACACTTTTGAACGGCTATTATTCAAAAGATACTCATAATCCTTTGTAAGCAAAAGCGTATTGGATGGAATCGGGATTACCCCAACTTTTATTGCACCGAAGAAACTAATGATAAATTCTGGAGAATCATGTAATAAAAGTAGGATGCGCTGTTCCATCTCTATGCCCAGATCTTTTAATGCAGCACCAAATTGATTGCCAAGGGTGTCGATTTCTTGATAAGTATAAGATTGATTTCCATAATAAATAGCGGTTTTTTCCCCTCTGCCTGCTTCAATATTTTTCTGTAAGAAATTATAGGAAGCATTGTACATCGAGCCTAACCCTCTAATTTTACATTCGGTTTTTATCACACATTTATCCTCCTCAAAAAGCTACTGGTTTTAAAAGCGTCATCCCACCGTCTTCTTTTATTCCAAAAAGAAGACGGCTTCCATTACAAAGCCGGATAAATTCCTTAACCTTCCATTTTCATTCATTTGGAAACGCCATACGAACTAATTTGAGCGAATTCCCTTCCTGACGATGCTCTTTTTCATTCAGTTAATCAAGGGTAAGTGATTCCATCAGGCTATGAAACTTATATTCTGATAAGCCATCCCCCTTAACAGGTATTGACACCCATTCATATCGGTTGGCTCATGAGGTCGATCAGTAGAAAGAACCTTTCCATCCTATATTTTTAAAAAAAGTTTTACAGTTTAAGCAATAGTATTGCCTAACGAACTGTGCAGTACCGAAGGATGAATATAATTCCACATGTTTGCCATCACAAAATGGGCATGTCGGATTTTCCTTTTCAATGGAAATAAAGAAATACTTAATGCAGGTTTACGAACATTTTATACCTTCTTGATTTTTTTCCATTATCATTACCTCCTAACTATATATCTAGTGAATCTATAATAAACTAAGTTTCAACTTGATAAATTCCAAAAGTGATCAGTGGGATTTCAGAAATGATACGGTTCTTCTGAATTTGTAACAAAGTTTGCTTAAGAGGTAACAGATCGAAGGTATTTTCAGAATTGCAATGAAATACAATTAATATGACATTTGAAATTGTATTAACTTTAATGGCAGTAGGGTGCGGGCATGATCAATCAACACGATTGTTTATAAAAAAATGACCAACTCATTTAGAATTGGTCATCATTTTTTTATTGAATTCCTTCTACTTTTTGATTCCCTTTTATACCCACATACCATCGTTCCTTTGCTTTGATTACTTCTCTACTGCTTTTTATATTTTTTGAACCACGTTTTCGGAAATCTTTTTATCATCATCCATTTTCACTTTTTCAAGCACCATTTTCTTACTCCAACATATAATGCAACAAAGGAAAACCGGGGGTATCAACATGCAAGACAATCAACATGTATCGCAAATGAATGAGGTTGAAAAGTTTGATGAATGGGTAAAAAAATTTTTTCTGGATCCGGAAACTTGTGCGTTGGATCATCAACTTTTTTCAATTGATATATACGAAAGTGACGATGAGTATATGGTGGAAGCGGTTTTGGAAAATCATGATGTAAAAGATATTAAAGTTTGCTTAAGTGATAATGAGCTATCGATCATCGTTGACGATACTCATAAACCATTTCTTGAAAATAAAGCGGATACAATACCTACACAGAGAAAAATCCCTTTCCCCTTTTCGATTTGCTCTCGAAGAATTACCGCTGAATTCTCAAATCCGATATTGGTGATTCGCATCCATAAGTTTTCCCCCGGAATAACAGCCGATGATATTAACATAGAGTAGTTCATTAATAATAATAAAAAGAATGGCATAGGGAGCCACATTCTCCTTAGCCATTCTTTTTTTTTGTTTTATCCAGCAAAGTAAAAGGAAGTACGACTTCCTTTTTGTGTCGAAATGACTTGAAGCTGGGCATCGATTCTTTCTTTCAGCTCTGGAACATGAGAAATTATCCCGACTAATCTCCCGGTACTTTGTATATCCATCAATGCTTCTATCGCATGATCAAGAGATTCGGGGTCTAGCGTACCGAACCCTTCATCGATGAACATCGTTTCGAGTGAGATCCCGCCTGCATTCTGCTGGACAACATCCGCAAGACCCAAAGCAAGTGCAAGGGATGCCTTAAAGCTTTCACCTCCCGAAAGGGTTTTGACATGCCTCTCCTGTCCTGTATATTGGTCGTACACGGATAACTCCAGACCGCTCTGGATATTCCTGCGTGTAGGATCCAGCTTTCGCAACAGCTGATATCTGCCGCTGGTCATTTTCAGTAATCTTGAATTGGCTTCTTTTAGGATATCATCTAAAAAGGCTGCCAATACATACCGTTCAAAAGTTATTTTGAAGGAGTTTTGGCCTTTGGAAATCTCAGACAGGTGACCGACGATACTGTACCTTTCATCCAGACTTTTCTGATCTTCCCTGATTTGCGCCAATTTCCTTTCGATTTCTTCGTTAGTCCGTTTTTCTGCATGTAATTCATTCTGATTTTGGCGTAACGACTCCAATTCCAAATCTATGAAATCAAAAGTCTTTTTCAATCCTTCAAGGTCCGGTTTGATCACATCTTTCAGCTTCAATTCCAAATCATGAAACAGACTTAAAACACTTTGCCAATTTTGATTATACTGCTGGATTTGGTCCTCCAAATTTCCAAGTGCCGCTTCCGATTTTTTTGCGGCGGTATATTCTTTATAATTGGAAAAGCCTTGATTGGTCATATCCGTAATTAACTTTTCCCGTTCCTCTTTCAATTCTTGATTTAAAGCCTCTATATTTCCAATTAGAGATTCTTTTTTTGCATTGATGACCGATTCTTTGTCCTTAACCATTTGGAGGTTTTTTTGTGCATCTTCCAAGGCAATTTGTAATTTTTTCTGTGTTTTTACAGCCATTTGGTATGCTGCATCATATTCTTCCTTTGTTCGTATTCCATCTGGAAGGGAATCGGTTAATCCTGTCAGTTTTGTAGAGTTCTCAATATACCTGGTTTTCCCTTGGTCCTCTTTTCTTTCTAGAGAGGCCAGATTCTCCTTTAGCTTGGATGCTTTCTCTTTTAATTCCAGCAACTTTCTTTCCAGATCATTAAATAAAGACTTTTTCCGCATCAATTCATTTAACTGTTCTTGCAGCGCTTTTCCTTTTTCTGCAAATCGTTTCAAATGACCAGCAAGATCTTCAAACCTAAACTCCGGCAGGTCATTTTGTAAGTCCCTAAGCTTTTCTTGTGACGAATCGACTAGTGCATCATATTTAGATTTTGCTTGATAAAATTCACTTTCGGCTTGGCTTTTTTGTTGTTCTACAGTTTTCAGCTTGTTTTCTTGCTCTTTCAGTTCCAAATCCGTTGGCATATCCTCATGCATTCGTGCTGGGTCAGGATGACTTAACGAACCGCACACAGGACAATTTTCTCCTGGGTGTAACATGGTAGCAAGCATGCCCGCTTGGCCTGATCGCCAATTTTGATTCAGAGCATCCAGTTTTCCCTTTTCCTGGATTTGAATCCTTTGAATATCTTGAAATCGATTATTCTTTTCTTCCAGAACCCGCTTCACATTCTGAGTCTCGGAAAGAACTTCTTGAAGCTTTTTTATTTTCAATAACGATTGATTATTTCTTTCAGCTTCGATTTCCTTATCGCGATGAAGAACTGCCGCTTTTTCCGCTTCTGTTTTTTCACGAGCAACTCTCTCTGCTTCCTCTTCGATTGCTAGATGTTCCGAAACATTTTTTTCACGAAGCCCTTTACTGGTTCTCCACTCTTTTTCATCCAATGCAACCTGTGCTTTTAAGCTTGCAAAAGTCATGACAGCATCTTTTACCTGCTCAAGCTGATGAACAGTTCGTACGGCCTGATCCCTCTGGTTTTCCTTCAGCATTTCCTGCTCATAGGAAGCCTGCTTCTCGATATGCTCAGCCCGTAACTTTTCGGCCTGCTCACTTAACTTTTGAACTTCAGCATTCGCATCTTGTACTTGTTTGCCAATTCGCAAATAGTATTGTTCCTGCTTTTCAAGCGAAGCCGCTTTGTGTGCCATTTTTATTTGGCCTTTCACTAGTTCCATTTCAGGCTGTTTTGCTTCAAGGTCCTCCTTTTCTTTTCGTAGCTTTTCTTTTTCCGAAAATCTATTTATTAAATCGACCGCCTTTGAAAGCTCTTGATTTACTTGATCGCGAGCTTTCTGCTTTTCCTTTATTTGTTTATTTACATACTCATTTTTTTCTGCTGCTGCCAAAATGACTCCCTGTAACAGTGGTAAAACCTGTTGTTCATTAGGCTCTTCCGCTTGCAATTGTGCCTGCAATTCTTCATGGTTGCCTGGTTTGATACCTTTCATTAATTCAATTCGTCGCTGAGCGCTTTTTTCACTTTTCTTTCTAAGGATGGAAGCCTCTTCTTTTAATTTTTCCTCTATTCGTTTATAAAGTTCAGTATGAAATAATTTCTGGAGAATCTGTTCCTTATCTTTGCTGTCGGAAGTTAACAGTTTTCGGAATTCATTCTGTGGAATCATCAGGATTTGCCGAAATTGATTGGCATCAAGTCCAATGAGTAATTTGATTTTTTCCTCAACCTCACGCACATTTGCACCAAGCAATTTTTTCCCTTCCGCCAATATCTCATATAATTCAGCCTTTGCTCCAACCGTCGTCGTTCCTTCTCCTGATTTTTTCTTTCGTTCCTGCTGCGGAGACCGGGTCACCAAATACGTTTTCCCACGCAGGGTAAATTGCAGCGAGACTTCCGTTAACATATCATCTTCGGCAAACTGACTTCGTAAATCTTGCCCGCTTCGGTCTTCTCCACTGGCTTTTCCATATATCGCAAAACTGATACCATCAAATATCGTTGTTTTCCCTGCGCCTGTCTTTCCAGAGATGACAAACATGGTCCGTTCTCCAAGGGAATTAAAATCGATGGTTTCCCTTCCTGCATATGGTCCGAATGCCTGCATCGTTAAAATATGAGGTCTCATTTCAATGCCTCCTCTTTCTTCACGGCTTCAATTACCGAAACCATCAAATCCTGCTTTTTAGAATCAAAGTCCCGATCTGTCATTTCTTGATAAAACGTTTCGAACAGGTCCAATTCTGATTTTCGTTCATCCTTTATAGAAGAGAAGGATTTTTTTCTTCTAAGGTCGGTTAGATCCCATTTTCGCTCTAGATGCAGTACATTCGGGTAAATCTGGCGCAAGCGATTAATCGGATCGATGAGCGAACCCTCATCATTTAGTGTTATTTTCAAGTAGTCATCCTTTTTTTGCGATTGATAAAAAGAAGGATCGAGTAACTCTTCCATCGTTCCGGATATTTCCCTCATATCCAGCTTGGGTGCCAATGATCGATAGTTTATTTCGAAACTTCCATCTTCGTGCATATCGACAATGGAAAGCGACTTATTTTGCTTGGCCTCTGAAAAAGAGTATTTTAATAGTGATCCAGAGTAAAACACCTTAGGATGACGTATTGCGTCTGGACTATGTAAATGTCCAAGTGCCGTATAATCGAACGCATCGAATAAGTCAGATGAAACACAGCCAGAACCACCCACCGACAAGACTCGTTCCGAATCGCTCGTTTTTCCGCCTAATACAAAAGCATGTCCTACGAAGACATTCGGTTCATCCTTATTGAAAGTCTCCGTAATCGTTCCGGTTATCCGCTTCATCGCTTCTTGGTGGGAATGGATACTATCATCTTCAAAAAGATGGCGAACCGTTCCAGGTTCTGCATATGGAACACAATAAAAATTCACGCCCTTGATGCGAACCGGCTCACATGCCTTTGTCAATTTCCCATGAATGTATAACTGGCTATGACGATACCATGATGAACCGAATGCAAGCCTTTCCGCAGAATCATGGTTTCCTGATATTGCAACGATCGGTGTATTCATTTTCACATTAATCGTATAGAGGATTTCATCAAGAAGCTCTACCGCTTCAGTCGGCGGAACGGAACGATCATATAGGTCACCGGCAATCACAACCGCATCAGGTTTTTCTTCCTCGACAATTTCTATGAATTGCAAGAGTGCATGCCTTTGGTCATCTGTCATATGTACCCCGTGAACGATTTTTCCTAAATGCCAATCGGCCGTATGGATAAATTTCATAGTTTCACTCCGTCCTCATTTTTACTTACTATTATTATATCAAAAATTTAACGAATAGCATGGTTTGGGTACAAACGTTCTAATTTTTACCACACTGCCCTATTATTTTCAATTATTTAGAATAAAAAAAGGCAAACTCCAAAAGAGTCTGCCTTTTTCAGCATTAGCTGAATAAGTGTTCATATGGACCCATATTCACTTTTCTTTCAGCTAATTTTTTTTGTAAAAATTTATGGTCACGTTTTGGTGTGGCAATGATATAGCCGCGTATCACTAAATCTTCCGTAATATCGCCCGCTTTTTCTTTTAATGCCAATTCACCGATTTTCCCCGCAATTTTATGACGTGCAACATCACGAAAAAGTTCTGGTACAGGGCTCACTAAATCTTCGAGTAATTCCTTTTGCTGCTTTGACCATAAGTGCTTTGTTTGGTCCAAATAGTATTCTTCCCAATCCATATCGGATTTCCCATCTTCTTTGGGAAATCTTTTCAGGAACTTCCGAAACATGAAAAAGCCACCTATGCTCATCAATATAATTAAAAGGGCTACCCAAAATAGAATAAACCATAAAAACCATCCACTAAGCAAAGTACCACCTCATATGTATAGAATGATCGTCACTATTATTATAGACAGTAACCCATATCTTTACAAGACTGGCAATGTAATCATTCGGGCTCGTTCACTTCCAGCAAGACCAGCGAAAAATCCCCTACGGCATTTTCTTCATAAAGATTCGTGACCGAAGTCGCATAGTTAAAGATCTCTGCTCGAAATTCCTCGTTTGTCTGAGGGATCTTTAAATCAAATACCATTTGATAAAGCAGTGTTGTAATATCATGATATTCACTATGTGTAACCTTGAAATTGAAACTGACTTTTCTGACTTCCTTGCCTTCAGAATCCTTTACAGTTTCAGAAAGAAAATCAGTAACATGCAAGGGAACATCGTTTAAAATGACCTCGTCTACCATTATCAACATCTCCTTAAAAAGTAGTTAAAGACATGTTATCACTAGAAACTTTCAGCGCCAATGATTCAGCCTTGAAAAATTCGAAAACGTGCACAGGAACCCTGGCACGTTTTCTTTGAATCAATTTAATTTCCCTTTTTGACGATGATACGCCATTTAGCGTCATCGATTTGCTCAAACTCCGTGATTTCATGACCTTCAGTTGCGACCCAACGCGGAATGCTCTCCGTTGCTTGTGTGCAATCGAAATTAATGATCAATTCCTCTCCTTTGGCCATATCCACTATCGCTTCTTTTGCTTCCACTAAAGGGAATGGGCATACCATTCCAGTCGTTTCCAATACTTTCGCCATTTATATTCCACTCCTTGATTAATGTTTTTTGCCTTTTACCTTAAGCCGCTTTTGATGTAGCTGCTGCCTGCTTTTGCTTACGGATAATCGTGAAATAAGTTGCTACCCATGTACCTAGTAGGAAAAAGACAATCGCAATCCAGCCTTGCCAAGCAAATAACGCCGAGTTCACCAGACCATTACCGATTGTGCACCCTCCGGCAACACTTGCACCGAACCCCATGATTACACCGCCGATTGCATTGTTCCGTAACGTCTTTATATCGGGCAAGCGCCAACGGAATTCCCCACTTCCTTTGGCAGCAATGAAAGCACCAAGGAAAATGCCCAATACCAAAAACGTACCCCAATCAATTAACGCATCATCGCCTGTAATAAGGAAGGTTAGAATGTTCGCGGAAGGTGCTGTAATTCCAAGTCCGAACATTCTGCCTGTCATAGCACTTAGCGGCCATGCCATGATTGCAATAAGGCCAACCAATAATGCTGTAACAAAGGGATGCCACCGTTTTTCGAATAAGATGTGGGCCAATCCTGTTTTTTTCGGTTTCATTTTAAAGATTGGCAGTTTCGGTTTTCTCAATTCACGAATCACCAAGATGCCAACCAAAAGTGTCACAATAAGCACAAGCACCCACGGCGAAACATTAAATGTTTCATGAATGTACGTATCACTCGTACGATAGGACAACAAATTATCCCCAGCAACTTTCCATACACCATATTTCGTCATGGCTGCCCCTAACATATATCCAAAAAGGGCAACCCAACTCCCAATCATGCCCTCTCCGGCACGATACCATGTTCCAGTGGCACAACCGCCTGCCAGAACCATTCCAATACCAAAAATGAAGCCACCCACGATTGTTCCCAACCATGGAAAACCATCATTTCCAAACTGAATGACCCCTGTATCATTCAATGCATAAACACCAATACTTTGTATTGCTATAACAACGAATGTAGCTAAGAACATTCGTCCATCTTTAGCTAAAATCAAATCACGATATGCACCAACAACACAGAAACGGCCTCTTTGAAGCACAAACCCCAGCAATAAACCACAAATAATCCCGAACACAATCATTTGTAACATTAACCGTTTCCTCCTTAAGTAAAATATATATAGTACCAATATAATATAATCCGGATGAAATTACTAGGTTTTTGATTGTGTTTTATAGAATCTAGTAATCATGAATGTCTTCATTGACTTGAAAGGTTCCCAGGCAAACAAAAAACCTGAGTCATTTTAATATCGACTCAGGTTTCCTGGATTGTCCCTTTTATCCATTCTCATTTACTTTTATCACACCATATTACTTCCACTAAAACTGGCTGCTTTAACTTTTTTGTATTGGTATAGCATGGCAATTCTCCATGGAACGATCATGGCAAAAGCAAGTAAGAAAAACATTCCGCTCAAGACACCGATTTCAATCGTGCTTCCCAGCATCAGTTTCGCCACCAGCCGAACCACCATGAGACCAATCAATATGAATATGAAAGCTTTAGAGCGCTGAATATAAATTTTTTCATCTCTAACTTCGAATTTTGATGTTTTAATTAATAGGATGGAAAATAACATCCCTGCAACAAGAGCCTCCAAAAATTCGTATCGAGTCACCCGGAACATAGGAAAAATAAACATCAAAGCACCCGTACTCATAAAAAGCGGCGGTAAGATGATTTTCTTTTCGTTCACTGGTTTTTTTGTTTCCTTCATCCGGAACATGAAAACACCCATAGCCATCACAATCGCTATACCTGTTGATATATATATCATCTCTTAACCATCCCTTTTAACTAAAAATAGGTAAGTACCATTAAAAATTATATATGACTTCAATTTATAAACAAAGTATATATTACCTACTTAAGATAAACAAGGTGAGGGTTTTTAATTAAGCGCCCTATTGATGCATTCAATTCCCTGCTCTCGTCAAAAAGATTGACCATAAAATCTTTCGTCCCGGCTTCTATAGCTCGACAACCATTTTTTGCTGAACCATAGCAGAGCACATTATACCCTTTGCAACCGAAGTTCCTTCTCAATTTCTTTAACGGCATCCAGACGGCTAATGATTGGCGGTAATATCCATCGTCACTGGGCCAGGATTCAAATTTCGATATTATTCAATGGCTTCTCGCCCACACAAGATCACTACTTGTCCTGATTTTGATAAAATATTTGAAAGTATCATTCTCATAAACTTTGGCATCATCAACTATTAATATTTGGGCCATGGCCTTTTATCTTCATTTCAAACAACAGTATTATAAAACCTTATTAGAAATGTAGTGATTCTATAATACGCAAAGATTTTGTGACTTTAGACACAAAATAACAAGAAAAACGAATAAAAAAATAATATACCAATAATAAGTCCTGACGACGGGTAATGCCAATTGAATATTTTTGAAAAAATAGCTTATTATGGACTAAAACCCCGTAAAGCCACCGAATAGTCTAGACAGGACTGCAATTATTTTGGTCATCCAATCAAAAAACAAAATCACACCCATTACAATCATTAAATATCCGCCAATCTTCATGATGTATTGGCTGTACTTTTTGATCCATTTCAACTTTCCGACAAAGAAAGATAATATGAAAAACGGTATGGCAAATCCTAATATATAGGCAGTCATATAGCTCATGGCGGCGCTAGGGTTAGTTGCACCCAAAGAAACGACAGCACCTAAAAGTGGACCTGCACAAGGCGTCCATCCAGCAGCAAAGGCAAGTCCGATTAGAATGGAACCAATATATCCGCTAGGTCGGTTTTTAAATTCAAAACGACTATCTTTCATCAATGATTTCGGCTGAAAGATTCCAACAACGAATAAACCAAAAATGATAATCAGGATGGCACCAATCTGACGAATCAATTCTTTGTAATTCGAGAAAAAAGAACCTAGATAGGTCGTACTAAAACCAATCGCAATAAAAACCAGAGAAAAACCAAGCAGGAAGAATAAAGTATGCAGCATACTTCTTCTTTGGAGCATGGCGTTCTCGGATTTGATTTCACCAACGCTCATACCAGTGATATAAGATAAAAAGGCTGGATATAGCGGTAAGCAGCATGGCGAAATAAAACTCAAAAAGCCTGCCCCAAAAGCTAAAAACATATTTATATCATTCAAATGAGCTCACTCCTATGTATGTCAACCTATAAACATTGTAACAAATAAGATAAAAAAATACATTTATGGAACTGTGAATATTTCATGACAACTAAATGGCTGACATCGGAATGGGCCACGGGTTAAAATTTCATTAAGTTAACTTATTTGAATTCATTGGTTCAAGTCGATATAATTGTTATATTCATACAAATTTTACAACGAAAACATAAATAAAAGGTACCTTGAAAAAAAGTTGGGGCCAGAAAGGAAATATAATGGCTAAGAAGAATGAATTTCTCGAACAGATCGAATTAAAGAGAAATGAGCTTATCAAAATTGTTGCTAAAGATGGTTTAAACTCCCATGTTGCCGTTGAATATAGCCAGCAACTTGATCAATTATTAAATAAATATAATGAACTTTTTTATAAAACTGGTACAGGCCTTTAATCCCCTAATCTCTTACCAGTTCATCTCCCATTGATAACCACCATGTCATTATATGCTTACTTTGAACGGACTATCTCCTCTTTTTCCTTTTCGTTCCACAAATGAATACATAAGCATATCCTTAACTATCCTAAAAAACAGGCAAACGCCATCGGCACTGCCTGTTTTCTTGTTTTTTCATTTAATATCATGTACATGAATTACATAGCAATATCAACATCTGATGTCGGTGCATAGTTTATCACGACAAGAATAATAGGAGACCCAGCCAAGATGGAAGAACCGTCCGGAACATTAATCACTAAACGACTATGAATGTGTTAGGATTTCTAATTTATTGTAGGCCTCCAAGCTGAAATCACCCGGTTTTTTCAGCACCTTTCCCGATGAACGAGCCTTAAGCGTTAAAATAAAGTTTGACAAATCACTCAAAAGATATTATCTTTAATTAAAGATAAATCAATTCGAGATATCGTAGTGTTTTTTTAAACATAAATCTCGAATTAAAAATATCTAAATTAAAAATAAATTCCAGGAGGAATCATAAATGATTGGTATCGGTTTATTAGTTATACGTGTAGTAATTGGATTATCGTTTGTTGGACACGGGGCGCAAAAACTGTTTGGATGGTTTGGCGGTCATGGCTTGAAAGGTACTGGAGGCTGGTTTGACTCAATTGGCATGAAGCCAGGAGTTACCATGGCCCTATTTGCTGGTCTATCAGAGCTTATTGGCGGAGCCTTATTTGCTTTAGGTCTCCTTACACCCTTTGCAGGTATATTGATTGCACTTACAATGCTCGTTGCGATTGTTAAAGTTCACGGCGCAAATGGCTACTGGGCAACTCAAAACGGTTATGAATATAATCTTGCCATCCTTGCAGTGGCGATTGGTGTAGCGATGACCGGAGCTGGCCCATACTCACTTGATTCCTATCTTTTTTAAGGAAATCGCTTGGATATGCTAATGCCTATTATCAAAAAACACGGAGTGGATAAATCCACTCCGTGTTTTTTCATTTCCCCCATCGTCTCTATAAAACAACAGATCATACTTTCTCCAAACCTAACCCTCTGTACGAATGCTTAAGCATCAAACTTCGAACCATTGAATTTTAAACTTTATATGCTTATTAATATTGGCATTAATACTAGTTTCCTTTTTCACCTCTTATACGTAAACATTTTCTCGTATATTCCAAATATAAAATAGATGGTTTCAATTATGAAACGCAAACCGCCTTTGCATCATGGATGTACGGTAGGATTTATAACCGTAAATGACTTTCTTTGTCAAACTTTAAGTTCATCTTACAAGCTGGGTTAATGCCATTAAATTATTGTGTTCTATCTATTTCATTCTGTTCCTCCTCTTCCGTTTAGGTATAAATTTTTCACAGGACTAGTGCCTATATAATATAAAATATGAAACTTTGGATAAAAACAAAAGTTCCCAATTTGAAATATCATGTCTAAAAACTAAAACTAAAAATCAGGAAAAATAGAATACAGTAATAATGAGAATAATCATAACCTCATGTTTTTTTATCTCCGGCGTGTCCTCTCTGAATCAAAAGATCCGCTATAAGTTAAATATTCCCTCAGATACAGTTAAAGTGCTCCAATTCAATCTGAGGATAATAGAAATCAATTGTACTTTAATTTAAATACGATAGATATTTAGACTCTAGTAAAAAAAAATATGAAATTACTACTAAGATAAACAATATAAATCCCCGAGTGATGACATTATTATTTACTGTTTCATAAACTTTACTTCGATTAATACTTTTTAATCCTTAAAAACAAGAAAATACAGAAATAAATAGTTTAGTTATTAAATGAAAAAGGGGGCAAAATAAATGAAGTTTTTATCTTTTGTGGCAGTATTTTTATTTTCTTTTAGTCTTGCTACAACAGGATTTGCTGGGGAAAATCGTCTAAGCGTTAGCAAGGAAAGACTCACAGTAGCAGAGTTGGATTACCTTGTAAATGAAGTCGGCAATACTCAAGAAGAATCCGAGGATTTACCTATTGAAATTTCAAGGCGATTAATTGAAGAGAAAGCTAAAGTTATAGATTCTGGATCAGAAATTATGGGTATTTATGATTCAGAAGTTAATAGCCCAGGGCAAATCAGTACTTTTGCATCTATCGCTGCAACAACTTTAAAATTAGGTGGAACTGTATATAAAGTAAAAAGTGATCGTTCAAAAGAAGATAAATTTTATATATACGGTAATTTTCAATGGTTAAAAACACCTTCATATACTTTAGTGGATAAAATGACAATTGGTTTCCCTTCAAGTTCAGGACTGTACCTGCCAACCAGTGGAGGGAAAGTAAAACAACACCAGCACAGATATTCTCAAGATCAACAAGGAAATGGACGTTGGATTGATTATGCAATCAAGTATTCTCCAAGTAATTGGGAACCAAGTGCTGGTGTGGCTGGTTCATATGATTTAAAAGCTTCTACTAGTAAAACCAAGCATAAAGGGTATATTGGACAATATGTATATGTTCCCACATCCAAAAATGGTAAAATAAACATAAAAATAACTTATGGTCATAGAAGAATTGCTGGTACACCTTCTGTGTCAGTATATCCGGCCGGTTTATCTATTACACCAACAACAGCTACAGATACAAGGTCATATGCATTAACACTATCTTATTGATCTGTTGTTAGAATGGGGGGGCCATGAGGCAAATCATTATTAATTTCATTTTCATTCTAGTAATATCAGTAATCTTATTTTTTATCTTTAGCTATGATGCATCTTTAGATAGTGATTTTATGTTGTCTCTTTTACTTATCATTACTCTCCAAATATCTTTGATATTAGCTATTCTATTAAAAAGAAGATAACATCAGAAGAGCAGCCATTAATGGTTGCTCTTCTATGTTGTTGAATAGCAGTCTTCTTAGGTTGGTCCACTACAGACTGTGACTTGGAAGAGCTGTGTGCTCCTTCCATATCCACGGCGTTCCGTAAAGGTAGCCCCCTTTACTCACAGAAATTTCCGAATGCATCTGCCGTTGAGACTTAATTGCTGGTCAATGAAAATTCGTAAGTCTTTCCCCTTTTTATTTTCCGAAACAGCTTAGAAATTGAATACTCGGTTATTCATTCCTTTAAGGATTCAATCTAAAAATCACTATATAGATTCTTTACTCTTTTCAATGACCCTTCCATAAACATAAAAACCCCCGGATAAGGAACACTTTTTTATGTGTGTCCGTTATCCGGGGTATCGGTCAATTCGATTGGGATTTTCATTATCCAAGTACAATCATTCCATACGATTTTGCACACTATTAGTATCGTTTAATTCACTAATATATGAACGTCTACCTATTCAATGCCTGGAAACCAGCCTGGGGAATGGATGATCGCTTGCCATAATGGATCTGGTATATCAAGTTGCTGCTGATTATCCTTGTTTATTTTTGTAACGATTTCTGTTTCTTTTCCTTGTTCCACTTTTTGTACCCACTCTGGATCGATTATGAGTTCACGTCCTAATGCGATTAATGGAACGCCAGATTGAAGTGCTTCGATCGCATCATCCGCTGTATAGATGGAACCAACACCGATGATAGGAACTTGTTCTCCGACACGTTCTTTTATAATTTCTATCCGAGGTCGGTCAACCTCTGCTCCCCGTCTTGCTTTCGACCAGAATTCCATTAATGAAACATGGAGATAATCCAGTTCCTTTGTCGCAAGTCCATCAATTAATGAGAGTGTATCATCCATAGTGATTCCTGGTGTTTCCGGTTCCTCCGGTGAAAAACGATATCCTACGATGAACGGATCCTTGGCATGTTCTGCAACAGCCTTTTTCACTTCATCCACAACAGCTAATGGGAAATTCAGCCGTTTTTCCAGAGATCCTCCCCACTTGTCTTCACGACGGTTTGAATGTGGCGAAAAGAATTGCTGAAGCAAGTAACCATTCGCACCGTGAATTTCGACACCATCAAATCCCGCTTCTATGGCACGTCGGGTGGTTTCACCAAAATCCAGAATGATCGATTCAATTTCCTTTTCAGATAGTGGACGCGGAACTGCTTTCCCTTCTCCCTCCGATGGAATATTGCTTGCACTGACTACATCGCCATTTGGTATTAATTCCGGTGGAACCTCGCGTCCACCATGAAAAATCTGGAGGATTGCTTTTGCACCTTTCGCTTTAATCGCTGAAGCTAAACGACTTAGGCTAGGAATCAATTCATCTTGATCACCGCCAAATTCACCATGAAAACCTTTTCCATTTGCCGTCACGTAGGTACATGCCGTTATTACCATGCCTACCCCGCTTGACCGTCGTTCATAATAAGTAATTTCGGCATCGGTTACAGTGCCGTCAGGATTCGAAGAGAAATTTGTCATAGGCGCCATCACCACCCGATTTTTCACCTCTATCCCCTTTCCTAAATTGAACGATTCAAATAATGGTGTATATTTAGAATTCATTTAGTAATCCTCCATTTAGTTACCCACCCTTTACGGTGTTGGTTGGTATAAGTCCTTACCTTACATTACAATACACAGCACGCATTTTAAAATCTTAATCATGCATGTTTTGCAATTAATTCCGCAATGGCTTCTTTTGGCTGGAAGCCAATTGCCTGATCTACCTTTTCTCCATCTTTGAATAGGATAAGGGCTGGAATCCCCATCACTCCATATTCGCTTGTCGTATCTGAATTTTCATCCACATTAAGTTTTACGATTTTAACCCGATCACCCATTTCAACATCAATTTCATTAAGCACTGGGGCAATCATTTTGCATGGACCGCACCACGGTGCCCAAAAATCAACCAGTACCAACCCTTCCTTGATTTCACTAGCAAAATTATCATCCGTTACATGTTCTATTGTCATGTTCATTTCCTCCTTGTATTATCCGAAATATTTATGGTCTTTACTCATCATCTATTTAAATCAAGTTTAGCGATTCTATTTCCCGGAATAAGAAACTCTGATTTCCTGGCATTTATTTTCGGATGGATTTTGATGGATTCCAATTTACCGGATAACTCCATAAACCACGTTTCATCTTTAGAAAGCAACGCCAAATCAATTAAAGCCAAAAGATGATTTTCGTTACTGATTTCTAGATCCGGCAGTTTTTCAGCCCATTTACTCGGAATCCAAATCGATTTCCCCACCGCTTTTTCATTGTCACTTTCCACCACGTTCACTTTAACGATTTCTCGATCCGCGCTTACTTTTTCAATGAAACCATGGATAAGTTCCCCTTCTCTTGATCTTCCCTGTACCCAATCCTCATTTTTGAACTGATTATTTTCAGCCATAATCATTAACACCCCTTTATGTTCATTTGGTATTCAATTTATAGTTATTAACTGTAATAAAAAAATATACAGTAAGTGCAAAAGAAAAAACTAAATCAATATCACGGACATTGTTTAATTTTTTCCAAAAAAGTGCTAAGCGTTATATTTTCTAAATATTTTTCAAAATATAACTCAGCTTCATCGAATATTTGATCCATGACCACCTGGGTGTTGGAAGATATGACACATTTTTTCTCGGGATCACCTGTACACCACTTAGGCTTCAAAGTTCCATGTGATACCGTTATATAAATATTCGCCAAACTCACCTCTTCAGGATTACAGTCTAGAATATAGCCTCCGCCCACACCTTCTTTAGTCTTAACAAATCCTTTATTCCTTAAGCAGCTCATCATTTTCCGAATCCTTGCAGAGTTTGTACCAACGTTTTCTGCGATAGACTCACTGCTTGCCATATGATCTGGTAGATAAGCTAAATAGACCAAACTATGCACAGCTATTGTAAAATCACTATTCACTTTTGCATCCTCCTCAAGGGGATTACTGTAATATTAATATTTACAGTTGATAAAGTCAACATAAAAAACTCAACAGCCTACTCATCTTTGTTGATTAATTTATAAATGCAGTGAAATTCCCCCCCTATCAAATAATAGAGGGCATTTGTTGGAAAATGAAAACCTTATTTTTGAGAAAGACTCAATGCCGTATTAGCCGCTTTTAAATTCACCTGCGACTGCTCACTTATATCCTGTGGATGATAATAACCTTTTGAAACCATATAATCACTTATTAACCCAGATGTTCTACAGCAGATCTCAGCTGTTCCCGAAATGCAGCCCTCAATTCAGGTGAAGCTGTTTCTGTTATGGCGAAAGCCGTATTTCTTATTCCTGATTTGGCTGAATTCAGAAAGTCTGTAGCAATCACCTGATCTGTCATACCGCCCATACCGCCATATTTTGCAAAAGGTAGTCATTATTTTTTCCCTCTCCTTAGATTAACCAGGATTTCCTGTAATCTTTGAATGTGCTCTCTGCCGCTGCTCATGTCCTGTAAAAGAATGTTTTTCAATTCCGTATCTTGGACTAATCCCTTCATTGTAGAAGCTTTTGATAGACAAAGGCTTTTGAAATTCAATATTTCATGCAATTCTAACGTTACATGCAATCCTAACTTTTCCACTAAGTATCTCTCCTTTCATTTAAATTCACTTACTTATCTTTCGTTGTTCAAAATGTCTTATTCATTACTTTTCATTTTTTTATAAAAGGTTACAACCTTTAGAAAAACAACATGTAGCCCTCTGTATACCTGAGAGTTGAATAGGGAGAATTACCTTTGTTACATAGACTGAGGAGGTGATTGAATGGGAAATGAAAAGCTGGCCTTTCACGAGACCTTGGAAACCCATGAAATATTAAATTTTAAAACAATATGCTTAATGAAATCCAAATTAATGCAAGGAATTTGTTTTGACAATGACTTAAAAGCATTAATGGAAAAAGACGTACAGCAATCTATAATAGCCATTAATGAGCTTAAGACTTTTTACGAAGGTGCCCGAACAAACTATATGCAATGAGGTTAGCATTTCCCTTTATCTTGTCCCATTTTAATAGTTTGATTGTACTTCTTATTTCTATATACCTGCTTCTTACACTAACTATAAAGCACTAACTTTAAACTACTTTAACCAATTTTATAAACTTACCAGATTTATCAGGTAACGTAACTCAGACTTTTTAGATCTATATAGCTGATTTTAATCATTATCTCAATTATTTATATTCATCAACGGACGTTGGAAAATGATATCGCTCTGTTACTTAAATATCTCCGTGTCCTAAAAGTCGTGAGAGACTATAGATATTCTATATTACCAACTCTAAAGCACTTCACAACCCTTCACGTGGACAATAATACTCGTCTCTAACAATCTCGAAGGGTAATTCTCGTAATTCCATAGCTATAAGCCCAGCATCAGATAAAGTGGCAATTATAACCTTATTACGCGCTTCTATGAACGACTTAGTATCGAAAGCATTAATCGTGTCTCTGACTTCATCTTGGGTAAATCCTTTTGCTAAACAATGGTAATCATACTCTTTTAATCATATCTATTAATTCCAAAACAAAAACCACCTTTTCTGAATCATTCATTCAGAAAAAGTGGCTTTAGGAACAACAATGAAAGATAAACCAAAATTTTATATAAAATCGGCGGAAGGATTCAGCCTGAATGAAGCTACCATTTCGATATTATATAAAATTTTGCATCCAATCTTCCAATAACATTGATATATCAAGGTTTCATGCTATCTTATTTTGTTTGTTGTTTATTCATGGCGCTCATCATTTGATTAATTTTCTTTTGGGATGGCTTCATACCCATTTGCATCATCATCATGAAAAAACCTTGATACATCAAGGTTTCTCAAACTAATTAGAAACTATTAACCTGTTGAGAAAAACATACCACTTTTTTTAATTCTTGTCCATATTCTTTGTATAAATAATATAAGAAAGGTGGTTTATCCTTCATTGGTTATAAATACTTTAATATAGGATTAAATAGCAGGAATGAAATACGGCTTGATTAAAATATCTTTTAAACCATATAGACCCCTTAAAACGCAAAAAAAAAGCCACTCTAAGAGTGACCGTATTGTTTTACCAAGGTGAAGGGTAATATTCATCTGGAAGTGCAGTTAAATCATCACCACTAATGCGATGTGGTTGCATTAATTGTTCGCCTGTTTCTGTGTGGAAGATAGATTTAATAGTTACAAACCATCCCATTTCTCCACTCCATCCTGTGCGAATGTCTTGTGATTCTGTTGTAGTAACCCAGTAATCTTGCATTGAATCTCCACCAAACATTGATGAAGTCCAAACTTCTACACGATAACCATACAATGTATATCCTTCGAATGCTGTTGCTTGTACTTCTCTATCCCATACAAGAGTACCGTAAGAGTTGGAATCATTATATGCTCTCATAGTTACATTAGTCATTTGTGTATCTGGTGTTACAACAGGTGCATCACCATCTGCAACTTCAACTGTTGCTGTTACAGGTAGAATAGTGTTATTAGAGCCAAAAACAGCATACACTTCTACTGTATATGTACCAATGTTCAAGCCGTTGAATGAGTGAGTGAGCGTACTAGCATCAAGCATACTCATTTTGATTTCATTAGTACCTTGCAACAATCTAACCTTATAACCGTTGAAATCAGCGTACACATCTTTGTTACCTTCTGCTGTCCACGTTAAAGCGATAGAACCCATTTGCTCACTAGTGTAAGCAGTTGGTGATACTTGCGTAAGCGTAACAGATGTGTGGTAATTGTCTGGTACAGATGGTCTTACAGGTGCTTGACCTTCACGTTGGAAAAAAGTTAGGTCAAATTGGTCTGCCCAATCAGCAGGTTTACCACTTGTATTCCAATAGATGTTGTTATCGTAGTCAGATGAAGAATTACGTGTGCCTATTTTGGCAGTAATATCAAGGTATCCTTTCTTTTCGAAAGAAATGCCTGTAATATCGTAGTTTCTTTCACCAACGATTACTTGACCATCTGTTTTGTTGGTTAAATCCATGATTCTACGTGTTGAAGCAGTATCACGAACGAAAATATGAACCTCTGCATCTACCATAGTCATCATGTCACTAGATTCTAGTGTATAATCACTTGTACGAGAGATGATTGCAGGGCATTTCAATAGGTAATCAGTTGTTACACCTGCATAGTACAGGTTAAAGATTACATCATGTTCTGCTTGTCGCATGATACCCTTGAAGTTTTCTGCTCTTGCAATAGTTACTTGATTCCAGACCATCCAATACATTGAATCGTAATAGATGTAATCGCCACGCATTAATTTGTAGTCAGTAGACACATATTTATCATTAAATTCCTTGATTTCTGGATTAGTAATGATGCCATATCTCTTTAGACCATTGTGATAAAACTCTTGTCCATTGACAAAAAGCATATCATTAAACGCATTTTTAGGTGCGTTGAAAATGTTAATCATGTCCATAATTTATTCTCCTTTCTTCTTATTTAAATAGGTTAAAGAAATTGCTGTTAGAAGCATCATCATTTGGCATTTGGCGAATTTTCTTCTCCAATTGGTCAATACGTGCTTGCAAGTATTTAGCGAATCCTTCAACTGTCATGTCATCCTGCTTATAATTCTTCATTGCGTGTGGTTGGTTGGCAATAGAGTTAAGAATTGATACAGCAGATTTGTAGATTGCTTTCTTGTTAGAGATAGATGAAGCGTTATAAGGTTTGTAACCATCAATACCTTCTTCTTCCATATAAACTAGCAATTCCTCATGTGGAAGTTCAATTCCACCGATTTCCATTTGTAATCTTTCGATATTATCCATAAAAAGATTCTCCTTTGTAAGTGATTTGTTATATATTAAACATTCGTGAGCGTTGCAAACTAACTTGTTTATGTACTCTTGAATGTGTTTTGGCGTGTCCATCGGCTCATTGTTATAGAGCCAGATGCCTTCATATGTAAAAACAAAAACGTGTGCCTTTGCTGTTTTGTGTTCTGCTATGTAGAATCCATTTAATTCAATGCCTGCAATTGAAAAATATTCCATATTTTCATCTTCTTCAAAATGAACCAATGTGGTATCATAGTAATCGAAAGTCAATTCTTGATAGAGCATGTGAGCCACGATAGGATAAATTGCATTATATTGTTCTGTTGTCATAAGTGGTTTCTGTTTGATTGGCTTCATCAAGGGAAACATGTTATTAAGTTTCTCTGATAAGTATTCGATGTTCTGTTTTGGCAGAGTGATTAATTTTTCAATAAGCATTTCTGGATTCTCCTTTCATTTAGCATTTGTCCTTTGTAGAAATACATAGGCGTTTTTGAAATATTTTCGGGTGTGTGTTGAGAGGTTGGCTAGAGAGGTATTTTTGAGAAATGGGGTAATGGAAATGTTCGTCATATTAGCAAAATCCGTACAAATTACGAACGAAAATGTATACCCACAATGTACCTTATAGAGTGGTTTACATAATTAAGTTTATAGGAAGTCGATACACACGAACATTACTGTATAAAATCGCAGTTTTATTCGTGTTTTTATTTACCTTCATATCTCATCTCCCCTCCCACTCAATCATCAACCATAAGCGAAGATATGAACATGGTCGTTTCACTCGCTCGACTGTCTATTATATGTGGACACACCCTCGCATGTACGCACGTATATATAATTAACAGGTGTGCGTTCTTATAGCATTACTTTTTTCACCAAAACGCTATTAAATCAACGTTCTCACGAACTGACCGATATTGTATCACCATAATCTTATACACCTGCATCATACTGTACTGTTACTCTACAATATCCTCTTTGGATTCTGTTTCTGTAACGTTTTGTGTTTCACTTACCTTTACACTTGCCTTTGCATCTAAGATTCTTTTCAATTCTAGATGCTCATTGGAAACGTAAGGAGAAATCTCAACTAAACTCTCGATAGAGATTGCACCAACTCCATACATCTTAACGATGTTGTTGATTACCTCTGTTTCATTGACAGGTCGTGCATAGTGAAACACCATGTCCAATGAATCAATGACATCCTCATCATATGCTTTACCTTTCTTATTCATCAGTCCAACAATCTTATTGTTACGTTGTTCTAACCCTTCACGTAAATATCTCTCATTGATTCCTGCCTTCATATCAGCCAACTGATACAACATACGCATAGACATTTCAGATAGGTTACTCACATCACTAGCGTTCAATGCAACAGCGGGAACAGAAGCAATGTTAATCAATTGTTGCATAAGTGTATTGAAGATAGTTTCGAATGCTTGATGATTAATGTTATTAGATACCATCTTGAAGTCAGAGCCATCATCTAATGTGATACCACCACCAACGATATGAGGGTTTAATCCTTCACCTCTTAATTGTTGACCAATTACAACAGGGATTGGATTGTGGTGTTTATAGAATGAATCACTAAACTTACTTAGTAAATCTTCCATACTGTCAATGATGTTAATGAAGTCATCAAGGTCACTCTTACCGAATGAAGCGTTTAACTCATTGTTTGTCTTATAGTGGATAGGTAGACCACTAACGTTCTTATAAGAGCCAACAACCCTTATGTCTTCTTGACCAATCGTGCTATACTTAACCACTTCATCTTGTGTATAGACAACATAGAAGTCGCTCTCTAAAGATGTATAGTATTCAACGAATGCAATCATGTTTAACTCATCATCGTAAATAGGATAGCCACATTCAGTAGCGATTACCTTACTGCTAACATCTCCAACACTATTCACATACACGTACTCATATGCGTTACCATACTTAACCATGTTAGCCAATAGGTCGAAGTCAACCTTGCTGTACTTACCTTTCTTATACACACGTTTCATATCGCTCACGATACTCTCATCACCTGTGATTGTAAGTGGTTGTTTCAATAAGTAAGTAGTTTCTAGATTGACAATCAACTTAGCATATTGAAGCATTACTGCTCTTTGCATATATGGTTTGCCATTGTAGTTTTCTACTACTCTATTTGTAATAGCGTGAGTGCCATCCAAATATTTTTTCTTTTCAACTGTATCTTTAATGCGATTTGCATTTTCTGGATGTGATACTTCATCAATAAACCAAAATGGATTACCATTATGGACAATCTTAATATAATCTTGTATATTCATTTCTAATTTTCCTTTCCAAAATAAAAAACACCTTCAACTTGAAGGTGTTTGGCCATTGTTTTCTTCTTCATTATCATTTTCTTCTTTTAGGTTAATAAATTCATTTAGAAAATAACCTTGAAAACTCTTTAAGTTCTTAGAATAGTATTGATAGTTTATATAAGTAAGAATTATAAATACTAATTGAAACAGTACTAACAGAAAATAGTAAGGTTCAACTTTTACTTTAATCATTAATATGATATAGATAAAAAAAGAAAATCCTGAACTATATAATAAAGTGCCAATTCCATGTATTGTTCTTAAAAAATGACTGTATCGTCCAGCAACATAATCTCGCTTTTCAACAGACATGTTACTTAATTTACTTTGCCACAAGTACTCTATAAAGAAGTACTTTTCTTTTTTATCTAACTGCTCCCAATCTTCAGGGTAAGGAAAATCCTTTACTTTATTTGTAACACTGGACATATCTAGATTTTTGCCTATAACCCAATTAGTCGAAAAATAAAACTGGCTAATTACATATCCAATTGGAACTCCTATACTCGCCAAAGTGACTAATATCCCTAAACTTTTTATTAAATCATTAAGCAATAAGTTATTAAAAAGTGATGGATTTATCAGAATGAGGGCAAACAATAACCACAATATGAACACCCACCCAGGGATTCCCCATCTTATAAGGTGTTTTGCTTCAAATTTCAAAATAATCCCTCCTATTACTATTAAAACTAGGGACTTCTAATTGTTAATGCTTTTATAAGTGGATATAAAGTCAGCAAATTTCTCACCATATAATGTCAATCTGGCATCCTCTCGAGTATTATTAATATCGTGTCCTTCAAAACCTCCCCATTTTGCCTTTATTTTTAACAACCCTAAATTTTTCAATTTACCATCAATACTTCTCTGTAGTGCTTGTTCTTCACTTCCATTACTATGGATTGGTTCACTAATCATTTCATCTATAAAATAAAAAAATCTTTTTACGTCTTCATATCGAAGGTTTCGTAGTGTATCAAAATAGTTTATTACAAGTGATTCATTTTCTTTTTCGTTAATAAATACATTTTCAAATCCATGCAATATATAATTAATTTTAGCATCTTCGTGTTCTTCAATTAAATCTGATAGAACAATTGGAGCAATTCTTTCTTGAATATATTTTTCTGATAATGAGGTGTTTGAGTACAAAACACTTATACGTTCTAATTGTTCACTGTGTTCTTGCACCCTATTTTCTAATCTGTACATTTTGTATGATTGCCAAGCCGATCCTAAATAAGGTGATAGTTCAAGACCTATTTCAATTATTTGGGGAAGTGCTGGATGTATTTTTAAGGCAGTATCTAATATTACTTCCAGACCTTTTTTCAAACTGTTTCCTCCTTATAAGGAAAGTTCCTTTTATATTCAAATAACACCTATTTTCTTGCTAAAACATCAATTTCTTTCTTTTGATTTTATCAATTTGAGAATAGAAGTAAAACATTTCATCAATTTTATCTTGTATTTCCTCTGCGGTATAATCAAAATTAGTGTAGCATTTAAGGACTTTTGAAACAGCAATTTCATATTCCCCGATATATTTTTCTAAATCTATTATATCTTCAGGGTCAGGTGATTGTTCATTAGAACAACTTTCTATCATATTTTTAACTCTATTATTAGCACACATAACATCTTCTTTAGTATCAATACTCGTATAAACCTTATTTCTTTCTAGATGGTTGAAATGCTTATTTGAATATCCTCTAATTCTTTCATCTACAATATACTTGTCTATAATTTCTTTTATTTTCTGATTTGACATTTTTACCCCTCCTGTTATTAATAACCTATTACTTCAATTATTTTAGTTTACCTCCTAAATATACCATTTATTCGCTTTCTTGGCTTGTACTGCTAACGCTAGACCGATAACGTTGTCATCATGGTTGCCATTGCCTTTTTTATTTCCTGTTTTACCTTCGTTTTCAATGAAAATCTGCATTTGCTCTAAGGTTTCTTGACAGTTTATAAGAATCATTTCCAATTCGAATTGCTCTTTTAAATCTGTAATCATAATGTTTTTGGTAACTGCTGTGGTATTAAAACCAATTTGAATCTTATGTTTACCCATTTGTTGATTGAAAACCTTGTGCTTATGTAGATTCATATACTCATATTCTTTGCGTAAACGCTCTAGGATTGGAATACCAAAACCTTGTCGTTCTACTGTCAAATAAGCGTAATTAAACCATCTGCCAATATCATAAATAACCTTTGCAAAGTCATATACAGGGATTTTATTATCATAGAAACTTAGAACCTGCTCACCATCCTCATTCAACATTGAGATAGTTGAGTAGTCACCACCTGTACCTGATGCAGTATCGACACCTGCGTAGTATTTCACGCCATTGACTGGTAATTGATAAATCATTAGTGACTTGCCAACATATTTTGCAATGCTGTCTGGAACAACCATTTTCATATCTTTATATTCCAATGACTTAGGAACGTATTTTAAACGCTCAACAATCTTTTGTTGGTCGAATACATTCAAACCAGAAGAAATAAATGATTCCATAGGTGTTGCAGGAAACTCTTGATAGAATTGTTGCAAACTCATGTCTAACAACTTCCATCTACGCCACATTAATTGTCTTAGGTTTGCACCAGATTCTAATAAGAATAATTCTTCTGGCTCTAAATCATCTTTAGTAAGGCGTTTACTTGCGTTGTTGGCTTTGTACCATGTTTCTGCTTCATCATAATCATCTTTGAATTGTTTAGCGTATGAAGTGGAATGGAAGGGGAAAAAGAACGCTTTGTACTTTGAATTTCCCTTATGTGCGTTCATAAAGAGTTTTTGGTAGGAGTTGAAACCGTTTGAAGTTGTTTCAATAACTAATTTTGATGTTTTACTCTTTGCTAGTGCCTGTTCTGCTGAGAGCAGGATTGAATCTTGATTTTCATAAAATGCAAACTCTGAAAGCAATATGTATTCGTAAGTAGTACCACGACCAACATCTTTTCCACCTGCAACAGATAATGTGATTGAAGAACCATTGTCTAATCTCAATTGGTTTCTGTTGTTTTGTGTATCTTGTGGAAACTTATATTTGTCATGTGGAAGGTCATCATACATCATTTTCAGTTTGTCGAATAACGATGTTGCTGATTCTTGCTTATACGATACAATCATGTAGTTTGTACGTGGTCTGTTACAAGCCATCCATAGACATAAGGCAACAGACATAGTTGAAAATCCAATTTGTCGTGCCTTTGCGATTACGTTAAATCGTGTCATTTCTTCGATGAATTGCTTTTGTTGGTCATTGACCACGAATGGCACGTATTCACCTGTATTTGTTGTGATTTTGACGAAGTTTTTAAGCCACAACACAGGGTCATTGTTGATTAATTCTAATTTCTCTTTAGTTGTAAGTTTTATTTTGCTCATCTTACATCACCAAGTCATCATCATCTTCTTCTGCATCTTGAATAGAAGAAAATCCTTTAATCATAAGATTAATTTCTTTATTTAGTTTTAATAGCGTTGCAATTGCCTTATCGTCACCTTCAAGTGCCTTCACCTCAACTACTGCATAGATTTTATAAAGTGTATCAATCTGCTTTGATTGGAGATATAGAGCGACAAGATTTGCGTACTCTAATGTTTTCTCCCAATCTGTAAAACCATTCATTGTCTTACGACCAACATAGGCAAGAAACTCTTGCTCTGTCTTTTGTTCTTTGCTTTGGTCGAATCGTGTATCTGGAAATTTATAATGAAAGTAAGCACGATTCTCTTTACTTACTTTCTTTAGTTGTTCTTTTAATGTCATTTGATTTACCTTTCTTTCTTAAAAATCATCGTCAAAGAAACTTAAATCTTCTTGCTTCTTTGGTTTGAAGGGAGAAATGTATTCGTCTTCCATCTCTGCCATGTGCTGTTCTGCTCTCTTATGCATGACTTCCATTTGTCTTTCATGCTCTTTGGCAGAAGCAATATCTTTTTGATATTTAGTTTCTAATCTTTCGACAGCATTTCTGCCACCTACTGATTTCATCATTTTTTCAATCTTTAACTGTCCAGTTTTTTGTGTATGTTCACAAGTTGTTTCTTTCCAAACTTTGTACCCATCACCTTTAATAAATACTGTAAAATCAAAGATTTGCTTGTAGATTTCGTTATCTGTCATAACCTTTACATCTAAAACTTTTGACATATGTTTTTCACCAAAAGTTTCTTTGTTTGCTTCTATTGAAACTTTTTCTGCTTTGTCCTCAATAGACATGTGTTTGCCCATTACATATGTATTTGGCTCTTGCTTCCATTGACCATTTTCACCTTTGAATTTAGCACCAGAAATCTTGATTAGGAATGGTGTATAATCGTCAATGATTGTTCTAGTACGTTTGATACTCAATTCAAGAACTTCTGCCCACTCCTTATCGCAAATAGCGTATTTGAAGTCAGCATTGTTTCTCCATAGGTAGTAGCCAACCATTAACAAGTGATAATCATTTTTGTCTGCTAGATTATATTCATCTATTTTAATTTGTGTATGCCCTTTGAATTTGAAAGGATTTTGTTTCCAATCAACAGTACTTTGTGCTTTAACATCTTTCATTTCCTCATTGATAGAGATTGTTAATGTGTCTTTCTTAATATCCTTTTTAAAAGTTGCATTGATATATCCTTTGTCTATTAAATTGTTTAAAGCATCGGCTACTCTTGCCTTGTCACGACTTGCTTTTGTTGTTTCCCAACCTAAATCTTCAACGATGATTTCAATATTTGTTCTAACCTTCATTGTTCCAACTGATTTTGCGAATTGAAGGTACGCATATACCTTAATATCGTCTTTGTTTAATTTGTAATCAGTACCAAAACCAAACGCCACATTTGGAATTTGTACGAAACCTTTTTTTGTTGTCATTCTTAACATTTAAATTAACCCCTATTAAATTATCTTTTTATTTATCTTTTAATTATCTAGCAGGTTGTTAAACCTGCCTGTCATGTAATCCTAATTGCTTGCCACGTTCGTTATATTCTTTTAACGCTTCTAACAAAACCTCATCACGTTCGAATAACCAGAATCGTTTGATGGTTTTGTCGTGAAATGCTGTGCAGATAAACACGATTCCCTTTGTGTACCTCAGAAACTCATATAGATTTGTAGAGTAGCAGAAGAAATATTTTCCCATTTCCATTTATTTCATTCCTTTTTTTGATTTAACTGTTGATTACATCAACGTCATTTGTAATTTTTGTTTGCCTGTGAGGGCGTATGAGAATGGGTCGTAATGTATTTCTATCATTCCATTGTCATATGAACTGCCTTGCTTTAAGTCGTAACTTGTACGAGTAAACTGTTTTCTTATTTCAAATTCCTTTGTTGGAAGTTGAATATCTAATTCTAGTAGGTTGCTTATACCTTCTAGTTGCATTGTTGTTTCTAGAACACCATCTTCATTCATAATGATTTTGTCAGATGAAACAAACCTTCTTTTTACTTCTACGAAATCCATTAATCCATGTCTTTCTTGAAGGTGAATCATTTCTTCCATGCCCATCTTTTCTAACCAATCACATTGAACTTTCTTGAATCCTTTATAGAATCCTAAGTAACTAGAATCAATAGACATTAACATTAACTTTCCATCTTCTGTTGATGGTAGTGGAATATCGTATAGTGCGTATAATAATAACGCTGTACTCATTGCAAACTTGCTTGTGTAGTTATCTCTGGATACCTTTTCAATTACGTTGGGGTTTGCACTCATCATGTTGGGTTGACTTGTCGAGGAAAGCATTGTTACATGGTTGTCGTATGTCTTGCCATTTACAAGAGCAATATCGACACCGACTGCTTTTCGTTTGTCGTTTTTGTTTGTGGAGTAAAGATTGTGAAAATCGTAGAAGTGTTCTACTTCCCAACCTTTGACTTGTTTGAGGATTGTTGCACCTACTAAACTATCAATATCATCACTCATACATACTGTTAAATCTGCATCCTCAAATACCCATTGAGGAAATTTTTCTTTAAAATCTTTCTTCATTACTTAGCGAAAGTTTTAACTTCGCTCTCTTGCTTTGCACCAATTTATGTTTATTAAAATTGCGTTTTTATTCAGTTGTCTATGTATGTTTCTCCCTTTTACTCACGTGCTTTATTGAGTAAGGAGAGTTAAGTTACTTTTACTTCCACATTTTTCACTCCTTTTAATTATCTTATTTAAATTATCAAGGTGAATTTCTCACCTCAACAAATTAGTAACTATCTATAAACTCTTTATATTTTTGGACTTTCACTCTGTCCATATCGCAATTACCTGTTTCATATTGACTGATAAGCGATTGCGAACAACCGATATCTTCTGCTATTTGTCTTAAACGTATCTTCTTTCTCCTGCGTTTCAAGACATATTCATCTTTAGTGTTCAATTTGAATTACCTCCTGTATTGAAAATTTTAAACGGTTGTCAAAATAATATAGAGAGAGGGAAAAACCCTCTACCATATATCATTATTTGTTACATCAATTACACTTGTTTGATATTCAATAGGGCAACTGATTTACGAGATGCAACTTCAAGTGTTGCTTCTGCAACAATTTGTCCTTTTATGTTATCGCCAGTTTTAGCAAGTTGTTCGAAAGCAGGTTGACGTAGGAATGCTACGCTAACAGCGTTAATATCGAAAGCAACAATTTTGTCATTAGCCATGAAACGGTCAACAACGAAGTTGATAGTACCATAGTTAGTGTTGATGCTTGAAACCACAATACCGAAATTGTTTTCTGTGTGAGTGTAGTTGTAGTTTGCTTTGTATAGTTCATCAATCCACTCTTTAGAATCTGGAGAAACTAGAGCATAGATTTCAGCGTTTTCGTTTCCTGCGTCAAATAGTTTACGAGCAAGATTACGAACGTCTTTTTCTGAAATTGCTTTAACACCTTCTGAATTGTAAGTGTTACCTGCATCAACATAAGAAAGCAAACCTGCCATTTTACGTACACCAGATACAGAAGCATCATCTTTAACACCTGCGATTAGGCGTTTTTCGATTGCAACTTTAACCTCTACCAAACGGTCATTGATTTCTTGTGCAAATAAGTCGCCAGTTGCTCCACTTGCTTGTGCAGTACCAGAAACAGAAGTTGATTTCAAGAAGATTTCAAGGATGTTGTTTAATTCAGCACGAACGCTATTTTTGAAGTTTGTTGCTTCAACACCTTCTGCAACTGTTACGTCAGAGAAATCTAAAGTTTTTTCTCTCCAAGTGTGGACTTTAGCAGAAGTAGATTTTACTTTGCCTTTACCCATTAATAGTGTCATGAATGGAGTTGCTTTTGGTGCAACTACTGCGATTTCATCAGTAAGATGAATATTTTCTTGTGAAGTTAATTTGTTAGTATCTAACATTTAAATTTCCTCTTTCTATTTTAAAATTTTAATTTTTCCCTAATCATGCCATTAACGTCTTTATTCTTCTTTGCGATAGAATAACCATCAACTGTTTTATGATTAGAGGGTTGATAGCCATTGGATAGTTCCAACGAGCCAACAATTTCCTTTAGTTGTGTGATTTGTTTTTTTAAGGTTTCTGTGTCATCCACATCTGCCTTGATAAATTCTGCGAAGATTTCTAAACCTTCTTCTTTAAGAGTTTGATTGACTTCTCTGTCCCAAATGGATTCTAACTTTTGTTGAATTTTAGTTTCATCTTCCGTTGATTCCTTTGGCTTATATTGCGATAATTCATCAACCTGTGCTTGTAGTGCATCAATGTCTGCTTGTGTGTAAGTTTTTTCTACAATAACCTCTTGATTGTCTTCCGAAACCTCTGTATGCACATCTTCAACTACATCATCAATTTGTTGAGTATCTTCAATTACATTTGCTATTTTATCTTGATTGATTTCTTCCATTTCGAATTATCCCTTCCATTGAATTATTTTTTAGAGTTTACCTTGCCCTCTATGTGAGTTAGGCGAACATCCATCTTTTCCATTGTGTCTGTGATTCTGTCTAATGCTTCACCTTGTTTATCAATATGATTCATTAAACGTTCTTCACGATTTTTTGTTTCTTTGCGAGTATCCCAAAAAAGCCATCCGAAAAGGACAGCAAAGATACCGTTATCAATCAACATTTGACCTGCACCAGTTAGGTCGATGGTGTTGACAGCCACCATTAAAATTTCTATCATTCTACTTTATTTCACCCCTTAACAACCTAAACGAAACGAATACTGAATTTACCTCTTACGAGAGTAGTTTTGACCGTTATAAATTCCAACAAATTCATATACTAAGTATTTGATTGCAGAGTTGTTAGGTTTTCAATTTATAACTGTGTATTGGTATTCACCAATACCTGTGCCATCCTTACTTAACACCTTCCTTTGCTTCTTTCCATTCAATGAGATATGTTAATCCTTCTATTGCTTTCATCGCTTCTTCTATTTTGTTTTGTCTTGCGTCAATATTATCTAGCCGAGCATTTACACGATTTTGAATTTGTTCACCGTCTGCTAGAACCTGTTCTAATCTGTCTTGCTTCTTATTTTCTACAATAACACCTGCGTTGCTGTTGTTTAGAGCCATGTCATTCATTTAACATCATCCTTTTAATTTAATAATAAATAGGGAAACAGTATGGCTAGTACCGTTTCCCACAATTGGCTATCGCTAAGATAGAATCTTAGCAGGTTACAATGGTCGTTCAAGCCATCGCACCATAATTAAGGTAAAAACCTTATAGGAAAATTGACTTGTACTAAAGGAGGTTAGTACAAAGTACAAAACTGAATTTTTTCAGTTGAAGGGTAAAAATATTAATCCCCTCACTAATTAGTGCTTTACAACAGGGTTTTGTGCCACTTTTTTGAGAAATTATTTTTAAAATAATCCCTTCACTATTTATCGTCTTTTGAAGCCGATTTTGTGTCACATTGGAGAAAAAATATTTTTCCTCTCACTATTTATCGTGGTTATCTTTTGATTTTGTGCCACTTTTGAGAAATATAAAAGAACCTCTCATATATAAAGCCCTTTTCTCGACTGTTTTGTGTCACTTTTTCGGAACTTTTAGTTCCCTCATATATAAACGCCCTAACTAGACCATTTTGTAAACATTTTTTGTTTTAGACCTTTTTAAAGAGGTTTAAAGTAATGTGTTTTAACAAGTAATCTTTTAAACTGTTTGAAACAATTTCAAAAGATACAATACATCATCATTTATTACATTTAATGGAAATTAGATTTAAAATGATTTATACTTCCCATACAAATGTATTTGATATGCAAATTACAAAGGAGTTGACAAAGATGAAGAAAGACAATGAATACAAAGTATTGAAGGAAGTAAGACATGGGAATTACATAATAAGCATTGAAAAATATCATCCGAAAGGAAAAGAAATATATTCAGAAGAATTGTATAAAACAATAGCCGAACTACTTCTGGAAGAATATAAAGAAAAATTATTAAAACCAAGGAAATAACTTCTTTGACAGATAAAAAATGCTCCTGCTGTTTAAGCAAGAGCATTTTTTATAAAGGCAAGGACCTTCATTCTTTCCTCTCTAGTTTCATTTTTCCAGTATTTATTAATTCAAATTTTACTTTACCTATCTCATCAGTTTCTAATTTAATAAATTGATATTCAGGATATATTACTTTCTTTTTCAAATCCGCCTTAGCAACAATTGCTCTATCTTGATAATAATCAATTACGACTAGATCATCATCTTTTATTACTAAATACTCTGATTTATCTGCAAAATTATAGCCGAGTTTAAAAGTTAAAATTATGAAATAAGCAAATAACATTATATACAAAAGAAGTTTACTGGGCTTAAAAATAAATAATAAAAATAAAATTATTAATGCCACTAATATTATTACTGCATCTATAGGATTAAATTGACCATTAACTATTAAACTAAATGCTATTAAAGATAACAATGCATAGATTTTAGTTATATTAATATTTATTTTTCTTCTTCGCTCTTTTACCTTTGTTTCGTTATTATAAAAATCAACTAAAAATGCGAAGCCAAAAAAGAAAGAAACAAAGATAATGCTTCTTGTTATATTTGTTAATGATAAATCGATGAGGTTGGATGGTAGCGAGAAATAATACTTGTAACCTAACTCATAAATATACGTGGTCATATACCCTAATGCAGTTAGGATGAATAGTATAATCGCTACATCCAATTTTTTTATTTTTTCAAACAAGTAAATCACCTTTTTTATTTAAATATAAATACATAATCTAAATTTACCACAATTATCTATGGTAATAAATAACTTTAATAGGATTTTATATTTCTATTTTTTATATCTATTTTTTAATTGTTATTTAAAAGAAAATATACATCAAATGTAAAAGAAAAAACGTGCGAAGCGAGTATGAGGTAGCGTTAGCGAACAAGATAGATGGAGCGTTAGCGACCCCTTTTATATATCTTATCTTTTTAATTATCTTTTCTTTATACATGGTACTTTTTGTCCTTTTTTAGGACACTTTTTTCCACACTAAGGGAAATTTGTGTCCTAAAAAAGGACGCTCTTTTCCCAACATGAGAAATTATTGTACCAAAAAAGGACATAAATTTCCTAAAAATACTTATTATCTTTGTGTGCAATCTTCTTCATTAGTAGGCAATATGCTTAATCTACTTATTCATTTCTTCGCACTTAGATTCATTAGTGGACTAGAGGGCATCGCCTTTTCAATTAGGTCAAAATCTTCTAATGATTGTAAATATCGTTGGGTCGTTGAAATATCTGAATGTCCAAGTAATTTAGATAATGTATAGATGTCTATTCCGTTTAAGATACATTGAACACTAAAAAAATGTCTGAATGTATGCGGACTACACCTTTTGTTTTCAACTCTTGCACGCTTACCTGCTTCTTTTATGATGTTGTCCAAACCTACATGAGAAATATCTGTGCCTGTGTAAGAGAGAAAATAGTGATTTGTTATTTCTTTGTCATGGAAATACTGTTTTTTAATCCGTTCATATTTAAATAAAATCCTTTTTAAAGCCGGACTAATGAAAACAATTCGTTCCTTGTTTCCTTTCCCATTTACAAGAATTGAGGTTTCTTTTACGTTTACAGATAATACCCCTCTTAATTCCATTGCACGAATCCCTGTGTCGGAAAGCATGGCAATAATCGCCTTGTTCCTTGCTTCAATGTAATTCTTGTAAGTAAAGGCATCAATCATTTCTTGTACATCTGAAACAGTAAATCCCTTTAAAACCTTTTTAGGCACTTTTGGAAGTACAACCTTTTTCGCTATGTTTTCTTTTAAATATTCTTCCTGTTCACACCAGGAAAAGAATGCTTTAATCATCTTGAACATGGTGACAACACTCTGTGGTTGCAATCCATCGTTTTGCTTAAACCGCACATACGCCTTTAAATCATGAGTGGTGATACTTTCTAACTCTGTAATTGCTCTTTTTTCCTTCAAATATTTCTTTAGTTGTTTGTACTCTTGATGTTTATTTTTCATGGTCTTTGCTGTAAAACCTTTTGCTTCACAGTAGTACAAGTATTCATTTAACACATCTTCAAACTCCAACAAAAAAACCACCTTTCCTATGGTTAAGTTTTCAACAGGAAAAGTGGTTTTAAATTAGTTAGATGAAGGTTAAACCAAAAATAAGGCAAATTCTTGATGAAGGATTCACTCTACAGGGTTTGTAGAGAAAAATTCTCCTTTATAGTTACAACCATCAATTGATAAACCCTTATGTATCAAGGTTTATTTTGTTTGTTGTTTATTCATTGCACTCATCATTTGATTAATTTTCTTTTGGGATGGTTTCATACCCATTTGCATCATCATCATTTTTAACATCTGTTCGTTAATTGGCGGATTTTTCTTTAAGTAATCCATCATGTATTTACGAGCGATGAAAAATCCCAGCACTACTCCAGCAATCAATGCCAGTACGCCAACTAGAATGTAAACCCACATACTATTTCCTCCTTCGTGTTGTCTAACATCAGTGTACTAGACCAAAGGTTATTATACAATACCCGCTACCCAAAAGTCCCCCATTTAGACAAATTTTCTTTCTTTTATCGGTTTTAACCAACCGTATTTTTCGTGTTCAAAATCTATGGCTAGAAAACTCGCTTCATATTTTCGAATGCACTCAAAGAAGGCCGTTTCCGCTTCATAGTCTCCTTCAGCTTTAAGCATAATGGAATCATCCTGGATGATTAAAACGGCTTTACTGGATCCGTTTGTTTTTTCTAAATAGTATTTTCCATTTTGAGACCAAAAATTCATCTTTTTTTGCAAACGTTGTTCAATAGCTACCTGCAACTGGATAATCGGGACTGTTTTGGTGACATATTCGATTTGTTTTTGCAAAATACTCTTCAGTCTGCCCCTAGCTTGAATATACTCCAAAAACAAATTGAAAAACAGCTTTTCTCTACCATAATAATGATGGGCAAATTCATCTTCGATTAAAAAAATTTCATAGGTTCTCATCAGCCAATGCCTCCTAGCATTCCTATTTTGGTTTGGTCACCAGAACAATTAACAATCAGGACCTTTCCACCATTTTCCACTCTTGATGACTTTCCCCTTTAACTGACACATTCAAACGAAATTTATTTATTCTCATTATATATTGACAAACTGAAAAGATATGTTGTTTGCTGGAGAAATTTTCTTCTTTTTTTGTCGAATGGAAGATTCCCCATAGAATAAGAGCACTTTCAACATACAATACGAAGTTTTGATAAAAAAACTGACACCAAACTAGTTGGTGTCAGTCCCCATTACGATTATTTTAGCATTTCTTTAACTCGAGCAACTACATTTTCTACTGTGAAACCAAATTCTTGCATGATTTTACCGCCTGGTGCCGAAGCTCCAAAATGATTGATGGCCAATATTTCACCCTCATCACCTGCATAACGATCCCAGCCAAACGGTGAAGCCACTTCAATGGCCAGACGTTTTTTCACTGCCGGATTGATTACACTTTGTTTATATTCTTTAGATTGAGTTTCGAATCGATCCCATGATGGCATGCTGATTACCGAAACATCAATTCCTTCGTTCGCTAAAGCTTTCTGTGCTTCGACAGCCAAGTTCACTTCGGAACCAGTCGCAAGAAGTAATGCATCTGCTACTTCTTTCTTAGAAGCGGAGATGATGTAAGCCCCTTTTGAAACACCTTCATACGCAGTTTCGGAAGTGTCTTTTATTGTTGGCAATCCTTGACGAGTCAGTACAAGGGCAGTTGGTTTATTTGTAGACTCCATTGCCACTTTCCAGGCTGCTGCCGTTTCATTGCCATCAGCCGGACGGATTACCCCTAGGTTAGGCATTGCCCGTAATGATGCTAATTGTTCGATTGGCTCATGTGTCGGTCCGTCTTCCCCAACAGCAATGCTGTCATGGGTGAATACATACGTTACAGGAAGTCCCATCAGTGCTGCCATTCTTATAGCAGGACGCAAATAATCAGAGAATACGAAGAATGTTCCTCCGTACACTTTTAATCCACCATGAAGGGTCATACCATTTAAGGCCGCACCCATAGCGAATTCACGTACACCAAACCAAATATTACGACCACTGTAATTACCAGGTAATAGGTCTGTCTCACCTTTAATGGCAGTATTATTAGATCCGGCTAAATCTGCAGAACCACCAATGAAGCTAGGCACCCTTTTGGCAATCGCATTTAACACTTCTCCACTTGAAGCACGGGAAGCTAATGTTTTCCCTTCTTCATAGACCGGAATATCCTGATCCCAGTCAGCAGGCAGTTCACCTTTGATTGCCAGCTCCAATTGCTCGGCTAACTCAGGATGTGCTTCTTTGTAATTTTTGAACAATTCATTCCAAGCTTCTTCTTTTTGAGCGCCTGCATCCACAACAGATTCATTGAAGTGTGAATACACTTCTTCTGGAACATGGAAATCCGCTTCGAATGTCCATTTATATGCTTCTTTAGTCAACTTAAGCTCATCTGCACCAAGCGGAGCGCCGTGAACAGCTGATTTACCTGAACGGTTTGGTGAACCGTAACCAATAACCGTTTTGACTTCTATTAAAGTTGGGCGTGCTTCGTCGGTTTTCGCTTCTTCAAGTGCTTTGGCTATTTCCTGAAGATCGTTCCCATCCTCAACGCGGATATATTGCCATCCATAAGATTTGAACCGGTTTGCTACGCTTTCACTAAATGATTGACTTAAGTCGCCGTCAAGGGAAATATCATTAGAATCATATAAAACAACAAGCCTTCCAAGTTGTAGATGTCCAGCTAATGAAGCAGCTTCAGCAGAAACCCCTTCCATTAAATCCCCATCTCCACAAATGCTATATGTATAATGATCGACTACATTATAAGAATCACGGTTGTAGCTTTCTGCCAAGTGGCGTTCTGCCATTGCCATGCCGACTGCCATTGCGATACCTTGTCCAAGCGGTCCCGTCGTTGCATCTACACCTGCAGTATGTCCGAATTCAGGATGTCCCGGAGTTTTACTTCCCCATTGGCGAAAGCTTTTCAAATCATCGATAGATAAGCCATAGCCCGATAAATGAAGAAGACTGTATAACAGCATAGACCCATGACCAGCTGAAAGAACAAAGCGATCCCTATTAAACCAATCCGGATTTTTCGGGTTATGATTCATATATTCAGTCCATAGTTTATACGCCATCGGCGCTGCCCCCATCGGCATACCTGGATGGCCGGAATTAGCCTTTTCAATTGCATCAATCGATAACGTACGAATCGTATTGATAGAAAGTGCATCTAATTTATCTAACATATAGTAAAACATCCCTTCCTGTAATGTACCTCTTTATATTATAGTGACCAGCATAATATCACAACTAAAATCACTATTTACTAACCCAATAATACAATTTTCTACAAATTAGAGAAGTCCCCTATTTAGATTAAGCTAAATAGGGGAATACATACATGAATGCACTCTCTTTTTATTCCTAAAGGCTAAAAGAATCCACAAATGGAGTGTTCCATGAGAATAGTCCAAGCATTAATGTAAGTTTCTTTTTTCTTTAATACTCTTTATCTTTTGAGGAGTGACGTCATTACCTTCTGGATCAACGACTTTCACATGCTCCAACGTATCGGACATGGACCGTCTGAATGTCTCCAAATACTCACTTCTTAATTGGGTTTGCTCTTTCGCCTCAACTTCCGTCAAACCTTCAGCCTTGGCCTTTTTTGAAAGTTCATTAATACGGGCTAATTTTTCTTTTGATAGCATAATTTCGCTCCTTCGTAATCTGCGGATATTGTCATGTTATTAAAAAAAAAGCGAAATTACAAGTTCTATGATTGACTTTCCTCTGTATTTAGTTGATGCTCGAGAAAACGCCTGTTCACAGTGGCTTTAGATACATTGTATCCAAAGCCCCTTAAAGTGGCTGCGATTTCTGCAAATGTCAATCCATTGGCCCGGAGTTTAATAATTTCTTCAATTGGAATCTCCATACGGTCCCTTCCAGTAGAATTCCTTTGGTTATGAAGGTTTTTTTGCGGACGGTATCCTTTTTCAACCGCTCTTATCATCCCGCGTTTTATTTTTAGATTATGTAGTTTCCTTTGATATTCTTCTACAATACCGACTATCTGAATGACCATGGCATCCGAATCAGATAACTCAAGTTCTCCATCGTGTGAGAGCGTATAAATTTTCACGTCTTCTTTAAGGATGACATGGAAAAGGGCTATTTTGGCATTTCCCCTCCCCAGTCTAGTTTCGTCCTGGATTAATAGAACTTCAGCTTCTTTGGTTTTAAATAGTTCAAGCATGTCAAATATGCCATCCCGATTTAACTCATAACCGCTTGCCTGTTCTTTTATTATGGAAACAACTTCCACATCCATCTTTTCCGCCAATTTAACTAATTCATCTTCCTGCCTTGCCAATGATGTTTCCTGGGATTCTTTTTCTGTGCTAACCCTACAATAGATTACTGCTTTCATAATACCCTACCTTCACTACTTACTGCTGACTGGCCAAATTCTGAACAAGTTCTTCCCCTTTAACCGGTATGACAATGACTTGACCAGGTTTAATCGTATCCGCCCTGACTCCATTATGCTCTTCTATCCAACCAATGAATTCTTTTTTTGTCAAATCAGCTTCTTCATACTCTTCGGCAATTCCCCATAGGGTGTCGCCTTCACTTACTTCTATAGAAAGGAAATCCTTTTTTTGATCATTGTCTAATGTACAAGAGAATAAAATTGAAAAGATGAATACCGATCCCGCTAATAGAATCGTAGAAATATAATTTTTGTATAATTTTTTCATAAATATCCCTCCAAAGCGAATGTTCGTTCGTATGTTACGTCCAAATTATAATACGAACGTTTGTTTCAGTCAACAACAAAATTCGAACTTATGTTTGTATAGAGTTGGGGGCCATGCTATAATGTAGCAAAGAACATTGGAGAAGAGGTGCACATATGACTAAACTATCAAAACGGCAGCAAGATATCCTTGATTTCATTAAAGAAGAGGTCCGCCAAAAAGGGTATCCACCTTCCGTACGGGAGATTGGTGAAGCAGTTGGACTTGCATCAAGTTCAACAGTACACGGACATTTATCCCGCCTGGAAAGTAAAGGCCTGATAAGACGTGACCCAACCAAGCCGAGGGCCATTGAAATACTGAATTTGGAGGAAGCGAACAATATCCCCAAAGTTAATGTCGTGAACGTTCCGTTACTTGGAAAAGTAACAGCGGGCATGCCGATAACGGCCATCGAAAACATAGAAGAATACTTTCCGCTTCCCGAAAGCATGGTTCCGCATGATGACCATGTATTCATGCTGGAAATCATGGGTGAAAGTATGATCGAAGCAGGAATTCATGATGGAGATTATGTCATCGTGAAACAACAAAGCAGCGCCAATAATGGAGATATCGTCGTGGCCATGACGGAAGATGATGAAGCCACTGTAAAACGATTCTTTAAGGAACCGGATTACATAAGGCTTCAGCCTGAGAACTCGAATATGGAACCAATTATTTTAAGAGATGTTTCGATACTTGGAAAAGTTATAGGCTTATATAGACAAATACACTAAAAGCGCTAACCGCGCTTTTTTTGTTTGTTTAATTTATGTCTCGAATTCTCTCATTATGCATATGGAAGACTAGGTTTTGATATATTTTTTTGATAGAATCGAGTTTTCTTAAGATTATTAACATCCTTTCTCATTTATGCAGGATGAAAGGGAAACTAACGCCTTTCTGGATATATGTATTTTGAAAAATAGGAAACCCGCATTCCAATAAAAAAAGGGAGCGTTAAAATCCCGCTCCCTTTTAAAAGTTCATTTCACTCTTAATCTTTGGTTCACTTTAATGAGATTAAGATCGGCCAACCCTTCCACTGTTGAATCTGCACTTGTGTAGAACCATATGCTTTGGCAAGTTTAGAGACGGATTCCCCCTTTTTGACTATATGATAGACCTCTTCGTTGCTTGCGTCATATTTAGTTAAATCACTTGTTTCGATTAGATTCACCAGTTTTTCTATATATTTCGGGTCCGAGGCGTAGCCCGCATCGAATATTGCTTGAAGTGCCTTTTTGTAATCTTTTTTCCTAATGACAGCTGTATACAAACTTCTATTCCATGAAGTCCCCTTTACATATAGATTGGCAAGATCTTGTAAACTTTCTGCCCATGTTGGATATCTTCTGAATTTGGACCATACTTGAACAGGCGCATCGTTGACTTATTCGATTGTTTGAATAATGACAGACTCTCCTTTATAGTCACCTTTTGTACGAATATATTTTTCCCTTGATTTGCTAATAAGCTTGTCCCATAACCACTCTCCAAACAAGCTGTGCAATGACAACAGAAGGTAAAATTTTAAATTCCTTTTGAATTTTTTGGGCATAAGGAGCAATTTCCTTAATAAACGATTCCTCGCTCATTAGAACCTCCCATTATTAGTTGGATATCTTCATTCTTATCGTATTCTAAACTTTGAAAAACTTTACAGCTTGTCCAGCAAAAAAAATGTTATTAATTGTTTTCACTATTATCAATAAGGTGATAACTTACAAAGTACGGCTTCAATTTGGATTAATCATTCTCCCTCTCTAGTAAAAGCCATCAAACCCATTAATATTCAATGGATTGATGGCATTTTAATTGAAGCTGAAAATCTTCATACCATTTGCATATACTTTATTTGATCAATCATTTAATGAATTACTATGGTATAAACCTTTTATAAATGGTAAAAATTAATTTTGAAACTTCTAAATTAAGGTGGTGACATTATGGACTACCCAACTATCCATACAAACTTTTGGGATGCAGTGATAGCCATTCCTACCATCATGATTCTTACTCAACTTATTAAGGTCATTTTTCATATTCCACCAAAATTCATCCCTACCATCGCTTTGGGTATTGGCTTATTCATTTCCATTTTCATTAGCCACCGTCATCATTTGGTTGCAGGAATTTTCATGGGCTGGTTTTATGGCTATGCAAGCATTGGCAATTATTCTGCACTCAAAACTGGTATTTTATCTTATAGGGAATCTTATCAAAAGACGGATTAGACCCTAGATGGCACTCGTTGGATTTCATGAATCTTTTTTGTTGCAGGGGGATCTGACTTGCTAAATACCCTTCGATCAACCGCTCACTTAGTACCAATATGAAATACGGCCCGGCTGTTTCCTTTTGCTGAATCATTTCAATACATTTCACCCCAAAAAAAGACCTCTCAATTAAGAGAAGGTCTTTTCTAATCATTTTTACTATTTTTCTATATAGACCGAACGAATCAATGTACGGGTTCTTTCAGTACCATTCACATTTTTTTCCTTGACATCAATCGTTACATTATAAACACCTGATTTAGGTACTTCTGGAAGAGTACCAGAAAAATTTTCGGCGTCCATTACCTTAATGGAGCTTTTTTCACGAATTTCATTACCGTTTTCATCTATTAGATGAACCGAAAATGTTGTGCTGATTGGCCTTTTGTTATCATTCATTGGATTCTTTATTGAAAATTTTGCATCTTTTTGCTTAACTTTTCCGGCCATACTTAATGTAATGGGATTCTTTTCGTTAAAATGTGCTGTGAACAGGTATGCGTCTTTTGGAGATTTAGTCTTCAGTCGAACTCTCCAGTCACCAATTTCTAGGTTATTTCTATTAAATGTTTGGATGGTGGCACCATTAAAAAAGGAAGTTTCATTTTTTGCAGAATGAACTTTTAAGGAAGGTGCATACTTTTTATTGGAAGGAGAAATTAATTCGACCTCGACATCATTTGAAGCTGTATATATGGTTATATTACCTGGGGCTGCTTCATTTACATGGAAACTTTTTTCGTTCCAGACATTTTGTTGCAGGACATCTCCCAGGACGGTTTGAGAGAGTGCGGTTGTGATGACATCATCTTCAACCCGTTCTTTATAATTGACATTTAAACCAGGAATCCCAGCAGTAGAATTGCTTCTTAAATAGGGTTCAATTCTTGAAAATACTGCTGAACCTACTCTAATATTGTCGTGATCATAGTTGGGATCCGTAAATAAATGTGATGCGTAGGGTATTTTTGTACTCCAAACATTCACTAGACCATCATTTTCTCCATATGAAGATAAATATTGTCCACCCATTGATAAAGCTGAAAGAACCGGACCCCTATTCATACCGGCCACGGTGAAATACATATTTTTACGGGAGTTAACATGGTTATCCGTGACAGATCGAAATTCCGCCATTTTACCAACTTGTAAAGAATAAGTTCCTTCATCTTTTTGACCCAATAGGGAACCAAGCCAGCCCGCATACCAGCTATAAGCCAAATCAGCTAGGTTAGAACCGTGATGAGGGGACGCTAAAGTGATGACCCTTCCGACATATTGGTGCGCTCCATAGTGTACTAGAGCCGCTTGGGTGTCTGGCCCCCCTTTACTGTGGGCTATTATATTTACTTTTTCGCCGCCGAAATGGTTACTGATTTCTGCAAGCATTTGAGCTAACAGCCTTCCATTAGCATATTGGCTCACTGATCCATTTCCAGCTGAATCATAAAGCTGAACAAAAACCGTTTGGTAACCGGCTTCATATGCTTTGGTATACATATCATTGACACCATGATAGTCTGTTTCACCGTACCAGCTGGTTGAACTGCCATTTTTCCCTTGGACAAAAACGATCGGAGGTCTATTTGTGTCAAGATTGGGAGGGACACTTCCCAAAAACCAATCCCCTGGGTTGAAAGTTTCGGATGGCGGCTTCAATTTTCCTGCTGAGGAAATGTTAGGCTTAGCCATTATTAATATGGTAAGAATGAGGACAAGAAAAACGACATAATTGATTACTTTCTTTTTCAATTGCTATCTCCCCCTATATCCTATGGAATTTTTCGAATTCGCCTATTATCAATGCCCTCCTTTACAGGTCTTCTATAGCATTCATTAGTTTATATTTGTACTCTCGCATGCCATTACCTGCTGAATTCATAAAAGATGGGAGAAAAAAACTAGAAGAAAATTCATTAACATAGAGATAAAGTATGAAGATTTCCTTGAACTCATCTAATATACAGGCTTTTTCATTTATGAAGCTGTTCATGGAGTACGCCTTGTGAAAATTCTATTTAGGTTGATGCCTACGTGAATTTACCTGGCTCCCAAACATTAAAACCGCGTGAGAGGCTCGTGTAGTTTCTGGTGGGTTAGATTTCCACGCGACCCCGCCATCCTTTTTAAGAGAATTTCATTTATAATTTACCATTTAAAAATTGGGCTTCCCCTAGTCCAAAACTCCAATCAGCATCCCCATTGGTAACAATTGAAACCATAATATCATTTGGTTCTATTCCACAATTTTCTCCCAACTCTTGAACCAAAACTTTATAAAAATATTGCTTCTGATCTTCCCTTCTTTGTTTACTAGTTACACTTATTACTACTAAGTTCTTACTTCTCTTAAAACCTAACCCGGTATCTTCTATTATTAATTCATGAGCTGGATGCTGATGAACTATTTGATATCGATCTTTTTCGGGTACATCGAAAGCTTTAACAACTGCCCGGTGAGCAGCATCCAATAGCTGTCTTAAAGAATTCTTATCTCGCCCTTCGATTAAATCAAATCTGATTAGTGGCATTATAAATACCCTCCATAGTTAATATTTGATTACGTTACCCTGGTGCTAGCATAAATAGGATTTTTACTTTAGAGTTAGAACTTTTCATCTACTCTATACGTTACTTTTTAATCCTAAGTAAGGCATTTTTTACAACTAGATTTCCCCTCGATAAATCGAACAGTACTGGATTTCGCATTACTATTTAATGTGTTGACCCCGTGTATCCTTTTAAAGGAACCCTCTTATTACATCTTTTGGCCCCATTGCCAAGTCAATTTCAGCATCTGTTGCCACTTGGCCATTAACAAGGTGAAACATTCCTGTTAATTTTCCTTTATTAGAATTATGGTTCTATACTATAGTAATTGTTTTTGCACCTGCCCCTCTGTATAGGTAGTTGCTTTTAAGTCTATATAGAGAGAGCGAAAACGCCCAGGCGAAGAACCCATTGCGGTAGTAAAAACACGAGTAAAATAGTGAATATTTTTAAAGCCGGTTTCTTCCGAAATATCTTTAATGGATAAATCTGTTGTTTTGAGTAAGGTCGCAGCTCTCTGTATTCTCTCATTTTGAACAAACTCCGAGTAACTTACACCAGATTCCAAGACAAATATTCGAGACAAGTGCCGACCGGATATATGCAAATGATTTGCTGCATCAGTAAGTTTTAAAGGCTGTGTTAGATTATCCATGATATACAATTTAGCTATATTAAAGAGTGAAGAAGCCGTTTTGGGAAAGGTATGTTGATTATCATTATGTGAATGAGAAACAAAAGTTTGTACTAACGAAAGAATGAGGGAATAAGCCAAATTTTTTAGCATTTCCTCGAAAAAAGCTTGTTCGGTCTTTGTCGCTTGGATAAGCAGGGATTTCCAAATTAGTGCAGCCATCATATCCTTTTCTTCGTTCAAATTCATAATCACTTCAGGACATTGCTTAGTCTCCTCCATGATTTTTATCCATTCGTCACTTGATTCCGATTCTATCAATTCAAACGCAACATAAAGGAGAGATAGTCCGCTTTCACTTTTTATTTGGTGCAAAACATCTGGTTTTGAAAAAAATATGGTATTTTTTTGTAACGGATAGGTACAATCATCATCCATATACTCCCCTTCCCCATCCACTACAAAACACACTTCAAAAAAGGAATGTTTATGAAGAAGATTATCATAATGAGCTGGCATGACCCCCCAATAGTGAACATAAAAAGAAGCTCCATTGTGCGCTAAACGATGAACATATTGATTCAAAGCCATTTTTCCCGCTGTATATTCATTTAGATTCAAAAAAAGTCCCCCTAAAACGGATTGTTTACTTACTGAACATAATAAAATGCATGTAGGGATTCCTCCGAATAACATATACCAGGCTACAATAAAAAGATTATTACTGGATTTTTAACTATCTAAAAAGGTTTATGTACCTTTCATCCGTTTTCTTCAATTTCTCTTTATATTCGAAATGGTAAAGTTAATTATTTTAAAATTCAGAAATTTAATGATATACAATTGGTTTACACTTGTTCACCTTATAAGGATAGAATATGCTAAACAATGAGAAAATCTGGGCTTTTAAAATAGCTAATAACCTTATAATAATTCAGTTAAAGAACTTTTAAAAGTCCTCTACTCAAAATGTAATATTCCCTTGGGTGGCAAGCCATATATGGATCTAGTTCAATTTTCTATTTTACTTTTATATAAAGTTATTATTGAAAATCTCATTTACAATTACAGGACAATACATTTTAACCAATGTTATTTTATGAAGACTCCTTTTAATACTTTGACATTTTGTTTTCAAATAAATATTCCACTCGGCATCTTCACCATTAGTTCCTATGAAAGTTGTCACTTATTGATTGCTCATTACATGTAAACGCTTTATATTAGCTGGAAGTTTAACTAATAGTTACTTACTACATTTGTAATTATAAGATATTATGTAGGAATCGTATTTCCATTTTGAAGACACCTTTTTATACTTTAAAGACATATTATCAAACAAACCAATGATCGATAGAGAATGAATGAAACATACATAAAAGTAAAAAGCAATCCGATTACTTAGATTTAAAATCAGAAAATGACTTAATAGTCTGTGGTGAATAACTTGGCAATTATAATTGAAGTGATGCTGGCTCAAGGGCAAGCCCAAATAAGGTGGAGAAATGTGATAACCTTTGGCTCATCCCTTGTTTCAAGCCCGGAACGCACCATCCACCACTGCATCAGAAGGCAGATGATGATCAGCCAGTCATACCATGGCAGGAAGGGAAGTGGCATGATTTTTGTAAAAGCCAAAGAGGCAAAAATAACTACAGGAAACAAACATGATAGGGCCGGCTCCCAACCAAAATGAACGAGTGGTTTTAGTGATCTCAGGATTTGTGCCTCCATTGTTGAATGGTTAAATTCATGAGTAACTCTTATCCAGAGGGAGGACATTTCAAAATTTTTGGAGTGCCTTTGTTTAGCGGATTCATGTAAGGAGTATAGTCAGTTATCTTTGCCAGACATGGAGGAGGTTAAAGGTTGAACTGGTTAAGCGGCCACCGTTTTTGCTAGTAGTACCTCTGCAGCTGCGTTTGAATTTCTTCACCCACATTATTGGATTGACGTTCATTGGTGTTTATCTGGACTTGAAATTATCGTTTTTTTGCAATCATGGGGCACATACGAGGTTGATGGAACTCGTTACCGTATGCCACTCGCACTTTCTTTTGCTCATCGGATCTTTTATATCGATAGCCGAAAATATCGCAACATTCTTTGGAGCGTGGGAATATCCAAACCAATCCGATGCATGGAGTATCGGTCATCTAGGAAAGGTGAGTGCATGCTTCTTATTAGTGATTGTTAGCTTTCTTATAGTAGCGACATTAAAGCAGGTTAAGGGAAAAATCCCACTAGGATAATTGGGCTCCAGAACAAATTATGAAGGAAATACTTAACAGCGATTGTTATATAAATACAAAAAATAGAACAAGCCCTTCTCCTGCAAGGGATAGAGGGCTTGACTTTTTTTATGAACATCCTTATAAAATTTCCCTTCGAATGTGCCACTGTCCAATTGCCCCTAATCATGATTCTTCATCAATAAAATTTCCCCATTACAATTGGGTCCCCCATCGAAATTGCATTTCCATCAAAATCACCACCATCATGTTCCGATTGGGAGTTTACATGCAAGCGACTTTTTTTGGTTAAAAACTCCTTTAAGCCCCCTCCTCCCACATACCCGTAATTAACCCTGAGAACTGGAAAATTAATTTCATTTAAAAGCTCGTCCATTCGATTGAACAATTTGAATACACCGTCGTGTACGATAATATCATCAATGAACTCTCCACGAATTTCCTTTCAAATCGCAAAGGTGCTAACGGTAGCTCCTACTGCAACTTCAGAGGACCTAATTTCCCTTTCCACTTTTTTCACCCTCTTTCCATCCTCACTTAAATCATCATAATCATGAATTTTGTCCCTTGGCAGATCAGTGCTATTGATTAAATTTTTCAACCCAGGAATGGTCACACTAGTAACGGAAGCTGATAACCTTTAAATCTTCAACTACATTTGAAGTGTAGGTCAGGATCAAAAAAAATGATATCGTCGATCGAGAATCCTACACATTCAGCGAACATATACGCCTTATCAATTCGCAAAGGAATCTTATATTGTTCATAATCAATGTAGGTTCTCTTGGCCATCTTTAGCACTTTAGCCATTTCGTCTTGAGTTAATCCTTTATACTTCCTCGCTTGTTTAAGTGTGAACTTAACGTTTGTCATATCTTGTCACCACCTGTCTAAAAAAATGATATCACACTTGAAGTATAGTTTTCAACAAATTTTTGTAAAATTCACGCACTTCAAGTTTACTCACTTTCACTCATAGTGTATATTCAAGTTAGAGGTGAAGAAATATGCACATTGGTGAACGTATTAAAATGTTAAGAAAAGAAAGAAAAATGACACAAGAAGATTTGGCAAATATATTAAAAGTGGCCCCAACGGCAGTATCAGCTTGGGAATCCGGACGGAATAAACCTTTAATGGATAAATTGAGCATGATGTCCTCATGCTTTGAAATCCCGCTGTCCCACCTTATTGAAGGAGCACCAATCGTTAGAAACAATCCTACAATGGAATTTTTAAATGAAAAGAATGTAAGATTAATTGGTGTCTACGGAAATATCCCTGCTGGAGAGCCTAATTTCACCAACGAATATATAGAAGCGTATATGCCGACATTAAATTCCATGCTAAAATCGAATGAAGAGTATTTTTTCCTTAGAGTGAAAGGCAACAGCATGAACAAAGAATTCAGTGACGGATCATTGATCCTTGTTGAAAAAACAACCTACGTCGAAAGCGGAAAAATTGGTGTGGTTATGGTAAATGGTCACGATGCCACAGTCAAAAAAGTGAATATTAATGAAGAAAATATCACACTCATGCCCTGCAGCACGGATCCTTTTTATGAAGAAAAAACCTATAACATCAAAAATGATAGAGTCCGAATTTTAGGAAAAGTGGTTCAAGCCATTAAAATATACGATTAATATCCATCACTAGGGTTTCAATTGCGGCAATGAATAAATTAATGACAAGCAATAATACATTAATTAGATTCAATTCGTTCAGTTCAGGCCTGTATTCCCTGATACATATTAGGTACAAATCATTTTGGTTTGTGCTTTTTAGTATTGTTTTTTGATGATTTGCCTTATCCAAAAGATATAAATTTGTGTCAACCTATTAATAAAGCATACCTTACATTAGTAAAGGAGTGAAATGATTCATGCAATATGATCGTTATGAAACCAGGATACCGTCTCCTGGACATTATTCCTATATAGCAACTTTCCGAAAACGATGAAAAGTTCATCACCAACTTATACAATTCCTACAGAACCAGTTTTCTTTGACCATTTACTGATGAATTTAGGAAAAACAATAACTGCCGTACCAATAAATGAATCCTTTAAGGGAAAACTAACGGGAGTCGCTAATCACCAGCAACTTTCAATCGGCGATTTAAAACATCATATCGGTTTTCCTCAAGTTAGTTATTTCATTGAGTGAACGGGTTGGCAAATATATGCGTCCGAGGACGCTTTTTTTAGTCTCCTTGCTTTCGAATTGCAGACTATTCCATTTCATCAATCCAACCAAGGTTTTCCTTTAGTTATTACAGTAAATATTTCATTAAGTAATATCTGTATTTGACAATCACATTTTCAATCTTTTATTCTTCGGTTCACAACCTCATATAAGAATCGTATAATGGGATGATAAGCATTCGCCTCTGTAGCTCTAGAAGGGAAGAGCGCCGGAAAACATTGTAGCCACCGGGTCGTAAGGCAAGGGTTTCAGAAGCACCGAAAAGCAAATAAGCTGAGGCAGGTGGAATTCCTGCCGGTGAAAATCCGTAGGGAAGCGTGTTCTCTCCCTAGCCTATGCTTACGAAAGGAGTGCGGGTTCGAATCCCGTCAGAGGCTTGATTCCATGATAAACTGCAATTAATATAGACTGCCAGGCCAGGCTTGATGAATAAGAATGGATTTAGTTATATTCAAGGCATTACATATAATGAGGTGGAATCCATGGTTAATAGATAAGACATTCGTTAAGGATGTTTTTTCTTCTAAAAATAATAAGAATCTTTGTTTATCAGTTTTAAGAATTGGTTTTTAATAGACTTTGTAAAAGATCAACTTTAGGTAATAATATTTTAGTCATAAAATACCATTTCTCTCTTTTTTAACAAAGATTTTCTCTATTATCGAAAGAATGGACAAGATTATTTCTTAACTTGAATATTCCAGAACCAGAAAAAGCCCCTCTCTTTTAGAGAAGGGCTTCCCTGCGTGGTGTGCTTACTGGAAATTATAAATAATTTAACCAGTCAATTATTAATTATTCATTTCACCCGCAATTTCTGGTTTACTGTAATGGTGAACTGACTGTCAAGACCGTTCCAATCTTTAATTTGCTGAACAGTACTGGCATAGGTCATACTTAAGGAATATACGGTGTCCCCACTATCGACATTGTGGTATACAGCAGTACTTTTCTTTGTAAGTTTGAAGCATTTAACTAAACCGTTTACATGTCCGCGAGCCAGTGATTCGATAAAGAATGACGTTTTCAACTTGGCTGCGTCATTGACATTATCAATAAATCCATTTTCAGTCAGGAGTGCAGGCATATCCGTTTCACGGAGTACATGTAGATCTCCTGTTTTTTGTCCTCTGTCTTGGATGTTGATAAGCTTCATGACCTCTGAATGAATATAATCTTGATACGTTTTCGTTACCTGATTAGTTGACGTATAAATGTAATCCTCATACCCAGTGCCGCCGCCAGCATTAATGTGGATGGAGAGGTAGAAGTCAGCTCCCCAAGCGTTCGCTTGATTCGTCCGATCGTTTAAAGAGACGGACGTATCTTGGGTCCTGCTCATTTTTACAAAAACGTTATTATATTCTATTAATAAGATGTCTTTTATTCGAGTTGCAATGGATAAAGTTAAATCCTTTTCTTTCAATCCATTCCCCACCGAGCCTGGATCCGTACCACCGTGGCCGGGATCAATAAACACTTTTACCATTTCGATCACCTCTATTAATCTTATGTTACGCATAAACAAATGCTTGTACACATAACCATCGGATTAAAGAAATTTTATAATAATAGAGATTCTTCTTCGTTTTCCGTACAAGTTGTCTCTATTAACAAGAAATGATGCCCTCCTTCTCCCTTTCGTCCAAAAAAAAAAATACACCACTGCTGGTGTATTATTACAACCCCATGGGCGAGAATCTTTCGACTTCTTGAAAAAGATTCATTCCATTATTTCACTTTGGTAAATTCAAACAGGAGTAATTGCCATCAAACTATCAACAAGGTGATGGAAGGAGATAGAGGGCTTAAGGATTATATTTTGAATTGAATTGGATTAGCGACAAAGATGAACGACAATTAAAATTTGTTTAAAGCTAAACTATAATAAATATTTAAAAATAGGACCTAAAGGAGTTCCAATACTTTTTGAATTTTATCAACGTATAGAAAGAACATAGCCTAAACATAGTTCAACCTTTATCTTTAACATAGCATGTAAACAACAATACTCTAAATAAAAGTCTTTGCATTTATTGGCTATGGTTTGTTATTTTTTCTGCACAATCTTTTATTGAGTCAATCACTACAGTTGGTTCGGTTAATTGTGGAAAATGTCCACTTTTTTCAGCGACAATGTGTTTGCTGTTTCTTGACAATGAAAGTAATTCCAATTGATTCTCAAGTCGTTTTTTTCGAACTTCCTCTGGCATCATTCGATTTTCTTGTCCACCTGTAATGACAAATACAGGTATATCGGGAAATTCATTAATTTGATGGATTTGATTTATAGTTTTTTTTACAAAATTAACTTCGTTGAATTTTTTATGTGAAGATAAGGAATCAAACATCTTGAAGATCTTATTAATGATTTTTACTGCCTTGCCTTGATATTCATTAAGACTTATATCTTTCGGGTGGCTGGATTCCAAAAAAACAATTCCTTCTACTTCATTTGGATAAAGTCTGGCATATAAATTAGCATATAAGCCGCCTAGCGAATGTCCAACCAATAAGAAAGGAGGTTTAAAGCCCACTATTGTTAGTGCTTCACGTAAAGTGTTAACAATATTTATCCCGTCTTGGTTTTCCTTCGGTTTATCGCTGCCAGCAACACCCAAACGATTATAGGAAAATACTGATGATGATTCCGAAATTGCCGGTAGGATTTTCATCCAACCCTCCATCGGTCCCGAACCACCGTTAATCAAAACTATATTGGGTTTTCCGCTTCCACTAATATTATATTGTAACGTCCCTTGCAGTGTTTCCACTTTATATTTCTCTATTTTCAATGTATGACACCTCACTTTGTTTTACATTACGTTACGTGTGTAACAAGCGATTGGTTTCATTTATTGAAGTTCTAGCCAAATGCTAATGGGATTCTAAGAAATACAACTTTTACGAAAGTAATAGGAAAACTGGACATTTGTAGCATTCAATTGGTTTTCAGTTTATATTTTTTATAAATCAATCTTACCTTTAACATTGCCAAAAAGAAAAAAGTGCTGAATGATACCCATATAAAATGTGAACTTAAACCCTTAAAAGGAGTGGGCCTATGAATAATGAATGTAGTAAGTTTGAACAATTGGTTCAAAAGTTGGATCCAGGAAATAAGCTCATTCGCACATGGGAATTAAAAGGCGGGATTTCTGCACAGGTGACAGGACTTGAATTGTTACAATCTACAGGGCAAATCATAAAAATGATCATTCGTCAGCATGGTGATAATGACTTGAAACGGAATCCAAATATTGCGGCAGATGAACACAAGCTCTTAGGAATATTGAAATCTGCAGGTTTGCCTGTACCGACTCCCTATTACTTCGAATCCTGCGGGTTTTTTTCCAAACCATGTATACTTATCGAGTTTATTGAGGGCAAGCCAGAGTTCACCCCCTCAAATCTTAATGATCATATCTTACAAATTGCAAGCAATCTAGCAAAGATCCATCGTGTTGATTGTGCAAATCTATCTTTATCATTCCTGCCCAAACTAGAAAATTCATATGTAGAAATGTTAAATAAAGAAAGGGTAATCAAGGACGAAGGATTAAATCTGAGCTTAATTAGAGATGTGTTAAAATCATTCATGCCATTATCCTCAATGAATAAGGAAGTGATCCTTCATGGTGATTATTGGCCTGGAAATATATTATGGAAGGAGGATAAATTAGTTTCCATTATTGATTGGGAAGACTCCGGCTTAGGGGACCCTTTGGCTGACCTTGCCAATAGCCAACTCGAAATTTCATTTCATTATGGAATGGAAGCAATGAATGACTTCTCCAATCAATATAAATCCATGATGCCTGAAGTGAATTTTACAAACTTACCCTTCTGGCAATTATTTGCTGCATTACGGTTATCTTCATTTCCTGAATGGGGCTTGGAAAAAAGCAAGGAAAATATCTGGCGGGAAAGACACAAGTCATTTGTTCATCAAGCGATTACCCAGATTGGAAAAAATTAATAACCGTTTAATAAGTGAGATATTATTCCTTAGATAAATTCTCTTTCCCCAACTACGGGAAAGTTTATGACAGGTTCATGATGCAGCCATTATTTTTGATAAAGGCATTTATACTAGTCCCTTTATCATTTATTTTCATAAACTAACAATGAGTTTCAAAAAAATATAGGAGGTGTTGAAATGTATAATAAGCCCTGGAGACATCCGAAAGGCAGTCAATGTCCACCACAATATTGCCCACCTCAAACAATGCCTACTCAGTATAATCCGCCACAAACCTCTCCAACAAAGCAATATGTTAAAACAAATGTCATTAACACTGTGATTCCAGTTTTTCATCCGACACATACAACTACCGTGAATAAGCACTTCATCACGTATAAGCATAATTTTCCGCATACCCGAAGTGTCGTGGCAGAGTGTTATACCCAAAGCCAAAGATTTATTTGTGGAGTTCCTCAACCCCCCTGTTTTTCAAGGAGAATGTTAAGATATTAATTAAAAAACCCCGATTCGGGGTTTTGTTTCCTTCCTCCAAACCTTTAAAAAACGGGAAATTCAAAGTGGTTATAACTGTCTAAATGCAAACTCCCTATAACTTTTAAAGTGTTGCTTCTTATAAAACTCTTTTGCATCATTGTTTCCAAACCAATAATCCAGTTCAATTAAATCTATATCATTCTTTTTCGCAATTTCATATACCTCATTCATTAGTTGCTTACCATAACCTTTTTGGGTTTGACTTTCAACGATACTAAGCTGATGCACATATACAGATTTATACCCATATTTAAAAGCATTTTCTGGATAGCTTTTTATTTCAATCCAAGCGTAACCAATCGGTTCCTCATGTTCTTTTAATAGAAGAAAAACAAATCTGTCATTTTTAATCAAATTTTTAAAAGTTTCTTCCATTGCGCTATACTTATATTCCTTAAAATACTTAGGATATAGTTTCGCATGCAGGCTGTGAACAGTTTGATTTAATTTTGCAATTACTACATGATCCCAGGTTTGACTAACATACATAATAATTATCCCCCTTTAAAGTATGTACGGATACAGCTATTAACGGCAAGTGGCACATGGACAGTGGATAGCATTAAATATATGAATATACTTTCTGTGGAGTTAGTTTGCGAAGCCAAAAATGCAGTTATACCGATACCGACTCTGGATACTACAAACTCCCTCCACCCCAAGTTGCTAAGTTAATAAAAAGATGGATATTGAAGAACTTGTCTAAATAACGTATATATCTTTTTAAAAGTAAGCAGATATGGAGGCTTCTGATGAAACTCCCACAGTTTTTTCCGAAAGCTCACTTATCTGCTGCTTGTTTATTAAGAAAGTCCAAGCCATACCACGTTCAAATGAAATACTAACGTTTATCATAATCATTAATTAATTTTTTACCACTTTACTATTCCGAAGATTCATAGAAAAAAGATTCCGCTGCCCCGAATTAGGGACAAGTCCGTCAAAATTCAATCCAGCCGTGAACTTAGTGTTATAATTAGTAGTAATCAGAAGAATAAACAACATTTTGAAAGACTTTAGTGCCTTTCATTAAAGAGGGCTTACCGGAAATTTTAAGTCGAAGAAACAAAATTTCTTTAATAACTTGATGAAGTCTCACATTATGTTGCTGTTTAGGAATGTCAGATAGGATTCTAATGTAATTCCCTTTTAATTTTAAAAGGGATCCTATTATAATGGGCTTTTACTACCCTTGGCAATCCGTATGACATAGGAGGAATAATATTGAACAATATGAAAGAAAAAAGCCAACTTGAGCGAGAGCGTTTAAATGCTTTACAGCGGTATCAAATACTTGATACACCGCCAGATGGCGCTTTTGACAGGGTTACAGCCCTTGCATCGCAACTACTCAATGTCCCTATCGCAATAACAAGCCTCGTCGACACGGATCGGATTTGGTTCAAATCCCATCATGGTTTGGATGTGGAGGAAATAGATAGGGAGCCAGGGCTTTGTGCTTCGGCCATTCTTAATAATGTTCCTTATATTCTTAATGATGCTAGTTTAGACCCCCGATCATTAGCGAATCCTTTGGTTGCAGGTGAAAACGGATTTCGTTTTTATGCAGGCATCCCATTGAATACCCATGATAACCATAACCTTGGCGTGTTGTGTGTCATTGATTATAAACCGCGTACAATTACAGAAGAAGAGTTGGATATGCTCAGGTCTCTTGCACAAATCGTCATGGATGAAATGGAATTGCGTCTGGCTTCACTTCACATAAATAAACTCAGCAAGGATAAATCCGACTTATTGGCGGTCTTAAGTCATGAAATCAGAAACCCCTTGAACGGGATTATGGGAATGGCAGAACTGTTACAATCAACTGAATTGACTGAAGAACAAAAAGAATATACAGAAATCATTGAAACGAGCGGAAAGTCACTGCTTACGGTGCTCAGTCATATATTGGATTATTCGAAAATGGATGAAGGTAAAATGGAAATGAACATTCAACCATTTGATATCCGTTCCTGTGTGGAACAGGTCATCCAACTATTCACAGCGGAAACCGCTAAAAAGGGAATCCGACTACTAGGGGAAATCGATTCTAATATTCCTATGGTATTATTGGGCGATGATCATAAGATTCGTCAAATCCTCGTTAATCTAGTAGGAAATGCCATTAAATTTACGAATAACGGGGAAATTAACATTGCCGCCGCTTTGATTCCCGATGAAAAAAACCTTGATTTCATTCGTCTATCCTTCACTGTGAGGGATACAGGAATCGGTATCCCAACTGACAAAATCAATGGATTGTTCCATTCTTTCAATCATATGTATCCCCAAGGATATGAAGAAATGAACAGAGGAACCGGATTGGGGCTTTCCATTTGCAAACGTTTGACGGAATTGATGGACGGACGCATTTGGCTTGCTGGGACAAGCGAAAAAGGTTCTATCTTTACCTTCGAAATAAAGTTGCCGGCATTAAGCCAGGAATGAAAACCTATAGTAAACTATTACTTCAATCGATATGAATACAATGGGCCCAGACTTTTATAAGTTTTCTACTGGGTCTCTTTTCTTTGTTCTTTTTTTATGTGGATGATGCTATTGACCTTTCCCCATCATAACTTTCTATTATTTGCTGCTCCGTTAATCGATTTAACCTTTTATTCGTTTCCTTTATACTTTAATCCTTTAGTTTGTTCTCACTGGTGAAATAAGATGACGATATGAAGAATTACCGCTTGGCTCGATTAAGACAGGTCTCATTGGACCACCAAAACTTAGTCTGACCTCTTTTTCTTTTATCGCTTTTAAGGCATCCATTAAAAAACTTCCATCTAGTGATATACTTAGCCCCTCCTCTCCTGTGATTGCCATGATGCTTTGCGTTTCTTCTATTTCCCCTAGTTCTTATGTGGTAGAAGAAATTCTTAACTTAGTATTATCCAGGATTTCCAGATGTACATTGTTATTCCTCGATTCACTTGCAAAAAGGCAGGCTCTATCAATACCTTTCAACAGTAGATTTGTATCCAAGGTGATGATCGTTTTTAAATCTTTTGGCAGCAACCCTGATACATTAGGGTAATTACCTTCAATCAGCCTAGAAAAAAGTGAGAAGTTGTTTGATTTAAACACCATATGGCTTCTCGAGATGAAAATATGTATAACACCCGATTGATTATTAATTAAATTGGTTAACTCATTAAGGCTTTTACTTGGAATGATGAACGAACCATTCACCTTCGATTCTAACGCAAGTTCTCTTACCGCTAAACGATGAGTATTTGTTGCAACACAAGAAAGTATGTTATCCCTGAATGTCATATTGACGCCTGTCAGAACGGGTCTGGCCTCAGTTTTAGAAACGGCAAACGCAGTCTGCTTAATGATTTCCAGTAATTCAACACTTGGGATTTTAAAATGACCATCTTCATCAACTTGAGGAAGGTTTGGGTATTCCTCAGAATGGAATCCATTTAGATTCGTTACAATTTCATTTGATATAATGGTAACTGATTGATTTTCGTTCAGCTTTACATGGATATCATCAGGTGATTTTTTAACGAACTCACTTAAATATTTTGCCGATAATACGACAGTACCCTTTTGGTAAACCTCCAATACCCTTACTCCATCAATCGTTAAAGGAATGTTTTTTTCAATGACAATATCGGAATCACTGCCAATAAGGATTAAGCTATCGTCATTAGCCACTATCATTATTCCTGATAAAATGGGTATTGGTGTTTTTATGGAAACTGCATGACTGACTTCAGAAATCGCTTTAATGAAACACTCTTTTTTTATTAAAAATTCCATGAAAGAAGTTCACCCCATCATAATCGTTTAATGAACTTAATTCGACAAAATCCCTAAAAATCCCTGTTTGACCTTATTATTAAGCAAGTCTTGCAAAAGAAAACTCCCCAGCAACATTTCTATAATAGGAAGGGCAAGCATGCAATGCATATCTCATAACGATACTCTTAATCTTTCTATACAAATTTCCATACTTTTACTGGAAGATGTTGAATTTCAAGAGTACTAGATGCACTTGACAAGTAACCTGCAGGTATCGTTAAATATAAAAAGACCGTCCGGACGGTTTTGTGTTTCAATGTTACTCATGGATTCAATTGACTAAAAGGAATTTGTTCTTTTATCGTAAAAAATGCTGCGAAACAAGCTTTAATAGCTGAAGTGGCTAATTATATCCTTTTTCAACTAGGATAGGATATATTTTTTAACGATAGAAAATATTAGACTCGCAATAAGGTTTTAGTTTTATATGGGGACTTTAGATGATAAGATGCTTGGGAATATGATTGGAAAGAGTAATGAATATACAGGAGGAGATTATCTTGAATCCTTATGCATTTTTGGCAATAGCCATCATAAGTGAAGTTTTTGGTAGTTCGATGTTAAAAGTATCAAACGGATTTAAAAAGTTATACCCTTCCATTGGTGTGGTAATGGGAATGGGGGTGGCTTTTTATTGCCTGTCTTTATCTCTTATTTCCATTCCGCTTGGAACGGCTTATGCTATTTGGTCGGGAATAGGGACTGCTTTAACTGCTTTAGTGGGAATTATCGTTTATAAAGAGAGCTTTAACCTGAAAAAATTTTTAGGTCTAGCCCTAATCATTGGAGGAGTGGTTGTTTTGAAACTCTCCAGTGGCGGATCTCATTAACATTTTAATAATCGGAGGTAATAATATGAAAGGGTACATAGCCTTAGGAGTATCTATCATAAGTGAATTATTTGGTACGACCATGCTTAAGTTATCTGAAGGATTCACACATTTATTCGCGTCATTTGGGGTTATTATAGGATTTGGAATAGCATTTTACAGCTTATCTTTATGTCTTAAAACAATTCCGTTAAGCTTGGCATATGCCATTTGGGCAGGAATTGGGACAGCTTTAACAGCATTAATTGGCGTATTATTATGGAATGAGCCATTTAGTATCATTACATTGGGTGGCTTGGTATTGATCATTGGTGGCGTGGTTTTGCTAAATGCTTCACACACCCCGAAACAAGCAGGAGAAACGTCAAACTAATGGTTTGACGATCCTCTTTACCCCTTACATTTTTACCTAACACCTTGAACCGCATTAGAAAAGGCCGCCATGGCGACCTTCTCTTTTTGAATATTGAATTTAATGCTTTGACCTTTTTTTTGATAACCTAATTGGTTATCACATTTCTCCCTTAGCCTTTTCCTCTTATAGCTCAGGCTTTCACCAAGTCCTTCGTGCAAAGTCCGTGAACTTGAATTTATCAGGTCTATGCCTTGATTCGCTATATTGAAACAAGCTTCCATCGATTAAATGGACGGTACTTTTCACAACTGCCACCATATCGTAGTCTTCTATGTCTAATAATTGTTTATCTTCTTCACTGCATGGCTCCACGGTAATTTCCTTATTGGAAAAACCAATCTGGAGCCCGAGTTCCTTTTCGATATAACCATAAATCGAATCCTCACAAATTTCCTTTGTCAGGTTAGTTACGAACTCACTATTGAAATAGTCTTTGTCCAAAATGATTTTCTTCCCATTAATTTGCCGAACCCGGAACACTTTCCATACTTCCTCACCTTCAGTTAAGTCAAGAAGCTTGATCAGGCTTGAGTCGGGGGTCTCAAGCTCCATGGTATGGATGATCGTTTTGGAATGCAGATTCAACTTTTCCACCATTTCTTTATAGGAAATCAAGCCTGCTACAGGAAAATTAAATTTACTGAAATCCAACACAAAGGAACCCTTGCCTTTGATTTTATGGATATACCCATTTTGTTCGAGCAAATGTAAGGACTTTCTCACAGTATCCCTGGATATCTCGTACTCTTCCATGAAGCTGCTTTCGGAAGGAAGCTTTGAATTTGTCGGAAAGGTTCCTTCTTCGATTTTTGAAACAATATCACCATAAAGCGATAGGTATTTGCTGTTCATTTCATCACCACAATATATTTTTGTTAGTCCCCTACTCTTCCTTTTTCAACAAATAGACAACCGATTCATAGGGACGAAGGATAATATCATCTGCAAGGTCTTTCGAATCGATATAATTTGAAAGTAGGAGCTCTGACTTGAATCCGGATAGGTCAGCATCTTTTGGAATTTCGAAGGACGCTTCTTTTGCATAAAAGTTATTGATGACCAAAAGTTTCTCATCTTCATAACTGCGTATATAGGAGAACAATTGATCATGATCTCCTAGAATTTCCTGATAGTCCCCATATGCAATGATATCATGTTTCTTCCTTAAGAATATAAGTTTTTGGTAATGATGAAAAATGGAGTCCTTATCCTTCAGTGCTTGTTCAGCGTTGATGATCCTAGCATTATCAGGCACTGTAATCCATGGCGTCCCTTTTGTAAAGCCTGCATGCTCCGTATTTTCCCATTGCATGGGAGTTCGCGAGTTATCACGGGATTTAGCTTGAAGGATTTCGATTATTTCCTTTTCATCCTTGCCTGCCTCTTTTAAAATATTGTAATAATTAATCGATTCCACATCCCGATATTGTTCAATATCATTGAATTTCGGGTTGGTCATCCCTATTTCTTCCCCTTGATATATATAAGGGGTCCCCCTGAGCATATGAATGGCTGTTGCCAGCATCTTGGCCGATTCCTTTTGATACTCTTGATCATTTCCAAACCTGGACACAATCCTCGGCTGGTCATGGTTACACCAGAACAGTGCATTCCACCCATTTCCCTCTTGCATCCCATATTGCCAGCTGCTTAGGATATCCTTTAACTTCCTGAAGTCAAAATCTGCAAGTGACCACTTTTCCCCATCCTTGTAATCCACCTTTAGATGATGGAAACTGAATACCATGGATAGCTCCTTTTCATCTGGAGATGAATATTTGATGCAATGGTCAATGGTCGTTGATGACATTTCCCCTACTGTCATCACCTCTTCATCCTTACCAAAAGTTTCTTCATTCAGGTCTTTAAGGAATTGATGAATTTTCGGGCCATCTGTATAATAGCAACGTCCATCTCCATCTTTGTCATTTTCAAATAAATCGGGTTTCGATATAAGATTGATGACATCCAACCGGAATCCTTTGACACCTTTATCCATCCAAAAGTTTACTACATTGAAAATTTCCTCCCTTACTCTGGGATTTTCCCAGTTAAGGTCAGCTTGTGTCCGATCGAACAAATGAAGGTAGTATTCATCATGTTCCGCTAAATATTCCCATGCAGAGCCTCCAAATTTCGAAATCCAATTCGTAGGGGGCTCTCCATCTTTCGATTTCTTGAAAATATAATAGTCTTTATATTCTTTCTCTCCAGCCAACGCTTTTTGGAACCATTCATGCTCTGTTGATGTATGGTTGAATACCATATCCAGCATGATGTGGATATCCCGTGAATTAGCTTCCTTCACCAATCTCTCGAAATCATCCATTGTCCCAAACATAGGATCAATAGATGTGTAATCCGCTACATCATATCCATTATCATTTTGAGGTGAACGATAAAAGGGGGTCAGCCAAATATAATCCACTCCCAGTTTATCAAGGTAATCAAGTTTTTCAATTACACCATTTATGTCACCGATGCCGTCACCGTTTGAGTCCTTAAAAGACTTCGGATAAATTTGATATATGGTACTTTTTTTAAAATCCTTCAATTTATATCCTCCTCTGCTGTCCCGGATGTATCTTTTTGGTCAGTATGGTAAAAAGGAGGGAGAATGCTCTCCCTCCGCATTATTAAGCATTTAATTTCGTTGGTTTCGTTCTTGTTTTCAAGTTCATTTGTGGACGCTTGGAGAATGCTATAGTCAAAATGAATGGGACAACGAAAGCAACCAACATCGCGAGTGCAAACATTCCCATATGCTGTGGCTGGATGGAAAGGATCCCTGGAATACCCCCGACACCGATTGAGTTTGCCATTACTCCAGATCCGACAGAAACGATTCCTGCGAAAAGTGAACCGATCATACCGGCTAAGAACGGATAGCCGTACTTCAGATTAATGCCGAACATGGCTGGCTCTGTTACACCGAGATAACATGAAATCGTGGCAGGAATCGAAACTTGTCTTTCCTCCTGATCCTTTCTGTTGATGTAAATCATCGCAAGCACTGCTGTACCTTGTGCAATATTGGATAAGGCGATCATCGGCCATAGGTTCGTTCCACCCAATTCACTCATAAGCTGAAGATCGATTGCGTTTGTCATGTGATGCAGTCCTGTGATGACAAGCGGTGCATAGGCAAAGCCGAAAACGGCAGCAAATAGCCAGCCCACTGATGAATTCAATCCGGAATATACAACCGTAGAAATGACTGAACCGATTTTCCATCCTAAAGGCCCCAAAATGGTGTGGGCAATGATTACAGTTGGTAGTAAAGCAAAAAATGGAACGACGATCATGGAAATGGAATTGTGTACTTTATCTCTTAAGAACCGTTCTAAATACGCCAAAACGAACCCTGCAAGTATAGCTGGGATGACTTGGGCCTGATAGCCGATCATATCGACCTGGGCAAAACCGAAATCCCAAAAAGGTATGTCACTTGCCTTTGTGCCTGCAACTGCATATGCATTAAGAAGTTGTGGGGAAACCAGGGTTAACCCAAGGACGATGCCGAGAATTTGAGTCGTGCCCATTTTCTTTGAGATGGACCAGGTAATCCCAACTGGAAGAAAATGAAAAATAGCTTCACCTATCAACCAAAGGAAGGCATGGACCCCTGCCCAAAATTGTGAAATATCCACAAGGGTTTTCGTGCTATCATCGAACATTTTAATATCGCCGATGATATTACGGAAACCAAGGATGAGTCCGCCAACGACTATGGCAGGAATCAGTGGGGTGAAAATATCCGCAAGATGGGAAATCAAACGCTGCAACCAGCTCATATTCTGTTTGGCTGCCGTTTTCACATCTTCCTTTGATGCTTCCTGCAATCCAGCTATGGAAACGAATTCATTATAAAAGGATGATACTTCATTGCCGATTATGACCTGGAACTGGCCAGCTTGTGTAAAGGTTCCTTTCACAAGTTTAATCGATTCAATATTCGTTACGTCCGCCTTGGCGGGATCTTTCAATGCAAAACGCATTCTTGTCGCACAATGCGTAACTGTTGCAATATTCTCTTTCCCTCCAACATGTTGAAGCAAATCCATTGCTGGTTCTGTGTATTTACTCATCTCACTACTTCCTTTCCCTAGAAAGCAAAATATAGTTGATTTAACAACCTGTACGTATAGGTTCTGTATACGCTTTCATATTATCCTGTACGTACAGGTTCTGTCAAGAACTTTTTTCCTCTCTTGCATTTATCTTTTAAAACGATTGATTCTCACGGGCTTTGATTTACCGATCATTGATAAAAAAGTTGTTAACACGATTCATGTTATCCCGTAAAAGTTGCATGCAATACAGTAAGTTCTTCCTAACATGATAAGTATCTCTGAGAAATGCCTATATAGGGTATAATGATGATATAACCTCTTAAATAACATTTCAATGGTTAGAATATAAAAGGCAAACGGGGGAAGAATTTTATGTCTGAAACTAATAAATTCCCACTTATATCCGGTTATCTATCTCTGGATTTAGTGAACACAGAACTTGTAAGTCGTGGACAACGTCAAGACTTATTGCTTTCAGAAGGCGATGCGCTGGACTGGATTCAGGTAATAAAAGGGGAAAACTCATTTTGGGATGATCAGCTAATCCTAAAAATAAAAGAGAGAATCGGACAGGTATTAGAAAGTATTCTAGAAATGCGTACTATTTTAAGAATACAATTTGAATCAATAGCAGATGGGAATCCAATTCCTGATGAATTTATCGCTTTTTTAGAAAAAAAAATCAAAAAATCACCTTTCACTTATAAATTAATGGATCAAAAACTGATTGCCATACCTGTTGGAGAAGCCGAAGATATCCTGCTGTCTTTTATTGCTTATGACTTTTTAACTTTAATTGGAGAAAATAAGCTTACATCAATAAAGCGATGCTCGAATAATGATTGCGTGCTGTTATTTATCGATGAAAGTGGAAGACGCAAGTGGTGTTCAATGAAAATATGCGGTAATAGAAAAAAGGTAGCCCGCTTTCAACACCGGAAATCTGATGATGAATGAAGTTCCAACTTATTGAAAGAGTTGGTTCTTTTTTTATGGGTTTTTAACTAACCACTAAAAACAACTTTGACAGGTTAGTTCATTTCATGTAATGTTTACATATATAAAAAAGGAGGGCTAATGATGGACCGCATATCAGTAGCGAGGGAAAAAGAAACACGTTTTTTTCATATACGTTATTTATCTAAGATGAAGGGAAAAGGAAGAAGTCCTTTACAGATAAATGTAAAGGACGCAATAACGGGATTGATTGGTGGATTTTTAACGATCTTCGCTTTAATTCTTTTAACAAACATGACATCAGCAGTGTGGTTAATGGCTCCATTTGGTGCCAGCTGTGTACTGGCGTTCGGTCTGTGGAACGCGCCGTTATCACAGCCACGGAATATTATTGGAGGCCATTTTGTTTCAACATTCGTAGGTTTAGCTTTCTATCATCTTTTTGGCGACGAGCCTTGGGCGATCGGCTTGGCTGTCGGATTAGCGATTGCTGTGATGATGCTGACAAAAACGACCCATCCTCCAGCCGGGGCAGACCCACTTGTTGTTATGCTTGGCCACTATAGCTGGAGCTATTTAATTACGCCTGTTTTAACTGGTGTTGTTATAATCGTTTTCCTGGCATTGTTAATTAATAATTTGCGCAGCAATCGGAACTATCCAACTTTTTGGATTTGATGTAAACCGATTTAATGAATTATTCAAAATGAGTAAAAGAAGAATGATTATTTAGAATGAACCGTAATGATATTTTGCAATGTTTCACTATAATGAAATAATTTTATTTTTGTACTGACTACTTATCTAACAAAAAAGAGGATCATCTCAACTCCCTTCTTTGTTAGATATTCGTAAGGAAATCCTGTAGTTAACTCTTCAAAATATTTAACTTTCAGCGTTTAGTTTTACATGCGTTCCTGCTACTTCCACTCCGTTAACAAGGAGTGATATTCGATGGATTCCCTTGTAATGACGACGTGTTGTCAAATTTTTCCAATTGTGAATCCTCACTCTTTCAACTGCCTCACTATCTGTGAAATTCCTATCTGCCAGAAGGAAAATTTTACGGGAAGTTTTCTGATTCGCTTTTACAAAATCGATGGCGTACTCAATACGCAGTTTCACTGGATTCTTTTCTTGCACACGAAAGCCGAAATGAAGTTCACTGGTTTCGCCAATAAAAATCGAGTCTGGTTCATTTCTAATAAAAGCGTTTGAAATGATATTAGGATTATTCAAGACATCCGTGTAACCAAATAATGAAAGGACTTCTGGATCAGCCTGACGAACAAGGTTCCTGCATCCCCGCCGGACAATCCAAATCGTGTTGGCGTCTCCACTTTCATGCCAGCGCTTGGCAGTTTCTATTACGGCTTTGGGATGATCTTTGGCAATATCATTCAAGTTATTGGCCACACTTTTACGAACATATAGGGACGAATCTTTTTTCAGGTTCTCAAGTAATTCCAAGACTGGTTTCGGATCGGATTTGAACATCGGTAAAGATTGCCCCCAAGGTAACCTGGGCCTACATCCCTCACTTGCCAGCCTGCGGACATGTTCGTCCTCATGTTTTGTCCAGTCTTTCATCTTTTCGATCATTTGAGCGGGATCAAGTAAGATAAAAGCACGTACTGCAAATTCCGAAGATGACTTTGAAGTAAACCGCTCCAAGGCAGCAAGCGATAACTGCCAATCCTTCTTATTCAATCCATGTACCTCTACAAAATCCGGGAAAAATAAATACCTAAAACCTTCACAATCCTTATCAAGCCGATACAATATACCCAAAGCCTTTTGATAATCACTAGGTAGATGCTTTCCAAGGGTTATGGAAATATGTCTGATACGTTCTTTTAATTTCCTATCATCCCAATGTTCATCCATAACTTCCTCAATAAACGATTCAGAAGAAAAGGACGGATGGACATCTCTTACTTTTTCACTGAATTCACGAATGAAAGTTTCACTATATAAATCCTTTAAAGGCTCAGCCATTTATTTCACTCCTTTTCTTCAGGTTATATTTCCTTTAGTAAGCCATCCCTTTATCATTTATGTACTAAAAGCAAAATACGATGACAAGGCGACTAGCTATCTTAACTCAAGTCACTAGCTTTTTTGAATATGGCATTAAGATCACTAAGCTGATTGATTTCGTAGGTTGGCTATTCCCGTTTCTCTAAATTCGCCACCAATCAAGTGCCCCATTAACAGCCAGGTGCCGTTGTTCAAGTAACTACGATAGGTTTTCTTCAGTGCAAACCCATCTACCACCCGGCCATATTCTTTAAAAAAAGTGAAAAAGCGCGTATTGATTACCTCTTCCCGCGATATTCCCCCCAAGGACTTCCACAAGCCTGGTTGATGGTTTTATAATACGCTTCCACTTGTGGTATAAACCTCATTTGTTCTCATTGAGAAGCAAGCGCAGTGCATCACTTCAACCTTACTAAAATCTAAAAGAGTATCATCTATATCAAAAAATAAAGCTTTGTATCTGTTCAAGTGTATCACTCCATACCGTATTCCATCTAACTTTGACCATGCCAGAGCCTGACTAGGTCATTTCAGGAGCCCTTTGTCTTTTCCCTCCTATTTTGAATATTATCATCCCTGCAATGATTATCAGGATACCTGCCAACTTCTTAAACGTAAAGGGAACCTTCTCCAACCCTAACCAGCCTGTAGAATCCCAAGTTAAAGCAAACACAAGCTGTGAGGCCATAACGATCGAGATGGCGAAGGTAGGTCCGAGAAGCTTTACTCCCTGCGTCACACAAGTGACTACGCCTATGCCAACCAAACCACTGAACCAATACCAGGGTTTCATGTTTTGCAGTTGAAAAAGATCCCATCCCTCAAATACGAACCCGCTTAATAATGAGGCAAGAAACCCCAATCCTAATACAAGAGTAGTCGTTGACCATGGATTGACATGTTCATTTACCTTACTATTAAAAACGTTTTGCAAACTAACCATTGATCCCGCGAGGATTGCCCAACTTAAACCAAGTAACATTGTATCTCTCCTCCAATTCACTTATCAAACAATCTATTCATAGATATTATGGCTGGACAGTGCCTTTAACCCTTCCCAGTCTTTAACTTGGATGTAGCCGTTGGACCGATCAATTAAACCGTCCTTGCAAAGCTGCTGGATGACTCGATTCAGGTGCCTGTAACTTGTTCCAATAAAGTTTGCAGTATCCTTCAAGCTCTCTGTATTCAGCCGTCCAGTTATTTGGGCACTTGTTTCATCAAACGAAACAGATAGGAGGTAACTTGCAAGCCTTACTTCAACTGGATGCATTAAATTGAAACTAAGTGACTTGGATTTAATGTAAAACTTCTGAGTGATGACTCTTAGTAAAAATTGCAGGAAGGACGGATGACCTTCAGCATACTTTTTTAACCATTGATGATGGATGCCGATTACACAAACACCTGATACCGCTTCAACAGTATTAATGATATCTATACTCTGTATGTATTCAATATCTCCGATTACCTCAAGAGGTGTTTTAAAGGACAGAATCAGATTCTTGCCTTCAACTGAAGTCGTATACACTTTAACTTTTCCCTTAACCAGCACGTACAAATAATTCAAGCGATCGCCTTGGGAGCAAATGCACTCGCCTTGCTCAACCTGGTATAGAGATAAATGGGGCACCAATGCTCCCTTAAAAACGTTATCCAACTGATGGACCTTCAAATAGTGATTGAGTTTTTCAGTATCCATTATTTCTTTCATCTGTTAAGATTCACTTCCTGCCTATTTCTTATATCCTTACAATTATACTGCTAATAAAATGATGCCTGCCATCATCAAGCCAAGCCCAATGAACTGTGGCAGTTGCATCTTCTGTTTCGTTACCCCAAACCAACCCTTGCTATCAATGATAAAGCTAAAACTTAGCTGAGCTAATAATAGAGCTGATACCGAAAATGTTACACCAATTTGTTTATAAGCAGTAATATTGCTGAAAATAATCACCGCAGCAAAAGTGCCACCTGACAAATACAATGGTTTGACTTTTTTGAATTCAAGCGCATCCCCTTTACGTATCAGAATTAAAATCAACCCGGCAATGATGAAACCAGTGAACTGGGTGATTGTTGCGACTTGCCACGTGCTAAGGTCCCGGCTAATCCGGGAATTGGCTACACCTTGCAACGTTAGAAAGGCTCCGCCAAAAAATGAAAAGAAAATCCCTTTCACTGTGTCTTCCCCCCTTCAATCTCTCCATCATTAAATAACAGAAAGAGAATTCAGGAAAGGACATATGTCCCGCAATGTGAATCTAGGAAAAAAGAGAAGGACCTGTTGAGAGCATCATTTACAGAGTAGATTCATCCTAAAGTTCAAACATAAAAATTTTGAATGTTTTTCTTTTGATAAATGCCTCATTTCTGTACCTCTCCATATTTCCGTTTGGTTCTTTGAACAATATCCTTTCATCACTAAAAAAATTCATGGAATACTCTTTATTATCCTTGGATTCTTCATCTGTTAAAACGAAGAAAAACCCCACTTCAACTCAACATAAAAAAGCTGCCGCATCGACAGCTTCAATTTTAAAAACTATTACTATACTTTATCCATATTCCTGGTATGCTCTAGAATCTTTCATTGGTGATATCTGCGTTTACAGCAAATGCAGACTTACTACCCTCTGCGGCAGCAAGGGTTAATGAAGATGGACCTGCTTGAGAAGACTCCCCTGCGGTATAAATATTTTTTTGAGAGGTACGACCGGTATCATCCGTTACGATAGCTCCATTTTCTTGCAGTTCACAACCCAGTATTTCAGCAAATTGATGAGGTCGATAAAATGATGGCACAATAAATCCCCCAGTCCTTTCCACTTTAAGACCTGAAGCAAATTCAACCATTTGTAAGTACCCTTCTTTGCCATGCAGTTTTGTTATAGGCTCTGTCACGATAGTGATGTTCCTTTGTTGCAGTTCATCCTTTTTCATTTTAGACATTTCATTCCCATTCGTTGCCACCACTAAATTTTCTGACCAATTGTAAACGAGTTTTGCCATATGATGTGCAGCATCTTCATTCTCTGTAATTATAATTAGAGGTTGATCTCTTAATTCCCATCCATCGCAATATGGGCAACTATAAATACTTTTCCCATAAAAACTTTTTATATCTGGTACGGAAGGAAATTCTTCATGAACACCTGTTGCAATTATTAACTTTTCTGCAAAGTACACTTTTTCATCCACTGTCAGTATTCTAAATATATCGTTAACCGCTTCTCTCGAAATTTGTGTTACCGTTTCTTCGAAATATTGAATAGATGGATAGCTTTTCAGTTCATTCAATGCAATTCTTTTAAACTCTGCGGGTTTAATACCATCGCGGGTTATAAAACCATGAGATTCAGTCGTGACTCGATTCCTGTTCGTTCCGTTATCAAACAAAGCTACTTTCCTGCGCGCCCTACCTAAAACTAAACTAGCATTTAAACCAGCAGGGCCGGCTCCTAGAACTACACAATCGAATACCATCATATTCATTCCCCCTTACTGAAATAGGAAAAAATCTAAGCCTTTACCAATCCAAAAAATGATGTTCATCTCAAATTGGTTCAATAGTGATAACCAAATTAACCTATATCATTAAAGACATCAAAGGCTAACTTTATCTATAGAAGATGGACGAATCAATTACAGATATTGTGACTCTATAATAGCTTCAATGATTACAGGAGTCAATCTAATAGCTCGACCTGACTTGACGGCCGTTTTGTTAAAACAGTAATAATGGTTCATACAGACTTTTTATGATGGAATAGGTGGTTTTAATGAAATATACAATAAACGGGGGGGTTCTTCGACCTACTTGTCGAAAGTTCTAACGAAGTTAGCGAAACATGGCCTGATCGATCCAGCCTCAGGTGTTCAAGGGGGATAGCGTCTAAACAAGGATAAAATGGAAACTTCCTACTTGGATATCATTCGTGCAGTTGAAGGGGCGAGGACAATAATGGAGCTAGGTGATTCATAAAAAAAGTAATAATGGAATCTGAGCAGATCATGGAAGATTTTTTGCAATATAATCAATTGGATAAAATAGGGGAAAACTTCTCTGACAGAACAAACAATTAATAAGCGAAGGTCACCAATCCTTTGGTGACCTTCGCTTGTTTTCCATTTACATGAACAATAAAAGATTCTTTCAACTAATAGGTCTGGTCCCAAAGAAATATTCATCATCTTTACGAAGACCGGTTAAATGATACCTTCTTTATTGTTATATTTAGAAAAGGTTTCAATGACTGCCCTCGTTAATATTTCAATACCTGTGAAAATGGCTTCCTGATTAAATGCCATGTTGGGATGGTGTAACCCTGGCTTTAAATCGCAGCCCACTCCAAGCATCGTGGCTTTGATTGCAGGTCTTTCCTTTGTATAAAAATGAAAATCCTCCCCGCCGGGGGTAATGATGGGCTTAACGACCCCTTTAGCCCCTAAGGTTTTTTCGATTGCCTTCTCCATAAATCGTTCCGCTTCTTGGTCAATGCATGCGGCATAAACTCTTTCTTTGTGCTCGAAGCTAATTTGACATTGATGGAAGACCGACATTTTCGTCAAGACATCGTCCACCTTCTCGATCAATTCATCCATCGCTTCATTCGTTTGAGCGCGTAAGTCAAGACTGAACTTGGAGGACCCAGGTATAATATTCGCATTTTCCCCTCCTGCAGAAACCTGTGTCATTTTTACTGAATAGGATAATTGCGGGTTTAGCCGTATTCCTTTAAGCTGTTCAACGATGTCAGTGATCACTTCAATGGCATTTAAAGTCAAATGGGGTCTGGCACCATGCCCGTCAAATCCGTGAATCTCACCGAACACTGTATCAGCTGACCCGTGAATGATTCCTGAAGCAGCTTGTCCATACTTAATTTCCTGAATGGGGCGCAAATGAAGACCATAGAGAAAATCAATATCATCCAATACCTGTTTTTCAATCATCTTTAAAGCACCTTCACCAACTTCCTCGGCAGGCTGAAAAATAAACTTCAACGTACCAGGAAGATTGGACTTCATTTTTCTTAATAACAGCAAGACACCCAATACAATCGTCATGTGAGCATCGTGCCCACATGAGTGGTTGGCACGTATTGTCCCGTCGACCTCCTGAAGGAGAGCATCCATATCAGCCCGCAATCCGACCGTTAACTTATTTCGCCCTTCCTTTGGATACCAATTGCCCACGATCCCAGGCATATCCCCAAAACTTGTCACCTCAAGATCGTTTTTCATGAGAATCTCTGAAATATAAGCTGTAGTCTGATATTCATTCCAGCTTACTTCAGGATTCTCATGAAGATGGTGGAAAATCTCCAAAACTTGAGGTTTAATTTCATTCAATAATTCCTTCATCAAACCACTCCTTATTCTCTCAGGAGATACCGAGGGCCACTGCTGCAATTAATGCGATGCAAGCAATCAAAGTCCACCCGAGAATTAATTTCCAAATGAATTTCACCCATCGCTCATAGGGAATCCCAGCGATGGCCAAATATCCCATTAACGCTGATGACGTTGGGATGATGGAATTCGTAACCGAATCCCCATATTGGAAGGCAAGTACGGCAAGCTGTCTTTCCAAACCCAATATATCCGTAATGGGAACCATGATCGGCATTGTTGCCGCAGCTTGTCCGCTACCCGAAGAAATGAATAAGTTCAGGATTGCTTGGGTGAAGAACATGCCTACGACATTCAACGTTTGCGGTAAATGACTTATCCCGGACGCCGCCATGAAGACCAATGAATCTATGATTTTCCCTTCTTCCAGCACTACTGTTATAGCCCTTGCAAAGCCGACGATCAATGCCCCAAATGTTACCGCTTTGGCTCCCTCGATAAATGAATCGAATATTTTCCCAAGCTGTAAACCGCCGACAAGCCCGCTAACGATACCCATAATCAAAAATGAAGCGGTGAGCTCGGTTAAAAACCAACCCCATTTAAACACGCCATAAATGTTAAAAGCCAGCCCAAAGATCATCGCTATGAAGACTAGCTTGTGACGCGCCGTCAATTCAGGGAAATCGACCAAACCAACCGTGCGTTTTTCTTTTTGTTCAATATCGTAGATTACGCTTTTTTCAGGATTAAGCTTTACCTTATTTGCATAACGGCTAACATACCAAATGGCAAATGCCAGTACAAAAATATAGACAGCAAAGCGAAAACCGATTCCAGAGAATAAAGGTACTTCAGCCAGTGATTGTGCCACCCCTACCGTAAAGGGATTGAGCATGCCTCCGAAAAACCCGCTGGCTGCCCCAAGTGTAATCATGGCCGTTCCAGTAACTGCATCAAAGCCTATCGCCCTTGCTATGGCGATACCAATCGGTACAAAGATGATGGTCTCTTCTGCCATCCCCATGCTAAAACCGCCAATTGAAAAAAGCAGCATACTCAACGGAATTAAAAGCTTCTCCCTCCCCTCAAGTGATCGGACCCCTTTGTAGACCCCCGCTTCAATGGCCCCAGTAGTGCGTATGATCCCGAATGCACCACTTACAAGAAAAATGTAAAAAATAATTTGAGCTCCCTTTTCCAATCCCAATGGAATGGAGGTGGAAAGGTCAAAAAAGCTCACAGGATCTTGTTCAATAGCATGATAGCTTCCGTCGACTACAAGCATTCTACCCGATTCTTTATCTTCAACCCGGTCAAATTCACCGGCCGGAATTACATATGAGGCTAGCCCTGCCAAGATGATTATGATAAAGATAAGCGTGTATGTATGCGGTACTTTTAACCTTGCCTTTTTCTTGACCGGTACACTATTTTTTTCGGTTTCCATCCATTCACCTCATCATGTACGAATTATATTTAAACCTGTTCTTTTTTTATGGTTAATTGCTCAAGAATTTCCTCGTTAATTATGATTCCAAGCCCAGGTTCCTTTGTTAGATGGACGTATGGAATTTCATAATCAAGATTTCCAATATCGAGACTGAATAGCAGCGGACCCGTCAATTCAGTACTGGTAATGTTTTTTCGTGAAATGGCTGTATGATACCCTGCTGCGGACCCGATTGATGATTCTACCATTGAACCGATTTGGCAGCTGATTCCTGCAAATTCTGCTGTTTTTGCCAATTGGATAGCCTGATAGATTCCGCCGCATTTCATTAGTTTAATATTGATTATATCTACGGCATTCTTTTTAATGATTTCTTGTAAATGGGTTCCGTGATGGATGCTTTCATCAGCCATAAGTGGTATGTTCGTTTTTTCCTTAAGCTTTGCAAGACCGTCAATGTCCCCTATTCTAATCGGCTGTTCCAACCATGAAAGGTTAAATGGTTCCAGAGCCTTCACTGCTGGAAGTGCATTGGCATAAGTTCCCCATCCTTGATTGGCATCGACCCGAATTGGAACCTTCTTCCCGACTTTTTGTCGAACCGCAGCAATCCGTTCCACATCTGAGTCAATATCCCAACCGACCTTAAGTTTTAATGAACTATAACCTTGGGCGACTGCTTCCTGTGCTTTTTCAGCCATAATCCCAGGTTCGTCAATACTTAAAACCTTAGCGAAAGAGAGGGATTCATGGAATTTCCCACCTAATAAATCATAAATCGGTAATTTGGTATATTTACCCATCAAGTCATAGCAAGCTATATCAATGGCCGCTTTTGCGGAGGGATTTCCAATGATGGCAGAGTTCATGATATCGTGTATCTTTTCTAAATTAAAAGGATTTTCCTGTTTTACAACCGGTAACAGGACATGCTTCAGTACTTCGAATGTCGCATAAAACGTTTCCCCAGTCACATGTTCATCAGGCACTGCCTCCCCATATCCCACCATCCCGTTATCGGCTATTAATTTTACGATAATAGAGGGCATATGCTTGTATGTTTCATAGGAAATGACAAATGGCTCTTTTAATGGCAAATGAATGGCATGAATTTCACAACGTTCAATAAACAAAACTATCCTCCCCTTTCACTGTCGCTATATGTCGTTAATAAAAACAATATATACCAATCTACTTTTTCTGTAAAGTCTGAAAATTTAATTTTCAGTAATTTTCTTGAATTTTTCCGCAGGTACATATAAATTCCGAGGTCTTCCTTGCCCATATGGGTGTTCCTCTCCAATTTTGTTGAGACAGCCTCCTTCAGTGAGTCTTTTAACGAATCTTTCTGCCGATCTTCTGGTACAGCTCATGTATTCCTCCAGCTCTGCTGCAGAAAAAGCCCGAAAATGATTTATCGAAATGAACTGATGAATCATTTTTATATTTTTCGCACTCATTTTTAGTTCCCTGGCTAGTTTTTGAATGGATTCATCTTCATTTTTCAATTCCACCTGTTGATTTCCTTCAAATAATGGTCCCTGAAGTTTTTGATCTTCATCAACTAAGCAAGCTACCGTTTTTCTCTTTAGAAATTTATTGGTAAAAAATAATGCTTGTGCCGAATGTTTTTCCGCCTCTTGAATCGTATATCCATATCCAATGCCAATTTGGAAGAAAGTTTGAAACTCTTGTTCCATTTGTCCGATGATTTCATCATAAATTTCTGATTCAAACGCCTGCAGTGCTCCGCGTGTAGTATAAATCAAATGTGGATTTAAGTATTCAAGAGAAACACGAGCCTGTAATCTCTTACTCACTTTCTGTAAAAAATTTAAAAATAGATCACTTTCTTTAAGATTTTGTTGATAATCTTGAATGGAAATGACAGCAATCTGGGATTCTTCCGTTTTCTTTAGCTTCAACAAGGAAATACCTTTTGTGAGACTGTCCATTAAAGTATGTTTGGGCTGAACCATATATCTACAAGGAATTGATAGCCTTTGAAGCTCCTGATAAACAGCATGAATGCTCGTTAGTGCGAAATGAGTTTTTCCTTCCTTATGCATATTTCTGTGGAATTGAACAAATTCTGCTATGTTTAGGATCTGGGTATCTTCTTCCCTCTTGTATATCCAAGGATAATCCTTCACATAAAGGGGTTTTTCTGCGATTTCTGATTCTTCCAATACCTTCATTAACCGGTTTTTGTCCGGTAAATCGATTGAGATTTCATTTATAGTAACCTGTTCCCTATGAGAAATCGATAACAACGAAAGCGCAACAGTCAATTCATCAAAAGGGACATAGATAGCTTCTATTAAATTCCGTTTAACTTGTTCGTATCCATAATAAAAAGGGATGGAACCTGAAAACAGTATTAAATCGGTTTGTTTGCCCGCATTTTCAATTAATAGACTGGTTTCTTCCGGCATATCATATTGAAAGGAAATGAATTGAACCTCAGGAAACATGGGAAAGTGGACAGATAAGGATTCCAAAAAATACTTTGAGCCTATAACACCGATTTTCATGTTGTTTCACCTCTAAAATGAAATATTATTTTTATTATAACGCTAGAATCTTATTAGTAGCTAAAAAACATTCACCAAAATCATGCTTGCAAGTGGTAGTCCATCACGTTCCCCAAGAACTTATGAAAATGGTAATGTCACTTACGATAAACTAACATCGCCCATATTTGTATTTTTTAGTATATTATGAATAAGGAATGGAGAATCAGGAGAAATAAGGAAGTATTAATGACTTTGTCATTTCCTCCTTACAACCCTATCCTTCTTTTCCGTTTGATCATGATAATTGGGACCATTTCTGCCACCCTTTTAGTTTACTTTAGTCAGAAAAGTAAATGTAGTAGCTTTTTCATTGGCATGCTTATTTCACTTAGCATGGTGTATTACATTTCTGCGGAATTATCGGGTTGCTTTTTCGGATTACCGACTTTTAGCTTCCACATATAAAGTATTCATTTCTAATTCACCAACAAAACATTTGTTCTGAAGGGAGTTCAAGATGATCAAAGGTCTCTATGAAGCACATTTACCAGTATCAGATTTGCAAAGGTCGATTGATTTTTACCACAAACTTGAATTAGAGCTTGCCTATCGAAGCGAGAGGGTCGTTTTCTTCTGGCTTGAGAAAGGGAAAAGTTGGCTTGGTCTTTGGAAAACGGACCAAGTGGAAATCCCCTATCATCCTTCCATCCGTCATGTGGCTTTACAAATTGATTTAGGTGACATGCCATCTGCGAAGGATTGGCTGAAAGATAGAGGAATTGACATTCGCCCATTCTTTAATTTTACTGAAGGACAGCAGCCTTTAGTTCTCGATAATAACCCTCAAGCTAATGCTGCCGTTTATTTTGAGGACCCAGATGGAAATGTCCTTGAATTGATTGCTCCATTAAGGTTGGACTTTGAAGAAAGTTTTGGGGAGATGTCATTAGAAGATTGGTATAAACGATTCCCAATATAAATGGAGAGATGGAGAGATGATTCCCAGTTGTTTGTTGCAGTTTAAGAATGGGGATCTCCTTACGGAAGTCCCCATTGATCTAGCAAAGGATTCTTGTACAAATGTATAGATTATTACGGGATATCATGTCCCATCGAGCTGGTTAAAATGTTAAACCATTGTTCTTTTTCCATGCTAAGGTTTAGTGAATCAATGGCACTGTCCAGACGTTCTTTCTTACCGGATCCAACGATAGGAACGATTTTTGCAGGATGTCTCAACAGCCATGCATACATCACTTCATCTATTCCGTTAGCACCGATTTCTTCTTTTACGATTTCTAACGTTTTTCTTAATCGGACGGCCTTTTCATTCGATTCCTCAAAGATGCTTCCTCCTGCAAGAGGTGACCATGCCATAGGAGCCACGCCAGCTTGCTGACAAAAGTTCAGGGTTCCGTCTGTTCAACAAGATTGACAGGGTTTTGTCCGCATATGAAAACCCTTAAGATATATGCGAATTCAATAGTTGTCCAGAGTCTTCAGCGTATTTAGCTTTTAAACAAGACAGGAAGTTCGAGGGAACTTTAATAATGGAATCATCAAAAAGAAAAAACGTTTGTAAAGGTGACCTCTTACAAACGTAGAAAATGAACAATCCCACGTACAGCTATCCTCTTTCAAACAGAGGAACCCTCCGTTTTTCATTTATTATCTTTTTTTTGCGCTATAAAAACCACAAAAAATGATAGTCAGGATAAAAATTATATAAAAAGAAATACTTACAGCCAAATTGGGGATGAAGTCTAGAATATCTGTAAGGGAGAGGATTATTAAACACGCCACTGGTATAAAAGTTATGAACCATATATACATTTTATTTCTAATGATCGTAACTGTAGTCATGATTGTTAATATTGTACCAAACATTATATTAAACAATTGAATCACCTATTCATTTTTTTCCTCTTCTTAAGATATTACATTTAATTGAGGTAGAGAAGTTACTATTTTTCTACTAAGTTACATTTCTGTCCCTCTGCTTCGTCAAATTATATAGACAGGTCATTTCTAACGCTGCTCAATTATGAGTTTAATTCTTCAAGAGCTCCTTGTAATGAAGAACGTGCTGCATCTGTCTGTTCGTTCTTTAAAGCGGATAGTAAACTTTTTTTTATTAGATTTGCATTCTCTTGATCTAATAAATCCACAACGCTATTGGCAACAGCACACCTTACTCTATAAGAGGGGTCTTTAAGTAAAGCTAGAATTAATTTTAAATATTTTTTTTCACCTAAAAGGTATAATCCCACAAAAAAACCTAGTTTTGACAAACTGTTTGTTTCGGATGTAATGAATTTTTCTAAGATAGTTATAGATTCCGCTTTTCCAATCTTACCAATCCCTTCTGCTGCATAACCCCTCACAATTTCATCCTTGTCTGTTAATGCTTTGTAAAGGTGATCAAGTCCTTTTATATCGTTTAGATCACCTATGGCTTCTACCGCTGAAATACGAACCAATTCATCACTATCATTTAAATTTCTCACTATTGCTTCGAAAACATCTTCTCCAGCATATCCCTTAAGTGATTCCAGAGCATAATAACGAATTTCTTCATCGGAATTTTTTGTTAATTTAATTAGAATCGACTTAATACTTTCGCTATTGGGCAATTCCCCCAATGCTTCTATTGCCGTTAATTTAACAGCCAGATCATCATCTTCTAAAAAGAAAGCAATTTTCAAAATTGAATCCAGTTCAACATTATTTTGTAGTTCTTTTATTTTGTTTATTTTTTGCTCAGTATTCATGGGATAACCTCCTATAAACTTAAGGCACAAGTTTTAACCTGAAAAAATCGCCCCAACTATGTTCCTAATCCCGGGCATTTGTTATATGTCAAAATGTAAAATGGTTTTCCATTATTTCAGCATACTCATCGACAAGTTTCCTCAGCTTCTTCATCATTTCTTTCCTTCTATTTGTATAGCAGGACCCTTTTTCGGGCCCGTAGCACCTTAAGCAGTTCTATTGGTGTACCGTCTAATAAACTAAAGTAAACGTCTGTGTTGAAAAAATCAAACTGTTGCTGCTAGATGGTAAGAACTAAATAACAGTTATCAATGTTAAATCTACTGACCTGGTCAACCAACTAATGATATTAAAATTTATAGTTATAATTAGTTAAGCTTGTATAACCTTTTCAAGTCCTTTTTCAAGCTTTTATAGTGCCAATTGATGTGGTCTAGTTCAATCTCTATTTCGATTAATTTGTTTATCATTCCCTGTTTATATTCTATAGATTCTATATCATCCATTAATTTCCCCAAGTTGTTACTACTTTCATAAATATCATGTAAATCAACGGCTGTTACAACCGGTTCTTTTGGTTGTGATAATAGAGACAGTTTTTTTTTTATTTGCTCTAATTTAATATCTTCCATGTTGTTCCTCACCTCCTCATTTTAAACGTTTCTTCAGCCTCGCTATCTCCTTTTCCCAATGTTTCCTATCTCTAGAACGATGAATCTTCTTCCGTTTCTGGTTTTGCGACTTGGAATAGAAGACCTGGCCTGGAGAACAATTGGATTTTAGATACCTACTTATGCAGCTTTTATGGGGTTCATCCTGAATGGAATGTGATTTTAAAGTGGAAATAGGCGGTAGGCGGATGGTCGTTCGAATAATAAATTTTGTGGTTAGCGTTTCATCTTGAAGAAATTGAACAACAACACCCTGATTGGCAGCTCCAATGTACCAGTCATTGGTGATTGACTACTACCAAATGAATCATCAACATATGTGGAAGTACTTATCCAGTTGAAGATATGGTTGCTTCAGTCTCAAAAACTTGTAATATGGAAAAATTCCTTGTACATACTTTTTTTCATTAGCATCCTCCTATATTTCTACAAATTTCCTCAAATAGGATTAGGAAAAGTATAATTCGACCCATAAAAAATAGGAATAGGCCAAAAGATTACTAGGTATAAATATCTATATATTTGAATATACATTAAAAAAATATCATTTTAATAGGTATATTTATTCTCACTATTAATTTTACTCAATAAAACTTTCTTATCCGCAGATTTTAAACGAATGGAGAAATTGAATGACTCGTAGAGTAGACATAACCTTTTATCTTGGAGTTCGTACAGTTACAAACACATTTTATTTAATTACTTACAATGATTTTTCAGAGGAAGTTTTCGTTTAATAATATTTCAGTAGAACATTTTTAGTCTTTATCACTTGGGACATTCGGTCAAAAAAATGGTCAACTGAGTTGATTCCCAATGATTTTTTACGCAAAAAGAAAAGACTCCCTCTTGGAAGTCCCATTCTTTTTGTTCAAAGGTCTGTTTATTACGGGATATCATGTCCCATCGAGCTGGTTAAGATGTTAAACCATTGTTCTTTTTCCATGCTTAGGTTTAGTGAATCAATGGCGCTGTCCAATCGTTCTTTCTTACCTGATCCAACGATCGGCATGATTTTTGCAGGATGTCTCAACAGCCATGCATACATCACTTCATCTATTCCATTGGCCCCGATTTCTTCTTTTACGATTTCTAACGTTTTTCTTAAGCGGACAGCCTTTTCATTCGATTCCTCAAAGATGCTTCCTCCTGCAAGCGGTGACCATGCCATAGGAGCCACTCTCATTTCCTGACATAAGTTAATGGTTCCGTCTTCGAAGTTTTCAAGATTGTATGCAGAAATTTCAAGTTGATTCGTCACAAGAGGAAATTCAAGGTAAGATTGAAGCATATCCCATTGCGTTTTTTTGAAGTTCGATACTCCAAAGTTTCGGACCTTTCCTGATTCTTTTAATTGATTAAATGCTTCAGCCGTTTCCGGCGGGTCCATTAGGGGATCCGGACGATGGATAAGTAATAAATCAATATAATCCGTTTTAAGATTTATAAGAGATTGTTCAACAGACTTTATAATGTGAGTTTTATCGGTGTTGTAATGGTGACTTTTATGAGAAGGACGGTTTTCTGATCGGATGACTATGCCACATTTTGTGACAATCTCCATTTTATCGCGTAAAGATGGCTTTAATGAAAGTGCGTTCCCAAAAATCCCCTCACAAGTATAGCTACCATATATATCAGCGTGATCGTATGTAGTGACCCCCCGATCCATTCCATGTTCAATAAGAGATAGGATTTCCTCGTTGGAAAGTTTCCAATCAGCCAATCTCCACATACCGTGAACAATGCGCGAAAGACTAAGATCTTCAGTTAGATTGACTCTTTGCATGTTTTTTTCTCCCCTTTTATATCATGATCGGCTAGTTAATTAGTTGTTTGTTATGGCTTTCCTGTGTTCTTGTTTTTATTTTTGTGCCAGTATCTTTCGCTACTGCCATGAACCTTAGTATAATTTAAAATTCAGCAGAATTCTAATCTTGAGTGACCCTTTAATTCCACATTTATTAATCGCCACTTTAAGAGTGCAGATTCCCACGTTTGATCCATAAGAAAAAGGCTGCCGTAGCAACCTCCTTCCCCTTTCCAGCATGAAATATCAAATCACTTAGTTAGTCCCTTTGTATTTTCTCGTGTAATTCCACGATTTCTATCGCTAAATCTTTTGTTGTCATGGATGTCATCAAGTGATCTTGAGCATGGATTAAGAGCATTGGAATTTCGAATTCCTCACCATTCACTTCTTGTTGGATCAATGCGGTTTGGATTTTATGTGCAGCGACAAACTCATGTTCCGCTTCCTTTAATTTATCTTGGGCATCGCTTGATTTACCTTGTTTTTGCAATGCGATGGCTTCCATTGCACAACTGCGGGCATTCCCGCTATGGAGAATCAATTGAAATGATAATTGAGATAGATCCTCTTTCGTTTTCGTCATATTAACACCCCATAATATTGTTATTTTGAAATCAATTGGAGAGCCGTACGTAATACTTCCTTGCCGTTACATGATCCATAATGCATTGGATTGATAGTATCTACCGGTACCCCTTTCTCATCCCCTATTTTCTTTAGCTATGGTTTTGAACGAATTTTCACGTGTTTATTATCGGTTTCAAAACCTTATGAAATTGTTATGGAAGAATATAAAAATATTATTTCTTATGCGAAACCTTTCGTGGATTCCCTTTAACAATGGAACTTTTTATACTCTTAAGACTATTCCTATTGGAAATTACCGCCCTACTTCTCTAAAATGTTCTTAAAATGCGTGAGTGTACGTTATTCAATGATTTCCCCAGCTTTTTACACGCTATTATTTATGGAACCAATTTGATGAAAAAACATCTAAAGGTATAATAAATAAAAGACCGTCTGGTCAGTTGTTTTATAAGGAGCGAACCATATGGAATCAAAAGCCAGTATCAAGCGTCAACATATCTTAAAATCTGCAACAGAATTCATTCTCCAAAATGATTTTAATTCATTAACTTTAGACTCTGTGGCAAAACAAGCAGGAGTCAGCAAAGGTGGATTATTATATCACTTCCCAAGTAAGGAAGCTTTGATGATCGGTTTAGCGGAATATATTTTCGAAAAATTCAATATACGGTTTAATGAGCAGGCAGAGAACGTAGACCCTATTGAAAAAGGTAAATGGTGTCGTGCATTAATCGAAGTTTCCAAATGGGATTTGGAACATAACGCCGAATTGAATATTGGAATAATTGCTGCCTCCATGTTAAATCCCGATTTATCTGAGAGAATTTCACAAAGTTATCAATATGTTCAAAAGAAAGTGGAACAGGATAATATTGATCCGATAACAGCAACCATTATTCGATTGGCAATTGATGGTCTTTATTACTCAGAACTTTTCAATATAGCCCCGTTGGATGAAGACTTACGTGAAAAAGTGATTCAGCAATTAATGACTATGACAAAATAGGCAAAACTAGATTTTCAATAGACTTACTAATCTGGTTGAAGAAAGAAATATCCCCATCGAAAGATTGATGGACAAGGCTGTAGACTTGCTGCTTGAATACATGGAAGATAACGATACCGTTAATGCGCAGGTGAAATACAGTAATAACGAAGCGATTGAAAAGAATAAAGAAATGATTGCAAAAAGTAGGGAATTCATTAATAAAAAGCAAGCACTTAACCTCTAGGTAAAGTGCTTGTTTCATTTTATTAACCTGTTTGCTTTCTGCATTAATCCCCTTGATCTGGAGATGGTGCTTCCAACAACACTCAATACATTATTCGTTGATGTCCCACTGTGGATTCCAAACTACTTCCCATAGGTGCCCATCCGGGTCTTGAAAGTGTGCAGAGTATCCTCCCCAGAAAGTGTCATGTGCCGGATCGGTTATAATCGCGCCAGCTTTTCTTGCTTGTTCCAATACGATATCGACATCTTCCTTGCTACCTACATTGTGACCAATGGTAAATTCAGTAGGACTTGCCGGGGACAAAGAGACCTTGGCCTCATGTGCTATATCCTCTCGACCCCATATGGCAAGCTTAAGGCCTGCTTGTAGATCGAAAAAGGCAACGGCGCCATGCTCAAATTCTTTGCCCACTATCCCTTCTGTTTGAAACCCCAGGCCATCCCGATAGAATTCCAGTGATTTTTCCAAGTCATCCACACCTAATGTAATGACAGTAATACGTGGTTTCATGATCGGCTCCCTTCTTACTTTATCCCCTATCATTCATTCCCAATTCCTGAAACTTATTAGACAATAATAAAATTGAGTAACTTTGTTCAAACCAGACCAAAATGAAAACGTTTTTTTGTAAATCTGAACTGTCTTCCTGTATAGTAGAATGATTAACTAATCAAGACGAATAACATTTACTACTAGTAATGAAACCGAAAGGACAAGCGATTACCAATGATTTCATTTATCCTCACCTTGAAACGTTTCTTAAAAGCGCTTTGGTCCGCTTTTAAATTGAAGAACTTCCAAGTTCTTTTCGTATTGGTCATGGTTATGTTATTTTCCGGCACCATCTTCTATGTTAAGCAGGAAGGTTTAACTGTGATTGAATCCCTTTACTTCTGTGTTGTCACTCTTAGCACGGTTGGGCACCCGAGTTTTGAACCGCAGACAAACTTCGGAAAAGTGTTTACAATGATTTATATTGTAGGCGGCACCGGATTGTTCATGGGCTTAATAGGATACCTTGCATATGCCATTATAAAGAAACCGGAAAACGAGAGCAACAGTAGCGAAATCTAAATGAATAGGAATGCTTATCAAAATTGGCATTCCTATTTGTGTCCTAGTTCAAACCTTCACTACTAGTACTCTGCACATCATTGATCTTACTATACGTATAAAATTGTCTCTTTTCCCCGTGGATTTACTACAAAAAAACAGGTGCTTTAATGACCCAAATCCCTCTATTTATTCGTCCTCTCTGTTGGCAAGTGTTTGTCTACGATTTGCAAGCTAAACGATAGACTTTGCGAAAGAGTTATACTGGGCCTTACCTCTTGAGGGGATACCCCAACATTTTTGTCTCTGTCCGTTCCACCCAAATCGGAAATCTAACAGTCAGATGAATATATTTTCAGGCTGATAATGCTTTCATTAAACAAATTTTCATTGCCATATTTGATCCACATCTCTTTTAGATTAGTATCAGTATGTTCAGATTTATAGATTAATTGCACTTATTTTGAAGGTTTTGCACCAGAACCCTACACAAAAAACCTCGATAATTCCTATTGGAATCATCAAGGGCACTAAAGCCTCTATGAAAGATATTCTATTCTGGATTTAACTTAATTGAACCGCCGTTACCAGACGGTTTTCGGAAAGGTCGGTTGTTAGCTTTTCTTTTAATTTTCTATAAATTTACAACTTTAGAAGATGATGATATATTTTTAACGGGTTTATCAGGTTTAGTAAAAATGCTGAAAATAAGACTGGCAATTAATAATAAAGTGGCAGTCATTATAACAGAGTAATTAAATCCGGTCTTAATGTTATCGCCTGCAGATTGGACAACAAAACCTGTTACAGCTGGGCCAATAATTCCTGACAAGTTTGCAAGCCCTAGCAAAACACCCGACATTAATCCTCTTCGTTCAGGAAGTAAGTGATTCACAATCTGGGGTGCAAGTGGGAACATACCATTTACAAACGCCATTCCCAAAAATAAGGCAATAATTGCTCCAAATTCATTTTGGATTAATGTTGTAGAGTAAAAACATACAGCTGCTAATATTAGAGATGGTCCAGCAACAAGCACACGGGATTTTCGAAGATTTTTTGTCTTTTTAAGTAACCGATCTGAGATAAATGAGATAAGTATACCACCAATAGCAGAACCAAGACCTATGAACATAACTGCATAGCCCATCTGTGTTTGTGTTAAATGCACAATTTTAACAAGATAGGTCGGCATCCATATAAACGACCATGTGAGAATCCAGTAAGCCATGAATAGAGCAAGGCAAGTAAAGATAAAAGTTGAAGATAGAAAAAGTGGATATATCTCTGACCATTTTACTTTTTCGGAAACTATGGTAGATTCACTTTTCACTATATTTCTCTCATCTTTCCCTTTAAAAGTTAATAGCCACAGAACTGCCCAAACCAGGCTTAATACTCCTAAAAAAACCATTACCATTCGCCAACCATAAATTCCAATCATGTAAATAAGAATAGGGACCATAAATTTAGCGAGCATGCTTCCTGTATTCATAATGGAAATCGCAAGGCCTCGCTGTTCAGGAACAAAATGTTTGCTTATATGGCTAATAGCAGTTGCATGAAACGGTCCTTCAATAGCACCTAGAAGGACACGACACATAACTAGCATTGGCAACCCATAAATTGTCAATGCTCCAAACTGTACTATTGACAAACCAATAGCCATGAAAACGAGCATTTTACCCGTTCCAATTCGATCTGACAATGCAGCTCCAACTATAGACATTATTGAAAAGAACCAAAAGAAGCTGCTTCCAACTATACCCCATTGACCATAGTTTAGATCCAAATCTTCCATAATAGGAATAGCTGCGTACCCGATAATCGCCTTATCTGTAAAGTTAATCAAGTAAAGAACAGACAAAAAAGCTATAACAACCCATTTTAATTTCATAACAGTAAACACATCCTTTTTTGATAATAAAATGATATTGGTTCAATACATGAGACAACTTAGATAAGGAAGCACAATAGACTTTATTAATTTTAATTAAGATCAATACGGCTGGATTTTTTATCATAATTTAAAAATGAAAGCGCTTTAATTTTTGAGAATTATGAATATAAAGTGTAATACTCATCTGTGATTTTAGTAGTAGGGTTTAAGAACATACCCTATTGTGTAATCTGTAGAGCCTATAAATAGAGACTCTACAGATTACACTACAAATTGATAGCACCGTATATGAGTGAAGCAAATACTACTAATCCAGGGTGTACTTTCACTTTTTTTCTTTAATAAATAACTGCCTATTCCTATTTGAAAGTAAGATTAATAGAATGATTGAAATGCCATCATTCCAAGAAGCACCGCAATTGTCGGTTTAACATAAGCGTCATGAGTTTAACTTGCGGATAAGTTCCAAATTTATACAGAAGAACCATTAGAGTTAGCATGTGTATGAGAGACGGAGCAACTGTTGCAAATACTGCTGCCAGGAATGAGCCAAAGTATCCACCTTCTTGAAATCCGATGTAGATTTCCATCTTTGTTGCGATTGGACCAGGTAACGTATATTCAATCCCTAACACTTCGCCAAATTCCTCATTGTCATCTATTTAAACGCTCTACTACCTCTTCTTGAACGAGAGGAATCGTTGTAGGTCCCCCACTATATCCAAGCATGCTGCTGCGAAAAACGCGTCAAAAATGTCTAGTTGTTTATTGAAATTAATCCTTTACTGTGGATTACCAACTGGCAATTGCCCCATCTGTCCTTGATTCTGTGCCACCAATCAGTACACCTGTTTCAGGATTTCGCCATATAATTTGACCCCGTCCAAACGAACCTGAGTCTACCGCCACTTTAATATCATGGCCTTTTCGTACTAATTCTTCTGCAATGTGGGATGGGAATGTTTTTTCTACTTCAACTGTTTTTTCATTCTTCCACTGCCATCTTGGTGCATCTAAAGCAGCTTGAGGATGTAAGTGAAAATCTATTGTATTCATAATGACTTGAACATGCCCTTGCGGCTGCATATATCCTCCCATTACACCGAATGGTCCAACAGGTTGATTATCCTTCGTTAAAAATCCTGGAATAATCGTATGGTATGTTTTCTTACCGCCCTTAAGGCAGTTATAATGAGTAGGATCAAGGCTGAAATCATGTCCTCGGTTTTGTAAGGCAATTCCTGTTCCGGGTACTACAACCGCAGAACCGAAGCCCATGTAATTACTTTGGATAAAAGATACCATGTTGCCCTCTCCGTCTGCTGTTGCAAGGTACACTGTTCCTCCACGTGGCGGTACACCTGGAGCTGGCATGCATGCTTCACTTCCAATCTGTGCTTGACGCTGCTGGCCATACGAAGTACTTAATAGCTCTTCTGCAGTTACACCCATATGCTTAGGGTCTGTAATGTATTGCTTTCCGCAAGTATAAGCAAGTTTCATTGCTTCGATTTGTTTGTGGTATGTATTTGTTTCTTCTTTTGCTGTAAAATCAAATCCTTTTAGTATGTTTAGTGCCATAAGAGCTACGATACCTTGTCCATTTGGTGGGATTTCCCAAACATCATAGCCGCGATAGTTTACTTTAATGGGATCAACCCACTCTGGTTTAAAGTTTCCTAAATCATCTTTTGTTAAATAGCCCCCGTAAGTTGCAGAAGCTGCTGCAATTTTTTCTGCAAGTGCCCCTTTGTAAAAGCTTTCTCCGTTTGTTCTTGCGATTTCTTCTAGAGTGTCAGCGTGGTCAAGAGACGACCATATTTCTCCGACTTCAGGTGCTCGTTCCTTAGGAGCAAAGGTCTCAAACCAAGCTTCGAACTCTGCTCCTGTACATTCCTGTTTATATTGTTCAAATGCCTTTTTCCAAAAGCGGCCTAGCGTAGGTGAAATAGGAAAGCCGTTTGCAGCATATTCAATTGCTGGCTTCATAACTTCTAAAAGCGGTAGTCTGCCAAAACGTTTTGATAATTCTACCCAAGCTGCCGGAGCACCTGGTACAGTTACCGGCAGCCAGCCGTACTTTGGCATACTTTCGTGTCCATTTTCTTTTACCTTCTCTATAGAGATATTCATAGGTGCTGGACCGCTTGCATTTAGTCCGTGTAATTGTCCTTTAGTCCAAACAAGCGCAAAAGCGTCCCCCCCAATTCCGTTTGAGGTAGGCTCTACTACTGTCAAACAAGCAGCTGTTGCAATGGCTGCATCAATCGCATTACCGCCTTTTTTCAAAATATCTAACCCTGCTTGTGCAGCTAAAGGCTGAGACGTAGCGACCATTCCATTCCTGGCATATACTACATTTCGTTGTGATGTGTAAGGTGAATAATGTGGATCTAACTGTAAAGCCATTATAATACCCCTCCCTTTAAACGTAATATCACTCATTACCAAGTAAAAAATAACAAAACGAACGAAAAAAATGTTTTTTCTAACGTTTGTTAATTAAAATGCAATTTTTCATTAACAATTGCACGATTTCAAAATAACTATATACTATTTTCCGGAAAAACAAAACATATTTTTACAAAAGTTTTTAATTTTCAATAAAATCACTTAAAAAAAATAAACTCCCCGATTATAAGAGGAGTTTATTATAGTTTTAATCCTGATCTGCTTTTGAAACGACGTAGTAAAATATGACTTTCCACTCGAGAAATACCTTCTATCCCGTATAGTTCATTATTGATAAAGAATTCCAAGGAAGAAAAGTCCTCAACTAAAACGTGCATATGTAAAGTACTAGGTCCTGTCATTTGGTAACAGCTTGCAACACTTGGATTTTTAGCTAGTTTTTCTGCAACTTTCACTAAGTCTGCAGGTTCGCAATCCACTTCAAAAAAGGCCGATACTTTTTTACCTACAGCTTCAGCGTTGACAACAGCGCTGATTTTTTCAATAACACCCTTTTCCATTAGTTGCTGCACACGATCACGTGCAACATTGCGTGATAGATTTAGTTCTTTTCCTATATCCGAATACGAAGTTCGACCATTTTGCATTAATATCTCTAAGATTTTTATCAGTATCGTTAATTTCCATCTGCTTCACACACCTTGCCTAGTGATCGGGATTCCTAAGACAAGCATCTTGAATCGGTATCCCTTTTTCTGTAATCATGTACCTTAAATCATTATTATCTTTTGCAACCTCTACCCGAATGCCATAATGGTGCAGACTATTTGCCAATAGATGCCCCACCCTTTTAATATATCGTATACACTTTTAAATCTGTCTACTAATTATATCTTCCTTATTTAACAGCTTTTAAGCTTTAGTGTAAACTATAAATCTATCGTTTACTTAATAGTAACAGAACGAGATCGTCGTACTTTCATTAATAAATGATGTTAATCTGTTCTTAAGCGACACGGCATTCGAAGTGAACAATATATATTTCTCTTCAGTTGTTTTGATCATGATTCTGTCCGTGGCAGGATACGGAGAACCGATTCTAATCGCACTCTTCCCTTCTCCCCCGTACGTATCATCATTAGTTATTGCTAAGATGTCCGAGAAGGGAATTGTCACCTTGGAAAACTGCCATTTAATGATCAAATTTTCATTTATTTTTTCAATTCGAATTCCAATCAAAATAAGTACCTCCTTAAAGTGTCTGGTTAATTTTAACATTCCTTAACTGTTTTTTCACCTTCATGTTTTGAGGAACCAAATTCTTTACTTACTATAGCTTTTTATCCATTAAAAGGCCCTTCTCGAATGAGAAGGGCCTTTTAATGGATTGCATTTAACCTTCAAGCTCCTTTTTCTTTTTCAAGAGTTGTAGGAATTCCCTATCCAATTCCTCTTTTTCCTCTTCATTCATAACGCTGGACAGTTTTCCAAGTGTCTCGATGATTTGCACTTCAATCATAAGAAATTCAGCCTGTTTATCTTGATGACCTTCCTTGCCAGTATTCAAATTTGTTGATTCTTGATTTACAGCCCTTACTCTCGGAGTTTCATCTTCAAATGAAAGTGCATGTGTTGCAAGTGATTGAATCAATGAACGATCATGAGTCACAAAAATGATGGTTCCTGGATATGCTTTTAACACTTCGGTTAAAGCCTCTTTAGTATGAATATCCAAGTAGTTTGTTGGTTCATCCAAAACCAGTACATTATAGTTTCCCAAAAAAACTTTTGCTAGTGAAGCCCTGACTCTTTCCCCACCGCTTAAGACTGTTACTTGTTTGTGAACGTCATTTCCTTTAAAAGCTAATCGTGATAATACTGTGCGAATAAAGGCTTGATTGTAGGGACTATCCTCCAAAACATTTTCAAGTACCGTTTTACTTTCATTCAAATTTTCTTGTTGTTGTGCAAAAAAACCTACCTTTGCTGGCTTCGCGACATATAAATCTGCATGTCTTTCCACTATCTTTTTCAGCAATGTGGTTTTTCCTGAACCATTTTGACCATTGATGGCGAGTCTGCATGCTAGGGGTACATCTCCATAAATATGTTGTTTCAACATTCTAGATCCGACGCTCAGGGAACAGCCATTAAATCGAATGACCCTTTTGCTGTGCAGAGATGGAAATTCTGAAATATCAAAGATGATGGGGGTATCTTCCTTAGGTTTTTCTTTTTTTGCTAACTTATCGATTCGAGTTTCAATCGCTTCAGCAGAACGGTTCAATTTCGCCTTCTGTTTTCCAGAGCTGCGTTTATGGAGCCTTGCTTCTGAATTGCCCATTCGTTTAGGGGCTTTCCTGATTGAATCAGATTTGGCTTGGAGGTTTTGTGCAGCCTGTTTCAACCTATTCTTTTCACGAGTATACTCTTCATATTCCTTATTTTCCTTTTCTGTTTTTGCTTGCTTTTGTGAGGTATATGCTTCGTAATTCCCTTCATATACAGTAACCTTGCCTTTCTCAACTTCCCATATTGTCGTACACAGATGATTTAAAAATGATTTATCATGTGAAGTAAGCAATATAGCGCCATTAAATGACTTTAAATCCTTTTCCAATTGTTCAATTCCGAATACATCTAAATGGCTGGTAGGTTCATCCGCGATCAATACATCCGCATTGGAAGTCAACGCGGCGGCAATTTTTCTTCGAGTACGTTCGCCGCCACTTACCATTTCTTGATTCTCATTGGGCAGTTTCCATATACTCGTTAACTCCCCGCTTAATTCTAGTTCAGTTTCTTCTATCTGTGGGATGTAACTGACTGTCCCATAGCTCTCTATATAACCGGAATCAGGTTCCTTAACGCCTGCCAAAATAGAAAGCAGGGTCGTTTTACCTTCTCCATTTTTACCAACCAAGCCAATACGATCATGACTGTATAGATGAAGTGAATCAACGGAAATAACTTCACGGTTCCCGTAGTTTTTCTTTAAATCATTAGCTTTTAAAAATAACATGAAAAATCCCCCTCTATTTTTCTAGAGAGGGATCGCCTGTTACTAAATTCATATACATAAACCAAATATACCTCTCCGATTTCGATAACGGAAAAAGTATTTGTATATGAATTAGTACCTATAAATGAACAGACGAATCCCATCTCTAAACATAATCATTAAAATCTCACAAGGTATCTAAAAAGAATCTTGTTCAAATGAAAAAGTGCTCACTTTACTCACCAATATCAGGAGAGCTAACAAGCGTACTTCCATTGAACATCCTAACCGTTTACACCCAGTGAAATAGATTTAGATTTACTGTTTATTAGATAAGATTACTGCTTCATTGTATGAGGTACCTTTTCCTTCCAATGTAATGAATTAATGATTGCATAGTATCATATGTTTGTAAAGCTTGATTGATGCCCGTTTTCCTTAAAGTTCATGTTAATTGGGCTCTACATGGACATGAACATCGTAAACTCCATGATCTTTCATCATCACTTTTTCTACATGGGTCGCTATATCATGAGCTTCTTTAATATCTAACGTAGAATTGACAAGGATGACAACATCAATCACTTCATTATTCCCGTAATTTCTCCCTTTAATTTCTTTTATCCCCTTGACCCCATCCACATTTGTAATTACATCCTTATAAAGATGAATTTTATTTTCATCGAATCCGTCAGAAAGTTCATGAGAGGCTTGACTGAATATATCCCAAGCTGTTTTGCATATTAATAATCCAACAATGATTGCAGTCAGGGAATCCAGCCAAGGCATGTCTAATTGGGAGCCGAAAATCCCTATAGCTGTTCCGATACTTACCCAAGCATCGGAAATATTATCTTTTGAAGCTGCCATAACGGCTTTACTATTAATTTTGAGAGCAAGTTTTTTATTATATCGGTATACAAAATACATGACTATTGCAGATAAAACGCCTACATACCCTGCAATAATGTCAGGTGATTCCTTTCCACCTTTAAGCATGGAAGCAACTGCATCTATTAAAACTTGTACACCAACGGCAAACATAATAAATGAAGCTACCATTGAAGCAATCGTTTCACTTTTCCAATGACCATAACCATGATCTTTATCCGGGGGTCTTTGAGCTAGCCTTAAACCGATCAATACAGCAATCGATGCGATAATATCAGTGGTATTGTTCAAACCATCCGCTTTTAAAGCGGCTGAGTCGCTTATGTATCCTATAGCCAGTTTCATGATAGATAGACAAATATAAGCAATTATACTAATGATTGCACCACGTTCGCCTAATTTGAGGTCATTATACTTCTGTTCTTCCATTCAACTTCCCCCCACAATTAAGTACATGAATATAATATCAACTTAAAAATGGGTGGGTCTATAGCAACCTTTTTGTATCGTTTTATATAAGTAAGTGATAGATAACTATGTTGCACACGGCAAACTATCTGAAAAGTGTAATCTTTATGGAACTTTTATTAAGAAAAGCCCTTGAGATGCTAAATATCCCCTCCGAATGAAGATTTGTTGCATTAAAAAAGGGGCTGCTCCAACGCCCCCCACTACTGCAGTAAAACACCCCTGAATTGGGAGATGAAGTTTTACCCATATGCCTAAGTATAAATAATATTATATGTGGGTTTAATCACTCCGTTTGGATATTGTTTCATTTCAACTAAATCTAATTTTAGACTCGGCTTAACGCTGCCGAAAAGAGGGATGCCTTCACCGATTATGACTGGATTCACTTTCAACACCAATTGATCAATGAGTTTATGTTTTAATAACGTTCCAGCCAGTTCTCCGCCTCCGCAAAGCCATAGCTTTCCGTCAGCTTGCTGCTTGAGGTTTTCAATAAACGCCAAGGCGTTTCCTTTGATAAGTTCTACCTCCTCATTCGATTCAAACTGAAGGGAGCTCGAGAATATATAATGTTTCAAACCCTTATAGCCTGGTTCACCCGGTTTAGCTCCGAATTGAAATCCAAATTCATATGTTTTACTTCCCATCAACACCGCTTCATAATGCTGGATATCAGATAAAAAGTCTGGGACATGATCTCCTTCAAATAAGAAAAAAGAATGATTGATATCCCCTTCCAACATTGCTTGATCGGCAATGAAATTGTCCAGTGAAACGGCTACATGATATACCAATTCTGCCACTTAGTCATCCCTCCAAAAGTGATTACACTAATGTTATTTCCTGAGCTCCAAATGTACGATGTCCCTTAACCTTTAGCAAAAGTATCAGATAGCCATATCCATTATTCGTTTGATATGGTCTTCATTTGCTTCGACACCCACTTGTGTGCAAAGGTATTTATTAAGTCTAAGGAATTCTGGGATCATATCTCTTAACGTTTTCATGATTTCATTTGTATTACGGCCACAATCCCAACCTTCCAAAAGGGATAATTGCTTTTCATCTAATTTACTTCTTTCACCTTCGATTTTCGTCCATACTCCATAGGGTCCATCTACGTGTTCTTCCATTTCCATATACCAACCAGACACAATCAACCATCGTATCCTATCAAGATTGGATAGTGCATGAAATATTTCTTCCCTCATAATAGCTCGGTAGGTTTCGTGGACAAATGCAAGCAGCTTTCCTCTCCAATGGTCAACTTCATCCGGTGAGGGTTTATACACTTGCTTAGCTGATTCCTTAATAACATGGCTCATAATATTTAGGGGATCATAAAGGACTTCAACCTCTTTTAACCAAATGGAAGGTACCATTTCCTCAGGTGAGTGATACCAGCTATCCACTTTCACAAAGGACTCATAATGAGAGACAACGTACGGTGATGAAGGATTGTAGTCTTCGTGAAATGAAACATATCCCCAGTTATTGGCTCTATTCCTTTTTTCCTTTAAAAAACCTGCTTTCCGTTCTGGTATAACAATGGTGTGCAAATCGATATCAGAGTAATTATCATAGTTTCCTTTTGCTAGTGAACCGGCTAGGTAAATAGCCAAAACATCTGGATCTGCCGATAAATCTTTTAATGCATTTCCCAAAAGAATATCGCGATGTTTCGGTAAAAATGCATCCCTTTCTATATGTTTACTGACGAATCCCGCACAAGAAAACCATCTCCTTTTTTTGTAAAACCTTCAAATTAATATATTCGTGAATCAGAAAAAAATCCCTTCTTCCTATGACCTGCAGATTAGTGAACATTCTGTCTTGTGCTAGTTTCTTGGCTGAAAGCCACGCCCACCATCACCTTCATTGACTGTCTGAAAATGGTTACTTTCCGGGAATGGCTTTTCATATTACAATCAGCTTTAACAGGAGACAGACCCTCCCCATGTTCTTCCGGATGTGTTATTATTTTGAATATTAAGTTAGAAGGAGGCATCATTTCATGTTTTTTGCAAATACCCCTGAACCGCCCTATTACGCTTGTATTTTCACTTCTGAAAGAAGCGATACGGATGACACAAGTTACAATTCAACCGCTGATTTCATGGATGAACTTGCCGCTCAACAAGATGGATATTTAGGAGTCGAAAGTGTAAGAGATCAAAACGGGTTAGGAATTACCGTATCCTATTGGAAGTCCCTGGATGCCATAAAGCTTTGGAAAGAAAATGCTGCTCACAAAAAGGCACAAGAAAAAGGCATGAAAGATTGGTACTCGTCATACTCAACCCGAATTTGTAAGGTTGAAAGAGATTATACCAGCAAATAGGGAGACTGAAATTTATGAATTTTCAGCTATAAAAAAGACCGCTTTTACTTTTTTGAGGGTTTGTAAATTTGAACGTTGATTTCCATTCCAGGCACTCGCTTTCCGCGGGCGGTCCGGGAGCCTCCTCGGCGCTCTTTGCGCCTGTGGGGTCTCCCTTGGACGCGCTTTTCCCGCAGGAGTCTCGTACCTTCCATTCCAATCAACTAGAATTTTTTTACATTAGGCTGTTCATCCCGAACCATGTTTAAGACTAGTTTCCATTATGGATTTTTACTGTTTTATGAAACACTTATTAGATTGAAGAAATTTACGACACTCCTGGAGAGTAACTGGCAGACACCAAAGACGCCTGCGGTTAGGTGGCTTGGCATACAGTCGGCCGAAAGGGAGCTGATTTCTGAAAATAACCGGAACGTTTTTTAAACTGAAGTCAAACTCGCTTTCCATTGAGTTTGTCTTCAGCCTGAGACCGCTAAAATCCCCTTAAAAAAAGTGGTAATCATTCCCTCCGTAAAATCGTGAAAGGGTTTCGGGATGAATGCATTCCGAAACCCACTTTGTCGACAAAATGTGACCGCGCACTTAGTTAGCGGTCTTCACAATGCATGATGCCGTTAAGATCTTCTTTTATGAGTGAATACATATATAAATCATCGAATTTGCCACAAGTATATTCATAATGCCTAAGCAAACCTTCTCTTCTAAAGCCTTGTTTTTCGACTAGTTTTTGGGATGGGCTATTAGCAGGTTCAATTAAAGCTTCAATCCTTTCTAGTTGAAAGTGACGATAACCATACATAACAACGGCTTCCAATGCCTCACTAGCAATGCCTTTTCGCCAATGATCTTTACTTAATTCATATCCAATTTCAGCTCGATGATGTTTCGAGACCATATTCAGAAAACCGCAGCTTCCTATGACCTTACCGGAATCTTTTAATGTAATTCCCCATCTAATTCCCGTACCTTCTTTGAATATAGATTCGTACCACTTAATTTCATCCCATACGTCATTTACTGTTTGGCATGGATCTAACCCCATTGGCTTCACTACATCCGTATCAGATAGATATTTAAACATATCACCCGCGTCTTCAATCGTTACTTCCCTTAAAATCAATCGTCGTGTTTCAATAAGCGGAAATACATTCCCCATCCTATTTCCCTCCTCCAAAGTCCTTTTTTCCATATTTTACTGTTTTAATCATTACCTAATTAACACCGGTAATCAACGCTTTATTGCTTAGAGAATAAATGTAATAACTAAAAGGCGTCCCTACTTTCGTAGAAACGCCTTACTTGTTTCAATCATTTAAAGAATCCATTTACTTCACTGCTGAAATCATTAGAAACATCGGCCTTCGATTTTCATCTTTCATTTCAGGAACACTTCTTAGCATTTCATCAGAAGGCATCGGTTCCTTTACTGCACTAATGCTGAAACCAGCACCAATCAAGTCATTTATATAAGTTGAAATCGTACGATGATACTTTACAACGTTTTCAGTTAAAAAGGTTGTTTCACGTACACCTTCGGATTGATAGTTGTCAACTGGCCAATGCAGATGATTTCCTTGTTTATCTACATACCATGCTTGCTCGTTTCGAGAAGTAAAGATTGGATGTTCAACCGAGAAAACAAAAGTGCCTCCAGGCTTTAGACAATAATAGACCTTCTTGCAGATTGCCTCATACGACTCAATGTAATGAAAAGCCAACGAACTTATGACCACATCAAATTCAGAGTCGGAAAAATCGATGTCTTCAATTGGCATCTTAATATACGAAATGAAACGGTCATCCGTTTTTTCACGAGCTCTTTGAAGCATATTGTCCGAAATATCCACACCAATCACGGAACTAGCTTGTTGCTCACGGGCAAATCGGCAATGCCATCCGAAACCGCAGCCCAAATCAAGTACACTCTTATTGCGCAGATTTGGCATTAGTTCTTTTAATACATGCCATTCTCCCGCAGCTTCAAGTCCTTTGATTGATCGTGGCATTTGCTCATACGCAGAAAAGAAATTTGTATCATCATATTTGTTTTGTTTCATTATTCATACATCTCCTATAAATCAAGATAGCCTCCTAAGATTAAAACCACATCTATTTCAGGAGGCTACCTATCTCCTTCTTACCATTTCTTTCACCTCGTTATCTTGATGAATCACTGTCCTTATAGTAGCACATCGCTTGTCTACCTTCCGGCTGTCAGAAGTTCAATTTTATAATGAATCTTCATATTGATCCTATTTTCAATTACCTAGTAATCCTTGATTAGAGCGAACCTTCAAAAAGTCAAATCGAATCCATTAGGACTTATTTCCTAATGGGTTTTGTAGGAATAAGTCTTTTTTACTCATCCTTAATAAGTTATCAAAAAGATAAGCAAACTATACCATATTGCAGCTTATACGGGATCTACCTAGGCTTAGTTCGCTACAAATTATCCAGGTAGTATAAAGAAGAAATGTATATCGCTTAATCAAAATTAATGGGGTGAATGTTTTATGAGAATGAAAAAAGCATTAATAGGTCTCTCACTCTTATGTATGATTGTTCCTGGTATTGCCAAGTCGGCTGATTCCGTTGCTGAAAATAATCGAAGCAGTATCGTGGCAAATTGGAAATTCACAAAACAACATGTTAAAAGCGGTTCAATCGATAAAGGTAATTTAATTATAGAAGATACGAGCAAACATGGAAATGATTTAGAGTTAGTGACGATAGGTGATCCTGCCTCGACTGAATTAAAAAATATGATTCAATGGTCTGAAGAAGATTATCATGATCTCGAAAAAGTGGATAGCTTGGCGTTCGCTAATTACGAAAACGCCCCTTCAGGGAGATATTTCGAAACCAAAAAGGGTTCACCCATCAATTCGGAGAAATTCGATAAGGGTTTTACCATCGAAGCGATTTTTAAGTTGCCAAGTGATTCCAAGAGTGTCATGGGGCTTTTTTCTAGACAAGGACAGGCTGCCGATCTTAATAAATTGGAAGGTGAGAAGAAAATCCTTTCTGCTTTAACTGTATCCAGTGATCAAAAAATCCAATGGACAAGCCATCCATCTAATTTAAATTACAATGTAAGCAATTGGTCTCGATCATTAAATGCTGATGAATGGTACCATTTGGCGGTTGTTAATGACGGTAACACGACGACTTTAACTTTGAATGGCGTTAGTGATTACGGAAAATCAGAAAAAGTAATAGGTATTGCAGCAGTTAAAGGTAAAGGCTGGAACATCGGAGCAACTGAATGGGGAAATAAGTTTAGTGCACTATTCAAAGGGAATATCCAGGAAATAAGAATTGCTAATAAGGCTTTGACTGAAAAAGAATGGCTTGTGCAGGATGCTCGTGATGATGAACCATTCGAAGGATCAAACAAGGCTTTACCCTTTCTAACGAATAAAAAGAATTACAATTTCCTTTTCATTCCAGACACCCAGAAATATTCAAGCCAAAACCCAGAGATTTTCAAAAGCCAAATGAACTGGATTTCCAATAACACAAAGAAGAACAATATCGTTATGAATACATTTGTTGGGGACATTGTCGATAGTGATTCAGAAAAACAATGGCAGATTTCCCTCGGAGCCATTTCCCATCTGGATAAAAATCAAGTTCCATATATGATGGCTGCAGGGAATCATGACTATGCTGACGGAGATCCTTTCTTAACACATTATGGGCCGCAGCGTTTTATGAATAAAAAATACTATAAGGGGTCGTCTCACTCTGGGTATAGCTCATATGCAATAGCTAAGGCAGGGAGTTATGAATACTTAGTCTTAATAGTGGATATGAAAAATCTGCATAAGGACTTGGAATGGTCAAAACAGGTTCTGAATCAGCATAAAGATAAACCGACCATCCTCGTCTCACATGATATTATTTTTCCAAAGGTTAAGGATGATAAAACCAATGCCGTCGAGTCATCTAATGGCAAACTGATTTGGGATGAACTTGTAAAGAACCACAATCAAGTGTTCATGACTGTAAATGGACATTATTTCGGGATAGCACATCGTGTAAAACAAAACACAGCAGGAAATGATGTCATTCAAATGCTAGTCAATTACCAAACAAATTATCGAGGGGGAAATGGCTGGCTAAGACTAGTAGAATTTGATGAAAAGAAGAACAAACTTTTTTTCCGTACCTATTCCCCATTTGTCGATGAAATGTCTAAAAAAGAAAAATCCTACGTCGATTATAAATTTTTAACAGGTGAAAATAATTCATTTAAATTAGATTGGGACTTTAAAAATAGATTTAATTTTAAGTAATTTAAAAGACGAAAAAATCCAATTCCCCAGGTATAATTAACGATCTTTCAACCTGGGGGGATTCCCTTATTTTTGAGCCAAATATAATGTTGAATTTTTCAAACCGTCATGCTCTAATCATCATTTTGTTTTTTCCAAAACCAGTTATCTTTAAATTTAGATGTTATTATCTCTTTTTCATTAGCTTAATCTGTATATCTTTTAAGACCTGAAATATCTTACTCTTTTCTACTCTTTTCTACTCTTTTCTAAATTAGCTCGCACCCTATCAAAGACTCAACCGACATTGTACTTTCTTGAATTTATTTATCAGTCCATTTTTCCTTATATTCATCATAAGCTGCAGTCCAATTATACGGTTGCACTTCTGCTAATGTTTTGAACGTTAGGTCGTGTCTTGGTAAACTTACTGCTACTTTAACTGACGGACCCCAGTAAAAAAGCCTTTCTTGACATATTCCACAGGGAGAAAGCACTTTAAATTCTGACTTCTCATCATCACGAACTACACATATTGAATGAGTAATTTTCTTATTCAATTTATGAGCCTCTAATATGGCTCCTGTTTCCATACAAAGATTTGTTGAATCGTTTATTATATCAGGAGCTACGCTGGTTAAAGCCGTACCATCTTCTAACCATACTGCCGCTGCACCGCCCCATCCTTCAGGGTATCTTTCCTTTATTAAGTCAATGACCATTTCGTACAGTCTTTGTTCAATTTCCAAGTGATTGCCTCCCATGAATCTTTAGGATCCGATGTCATTTCCAACTACTTTACTAGGATTTTAAACAATCTTTGTTAAACCAAGCACAGTCTGCAACCCAGCGTGTAGCTATTTGATGATTAACAATTTCAAGCAGCTTTTCGATTGCTTCTTTCATATCTGCATCCATGAATTTTCGTTTTACCAATTTTACCTCCCCACTTTTCTTTAAAACATTTCATCCTTTATATCCATCATTACATCTCCAACTCCCGCTATCCCGAGTTCGGAAAACGTTTTCATGCTGCTTTTTTCATCACTGATTTGTACTTTCCGAACCCATTAACGACAAGGACCCCTAATATCGCAATCACACCACCAATGACCGAAAGAGTACTGGGTACCTCCTGCAGCCAAACCCATGCGATGAAAATGGCAATTACAGGTTCAATGTATAACAGACTGGATACGGAGCTGGCTTTTCCTAACGAGAGTGCGACTGCCCATGTAACATAACCGATGGCCGCAGGGAAAATACCAACAAAAATCGCTGATAAATGTCCTTCCATTGTAGCGTGTTGCATTTCTTGAAATAGCCCAGGAAAAAATATAAAAAAGGGTATTGTACCGATCCATGTGAAATAAGCTGTCAATTCAATGGGATTATAACGGCTAAACAACGGCTTTTGGAAAACAAAAAACACCGCAGAAGCAACAGCAGACATCAGCACTAAAAAGGCTCCTTCAGAAATAGTTAGCGAAGGGCCTGCAGTACCCAGTGTAATTAAGGTGATCCCTGTGAATCCTATTCCTAAACCAATCCATCCGAATAAGCCGAGGCGTTCTTTTAAAACGATAGCAGCAATGATCGCAATGAAAACGGGTGCTGAACCAATCAGCATTCCAGCGGTTCCCGCCGAAACGGTAAGTTCCCCGAATGTCACCCCGATATGGTACATACTAATACCAATAAATGCAAGGATCGATATTCTCAACAAATCCTCCTTTTTCGGGAGTCGAAATTTCACGCCAGGCCATAGAGCATATAGGACAAAAATCCCTGATGCAATAAGATAACGCACAAGTACCAAATGGCCAGCTGAATACCCGCCATGTAAGCCTGCACGAATAGCAGCGAATGTAGATCCCCAAATAATAACTGTAATGGATGCCAATAAAAATGCTTTAGTGTTCATAACCAATTCCTCCCATACCATTCACTATAACCTGAAGGTATCATGGATACGTAAGAACTTCAATAAAATTCCTATCTCGCTGTGAAGTGGCATAGTAAGAAAAGGAATTTGTGTTCACTCTGGGCTGTAATCATCGCTGAAGAAATTCTATTCCATATGGGATTGGATTGGAAATCTTCATTTAAAGATGGATTAGGTTTGAAAAGCATGCTAAACAAAAGGTGCTTCGTATAGGAAGCACCTTTTGTTCAGACTGTAGACAAACTCGATATTAAAATTGCCTACATTTTTTTGAGGGAGTGTAAAATATGAACGTTGATTGTAACGTAGGGCACTCGCTTTCCGCGGGCGGTCCGGGAGCCTCCTCGGCGCTCTTGGCGCCTGTGGGGTCTCCTTGGACGCGCTTTTCCCGCAGGAGTCTCGTACCTTCCGTTCCAATCAACTTTGCAGATGGAACCCCTTTTGTCTACAAACTCGTTTACAATTACCTTGTCCACATTTAAGCTTACTTGAAATATTGTCTTGAGGCTTTTACACTGTAACAGTTTTGTGCAGCAATACTGCTAAAAAACGTTTAAATTAATTAATTAATTATTTATTTTCTGGTTTCCAAGATGAAAAGCGTCTTTCAATAATGCCTAATAATGAAGTAAGAATGATTCCAGTGATGGTAATTACTAACACTCCAACAAACATACGATCTGTTTGTAGATTTTGACCATTGCTTGTCAATTGATATCCGATACCAGCTGTCGAAGCGAATAATTCACCTACAACAACAGCAATTAATCCTTGACCAATACCTAAACGAACACCGTTTAAAAGGAATGGTACCGTCGAAGGCAAAGCAATTGTTTTAAAGATTTGAAATTCACTTGCATTAAATGTTCTTGCTGCTTTTATTAAGTTTTGATCTAATGTTAACATGGCTTTTTGAGCGCTCATCACTATGGGAAAGAAGGCCATCAAAAATACTATAACAATTTTTGATGCTGGCCCTATTCCGAATGCAATGATAATAACGGGTAAAAGGGCAACTTTAGGAGTTACATATAATCCTGAAATAAAAGGATTAACTACTGCATTAAAGTTAGCATTCCAGCCAGACAACACACCAATTGGAATTCCAATAAGTATTGCTAAAACGAAGCCTGCAACAAATTCGTAACCACTTACTTTCATATTTTCCCAAAAAGAAATTTCTTGGACCATTAAAACTGCCGCTTGAGCAATTTCAATTGGTGAGCTAATAAACAATGGATTTATCCATTCATTTTGAGAGGCCACTTCCCAAAGTAACATGAATATTAAAACAGAAGCAACGCTGATAAAAAATGACTTTTTTTCTTTTTTTAATTTCTTCGCCTTTTTTATCTTATGTTTTGATTGTGTAAGTTGGATAGTACCCTTAGTCATAGTATTCTCCTTTCACTTTATTATTTTTCTTTATTATCGAAACCTTGTTTTGAAGACTCCTGTTCAATAATTGACCATATATGGTCCACAACCTCTAAAAATTCTGGGCTACGCTTCACTTGGAGCTCTCTTGGTCTAGGAATATCAACATCCACAACCTCCACAACACGTCCTGGTCTTGCACCAAAAACAAAAATTCTATCAGCTAAAAATACCGCTTCATCAATTTGGTGTGTAATAAAAAGACTTGTCTTTTTTGTCTCATCCCAGATTCTAAGTAACTCACCTTGCATAAATTCCCTAGTTTGTGCGTCTAATGCCGAAAATGGTTCATCCAGTAATATTAATGACGGGTTTACCGTTAAAGCTCGAGCCAAGTTTACCCTTTGCTGCATCCCCCCTGATAATTCATGTGGATAATGATTTTCATAACCTTTTAAACCGACCATTTCAATAAATTCTTTGGCCTCTTTCTTTTTCTCTGCTGTTACTTGCTTTAATAGTTCAACTCCATAGAGAACATTTTCCAAAACTGTTCTCCAAGGTAAAAGACTCGGATTTTGGAAAACCATTGCCCTATCTTTACCGGGTCCATCAATTTTTTGCTGATCTAATAGAATTTCTCCCTTACTTGGCTTTAGTAATCCAACTACAGTATTTAAAAAAGTTGTTTTTCCACAGCCGCTCGGCCCGACAATACATATAAATTCACCATCTTTGATATTTAAGTTAATATTCTGCAGGGCAATCACTTCTGCACCAGTTTTATTGTTTACGTAAGTAACATCCAAAAAACGAGTAGACAATTTGAAATTTTCTTCCAATTGCGCGTTTTCCATCTTAACTATCATCTCCTTTCCATTTTCATTATTTTTTAAAAGCTTCTTCAATATAACTATTTGTCCAAATAACATTTTCAGTAGTATCCTGTTTAGTAGAAACGCCTGACATTTTGCCAAATTCAACTAATGGATCTTGAGCATTATCCCAAGCTTCTTGATTCATTTCGCCATAGCCTTTAAAAGTGTTCTTTAAGCCAATTATTGATTCCTCTAAAATATCAACATCAATCCCATCAAAATAAGATACGATTGATTCGGCAGCCTCTCTTGGATGATTACGGGTAAATTCCATACCTTTGCCAATTGCTCGAACCACTTTCAAAGATGTTTCCTTATTTTTTTCTAAGTATTCCCTTTTTGCAAAAACAGCTTCCCAGACCATGTTTCCATACATTGGCTCTTCACTTGTATTGATTACAATCTCACCAACATCTTTACTTTCCACTTGTAAACCCATCGGTGGTGATGCTATACCCCCGTCAACAATCCCCTCTTGCATTCCGCCAATCTTCGATCCATCTCCTGCTAATTTGACGGTTTTTAGAGTATTAGGATCCACTCCATGTAATTGCATTAAATATCGGGTGTATACATCTCCGGAATCGCCAACAAGGTTTGTACCAATAGTTGCGCCATTTAAAAAAGCAACTCTATCTTCAAATGATGAGTCTTTAGCAATATTCTTTTTCTTTTGATATTGTTTAGAGAGTGTAATTTGATAGGTTAACGCTGAATTTAAAGATTGAATCGCCAATAAATCTTCACCTTTGTCAAGAGGAGTAAACATACTTCGAGGACCTGAGACCGCAAACTGAGCTTCACCTGATAATACAGAAGCGATTACTTGTGCTCCTCCACCACCAGAAACAATTTCAGCTTCAATTCCTTCCTCTTCAAAATATCCTTGCTCAATGGCTACGTACAATGGGGCAACCGACAACAACCGTGCAGGTTCTGTAAAAGTAAGCTTTACCGCTTTCCCTCCTGAATTCCCCTTATTTTCTGTAGTAGTTTCGTCACTTGAACTGCATCCAGATACTATAAACACCAAACAAAGCAGAACAAACCATTTTTTCTTAAACATATTACTTACCTCCCCAACTCAAACATTTTTTATTGACGCTTAATTCACTAACTTTGAAAGACTGTTAAGCGTTACTAGGTTACTGTTTTTCAATGAAAAGTCGATTCAATCTTCTCTTGAATTTATTGCCATTCCAGCTTAAAAGTTCTTTCTTTTCATACAGCAACATGCTTTTCATCAGATTCTTCAAATGAAAAAAGTCCATGAGACATAAATTTCCCTTCTTTTTTGTTTTATATACAAAACTTAATTTTATATACATATCAATTCTAAATCAGCTGTCCCATTATGGTCAATTGTAATTTTGGAAAATTTAGATAATTCAGTGGATTTCTGTACAAAAAAACACTCATTTAGAATCATTGAGTGTTAGGTTCATTCGGATAGATATATGGAATATGCAAATGGAGATCGATTACCCCGTTAGATATAATCGCTTTTTTTATATTTACTTATCGTGCAAAATAACTCCTAATGTGACACATAAAACTTAACCGTATGCAAAAGTGTACTTTTACGAACAAAGAATGAATGTTTCTTCATAACTGGGTTTAATCTTCTGACTTACACCTACAAGAATTAACCTATGATCGCGCTGTTAATTTTAGGAAATAAAATTAACTCCCAGCGCATACTAGAGGCTAGGAGTTAATTTTCATTCTTTATTTTTGAACCTTATCATGTGGATATTCAAGTGAGATACCTCTTTTTAATGCTGATTGTTCATCAATCTAATTTCATGATACATAACATTAGATAGGATTCCTATTTCTAGGTTCTTATGTACTTCATAAAAGTGAATAACCATTAAAATAATCGCAGTAGACCAGTCACTTCAATAAGCAAGAATATATACTGACTAGAGCAAAATAAAGGGCCAATTTGGGTTACTGTAGGAAAATCAAAAAGATAAAGTTCAAAAGATGCACGCAATCATCCAAATAAAAAAACGAAATATAATATCATTATCGTTATAAGAGGATGATAAACTTTGGATTATTTGATAAAGTATTCAGCGAAAATCTAGTTTAATTTATAATTAAAAGTGCCTTTATCACTGTCCTGTTCTATTCCATTGACGATTAATTTTCTCTGTTCATTTTCTGGGAGGTGGAATGTGACCTGATCATATGGCAATTTATAGGATCCTTTCTTATGAATTGTCACTTGAATCTCACTTTCATCAGCTTCCATTTCAACATTAATGTAGGCAAATGTATGCAAATAGTTGTTTGTTAAACCATCATCTTCATATAATTTGTAAGAGGACTTTCCTTTTCCTTTAGAAGGAAATAATAAAAATCCCCTTTCATCCTCTTTCTTAGTTGCAAAAGTGGCTTCTGCTTGATTAATTGGAAGTATTGATCCTGCTTTGGCTAGTAATGGCGTATAAGATAAAGGCGCTGGAATTACAACTGTTTGCCCTCCTTCATACCATTTTCCCGTATGAATGTCATACCACCCATCAGTATTCTTAGGTAAATAAACTTCCCGTTCTCTCTTCCCCTTTTCGACAACAGAAGCAACCAAGAGTGACTCACCTAGCATAAAGTCATCGTTTTCTTCAAAGGTAGTTTCATCATGTTCGAAATCGTAAAACGTCGGTCGAATGATAGGCTGATAGTTATCATAGGCTTCGTGCAGAGCAGTATATAGATATGGAATGATCTTTGTTCTAAATTTAATCAATGCGCTGATCGATTCCAGTGTTTCAGGATACATCCAAGGTTCATTAACTGTTTGGTCATCATTCCAAGAATGTATAGTGAACCTTGGATGAACAATTCCATTTTGCACCCATCTCACAAACAACTCCGGTTCAGGAGCAGGACCCGAAAATCCTCCTACATCATGGCCAAAATTGTAAATACCTGATAAGCTTAACCCTATTCCCATCTTAATGTTGAATTTCAATGTTTTCCAACTGGTACGATTATCACCAGTCCATGTTTGCACATAACGATGCATTCCCGCAGAACCAGAGCGTGATATTAGATATGGGCGCAATTCAGGATTGTATTCTAACTGTGCTTCATAAGAAGCTTTCATCATAAGGAGGGGCTGGACCGCACGAATTAGCTCAAACTCTTTATTTTTGCCAAAACCTTGGCAAATAGCGTCTTTGCTCCAAATTTCAAACTCATTATTGTCGTTCCAAGTTGAATCAACTCCATAATACAACAATTTTTCTTTTATTTGACTTTTCCACCAATCATACGAATCTTTGTTTGTAAAGTCTAAATAAGCGCCGATATCATCCCAAAATTGTGCCATTTCAGGTTCTTCTGTCTTACTGTTTGTTATAAACATCTTTTTTTCTTTTAACTCATTAAATAAAGGATGATCTTTTAATAAACATGGTTTAATATTTGCACACAATCGTACATCTTTATCATGAAAATTCTGTACCATCTCTTTAGGAGACGGAAATTTTGAACGGTTCCAATTAAACACATAACGTTTATTGCCGATTGATGTATATCCGGATGACAACTGGAACGAATCACATAAAATATCATGTTCTTCACAAAGCTTTAGGAATTTATTTAACTGCACTTGCGCATCCGGAGCATCAGTGTAACTCATTGTCGATCCAGAATAGCCTAAACTCCATTTTGGTGGAAAGATTGTTTGTCCAGTTAACCACGAAAATTTGCGAGTGACATCTTTAACTTTCGGACCTGCGATGATATAGTAATCTAAATCACCATGTTCAGCTTGATAATATCTGTATAACTCATGATAATTATCAAGCTCTGTACCTAATTCAAAAATAGAGCTGGACAAATTGTCGTAGAAAATTCCAAATGAAAATCCAGTTTTCTTCTGTCGTGTAATATAAAATGGAATATGTTTATAAAGGGGATCGCTATATTCTGCATCGTAACCCATCGCATCAATTGTCTGCATCCGATAGCGCTTTCCATGCTTATCAACTGAGCCCGTTTTTTCACCTAATCCGAAATATTGTTCATTTAAATCGCGCTTTAAATAATGAACTATGTCCTGACAAAGTGAGCCATCAAAGTTATATGCCTGAGTTTGTCGATCATTCGCAAAGTTCTCCCACTCAGAATTCTCACGATAAAACCAGCTGATCTTAAATCCATTTAACTTCACCTGAATCTTTAAGCGTGAAGTTTCTACTATGAATTCATCATCACCTTGTCTAAATTCATATTTTGGTAGTGAAAAACCGCTTGTATCCAATCGATCACGGCCCTCCAATGGAACGTCTGCTTGTCCTGGTGCCACACTCCAGGTTTTATCAAGTTTTAATTTTTCTCCATTTGTAAATAAAATTCGAATGATGTCTTTTTCAAGCACCATAATTTTTGCATATGTGTTTCCATCTAGTAATTTAAAGTCAAGAATATTGTTATTCTCTTTAATGAAAGTAAACTGATAGTTCTCCTTAATGCTCATTTGATATCTCCTTCTCTGTGTGTATATTATAGATCAAATAGTATAAGATTAAGCTAACATCAGAGATGCTCTCTAATAGCTATTTACTGCCTTTAATAAAACGCATACAAAAATAATTAAGAAATTTTTTCATCACGTCTCCTCTTAGGTTTAGTTTAAGTCAAGCTGATTATCTTTATTTCTTTCTTTTAAGTCAGCTACAATTTTACTGTATAAATTATCTGTAAGATTATAGAAGAAAAATAGAATAATTAATCCAATAATATTGAGGGCTGCTGGAGCGAGAAATAACAGTCCTTTAAGACCTAGCAGTGTATCTGCAGACTGTTGAATATTTGGAACATATCCAATAAGCCCTAGTGCTACCCCTGGAATAAAACCAGCGAGAGCCTGTGCAAGCTTTCTAAAGAAACTGTACGTTGAATAAACAATCCCTTCTGTACGTTCTCCTGAATTCCACTCATGATAATCAATAGAATCAGCTATCATTACCCAAGGTAGACCAAGTGCAAACGATAACCCAAAGTTTCCTAAAGAGAAAATAGTTAAAAACGTAGCCGTACTGGTTGGCAATACAAAATTTAATACATCACTAGCAATGCAAACCATAAGTCCAAGCATGAAGGTATTTTTCTTACCAATTCTTTTTACCATTGTTGGAATGAACATTGAACCAACTACAGCGAGCCCAATACTTAAAAATGATAGTATTGACATAAGTTCCGGATTCTTTAAATTGTATTCTAAGTAGTACAATTGAACAGCATTGCGAATATTGGATGAAGTAATCATGAACAAAGCTGCTAAACACAATACAATAAGAGGTCGATTTGAAACCAATGCCTTGAATAACGTAGACAGCGGTACCTTTTCATTTTTTGGTGCTCTAATAACATTTTCTGTTGTATTGTGATAGCAAATAAGATGAAATAATATTCCGAATATTACCATTACAGATATAGCAACGATGTATCCTACTTCTTTATTAGCAAACTGAACTACAATAGGAATAACTGCCATTCCAGAAATAAGAAGTGCCATTTGACTACCAATTGCTCTAAATGAACCTAAAGATGCTCGATCAATTGGATCTTGCGTCATGGCAGCAGATAATGATCCGTACGGGATATTAACAATTGAATAAGCTAGACCAAACCCCATATAGGTGATAAACGCCCACACAATCTTCCCATTATCCGAAAAGTCTGGAGCTAAGAATGAGATGACCGTCATTAATGCCAGTGGAACAGTTCCCCATAAAATGAACGGGCGGAACTTTCCTCGTTTTGAGAAATTTGTTCTTGAATCTACAAATGCACCAACACTTGTATCTGCAAATGCATCGAAAATTTTTGAAATTAAAAACACCAAGCCTCCCCAGTAAGCGGAGATTCCTAAAACATCTGTATAAAATTTCAGAAGGTATAACTGTCCCATATCAAACATAAGCCCGTTACCAATATCACCAAAACCGTAAGACAACTTTTCTTTAAAAGTGAGCTTTTTAGAAGCGGTGACCGCTGTCTTTTTAACTGGAACCACTGGTAATCCCATATAACCATCCCCTTCTTTCTCCCATATATAACCCCTGTATTGTAAACCTTTTCATAAAGAAGCAGAAATAGTGTGTATTTTAACCCTTAAGCACTATCACCCCCTTTGATACTTGCAATATCTTTAATAAGCAAAAAGAGCATTCCTCTATTAACGCTGTAAGAAGTATTTCTCTGCATTGTAATAGGAAATATTTTCAATCAGTGTTTGAAGAAGCACATTATCGTTTGGAACCCTTCCTTGTTCTACCCATTTCCCGATTAGGTTGCATAGGATTCGACGGAAATAATCATGTCTTTCATAGGAAAGAAAGCTGCGAGAATCTGTCAACATACCGATAAAATGACTAAGTAACCCGACGTTAGCTAAATCTTTCATTTGTTTCTCTATTCCATCGATGTGGTCGTTAAACCACCAAGCTGTACCAAACTGAACTTTTCCTGGAACGCCTTCTTCATAGAAATTCCCCATCATGGAGGCCAATACCGGATTGTCTTTAGGATTTAAATTAAATAATACGACTCTTGGCAACGCATCTTCTTGGTCAAGCGCATCAAGAAGATGGGATAATCCTCGTGCGATGTTTGCTTCTCCTATTGAATCAAACCCTGTATCCGAGCCCAAAAGATTTTTCATTTTTGTATTATTATTTCGCATAGCCCCAATATGTAATTGCATCACCCATTGTTTTTGAGCGTACATTTTCCCTAGTTCTTTTAGAAGAAAAGATCGATACTTGATCAATTCTTCTTGTGAAAGCGACTCTCCATTCATACGTTTTGTAAAAATTGTTTCTGCCTCTGCTAGAGTTACTTTTTTATACTCCATGTAAGGAATATCGTGATCGGCTGCCCTGCCTCCATTTTCATGAAAAAAGTCAACTCGGTATTGAAGTCCTTTAATTAATTCTGCTAAAGATGTCACTCGTTGATGAACTACTTGCTCTAGCTCCTTTAACCAATCTTGAAAAGTTGGACGTTCAATAAACAGTGCTCCATCAGGTCGAAAGGTTGGTACAACCTTTGTTTTAAACGTAGAATCATGGTTTAATAATTGGTGGTATTCAAGAGTAGATATAGGGTCGTCTGTAGTACCAATAAATTGCACATTAGATTTCTTAATAAAAGATTGAGGTGTAAACTCCGTATCTTGTAATTTTTTATTGCATTCTTCCCAAATTTCCAGCGCGGTATCGGGACTAAGTCTTTTATCAATGTCAAAAAAGCTCTTTAATTCCATATGAGTCCAATGGTAAAGTGGATTTCCAATTAAACATGGTACCGTCTGAGACCAAGCAAAAAACTTTTCCCAATCACTAGCTTCTCCTGTTATAAAATGCTCCCCTATACCATTCATTCGCATCGTTCTCCACTTGTAGTGATCGCCTGCTAACCATAGTTGAGTAAGGTTTTCATAATGTTTATTCTCAAAAATTTCTTTTGGATCTAAATGGCAGTGAAAATCAAAGATTGGCATTTCTTTTGCAGTATTTTTATATAAATGAACTGCTGTAGGTGTGGAAAGTAAGAAATCGTCTCCTAAAAAATATTTCATATTATTTTCCTCCTAGGGGAATAAAATTAAATTTATAAGATTAAAACTCTCAATGTAAACACTTTCATTTTTGGTTAATTTAATTTGTTCGATTAGTAAACTAATTAATTACAAGAAGTAATTTATCATGTTTATAAAATTCAGTCAATTAAAATTCTTTAATTTAAGTGTCAATATTTTTCAAATGAAAATGCTATAATAAAGAGCAATGTCAGTTAAGATTTGGAGGACACATTTATGCCTACTGGTGATGCAGCTTATATCAGGAAATTAAATCGATCTTTAATTATTAGTAAAATTGTAGAAGCAGGAATAATTTCAAGGGCAGAATTGTCTAAGATTACAACATTAACAAAAGCCACTATTTCAGTACAGATTGCAAGCTTAATTGATGAAGATATTATTATTGAGACACAGCAGGATCATTCAAAAGTTGGAAGAAAACCTATAATGCTATCTTTAAATGGAGCAGCAGGATATGCATTAGGTATTGATTTAGATTATAGTCAAATCTCTTTCACTCTTTCTAACCTTCTTGGTCATCCTGTTTCGTCAGATACTATTAAAATACATACGACAAGTTATTCGGATATCTTTGATATACTAGTTGAAAAAATTAATAAATATAAAAATGAATGCCTTAAGTCTAGATACGGACTTATTGGTGTAGCAATTTCAATTCATGGTCTTGTCTCTACAGATGAACTCATTCATTATATTCCTCGGTTAAACTGGTATGATGTGGACTTAAAGAATGATTTAGAAAAAGAGTTAAACGTTAACGTATATCTTGAAAATAATGCAAATCTTTCAGCTTTTGCTGAACGAGCCTACACATATCATAAATCTGATAATTTGGTATGCATAACACTTCGATCAGGTATAGGCCTTGGTATATTAATAAATAACAAATTATCTAAAGGACATGATGGCTATGCTGGAGAGATTGGTCACATGATTATCCAACCAGGAGGAGACCTTTGTGCTTGTGGGAACAAAGGCTGCTGGGAAAGATATGCTTCTGAGTCTATCTTTTTAAAACAACTTTCTAAAGAAAAACAAGTTAGTAATATAACTTATAAACATATTGAAGAATGGCTTAATCAAAACGATACTGAACTACATAGACAAATGGAAAACTTCCTCTATTATATTTCAATCGGTTTGAATAATATCATCAACATATATAACCCTGAAGTTCTAATTATTGATAGTGAATTACTTTCTCTATACCCAGATTCTATAAATGAAATTAAGAAAAATCTTTCTTCCTCCACAATTCATTATCGAGAATTATTAATATCCTCAATTGGAGAAAAAGCATGTGAATTGGGTGCGTGTGCATTGGTGATTAAGAATTTTCTTGAAATTACGATGCCTAACTTTGTATATCCTGAATCAATAGAAGATATTAATTCACTGAATAATATGTCTGTCAAAAAGTTATAGGTTAAGGATTCTTTCTGACAGAAAACTAGGCTGATGCTTTCCTAACAGATATAAAAACCGTAAAGCTTTAGTAAAAAAGCTTTATGGTTTTTATTTCCAGATACTTACTCTTATTTGTTAATAAAGAATTAAACCTAAATTTTAGCTGCTGAACAGCCCTTAATCTACTAATTGAGATAAAGACTCCCTTCTATAAGAATTCCCAATTCTACCATTTGTAAAATTTTACAAATGAACAATAACCTAAAAAAAGAACATACGTTTGATTACACTTGCAAAAGAAGAAAAGATTCAATTAATGGGATTTGGTTCTGGTGCAAACATAATGTGAATTTGAGAAAACTAATAGGATTTCTAACGGAATGCTACTTTATGCGGTTGATCCAAACTGCTCGTGGATACAATTCACCTGATTTTGGACAGACTTCTCCCCTTGGATCGTTTGTCCTTTTTGGATTATGTGCATAGCTTCAATCCCCGCAATAATCCGTTTAGCCGTTCGAAAGGACTTTAAGCCAAGCATTTTGTGCAATACGCTTTTTAATAAATCGATGATCCTGCTCCACGATATTGTTGAGATATCTAACTTGCCTTATTTGTATGCCTTCGGGCTACTCTTCTCTTCTTTTAACTCCTGAATGGCTACAGGATACGCTGGTTTTTTTCCACTGGTATGACAGGGGGCTGGAAACAGACAAAAAAGCCAATGCTTTCTTGAGAAAGCATTTGGCTACTTGTTTATCTCTGGATTCACTTAGATAAACATTAACCTTCGGAATCCACTGCACGATACAGGTACTATACTTGAAGGCAAATCCGGAATATACATGGAAGAAAATGATAAATTCCGAAAATTCATATCGGATGATTTTATGCTGTGGTTAGATGGCGTGGCATTTGATCAAAGGGGTTCTCTTATTTTTTTAGCAGTAACAGGCTACATCAAATGTTTACACATAATCAATCAAGAAAGTTATGACTCGAACTACCCGTACAGGGAAAGCATTTGTCGGAGAAGATGTTAAACCCTATCTTCATTCCAGGTAAAGGAAAAATAAAGACAATAGGTTAATTCGGATTTTATTACCTAAAAAATAAAGAAACGAAAATGGAAATCACAAAATGATTGCCATTTTCGTTTTAAATACTATTTTGGTTTTAGGGCACCTTGATGAAAGTCTTTTCTTAAATCGAAATACACATAACCCTTCTGGTAATTGCTACTTTTCATATATTTCAAGAGGCAAATCATCCGGATCGCAAAAAAATGTAAACCTTTTTCCTGTTAACTCATCAACACGGATAGGTTAGACTGGAATGTTTTCTTTTTCTAAATCTTCAATAGCTTGATGAATATCTTCCACTTCAAAAGCAAGATGTCTAAGCCCTCTTGCTTCTGGATAACTTGGACGGTGGGGGCTATCAGGAAAGGGAAATAATTCTAGCTGATATTCCCCTCCCACCATTAAATCTAATTTATAGGACTTCCTTTCTGCGCGATAGTTATGAATTTTCCCTTAAATGTAGCCAGCATCCCTAGATTGACACACCCTTTGCAGAAACCCACCTATTGCTTCTGGTAAAAACTTCAGCGGCAGACTAAAAATAATAGTGGATAAGGCTGCAGTAAATATAGGTATAATGGTTTGTTAGATGATCTCCCGTTACAATTTCTGCGTGAAATTTGTGATAAATTAATATTGGAAGACCTAATCCACTAAGCCCCCTATCCATTTTTCCGCTATATTTTAGATTACTTTTTATTAATATAATTCCCCTTAATACATTTCATGCTTTCGGTATCTTTTGGGCGAAGGTTTCGCCCGTTACCTTCTTCATGAACATTCCTTTCCTAAATGCTATATCCCTTCCAAAGATAGCCCATTTTGACGGTCAGGACCAAACGCTTGCCGTTCCATTTCAATACGGTCTATACAACTCCGAGTTAATCGGCATTGTACCTTCCGGCTATCCTCTGATATGCTTCGAGCTCATATATCCCGTCCCTATTAAAATCTACCGGATATAAAGCAGATAAAGGATCGACCCATCCTGCTATCGGTGCCCTCAAAACACCATACTTGTATAATAATGAATCACTTTTCTGATATCATACGTTTCCAATTCTCATCCCAACTATTTCTTTATTATCAATATAGATTTATATGCAGGAATTTTGTGGATAGCTTGAGATTTTTTTGAAATATAAATATAAAAAGCTAAGTATTACACTGCTGGCATGACTTGGGGTACCTGCATGACCTTAAACGAGAAGCTATGAAACTCAAAAGAGTTTTTCAATAGGTGGTGAATCAAATTTTCCGAGTTATTACTTTCTTCTTATTGAAAAATATCTCAATTTATGTCAATTGAAACCAAATTACGAGTTTGTTATCTTAGTTAATGAACCGGTTCATGACTATTTTCTGTATGAATATTAGGCAAAATAAAAGGAGAGATGAAACCATGACACAAGAACGTAAATCAACAAGCGCAGTGGAGCAGTATGCTAATCTCATTCCCATGAGCGAAATTGATTCGAACGCAGATCAATTATTTCCTTTTCCAATCTTTAATAGTTTACGACAAAAAACTCCTGTAAGGTACGACGAGGCTCGAAGCTGCTGGGATGTGTTTCGATATGAAGACGTTCATTATATTCTAAAAAATCCAAAACTGTTTTCATCGGAACGAGGGTCTGGAACTCTTCAAGGAAGCATTTTGACAATGGACCCACCTAGACACACAAAAATGAGAAACTTAGTGAACAAGGCATTCACTCCTAAAGCAGTGAAAGATTTAAAAAATAAAATCGAAGAGGTGACACTTTACCTTCTCGATCAAGTTAATGAGAAGGGGACTATGGATCTCGTTCATAATCTTGCTGGTCCGTTGCCTGTCATTATAATTGCCGAATTATTGGGGGTCCCTGCTAAGGATCGGGATCTTTTTAAAACCTATTCTGATGTTCTCGTGGCAGGGGCCAAAGATGGTTCAAATGAAGCCTTCCAAAGAATGGCCCAAAAACGTAAGGAAGGAAGTGGGTTTCTTAAAGAATATTTCAAAAAAATAATTTTAGAGAGAAAAATTAATCCTGAAGAAGATTTAATTTCGCTATTATTAGCGGCAAAAATTGATGGGGAAAAATTAACAGAAGACGAGGTACTATCTTTCTGTGTTTTATTATTAGTTGCGGGCAATGAAACAACAACTAATTTAATTACAAATGCCGTACGCTATATGACAGAAGATAAAAACATTCAAGAACAAGCTAGGACAAATTTGCCTTTAATACCAAAATTGGTAGAAGAAACACTACGCTTTTATCCTCCAATACAGGCAATTGGCCGTGTTACAAAGGAACATGTCAAAGTTGGGGGCAAAACAATCCAAAAGGGGGAACAAGTAATTTGCTGGGTCGCTTCGGCAAACCGGGATGAACAAAAGTTTGCAGAACCTAATCGGTTTACGTTAGAAAGAAAATTAAATCCTCATTTGAGTTTCGGGTTTGGTATTCATTTTTGTTTAGGTGCCCCGCTTGCACGTCTAGAAGCAGAAGTAGCTCTCGTGTCACTATTAAGTACATTTGCAAAATTGGAAGGTGTAAAAGGGACTGAGCTGGAGGCGATTCCAAGTCCGTTCGTTTTTGGAGTGAAAAGTCTTCCTTTAAAATTCACAAGATAATGAGCCTTGCTGCCTAAGAATATAAACGAACACCCTATATTTATTCCAGTTATTAAAAATTCCACTGCACTAGGTTGATAAAAACTTAATATATAATACGGATTTTATGACCTAAAAAATACAGAAACAAAAATGGAAATCACAAAATGATTTCCATTTTTGTTTTGAGTACTATTTTGTTTTAGGGCACCTTGATGAAAGTCTTTTCTTATATCGAAATATACATAACCCTACTAGTAATTGCTACTTTTCATATATTTCAAGAGGCAACTCATCCGGATCGCAAAAAAATGTAAACCTTTTTCCTGTTAACTCATCAACACGGATAGGTTCGACTGGAATGTTTTCTTTTTCTAAATCTTCAATAGCTTGATGAATATCTTCCACTTCAAAAGCAAGATGTCTAAGCCCTCTTGCTTCTGGATAACTTGGACGGTGGGGGCTATCAGGAAATGAGAACAATTCAAGCTGATATTCCCCTCCCACCATTAAATCTAATTTATAGGACTTCCTTTCTGCCCGATATGTTTCCTGCTTAATATCACAGCCTAAAATGTTTACATAGAAGTTTTTTGACTTTTCATAATCGGAACAAATTATAGCTACATGATGTATTTTTTTTACCTTCATTTGCTTCCTCCCTAAGAACATTGGTTATTTTTATAATCTAATTTTACCAAAGTTATACATTAATAAAAACTTAGATTTCAGTGCTTCCATCGGACTCTACTGCACGATACTGGTACATCCATTTCCCTTTCACCAGATATAGGTCTTAACACTCCTCCATTTAGATTAATTAAGGAACGTGATTTTGCGATCTATCCCTCTTTTTAGGAAGCGGCATTCGGGTGAAAGAGTTATCCAACTTGAGGCTAAGAGACTTGTATTTCGAAGAAAAATAAATACACGTTTTACGTAAAGGTGGAAAAAGTATGTAGTGGCAGTCTCTCTTGCGTCTATACAGGACATAAAAGATTACTTAGCTGTGCGAACGGAGTGTTATAGCGGATCAAATGATGATAAGGCCTACGTATTCTTGACCAGGGTGAAACAATGGAGCCCCCCCTCTTTCCAACCGCGCCATCGAGGCTCTAGTAAAGAAATACACAAAGGCATTTAAGTCCAATAAATCCATGTCACCACACAAACTTAGGCATACATATGGTACGAACTTAATGGAGCAATCAGGAGACATCCATTTGCTGATGACTCAACTTGGTCATACTTCAACCACAACGGCTGCCCTCTATACAAACCCTGAGCAAGAGAATGCTAAAAAGGCTGCGAAACAACTGGGAGAGAGAAGAATTAATTATCGTGAAAAAGATTAAATAAAAAAAGAGAAGATTTTCTAGTCTTCTCTTTTTTATATTGAGTGTAACTTCGGAAATTTGCATTGATTTGGAAAAAGATACGGTATAAAATATTTATTAAATGCGAAAGCTCAAGATTAAAAAACGTGCAGAAGGGTAGTCATTAGATTGCCCTTTTCGTAGTTTACAATTTTATTAGTTAACATAAGATAAATTATAGGAAGTTGTAAATATATAAAATCCCTGTCTCAAAATGAAAAGTAATCTTGTAGTAGTGAGACGGAATAAGAAAATAAAAATATATTTATATTTTCTTGAATCAATTTCTTTTATTTTAATATATAAGGAAACTCCATTTACGGTTTTTTCAGGGCCCCGTAGACAGAAAAAACCTCTAGGTATATCTTATAGGCTTTTTTATTAGTATCTCATTGACACTAGTATTCTTATATATTGAGACAAAAAAGAAATTTTACACTAGTTGATATTCTTATTATTGTATATCTTCTGTTGATGGTGTATCTACTTTATCTATAGTGATATCTATTGCATCTACTTCTTCTTTAGCTTTCTGTTCGGCTTTTTTCTTAGCTTTAGCCTTCTCTTTGGCTACTTGTTCAGCTTTCGCTTTTTCTGTGGCTTTTTTTCCTCTTGTACTTTTTTTTCTTTTACTTCGACATTTCGTCTTTCTTCATTGATGAACGTATTGCCGTATCGTTCAGGCCATAACGGTTCGCCCAATTCCCTGCCCAGTATGTCGTTCTCTTCGGCTTCTAATGGGAAGTATATACTGACCAATTCAATGGTTGACCGTACTCAGGATTCAATAACCTACCCTGTAAATCGTCTTCATGCCATCGAGTGAGAATCAAAATAACAATAGCTCCCGGATGTAAACGAGAAGAAAAGGAGTCAATCTATTCATCCCATATCTTTTCCCTGTGTGTCTCGCTGTCTGCTTCTTCCCGGTTTTTGATTGGATCATCTATAATCATTATGTCTGAACCTTGACCAGTGATACCCGATAACACCCCGCGGCTAATCATACCGCCTATATTGTTGTCTAAAGCCCTTTCATCATGTACCGAACTATCCTTTGTTATCTCAATATCAAATAGTTCTTGGCCAAACTGCCGAACCTTCTCTTTATTCTTCTTACCGAATTTACGAGCAAAAGTATCGTTGTAAGGTATCTCAATGATTCTATCCTCTTGAAAGTGTCCTAAATAGTAAGACGGTAATGTTTCTTTAATCGTTATTGATTTAGAATGCCGTGAAGGCATATTCAAAGCAATGTATGATTCTCTGTAGGAATCTCACCATCACGCATACGTTGTTTTTTATCTATAGCCTTATGAAAAGATGTTTCCAATGTATTCAATATGCGGAGCGCGCTTGTATCTCCCTTGATGTGTATAGATAACGTAATCTAAATAGCTTTTACGTGCGATTGCCTTTTTTACCTCATTCAGTGTCGGCAGCTTTAGAGAGGATTGTTTCAATCTCCTTCAACTCCTCGACTGACAGTTTACTAAGGTCCGTTTGAGTTTTGATGTAATGTGTAGTTTCTCCACTGTGGTTTATTTCCTGTTTATCACGCCATTCAGCCGGCTTGCGATTCTTTAACCAGAATATTTGTGCTGTAGTATCCGGAACACCTTCTTTGATGACTACTTTCTGTTTAAAGCCATCCTCTGACTCTTCCTCTGTTACTTCCTCATATTTATACCCTAGCATTTTCGACTTGGCGATCAATTACCTCTTTTCCCTTTTTTAAGGCCTCTAAAATCTCTAAATACTTGTTTTTCCAATTATAAAGAGAAGCTACACTTACCCCCATGTTATAAGCTATTTGCTCATCAGTAAGACCATCTCTTGCCCATCCTTCAATGAGTAACAATCCTTCAAGTGTTAGCCACATTTCATATTTCCCTTTTGCCATTACATACTCACCGCCACCAAGGTCTCAAGCAGTTTTGAAGTTCTATACCGTATTTAGTTCACAGTATTACAAAGTTCCATAAAGTGCTATAGAATAAGGTTTCTGTGATTTAGAGTGATACGTAAAATAATTAAATTTTTAAAATGGGCACCAAACTCGGCACCGAATTTTCTCCCATAGCTTATCATATAAAAACTGATATGAGTTCTAAAATTCTTTTAGAAGATTATCGGTGAATAAAGAGTGTAAATGAGAATGATTACTCAAATAATTGTTAAAACTTTGTTGCATACTATTTTCCCTCTTTGGACAAAATCATTAATCATCGGGAAGGTTCAAGTGCAACAGTAAAGCCTCTTGAACCTTCCCAAAGGAACTCTTAATTTATATAATTACAAAATCATTTAATCGAAGATTATCATTCTTATCAAAAAATGCCGGATATTTTTTTCTTAAGTAAGTCTGTAGTTCCTCGCTTTTGTTGATTGCTTCTATTCTGGTTTTTTCCTTCATTTGAATTTCTTTCGGATTAATCCATCCTAATCGTCTGCACGTCGTGGCCAACATATGGTCACAAATTGCTACGCTGGAAAAGGATGCTCCATTATGGATTGCCTTAAAATATTGTTGATACGTATCTCTTGAAGCGAAATAAAAAGAGTAGGTCTGATTTTGGAACCTGATCCTTTTATCTGGAGGATAATAGTCCATATTCATTACATATGAAGTCCAAAGTCCCAGATGAAAGTACATACCAGCTTCCTTATCCTTTTCTACAGGTGGAAAATTCAAAGTTTTGATTTGACTTTTAGCAAAATTCAACCATTCTTCATTTAGGACCTCTTTATGAGCTTCAAACTTCCTTTGTTTCGCCAATATCAAATGATAGAGTAGAAGCCTTTGATCCCTTTCGTCGGTCAGCTTATTATAAAATTCCAATCCTTCATCAACAGTTCCAATCTTTTCCTCGAAGCGCTCGAAAATAAAGGTTTGTAGACTTTCAAATGAAAGGGCATCCTTCTCTTCACTTGCAATCTCTTGTATATATTGATTTAGATTCGATAAACTCACTGCTAAAGACCCTGAATTATCAATTTGTCCATATTCGTATTGTTTAAGAATTTCTTTTGAAGTGTTCTTCATTAAAATTAAATGCGATGTACTAAACTTCAATTCATTTACCGATTGCATCATCAACCGTAATAAATTGATAAAGAATTCGGGGTCCGACAAATTCTCCTTATCCAATACTGGGAGTAGTTCTGCCGCTTCCATAAATATATCAAAGAACTGATAATATAGTTTTTTGGAATTCTCTCCTGTTCTCCTTCCTGGAATATTTCCAAATCCAAAATCCTTCATTGTCAATTCCGCCTCTTGCTCAAGAGTTTCATGATACAACATAAACATGCCGTTAGATAGTACGGTTAAAAGGTCGAATTTGGCTGAAGCAAGTAGTAAAGAATTTTTATATGGCGCAAAAGACATATGCCGGTATAGTTCTTGCCCTAATTCACACACTTTAGAAAAGTTTTTATCACGATAAAGGCGTAAAATCAGTGAATTCATATAAAAATAATGAGAGAATAAAGATTCATCGTACGCAATTCTTCTTATCATTTGCGCAGAAGGAACCTCCTCTTTCCTAATTAATAAATCATAATGCTTCTTTTGTTCTTTAGTTGCCTTATTGTATATTTCTTTGTATACCTGCTCGTTGCTATTTAATTCATTTAGGAACTGATGACTCGTTTTTAAGTTGCTGTATTGCAAATTCAATGTTTTTAAGAAAGTATGCCGTTTATCAGAGAGCTTTTCTTTAATGGTAGTCATATTTAGTTTTTCAAAAATCTTATTAAAATAATTGATAGATTCAATCTTATCCTTATCCTCTTTTAATAAAAACCTAGTTTCAGCGATAAAATAGTGATAATAGCTGCTTTCTTCAGGAAGTTGTTCAGACAAAAATTGATAGAGTCCAAGTGCACGGTATAATTCTCGTCTGGAACCTGCTTGTAATCTTAGTTGATGGGCCACTCTCTCCAGTTCCATCCAACGGCCACTCGAAAAAGAAACTTCATCCTCTAAAAACAAATGGGCTAGGCGATCAAAATGGGAAAACACATATGATTGAACAGGAGTAAGATCTACCCCATTGTTTAATTTTTGATCCCTGATTGCTTTCCATTTGGTCATAATTTGTTGAATCCTTCTACGAATGGTAGGAATCTCTGCTAAACGCATTTGTACTTCTTTGTTAACGATTTGATATGCTTTACCTTGCGGTGTGTGTTCCGATGTCAGCCAGCTTCTAAAGTCGAAAAAGTAACCCACCAAATAGGCCCTCGGTGAATCCTCGAATAACAAATCATGTATTTCATCAATGAGTAAACCTTCATCATTCATCGCAAAAAGTGCAATAAAAAGCTCAAAATCATTAAAAAACTTATCGCTATACATCAACCTAAGCTGGTTAATATAAATCTCAACGATATCTCTTTGTTTTATATCTTTAACTCCTAGTGACAACAAATCATAATAAGGCTTAATATATAAGAATCTGTGATCTTCATTTAAAATTCTGTCAATTTGATCAGAATCTGTCGTTGCTTTTTGCAAATACTTTTTCAGCAGTTCCTTATTTTCAACCCTATTAGGCTCCACCGTCATGACATCATTAAAGTAATCTTGTTGCGTATACGTTGCAATAAATTCCTTATGAGCTCCTTCTTCGGTACTCAATCTCGCAGTCAGCAAAATAAAAACATTCTCTGGCAGTTCATCTTTACTAGGTAATAATTGAAAGATTTTGTCTGCAGACACCTTATGTAACTCATCCAGACCATCCAATATAATAATCAGTTTTTCCTTCTCAGTAGTTTTTTCTTGCTGTTGTTGATAATACCCTAACATATCAATAAAGTTCTTTTTTGAATCTGTGTATTTCTCTGTATTGAATTTTAATTTATTCGCAAGAATTTCCTTTTCAATAACTACTGTTCGTAAACTATCCGTTAAACCATGAAGGAAATTAACCATTTGCTGACTATAAAAGGAATTAAAATAGTAAGCTCGTATTGTAGTATTAGGAATAGTTTGTCTTCCTAGGTCCAATGGGTCCAGTCCCTTGACAAAAGTTGTCTTGCCCATACCCTGTTTCATTTGCAAAACGAATATCCCCTTAGGATTTTCATTGACACTACTTTGAAGCCAATTTGTCAAATAGGTTGGTTCGAAGTAATCTTCTGCAAGAATTTTTCTGATTTGAGATTCAACTTGATGACGTAAGTAAAAATCACTAGTTTCATTCTTTCCATCCTGCTGATGAAAGAGAGGTTCATAATCTTTTTGTTTAGATAGAAGCTTACTCAAAGCCTTAATCTCATCATTCGGCAATTCAACTTTATCTCCATTTATGTAATCCAAAAATGCCGACTTTTGTTTTCTACTGTAATAACTATCGAAAATATAGATTTTGCCACCTTTATTTAAGAAGTAAGGGATCAACTGGAATGATTCCCTCCCTGCAGATACTTTCCATTGCTCTTTCCTTTTCGTCAATTTGATATTTCTATATGCATCTCTGATTCGTTCATTTCCTAAATATTTGTATATGATTCTAATATGCTTTTCTAAATTTTCATGGAAAGCTGGGTTATCAATAAAGCCAAGTGCACCGTGGCCAATTTTGGTATTCCTCCAATTTACAATATTATTTGTATGGTAGGTTTTCAAAATACCAGTTAATAATTGAAATATATAGGTTTCGAATTCCGTCTTTTCCTGTTCTTCTTTTAAGATTGTTTTTATCTTGTTCCCTATTGTTACCCAATCTCCTAGATTAAGCACTGTCTCAACAAGTAAAAAGATGGCTGATGTTTTTTCTCTTGATAACGAATTGTTTTTTCTATCGCTAAACCATTTATTTGCGACTAGTAAAATCGGAAGTTTTAATAGAATTTCATAAACATCCTTTATTTGTAAAAAGGCTCCATAAGGTTGATTTTCTTTCAACAATTGATAAATACGTAAATATTCATGTTCAATAATAAAAGGAAAATGCACAGAGTTGAATTTTGATTCATCCCAGAGAGTATGTTCACTTATTAATTTATTTATCCACGAAGAATCAGTTTCCATTGATTGATAGATAGCATCGATTGCAACAGCTTTCCAGTCTTCCAACTTTTCCGTCGATACTCCATAATGGTTGCTCATTTCCTCCAAATTACTGTCATTAGACAATATGGAAAGAACAATTTCAACTCTTTTTTGATGATTTAGGACCGTCATCTTTGTTTTCTCCTTAAGTAGATTAGTTTTTCTTATTTTTCCATAAATATTCAGATCTTGGCATTTTGATAGTTTGCAATAGTTAATACTTGTTCCAGGACTTTCAAGAAGAGTTTGTATCAACACGTTTATCAATATTTTATAAACATCTAGCCCATTTTCATTATTGGTAATTTGACTAAACCATCCCTCGATAATGAATTCAAACATAATTTCACGAAGTTTAGTGACCTTTCCCAATTAGCTTAAGTGTTTTTCTATTTTCTCAAATTAATAAATCAGCTCTGGTCATTCCGAGTGTTGCTTTCTTAAAATTTTAGTTAATACACCGAGTCAGCTTAATTAACTGAATTATCTTATGTTCATCAGCCAAATTCTCGATTTGAATCCCTTGTAAGTATTCAAAAAAGATTTCGGCATTAGGAACTTCTTTCAAGGCCTCAAACCGCTTACCCATTTCTTGTTTAATTTTCTCGTATTGCTGCTTATTGCCTTTTTTATGTGCCATTAGCAATTTTTCTGCATACATACCGAGCTGGATGACTTTCATGGTTACCCCGCTAAGGTGAGAATCGCATATTTCAATCGCCGTATTTATATATTTAACAGCTTGTTTGTCCTTCCCTTTACAGTAGAGATAAGTAGCCATATTCCAAAAGATAAATTGCAACGGATGAGTGAAACGATAGCTCGCTTGCAAGGTTTCAACTGTAATATTTTCCTTGATTAACGATTCATACATTTTGTCTGGTAATGCATCTGCCCCTTTCCATTTAGCAGCAGCCATGATTTTAAAATACGAATGGTATTTAAAAATCACCTTATACATTTCGTACTCTTTTAATGTCGCCAATAGGCTACGAAACCCATCTGTTTCTGGTGTTAGTTCGCATCCCTGATAAAGGAAAAGGATGGCTTGGTCAAATTTGCCCCCCTCACAGTAGGCCTGACTTTTATATAGATACTGCCTTTCCTTATCATTATCGAGTGTAAAATGATTTAATGCATGATCAAAGTCATTGATCGCTTTCTCCAAATTGGCTGCGTCCTCATGAATCAGCATTGAATACCCTTGACCCCTTGTCCCATATGCTTTTCCTAGAATCTCAAACATTTGTGATTCTTCTGAAGCACTTGGCGATTCTTCATTAACAATTTCAAGCAACTGCATCATTTCCTCAAGGATGGTAATCGCCTTGGTAGAATCTTGAATCGACCCGGTAATATTCATTAAGTTTTTTTGGTTAACCGCCCTGCGAATTTTGTATAGATTGAAATACTCAAATTTAGTAATCACATCTTTTACATAAGTGAGTTGCTTCATAAACAGAGTGTCCTGATCATTCGCTTTCATACTGCCTTCGTGAGTATACAAGGAGTAAAGATAGAGAATGATATCAAGGTTAAACTCTGGTATATTTATCCCATTTTCACTTAACCAAGGCAGGAGCTCTTCCTGCATGTCAATTAACACAGGTCGGATATATTCATAGTTTCGATCTATTTTTATAAAAGTATCTACTTTAGACGAGATGAATCGCAATTGGATTTTCTGTCCATACTCGTCTAAGTCACTTAGATGCTTAATTGCAATCGGGAGGTAGGTTTTCTTGAAATCCTTATTAGAATCAAGGTAACATTCAAAAATAACGTCACTTATATCTCCTTCTGCCAACCAGCGTTCCATTTCGTTCTTTACTGAATTCTCGAAAAAAGAGAAAACGTATAAATGATTATACAGTTCATCAATCCGCTGTTTTTGATGGTCATCGAATTTAGATGAGGTTTTGGTTAAGAAGGTATTACATACTCCGTCTGACAGCATCAATCTTGAACTCGTTCTGGCATCATCAAAATGAATATGATAATTCCATCTATTTTTACGTGTTAGAATTTTTCGCGCCAAGCCGACAATAATTCTTTCTCTTAACCTGTTTTCATATTCTTCTTTCGCTAGAATTCCGTAACCTTTTACCATATTCTTTCTCGTAGCTACTAAGATATCAAGCTCAAAATCACCATGAATCGCCGATAAGCGTAGTAAAAGCTGAATGATGCCTTCTGCGAGGACATTTAAATAAGTAGTATCACTGTCAATGATCTTAACCCTCTCTTTATTTTGAAAAATAACAAATTCCCCGTTTTTCCTTCGAACTTCTTCGAGAATTGCTTGATTTTCATTGCCGCTTTCCTCATTAAAATGGATGTACTCTTTTCCAATAATCTGTCTGGCGCTTTCTTCGGTTATTTTTCCTTTTTCAATCAATACGCCCCCCACTAGAGAGGGGTTCAGATAGGTTTTGTGATCGCTGACGAAATCACCGCTTTCATCCAGCCAAAGTTCGAGACGCATGTTCTTTCCTCCAAAAATTTTATATGAATCTACGAATCAGGAAAATCACAAACCGGGCACTTTACGTACCACGGATAATGTTCAAATTCTTCTTTATGATAGTTGTCACGAAGGTGTTTAACCAGTTTATGGCCATTTCTATCACAATGCGTGCGTACCCAAAATTCACCACAGCTATGACATGAAATATGGAATTTAATGTTTTGACTCCCAGGAATCACTCTATGCTGAATGTCAGTGTCGGTACTGCCGCACTCCCAACAGATAAACGGAGTCTTTTGTTCAACAAAATGATATTCAATCATCATTTTTACATATGCTTTCAGATTTCTGATTTGTCCCGGAATACAGGATATTGAACCAAAGCTTTGCCGTGGATTGCGATCAAAAAGCTGATCAACTCTATGAAAGTTTTGTGCCATCGTATGATTTAAATAGCCGCCAAAAAACTGGTAGCGATTGTCGACATCCGGGTGGATGAGAAAAGATGCATGTGATGGATGATCATGGGCATGGAAATAATTTAAATAATGATCAATGGCCACAGTGTTAATATCGTGAAACCATCCATAAAGTGAACTTTGTTCCTGATAATTTCGATATTTGGCATCCAGGTAAAACCATTTGGTGATCCGTCTTTGTTGATACCCTTCTCCTGCAAATACAGTCAACTCAAAGGCATAATCGGGTTTTTTCCCAGCAATGTATTCATTAAAATGAATGATTACTTCAAGTTTCTCAATATCGACGAATCCATCCTTGTATAGGTGATTCGTCTGTTTCTTTCCGTTATGTTCCATTTTAATACGGAAACCTTCTAAGTTCCCTGCTTTTGCTTTTTCCATCCTTCTACCATCTAGAAATTGGTCAATTACGTCTTTAAAAGAACGTCCAGTTGTTGTTTTCCAGCCAGTATCATGGAAGATCTTTAAGATTTGAATCAAAATCCAATATTCATATAATTCGTCTGTCTTTTTTACGATAAAATCAGTTTCCTTAAAATCGGAAGTGAATGCATATTTCTTATTGAGTTCTCTTAAGCTTTTCCATACCACGGAATAATTCTTATCATTTGTAAAAATTTGAGTGAGCTTCCAACGACTTTTTTTCTTTGTCACACCCAATAGAAAAGGAAGTTGTAAATATCCATCTAATTTATCTATGAGTTTTCTTACCTTTTCGTTGCAGGCTTTAATTTCTTCTACTTGGTTATTAGTTTGAATCTGCTTTGTGTTTAAACTGTTAATCTGCTTACGAATTTCTTCTTTGAATTCCCAGACTCCATATTGATTAAACCAAGACTCAAGGTCTGATTGAGTGATCGCTTTCGGTACTTCCAAACCATTAATACTCTTCAATTCTATAATGCTGATCGGATATTCGTAGGTATCTGGATAATACTCACCATTCCGGTTTTTAGCCTGATTTCCCCTTAAGGGGTCATCATCTTGGATGGAGTTTTTCTTCACAACTGCATGGATGTTCATTACACTTTGGTTATTAAGTTCAAATAACTTGTATAAAAGAAAAACATGCTGCCTATGATCTGCTGTAATAAGTTTTAGGTCTACTTTTCGCCCTTTAATGTGAACAACTCTTCGATTTTCCTCCATAATACAATATTCTAATTTCTGATTATGAAACATAAAGTCAAGCGGAAAAACACGGTTCACAATATCAAACTGAGAACCATTAATCGTTGTCATTAATTGATTATGGATAAAGCTCATCTTAGGTATGAAATTTTGTCTGTACTTAGCAATTTGAAAAATCACTTCAATTGTTTCGTCCTCGGTAATTTGTGGACGAAGATTTTTAAACATATTTCGGCAATAATTCACTTTGAAAAAAGGATTGGTAGTAGAATCCGAAATCTGTACCTCCAAATCTGTTAAGTTATTAACCCCATGCTGCTCGGCTAATTGCCTAACTTGGTCATCAATTTCTAATTTCTTTCGGAGGCTTTTCTGATAAATATACGTCTTTGAATCTTCCAGATAGCTTTTTAATTCTGCTAAAGCAAAATAAATCATCTGGTTTTCATAGATATCGGTGGATTCCGATGGCTGTGAAGAAATCGATTTAACATTGCCTTCATTGAGCAAAAGGTTCATGACCGTTTTGGAATTGAACTTTTTAATACTCCGAATGGGTACCTTCATAATGGCCTCTTCAATTTTCGTTTTAGGGTGTTGATTAATCCTTAGCAACGGGCCATGTATCTGTGCAACGGTTTTTTCAATATCCTCTATTGCATGCCTCCACATGAGCTGGATCGACTGTTTGGAGGAGTTATGTTCCATAATCAACTCCCTTCTTATATTTAAAATATCATTAAGCATTTCCTGATAATTTTCAAAAGAAAGGGAAGAAGGCAGGATACAAACTTTATAGAAATCGGGAGAAACCGGTGTTGTTGAGCCCTTTTTGTATACATTAAAGTAAAACACACCGGCGTTCACCGAACCAAAGACAGCTTTATCTAAACTATTGGAATACGTCCATTTCTTATCTCTGCCCATTTTCAGTTTCGGTTGGTCGAAGAAGATTTGCCGTTTTTCATCATAATATACCTCTTTCTCCAACACTTCTTTCTTTGGGGAATACTTGATTGTAAAATAACCAGGGTCATCATCATTTGCAAGGTCTGTTAATTGAAACACAAGTACATAAAAGTCGTTACCTCTATCCCGCCCTCGAAAATGGCTTTGGGCGACAAATGTTTTATGGCGATTTTCAATTCCCACTACCAATTCAGGGTACTGCTCTGGATTGTCAAGAAAAATCACATCTTTATAGACAAATTTTCCATTTTGAATCTGAACTTGTTCCTCATCAAGAATAAATTTGGCCATCAGTGCTTTGACTTTCATAAGCCTTACCTCCAATAGGTTAAGGCTGTCAACTTATTACTGTTGCCAGAATCATAGATTTTCATTTCGTTTAATACGGAATAGGAACGTTTTGTTTCTTTATTTATAAAGGATTGCAGGATTGACATCAATCGATCCAAGTCTGTATCATAACTGTCTGTATTGATTTTCGGCAATATTAAGCTAGCACTTACAATATCAATTAAATCAGCGGAATCTAGCACTCCTGCACCAATCATCTGATTCACAGCACGGTCAAAACGGTTGGTTAAATGCAAGTTAAACTGACCCAACTGCTCTTTCATTGTATGAAACTTCTTTTTTTCTTTTTCACTCTTCTGACCATTTTCAACCTGAAAATCCTCAACGGAAATCTCAACTTGTTCACGAGGGATACTTAGTTTGAGTACATATTCACGTGCCTTTACCATTTCGATTTCGTTAACAGGGTCAATCTTCATTAAGAAGCTCCGGTCCACAACCTTGGGACTTAAGTCCTTAGTAGTTTCATCTTTATTGATAGTACCAATGAAACGAATATTTTCAGGAATTTCAAGTAAGGGTTGATACGTTTGGATAAAATAAAGTTGTTTTTTCATTTGAAAATAGTTATTGATGTCATTTTGCCCTTGTGAGGCTAAATAAACTTCTAATGACATATCGGCTACTTTTTCTTGAAAATAAAAATAACGTTCACTTAATTCTTCTTCTATTTCGAATTTGAAATTTTCACTGTAAAGCTGAATCTTCCGGTCCGTCTGTAGTTTACTTAAGAATTCTGCAAAATAGTATTCAATATGAGCCAAGTTCATCTCGTCTAAGCAGATAAAAAATAGTTTTGATGGATTGTTTTTTGCTTCTAAAATCGCATCTAGGAAAGGAGTTGATACGTAAGTCTTTTCTATCGGATTCAAGAAACCTAACAGGTCGCTTTTATCCAACCAATTCGGCTGAACCGGGATAATGCGTAATTCGGCATCGACTGCCTTTGAGAACCCTTCAACTAAACTAGTTTTACCTGTACCTGGGCTCCCCGCTAACACAACAAGTTGGTCGGTTCGCAATCCAATATAAAATTGCAATAATGTATGGGTATGATAATACAATGGCTTTTCATCATCGGCTAACAAATAATTCTTTACATGCTCGAGCATTTCTAATGGATTATCAAACTTTCTCTTCGGCTTTTCTTGTGAGTTCACGGATTGTGATTTACCTTTTACCGTAAATAACTTATAAATTTCCAACTGTTGTTTGACCTCTTCCAACTCATTAATTTCTTCCTGTATTATTGCTTTTATTCCTTGCTGTTCTGACAGTAATTGCCCCTTTAGATCTTCTTCTTTTCTTTCGTAGTCACTTATTAAATCTGAGATTTTTCCATGATTTACTTTTATTAAATCCTCTGTATATGCTAATTGCTTCCGTTTTTCCTTAAGATCATGCTCAATTAGTTTGTTATAAAAGGGGTTATTGGTTCCTGGTAAATATGCAATTTCATTTGTCGTATCTATGGCAATATCATTGAGCTTTAGTCGCTCTTTTGGAAAAGAATCCAGTAAAGTTACAAGATAACCATCAACCGATTCTGCTTTCATAACCGTGTCTCTTTTTATTTTTATTAAGTGTGGTTCAGTCTCCTTTTTCCCACCGTATAGGTCAAGATTAAAAAAGACGTAATCCCCCTGGACAATCTTTTTATCCATTAATTCTTTGGTTACAGGGAGAGTTCCAAGAATCGTTTTGTAATTTAACCTAAACGGAAACTTCAATGGAATCAGATGCTTGTTATTGTCTATAACCATTGGATTAATAATTTCACAATTGTTTTCTTTTATAGAGTGGACTTTGCCGAATAAACGCAGGTCACTATTTCCTACAAACTGCTCCCAAAATTTAATTCTCTCATCATAAGGCTCATCCAAATATTCTAGTAGGTCTATTGATGTATTTTGTAGTTGTTCTACCATGTTGTACCTCCAAATTTCCTATATATACTAATACCTAGCTTAATTAAAGGCGGTCTTATTTTTTCGTAAAATGTAACTTCTTTTATTATGCAATAATATGAAAATCTCCGCATCTCTTTTTTCCTACTTTAGTTATTATTACCATTAAGATAGTCCCCACCTAAAAGGATGGGGACTCTATCATTAGTTCGCTGCCTCTTTCTCTTCCGCCAGTAAAAATAAGACTAAGTAAACCAACACGTCCCTGACCCGATCCTATTCACATCTTGAATGATGAGGTCAACAAAGCAAATAGAGAAAAGGAGAGGAAAAGATAAAGGGACTAAAAAGAAATTCGTATTGTCACTGGTGAACCTGAGATGGATGTTCGGACAGTGTTTGCAAATGCGAAGATTGAAGACTTCATTAAAAAAGATCGTAAAAGGTCTACTATCTAAACAAACATGACTGAAAGGATTGAGTTTCAATTGTTAAAATAAGATTAATAGACGTAGTATAAGAGAAATTAGACAAAGTGAGATAAACGGTATATTCGCAAGATTAAGAGTCACACCGGATGGTAAAGTTCTTGTCTTCTTAGATAATAATGGAAAGGTAATTACAACCGTTCCCGTTGTTTCTCCTAGTGATTCGCATTATGCCCATGCAAATGCCTTCTTCAAGAAACAATAATATTTCCTAAGTTGATAGCTGAGAACGAGTGACTTAAAAGTCTCTCTTCTTTTTTTTATTAAACAAATATAACTCTACTCTTATTAAAAAAATCCACTCCTGAATAGGAATGGATATGAAGCTATGTAAATATTTAAAAATTAGTATGTTTTATAAACCCTATCCATACTATCAATTAAAAAAGGTCCAACTGGACTTAGTCCAAACTCCTTTCCTAAATATTCCCCAATTTTTTCATGGATTAAACTACAGACTTCACCGTACCTTTTTCTGTTTTCTGAGTAATCTAAATGTTTTATAACATACATCCATTGACGCTCGTAATTTTTTTTCCGTTTTAACCCATAATTTCCTTCATACCCTGATACATTAATGTTTAATAGGTCTATTGATCTAGCTGATTTAGATATACATTATCTAGGTATTCAATTTCAAATCGCTTATCTAAGAGGTTAGATTGTGCTTTTGTTTCATCGTGTTCCCTAATTTGGACACCATTAATTGTTTGAAACATGTTTTTCCTCCTAACAAATATGTAAGATACAATAAAAGTATAACATTACTATAAATGTATAATTTTTGACAATATTAACGTTTCTGTGTCCAAATTGTAAACCGTTCTTAAAGTGACGGTCAATTATCATCGACCGAAAATACTATTAATAGTCCCAAGCTTATTTTCATAATGTTTTATAAATTTTTATGTTATATGTAGTTAATACTATAAAAAAAGACAGGATTAAAAATACCTGTCTTTCTTACTTTAGAGACGATTTTTTACCAATAGATTTACTTAAATTAAGATTTTTAGTATCTATTATGTATTTGTAACTGTCAAACTTTTCAGTAATCGATAAAAAATCATTTTTTGATAGGAAGATTTTTGATATAACTTCAAAGTCAGGATGATGCTCGTAATTAGAACCAGACGTAATAATTGATAAAGTGTTATTACAGTAACTCCACACCAGTTTTTCATTCCAGTTTTTTCTAGAACCGTGATGAGGTAGAAAAAAGACTTTCAATTTCTCTAAAATATAACTATATTTACTATTAAAACCTTTATAAATAACCTCTTTATTTAAATCTAAGTCACCAGTTAAAAGAGTAGCACTTGCCTCTTTGTATTCTAAAACTTGTAGAGGGGCATGCATCAAACAAAGACTAAGATTATTATTATCATTCATAAAGTTATCTTTTTTAATATTTTCCAAGTATACGGTTTTAGAAAAAGGGATCCAAAATTCCATACAGTTAATAAAATCTTCGAATTTTTTTATTTTATTTCTCTTAATAAACTCTTCAAAAGAAGATTTAATACTAAGTATCTCATCCTTAGGTAATGGGTAGTTATAAAAATCAAACAACCAATCAAATAATTGGAATCGCGTTTCATTAAACTCTAATATCTTTAAAGAATTTTCCAAACCTCCTAAATCCAATTTTAAATTAAACTTAGATGCTTTTGATTCCAGTTTTTCTAAACTAGGTAGAGATAAAGAATCATCATTTTTTGGATTACCATTTACCAGTCCGTTAATTAAAATTACCTTAGTCTCTTCGGAAATAACTTTATAATAAAATAAAGTTTTTAGTACGTATGAAAATAGTTTAATATCTAAATTTTTGATATAGGGAAGGAAAATTCTTTTAATCGTAGTCTCCTTTGCTAATTCTTTTAATCCACTAAGATGATCCCTATCTAAATGAGAAATTACTAACATGTCAATTACTTTAGTTAGGTTAAAAGAGGTTTTATATTCAGTTATACTTTTCATTAAATGCCCATCAGCGCCAAAATGATTACTACCACAATCATAAATAAAATTAAATTCTTTTTTCTCAATTTTATCAATATTTAACTTTCCAGCATAAAATAAACCTTGTCCCACTGGATAGGTAACAAACTCCCCTTTAGTTGACATCAAATCATCCTTTGTTTTTATATTTAAATTTTCAATATTTGATATTTTGTTTTAATAATGAAATCTCCTCCTGTTCATTAATTTTTAATTCTTAAAGCATTGAGGCAGACACCAGAATATATAAATCGATCCTAAGATCTATCTTCGTAATAAAACGGACTTAAATTCATAATCAACTTTTGGAACAGATCAATATCTTCCTCGCTATAGTTTTCCATAAGAAAAGTAAGAAACTCTTCTTGGCGCGCTTGTCCTAGTGATATTCGATATAGAGATAAGATTTTTAATAACCTTTCTAGAGTACTGATATCTTTACTATATGGATATTGGTAGATAATCCGTTCAATTTTAGCAGCGTCTTCTACATCCTCCATTAACCAGAAAGGAACGATATCGCAATGTTCTCCTTTTTCACCCTTATAACTTACATCGAATAGTTGATCCCAAATTGGCTTATTATTGTCAAAACTAGTATGAGCATATTTATTCGCAACATTCTTCCTTATGACAAGCCCTTTGTAACGATTAATTCTTCCTTCTCGTTGTTCTAGTTCAACAGGGTTACTTGGCAGGTTCCAGTGAACGATTTTTCGGCAGTACCAGTGAAAGTCAAGTCCCTCTTGACCGATTGAAGTCGTACTTAACACGAATGGGCGAAACGGAGAGTTAAACGCTTGTCTCATATCATCCGTTCTTCCTTGAGATTTTTCATCTGTTTTCCTGTTTGAGAAGCTAACAGCAAAGTGTGTCCTTAAATTAAATCGGTGCTGATCATTTCTGTTTAGAAAGGCACTTTGAGTATCGACCTTGAAATTAGCAGAACGTAAATTTATCGTATCTCTGATTAGGCCACCAGCCTCTTTTATAGACTCTACACTTACAGAATGTAAATTATAATTTTCACGAATCAAATAAGTATATTCATCTAAAACAGATTGGAGATTTCCGTCCGCACAATACTGCATTACCTTTCGCCAGTAATCTAGTTTCCTGTTATAAGTTAAATCGATAATACTGATTGATTCAGGAAGATTAAATTTATTCCGAAACTCATCTGCAATTAATAATGCTAGATCTAATTTTTCCCTAGTTATCTCTTCTTCTTCGCTTTGATAGTGATGAGATAAAGCACTAAGAGCGATTACTGCAGGGGATCCTAGGATCTGTAATGTTAATACATCCACTAGATCGTCTGGTATTTTTCCTAATTGATATTGGTAAGGATTGAATACTCCATCTTTTAGATAATAAAAATGGTCCAAAAATGGACTGTCACCAGAAGCATTCTTCGTTTCAAACTCGGTATAAACTTCCGTATGTTCAAACCAGCTAACTACTTGCTCGTTATAATGTAAGATATCCATTAATAGTGGCGCAGCCCAATACCAACCATAATCTACAGTTTCATCATCACTAACCTGAAATGGTTTTAGTTGTTCTATATAAGGAATTAGCTGCTTTTTCGCCATCATCATAAGCTCTTCATAGCTTTCCGCTTCCACAAGTTGATTTCTGGACAGAATATCCTGTGCAAATGTGATACAAGGGTACAAAAGAGTCATGTTTGACATTGAAGCAGGCCGTTTCTTACGTTTAGTTTTTGTTGTTTGAAAAGTTAAACGACCTTTTGGATTACGCTGCTGCCCTTCCTTCGCAAAGTACTGGAGTTTTTGTTTATCCTTTTTTTTCGTAGATAACTTTCCAATTGTTCTTCGTTCGGCTTCATATGAAACGAGTGTTGATATCATTCTAGGTACCATTTCCCAATGTGAAAAAACGAGATACTTTGAAAAGCTCTTACTTCCCTTAAAGGCACCTCGTAATTCATAATATGGATTCGATGGTGGTACCCAAAGTAGTTTTTCGCTATTTTGCTCGAACACGTCTTTTAGTAGCTCTCGAAACAGTGCGTTTGGATAATTCAATTTCTGATATTGATTGATTTTCTTTTTATCAAGCCAAATCTCTGGATATCTTCTCACCATTTGTTGGAGTTCATTTGAAGCAATAATCCACTTTTCCAGATTCTTTTTCAATCTATATTTTTCCATAAACGAGAACATATAGGGGGCGGATTTGTAATATTCCATTGGTGAACTAACATTCTTCGTTAATTCCTTAAGAGTATTGGTAATTTTTTCAACTGCCACATAGGCGGAAATATCCTTTTCATTCACAGATACAGCTTTCACCTTTGACGTATCAATCATAGCATTCCCATCTTTTGAAACACTTACCCGCTCTGTTCTACACATGATACCTCGTAATAAATTCTCCACACTTTCTTTCTTCTCAATGGTATCTTCAGAAAGCAAAGCATCCTGTTTCACAAGTGAGTCCGTATACATTCTCCACTTCTCTATAAAGGACTTAAACGACTCCTCATGATTAACTAAAAAGTGAATCACTTCTTCAAATTCTTGATAATGGTCTTCTCCATCTGCCAGCTCTTCCGATGTGGAATACAGCTTATAGGGTGTCGCTGAAAGTAGAAGAATCCGTAAATCCTTCCGAGCAAAAAATTTATCAGCAATCACCTGTACATCATTGCCTAAATCATGATGGCTGATTAATGTTTTAAAACGCTGGAATTCGTCTAAAATCACAAAATCAGGATGTAGACACTGAATACTAACCTCTACGGTAATCTGTCTCAATTGCCCGATCAACCGACGAATCTCTCTTCTTTCTACATGAACCCTGTTCTGACAAATTTCAATGATTTGGTGTAATATCGTCTCTCTATTCGTCTCTATTTCTGCTTCAAATGCTTTAGCCATTTCATCATTCAACTCTTTTTCATAACGACTGGCAATGCATTCTTCACCTTCCGGATGAACGTACAGCCGTTCCCAATTATTCTTCTCAACGTCAAGACGTAAAAGGTCTGATAACTCTGATTCAAAGCCCTCTAGTTTTGACATTCTTTTTAATAATAGATAGAGAACAACTCGTTCCCGAGCCATTCCACCCCCATCTGTTAGATAAAAAGAAGTATTCGGAGTTAACGGAATAAAATTCAGATAGAAATCCTCTACATGTTCTTGTTTAAACGACTTGATAGGTAGCATCGTTAAGCGTGATTCAGTTGTTTTCTCGATATTGTCATTTTTAAATATGTGAAGTTTCTTCAGATTTTGATTCGCAATACTCTGGTTCGAGCATATATAGACCACATTCAAACTTTTCTTGCCTTGTTGAAAAAAATAATCTGAAAGCTTTGCAATAACGCCTCTTGCAATTAGTGTCTTCCCTAAACCCACTTCATCCGCAACCAAAACCCTATTTTGTTTTATTTTTGAGCAAGTCATTACGTTAAATACTCTTTCGACTGTAGTAATCTGAAAATCTTTTAAGCTATTCAGGACATGATTGACTTTGGACATAAATTCGCTAGTCTCCATGTCATTTTCCTTCCTTTTTACTTCCATCATTTCCTCCAAAACTGTTACCTAGCAAATTTTGAAAACTCTTTATATAAACTCTTAAAGTCTTTTGGGACAATCTCTTCTTCATCCGCGAAGAACTCCATCACATCTCCAATTGTTTTAAGCTTGAATGGTTCACTCGCTGCTGCTTTTAACATTTTCTCAAACATATCCTTTTTAATGACAGGATTTCGATTAAGACCGACAGTTTGATCATTTTCTTTAGGATCTAGCTGTGCTTCTAGGAAATCCATAACAGAACCATCACCTAGAAGGAAATTCATATAGGCAAGAAAGGCTTGCTTATTTGAAATGATTGCTTTTAAGATGTTTTTCTCGCGGCTCTCTGGAATATTGCTTACATTTATTTTGAGAAGTATTTTTTCTTGTTCTTCCATATACCTGCAATCAAAAACAAAAAAGCGTGTAATCTCTTGCTCCGTTAATTTTTCAAAAGAGAGATAGGGTTTAAATTCCCTATGTAAACCTGATGTTGTTAATGGATACACTTTAATTGACATATCCTCTAACATTACGATTTCTTCCGATTCCACAATCAAATTGTAGTGTTCACCATTTTTAATCACGTTTCCATGGATAGATAGTTTACAGAGTTCACGTATTTTCTGCTCTACCATTTTTTTAACCTGTATTGTTTCATCCACTTCTTGGTCTTGATTAGTGCTTGGGATAAATAGTTCGAAATACTGTTTTTTTTCATCCTCTGGTAATAAATCTCGTACTACATCACTGACTTTGAGATAGTTGGAATCCACGGAAAGCTTTACTAAAAATTCTACATTACCGTGAAAAGCATTATAGGAACAATTTGCTGAACCTAGATACACATCCGTTTGTTGATCGTGTTCGCCAATATAAACCTTCGCATGGATATCCTGCTCTTTGTGATTAGCATCTTCGCTATCTATGATTTTTTCCCCTTCAACAATTAACTCTTTTAAATGATAAGCTTGGATTCCTTCCAATGTATTTCGTTTGAGATTCAAAAGTTCTTCTTGCCTGCTAAATAAGTATGTATTTGTTTTTCCCTTGTTTCTGTAGTTAAAGTTTTTAACGGTTTGATCAGTCAAAAATGGCGAGATGATAAGAAGATTTTCATAGTCGGTTTGTAATAGATCTTGCTCGTAAGCATTGTTAATGCCAATTGGATAAAAATTAATTGATTGAAATAAGCTTTTTCTGTTGTCCTTTAAATCAAACTCTATCTTATACAGTTCTTTAGTAAATTCCTGTGATCCATCAAAATCAGCCTGTTGTATTAAATAAGTAACAAAATCCACAAGTGGTTGATTGCTTTCTATTTTTCTCGTTCCTACAGTGCCATCAACACACATTGATACATCCCAGCTTCTATCGAATGTAAGATTTCTGCTGAGGACAAGTAAGCGAAACTTTACATCCTTTTGATTTCCTTGATGAACATACCGCATAATCCATACTTTCGGATGAAATGAGTATGGATTATTATTCACTTGGGTAATCATGTTTTCCAACAAAGCGTAAAGTGGGTATTGTCCCTTAGGAACATGAATCTTCCCTTTCTGACAATACACTTTGATATGCTCTGTTGATCTCCTAAGCGCTTCTATTAGGTATATCCTATCCCTTTTTTGCGATACTTCAACCGATTGCGCAAAACTTAACGCAACAGGAATTCCTAAGAGGGCCTCTAACTCCAAAGAATAAGTTGTACCAATAGCCATACTCAACTGGTAACCCTCAGGAGGTGCCATGAGAGTCCCATAATCAAGTCGGTCTTTATCAGGTCTAAACATTTGATTATAGCCCCCGTTTAATATCTTCTAAAATTGTTTTAACATTACTCCATCGATAAGTGAGTTTTCCTAATCCAATCCATTGATTATTTGCTTGATGATTGATTCGTAATTTGGCTCTACCCCCCTTAAGGGAAACCTCTCGCTTCCTGATCCACTCATCTATCTCATCTGTATAGTCATAATCTCTCGATTTTACAAAATCAATCCATCGCTTCACAAATGTTCTAGTTGCATCGTCTGGATTTGTCTTATGAAATAATACAGTTGTATCCCAGCGTTCAAAAAGAAACTCATTTTTCATATGATGACACCATTGTTCCCATCGATCCTCCACAATTACATTAGTTCTATCATTGAGTTTGTTAAAAATGACATTAAACCGAATATTTGCTCCGTACATGATTTGTGCAAAATCTAATGCGAGCTGAAACATTTGCTGCAGTTCTTCTGGAAGCTGTGGAAGAATCGTTGTTACCGCTTCGATTGACTTGAAATCGTCAACCTTATGTAAATGATCTAAAGATAATAAGTGTGCCAAAAGAGAATGTGGAACAGCTAAACGTATCGTTTCTCGTAAGAATTCTGCCTCTCTTTTAGTTAAGTGAATAGATAGACTTTCCATCCATTTTTCTGGAGGTGGACAGACATTCCAAAAAGATTGAAATCTACTATCTAAAATAGCATCTCTGTCATCCCCAAGCTGATCTTTCTCAGCTGCTTTTAGTTCCTGTGTTGTTTTTAATTTATTTGCAATAACCTCATCTAAAAGCTCCGCATACTGATTAAGCGTCACGTCGAGCTTACTAATCTTATACTTTCGTAATGCATACCAGTAGACTGAAGATGGCTTTCTTTGCAAGTTTCCTCTTGAATCACGACCAAATATCCCAAGTTCGTTATTTCCTTCAGAGAGAACATCAATAAACTTGTATTCAAGTTCATGTAATTGCTTTATAAAATTTTTACTAGTGACATTCCTTGACTCTAAATATTGGATAATCCAAGGTATAAGTAGTAAATATTTTGCCCTGGTCTGGATCGTGGAGATACCTGGAAATAAGTAATCTGATAGGCGGTCTCTAATGGTTCCAATACCAAGCTCATCCACTGCCCCTTGTTCCTTAAGTGAATCTAGGATGGTCATCACTTTGTCATGATGGTCACTTGAAAAATCAATCCAACCAATTTGAAGCATGATAATTCTCCTTAGTTTTTTATACTTTAAACAATCCTATCATAATTTTAGCATAATTTGACAAACTTTTACTTTTTAATAGGAAACCTCAATAGTTATCATAATAAACACAAGAAGAATTTACTATTTAATAATGATATAATTTCATTTAGGTAAGGGAGGTATCTTATTATGGGTGATATTAAGCTTTTTCGATTAAATGGGGAAACAGTGGACGAATTACAAGGAAAGTCAGTTGCTGTTGAGAAATCATTACAACATATTATTGAACGGCATTTAGAAACTTTTTTAGGTGTTCGCTTTCTAGCTTCTGAACATAGTACCGGTAAACGCCATGCAGGTAGAATTGATACATTAGGTATCGATGAAAACAATTCACCTGTAATTATAGAATATAAGCGAGCATTAAATGAAAATGTAATTAATCAAGGATTGTTTTACTTAGATTGGTTGCTCGACCATAAAGCAGAATTTGAATTAATGGTTATGAGAAGATACGGTCAAGAAGTTTCAGATGCAATAGAATGGAGCAGCCCACGTTTACTTTGTATAGCAGGTGGTTTTACTAAGTATGACGAGCACGCTGTACAACAAATTAATCGGAATATTGAGCTTTATCAATATAAGCATTATGGTGATGGGGTTTTATTATTGGATTTAGTCAATGCTACTACTGCACAAACGATACATACTAGTGATATTGATAACTCAAAAAGTTCTACAACCAACCGTAATACACGAATTAAAACAGTTTCTGATTATTTAGAACAGGCTAATACTGAATTAACTGATAGATTTGAAACATTAAAAGCCTATATGATGGCATTAGGCGACGACGTGCAAATGAAAATCCTAAAACATTATATAGCTTTTAAACGCATTAAAAATTTTGCATGCCTAGAAATACATCCACAAACAGGAAAGATACTCCTCTATTTAAAAGTTAAGCCTGAAAGTATAACTCTAGAAAAAGACTTTACGCGTGACGTTTCAAACATCGGTCATTATGGAACAGGTGACTTAGAAGTAACTATTTCTAATGATGAAGATATTGAGAAGGCTAAACACCTTATTAGCATGGCTTATGATGTGAGTTAAAGAATATTACTGAAAATATGTTGGAGGTGTCCATAAAGAACACTAAAACTCGATTAAATGGACAGTAAAAAGGTCCCTCTTTTCGAGTTTTAGTTTACCTTATGAAAACAAAAGGGTTATTTCATATGATATAGAAACTTTCAGCGTTATGATTTTAAATAGGTGAAGAAACCAATCTAAGTAAAGGAGAGGATTTATTTAGGGACCTCATACCTTTAGGGATGCTTTTGCCATCATTACTCACTTAAATGGAGTGGATGTCTATCAGATTATGTAGAGTCTGGGCCATGAGCAACTTTCCACTTCAGAGATATATTTGGAGAAAGTTTTAGAAAAAGAACGCCATGCGATTCATTTGTGGTTTGGAGAGTATATATAGAAGAAGATCTTCATATTCAGAGGGGTTTTTGTGATTTTTGGCGCTCTTAAAAGATCCAGTTTCGAAAATGGTTTAAAGATTAAGGATTTGAAAAATAGTCCAGATTTAATAAAAGATATTTTAACACCTACATTTAATTCATGTATGTTTTCTTCTTTTTATAAAGAAAGAAAAAATGATAAAAGAGGGAGAACAAATCATCGGGATGACTTGTTCCCCCTCTTTTTTAGAATCCCTTAGATAGGCATGACGAAGGAATGATACGGCATGGGAGGGAAAACCTCCAGGGGCGGCGTTGGAAAACGTTCATTATATAGTACTATTATTCTTTTATTTCACGATACCTTAATGTCACTACCTTACTTAATTTATCCGTTAACATACATTCAATATGGAACCCTGCGAATAAGCAGGTATTTGCGAGAAAATCGTATCAAACTGAGGGAGTTCAATAAGGTGAGCGAGCCTGGCTGCGAAAATAGGATATTTAGTTAAAAAAGAATCACAAGTAGATGAATCTATATTGTGATTCTTTTCAAGCTTAAAAAACTCATATTCAAATATTTAATTCTTCTCCCCGAACTCTGTTCCTGCTGATTTTTGATCCTTTATTTTAAAAGAAATGAGGAAGCTAATTAACGAAAGTACAGCGATGACAATAAATGAGATTTGCGCGCCATACATATCAGGATGGACTATCTCGGGACGCTGCTGAGCATTTTCGGTAGCTGATGTCATCACAGTAACAAGTATTGCTGTACCTACAGATGCGGCAATCATTTTCATCGTATTATCCATTGCTGCACCATGGGCGATTAATCGTTTAGGCAGCTGGTTTAAGGCGGCCGTTGAAACAGGCATCATAACCATGGCTAATCCGAACATCCGTATACTGTACATAACCATAATAAATGTAAAACTTGTCGAAGGACCCACATCGATAAAAGTAAAGGAGGAAGCGGTTATGAGGAGTAATCCGCCAATAACCAACCACCTGGCCCCAATCCGGTCAAAAATACGTCCAATGAACGGGGACATTAACCCGGTAATAAGTGCTCCAGGGAGTATCGCTAATCCAGCTTCAAACGCAGTAAATCCTCGCATGTTTTGCATAAATAGCGGGATGAGCGTTTCGGCACCTATCAGACCCATAAAGGTAATGGCTCCAATAATGATAGCAATCGGGAATAATGAATACGTGAACACACGGAACTCCAGCATTGGATGCTTCAATCGCAATTGCCTGTTGATGAACCAACCAAGTGAAATTGTCCCAATGCCTAGGGATATGATGGTACTCTCGTCTGTCCAGCCATAATTACCTGCAGCTGTAAAACCATACAATAATCCACCGAAACCTACGGAAGATAAAACAATCGAAAGCACATCCACTTTTGGCCGTGTAACTTCTGTTACATTTTTTAAAGCGAAGAACGCAACTATGATATCAATAATAGCAATTGGAAGAATGATAAAGAATAACACCCTCCATGAGTAGGTCTCCGTAACCCAGCCCGACAAAGCGGGACCAATAGCCGGCGCGAAGGAAATGACCAGACCGACCAGTCCCATGGCTGCACCCCGTTTATGAACAGGGAAAATCATTAGGAAGACTGTTTGCATTAACGGGAGCATGATTCCTGCTCCGCTCGACTGAATCATCCTTCCTAGCAGCAGCATTCCAAAATTTGGAGCTAGCCCCGCTACCAATGTACCAATAGCAAAAATCCCCATCGCGGAAAGAAAAAGCTGTCTGGTGGTAAAGCGCTCCAGTAAAAACGCGCTAACAGGGATCATGATCCCATTAACCAGCATAAAAACGGTTGTTAGCCACTGTGCACTATTTGCCGTAACATTCATTTCCTCCATTACAGGAGGAATCGCGGTAATCATTAATGTTTGATTCAAGATCGCAATAAATGTACCCGCAAGCAAAAGAGCAACAATTGTTGTCTGTTTACGATTTGTTGAACTCAATTATGGTCCCCCTTTACGATTTGGAAAAAAACATACTTTTGTAGATTACACGAATTTACATCAGATTTCCAGTAATTTGCTGTTAAAATGAAAGCAATAAAGTCGGCATTAAATAATTACTTTCCCTACAAATAAAAGGGGATTTCCTTTGAAGAACCAGCTGCAATTGATGTACTTTCTATTGGCCTAGTCATAGGGTTGCTGTCACAGACCGCAAAGTAGCAGATAAGTAGAGAGATGATGGGGAACACAGGAGCAAAGTGTATGCTCCTTATGTTGTTTATAGGGTCCGTTTCTGAATAGCTCTGTATAAAAAAACCTGTTAAATAATTCCTTTAATGGAGTATTCCTTACTGTCATACATTCGTAGGACCAAGACTATTTTATCCTTGGTTATATATGATCTCATCTTTCAAGTAATTTTTCGTTTCTCGGTTTCTTCTTGTATAAATATTGTCAACTAAGGATAATGTCATTTTATAAAGTAGGTTACCTTGTTTCGTTAGTGGCTTGATGAATGGCCAGAGTGTTCTTATCTTTAGTCTTCCCTACCCATTTCGTCATTTACATTGTATCCCCTTGTAGAATATAAGTTTTGTGCTGAAATTTAAAAAGAGCACTTTGAAAATACCGATGCTCTTTAAATAGTAAAAAATAAAATTATTATTTATTATTTTCTGATTCTTATACCTTTTCATTGTGCTATCACAAATATAAAGGTGTATTTCCATTCCTGTTTAGTAATCTTTTTTTCACCAACCAAGCGCCTCCCATAATTCCTGCATCATTTCCTAACGTGGCATTGGCTAACTCCACTCCTTGCAATACTCTTGGAAAAGCAAAACGAGTAAATTGCTCTTTTAAAGGTACTAACAGTGCATCCCCTGCTTTGGAAACTCCTCCACCAATGATAATTTTCTCAGGATTTAAACCATTCGCAAGATGAGCTAATGCTAATCCTAAATAAAGGGTAACTTTCCCAATCACTCTATTAGCTAATTCATCACCCTCATTCGCTACTTCAAATACTAGCTCAGATGATAATATTTGATGTTCATTGTAAAAATCCCTCAGTCTACTTGGTGTCTCGGTAAAAGATAATTCTTCAATCGCTAAACGAACAATACCTGTGGCAGATGCTATGGTTTCAATACATTCCGTTTTCCCACAATTACAAGGTGCCCCATCCTCTACGAGAGAGGTAATATGCCCTATTTCGCCACCTGCCCCATTTATTCCATGTACAATTTGCCCATTGGAAATAATTCCACCACCAACGCCCGTTCCCAAGGTGATACATAATAAATCTTTTGACCCTTGTCCAGCACCTTTCCACATCTCCCCAATGGCTGCTGCATTTGCGTCATTATCAACTATGACTGGCAAAGATGTTCCCATTTCAAGAAGATCCTTCAAAGGAAAGTTATTCCACCCTAAGTTAACTGCGACATCAATAGAACCATTCCCCAAGTTAACAGGACCGGGTGCTCCAACCCCAATACCAATTAACTTCTGTTTTTCTTGCCCCAACTCACTTAATGTTTGATCTATTGATTTAGCCATCTCCTTAGGAATATTTTTCCCTTTTTCATTTATATTGGTAGGAATTTCCCATTTATATATAATCTCACCATTTTGATTGATAAATGCCATTTTAATAGTTGTACCGCCTATATCTGCACCCACTAACCATTTTTCATCCATCAATACTCACCCTTTTTCATTCAAGTTGGCAAGGAACTGTATGCCTTAACCTTACGGCAAGTTAAGATTAAATTCGTTAATCTTGTACTAGCTATCGACTATACAGCTTTACTTTTTTATATAGTAATTAAGAAGTTTAACTCCTATCTTTCCTTGTTCAATAGAAATTTTTCTAGAGCTACGATAGCCCTTTGTTCATCGTCTCCATCTGCAGTAAATTTAAACTCCTTTGCCATGTCTAACTGTCAGGGCCATTCCCCCGATATTACTTTTCTCAACTACCTTTTTTCCTTTTTCACAATATTAATGTCACTGTTAAAAGATGATGCTTTTCCTACAAATTTCAGCACCAGATCGAGATTGGAGTCCATGACGAAGAAGTACGTCAATTTTTTTCTACCATTAATCCTCACTCTACCCTTACTAATTTATCTATATTTTTAATTGAAATTAAAAAACTTATTTCTCGTAGTTCATACATCTGTTATAAGACACCAGCTTCTCTTCTTTTATGTGTTTTCATAGGAAGTTGAATACGAGTCTCCGTTTTACTATCAAAGAAGTGTACCTTGTTCATGTCTATAGCTAATTTCATTTGTTGACCTGCTTTCACTTCTGTACGAGCATCCACGCGCGAAACAAAGTTCTGATCATTAATTTGTGAATAAACCATTATTTCAGCACCCATTAATTCTGCCACTTCCACTTTAATATTTATTGTTGTATTCGGTGAGGCATCAACGAAAATCAGCTCATCATGAAAATCTTCTGGACGTACACCTAAAATTATTTGTTCACCTATATATCCTTGCTCACGTAATCCTTTCATTTTTCCCTCTGGCACCTCAATACGTACCGATCCGATATGGAAGATACCCTCTTTTAAGGTACCAGTAAAGAAGTTCATCGCAGGAGAACCAATGAACCCGCCAACAAATACATTTGCAGGTTCGTCATATACTTCTTTTGGTGCACCCACTTGTTGAACAATTCCATCTTTCATAACAACAAGACGAGTTGCCATGGTCATCGCTTCTGTTTGATCATGCGTTACATAAATTGTGGTGGTTTGTAAGCGTTGATGTAGTTTAGCAATTTCAGAACGCATTTGGACACGCAGTTTTGCATCCAAATTGGACAAAGGTTCATCCATTAAAAATACTTTTGCATCACGAACGATTGCACGACCTAAAGCAACACGTTGACGTTGCCCACCCGAAAGGGCCTTTGGTTTACGCTGTAAGTATTGCTCTAGACCAAGGATATGGGCAGCCTCTTGTACACGACGATCAATTTCCTCTTTCGCGAATTTACGTAATTTCAGACCGAATGCCATATTGTCATAGACGCTCATATGGGGATATAAAGCATAGTTTTGGAAGACCATTGCAATATCTCGGTCTTTTGGTGCCACGTCGTTGACACGTTTACCATCGATAAAAAAATCGCCTTTTGAAATCTCTTCAAGTCCTGCAATCATGCGAAGAGTAGTTGACTTACCACAACCAGATGGACCAACAAAGACAATAAATTCTTTATCTTCAATCTGAAGGTTAAAATCTTTCACTGCTGTTACGTTTTTATCGTAGATTTTATAAATATGATTTAAACTTAACTCGGCCATTGTTTTCTCCTTCTTGAATCAGATTTTTTAATTTGTAATAGACTAGAATTTTATGATAATTTGATTTTGAAAAAATATTGTGATATGGATCAAGTAGATTCATACCACAACGATCTTTCAATAAAATTAACTTGTTATGCCCACCACATCTGTGAAGGTGATTCCTCAATTAAAACCGTTTGTAAGTTTGTTACTGCACGTTCGAATCCCTCATCAATAGACATGATCGCATCTTCATGCTCGATACTTACCACATAATCATACCCGTATGTGCGTAATGCACTCATCATATCTGACCATTCTTTTAAACTATGTCCACAACCAACTGAACGGAACGTCCATGCCCGCGAGCGAACTTCTCCATATGGTTGCATATCGGTTAACCCAAACATATTAATATTTTCTTGATCTAAATAAGTATCTTTGGCATGAAAATGATGAATGGCATTTTCTTTGGCTAAAATCTTAATGGCTGCCACTGGATCAATTCCTTGCCACCATAAGTGACTTGGATCTAAATTCGCTCCAATTGCATCACATGTTTGTTCTCGAAGTTTTAACAAGGTATAAGGTGTATGAACTAAAAACCCTCCGTGCAATTCTAATCCGATTTTCACGTTATTCTCTTTTGCATACTCTCCTACCTCTTTCCAATAAGGAATGAGCTTTTGTTCCCATTGCCAAGTTAAGATCTCACCATATTCATTTGGCCATGGAGTAACCGGCCAGTTTGGGAATTTAGCCCCCTCGTGATCACCAGCTGTTCCTGAAAAGCAGTTGACAACAGGTACATTAAGTAAAGAGGCCAGCTTAATCGTTTTACGTAAGGTTTCATTGGATTCTTTTGCAAACCCTTCTTCTGGTGAGATAGGATTTCCGTGACAACTAAATGCACTAATCGTCAATCCACGATCCGCTACTTTCTTTTTATAGCTTTCTCTCGCATTCGCATCTTCTAATAATTCATCTAACGGGCAATGATGGTTTCCTGGATAGCAGCCTGTCCCAATTTCCACGGTATGTAACCCAGCTGTTTGCACTTTATCTAGCATGTCTTCAAATGAATAGTTTGCAAATAGAACAGTAAATACACCCAATTTCACGTTGTTTTCCTCCTATAGGTCCCAAATTCTTAATATGGTAAGATATTTTTATAAAGCAGATTTTAAACTGCTGGCTCTTTTATCGCTAAAAAGGTACTTACAATTTGTTTGGTTTCATGAGATTCAATAGCGGCTAGAATAACAGATAGAGATTTTGCCCCTTCCTCTCCTGAAACGGCTGGCTCTTTATCCTCTACGATAGCATTTACGAATTGTTCAATCACATGTGAGTTGTCTTGGCCGCCCTCATCGTTTGATTGAATTTTGCCAAGCTCATAATTTGCAACCTCACCTGATGCGTATTGAACGATTAAGGAATACGTTGGATGATCTTCTAAACGAAGAATTCCTTTCTCACCGTAAATAATCGTGGAGTTATCTTCTTGACCCACGTACGCCCAACTAGATGCGAGCGTTCCAATAATTCCACTTTCTGTTTTTAACACACATACTGCGTTGTCATCGACATTAGCAAAATCTTTAGCGTTCGTTTGCACAAATGCACCTACTTCAACGATTTCTTCACCAAGAATGTAACGAAGTAAATCTGTTTTATGCACACCTAAATCTCCCATGGCTCCAATAAACGCTTCATTCTTTTTAAAGAACCAACTCTCTTTACCGTCAACACTCCATTGCTCAGGTCCTCCATGACCAAATGCGGTACGGAAGCTATATATTCTTCCAATTTCACCACATTCAATAAGCTGACGTGCTTTTTGATGGGATGAAACGAAGCGTTGATTGTGACCGATCATAAGTTTTTTGCCACTTTCTTTTGCTGCTTGAATCATAGCCTGAGCTTCTTCTTTTGACGTAGCCATTGGTTTTTCACACAATACATGAACACCTTTGTTTAAAGCTGCGATTGATATGGGCGCATGCAAATAATTTGGTGTACAAACACTCACTGCATCTACCGTTTTGCTTGCGAGTAATTCTTCATAATTTTTATATACTTTTGCACCATACTGCTTGGAAACTTCAATGGCGCGCTGTTCATTTATATCACAAACTGCTACAATCTCTACTTCTTTATTCATTTTATATTCTGGTAAATGACGAAGTTGAGCGATACTTCCACAACCTATAATCCCTACTTTTACTGTTTTCATAATCAGTTTCCCCTTTAATATCCTTAATTTTTCACTGCAATTCGTTCCAGTGGTGTTGCATTTCCGTATATAGGACGTTTTCTGTCAACTGGGTGTGCCCATTTCACGCCATTTATAATGACACGTTGAATATCTTTATTGTGATATGTTGGATACGTTTCATGGCCTGGTCTAAAATAAAAGACTTTTCCATTGCCTCGTTTATATGTGCAACCACTGCGGAAAACTTCCCCACCTTCGAACCAACTCGTAAAGACTAATTCGTCTGGAGCCGGGATATCAAAATGTTCCCCGTACATTTCTTCGCGTTCTAGCTCGATATATTCTGAAATACCTTCAGTAATCGGATGACTAGGATCTGTTACCCAAAGACGCTCTTTTTCATCTGCTTCGCGCCATTTTAAATCACAACTTGTACCCATTAATGTTTTGAAAATTTTGGAGAAATGGCCTGAATGCAATACGATTAAGCCCATTCCATCTAATACACGCTGCTTTACCTTTTTAACAATTACATCGTCTACTTCATCGTGAGCTAAATGCCCCCACCAAATCAGCACATCTGTTTCTTCTAATACAGCATCTGTTAAACCGTGTTCGGGATCATCCAATGTAGCTGTTTTTGCATCAAATCCGCTTTCTTTTAAAAATGCTGCAATAGCACCATGAATACCTTCAGGGTAGACTTCTCTTACAACTGGATTTTTTTGTTCATGTCGATTTTCATTCCATACAGTTACTTCATAAATACTCCCTCTCATTTTGATTTGATGTATTGAAATTATTATCCGTAAATCTCCAACTTCACAATACATAAGCTGTCGATTTGACTGCCCAACCGCTTTCTAAAGTATTTACTCTATGGACTGCACTGAATTAAGTCGTTAAAAACAACGTAAACGTTTACGTTAATGGTACTGTAGTCTTCCTCATAGCGGATAACGGCTGTCAATGCCCGTGAGTTGTGGAACAGCCATTACATCACTTGAACAGAATACGGCTGTAAATGTTGGATAGTCCAAACTTGAACCACCCTTTCTATTCCACGTTGAAGACCATAATACCCATATGTACTCATTTGAATGGTTACCGTAACACCAACATCATTTATAGCGGCCTTAAATCCATTTACACGAGGAATTGTCGAAATGACATCTCCTTTTGTTCCGGCAATCATCCCAACATCAATTCCTGTTAAAACTTCACTTGTTAATTGTTTCGATACTTTGAGAACCAGTAAGCAATATATCTAGTACAACAGCCTTAGCCTGATAACCAATCTCGTCAATCACTTTTCTGAATGCCAGAAACAGATAAAACTGGCTTTCTTTGCTGCATCAATAATTGTAATTTCAACCAACTTTCTACGTAAACGTTTTCTAAAAACACACTAGCACATGTGTAAAACCTTTTCAACGATTTTTCAGATATTTTTGAATTTTATTTATTTTATAAGATATTCTGTTACTGCAAAAAAAAGTGGTATCACCCCTTTATGGGTATATTTGTATATTGTTTATGGAAAATGAGTGTCTAAGCTTGAAAAGCATGTACAGACAGAAAAATTACTATAAAAAAAGGAACCAAATAGCTACTTCAAATCAAAGGATAGAATGACTTATCTGGGGCTTAGATTCAAAGGTGAAAATTTTTTATTCGATTGATGATCAGTCCGGATAAACTATGCTTCTTCCTTCTTGAATAAAACCCGCGCCCGTTAGCTGAAAGAATGTTGTTTTACCTGCACAATTAGCATTAGCAATCTTTTAACTATCTCACGTGAACTTTCGGAAGTTGCGCTTACTTTTATCCACGAACTTCGGCTTTCTAAAGACACATCTTCTATCCTGGAGACTCTTCTTTTTATAGGCTGTGCTTCCTATGATTTCTTTCATTTCCCATCTCCAACGAGTCTGTTTCTCTCCCCTAAGATGGCAGAAATAGTCGCCTATTTTGTGTTGGTAATTTCGGTTTTCTGTGAATGTTTTTTTGATTTCGCTTATGTTAACCTCTCTTCACTCCAACTATTTGCAACTGTAATTTATCATTGTGTATGTGTGTAACATCACATCATATTATGTTTTCGTTTTCTATCTAGGGCATTTGTTTTCGAAAACCTTCATTTACATCTACATCCACCTCTATTAACCCTTTTTTCAAAATATATGCTTCATATATTTTTCATTCACATAATCGTGAAATTAACGGATTAAATGTTTACATATGAAACAAGTCGTTTGACGAAAGTTAGAATATTCAAATTTTGAAATAAATTGTATTGAAAACGCTTTATTTATATGTTAAGGTTTTTTAGAAAACGTTTACGTAGAAAGTTGGTGAAACATGTCGATTACCATTAAAGATGTAGCAAAGCAAGCAAATGTATCCGTTGCGACTGTTTCTCGTATTTTAAATAATTTGCCTGGCTACTCGGATGAAACACAACAACGAGTAAAAAAGGTAATCAAAGAACTTGGTTATCAACCTAATGCCGTTGCAAGAGGTTTAATTAATCGCAAAACAAAAACGATAGGTGTACTCGTTCCCAATGTATCTGATTTATTTGCAAGTGAGGTTTTAGCCGGAATTGAGGAACAAGCTCATGAGTTTGGTTACAGTGTAATGATATGTAAAACCAATCATGATGGTAAACGAACGATCAACTACTTGCAGGCATTGTATGAAAAACGGGTGGATGGAATTATTATCGTCAGTGAATTTATCACGCTAGATTACTATAAAGCGATTGAAACAAACAATGTACCGGTTGTATTAGTGGCAACACAATCAGACTATCCCCTTCCCTTTATTAAAGTAGATGATTATCAAGCTGCTTACGATGCCACGACCTATTTAGTAGAAAAAGGGCATTCACATATTGGAATGATTGCAGGAACAAAAAGCGATATCATTTCGACAACTCCACGTGTAAAAGGCTTTACAGACGCATTAAATCACGTGGGAATAACAGTGACCAATGAAATGATCACGTATGGAGATTTTTCTTTCAAGAGTGGTATTAAGGGGATGGACGATTTATTGAAAAGTTACCCAAAAGTAAGAGCTGTATTTTGTGCAAGCGATGAAATGGCTGTAGGAGCCTTATCACTTTTATATAAAAAAGGAATTAGAGTACCGGAAAGTATATCCATTATAGGATACGATAATACAGCTACAGCTGAGAAGGCCATTCCCCCACTTACGACGGTAGCGCAGCCCTTATATAAGATGGGTAAAGATTCCATTCAACTTTTATTGGATCCATCTTTAAAAATAAACCAGCTTTATCCTCATCATATTGCTGAGCGTGATACAGTCCATTCATATAGCGAATAAAGGTTAAGTTACAAGTTGGGGTGATTACACTATTATCACTCCAATTATAAATAGCCTTACGTAAACGTTTACTATCATTGATGATTCCATTAGAGTAAACGTTTACGTATGCATAAAATAGACGAAATTTTCAGACGGGAGATACGTATATGAAGAATAAGTGGCGTTACCTCTGTACTACAGCATTTATAGCCAGTTTACTTACAGGATGTACTAATCAAACAACAGCTGATGAAAAAATCCATATTGAATTTTTTCAAAATAAGCCGGAAGCTGTAGCGACATTTGATCATTTAATTGAAAGGTTTGAAAAAATGCACCCCAATATTGATATTGAACAGAATAACGTTCCTGATTCCGAGACGGTATTACGGACGAGATTGGTGAAAGAAGATGTACCAGACCTTTTAGCGATCGGAGGCAATGCTACGTATGGCGATATTGCAGAAGAAGGATTATTTCATGATTTTTCAAGGGATTCAGCCATCAATAAAGTTATACCAGACTATGTTAATATGCTTAATTTATTAGGTAGAACGAATAATGAGGATAATGGAATTCCCTTTGCGACGAATGCAAATATGCTTTTATATAACAAGGATAAATTTAAAGAGTTAGGGTTACAAGTTCCCAAAACATGGGATGAGCTAATTAACGTTTCAAAACGGATTCAAAAACAAGGAGAATTACCTTTTTATTTTACGTATAAAGATGCTTGGACTGCAATGGTCTCATTTAATGCCTTAGCAGGAAACTTGCAAGGTGACAACTTTATCCAGGATCGCAATTCCAATAAAACAACTTTTACAGAGCATTACAAGGAAACTTTAGTAAAAATGCTTACATTGCTCGATTATGGTCATAAGGATAATTTTGGCCGTGACTATAATGCAGGCAATCGGGCGTTTGCAAATGGTGAATCAGTTATGTATATCCAAGGAAGCTGGGCAATCTCATCAATTAAAGCAATTAACCCAAATATAAAACTCGGTTCCTTTCCCTTACCTGCATCCAATGATTCATCTCAAAACAAACTCGTATCAGGTGTAGATACTGTATTAACGATGTCAAAAGATACACCACATAAAAAAGAAGCGTTAATGTTTATTCATTTTTTATTAGAAAAGGAAAATTCACAGTATTACATTAAAGAACAAAACAGTTTTTCTGCAGTTAAAAATGTTTTACAAAATGATGAAGCTTTAAAAGAGTTAAACCCTTATTTTGTACAACAAAAAATCACTAGTTTTCCGGAACACTATTTCCCTGCTAGTATGCAAGCAGCCAATTTAGTACAGGATTTTCTAATTAAAGGAGAAGTCAAACCGTTCCTTTCAAAACTGGATGATGAGTGGAATAAAGTCAAAGCGAGAGAATAACAAGGGGGAAAAACGAGTGGTTAAACAATCCAAAGCCTATTACTGGATGGTGCTTCCAGCATTTTTAATATTTTTTGTATTTCATACAGTTCCAGTTTTTCAAGGAATGATTTATAGTTTTACAAATTATAAAGGGTATGGGGATTTTAATTTTGTTGGCTTAAAAAACTATGTGAATTTATTCCAAGACCAACGTATTTTGGCTTCCTATGGCTTTACATTTAAATTTGCCATTGTTTCCACTTTACTCGTAAATATCATTAGTTTGGCAATTGCCATAGGACTTAATGCAAAGATTAAATTTCAAAATACACTTAGAGCTGTGTTTTTCGTGCCGAATATTCTAAGCGTATTAATCGTTGGGTTTATCTTTAATTATTTATTTGCATTTTTTATCCCTCAAATTGCTGAAAAGTTGGGCATCACATCTTTAACACAAAATATTCTTGGTAACCCAGATTTAGCATGGGTTGGAATTGTGATTGTGGCTGTATGGCAAGCCGTTGCATTTAATACCATTCTCTATTTAGCAGGATTACAAACGATTCCAACTGAATTGTACGAAGCTGCTAGTTTAGATGGTGCGGGAAAATGGAAAAGTTTTAAACACATTACATTTCCACTTATTGCATCTTTCTTCACCATAAATATGGTGCTTGCGATGAAAAACTTTTTGATGGTATTTGACCATATTATTGCAATGACAAATGGAGGTCCAGGTCAATCCACGGAAGCCATTTCGGTATTGATATATAAAGGGGGCTTCTCAGGGGGGGAGTTCGCTTATCAGGCAGCAAATTCTGTGATCTACTTTATTTTAATTGTGGTTATATCAATCCTGCAAATTAAATTCCTTCAAAAACGTGAGGTGGATATGTAATGGAAAGTAAAAAAGTAAATTGGCCTATAACCATACTGCTAATTTTTTGCTCACTGGTTATCTTATTTCCCCTCTACCTAACAGTCGTGACAGCATTCAAGTCACCAGATGAAATGAGTAAATCCCTTTTGTCTCTGCCTCATACATTAAGATGGGAAAACTTCGCTGAAGCCATTCGCCTGACGAATTTTTTTCAATCTATTAAAAATAGCTTTATCGTTACAGTTTTTACAGTTGCTCTTACATTACTGACAAATTCGATGGTGGCTTATGCCATTGCACGGAATATGCATAGACGATTCTTTAAGTTGCTTTATTACTATTTTGTTAGTGCGATGTTTGTACCTTTTCCGATCATTATGTTGCCTGTTGTAAAGCAAACTAGCCTATTCGGATTAAATAATATGACAGGACTTATCTTTCTGTATATTGTATACGGTTTGGCTTTTAATATTTTTATTTATGTGGGCTATATACGTTCAATTCCCAAGTCATTAGAAGAAGCAGCTTATGTAGATGGAGCAAGTATTTGGACAGTATTTTGGAAAGTTATTTTTCCATTATTAAGCCCAATAAACGCAACAGTCGGAATTTTAACATGTTTGTGGGCATGGAATGATTTTATGTTACCACTTGTTATTTTAAGTGATCGTGATTCGATGACATTGCCGCTTGTTCAATATGTATTCCAGTCACAGTTTACAACAAATTATAACTTAGCATTTGCCTCCTATTTAATGGCACTCTCCCCTATGGTCCTTGTTTATATCATAGCTCAAAAATGGATTATTAGTGGTGTGACAAAAGGTGCTGTTAAATAAGGGGAATATGAGACTGATTAAGAAACAAATTAGAAGTGAAAGGAAGATGAAATTGGAGAAAAAATGGTGGAAAGAAAGTGTTGTTTATCAAATTTATCCTCGGAGTTTCATGGATAGTAATGGGGACGGAATTGGAGATTTACGTGGAATTATTTCAAAACTTGATTATTTAAATGAATTAGGAGTTAATGTCGTTTGGCTATCACCTGTTTTCAAATCTCCAAACGATGATAATGGCTATGATATTAGTGACTATCAAGACATTATGGATGAGTTTGGTACCCTGAATGACTGGGATGAACTTTTGGAAGGATTACATTCACGCAATATGAAATTAATGATGGATCTAGTTGTTAATCACTCATCAGATGAACATAAATGGTTCATTGAATCCCGATCATCAAAAGATGATCCGTACAGAGACTACTATATTTGGCGCCCCGGCAAAGATGGAAAAGAGCCAAACAATTGGACATCAGTTTTTAGTGGTCCAGCTTGGCAATATGATAAAGAAACAGATGAATACTACCTTCATCTGTTTAGCAAAAAACAGCCTGATTTAAATTGGGCAAACCCTACAGTAAGAAAAGAAATTCATGACATGATGATATGGTGGCTTGATAAGGGCATTGATGGTTTTCGAATGGATGTGATTAACCTCATTTCCAAAGCGGAAGGATTGCCCAGCACTCCAGGCGGAAAGCGATACGACTGGGGTGGCGATTTCTTTATGAATGGTCCTCGTGTGCATGAGTATCTACAAGAGATGAATCGTGAGGTACTTTCGAAATATGACATGATGACAGTCGGCGAATGTCCTGGGGCATCCGTTGAAGATGCCACTAAGTATGCGAATAGTGAAGGTACTGAACTAAATATGATTTTCACATTCGAACATATGGATTTAGACTCAGGACCAGGCGGAAAATGGGATGTAAAGCCTTTAAAGCTGGACGATCTTAAAGAATGCATGACAAAATGGCAGAAAGGATTGGAAGGAAAAGGATGGAATAGCCTTTATTTAAACAACCATGATCAACCAAGAATGGTCTCTCGCTTTGGCAATGATACATCTTACCGAGTAGAATCCGCAAAAATGCTTGGAACATTCCTTCATATGATGCAGGGAACGCCTTATATTTATCAAGGTGAGGAAATAGGTATGACAAATGTTAAATTTGGTCTTGATGATTATAAGGATATTGAGATTCTGAATATGTACCGTGAAAAAGTTATAGAGGGTCAAGAGGATAAAGCTAAAGTAATGGAATCCATTTATATTAAAGGCCGTGATAACGCTAGAACTCCTATGCAATGGGACGATAGTAAAAATGCTGGTTTTACAACAAGTACTCCTTGGTTAAAAGTAAACCCAAACTATAGAGAAATTAATGTGAAACAATCATTAGAAGACTCGAATTCTATCTTTTACTACTATCAAAAACTAATTAAGTTAAGAAAAAAATATGACGTAATTGTGTACGGTGCATATGATCTTATTTTAAAAGAAAATGAGCAAATTTATGCGTATATACGTACTTTAGATAACGAAACATTACTTGTTATTTGCAACTTTACAGGGGAAGCAGCCTACTTTGAATTACCAGAACACATTAGCTGTGAAGCTAGACAACTGCTAATCAATAACTACGCGGATCAAAACAGTGATGAAATTTCTTCTAATACATTAAAACCTTATGAAGCGCGCGTTTATCTCTCAAAGTAACGAAAAAAAGTAACCTCGATCGTTTTTGACTTTATGCAGAGTTCACCTTTTGATGAACCTATTCTTTTTAAGCATATGCATCGTAAGGTTCGTGTGCGAGGACTTACAATTAATATTCTAAAACTAGATATACGGATACTTTCAGATTAAAAAGGCATGTGTATAGGAATAAAAAATAACTTTATATCCAAAAAACTTACCCATTAGGTAAGTTTTTCTTTTTTTTCGTTTTAAATTACCGATAACAATACTAGTGAATTTAAATGAGTTATTATAATTCATGTTTTTTTGCCTTAACCATGTGGATGCAATAATCCTAGACTTTGCGGTTATTTTAACTCTTCTATTCCATTCTTTAAAAAGTTCAACATCTTTTTCCCTCCTACGAATAAAAGCACCCAATTTAATGGATGCTTAGATTTCCTTTCTTTCGTAATCTTATTTCAAATTTATCACTGAAAAATTCATTGGCATTAAATATAGTACTAATGTCTGAAATATCACCTACGTTCACAATTAAAGCATCATCAACTTCTTGATCTGTGAGAACTATGCGATATTCATATTGATTTTCAAAGTATTTATCTTTCCAAAAATAAATATCTGTCCCTTGATTTTTATAAGATCTCATCCTAGCTGTGGAATTGATGTTATAATCATCATATTTTACCAACCCACCTCTGTAAGCATACCCTTTTTCATTGAGTGTTTTAGTAAGTCTGTCAATAAATTGCGATGGGGTAACAAAAATTAATCTATCTCCGAACTCGCTGATCATTTTATCGATTTGTTCTTTAGGTAAATCAAATTTGGTATAGTAATACTTTTCATCCTCCATAACCACTTTTAACATATCGCCGACAATTGCAAACATACAATATAATGGTCTTTTTTCATTTATATTTTTTCTAAAATTCATCTTTTTAGTTCGCCCCGACATTATTAATTCATCGGTATCTTGAGTAAAGAAATTCATTGTTAATTCCGTAAAAACATGTGAAGCTTCAAATTTGTCTCCTACACCTTTTTCTCCCGAAGCACTTTCCATATTAATATACTTTTTGAAATTGTTCATATATAAATCTCCAGACAAGAAACTTTCAACAAAAGGTGTGAACTTTATAAATCCAAAAACTTGACCTTTAAATCCTACGTCTGATATTTTCATACTCTTCATTCCCTCCTATTTGACTACTAAATTCGAAAAAGGGACTATTCACCGGTATTTATTCAATCTAATCTATTCACAAGACTATTAAGGAACGTTTACTGTTAGTGAACATGTAAGAATGTATGCCTAGTTTACAAAGAATATACTTCATTAAAAAAAGCTTATCCAAAGGATAGACAGTCTTTCTTCTGTTTAGCTTCCACATGCATATTCGTTATGATTTCCTGTTGTCTTAACAAATTATGAAGGACTAAAAGCTGAATTCCTCTAATTTTATGAGGTTCACCTTTGTAATACAGTACACACAACTGGTACGCATCGATTGCGTCTGTTTTTACCTTTCGTAAACTGGACTTCTTTGCCTGATAAGAAATAATCGGATTTAGTAAGTTATAGAATCCCTTGTTCCTCCAGATATTGAATAACGGGAGAATGGTAATGCCCTGTAGATTCTAAAATGACCATATCCATCCTTAAAGAACTTTCAGAGCTTCAGCCATTATTTCGGCCGTTTCTTTATCAGGTAATGTACCTGTTAATAAGCGGAAACGGTTATTTTCCGCGTTAATTATTTCTTATTTCATTGCTTGTACCTCCTTTTTAATATCTTATAAAGCTTTCTATAAATATGTACAGGACTTAATAGATTCACTAACAGCCCTTTTTATGTTTCTGAAAATTAAAAGAAGTCCTACTTTGATAAAGTGGACCTGTTGGGTGCTGAAGTAAAAATGCGGAACGCATTGAATGGCTATTCTAAAACCCATCCGGATTATGATTTGATTAGGGTAATGGATTGGAAAGCAATCCATTCAAGGACATCTGAACATTTTCAAAGAAATTACTTAATCACAACCTGAACGTTAAAGCGGTAGTGCCTAAATGAGATGGTGATTTTACAGAAATTCATTTGAAACATCTTTAAGGAGTTAGCTGCACTGATAGCATCTATATAATTACCCGTCCAAGCTTTTCGTTGAAGTGAAATTTAAACTGGAGTGCCCACGGATTTTAAGGCTACACGGAAAGGTCAAATCTTTTAAAATCTATGATTTCTCCCTGCACTGCGATTTGGAACCCTTTTATCTGTCATCATCTTTCTGCGTATACACACCGAAAAAATACGCAATAAACAATATCCACTTTTATTGCAGGGTCCAATATCCTTTTTCAGGGGAATCGTGAATATACAGAATATCACCAGGGCAGCGGTACTGTATAATAGAAAAATAAGCTTACATATTTATAGGGCTAATTACTAAGTGTTAAGCTTCTGACAAACTATACCTATATCTAAATATCGGGCGGAAAGGTTGGTAACTATCTTGAGTATAAATCCAAATATGGCGGAGGTAGCCTCCCTCCTTGGGGAAACGTCACGTGCAACAATACTTACAAGTTTACTGGACGGACGTTTTCATACGGCAGGTGAATTAGCATTGATGGCTGTAATAACACCGCAAACCGCCAGCTTTCACCTCTCAAAATTAGTGGAAGGTAACCTTGTTAATGTTGAAAAACACGGACGACATCGTTACTATCAGCTAGCAAATGGAGAAATTGCGCGCATTTTAGAATCATTTCTTGCCATTTCCCCACCACCTGAAGTTCAGTCGTTAAAACAATCAAGACAAGTTAAAATGCTTCAGGAAGCCAGAACTTGCTATGATCATTTGGCCGGAAAACTAGGAGTCGATCTAACTGAATCGATGTTGAAAGCCGGATATTTGAAAAAAGAAGAGAGAGAATTTGCAGTTACACCCAAAGGAGACTATTTTTTTTCTGAATTCGGCATCGATTTACTTGATTTAAGAAGAAAACGCCGTTCATTTTCCCATTCATGTTTAGACTGGAGTGAACGTCATCATCATCTTGGTGGAGCCTTAGGAAATGGACTCCTTACACATTTTTTTGATTTAGGCTGGATAGCCCGTGTTCCATCTATTCGCGCAGTAAAAGTAACACCTGAAGGGAAAGAAGGATTTAAAGAAGTTTTTTGTATAGAGGTATAATTTGATAATCCCTCATTAGTGGATAGAAAAGGGGCTCTTTCTTTTTCACCATGAGGGGGTTTCTGTCCTTTGCAGCTTAGAACAATCCTACGATTACTCTAAAGCCCTTTTAACTAATTTATTTTCCTTTTGGAACTGGCCATTTACAAGATAGATGCCTATGATAATAAACAGTCCGCCAATTAGGAGTGAAGTGTATATCTTTTCACCTAATAGTGCCCATCCTGATAATACACCGAAGAAAGGTGCCAAAAATAAAAAGGCACTCGTTTTTCCTGGATCACTCTTTTGTAAAAGGTAATACCAAACTGCAAATTGCACAATCGATGACATGATACTTAACCATAATAAAATGAATAACGAATTTCCACTAATTATGAAAAATGGTTTTTCAAGAGTAAAGCTGCCAAGTAAAAGCAGTAAACCACCAAAAAGCATCTGATAGGCAGATAAAACCCATGTATCGAAAATCGCTCCCCATTTTTTCGCCAATAAAGTGGAAATGGCCCAGAAAATAGCAGAAAGAATGCCGAAAAGAATGCCAATCTTAAATTCAAGTTGCGCTCCCATCGTAATAATTACTCCCACTAATCCTAATAATACTCCAATCCATTGATATAGTTTATAGCGTGTTTGTGAAAAAATTGTACCGAATACAACAACGAGTAACGGGTTCGTGAAAGTAAGAATTGAGGATTCACTTGCTGTAATAGTGCGTAAACTCAGGAAAATGCACCCCATTACTCCGGCTGTTTGAAAAGTGCCGATAATAAGCATTTTTATCCAATCCCCTTTAGAGTTTGGATGCGGTCTTCTTAAAAAGAATACGATCATCGCCATTATGAATCCAGCAAGTGTGAAGCGTAATGCTGCTAATAATAATGGCGATGAATACGGTAGACCAATTTTAACTACCGCAAAAGAAGAACCCATTAAAAATGTCGTTAAAAGTATCAACAGTGTAAATTTGAAAACATTCATTTTTTTATCTCCTGACATATTTAAATGACCGATCTATAGCTATTATAGCTGGTGATTATTTCAGCTATCATCGAAATATGGAATACATGTGGAGATAAATATAATAGTATCGACATATCATAGGGAATCTTCATAGTTTAATTGGCATAAGTAACCTCTTTAAATCATCGTATTCATCTATTGAAATCCACTAAAAAAAATAAAGTTTACCTCAATTCCCGAACAATCACCTCTCCCATCAGACTTCAAGCCTTAAAGTTCACTCATCATCCTAGCTAAGCTTGTAATTCCTACTTTTCATATATCTCAAGAGGCAAATCATCCGGATCACAAAAAAAAGTAAATCTTTTTCCTGTTAACTCATCAACACGGATAGGTTCGACCGGAATGTTTTCTTTTTCCAAATCTTTAACAGCTTGATTAATATCTTCCACTTCAAAAGCAAGATGTCTTAGCCCTTTTGCTTCTGGATAACTTAGACGATTGGGGCTTTCAGGAAATGAGAACAATTCCAGCTGATATTCCCCTCCGACCATTAGATCCAATTTATATGACTTCCTTTCTGCCCGATATGTCTCCTGCACGATTTCACACCCTAAAATGTTCACATAGAAGTTTTTTGATTTTTCATAATCGGAACAAATTATCGCTACATGATGTATTTTTTTTAGTTTCATTTGCTTCCTCCCTAAAATGACTTTGGTTAGTAGGTTAACGTAGCGTCCGCACCTATGGGATATGATTCCGTCAACTAAATAGTACGCTCCTACTTGTAGAAATTGGTTGTGACTAGATCTCGTTTAAAAAGCAAGGTGCAATACTACAAGGATGAAAAAGGCGGTGGATCTAGCTTTAAACCTACGTAACATTATAAGGCAGCAGCATGCATATTTGTACAAACTAAACTAAAATTCCAAGCTGTTTTGGATAAGGTATTTCCTGAGTGCTTTAGAGTTCAGTATTTAGATGTTTCTGGTACATTCAAAAGACTTTAAATCGAATTATCAAAAGAGGTGCAAGCAGGCTACGATAGTCATTGAATATGACTGTTACATAAGCCATTCGGGATTGTCGCAAAAAAGAAAACGACAGATGAAATCATTCACCGCAACAAGAGATTACGAGAGTTTTAGGATAGAACGTGAAGAAGGAATGCCCTTTAAAGTAGCATGTTGGATTCATGCGCTAGGTTAAGAAGTTGAAGCCTACGATATTTAGGACCTTTGCATCCATGATAAAAACCCCTTGGTCTCAAGGGGTTTTTATACATTCAATTACGACAAACCAGTGACCCAAGTAACACGCTCTCACTTGACGGCTTATTCTTTTAAATTGGATAAAGGGACCTCTTGTTCATTCTCTGGTTCATCAAGAGGATAGATTCTAGCTGTTTCATTATTTTCATCCACATTTTGAATATAGATTGGAACCTCATTGTGGGTTACATTAGCCATAACTGGTGAAGCCGCAATCTCTTTTGCTCGTTGTTTGTTCATTATATTGACCTCCTTTTGATTTGGAATTTTTATAATGTTTATTTACAATTCTTTAATTATTTTTATCATTGGAGCCAGGAAACAAATCAAAATATACTTTAAGAACCCTATGTTTCTGACTGTACCCGTTTCTCAATCGAATAAAGGAAAATCATCCGGACCGTTAAAGATGAACTTTCTCAACTTTAATTGGTTTTCTCATGCATCAGATTGGGTAAAACCCTAGACCGCTCATGCATTCATTTTTTGCATCGATTTAATGCTCTAAATGAGTAGATTCAGAAATGTGACTTAACGCTTCACCAGCTTCATTAACATGAATATCCACTGTTACAAGATCACCAATAGCACAAATACCAACAATTTCATCATTTTCTACAATAGGAATACGACGGATTTGATGATCGGCCATCATACGGGCACATTCGTGTGCATCTGTATCCGGATCACAACTGATTACATTCGAAGTCATAGAATCATGGCAATGAGAAGTATTGCAATCTTTACCGTCTGCCACACAATTCAAAATAATATCACGATCTGTAATCATGCCTATGACTTTCTTACCTTCACATACTGGAACGGAACCACAATTGATATCTCGCATAATTCTTGCTGCTGCTGTTACAGAATCATGTGGTGCACATACCTTCACATCTTTGGTCATAATGTCACGTACCGTTGTCATGTTTATCATCCGCCTTTATCAATAATTTTTATCGACTATGATATTTTTCACCGTTTTTTTTAAGTTATTCCTACTACTTGAAAAGTACCTCATTGTAAAACAACATTCGCGGCATAAACACTCTATGGATCAATATAATATAGTCCTATTATCGTAAAGGAAATACAAAAACGCCTGTCAACAGTAAATGGCTGACTGTAACGTAGTGGAAGGAATTTTAAGGGATTAAATGTAAAAAAGAGCCCTTCCGTTTGAATGCTCATCTTACGGAAAAAGCTCTAAAATAAATGTAACTAGTACATCAAACGAAATGTACCGATTGAGAACCACCGATTAATCCTTGGGTGTAAAAGCTTTATACTGCCGTATATCCGCCGTCTACAATAAGGCTTGTGCCTGTTACAAATGATGCATCATCACTTGCAAGGAAGAGAACAGCCTTAGCCACTTCTTCCGCTCTGCCTAAACGGCCGATTGGATGTAAATCGATCAATCCTTGTCGTATTTCACCTTGCGCTTCCGCAATAAGTGGTGTATCAATATATCCTGGGCAAACTGCATTGACACGAATGCCATCTTTCGCATAAGTCGAACCTAACGTTTGTGTTAAAAGCTTAACCCCGCCTTTTGCTGCAGAATAAGCTGTCACCCCCGGCTTCCCAGCATGGCTATGGATGGAGCCTGTATTGACAATGGCACCGCCAGTGGATTGTTTCCGCATTTGCTCTATCGCATATTTATCAGATAGGAAGACACCGGATAAATTAATATCAATTGTTCTTTGCCATTGCTCATAGCTTAACTCATGTATGTTCCCGTCTCTTGCAATCCCTGCATTTGCAAACATGATATCAAGTTTTCCATATTTGTTAACCGTTTCTTCGATCATATTCTTAATGTCATTTTCATTCGTCACATCGGTTTTAACAAAAAGAGTATCATACCCTTTTCCATTTAATTCATCTGATACAGCTTGTCCATGATCTGCAAAATCTGCAATGACCACCTTTGCTCCTTCTTCTGCAAATAATTGAACCGTACTGGCTCCAATCCCACTTGCTCCCCCTGTTACGATCGCCACTTTATTTTCAAGTCTCATCATATACCCAGATCTCCTTTACTTTTTCTATGCTACAGATTCCTCGAGAACCAGAAATCCTCATCCCTAGAGGTTCTCCCTAGACGATGATTCATATACCATTCAATGAAAGCTGACTACAATAAGCAATCCTTAAGAAATGGAAAGGCCAATAAAAAGCTTCATTGTATGTTCATACCTTTATTCTACTCCTCACAATTTGAAATACTATCCTATAAAGTGCTGTATAATAATAGGGTAAGCTTCCCCCTTTTATAGGGGCATTTTGTTTTAAGGAGAAGGAATTCGCATGGCTCAACCTTTACATGCATATGAAGAAATAACGTTTCGGCAATTCATATTATTCATAAAAAGTCATAACAAACAGATTGAAGAAAATATCAATATTTATTTAAATCTAGAACCCTTCATATTAGAACCTGAACGTAAGATGATACAATCATTACTGGACTCATTTTTACTATATTTATCGGCTCCAAACATCGAGGACATAAGAGACACTTACGAAAAGCATTTGGACACATGGCTGCAATCACATTTACCCATTTTAAATGTGAATCATTTTAGTATATTCCGATTAATCTTTGAAAAGGCCATCGTTACCTTAATGGTAAACCTGAAACATGCCCAAACCATATCCATTCTTATGTTCTTATTATCCATTTTCTCTCATCTTATCCATAGCTATAACAAATGGGTGGATGACGAACCTGGGCAGCATTCTAAAACCATTCAAGAAAATGCAGAACTTAAAAGACTGCAGCTACTGGACCAATTAGATGAACTTCTGATTAACTCAGCAGGATTTAAAGATTTTGCTTTTATCCTAAAAAAATGTGAAGAATTCTTTAACTATAAAAGATGTGTTTTTTATGCTTATATTCCTTGGTCCAATCAATTGTACGGGACCATTGGATCGGAATTGCCAAAGGTTCAAAGCATGAGGGGCCAACTCAGCTTGAAGCAATCCATGGTGTTCAATTCCAAAAAACCGGTATATTTAAAGGATCCCCATAATTACATCAAAGAGGAACATATACAGTTATTTAATCTTTCATCGGTCATTTTTGTACCCATTGTTCATGAACAGCAAGTGTTCGGTTGGCTGACCTTTGATCAATTAGGAGAGGAATTCGATTATTCAATAGATGAACTGACTTTACTTGATCAGGTCGGAAAACGGCTAGGTTTATATTTATCAAGGAAGGATGATGAGGTTTCATTTGGTAGCGACATACAATTGACGGAAAGGGAATCCATGATCCTGAATTTGCTGGCAGAGGGATATAACAATAAAAAAATGGCCGAATTATTGCAATTAAGCGAGCATACCGTTAGAGATTATGTAAGCAGTTTAATGACATAGTTCAAAGCAAAAAACCGTACACAAGTAGTCGTTTATGGATTTCGCTTAGGTCTATTAAAGTAATATCGGCATTTTTTATTAGTTCTTCATCAAATAGGTCTGTTACATACAGTTACTGGACTTGAAAAACTGAATACAACTATCGTTTGTATTTTCCTTGTAATTGCAAAGGGTCAAATTTTCTTTGCTTCATAATGTAAAAAAGTTCAATCTACCGCCAAAACTTTTTAGCTCAAAAATTAAATAAAGACCGAATTTTTATATCGGTCTTTAATCTTTTGAAATTTTCATTCATTACTATTGAATATCTTTATTTACCTTCACCTTTTTTTTCTGTTTTTCCAGATAAAAACCATCCGCCTACAGCAATAAGAAGCATGACTGTCCAAAAGATTATATTCCAAATGGGTCCTTCAACAAACTCGTGAGAAATAATGTGCACGGATGGATGCGCAAGAGTATGCATTAATAACTTAACCCCTACCCAACCAACGATTAACATGGCTGCCGTTTCGAGGCTAGGCCGTTCTGTCAATATCTTAACGAAGTATCCTGCTGCAAACCGGATGACGATTAAGCCTGCAATTGCTCCTAATAAAATAACGATGAATTTAGCCCCATCCATACCTCCTATATCACCCATTGGTGTATCTGGTAAGGCAATGACAAGAGCGACAGCAGCTAAAATGGAATCGATGGCAAAGGCAATATCAGCTAATGCAATTTGCGCAACAGTCATTCGGTAGCTTGTCACTTTTTTATCTTTTTCCCCGTGGTCCCTTTTTAATAAATGTTTCAATGAGATGAAAATTAAATAAGCAGCCCCGATTGCCTGAACTTGCCAAACATGGAAAAGGTACGAAATAATAAAGATGGCACCAATCCTAAAAATAAATGCCAATAGCAATCCAATATTGATCGCTTTTTTTTGCTGTTCTTTTGGTAAATGCTTTGACATAATGGCTAAAACCAATGCATTATCAGCAGATAATAAACCTTCTAAAAAAATTAAAATAATTAAAACCCAGCCATATTCCAATAATAACGATAGTTCCATAATACCCCCCTATAAGCATGTTTAAGTATGTGTAATTACCTTCAAACTCTCCAACACTTTCTCTCCAATATTGTCCCATGTATCAACTTCCTTATTCAACACTTCCGTCCCGTTAGCTCCATAAGAAACTCCAATGGCGGCGCTCCTCGCCGCCACCATCTACTACGAAAATCTACACTCAAAAATAGAGTCTAACCCATTAACCCCTTGACGATAATGGATGATAACAATACAACCAGGCTGAGCTTTTTTTGGTGGATCTTAAGGAAGATACCCTGTATAAGAAACTGGTTGTGACAGTATGGAAGAACCATTTAGTGTACTGCTAGTACGTATACAAAATTTTTTGTAACAAATCTCCTGTCATATGTATTGTTAATCTTTTTTTGAGGTGATTCTCCTATGGAAGCAATGATTGAACGGTGTGCTGGCCTAGATGTACACCAAGAAACAGTAGTAGCCTGTGTATTATTTGGTCCATTAGATAAAAAGCCAAAAATCTCTATTGAAACGTTTTCGACTACAACAACAGGACTCTTGGCTTTAAGTGATTGGCTAGCTACCCTTCAGGTATCCGATGTTGTGATGGAAAGTACCGGAGTCTACTGGAAACCAATATGGAATATACTCGAAGGATCTTTTCACCTTGTTCTGGCCAATGCCAGGCATGTCAAAAATGTTCCAGGGCGTAAAACTGATGTAAAAGATGCCGAATGGCTTGCCAAGCTTCTAAGATGCGGACTTATTGAAAGCAATTTTGTCCCACCAGAGGATATTCGTGATTTACGAGATCTTACTCGTTATCGAAAAAAATTGATTCATCATCGCACATCAGAGCAGAATCGCATTCACAAAATTCTTCAAGATGCTAATATCAAGCTAACATCCGTTCTATCAGACATTTTTGGTGTATCGGGACGCCGTATACTTGAAGCCATTCTAAACGGTGAAAAAATAGAGACCGATGGTCTTCGAAAAATGGTGGATTGGCGAACAAAAGCAAGTATTACTGACATTGCCCATGCAATTAATGGCCGTATTCGCCGTCATCATCGTGATATGTTGCGTTACCATTGGGAGCATATGGGTTATTTAGAAGAAACCATAGAAGAATTAGAAAAACAAATTGATCAACTCCTGTCCCCTTATCGTAAGGAAGTAGAATTATTGGATGGTATACCTGGTGTGAACAAAGCTGCGGCAGCTACTTTTATTGCGGAGATGGGTGTTGATATGTCCGTATTTAAGTCAGCTAAACATCTTGCCTCTTGGGCTGGTGTGAGTCCTGGAAATTACGAAAGTGCTGGTAAAAAAAAAACGAGTAAAACCACACAAGGAAATAAAGCTTTAAAAACGATGGCCGTAGAATGTGTATTAGCGACATCAAGGCAAAATAATCGAATTGCTTCACATCGAAAAAGGATTACCAAACGACAGGGAAAAATGAAGGGACGAATCGCTTCTGCCCATTTACTAGTAACGATTGCTTACAACATCTTAAAAACAGGAGAACCTTATCATGAACTAGGCTCAAATTACCTTGAAGAAAAACAAAACAACAAAGAATTAAAAATGATCGAATACCTAAAAAAGAAAGGCTATACAATTGCTCCATCTGAACAACAAACTGCATAACCAGTTAAAATAACGCAATAGTACATTTACCCCCATCAAAAAAATAATGAGAATATGGAGGGTTTATTTTAGCATGGCTTTTTTACTAATGTATTTTCATACAAAAAAGAGCTGCCGAAGCAACTCCCTTATTGAAGTAAAGCATCCGATAACTCTATACTATATTCTTTTATGCTTACACTTAGTTCCCATTGAAAAAGATTGGGATTTAAATTTTCAATTTGACTAATCCAAAATATTTCATTAAGTTCGGTAAGCATCACCTCGGTTGAATTACCAAATGAGGTATTAGTCCCTACCTACTCTTCCATTAAATGATATTTCTTTAAAATGTCCATTGTGATGTTTTTAGCGTCTGCTGAAGTACCGGAGATATTCGTTACAAAAACATAGTCACGATCCTTTGTTTCAATAAAGCCAACATACCAGCCAATGTTTGACCCCTGTCCTGTTTTTCCGTAAAGCGTATAGTTGTCCCCTTCAGATTGGATCATCATCCGTTTTTCCGGTTTTCATGACATCCTTATCAAAAGGAAGTTTCTCTGTATATAAATTTTCCATAAAATCCGCTTGTTCAATGGGTGAAATTTCGAGTGAACTACTTAGCCAAAACTGATCGATTCCTCCACTAATATCTTGGTTGCCATATGAAATCTTATGAACCCACTCCTCCATTCGACTCTTTCCAATGTCACGGGCCATGGCTTGATAGTACCAAACAACGGAGTTCCTTAGACCAGACCCAAGCGTATGATCCTGGTTCCAAACCTCAATTTCCTGTTTCACTCCGTCCCAATATTTAATATCATATTCATCTTCAACAGCCCCTACCTGTAATCCGATGAGTGCATTAGGCACCTTAAATGTCGATTGCGGCGCAAACCTTTGTTCAGCTCGATCATTATTATGGATGAAAGTCATGCCTTTTTTCATTTCACGTATTATGAAAGTTCCGTCGCGTTCAGCAAAAAATTCATCGACGTCAAGCTTCTTAATGTTTAGGTTAACCTTGGCAGCATTGGCTCCACTTGGTTGTTGCAAGCATGTAAACAGAACGGCTGCACCAATAAGTATTAAAAGGACTGCCAAGACCTTAAGTTTTTTCATATTAATCACCCCCGAATTCATTTTTACAATCATATCCATTCTAGCAGATTAACCCAGTATTTTAAGATTAAGAATTGTCACCTTTTTATTAAGTACATGAAACGCTAGAAGGGTTAATTTTTTACTATCCTTAAAAACGAATAAAATTCAGTCTTTCCCCAAATAATAAGTAGACTAATAAACAGGGAGGGATTTATGTGGATGTTAATCGTGTAAAACAGATTCTTTCTTCTTCATCTGACATTGAGGTGAGATATAATGGCACGTCAGTATGGATTGATAATTTAAATGAAGATGGCAGAACTGCTACAGTACATCTAAGAGGACCATTAGAGGAAAGGTCAGAAGTGGAAATTGAAGAACTTAAAGAAATATAATGAAGTTCAATTAAAAATATGCTCCTCTCGTAAAGAGAAGAGCCTTTATTTATTTCATCCTTAATTTTTGACCGATATAAATTTTGTCCGGGTTTTTAATGCCGTTAAGACTAACAAGAGATTTTACGGTTGTTTTGTTGTTTTTTGCAATCAAGCTAAGTGTGTCGCCTCTTTTTACAGTATAAGCTGTTGATGAAGTTTCCAATGCACGGGAGTTGGGTGACCTAAAAGAATTTACGTTATTGGTAAAATCCCTATAGGCTATATTCAAATCCACCTTTGTGCTGATCCCGCTTACCTTACCTGAATCAGAATGCTGCCAAATATCTGCGCTACGCCCCAACGTGCTGTTGTATCGGGCAATCCACAATGCGTAGTTCGCCAATCTTGATTCATCTAACGTATTTTCAAGAAAGTATTTACCGGTATAAAGCATGGCAGAGTATCCAGCTTCTTCAATTGCTTCTAAAAAAACTAGTGCTGCATCGGTTAGCGTTTTTTTCTTTGCCGCTTTTTTATTTTCTTCAAGGTCAAGAACAACAGGATAGTTTAGAGCAATAGAGCTTATCGAATCCAGAAAATAAGCAGCCTCAGCTTTTGCTTCTGCAACAGTAGCAAACTTTGCATAATGATAGGCCCCGACTTTCAAGCCCGCTGTCAAAGCTTGAGGGGCATTTTCTTTAAAATAAGAGAGTTTAGAATAACTCGTGCCCTCGGTTGCTTTAATAAATACAAACTTCACGCCGGCCTTTGCGACTTCATCCCAATTTATAGTACCTTGCCAATGTGAAACATCGATTCCCTTTATATTTTCTTCCATATTAATATCCTCCTCAAGGGAATAACCCTATGGTTGTGCATGGTTTTAATCGTTATTCTAATTTTATTATGTAATAATTCTTTTAAATACCTCATTTGAAACATACACGCTATTGCAGGATATTATTGCGGTTATGATACAAATGAAAACATGACAATCCTTTACCTTCTTTTTAAATTCTTCGATCTGGCTTGTAACGAGAAGTTGTCTATTTTATTCTCTCCAATATCAATACCCCATTCCCCAACATCTAGACAAAATGACATAGCCCTAATTACATTTTAAGCTCAAGCATCGATGATGTTGCTGAAAGAGCTTCGTTCCCTAAAAAATTAGAGCAATCTAACTAGTAAAATTTATGTCTCCCTTCTTACCCTACCTGGAGAAATTATAACTGCATCATTTGAACCTTTTATTAAGGCAAAAAGTGATGAATCTATCGAGTCACCCAGCCTAAAATCCTTATTATCATTGTTATTTCAACGTAACGAATATAAACCTTTTATGACTCATATGATGAGGTGAACAATAGGTGGAAATTAAAGGAGGATGACTTTAATGAGTAAGCAAGTGGTAGGGATATACGAAAACGGCGAAGGTGCGGTAAAAGTTGTTGAAGAACTTTTGATACAAGGGTATAAACGTGATGAAATTTCTGTTGTTGCAAAAGATCGCAAGGAAACAAAAGTGGTCGAGAGAAAAACTGGTACGAAAGCTGAAGAAGGATTAGCTACCGGAGCTGCTACAGGTGGAGTTATTGGCGGGACGGCTGGCCTTCTTGCCGGTGCGGGTGCATTGGCTATTCCAGGAATAGGACCGCTGCTCGCTGCTGGACCTATCGTTTCAGCGCTGGCAGGAGTTGCTGTTGGTGCAGGAACCGGGGGATTGGCTGGTACTCTGATTGGATTGGGTATTTCGGAAAAAGAGGCAGAAAGTTATGAAACGGATATAAAAGCCGGAAAAGTTTTAATTTTAGTAGATAATGATATAAAAGAAGGCCCCACTACTTATAGAAGATAACCTGCACATATCATTAAAAACAAAAAATTAGATTGAAGTAAAGTTAGTATTTCTACTTACTTTTGTTTTCAAAGATTATTTTATGCTATACTGATTTTATTAATATTAGAAGGGATGATGGGTGGCCGATGATTAACTAATCTTATTTTTCAAAATTTGAAATCACATATTTCAAATCAAACGAAATAGGATTAGTCTGCCCATTTTCTATAAATTGTCGAGCTATATTGAAAATAGCTCTTATTTGATCATGCACAGGTAAGACTAATCCTTCCATATGAACTGGGAGGATTTTTTTCATTCTCCCTTTACGGAGAGGGATGGATTATATGAAAGAACTATTAAAACTAGCCAATATTAGCTATGAAGTATTGGACTTTAACATTTTTGAAAATGTAAACGCCAGTGTTCAACAAGGGGATATCATCGGTGTCATTGGCAAAAATGGTGCCGGTAAATCTACGTTGTTGCAATTGATTATTAATGACTTAGTGCCTGCACAAGGACAAATTCAATGGCTTCAGCAAGACTTGAAAGTTTTTATGGTCGAACAAGAAACTGAATCGCATTCTTTCGAAGATAAGACCCCTTTTGAAGTCAAATTACTAGATAAAATGCATGTACCAAGCCATGACTTCGCGCAATTAAGCGGGGGAGAAAAACTGAAAGCCCGACTTGCAAAAGGTCTTTCAAAAGATGCAGACCTTTTACTATTGGATGAACCGACAAACCATCTTGATGCGGAAAGTTTAGAATTCCTCAATGGACAAATTAATAATTATAGAGGTACTATTATTTTTGTTTCTCACGATCGTTATTTTTTGGATGCTGTTGCAACGAAAATTTGGTCGATCGAAGGTAAAAAGATAATTGAACACAGAGGGAATTATTCAAGTTATATGGAAGTTCGCAAACAGAAAAGACTTACGCAACAACGTGAATATGAAAAACAACAAAAAATGGTTGAACGGATCGAAGGACAAATGAATGAAATCACTTCTTGGTCGAAAAAAGCCCATGCCCAATCGACGAAAAAGGAAGGAGTTAAAGAATACTATCGCGTAAAAGCAAAGCGAATGGATGCACAAGTAAAATCTAAACAAAAGCGCCTTGAAAAAGAGCTTGAAAAAGCAAAAGCTGAGCCTGTTGAGTCAGATTATACTGTCCGCTTTTCAATTAAAGCAAACAACAAATCCGGCAAACGTTTTTTGGAAGTTAAGAATTTATCTAAGTCTTTTATCGGACGATCACTATTTAATAACGTCAATTTTACGATTCAGCATGGTGAGAAGGTTTCAATAATAGGTCCAAATGGCAGTGGAAAGACGACATTATTAAAAATAATTCTTGGACATGAAACTTTTTCGGGCGATGTATGGATTTCACCATCTTCAAAAATTGGCTATTTGACGCAAGAAGTGTTTGATTTACCTCTTGATCAAACACCAGCACAGCTATTTCATAAAGAAACATTCGAGGCAAGAGGGAAAGTTCAAACTTTAATGAAGCATTTAGGATTCATGACATCTCATTGGACAGAACCCATTAGGAATATGAGTATGGGTGAGCGTGTGAAATGTAAGTTAATGGAATATATATTAAAAGAAAAAGATGTGCTTATTTTGGATGAGCCGACAAATCACCTAGACTTAGCTTCACGGGAACAACTTGAAGGTACCTTAGCAAAGTATACTGGAACACTGATCGTCGTTTCGCATGATCGATATTTTCTCGAGAAATCGACAAGCAGCAAACTCGTCATTTCGGATAATCGTATACAAAAGCAATTGTTTGAATCATCCTCAAAAAGAGATGATCTGGAGGAACTACGATTAAAACTTGAAACAGAAAGACAAGAAGTTTTGGGAAAGCTCAGCTTTATGACTTCAAACGATAAAGCGTACACAGAACTCGACAAGAAGTTTAATGAGCTTACGAAACAAATAAATGAACTTTTTGACAAATGACTACCGATGTTAACGTCCCCCCTGCCGGTGCTCGAGTTATTTTCCGTAGTTGCGTTTTAGTGCAAACAGTAACTTAGTTCGGCTGTGGCATCTTCCTTAAATCGGCCACAGCCGAACTAAAATAAAAAACCCCTGAAAAATTTATTTTCAGGGGTTTTAGTGTTTTTTCATTATATTAAGGAACAGTTACCAACCATTATGGAATAACTATATACGGTCTCATCATTTCATAATCCTCATGCTCCAAGATGTGACAATGCCATACATACTGCCCTGAATATGGACCAAAATTCATAATAATTCGCGTTACCTGTTTCGGATTAGCTCTTACAGTATCTTTCATTCCTCGCTCTTGTGGTTCAGCTGGAATTGCCGGGCCAGTATAATGGATGACCCCCTCCTTATTATATATATCTACATCAAAAGGCCTTCGATCCATCACTTGGAAATCAATTAAGTGAACGTGAATTGGGTGTGTATCCGTAGTTAAATTAATTAGATACCATATTTCGGTTGATCCCAATTTTGGATTTTCCGTTATGGGGGCATCCCACTGTTTATTATCCAATAACATGAATTCACGACCATACTTATCCATATTATCATTTAATGTAAGGTAACGGACTTTAGATGCTAACTGCTCATTAATCTTTGGAAGAAGCATCATAAAAGCGGGAATCACACTGGTATCAACACTTGTAAGAGGAAGAGAGATTCTGAATTCCATCACAGTATCTACAGCATTTGCGGGATCCCCTTCTGGAAAAGGAGCAGGGGCATCATTTGTCACGATAATGTTCTTTCCGCCAAGATTGGTAAAGTCAATGATGACATCTGCTCTTTCTGCTGGAGCAAGTATGATTTCTTTCACCCCTATCGGATATTCCATTAATCCGCTATCCGTCCCGATTTGATAAATGAGTTGCCCTGAATCAAGCTTGATCCTATAAAATCGGGTGTTAGATCCATTTAACAACCGGAATCGGTATTTTCGTGGTTCCACTTTTAAATGGGGCCATACTTTGCCATTAACCAGGATGGTGTCCCCAAAAAATTCAGGAACGATTGATGTTCCTAATTCCTTGATTGGGTTATCCGGCTGATTTGGATAATAAAGGGAACCATTAATATGAAAAGACCTATCTTGGATAATAAGAGGGACCTCATAGTCACCGCAAGGTAAATTCAATGAACATTCCCGTTTATCCCTTATGAGATAAAAACCTGCCAATCCCGCATATACATTGAGTCTGGTAATCCCAAGTGCATGGTCATGATACCATTGAGTAACAGAATTCTGGTTATTATCATATTGATATACTTCCTTTTTAAAATAAGGTCCCACTCGTTCGAAACCTTTTGTAAACCAAGCCTCCGGGTAACCATCACTTTCCGATTCAACACTAGCTCCATGTACATGTACCACCGTCCGTACTTCCGGTACATCCACTTGGGCACCATGAACCGTATGATCTACCGGGAAAAGATGTTTATCCGGTAGATTGTTGATCCATTTAATAAATACTTTCTCCCCGCTCTCCACTTCAATTGTAGGTCCTGGATAGCTGCCTTCATAGCCCCAAACAGTTGTATCATTTAACTCACTATGAAGTGATTGCTTAAATTCAGTCATATTCACTTCATAATAAGTATGAATTTGATCTTTCCATCGAGGTTTTAAAATAGGGAGAATTGGGAGTTCATCTATAAATTTAGAGAGAATCATATTTCCGCTCCTTACTGCCTGGTGTTTTTAATTACCCTTTCTTTCTAATGTTTATAAAAAGTACAAACCCTGTATTCAAGCAAATCAAAGAAAAAAACCAAGAAGCTCGTCTCTGTCTTGGTTTTGGCTCTTGTTCAATTATTCAACTCTTGTCATACCTAATTATTTATCAAGCTTTTTTCGAATAAGATAAATCTTAAATATATTTATTTCTCTCCAGTTGTTTCAGAATTCCTTACCTATCAATATGAATCCAATACTCTGAAATTTTTTTCATTTTCTATTCTATATACTGCACTTGCTAGTTCAATAACTGGTAGACCTGCTACAAGTCCTTTAAGGATACTTATTGAGCTCTTTCTTTTTTACTTAACTAATATAAGGTAATGATTTAATAAAACAAAATAGATTTATTTGTAACTTTATATGTAATCGAGTATACAATGGTCCACTTGTTAATAAGATTTTAAGGATGGTTTAATAAAGGAGGCTTTAGTTATGAGTGAGAACACACAGGAAGCTAATATGCGAAATAACTCTGCGATGTTTGTAGAACGTTCCTTAGATGAGATTCGTTTTTGGTCAAGAATAATGAAGGAACACTCGTTATTTCTAAGACTTGGTTTTAGATGTGAAGATACACAGCTAATTGAGGAAGCCAATCAGTTTTATCATTTATTTGAACGGATAGAACAGCAATCCCATTCATTTACAAATCAAACTGACCCAGAACAGATTAGAAGATTTAATGCGGAAGTGCAACAAGCTGCTACAGGCATATTTTTTTTCAAAAGGAAGGTATTGGGATTAATACTTACTTGTAAATTGCCTGGTGCAAACAATTTCCCACTTTTGGTCGACCATACAAGCCGGGAAGCCAATTATTTTAGAAAGCGATTAAAAGAATTAAATGAGGGTAAATTGAAACCACTTGAAGATGCTATCATCAAAGAAAATGTATTCTTTTTAAGGATAATGGCTGATCATGCAAAATTTATCGGACATCTCCTTGATCCATCGGAAAGAAAGCTTGTAGATATGGCACGAAACTTCAGCAATGATTTTGACCAATTAGTCTTTCAGGCTGTTGACTTAGAGTCCATGAAACCGCAATCTCAAACCGTCCCTCTTTTGGATCAATTTCTAGATCAGAATCGTGTTTCAGTAGTATCACTTCGAGACTTTAAGAAAACCGCCAGAGATTTAATCGAAGAATGCAAAATCAAGAGCATTATCCATCCACTATTGGCAGATCACGTTTTCCGTGAAGCCGAACGTTTTCTTGCAATTATCGATATGTTTGAATCCCATCTTACTGGTGAAACATACAATTAATATAGTATGGAGAATTGTTTTTTATAAAATTGCAATTATCGAATTTAGATATTCCAAACCAATTAGGCCCCTCTCGAATATGAGAAGGGCTTTTACAATGTTTAGCAGATAACATCTTAGGCAGCCACTAACTGCCTCCACCCATTCACACTCTTTTTGGTATTTCTGTAATCCACATTATAGGGGGCAATTTCTCATGGTTGTAATAATTCCCTGTTATGTCGGACTATACTTTTCATTTTAGGTATTTTTTAAGTTTCTCTTTATCAGAAACATGAATCCATGGTAAATCTAGATTATCATCATTAATACCAGGTTGGATAACGCGGCTATATAAAAGGTCATAAATACAATCATTCATTAACTGGATATCTTCGTCTGATATTTTCCGGTTATATGTTATCGTAGCGGCTCCTGTTTGAGTTATCCCTCCTATTAAACCCCGTTGTTTTAATGAACTTCCAATCACTTCTCGGATAGCCTCTAGACTAGTCAACGGGAATACTTCAAGGTGTTTAACAATCATTCTTAAAATATCCTCTTTAGATAAATCCTGTTCAATATTTTGTCGCAATTATTCCACCCCCATTTGTAAAAAACATTCTTCAAACGCACCGTAATTTCCTCCTTTATCCATAAAAAGAACGATATTCTGATGCCTCCCTCTTCTTTATTCTCAATGATTATAAATAAAAAACCAGATTACTGAGACTTTCAGTCACAATGAAGAAGTTGAGTTTCTATACAATCGAGTATCCTTCTTTCCGGAAATTTCAAAGGATCCAGGCGCTGTATGAGTGGTTTAATTTTTGCAGATTAAATTCATGGTGAATATTTGAATTGTGATAACATATAAATTAATAATCAATATTCACGAGGGGAAAGTTGCTTATCTTTAAAATCATTCTGTTCATTCATATTTTTGCTGGAGCAATCTGTCTTATTAGTGGAATAGGTGCTATGTCTTCAAAGAAAAAAAGAGGTAAGCATACAACCTTTGGTGAAATTTATCATAGTGCGTACGTTGTTGTTTTTGTCACATCCCTGACAATGGCAATTTTGAATTGGGAAAGCAGTGCCTATTTATTTTTCATTGGGATATTTTCATATTCTTTCGCATTTATAGGCTATGTATCTGCCAAGAAGAAATGGAAAAACTGGATTGCATCTCATATAAGCGGGATGCTCGGTTCCTATATTGCTATTTGTACAGCAATTCTTGTAGTTAATGTATCGAATATAACTATCTTGAATGAATGGAATCCATTAATTTTTTGGTTTCTTCCAACCATAATAGGTTCTCCTCTAATATTTTTGGTTGGCCTGAAATATAAAAAATTCAAATCAATTTAAATGCAGTCAAAAAGGCTACCTCAAAACAAAGAAGATGAATATAAATGGATTTAATTGGCGATAATTATATTATTGTACTACCCCCTAAGTGGTACTCCTCCATTGTTAAAAGCCCTCCTCTTAATCGAGAGGGCTTTTTTTGTTTTGGGCTTTGTTAAATATTTTGTTGAGATGCGATAAAAATCAAAAGGAGCAAGTTGGTCCACCTGCATTCCAGACTGTGATGATTGCTGCCTTACTCTTTCCCCATCTGCCTTCCATAACATTTTTCATTGAATTCACTTTTTGTTCTATTTGTAAAGCTTTAATTAGTGCTTGATTTCTAGGACCATTAAATCCATCCGTACTCTGCTTTAATTAGGGCTTGTTACGTTTTTTGATGATAACTGGAGTTCTTCCCCTTTGATTGGACTGCTGTCATTGCATTGCTACATATTAAAGGATTCAAAAGATTAAACGGATGCTTGTTCCTATCTTTGGAAATAATAGATACCTCTTACTCTATTCAATTTTCACCATGTTTCTGATATGCTTTTATCAATTAAAAAAAGAAAGGTGTAGTTACGATGATAAAGGAATTCAGGGAGTTTATAACTAAAGGAAACGTTCTCGATCTTGCTATAGCTGTAGTGATGGGTGCTGCGTTTGGGAAAATCGTTTCATCACTAGTCGAAAATATTATCACACCGCTAGTTGGAATTATATTAGGGGGGATCAATGTTTCTTCGTTAACCATTAAAGTTGGAAACGCAGTTCTTAAATACGGTATATTTGTTCAAGCTGTGATTGATTTCTTGATTATTTCGTTTGCGATTTTCATGTTTATGAAGATAGCGAATTCTATTATTAGAAAAAAACAAGCCAAAGAGGAGGAGGTAATAGAAGTGGTACCGGCAACCGAGCAGTATTTAAAGGAAATCCGTGACCTTTTACAAAAAAATTCAAGGCAGGACGAAACATTATAAGTCCATACTTTAATTCAAGATACGGAACAATTCTTTAGGTCGCATGTCTTCAAGTAACGGATACGTATTTCAAGAAGACACATATAAAATTTTAGCTTTAAACTAGCCACTCTCAATTAAGAGAAGGGCTTTATCTTATTCTGGACGTAATTATTGACCAATTCTTATTCCAATTTTCAAAGAAAAACTGAATGTAAATCTACAATATAAAATATTCCCTCTAAATTGACAATGGTGTTTTCTTGTTTAATTAAATAACGCTGAAAGTTCAAAATTTCCAGAATCCCTCTCATTTTCCAAAATAAAAAGCATCCTCGAAAGGATGCTCCAGACTGTAGACAAATTCGAAAAACGGGTTTGCCTACAGTATTGCGGGGTCTTGGCTAGCCAGTTTTCTGCAGGAGTGTCGCAAATTTCTTCAATCCAGTGAAGGTTTCATAAACCAGTAAAAAACCTTAAAGTATAGCCTAGTCATGTTTTAAAATCATGGTTCCGGATGAAATCATTCCTCCCCCCCCCTTTTTGTCAACAAACTAAAACATCCTCGAAAGGGTAACCTTACATTGATTCATAGTTTTTAATTTCAAATTCATTCTCAGGCCGATTAATCGACTTTCCCAATTTTTTAATAAGCTCCTGGTAATCCTTAGTATCATTAGGATCTATACCTTCTCTGACGTTCAGTATCTCGTATCGGTCATACTTCTCTGGAATAAGTTTTCCGTCAGCATGAATATAAAGCCTATATTTAATTCGCAGATTCATATTACCATCTCCTTTACTATCATTTCGATATAGGGAGCTAATTTCCTGCAAGAAAGAATACCTATATATGGCCAAAACTATTCGTTTATGATCAGAATGCTCGTAGCTCGTATTATCTCTTGTCTAAACATGTATATTCGCGATTTCAGCAGGGGGGAAGTATGAAGTAACTTCATCCCTTTACCTAAGGGTTGTTGTATATAAAATAGAAAAACCAGATTAATATACTTTCACCTGAATTTTTTTTGTTATTCAGGCATAAATTGTTCAATACGAAAAAAAAGAGAAGTGGAGGTTTTTTATATGACACACCCCGAACCAGTATTAAAAATGTACAACTACCACGTGTGGGCAAATGGCGTTATCATTGATCGTTTAAAAGAACTTCCACAGCACATTTATCATAAGGATATTCAGAGTGGTTTTTCTTCGGTATCAAAAGTGTTGTCTCACATTTATCTCACAGATTACGCTTGGTTTGACATTATCTCCGGTAATAGTATGAATGAAGCAATGGCGTCTTCTGACCAATTAAGAGAAGTGGTGGAAAAGAAAAGTATTGAGGAAATGAAAAAAATATTTCTAGACTTATCTGAAAGAAACAAAGCACTTCTGAACAGTCAAGAAGATATGGATAAGGTAATTGTGGTGGATAACCCGTATGCTGGTTTGCTTGAAACTTCCATTTCCGAATCGGTATTACACGTTGTCACTCACGGATCATATCATCGAGGCAATATTGCTACCATGTTGCGGCAAATGGGGCACACTTCCGTAATGCAAGATTTTGGGCTTTATCTTTATTCAAAATAGCACACCAAACTATAAACCATTATCCTATAGGGGGATGTATCGATGGATGAACTAGTTGGCTCTTGTGTGCACTGTGGTCACGATGTATATTGCACGGCTGGTTTTCTGAACGGTATTCTGTTAGATAACAAGAAAATCTTATGTTTTAATTGTAAGGAAATTTTAAATCCAGTCATTGAAGGAGAAGGGTCAGGGGAGCAACTTTGAATAATCCATTTTCGGATTTGCAGGACCCAAATAATATTAGAAGTTTTACTAAGTGAATAGGATGTGGGAAATGTGTAATCACGCTTTTTAGTAAACCAGAGAAAATTCTTTTATATAATTGAGCATTGTTTAAAATTGTTGATTATTGGATACCCGTTTTGCGTTGAATCCCACCTTTTTTATAAGGCTACAAATAGGTCATGCCAATGATTTGGCATGACCTATTTTGCCCGATGAACGGTCAAATTGACCTTGTTGGTTTCACACATAAAGGTTGAGAGATGGACTGGTTGGTCGTTTGCATCGAAAGCAATCTTTAATATTCTAAATAGATTAGCGCCAATATCACATTCTAAAAATTTAGCATAGTTTTTTGTAGCACCAATCACGTCTATAATTTTATCGTTACTTACTATTTCCGTGTGGTAATCTTCCAAAAGGATTTTATAAGTTGATTCATCCCTAGCAATTTTCTTTTCTAAATCCGGAAAACGAATTAACGAATAATGAGCGGTATCGTAGAAAAGCGGACGATCATTTACATACATGAGCCGCTCAAGTTCTAAAACGGGAGTTCCTTCTTCAATGAGGAGATGACCTGCCACATCTTTTGGTGCTGGCATCACCTCACTTCTTAAAATTCGCGAATTGGGTATCATCCCGAGCTGATGACTAAACTCCGAGAAACCACTTATAGATAACAACTCATTATGGAACTTATTTGATGCAACAAAGGTACCTCTACGTGGAATTCGTGTCAGAGTTCCTTCCTTCACCAATTCCTCTATTGCTTTGCGTATGGTAATGCGACTAACGTTATAAGCTTCACAAAGCTCTGCTTCGGTTGGAATCTGATCATCTGGTTTATATTTCCCGTTCTGAATATCATTCTTCAACATTTGCCTTATTTGCATATATAATGGCTGGGGGGTTGAAGGATTTAAATTCATATTAGTTTCATCCTTATCCGTCAAAATTTATTATATAATATCCATTATACATTATTTCCAGCCCCAGTCACCACGCACCGAAATATCCAATTGTTTTCGCAGCAGACTCTGTACCCAATTCTAAACAATTGCAGATAGAATGGCCTTTCAATATCCCATAGATAAAACCGGAAATGAAGGAATCCCCTGCCCCCATCGTATCCACCACATTCACTTCAACGACACCGGATTGATAAAATTGAACGCCATCGTAGGCAAGTGAACCATTTTCACCTAAAGTGGCTACCGCAATTTTAGATCCTTGATTTTTTACATCCTTTAAAAATTCGCGGATAAAAGCATCATCCTTCGTATAAGAAAAGAAAGGATAATCAACAAACGGAGGTAAAATTTTCACAAGATCGTGATCTAGCTGATCTGAGAAATCAAAAGACGTGAGCATTCCTTTTTCTTTAAAAAAGGGATAGTACTTATCCGCATGTCCCCAAATCCCTGAATGTATGAGCTGATAGGTTTGAATGAAATGGAGCTCTTCTGTCGTTAAGCTGAAATGTTTCATGACACCTTCGTCGTATTCTCCGAACCTGCGATCATTTCCTACCATTTCAACCAAAGTAACAGCAGTTTTTCCTTCTTTCCTCGAAAGATGAGAAATATCAACCCCTTTTCCCTGAATCGCTTTAACCATTTTGTCACTGTATCGATCGGAACCCACCCAGCCAATATAAGCAGATTCCGCACCTAACCCTTTCAAATAGACTGCTACATTTAAAGGATTACCACCAGGATAGACCTCCCCGCTTGTTTGATAGACATCCATACAGTTATCTCCGACTGAAATCGTTCTCATCATTTCCCCCCGCTTTCTTTGAACTTAAGAAATGAGCACTACTAAGTAGCGCTCCACATATCTTAATATTCCATTTGTCGATAGTATCTTCTAAGTGTTAATGGATGATTTCTTTCACGCTCTAGGTAAACGCTAATCCTACTTAATAGTGACCAGTTAATACTAACTGAAAAGTGCTTTCTGAATTCTTCGCTAATGCCTTCCATTTCGAAGCATTTGGTATCAATGACCGTTACATTTTTTGTGATTTTTTCTACAAATCTCTCTACACGGTCCATCAGCGGTCTTGTTTCATCTTCTCCTTTTAGTAAAATAACACTTGTATCTTCAACAACAAGTTCAAGCGTTCCATGGAAAAACTCTGCCGCGTGGATGGATTTCGCTTGGATCCATTGCATTTCCTCTAAAATACACATTGCATAAGAATAGGTGTTTCCCCATAGGTTACCCGAACCCACCATCATGTGGTAATCCGTGTCTTTATGTGTAATGGCAAATTCCTCTGCTCTTTTGTCAAAAGATTTAACAGCACTTAGAATTGCACGTGGAAGCAGCGAAACTTCCTTCGTGAATTGCTCATATTGTGGGAATTCATCTTTGTTATACATGAAACGGAAGACGACCATGTATAGAAGCATAAAGAAAGTATCAAAAGAGTGCGTTTCAGAACCTGTCGTGATACAGAAATCCGCAATTTGTGTTAACGGAGTATTTGGCTCTGCAACTAATGCGATTGTAGTAGCTCCCCTTTCTTTGCAATACTCTGCCGCTGCAACTGTTTCTTGAGTAGTCCCGGATACGGATGTAAAAATACAGACTGAATCTTTGCTAAAATGCTTATGATTCATAACCATAAATTCAGCAGCAATTTCTGCATGGACATCAATGGTGGAATTAGATTTTAAAATGTATTCATAAGGATACATCATGGCTATGGTTCCTCCAGCCCCGATCAAAAAAATATTACTGTATCCCCTTTTTGTGATTCCATCTACCATTTCCTCAATCTGGCCTCTAAAAGCAAGCCCCTCTTTTTCTACCAGATTTAGAAATAATCCCTCATCAAATTTCAACATCAACATCTTCCTCCCTTTATCCCTCGTTTAATTGTTATGTCTTGTATTATATCCAAACATAATAAAATGTACATTTTTTATTAATCGATATTTCAAGGAAGTTTGTCATATAGGTCAAACTTCTTTCAATCATTCTGCTAAGCCACTATATCGCTGTCGTTTTTATTCTTTGTTCCATATTTCCTTTCCCAATAATAGTAAACTGGTAGCCCTGTTGCGATAACAATCAATGCTGCAATCACTCCTTGGATAGGTGCCCAAGTAAATGTTCCCCAGGCCAGCCATGACGCTCCAAGAATGGCTAAAATCGTCGTTAATCTCCACATTGGCATACGATAGATTGGGTTATAATCCTCCCTTTTTCGACATTTATATACTGCCGCAAAATCCATGATGTTAATAACCAATTGAATGAGTGTGAAATATCCAAGTAATACCGTTAAATTACTAAAGCATACAATAATGCATGCATACGTAATCTGAATGATGATGGAGAAACTTGGAGTTTCATATTTAGGATGGACTTTTGCAAAGCGTTGAAAGAATAGTCCGTCCTTTGCCATTGCATACTCAAGGCGAGGCTGAAACATTATGCAAGAGCTCAGTGAACCCAAGATAACAATAATAGCCGTAACAGCCACAAATGATGATGCAATATCAGATAGTCCTGGAATGTACTTAACAGCTTCAGAAATAGCAGCATTTGAGTTCATTAATTTATCAAATGGCATCAAGCCGATGACACAAACCGCTAGCAACGTATACAAAGCCAACACAATGAAAACCGAACTAATAAGTGCTCGTGGAAGTATTTTCCCTGGGTTTTTGAACTCTCCAGCCATGAAACAAATCGCTGCCATCCCCGTATATGCCCAAGTGGTTGCGGATACACCACCTATTAAACTTGTCTTTTCAGCACCAGGTCCGGGAGTGTAAGCAAAATTATCGAAGTTCATATACATTAACCCTAGGACAATGACAATCAGGAAAGGAATGATTTTAATAGCCGTGATAATGACTTGGAAAAGGCCGCCTTCTTTCACACTTCGATAATGAATAGATGTGATGATCAGGATGATCGCAATACCCAATAATTTCCCGGCCATTCCAGAGAAGAATGGAAAAAAGGTTGCTAAGTATGAAACAATCGCTAAAGCCATAATCGATATGGATGGAGGATCCAACGCCCAGAACGTAGCCCATCCATATAGAAAGGCTAGAGGTCTCCACCCAGCTTTATTCAAGTAAACGTAACCGCTTCCATTTTGGGGGTATGCTGTCGATAACTCTGCCAATACCATTACTTGCGGAATGGCAATTACCCCGCCTATTATCCAAGCTAGAATGGAAATGGAAGGGGTACCCGCAGCTTTTGCAACATCACCAGATGAGACAAAAATACCTGATCCTATAGTAGTTCCAACAGCGATCGCCAGAGCAGACCAAAAACCCAGTTTTCTTGTAAGTGAGCCATTACTCATAAAGAGTTCCTCCAAATCAGATGATTAAATTCCCAATTCCCTTACTTTTTTAATAGATTTCATGATTGCATCATTTGGATTATGATAATAATTTGATCCCATGCTCTCTAGAGTACATGTCCCTTTGTAACTGTGGCTCTGAAGGCTTGTTAAGTATTCTCTCCAATTTAAAACCCCATCATCCAGTGCCAAATGAGCATCTGATTGACCGTCTCCGTCTAATAGGTGAAAATGGCTTAATTCTGGAAGGATGGAAAAGTAGTCATCAGGTGTTTCACCTGCAAGCTGCATTGCAACTGTATCGATCATTCCTGTTAATGAAGAAGATTGGATTTCCTCTAACATTTTCTTTTGCCCTATAGAGTCGATAACTAGATTGGTTTCATACCTAGTTAATGGCTCTAAAGCAAGAATCAAGCCTTCCATCTCAGCTACTTTGGATAATTGATAGATTGAGTCACTTGCATACTTCCATGATTCCTCCTTAGTGACAGAAAAGTCTCCTATTCCAGAAGTAATGAGCATCATGTTTGTATCTAACTCCAGGGCAGCGTATAGATTTTCCATAAAATATTCAATGCTTTTTTTTCGCCAATGAGCATCTGAGGATGCAATGTTATAAGGATAGATACATTGTTCTGGAGTATAGCAGATGATTTTCATATTCCTTGATTTGATTTCCCTTCTCAAACTTCTTATATTTCCCAGAATGTTGCGATAAGCATACAGATGTGGCTCCCCACCCCATAATTCAATACTATTAATCTCAAGGCTGTCCATACAATCCAAAAAATAGTGAAAAGGGAAATGCCTAAAAGTGATATTCATCCCTGCAATATTCAATTCTTTCACCTCCTCTTTAATAAATATATTTTTATTTGTTATGCTTTGTATTATAATTAACCAATACAAAGATTGCAATTAATATTATGAATATTTAAATAAAATAAATTGATTCTCAAAATGCGTTAAAAGGCATGATTTTAATCACGCCTTCATACCAATTAATTATTTTTCACTAAATATGTTAGAATGTGTTTAGATTGATTGAAATAATTCTTTTGATTCGTTTACCATGACTTTGCCCGAATTGAACGGACTTTTAAATGAGCTTTCGAACCGTTACTGCAGCGAAATAAAAATCGTATCACTCCTCTCATTTATCACCTTTATTTCCTGATATTTTCTTAACAACATCCAAAAGAATACACCTTTAAATATTGTCCCTGTGAGTTGTGAAAAAAAAGAAAAAACACCTTCAAAAGCCGTAATAGAGGTTATACATCTTAAGATGGTGTATATTATTGGAAAAGATAGGTTGTATTACTTGAAAACTTAGTGAAGTCGCATTAGCGTCTAATACTTGAAAATATAGCAGGAAATACAATATGTACTAACTCAACAAAAAGGACGTGCCATAATAATGAATCACGATAAAACAGCAATCACTAAAGTTCGTACAGGCCCCATGTTTGCAGTGATGCTGGCTGGTGCTCTGGTCGCTTTCTTAAATCAGACTCTAATCAATATCGCATTGCCACAATTAATGAATCATTTTGAAATATCAGCTGCAACAGCTAATTGGCTTACAACTATCTTTTTACTGGTCAATGGGATTGTCATACCGATTACAGCTTTCTTAATGGAACGATTCAACACAAGGCAATTATATCTTGCTTCGATGGGACTATTTGCTTTAGGAACTTTTCTATGTGGAGTTGCCCCTAGCTTCTCCGTCTTATTGATCGGACGTGTGGTTCAAGCTGCAGGTGCAGGGATTTTATTCCCTTTGATTACAAATGTAATTTTCACTTTATTCCCTCCTAACAGACGCGGTTTCGCAATGGGTATATTTGGTATCGCCATGAATTTTGCACCAGCCGTGGGACCGACGTTATCAGGATGGATCATACAAAACTATTCCTGGCGGGTTCTGTTTTTCATCATTTTCCCATTTGCCCTTCTTGACTTTATATTTGCAATTTTCATCATTAAAAAAGTAGGGAATACTAGCAGACCCAAACTCGATAAAACGGGTGTAATTCTATCCACTATCGGATTTGGCGGAGTTCTATACGGATTTGCTACAGGCGGTACCAAGGGCTGGGGCAGTTTCGAAGTCCTGACCATGTTCCTTGTTGGAGGAATCAGTTTAGCTTTATTTGTCTGGAGGCAATTTACTGTAAAGCATCCTATTCTGGAATTTAGAATTTTTCGTTACCGAATGTTCACATTAACGACAATCATCAACATCATCGCGACTATGGGTATGTTCTCTGGAATGATCATCATGCCAATCTATATGCAGAATATCCGTGGGTTCACTCCGATGGAATCCGGTCTCATGCTATTGCCTGGCGGTATTTTAATGGGAATCATGTCTCCTATCACAGGTAAGCTTTTTGATCGATTTGGTGCGAGATGGCTTGCGGTAAGCGGACTTGCCATCACTATTATTACAACCTATCTTTTAACACGGCTTGAAACAGATACGTCTTATTCTTATGTGGTGTGGGTATATACCATTAGAATGTTCGGCATGTCGATACTGATGATGCCTATCTTCACAGCTGGATTAAATGAATTGGCACTTAGCCTGAATAAATATGGAACAGCCATGGTCAATACGTTGAGAATGGTGGCAGGTGCCGTTGGCATGGCATTCTTTGTGTCTGTCATGACAAATCAGGGAACGAAACATGTACAGGAAATTTTAACTCAAAGAAACATATCACCAGAAAATACATCTCAAATGACCATGGCCATTAAACAAGGAAGCGTAATGGGAGTAGATGATGCATTCATGATAGCTACATGGTTAACCATAGTTGCGTTCATACTGGCCTTTTTCATACGGCGAACTTCACCACAAGAAGATACCATCACAAATCGTCTATCAAAAAAAATCAGCTTGAATAAGCAAAGTTAAACCTAACCTAGTTTCCAAGGTTAAATACATCCTCTTATTTACGGACTTGCCCATTAAGACATATAATTACTGAATAAGGGACACCTTTTTATGAGTGTCTCTTATTTTTGCCCTGATTACATGGTCTCAAGGAGACGGCCTTTATTTTAATCCTGCTGAACTCAGCAAAATTTCAGAAAATCATCTGAAAAACAAAGCCAACAATATACAAATAGCAATCGTAATTTCCAGTCAGCTAAGTATATATTTAAATTCCTCTCATATATTTTAAGATAATGATTTGGACAAGGGGAATATTTTTATGAAAAAGTTTGTTACTCTGCTTTTTTCAAGTTTTTGCATTGGAATTGGTCTTAACCTGTTTATAATCCCCTTTCATATAATAAATGGCGGGATATTTGGAATAAGTTTGTTAATCAAATATGTTTGGGGTATCCAGGTTGGGCATACCATGATCATGATCAACATTCCCATATACCTTCTATCTCTTCTATACGATAAGTCTTATTTCTTTAATGCCATATTGGGGTTAGCTTTTACTTCAACCATTATTGATTTGCTAACACCACTAAACGGTTTGGTTCATCTACCGATCATTACGAGTGCCATTATCGGTGGAATGACGATTGGGATTGGTGTTGGCTTTATGCTGAGACAACATATTAGCCCCGGTGGAGTGGATTTGCTAGCACTATTAATCTCAAAATCCACAGCAACTAATCCTGGAATAGTTATTTTCATTATTGATACACTAATAGTAATTGCGGGAATTATTATATTGAACGACTTAAAGTTAATGTATTCCATCCTCACGATTTCCTGTGTCGGGATATGCGTCATTTTAATCAATTCTTTTAAGTCAATAAATTTTTTTATAAGATAAAGCAATGCCTACAGGGCTGCAACAGGTCAAATACAGTGTTCGCAATGTTACACTATTCATTTCTGCCAACACTTCAGGGATAAAAGCAGCAAAGCTAATCATGCAACATTCTTAAAATCACATCAAAAAGGCAGTGGTTAAATTATCCACTGCCTTTTACAATTACTCGTGAATTCAGCATATTTACTCGTGAGTTTGAGCTATTTACTCGTGTATTCGTGCTGTACCCATGATTTCGCACGTTTACTCGTGATTTCGCGCCGTTTACTCGTGAATTTTGCTGTTTTACTCGTGAGTTTGAGCTTCTTACTCGTGAATTCAGCATATTTACTCGTGAGTTTGAGCTATTTACTCGTGTATTCGTGCTGTACCCATGATTTCGCACGTTTACTCGTGATTTCGCGCCGTTTACTCGTGAATTTTGCTGTTTTACTCGTGAGTTTGAGCTATTTACTCGTGAATTCAGCATATTTACTCGTGAGTTTGAGCTATTTACTCGTGTATTCGTGCTGTACCCATGATTTCGCACGTTTACTCGTGATCTCGCGCCGTTTACTCGTGAGTTTGGCTATTTTACTCGTGAATTCATGCTGCACTAGTGATTTCGCACGTTTACTCGTGATTTCAAGCACGTTTACTCGTGATTTCGTGCCGTTTACTCGTGAATTTTGCTGTTTTACTCGTGAGTTTTGCTATTTTACTCGTGAGTTTGAGCTATTTACTCGTGTATTCAGCATATTTACTCGTGAGTTTGAGCTATTTACTCGTGTATTCGTGCTGTACCCATGATTTCGCACGTTTACTCGTGATCTCGCGCCGTTTACTCGTGAGTTTGGCTATTTTACTCGTGAATTCATGCTGCACTAGTGATTTCGCACGTTTACTCGTGATTTCGCGCACGTTTACTCGTGATTTCGTGCCGTTTACTCGTGAATTTTGCTGTTTTACTCGTGAGTTTTGCTATTTTACTCGTGAGTTTGAGCTATTTACTCGTGAATTCATGCTACACCAGTGATTTCGCGCCGTTTACTCGTGAATTTTGCTGTTTTACTCGTGAATTCAGCATATTTACTCGTGAGTTTGAGCTATTTACTCGTGAATTCGTGCTGCACCCATGATTTCGCACGTTTCTGAAATCAACTGAAACGTTTTTAATGAAAAAAAATGCAGGCAAACTCGTTTTTCTTCGAGTTAGCCTACAGTCAAGCGATTCTTAAAGAATCGCGTCACGACTGTTGAAGTCAATTATTTTTTTATAAACTGCATTAATAAAAGGGAAGTGGAATATGATTAACATGTCAATCTCAGGGAGGGAATGAATAATAAATGAAAAAAATAAATATTATATACTGGATTTTCACAGGGCTTTTGGCGGCATTAATGGTTTTAGGTTCCATTCCGGATATAATGTCTGTTCCCGATGCAGTCGCTTTATTTAATCATTTAGGTTATCCTACCTACCTTCTACCCTTTCTTGGTATTGCCAAATTATTAGGTGTCGTGGCGATACTTATTCCTGGTTTTCCGAGAATTAAGGAATGGGCCTATGCCGGTTTTGTATTTGATTTGACTGGTGCTATGTATTCAAGCATATCAGTGGGCGACCCTGCCAGTGAATGGCTTCTATTCATTATTGGATATATTTTGATTGCCGGCTCTTATATTTTCCATCACAAAAAAGTAAAATCCGCTTCATTAAGTAATAAGAATAGCGTAACAGTATAATAAATTGGCAACCTCCTACACATTTAAGGAGAATTGGATACTAAAAGAGTCCCAATAAGATTTACATTATTGGGACTCTTGCTTATCTTTCAGACCATTAGGTGTTATTAAAAATCTTAACTACCTGTTTTTGAAGATAAATAAGCGACAAGTATATAGCGTTCAGGTGCTGATCCGATAAAATCAAAGGGATAGCAGGTACTGACGGTAAGCGTTGCTCGTGGTTTTGGTACGATTACGGTTCGATCATCCTCATCCACAATTCGAACTTTGTTGACTTTGTATGTGAACTCTCCTGCAGATGTTCTTACAATCAACAAATCTCCCTCGCCTACTTGCCCGAGTTTACGGAATACCGTATCTCTATGACCGGAAAGAACGGAATTGTCATTTTCACCTGGTAGCACACTTTCTGCAAAGTGACCAACGCCTTTCTCCAATTCATCCTCATTTGTTCCATGAAAAATAGGTAGTTTCGCTTTTAATTTTGGGATATAGAGTTCCCCAATTTCTTCACCTGTTTTAGGCCGGACAGGATAAAGCTCCTTCGTTGTTGCTTTCTTACTTGGTGGTTTCTGCACTGTTTCTGTTTCTGTTTCTGTTTCTGCTTCTTTTACTTGGCTACTTGGAGCGTGAGTCTTGTAAAGAAAGTATCCTTTTGCAAACTTATACATATTAGTTGTGGAGAACCAAACCCCAAATAAAATGATAACAATAGAACAAGCAAGCAGAAGCAACCGCTTTTTTTTAAATTGTTTCATATTAAGCTTTCCTGATTTTTCGATACATCAAACTTCCGAACAAGACAATGAACAGTCCTAAAAGGGCATTAGGGATATAATCGGAAGCGGTGTTTGGAAGTTTAGCCCCTTTTACCGTTTGATGTTCCGAATTCTTATGAGTGCTGATGATCTTTTGTTTAACTGGTTTAGCAACTGGTGCCTTTTCAATCGTCTTTGTCACTTCTTTAGCAGATTCCTTTATTTGTTGGCCTGCATTAGTAACAGTGTTAGAATCGACCATATCACCCGTAATTAAAAGATCGGCTAAGAACTTCCCGTCAATTGTGTATATCGCTATTTTCAGGTTAGCACCCTTCAACTCTTCCAATTTCATTAAATCCAAAAGGGATACAGGTGATTCCGTGCCACTTTTCACAAGGGAATAGGATACTTTTAGCTTAAAGATAGAAAGTAATTCTTCATAGATAGATGCCATTTCAGCTATCTGCTCAGCTGTAAGCTCCGTTGCTACTTCAAATTCCTCAAAATCCATCATGCGGTTGCCCAATTCTTCAAGTCGCTCGACTGTTGCCGGATCGGAAAGATGCTCTTCCAAAGACATTAAATGGTCTTCAAGTCGCAATAGTTCCTCTTCCGTAAGACCGAGTTCTTCTTCGAAAATAGGAAGCAGATCCTCGACAACTTCACCTTCCAACTCCCCACCAGTAAGGGTCCAAACAGTTTCTTCAAGATTATCTATGTAAATATAATCGTTAATATCTTCACCATTTTCTTCTAACATTTGAAGCAGGGATTGTTTATCCAGTCCATAAGCCTCATTAAAATAATCTAAGTTGCTTAGGTCTGCCTTTATGACGTCACCTAAGAATTCGCTAAGCTCTTCGACAGACTCAAATTCTTCCGTGCTAAAATCATATAAGTCTAATGACGCTTCAATGTCTTCTTTTGTTACTTCGAAACCTCTTTCCTTGCTAACCCTGGCTAAATATTTGACTAATTCCTGGTCAAAATTTGGATCGCGTTCAAAATCTCCCTCTTCTGCATAGAAATATACAGCTTCATCAAGGTTCCAGATAAAGATATAATCGTCAAGTTCTTCGCCATTTTCGTGTAATAGTTTAATTAGGCCTTCATGGGTTAGGTTATTATCCTCATAAATGGCATCTAAATTACTTAAATCCGCTTTAATAACTTCGCCTAAAGCATCTTTAAGATCATCAATAGATTGAAAGTTTTCAATACCCTCATCGTAATAAGAAAGTGAATTTTCAATATCATCCTTTGTCACTTCAAAGCCCCTTACATGGCTTACCTCTTTTAAATACTTTGTAAGTTCTTGCTCAAAATTATTGCTTTGTGCTGCCAATGTTAATTGTGGGAATAAGCTAATTAACATCGTAATTGAAAGTAAAATGGTCAACAGTTTTTTCATACTTTTCTCCTATTCATAACATTTCTATGTTTCTAGAAAATTATAAAGGAATAACCATAACTTAACAACGAGGTTATTTTTCCCAAAAGGAGAAAAATGATATTTTTCTTACTTTGCCAACAAAATTTTAATAAATATTCACCTCAAAACAAACTGCTTAAAAATTACGGGAGATGGATTAATTCTCTTATTGAGTTAAACAGCTAATAGTTTGCCAACACTTTTCAATCAGATAACAATAACCCACATGATTCAAGAACGGCGTTAGTTAAAAGGTTAGACATAAAATATAAGACCGTAATGAATGATGCGTTTTCAGGGCCCTTTCTCCTACGCTCCCTGCTGGTTCAGATGAGGCCATTTCGCCCTCCCCTTTTGTTGACAAACTGGATCCCCTATATAAGAGGGCTTATCAGGGTGTGCAATAATTTCCGGGAGTTGCACAAACAAATTATATCGATTCAATTCCTGAATATATTCATCTATTTTGTTATGAAGCAAACATGATAGTTGCTTTACCAGATTTCTTTAAAATGAATTTCTATTTATTCTACCTTAACCTGAATTTTATCAATCGCATTATACCCATAACCCTTTTCATTCCAAAAAGATAATAAAGGTTGAATTTGACCAAATGAATCTGTTGCTCTAGATATTATCGTATATTCACCTTTTTCTAATATATTCCATCCAAATGACCAAGTAACCCATCCATAACCTACATTCTTACCAGGTGAAACATCGGCGTTTCTCCATGTATTTCCACCATCAATACTTATTTCCAGCTTTGTAATAACTCCTTTTCCTGTCCATGCAATCCCTTTTATTGAATGCTTACCAGTATTTAAAATTTCCATATCCAGCGGTTTTTGTATAGTCGAATTTATATTTATCGTAGTGACTGGAAATGCATCTAGGTCATTGTCTTTATTTGGATAATACATGTAATCAATTGTTTGAAAAGGGCCAGTGAAATTAGAATTAATAACACTTATTTGTTTTATCCATTTAACGGATGCCATTGCATACCACTGCGGAACTATTAACCTCAATGGATAACCATGTTTAAAAGGAATTGGCTGGTTATTATACTCATATGCAATAATGGTATCCGGGTGCAGTGCTTTCTCGATAGGCAAACTCCTAGTGTAGGTGTAAACCTCATCTAGATCGGTTCTGCTTCCATAATCATAACCCTCCACGACAACTTCTTTTGCCCCTTCTCCAATTCCAGATAGTTCAAGTAAGGTCCGTAAGGGGACACCCCTCCAACTGCCTTGGCTAATTGCTCCCTTTCCCCATTGTTCTCCAAAAATTTTAGGTTCGAAGAGATTACGCTTGTCTCCCGAACATTCAAGGACAACTTCCACCGTTTTTGAGGGGTATTGAAGAATGTCTTGTATAGACAGAAGTAATGGAGCTGAAACTAGCCCAGTTATGGGGAGCCAATAGTTTGAATAGGAAAGAGTCGGATATGAAAAGTGGTTCCTTCTATAAAATAATTGATTTTCCATACTATCATCATTGATGAATTGAATGGGTATCTCCTGATTTTCCGGTAGCAAACTACGTGTCGTTAAATAGGGTTTCACTTTATGATGTTTTGTCATAATTCCCTCCTATTTAGATTGAATCATAATAGATGTATACGTTCAGTAGAGTCCAATTAGGCTATTTGATTAAAATTCCTTTATTCGTAATCATTTATTTGGAGCTTCGATTATCCGAAGACCTTCTCCTACTATCTTGATAAAGATGGCTTTTCATTGAACCCTAACCTATAATTAGTCTGATAATCTACTACATAAGGAGACAACAATGTATATCTGGAATATTAATAAACTCGTCATGGCTTTACAGGAAGGAACAATAACTGATCAACAAAGGAAAAGGTACCGGATAACTTTTTGGGTACTAGTTGCGCTTACAGTGTTTTCACTGCCTGGAGTTTATAATCCTTCATCTATGAATACGTATGATGTTATTGATCTTATTTTGACTACAATTATCAATGTGATTGCACTCTATCTGTTAATCATTATTTATAAAAATAGAAGTAGAAAAGATTTAGATTTTTTCTTACCCCTTTTTAGCTTAACGATTCCACTATTTTTAAGGAGCATTTTATGGTCAATACCTTTATTTATCATAGGTTATACATATATTGAACTTTTCGCACCTTATCATTCCCTGGATGAAACTAATTTGATCGATATTATTATGTTTGCGATAGTCGAAATTGTCATGAACATAATGTTTGTTAATTACTTTAAAAAGATTTATAACTAGGAAGCACCTTTTTTGGTGCTTTTTAATTTTGACTCAATCATATATCCTCCTCACAGCTCACGATCCAATCCCATTAATTCTTCATTATCTTTTAATTATTCTTTTCAAATATTTAAACGAGAATCAGAAATAAAAAATATTTTTGCTCCTTAGCAGGTTCTTTGTACTAATCTCTTTTTCTCCTAATAAACTTAATAAAAAAACTATTTAGGAGGGGTCCAATGTTTAATAAATCTACGAATAGAAATCTGAATAGTAATACTCCAACTATTTGTAAAATAAATGACGTCACTTACCAAAAGTACCATCTATATAAGAAATCATATGAGCGGGAAGTATTGGTCATAAAAGATTACGGTGAAGACCGTGGTGTTACCAATAAAAGTATTGTGTTATTCGAAGCAGTTAAAGACCAATTTGACCGTTTTAAAATTGCAAAAATTGTTAAAGAAATTAATGACGACAATATTTTGGTCGATAGCGACCTCATCCTTATAGACAAAAAAGGAAATGAGCTACACCTATCTGGTTGTAGTTGCGGGTATGCTGGAACTGGTTCACATGGGACAGTTAAAATTTTGAATATGGCTGGATTCGAGATAGATAGAAGGTTTGTGATTTGCTCAAAAGGATTCACTCTTTTTCATCCAAATGAAGAAAAAGAACTTTATGGAGAACGTTTATAATTTTCAGTGAATATAGAATAAATACTGGAACCACTTTTCAAACAATTGTCCTTTATAGATTCTTATCTACACTACTGTTCTTTTTCATCTTTTTTTGAGCCTCATTTGTCATTATCACTACCTATTCTCATAGCATGAAATATATACGCTTGGGCACGGCAGGATGCGAACAACAGCAGGTGCCTATGGAACTCGAAGAAAAAATGTGGATGGATATTCAAAATACATGGGTATGCCAATAAAAATACGAAATAGCATGCATGTGGGCAGCCTGTCGGTTCCCTTTCATTATATAAAAAGCCTTGGTAACTGAGACACTCAGTAATACCAAGGCTTTAAAGCTATTAATACATGGACATTTATTGTTCGCGTTATCATGGGTAAAACCTGTGTCCGGAACATACTTCATAGCATAATCAGCTCCCAATTGACGGTCAAGTCCACAAGGCTCGAATTCCATGTCTCTTAAGGATTCCCATGGTTCCCACAGTCCCCCTAGTCAAAATTCAGCTCTCATAATGGACTAACTATCCTATGAAGTATTATTTTATCTAATGCTCAGTTCTCCTGTTTTTTAACCATTTACTGGAGACCCTTATAGAAGCTGTTATTCCTGAAGCATGCCCTTCACTCGCTTTACTTTGTCTTCCATCTTGCGTTCTTTATCACGACGGTCATCGATTCGGATATTCGTACAAACTCTAGCAAGACCTTTTTCAAAAGGTACTTCGTGCATCGCTTGGATCACTTCAAACAATTTAGGCAGGTCGCCTTCAATGATTGTATTCATGGGTGTCAGTTGAAAACGAATTTCTCCCTTTTTTTCATATTCCTTTAATACTCTTTGAATATCTGCCACATAGCTGCTAACACTTGGAGTTTGTGTACCAACTGGAATAACCGTTACATCAACTATTGCCATTCTTATTCACCAATCCTTTTTATGTATTTCACTCAAGAAGCTTACTGTCATCTATCCTAGACGGATGTTTTTTACTAGTATAACTCAAACTTGGCACATACGTAATTAAATATAAGCTTTGAGCTAGTTACCACTTTATTGTTTCATAAATACATCTTTCGCATTAATTTTTCCTTACAAGTAGTGAATACTGCTACTCCACATGTGCTGTGTGTATGTGGCAATACATGAGATGTCGGAATTTTTTTTTGAGAAGCAGTTTATTTTACAGAATCATTCGGTACAATAACATTAATTCAGATTGGCTGATCGTGCATCCGATCCAATTGATACATGTAGTTGATTGGCAATTTCTTAAATTGAATTTTCGTTGATGTTTCTTTGTTTAATTTTAAATCAAACATGAATTCAGATTCCTTATTCTGCTTTTTATCGAATTTGGAAATCCCCCTATCTCACCTTCTACTCGAAATTTTTTGGACTTTGCAACAGGCAAGGTCTATATTTATTCCTAACATCTAGTCCATTGTTATTAATTCAATTGCATTTTTTAGAACTTTCGGAGCCTTTTTAATTCCTTCTGTTCCAATAAAACTACTCACACTCGCTATTATTACGCTTGAAGAAATAAATTTGACTACATAAAAAATTCCTGATCCAATAATTAGATCTAGGATTAAAAATTTTTTAATTGTTGAGCCTTTTATTATATAAATAACGATTTGATTGTTTTTTTCCCTACTCAGCATTGTCACACCCTTATCTTTTTCTAAATGGTATGACAAAGAGAGGTTGTCATATACTTTGTTATTGCCAATCTATTATGGGGTAATACAATCCAACTCCTCTGATTGTTCTACACCAATCCGAGGAGTTTACGAAACAAGGGATATAGTTAATTTCCCCAATTGCAAAAACCTTTATTGTCTGTGGAAATGCTTTTCCTTGGACTAATACAACCTTTGCAAATGCAATCGACCGAGTTTCACTTAACGAAGAACTTCAAGAAGGTCAAGGAGTTAAATAAAAACGCTTTGCCTGATTTACTGGTTGTTTCGTCAAAGATGGTATGAGAAGTTTACTTTACTAATTGATGTTGTTCACGAATCAACGAGAAAGGCTATTAGGGGAGACTTTCCACAACTACCGCAGTAATTATCCTTTTTCAAATACATGGCATCCTTTTTACTTTTATCCGCAAAGCTTACTAACCTGCTTCAACCGCTCTTCGAATATCTTTGACCCCTACTTACGTACGATAAGTTACCATCATACAATAGAAGTGTTTTTCAACTTACTCACCTACATTTACGGTATAATAGACCTATGATATTTTATAGGAGGTGTTAAAACATGGTTAAACTTAAAAAAATTACCGAAGTATTAATTGAGGTAAGAGAATCTGCTTTAACAATAGATTCAAAAGAATCTTGGAAAAAGATCACCAAAAAATACGATATGATTATAGTTGGTGAAAAATTCAACAAAATCAGCACTATAGAACTAGGACATTCATTAAAATCAACCTATAATTATGAAATCGCCAATGATGAAATTCTTGAATTGGTCCCTAGAGCATGTAAAGAACTTGGAATGAAAACAGAGGAAATGAGATTATTAAAAGAAAAAGACCCCAGAAAAATAGATGCATATTCTATTGATTTATTTTAATAGTTACGAGTAGTCTCTGTTGTTATTGGGTTAGAAATCAGAAAATTCAGTTATCAGTGAGGGTGATTTTCCTTTTAGTTTCATGTTTTTTAACAGTTCGATAACCTTTAAATCCTCACATTCCGTTTTTGTGAGGGTTTTTTAGTTAGCCGTTTTCTCCTAACTCCTTTCAATTTGTTTCCCCGTTCTCCATATGCATGAATATTTGAAAAAGCCATTCCAGTTTTATTATGTGACGTATATGGGTGAAGAATTAATACTAGATCAGAAATTTAAAAGATGCGCGAAAATAGTACTGATCCGAAATGGTTTCTTCATGTATGTGATTAGTAAATAAAGCACACTTTTTAAGCGTGCTTCATTCATTTGACTTTCCGCCAGTATGAGCAGTTTTTTTCGTGGTGATGCCATGTATATCCTACAGGTTGATTTCCCTTTCGAGTAAAAACTATCTTTTACTGGTCGACCTTATAATACAATTGCATATGTTCGACTTGTGATCGAATAAGTTCCCATATATTTAATTCGTTGATTTTTACTAAAGCAACAATATTGCGATAGGTGCAGTAATAATTAGCGTGATGAGCGTCCGTTCAAACCAGATTACAACCAACTTCGTAATGCTGATTGGGATTTCAGTTGATAGGATACAAGGTATCGTCGCTGAAAAGAACAATATGGATGATACAGATACCACGGCAATAATGAACTTAGTTACTAGGGGTGCTTTAACTACAAGAAGCGCCGGCAGGAACATTTCTGCAATTCCTATAGCTGAAGCTTTTGCAGCCAAAAATGGTTCAGGTATTTGTAATGCCCAGGTAAATGGGTAAAAAAGATAGGCAAGTAAATTAAATAGCGGAGTATACTCCGCTAATACAAGGCTGATGAGACCAACGGATAAAATGGACGGTAGAATGCTCATTGTCATAAGAAAACCGTCCTTTAAGTTTTCCCATAAATTCCTGCCAAGACTTACGGAATTGTTTGCTCCTATCATCGCACTGTTCCAGGCATTTCGGAAAAGTCCTTCTTTGATTACTTCTTCTGGATCCGCATTATCCGAATAATAATCGTCGCTCATTTTATTTAATGGCCAAATACGTACGGTAATAGCAGTGACAAGATACGTTATCCCTAAAGAAACCCAAAAGAAAAGGGACCATAAGTCCATAAGCCCAAGAGTTTTTGCTACAACGATCATGAACGTTGCTGAAACGGTTGAAAAACCGGTTGCAATAATGGCAGCTTCTTTAAGGGTGTATTTACCTTCTTTATATAGTCGATTCGTAATGAGCATACCAATCGAGTAGCTTCCTGCTAAATCAGCAACCATATCAACTGCTGAGCGCCCTGGCGTTTTAAATATCGGCCTCATGATTGGCTGCATCAGTACACCCAAAAATTCGAGAAGCCCGTATCCAATGAGTAGCGCCAAAAATATAGCACCAAAGGGAACGACAAGTCCAACAGGTATGACAAGTTTTTCGAAAAGGAAAGGACCCATACTTGGGACCATTAACCATTCAGGTCCAATCTTGAAATATATTAAGATCGCAACAACAGCGCCTATTACTTTTAAGAAAGAAAAAACTATTGATACCTTATCTTTATTCCAGCTTTTTGAAATAAACGGATAAACAGCTCCCAATAGAATGACAATAAGCGCATAAACAGGAACGGCTGACGGCAAGGTTACTTTGATCCATGTTACTATATGATCAATTGGTATGCTTGAAACATCATTTATGGTAATAGGAATAAAAAACATAAAACTTCCTATTAAACTATATATAATAAACTTCAATATATTCGTAGTTGATTGAATTTGTAGCTTCTCTTGTTTCGTATTTGTCGCCACATTTGGTGATCCCATAATTATTCCCCCTATTATATAATTCATGCTGGGTAAATTCTTGGCGCTCAAACGGGCAAAGCCCCGTGGATTGCCGTTTCTTCGATCATACCTGATCAGTTCATGTATCAAGCATTGGAATATTAATTCCTTTTTCACGTTGTTTTAATTTGCCAGCTCATATTCGGCATCAGCGACGCACTACACCCTATACGAAGCTGTGGTCAATACAAGGTTCAATGCGTGACTCTGCTTCTTTCGTACCGTCTGCCACAATAACCACTCCTGCATGTAAAAAGAGTAACCCAATCCGACTCCGCCGCCGTGATGGACTGATACCCATGTAACGCCTTCATCCAAGAACTATTTTAATTTTGTATTCGCTTTCATTTTATAGACCCCCTCGTTATTTAACATTCATTTTATACTGAAAATTCTAATAATATATGTATTGTTTGATGATTATTTTATAATTTATTTACAAAAATTCATCTATTAACGTTCATTTTATAATCTATATTAAATTAGAGCGAAATTTAATTGCAGAATGTGTGGTTTTGGTGCAAAAAACTTAAACTTATGGAAATATGAGCCTATGAGACTTTCCCATCCTTACCTACTAAATAGGTTTCTTTATACTCAATTAAATGAGATTATAGGACTACAAGAACGATAAGGATATACAACAAAAGTATGATATAACAAAAGTGAAGTCTAAAAAGAAATAGGAAACCATTAATAAAACAATAAATAATAATAATATGTGTTTCTTCATCTTATCATCTCATTTTTTACAAAAGTTTTTTTAGAAAAATGGTTCCACGATAGTGGACTTCTTATATTTGGTCTTAACCTGTCCTCCAGAACCTTTTGAAGGTTTAGTAGTTTTCCCTTCGCCTGAAAAACTAATAGATGGTGTAAGTATTTTTCTACTTGATGCTACGATTGAAACGATCCTTTATATAGAAAGGATTCTTTTTAATGAAGACCCTTCATCATCTGTTTTACGTTTACTTCCTCTGCTATTCCGTTTCTGAACCAAAACCAAATACAGATATAAGTAAAACAACATACAATAAACGTAAAATCTTTTTAACTTGCTCCCTTCCTACGAAGCAACTACATTAATCTACCATTATATACAATATATTACAAGTTCGCCGTTAACAAAGTGGCACACTAGTAATTTTACCAAGAAAAGTTCCATTCGTTACATATGTATGAATCTTCTTTTATTACCCTCATTCAATGTAATTTGCACTTAATGAATATGGGGTTATTGGGGTATCCGGCATAATTAAAAAAAGTATCATGGGGTAAATGCCGCGATTGGACTACTGGTGTGCGAATGAACAAATTATAACTTTAATTTAAATGAAAACGGAAAAGAGGAAAAAAAATGAACATTAATATAAAGGTGTACTTGCATGCCAAAGAAACTAATTTTTGCAAAGTGGAAGTTCAGATTTTAAGAAAGACCCAAATGTGACAGTTGCAGCTTACGAATGGAATAAGCAGATTAAAAGTAACTATGCTAGTAAGGATTTTCGTATTGATCATCTGATTTATAACGAAGATATTGATATTACAGAGTAGTTAAGAAGGTTAAGATTATTTTTTAAAACAAGGTTTTGTTAATCATTATTGACTTTAAACCAACAAAAGAGACCACTTATTGTGGTCTTCCTTTATGCCCTATAAACCAAGCACCTGATAGTTTAAGTACAGTCATTTACAAACTACAACCCCTATCCTAATGTTTTAACGAAGAAATGCCGAAGTTCCTAAAAGGAATCGACTATTTCTTCACTTCACTTTGGAAGAGAGCGTTAAATATCAAGTTTACGAGTACCAATCCATTTCACGATTTCAGGATCGTTATGAGAAAAGAACAAGCTCTTTTTCGTATCTAACCTAGCAATCTTCTCCACATCTTCTTGGCCTAATTCGAAGTCAAAGATTTTGAAGTTTTCGATGATTCTTTCCTTACGAACAGACTTTGGAATCGCAACGACTCCTCTTTGTGTCAACCAACGTAAAATCACCTGTGCAACAGTTTTATTATATTTTTCGGCTATGGACACTAATATTTCGTTCTGGAACATGTTATTTTTCCCTTCAGCAAATGGACCCCACGACTCTATCTGAACATTGTTCTCTTTCATATGTTTCGCACTTTCTATTTGTTGATTAAAAACATGAGTTTCAACTTGGTTTACGGCAGGAATTACTTCATTGTGGACAATCAAATCCACTAGACGGTCCATTTGGAAGTTACTAACTCCAATTGCCCTAATTTTTCCTTCACTGTACAATTCCTCCATTGCACGCCAAGAACCAAATACGTCCCCAAATGGCTGATGGATTAAATACAAATCCAAATAATCCAATTGTAGTCTTTTCAGTGATTTTGTGAATGCGTTCTTTGTACTCTCATAACCTGCATCCTGAACCCATAGTTTTGTAGTAATAAACAATTCCTCTCGCGGCACACCACTCCGCTTGATTGCTCTGCCGACTGCTTCTTCATTCAGATAAGAGGCAGCAGTATCGATAAGACGATAGCCTGCCATAATAGCGTCATAAACGCTTTGTTCACATTCTTTTTCATCTTGTATTTGAAAAACCCCAAAACCTAGTATAGGCATCTCAACACCATTGTTCAAAATTACGTTTTGCATATTAAATCCTCCTGTTTTCATATTGAATATCTTTATTTACCTACTCTGTTTGCGTATACTGCCGGATAGCGGTCTCCCGAAATCTCGATCTTCGATAGCGCATTGTTCAAATCATTCAATTCCTCATGGGTCAGCTCAACATCAGCTGCCCCAAGATTTTCTTCGAGACGCTCCAATTTCCGCGTACCGGGAATCGGAACAATCCATTGCTTCTGAGCAAGTACCCATGCTAATGCGATTTGAGCGGGCGTTGCATCTTTTCCTACAGCAATCTTCTTTATCAGTTCGACCAATACCTGATTTGCTTCGATATTCTCAGGTTTGAAGCGAGGAACAATGCTGCGGAAATCGGAACTACCGAACGTTGCATCCTTATTAATTTTCCCAGTAAGGAATCCCTTACCCAACGGACTGAAAGGAACAAAGCCGATTCCAAGCTCTTCAAGGGTAGGCAGTAGTTCATCTTCAGGACTTCTCCACATCATTGAGTATTCACTTTGAATGGCAGTGAGTGGATAAACCGAGTGTGCACGACGAATCGTTTCAACCCCTGCTTCAGAAAGCCCCCAATGCTTTATCTTACCTTCCTTGATTAGGTCTTGCATTACTCCGGCTACCTCCTCAATCGGAACACTTGGGTCCACCCGATGCTGATAGTAAAGATCAATAGTGTCAACCTTAAGCCGTTTAAGCGAGCCTTCGATTGATTTCCTAATACGCTCCGGCTTACTGTCAAGCACCTGCTTGCCATTTACCATTTGGATACCAAATTTAGTCGCGATATTCAATCTTCCCTTGAAAGGAGCAAGCGCTTCTCCTACCAACTCCTCATTTACATATGGACCATATACTTCGGCAGTATCGAAAAAAGTAACACCTCGGTCAACTGCATCATGAATCAGGGAAATCATATCTTTCTTGTCCGAAGCAGGACCGTAACCATGGCTCATGCCCATGCATCCAAGTCCTATAGTAGAAACTTCTAAGTCACTTTTTCCTAATTTACGTTTTTGCATTACTTATATTTCCCCCTCTTTTATAATTGTCACTTTGCTGTTATATTTTATCCGCAACCGATGCGGAGTTAAGTTCACATTGGTGGCATTAAGAAAATCTCATTGGGTTATCCATAAAGCTAGAAAAGATCAATCATGCTGAGACCGCAGCAGCACCAACAGATTTTCAGTATTGACGAGCCGCCCACAGAAGCAGCTACTTTGTCTAAAATACCTGAAATGGCAAATTGAGATGTACCAACTAAAAAACTGAAAAGAGTTAACATATATATTTTCAGGTATTCAGGGTGCGCTTCAACTCCTTTATCTATATTGCGGAAATATAAATATTAAAAAGAACTTTGACTCCCTTATTATGCAATAAATAAATAAGAAAGCCTTATAGCATTCCTACCAAATCATTGCCTAATCCTCTCACGTCACTTACACTCCAGAGGAATATGTATTAAAATGAAGCTAGAAAGAATAAGGAAACAAGGAGGTTTATATGTCTGAACAAATCTATAAACAGCGGGCTGATCTCACCCAACTCATTGAGAGTCACACAGGCAAGGATGGGTCTCATCCGACTGCTATTCCTTCTTTATTTTTCTCTCGTTTCTCTAATTTTACCGGTCCAAATTACGGAGTTTACAAGCCTTCCTTATGCATTATCGTTCAAGGTAAGAAGGAGGTATTACTGGCACAGGAGCGCTATGTATACGGTCCAGCCGATTACCTTGTTGCCTCTGTTAACTTGCCAATTACCGGAATAGTCACAGAAGCTTCTTCAGAAAATCCATATTTGGCACTGAAACTCGAATTTACACCAAATCAAATCTTGGAGGTTTTACAGGATTCTCAACTTGCTGTTAACCAGAAAGAACATGCTAAAAGAGGCATGTATGTAAGTCAAATAGAAATAGCTCTGTTGGACGCGGTAACCAGATTATCTCATTTGCTAAACAATCCTAATGATATACCCGTACTCGCACCTCTTATCACGAAGGAAATCATCTATAGGGTTTTACAAGGGCAGCATGGTTTTACTCTGGGGCAAATTGCGTTAGAAGGAAGTTCCACCTATCAAATCGGCGGCGTTGTCGACCATATCATGAATAACTATGACCAGTCTTTTCGGATTGAAGACCTTGCGGAAATTGCAAATATGAGCGTTTCATCGCTTCATAGACACTTTAAAGAGGTAACAGCGATGAGTCCCATTCAGTTCCAAAAACAACTGAGGCTACAGGAAGCCCGTCGCCTATTATTATCCGAGTCAACAGATGCTACTGAAGCAGCATTCCGCGTAGGCTACGAAAGCCCATCCCAATTCAGCCGTGAATATTCCCGCTTGTTCGGATTACCACCAAAAGAAGATATTAACCGCCTGAAGGGAAAATATGCATAAAAAAGTGCATTAATCCGCTTATGGATTATTGCACTTTTTTATTATTAAGATTTGCGTTTATTAAACTTTTTCCAATATTCTATTTGATATTCCTCTCTTTTAAACCTGTATCCTGCTTCTGAACAAATTTCAGAACATAATGAGTCCCACTGATATATATTCCCATGATAGCTAGATGATCTACTAAAAATCCCATGGAGGAATCATCAAGGTTCCAACCAAATGGATTATATATGGTTAACTTGTAAAGCATATCTCTCTCGAAAGAAGCCTGAACCCCATAAACGACAATCAACACCGCTATGACACGAAATGCAGTGGCGCGGATACGGCTGGTGCTTTTAATTCCCGTCATCTTACGTACTGAATTGATAATTGTTGCCCAGGACATTCCAATATGCACAGCCATGAAGATAAATCCCCAATAAGAAGTCATAACATGTATCTGCAATAGAATCATGTCATTGTTTATAGGAATAAAAGGCATTATGTCAGGAGATATGGGCACAGCACTTATCATTACTACAGCCATAGATACAAGAAAAAGTAGATTGACCACTATGCTTAGAATGCGTCGTACATTGTGCTTTCCCTTAAAAATCGTCTTATACCATCGTCGATTTAAAATATTGTGGGTAATAAACAATAAACACAATAATGCTCCTACCAGTTCATGTATTGTATTTCCGGTAATCTGGTAAGCCATTGCAACTAACATCAGAACTGTCATAGAAAGATCAATGACCAGCCTGATTAACATATTTGGATTCAAGAAGTTCTCCTCTTTCTAATTTATTTATACCTGGGTCGGTTTTCCGTCGATGCTAAATCCCTATGTCTTATTATTTAAAATGAACCATCAAAAGAACCTTCTGGATGATTCCCGCTTTTTCTTCTTCCATTAAGCTGTTTCCATGCAATATATCCTGAAAGTCCTCCAATTTATCGTCTACCGCTTTTACCTCCCAGTATTCGGTGGGAATACCTGCAGTCCGTGATGCTGTACTGCCATCCTTTGATCCTGTAAATTCCCCAAGGTCAAAACTTTTCATTTCATCCATCGTGTTCACGAAGTCATCCCGTTCCTGGTTCGCGTGACAAGTAAAGCATCGACCGATTTCTTCCTTGTAATCCACCGACTTGTCTCCATTGAATTCCTGGTACAGCCAATCTCCATTACGCATCTCAGCTGGGTTCTCATCAGCCCAGCCAGCTCGCTTTTCCATCACGAAAATTTCACCAAGCTCTTCATCCCTATAGATTTCGAGAGTGATTATGGTGCCGTCAGGGATTGGCTGCCCATTCTGCACCGCTTCTATCGCTTCCCGGCTCGTGTAGAGTTCCTCTCTGACATTTCCACGATGCACAGTCGTATAGTTTACACCCTTATCGTAGTTCTCAGGGAATTCAACCAGTTCACGATTGGATTCTGATTGTTGTTCCTGTTGGGAAATACCATTTCTGTCATTATTGCCGTTGCAAGCTGAAAGAGTGATGGTCATGACCAAAGCCAGGGATATTAATAATCGTTTTTTCATCTTTTTCCTCCTAGATTCGTTCCAAATTATTACTATACAAAACTCGGAATCGTCCTCCCTGACTATCCCTATCAAGTTCAATCCCCAGTACTTTGTTGTATATATGCTTGTTTCTTCGAGGGAGAATAGCCAGAATCAGAATAATTACCAAAACTCCAGCTTACAGTGAACTTGTAATTTGAATTAAATATGGCATTAGCCACATAAACACTATTTTGTTAACGAGGGAAAAAACGGAGTTGTATTATTCATACCGAATAAAAAGTAATGTATAAATGTAGAGGTATCCTCATTATGCTACAGATGACAAAGCGACCGCTGTCCTATTTCTCTTAAATCAGTGCCTAATCCTCTTATGTTTCTAACTAAATCGGAATCGGCATTTCCTTTTTATGTAAGAACAAAAAAAAGCGGATCAGTTAAAATTTCTTTTAAATAACCAAAAAGAGTCAATAAGAGGGATCAACATTTGTCTTTTACTCAGAGGTATTCAGGGCTTAAAATATAGTTTGGAAAATGAACATAAACTAACCTGCCCCGATAGTTGCATAAAGAAAAAGAGCTGCCTAAAAGACAGCTCTAATCTTCAGCTAACGTACCCGTTAGTTGAGTTACCAAAATACTATTATTTTTTTATACTTTCTAAGATGGACTTAACAAAATTGGTTTTATCATCTGCATATTTATGTTTATTATTTTTATTAACCGTTGATAATATCTGTTTAAGCTTTTTATATTGTATTCTTGCTGTTTCGTTATTTCTCAAATAATCTCTAAAATCCAACTGTTCAAGTAAATATTTATTTCCACTTTGATACATATGGATTTGGTGTGTTCTTGGTTCACCTTTATTAAAGTAGTATCTATCTGGCAATACATTTGTCCCTTTATATGAGTATCCAAGTGTTTCTAATGCCCTAACACACTTTTCACCATCTTGAAATTCCTTAACTTCAATTGCAATATCAATAATTGGCTTTGCACTTAAATGTTTTATTGCTGTACTCCCAATATGGTGAACAGCTAAAATATTCTGACCAATTACCTCTTGAATCCTTTCTTTCTCTAATAAAAATTCCTTTTCCCAATTATTTGTCCATGGAACTAAAGACACCTCACCTTTTGGTAATCCAAGCATTTTATTGCCTCCATAACTTAAACATTTTTCACCGTTTATTCACTCTATTTTATAACACCATTACAACTTGTGAATATTTTCTTATTCAACTATCCTGCCCGGATAGTTGCATAAAGAAAAAGCTGCCTTAAAAGACAGCTCCGATCTTAAGCTTACGCACTCGTTAGTTTAAGAACACTTTATTTAACTAAACTCAAGTTCATCAATCATTTCCACTTAACCGCTGCCCAGCAACTCCCTTATTAAAGTAAAGCACTTCTTAGTTTAAGTACAATCCTTAACAATCTCATTCTATTTCCCAACTATAAGTTTCTCTCTAGCAAAATCCCCACTTGTTCTGCCACTGCTTGAGGTGAGACACGAATCTCATTTCTAAAATAAGATTCCGTTATCCCTACAATTGCAGCCCCAAAGAATTTAAGAATAACATCTTCTGTTAATCCTTTATTTTTCCCTTCAATGATATTTACTTCGCCCTTTAACTCTTCGATAACAAACTCCAAGAAACGACTACGAAAATGTGGTGCTCCCTTACTTGTTAACATCGTAGAAAAGAATGAATGATTGCTATCAAAGTATTCGAACCAGATTAGATTTGCGGTAACAAAGTCCAAATCTGCTGATGATTCGCAGAGTTTTCTAAGTTCATCAATATGTTCTTCAATGAGCTTATCCAGTAAATCAAATTTATCCATGTAATGATGATAAATGGTTCTTCGACCAACATTGGCCCTGTCGGAAATATCCTGTATCGTAATTTGATCGAAACCTTTTTCAGACATTAGCTCAATAAAAGCGTTTTTTATTGCTTCTTGGGTTTTGAGTATTCTTCTATCCACTACAGACATTTTTAGAGTCACCAATCTTTCTTGATAAATAAGGCACACTTTCAATCAATTTGTGCAATACCGCACGAACCGAAGTAAATTGGTTATTGCAGACAACCTACTTTCATTATAAATTATACACAGATGTGCAATACCGCATCCATATGTATTTTCCTAACACATCAATTTTAGCTACCTTCGGCAAAATAGAAGAGTAAAAAATGAAGGGATAAAATATGTCAAATCAAAAAGAACTTACTCCTGCACAGAAGTTAATTGGAGATTTTGCACCCAAACTAGTGCAATTAAACGATGATGTACTATTTGCAGACGTGTGGGAGCGTAAAGAGTTATCTCCTCGTGAACGAAGTTTAATCACTGTATCTTCATTAATCACTGGTGGAAATACAGAACAACTAGGATTTCATTTAAACAAATCCAAAGAAAACGGCCTTACTGAAGAAGAATTGGTCGAAGTTATTACACACCTTGCTTTCTATGCTGGTTGGCCAAAAGCGATGTCAGCCATTTTGGTGGCTAAACAAGTGTTTTTAAAAGAAAAATAAAAAGAACGAAAGGATGTATTATATGTCTAATATTCAAAATAAAGTTGTCATTATTACAGGTGCCTCTAGTGGGATTGGAGGAGCTACCGCGAAAGATCTAGCCTCTAAAGGTGCAAAGTTGGTTTTAGCTGCTCGTCGTGAAGACCGTTTAAAAGAATTACAGGAAGAAATTCAAAATAATGGTGGTCAAGTTGTTTATAGAGTAGCTGATGTTACTTCACGTGAACAAATGGAAGATTTAGCTGCGTATGCTCTTGAACAGTTTGGAAAAATTGATGTTTTAGTTAATAATGCTGGTATTATGCCTCAAGCTTTTATGTTTAAGAAAAAAGTTGATGAATGGGATCAGATGATTGATGTAAACATCAAAGGTGTATTGTATGCAATTGCGGCTGTTCTTCCATCCATGAGAGAACGTAAATCAGGTCATATTATTAATATTTCTTCAGTAGCCGGACATAACATTTATCCAGGCGGAACAGTATATTGTGGTACAAAACATGCGGTAAGAGCAATCTCTGAAGGTTTGCGTCAAGAAGAAGCAATGAGTGGTACTAATATTCGTGTAACCAATGTTTCTCCAGGGGCTGTCAGCAGCGAATTAATAGAAACTACTTCAGATCCTGAGATGAAAGCCGGCTTAGATGAATTTTACAAAGTGGCAATTGATGCTGAAAAAATTGCTAGTGCAATTTCATTTGCAATTGAGCAACCTTCGGATGTAGGTATAAATGAGATGATTATTCGTCCAACTGTTCAAGTAGGTTAAAAAAGAAAGAAACAATTAAATCATCAAATGACATAACAAGGGGCTAATATTACCTTGTCAGTTCATACCGAAAAGGAGAGCGGAATTATGGCAAACGAAAAAGATTTAAGTAAAAGTGTTATTTTCCCAATAGGTGAGAAAGCTCCAGAGGCTTTTGCAAAGTATTTTATTGGTACTAGTTATCTCAATTTGCTTGTTGTACCGTCCGACAATCTAAAACAACTGATTGGAAATGTAACGTTCGAACCAGGATGCCGCAATAACTGGCATTCACATCCAGGAGGGCAAATTCTTTTGGTTACTGGCGGAAGAGGATGGTATCAAGAAGAAGGAAAACCTGCACAAGAATTACATCCAGGAGATGTAGTGGAAATTTCTCCAAACGTAAAACACTGGCATGGTGCTGCAGCCGACAGTTGGTTTGTTCATCTTGCAATTGAAGGGGATGTATCAGCAGGTCCTGCTGAATGGATGGAACCAGTAACAGATGAGGAATATAACAAGTTATAATAATTTCAGAGAAAAAGTTGAATGAATCGCATAGTGACTTGTCATTCCGCTATTTTTCGTATTATTAGGTTGCATAAAAAAGCAAACATAATGATGATTGTGGTTAAGAATTGCCCTGTTAAACAGGGCTTTTTTATATTAATCCTCTAAAATCAGGCTAAAAAATGCGTATATTGACCACTTGGGTCGGGCATATTTGTAGCTAAGCTAAACTAAAAAAAACAGGTTCCGAGGTTCTTACATTTCCCCTAATACTTTTTTAAGTTCTTCAGTCATATTCGCCCAACCATATTTTGCACCATTGAATGCTTGATCTTCTTTTTCGAATCCAGTTTGTTCAAGGTGTAAGGAGGTTATTCCATCCTCTTGCTTCAATGTCCATGTGACTGTAGTGTTTATCGGACCACCTACCCAAGTGTAAGATAATTTATGAGGCTCATCCACTACCAATACTTCACAATCTACAATTAAATTCCACTGCTCATTTCGGAATTGACATTTATGTCCTACGATTGGTTTAAAGTTATTTTCCATTATCCATTTTGCAAGAGTATCCGAATCTGTTAATGCGTTCCACACTGTATTGATTGAACTTGTAAACTGAAAATCTAATGATAAATCTGCCATTATTCATTCCTCCGATAATAATTTTTTTAAAAATGCCACTTTTCCCATCCAAAATTCCTCGTAAAAGGATACCCAATCTTTAATTTCCTGTAGGGGAGCTGCAATTAGCCGATACCTTGTTTCTCTACCAACTTTCCGGTCAGCAACTAGACCAGCTTCTTTAAGGATAGCCAAATGTTTAGAAACAGCGGTACGCCCCATTTGAAATTGTGCGGTTAATTCGTGAAGAGGTAACTCTCCTGCATCTGCCAACAAACGTAGCAATTTACGTCTTGTTGGATCAGCAATGGCTACATAAACATCACGCTCTTGATTTTTCTCGCTCAAAACCACCCCCCCTTTATAAATCAGACACCAATTGGTGTCCTTATTATAAGACACCAATTGGTGTCATGTCAATTTTTATTATTGACATAAGGGCATTAGTTTTATTCTCTTATCATCAAGTATACTTTTTCAACTAACCTCCCCCCTTACCATAAGATTCTCTCTCTATCTCTGTATGCCTAGGTTATTTATACATAATAAAAAGCCATTCCTCATTAAGAGGCGGCTTGTATTTTGTTAATTTATCGCAAATTTTATAAGCAAATTTTCAATGCATTACTTCCTTAATCCAGATCTTCTTCTTCTACTTTCATAATCCTTCCTGTCTTTGCATTTATCTCAACCTTATAAATTCTGTTTTGGTTGGTCAAAATAAAGAATTCGCATACTAGAACACCATGCTCCATATCCATATCGACATGTAGTACTTGGCCATGCACTCTCTGAAGCGCGATTTCTTGTGCCTGTTGGATGGATAATATTTGTCTTATAAAGGCGTTTGATTATTGTAGTAATTATCATACATTGGGAACATTCTCCTCATTAAAAATAAATCAATTTACATTATGCATTTGACCAAGTTCTGTGAATATATGTTTAGGAACTACAGAGGATCCCCATGTGAATAGTCTTACTACAGATTAAAAAACATAAACAAAAAGCCAACATCAAAATGTTGGCTCTGTTAATAAGTATTATTTTATAAATTAATGAATATCTCTCTTTTTGAACCGTCCTCCACGTACTTCTGCAATATTTGCTATTGCTAAGAAAGATGAAGGGTCAATATCTTCAACAATAGTAGTTAACTTAGATTCTTCAAGTCTGGTAATTATACAGAAAATAACCTTCTTGTCCTCTCCAGAAAAGGCACCTTCACCATGTAAGTATGTCACACCCCGTCCTAAGCGACTATTGATTGCATCACCTATCTCTCTTGCTTCATCGCTAATTATCCATACTGACTTTGTTTCTTCCATTCCAGTAATAACAATGTCAATGGCTTTAGCAGCTATTACATAAGCTAAAATTGAATACATAGCTCTATCCCAAGTGTAAACGAATCCGGCAGAACCAAGTATAAATAGATTGATGAACATAACAATTTCGCCAACAGAAAAAGGCATTTTTTTACTTATTACAATCGAAAGTATTTCTGTACCATCAAGTGCACCACCGTTACGAATTACTAGTCCTACACCTACACCTAAAAAAATGCCGCCAAAAATTGTAGCAAGAAGGATATCTTCAGTGAAGGGTGGAATAGGATGAAAATATGTTGCAAAAATGGAAAGCATTATAATCCCATATATAGTAGATATAGCAAAGGTTTTTCCAAACTGTTTATATCCCAGATATACAAATGGTAGATTCAATAGAAAAAGAAAGATTCCTAGTTTTATCCCAGTAATGTGAGAAAGCATAATTGAAATACCTGTAATGCCTCCATCAATTACATGATTGGGAATTAAAAAGATTTCCAATCCAGTGGCCATTAGCAAAGCACCAATTGTAATAAGAATCGTCCGTTGGATAATTATCAAACTAGATAACTTTCTATGCTGCTTTTTTAGTGCTAAAACTTCCGTCAGAAAAATCACACCTTTTATTATTCATTTATTACTATTATATCCTAATATCAAATTAGGAAAAATAACTTTGAATAATAGAAGTTCTAACCCCCTACAGTTTGTTCCAACTAAGTTTGTTAGTTTCTCTGGCTTCTTAACAGGTTTATTCTTCTCATCACGGCTCATCATTCTCACCCCAATAAAAAAAGCACCCAAATTAATGGATGCCTACTTTTTAATCTTATTAATGTTATCTTGTAAAATTTGTTGATTTTTTTTCAATGTTTCTTTAACTTTTGCTAATGGATCGAATGAACTTGAATTTAGCAGCTTATCCTTTTCAAATTTCAATCCTTCAGGACCAACTATCTCTTTTTACTTCTCTTTATCTACAAGAACTTGCCGTTTTATTTGTTGGCTATGTTAAAGTTCTTGGTTGATTTTACGCCTATAATTCTCTTTGCCCCTTAGGGCTACATCACTGAATTAAGATATTTCCTACATATTGGGCAGTACCTCTTGAACTTGTGAATACAACTTCTAAAACATAACTCCCTTTGTTATTGGGGATTTGAAATTCCCTATCTTTATGCAATTCGAGTTCAATTCGTTGTTCATCTTTCAGTAGGGCAACTGTTATTTTTTGGTCAGTCCAAATGTCTCCACCATTTCTTACGTTCTCTTGAAAATCCAAGGAAACTTTTTCGTTGGCAGTAACCTTCATTTTTTCTTGTGATAATCCTAATTCTTGAATATCATCTATTTTTTGATCTACATCTCCACTTGATGAACTCCAACTGATATTTCCTTCTGTTAATTGCAAAGTTGTAGCAAGGTCTTCTGAATATAAATGAGCAGTTGGAACACCAACATCATAATCTTCTCCTATGCATCCTGTTAATATAAATATTAAGAACATTCCTATAAATAATCTAAAAAAGCCTTTCATTTCATCCCCCCGTATTTTTTTGCTATACACAACTTATTTAACAATCCTGAACAGTTAGTTGTAGTAGAAATCCTCATATTTCCTATTTAATCTAACATAAATTCCCATTTCAACCTTTACCTATAACATAGCCTATTGGTTTAATAAATCAATTAGTTCTGTTTTTTCTCTGCCGAAAGTTAATGCCCACTTTCTAACCATTCCTTAACTAATTTAAACATTCCGTGAGGTTGTAAACTTATCTTTTTATCTCGGCCTTGTTTCATGCTAATATCCACTCTTCCATTCATTTCCACTTTGTAAAAAGCAGAAGGTGCGTTGTGATAATTTGCAAAGTCCTCTTGATTCCAACTGATAATATCATCTCCCTTTGCCTACCTAATTCGACAAAAAGGACTTTTCTGCAAATAAAAAGCACCCGGATTAATGGATGCCTTCTCCTTTTATTCACTACTCTTGAAGTCTTTTATTAAATCATCTCTAAATGACTTTGCATCTCTTTCAAAAACTTTTTCAAACCTTTTTTCATACTCTTCGTAGGTTATTTGACCTTTTTCAGTTAGTAGTTCTACTATAGCTTTAACCCTCACTCTACTCGACACTAATTCGTTTGTCATATTGGACAATAAAATACCGATTTTCTCATAATCATCATTCATTTTGTCATCCCCTTCGTTTAACCAATACGACAAAAGGAGGCGTTTTCCTGCATATAAAAAGCACCCAAATGTATGGGTGCCCAAATTTAATTAAATTCATAGCGATTATCAAATGTTCTTTCTAATTTGCTCAAAACGTAGTATTCCTTTTTTAATGTTTGCAACTGATTCTCCAACTCTGAATTTATGCCGTTTCCCATTTTCTCTATAATTTCTTTTTGGGCTTTTTTATTATCAAACATCTTTTTTAGCACTTTCGCATGTTCATCAAATATATCCACCTTTTCTCCCCCTTAGTTTCACACTATTTATATTCAACTAAAAGGCAAGGATTCCTATTTGTTTATTCACTCTAAGTTAGGCAAATGCCAAAGCCTTTTCTCGGATACTAAAACGCGCCGTTATTCCGGAAATTCAATACATTGTTTACGTCATACCCACGCTGTCTTACTACTTGAATCTGGAGCCACAATGAAGTATATTCAGGAACGTTTAGGCCACGGAAGCGCTCAAATTACAGCTGATGTATATGCTCATATCTCTAAAAAAATCGAGAAAGATACCATGAGTAAGTTTGAGGATTATTTAAATTGAGTCAGAGGGGTAAAAAAGGGGTGAACCCCCTATCTCTAATTCATATTAATTATTACCTCACAAATAAAAAACCCCTGACACCAGAGGTGCCAAGGGTTTGAGATATTAATACATTGACATATATTGTTCGCGTTCCCATGGGTGAACTTGTGTGCGGAACATATCTTCGCCTTTCGTAATTTTTCAAAAAGATACTGATAAGCTTATTTATCAAGGTTTCTAAAACCTGTATACAAATTTATTTTAAGTTATTTCAGCTTTTTATTTTTATTTAGTGGTCAGAATGTGGTCAACATGACTAGCGTTTTCGTGAGATATCTTTGGCATTCATTTCATGAATTTGGGCGTTGCTGATCCCTTCAATTCTCTATAAACAACAAATCTAAACGGAAACAAACTAAAGAAAAAGGCGAACTTTTCAGTTCACCTTTACAATCTACTTTTTCTTCTTTAATTTTCTACTAACTGTTTTTAAGATCTTAACAATAATAAATACCACTATAACAAGAATAATTATATTAATTAAACCATTTACTATATTAATACTATGCAATGTCTTCTACTCCTTAAAATGCGTATTTATTAAATGTACCACTTTTAGTAGCAACTTGCACATACGCATCAGTATAAGTGTAAACAACAGCTACTCCAGTATATTTAACTGTCTTATCCATATTCCATGTAGTTTGTGTTTTTGTAGCGCTACTAGTTCCACTATCGTAGACCAAGCCGAAATAGATTCCGCCTCCTCCTACAGCCCCATAAGCAGAATTAGTAACTCCAAGTTTGATGCTATTAACTTTTGATCCGCCCGCAGTAATTACTGCTTTAGTTTTCCCTCTGTAACTATTATTTACTAATCCTATGTTAACATAAACTGTTCCTGTGAATTTAACTGTAACACCATATGCTGTTTTAGTTTTACTAAAAGACTCACTATTTGAATTACCAAATTTCATAGACATAGTTTGGATACCATTGTCTGCTTCAGTATCATCAACTGACTCGGTACTTTGAGCATAAGCCCTTACAAATTCAGTATCCTCTTCAGAAAACGGTTCTTGTATCTCATATGAAGAATTAATTTTTTCAAATCTCTCTCTAATTTGTTCCTCTGATAAATTTTTGTTAACTTCATGTTGAATTTCAGATTGTTCAATTGGTTCAAATGATGGACCTTCTTCGACTTTAGTATCAACTGACCCATCGACGACCTCAGCTTTTTCTTCTGCAAAAGCTTTTGATGGTATTTGTGAGGACACCCCAATTACTAGGAGCAGAGACAAAAGTAAAGCGCCAAATTTCTTAATGTTTTTATACATATAAATCCCCCCATGGTTAAATTATTACACAATAGGAAATATTGCCATTATTTCTATTAAATTAAAAGGTTAATTTTTATAAATTATTTTTCGAGATCTTATGGACTACAAGAGTTATTTTTCATGGGGTCTGAGAGGATGAATTTTAAAACAAAATATAAGAATGCTATAAGGAATATTTCTCATCCTTGTTATTGTAGTTTGCTTAATAATGATGTTAGACTTCTAATGATTATGTCATCGTTGAAACAAATGAAAAGGCAGATAGTGCAACCTTCACATTCCTACTGAAGCTACTGATTTAGAATAGCTGATGAGGTAAAAAAAGAGAATAAAGGTGTCGATAACCTAGATTATACTTTTTTAAAGGAATAATATAATTTCGTTTAATATATCATTGAGGTGTTGAAAGGTGAACATTAATGTCAAAGTCTACTTACATGCAAAGGAAACTAATTTTTTGCAGAGTGGGAACTTCCCTGTTTTAAGCTCAGATTTTAAGAAAGATCCAGATTGGACAGCTGCAGTTGCCACATACGAATGGATCCAGCAGATTAAAGCTAACTTTGCAGACAGTAAGGATTTTCGTATAGATCAAGTGGTTTATAACGATGATATTGATATTACGGAGTTAGTTAAGAATGTTAGATCTATAGTTTAGGAGGATTTTCCTTATTAATACTCAATTATCAGTTCCAACAGTTAACTCTGTTTAATTACAACAAGGTTTTGAATTAAACTCTAAACAATAAGGGAGATAATAAAATTGGAGTATATGAATATGAATATAGTTAACTTAAAAAACCATAATGAAATTAATGAAGCTTGGGTACAGAATATAATCGCAGAAAATCCAAATCTATTGGGGTTAGGTGACGTTGAATTATTACAACTAGAGCGAAAACAACCAAGGGCTGGACGATTGGATTTTTTATTCAGGGAATTAAATGGGAACAGAATTTATGAAATAGAATTACAACTTGGTAAAACAGATGAAAGTCACATTATTAGAACAATAGAGTATTGGGATATAGAAAGAAAAAGATATCCTCAGTATGAACATGTTGCAGTAATCATTGCTGAAAACATAACTAGTCGATTTTTAAATGTTATTAGCCTATTTAATGGCAACATTCCAATTATTGCTTTGCAGATGAGTGCAATTCAAATAGAAAACAAAATAGGTCTTCATTTTGTTAAAGTATTAGATGAAAGTTTAATGAAAGAGATTGATGATGAAATAGAGACTGTTCACCAACCAACTGATAGAGGCTTTTGGGAAGCTACTGCTTCTAAAGAAACTGTTTCTTTAGCTGATTCAATCCTTAATTTGATTAAAAAATGCGATAATGGATATAACCTAAAATATAATAAGTATTACATTGGTTTAGAGAAGAGTGGCATTTCAAACAATTTCATCTTCTTTAAGCCAAAAAAAAGGCTTATAAACGCTATGTTTAAAATGGAAAGTGACCCTGAATTTGAAGAGCAGATGGATGCAGCAAGTTTAGATTATGAACATAAGAACGCACTTTATACATTAAAGTTAAATCAAGATGACTTAATCGATCGTCAAGAAATAATTGAGTCGTTAGTACAGCGGGCTTATCAGTATTTTATCAAATAAGAAAAATGGAATATATATTGCAAAAATCTCGAAGCCCTTCCGATAATAAGAGAAGGGCTTTTCTACATCAGGAACTTTATTTTGATATCCACGCATATAGCACATTGGAGGTTCTGCTATAAAAAAGGACAATATTGCTTCTTTAGATGACGATACTCCATTCTATGCATCTATGTGTGAATTAACGAGCCTGTTAGGCTAAGCTGGGATAAATCTGGCCTAGTTAGCGCCCCAGGAAACAAAGTAACTGTAAAATTCTTAATAGATAAAGTATGCATGTCCATCGAAGCCTGTATAGACAAAATACATTAATAATTTCCACTAAATAACAATTCGGCACAAAAAAATCTATAAAAAAACTCGCTACCCTATGGATTGCGAGTTTTTTTATGTAATATTTACCCTATTAAAGAATAATGATTATATTCACTTTTTAATTACTTGAATATATTGTTTGTCTTCTAACTTGAAAGATTCTCCAAGTTGTTGTAGATATTTCTTTTTATCCAATTTAATATGCTTACCTAACTGATATGTTTTTAAGTTTATAACAACATCTAATTTGTTGTCCCTTGGTTTTTGTTCCTCACCATCTAAGCAGGAATAAACTTCAATCGATTCCCCTTCAGGTATGTTTTGATCTACATATTTAAAAAGTTCTTTTATGCTTTTTCCTGGATTTTCTAGATATCCTACTATTTCGTAAACGTACGAATGATTAAAATGCTCTTTTACTTCTTTATAGCCGTTACCCACTTCAATGACTTCAATACCGAGAGAAACATCTTCAGTTTGATAAACACTTACTGTCTCTTTATTGTACACTCTATTTTTGTTTTTGTTTTTCTTTCCGGGTTGTCTTACTTTCTCTAACGCTATTTCTGTTGCGTTTAATCCAAAGCTACCCATAGGAAGTTTTTTTCTGCAGCTAAGTAATGATGTAAGGTCATTATATCCCCTCCTTATATGTATGCACACTCGCAGTTACACACGACAGAAGTATATCTTATAGAATTTACATATTCAACCAATATTATTTACTACGTTATACTTAACGATTCCACCTATTAGATTAGGTATATTCATAATAAAAAATGCCTCTTAATAATTATAATATAGGCATTTATGTAATTTTACTGTACTTTTTTTGTCCCACTATTTCACGTTGATTGTTGTTCATTAGGAGCCACTCCTTCAGTTTTATCAATCTTTTCATTAGCGAAGATTTCATTATGAATCATAAGTACTCTTGGCCCCAGTGCTCAATCCGATATATTAGGAGATCTTTAATAGAGCGCTGCTCTTTTTTCGGAAATTTGACGCTTGTTTTTTATTTAATTTGATCTTTTCCCTTATTATTAGTCTTTAATTTTCATGGTAGTTCAAGAAGAACAAAAGATTCATTACAGAGCCTAAATAAAAAAAGATGGTTCCCCTTATTAAGCAACATTCCCGATTCCAGCTAACCAATTTACGAAACAAGGGAATCACTTGAACCAATACATTGCCTATACTTGCTTGCATCATCAGGTGATTTCCAAGTTTTTTTTGATTTAACATTACCAATAATCCTGCACCAGTTATTATAACGGATGCTATGGCAACGATAAGCTAACCATTAAATGAACCAAAGTATCTAACGCATATCGCTGCTTTTATTTTAACTGCAGCGCTGACTGTTATCCTGCAACTGGAACCCAAACTAATTTTTCCAGCTTTAATAACCGAAAAATTTTGAAGCTGCTTTTTCTCTTTATATGATCCACTCACAAATAATGAAATGGTATCAACCGTTTGAATTTTTTTAAAAAAACCGAAAAGGATACAACAATTAGTAATTTTGAGGATTACTCAATAGAATTAGAAAGTGGGGTAAAAAAGGGGTGAACTTCCTATCTCTAATTCATATTAATTATTACCTTACAAATAAAAAACCCCTGACACCAAAGGTGCCAAGGGTTTGAGATATTAATACATTGACATATATTGTTCGCGTTCCCATGGGTGAACTTGAGTACGGAACAAACTTCTTAGCATAATCAAGCATCATAAAACATCACAAATGCCTGTTTAATAGCTTTTTCATAAATGGATTCACAATGAGCAAGAGTAAAATATCATGAAGTGGTGGGCAAATGGTGGGCAAAATAAACGCATATGTTTTGAGCAACTGATTTAAAATATATGTATAAATTACTAAACTAAACCGAAAAGAGCAAAATGAATGAACATTAATATAAAGGTTTACTTGCATGCAAAAGAAACAAATTTTTAAAGAGTGGAAGCTTCCCTATAGTACCCTCTGACTATAGAAAAGATCCAGATTAGACAGCTGCAGTTAAAGCATATGAATGGATTCAGCAGATTAAATCTAATTTTGCTGCTAGTAAGGATTTTCGAATTGATTAGGTGTTTTATAACATTGATATTACGGAGTTAGGAAAGAAAGCTAAATTAATTATCTAAAAATAAAAAAAGCCCCTACTCAATGAGTAAGGGCTTCACTAATGATAAAGGTCAGTATTACGGCTGTCTCAAAGACCGCTTATGTGTTTTAAAAATCACACGTTATAAAGAGCATACTTCATCATCTACTACAGTATAAAAAAACAGACTTTTTATACCTAGTCTGTAAATAGTTTTAGCAAGATGGGTGATAAAAGCGCAAAACCACAAAACCAATAAAGCGACTACTACACAGGCAGTTTATGTTGAAGACACGCGTTTAAGAAATTTGACATGAAGGTGAAGAGCGGAGTAAATATGATAAAGCACCATTTGCATACTTCAATGGAATTGGGAATTGTGAAAAAGTTATTGGACAAGTTATATTTTGATGTGGGACTTATTACTAATTAAATAACCACAAAAACTAACATTTTAGGATAATATATGATATTTTAACCTTGATATGTTTACATATAAAAAGGAGGGTGAATCTATGAAAAAAATAATTAGTATAGTAACACTTATAGTTTTATACAGGATTGTTTTATTAACGTATAGCGATAACTTAGAATATGATTCAATATTTTATTTAGCAAGTTCCTTATTCATTTTATCTTTAATTTTTATATGTTTCTTAAAAATTAAAGATAAGATAAATATATTTATTTTAATTGCGCTTTTAAATATCTCGGCAATTTATTTAACTGTTAATTTTCTTATAGGCATAATACTTTTTTTAGCTTTCATCATGATTTTATGTTTTTCTATTTATTCATATATAAGTAAATAGTAATATGATAATGGAAAAAAGTAGTAATATTCTGAATATTTATTCCTATTTTCCTTTTTTATGGTAGGTTTATATATGTACATATATTTAAAAGGAAGGAATGAAGGCGATGAATTTTAAAAAAGGTACTGCATTTTTCATGAGTTTTATATTATTACTTGGTACAGTATTAGTCGCCCTACCAAGTAAAACTTCAGCCAATTCTGAAATACCTGTATTAGATGAATCTTTAACAATAATTAAAGAAACCGATGAGAAGTTCGATTATATTTTATCAATCGATGGCAACCAAATCCGGTATATTGAAATAACGAAGGTTATGGATGATGGATCTAAAGTTATCCATACAAAATCTTATAACGAAGAGACAAATGAATTATTACAAGATTTTGAAACAATTATTAAAGATGAAAAAATAACTGATCAAGAAATCTATAAAAATGAAGAAATGCCTGAGCCTAATATTGAGAATACAGGCCCAGTTTTTGTACCCTTTGCTTCTACAGCAAGTAACAAATCATTAGTTTCTGTTTTAAACATGAGCTATAAAAAGAACTATTCTACAAACAAAGGTACTGCAACCTATGCGAAATCCGGCACTAAAACAGCTAAACTTAGTTCTAAAACATTTGATACCCATGCAAGAGCGATTGATTCTATAAGAGGTGTAGAAAATGGAACTTTAGCTGGTTGGTTAATCGCTGCTTTCACAGGTGGTGGTTTAACTGCAGGCAAAATAATTTCTTTACAAACCCTTAAGACAGTTATTAAAAACGTTGCAGGTCCTGTTGCTGTTGTAGCTAATGCTTGGGCATTGGGACAATGGATGTATTACTATAATACAATTTCCTCAAACTTCTCTAAAATTAAGTAAATTTCTACTGTAAAAAAGCATTAGGTTAATAAAAATATATAGGTTTTTACCTTTATATTTTTATCCTAATGCTTTTTTTAAGCAATATGAAATATCAGAATTTATTTAAAGAAAAGAATCGTCCAGAAAGACTACTTAAAAGTTAAAATTTGCCTTATCTAGCAACCAATTCTCAGTGAAAGTAGCTTTACCTGCCTTCCTATCAACTGAAATATCACGCGCTTTCTGGTTAGCTAATGCAGTTTCAGTACCTTTTCCAAAGATAGAATCGAGTGATTCAGGGCTATATCCTTCAGTAAAAAGTGCACCCTGGAGAATCCATGTAAGATTGCCTTTTGCACCTTTTTTGACAGTGACAATGGCTGCTCTAGTCTTAGGTCCCGGAATGCTATACATTATGCCCAGTTGAAAATGAAATAGTTTGAAATGTGGTCAACCAGCCAGTTCCCTTTCATTTTATAAAAATAAAAAAAGCCTTGGCAACTGAGAAACTCAGTAATACCAAGGCTTTAAAGCTATTAATACATGGACATATATTGTTCGCGTTCCCATGGGTGAACTTGTGTTCTAAACATATCCCACTCGATTTCTTTTGCTTCGATGAAGTGTTCAAGTAAGTGTTCGCCTAACGCTTCTTTGATTACTTCATCAGATTTTAATGTTTCCAATGCAGCATATAAAGTAGCTGGTAGATCGACGATGCCTACTTCTTCACGTTCTTCTTTATTCATAACATAGATGTTGCGGTCTACTGGAGCTGGAGGAGTCAAGTCGTTTTTGATTCCGTCAAGACCAGCTTTTAGCAGAACAGCAAGAGCCAAGTATGGGTTTGCTGCTGGATCGACACTACGTACCTCTACGCGAGTACTCACTCCACGTGAAGCTGGGATACGAATTAATGGGCTGCGGTTTTTAGCGGACCATGCAACATAACAAGGAGCTTCGTAACCAGGAACTAGACGTTTGTATGAGTTAACAGTTGGGTTTGTTACCGCTGTGAAGCTTGGGGCATGCTTAATGATACCAGCGATGAATTGCTCAGCTGTTTTACTTAATTCCAATTTTCCTTCTTTATCATAAAATGCATTTTGGTTTCCTTTGAATAGAGAAACGTTACAGTGCATACCAGATCCATTAACACCGAACAATGGTTTTGGCATGAATGTTGCGTGTAAACCATGTTTACGGGCAATCGTCTTAACAACCAATTTAAATGTTTGGATGTTATCACAAGCTGAGATTGCATCTGCGTATTTAAAGTCAATTTCATGTTGTCCTGGAGCTACTTCATGGTGGGAAGCTTCGATTTCAAATCCCATTTCTTCAAGCTCAAGCACGATATCACGACGGCAGTTTTCTCCTAGGTCAGTAGGTGCAAGGTCAAAGTATCCGCCTTTATCGTTCAATTCTAGAGTAGGTTCGCCTGCTGCGTCCAGTTTGAATAAGAAGAATTCAGGCTCAGGTCCAAGATTGAAATCTGTGAAGCCCATTTCTCTTGCTTCTGCAAGAACGCGTTTTAGGTTAGCACGGGGATCCCCATCAAATGGTGTTCCATCCGTATTGTAGATATCACAGATCAAACGTGCAACTTTACCTTTTTCCGAAGTCCAAGGGAAGATAACCCATGTATTTAAATCAGGATATAGGTACATATCAGACTCTTCGATACGGACGAATCCTTCAATGGAAGATCCGTCAAACATCATTTTATTATCAAGTGCTTTTTCTAATTGACTGACTGGGATTTCAACGTTTTTTATCGTCCCTAAAATGTCAGTAAACTGTAAACGGATGTACTTAACATTTTCTTCTTTCGCTAAACGAGTGATGTCTTCACGTGTGAACTTTGCCAATTTCTATTCCCCCTAATAATCATTCATAAATCATATTTTTTATTGGAAAAAACGAGACATATCCCCTTGTCGAAGAGATGTTCGATGCTTGCTTCCTTGTAAAAGCTCGGCACGCAGAAGCTTGCGAAGCTCCTCGTCACTAAGGTCCTGTCTTATTTTTTCCGCTTGTTCTAAATCTTGAGTTTTAGGTAAATTCTGTTCCTTTACAGTGAAAATCTTTTTTATGCCGGCCAGATTGACTCCTTGTTCGATTAAATCTTTAATCTCAAGCAGTCGATCGATATCGTTTAAAGAAAAAACCCGACGATTTCCATCTGTTCTCATAGGAGTAATAAGTTGATGCTCTTCGTAATACCGAATTTGGCGTGCAGACAACTCAGTTAGCTGCATGACGATTCCGATGGAAAAAAGAGGCATCGAACGCCGAATGTTGTTGCCGCTCATTCTTAGCATCCTCCTTTTGTTTATCTTAAAATAATCATATATCATGTTATTAAACTTGTCAATATGATGTTACATTTTATAACGTGTTTTTTTCAGAAAAGTTAAATGATTTGTAACTACTCAAATATTATGACTATTGTTTTTTTTGCAGGAACCCAATTGATTTGGATTCCCATTATGCAACATTTATAATTGAATCAGTTTTTTATCCATTAGCGCATTCACGGCAGTCAATACTGCAATTTTAACATGGGCGTAAGTCAAGCCACCCTGAACGTAGGCTACATATGGAGCCCTTGTCGGACCATCTGCCGTCAGTTCAATGCTGGCTCCCTGTATAAAAGTGCCCGCAGCCATGATTACATCGTCTTCATATCCTGGCATATAGGCTGGATATGGTGTCACATGGGAATTGATCGGTGATGCATATTGGATGGCCTGACAGAAGGCAACCATTTTATCCCGGTCATCAAATTGGACGGATTGAATCAAATCAGTGCGCTTAGCATCCCATTTAGGATAGGTATTCATACCGATTTTTTCTAAAAAGGCTGCTGTGAACATGGCTCCTTTAACAGCTTGGCCCACGACATGTGGTGCAAGGAAGAATCCTTGGTACATTTCCTGCAGACTATAAAGCGACGCACCCGCTTCCGCACCTATTCCGGGTGATGTTAATCGATAAGAGCAAGCTTCAACCAGGTCCTTTTTACCAACAATGTATCCACCTGTTTTCACTATCCCGCCACCTGGGTTTTTAATGAGTGAACCAGCCATCAAATCCGCTCCGACATGACATGGTTCTTGCGTCTCAACAAACTCTCCATAACAATTGTCCACGAACACGACGATTTCCGGGTTAATGTTTTTAACAAAAGAAATCATTTCCTTAATTTCATCAATCGTAAAGGAAGGACGTGTAGCATACCCTTTTGAACGTTGTATGCCGATCATCTTCGTATTTGGCTGAATGGCTTGTTTGACGGCTTCGAAATCAACTGATCCAGTTTCCGCTAACGGAACGGCCTGATAGCTAATTTGAAAATCGCGCAAAGATCCGATACCCGATCCCCTTATACCGACAATCTCTTCCAAAGTATCATACGGCTTTCCTGTTATGTATAACAATTCATCACCTGGGCGCAATATCCCGAACAGGGCAGTGGAGATGGCGTGTGTGCCTGAAATAATTTGCGGGCGCACCAATCCAGCTTCTGCACCAAAAACATCTGCATATATCAATTCAAGCGTATCGCGGCCCATATCATCGTATCCATACCCTGTAGTCGGGATGAAATGGGAATCACTCACTCTATGTGCTTGATAACTTTGTAATACACGAAATTGATTTTCTTCAATACGTTCGTCCACTTGCTTATGTAACGGAGAAATCATTGCTTCCACTTCCTGGGCAATGTTTTTCAACACTTCTCCATTTGTTAACTGCTGATACATCAAAATTCCCCTTTATAATGAATATTTCTCCAGCTGTCCGGTTAATGGATGATCAGCTAGACAAAAACCTTTGCATTCATATCTTTCCGATTCTTCATTAAAGGAGAGAGTGCGCAATATGGTTTCATTTTTCAGCTGTGATAATAGTTTACCCTCACTCGACGGCAGGAAAACATAATACGGGACCATTTCTTCAATCACGTACTTTTCAATTTCTTCCATGATTTGATTCAGGTCCGATTGTTCATAGGCACTGATCATTAATGAAGCACGACTGCCTGACCTTACGAAATCAGCGTGAATCCTATCTTTCTTATTATACAATGTTAGCTGTGGAATGGAAGGGACTTCTAAGTCATTTAGCAAATCATGCACCGTTTTCTGATGATTAAAGTAATCCGTGCTTGATGAATCCACCACATGGAGCAATAGATCCGCTTCTTTCACTTCTTCCAGGGTGGAGCGGAATGCGGCGATTAATGATGTCGGCAAATCTTGAATGAATCCAACCGTATCCGTCAGCAGCACGGTAAATCCGCTAGGAAGAATGGCTTTTCGCGTCATGGGATCCAGTGTAGCGAATAACTGGTTCTCTTCGAATGAATCCGCCTCCGTCAAACGGTTGAACAGCGTTGATTTACCTGCATTCGTGTATCCCACAAGGGCAATTTGAAAGGTCTTATTACGTTTCCTTCTATCACGATAGCGTTCTCGATGCTTCACTATGCCGCTTAATTGTTGCTTGATTTCATCTATTTTCCCACGAATGTGTCGACGGTCGCTTTCCAGCTTCGTTTCTCCTGGTCCCCTGGTGCCTATTCCGCCTCCAAGCCTGGACATTTCCGTCCCCTGTCCGACCAAACGCGGTAATAAATATTGGAGCTGAGCAAGTTCAACCTGCAGCTTCCCTTCTCTGGAACGCGCCCGCTGAGCAAATATATCCAAAATAAGCTGTGTCCGGTCAATGATCCTTGCCTCCAATTGTTTCGAGAGGTTCCGAATCTGGCTCGGGGAAAGTTCATCATTAAAGATAAATAAATCCGGCTCAAGCTCCTCTTCCAGATTCCGAAGCTCCTCCACTTTTCCCTTTCCTATATATGTAGCCGGATCGACGCTTTCCCTTTTCTGGGTAATGGTCATTAACACCTCACCATTGGCCGTCTTCGCCAATGAAGCCAGCTCATCGAGTGAATATTCAAAACGTTCGTTAGCCTCTGTTGTTTGACATCCAATTAACACGGCCTTTTCCTTTATTGTTTGTTCCAAATCACATGCACCACCTTCTCGAAGATTTTTGTTAATCATAACAAAAAAAGTGAATATATAAAAATTTCCTGAAAACAAAGCTTTTACCCGTTTTAAAAATTCCGATAACATGCTAAAATCATATTGGCTTTACCATCAAAATCGAAAAGACATCGAGGGACATTCATATGACATGGGAAGTATTAAGCTTCATAGGTACGATTGCATTCGCCATTAGCGGGACCATCATAGCCATGGAAGAAGAGTATGATATTTTAGGAGTATATATTTTAGGAATCATAACCGCCTTTGGCGGAGGGGCAATCCGTAATCTGCTTATAGGTGTCCCCGTTTCAGCGTTATGGGATCAAAGTTTCTATTTTGCCATCGCTTTAGTATCCATCACCATCGTTTTTGTTTTTCCCACAAACCTTTCAAGGCACTGGGACAGATGGGGAAACCTCAGTGATGCCATTGGCCTTTCAGCCTTTGCCATCCAAGGCGCGATGTATGCCGTGGAACTTAATCATCCAATAAGTGCCGTCATTGTATCTGCTGCATTAACCGGTTGCGGCGGAGGGATAATCCGTGACGTGCTTGCCGGAAGAAAGCCACTGGTCTTCAGGAAAGAAATCTACGTAGTATGGGCCATCATTGCAGGCTTGGCTTTAGGCAGTGGTGTATTATCCCAGTCTTGGCAGCTTTATTCGCTCTTTGCCGTCATTACGATATTGCGAATCCTTTCTTACACTAATAATTGGCATCTTCCTAATAAAAAATGGGTGCCGAAAACATAAATTGAAAAGCCCGCCATCTTGGTGGGCTTTTCTATGTCATTCTTTCTCATCATCCTCAAAAATCAAATCTTGGCTGGTAAGCGTCAGTAAATCGGTTTTTTCAAACGAATCCTCCAGTAAAAGCCGCATCGCCTGCGCCCTAATCGTCTTTTCAAGTACATTGCGGATATAACGTCCGTTAGAAAATGAAATAGGCCCCCGGAATGATCGTAATATGATTAAATGTTCTTTTAATTTCCTTTCGGCATCCTGATTCATTAGATATTCCCTTTCCTGCAACATCCGATCGGCTATTTCCATTAACTGATCGATCGTATAATCCGGAAAATCAACAACAAGCGGGAATCTAGAATGAAGGCCAGGGTTAAGGCTGAGGAAATAATCCATTTCCCTCGAATATCCAGCAAGGATCAATATGAATTCATGCTGACGATCCTCCATATGCTTGACAAGGGTATCTATGGCTTCTTTACCAAAATCCTTTTCGCCGCCTCTTCCCAAGGAATAGGCTTCATCAATAAATAAGATCCCTCCAATGGCCTTTTTAATTAAATCCCTTGTTTTTTGGGCAGTATGACCAATGTATTCCCCGACCAAATCTGCTCTCTCCGCTTCAATTAAATGACCTTTCGATAATACATTCATTTTTTGAAACAACTTTCCGATTAAACGTGCAACCGTCGTTTTCCCTGTTCCGGGATTTCCTTTAAACATCATATGCAGTGCTTGTCGGCCAGTCTTCAGCCCCTTTGCCTCACGTTGTTTATTGATGTAAATCCAGGCATATATTTCTTTAATCATCCGTTTCATTTCTTCCATTCCGACCAGCGATTTCAGTTCATCTTCAATCTCTTTCAACGCCACATGCTGGTGGGGGATTTCTTGCACCAAAATTTCTTTTATCGGCAGATCCTTTTGTAGCGCTTTTCTGTTTTCAGCATTAAACACAATATTGATTTGCCCGTTATTTTTCATACGGATCGGTTGTTCCAATGCATTCACCTCTCCATCTTGGCCCCTGACTCCACAATTTTCATTCAATTTATGATGGTAATAGGCATATGTAGCATAGCCAAAACTATCCCATCGGAGAATTTCATTATATCTTTTCGTGAATACCCAAGATTTCAGTATAATTAGCCATATTCCCTTCCAAACGGCGACTTATTCTGACAGGATTCTTTCCTTGGAGGATTTTTTACGACAAGTTTCATTCCCGATCATCAATTTATATGGAAGAATGTCATTTCCTGCGGTTTCCCGGAAAATAATCCGTCCCTTAATATATATTCATAACAGGTGCGTAAAATTATCGATTCTTTGAAAAAGAACCGAGAAATGCAAGCAAAAAAAAACAGGTCGCTATAAGCGAAACCTGTTTTTCACATTCATATATATGATTATTCCTTCACTTCGTAATCAATCTGAACATTACGTTGTGGAGCAAATGTAGAGATCGCATGTTTAAAGACTAACTGCTGTTTGCCCTCCGATTCAAATAAAACGGTAAAATTATCGAACCCCTTAACTTGTCCCCTAATCTGGAACCCGTTTAATAAAAATACCGTCACATACGTACCATCTTTCCGTAATTGATTAAGAAACTGATCTTGAATATTTACTGACTGTTTCATGTATTAGTCCTCCTCTTTTCTCTCTAAATTTATGTATTCGCCTTCACTGAAAAGCTTTCCTGCTATAAATCCAGATATTTCATGTATTTTTTTTGAAAAATCCTCTAAATCGGTCATATTAAACCAAATGACATCCATTTTATTTCGAAACCAAGTTAATTGCCTTTTGGCATATCGACGGGAATTCTGCTTTAAAGTTTCAATCGCTTCATCCAATGAAGCTCTTCCATCAAAAAAATCATAGATTTCTTTATAGCCTATAGCCTGAATTGATTGGCAATCCCTTAAACCTTTTTCATGAAATGACTCCACCTCTTGAATCAGGCCTTCTTCTACCATCCCATCAACACGTTGATCGATGCGTTTGTACAGCTTTTCTCGTTCCATTGTCAATCCAATGATGCACGTATCATATTTCAATTCTGTAGGCTGTTCATTCAGCTGCTCACTCATCGTTTTACCTGTACAATGAAAAATCTCAAGTGCCCTAATCACCCTTCTTACATTATTAGGATGAATCCGATTCGCGCTTTCTGGGTCAACCTTACGTAATTGTTCAAAAACAGGATCGATCCCTATCTCCCTTACCTGTTTTTCGAGTCCTTCCCTATAAACAGGGTCGGATGGTGCTTCCGAAAATTGATAATCATAAATGACCGATTGTATGTATAATCCTGTTCCACCGACGATAATAGGGAGTTTACCTCTACTTTGGATATCCTCGATACAAGCATTAGCACGCTCCTGGAACTCTGCCGCACTAAATGGTTCATCAGGGTCCTTGATATCAAGTAAATAATGAGGAATTCCTTCTGTTTCTTCCCTCTTGATTTTTGCAGTCCCAATATCCATCCCTTTATAAACCTGCATGGAGTCTCCGCTGATAATTTCACCATTAAATAACTTTGCCATCTCAATGCTCATCTTTGTCTTGCCAACAGCAGTCGGTCCAATGATAACGAGAAGTTTTCCTTTTTGTTGTTTCACATTCTCACTGCCTTATATGATTTTTTCCCTATCTTATCATAATCCCGATGGAAGCAGCTAAACATCTACCCATTATGTCCAGTTCAGGTTCTTTTATTCACCTTTTTATCGGATTAATCGTCATCTTGAAATCACTTAATTCACATTCAATACTGATCCATTAAAAAGGTTGTAATGCCTTCTTTTTTCATATAGTACAGCTTTATTGTCTTAGATTTCCAGAGTATAACATACCGAAAATATAGATGAAGTTCCCAGCTGCATTTACGCATTTAGCAAGATATAGGACACCGGCTGAGAATATAAATTCTGTATGGATACCTCTTAAGGAAAAAATGAAATACATAATATAATCCCGAGAACGGAAAAAAAGTATGATTCCTTCTTTTTTTGAGGAATCATACCTTTTTTATCAATATTCTGCTTCCCTTTGATTATCCGTTCAGCCCATTCTTCCATTTACAGGTATCATCATCGTAACGGTCGTTTCTTTTTCAGTGGATTTTACATGAATCTCTCCATCATATCTGTTAACCAAGTCTTTAACGATGAACAATCCTTGTCCGCGTATTTTTCCCTTTTGTGCCTTTTTGGTAGAAAATCCGCTGGCGAATATGTTCTCCTGATCTAATTCGGAAATCATCGGTCCGGTATTAGTGACCATAAACGTATACTTTTCATCATCAGCTTTGCAGGCAATATTCATTCGGCGTTCATGCTCTGGCAATTCAATCGTTGCCTCGATAGCATTATCGATGACATTCGATAATAGTTTAATCAAGTCGATTGTTTTGACCCGATTGAAGGATTTGTGTGAAACATCAATCTCAATATCGATGTTATAATTCTGGGCCGAGAGCCTTTTCGTCTCTAACAGGACAGATAAGCCCGGATGTATCACATCCAATTTCATCGATTCAATCGAATGCACTTCTTTTGAAAGGCCAGTTAAATAATCGAGCGCTTTTGAGTTCTCCTCTAATTTAAGCAGTCCATGTATCACCTGAATATGATTGGAAAAATCATGCCTTAATGAGCGGACTGAAGCAATGAGCGATTGAAATTCCGAATGATACGTATCTTCCGTATCCCCGACTTCACGTGTCAGTTCTTTTTGATACCATTTTTGAAGGACAAAAAAGGTAACCAGCAACATGATAACAAATCCCCCATTATATACAAGGATGGCAATGCTGCTTTTCAATACCTTTCCGTTAATGGCATTAATATCTTCTGCGCTCACATCAATGCCCAAAAAACCAATAATGGTGCCATCTTGATTTTTCATTGGCACACCCACAGTCAAATACTCCCCATATTCGGGATCTTCCAGATTCCCGGTAATAAAGCTTTTGCCTTCATACGCCTGTTTGACCTGCTCCGAAGGAACAGTACATACGCCGCCGATAGGAAAATCGCCTTTATGATCTTTAGAAAATCCAGTAATCATGGCTTTGGATACTTTCGGGTTATCAACCATGATTGTATAAACATATAATGCACCTATTTTTTCACGGGCATCCTCTAAGTAAGCTTTTATATCCCTATATTCCTGGCTCTTTACTTGGTTATTAAGAAATCGCTGATAGGCCTCTACATCCATTGAGTCGGCAATAGATCTAGCAGCTACCAAGTTTTGATTAGCAACGGATTTTTGCACAGAATTTTTAATGCTTAAATATGTAGAAAGCATATTTAGAAGAATGAAAACAATTAATAAAAGAATACTCAAATAAAGAAATGCCCTTAACTTTTTATTTTTCATAGGATTAAACTTACCTCATCTCTAGCAGCTAAAAGTTAACGAACCTATTTTGAGTTTACTATATAAAGGGACAAAGAAATAGAGAAAAATCTAATATTCTCCATAACTGCAGGCATATCATACTATAATTAATCAAGTAATTAACAGATTACCCACTTCTTTTTTGATAGTTTCGCCACTTTTTTGATCCTATAACTTTTTAAATTTTAATCTACATTAAATCCAATACTAAATATTTCTAATAAAACATTTTTTTACCTATATAGTTTATTATATTAATATAATTTCATATAAGAATATGGAAAATCAAAAGTCGTCGAACTCGATATTTCCACATGAAATAAATAATTTTACCCTTTATATGAAAATATTACAAGAATCTAGAGGTGCCATCAGTAAAATCACACCAAAATTTACATTTTTCATATTCAGGTGCAAGAAAAAAACGGATTACTCTCTTTCAATAGTACATATTAACTGATTTATCATTAAGGGAAACGCCAATTCAAAAGAGAAGTTTTCCTTTTAATGAAAAATGGAATCAGAAGATTATCCCCTGATTCCATTTTGATAGCTTTATTTAATCGCATTGATGACTGCCCGCTCATACATTTTTTTAGTTACTTGATAATATAGCAGTTGAAGAAGAAAATACGTAGCGATGACCATGGCCGAATAACCAAACAAATTGGAGCCCAATAAATTGCTTAATGCCACGTAGGCAACTATGGCATGCATCATCCCTATCACAAAAGGAGCGAAAAAGAGGATGCGTATTTCCGCACTTAAAATTTGCTGTATTTCTTTTTTTGTTAGACCCAATCGATGAAGGGCATGAATTTGGATCTTCTTATCTTCTAAATTCGTAAAAACTCGCAGGTACATCATGCTTCCTTGGACGATAAAGAATAATAAACTGACAAACAAACCGATAAATAAGATCAATATGCTACCTTGTTTCATTTTATGATAAATAGGTGCTCTTGTTTGCAATTGATGGTCAGGATTGTTAGACATTTTTTCGATTTTCCCAGAGGTTTCCATCGATTCTTCCCAATCTTTCACTTCGTACCCGCGTACTCTTACCATCTCTTTTAAAGGCATATCAGCAGTTATTTCATTATACAGCTGATCATCGACCACCATCAGGGTGGTTGCTGATTTGATGGGAGCGATTATGGAATGATTGCGCTGACCCGCCATTGTAACCCGTATGATTTGTTTACCATAGTGAAGCTCCTTTTGTTCGCCATTTTGGACGAATTGATAATCCAGTCCCCCTCCATAAGGAAAAACGTATAACGCTTCTTTTCCAGATAACTTTGCGGAATCTAATTTTCGCAAAGTTGCCGCTTTGTTATAATCACTTTCCGAGATTAATAATGACCTATTTTCACTGGGTTCTCCCGTTCTCATATGGGGAAGCATGTGAGTGATGGGCACACCTGTCATATTTACTTTGTAAAGGATCTTGAATCCATCTTCCTTTAAAGTTTTCTCTACTTCGGATGGTTCAATGACGGAATAGATGGAAGCGTCATTTTCAACCCAGCCAATTGATTGTGGAATGTTATCCACCCCTTGCTTCTTTAAATCTGCACTGAACATGAAAAGTGTTCCTGCAGCTGTCAAAATGACGGCCGTAATGATCGAGGTTAAAAAGAATAACCTGGAATAATCCTTAATATTAAATATCAGGTTTGTTTGGTTAATTAAATTCGTTCCATTGTACAAGCTTTTCTTCTTCTGATAAAGCCTTCTGCATAGAGCGACAATACTTTGACTGAATAAAAAATAGGTTCCGATCAGTATGAATATTAAAATGGGCAATACCCGAATATATGAATTGTTCAATGACATCGTGACTGCCAAATAATAAGAAATGCTTAAGCAAACAACTGATAGTGCAATTAACCACTTTGAAACAATGGGCGTCTTTTTTGGTTTTTGTTTATCTTTTAGTAAATCGACCACTTCTGCATTTCCAATGTGAACCAATGAAAGTAGCGATAATAGCTGAAATAATAAAATGAAACCAACAATCGTATATATGAAGGCCTTAGGGACAAAGACAAACGATAATGGTTGTTCTACAGCCAATAACCAAGAAACTGTCATTAAGAATAACTTTGAGAACAAAAGCCCCAATCCTACCCCAATCATGATTGATATGAGGGAAACGATCGTTTGCTCCAGGTAAATCAGTTTTCTAAGTTGGGATTTGGACATTCCAAGTAGTGTGAGCAAACCAAACTCTTTTTTTCGCGGCTGTAAAAATGCGGCATTCGAATAAGCTATAAAGAAAACCGAAAATATGATGATCACAATTTCAGCAGCAATGAGCCCCATACTAATAAGCTTTCCCCCAGGGATATTAGTATGGACCACATCAGGATGAAAGATAAATGATGCATAAATAAAAAAGATTGAGACGGAAAGTACGATACTGAAAAAATAAGCAAGATAACGTTGGGCATTTCCTTGGATGTTTCTCTTAGCGAGAAGTCGAATGTTCATGATAGACTCCTCCCAAAACACTTAACGTATCTAAAATCCTATGATAGAAGCTCTGTCTTTCCCCTCCATTATGAACCTCCGAAAAGAACTTGCCATCCTTTATGAATAAAACCCGGTCACAGAAACTGGCGGCAGTCGGGTCATGAGTGACCATGAGGATGGTTGCTCCCTTTTTCTCCTGGAGTGTCGTGAGGGTATCCATTACCTGCTTGGCAGACTTGGAATCCAAATTACCTGTAGGTTCATCTGCTAAAATAATGGATGGTTCATGAATCATCGCTCTTGCACACGACGTTCGTTGCTGCTGACCTCCGGATATTTCAAAAGTCCGTTTTTCTAAAATCCCTTCAATCCCCAGAAGGTGCGCCAACTGATTTACCCTATTTTCCATTTCATCGAGTTTATAATGATCTAACGCTAAAGGAAGGAGGATATTTTCGCGAACGGTAAGTGTATCAAGAAGATTAAAGTCTTGAAAAACAAATCCAATCTCCCTCCTTCGAAACAAAGCCAGGTCCTGATTTTTTAATTCATTAGGATTTTGATCATTTAGAATGACTTTCCCGGTGGTGGGCTTATCAATCGTGGCCATTAAATTAAGCAAAGTGGTTTTCCCGCTGCCTGATGGACCCATCACTCCGACAAATTCCCCTTTCTGTACATTCATGGTGAAATTATCTAACGCTTTATGAAATAAATTCCCCTGCTTTTGAAAATAAGTTTTGGATAATTGCTCCGCTTTTAAAATCGACATCCTGCATACCTCCCTTTCTTACCACAAGTATAATGAATATAGTGGGAGGCTCCCATCGAAGTTTATTACATAACCGCTTAGCAGCCTTACAATTTTGTCACCTTTCATGTAAGGTATTTGTATTAAAGAGAAATTCCACTGTAGTCCCTTCGGATACAGTCGATTGTATGGTAATCCCATGCCCAAGTCTGTTAACGATTTCCTTCACTAGATATAGTCCCATTCCAGTTGACTCTTGTTGGGCCCGCCCGTTCTCTCCTGTAAAAAATGGATCAAACACTCGTTTTACATCATGTGGGACAATTCCAATGCCCTGATCCGTTATCCTAAGTAAAACCTCTGACTTTTTTTCAACAATGTTGAATGTTATGCTGTCATGCTCTCCCTGCCTTGAATACTTCAGTGCATTAAAGACCACCTGACTAACGGCGAAGTGCAGCCACTTACGATCCGAATGTACATATACATTCTCAAGCTCCGTTTCAAGCCTGGGATATATGAACCGTTTGATGAACTGTTTTTTTTCCTCGTTAATTACTTGCTTGACTAGATCAATTAAGTCAACCCGCTCCGATTTTACATCCTCCGAAAAACGCTGCAGCCTTGCTCCATGCAAGATAATTTCCAGCCCTCTGCGAAATCGATCATTTTCTTCTTCTATCTCTTTAAGATGATCCTTCATCGACTCATTCGAAAATGTCCTTTTGCCTTCTTGAATCAGTAAGGAAATGACTGAAACAGGTGTCTTCATTTGATGAACCCATTGATGAATCAACAGCTCATATTGCTCCTTCTGTTTGATTTGTTCTTGTAATTGCCCAATGGTTACCTTGTTCATTTGTTGAAAAAGCTCCATCCACAACTTTTGTTCATTTGTCAAAGGTTCCCTAAAGGCTTCGACATATTCAAACGACAAGCTCGGTTCTTGCGTCATCCTTGCTAATTGATTAAGGAAGCGGTATTGCCTTATGTAATCGGCCGCTAAAAATATAAGCATCATAAACAACGCGAGAATAATTAAATAGATGATATTTGAAATCGATATGTGATTCACCGCTTCCAGAACGGCTAATGCATAGGCAATAATAAGCAGGCTTACCAATAAAACAGTATAAAATATAAAATAAAGACGGTCTTTAATAAAGGATTTCAGCTTCACTTTTCTTCACCTTGCACTATTTTTAGTCGATATCCTTTTCCCCTGCTAGTTGTTATGGCATGCTTGATGCCAATATCCTCAAGTTTTCTTCGTACCCTTGTGACATTGACGGTCAATGTATTGTCATCAACAAATGAATCATCATTCCATAATGCCTCAAGTAATTCTTCACGAGAGACAATGGTGTCATACTGTCGTAGTAAACAACTCAATAATTTCAACTCATTTTGAGTTAAATTTATCTGATTGTCTTGATATTCGATCATCGCTTTTTCCGTATAAAGCGTTAATCCCTCCATTTCCTTTACTTGCTGGTGGAATGAAGATATATCCGCATATTCACCATACACCCTACGTAGGACACTCTTTATTTTCGCTAATACCACTTCCAAATGAAACGGTTTTGTTAAATAGTCATCTCCCCCATATTCAATGGCCATGACTTGGTTCATTTCATCTGTCCTTGCAGAGATGAATATGACAGGAACCTTCGAAACCGTCCTTATTAGCCGGCACCAATGGAAACCATCATAATATGGCAGATTGATATCCAATAAAACCAAATCTGGCCTTATCTCCTGGAACTCCGCAAATACTTTGTCCAATTGCTTAACTTCAAAAACCTCATATCCATACCTTTTTATATAATTGACCAAGATTCCAGCTATTTTGACATCATCTTCAATCAATAAGATTTTATACATTTTCTTCACCTCTTTAACATAACAATCCTTACTATCACTCTTACATATCATCAATCTTGTTATTGAATTTACAATAAAAAACCTTGAATGGTCTGAGCCAATCAAGGGGATTCAAATAAAATTAGATTTCCTCCGGGATTTTCAATCCCTCAATGAAGGAATTAAAACTCTCTGCAACTTTATAAATATTTTCATCCTGGCTTGATGGATCGGAATACCACCCCTGATCCCAGAAGTAAACTCCCTTTTCCTCTTCGTTATCTATCAGCAAGATTTTACCTGTACACGTATCATTACCTATAATAATGCAATTCTTATGTAAGTCTTCTCTGTTTTCTTCATGCCATTTCTGTAAATCCAGTTCTTTATCCGGAAGCTCTAACCCATAAAGTACATTTAAGCAAACGAGTGTGTCTAATGCATCTACATAAAACTTACTGTTTTGCACTGCAGTTGTGCCGCCATTATGGGTAAGGAGAAACTGTTTATAATCTCCAGGGATTTCAAATCCCACATATTTCTGAAAATTATTCACTGATTCTTGTGTCGCTTTTCCATATCCCTTAATACTAACCATTCTACCAACTCCTATTCAGTTTATTGTCGCAAAATCTTTAAGGCCATTTCACCTGCTTATAAAATGGACCGGGCCCTACACAGCCAAATAGCATTGCACTTTGGTATCTAAACTTTCCTTTTTCTTATTGGATATCCTTAACAATAAATTATTCATTATTTGTTAGAAAATAACACTTTTTTAAATATATTAACATAATTTTACTATCCTTTTCAGTATTTTCTGATATTTTTTTGACAATTTCGTTGCTTTTTATTAATAAAATAGCTTTTTTAAAAAAAGAGTTTTTGTCGAAAAATCGATAAATTGTATAATTTGTAGATTAATTAGGAGTTTTCGATGATATATCTCCATTTCCGAAGATATATTCCCGATTTCGCAGATAAATGAAACATAGCATTAAATATTATTCAATAAAAAAGGCGCCCAACCATCATCTTCGAGGTTGTGCGCCTTGACCCTATCTATTTATTAATTCCATTACATCTCATACAATTTTATAGTCATCATAAGTAATTAATAACCTGCTCATAGAAACTGTCTCAGCACGAAGCTTATTCTTATCACGGCAATAAGCTATTAAGGAACTATTGGGAAGTTTAGCAGTACAGTTCCATTTTCTATATTTCTCACAATACCTGGAAGATATTTCGATAACTTCTCCACGTATCTTTAACATCCTGCGTTCTACCAAGGGCATCATCTCCAATTCCGATAATATTATTTACCCTAAATCAGATAAAATATTCTTGGGGTCCATACTTGCATGGCATCTTCAAAGATTATGGACATTATAGTACAACAAACATCCATGTGAAACTAAAGATGTCTATTTAGGAATCACGGTGTAAGAGCTACATGTAGCCATCATTTATTACTTGGACAAGCTATAGAACAAGCCACACCATAATAATAAAGTGAATCACAATCGTTATCTTATATAAAAAAAGTTAAATGTCCCTAATAAAAAGCTATATTTAAGGTATTAAAACCAGAATAACCTTAATATTTTTTTGGAATATTAAGATAAATCACAAAATCCACCTACTAGCTCTTAATTATAACTATTAAATTATATTCCTATCACAAAAAATATATTTGAAATTAAGGGATTAGAGTCGTATGATTAGTAGTATCGGCGGAAAACACATAAAACAAAATAATTAAGTTTAAAGGGGAATTAGATATGGTAGATGTAGTCTCAAAACCTGAACATGAAACATTTAATATTTCTGCAAACCAAGAACAATTGGATATCCTAGATCAGCTTTTAAAGCCTGAGGTTCAGGAATCCTTGAACACTTTAGTTGAGCAGTTACCAAAGCTGACTGAGTTAGTGAATATTTTAACAAAGTCTTATGATTTCGCTCAATCAGTAGCGACTGATGATGTTTTGAAAAATGATACGGTCAGCGCCATTTCGGAGATCGCAGGACCTGTAGTCGGTTCAGTGAAAGGGCTTGCGGCTAATGCCATCGAAGCTAAGGATCGTGCTGAAGTGAATACTGATGTGATTGGTCTTTTTGGTCTGTTAAGAATGATGAAAGATCCGCAAGCACAAAAGCTTTTCCGTTTCGCCCAAGCTTTTCTTGAAGTCTCTTCAGAACGTAAAAACCAAAAATAATTTGATAAACTTTCAGTAAGAACGGGGGATTAACTATGTCAAAACAAATCGTCATCTTAGGTGCAGGTTACGCTGGTTTACTATCTGCCTTATCCGTACGTGAATATTACAAAAAGGATGAAGTGCAGGTTACAGTGGTGAATCAATTTCCAACACACCAAATCATCACCGAATTGCACCGTCTTGCAGGCGGATCCATTTCTGAACAAGCTGTTTCCATTCCTTTGGAAAAACTTTTCAAAGGAAAAGATATCGACCTTGCCATTTCCAAAGTGGAGTCTTTCTCAGTCGATAAAAAAGAAGTGAAGCTTTCCAATGGCTCCACTTTATCTTATGATGCCCTGGTTGTTGCTTTGGGAAGCCAAACAGGATTCTTCGGCATTCCGGGTCTTGAGGAAAACAGCATGGTCTTGAAATCCGTAAATGATGCAAACAAGATTTACAAACATATCGAAGATCGCATCCGCGAATATGCACAAACGAATAATGAAGCCGACGCAACAATCGTGATCGGCGGCGGCGGCTTGACGGGCGTCGAGTTAATCGGTGAAATCGTGGATCATTTCCCTAAAATCGCCAAAAAGTTCGGAGTGGACTTCAAGGACTTGAAAATCAAGCTTGTGGAAGCTGGTCCAAAAATCCTTCCGGTCCTGCCTGATCACTTAATCGAACGTGCCATGACAAGCTTGGAAGCACGCGGCGTTGAATTCTTGACAGGTCTGCCTGTTACGGGTGTTAAAGGAAACCAAATCGAATTGAAAGATGGACAAACCATAACTGCCAATACGCTTGTTTGGACAGGCGGAGTCGCAGCCCTTCCTATCGTAGGCGAATCAGGCCTTGAAGTGGATCGCGGAAAAGCAACCGTTAATGAGTATTTGCAATCCAAATCCCATAATGATGTATTCGTCGTCGGGGACAGTGCCGTTGCATTCCCTCCAGAAGGCGGCCGTCCATACGCTCCTACTGCACAAAATGCTTGGCAAATGGGTGAGCTTGTTGGATACAACCTATATGCAGCCTTTGAAGGCAAGAAACTTGAAGAATTTTCACCTGTAAACTCAGGTACACTTGCGAGCCTTGGCCGTAAGGATGCGGTGGCAACCGTTGGGGCCAATAACACTTCCCTTAAAGGTCTGCCGGCTACATTGATGAAAGAAGCAAGTAATGTTCGCTATCTATCACACATCAAAGCCCTATTCAGTTTGGCTTATTAATTTTAGATAAAGCAATCATGAATTATAAAGGACCATTCATCATTTGATGAATGGTCCTCTTTGTAATTAAAGGGCTACAATTTAAAATCAAATCTTAACTTGGTTGATGCTGAATCTAAGGAAAAATCCCTCTGGTAATTTTGCATTTGTCAAAATCCGGAGTTCTTTCATGCGTTTATCATTATAAGAGGAAACTTTCATCAATTCTTCATCCATATAAGCAGGATGAGTCATTATCTCTACGCTTGCCCCATCCATTACCCGTCCCTTCAGGTTTTGAAAGTAGTCTTCAACCACCATTTCTCCATAAAAGTCATCCAGGAACACATCTGTAACGGTTTGAATCCCAGCAAGGTGCTTTCCGGCATTACGCACTGGCAATCCGTATTTATCGGATAGCTTTTGAATAACTGGCAGAAACTCTGTTATCCCGTGTACATGATGATGGCTGTCGAAATGAGTCGGTAACAGACCGAATTCCAAGAATCTTTCGATCTGTGCTGACCACTCCCTCTCCAATTCGCTCAAGGAAATACCGTTAGTGTCACCATATACCAAACCTTGCTTCTTAAAGAAACCAGATTCGTCAACTAAGCTCGGCACGTCGCTCAACAAAGGTTTTCCCCATGTCAGCACTAAGTGTATACCTACTTTTAACGACGGTGTCTTCTTTGCGATTTCAATCGCATGCTCCGTTGCTTTCGCATTCATCATGATCGTTGCCGAATTGACAATTCCATATTTGTGGCTATCCAAAATCCCATAATTCACCGCTTTAGTTAACCCGAAATCATCTGCATTTACAAGGACCTCAATCATGATAAATTATCCTGCAACTCCTTTTTTTCAAAAAACTGAGGCAGATAATCTTTATGTGCCTCAAGCATTTCGTCTAAGATAAGTTTCGCTACCCTATCACTTGGAACGAGTGGATTAATCGTCATGGCTAGCAATGCAGTATCATAGTCACCTGATACCGCAGCTTCGATGGCTACCCTTTCAAAGGACTTGATTTGTTGAATTAATCCGCGAACGGCGACAGGAAGCTCTCCTACATTGATTGGCTTGGGACCATCCTTAGTTATCACGCAACTGGTTTCAATAGCCGATCCATACGGGATGCCTTCAATCGCACCATGGTTGATGGTATTTACCGCTTGAATATCTCGCTTATCCGTATGCATCGAGCAAATCAACCGTACAGCCGCATCACTGTAGTACGCACCTCCGCGCTCTTCAAGCTGCGGCGGCTTGATAGCCAGATCCTCGTCTTTGTAAAGCTCGAATAATCCTGCTTCAAGTCTTTGAACGACCTCAGCACGTGTTTCCCCTTTTTCAGCATCCTTCAATTCTTGGGCCAGTACATCACCCGTTTTATAATAGTAGTTGTGGTATGGACACGGAAACAGGTCCAACGCTCTAAGGAATTCCGGCTCCCAGCCCATTGCATGGATATTCTTCATCGTGACCGCTTTAGCTGGATCTGTAATCAGATTGATGATTTGATCTTTGACACTCTCCCCATCAACGAATACATCCAAGCCGTAAACCATATGGTTCAAACCAGCAAAGTCGATCCGGACTCTTGATGGCTCGACATCCATTAAATCCGCAACACCTCGTTCCATGCCAATCGGAACATTGCAAAGGCCGATGATCTTGGAAATATTACTGTGACGCAGAACTGCTTCCGTTACCATTCCAGCAGGGTTCGTGAAGTTAATCAGCCATGCATCCGGACATAACTCCTCCATTTCACGAGCAATATCCAGAATGACAGGAATCGTTCTAAAAGCCTTGAAAAGCCCGCCTGGTCCATTCGTCTCCTGTCCGATCACTCCGTGTTTCAATGGAATCTTTTCATCAAGAGCCCTTGCTGCGAGCTGACCAACCCGCAGTTGGGTTGTTACATAATCCGCCCCTTTAAGCGCTTTCTTTCTGTCTAGAGTGAGATGGACATCAATATTCACACCGGCCTTTTCAATCATCCTTCTTGCCAAATCCCCGACAATTTCAAGCTTTTCCTTCCCCGCTTCGATGTCCACGAGCCAAATTTCACTCACGGGAAGTTCTTCATGATATTTAATGAAACCTTCGATCAGTTCTGGCGTATAGCTCGATCCTCCGCCAATCGTGACAATCTTCAGCCCCTTGCTCATTCGGCAGTCCTCTCCTTCACAACATTTGCATGTAAGAATTCTTCGCGTAGATCGATCATTTCCATTGCAAGATCCTTTACTGTCATCGCCGTCATTAAATGATCCTGTGCATGCACTAGGATGATGGGAAGATCAAAATGGTCCCCGCCCGCCTCGGCATGGATTAATTGAGTTTGGTATTTATGGGCCTGCAGTAATTCCGTTTCGGCCTCGGCGATTTTCAAACGGGCAGAATCAAAATTCTTTTTCTTTGCTTCCTGCAACGCTTCCATTGCAAAGCTTCTCGCATTCCCACTATATAAAATCAATTGAAAGGATAGTTGGTATAATTCTTCTTTTTCCATTTTTCATCACTACTTTCTTAAACGCTTAGCGTTTCTGAATCTTTTGTAAGCTTTGTTTCATTTTTGGTATCTATCTTCACTTGAGCATAAACGAATGGTAAATAAATAGCTGTTGAAATGACTAGATTGATTGCAGCCAAGACCGCTCCAGATACATGTCCGCCTGTGGCCAGGAATCCACCCACAATCGGTGGGGTAACCCATGGGATCTTAGCAACGATCGGGAAAACCATTCCGCTGCTTACCGCTATATAAGAGATCACCGTTGTAATTACCGGACCGAGAACAAATGGGATGAACCACATTGGATTCAGCACGATAGGCAAACCGAATAAAATAGGTTCATTAATCTGGAACACCCCTGGAGCCCCACCGAGTGCAATCATCTGTTTATAACGTTTCCGACCGGCAATGATCATTGCGATGATGAGGCCCAATGTTGCACCAGATCCGCCTAAATAAACAAATGCATCTAGGAAAGAACCTGCCAATACCCCGTATTGGTCCATGTCTTTGACACCTTGTGCATATAAATCAATATTTTTCACTCCCGAACTTTCAAAAAGCGGTGTCGTTATCCCTCCAAGGATATTTGGACCGTGCAAACCGATCATCCATAATAAATGAACAAGAAAGACTAGTAAAATAGCGAATGGCAATGAATCTACAGCACTTTGTAAGGGGGATACAATCACTTTACTAAGCCAGTCATTCAGTACCTGACCATCCGTAGCTTTACGGAATAGCAGTCCGAACACACCAGCGACAAAGATCGTTGCCATACCCGGCACTAACTTTGCAAATGAACGGGCTACCGCTGGAGGTACTCCATCAGGCAATTTAATGACTAAATATTTAACTCGGGAAAGTCTCACAAATATTTCGGTTGCTATTAAGGCTACTACTATTCCTGTAAATAGGGCCGTGGCATTAAAATAGTTCACGCTTACGAAACCCCATGCCCCTCCTGTAACATCCTTATCATCGATGGTTAAAGTGACATTTCCGATTTGAGGCAATAATAGGAAGAAACAGGCCGCGGAAACCAGCATCGCTTCAAAACCATCGTCACCGTATGACCTTGCTAGTTTATAAGAAATGCCGAATACAGCGAATACCGTCATGAATGCAAAAGTTCCAAACCAAATATCACCGCCTAGCGTATTCCATGCAGGACCGAAAATGGCCTCCATCAATCTTCCGTAAGGCTTGATGACTTGCCCAAGATTATTGAACAGGACGGCGAATGACCCGATCATTGTAATCGCTATCATTCCAATCAATGCGTCACGAATCGCGAGCAGATGCCGGTTATTTCCTACTTTTACAGCGCCGGGCATAATATACTTATCAATAAAAGTCATCATATCCTTATTCTCCTTTTATTAAAGTAGTGGCTTGTTTAAGTACTTCTTCACCATTACATAGCCCATAGAACATTGGATGGATGGTTGCGACCGGAATTCCCTTTTCTTTTCCCGCTTCCTGTAATTTGGAAAGAAGATATCGAACCTGCGGACCTAATAAAATTACATCAGCCTTATCCATTTCATTGTTCACTTCTGTAGAACCAACAGCCCATATATTGCACTCTACCCCTTGTTTTTTAGCGCTTTCCTCCATCTTGGTAACTAATAAACTAGTAGACATCCCTGCCGAACAACATAATAAGATATTCATTGAAAGTCCCCCCCTGTTTAATGATTGATTATTCAGTATTTTCAAGCAAAATTAAACCGTAATTTTATAATGAACGATGTTCCCTTGCTTTATCACTTCCCTTGAAAGGCATTTATAATATGGGTATTATTACCTCCATACATACATTGTAGTTACAAATCAAAAAAATATCAACACAATTTTTAATTTGTTACTACAAATTTGTGATTTAAAGTTGATTATTGAACTTATCCGAGATAATCTATATGTATATATTGGAATGAGTATAGGAGGAATCATCTGTGGAAACCATGAATAAAGAAGCGGCATTGCATTCCATAGTTAAGGAATCGATCATCGATCTCATAAAAAATGGCGAATATCAAACTAATACAAAATTACCGACTGAGGCTGAGTTTTGTAAAATATACGGAGTAAGCAGGACAACAGTTCGCACGGCCTTACAGCAATTGACCGTCGAAGGCTATATCTACCGTGTTCAAGGCAAAGGGACTTTCGTTTCGGAAAATAAAGTGAAGCAATTCCTTTCAAGCACGGTTGAAAAGTTCTCTGAGCAAGTCACGATGCAAGGAAAAAATCCTTCCACAAAGGTCATTAGCTTAAAGGTGATTGAAGCAAACGCTACCCTTGCCAAGCTTTTTAAACAAAATATTGGAGACCCAGTAAACAAACTGGAACGGATACGTTACGTAAACGACGTCCCCCTTCAATATGAAATTGCCTATCTCCCATGGTATAAAACTCCCGGGCTAAATATCGAAGCCTGTGAACACTCACTCTTTAAAGTACTTGAAACACAATTCAATTTAAAAGTAAAAAAAACGGTCGAACACTTGGAGTTTTCACTAGCCGACGATTCCATTTCTGACAAATTGGATGTACCCAACGGTTCACCTTGTTTTTCATTAGAAACTTACACATATGAGAATGATGGATCGGTCATTGAATTCTCTAAAACTCTCTTTAGAGGCGATCGTGCACACTTTGTCATCGAACGGAACTATTGATTAATAAATACAAGGAGTCAGATGCTTATTTCAGTGAGGCAGCCCATTTTTTTCGGCATTTTCGATCCATTGCAGTTGGATTGTCCCTTATGCTCAAGTTAAAGTTAAGTGTTTTTTTATATGCGTTTAGAGGCAATCATATCGATTGCCTCTTTTTTTGCTTGGATTCATTGTGACCACATAAAAACAAACTTACAAATTAATTCATCAAATGAGTAAAATTGACAAATATAGCATTATAATCTAACCTAGTAGACTAGAGATATTTTACTACTTAGATTGACATCCAAACTTTATACCTATATTTCTTGATAAAAGTTACTGGGGAATCTCTTACTATTAAATAATTAGGCAGGTGGATTTTATGTGCGGTTTTGTTGGATGTATTCAAAAATATCCGAAAGCCATAAATTCAAATATGAAAGACACGATCAAGAAAATGAACACGATCATCACCCATAGGGGCCCGGATGATGAAGGATATTTTTTTGATGAATTTGTGAATTTTGGATTTAGGAGATTAAGCATAATCGATATAGATAATGGTAACCAACCTCTTTCATATGAAAATGAAAGATATTGGATCATTTTTAATGGCGAAATCTATAATTATATTGAACTAAGGAAAGAACTCACTGATGAAGGATACGAGTTTACTACGGATTCTGATACGGAGGTAATATTGGCTCTCTATAGTAGCCAAAAAGAGCAAACCGTCCAGAAACTGCGCGGCATGTTCGCTTTTATCATTTGGGATAAACTCGAGCAAAAACTTTTTGGTGCTAGGGACCATTTTGGAATCAAGCCTTTTTTCTACTGTGAACAAGATAATGTCACATATTTCGCATCAGAAAAAAAGAGTATCTTGACAGCAATGAATGAAGAGTTGGACGTGAATTCATTACAGCATTTTCTCAGTTTTCAATATGTTCCCGAACCTTCCACCCTTTCAAAAAACATTAACAAGTTATCTCCTGGACATTATTTCACAAAAGAGCCCGGAAAGAAAATGGAGATAAAAAAGTTCTGGAAACCTATTTTTCGCCCTTCCAATATAGAAGATTCAAAGGTAATGAAAGAAATACAAGAAACTTTAATGGACTCCGTGAACGTACATATGAGAAGTGATGTTCCGGTTGGATCTTTTCTATCAGGAGGAATTGATTCATCATTTATCTGCTCCATCGCAAAACAGATTAACCCTAAGATCAAAACTTTCTCTGTAGGATTCGAAAGAGATGGATATAGTGAAATAAACGTTGCACAGGAAACGGCAGCCGCTCTAAATGTAGAAAATATAAGTTATATCATAAGTCCTGAAGAATTCTTGGCAGAACTTCCAAAGATTATCTGGCATATGGATGACCCTTTAGCTGACCCAGCTGCCGTTCCGCTATATTTTGTCGCACGGGAAGCTAAAAAGCATGTCAAGGTCGCCTTGTCCGGGGAGGGTGCAGACGAGTTATTCGGCGGATATAATATATACCGGGAGCCCCATTCCCTGCGCATGTTTTCCTATATACCAGCTCCGTTGAACAGCATGTTGAAGGCACTTTCATCTGTTTTGCCAGAAGGGGTTAAAGGAAAGAGTTTTATAGAGCGCGGAGTTACACCTTTAGACGAACGATATATTGGAAACGCAAACATATTCGGCGAGAAAGAGAAAAAACTTTTATTAGTGAATTATCGCAACGGATTAGAAAATGAAAAAGTGACAAATCCCATCTATCAAAGTGCTTTAGAGTATGATCCTATTACCCAAATGCAAAACATTGATATTCAAACTTGGCTAAAAGGGGATATTTTATTGAAGGCAGATAAAATGTCCATGGCGAATTCTTTAGAGGTAAGAGTTCCATTTTTGGATAAATGCGTTTTCGATACGGCTTCAAAACTTAGCATGGATCAAAAGGTAAGAAATGGAACGACCAAATACATGCTCCGAAAAGCTGCCCGCGGGATAGTTCCGGAACATGTATGGAGCAGAAAGAAGCTAGGCTTTCCAGTTCCTATACGCCATTGGTTAAAGGATGAATTATACGATTGGGCAGTAAGGTTAATCCAAGAGAGCCCAACTGACCACCTTTTTAACAAACCGCAAATTATGAAATTACTTGAAAACCATGTAAATAATAAAACGGATAACAGCCGGAAGCTCTGGACCATTTTAACCTTTATGATTTGGCATCAAATTTATATAGAAAAACAATATGAGCCACAGCCTCAAAAGATTTTACAATATGCTGTACATTAAACATCCCTTATGATTTTTCATTCATTTCACCCAAGCATCCATGAAACATTGCTTGGGTGTTTTTTATATTTACTTGATTATCATTAAGAAACTAAAATCCATTCAATTTAACAATTGGTATATGACGAATTTCTCAAAAGGATTAGATTCAGTCAAGCCTGGTAACATCACTTCTTCTTTCATCTCGAAGGCGGTTTGATTTTCGAGGAAAAAAATATAATCCTGTGAAGGATAAAATAAAATCAGCTCGATTTGGCGCGGTTCTTTTTCAAAGGAAAGCAATATGTTATTGATGATTTTCATGAAAATCTGTACAGAGAACGGATTAAAGAAATAAAAACGATTATCTTTCGTATCAATATGATATTCTTCAGCCAAACAACATTGGAATTCTATATTGCCATAGTTGTTTTTCCTTTTTTTCATGTAGCCATTCAGATTCTCGATCGCTTCTTTGTAGAAATTTTCATTCATCTCCACGCCAACCACAGATGATTGATATAAGTGATGGATAAAAAAATTCAACCGTCCTTTACCGCATCCAAAATCCACAATGTGATCATTTCGTTTCAGTGGATATTTTTTGAATAAATGTTCTAATGCGTTATATGGCGTAGGCTCGTATCGGTGATAATGCAAAGAATCATTGAACTTTTTTTGTTCACCTTCCGTTTTGATGTTCAGCATTTCATCATAATTCGTGTCTTCCATTGTTATGTCCACCTGCTTCATGTTTTTTCATTAAAGGTGATCTTATCCAGGGTAAAGTTTTGTTATATGAATGTCCAGACAATTAATTGGATTTTGCTTTAGTTACATAATCATTAAACTAAAAAAAGCTGAAGCAGCAAAAAGAGCTTCAGCTTTTTTTCATTTTTCTTCTTCATCCCATATGATCCAGTCATGAACCTCAAGGATTTCCAGAAATTTCATCAATCGCGGCAAGGCTGGTTCCGCTTCCTCACCAAAGTGTTCACTCATCGCTTTAGAAATCTGATTAACATTGCTTTGGAACTCCATTTGTTTAATGGCAAATGCCCCAAACTTATCAAGCTTGATTTTCCGGACTGATGGTTGTTTAAAGAAACGAATCGTAATTCGTTCCACGAAATTGGTCCGTTGAATGACTAAAAAAGTTGCTTCCGGGGATTCTTGTTCCATAGTGACGCGTCTTTCCAAAAGAGGAACCATAGTTAACAGGTTCCTCTTTTTTGATTGGCGTTTACGAAGCATCTTCTTTTTTCCCTTTGCTAGATACGAACCAAAGCAATCCAGCTAGAGCAAGGAATAGTAAGAAAGGTATCAAATTGCTGGCTAATTTAGCCGCAGCCGGTACTTGGACACCTGCTGCAATCAATATGGCAATAAGTACACCAATCAATGATTCACCTGCTATTAAACCAGATGCAAATAATACACCTCTATCAACACGTGCTTTAAGCGCTTCTTTTGTTTTCGAGAAGAATTCAACGAAGAAACGGATAAATCCACCGATCATGATTGGGGCACTAGTATGAACCGGCAAGTATATGCCGACTGCAACAACAAGTGAATTCAGACCGAAAAACTCTAATGTTATGGCAATAGCCGCACCGATAAAGATAAGGGTCCAAGGTAAATCTCCCCCAAGAACACCTTCAGCAAGTATTTTCATTAGTGCCGCTTTAGGTGCAGGTAGTTCTGCAGATCCCATCGTATAAGCGTTATCCATTAGAACCAGGATAAAACCAATGACAGAAGCAGACGCAACGACACCAATCATCATGGCAACTTGTTGTTTCCATGGTGTACCGCCCACGATATATCCTGTTTTTAAATCTTGAGAAACATCACCTGAAACCGCAAGTGCTGTACAAATGATCGCAGCAACGGTTAAAGCGGCTACCATTCCTGTCGTACCAGTAAAACCAGTAGCTTTATAGACAATTGCTACAATCAATAGTGTGGCTATCGTCATTCCAGAAACCGGGGAAGAAGAACTTCCGACGATTCCAACAACCCTTGAAGCCACCGTCACGAATAAAAATCCAAAAATCGCAATTGCAATCGCACCAATGATACCAACATCAGTTATTGGTGTGAAAGCAATGATTAAAATAACAATGATCGTTCCCAGCCAAACATATTTAGCCGGTATGTCTTTTTCAGTACGAATTGAACCTGATTTAAGTTGCCCTTTATTGGCTTTTACGCCTTTAAGAGTATCAATAACTGAACTGAAAAGTATAGGTAATGTTTTGATCAATGTGATCAATCCGCCAGTTGCAACGGCACCAGCACCAATATAGCGTATATAATTATCCCAAATTCCCCATGCATCCAATTCACCGATCGGTACATCAGAAGGGAAAATGGCTGTTCCATTGCTGCCGCCAAAAAAGCTGATGGCCGGTATTAGAACGACCCAGGCTAATAACCCCCCACCTAGCATTTGTCCTGCAACACGCGGTCCAATAATATAACCTACACCCAAAAGGGAAGGAAAGGCATCAAGACCAACCACTGCATTTTTAAAATTCGCGATTCCTGTTTCAACTTCTGTCTTGAAGAGCTTAAACCCATCACCAAGCCCTTTAACCACACCGCCGATAACCAAACCGGCTCCGATTAGTTTCGCGCTTGTACCACCCTTTTCTCCTGACTTCAGGACCTCGGCACATGCCGTACCTTCAGGATAAGGTAATGTTTCATGTTCCCTTACAATCAAAAGCTGGCGAAGGGGAACCATCATGAAGACCCCTAAAAATCCCCCAGTTAATACAACGAAAATGATGAATGCTTGACTCACGTCCATGTCCCACATGAATAATGCTGGAATGGTAAATACAGCACCGGCACCAATAGCCTCACCTGCCGTGGTCATCGTTTGCACAATATTGTTTTCTAATATTGAATCCCTGCGAAAAACCCCTCTTAAGATAGCCATTGAAATTACCGCTGCGGGTATCGAAGCAGAGACAGTCAACCCAATAAGTAGGCCTAAGTATGCATTTGCCGCTCCAAATACGATTGCAAGAATGATCCCTAGAATAATTGCAGTTGCAGTTAATTCGGGTAGAGATTTAGATGCAGAGACGTACGGAACGAATTTACTCTCTTTTGAATTGTTCGACAATTTTAGCCACTTCCTATGTTTAACTTTAAAATCACAGAGAACATTATATCACTGTAATTTAAAGACACGCAATGGAAAAATACTGCTTGTTAAAAGTTTGATTATATCAAAAATTCAGTTTAGTAGTTTCGGTTTTATAGTATATAAAAATAATATTTATCTATATTACACCAAATCAATGCATCTCTTTCATACTATGACGGGATCACAAGGGACTCCTAAACCCTTTTCATCTAATTGTGTTTTATGGTCAATTTGATTCATTTGCATTAAATTCAACAGGCTATTATATAATAATTTAATCTGTGTCCTTTCCTAAAAGATAGACAGGGATCATATACGATCATTAGGACCATAGGCAAATAACCCTGGGTTTTTGCACATTACAATGAAATCTAACATATCCTGAAAAATGAACTCATTAGAAAAGGAATGATACATTCATGGTCTCCTATATGGACTATACCTCACCATCCACACAATATTTTTTCGATGTTAATCAAAGCAATTTAATGAAAAAAGACAATCAAAACTATATAAATGTATTAGGTATCAAACAATTGAACACACTCGAAAATGTTTCACTATTAGATATTTACCTTAGTAAGAACAATGTCGTAGAACCGCATTATCACCAAAATGCTGCAGAGCTAGTGTATTGCATTACTGGAGCTGCAACCGTTTCATTACTGAATCCTTTTACTAAGCAAATACAAAATTACCCCATTAAACCCGGTCAAGTAGCTAATGTTCCACAAGGTTGGTGGCATTATGAAGTGGCTAATACCGATAACACTCATCTGCTGGCCATTTTTAACGCATCAACACCTGAGGTAATCCTCGGTTCGGATATCTTGAAATTGACACCTGCAAATATTATGGCACATACGTATTGCATGGATGAAAACCAATGGAAAAAAGCAATTGCACCGGTCCAACCATCAACATTCATCGGTCCGCCAGCAAACTGCCATCGAGCGCCCGAAGAAGACATTCAGCAATATCCGCAATATATTAATCACTATGATAACCAGATGTATGCTGCCCCTGCACCCAACTATCAATTCCAACCTAATCCCCAGTATTATTATTATTGAAGATAAGTGTCGGGAACTTGATTAACCCTATTCAATTCCTATACCCCCTTCATGGATGACGTCTAATAAATCGGAATCGAAAAAGGCAATGGAGAACCCCATTACATAAGGGTTCTCCATTGCTTTAATTACATGATTCTTTTAAAAAGCCGAATTCATTTAACCTCGTAACATCTCACATTAGTTGCGTTTACTTATTTATTTGAATTTATCCATCCCTTGAATTCATGACATTTCATTTCCGAATAGAAAATTTGTTGTCATTCATATTATGGTGGTCACCCAATGTGGTTAATGGGTTAAAAATCCAGCACTCACTTGGATACGGTTATTCAATATGCAATTACTATATATTCTACCGAGTTTCTTCTATTGTTTCGTATTGATGGATCTCATCATAAATGACACAGCCATACGCAAACCATCCTTCGTGGAAGTGTTGGATGTACGGTATTTTACAATGCTTTTTGTCGCATTGTTTTTAATTTCCACTTTCGTTTTATAAAACATTCCTTCTGAAATTTTAAGTTCTTCAATGGTTTCGTACATTTTCATAAAGGCGGTCTTTGCCTGGTCTTCCGAGTTTGCAACAATGGAAACATTGTACTTTGGGATACCATGCAATTCACTTATGAAAAAATTCGTTAATGCAGTGATTAAACCGTTCTTACCACCACCCCTTCCCATCATAATCAGGAATTTCCGAAAGAAGTTTCTCCCCGTTATCTTTGTAAAACATAAAAACAAAAGCTGCTATGAACATTTGAAAAGGTTCTAAGGGGAAATACCATTTCTCGGTAAACCTCTTAAAATTATTTATTTGTTCTTCATCGAAATATAGATCATCTCGGGATAAAACATGTTTCTTCAAATACACAATCAGTAGGACACGTTCTTTATTAATCATTATCTTTCCTAATTCATACAACTTAATATATTCATCAACGAATTTATTAGAAATCATATAAGGTCACTAGCCTATGCTTTGGCTCCTTTTTATCTGACCCTTTGTTGGTTCGTTTTTTATTTCCCCCTCACTCTTCCAAACTTCATCAAGCTCACCCTTCTTTCCCCAAAATAAAAAGCACCATCGGTTAGGATGATGCTTCCCTCTTCTTATCCATATAATCTTTACGCTTTACTATATCCTCTTTATAAAACTACTTGGTCTCTAGGCAAACCCTTAATTGGAGTGATGGCTTCTCTGTTAACTAAGTTGTTTAAGTTTTGTCGAACACTGTAAGATTTCTATTGCTTCAGAGGTGTTCAAAATATTATTTTCTGTAGTAGAGATCTATTGATGGTACGAAGGGACTCCCGTTAATTTCACCACTTCCTAAAGTTTGCGGCTATTCGGACGTAGCGCCCACGAGGCGATATTTAATGCAGCATATGACAGCGGTAGGATAATAGAAAACCCGTAATCACCATAATCGTTAGCAAACGCATGAGATAAAGCCGCACCAGTCATTAAAAAGAAGATACCAGCGTGAACCCATTCTTTAAGCCGAGGAACACCTGGCACAACCAGAGCGATGGCTCCAAGCACTTTCCAAATCCCGAGAATGGTCAAGACGTATAATGGGTAACCAAGATTCGTCACTAACTCGATGTTTCCCCCATATTGCATAAGTTGCCCGATACCACTTAACATAACAGCTGCTGCGAGTAGTAATGTGACTGACCAATAAGCAATCATTTTTCCTCGGGGCTGGGTTTCTACTTTAGCGGTTGTTTCCGCACTGATAATCTTACTCATTTGTTTCCTCCTCATAATTGTTTCAAGTGAAACTTATTCAGGTTCCAAACTTTCCAAATAACTAACTCCTAATACTGAGTTACAGTAAACTCGGTACCTAAAAAAAGTTTATGACCGAATGAAAGATAAGAGACGTAGGTAAATAAAATAAATACAATTGAATTGTCTTAGGTATTCCATTTCCAGCAGGTTTCCTTGTTGTAATCACATGCTTATAACATTTAGCACAGATAAGGTTATCGTGTTGATTATCCGGCAGTCTTACTACCAAGCCACACTTCTTGCAATAGTAATCCGTTAGTTCCATCCCTACTCACTCCTGCTCATCATAATAATTTCTTCCATATGACCTTTCATGATTAATGCTAATGAAGCCTTTTGTATAGCTTTATTCTTAATCCTTTTATTTTTGGTACGATTCATCATGAAGGTGTATCTCTTATTCTTTTTTATATAAGATATAAGCCAATGATCAAGACACTCAGATACCGTCATACACACTCACCTTCCTTATTCATAATAAAAAGCCATCCACTAATTTGTCTGTAAGGGCGCAGGGAGAAATTATATAATTGCGGAATAGACTAATGAACTATCATATCCTTTAAAAATTAAAAAAATAAAAGAAGGGAAAATATGTGGTTATATAGAACTATTATTTAGGACTTTAGATTCAATATCATTTGTTGAAAAAAGCCCTAAAAAAATATTGGAGGTTATTGTAATGAAAAGAAAAGTAATTAGTACAGCTATTATCTTTAACAATGTTATTTAGTTTTGGTGGTTCTTCATTTGCTTCGAGCGAAAAGTTAAATAAAAAAGTAATTAAATATGAACAAATCACTGATCTTAATGAACTTTATACTAGAGCTTTAAATGGTGTTTCAGATTTATCTAGTCAACAGGATGATTTAGAGAAATTTGAGCTTTCAACAAAATCTGTGGAAAAATTAGAATTAGAAACTCAATCTCATTCAACTAGTCAATTACTAGAAGTAGAAAATGTGGATGGTCAATTGGTTGAAACATATGCAACTACTACATTCCATGTTGCTCAAGATATTACTGATAAAATTGAACAACAAAAACTAGATACTAAGATTCAACCTTTTGCATCAAAAAAAGATGATAAATGGGACTCTACAAAGGGCGTAAAAGCTTATTCGACTATTACTTGGTCTAATGTTTATGATAAAAATCAAGTAAAACATTTTAAATTAACAAAGGTTACAGGTGGATGGAGCTATAATGGAGCAGGCAACTATGTTTTATCAAATCGATCAGCTATTGTTGGCCAAGTTGGTCCAGGAAGCTTTGGTTCTACTTCTGGACAATCAAAACAGATTGCTACTGGATCAAATACCTATTCCTATAATATCCCGTCTAGTTGGAAAGCAGTAATTGCATCTAAATATAATACATGTGGTGTTAGTACAAACCTAAAAATTAGTAGAGGATCTTCAAGTTGGACTTTACCCTTCCAAAATCATGCAAGTTGAATTTTCTATTCCAGGAAATCGATAAACAAAAGGCTAACCTAGTGGTTAGCCTTTTGTTTAATTTGGAGCATTATTTAGATTAAAAAATAAACAGTTAAAGCTGTAAGAAAGTTAGGAAGCCCTATTAATAAAAGTCTTGTAGTCAAGAAAACTCTTTCTTTTTTATCTTCTTTCGTTTCAGAAAATAAATTTCTTCCCATTCTATCACCATCTACAAATCCACCAGAAAATAATGCACATAATACTAATACTATTGCAGTAATGCCTCCTGTAATTTTATACAAAAGTGTCCAATCACTAGTGAAAACCGAAATAAGAAGTGATATTAAAACGATAACAATACCTAAATAAAATGATTTCATATACTTTTCTCCTTTAGAAATAAAACATTTTTTTATTAAATTTTCTAAAATATATACTGTTGAAGACACTATTATACCCTCTATCAGTTTTTGTTTAAGCTTTTCTAAATTCTTGAAATGGAGCTCTTTGTCATTCATCTTTCTTCATCCTCCACTTTAGGTATAGATTAAGTATCGCAATCAATAGGGCAAGGACTGACAAAACTATAGCCATATTATCCATCCAGTGAGGGTTCTTATATCTGTTTATTCGCTCTTCAATAAAACTAATGGACCTACCTTTTAATAAAAGTTCAGTCGTAACCATCAGGAAAAATAAAAGTGGCATTACAGTATTTCAAAAATAAAAACCACCTTTCATTAAAGGTTCTACTAAAAAAAGATAAGTCCTTGTGACAACTTTTTGGATATTAGTTTTCATATTTCCACTTTCTGTTCACAAATAATTCATAAAGGAGTATATCAAAAAATTTAAAAGGGATTAACTAAGAAATGGTCAGCAAACTTCATCGAACTCTCTTTTCTTTTTGCAAAATAAAAAGGACTATAAAAAATGCTCAGAATTAGCATTCGAGTTTAATAGGCATTTCAGAACTACTTCGCTTTTTATAATATTCTTCTAATTCTTCTTGACTTTAGGAATTCTCCTTATTGACACTCTTAACACCATCAGCGTTGGCATCTATATATATGTATTTTCTCCTTTTACTAATGGCATACTCTTTAAGCTTTTTAATATAATGACTAGATATCCCTTCCTTTCTATAAGAAGGATCATAGACATGTAGTAATTGTAATTTTATACTATTTCTATTTTTTCCGGCCATCTCTCCTAATTGACCAATTTTATAGAAATCCATGGTAAACAAGTCTTTTTCAGTTTTTTTATTATAAAGAGAGAATTTCACATCTTCTTCTCTACACCTGTGTCCGCCTTCATATTTTCCATTCATCAAATTTATAGGCTATGTTATCTTCATCTTGTTTAAGACAATCAGGTAACCCCCAACCTATAATCACTTCTTTCATTGTTTTATCTTCCTGTTTACTCATTTAAACCCGCTCCTTTTTTTGATTATTTAACACAATCGAAAACAGTGATATTCTCCTAGATAATATTTTACGCATAAGCGTTCATGTATCGATCATTATAGGCATGTATTTAACAGTATACTTAAATACCACCCCTTATATAGTTTCTGTATTTCACCCCTATTTTTTGCTGGATCAATACCATCTATATAATCTTGTACTGTACAATTAAGGTGCCAAGGGTTTTTTAACTCTTCCCTATTTGGTTTTACACACTGATGCGGTACTACCTGATTTAATGCATACCCACATTCATTTTTCAGGTGATTACCTATATACTGTCTACATTCTTTTAATCCCTCCTTCTTTTTATTGTTTACAGTTTGAATTATCAATTTTCTTCGACTCCCTTTTTACCCTCATAAACAACATAATTACCCGTTTCTCTACAACCTTCTATAATAAAAAAATGATCCATTTGAAAACCTCCTCTTTTACTCATTTAAATCGATTTCAATCAATAATATTAAGATTTCATACTTTTTTCATTTGTATTGGTAAATAGAAAAAGACCACTCAATTAAAGCAGTCTCTTAAGTCAAAGTTTAGTTTTATAATCATTCGGAAGCACACCTTCATCTATACCTGCTTTTAACAAAGCAATTAAATGCTCTTCCTCCAAATCTAAAGGACGTGGAACAAAAAATTCTTTACCCGTGCTGTCTTTTTTATAGTATGCAAACCTTATTTCTTCTGTTTCTTTTTCCTTTACATATATTTTTTCTATAGCATATACGGAATTACCAACTGTTATTTTCCCTTGTTTAAGTAAGTTACAGTAATCAGTGGATTTAATAATATCACTCATAAAATCCCTCTCCTTTCGTCAAATATACACATTCGACGTCTGAAAGAAATTGTCCTGCTAGTAAAACTACAACTTCTAGGCGATACACAGACAAAAACCCCTTCATAACCGAAGAGAGTTTCCTTCTTCCCGTCCTGCCTCCCATTCTACACTCCTTTTAAGTGAGAACTTATGTTTTAGTGGCAATCTATTCCGGATAAAGTTGAATAAACTTCAGATCGCCGTTTAGGTAAAGAAGAATATCCGAGATACGCAAACCTGTATGAATCCCAAGCAAAAACATGATGTAATTTCATTCATTATTCTGTTTTAAGAAGTCTGCTTTTGGTGGAGAGCCAGTCAATCCCAAATACGATTCACAAGCAGTTTCTTTATGATATTAAGCTTGCAGGAATGAAGAGGATTCGATTTCATGATTTACGCCATACACATGCAACTATAATGTTGGAGATTGGAGAAAATTCTAAAGTGGTATCAGAAAGATTAGGACATTCAAAAGTTTCTATCACATTAGATAAATATAGTCATGTTACTCAGAATATACAGGACTCCTCTGCAGAAAACTTTTCAAAAGCACTAGGAAAAAAGAGCATGGACCAATAAATGTGGTCATTTTGTGGTCATTTAACTAAAAAAGCAATGGAGAACCCCATTACATAAGGGTTCTCCATTGCTTTTAATTACATGATTCTCTTAAACATTTTCTCCATTTCATAAATGGAGTAAGAGATGATGATCGGTCTTCCATGAGGGCATGTGAAGGGATCGGTTGTCCGTCTTAGTTCATCCAATAGTGCTTGAATTTCATCATTGCGCAGATGGCGGTTTGCCTTAATGGAGGCTTTACAGCTCATCATGATAGCTGCTTCTTCGCGCAATTTTTTGATGTCGACCTTTTTCATCGATAGCAATTGTTCTATCATTTCTTCAAGGATTTCCTGTTCAATTCCTTTAGGGAGCCATTGTGGATGCGATCGGACAATATAGGCGTTATAGCCAAACTCTTCTAAATAGACTCCGACTTTTTCCAACTCATGCCGATATTCATTTATCCGGATACATTGGTCGGTCGAAAATTCAAGGGTGATGGGGACTAGCATATCTTGTAGTTCGTTTTCGACCCGTCCGACTTTTTCTTTAAAATATTCGTATTTGATCCGTTCCTGGGCAGCATGTTGGTCTATGATGTACAAACCTTTTTCGTTTTGGGCGAAAATATATGTTCCATGCATTTGTCCAATTGGGTACATGGGAGGGATTCGACTATCCGGTTCATTCCCCTCGATTTCTTCCTCTTGTTCGACAGTATAGGTTGTATACTTTTCAGCCGACTCGAAATATGGTTTGCTTTCATCATCTTGTAAGACCGGTATATAGGTATCTGCCATTTGTTGCTGTTCGTTGCTGTAGATTAATTCCTTTATTGGTTCGAGATTGAAATCCTCAACAAGCTCCATATGTTTCTTTTGGTCCTGCTTTTCCCGGATCAAGGTATCCTTCAAGAGTGAAGCTTCTTTCCTGGCTTCTTCAAGGACGCGCTTCCCGCTTTCCACGACATGGTCCAATTCCAGCGTAGTTTGCTCACTTTTCACTTGTTCCGGCTTTGGTGCAGGTGTATATCCACTTGGAATTAGAGATATCTTTTTAAAGGAAGATTTAATCGTTTCTGATACGAGACTGTACAATTCCTGTTCCTTGCTGAGCCTTACCTCCATTTTGGATGGATGTACGTTGACATCGACAAGAATCGGATCCATTTCAATATTCAACAAAGCGATTGGAAAACGGCCAATTGGAAGAAGTGTATGGTACCCATCCAAGATCGCTTTCACGAGTGCATAGTTTTTAATGAAGCGGCCGTTTATCATGGTTGATATATAATTCCTTGAAGCCCGGGTGACCTCAGGCATAACGATATAGCCGAATAATTTGAAGTCCAAGGAGCTTGCCTGAATCGGAATCATCTTTTTGGCGATATTCGTACCATAGATTGCAGCTAGCACCTGCCTGACATCCCCGTTCCCATTCGTATGCAGGATACGCTTCCCATTGTGTGATAACCGTATTGAAACATCCGGGTGCGAAAGTGCGAGCCTATTAGCGACATCCGTAATATTTCCTAGCTCGGTATGAATGGTCTTCATATATTTCAACCTTGCAGGAGTATTGTAAAACAAGTCGGAAACCAGGATATCCGTTCCTTTACGGCCGGATGAAGCCTCGAGTTCCTTAACCATGCCGCCTTCTAGAAGTATGCGCGTCCCTACACCTTCACCCGTGCTGCTTTTCAATTCGAAACGGGAAACTGAAGCAATACTGGGCATTGCTTCACCGCGAAAGCCAAGTGTTCGAATTCGGAAGAGGTCATTTTCATCTTTTATTTTACTTGTGGCATGTCGTTTAAATGCTGCCTCTATGTCATCGGCCAAAATCCCATCGCCATTGTCCACGATCCGGATTGAACCAAGGCCAGCCTCCACCAATTCAATCTCTATTATGGTACTGTTTGCATCTATTGAATTTTCCACAAGTTCCTTAACGACTGAGGCTGGGCGTTCCACAACTTCGCCAGCTGCGATTTTATTGGACAAAGCCTCGTCAAGCTGCATGATTTTTCCCATTATTATCGCCTCGCTTTATTTTCTCATTTAAGTTTCTTTTGTAATTTATAAAGGATATTCATCGCCTCAAGCGGCGTCATTTCAAGGATATCGAGTGATTTAATGTCATCCAGCACCTTTTTTTCCTTAGGTGAAGAATTCACTTTCCCTTTAGGAGCCTCTTCCCCAAAGAAGGAAAGCTGTGCCTCATTGGCGGATGTTACAGGAGAGGCTTCAGCTTCAGCTTCGGCAATTGGTGCTTTGACAACAGCAGCGGGCTGTTCAGCCATCGCCTTTGCTTGTCCATTTTCATTCTCTAATTGCGCTAAAATGGCTGCCGCCCGATCAATTAACTGCTTCGGTAAATCAGCAAGCTTTGCAACATGAATACCATAACTTTTATCCGCTGGACCTTCTTTAATTTTATGAAGGAAAACGACATTTCCATTTTGCTCAATAGCACTGACATGGATATTTTTCAATTTAGGCAGTTCTGATGCCAATACCGTCAATTCGTGATAATGAGTCGAAAAGAGGGTCTTGGCACCAATTTCCTCATGAATGTATTCAATGATGGCCTGGGCAAGCGCCATTCCATCGTAAGTTGATGTTCCCCGCCCGATCTCATCAAATAATATCAAACTGTTTTCTGTCGCATTCATAATCGCATTTCTTGCTTCAAGCATTTCGACCATGAATGTACTTTGACCGGAAATCAAATCATCAGCCGCGCCAATCCTAGTAAATACCTTATCAAAAATAGGCAATTCAGCTATACTTGCGGACACGAAGCATCCAATTTGCGCTAGAATCGATGTTAGCGCAATCTGACGCATATACGTACTTTTCCCCGACATATTGGGCCCTGTGATCAAGAGTAACTCCCGTTCTCCATCCATAAAGCAGTCATTGGGGACATACTCCTGTGATTGAAGGACTTTCTCGACCACTGGATGCCTGCCCTCCTTCAGGACGATTCTTCTATCATCAGAAAATACAGGCTTCACATAATGGCGTTCTTCGCTAATCGTCGCAAAGCACTGCAGGACATCCAGTTCACTGACGCCTTTCGCTAAATCCTGTAAGCGCGGGATATAGCTTTTGACCTCTTCACGAAGATTAAGGAATAGGTCATATTCCAAACTGACGCTTTTTTCCTCTGCTTGTAAAATCAAAGCTTCCTTTTCTTTTAATTCAGGTGTGATATAACGTTCGGCATTCGTTAGTGTTTGCTTCCGTTCATAACGCCCTTCTTCAAGCAGATGCAAATTGGCTCGTGTGACTTCAATATAATAGCCAAAAACACGATTATATCCGATTTTCAATGATCTGATCCCTGTGCGTTCCCGCTCTTCTCGTTCCAGCTGTGCAATCCAGGTTTTCCCGTTTCTGCTGGCATCCCTGTACGTATCCAGCTCCTTATGGAAACCGTCCTGAATGATATTCCCTTCCTTCACGGACAATGGCGGGTTTTCTACAAGCGCCGTTTCAAGCAGATCCGTCACTTCTTCACAAGGGTCCAATTTATCGGCAAGAATTGAAATATCCTGATTGGAAGCCATGGACTTCACGATTTCACGAATGATTGGCACCTGTTGCAATGAACGTTTCAATTGAATCAAGTCCCGAGCGTTTACATTCCCGAAGGCGACCCTTCCGGCAAGCCGCTCCAAGTCGTACACTTCCTTAAGCCGTTCACGTAAGTCTTGCCGTTCGAAGTATTGATTTTTCAGGGTTTCAACAAGGCTTTGCCTCCGCTCGATCTGTTTTTTATTAATGAGCGGTCTATCAATCCATTGCTTCAACATCCTTCCGCCCATGGCTGTTTTCGTTTCATCAAGCAGCCATAGTAATGAACCTTTTTTGCCTTTCGAACGAATGGTTTCAGTCAATTCCAAATTGCGTTTGCTATAATAATCAATTTTCATATATTGTGACGTTTCATATGCAAGCACTGGCTGTAAATGATCCAGGCTGCGCTTTTGAGTACGGTATAGATAATTTAATAAACGTGTGGTCGTCGTTGCCAGTTTCTGGTCTTTTAACAGATGAAGCAATGCAACGAATGACTCGCTTTGAACCAAATTATTCTCTAGGGATAAAGCGGCAGCACCCCGTTCTTGCAGCTTTTTTTTCCATTCTTCATTAAAATCTTCAGCAATGACCACTTCGCTCGCACCCAGGATGGCAAATTCATTCAGAACTTCTTCAAAACTCTCAATCAAAGTGACCTTATTCTCCCCGGTCGATAAATCATTGTACCCAAAGCCAAACTGCCCATCCGTAAAATAAGTGATAGTGGCTATATAATTATTTTCCTTTTCCCGAAGGCCCTTACTATCCATTTTCGTTCCCGGTGTAATCAGCTGGACAACTTCCCTGCGTACCACACCTTTGGCTTGCTTGGGATCTTCAGTCTGTTCACATATAGCTACTTTAAATCCTTTTTCTATCAATATATCAATATAATTAGCAGCCGAGTGATACGGAATGCCGCACATCGGAATTCGGTCTTCACTACCACCTTCTCGGCTCGTTAATGTGATTTCGAGCTCCTGGGATGCATTCAGTGCATCGTCAAAAAACATTTCATAAAAATCGCCTAAACGAAAAAATAAAAAGGCATCCTGGTACTCTGCCTTAATTTTTAAGTATTGCTGTATCATCGGAGTATATCCAGCCATTCCTTCAAAACCTTTCCAAACTAAAATCTATTACTCATTTATGTCCTTCATTATAACATACGGGAAAGCAACATTGCCTGAATTCGAAATTGAATGGTAAATCAATTATCCTTGTGAGATTAACTGTTGTATGCTGGCAGTATCTGCAAACTTTTTTTGGTTTCTCATCGTTATGCCTGCAAGGGTCCTGTCCTGTTTCAAATTAAATAAAACCGGATGAAGGGAATGTCATCCGGTAGTTACTTTCTATATTCTATTCGTCTTCGAATTCATCAAGGAAATCCGGATCTAAATCTTCAAATTCCTCATCATCGAAATCAGAGCCCCAGTCATCCTCACAGCAGCCATCTGGACTAACAGCGACACAAATTTTCGTTTCGCCGACGACTTCCACAAAGAATTCCCTTTCCACATGGACAATGATTTTTTGTCCACATGGGGAGATGCAAGCTTCTAAACAATTCGGCTGTTGGACAGCTTTTGCAAAAATTTCATGGTCATCAAGACAATCGGGATCACGGTATTTCAGCGAAATCACGTCGGTATATTGCACTTTTTCAGTTACAACTTCCGTCTTCGAATTATGGTTATAAGAATACCAGACGTTGATTTCGTAGCTGCCGTGAATTTCTACCTTTTTGCCGACTTTCTTTGCATCGTATTTATGGTTGATGATCCAACAACCTAGAATGCTAGAAGGATGATGAGCCGGGCAAATGGTGTGAGAGGACTTTGTGAATTTACGTCCTTTTGCCACCACCGCTTTAGTAATTATCTCTCTATATTGTGACATGCTAGCGAACCCTCCTCATACAGTTTCCATTCATCCTATGCGTGGTAAAAGTCTAGTGTGCGTAGAATTTTAATTGTTTGAAAACTGCAGTAATGTTTTAAACCTAGGTTATTTTATGCTCATGTTTTGGGATATGTGTCACGAATGGGCGCTGTATAAGGATTTACGCAATATAAAAAAGCCCTTCTGAAATCAGAAGGGCTTTGCCATATTCATGAACAGCTTCCGCCGCCGGCTTGTACCTGTGAACCAGTCTCCCCGCGAAGGACGTCGCCTTCGGTCGATTCAATAATCAGGTCCGTCACCTTATTCGATACTTGTGATGAGACCATTTGTAAGAGATCATTTACATCAACTTGGGATTGCTTGAATTCTTGGACGATCGGAAGTTCATCCAATTGTTTTTCCAGTGCATCAATTTTGGCCTGAACTTGGCTGTATGCTTTCTCTTTTCCGTAATGCTGGAAGTTTACCGCCTGTTTTTGCAAACTCTTGATACTTGCGATCATTTCACGGATTTTTTGGTTTTCATTGATGTGAGCTTCTGCCCGTTTAAAGAAATCGACTTCTTCCGTGCTGGCAATCATTTCAGCAAGCTCGGCCGCTTTTGACAGGATGTCATCTTTAGTATATTTCGTCATATTACTCCACCTCAATCGCCGTTGCTTCTTCAACCATATCCCCATTTAATGACCATGTTTTCGTACCGGTGATTTTCACTTTTACGATTTGGCCAATAGCGGATTTTGGTCCTTTGAAGTTCACGAGCTTATTTTTCGTTGTATAACCTGCTAATACTTCCGCATTCTTCTTGCTTTCGCCTTCAACAAGCACTTCAACAATCTGTCCATCATACTCTTTCATTTTCAACGCACACGTATCATTGACAAGGGCATTCAAGCGTTGCAGACGTTCCTTTTTCACTTCCATCGGTACATTATCCTGCATTTTCGCAGCCGGTGTTCCCTCACGTGGTGAATAAATGTAAGTATACGCTGCATCGAAACCAACTTCGCGGTATAAAGACATCGTTTCTTCAAAATGCTCTTCCGTTTCATTCGGATAGCCTACAATGATGTCAGTTGTTAGCGATGCACTTGGGATAGCATCCTTAATCTTTCTTACCAGCTCTAAATATTGCTCACGTGTATATTTACGGGCCATGATTTTAAGTGTGTCCGTACTTCCAGATTGAACAGGAAGGTGGATATGGTCAACGAGATTTCCGCCTTTAGCCAGGACTTCGATCAAGTGATCATCAAAGTCACGGGGATGACTTGTCGTAAAACGAATACGCGGAATATCGATTTTGCGGATTTCATCCATCAAATCACCGAAACGATATTCGATATCCGTAAAATCTTTACCATAAGCATTCACATTCTGTCCAAGCAGAGTTATTTCTTTGTAACCCTGAGCCGCTAAATGACGGACTTCCTGTATGATATCTTCAGGTCTGCGGCTTCTTTCTTTCCCCCTTGTGTAAGGTACGATGCAGTATGTACAAAACTTATCGCAGCCATACATGATATTGACCCATGCCTTCGTTTTGCCTTTACGCACCTTCGGAAGATTCTCGATTACATCACCTTCTTTAGACCAAACCTCAATGACCATTTCCTTGGATAGATAAGCTTCATTAAGAATTTGTGGCAGCCTGTGGATATTATGCGTTCCGAAAATCATATCTACAAAATGGTGCTTCTCAAGAATCCGCTTTACAACTGACTCCTCTTGCGACATACAACCGCAAACCCCAAGCAATAGATCCGGCTTTTCCAATTTTAATGATTTTAAATGCCCCAATTCACCGAACACTTTATTCTCTGCGTTTTCCCGAATTGCACATGTGTTAAGTAAAATGACGTTAGCATCATCCACCGTGTTTGTCGGTTCATAACCAAGTGCCGTAAAGATGCCCGCCATGACTTCAGTATCATGTTCGTTCATTTGACAGCCGTATGTACGAATGTAAAACTTTTTGCCTTCTCCCATCCCACGGAAACCTTCAGGAATTGCAAAGTCATCATGATATTCTACTTCTTCTTTTCCTCGCTTTTTCGCATCTTTTAAGGAAGGCGGAATATAAACGGCTTGAAAGTACTTACTGAAGTCCTTATCGGATTTTTTGTCCGCTGGATTTTCAGCCTGTACTTGTTGTGATTCTAAACGTTGTTTCTCGTTCATAGTTAATCTCCTTTCAAAATAGTTAGTTTATTTCTTTCCCCAACTATTTCAAGACCTATCTTCTAATGGTTTTTATACGGATTCATTATTAAGAATTACCAGTAAATATTAGCTTTTAAGTGTGATATATCCACATTAACATAGTATAAAGCTTTTAACAGCAAGAAACAATCATTCTGTCGTGCCTTCTTCAATTGTAAGAAACTTTTCACAAATGCCGAAAATAAGAACATGAAAGAAGAGGCTTGATTCGTATATTCACTATGACGAAATTAGCCTCTTCTTATTCATTTATTGGATGACCCCTGGCACCTTATCAGCTTTTTCAAATCCAGATAATCCTATTTCCAGTTGATTCAAAACCTCTCATTTCTCCTCCTTTTCAGATGGTTAAGGTATCAGAAGCACCTTACCACACTGACCTTTGATCATCAGTTCAAATCCCTTCTCAAAATCGCTTAGCGGAAAACGGTGTGTAATCATTGGTTTTACATCAACCTTGCCACTTCCAAGCAGACTGGAAACCTGTTGCCAGGTTGAAAACATTTTCCTTCCGGTTATCCCTTGGACAATAAGACCCTTGAATACAATATCATCCGTTATATTAAGAGTGACGGGCTGAGACGGCAGACTTAGAATTGATATCCTTCCACCGTTTGTCGCCATCTTAAACCCTTGTTCGATAGCTATCGGATTACCGCTCATTTCGCAAACCACATCCACTCCATCCCCATTTGTCAGACCTTTCGTGATTTCCAGTGGATTCTGTTTAATTGAATGAATGAGGTCTGTAGCCCCCATCTTTTTGGCAAGCTGAAGTCGATAATCATTAATATCAAGAGCGATTACTTTATCAGCACCTGCAGCCTTCGCTACAGCAACTCCCATAAGCCCAATTGGACCACAGCCGATTATGGCCACCGTTTTACCCAGTACCTCGCCAGCAAGCACTGAATGGACGGCATTTCCCATCGGTTCTTGGATGGTAGCGATATCGAGTGGCATATCATTTGGATTTTTCCATAGATTTTTGGCGGGCAGAGCTATATACTCTGCAAAGCACCCTTGTTTATCGACACCGATAATGTTGGTTTTTTTACAAATATGGAATTGTCCTGTTAAGCACTGCCTGCATGTACCGCAAACTATATGTGTTTCGGCAGATACACAATCACCAACTGAAACATTGCTCACACTTGCCCCTATCTCGATTACTTCCCCAGCAAATTCGTGTCCAAATACGTATGGCGGATTCACTCTTCCCTGCGACCATTTATCCCAGGTGAAAATATGAATATCCGTTCCACAGATCGAGGTCAATTTCACTCGAATCAAGACTTCGTCATCACGAATATCTGGAATATCCACAACTTGTAATTGTGCCCCAAAACCTCGGTGATGTTTGACCACTGCTTTCATTTTCCCTCTCAACATTTACACTCCCCCTGAAATAGGGCTGTTCTATTCATCTACCTTAATATGTAAAGATATGAAAAACTAATTAAAAAAATACCATAATCGCTTTTGTACCAGCCTTTTCACATAAATAACGATGATCTTGGGGCATACGTACATTTTCGTTAAATGGGCCATGTTTCTATAGCATCTTGTCCGCTCTCGAATAAGATATCTTGTACAACCAAAATAAACGAAGGAGTGACTTATATGTCATGTAACAATAATCACCATCATGATAATAATAACGACAGAATCGCAGACGATTTTTGTCGTGCTGTGAGAGGCTGTAATAGGCGCGACCGCGATAGAGACCGTGATCGGGACCACGACCGGGACCGCGATAGAGACCGCGATCGGGATCGGGACCGCGATCGGGACCGCCATCACCATTGTTGTTGCAGAAGGAATCGTTGCAATTTCTTCGGCGGCTTTGGATGCAATAACGGTTGGTGGTAAGCTAATCCAGAGAGTATAGTGATTCTCTCTACTTGAGCTTTCCAATTAATCACAAAAAAGGTTCACCCCATCTTAGGGGTGAACCTTTTCGTTTTACATAAATTCTTCAACAAGCTTATCAAAATGTGCTTGATCCAGTGTAAGATCTGATTTATTTAACGCTTCTTCAGCATAACCCGGCACTAATTCCTGGTACGAAGGACGTGAAGAGTCTTGATAAATAATCCCTGTCACAAGGCCGTCATGTTTCATCAAAGTCTGCATCGCCTGTTCTTTATTCGATGAATCATAGCCTTCAATCGTGTTCAATTTAGTTAAGTTTTGTTTAAACCAATCATACGTATTGATCTTATTATAAGTTACGCATGGAGAGAAAACATTGATAAAGGAGAATCCTTTATGGTTTATCCCTGCTTCAATGATCGCCGTCAGGTCTTTTAAGTCAGTGGAAAAGCTTTGGGCTACAAACGTAGCGCCAGCTGACAATGCTAATTCCATAGGTGAAACAGACTGTTCTATTGATCCTTCTGGAGTGGATTTCGTTTTAAATCCAGCAGCGGACCTAGGAGAAGTCTGGCCTTTTGTCAATCCATAAATTTGGTTATCCATGACAATATAAGTAATGTCGATATTACGACGGATCGCATGAATGGTGTGTCCCATCCCGATTGCAAATCCATCTCCGTCACCGCCAGAAGCTATAACGGTCAATTCACGGTTGGCCATTTTCACTCCCTGGGCAATTGGCAGTGAACGGCCATGGATTCCGTGGAAACCATATGACTTGATGTAACCGGATATACGCCCTGAACAGCCGATACCGGAAACTACAGCCAAATTCTCCGGCTCCAATCCTACATTTGCTGCCGCACGCTGCATGGCAGCCTGAACGGAGAAATCACCGCAGCCAGGACACCAGTTAGGTTTTACATCATTACGAAACTCTTTAAACGTTGCCATATTCGAACATCTCCTTGCATTGTGTGTGAATTTCATGCGGGAGGAATGGGTTGCCATCATATTTTAGGATGCTTTTAATTTTATTAACATGTCCGACATTCATCTTGATAATATTAGCCAATTGTCCAGTCGCATTATTTTCAATAACTACTACTTTCTTGGCACTTTGCACCAATGATAGGACTTCATCAGCTGGGAAAGGATGTATCAACCGGATTTGCGCATGATTCACTTTCATTCCATCCGTTTCTAACCGGCCGATCGCTTCATCAATCGTCCCGCGTGTTGAGTTAAAACCAAGAATTAATAAATCCGCTTCTTCATGCGGTGTGTTTTTGTATACTGGCGTATGGAATGTGTTTGTAAGATTATTAAGCTTACGCATCCGTTTATCCATTTGCACTTTACGATTCAAAGCCGTTTCAGAAGGTCTGCCCGTTTCATCATGTTCAACACCTGTAACATGGTGAATTCCATTTTTCATTCCAGGAACTACACGTGGGGAAACCCCGTCTTCAGTTACTTCATAACGCTTGAAGTATGATTTGTTTTCATCCTCTTCAATTTCAAAGTCCACCAATTTACCGCGTCTTATCTCCACTTTTCCGTAATCAAGCGGCTGAACCGTCTGTTTACCTAGTGATAGCTGTAAGTCGGATAAAATGATAACTGGACATTGATATTCCTCTGCAAGGTTGAATGCTTCTGCCGTATCATAAAAAGCTTCCTCGACTGTACTCGGAGCCATGACGATTTTAGGAATTTCACCATGTGTACCATAAATCATGGCCATTAAATCGGATTGCTCCTGTTTTGTAGGAAGTCCTGTAGATGGACCGCCACGTTGAGTATCGACAATGACAATTGGCGTCTCGGTGATGCCCGCTAGACCAATCGCTTCCATTTTCAATGAAAGTCCAGGTCCAGCTGAAGCTGTGATGGCACGTACACCACCATAGTTTGCACCAATCGCCATTGTAGCTGCTGCGATTTCATCTTCAGTCTGTATGACAGTCCCACCCAATTGAGGAAGTTTTTTAATTAGGTATTCCATAATTTCCGAGGCCGGAGTAATCGGGTAAGCTGCCATGAAGCGGCAACCGCCTGCAACTGCGCCTAAAGCGATAGCATCGTTTCCGATCATGAACAATCGTTTTTGGCCGTCTGCCTTTTCCAGCTCCATTGCGCCCAGTTTTTCTCCAAGCATCACTTCCATTGCTTTGTAGCCAGCAGTAATGGCATCCATATTCTTCTTAACGATTTCTTCACCTTTACGGCCGAATATTTCATCAACCACATCGTTGAATACGGAAATTTCCATTCCCAGAACAGCACATGTCGCACCGATAGCGACCATATTTTTCATTAATGATGTTCCTAATTCCCCTGCTATTTCCGTAAATGGAACAATATATAATTCTGCCTTTGTATCTTCTGGGCAGACAGGTTTGAATTTTGCATCTGCGATTATGATGCCACCTTCATGTAATTCTTTATAATTGACGTCAATTGTTTCTTGGTCAAAAGCAACTAAGATGTCTAAATCATCAGAGATAGCACGAGTTTCCGTAGTACTTACACGAATTTTGTTATTCGTGTGTCCACCCTTGATTCGGGATGAGAAATGACGGTAGCCATACAAGTAATAACCTAAGCGATTGAGGGCAATACAGAATATTTCTCCTGTACTTTCAATACCTTCACCTTGTTGTCCGCCAACTTTCCATGAAAGTTGATTGATCATGTCTTACACTCCTTTAGGACGTTCGTATATAAATGCATTTAAAACGCACCTCTCTTCAGAACATTCGACTATGTATAATTAATCGTTCTAATATAGAAAAGGTGTACTAAACGCTTTCAATTCTATCGGTTAAATCATTAAATTGCAACCTTTTTGCTTTTATTTTTTATATTTTCAGAATATTTATTCATATCTATATAGTAAGAATTAAAAATCACTTAAAATATTTCCTATTTAAGCGGAAAATTACGAGTGAAATTACCAAAAAGGAGGCCTTTTACAAACTCACTTGAATAAAGCCTGTTCAGTTCATTGATAAGGTTATGATAATCCTTATATGACATTAATTCTTCTACCATATGATCGATTCCATCAAAGTCAGAGCCTAATCCAATTTGTCTTTCCCCGCCCAAATTGCATATATGCTCTATATGTTTCAAGATATCCTTTATCGAAGCCGAATCACCATTTGATAGAAATTGAGGGACAAAGGTTACCCCTATCACTCCATTTTTTTGTAAAAGGGCTTTTATCTGGCCGTCTTTCAAATTTCGCGGATTCGAACAAAGATGATAGGCATTCGAATGTGAGGCAATTGGGAATTTTGCCAGTTTTAGGGTGTCCCAAAATCCAACTTCAGATAAATGGGATAAATCACACCAAATTGACTTCTCATTCAAAAGCGCCACCACCTCCGCTCCAAACCCTGTCAATCCGCCGCCTCTTGATTCTAATGCACCATCAGCTACCAAGTTGGCGTAATTCCAAGTTAGACCTACTGAGGACACTCCAAGATGAATTAGGGTTTTAAGTTTCAACAAATCATTTCCAATGCAATCGCACCCCTCCAAAGTTAGCACCGCACCTATTTCCTTTTCTTTTAGAGAATCGATGTCTGCCTTGCTTTTTATAAATTTCATTTCCGGCTCTGATAAAATCTTTTCATGAAAAATATCCACCATTGCCAAAGCCGCTTGAAATCTCATATCAGGGTGTACTTTTTCAGGAATATATATTGCAAAACATTGGACTTTTCCTCCTTGATCCAATAATCCCCGCTTCGTTATATGTAATTTATCACTATCCAAAAAAGTAATATCCGGATCTATGAACATCTTCATCAACACATCACAATGTGCATCAAAAATTGCCAATGTAATCCCCCTTCCTGTCCCTGTCCCTTAAAGGATCATATACTCCATTATAAAGGGACCCGGGTTTTTCGTCATTTGGATTTCAGGACAAAAAAGAGCCTGCTCGCCATTCGACAAACAGGACACCCACTCATGAAATTATCTTGGTTCAATGATTAGCTTTATTGCCGTTCTCTCTTCGCCGTCAATAAGTATATCTGTAAAGGCAGGAATACAAATCAAGTCAACTCCACTAGGTGCGACAAACCCTCTTGCGATTGCTACTGCCTTGACGGCTTGATTTAACGCACCTGCACCGATTGCTTGTATTTCGGCTGCCCCTCTTTCCCTGAGCACTCCCGCTAGTGCGCCTGCTACAGAATTAGGATTAGATTTTGCTGAAACTTTTAATATTTCCATTCCTAGTCCTCCTTGTTTTCCCTGCCGATTCTAACTTGGCTCAATAGTTATAACACTTTCCACTGCTACTATATTCATCAAGTAAAACTTGTATGACAAAGAAAACCGGGATTGTCCACCATTTATTAAAGAATGAAAAAATGGATGGCCAGTTTAACTGTCCATCCATTCAAATCAATTATAAAAGGGGTGATCTTCGTTAATCAAAATTCTTTCTATTTTTTTAGCACTGCCAGTTTTATCATCAATTTCAAGGAGAACTCCACTTAATAGGGTCCGGCCCTCTTTAGGCACTTCGAAACGGACAGGAAGGCTAGTTAAGAACCGATGAATGACTGCCCCTCTGTCCATACCAAGGATGCCATCATACGGTCCTGTCATGCCTACATCTGATATGTAAGCGGTGCCCGCAGGTAAAATACGGTTATCGGCTGTCTGGACGTGTGTGTGTGTACCAACAACGGCTGTAACCTTACCATCCAGGAACCACCCCATAGCTTGCTTTTCACTTGTAGCTTCTCCATGAAAATCGACAAAAATGATTGGTGTCCTTTTTTGAGCCTCCGCCACTAGTTCTTCCGCCTTTTTGAACGGACAGTCCAAATCCGGCATGAATGTTCTAGCTTGCAAATTGATGACCGCTATTTCCTGCTGATTCAATTTTAAAAATTTCATTCCTTCTCCTGGTGCTCCATTTGGAAAATTCGCTGGACGGACGAGATATTTCGCATCATCAATAAAATTAAAAATGTCGCGATTATCCCATGTATGGTTTCCCATGGTCACCGCCTGCGCTCCCCACTCTAAAAAACTGCGGTAAATCTTTTCTGTAATTCCACGGCCACTTGCAGCATTTTCCCCATTGATTACCGTGATATGCGGACGATACTTTTCTTTTAACTTAGGAAGGTATTCTTGGATCATGTCACGTCCAGGAGACCCCACTACATCTCCAATAAATAACAATTTCATTGTAAAACCCTTTCTAGATTCACCTAATTATATGAATTATTCAAGTATGTATTGTAACATAATTTGGGGTAATTATAGGAATTACGCTTAACGATTAATATCGGAAAAAGAAAAACGAAGTGGTTTGCACCACTTCGTCTTTCATTAACAATTTATTTGGCGTATTCGACTGCTCTTGTTTCACGGATGACCGTAACTTTTATATGACCTGGATAATCGAGCTCTTCTTCAATCCTTTTTCGGATATCACGTGCGAGTCGATGAGCCGAAAGATCATCGATTTGTTCTGGTTTCACTAGAATCCGCACTTCACGTCCGGCTTGAATCGCAAATGATTTTTCCACTCCGTCATAGGATTCGGAAATTTCCTCAAGTTTTTCAAGTCTTCTAATGTAATTTTCAAGCGTTTCACTTCTAGCACCTGGTCTTGCAGCTGATAATGCGTCAGCGGCAGCCACAAGAACTGAAATGATGGAAGTTGGTTCCGTATCGCCATGATGTGAAGCGATGCTGTTAATGACCGTTGGATGCTCTTTATATTTGGTTGCTAATTCAACGCCAATTTCAACGTGACTGCCTTCCACTTCATGATCAATCGCTTTCCCAATATCATGCAATAAACCTGCACGGCGGGCAAGAACCTCATCCTCACCAAGCTCAGCGGCCAGTAAACCTGAAAGCTGGGCCACTTCAATTGAATGCTTAAGTACGTTTTGCCCATAACTTGTACGGAACTTCAAACGCCCTAGTATTTTGATGAGATCTGGATGAAGACCGTGAACTCCAACTTCAAAAGTTGTTTGTTCACCAATTTCACGAATATGTTCATCTACCTCACGTCTTGCTTTGTCAACCATTTCTTCAATTCGAGCCGGATGGATCCGTCCGTCCTGAACAAGTTTTTCAAGAGCCAAGCGTGCCGTTTCCCGTCTAATTGGATCAAATCCAGATAAAATGACAGCTTCAGGAGTATCATCGATAATAAGGTCAATACCTGTTAGCGTTTCTAACGTCCGGATATTTCGTCCTTCACGTCCGATAATCCGTCCTTTCATTTCATCGTTTGGAAGATTTACTACAGAAACGGTGGTTTCTGCAACATGATCAGCCGCACAACGCTGAATGGCAAGAGAAAGAACTTCTTTTGCTTTTTTATCAGCTTCTTCTTTGGCACGGGTATCACTTTCTTTAATCATAAGCGCTACATCGTGAGCCAGCTCGTTTTCCATTCGGTCTATAATGATTGCTTTAGCTTCTTCACGAGTTAAACCGGAAACACGTTCAAGCTCTGTTTGCTGCTTACGAACCGTCTCGTCCACTTTGCTTTCCATCTCTTCAATATGCTGTTGTCTTTGGTTTAGAGAATCTTCTTTTTTCTCCAAAAGGCTTTCACGTTTGTCTAACGTTTCATCCTTGCGGTCCAGATTCTCTTCTCTTTGCAATAACCGATTTTCTTGTTTTTGTAATTCGTTCCTTCTTTCACGGGATTCCCGATCCGAATCGGAACGAACTTTATGAATTTCATCTTTTGCTTCCAACAAGGCTTCTTTCTTAAGTGCTTCCGCTTCACGTTTTGCATCCTCAAGGATGTGTTCCGCAGAGCCCTTTGCCCCTGCTATTTTACTCTCAAATTTTGATTTGTGAATAAAATAACCAACAACTGCACCGACGATTAGGCCAAGCAAAGTGAAGATGATTGTCATGGGTTCCATCGTTTCACCTCCCCTTGCTATGAACTTTTTACATAAAATGTTGAACTGTCGGCAAGTACATTGCACATAAATTCAATATACAGCACTTAATTTTCAAAATTTTAGTTTGAAAAATTGTAAAATATACATATTAATTGTATAGTTGAGAATTTTTATTGTCAAGCGTTTGTCCCTTATGTATCAATGATTATTCAAGTTTTCTTAATATCAACCATCATTAACTACAGCATTCATTATGGAAGAAGTCTGGATATCTGTTTTCAATGCCATTTAATCCGCTGAAAATTTCGCACTTTTCTCACAATATATAGAAAAGGCCTAAGCGAACAAGCTTAGGCCTTTTCCTACCATTAATCAAGTAATTCAAAATGCTCTTCTGTTTCATTTTCTTCTGGTGGTAATTCATGCTCTCCATCAAGATTATAGTGATCTCTGATTTTCTGAGAAATTTCCAGAGCGATATCCTTATTTTCTTTCAAGAACAGCTTCGCATTTTCGCGGCCTTGTCCGACACGCTCTTCATTGTATGAGTACCACGATCCGCTTTTAAGGACGATATCAAGATCTGCACCCATATCGATGATTTCACCTTCCTGGGAAATCCCTTGACCATACATGATGTCAACTTCTGCTTGACGGAATGGTGGAGCAACTTTGTTTTTTACAACTTTGATTTTGGTTTTATTACCGACGATTTCATTACCTTGTTTTAATTGTTCCGCACGACGCACTTCCAGACGAACTGTTGAATAGAACTTCAATGCCCGGCCTCCCGGAGTCGTTTCTGGATTTCCAAACATAACACCGATTTTTTCACGTACTTGGTTAATGAAAATGGCAATGGTATTTGATTTATTAATGGCACCAGACAGTTTTCTAAGTGCCTGAGACATCATCCGGGCTTGAAGACCCATATGGGAATCTCCCATTTCGCCTTCTATTTCAGCTTTAGGAACAAGTGCTGCCACCGAGTCAATGACAATGATATCTACCGCTCCACTTCGAACTAACGCTTCAGCGATCTCTAAGGCTTGTTCACCAGTATCAGGCTGCGAAAGCAGTAACTCATCAATATTCACACCAAGTTTTTCTGAATACGCTGGATCTAAAGCATGCTCGGCATCAATGAATGCAGCCGTGCCTCCAGTTTTTTGTACTTCTGCAATAGCATGTAAGGCAACAGTCGTTTTACCGGAGCTTTCAGGTCCATATATCTCAATGACCCGGCCTCTTGGATATCCGCCCACTCCCAATGCTACGTCCAATGCTAAAGAACCGCTTGAAATCGTTGAAATCCTACGATCAGTCTGTTCCCCAAGTTTCATAATAGAACCTTTACCAAATTGTTTTTCAATTTGTTTTAACGCCATATCTAAAGCCGCTTGACGATCACTCACTCAATTTCCTCCTCTATATTCAAATAATCGGCTGTCCGATTAAAGGTGTACTTACGTTAGCAATTTATTTGAGATCAAGGTTTGCATCCTGTCTCAAAACCTATCTTTACTATATACTCTTTTTACTATTTTGCCAAGCAAAAAGTCGAACATTCATTCGTTTTTTTCTTGCGGGATATTCTTTGTAAAAAAGCTTTTTATCTTAATGAAATCTCCATTTCCTTTCACTTACTCCCTAAAAAAAACATTTTCATTGAATTAACTTTTTTCTTTTTTCCCTTTTTTTCAAGAAACAAACTTCTTGAACCAAATAAAAAGCAGAGCTGTAAAAAGCTCTGCTTCAGCGTTCATAAATCCCTTAATAGGTAATGACATCCGTACTTCACACTGCGAATACGGTTCTGCGCCCTGCTTCCGGAAAGGTTCAACTCTTTGAAATGAGTGTTTCCATCCCGATATGAAATGCCGATAAATACTGTCCCTACAGGCTTGCCTTCTTGTTCATCCGGCCCTGCGACACCCGTAAAGCTTATGCCTACATCCGCATCGAGCTTTTTCCGGACATTAGAGGCCATTTCCATTGCACACTCACCGCTGACCACCCCATGCTCGGAGATGGTATTATCACTGACGCCGAGGACATTCGACTTCGCATCATTCGTATAGCTGACAATACCGCCTTTGAAGACTTTACCGGCGCCTGGGATGGTTGTCAGCTGTTCTTGGAACATCCCTCCGGTCAAACTTTCGGCTGCCGCGATCGAAAGCTTGCGGACCGTCAATTCTTTTACAAGTTCCTTTATTAGCGAAGTATTATCACTTCCATAATAGAACTTACCTACCCTGCTAAGAATTTCTTTTTCCGCTTCTAAAATAAGCTCTTCGCATTTTTCTTTAGAAGAGTCTTTAGCGGTGATCCTTAACGTCACTTCCCCTTCGGCTGCCAACGGAGCAATTGTCGGATTCGTTTGATTGACAAGGAGATCTTCAATCACCGTTTCCAGTTCGGCTTCACCTATCCCGTAAAACCGAAGAACCTTGGAATCGATCCGTTCATGCTTTTCCAATTTATTCATGATCGATTCATAACCATAACTTAAAAACATCGGCTCCATTTCACTTGGCGGCCCAGGCAGGAGCATATATGTAATCCCGGATTTGGACAAGACCATTCCCGGTGCCATGCCATGATCGTTTGCCAACACTTCACTGCCTTCTAAGACAAGGGCCTGCTTTTTGTTGTTTTCCGTCATGGTCCGTTCCCGCTTTTGGAAGTAAGCTTCAATGGATTGCAAAGCTTCATCATTAAAAACCAGCTTTTTCCCTATATGGCGAGCAATCGTTTCCTTCGTTAAATCATCTTTGGTAGGACCGAGTCCACCGGTAAAGACAATCAAGTTCGCCCTTGATTCAGCGATTTCTATAGCTTGTTGCAATCGTCGGTCGTTATCCCCAACCACAGTATGGTAAAAAACATTGATCCCCATTTCCGCAAACTGCTGCGATAAGAATCTTCCATTAGTGTTATTGATTTGTCCTAAAAGAAGCTCTGAGCCCACTGCAATGATTTCTGCATCCATCTTTTCAAAACCACCATTCGTTTTACTTAGAATTAACAAATACTTCTTTGTTTTTTATAAAATAATCCAAACCTGACCATATTGTAAAGATTAATGCAATCCATAATGCGATATTAGCAAACGGAAGTGAAATGAGGGCAAACGGAAGGTTATGCAGCAATAATGCTGAAATAGAAACGATTTGTGCCCATGTTTTAATTTTACCAAGCTGGTTCGCTGCAACCACTTCGCCTGTACCCGCTAATACCAAACGCAAACCGGTCACGGCAAACTCACGACTTATGATCACGATGGCAATCCAAGACTGACCGTACATTAAATCCAGATCAACCAAAACAATTAGGGCAGCCGAAACCAGAAGCTTATCAGCCAATGGATCTAAAAATTTCCCTAAATCAGTAATCATATTATATTTTCTGGCAAAATGGCCATCGATCCAATCCGTAGTAGAAGCGATAATAAAGAGGATGGCTCCAGCTAGGTGCGCCACTGGCAAACTGTATTCTCCCCAAGTCAACGTCCCCCATGAAAAAGGTACGAGCATGATAATTAAAAATACTGGTATTAAACAGATTCTTGCTACTGTAATCTTATTAGGCAAATTCAAAACTTTTAACCTCCAAAATTTACGCCTGCCATTTCGGCAATGCGTTTTAGATCTTAACATAATGCTTATATGTATAATTTAACTCAAAATACAATCTAATATGCCGGGTGGACCATTTCCCGCCTGAATTATATAGAGAAAAAATAGTCATCTATAAGATGACTATTCGGCTTTCGTAAATTGTATCGTTACCAATTGCGTATTCACTTCAGTCGGTGAAATGGAATACTCCAGCTTCTCATCATTCACAAAAATTTCCGTTTCATACGCTCTGCCAACATTGATGACAGCTTCTTTTTCATTGGTGAAATCAACTTCCTGGCTTTTGTTCTTGTCGATGGTGCCCTGGAATAGTAATTTACCTTCACCATTTTTTATGCCAACCCATGGTGAGCCTTTGGAAGTCACCTTTAATTTAAAGGTATCCGTATCTTTTAATTCATACGTACTATTTTTACCGGTGGAACTGATGACGCTAAGTTTTTGCTCTTTCTTTTCATCTTTAACATCTGATTCATCTTCAGTCTTCTTATCAGATGAATCTGGTTTTACTTCATTCTGTTTCTTGTCTGCATTCTCTTTTTCTTCGTTAAACCCATCACTTTTATTGTAGCCCACGGCTGCATTCTCTTTAGCGTTCTTTTTATCATCATTATCTGGGTTACCCATATAGTTCAATACCAGTACCCATATCAAAACGGCCACACCAATTACTAAAACGACAGCCAAGATCTTCGGTAACATTTCTACAACCTTCGAATCCCCTGCCGGTATCGTTTTTCTGGATTGGACCCTTGAAAGCTGTTCTGGCAATTCCTCGCTATAGACTGAGGGCACTTCACTCTTATATTGTTCAAAAATCTCTTCTGAATCCACCCCGACCGCTTCACAATATTGCTTTATGAATGCCCGTACATAGAACTTTCCAGGCATCATACTGTAATTTCCTTCTTCAATGCCAATGAGGTAACGCTTTTGAATCTTCGTTAATTCCTGTAAATCTTCTAGGCTAAGACCTTTTGCTTCCCTAGCTTCCTTTAATCGATTACCTAACTCAGTCAAATAAAACACCTGCCATTTTAAAAGTCAAAGGAACCAAAATCGGACCCTGAAAACTGGTCTTTTTGGTCTACAACTTCATATGTTATTTCTTCTTCTGGATTGTTTCGCAATTCAATAATATAATCAAAGTCTTCTAGGGTATACTCCGTATTTTGGACAAAAACATCCGGATGTTCAATGACTTTAACAGCATCAAGCCTCATTATTTCGCGAATCAACTGCCAATGACGCTCATTTGCACGGCGAGTGGAAACAATTCCATCTAAAATGAACAAATTATCATTATTATATTCATCCTCAATAAGCTGACTGCGGATAGTCTGCTTCAAAAGGGTCGATGACACAAACAACCATCTCTTATTAGCACATACACTCGAAGCAACGATAGATTCAGTTTTCCCGACACGTGGCATGCCTCGTATCCCGATTAATTTATGACCTTCCTGTTTAAATAGCTCGGCCATGAAATCGACAAGCAAGCCTAGCTCATCACGGACAAACCTAAAAGTGTTCTTCTCATCAGCATCGCGCTGAATATAACGGCCATGCCTGACAGCGAGACGATCACGCAATTTAGGTTCCCGCAGCTTAATGACCTTTATCGTATCCATCGTATGGAGGATTGATTCGAATCTTTCTATATTACGGCTGTCTTTCGCCAACAAAAGTAAACCACGCCTGCCTTCATCGACCCCGTTAATAGTGATGATATTGATGGACAGCATACCCAGCAGGGAGGAAATATCCCCTAATAAACCAGGACGGTTCACTTGAATTTCATATTCAAAATACCATTCTTTATTCTCCACGATAACACTCCTTAAGCCTAAAAGCTTTTACCCAACATCCGGGGCAAAACTTATCCACCGTAAATTTCAAGATTTGCACCCATTAATTATTATTGTCTAGCTTCTATAATATAGCATTTCGGGATAAGTTAAAAGGAAAAACCCTATAAAAATATTCATTTTTATATAAGAGGATAAATAGTGATCAACTTCAATCCAAAGGCCCTGTTAATTAATAACAGGGCCTTTGGATTGATATTTTACTTTGATCCATTGTTCTCGACTAACTTGACCATAACGCTTGCCATGGCATGTTTTTCTTGATCGCTTGCGACCGACCAAAGATCAGCAAGTACTTTCTCTTGATCATTCTGGGGCTCAACCTGCTTAGCAAGGTAATCACCGATTTCGTAAGCCAAGTTGTTAACAGCACCTTCTGACAAACCTTGTTGTTCACCTTGATTTAATCTGTCGCCTAAGAAATTTTTCCATTGATCCCAATTGTCTAGTACAGACATGAATGGTCACCCTTTCCTTCAAAATAGTACAAAGATATTTTGTGAAGGAACCGAGGAAATTATACATGTCTTTAAAAAAATCATGTGTACCATCCACCATTTACGCCTAAGATTTGTCCAGTTATATAAGATGACTTGTCAGAAAGCAAATAATATACGGCCTCGGCGACTTCTTTCGAATTGCCCATCCTGCCCATTGGGATATCACCTTTGATGATTTCCAAATCTTCAGCACTGAAGGATTCGAGCATGGAAGTGGAAATCGCACCGGGGGCAACGGCATTCACCCGGATTCCATTAAGGGATACTTCTTTGCTAAGCGCCTTGATAAAAGCATTTTGACTGCCCTTGACCATTGAATATAATACTTCACAAGATGCACCCGTCTGCCCCCAAATGGATGTGACCGCAACAATGGCGGCCTGTTCTTGGTACATCAGCTTAGGAAGAAGTTCCTTTGTTAATTGGAAAGGGCTCGTTACATGCAACTGGACCATTTCATTGACGATTTTCTCATCCATGTCCGATATGAGCCCATAATAACTATTGCCACTATTTAGGACGATTGCATGAAGGGCAAAAATATTTTCCGCCAATTTCTTGTAGCCGTCCGGTGCAGCCAAATCTGCTTGAACCGGAATAAGTTCTACTTGATGAGGCTTCAGTTCTTCAATTAGTTCAAGGATCGCTTCTTCATTGCTGTTATAATGTAAATAAAGTGAATAATTCTCCTCAGCGAGCTTTATAGCGATTTCCCTGCCGATTCCTCCACTGGCTCCAGTAATAAGGGCAAAACGTTTCCCCACATTCCCGCCCCCTTTTATATTATTTAGGAAGTACCTGACAGACAGTCATCCGTTCTTCGGATATTAAGTCATTGGCGACGTTCCTGATATCTTCCATCTTTAGTTTTTCCAATACTGACACCACATCGAACAGGTTCATATCATTGAAAGCATATCTGGTGAATTGGTTCGCTATATATTCCGGCGAATTCAGAGAACGAAGGAAAGAACCGATTTTTTTCTTGATCGTCCTTTGCAGGCTTTCTTCATTCAAGCCTGTTCCTGCTTTTGATTTTTGCAGGATAGCAAATAAAGACTCGGTCAACTCATCAGGTTTGGCACTGTCCCCGCCAATTAACGCAAACCCAAAACCTTGTTCCTGTGTATAATCATAGGAGAAGCTTTGATCGATCAACCCTTTCTCGTATAGCTCCTCATGCAAAGGTGAACTCTTGCCAAACAGCATTTCCAAATAAATATTGGTCGCCAATTCCCTTTTCAAAAGCTGTGAACCGGATTGATGGACATTGATGGCCTTGATGCCCAGCATCACTTTCGGTGTCTGGACATTCATTTTTAAGATTTCCTTATCCTTGGCAACGGTTTCCGGCTCTTGGTCAAATTTACGTTCCACCTCAGGCTGTTCGTTGTACCCTTTATTATTTTGATTATCCCGAATCAGCTTCATGGTACTTTCGACTTCTACCGGTCCTACAACGAATAAGAGCATGTTGCTAGGATGATAAAACGTATTATAACATTCGTAAAGCATATCTTTGGTAATATCAGCAATCGATTCCACAGTACCGGCAATATCAATTTTCACTGGATGTTGATGATACATATTGGCTATCGTCCCGAAATATAACCGCCAGTCTGAATTATCATCATACATATTGATTTCCTGCCCAATGATCCCTTTTTCCTTCTCTACCGTCTTTTCCGAAAAGTAAGGATCCTGGACAAAGTCGATTAAAGTCGTTAGATTCCTATCGAAATCGGACGTGCTTGAAAATAAATAAGCTGTACGGGTGAAGGAAGTAAAAGCATTTGCAGAAGCTCCCTGCTTTGAAAATTGCTGAAAAACATCGCCATCTTCCTTTTCAAAAAGCTTATGTTCAAGAAAATGGGCAATACCATCGGGTACTTTAGAGAATTCCGTTTGATTCAATGGTTTGAAATGGTTGTCGACTGAACCATAATTGGTCGTGAACGTCGCAAATGATTTATTGAACCCACTTTTCGGAAGAATATATACTTCGAGGCCATTATCCATTTTTTCATGGAAAAGTTCCTCTTTCAATTGAGTGAATGCTATTTTCTCCATTACCCTTGCACCTCCGCTTCTGTTAGGAAGTAAATCGTATCAAGCTGAATCTTTTGACCTACGGCAATGATTTCTTCCTTTGTCGTCCGTTCTGTTTTTGCAAACCACTCGTCGAGTGGTATATTCTGCCCGGAAACCACATTATGATATAAAATTTCTACCAGTCCTCTCGAAACGTCTATCGTTTCAAGGAGCTGGTTCTTGACGACCGCCTTTGTCTGTGCCAGTTCTTCTTCAGAAAAGTTCCCTTGCTTCATTTCCTTCATTTGTGCATGAATGATCTCCAGTGCTTGCTTGTAGTTGGCATTTTCGATGCCGGCCATGACCATTAACAGACCTTTATGGCTTTCGAGCCTTGAAGCTGCGTAATAAGCAAGGCTGGCTTTCTCCCTGACATTAATGAAAAGTTTTGAATGTGAAAACCCACCAAAAATACCATTGAATAGCTGAAGTGCATAATAATCCGGATCACCATATGCAACATGGGTTCGATAACCGATATTCAATTTCCCTTGTTTCACATCCGAATTTTCTATGATCTCTTTTTCCTTCTCCATCTCCACTACCTTGCCCGTCTTCCTTGGCAGGCTCACCGGCACTCGTTCTTCTAGTGACACATACTTATCAGCTAGAGCCTCTACTTCTGCTTCATCGATATCACCGATCACATATAAATCGATTTCATCCTCAGTCAGAATTTTTTTATAATAAGCGAAAAGGGACTCAGGCGTTATCGTTTCCAAGTCTTGTATGTTACCGCTCGCTTCTAAAGCATATGGTTCGTTTTTGCACATTTCCTCTACAAGCCGAGTAGCTGAATATCGCATTTTGTCATCGGAAATGGATTGAATTCGCTGTTTTAAAGAACGGATTTCATTGGAAACCGTTTTAGAGTCAAAGGCTTCGCCATTCGTTTTCGGATGAAAGATCACCTCTGATAGTAATCCAAAAGCCTTTTCCAGAAGCGGCGTTGAATCACTGAGGAATTTTTCATTGACGATATCGATCGTAAAACTTATGATTTGATATTCACCTTTTTTAGCTACATCGACATAAAACCCTGCCCCATATAAATCATCAAGATAAGATCGAAGCTCGGGTGTTGTAGGATATTTACTTGTGTTGCTTTGTAACACATATGGCAGCAATGCACGATATGTAACTTCCTCTTTTGTCAAAGGGGCTTTCATCTTCAGCACGAGAGTATTCGTTTTATATTTACCCGTACGGACCACATGAAGCTTGTAGCCGCTTTTTTCCGTAATTGTATCGGAAGCAATAGACATGAATAATCCTCCTCATTATATAAATCACCTTTATTAGCTTATTGTTTGTAGATCTGAACCCTTTTAAACATCTACTTAAAATATACATGTGAAAGGAAAAATCATGCAAGTTACAGCTACTTTTTTTGGTTTTTCACCAGATCTCCATCAATAAGGCCCGAACTTCTGCTTATATAAAAGGAAAAACCGGTCAGCAAAGTTTGCTGACCGGTTAAGTAACTTATCTTTTTCCTTTGATGTATGGCTGTCCGGATGCTTTTGGAGCATCTGCACGTCCAATGAAACCAGTTAGTGCAATGATCGTCAGAACATAAGGAGCGATCAAGAGGTAAACCGATGGAATATCCTTGAAGAAAGGAAGGCTCGAGCCAACGATACTTAAACTTTGAGCCAAACCAAAGAATAACGCTGCACCCATTGCCCCGATTGGGTGCCACTTACCAAAAATCATGGCGGCGATGGCCATGAAACCTTGACCATTTATTGTCGCATGATTGAATTCATTCGAAAAGATGGTAGCATAAATCGCTCCGCCGATACCGCCAAAAGCACCTGATAATAAAACGGCGGCATATCGGATTTTCGTAACATTGACACCCATCGTGTCAGCAGCCATGGGATGCTCCCCAACCGCCCGAATCCTTAAACCAAATGGTGTTTTATATAGTACATACCAAACGACAAATGATATTAGAACCGCTATATATACGATATAATAACCATTTGCGAAAAAGATAGGTCCTATAAATGGAATATCACTTAATAATGGAACATCAATCCTTGGGAATGTTTCTGTGATTCTGTCAGTTTGTCCTTTATCAAAAATCAACTTCACCAAAAACATGGTTAGACCTATTGCCAATAAGTTGATGGCGACCCCACTAACCGTTTGGTCCGCCCTGAACGTAATGCATGCCACAGCGTGTAGAATGGAAAATAGCAAGCCAGCGATCATAGCCGCCAAGACTGCAAGCCAAGGAGTCCATTCTCCAAAGACATCAGCGAACATTAAGTTAAAAACAATCCCTGTAAAGGCACCAATGACCATCAATCCTTCTAAACCGATGTTTATGACACCTGCTCGTTCAGAAAATACTCCTCCGAGTGAAGTAAAAATAAGTGGAGCAGCTAGAGCAATCATAGAAGGAATAATAATTTGTAACACTTGGTAAAAATCCACTTATTTCACCCCTTTCTTAAATCGAGCGGCAATCCAACGAATAAAATAACTGGATGCGACGAAGAAAATAATCAATGCTATGACAATATCTACAATTTCACTTGGTATGCCAGTTTCTAGCGGCATATTTAAGGCCCCTGCTTTCAGTCCCCCAAATAATAAGGCTGCGAGAACAACACCAATAGCCGTATTCGCTCCAAGTAAGGCTACCGCAATCCCGTCAAAGCCCATACCTGTGAATCCACCTTTGACCGCTGCATAACCAAAAGTTCCAAGGCCTTCCATAGCACCCGCAAGTCCTGCAAACGCACCCGAAATAACCATGGAAAGGATGATGTTCTTATTTACGCTCATCCCTGCATATTCGGAAGCGTGCTGATTAAAACCTACCGCTTTCAGTTCAAATCCCGTTTTTGTCCTTTCGAGAATGAACCACATGATGATGACGCAGATTATCGCTACCACTATCCCCCAATGCATCCGGGAAAAATCCGTAATGCTTTCAAAAAAAGGAGACCGAAGTGATGCTGTATCAGCAATTCTTTCTGTTTTATCCAGCTTTTCTGTCATAACATTCCGGATTAAGTAATTCGTTACATATAAAGCTGTATAATTCAACATGATAGAAACGATTACTTCATGCACACGAAACTTCGCTTTTAAATAACCAGGGATGAATGCCCACAAGGCACCAGCAGCTGCCCCAGCTAAGATTGCCAACGGCAAATGTATAATCCTAGGAAGCTCGAAAGCAATTCCGACCCAAACTGCCGCAAGCCAGCCAACAATCAATTGCCCTTCAACGCCGATATTGAATAGGCCCGTACGAAAAGCAAAAGCCACTGCCAAACCAGCTAGGATATAAGGAATGATTGTCCTGACGGATTCCCCTACATAATACGAATCCCCAATAATCCCGTTTATCATAGAGCCATAGCCGGCAATTGGGTCATAGCCGCTTACTAACATGATTATGGCCCCAACGACTAAGCCGAGGATAACCGCTATTAACGGACTGGTTAATTTAGATAAATACTTAGACATTTTGTTTCCCACCTGCTTCCGTCCGTTTACTGCCGGCCATAAGAAGACCCAGCTCCTGTTCAGTCGTTTCTTTCGGATCGACGATTGCGACGATTTCCCCTTCGTATATAACGGCAATTTTATCGCTTACATTCATGATTTCTTCCAATTCAAATGATATGAGGAGTACCGCTTTTCCTGCATCCCGCTGTTCAATCAGACGTCTATGGATAAATTCGATCGCTCCTACATCAAGCCCGCGAGTAGGCTGTGCGGCAATCAACAAATCCGGATTCCTATCAACTTCCCGGCCGATGATTGCTTTTTGCTGATTCCCGCCAGAAAGAGCCCTTGCCGGGGTATATTCACTCGGAGTTCGAACATCGTAACTTTTAATCAAGGAACGGGCTTTTTCAAATATTTTTTTTGAATTCAAGATACCAGCTTTTGAGAAAGGCTTTTGATAGTAGGTTTGCAAGACAATATTTTCCCCAATGCTGTAATCGAGAACCAAACCATGCTTATGTCTGTCTTCTGGTATATGGCCGACGCCTGCTTCAGTGATTTTACGCGGCTTCAGATTCCTGATTTCTTTTCCATTTAGCTTTATGGAACCTGCTGTTGTCTTCCTTAGGCCAGCCAATGCTTCGATTAATTCGGATTGACCATTTCCATCTACACCGGCGATTCCGACAATTTCTCCTGCACGGACAGCTAAATCCAAGTTCCGAACTGCCGAAACTCCCCGGGAATCCTTGACTTCCAGTTCCCGAACCTCGAGAACTACATCAGAAGGGACAGCTGCCGTTTTTTCCGTTTTAAAAAGAACTTCCCTACCGACCATTAAGCTGGCCAATTCGTTAGGGTTCGTTTCGTTGACATTCACTGTACCAATTCCTTGCCCTTTGCGTATAACCGTTACTCGGTCACAAACCTCCATGATTTCCTTAAGTTTGTGTGTAATTAAAATGATGGATTTCCCCTCTTTGATAAGGGCTTTCATAATATTAATCAATTCCTTGATTTCTTGAGGAGTCAGCACAGCGGTTGGTTCATCAAAAATCAATATCTCCGCTCCTCGGTAAAGCGTTTTAAGAATTTCGACCCGCTGCTGCATCCCTATCGAAATATCGGCAATTATTGCATAAGGATCAACACTAAGCTGATATTGTTCTGATAGTTTCCTAACTTCCTCACTCGCTTCTTTTAAATCGATCTTACCCGCTTTTGATGGTTCTTTTCCTAAAATTATATTTTCCGTTACTGTAAAAGGATCAACTAGCATAAAATGCTGATGGACCATTCCAATCCCTAACTCATTAGCAATGTTTGGACTTGTAATCTTGACTGGCTTACCATTCACACGAATTTCTCCCTGCTCAGGCTGGTATAAGCCAAATAAAACATTCATCAAAGTAGATTTACCCGCGCCATTTTCACCTAATAATGCGTGAATTTCCCCTTTTTTCACCTGCAGGGTAACGTTATCATTTGCCACGATGCCTGGGAATTCCTTACGGATATTGAGCATCTCAATTACATATTCCACGTATTATCAACTCCTAAAATGAGTGTAATTATCTTAATTATTTAATTGCTGATCCTAACTTTTTGATTTTTTCAAAAAAACCAAATGAAAAACTACGATTCTATCATAGTTTTTCATTCGATATTTTAGTTGCAAAGAGCAATTGGGGAAAAGAAAGAATAGAGGGCAAGTCTGCCTCCCTATTCTTTCTTAAATTACAGCTTATAAATCAAGTTTTTCGAATTCCTTATCCGTACCTGGAACAACGAATTCACCTGATTTAATTTTTTCTGTCCATTCTTCTACCGCTTTTAAAGATTCTTCTGTAACGTTATCTTTTGTATCAGAAATGCCTACACCATTTTCTTCGATACCGTACTCAATTACTTTTCCACCTGGGAAGTTTCCTTCTTTCGCTTTCTCGGAAAGGTCTTTAACTGCTACGTCAACACGTTTTAACATAGAAGTCAGTGTGATATTGTCGTCAGTTCCTGGCACTGCTCCTAATTTAGCTTGGTCGCTATCTACACCGATAACATATATTTCTCTCTTAGGATCTTTTTGCTTTTGCTCTACAGCTTCAGTGAATACGCCTTTTCCAGTTCCTCCAGCAGCATGATAAATGATATCGATGCCTGAAGAATACATGGAGCCTGCAGTGGATTTACCGATGTCGGCTTTATTGAAATCACCGGCATATTTAACTTCCACTTTCGCATCCGGATTTACAGATAAAACCCCAGCCTTAAAGCCAACTTCGAATTTTTTGATTAATTCAGATTCAACTCCGCCGATAAAACCTACCTTGTTTGTTTTCGTTTGCAATCCTGCAATTACACCTACAAGGAACGATCCTTGCTGCTCTTTAAAACTAATGCTGGCAACATTCTTTTTATCCACAACCGTATCCACGATTGCAAATTGTGAATCCGGACGTTGGTCAGCCACTTCACCAACAGCTTCGGCTAAAAGAAAACCGATACCATAGATAAGTTTGTAATCTTCACGTACAAGCGTATTCAGGTTTTTAGCGTAGTCAGCATCAGATTTGGATTGCAGATAGTTGAAGCCATCTTTACCTTTTTCCAAACCATTGTCCTTACCGAATTCCTGAATTCCTTTCCAAGCGGATTGGTTGAACGACTCGTCATCCACGCCGCCAGTATCAGTTACCATGGCAACTGTGAAGTTATCTTTCTTGTCTTTACCATTTGAGGATTCTTTATCATCATTCTCTGAATTACCACATGCTCCCAATAGCGTACCGGCTGCAAGAACAAGTGAAAGAGCTAGACCTAATTTGCGCTTTTTCAATTTTTATCCCCCTAATTTACATAGTTTTTTGAGCAGGAATGTTCTGAAAAGTCATTCATGTTTGCGTTTTCACTTCTCGTTAATTTTTTTTACATGCATTTGATCAACTTTACGCAATCGAAACAAACGCTTGCATTCACACGTATGCAGAGTTACACACGTTTACGAAGAACATGAAAGCTGAACATATTGGCTTTAAAGTAGTTAACAGAATACAGGATAGGCTGGTCCCAATCATCCAGATGCATCTGCTTTAGAACGAGTAATGCGGCTTCTGGCGAACATTTAAGGATAGGAGAAACTTTCTCGTGATATCCAATAGGTTCAATCTCTGCTACGGCATGCGTAATTTTTCGATTCGCATCTCTTTCCAAAATATCAAAAAGAGACTCATCATTACGGTCGAAATTTTCTGATAGTATTGATTCAGGAATTTTGTCGACACAGTAGACAACCGGCTCCCCATTCGCTGTCCTTACACGTTCGATGATGACGATGCGTTCATCTGTTGAACAAGAAAACCTGCGAATATCCTCTTCTGTAGGTTCTTGGGCCGTCAAACTTAAGAAAATCGTACCCGGATTCATTCCTGCCTCTTCAATCATGTTCGTGACACTTTTTAATTGCTCGATACCTGAAGTGAACCGAGGTTTTGGATTGACAAAAGTACCAACTCCATGGCGGCGAATGATGATGTTTTCTTCTTCTAAAATTCGCAGCGCTTCACGAAGTGTCGCCCTACTCACTCCCAATTTTTTGGCAAGATCGAATTCTGAAGGGAATTTTTCATTTTCCTGATAGACTCCTGCTTCAATATCCTGCTTCAGGTAATCAATGACCTGCAAATATAAATGTCGACTATCTGATTTTATTGACATACAGTTTCCCCCAGCTAATTTCTTTCTTAAGACATCAGACCTCTGATGTTGAATCATTCCTACTAATCGAAAATAATATAACATTTTTTTTGATATAAATAAATAGTGTTTTACTATTTACTTTAAAAGAATTTAGGAGAAATTACCCTCATCTGTGTCTTTCAATCTAGGAACGGCCACGGAATTTGCACGATTATTCTCCTAAATCAGACTATAAAAAATTTTGAAAATGTAAACTGAAAATAGCCAGCTTTCTTTTCAAGATACTGTTTTCCTGTATAATAAGATTTATCTTCTTTGAAGGGATGTACACATGATGTTAAAGATTACAGAATACACGATCGAAAAATTGAATGATCCATTCGGAATTTTAACCGGGGATCGTTACGAGTTGTTCTTGGATATTGAAGTGCCTGAAGAGGATGAGCTCTTTTCAGAAAATGGTTTATATATCCGGGTGCTTTTTGTAGTGGAAGAACAAATAGGCAAACTGATTAAATATGATATTTTTGAAAAAGGGAACGAAGGCGCACTCGAATTCGATTTAGAGGAAGATGAAGAAGCGATGATTGCCGACTTCTGCCTTAAACATTTAGACGAGGCGATGAATAATTAAAAAACCGGGCTGCAGCCCGGTTTTTTTTATTACCTATGATAAATGCGCTTCATCCTGTTCATCTTTAGTAACCAATACATTTCGTGGTTTACTGCCTTCATACGGACCGACAATTCCCCTCGCTTCCATTTCATCAATCAACCTGGCTGCCCGCGTGTAGCCAATCCGGAAACGGCGCTGCAGCATGGAAACCGATGCGGTTTGCATTTCTATGATCAAGGAGACGGCATCCCCGTATAAACTATCTTCGACTTCACCATTTGAAGTGTCCGCAATTTCATCCGGTATCATCTCTTCGTTATATTGGGCTTTTTGTTGTGAAATGACATATGTGACAACTTCCTCGACTTCATTGTCGGATAAAAATGCCCCTTGGACCCGAACCGGTTTTGAAGCTCCTGCAGGCAGGAAGAGCATGTCACCCCGTCCCAACAGTTTTTCGGCCCCGCCCATGTCCAGAATCGTTCTCGAATCGGTCATTGATGAAACACTAAAAGCAATCCGAGATGGGATGTTCGCTTTAATGACCCCTGTAATAACATCGACAGAGGGCCGCTGAGTGGCAATTATCAAATGGATGCCAGCTGCCCGTGCCATTTGTGCAAGTCGTGTGATGGCATCCTCTACATCATTTGAGGCGACCATCATGAGATCTGCCAGCTCATCGACAATGACTACGATATAAGGCAGGAGCGGTTGCTTGGCATCTTCTTCAATGTTATGCCGGTTAATATAATCGTTGTAGCCTTCAATATTACGCGTACCAGAATGAGAAAATAGCTCGTATCGCCTTTCCATTTCACTGACCACTTTTTGCAAAGCCTGTGCAGCTTTCTTTGGATTTGTCACTACGGGTGCGAGTAAATGGGGAATTCCATTATAGACATTGAGCTCCACCATTTTTGGATCGATCATCATCATTTTCACTTCATGCGGTTTTGCCCTCATCAAGATACTCGTGATAATCCCGTTGATACAAACGGATTTCCCGCTGCCAGTAGCTCCAGCCACTAGTAAATGCGGCATTTTATTGAGCTCAGCCTTAACCGCTTCACCAGAAATATTCCGCCCTAAGCCTATTTGCAGTTTTGCGTCAGGCTTGTCAACTTCTTTGGCTTCCAAAACTTCCCTTAAAGACACCATCGCCACTTCGGAGTTAGGCACTTCTATTCCAATAGCCGATTTTCCGGGAATCGGAGCTTCGATCCTAATATCCTTTGCGGCCAGTGCAAGGGCCAAGTCATCGGATAGGCTGACAATCTTACTTACCTTCACCCCTACATCCGGATGCACTTCATATTTGGTTACGGCTGGCCCTAAATGAACTTGAGTGACCCTCGCTTTCACTCCAAAGCTATGAAAAGTGCGTTCAAGCTTTGCCGCATTTTCATGGATCAATTGGTACTCTCCGCTTTGGTCCGTTTTCTTGGGCTGCAATAATAGTGAAAGGGGCGGTAAAAGATATTCTTTATTTTCCACTTCTGTGAAATTCATTGGCAGAACGGCATCATCCTGTTCCTCTGTACTTTCAGCTGCAGGTTCCATTGCAACGGGAATTATTTCAGTTTCGTCACTATATGCTTTATCTGCAAAGCTGGAAATGATACGTTCCGTCGCCATTTGCTGTGTTTCCTCTTCTTGATGAAGGGGCTGATCCGTTTCTTCCACCAAATCTTTTTCTCGCTTCTTCTTTTTCACGGGATTTTTTTTCTTTTCTTTTTTGTCTTCATTCCACGTTTTCATATCATCTCTGAATGCAGCCCATTGCTTTTTGAAAAAGCCGCCAAGACCCATGAAAAACTTCCCGAGGGTTTCACCTAAAGTTTTCCCGGTCAATAGCACGGCACCTACGATGATAAAAAGGAATGAAACGATTTTCGATCCAGCTTCGTCGAATAAAAAGTATGAGGCTGCAAATAATATCGCTCCAATCATACCTCCTCCAAGGTCCTTTGTGCTTGCCTTGCCGGTCACTTCCATCCAGAATAGTTCCCATGTATTCGAAATCACGCTGGGCTTCGTAAACGGGCCTCCATCTGCAAGCATGTTAAACAGCGTCACATGACTTAGCAAGAGCATGCTCGCGACAAGGAAGTACATCCCGATGAATTGCCGTTTTAACAGGTAAGGAACCTCCCTCTTTATCATCAAATAGAATCCAGTAGCAATCGCTCCCAACAAAAAGAGGATATACCATTCCCCCATGAAGAAGCGGATTAAAAAGACCGTCCCATTTCCCACTGCTCCAAGCTTGGCAATGGCTATGATGGCCAACCCTATTAAAGTAAGGCCAATCAATTCATATTTAAGCGTTAATTTTAACTTCTCTGTACTTTTCTTATTTCTGCGTTTCTTCTTTGCCATAATATCACCTGATTCTTCATGAAACTATTCTAACTTTCCTATTCAACATCACAACCTGATTTCCCTTCACGAAACAAATGTTCGCTTGCTGATTATACCAAAAAAATATGACCCTGTCCTTGATATATATCCCATTTCTTCTTAAGTCGGACAATATGTCCAGATAATGAATAAAGCAGCCAAGAGGCTGCTGATTATCATTCCAGTATATCATAATTTACCTTAGTTAGTCGTTTTTACTAGGTATTCATTTGTCCGAACACATTGATGACTGCCCCCGGCTGAATGTGTACATTCATATAATCTTCAGGATCCGTGCTCACAATTCGATCAATGCGAAACGTGCGTCCACCGTCATGTTCAACCATTACATGTACACCATTATAGATCATTTCTATTAAATTCGCCGTTTTCTCATGGTGATGGGGGAAAATGATTTCTTCAGGAACGATCGTATAAAGTGTCATTGCAGAAGCCCCTCTTCTGTCCCGGCAATTTTGGGCCTTCTTTCTTCCATGAAGGTATTTAGTTTTCTCATGGCTTGGCCTACTCCTCCTACATCATCGATCATACCGATTTCAACTGCCTCGGCCCCGATTACATTCGTGCCTATATCACGGGTTAAATTTCCTTTAGCAAACATTAAATCCTTAAAACTTTCTTCCGTAACATTGGAGTGCCGTGTAACAAATTTAATGACCCTTTCCTGCATTTTATCCAAGTATTCAAAGGTTTGAGGCACTCCAATGACTAGACCTGTCAAACGAATGGGATGAATCGTCATCGTTGCCGTTTCCGCTATAAAGGAATGGTCACACGAAACCGCAATCGGCACACCGATCGAATGGCCTCCCCCAAGTACAATCGAGACGGACGGCTTGGACAGGGAAGCCAGCATCTCTGCGATGGCTAGTCCCGCTTCGACATCTCCTCCTACTGTATTTAAAATGACAAGCAGCCCCTCAATATTGGGATTTTGTTCAATTGCCACAATTTGTGGGATAACATGTTCATACTTGGTCGTTTTATTTTGAGGAGGCAGCTGCATATGTCCTTCAATTTGTCCAATGATCGTCAAACAATGGATTTTTGAGTCCTGAGATAGTTGCGGGACATTAGTAGCCCCCAGCTGCTGGATCTTTTCGATTAATGTTGAACTTTTACCTTCCTGCCGGCCTTCATTTTCATTTGGTAATGGTGCATTATCCACTATGCCAACCCCTTTCTCTTAAGCCTATAGCTTTATTATGTCTCGAGTCTCGGACTTCATTCTTCAAGATATAAGAGGTTTGGCAAAGAAAAAAACCCCTGACTTTTCAGATCAGGGGTTTTTGACTTAATATTCCATGATGATCGGTAAAATCATTGGCCGGCGTTTCGTTTTTTCATAGAAGAATTGGTTTAATGCATCACGCATTTCCTGCTTCAACGTAGACCAATCGAAAGGTTGGCGCGATCCATTTTTCTTCACGATTTCACTTACTATTTCGGTTGCTTCCCCAATCATTTTTTCTGATTCACGAACATAAACGAATCCCCTTGAAATGATTTCAGGACCTGCTGCAATACTTTTATCCTGACGATTCAACGTGACGACTACAATCAAAATGCCATCCTGGGATAACAAGCGCCTATCACGAAGAACGATATTACCCACATCTCCAACACCGCTGCCATCAATCAAGATATTTCCTGCTGAAACTTTGCCGGATAGACCCATTTTATCGCCCTTTAATTCAATGACATCGCCTTTTTCGGCAATTATGATGTTCTCACGTTTTATCCCCGCGGCAATCCCAACTTTTTGATGGGCATATAAATGGCGGTATTCCCCATGCACAGGAATGAAAAATTTAGGATTCATCAAATTGATCATCATTTTCAGTTCTTCCTGGCTACCATGACCTGTTACGTGCACTTTATATTTATTCGCAGATACCACCTCAGCGCCTACCCTGTATAGCAAATCGACGGTTTTGGATAAGATAAGTTCGCCGCCCTGAAGGGGTGATGCACTGATCAAAACTGTGTCTCCCTTTTTGATCGTTACCTGCTTATGAGTTTGTTTTGCCATTTTTTGAAGTGCCGCAATGGGCTCCCCTTGATGACCTGTCGATAACACGACGATTTCACGGTCGTTATACTGGCTAATTTCGTTTATTGGGATGATCAGCTCTTCTTCGACCTTTAAATAGCCTAAATTCAAGGCTGTTTCATATACGCGTTGCAGGCTTTTGCCTACAACTGCCACTTTCCTGCGACTAGCTGCCGCTGCATTGAAGACATGTTGAATCCGGTTGATGTTCGAAGCGAAGCACGCAACGATAATCCTTCCGGAGGCAGCATGGAAAACCTCTGTAATATCTCTGGCCACAACTGCTTCTGATGGGGTATAACCTGGCCTCTCGGCACCCGTACTATCCGAAAGCAAGCATAGGACACCTTCTTCACCGATACTAGCCATTTTACCGATTTCCGGTTTATACAGATCGGTTGCCGCTTGATCGAATTTGAAATCCCCTGTATATACGATTGCACCTTCACGCGTATGGATCACGACTCCGACAGAATCGGGGATACTATGGTTAGTCCGGAAAAAAGACACGGCCGCTTGAGGAAAACTTAAAAGGGAATCTGAATCGATCTCAGTAAATATTGCCCTGCCGTTAAAGCCATCTTCCTTTAATTTCGTTTTGATTAAAGCAAGTGTAAGCTTTGTTCCATAAACTGGAACAGGTAAATATTTCAAAACATAAGCAAGCGCTCCCATATGGTCTTCATGACCATGGGTAATGAATATCCCCTGCACCCGTTCCTTATTATCCATCAAATAAGAAATATCAGGAATAACTGCATCGATTCCCAGCATTTCTTCTTCTGGCAGCATTAACCCTGCATCAAGAAGATAGATGTCCTCGTTCACCTCAACGACGTACATATTTTTACCAAGTTCCCCTTGTCCTCCAAGAGAAATGACTTTTATCCCACTACTTTTATCTTTACCCAATCGAATATCCTCCTTAAAAAATCCCGTTCATAATTTCCCAATGATTTCATTATAACCGATGTTCAAAAAACATGACAACACTTACCATTTTCAAAGGGACTTTTTCATTTCATCCCTAAAAAAGCTTTTCCATGTGTATGTATAAGACAATCATCCCTGTATATTACCCTATGCAGTTTCGATCGATCATTTAAGAAATTGGATAGTATACCCCTTTCATATACATCATTATGTAAAAACAAGCCAATCTTCAACGATCAGCTTGTTCCTTGTCTTTTTATTTTTTTAATACCTTAGTTAAAGCCAAGCGTTCCTGCTCCGTCAATGGCACGATTGGAAGTCTGACCGATCCAACGTCAATTCCATATAACTGAAGCGCTGTTTTGACAGGTGCCGGGCTTGGCGCTGCAAACAAACCTTTAATAAGCGGTAACAGTTCCTGATGCAGCCGAGCCGCCTCTTTCAAGTTCCCGCTGATAAAAGCCTCCACTATTTTCTGTAACTCATTACCAGCAATATGTGAAGCAACCGAAACTACACCCACACCACCAATCGCTAGTACAGGCAGTGTTAAAGCGTCGTCCCCACTGTATAATGCAAAATCCTCATCCGTTCCGGCTATGATTTGGGTCATGGCGTTTAAATCCCCGCTCGCTTCCTTCACGGCTACGATATTGGGAATTTTTGAAAGTCGGATGATCGTTTCCGGTTCAATGTTAACCGAAGCACGCCCAGGGATATTATATATCATTACAGGGAGAGTCGTACTAGCTGCAATAGCTTTAAAATGCTGGTACAGACCTTCCTGATTCGTTTTACTATAATACGGGGCCACCAGCATGATTGCATCGGCGCCATTTTGTTCTGCTTTTTTTGTCAACTCGATGGATGCATACGTATTGTTGCTTCCTGTACCCATGATGATGGGCACCCGTTTTTCAACAACCTTGGAAACATGACGCAATAGCGCAATCTTCTCCTCCGAAGATAAAGTTGGAGATTCCCCTGTCGTTCCCGAAAGCACAAGCGAATCCGTTCCATTCGTTAATAAGTAATTAACCAATGAAGTCGTTTTTTGAAAATCAACATTTCCCTTGCTATCGAAAGGGGTGACCATTGCGGTTGATACTCTACCAAATATCATCATCTAACACCTCTTTAATTTTTAAAACCTTTATTTATTGAAAACCCTATGATTATAGGACTTCACTTTCATGCAGTTGAAATGCATAGTGCAGGGAATTAACAGCTTCTATTAAATCTTCTTCTTTTACGAGCACCCAAATAGTCGTATGGCTGTCCGCTGACTGGAGAATGGCAATTTCCTTCTCGGAAAGCGCTGTAACAATCTTAGCCGCAACGCCCGGCACACCGTTGATGCCTGCACCGACTACGGACACCTTGGCACAATTTCGTTCAATGACCGGTTCATGACCAAGCTCGGCCAAAATCGAGAGGGCAAGCTCTGTCATCTCTTCCGAAACTGTATAAACTACGCCACTTGGATAAATATTTATAAAGTCCACTGAAATGGAGGCATTGGCCATTGCTTTGAAAACTTCTGCCTGTAGATTATATTGATCTTTTTTCGCACGCACCTTGATTTGAGTGATTTTTGGCACATGGGCAATCCCGGTTACGAGCCTTTCACGTATGTCACTACCCTGGCTTCCCTTGTTCACACTAGTAACAAGTGTTCCCAAACCTTCGCTGTATGTTGATCTTATCCGAATCGGCACTTTGGCCTGCATGGCAATTTCAACAGCTCTTGGGTGAATGACTTTCGCACCTTGATAGGCCATGTTGCAAACTTCCGTATATGAAACAATTGATAATGGACGGGCTTTATCGGCAATACGTGGATCTGCCGTCATGATTCCTTCAACATCCGTAAAAATATCGACCCGTTCAGCTTGCAATGCTGCACCTAATGCAGCAGCTGAAGTATCACTTCCACCACGGCCAATGGTCGTGATGTCCCCATTTTTAGCCGCTCCCTGGAATCCTGCTACAACGACAACATCCTTCACTTCCAGTTCTTTCATGAGACGGTCACACTTCATTTCGATTATTTTCGCACTTGAATAGTCGGTATTCGTCATGAATCCAGCTTGAGCCCCAGTATAAGCGACGGCATCAATACCGTGTTCTAACAGCATGTTCGTAAATACAACAGAAGATATCGTTTCTCCTACTGACATAAGTAAATCCTGTTCTCGTTTTGAAAGGCTGGCTTTTGCTCCATTTACTAGTGAAAGTAAGGTATCCGTTGCATAAGGATCGCCTTTTCTTCCCATTGCTGAAACCACAACCACCACTTTATAGCCTTCTTTAATCGCATTTTGAATATGCCCTTTGGCAAACGAACGGCTTTCCTCATCTCGAACGGATGTCCCACCGTATTTCTGGACGATGATTTTCATTATATGCACCCCAAATATAAGCCAGCTTCCCGATTCGGGAAGCTGACAAAAACTCTCTATCCTATTGGTAATTAATTAAGAATAAATTATTACTTAACGGTAACCAAACCTAATTTCAAAAGGCTTTCAGCAATTTGAACAGAATTCCAAGCTGCTCCTTTTAATAGATTATCGGAAACCACCCATAAATGGAAGCCTTTATCTTCATCCAAATCTTTGCGAATCCGACCGACGAATACATCATTCTTGCCGACGGATGAAGCAGGCGTTGGGTATACTTGTTGTTCCGGTTCATCTTCTAACACTATTCCAGGTGCCGTTCTCATTAAATCTTTGATTTGAGAAGCCGCTATGCCATCCTTTTCGACTTCAATGTAAACAGATTCGGAATGACCCGTTACAACAGGAAGCCTTACGCATGTTGCAGCTACTGAAAGGTCATGCATATGCATGATTTTCTTTGTTTCATTAATCATTTTCATCTCTTCGAATGTGAACCCATTATCTTGGAATTTATCGATTTGGGGAATGACGTTAAATGCGATTTGATAATGCTTTTCGTCCCCTTTTACCGGTAAAATTTTCGGATCTATTTCTTTTTCATCAAGCAAGTCGCGAGCTTGTTCCTTTAATTCATTTATCGCTGCAGCCCCTGCACCCGAAACAGCTTGATAGGTAGAAACAACAACTTTTGATAAGCCATATGTCTGGCGGATAGGTTCTAATGCCACAACCATTTGGATAGTTGAACAATTCGGGTTTGCAATGATCCCATTATGAAGTTTCAAGTCTTCTTCATTTACTTCAGGAACGACTAGCGGCACATTTTCATCCATGCGGAATGCGCTCGTATTATCCACCACTATCGCTCCGCGTTTCACTGCTTCTGGAGCCAATTCCTTAGACACGCTTCCTCCAGCACTGAATAAAGCGATATCGATGCCTTCAAAGCTTTCAGGTTTTGCTTCCTGCACTTCGATTTCTTCGCCCTTAAACGTAAGTTTGATTCCTGCGGAACGAGCCGATGATAAAAAGATGATTTGTTTAATCGGTAAGTCCCTTTGTTCGAGTGTTGAAATCATTTGTTGTCCTACTGCTCCAGTTGCTCCCACAACTGCAATACGCAATCCCTGTGTCTCAGTCATTTATACATACTCCTTTTCTATCTCTTAAAATTAGTTGTTTTTTTGGATTTACTACTTCTTGTTTAGAATATCATTTATTTTATCACATTAACATTCCAAAGGGTCGCACTTTAACAAAATATTCTGGTAGCGGAGTGGTTTTTTATAACTTCAAGCTACAAATTTATGCATATATGCCAGTCATTAGAAAGCGGGAGCGTGCCAGAAAACTCGTTCAGTCTAAATCATCCTTGAACCTTTCGACGATGACCGGTTGAATCTGTTCCCTTTCCAGTGCTGAAATGATCGTATCCCTAATCATGCTCATCCTGGCAACCATGGAACTTGGCTTGCCTGTTGGATTATCCTGGCCATATGGAACAAAATAAAATATCTTTTGCAGCCATCAGCCTCATTAGATTGACACCATTTAACCCAAGTGCATCATTTGTTGATATCGCGACCACGACTGGACGGTGATTTCTCATCGTCGCTTTTGCAGCCATAAGTACAGGCGAATCGGTAAGTGCATTTGCCATTTTACTCATTGAGTTCCCCGTTAAAGGAGCGATCACCATACAATCCAGTGGCAATTTAGGTCCTAATGGCTCCGCTTTGACGATTGTATCAACGACATGATTCCCCGTCAATTTTTCAATTCTTTCGACCCAGTCCTCGCCCTTTCCAAAACGGGTTTCCGTGTTCTGTACAGTCGATGTTACGATTGGAATGACTTCCGCCCCTTCATTTACAAGTTTTTCTATTTCCGGAAACACTTCATCATAAGTGCAATGTGATCCTGTTAATCCGAAACCAATCCTTTTCCCTTGGAGACTCATAGTTTTTTCCCCTTCCTTATCAAGCACTCGTCTTGAATCAATAACCCCAGTGCATTCGCTAATATCTGACCAGCTGTTTTCGGGGCAACTATACCCGGTAGGCTCGGTGCCAACAGCGCTTTAATTCCCCTTTTTTCAGCGTAACGAAAATCCGTCCCCCCCGGTTTTGAAGCAAGGTCGATGATTAATGTATGAACTGGCATATTAGCTATGACTTTTGCGGTAATTATCGGAAAAGGAATCGTATTGATGCATATATCAACATTTTTCATTTCTGAAGCAAGATCATTTAAATGAAAAGGGGTTAATGCCATTTCACTAATCCTTGCAATATCCTCGCTTTTTCTTGCCCCCACCTTTACTTTTGCTCCAAGGGCCTGGAATGACCGGGCTACACTCATACCGACCCTTCCCAGTCCGAGAACGGCTACATTCGAACCATGGATAGTAAAATCCGTATGTTGAATGGCCATCATGATCGCACCCTCTACAGTGGGAATCGAATTATAAATAGCCACATCATCACGTTCGAACAATAGAACGAGTTTGCGATCCGCTTTCTTAAATATCCCATTGAGGTAATCGTTACTGATTCCTGCATAAAAAGTGCAATGTGCCGGGGTATTTTTTATCATTTCTTCAGTCAAAACAACCTCTTCACTGGAAAAGATAGTCTCCACTTTCCCATCTGAATCCGTGCCCCGGACAGGTAAAATAACTGAATCTATTTCCTTGAAATTTATATCTTCCATTTTTTCCTTAACCGCTCCGGTAAAAGCATGGTCGAGCTGTTCAAAACCTACCAATAATAGCTTCGCATCAAGCTCCGTCAATTTACGGACAACTTCAAGCTGACGCGCATCTCCACCAATTACAGCGATTTGCATGCCTGTGAGCATTAAAACTGTCACCTTCTTTATATAAAAGATCCTAAACATTCCTCTCTTCATGATAAATTTCCTCAAGAAGCAATTCGGTTTTTGCTACATTCTCTAGTTACCTTGCCATCTTATGTTTTCACTTAAAAAACGGTGATAAGAAAAGAAAAAACGCCTTAGCTATTGACAGCTGAGGCGTTTCGAAAGACCATTTCCAGATAACCCTAGGAGTATGGTACGAGCGTTTTTACCCGTCCATATGCTCTCCATCTTTAAGTAGTCCTTCCTGAAAATCAATGATGACCATATCCGTACCGACTTTTTTTATATGTTCCCATGGCACTCTTATTTCACTGCCATTCCTTAAGAGGCCGAACCATTTGACAGAAGGGATGATCAACGTGGTAATTTGTCCAGTTTCATCTATTTCCAAATCCGTCTGACCAAGGATTCCTAATCGTTGCGCTCTATTCACATCGACTATTTCCTTACCGCTAAGTTCACTCAATCTCAATTGTGGTTCCCCCTTTTTCACCTTCTATTCAATCTATATCCGAAAAAGGTAAACTTAGAATGCATTTATCGAAATATTTGTCCATTACACTGGATCCCTCCATTTTCAAAGGCATTTAATAAAAAAAAGCCTGCCCCCCCATATAAGGAAGGTGCAGACTTGTTTGTTTTTATTTGTCCCAGTTTTCCAGCGGGCTCACTAATGACAAGGAATGTTCCGTAAAGATCTGGTTTGCCAGTTCATTGACAGTATCCTCTGTAACCTCGTCAATTTTGATAATGATATCATCAAGGGAACGGTGCTCACCCAACATAAGCTCATTTTTTCCGTTTCGGCTCATGCGGCTATTCGTGCTCTCAAGGCTGAGCATCAAGCTTCCTTTAAGTTGCTCTTTACTATTTCGTAATTCCTTTTCCGTAATACCATCTCTTTTTAAGGTATCCAGTGTTTCCTGAATGGTTTCATACAAGCTGTCAAGTTGATTTGTGCCTGTCCCCCCATATACTGTCACCATACCGCTATCTTGATAGCTGGAATGATAGGAGTAAACGGAATAGGCAAGGCCGCGTTGTTCCCTCACGTCCTGGAATAGGCGGCTACTCATGCTTCCTCCAAGAATATTATTCAAGGTGATTAAGCTGTATGTTTTATCATTACCGATTTCCAACCCTTTGTAACCAAGGCATAAGTGGGCTTGTTCCGTATCTTTTTTACGGGTGATCCTATTTTCATGGAAGGAAGGTTTGACCAATTCAAGTCGGTCTTCTCCTCCTTGATACGAACCAAAGTAGCTTTCGACTTCTTGAATCAATTTTTCATCCACATTCCCGGCAATGGATACCACCACTTTATCAGGTGTATACATGTCATGGACGTATTTTTTTAATGTATCACTATTGAATGTTTCAAGCGTATTTTCCGTTCCTAGTATAGGATAGCCAAGAGGATGATTTTCATATACTGCCTTGCTTAAGAGATCATGAACAATGTCATCCGGTGTGTCTTCGTACATTTTGATTTCTTCGTAGACCACATTTTTTTCTTTTTTCAATTCTTCCCCGTCAAAAGTTGAATTGAAGAACATATCAGCAAGGATTTCAAGCGCATAGCTTGCATGGTTATCCATTACTTTAGCATAATAGCAGGTATATTCTTTTGATGTGAATGCATTCACCTGTCCGCCAATACTATCGAACGACTCGGCAATTTCACGCGCATTTCTTGTAGTTGTCCCTTTGAAGAACATATGCTCCAGGAAATGTGAAACCCCATTCAATTCAGGTGTTTCATTTCGTGAACCGGTTTTGATCCATACTCCAATTGCTGCTGAGCGTACAGTTGGAATATTTTCCAATACAATTCTAACTCCATTTTGACACGTGTATTTCTTAATCAACTAACATTCCTCCCAATCATTCTATGCTGCTATCGTTTAACCAATACATCATGGATTCGATCGCTCTTCATCTACTGCTTCCGAAACGGTAACAACATCTAAGTCTTTCTTTTTTATTTCAATTATTAACGTTTCCAATGATTTTGCAGTAGATTCCGTCGGATGCATTAAAATAAATGCTCCTGGGTGTACCTTAGAAAGCACTCGTTGTTGAAGGACTTCAGGGCTTGGTTTTTGCCAGTCGATCGTATCCACACTCCACATGACAGTCTCCATACCGAAAGAATCCGCGATTTTCACCGTTTCATCCCGATAGCTTCCACTTGGTGGTGCGAACCATTTCATTTTCAAACCTGTCACCGCTTCAATGACTTCGTTCGTTTTTCGAATTTCCTCACGTGTAGCTTGGGCGGATATGTTTTTCATATCGGGATGCGAATAAGAATGATTGCCAATTTCATGCCCACCACCCACGATCATCTTGGCCAAATCTGGATTTTTTTTGGTCCAATTACCTTCAAGGAAAAAAGTGGCTTTGACATTATTCTTTTTTAACACAGCCAACATATCTTGTAAGTATTCATTCCCCCAGGCCACATTGATTAAAAATGAAACCACTGGCTTTTCGGGATGGGCCCGGTAAATCGGAGCAGGATCCAAATCCTCTATATGTATCTTTGCAGGGACCTGCTGAAATACCAGCTTATCCTTATCGAACACACCTACCTTCTTCATGGCTTTATACGAATCATCAATATTTACCTTAAGTCCATTATATGCAGGAACGGTTTTCCAAACCGAATCTATTCGTGCATCCTGTGGTGCAATCTCATATTTTTTTGTTGATTCTTTTATTTGTAAAAGAAGCTCATCTTCTTGCTTCATTGAAGCAACTGAATGATCTGTTAATTGGGTCAAATAAATTTGTGTATATGGATTTTGCACTAATAACCATGATATACCTGCAATGGCACTTATCGCAACTATCTGCTTCCATTTATTATTCATTTTTTACGCCCCCTTCATACCAAAATGTATGAAGAAAACGGACAAGGTAGAACATGACATACTTTTAATGCCATTACAACTATGCTTATCCCAATACTTTTAAACAAAAAAAGCATGCAGATTCACAAGGAATCGCATGCCGGATTTTCATTTCTATTACGATTGAGAAGGGTTAGCTGCCTCTTTTTGCTCTTTCAGGACCGCTTTACGGGAAAGGTTTACCCTTCCTTGCTTATCAATCTCAGTTACTTTAACCAATAATTCATCGCCAAGTGAAACGACATCTTCCACTTTTCCGACTCTTTCTTCAGCCAGTTCAGAAATATGTACCAAACCGTCTTTACCATTGAAGATTTCAACGAATGCACCGAACTTTTCGATACGTTTAACTTTACCTAAGTATAGTTCGCCCACAACGACTTCACGTACGATATCCTCGATGATTTTCTTCGCTTTTTGAATCATTGGTTCATCTGTAGAAGATATGAATACCGTTCCATCTTGTTCGATGTCGATTTTCACGCCAGTTTCTTCAATGATTTTATTGATATGTTTTCCGCTCGGTCCAATGACATCACGGATCTTATCCGGATTTATAGACATTGTAACGATTTTTGGGGCATATTTGGATAACTGCTCACGCGGTTGATTGATCGTTGACATCATTGATTCCAAAATATGCATCCGGCCATGTTTGGCTTGAAGTAAAGCTTCTTCAAGGATTTCTCTTGAAAGTCCCTCAATCTTAATATCCATTTGTAGGGCAGTTACACCTTTTGAAGTCCCTGCGACTTTAAAGTCCATATCTCCTAGATGATCTTCCATACCTTGAATATCCGTTAAGATTGTATAATGCTCACCTGTTTTGACAAGTCCCATTGCAATACCGGCAACTGGAGCTTTCAATGGAACACCAGCATCCATCATTGCCAAAGTGCTTGCACAGATACTTGCTTGTGATGTTGAACCGTTCGATTCAAGAACTTCCGACACTAGTCTGATTGTATAAGGGAAATCCTTATCGTTTGGAATGACCGGCTCCAATGCTCTTTCACCAAGTGCACCATGACCAATTTCGCGGCGCCCTGCCCCACGGATAGGACCAGTTTCACCAACACTGAAATGTGGGAAGTTATAGTGGTGCATAAAACGTTTCGACTCTTCGGTTCCAAGCCCGTCCAGAATCTGCACATCACCAAGTGCACCTAATGTACAGATCGATAGCGCTTGGGTTTGTCCGCGTGTGAACAATCCAGAACCATGTGTACGAGGCAGAATCGTAACTTCCGATGATAATGGTCTGATTTCGTCAGGATTACGGCCATCCGGACGCACTTTTTCTTCCGTAATTAAACGACGGACTTCGGATTTCACCAATTTATTAAGGATTTCTTTGATTTGTTTTAATTTAGCTTCATCAGTTTCTTCTTCATAATGAGCCAACACACGATCTTTCACTTCTTTAATCGCGTCTTCACGAGCATGTTTTTCCTGAACTTGTACAGCTTTGTTCAAGTCTGCTTCACATAGACCCTTCACTTCTGCTTCCAGTTCTGCATCCACTTGATATAAAGCGATTTGCATTTTTTCCTTGCCGATTTCAGCAACGATTTTCTCTTGGAATGCAATGATCTTCTTGATTTCATCATGTCCAAACATGATTGCTTCAAGCATGGTTTCCTCTGGTACTTCATTTGCGCCTGCTTCAACCATGTTGATAGCATCTTTAGTACCTGCAACCGTCAAATTGATGTCACTTTTTGCAAGTTGGTCAACTGTAGGGTTAATCATGAATTCATTATTGATTCTTCCTACTACAACTCCGGCAATTGGACCTTCGAACGGAATGTCGGAAACTGAAAGTGCAAGGGATGAACCAAGCATCGCTGCCATTTCCGTAGAGCAATCTTGATCGACACTCATGACCATGCTGATGATCTGAACATCGTTCCTGAAGCCATCAGCGAATAACGGGCGTATTGGACGATCAATTAAACGGCTTGCAAGAATTGCCCTTTCACTCGGTCGGCCTTCACGTTTGATGAAGCCCCCTGGAATTTTACCGACTGCATAAAGTCTTTCTTCGTAGTTAACCGTCAAAGGGAAAAAGTCGACATTTCTCGGTTCCTTCGAAGCTGTTGCTGTACTTAATACAGCAGTTTCTCCATAACGGACTAAAACTGCCCCGTTCGCTTGTTTGGCCAATTGCCCTATCTCTACCGTTACATTACGGCCGGCCCAGTCAAATGAATACGTATGTTTTTCCTGTCCCATTTATTAAACCCCTCTCTGAATCTTCACTTAGAGGCTTAGTTTACCTAAACCTGTATTGGATTAAATCATTTATATGTGAAAGTAACTGAACTCGAGTTAAAACCAAACTATTCCTATTATGCACGAAAAAAACAAGCATTAACAGTAAAATGAATAAAAATTTCATTCATTTGATTATGTATATCCTAATCATCTATAAATGGAAAAGGACCCGGCACCTGCCGAGTCCCAAGGACGAAGGCTCAGCCTTTAAGTAGAACACGTCCAAATCATTTGATTAACATCAAAAAAGCGGGAAATTTCCCGCCTTCCTGAAAAAATTATCTACGTAGACCTAATTTGTTAATTAGTGTACGGTAACGAGTAACGTCTTTGTTACGTAGGTAAGTTAAAAGATTACGACGTTTACCTACCATTTTAAGAAGACCGCGACGTGAATGGTGGTCTTTTTTATGTGTGCGTAAGTGACCGTTCAAGTTGTTGATTTCTTCTGTTAATACTGCGATTTGAACTTCTGGAGACCCAGTGTCAGTATCGTGAGTTCTGAACTCAACGATAAGTTCGTTTTTGCGTACTTGTGTAATTGCCATGTTATTATTCCTCCTAAAATTCTGTAAAATCACCTATTACCGAGCCAGCGTCGGAGTCTCGACTAGCCAAGCAATGGTTATTTTCATACATACAATAGAATACACGTTTTTCATTAAAATTGCAAGTCCTGTCTATCTAGTGCCCTTTTATGCTTCCAGCTTTGAAAAATAGGATATTGCATTTTGCTTATCCGTTTCTATCTGAGCGACTAATGCTTCAAGTCCGGAAAATTTCTGCTCACTCCGAAGTCTTGTATGCCATTCAACCGTAACCTGGCTGCCATAAATATCTCCCGAGAACTCCAAGGCATGTACCTCTACAGTTGGATATTTAGGTTTTTCTTCGTGGAACGTCGGTTTGTAACCGACATTGCAAACTCCATCATACCATTTACCGCTTATTTTGATCCTTACAGCATAAACGCCAGCAGCAGGGAAGATATAATCGTCGCTTACTTCAATATTAGCTGTGGGGAATCCCAACTTCCTGCCCCGCTTTTCACCGTGAATGACATGACCTTTCGTCAAATAGCGTCGGCCAGCCAAATGATAAAAGTCGGAAAAGTTGCCATTACCGAGAGTTTCCCTGATTCTTGTCGAGCTAACCTTCTCATCTTCAAGTGTCTGTTTTGCAACGACCGTCTGCGAAAACCTTCCTTGTGCGTAAACAGGCAAATCTTCCATCGACCCTTGACCATAGCGGCCGTATGAATAATCAAACCCGGCTACTACGTGACGGACATTCAGACCGGCAATGTATTCGTCAACGAACCGTTCCGGCAGTACCGAAGCAAATTCCTTGCTGAAATGGACAATGAATAAATAATCTATCTCCATCGACTCTATGATATCCACCTTATCTTCAAGTGGAGTGATATAGCGGATATTTTCCGTTTTCCTCCCCAGTACTGCAGAAGGATGGGGGTCAAATGTCATGACTGCTGACTTAAGATTCATTTCATCGGCTTTTTGCTTGGCGGTTTGAATAACGATCTGATGTCCTTTATGTATACCATCAAAAAATCCAAGCGCCATTACAAGCTCAGGAAAATCATCCGATTTATATTGATGAGGATGCTCTATTGCGATCACTTTCACCTTTCAATCTCCTCTTTCCGACGGTAAAACGGTCTATAATTCTTGTGCCAATACTTTTACAGGTTTAATTAATCCCACTTTTGTCGGATGTATTTGATAAATGGCAATGGCCTTACCGGATGTGTCAACCATCACAAAAGGCTTCCCTTTTTCAACAACGACATCCTCTGTTTGTTCCAATACCGCACCGTTAAGTACTTTCTTTGCTACTTTATCACTAATCTGAAATTTGGGCAAATGAAATAATCCCCGCTCCAAAGGCAATAGAAAATCATCCGTTCTTCCGGTTTCCATGAATGCTTCCACCTCAGCAAAAGTAAAACAGTCCTCTTGCTTAAAACCTGCTGATTCAATACGGGTCAAATCTGACATATGTGCAGGAAACCCAAGTGCTTCACCCATCATGACTGCTAGCGTCCGAATGTACGTTCCTTTGCTGCACTTGACGCGAAAACGAAAAGAAATGGTTTCCCCTTTAAATTCAGAACGATCATCGAGTAGGGTAATATCGTAGATGGATACCTCCCTTGTCGGCCTTTCCACTTCCACCCCTGCACGAGCATATTCATATAACTTCTTCCCGTTTACCTTTACGGCTGAAAACATCGGTGGCGTCTGTTTAATTTTCCCAGTCAATGATTCTAACACTTCTAGGATCCGCTCACGCTGAATCACTTGATCAATCTTTTTCTCTTCCACTTTTTCACCGCTAGCGTCTTCAGTTGTCGTTGAAAAACCAAGGGTCACTTCCCCTTCATACGCTTTACCGGCTTCTGTCAAATATTCAGCGATTTTAGTTGCCCTGCCAATACAAATAGGTAAAACCCCTGTTACATCAGGATCTAAAGTGCCTGTATGCCCAACCTTTTTTGTCTTTAAAATTTTTCTTAATTTAAAAACACAATCATGGGATGTCAATCCCTTGGGTTTCCATAATGGAAGAATACCGTTCACGCTTTCACCTCATCATTTATAAAACACCCTAAACGTTATCATGTAGCAAAATGGATTCCATTCCGAAAGGTGTTTTTGGCTTTATTACATATTTCGTTTTCAAAAAAAAGAGACCGACTTCAAGAAGTGCAAAGCACTTATTGAGTCGGCCTCCTTTTACTGCTTGCTTATTCTTCGTCTTTTTCAGCCGGTTTTTCCTCTGAATTGATTTGGGAAATCAACGACTCGATACGATTACCATAATCGACCGATTCATCAAATTCAAAAAATAGCTCAGGGGTTTTGCGCAGGCGGATTCTTTGCCCAATTTCTGAACGCATGAATCCTTTGGCCTTTGCTAGGCCTTGAAGGGTTTTCTCCCGCTGTTCCTGATCACCCAAAACGGAAATATAAACTGTTGCCTGTTGTAAATCGCCTGTTACCGCGACATCCGTCACGGTAACAAATCCGATTCTTGGATCTTTAATTTTTCGGCCGATAATTTCACTCAGCTCTTTTTTCATTTGTTCGCCAACACGATTTGAACGAAGGCTCATTAATATCACCTCGATAGCCTAAAGCCAGTCTATATCTGTTATTGTTCGCTCTAGTTCCGGAAAAGAATCTAGAAATTTAAGGGCATTTTGAAGTTCCCGCTCTGTAGCCTTCCTTGAGGACGTTACGGTTACGATAGTAATCTTTGTCCGCTGCCATAAATCCTGAAAATCGGTCTCGGCTACAGAAATATTGAACTTCTGTTTAAGCCGTGTCATGACACGCTGAAGCACGGCCCGTTTTTCTTTCAAAGAATGGGTGTCATGGATGATGCATTCACATTGGACGGAGCCAACGATCATTTACGTTCGATCTCTTCCATTACATACGCTTCGATTACATCGCCTTCTTTAAGGTCGTTGTAATTTTTAATGGTAATACCGCACTCATAGTTCGTTGCCACTTCTTTAACATCATCTTTAAAACGTTTCAATGCATCAATTTCACCTTCGTAAATGACGACACCTTCACGAATTAAGCGAATTCCGCTATCACGTGTAATTTTTCCTTCTGTAACATATGAACCGGCGATAGTACCAACTTTTGATACTTTGAATGTCGTACGAACTTCGGCCTGACCAATAATTTTTTCTTCGAATTCAGGGTCAAGCATCCCTTTCATAGCCGATTCGATCTCTTCGATCGCTTTATAGATGATGCGGTGAAGGCGTACATCAACATTTTCCGATTCAGCTGCACGCTTAGCATTCACGTCAGGACGGACGTTAAATCCGATGACGATTGCATTGGAAGCTGTAGCAAGGATGATATCAGACTCTGTTATTGCACCGACGCCAGTGTGTATGATTTTCACTTTAGCGCCTTCCACTTCTATTTTATTCAGGGAAGCGGCTACTGCTTCCGCAGAACCTTGAACATCCGCTTTTAGAATGATGTTCAATTCTTTAATTTCCCCTTCTTTCATTTGCTCGAACAATGTATCAAGCGTTACACGGGATTTTTCATTACGTTGTGAAGCAAGTTGTCTCTGCGCACGCACTTCCCCAACTTGACGGGCCGTTTTCTCATCTTCAAAGACGATGAAACGATCTCCGGCCTGCGGCACTTCATTCAATCCAGTGATTTCAACCGGTGTTGAAGGACCTGCATCCTTAACACGGCGTCCAAGATCGTTAAGCATAGCACGTACACGTCCGAATGTATTACCGATAACAATCGGATCTCCGACCTTCAACGTTCCGTTTTGAACTAACAAAGTAGCAACCGATCCGCGACCTTTATCCAAACGCGCTTCGATAACCGTACCATTCGCTTTACGAGTTGGATTCGCTTTATACTCTTCCACTTCACTGACAAGAAGAATCATTTCAAGCAAGCTATCGATACCTTCACCGTTTTTGGCTGAAATAGGTACGAAAATTGTGTCTCCGCCCCACGCTTCAGAAACTAAGCCATGTTCTGTCAATTCTTGCATGACACGGTCCGGATTAGCAGCTTCTTTATCCATTTTATTAACAGCAACGATAATTGGAACTTCTGCCGCTTTAGCATGGTTAATCGCTTCAACCGTTTGAGGCATAACACCATCATCGGCCGCTACGACCAGGATGGTAATATCAGTAACTTGTGCACCGCGGGCACGCATCGTTGTAAACGCAGCATGTCCTGGTGTATCTAGGAATGTTATTTTTTTATCGTTAACTTTAACTTGATAAGCACCGATATGCTGAGTGATCCCGCCTGCTTCGCCTTCTGTTACTTTTGTATGGCGTATAGAATCAAGCAATGTCGTTTTACCATGGTCTACGTGCCCCATGATCGTCACGACAGCCGGACGTTCAATCAAATCTTCAGAAGCGTCTTCAGTGACTAGTGACTCAAGGTCAGTCAGGTCAACACGAATTTCTTCTTCGGCCACTACACCGTATTCCGCACAAATCAATTCAATTGCATCTTTATCCAAAGTTTGGTTGATTGTAGCCATGACACCAAGCATAAAGAGCTTTTTAATGATTTCAGAAGGTTCACGGTGAAGTTTTTTACCAAGTTCCATAACCGTCAATGACTCATAAAACGTAATTTTCTCAGGAAGCTCTCTTTCTTTACGTTTTGTAACGGGAGCCTGAGGTGCTTGTTGTCTTTGTTTATTATTTTTATTCTTATTATTGCGACCCCTGTTAAACTGCCCAGTTGGTTTTTTCGTACCTACTGGCTTAACTGGTGGTTTCTTCTTCAGTTTTTCTTTATTGACTGTGCTCTTTTCATCTGCTTCAGCTTCGTACTTCGCAACCGTAGCGTTAGCTTTTGGTTCAGCAGCTTGGCTTTTTTCTTCGTTTTTAGGTTTAATTGAATCGTTTAATTTATTTACAGTTGAATCGTCTAATGCTGTCATATGGTTTGTTACCTCTATATTCATTTCTTTAAGTTTATTTATTACATCCTTGCTTGAAACGTTCTTTTGTTTTGCATATTCATATACACGCAATTTTGTCATACGTTCACCCCCGTAAAATTTAATCGAGCAGCGTTCGGAGTTTTTGTGCAAAACCTTCATCCAGAACTGCGACGGCAACTCTAGCATCCTTACCTATCGCATGGCCGAGCATAGACCTGCTTTCGACTCTTTTTAAAGGAACCTGATAAAATGCGCACTTATCAGATATTTTTTTTTCAGTGTTTTTTGAAGCGTCCGCGGATAAAATAACAACTTTGGCATTACCGCTTCTAATCTCTTTAACCACTAATTCTTCACCCGAAATTAGCTTGCGTGCTCGATTGGCCAAACCTAATAGAGACATCCATTGTTGTTGTTGGGTCATGGTGTTAGTTTTTCTCCTTATTCACTAATTCAAGCAATTGTTCATAAAGGGAAGAATCGATTTGGGTACTAAGGTGATTAGCCAGCACATTTTTCTTTTTGGCCAGCTCGATAACATCCCGATCAAGAGTCAAATAAGCTCCCCTTCCCGATTTCTTTCCGGTCGGATCAAGGCTGACTTCCCCTTCTTTGGATCGAACGATGCGAATGAGTTCTTTTTTCGGCTTCATTTCGCCTGTAGCCACACATTTACGCATCGGGATTTTTTTTCGGTTATTCATCTTTTTTCACCTCTGAATTACTCATTATCCTCTTCGAAATCTGTTTCCTCTTCATTAACATAACTATCTCTGCTCAAAAGGAATTCCTGTTCTTCCACTGGATAAATACCAGCTTCGCGAGCTTCCGTTTCACTCTTGATATCAATTTTCCAGCCAGTAAGTTTGGCAGCTAAACGGGCATTTTGTCCACGCTTACCAATTGCCAGGGAAAGTTGATAATCCGGAACGATTACGGTAGTCGCCTTTTCCTCTTCTTTTACGATGACTTCAAGTACTTTTGAAGGGCTTAAAGCATTCGCAACGAAAATGACCGGATTCTCCGACCATTTAACGATATCGATCTTTTCACCTTTCAATTCATTGACGATGGCCTGAACACGTTGTCCTTTTTGGCCTACACAGGAACCGACAGGATCGACTTCTTCGTTATCGGAGTGCACGGAGATTTTTGAACGGTCGCCTGCTTCGCGGGCAACTGACTTAATTTCCACTGTTCCATCGAAAATTTCAGGCACTTCGATTTCGAATAAACGTTTTAAAAGACCAGGATGTGAACGGGATACAAAAATTTGCGGGCCCTTGGAAGTCTTTTCAACTTTAGTGATGAAAACTTTAATGCGATCATGAGGTTTATACTGTTCATTCGGCATTTGCTCATTAACCGGGAGCAAAGCTTCGATTTTACCTAGGCTCACATAAATGAATCGGGAATCCTGACGTTGAACGATGCCAGTCATGATATCCTCTTCACGATCAATGAACTCGGCGTAAATGATGCCTCTTTCTGCTTCACGCACCCTTTGAGTAACGACTTGTTTGGCAGTTTGTGCAGCAATACGGCCGAAATCCTTTGGTGTTACTTCCATTTCGACAATATCCTCTAACTGATAGTTGGGATCAATTGCTCTTGCTTCTTCAACAGAAATTTCCAGACGTGAATCGAATACTTCGTCAACAACGTCTTTTCTGGCAAATACACGCATAGTTCCTTTACCAAGATTCAAGTCGATACGTACATTTTGTGCTTGGTTAAAGTTACGGCGATATGCCGATATAAGAGCAGCTTCAATCGCGTCGATCAAAACTTCCCTGGAAATTCCTTTTTCGTTTTCTAAAATATAGAGAGCATCCAATAACTCATTGCCCATGGTGATCCCCCTTACGGATATTTAAATATTTAATGATTTGCTTGACTTAAGAGAAGGTAATCGCCAATCTTGCTTTGGCCACCTTTTCGAATGGTATGACAATCGTTTTCTTTCTTGTCTTGATTCTGACTTCGAGTGTCACTTCTTTACCATCGAAACTGGTTAAGATTCCTTCGAATTCTTTTTCATCTAAAATGGGCTCGTATGTTTTTATGTAAACATTTTTACCGATAGCTTTAAGGAAATCCTTCTCTTTTTTCAGAGGCCTTTCAGCTCCGGGTGATGAAACTTCGAGAAAATAATTTTGTGGAATCGGATCAACCTCATCAAGCTTTTCACTGAGTTTTTCACTCACATTTCCGCAATCTTCAATATCTACGCCTGTTTCTTTATCAATGTACACTCGAAGGAACCAGCTTTTACCTTCCTTCACATACTCCACTTCGACTAATTCAAGCTGCAATTCATCAAGAATTGGTAATGCTAATTCTTCTACAACTTCCGTTACCTTTTTACTCATTTGTTTCCTCCATACGTGCGTTGTATGCGCTTGGTTTCGGATTCAAAATTAAATGGTCAATACAACACGAAAGAGTGGGTTTCCCCACTCTTGCCATTGGTTCCTCTTAGTATTTCCAATAAAAATATACCATAATCAAGATATTTATGCAAATATCATGTCTGTTTCTTCCTTTTTTCCATCAGTTTCCTCTTTAAAATAAAGATAACTGATTTTGTTCAGGCAATGATTCCAGACATCCTTGTTTATCAAGGTATTCAAGGATGGTCTTCGAAACCTTCCCCCGTTGCTGAAGGTCTTCTTTCGAAAGGAATTCACCATTCTTGCGTGCGTTGACGATATTGATTGCCGCGTTCGTTCCAAGACCAGGTATTGAATTGAAAGGCGGAATCAAATTAGTTCCTTCAATTATGAATTGATCAGCACTGGATTTGTATAAATCCACTTTAGCGAATGCATAGCCGCGTTCACACATTTCCAAAGCTAGTTCAAGAACCGTCAATGTATTCTTTTCCTTTGTAGATGCATCCAATCCCTTTACGGTAATTTCTTCCATTTTCGATTTGATCGCTTGCGATCCCCGTGTCATGGCGTCGATTTCAAAATCATCGGCACGTACCGTGAAATAGGCTGCATAATACAATAAAGGCAGATGCACTTTAAAATAGGCAATCCGGACAGCCATTAAGACGTAAGCTGCAGCATGGGCTTTCGGGAACATGTATTTAATCTTCTTACATGAATCGATATACCATTCCGGCACCTCATTTTTCCTCATTTCCTCTTCGAATTCCTCCGAGAGCCCTTTCCCTTTACGTACAGATTCCATAATTTTGAACGCTAGGGAAGGATCGAGTCCTTGATAAATCAGATAGACCATAATATCATCCCGGCAGCCGATAACCTCACTTAGTGTACATATCCGGTTGTGGATCAGCTCCTGTGCATTGCTCAGCCATACATCCGTACCGTGAGAAAGCCCTGAGATCTGAACAAGCTCGGAAAATGTTGTAGGTTTCGTATCTTCAAGCATCTGCCGGACGAAACGGGTTCCAAATTCAGGAATGCCGAGCGTACCCGTTTTACACATGATCTGTTCTTCGGTAACACCTAAAGATTCGGTACTGCTGAATATTTTCATTACTTCAGGATCATCGGTAGGAACGGTCTTTGGATCGATGCCGCTTAAATCTTGAAGCATCCGGATCACGGTCGGATCATCATGTCCAAGTATATCGAGTTTCAAAATATTATCGTGAATGGAATGGAAATCAAAGTGAGTTGTTTTCCACTCGGAATTCCTGTCATCCGCAGGGAACTGAATAGGTGTGAAATCATAAATATCCATATAATCCGGAACAACGATGATTCCGCCAGGATGCTGTCCTGTCGTCCGTTTCACCCCAGTACAACCGGCAACAAGGCGGTCAGTCTCAGCTCCGCGCATATGGATGTTATTATCAGCGGAATACCCCTTTACATACCCATAAGCTGTTTTTTCAGCGACCGTGCCAATCGTTCCCGCACGATAGACATATTCTTCACCGAATAAAACTTTCGTATAGTTATGGGCCTTCGGCTGATATTCACCCGAGAAGTTCAAGTCGATATCGGGAACCTTATCCCCTTTAAATCCAAGGAAGGTTTCAAACGGGATATCATGCCCGTCTTTTGTATAAGCAATGTCACAATCGGGACAATCTTTATCTGGCAGGTCAAATCCCGAACCTACTGAACCGTCATTGAAGAATTCGGATTTCTTGCACTCCGGACATACATAATGCGGTGGAAGCGGATTTACCTCCGTTATTTCAGTCATCGTGGCAACGAAAGATGATCCAACCGATCCCCTTGAGCCAACTAGATAACCATCATTCAATGATTTTTTTACTAGTTTGTGAGAAATTAAATAAATAACGGCAAATCCGTGGCCAATGATGCTTTTCAATTCTTTCTCAAGACGGGCTTCCACGATTTCCGGCAGGTTCTCTCCATAAATCTTCCTTGCCATGCCATAGCTCATCTCACGCATCTCTTCTTCGGCACCTTCGATTTTAGGTGTATATAGCTCGTCCTTGATTGGCTTGATTTCTTCAATCATATCAGCGATTTTATTCGTATTAGTTACCACGACCTCTTTGGCTTTCTCAGAACCAAGGAAGGAAAATTCCCGTAGCATTTCATCCGTAGTCCGAAAATGTACGTCAGGCAGCTTATGACGATTCAGCGGATTTGCTCCACCTTGTGAATTTACAAGGATTTTCCGGTAAATTTTATCATTCGGATCCAAATAATGCACATTTCCCGTGGCTACGACAGGTTTATCCAATTTTTCACCAAGCTTGACGATATTGGAGATGATTGTTTCTAACGATTTATCATCCCGGACATATTCAAGCTCAATCAAATGTTGATACACTTCCTTCGGATGGATTTCAAGATAATCGTAGAATTCGGCGATATCGACGACTTCCTCAAAACCCTTCTGCATCATCCCTTCAAAAACTTCCCCTTTATCGCATCCCGACCCTACCAAAATTCCTTCACGATACTTTTTAAGTTGTGAGCGCGGTATCCGGGGCACACGATAATAATAATCGATGTGAGATATCGAAACTAATTTGAAAAGGTTTTTTAAGCCTGCCTGTGTTTGCGCGATCAACGTACAATGGGACGGCCGGGAACGCTGATAAGCATTTCCTTTACCCATATTGTCATTAAGCTGATCATGATGGGTAATCTCTTTTTCCATTGCATCCTTCAGCATCTTCAGCATAAGGTAACCTGTAGCTTCGGCATCATAAATGGCCCTATGATGCTGGGTCAAATCAATATCGAACTTTTTACATAATGTATTCAACCGGTGATTTTTAAACTCCGGATATAAGAACCGGGCAAGTTCCAATGTATCAAGAACAGGATTGGAAGCTTTAGGATAACCCATGTTTTTATAACCTATATTCAAAAAGCCCATATCGAAGGCTGCGTTGTGGGCAACCAGGATCGCATCGCCTGCCCAGTTCTTGAACTTTTCAAGTACTTCCGAGACTTCTGGAGCATTTTCTACAAGATCATCAGTGATTCCAGTCAAGTCTATCGTCGTATTGGATAATGGGTGATGCGGATTTGCAAATGACTCGAATCGATCAATGATGTCACCGTCACGAATTTTCACTGCAGCAAATTCAATGATCGTATCATATACGGCAGACAGGCCTGTCGTCTCAACGTCAAACACAACGTAGGTGGCATCTGCCAAAGGAATATGCGCCTCATTATAAACAATGGGCACCCCATCATTCACAAGGTTCACTTCGACGCCATAAAGGATTTTGATACCATTCTTTTTCCCGGCACTATAAGCTTCAGGAAATGATTGTGCACCTGCATGATCTGTAATGGCAACAGCCTTATGCCCCCACTTGGCAGCCTGGGCAACTAACGCAGAAGTAGGTGTCACTGCATCCATCTGGCTCATCGGGGTATGCATATGCAGTTCTACACGCTTTTCTCCTTCAGGTGCCTTATCCTGCCGTCCTTGTTTAGAAATTTCATTTATATCATTTGCGATCATTACCAGGTCACGTACGAATGTATCATTTTGGATACTGCCTTGGGCACGTATCCACATCCCTTTTTTCACTCTGGCAAGTATGGCCGCATCCTCTTTATCACGCGAAAACATTTTGACCAATATCGAGCTTGTATAATCGGTGACTTTAAATGTCAACAGGCTCCGTCCGCTGCGTAACTCACGCACTTCTGCATCAAACACGAAGCCTTCGATAGCAATCCTGCGCTCTTCATCGATAATCTGTTCGATTCTGCGGAAATCCGCATCTTCTTTAATCGTATAGCCAATTTTAACCGGTCCTTCGTAAGCGCCATCGTCGCCGCCTTTTTCCGATTCTTTCTTCTGCATTTCCACTAGGGCAGCAAGTCCCTTTTCCGCGTCTTCCTTTTGTTTCTCTTCTAGAAACTTCTGGTAATCAGGATTCGAAACCGTCTCTTTCACTTCCGCTTCCAGAGTCAGCGGGGGAAAACCGAATGTTTGGTAGATATTAGAAATGATGCCGGAATATTTTCGTTTTAACTGGACAGCCTCCGTATCATTCCGTGCGCTTACAATAAGTTTATATCCATTCACTGTGGGCTCTTGTTCATTCAGAAGTGATAACAGTGCTGGAGACATTCCCTCAAGCTCGCCAATGCAGTTTTTCCAATACTCTTTTACCAATTGTTCCGTCACTTGCGGGTTGGCCACATTCAAGTTGAATGTGACCTTCGCAATATGGGAAAACGTACTTGCTAAATGAGTAGCAAGTCTTGTATGAACACTGCAAGGAATTAATGCAGGTATATTAAAGGCAAAATGCCATGTTTTGGATTCCCTCTCGATTGAGAGTTTATCAATTTCGGCACCTATGAAATAATTCACAAAGGCATCCTCAGTCAAGTCCATTTGCTGGAGCAAGAGTTGAAATCTCTCTCTACCGCTATTTGGATTTTGATCCATTTCCTCTCTCCCCTATCTACTATCTCTCAAGATATTATTCACTTTCATTTTCACTACGATATCAGAGGCTATTATAACATATCACGAATGTTTCACTAGTATCTAAATCCATGAAAAGGAAAGGCATCATCCAATTGAATGATGCCTACCTATTTTTAAATTTATAATTTATCCTAGTATTTCGTGAAGTTTTTGAGTTAGTTCAGATCTTTCAATTTCAAGAACCTCACCCGTTTTACGGATTTTCACTTCGACGATACCCTCGGATGCCTTTTTACCGACCGTCACCCTTACAGGAAGACCGATCAGGTCAGAGTCAGCAAATTTTACGCCAGCACGTTCTTGACGATCATCCATAAGAACATCCATGCCTTGTGCCTTTAGGTCATTATATAAATCTTCTGCCAGCGCAGCCTGAGCCTCATCCTTCATATTGATTGGAATCAAATGAACTTGGTATGGCGCTAAATTCGATGGCCAGACCAATCCTTTTTCATCGTTGAATTGTTCAGCTACAGCTGCAAGTGTACGGGAAACACCAATACCATAACAGCCCATGATCATAGGCTGCGACCGTCCATTCTCATCCAGGAATGTCGCATTCATAGCTTCCGAATATTTAGTTCCCAGTTTGAATACATGGCCAACCTCAATCCCTTTGGCAAATTTAATTTTTCCGTTTCCGTCCGGTGATGGGTCACCCTCTTGAATGAAACGAAGATCTATATAATTAGCCACGTTAAAATCACGATCGGGATTTACGTTCACATAATGATGGTCTTCATCATTTGCACCACAGATACCATTAACCATTGCTTCGACGGCAACATCGGCAATCACTTCCACTTCAGAAGTGACATTGATTGGTCCAAGAGATCCAATTGTACATCCTAGGACTTCTTTCGTCTCATTTGGATCGACCAATTCAACGATTGAAGCGTTATAGAAATTCTTCAGCTTGATATCATTGACTTCATGATCTCCTCGTACCAATACAAGCACATACTTTTCATCCACTTTGAACAATAACGATTTGATCAGTTTCTCTGCTTCGGTATTTAAGAATGAAGCCACTTCTTCAATCGATTTTTGACCAGGTGTATGAATTTTTTCAAGTGCGATTTGTGCTTCGGAGCTTTTTTCATATATTACACTCACCGGTGCCATTTCAATATTTGCTGCATAATCGGAAGTATCAGAATAGGCAATGGTATCTTCCCCTATTTCAGATAGGACCATGAATTCATGTGTATCCTTTCCGCCCATCGCCCCCGAATCGGCAATGACGGCACGGAAGTCCAACCCACAACGGCTAAATATATTTGAATATGCCGCATATAAATTTTTATAAACAGCATCCAAACTTTCTTGATTGGCATGGAAGGAATAAGCATCCTTCATGATGAACTCACGTCCACGCAACAATCCGAAACGTGGTCTTTTTTCATCACGGAATTTGGTTTGGATTTGGTAAACCGTTAAAGGAAGACGCTTGTAGGATTTCACTTCATCACGAACTAAGCTGGTAATCACTTCTTCATGTGTGGCACCAAGCGCAAATTCACGGTTGTTGCGGTCCCTAAGGCGCATCAACTCTGGACCATAGGTGTACCAGCGTCCAGATTCCTGCCAGAATTCGGCTTGTTGTAGAGCCGGCATCAATAGTTCTACTGCGCCAGCATTCTCCATCTCTTCCCGAACGATCGCTTCAACCTTTTGAAGCACCCTTTTTCCAAGCGGCATAAAACTATAAACCCCGCTGGAGTTTTGTCTCATAAATCCTGCACGTAATAGAAGCTGATGACTTTTGATTTCAGCATCCGCAGGCACTTCTCTCAATGTAGGGATCAACGTCATACTTTGTTTCATATCTGCACCTCTTCAATATTTCCTTTTAATTTAACTCTTCTACGGTAAGATTCATACCGCAGCATGATTACGGTCATATCATACAAAAAAGACTTTCTGCGTTATTCAGAAAAGCTAATTTAATATACTCATTCTCGATTATACTTACGATTTCCCTAGAAAACAAACTATTTCCCCAAAACCGTTAAAAAACTAGGAAATGACTTTCTTTCTTCAGAAAAGAAACAGCCAACAGAAAAATCTGCTGGCCTGTTTACTTACCCAAACATGTCTTATAAGAAGAATCGCTGAATGTCATTCCATGTAACGACAATCATCAATAACATCAGCAATGCAAAGCCGATGAAGTGAACCATTCCTTCTTTTTGGCGATCGATCGGTTTCCCTCTTAAGAATTCGACCACAAAGAATAACAATCTTCCTCCATCCAATGCCGGTAGCGGCAGCAGGTTCATGATTCCCAGGTTAATGCTGAGCAGCCCTGCCCATTTCATTAAAGTAAATAAACCTTGTTTCGCTACTTCTTCAGTTGATTTATATATTCCTACAGGACCGGATAGACTGTCAATCGTAAATCCACCCGTTACGAGGTCACCAAGGATGATGAAGATTTGTTTTGTCCAAAAATACGTTTCTGTAAAACCATATTGTATGGCTTTAATCGGTGCTTTTTCAACTGGAGGGTAAACACCGATAATCCCGATTTTCTTACCTTCCCTCTCCACTTCTTGTGGAACAACCGGCACTTCTAATGTTTTCCCGTCCCTGTCAACGACAAACTCGATCTCTTGTCCGGGGTTCTTTTGAATGCTTTCCTGAACATCCCCCCAAGAAGACACTTCCGTCCCTTCTATGGATTGAATGACATCCCCAGATTTTAAACCGGCATTTACAGCCGAACCATCTGGAGTCAACTCACCAAGTTTCGCTTCATCCACCACGACTCCTTGAAACAAGCCGATCAACACAAAAATGACAAAAGCCAAAACGAAGTTCATTGCCGGACCAGCTATAATCGTAAGAAAACGATGCCCAAGCGACTTTGAGGCAAATTGCCGGTCAAATGGAGCAATCTGGTTCTCCACACCATTTTCAACGATTACCGCTTCTTTATGAATGGTAAACGTTTTTAATGTAGCTTCCTCGCCCTCTTCATAACCAGTAAGGATAAGTTTATGATCAAGGTCGATCACTTCAACTTCCACAATACGAATATCAGGATATTTATCTTTGTTGTTCAAAATGATTTTTGTAACATTCTCTTCATTATCAAACATTAATCCTACTCGATAGCCGGGCTTCAATTCGATATTTTCTGCGTCTTCACCAGCCATACGCACATATCCGCCCAATGGAAGCAATCGAATGGTATAAACGGTTTCCTTCTTTTTATATGTGAATACTTTTGGCCCGAAACCTATTGCGAACTCACGGCATAAAATTCCGGCACGCTTTGCGAATACTAAGTGTCCAAGCTCATGGAAAAATACAAGAGCGCCAAAAATGATGATGAACGCTATAATCGTTTCTAAAGTCTGCATGTTCCGGTCACCTATCTTTCACTAAAGATTCTATAAACTGCCTAGTCATATTATCCACTTCCTGAATCGTTTCTAAATCAGGAAGGGCTATGACAGAATGCTGATTCAGCGCTTTTTCAATTAACGTTTCAATTTCAAGGAAGGATACCTTTCCAGATAAGAACGCAGAAACTGCCGCTTCATTGGCGGCATTCAATACGGTAGTCATCGTTCCGCCCATTTTACCCGCTTTATAGGCGAATTGCAAACAAGGATATCTGTTGAAATCCATATCGCTAAAATGCAGTTTGCCCGCTTCAGCAAGGTTCAGGCGTTTACGCCCTTCTAGCGGCATACGGTCTGGATAAGTAAGTGCATATTGTATCGGCACTCGCATATCCGGTGAACCCAGTTGCGCTATCACGCTGGAGTCATGAAACTCAACCATGGAATGGATGACGCTCTCCTTATGTAGCAATACATCAATTTTATCGTATGGAAGATCGAATAGCCAGTGGGCCTCAATCACTTCCAAACCCTTATTCATCATTGAAGCTGAATCGATCGTGATTTTCGCTCCCATTGACCAGTTCGGATGGTTCAGCGCCTCTTCCACCGTTACACCCTTCAATTCTTCCCTGGTCCGATCGCGAAAACTGCCTCCTGAAGCAGTGATGACAAGACGTTCTATATTTTTTTCCCTTTCACCCTGCAATGCCTGAAAAATAGCGGAATGCTCACTATCAACCGGCAGCAATCTAACCCCCGCCTTTTTAGCTTCACTTATAACCAAATGACCTGCCGTTACCAAAGTTTCCTTGTTGGCGATAGCAATATCCTTTTTAGCCTTTATTGCTTGAAGTGTCGGATAAAGGCCCACGCTTCCGATGACGGCATTGACCAATATCGTCGCTTGATCAAACACAGCAACAGCAGTCAATCCCTCATCGCCATACATGAACTCGATATCCTTGCGGCTGAAGAATTCACTTTTCAAAACATGATAATCTTCTTCAGTCTGGACTGAAACTAGTTTCGGTTCAAACTCTTGTATATAGGCCCTGACCAATTCTATATTCTTTCCAGCAGAAAGCGCCACTATCTTGAATTGATCGGGATGGGACCTTACCACATCCGCTGTTTGTTGACCAATCGAACCTGTCGCGCCCAAAAGGCTGATATTTTTCAAATTGCTCATCTCCTAATTCATTAAACACTTGCCTATATTTATATTATAAAACATGCAATAAATGCAAAATCGGTAAAATGAATATCACGCTATCAAGCCTGTCCAAAATTCCACCGTGTCCCGGGAGAAGCTTCCCGGAATCCTTAACCCCATAATGACGTTTATACGCCGATTGGACGAGGTCGCCCAATTGGCCGAATACCCCAATGATCAATGAAATCAATAATAATTGTAATAATGTGTAGTCAAGACTGGAGAAGGCGTAAAATAGCACACCCACTACCATCGCGGAACATAACCCGCCGATAAATCCTTCAACCGTCTTGTTTGGACTTATTTCTGGCCATAGCTTTCTTTTACCAAGTGATTTACCTATGAAGTATGCTCCGGAATCGGTTGCCCAGATCGTAAATAATGTAAGCAAGATATAGATAAGACCCAACCCTAAAGAGTCACGTGTTTCGAATAGGTAGTAGAAACCCATTCCCAGGTATAGGACCGAAATCACTAAAAATCCTGCATCATCAAAAGTAAAACGGTTTTTTGAAACGACTGTATAAAGTAATAGCAGCAATACCCCGATTAAGAAGACTTGCACTTTATCGTAATTTATTTCCGCTAAAAAAGCGGTATGTTCATTAGGCAATAAAAGTACCCACAATAATATGTGAGAAAGAAATGCTTCAAAAGATAGTACACGTAAATTTTTCATTTTCATCAGTTCATACAAACCAATGGACCCCAACAGATAAACCGTCAGTAAAAAGGGAATGCCCCCTAAAATGACTAGTGGAATGAAGATAGCGGCAACTACGACCGCCGTAATAATTCGTTGTTTCATTATTCCATTTTCCTCGCCTTCTACATTAAACGCCACCGAATCTTCGTGAACGTTTTTGATACTCCTCAACTGCCTGCAATAAATGCTCTTCACTAAAATCCGGCCATAGCACCTCTGTAAACCAAAGCTCAGTATAAGCCGCCTGCCAAAGCATGAAATTACTCAAACGGATTTCACCGCTTGTACGGATCAGTAAATCCGGATCCGACAAATGTTTGGTCATCAGATAACTGGATAGCATTTCCTCAGTTACATTTTCCTTTACTATACCATTCTTAGCATCTTGAATGATGCTATTCACTGCAGATACAATCTCCCCACGGCTTCCATAGTTAAGGGCAAAATTCAGAATCATCCCATCATTATCCTTCGTATCTTCCATTGCCCGTTTAACGGCATTTTGAGTATGTGCAGGAATGAGTGATATGTCCCCGATCGTTTCAACTCTTACATTTTCGGAAATGAGCTCAGGTAAAAATGTCCCAAGAAATTCCTGGGGAAGCTTCATCAAAAAGTCGACTTCACTTTTCGGACGTTTCCAGTTTTCAGTGGAAAACGCATAGACTGTCAAAGTTTTGACCCCTAATTTATTGGCAACTTTCGTAATTTTACGAACGGTTTTCATTCCTTCATGATGACCCGCCACACGTGGCAATGCACGCTTTTTGGCCCAACGGCCGTTTCCATCCATTATGATGGCGATATGCTGAGGAACATCAAACTGTTTAATATGCTGAATCCTATTTGTTACATCGGAAGAAGCATCTTTATTAACGAAACGCTTCCAAAGTGAATACATATGTTAGTCCCCCATCAGGTTGTACTTATCTCTCTACAAAGGCAAAGTTTTCGTGCACTATGTATATCAAGCTTTCTGCCGCTTAAAAAGAATCTATATTATAATATCAAAAAAAAACTCGTTCTCATATTATTATTATGAAAATTATTTCTTCATTAGAAGCTAGAAAGGGAGAAATCATTACTTCTTTTATTCTAAAACCGGTTATGATTACAATGAAAAATGCAAAAAAAGGACCACCTCCAACGTTTGCATGCAACATACTAACTCAAGGAGTAATCATTATCGGAGAAACCTTATTATAACAGTTTTCTCTTTTAAGCACACCTATATGTTAGAACCAAGACATGACCCTGTATGGATTCGGCCCTCTTATTTAAAAAATTCTTAAATGGAAATTATACTTCCAAAATTTCTTTTTCTTTATCTTTTGTAATCTCATCGATTTTCGTGATATTGCCATCTGTCATCTTTTGGATGTCATCAGCATAGCCACGTAAATCATCTTCAGTGATTTCACCATTTTTTTCAAGCTTTTTCAAATCATCATTAGCATCGCGACGCACATTACGGACAGCTATTTTTGCTTCTTCCGCTTCTTTTTTGACAACTTTCACAAGCTCTTTTCTGCGTTCTTCAGTTAAAGCCGGGATGGCTATCCTGATGATCGATCCATCATTAGAAGGATTTAAGCCTAAATCCGATTTCAAAATCGCCTTTTCAATTTCACCTAATACTGTCTTATCATATGGTTGAATGACCAAAAGTCTTGCTTCCGGGACAGAAATACCAGCCACCTGATTAACTGGTGTCGGCGAACCATAATAATCAATCGAGATTCTATCAAGCAATGAGGCATTTGCCCTTCCGGCACGGATGCTGGCTAATTCACGTGTGTACGCTCCAATGGCTTTTTCCATTTTCGTTTTCGCATTCGAAATAACTTGTTTCGGCATCTTTTATTTCCCCCTTACAATAGTTCCAAGCGTTTCGCCTAGAACGGCTCGTTTAATATTACCTTTTTCCATAATCGAGAAGACAATCAATGGTATATCATTGTCCATGCATAATGAGGACGCAGTCGAATCCATTACTTCCAATCCTTCTTTAATCACATCAAGATAGGAAAGTTCATCATACTTCACTGCATTTTTGTCCTTAACCGGATCTGCATTGTAAACGCCATCCACATTATTCTTCGCCATCAAGATGACATCAGCTTCAATTTCAGCAGCGCGCAGTGCGGCAGTGGTATCCGTCGAAAAGTATGGATTACCTGTACCAGCTGCAAAAATCACCACTCTTTTTTTCTCTAGATGCCTGATTGCACGGCGTCTGATATATGGTTCTGCAACTTGTCTCATCTCAATGGAAGTTTGAACGCGCGTTTCAATTCCAAGCTGATCAAGGCTGTCTTGTAATGCCAATGAGTTCATGACTGTAGCAAGCATACCCATATAATCGGCATTAGCACGATCCATACCCATTTCACTGCCTATTTTCCCGCGCCAAATGTTTCCGCCGCCGACAACGACAGCCACTTCCACATCAAGCTCAGCCACTTCCTTGACTTGTTCAGCAATAGATTTAATTACTGCAGGGTTAATTCCAAATCCTTCTTCACCGGCTAATGCTTCGCCACTTAGTTTTAGAACGACACGTTTATATTTAGCGTTACTCATGAGAACCTCCAACTATGTAATCTTTTCGTTCGTTCATCATGCTTTCTTGCAATACTACCAAAAATTCATGACATTTCAAAAAATAGGGAACACCAGAGTGTTCCCTATTATTAATTATCTGACAATTAGTCTTTTTTAACTTGGTTCATTACTTCTTCAGCAAAGTTTTCTTGACGTTTTTCAAGACCTTCCCCTACTTCATAACGAACGAATGATTGGATTTTTCCGCCTTTTGATTCTACGAATTGTCCCACTTTTTGATCTGGGTTTTTAACGAAAGCTTGTTCGTTTACACAGATTTCTTCGTAGAATTTATTGATACGGCCTTCAACCATTTTTGCAACGATTTTTTCCGGCTTGCCTTCGTTAAGCGCTTGTTGAGTAAGAACTTCGCGTTCGCGATCTAATTCGCTAGCATCGACTTGGTCGCGAGAGATATATTTTGGGTTAATTGCAGCGATATGCATTGAAACGCCTTTAGCTGCATCTTCGTCAGTTGTACCTTCAAGAACTGATAGTACGCTGATACGTCCACCCATGTGAAGGTATGCACCAAATGCGTCGTTATCTGTTTTAGTAACGACTTGGAAGCGGCGAAGAGTTAATTTTTCCCCGATTTTAGCAACTGCAGCATTAATATGATCTGCAACTTTTGCACCATTTTCCATTGTTTGCTCAAGAGCAACTTCAACGCTTTCAGGTTTGTTAGCAAGAAGGAATGCAGCCAATTCTTTAACAAGTGCTTGGAAGCCTTCGTTTTTAGCAACGAAATCAGTTTCTGAGTTCACTTCAAGAATAACCGCTTGGTTTCCTTCTACAACGATAGAAGTTAAACCTTCAGCAGCAATACGGTCGCCTTTATTAGCAGCTTTTGCAATTCCTTTTTCACGTAGGAAATCGATTGCTTTTTCCATATCGCCTTCTGTTTGTACAAGTGCCTTTTTACAGTCCATCATACCAGCACCAGTTTTTTCACGCAATTCTTTAACTAATTGTGCAGTGATTGCCATAATATATATCCTCCTCAAATTAAATGCAGTTTATTCAATCTTTACCCATTATTGCCAAAAAATACTTGTTATCATCAAAGAATAATTACGAGCCTTGGCAATATTCCAGAAAAACAATCCACTTATTCAGTCAATTTGACTGAACTCAATACCTGATGACTTTCTAACCTCGAAAATCGACCATACCTTTTAAAAAAACATTCCGTACAGTGATTTATGTATGCTTATTTAGTGCAAAAAAAAGGGATAAAAGGCATTATCCTCTTATCACCTTTTTTTCTTACTGAATAAGCAACCTTTTTTACTTATTAAGCAGTAGTTGTTTCAGTTGCTGTTTCTTCGCCTTGTTTAGCTTCTAAGATAGCATCTGCCATTTTACCTGTTAATAATTTAACAGCACGGATTGCATCGTCATTCGCAGGAATGACTACATCGATTTCATCCGGATCACAGTTTGTATCAACGATACCAACAAGTGGAATGTGTAATTTGTGTGCTTCCGCAACAGCAATACGCTCTTTGCGAGGGTCGATAACGAAGATCGCATCTGGAAGAGTCTTCATATCTTTAATTCCGCCTAAGAATTTCTCTAAGCGATCCCATTCTTTTTTAAGTTGGATAACTTCTTTTTTAGGAAGGACTTCGAAAGTTCCGTTTGCTTCCATTTTTTCGATATCTTTAAGACGAGTAATACGTTTTTGGATTGTTTCAAAGTTTGTTAAAGTTCCACCTAACCAGCGTTGGTTTACATAGTACATACCAGAACGGATAGCTTCTTCTTTAACAGATTCTTGAGCTTGTTTTTTAGTACCAACGAAAAGAACAGTTCCACCGTTAGCAGCTAGTTCTTTCACGAAGTTATAAGCTTCTTCAACCTTTTTAACTGTTTTTTGAAGGTCGATGATGTAGATGCCGTTACGCTCAGTGAAGATATATTTCTTCATTTTCGGGTTCCAGCGACGTGTTTGGTGTCCGAAATGCACACCAGCTTCAAGCAATTGTTTCATAGAAATGACTGACATTTTATTTCCTCCTAAATGGTTTTGTTTTTCCTCCGCACCGATCATTTTCATACAGAAACTGTCGAAACAGCACCATCTGCAAGAATCACGGGGCGTGTGTATTAACACCATTTCATAATATACCATAATGATTCTGCTCAATCAAGAAATATTTATCTATTCATGCGAAACTTTAGTAATAGCTCTATTTCCGTTTGACCGCGACCTAACTTTTTGGCGATTTCTTCAATTGAATGACCTTGATCCGCTAACATATCCACTTGTTCATTTAATGTTCGCGCATTTACCGAGGCCTGTAACATGTCCGAAAATTCTTTACCAGTCCGTTTCCCTTCGTTTGGAAGGGAAGTGGCTGCTGATGAAAGCTCTAATTTGTCTTCAACTTTTACGGGTAAAGAATTGTCATCTTGTTCTTCAGGCATTATTTTGTAGGCGGTGATCGCCTGCTTTTTAGAGGCGGTACGACTTCCCTCTTTAAATGCTTGCAGCATGTTTTGCTCTTGTTTTACTTCTTTATCTTCCATGGTTTCTTTTATTGACCCATGTTCTTGACTTTTTTATCCATACTCGGGATTCATTGCAACCGAATTGGTGAATGCCTTTACCATTGTCTCGTTGTCCTCTTTCATTTCCATCAAATAACCAGACATAAGTTGTTCCATTTCACCAATGATTGCCTTTTGATCTTTTTCCAGCTGACTTAAACGATTTTGTCGAAGATATAAAACGATGATGGCAAAAATGGTGAATATATTTAATACAAACAACAGAAACATAAAAAATACTGACATGTTGCCTCCTAATTAACCGGAATATTCAACCCTCGGTTGGGGATCTTTTTTCACTGTTGTTTTTTTCTTGATTACTTTTTGTTTATATTTTTTTGGAGACTGGCGCCTGTTTGCATTTCCTTCTTTTTCATGAAAATGGGCGTGGATGCTTTTGCACCCTGGATTCGTGGAAGTACATCTCAATCGGTTTTAAGCTCATAGGCTACCCAACTTCCTTTGAAAACCCTTTTTCATTTCCAATCATCGAACAAAACCGAGCGAAAGTGTGTTTTCATTGGATTTCCATATGAGGATGAATTTGAACTGTACTTCTAGTTCAACTTTTGATCATTCATCGCGTTTCTTAATTTATATATCGCTTTCGAGTGAATCTGGGAAATCCGGGACGTAGATAGACTCATCACTTGTCCAATTTCGGTCAATGTTAGTTCCTCTTTATAAAAAAGCTGTAAAACCAACTGTTCCTTTTCATTAAGGGTTTCTATGACTTGGGCTAATTCCACATACAGTTCTTCCCTTAACACATGTTCCTCAGGTAAATCCGCTTTTTCATCTTTAATATGAAAATTCGTGCTTTCTTTATCGTCTTGTTCTTGGGGATTTTCATCCATTGATAGTACATTGGCAAAGAAATTCTCATTTAATGCAGCATATACTTCCTCTTCCGGGATATTCAATTCAGCTGCAATCTCGTTTGGAGAAAGGTTCCTCATGTATTGCTGCTCTAACTTTTCTATTGCAGATTCAATTTTCTTGGCTTTATCTCTTGCACTCCGTGGAAGCCAATCCTCTTTTCTTAATCCATCTAAAATAGCACCACGAATTCTAAATGAGGCATATGTATCAAACTTCAGGTCACGCTTCGTATCAAAACGTTCCAGGGCATCGAATAACCCCATCATCCCTAAACTCCTTATATCATCTCGACTCACATTTTTAGGAAGACTCACTGAAATGCGTTGAACATGATACGATACGAGTGGGATGTATTTCTTAACCAAAATGTCCCCGGCCAGCGGATCTCTGCAACCAACCCAATTTTTCCAACATAACTGCTCTTCTTCGGTGGTAAGATGAGACATTGGACATCCTCCTAACATTGTATACGTTTTGTAATCAAAACGGCCCTTAAAGGCCATAAAAAAACAATAATTCGATTGCAGTGTAACTTTCAGAGTTTTGGCTGTTCTTTTTTTAAGAAAAGCCTGATACGTTCCTATATGTTTTTTGTCCCTTTAGTAACGGTCCGTATATTTAGCAAACAATCTTTCAAATTGAATTCGATCGTTCTCCCGAAATTCCCGCCTACATCTTCGGCAACGACTCGAATGTGCAAGTCAGATAACTCTTTCCGGACAGCTTCAACATTCCGGGGTCCTATTCTCAATAAATCCCCTCCGGAGGCAAATTGAAACATTTGCGCACCTCCAGCCAACTTCGCTTTTAGGAATCGCATTCTCGCGCCTTCTTGTACTAAGAGCTGCACTAATTCCTTTATCGCCGTATCTGCAAATTTGGCAACGTTTATCTGTCCCGATTTAGCAAGTGAAGAGTCAGGCAGCATGATGTGGGCCAAACCTGCAATTTCTTTTTTTTTATCATAAATCACAACACCAACACACGACCCCAACCCAGAAGTACGAATCGAATAGGGAGTTTTTATAATATTCATATCCGCTATTCCAACCTTAATAACCTTGACCTTTAACAGTTCAGTCATTAGGTGACACTCCTAAAGCGGAAAAAATGATATCAAAAAAATCGGGATCGGGTAAGAGAAAGAAATGACCATTAATGGATTCAGCAAATAGCTGGTCTTTTTCAAGTACAGTATCAATGACAATGGCTGCGTCACTTACTTGAGATAATCCCAATAATCCATAACTGATCGATGCCCCGACCATATCGATACTCAATGACGGAACGGATGGATAGATATTCAATCGGGTGAAATCAGAGAGTGATGAGAGATAGGATCCCGATAAAATATTCCCTAATTCCTCAAGGCAGGAGAGTGCCAATTCATTATAAGGTGTGGAATCTATCAAAAAGGTTTCAACACCAGTCAGCTGACGAATCAAGTATTCAGCTACTGGAAGCGATAGGACAAAAAACATACTCCCGGAAGCATCCCCTTCTATTCTAAGGAAAACACTGGCAACGACGTGATCGGCCCCGCCGGCCATTACCATCATTTCATCAAAGGAAACGATTTGGACATTAGGAACATTCATATCAATTTTCCTATTTAGGATGGCAGAAAGCGCCGTTGCTGCGTTCCCTGCACCTATATTGCCAATTTCCTTCAAAATATCGAGTTGAAGAGGATTGATTTTCTCAATGAACGACATATGATTATCCTTCTCTTAATATATTTTCAGTCATTTCTAGACTCAAAGCCTTTTTCAAATTAATTAGGACGAGCAGACGCTTTTCAATTTTAGCCACCCCGCTAATGTATTCTGAAGCCACATGTCCCACAACTTCAGGCTGCGGCTCGATACTATCCACTGGAATATCCAAAACATCATTGGCAGAGTCCACTATTAATCCCACTTCCATATCATCCAGAATGACAATGATGATCCGTGTTGAACCATCGTATTCCACCTCTTCGAAACCAAAACGGACCCGTAAATCAATAATTGGAGTGATTACACCCCTTAAATTTATGACTCCCTTAACAAACAGTGCAGCCTTTGGAACTCTGGTAATATGAAGAAGCTTTTCGATACCGCTTACCTTATCCACTGGAATGGCATATTCTTTATCCTTAATTTGAAATACGATTACTTTCATATCCTGCGACATCTCATTCCCCTCCTCTAAAAAAACTCATGATGACAGGTTACTCTTAAAGCAAAACTATATACGAAATTATGAACCAACTTCCCATCACCCTGCCCTAGTTATCTATTATTCAATGAATCAATGTGTTGCAATCTATGATTAAGGCAACTTGGCCATCACCAAGAATCGTTGCCCCCGATATTGCAAATGCAGTTGTTAAATAATTACCTAGTGATTTCAATACGATTTCCAGCTGCCCGATAAATGAATCAACGACCAATCCCGCTAATTTATCGCCTTTTCTTACAATGACCACGGAGAGGAACTCTTCATCTTCCTGGCTGAAAGGCACTTCAAATATATCTTTCAGGAACAGCAGTGGTAGAACTTTCCCCCTGAAGTCAATAACTTGTTGATTATGGGCATTCATGATATCTTCTTTTTTTATGATTGCCGTTTCTATAATAGAAGAAAGCGGTATCGCATATTTTTCATTTTGGATTGCAACCAGCATGACAGAAATAATGGACAATGTAAGCGGAAGCTGAATAAGGAAGATGGAACCTTCATTCTCCTTGGAATCGATCGTGACAGTTCCACCGAGAGACTCAATAGTATTTTTAACTACATCCAGCCCTACACCGCGCCCTGAAACATCCGATATGGTTTCCGCTGTTGAGAAACCTGAAGCGAATATCAATTCATAGATTTACTTATCCGAGAGGGTGGCGGCAGTTTCCTTAGTTAATATCCCATTGGATAGCGCCTTGTTCAAGACCCGCTCTTTATTGATGCCTGCACCGTCATCATCGATTTCAATGAAAACATGATTGCCGCTGTGATATGCTTTTAAAAGGATTTTACCTTCTTCAACCTTTCCTTTTGCCAGACGTTCTTCAGGTGTTTCAATCCCATGATCCATGGCGTTCCTTAATAAATGGACGAGAGGATCACCGATTTCATCAATGACTGTACGATCAAGTTCCGTTTCAGCTCCGATGATTTCCAAATCGACTTTCTTGTTTAAATCCCTTGCTAATTGACGAACCATTTTAGGAAAACGATTGAATACCGTTTCCACTGGCACCATCCGCATATTCAATACGATTGTTTGTAAATCACTTGTTATACGGGACATTCTTTCGACTGTTTCATGCAATTCCTGATTATCCAAATCACTTGAAATTTGATCAAGTCTGCCTCTATCGATTACAAGTTCCTCGAATAAGTTCATTAGTATATCAAGCCGCTCAATGTTCACCCGAATGGTCTTGCTTGATGCCGGCTTAGCGGGTGACTGTTTTTTCTTCTCATTAATATCAGTTGGAAGCACTGCATGATTAGTCTCTTGTTCCTGAACTTCAGCAACTTTATCCACTTTAACATTGGCAGCATGTCGCAAGCCTTCAAGGTCAAGGGTATTTATAACAACGTGATCCACTTCAGATACCTTCATGATTTTTTTCTTTATCACTTCACTCGACTCTGTTGTTACCATGGTGACAGTAAATTGCTGATCGAACTGTTCTTCTTCCAAAAGCTCTACGGGTGGGTGTGACTTGATTACTTCACCTGATTTTTCAAGCACCTCGAATACCATAAAAACCCGGGCAGCTTTTAAAAGACAGTCCTCACGCAAACCTATCGAAATTTCAAAGCTGTTGAAGCCTTGATCATTGGACTGCTGAAGTACTGTCCATTCAAATTCATCGTACTCTCCCGCAATCATTTCCTCCTTTTCAAGAGCGACAGAAGCTGCAACTTCTGCAATGGAGGTAGACACGGGTGACTCCCCATTTTCAATCAATTCCAGCTGGCGGACAACACTCTTCACATTTCTTTTTCCATCTCCACCTTCAGCAATGGACATGACCATCGCCTCTAAATCATCAACAGCTAAAAATAACACATCGAACAATTCAGGCGTAAGAATGATTTGACTGTTTCGGATCGCATCCAAAACATTCTCCATCTTATGGGTTAAATTGGCTAAGTCCTCATACCCCATTGTTGCCGACATCCCTTTTAGGGTATGGGCGGAACGAAAGATTTCGTTGACAATCGAGATGTCTTCCGGGTTCTTTTCGAGTACCAGCATCTGTTCGCTGCACATTTGTAAATGTTCTTTACTTTCTTCTATAAATACCTCTAAATACTGGTTCATATCCATACAATCCCACCTCCATGTGTTAAAAATAGCTTATTATCGCTTTAGCTATTTTTTCTACATCCTCTATGCTATCTATTAAATTGGTATTGATTGCGGCTTTCGGCATACCAAAAACGATTGATGTCTCCTGAGATTCGGCTATCGCTTTTAAAGGACCCTCTTGTTTCAGCTTAGTAAGCCCTAGCGACCCATCCATTCCCATTCCGGTCATGATAACGGCTATTTTCGCAAGATCATTCATTTCACTTACCGACTCAAATAGCACATCAACTGACGGGCGATGTCCATTACGCAATTCGGATTGATCCAAAAGGACTGCCCAGCTCATTCCGACTTTCCTCACTTTCAAGTGAAAACCTCCAGGTGCGATGTAGGCGACACCTTTTTGGATCAGTTCACCCTCTTCAGCTTCCTTCACTTTAATCTTGCATAATGAATTCAGGCGTGTTGCCAAGGTTTTTGTAAAACCGGGGGGCATATGCTGAACAATGAGTATGGGCGCATCAATTTCTTCTGGAAGTTCCGTCAAGACGGTCTGCAGAGCTCTTGGACCTCCTGTAGATGTACCAATGACTATTACCTTCCTGTTTCCATAGGACCATGTTTTTTCATTTTTTTCAATTTTAATCAATTCTTTTGAATCTATTTTACTATATTTTCCCCAGACTAATGGACTTATTTCCATATTTATTGCATTTTTTTGTAGTTTGTGAACATTTGCCCTGCTGGCTGCCATAACTTTTTCATGGAGTTCTTTCTTGATCTTATGTAAATCCAATGAAATGGCACCTGAGGGTTTAGCCACAAAGTCAAAGGCCCCATTGTTCATGGCAGCAAATGTATTTTCCGTTCCTTCTTTCGTTGTGCTTGACAACATGACTACAGCTGTTGGACATTCATTCATGATCCGGTTTAATGCTTCCAATCCGTCCATAACCGGCATTTCCACATCCAAAGTCACGACATCGGGTTTTAAAGACTTTATTTTATCTAAGGCATCTCTCCCATTCCTGGCAGTCCCGATGACCTCAACCCTGCTATCTTCTGCTAAAAACTCTGAAATTAACTTTCTCATAAACGCAGAATCATCCACTATCAGCACTTTTACTTTACCCATGTAAGGAGACCTACTTTCCTAGAAAATATCTCTTCATATTTCGGAGAAAACCGCTTTTTTGTAAAGTCAATTCTTCCCCAAATGAATGATTCGCATATCTCGATGCAATGTCCAAAATAGCTTTGGATACATCGGCTTCAGAATCGAAAAGGATAAAGGGCATTTGTTTGGAAACAGATTTTGATACTGTTCTATCGTCTGGTAAGAACCCTAGAGCAACCGTTTCCAGACCCAAAAATTTCATCAGTGCATTTTGGAGACGATTAATCGTTTTTTTGCCATCCTTGCTAGTGAAAACCCTATTGCAAACAAGGAACAGTGGAATCTCTTTATTTACGGAATGAATATATTTAATCGTGGAGTATGCATCCATGATAGAAGTAGGTTCAGGCGTCGTGATAACGACCCATTCATCCACACATAAAAGGAATTTCATAGAATCCTGTGTGATACCTGCACCCATATCAAATAAAATATAATCGTAGTTTGCCAACAACAAACTGAATTCTTCATTAAAACGGGTATACGAATCTTCATTAAACGCAAAGAGATTCTTCAATCCTGTTCCACCTGTAATGATTGAAATATTCCCCGGTCCGGTCGTAATGATATCATTCAAACTATAATCATTTTCAAAGAAATCAATAATACTGCAAGGAGATTGTCCCCCAATCAAAATATCAATATTCCCCATACCGATATCCATGTCGAACAACAGGACCCTTTTCCCCCTTTGGGATAAAGCAATGGAAAAGTTCAAAGAAAAGTTTGATTTTCCCACCCCACCTTTACCGCTTAAAACGGAAATCGTCCTGGCCATTGATTGATTTTGGCGGGCTTCCAATCGTCTTCGTAAGTTCTCAGCTTGATCTTTCATATTTTTTAGCCCCAAAAATCATTTTCAATAACTGTGATGATGTAGCTATTTCAATATCGTCTGGCACATTCTGTCCATCTGTTATAAAAGCGGCTCCTACTTCATGAGTGTGTATAAAATTGAATATAGCCCCGAAAGTGGAAGTTTCGTCCGCTTTTGTAAAAATGACCTGTTTAATCGGTATCGTAGCAAACTGTCGATAAATATCTTCCATATCCTTTTGTTTAGAGGTTAATGACAAAACTAAATAGGTTTCCATCTCAGCTGTAAAATGGATGATTTCATTAAGATCCTTAACGTATTGAGGGTTACGGAAATTTCTCCCGGCCGTATCAATAAAAACATAATCATAATGGGAGAAACGTTCAGTTGCCCTTTTGAAATCTTCCAAATTATAAGCGACTTCAATTGGAACGTTTAAAATCTTTGCATATGTCTTAAGCTGATCTATTGCAGCAATCCTGTACGTATCCGTCGTAATGAAAGCCACCTTTTTATCATGCTTCAACATGGTTTCCGCAGCTACTTTTGCAAGGGTTGTCGTCTTTCCCACACCTGTTGGACCAACAATATTAATATACTTTTTTTGCAGCCCAGGTTTTCCGTTTTCAACCTTTTCCAAAATCCCGAACATGGCTTCTTCCAACCAAACTTGAACCTCTTCATCTGTAGATTGTTGTTTGAAAACGAACCATTTCTCAAATAGTTCATCCATGATTTGAGACCGAAGTGATATATCCACTTCCTGCTCTGTTAGGTAATCGTGGATTTTTTGCAGTTTCCCTGGATATTTTCTATCAGGTGAATAGATTTGTAAACTCTTGATCATATCTTTCAAACCTTCGATTTCTGTTAATAAATCAGCACTTTCCCTATTACCTTCATTCGTATCAGTGGCATGACTTGCCACTTCCGGTTTCGCTGGCAACTTTTTCGATTTCTGTTTGATTTTCATTTGGATAGGCTGGGAAACCGGGTCTATGGCTGCAATCACTTCAATATTCCTCTTTTTGAATAAACCTAGGAAACCACCATTATATACAGCCTTTGCACTTAAGATGACCGCATCACTGCCTAGTTCACCCCTTATTCGCTTCATCGCCTCGTTCATAGATGGTGCCAAATATTTCTTTACCTTCAATCGACATTCACCACCCCTACACTTTGTACTTCTACATTCGATTCGAGTTCATTGTATGAAAGAATCGGTACATTGGGAAAATAACGTTCAGTTAATTGCCGTACATACATCCTTACTGCTGGAGAGCAGAGTAAGATCGGTTGGTGATCCATTAACGTCAACTCTTCCAATTTGGCTGCAATTGCCTCCAATATGGATTGCGATATAGTTGGATCCAATGATAAAAAGTTACCATGTTCGGTTTGCTGTACACCATCCGCGATGGTCTTTTCCACTTTGCCCGATAATGTTATGACTTTAATTCTATTTTCATCCGTAATAAAAGAATTCGTAATCTGTCTAGCTAAATTCTGTCTTACATACTCAGTAAGCAAGTCTGTGTCAGTCGATAACTTGCCATAATCAGCAAGTGTTTCGAAAATGATCGGTAAGTTCCTTATAGAAACTTTTTCCTTCAATAATTTTGCCAATACCTTTTGTACATCTCCTATAGACAACGGATTCGGAGTGACTTCCTCTACTAGGATAGGTGAGGATTCATGGAGATGATCGATTAATTGTTTCGTTTCCTGCCTGCCCAGTAGTTCCTGTGCATTGGCCTTTATGACTTCCGTCAAGTGTGTGGATACTACACTTGGCGGGTCTACAACTGTATATCCCATCATCTCGGCATGTTCTTTCATATCATCCGTGATCCATTTGGCGGGTAAACCGAAGGACGGCTCTATCGTATCGATTCCTTCTATTGAATCATCCTCAATCCCTGGACTCATGGCCAAGAAATGATTAAGGAGCAATTCCCCCTTTGCCATGACACTTCCCTTAATTTTCAGCCGATACTCATTAGGATTCAACTGAATGTTATCACGTATTCTGACGACAGGGATCACGAGCCCCAATTCAATTGCAAGCTGCCTGCGAATCATGACGACTCGGTCCAGTAGGTCTCCACCTTGATTGGCATCCGCAAGCGGAATCAATCCATATCCAAACTCAAATTCGATCGGGTCGACATTTAAAAGGTTAACGACGCTTTCTGGACTTTTCATTTCATCGGTTTCCAGCACTTCTTCCATTTCTAGTATTTCCCTTTCATCCTGCTGCGGTATCCTTGAAATCGAATACCCGCCAACGACTAATAAAGCAGCAATCGGTAAGGTGAATAAGTCGGAAATGGGCGTGAATAACCCTAAAAGGAAAATGGTCGCTGCTGTCAGGTAAAGCATTTTAGGAAATTGAAATAACTGTTCAACAATATCCGCACCGAGGTTTCCATTCGAGGCTGCCCGGGTTACGACTATTCCCGTAGCTGTGGAAATCAATAAGGCAGGTACCTGACTCACGATTCCGTCACCAACCGATAACATGGAAAAATGTACGGCGGACTCTCCAAAACTCATGTCCAATTGCATGACGCCAATGATCATACCGAAAATCAAGTTAATGATGACTATGATGATGCCCGCTATGGCATCCCCTTTAACAAACTTACTCGCTCCATCCATGGATCCATAAAAGTCTGCTTCGTTACTAATTTTTTCCCTTCTGGCACGTGCTTCGTTTTCGGAGATCATCCCAGCATTTAAATCTGCATCAATGGCCATCTGTTTCCCTGGCATCGCATCCAGTGTAAACCTTGCCGCTACCTCCGAGACCCGTTCGGATCCTTTCGTGATGACGATGAAATTGATGATGACCAAAATGATGAATACAACTAATCCCACAAGCACGTTACCTCCGACTACAAACGATCCAAAGGTTTCTACAACTCCTCCAGCATCACCATAGGTCAAAATGGCACGAGTCGTCGAAACATTCAACCCCAGCCTGAACAATGTCAGTAAAAGGAGCAAGGAAGGAAAGATTGAAAATTCGAGAGGTTCTTTCATATTCATCGTAGTCAATAGAACCAGCAGCGCAAGAGAGATATTTAAAAGGAGTAAAATACTTAACAACCATGTTGGCAATGGAATGACCAACATGGCAACGATCATGATGACGCTCGATATAACAACCAAATCTCTTGCTCGCATGTTTTTTCTCTCCTAACTAACGGGTTACCCTAATACTTCTTTACAGTTTACCTTTGGTTTTATATACAAAGGCCAGTATTTCAGCGACCGCCTTAAAGAACTCCTCAGGTATTGCCTGGCCTAATTCAGCTTGATCATATAAAGACCTGGCCAAAGGCCGATTTTCCACCATGATCACATCGTTTTCTTTAGCAATGAATTTAATTTTCTGAGCAACAAAATCAACGCCTTTTGCCACTACGTACGGAGCCTCTGCCTTATCTTCATCGTATTTTAAAGCAATTGCAAAATGCGTCGGGTTAGTGATTACGACATCCGCATTGGGAATTTCCTGCATCATTCTTTGAGCGGCCATCTGCCTTTGCTTTTGCTTAATCTTGGATTTGATAAGAGGGTCCCCTTCGGAATTTTTATATTCATCCTTAATATCCTGTTTGGACATCCGGATGTTTTTTTCAAAGTCATATTTTTGATACAAATAGTCCAAAAGAGCAATGAACAATAAAGCCATGGCAGCATAAAATCCTACTTTAATCGTAATATCCGCCAATGTTGCCATCGCTGCTTCCACAGAAATCTGTGATAAAATCATAATTTCGTCCATGCGCTGCCAAAGTACATAAAAGGCAACAAAACCAACAAATGATATTTTAAGAATGGATTTCAATAATTCAACAATGGCCCTCATTGAAAAAATTCGTTTGAACCCTTTAATGGGATCCAATTTTTCAAGTTTGAACTGAATGGATTCAGTCGAAAACAAAAAACCGATTTGCATGACATTAGCCAATACTCCAGCCACTATCGCTGCCGTAAAAACCGGTCCAAGAATAAGACCCATCTCCTTTAAAACATCAATCATGATAATTTGTATATTCTCCTCGCTGAATCCAGTCAAGGTAAAATGCTGCAGATATTCTTTCATGAGACCAAGCAGGTGATTATACATGTAAGGTCCCATAAGCAGTAGCACTGAAAGCACGGCAATTAAATTAACAGAGGTATTTACATCCTGACTCTTTGCCACCTGACCTTTTTTCTTCGAATCCTGACGTTTTTTTGGAGTCGCCTTTTCGGTCTTCTCACCAGCGAAAAACTGTAAATCCAGCTGGAACCTCTCCATATTAAACGCCTCCGATCAACTGCATTAGTTGACGCATAGTCAAAAGCAAGAAATTGAAGAGTTGGGTGACAACCGTCATCATCATCCCCATCACCAGTACGATAACCGCTAAGCCGGCTATGATTTTCACTGGAATTCCGACAACGAACACATTTAATTGAGGGACTGTCCTAGCAAGGATCCCTAGAGTGACATCCACTAAGAAAATACTTCCCACTACAGGTATGGACATTTGAAAAGCAATCATGAAAGCTTTGCTGAAAGCTTTGGCCAAATATTCTATCAGTGTATTATTTCCGAATGGTACAAATAATTGGTCAATCGGGATGAACTGATAACTATAAAAGATTCCGTCCAAAAGCAAATGATGGCCGTTAGTACTCAATAGGAATAATAAAGCGATTGTATAAAGATATTGTCCCATCAACGGGCTTTGTACCCCAGTTTGGGGATCGATGACATTGGCAATTGAAAAACCCATTTGAAAATCAATCAATCCTCCAGCGATTTGAACGGCCGATAAAATCATATAGGCAGCAAACCCAATGAAGAGCCCAACAACTGCTTCCTTTATGATTAATAAATAAAATGTGACATCCAAGTCCAGAATCGGGGCTTCAATGGTAAAGTACATGATCCAGGCAAGGAAGACCCCAAGCCCCACTCGATGTTGTACCGGTATTGAACGGTACGAAAAAATCGGCATAGCCACAAAAAACGTAGTGACCCTGACCACAATTAATAAAAAGGCGGGAAAGTGCGGAAATAATTCCTCCATGCCCTACCCTACAAATCGATTCAGATTACCGAATATTTCATTTGCATATGATAATAGATGGCTCAGCATCCATGGAGCCAATAGTATGAGACCCAATAAGACGGCCACGATTTTTGGAACAAAAGCCAAGGTTTGTTCCTGAATCTGTGTAGTCGCCTGAAAGATGCTTACTAATAGCCCTACAATAAGAGCGATTACCATCAATGGGCCTGCGATAATCAATACCATATAAATTCCTTTTTCTGCTACATCAACAACAAACTCTGCACTCATTTTTTCTCACCTGCTTAAAAACTCTGTAATAATGACTTCACTACTAAATACCATCCGTCAACAAGAATGAAAAGGAGGATTTTAAATGGCAGTGAAATCATGACCGGCGGCAACATCATCATACCCATCGACATCAAGACACTTGCAACGACCATATCAATAACCAAAAATGGAATGAAAATCATAAAACCTATTTGAAAAGCTGTGTTGATTTCACTGATTGCAAAAGCTGGTACAAAGGCAGTCAAGGGAATGTCCTGTATCGTTTCCGGCTTATCAACCTTGGCATACTCCAAGAATAACTCCAAATCCTTTTGCCTAGTATGGGCACTCATGAATTGCTTAAAAGGTATCGAGGCCTGTACATATGCCTCTTCTAAATCTATTTCTTCATTAAATAACGGGGTTAATGCCTTTTCATTCACTTCCTGAAAAGTCGGTGCCATTATGAAGAATGTCATGAAAAGAGCCAGGCCGACCAACACCTGATTCGGCGGCATCTGCTGTGTAGCTAGCGACGTTCTCACAAAACTCAGGACAATGATGATTCTTGTAAAACAGGTCATCAAGATTAATATGCTTGGAGCCAGCGATAAAACGGTCATTAGAAGAACAAGTTTGACGGAAGTAGAGACATTAGTGGGATCACTGTTATTAAAAAACTCCATGAACTCATTCATTGTCTCTCCCTTTCCTTTCAAGCTCATTTAACAGCTTCTTCCTGCTATCAGACATTTGATCGAGTTGATTTTTGAACTCTGTAGAGAAACTTGCGGTTTCGGGTTCTCTTTTCTTCAACAACTTATGTTTCACCTTAATTGCAAATTCTCCAGGCTGGATCATTTGATCCATCTTATCGTTGTAATCTTTCAAAAGCTGCTCATATTCCTCAGGATTATCTATTTCTTTCAAGAGTTGAATATTTTCGCCAACCCCGATCACCAATATTCGCCCGCCGACTTTAACAAGCTGGACAGAACGATTTGCGCCAAGGCTCGTACCGCCTAAATTCTCCACTGAATTTGCCTTTTGATACGATTTACTTTTTTTATTGATGAACTTTAATAGGATATATAGAAGCGCAACTACAAAAATGGTAGCAAAAATCATCCTCAGAAACTCCCAAACAGTTATCCCCACTTTATTTGGATTCGTAGCCTGGTTGGTAGATTGCGAGTCTTTTGATTCATCCTTATCCACTTTTAAATCATCTGGCTGTTCATAAACATCCTTCACCGTTTTTTCAAGATCTTCTGCATGGGCCTGTATGGCCCCTGAAAAGATTACTGCTATCAGCAGTGTGGCCTGAAGCCATTTTTTAATAAAAAACAATATGAAGACACCCTCTTAACTTAATGCTTTATTTATGGCTTCCAACACCCGGTCTGCCTGGAATGGCTTCACGATAAAGTCTTTTGCGCCCGCCTGGATTGCATCAATGACCATGGCTTGTTGCCCCATTGCTGAACACATAATGACCTTCGCTTGAGGATTTACCTTTTTAATTTCCTTTAATGCTGTAATTCCATCCATTTCAGGCATAGTAATATCCATCGTTACAAGATCCGGATGCGTTTCTTTATATTTTTCCACTGCTTGGGCACCATCCGCTGCTTCCCCTACTATTTCAAAACCATTTTTAGAAAGGATATCCTTTATCATCATTCTCATAAATGCTGCATCGTCCACAATTAAAATTCTATTAGCCATTATTTTCGTCCCCCAAATTACCTGATTTTATTTAATCTTTCACTTTGACTCATGATATCCGTAACACGCACTCCAAAATTTTCATCAATCACCACTACCTCACCTTTTGCTATCAAGCGGCTGTTTACCAGGATATCCACTGGCTCGCCTGCTAATTTATCCAATTCGATGATAGATCCGGATGACAGCTCCAAAATATCCTTGACTGAGCGCTTCGTTCTCCCAAGCTCCACAGTTACTTGCAAAGGGATATCCATCAGCATACTGAGATTTTTCGATTCAGACTCTTGAAGCTGATAAGGCTGAAAACTAGTGAAACTGGCAGGCTGAACATTTACCGGCTGCCCTGTTGGTACGGATGAAGCCCCAAAATGCTGCGGCACATTCGGTATTTGGTTCGTAGGTTGGGGTTGGTAACCCCCTTGTCCATAAAATTCATTAGACGATTGAGTAGGCCGGGAGTTCTGGACTGCCGCCGGCTCCTGAGATGGAATGTTTGTTACTGGATCACTTAGTGCCTTTTGCGTTTTCATATCGGTAGGTTCGCTATCGCTTGTTCCCTTTAATAATTCAGAAACTAACCCTTTAGCAAATTCCACTGGCAACAATTGCATAATACTGGAATCAATTAAGTTACCGACACGAAGACGGAACGAGATTTTCGCAAATAAATCCTCGTCCGGTATCGCATTTTCACCTTGTCCTTTTATAAAGTTAAGTAAATCTATGCTAGGAGGAGAAATATCCACCTTTTTACCAAAAATGGTCGACATCGATGTCGCAGCAGAACCCATCATCTGGTTCATGGCTTCCTGGACCGCACTCAATTGAATTTCTCCCAGCAGGTCAGAAGGATTCTCCCCATCACCGCCAAGCATCAAATCTGCAATGATAGCAGCATCGCTCTGCTTGATGACCAGCATATTAATACCTGAGAAACCTTCTGTATATTGCACTTGAATCGCTACATACGGATGCGGAAATTCTTCCGTGATCTGTCCCCTTTCAATTAAGGTAACCGTCGGGGTGGTGATATCCACTTTCTGATTCAACAAAGTGGATAGGGCAGTGGCCGAACTTCCGAAGGAGATATTACCAATTTCACCAAGGGCGTCGAGTTCCATCATTGATAAATAATCGTCAATCGAAAGAGAGTTCACCTCACCTTCTATATCACTTGTACCTTTTAAAAGGGCATCTATCTCGTCTTGTGAAAGCATTTCATCACTTACCATCTTCGTCTCCCCCTTTCAAAATTTCAAGAATCTGGATGGCGTGTTTTTTTCCCACTTTTCCTGGCTGCCCACTGTATTTGGGGACCCCTCCAATTTTAATCGTCAAAGGTTCATCTATTGTCTTATTTAAATCAATGACATCACCAACATCAAGCAGCAAAAAATCCTGGATGGTGATATCCGTAGAACCAAGTTCCGATATTATGGGAAGGTCTGCGTTTCTGATACGCTTTTCCAAAATCATGATTTCCTCTGGGATTTTTTCCTTTTGGGAATTTTCCATCCAATAATGAGCAGATAACTTTGGTATGATTGGTTCTAATACGACGTGTGGAATGCAAATATTAATCATTCCGCTCGTTTCGCCGATTTGTGTATTCAAGGAAATGACAACAACAGTATCGTTTGGCGAAACCAGTTGAAGAAATTGTGGGTTCACCTCGAACTCTGTCATCACCGGTTCGATTTCAACAATCGTACTCCAAGCCTCCTGTAAATTTTCAAAAGCCTTCTCGAATAAATTCGACATGATTTTCGTTTCTATTTCCGTTAAACTATCTACCTTATTCACGCTTATGCCCCGCCCGCCCAAAACTCGATCCATCATGGAATAGGCGATATTCGGGTTGACCTCAAGAATGATACGTCCATCCAAGGGTGGCACCTCAAACACATTCAGGATGGTCATTTTCGGGATTGATCGAATAAACTCTTCGTATGGTATTTGATCTGCCGAAGCAACGGATATTTGAACATATGTCCTAAGTTGAGCCGAAAAGTATGTGGTCAGCAACCTTGCAAAGTTCTCGTGTATCCTGGTCAAACTCCGGATTTGATCCTTTGAAAACCGAAGGGCCCTTTTAAAGTCGTAAACTTTCACTCTTTTTTCTACTTCTTCTTTCTTTAAATCATCTGCATCCATTTCACCTGTGGAAATGGCCGATAACAAAGCATCGATTTCATTTTGCGATAATATTTCCCCGGACATTAACACTCACCTCCAAAGCTTCTCCTTCTTATTTAAAGTCGCAAGGATGTCCTTATTGAAGAATCGAGGAGGTTATATAAACCTTTTCAACGTTTCCTTCTTCCATTAATTCATTCATTCTAGTCTTTAGCGCTTCCTGAAGCTTTTCCTTACCTTTTTTACCGGTCAACTCTTCCGCTTTCATTTCGGAAAGTTCGGTAATGATGATATTTTTCACTTGAAAACTTCTTTTTTCCAGCTCTTCTTTTGCCTTTTTATTTTCTGTTTGGACCATAAATGAGATTTTAATATAATCATTGCCGGCAAGATTCGTTGTAATTTCGGGAATTTCAACTGATGATTCGACTATTTCGTCAATGCTGGGTTTTTCTTCGGCAGATGTGGGATCAGATAACTTTGTCACAACCACGACCGCTATGACACCAACAAGCGTGATGGCTACGAGTATAATCAACATAATAGTCCATAGATTTTTTTTCATGATCTTTCCTCCACATCATTACGAAAACCGAGAATTTTCACGGTACGATAAAATTGTATAATGGCTTCAACCATTTCCTCTTCCTTCTCAAGCACAACGATTTTCTTACCATTTGTAAAAGTAATGGTCGTATCTGGCAATGACTCGACTGTATTTATGTACAATGCATTGATATGAAAGCATTTTCCATTGAGCCTTGTAACTTTGATAATGATATTTAGGAGCCAAAGCAATAAGCCCCTGGCTCCTCCCTCCCTTAACCTATCGTTTTAAGTTGACCAATTCTTGTGAAATTTCATCCGATGTCGTGATAATCCGGGAATTCGACTGGAACCCACGTTGCGCAACGATCATTTCAGTAAACTCTTCGGATAAATCCACATTGGACATTTCCAAAGAACCTGATGCAATCACCCCGCGGCCCTCACCTGCAATATTGATGTTTGCAGTACCTGAATTGATAGATTCCTGAAAAGTATTACCACCGGTTTTCGTCAAGCCTGATGAATTGGAAAACTTGGCAACGGCCAATTGGCCTAATGTTGTGATCAGACCGTTGGAATATACGCCATTTATTTCCCCTGATGAACCAATATTAAAGCTCTCCAGTTTCCCTTCTTTATTACCATTCGGATTGACAAGAGCAGTCGTAGAACCTTTAACTTGAGTAAGGTTCGAGAAATCAAAATCCAATTTAATCTTCTGAACGCTTTCGTCAACTGCTGTATTCGAGTCATCCTCTTTGCCGCTTGAAATGTTAATGGTTTGACCAGCCAGGGTTTTATCAGCTGCCACTAACTGACCATTAGCATCGAAGTTCAACGAAGTGAACGATTTTGGTTTAGTAGCTGAAGTATCCCCAAAAGTAGCAGGTTCTTCATCAAAAAGCTCCCATTTATCATCACCGGTCTTTTGGAAATAGATAGTTGCCGTTTGTTCTTTACCCTTTTCATCCACAACTTTCATTTGCTGGCTAAATACGGTACCATCAATTGCGTCAGCAGCTAGATTTTCACTTACTGATATTTTAGTAGAGGTTACAGCAGGTAAAATCGCATTGACGTTAACAGCAACGTCACCGATTGTTTTTGATCGTTTTCCGTTTTCATCAACCTTATAAGCCTGTACCTTCAAACCATTCGAGTTGACAAGCGTACCATTATCATCCAGATAAAAGTTTCCTGCACGTGTATACGAAAGTGCATCGCCTTGTTTGACGATGAAATAGCCATCCCCTGATATACCTAAGTCAAGATCACGGCCAGTGGTTTGCAAGCTTGACTGTGTATGTATGGTATCGATTGTAGCAATCGTTGAGCCCAACCCAATTTGTTTAGAATTGGTTCCACCTTTATTGGCTGTTGCTGCACTTGCACCAGATACCGTTTGGTTCATCGCATCGCTGAATGTCACGCGGCTTTTTTTGAAACCGTAAGTATTGACATTGGCGACGTTATTACCGATAACATCCAATTTTGTTTGTAGGTTTTTTAATCCGCTTATTCCCGAATACATTGAACGAAGCATGTAAAAGCTCCCCTTTCATATAGCGACTGCTTCTGTCATTTCACAGTCCAGGCTTCCTTTTCTAGGTAAAGCCCATTAATCCAAAATTATGGTTCCATTGATGTTCGTGAAAATTCGAGATGATGCTTCATCCCTGTCCATGACTGTGATGACTTTGTTGTTTTTCGTACTTACTATGAGTGCCTATTATCTGAAATTATAAGAGATTCGGTCACGCCCATCTTTTTGGCCTCATTAGCTTTATCGGCTATTTGGTTTGCGGTGCTATTTCTATATTTCTTTCATACATCCGCATTTGAGCATGTTTACTAATGGTCAACTTTTCATAAGTGGAAACAGCTGCTTGAAAATGCTGTTGAAAACCTTGTCGGACGATCTACCTTTGCGGCAAAGGTACTTTTGTTTGTGACATCATCTGAGCGGAATTTGCTTGAAAACCAAGTTCATTCATATTCCCGCTCCTTAAGCTTCAGCGATTTTAATCAATTGCTCTGATGATAGCTTGGTGTTGTTTTCATCATCCACTTCAATTTGCAGCTTGCCTTTATTCAGGGATACCGAGATTACGACAGCAGACGACTCTCCATTTTTTTCATCCATCCAGGAAACACGCTTGCCTATTAATTCACTTGCCGCCGTCAAGCTATTCGTCGTGGAACTAGATTGTTTCATCGCTGAAATATTTGCGGGTTCAAGCTTTGTGCCATCTTCCAGAAGGAAATGAACACCATCACCTTTATATTGGATCGACTTAACGATGCCTGTCCCTTCTTCTATCGCAAGGTCATCATCACCTTCATCCAATTTGTGCCAATTGACTTCCTTACCGACAAAAGAGTTATAGTTCATTAAACTATTTTGTTGATTGATCCCAATTATTTCTTCCATTTGGGATCCCATATTCATCATTTGTTCCAGAGAAGAAAAAGTGGCCATTTGGGCGATGAATTCCGTATTGTCCATCGGACTTGACGGATCTTGGTTTTGAAGCTGGGTAAGCAGCAATTTCAAGAAATCATCTTTTCCCAATGCATCCCCGGTTTTTCTGTTTTCAGTTTGGGATTTTGATAATAATAGTGACTTATCGATGGTCGTCATTTTTCCACCTACACTTCCAGATTTAACAGAGCATCGGCAAGGGATCCCGTAAACTCGCTTTCCGTCTCATCATTGCTTTCTTCCTTACTCTCTTGTTGCTCATTATGTTCATCCGTGTCTTTCTGGCTGAATTTCTCGGAGTTAAAAGCATTGAAGGACTGTGATATTTCAATTTTTTCTATCTGAATGTTTTGGCCGCTAAATGCTTGTTTTAAGCCATGAATCTGTTTTTCAAGTATATCTTTGGCCTGAGCAGTAGTAGCCATAATCTTGGCTGACAGCATACCATCCTTTTGAATCAACTCGATCCTAAGGGAGCCCAAATGTTCGGGATTCAATCTGATCAACAGTTTATTTACTCCGTTAGTTCCGATAAATTTCGTTTTACTCAAAATATTTTCAAATTGTTTGATAAACTCTTCTTGACTTACAGTTTGATCACCTTTGGAAGCTGTCAAGACAAATTGCTCCAACTTTGTCATGAGAAAAGGCATGGAACCTTGATGGTTACCGCTATCCCCATTCTGCAATGTCACACCGCTTCGGATTGTCCCTTCTTTACTTACCTTGTCACTCCCGGATAATTGTGAGAATGCGCTTTTCAATGTTTCCATTGTTTTATTTTGCCCTTTTTCCACAATGTCGGAATGTTCAGGTTCTGACTTTTGTTTTGACTGATTGGACAGCATTTTCTCCAGTTTTCCCGTCATACCTTCAAGCAGGTTTTTCAATTGTTTCTGGATAGCTGCTTCATCTTGTGTCATATCCTTATTCTCCGAGAGAAGATCTTGAATTTTCACCAATTTCAAAAGATTCACCACACCAGGTAAAGGGAGCCCATTCGATTCTTCATCACTCAAGACTGTAACTTTTTTTAGGATTGAATAAAGTTCCATGACATTGGCTGATAACAAACTTTGTGGATTCAGGCTCAAGTCATCCTGTTCTTGTTCTAAATCCATTTCCTCGATGCTCGCAAAGAAATCAGTAAGGGCACCCTCATCATTTCCGGTTACTTTTTTTAATACCAGTAAAAGAAGGTTGCTAAATTCTTCTTGGTTGTTTACTGAACGACTTTCAACAACACTCTCTTCGCCTGGATCACTTAACCTTTCAAGTTTCAAAAAAACAAGCAAATCCTTTAAAACGGACAATCGTTCTTCAGTGATGCCACCTGATTCCGATGGAAGGGATGGTTCCACCTCTACGACAGACTGAAGGACGAAACCAAACCCGGTATAAGTTTGCTGATTTTGCTTAATTGGTATCTTTTGATCTAATGATGCCAAGGTAAGTAAAGAATTGATGGCTGAATTCATATATTATTCACCTCCGTACTCTTTTCTCTTAAGAACTTTGTTCCGTTAGTTTCTTCGTTAACCTTGCAGCATCAGCGGTTGTCATTTGCTCCAATACCTTAGCTAAAGTGGCTGCCTTCATACTTGAGAGAATCTCCACCGCGTCTTCATCATTCATTTCTGTAATGATGGGTGCAGACTTCTTGGGAGCCATGGTTTCATAAGTGCGGATTATATCTTTGAATGCCTGTTTACTACCATTCTGACTATCCTTAAGTAGATTCATTTCTGTTTGAAGCTGCTGTTTTTCAGCTTCTGCCTTTTTAATGGCCTTGTCACGTGTATCAATGATGCCCTCAAGCTTGTCTATCTCTTTTTCCTTGTTTTCAATCTCGGTTTCTAATTTTTCGAGCTTCATCAAAACTTTCTCATCATTCTTGGATGGATTACCTTTCTCTTCACCATTTTGATTCGATTCAATGAATGGTATTTTCCCTGACATTTCCTTTGCCTTTTCCACAACATCGACCCCCGCAACTGTAAAAACGATCAACGCTACAGTTACCGCAAAGATTAAAGGAATGAAGATGACAAGAAACCATTGAAACTTACTTATTTTGTTTTCTTCCAATTCTTCCAATCCAGTAGATTCATTACTTTTTTTACGCATTTTATCACCTAACGCCTTTGCTTAAGAATTGCCGGATTGATATTTCATCCATTTGTTTATTCTCAGCTTCCTTAATAACGTCCAGAAATTTATGAAAATCATTTTCTTTCATTTTCTCGTACTTTTTAACCTCAATATTCCTTGCCATCAATATACCCCGTTGAACATTCATCTTGTATCGCGCTTCAATGACCTCCTGTTGACAGTGGCTTAAGAGTTTCTCCAAGTTGTCCATAAATAACTGATGGTGACGAATTTCCTGAACGGATAATCCATTTCGCAGCTTTTCCTGTTGAAACTCGAGCAACTCTTCTTTTTTCCTTAAAAGCTTATATAACTTTTCTGCCACTTCTTCAAATTTTTTTAAAGCAGTATTATATTTAGCTAGTGCATCGGTTTTTTCTTTTTCTTTGATGGTCAGGATCTTCTCGAATTTGTATTGATAAATCATAACTAATCACCTTTCTCCATCAATTCGACAAGGGCGTTAATACTATTATCTTTGGGAGCTTTTTCATGGGTGCCTTGCTTTAAAAATGAAATGATTTCCGGATAGCGGGTAATGGAGTTATCAATTTGTTTGGAAGACCCTTTCTTATAAGCTCCTATATTAATCAAATCTTCCGATTCCATATAGGTTGATAAACTTGCCCTTAATCTTTCTGCGGAGTTTTTATGCTTGTCCCCAACAATATTATTCATGACACGACTTATGCTCTTTAATACATTGAGGGCTGGAAACTGACCTTTATTGGCTAAGTTACGGTCTAGTATGAAGTGACCATCCAAAATCCCCCTGACAGCATCAGCAATCGGCTCATTCATATCATCACCGTCGACTAGAACCGTATAAAACGCTGTAATGGTACCTAGCTGATTTGTTCCAGTTCTCTCGAGTAATCTTGGAAGGATGGCAAAAACGGATGGCGTATACCCTTTGGTCGTCGGCGGTTCTCCGATAGCAAGTCCGATTTCCCTCTGGGCCATTGCAACCCTCGTGACTGAATCCATCATCAGCATCACGTTCAATCCCTTATCACGAAAATGTTCGGCGATGGCCGTTGCCGTTAAAGCACCTTTTATCCTCATCAACGCTGGTTGATCAGATGTTGCCACTACAACAATTGATCGTGCCAGCCCTTCAGGTCCAAGATCTTTCTCAATGAATTCACGAACTTCCCGGCCACGTTCTCCAACAAGACCGATTACGTTTAAGTCAGCAGTCGTATTCCTTGCTACCATTCCAAGTAGCGTACTTTTCCCTACTCCGCTCCCTGCAAAGATACCAACACGTTGACCTTTTCCAACTGTTAATAAACTATCAATCACTCGCACTCCTACATCTATCTGTTCATCAATGGGAGGTCGTTTCATCGGATTTGGCGGATCTTGATCCACAGGAACTGTAGCTAGACCTTTTGGAAGCCGTGAATCATCAATCGGATGTCCCAATGGATCGACTACCTTCCCAATAAGTCCACTTCCCACCTTTATCTCAAGGCTCCGTCCGCTTCCTTCCACGATACAACCCGGTGCAATATCGCTAACTGCTGTAAATGGCATTAAAATAACCATTTCATCACGGAAACCGACAACTTCAGCTAATATTCTGTTTTTCTTTTTTTGTATACCCGTATAGATATAACAAACATCGCCTACAGAGCTTTCAGGGCCTTGAGATTCTATCATTAACCCTACGACACGTTTGACCCGTCCATAATGTTTGAATGGATCAACTTCATCGACTAAGGGCAATAGGTCTCTAGTTTTCATCTTTACTCCCCTTCCAGCAATTCAGTTAGTTTCACTTTTATTTCCTGCAACTGACTGTCGACACTTGCATCCATTCTTCCATTTTCGGATTCGATAATACAGCTGTTTTCTTCAAGTTCATCATCCGGAAAGATATATAACTCGGTATCCTTTGGAAAGATTGCCATCAACTCTTCCTTACGAGAGAGAATCGATTGATATTGGACCGGGTGGATATGCAATTGCACTTCACGGTAATCCCTCACCTCTTTGATGGCTCTCTTGACTATGGATAGAAAAGACACTTCATCGTTTTCAAGCTGGTGCCCGATAATTTTCTCCGCCACCTTCACGGCAAGATTCAAAATAACGGTTTCAGATGATTCGATATGCTGCCGATAATCTTTTTTAGAGGACTCTACCACTTCTTTTGCGAAAGCTATTTCCCCTGCAATCTCGTTATAACCCTTTTGGATTCCATCTTCGACTCCTTGCTGATACCCTTCTTTTTGAACTTGTTCGATAAACATCACTTTTTCTTGATTTTCCCAATGTTCTCGTTCTAACTGGATTTCTGCAGCTATCGTTTGGGCTTTTTGTTTAGCCTCCAGTAATAACATTTCGGCTTCCTGCTTAGCATCATTCAGAAATTCATCAGATTGAAAATGTTGAACGTTTCTCCGTTCATCTGCATCATCATTTTGAAGAAAGTAAAAAGGTCGAACTTTTATCGCTATCTTTTTGCTTTTCTCCTGATGGGCCTGCTGGGATTTGATAATCCTAGACAAAGATATCATCCCCTCCACCGCGGGCAATCACAATATCTCCATTTTCTTCCAGGTGACGAATGACAGCAACTATTCTGGATTGTGCTTCTTCTACATCACGCAAACGTACAGGCCCCATATATTCCATTTCTTCCTGGAACGTTTCGACCATGCGTTTTGACATGTTTCGGAAAACGATTTCTTTCACTTCATCACTTGCCACTTTAAGAGAAAGTTTAAGGTCTTCATTATCAGAATCCCTTACTACACGCTGAATCGCCCTGCCATCAAGGGTCACGATATCTTCAAAAACAAACATTCGTTTCTTGATTTCCTCAGCAAGCTCTGGATCTTGAATTTCGAGTGCATCCAAGATTGTTCTTTCCGTGGAACGGTCAACACCATTCAACACATCCACAACCGCTTCTACTCCACCAGTCTGTGTATAATCTTGGGTCACGGTCGCAGAAAGTTTCCTTTCGAGTATTTGCTCAACTACATTGATGATTTCCGGCGACGTGCTGTCCATTAAAGCTATCCTTCTTGCAATATCGGCCTGCACCTCTTGCGGAAGTTCAGACAATATTTGTCCAGCCTGTGTGGGATCAAGATAGGACAAAATTAATGCAATAGTCTGCGGATGCTCGTTCTGGATGAAATTCAAGATCTGTCCAGGATCTGCCTTTCGGGCAAAGTCGAATGGACGAACTTGTAAGGAAGATGTTAAACGGTTAATGATGGCGGCTGCCTGATCAGTACCTAATGCCTTTTCAAGTACCTGCTTCGCGTATCCTATCCCGCCCTGTGAGATGTAATCCTGTGCTAAAGCAATATTATGGAATTCTTCCAGGATTTCTTCTTTATCATGGGAGTCCACTTTCCTCACTCCCGAAATTTCTAGAGTCAATCTTTCAATTTCCTCTTCAGAGAGATGCTTATATACGGATGCAGAAACATCCGGGCCTAAGGAAATAAGGAGGATGGCAGCTTTCTGTTTGCCAGTCAATCCAGTCTTTTTTTTTCTTTCTGTCACTTTCCCTGCCTCCTAGTCTTCTGCTATCCAGCTTCTTAATAATTTTGCAAATTCATCTGGTTTTTCTTTTGCAAGTTTCTCAAGCTGTTTTCGTTTTAAAGATGCTTCCGTTTCCTTCTCTTTGTTTAAATCCGGAACATCAAATACAACTTCTTCCTCTTCAACCTCGTACTCCTCTTCCATTTCAGCTTGCTTTCGGGAACGGAAGAATAAGATTAAGAGAATGATAATGACTAGTAAAAGCACTCCACCGACGATGTATGCCCATATTGGTAACGATGGACTCGTTTCATCTTTTGGCAACTTCATTTTTCCGTTAAAAGGTTGAACGGAAATCGCAATTTTATTATTAAGCTCCTCGTCCGTCAGTTCTTCCCCTTCAACTTTTTTCTCGATTGTCGTGCGTATTATCGTACCAAGGATTTGGGAAATATCATCCACACTCTGTTGAGATAAAGAATTTGGATCGTCAGCAGTGGGCGGTTCAACCATGACCTGAATGCCTAAATCCTTAACTTTATATGGGCTTCCGACTATTTCCTTCTTGATTCGGTTCACTTCACTATTTATCTTTTCATCCACTTTTTCATAATCACCGGATCCGGTTGTGCCTTCAACGTAACTGGATCCCAATGAATCAGAGGAATCCTCACTTTGCGGAACGCCTCCTGCACCTGCTGCGTCCCCACTATACGATTCATTGATCCTTTGCGCAGAAATCTCAATTCCAGCCATATTTTCTTCATCGACCGGTTCAACTAAATTCTCTTCCCGGTTTTCTTGAGTGAAATCAATCTCTGTCGTGACAGAAACAACCACTTTGTCTCTCCCCATTATCGTTCCAAGCATATTTTGTACCTGTCTTTGAATATCGCGTTCTATTTCTTTTTTAATTTCGTTTTGGGTAGCAAAAGCCGACGCAAAAGAAGAATTTTTATTTTCAAGATCGAAGTACTCAAAGTCTTGGTTCATAATGACGATATTATCTGTAGGAAGATTAGGGACACTTTTTGAGACCAGATGATAAAGGGAATTGATTTGACTTTCTTCAAATTTATAACCGGGTTTTGTATTCAATACAATGGATGCTGACGATTCCCCAGCTGAATCACTGACGAAAACTCCCTTATCAGGAAGAGTGATCATTACACTGGCATCTTCTACTCCATCAATTTTTTTTATTAAACTGGCCAATTCCGTTTGCATCGAGTCCAGTTTAATGACATTGAATTCATTTTCAGTCATCCCGATACCAGCACTTTGACTAAAAAAAGAATAGTCGATACTGCCGGATTCAGGAATTCCTTCAGCTGCCAGTTCCACTTTCAGTGAATCCAGGCTTTCTTCAGGAACCATTATGGTTGTACCATTTTCAGATACTTCGTTCTTAATCCCTTGACTGTCTAAATTTTCTTTGATACTCCCCGTCTCCGATGGAGTTAAATTGGAATATAAGGGCACCAGCGTCGTACGAGTGGTTAAAATTGAAACAGCCGTAATGATGATGATAATCAATGCTGCTGAACCAATCATCATCATTTTTTGTTTTTTACTGCGGCTCGTCCAGTAAGTAGTTAATTTGTTCTTAACATTCACTAATACTTCATTCATTTAAATCCCCCGGTCAGTCTATGAATTTATGAGTGGGGGATTCATTTTCCCCCTGGTCATTTTTCTCAATATTAATGAGGTCTTAAAAATGAATGCTATATACTCATTCCCATCATTTCTTGGTAGGCTTCAACAACCTTATTCCGAACCTCTAATGTAGCCTGCATGGTAACGCTGGCTTTTTGTGAAGCTATCATCACCGAATGAAGCTCAACATCATCTCCATTAACCAGTTTGGTTGTAAGGTCATCAGATGTCGCTTGTGTTTCGTTGACTTTATTCATTGATTCTTTTAATACCGACGCAAAATTCCGGTGTGCTTCGTATGGTGTATTAGTATTGTTCTGATTTTTTTTCAGCACATTACCTGGATGGTCCATTGGCGAAAGAGAAATCCCCTCCATATCAACACTCTCCATTCAAATTTTATTTTCCGATTTCCAACGCTTTCATCATCATTCCCTTTGATGCATAACTGTCACATTTGCTTCGTATGAACGTGTTACATTCATTAAATCGACCATTTCCCTAAGCGGGTCGACATTTGGCATTTCAACATAACCGTCTTCATTGGCATCTGGGTGTTCGGGATTGTAATCCAGTTCAAAAGGTGTTTTGTCTTTAACAATTCCAGTCACCTTTACTCCATTCCCGACCTCGCTTGTTTTTCCGGATGCTGCGTTTAAAAAACTTGAAAAACCTTCTTCCTTACTTTGCATCACAACCGCTTTTCTTGTGTATGGTTTCCATGTTTTCGATTCCGCGTCATATTCTCCCCTGGTCGTATCGGCATTAGCCATATTCGCAGATATTACATCCATCCTTAACCTTTGACTGGTCAGACTAGACCCAGTCATATTTATACTTTGGAAGATTCCCATCACTTACCTCCTCTAATTACATTCTCCAATGATTGAAACTTACCTGAAAGCCTGTCTGTGACTGCATTATAATAAATCTGATTGGCAGCAAGATCCGTCATTTCCTTATCAACGTCCACACTATTTCCGTTATTGTTATATTGGACGTTTTTCTGCGTCACGATGGGAGAAACATGACTGCCCTCTGAATTGAAGGTGAAATGTCGTTCATCGGTTCGATATGACTCCAGGGAATCTTCCAGCTCTGCTTTAAAGGATTGTGTTTTGTCGACCTCTTTAGCTTTATAGTTAGGCGTATCCGAATTGGCTATGTTCTGTGAAATGACTTTTTGTTTTGTATTAGAATAATTAAGAGCATTTTCTAGTGATTGAAAAGTATTCGAAAATAATTCCATATCGATCACCTCTTTCTTTATTTAACAGATAATTACTTTACCAATAAATTAACCCAATGCATTTATGGTTTAATTTTAAAGAAACATAATAAGTATGTCCATAAACAACACAAAGACTTTAGACCTATTATCGTCGAAATTTGTCGCAAATTGCAAAAATTTGTCGTAATTTTTAGTATTATTCTAGGATTAATATTACGTATATTACATTTTATTATGATATTCTACATTTTAACCAAATTTTACTTCTATTAGCTTATTTATCATATCGAAAAACCGATCTATATACCTGATACTTTAGAACTAATTTTTACATTTACTTTCAAGTAATTATTTCCATTTAATTAATTTCATCCTTTTAAATAAAGGGTTTATTAAAAAACATATGGCAAATGCACTATTTCGTTTTTTTTTAAAATAAATCATTTCAAAGTTATTACCCATTCGACAAATTTCGCTTTAACAATAAAGAAGGACTGAAACTCTTTACCTAAAAGTCATTGATTACATAAAATTAATTACCCCCAGCAACTTTTAGTTTTCATCATTTCAATAGTTATAATAATATAATTGCCCTTTTAAAGAAAAATTTAACTATATTTATTGCTCCTCGTAAAAAACACGCTTTATTCGCATTTCCATTTAAGATCTTTAATTCGAATTACCTCTTTTTGCTTGTTTGTCTTGTCCTAGCCAGCTTCACATGGAAAAAACTCACAAAAAAAGGCAGCCCTTTTTCAAGGGCTGCCTTTCTGTATGTTAATTATTTTTAAGCTTTTCTAATTCAAGAAGGAATTTATCATTCAATACTTTGATATAAGTACCTTTCATCCCAAGGGAGCGTGATTCAATGACTCCTGCACTCTCTAGTTTCCTAAGCGCATTTACGATTACGGAACGAGTGATGCCTACACGGTCTGCGATTTTTGATGCTACAAGCAGACCTTCATTACCTTTAAGCTCTTCAAAAATGTGCTCAATAGCTTCCAATTCGCTGTACGATAACGAGGAAATTGCCATTTGAACCACAGCTTTACTACGAGCTTCTTCTTCTATCTCTTCTGATTTTTCACGAAGGATTTCCATACCTACTACAGTCGCACCATACTCAGCCAAAATTAAATCGTCATCGTGAAATTTTTCTTGTAATCGAGCAAGAACCAGAGTTCCTAAACGCTCTCCCCCACCCATAATCGGTACGATCGTTGTTAAACCAGTTGCGAAAAGCTCTTTGTTTTCCACTGGGAAAGCAGTGTATTCACTTTCGATATCAAGATTGGAAGATGTTTCGGGAATATTGAATAGGTTTTTTGTGTACACTTCAGGGAATTGTTTATCTTCCAACATTTTGTACATGCGTTCATTTTCGATTTGCTGACTTACCGCTATGCCTAGTAATTTCCCGCGGCGGCTGACGACAAAAACATTTGCTTCGATAACTTCACTTAAACTTTCGGCCATTTCTTTGAAGTTAACTGCTTTACCTGCTGCTTTTTGGAGCATTGCATTGATTTTTCTTGTTTTTGCTAATAAGTTCATTTGATTTGTTCCTCCTAAAAATACCATGGTTCACAATAACTATGAAGTTGTATTTCCGTAATTTTATGTTCATTGCATAGGCAAATTATTGCCAATTGTTTCTAAATTAAAGGATAAACTGGCTTAAATCTTTGTTCCGGGCGATAGAACCAAGCTTACCTTCGACATATTGGGGCGTAATTGTAATCTTCTCCATCGTAATTTCCGGTGCTTCAAACGATAAGTCTTCCAGCAGCCGTTCTAAAATGGTATGAAGTCTTCTTGCACCAATATTGTCTGTGTTTTGATTCACTTCGAAGGCCACTTCAGCTATCTTACGAACAGCATCGTCAGAAAATTCAATTTCTATACCTTCAGTTTCTAATAAAGCAACATATTGTTTTAACAAGGCATTATCCGGCTCATGAAGAATCCGTACAAAGTCGTCTACAGTCAGTTTGTTCAATTCTACACGGATTGGAAATCTACCTTGTAATTCAGGGATAAGGTCGGATGGTTTAGCCATATGAAAGGCTCCTGCTGCAATGAATAAGACATGATCCGTTTTAACTGAACCATATTTAGTCACGACTGTCGAACCTTCAACAATTGGCAGGATATCCCTTTGGACACCTTCTCTTGATACATCCGCGGATGAACTTCCAGACTTCTTACTGGCAATTTTGTCGATTTCATCAATGAAGATAATTCCATTTTGCTCAGCACCGTATACTGCATCGGACGTTACTTCATCCATATCAATCAATTTTGCCGCTTCTTCATTTGTTAAAACGATTCTCGCTTCACTTACCTTCAATTTGCGCTTCTTGCTTTTCTTTGGCATCAAGCTTCCTAAAGCGTCCTGCATGTTCATCCCCATTTGTTCCATTCCCGAACCTTGGAGCATATCAAACATCGAAGCAGCCTGTTCTTCCACTTCGACTGTTATCATTTCACTTTCTAACTCACCATTTGTCAGTTTTTCAGCGACGATTTTTCTTTTTTCCTGCAAACTTAAATCTTCGGAATTTTCTTCCGAATCCTGTTCATCTTGATTGTTATTGCCTCCAAAAAAGACTTCAAGAGGATTCTTGAAATTACTCTGTTTTTTGGTTGATGGCACTAATAGCTCTATTAAACGTCTATTTGCATTTTCTTCAGCCCGTTCCTTTACGCTGGCCATCTTTTCTTCCTTCACGAGGCGGACGGAAGTCTCCACCAAATCACGAACCATGGACTCTACATCCCGGCCGACATATCCGACTTCCGTAAATTTCGTTGCTTCGACTTTTACAAAAGGAGCACCTACCAATTTAGCCATTCTCCGAGCTATTTCTGTTTTCCCAACGCCAGTCGGTCCAATCATTAATATGTTCTTCGGAACGACTTCATCACGAAGTTGATCCGAGAGAAGGGAACGTCGGTAGCGATTCCGAAGAGCCACTGCCACTGCCCGTTTTGCTTCACGCTGCCCTACGATATACTGATCCAGTTTTTCAACGATTTGCCTCGGTGTTAAATTAGCTTTTTTTGACATTTGCGCTCCTCCTTACAACTCTTCCACGATTATATTCGTATTGGTAAATACACAAATTTCCGCTGCAATTTGTAAAGATGATTCTGCGATTTCCTTTGCCGATAAATGGTCACTGGAAAATCGCATTAATGCCCTGCCGGCAGCCAGTGCATAATTCCCTCCCGATCCTATGGCGAGAATTCCGTCATCCGGTTCAATTACTTCCCCGGTACCAGAAACGAGCAGCAAATGGTTCTTATCCATCACGACCAGCATGGCTTCGAGCTTTCTCAATACATTGTCACTTCTCCATTGTTTTGCCATTTCGACGGCAGCACGCTGAAGGTTGCCATTATACTCTTCAAGTTTAGCTTCGAACATCTCAAATAAAGTGAATGCATCTGCAACAGAACCTGCAAAACCTGCAAGTACATTACCATTAAAGATTTTTCTTACTTTCCTTGCTGTATGCTTCATCACTACTGAATTTCCTAAAGTAACCTGCCCATCACCGGACATGGCACATTCACCTTTATGATGCACTGCAAATATCGTTGTCATAAAGTGTCCCCTTTCAACATTTAAGGCCGCGGATGTGATGCATTGTAGACTTTTTTTAATTGGTCTTTTGTAACATGCGTATACACTTGCGTTGATGAAATTTTAGAATGACCAAGCAATTCCTGTACCGTCCGAATGTCCGCCCCATTATTCAATAGGTGTGTAGCAAAGGAATGCCTTAGCATATGGGGATGAAGACTTCCATCTGCGGCTGACTTTTTAATCAATTCATTCAATATATAGCGAACTCCCCTAGGTGTAAGAGGGTCTCCACGAAAATTAACAAATAAATAAACATGCGCCTTGGCGTCAGACGAAGTCATTTCCATCCTGGCTGTACGTATGTATAAATCTATCGCTTCTTGAGCATATCTACCAACCGGAACGTAGCGATCTTTTTTTCCTTTTCCATGGACCAGTACTGTACCTAAGGAAAGATCGATATCCTGCAGTTTAATCTCACAGCATTCACTAACGCGAATGCCTGTCGCATAAAGTAATTCCAATAATGCATTGTTCCTTATTCCTATCGGTGAATCTTTCTTTAAAGAAGAAAACAACAGTTTCATTTCCTTCTCATAAAGAAAACGTGGCAGTCTTTGATCCTTTTTAGGTAAAGAAACAAGAGAAAAAGGATTATCCTTCACATCACCTTCACGTAGTAAAAATTTATAAAAGCTCCGTAAGCAAGAAGTCTTTCTGGCTACAGTGCGCTTAGAAAGTTTTTTCTCATATAAATTCGTTAAAAACAACCGGACATCAAAATATTCAACAGACGTGATATCGGCAATGCCCTGTTCGTTAAGGAACAGGAAAAGTTCTTGAATATCACGTTTGTAATTTTCAATGGTGTAATGTGAACTGTTTTTTTCAATTTGTAAATATTCGATGAAGGATGATAATGCCTTTTTTTGATTAATCATGGAAACACCTCGCAAAGGCTAATAAATAGTATCATACTTTAAAACAGCAGGCAAATATTTTACAAATTTTTCACAAAGTTCTGAATTGTGTCCAAAGCGCGTTTAGCATGTGTTTCGTTACGCTCTTTTTTGGATTTGATTCTCACTTCAAGGTCTGGAAGCAATCCAAAGTTGGCATTCATCGGCTGAAAACTCTTTCCATTTGTCGACGTTATGTACCTTGCCATGCTGCCCATTGTCGTCTCAGCAGGGAAAATGGTAGGCTCCAATCCCTGGACGATCCTTGCAGCATTGATACCTGCAACTAGTCCCGATGCTGCCGATTCTACATACCCTTCGACGCCAGTCATCTGACCTGCAAAGAATAAATCATCCCGATTTTTGAATTGGTACGTAGGCTTCAGAACATTAGGTGAGTTTATGAAAGTGTTGCGATGCATAACTCCATAACGTACAATTTCCGCATTTTCCAATCCAGGTATGAGCTGCAATACTTCTTTTTGCGGCCCCCATTTCAAATGTGTCTGAAAACCAACAATGTTGTAGAGAGTTCCTGCCGCATCATCTTGGCGCAATTGAACTACAGCAAAAGGGCGTTTTCCTGTTTTCGGATCTTCCAATCCAACAGGCTTCAATGGACCAAATAACATCGTTTTCTTCCCACGTGAGGCCATCACTTCAATCGGCATGCAACCTTCAAAAAAGATTTCTTTTTCAAATTCTTTAAGTGGGACTGTTTCAGCGGCAATCAATGCTTCATAAAAGCGGTCAAACTCCTCTTCCGTCATCGGACAGTTCAAATAAGCGGCTTCCCCTTTATCATAGCGGGATTTCAAATATACTTTATCCATGTTGATGCTGTCTTTTTCAAGAATTGGAGCGGCAGCATCGTAGAAATACAAGTATTCTTCATCCATGATTTGCTTTAAGCTGTCCGAAAGTGACTGGCTTGTAAGCGGACCGGTTGCAATGACCGTAGGACCATCCGGAATTTCCGTCACTTCCTCATTAATGACCGTTACATTTGGGTGATTTTTGACCTTTTCCGTCACTAGTCCGGCAAATTCATGGCGATCAACAGCTAAAGCACCCCCAGCCGGCACAGCGCAAGCATCTGCTGCGGACATGATGACCGAATCAAGTATACGCATTTCTTCTTTTAATACACCAACTGCATTTGTTAACGTATTTGCCCGAAGTGAATTGGAACAAACAAGTTCAGCGAATTTATCGGTATGATGGGCTGGCGTTTGTTTTACCGGGCGCATTTCGTATAGATCGACTTTAATTCCTCTTTTAGCTAACTGCCACGCCGCTTCACTTCCAGCAAGCCCAGCACCGATTACACTTACTTTTGTTTCTTTCATTTTTCGAACCTCCATGTATAGATATGATAAGACAGGATCATTTATCATTAAAATTGCTTTCATAAAAGTTTCATTTTTAACGATATCTATGTATTTATACCCAAAATACCCATTCCTGTTATTAATTTAAAGCATATGCCGCAATCCGGCATTCTTCCTGCAATCCATCTTTTCTAAAAAGGATAACGGACGCAAATAGGAATTATATCTTTAAAAGAATATACTTGTCCACTGAATTTTACATCACATGGCCCAAATAAAAAAGTTTCAAGCTTTATCCATTTTCTTCTTAGAAGTAATTCCACTCATTATCATGATATCACACTTCCCCGAACATAAAGAAACTCGGCAGATGCCGAGTTCATTTATATTAGGATTTCTCACTTGTAAATAAGGAAAGTAAACGAATTCACGGTCTTTTCTATGCTTGAGGCGTCTCTTTGAAATCACAATCCATGCACTGAACCTGGACGCCTTTTTTGAGTTTTTTCTCAACAAGTGTACCTTCACATTTTGGACAACTCCGCGGAAGCGGCTTATCCCAAGAAATGAAGTCACATCCAGGGTAGGTATCACACCCGTAAAATATGCGGCGTTTTTTACTTTTCCTTTCAATGATGTTTCCTTCTTTACATTTCGGGCATTTGACACCGATTTCTTTAACGATTGGTTTTGTGTTACGGCAATCCGGGAAATTACTGCATGCCATGAACTTTCCATAACGCCCCATCTTATAGACCATCTCATGTCCGCATTCCAAGCAATCTTCACCAGCAGGCTCATCTTTAATTTCTATTTTCTCCATTTCGACTTCGGCTTTAGCCAAATGAACGGCAAATTCTTTATAAAATTCATCGATTACCTTTATCCATTCGATACTGCCCTCTTCGACGCTATCAAACTCCTGTTCCATCTTGGCAGTGAACTCTGCATCAAGAATATCCGGGAAGAACTCACGTATTAATTCAAGAACGATCTCACCAAGCTCAGTAGGGATGAACCGTTTATTATCCAAGGTAACATAGCCCCGTTTTTGAATCGTATCCAAGGTAGGAGCATATGTAGAAGGACGGCCTATTCCCAGTTCCTCTAGCGTTTTGACAAGACGGGCTTCAGTATATCGGGGCGGAGGCTGAGTGAAATGCTGCTTCGGCTCGACATCTTTTGAAAAGAATTCATCTCCTTTTTTCACATCAGGTAAAGCATTTTCCTTTTCTTCCACTGAGTCATCGGACCCTTCAACATATACCTTCATGAAGCCCGGAAATTTAATTTTTGAACCATTGGCCCTGAAGATGACATCCCCGTTATGCAGGTCGATGCTCATTGTATCCATGACCGCCGAAGACATTTGACTAGAAACGAATCGTTCCCAAATCAATTTATAAAGACGGAATTGATCTCTGGATAAGAACTCCTTGACTATACCCGGTTCACGCAATGTGCTTGTTGGTCTAACCGCTTCATGGGCGTCCTGAGCATTAGTCTGTTTTTTCTCCTTGCGCTGTTCAACCTGAACATATTCTTCTCCGTAACTATTTTGAATGAAGGTATGGGCTTCCTGTTTCGCAACATCGGAAATCCGGGTCGAATCGGTTCTCATATAAGTGATTAACCCGACTGTACCTTCCTTTCCAAGCTCGATTCCCTCATAAAGCTGCTGAGCGAGCATCATGGTTTTCTTTGCACGGAAATTTAATTTACGAGCCGCTTCTTGTTGCAGGGAAGAAGTTGTAAAAGGTGCAGCCGGATTACGTCTTCTTTCCTTTTTAGCCACAGCCCCTATCGTAAATTCGCCACCATTTAAAGAAGCGAGTACTTTTTTGACATCCTCTTCTGTATTTAATTCCTTCCGCTCGCCACCCAGGCTGAAAAAGGAACCTTCAAACTGTTCTTTTCCTTTTACAAAATCCGCCTTGATTGTCCAATACTCCTCTGGGATAAAATCTTTGATCTCTTTCTCCCGGTCTATGATCATCCGTACAGCGACCGATTGAACCCGGCCTGCACTTAAGCCTTTTTTCACTTTTTTCCATAAAAGCGGGCTGATATTGTATCCGACCAAACGATCCAAGACCCTTCTTGCCTGCTGGGCATCAACCAATTTCATATTTATTGGCCTCGGTGATTTAAATGATTCTTTGATTGCCTCTTTCGTGATCTCGTTGAATACCACGCGGCAATCTGAATTAATGTCAACATCGAGACTGTGAGCCAAATGCCAGGCAATGGCTTCCCCTTCTCTGTCGGGGTCAGCCGCGAGATAGATTTTTTTCGCTTTTTTTGCAGCGGTTTTCAATTCTTTTAAAACCGGGCCTTTGCCGCGGATAGTTATATATTTAGGTTCATATTCATGTTCAACATCGACACCCATTTGACTTTTAGGCAAATCGCGCACATGCCCCATGGAAGCCTTTACTTTATATTTTTTTCCCAAGTAACGTTCTATTGTTTTCGCCTTTGCGGGCGATTCCACAATCACTAAGTATTCTGACATCCAATAAATCCTCCTCAAAGAGGTAATATAAATCTTCACTATTATTAATCATTCAAAAATCATTTGTCAACACCTCTTTACTTTTCAAAGCATGCTGATTTATTTATTTATAGGGAATTTGACAAGAGGTGCATTTGCAAAACTTATAACAGTTTTACAATATTTTCAACCTTTTTGTCTAATATTTCAACCCATCTCACTAAAAGAATACCTTATTTTTCTATTTTTTTCATTTGATTCTCCGTCTATCTTCTATATTATATCGTTCAAAATTCTTCTTCAATCTGCTTAGAACTCAAAACAAGTTTTGCACCATCCTGAATCAATTGATTGGCCCCTAGTGATTCGGGACTCGTTACGTTACCAGGAAGCGCAAATACCTCCCTGCCGTGTTCCAAAGCAGCTTGTGCCGTAATGAGGGAACCGCTTTTTTCTTTTGCCTCGACTACGAATACGCCCTGTGATAATCCACTGATGATTCGATTCCTAAGCGGAAACATCCAGGGTTTCGCTATCATTTCCGGTGGAGTCTCAGATATAAGTAACCCTCTATCGCTGATTTCCTCAGCAAGGGAAATATTGGATTTAGGATATATTTGCAAAAGCCCTCCTCCTAAAACCCCAATCGTATCTCCGCCTTCCTCCAAAGTTATCTTATGTGACTCTGCGTCGATTCCTGCCGCCACCCCACTTATGATCACGAATTCTTTCTTTACAAGGGGTAACAGAATCGTTTTTAAGGCCCCCAGTCCATACGAGGTTGGCTTACGTGTCCCAACAACACCTAAGGTATTCCTCCTCGCTAGAAGCTTCTTATCGCCCTTAAAATAAAGAACCCACGGAGGATCGAATATTTGCTTCAGCAAAAATGGGTAATCATCATCGAAGATGGTCAAACAATGAATTTGACTATCTTCGTAAAGTTTAAGTTTATCGATGACATTGAGTGAATATAAATCTTTGAGAAAAAGGTTGAGCTTATTTGAAGGGATAGGAAGCATTTTCACCCATTCAATGTGGTTTGTTGTAAAGAGGGAAGATAGTGATGGGTCATTGGACATGATTTTTTGGATTGTTTTCCATCCTGCTCCGCGACAATGATGGAGATGGATTAACTTTTCAATTTTATTCAATTGGAAACGCCCCTAATCGGATATTTTTAAAAGTAGGTTGATTGTGATGGACTGGGTAAACGAAATGTGTTTACCGAGGATATTGGAGGGAAATAAAGACCGACCCAAAAAAACAGGTCGGCCCAACTTAAATCAATGGGTTTTACAAGGTTCGTAAATATCTTTTTCTTTTAGAACGGAAATCAAAGTTTCACCCATTACGGATGGAGTCTCAGCAACTTTAATTCCACATTCGTTCATTACGCGGATTTTCTCGTCAGCTGTCCCTTTTCCTCCAGAGATAATGGCACCAGCATGTCCCATGCGTTTACCGGCTGGAGCCGTACGGCCACCAATGAAACCAACAACTGGCTTAGTCATATTTTCTTTCACCCAGATAGCTGCTTCTTCTTCTGCCGTGCCGCCGATTTCCCCGATCATGATCACCGCATGTGTTTCCGGATCTTCATTGAACGCTTTCAGTACATCGATGAAGTCGGTTCCATTAACGGGATCCCCACCGATACCGACAGCCGATGATTGCCCAATTCCTGCTTGCGATAATTGGTGAACGGCTTCGTACGTTAAAGTTCCAGAACGTGAAACTACACCTACATGGCCTTTTTTGTGGATATATCCTGGCATGATACCAATCTTACACTCTTCCGGACTAATGACACCCGGGCAGTTAGGTCCGATCAAGCGAGTTTTTTTACCTTCCATGTATCGCTTCACCTTGACCATATCCAGGACAGGAATATGTTCAGTTATACAAATAACAAGATCAAGTTCTGCGTCAACGGCTTCTAGAATCGCATCGGCAGCAAATGGAGCCGGTACATAGATAACCGATGCATTCGCTCCGGTTTCATTGACAGCTTCGGAAACTGTATTGAATACAGGTACCCCTTCCGCTTCTGTTCCGCCTTTACCCGGAGTGACGCCTCCAACGATTTTCGTGCCGTATTCCAACATTTGTTTTGTATGAAATAATGCTGTTGAACCAGTGATTCCCTGAACGATCACTTTCGTATCTTTATTAATATAAACGCTCATAATGTTCCCCCCTGCCTATTATCCTACAAGTGATACTATTTTTTGTGCTCCATCTGCCATTGATTCAGCAGCCGTAATATTTAAACCTGACTCTTTTAGAATCTTTTTACCAAGGTCCACATTCGTTCCTTCAAGACGAACAACAAGAGGGACATCCAGGCCAAGCTCTTTAGCAGCAGATACTACGCCTGCAGCGATGATGTCACATTTCATGATTCCTCCGAAGATGTTAACGAAGATGCCTTTAACATTTTGATCGGATAGGATGATTTTGAAAGCCTCTTTTACTTTTTCCTCAGTAGCGCCGCCACCAACGTCAAGGAAGTTAGCCGGGTCTCCCATATAATGTTTAATGATGTCCATCGTTGCCATAGCAAGTCCTGCACCATTAACCATGCATCCGATATTTCCGTCAAGCGATATGTAACTTAGGCCATGTTTTGATGCTTCAATCTCTTTCGCATCCTCTTCATCCAAATCACGGTACTCCGCGATGTCTTTATGGCGGTAAATGGCATTATCATCGAAATTCAATTTAGCATCCAGCGCCATTACATTACCATCGCCCGTTACCACTAATGGGTTGATTTCAGCGATTGAGCAATCTTTTTCAACGAAAGCTGTATATAAGTTAACCATAAGCTTGGAAGCTTTATTTATAAGTGAAACCGGAATATTGATATTGAATGCAATCCTACGTGCCTGGAAGCCAGTCAGGCCGACAACCGGATCGATTACTTCTTTGAAAATTTTCTCTGGTGTCTTTTCAGCCACTTCCTCAACTTCCGTTCCGCCTTCTTCAGAAGCCATCAATACGACACTGTTCGTAGCACGGTCAAGGACCAGCCCGATATAATATTCCTTCGTAATGTCGCAGCCTTCTTCAATAAGTAAACGCTTAACTTCCTTGCCTGCAGGTCCTGTTTGATGGGTCACCAGCGTCTTACCAAGAATCTCTTCTGCATATGTACGCGCTTCATCAAGGTTCTTCGCTACCTTAACTCCGCCGGCTTTCCCGCGGCCGCCCGCATGAATTTGAGCTTTGACGACAACAACTTCCGTACCTAACTCCTTCGCTGCTTCCACTGCTTCATCAACAGTAAAGGCAACCCGGCCATTTGGAACGGATACCCCGTATTGTCGCAATATCTCTTTCCCCTGATACTCATGGATATTCATTTCCCATCCTCCTTATCTACTAAAAAACAACTTTGAAATTTAATGCGCGATTTCTCTACTATATTACAACAAAATTCTCCTTCGTGCATAATTTTCTTTCACATAATTTTTAAAATATTATCATAATATACTTCCACAACCTTGTATAAAGTGGAAAAAACTTTCTTCGCCGTTGTGTTTTTTCTTATGAAAATCATCTATTTTGTTTCTGAACTTCTATTACAACAAAACCCATTCCAGTTATAAGACTAGTAAAAACACCTCCTATCAAAGCCTTTATCGCCATTTTAATCCAGACATCCTTTCATGAAAAATTTGGGTTTCCATTGTGTTGATTCATAGGAAAAGCAAAAGGACAAAGCTATGGCTTTGTCCTTTTGCTGATAGTTTAGTATTTTTTTAATATAATGAAAATTCGTTATTGTTTTCCCTAAAATTCTACATGAACCAACATGAATCTCTTTAGTGAAATTAAATAATCAGTCTCCTACCGATTCATGTCCTTGTCAACTTTATAAATGAATGCAAATACCTCAGCAACAGCTCCGTACAATTCTTCGGGAATTGTTTGATTCATATCTAATTGACCTAAAAGTGCAGCAAGCGATCCGTCCTTTTGGATCGGTATATCCAGTTTCATAGCCTTTTCCAGAATATTTTCAGCCGTTTTACCTTTCCCCTTCGCCAATATGACGGGAGCCTTTGATGTCGTTTGATCATACTTTAAAGCAATCGCTTCTTTTCGTCTATCATTTTTCATATTCGAATATCCACTCCACTATATGGACCTGTTTCTGAAAAAGGAACGGATTTCAAACCCTTGTCCCTCTCTTTTCCATTCACGGGATTTACAAATGAAACCCCTGATAATTTGTAATCCATTTTTTCCAGATTCTCTCTCAGGAGGTCTAGATATTGATCAGCTGCCTCTTCAAGGACTGCACCATACCCATTAATGACAGTCACTTTTATGATTCGATTTTGAACCTGCATGTCGATGACCACCTCTTTAAGGCGTTCTAGTTCTAAATAAAATAGGACTCGGCAGTAATTCGGGTCTATCTTGCCATCTTTTGTTTTCCTTCCGCTCCATTGTAATGTTAGGTCCGTTTGTGTAGATCCCAGATTAAGCGGAAGTGTAAGGAGCAAATTCTGAATCGGCCCATTTTCCTGTGAAAGGATCTGTTGAGCAGTAACCCGATTAAGGATTTGTTCTGCCATCTCCTTTATGGCTCCCGGAATTTGCTCATTCAGCAATTTAAGCAGCAGTGGTTTAAGTGTCTCTAAATCCTTCGAGAACTCTGACATATCATCTCCAGAACGATTAATGAGTGCATGTTCCAGCTGAAGACCAAGGATCTTGGTCCATTCTTTAAGTTGGTGTGCAACTGATGGCCCATTTGTGAAATCGATTGTTTGAAACTCAGCATCCAATACATGTGCAAGGGCCAGTTTCTCATTACCCATGACGGATAGAGCCTCAGGAAGCTGTTTAAGCGACTGAAAAAGCAATTCAGCCACCATACCCTTCGACTTAACCACCTGCTCTGTATCCTTATTCAAATAGCCTAAAAGGTCATCCACTACTATTTTTCCGCCTACTCCCTTTATTTCTGCCGTTGCTTCTGTAAAAGTACTCTCAAGCAAACGAAAGGCAAGAAGAGAAAGTTTTTCTGCAGAAATGTTTATTTTCTGAATCGATTGGATATCAGGTCTCATTTTTGCCCCTTCATGATCAAGTCCGTTCAATATGCGATTTATATTCAATTCTATATCTTCAACTTTACCAAATGCTCCGATTTTCACCTTGGAAAGCAATTGCAATCCTTGGTGTAATTTTTCAATCGCTGAATTTTCCGGAATACTGGACCTCGCCTCAGCTCCATAAATTAAATCCTCCAGAAAAACAGATTCCGTTATTCCCTTTGGAACAAAACCCGTTTTTTGAAGCAGGGAAAATGCGCCGGATTTCATTACGGGTGTTGAATCGGAATCCAGCCAGCGGTAACTAGCTTTTGCAAACCGATTTGTTGTAGCTGGTTCTTTCTGGCAACATGCAAGGAATCCAATACCTCCATAAGCTTGACAGCCGTCCTCGTTTCCGAACCCCAACCCTGCAGTAGCTGTTCAAGGCCACTGAGCAGTTTGTGGAAAGGTTCGCCTTTAGCCTGTGCAAATAATGCATAAAATACTTCTTTTACAAAAGGCAATTGCTGAACGAACATTGTTTTTATGACTGGCAGACCAACTTCTTCAGCATCAGCAGCTTTTAGCCATTGCAAAGCGGACTGAAAAGTTTCCTTGGTTATCGGGAGACGATTTTTCAGGAGATATTCGGCAAGCTTCGCTGCGGCCGGTTCGTGCGTCATGCCGAGATGAGCGGTTAATTGTGCAGCTGTTCCCTTTAAGCTGGAATAGTTCAAATTCAGGGGATCTAACGCTTTTAACACGACCTTCCCCTCATTTGTCTGCTGTACTTGAAACCAATACCTTTCACCTGTCCGAAGCGGGATATCGAGAGTGGCAATCATTTTTTGATGGCCAATCTGTACCTCGGCCGTCTGGTTAGGAGAAACCTTATTCACTTTGCCGAAAAGGATTTGCCCGTTTTTCAAACTTGCAGTTCCATGCATTTCAACGGGTGAAGATACGGTTTGACCGCTTGTTATGGATTGCATCACTCATCCTCCCTTAGTCCTTCGTTCGTGCAGCGATTTCCTTTACTGGTGCAAAACTTCTTCTATGCCAAGGTGTAAGCCCGTGCTTGTCGAGCGCTTCTAAATGTTGGCTTGTCCCATAACCCATGTGCTTGTCGAAACCATATTCCGGATATTTTTCACCATATTCCTTCATCATCCTATCACGAGTCACTTTCGCGATAATGGAGGCCGCAGAGATGGTAATGCTTCTTGCGTCCCCCTTTATGAGTGAAAGCTGCGGAATCGGCACATCCAGTTCCATCGCATCGACCAACAAATGATCAGGAAGTTCTGAAAGATCGTTCACTGCGGCCACCATCGCTTTTTTCGTAGCTTGGTATATATTGATTTCATCAATTACTTCGCTATGTACAACACCTATACCTATGGATAGTGCTTCCTTAAAAATCATTTCATAAAACAGTTCCCTTTTTGACTCTGGAATCTTTTTAGAATCATTCAGCCCTGGCAAATAAAAAGATTCCGGCAAGATGACTGCACTCGTCACAACTGGTCCTGCCAGCGGCCCTCTCCCTACTTCATCGATACCAGCAAGAATGGAAAACCCCTGTTTTCGCAATTGCCGCTCAAACTCCGTCATTTCCGTGAAAGCATCCTTTACCTGTTGTTCTTTTTCATAGGCTCTTTGCCATTTGCTCACTAAGTCGGTTACACCCTTTCGGCTGTCCTCCCGGCATTCCTGTAAAAATAAATCTCCAGGCTCACTTATTGTCTTTAACTTTGAGGAGATTTCCTTAATGCTCATTGCAGTTTTCATCATCTATCACCCATCATATTAATTATCGGCAGTCTTGCTTTCCTTCTACAGTTCAAACAAAAATACGGAGTGGAAAAGAGACATCAAAAAGAAATAACCTTTTCGACATCCAACTCCAGCTCCGTATCAACCTTTTCACTGACTGTCTTCAAAAATCAGGTCAATGTCTTGTAAATTCTACTTAATGTTATTCGGGGATATTATCTTCTTCATAATCCTTAGGGACCTCAAACGTAAGCGGACCCATCTTTTCTGAACGGATTTCACGTACGACCAACTCTGCGGTTTTGTCATAATCAATGAAGCCTCCAGATGCTAAACAGCCCCTGAACTTTCCGACCGCATCGAATAGTTCGAGCGTTTCCTGAGGAATTGCATCCAAGTTATAACGGGATTTCAATCTATCCGGATATTCTTTTTCCAAAAAGCGAAGACCGTATAACGAAACTTCGTGCAAGTTTAAAATCGTATCCTTGATCGCTCCTGTCAAAGCAAGCTTCAAGCCTACTTGCTGATCCTCGAATTTAGGCCAAAGAATCCCCGGCGTGTCCAGCAATTCCAATTCCTTACCAACTTTTATCCATTGCTGTGCTTTCGTGACACCAGGTGTATTCCCTGTTTTGGCAATGTTCTTTTTGGCAAGTCGATTTATTAAAGTTGATTTCCCTACGTTCGGAATACCTACTATCATGGCGCGGATCGCTCTCGGTTTTATTCCTCTTGATTCCATCCGGTCATACTTCTCTTTTAAAAGTTTTTTAGAAGCAGTTGTAATCTGGTTTAAACCGTTTCCTGCCTGTGAGTTAATGGCTATTGCCGTTTTTCCCTGCGATTTATAATATTCAAGCCACTTATTCGTTTTTACAGGATCGGCCATATCAGCTTTATTCAAAAGGATAACCCTCGGTTTATGCTGTATGATTTCATCGATCATCGGATTTCGTGAAGATGCCGGAATCCGGGCATCCACAAGTTCAAAGATGATGTCGATCAGTTTTAATTTTTCTGTTACTTCCCGTCTTGCTTTGGCCATATGGCCAGGGAACCACTGTATTGTCAATGGAATCCACCTTCCTACTATTCCGCCAATCGAAGGTCTTCGATCGGCCAATAAACTAATTTAGTTTTTCCTAACACTTTATCGTAAGGAACGACACCAACGCCAATATGGCGGCTGTCCTTACTGAAACGGCGATTATCCCCTAAGACGAATAGGTGGTCTTCAGGCACCGTTCCTTGTTCTATGACATCACTTAATGTAAAAGGTTCCGTCAAAGCCCCGCCATCAATCAATTGTTTTTTATATTCATCCAAGTATGGCTCAGAATAAGCTTTTCCATTCACGTAAAGAGTATCATCTTTATATTCCACTTTTTCCCCTGGCAATCCGATGACCCGCTTTATGTAATCCTTGCCTTCTGGAGCTTCGAAAACGATAATGTCGAATCTTTTCGGTTCACCAATCGAATAGGAGATTTTATTAACGATCATGCGGTCCGTATCCTTTAATGTCGGCATCATGGAATTACCGTCCACAACAATAGGAGCCAGGAGGAAATAACGAATCAGTGTCGCAGCTATAACCGCTATTATGACCGCCTTTGTCCATTCCCACAATTCATTTTTCTTTTTCGCCATCCTTACCCACCCTTTTAGAAAGCATATCAACAATTATTTTAACATGTTGCGGACGCTATAGCGAGCAAGATTCTATATGGTTTTTACCTTATCTGTGCATTGATGGTTTCTTAAAGTGCAAAAAAGGGAGCCTGATAAACAAGCTCCCTTTTTGCATGATACTGTTTGGTTATTCACCTTATGTGGATCATGGTAAACCCGCATGAAGATATTCGAAGAATTAACGACGAATTTCTTTAATACGTGCTTTTTTACCACGAAGTTCGCGTAGGTAATAAAGTTTCGCACGACGTACTTTACCGTGACGGATAACTTCTAGTTTCGCAATTTTTGGTGTGTGAACAGGGAAAGCACGTTCTACTCCAACGCCGTAAGAGATCTTACGTACTGTGAAAGTTTCACTAACTCCGCCGCCACGACGTTTGATTACAACGCCTTCAAACAACTGGATACGTTCGCGAGTTCCTTCAATAACCTTTACGTGTACACGTACTGTGTCACCAGGTCTGAATGATGGAAGATCTGAGCGAAGTTGTTCTTTTGTGATTTCGTTAATAAGATTTTGCATCGATTTCAACTCCTCCTGGACGCTCTTGCAAATACTTATTGTTTGCAGCGGAACATCGTTATAAGACTGAGCATTTTGCCCAAGTCACAAGGTATATCCTATCATACTATAAACGTCGATGCAATAGACATCAGTCTTCTTTTTCAATCTCGGACATTAATTTTTTTTCAACTTCCGATAGTTCATAGCTATCGAGCAAATCCGGACGTCGCATCCAGGTTCTACGCAGAGATTCCTTCATCCGCCATTCATCGATTTTTTTATGATTTCCGGATATTAGCGGATCGGGAACTTTCATTCCCCGGAAATCTGCAGGTCTAGTATAATGGGGATGCTCTAATAATCCAGAAGAATAGGAATCAAGAATCGGGGAGTCAACATTTCCCAGAACGCCAGGAAGCAAGCGAACAACACTGTCAATAATGACCATTGCACCCAATTCCCCGCCTGTAAGCACAAAGTCACCAATCGATATTTCATCCGTGACGACATGCTCCCGGATGCGCTCATCATACCCTTCATAATGCCCGCAAATGAAAATGAGATGTTCTTCTTTTGCAAACTCTTCAGCTTTTTTCTGCGTGTAACGCTCTCCCTGAGGGCAAAGCAGGACCACCCTTGGGGTTAGCTCCGCTTGCCCTTTAAGAGCCTCCACAGCATCAAAAATCGGTTGTGCCTTCAATACCATTCCGGCACCGCCGCCATACGGATAATCGTCTACCGTCGAATGCTTATTATCTGCATAATCTCGGAAATTGGTCACCTTATAGCTGACAGCTTGCTTTTCTGCAGCTTTTTTTAAAATTGACGAACCGAATACCCCTTCGAACATTTCTGGAAAAAGCGAAAGCACATCGATTTTCATCAGTCTAAAAGTCCTTCCATCGGTGTAATGATGACCTTTTTAGCGGAAATATCTACTTCTTTTACAATTTGTTCAATATACGGGATCAAAATATCCTTACTGCCAGCTTTCTTAATGACCCAAACATCATTGGCACCAGGCGTAAGAACCTCAATGATTTCCCCAATTTCCATACCTTCATCCGTAAATACCGAACAGCCGATGATTTCATGGAAGTAGAACTCACCTTCGTCCAATTTACCAAGCTGTGCTTCCTTGACTTTCAGGACCCCGTTTCTAAAAGCCTCGACCTGTCCGACGTTATAATAGTTCTCGAACGTCAATAGGTTAAAGTTTTTATGGGTGCGGTGCGACCTGATGACAAGCGGCAAAGGCTTTTTATCCGTGTCCCTAAATAAATACAGTGTATTTCCCACTTTGTATCGTTTTTCAGGAAAGTCTGTTGAAGAAATAACACGGACTTCTCCTAAAAGACCATGTGTGTTGACAATTTTACCTACATTAAACCAATTTTCCATTCTTTCACCTCTAACGAATTTCCGAGACGATTCCATCTTTAATGACAATGGTCTTCGTTGCCATGATTTCGTCCCAATCTGCCCCAATTTCCACATCAATGATACTTTGAACTTCCCGTTCCTTCAATTCGCTTCCGGTGGGAAGGATCTCCAACTGCTCCATTTGGAATTCAAGCAGTTTAATTTTTTCTTGCCTCTGGTTTATTTCTTTTTCGAAATGAGCACGGAGACTGGCAGGCTGGAGATTTCTTGTTTTTTCAAGCTTTTTCAGTTCAAAGCGAAGCTGTTCACTCTCTTTTTGAAGCTGAAGGCGTTTTGACTTGTACTTCTCGAGGAGCTGATTCTTGCTGGATTCCGTTAATACTTGGTTAACGATTACATTTTGGAGAATTTTCATTCCAGCACCTCCTATTATCTATGATTTCTTATTTCCTTCAAAAAATATGTATGATTGGGTAATCTTTTTGAAAAAGGGGGGGCATTCTCCTAAGTATAACGTAAATCGGTAAAAGATGCGTCTTAAAAAGGCGTAAAGTTTAAACTCAAGGTCATAATCAAATAGGATCCAAGGCGGGATTTCACTTTCTTGAAGTACAAAAAAAGGAGGGGTATTAGCCCTCCTTATTCGGAAATCTCCAAATAGATTTTCTTCTGCTGTGAAGATCCTGCTGCATATACCACAGTACGAATCGCCTTAGCAACACGCCCTTGTTTACCGATGACTTTACCCATGTCCTCCTTATGAACGGAGAGGGTATAAACAATCCGGTCGGACTCTTCCTTGGAAGCCACGATGACCTCTTCCGGATAATCCACAAGTGCTGAAACAATCGTTTCAATTAGTGCTTTCATCAACTACGTCGATTACTTGCTGTTTTTTGCAACATGGAATTTTTCCATGATGCCTTGTGTTGAGAATAAGTTACGAACTGTATCAGATGGTTTAGCTCCATCTTGTAACCATTTAAGAGCAAGCTCTTCGTTGATTTCAACTTTAGCTGGTTGAGTCACCGGGTTATAAGTTCCAACCACTTCAATGTAACGTCCGTCACGTGGTGAACGAGAATCTGCAACTACAATACGATAGAAAGGAGATTTTTTAGCTCCCATACGTTTTAAGCGAATTTTTACTGCCATTTTAAATAAGCACCTCCGAATAGTTTCACACAAGATAGTATAATATCAAATGTCTTGTATGTTTGTAAAGGTTTTTTTCTTAACAGGTGTAAAAAGTGTTGAAATACATGGCTTTGACCCGTATTTCCGCCAGTTTCGACCTAAAAAAAACCTTACATGAACGGGAATTTGAATCCCTTTTTCTTACCTTTTTGCATGTTCGTAACCTGTTTCATCATCTTTTTCATTTCTTCGAATTGCTTCAGTAGACGGTTCACTTCCTGAATCGATCTGCCGCTTCCTTTGGCAATCCGTTTCTTGCGGGATGCATTCATGGTTTCTGGATGTTCCTTTTCCTGCGTTGTCATTGAACGGATGATAGCTTCGACATGACCGATCTGTTTCTCATCGATCTGAAGGTTGTCCATCCCTTTCATTTTATTCGCACCGGGAATCATTTTCAGAATATCATCAAGCGGTCCCATATTCCGCACCTGACCAAGTTGCTCAAGGAAATCATCAAAGGTAAAAGTGGCTGTACGCATCTTTTTCTCTAATTCTTTCGCTTTTTCTTCATCTACATTGGCCTGTGCTTTTTCGATAAGGGTCAATACATCACCCATGCCAAGGATCCGCGAAGCCATCCGTTCTGGATGGAATGCTTCGAGTGCATCCAATTTTTCTCCCATACCGACGAATTTAATCGGCGTGTTGGTGACTGAACGAATCGAAAGTGCCGCACCACCACGTGTGTCCCCATCAAGTTTCGTTAATACGACACCAGTCAGGCCTAGCTGTTCATTAAAGCTTTGGGCTACATTGACCGCATCTTGACCGGTCATCGCATCGACAACCAGGAAGATTTCATCAGGTTTTGTCAATTCTTTGATATCCTTCAGTTCACCCATCAAGTTTTCATCAACATGAAGGCGGCCTGCGGTATCAATCAACACATAATCATGATGTTCTTCCTTAGCTTTTTCAATCGCCTGTTTGGCAATTTCAACAGGACTAACCTGGTCCCCAAGGGAGAAAACAGGCATGCTTAATTGTTTGCCAAGTGTTTCAAGCTGCTTAATCGCCGCCGGACGGTAAATATCAGCCGCAACGAGCAATGGCTTGCGGTTGTATTTTTTTCTAAGAAGATTGGCTAGCTTTCCGGTGGTCGTCGTTTTACCTGCACCTTGAAGCCCTACCATCATAATGACGGTCGGTGGTTTCGAGGCAACAGCAATCTTGCTCTGTTCGCCGCCCATCAGATCCGTCAATTCTTCCTTTACTACTTTAATTACCTGCTGACCGGGGGTTAAGCTTTTCAGCACTTCCTGACCTACCGAACGTTCACTGACACGTTTTACAAAATCCTTCACGACTTTAAAGTTAACATCCGCTTCAAGCAGGGCCAATCGAACTTCACGCATCATTTCTTTAACGTCCGCTTCGTTGACCTTCCCTTTTCCACGGATCTTTTGCATCGTGCTCTGCAGTCGGTCGGCCAATCCTTCAAATGCCATATTGCCGCCTCCTAATCCAACTTCTCAAGCGTTGTGATTGCGTCTAGCAGCTTCTCTTTTGAAAAGGAATCCTTTTCTATGAGTCCCTTCATATTCGCAATCCACTGGTTACGCTCTTGAAATTTTTGAAATAACAATAGCTTAGCTTCGTATTCCTCAAGCATCGCTTCTGTTCTTTTTATATTATCATAGACTGCCTGCCTACTGACTTCGTATTCATCGGCAATCTCGCCAAGAGAGTAATCATCCAGATAGTAGAGGGACATGTAGCTCTGCTGCTTCTCTGTTAACAACGATTGGTAAAAGTCATACAAATAATTAATCCGCGTTGTCTTTTCAAGCATCTTAGCAAGCCTCCCTGCTGTTAAGTGAAAACCCTTTACAAGTTTATATTGTATAGCCTTGTTTATTTGATGTCAAGTTAAACTCCTTACCACTTGTTTGCAAATCATTATTTTTTTCTTTTTCCCGCTTCAAGGAGGATTTCCCCTCCTCTTTTTTAGGTAGTTCTTCTGCTAGATCACAGTGAGTCCCATAATGATCTTGAGTCCTCTTGGAAAAATGGTCAAAAAAAAACCAGAAGAGAAAATCTCTTCCGGTTTACACTTTTTTTCTTAAACCTCTTCTTTATCGATGATATCTGCAAAAAGGCCATAAACATATTTCTCAGCATCGAATTCCTGCAGATCGTCCATTTTTTCACCAAGCCCGACAAATTTAACCGGAATGGCCAATTCATTGCGAATTGCCAAGACAATTCCACCTTTTGCCGTGCCATCAAGCTTTGTTAAAACAATACCGGAAACATTGGTCGCTTCCTTGAATGTCTTGGCTTGAATGAGGGCATTTTGTCCAGTTGTTGCATCAAGGGTAAGCAACACCTCGTGTGGTGCGCCGGGTACTTCACGTTCAATTACACGTTTCACCTTTTCCAATTCCTTCATTAAATTCACTTTATTCTGTAAGCGACCGGCAGTGTCACAGATCAGGATATCAGCCTTTCGTGCCTTGGCGGCCTGAATCGCATCGAACATGACCGCTGCAGGGTCAGAGCCTTCACCCTGTTTGATTACACTGACACCCACACGCTCTCCCCAAACCTCTAGCTGTTCAATCGCACCGGCACGGAAAGTATCCCCGGCAGCCAATACAACAGATTTTCCTTCTTCCTTGAATTTATGGGCAAGTTTTCCGATTGTCGTCGTTTTGCCTACCCCATTAACCCCTACAAACAAGATGACCGTCAAACCTTCTTCTTGTATATTCAAGCTTGAAGTTGCCTCTTCATTGCCTTGGTAGATTTCAACAAGCTTTTCGGAAATGACGGATTGCACTTCCCTCGTATCAGAGATATTGCGGAGTTTGACTTCCATTTTCAATTGATCAATTAGTTCCATCACAGTATCAAAGCCTACATCAGCTTGTATTAGGATTTCTTCAAGTTCTTCAAAAAAGTCCTCATCCACCTTCCGATAACGGGCAACAAGTTCATTAACCCTTCCAGTAAAGGAATTTCTCGTCTTTGTCAAACCTTGCTTGAATTTTTCCCCAATGGATACTTCTGCTTCAACTTCTTTTTCTTTTTGTTCCTGGGTCGTAAATTTCTCTTTTAGCTTTTTGAAAAAACTCATTGTCCCACTTCCTCTAATTAATGAATTTAAACTTCAATAAAGTTTTCCGATTCTTCCATCCTGACGGAAACAAGTTTGGAAACACCCGACTCCTGCATCGTAATGCCATATAGGACATCAGCCTCTTCCATCGTACCTTTACGGTGGGTAATCACGATAAACTGCGTTTCCCTGCTGAACTTCCTTAAAAATTGGCTGAACCGGACGACATTCGCCTCATCAAGGGCTGCCTCGACTTCATCAAGGATACAGAAAGGCACCGGCCGCACTTTTAGAATGGAGAATAAAAGGGCTATGGCTGTCAATGCCCGTTCTCCCCCGGATAAGAGGCTCAAATTCTGAAGTTTTTTTCCAGGCGGCTGTGCAATGATATCTACCCCTGTATTTAGTAAATCATCCGGATTAGTCAGTTTCAGCTCAGCTCTGCCTCCTCCAAATAAAGCTTTGAAGACTTGTTCGAATTCTTCACGGATCGAATAAAAGGTATCGGCAAAGCGTCGCTTCATTTCATCATCCATTTCATCGATGACTTGGAATAGTGTATCTTTTGCCTGTTGAAGGTCTTCCTTTTGGCTTAGAAGGAATTCATAGCGTTCAGCTACACGGGCATATTCATCAATCGCACCTATATTTACCGTTCCTAATTCCTCGATTGCAAGCTTGATGAGCTTCACCCTTTTTTGAGCTTCTTCTATAGGCATCATCAATGGATACTGTTCTTTAGCACCTTCAAAGGAAAGCGTATATTCTTCTCTCAAGTGGTCGAGGCGATTTTCCAGTTCCACATCCAGACGAGTTAATTTTACTTCTTCATCCTTTATCACTTCAACAATGCCTCTATAAACTCGATTTTCTTCCTTCAAGGCCAGTTCAAGCGTTTCAACTTGTTTTAAAAGTTCATTTTTTTCCTGTTTTTTTATCGTGATTCCTTCAATTGCTCCATTTTTATCGAGCAATTTCTTCTGCGCCATATCTTCCAGGGACTCTTCCCCGCTTGAACTGTCTGTCATTTCATTGGTCAGGAGCCCCAAATCATCTTTATTTTCGGCAAGCCTGCTTGTTTCCTTTGAAAGATCCGCTTCAATGCGTTCCATCTTCTCTTTTTGGTTTTGTAACTGCCCGCGCTTAGAGGCCAGTGTTACCCTCAGTTCATTCGTTTCTTCAGCAAGGCTCTCTTTTGAGGATTGTTGAGATTGCTTTTGTTCCGTCATGTCGGAAATTAACCGGTCAAGCCCTTCAATTTCCGTTTTACATGATTCCAAAAGTTCTTCCAGCTCTTCAAGTCTTGCTGTTTTTTGCTGTTGTTCTTCTAAATATGAATTTTTATCCAAATCATATAGGTGGAGCCGGTCATTCACATTTCTTTCCTGTAGCTCCACTTCACGAAGTTCGCCCTTGAGGGTTTGTTCTTGTAACCGAAGGCTCTCTCCTGTTTTTCTCGTTTGTTCAAGCGTTTGCTCTTGAACACCCACATCCACTTTGAGCTGTTTAACCTGCTTTTCTAGCTGGTTCGTTTTCGCTTCCATGGCGGCAAGTTTTTGATTGAGCTCTTCCAATTCCGTTTTCCTCGAAAGCAAGGAAGTCGTTTTTTGCTTTAAGGCTCCACCAGTCATCGAACCACCTGGATTGACGATATCCCCTTCAAGTGTTACGAAGCGGAAACGGTGCTGCATCATTTTCGCCAAATCATTTGCACCCTTTAAATCTGTGGTGATTATGACGGTTCCTAACAGGTTTTCCGCAATTGCTGCATGTCTATCATCATATTGGATCAATGAGGAACCTGTCCCCACAAAAGCTGAATGGCTCTTCAGCATCGATAATTGGTTCACTGAAATCTCTCTTGCCTTTATGACTGACAAAGGCAAGAACGTTGCACGTCCATACCTATTTTTCTTCAAGAAGGAAATGGCTTCTCGTGCATGCTCTTCGCGTTCCACGACCACATGCTGCATCGCTCCGCCTAGAGCCGTTTCTATGGCCGTTTCATATTCCTTTGGAACCTTTATCAATTCCGCAACTGCCCCTTCAATGCCTTGAAGGGTTTCTTTCGCTTTCAAAACTTCTTTAACACCCTGAAAAAAGCCTGCATAATCCTCTTCCATTTCTTCAAGAAGTTCCTTACGTGATTTTGCCTGTTGAAGGAATTGATAGGCCTTATATAGGGTGGTTTCTTGTTTTTGATACGTATCTTTTGCCGCATTCAATTTATTCTGCTGATTTCGGAAATAAGTGACATGCTCTTCAAGCTGCTTGGTCACATTGGCCATCAGCTGTGAATATTCCACTTTTTTCGCAGTGATATCCATTCTTTCGGTTAAGAACTTTTCATTTTCCATATCAAGTTTAGCATTTTTATGTTCCTGCTGTGTTAGCTGCTGAAGCAGGTACTGTTTTTCGTTTTTAGCCGTGGCCTGCTTGTTCAACCACTCGATATAGTCACTCTTTTTCACTTCAATCATGGCTTCGATATCACTATTGAATAGGCCTAAGCTTTTTTGTTTTTCATGCAGGCTTTCCTGTATCCCTTTTACTTCCAAGTTCAATGCATTCAGGATTTCCGTTTCTCTTTCCTTTTGCAATGATAAACGCTCGACAGCAGCCTCACCTTCCACAATCGCTTTTTCAAGCTGTGACTTGTTTTGGGCAGCATTTTTTTTCCGTTCTTTCAAAACCTCTTTACGGCCTTCAAGCTTTTCAAGTTCTTCGCTGGCATTCAGAAGAATTTCCTGAAGTCCATTGATCGATGTCTCAAGCGTCGCAAGATTATCCCGAAGCTTTTTGAGATGCGCTTCCCTATCATGAAGCTGCCCTGCCATTTGCTGTTCCATTTCATTATGTTTTTCAAGTTCCTGGGACAGGTTTTCCCATTTTTCATAAAGTTCTTCTATTTCAAAAACGGTTAAAGCTACTTCTATTTGCTCAAGCTCTTCTTTCTTCTCCAAAAATTCCTTGGCGAGGGAAGACTGAATTTTCAACGGTTCCACCTGTGCCTCCAATTCATGGAGGATATCATGGACACGGTTTAAGTTATCCTGCGTTTCCGTCAGCTTCGATTCCGCTTTTCGTTTCCTTGTTTTATATTTCAGGACACCGGCGGCTTCTTCAAAGATCACTCTTCTTTCTTCTGCCTTACTGCTCAGGATTTCTTCCACTTTCCCTTGGCTGATGATGGAAAATGCTTCACGCCCAAGACCAGAATCCATGAACAGGTCTATGATGTCTTTCAGACGGCAACCTTGATTATTAATGAAGAATTCACTTTCTCCCGATCGATAAACCCTTCTTGTCACACTGACTTCATGAAAGTCAATTGGTAGGGAATTGGTCTCGTTATCTAGGGTCAATGATACTTCTGCAAAATTCAATGCTTTCCTCGTGTCACTTCCCGAAAAGATGATATCTTCCATTTTTGCTCCACGCAGCGATTTTGCAGACTGTTCTCCAAGCACCCATCGGACTGCATCGGTCACATTACTTTTACCGCTTCCGTTCGGTCCAACCACTGCCGTGACACCAGGTACAAAATCAATCGAAATTTTTTCTGCGAAAGATTTAAATCCTACAACGTCCAAGCGTTTGAGGAACATGACCTTTCCCCCTCTACTGTTCAACTATCTTGTTGGTTTTTTTCTTTTAAAACGATCAATGCATGCTCGGCAGCATGCTGCTCCGCTTCTTTTTTGGACTTTCCTATACCAGATCCCAGCTCTTCCCCATTCAGAGAGACGGTCGAAACAAACTCACGATTATGGGCTGGTCCTTTTTCCTGCAAGATCTTATATTGCAGGACACCGATAGCATCACGCTGGATCAGCTCTTGAAGCTGGCTCTTATAATCCATCACATGAGAAAAAGCACCCTCGTCTATCTTCGGAAACACAACATTTTTTAAAAACTGTACAACTGGCTCTAATCCTTGATCAAGGTACAAAGCCCCAATATAGGCTTCGAATACATCCGCAAGCATGGCAGGGCGTTCTCTTCCACCTGTCATTTCTTCCCCTTTGCCGAGCAATACATATTCCCCGTAAGAAAGGCTATTGGCAAAAGCAACAAGTGAAGGCTCACACACAATAGCTGCCCTTAATTTGGTAAGTTCACCTTCGCTCATCATCGGATATTTTTGATATAAGTATTTAGAGATGGTCAGTTCAAGTACAGCGTCTCCCAAGAATTCAAGCCTTTCATTATCTTCATAAGGCTTACGGCGATGCTCATTCACATAAGATGAATGTGTAAAAGCTTGTTTCAATAAATTTTCATCTTTAAAATGAAAACCAAGACTTTCTTGCAACTGTTTGAATTTATTATCCTTGATTGATGGTTTACGATTATTTCCGTTCCTACGCATCACACAAAACCCTCCACAACGGTTCAAAAAACATATTTTTCCTATATATAAAAAGAAACCTGGCAGGAATTCCTGTCAAGCTTTCCTATGTACCATCATACATTATTATCCGCTTAAAGAAAACTAATGGCAAAAGACCACTGCCATGCAGGCGGAGCCTTATCGCCTCTGCATCAAACTTCTTTAAGTATAAGAGAAAGCCCCGTTAAAAAACGGAGCTTCTAGTCAAATGACAATTCATTACATAGTGCTTTGTATGTAATTCACAGCATCACCTACTGTGGCGATTTTTTCAGCGTCATCGTCCGAAATTTCCATATCGAACTCGTCTTCGAATTCCATGACTAGTTCAACTACATCTAGGGAATCGGCACCAAGATCTTCTTTGAAAGAAGCTTCAAGTTTTACCTCTGATTCTTCTACGTTCAAACGATCTACAACGATTTTAGTTACTCTTTCTAATACATCTGCCAATGTGTTCACCTCCCCTCAAAACATTATAAATTAATTTTGAAAAAAATCAAAGGAAACTTACATGACCATACCGCCATCTACATGAAGAGTTTGCCCAGTCATATATTTGCTGGCATCAGAAGCGAGGAAAGACGCCACTGCAGCGATATCTTTAGGGTCACCGAACCGGGCAAGCGGAATTTGGTCCAACATGGCTTTTTGGACGTCTTCAGGCAATTCCCCTGTCATATCCGTCGAGATGAAACCGGGGGCAATCGCATTGACCGTAATGCCTCTTGAAGCAAGTTCCTTTGCCGTAGTTTTAGTCAGGCCGATCACACCAGCTTTGGCCGCTACATAATTAGCCTGCCCTGCATTTCCGCTGACGCCGACGATCGATGCCATATTGATGATCCTGCCGCTGCGCTGCTTCATCATTTGTCTTGTGACTGCTTTTGTGCAAAGGAACACTCCTTTAAGATTCGTATTGATCACCGAATCCCATTCCTCTTCTTTCATGCGCATCAATAGGTTGTCACGTGTGATACCGGCATTATTAACCAGAATATCGACTCTGCCAAACTGTTCGACAACTTCCTTGATCATACTTGTCACAGATTCACTATTTGCAACATCGCATTGGACGGCAAATGCTTTACGGCCCAATGCCTTGATTTCATCCACCACTTCATTCGCTTTAGCTTCACTGCCAGAGTAGTTGATGGCAACGTCTGCTCCCTGACGGGCAAGTTCTAAAGCAACTTCCCTGCCAATACCTCGTGAAGCTCCCGTTACAAGTGCTTTTTTACCTTCGAGGATCATGCTTGTTCCCCCTTCAATGTTTCAATAGTTTTAGTTAGTGTATCTATATCGGAAACCGAGTGAATTTGAACGGAACGATCAATTTTCTTAATTAATCCACCCAATACTTTCCCAGGGCCAACCTCGATGAACGTATCCACGCCCAATTCAAGGAGATTTTTTACACTGTCCTCCCAAAGTACCGGCGAATACAGCTGTTCGATTAATTTTTCTTTTATTTCAGCAGGTGCAGTAATCGGCTTGGCCGTTACATTTGAAATGACAGGAATTTCTGCCTGTTTGAAGCTAACTTCATCTAGGACCCCCTGTAACTTTTCTGCAGCCGGTTTCATCAACTCCGAATGGAACGGTCCACTCACTTCAAGAGGAAGAGCCCGTTTAGCCCCGTTCTCCTTAGCTTTTTCACTTGCAAGTTTAACCCCTTCTGAAGTACCTGAAATGACGATTTGCCCCGGACAATTAATATTGGCTAATTGGACGGATTCCCCTGTGGCCGTTATTTCAGAAGTCACTTCAGATAGAGCTTCACGGTCCATTCCCAGTATCGCAGCCATTGAGCCTTGACCATTCGGTACCGCAGCTTCCATGAATTCACCACGCTTACGCACAGTATAAACGGCATCTTCAAAAGAAATTGCACCTGATGCCACTAAAGCTGTATATTCACCTAAACTATGCCCTGCTGTATAATCGGGTTTGATTCCCGCTTCTTGCAACTCCTTGACAAAGGCATAACTCGTGGTCAATAGAGCTGGCTGCGCATTATAGGTTACCGTTAATTCTTGTTGTGTGCCGTTAAAGATCAGTTCGGAAAGTGGAAAATCAAGTTTTTCATCAGCTGTTCGAAAAATTTGCTGAGCACGCTCGTTTTCCTGAAATAAGCCATGGCCCATTCCTATTGACTGTGAACCTTGTCCTGGAAAGACAAAAGCAATTTTACCCATTTGTTACTCCCCTGCCTCTACTAAGATTTATTATTGTTTTTCTATCGTCTTTGCAATGGTCGATATGACGTCATTGCCAACCATATCGCGAGTCTGGCGTATTGCATTATAGACTGCGTTCGCATCTGAAGAACCATGCGCCTTAATGACAGGGGCCTTCAAACCGAATAGGCCAGCACCGCCATACTCCGAATAATCCATTTTATTTTTAATGCCTTTTAGTTCAGGCTTTACCATTGCTGCAGCCAACTTACTCTTGATGTTGCTCATCAAGGCCGTTTTCACCATTTTAAATACACCCATAGCAGTACCTTCTAGTGTCTTCAACACCATATTTCCCGTGAATCCGTCCGTTACGACAACATCTGCAGGCCCATTTAGGAGGTCCCTGGCCTCTACGTTACCTATAAAGGATATCTCCGGTGATTGCTGTAATAATGTAAAGGCATGCTTAGTCAGTTCATTCCCCTTTTTTTCTTCCGTTCCAATATTAAGTAATCCGACACGGGGCTTTTCAATTCCCCGCACTTTTTGGGTATAAACAGAACCCATTATGGCGAATTGAAGCAGATGCTCCGGTTTCGCATCGGAGTTCGCACCTACATCCAGAAGTACAAAACCTTTACCATCGATTGTCGGAAGGGTGGGAGCTAAAGCCGGACGTTCAATGCCTTCTATCCTTCCAACAACAAACAGGCCTGCAGCCATTAGCGCACCGGTATTGCCTGAAGAAATGCACGCATCGGCTTCTCCGTCAGCGACTTGTTGTGCCGCCAATACCATCGAGGCGCTTTTCTTGCGGCGAACCGCACGAACCGGTTCATCGGTACTTAATATTTTTTCATCAGTATGTACAACCTTTATTCGACCGTGTTTCGCTAAGTATTGGTTAATCTCTCTTTCATTTCCCACCAAGGTAATTTCCACATCGGAAAAAGTCTCGACAGCTTTCATTGCTCCCAAAACCTGTGCTTTGGGAGCATTATCGCCACCCATTGCATCTATTGTTATTTTCATTTTCTTTCATCCTTTACTAGAAAGTTAAGAGCGATACATTTCGAACTCGCCTTTAAAAACCAGTTCATTACCCACGTAGCTTCTAACCTCCACCACGGAGCGATCGTTGGTGTGGTCCACGTTTTTAACCTTCGCTTTAGCTACCACTCTTTCATTTTCCTTTACAGAACGAGTAAATAAAATGGATGCTTTTGCAGTTAATGCCAGTTCATCATTTATGACCGCTACAGCTAATGAATTTGCTTGGGCAAAAAGGTGATGTCCCCTTGCAATCCCATTCCGCTTAAAGACATGCTCTTTATTTATATCCAAAATCGAAATTGCATTGTCATCTAAATTAAGATCAATTACTTCCCCGATGATTTCATCCAAAGGCAATGCCCTGATTTCGTCACTGAATTTCTTCTCGGCCACGTTTTTAATACGTTCACGCAGTTCCGGTATCGATAATTCAAGACGGTCAAGCCTAATAGTCTGGACGCTCACGGAATATTTTTCAGCCAGCTCCTCATCCGTTACAAAAGGATTCTGTTTAATCGTTTCGATTAATAATTGCTGGCGTTCCTTCTTATTTCTTCGCATTTGAAGGTCACCATCCGTAGTATTATGACTAGGTACTAATAGTAGTATATATATTTTAAAAACAGATTGCAAGATATTGTGGAAAATCTCACAATCTGTTATTGATTTTCACTCGGTTCAGTCCAGTTTTTCTCCCGTAAATACGCCCGTTCCCTCTAAATAGTTCCGAAGCGGCGCATACTCCGGGGAATGCCAAAAGCTTTGTGAGGCAATTAATTTTGCTGCATCCACCCTTGCCACTTCCAGGGTCCTGTAATCATGGACCATGTCCGCTACTTTGAACTCAGGAAGACCGCTTTGTTTTTTACCGAAGAAGTCCCCAGGTCCCCGAAGTTCCAAATCTTTCTCGGAAAGGGCAAAACCATCGTTTGTCTCGGTCATGATTTTCATCCGTTCTTTGCCGACTTCCGTTTTCGGATCAGCCAGGAGGATGCAAAAGGACTGATCACTCCCCCGTCCAACCCTTCCCCGTAACTGATGCAACTGTGAAAGCCCAAAGCGCTCCGCATCATAAATGACCATTACCGTTGCATTAGGAACATTCACCCCAACTTCGACAACCGTCGTGGAGACAAGGATTTGTGCTTCATTTGCACTAAACTGCTGCATCACTTCGTCTTTTTCATCAGCTGGCAGACGCCCATGCATGAGTCCCACTTTATACCTGTTCGCAAAGTACTGTGTAAGCATTGCATGAACATCAAGAACATTTTGTAAAGAATCAAGTTTCTCCGATTCCTCAATCAATGGACAGATGATGTATGCCTGTCTCCCTTGCTTTAGTTCCTTTTCGACAAAAGTCAAGATCCGATCAAGCATTTGGTGTTTCGCCCAATAGGTTTCGATCGCTTTACGACCAGCCGGCATTTCGTCTATCGTGGAGACGTCCATTTCTCCAAATACTGTAATTGCGAGCGTTCGTGGAATCGGTGTTGCCGTCATGAACAGGACATCTGGATTTGCACCTTTTTCACGAAGGATCCGACGCTGTTCCACTCCGAAACGATGTTGTTCATCCGTAATGACAAGACCGAGGTTCCGAAAATTCACTTCATCCTGTATCAATGCATGAGTTCCTATTAAAAGGTCGAGTTCCCCGGATTCCAGCATTTGCAATAGTTCCTTGCGCTTCTTGCCTTTTACCGAACTAGTCAACAATGCGACCTTTACTCCACTGGGTTCCAACATGGCTTTCAGGGATTGTGTATGCTGCTCAGCCAGAATCTCCGTCGGGACCATAAGAGCACCTTGGAAACCTGCTGTAATCGTCGCCTTCAGGCATATGGCGGCCACCACCGTTTTTCCTGACCCGACATCCCCTTGAAGTAGACGATTCATCCGATAGGGAGATTTCATGTCATTCAATATTTCCTCGACAACCCTATTTTGAGCATTAGTTAAAGGAAAAGGAAGAGTTTCAACGAATTTTTCCACTTGCTTCTCGTCAAACTCCTGGCCAATTCCTTTTGACTGCTCTCGCTGCACTTTACGAAGCGCCTGCATTTTAAGTTGAAACAATAAAAATTCTTCATACACAAAACGGCGTCGTGCCTTTTTCACATCATTGGCCGATAGAGGGAAATGCATGGTACGAAGAGCATCGTTACGCGGCATCAGTTTGTATGTCGCCAACAATTGTATGGGCAGATTTTCTTCGATCAATGTCCCATACTGGGAAAATGCATTGGAGATAAAGCGGCGCAGCCCTTTAACAGTAATGCTGCCCTTCACTGAATACACAGGTTCGAACTCTTTCTCCCGGCTATGATCACCAACATGGCATTCCGATCCTGTAATGGTTTGGCGATGCCGATCCCATTTTCCAGTTACCGTTACGGTTTCGCCTATCGCAAGCTTTTGCTTCAGATATGGCTGGTTAAAAAAAATGACATTTATTAAATATCTCCCAGTCAATAATTTAATAGTAAGCCTGGATTTTTTCTTACCAAAGTAACCTAAAGTGGGCACCGTATGAATCTTTCCTTCTACGGTAACCCTCTCATCATGCTCAACCGTTTCTAAATCCCTCAATCGGTAATCTTCATAGCGATAGGGAAGGTGCTCAAGGAGATCCGCGACGGTATGGATCTCCATTTCCTCCAAAGCTGCTGCCGTTTCTCCCCCAATGCCTTTAACTGCCGTTATGGGTTCCTGTAAAGTGGAGTTCACTTCTTATTCAGCGGCAAGCCAAAGATTTTCGCTTCCAACTCCCGTCCAGTCGGTGTAGCCGCTAAACCTCCTTGTGCAGTTTCCCTTAGAGCAGATGGCATCGTTTGCCCGATTTTGTACATCGCATCAATTACTTCATCACACGGTATGCGGCTTGTAATCCCCGCTAAAGCCATATCTGCGGCAACCATAGCATTAGCTGCCCCCATGGCATTCCGCTTCACACAAGGTACTTCCACAAGCCCAGCAACAGGGTCACATACAAGACCAAGCATGTTCTTTAATGTGATGGCCATTGCTTCTGCACTTTGTGCCGGTGTTCCTCCTGCCATTTCAACGATGGCTGCAGCTGCCATGCCCGAAGCAGAACCGACCTCCGCCTGACAGCCCCCTGCAGCTCCAGAGATCGAAGCATTATTCGCTACTACGAAACCAAATGCCCCTGCTGTAAATAGGAACTCAATTTTCTGTTCCCGATTAGGTTTTAATTTATTTTGCAAAGCAAAGAGGGTTCCAGGCACAACACCCGCTGATCCGGCAGTGGGTGTCGCACAAATCGTTCCCATGGCTGCGTTCACTTCGTTTGTTGCCACGGCTTTGCTGACAGCATCCAGCAGCATTTCACCGGATAAGGAATTTCCGGATTTAATGTAATTCTGAAGAAGGACTGCGTCCCCGCCCGTAAGCCCGGAAACGGATCGCACACCTTGGAGTCCCTTTTCCACAGCCTGCTCCATCACATCCAGGTTGACTCCCATTTGATGGATGATTTGTTCACGGCTTTTTCCCGTTACTTCCATTTCCTGTTCTATCATCAGTTCTGATATTTTTTTCTGCTTTGAGTCAGCTAATTCTATTAATTCCGCTACATTCCGAAACATGATATCTTCTCCTTCCTAAGTGGAAACGATTGCCCTATCAATCAACAATCCTCGCAACTTGGGTGATGTTGGGGAGTGCTGTAATTTCATCGATGACGTGGTCCTCCAAGTTATGGTCCACTTCAATGGTCATCAAGGCCATCTTCCCTTTCTCCTTACGGGAGACTTCCATCTGGCCAATATTGATTTGATGCTTAGCTAAAATGTTTGAAACATTGGCAATGGCACCAAATCGGTCATCATGAACGACGAGTATGGCAGGATTGTGGCCAGATAGCCTCAATTTAAACCCATTCAATTCGATGATTTCAATCTTTCCCCCGCCAATCGATATTCCGGCAAGTTCCAGTTCGCCATCATCATCGCCCACCGTTATTTTTGCTGTATTGGGATGTTCCGGTACGGCTTCTTCTTCGCGAAAAGTAATTTTCATTTTCTTTTTGCGGGCTATTTCCAGCGATTCTTTAATTCTCTCATCAAATGTATCAAAATCAAGTAAGCCTCCTACAATGGCTACATCCGTTCCATGGCCTTTATAGGTTTTGGCAAACGATCCGTAAAAAGAAATATGGGCCCATTTTGGTTCCCGGTCGAATAAATTCCTGGCAACCCTTCCGATTCTCGCAGCTCCTGCTGTATGAGAACTAGAGGGACCAATCATAACAGGACCAATTATATCGAATACACTTCTAAATTTCATGAATTGCTCCTCCTTCTTTAGAACTGAACCCAAAGGAAACACTGGGAGTTAGTTTAATAATAACGCCATATTTATTGTAATTCCAAGCGTGCTGTCCCTAATCCTTCATTTCATAAAAAATAAAACTGCATAGCCTAATGACATATGCAGTTTATTGCCTTTTATTTTTTTCTGGATCCTTCAAAGAGACGATTAAATCTCCCTTATCTTCATGATTCTCAACTTATTCAATTGAAAAAATAAAAGAATATAAAGGTTGTTTCCCATTATGGACTTCAACTTCAACGTCCTCGAAATTCTCATTACAAAACGCAACAAGACCTTCTACTTCTTCTGTTGTTGCATCTTCTCCATATAAAATGGTAAGGATTTCGGAATCTTCATCAATCATATCGGAGAGAAGGTCTTTTGCCGCTTGAGTCATGTCTTTATCCTTCACTTTGATGGTTCCTTCAGCAATTCCCATGAAGTCCCCGGTCTCAATTGCAAGACCGTCTATGTTGGTATCCCTGACAGCATAAGTAATCTGGCCCGTTTTCACATGTGAAAGGGCTTCGATCATCGCTTTTTTATTCTCTTCAGCATCAAGTGAAGGGTTGAAAGCCAACAATGCCGCCATTCCCTGTGGTACTGTTTTCGTTGGAATAACAGTCACATGATCACCAAGTACATCTGCAGCTTGATTGGCCGCCATGATGATATTTTTATTGTTAGGCAAGATGATGACATGATCCGCATATGCCTCTTCGACAGCCTTAACAATATCTTCTGTGCTAGGATTCATCGTTTGTCCGCCTTCGATGACGGACTTAGCGCCGATGCTTTTGAATAACTCGCTTATGCCAGCACCCATCGCTACGGACACTACACCATACTTCTCTTTGGTGGACGGTTTCGTTTGAAGCGGTGTATTCGTTTCACCTACGATCGCAGTATGCTGTTCACGCATATTATCGATTTTCAGTTTGATTAAACTACCGTATTGCTGGCCATAATTCAGGCACGTGCCAGGCTGTTCAGAGTGAATATGTACTTTGACGACTTCATCATCTGAGATGACTAATAAAGAATCTCCGTATTCACTTAAATCATTTCGGAATTTTTCTTCATCGAACGAATTATTGGCAAGTTTCTCACTTTCCAATCGGACCATGAATTCCGTGCAGTAACCATATACGATATCTTCCGTGTTCATATGCCCTTGTACGTTCATGTGATGTTCGGCACTGATCATGTCATCCATGCTTGGTCCATTTGCAGATCGGACTGGAAGGGCTTCCCCTTTAAGCTCAGCAAGGAAACCTTCATAAACGAACACCAACCCTTGCCCGCCACTGTCAACGACCCCCACTTCTTTTAAGACTGGAAGTAGCTCAGGAGTGCGTTTTAATGAAGCATTGGCTTCCGTAACGATTTCTTCCATTACCTGAATAAAGTCTTGGTGCTTTGATGCTGATGAAACCGCTTGCTTGGCTGCATCTTTTGCAACCGTTAAAATGGTTCCTTCAACAGGTTTCATTACCGCTTTATAAGCTGTCTGAACCCCTGCTTCAAATGCTTGGGCAAATTCCTCACTATTGATTTCCGATTTATGTTCAATCGCTTTAGCAAAACCGCGGAAAAGTTGCGAAAGGATAACACCTGAATTGCCGCGTGCACCCATTAGCAGTCCTCTTGATAGGGATGTACCCACTTTCCCGATATGCTCCTGGACGTTATTTTGCACTTCCTTCGCTCCGGAAGTCATCGATAAATTCATATTCGTTCCAGTATCTCCATCTGGAACTGGGAAAACATTCAAAGCATCAACCATTTGGGCATTAGCCGCTAAATGGTTGGCACCTTGAATGATCATTTCTGCAAAGCGCTTTCCGTTTAAACTTGTAATTGACACAAAACTTTCCTCCTATACTTAAGGGTTCGTCACACGAACTCCCTGTACAAAAATGTTAACGGAATCAACAGCTAATCCTACAGTTTTGTCCAGAGTGTATTTTACCTTTGATTGCACATTATGTGCAACTTCCGAGATTTTTGTTCCATAACTTACGATAATATACATATCGATATGAACTTCTTCCTCTTCTTGACGGACTATTACACCCTTAGTAAAGTTTTCTTTTCTTAAAATTTCGGCAATGCCGTCTTTAAATTGTTTTTTGGAAGCCATTCCTATAATTCCGTAGCAATCCACAGCTGCGCCGCCTGCTACAGTAGCGACAACATCATTAGAGATATCAATTTGTCCATATTTCGTTTGTAATTCGATAGACATTTTCTTTTCCCTCCCAAAAAATCAAGTCAACTAAAGACATTTTACTATAATGTCCATGGTTTTAAAAGTAAATGTCATACGGCACTTTATATATTTCAATTTTCAAGTAGGTATGTCAAGGTTTTTTTCTTGAAAGTAATGAACTGAAGTATTGCATTCTATCGGTAGGTATGATAAATTATTAAAGTATTTTACAAAGACTTAAGACGACTGCGAATAACTTAAGCTTGTTGTAGTTAGGAGGGAATTTAACATGGCACGTAAATGTGTAATCACTGGAAGAAGAACTCGTTCTGGTAACAGCCGCTCTCACGCAATGAACGCTAGCAAGCGTACATGGGGCGCTAACCTTCAAAAAGTACGTATTTTAGTTGACGGTAAACCTAAACGTGTATACGTTTCTGCAAGAGCTCTTAAATCGGGCAAAGTAGAACGCGTATAATGTTACGGCATCCTCTTAGGATGCCTTTTTACTTGTAATGGCCTGCATTTTAATGGGGATGGTTTTAATTTCGTTGATAAGGTACAGTCTGCATCAGGAAAAGAAGTCATCTCCCATTAATGGATGGCCAACCCCCTATCATTCCCCCAGAAATCCCGAAAAAAATAACACCTCCCTGAATTTGAGAGGTGTCATGGAGATAAGTATCAGCCTTTTTTAAACGCTCCGAGCATAGCCCTTACCAAACTGCCCAGAACTTTTGGCAATTTAATCGTATAAAATTTCATCATGCCCCTCCTCTTTGCATCCCACAAATAAAGATGAAGTGGAATTTTTCTATTACAACATAAGCTTTTAAGCGGATATAGGATGATCGTAATTATATCCGAATCTGCTCTAAGCATGAATTTTAATCACTGCTTCTTATCACCATTAATATGCCTTTCTCAAATGAAACATTCCCAGATTCGGAAATTAGTTCATTGCTGATGCAAAGCGTCGAACCTATTTCCAAGCTTGCATCACTCAGAGGGTATTTGAAACCCGAAAGTGTAATGCCGGTGACTTCTGCCGTTACAGGGAGCAATGACAGGTATTTCTTATCTTGCAAAGCGGTGACTTCATATGCCCCCGCTGTTTTTACTGTAAATATATTTTGCTTATCAACTATGTATATATCAATGTCACCATGATAAGGGAGGACACTTTCTTTTTGGAGCAGCTGGATATTACCAAGAAAATGGTCCATTCTTCCTCCTGTAGCGCCCAATATGTGAATTTCACTTGGTTTTTTCCCTATTGCCCATTTAAATGCGATTTCTAAATCGGTTTCATCCTTTTCCGATGAATATAAATTGATTTGTTCCAGCCTTTGCTCAATTTTCTTGTATTCACTTTCCGAAACTGAATCAAAATCCCCAAATCCGCACTTAGGTTCGATACCTTCTTCAAGCAATGCCCATACTCCCCTGTCAACCCCGACCCATAGATCAGTCATCTCTATATACCTTGTTAAATCTGGCCAAAAACATTCCGGACCTCCAGCCATTATACTAATAATCATCGTAATCATCCTTTTCTATGTATATTCATATACAAGATGTTTTGTATAATTGATAAAAAAAGCCGATCACTATCATTTGAATACGATAGTGTCGGCTTTATATCACTTTCCCCGAATCTTTTGAATCGCTGCGTGTCGATCTTCTTGATTATATATTGCCGAGCCGGCCACTAGGATTGTCGCCCCTTGTTCAATACATAGTTTAGCCGTTTCTTCATTTACTCCACCATCAATCTCTATTTCTAGATTTTGGTTATGCATTTCTGCCATCGCCTTCACTTCAGCAATTTTGGGCAGTACGGATGAAATGAACTTTTGCCCGCCAAAACCTGGGTTAACCGTCATCAGTAATACCATGTCAATATCTTCGATTATGGGTTGGATCAAGGAAGCCGGAGTGGCTGGGTTAAGCACCACGCCAGCCCTTACACCAAAAGATTTAATCAATTGGATTGTCCGATGCAAATGAGTGCATGCCTCTACATGTACAGTTATATAATCGGCTCCAGCTTTCGCAAACGCCTCGATATAACGATCAGGTTGTTCGATCATTAAGTGAACATCCAGCGGAAGCTTTGTCACCGGCCGGATAGCGTCTACAATCAGGGAGCCTATCGTAATATTCGGCACGAAATGCCCATCCATGACATCTACATGGATTAAATCCGCTCCGCCCCTTTCAACATCAATGATTTCTTCTCCCAATTTTGCAAAGTTAGCTGATAAAATGGATGGTGCGATTTTAACCATTTTAATACCTCGGCTTTCTATCTCTAATTTCTTCTAAGAATTGCATATAGTGTTCATATCGATAATGTGGAATTTCCCCTGTCTCAACCGCTTCCTTCACAGCACACTTCGGTTCTTTATCATGCAGGCAAGCCCGGAATTTACAGTCTTCCCCATGCTTATGCATTTCCGGGAAGCAATAGGATAACCGTTCAGCTTCCATTTCCATGAATTCAAGTGAACTGAATCCTGGTGTATCCGCGACAAGCCCAGAGCCAATATGAATCAATTCAACGTGGCGTGTCGTATGCTTCCCACGTCCTAGGTGTGACGAAATATCATCCGTCTTTAAAGCCAATTCAGGATTGATCGCATTCAGCAAGGACGATTTCCCAACACCTGACTGACCAGCAAATACACTCGTTTTCCCTTCTAAATACGGCACTAGTTCTTCAATGCCTCCAGCGGTAACTGAAGATGTCTCCAGTACAGTATAGCCAAGTTTCTGATAGTCCTTGATATACTGAGACAGTTTCTTTTGGTTTTCAGAAGTAACCAAGTCAAGTTTAGTCACGACGATAATGGGTTCGATTTCGTTATCTTCGATAAGTACGAGAAATCGATCAAGCAATGCTGGACTGAAATCAGGTTCCACTGCCGAAAAGACTAGGATGGCTTGGTCTACATTTGAAATTTGTGGCCGGATCAATTCATTCTTTCGCGGTTTTATTTCGGTCACGGTCCCATCCGTTTTATTTTCCGCTTGAAAAACAACATAATCACCTACAAGTGGCGTCACCTTATTTTTCCTGAATACTCCCCGTCCGCGGCATTGATAGACTTCTTCACCTTCAAGGACATAATAAAATCCACTTAATGCTTTGATAATTTTTCCTTCGGGCATAACCACACTCCTAATTATTAAATTTATTCTGGATAAGAGACGGCTTGGTCGATGATGACCTGATTATCACGCATGACTTTATATCCTGCTTTCTTATCTGGGGAAACCGTTAATTCGATCGTTCGCTTGGCATCCTCCACGATAAAGAATGATTCTTTAGGCTCCGTCATGCTATTGTTGATATCCTCTATGAAGATTTGGATCTTTTGCGCTTTGCCTGGTTCAACCGGGTCATACTCGATTTTGATTTCCTCCGTCACATTCTTAGGAGGAATCTCTTCTTTCCCTTTCGAAATGACCACTTTCACCGTACTGCCCTTTTCCACCTTCGTAGTAGGTTCTGGAGACTGGGAAATGACAAGCCCCTCTGCAACGGAATCGTCATAAACTTCTTCTTCCACATCGATCTTTATTCCACTTTCACTGGAATAATCATTAAGGCCAGCTTCATTGAACCCTGTTAAGTTCTTCAAGCTCAATAGGTCTTCCCCTTTACTTACCGTTAGCTCAAGCTCCGTTTCAGATGGTACGATTTCAGTGGCACCAGAAGGCGTTTGTTCTATGATCGTACCGGCAGCACTGTCATCATATTTTTCGGTCACGCTTATGTTTTTAAAACCCATTTTATCAAGCAGGGATTTTACATCTGAGTAATCCCGTCCTTCATAGCTGGACAATGAAATCGTTTCTTTACCAATACTTTGATAAATATCGATTTCTGCTCCGGCCTTGACCGTCTTACCTTCTTTAGGATTGGTTTTGATCACAAGACTCGCTTCAACCTCTTCATCTTCAATCTCAATCGTGTCTCCGATGACCAAATCCAATTCAAGTAATTCAGTAATGGCATCATCCAATTCTTTCCCTTTTAGGTCAGGGATCGTCACTTCCTTGGAAACAAACAAAGAAGGTAATAAAAGAGATGTACCAGCAATCAGGGCCAGAACTAAAAAGGTGGTCACCAAAATGGCAGGCATTTTCTTTCGTTTTTTATCTTTTTGTTTCGACTTCGTTTTTTGTTTTTTCTGTTTCTTCTGTTTCTTCTGTTTCTTTTTCGATTTACTCTCTACTTCTGATTCACTTTCCCCATCATCCGAATAGACTAAAGTATTTTTTTCAGGCCCCCTAATGATTGTCTCATCGATGCTTGAAAGCTGATCATCCGTGATGACGGGGATGGCTTTTGTTGCATCATGATCTTCAGGAATCGCAAAAGGAAGTTCATTCGAACGCTCAGGATTAAGTGACGTCCGCATGTCATCTTCCATTGAGTCTACGCTCTCATAGCGGTAATATGAATCTTTGGCTGTCGCTTTCAAGATAATATTTTCCACACTCTGAGGTATTTCAGGGTTCCAGCGTTTTGGCGAAGGAGTTTCCGATTGTAAATGTTTAAGAGCTATCGAAACGGCTGATTCACCCGAAAAAGGCAATCTCCCCGTCAGCAATTCAAACATGACGATGCCAAGTGAATAAATGTCCGATTTCTTATTGGCCATCCCGCCTCTGGCCTGTTCCGGAGATAAATAATGAACTGACCCTAGGACTGCATTAGTCTGAGTTATGTTCGTTGCACTTAGGGCCAGTGCAATTCCAAAGTCCGTAATCTTGACGGTTCCTTCTTTATCAATCAGAATGTTCTGTGGCTTGATGTCACGATGGATGATCCCATTATGATGGGCATGAGAAATTGCTGCCGTGATTTGCTTCATGATATCCAATGCTTCATCAACTGGAATTGGAAAATATTTTTGTATGTATTGCTTAAGTGTAAAACCGTCCACGTATTCCATTACAATATAATAGATGGAATCTTCTTCACCAACATCATAAATACTTACGATATTGGGATGGGCCAAACTGGTTGCCGATTGAGCTTCCCGATTGAAGCGCTTGATGAACTCTTCGTCATTATTAAAGTCCATGCGAAGGATTTTCAATGCAACATCCCTATCTAAAATCATATCCCTTGCAAGGTAAACATTTGCCATACCGCCGCCACCGACCATCTGGATCAGTTTATAACGGCCGTTGATTCTTCTACCAATCAACATTCAATTCACCTGCTTTCACTTTCTTCAGTAAATTGAACAAGCACAAGGGTGATATTATCTTCCCCACCGTAGTGATTGGCCTTATCTATTAATGAAATTGCCTTTTCTTCAAGTGGCTGCCCATTGGTTACAGTTTCTTCAAGTTCCTGTTCATTCACTTTATTCGTCAAACCATCCGAACAAAGCAATAGTAAATCATTTTCTTCGAAAATGACCGTCGTAATGTCCATTTCAACTTGCATTTCTGTCCCCAAGGCTCGTAATAAAACATTTTTTCGTGGGTGGTTCTCAGCATCTTCCTTCGAAATCTGCCCAGAACGGACCAATTCGTTAACAAGTGAATGATCTTCCGTGACCTGCTTAAAACCGCTCTCATTATACAAATAACATCGGCTGTCCCCGATGTTGGCAATGGTAGCAAACTTATCGGTGCAAATGGCAGCAACAACCGTGGTCCCCATGCCCTTACATTCCGTATTCGCTTCGGCATGTTCAAAAAGCAACTGATTGACCAAGAAGATTTGCTGTTTCAGCCAATCCTCGGCATCATTTGCCGTATCGATCCCGCGGGACACTTCCCAGCTCTTTTTCAAAAGGTCTATCGTCATTGCACTGGCTACATCCCCGGCACGGTGGCCGCCCATGCCATCTGCAACGATGGCAAGGCGAACGCCTTCCGAGTTCTTAAAAATTCCGCCATTATCTTCATTATGCTGGCGGACTTTTCCACGGTCTGTTTTAAATATTGCCCTCATAGGATCACCTCGTCTCTTCTTTGCGCTCCTTGGCCCGAAGCTGGCCGCAGGCTGCGTCAATATCACTGCCTTGTTCCCTACGGATCGTTACATTAATGCCGCGCTTTTTCAATGTTTTTTCAAACTCAAAAATTTGGTCCCGAGGTGTACGTACATAGTTGCGTTCAGGTACATAGTTAACCGGTATTAAGTTGACATGGCATTTTATCCCGGTTATCAAATCCGCTAATTCTTCGGCGTGTTCCACTGTATCATTTTCGCCGCCGAATAGACCATATTCAAAACTTACACGGCGCCCTGTTTTTTCTGTATAATATTTGATGGCTTCAATCAGGTCTGGCAGTTTGTAGGCCTTGTTGATCGGCATCAATTTACTTCTCAATTCCGTGTTCGGTGCATGAAGGGAAACAGCAAAGTTGATTTGCATGCTTTCTTCTGCAAACTTATAGATTTTAGGAATGATTCCACTTGTGGAAACCGTAATATGACGTGCCCCGATGTTCAAGCCCTTTTCATGATTTATATTCTTTAAGAATGACATCATATTATCGTAGTTATCGAACGGTTCACCGATTCCCATGATAACGACAGAACTAACACGTTCTTCCACTTCGTCAAGTGCTTGCTGAACTTTAACGACCTGGGCAACAATTTCCCCCGATTCAAGATTTCGCTTTAATCCGCCAAGTGTTGACGCACAGAATGTACAGCCAATTCTGCAGCCTACCTGTGTCGTCACACAAATGGAGTTTCCGTATTCATGGCGCATCAGCACCGTTTCAATCGAATACCCATCATGGAGTTCAAATAAAAACTTCATGGTTCCGTCATTGGACGTTTGCTGAATCAAAGTTTTCAATGTAGTGAAGGTGAATTGTGATTCCAGCTTATCCCGTAAAGATTTCGAAAGGTTGGACATATCTTCAAAACTGGAAACACGCTTTTTATAAAGCCAGTCATATACTTGATCGGCCCGGAATGCCTTCTCACCATTTTCAATGAGCCATTCTTTAATTTGGTGTAGCTCCAATGAATAGATTGATGGTTTTTCTGGTGTTGTGTCTTTTCTTACTCTTGATGATTTAGTGATTTCTGCCATTACAGCACCTTCTTTCTAAAACTCGCAATAAAGAATCCGTCACTGCTAAAATATTGCGGAAAAACTTGCAGCGTATGACCCTCGATAAATGGCTGAACGCTTTCAGGCATTCTTGTAGACAAGGTTGCATCGCTTTCAAAATCAGGATGGCTTTCCAAAAATGCTGCAGCGACTTGGTCATTTTCTTCTTTATCCACCGTACAGGTACTATATACTAACCGTCCGCCTTGCTTTACGAGCGGGGCAGCCGCTTCCAATAATTGTTTTTGTATGCTTGAGAGTTTCATTATATCATCTTTTGTTTTTGTATACTTAACATCAGGCTTCCGGCGCATGACTCCCAATCCGGAACATGGTGCATCGATCAGGACCCTGTCAAACCCTTCCTTATTAAAGTGTTCTTGCACTTTTCTGCTATCGAGGGCCATTGTCTTAATATTGTTTCTGAGTTTCAGGCGCTCCGCCTGCTCTTTAATGAGCTTGACCTTATGTTCATGAAGGTCAAGTGCATATACTTGTCCAGTGGTCAAGCCTTCTGCGATATGTGTCGTTTTCCCTCCGGGTGCAGCACAGCAATCGAGTACAGCATCATTTTCATTTGCACCTAATGCATGGGCGACAAGCATCGAACTTTCATCCTGAATCGATAAATATCCCAATTTATAACTTTCTGAATGAGCAAGATTACCTTTATAGCTGACGATTGCTTCGGGAACGACTTCACTCGCTTCAACATCATATCCTTCTTCCGTTAATATGCTGATTATTTCACTGCGTGAAATCTTCTTTAAATTTACCCGTCCCGTCTGTAATGGTGCAGTTAAGTTGATTTCACACATTTCCTTGGTTTTTTCATAACCAAATTGCTCTACCCAACGCTTGACCAACCAAATTGGATGACTTACTTCGATGGAAAGCCGCTCCAGATCATCTTTGATATCATCAACGGAAGGAACACCATTTCTTTGAATATTACGAAGCACGCCATTGACCATTGAAGATGTACCCTTATGTCCACGCTTTTTGGAAATTTCAACAGCCTCGAAAATGATTGCATGATCTGGCACTTTATCTAAATAGACCATTTGATAAATGGAAAGTCTAAGTAAATTGATTACCCAGCTTTGCGTTTTTTTAGGTTGTTTAATATACGGTTTCAAATAGTAATCCAAAGTCATCTTCCGCTGTATGGTACCGTAGCTTATTTCTGTAAGTAAACCGCTGTCCACACCGGATAACTGGTGCTTGTTAATCAAGTTGTTCAGTAATAGGTTACTGTAGGATTGGTTTTTCTCTACAGATTCCAAAATATCGAGAGCGATTTCACGTACTCCCTTTTTAGTTTGCTTCATTCTGTTCTCCTAACTTCATGCCTGCTTTAATGAACGACCCGGCTCCGCGCAAGTAATCTTTCGCCGGCATTTTTTTCTTTCCCGAAGGCTGCAGTTCAGTAACTAGTATTGCCGTCTCATTACCTGTCGAAACGATGAAACCATCATTTTGCACATCAATTATCGCGCCCGGTACGGCCAGATTGCTATCTTCCAGTTTCTTTGCCTGCCAAATTTTTAAAATGGATCCGTCCAAGGTTGTATACGCAACAGGCCAAGGATTCAGGCCACGTATATGGTTATAGATGTCTTCTCCTGATTTCGACCAGTCGATTTTTTCCTCCGACCGTTTAATGTTAGGCGCAAAAGTCGCTTGATCCTCATCTTGCTTGATCGCCTGTAACTCCTGATTTAAAAGTTTCGGCAATGTCTCTGCTAGTAAGTCGGACCCTATCTTGCTTAATTTATCATGCAGTGTACCGACATTATCTTCTTCCCCTATGGCTACTTCGGCCTGAGTCAATATATCCCCGGCATCCAATTTCTCCGCCATATACATGATGGTTATTCCAGTTTTTTCTTTCCCCTGTAAAATGGAATAATGGATGGGCGCCCCTCCACGCAGTTCAGGAAGAAGGGAGGCATGTACATTAATGCATCCGTACTTAGGTGCATCCAACAATTCATTCGGAAGGATTTGTCCGAAAGCCGCCGTCACCACTAAATCAGGATTCAATGCAATGATCTTTTCAAGTTCTTCTTTTTCACGGATTTTTTCGGGCTGATAAACGGGAATCCCCTGCTTTTCGGCTTCGACCTTAACTGGCGGCGGCGTTAGCACCTTTTTACGGCCAACTGGACGATCGGGCTGTGTGACGACAGCAATCACGTCATACCCTTCATCAATGATTCTTTTCAATACCGGCACTGAAAAGTCCGGTGTTCCCATAAAGATGATTTTTGTCATTCTTCTTCAAACCTTTCTAACTCTTCTTCCGAAATATAGCGGGAAACCTTACTTGTAAATAAAACTCCTTGCAAATGATCGATTTCGTGCTGTAGGGCCCTTGCGAGGAAATCTTCCGCTTCTATCTCGAAAAAAGATCCTTTTCGGTCTTGCGCACGGACTTTGATGCGGTATGGTCGCGATACTTCACCATATAAACTCGGGAAGCTCAAGCATCCTTCAACACCCGTCTGTTCGCCTTCCACTTCCAGCACTTCTGGATTAATCAGTTCGATTGCACCTGATCCTTCCTCTATTTCGACGACGGCCACTTGCTTTTTCACGCCAACCTGAGGTGCTGCAAGCCCAACGCCATCCGCCTCCACCATCGTTTCGTACATGTTATTTAACAGCTTTGCCAATTTCTTATCAAAACTTGTTATTTTATCGCATTTTTGTTGTAAAATTTTTTCAGGAAACAAGACAATCGGTAAAATAGCCAAAATTAAAGGTAACCTCCTAGATATGAAAAACAACACTTCATTATATAAAAACGCAAACTTGAACAGCTCGCGGTAATCATCCATCGCCTAAACAATTACATCATGATCTGTGGATTTAAATCTATTGAAATCTGCAGATGATTTTGAGCCGTTTCTTTTTGATAATGCTCTAAAAGTGTACGTAAATGCTGATTAAGGTCCGGCTCTCGTCTGTATTTTATCAGACATTGATAACGATATCTATTGTTGATTCGACTAATGGGTGAAGCAACGGGACCGAGAACGATAGAATCCCGATTCAATCGTGAGCCTAAATAATTGGTGATTTTTTCAGTGACACTCACGGTCTTCATTAAGTCTTCATGTGAAACGGTTATAAGGACAACGTAATAATATGGAGGGTAATGACTTTGCCTGCGCAGATGCATCTCCCGTTCATAAAAAGCATCATAATCCTGCAAGGCAGAAAGCTCGATGCTGTAGTGCTCAGGCGTATAGGTTTGGATGACCACTTCTCCCGGAAGCTGATGACGTCCTGCCCTTCCGCTGACCTGTGTCAGCAGCTGAAATGTCTTTTCCGAAGAACGGAAATCAGGCAGATGGAGCATCGTATCCGCTGAAAGGACTCCAACAAGTGTGATATTAGGAAAATCAAGGCCCTTGGCAATCATTTGAGTGCCTAGCAATATATCGGCCTTCCCTTCACCAAAGGCATTCAGCAACCGCTCATGTGAACCCTTCTTACTCGTCGTGTCGACATCCATTCTTATTACCCGTGCATCAGGGAGGATTTTCGCAAGCTCTTCTTCAACCTTTTGAGTGCCTGTACCGAAGAACCTTATATGTTCACTTTCGCATTCTGGGCAAACGGAAGGCATTCCCTCTTCAAATCCACAATAATGGCATTTCATTATATCATTAAAGCGATGATAGGTGAGTGAAATGTCACAATTAGGGCAGTTGATGACCAATCCACAGCTTCGACACATCACAAAGGAAGAATGTCCCCGTTTATTTAGCATCAAGACGGTTTGCTCCCCCTTCTCAAGCCGGTCTTTCAGCTTGGTGAAGAGCAGCTCCGAAAACATGGAACGATTCCCGGTCCTTAGTTCTTCCCTCATATCTACAATATCGACTGCTGGCAATGCATTTTTATTCATCCTCTGGCTAAGGGTCAGTAATTTATAAACGTTTTTCTTGGCTCGAGCAAAAGATTCAAGTGTCGGAGTGGCGCTACCAAGTATAACCGGACACTTATATGATTTTGCTCTTTCAATTGCAACGTCCCTGGCATGGTACCTTGGCGTTTCTTCCTGCTTATAACTGGATTCGTGCTCTTCATCAATGATGACCAGTCCCAGGTTTTCAAACGGAGCGAATACGGCTGAACGTGCGCCCACCACCACTTTTACCTCTTTACGGTGAATTTTCCGCCATTCATCATATTTTTCACCTACGGATAAACCGCTATGCATGACAGCAACCTGCTCCCCGAATCGTTCCTTGAACCTCTTCACCGTTTGTGGCGTCAAGGAGATTTCAGGTACCAGCATGATGGCTTCCTTCCCTTTTTCAATGACAGAGGCAATTGCCTGCAGATACACTTCCGTCTTCCCGCTGCCGGTTACACCATATAAAAGGAAAACATCATGTTCATCATGATGTATTTTCTCATGGATGGGCTTCAAGGCAGCCGCTTGTTCATCCGTTAAAGTAAAGGGATTGGATTTTTCGAACACACGGTTCTCATAAGGGTCACGGTATATTTCCTGATCCATTTCCGCCAAGGCCCCTTTTGACACTAGGGCTTTGACCGTACCGCTTGATGTATTGATCAATTCAAGCAATTCTTTTAACGGAACGGGCTCTTGATGTTCTATAAAGTATTGAAGGAGTTCCTGCTGTTTTTTTGCATGACTGGAAATGGACGACGCCATTTCTGTCAGTTCCTTAGAGGAAAGCAAAGATTTAATGACACGGACGGTCTTCTTGTTAAGACGGTTTTTCACATTATACACGAGCTCTAGATTGCCATTTTGTATTTCCTTTTGAAAAAGGGAGGCATTCTCCCCTTCTATCACTTCTTTCCAAGATATTGAATCGTTCTTTCCGAAAAGATTTTGAATGAAGGGCGGGAGCTGATTCTTTTTATCTTCTATGACATTGATCACTTTTTCATATTTCGCTTTCATCGCTGCCGGAAGCATGGCCTGAAGCGCTGAAATTTTAAAACACATGGCCTCTTTGGTCAACCAGTCACCAAGCTTAAGCAATTCATCATTAAGGATGGGCTCCAAATCCATTGGTTCTTTTATATAGCGTAATTTCGCAAAGTCGCTTTCAGCTTTTAAACCGGTGATGAATCCCTGCACCATTCTTGGACCGAATGGCACGATGACTCGCATGCCGGGCTTAATGACTTGGTTCCACTTTTCAGGTATGCGATAGTCAAATTCTCGATCCGTTTGTTTAGCAGGTACATCCACGATGACGGATGCAATATCCATAAGACATCATTCCTTTTGCATGCGAGATACTTCTGCCAGGATGCTTTTAGCTATATCCGCTTTACTCATTTTTGGAAGTTCGGTAGCACTTCCATCTTTATCGTAAATGGTCACGATGTTCGTATCCGTTCCAAACCCTGCCCCTGCGATGGTAACATTATTGGCAACGATCATATCTGCATTCTTTTTCACTAATTTCCCTCTTGCGTATTCTTCAACGTTGTTGGTTTCCGCCGCAAATCCCACCAAGATCTGATGGGTTTTATTCTCACCGAGTTCCTTAAGGATATCCTTTGTCCGTTCAAATTCAATCACATTTTCCCCTGGCTGCTTTTTCATCTTTTGAGCATGAAAAATCTTCGGTTTATAATCCGCCACCGCAGCCGTCATGATTACGACGTCACTGGTATCGAACTGATCGAATACCTCATCGTACATATCTGCTGCCGATTCCACAGGTATTACTCTAGCCTTGGAAGGTGGCATCAAATTCACTGGGCCAGTAATCAATGTCACCTCAGCGCCCATTTCAATTGCCTGCTCAGCTAGGGCATAGCCCATTTTCCCACTGGAATGATTCGTCACGTAACGCACCGGATCAATTGCTTCACGAGTCGGTCCTGCCGTTATCAAATATTTCTTTCCCTTTAGTGGCTGAGGCTGTGATTTCCGTTCACCGAAATAAAGATTGAGCTGTTCGACAATTGTTTCCGGTTCCTCCAATCGTCCCTTCCCTACATAACCGCAAGCCAAATACCCTTCACCCGGTTCAATGAATTGATATCCGAACGTACGAAGTGTCTCCATGTTTTTCTGAACCGCTGGGTGGGCGTACATATGGACGTTCATTGCCGGCGCTACCCAAACTGGTGCCTCCGTTGCCAGAAGTGTGGTCGTGATCATATCATCCGCGATGCCATTGGCTACCTTGCCAATGACATTCGCTGTAGCTGGAGCCAAAAGTATGATGTCAGCCCAATCAGCCAAGTCGATGTGGGCAATGACTGAAGAATCCTTCTCATCAAATGTATCTGTGTACACATCATTTCTCGAAAGTGCTTGAAAAGTGAGCGGCGTCACGAACTTACGTGCCGATTCACTCATGATTACTTTAACATGCGCTCCTTCCTGAGTTAATTTACTTGTCAGGGCAGCAGCCTTATATACAGCAATCCCGCCGGTGACACAAAGAAGTACTTTTTTATCGATAAGCATGCAAATTTCCCCTAACTATACATTCTATTTTTATCAATTATGAAGCATAACAGAAGAAATTTCATTTGAAATGCGCAATAAATATATGGATTTCCGTAAACAATCCATCTCTTTCCCCGCTAGATCAATTCTTCCGTTACTTTTGAAAAATCAAAACAAACAGGCCTGACACCTTGGCCGCAGGAAGGAAGCAACTTTCCAAATGTAACGCATCCTGTTTGCTTTAGGGTGTCAGGCCCGATAGGTCAAGCTTATGTGTTCTCTTAGTTTTCTTCGTAAGAATTATCGTAAGTCAATTTACCTGAATGAATTTCTTCAAGGGCACGACCTACGGATTTATGGGAGACCGGTTTGGTTATAAGGCAATTATCTTTAATTTGCATTTCCCTGGCACGTTTAGCTGCCACTGATACAAGCGAGTATTTTGAATCGATTTTAAGTAATAGTGAATCAATTGATGGATATAACATAGTTTATTCCGCCTCCAACATTTTTTTATATAAAACAGCAACTCTTTCCCGACGGCAATGCTCGGCAATCACAATTGCATTAATTCTAGCACATGCGGCATCCACATGATCATTTTCTACAACATAATCATAAAGATCCATAAGTTCTATTTCTTCCTTGGCCACTTTCATCCGACCTTTTATCGCTTCCTCCGTCTCGGTTCCGCGAGTAACGATGCGGCTTTCAAGCTCAGTCAAGCTTGGAGGAGCAAGGAAAATGAAAAGTCCTTCAGGGAATTTCTCCCTGACCTGTTTAGCTCCTTGAACTTCAATTTCCAGAAATACATCTTTTCCGGAATCAATTGTTTCACGGACATAATCCACCGGTGTTCCATAATAATTACCGACGAACTCAGCATATTCCAGCAATTTTCCTTCTTCGATCAGTGCTTCGAATTCCTCGCGTTTTTTGAAGAAATAATCCACTCCGTCCACTTCTCCATGGCGAGGCAGCCGTGTCGTCATCGAAATTGAATATTCAAATGCCGTTCCAGGCTGGGAAAAAATCGCCTTCCTTACTGTTCCTTTACCAACACCGGATGGACCGGACAAAACGATTAATAAACCTTTTTCTCTCATATTGTTTCAGTTACCCCTCTTCTACGCTGTCATCTCTATCTTGAAGCCGTGCGGCAACCGTTTCCGGTTGAACGGCAGATAAGATGACATGGTCGCTGTCTGTAATTATAACGGCCCTAGTTCTTCTACCATATGTAGCATCTATTAAGGATCCGCGGTCTCGGGCGTCTTGGATAATCCTTTTAATCGGAGCCGATTCAGGGCTCACGATGGATACGATCCGGTTTGCGGAAACGATATTCCCAAAACCAATATTAATGAGCTTAATTGACATTTTTGTCCCCCATTCATATTCTATTGTCACCTTGTTAGGTTCATCATAAACCGACTACTCGATATTTTGAACCTGTTCCTTTAATTTTTCAAGCAGACTTTTCATTTCCACCACTTCTTTGGTAATGGCCGAATCATTTGCCTTTGATCCAATCGTATTGACTTCCCTGTTCATTTCCTGAACAAGGAAGTCGAGTTTTCTTCCAATTGGTTCACTATGGGTAAGCGTCCTTGAAAATTGCTGTATATGGCTTTCGAGTCTGGTCAGTTCTTCATTTATATCACATTTATCAGCAAAAATGGCCGCTTCCGTCACAATACGGCTATCTTCAATCAATCCCTCCGTCAACTCGGCTAGCTTGATTTCCAAACGGGCTTTATATTTCCCGACGACTGAAGGTGCATAGTTTTTGACTCCTGCAACAATCTCACCAAACTTTTCAAGCTGGTGTTTCATGTCCAAGGCCAGTTCCTGACCTTCCAGAGTCCGCATTTTTTTTAGATTTTCCAATGCCCCCGTAACAGCCTTCAATAACAGGGATTCCAAAACTACAGGAACCGCAGGTACTTCTTCCGTCACGAAAATCGACTCAAGTTGCAGCATATCCTGTAATGTAATGGAACTTTCCAGATTGTATTTTCCCTTGACTTCATCCATCAAACCCACATATTGATCAGCAAGATCCCAATCGATCTTCACCTTTTTGGAAACCAGGCTCTCACCTTCCACAGTAATGAAGATTTCCACCCGTCCCCTTCTTATGTATTGATTCGCCTTTTTCTTCACCTTTTCTTCCAAAACCAAAAGCTGGCGCGGCATTCGAATCGTATATTCACAAAAACGATGGTTCACTGTCTTAATTTCGGCAAAAATCTTGACCTGTTCGTTTTCCGCTTCTTCTCTTCCATAGCCCGTCATACTGGTAACCATGGTTCCACATCCTATCAAACATAATGTAGTAATTTGACGTTTACATTCATTTATATAATAGCTACAGCACGAAAACTTTAGCTTACAAATAAAATACTACAAAAAAATAAAAAGGCAATAGAGCAAGACTCTACCACCTTAAAGATTATATCATATTTCATTGTGCTTTTCTTGCTAAAAAGGTTCCAGCCAGTAAAAAAGTTGGGATCGATGCCATTCCTATTACCAATAGCCAATCCCTTCCCGAAATCGGTACCGTATGGAAGATTGTTTGCAAGGGCTGCACATACATGACGGCAAGCATTAATAATAGGGAGGACAGTACCGCCCCGACTAGATATAGGTTACCGAATGGGTTTCTCGAGAAGATCGAACGTTCACTTCGGCAATCGAAAACATGTATTAGTTGAGCTAATACCAGGGTAGCGAATGCGATTGTTTGTGCATAAGCAAGGTTATCCGGATTTGAACGGTATACGACATAAAATGCTATCAATGTAGAGATCCCAATCAGAAAACCGCGTGAGATGATTTTCCAGCCAAGCCCTCTTCCGAAAACACCTTCGTTAGCATTTCGTGGATTTCTTTTCATTACATCTTCTTCTGCCGAATCCAAGCCCAACGCCATCGCAGGCAGTCCGTCCGTAACAAGGTTTACGAATAAGATCTGGATTGGTATCAAAGGCAGTGGCAAGGCACATAGCATCGCAAAAAACATGACCAAAATCTCCCCAACATTGGAGGCAAGCAAATAACGGATGAACTTCCTTATGTTTTCATAAATATTCCTGCCTTCTTTGATGGCCGATTTAATGGTGGCAAAATTATCGTCAACCAAAATCAAGGAGGAAGCTTCCTTAGCGACATCAGTCCCCGTGATACCCATGGATATACCGATATCCGCTGATTTTATCGCAGGTGCATCATTGACACCATCCCCTGTCATTGCAACGACATGTCCTTTATTTTGCAAGGCTTTTACTATTTTTAACTTATGTTCCGGGGAAACGCGGGCAAATACCGAAACACTTTCAACAACTTCCTCAAGTTCCCCGACTTCCATGTCCGCCAATTGCCGTCCTTCAAGTACACGGTCTTTTCCTTTTAAAATACCAAGTTCTTTAGCTATTGCCTTTGCGGTTATGACATGGTCGCCAGTAATCATGACAGTTTTGATCCCGGCATCCCGGCATTCCTTAACTGCCTGCTTCACTTCCGGACGTGGGGGATCGATCATGCCCTGCAGTCCCATGAAGGTTAAATTGTGCTCAGCTTCGGTTTCATGAAGCAAAATCGTTCCTTTTGAAAGGGGTTTATAACCAACGGCAATCATTCGAAGTGCCTGTGAGGCAAGCTCATTCATGTCCTGTTGCACCCTTTCCATACTCCTCTGATTCAATATTTCCGACTTTCCTTCCCAAAGAATCGTGTCGGACTGGGCGATCAATACGTCAGGGGCCCCTTTTACGATGACGAAATGATTATCTTTTTCATCCTTCACTATGACACTCATCATTTTGCGGCTCGAGTCAAATGGAAACTCCTTGACTATCGTAAACTTCTTAGACAAGTGTTCCCTCGTCAAACCCGCTTTCATGGCTGCGACCAACATCGCCCCTTCTGTCGGATCACCGTCCAATATAAACTGTTTACCATTCTCGTTTAACTCAGCTTTGTTACAGAGCATGCCGAAAGTAATCATTTGAAGCAAGGCATTATGGTTTTTCGGGGCAACTGAAACTCCATTTAAAGAAAACTCTCCGACAGGATTATAACCAGTCCCGCCGACATTCCAAGTTTTTCCTCCACTCCAAACCTTCGTCACTGTCATTTTGTTTTGTGTCAGTGTACCTGTCTTATCTGAGCAAATCACCGTTGCGCAGCCAAGCGTTTCTACGGCAGGAAGCTTGCGGACTATCGCTTTTTGTTTGATCATACGCTGAACGCCTAAAGACAAGGCTACGGTCACAATGGCTGGCAAGCCTTCGGGAATCGCTGCAACAGCCAAGGATACCCCGGCCAAAAACATCGTATAGAGGTCATGCCCTTGAATGACGCCAGTCAGGACCACGATTACGGTTAATATTAAAGCCGTGACGATCAAAATTTTCCCTAGCTGCTCCAACCTCCGTTGAAGAGGTGTTTCTTTTGTTTCTGCAGTCTGCAGGAGGTCCGCAATCTTGCCCATCGCCGTGTTCATACCTGTAGCGATTACGATTCCGACTCCATTTCCTCTTGTAACCATCGTTCCCATAAAAGCCATATTTTCCTGATCACCGATACCTTCGACCTCATTCATCAACGGATCGGAACATTTAACGGCGGGAAGAGACTCGCCGGTAAGTGCAGACTCTTCTATTTCAAGGCTTGAATGGTCGATGATCCGTAAATCGGCACCAATTCGGTCACCGCTCGAGAATTTCAGGATATCCCCTATAACGACTTCTCTTGAAGGGATTTTCAGCCATTGGCCATCCCGAAGAACGTTAACTTGCGGCGCTGCCATTTCCTTTAGGGCATCCAGGGATTTTTCTGCCTTCCGTTCTTGAAAAAACCCAAGTAATCCATTCAAAAAAACAATCGCCATGATGGCAATCGCATCGATATATTCACCTAATATCCCTGAGACCAATGTCGCGGCAAGTAAAACTATGACCATGAAATCTTTGAATTGGGCGAAAAATAAAAGAATGGCAGACTGTTTTTCTCCTTCCTTCAATTCGTTAAAGCCATGCTTACGCAGCCTGTCCTTTACTTCATCATCGTCCAAACCGTGTGTAACGTTTGTTTGAAGCGCTTTCTCCATTTCTTGATTATTCATTTCCTTGAACTCCATCAAGTATCACACATCCCTTTGAATAGAATGAAATAGGCTCCTGTATACATCTCAACAGGCGCTCTTTGCTTTACTCATCCAACACCTGCCTGCTTACCGATACATAAAACAACCTGCTCTTCTTCCATGATTATTCAGACTCGTCCAAAATAATGCTATAATTAAACAGAATTGCGGAAAGAAGAACGATTCGGATAATATAATGAATGAACGACCGCCATTAATGATGAATGGTCTAAATTTGCAATTAATCTCAGGAACCTAACAAAAAGCATCCATTCAATATACCTGAACTGCAGCTTTTCACCCAGTTCGCTACAGCTATAATGGACAGCCCTGATGCATTGATAACGCCTAGCAAAATGAGTATCTTAGAAAATCTTATGTAAAGGAAGTAAAAATAGAATGTCATTTGATGGATTATTTACGAAAGCGATGACGGAAGAAATCGCTTCTTTATTAAAAGGTGGACGAATCAATAAAGTACATCAGCCTTATAAAAATGAAGTAATACTGGTTGTTCGTGCTGGAGGTAAGAACCATAAGCTCTTATTATCGGCACACCCAAGTTATTCAAGGGTGCAATTGACCGAGGAAAGTTATGAAAATCCTAAAGAAGCACCCATGTTCTGCATGCTTCTTAGAAAGCACCTCGAAGGCTATACGATAGAAGATATTTATCAGTATGAACTTGATAGGATGATCATTTTTGAGGTGAAGGGCCGCAATGAGCTTGGCGATGTCTCTCAAAAGCAATTAATCATTGAAATTATGGGGCGTCACAGCAACATTGTTTTAGTCGATAAAGAACGGAATATGATTTTAGACAGCATTAAGCATGTTTCCCATGCCGTGAACAGTTATCGGGCGATATTGCCAGGCCAGGAATATAAGGTGCCACCCGCACAAGCAAAGGATAATCCCTTCAATGCTACTGAAGACGATATTAGGAAGAATATTGACTTCAATGCAGGAAAACTAGATCGACAGCTTGTTGCCCATTTTTCAGGAATTTCACCATTGGTTGCAAAGGAAGCCGTTTACCGGGCTGGATTAGCCAACAGCACCACCCTTCCATTAGCTTTTTCAGGCCTTATCCAAGAAATCTCGGAACATAAATATGCTGCGTCGATCAAACAAGATGGCAATAAAGAAGTTTTTTATATGCTTTCACTAGAGCATCTAACAGGAAAACAGCGTACGTTTTCTTCATTAAGCGAGATGCTCGACCGCTATTATTTCGGAAAGGCAGAACGAGATCGAGTTAAGCAAAAGAGTCAGGATGTAGAACGTTTCATTTCCAATGAAATCGAAAAGAACTCAAAAAAAATCGGCAAGCTCGAACGTACATTAAAAGATACGGAACGGGGAGAACAGTATCAATTATTCGGTGAACTGCTTACAGCTAATCTATATCAAATGAAAAAAAGCATGAAGGAAATCGAAGTCGTCAATTATTATGATGAAGAACAGAATACGGTCACCATTCCGCTTGACCCCTTAAAAAATCCATCCGATAATGCACAAAAGTACTTCTCTAGGTACCAAAAGTCCAAAAATGCAGTCGGTGTCGTTCAAGAACAAATTGAAAAGACAAAATTGGAATTGGCCTACTTTGAAGCCTTGCATCAGCAGCTCCAATCAGCTTCACCCAAAGATATAGAGGAGATTCGCGAAGAACTTCAGGAAGAAGGGTACATTCGGCAAAAAAAGAAAAAAGGCATGAAAAAGCCTGCAAATGCAAAACCGCAGCTTGAAACATATTATGCTACGGATGGAGATCTCATTTTTGTCGGAAAAAATAATAAACAAAATGATTATCTAACGAATAAGTTTGCACGCCGTGATGAAATATGGCTTCATACCAAAGATATCCCTGGATCCCATGTTGTGATTCGAAATGAATCACCAAGTGAAAAAACGATAAAAGAGGCAGCCGTATTAGCAGCTTTCTTCAGTAAAGCAAAGCAATCGAGCTCAGTGCCCGTTGACTTCACACAAGTTCGCCATGTTAAGAAACCGAATGGCTCAAAGCCCGGTTTCGTGATTTATGAGCAACAGCAGACCGTATATATTACACCAGATGCCGATATCGTCATTCGCTTAAAGGAAGCGGTAAAGGATTGAATGGTATATAAATAAATAGAGGTGGCCCAATCCTGTGTGATTGGGTCACCTCTATTTTCATGCTGAAATCCAAGCGGTATCTGCCGGATTCTCCCGCCATTTTTTCAACTTTTCCAATTCATCTTCTGTGATATACCCTTTTTCATTAGCGACTTTTATCAAAGTCGAGTAGTCACTCAACGAGTGGTTAGTGATGCCCGCAGCATCGAATTTTTCTTTTCCCTTTTCCAATTCGTAAGTAAAGATCGAAACGACTCCAAGAACATCACAGCCAGCTTCTTTCAACGCGTTAACAGCAGTAATCACACTGCCGCCGGTTGAAATCAAGTCTTCCACAACAACCACTTTTTGTCCTGGAACAGCGCGGCCTTCGATTTGATTACCCTTTCCGTGCTCTTTAGCTTTCGAGCGGACATAGCACATCGGTGCATTTAATTTTTCACTCACCCAAGCAGCATGCGGAATGCCAGCAGTTGCAGTGCCTGCGATCAGTTCAACCTCAGGGAAATGCTGTTCAATCAATCCTTTCAAACCTTCCGCTATTTCATTGCGAACCTCTGGGTATGAAAGGGTTAAGCGGTTGTCGCAATAAATGGGTGATTGAATTCCTGATGCCCAAGTAAAGGGGTCATTCGGCTGTAGGTACACTGCTTTTATTTCCAATAAATGTTCAGCTATCTTTTGATTTATCATGATATTCCCTCCCAAGCTGCTTTCATATCCAAATACGCCCTTAATGGATCTTTCGCCCCCGTTATGGCTCTCCCTACAACGATGGCATCCGCTCCAAAATCCCTTGCCTGTTCAGGCGTGGCAATTCTCTTTTGATCATGCGTCTGTCCACCTGCACTTCGGATTCCAGGTGTGACCGTTAAGAATTCATGTCCGATGCGTTCATGTATGTTCTTTACTTCATGTGTGGAACAGACGACGCCATCCAATCCAGCCTGTTGAGTAAGTTTTGCATAATGGAGGACCGAATCCTCCAGAGATCCGGCAATGTTTTGCTCATCATTCATTTGTTCTTGTGACGTGCTAGTCAGTTGGGTAACCCCTATGCATAACGGACGCTTTTTACCAGCGGACGTTCCTTTATCAAGACCCTCCATAGCTGCTTCCATCATCTTTTGGCCACCCGCCGCATGTACATTGACCATGTCAGCTCCTAAAGTTGCCAAACCTGTCATGGCCATTTTGACAGTATTCGGAATATCATGAAGCTTCAAGTCCAAAAACACATCGTGGCCTTGCTCTTTTACGAAAGAAATAATTGATGGTCCATTCTGATAAAATAATTCCATCCCCACTTTTACAGCAAGTTTTTCCGAGGGGAACTGTTTAAGGAATCTCTCTGTTTGAATGAGATTAGGGAAATCAAGAGCGATAATTAATGACTGCTTCATTCTGCTTCCAGCTCCTTCCGGTACATTCTGAGATATGGTCAAATCCCAGCTCATCCAACAATTTCGGTAAATCTTCTATGATGGTCGGGCATACGAAGGGATCCACGAAGTTGGCAGTTCCCACCGCCACAGCACTGGCACCTGCATAGAAAAATTCAATGACGTCTTCTGCTGTAGCGATTCCGCCCATTCCGATTATTGGAATCGACACTTGCTGGCTTACCTCATAAATCATCCGGAGAGCAACCGGTTTTATTGCAGGACCAGATAACCCACCCGTTCTGTTCGAAAGGATCGGCTTGCCAGTTTTTAAATCCAATCGCATGCCGACTAATGTGTTTATCATTGTCAACCCGTCGGCTCCGCCTTCTTCTACAGCTTTGGCCATTTCCACAATGTTACTGACATTCGGTGAAAGCTTTACATATACAGGAACCGAAGATACTTCCTTGACCGCCTTGGTTACCTCTTTGGCAACTTCCGGTACCGTCCCGAAAGCTATGCCTCCTTCTTTTACATTCGGACAAGAGATATTCAATTCGAGTGCTTTTACATTCCCGACCTTACTTATGTCACTGGCTACCTTTACATAGTCAGCTATTTGTGAACCCGCAACGTTGGCGATGATTGGGACATCATACCCACCTAGCCATGCCAGTTCTTCACTGATGACCTTTTCTAAACCTGGATTCTGCAGCCCGATGGCGTTCAGCATTCCCGAAGAGGTCTCCGCTACACGCGGAGTCGGGTTACCGAACCTCGGTTCAGGAGTGGTCGCTTTGATCATGATCGCTCCAAGAATATCCAAGTCGAAAAATTGACTGTATTCACGGCCGAAACCAAAGCATCCAGATGCTGGCATGACCGGGTTTTTCAAGTGTAATCCTGGTAACTCAACTGAAAGCCTGTTCATAATAGCACCTCTCCTGCCCGGAATACAGGTCCATCACTGCATACCTTTTTATAACTGAAACCAGTTGGATCATCCCCTGTATGACATACGCAGGCAAAGCATGCACCGATGCCGCAACCCATCCTTTCCTCGAGGGACAAGAAAAGTTTTTTCTCACGATAGCCCGCTTCCAATGCTTTTAACATTGGTGTAGGGCCGCATGAAAAGATCGTTGCAAACTCCTGCTCCAGGTTGTCAATTACAGTCGTAACAAATCCTTTTGTCCCATATGAACCATCCACTGTGGCAATATGGGTATCACCTAATTCACTAAACTCTTTTTCATAAAAGATGGCTGACTTGGTCTGGAAGCCCAATACATGGATTACCCTGACACCATTCGCAACCAACATCTGTGATAATTGATACAGGGGCGGGACACCAATCCCACCACCAACCAATAACGCTGTTTCGCCCTTCTTCGCTTCATGAACGGGAAATCCATTGCCAAGGGGACCAAGGATATCGACCGCTTCTGCTTGTTTACGCTGTGATAACAACGTTGTTCCTTTACCTTCAGCCCTATAAATCATCGTGAACTGTTTTTCACTGCCATTATAAGAAGAAATTGAAATCGGGCGTCTTAACAATGGCTCAGTACCATCTGTTGTCTTGACTTGGACAAACTGGCCTGGTTGCTTCATCTCTGAAACCAATTCACCTTGCAGAGTAAGTTCAAAGATGGATGGGGCCAGTTCTTTATGAGTTAACACCTTCATTCTTTCCTTCTTGATCATATATAGCTCACCTCACGACTTATTTCCGTTTTTCCCATCGCTTCTGCCGAGAAGGTCATGGATTCTATCACTCTTAAAATGGCTTCTGCCGTATCGAGTGATGTTAGGCATGTCACTCCATTTTCAACCGATTCACGTCGGATTCTAAAACCATCGCGTTCCGGCTGCTTTCCTTTGGTCAAAGTGTTAATGACAAATTGTGCATCCCCGTTTCGGATAACATCCAGTAGGTTTGTACCTTCTTCGCCAATTTTACCGACAATTGCAGTCGGGATGCCGGATTGCTCCAATAGGGCAGCAGTTCCGCTGGTGGCTATCAGCTTGAAACCGATATTATGGAAACGTCTTGCTAAAAGCAGCGCCTCTTGCTTATCTTTATCGGATATCGTCAATAAGACCGAACCATGCCCTTCAATTTTGAAGCCGGAAGCGACCAGGCCTTTATATAAAGCCTTTTCAAGTGTGCTATCTTTCCCCATTACTTCACCAGTCGATTTCATTTCAGGTCCAAGCGAAATGTCCACACCTCTTAATTTCGCAAAAGAGAAGACCGGCACTTTCACATAGACCCCAGATTGTTCTGGCACTAATCCTGATTGGTAACCTTGGCTTTCAAGCGAGTGGCCCAAGATGACCTTCGTTGCTAAGTTAGCCATCGGCACATTCGTAATTTTACTTAAGAATGGAACGGTTCGGCTAGAACGTGGATTTACTTCAATGACATACACTTCTTCATTGCTGATGACATATTGAATGTTCAAGAGACCAATTATATTCAAGCCTTTTGCCAATCGGGTCGTATAGTCGATGATTACTTCTTTTTGTTTTTCCGTTAAATTTTGAGGCGGATAGACTGCAATCGAATCACCGGAATGGACGCCGGCACGTTCGATATGCTCCATGATCCCTGGGATAACGACCGTTTCGCCATCGGAAATGCCATCGACTTCGACTTCCTTACCCGTCAAGTAGCGGTCTATCAGGACAGGATGATCTGGATTTATTTTCACGGCATTTTTCATGTAATGCAGCAATTCCTCTTGTTTATAGACGATTTCCATCGCTCTTCCTCCGAGTACGTACGATGGCCTTACTAATACCGGGTAACCAATGTCTTCGGCAATGACGATCGCTTCATCAACCGATGTTGCGGTTTTACCTTTTGGCTGCGGAATGCCTAAATCCTTAAGTGCCTTTTCGAATTTATTACGATTTTCCGCCCTATCCAGGTCTTCAAGTGAAGTACCAAGGATCTTCACTCCTCTTTCAACAAGACCATCTGCAAGGTTAATCGCTGTCTGTCCGCCAAACTGGACGATGACCCCTTCTGGTTTTTCCAAATCGATGACATGCATGACATCTTCAAGAGTCAATGGTTCGAAATAAAGTTTGTCGGAGATACTGAAGTCCGTTGAAACTGTTTCGGGATTGTTGTTAATGATGATCGCTTCATATCCCGCTTCTTTAATTGCCCATACCGAATGTACGGTCGCATAATCAAACTCTACTCCCTGCCCTATCCGAATTGGGCCAGACCCCAGAACAATGACACTTTTCTTGTCAGTAACGATGGATTCATTTTCATCTTCGTAAGTTCCATAAAAATACGGTGTTTCCGATTCGAACTCGGCAGCACATGTATCGACCATTTTGTAAACAGGGATGATCCCTTGCTTTTTCCGGTACTCATAGACGTCAATTTCGGGAACTTCCCAGATTTCTGCAATCGTTTTGTCAGAAAACCCTAGTTCTTTAGCCTTTTGCAATACTTCACTATCAAAGGAATGTTCTTTAAGTTCCTTTTCAAAGTCGATTATCTTTTTCAACTTATGCAAGAAGAATAAATCGATCTCGCTCCATTCGTGAATGGTTTCGATCGTCTTCCCTCTTCTTAATGCTTCGCCGATATAGAATAACCGTTCATCTCCAGCTTTTCGGATCCGTTTCTCTATTTTTTCATCCTCAAACTCGTCATTCAATTCAAGATGGTATATACCCGCTTCAAGGGAACGAACAGCTTTTAAGATGGATTCTTCGAATGTACGGCCGATTGCCATGACTTCTCCGGTCGCTTTCATTTGTGTCCCGAGCCTGCGGTTGGCGCTTTCGAACTTATCAAAAGGCCAGCGCGGAATCTTTGTAACGACATAGTCCAGGGCCGGTTCAAAGCTCGCATAGGTTTTACCTGTGACCGGGTTCATCATTTCATCAAGCGTCAAACCAACTGCTATCTTTGCTGCAAGCTTTGCAATTGGATAACCTGTTGCTTTTGAAGCAAGTGCCGACGAACGGCTGACCCTTGGGTTCACTTCAATGACATAATATTGATAGCTGTTTGGATCTAGCGCAAGCTGAACATTGCATCCACCTTCAATTTTCAAGGCACGGATAATCTTCAAAGACGTATTTCTGAGCATTTGATATTCTCTGTCACTTAAAGTTTGGCTAGGTGCGGCAACTATCGAATCGCCAGTATGGACACCGACAGGGTCGAAGTTTTCCATATTACATACAACTATTGCATTATCATTGGAATCACGCATCACTTCATATTCAACTTCTTTGAACCCGGCAATGCTCTTCTCTAGCAGACATTGGTGAACTGGACTGCTTTTCAGGCCACCCTCAACAATCTCAATCAGTTGCTCTTCGTCATCACAAATCCCACCGCCTGTTCCGCCAAGCGTGAAGGCCGGACGAACAATGACCGGATAGCCGACTCGTTCCACGAATGTATAAGCCTCTTCCAAGTTATGAATGATGTCGCTGTCTGGTACTGGTTCTCCAAGATCGTTCATGAGGGTACGGAACAGGTCACGATCTTCCGCTTGTTGGATGGCGGAAAGTTTCGTCCCAAGGATCTGTACATTGCATTCTTCAAGAATTCCCGCTTCGGCAAGCTCGACGGCCATGTTCAGGCCAGTCTGTCCGCCCAAGGTAGGTAACAGTGCATCCGGGCGCTCTTTACGAATGATTTTGCTGACAAATTCCAATGTGATCGGTTCGATATAGACCGCATCAGCCATTTCACTGTCAGTCATGATTGTGGCAGGGTTGGAGTTGATCAGGATCACTCGATAACCTTCTTCTTTTAAGGCTATACATGCTTGGGTTCCTGCATAATCGAACTCGGCGGCCTGTCCGATGACGATCGGACCGGAACCAATTACTAGGATGCTTTTTATATCAGTGCGTTTTGGCATGTTGTTTCCCCCTTGGTGTTTGCAGCTTCAATCATTTGTAAGAATTCATTGAATAAGTAGTTTGCGTCTTCCGGCCCTGGTGATGCTTCCGGGTGATATTGTACGGTGAAAGCTGGATATTTTTTATGGCGCAGTCCTTCAATCGTATCGTCATTCAATGCTGTATGTGTCACAATAAGATCAGTCTTTTCAATTGAAAACTCTTCGACTGTATATCCATGATTTTGAGATGTGATGGATATCTTCCCGGTGCGAAGGTCTTTAACCGGATGATTTGAACCTCGATGGCCGAATTTTAATTTTTCCGTATCCGCCCCGTTTGCAAGTGCGAATAATTGATGTCCTAAACAGATTCCGAATAATGGCACTTCCGTTTGGATTGTACGGATCATTTCAAGTGTCTCATGAACACTTTTCGGATCCCCAGGACCGTTTGAAAGCATCACACCATCTGGATGATATTGCATCACTTCCTCGGCAGTGACGTTATAAGGCACAACCACGACATCACAGCCGCGCTTCGTCAACTCACGTAAAATCCCATGCTTCATGCCATAGTCTACAAGAACTACCCGCGGGCCTCTGCCCGGGCTAGAATAAGGTGATTTTGTTGAAACCTGTTTCACTTGATTAGAAGGAATCACCGTTGCTTTCAACTGGGAAACAACCTCTTTTGCATCTTTATTGATATTGCAGAGCGCTCCTTTAAGTGCACCTGATTTCCTGATGATCCTTGTCAGCTTTCTCGTATCGATTCCGCTTATTCCAGGTATGTTCTTCATTTTCAGATATTCATCTAGGGATGTTTGGCTTCGCCAGTTAGAAGGAAGTTCTGCTGTTTCCTTAACGACGAATCCTGCTATCGCTGGATTGATGGATTCAAAGTCATCCCGGTTTATCCCGTAGTTCCCGATCAATGGATACGTAAGTGTAACGATTTGACCGCAATAAGATGGATCGGATAGAATCTCCTGGTATCCTGTCATTCCTGTGTTAAAAACGACTTCACCTATTTTTTCTACGTCCCCTCCGAATGCTTCCCCAAGGAAAACCGTTCCATCTTCTAAAATAAGCTGTCTTTTCATCCTTGAACACGTCCTTTTTCCCAAGCTGTTTTTCCTTCTGCAATCGTCATGACTGGCCAGCCATAACATTTCTTTTCATTAAAAGGTGTATTTTTCCCTTTTGAAGCAAACTCTTCATTATTGATTTCTTTTTCCGTTTCCAAATCGATGAGCACGATATCGGCAGTAGCACCTTCTTTAAGCTTTCCATATGGAAGGGAGAAACATTCAGACGGTTTGATTGTCAGGAAATCGACTAATTGCTTTAATGTTAAGACGCCCTTTTTGACCAATTCGGTATAAAGCAGCGGGAAGGCCGTTTCCAATCCTACTATTCCGAAAGGTGCTAGCTGCATTCCCTGAGCCTTTTCCTCAGCCGCATGCGGGGCATGGTCTGTTGCTATAAAATCGATGGTTCCGTCAAGCAGTCCTTCTATCAACGCGTCCCGATCTTCACGGCCCCTTAAAGGCGGGTTCATTTTATAATTCGTATCAAGTCCCGGTATATCATCTTCACACAATAATAAGTGATGCGGTGTAACTTCGGCTGTGACCCGGATACCGGCGCGTTTGGCATCCCTTACCGTTCTAACCGATTCCTTCGTGGATATATGACAAACGTGATAATGGCAATCCGCCGCTTCCGCAAGGAGGATATCCCGGGCAATATGTACAGCTTCACATACCGACGGAATTCCATTGATCCCCTGTTCCTTTGAGAATCTTCCTTCATGGACGGAGCCTTTATTGATTAAGCTATTATCTTCACAATGAGCAACTATGGCCATATCCTGAGCGGCTGCCCGCTTCATGGCCTCCAGCATCATCCCAGCTTCTTGAATTCCTACGCCATCGTCCGTAAAGGCGAAAGCACCCGTTTGTTTTAATGAAGAAAAGTCGGTCAATTCCTTGCCAGCTTCCCTAATCGTTATGGATGCATAAGGGAGTACCCGGACATGCGCCGTTTCTTCAATTTTCCGGTTAAGCGCTTCAAGGTTTTCCACTGTATCAGGAACGGGCCGAGTATTAGGCATCGCCGCTACAGTAGTGAAACCGCCTCTTGCCGCTGCAAGCGTTCCACTTGCGATTGTTTCCTTGTGTTCACCGCCCGGTTCGCGTAAATGGACATGCAGGTCAATAAATCCCGATGTAATGAGTAACCCTTCAGCGTCAACTACCTTACAATTTTCCGTAGCCAGGTTCTCGCCGATTTTTGTGATGACCTTTCCTTCTATTTCGATGTCCGCTTTTTTGAATGAGTTTTGATTATCTAGCAATACTCCATTTTTGATTACGGTTTTCATGGATGATTCCCCCTTCAGATTGTTCAAGCACATTTTTTAATACGGCCATTCTGATGAACACGCCATTTTCCATTTGTTTGAAAATTCTTGAGCGGCTGCATTCGACTAAATCACTGTCTATTTCAACACCGCGGTTTATTGGTGCAGGATGCATGATGATCGCATCCGGTTTCATATTTTTTTCACGTTGTTTGGTCAGGCCGAAACTTTCGAGATAATTTCCGTTTGCCTGATCGTATTTTTCATTATGCCTTTCATGCTGGATTCTGAGCAGCATGACCACATCCGAAGTAGCTACCGCTTGATCGATGTCTTCATACCTTCCTAAACTGTTTGTTCTGTCAAACCATTCAGGCGGACCTGAAAATACGACATTCGCTCCTAATCGAGTTAATGCTTCTGCATTCGATTTCGCAACCCGACTATGCCTGACATCCCCGATTATCGCAATTTTCAGACCTTCGAAACTTTTAAACTCTTGTTTTATCGTCAATAAGTCCAGTAATGACTGGGTTGGATGATTCCCGCATCCATCCCCTGCATTGATTATCGGGATCTTTATCCTCCCTTTCAATTCGTCAAAATAATTATCCTGCTCATGACGGATGATCAAGGCATTGATGCCTATCGCTTCTAACGTTTTAACAGTGTCATATAAGGTTTCGCCTTTTAACACGGATGATGTACCCGCATCAAAAGGAATGACCTCAAGGCCCAGTTTTCTTTCAGCCATTTCAAAGCTTGATTTTGTACGTGTGCTTGGTTCAAAGAAGAGATTGGCAACTGTGGTCTGCTGTTTAGGATTCCATCCCGAGCCATTGGCAAATCCCTCAGCCTCGTCTAGAATTCTTTCAATTTCAGGTATAGTCAATTCATTCATCGTCAATAATTTTTTCATCGATCCTGCTCCTTTCACATTTGTGATGCGGGGCATAAAAAAACACCCCGCCATTAAGGACAGGGTGTAGGTCATAAAGAAGCGTGAGGTCACGGAATGGTTATAACAACCTATCCCGTTCTCATTCATCTTTACAGCAACACCCTTTTAAGCCTCTCTGGACTTCTTTTAAAAGGTGATTTATTGTTTAATGCAGTTTCACTTATTTTTCAAAGATGTCTCCTGATATTTTTTCCCTGTCAGGAAGAATCAAGTTAAGAAGGATTCCGACGATGGCTGAAAGTGCCATTCCGGAAAGCGATACCGTGTCCGATAGTTGTACGAACGCTCCCCCGATTCCTAACACCAGGATGACTGAAGCTATCATCAGGTTTCTTTTCTTGTCAAAATCAACCTTATTATCAATCAGCATCCTTAATCCACTTGATGCGATGATACCGAAGAGTAAGATGGAAATGCCGCCCATTACAGCTGTAGGTATCGAGCTGATGACTGCTGATATCTTACCGTTAAAGCCAAAGATGATCGCAGTTAATGCTGCCCCTCCGATGATATACACACTAAATGCCTTTGTCATCGTAAGGACCCCAATATTTTCACCATATGATGTCAGCGGTGGACCACCGATGAACGAACCAATCATGATTCCTGCTCCATCTCCTAAAATCGAACGATGCAAACCGGGCTTTTCCAAAAAGTTTCTGCCAACTACTTTGCTCAGTACCATCTGGTGCCCGATATGTTCTGATAAAGTCACGATGGCAACGGGTACCATGATGGCAATGACCTCCCATGAGAAGGTCGGTGTATAGGTTACATATGGAAACATGAAGTCAGGCATTTCCCACCATTGTGCTGACTTGATTGGTTCATAATCTATTATTCCTGCAACTGCCGAACAGCTGTAGCCCACTATGATTCCCATTAAGATGGGAATCAAGTTGATGAATCCCTTAAAGAACACGTTGCAGATAATGGTTACCGCTAAAGTGATCAGCGCTATAACTATATATGTGACGCTGTATTTATCTTGTGGATCATACATTGCCATTTCCACGGCCGTTCCGGCAAGGCTTAATCCGATTACGATAATGACCGGACCCACCACAACCGGAGGAAGTAAATTCATTAACCAGCGCAACCCGACTTTTTGGATGATCAAAGCTACTATCCCATATATGAATCCTGCTGCAAAACAGCCGATCATGGCCGCCTCCGGACCTCCTAAAGCCTTTGCCGCGATGATTGGCGTAATGAAGGCGAAAGATGAACCGAGATAAGCAGGTATCTGCCCTTTGGTAATCAATAAGTAAGAAAGTGTGCCTAATCCGCTTGAAACCAGTGCTACCGCCGGACTTAACCCTACCAGGAATGGCACTAGCACCGTTGCACCGAACATGGCGAACAAATGCTGGATGCTTAACGTAATCCACTGGCCAACCTTTGGCACGTCCTCGACATCCAGTACGATGTCCCTTTTTGTTTCTTCCATTTTCGTATCCCCCTCATGAAAATTGCATCAAAACTGCAAAAACCCTCTTTGCAGTATATACAAAGAGGGTTTCTCAGAAGGTGAATGCCTATGCATGGCACAACTCTCCCGATTGACTCCCCTTTGCCAGCCTCTCTGGACTGTCTTTAAAAGGGTGATATGAAATTTTCATGTTGTTTAGTTTTCTAATATAGTAACTTGATCTACTTCATCTACTTCTGTTAAAGTAACGGTAATTTTTTCAGATTGGGAAGTCGGAACGTTTTTCCCGACGAAATCTGCACGTATAGGCAGTTCCCTATGTCCCCTATCCACTAATACGGCAAGCTGGATTTGCGAAGGTCTTCCCAAATCCACCAGAGCATCCATTGCCGCTCTAACGGTCCTGCCGGTGAAAAGGACATCATCCACTAAAATCACTTTCTTGTCGCTGATATTGACCGGGATGTCTGAACCTTTTACGATGGGTTCCCCATCATTGGTCTTTTTGGAGAGGTCATCGCGATAAAGTGTAATATCCAGTTCACCCAGCTCTATTTCCTTACCTTCTATTTGATTGATGCGCTTTGCGAGTCGGTCAGCAAGGAAAATCCCGCGTGTGCGTATCCCGATTAAGACGCAATCTTCAATCCCCTTATTCTTCTCAATAATTTCATGGGCAATTCTCGTCAAGGCTCTGCTAATGGCCTGCTCATCAAGTACTATGGCTTTCTCATTCAACATGTCGGCCACCCCGATTCCTTTTTTCTGATAGGTCAGTTTCAACAAAAAATCCTCATGCCAAGAAGGCATGAGGATTTTATCGCCATGGGTATAATTATCCCACATTGCGTATCCGTTTCCTTCTCAGTCTCTCTGAACTGTGTTAAAGGTTCTTATTAAGTTGTTATTATAATATATCAGAAAAATGTATTTGTCAATCCTTACTTCTACGTAATTGATTAATTAGATTTTCAAACTCTTCCGGAATCGGAGCTTCGAATTCCATATACTCATTCGTACGTGGATGAATGAAACCAAGAAGTCCCGCGTGCAATGCTTGTCCATCTAATTTCAGGGTCTTTTTCGGACCATATTTCGGATCTCCCGCTAGTGGGAAGCCAATGTATTTCATGTGAACACGGATTTGATGTGTTCTGCCTGTTTCAAGCTGGCATTCCACCAAAGTGAAACCATTGAAACGTTCGATGACCCGGAAATGTGTGACAGCATTTTTGGAATTTGAATCTGTGACAGTCATGCTTTGGCGATCTTTTTTATCCCGGCCGATCGGTGCATCAATCGTTCCGAAGTCATGAGGGATCACACCATGAACTACAGCTTGATACTTACGTGTAACCGTTTTGTCAACCAGCTGCTGTACAAGTTTTTCATGTGCCATATCATTTTTTGCAACCATCAATAGACCTGATGTATCTTTGTCGATTCGATGGACGATTCCAGGCCGCATGACTCCGTTGATTCCAGAAAGATCCTTGCAGTGAGCCATCAATCCATTTACAAGCGTGCCAGATACATGTCCCGGTGCCGGGTGGACGACCATACCGCTTGGTTTATTAACAACGAGTACATCTGCATCTTCATAATAGATATCCAAATCCATTTCCTCTGCTACCGCATCCAATTCCTCAAGTTCAGGAATGGTTACTTCGATTGTATCGCCAGGGATAGCTTTGTAATTCGTCTTTATAGCCAAGCCATTTACTAAAACATGGTCATCCTTAATCCATTGCTGGACTTGAGTACGTGACCATTCCTCATTCAAAGTGGAAAGAGCTTTATCAATCCTGACTCCTTTTAGTGTTTCATCGATGCTGTATAACCTTTTATCCATTATCTTTCTCCTTAGCGTTTTTTTCTTCTAAAAACATATGAATCACGAGCAGACCGACACCAATTGAAAGCGCAGCATCAGCAACATTAAATACCGGGAAACTGTAGCTGAAAATATAGGTATGAACGAAATCCACTACTTCCTGACGAGCAACACGATCGATGAAATTACCAATCGCACCGCCTAGCATGAGAGCAAGTGCAACTCCAAGCAAACGGCTGTCCTTCGCCATTTTCTGAATATAATAGACAAGTCCAATAATGACAGCGATGGTGATGATGTAGAAAAACCACATTTGACCTTGTAGAATTCCCCATGCTGCCCCACGATTACGATGCGAGGTGATATATAGAAGGTTTTCAATAATTTCAATGCTTTCTCCGTACTCCATTTTTTTCACAATCATCCATTTTGTCAGCTGATCGAGAGCTATGACCAAAAGGGCAATCAAATAATAAAACACATTTTTTCCCCCAAACTAATCAAATCTTCACTTTTGAATTGTAGCATAAACTAGAAATAATGACTAATCCGAAAAACAGAAGTCAGTTATCTGTACCTGAAGAATAAAGGGCCGATTGAAAAAAGGCAACATTCCTTATGGAGGTTGTTATACTATCAAAAAAGTTTTTAGCCTTTGCTTCTATCATTTCCACCAAAAAGCCGGTCCCTTCATAAAGGGACCGGCTTACCTTTTGGAATTATTGATTCACATAATGCTCTTTAACGACTGTTGCACAACGCGGGCAAAGTGTTGGATGCTCTTCCACGTGACCTACTTCTTTCGAAACATTCCAGCAACGTTCACACGTTTCACCTTCTGCTTTGGTAACAAGAATCGCTATATCCTCAAGCTTCACCGCTTCTGTAGGGGCACTTGCCACATCGCCAGCGATTTCAAATTCGGATACAATGAATAACTGTTCAAAGCTTTCCTTGATGCTATCCAGCAGATTCTTCGTTTCTTCATTAACATATACCATCACTTTTGCGTTCAGTGATTTTCCGATGACCTTCTGGTTACGGGCTTCTTCTAATGCTTTTAGTACATTATCACGGACGTTCATGAACGCCGTCCATTTTTCTTCAATGACGTCAGCACCATCAATGGAAATTGCTTCAGGCATCAATGTCAACTGTACACTTTCTTCCGTTACACCCGGAATGAACGCCCATACTTCATCAGATGTATGCGAAAGGATCGGTGACACCAATTTCGTTAAGCTGACCAATGATTCGTAAAGGACAGTCTGAATGGCTAACCGCTCTTTACCATTTGGTGCTTCACAATAAAGAATGTCTTTTGCATAATCCAGGTAGAACGAACTTAAATCCTGAGTGCAGAAATTATTGACCATATTATAAATTGTAGCAAACTCATAATTTTCATAACTTAGCTTCGACTGGGTGATCAGCTTATTCAATTTAACTAGCATGTACCGATCGACTTCAGGTAACTCCTGGACTGCCACTTTATCGGTTTCTGGATTAAATCCATCCAAGTTCCCTAACAGGAAGCGGAATGTATTACGGATTTTACGGTACACTTCCGAAACTTGTTTTAAAATAGGATCGGAAACCCTGACATCCGATTGGTAATCCACCGAAGCAACCCAAAGGCGTAAAATATCTGCACCAAGTTGGTTCATGACCTTGGATGGCAGGACAACGTTCCCAATTGACTTACTCATTTTACGGCCTTCGCCATCCAATGCGAACCCGTGGCTCAACACACCTTTATATGGTGCTTTGCCCGTAACCGCAACACTTGTTGAAAGTGACGAGTTAAACCAGCCGCGGTACTGATCGGAACCTTCTAAATAAAGGTCAGCAGGGCGCTGCAGGTCGTCTCTTTCTTCAAGTACCGCTTGATGAGAAGAACCTGAGTCAAACCATACGTCCATGATATCCGTTTCTTTCGTGAAGATGCCATTCGGGCTGCCTTCATGTGTATAGCCTTCAGGCAGAATGTCTTTCGCTTCACGCTCAAACCAGATGTTCGAACCGTGTTCGCGGAATAGATTTGAAATATGGTTGATGGTTTCATCTGTAATGATCGGCTCGCCATTTTCTGCATAAATGACTGGAATTGGCACGCCCCATGCACGTTGGCGGGAAATACACCAATCCCCGCGGTCACGGACCATATTGAATAAGCGAGTTTCGCCCCAAGCGGGTACCCATTTGGTTTCTTCAATCGCTTCCAGAAGTTCACTTCGGAAGTCTTTGATTGACGCAAACCATTGTGCTGTTGCACGGAAAATCGTTGGTTTCTTAGTCCGCCAGTCATGTGGGTAAGAGTGTGTAATGAACGTCAAGTTCAATAACGCGCCTGCTTCTGTTAATTTTTCAGTAATTGGTTTATTCGCTTGATCATAAAATAACCCAGCAAATTCCCCTGCCTCTTCCGTCATGACTCCTTTTTCATCTACAGGACAAAGTACGTCCAAGCCGTATTTTTGCCCAATGATAAAGTCATCTTCACCATGTCCAGGTGCAGTATGAACACACCCCGTACCTGCTTCAGTTGTTACGTGCTCACCCAACATGATTAAAGATTCGCGGTCATAAAGAGGGTGTTTGGCAACAGCACGGTCCAACTCGCTCCCTTTTACCGTTTTCAGGATAGACGGGTTATCCCAGCCTAAAGTTTCTGTAACCGATTCAAGGAGTGCTTCAGCAATTAAGAATTTGTCATTTTCGACAGCCACTACTACGTAATTTAATTGCGGATGTAATGAGATACCAAGGTTAGCAGGAATCGTCCATGGAGTTGTCGTCCAGATGATGATTTTTACGCCTTCTTCGATTACACCTTTGCCATCCGTGACTTCAAAAGCAACATAGATTGACGCAGAACGTTTGTCTTGATATTCAATTTCAGCTTCGGCTAGGGCTGATTCACTTGATGGAGACCAGTAAACAGGTTTTTTCCCTTTATAGATATAGCCTTTTTTCGCCATTTCACCGAAGACCTTGATTTGCTGTGCTTCATATTCAGGCTTTAATGTGATATAAGGATTATCCCAATCACCACGGACCCCTATTCTCTTAAACTGCTCACGTTGATTGTCAATCTGAACATAAGCATACTCTTCACAAAGCTTCCTGAACTCGGCAACGCTCATTTCTTTCCGTTTCACGCCTTTTTTTGTCAATGCCGTTTCGATTGGAAGCCCATGCGTATCCCAGCCAGGTACATACGGTGCTTGAAAACCGCTCATCGATTTAAATCGGACAATGAAATCCTTTAAAACCTTATTCATTGCATGGCCCATATGGATATCGCCGTTAGCATATGGAGGTCCATCATGCAAAATGAATAAAGGGCGTCCTTCCGTTTGTTCCTGCACTTTTTTATAGATGTTCATTTCTTTCCATTTTTCTTGAATTTCCGGCTCACGTTTCGGCAAATTCCCCCGCATTGGAAATTCAGTTTTAGGCATCAATAAGGTATCTTTGTATTCCATCATAAAATCCTCCATCCGTCTTTACAAAAATTCATTCGAACCAATGACTTGATATCCGGCCAAAATAAAAAGCCTTCTCATCCCTGAAAAAAGGGACGAGAAAGCTTAGCTTCCCGCGGTACCACCCTGGCTAGAAAGATCCACAAAGTGAATCCAACCTCTCGAGCATTCGTAACGTGAATGAAACGCTTCATTTACTTACTGCAAAAGCAGGTTCAACTCAGAACTCAAGGGTGATCTTCAATATCTTCGCTTATTCCGGGCTTTCACCATCCCCGGTTCGCTAAAAATAAGTGTGTGAAGAATTTACTTTCCCTGTCATCGCCTAATGTCATAATGAATAGTATTGTTAAAAAATTATATGCGAAAAAAGTGTTCAAAGTCAAGGAATCGTTTAAATTTCCTCTTCCACTCTCTCATTTAATTCAATTTCAGTCGCATCTACTTCATAATCCAGAAGATGATCCCAATCGTCATTGTCCAGCAAATCCAGCTGTGCACCGACAAGCATTTTGAAACGCGTCCGGAATACTTTGGATTGCTTTTTCAAATCTTCGATATCCATAGCAATTTTCCTTGCTTTCACAAGTGACTCATTGACGATCCGGTCAGCATTTTTCTCTGCTTCCTTTATGATCAGTTTCGCTTCTTTTTGGGCATTGCGCCTTAATTCTTCGGCTGCTTCTTGTGCGACAATAATCGACTTATTAAGTGTACCCTCAATTGTCGTAAAATGTCCCAAACGATCATATGTCTCGTTTAGTTTATCTTCAATTTCTTTCTTCTCCCTCAAAATCAGTTCATAATCTTTAATGACCTGGTCGAGAAATTCATTTACTTCATCTTCATCATACCCACGAAATACCTTGTTAAATTCCTTGTTATGTATATCTATCGGGGTTAAGGGCATTACGGCACCTCCAGAACGGTTTCTACTCTAGTATGTTAAAACTCTATATTCGACAATAAATGTATGAATCCTGCTTGATATTGAATTATTTTTGTCTGCCTAACGAGATTCTCCACTTATCCTTCTTGGTTTTCCCATCAATTGAAGCTATTTTACATCTGCCAAAACCTCTGATGGAAAGTGTATCACCCTCACGGCATTCTTCCGAGACGTTTTCCGTTTGCTTGAAATTCACCTTTACTTTTCCTGACGTTATCAAGGCTTGCGTTTTTTGACGGGACATATTCAGGACGGACGATAGCACACTGTCAAGCCTAAGAGAACTGACGGTGGATACTTGCTCTTCCCATTCTTCGTTAACTTGGATGATATTCCCGATTGGAATCCGTTTGATGGTAACGGAAGCGTTACCTATTTTCTCCAGGTTTCCTGTGAGATATAAATCCATCTCCTCGGCAGCTATAAATTGAATATGCTCCTCCGTCACTATTATATCACCAAATTTTTCACGTTTTACCCCAAGTGACATCAAGGTTCCAAGTATTTGCCTATGTTCAAGCGTAACAAACTTTTTTGGATAGGAGATATCGTATAAGGAGATATTGAAATCCGATGGTTCAGGAGAGTAATAATCAGGGTAAATGAGCACACGTTTTCGCTCTACGTAATCGCTCCCGCCATTAAATTGCAGTTTCGCATCCGGATCATTCCCTAATAAGGATGTAAGAATTTCCTGCTGACGCGGATCAAGGAAATCAGATAGTTTCGGAGCGTAGGAATTTTTAACCTGATCAATCCAATTCATTGCCTGGTCAATAAATTCTTTTTCCTCCGGCCTGAAATGCTGATAAATACTCATGATTGAATAAATGCTCCTTAGCTATCAAGTTAATGGTCGATCATAAGGAATTGATTAACTGGTTCTTCGTTGCTTGCTACTACACAGCGGAAATTCTTCCGACTGTGTAGTAATGATGCATGTCAGGTTAATTGTTGATCATCCTATTAAAGTCTGTAAGTAATTGATTCCGTAACCGCTGGCAAAATTAAGCACCAGCAAGGCCACAAGAGGTGAAAGATCGATCATCCCAAGTGACGGTATGAACTTTCTGAACGGTTCTAAATACGGTTCGCAAATCTTTTCAAGGAATTTACCAATCGATGTCTCCCTTGCATTTGGGAACCATGACATCAATATGTAACCGATTAATGCCATTGAATAAATTTCTATTAAATAATATAAACCCTGAAGCACTAAACCCATTAACCATTACCACCTCGCTTCTTCGTACTCCTCTTCGGCCGCAAAGCCGGTAATATTACCGGAAACATCGACGTTGTCCGGGGTACATAAGAATATATCTGTTCCGATTTTTTGGATATCCCCGCTGATTGCATAGACAGTCCCACTTAGAAAATCGATGATTCGTTTTCCTTGATCATGCTGGATTCGTTGAAGGTTCACAACAACAGCACGTCTGTTTTTTAAATGATCAGCTACTTCCTGGGCTTCTGCATAAGCACGAGGCTCCAATAATACTACTTTAGAAGATTTCTGTACGCTTTGCAAACTTACGATATTCTGATTGGTATTATTCCCTGCAGAAGCGGGCTGCTGCTGTTTACCTGACTTCACGACTTTTGGTTCAGCCTCCTCTTCTTCCATCACTTCATCCTTGTACTCATACTCATCATCCAGAGCGAAATAAGATTTAAATTTTGATACGAACGACATCTATAGCGTACCTCCTTAAAATTATTCGCCTACAAGTGCAGTACCAATCCTAATCATTGTTGCGCCTTCTTCAATGGCAATCATGAAATCATTGGACATCCCCATGGACAATTCAGTGCAGGGGGCATGCTTCAACCCGGCATTTTGTATTTCCACCTGGATGCCCTTCAGTTTCCGGAAGCATTTCCGCAAAACCTGTTCATCATCCGTCAAAGGAGCCATCGTCATCAATCCTGCAACATTCACCTTATCAAAAACAGCTAACCCTTTTATGAAATCCATTGTCGCCTCAGAATTCAGGCCATGTTTCGATTCCTCACCTGAAACGTTCACCTGCACTAAACAGTTTATCGGCTCATTTGCGCGTTTTTGAATTTCTTCCGCCAAAGAAATGCGATCCAACGAATGGATATAAGAAATTTTATCGATGACATTCTTTACTTTTCGTGTTTGCATGGAACCAATATAATGCCAGTGGGGCTTGTCCTTCAGCACTTCATATTTATTCAAAAGCCCTTCGTCACGGTTTTCACCCAAATCAATTATTCCCGCTTCCAATGCTTCATTTGCCCTCTCGACCGAAACATATTTCGTCACTGCGATTAACCTTATATCTTTACGGTCCCTTCCACTATTTTCACATGCTATATTTATTTTTTCTTCGATGTTTTTTAAATTGTCCACTACTTTCACTTACCCTAAATCCTCCTTCCAACCGATAAAACTCATCAATCTACCTGTCTTCCCGTTATCACGGCGATGCGAAAAAAACAATTCATGATCACAGCTTGTACAGTATGATGTAACGTCGATCTGACTTTTTGGAATTCCTGATTTTTGAAGAATCAATGCATTAAGTTGCTTAAGATCTAACTGATATTGACCTTCACTGATTAAATTATATGGCTTTTCGTCATTATCTACCAGCAAATTCTGCACTAAATCCATAACATGATCATCCACTACATAGCACTTCGAACAAATCGAAGGTCCAATAACAGCAAATATCTCCGTTGCCTTTATACCCTTATCTAGCCATACCTCAACCATTTTTCGGGCAATTCCATTAACGGTACCCTTCCAGCCAGCATGTGCCACCCCAATCATACCATGTGCCGGAGCAAGAAAGTATAAGGGCACGCAGTCCGCATAGCAAAGGGTCAGTAAAACATTTTGATCCTTTGTATAAAATCCGTCAGTTGCTTTAAAGGCAGAATCATAATCCATTGCACCTCTTCCGCCATCGCGGCTGGTAACTTGATGGATATTCGTTTCATGTGTCTGCTCGGCGCCTATCCATTCATTAAGCGGAAACAACAGCTTATCGGCTAAAATCCTGCGGTTTCCCTGGACATCTTCAAGCTTATCCCCGACATGAAAACCGGTATTCAATGTTTGAAAATCCCCTGAACTGACTCCCCCATTTTTTGTGGTGAAGCCCGCTACGAGCTGGAGATTTTGTTGTCTCCAGCTGTCAATGAGCATATATTGGTCTTTTACTAAAACAAATGGCTCTTTCATGCTATAAACCTCTTTAGTTTTAGTCTAGTGTATCATATATTTACGCCATGTACCTTTAAAACCGTTCATCTTTCAGCTCTGCTTGAAATACCGTCTGATGTTCAACAAGAATGACATCTGCACCGATTTTTTTTATTTTGCGCCAGGGAATCACAATATCCTGTTCCCTCCCGAAGAAACCCATTAGCCTTGTTCCATTTGAAACGATGATGGCCTCTATTTTCCCTGTGGCCGTATTGATTTCAAGATCTGACATATTACCTAATTTCTTTCCATCGGCTATATTGACGATATCCTTAATTTGAAATTCGGAAATCCTGGTCATATCACTCAACTCCTCAAAATTTCATCATAGATGAAGGTCCTATTCCTATGTATATGACATGATTCACTCAAGGATGAAGAATACGATAAATAAACGTACATACAGTTTCCGATTCCCTTCTGGAAGGGATTTTCACAAAATAAAAAAGCCGCTATGGATAAGTTGCTGATAAGCGGGTAATCGACATTTTTGCCCTACCCGCTTCAGCTAACTTTTTCTCATGCTCAGCTTCTACTGTTGGATATTTTTATTCATTTGCTTGATTGCCGCTTTTTCCAATCGGGATACTTGCGCTTGTGAAATGCCAATTTCCTCGGCTACCTCCATTTGCGTCTTCCCTTGGAAAAACCGTTTGCGAAGGATCATTTTTTCCCGGTCATTCAACCGTCTCATGCCTTCATTTATAGCTATTTCATCAATCCAGGTACTATCTTTATTTTTTTCGTCACTCAGTTGGTCGAGTACATAAATCGGATCCCCGCCATCATTATAAATCGGTTCAAAAAGTGAAACTGGATCTTGTATAGCATCTAGTGCAAAAACAATTTCTTCATGAGGTACTTCCAACACCTTGGCGATTTCTTCAGCTGTCGGCTCACGAAGGGTCTGACTTATGAGCTTTTCTTTTACCTGCAAAGCTTTGTAAGCGATGTCTCTTAAAGAACGGGATACCCGAATCGGATTATTGTCACGAAGATATCTTCTGATTTCTCCAATAATCATCGGTACAGCATACGTTGAAAACTTAACATTTTGACCTAGGTCAAAGTTATCTATCGACTTCATTAACCCTATACAGCCTACCTGAAATAGATCATCTACATACTCTCCCCGATTGTTGAAGCGCTGAATGACGCTTAGAACGAGTCGAAGATTCCCGTTTACCAGTTTCTCTCTTGCTGAAATATCGCCATCTTGCAGTTCTTTAAAGAGTTTTCTCATTTCTTCATTCTTTAAAACCGGTAATTTTGATGTATCCACACCGCAGATTTCAACCTTATTACGAGACAAAATTATTCCCTCCTCACAGGAGCGCTGTACAAAAAACAGTATTTCCGCGGGAGGAAAAAATATGCACATGGCTAGAACGGAAAATCATCATTATTTTTCAAAATAGCTAACAAAGTATTGATTTAATTGGCATTTAAGCTCTTTATTTTTTTACACCATTTTATTAAATTCTTTTCGAAGCCTCTTAATAATCCTTTTTTCCAAACGTGAAATGTAGGATTGGGAAATCCCCAGCATATCGGCAACATCCTTTTGTGTTTTTTCTTCCCCACCTGCAAGTCCAAAACGGAGTTCCATTATCTGTTTTTCACGTTCGGATAACTGCGTAAGTGCTTTTGTCAGCAGCTTGCGGTCAACGTTTGCCTCGAGGTCCTTCGTGATGATGTCATCGTCAGTTCCAAGGACATCGGATAACAGTAGTTCATTTCCATCCCAATCGATATTCAGAGGTTCATCAAAAGAAACTTCAGAACGGATTTTGTTATTTCTGCGTAAATACATTAATATTTCATTCTCGATGCATCTCGAAGCATATGTAGCCAGTTTAATTTTCTTCTCAGGATTGAATGTATTCACAGCTTTGATCAAACCTATGGTACCAATGCTGATTAAATCTTCAATATTGATGCCCGTATTTTCAAATTTCCTGGCAATATAAACCACCAGCCTTAAATTCCGTTCAATTAAGATCGATCGTGCAGCTTCATCGCCCTTGGGTAATTTATTGATCAGTATTGCCTCTTCTTCCTTTGAAAGGGGCGGCGGCAGTGCCTCACTCCCTCCTATATAAAATATTTCGTCCGTTTTCAATCCGAGCTTGAACAATAGTTTGTACCAAAAATAAGTGAGCCGAAGAATGAATTTCTTCAAAATAATTCTCCCTTCTAATAAACGGATTATGGTTCAAATTTAAGAATGAATCAATGAATCAGGAGGCATTTTGCACCGGTATTCCGGTTAACATTTTCGGGTGAACGATAGATTGATAGCTATTGTCGGGAGAGAGTTGCTGAAAGGTAAACGAAACGAGACCCTGCTTGACATGATATTCTTTTTCCCCTTGAACGATTTTAATGTAATCCGGCTTGATTGCGGTTAACAGCTGATGTTCATGACCCACGACTTTATAAGGGATGACACGCATTCTTCCGGTCCATGAATATTCGGGCTGTACTTCCTGCTTAATCAGGTTATCAGGGTTTTTAAAGAGCTCTAGCATGTCGTTTGGAATTCCTGCTTCTCCGCCTGAAAGAGAGATGATCATCACTGGGGAACGTGTAATCGGATCATATAATTGATTGCCGCTATCCACCAAACCAAGAAACGTACCTTCAAATTCAGAAATTTTAACCGAGACCGAAACCATTTGTTCATGTGTAAGCTTTGTCATCTCCATCCCTTCAAGTGTTCGCTTGGAAAATTGCCAAGCGAGCGGGAACCCAATCATTACAAATATCCAGCTGACAGGGTCACCAAAACGATTGATTCCTGCATATTGACCAGGGTCCTTGGAAACGATTTGAAATTCAAATAGGTAGTGAAGTCCCAGCAGGATACCTCCCGATAAAAACGTCACAAAATATAAAGTGGCCACCGATTTCATAAAAAGTTTTAACCTATTGAACCCAAAGGTTGCCAGCACCATGACCAGGGATACAAAAATCTTCATGTACGCTCGGTCGGCAATTGCATAAAAAGGAGTGAACGCCAATACGATAATGAAGGAACCGATCAGCCCGCCGATGCATACCCGCCAAAGAGCTACCCTACGTTTGAGAATGATGGCGGTCCAATATAAAAGGAGGCAGTCAAATAACCAATTCAATAACCAGATCACATCTAAATATAAGGTCAAACACCCTCCCCTCCTTTTATGAACTAACCTTCCACTAGCAAAAAGTATAGCGTACCTGCCCTTAGAAAGTGTGTCACTTTTTGTACTGAAAAACTTAAGATTTTTTCAGTCATTTTTACCCTTTTTGTAGAAAAACAGCTATTGATATTTTCAATACTGTCTTAGAGACTATCCTGCTCCCTTTTACTACTGTCGATTTATGTTATAAAAGTTTAATAATTTATTGACTCTCTTATCTTGTTACATTTACCAAATATAAATGGCCCGACCCGGTAACCGTAAACGAAGGTGCATGACCAGGAACTCCATCAAGAAGCGGAATCGGGCCTTCCACCGAACCGGAGCATTCAGACACCGATCAAGGGTGCAATTTTCCAGATTTCGATTAGCTATTCGATCAGAGTGACAATGCCCGAGAAAGCCCCATCATCATTAAGGTCAATGGACACAATTGCATTTTTATGAATTCATTTTTCAGACGACAAAAAACCGTCCCCAAATGGGAACGGCATATGACGTCGATATTAACGGCGTCTATTACGGTTACGGAGGAAGGTTGGAATATCCAAGGCCTCTTCACCTTGATTGGCATTACGTGCAGGCTGTTCATTGACTTCTTCTCTCTTCACTTCACGCTTCACGTTTGACTGTGGCGTTTGTTGTGTCTGAGGTCTTGATTGCTGCTGTTGTCCGAGTGTCGGACGTCCTGTAGGCCTTATTGAAGCTTCAACCTCGTTAAAGCCTGTTGCAATTACTGTAACGACGATTTCATCTTTAAGATTTTCATTGATAACCGAACCAAAAATCATGTTTACGTCTTGATCGGATGCAGTAGCCACGATATCGGCCGCTTCCTGGACTTCAAAAAGACTTAGGTTCGTACCACCGGTAATATTCATCAGCACGCCTTGGGCACCATCAATCGATGTTTCAAGCAGCGGACTGGAGATGGCTTTTTTCGCCGCTTCTGCTGCACGGTTTTCCCCTGAGGAAATCCCGATTCCCATTAGTGCGGAACCTTTGTTGGACATGATGGTCTTAACATCGGCAAAGTCCAAGTTTATAAGACCTGGAACAGCGATTAAATCTGAAATCCCTTGTACACCTTGACGAAGTACATTATCGGCTTCACGGAATGCTTCAAGCATTGGTGTGCTTTTATCGACGATTTCAAGGAGACGGTCATTCGGAATGACGATCAGTGTATCAACCGATTCCTTCATGGATGAAATGCCGCCTTGTGCCTGTGTTGCACGTTTTCGGCCTTCGAAAGTAAATGGGCGAGTAACTACACCGACTGTAAGCGCCCCTAAATCTTTAGCAATGCCAGCGATGACAGGAGCAGCCCCCGTTCCCGTACCGCCGCCCATTCCAGCCGTTACGAATACCATATCGGCACCTTTTAGCGCTTCTTCAATCTGCTCTTTGCTTTCTTCTGCAGCTTTTTTTCCTACCTCCGGATTGGCACCTGCACCCAAACCGCGTGTAAGCTTCCCACCGATTTGCATTTTAATTTCTGCTTTTGATAGATTAAGAGCCTGTGCATCAGTATTGACAGAAATAAACTCAACACCCTGTACACCATGCTCGATCATTCTGTTTACCGCATTGTTTCCGCCGCCGCCAACACCTATTACTTTTATCGTTGCTAATTGTTCTAAATTAGAATCAAACTCCAACATGACAATCCTCCTATTTTGACGAAATTCCCGATTCTTTATGATTGTTATTCAAAAAAGTAACCCAGGATTTTTTTGAATTTAGATTCACCTTTTTCACCTTGTTTTTTAGCCGTGTTCTCTTTGCTTTTCTGAGAAACCTTCTGGCTGCGCTGGTCGTTATCTTCATGTGCTTGTCCAGCTGCTACAGGGGTTTTATTAGCGGTGTTTTTTTGCATTCTCTCTTTCTTGCATGCATGTTTAATCAGACCAACAGCTGTAGTATATTGGGGTTCCCTAACTCCGATGTAATTCGGCTCAGCTGTCCTGACGCGATTTTGGAACACATATTGAGCAAGCTCCAGGACTCCCGGCATCTTGACGACGCCTCCGGTCAACACGAAACCACCCGGTATATCCTGGAAGCCAAGTCTCCTCAAATCATCTTGAATCAACTCGAATATTTCGGTCACCCGCGCTTCAATGATATCCGAAAGCATTAGCTGGTTGCAGGTCTGCTGCTGGTCGCTGCCGATGATAGGTATTTGAAATACTTCATCTTCAGACGCATCATCATAAAAGGCATGTCCATGCTTTACTTTTATTTTCTCAGCTTCTTCCATCGTTGTCCTTAGAACGATGGAAAGGTCCTTCGTAAGTGTTTCACCGCCTATAGGTATCACAGACGTATATTGTAAATAGCCTTGTTCGAAAATTGCCAGAGTCGTGGAACCTCCGCCAATATCGACAAGTGCAACACCAAGTTCTTTTTCATCCTTGGATAAAACAAGGGAACCTGCGGCTAATGGCTGAAGAGCGATATCTGTTATTTCTAACCCTGCCCTTTCCACACAACGCAGCGTATTATGTAAAATTGTCCGAAGACCTGTGATTAAAATCCCTCTCATTTCCAACCGAACACCTATCATGCCCCTTGGATCACTTATTTCATCAAGTTCATCAACTTTGTAATGAATCGGCACCACGTCGATTATTTCCCTGTCGGATGGTATCGTTATTAACTCCGCTGCTTCCCTAACACGGAAAACGTCATGCTCAGTAATCTCTTTATTTTCACTGGATACCGCTACTACCCCATGACAGGGCTGAAGCGTCACGTGATTTCCACTTATACCGACGATTACCTTTTTTATCTCCATCCCTATCATCCGTTCTGCTTGCTCTACAGCCTTTTGAATGGATTGGACGGTTTCATCTATACCGACGATCGAACCCTTTTTGAGCCCCTCTGATTTAACATTTCCCACGCCGATTATATTTAATGTGTCATTGACCATTTCCCCAATGATAACTTTTACACTGGATGTACCGATGTCAAGACTTACGTATATTTCATTGCTGTTCATTCCATGGCACCTCCTTCAGTTTTATACATGTATTAGTAGAATAACATTTTTATATCGAAAGACTTATTCATTATAGAATAACAGAACTGATTACAACAGTCATACTAAGCAGTTCATTTGTATTTCCCAAACAGAACTCGTAGATTCCTCACTTTAAGATTCTAATTGTTCGCTTCTCAACTTAACTGATATATTACTAAACTAGATACTGCCATAAACTATTCGTCATTTATAACTTAATTCCCTTTAAAATTATAGATTTTTTTTCTGCTTTTTCCGGGAAATGGACCATTTTTCAATTAGGATCCTTCTAATCAGGGCGATATTTTGAAAGAGCCTTACGCCGAACACGAAGATTGCGGCTAAATATAAGTCTACACCAAGATGTACACCTAGAAAAGCCAAACCTGCGGCCAAAACAATATTAAAGAAGAATCCTGTTACAAATACTACTTCATCATAAAGATTTTGCAGATGCGCCCGTATGCCTCCAAACAAGGTATCAAAAGCAGCAAGCACGGCAATGGAGAGATAATTTGAATATTCTTGGGGAATATCAAAATCCACCAAAAAACCAAGGGTGATCCCAATTAAGAGTCCAAAAACTGGCAACCACATCACGATTCCCCCCCATCCATAATGGGTTCCATGTGTTCCACATTAATAGCATTTTGGTATGCCGGCAATGTTAATTCACCAGTCGGCACCTTAATCTGCACTTCAAAATTATCTATAAAGAAATCATCCATAAGTTCAGAACCTTCAATGCGCTGCTTAAGTTTCTTTGGATTAACGGTTATTGCCTGCATTTCGACAGGGTAATTGACTAGGGGATATCCGTCCATTTTCGGCTGTCCATTAATATCACGAATAACCGATGTCGATATATACCTTTGCCCTGAAATGGAAATTTCGTCAGCTCCAAACCTATACATTTCATTAATGAGCCGAATTATCAGCACAGGTGAAATATACTCGATTCTCTCACCAAGTAGGATATCTTCTTTGATAGGCTGTATAGACACGATTACCCCATTACCTTTTATTTCGGTCAACCCTGCGTCAGTCTTTAATTCGGTCAGGGTGTCACGCAATACTTCTTCTTTACTCTCATTTTTCTTTGTTTCATAGGAGGCAATTTTCCCCTCAAGCTTACTGATATCCTCAATTAATTCCACCTGGGTCTGCTGTTCTTTCAATAAATCATTTTTCAGCTCCCACATATCCCTTGTATCGGAAATGACAGGCTGATTCACCAAATTGAATTGAATAGCGAGCATGAAGCCAGCAATCAACGTAACCAAACTAAAAGAAAGCTTTTTTTTCATTTCCAGTTTCTCACCAATCTTTCATCGAATCCGGCGATCTAATCACCCTCCAATAATTGGATCAAAAATGATATTCTTTTGTTTTTCCACTGTAAAGATAATATTCTCATTAACCAGCTGTTCCTTAATGCCACCTGGTAAGTCCAGGGAAGCACCCAGGACATCAGGGTCCCCAATCGCAGAAATGGTAAATGGAGCAGGATGCTGATGGCCATCGATTGTGATCACTGGCCCATTACAGATTATGTACGAATTATGATTTAACCTTTGACCGTTAATCGCAACAGCCTCTGCACCTGATATGTATAGTTCATTGACGACCTTGAAGACATGCTGTTCGTGGACCAGGTAGTTATTGACATTGGCTTTTGAGTCCATATCTGTACCATCTTCAAGAGTCACCTGAAGGCCTGTGCCTTTCACTTTCACTTTTCCGAGAAACATCCGGTATTTCTCCGTATCCTTTGCCAAATTGAAAAAAAGCTGCTTTTCCTGTGCTAGGTCCTTTTCTATTTTGGATACATTTTCTTGCTTTTGAAGGAGTTCCTTCTGAAGGTCCCGGTTCTGTTTCTCTTGTTCGATCAGTTGTTGCCTGAGTTCATATTCCTGATCCCAGGCTTTGTCCTTCCCTACTCCTTTACCATCTTTGGTCAGATTGTAAGAGAAGGCAATCATAAATCCGAGAACTACGCAAACTAGGGGCAAAACCACCCGTTTGCCATTAATTTTCCTCATTAGTGTCTTCCTTTTGTTCAGCGTCTTCATATGCTTTAAAATAAGAACCCACTTCCAGATCAATGACACCCTTTACATCAGGATCCAACTGGCTGACAATCGATGGATAGTGAATCATTTTTTCGTATAAAGTCCGGCTTGTAGCACTTACCTCAAACCCATCGTTCATAAACATGACGATATGATAGGCATCTGTTTTGGTTGGAGCATAATGAATTTCGGAAATGGCATTCTGAATCTCGACAGGAAGCTTGTCCAATTCTTCTAAAAGCAACTTTAATGCTTTACCCTCTTTGAAACCAATTAAAACCGGGGCAAATACTGGAATTTCTCCTGTTGCTAGCTCCTCCAAAACGGTCCCATTTTCCAAAATAGGGGCAAACTTCCCATTATTGGACAGGTATGCCATCCTATTATGTTCCGAAACCGTAATTTTAATGGCATTAGGAAATACAGGTGTTACCTTAACGCTTTTTATTTCCTGATTCTTTTTGATATTAGCCGCGGTTACCCCTGTATCAACCTTCCAGATGCTTCGATCCTTCTTCACCTTACTCAATTTAATGATCTGCTTGGAAGTAATATAACGATTACCCTCCACCTGCACGGATTTCACATAGCTCAAAGGGGATAAAAAATATAGCACACAAGCAACCAGAATGAAGAAAAGGGAAAGCAAAAGAACAAGCCGCCTGTTTGCTTTACTTTTTCTTAATTGTTTTAATTTCGGGATGCGGTCCTCAATGGAAACGATTTTTCCCTTTTCCATCCCTTTCACCTCTTCCTGAAAAAATGGATGGTTTTTGACACAGTACGAAATCAATCAAACTCAAAATTTGGTTATAAATAAACTTTAAAAGGTAACACATTATATCACAAAATTTGGATATAAAAAATAACTCCATTATTATTTCCGGCCGATAATTTCCACTTCTGTTTCCATTTCAATTTCAAACATATCATACACAGTATCCTTCACATGCTGTATCAAGGCTTGAACATCCGCTGCACTTCCATTACCTGTGTTAACGATAAAGTTCCCATGCATCGGTGAAATCTGAGCTCCGCCAATCGAGTGTCCCTTCAGGCCTGCATTCTCCACCAGTTTACCTGCATGATGCGGAAGAGGATTCCTAAATATGCTCCCGGCACATGGAAGATTATACGGCTGCGTCTCTTTACGGTAATTTTTGTTATTCTGCATTCTTTCAACGATTTCGGTTTTATCACCCTCAGTCAATTGAAAAATTGCTTCAAGTACGATTCCAGGTCTTTTCTTCTGAAGTAGGGAAGTACGATAAGAAAAATCCATTTCTTCCTTAGAAAGCCAAGCTAGGGTTCCATCTTCAAAAAGGACATGTGCCGCCTTGAGAATTTCACTCATATCGGAACCGTGCGCACCAGCGTTCATATAGACAGCTCCGCCGACCGAACCAGGGATTCCACTGGCAAATTCCAATCCTGCATACCCTTTTTTACTGATTTGTACGGACAGGCTGACAAGTGATACCCCAGCCCCTGCTTTAATCTCGGCGCCATTTATCTCAAGATGATCAAGTCCTCTACCCAATTTAAGCACGGCACCTTCAATTCCGCCATCACTTACAAGTAGGTTCGAGCCCCTGCCAATCGCCCTCCATGGTATCCCATGTTCTTTAATGACCTGCATCGTTTTTTCTATATTTTCAATGGAAGATGGCACGATGAATAAATCAGCCGGCCCCCCAATTTTCATAGTTGTATGATTCGCAAGCGGTTCCTGTTCTAGAACTTTGCCGATTTTCATTTCAGTTAATTGCTTTATCACTTTATCCATGATAAACCTCCTTGTTGTTCCAAAAATTCCAAGTTACGATTTTCAATTCCTCTTCCATGAGGTCACTTATTTTAGAAGATTAATAACACCTTTTAAGCAGAAAAATAAACAGAAGCAAGCCCCAGTACGGCCTAACCCTCTTATACTATAGTCTAAACAAAGCCGTATTGCCAATATTTATTGTGGATTCCCCAACATTCATACATGGTAATATTTAAGCGACATTTCAATTATTTCTAAATTCCGGCAAGGTCCCCTCCAAAATCTTTTTCCTGCAAGGGCTTTCAACGTAAAAAAAGGGAGCCCTGCATTTAACAGGACTTCCCTTTTCTCATATCATATATTTTCCTGATGTCAGAATCTTGAATAACGACTTATATTCAGAAGCACTCCGATCGCCATCAACATTAGTGTCAGAGATGAACCACCATAACTCAAGAGGGGCAAGGTGATACCCGTAACCGGCATCAATCCCGTTACCACCCCTATATTGATCATCACTTGAATGGCGACCATTGCAATGATTCCCACCGCTACAAGGCTCCCATATAAATCAGGGGCACCAAGTGCGATCCGTATGCCCCGCCAAAGCATAAGCGCAAATAACAAAATGACCAGAGAGCCTCCGATGAAGCCAAGTTCCTCGGACAGTATGGCAAAAATGAAATCAGTCTGAGGTTCTGGTAAATAGAAAAACTTTTGGCGGCTTTGCCCGAGTCCCAGCCCGAATAATCCCCCGGGCCCAATTGCATAGAACGATTGAATCATCTGAAATCCACTACCCAAAGGATCTTCCCAAGGATCTAGAAAAGATGTGATCCTTTTTATCCGGTAAGGCGCTGACAAAATCAGACCGATAAAACCAGCCACCCCGATAAGACCCAAGCCGACAAAATGGCTGATTCTTGCCCCGGAAATAAAGATCATGACGATGCAGGTTCCTACCATTACCGTTCCCGTTCCAAGGTCGGGCTGTAACATGATCAATCCAAATGCCAAAAACACTAAACCCAAGGATGGAAGCATACCTTTTTTGAAGGAGGTGATCAGCTTTTGCCGTTCGGATAAAAACTTAGCTAAAAAAGCGATCATCGCTAGCTTCATGAACTCAGAAGGTTGGACCGAAAAGGCACCTACACCAATCCAGCTCCTCGAACCATTTCTCGCCATCCCTATACCCGGCACCAGCACAGCCAGTAACATAATGAAACAAATGATGATCAAAATCTTGGCCCAAGTCCGCCACGTCCAGTAATCCACATTCATGATGAAAAACATGGCTATGACACCAACGCAGGCAAACAGCAACTGTCTTTTAGCAAAATAAAATGAATCATCAAATTTATATGTTGCCCAAATGGCACTCGCGCTGTAAACCATGATTAATCCAACGGTCAAAAGACTTAAGGTGACGATAATGAGAATGAGATCAGGATTCGATTTTTTTAATGGCACGGACATCCACCTCTAGGAAGTTTTTCGAGCCTGTACGAATAAAAACATCATTGCTGATTGCTTGTCAGCACTTTAGTCAAAAAAAAAGCGATAACGGCTCATTATCGCTTTTTTCCAAGGTGTCAACGTAGAAGCAAGTTCACTTCTCTCTGCGAAAGCTCTTACTTAAGTTTATGCACGGCCTCCATAAACATGTCTCCTCTTTGCTCAAAAGTTTTATATTGATCCCAGCTTGCACAAGCCGGGGAGAGAAGAATGCAGTCGCCTTCATTTGATAATTCAAATGCAGCCGGTACGGCCTTTTCTACATTATCGACACGTTTTATATTCGCTATTCCTATTTCTTTTGCTACCCGCTCAATTTTTTCTGCGGTTTCGCCAAAAGTTATCAAGGCTTTGACATTTTTCATAGCCGGTTTCAACTCATCGAATTCATTCCCGCGATCCAACCCGCCTGCCAATAAGATGACAGGTTCCGTAAAGGATGTTAATGCTTTGGACGCCGCTAGAATGTTCGTCGCTTTCGAATCATTATAAAATTTACGGTTTTCGATCGTTGCAACAAACTGCAAACGGTGCTCCACACCATAAAATGTTTTCAATACAGTCTGAATGGCTTCGTTGGCAACACCCTTCAGTTTCGCCGCTGATATGGCCGCGAGCACATTTTCCAAATTATGTTTTCCAGGAAGCGCTATCTCTGAAACATCAATGATTTTTTCTCCTCTGAAGTATGCGGCACCTTCTTCTACATAGGCTCCATTCTCATGTTTCACTTCAGTTGAAAAAGGTACAAGTTCAGCCTTGGTCTTTTTCGCCATGGATACAACGGGATCTTGATCTGCATTATAAATCATGAAATCTGAACCTATTTGATTTTTCGCAATCGCAGCTTTTGCTTCGGCATATTCCTGTTTGGAACTATGATAATCCAAATGCGCATCATACAAATTTGTCAAGACTGAGATTTCAGGACGAAATTCCTCTATTCCCATTAACTGAAACGATGATAATTCAATGACGATCGAGTCATCTGATTTTGCCTTTTCAGCAACCCCCGAAGCCACTGTCCCGATATTCCCAGCAATAAGTGGGGACTTTTCACCGGTCTTCAACATTTCGAATATTAATGTTGTCGTAGTCGTTTTCCCATTTGTACCAGTGATGCCTATGAAAGGGGCCTCACTGATTTGATAGGCCAATTCAACTTCCGTAATAACCGGAATCCCTTTTTCCAATGCCCCTTTTACGATAGGGTTCCGATAAGGGATTCCCGGGTTTTTCACGATCAACTCGAAACCCTCATCAAGAAGCTCGATCGGATGACTACCGCAGATGACTTTAATTCCTTGTTCAAGAAGTCCTTGAGCCTCAGGATTTTCCGATAATGGCTTCATGTCATTCACCGTTACGAAAGCTCCTAATTTATGTAGAAGCGAAGCTGCCGTCACTCCGCTTTTTGCCAATCCCAATACCAATATCTTTTTCTCTGAATACTTTGCAGTCTCTTTCAATTATATCCACACCTCTAAATAGATTCCGAGTACCGCACACAGCAGCCCCACTGTCCAGAAAGTCACGACGACGCGCCATTCCGACCAGCCGGAAAGCTCATAATGATGATGAAGCGGACTCATTTTAAAAATACGTTTTCCAGTCGTTTTAAAAGATCCTACCTGTAGGATGACTGAGAGCGTCTCAATGACGAAGACTCCGCCAATGATTACCAGGAGGATTTCAAGCTTCGTTAACAGGGCGATGGTAGCGATCGCTCCTCCAAGGGCCAAGGAACCCGTATCCCCCATGAATACCTTTGCAGGATGTGCATTGAATACCAAAAATCCGAGCACCGCACCGACAACCGCCACCGAAAAAATAGCGACATCGTATTGTGACTGACTCCAGGCCAATATGGCAAAAGCACCAAAAGCAATGGCTGATGTTCCTGAGACAAGTCCATCAAGTCCATCCGTCAAATTGACGGCATTCGAAAAACCTACCAGCCAGAAAATAACGATAAAGAGATAAAACCAGCCAAAATCAACGGCAAAGTCAGTGCCTGGAATCGTCAATTCAGGATTAAAACGGTCTGTCTGTTTAAAGACGAAGTAAAAGATCACCGAAATCACAATTTGCCCAAGCAATTTTTGCTTAGAAGTCAGTCCCAGGTTTCGCTTCATGACCACTTTGATGAAATCGTCCAAGAAACCTAATAAACCAAATCCTAAAGTAACGAATAATAATAAATACGTTTCGGTCGAAGGTACCGAAAATTTCAAAGTCATGACCAGTGTAGCGATGGTAACAGATAATAATATGACCAAACCGCCCATGGTGGGTGTTCCCGTTTTCTTCAGATGCGATTGTGGACCTTCTTCCCTGATACTTTGCCCGAATTTCAATCTTCTTAAAAACGGGATAAAAATCGGCGAAAGAAGAACGGTTACTAAAAACGCCACCAAAATCGTATAAAAAATTACTTGTTCCAACATTCCTTACTCCCTCATTCCTAACACAATTCAAATATAAAATTCTGCTTGTTGTCTGTTCTTATTTGCAGCAGGGCAAATTCATTCACCGATTGTTCAAACTGAACCCAAACGACTTTGAATCGCCTTTTTTGCTTCTTCACGGTCATCGAAGTGAAGCACTTCGTCACCGACCAATTGATATGTTTCATGACCTTTTCCAGCTATTAAAATAACGTCGCCCTCTTCCGCCTTGGAAACAGCATAAGCAATCGCCTGCCTACGGTCTTCAATTACCGTATATTCTTTGCCTGCTACGCCAGTTTCCATATCCCGCAGGATCTGGGCAGCATCTTCACTGCGTGGATTATCCGATGTGAAAATCGCGTCAGTCGCCAAGCTGCATGCAATTTCGGCCATGATAGGACGTTTTGTCTTGTCTCGGTCCCCACCGCAGCCCACTATCACAAAGATTTTCTTTTGAGCAAACTCACCAACAGTTCTTAAAACATTTTCTAAACTGTCCGGGGTATGGGCATAGTCAACTATGACCGGGAAGGCCTGATTCGCTGTAATGAGTTCAAAACGGCCTGCAACACCATTTATTGCCTCGATGGATTTAATGGTCTCATCTAGATCGTTACCGGCGCACAGAGCAGCAGAGATGGCTGAGAGTACATTGTAAACACTGAATTTACCAATTAGCTTCAGCTGAATGTAACGCTCTTCTTTACCTGCTGTCAAGGTGAACGATGTTCCTTTTGCGTCAATTTTTATATCCTTCGCCCTGATATCCGCTTCTTTGTCGATGCCGTAAGTAACGACTGTAGCAGCTGTCGCTTTAATGAAATCAGCTGTTGCCTCATCATCAGCATTAAGCACAGCATATTTAGGACGATTCTCTATGTAAGCATTGCCGAGCTGTGAGAAAAATAAGGATTTTGCCTGCCTGTATCTGTCCATGGTTTTATGGAAGTCCAAATGATCCTGTGTGAGATTCGTAAAAACGGCAATATCATAATCACAGCCATGGACGCGCCCAAGTTCAAGTGCATGCGAAGAAACTTCCATAATGGCCGTGGAGACAGACGCTTCGGCCATTTCATGAAATGCCTTCTGGAGCGTAACGCTATCTGGCGTCGTGTTCTTGGTTTCATATACCGTATCGGCAATTTTTGTATACATCGTGCCAATCAGTCCTGTTTTTTCATGTCGATCCTCGAAAATCTTTTCCAATAAGTGACTGGTCGTCGTTTTTCCATTCGTTCCTGTAATTCCAATCAAACGCATCTTTTGAGTCGGATGTCCATAAAATGCATCGGCAAGCACGGCCATCGCCCTGCTTGAATCCCTGACAACGATCACGGGAACATCGAGTTCAAGCGGCCTTTCCGCAATGACTGCTGCAGCTCCATGTTCTACAGCGAGTTGGGCAAAATCATGACCATCGACTGTATAACCTTTTATACAAACAAATAAACTTCCGTCTATGACTTTACGGTTATCATTTTCTATGGAGGTGATTTCAGGATTTTCTCCTTCATACGTAAATAAGGAGTTTAAATAAGATAGTAATTTGTGAAGCTTCATTTTTCCATCCCTCTCAACTTAATTTGAGGATTCATTATATGTGATTAGCCTTGGCTTGTCGAGAAACCAATTTCAATTATACGGGGTTTTCACGACTCCGTAAACAAAGCGGCTGATGATTCTTCAGCCGCTTTAACTATTCATCTATTATATTATACTTATTCTGTATTTTCGCCAAGATAAATTCTTATTGTAGAGCCTTGTTTTACTTTAACACCTGGATCCGGTGCTTGATTTATGACTTTTTCCCCATTACCGGCAATATCCAGCTTAAGATCGATGAGCTGTGTTTGCAACTCTTTTTTACTAAGTCCAACAACGTCAGGTACCTCGACCATGACGGGATCCGTCCAGACCGTTTCCTTCTCAATCTGGTTTTTTCTTGGCTTGACGTCCATTGCCCTAAGTGAATCCTCCATGATATTCCCAACGATCGGTGCTGCAACGACACCGCCGAATTGTACCGTTCCTTTCGGATTATCCACAGCTATATAGACGACGATTTGCGGATCATCCGCTGGAGCGACACCAATGAATGAGAGAATATAATTATTTTCAAGGTATCGGCCATTTTCAGCTTTTTGGGCTGTACCCGTCTTCCCGCCAACTCGGTACGACTCCACGAATGCTCCTTTACCGCTCCCTTGAGCAACAACGGATTCAAGTGCTTCACGGACTTTCTTTGAGGTTGCTTCTGAAATCACCTTTTTCTTCGCCTGTGGGGTCTTTCGCATCAGTACTTCCCCATTTTTTGGATTCACCAGTTCCTTTGCGATATAAGGTGTATACAAAGTCCCACCATTCACGGCCGCCGACACCGCTGTCACCTGCTGAATGGGCGTTACGGCAACACCTTGTCCAAACGCAGTGGTTGCCTGCTCAACCGGACCCACTCGATCCATGTTGAACATGATTCCTTTTCCTTCTCCGGTTAAATCAATCCCCGTCTTTTGCCCAAAACCGAAATCATTTATATATTTAAACAGCTTGTCTTTACCAAGCCGGTTCCCTAATTCTACAAAACCAGGGTTACATGAGTTCTCGACGACTTCAAGAAAAGTTTGGTCCCCATGTCCTCCGCTTTTCCAGCAATGCAGTGTAGACCCTGACACTTCCACATGTCCTGAATCATAAAAATGTTCCTTTTGTAAGTCGACCTTCCCTTCCTCCAGCGCTGCAGCAAGCGTGATGATCTTAAAGGTCGAACCTGGTTCATATATACTCCAAACTGGTAAATTGCGATTATACACTTCTGACGGTACATTTTGAAAATTGGCTGGATCAAAAGTTGGCCTGCTCGACATTGCCAATATTTCCCCTGTGTTCGGGTCCATGGCAATGGCAATAATACCATCGGGATTATATGTGGCCTCCGCATTATCGAGCTCCCTCTCCACGATTGTCTGGATTTTGCTATCGATCGTAAGCTTCAGGTTATCACCGTCAACAGGAGGCTTATAGTCATCTGCCATATTCTCAAGCCTTTTCCCTTTCGCATCAGAATAAAATTTAACAAATCCTCTTTCCCCACTCAGTTCCTTATCATAAGACAATTCAATACCCATCAGCCCTTGATTATCAGATCCCGTAAAGCCAAGAACATGCGAAAGATATTCACCAAAGGGGTAATGGCGCTTTGAATCTTCAGCGATATAAACGCCCTTTATCCCTAATGCTTTAATTTCCTTAGCCTTTTCATGAGATATCTTTCTGCCTTCCGGGATTCTGACGCTCATCGCCTGTTTCGTTAACCATTGATAAGCCTTTTCCTTTGTCATATCCAATATTGAAGCAAGCTGTTCCGCCGTCTCCCCAGGATTCTCAATCTGTCTTGGGATGACATAGACTGTTGGCGCGGATATATTCGTTGCCAGCTCGACACCATTCCGATCCAGAATTTCTCCTCGTTTGGCTTCAAAAGGAATATTCCTGCTCCAGGAATCTTTAGCCAGCCCCGTCAACTTATCCCCTAGATAAAACTGCACAATTCCCAAACGGATATCAATGATAAAAAAAACAACGATACCTACTGCCAATGCGATTGCCAGCCGTTTTCGGACAGTAACATTCGAAACACGCAAAAACAGGCACCTCCATTTCATACATGCTTCAATATATGCTTGTCTACTCGTTGCTAGACTAAGAAACATTCAAAAAAATAACGATGGGGGTCCAAATGGACCCCCATCGTTATTTTCACTCTGTTTTCTCATTAGTCTGTATATCTTCAGCAGCCCCTTCAGGCTGGGATAATTCAATATTGAAGGTTTCTCCTTCCTTCACCCTTTTTCCGGCCCCGAGACTCTGTTTACTCACATAACCAGTTCCTTTAGTTTTTAGATCCAGTTTTGCAACCTTAGCTAATTTCATGACATCGCGCAAAGACCATCCCTTCATCTCCGGAACTTTCATTTCGCCTTCGGTCCTCAGGATTATTTTTTCACCCTGTAAGAGTATACTCCCGGCTTTTGGGGATTGATCGAGCACTTTACGTCCACTCCCGATCGTACTTACATCATAGCCAAGTTCCTTCAGTTCTGCGACCGCCGAACTCTCGGTCTGGTTCGTATAGTCAACGATTTTATTTGCTTTTTGTTTTTTAACATCAGAAGGTTTGATGTTTAGATATTGCAGGCTATTTTGCATGACAGGATTAAATATCTCTGATAATGGATCAGCCCCAACATAAGATACACCTAACTTCGGCTGCTTGACCGCCACATAAATGACCAACTGCGGATCATCTTTTGGAGCCATACCTAAAAAGGAGAATACATAGTTATTTTTTCCTTCTAAATATCTACCTGTCGGGCCCGCAATTTGTGCAGTACCGGTTTTCCCCGCTACTTCATATCCATCAATGGCATATTTTTTCCCTGTTCCTTTTTTCGCGGAAATCACCGTTTCCAAATAATCACGGACTTGTTTTGCAGTTTCTGCCGAAATCGGTTCCCCTGTCACTTTCGGCTTTGTCGTTTTCAAAACTTTTCCGGTATCCTGATCGGAAATGCTTTTTATCACGTACGGCCGCATCATTTTTCCGTCATTGGCTATTGCGGATGCAGCTTGGATCTGTTGAATCGGCGTAACGGTCGAACCTTGTCCAAAGGAAGTAGTAACTTTTTCAAGCTTATACTTGTATTGAATTTTACCGGTTATCTCGTTCGGCAGGTCAATTCCCGTTTTTTTATCGAAACCGAACTTAGTCAAATATTCACGAAAAGTATCCGCTCCGATCTTATCCATTGCAAGAGTGGCAAATGCGACGTTTGAAGAACGTTGAACCCCTTCCAGAAAGGTCATGCTCTTCCCTCTTTCGATTCCGCTATGATCACCGATTTTGCCCGATCCGGCTTTATAGGTTCCCGCGACAAAACTTTCGTTTGGATTAAAGACCCCTTCCTCAACAGCCGCGGCAAGGGTGAATGTTTTCATGGTTGATCCCGGTTCGAAGCTTTCTTCAATAGCCAGGTTACGCCATGTATCCGTAAGCCCGACTTTCGTTGTCGGATGGAAGGTAGGCCTTTGCCCCATCGCGACAATCTCCCCCGTTTTAGGATTGGACACAATCGCTATGATTTGCTCGGGATCGTATTTTGCTTGCACTTTACTCAGCGAATCTTCCAGGAACGTTTGTATTTTCTTATCGATGGTAAGCATGACATCACTGCCATTATCCGGAGCAACCACCTTTTCCTTTGAATCCGGTAAAAGCAGTCCCCATGAGTCACTGTCATATGTAAGCTTCCCGTCCGTTTCCTGCAATTCTTTATTGAGGTACTTTTCAATGCCGAACTTACCGGCCATTTCTCCCGTTTCTTCATCTTTTTCTACATAACCAATCAGATGGGATGCGAAAATCCCATTAGGATAAAAACGTTTATTGGTTCTTCCAAATGTAATTCCCGGCAGTTCCAGTTTTTCTATATTCTGCTTGACGACCTGGGTCAAATCCTTGCCGGCACTGCCAAACTCTACCTGGTATGCCTCTTTTTTTGTAAGTCTTTCATAGATGTCCTGTTCATCCATGTCGATATATTTTGCAAGCTTGTTCGCGGTCATCTCAGGATCTTTGACATGCTCTGGTTCCTTTTCACTGAGTACAGCCCTTAAAATATAGGACGAAGTATCCTCGGCGATGACATCACCTTTTGTATCGAGTATGCTTCCCCTTTTTGCTTCTATGACCTGTTTCTTTTCATATTTCTTGTCGATTTTCGAAGCAAGTACCTCCCCGCCTGCTGTACCTGTCACCTGAATATACAAAAAGCGGCAGACTAATACAAAAAAGAGCAGGCCGAATAAGAAGAATAATCCGGCTGCCCCATGCTTCATATTTTTTTGTTTCTGCATTATCACTGCACACCCTTCACATTATTCTCATTTAACTTGAACCCTAGCGCTGCAGCTTTTTTCCAAATTCTTTCGTATGTACTAAGTTCAGCAACCTGCACTTTCAAATCATCATTCACTTTACCCTGTTCTTCAATTGAAGTTTCCACTAGCTGGATTTCTTTATTCGTTTCATAAATTGCCGCTTGATTAGAGACTATTTTCACTCCCATAAAGGTAACCATTATAGCAAGGGCACATAGTAAGAAAACTTCACCAATGGATATCTTCGCTTTACGGATGACCACTGTTTGATGTGTCTGTTGCTGTTGTTGGTCTTCATATTGCTGTTCTTGCATTTTTTTGGCTATGGAACTCATTCATGTTCCCCCTTACTGATTTTTTTCTGTAATTATTGCTTTTCGGCGATTCTTAGTTTAGCCGATCGGGAACGATTATTCCCTTCCAATTCTTCTTCTGAAGGTAATATCGGTTTTCTCGTTATTATTTTCATGGTTGGTTTGAATTCATCCGGGATAATTGGAAGTCCAGGCGGAAGGTCTGGAAGGGCACTCGCTTTTTTAAATACCGTTTTACAAATTCTATCTTCAAGCGAATGGAATGTAATGACAGATATTCTTCCTTCTTTATCCAATAGCGATATAGCTTGCTCTAACGAATCTTCAAAGACACCAAGTTCATCATTCACAGCGATTCTTATTGCTTGGAATACTCTTTTCGCAGGATGTCCGCCTTTACGTCTTGCCGGAGCAGGTATCCCATCCTTAATCAACTCAACAAGCTCAAACGTCGTTTCAATCGGTTTTATTTCACGTGCCGCTTCAATTTTCCTGGCGATTTGCTTCGAAAACTTTTCTTCTCCATATTGAAAGAAAATTCTCAGCAAATCATGGAATGACCAGTTATTCACGACATCATAGGCAGAAATTGCAGCACTTTGGTCCATCCTCATATCCAAAGGGGCATCATGGTTATAACTGAAACCGCGCTCCGGTGTGTCCAATTGCGGGGATGATACACCTAAATCATAAAGAATCCCGTCCACTTTTTCGATTCCCCGGGCATTCAACTCTTCTTTTAAGTATTTAAAATTATTAGGAACAAGAACAATACGATCGCCATAGCTTTCCAATTTTCCCTTAGCATTCCGAATCGCCGTTTCGTCCTGATCAAAAGCATAAAGCCTGCCCTTGTCAGAGAGCTGTGAAATTAAGTATTCGCTGTGACCGGCTCCTCCTAAAGTACAATCCACATAAATTCCATCAGGTTTGATGTTCAATCCATCAACCGTCTCTTTTAATAACACTGTTGTATGTTGAAACATGCTAGACATCCTTCCAATCGGTTATTGAGTGACTCTATTTCTGAGGGCAGCCTTAAATATCAAAGCCAATCATATTTTCTGCTATCTCAGCGAAAGAATCCTCCGAAGCTGAAAAATAGTTTTCCCAAAGGGATTTGCTCCAAATCTCAATACGATTGGTAACACCAAGAATTACACATTCTTTTTCCAATTGGCCATATGAAGTAAGCGGCGTGGGGATATTAATTCGCCCTTGTTTATCAATTTCGCATTCTGTAGCTGCAGAAAAGAAAAAACGGGTAAAGGCTCGGGCATCTTTTTTTGTTAAAGGCAGGGCTTTCAGCTTTTCTTCAAGCAGCTTCCACTCTTCCATAGGGTAACCAAATAAACATTGATCGAGTCCGCGGGTAAGAACAAATTGCTCCCCTAGATTGTCCCTGAATTTCACTGGGACTATCAAACGGCCCTTTATATCGATGTTATGATGGTACTCTCCCATGAACATACCCATTACCCCCACATTCTAATCTCAATGTACCACAATCCCCCACCTTTCTCCACTTGTTTTTACTTTCTCCTTCCAAGTAAAAATTCCCTTCTTTTCTACTTAAGTTTATTTAGCCAATTTATTTAAAGAAATCTGCATTTCGCTCGAATGGACTCAGACTACGACGCAGTCCCACTATTACTGTCGAAGCACTACCTGTCAAATGCCTGTAACCAGAAAAAAAGACAGGCTTTAGCACCTGTCTTTTTTCCACTTTTCAACCCCTCCGTCAGGATAGGAAAGTGGGAACCCTTATTCAATATGTTTGGTCCACCACTTTTCCCCAAACGGATGGTTTTTCTACATGAAAATCAATTTATGCTGATTATTGAACCGGTATTCCAGTTTCATGATATCCTGAATGAACTCTGGCCCATATTGATTCAGGTAATAAAAAACATTCCAAATCCTCTCCTGGGGTGATCCAAGGGGATACAGCGAATTTGCTATCCGTTCATATTTCTTCAATATCACCGAATGACGTTCCTTTGTTCGGTCACCGATTTTCCCATACATGAAATCCAATTGCTTTTGGATAAATTCAATGTTTTTGTTCAACATCGGTTCAAGTCCTCTATCTAAAGAGACAGCGTGGACAAAAAGCTTTTCATGGTTCTCTTCAAGCTGTGATTTCAGCGTCCCGAACAGGCTGTCAATCGTCTCATCTTTCACGGAATCGAGGTAACTTTTTACAGCATTAGCGGTTCCTTCTGTCAGAACAGTTTCCAAACTGAGTCCCATTTCCTCAAGATCCGTATGGACACTACGCTCTACAAGCGTGATGTTTAACCTAGGAATGATTGGTGGCATCTTCATGGAAAACAACTCAAATGCCTGTTTTAATTCTGCCCAATAGGCTATTTCCCCTGGACCAGAAACGAAAGCCAATACAGGGAAAAGCATTTCTTGCATAAGCGGACGTGTAATGACATTGTTGCTTAATCGTTCTGGATGATTTTTGGCTATCTGCAGAAGTTCCTGCCCGGTAAATGATACCTCACCATTTTTCCCGCTGAAGCCGCCGTCCACACGTTCGAGTAAACATCGATCTTTTTTTTCTGGATCATAATAAAATAAGTTCGCTGCCTGTCTATCCATTTCTATCATTTTTGCATACCCTTTTGCATGCATGAATGATTGTTGTTCCTCGACCAATTTAGCAATCCGTTCACTTTTATTAACCATCGATTCAAAGTAGTCCTTCTCGATTTGCCTTAATTCCGGATCTCCAGCATCAACTAGTAAAAGGCCATATTCTTTGAACCACTCATGTATCAACCTGGCGAAGAAGTCGACGAAGGTCTTCGATTGCCTAATGGTTTCCTTCATATCAAACAGGAGTTTATTCGTAAAGGAAGTTTCACCATATGTTTCAATGATTTCTTCGAACCACTTCTCTGCCTTTTCCGTTTCCAGTTCCACATCAGAAACCATTGTTTTATACGGCTGATAGGAAGGATAGGTTTTTTTGTAGGGTTTTCCGTTTTTCATAACATGAACATGATTGACCTCAGCCAAATCATGATCTTCTCCAGCTATCCAAAAAACTGGAATGACCGGCTGCCCCAGTTCTTTTTCCTGTTCTTCCGCAAGCTTAATGATCGAAATCACTTTATGAATGGTATACAGCGGACCGGATAATAACCCAGCCTGCTGCCCTCCAATCACAACCACGGAATCATCCCTGCGCAACCTTTCAACATTTCCCTTAACGGCATCATTGTATGAAAAACGAGACATGTATTGTTTTATGTAATCCGACAATTCATCACGTAAAAAAGAGCGGTTCATCAATTCATCATATCTATTGCGATAAATGTCAGGCTTAGACAAGTCATAGTGAAAATAATCCTCTGTTTCAAGACGGTTTTGTAAATAGTCCGATGCAAAACGGTTTAAAGATGGTAACGCGAGATCTTTCATCTCCATTTCTGTTCTCCCTTTCTCTGCCAACTACAATTCTTTTTAGAGTATAACATTCCCGTTTAAGAAAACAAAAGAAGTTGCCCAGCAGCAGAAAATTGATGCGTTGTACTATGTTATGTAGTCAATATCTTAGTAATACTTGTAATAACACCGATGGAAAATAATAGAAGGTATACCAAGAAAAAGAAGGCGAAATTCACTCTCCAAAAACCCTTTAATACCTTATGGAAGATGATTTCTTCTTTCACCTTGTAATGGACAAGGACCACCGCGAATGCGTTGATGAGCATGATGAGCATGATCACCCAAAGAATTTGCTTATCCCAAATTGTAATGATCAAATAATGGACGGATATTACGAACAGCAGCGTACTCATGTCCATTGCAAATTGAACGGAGCGCCTATGGTTACCAGTGAATTGTTTGGCACTTATAAAAAAAAGTATATACCCTACGAATGGCAGGGTAATAAATATCGCGGCAAGGCTCGAAACTACGTTCGGCACACCCTCATCCCCCCTGAGACTCTTTTCCTTTGACCATCCTATATAGAGAAGACGTCAGGCAATCACTTTTCCCTTTACTCTTTGCCTCCGAGAGGACATGACCCAAAATAGCATCAATTTCCGTTCTACGGCCATTTTCTAAATCTTTTAGCATCGATGATCGATTTTCCGCTGTCGCCATACAAACGGATTTCACATGTTCAAATGACTCTGTTTTATTTCGCACTTCCAAAATATCGGAAATTTCTTCAAAAAGGTCTTGAAACAATTGATAGTAAAAAGCATTTGTGATCAAACCACCATTTTCAACTTCAAGTATCGCTGTTAATGGATTTATCACCGCATTGACGACAAGCTTATCAATCAGCATCGAGTGATAGTCCTCACTTTTTTTAAAGGGAAAATGATCGATCCTTCCATTCACTAAGGAGAGTTGTTCAAGTTCCCCTTTAAAGGAAGCGATCCTTGTAATGCCGAGCCCTGTATGCTCCACGGTGTTCCCATCATGTTTCATTGCCCCATGCTCTACTACCCCCAAATAGATGGCTGGGGATTGAAGCCTCTTTAAATAAGAAATATGCCCATAGCCATTCTGCAAGAATAGCAAGGGAACCTGAATACCATTGATCCTAGGCAGTATTTGCGGCAGGTGATATTGCTTGACGGCCACTATAAGTAGATCCTCATCGTATATCCCCTCATCCAAGCCCTTCGAAATGATGCCTGTCAGCAGCCGGCTTTCACCACCCTCAATAAGACGGATACCATCACGATTGATAATCGAGGCCTGTTCCTCAGTATGGGTATAGAGAGTCACTCTATGTTTTTCACTCAAATGAGACGCAAACAGAAGCCCGATAGCCCCTCCACCAACGATTCCAATTCTCATAATACCCTTCCTTACTTTTTTAAATATATTTACTATTTTATCACATTATCTTTTTTATCTTGCATCAATTTTCACATCAATAACTATAGAAAACGCCGGTAATCAGATTGAATGATCTAGCCTGCCCATCAACACGCTCGCAATAAAATCCCATTAATGCGCCAATGAAGATATATTTTCTTCTTAAAGCGGTAATTTAATGGTATATTAGATACGAAAAGCTTAGCCAATCTTTAGACTTTATAGGAACAAAAGATACCTCCAATCTCAACCGACGAGAAATCGAAGGGAATAGGGCGGGGGATAAAAGGCTGTAAGCATTTAGTCAGCAAGGATAAATCGGTCGATGACATTCTAGATTTAGCCTAAGCTGGAATTCCACAGGGTAAAGATCAGTGGGATGACTTTCAATGGGTATTATCGGAAGAGGTTTATCAGAATTAAGGGGGAGCTTTTTTATGGAATACAAGGTGGAACGATTACTTGTAAATTTTAAAACGCTTGAGGAATTCAAAAAATTCAAAGAATACGGGATACAGGAACTGTCAATGCTAGATGATTTAGAGGGTAACATCATTGAAAATGACAGCCAATCACCTTTTTACGGAATCTTTTATGGCGACAAACTTGTAGCCCGGATGAGCCTGTATAAAAGAAGTGCTAAATTTGACCAGTATTTTGACAATTCAAGGGACTTCCTTGTTCTTTGGAAACTTGAAGTCCTGCCTAACTATCAGAAAAAAGGATATGGAAGAGCTTTAGTCGAATTCGCCAAAAGCCTGAACATGCCTATCAAAACCAACCCACGAGTTCATTCACAGGACTTTTGGAAAAAGATGGGCTTTTCTGCAGTTTCCTATGATATGGACAGGGACCTTGGAGAAAACCCGCTGATTTGGAGCCCATTTACAGAACAAGAAAATAAAGAAATGGATACACAAGAATAAGGAAATGAAGAAAATGCGGGCGGATTTTCCCACCCGCATTTTTTATTTATTGACTCTCTCCAAATTACCATTTTTATCCATTTGAAAACTCACCTTAGGATTCGTCTTTTCGTCCTCTTGTACACTTAGCTTTCTTGCACGCTCCATTATCTGCATCAAGGCACGATAATCTTCCTCTACCGCTTTCAGGTTTTCTTTAAGCAGGGCATTTTCTTCCTTTAATCGGACATTTTCCCGTTCAAGGAATAGGGACCGCTCAGAAATCCGTTCTTTTTCCTTATTATCAAGCTGAAAGAATTCATCCATTTTGGTTAAATATAATATAACTGCCTGGAGGGTAATAGATTCATTTTCTTCCTGCCGTGGCGTCTTTTGTTCAATAGTGTTATGTTCCACCACTGCACTGGAATCCCTTTCCACATCAGGATCAATGACTACCTGTTCTTTCCTTTGTTTCTTCGCCAGCTCTATCCCTGACTTATATTGCTTCCTTACAAATGAATTCCAACGGAATCCACATGCAGCCGATGTCCTCGATAACTGTTTCCCCACTTCTTCAAACGCCTTTAATTGTGTACTGCCTTCTCGTATATGCCTTAGCACCACTTCAGCCAACAAAAGATCCTCATCGTGAGTCCATGCATCTTGTCTCGCAATCGACATCTCTCTACCTCCCAGCAAGTTTTAATTCATAATATGCACATGCTAGGAAAGATAGAAGATATATAGAGCGTGTAATATTTATTTTTTCTTTTTTAAAAAACGATCGACTGCAGCATGGTGCTCATCACTCGCCCACAGTTTAGAACATTCCCGGATTTCCGCATCCATTCTTCCTTTAAGTCCACTACCTTGCCATTTATGGACCAACAATCTTTTATAAGCCATCAATACCCCAGTTTCATGGCGAAGAAAATCTTCTGCGAAACTTTCCCATCCATCCATACCTTCTCCGACTATCTCATCTACGAAACCAAATTCCTTCGCTTCCTCAGCTTTATGTATTTTTGCATCCAATAATAGCTTTAGCGCTTTTTGCTCTGGTATTTTTTCAAGTAAAAGTGAAGCTCCGCCCCATCCTGTCGTGATTCCTAGAGTTCCCTGTACAAACCCGAGCTTGACTCCGCTCTTTGCCAATCTAAAATCACATGCTGTCGCTATTTCGCATCCCCCGCCGACAGCACTTCCATTGATGAGCGCTAATGTTGGTTTTGGGAATACTGCTAGTTTATAAAGAATTTCACCCATTTTCGATAACATAGTAAAGGCTTCTGCTTCTGTATGCAAATCTTGGAATTCACTTAGATCCCCACCTGAACAGAAAGCCTCGGAACCCACCCCTGTAAGGACCAGCAACTTAATTTCGTCATCGTGTGCCGCTTCTGACAATATCGACTCAAGTTCGTTCATAAATTGATAATTCACGGCATTCCTTTTCTCCGGTCTATTAAATAGGACCTTCATGAAACCGCGTTTATCCTTTTCAACCTTAATCACCTGATTCACGTAAACACCTTCTCCAAAATTATCATCAAACATCGATGAATTCCAAATATTCTGCCAAATACATTTGTAAAAAAAGCACAGAGAAAAATCTCTGCGCTTTGATTAGCGTGTTGCATCAAGAAAGCAAAGCTCTCAAGTAGGTCAAGAAATTATTTTGCGACAACTTCTTTTCCTTTATATGTTCCACATTCTTTACAAACGTGATGTGAAAGAGTCATTCCACCACAGCTCGGGCATTCTACCATACCAGGTACTTGAAGCTTGAAGTGCGTACGACGTTTTCTTTTTACAGTTTTCGACGTTCTTCTAAAAGGTACAGCCATTATTCCCACCTCCTTAAAAAATATAAAAAAGCTGGAAAAATCGGATTAACGATTTTTCGTTCCAATCAAGATTCTTTATTGTTGTCAAAAAAGTCGGCAAGCTTTGCAAATCTCGGATCAACCTTATGCTCATTTTCTTCTTGAGAAATAACAGCCCAGTCTTTCCCAGATTGAGGAGCAGCTTCGTTCGAATCGACATCCTCACAAAAAACCTGCATCGGAATTTCTAGCAATAAATTTTCTTTAATTACCGGTATTAGGTCTACAACGTCACCTTCCACAACAGTGACATCATCTCCGTAGAAATCAGTGCCATCTGCCTTTAAAAGAAAGGTTTCTTTTGTATCAATATCAATCGGATATTTAACGTCTACCAGTGTACGGGAGCAAGGTAATGTTAATTCACCTGAAAGATGCAAGTGAAAAGTAATCTCGGTCGAGCTGATATCAGCTCTTCCTGCTACTCTAATCGGAGAGACATCGCGAATTTGCGGGTCTCTTTCTCTAATGTCTAAGACATCCACCAGTTCATCAAACCGTAAATCTTTGTCCCGAATTTTTTGAAGTTGACTAATCGTCCATTTCAAATGAAATCACCTCAAGGCAACAAAAATAATTATAGCTTTCAATTATAAGTTTGTCAATATTTTTTCTTTACACTATAATGTAGTCATCCTAACTGATTGTCCAAGTTTAAGAATCATTTCAAACAAAAAATCAAGACGATTACTTATAGTAATTTTACTTGAAATACTATTTTAGCACTAAGTTTAAAAAATACAAAGTTTTTCTCTGAGGTGAACGAATGAAAGCTTGCGGTTTAGTTGTCGAATATAACCCTTTTCACAATGGACATGTTTTACATGCAAGAGAAAGTAGAGAAAAAACAGGGGCAGATGTTGTGGTGGCAGTTATGAGCGGGCCCTTTTTACAGCGTGGCGAGCCTGCTATCGTCAGCAAGTGGACACGTGCCGAAATGGCTTTGAATGGCGGCATAGATCTTGTCATCGAACTTCCCTATGCTTTCGCGACACAGAAGGCGGAGATATTTGCAAAAGGATCTATCTCTCTTTTGGAATCCCTTGGCTGTGACTCCTTTTGCTTCGGAAGCGAGGATGGCAGAATTGAACCATTCATCACCGCCCACAGAATCCTTTCGGATAATTCCGCTGCATTCGATGCTGCCATTAAATCTGCTATGGATGCCGGTAATAGTTATCCGGCCAGTGCTGCCCAGGCTTATCGATCGATCATCAATGGTGATGCTGCATTGGATTTGACGAAGCCAAATAATATTCTTGGAAAGGAATATGTAAGTGCTGCCCTTTCAAACGGCTACTCCATTCGCCCTTATACGATTCAAAGGGTTGCTGCCGGATACCATGAAACAAAGTTGTCCCAAGACCCTATTGCCAGCGCAACGGGGATACGCAAAGCCATCCATGAACACCAGAAATTGGATCCTGTATCCAGTTATATTCCTCAACCGACAATGAGTGGTCTTGAGCAATATTTATTGCACTACCATGCCTTACATGACTGGGAAATGTATTGGCCCATGTTAAAATACAGAATCCTGTCTTCAACTTTAACCGAATTGGCAGTGATTTACGAAATTGAGGAAGGCATAGAACACCGAATAAAAGAAATGGCCAAACAATCTTCGAGGTTTTCTGAATTCATGGCCGCTCTGAAGACAAAACGCTACACATGGACACGACTACAGCGGATGTGTGTCCATATATTGACCCATACATTAAAGGAACAGGTGATTCACAATGACCAACCAGCCTATATCAGACTTCTTGGCATGAATGGCCGGGGACAAGAATATCTGCGCACTGTAAAAAAAGGTTTACCGCTCCCGCTCATCTCTAAACTTTCGTCCTATCAGAAGCAGGACATCGATACGGATTTGCGAGCGGCACAGGTGTATGCACTGGGCTTGTCCGAACCGCATCAGGCTGCCTTGATGAAAAGGGAATATGAATCCCCCATCATTTTCAAATGAAGAATGGTTTAAGCCTGGCCCGTGCATCCTTAAGAGTAAAAATCTAATCATCAAAAAAGCGCAAACAGTAGATGACTGCTTGCGCTTTTTTTCATTTTTCTTTTCCTTTTAGTTTCGTTAAATAGGCTATTGCATCCTCAAAGTTGTCAACCGGCACGATCTTCATCTCCGTGTCTATGTCCTTTGCTGCAATGAGTGCATCTTCATAATTCGAACCTGCTGCCCCGTTTTCATTTGGGGCAAAGAATATTTCGGCTCCAGATTTATCGGCTGCCACTATTTTCTGTTGAATCCCGCCGATTGGACCGACTGTCCCATCATCCGACATCGTTCCTGTCCCCGCTATATCATATCCATTTGTAAGATCGCCCTTTGTTAATTGATTATAAATTTCCAAAGAAAACATTAAACCAGCAGACGGACCGCCTATTTGTTCTGAATCTATGGCTATAGCTGGTTTTGTGATCACTTTTCGGTTATCATCAAGCGAAATGCCTATTCCAACCCTATTTGGGTCATCTTTAAAAGGCTGCAATGAAAGAAAGGCCGTTTTCTCCGTTTCCTCCCGCTTATACACTATTTTAACCTCATCTCCAGCTTTTTTTCCGTTAATGTAGTCCATGAATTCCTGTGCAGAATTGAATTTAACATCATCGACCTGAATGATTTGATCGCCCGCTTTCAGTTCTTTAGCTGCCGGCATTCCTTTAAGCACGTCCAAAACATATACACCCAGGTACTCGTAATCGACTTCTTTCCCTGCTTTTTCATATGCTATCTGAATGGCGTTATTTTTAGAACCATCCATTAAGTGCAGCTGCCTGACATTATATTCTTCATCTGTTTCATCTTCACTCCGAATGGAGGTCTCTGGATAAAGCTCCTGATATTTGCTCCACTTCGCCAGCATATAGGAATATATATTCGCCCGGCCCATCCTTACAGTGGTTAACATAAAGCTGCCTTTCGCTTCATCTCCTCCGGAAACCTCTATGATCGGCTCTAATTCTTTAGCCATTCCTGGTTTTGATACATAAAAAGGTAGGGAATAAAGGGCTGATGCTATGAGAAGTATAGCCACCACCAGGAAAGTGCGTACATACATTTTACGGCTCATCTTCAAAGGACTCCTTCCAAGTAACAATGCTTTGCTTAATTTGATCTATCTTTCCTCTTGCAGCTTCTTCTCCAATACTAATTATTTCCTGTACGTTTGTAAATGATTTCGAGCTGTATTTCTCAACCCTGGGGCGTATCATCACGTCTGAAGCAAACTCCCTGCTTTTAACCAGCTCCATTTGCAGGATATCGAGGCTTTGCATGATTACATCATAGATGGAGTTTATCTCCATATCCTGTTTCACGTGGGCTACATCCACTCCAATTATGATGTCCGCTCCCATATCCTTCACGACTGAAACAGGAACCCTGTCAACAACACCTCCATCAACAAGCAGTCGATTTCCAATTTTTTCGGGAATGAAAATGCCAGGGATGGAAATGCTTGCCCTAACAGCTGGAGCGATGGGACCTTCCTGAAAAATGACCTTTTCCCCCGTTTTTATATCAGTGGCGACCACTGCCACAGGAATATCGAGTTCTTCAAATTTCTTACCATATGTAAATACCCTGATTAAATCCTTTGTCCGTTTACCTGAAATGAAGCCCATTTTAGGTATGGTGAAGTCCAAATAATACTTTCGCTTAAATGCACGGGACAACTTATACAGCCTCTCGATATCTGAACCCGCTCCATAAAAGGCAGCAACCATGGCTCCCATGCTGCTTCCAGCAATCATATCTATTGGAATGCCTTCTTGCTGTAATACCTTTATCACGCCAATATGTGCAAAACCCCTAGCTCCTCCCGACCCAAGTGCAAGCCCGACCTTTGGTTTCGACAAAGATACCCCCCCCCGCCTATTACTAGTTCAAAATATTGAAATAACACTCATTCAAAGTTATGGTCTTAAACGGATTTATAGAAGCATATTATTTATATTGACAGTGAAACAAGCATGGCAGAAAAAAACTATGCAGCCATGTAAATGAAAGGCTACATTGAATTTTCCATTGTGCGGATTATCCTCATTTATACATGTCGGTACAATCCACATTATTCATGACCTTACTTTTTCGCGAAAAGGATGTTCATATTTTATTATATACGAAACGAACTGCCCTTATTTAGTAACCTTCAAGAGGAGGCTGAATTTTGCTAAAATCAAAATCTAAAACAGTACTGCTAGCTACCTCCGTCACGATGATGGCAGTTGGCTTGATCATCTTCCCCCAAGAATCATTTGAAGCTTCCAAAGGCGGGCTGAATATGTGGTGGAAAATTGTTTTCCCTTCGCTACTACCTTTCTTGATTTTCTCGGAGTTATTAATCAGTTTTGGGGTTGTCAGGTTCATCGGCGTCATGCTCGAACCATTTATGCGTCCCTTATTCCGTGTACCGGGAGTGGGCGGGTTTGTTTGGGCGATGGGACTTGCATCAGGGTTTCCGGCTGGGGCGAAATACACTGTAAGGCTTCGTCAGGAAGGACAATTAACACGCATTGAAGCTGAAAGACTCGTTTGTTTCAACCAATTCTTCCAATCCATTGTTCCTGTTCGTTGCAGTTGCCGTTGGGTTTTTCCACAATCCTCATTTAGGGATCATCCTTGCACTTTCCCACTACCTAGGAAATTTTTGTGTAGGCATTATCATGCGTTTTTACCGTTGGAAAGAAGAACAATCCCATACAAAAGTAATGACCAAGCTCCCCTCCATTAGACAAGCCTTTGGCCAGATGCATCGAACCAGAATAAAAGAAACAAGACCCTTTGGCAGTTTGCTTGGAGATGCGGTACTCTCATCTATTCAAACTTTATTGATGATCGGAGGGTTCATCATTCTCTTTTCGGTGGTCAATAAGCTTTTATTTCATATGAACATTACCGGATTGCTCGCATCGTGGGTAAGTGGGATTTTACATATTTTTAATTTCCCGGATTCCTTAAGCCTACCGTTCATATCAGGCATGTTTGAAATGACTCTTGGTTCAAAATTAACCAGTACGGTCGAAAATGCGAGTCTCTTTCAGCAAACTGTTATGACAAGTTTCATCTTAGCTTTCAACGGGTTCAGCATTCAGGCGCAAGTTGCCAGTATCATAGCCACAACAGACATTCGTTTTGCTCCCTTTTTTCTGGCTAGGATAGCACATGGCCTTCTGGCATCCACAATTACAGTCCTGCTTTGGGAACCATTCTATAAAGGCAATAGGTTCAGTGGCAGCCCGATACCCTCCTTCCCGGTCAGTGGATCAGGAGAACATGCAAGTTCCCTTTATCAAAATATGCTTGATTTCGGACCAATTCTGACCCTCGCCTTTTTGATCCTATACATCATCATATATACAAAAAGGCTATTCAAAGACCTTTCTTAAACCGAAAAAAAGAGCATTGCGCATTGGCAATGCTCTTTTTTCTATTCTTTCTGTTCCTCGTACTTTTTGGCCAGAGCTTTCTGGACAACGGGTGGCACTAGTTCAGAGATATCCCCGCCATACTTCGCAACCTCTTTTACGATACTTGAACTCAAGAAAGAATATTGATTTTTCGTCATGATAAAGAATGACTCTATGTTACTGTTAAGGAATCGGTTCATTGAAGTTCCCTGCATTTCATATTCAAAGTCTGAGGTCGCCCTCAATCCCCTGATAATGGCATTTGCGGAAACGCTTTCAGCATAGTCGACCGTCAATCCTTGATAGAAATCCACTTTAACATTTGGCATATGGGCAGTCGCTTCAGTAATCAATTCCAGTCGCTCCTCCACTGTAAACAGTGAATTTTTGGCTGAATTGTTCACGATGACCACATATACCTCATCAAAAACATTAGCTCCCCTTTGAATGATATCAAGATGACCAAATGTTATTGGATCAAAACTCCCTGGACAAATCGCTATTTTGGACATTCATAGTTCCCCCTGTTCGTGTACGTTTCCCCATTGATAAATCGTAACGGCAATGACACCATAAACCTCTTTTCTCTTAACGGTAAAGTCACCAACTCTTTCTGGCAATGTAACATCATGACCATGCTCACAAACAATGTATCCCATATCGCTCAGCAATCGGTATTTATGTATTTCTTCAAGAATCTCAACTAGCTTTTGTTTCTTATAAGGTGGATCAAGAAAAATTAATTCAAAAATCATTTCCCTTTTCACCAAAGCTTTCAATGCACGCTCTGAATCATTTTTATAAACTTCTGCACGCTCTGAAAACTTACATAGTTCCAAATTGGCCTTAACCGTTTGATTTGCTTTAAAATCCCGGTCTACAAATATGGCTTTATCCATGCCTCTGCTTAACGCTTCAATTCCCAGTCCACCGCTCCCGGCGAACAAGTCAAGGACCAGCCCTCCTTCGAAATAGGGACCAATCATATTGAAAATGGATTCCTTGACTTTATCAGTAGTCGGCCGGGTTCCTGTACCCGGTACAGCCTTAAGTGGTCTTCCTTTACAAGTTCCGGAAACGACCCTCATCATTCTCACCACATTTTATGACAAATTTCTGTTACTTTCCTATCCTAACATATTAGAAAAAGCTAGCCAATAATAAAAGCCATTTCCTGCATTTCCTAAAAGGAAATCAACTTATCACTTCGTATCGGGATGGATATATCCATTCTTTTTATAAATCTTTTACATTTTGAATAATAAAGTGGTTTTTGGCAATAATGTGAATAACAACATTCCTTTTTAGGTGTTGTTGCCAACCGCGGAGAAGGCTTACGTTTCCCCATAAGTTCTTCCTCCGGTTTCTCCTCTCCCTTTGCCTTCTGGTCCTTAGTTAGACATAGAAGGACCCTGCAAATTTTTGCAGGGCTTTTTTTTATGATATCAAAGTTTCTTTATCATGATTCGTCATTGAAGTTGTCCTTCTCTTTTATGAGTGATAATGATAAAGTAATGAATAATAAGTTAGTTAGGAGAGGTTTAAGTGATTCAACGTTTTATTGAACTTGGACAAGGGTATTCCGATATATATGAGTTACTGGAAGTAGGACGCAATCAGAAGCATCGGGTTGCAAGGCTTTTGTCCCTGCATACTACAATAAATGATAAAAAGGTAACGTCATTGGTCATTGTCATGCAGCCTACAGATCCAGGGAAATTCCAGCCGCTTTATATTTGCCGTGAAGGCATACCTAACCCTCATGCCACCAAAAACAAACGCTATGAGCTTTTTGAGAGCTTGGCGGAGGAACTGGATAAACCCATTATTGAAATCGATGTGAAATCTTCGGCGCTTTTTGCAGAAATCGAGTTGTACTACCAACACTTAATCGGCATTTTGCGAATGAATAGATATCTGCCCCCATTAGGCTAAAAGATTTGATGCCTGAATTGAAAAAGGCTGACTCCGCATGAGTCAGCTTTTTTCAAATTCCCATTTTATAATCATATTCTTTCGCTTTATCCGGCTTGGAGTTTTCGAATTCCACCTTCAAAAAAGGCTTGTAAGAAAGGTCCACTTTTTTTACGAACGAATAATTATTCAGTTTTTCCACCAGTGGTTCCACTTCATCCATATTCGTATAAAGGACTACATATTTCAACTTTTTTGAAACATAATGGATATTTCCAAACTTCCTAAGCATTTTGGCTTGTTTTAATGTATGTAAATAGACGATGATTCCCTGTCTCGCTCCAAGCATATCAATAACTCCCTTTTATAAAGGTTTTAACTAAGTGTAGCATAGCAGAATCTTTACTTTCAACCAAGAAAAAAGATTATAAACGAAATTCTCTTACTATTATGAATATACATACTGTGAAGGGAGCAGAAACAACGATGGATTTAAACCAAATTTGGGATCAATTTATAGTTCATCTATTGGATAATGATGAAATTACCCAAGCATCGATAAAAAAATTCACAGGTATACCATTTATATATATCCATTTTCATCCGGCACAAAATGATAATAGTAAGCTTTCCTTCATAATAAAAAAAGCCGCTAGCCTTTCAATGCGTGGCAAGCAGCTTCATTGTGAAACCATTTTTGTACGGCAGGAAGATCATTTATATGTATTCCGTCATCGTTTTTATGTGCCGCAGCAAAAGATGTTTTGCTGCGGCAACCTTTGTCCGGATTGTATCCTATATCGCAGTTAATCGCATTTGGAACTTATCCAGAAGTACGCAAAAATGAATGAGGTTCAGGAAGGATATTTAATACTTGCATTGATTCATTATCCCCCACTATCCAGGACGACGGTTCCATACATGACACAGCCACCGAACTCCGAAGTTATATCGAATTTCGATGGCTTATTGAAATGCCGGCCAAACAATAAATTGTTATGATCCGGCTATATCATTAAGCAGAGCATCCACAACTTCCGCCGGTTCCGCAACTTCCCGTTGAACATCCCCCAGATGATACAAAAAATGGATTTCCCGCTGGGGTTTTGACCTGTTCAGAAACAGCACGGCCTATTCTTCCGCTTATTTCATCAAGAACCGATTGTAATTCAGTCTCCGCCCGCTTAAACTCCGCAACCGTTGGATGCATATCCAGGTCTCGTTTAGCTTCCCTGGTTTCCAAATTGATGCGTTTATAATCCGGATGATATTTACCGAACCTTTGAACATCTTCAAATAGATCCTTTAATGAAGTAAACTTGGAAATTTTCCTCTGAGCTTCTTTGTCGCTCTGTAATTTATATAAACTAAGGAGATAGTCTTCCCCTATTTCAGAATGAAGGATCATTTCTGCCAATCCATCAGCCTGTTGTAAAATGTCGATGATTTCCATAGTAGCAAGCATTAACAAGCTCACCTCCACAACCATTTTACCATTTCTCCCTTTCAGAAGCTAATGGTTTGATTAAATCGAGGAAGTGATATGTACCTCAAACTCTTTTTGCAGCCCTGTTTTTTCACCTGAACCATTCAAAATCTCCAGCTTAATTTTATGAATGCCATTCGGGACATCCTTTAAGATAAATGCCGCCGTCCTCTTATCAACTTTCTTCTGATTATCAATAAATACGGACACAGTTGCCAATTGTTCAGAATTCGCTTCAGAAAAACCATAGTTTTTCAAGTAGCACTCTACATAAACAGAGTTGCCTTTCACAAAAGTTTTTACCCGAAAGTCCTCATCTGAATTTCGGATGCTCGATACAGTGGTGGCAGCTTTATGGGCAGTTACATCTTGTATGGCTACTTCTGAATTTTCAGGTTCCGGTATTTTCTTTCCACACCCCGACGCTGCCATCAACACTGTTAAAACCAAAATCAACTTTCTCATGCCATCGTCCCCCTTTTGCCTTTATTGTTCGCCAAAAGGAGTAATTTACTCTTATTTTCTTCATTCACTTGGAGCATTCATTGCTTGAAACATATGAAGCATCATGGAAGCCACTTGAACGCTTTCCGAAAATTTAGAAACCCGATGTGGAATCGACTTCTCAAAATAAAATTTCGCTTCGGTTTCAAATACATCCACTTCATGGGGATTACGCATTAACCTTTTGTACCATGCAGGGTTAACCCTCAAGTAATTTCGCATATCTTCGTTTGTTTGAATGAATTCATATATATTCTGACGCATGAAAAACCCTCCTTAATCTTTGGTGAATAAAAAAGGGTTAGCTCTCTGCTCTTTTTCTTTTGGGGGAGGACTGGTATCACCTGATTTATTCCCTTGGAAAACAGATAGCACTCCTTGGATTGCACCGATGGCCTGATTGGCATTTGTAATATATTGTTGTATCTGCCCCATATCCATATTTTTAACTGCACTCATTAACGAACCGATTAACTCTGTACTTTGGTCGCCCTTTTCTACCGGCCGTGATGTGGATTCTGCATTTACTTTGGACTCATCAACCCCGCCGTCAGCCTGCCAGCGTGGATGATCTTCACCGAGTAAATACCATTCTTCAAAAAGTTCCTGCCATGTTGCTTGCTTGTTTCTCACTTCATTCACTAAATAAGGATGTTTCTTGACAAACTCCCGAAATCCATCCACGGAGGGCCGCTTTCTTTTTGCCATTACTCTCACCTCACACTTAGACATCGCCTATTGCACCATATGCTAAAGGTAAATAAAAAGTGCATACCATTCCTTTTCAAATGCAATTGGATTTACCATGGCGGTCGATTAACTTGCAAATTAATACATTGGCAAACGATCATCATCGAGGGGAAGGTCCACCGTGATGATGGGGAACTTTGCCCTATATCGACAGGGAACTTTTTTATTATAAAAAAATAATCCAGAACAAAAAAACGGACCCAAATCGGATCCGTCTTTTTATTTTTTTATGAAATTCTGAGTGTAATACTTTTTATAAACCCCAACACCCAGACCTGTAAATTCCTCGTTCAGCATCGCATCCCGATGCCCTTTACTATTCAACCAGCCTTCCATGACTGCAGCTGCGTCCACATAATGAGCCGCAATATTTTCACCTGCTGCCCTGTATTTAACATGACCAGCATCGAGACGTTTTTCCAAGTCCCCTTTTGTTTCAGAAACATGGGTTCCTTCAGGAGTGTCCCTCATTTCCCGGCTATGAAGGTAAGCAACCTCCGCAGTCGGACCATCCCATTCTAAAGGCTTCAAATCAAACCTGCTGCGCATTATATTCGTAATATCAAAAATTTGCTGCTCATTGCCATCTTCCACTTTCTCCAATTCTTCTTTAGAAAGGTCCTTAACGGTCACAAGTTTACCATTATAGGTCAACTCATATGGCTTTTGCTTTAAAAGCGCGGAATCATTCAAAAATCGGATGCTTGAAACAGTCCCTGTGAATTTATCCAAATAAAGCTGAACATGTATGTTCCCTAGTTCAATCAATGGCCTCATGTTCATATCTTCCTCCGACAATTCAAAACGATAGGAACTGTCGCCAACCTCAATATCAACAGTAGGTTCTACATATAAGCTTGAATAGATGGCATCAATCGATTGTCCTATTTTAAAAGGGGCGACATTGACATCATCACCGATTCCATAAGCAGATACCACTTTTTCATTTTCAACGGCTAATTGGAAATAATCGTTATAGTCCTTTTTATAAACCCACCAATCATATCCATATGCGGACATATCAATTCGATCTGGCTTACCGTATTCCTTTTCTATCTCTTTTGCATTTTTCCCAATTGTTACTGCCAAACCTTCAGTCACTTTAGTAACCCCTTCTTTTTCGGAAGAAGTACTTTTTTCATTTATATGTCCATTGGGGTTAACACCTTTGTTACCATCAATAAGAGGGTTTCCTTCATCTTCATCGCCGATATTAAGATAAATACCGATTACGAAAAAAATAATGATTAACACCAACACCTTACCAAAACTTCGCAGAGGAACACTCCCTCTCTCTATCTTATTTATGTATCCAATGCAAAAAACCTTTCTTTCCTGATTATATCACTGTTCAATCATAATTTTCTAATTTACGATAGACTGCCCCTTCATTAAATTTATTTAAAAGCGGAACTTTTATGAATGATCAAAATACCCTAGTTGAGTTCATTGCAACTTCCACCATTTCGTACTATTATAAAATATAGGATAAAATGGTATATTATAAACATACTTGGAGATTTTTAATATATTCATGTACATAATATTTTCCCGGTATGTCATTTTAATTCTCAATAGTAAACATAGGAGGTAGTACTCGTGAAATTTGAAAGCTTTGGAATTGAAAACATCACAGCCGACTTAAACCGATTAGATGACCTAATGCCGCAATATGGTTTAATACGTGCAGAACAATGGGATTACGAAAGAGTCAGTTATGATCGTAAGTTCGAAGTAAAAGAAGGCACGTTTTACCTGCGAATACTAGGCTATGCTACAGAAGGCGATGTAGGCGCTCACAGGGCCGTCATCAAACTAATGGTTCCCCTATTAGGAAAACACTATTATCCACACGGAGTTGAATATGGCGAAGGGGAGGACTTCCCTGCATCACTTGTTAAACAATGTGAAAAAATCCTCGCTCAGATCAAAGAAGAGCTTTCAGAATTCAACGGTCTATAAAAGCCGTTAGTAAAAAGTTCGGTAAAAGAGAGAGGATCATAACTGATGCTCTCTTTTTTTTATCCATTACAAAAGCCTGATGCTTTTTTTTGCATCAGGCTTTTTCATTATTTTAAAATCCTAGGATCGCCTTTATTAAAGATGTTGTCTCGCCGCCATGATAAATGACATAAAGCAGGATGTAAACGGCTACTCCAGTTATCCCAGTGAAAAACCAAATGATGCTTGTCACAGGGCCGATTTTTTTATGAATGGCGAATTTGCCTTTAAACCCAGTGGTAAGCATGATGATCCCCAAAACCGCACCAGTTGTGGCAAGTGTTATATGGAAGATCAAAAAAATCGTATAATAAATTTTAATGTCATCGGGTCCGCCAAATGACGTACTCCCAATGAAGACCGTCCGAGAAAGATATATAGTGAAAAAGATTACCGCAAAAACCGCAGCTACCATCATGGTTTTTTTATGGGTCTCGATTTTGCGTTGTTTAATTTGATACCAGCCTATTGCAACAGTGATGGCACTTAATACAATGAAGGCAGTACTTATTGTTGGAAGGATTGGTAAAGACATATGTATTGTAGTCCTCTCTATATTTATTAATCAACTACCATTTTATAAGAGGCACTCATAAAATTCAATAAAATCAAGTTTTATTAACAGAATGCTCACTTTTATGGAATAGCCAAGTCAAATCACTAGCTATTTGGTCGGAAATCCGTTAACCATGAACCTGGCAGCTATCAGGCTATGACATATAAAAGACTTGTCCGCCCCTAGACAAGTCTTTTCGTACAACTATTCTACAGTCTGAAAATCCGAAGGTATCGGGTCGATATCATTTTGCCCGCCATTCTCCTTTTTGAACCAAGCAAAGAAAATGACACCTAATACATAGCCTAATACGATTTCTTGAATCACCTTCATCAAAACCCCACCAAGCTGTTGATCTTCCAGCAATGGCAGCCCATTGAACATTTCTGGACCACTGAGAGTTAAACTCGACAGTGCTGAAGCCGGAACGCAAAGTTCCATGGCACTTGCCCAAGATTCCGCATTGGTAAACGTATCATACATCGGATCATTAGCAAAAATGATTAAAGCACAAGCTGGAGTCATTAAAATGCCACTGCCGAAAATATAAGCTACTTTTTTTACACCTGATAGACTTTCACGTTCAGGCAGTCGATTTACAAGTGGGAACCACATCAATACTGCAGTCGCAAACAAAAGGACCGTGTATCCGGCATGAATCCACATCCCCGTTTTGATAAAGTCGAACACTAACGGAATATGGTACAACGAGAAAAGAACATTAAATAGTAAAAGGGCGACAAGAGGTCTCGTGAAAAATTGAAATAACGCCTTCACTCCCTTTGAATTAATGAACGTTCTCAAAAGCCAATCTGGAATCGCAATGATGAATAAAGGCGGAATCACAAGATAGAGCAATGCCATTTGAAACATGTGGGCACTGAACATGATATGGCTCAGTAAATCCAGCGGCGATCCTTTTACCACATAAAGAAGGATCATGGCTATTAAAAAATAAGTTATCTGTTTAACGGAAAGCGATGAACTGCCCGAAAACTTCTCCCTTTTTTTTGTCACCAGCCAAAAATAGCCAAGGGTTATAAGTACGAGGGCGGCAAAATAATAAGGACTCCATAAGGCGCGAAATCCGAAAATATCAATAGACAAAAAATCACCTCGTTCATGAACTTTTTACTTTCATTATACCTAAAATGAAACATGGTAACAAATATAGATAAACCTGGATTCTTTTTCTAGCACATAAAGAAAACCGGCTATCATTCAATAGCCGATTTTCTTTATGGTTTATAACCAAACGATCGTTGTGAAAACAAGGACAGTTATTAAGCCGACTGCAAGGCCAGAAAATAAAAACAATGCAATGGTACCATGCCCTTTGTGCTTCATATGCATAAAATAATACAATTGGAAAATTACTTGTATAACAGCCAGTAGCAAAATGACTGGTTTAATGAACCAATGTGAAAACCCTTCAATTCCTACTGCAGCAAAAGCAAGCAATGTAAAGAAAATCATAAGCGTAAATGTTATCACTTGATGTTTCATCTCTTCAGCATTCTTCTTGCGGCGATATTTTAAATCGACATTCGGGTTCGCTGAATTTGATTGTTCATTCGCCATCAGTTATCCCACCATTCCCATTAAGTATACGACTGTAAAGATAAACACCCAGACTACGTCAATGAAATGCCAATAAAGACTCGCGACATAAAATTTAGGAGCGTTATATAAATTCAAGCCCCTTCTTGCATTACGAACCATAAGAGATATGATCCAAACCAAACCGAAAGCAACGTGCCCTCCGTGAAAACCAACTAAGGTATAAAATGCGGAGCCGAAGGCACTACTCGTAAATGTATGGTGGAATTCATGAACATAGTGATTAAATTCATAAATCTCGAGACCTAGAAAAGCAAAACCAAGTGCCACCGTAATCACAAGCCAAGCCTGCATTTGTTTAAAGTGGTTATTTTTCATATGATACATTGCATACACACTAGTCAATGAACTGGTCAATAACAGCATGGTTGCTACAAAAGTAAGTGGTAATTCGAATAAATCTTTTGCCAGGGCTGCATCACCATTTGGAACCTTATCCTTCAATGCAAGGTATGTTGCAAATAGTGAGGCGAATAATACCGTCTCTCCACCAAGAAACAACCAGAATCCCAAATACTTATTTTTACCTTCTAAAGTCGCTTTCTCGGGAGAAGCAGGCCAAGTGGCATCCGTGAATCTTTCATCTGATTGCATTATGCCTTACCTCCCTTGTCTTTATCGTCCATAAGGTCTTCTTTATGAATATGGAATCCATGATCGTCTTTGACGGAACGGATAAACATTGAACCAAACGTTATCAAAAGTCCAACAATTATTATAGGCAGGGTCCATGTCTTATCATCCATATTATATAAAGCACCGAATGCGGCTACAAATAAACCGAGAGCAATCGTTAAAGGAAGTATAGATGAATTTGGCATATGGATATCCCCTAGTGGTTCTGCAGGAGTCATTTCCGTTTTCCCTTCCATTTTTTCAACCCAGTAAGGATCTAATCCACGGACAAGCGGAAGTTGTTTGAAATTATAAAACGGCGGTGGTGATGGAATGGCCCATTCCAGCGTACGTCCATCTCCCCATGGATCATTGCCGACTTTTTCATTTTTCACGGATGTAATGATTATATTGATGACCATAACCAAGACCCCAAATGCCATTAAGAAGGCTCCAACTGTACTAATCATATTACCTGTATTGAGTCCTTGATCGTCCAAGAATGTAAATACGCGACGAGGCATCCCCATTAACCCTAAGAAATGTTGAATGAAAAATGTTAAATGGAAACCAATAAGGAACGTCCAAAATGTGATTTGTCCCAATTTTTCACTTAACATAGTTCCAAACATCTTCGGCCAATAGAAATTGATTCCAGCCAGTAAACCTAATACAACCCCACCGACAATTACATAGTGGAAATGGGCAACAACGAAATAACTATCATGGTATTGATAATCAGCAGGTGCTGATGCGAGCATGATACCTGTTACGCCCCCCATGGTAAATGTAGGTATAAAGGCAACTGCATAAAGCATCGGAACCGTGAACTTGACGCTTCCTCCCCACATCGTAAAAATCCAGTTGAATATCTTAATACCTGTTGGTACTGCGATTGCCATGGTAGCCACAGCAAAGATTGCATTTGCGATTGGACCCAGGCCAGTGGTAAACATATGATGGGCCCAAACCATGAAACCCAAGAACCCGATTAAAACGGTTGCAAATACCATCGATGAATAACCAAATAATCTTTTTCTGGAAAATGTAGCGAAAATTTCCGAAAAAATACCGAATGCAGGAAGAATCAGGATATAAACTTCCGGGTGACCGAATATCCAGAATAAATGCTCCCAAATAATCGTATTCCCCCCAGCTGCTACATCAAAGAAATTCGAGCCAAACATCCGATCGAACATCATTAACACCAATCCCACGGTAAGCGGAGGAAAAGCGAATAATATCAATGCGGAAACAACGAAAGTTGACCATGTAAACAGCGGCATACGCATATAAGTCATTCCAGGCGTACGCATATTAATAATCGTTACAAGGAAATTGATCCCTGCAATTAATGTTCCCAAACCTGATATCTGTAGTCCGAGGACGTAAAAATCAATGCCATGGCCTTCGGAGTGAAGGGAAAGTGATGCATATGATGTCCAGCCTGCATCGGGAGCCCCCCCTAAAAACCATGAAAGATTCAAAAAGATTCCTCCAAAGAAAAATAACCAAAAACCTAGCGAGTTCAAAAATGGGAACGCAACATCACGAGCCCCTATCTGTAAGGGTACAACAGCATTCATTACAGCAAATACTAATGGCATGGCGGCCAGAAATATCATTGTCGTACCGTGCATGGTCAAAATTTCATTATAAAATCCGGCACTTACGAAGTCATTATTTGGGATTGCAAGCTGGATACGGATAAACATCGCTTCCAAACCGCCGATTACAAAGAATAACCCGCCAGAGATAAGATATAAAATGGCGATTTTCTTATGGTCTACCGTCGTCAGATAATCCCAAATCGTAGCGCCAAATCCTTTTTTATTAGCGTACGTACTCACGATTTAACCTCCTTAATCAATGTTCTATTTTTCTTCCACCTTAAGCTCTAAAAGATAAGCTGCCAGTGCATTAATATCTGAATCTGAAAGTTCTCCGTAAGTACCGGTCATCGTGTTACCCGGTTTATACTTCTCAGGATCCTTGATCCAATTTTTCACATTTTCTTCCGTATGTTCCAAAACGCCAGCTATTTTTTGACGTTCACCGAATGTAGCCAGATTCGGTGCCTGACGAGCAGCCTCAGGCCTGCTGTCATTTGGTGTCACCGCATGACAACCTATACAACTTTGATTAAAGACATCTTCACCCTGTTTGGCTAGATCACCTTCCACGACAGGTTCTTTCGCCGCTTTCATATCTTTAGTCCAAGCTTCAAAGTCGCTTTTAGACTTCGTTACGACCTTAAAATCCATCAAGGCATGGGAAGGACCGCAAAGTTCAGCACATTTCCCGTAGAATAAGTTGTTCGAATCTTCCGCCTTTTCACTGTCGAATTCTAAGAAAAACTGATTGACCCCTTCTGTATTTGTATCCATCTTTCCACCGGCAGACGGTATCCAGAATGAATGCTTAACATCTGAAGCAGTTAGATTGAAATACACTTTTTGATCGGTCGGCACAACCAAATCCTGACTTGTGACAACGCCAAGGTCCGGATATTCAAACTCCCACCAATAAAGGTTCGCCCTAACATTCACGACAAGTGCATCCTTCGTTTTTCCATCCTTATCTTTCTTATCCATTGCCTTTGTGTCAGCTAAGTCGAAAGTCGTGACGACGGTTGGAACAGCCAGAACAATTAAAAGAAGGATAGGAATAACAGTCCAGATAATTTCGAGTTTATGACTTCCTTCAATTTGTTTCGGTATTGTTTCGTCGCCTTTCTTCCGACGGAAGCGTAGTAAAACTACAACGAACAAAATAATCACAACAATAATAACCAGTACCATGATCAGTGTACTCAATATCAGTAAGTCATACTGAGATTGCGCAACATCGCCAGCTGGCTTCAGCGCGGATAGAAATGGTTCGCCGCAGCCCGAAAGGACAAGTCCTACAATACCCAGCAGAGCAATTAGGCGCCATTTGTGCAGCCTTTTTTTCATAGCTTCAGAAACCCCTCTTTCGTCAAAATTTTCTCACAAAAATAAAAATGGGCGCAATTGCGAATATTCTCTCTATGTCAATTTCTAAAAAGAAAGAATCCCTAATCTAAGGAATTATTAAGATGATTCATGTAACCGCTCTTATGAATGACCCTGTTGAGGAGTTTTCCGTTAATATGTATGAATGGCGGTCAGTGCATTATTTATTTGTAAGCTGGAGCCTGTAAAACGAACAGGCCGCCAGCTTATATTAACCAAAACTAGATGAGTGTGACAATAACCATCGCTACAAATAAAATGGTCATATAATTTAAAGAATATACAAACATGGATGTTGCCCATTTAACATCATCTTTCTTTTTATACCCATTTATTCCTAAAATAAGCCAACCTGTGCTCAATAATGCAGCAAGAATAACCAGCGGAGTTCCTAATGGAGTTAAAAAGAAAGGAACGAACATTAAACAGACGATCCATAACATAATCGATCTTTTTGCAGCCTTGAACCCTTTTACAACCGGAAGCATGGGTACACCCGCTGCACGATATTCTTCGACACGCCTCATTGCAAGTGCATAAAAATGAGGAGGCTGCCATAAGAACATGATCGCGAACAGGACCCAAGCAATCTTATCTAGGCCCGGGTCGACGGCAGCCCACCCGATAAGTGGAGGTACCGCTCCGGATATACTGCCTATAATCGTATTCGAGACAAATCTCCGTTTAAAAACCATGGTATATAAAACAACATAGGCGAAGACGCCAAATGCACCAAGTATGGCCGTTGTCATATTAGTCAACGCAAGTAAAATCAGCCCTGCAGCAATTAAGCCAAAACTTAACGCCAATACCTTTGAAGGCTGTACTTTCCCAGTTACCGTTGGACGATTTTTCGTTCTTTCCATTAAATGATCGATGTCACGATCATAATAATTATTGAAACTGCAAGATCCCGCCATGATGAGCGCCGAACCTGCAAGTGTATAAAACACTACATCAAGATTACTTAAGAAGCTAAGCCCCGAAAAATGAAGGGCTAACCATACGCCGGTAAAAGCTGTAATTATATTTGAATTGACAATCCCCACTTTTATAAGTGCGAGAAAATCCTTCCAAGCTGTTGTTTCCGGTATATCTGATTGAAGGGCGGCTTTACTGTCCTTCATGACAGCTTCTGACAAACCCCTTGTTTCTGACATTTGTTTTCCTCCTTTAAATCATTCAGCACAGACGCAAATGCAGAAAAAATACTTACAAATGCTATAGAACATTATTTCATACTTTTTGATATTTGTAACCAAGGAAGCGTAAACAAAAAGTAAATTATTTACCAATGACCGTGGCCAATGGAATCCATAAAGAGCTATCATTCTTAATATCATGCTTAATAACAGTAAAATTTAGTAAAATCATTTCTTCAATATATTAAAACACATTTTTGGAAGCTTTTGTGAAAATTTTTCGGATATTTTTGACCAATTTGTGTCTCAAAAATTTCACTGCAGTTGTAAGATGGATGTCCATCAAGAACATGAATAGTAAGCTTTTATCATCATCCCCCAGGCTCTATCTCTATTTTGCTCCTACTTGAAGGTTTACACTCCCTTTATTTCTATCAAAGTCTCTTGTAACTTTCAACTATTTCAGGCATTTTAATTAATAGCTATAATATTAACTGAACTTGTAAAATCATTCTATTTTGTGTAATATCGAGGAAGTTCGACAAATATTTATGAAAAATCCTATGCTATTATTAATTTTATGGAACAACCCTAATTTGCTACAGAGAAAAAGGTGGGACTACTAGTGAAATCGTCTCTTAAATGGTTTGCTGTTTTAACTACGATTGTAATGCTTTTCATCTTACTGGGTGGAGCTTTAGTCACGAAGACGGATTCCGGCATGGGATGCGGAAGGTCCTGGCCATTATGCAACGGCCAATTGATTCCGGACAAAATCACGTTTGAATTGGTCATTGAGCTTTCCCATCGACTCGTTTCAGGTGCTGGAGGATTCTTGGTTTTAATTTTATCGTATATGTCTTGGCGAAAAATCGGCCATATCCGTGAAGCACGTTTCTTATCCGTCCTTTCTTTTGGTTTTCTGTTACTACAGGGGTTGATTGGAGCCGCTGCCGTTCTTTGGTCACAATCCGATTTCGTCCTGGCCCTTCATTTTGGGATATCACTCATTTCCTTTGCTTCCGTCTTTTTACTGACACTATTGATTTTTGAAGTCGACAAGAAGTTCGAAGCCGAGAAACTCATAGTTGACAAACGAATGAAATTCCATATTATTGGCGTATTGATTTTTTGTCTGGTAGTCGTATATACGGGTGCTCTTGTAAGGCATACAGAATCCAGTCTAATCTGTAAGGATTGGCCTTTATGTGTAAATGATAGCCTTGCGCTTCCCTCCAACCTTTATGAATGGGTGCAGATGGGGCACCGTGCAATGGCTGGCGCTATTTTCATTTGGGTATCATACGTTGCTTATATTGCAAAAAAATATTACAAGAATCAAAAAGTGTTATATGGCGGTTGGATTGCTGCATTCATTCTCGTTTTTTTACAGGTTATCGCTGGAGCCTTTATAATTTTCTCTAGGCAGAACTTGTATATCGCATTGGCACACGCTTTATTCATTGCCTGCTTTTTTGGTGTACTGAGTTATTTGATGCTACTGACATCAAGAAGTAAAAAAAATGCCCTAGCCAAGCAAAAAGGGAACTCTGCCCACACAGTCAAAGGACAGGATGAACATGATATAACACCAACGATACCCGCCCGTTAATGTCTGATTGTTCAAGCAAATAAGATAATAAGGTAAAACAAAAACCACCATTCTGGAGATGGTGGTTTTTGTTTTACCTTAAGGAGAAAATCAATGACCGTACATCGCCTAAAAGAGGCTACAGGGCAGCTTGAAACCTCAAGCATACCCAACATACCCCAAATCGTTCACAAGGCCACAGTCAGCGATATTACTTAGTTATTTCAATCAATAAATCACCAGTACTGATCGCTTCTCCATCATTTACATAGATGTCTTTAATGGTCCCGGAGAATGGCGCTTGTACGGTAGTTTCCATTTTCATCGCTTCCGTTATGATCAGGTGATCACCCTGTTTGACCTGATCGCCTTTCTCGACGACTACACGAATAACCGTACCTGGCATTGTCGCACCGATTTGTTCTTTATTTTTAGGATCAGCTTTCATTTTTGATATAACGGAAGATTTAATGTTTTCATCCTTGATGATCACTTCACGTGATTGACCATTCAACTCAAAATACACAACCCGTGTTCCATCAGCCAAAGGTTGGCCGATTGAAACTAGTTTAACGATGAGCGTTTTTCCCTTTTCAATTTCAACTTCGATTTCTTCACCTAGCCTCATGCCATATAAGAAAGTCGCGGTATCAAGGTTGGAAACATCTCCAAACAGCTCAATTGTTTTATTGTAATCCAAGAATACTTTTGGATATAGGGCATATGCAAGCACATCGAAATCAGTGACAGGCCGTCCCAATTCCTTGAATAATTCTTCTTTAAGAGCAGCAAAGTCCACTTCTTCCAATAATTCACCCGGTCTTACCGTTATAGGTTTTTTCCCTTTCAGAATAACTTCCTGAAGCTCTTTCGGGAATCCACCAACTGGCTGACCCAGATAGCCTTCGAATAACTCTATGACTGAATCAGGAAAATCGATGGTTTTTCCTTTTGTCAGGACATCTTCTTCAGACAGGTTATTTTGCACCATGAATAAAGCCATGTCCCCAACGACTTTGGATGAAGGCGTCACTTTTACGATATCACCGAACATCGCATTGACGCGCTGGTACATTTCTTTCACTTCATGCCAGCGGTCTCCCAGCCCCACAGCTTTAGCTTGCTGCTGTAGATTACTATATTGACCGCCAGGCATCTCGTGTTTGTAAACTTCGGTATGAGGAGCGTTCATGCCACTTTCGAAGTCATGATAGAATTTCCTGACCTCTCCCCAGTATTCTCCTAAACGCTCTAGTGAATCGACTTCCAATTTAGGTTGTCTGCTTGACCCCTCCAGTGCATAATGAAGTGTTTGTACACTTGGCTGTGAAGTCAGGCCAGCTAAAGACCCAATCGCCGTATCAACGATATCCACACCAGCTTCAATCGCTTTTGAATACATGTAAATCCCATTTCCACTTGTATCATGAGTATGGAGATGGATCGGAAGGGACGTCGTTGCTTTCAGTTCTGACACAAGACGGTAAGCAGCATCCGGTTTCAAGAGGCCAGCCATATCCTTGATCGCTAAAATATGGGCACCGGCATGTTCTAATTCCACCGCCATTTTTTTATAGTATTCGATATTATATTTGCTGCGTGACGGATCATTCAAATCCCCGGTATAACAAATGGCCGCTTCCGCAATTTTCCCGGATTGACGGACTGAATCTATAGCCACTTCCATCCCTTTAACCCAGTTTAAACTATCGAAGATCCGGAAAACATCAATGCCGGCATCCGCTGATTTTTCTACGAATTCACGAATGACATTATCAGGGTAATTTTTATAACCAACTGCATTTGAAGCCCTTAATAGCATTTGTAAAAGGACATTCGGTGCTTTTTTCCTGAAACTTAACAGCCTGTCCCATGGATCTTCTTTCAAGAAACGATAAGCCACATCGAAAGTTGCCCCGCCCCACATTTCCATTGAAAATAAATCAGGAAGGAGTTTTGCTGTAGGTTCAGCGATATCAAGGATATCTTTCGATCTAATTCTCGTCGCAAGTAAAGATTGATGTGCATCACGGAAAGTCGTATCTGTGATCAATACTTCTTTCTGTTCTTTAATCCAATTGACCAGTCCTTCTGCACCTTGCTGTTCAAGTATATTTTTTGTACCCGAGATAAGCGGCAGGCCACCAACATTAGGAATTGGAGCTGGATCGAAAACAGGTTTTTTCTTTTTCTCGACTCCCGGGAAACCATTCACGGTTACATTTCCGATATATGAAAGCATTTTTGTCCCACGGTCTTTTCTGATTGGGAAGCTAAATAATTCCGGTGTTGAATCAATGAATGATGTATCGTATTCCCCATTTATGAAATTCTCATGTTTAACAACATTTTCAAGGAAGGGGATATTTGTTTTAATTCCTCGAATCCTGAATTCCTTAAGGTTACGAACCATTTTAGAAGCTGCCTGCTCAAATGAAAGCGCATGAGTAGAAAGTTTAACGAGAAGGGAATCATAATACGGTGTGATAACCGCACCTTGGAACCCATTCCCAGCGTCCAGACGGACACCAAATCCTCCACCGGAACGGTATACCATCATTTTCCCGGTATCAGGCATGAAATTATTCAATGGGTCCTCAGTCGTCACCCGTGATTGAATCGCATATCCATGCGTCTTAATTCCTGCTTGTTCGGGAATCCCGATCTTTTTGCCATGTAGCTCATGCCCTTCGGCTATCATGATTTGAGATTGAACGATATCAATGCCTGTAATCATTTCAGTAATGGTATGCTCAACCTGCACCCGTGGATTGACTTCAATAAAGTAAAATTCTCCATTTGCCACCAGGAACTCGACCGTTCCAGCATTTACATAATCAATATTTTTCGCCAACTTGACTGCTGCCTCACAAATTCTTTCCCTTAAATCTTCTGAAAGGGAAACGGAAGGTGCCACTTCCACAACTTTTTGATGCCGTCTCTGAACGGAACAGTCACGTTCGTATAGATGGACGATATTCCCATGAGTATCAGCCAATATCTGAACTTCGATATGCTTTGGATTTTGTATGAATCTCTCCACATAGACTTCATCATTGCCAAAAGCCGCTTTAGCTTCTGATTTTGCGCGATCATAAGCCTCTTCAACTTCTTCGGTTTTTCCGACAATTCGCATTCCACGGCCGCCGCCGCCTAAAGATGCTTTTATAATAATTGGAAAACCGTATTTTTCACCAAATTCCCTGACTTCTTCAACACTGGTCACCGGTCCCTCGCTACCAGGGATGACCGGGATATTAGCTAGTTCAGCTTGGGTTCTAGCTTTCACTTTGTCACCAAACATATCTAGGTGTCTGGATTCTGGTCCGATGAAGATGATTCCTTCTTCCTCACAACGTTTCGCAAAATCAATATTTTCAGAAAGGAAACCATAACCGGGATGAATCGCATCGACTCCGCTCATTTTGGCAATCGCTATTATGCCTTCAATATCCAGGTATGCATCAATCGGTTTTTTGCCTTCCCCGACCAAATATGCCTCATCCGCTTTATATCGGTGATAAGAACCATAATCTTCCTTTGAATAGATTGCAACTGTATGAATATCTAATTCCGTGCATGCCCGAAAAATCCGTATCGCTATTTCTCCACGATTTGCCGCAAGTACTTTTTCTATACGTTTCCCCATTGCTACCACCCTAATCAATATGTATTTTTATTGAATATATAGAAAAAAAGCGTGATAGATTCACCACTTTTTATTCATAAGTTTATTTCCCCAGAATAAGGAGACCGACCTGATAAGGCTCTTTTTATTGCTGATGTAATTATTTCGATATATTTTCATGTTTTCGTTTTTTACCTACCATAAATACAAAAAAAAGAATCCTTAACCATTAGCAAAAGAAAATTTAGTTATTATAATATATTATCAAAAAGTAAACAGTTGGATTTAACATACATTTAATATAACCATAATACTAAAATAAACTGAATACAATAAAAAAATAAAAAATTAAGTATATTCCCATGTAAAAACAAGGAATTCGCACTTTTTTCCTCCTAACGAATCCAATGTTAATTCAGCAAGGCATATTTCCCACCAGTCCTTAAAATGCTAGATTTTAAGGGATTTTCCATTGAAAATTCGAAAATGAAAAAACTCCATTGAGCTTCTGCACGTTCAATTAGTATGTCACATTTGAATATAGTATAACACTATTGACAAATGATTTATATAAATAAAAAACTCAAACAATCATCGAGATTTGTTTGAGTTAGTATGTTTTATTTATTATTTTTTTAATGATGCTTCATGCAAAACTGACAATTCCTGTTCAAGGGTTTCCAAAAGGGATTTGCCCTCGGTTTCCTCTACCAAGCCCAAGCGTACGGCAAAATCAATTTCTCGTGATAGGCCGAACATTTGTGTATCAAGTACCTCTTCATATAAAGGACATTGAGGCATAGTGAGATTTTCCATTTGAACTTTTATCAGTTTTAGAATCTTGTCAGCATCTGCTTTTAATAAAGCATAAGCTTTTTCTCGATGATTGACAAGCATATCAGATGCCATGTTAAATCCCCCCGCTCAGAGCGATTAAATCTTATCTTTAAATTCTACCTTTTGTTTTGTGAAAAAGCAAGGACATTGACAAACAATTTGCCCTTGAGATAACACAATCACCTCTCTACTGATTATACCAGCCATTAAAATTGTTCACCTTCTTGAAGATGTGACATTTCAATTATAATTGATTATAATTATTAAAGAGCAACAGAAAGGAATGAGATATTTGGAACCCATCGTATTTATTAACGGAAAAGTGAAATATCCAATTACACTAGATCCTGGAGTATGGATTTTTGATGACCGTAAAGTTGAAATCGATACATATTTCCACGCTGAAAGAGTCCAAGTCAATGAATTAGAAGAATATACGATTGCCGCCTCCAAACATTGGCAAAAAGAAATACAGGAAGGCGCAACCATGCCACCCACATTAAAAACGGAACGAAAGTTCGAGAAGCAAAGATTGCTCGAAGGGACTTTCGGCATTCCTTTTGAACCTTTTTTAAGAAATGCCGAACCTGAAAGCGGGGTAACGGAAGTGATCGTCACAACCGATGATAAGGAACTTACATTCCCGTTGGAAGCGGCACTTGAATTTTTCCTGGGCTTTTCCAAGGATGGAAAGCCGCTTAAAGTATCCGAGGGCGGCCCCATGGAAATTTACTTCGGTGATGCTTCCAACATCAATGATCCGATAAAAAATGTAAGGTCTTTCACTGTTAAATAAGACTTAGTTCATAGAACTTTATAGCAATCGGCAAGGGTCATCCCTTGCCGATTGTATTATAAAAGCGTAGCAGCGAGTTGGGCCAATCCAGATCTTTCCCCTTTTATCAACTTAACATGGCCGGCAATACGCTCGGTCTTGAATTTTTCCACCACATAGGTCAAGCCATTATTATATTCATCTAAATAAGGATGATCTATTTGCTCCGGATCTCCCATTAATACAATTTTGCTCCGCTCCCCGACTCTCGTCAATATGGTCTTAACCTCATGTTTTGTTAAATTTTGCGCTTCATCGATGATGATGAACTGATCTGGGATGCTCCTTCCCCTGATATAGGTCAGGGCTTCCACTTCGATCGAACTCATGCCTGCTAAGATGGCATCCAATTCCCCAGGTTTTTTCGTATTGAACAAAAATTGGAGATTATCAAATATAGGCTGCATCCATGGTCTTAATTTTTCTTCTTTTTCCCCTGGCAGATAACCAATATCTTTACCAACCGGCACAATGGGCCTGGCAACCAGAAGTTTCTTATATTGTGACAAATCTTCAGTTTGCATTAATCCTGTTGCCAAAGCCAATAAAGTCTTACCTGTCCCTGCCTTACCAATAAGTGTCACAAGCTGAATATCCGAACGAAGCAACAAATCAAGTGCCATCGTCTGCTGGACGTTTCTCGGTTTAATTCCCCAAATATGTTCCCCTTCGTACATCAATTTCTTAACGAACCTGCAGTTCTCATCCACAATCCCAATCGCAGAAGCTGAACTGCCCAGCGTGTCCTTCATCAACAGGAATTGATTTGGATAATATGAGTCTTTTGTCAGTTCTTCAAGTCCCAAAAAACTTTTTTCGTAAAACTTATTAAGATTATCAATCGATACAAACACTTCTTTATGCCCAGCGTATATATGATCCATTTCTACGACACGATCATTTAAAAAGTCCTCTGCCTCAAGACCGATTGCATCAGCTTTAACCCTGACGAGTGTATCTTTACTAACCAAAATGACCGTTTTTCCATCTTCCTTCGTCTCTTCTTCCAAAGATAAATTTTTTGCGACTGCCAATATCCTGTTATCGTTCGTTTTCTCCACAAAAATTTCCTGAAGCTTATGAAATGAACGGTGATTAAGTTCAATCCGTAAGCTGCCTCCATTATGAAGCGGAATGCTTTGATGAAGCTTCCCTTTTTCCCGAAAGTTGTCGATCAATTTCGATACTTGCCTGGCATTCCTTCCAATTTCATCCATATACCTTTTCTTCGAATCCAATTCTTCTAATACGACTGCCGGAATGACAACTTCATTATCTTCGAATGAATAAATCGAATACGGATCCTGCAACAGGACATTCGTATCTAAAACATAGATTTTTTTCCCCAATATGACGCCTCCTGCCTGCTCTTTAGGATATGCCTTACCATTTACTACACTCAGCAGTTATGTAGCGGACGAGACTGTTGATAAAATATATGTTCCTTTGCATAAAGATAGAAGAACATTTACAGACTATAAAGAAAACTTCCAGCTAAGAATGCTATACCCAACATGGAGTACACCATGATGCGCTGCATTTTATACTTATATGCATCAGACTTAGTCGGTGTGGACAGGCTGTAACTAATGAAAAACATTAAGGAGGTTGTACATTGCAAAAAATCGTTTTGTCAATCGCTGCTGTTCTATTGATGACAGGTTGCACAATGGATAATAATAATGAAGCGTCTGAAAATAATGGTAAGAACAATATAACGAAAGTCAATAACTCGACCATTAAGGAAGCAGACAGAACTACAGGTCAGCAAACAGCTTCAAGACTCACAGGTTTGGCTAATTCCATTCCGGAGGTTAACGATGCCACCGCAGTCGTACTTGGCAAATACGCCATAGTCGGAATAGATATTGACCAAGATATTGAGCGTTCACAGGTAGGAACAATTAAGTACTCAGTTGGAGAAACTTTAAAACACGATCCTAACGGTGCAAATGCCATCGTCGTCGCTGACCCGGATTTAAATGAACGGATCAGGGAGGTAGCCAAGGATATTAAAGACGGTAAACCTGTAACAGGGATACTGAATGAACTGGCTGACATCACAAGTCGAGTCATTCCTGAGGTACCTGGTGATATTTTAACCCCAACGCCATCAAAGGCCATTGAAAGGGAAAAAAATAAACTTGATGATAAAACGGAAAGAAAAGAACTTGATGAAGAGCAAAATGATCAATCCAATCACTATAAAGAATGAATTTTTAGCAACCCGAAGTGAATCTTCGGGTTTTTCTCTATACCCGCCATGAACCCGATAGTGTTAACGTTCAATTGTTAGTTTCACTTTATCCTCGTTTTACCATAAAAATATTGGTATACTTAAAAGCATATTCAAATTGAAGTGAGGTTCAAATAATATGAAGGTTAAATGTGTAATATGCGATCAAATTGAATCGATCCCCGACGATAGCCCAGAAGCTAAGAAACTTCGCAACCGTCCTATACATACCTATATGTGCAATACATGTAATCAACGCATAGAAGAGCGTACGAACGAACGGATTGCAACCGGAAACTTCCGTCTTTACCGGACAATCAAAAATGAAGATGAATGGTAGAATATTTTATAAAGTTTCCCTGATTGGCCTCACCAATGGAATCATGCTTGGATTGACAATGAAGTGGGTCGAAATGTTTTCTGATAAACAAGTGTACAAGCTTTTATTGAATGTGGATTTCCTTCCTGTAATCAAAGCTGTTTCTTGGAATGAGGCATCGTTGTTCTTTTTCCATCTTCTTTTCTCACTGGCAATTACGTTTAGTTACGTTTATATCCTTTATCCTTTGAAAATTTTCAGGGAATGGAACAAATATACACTTGCCTTTTTCACGATAATTCCTGCCATCATGCTTTACTTTCCATTATCGGCGCTGTCTAAAACAGAAGTTGTCCTTCCTTCTGATTTGACAGCTTTCTTTTTGTGGTCACTATTACACCTTTTTTACGGACTGTTCCTCCCTAAAGCAATATAAAAAGAACCGTGCGGATATCGCACGGTTCTTTTTATCATCACTCGATATTTTTATACTTATCAGGCTCAAGCTGAATTTGGTCTAACATGATATCAATCAATTCAATCGGAAAACGTTGTTTTTTCATTTCATCTCCCATTAGATACTCGACGAAATAAAAAGGTTCTGTTTTTGAAACCGAATCGATGATTACCTGATGATCATCTTTCAACATCTGCATGAAAAACATTTCTGTATCGCGTGCAGCTGTATCATCAGGCCTTGCATCACAGACAACTTTGATTGTCAACCAATTGTATAAAGCATCCTGTAATGATTTCATCATCTTAAGCCTGTTCTTCTTTTCTCGAATTGTGAAGACGGAATCTATAAATTCCAAGAACAAGTGAAGCGATGATTAATGCTTCCCCCATGGGAAGAAACACCGCAAAGAAAGAAAGAAGGGTACATCCAAGTGCCATTACCGCATAAATGACCACATTTTTTAGCAAAGGTAACTTTTTGGCAAAACCTAACTGATAGACAAGGATGCATAATCCAAAGATCGTCAAATATAAATACCACATTCCTGCTTCAGGATTTTCATCCACTCTGTACAATGCTGCAAAAAATGATAATCGCTCTTGGATATCCAATCTTTTCTCCTCCTCTTGCTATTTATTTTTCTTCAACAGCAACTTTTTTTCTTTTAGCTGCTCTTTCACGCTCGTTTTTATCAAGAATTTTTTTACGAAGACGGATTGATTCCGGAGTTACTTCACAGTACTCGTCATCGTTCAAATATTCCAGAGCTTCTTCAAGGGACATAATTCTTGGTTTTTTCATTGAAGAAGTTTGGTCTTTATTAGCTGAACGCATATTTGTCATTTGTTTCGCTTTTACGATATTAACAGTCAAATCGCTATCACGGTTATGTTCTCCGACAATCATACCTTCATAAATATCCGTACCTGGCTCAATGAAAATGACACCGCGGTCTTCTACTTGCATCGTACCATATTGTGTAGTTTTTCCAGATTCCATTGATACAAGTACACCTTGACGTCTTCCACCGACTTGACCTTGGGCCATTGGTTGGTAGCTGTCAAATGAGTGGTTCATGATACCATAACCACGTGTAATTGTTAAGAACTCAGTAGAATAACCAATAAGTCCACGAGCTGGGATCGTGAATAGTAAACGAACTTGACCACTTCCGCTATTAATCATATCTAACAATTCGCCTTTACGAGCTCCCATGGATTCCATGATAGAACCAGTGTGCTCTTCAGGTACATCAATTTGAACACGTTCAACTGGCTCACAACGCACTCCATCAATCAAACGTACGATAACTTCAGGTTTAGAAACTTGCAGTTCATAACCTTCACGTCTCATGTTTTCAATTAAGATAGAAAGGTGAAGCTCTCCACGACCTGAAACAACCCAGACATCTGGAGAATCTGTATTTTCAACTCTTAAGCTAACATCAGTTTGCAATTGGCTTTTCAAACGCTCTTCAATTTTACGAGCTGTTACGAATTTACCTTCACGGCCTGCGAATGGGCTGTTATTTACAAGGAAAGTCATTTGTAATGTTGGCTCATCGATACGTAGAATTGGAAGGGCATCAGGATGTTCAATAGGACAAACTGTTTCACCAACGTTAATATCTTCCATACCAGAAACAGCAATTAAATCACCGGCAACAGCTTCTTGGATTTCAACTTTTTTCAAGCCAATATAACCAAAGATTTTCGTTACACGGAATTGCTTAACCGATCCATCAAGTTTCATTAATGAAACTTGTTGACCTACATGCATTTTCCCACGGAATACACGGCCAACACCAATACGACCTACATAATCATTGTAATCAAGTAAAGCCACTTGGAATTGAAGTGGTTCATCAGTGTTATCAATTGGTGCAGGGATCGTTTCAACGATTGTTTCGAATAATGGGGTCATGTCTTTTTCTTGTTTGGTAGGATCTGAATCCAAGCTTGCTGTACCAGCAATACCTGAAGTAAAGACAACAGGGAATTCTAATTGTTCTTCTTCAGCTCCAAGTTCGATGAATAAGTCAATTACTTCGTCCACAACTTCGTTTGGACGGGCAGAGTCTTTATCAATTTTATTCACGACAACGATTGGCGTGATTTTTTGTTCCAATGCTTTTTTCAACACGAAACGAGTTTGCGGCATACATCCTTCATATGCATCAACAACAAGTAAAACACCATCAACCATTTTCATGATCCGTTCTACTTCACCACCAAAGTCGGCATGACCAGGTGTATCCAATATATTGATTCTTGTATCTTGGTATTGAACTGCTGTATTTTTCGCAAGAATCGTAATTCCGCGTTCTTTTTCAATAGCATTAGAATCCATCGCACGTTCTTCTACATGTTCATTTTCACGAAATGTACCAGATTGCTTAAGCAACTGATCCACTAAAGTTGTTTTACCATGGTCAACGTGGGCAATGATGGCTATATTACGAATATTTTCTCTTAATTTCAAAAAATTCACTCCTAAAAAAGTTTGTGTATAACGTATCACTAGTATTAACTTACATATTATATCACAAACATACTAGAAACAAATACAGAAATTATGTACAATAGATATATTAGGGGTGATATTAATGAATATTAAATGGAATTTCTTAATATTAGCGTTATTGGCAACATCCAGCATTGGCTCCATTGGCATCTTCATTGCTGAAAAAAGCTGGATTGGAATATTGGCTGCAATCGTTGTTCTTTGCGGAGTTATGGGGTTCGGTTTCACTCAAAAGAAGAAATTGCGTGAAGCAGGGAAGTTATAATATAAAAAACTCGCTGACAGACAGCGAGTTTTTTTGTTAATTATTTCAAAGTGAGTATTTTATTCCATTTTCACCAAGACTTCGGTCATGCCATGGACATTTCGAAATTCCCTTTCGGCTTGCCACCGTCTTTAACCAGGTTCTAATGGCTGGAAGTACCTGATAAGTATTTATCGAATATTTCTTTGTGCAGCCCAGGTTTAGAAACGAAGAGTGAGTCACCCTCTAAAAAATCCAATTTGTCACCTTTGATATTACTAACTTCCCCGCCCACTTCCTCAACCAGTAAAACTCCTCCGGCAAAGTCCCAGGGCATGAGTCTCATGGTTATGTATGCATCAATCCTTCCAGCTGCCACGAATGCAAGCTCCAATGCTGCCGATCCATAAGAACGGGTCCCTCTTGCATCCCGGACTAGCGGTGCCAGAAGACTCGGATCAATCCTACGGTTTTCCGTTACCCAGCTTGCATTAATGGAAACGATCGCTTTGCTTACCGATGCCTCTTCAAGAGATGGGAGCCTTTGATCATTCATGAAAGCTCCCTGCCCCTTAATCGCATGATATAATTCATCACTAACGACATCATAAATCATGCCAATTTTTCCGATGCCATCCACATAAACCCCAAGGGAAATTGCGAAATTCCGCTGTTGATGAATGAAATTCAAAGTTCCATCAATCGGATCAATGATCCATACCGTTCCTTTTAGGTCTTTAATATCATTGCCCATTCCCTCTTCCCCAAAAATCCGGTGTTCTGGAAAGACTTCGCCGATTTTTTCACAAAAAAACTTTTCTATCCCCTTATCCATATTAGTAACCAAATCATTGGGATTCGTTTTCATTTCAATATTCAACTTGGTTGTAAAGGACGCCCTTAGCCTCGTACCCGCCTCTTTCATCCATAACTTCGCATATGTATCCATTTCCTTAACCGATGCCATTATAATATCCCCGTCCTTTATGATCAGAAACTACATTAAAATGATCCTCTTCTAAAGATTAAAGCAAATATAGCTTACCTTCAAGTTTTTCACATCTTAATTTTTCCATTTTTTTAAACGTATCAGTAATGAAGGTTTAATTCATAATACGATTTCCCGATCATGGGTAAGCCGGCACGAATCCCTTCAAATTACCTTTACTTGAACGGTTCCTTTCCTTATTAAAGGAATCCGACTCAACGATGCTTGATAATAAAATTCCGCCTCATATATATTGGGGAATTTAATGAAAAACGGACACATATTTTTTATTAAAATAAGTGTCCGTTCATCTATAATAAAATTCCTTGTATTGAAATTGATTCATTTCTTTTATTCAATCTCCTTCAAGATCTCTGCAGCCAATCATTTTTTACAAGGCTTTCAGTTTCAACAATTCCAACCGGATGCGTTCAAGCCTTTGCTTGCATTGTGACCTCTTTTGGTCATTCTCTTCACCAATTGCTTCAAAAAGGGTTGCTAATTCATAGTCCATTTCCATTCTTAACACTGCAGCTCTATGTCTTTCAACTTCTTTAGCTTTTAATGCTTGGTTCATGACTTGTTTCATAATTAACATTCTCCCTTCATCAATTAACGTAATTTTCTGAATTTATTTTATTTTATCATATGACTTCCTACCACAAATAGCAACTAATTTGTGCTTTAACCCATAAGGAATTTTTTCAGGACCAATCCAAATCGTATTTTTTAAATTTTACTTTTACTTATGCTACAATATGTGCAGATATTACGGTAGGAGAGATGAAAATGAATATTGCAGGTTTTACAGCTGATGATTTTGGTGTCTTTAAAATTGATGGATTGGAACCCCGAATGGATGCTTTAAAAGAACGTATCCAGCCCAAACTTCAAGCTCTTGGAGAACATTTTTCCCCACAACTGTCAGTGATGACGGGCGATGAAATGCACCCTCACGTCGAAAAGCATGCTAGACGGACAGTTAACCCTCCTAATGATACATGGGTTGTCCGCAAAATCTAACTCAATAGTTCGTCCTTGCTTGATTTTTATTTACCCCTACCTAAAATAATATAAACTTGAAGAAGGAGTTTTTATGTAATGCAATTTGAAGGATTCACAAAGAACGATTTTGACACATTTAATATAGAAGGTCTTGACGGAAGAATGAAGGCAATTCAAGAACGGATTCAACCGAAGTTCCAATCGATCGGGCAAACGTTGACGGACGACCTTTCCTTGAATCTTGGGAACGAAATGTTTTTGCATATTGCAAGACACGCCCGAAGAAGTGTGAACGCCCCGAAAGATACATGGCTTGCGATAGCGGCGAATAAACGTGGATACAAACAACACCCGCATTTTCAGATTGGATTATTTGACGATCATGTATTCATATGGCTTGCGTTCATTTACGAATTGCCGAACAAAGAGCAAATCGCAAAGAATTTCTTGAAGAATATGAAGGAAATCAAAACGACCGTTCCGAATGATTTCGTTGTTTCGCTTGATCATATGAAGAAGGACGCAATATCAATGAAGGAAATTGACTTGAAAGAATCGCTTGAACGTTTTCGGGACGTCAAGAAAGCTGAATTCCTTCTTGGACGACACATTCCCGCAAACGACCCTATCTTGACGGACGGAAACGCATTCTTGAACGTTGCCAAAGAAACGTTTGAAACTCTTATTCCATTATATAAATTATCGTATAAATAAAAAAAAGCGTTCCGCCCGCTATTGTTGAACGGGTTCGGACGCTTTTTCATATGCCTTTTTATTTATCCACGAATTGAAATCTTCAACCGCTTCTTCACTTGGTTCATTGCTTCTTACCGTGACCGTCAATTTGCCAACCTTAAACATCTTGTTTCGTATGAGTTCATTTTTCATTTCGAATTCCGCCTTTTCGATTGATACCGAAGTTGTGGTTTCAAAACGGTTTATTGTGACAGTCGGAAAGAAACTTTTTGAATTCGCACTGGAATGCGTCAAGTTCGTTGGATAATCGTGCTTGAAGGTTATGACGTTTTTTCTCTTTCGGCCATTTGATCCGTATTCGGATTGAATTATCGGATGCACAATAAACTGGTTAGAAAAAGGAGAGCCTTGAAGGCTCTCCTTTCCTTTATTTTCGCACCAATCCTTTGCTAGCTTGTATCAAGTCACTAATTTGTTCTTCTTTACCAGTTTCAAAGCATTCGATGATTTTACTGCCGACAATGACTCCATCGCAGTATTGCATCGCATCACGAACATGTTCTGGCGTCGATATGCCGAACCCAGCAAGAACGGGAACGGGACTTAGCTCTTTCACCTTCTTTAAATAGCCCCCGAGCTCTTCCCCAAAAGCATCACGGGCACCTGTAATGCCTTTGACTGTAACTGCGTAGATAAAGCCCTCTGCCCCTGCGGTGATCTCAGTGATACGGTCTTTCGAAGACGTGAGTGTCACAAGTCGGATAAGCATGATCCCTGCAGTTTTGATAGATGAAAAGATGGCTTCTTCCTCAATCGGTAGATCGGGGATGATGCACCCGGAAATGCCTGCTTGAAGACAATCATCCGTAAACTCTTTAAGTCCATATGCAAGGATTGAATTCGAATATCCCATTAAAATAATTGGAATGTTAACATCATCTTGGATTTCCTTAACTTTTTTCAGGACATCTTTTAAAGTTGTTCCATTCTCCAAAGAACGGATGCCCGCCTGTTGGATAACCGGTCCATCAGCGACAGGGTCAGAGAATGGTATACCTAATTCAACAGCAGTTGCCCCACTTTCTTCAAGGAAAAGAAGCTGAGTCTTTAACCGTTCAAGACCGCCATCACCTGCCATAATATAAGGAATGAATGCTTTTTCCCGCTTTGTTAGACACTCTTCAAGCGCTTTTGTTAATTTATTCATGTTCATTACCCCCTATTAATGATTGGACCGTTTCTACATCCTTATCACCACGGCCAGACAGGCAAATCACCAGTCCTGTTCCTTTCTCCATTTCTTTAGCAAGTTTTAAACCGAAGGAAATGGCATGTGAACTTTCCAAAGCAGGGATGATCCCTTCCTCCCTTGAAAGCAACACAAGGGCTTTCAATGCTTCATCATCGGTAACGGAAGTATATTCCACCCTGTTGATATCTTTTAGGTAACTATGTTCAGGTCCTACCCCTGGATAATCCAACCCTGCTGAAATTGAATGTGCCTCCTGGATCTGACCGTCTTCGTTCTGCAATACATACATGAATGCACCGTGGAGCACCCCAGGTTTTCCCTTCGTCAAACTTGAAGCATGTAATGGTGTTTCCAGTCCATGACCTGCCGCTTCCACTCCATATAATTTTACGGATTCATCCTCAATGAAGGGATAGAACATCCCCATTGCATTACTGCCACCACCTATGCATGCGACTACTGCATCCGGAAGGGAATGAACCGTCTCCGAATACTGACGCTTCGTTTCATTCCCTATCACGCTTTGAAAATCACGTACAATAACGGGGAATGGATGAGGTCCAAGAACAGATCCCATTATATAATGGGTGTCATCCACATTTGCTACCCAATATCGTAATGCCTCATTCACTGCATCCTTCAGTGTCCCGCTTCCCTGTGATACAGATATGACCTTGGCTCCCAAAAGTTCCATCCGGAACACATTCAATTTCTGTCTCCTGATATCTTCTTCTCCCATAAAGATGATGCATTCCAACTTCAGCAAAGCACATACAGTTGCCGTTGCAACCCCATGCTGTCCTGCACCCGTTTCGGCAATCACTTTTTTCTTGCCCATTTTCCGAGTCAGCAAAGCCTGACCGATCGTATTATTTATTTTGTGGGCTCCAGTATGATTCAAGTCCTCACGCTTCAGATAAATATCTGCACCACCTGCTAGTCTCGTTAAGTTCTCAGCAAAATAAAGAGGTGTTTCCCGCCCGATATATTGTTTCAGGTAATAGCTTAACTGCTTTTGAAATTCAGGATCTTTTTTAGATTGTTCATATACTTCTTCAAGCTCTGTAATAGCCGCCATTAAAGTTTCCGGAACGAAACGGCCTCCATATGCTCCAAAATGTCCAGTTTTATCAGGCTGTGTATAAGTATTCATCTATTCATTCCTCTTTTCCGGCTGTATATTTTGCCTCATTGATAAATGCTTTTATTTTTACAACATCTTTTAATCCGTTTGTTTCAACGCCACTGGCTACGTCAACTGCGAATGGTGAAACGGCACTAATCGCTTTTCCGACATTTTCCGGAGTCAACCCACCCGCTAGAATCACCTTCCCCCATGGCAAGTCCGCTTTTCGGATCATTTCCCAATCCAAAGTTAGTCCCTTACCGGAAGAACCCTTAGGAAGATCCACTAATAGATAATCTGCCGGGTATTCATGAAGGTTTTCAAGGTCTTTCTCTGACTGGATGGCAAAGGCCTTGATCACCGGCAGGGGCATTCTGCGGGCGAAGCTGGCAGACTCGTTACCATGAAGCTGAATATAATCCAATCCTGCAATTTCAGCACTTTTTATCACTTCTTGTTCAGTTTGATTGGCAAACACTCCGACTTTTTTAACATGTCCGGGTAGATTCGCCCCAAACTCACCTACTATATCCGGCTCGACTTTTCTGCTACTCTCGGCAAAAATGAAACCAATAAAGTCTGCCCCGGATTCAACAGCAGTCCGAGCAGCTGCCAAAGTCTTTATCCCGCAGATTTTCACTAACATATTAATCTCCTTATATACTCATTTGCAATTCGGCCATCGTATAAGGAAGATTTGATGAAGTCATCAGTGTCTCCCCGACTAAAACCGCTTTTGCACCAGCTTCCTTCACACGCATAACGTCTTCTTTTGTCTTTATTCCACTTTCACTGATAATGATATGGCGTTTTGGATCAAGTAACTTCGCTAGTCGTTCCGTTACAGCCAAATCCACTTTGAAGGTCTTTAAATTCCGATTGTTAATCCCTATGAGCTCTGCATTTAGTTCGAGTGCTCGTTCCAGTTCGGCTTCATCATGGACTTCCGTTAATACTTCAAGCCCATTATTTTTTGCATATTGATATAATTCATGAAGACGTTCTTTAGAAAGTGCAGCCACAATTAATAGAATGATTGTTGCACCAGCTCGATAGGCACGATCGATTTGAATTTCATCGATGATGAAATCCTTGCACAACCTGGGAATCCGTATCGCCTCGCTTACGGTTCTCAAATCTGCAAAAGATCCTTTAAAGAAAATCTCATCCGTCAATACGGATATTGCTGCCGCACCGCCGCTTTCATATGAAAGTGCCTGCTCGATTGGATTCACATTAATTTTAATGTCCCCTTTTGAAGGGGAAGCCCGTTTTATTTCCGCAATAACAGCCATTGATTTTGCCGTTTTCAAATTTTCTACAAGAGATGGTCTGACTATATTGATCAATACCGAATCATCTAAGTCCCTTTCTTTTAATTTTGCGACTTCCACCTTTTTCTGTTCGATGATTTTCGTTAAGATATTTTCCATTTACATGACCACCTTATTTCTATTGCCATAAGCAATTAGATTTTCTAACTTTGTAAGAGCCGATCCGCTATCCAGGCTTTCTTTGGCCATGGAGATTCCTTTTTTGATCGTAGCTGCCGTACCATGTGCGTATAATCCCAATCCAGCATTCAATAAAACGGTATCGCGATAGGCACCTTTTTCCCCTTTGAGAAGGCGAAGCATAATATCGGCGTTTTGTTTGGCGTCACCGCCACGGATGGCATCATTTCCGTAAACCGGCAGATCCACTTCTTCAGGATGCAGCGTAAATTGGGTTATATCCCCTTGCTCCAAAAGCACGAGTGAATTTTCACCCTGCAGGCTTGCTTCATCCATAAAACCGGCACCATTTATCACGATCGCGCGTGTCCTGCCCAATTTATGCAGGACTTCCGCAAATAGCTCGAGCATATCGCGTCGATTAATTCCCAATAATTGCGTGTCGAGTTGAACTGGATTTGTCAAAGGTCCGATAAGGTTAAATATTGTCGGGATTTTCAATTCTTTTCTTACTTTCATTATTCGTGCAATATTAGGGTGGACGGATGGGGCAAATAAGAATGTGATCCCATTTTCCTCCAGCAGTTCTTTTAACATGTCAGGCTCCAAGTACAAATTAACACCTAGCTCTTCCAATACATCCGCGCTTCCCGTTTTACTTGAAATGCTACGGTTTCCATGTTTGGCAACCTTGACACCTGCCCCAGCCAGTACGAAGGCCGATGCGGTACTTATATTGAAGCTTTGTGATCCATCTCCTCCCGTTCCGCAATTATCCATTACATTAAGGGAGCTTGTTTTTACACTTCTTGCTTCTTTTCTCATGACTCGGACAAGGCTTGCTATCTCACCTGCCGTTTCCCCTTTGGATTTAAGGGCTATGATGAAAGCTGCCATCTCGCTTTCGGTGATATCTTTAGAAAATAACGCTTGGGCTGCTCTGCTCATCTCTTCTTCCGTCAATGTTTGACGCTCTGCTAACTTCGCTAAATACTCCTTCACCACTAAACTCCCCCAGTCGTTTTTTGTATTTATAAAATGGATTGTTCCTTCTCTGATTGAAAGGTTCCGGCAATCTTATAAAATTGATGTAATAATTCCTTGCCGATTTTCGTCCCTATTGATTCAGGGTGGAACTGTAACCCGTATAGCGGGAAATCTTGATGTTTTAGGGCCATGATTTCCCCATCATCAAGTGCACTCGCCGTCACAGTCAGCTCATTTGGCAAACTCGCCCTTTCAACTACAAGAGAATGGTAACGCATTACCGGGAATCGTAGGTCCTGTTTCGCAAATACACCTGTTCCATCATGCTCGATGACCGATGTTTTCCCGTGCATGATTTGTTTTGCCCCAACCACGTTCGCACCAAAAACTGCACCAATGGCCTGATGCCCCAGACAAATGCCTAAAAGCGGAACCTTCTCATAAAAGCTACGAATGATCTCCATACTGATACCAGCATCTTCCGGCCGGCCAGGTCCCGGGGAAATGACGATTGCCATGGGATTCAATTCCTTAATTTCAGCAAGGGTGATTTCGTCATTCCTTTTTACAACGATTTCTTTTTCCACTTCCCCTAAATATTGATAAAGGTTGTAAGTGAACGAGTCATAGTTATCAATTAATAAAATCATTTTGTGTGAACCTCCATTAGAGCTCGTGCTTTATTTTGTGTTTCTTCATATTCCGTTTTTGGATCTGAATCATATACAATTCCTGCCCCTGCCTGTACATGTGCCTTGCCATCTTTAATGATCATCGTCCGAATGGCTAATGCCATATCAAGATCCCCTCCATAACCAATGAATCCTATTGAGCCTGAATACATCCCGCGTTTACAATTTTCCAGTTTATTGATCAGCTCCATCGCCCTGATTTTAGGAGCACCTGAAACTGTTCCAGCAGGGAGGCAGACCGTCAGCGCATCCAAACTCGTGAATCCTTCCCTAAGCTTTCCGCTAATCTTAGAAGCAATATGCATGACATGCTGATATCTTTGAATTTCCATTTCCTCGGTCAGGTGGATTGAACCAATTTCGCAAACCCTCCCAAGGTCATTTCTTCCTAAATCAACAAGCATCCTATGCTCAGCAAGTTCCTTTTCATCCATCAGCAGGCTTTTTTCCAATCCCTTATCTTCTTCGTCCGTTTTCCCTCTCGGCCTTGTACCGGCAATGGGATTAACGTGAACCATTCCTGATGAAACACTGATCAAGCTTTCTGGAGACGACCCTAGAATGGTATAGTCACCAAATTCTATATAAAACATATAAGGTGATGGGTTGGCTAAACGCAGACGACGATAGGCATCGAAAGGTTCACCATCGAAGTCCGCTTTAAATCTTTGTGATAAAACAACTTGGAACACTTCACCAGCCACAATCGCCGCTTTAACATCAAGAACCATTTTCTCAAATTCATCCTGACTGAAATTCGACTTGAATTCCAAATATTCCGACGATATTTCCTTTGACGGTTTGCTTGCCTGATTGATTTTTTCCTTCATCCCCAATAAACTTTTTTCACTATCTTCTTCCGCAGTCAAAAGATGGATTTTTTGCAAAACATGATCGAATATATACAATTCTTTATAAAAGAGAAAATGAGCATCAGGCATTTGCAGAGAATCAGGCGGCACCGAGCCTATATTTTCATATAGCCGAATGATATCATAGCCCATATAGCCGATTGCACCTCCATTAAATGGCGGAAGATGTACGGGGGCCTCTCCTATCTCAACTAACAATTCATTTTTTAGAAACTCGATGATATTGATGTTCTTTACGATTTGGTCACCTGTTTCAGGGTCTTTCACATATACTTGGTTAGCGAGCGATGTCACCTCCAAGTATGGGTTTGAACCTAGATAAGAATAGCGCCCGTTGTCATGATGCGAATTGGAACTTTCCAATAAAAATTTCTGTTCCCCATCCATTTTCTGAAATATGGCAATGGGTGTGTGGATATCCCCTTCAATTGTGTCCATTTTGAAGCGGAGTATTTTTTTTTCATCCAAATTGTTCATCTCAATTCCCTCCCGATTCTTATACGATCATATAAACTGTTAAAAGGGCAGACCCTTTTGACGAGTGCCGGATTTTCCAGTTACTCTGAATATTTTTTGACTTTTCCTCTAAAAGGTATTTATATTGAAAATCCCATAAAAAAATCCCCTGCAAACACAAATATGTGTCTGCAGAGGACGGTATACCGCGGTGCCACCTCAAGTTGGAAAAACTTTCATTTTTCCCTCTCAAGCAAGAAATGAAAGTTTCTTGCGAATACCCTTTAACGGTGGCAGCCGAGTTTCCCTACTTATTTCAAGAAACCACTCATAAGTCCATTCATCTTCTTATATCGTACCGGTTTCCACCTTTTCCGGCTCTCTGTGACGCATCTAAAAAGATTACTACTCTTATTCATAGATTTAATTATCATTTTCATAAAAACGCAAAAAGGGCCCTCATCCAAAGGACGAGGAACCCGTGGTACCACCTTAATTAGCTAAATTAGCTCACTTTACGGCATTAACATGCCTATCTCCATTAACGATGAGATAATCGCCAAAGCCTACTCCGTCAATCCGTTTCGGTTTGGGGCTCGGAAGTCCATTCGCTTAAATTCGTTCACCAGTTTTCAGCAACCACTGGCTCTCTGCAGAACAGCATTAAGGTACTCTTCTTCGTCACTGCCTTTATCTTTTTCTTGATTATTATGTTAAAACAATCTTTTCAGTAAGTCAATGGAGTTTTCTAAAAATTATATTTTTAATTTTTAATTTTTCATTTTTATCCATTCTCCGTCTTCGATTCCTTTTGCCTTCTTAATAACGAGATATGCTGAATAGGTGCTGGCTGACTCAAACTCATCCGTATACTTTTTTTCATCCGCCTTACCGGGGACTATTTCCTTGAATCTTCGATATGCTTTCATAAATTCTTCTTTTTGTATTTTATTTTCATAAGCCTTTTCTACCGCTTCAAAAAATTTAATCACATCTACTATTTCATCAGTAGTCCAATCAAGATCCATTGGATATTGATAATCCATACCCTAACACGCTCCTTCTAGATAGTTTTTCATGTTGTCCGGGAGTCCATTTATCTTCAGTCTGCCCATTTTGAACGAATTGCTTCCGCTTGGCCGATAATCCGACTGAATAGTTCAGCAGTCGATGGTACATCATGAATCAGCCCCATCACTTGTCCAGCCCAGGCATATCCTTCACTTTCAACACCGTCGTGAATATAACGCTGGTTCGCTTTTCCACTTATGTAATCCTTCAATTGCTCATATCCGCCATTTTCTTTTTCTATTTCAAGGATTTTATCGGTCCAGTTGTTTGCAATTACCCTGGCTGGTGCACCAATGGACCTCTTAATGACAACGGTATCATTTTCTGTACCGGAAACCAAGGCATTTTTATATAATTCATGCGCATGAACGCACTCCTTGACTGCTATGAATCGTGTTCCCATCTCGATTCCATCGGCGCCAAGTGCCAATGCTGCCATCAAACCGCGCCCATCGCCAAACCCCCCCGAGGCGATGACTGGAATTTTAACGGAATCCACAACTTGAGGAATTAACACAGAGGTTCCAATATCATCACGGCCTAAATGTCCGCCGCCCTCCTGCCCAACCACCATCACTGCATCTGCACCAAGCTGTTCAGCCTTCACAGCCTGCTTTCTTGCAGCAACTAGCACCAGTTTTTTCACCTGAGTACCTTTGACGTATTCAAGAAATGGCGAAGGGTTTCCGCCGGTTACGGAAACAACTGCGATATCCTCTTTCAATGCTGCTTCAAGCATGTGTTCATAAGGCCTTCCATGCTGCCCGATTGCAAAGTTCACACCGAAGGGTTTATCCGTCAATGATTTAGTTTTTCTAATTTCATCTATCAGTTGCTCTTGGTTTTCCAAGGACATGGCCGTTACCTGTCCAAGCCCTCCTGCATTCGAAACTGCCGCAGCCAGTTCTGCATAAGCTAAATGAGCCAATCCCCCTTGTACGATTGGGTATTGAATCCCTAACAAATTGGTCACACGCGTATTCCACTTCAAACTCCTCATCTCCCTTTTCCTTTTAGTGATTTGTTTTATTAAGCTGCAATCTATATAACATAGCTTAATTATGGCAAATATTGCTTACCCGTTCAATTTTTAAACTCACGCATTCAATATTTTTAAATGAAGAATTCTTGAGTCAATCCAGTTAATACTAGGCATATACTCAATTATAATCGGCTGATATTTTTATTGAGCCCCTTAACATCGAAGGCATTTAAAATTTGTTTATGTCAGGACATTAAAGTCACGCTAGGCATTTATTATAAGACGTGCTATAATTCATTTGTTTTATGTCTATCCACAAGACCATTTGAATGGAATCGGAGAAACATACGATCGTTAATAGAAAGGGAGTATACCCTCCCCGATATTTCGTACCTATTATATTGAAAAGGGGCCACAAAGAATTGTCACAGAATGAAACACCCTTATACACTGCCTTATTGCAGCATGCAAAAAAAAATCCCGTTCAATTTCATATTCCAGGTCATAAAAAAGGAAAAGGAATGGACGCTGATTTCCGTAATTTCATTGGAGAAAATGCATTATCCATAGATTTAATCAATATTGCACCACTCGATGATCTCCATCAACCTAAAGGTATCATTAAACAAGCTCAGGATCTTGCCGCTGAAGCTTTTGGTGCAGATCATACATTCTTTTCCGTTCAAGGAACAAGTGGAGCGATCATGACGATGGTCATGACAGTCTGCGGACCTGGGGACAAAATCATCGTTCCGAGGAATGTACATAAATCCGTAATGTCTGCCATTGTATTTTCCGGAGCTGTTCCCATTTTCATCAATCCTGAAATAGACAAAGACTTGGGCATCTCCCACGGAATCACCATCGATGCCGTTGAAAAAACTTTAAGGGAACATGGTGATGCTAAAGGTTTGCTTGTAATCAATCCCACCTATTTCGGTATTTCGGCTGATTTGCAAAAAATAGTCGAACTTGCTCATTCCCACGAAATCCCAGTTCTTGTAGATGAAGCACATGGTGTCCATATTCACTTCCATGAAGACTTGCCGATGTCAGCCATGCAAGCTGGAGCAGATATGGCTGCAACAAGTGTTCATAAACTGGGCGGTTCACTAACGGGAAGTTCCATATTAAATGTTAAAACTGGATTGGTTTCAGCAAATCGTGTACAAGCCATTTTGAGCATGCTCACAACGACCTCAACCTCCTATATACTTCTGGCTTCCCTGGATACGGCTAGAAGACAGCTGGCGACGGTAGGCAGGGAAATGATCGATGAGGCCATCAATCTTGCAGGATATATCCGTGAGGCCGTGAATGAGATTCCTTATCTATACTGTGTCGGCAGCGAAATTCTTGAGAGTAAGGCAGCATTTAGTTATGATCCGACTAAGTTGATCATTTCCATTAAGGAATTGAATATTACCGGATACGACGTTGAGAAATGGCTTCGTGAAAAGCATAATATCGAAGTCGAACTTTCTGACTTGTACAATATCCTTTGCCTGATAACACCGGGAGACTCAAAAATAGAAGCGGACCTGCTGATCGCTGCCCTACGAGACTTATCGGATGAGTTTAAGGAAATGGCTGCTGAACATGAAAAAATTGAAGTCCTCCTTCCTGATACACCGCCACTTGCTTTATCACCAAGGGAGGCATTTTATGCAGAGACCGAAGTGGTTCCCATCGAGGAATCGGTCGGCAAAATCAGTGCTGAATTCATCATGGTTTACCCGCCGGGAATCCCGATCTTCATACCAGGCGAACTGATTACTGAAGATAATATCAATTACATCCGGAAAAACATCGAGGCAGGCCTACCTGTCCAAGGTCCAGAGGATCCAGAGATAAAATATTTGCGCATCATTAAAAACTGAATGAATTTCATCAAACCAAAGCAGATACCTGCTCTGGTTTTTTGCCCATTTTATTGATTCAACGTAATTGAGCAAAGTGCTTTGGATGGAAACGGAAGAATTCTCCCTCGTTAACTTCGATAAAAAGGGTGCTCCAGGTTACAACCCTGAAACACCCTTCAATTCTATTAATCTAAAAGTCTTTTTCCATTTATTTTTCAGAGGCAGCTGTATCACAGCTTTGGCAGTTGTGATTGTGTGTATAAAGTACACTTACTTTTTCATCTTCAAAATGTTCAATCGTGCTATTGCAAGTTTGACATACGATAGTTCCCATTTTTACAACCCCTTCCTCTATATTGTATGCATCAATTACATAATGTAACCGCTTTATATGAATTATAATATAACACATTTATTATATCAAGCTAAAAAGTATAACATATATACTTTTTTCCATTAAATTCAATATAGGTTCATTCCATTGATTTATTTCTTTCATTTTGAAACCGCCGATTGGAAGTAAACGGTTCCAATCATTGGAATTCTTATTATGAAAACGTTCATTTTCAAAAAACGAACGGCTCTTTGAGCTCTTTTTTTAAAATTCCACCACATTCCTTACTCAGCAAAACAAGGTGAAAAAGGAATTTTGCCTTTCAAATTACATATAGATTAGTATATAAAACAACCATAAAATGTTAATATATACTTACATTCGAAAGATCTAAGGGGGATCCAAATGACTGAAAATGCCTATATTAAACTTGTTCCCGAGTCCGTAAAAGCGACTGTAACCATTGAAGATGTGAAAGAATTGCTGAATTATTATCAAATGATTACAGCAAAAACAGGAAAGCAACTGGATTGGGAGTATGATAAGAAAGCATTTCCTTATGAAATGAAAGTACCTGAAAGAATGAAAGATAAGGCTATTTATCTCCAAGCCAAAGAGGATCGATACCACATGATATTGATAGGCGTTGACCAAGAAGTCGTTAAGGATGAAAATGGATTAGAGCGGATTCAATCCTATATCCAATTCACCCTCCCTGAAACAGCAACTTTCGGTGATAAGGGAAAAGCTAATGAATTGTGCAAGTTCCTAGCAAAGAAATTACGGGCACAGCTCCATCTATTCAATAATCGGGTGATGTATTACTATCCAAGGAAATAAAAAACCTGCTGTGGCCGAGAATCAGCTCATGCAGGCGTTTCAATTAATTTTGTATCAAGGAACTTATAACCTTTCTTTTGAAAACCTTTCACGATATCCTCTATCGCTTCACTCGTCCATTTCCGGTCATGCATCAGTAAGTTCGCACCATTTCCTAAATATGAGCTGTTCAACATGATATCAGTTAAAGCTTTTTTATCCTGATACTCTTTTTCCCAGTCATATCCATATGTCCAATTCATGACCAACATGTTTTCTTCCTCAGCAACTTTTTTTGAATGATCGGTTTTCAATCCAAAAGGCGCCCTGAAGTACTTAGGGCGTTCACCTATAATGCCTTCAACCAAATTGTTCAATTTAACGATTTCCCTCTCTTGTTCCTTTTCAGTCAATTCTTTTACATTTACATGGGAATACGTATGATTACCGATAGAAAAACCCATATCATGAATTACTTTTAGCATCGCATTATTTTCATCTTTTTCAAGAAAGTGACCGTTCACGAAAAAAATCGCAGGTACTTCAAGTCGCTTAAGGGTTTTGGCAATTTCCAGCGAATATTAATCAGGTGCATCATCAAAGGTTAACAACACAACTTTCGGATTTGCATCCCCAATGGGTTTAAATGACCAATTATCTTTGTTCACCCGATATTCTGCCTTTACATTCCCTACGAGATTTATTTTTGATGTTTCTTTTTTCAGATCTTTTTCTGGCTGGCTTTCATCTTGAACTGTTGCTGCCGTTTCCACACTTTCTTGATTCTCATTTTCGGTTTGATTGGGATTGTGATCGTTACAAGCCATCAAGAAAAATGATATAGATGTAAGTAATACTAATACTCTGTTAATCATGGTTCCTCCGTTGCTTCTTGTGTCGTTGCTGGCCATACGAACAAAATTCAATAAATGGGTACTAACGTTTCCAAAAGGATTTGTAAAATCCCATAACATAATAGGCTTATCACGGTAACAAGCATGGTTCGCTTATTGGACTTTAAAATCATTTTGCCAATGTAAATGGCTAAATAAGAAAAGACCAGAAACATGAATACTTTGAAAACAAATCGATCATTAACAGACAGCCATTCAACTAATGTATACCCACTCCAAACGATTAGTTGAAAGAGGATTACCAGATAATTTTTCAAGTGATCCACCCCATTTTAATATGAATACATCAGCCATAGTCTTTTTATTGGCAAAAAATATCCTTTAGCAAACATCGCTCATCCTATTTTTTATCCTCTATTACCTTTTTAAAACCCTTTCAAGGAAAAAAGTTAGAAGTCCTTTTTATAGCTTATGCCCTTTTTGTCCTTTTCATTTAACTAGTGTAAAGAAAATAATGAATTAGGAGTAATCCTTCATTTTCATCTTCTTGCCAATACAAAAAAGCGTACTGCCTAATGCAGTACGCTTTTTTTTAAAATCAATTACTTAATGATGTGAATAGGAGTTCCAAGGGCAACTTCAGCTGCTTCCATAGTGATTTCCCCTAAAGTTGGATGTGCATGGATTGTCATCGCGATATCTTCAGCAGTCATTCCCGCTTCGATAGCTAAACCAAGTTCTGCAATCATATCAGATGCGTTTGGTCCTGCAATTTGTGCTCCTATAACCAATCCGTCTTCTTTGCGAGTGATAAGCTTCACAAATCCGTCCGTATTATTTAATGAAAGAGCACGTCCATTTGCAGCGAATGGGAATTTAGAAGCAAGCGCTTCGATTCCAGCTTCCTTCGCTTCTTTTTCATTATAACCGACAGAAGCTAGTTCCGGTTCAGAGAATACAACAGCCGGAATGGCAAGATAGTCGATTTCAGATGAATGACCTGCAATGGCTTCAGCTGCAATTTTACCTTCATAAGAAGCTTTATGAGCTAACTGAGGTCCAGAAACGATATCACCGATTGCGTAAATGTTTTTCACGCTTGTACGGCATTGTTTATCCGTTTCAATCAAACCACGGTCAGTCATTTTGATTCCAACTTGTTCTAAGCCGATTTCTGCAGTATTAGGACGACGTCCAACTGTTACTAAAACGTAATCGGCTTCAACTTTTTTCTCTTCGCCTTTTACTTCATAAGTAACGGTTACGCCTGTTTCAGTTTCTTCCACGCCTTTAGCATTTGCTTTGGTAACAATTTCAGCACCCTTGTTTTTAAGGTTACGTTTAACAAGAGCTGCCATTTGTTTTTCAAAGCCTGCAGAAAGAATTTCTTCCGTACCTTCAAGGATGGTCACTTTAGTGCCAAAACTTGCGAATGCTCCGCCAAGCTCGGTACCAATGTAACCTCCGCCGATTACCACGATAGAACTTGGAACTTCTTCCAAAGCAAGGGCACCAGTGGAATTAAGTACTCGTTTCGTATATTTAAATGACGGAATCTCGATTGGCGATGAACCAGTAGCGATGATTGCGTTTTTAAATGTATATGTTTGGGCTGAGTCATCATTCATAACACGGATGCTGTTTTCATCAACGAAATAAGCTTCCCCAGTTACAACCTCAACATTATTACCTTTTAACAGGCTGCTTACACCGCCTGTTAATTTTTTTACAACAGTACCTTTCCAAGCTTGTACTTTAGAAAAATCAACAGTAACTTTTTCTGCAAAGATACCCATGTCTTCTGAATGCTGAGCTTCATGGAAACGGTGTCCCGCCGAGATTAAAGCTTTCGATGGGATACAGCCTACATTCAAACAAACTCCGCCGATTGTTCCTTTTTCAACGACCGTTACTTTCTGTCCAAGCTGTGCTGCGCGAATTGCGGCAACATATCCCCCTGGGCCTGAACCGATCACTAAAGTATCTGTTTCGATTGGAAAATCTCCTACTACCATTGTTTACGCCTCCATTAACAATAATTCTGGGTCGTTCAATAACTTTTTGATATGATTCAATGCATGCTGAGCAGTTGCTCCATCAATCATGCGGTGATCAAAGCTCAGTGATAATGCCAGAACTGGAGCGGCGATAATTTCCCCGTCGCGTACAATTGCTTTTTCGGCAATGCGTCCAATCCCTAGAATGGCAACTTCTGGATGATTGATTACAGGTGTGAACCATTGACCGCCTGCGGAACCGATATTCGTAATGGAGCAAGAAGCACCTTTCATTTCGTTAGGAGCCAATTTACCGTCACGAGCTTTCGTCGCTAATTCATTAATTTCTTGTGAAATGGCAAAAGTTGATTTACGATCTGCATCTTTTACAACTGGAACAAGCAGTCCTTTGTCTGTGTCTGCCGCAATTCCGATATTGTAATAGTGTTTATGGATAATCTCACTAGCCTCATCATCAAATGATGTGTTAAGCATAGGAAATTCACGCAATGCACTTGTTAACGCTTTAACAACATAAGGTAGGAATGTAAGCTTGATTCCTTTTTCTGCAGCAATTTCCTTGAATTTCTTACGGTGAGCAACTAGTAGCGTCACATCGACTTCATCCATCAATGTTACATGTGGAGCAGTCTGTTTGGATTTAACCATTGCTTTGGCGATAGCTTTTCTCATACCGCTCATTTTCTCGCGAGTTTCAGGATATTGTCCTTCTGGAATCGAAACTTTTTGTTTTTCGGTTGTTTCCTTATCATTTTGTTGTGAAGCTTCACTTTGAGCTGCTGGTTGCTGTGGAGCCGTTTTGCCGTTTTTGAAAGCATCGATGTCTTCTTTCATGATGCGGCCGTTATCTCCAGAACCAGAAATCTCACGAATATTTACCCCTTGTTCGCGTGCATATTTCCTAACAGAAGGCATGGCGATAATACGTCGTGAAGGATCCGCCTCAACCTGTGGTTGTGATCCCGCGCCCGTTTCTGCACTATTTTCTTGAACCGGAGCAGCCTCTTTCTTGACTTCCTGTCCAGCTTCAGCAGTTGCTTGAACCTGGGCCTCCGTATCCTTTCCACCTTCTGCCTTCGCTTCTTCTCCATGATCCCCTTTAAACTGAAGATCTTCATATCCTGGAGCATCGAATGTTACAAGTACATCGCCAACAACGGCAACCGTTCCTTCTTGAACAAGGATTTCTTCAACGGTACCTTCCACTGGTGATGGGATTTCAACAACGGCCTTATCGTTTTGAACCTCACAAAGCACGTCATCTTCTTGTATCTTATCTCCTGGTTTTACAAACCATTTCACTATTTCACCTTCGTGTATACCTTCTCCGATATCAGGGAGTCTAAATTGGAATGCCACTGAGTTCAACCTCCTATATTAAATCATACTTAGTGCATTGAATAAAGTCCTTTATCTTGCATTACCGTTAATGCAAAATCACTTTCACTAGCAGGACGTTCATTCCCATTACTTAAGATTGTTAAAACTTCAAGACTTTAGTTGCCGTTTCAATAATGTCTTTATAATTAGGGAGCCATACTGTTTCAGCTTGTGAAAACGCGAATACCGTATCAGCAGCAGCCACTCGCAGTACTGGAGCATCCAAGCTCAAAATGGCACGTTCGTTAATTTCAGCGACAACATTCGCTGCTATACCAGCTTGCTTTTGGGCTTCTTGAACAACGATAGCGCGTCCAGTTTTTTCTACAGAAGCAATGATTGTATCAATATCCAATGGAGATACAGTCCGTAAGTCGACCACTTCGACGGAATGACCATCCTTAGCCAATTCTTCAGCTGCCTTGATGGATTCCTGTACCATCGCACCATACGTAATAATGGATAAATCCGTTCCTTCTCTCTTCACATCCGCTTTTCCTAATGGAATTGTATATTCCTCTTCAGGAACTTCCTGACGGAATGAGCGGTACAATTTCATGTGCTCAAGGAAAATGACTGGGTCATTATCACGAATCGCTGAAATCAATAAGCCTTTTGCATCGTAAGGAGTGGAAGGGATTACTACTTTTAACCCTGGTTGCTGAGCCATTAAACCTTCTAAGCTATCAGCGTGCATTTCCGGAGTGTGCACTCCGCCTCCAAAAGGTGAGCGAATTGTAACCGGCGCACTGTAACGTCCCCCTGAACGGTAGCGCATACGAGCAAGCTGACCGCTTACGGAATCCATTACTTCATATATAAACCCGAAGAATTGAATTTCAGGAACAGGACGGAAACCTTGTAAAGAAAGACCAACCGCTAATCCACCGATTCCAGATTCAGCAAGTGGTGTATCGAATACACGATCTTCACCGAATTCTTTTTGAAGATTTTCCGTTGCACGGAAAACTCCCCCATTAAGACCAACATCTTCTCCAAAAACGAGTACATTCTCGTCATTTTTAAGTTCTGTACGTAATGCTTCTGTAATTGCTTGAATCATCGTCAATTGAGCCATGGCTTACTTCGACTCCTTCTCTTTATAAATTTCATATTGTTCTTTTAAGTTATAAGGCATTTCTTCATACATGTTCTCAATAAGGTCTGTAACCTTTTGCTTAGGTTCTGCATCAGCCTTTTTGATTGCTTCTTTAATATCGTCTTTTGCTTTTTCTATTGTTTCGTTCTCTAATTCTTCATTCCAAAGTTTTTTGTTTTCCAAGAACTTGCGGAAACGAACCAATGGATCTTTTAGTTCCCACTCATTATCCATATCGGAAGTACGGTAACGTGTCGGGTCATCCCCAGCCATCGTATGTGGTCCATATCGGTAAGTTAATGTTTCGATCAATGTAGGACCTTCACCATTAATTGCACGTTCACGTGCTTCTTTAACAACTGTATAAACGGCCAATGCATCCATACCATCAACCTGGATGCCAGGAATACCTGCAGCCACACCCTTTTGGGCTAAAGTTTTTGATGCTGATTGCAATTCAACAGGAGTCGAGATTGCAAAACGGTTATTTTGCACGATGAAGATAGCTGGCGCTTTAAATGCACCTGCAAAGTTAATACCCTCATAGAAGTCACCTTGAGATGTTCCACCGTCACCCGTATATGTGATGGCAACAGCTTTTTTTCCGCGTTTCTTCAATCCAAGAGCCACTCCGGCAGCTTGGATATATTGAGCGCCGATAATGATTTGAGGCGAAATAACATTGACGTCTTCAGGAATTTGATTTCCCTTAAAATGTCCACGGGAGAATAGGAATGCTTGCCATAGCGGCAGGCCGTGCCAAACGATTTGCGGCACATCACGGTATCCAGGAAGAATGAAATCCTCTTTTTCCAAAGCATACTGTGAAGCGATTTGAGAAGCTTCTTGACCGGCAGTCGGTGCATAGAACCCTAATCTTCCTTGGCGGTTCAGTGATATAGAACGTTGATCCAAGATGCGGGTATAAACCATACGACGCATTAATTCTTGCAGTTGTTCATCACTTAAATCAGGCATTGCCGCTGCGTTAACGACTTCTCCCTCTTCATTTAAAATTTGAAAAGTTTCAAATTGATCTTCCACTTTCTTAAGCTGATCTTGAACATTAATTTTAGCTTGTTTAGTTTTTTGAGCCATTTTGGCACCTCATCCTTTCATTAAAAAGGTTTGCTATTATTATTCTATAAAGCAAAAATAGTTTGCTTTTTAGTTTCTTCAACAATACATTCTTTTATTTTTCCCTTAAGACCAATCCCTCAAACGTGGATATGCTTAATATGTCTCAATCTTATTCTGTACCATAAAAAAAATCAAGGAAAATGATACAAGAACTTTTATAGATTAAGTTTACAAGATGAATTAACATCAAGTCAATCACTTGGAGTTCCTTATTTTTTTGATTTAATAGAATTTCCAACACTAAAACTTCTTCTCTGTATTAGTTTTCGTTTTACGACTGTACTATTAAATTTCCCGTATTTATCATTTTAGGGATGACGACGAATAATATTTCAAATCCTCCGTCGATCCCATCGATTCCAAAACCGCATTAACTACAGGCATTTGAGCCTTTAAGATAATATTACGAAAAAATACTCAAACGCTTTCATATCAGTCAGCTGTTAGATTCTCTATTAACGTTTTTTTTTAGTACAGGTACTGAAAATTTTACATTCACTTGTTTCGACAAAAAAACTATTCTAAAATTTTTTAGTCTATAAATGAACTGGATGCACAAAAAATGAGCTGTGATTGAGGATCACAGCCCATCTTTATTATATTATTTTGTAGAATCAGCCATTTCTATGCCGGAACTATCATAAAAACTTTCTTTTTTTTGATTGGATTTTTCCGTTAATGCATTAAATTGTTCATTCGCCTTCAAAACTTTTGCATAAGAGGTATTGATTTTCTCGATTTGCCCTTGTAATTCATCCATTTTCAAATCCTCTTTTTTAAACAGTTCATATAATTCACGATCATAAGCCAGACTTTGTTGATAGGCATCATACAAATTGTCGTAGGTGCTATAACGCTCACTCATGATCTTTTTCAAGTCAGCCGCTTCTTTTTTAACTTTTTCATCCTCTATTTTCCCGATTTGTTCACCTATCTTATTGAATTGTTCTTTTGAGGATTGCATACTGCTTTGTTCCTTTTCTATTATTTCCTCCCGTTGGTCGATATTCTTGGTTGCTTCATCTGAAATCTCGACGATTTGTTCATACTCATCCAATCCAAGTTCAATGATTTTCTCATACTTTTCTTTTTCCTTTTTCTCCAAATCATTAAGCGGCTCTTGATGCTCGGTGAAATTATTTTCCTTTTCAGCAGTTTTCTCCAGGATCTTATGGATCTTTTCTTCAGGTGAACCGTTAAAACAACCGGTCAAGATCACTAATGAAAGAAGTAAAATAACATATGGACCAAAACTCTTCAACATAGACAGCTCCTTCTGATAGTTCTTGAAGTTTCATATTTCTTTAAATTTCTGTTTATGCACGGACACTTGCACTAATCATATTCCGAACATGAATTTATCATTACTGGGCTCTAGCCTACACCCTTTAAACCATACTGCATAGGCTGTAGGGACCGTTTCAAATCAGAGTGGTCAACATTTTAATAAAACAAAAACGGAGGTATGAAATTATGTATGGAGGTTACAACCAGGAGTGTTGTTATCCGGTTTCCGTTGCACCCAGCTTTGGTTATGGTGACCAAGGTGGCGGCTGCGGATTTGGAAGCGGCTTCGCCCTGATCATTGTCCTGTTCATTCTGCTCATCATTGTCGGCGCTTGTTTATGCTAAACAGATAATTACTATACCTTTACCCGAATATGTTATCTATTTACCCTGATTCACAAAAATTGATTAAAAATTTTTTAAAAATCTCAACACGCAAATAAAAATAATGGCTGGGATAGGAATTTATCGACTGATTCCATCCCTCCCATTACACTTTCACTAGACCAATCCATTAACTTTCAGCACTTTTTTTGTTAAAATGACCCTATACATATTATAAGAATATATGGGGTGATAGATCATGCTTACTATGGATGACTTTGTTCATGAAGACGATCCAATATTAAGGAAAGTCGCGTTAGAGGTTCCACTTCCGGCATCAGATGAAGATAAGCGACTTTTAGCCAGTTTGATTGAATATGTCCAAAACAGCCAGAAGCCCGATATTGCTGCCCTATACGGGTTAAGGGCAGGAATTGGCTTGGCTGCACCACAGGTCAATGTTTCAAAAAGGATGATCGCGGTTCATTTGAAAGAAAAAGATGATCAACTGTATAGCTATGCACTTTTCAACCCTAAAGTCATTAGCCATTCAGTGGAAAAAGCATACTTGACAAGCGGAGAAGGCTGTCTTTCCGTTAATCGCCCCGTTTCCGGCTATGTACCACGTTATGCTCGAATAACCGTCGTGGGTACTGACCTGGAAGGGAAATCGGTTCAACTCCGTCTAAAAGGCACCGCAGCCATTTGCTTTCAACATGAAATCGACCATCTAAATGGAATCATGTTTTATGATCATATCAATCAGGAAGACCCCTATGCCGTTCCGGAAAATTCCATTGCGGTGGAAAGGTAACCTAATAAGCGACAAAAACTCCCGTCTTGTTGGTTGACGGGAGTTTTTATTTTTAAATCAATTCAAGTTCCTTCAAACCAAAAAGTATGCCATCATCATCGACATCCTTCGTTACAAAGTCGGCCTCTTGTTTCACAAGTTGACCGGCATTCCCCATTGCCACGCCATATCCTGCTACTTTTAACATTTCTATATCATTTAAGCCATCTCCAAAGGCGTAAACATCCTCTAGAGCAAACCCGACTTTTTCCATTAATATTTTAATGCCTTCTGCTTTTGACCCCCCGAATGGAAGTACATCCGTCGAGTATTCATGCCATCTAATAAAGTGAAAGTCATCATATTTCCCAACATAGTTCCCTTCTTCATCTTCCGAGCAGAATAATAAGGCTTGGTATATTTCATGGTCCTCATAAAAGTCTGCCACATGTTCAGGGTGTGGAAACTTCAAGGTGCTTAATGCTTCTTCAATTCTGCCATGATGTGGAACACTCGATTTCATTGTCTCCTCATTCATGAAAACGATCGGTATTTGATTATTTTCAGCATGTTCGTGAAGCCGCTTTATCTCAGGTATGCTCAAAGGGTTTTTATAAACCACTTTCCCTTCAAAAACAACGTATTGTCCATTGAAACTTACGAATGTATCAATGCCAAGCTCTTCCCTTAAAGACTCGAACATGAATGGAGCCCTTCCTGTGGCAATCGCTACAAAAACCCCGCTATCCTGTAGTTGCTTTATGGCTTTTTTCGTTGAAGCAGGTAACTTTTTTTCATGATCGAGCAATGTTCCGTCAATATCAAAAAATACGATTTTCACTAACGATTCACTTCCAATTCATTCATTTTTAATATGTACCCATTTAATAATTGTCATCAAGATAAGTCAAGTAACTCTAGCGGATTTCCCTCAAAGTTACGTTTTTTATTCACTAATGAGCATATACTATTCCTAATAGAACTCAACGCAGGTTTTCCAAAATACACTTCTCCGTCCTTCTTGCCCCTAAAATCACAGTCACCTGTAAGAATGAGCCTTTTTTTTCAAAAATGGGCCAAGTACTTGTAAAGACATATTTACATTATTGAATAATCCTATACAATAATAACTAAGGGAGCGTGATCGCCATGTTAAAAAAGCTTCGTAAAAAGCTTGTTAAACAGTGGAATGATCTTTTAAGAAAAAAATCTATCGCATGATCTGCCACTCATATCCTGCCTTGGCCGTCATCCAAATGCGAATTTTTTTCGGACAGCCCTTCAAAAACTTGCGGAGGGCTTCTTCCTTGTTGTAAAGTTCTTGTTAAGCATTCTTTCTATCTTGGCTTGAATGGCCAGGTGAATACATATTCAATCAAAATATGAGTCGTTGTCTGTTCATGAAACGCTGTACCCGGTGGTACTATATTAATTAAGAAAGAAATCGTTTGCGAACAAAGACCCCATTTAAATTAGATAAAGTGAGTAACCGTTTTTTGCATAAAAACAAGCCGGCAGAAACTTTTCTTTATCGATTTAAGTTTCACACATAGTAAAAACGGATAGGATATAAGATAGAGGAAGCTACAATTGGATTGATACCCGAATCGGCCATCTATTTTTTTATATACTTTTTAGACATTGGTATATTTAATTCATCAAAACCCCTTCCGTTTTTATGGCGGAGCTGGGTTTATTTTTACATGATGTTGAAAAACATGAAAAAATTGTTGTTTTTATATATAATGAAAAAAGCAATGCAAACAAGTGAGGAGAGATTAAAATGGTTTTTAAGGTATACTATCAAGTAACCATAGCAGAGGTTCCCATCAGGGAGAATACTAAAACAGTGTTTATCGAAGGTGAATCCGTTCGTGACGTCCGTTTAAAATTAAAAAAAGAACCTTATAACGTAGAAATCGTACTACCCGTAACTGGAGCATATTTAGAATATGAAAAACAAAATGAAGATTACAAAGTATTGGAGCTATAATTTATGAAATTTGTAAAAAACGATCAAACAGCTGTATTCGCCCTGGGCGGTTTAGGCGAAATCGGTAAGAACACATATGCTGTTCAGTTTCAAGATGAGATCATCGTCATTGATGCTGGAATTAAATTTCCTGAAGATGAACTTCTCGGTATTGACTATGTGATTCCAGATTACAGCTATTTAGAGAAAAATGTAGATAAAATTAAAGGTGTTTTCATTACGCACGGCCATGAAGACCATATTGGCGGGATTCCATATTTACTTAGAAAAGTGAATGTACCAGTATACGGCGGTAAGCTAGCTCTTGGGTTACTTCGTAATAAATTGGAAGAACACGGCCTTTTACGTCAGACAACCATGATTGAAATCAGTGAAGATGAAGTGATCAAGTTCCGGAAGACTTCCGTCTCTTTCTTCCGCACAACTCACAGTATCCCTGATTCTTATGGAATCGTCGTAAAAACCCCACCTGGACAAATTGTCCATACTGGTGATTTCAAATTCGACTTCACACCTGTGGGTGAGCCTGCAAACTTGACAAAGATGGCTGAAATCGGTAAAGAAGGCGTATTGTGCTTACTCTCAGATAGCACAAATAGTGAAGTGCAAAACTTTACTATGTCCGAAAGCCGTGTCGGCGATACCATTCAAGACATTTTCCGTAAGGTTGACGGCCGGATCATTTTTGCAACGTTTGCATCGAACATCCATCGCCTTCAGCAAGTTGTGGAAGCAGCAGTGGCTAATGGCCGTAAAATAGCTGTTTTTGGACGTAGCATGGATTCAGCCATAGCAATTGGCCAAGATCTTGGATATATCGTAGCGCCTAAAGATACATTTATTGATGTACAGCAATTGAATCGTATGCCTGCAAATAAAGTAACCATCCTTTGTACAGGCAGCCAAGGTGAACCAATGGCAGCCCTGTCGCGGATAGCGAATGGCACTCACCGTCAAATTCAAATAATTCCTGGTGATACTGTGGTATTTTCTTCTTCACCTATTCCCGGTAACACAATCAGTGTTTCCAGAACGATTAATCAATTATATCGTGCTGGAGCAGAAGTCATTTCAGGTCCTTTGAATGACATTCATACATCAGGACATGGTGGACAGCAGGAACAAAAACTAATGCTTCGTTTGATAAAGCCAAAATTCTTCATGCCAATCCATGGTGAATACCGGATGCAAAAACTCCATGCCCGCCATGCAGTCGATTGCGGTGTTCCGGAAGAAAATTGCTTTATCATGGACAATGGTGAAGTACTTTCCTTAAGTGAAAACACGGCACAAATCGCTGGTAAAATCCCTTCAGGTTCGGTTTATATCGATGGAAGCGGCATCGGGGATATCGGTAATATCGTGCTGCGTGATCGTCGGATTCTTTCCGAGGAAGGCCTTGTGGTTGTCGTTGTCAGCATAAATATGAAGGAATTCAAAATTTCATCCGGACCTGACATCATCTCACGCGGATTTGTTTATATGAGAGAATCAGGAGACCTGATCAGCGATGCTCAATCCTTGATCACCAAGCATTTAAATAAGGTGATGGATCGCAAAACTACACAATGGTCTGAAATTAAAAATGAAATTACAGATACTTTATCTCCATTCCTATATGAAAAAACTAAACGCCGTCCTATGATCCTACCGATCATCATGGAGGTCCAATAATCATAAAAAAGCCCAGCCATTGATGGCTGGGCTTTTTTATGATACGCCTTGCTTATTCCACAATTTTTTTTTCAAAGCGATTGATGTCTGAATCGGCCCCGATGACAATCAATATATCACCTTTATGAATTAAATCGCTTGCCTGTGGGGAGACATTTATTTCGTTCCCTCTTTTAATCGCAACGATGTTCAACCCATAGTGAGCGCGAATATCAAGGTCAAATATTGAGTTTCCATTCATCTTTTGGCTTGCAACAATTTCGACGATGGAATGTTCATCAGAAAGCTCCAAATAATCGAGAATATTATTGGAGACGATATTATGGGCAATCCTTCTCCCCATATCCCGTTCGGGGTGCACCACAAAGTCTGCCCCGATTTTCCGAAGAACCTTCTCATGATAATCATTTTGCGCTTTTACCGTAACATTTCCGACACCCAATTCCTTAAGCATGAGAGTCGTCAATATACTGGCTTGAATATTCTCTCCAATCGCTACAATGACGTGATCAAAATTACGAATGCCTATGTTTCTCAGCACATTTTCATCCGTCGTATCCCCTACCACGGCATGTGAAGCTATTCTGGCAAATTCATTCACTCGATCTTCGTCTGCATCGATAGCCAGAACCCCTAATCCTTCTTCAGCTAATGTCTTGACTATACTGCCTCCAAAACGGCCAAGTCCAATTACCGCAAATTCTTTTTTCACAATAAGCCCTCCAACATCATTCGTTCTCTCTTTAGAGCATGTTCAGTTCTGAAAAGCATTTTTTAAGATTCATTTCCTTTAAATGTTATATATTCAGTTAAATGGTTAATCGCGAGTTCAATCGCGCTTTCATCAGGACTTAACTTAGCATGGTGCAATCCGTATTCCGATGAAACCCCTAGCCAAAACATGAAGCCAGGTATCTCTTTTAGCATATATCCAAAATCTTCACCCGTCATCGCTTCAGTACAGCGATGTAAATGAACAGCGTTGGACATCTCTGTAAATTCCATGAATTCCCGGGTCAACCGTTCTTCATTATACACCTGGTGATACATCGCACCATAGTCTATTTCTGCTAAGCACTCATAACCAACTTGTATCCCATCCACAAGCGCTTTTATTCTTGACTTGACCTTTACCATCGATTCGGGGTTAAGGGTGCGTATTGTGCCTTCTAAACGCGCTGTCTCCGCAATAATATTTTGAACGGTGCCTCCAGTAATCTTCCCAACTGTAATGACAGCTGAATCAAGCGGATTAACATTCCTGGAAACGATGGTTTGTAGCTGCCCTACAAGTGAGCAGGCTGCGATGACCATGTCTTTTGTTTCATGCGGATAGGCTGCATGCCCCCCTTTCCCTCTCAAATCGATGAATAATTCAGATGTATTGGCAAATAGAAGCCCTGCTTTAACAGCAATCGTTCCAACTGGATACTCTGGAGCAATATGTAAAGCAAGGATCATATCCGGCTTCCATTTTTTCATGGTTTCCGATTTAAGCATCGGTTCAGCTCCGCCAGGACCCTCTTCTGCAGGCTGGAAAATGAATAGTATGTCATCATCGATCGGATTTTCGGTGAAATATGTCAATAAACCCAAACCGATGCTCATATGAAAATCATGGCCGCAGGCATGCATATATTCCTCGTGATTGGATGCGAAAGGCAGTCCAGTTTCCTCTTTTATCGGCAGACCATCTATATCAGCCCGGTAGCCAATCATTTTCCGCGGGTTCCTTCCCTTCACTTTCACGAATATCCCTGTTCGCCAGGTTTCTATTTCCATTCGCTCCTGGGCCAGATTCGTTATGTAATTCAATAGGTATTGCTGCGTCTTGAATTCTTTAAATCCTATCTCCGGTATTTGATGCAAATCACGCCGGATCTCGGCAAAAGGATTTATTTTCACATTATTCCCTCCCTATACAGAAAGCGTGGATATAATTATCCACGCTTCAGGCAATATTCACTAAGAAATTATAGTTGACGAAGTTCTTGCATGATTTCTGTTTTTGATTTGGTTTTTTCATCAATTTGTTTAATGACCTTCGCCGGTATACCAGCAGCCACGGAGTAAGGCGGAACGTCTTTCGTTACAACTGCACCAGCTGCCACGACTGATCCTTGACCGATTTTCACACCTTCAAGAACGACCGCATTAGCTCCGATTAAAACATCGTCTTCCAAAATGACCGGTTGGGCCGAAGGTGGCTCGATGACACCTGCCAAAACTGCACCTGCACCTACGTGACAGTTTTTACCCACTGTAGCACGTCCGCCAAGTATTGCGTTCATGTCAATCATTGTACCTTCACCAATGACCGAGCCAATATTGATTGATGCCCCCATCATGATCACTGCGTTGTCACCGATCGATACTTGGTCACGGATTATTGCACCAGGCTCGATACGGGCTTTGATGCCTTTTAGGTCCAATAAAGGAATGGCAGAGTTACGACGATCATTTTCAACAACATAATCCTCGATTTTTGTTCCCGCTGCCTTGATTGCTTCTTCGACTTCAGACCACTCACCGAATACAACCCCTGTATTACCTGTAATGAAAGTTTTCGAAGCTGGACCAAAATCCATGCCTTCTAAATCGCCTTTGACATAGACCTTTACTGGTGTAGATTTTTTACTATTTGAAATAAAAGAAATAATTTCGTTCGCATCCATTTTATTCATTCCGGGAAAAACCTCCTAAATATGTATCATTACTCGTTTTAAATTTACCAGACAACTGCCTGCAAGACAAGTTGAATGTCACTCTAATATATTATTCTGCCCCATTGACATTTTCATCAGCGGATCTATAACATTCCTTGGTCGCGAATATGTTCTTTCACCACTTCCGTGAATGCTTGGACTTGCTTTAACTGGAAGGCAGATTCATAGCCGCAAAGCCATGTATCTCGTTCGATTGAGTGGTTATGTCCATCTAGAAGAGGGATTTTAAAAACATTCGTATCTTTATCATGTAATGTGATGGCTGGAAGGATCGCATATCCGATACCATTGAACACCATTTGTTTGCATGTTTCGATTTGATCCACGACTATGGTGTTTCTTGGTGTCGTTTTAAATTGCCTATGCCACCAGTCCTGAATTTCCTGATAATAATTCGAATCGCTTTTAAACTGAATGAATGGGCGGTCCGTTTCGAACACTTGATTCAGTTCCTTCATTTCAGTATCCACCAAATAAAGCATATCAGTAAATAAATGCTGCTTTACCCCTTTCCAATCCGGGGCCCCCCTTATGATGCCAATATGTACTTGTCCTTCATACAAAGACTTTAAAATCTCACTGCTCCAGCCAGTGATTAATGAAATTTTGGCATACGGATATTTTTGGACGAACTTTTTCAATACTTGCGGCAGCCAATTTTGACCGACAATCGAGGCACAGGCTATTTTCAAAGTTCCATACACTTCATGATCCATGGCTTGGATACTTTCCCTGACCTTTTCCTCTTTTTCTATAACCTCATTGGCCAAACGAATTACCGCTTCTCCTGCAGGCGTCAGCGACAGCCCTTTTTGTGAACGCAGAAACAGTTTCGAACCCCAATCCTTTTCTATTGATTGTAAACGCTGTGATAAAGCCGGTTGGGAAACGAACAACCGTTCAGCAGCTTTTCTCATATTCATTTCCTGAGCAAGTACGGATAATAAATGAAATTCCGAAAATGACATACACACCAACCTCTTGATAATTAATTCCTAGCATGATGATTTAATTTATTTTAAATTTAATTATCAACAAAGTCCGCTTATAATACAAGGGAAAAGAAACGGAGTGAATATCCTTTGACAATCATATTTCCGGCAATTGATACTCCGAGTCGCATTTCCTTTACATTCAATGGCAAGCTCCTTTTATGAGTCTGCCTTACCCTCTCCTGCCTCCTTATTCTTTCTTAGTCTCGTAAGTAATATGAAACTGATAACGGAGAAGAATAGAACAATTAGATAAATCGTCTGTAAAGATAATGTAAGTCCTTCCTGCAAAACCTTTACCACACTTTTAGGAAGCGACATACGTTCCTCATTGTTCAACAGCTTATTTGCCGTATCTATCGTCACCCCCGAGCCTGCTGGTGCATGCTCGTTTAAATAGGCTTTAAGTCTCGTATTCATGATTCCTCCAAGTAATGCAGCACCTACCGTATTTCCTAAATTCCGCATGAACATATTGGAAGCTGTTGCAATACCCCTGCGTTCCCAGCTGACGGTCTTTTGAATGACGACAATGAATGAAGTAGAAGTCAATCCCATCCCTACGCCGACAAAGAAGGATCCCATGGCAGCAATAAGGGGTCCTGCTTCAGGCTTCATCCATACGAGGATCAAACTCCCAAGGATCAATGAGCACCCTCCAAGGAGGGAGGTAGATTTGAATCCTATTTTCATCAATAACCTGCCTGAAACCATTGATGCGATCGGCCAGCCGATTGACATGGCCGTCAATGTAAAACCAGCTACCGTAGGCGAGCGTTCCATCACACCCTGTACGAATGTTGGGAGGAAACTTGATAATCCAATCATCATAACCCCTGTAGTCAAAGATACAAGATTCGCAATCAGGATGGAGCGCTCCTGCCAGAGTTCAAATGGCATCATTGGTTCGGCAGCTTTCTTTTCCTGACGAATGAATAAGCTGAAGGCGATGATGGCCACTAATGCCAAGGAAATGACCGGAGCTGAAGCCCATGACCATTTTACTCCTCCTTCTACGAGTATCACCATAAGAGTGGATATGGATAACGTCAATAGCGTTGCACCGATGTAATCGATATCACGTTTTTTCTTTTCGATATTTTCATGAAGGAAAAACCAAATTCCAATAAAGGCTAGTAAGCCCAGAGGGATATTAACCCAGAATACAAGCTTCCAAGTCAGGGATTCAACGAGCAAGCCGCCTAAAGCTGGTCCCATGACCGCCGAAATGCCCCAAACGCTTGATAGGTACCCTTGAACGCGTGCCCTTTCCTCATTTTTATAGATATCACCAACAATCGTTGAAGCTACAGGAGCTACAGCCCCCGCCCCAAAACCTTGTACAAAGCGATAAATGATGAGTTCCGTCATGGAATTGGCAAAGCCGCAAAGAAGGGAGCCAATTAAGAAAACAACGATGCCAAATAATAGGACAGGTTTTCTACCGAGAATATCCGATAGCTTTCCATATATCAGGACTGTCACGGCGTTCATTAACAAATAACCTGAAAACACCCAGCTGTAAAGTGAAAAACCACCTAAATCACTTACAATGGCCGGCATGGCCGTCGAAACGATCGTTCCTTCAATAGCATTCATAAACATAGCCAACATGATGGCAGCTAAAATGAAGGGGCGTTTCAATTTTTTATTCTGCACTTTTGTACTATCCAACGCTTGGCCCAATTTCCGCATCCTTTCCAAATAAACAATAACTTTTATAGATTTTACCACCAGCTGGATCAAATATGTAAAAAAAAGAAAACCCGCCAATTGGCGAGTCTTAAAGTCAGCCTTACATATTTATTCAGGTGCATTTTGTTTAAATACTTTTTTCAAGATTGCTCTTCTCGTTAAAATACCTTCAAATACATGATCATCATTCTCTACACAGACAAACGGATGATCAATCAACAATTCCACACCCTTAGTCAATGTATCTTCAATATGCAGGCGAGGTATTTCTATATTCATTATTTCAGAAACTTTTTTATTCTCAAGGTTATCAAATTCAATTCGTTCCAGTCCCAAGATTGAATCAAGAATGACTGGTGTGCTAATTAAGCCATGCAATTTATACATCGGATCTAACACAGGAATGGCCGTATAACCGCTCTTTGTTAATACCAATAGTGCATGTTCTAAATTATTGGTTACCTGCACGTGGGCCACGCGTTCAGAAGAAATCATTAAGTCTTTAACGCTGGATTCCAATAAATCCCCATCATGAGTACCGATCATGTTAAAACCCCTTACCATATGTTTTTATATACAGCTCTTTCTATAGTTTAACATATGTAAGCAGAAAAGGCTCATTCCCAGACCAATAAAATCCCAAACTGTGGGATTTTCGCAAGAGATCCTTAGCCCTTACTAGTTTTGATGTTAACCTGTTTAAAACCGCATTCCGGGCATTGATAAATCACATTTTGGTTGGATTGTGCCGTCAATACATTTTCCATTTCCCTTTCCTCACCGCATACTGGGCATATTACCATTGGATTTTTCATTTACATCCCTCCAATTAATAAGATGTCGTAAAAATCACTACTTCATTCAAAAAGTGAAAATTGAACGGCCTCATTTACAATAAAAAAGCCGCTTCCAAAGGAAGGCGGCTTTTTGTGATTTTTTAAGATTGAAGAAGATCAAAGATTTCAATGGTAATCATATCAATATTATCGAATTGATATTTTGATGATTTCCCTTTATCACTGTATACTTCAAGCTCGAACATTTCTGTTTTGCTGAAATATGTAACTTGGCACTTTTTCACACCATCTATTTCAAAAAAACGTTGAGCAGATTCAGATTCCTTCGCTTGCTCTTGAAGACTTTTCAATCTGGTAAGGATGCCCTGTAATTGAGACATACTCCCTCTCCTTTCTGAATAAAACCTTTTCGATAGGTTTCACTATACCATACTTTTCTATCCAGTAGCCACGCTGAAATAAATTCAGAATAATTTAAAACTTCATTCTTTACATGGAACTATTAACAGAATAAAATAAGGAATGGATTTTGTACATGAAAAAATTTCTGGGGGTAGATTCTGTTGGGAAATATTAGTGAACTTGGTTATCGCATTTCATTGATTGATTGTTTTGATTTGGATAGAAGAAATCGTACAGGAACATATGTAATTGCCGATAAAGAAATCACTTTAGTCGAAACTTCCGCCAGCCCTTCCATCCCCCACTTAATGAAAGGGCTCGAAGATTTGGGAATCGCCCTCGTGGATATTACATATATCATTCTTACCCATATTCATTTGGACCATGCAGGTGGAGCCGGACTTTTTTTAGAGCATTGTCCGAATGCCAAAGTGATCGTCCATCCAAAAGGTGCACGGCATCTAGAAGACCCAACACGTTTGATCGCTGGGGCTAAAGCGGTCTATGGTGAAGATTTCGACGAGCTTTTCGATCCGATTTTACCTATACCATTTGATAGAATGCTTACTAAACATGATGGGGATTCCCTAAAAACAAGTGATAATTCCTCATTGACCTTTTATGACACCCCAGGACACGCAAACCATCATTTAAGCATTTTCGATTCCGTTTCAAAAGGCATGTTTTCAGGTGACACCGTAGGCATCTATTATCGTGAACTCGATGAAGAAGGTTTCGAATTTTACTTACCGTCCACATCACCAAACCAATTTAACCCAGATGCGATGCTTGCTGCAGCGGAATTGTACGAGAGCATCGGCGTCGAGCGTATATATTTTGGCCATTACGGGGTATCGGAAAATCCTAAGGAAGTATATAAACAACTTCATTACTGGCTGCCCAAATTTGTGGAGACTGCCAAATCGGCATATAGGGAATTTGCTAGCTTTGAGGAACAAGTGGCAGCAACCAGTAAAAATATTTACACGGAAGTCGCGATTCATTTAGGCGAAAAAGGAATCACCACCGATCATCCTGTTTTTGAAATCATTGCCATGGACCTAAATGTTTGCTCCATGGGTTTGATAGACTATCTAGTAAAGCAGGAAAAGGATAGGTAGGAGGGTCCTTTAAGGTCTTTTCCTATTCAAATGTCTTGGCATTCTCTATAATGAAAAAGTAAACCCTACCTAAAGCATACATGGAGGAATGAAATGAAAGACGTTACGCTTTATACCCAACCTGATTGCCCTCCCTGCAAAATCATGAAAATGTTCTTTGATGATAATAATGTCGTATACAAAGAAAAAGATATTAAAGCAGATGGACATGCACGTAAAGAACTAACGAATAAATACGGCGCCTATTCCACACCAACGGTCGTAATCGATGGGAAAGCCATCATTGGTTTTGAACTGGACGAAATAAAGAAAGAACTGAATATATAACAAAAAGTCTAGAGAAGCTTTTCCTCCTCTAGACTTTTTATTTTAGTCTCCATACTTTTCAATTTTGAAATACTTTCTTTTAAAGTACCTTATTTCATTTTTTCACTTCATACTTTACGTCCATTACCTTCCAAACGTCAACTTCCTTTTTCAATGTAACTGATTCAAGATGCTTACCCATAGATACAGGTCCGTCCCCTGTGTCTTTGAATTCCTCTTGAACATAAATGAACTCGCCGTTTTTCCCATATACTATTTCCGTATTCTTATCGTAACTGAAAAATGGGATATAATAGGGAGCGAAGTCTGAACCAAATGCGGTATAACCGCCATCGACTTTCACTACATTCGATTTAACAAACTTCTCGATGAACTCACCTGTGAAATGTGTATCCAACTTCCCTTCAATCTCTTCCTTCGTACGAACTTCCTCACTGATCGAACCTTGATTCTCCGCTGCAGCTCGTACTAAAGATAGTACTTCCTCTCTATGTAAGCCCTCCGCTGAAGCTGTGAACCCTCCTCCTAAAAATAAAAGGACACTGGCAAGACATGCAACTAAATATTTACTCATTCCAATCATCTCCTAGTAAAAGAATTTCTCCTAATGGTTCGGATTTCTGCCTATGTCTTTCATTACCCGTCAAGAACAAAGCCAAACTACAAAATCATTTTATCCTCGAGATCTTGATGCTATTGCCTATTCTTCACAATAAAAAAGAAGATTTCATGATATTGAAATCTCCTTCTTACGATCATTGAAAAGCATAGTACAAAATAAAACCGGCAACCAAAATCGTTCCAACAAAAAGTGAAACGAATATCGGGTTCTTTAAATAAGGATGTTCTTTAACTGAATCATCGATAGTCGAATCATATCTGGCTTTCACTTTCTGTGCCCTTGCTACAGAATAAGTATAAAAGAGCAGATATAACGCCATTACAGTAACGATCATGATTAGAATCCAGATGTACGTGCTCAAAATATGTCTCCTCCAAGCGCATCATTTCTGCTTATCGTTACACATTTTAAGCGATTGTATACATGATTCGTTTTACTATAATAGGGCTTCATTTTCATATAAATAACTATACGAAAGATCAAAGAAAATGTATTCCTTATTATTAAGGGGATATGAAAAGGTCCGGATGGTTTCTCCCGTTTCGATATCACTGTATAAATCGGATAAAATCCCTTTTTTCTCATTACGCATCTTTACTATATTTTCGAGAAAATAAGGTCTCCAGCTCCAATTTTTATTCAAATAACTCGGTTGGACTACCCATTGCTTGTCCTTATGGAGGATATTGGGTGATTTTTGATACCCCTCTTCATCACAAATATAAAGCCGAAAACATATGGAATCCCATTTTTTCGCCAAAATACCGAGAAACTCTTCATGGGTGCCAACTCGCTTTTCCTGTTTTAAGAAATTTTGCATATTTTCGTTGAATTGCAAAGTCTTTTGATAAACGGCTTCAAGCTTCTTGGTCTCGAGTGAAATGAAGGACTGACATTCTTGATGGAACTTTTCACGAAGTAAATCTTTATTAATGAACTCGCCGTGCGGTTTCGCCAAAAAGTATCCTTGATAATATCGTCCCCCGTTCTTCCATGCAAAACGAAGTTGGTATTCGGACTCAATGTTCTCAAAAAGTAAATTGGCGCCGATTTTTCGTGCTAGCATGGTTAGAGAAAACAGGATGACCTGATAGGCATCTCCACCTGAAATGCGAAGCTGGTCCAGGTTCACTTTTAAAATATTCGGAGAAATCTGTGCGATTCGGTCTAATTGGGTATCTTGCCCTAAATGATCTAAAGCTATCTTAATCCCATATGTTTTAAAGTAAGCAAGCACATGCTGCAAAGGATCGAAGTTTTCCGGACTGATCGTGTCTGATAATTCCAGCACGATCCGGTGCATTTCCTCTGGTTGGAAATGACGATGTAAAATCTCCATGAATTCTTCGCCATGATCCAGCATAAGCAAATTAGGATCTCTGTTGATAAAGATAAGAAAATCTTCACCATAGTCTTTTATTCTCTCTAAGGCAATTTCAAGTACGTAATTATCCACTTCCACCCTGTACTCTTCCGGAACTGCAGAATCGTGAAAAAAAGGGCCAAGGCTTTTATATTCCGCTTGTTCCTCATAGCGCCCTAGAATTTCATACCCGATTACCTGATGTTGATCTGCACTGAAAATCGGTTGAAAGAATGGTGTCACCTTGTCTAAATTCTTTAATATCTTTTCTGTATCCATGATGCATCTTCCCCCTAATTACGAAAACACCAATATGCCAAAATTATACCATTAGTTTCTAGCATTGATAATAAATAATTTTAATTCCTACTATATAACTCTTTTTTCAGCCAATTAAAATTCGCTGATCTTTCGGATCCTTTTGAATGAAACTGAATGATTCTCCATTGAAAAGGCATTGTCCATATATGGAACAATGCCTAATGCCTTATCAAAAAGGGAAGAACCATGGAATCGTGATCACCATGATAACGCCAATGAAAATCTGTATGGATATCCCGATCATGATAAAATCCTTATACTTGTAATCACCTGCTGTCATGACAAGCGCGTTGGTAGTGGCCACCCTTGGAGTGGATAGCGCTAAACTGCCAGCAACGGCAAGGCATAAAAACACAGGAAGAGGATCTATCCCTTGATTCACTGCAGATGTAAGGGCAATGGGCGTCATGATTACCGTCGCAGCTCCATAGGGGATGAATTGGCTTAGGATAAGTGTCAGTAGGTAAAAGACAGCTAATATGCCGTGTGCCCCGATATTACTGAATAAAACGGCAAGCCAATCACTTATCATCCTCACTCCACCGGTATTATCCAATGCAGCCGTTATTCCGAACATAGCGGCAATCAATAGTACAGGTTCCCAGTTAATCTTTTGGTAAGCATCCTCCATAGAACGGACACATCCGGTGATCACCATCAACAATGCTGCGGTCACTACCGATAGTACAGCTGGGATGGACTCCATTGATAAAAGAATGACCATAAATGCAGTGATTCCCAAGGCAATCCATGCCTTGCCCTTGGAGTTGACCGGAGAGCCATCTTCCGAGGTACTTCCAATAACGATGACATCCTGTAAATCAGTGGAAATCCGCTCAATGTTCTCCCATTCTCCATGAATCAGGATTGCATCTCCCGGTTTCAGTCGTTCCGTCCCGACATCCGCTTGAATATATTCACCGTTCCGATTGATTGCCAGCACATTACATTGGTATTTCTCACGAAAATGCACATCTATCAAGGTTTGGTTTTCATAATCCGAATTGGGCACGATCAATATTTCCGTCAATCCAAACCTACTGCTAAGAAAATGTTTTTTTATTTGTTCGGTATTGAAATGTTTAAACTCCAGTTCATAGTTAAGAGCCAATCTCTCAACTGCTTCTTCTTCTCCAAACACCAAAATGATATCTTCAGGATGAAGAACCTCATCCGCTCTGGCTGAAATCGTCAGCTGCCTTTGCAACAGCGGCAATTGCTTATCCTTTGGCTTCCGTTGGATTTCAATCAAAGTCAATTCATACTGGATAGGAAGCTGAAGGTCCGACAGCCTTTCTCCAACAATATCGGAAGTAGCGGGTATATGCAGATAATGCAACCGGTCATATACTTTGTACATGCCCGCAAGCTCCCCTGCGGACAGTCCCTTTACACTATTGTTCGCGGCAATCGTTTTCTCAGGTAGCAAGAGGCGTCCAAGTGTCAACATGAAGAATAACCCTGCCGCAAAAGCGATCAAGCCCACAGGTGTAAAGTCAAAAAATGATAATGTTCCTATTCCGTTTTGCCTTAATACATCAGCAACAATCATATTGGAAGGGGTACCGGTAAGCGTTAATAGCCCGCCAATACTGCTTGCATAGGCAAGGGGCAATAAATACCTTGTCGGACTTGTTTTTTGTTGTAAAGCCATGCTCATAACGAGAGGTAGCAGTATGGAAACAATTCCTGTTCCACTTAAAAATGCACTTAATATTCCAGCTGTCAGCATCACGATAAGCAGCGATTTCCATTCACTGCCCCCACATAAACCCAACAACTTATTTCCTGCCTTTTCCACTATTCCTGAATTTAACAGGCCGGCACCGACGATAAATAGCCCAGCCAGCATGATTACCACTTGATTCGCAAACCCGGCCACCAGTTCATCCAATGTAAGTATCCCCAGTAAACCCAGGATGGCTAGTGCACTAAGTGCAATTAAATCGGCGCGAAATTTCCCTTGTATAAAAAGCGCAATAGCGCATAGAAGTATAATCAGTGTAATAAACATTGGTTCGGTCATCATGTTACCTCCGTATAGATGTTCAATTTCAAACCGGATACGGTTTCATTAAACCCCAGTTTACATGTTTTTCATATGCGTACAGAAGATATTTTCTTCATTTTATGTATATTGTTTGTTAGTATTAGGAAGTAACATTTTTATATTAGATAGGTTGATTAATTTGAATAAACCCATATCCAGAAGAACATTTTTAAAGAAAAGCCTTGGTACATTGGCTACCGTAACCGGTTTAGGTATTGGCGGAAGCTATTATGCTCATAATCTGGAGCCGAAATGGTTAGAAACCAAGCATATTGTAATCAGCCATCCCCTTATTCCAAAAGGTTTTCATGGCATGAAAATGATCCAATTCAGTGATACGCATTTAGGCTTTCAATTTCAGCTTAAAGATTTACAAGCAATTGTCAATAAGATAAACCAACTGGACCCGGATGTCATTTTATTTACCGGAGATTTAATGGACCATCCTAATAAATACAAGGCTCAGCAGAAAATCCCTTCTGTATTGAATCAGCTCAAAGCACCACTTGGAAAATTCAGCATCTACGGTAACCATGATCATGGGGGATATGGCTCAGAAATTTACAGCGATATCATGAAGAAATCACATTTTACCATGTTGCAAAATACCTCAACTAAGATTACCTTATTAACGGCTGAAGAAATATGCATTGCCGGTGTTGATGATGCCATGCTTGGAAAACCTGATTTTGAAAAAGCCCTTGCAGGCATCCCAGAAGAAGTGTTCACCATTATGCTTTCGCATGCCCCTGACCTTGCCGATACATCAAGGAATTACGACATCCAGTATCAAATAAGCGGTCACAGTCATGGAGGTCAAGTACAAATTCCCTTTGCAGGAGCCCTTGTAACTCCCCCCTACGCTGAAAAGTACCGAGAAGGCACGTATGAAATTGACTCGTTAACATTACATGTTAATAGAGGGCTTGGCACTACCCGGCTCCCATATCGTTTTCTTTCTCGTCCTGAGTTGACGGTTTACGAATTCCAGGCAAAAAAATGATAGTGTATAACACAGGGGAATTCCGCCAGACTCATTAACAAAACCTGTTCGACCAAAACAGCTTCTTGCCTAAATCATCCGTAATGGATTCCTATGAATTATAGCATTAGAATTATATTTGAGAAAACCAGGTTTTTTTACCAGTAACGATCGTCATAAAGGCTTTGCCATACTTAAGTAGCCGCAAAGGAAAGTGCCGATACAACCTAAAACCGACACCGTCATATAGATCAGGCTATCTATATAACGGTGTTTTCTTATAAGTTCGAGTGTTTCCATACTGAATGTAGAAAAGGTCGTAAAGGCTCCCAGGAAACCTATTATCAGGAAAACCTGCAAAGATAAAGCCCAGCTTTCTTTCTGTGGAAATACCATTCCTAAACCGAAAGAACCTATAAGGTTAATCAATAAAATACTAAAGGGTATCGAGACTGCTGGCAATAGCCTATTAAAAATAATCTGCAAGACATATCTAGAGGCCGCTCCCAAAAAACCTCCTATAAAAACTGATAGGACTTCAATCAAAGGGGCTCACCTCTCCGTCTATTAAAAAGGCCCAGTCCGAGGAAACCGGCAACCAAACCAAAGAAAAGCGTGGCCCCAAGATACAGTCCTGCAAAAGGCAGAGAAGTCTGCAGTAGATCCACCACTTCCTGGGAAAATGTGGACATCGTGGTGAAACCGCCGCAAAACCCGCTGCCCAGCGCTAAAAACAAAAATGATTTCTTTTTCGAGGCGAAATAGCCATTAATCATTCCAAGTAAAAAGCTGCCTACTATATTTATTAAGAGGGTTCCAAACGGAAAGAAGGAATGGCCAGTAGTCAAGATCACGCAATAACGTAATATCGCTCCCGTCGCTCCTCCAAAACCGACGGCAAAAATGCTTTTAAACCGTTCCATTACAGTCACCTCAAATTTTTCTCACAAGTAGATTCATTATAACAGATTAGGATGAAACAGGCTCTTTTCTAATAAAAATCCATACTATGTAAAGAATTAGAGAAAAGGAGGCTAATTATGCAAACACAGCATTATCCTTACTACCACTATCCTCAAACCATAATGCTACAGAACGAATACAGAAATGCATATGGGAATGAATATGGACCTGAATATTGGAATGACGAGCGCTTCTTTCCTTTCTTTCCTCTATTGGCGCCTGTAGCTTTTGTTGCAGGATTGGCAATTGGACCGTTGCTATTCAATAACCGTCCACCTATCTATCCTCCATATCCTCTTCCATACCCGCCAGCTTACCCTCCTTATCCCGCTTATCCTGCTTACCCTGCGTATCAAGGTTTTCAGGGCTACCCACAACAATTCGGAGCACAGGCACAGGCTGGGGTATCTGAAAATATCAATATATACACTCAATAAGGATTGGACAGAAGGCGTCATTAAACGCCTTCTTTTTCTTATCCCAAAAGGCGCTCGATTGAATTTTACTTCCTTATATATTTTGAAGTGGTATAATATGAAAATGAATAGTTGGTAAAGTGTTGGGAAATGATTGTCATACCCTAGAGATGTACATGCATTATTATTTTACTATTTTCAGCCTAATTGGCACACACGTCTCTATTTCAACCAATATAAAAACAGGTTTTTATTGAAGGAGTTCTGTAACATCCCTTCTAACCTTATTTAGAAAAGGAGTTTCCATAATGAACCAAACGAAAGGACATTCTGAAAGGGATGAGTTTTCGATTAACTCCCTTGCCCAAGCCGTGTTTATTGTTAATAAGCATGCAAAGACTGCGTTGGAGCCAAAGAATTTATATAATTTAAAGCGGCTCGCATTAAACAAGCTTATGCAAGAAGGAAAAGCGAAGAAGATTGGACTTCATTTCTCCGATAACCCTCGCTTTGCAGCACAACAATCCGACGTGATCGTTGAATGCGGATCATATGTTTTTCATTTACCTCCCACTAAGGAAGATTTGAAAAAACTACCCCACCTCGGCAGCCGGGCAGCATCCATACGGAACCCTAAAGCGTCGTTGTCATTATCCAAGGCCAAACAAATCCTGCAATCTTACGTTGGACAAGCAGGTGAAAAACAACCGAACCCTACCAATACCGAGAAAAGGTCTTACGGGCGTGGGTCGGTCAAGCAACCTTTTCACAATCCATTCCCATCTTCCTTTTTAGGAAAAGGTTCCAAGTATTAAGTATTTATTTCGGATAAATCAAACGGGCCGTGAGGTAATGCCTCATCGGCCCGTTTTCACATTTATAATGCAAATCTGTCTATCAAATTTATAAGCTCCGCAATTTCAGGTTTGCTGATTTGTGCGTCAGCACCTACGACTTGACCTTTATGACGCAAGCTGTCCGTAATCAAAGAAGAGAAAATAATCACCGGCAATACTGCGAGTTCACCGCTTTCCTTTATTCTTCTAGTCAAATGATGACCATCCATTTGGGGCATCTCAATATCGGTAATCACCAATTGCACTTCTTCTTCGACCACTTTTCCTGATGCAATCAAATTCTCCAGATAATTGATTGCAACAAGTCCATTCTCATAAAACTCCAAGTACTTGAATCCAGCCTCTGACAGTGTATCGTACAGCAGCTTTCTCAGTAATGGAGAATCTTCTGCAATCAGGATTTTCTTATCTGAGTTTTGCCTGTTACCGAGCTTTTTAACCTGCTGGATGTTTATCCCTTTTTTCAAAATCGAGTAACAGTAACATTTCGCTATTTAATTTTATTACTCCGATAATCTGACTTTCAAGGCCTTGGTACATATCCGACGGCTTTTCGATTTGAGACCAGGAAATACGATGGATCTGTGTTACCGTATGGACATGGAAGACCACTTTTTGCTGATTGAATTCAGCCACAATGAATTTATCCTGCTCAGGAGTTTCTGATGGCGGAAACCCTAAAGCATCCGCTACATTCACAACTGGCAGGACTTCACCGCGAAGCTCAATGATCCCCTCCACATTTGGATGGGAATGAGGTACAAGCGTGATGGGGACAGGATTAATGATTTCCTTCACCTTAATTACGTTAATGCCGAATTTATTCCTTCCGATGCCGAATTCCACTATTTCAAGCTCATTTGTTCCACTTTCAAGTAATATCCCTTTATTTGCTTCCAATTTTCATCTCGCCCTTCTCTTACATTTACATTTTATAATTCCATCATTCATTTAACCGGGCAGGCAAGTCCTGCTCTTGGATACATAGACCTAACATGGTTTTATAAATGAACTCATACCTAATAATTCGGTTAATTATGTCTTTTGTTTAGAGCAAAGATAAAAAAGAATCAAGAAGTGATTATCATCTATTCAAGCAAAACAAAAAAGGGACCCATACTGGTCCCTTTGATCATTTTTCACTACTGCCGTTCCGGCAATCATATCATGAAGGCCTGTTCTCCGGTCCAACCCCCGCGATTATATAACTGACATAAAAGCTGATAGGATCGTCGCAAAATAATGCCCTGTAGCCCTTCAAAACCCTATTCGTTCTCCATTTAAATCGGTCACTTTACTAGTCAGGAGTATTTTACCGAACCTTCCTTGCCATTACGAGGAATTCATCTCCCATTAATGATATTCACGCTAAAGCGTAACCAAGACCCAGCATACTCTTCTCTTTCCTATGGATTACCAATAGCCAGTACTCCCATATCAACAAATCCCATATTCATAAATTTGGTATTTTGCAAAATATACTCAAATGAATACCGGTATCATTAAAGCAGCAAGTCAGTTAGTTGTTTTCAGCTCTTTCGTGACCTTTTCCTTGGAGTGAGCCAACCTTTTTTAACAAAGAATAAAAACATCATCAAAGCAATTCCGCCCATCATTCCAAGGACGAGGAAATAGCCATAGTGCCAATTCAATTCCGGCATGTATTCAAAATTCATCCCATATACGCCTACTATGAAGGTCAGCGGCATGAAAATTGTAGTGATTACAGTCAATGTCATCATCGTTGAATTCATATTATTAGAGTTCACCGACAAATAACTATCCCGGATATCAGAGGAGAAATCTCGGTAAGATTCCAGCATTTCAGTTAATTTAAGAAGATGATCGTACACATCAGTAAAATACAGGTGCTGATCTTTTAAGTAATTCAGACGCTCTGATGAAATCATCCTGTATAATAAATCACGCATCGGTAAAATGGTCCGACGGAGCCTGGACATATCCGTTCGTAAATCGAATAGCTGATCCATCAATTCGTTTATCGTTTCATTTTCAGTATTGTCCTCAATGCTCCCCAATTCGCTTTCCATTTTATACACAGGAGGGAAAAATTCATCGACGATCCTGTCAATTATCCTGTGCATCAAGAAAAAGGGACCTTGCTTCAACATTTTATTTCCAGGAATTTCTTCCCACACCTTTTCAAGTTCAAGCATTTCTTCCTTATGAAAAGTGACAATCCATTTTTCACCAACAAACATATCCAATTCAACTGCTCTAAATACCTTCTGCCTGAGAGCATGAATCACAAGAAATTGGTAGTCCTCATAAAAATCCATTTTGGGACGTTGGTTAAAATCATCCAGGCAGTCTTCAATTGCCAGCGGATGAAAGTGAAAATGATTGGATAAAAGTTCGATCTCCTTGTTTGTGGGGTTGGAAAAATCCACCCAATACCACTCGATATCCGTATTATCCATTTCTGATAGCGGCAAACCAAAACTGACTTCTTGGTTAGAAGTAATTGCGCAAGTCCTTATCATATGTATCAACCCTCAAATTTTTCTTATCATTCATTATACCTTTAATTCATTAATCTCAAAAAGTATTTCTCCCCCATCCAAACTAAATGATAAAATAGAATGAATCCGTCAAACATAGTACATAATCTCATGAAGTATGAAAAGGGAGGATATTCATAGTGGAACATTTAATAAACCCTCTAGTAAAAGAAGTTCAAATATCAGGGATCCGTAAATTCTACAATATGGTCGCTGATATCGAAGGCACCATTTCCTTAACGATAGGACAGCCTGACTTTCCAACTCCAATGCATATTAAAGAAGCGGCAAAACAAGCCATCGATAATGATTATACCGTTTATACTCACAATGCCGGCTATCAGGAATTAAGGGAAGCTGCTTCTGAATATGTAAAGGATAAATACAAGCTTAGTTATGATCCATCGAATGAAGTTATAGTGACCTCGGGTGCAAGTGAAGGCATTGACATTACCTTTCGAACGATCCTCATCCCAGGGAACGAAGTAATATTACCAGGGCCGGTCTATCCAGGATACGAACCCATCATCAAAATGTGCGGTGCAAACCCGATTTATGCCGATACAACAAAAAATGGATTTCGTTTGACTGCAGATATAATTGAAAAGTACATAACTGATCAAACTCGTTGCATCGTCCTGCCATATCCATCTAATCCGACTGGGGTTACGTTGTCTTCCAAAGAATTATTGGACATTGCCGAACTGGTAAGGGGCAAGGACATCTTTATATTGGCGGATGAAATATACAGTGAACTTGTATTCGATCAGGAACATGTATCGATTGCCACGTTCTTAAAAGAACAAACCATCGTCCTGAACGGTTTGTCCAAGTCCCATTCCATGACCGGGTGGAGAATTGGCCTTCTGTTTGCGCCTGCAGCCGTGTCTCAGCATATCCTGAAGGTCCATCAATACAATGTGACTTGTGCCTCCTCCATATCGCAGAGAGCTGCCTTGGCTGCCTTGACCGCAGGTAAGGATGATGCCATTCCCATGAAGACAGAGTATGCACGGAGACGTGAATACGTATACAGTCGTTTACAAGCGATGAAACTGGAAATAATCAAACCAAATGGTGCTTTTTATTTCTTTATCAAGCTTCCGAAAGGCTACACCACCTCCCTCGACTTTTGCCTCAAGCTTGTTAAACAGGAAAAAGTGGCAGTAGTCCCTGGAGATGCTTTCTCTCCACTTGGCGAAGGGTACTTTAGGATATCCTATGCCTATTCAATGGAAACACTTGAAAAGGCTTTGGACCGTATAGAAGCATTTTTAGCTTGATTGAACCGGACAAAAAAGTGGCCTTCAATAAAACGATTGAAGGCCACTTTCCTATTCTCGAAGATTTCAGCTACTGATTGTATTACACCATGTCGGACAACTAATACAATCTCCGTAAAAAACGAATTTCCCGATATCCCTCTTCCTTATTCGTCGTGGTAAGGCTCACTTCAACGATGGACCCAAGTAAATCAGCCATCACTTCTTCAAATTCCTTTGCGGAGCGCGGCTTTGAAAGACCTAAACTTTTCAATTCGCGCATCAGGATCTGGAAGCCGGCATTCGTTTCGATATGACTGAATTTCACCGGCAAGATTAGCGGACTTTCATTCATTAATTTCAGATCCCAACGAATGGGCTTTGTTTGATGAATGGTTTTCTCGCGTTTATACCCTTCAATCCTGACAATATATCGACCATCTTCTAATTCCTGGAATTTCATATTGATATCATCGAATTCGCCCATAACGATCACTCCTTTTTGTAAAGGCTGTCGCTATCAGCTTATTCATGAAAAAGATATGCTAGCACTTAATTATAGTGTTTATATAATGCCTGGGTACCGCTATTTTCCTCACCAGCTTCTGCCAGCCCCTCATATAGGGATTTGCTCAGGCTTAACCCCGGAGCCTCCATTCCCATCCTTTCAGCTTCATCAAGTGCAATTTTCATATCCTTAATAAAATGCTTGATATAAAAACCTGGTTCAAAATCCCCTTTGACCATTCGCGGCACAAGATTGGACAGTGACCAGCTTCCGGCAGAACCCGATGATATGCTTCTCAGAACCTGGTCCGGATCCAACCCCGCCTTTTTGGCATAAGAAATCGCTTCAGTTACTCCGATCATGTTAGATGCAATGGCAATTTGATTGCACATTTTCGTATGCTGTCCTGACCCAGCAGGGCCTTGGTGGACAACATTACTGCCCAGGGTATCAAAAATGTGCCGGACCGCTTCAAACGCCTCACTATCGCCGCCAACCATTATCGTAAGCTTCGCATCACGAGCACCGATATCCCCTCCAGAAACCGGTGCATCCAATGATTCCATTCCTCTTTTCTTGGCTTCCTCTGCTATTCTCACGGCCAAGGATGGTGTGGAGGTAGTCATATCGATTAAATGGGCTCCTTTTTTCCCATTCTTGATAAGACCATTTTCCCCAAGATAAATTTCTTCCACATCGCTAGGATATCCTACCATTGAAATGATCACATTAGCTTTCTGTGCGATTTCCTTAGGTTCAGATGCCCACTTTGCACCCAGTGAGAGAAGTTCACTTGCCTTTGCTTCCGTCCTTGTATAAACGAATACCTCAAATCCTGCTTTAAGTAAATTGGCCGCCATACTTTTTCCCATAACTCCCAAACCTATGAATCCGATCACATCGTTCGATTGCGTCACTGCAAATTCCTCCCAATCATTTTGTTTAAAACGTTAAATGGACTTTATCATTCCTCCGTCAACTAAATAGGACTGGCCAGTTAAATATGTATTAGCACCTGAAACAAGGAAAGTAACGAACTTGGCAAATTCCTCGGGTTCCCCATAACGGCCAAGTGGGATTTTATTGATGGATTGTTCAGTGACCTTCTCAGGTGAGACGCCTTGTTTTTCTGCATTCATTTTATCAAGGTGCTGAACGCGGTCCGTTGCGATCCTTCCAGGACCAACTGTATTGACCAAAATCCGGTCTGGAGCTAACTCGGAAGCTAACGTCTTTGACAACCCCACGATTGCAGTCCGGAATGTATTCGATAATATCAATCCAGGAATCGGTTCCTTAATGGATGAAGATGCAATATTTACGATTTTTCCGCCCTGTTTTTTTAGATGCGGCAAGCTCTCACGAATCGTCCTTATGAAGCTTAGTAAATTAAGTTCGAAAGATTGTTGCCATTCTTCATCATTGAAATCTGTAAATGATCCCCCTGGGGGCCCACCGGCGTTATTAATAAGAATGTCGATACCGCCCAACTCTTCAACAGTTTTCCCAACCAAGCTTTTAATATCTTCAGCCTTTGTTATATCCGTTACCATATAAGCCACTTTACCAGCCCCAAGCTGTGATAATTCCCTTTGCACGGCGGCAAGCTTTTCACCATCACGGCTGGCTAGCATGACATTTGCTCCTTCTTTTACCAATTCTGCTGCCATCGCCTTTCCCAAACCTTGGCTTGAAGCTAAAATCAAAGCATTTTTCTTTTCCAAATGTAATTCCATAAAATATCAAATCCTCCATTTCGTAAAATAAAATAATAATTCCATTATATCGTCATAATAGAAATGTGAAAAATCTGAATAATCATTCTCTGGTTTTTTTTATTCCCTGTGGTTAAACTCAAAAAATTGCCGGTTGGATAAACCAACCGGCGACAAAGGGGGAAATGAGAATGTCAGCTGCCCTAATAGAGCCAAACAACTGTGCTTGCTTTTTATTTACCCCCATTTTTTTGCAATAAACATTCTTTATCAAAATGTTAAGAATAAATTACAGGAAAGCACCCGATCCGAAGGGGATGGGGTGCCGTTTATATCATTTATTTATTGCTTTAAAGCGTTAACTACCGCTTCTTTCACATTATCATTCGTATCCAGCACTAAAACTTCCTGAGATAGTTTTTTCATCTCTTCAAGCGAAAGTTGGCTGATTAAGGAACGTGCTTTTAAAATGGAAGTTGCACTCATTGAGAATTCATCAAGGCCCATTCCGATTAAGATCGGGATAGCCACTTCATCTCCAGCCATCTCACCGCACATCCCGGCCCATTTCCCTTCTTTATGAGCTGCATCTATAACCATTTTAACAAGGCGTAAAATCGCTGGATTATATGGTTGGTATAAATAAGATACTCTCTCATTCATTCGGTCAGCGGCCATCGTATACTGAATCAAGTCATTAGTGCCTATGCTGAAGAAATCGACTTCCTTAGCAAATATATCAGCCATCACAGCAGTTGAAGGGATTTCAACCATAATTCCGACTTCAATTTTTTCGGCAACTTGAACACCATTATCAAGCAATTCCTGTCTAACTTCAGCCAAGACGGCTTTTGCTTCGCGGAATTCAGCTAATGTTGCAATCATCGGGAACATGATTTTCAAATCACCGTAAATGCTTGCACGAAGCAGGGCACGGAGCTGGGTCCGGAAAATCTCCTGCTCATTTAAGCAGAGGCGAATCGCACGGTAACCAAGGAAAGGATTCATTTCCTTAGGAAGCTCTAGATAAGGTAACTCCTTGTCTCCGCCTATGTCAAGCGTTCTGACGACTACAGGCTTTCCTGACATTCCTTCCAGCACCGCTTTGTATGCCTCGAACTGTTCTTCTTCACTCGGAAAGTCATTTCTGCCCATATAAAGAAATTCCGTACGGTATAACCCGATGCCTTCACCGCCATTTTGATGAACGCCCTCTAGATCTTTCGGCGTACCGATATTGGCAGCCAATTCCACATGATGACCATCTTTTGTAACAGTTTGTTCATGAACCAGTTTCGCCCACTCAGCCTTTTGCAAAGCATATGCTTCCTGTTCCTCTTCGTAGCGTTTCACGAGTTCAGGAGTAGGATTGACGTGCACTTCACCCTTTAAGCCATCAATAATGACCAAGTCACCATTTTCAATGGACGAGGTTACTGACTTTGCTCCAACGACTGCTGGAATTTCCAATGAACGCGCCATTATGGCTGAATGGGATGTACGTCCACCGATATCGGTCGTAAATCCTTTGACGTAAGCCGGATTCAATTGTGCTGTATCGGAAGGAGTCAAATCCTCCGCAATGATGATCACTTCTTCAGCAATCATGCTTGGATTTGGAATATGAACACCTAAAAGATGTGACAACACCCGTTTCGTAACGTCACGGATATCCGCTGCACGTTCCTTCATGTATTCATTATCCATTTGTTCAAACATCGTAATGAACATGCTTGCGGTTTCATTTAAGGAAAACTCAGCGTTGACGTTTTCCGATTGTATTTTATCTTGAATTGGAGTGATAAGTTCCGGATCAGCCAAAACAAGCAGGTGCGCGTCAAAAATAGCGGCTTTATCGGCCCCTAAGTCCTTTTTGGCTTTTTCCCTGATTATCTCCAATTCAACTGTTGACTTTTGAATAGCTTCCTTAAAACGGGATATTTCCGCCCCGACATCTTCTATGCTTCTTTTTTCAATCGATAAATCTGGCTCAGTCAGTCGATAGGCTTTAGCGATGGCTATTCCGTTTGAAGCTGCTATTCCACTAATCAAAGTGGACATTATTCTGCTAATCCTTCTCTATTCAACGTTTCAGCAAGTGTGTTCAGTGCATCATTTTCATCGCTTCCTTCAGCAGAAATCGTAATCTCTGCCCCTTTGCCAATACCTAGTGACATTACACCCATAATGGATTTAAGGTTCACTTTTTTCTCTTTATAAGCAAGGTTTATTTCTGAATCGAATTTTCCAGCAGCTTGTACCAGCAATGTAGCCGGCCGAGCATGTATTCCTGTTTCTGCAGTTACTGTAAATGTTTTTTCCACCATATAAATCAATCTCCTTTAGATAAATTAACAAAATAGGTTATGTAAGGGGTGTTCTCTAACCAATCAGTAAAGAAATGCCCTTTTCCTTATCAGAATAGCATTATCATCCCCAACAAACAAACCAAAACTATCTGGTACCTAAAAAATAGTACAAAAATATAGATAGAACTGCAACCATTACTTTTCAGATTCTTCAATAATTAAATGGAAAGCTGTGCATTTTTGGTAAAAAAAGCTCTGAAACTAAGCATAATGAAAAGGACGACCGTTAATGAAACACTCCCGAGAATTCCGATAAGTATGGCAATCTGGTATTCAATTGCGATGAGTGGGCTTATTCCCGACAGGATTTGCCCTGTCATCATTCCTGGAAGGAAAATAATTCCCATCCCGAGCATATTGTTCAAAGTCGGGAGGACTGCCGAGTCGAATGCAGCATCCACATATTTCTTCACAGCCCTTGCTGGAGTCGCTCCAAGCATCAACATCGCTTCTACTTTTTCACGATTACTGCTAATCCCATCATGAAGGTTTTTAAGCGCTAATGTCACACCAGTCATTGCATTCCCCACGATCATCCCTGCTATTGGAATGAAATACCTTGGCTCATACCATGGCGTGAAATGGATCACGACCACATTAAAATAAAACAAGGCAGCCATGGGACCTGACAACATACTCAGGATGACCATCCTTTTAATTTTCTTATTGAGCGTATGGGGCACTTGCTTAAAAATATTATGGATGGAGAACAAAGCCATTGCACATAGAAATCCTAAAGAAAGTAAAGGGTGAGGATTTTCAAAGATATATGTCAAAACATATCCGGCAAGAATGAGTTGGACCGTCATCCGTACCGTAGCGAGCATGATTTGCTTTTCCCGTGAAATCCCTCGCCATTTAACGATAATGAGCAGGACTACAACAAAGACATAGGCTGCACAAAGTCGCCAGAACTCAATATCTATTATCCCATTACCCTCCATTAATAGTCAGCCTCCTTGGCCTTTTTCAGAACGATCATCTTTTCAGCACATATGTCCGCAAGCTGTTTTGAATGGGTAATCATGATGACCGTTCCTTTTTCCCGCTTTACTTCGTCTAAAAAACGGCTCATGACCCTTAGCTCGGTTTCCTCATCGAGAGCCGAAGTCGGCTCATCCAGTAAATACACTTCTGGTCTCAATAAAAGTAATCTCGCTAGTGCCAGCCTTTGTTTCTCCCCTCCAGAAAGATTTTCCGCCCCCTCATCTAAAGACTTCTGCAATTGTACGGTTTCAAGTGCTTTCACCAATTCGGCTTTATCCTTTTTTTCCCGTTCTGTCAATTCCAGGCCCAGCTGGAGATTTTCTTCAATCGTTCCCGGAAAAGTGAACGGTGTCTGAGAAAGCATTGTGACTTTACGTCGGAGCTCTATCGGGTTGAAATTATCCAGCAACTGATCTTGATAATAGATTGAACCGCTATCCGGGTCATCCATCCTGTTCAATAATCGTAGAAGTGATGTTTTTCCTGCTCCGCTTTCCCCTGTCAAGCAAGTAACCATGCCACCGGATATTTTCAAACCATCAATATGCAGGATGCCTTTATACCTAATTTTTTCAAGCCTAAACATCATTTATCACGCCTGCCTCCCTTACTCCACCTTATCATTATAAGAAACTATCATGATATGGGATAGCGATGCATATGAAAATTTTAATGTTATTTCATTTTCTTTCGCTTTTTTATAGGTTAGTATTATTCCTGCCGAATATACCCTTGATGGACATGGAAAACGAAAACACCTTTGAAATGGAGGACTTATCATGAACAGAAATTCCTTTTTACATTCTTATCTGCCTGTTTTTCTCCTGACTGCCATAAGCCTGATCACTTTGACTGGCTGTCAGGCCGCATCAGATAACTTGATCAATGAATCGAAACAGGAAGATTCAATGTCCAATGAAGATATTCAATCCAGTACGAATTCTTCCAAAGAAGAGAAAGGCAGGACATTCACAGCCGAGATCGTCAGGGTTGTCGATGGAGATACAGTAAAAATCAAAATGCCAAATGGAAATGAAGAAACGGTCAGGCTCCTTTTGGTAGATACCCCAGAAACCGTGCACCCCTCCAAGCCCGTTCAGCCTTTTGGACCTGAAGCAAGCAAGTTCACCAAGGATTTAATGCCTGAGGGCTCTAAAGTGGAAGTAGAAACCGGCATTGGTGAAAGAGATAAATATGGCCGGCTGCTGGCCTATTTTTATGTTGATGGAAAAATGGTTAATAAACTACTGCTTGAAAAAGGACTGGCCAGGGTAGCCTATGTTTATGCACCGAACACTAAATATCTTGATGAATTGGAAGATATGCAGAAACAAGCCCAAAAAGAAGAAATCGGGATTTGGTCAATTGAAAACTATGCAACTTCAAAAGGGTTTGATGATTCGAAGTCCAGAGAAGAATCAGAGAAAAAAACCACTGTCAATTCATCTTGCAATAACCCAGAAATTAAAGGGAATATAAACTCTAGAGGCAATAAAATATATCACATTCCTTCGGGCCAATATTACGATATAACTAAACCGGAAGAAATGTTTTGTACCGAACAAGACGCACAGGAAGCTGGATTCCGAAAATCGCAGAGTTAAAATAAACAATTGTTTTATCAACATCTCCACTTTGGAACTCACAATCATAAATGTTTAGGGGGATACATATTGAAATACAAAATGAATGAAGCATTTTGTTTCAGCTTTTCTCCCCCCCCACTTCATCTTATCTTGAGCTACCTGTGAAAGTGGACTTTTAGCTATTGCTGATGTTTAAACTAAATGATGATTCATTGAATTGCGATAAATCTATCGAAACAAGAATGAGTGAATGGTTTCGGCACATCCAATATTCGGATGTGTCTTTCATTTGTTCAAACCCATATTCAAAAGTACTCTTCATACTTCTGAATCTTCCTTTCCCTTTCAATAAGTTTCTGGTTCAGCGCCTGAAAACAACCGTTTTATCCCTTACATTTCTCCGTTATGCCCTTTCGCTATAGCCGAACGAATTATTTATGGTAGAAGCACCCGGGAATACATGAAAGTGCACTTTCTAAAGGTAGCTTGCTCAATGGAAGATTTCTCAGCTCTAAAGACTGAATTTACCCCGATGATCCATCATATTATCCGCTCACTATCCATCTATAAGAATAAAGAAGAATTTTTCCAAGTAGGTTTGATTGCTTTATGGGAATCAATCGGGAATTTCAATGAGGAATACGGACAATTCTCTAACTATGCCTATACTGTAATCAAAGGCAAAATCCTGAACGAATTAAAGCATCATCATAAATATGAATCCTGCACCGAACCATTTGATTCCTTCATACTAGAGATTAAAGATCCTTTTTCAATCCACGAAGAGGCCTTCCCCATCGAAAATATATTCCGTTATACGGAAGGCTTGACAAAGAATCAGCAACGCTGGCTTTTACAGACGTACTTGGAAAATAAAACAGTGAGTGAAATTGCTGAGATATATCAAGTTAGTGCTGCAGCCGTCAAATCATGGAGAAAGGCCGCTTTAATTAAATTAAGGAAGCAAGTAGTTTCCCATTGTAAATAATGAAGATAGGGTGGCTCACTCATGAGCCACCCTAAAATATCAGTCCATTAACTTCTCGCTTCTTCTAAATAAGTATAAATTATTTCACCGTTATGGAGAGCATTCCCCCGAAAATGTTTAAAGTCTTCCCTTTTTATAAGAACCTCACGAAAAGCTAAAAATTCTTCTTTTGTTATCCTGAATTCATCCATTTCCCGATTTGCCAGTTTATCGAGTACATCTTTCGCTTCTTCAGCATTCATAATATTATCCTCCTAATTTTTAAATATTCTATCCATAATCAGACAGGAGAAATTCCGTTTCCATTTTATCATAAGCATGCCACTTAATATAAATCAGAATTTTTTGAGGCTCACTTGCTACATATTTCTTTACGTATGCTTTAAAATAGTGCAAACTGTATAGTAAAATATCATAATGTAAAATGATTGGCATTTTTTGTACATAGGATTACATACTGGTACGCATAACTGCGTTTTCAAGATATACCAAATTATGCCATTTTATTACAACTGCTCCTTTACAAGAATTGCTACTCCCTTTAAAAGTTTAGCTTACTGTACCGACAGAAGAGATATCCAATTCTCTTACTTGCACTCCCCACGTCAATATCTAAACGGCAAGATGTTCGAATAATCCAATTACTCCATAGTTACTTTTTGATCATTGTAAAACGAAATGGGAAAGGATGATTACCATGAAGAAAGCGGAAGTCGGAAATATCATTGAATTTAGAGAAGGCTTAAAAGGAATCGTCGAGAAAGTGAACGAGAACTCAGTAATCGTGGACGTCACGTATATGGAAAATTATCGTGATTTGGAACTTGAGCAGAAAACCGTCGTCAACCATAAAAATTATAAAATCATAGGATAATTCAATGTAATCAAGCGGGATGGTTTCTCAATGACCATTCCGTTTTCACTTTTTAGTAATCATGCCAATTTCGGCTCCTGCTTTTTTGTAACAATTTTCAATTCATAACGTCATTTTATTAAAGGGGAAATCACCAGCATGTCTGATTGCTGGGATATCTTTTATAGGAATATTGGAATTCTATCAGAAAGACGAGGGAAATGACATGACTAGTTGGACACGTTATATTGGCTGTGCCGCATTCGCCGCTTTTCTGCTGACTGGCTGCGGTACGACCGCAGACGAAAATGCAGACCAACCACAGGAAGATTCTGTAAATGAGGAGAACGAAGGCAATACTTCACATGGAGATAATGGCAATAACGGAAACAACAACAAAGTAAGACTGATGGAGCAAAACCTGCAATATACAATTAACGGGAAAGCAATAGAAAAAACAGCGTTCTTAAAAAGAAGTGATAATCAACCGTTCAGCCTCTATGTTTTGCAACAATTTAAATTAAGTGCCGAAGAACCAGGAAAAGACATCGTGTTCCTGACTGAAGATGACTCCATTTATATGAGAATCGAATTATTGACGGCTGATGTTAATTGGGATGAAGTGGAGAAAAATGTTCAAGCCCAGCTGAAAAGCCTTTCAGACACGATTGTGGATCCAGCTCTTGATGTCGAGAACGGCATGGGATTTGAAGTGAAAAGTGGGGATGATGTGATTACTTCCATATTGCTCAAGGATGAAAAAGCACCCGTCCGCTTAACTATGTTCACAAAAAAAGATAAGGATTACCGGGATGCTTTTCTACAGATGGCTATGACGCTGATGAAAGGATGAACATCCATTCAGGTACGGAGGGCTAAGGTCATGCCCCCCGTTCTTCATTTCTCCTTCCCTGCCTTGCTTTTCCAGACAAGCATTAAAAAAAGCAGGCTTATGTATCCAAAAACCGGATAAATATATCCTAATAACCTTCCATATCCAAATTCACTTATGATTAAAGCAATTAAAAAAATCACCGCTATGGTCAGCATGCTTGGCATTTTAATATAACTGCTTATTTGCCTCTGTAATCCATATATGTTTCCGATGACCGAAGTGAATATCTCCCCATAAATCACCAAAATGAACATCCAATATAACTGACTGGCTGCCGTTCTCATAATAACCGCCGAAGGAATTTCATAATTATTCACATCAGGGAGTGTCATAAGTGAAAAATGCCCCGTTAATAAAATGATGGTCAGGAATATTCCCCCAAGGATTGCACCATGTTTAATGACCTTCTCATCTCGGACTTCATAGGCAACCGGAACCAGCACAGCCTGTGCCAAGGCCAGGTTAAAGGCTGTATAGGCAAATGGTGACAAAATCATTTTCAGGGTAATCACTTCATCTGGCACTTTTGTAAGGGTCTTGAAGAACTCTCCATTTCCCAGAGTCGAGAAAAAAAGGATCAAACTGAAACTGATCATGATTGGTACAACAAAAGAGTTTACAGTGAATACACCGCGCATTCCCATCATCAAGACCATGGAAGCCAGGATGATCGTGGACCAGCTCCCTATACTTTTCGGCACGCCAAGTTGTTCTTCGAAAACCGCGCCTGAACCCGAAATCATGACAGCCGTCACCCCTAACAGCATGATAAGGAAAAAGATGTTGATGATTCCTGCAATTTTCTTTCCAAAAAGAAATTGATTGAACTCCTCATAAGAAGAAGCCCTGATCCTTGCGGAAATGAGCATGATTTTAGTTCCAGTGAAAATGAAAATATAACCTGCTATTAAAATCCCAATAAAGCCATAGAAGCCATAACGGGTAAAAAACTCGACAATCTCTTTTCCAGTTGCAAAACCTGCACCGACGACTGTTCCTACATAAACTGCTGCAATCTGGAAAATCCCTGACCACCTTGATAGCATACTCTCCCCTCCTCCCTACATTTATATGTAAGGAAGAGACATTTAAGACAAGCCGAGCAATATTCCTTTCGTCGGCTGTTTTCCCCTGGACTTTATGGCATTAAAGAGTTAGTTAACTTTCCTATCATTGTGTGGTCTGAATTTCCCTGTTCACCTATTTCGAATTTCTCTGTGAGGCTTTAGCAAAGCTTTTTGTACCAAACCTTCTGAACGGAGGAAAGAATAAAAAACGCTTAAGGAGTAATCCCCAAGCGTTTTATTGAAGCATCCAAATGATTACCGAATCATTAAAACATTATCTTTTATAATGCTTTATCATCGACAGTGGAAAGCCATTCGTCTATCACCTTAACGACCGACTGTACTGTCCCGTCAACAAATGGAGATTTCAGATTCGCAGATTCAACGAGATCAAGGAAGGACTTGCTGCCTCCAAGTTGACACAGATTCAAATAATCCTTCCAAGCCGTTTCATCTTTTTCAGCTGACCTTTTCCAGAATTGGAAAGCGCAAATTTGGGCCAATGTATAGTCGATATAATAAAAAGGCGACTGATAAATGTGGCTTTGCCGCTGCCAATACCCGCCATTCTGCAGGTATTCATTCCCTTCATAATCACGATGCGGCAAATATTCCATCTCGATTTTACGCCAAGCCTGCTTTCTTTCAAGGGGGGAGGCTTCAGGATTTTCATAAACAAAATGCTGAAATTCATCAACAGCTACCCCATACGGGAGGAATGTGAGAGCACCACTTAAATGGGAAAACTTATACTTTTCCGTATCTTCCTTGAAAAATAGCTCCATCCATGGCCAAGTTAGGAATTCCATACTCATCGAATGGATTTCACAGGCTTCATATGTGGGCCAATAATACTCAGGAATGTCGAGATTACGGCTGCGATATACTTGGAACGCATGTCCTGCCTCATGTGTTAAAACATCTATATCCCCGGAAGTACCATTGAAATTGGAAAAGATGAATGGAGCTTTATAGTCTTCTATAAAAGTACAGTAGCCCCCGCTTTCTTTTCCTTTCTTCGCCACAAGATCCATCAGGTCATTAGCTATCATATAATTGAAAAACTCATTCGTTTCAGGCGAGAGCTCTTGGTACATCTTTTTCCCATTTTCGATAATCCACTCCGCATCGCCCTTTGGAACGGCATTACCAGTCTTGAAATGAAAATTCTCATCATAGTAGTTTAAATTCTCCAAACCAAGACGTTCGCGCTGTCGTCCCTTCAGCCGGGTAACAAGCGGTACCACTTCCTTTTTAACCTGTTTGCGGAATGCAGCAGCCATATCAGCATCATAATCAGTCCTTGTCATTCGATAATACCCAAGCTCCACAAAGTTTCCATAGCCTAGCGCTATCGAGATCTCATGCCTCACCTTGACAAGTTCATCGAATATGCGATCCAAATCCACCTGCTTTTCTTCAAAGAAACCGTAATATGCCCGACTTGCATTTTTCCTTAACTCACGGTCCGCCGACTCCATAAAAGGCTGAAGCTGGGCAAGTGTCAGCTCTTTTCCATCAAAGTGAATTTTTGCAGAGGCAATTAATTGCGAATATTCACTCGATAATTTATTTTCTTTTTGCAGTTGCGGTATGATTTCGGGTGAAAAGGTTTTAAGTTGGGCTTCTGCCAAGTCAAATAGTTGATTTCCCCATTTCACCTCAAGCTCCTGACGATAATTCGAGCGAACGAGTTCATTGTAAAATTTTGATGTTAATTCTTCCATTTCAGGGGAGAAGTCATCTAAATAATCATTCTCCGCTTTATAAAATTCATCATTGGTATCAATGGAATGTCGAATATATACCAAATTAAACATCGTACCTACATAATTTCGAATTTCATTTATTTCTTCCATGGCTTTTATTTGTTCATCAGCATTTCCAGCATCCGTAAACTTTTCCAAAGCGTTCATGAACCGGTTTTTAATCTCATCCATTTCAGGACGTTTATATTCATACTCATTAAATTTCATATGTACACTCCTTCTCATGATATAACGACATTTTTTTCATGTATAATCCAAATTAATGTTATCCACCAATCGAAATCACTTTCAAGAGACATTCTCATTAATAGTGGTTATCGTAATATAATTTAATTCGCCACAACGGTATTAAAAACCTTCATGTCCTTGAAACAAATTAGGTTTTATTAACCATAAAAAAACCAGCACCTGCAGTAAACTCCGGGTGCTGGTTCTTAAGCTAATTTTGAGCGGAATACCCAATCTTTTTAAGCAATTCTATCACGGTTTCCTTTTCATCTTGCGTAAGTACACTCATGATATCATCGATTCTTTTTTCATGCTCGGGAAATACCCCTTCAATGAAGGCTTTTCCTTTTTCCGTAATTTTTGCAAAGGTTACACGGCGATCCTCTTTACATGCTATTCTCTGTAGATAATCCTTCTGTTCAAGTTTATCCACGACATAGGTAATGCTGCCGCTCGCTAGCAGGATTTTTCCTCCTATTTGCTGAAGAGGCTGATCGCCTTTATGATAAAGTAATTCCAGTACTGCAAACTCAGTTGGATTCAAACCCTCTTCGGCTATATGTTTATTTACCACATCATTGATAGATCTATGTGCTCTAGACATCACTATAAACAGTTTCAAAGACTGTTGGATGTTATTATTCTCCATAACTTCACAACCTTAAAGTTTTTAATTAAAATATCTTGAATTAAAAGTTATTATATGACATTATGACTTTTTTGTCAATCTGCCCTGTTTAGTATGCACTATTGTTTAATCACTCATTTTGATATACTTGAAATAAAAGCTAAAGTAGTGACAAACATGAAAACAAGGCATAAATTCACCGCATATCTACTTATTGTTATTTTACCATTAATTATTTTGTCAATCATTTATTGGACGAATTTAGAACGTTCCTTTCAAAAAGAAAGACAGGAAAAAGCTGAATGGGCGGGAACCGTTTATCAAGAATACATAGATCAAGTTATAAGTGAAACGAAGGAAAAGCTGCTTAGCCTTAGCAGTTCGGTTCTTTATATGGATGATAAAAAAACCGAACTTCTTATGAAATGGATCAAAGATACAGATTCCAGGTATGCCGGAGTATATTGGCTAAACCAGGATGGCGTTTCCATCTCAGGGACGAATAAATATTTCCATCATTACTCTTTAATTGAACAGGATGATATTGAGCTTGCAGTAAAAACTCAAAAAGCCGTTGTTATAGGAACAAAGGATCCATATAAACCTGATTTCGATTATATTTCCATTTTTGCTCCCATCCTGGATCATGATAAAAAGGCGCAAGGGTTTTTATTGGTACATATTAGGCTCGATCATATGGAAAAAACATTAAAAATGCTCAGCCCTGGTCATGCCTTTATCTTGGAAACAAGCGATAAAACCCGAATTCTAGATATAAATACCGAAGAATTCACTGGACATTCAACATGGGTGGATGTTCCTTTAACAGAAGTGGATTGGACTCTTTCGGTCAAGATGCCCGACAGGATTAATACAAATAACATAAATGTCCTTTTAATACTTGTCTTTTTCACCTTCTTTTTTACTCACATGATCTATAGCGTCATGGAGGAACTGATCGTTCGCAGGAATACCAAAAACCAAAAGTTATTAAACGATAAGCAAAAAATAGATTTTGTCGGTACATTGGCTGCCAGTACGGCACATGAAATAAAAAATCCACTTACCGGCATAAAGGGGCTGGTACAATTACTGGTTGAAAAACACCCAGAAGAACAAGATCAGTTTTATTACTCTGTCATCATGAAGGAAATTGAACGGATCAATAGTATAGTGAGCGAATTTTTGATTTTAGGGAAACCCATGCCCCAGACTTTATCCTTATATGATATTCGCAGTATCATTGCTGAATTGAGACCAATAATAGAATCAGAAGCACGTCACTTCAATATAGAAGTGGAATGGAACATCGTAAAGGAACCGATCAGGGTTCATTGTACAAAGGACCAACTCAAACAAGTCATTCTCAACATTGCCAAAAACGGTTTCGAGGCAATGGAAGTTGGGGAAAAGTTAAGGATCCGGATTCATCATGAAAATGAATGGGCTAAAATCATAATTACCGACAACGGTCATGGACTGAATGAAAAAGATATCGGTAAAGTCTTCGATCCCTTTTATACATCGAAAAAGGAAGGAACCGGATTAGGGCTATTCGTATGTAAACGAATAATTGAATCTTTTAACGGAGCCATCGAGTTTTCAAGTAAACCTCTAAACGGTACAACCGTTACAATCAGCTTACCTTTAATAAAAGACCATCCTTAGTTATAAATTGAAGGGTTTAATTTTAAAAAATGAAGACTAGAGAACGATTCCGATTATTTTATAAGGTGTCATGCATACGGGACATGCTTAATGAATCTATTTATTGAATAGGTAAAATTCTTAATCAGGAAGAAGGAAATATACATATGGGAAGTATCGCTGCCATTAAAACAAACCCGCAAAAACAAGATATGACTCTGAAAATCATGATCATCATAGGCATCTGCCATTTAATGAATGATTCACTTCAGGCCGTAGTTCCGGCCATGTTCCCAATCCTGGAGAAATCAATGTCGCTAACGTATACACAGCTCGGGATGATTGCATTCTGCCTGAATATCGTCTCATCCCTTCTGCAGCCGGCAGTTGGGTTCTATACAGATAAAAAGCCCCTTCCCTATGCATTGCCCATTGGATTGACCAGTACTTTAATAGGGGTCATCATACTTGCAATTGCCCCAAACTATACCGTTATCCTTGGTGCAGTCATCTTGATGGGCTTTGGGTCAGCCATTTTCCATCCGGAAGGTTCTAGGGTTGCCTACATGGCAGGCGGCCCTAAAAGAGGCCTGGCACAATCAATTTATCAGGTTGGCGGAAATAGCGGGCAAGCCCTTGCCCCACTCATCACAGCCATCGTACTTGTTCCTTTCGGTCAAAAAGGCGCACTCTGGTTTGCCTTGGTTGCCTTAACGGCCGTTATCCTATTGCTGTATATTGCCAAGTGGTATTCTCAAAAATTAGTTCACTTCCAGCCTAAAAAGCTTGCTGCAAAAGTAATCAATAAAGAACGGTCCCATAAAGTGGCCAAAGCCTTGGTATTAATTTTATTCATTATTTTTGCCCGTTCCTGGTATGTATCGTGCATGACGAACTTTTATAGTTTTTATTTGATCGAGCAGCATTCATTCACGATAAAATCCGCTCAGATTTTCCTATTTGCCTTTTTAGCCGCTGGAGCTGTAGGTACGTTTTTCGGTGGCCCGCTTGCGGATAGATTCGGTCGTAAAAATGTAATTTTCTTTTCTTTCGCTGCAAGCATGCCAATAACCGCACTTTTACCATTCGTACCTCCTACAGCCGCTTTTATCTTATTATTGATGGCTGGGTTCATTATAATGAGCAGTTTTTCTGTCACTGTAATTTACGCACAGGAATTGGTCCCGGGAAAAGTCGGAACAATGGCCGGCTTGACTGTAGGGTTAGCCTTTGGAATGGGTGCCATTGGATCCGTTTCATTGGGTGCCATCGCAGATATAATCGGAATCGAATCCATGATTAAGATAGTGGGATTCCTGCCATTGCTTGGGATCATCAGCATATTGCTGCCGACTGATCTAACATTGAAAAAATGGTATGCAGAAGAATGATTCGCAGAAAACATGAATGACTTCAAAATGTTTTTTTCCTGGAACCTATTTTTTATCACCTCAATACAATAAATTATTGTTTCGCCCAAAGGTTTACAAATAAGTAATGATAAGTACCATACAAAGGAGAAATATATGAGTGGAGTTTTATTAGGCAGCATCCTATCTGCTATGTCTACAGGGTTCGGTGCGTTACCGATCTTGTTCATTCAAGGTTCAATCACACATCGTTTCAGAGACACGCTTCTGGCATTTACCGCTGGTATCATGATGGCTGCTTCGTTATTGAGCCTGATTCCGGAGTCTTTAGCCACCGGAGGGTATATTCAGCTTGTCATTGGGGTTTTTCTCGGGGTAATGACATTAACGATCATGGAAAAAAACATTCCGCATATCGATCTCAGCCATACGAAAAGTGGTATTCAGTTCGATGAAAAGGCTTTGCTTATCATCACTGCCATTACACTCCATAATATCCCAGAGGGTCTTTCTGTAGGTGTCAGTTACGCCTCGGATACAGCTGATACAGGTAACTTGATCGCATTTGCCATCGGCCTGCAAAATGCCCCGGAAGGGTTACTTGTCGCCTTGTTTTTAATTAATCAAAAAATCGGTAAATTCACAGCGTTCCTGATAGCAACCTTGACCGGTACCATCGAAATAATTACGGGCTTATTGGGTTATTATTTAACCTCTTACATTGGGTTCCTGGTTCCATATGGCTTAGCTTTCGCTGCGGGAGCCATGCTTTTCATCGTTTATAAGGAATTGATTCCTGAAAGCCATGGGGATGGTAATGAACGCACCTCAACCTATTCCTTCATTGTCGGTCTTTTGTTCATGGTAATATTATTGGAAATTTTGTAATCCAGACCTGACCATGGCTGGCTCCATTAAGTGAGTCAGCCCTTACTTTTTATTAATCAGTGTAATACATTAAGTTAAATTCCTGCTTCTAAACAAATCCGGCTTGACATTGACGTTCCCGATGCATGAAGGACACCTTCTGGTGACCTCCCCCTCGATGTATACCTCAAAGCAATAGTTATTCAAAAGATAATGATCGTCTTTTGTATATGATCTTTCTTGAATTGTTTTCATGAAATGTTTGTAAAGTTCATTTACTACCTGTTCAATAACCCAAAAGGTGCTTATCTCTCCTACCGCTAATTTAAGAAGTGATGCATGCATTCAGGTCCATTTAAAATGTAAAATCATCATTAAAGGGCTTCTGTACAATAACAACCATTTCTTCCCGCTTATTTCTCACTTCCACTGAAGAATGATGTTGAAGGATCAAATACTCATTTATAAGTTTATCAAGTTGCTCGCTTTGGCGAAGGGTATACTCATGACCTATTCCATACATTTTTGCCAACTCCATCATTTCCCAACGCTTCATTCGAATCTCAGAACAAATTTCCGTTGCACACCTAGAATTCATAACTACATTCACTACTCCTGCCCTTTTAAAGTTATATCATAAAAAGAAGTATTACAAAATATGCCTTATATGTAAATAGATTCGCAAAAAAAGACAAAACTTCTTAAATTGCGATAAAGCTTGACCCACCAGCAGACAGGATATGACGGAAATTCCGAACCATAATCCTCTTAATGATTTGATACGAAAAAGCCAGCTCCGGACATTCGATTCGAAAGGTCTTCATTTTATTTCCATTGTTAGTTTCCGCTCAAAATACTTTGGCAGTTTAACACATTAGCAAACAAGGACAAATTTATCAATGAATAAAAAGATGGAATATCCCTTTAATTAGCGCAATATTTTTTCGATAGTACAACGTCAATTGTGATTCCAAGATGAAAATGATATAAAATGGAAACAAAAAAAAGGAATCCATTGAATAAGGATCCCCCCATTTACTAAAAGAATTTTGAATGCTTTCTGATTGCTGAGCAAAGGTCTAGAATATTCCCTCCACTTATCTTCATTACTCGAATGGCAAATAAATATGAAAGCTCGTTCCTTTATCCACTTCGCTTTCCACTTCTATATAGCCATTGTGCTCTTCAATGATTTTATAGCTGACCATAAGCCCCAGTCCGGTCCCCTTGTCCTTCGTCGTATAAAAAGGTTCACCTAATTTTTTCAGCATTTCCGTTGAGATCCCCATGCCTTGATCGGTAATTGAAATACAAACATATTTCTCTGAAAATCGGGTTGTTTTAATATGAACAGATCCGCCATCCGGCATGACTTCCAATGCATTTTTGATGATGTTGATGAACACTTGCTTTAACTGGTTCGCTTCACATAAAACCTTAAACTCATCTTCTTCGAAGTCTGTCTCGAATTGAATATTTTCCAGCAGGGCCTGGGCGGCCAGTAATTCCAGTGTCTCCCTCAAAATGGTATGAACATCCTGTTTGAAAATTTTAAGCGCCTGTGGCTTTGCCAGTACTAAAAATTCCGTGATAATCGTTTCGATTCGCTTAATTTCAGATGTAATCACATGAAAATATGTGGAAAATTCCCCCTTGACGCCATCCTCAAGCAACTGGATAAATCCTTTTAATGCAGTCATTGGATTCCTGATTTCGTGAGCAATCCCTGCCGCCAGTTCGCCAACGACATTTAAAGTATCCGATTTCCGGATCTGTTCCTGCATTTCGAGATTTTTACTCACATCACGGAAAATACTCAGATTCAGGTTCGAATATAAATTTTTCCTGGTTAAAAATTCAATATGCTTAACTCTTCCATCTTCGAATGTTATCGGAATGATGGATGAGTAGACCTCATGCTTGTAAACATTTTCAATATGCCCGTTTAAGGCAGGAGCATTTTCAGGGATTTTCTCAATGAATTCCTTAACAGATAAAGATAGCAGTTTATGCTTCGATATTTCCAATATCTTCTGACCCGCTTCATTAATATCGGTGAACCCTTCATTGTTCCATAATATCAAGCCGTCTAATGTTCCCTCAAAAATCTTCCTGAATTTCTTCTCACTATCCCTTAATTCCTTCTCAATCAGCCAGCGCTCACTGACATTTCGAAAGATTGTTACGTTATACCCATCACCTTCATGTTTTTTGGCAGTCAATTCAAGTAATTTTATTTGGTGATTCGGCATTTTATAAATAAGTTCCCCCCTCACTTGGGTGTCCCTTTCAAACGTTTCCATCATCTGCCCAAAATGATTGTTGTTGCTGTACACGTATTTCCAAATATAGCTGCCTATCAATTCCTCTCTGCTGGATTCAAATATTTTACATGCTGATTGATTGACACGAAAAATGATTCCGTCATCATTCCAGAATATGATCGCATCCATGGACTGGTCGAATAATTCCGCAAAAATCCGTTCGCTCGTCTCTAACTTCTTTTCTATTAAATTTGATTCTGTAATTCTTCGAAGTACCGACATGTATAATTCATTTCCTACCGTTGAACTTATGGAAAAAGTAAAATGATGGAGTTCATCCCCGATCATTATCTCTACCTCACCTTTGAAGTTCGACTCAACAAAGGCCCTTTGTATGCTCTCGTCCCAATATGCCTTATATTCTGGTGAAATGAGGTCCCTCATATTCATTCCAACAATCTCTTTTTTTGGGATGCCCATGATATGGATAAAGGCATGGTTCACTTCCATGATTATTCCTGAACTGTCGAATAGTATAATGCTTTCTATGGCCGTATCAAAAATGTCCAAAAACATCTGCCTTGACATTCTTGTTTCCCGGGACGAAGAAACATCCAAGGTCACATCCGCCAAACGATAAAATTGCTGTCCTTCGGAAGGAGCCCCCATACTCATAAACTCTATTTGTTTAAGGGCTCCGGTATGAAGCTGGATCATCTGCCTTTCACTTTCAATCGGTTTTTTTGGGGAACCGGACTCATCCTGATTATTTAAAGCGATGACCTCGAGAAAATCAGTTATCTTCATGGACTCCAGCTGATCTTTAGATGTTTCCAGCAGGGCACAGGCCGCATCATTGACATATGTGAGCCTTAGTTCCTCATCAACCCTAATAAAAGGCTCTGACATTGAATTGAAAATGTTCAAAAACCCTTCGATCTGCTTATTCAATTTTAAAATTTCCTGTTTATATTCCGTTTCATTCTCGTAACCGATATTCATATTGACACCCCTTATCAAAACCCATCCTTACCAATCTTTTTATTCGACACCCATCTAGATTTTCCTCGGTAATTTCGAAAATCGATGCAATCATCTAAATCCAAAATTATCCTATATGTCAAATTATAGTATGTTGAATCATTTAAAACTTCGCGTTAAGCTTTATTTAAGGCTATTATACTAAATTTAATAAATATTGATTTGATACTACGTATTTAGGGTATAAGGAATAACAATGCTTTCTTGCTACCTTAAAAATTCATTAAATGGAGGCAACTATGAAACAACGTGATTTTTTCTTCGATAACGCCAAGTTCATTCTCATGGCTTTTGTCGTCTTTGGACATTTGCTGAATACGTATATACATGACAGTGAAACGATTTACGCTATATATAAAACCATTTATTCCTTTCACATGCCTGCCTTTATCCTTGTTTCAGGGTTCTTTGCGAAAGGCTTTTATCAAAAAGGGTATTTAGCAAAAATTACAAAAAAACTGATTTTACCTTACCTCATTTTCCAATTGATATATACCGTTTACTATTATTTCTTATACGAACGCTCTGCAATCACTGTAGACTTGCTTGATCCCCAATGGTCGCTTTGGTTCTTGATCAGTTTATTCTGTTGGAACATAATGCTACTTGGTTTTTCAAAGCTAAAGCCATCAATAGGCATAGGTTTATCCATTTTAATCGCATTATTGATTGGGTATATTGACCATATTTCCAATTACCTTAGTCTCTCGAGGACATTCGTTTTTTTCCCGATGTTTTTAATCGGGTACCATTTAAGCAAAGACCATTTAAAAAAACTATTCACACCCAAGGTTCGTTTTGCTTCACTTAGTGTTATGTTAGTGATTTTTATCGGGTTTTATTTAAATACCGATATCAATTATAAATGGCTGCTCGGTTCGAAACCATATGCCGAGCTTGAAGATGCGACAATCATATCCATGTTTAAACGCCTCGGATTTTATGGTTTGAGCATAATTTCAGTGTTCAGCTTCCTTTCATTCATCCCGCGCGGACAATATTTCTTTACGAATTGGGGTAAACAAACCCTATATGTGTATCTGTTGCACGGATTCTTCATCCGTTTCTTCAGGGAAAGCACCCTACAGGACTACTTCAGCAACACAGAGAGCTTTATCATGCTCGCCGGCCTCTCTTTCTTGATCACCGTGTTATTGTCAAGCGAAATGATCGCTACAATGGCCCAGCCGATCATCGAGTTGAAGGCGACAAAACCAAAGCGTTTCATGTCTAAAACAAAAGAGTATATAAAACAAGCATTTTGAAAGAAAACGGATAAAGCATTTTCTGCTTTATCCGTTTTTTAAAAGCAATTCCATTTCGTCTCTCAAGCTGAAAAGATTTCCGTTCTTACCAATAACTCATTTTTCAAATGCAGCACGCTATGGTAAAATTACTCGTTGGTGCTTGTTGGCTTAAAAAGACATGTACACGAAAGGAGCCAGGCGTTTCTTTTACGCCCTTTAACATGAATATTATTATCAGTACTCTTAATGCAAAATATATCCATACATCGCTATCCATTCGCTATTTAAAGGCTTATGCCCAGCCAGATTATGATGTACAGCTGGCAGAATATACGATCAAAGATCCAATCATGAACATCGTTGGTGACCTTTATTCCAAAAAACCTGATGTTATAGGATTCAGCTGTTATATTTGGAACATCGAGGAAACAATGAAAGTTGTAGCCATGCTGAAGAAGATCAATCCTGAATTGGTTATCATTCTCGGCGGACCTGAAGTCACATATGATGTTGGTGAATGGCTAGATCAGATCCCCGGGGCTGATTTTATCGTAATTGGAGAAGGTGAAGTCACCTTCAAGGCTCTATTATCTGAAATTGAAGGTGCGAACGACTATAAAAAGGTCGGCGGCATTGCGTATCGACAGAACGGAAAAAAAATCATCCAGCCTCAGAACGGCAAGGTTGATTTGAAATCGCTGCCTACACCATACCGTTTGGAGGAAGACCGTAGTGATCTATCTAAACGTGTCACCTATATCGAAACTAGCCGAGGGTGCCCATTCAGCTGCCAATTTTGTCTCTCATCGATTGAAGTGGGTGTCAGGTATTTTGATCGTGAAAAGATTAAAGAAGATATCAGATACCTTATGGCTAATGGTGCAAAGACCATTAAGTTCGTTGACCGAACCTTCAATATCAGCCGAAGCTATGCCATGGAAATGTTTCAATTCCTAATTGATGAACATCTGCCCGGTGTGGTATTCCAGTTTGAAATCACTGCGGACATCATGCGTCCGGAAGTTATCCAGTTCTTGAACGATAATGCCCCTGCAGGATTGTTCCGCTTTGAAATCGGGGTACAATCAACGAATGACCATACGAATGATCTGGTTATGAGAAGGCAAAATTTCGAAAAACTGACCCGGACCGTCACAATGGTTAAAGAAGGGCAGAAAATTGATCAGCATTTAGACCTAATTGCCGGTTTGCCTGAAGAAGATTACCATTCCTTTAGAAAGACCTTCAATGATGTCTTCGAGCTCAGACCCGAAGAGATGCAGCTTGGCTTCTTAAAGATGCTCCGTGGTACAGGCTTAAGGATACGTGCCGATGAACACCAATATATATATAGTGATCATGCTCCCTACGAAATCCTAGGAAATAATGTATTATCCTTCGATGATATTGTCCGCATTAAACAAGTTGAAGATGTCCTTGAAAAATACTGGAACGATCATAGAATGGATCATACCACGGAATATCTGATCAAAACGGTATTTCAATCACCATTCGACTTCTTTCAAGATTTCGGTACCTATTGGGATCAACAAGGCTGGTCACGAATCGGACATCAGCTTGAAGACTTATTCAGACGTTTACAGCAGTTTTTGGCTTCCCGCGAATCTGTTGAACTGAAAAACATAATCGGACTCATGAAATTGGATTATTTCTTGAATCAAAAATACAAACCACGTAAACCTTGGTGGGAAGCTTCACTTGATAAACATGGCCGGAAAGAGATTTATGAAGATATCCTGAATAAGCCTGATCAGCTTGGATCCTCTTTCACCGCTTTGGCACTTAATGAAAAAGAAATACACAAACACACATTGCTCGAGGCACTTCCCTTTGATTTGGAAACGTATTTAACGGAGGGGACAATCGTCGAGAAACCATCGATCATGCTTGCCTATTTTGATCCGAGTGGTAAGGGCTCAACCGTCTTCCCACTCTCAAAATCCGGAAGCATCATTTTTTAAAGATAAGGACGGACCCCAGTAATGGGCCCGTCCTTTTTACTTTTTTATTTATTATCACGTTTTTTATTTTCTTTTGCCAATATTTCATAAATTTTGGTCGCGTTCATATCGCCACTGAATTCGATTCCAAATTCAGTCCGTACATGTTCCCCTATATTTTCCTGTGAGTTCCGTTTTTCTTTATCCATTAACTTCTTCCTTTTCTGCCTTGCTTCGAATTGCGGTTAGCACCTTTCATTGCGTTTTCCCCTAATGCGAACTCATTGGAAAACTCATTTTCAGCTTGGTTCCTTTTTGGCGTTTTGCTTGCTTTGACAGCACCATCAACATTGGCTTTCCGTTTCATTTTCATCCACCCCTTTTAATATAGTTTACATTTTTAGAATGGGGTAAAACAGTCGAAAATTATTCAGGGATAATATAGGGACAGACGAGAAAAATAACCGTAAAACGGAAAGGGAGATACTATATGAAGAAGAAATTGGATTCACCAATTGTCGACGATACACAACCCCACCAAATTAACGCGCCAAGCTTTAAAGGAACCGGCATAAAACCACAAGCTCCATTCGTCAATGATTACGGAGTCGTCATTGGAGACAGTAAATATGCATCTGAAAACTCACCACTCGAAAATTGGAGCGAAGATACCGACCCGGAAATCATGGCTGGAGACGAATGGATACACCCCACCAATGATATAGGCTGGAATTCAACCGAAAACCGTGAACTGTTAGAGGCTAAAAGAGCGCCGCAACCTCTCTTTATGCATCCTGATAAAGATGTTAGCGTTGAAACGGATTGAGTGGTTCTTAAGGAAGTGAAATCCCCTTATTAGCCAAGGGGTGTATCGCTTAGGTATACACCCCTTACTATCATTTAACCTGCAAAATCAACTTGCCTTTCGTTTGACGGGCGTTCATTTCTTCATGGACATCCGCGGCCTTTTCAATCGGATATATGCCGCCGATAGTTAGCTTAAGCTCCCCTGACGCCACGTAAGAAAAAAGGTCTTCAATGCTAGGCAACAGCAAATCTGGGTGTTTCATGATCTGTGGCAGGAAAAAACCTACGACGGATTGATTGCGCTTCATTAATTGCTGTGGGTTCATCGTATAAGGCTCTCGGCTGGCATTACCAAAAACGACAAGACGGCCAAATGGTGCCAAACATTTCAATGTTTTCTTGAAAATATCCCCTCCAGCCATTTCCAGCGCCACGTCGACTCCCTTTCCTCCCGTGGCTTCACGGACTTTCAGTTCCCATCCTTCTTTGGTATAATCGATAAGTTCATCTGCCCCCATCTCTTTAGCTAGCTCCAACTTTTCCATTGTGCTGGCAGTTGCAATCACTTTTCCAGCCCCGAAGATTTTGGCCAGCTGGACTGCAATCGTTCCCACTCCCCCTGCTGCAGCATGGACCAATACCGTATCCCCCTGTTGCATGCGCCCCATTGTCTTTAGAATATGATAGGCGCTCAGGCCTTGAAGGGGTAAGGCAACAGCTTCATGGAACTGAATGGCATCAGGAAGCGGAATGGCAGAGAATTCATCAGATAGGGCATATTCTGAATACCCACCCGATTCAATTAAACTCACGACCCTTGTGCCAGGTTTGATTTTAGTCACCTTTCCACCAACTTCCACCACTACGCCCGCCACTTCCGCACCTGGAATGAACGGAAGCGGCGTAGGTACTACATATTGTCCTTCCCTCCTGGCTGTATCCGCATAATTGACGCCGACACAATCGATTTCAATCAGAACTTCATGCCCAGTTGGCACGGGCCTTTCCATTTCAGTCATTTTCAGTACTTCCGGTCCGCCGTATTCTTCAAATTGAATAGCTCTCATCATTGTTCCCCCCTTATTAATTCCCCGTAAATCCCGGTTTTCTTTTCTCTTTGAATGCTGCCACCCCCTCTAGATGATCTTCTGTGGAAGCCATCAAGGTTTGCGTGATTCGCTCCTGTTCGAGTATTTCATCCAATGTAGCCGTAAATGAATGGCTAACGAGTTTTTTCATCATTCCATATGCTTTTGTTGGACCATTTGAAAGCTTTTCCGCTAGTTTCAATGTTTCTTCTTCAAGTTGATTGAGTGGATATAAATAATTAATTACACCTAACTGGTATAAGCGTTCCGCAGAAATCGGCTCTGCTGAAAAGAAGAGCTGCTTTGCAAGGTGGGGGCCTACTAACTTTGGTAAAAAATACGAACCCCCTCCATCTGAAATCAGGCCTACCTGTGAAAAACTCATGGCAAATTGACTATCATCGGAAGCCACTATCAAATCACAAGCGAGTGCCAAATTGAAACCGGCCCCTGCCGCAAATCCATGGACGGCAGCGATAACGGGAACCTCAGATGCATCGAGAGCCAAAATGCATTCGTTCATTCTGCCAACATGATCATACAATTGACCTGCAGATGCCTTCCCCATCGACTTAACGTCTCCTCCTGCAGTGAATGACCGACCCGCCCCTTTGATGATGACAGCCCTTATATGTGGCGTTTGTTTAACATCCTTAATCGTTCTCGTTAAATTTGCAATCATATCAGGACTAAATGCATTCAGGCTTTCAGGACGATTCAACGTCAGGATTAATACATTATCGATAACTTCTGTCAACAAGTGTTCTTTTAACATTTACCCATCCCCTTTTTCTATTTGATCAACCAGCCGCCATCCACCAATATATCTGTCCCAGTCATATAGGAAGCCTCCGGAGAAGCAGCAAAGGTAATGACATTACTGATTTCCTCCGCTTTCCCCACTCTTTCCAGTGCCGTGTTCCTCTGAATGGACTTTACGAATTTTTCATTTTGCAATCCATCCTCCGTTAATGGCGTTTCAATAAACCCCGGAGATACGGAATTGACCCGAATGCCGACTGCAGCGAGTTCTAGTGCCAATGATTTCGTTAAACTGATGACCCCTGCCTTAGCAGAGCTGTAATGCGGGATGAAGGCCCCTGCCTGATGTCCTGACAGTGAAGCCACATTCACGATTGCCCTGTTGATAGAACCTTCATTTCCACTGTTCGCTCCTTCTTCCATCACTTTCCCTAAGTATTTGGAAACTAGATAGACACTTTTCAAATTGACATGTTGAATCATATCCCAATCAGCTGCAGATGTATCCAAAAGCTTCGAGGACTTTGATCCACCTGCGTTATTGATTAGGATGTGAAGGTCACGATATTGTTCCTTCACATACATGGACAGCTCTTTTACATCTTCCTCGACGGTTACATCCGCAGGGAAAATATCGGCCATGGGAATCGTGTGCCTGGCATTGATTTCAGCTGCCGCTTCCTCCAGCTTTCCTTTCGTCCGCCCTACCAACAACACTTTTGCCCCTTCGTCCGATAAGCGCATCGCTGTAGCTTTCCCAATACCAGAACCTGCACCTGTCACCACCGCTATTGACTGTGAAAACCTCATTCCCTTCACCTCATATCTGGATTTTGTTACTACGTTTCCTGCCTTTTCAATTCCGCCTCGATTCTTCCATCCACCAACTCCGGAACAAGATCTATCGAACCTTTTTGGGCCGCCAATTCCAAATCGGCGATCAAGCTGTGTTTGTCAAACAGCTGTCCGACATATGATGATTGCAAGATATCAAGGGCATTTTCGCTATTCGTGCGATAAAGCGCAATTGCAGCCTTTGCTGCATCGTTGAGCATGAATGGATCTTGTGATCTAGCAATCAGGCAATCTATCAAATGGCCTGCACCGTAAAAGTCTTCCAGACTGAATTCACCTGAGTTTCCCGAACAAACGATGACGATTGTTTCTGTTTTATGATGTTTTTTTATTTTGTCCGCAACAGACGGATTATTCAGCAAAGAAGCGATGTAAACCTTTTTGGCAGCGGCAGAATTTCTCAACGCTACCGTTCCGTTAGTCGTAGACAGTATTAGTGTTTTGCCGTGTACCAACTTACTCAATAGCGTCGGACTTGGGTACATCAAATCTTCAACCGGCTTTGCTTTAAGTTCACCTGCCACTAGAGTATCTCCATGGCCCAATTCCTGGCTTTTCACTAAGGCATCAATTGGATCCATGACAGGAATCACCTGGCGTGCTCCATCATGAAGTGCTGAAATAATCGTTGTGGTCGCTAATAACACATCCAGGACGACTGCAACTTTTTCCCCTTCTTGAAGCTTTTCCCCATCTATCTCTTCTTTTTTTAATAACAAATGAATGTTTTGTACATACTCCATATTATTAAACTTCCTTCGCAGCTACATTTGCTGCATGGCTGATTAAGCTTTTAACCGTTTTTCCGAGATTGGAAAAACGGGGGTCATTAGTCTGGCCTTTTTTATATCGGTAATAGATTTGCTGAAGGATGACAGCTAACTTAAAGTAACCAAAGGTTAAATAAAAATCGACGTTGGAAACATCCCTGCCGCTTCTTGCTGCATACGTCTCGATAAATTCCCTTCTTGTCAGGAAACCAGTTAAAGTCGTGACGGACGCTTGACCCACACCGATTTTGATAGGTTCCGGGTCACCGCTTTCCGTCCAGTAGCTTAAAGCAACTCCTAGATCGGCTAACGGATCACCAACGGTGGACATTTCCCAATCAAATAAACCGACCATCTCTGTAAGGTCATGGTTAAACATGGCATTATTGATCTTATAGTCATAATGGATAATTGAAGTCTGGCTATGTTTCGGGATATTCTGTTGCAAATATTCGATAAGCGGCCGCACTTCTTCTATTTCATCTGTCTTTGCTCTCTCATAGCGGGAAATCCAACCGTTTACTTGTCTTTCAATGAATCCCTCAGGTTTGGAGATTTCCACTAAACCCGTTTTCTCATGAGGGATCGAGTGTAGGTCAGCAAGCCGATCGACCATGACATAAGAAAGCTGTCGGCACCTTTCAGGAGTAGGCTCGATTCCTTTGGGAAACTCATTGTCTATTACAATTCCATGTTTCCTTTCCATTAGGAAAAAAGGGGCCCCAGCAATAGACTCATCATCCGAGAATAGAATTGGCTCGGGAGCGGCTTGAAAATATGGGTTGATTGAGGCCAGAATATGATGTTCACGCTTCATATCATGTGCCTTTGGAGCGACAGGACCAAGCGGCGGCCTTCTGAGGACTGCCTCCCACTCCCCCATTTTCAGCTGATAGGTCAAATTTGAATAACCTGTGGAAAATTGTTGCAATTCTAACGGTTCATTTGGAAGGTCCAAAACATTTTTTCTTAGGAAGCCTTCTAATGAATGAACATTCAGTTCCTCTCCAGGCCGAACAGGAATCGTATCGTCAACCATGTTCCTCCACTCCTTTAGACTTTTATCATTCTAATTATGAACAAGATGTGAGATGAGCTTTTCTTTAATCTTTTCAGGAATAGGTTCACTATTTTGATTCAAAAAATTGAAACAGACTAAAACTGCACTCCCCTTGGCAATGACTTCACCAGTTTGTGAACAGAGAATATCATGGACCATTTCACAGCTTTTCGTCCCCACCTTCGTCAAAGATGAACGAATGGTCAAGAGTTGATTGAAATATCCCTGAGCAATAAAGTCGCATTTTGTGGAGGCTAACAAAAAATTCCACGATTCGACTTTCGTCGCTAGCCCCAAGGCTTCAAAAAATTTCATGCGGGCTTCTTCGAGGTAAATGAAATAGCTTGTGTTATTGATGTGGCCCAAAGTATCCGTTTCTGAAAAACGGACGTTGACTTCAAATTCATGCATATTACCCCTCCTTGTTTAACGATGTACAAAAGCAGGTTTACGCTTATCCAGAAAAGCGGAAACCCCTTCTTTAACATCTTCAGTTTGGAAGATTTCTTCAAAAAGATTCGTTTCTAGCTCTAGTCCTTGTTCAAGCGTTGCCTCACTTCCTTCATTAATCGCCTTCTTGATTCTTGAAAGTGCTTGTAAAGAGTGCCTCGTCATTCTTGAAGCCAAGATTTTCGCTTCCGATAAACCGCAGCCTTGCTCGACGACTTTATTGACAAGCCCGATCTTTTCCGCTTCTTTGGCATCAAGCGGATCACCGGTGAATATAATCTCCTTTGCTTTTGCGTTCCCTACAAGTCTGGACAAACGCTGTGTACCGCCAGCACCAGGAAATAAGCCTAATTTCACTTCCGGCAGCCCAATTTGCACCTGTGTTTCAGCGACACGCATATCACAGGACAGAGCCAATTCGCATCCGCCGCCTAAAGTCAGGCCATTTAATACAGCTATCGTAGGTTTAGGGAACATGTCTATTTTGGTTAAGACGGCATGACTTTCCCTTACCAATTCTTTCATATTCGGGTTTCCCATCATGTTAGGGAATTCTTTTATATCAGCACCAGCCGCAAATGCGATATTGCCTGCACCCGTTAAGAGTACTGCTACAGTTTCAGAATCCTTTGAAAGTTCAGTGAATATTTCTCCCAATTCTTTGAATACCTGTTTGCTGATTACGTTTAATGGAGGATTATCAATGGTTATGATCGCAAGCTTATTTTCTTTTTCCACTCTAATTAACTGTGTCATCGATTCTTCACTCCTTGATTTGGATAATCATACCAACCTTTTCCTGTTTTCCTTCCTAAATGTCCTTTGTTCACCTTTTCTTCTATACAAGCATTTGGCTTGTCTTCTGGATTTCCAGTTTCATTGTATCGTTGCTGCATGACAAAATATCCTACATCAATACCTGATAAATCCATCAGTTCAAATGGACCGATGGGATGGCCTAACGCTTTCCTGCAAATTAAATCGATATCCTTATAATCCACAATTCCTTCTTCATACAAATATAGGGCCTCACGCTGTAACGCTCCCAAAATTCGATTGGCTACAAATCCCGATATTTCTTTCCTCAACAAAACTCCTGTCCTATTCATTTTCTCTGTGACTTCCATCGCAAGCTTAGCGGTTTCTTCAGAAGTTTGATCACTCATTACAATTTCAACACAATCCATTATTAGAGGCGGGAAGAAGAAATGCATATTAATGAACTTATCCGGACGATTCGTCACACCTGACAGCAGGCTATTGACAATCGTTGAACTATTCGTTGCAAAAATGGTTTCTGTTGGTGCCAATTGCTCCAGTTTAGCGAAAACTTCCTGCTTCACATCAAGTTTTTCAACAACCGCTTCAATGATCAAATCAGCTCCACTGGCCGCTTTCTCCAAATCGGTAGTATATTGAAGACGGCTAAATGCCGCCAATTTTCGATCTTCAGACAATTTTCCTTTTTGGACCCATTTAGTCAAAATGACGTCCAATTTTTCTTTGGCTGCATTCAACGCATTTTCCTGAACATCCTGAAGAATCGTTTCGTAACCTCCAAGTGCAGCAAGCATCGCAATTTGATGCCCCATCTGCCCAGCCCCGATTACGGTTATTGATTGAATTTGCTTGTCGGTCATGCCATCCATCTCCCCTCTACTAACTGGTTAGTATGTAACCTAGTCACGCTTCAATTCCATGCAGAATCATCCCCATAAAAATGGCTGCCACTTCCTGTTCGTTTTTTTCACCTTCTGGGTCAAACCAATGATAGCTCCAATTGGTCACACCCAAAATAGCAAAAGAGATGATGGATGCATCGAGATTGGAACGTAGTTCTCCGCTCTCGATGCCTTCTATCAGCACTTGCTCGATTTTATTACGGAAATCATCCCTCTTAGGAAGGACTTGTGCAAGTTTTTCGTCACTTAGATTTTTCATTTCACGGAAAAAGACCGTGGCGCTGGATTTTTTGGTTTTGATGCTTTTTAAGAGCATATATACCATATCGAAAAGCTTATCCTTACAGCTTTTCCCAGGATCCAAAATGATTATTTCCTGCTCACTAAGCAACTCGTCTATATATGCTAGATGAATATCCATAAGCAACTGCTCTTTGCTCGTAAAGTAGTAATAAAACGTTCCCTTCGTCACCCCGACCGATTCGACGATATCAGAAATCGACGTTTCACTAAAGCCCTTCTTTTCAAATAAGCGTATGCTATGTTCTGTCATTTTTTCTTTCATGTATGCATCCTCGCAATCTGTTAAAATTTCAGCTGAATTGATATCATACGCTTTCGTACTTCCTTCTTATTGCCTGGAAAGTTCTTCCCTTAAAGCTCGCCTTAAAATCTTTCCGACATTTGTTTTCGGTAACTCTTCTCGAAATTCAACGAAATTCGGAACTTTATAGGCCGATAGGTTTGCACGGCAGTAATCAATGATTTCCCGTTCACTTGCCTTTTTATTATTTTTAAGTACAAGCACCGCTTTAACCGACTCCCCTCGGTAAGCATCCGGAACCCCGATGACAACCGCTTCCTGGACAGCAGGATGTTCATAGAGAACTTCCTCCACATCACGCGGATATATATTAAACCCACTTGCAATGATCAAATCTTTTTTCCTGTCGACAATATAGAGGTACCCTTCTTCATCAACTTTGGCGATATCCCCCGTATAAAGCCAACCATCCCTAAGAGTGACCGCAGTTTCCTCAGGCATATTCCAGTAACCTTTCATCACTTGAGGTCCTTTGACGACCAATTCCCCCATTTCGCCAGTGGGCACTTCTTTTGTCCCGTCCCCTAGGTCCATCACTTTATATTCAGTCGAAGGGATACCAATCCCGACGCTCCCAGGCTTCCTTTCAGCAAATACCGGGTTACAATGCGTTGTTGGCGAAGCTTCCGTAAGACCGTAGCCTTCCAATATCTTCGCACCTGATTTTCGTTCAAACTCACGTAGCAGCTCCACAGGCATCGGTGCACTTCCGCTGTTACAGACCTGAATTGATCCCATTCCATATTCTTCTGCCTTTGGATGATTCGTCAACGCTACATACATGGTCGGTACACCAGGAAAAGTGGTTGGCTGTTCTCGCTTTATCGTTTCAAGCACTTCTTCTATCTCAAACCTTGGCAGCATGATTGAGTCACCAGCAATATAAACGGATAGGTTCATTGCGGACGTCATTCCAAAAACATGGAAAAGCGGGATGACCGACAACGTTCTTTCAGCTCCCAATTTTAATTCATGCTTGAAGAATTCATATGATTGAACGACGTTAGCCAGAATATTTCTGTGAGTCAGCATAGCTCCTTTTGAACGGCCAGTCGTTCCTCCTGTATACTGAAGAACGGCGATATCATTTTCCGGATCGAATGATACTGGATTGATTTTTCCGTCCCCTGACTTCATGAATTGGTCAAATGAAACATCAGGCTGGAAATCTGCATCTGATGGCTGCAGGCTTACGGCGATAATATTTTTCACATTTGCATGCTGCTGGACACTTTTCACTTTCGGATATAATCCATCCAAAACCACGATCGTTTCGGCACCGGAGTCCTGTAAGATATGCTGCAACTCCCTTTCAACCAGCATTGGATTGATTTGGGTGATAATTGCTCCTGTCGTCAAAGATCCATAGTATGCAATGACGTATTGGGGACAGTTAGGTAGCATGATGGCGACACGATCACCTTTTTGGACGCCTTTTTTTTGCAGGGCTGAAGCAAAGGCTTGCGATGCATGAAAAAGTTCCTGATAAGATATCTTTCGTCCATAAAAAGTAATAGCTGTATTGTTTGGATAGGCCTGACATGCATTTTGAAGGATTCTTTGCATCGGAAACTCAGGAACTTTTATTTCCTTTGAAATTGAATCGGGATAAACGGACAGCCATTTTTTTTCATTCATCATTACATACCCTCCAGCCATATTTACTTACTTTTCTTTACATTGCATGTGAACCCCCATCAACAATCAAGATATTTCCAGTCACATAATCAGATGCCTTTGATGCCAGGAAAACCGCTGCCCCTTTTAAATCATCATCACTCCCTAACCTTCTTAGCGGAGTGGAATCCAAGATAGGACTCTTTCCTTGCTCGAGAACCCCTTTCGTCATTTTTGTCGGAAAGAATCCTGGTGCGATTGCATTAACATTGATATTATGCTGACCCCACTTAACGGCTAAATCCTTCGTTAAAGTAATGACCGCCCCTTTACTCGTATTATATCCGACCGTATCGAGCACCCTCGGGTCAGTCCCTCCTAATCCGGCGACGGAAGCGATGTTTATGATTTTCCCCCGTCCCTGCTCAATCATGACCCTGCCTACAGTCTGGCTCATGATAAAGGTTCCGGTTACATTGACATTCATCACCTTCTGCCAGGCTTCAAGGGGCATGTCGACGGCCGGAGCCCCCCAGGATGCCCCGCTGTTGTTTACTAAAATGTCTATCGTACCGAATTCCCGGTAAGTTTCGTTAACAACTTCCTGTACATCCGACGGATTGGTGATATCGCACTTGAAGGAAAGCGCCCTGACCCCAAGCTTTTCGATTTGCGAAGCAACTTCGTCGCATGCTTCCTTCTTCCTTGAACAAAGAACGACATTAGCCCCTGCTTCGGCAAAGCCGGTAGCTATTTGTTCTCCCAATCCTCTCCCTCCACCGGTAATGATCGCCGTCTTTCCAGTCAGATCGAATAGGTCGGTAACTTTCATATTTTCACCTCATGCTTTTGTTGGTATTTTCGAAGTTCTATTTTAGCCACTTGTGAGCGGTGCACTTCATCCGGGCCATCAGCAAGCCTTAACGTCCGTGCATTTGCCCAATGTGCAGCAAAAGGGAAATCATCGGAAATACCTGCAGCTCCAAATCCTTGAATGACCCTGTCCAGCACTTTCAATGCCATATTTGGTGCCACTACTTTTATCATGGCTATCTCCGCCTTGGCTTCCTTGTTCCCGACTGTATCCATCATATAGGCAGCTTTTAAAGTCAGAAGTCTTGCTTGTTCGATTTCAATCCGTGAATCGGCCACCCATTCCATGATCACACCTTGTCTCGCCAAAGGTTTACCAAAAGCGACACGATTTTGAATACGCTTACATAATTCTTCAAGTGCTCTTTCAGCAGCGCCGATAAGCCTCATGCAGTGATGTATCCTTCCAGGTCCGAGTCTTCCCTGGGCAATCGCAAACCCTTTGCCTTCACCCCATAGTATATTCGATGCCGGAACCCTCACATTTTCAAAATTGATTTCGGCATGGCCATGCGGAGCATGATCATAACCAAACACTGGGAGCATTCTCTCGATTTTCACACCCGGTGTATCCAGCGGTACAAGAATCATTGACTGTTGTTCATGCTTGGACGCTTCAGGATCTGTCTTACCCATAACGATGGCAATCTTGCATCGGGGATCGCCTGCTCCTGACGACCACCATTTCCGGCCGTTTATGACATACTCATTACCTGCCTTTTCAATCCTGCACTCGATATTGGTCGCATCGGAAGACGCCACTTCCGGTTCTGTCATCGAGAAGCATGAGCGGATTTCCCCAGCAAGCAACGGTTTCAGCCAGCGTTCTTTATGTTCATCTGAACCGTATCTCACCAACACTTCCATATTGCCCGTGTCCGGTGCGTTACAGTTGAAGATTTCAGGTCCTATCATCGACCTCCCCATGATTTCACAAAGCGGTGCATATTCTAGATTTGTTAAACCCGCCCCATAACCGCTATCAGGTAAAAATAAATTCCATAATCCTTCTTCTTTTGCTTTTGCCGTTAATTCAGTTAAAATCGGTGGTATTTCACTCCAGCGGCTCTTCTGTGCTTCGAGCTGCTTTTGGTATACGGATTCATTTGGATATACGTACTTTTCCATGAATTCCGTTAACTTCTTTTCCAGATTTTTCACCTTTTGAGTATGTTCAAAGTTCAAATTGAATTCCTCCTTTTAAACTGACTAACCGGTTAGTATGTTCTTTCTTTTACAGTATATACACAATTTTCCGATTTTTTCAATAATTAAATCTTATTTTCATGTCGCTTTAGTCCTTGTACATTTTCATTTCCCCTGTGTTCCTTTGGTTGGACTGTAGGAAATACACATACGATTTTCGTACCTTTTTTTAGTTCACTTGTGATAAAAACTTTTCCTCCATGCTTTTCAATGATTTTAAAACAAACGGAAAGACCCAATCCTGTTCCTGATGATTTTGTCGTGAAAAATGGTTCTCCCACCTTTTGAAGGGAGTTTTCCGGAATACCTTCCCCTTCATCCAAAATGCTTACAAAAACTTCCCCATATTTTTCATATATGCTCACAAAAATATTTCCGCCATCCGGCATCGATTCTATGGAATTTTTTATCATGTTTATTAGTACTTGCTTGATTTGGTTTTCATCAAAGTAAATGAAAATGGGTTCTGTATCATAATTTTTATGAATTTGAATATTGTTCAATACGGCGTTTGTCTCCAACAGGGTTATGACATGATTGCAGCTTTCCTTTAAATCCTTCTCTAGAAAAACCGCCTCGGCAGGTTTCGACAGCAGCAAGAGTTCATTCAGGACTTGCTCGATTCGATTTATTTCCGAAAAAATAATATCATAGTATTCCTGTTTATCGGCACCGCCATCTTTAATCAATTTTACAAAACCCATTATAGCTGTCATCGGATTCCTGACCTCATGTGCAATCCCTGCCGCCAGTTGGGCGGCCGTTGATAACTTGCTTGATGTGATCGCCAAATGTTCGTTTAGGCTCACGAGCTTCTCTTCCGCATGTTTACGTTCATTAATTTCAGAAATAATGCCTGCCGTCCCTATGAATTTCCCAGCATCATCGTAAATTAGTTTAACGAATGCTTCAACCCAACTTGTCCCCTTTTTCGCATTTAGTTTAATGTCCGCACGAAAATATTTATTTCCTCGATGAAAGGATTCCGCAAAGACCCTTAATACGTCTTGATAAGAAGTGTTATCCATATATTTAGAAAAGTGAAGCCCTAGAGACTCATTCACGGTTGCACCACTCATCGATTTCCATGCTGGGTTTAAATACAACCATTTTCCTTTATCATCCGTTTGGAAAATAACCTCATTGAAGCTATTGACCAATTCTTTAGAGTACTTGGAGAAAATGCGATAGCGTCCTTCGCTATCTTGCAATAAAGCAATCGTTTTCCGTTTATTATCATAGATAGCACCCAAACACCAAGCTATGGATAAAATGGTGATTAAATATATAGCTGCAAAGGCGGAAAACCTCCGTTCTTCATGACCCAGCCATCCTAAATAGGGCAATATCAATATAAAAAAAAGGACAGGGACAATGATCCTTCCAATATATTTCATCACATCTTCCACCTCCTTACCAAAATGATTTAAACTTCATCCGATCGAATTCCAGCAAGCAAGGGGGCAAATTAATCATATACTGTATATAACAATGGTAAAAACCCACTCATAGGTAAATTTCAACATTTTATTCATGATTCCTGCAAACAAGACAAAAAACCTTTCCTCGATGGAAAGGTCACTGTTCAACTTAATTCATTTATCCAATGATGACGCGTTCCTTTGGATAATGGAAATTTTCCGTAACTTCTTTATGGCCTATGATATACAGAAGAGATGTTATCCCGACACGGCCAATAAACATAATGATCATTATGACAATTTTACCGGTATTACTGAGTTCAGGCGTGATTCCCATCGAGAGGCCAACTGAACCAAAAGCCGAACATACTTCAAAAATGATTTGCATCAAAGTAAAATTCTCAGTAATCGATAAAATGAAGACCGCCATTATGCAAAGGAGCGATCCCATGATCATAACTGCAGTTGCCTTTCGAATATCATCGGGATGAATCTCCCGCTTGAACACTTTAATGGAACGCCTTCCCCTCATGAAATTCCATAAAAAGAGAATCATTATTGCCAGGGTTGTTGTCCGGATACCTCCTCCGACTGAGCTAGGGGATGCCCCAATAAACATCAATATGCTCATCAATAAAAGGGTCGGTTCCGAGAAATCGCTCACATTCATTGTTGCTAATCCGCCGCTTCGCGTATTAGAAGACATAAATAAAGAGTAAAAGAACGATTCATGCCAGCTTTTATCTTTAAATAAACCATTCATTTCCAACAGGTAAATCAGGATCGTTCCCCCAATGATAAGGGAAAAGAAAGTGACTGATGTCAGCTTCGTGAACAAAGAAAAATGAAACTTATAAGTACGGGCATGATTGGACAAAAACTCTTTCAGCTCAATCAAGACAGGAAACCCAATGGCTCCAAGGGTAAGCAGGATAATCGTGATGAACTGTACAAAATAATCGTCTTTAAATGGAATCATTGAAATACCGGTAATATCAAAACCAGCATTCGTGGTGGCACTTACGGCTAAAAATAAACCATTTAAAAAGGCTTCTTTCCAGTTTGGAAAATAATCCAGAAAGTAAATGCCTAAAACTAGAGCCCCAATCATTTCAATTACGACAAATATCTGAATGATTTGAATCAATAATTTAACAAGCCCCGAAAGATTCGATTGGTTTTGATCTGTCATGATCAATTGTCTTTCCTTCAAGCCGATTTTCTTACCCAAAATCAACCAGAAAAACGTACCAAGTGTCATTATGCCAATACCGCCAAATTGGAGAACAAACATTAGAATGAAATAGCCTACCTCATTATACACTTCGGGCAAACTAACAACTGTTAGGCCTGTTACACTTACTGCACTTACGGCTGTGAATAAAGCATCCATGAATTCAAATTCTACGCCTGGCTTAAGAGCAACCGGGAGACTCAACAGTACGGTCGAGATACTGACGGCCAAAAAATAATAACCGACGATAAGCTGAGCTGGTGTTAACTTTGATAATATTTTTTTGATAGCAAACATAAAGAGTTTCCTTTCTTACTCCTTTATGATTATGTATGTAGGTGGAACACATAACCATTAATAATCTAGTTTACCCTTTTTTCATTCTTTTTTCCATTCTCTTTTAAAACTGGCTTACTTTCAACAAAAAGGTAGGTTTACCAATAAGTTTGATGCCGCTCATATAAGTAAAACTCCTCATTCTACTTATACTATCATTACAGCGGCAAAAGCCGTTGAAAAAGTAAAGGGGAGATTCAAATGGCTAACAGCAGTAACAACCTTCTTGTTCCTGGAATCGAACAAGCATTAGAACAAATCAAATATGAAATTGCATCAGAGTTTGGTGTACAATTAGGTTCGGATACTTCAGCACGTGCCAATGGTTCAGTTGGCGGCGAAATTACGAAACGTCTTGTACAACAAGCACAATCTCAACTTAAAGGTCAATAATTCCTAACACAATTGAATATCCATGGCTAAGAGTCCAGCTGCGTGCTGGACTCTTTTTACTTATTGCGTTCATTCCCATGTCCATTATTACCCTTATCCCTTTTCGACTTATTCCAATCTTGCTTACCTTGTTTTACTTGTTTTACTTGTTTTACTTGTTTTACTTGTTTTACTTGCTTTACTTGCTTTACTTGCTTTACTTGCTTTACTTGCTTTACTTGCTTTACTTGCTTTACTTGCTTTACTTGCTTTACTTGTTTATTTTTTTTTTTATACTTTATTGGATCGTCATTATTCTTTTCTTTGACCAATGGAACTCTTTTCTTATCGAACTTTTTAACATACTTTTCATTTTTATGCTTGTCCTTTGATTGGTTGTTTTGATTGCGATCAGATTTTATTTTTGGCTCCCTGCTTCTTTCCTTGAAGCCATTTACCTCATTCCGTTTTCCATTTTCAGCTTTACTATCAGTTTGTTCCTTATTTTGGGCAGTTTGTGTTCCCAGATTTTTCCGTTCAGTTGGTTTGACTTCGTTTGACGGCTTTTGTTTTATTGCATTTGCATTGTTCTCTATTTCCTTTTCGCCATCCGATTTGTTTTCTGTACTCAGCGTTTCGCTCTTCACTTTCGGAATATCAACCTTTTCCTCGACTTTTTTATCTGGTGCAGGTTCCCTCATATTGACCTTTACCTTTTCTTTATCTTCATTCAACTTCTTTTCAACATACTTACCTGTGGATATGCCTTGTTCCCTTGCTTGGTCACGATCGCTTTTTGTTGCCTGAATCACTTTCATCTTTGTTTTAGTAACATTATCCTGCTCAGCTATTTCTTTTATCTCTTCTTTTAAATTCCTATCCAGTTTTTTATTCTTATCCAATAATGTAGTGGAAACGACTATTTGTTTATTTCCTTTCAAATAACCGAGTTGCTTCGTGGTTTCAACGATTCGGACTGTAACAGTCTTAATATCCTTGCCTTTCCAATCCTTCAGCTGACCAATCACAAGCTTGCCGTCTTCATTTAAGCCAGTAAGTTTGAGAACTTCTAAATGATCGTCAAGCTCCAACTCAATGCTTGGATTCACATCTATTGTCATATATGCCGAAACAGACCCAGAGAAATAGGATGGAAGAATCGAAAATAGAATCAGGAAGGTGGAAGCAATGCTTAGCACGGCCTTTTTTTTGAAAGATGAATGAAAATTGGAAAAGGCTAAAGTGAACTTTTGTTTAGCAGGTGAAAAGGTGATTTCCTCACCCACTTCATATGCCCGTTCCTGCCTTTTGGCTTTTAGAAATTCACCCTCGGGGGTCAATAGGGTTACAAATCGCTTATTAACTGAAAGAATAACTCCTTTTTTCATCCATTGATAGCCCCTTTTATATAATCATTCAAGTACAAAAAATCTCCGTTTATTATGATTGCAACAGCAATGATGTACTTTCTGTTCCGTTCAATCGTTTTTCTGCTTACATCCACTTTTCCTTCGAGCTGCTTTACTGGCAGCCGCTTTTTTGCAAACAGGATTTCTTTCAGTTCGTCATCTTCCATTAACAATTTAGCGATCATGATGGCTCCCTTCCTTGCATCCGCATGTTTTGGAGAGTTTTCAACTAAATCCTCAAATGACAGACCAAAATCCTGTAGATGGCTTATATAAAGGTGAATTTCTTCTTTTCTTCTTTCCGATTCCTTTTGCTTCTCGTACTCATTGATGGAATTTTCATTATCGATATATATATGGCTTTGATCATTATCATCATTCAGAGTCAAATCCAATAATACTTCTTTTCGTTTCGACTGGCTTCTTAAATAATCAATAACCCTTCGTCTAACGAGGGTTTCGGCAAATGCCAATAAAGAACGGCCTTTTTCCGGGGAATATTTATCGATTGCCTCATTAAAAGCAATCATTCCAATACTAAATTCATCATCTGATTCGTATATGTAACGTCTGCAAACCGATGAGACGGTCTTCGCAATAAAAGGTTTGAACGACTCTATAGTATCATTACGAAGGCTTATATCGCCTTCTTGAATTTTCAATACGGTTTCTTCTAAAGAACGCTTTTTTTTGAATGCTGTAAACAACAAACCAAGCATTTGCTCACCTCGCTCCTGTTGAACATAAAATACGCATCAACATACTTATCTTAAGCGGAGGGAGTCTAAAAGACAGTACCAAAAGAACTATTTTTGCGATATAAATGAAATCACATAATATATCAACATGATAAAATACTTAGTTTTTTCTCGTTTATTACAGTGCAATTACAGTAAAATATCTTTTTACGGATTTTTTTGCAATCCAATGGGACAATTGTCATTTTTCTAACCGGAATTTAATATTCACATCTTTTAACATATCATTCGTAAACTTACCTGCTCTTTTGAGGGTCACTCCATAAATACATTAAAAAGCAAAAAAAATAGGCGTGACAAGCACGCCTGTTTTTTTAAGCTTCCTGTATTTTTTTCTCTTCTTTCGCTTTTTTTTCTTTTTTGCTTGAAATGATCCATGCACCTGCCGCAATTCCAATCAATACGGTCCAAAAAATCGATTTCCAAAGAGTTGATTCAGGGAAATGATGATCGATGACAGCCAGTGAAGGGTGCGCGAGTGTGTGTACCGCCAATTTCACTCCAACCCAACCCACAATCAAAAATGCTGCCGTTTCGAGTGAAGGACGCTGATGAAGCAACTTCACGAATGCATTTGCTGCAAATCGCATAATGATCAAACCAATCATACCGCCGAGGAACATGACAGCGAATTGCCCTCCGTCAATACCGCCGACTTTCATCCAGCCTGTTGCAGGAAGTGTAACAGCCAGTGCTACGGCAGCCAACATGGAATCGATTGCGAAAGCTATATCAGCCGCTTCAACCTTTACCACGGTCATCCAGAAGCCAGATTGCTTTTTAGGCTTTGTGATTTCCTTCTCACCTTTAACAGCGTATTTTTTGTAAATGTTCTGAAAAGCAATGAAAAGTAAATAAATCGCACCGATTGCTTGAATTTGCCACACGTCGATAAGAAAGGAAATAAGGAATAAACTTGCAAAGCGGAAAACAAAAGCTCCCATCAGACCATAAAACAAGGCTTTTCGCTGTTGTTCTTTTGGTAAATGCTTAACCATGACAGCCATGACGACTGCATTATCCGCAGCAAGTATCCCTTCCAATCCAACCAAGATAAGAAGGACCCAGCCGTATTCCAATAATATTGATGCTTCCATCCATTCAACCTCCAATAGTTTTTATTCCCTCCCTATCGGCAATGGCAAAATAAAAAGACCTCTGCCGTATAGGCAAAGGTCTTGCTGAACATGAAAACATGTCAACAAAGCCGATGAATGTTTCCATTCACGTAATGACGACTTTGTTTTAGGGCGAACCCTAACGCTACTCCCCTTTGAAAAGGAAAATCAGTTATTAAGTATATTGATAGTATACGCGCTCGTTATGAAAATAACAATCTTTTTTTATTATTGGATCTCATTTTCGTTTCCCTTTGGTTAATTTAATCAATTGCAAATATTCTTTGCCAAAACGAATCCAGTTCGGTCTTGCAGAAAAGTAGTTCTGAAACAGCGATAAAAAACTCGTGTATTTCCCCTCATATGGATACCATTGGATTTCTGAATTCTTTTTACCTTTATCGACCATGACCGCTTTTTCATGACAGAAAATCTTCAATCCATGCTCGCCATGATAGCGGCCAATGCCACTTTGTTTGGCACCGCCAAATGGTAAATGATGATTAGCAACAGTAATTAGCACATCATTGATCGTCACCGCTCCTGTTACTAACTGTGACGCAATCCGGCTTGCTTTTTCCCTGTCCATCGTCCAAACGCTCGAATTAAGTCCATATTCACTTTCATTTGCTAGGGCGATCACTTCCTCCTCCGTGTCGAAAGGCATAACGGGCAACACGGGTCCGAACGTTTCTTCTTTCATGATTTTCATGGAATGATCGACATTGGACAGAATCGTCGGCGGAATGAAATGGGTCTGTCCCCTTTTCCACTCTTTCGGAGGTGTTCCTGTTTCAATTATCGCCCCCTTAGTCAGTGCGTCCTCTAGGTGTCCAGCCACAACATCAACCTGTGCCGGGAAAGTCATTGAACCGATATCATCCTTTAATTGCATTCCCTGCCTCATGGACTTCGTTTTTTCTTTAAGAAGCATTAGGAATTCCTTATAAACAGTACGTTCTACATAAACCCTTTCAACACTCATGCAAACCTGCCCGCTGTTCGTAAAAGCCCCCCAAAGAGCCCCGTTCACTGCCCGTTCCAGGTTAGCATCACGCAAAACGATCATCGGATCCTTCCCGCCAAGCTCCAGAGTCGTTGGGATCAGTTGTCTTGCTGCCACCTCACCAATCATTTTTCCGGTCCTTACAGACCCAGTAAAAAATATATAATCCGGTTTTCGCTCAGTCAACTCTGCACCCAATTCTTTTCCCCCATGGGCAAATTGTATCGTTCCCTCTGGGAAACCAGCTTCAAGAAACAGATTTTCGATGCAAACCCCAACTAATGGAGTTACTTCTGATGGCTTGGCGATGACTGTATTTCCCGCTGCTAGAGCATTAAGAATGGGGACCATCGAGAGCTGAAGCGGATAATTCCATGGGGAAATGACGAGAATCGTTCCCCGGGGCATATAATGGACATATGATTTTTTACCAATTAATATGAGTGGAGTGGTTACCTTCTGTCCGGAAAGAGTTTTCACTGCATGTTTCTCGATATGCTTGATTGCATCAATGGTTGGCATGATGTCAGCAACCAGTGCTTCAATTTTCACTTTTCCCGTATCTTTTGAAATGACTTCCGCAATTTCATCCATTTTTTCAACCATCAATAAACGAAGACGTTTTAAATAGTGCAGCCTTTCCTTGATGGGAAGATTCGACCATGCTTTGAACGCATGTCTTGATTTCTTATATATATGAGGTATCGACGTCAATGGCGTTGGATCGATTTCTGCAATCTTCTCACCTGTTGCCGGAGAAAACACTTCCCACTTGTCATGTATTTTTTCCATAACTACTCCCCTTGCTTTTACCTTATTTTTATATGGTATTCATAATCATTTTTATACTTTGAATATTAACCGACCATAGCCGGAATCCCTTCCCTGAAATCAGGACATACCATTCCAGAAGTAAATCCTTTTTGGCTGCAGTCTTGTCAAAACGCCCATTTCAAGTGCAATAATCAAGGGTTTCTTTTTCCACTCCTAAATAGGCCCATAAAGACGTATAGATAAGAGCACATTGCTTAGTACCCTTGTATATGTCTTTTGGTCTTTTCTTATACAGATTCATCAACGAAAAGTTCATAAATTGCACTCGCCGTACAGAAGTGGAATCAGTTAAATGATAGGTTTTCCCTGCACCCTCTTTATATAATGCCAGACACACAGTAGCCTGTATAATATTATTGATTGGAACCAGGTTCACTACCGTTTCTCTCTCCGATGGGATATATGGAAAATAGGGAGGAAGCTTAGGCTATCAATAAAATCAAGGATGAAATGGGGACCATCGAATTTAATCGTTTCCCCTGTTTGGTTCTTAACAATCCCGAGATTATTTCGATAGAATCTCTTCTGCTTTAAAAAGTAGTTATGCTCATGAAATCCATCCCTCTCACCATTGAATAGTAATCTTCTCCACATAACAGCACCACAAAAATGGAATATATAGTAAAAAGTTTTCTTTATTAAAAGGAGTATTCACGTTTGCTATCGAAGGTAATGTATAGGAATCCGAATTCGGCTATAAGCAAAAAAGAAATCCGGCAGACAAGTTTATCAGGTTTTAGTGTTTAATGTTGGGTAATGGAGGATAAATTCATATTATCGAATAAAAATTATTATCTATATAACCGATTTTCCGTTACTATATAAGAAGGCGATTTTTTCGCGCATACATATTTGAGGTGAGCGCACAAGTGAAAAGAATAATTAAAGCATACGACTTCCCTATTTTCATCGCTGTCGTATTACTCTGTTTGTTTGGTTTAGTCATGATTTACAGTTCGAGTATGATTACTGCTGTTGCTCGATACGGCCAGCCCATGGATTTCTTCTTTGAGAAACAAAAAACGGCCTTTCTCATTTCATTCCTGGCAATGATTGTCACGATGATTCTTCCTTATAAGATGTACAAAAACAAAATGTTCTTGATGTCTATGATGTTTGGAATGGCCGGTATCCTTTTGCTGCTATTTATCTTCGGCCACACAGCAGGAAATGCCACAAGTTGGTTCAAGGTAGGGTCTAAATCGATCCAACCTGCGGAATTTTCCAAATTAGCCATGATCATTTATCTTGCAGCCATTTACGGAAAAAGGCAGGATCGTATCAATAGTATTGATAAAGCCGTCATCCCCCCGATTTTCTTTCTGGTATTCATCTGTTTTTTAATCGGTATACAGCCTGACTATGGAACGGCAGCTGTCATTTTCCTGATTTCAAGTACCATGATCATTTCATCCGGGATGTCCTTTAAGAGTATATTCAAACTCTCTTTGATTACTGCGATATTCGTTGCCATATTTGCATTAGGAGTACTCGTTACAGGAAATTTCTCATCCATTCTCTCTGAAAATAAGGTGTCTCGTTTTACGGGGTTTGCTGATCCTTTTGGAACGGCAGGAGAAAGCGGGTATCAACTCGTGAATTCATTATTCGCAATAGGATCCGGTGGCCTTACTGGAGTGGGACTTGGTGACAGTGTACAAAAATACGGGTACTTGCCTGAATCACATACTGATTTCATCATGTCTGTCATTGCAGAAGAGCTCGGGATATTCGGAGTGGGATTCGTTCTATTGACACTTGGTTTTATCGTCCTAAGGGGATATGTACTTTCAGCAAAATGCAAAGATCCATTTGGAAGTCTTTTATTGATAGGCATCTCATCCATGATCGGCATTCAAGTTGGCATCAACGTTGGCGGAGTGACTGGACTTATCCCAATTACAGGGATCACTCTTCCATTCATCAGTTATGGGGGATCTTCCTTACTGCTACTCATGCTTTCAATGGGCATTTTCCAAAATGTCGTAATGCGAATGAATTTACTTGAACAGAAAGAAAAGGTCGTGTCCATCCCAAAAGATGAGATTGCGTCTTCAAAATAAGCGATCAACTTCTTTACCCCCTGACTTTGCAGTTCATGTCAGGGGGTTTTTCCCTTCTCTCAAGGTTATGGAAGTTCATATAAAAAAACAGGCAGTCGAAACGACCGCCTGTTTTTTCATTTATAATGGATACCTATTTTCGTAAAGCCCGAAATCAAACTAAGCAAAGGGCAAAGTAAGCAAAAGAATGCAAATGGGGCATATTCAAGGGTTGAAACACCCAATACCTGTGTCAAGAATACACCGCAGACACCCCAAGGAACCAGAGGATTCACAACCGTTCCCGCATCTTCAAGTACCCTCCCAAGCGTTTTTGGCTGTAAGCCTAAATCTTCATATTTCTGCTGAAAGGCTTTCCCAGGCAGTATAACTGACAAATACTGTTCCCCCACTAGGAAATTCACGCTGATTCCTGCAAATACGGTAGCTGAAATCACTTTCGCTACACTCGTCAATGAATCCTGGACCGCATTTAAAATAGAAGGGATGACTCCTAATTCAAACAATAGTCCGCCCATCGCCAATGCCAACAACACCATCGAAACGGAGAACATCATACTTTCAATGCCGCCCCGCGATAGGATTGAGTCAAGTTGATCCATTCCACTCTTAAGTACAAAACCGCCGTATAAGATATCCGCTAGTTTTGCAACGGTCAAACTTGGCGTTTGTATGAAAGCAATGACAGCCGCCGAAACGATTCCTGCTGACAATGTCGGAATCGCCGACACCTTTTTCAAAGCCATGACTAGAACGATGACAAACGGAATCAAACTCAATATGCTAATGTTCGTTTCCATTTCCAAGGCTTTGGTCATGGCTTCAACCTCCTCAACACGAGCCAGTTTGACATTCGGTGAAAGGAAGTAAAAGATGATAAGTGATATTAAAAAACCTGGAATCGTTGTCCACTGCATATTATTAATATGTTCAAATAATGGTACTCCAACCGTTCCCGAAGCAAGGTTGGTCGAGTCGGATAATGGAGACATTTTATCCCCAAGAAATGCACCTGAAATGATTGCACCGGCTGTAATTGCCAACGATAAATCCATCGCCGCCGCCATACCTATGAAAGCAACTCCGATCGTGGCTGATGTTGTAAGTGAACTCCCGATACAGAGCCCAATTAGCGAACACACCAGAAATGTGACCGCATAGAAATATTCACCAGAAATCCAGTCAAACCCATAGTACATGATGGTAGGGATCGTTCCGCTTGCCATCCAGATCGAAATTAGCATTCCAATGAAAAAGAATATATAGATAGCTCCCATACCAGAAACTGCACCTTTGACGATAGCCGCCTCCATAATCGAAAATGGCAGCTTCTTGATCTTTCCATAAACAAATAGAAATAGGATAGCAGCTATTATTGGAATATGGGGGGCCAGTCCATAATGTATGATACCAATTGCAATGATTAAGAAAAGAACTGCCAAAACCCCGATTGCTTCAGGTAAGGAGAGTTTTAGCTTTGCATCTTCAAGACGCATGATGTATTTCCCCGCTTTCATGTTGTGTATTCTCTGAGGTAAGGATCTGACCTTTTCACTCCTCATAATTACTGAAACGCTTTTAAGCACTAAAGTTACTAGCTAAATATAAAGGAGTTTCAGGAGATTGTCAAAGGAATAATAATCTATTTTAGTAGGATTCGATTCTTCATTTCCTTTTTATCACAAAACGAAAACCCATACTTCGCTTCGTATAGGTTCGGCCTAGTATACCCTAAGATATAAGTCCTCTTCTTTGCTTAGCCCCCAAAGGCCCTGTCTTAATCCAATACCGATGTCCCTACAACCCTTTCAGTATGTCGCAGTCCCACCTAAATGAACAGCAAACCGTTCCTAATCATCAGATAATTTGGCTTTTTAACTTAGCGATTAATGTGTACAAACTACGTCTTGTAAGTAAAAAAATGATTCCTGTACACCGAAGATTTAGACTTTTAAGTTCATCAGCTGCTGCATACGAATATGTAATTACAAAAATCCTTTTATTATAATCTTATTTTGATTAATAGCGAATTTTTGCAATTGATACTATTTGCGACGTATTTTCCTGGACTTACACCTTTAATCAAACGCCATGCAAACCCTTTAAACTATCTATCTATTTTATTAATTTACCTTCACCTTTAACATAGCCTTAAATAAAAATGGCCAACATCTCCTCTTTTCAAAAAAAGGATAATGTTATACAATAAGTTTGTTAAGTATTTCACAAACTTTCGTTGAAAAGTATCCATCCAAGAAGGATGGATACTTAGAAGGCTACATTAACAAGGATATATAGATAGGTAATGTAATTAAAGATAGAATGGTACTAATTACAAATGAAGATGCTGTCTCAGTTGATAAAGAATCAAATCTAGTTGAAATCATTGCTGCTACAGCAGATCCTGGAAATGATACTAGCAAAATAGCTTTTATTGTATCTGCATGATCAAGGCCAATTAGATGAGCGACCAGCATCATATATAATGGAATAGCCACAACTTTTAAAATGGAAATACCAAAAGCAATTGGTCGTAAGCTAATCTTACGGATACCCACGGTTACACCTACAGCAAATAATGCAACCCCAGATGTCACTGACCCAATTTGATCAAGCGCATTTTTTATGATATCCGGTGCCTGGAACCCTAATAGTGTTAATACAACAGCAAGTAAAGGAATACATGCAAGCGGTTCGCTAAGACCATGCAAAACGATACCCAGAATGTTTGTTTTTTCATCTTTAGATTTACCCAATCTGGATTGTCCGACCGTACCAACTATTGTTGCTAATGGATCCAGAAGGGCATTCACCACAATACCCGTAATCGCAATAGGTATAGCTATCTCTTGCGCCCCAAACAAACTGCCTAATACAGAAATCCCCATAAAAGCAAAGGCTGGCTGAGTTGCGTTTAATGAAAACATAGATGCTGCAGTCAAATCGTATTTAAACACCAAACGAGCCACTATTAAAAGGATAATGTAAAAGCCAATAACACCTATGGTCATAGTTAAGAAAAATGACCATTGATTAATTAAGGTTTGTTTTGAGGTTGTTGTGATCCCAATGAATAAGTGTGCAGGTAAAGCAAATTTTGTAACTAACGTATTAAGCCCTTTGGAGGATTCTGAATTAAAAATTTTAAAATAGCCACCCAAATAACCAATAATAATTGTAAAAAAGATTGGTATTAATGTTAAAAATATATTCCCAATATTCACTAGAGATGCACTTCTCTTTCCAAAAAATTGTCCAATTTAAAAGATTCTACTAAGGCTGACTTATACGGAGATTCCCCTAAAACGGATCCCCTTTCTTTTGTGACAACAATATAATCTGGCTTTATTTCCCATGAATAGTTTTGTACTCCGGCTTCCACATGGAATCTGTTATTGCTTTTTCAATATCTGTTATATCCGCTTTCGCAATTCCTTCTTCGATGGCTGTCTTTGCCACTTCAATGGCTACAGATTTAGAAACCTCTTGCAATTGTTTGATTGAAGGGAGTAAAGAAGCACCATGCTTACTGCTATCCGATAATCTTGAAACAGCAGATGAGGCTGCTGCAAGCATGCCCTTAGAGATTTTTGTTGCTTCTGCGACAATTGCACCAAGTCCAAGTCCTGGGAAAATATATGCATTATTAGATTGTCCGATTGTATAAATCACATCATTATAGTCAACATCATCAAACGGGCTTCCTGTCGCTATTAAGGCTTTACCTTGAGTCCACTTTATTAGGTCTTCAGGAACAGCTTCCGCTAAGGGAGTCGGATTTGACATCGGCATAATAATAGGATGTTCCACGTGCTTTGCCATTTCTTTTACAACTTCTTCTGAGAATGCCCCTGTTTGACCAGATGTGCCGATTAAGATGGTTGGTTTAACCTTTTTTATTACCTCTAATAATGGAATGATTCCGACTTCATTCCGATTCCATCCCTCGACTTCTTCAGCTTTCCGGCAATACGACTTTTGGAATTTCAAAACATCTGGAATGTCATCTATCAACAATCCACGATAATCGACGGCCCAAAAGTGACCATATGCCTCTTCTCTGGAAACGCCATCTAGGATCATGGCTTCAACCATTTGATCAGCATTACCGATTCCTGCTGCACCTGGACCAAAAACAACAACTCTTTGTTCCTTTAAAGGAACACCAGTTACTTGTAAGGCAGACATTACGGCGGCTAGTGTTACTGCACCTGTACCTTGTATATCATCATTAAAAGTGAGAATTTTGTCGCCATAATTATCGATTATATTTCGTGCATTTATATTTCCAAAGTCTTCCCAGTGAAGTAATGCCCTTGGGAAGAAGGCTTGAGACTTTTTAACAAATAAATCAATGAATTCGGTGTATTCATCACCGCGAACACGCCCAAACCTGTTACCAATATACAGTGGATCACTAATCAGGCTTTCATTGTCTGTCCCAACATCCAGGACAATAGGTAGCACCCTGCTTGGATCAATTCCCGCAGCTGCTGTGTAGACTGCCAATTTGCCAATGGCTATGTTAATTCCACCAACTCCCTGATCCCCGATTCCAAGAATACTTTCAGAATCTGTAACAACGATTAAATCGATATCATCAGATGAAAGGTCCAGGTTTTTAAATGCATCTTCCATTCCCTCCATATTATCAATAGAAAGGTATAGACCTCCTGGACGGTGATATTCTTGGGAGTACTGTTGAATGGCCTCTCCTACAGTAGGTGTGTAAATGATCGGCAGTATTTCACTTAGATGGTCTTTAAGTAGACGGTAAAACAGTACCACATTCCTATTAAATAAATCATATAACATTCCATTCTTCCGAATATTGCTAGGTTGAGTGGAGAATTGTTCATAAGCTCTTTTTACTTGTTCCTCAAGAGTAAGCACCTGGGATGGTAGCAAGCCTACCAATCCTAGTTCATTTCTTTCTTCCTTAGTGAAAGCAACCCCTTTATTAATAAAGGGGTTTGACAGAACACCTTTTCCTCTTAAAGTTGTTTCCAAACCCTTTTTTGTCTTTTCATAAGCTGTCATAGACGTTCCCTCTTCCTAAAGATGTATATTTAAAAATGATCATTACCAGGCAATAGAGTATATTCTTCCCTGGGGAAGTGTAATTACTAAAAGAAAACTGTAAAAAGGAAAATAAATATACAGCACATAAAAACTTAAATATTTCCTCATTACTGCTTATTTGTTCAATCTTGTGAAAAAATTTTTTAATAACTCAATCGCCAGTCTATATCTTAGTAGTCATTTACGGAGGACACTAGCTTATTTAACTAATTTTAGTATTATGTAATTAAAAAAAGTAAGCAGCCATTTGGCTGCTTACAGATAACGTTGAATAATATGGCTCTTGTCATCATTAAACTTGTGTTGGGATACTGGTCGGCCTACCGTTCCATAGATTACCTTAACATCAAGGACACCGATATCCTTCATGAATTTTAAATATTTCCTTACTGATACCCTGGATATACCCGCCACATTTACGACTTCCTCTGTTGAAAAGGGAGCTTTTTTTAATACCAGTATTACATTCCATATAATCTTTAAGGTATCTTGAGCTAATCCTTTCGGTAGTTCCTCTGGTAAGTGAATTTCTTCTTGATGCAAAATTCGATAATCCAATTCTTCTTGATTTAGCATATTTTTATCTTGAATAAAATCTGATTTGTTCCGATATGCTGATAAGGCCGCGTTAAAACGTTCAAATTCAAACGGCTTAATTAAATAATCAACAGCACCTAGTCTTAATGCTTTCTGAATCCTCTCAATGTCCGACGCAGCAGAAATGACAATAACATCTATCTCTTTTTCACTTTCTCGAATTTGTGAGAGTAAATCGAGTCCATTTTTCCCAGGCATGAAAATGTCTAATAGAACTAACCCTATTCTTTGATTTTCCAATACATTCAGAGCTTGATCCACTGAGGAACAGACAGCAGCTAATTCGTAGCCATCGACTTGATTCAAATAGCGCTTATTGAACTCTGCAACCATCGGGTCATCTTCTACGATCATTACCTTAATCATCCTACATCATCCTTGCTTTGTATGGTATATAAACCACAAACGTTGTTTCTTGACCTTCTTTTGAACTAATATTGAGATCTCCGCCTAGCTTATCTAGGCTTGCCTTAACCAAATATAAACCAATCCCCCTGTCCTCTCCTTTTGTTGTATATCCTTTTAGAAGGATATGATTAAGATTGGCATCAGATATTCCCTTTCCAGTATCATGAACTTCAATAGTTAAAATATCATCTGCATAATCAAACTTTAATTCAATTCGTTTAACGGGCCTTTTTTCTACTGCTTCTATAGCATTGTCAATCAAATTTCCTATTATCGTAATTAGCTCATGAGTAATCGCTGCATTTTCTGGTTCTGGCAATTGAAAGTCAGAGGATAATGCCAGCTTAGCACCTGCTTCCCTGGCATAACTTAGTTTTCCAATTAAAAAACCGGCTAGTACTGGATCTTTAACGGTTTTGGTAATAAAGCCAATCTCGTTTTCTCTGTGGTCAACAAGATCACTAATATATGCTGCAAGCTGATCATAATAATGCATATGCACCATACCAAGTATTACATGAAGTTTGTTCATGAATTCGTGCGACTGGGCCCTTAACGATTCAGCATATAAGCGGACTCCAGTCAGCTGTTCCGCCAGCAGATGTATTTCTGTTTTATCACGAAATGTAGCCACAGCCCCTACGATTTCATCCTTCACAAATACTGGTACCCTATTCACTAGTAAGACACTATCTTTTAAATCCTGCTCTTTATCTAATTCGACTTTTCCGGTCTCTAGGATTCTATCCAGGTTTGAGTCAGGCATATAACTAGTTACCTTTTTACCCGTTGGATTTTCATTAATACCCGCGTTTTTAAATATCTTTAAAGCTGCTTTGTTTACGAGAGTAATGGTTGAACTCTGATCTACCGCTATGATTCCCTCCCGAACTGATTGTAAAATGGCATTTCGCTCTTTTAAAACCTTCGCAATAGCAAAAGGTTCCAGCCCAAATAATATTTTCTTTATATACCTTGCCAACAGTATTGCACCGGCAATTCCGGTTAATATTCCAAAAACTGTTCCTACATAAATATTAAAACGGCTTTTTAAAACAGCATCATTAACTTTTTGAAGAGAAATACCGACCACCACGGCTCCAATTTGATTATCCTCTGAATCATACACAGGGGTGAAAGAACGCAAAGATCTGCCTAAAGTTCCTTTGGAAATAGAAATGTGCTCTCTACCTCTTAATACATCTTTCTCATCCCCTCCAACAAATTTTTTTCCTATTTTACTTGGATCGGGGTGAGTTTTCCGGATTCCATTATTATCGATTATTACTACAAATTCTACATCTGTAGATTTTTTTATCCTATTGGTAAATTGCTGAACTTCCTGATTGTTCTCATTTCCACTTAACGCTTCAATTACAAGCGGCGTTTGTGCTGCCATACGTGCTACATTTACTGCTTTTTCAGTCTGGCTATTTTCTATAGTATCCGCAACTGTTTGGCTAATAAGAATATCTGTAATGAATAATGAAAGGGCTACTACCCCACACACCAGTATCATAATAGTAAACTGTAGACTCCATTTCCCTTTTTTCACTTCTACACACCTCTTTGGTCTAAAAACTCTATTCTTTAAGGAAGATACTTTTATGTTAAGTATGTTCATTTTGCTTACATCACACAATTCTTCGGTACTTTATCAAGTTCCAAAAAGGTAGCCAAGTGATTTAAATCATTGTGTTGAGATATATATAACCTAACCGTTTGCCAATGGTATCCTTAAAAATACTGATTCATCTATAATATTTTCCAAATATTAAAACAGGCTATACCTTCGTAGGCTTGGATATAAATATTCAAAATCTTACTAGCACCGTCATTAATCTCCTTTCATATATTAACCCCTACATACCTCGGTAGTTCAATATAAGTTATTTTGCTATACTCCTCCTGCACCACGGTTAAAGCCGCAAGTTTTCTATAAGTATTATGCAGTTCATAAGAAGTTTAGCGGAATATCCCAGCAATTCTTACAATGCTCAAAGTTACTACGAATTTCTTATTTAACCTTTCCAATTAGTTACTATTTAATTTTCAAAAATACAGCTGTCTAACATCTTATATCTCCCTGTTTCCGTTTATCTAAAATCCACATGTTTAAAACAGGGGGTAATGATTAAAATACCCGCATTTTCAACAGATTTCAAATCAACAAAGTATTAAGAAAGTACTCAAGGCTTAGACTTAGTCATCAATAGTGTAAAATGGCCTTAACATAGATAAGATTATTTAATTACTAGAGATATGTTAATGATTATGAAATAAGGTTCAGTAATCGTAGACATCAGTGCGGATGTAGACGGGGCAATTGAAACCTATAAATCGAAAATACATGCAAATCCTACATATGTATTTATAACATCAGACTTTATTGTTTATATTACTTTTATCTGGAATCTGTTATTTTTGATTACAAAAAAAAGCTTGCAGATTTAGACCCTAAAAGGGACCTTATTCTAACAAGCTGAACAACCTCCACTATCCGAAGTTTTTCAGTTAAACTATTGATTAAAATGATATACATCCCAAATGTCAGGGGTTTCTGATCCAATGTACCAAGCTGATACTCCGCCTAATTGATTTTGTTTTAACAGGTTTAGTAGAAGCCCGATTGATTTTTTATCTTCAATCCAAACTTGATGCTTTTTCCCATTAGAAGAATATTCCACATAGTTTTGAAAGGTCTTTTCATGCTCCAGATAATGAAAAAAGCCCGTGTATATAACACGGGCTTCTCCATTATTTCAAATCCATTGGATTATATAATTCCACGTCAGGATTTTTATCTTGGAACCAACGTAGTGCAAACTCATTTTCAAATAAGAATGCATATTTATCAAACCGGTCTTTAACAAGAATGCTTCTTGAGCTATGAAGATTTTCATCAAGCTTTTCATCTTCAGCCCAGCGTGTGATCTTACTGCCCATGCGCTCCATCACGACTTCAACATTGTATTCATTCCTCATTCGATGCTCGAATACTTCAAATTGAAGTTGCCCAACCGCACCAAGCAGATATTCTTCCATCCGAACCGTTTTGAAGAGCTGAATTGCTCCTTCTTGTACGAGTTGGTTTATTCCTTTATGGAAATGTTTCTGTTTCATGACGTTTTTAGCTGTTACCCTCATGAATAATTCCGGTGTAAACTGAGGCAGCCTTTCAAACTGAAACATGTCTTTGCTTGTTGTAATCGTATCGCCAATTTGGTAGTTCCCGGTATCATATAAACCGATGATATCTCCGCTTACGGCTTCGTTTACGGTGTTGCGATCATCAGCCATGAATTGAGTAGAAGAAGAAAGGTTGATTGGTTTTCCTGTCCTGCTCAAGTTGACGCTCATTCCACGCTCGAATTTACCGGAGCAGATGCGAAGGAAAGCGATCCGATCACGGTGTTTTGGGTTCATATTCGCCTGGATCTTGAAAATGAATCCAGAAAAATCATTACTGACAGGACTCATTTCACCTGATGTTGTCATCCGTGCTTGTGGAGCTGGTGCAAACTTCAGATAAGCATCCAAAAACGTCTGAACACCAAATGTCGTTAAAGCACTTCCAAAAAATACGGGACTAAGTTTTCCATTCGCAATGTTTTCTTCGGAGAATTGGTTACCCGCTTCCGTCAAAAGCATTATTTCTTCCAAAGTTTGCTCATATAACTGGGAATCCTTAAGTTTATGATCCACTTCGAGTTCACCTTCGTCATTCAACGGAAGGAAACGCTCATCCCCTTCAGTTTTAAACTGTTCAATTCGATTATTGAACCTATCGTAAATGCCCACGAAGTCTTTTCCCATTCCAATCGGCCAGTTCATCGGGTATGTTTCAATACCTAATACCTCTTCAAGTTCGGCAAGCAATTCGAGCGGCATTTTACCTTGTCGGTCCATTTTATTGATAAAAGTGAAAATCGGGATACCCCTCATCCGGCATACTTTGAATAATTTAACCGTCTGGTCCTCGATCCCTTTTGCCGAATCGATGATCATCACGGCGCTATCAACAGCCATCAGTGTACGATATGTGTCTTCACTGAAGTCTTGGTGACCTGGTGTATCGAGAATATTAACACGGAAATCATCATAATCAAATTGCATGACCGAAGATGTAACGGAAATTCCCCGTTGCTTTTCAATCTCCATCCAGTCACTGGTTGCATACTTCCCTGTTTTTCTAGCTTTAACTGTTCCGGCATCACGGATCGCGCCACCAAACAGCAATAATTTTTCTGTCAAAGTCGTTTTCCCGGCATCCGGGTGAGAGATGATTGCGAAGGTCCGTCGGGATTGAACCTCGTCTTTTAATGTAGTCATAAAATTTTCCTTTCATTATTGGAGTCATCAATAAAAAAATTTATAGGAGATTTATTGTATTTTTTTACATTGGAATGGCAACCTTTCTTTGTATGCAAGATCCTGATCATACACAATATATGTAAGAAGGAATATATCATAAGGCTTAAGCCTTGGCTACTCGGCATTCATTTCAATCAACCTTACTATTTTAACACGATATGAAGGAAAGATGTAGAGGTGAATGAATCACCATAAGAGGATTTATACAGATAGCAAAACAAAAGACGCTTAATCAGCGCCCCTTATCCTAATTCATATGGTCATCGTTCATTTTTTTCATTGTTTACCAAACTTATCTTGCTGTTTTCATCGCTTTTTTGCTTTTCCAGCGTTTCTTTACTTCCTTGAATATGATGGGAGCAGCAAAAATAAGGGCCCTTTTTAATAATTTCTTCATTTACATCAGTCCTTTCTTTCTTATCCTATACCCGATTATTTTCGTGAAAAACTTTAATGCCAATTGTTTTTGTAATTTGAAACATAAGGGAAATCAAGACTTTTAACCTCTTGGACTTGGAAACCCCCGTCAAATTTCAATCCAGGAAAATCCTTTCCAGCATTACCGTTATACTTCCCCTCATAAAACTTCCCTAATATTATTTTTCCCAAATGAAAATGTATAAATCACTTCCATTTGTTTTATCCTTTATAAAGGTGGGTATATATTAAAAAACTGGGAATTGCCTCAGAGGATAGATTTAGAAAAGGGTGAATATATCCTATAGGCATTCACACATTATCAAGCATCTTCATATGATTATTTTAACTTGAATGAATGATGGTGTTTGATAATGTGTGAAATTGATTTTTCCATCCAGGGGAAATCATCACCATTAATATTTTTAAAATTTTTAGGAGGATTCATCGAATGACAGTAACAGGTAAAGTAAAATGGTTCAATAGCGACAAAGGATTTGGATTCATCGAGGTACCAAACGAAGAGGATGTATTCGTACATTTTTCCGCCATTCAAGGAGAGGGGTTCAAAAGCCTTGATGAAGGTCAAGAGGTTGAATTTGAGATTGAAGAAGGAAACCGCGGACCTCAAGCTAAAAACGTCGTAAAACTCTAAAGTATAGAAACATAAACATAAGTCATATGCATTGAAAAAGGATGCTCCCCATATTGGGGGGCGTCCTTTATATTTCATTCATTTAAGTTTACCTGGCTTCTCATTCATTTAAGTTTACCTGGCTTCTCATTCATTTAAGTTTACCTGGCTTCTCATTCATTAAAATGATCCAAAATGAAGCCGGGTATATGTTCGCCAGAAAAACTCTTGATGTCCACATCCCTGCTATCTTTATAATAAAAGGCAGCTGAATACTCTCCACCCCAACCGATTTGGGCATTATCAATAGCCGTTTCGATTTCCGAAACCGTGTTAATTTTCAAGCGGTTTTGCTGCTGTCCAATCTGTTGTGCAAGTTCACTCTCTGAATTCGAATTATAAATTTCCGGATTGGTCTTCGCAACCAAAATATATGAGATATCATCAGCCATTAACCGCGCTTCTTCTGCTTGCCCGGTATTTTCCATCCATTTTGAAAACTGAGTATAAGAAGAGTCCCATTTCATATAAATGATTTTGTTATTATTCAAATGAATGTCAATGGAGGCATAATCACCAAAAGAAGTTATCATTTGGGCGAACGACTGATTATTCAGGTCCTCAGACAGTGCCCGCACGGCTGCTTCCAGCTGGTGACCATCCGTGATCGTTACGGATTTGTCCACTTGTCCGCTCGCCGTTATCCTGATTTTAGAAACGTCTTTGGCGGAAACATTCAATAACTCATTAACCGTTTTTTTATATTCACTCGACTCATGAATTTTCGCCAATAGCGGCAGGTAAGAGTCGTAGTTTTGCAAATAATACTCTCTTGCTAACCGTTTTCCATTCTTGAGTTCATATATCAGAAATACGGATTGTCCGTCATTCAATTCACCAACGGAAACATTTTTTCCCTTTTCGATAATTTGCTGATGCAATAACCTGATTGCGTCTATATTTTCCTTCTCTTTAAGATAAGTGGATGCGTTATCTGACGTACCATCCTCAAAAAATATGGGTGAATTGCCAATATATATTTGGCTAATCATCTTTTCATCAGGTACCTTGCCCTTATACTGAATGGGGTCTATTTTTAAAATGAGGGCCAGTATAATAATAACCACCATAAATGCTACATAACCTTTCAGGTTGACCCGTATCCGCCAAGTCTTTTGCAGGACGATTTCCCCTAAATAAAATCCAAGCAAAGAACCGACGATATAACCGAAGAAAATCCACCCAGGTTTTCCTGTCGTTTCGCTAAAATAAAGCCCTGTAAACAACATCATGCATATTGTCAGGCCGAATTTAAATAATGGCTTAATCTTCGGAAAAACGAATGCCTGCGATACATGTTCCAGCTTTCTCCTCTCATAGAGAAAAAGAGAACAAAACAGAAAAAGAACGGTCAAAATACTGTAGATTAATGTATCAACCGAGAAAAGGGTGATTTTCTCCATCTCCGTTGCAGCTAATAAGGGTGAAATGCCATTCATATTGGCACTTAGATAATAATCTGAAGAAAATCCAGCTACCAAAAACTTCAGATTGGCTGCAAACAATATAAACAACCCCACCGGCAAAACAAGAATAATATAGGTGAGCAGACCTTGCAAGGCTGATAATCCTGTCACCATTCCAATTAAAACGGCAACAGAAAAGATCAAAACTTCCAAAATAAAAGTAATCCCCATCCAGGACCAAATATCCGAGATCGTATAAAGCCTTTCTATATCTATTGCCGAGTGGAATAATATCATTATTGAACCTATAAATAAAATAGGCAAACCAATGAAGCCTATCCCCGTCCCTATCATATGAAAATAGATGTTGCGTCTAGTAATCGGTAAACTATGAATAAAATCTGAAGCTTGTTTCATCTGTAAAAACCGAAACAGGAAGATGGCAAGTAATACTGGAATGACGATGACCAAAACAAATTGAATCATCTGCTGACTGGAAAAAAGGTTTTCGAATTCCACATATTCATTATTCTCATTCAAAATAATCGTTAACATTTCCAGAGGCAGTGCAAATATGAGGCCGACGAAATATAGGAAACCAATCCAGCCAGTGCTTCTGAAAATATAGACAATCAGTTCTTTATTAAACCAGGTTATTCTGGATGACATAACCTATATCCCCCATTTCATAAATGAATATCTCCTCTAGGGTAAGGGGGAGAATATCGAATATTTCTGGCTGAAATTGATTAAAGTGCGATTTAATCTTGGATTCTTTACCTTTAACAATGCAAACGATCACGCTGCCGCGTCGTTCCTTGTTAAGAATTTGAATTCCGTGGTATAAACCGTGGGGAATTTTATGTTTAAAGGCAATTTGCACTTTGTGTACATCCGCTTTTAAGTCGTCCAAATCCTTATGGATAACAAGCTCCCCATTATGTAGGATCCCTACATGATCGGCTAAATCTTCAATTTCCCGCAGATTATGGGAGGATATTAAAATCGTCATATCCCTTTCTGAGACATCCTGAATCAATAACTGTTTCACATTCTTACGCATGACCGGATCTAACCCATCAAACGGTTCATCGAGGATGAGAACTTCCGGCATCGTCGAGAGTGCGAGCCAAAAAGCAACCTGCCTCTGCATACCCTTTGATAGTTTATGTATTTTATATTGGAAGGGTATCGGGAATACCTCCTGTAATTGGTTGAAACGTTCTTGATTCCAATCACTATAAATATGGCTATAAAAACCTGCCATTTGCATGATCGTATAGTTAGCCAGGAAATAAGGTGTATCAGGGAGGAAGAAACAACGATTTTTCACATCACGGTTTTCAAACACATATGATCGATCAATAAGAACTTCACCGGCATCCTGTATCAGATTGCCTGAAAGCATTTTTAATAGAGTCGTTTTCCCCGCCCCATTGGAACCTAACAACCCGAATATGGAGCCTTTTTGTATGACCAAGGTGACGTCCTTGATTGCTTCTTTTCCTTCATATAACTTACTCACCTGTTTTATTTCAATCATGAATCTCCCCCCTTTGCCAATGGACTGATTTCTTTTACTAATCTATAAATTTCATGTTTTTCGATTCCGATATACAGAGCTTCAGCGAGAACCTTTGCAAGCTCGTGTCTGATCTTTTCTACTTTTAATGAATTTTTCAAAGATTTAGGAGGTGCCACGAAATTCCCTTTGCCTGGTAAAGTATATATATAACCGTCAGCTTCAAGCTGCTTGTATGCTTTTTGGATTGTATTTGGATTGACCGTCAATTCCTGAGCCAATATTCGAATGGATGGGAGCTGATTATGTTCCTGTAAAACTTCATTGATCATTAGTTCCTTAAACTTATCCATCAATTGCTCATATATCGGCTTTCCACTTTGTACATCCAACTCAAACATCATCAACCCTCCTAGAACAATGGGTGTATTACACTTCCTAATACAGTTTATTATAAAACAATTTCTTCCAATTTAAAACAATAGCCTCCATAAACTCCCTATCATTTTGTTTAATAAGACTTATAGTAGGGAACTAATGATAGTAAGAATAAACAAAGGAGTTGTTTTCATTGAAACCATTATATACAGCTGCAGTTACCGTACACGGTGGTCGTGAAGGACATGTAAAGTCAGAGGACGGAATTTTGGATTTCGATGTGAGGTCACCAAAGGAATTAGGTGGTTCGGGTGAGCGCGCTACAAACCCTGAACAGTTATTTGCAGCCGGTTATGCGGCTTGTTTTGACAGTGCCTTGAATCTTGTTCTGCAAAAAGAAAAGAAAAAAGTCGATACATCCGTGACAGCAAATGTCACGATCGGTAAAGATGAGGAAGACGGCGGCTTTAAATTGGCTGTAAGGTTGGATGTTTCGATTCCTGACCTAAGTAGGGAAGAAGCCGAAGACTTTGCCAAAAAAGCTCACATAACCTGCCCCTATTCAAAAGCAACTCGCGGGAATGTCGACGTCACCTTGATTTTGGTATAAAGATTATGAAAGGGAATGGACCCGGCAGCGAAGCTTTGGTCCATTCCCTTTTCCTTATTTCACTTCTTCCAATCCCTTCATTTTCAAAAGAAAACCCAGACCTATTACGGCCATGATAATCAGTGACCCTAATGCCATCCGGCTCGCCAATGTACCGAGATCATGGAAAACCAACGTAATCGTTCCATATAAAAGCGGACCGATTATTGAAGAGACTTTTCCAGAGAATGCAAATAGTCCAAAAAATTGTCCCCTCTTCTCCTCCGGGGTCAATTCAATGATATATGTCCGTGATGTCACCCACATCGAACCCAGCGAAATGCCGAACATACTCCCTGCAACCCAGAACCAAAGAGCGGTTTGTGCGAAGACCGCTATAAATAAAGCGACCAAGAGCAGAATTCCCACATATGTCACAGCTAGCCGCGGTCCCTTCGACTGAGTGATGTATCCAAACAGAAACGAACCGGCAATACTCGATACTGTAGATACCAAGTAAAGCAAAATGAAACCGCTTGAGGAAAATCCGACAACAGTCTTGGCATATACGGCCATCATGCCAATAGTGGTCGCAATTGCATCGTTTAAAAAGAAATAAGCAATCATGAATGTAAAAACCAATCGATAGGATTGCATCTCTTTAAATGTTGCTTTAATTTCCTTATAACCAGATAAAAAAGGTTGTTTGGCTTTTTGCTGTTTTGGAGTCTCTTTTAAAAAAAAGAATAAGGGAAGGGAAAAAACCAGAAATAAAATGGCCGTGGGCATAAAGGCTTCATGTGAACTACCTTTACTTATGAAAGGATAGATTGACAGTCCCACCAACGTTCCAAGGTATCCTACGGCCACTCCAAATCCTGATATAAGCGGCAATTGCTGTTTCGTACCTAAATCACTCATCATCGTATCATAGAAAACAAGACTTGAATGATAGAAAAACTTAGCTATCACAAATAAAAGAATGACGATCACTAAGGAAATTGGAATCCCCAGAAACTTTCCATCGAATGATACCCCCCCAAACACCCCCATTAAAAATGTACTTGCAACAGATATGAGCGTGAATATCATAATGTATTTTTTCATTTTTCCCGTTCGATCGATCATGACCCCGAACAGCGGGGAAAACAAAACAAGAAACAAACTGGCAATCGCATTTGCGTACGAGATGAAGGTACTGGCAATCTGATCAAGAACAGCATTTTCCCCAATCTGTTCCTGGAGGAAGAATGGAAAGAAAATCGTATTGATATTAGAGGAAAAAATCGTATTGGCAAAATCGTAAAAAGCCCATGAGAGAATGGGCAAGGAAAAATATAAACCAAAATTACCCTTCCATTTTTTAGACTTCGGTTTCACCTGCAATTCCATCTGCTTTCCCCCCTTATTGATACTTAAATTATATGTATTCCATACCTTTCCAATAAATCCTTTTATGTCTGAATAATCTCATTGTGTAAAACATGATTTTTTCCTACCTAACATGTAAAATTATGAAATGAGGCTGTCAAATTGCAAATTTCTTTTATTTTCTTTAAGTTTGGGTAAATGATATCGAAGAATTTTAATTACTGTGTCTAAAAGGAGTGTGAAAGGTGATCGCATTTTTTCTTATTTTCTTGGTAACCATCCTTGTCTTGTTCGTTCTCTACTCTAAAAGAACAAAGAGTGATTTCCCTGAAAGCTTCATAAAGCAGCATTCCCCCCTTAAAATTGGACATCGCGGTGCATCTGGATATTGCCCCGAGAATACAATGGCATCTTATATCAAAGCAATTGAATTGGGAGCTGATTTCCTGGAAGTGGATATCCATCTTAGTAAAGATGAAGTACTTGTGGTTCATCATGATCCCACCCTGGATCGAACCACAAGCGGCAAAGGGAACCTCCGTGATTACACGGCTGCCGAATTAAAGGAATTGGATGCAGGAAGCTGGTATCATACTCGGTATAAAAACGAAAGGATTCCTTTACTAAGTGAGGTATTGGAGAATTTCGGGTCAGAAGTTGGAATCTTAATCGAATTAAAACATCCATCTTCTTATCCCGGGATTGAAAAGAAACTTGCAGAAGAATTAGGGAAATTCCAAGAATATTCAACAGGTAATAATAGGATAATGGTTCATTCGTTCGATATGGAATCCATGAAAAGGTTTCATCAACTAATGCCGGACATACATGTGGGCGTTTTGATAAAACGGCGCATTAATGACCAAAAATTAAAAGAGATTGCAGAGTTTGCATCATTTTTGAATCCAAAGCAAACGATTTTAAATACGAAGCTGCAAATGCGAATCCAAGAGCACGGGATGAAAGTATATACATGGACTGTCAACAATAAAAAACAAATGCGCATGTTTGAAAAGATGAAGTTAGATGGAATCATTTCCGATTTTCCTGATTATTTTTTGGATTGAAACTTTGAAATTAAAAAAATGAAAAAAAACAATCCGCTAATGCGGATTGTTTTTTTTCATAACATTGAAATGATTGTATCTCTTGCGCGTCCGTTCCATAATAGGCCCATCGCTGTTGACTTCGTCTCCATCGATAACCTGCCACGGAATTATAGCCGACATAAGTGGGGTAAAACCAAAATGAACGGCCATTTTTAAGCGAAACATACGTATTTTGGTATAAGCACCCTTTCATTGATCCAGCGTCAATTGCCTTATACATTCCATCGTGAAGTTGTGGAATAAATAAAGGCGGAGCTATATGAGGCGGGCCTCCTCCTTGCGGCGGCCGTGGCGGCGGCTCGCCCCCACCGTAGGACGGACTAGGCGGGCCGGGCGGAGTCCTTACATCCATTGTCTGATTTTCAAAAGGAAATGGCGCTGCCGAGTAATCATTTTCAATGTAACGGGGATGTGCATTTTGATATAAATTATTTTCAGTACCGTTATGGTAGTTCTGTTGATCAAATGAATCCTACGGTTTCATACCTTTTCAGCTCATAATTGAACTTCCTTTTATCCGTATGTAGACGAATGACCATGTGTGCAATCTTCGCTCAAATTACATCTCTGGATTCTAAAAGGACCTTTAACGTCAAATTAACACTTCGGAAAATATTCCCTGTTTGTTTTTTTGAAAATACCCCTATATTTTTTAGCTTCTTCCACTAGAATTTGATATAGTGTTCTTAATGATTTAAACTCAGTAAGATCAATAGTCATTCAAGGCCTTAAATCGTTACTTGCTTTATTACTTGGAGGCTAACCGAACTAAATTTTCTTATCTTAGAAAAAACGAGGGATTCCTATGTGGGAATTATTATTAGAATTCGATTATCAGACCGTTCGCCATGCGGTATGGGCAGGTTACTTATTTACCTTTGTCTTTCCACTGGCTGCTTTTTATTTCTTAAATAAAAAGCAATCGCTCTTGAACGATAAATATCAAGCTTCCGTTCATTCAGATAAAAGTAAATCCCCTGTTCATGCAGGCAGCAGTTTTGATTGGCGCGGTGCACAGCGCTTTTTCACATTTATCCGGCAAAAGGACTCACCCGATGATTCCGATGAGCCAAGCCTCCTTCTCGTTGTTTAACCACTAACAATTCGAGGAGGAATCATTTTGAAGAAGAAAAACATGTTTCTATTTACCGTCCTATTTCTAGCAACGACCCTTTTGACAGGGTGCTCTGCAGCAACGAGCGGCCCATTTCATACTGCATTGGTTAACCCCATGACAAAAATGCTTGAATTTAATGCTGATTTATTTAATGGTAACTATGGTTTAAGCATCATCATGATGACATTTTTAATCCGTCTAGTTTTGCTTCCGCTGACTGCCAAGCAATATAAAACACAGCTCAGCATGAAAACGAAGATGAATGGGCTGAAACCGGAAATGACAGCAATCCAGCAGAAAATTAAAGAGACGAAAGATCCAGCTAAACAAAAGGCCCTTCAACAGGAAATGATGCAGCTTTACCAAAAACACGGAGTCAATCCTCTAAATATGGGATGCCTGCCGCTTTTGATTCAAATGCCGATTCTAATGGGTTTTTATTATGCGATTCAAGGTTCCCATGAAATTGCGACCCATAGTTTCCTTTGGTACAGCCTTGGCCAGCCGAATATTGCCATGGCGATTATCGCTGGCGTCATTTATTACTTCCAATCGGTCATTTCCATGAGACAAATGCCGGAAGAACAGCAGAAGCAAATGAAGCTGATGAGCCTGCTCTCACCAGTAATGATTTTATTCATTTCTTTCTCCGCTCCTGCTGCATTGCCACTGTATTGGTCAATCGGAGGTTTATTCATGATTGTTCAATCCATCGTGCTTCAAAAAGTATATAAAAAAGACCATGCCAATGTCCCTACTGTGACTGAAACGGTTATGAAAAAAAGCTAATCCAACTATAAACTGTACCCTATAGAGCAGACACTTAAAAATAGTCTGCCTATAGGATACTATTTTGTATATCAAATGAGTAAAAAGGTTTTAACAGAAAAAGAGATTGAAGTACTTTCAAATAATCCTTACGTGAAACCCGTGGGACTTAAAGAAATCACTTATATGGACGATTTCAATCAAATTTCCATTTAAATATTCAGTTACCAAGTGATTCAGAAGGAAAAGACAAAAAAGTGCATTCCGCAGGGCGGAATGCACTTTTTTTATTTCTTTGGCAATGGATTTGTTGAAACCTTTTCGAAAAACCGCTCTACATATTCGAAATCCGTGTAAAAGAACAATAATAGGTCACCCGGTTGTGATGCTTCCCAGGCTTTTACGAATGCATCCAATTCATTAGGTTCGATGAATGTTCGATCTTTATGTAACCCTGCTTCTACGGCAGCTTCCTGAAGCAGCCCGGCTACTTCGAAAGGCTCCCTTCCCCGCAAATCGTCGTCTTCTTTAATGATGAACAAATCAGAATTCATGGCCGCCATTTTGGAGAGCCTGATAAGCTCTTCATCAATACGGTCCCCCGGTCCGGCCAAAACAGTAATTAGACGATTTTTATTATAGGCACTGACCGTTTCGAATATGGCCTTTAATCCTGCTTCATTATGGGCATAGTCGATGATGATCGTTCGCTCTTTCAACTTTTTTAAATTGAAACGCCCTTTGGACAAATTGGTATCAGGCATAAATGTGACAGCCTTTCTCCTTAGTTCTTCCATGGAGATCCCTTGTGTTTCGGCTGCGGCTAACGCCTGAAGTAAGTTGGCGATATTATGACGTGCCATGCCGTTAATCGTTATTGGTATCATGGAGCAATCCATAAATTGATGGATGACACCATCAGATGAATGACAGATCATGCCTTGTTCATTGACGTACCAAACTTTACAACCACCATTTATCGCTGCCTTCACGTGAGGCTGGGTGGCATCTGTAGAGGTATAAATGACCTCCCCATCTGTATAAGCGTTCATGGCAGCTACATTCGGATCATCTGCATTCAGTACACAATAGCCTGTTTTCAGTACAACTTCTGCTACCAGCCTCTTTAATTTTATCAGATCATCCAATGTATCGATTCCATCACGGCCAAGGTGATCTTCACTCACATTAGTAATGATCCCCACATCACATTTACGAAAAGCCAGACCTTCACGCAGAATGCCTCCCCGGGCCGTTTCCAAAACGGCTACATCAACTTCAGGATGGCCCAACACCATTCTTGCACTGACCGGGCCACTGCAGTCACCTTGATCCAATACCTCATCGCCGATATATACTCCATCAGAATTCGTCATACCTACCTTAGTTTTTTCATTAGTAAGAAAATAATGAACCAATCGGGTGGTTGTCGTCTTTCCATTTGTTCCGGTCACTGCGATGATCGGTATAGCTGCCTCTTCCCGAGTCGGAAATAAATAATCGACAATGGCTTTGCCTACATCCCTTTTTTCCCCTTCACTCGGATAATGATGCATTCGAATTCCCGGTGCAGCATTCACTTCAATAATTGCAGTCCGTGAATGTTCGATCGGTTCTGATATATCCTCACAGATAAAATCTATTCCGGCTATATCCAAACCAATCGCTTTCGCGGCAGCAACCGCCATATTCCTAATGCTTGGATGGACCTGGTCCGTTACATCGATTGCCTTTCCACCAGTCGAAAGATTTGCATTGCCGACAACTTGAACCAATTCCCCTTGGTTCGGAATGGTATCCAGCGTCCGGTTCGATTTTTCCAAGTAACACGTAACGGTATGTGTAAGCGGAATTCTTGACATCGGCTTTTCATGACCTTCCCCCCGCAATGCATGACGATTTTCCTTTTCTATCAAATTGCGTATTGTTTCCTTACCGTTTCCAATAATATAGGGAGGAAGCCTCAAACTAGCGGCTATAAGTTCTCCATTGACTATCAGTAACCGATAATCATGTCCTTCAATATGCCGTTCGACAATGTACTTCTCCACATGCGACTCCAAACAATTGATGACATTGAATAGTTCATCCTTATTTTTGATATGGGTGATGACACCCTGCCCTTGTCTCCCATTATACGGTTTTATGACAAGTGGGAAACCCAGCTTGTCCGCCGAGGTAAAGATATCTTCAATGGAATGGGCAACTTCACCTTCAGGTATAGGAAGGCCACACCCTCTTAATATTGATTTGGTCATTGATTTATCACATGAATTCTCAACTGCAATATTCGATGTCTGGCTAGAAATTGTCGCCTGGACATACTTCTGCCTTGAACCCGTTCCTAAACGTAGTAAACTTTCATCACCCATTCGCTCGACAGGGATATTTTTTGCTTGTGCAGCCTTAAAAATGGCTTCGGTACTTGGCCCCAGTTTATTGCTATAATATAACTGCTCTATTTGTTTTACATAAGATTGTACATTTATAAGTTTTTCACCATTCAGGATGGCTTCCACGATATCTTTCGCTGCTAAAAAAGCTTGAAGACCCGAGTGAGGCTCCTGATAGTCAAAGGTAACATAATAAAAACCCTTCTTTTCCATCATTATCGTTTTTCCACGAATGGCTTCGATGCCGGCCAAGTTTTGAAGTTCAATCGTCATATGCTCCAATATATGTCCCATCCATGTTCCTTTTCTCAGCCTTTCGGCGAAACCGCCTCGATACCCTTTTGAACATGAATGGCTTCCCAAGTTCGGGAGCGCCTTTAACAATTTTTCATTGAATCCAGGTATTGAATCAGATGGTTTCTGTTCCAGTTCCCCTATATCCAATTCAATGCAAATCGTCGGTGTATAAGCAAAATAATTAGGTCCTTTTAAATAACGGACTCGATTGATTATCATTGTTGGATCCCCTTTTTCATCAACAATTTCCTGGTAAGCAGGTCAAAACGGTATCCCCTGGTTAGTGCATGAAGGTTAAATCCCGAAAGAGTCAACTCTTCACTACCCTTATCAGAAGATGTGATATTGATATAATCACTATTGCTGCCATCAAGAACCAATACTTGATGTTGGCCTAAGACTTCAAAATGACCGTCTTTGACTAAAATTGCTGTATTTTCATCAATTCCAATACCCATAATTTCTTTATTCCCTGCTATCGCACTTAACAGTCGGTCAAAGCGGCCACGCTGGGAAAAGTGTTGATCAATTATCAGGCCGTCAAGGAAGCCGAAACCCATCCCGATCTCAACCTTTAACTTATTATCATTCAGCATCGTGTCGGCAGCAACGATCATATGCTTACCTAAAATGGAAGCTCCAGCACTTGTCCCTGCTATCACCATTCCATTATGCCAGGCTTTAGAAAGGGCATTGTGGAATTTGGATTTTCCAATCAACTCAGACAATCGGCTTTGGTTTCCTCCAGAAATGAAGATGGCAGAAAAAGAGGTCAGCTGTTCACAAATCGCCGGATCGTCTGCATCCTGCCTTGAATCCAGCTTGATCACTTCCACCCTGTCCACGCCTAAATCTCTGAAAATCTTGATATACTCCGTACTTACTTCTTCAGGAATTTCACTCGCTGTAGGCAATATTCCTATTCCGCCATCTGAACGGATTGCAAGCTGGACAAATTTATTTAATACTTCACCTTCAAGGCATTTATCCTCTGCCCCGCCAATGATAAGTAATTCACCACAATTCATTCCTCATACTCACCTTTACAAATGGATTAAGATCATGAAATTGCTCTATACAGAACACATAATGACTAGTATGGCAACTTGTCCTAGTCTTCATTCATAAAAATGGCAAACTGTAGAATTTTGTTTAACTTAATGAAAAGAGAGGAAAAGTAATAGAGTAAATAATAAAAGGAGTGTGCAAAGATGAGCCAAAACCAATTAAAAGAAAAAGTATTGAACATCATCCGTGATCATAAAATAGGAGTTTTATCATCTGTAGAAAATAACAAACCACATTCACGCTATATGACATTTTTCAACGAAGAATTAACTTTATTCACACCAACGAGTGCAAATACGGAAAAAATCGATGAAATCGAAAAGAATCCTAATGTCCATATACTGATTGGCTATGAAAATGAAGGCTTAGGCGATTCATACTTAGAAATCTCAGGAACCTCGAAAATTAACGATTCACAGGAACAGAAGGATAAATTATGGAATGAGTCTTTTAAAGATTGGTTTGACGGTCCGAAAGATCCAAATTATTTAATCCTTGAAATTAAGCCCGAGAGCATCCGATTGATGAACAACAATGGTGAACCTCCACAAGAATTATCATTATAAATGAATTATTATTTGGCATTCACGAGTAAATGTGCAAAACTCACGAGTAAAATGGCAAAATTCACGAGTATTTGACCGAAACTCACGAGTAAAATGGCAAAATTCACGAGTATTTGACCGAAACTCACGAGTAAAATGGCGAAATTCACGAGTATTTGACCGAAATTCACGAGTGAAATAAAGTTTGTTATAAAAGTCAGTTAAAAACCCGCACTCCTATGACATGAGTGCGGGCTTTTTTCACGATTACACCAATTCTGATTGGATATAATGCAAAATGAGATTGGCTGTATGCTTTAAAGAAGTGACGTGTGTCCTCTCGAAGGCATGGGAAGCATCAATCCCCGGTCCGATCAGACCATGTACGACATCATATCCTGCCCGGATTGCAGCTGAAGCGTCCGATCCATAATACGGATAAATATCGACGCGATAGTCAACAGCATTCTCTTGGGCAAGTGTGACCAGATGCTGACGTAATTTATAATGATACGGACCCGAGGAGTCTTTAGCGCAAATGGAAACGCTGAATTCATCCGTCGTTTGTCCACTACCGATCGCGCCCATATCGACAGCTAGATATTCGACTGTTTTATCTGGGATATTGGAATTGCCTCCATAGCCGATTTCTTCATTGTTGGAAATCAGGAAATGGGTCGTATATGCCAATTTAATCTTACCTGCGGAAATGAGGTCAATGATATGAAGGAGGATGCCAACGCTAGCCTTATCATCCAAATGCCTTGATTTTAAAAAGCCTGTATCCGTCAATTCCACTCTAGGTTCAAAGGAAACAAAATCTCCAACAGATATCCCGATGGCCTCCGTTTCCGCTTTATTTTTCACGATAGCATCTATACGGACTTCAATTGTCTCATCATCGCGCTTGGCATCCCCGGCATTTTTATATACATGGACAGAGGTCTGATTGATTAAAATGGTGCCGGTGATAATGGTCCCATCAGCTGTATGGATTTTACAATACTCCCCTTCCACTGAGTTCCAGCGGAAACCGCCAATCATCGTCAATTTAAGGCGGCCATTCGCCTTGATTTCCTTCACCATGGCTCCCAGGGTATCGACATGGGCAGTCAGCAATCGATGTTTGCCATCATCTTCGCCTTTTAATGAAGCAAGTAGTGCACCTTTATTCGTGATCTTGTAAGGAACCTTCCTCTTCTCCATGAATTCGGCCGCATATTTAATGGCTTGCTCCGTAAAGCCGGAGGGGCTGGGTATTGATACCAATTCTTTTATGTAAGATACGATTTCCTTTTCTTCGATAACACTCATACATATCGCTCCTTTCTTCTTTCTCCATTATATCTTCTCGTGGAAACTTTTAACATATTAAAAGACCGTCAAAAGACGGTCCTTTAATCGATTTGGCTCATATGGGCCAGGACAGGCAAGATGGCCATAATTAATGTTGAAATGCCATATAACGCTAAATTCTCCATATGCACTTTTCTTTTCCACTTATCGCGCCATACTTTGTATCTGCTCATATCTTCGTTCCTCATAAAAAAACCTCCTTCATGATGAAAGTTCAACTTACTTTATCTGTCTTTGTTTGTTGGACATTTCCTTCATATATTCCAAGAAGGCAATTCTCTTTTCGTCTGGATAGGCTACAATGTCTGCAATGATTTCCTCTTCAAGAGGTTTCAGTAAACGGCCAACCGATTCAGTAAACAATATTTCTAACTCTCTCTTTGTTTCATTAGGATTTCTCACTTCCATCAACATCACCCTTCCAATTACTTACTATTATGTATTTAACCTTAATACACACCTTTGAAACGTAAAAAAATCGGCCGCCCATACAGGCAGCCGATTGGATTCATCAATTAAATTATTTAGTTACACCCACATTATGCCACTGATATTGGCGGCCTGCAAGGAAATCATAACCCGTAACTCGTTCATTCACTCCAGCCAACTGATAACGGAATAATGTCGGAATGACTGGTACCTCCTCATGGATCAATTCTTGCCACTCATTGTAGGTATCGATCCTATATTGATCATCGAAGGCCTCCTCTGAAATCCCTTTAGCAAGAAGCTCATCATTTTTTTCATTCACCCAGCGAGTATAGTTAAATTCTGCAGATCTGGACCATAAGCCTGATGGATCCGGATCGGAAGCGACTCCCCATGCAGCTTGATAAATATCAACTTTGTCATTATCCTTTTTCAGTAGATCATAGAATGAATTGAACTCATGCAGCCTTCCATCCTGCAATTCAACATCCAATCCGACTTGTTCCCATTGTTGGATATAATACCTTGCAAGAGGTTCGGAAACATCGGAGCCACTCATGGAAGCAAAGTTGATCTTGAACTCTTTTCCATCCGCATCTTCACGAATGCCATCCTTATTCGTATCTACGAATCCTGCTTCATCCAAAAGTTTTTTAGCTTTTTCAGGATTATATTCATATGCTTTTACATCTTTATTGTTATATTTAAAGTTTGGTGTAATGACCGAGTTGGCAGGGAAGCGGAGGCCCTTGTACATTTTTTCGCCAACTTCTTCATTATTGATTGCATATGCCATCGCCTGACGAAGCCGTTTGTCTCCAAATTTTGGATTCTCATCCATAACATTTTCTTCTTTTTCCTTATCATAATGACCGAAATTGAAACCAATATAGGTATAAGCCAATTCAACTTTCCCCAACAATTCGACATTATCCAATTCCTTGGCCTGGTCATATTGCTCAGCCAGGACCTCTGCTACATCGAGGTCACCATTTTCAAGTGACTTAACGACAATAGACGGATTCACGACTTTCAATGTGACACTGTCCAATTTAGGTGCACCACGGTAATAATCTTTATTCGCTTCGAATTCGACGGCTTCCCCTTGGACGATTTTCTTCACTTTAAATGGTCCAAAACCAATCGGATTTTTACGTATTTTATCTGAAGATTCCAACTCGGCAATTGGAACATCTTTTAAGTATTCTTTATGGAGCGGGTATGTCCATAATCCAGTCGTGACGGAAGGGTTCGCTTTCTTGAAAGTGAAAGTAATTTTCTTGTCGTCCACTTTAATGCCTGAAATGCTATCCGCTTTCCCTTCATGATACTCTTCCATACCCTCGATTAAAGCCATTTGTTCATCATAACGTACACCTTTGTATTCTTTGCTTCCCATGACAAGGTATGCATATTCTAAATCCGCACCTGTCACAGGCTTGCCATCTTGCCATTTCACATTATCCTTAATCGTCAGAGTGACCGTTTTATGATCGTCTGAAATTTCATAGGAAGCGGCACCTTCATTCGTGTATACATAGTTTTCGTCTGTATCCAATAAATCCTCATCAAAGAATGTGATTACTTGGTTATCAGGGTCGCCTTGATAGAAAACTTTGTTCAAAATCCCTTCAAACGGGGTATCCGATACCAATCCATATGTCAAATGACCGCCTTCAATCGGCTCTCCTTGATTTGTCGTCTTTGTCGGGAATTTAGAGGTATCGACCTGTTCGACATCTTTCCCTTTTTTCTCTTTCGTTGACGATTTCTCCGTATCGTTCGAACATGCAGCAAGCAGTAGAGACGAAATGGCCAATGCACTTAATACCTTACTGTAGCTTTTGATTTTCATATCATACACTCCCCTTTTTTTATGCTCTTCTTTGTCTTGCATCGGCGGCGCGCTTTAACGCTTGACCAACGAAATTTATACTCAGCATCAACACTAAAATCATGAGTGATGCGGGTACCCATATCCACCACTTGTTTTCCAGAACATCTGGATTTCGAGCATAACTGATGAGCGTCCCGAGACTCGGTGAGCTCTCCGGAAGACCGAACCCTAAGAAAGTCAAACTGGATTCTAGGCCAATATTGCCTGCAAGGTTCAAAATGAAGTTAACGATGATCAGTGAACTGACATTCGGCAGAAGCTGAAAAAGGATGATCTTCCAATGTGGCGTCCCAAGTGTCTGAGAGGCATGGATATAATCCAGCTCACGCTCTGACAAAGCCTTTGAACGAATCAGCCTTGCTTTTCCAGTCCATAAAAACATCGTCATGATTAAAATGAAAACATATACATTGAAGATCGGAACTATCGTGACTACAACGATGATGAGCATCAATTGCGGCAGGGAAATCACGAAATCGATAACACGCATGATCACATTATCGGTTGCCCCTCCAAAGTAGCCAGCAAGTAGCCCTAATGATAAACCGATGATAGCCGTGAATAATGTAATGAATAAACTGATCGTGAATGAATTTCTGGTACCTATTATCAGTTGCCCGAATACATCCCGGCCACCATAATCAGTTCCAAGCCAATAGTCTGAAGATGGTTCCATATAAATGGAAAGGAAATCGACCTTGGCTATTTCCTTGGCATCCATGAAGAGCGACGCCCCGTAAACGAAAAGCAATATGGCTGCTAATATAATCAATGAGCCCATTGCAAGCTTGTCTTTTTTGATTTCCTCCCAGATGATTTTAATTCCTGAAGGGCTCACATCTTTCACTTGTATGTTCTTTCCGGTTTCCACTTTCATTTCCATACGATTCACCCCGCTCCTATTCTATCCGTATGCGCGGATCGACCGCACTAAGTATGATGTCCGAAAGAAGAGTGCCAAGCAGAGTGGCAAATCCCGTCATCATGACGATAGCCGTGACAACGCTGAAATCCCGCAGACTGACTGAACTAAGGAAAAGCTGACCTAGTCCCGGATAACTGAAAATGGTCTCGATTATGACCGCGCCGCCGATCAATCCAGTAATTTCATAACCTAAGAATGCCGCTATCGGTAAAAAGGAATTCCTAAGGATATGCCGTGAATATACTTTTGATTCAGGCACTCCCTTCGAACGCGCAGTCCTTACGAAATCCTTGATTTTATTATCGATGATTTCATTTCGCAAATATTGGATCGTGCTTGTTGTTGCAATTAAAGCTGTACTTAAAGCTGGTAAAATCAAATGATTGATCTTACTTACAACATAGGCGAATGTTCCTTCATCCACTTTGGAATCGACACTGCCACCAGACGGGAACCAATCCAAGGCAAATCCGAAAACGAATAACATGATTAAAGCAAAAATGAAAATCGGTGTGCCAAACCCTACATAGCTATAACCCGTAACGGTTTTATCCACCCAGGTATCGTTATACCTTCCGCTAAGTATGCCTAATGGAATTGCAAGCATATATGTAAAGATCAGAGTGACCAACGCCAGGAACACCGTGTTCCAAAGCCTGTCTTCGATAACATCCATGACGGGCGTTTTATGTGTATAGGAAATACCGAAATCCCCCTGTACAGCATTGGATGCCCACCTTAAATATTGTTGGTACCAAGGGTCATTCAAACCCAGTTCCTCCCTTATCCTATCAAGCTCGGCTGGATTGGCCCTAGGGTTGATTTCCTGGCCTGACAAAGCATCTCCCGGCATTGCTTTTGCCATCATGAATACGATGATGCTCAATAAAAACAGCTGCGGGATCATTACTAATAAACGTCTAAGGATAAACTTCCACATATTCTTTCCACCTCCTTATTGTAATGCGACTCTATGCGTCGGTGAGATCGGCTTCAAATCGTAAGCACGTCCATTCTCATCGAAATATCTTGAGTAGGTTGACTCATATTCTGAGGTGAGTTTTTTTCTTAGCTGCACTTTATCCTCGCGAACTTCCGGCTCTAAATCTGGAATGGCGGCAATCAGGCGTTTCGTGTATATATGTTGGGGATTTTCATAGATTTCCTCACTTTTACCTTCCTCTACCAATCTACCGCGATACATAACGCCCATCCGGTCACACATATGCCGGATTACACCTAAATCATGCCCGACAAATAAATAAGTCAAATTGAACTCCTGTTGGAGATCCTGAAGGAAATTCAATACCTGAGCCTGAACGGAAACATCCAGGGCTGATACCGGTTCATCGGCAATGATCAGTTTAGGTTTCAATGTCAAGGATCTGGCAATCCCAATCCGTTGGCGCTGCCCACCTGAAAATTCATGTGGATACTTGTGGATTGATTCCGGACTGAGTCCGACTTTGTCCAAGAAGTCCTGAACGATTTTCTTTTCCTCTGCAGGGGATAACCGTTCGAAATTCCTAAGCGGTTCGGCAATGATGTCCAGTACCCTCTTCTTGGGATTCAATGATGAATACGGGTCTTGGAAAATCATTTGGATATCTTTTCTGAATGGTTTAATCTCTTTTCTACTTAAAGATGCTAAATCCCTGCCTTCAAACAGGATTTGTCCGGAAGTCACATCATTCAGCTTGACAACTGCCTTGCCTGTCGTGGACTTACCGCTTCCGGATTCCCCGACCAAACCATATGTTTCCCCTTGCTGCAACTCAAAGGAAACACCGTCCACGGCCCTTACGTGATCGACCACCCTTCGGAAAAAACCGCCCCTAATTGGAAAATGCACTTTTAAATTATCTACTTTGAGTAATGTCATGGGTCGATGCATCTCCTTCAGCTTGAAAATAAAATTCTTTATAGCAGGTACACCTTACAAAATGATCGTTGCCCACATCGTGAAGTCGGGGCGACTCTTCATGTGCATGTTTTGGTATCCAAGGAATCCTATCTTGGAAACGACATCCTATCCTATCCATTTTCGCAATAGATGGAACGATTCCCTCAATAACATGCAAACGGTTTTTCTCGTTTGCAGCCGAAGGAATCGAATTTAATAACGACCTCGTATATGGATGCAGCGGATTGTTGAATATCGTTTTGACACTTCCCGTTTCCACCACCTGACCTGCATACATGACAACGATCCTATCAGCAACCTCTGCTACGACGCTCAGATCATGTGTAATTAAGATGATTCCCATTTTTGTCCTGCTTTGGATATCTTTCAGCAGATCAAGTATTTGCGCTTGAATCGTAACATCCAGTGCCGTGGTGGGTTCATCGGCAATGACCAGTGCAGGGTTACAAGCAATGGCAATCGATATCATCGCCCTTTGCCGCATTCCACCCGAGAGCTCATGCGGATATTGCTTGTACGTCCGTTCAGGATAAGGAATTCCTACTTGTGTCAAAAGTTCGATCGTCCTGTTCTTTTTTTCCTCACTGGAAAGTTCAGTATGGTAATCAAGATTCTCCTCGATCTGTTTTCCTATGGTCATGAGCGGGTTCAACGCCGTTAGAGGTTCCTGGAATATCATACCCAATTCCTTACCCCGGACTTTATTCATTTGCATATCATTCAACTTTAGTAGATTTTGGCCTTTATAATTAATGTTTCCTTGGGATTTCGTTCTCTGCTTATTATGTAATTGCATGATAGATAAAGCCAATGCACTCTTTCCACAACCTGATTCTCCAACAACTGCTACAATTTCATTTTCATTCACCGTAAACGAAACATCATCCACTGCTGCATGATATTTGTTACCGATTCGAAATGAGGTAGTTAGGTTCTCTATTTGCAAAATAGCTTTCTTCATCCTTGCTCCCCCTAAACTATTTTTTCGGGAAAATAATTAATCTTCTGATAATTATTTAAAATTTTAATCAATTTTTTACAATTATACAATAGTTTTATTGCAAAATAATCACATTTTTTTCATATTTTATAACTTTAGGAATAATTTTCTGCAATAAAAAATCATTTCCTTTATAACTGTTATACAGTAAAGTTTTGAAGTCCTATTAATTGCATAGAACCAATATTTTTTTATTTGTTATTTCGAAATAACTATTTTTATAGATCATACCTCTAAATTCAACTTGTCTTTGTACGTACCGCAGAATGATTCTGGTTAGTAATATTTTAATATTTCAGAAAAATTAGTCTATTTTTAAGAATATCATAAAAAATGTAATTATTTCATATATATTTCAATACTTTCAAAAAAACACCTAATTTTTATCAAATGCAATGAAACCTTTTTAAAACAGAATCGTAGAAAATGGTAGAAAAAAATGATGAGGTGATTGAATGTATTCACAAACTGTACAAACATATTTGCCATCCGTCATGCGGACGTTCGCTTTATCTCTTGCTGTTTCCGTTTTAGGGATGGCTCTCGGCACTTTTGTTCCGCCATTCTTGTTCATTCCCTTAGCGATACTTGAGTTTGCCATGTTGATTGGAGCTTTCATCATGCGGAAGAAAAAAGCTATCGGTTACACATTCTTGTATAGTTTCACATTTATTTCAGGAATTACGACCTATCCGATCATTGCACACTACCTTGCCGCTGCAGGGGCAAATGTGGTGATCTTAGCCGGTGTGACGACGACAGTTGTATTTGGAGGACTGGCGATTTATGCTTCAACCACCAAAAGGGACCTTTCTTTCTTGGGAGGAATGTTATTTGCGGCCTTGCTTGCTTTAGTGGCCATTAGCATTTTCAACATTTTTTCTCCATTAAGTTCTACAGCCATGCTGGTCTTTTCATTTATTGGGATTTTAGTTTTCAGTGGTTATATTTTATATGATTTCAATCGAATGAAGCATTACGGGGTTACAGCGGAAGAAGTACCGCTAATGACCTTGAATCTGTATCTAGATTTCATTAACCTTTTCATTAACATCTTACGTTTCTTTGGTATATTGGCAAGCGATGACTAAAAAGCGCGTATGATCAAACCAACAAGGTATCTTAAGAAATGACGCTTGGACTGATCCGAGCGTCTCAGTTTGTAAACAAAAAGGTTTCGGAATGGTCTCATTCCAAAACCTTTTTTGATTTTTTATTGGATTTGAAGCAGTTATAGAGAATAGTGACCTCTCCTAGGTCATTATTCAGGACATTTCTGACCCTCGCCAAGTCCAGTTGGCCATCTTCTTTACATTCTCATGGCAAAGTAAGCATCGCCTGCACCGACAATTTTCAAATCCCCCTTTAAGTAGTCCAACGCATAACGTGCCTTTCTTTTGCCTTTACGTTTCGCATAAATATGTTTTCCTTACATTCTTGCAAAATATGGCGTGTGACCACTTTCTAGTGGTCTTTAATTTCTGTACACTCTGAAAAAAATGAACAATTCGCACAAATGGATTGGATGATTTGTACTCACAATAGCCCTCTTTATTTGTTGTTGTGTACTTTAAAATCTCGTCCGATGAGCAGAGATAACAATACACATAGTCATGTTTATGGAAGAACCCTTCTTTTGTTCGAGGACGTGTATAGGATAAAGCTGGTGTGATTTCTTTGCCAAAAAGGTAGTTTATAAAGGCTGGTGTTTTGTAAGCTGCATCTGCGGCAACAGCTTCTAGTTTTCAACTTTTTCAATAAGCTCTAAGATATGACTAACATGCATATTTCCGGATGTTACTCTCGTCCTGCAACACAAATCCATTGCGGTTTGCTGCCGCATGGAACGAATAGGCAAACTGTTTTGTTCGTTCAACTTTCACATAGTGGCCACTTTCAGGATCAGTTGAACTTTCTTTAATCACCTTGGTTTATTCCTTGATAAATTTAACTGGTGGAAATGGCTCATAACTGGATCAATACTTGGGCCTCTGAATACATATCATTCACCAAGTCATACATTCGATGGCACCAGTTGATCTAAAGTAATCATTTCAAGTTGATCTCGCTGAATAGAATCATGTTTATTAAGTCTCCTTAACACCTCGAGTTTTATCCTTCTATTTTAGAACAAAAAAGACTGTAGGCAAAAAGAGTTCTATCTTTCTGTTAAAACAAAGTTGATTGGAACGGAATGTTCGAGGCTCCTGCGGGGAAAGCGAGTGCCTGGAGAGGAAATCACATGTGACAAACTCAATTATTATCTAATTTGTCTACAGTCTGAGGCGCTTGGACTTATTCAAGCGCCCAAGTGTCTTTTCACGTATTTGCCCATACACCGTTATTTCCTGTAAAAAGATAATTCAGGGATGTATTCAAAAATGGATTCTATTTTTCAGAACCATGCCAATGAATAAAAGACCAAATCACGAATTTGGTCTCAATGCTTCATTAATAAGTAAGAACTGCTTAAGGCTTTCGTATCTTATTTATATAATCCTGGATTTGATTGATCAGTCCATGGCAGTTTCACACCGAAGGTACTTGCAATGAATTGTGTATCTTCTCTTCTTTTTTTCCTTATTTGGGCCCGTTGTTTTGCCGATTCATTTAAATTCATTTCCATCTCTGTTTCAGGAACCAAACGTGGAACCGGTATTGGTTTACCTTCTTCATTAATGGCAACAAAGGTCAAAAAGGAAATGACGCATAAATTCCGATCTCCTGTAACTAAATCCTCTGCAATCACCTTTACGATGATTTCCATTGATGTTCTGCCCGTATAGGTCACGAAGCTTTCCAGGCAAACTGCATTTCCTTCGTGAATAGGGTGCAGGAAATCGACAGAATCGGTTGATGCCGTAACGACGTTGCTTCGAGCATGACGCATGGCGGATATAGCCGCTACATCATCAATGTATGCCATTAATTTGCCTCCGAACATCGTACCAATGTTATTTGTATCCGGCGGGAGGACAAGGCTTGTTTTTATGACCAAAGAATCCCGGCAATGTTTTATTTCTTCCATGGTGACTGCACTCCTTTAAGTCTGATTTCTCACTAGTCCACTTTATCGAATTATTACCTGTAAATCAATTCACATGCTTATTTTCCTGCTTTTAGTCAAAATTATTCGGTTAAAATAAAGCGTCCCACTCTCACTGCCCTTTTGGCTGCTTGCCTTGTTGCAGCTCACGCAGGCTCAAACCAAATGTCATTTGTAAATGAGGATAATCCTTAAACCCTGTCCAATCCCCGCCCCAATCAAAACCTAACCCTTTAGCGATGGTTACGACTTCCATCCAATCCGACTTTCCATTATCGTTGCCGTCATAACCCATATCCCAAATGGCCTCACCTTGTTTGTTTAGGAGGGCAAAATCTATCGCCAAACCGAAATTATGAAGAGACTCCCCACCTTTTGCATTCGTTACGATGTTCCCCGTGCTTAAACGGCCTTTTTCATAGAGTTCATTTTGCTCGGCTAAAGAACGGAACCCTGCCGTAATGATTACCGGGATGCCTTTGTCATTGGCCAATTGAATAAGCTCGTCTTTTTTGTCGGCGACGATCGGATTCAGCTCGTCTGTCAGTTTGATTTCATCTAAATCAGGCGGAAGCATATACTTGAACAAGAGCCCCAACAACAATCCGAAAAAGCCCAATATCAGACATGTCCTTACCCAAGTGGCTTTCACTGAAAAACCCTTCCTTTACTATAACTGTCTGAAAGTCAAAAACTCAACCAAAGACGGATGAGTTTTTTTCTTCTATTATAACTTTGATTTTAATTCTTCTATTTGCATTAAATGCCGTTTTTCATGGAGTCCCACGAACGGGACCCATTGCTTCAAGCTTAATTCTTTAAACAAAGGGTGGGGAAAAGACTTTTGTTCCAGATCATTTTCTTTTGCATGATCAACGACTCTTATAAAAGCTTTGCGAGATTCGGACAACTTATCCTTAACCTCATTCAAAGTTTGGAATGATTCTGACGGAATGACAAATGGCGGGGCCTGAACCTTCACTTCACGATTTAATGTAAGCTCGATCGGTTTATTAACAGCCGGAGTGCTATCGTCGCTTTTCAATTTATCGGCAATACTCTTTGTTATGGCCCGTTCCATTAAATATAAATGATCCAACACCTGAATGATGCTCCATCGTCCTGCTTCAGGATGCGCGTTCAGCTGTTCATCCGATAGTCCGTTGACCGCATTTAAAAGTTCTTCCCTGATTTTTTCATTATCATTCATCCTTAGCATCTCCTCTTATAAGCCTGGCTAATCTCCTATAATTATTCCATGACCTATATGAATGTGTAAAATAATAATACTTTTTGACAGAAACGAACCAATTAAAAGTTGTCTATTTTTTGAACAGCTCTATGATAGTCATAAAGGTAAAATTCACCTAATATAAAGGACTATCAAAATTCATCAAGGGTATTCTAAATAGGAGTGATCGCCATCATTGGAGGATACTCCATTCAGCCACAAAAGCAGATACAAGCACCCCAGATCTTTGCAGTTCTCTTCCCAACTAAAGGCCATATCAAATTCCTAGCGACTTATGCATTTTTGCTTTCATTTGAAATCATAACTTTCCAGAACCCGATTCGTAATGAGTTGATACCCTTTTTCATTCGGATGTATCTTATCACTGAAATACTCTGTTTTCTTTTTATTTTCAAAAAGATCATTTGTAGGAATGAATACCATCCTATCATCCTTTTCCGCTATTCCCTTTATTGCTTGGTTATAATCTAGAATGTGTTTTTCAAGTTTTTCATTGTCTTTAATTGGGTTATATAGCCCTACTACCAGTATATCCGCTTTATCGTTTGCCTTTATCAGTGTTGATATAATCTTATCCAGATGGTTGATATACTCCCGTTTACCATCATCGATTTTTCGGTCACTTATTTTCTCCAAGTTCCCGCCGTTACTATTGATCAAGTCATTCGTTCCAATATAAACGATGAAAGTATCGGCTTTATCAAGTTTCGTTTTAATGCGGTAATCGTCAAGCTGCTTCATTACCCCATCCGTTTCCTGACCTTTTATACCGTAATTCCAAAAACTCACTTTTTGTTCCGATTCCGGATTATTCAATTCATCCTCCAGACCGTCTACATATCCTTCCCCGTCCTTATCCCCTTTTCCATAGGTTAACGAATCTCCAAAAGCCATCACCCTTTGTACATCTTTCGCTTCCGAGGCTTGAAATTTATATGCAGCGAAACAAATTATTAGTACAATAATTAATAAACCTGCTATTTTTTTCATTTGCTTCTCCTTTTGTCTATTTACTATGAAGTATTTAATCTTTTAAATACCCAAAAATCTGTAGTCCTAACATATAAAATGAATTGTCAGATAAAGAGCAAAGAGTGTATGATAGTATAAAACTTTCAATGGATTGGGTTTCATTCACCGTCCCTTAATAAAAAAGCGGCGATACCCTTTATTCTGGAGATAGAAAATAGATAGGAGTTTAAATCATGGAAGAGCACATAGAGTTTAGAGAGGCAGAACTATCGGACTTACCCAGGATCGTTGAAATATATAATTCGACAATTGCTTCAAGAATGGTCACGGCTGATACGGAACCTATATCCGTACAATCGAGGGTTAAATGGTTTGAGGAACATGATTCAGAAAGTCGACCGCTATTTATAATTACTATAGAAGGGGAAACTGCTGGATGGATGAGCTTTCAATCGTTCTATGGGAGGCCGGCCTATAATTCCACGGCTGAAATCAGCATTTATATTGATGATTATTTCCGGGGAAAAGGAATCGGACAAATTTCGATTCAAAAGGCAATTGAAGTGAGCCCAAAATTAGGGGTGAAGACTCTATTAGGTTTCATTTTTGCCCACAATGCCCCAAGCCTGAAGCTCTTTTCCAAATTCGGGTTTGAAAAATGGGCACATTTACCTCAAGTTGCCGAGCTGGATGGCATTGAACGGGATTTGATCATTCTTGGTAAACGTGTCGATATTTAAATATATTTATTTAAAAGCTATTGCCTTGTGTAGTAGCTTTTTTCTCTGATTAAAAGAGGACGAAATGGTGAATTTAAAAATACCTATATACTTTCTGGAGGGAAAAATATTCAGATTCTCTTTTATTTGTCAACGCATTTAACAGCGCATCCAATTCTTGACTTGCTTGAACAGTTAGAAGACTTGTAAAACCATAAATTGCTGCCAATTTGATCATTTCCTCTCTCTTTTCTTCTACTTTTTCTATAGTTACCTTCCGGCAAATCATATAAACACCTCCTAATTTTTCAATATTTTTACACTTTCATCATAATGAAACTCGTAGTTAAAATCAACTATTTTACAGAAATTAAATGTGTTATTTCATAGGTTAAATGTGACAAAAAGCCTATTTCAGTCTCTAATTATGTATATTTTGTGACATCCACTATATAAACTTAAATAAAAAAAGCATCCACAAGTGTGATACATTGCGAATGCTTACTTCATATCCCTATCCCAAGAACCCAAAATATAGTCTATCGCTTACTATGTCATCCATTCCGAAGGAGACTCGTTATTAGGTCTATTTATAACAATCTTATATTCATCTTCAAGTACTTTTAACGGGGCATCGTAAAGGTGCCTTTCATCAGAGGTTTTGTATACTCCATTGGCCAATAACTCTTCAATAAGCTTTGCCTTCCTCTGTTCAATCCTCTTAAATAATTCCGCCATGTAAATGGCTCCTTTCCTAGTCATCATAGAGCCTGCTTCTAGTTGAGCTAAACTGTATTAACTGGTTTGATTTTCACCAAATTATATATACCTTTTTTATTATGTCACTAAACGTTATACCGCAAAAATAAAAGCCTCTTCTAATTCAAGAAGAGGCTGACAGTGTCCGTACGGCTCTTCTTATCTTCCAAGCATATGCTTGTTGGATTTAGCACAGTTCCCAAAATGGGTCTGCTGCCGAGGTTTCTTTGGGCCAAGTCCCTCCACCTCTCTGGATAAGAATTCAATATATAATTGATGTAGACATGATTTTATCTCAATAATCATCAAATGTCAATTACCTGGATCTCCCTTTTTTTCCGTGCCATAAAGGATTACCTCTTTCAAATACGGGTTGCATTTTCTTGTCTTTCTGATATGATGTCAGTAATTACATACAATTCACACCACTAGGGGAGTCTTTTTTAAGACTGAGATGGAATTAGTTCCGGACCCTTTGAACCTGAACCGGCTCATACCGGCGGAGGGAAGTGGATGATATCGTCCATTTACAGACTTTATCCATCTACCCCGTTCCGTATTCAGGAGCGGGTTTTTTTTATTGGGTGTAAACAAGGGGATCCATTTTAAAGGAGGATGAACAATGGAGAATACTAAATTAGAAACATTCAGTGATAGACTTCATGGACGGGCAAAAGAGATTTGGAAAAGGAACCATTCACATCCCTTTGTCCAGGCAATTGGAAACGGCACACTTCCTGAAAAGAAATTTGCCTATTACCTGAAGCAGGACTATATCTATCTCATGGATTATTCCAAGCTCTTTGCTTTAGGTGTCATCAAAGCTCATAATATCGAAACCATGGCAAAGTTTGCGAGTATTTTAAATGAAACCCTTCAAGTTGAAATGGATATCCATCGGCATTATGCTGCGGAATTCGGAATCAGCTCCAAGGAATTGGAAGATACAGAACCCACACCAACCACTCTAGCCTATACGGGTTACATGCTAAATGCAGCTCAGCATGGCACTTTGGCAGACCTGATAGCATGTCTCCTGCCATGTGCTTGGGATTATTATGAGATCGGTTTGCTATTGAAAGAACAAAATGGTGATGCATTGGAAAACAATCGCTACTCTGATTGGATAAGGTCATATTCATCTCCTGAATTCGGTGAAGCACACAAGTGGCTGATTGCTTTGTTGGAAGAATTAACAGAAGGCATGCCCGAAAAGGAACTACTTAGATTAGAAAAGCACTTTTTGGTGACTTCCCGATATGAATATTTATTCTGGGATATGGTTCAAAATGAGCAGGATTGGCCACTGTAGGTCGTTGATATGATGATGAATCCAATCAAGAAATTGACATTGACCGCCATGATTACGGCTATAACGACTTTAACCAGTTCATTTATTTTCATCCCTGCCGGATTTGCGAAAGTCTTTCCTATTCAACATCTGGCAAATGTCCTGACAGCCGTATTATTAGGACCTGCTTATGCGGTAACACAAGCTTTTTTAGTTTCCATCATTAGAAACATGTCTGGTACCGGTTCAATTTTCGCCTTTCCTGGCAGCATGATCGGTGCACTTTTGGCTGCCGTCGTATATCGAAAAACACAAAGCTTAAAATTCGCTTGTTTAGGGGAAGTGATCGGGACCGGGATTTTCGGGTCCCTAGCCTGTTATCCACTTGCAATCCTCCTATTGGGAGAAAAAGCTGCTCTTTTTGGTTTTTTACCAGCTTTTATGCTTAGTTCATTCGCAGGTGCGATTTTAGCTTTCATATTACTTAAAATACTTCTAAAAAATAATTATATGAAGGGGTTTTTTTATGAAAACAGCATTAACCATCGCAGGCTCTGATTCAGGGGGCGGTGCTGGAATACAAGCGGATTTAAAAACATTTTCTGCACATGGGGTCTTTGGAATGTCAGCAATCACAGCCGTAACCGCACAAAATACAATGGAAGTGCGTTCAATTCAGGCCATCGATACAGCTATCATTTCTGATCAAATTGCAGCCATCTTTGAAGATATTCGTGTCAATGCAGTAAAAATAGGTATGCTTGGATCTAAAGAAATAGTGGAAACAGTTGCTGCGTCCCTTAAAACATTCTTACCTGACATCGTTATCCTTGATCCTGTCATGATTTCCAAAAGCGGCCACCATTTGCTGGACGAAAAAGCCGTCTCTGCCTTAAAAACGGAATTGCTTCCGCTTGCAACACTTGCAACCCCAAATGTACCAGAAGCGGAAGTTCTTACTGGCTTGTCGATTCGAACGAAACAAGATTTTTACAGGGCATGCATATCCATACAAGAACTGGGCCCTAAAGCCGTTTTACTTAAAGGGGGCCATGCAGCGGGAAATCCAAATGATCTCTTTTATGATGGGACTGACTTCCACTGGATAAAGGGAGAACGCATTCATACAAAAAACACACATGGTACAGGCTGTACCCTGTCATCCGCCATTACATCCAACCTGGCAAATGGACTGACATTGCTGGAGTCGATCGAACAGGCCAAGACCTATATTTCTGAAGCCATTCGTAATAGCTTTTCAATCGGTAAGGGTCATGGACCTGTCCATCATTTTCATTCATTTTCAAAAAAAGAACGGAGTGAATTAATATGAAGGTTTCTGCAGCCGATTTATTCGTGAAGGTAAGAGAAAGAAAACCACTCGTTCACCAAATCACCAACTTTGTTACGGTCAACGACTGTGCAAATGCCACCCTTGCCATCGGTGGTTCGCCTGTTATGACATCGAGCCCAAGAGAAGTGGCGGATATGGTCAAATTAGCCGATGCATTGGTCCTTAATTTCGGTACGATTGATGATAAAGCTTTGGAAGCAATGGAGATTGCCGGTAAGACGGCAAATGCCCTGGATATCCCGGTCATTTTGGACCCGGTGGGAGTAGGTGCCACCGCCTATCGGACAGAGCAAGTCACAGAACTCCTACGTAAGGTTAATTTCCAAATCATTCGCGGAAATGCGAGTGAGATCCATCGATTGATGGGTGGGGATATCGTTACACGGGGGGTGGATTCGGGGGAACTTACTATTAGCAATGCTGAGCTGGCTGCACAAGCGGCAAATAAATTGAATAGTGTCGTCGTAGTCAGCGGAGCGAAGGATGCTGTTAGTGATGGAAAACATACGTCCATAATCGACAACGGGAACCTCCTTTTAACAAATGTTACAGGTACCGGATGCATGGCCACTGCTCTTATCGGTACCTTTTCCGGAGTCACGGACGATTTCTATGCTGCTGCAGTTGCCGGTATCTCTACCATGAGCATTTCAGGGGAACTGGCTGCTGCAAAACTTCAAGAAGATGAAGGAACAGGCACGTTTCGTGTGAGATTAATCGATGCCATATCAAGAATGAATAAGGAAACCTGGATGCATGAGGTGAAAATAAATGAAGAAATCCAAAATTGATTTAAGTTTATACTTAGTTACGGAAGAGTCCATAGCAATAGAAGTTTTGACCAAAATCATTACAGAATCGGTTTCAGGAGGAGTCTCGATCGTACAACTTAGAGAAAAAAACAATTCCTCCCTTTCCTTTTATAAAAAAGCTTCTGCATTAAAACAGTTATTGAACGAGCTGTCCATTCCCCTTATCATTAACGACCGGGTAGATATAGCACTTGCTGTTGCAGCTGACGGAATTCATATTGGGCAAGATGACCTTCCACTGCCTGTCATCAAACAAATGGTTCCTGACGATATGATTATCGGGGTATCAGTCTCCACTCTTGAAGAAGCAATCGAAGCCGAACGAAATGGAGCAGATTATATCGGAGTCGGTTCCGTTTTCCCTACGAAGACCAAACAAGATGCAACGCTAATGGCAATTGAAGATCTGGAGGAAATTTGCCGCAGCGTTTCGATTCCAGCCGTTGCCATCGGGGGTATAACTGCCGATAACATATCCTCTCTTTCTGATAGCGGGCTATCCGGTACGGCAGTCGTTTCAGCCATCATGAATGCTGATAGTCCGAAGACTGCCTCCGAATTCCTCTTAAAAATAATAAAAGAATTTAAATGACGAAATGAGGGGACTGAATTCAGTCCCCTCCCTTTTGTTTATGTCAAAACGGTATTCTTAGTTTCCTTCCCAAAAGCTACAGCAACGGCCCCCACTAGAATAGCAATTGTAAATATGGTGAAAATCGTTGAAATCGGAGTATCGGCAGCAACTAAATACCCTACAAGCAATGGACCCAGGACACCGCCAATCCTGCCGATGCCAGCAGCTAAACCAGCACCTGTGCCACGAACTGCAGTTGGATACTGCTCAGGTGTATACGCATAAAGCGCACCCCATGCCCCTAGGTTGAAGAAAGATAGGAACATTCCAGAAACTATCAGTGGTGCCAACCCCTCTGCCGATCCAAAGAAAAAGGCACTGATGGCCGTTCCGATTAAGTATGTGATCAAAACGAATTTACGTCCCATCTTCTCTATCAGCCATGCAGCTGAAAAATAGCCTGGAAGCTGTGCAAGTGTCATGATCAAAACATATTCAAAACTTTGAATCATACTGAATCCTTTTAGGACCATCACACTTGGCAGCCATAAAAACATCCCATAATAAGAAAAGACCACGGAAAACCACAGAATCCACAGCACAAGGGTTTGGCGGGAGTATTCCTTTTTCCAGACACTTTTCATATTGCTTAATACAGATGGTCTCTGCTTTTTTTCAAGTTCCGTATACTTCGGTGAATCCGGCAGTTTCAAGCGCAGATACAGTGCATATAAAGCGGGAACGGCGCTCAATAACAATGCAACCCGCCAACCATAAGCAGGAATGATGAAATAGGAAATGAGTGCTGCCAATATCCAGCCAACTGCCCAAAAACTTTCAAGAAGAACGACCACCCTTCCCCTTTTACTAGCTTCAACACTTTCAGAGACCAATGTCGAGGCAACAGGAAGTTCTCCTCCGAGTCCCATTCCAATCAAAAATCGCAATATCAAGAACAAGCTGAGTGTACTGACTGCTGCAGACACGCCACTTGCAATTGAAAACAATAATAAAGTAATGATAAAGACATTCTTCCGTCCGACCTTGTCAGCCATTGCACCAAAGAAAACGGCTCCAACAGCCATCCCTATAGAGTTTATGCTCCCAATCCAGCCAACCTGTTCACTGGTTAAGTTCCATTCTTGTTTCAAAGCAACAATAATGAAAGAAAGCATACCGACATCAAGTGCATCGAACATCCATCCAAGACCCGCAACACCAAGTAATCTACGCTGCGATATCGTTTTCGCATTATTTCCCATATATTCCTCCTGATGAACTTTAGACCTTCTAGTTATTTTATCCTTATTCATTTTAACTATTAACTTTCATTTTTGCTATAGTAATTACACATGTCATGACAAAAAAACACTTCATTTTTAAAATGATAAAGAAATCTTGGATATTCTGTCGAATGTTATAGATTGAATATTCCCTTTTTTTCATTTATCATAAAAATTGGCATAAATCATAGCGTTATCAATAAGTCATCATGTTTTGCCCAAGTTAATCATTTTATTCAGGAGGGTAATTATGACAAATCTAACGTTAGAAGTAAGTGGAAAGCTACAAAAATTTTTAACAGGACCAAAAAAGCTCTATATTAATGGTCAGTTTGTGGAAAGTGCTTCAAAAAAAACCTTCTCCACTCCTAATCCTGCTACAGGACAAAAACTTGCCGATGTTTATGAAGCTGATAAAGAAGATATCGACTTAGCCGTCAAAGCTGCACGCAAAGCATTCGATGAAGGTCCTTGGTCAAGGATGAGCGCGGCTGCACGCAGTAGGCTTATGTATAAACTTGCCGATTTAATGGAAGAAAATAAAACTGAACTTGCTCAATTGGAAACGTTGGATAATGGAAAACCAATCAGTGAAACTACCAATGCCGACATTCCTTTAGCTATAGAACATATGAGATATTTTGCTGGCTGGTCCACCAAGATTGTTGGACAGACCATTCCGGTAAGCGGAAATTACTTTAACTACACAAAACATGAGGCTGTTGGTGTTGTCGGCCAAATCATCCCATGGAACTTTCCGCTTCTTATGGCAATGTGGAAACTGGGAGCGGCACTTGCTACAGGTTGTACGGTCATATTAAAGCCTGCTGAGCAAACACCGCTTTCCGCGCTTTACCTGGCTGAATTATTGGCTGAAGCCGGTTTCCCTGATGGGGTCGTCAATATCGTTCCCGGTTTTGGTGAAACCGCTGGACAAGCACTTGTCGACCATCCTCAAGTAAATAAAATTGCATTTACAGGTTCGACCGAAGTTGGAAAATTGATCATGCGCTCCGCTTCATATTCATTGAAACGGGTCACATTGGAACTTGGAGGGAAATCGCCAAACATCATCCTACCTGATGCAGATTTCTCAAAAGCCATCCCTGGAGCTTTGAATGGGGTCATGTTTAACCAAGGGCAGGTATGCTGTGCCGGTTCAAGGGTTTATATTCAAAAGAAACATTATGATAATGTTGTTGCAGATATGGCCAGCCATGCAAAAAACATAAAACAAGGGGCAGGATTGGATCCAAGTACACAAATTGGACCGCTTGTTTCCCAGGAGCAGCAAAATCGGGTAATGGGCTATATTGAAAAAGGGAAAAACGAGGGTGCGGAAGTTCTTGTCGGCGGAAATAAACCGGGTGAACAAGGTTACTTTGTTTCTCCTACTATATTCGCTGGTGTCGAAGAGGATATGACGATAGCTAAAGAAGAGATTTTCGGGCCGGTTATTGCGGCAATGCCTTTCGAGGATTTAGATGATGTCATCAACCGTGCAAATGCCAGTGAATATGGATTGGCAGCCGGCTTATGGACAAGCGATATAGCCAATGCCCATTATGTTGCAGGAAAACTCCGTGCCGGAACAGTGTGGGTGAACTGTTATAACGCGTTCGACGCAGCTTCCCCATTCGGCGGCTACAAACAATCCGGAATCGGACGTGAAATGGGATCTTATGCACTTGACAACTATTCAGAAGTGAAAAGCGTCTGGATCAATTTGGGTAAGTGATTTTTGACTATTAAGAAAGAGGGTCTCAAAGAGGCCCTCTTTCTTTCAGTACATTGATTCACTGAAGCGAATTATTAAATTATTCAAACCTTTTAATAATCTTTCCTTCTTTAGTTTTGGTAAAATGCAAGATAGACAAAATAGCTGCTGGAGCTTGAGCTGACTTATGTGTGCACACGAGTGTGATTGTGATTGTTGGTGTTGATGCTAAAGCGGATGAATCAAAACCGATGCAGATTGAATTCAGCTGCTTCCCGGTTGAACTCCTTATTGAATTTACTATAAAGTTTTTCCACACAACGATGTAAAAAGTTTCTTTTTTATAGAACAATAAGTACAATTATGAATGTAGAAAATGGAAAAGGAGTTTTGAAATGATGAGTGATTTTCAATCGAATTTAGAAAAATATGCAGAACTTGCCGTTAAAGTCGGCGTTAATATCCAACAAGATCAAACCCTGGTCGTTAATACTACATTAGAGGGCGCTGACCTTGTCCGTCTCATTGTAAAGAAAGCATATGAGAACGGTGCGCGTAATGTCATCGTTAATTGGAATGACGATATCATTTCACGTACCAAATATGAACTGGCTCCAGATGAGGTGTTCCACGAATATCCAAAGTGGCGTGCAGAAGAAACGATCGAACTTGCAGAAAACGGAGCTGCCTATCTATCCGTCATCTCCTCAAGCCCTGACTTATTGAAAGGTGTAAAACCTGAAAGGATAGCCAACTTCCAAAAGGCATCCGGAACTGCATTGAAGAAGTGGCGTCAGTATATGCAATCCGATAAAGTAAGCTGGTCCATAGTCGCCGTCCCTTCAAAGGCTTGGGCTGATAAAGTATTCCCTGAAGAGGCAGAAGGAAAACGCGTTGATATGCTATGGGAAGCCATTTTCAAGGCAGTTCGTGTTGATGTTAAGGACCCTGTGGAGGCCTGGAAAAAACACGATGATACCCTGCATGAAAAGGTTGATTATTTAAATGATAAGCATTACCAAAAATTGCATTACACGGCTCCTGGAACCGACTTGACAATCGAGTTGCCTGACAAGCACCTTTGGGTCGGAGCAGGAAGCGTTAACGTACAGGGTCATGAATTCATGGCTAACATGCCAACTGAAGAAGTATTTACTGTTCCATTGAAAACAGGTGTTAACGGTACGGTTTCCAGTACGAAACCCCTTAGTTATGGCGGCAACATCATTAATAATTTTTCAGTGACCTTTAAGGAAGGACGAATCATTGAAGTAAAAGCTGAAGAAGGGGAAGAAATTCTAAAACAATTGGTGGAAACGGATGAAGGATCACACTATCTTGGTGAAGTTGCACTTGTTCCATTCAACTCACCGATTTCCCAATCGAATGTTTTATTCTTCAATACATTATTCGATGAAAATGCGTCAAACCATCTTGCAATCGGCAGCTCCTATGCTTTCTGTATTGAAGGCGGAAAAAACATGAGTCCAGAAGAGCTTGAAGAAAATGGATTGAATGAAAGCCTTACACATGTCGATTTCATGATTGGATCCGAGAAAATGAACATCGATGGCATCAAACAGGACGGCACTTCAGAACCTGTCTTCCGTAATGGGGATTGGGCTTTTTAATTAAAGCTTTGATCTAGAGGGGTTTTGAAGGTCTAAAACCTTGAGGGGTCACAGAATTGGTCACATATCTTTAACTTTAAACAATTTATCAAGTTAATAAGCCACGTGTTCCTGCATACTAGGAAGCACGTGGCTATACTTGTCTAGGGTAAATTTGAATGGATGTATGTCCAACCCTCTCCGAAAAGACCTTTACATTCACATTTTGTTTGATTAGCATCGTGACATGTGTATGTCTTTAATCATAAAAACGGATTGTAGGTAATCCTAGCTTTTTTTTGTTGGGTAGAATGTACCACCGATTATTTCCTCTTTTTCATTATTTTCACGTTGACTAATAAAAGTTACTCAATTTTAAAAAAGACCTTGTCCGCATTACTATATGACAAGGTCTTTAAGAACCACATTTACTTATGATAGGGTTCAATCTTATGTATTTAAATACCAAAACTATCTCTACTTGAATTCTTTAATGAAAGATATTCTACAAACGACGCTTACTAATTCTATATTTTTGAAAGACTAGGTTTCAACTAGGTAAGTAATCAAGTATTCTCATCATTTTAGAGCTATTATATTTTACACAGCTTAAATTAACTTAAAATTACTTAGCCGAGTCTTGTTCATAATCGATATTGTATTCTTGGGCAAGATTCTTCATCTCTACATGATATTCAGTTATCACTTTTTTATATTCTTGCCCTTTGGCATTTGATTGATTTATAAGTTCCGTATCCTTCTTTTCCAAGCCCTCTTTTTCAAGCATTAAAGCCTCATAATATATACCTGTAGCTTCCTTAATTTTAGCTTTTAAAGGCTTTAATTCTTCAACTTCTACAACTAGTGATTTTGCTTTATTTACTGCTTTTTGATAGGTAGGTATAACCTTGTTTGCAAGTACCTCATATAATTCTTTATCGTTATGATAATTTTCACCTGATACAGTTGCTAATACTTGATTTGCTTCTGTTTCATAACTTACTATTTCTTGTATATCCTTGTTTATAAACTTAACAATTTCTTTTTGTTTATCCTCAAAAGATTGCTTGTTTCCATTTGATTTGGCTTCAGTTTTAGTCTTTTCTTTTTCGGCTTGATTTTCCAAAGAAGAGTTCTCACTACAACCTACAAGTAACAAAGAAATGGTAAATATGATTGAAATGAATTTTTTCAAAAGTACCTGTCCTCTCTTAGTTCTAAGATTTTATTAAAGCTGGATCGTTTTTAATAAATGCGTCCCGACGTTTTAAGTATCCCTGCTTTTGGATCAATTTAATGATGCTCATCATTAAAAGTCCAACGAAGATTCCCGAAAGTGCATACCATTTCACAATAAAAAGCAAAACTATATATACAAAAAAGGCTATAAAAAATAAAGAATACACTAAGAACAACATTGCGTTAAAAACTTGCAATTGATATATTCTAATGATTTCCTTTTTTGAGGTTGTTTCATTTTTTTTTAATTGTGCTAAATACTGAAACTCTAACTTTACTATTTGGTATGGTTCTACGAACCAATTAAAGATTTTTTTCATCAGACTATTTCCTTAAATCTAGTGACTTTAGCTTTTCTTTCATTATCTTTTCACCCTTAGATTCGAATCCCTTAAAAATCACTTGTTTTATTTGTTCATGATTAAAAAACACGTTACTTTCATCAGAAATGTGACCTTGAGGATAGGGACAAGCTACATACTCCCATACACTAACTTTTTCAGCTTGTTGTTGCATTCTTCCATAAACCATTAATGGTTGTGGAAATATATCAAGCGTAACTATTGTCCCTATTGGTAACAATTCATTTCCTTTATCAATAATTAAAGAATTAACCTCTTTTGTCATTAATAAATAGCTCCTCTCAAACTAATTATTTTTATTCTTTTTCAAAACTTAATCCTAGCTTAATTCCTATCAATAATCGAAGGTCGAGAACAATTTCTTTCCCAATCTTAGCCTCGCCACCTGCTCCGAATGCTGAAGCTCCAGCTGTTCCCTTTATTGTATAGTCAGTAAAAGGAAGTGGAAAGATTCCTGAAACTTCACCTTCTGCTACCGCCGCTTTTGCCCCAAACCCGATAGAACTATTATCTATTCCAGCGTAAGCATTCGCTTTAAGAATTTCCCCTTTAGCTTCTACCCCGGTACTGCCTACGTAATCAATTTCCTTATCAAGCTGCGATTTCACTTTTGCATTATAAACGGCTCCACCAGCTTTTACAACTGGAAGAATACTTTTACCGCCTACACTGGCTTGAGCCTCCGCCATTCCAATATCTTGGTTAAAACTGCTATCAATTATGCTTGTGTCATGTTCTACGCTAACATGGATTCCAGTTAATGAGCTGCTTCCACCAATCTGATCACTACCGTTTTTCACACCTTCAAATCCAGACCAATCATTCTCTGTTTTACCCACCGAAGCTTCAAATGTAAAATTACCATTATTGGTCTTTTCTCCAACCATATAATTAGATTCCATTTTATTAGAATTATTGATTTTCTTATTAAGCACAGTCCCCTTATTTGGATAAAAGTTAAGGCCTAACCAACTATACGGGTATTGTCCATATGGATCTAAAATAAATATAGATTGTAAAGACTCATTATAAGGGGTGTTAGTATTTTCAAAAGATTGTAAGGGTGACGTTTTTATACTTGAAATTAATAATGAATGAGACGAACTAGCTAAAAGCTGAAGAGGGCTAACATTCTCCAAACTTCCATGACTTATGCCTATTTTAGAATCTATTTCATTTACATAGTTGGCTAATAGTTGTAGATCACCCATCAATTCACTTAAAGAAGAACTATTTTGTTGATCGAACTCTTCTAATTGATTAACTGTCTGAAGAACAGAGCTTTTTGCTTTTAAGACTTGATTATTAAATTCTGTATCATCTAAAGAGTTTAACTCAACAATATCAGATACACTTGATATCACTCTATTAGCGTCCAATGTAACATCACTAGTATAATTTTGAGATTGAATTATACTAGTGATTAGTTCACCTTGAAGAAATTCTTGATGAATATACCCTTCTTCATTTGGTTCAAACGATTTTGTTGCTTCTTTGCATGCCAATAGCTTTGCTTTGTAGGATGTAAATACTTGTTTTAATTTTAACGTAAATGGCAAATGGCATGATTTATAGAAAAACTTAATAGACTCTGCGCCCTTTCCTTTAAAAGAATCATCAATCATCACCAACTCTTGTATGGACTTTTCGATGACCTCTATACCTTCAATTTTCTTTTCAATTGAATTAACAGTCTGATCAAGGGAAACAAGTAAACTTGAAACATCTAATACTTTCATTTCCTTACCTCTGCAATAGCATTTATCGACATAAAGGTTTTCAAGAATTCATCGTTTTCTTTCATATACTCCAAAGAATTTTTGACCATTAATTCATTCTTAAATAGAAGATTTTTATAATCTTCCATTATTTTTTCTAATAGTGTGTTAATTCCATCGATTTCTTTTAATATGTCCAATCGACTATTTTGCACTATATTCTTAGGCAAATGCGATTCAAAAGAACCAGACGCAGACATCATCATCTTTAATACATTTTCGATGTTGTTATATTCAATTTTTATTTCTGACATTTTCACCACTACTTTACTCTTGTTTTAAAAAAGGAATTTACAGATCTAACAGTAAATGTTTGGTACTCTTTAATTTATTTCTTATAGATACAATCACGATAATTGCGAGAAAAATTGTAATGAAATTCTAATGGAGTTTATATTCTCACCTTATTTAGTTAAAAAGAATAAATTGATTTTATTATCAAATTTAGTTATGTTTCTTTAGAACTTTTTCTTCTGCTAATTGTAACTCTAATAAGGCAATGGTTTGTTTAATCGAAGTAATTTCGCTATGTAAAAATTGCATTTTACTATCTATTGTAGAAAAAATATTGATCAACTGAAACTCTATATCTTGGTAATAATGAAACATTCCTTCATTTCGTATGTATTCAAATTTTGTTGCAAGTGAACCATGCCAAGTAAATGCCGAGAGTTCAGGACTTTTAAGTGACATTCTATAACTTGAAAATTCCTGTTTCATACCTTGAAGTTGGCTATAGCAATTTTTTAGCCTTTGAAGTTGCACTTCCTTCTCCTTTAACAGTCCATAGTAATAAAATAAAGACAAGACCTATCACCTCAATATCATTTTATCTTTACTTAAATGTACTGTCTTTTTAATCCTTTTACATTGACTAATCTATTATATTTATATAATACTCTAAATGTACTGATTAACTTAAAAATATATGTTGGAGGAAAGTCTAATGTTAAAAGTAACATCTAAGAAAACTATTGTAAAAATTCCCAATTCCTTTAACTATACCATAGATAAAAAATTGGAGAAAGATTAAATTAATTTTTTCCCACTGATTTTATACAGAATCTCTATCAATTTGAATTAGTTCCCTGAAATACTCCTTATTAAAATTGTTATCTTTGTATCGATACCATTCTGGTACATTGTTTTATATGTATTATACCATGACAGTTGTCATAGCTTTTTGACCATCCGCATTTAAAAGTTTTCAAAACGTTAAGAGTATGGAGTATATTAAACCTCTTATTGATGAAGTATATAAATACGCTATAAAAAATTGTTAGATCAATCTCTCTATGGTAAAGTAACAATTGCTTTTTTAATTCAGACGATTTACACATAAAATCCCTTTTCTCAATCACTATCAGGCTTGAGCTTTTGTTTAGCAAACTGATTGACATAGCATACCTCAAAAACGAAAGGCCACGTGTGATGTGGAGTTTATGTATGCCCCGCAAGAATTTTTAGTGACTTTTGGCGAATCATTCATTTTATGGGGGGCGATAAGGGGACTTCTTAAAATACGGTAATTGATAAATGAAATAGGCATCAGAAAACTTACTCCGCATAATCCCAAACTGTGACATCCATTCCTTGTTCAGCTAAAAAAACCGCATTCTGCCCTTCACCTTCTGCAAGGCTAAAACATCACCCTTATCTTCCTCTTTATATCATTCAAAAATAATTGTGCTCAGTGCCGTACACATAGTCTGGTTTTTTAAACCTAATATATCCTTGGAATATCTTGGACACATTTTTTATTCCCAAATATGTTATACTATTAGTAAAGAGGGTGCATAAATTGAAAAGCAATAAGTATAATACTGGCGAAACAGTAACTATTCAGGATACTAATGAATCAGTAACCATTAATAAATGGGCATATGTAAAAAACATGAAAAGATATTCTTATACTGTAAAAGAACATCCAACTACTTTTTTCTTTGAAGAAGAATTAAAAAAATCTTAATAACACGTCCCTAAAACCCTACTCAGCTCAGAGTGGGATTTTTTTTGCTTACATTCTTTAGCACAATAAAAAACAGACTCCCATCGAGGGAGTCTGTTCATATAGGTTACGATTTAATTTTAAAATTAAGCTTTTTGAACGTTAGCAGCTTGAGCTCCACGAGCACCTTGCTCAACGTCGAAAGTTACTTTTTGACCTTCGTCTAAAGACTTGAAGCCTTCGCTTTGGATAGCTGAGAAATGTACGAATACGTCGTCTCCATTTTCACGTTCGATAAATCCAAAACCTTTTTCTGCATTAAACCATTTAACTGTACCTTGTTCCATTTTTGTTGCCTCCTAGTGCATAACACACATTGTATTACTATTTTCAATCATTTTGGAAAATAACTAGTACCTTCTTCCACAATCAAAAACAATTCTTTATTAGAATAACACGAAATGATTAATATAGCAAATTATCTAGTGATATTTATTTGACAGGGCACATTCTTTTTCCGCTTCCCTATTTCCTTTATTTTCTTTATTTATCCAATTGAATGATTCAGTTATAGATTAACGGGTATATCAGAGTATAAGAAACCGTACCATTTTCACTTAAAGAATTAACAACGAGGGAGGTCAACCAATGAAATATTACAAAGTTTCTAATAGCGGTATTGACAGTAAGGTTATTGTAGCCTATAGCGGATATGAGGCACTTGGATTTTATTTAATGGAAATCGATGATCAACTTGGTTTTGTTGATGATATAGATGTGGAAGAAGTGGATGCCGATGAACGAGTCGAGATTTCCTATACCGGTTATCCCGTTTATAAGACACTTAAAGAGTTATATCAAGAGAAAGATTTTCGGGAAGTTCCTAATGTTGTCGTGGAAGTCGAATAATGAAAGTACCCTCCCCCATCTTTAGGAGAATTCGAATTCACCTCCCAATCAACTCTGTCAGATAGTATTTGGTAATAGCCAGATATTCACGGGAATATGATTTCAACAATGCCACTATTGGCGTTTTTGCCGGTATTCCCTTCATGTCCAAACCTTCTTTTTTGGCTATTTCAACGGCTCGGTAGATATGAAAATCATTACTGACAATCAATCCGGAGGCTGATGGATCAGTAATGAGTTCTTTCGAGAAAACAATATTTTCATGAGTTGTTGTAGATTTGTCTTCCATCATGATACGCGCTTCTTCAATTCCCTGCTCGATTAGCCCTTGTTGCATTGCTTTTGCTTCCGAAATATCTTCTCCAGGTCCTTTGCCGCCAGATACAATGGCCAGAGTACGTTTATTCGCTCTTAAATATTCTGCAGCTTTATCAATCCGGTATTGTAATGATAATGATGGAACCGAACCTTTGACCCTTGCCCCAAGAATTATTAGGTAATCGGCATTTTCCGGTATTGGCTGATGAATGCTTTCTTGTATTTTCATGTGTAAAAAACCGAAATAACCCAATAACACAATAAAACCAACTTTCATCGCTCTTTTTAAAGTTTTCCCCCGTTTCATTTTCCTTTCATTATCTAACATTCTTTCTCATCCCCCCTTATAACTAATATGGAAGAGCGGGAAATCATGAATGACTTCCCGCTCTTCTTCTTATAATAGTGATAACCCTGCTGACCATCCCAAAAATATTGAATCGGACAATTTAATCTGCGACCATATCATCATAAATCACCTTTCCAATTTTACTGATTACTTGGCGGCTTTCTTCCTCTGAATTCATATCCTCAGTAAGAACTGCAACATAAACGGTTTGTGTTTCTGACCGAATGATTGCACAATCATGGGCAACTCCCCGAATTCCGCCCGTTTTGCTCGCGACCTTAACCCCTCTTCCCATCAAAGATGGAAGTTTATCCCTTAATTGCTGATTGTCAAATACTCGCAATATTCTTTCTTGGCTTTCTTTCGTTAAAAAGTCGCCTGTATGTATGGCTTTTAAGCAGGTAATCGTATCTTCCGCCGAGATGGTATTGTCCCGACCTTCTTTTAATGCCTTAAAATCCTGCATTTTTCGTTCAAGGACGGTATTTTTCAAACCAAGTTCCTTGATGCATTGATTTATTTCCTCAAAGCCCAACAGTTTCATCATCATATTCGTGGAAGTATTATCAGAAACAGTTATCATCAGTGTCAATAAATCCTCTACAGTTAAAAATACCTTATTCGATAAGACATGCAGGACCCCTGATCCCCCAGTCACTTCATTAGGGGGGATGGTCACTGGTTGATTCAAATAGATTTTCTTTTGTTCGCTTTGACGATAACCTTCGATGATCATTGGTATTTTGATCAAACTCGCTGATTGAAAAGATTCATCCTCGTGATATCCGATCGTATCCCCTAGCTCATTTTCAATTTTATAGGCAATTTTCCCATTAAATGATTCAACTAATTCCAAGATATCATGTTCTATAGTTTGTAAGGTCATCTATCCCCTGTTCCTCCTTAAGATTTCATTAGTCCCTATAAAAACTCCCTTATACCCTAACTTATTCTACCATGTTAAAAGCAGTACAATCTTCTTGAAAATTCCAAATTGAATAAATTTGTATATTAAAACGAAATAAAAGAGCCTTCGTATCGAAGGCTCACTTAAAAACTGATATTCATCTAGTCTTAACAGCCCGGCCCTTCACTAATGGGAATCGTTTCTTCTCAGTTGTATCCACCTGTGTGATTTCTCCATCATGGACGGTTATTATGACGGATCCATATTGAAGTTCTTCCAAGCTTGAAATGATATGCCTTATTTTCAATTCTTCTTTCTTTTCCATATTATCTCCCCTTCAATACTGGTAATAAAGCTTCGTTTCATACCTAATGTTAAAAAGAGATCGTACGAAAATCTACACGTACTCTTCCCACTTTCAATGTTTTCTTGAGGAACTTGGTTACCTATCATATCCTCATCACTTAACCCTTCCGATTAAGAATAACCCGTTCATAGGAACTCCATATTCCCCTCCCTTCACTATAATAAATAAAAGGCACCCGTCATCTAACAGATTAGATGTAAGGGCGCCTTTAGTTGACTAATCGGCAATATTCAGGAGTTGCAAATGTTATGGAAAAATCCAGTATACGATTTGAAGCAACAAACCGCATTATCCTTACCTATTAACTCGGTTTTTTCTAATATAATCCAATTTAATCCTTTTGTCAATCACACATTGCAATTTTCTGATTAGTCTGTGTTTTACATTTTACTTATTTACCACTTTACCAAACTAAACTATTTGAGATATACTATTTTAGTATAAGTTGTCGGTATATAACATACACTTTGTATTTAAGAAAGGTTCGATTATATATGGTAAATAAAAAATGGGGTTTATTGATTTTGACCACATTCGTAATTGGAAATATGGTCGGCGGCGGAATTTTCATGCTCCCTGCTCAATTAGCACAAGTATCCAGTCCATTAGGGGCAACATTGGCATGGATGGTTACTGGACTGGGAGTATTTTTAATAGCTCTGGTGTTTGGTAACCTGGCAGTCCGGAAACCGGAATTGAAGGCCGGACCTCAAAGTTATGCCCAATCATTATTTAAATCCCGGGCTAAAGGAAGGGTTTCAGGATATAGCATGGCTTGGGGTTATTGGGCTGCAAATTGGGCGGCGACAGCTTCTGTCATCATTTCATTTGCTGGTTACCTATCAACGTTTTTCCCGGTGATGCATAGTACGAAAGTGATTTATACTGCGGGTTCGTTTCATCTCGAAATTGGTAAAGCACTAACCTTTGCAGTCTGTTCCATTGCCCTTTGGGGAATTCAGGCAATCTTGGTAAGAAGCTTCAACAGTGCTGGGAAACTGAATCTTTTTGCTACGGTAACAAAAGTGCTTGGATTCTTATTTTTCATCATTATCACGATATTCATTTTCGATTCTTCAAATCTGGGGAACGGTGCTGAATTTTACGATAAGACAGGTTCAGCCATCTCTTTAGGTGATCAAGTGAATGCTGCTGCAATTTCAACACTATGGGCATTCATCGGTATTGAAGCTGCCGTAATGCTTTCAAACCGTGCTAAGTCACAAAATGATGTTAAGAAAGCCACGATTCTAGGTTTACTTATCGCTGTTGCCATTTATATCGGCATTACCTTATTGACGATGGGTGCGATATCTCAAGACGATTTGAAAATATCACAAAAACCACTTGTTGACGCACTACAAGCTGTAGTAGGTTCAAGCGGTACGTATTTAATGGCCGCACTTGCCGTCATTTCCTTATTGGGTTCTACAATCGGATGGATTGTCGTTGCATCTGAAGTTCCTTACCAGGCAGCGAAATCAGATCTGTTCCCGTCCTATTTTGCAAAAGCAAACAAAAATGGCACGCCTGTCCGTTCTATGACAATAACAAATATCATGACACAGATATTCTTATTCTCCACTATTTCGGGAACGATTTTGGAAGCTTATAAATTCTCAATGATCGTCGCTACACTCGCATACTTGATTCCTTACCTTGCATCAGTTCTGTATCAATTGAAATTAGTCATGACTGGGGAAACCTATGACATCATGAAAGGTTCGAGGGTTCGTGATGGCATTATCACCATCCTGGCGTTAATCTACTCGATTTGGGTCATCAAGACAGGTACAGCTGATATGAATACATTCATACTTGGCATTGCCTTATATGTAGTTGGAATCGTTCTATACCCGCTCTGGATGAAAAAGAAAGCATAACCTTAAACACCTTGGCATTCAAAAGTGCCAAGGTGTTTTTTTAAATCTCTTTCATTACCAGTCTAGTTTTCAGCTGAACCGTTTCCCCTGAGCTTAACTCCCTCAATCCAGTCAATCCCTCCGATAAATCCAGATTAGGGGCATTCGTTACCCATGTGTATGGTTCTGGACAGACGAACCCCTCCTGATTGAACAATACCCAAAACTTAAAACTTTGATCGCCATGATAAATGACTTGTATGCCAGCCTCATGGTCAGTGAGAATACACTCGTTTTCCAGAGAACTTTCCTCATCATAGCCAAATAGATCATCAAACAGCCGGCCTTCCAAGCTAAATCCGTTTTGGATTTCCAATGTATTGTCCGTTTCATGAATTTCGCCAGTAGGCAATGACCTTTCATTCAACTCCCATTGTTTATTGACGGGGAGTGATATTCTGCAATCTTCCAACTTACTCCCTGGCCCAAATGGAAAATTGAATACAGTATGATAACCTGCTCCCCACGGAAAGGGTTCAATGCCCTTGTTGGTGATTTCCAATTTTATATCCAATGTTTCACCGCTTAAAGACAAAGACATTTTGACTGTAATATCTTGCGGAAAGCTGCCTTTTAGATAAGCAAAATCACTGCTTGAAAACTCAGTATTAATGACTATTTCATTCCCGTTCACTTCTTTTTTGCAGACTTGCCACGGCTTGTCATGCAAAAAACCATGAATATGATTGGATTTTTCCATTTCATTGATTGGAAACTTATACGTAGTCTCCTTATATGTAAATTGGCCATCTTCAATTCGATTGGGAGGGAACAAGATTGGCATCCCGTATAAAATGGGGACCTTTTTAAATTCTTCCAAACTATCTGGAGTTCGCAGCACCTCAATATTCTTTCGCTTGTACTTCAACGAAAGTAGATTGCTTCCTAAAGATGGCGCAAGTATCGCTTCCACTTTTTCATTGCCGAACTTTATAGCCTTTTCATTTAAAAAAGTGATATCCTCTATATAACCTGTCACTTACTCTCCTCCTTTTGCTTGAACATATATCCATCCTACTTCCAACGACCATTTTTTGCAACAAATGGAATGAAATACACCCAAAAGAAAACATCGGTATTTCTTAACCATGTTGCCAGTAATTAAGATTTTGCCTAGTTTGCTTTAATACCTTTCTATTATCTTAGATTCTTTCTTTTGCACCGATCTACTACCCCTAAACTCGACTTTTGATAGAGTCGTTTTCATTGCATGTATATAGTTTTTACGAATATCTAAAAAAATAAAAAAAGGACGCCTTTACGGCATCCTTTTTTCTTATCGATTACTTTCACTTACTAAAGCCACTATTCCCTCTTCATCATCCAAAACAAGTTCAATACCCGAATATGGATCTTTATTCAAATATTCATCCAGCCATAAGCGAAGCGCTTCTATCAAGTTGATGGTGATTAACACTTGTTTCCGGCCATCGACAAACGTTTCAGCCGAAAAGCCATAATCATCATCATACATTAACTCCACTTCTACCTCATTAGGTTGTACCTGCTTTTTACGGGCAATGTAAACACAAACCGCATTGATGATATCTTGTTCGGAAATCTTTAGCCTCTCCATGGGTTTGGATCCTCTTTCTTCTTCTTATCTTTGAAATATGTGAATATTTTACGGATTACAACGATTAATGCAACAACCGCTAACACGTTGATTAATAGTCCAAGTATAGAACCAAGGGCTCCCATATTGGCGAATAGGCTACCAAAAAGTAATCCTGCCAGTCCGCCTAGCATAATCCCTTTCATTAAGCCGCCTTTAGTAAATGCTTTTCCACTTTTTGTATCAGTTTTTGCTTTATTAGTAGTAGTGGCATCGGATTTCTTCGTTTCTTTATTTTGGAAGTTCGAATTATTATTGTTGTTGCTGTTAAAGCTTCTTTTTCCAGACTTGTAACCCCTTGCATCGACAGACTCCGAATGATCTTGGAATACATAAGTGCCGACTGGAGAGAATGCTAGTGTAATTGTAAGTAATGCAGCCATAAATTTTTTCATCATGTTTTTTTGCCTCCGTTTAATAGTATGGAATGTTGTTTCATTATATCTTTTCCCAGATTAACTGAAAGTCCACATCACCTATCCTTGTTTTATCTTATAGTATTTACGTTGAATATCAAAATAAGTTTCACTTTTTTCGATATTTTTTCAAAAAAAATAAGCAGGGGCATTTACTCCCCTGCTTATTAAGGAACCATTAATTTACACGAACGACACGTCCGTTGAATTTACCTGCCCAATATCCACTTTCCATATTGGCGATTGCAACACCTGTTGAACTTTGGGAACCGATAAATTTGCCGCCGCCGACATAAATACCGACATGCCCATCAGTTTTATAGGTATTGAAAAATACTAAATCTCCAGGTTGTTTTTGACTATTAGATACTTGACGTCCTGCATTTTTCAATGCATCCGTACTGGCTGGAAGGTTCACACCAGCTTGTTTATAAGCCCATGCAACGAACCCTGAACAATCGAATAGACCGTTAGCGATATCGGATGCCGTTCTTCCGCCACCAAATTTATATGTGGAGTTACCGATATATTTATAACCTGCTGTAATTGCAGAGCCTGTATTTGCACTGCTTGGCTTGCTTGATGCTTCTGTTTTACTTGCTGCAGGTTTATCAGCAGAACTGTTTTTAGTTGAATTTGAAGATACAGATGATTCACCTTTAGATGAAGATGATTCACCTTTAGATGAAGATGATTCACCTTTAGATGAAGATGATTCACCTTTAGACGAACCTGATTCCGACGCTTCACCTTTAGAAGAACTTGATGATTCTTCACTAGAAGAATTTGAAGAATTCACTTCTTCAGCAGCACGGTCAAGATCAGCTTTCTCAGATGCTTTACGTTCTTCCTCTTTTTTGATATTTTCACGAATGGATGCTATTTGCGCTTCTAAACCTGCATCTTTATTCTCTAAAGATTGTTTAAGGGCCTCTGTTTCCGCTTCTTTCTTTTCAATCTTTGCCTTCATATTGACAGTTTCTGCTTTTTGATCTTCAATTTGAGATTGCATACCTTTAAGTTCTACTTCCATATCCTTTAGGTTTTGCAATTTTTTCTCTACGGTTGCTTGTTTTTTTTCTAAGTCTGCTTTATCCGCTTCCTGCTCGCTAAGAATCTGTTGGTCCGCTTCCACAATTGTAGCTACCGCTCCAACACGATTAACGAATTCACCAAAGCTTTTAGAACCTAAAACAACTTCAAGGTACTCAACGTCCCCGCCGCTCTCTTGGAATGAAAGGGCGCGCTCTTTCAAGACTTCCTCGCGTTTTGCGATTCTTTCTTCCAACGCTTTAATTTCTTTCTTTAAAGAAACTATATCTTTTTCCGTGTCTTTAATTTCTTGTTTAGTATCTTTGATTTTTTCGTCATTTTCTCTCATTGCCGTTTCAATCTGGGCAATTTGGGAATTCATTTTCGACTGTTCTTTTTTCAGTTCCTGAATAACTTGTTCCGCCTCTGAAATATCCGATTGTATTCCTGTGCGTTGCGATTGAATATCCGAGATATTTTCTTCAGCTTTCACTGATGGTATGGCAAAAGCGCTTCCCAATCCTAGCATAATTGTCGTGTTCAATACGATAAGTTTTTTCTTCAAACTCATTTCCCCTGCTTTCCTCCCCGTGCATTTCCATCGACCTACTTCTTTTTCTCTATGAAAAATGATTAGTCAAAATAAATTGCTGGGAACTCTTCTCTATTTTTTTTACTCTTTATGTAATCTTCTAAGGTTGTAATTATATTAAATACATTTCTGATACTCTACTATGTTTTCACCTAAGTCGTAGTATATCATCAGATTTTGTCAAATACGTAATAATAATGTTACAATTACATTTCAATTTTAACATTATACGTAAGAATTCGACTTTTCCTCGTGATAATACAACCAATATCTTACAAAACCATCTTCGTATTTTGATGCAAGACTTTCTATCTAGTGTTTAGCACCAAGGGACTATAGACTATCGGCAGGTAAAAACTCACATTGTTCGAACGCATAGAAGCCCTTTTGTATCAGATTACAGCTTATTTACCATTGATACAGGAAAGTTCGCTAATATCCCCATTAAAAAACTAAAAAAAACCGCTCTTCAGCGGTTTTTCCGTCAATATTCGACCCATTCTTAAATTCCAGCCATAAAGTCGACAAAAACTTTCAATTCTTTTGGCCGGACGAATACCCTTTCCCCTTTGCTTATTTCCAAATTCAAGTATTGTTCTTTCGTCAGTTCGATTTCCAGCGGTTCGTTTGTATCCTGACGAATGACTTCTATCCGGACAATGGGGCCAATAGTATGAATGTGGTCAACTATGGAAGCAATCGAATCCTTTTCTGATGATGCTCTTTCTATGATAAAGTTATGAGCCCTTACATAACCCGTTCCCAATCCATCTTCACTGCCCGGGGCATTCATTTCCACATTCCCAGTTACCAATTTCCCTTGGTGAACGTTGCCTTTGAAAAGATTGACACTGCCGAGAAAATCATAAACAAATGGATTTTGCGGTTGATTATAAACTTCTTCCGGAGTTCCAATCTGTTCAATTTTCCCTTCATTCATGATAACGACCCGATCAGCTACATCCATCGCCTCTTCCTGATCATGCGTCACGAACACACTCGTAACGTTGAATTCATCATGAAGCCTTCTTAGCCAACGCCGAAGTTCTTTACGAACCTTGGCATCCAGTGCCCCGAATGGTTCATCAAGCAAAAGAATACTCGGTTCAACCGCAAGTGCCCTTGCCAAAGCAACACGCTGGCGTTGGCCGCCTGATAATTGGGATGGATAACGATCTTTATATCCTTCCAGCTTGACGAGCTGAAGCAACTCGGTAACCTTCTGTTCAATCACTTTTTTACTTGGCCTTATTTTTCTAGGACGGACCTTCAATCCATAGGCAATATTGTCAAAAATGGTCATATTGCGAAAAAGGGCATAATGCTGGAAGACGAAACCAACATTTCGATCTTTTACATGCTTATGCGTGTAATTCTCTTCATTAAAGAGGATCTTTCCGTTCTCTGCCTGTTCAAGACCCGCAATGATACGCAGTAATGACGTTTTTCCAGATCCGGACGGGCCAAGAAGTGCTACGAGTTCCCCGCTTTTTATTTCCATATTAATGTTTTGGAGAGCTTGATAAGACCCGTAATATTTTGTAACATTTTCAATGATGATACTCATTTCATTCCCCCCCTAACTCGCTTTTGTTGATTTAAAGTCCGTTTTCCATTCTATGAAACTTTTAATGATCAAGGTTATGATTGCAAAAATGGACATCAGGGATGCAACGGCAAAAGCAGCTGAAAATTGATATTCATTGTATAAGATTTCAATATGAAGCGGCATCGTATTGGTCATCCCCCGTATATGGCCCGATACGACCGATACAGCCCCAAACTCCCCGATTGTCCTGGCATTGCAAAGTATGACTCCATATAATAGTCCCCATTTTATATTGGGAAGGGTTACGTACCAAAATGTCTTAAACCCTCCCGCCCCCAGCGTTAGTGATGCCTCTTCTTCAGACGTCCCCTGACTTTGCATGAGCGGGATCAATTCACGCGCAATGAATGGAAAGGTAATGAAAATGGAGGCAATGACAATCCCTGGTATTGAAAAGATCACTTTAATGTCAAAGGTTTGCAGCAATGGACCAAGTGTTCCATGCAAGCCGAAGAGAAGGACAAAAATCAAACCGGCTATGACTGGGGATACGGAAAAAGGCAAATCTATCAACGTTATTAAAAAGTTTTTCCCCTTAAAATCATATTTAGTTATGGTCCACGCAGCCACTACCCCAAATATGGCATTGAGCGGCACAGTGATGAGGACAACGATCAATGTCAATTTAATCGCAGCCAAGGAATCAGGATGGGAAATGGCCGCAAAATATGTTTCGGCACCTTTTTCGAATGCCTTTACAAAGATCGCGATTAATGGGACAACTAAAAACAAAGTCAGAAATAACAATACAATGGAAATAAGGACCCACTGTATGGTTTTAGGCTCTTTTGTTGCGTTTCTCGTTATAATGACCGGGTCATTCGTTTTTGCAACCACCGAATTATCATGTTCCAACATGTCCCCTCCTACTTCCCTGAATATCTTTTGCCGGTCCACCATTGTAAGATATTGATGGTGAACAAAATTATGAATGTAATAATGAGCATGACGGCTGCAACAGCTGTTGCCCCTTCATAATCATACTGTTCGAGCTTTGTCATGATGATCAGCGGGGAAATCTCCGTTTTAAACGGCATATTTCCTGCAATGAAGACAACGGATCCATACTCTCCAAGTGCCCTCGCAAAAGAAAGTGCAAAACCCGTCAATATCGCTGGAATCAATTCCGGGAAGATAATTTTAATGAATGTCTGCATTCGATTCGCCCCTAAAGAAGCAGATGCCTCTTCCATCCCTTTTTCGATATTTTCAAGCACCGGTTGAACCATCCGCACTACGAATGGAAGTCCGATGAATATAAGGGCGATGATAATCCCGATAGGAGTGAAAGCGATTTTAAAGCTGAAAAATTGCCCGATCCATCCGTTCGGTGAGTACAAAGTCGTCAAAGTAATCCCTGCCACAGCAGTTGGGAGGGCAAAAGGCAAATCAACCAGCCCATCGATGATCCGCTTGCCGGGAAACTCATAACGTGTAAGCACCCAGGCAATTAAAACGCCAAAAACTGCGTTCACGAAGGCCGCAGTTAACGCTGTCAAAAAACTCAATTTATACGAAGCGACAACCCTTGGTTCAGTTATGGTCGCCCAAAAATCCTGAAATCCCATTGAAAATGTGTTTAGAAAAACCATCGATAATGGGATCAAAACGATGATGGTGAGATATAGCAACGTAAACCCCATCGTCAATCCAAAACCGGGTATGGTCCTCTTTTTCTTCTGTTTTCCTTCTGTCGCTATATTCATCGCTTCGCCCCAGCTCTTTTTCTGATTTATGAAGGAGAAGATGTGGATATCCATCTTCTCCCACATGCTTATTGCGGTTGATAAATTTCGTCAAATGTACCACCGTCATTGAAATGTGTTTCCTGGGCTTTTTTCCACCCGCCAAACGTATCATCGACAGTCACCATATCTATATTTGCAAATTGGTCTTCATATTCAGCGAGAAGCTTCTCATCCCTTGGACGATAGAAGTTTTTCGCGGCAATTTCCTGACCTGCATCCGTATATAGGTATTCCAGGTAGGCTTCAGCCACTTCCTTGGTTCCTTTTTTCTCTACCACTTCGTCGACAACAGCTACCGGTGGCTCTGCTAATATACTGATCGAAGGATTGACGATTTCATATTTGTCATCACCGAATTCTTCAAGTGTTAAATAGGCTTCATTCTCCCAAGCGATAAGTACGTCACCAATTCCCCTTTCTACAAAAGTGGTGGTTGCACCACGTGCCCCTGAATCCAGGACTTCAACATTCTGATAAAGTTTTTTCATGAAATCCTTTACTTTTGTTTCGTCATTATCGAAATTCTTCTCTGCATAAGCCCAAGCTGCCAGGTAATTCCACCTTGCCCCTCCGCTTGTCTTTGGATTTGGTGTAATTACGGAAACATCCTTTTTGGTTAAATCATCCCAATCTTTAATGCCTTTAGGGTTATCCTTTTTTACCAAAAACACAATGGTTGAGGTGTAAGGTGTCGAGTTTTCCGGCAGACGTTTCTGCCAATCCCCCGCTAATAGGTTACTAGCTTCATAAATGGCATCAATATCATAGGCCAATGCCAATGTAACGACATCCGCTTCCAATCCATCAATGACGGCCCTACCCTGTTTACCAGATCCGCCATGGGATTGTTGAATCGTTACATCCTGACCCGATTCTTCTTTCCAGTGCTTCACAAACGCTTCATTGAATTCCTGGTACAATTCGCGTGTCGGATCGTATGACACATTCAATAGCTCAAGTGTCTTTGACTTTGATGTCCCGTCCCCTTCCGTTTTTTCCGAGTTACATCCTGCAAGTACACCGAAGGCTAATATCAAACTTGTCAATTTCATCAACTTTTTCATGGAATTCCCCCTGTTTTTTTGCAACAAAAAAAGCACACTACTTCCCTTTTAATTTTTTTTTCAAGGAGATAGTATGCCTTCAGTTCTCTGATCAGCAAATATTCTGAATTTATGTACCATTAACATAAAGCATAGTATACCAAGTTGTCAACTACGTTTTAATTAATAAACATGTCCTTTTATTTAAACTCATTCACGTATCGAAGGTGAATGAATTTTCCATACGAAAGAGCTCGATCCACGGAGAGATCGAGCCCGACACTTAAGAATTTGATCCTTTTTGATACAGCTTATTGTCCACAATATACTGATAGCACTGATCAGGCAGTAAATATCTTGGTTCCCCACCCATCGCGAATTCATCCCTTATATATGTAGAACTGATTTCCATGGAAAGACCTTTATCTATAAGGTGAAATGTATTGCCATCATCATAATTCCTTAGCAATGGACTTTTGGATATGATTTTCAACATATCGATCCCATCCCGTGCCATGACGATGAATTTATGATTGGCAATCAACTTTTCCCTGAATTTCCATCGTAAGTGGATCGGTAACTCCTGATTATCAATATCTTCAAGTAAATCCGCACCCATTATGAAATAAACTTCATCCATAGGATATCTTGATTTAAAATATTCCATCGTATACCAAGTATATTGTTTACTCGTTCCAGCACGTTCATTAATTTCATAATCACTAACTTCGAATAACGGGTTGCCCCCTATTGCCAGCCCAAGCATTTTCCAACGGTGTCCATTGCTCGTTTTCATCTGTTTATCGATGCGGCCATTGGCACAAGGCAAAAAAATCACCTTGTCTAGCTTAGCACGATGCGCAATGGTGGATGCTGTCCATAAATGCACATTGGTGACTGGATCGAAGGAAGATCCATAAATTCCAATTTTGCCCATCCTTATATCCCCCTCATCAGCCTTTCTTTTTCACCACGGCCCTGACCGGACTCCCATCCCCTGCTTCTAATGCAAGCGGTAATGCAGCCAAATCGTATAGCCCAGGCTCAAGTCCGTCAAGGACCAGCCCTTCCAGGATATGAATCCCACAGCCAGACAGCGCATGATGTGCAGGCAATTCTTTGCTGTCGAGAAAGTCAACGGAAGGTAAATCAATCCCAAGCAGCCTCACTCCTTTATTTGCAAGGAAGGGTGCTAAACCTGGTTCAACCGCTGGAATCCATTCAGGAAAACGGCTGTGGTCCTTCCATTGTCCAGTACCCAGCAACAACCTTCGGACTCCTGTCAATTCAACGCCTTCAAAATCTTTGATGCCAATACTTTCAGCTGCACCCACCTTTACTACAAGTGCAGTTCCAATATATAAATCGATATCAAGTTCGATGATTTTTTTCCCTGTCCATCAAAATGAAAGGGCGCATCAATATGGGTTCCTATATGGGTACTCATCCGAATTTCCCCTACATTCACGGATGCACCCTCCGCTATTGATGAATTAAGCCTATATGAATATTGTGCATCTCCTGGCCAATATGGCGTACTTTCATTCAGGCGCTGAGAAATATCTAACCATGGATTCAACTATAATTTCCCCTCCAGTCAAAGCTTACAGTTTGGTCCTTAAAGTCCAAAGCTCAGGAAAAAATGGCTGTTCGACCACCTTCTTCAGATAACTTACACCGGATGATCCGCCCGTTCCCATCTTATTACCGATGATCCGCTCGACAGTGCTCATATGATTGAATCTCCAGAATTGTTGCTGACTTCCAATATCAACGAGTTTTTCGGCCAACTCATACAAATCCCAGTATTTATGCACATCACGGTAAACTTTCAGCCACGCGCTTTCGACACTGGCATTTGCCCGATAGGTTTCAGACCAATCCCTGTTCAAGACTGATTCATCAACGGGAAGTCCTTTTGCAGCCAAAGCCCCAATCGCCGCATCATAAATACTAGGTTTATTCAAAGCAGCCATCATCGACTCATACAGCTCAGGCTGATGACGGAAAACCGCCAATATTTGCGAATTCTTTTGACCCAATGCAAATTCTATCAACCTGTTCTGAAATGATTGAAATCCGGATGAGTTTCCTAGTTTATCCCGGAATTCCATATAATCAGATGGCGTTAAGGTCGAAAGCACATTCCAGGATTGAACAAGTTGCTGTTGGATTCTAGCCACTCTGGATAGCATCTTAAAGGAAGGCTCCAAGTGCCCTGCCTCAATATGTTCCGTTGCTGCAGTCAATTCATGGAGGATCAATTTCATCCATAATTCACTGGTTTGGTGAATGATGATGAACAGCATTTCATCGTGATGTCCGGAAAGCCGGTGCTGACTTGATAAAATTTGATTTAAATGCAGGTAGTCCCCATAGGACATATCCTTCTCAAAATCAGTTACCATCCCTTCTTCCAAACGATGTTTATCCTTTGGTCCATTATCCATACCATCCCTCTTTCCCTTTACGTTCTTTTGATTTTCGACATTAAAAAATAAACGATGCAAAGGAAGACCAGCCAAGGAACACCGAACTGGAGAACGATTTTAAACGGGCCAGTGAACCAAGTAGATACCGTTAAAGCAAACAAGAGTAATGCACCAAGAATCGTTAAATACGGAAAGCCATACATTTTGACCGGTAATTTACGCCCCCCTGATCTCTCCCACCCCTTTCTGAAATATAAATGGGAGATGAACACCATGAACCAGGTTAAAATGGCTCCGAACATCGATATCCCCATCATGAATGCATATGAGGTATCCGGAAGCAGGACCTTTACTCCTGCAGCAAGAAATATGCCCAAAGTGGATATGAGAAGGGCTCTTATCGGGACTCCTTTCCGGCTCACTTTTTGAAACAGGGATGGAGCCTGCTTTTGCTCGGATAATGAAAATATCATTCTGGTGGAGGCATATAATTGGCTATTCATTGCAGATAAAGCAGCTGTTAAAATAATGAAATTCATTATCCCCGATGCTCCAGGGATATTCAGGATTTCCATTACCCTAACAAATGGGCTTTTCTCAATACCAGCGGATTGCCAGGGAACGATCATTAACATGATTCCGATTGTCAGTACATAAAAAGTGGCAAGTCTGAAGACAGTTGCCTTCAACGCTTTAGGGACGGCAATATCAGGGTCTTTTGCTTCTCCCGCCGTCACCGCAATCAACTCAGTTCCTAAAAAGCTGAAGAGAGAAATAAATATAGCGACCCAAAGCCCCCAAAACCCGAAAGGCATAAAACCTCCATCATTGGCATAGTTCTCTGCACCGATCCCGCTTGAAGGTTCGGCGCCAATCACCACATAGGCACCCAAAAGAATGAAAATGACAATGGCGCTAATTTTGATCATTGAAAATATATACTCAAAATTCCCGAATGTATTGACACTTGTCGCATTTACATAGATTAGCAAGGCAGCAAAAAGGAAGATCCAAACGCTTCCAGGTACATCCGGGAACCAATATTTCATATATACCGAGATTGCACTCACTTCGACACCAATGGCAAGGACATTCGCTATCCAATATGAATACCTCACAACAAAACCCGCAAATGGACTTATATATTTTTCAGCAATGGTTCCAAAGGATCCTGATGTTGGATGGGCTACAGTCATTTCCGCCAAACATCCCATCAGGAGAAGGACAATGAATGCACCTATTGCATAGCTGATCAGTACACTTGGACCTGCCGTTGAAATCGCAAGGCCACTGCCCAAAAATAATCCTGTGCCGATTGCACAACCCATGGCAATCATTGTAATTTGATTCGATGATAATTCACGATGCAGCTTATTTTTCTCCATTTGGTGCTCCCATTCTAGGCAATGATTCCCCTTTTATTTTCATAGTTTTCATATAACCTGCCGTCCATGATCTTTTTGAGGACCTGTACCGTTTCATAAACTTCCTGAAAAGTGGTATAAAGAGCAACAGGTGCTAAACGAATCATATTCGGTTCACGATAATCGGGTATGATAGCCTCATGTTTCAATGCTTTACATATTCTTGCAGCTTCTTGATGTTCAATGATGATATGACCGCCCCTTTTTGATTCATCCCTTGGGCTGCCAATTTCAAATCCAAATCCCGCCAATTCCGATTCGATTAAATCCATAAGATATTGAGTCAGCCTCAAAGATTTATTCCGGACTTGTTCGATTCCCGCTTCCGCAAACATTTCTAGCGAGCCTAAAAGAGGAGCCATGCTTAAAATATGGGGAGTTCCAATCTGAAAGGCACCTGCTGAATTTGCCTGAGTGAAGGAATGTTCCATATCGAACTGCTTATCCTTCCGCGAGCCAAACCATCCCGCCAACCCGGGCTTCCTGTCAAAATGCTTACGGTTCACATATAACCCCGCTACACAACCTGGCCCGCCATTCAAATGCTTATAATTACACCAAAAAGCGAAATCCACTTCCCACTTGTCAAACCAATGCGGAATGGCACCCACGGAATGACAGGCATCGAATCCTATCATGATTCCACGCGCATGCGCTTCTTTTGTTAACCTCTCCATATCAAGGATCTGTCCGCTTCGATATAAGACCGTCGGAAGTACAATCAACCCTATTTCCTCTTTCATCTCTGCAATGATGTCATCTTCTTCAAGGAATTTACCATCTCGGCTTTTCACCTGGACTAAATGTGACGAAGGGTCCAGCCCATGCAATTGGAGCTGGCTTTGAAGTGCATAGATATCACTGGGAAAGGTTAGGTCATCCGCCAAAATCTTATTCCTGCCAGCTATCGGTTCAAAAAAGGTCGCCGCAAGCTGATGCAGATTAGCTGTAGTTGACCCTCCCATTATCACTTCATCCACTGCTGCCCCAACCAATTGGGCACTCAATTCACCCAATCTCTCAGAATAGTAAAACCAAGGCTCTGCACCCTTCGTCCACCCATCAATTCCATACCTTTTCCAATCTTCCAATGAATTCATTAAACTTTTCTCAGCCCGCTTCGATAAAAGTCCCAATGAGTTTCCATCCATATAAATCATCCCGGGATTCAAGTAGAACTCCTCTCGGTAAGGAACTAATGGATCTACCTGATCCAAAGTTTTGGCATCCTCTTTCATTGACATAAAATTCCCCTCGCTTTCTTCCGAGTCCACTATATTTCACTTGTAAATCCCTACCCCTTCCCATGCCAACCTTATCATTCTGTTAGGATCTTTTTCAATATAATCCTTTTTATCAAAAATCATTGTGTAGTGATTGGTTTCATCATATTTCGGCCAGATTTCGCCTTCCGGGGGATTGGGGTTTCCATGTTTCGCAAAGTTGACCCAATGGCCCTGTATCCTTTGGGAAACCTTTAGTGCAGCTGGCCTGGAACCATATGAAGTAATCCGTTTGCCCAATGCCGAGTCGAAAGTCTGGAAGGCAAAAGGAATTTCAATACCATGGGTCGCCCCTAATTTACTTATGCGCATTGCCGCCGTTTTATAATCAAAACGGTACATCCATGTTTTTTCGATGCGACTGTATGCCTCCGCATACCAAACCGAAGGAATATGGAAAGTCGCATCCCGGCCAATGCCTAGCATAGCTTCCTTTTTCGGGTAGTTCAAATAAGCATTCGTAATTCGCTCTTTCGCCTCTGGATCAGTATTTTCAAACATTTTATGTATCATCTCTTCATTTGTCGGGATTAACGGGGAATCCATCTGGTCGAATAATGTAGCTTCGTCCCTATTTGTTCCTATAAGCAAGGATATTCCCTTTACTTTTCCTGATCGAATCGAATCTAGTGGATAATCAGGCAGGAAGTCACCATCCACGACAGGTCCAAATGATAGGGAACCCGGCTTGTCTTGCGAGTTTTCCTGTAAGAGTTGGTAGGATGCCGCGACAATCTCTTGAACTGGAAGTGTTTTTAACCGATGGATTTCATTCTTTTCAATGCCCAAGATCTCAAGGAACCTTTCACTGAAATGGCGCGCAAATCCTTTTCCGTAAACAGATGTCGGAGCGGGACTTTCTGCAATAGCTTGTTTAAATAGACCTCTCGCTGAAGGAACGGTAAGTAAAGTCGTTACGGCATTCCCTCCAGCTGATTCACCAAATATCGTAACATTTTCAGGGTTGCCGCCAAAAGCTTCTATATTCTCTTTAATCCACTTCAGAGACGCCACTTGATCACGTAAACCTAAATTGGTTTCAAATATTTCCCCATCAACTGCCAAATCGGTAAAATCCAAATATCCCAGTGCACCCAGCCTATAGTTGATGCTTACTACGACTACGTCTCCATTCTTAGCCAATAAGTGTCCATTGTACATGTCAAGGGATCCGGCTCCCGTTATATATGCTCCACCATGAATCCACACCATGACCGGGCGTTTTTTATCATCAGCTCTAGGTGACCAGATGTTCAGGAACAAGCAATCCTCATCCATTTTTTCATTTCCTGCCATTCCTGTTCTTACAGCCCGATCCATCGGCTGTTGGGGTATGGGACCAAAATCCACTGCATCCATGACACCGCTCCATTTATCAACGGGCTCAGGCGAGCGGAAACGCAGAGCATCTATCGGCGGTTTCGCATACCTGACTCCACGCCAAACGCATATACCGTTTTCCATAGTGCCTTGAAGATGTCCTTTACCTGTCGTAACTATTGATCCAATCATTCACTCTCACCTCTTCATATAGTCGTAGATACTTAAGTTCTTCTTTTTCCGTTCACTTATATCCTTCATCTATATCGAAAAAAGATTAAAATCTCCATTTAGCCAAGTGCCACTATCTTATGCAATCCTTAAGTAAGCATCGTTTGCCGAGTTCAACAAAAAAAAGACCCAATCAGGTCTTTTTTTGTTGAACTCGGCAAAAATCTTAGGCGAGCATGGCAATGATGCTCAATAAAGAGCTGCTCCGAACGGAAAGCTGTTTTGCAGCATATGTTAACTGCTGTTCATCAAGCTTTTCCAGTAAGGGCTTTAATTCAAGCAATTCATTCTCCAGTCCTTTAAGGTCTGTAGATATCTTGTCCACCAACAAGAGCACTTGCTCCGAATCAACAGTGGTTTCAGACAAAACTTGTAACCGTTCCTTGATTTCAGTCAACGGCATATTCTGTTCTTTATACCGATTAATCATTTGAAGACGATTTAGGGCATCTTCTGTGTAATATCGATATCTTGACCCAGTTTTTTCATAGTTCAGCATTCCTAATTGTGTGTAATAGTCAATGGTTCTCCTCGAAACATTCGCAAGTTCAGCAAGCTGGCCAATCCGATATATATTCATCCAGACAGTCACCTTCTTTTAAAATCTACTGTTAACGATACTATAACATAACAATCCAAAAAGGTGACTTCGAGGATGAATCCATTAGACTACTTTATCCGAATTACCCTTCAGCTGCTTCTTGGCAAAATACAGAGCATCTTCCTTCGATTTAAAAAAGTGCTGTTTTTCTATTTTATGATACAATCCGGTGCTGAGTAGCAATTCCTTTGGTTGCTGCTGGATTCCAGAAATGATTAATTTCCCCTTATATTTTCCGATACGATTAACAATCGCCAATAGTGCAGCCTCTGCTGAAGTGTCCATATAGGTTACCCGGCGCATGCTTAATACCAACACCTTCGTCTTATTATCCAAGTTCGCTAATATCGATGATTCCAGGACATCAATCGAACCAAAGAAGAGAGGGCCTTCCAAGTTATACACATTGATCTTTGAATCCGAATTATCAATAGGAACAACCTCAGTAATCTCATGACTTCTTTCCCTAACCTTTAACGTTTGGCTCATTTTTGCAATGAAGGTGATGAATGCAATCGATAAGCCAATCCCCACTCCCATGATTAAATCAGTGAAGACAGTGACGAGAAAGGTGACTAGCAAAACGGCAGAATCCGCAGTCTTCGTTCTCAATACATGGGCGAATTCCTTTCTTTCACTCATATTCCAGGCAACAAACATCAATATGGGTGCCATGCTAGCCAAAGGTATATGCGCTGCAAATGGAGAAAGGACAAGCAAGACTAATAAAACGACAATTCCGTGAATGACTCCTGACATCGGAGAGGCTGCCCCGCTTTTTATATTGGTAGCTGTCCTGGCAATAGCACCTGTTGCCGGTATCCCACCGAAGAATGGAGTCGCGATGTTCGCGATCCCTTGGGCAACCAATTCCTTATTACTATCATGCTTGGTCCCCCCCATGTTATCGGCCACGGTAGCGGATAACAATGACTCGACACCGCCCAACAAAGCAATCGTAAAAGCAACTGGAAGGAGTGTGATAATGATCTCCACTGAAAGCTCCGGCACTTGGAATTCCGGAAAACCTCTCGGAATCACTCCATAAGTGGAACCAATCGTAGCCACCTTATCGGGAAATAAAAAGTAGGCAGACATTGTGGATATTAGCAGCCCCAGAAGTGGAGCTGGCACTCGCGGCAGAAGTCTAGGTGCCAGCAGGATGACGATGAAACATATGATCGCAACAATCACACTATATATATTGATCGTGCCTGCATTAATCACCAGTTCTTTCATGTTATCTATAAAAAATTCATGTTTTTCCACATTCATACCAAAGAAGCTGGCAATCTGCCCAGAAAAGATTATTATCGCAATTCCTGTAGTAAATCCAATGATGACAGGACGGGGAATGAACTTCATCAAATTCCCTAACTTAAGAAGGCCCATCAAGACTAATATCATCCCCGCTAAAAACCCGGCAATTAGCAGACTTTCATATCCATATTGCATAACGATACCAAATAATAAAGGTACAAATGCTCCGGTCGGTCCTCCAATTTGATACTTGGAGCCACCCAAAATCGATATGAGGATTCCCGCGATGATGGTCGTATATAATCCGTATATCGGTTCGACGCCTGAAGCAATTGCAAAAGCCAATCCTAAAGGAATGGCCACAACACCTACAACCAATCCTGCCGTTACGTCCTTTTGAAAACCCTTCATGTTATATCCTTGGAATCTGGAATCTTTTATCATCCTTTTCAAACTCACATCCTTAGTCGTTTTTTAAAATCGGAATTTACCATTATCAGGAAAAAGATATTCTTTCATTTTAGAGGGAGTTACTCAATCGATATCAATATTAACTATTGTAGAGGATACTATTCTTTCAACGGGACTGATTGGTTCACTACAAACATACGGGGGACCTTTCAAAAATAATAAATAATCGTCATATGTAATCTCCTTTGTTAAGTTATTTGACATGGTTCTTGGCCACGCTTCAACATTATACAGTAAAACGTAAAACTGTACATTGTTAGCAATGTAAACATTTGTTTACATTTTTTTGAATATTTTTACATACACATTACAATCCGGGACCATACTTCCAGTCTAGTTAGATTGATCCCGGAGATATAGACTATAAACCGGGAAGTTTGAACTTTCGACTAATTCCCCACTCATCTCAAGGTGTCGCCTTAAAACAAATATTGATCATAATTCCCGATACTACAGAATCGTTTTTTCCAAACTTATCTTTTATGGTCGATATAATTTCCCTATTATTCGTTCAATCATTTACTGGTCTATATATACAAAAAACCTCTTGATTAATATCAAGAGGTTTTCTTTCTATTTACAGCTCTTCTCCTCTCGTCTCGATAATATGCTTGTACCAATGAAACGACAGCTTCTTTTTTCGGTTTAATTGATCATGATGGTCCACGTAAATAAATCCGTATTGCTTTTTATACCCGTTTAACCAGCTTAATAGATCGATGACAGACCAAGCGTAATACCCTTTTAAGTGAATGCCTTCTTTGATTGCACGCTTAATAACTTTTAAATGTTCCTCAATATATTTAATACGAGGAACATCCACTATTTCACCATCAATAATCGGATCCTCATCACCAAGTCCGTTTTCCGTAACATACATTTTAATATCACCATAACGCCCTTTTAACATATGAAGCCCATCTAAAAATCCTTGAGGAGAGATTTCCCACCCCCATTTTGTATATGTTTTATCTTCCATTTTCACGGTCCGATAAAAGCCATCAAAAGATGGGTTCCCTGGAGCTAGAGTAGATGTTTCTCTTGAATGCTCCATGGATGAAACGGCTTCCCGATTTTTTTCCACTCGAATGGGCTGGTAATAATTAAGTCCAATAAAATCATTCTTTTCCGCATTTCTTTTTAACGTATCCAGTTCTTCTTCGGTCCAACTTGGCGTCCAGCCTTTCTCCTTTAATTGCTCAACCACATAACCTGGATATTCACCCTTTAATATTGGGTCATAATACCAAAAAGTTTCATATTCATTGGCATGTCGGGCAGCTAATGCATTCTCATGCTTATCATCTATGCTGTAAGCTGGTAAGAAAACATGGGTAATCCCAATTTCACCGTAATGATTCAGTGCCTTGTATACTTCTACTGCTTTCGCATGTGCATAAAACACGTAATGTGTCGCTTGAAAATATTTATTCTCATCATTTTGGATACCAGGCGGATGCGCACCTTTTAAATAGCCCAATCCGCAAAACATTACCGTTTCATTAAACGTGATCCAATGTTTGATGCGGTCTCCGAATGCCTTAAAACAAATTTCTGCATACTTGACGAATGCTTCAGCTGTTCGCTTATTCGTCCATCCTCCATCTTGTTCAAGCGTCAAAGGCAAATCCCAATGATACAGCGTAACAAAAGGAACTATCCCATATTTTAAGCATTCATTTATTACATTATTATAAAATTCCAAGCCTTTTTCATTTACTTCTCCGTCACCTGTGGGCAAAATACGTGCCCATGAAATGGAAAACCGATACGATTCAAGTCCCATCTCTGCCATTAATTTAATATCTTCTTTGTAACGATGATAATGGTCTATGGCTACATCTCCGTTTGTACCTTCATATGTTTTCCCCGGAATCTTTGAAAAAACATCCCAATTCGTTATACCTTTACCATCTTCATTCCATGCTCCTTCTATTTGAAAAGAAGCAGAAGCTGCTCCGAATAAAAAATCGTGTGGAAACTTCATAATAAACCCTCCGTTTTTATACCAGCTTATTAAATTGATAATAATATATTTTATTCATTGGCACAAATATTTATATAATTTTATTCAATATTTGACTATATAATCTTCGTAATAACATAACCATTAAAGATAGTATTTACTGTATAGGAATGATTAAATCCCGTGTCAATGAGAAACCTAAAATAAAAGACGTTAATTCTGTGAATCAATGCCTCTCTTTTAGTCAAAGATGAAATAACCTTACTTACCCTTACCCTTTTGAACAAATAGGGTATTCAATATACTGGTTTGGTGATTTCGGATGTAGATTGTATACGAATGACGGGTTTCATTTTGATTGCATTCCCCTCAAATATTTCTTGTTTCTCCATCTAGGTTTATCCCTATCTATCGTATGTACACATACAAAACCCGTCCACCTAAGGAGGACGGGTTACACATATATTCAAGATTTTGGCTCACCTTTCCACGACCAAGGTCAACCCTCTTAACTGGCTTTTGCCATAGGTGAACTGGAATGACAAGTTCATCCTGAGCCTTTTTGAAGGATAGAATTCTACAAATTTGGCAATAGCAGCCCATTTGATGGTGCAGGGTCCTTTCCACTCCCCTTTAAGTGGCGAAGCAATTATGAAAAATCTGATGATTGCTATGTAGGCCATCCCTTGTGTGGAGTTACACGTTGAGCCCATTGGTCATCAATAGTTCTTATTGATTCATTTGCACGGTGATCAGCATTTTCTGTTATGGACAGTGCACTGCCTGGAGTATTACTGCCCACTTAATTGGGCAGTATCTTGGAGAACTATCTTTCTCTCCATTTTTTATATTCAGACTTTATCATTTCCCATTGAAGTTCTTTCGTTGCATGTACCTGATAATCGGCTTTATTAAGAGTATTTCCCACACCGACAGCAAACATTTCGCTTGCCTTGATGGAGTCAATCCCTGCAGAAGCATCTTCAATTCCGATTGATCGTTTTGGATTCGCATCAAGCTGTTTACATGCCGTCAAGAAAATTTCCGGATCAGGTTTCGATTTTTTTACTTTTGCAGCATCTACAACGTAATCAAAAGTATCCTCTAACTGTAGTGCCTTTAATACGGTGCTTGCATTTCTGGAAACAGAAGCAAGTCCAATGGAAATTCCTTCTAATTTAATGTTGGTAATCAGCTCCAAAATCCCTGGCAGTATATCTTGAGGCGTCAATTCATTCAGAAACTCACAGTAGTGAAGGTTCTTTTTTTCAGCCATTTTTTCTTTTTCGCTCAAAGTGAAGTCATTTTGCTGATTTCCTTCTTGCAAAATCAACTCAAGGGAATCCATTCGGCTTACCCCCTTTAGCCTCTCGTTAAAGACCTCGTTAATACTAATTCCTATTTCACTAGCCAGTTCTCGCCAAGCCAGGAAATGATAATGCGCTGAATCGGTTATGACACCATCAAGGTCAAATACTACTGCATTAATAAATTTTTCTTCCATTTTAACCGTCCCTCTCTTTTCGAAGAAGTGCTGCAACATTTCGAGATGTTCTCTCTATATTTTTAAATGCACTACCTAGAATGTTTTCGATGGGCAGCATTGCAGGAATCGTAGGGAATATGGCATCAAACCCATGATCGTAAAGAACATCAGATCCCTCACCCACACTTCCGCAAATCGCTATTACTTTTGCTTTGGGTGGTGCGCATTTAGCTACACCCGAGGGCGCTTTTCCATATATTGTCTGATGGTCTATTTTCCCTTCTCCCACAATCACTATATCTGCATCTTGACAAATTTCTTTTACCTTTAGATGCTCCATCATAAGTTCAATGCCCTTTTTTAGTTTAGCTCCTGTGAATAACAACAGACCGGCGCCCATCCCTCCACCTGCACCACTCCCGGGTAAGGAGGAGACATCCATTCCTAAATAGTTGCCTGCCATTTGATGAAACCTGCCCATGGCTTTATCCATTTCATCTAGCATATCTTCAGGAAGCCCTTTTTGTGGACCATAAATATAGGTTGCACCGTCAAGGCCCGTTAAGGGATTTTCCACATCTGCTGCTATCGTAATATTAACAAGATCTAATCTCCGGTCACGGTTCCTTTCAGACATAGAAACAATATTAAACAGATCCTTGCCGGTACCCTTTACTGCTTTTCTTTCACCATCAAAAAATTCATAACCAAGAGCGGAAGCCATCCCTACTCCTCCATCATTAGTTGAACTCCCGCCAACTCCAATGATCAGTTCGGAAGCACCTTGGTTCATAGCGTGAATCATCAGCTCTCCCACACCAAAAGAAGTAGTATGTAAGGGATTTCGTTGCTCTATAGGAACAAGATGCAATCCGCATGCTTCCGCCATTTCGATAAATGCTGTCTCTCCATCATTCGAGAAAGCTATTTTCGCTTCAACCGGCAATCCTAGTGGACCGGTAACAGAAATGCTTTCGACCCTTCCCTTGTGAGCGGATACCAAAGCTTGAACAGTACCTTCACCGCCGTCTGCAATTGGAAGCAAATGATACTCCGCTTTCGGGAAAATGGACATGAAACCGGATTGAATGGCTCTTGCGACCTGGTCTGATGGTAAACTCTCTTTAAATGAATCTGGTGCAATTACAATTTTCATGTCTGCCTCCTGAATGTTACCTAATGAGTTCTTCTTATGAATAATCGTGAAAGCAAGCAAGTAAAATCCTAATTCAGATGATTACATTGCAAGTACGAATGCTTTTAAGAGCGATAGTATTTCTTCTGCTATTGGAAGCTTACTTCAACTTTGTTCAATAGCAAGTATTCAGCACCGTTTAGTTCTATTAGTACATCATCACCCGAGACTTTCGTTATTACGGCTTGCTTATGTGTAAGGATGATATGTAAGCGCGACCCTCGGAAAATTAATGGAAAGGCAAGTTCCGACCAGTCAGATGGCATGTTAGGTTTTAAGCTTAAGCGATGATCCTTGATCGAGATATTCGCAAAACCGAACATTGTCGCCATCCAGATGGCACCAAGGGATGCAGCATGAAGCCCTTCATCTGAAGATAGTGGGTTCGGGCCCAAGTCGATTAAAGATGCTTCATGGAAAAATTCATATGACTTTTCTAGTTCACCCGCTCTTGCTGCAACTATGGCATGAATCGCTTTGCTCAGTGAAGAATCGTGTATGGTGTGCTCCTCGTAATAATGCAAATTTTCAGAGATTACATCACTTGGAAATAACTCCGGAAATAAATAAAGCAGCATAACGACATCGGCTTGTTTTAAAATTTGCATTTCATTTACTTCTTGACGTGAAAAATCCATAAGAATCCCTTGACTACCCTGAGATTCTTTATAGCGGGAAAGGTCGATTTCAGGCTTGCTGAGGAATGTATCATCCTGGGGAATGATTTTATGATCATTAGCCTTAGGTAAATATAAACGCTTTAGAAATTCCTGTCCTCGTTCCATTAGCAAACCATCAGAATCCCCATACTTATCCATAAAAAATAGTGCCTGATCAACATTGTACCAAGCCATATAGTTTGTAAATGCATTATTATCAACGTGTTCTGTGTATTCATCCGGCCCGATGACATCTTTGATAACCAACTGTCCATTTTCTTCTACACCCCTGCTGATCCAAAACCGGCTCGTTTCTTTAAGCAGCTCAAGCCCTTCTTTTCTCATAAAAGCATCATCTAATGTATTTTTGTAATATTCCACAACTGTATAAGCAATGTCTGCCACAATATGATGTTCAGCTATAGCGGACGCCACTTTCTGCCGCTTTCCAGTTTTAATATTAATGGCCGCAAATTCAGGTGTTTCTTCTTCTCCGGTAAAAGCACTTTCCCAAGGGAATAAAGCACCTTCAAAGCCATTGGATGCAGCTTTCTCTTTTGCCTGTTCTAGTTTTAAATAGCGGTATCGCAAGAGTTTTCTCGCTTTTTCCGGATCTGTAAACAGATGGAAGGGTAAAATGAACATTTCAGTATCCCAAAAAACATGACCTTTATATCCTTCCCCCGTCAAACCTTTCGCGCCGACACTGAATCGTTCATCATGTGCAGGTGTCATAACTTCTATTTGATATAAAGAAAAATCAACAGCAAGCTGATCAAAATCCCTGGTTGACGATATTTTGATGCGCTTTTGCTTCCAAAATTGCGCCCACTTCCCTGCTGACTTTTCAAGTAAAGCGTCATATCCATATGAAGAGTATTTTCTTAGTGCCACAACACTTGCTACTTCTGGGCTTTTCCCCATAATATCTGCATCAAGTGACGTAAAAACGGCACCGATTCTTTCTAGAACAAAAGGGGTATCAGGCAGAAGGTCCTGCTTAATGGTGGATAGCAGCTGCCTATTTTTTGCTGAATAAGATATATCACTCTCGACTGAACAAATACAACACGCCGCAAGTGCAATCGTATGCCCTGATTCGGTAGTTTTATAGATGCCCTGTATCAAGTCCCCCTCAATTACACGAACCTTTTCTTCAATAAGATGCTGTTTTCCAAAGTTAGTTTGCTGCGCATTGATTCCAGTTACTATTTTTATTTGTGTGTTTTTGTCCAAAGAAATGACGGTTAATTTTGTACCTAGAACATGAAGGTCATTTTTTGCTACAAAACGTTGAAATGTAAAACGGAAACGTGCACCAGAATTACTTTTCCATAGTATTTCACGGTTTAATTCCCCGGTTTCAAAGTTTAGCTGGCGTTTATATGAAAGGACTTCTCCCGTTAGCAGGGAAAAAATTTCTCCATCAACCTCAATATTCATTCCTATCATATCTGGCAAATTGACTAATTCGGACGGTTCATTAGCCGTAGCTTTATTATAAATACCGGCTACATACATACCTCGTGTTTGATCTACATAGTTTTCTTCATGGGTGGCACGCAGACCACAGTATCCATTCCCTATTGTCATTAAACTAGCAAATTTATTTATATAACGCAGGTCAAATCCATTTTCCACTAATTTTTTCATATGGTTACACTTTCACCTTTTTCAGCAGATTGATAGAGAGCTTCGATAAGTTGCACGATCAAGTAACCTTGTCTTCCATTAGCCACCATGACTTCTTTGCCCAAACATTTATCAACAAAGGCAGCCATTCCTTTCTGAACCCTGTCCGGATCAGCTGTCTTTCTGTCCAAAATCGTCACTAATTCACCTTTTTGATCAGTATAAATATTGGCAGGAAAAAGTGTTGCTCCCGCCTCATCTCCAAAAAATTCCACATTCATGATTGATGTTTCTTTAATATTTAAAGCAAAAGAAGTCTCGAGTTGCAGCAAGCAACCGCCTTCAAGCTCAATAAAACCAAAAAGGGAATCTTCCACTTCATACTTTTTTGGATCCCATTCCCCAAAAGATCCATGTGATTTTTTTGTGCCAATTTTTTGAAACATCTTGGCTGTTACCTTCTCCACTTTTGGATAGCCTAACACATAGAGGGCGGCATCGAGCATGTGGACACCTAAATCTATTAGAGGCCCCCCTCCTTGCGCTTCTTTATTTATAAAATTCCCCCACCCTGGTACACCGCTTCGGCGCAGGGCTTTTGCTTTTACGACATAAATATCTCCCAGCACACCTTCTGTCACATTTTTTCGTAAAATTTTAACATCATCAGCAAAACGGTGATGAAAATTATATGCAAGAATAAGGTTGTTTTCTTTAGCAACTTCTTGCATATGCTTTGCTTCTATAGAGGATATTGCGGGTGGTTTCTCGCACATTACATGACAGCCATATTCCAAAGCCTTTATCACATTTTCATAATGATATCTATTTGGCGTGCAGACACTAACGATGTCAGGCTGTTCTGCCTGAAACATTTCATCTGCATCTGTATATGATCGAGCTATTCCGTTACGTTTCGCAAAGTTTTTTGTCCGCTCAATATTCGGACCAACAACTGCAACAATTTCTACTTCTTCACGTGTATGGTAGTAGGGAACATGTACTTTTTCTGCCGTTTGTCCTCCACCAATTATCGCAACTTTCTTCTTCATCCTTGTTCAGCCCCTCTAAAGCCTAATGATTGTTGGAGGTGACGCAATGCTTTTATATATTCCGCTTTTGGATCATTTCCTCTTACACGGCATTCAAGTGTTAAAAAACCATCATATCCATCTTCTTTTAGTTGATTAAAAGGGGTCTTGAAATCCAGTGAGCCGCTACCCGGCTGAAAACGATGATTATCTGCCAAGTGAATGTGCCCAATCAAGTCCCGATTTGCATGTAATGCCCCTGAAATATCATCTTCTTCAATATTCATATGATAGAAGTCTGCAATGATTTTTACATTGTTTAAATTATTTCCTTCTATATAACTTCTTGCGTCGGCTAATGTGTTGATCATATGATCCTGATAGCGATTCAATGGTTCTAAGAAAATTGTCGTCCCAGTCTCTTTTGCGATTGTGTCCAGGTAAAGCAGGGAATTGCTTATGGACTCTTTATCACCCTCCTGGCTTCTGGGAGAAACCATTGGGGGCAGACGGTAAGTGAACATGCCCCACGCAGCTGGAACCACGATCCCTTTCCCACCTACTTCTTGTAACGCTTCCAGGATTTTTTTGATTTCAACTAATCCATTTAGTCTGCGTTCCTCGACAAAGTCACCAATCCAGCCTGTATAGCCTCCGCAGGCAGTCGTAACCGGAATTCCAGTTTCCGCTATGGCATTTTTTATTTCGTCTAGATGCTCAACTAGCATTCTGCCATCAATTTCAAATCCTTCAAAGCCAGCCTCTTTTAAAAAAAGGAATTTTTCTCTGATATTCTTAGGGAAAAACTCCTGGTCCTGTGTACCAATTTTCATTAATAACTCCCCCACACACATGTATTAAAATGGAAAATTCACTAAAATCCGCTATTTTCATTTTTTCAATTTGTAAGGAAACCGCTACAACCTGGACAAACTCATTATTATTTTTTATATTCGATTCCCATTTTAATACTTAGTTCAGGATGCTGATCTACATATTCCATGTACGCTTCTGCACTCTTTTCAAACGTAACGATTGGTTCGATGATATCTTCACAATTCAGATACCCGTTCATTAACAACTCCCAACAGGTCTCCTCTATCCGCTTTCTATTCCAACGTGGATAATCTGGATTAGGTTCGCTTGCTGCGCGGGAGAACACAATCTTAGCATTATTGAAATGAGCTTCACGGCCAAAATTCAACCCTTCTGGGAAAGCCTTCCCAAAGGCTACATATGAGATAGTCCCGCCATATGCAATACCCTTTAGTGCCGCCTGAAGAGCTGCAGCATTGCCACTTGTTTCAATGATTGAATCTGCCCCTATTTTGTTTGTCAGCTTTTTCACTTCAAAACCTACATCACAAACAGTTGGATCAAAACAAGCATCCGCCCCGTTACGAAGCGCAATATCTCGGCGCTGGTTCAGTGGGTCAATGCCGACAACGATACTCGCACCTGCTTTTTTAGCCAACTGGATTGCCAGCTGTCCAATTGCTCCAAGCCCAACCACCACTACGTAATCACCTGCGCGAACATTAGCATCGCGTACACCGCTCATTGCAAATTGTGCAGGATCATAGCAAACTGCATTTTGCCATTTTGAACCCTCTGGCATTTTACGTAAACGGTGGTTATCAACTGCATTTACAATAACAGTCTCCCTGATTGGTCCATATGTACAAACAGTCTCCCCCACCTGGTATCCCGTTACTTCGGTTCCTACTTCAATTATTTGACCTACAACCATATTTCCAAGCTGGAATTCACCAAATACGATCCCTTTAGTTGTACCTTCTTCCCGTGGCATAAACATGCGCCATTCTTCAGAGAAGTTCTCATCCATAAAAGGAGTCATCCCGCGGAAGTCTATAACTTCCGTGCCATGTTTAGGGGAGGCAAACTGCACTTCTATTTTCACCTCATTTGGCTTTATGGAACTTTCTTCATAATCCAGCAATGCCGCTACTCTTGGTTTTACCGCAACTAGTTTTTTCATAATAAATTACCTTCTCTCATTTATTTTGTATTCCGTTTACCCTTTCACTCCTCCTTCAGTTAAGTTTCCTTTTATGAAGTGCTCGGAGATTGCGTACATCCCCACTACAGGCAGCGCCGTTATAAGCGAAGCGGCCATCATTCTGCCCCATATATAGTCAGGTGTACTGAACAATGCATTTAAGCCGATTGGAAGCGTGAAGTTTGCAGAATCCGACAAGAAAATGGATGCAAATAGATAATCATTCCAAGCGACCATAAAGGAATATACAAAAACGGATATGATACCTGATATGGCTAGTGGAATGATAATATAGAAAATGATCTGCACACGGTTCAACCCATCAATCATCGCCGCTTCCTCCAGATCCTCTGGGATAGTGTCAAAATAACTTTTTAACATGAATATCGAGGTTGGAAGCGTTTGAACAATCATGGTGATAATCAGTGCTGTTTTCGTATCATATAACCCAAGTCCGGAGATGATCTTAAATAAAGGAACGACAAGTAAAATCCCAGACAACATATACACCGTATAAAAACTAGCATTTATGGTAGTTTTTCCGATAAACTTCAATTTCGAAAGGGCATAAGCCCCGAAAATGCCTATTGCAACTGACAGCAATGCTGCAGTAAGGGCCACTATTAAACTATTCTTAAAATAAGATAAATAGGGGAAGATATCGGGATTAAAGATATCTACATAATGCTGGAATGTCCAATCCTCTGGAAAAAAGGATGGGTTAGTAGCAACCGCTTCCTTCGAACTTTTAAAGGAAGTCATCAACATGATGAAGAATGGGAATAGGGAAATAGTCAACAGGATGATCAGCCCAAGATAAAACCCGATCTTTCTTGCTGCTTTATTCTTTTTACTGCTAGCCATTGCCATTTAATTTCACCCGCTTTCTTGATGCTATTATAACGATAGAAAGAATAATAAAAAGAATTACAGAGATGGATGCGGCTTTACCGAGATCATTAAAAGCAAATGCCGTTTCATATAGGTAAATCCCAATAATATTCACTTTGTTTGTTAACAGATATACATCTGTGAACATATAGAACAACCAGATGGAACGTAGCGTTATAATTGTTATCAGCACAGGCATAATTGCCGGGATGGTAACATTTTTGAACTTTTCCCAGGTGGAAGCCCCATCAATTTCTGCCGCCTCATATAAACTTTTATCCACTGTCTGCAATATCGCCAGGAATGAGATGAACGCATAAGGAAAGTATCTCCATATTGCAAAAAGAACGACTAGAATGAAGCTGCTAACAGGATTATCAAACCAGAGAGGTGCCTTTTCAAATAAATGAAACACGTCAACTCCTAAATAATTTACGACACCATAGCCATTATTGAACATGTATTTCCAAGCAAAAACCAAAGAAATTGAAGGGGTTACATAGGACAGAATAATTAATGAACGGGCAGCCTTACGGAATTTGAATGGACGGTTAAAAAAGATTGCCACAACCAATCCCAAGGCTGTACTCCCCGCCACCGCTAAAATCATGTATAAAAGTGTAGTTCCCAATGATTTTAAAAATTCGATATCCGTCAGTATTTCTGTATAATTTTGTAACCCGACAAAGGTTGCACTTAGCCTTGGGTTAATTGGAAGATCAAAAAAGCTGATCTTTATGTTAGATATCATTGGGTATGCAACCAGCAAAAGCACTAAAAAGACACTTGGGAAAAGTAGCACCACTGCCAATCCCAAATCTGATTTCCCTCTTTTTTCCATTTTTTGATCCCCCTAAATAATCACATTTTTAAATTGTACAAACCAATAAGGGATTTTCTAACTTTATTGTTAGGCGTAGACCTTGGACTTATTTCTAAAAATAGAGGGCCTTAATCACCTTCACTTATGCCTTATTTTTTTAAGACATCTTTCATTTTCTGTTCAGCGTTTTTAACTTCCATATCAACGCTTTTTCCTCCGACTGTTATATCATTTACCAATTTGGAAATAGAGCCTGAACTCGATATCACTCCCATTTTCACGTAGTTTTTTTCACCGACCAAACCAAACACTTGGATTTCATTAAATGATGCGGCGATTTCGGTTGATAAGTCTCCGAAGGACTTTACTACTTCATTTGCCTGATATGCAGCATTTTCTGTAACCGCTTTACTAACTGGTTGTGCACCGCCTGGTGACATTAATACCCACTCGGTCATATTTTCTGGCCTGGACAAAAACGTTGTGAATTCCTGTGCTGCTTCTTTTTGAGGATCATCCAATCCAGAAGAGATCGTGATTGCAGAAACCGTTCCAAACACCGCTTTTGTTTTTTGCTCCGGAATTGCAAACCCTATATTTTCTGCATCGCCTTCTTCATATACAGAAGGAAGGATATAAGTTGAATATACCGCCATTGGTGTTGTGCCATTCATGAATGCATCTTTCACCTCAGTGGTATCATTTGAACCAGGCATCGTATATTGGGCCAATTCTTTATAATAAGTTAGCGCTTCTTTCATCGCCTTTTTATTAAAATCCAACTGCCCTTTGCCATCAAGAACATTCGCATTGTTTGATAGAGCAAATTGTGAGAATGCCTGCTCTGAAAATCCGCCTTCAACAGTCGGCAAACCAATACCGTACTTTTTATTGCCGCTGTCAGTAAATGCCTTTGCGATCGACATTACATCATCCCAGGTTTTCGGCTCTTCGAATCCTTTGGATGCCAGCATTTCTTTATTAAACCAAATGCCTTGAACCCAGCCGCTGATAGGGATACCAGTGTGCCCTTTCCCATCTTCTGGTGTTACTAATTTTAAGGCACCATCATAGAAGTCTTTTTTACCAGCTTTATCAAGGGTATTACTAACTGCCTCTTTGTCGATAAGTTGTTCTTTATCCATGACTTTGGCATAATCTTGCCCAACTTCAAGTACCGCAGGAAGTTTCCCAGCACTAGCTAAAGTGATAATTTTTGTATTATATGAATCTTCTTGAACTGGAACTTGCTTGATTTTAATAGTGGGATTTTCTTTCTCAAACTTTTTTACCAGCTTGTTGACGACGGCTAGACGCTCTTGCTCTACAGAGGAATGCATGAACTCAATTGTTGTTTTTGCCTCTTCTCCTGCCTTTTCGTTCCCACCACATGCTGATAAAGTCATGCTTAAAACTAAGATAAATACCAAAATTAGGATTTTGAATTTCATCTTTCTGCCTCCTAGTTAAATTGATTTCAACCAAAGGAATTGATAGGGATTTAGTGTAATGGTACCTTCGAGAGCCATTTTATCCCCCGTTATTACATTTACAAAATTGCCTGAAGCCTGGCAATCTACAGGTTCATTTGCAAAATTGTGAATAATGAATAGACTATTTTGGGGATCATTTCCTCTTTTGAGTGCAAATAATTTTTCACCTTTATCCAAAATTTCCATAGGCACATCTGGATGAAATAATGCTTCTGCTTTTCTAATTTTGATAATGTTCGTTAACTCTATATATATCTTGCTTCGTAAAGAACCTGATTTTTCCAGTTCTGTTTCAATTTTATCCAAGCTATACTTTTGGCGGTTAATTGAACGGTTCATTCCTGTTTTAGCTACACCTTCATAATCATTACTAGATCCTAATATACTCTGGATATAAACTGCTGGCACTCCCTGAAGTGATAATAAAATGGAGTGTGCCGCTAAAAACCTTTTCACCTTTAACTCATCATCATCCGACAGTTTATTTAACGCGTCCAAGTACGTCACATTGATTTCATATGGACTTTCCGTGCCATCTGGATTTTTTTTGTAGTTAACTTTTGCGCCTTCCCTTTTCAGGTCCGTTACCAGATCAAGAATTTCTTCCTCTGAGATAATACCGCGAATAGGATTCAATCCAATACCGTCGTGTGAAGCAAGGAAATTAAAGAATGTTGTATTATCCCCTGCTGGCTGTAGATTTCTTGCCCACTCTGTGAGAGCGCTCCCATCTCCGCGATTAATGGAGTAAAGCACAAGCGGCGGTAAAGGGAACTGATAAACCATATGTGCCTCATCGCTTCCATTGCCGAAATATGAAATATTATCTTTATGAGGTACATTCGTTTCAGTGATGATGACAGTTCCTTTAGCGACTTCCTCAACAATATCACGGAACAATTTTATGATTTGGTGCGTTTTTTCAAGGTGGATACAAGTCCCTCCGACTTCTTTCCACATGAACCCTACCGCATCTAGCCTAATATATTCCGCACCTCGCTCAATATAAAATAATAGAACATCAATCATTCTCAATAAAACTTTTGGGTTTTTGAAATTCAAATCAATTTGGTCTTCACTAAACGTCGTCCAAACATGCTTTTCCGATCCATCATCCATTTTAAACCTGGTGAGGACAGGTGTGGATCTTGGTCTTGTTACTGAACTTAAATCTACATTGGGATCCATCTCCGTGAAAAAGCCGGAATATTCAGGATTCCCGTTTATGTACTCTTTAAACCAATCACTTTTTGCTGAGATATGGTTGCACACATAATCAAACATGATTCTCGTTTTTTTCGATAGTTTTTCAATATCTTCCCAATCTCCTGCAATTGGATTGACCTTCTTATAATCCACTACCGAAAAACCATCATCCGACGAATATGGATAAAAAGGCAGAAGATGAACGATTTCAAATTTGTCTGCTAAATAACGATCAAATACCTTCTCAAAAGTCGCCAGTGTAGGCTTGCCTTCCTCCTGAAATTGATCAGAATACGTAATCAAGACAATATCTTTTTCATCCCATCTTTGTTTTCTTTTTTTATAGGGTGTTTCTTTTGCTTTTACAAGTTTACCTTTTAGGTCAGTCCAAATCTTTTGTGTATCCGATTCTCCATAAATTACGGATAATCTCTGTTTAATATATTCCATATACGCCCCCTTCTTGGAACCGTTTCCATATAAATTAATAGTTAAATACTTTTCCGTGGAACCGCTCCCACAAACAAAATATAATACAGTAAGCGTTCTCTGTCAACAAGAACCCAAATGGGGAACCACGCTTTTATTTTAGAGGGTTTACCTAATTTTATATGGGGTCCAAAAATGGCTTTCTCTGCAAGATTGCCTACTACTTTTAAAATTTCTATTGCCACTATCATGATTCATCAATATAATTTACCCTATGAAACCGCTCTTATTATTAATAAATAAAATCAATCTATAAAAAAATAAACCAACCAGTAAGGATTCATTTTTTTCAATGGTACTTACAAAACCTATTAATATTCGGAAATAATCATACAGATAACATACTAGGAGGAGGAGAATTTTATTGGGACACACTATCTACGATATTGCCCGTGTTGCAATGGTTTCAAAATCCACCGTATCACGCGTGCTAAACAATCAAAGCAACATCTCTGTTGAATCGCGAGAGCGCGTGTTAAAAGCAATTGAACAATTAAATTATCAACCTAGTAAATTAGCCCGGGCCCTTTCCTCCGGATTTGATGCGATCATGGTACTATCGCGTTCTGCCAAGACTACCGAAAATAACCCATTTTTCTCAGAAATCATTCATACAATATCAACCAATGCTGAAGACGAAAACTTCGATGTCATATTACAGACTGCGAAAAACAGTCAGGATGAACTTCAAAAGTGCATAAGGAAAATAAAAGAGAAATTAATAAAAGGGATCATAATGCTAAGTTCACCAGCAAATGAGAACTTCTTTCAACAAATAGATCCATTTAATATCCCTATAGTAGTCATTGGAAAGGTCGAAGGTCATTACAAAAACGTTTTTTCCGTTGACACGAATAACTACAAGGACAGTTATGATTTGACGCAGTATTTGATTGATAAAGGACATCGTGATATCGCCTGCTTACATTCTCCACTCGATTATCATGTTTCCATCGATCGCTTGGAAGGATATAAATCATGCATTAAGAACAATGGGCTCCCACTAAAGAATGAATGGATCATCAACAGTGGGTATACAATTGATGCCGCACATCAATCAGCAAAACAACTATTGGGAGATAACCGGCCTACAGCTGTTTTTGCAACTGATGATCTTAAGGTGATGAGTATTTATAAGATGGCAGCAGAAAATGGAATCTCCATACCAAAAGACCTATCCATCGTAGGCTACAGTAATTCAAATTTACATCCATTTCTCTCTCCCTCTTTGACTTGTAAAGAAATCCCCGTGAAAAAATTAGGGGATATAGCTATACAGGTTCTCTTTACAAAGATAAAGGGTAATCAAGATCAGATACCGCATACCATCATTCCGACTGAAAACATTATCCAAAATTCCGTAGCTGAAGTTTGAATTATTTCTTAATATAATTATTCAAATTCATAATGTCTTCCTAAAAGGGTTTTGAAGCCTTTTAAACGGGTAGGAATTCTGCTTTTTTCTTAAACATGCCATTTTCACGAGTAACCCTAAGTTATATTACTTCATAAAAAAACCTGCATTTATTATTGTTAAATAACAAATGCAGGTTTTTTTAGTTATGGACCTCTTTTAGCTTTTATGGACATCAAACAAAATCCCGCCCTCCAATAAAAAGAGGACGGGTTACATATTATTCAAGATGTTGACTCATCACTCCACAACGGGGAGCCAACCTTTTATATGAATCAACTTTTCCCAAAGCGGATCTGGAATGACAAGTTCATCCTGATCTTTTTTCGAAAGGGTCGTCCGTATTTCCCCTTCTTTTCCAGACCTGATTTTTTCAATCCAATGCGGTTCCATAAGAAGTTCACGGCCAAGTGCGATAAATGGGACACCCGTTTCCATAGCTTCTGCAACTTCATCGGGTGTATGCAGGGATCCTACACCGACAACCGGAATACGATTCCCTACTTTGTCGTAAATTTTAACGATGCGCGACTTTGTCCTATCACTCTCACGGAATGATCCATTCCAGAAGTGACCTACCGATATATGTAGATAATCGAGGTTTTGATTTGCTAATCTATCAACAAACTGGATCGTATCATCTAAAGTGATTCCAGGATCGCTGCCTTCTTCAGGAGAAATTCGGTAACCAATGATAAATGGCTTTTCCGCATGCTCAGCAACCGATTTCTCTACTTCATTCACAATGGTAAGCGGGAAAATCAATCGTTTTCCCAGAGTTCCTCCCCAGTTATCCGTCCGACGGTTCGAGTGCGGCGAGAAGAATTGTTGAAGCAAATACGTATTGGCACCATGGATTTCCACACCATCAAATCCCGCTTCGACGGCCCTTCTTGTTGCTTCTCCAAATTCCTTGATTACGCCTTGAATTTCATCTTCACTCATTTCCCGCGGTACCGGTGCTTCCTCGCTGGAAGCAATGGCACTTGCAGAAACAGGTTGGTTATCTGGCAATAATTCCGGCGGACTTTGGCGGCCTCCATGATATATTTGCAATATCGCTTTTGACCCGTTAGACTGTATCGTTTCCGCTAATTTTCTCAAAGATGGGATAAATGAATCGTCATCTGCACTTAATTGACCTGGGAATCCCTTTCCTCCAGCAGATACATAAGCACATGCCGTGACAACCGCACCTACACCTGCCGAGCGTTCAGCGTAATAGGCCAGTTCATCATCGGTTACAAACCCGTGATCATCCGAAGAATAAGTGGTCATAGGTGCCATCATGATACGATTTTTCACTTCTACCCCTGATGGAAATTTATATGGTTGAAAGATCTTTTCGTATTTTTGATTCATGCCAATCCTCCCCCTTTAATCTTAATGGTGATGGTGTCCGTGCGGCTCCTTGGAAGGGTTCGTGATTTCAAAGCCTTCTTCAGGTACATAAAAATATTTAATCCAGACACCATCCAGAAATTCCTCACGAGAATCAAGCAAAATATCGATATCTTTATCTGTTTTGACGATTTCATCATGCTCTGTAGGTGTATCTAGTTTCATCTCATAATGGGCATGATCGCCATGCATATGGGTGATATATACACGAATCATTTTCCCTTCGGCTTCTTCAGTGCTCAGCATTTTTTGTAAGACTTTTGCTGCATTACGATTAATTTTACAATTCATGTCCATTCCTCCAACAATAAAAATTTCCATGTACTGAATTCTACCCAATTAAGGGGCATCAGTAACATCCATTTATACCCTTCCTTGCTTGGCCATGTCCAATTAGGTGCTTATAATCGGTCTGAAGGAAAGACGACGCCGATTTGCTTTCTTGCTTCATCCATGATTTCCATAGTCAACAGTGAATTCGAATATGAATTTATATCCGATTCCTTTTTCCCCTGCTTTATCAATTCAACAAATTCTTTCGCTTCATAATACATCGTATGCATATCCTGTTTAGCCGAAATATTTTCAGTGGTTCCATCCCGATACTGAATATCCACAGCTTGAGGTCCAGAAATTTTCTGAATGAGGATGCTTCCAAGCTCACCTTGAATTTCCGTTGGCAAATTGGATTCAGTAATCTTGGAAAACATGACGACTGCCTCCATTTCATCATAGGAAAGCAAGATCGTCCCCTGTCCATCAACTCCTGATTCAAGCATTGTTCCTGATGCCTGCACCTTATTAGGTTTACCGAATAGTACAACAAGTGGATAGAGGACGTAAATCCCTAAATCCATTAAAGAACCACTGGAGAATTCAGGATTGAATGCATTCAGCACAGTACCTTGTTTATACGCATCAAAACGTGATGAATATTGACAAAAGCTTCCTGAAAAACGTCGTATCTTCCCGATTTTATCCAGATTCCCCTTTATACTTTCGAAATTCGGCATGATGGTTGATTTCATCGCTTCCATCAATAGCACTTCATTTTGTTTTGCAGCCTCAATCATTTCCTTTACTTCTGCCGCATTTGAGGCCATTGGCTTTTCACATAATACATGTTTTTTATTTTGTAAAAATAACACGGCTTGCCTGCAATGATGAGAGTTAGGGCTGGCTATATATACAGCGTCGATATCATCGCTGGCCGCCATTTCTTCTAAATTTGTAAAAATCGTATGTACATCGTACTTATTGGCAAACTCCTTGGCTTTCTCTTCTGTACGTGAATACACGGCGGTTAACGATAAATCCTCTACATGCTTTGCAGCCTCCAAAAATCGCTCCGTGATCCAATTTGTACCTATTACCCCTAATCGTATCAACATCCTATCCCCTTTCAATCTAACTTATCATGTCCTCAATATACAGACATTTCACTGAAAAACAAAGTATAATGAACACTGTCAATGGTTTAAATTGGATTTTTCAGGCAATATTCGTTTATAATTTTTCTATATTACCACTGCCATGATGTTTCTACATACTCCCTAAACGGGAAAGAAAAACTTAAAAGGAGCGTGTGAAGTTTATGACAGATTTAATGAAAAACAAAGTTGCCATCATTACCGGTGGAGGATCGGGAATTGGCCGGGGTGCAGCACTGAAATTAGCTGAAAACGGTGCGAACATCATCTTTTTTGACCGTACAGTCGAAAATGCCGAAAAGGTGAAGGCGGAAGTGGAAAACCTGGGCCGAGAGGCTTTAATCATTAAAACGGATGTTTCCAAGGCTGAGCAAGTTGAACATGCCTACAAGGTCGCCTATGACCATTTTGGGAAAATTGATTTTGTATTCGCAAACGCAGGCATCAACGGAGTGATCGCCCCTATAGAAGATATTAAGCCAGAAGATTGGGATCAGACTCATACCATCAACCTCAAAGGCACCTTTCTCACCATTAAATACGCCATTCCCTATATGAAGGAAACGGGTGGCAGCATCGTTATTAACAGCTCCATAAATGGAAACCGATATTTCAAGAATTTTGGTTTTTCCGCCTATAGTTCATCCAAAGCTGGCCAAGTCGCTTTTGGTAAAATGGCTGCACTCGAATTGGCAAAATATAAAATCAGGGTAAATACCATTTGTCCCGGCTCCATCGATACGAATATTCATGATAACACCTTCCCAGAAGATGAAAACCTAAAAAAAATCAGGATTCCCATTGAATATCCAGAAGGCTCTCAGCCCCTAGCGAAGAAAGCGGGGACTACCGAACAAGCTGGTGATCTCGTATTGTTCCTAGCATCAGACATGTCCTCCCATGTTACGGGCACGGAAGTTTATATCGATGGAGCAGAATCACTATTATGATTCATTCTTAAGACTTTAAATAAACCCATTAAAAGAAAAAGCCGAAATCCCACTTCAGGATTTCAGCTTTTTCCTTTTTAAGCAACTCGCCTTAACCCGCGACGGGCAAGAATCAAATAAGCGAACATGGCAATGACATGACAACTTACCATCACAATTCCCATCGGCAAGGAGGACTTACCTGAGCCTAAGCCCACGAGCGGTGCCATTACTGATCCTAATATAAAAGGAAGCAGTCCAATTAAAGCCGAAGCACTGCCTGCAGTTTTTTTCTGATTTTGCATCGCTAAAGAAAAACTCGTTGTACCGACAATACCGACGCTGGAAACGGAGAGGAATAAAGCGACCAAGATTCCTGTCAACCCGATTTCGAGAAGGACTGAGGCAAGAAGGAATATTCCTCCAAACAAAGCAAGACATAGTCCTATCTGAAGCAGTTTTTCTTCTTTAACCTTCCCTGCCAGCTTTCCGGAAATTTGGGAAGCAATGATGATCCCAATTCCGTTTATTGCAAAAATCAGGCTGAATGTCTGTGGGGAAACCCCATAAATATTCTGGAGAACAAAAGGCGATCCGGAAATATAAGCGAACATGGCGGCACTAATGAACCCTTGTGAAAAAGCATAGCCCATGAACACTCGGTCCTTCAATAAATTCCCAAAAGTCTTGATTGTATCGTTTATTCCACCGGCACTCCTGAGATTAGGCGATAAAGTTTCTTTTATCCCAAAAAATGCAGCCGCAACCATAAGGATACCTAATACTGAAATGACAATGAAAACTCCCCGCCAAGAAGTGAACTGCAAAAGCTGACCGCCAAAAACTGGAGCCAAAATCGGTGCCGCTCCATTTACCAGCATTAACATGGAGAAGAATTTGGTCAGTTCCGTTCCTGAAAAAAGGTCACGAACTATGGCCCTTGAAATGACTATGCCTCCAGCTCCCGCAATACCCTGGATAAAACGTAATAATAAAAGCAATTCTATGGATGGAGCAAAAGCACATAACAGAGATGAAATGCAATAAATGGATAATGATATGATTAACGGTGTCCGTCTTCCCTTTGCATCACTTAGCGGCCCTAAATAAATTTGGCCTAAAGCTAATCCTAACAAGCAGGCAGTCAAACTCAGCTGGGCTAAAGACGTACTGCTTTTCAAATCCTCTGCCAGTGTCGGGAGACCCGGTAAATACATATCAAGTGACAGTGGTCCAATCGCAGCAAAAGACCCCAGCATAAGCGCCATCAACAGCCTTTTGGATTTGGTCATTTCGTTGCCTGATGATATCGTTTCCTTCATTTCAATCATTATTACCCTACTTTCAAACTAATTGTTTTCCTAAATAAAACCCGGATTTCTTTAGTTTACAAAAAATCCGAACAATTTACGATAAGTATGCTTGCCTTGAATTGGATTCTTCCTTTCACCACTCATTAAGTTCAATGTGTTTGCTACACTTATACTTCAAACCTCTGAAACATATCTTACATATCTTTATACTGAAAAGAACTAATCATATATCAGGAAATATAATTGATTTCGATACTACGAGCCTAGGAAAACTATTAATGGTCCAAATAATTCCCCACATATTGAAATATCCCCATTAAAAAATGACCCCATTTTGGAGTCATTTCAGACTGTGGACAAATTCGAAGAAAGCGAGTTTGCCTACAGTCTTTTCCAAAAAACATTCCAGCTGAGTGGAACGGAAGGTACGAGACTCCTGCGGGAAAGCTAAGTCCAAGGGAGACCCTACATGCGCAAATAGCGCCGAGGAGGCTCCCGGACCGCCCGGGGGAAAGCGAGTGCCTGGAGGCAACGTTCCAATTTTACAAACCCTCAAGAAAACGTTCCAGTGTTTTCAATCCGCCGACTCTCTGCCAAGCCTCCTCGCCGCAATCAATCCTGCCGAATAATTGGCTAGCCAATTATTCGGCAGGATTGTCGCAAATTTCTTCAACCCAGTGAATTTTCAATTTTAATCCCATATAAAAAATCATGAGTGTAACGAAGTCCCGTCTTCCAATCAGGGTAATAATATTCCCTCGACAAAATCGTGAAAGGAATGCGGGATGAGGCCTTCCGAACCCCATCTTAGGGTCATCTTGATTTATTCAACAAAATTAAATTACGGGGAGTATCACCAGATAATCCTTCCTTCAAGTTTTGAACAGCAAGAGTTGCCATTTTCAATCTTGTGGCAATACTTGCACTCCCGATATGCGGTAATGTAACCACATTGGGCAATGTTAGCAGAGGGTGATCCACGGGAACGGGTTCTTCTTCAAATACATCCAATCCAGCCGCCCAAATCTCTCGGTTTTTCAGCGCCTGATATAACGCTTTTTCATCGATAATCCCGCCTCTTGCGGTATTTATGAGCACAGCCGTCCCTTTCATTAAATCCAGCTGCTCCTTACCGATCATATAAGCGGTCTCCGGTGTGAGCGGCAGCATGACACAAACGAAATCCGAGATTTGGAGCAATTTTTCAAGGGGTTGGTATTCGATTCCCAATTCCTTTTCCTGACCATATTTTCGGCTTCGATTATAATAAACTAAGTTCATATCAAATCCCTTTGCTCTTTTGGCAAGGGCTTCCCCAATCCTCCCTAACCCGATGATACCCAGCGTTGCACCATGTACATCTTGTCCGGTCAGCTGCATTGGCGACCACGTTTCCCATCTCCCACTCCTTAAATAGTCTTCTGCCTCCATCAGCCTCCTTGCCGTTGCAAGCAGCAATCCGAAGGTTAAATCGGCTGTTGTTTCCGTTAAGACCCCCGGTGTGTTCGTTACCATGATGCCCCGTTTAGTTGCACTTTGAACATCAATATTATTATGACCTACTGCCATATTCGCGATGATTTTCAGATTTGCCGCCTTTTCAATCAGTGACTCATCGATTTGTTCCGTCAACAAGCAAAGCAGCCCCTCGACTTCTTTCATTTCTTCTTCAAGGACTTTCCTAGGGACCGGTATATCCTCTTGGTCCCACATCCTGACATCATAATTCCCACTAAGTCCATCGATGATTTGTTCCGGCAATTTCCTTGTAATATAAATTTTAGGCTTCAAACCATAACCTCCCATACCGTTTCATTTCATAGAACGCGTTACACATTCAGTGTTCATTTCATATTCAGATACAACAATCCATTTCAAGAATATTGGCTAAATAATCATCTTGTTTATTCAATTTTAAAATAAATTAGATGAATAGACCATTCATTCCCAATTATTATTACCATTAAATTCTCGTTTGCCTGAAAGCTTCCGCTTGACAGTTTCATTTCATTCAACTAATCATAGAGTAAACCCTTTAAATCTATTCTTTCATTATTTAGGTATATCGCAATTTAGATGAAATTTATCTCGATTCAGGAGGAAATGGGATGTTCATGAAAACTAATGCAAAATTTGAAATTTATCCAATTATAGCTCCAAGCGCTCTATCTTTAAAAAGTATAAACTTTTATTTAGTTAAACAGGATGAATCTTTAACATTAGTCGATGCTGGTATGAATGATGACGTTTGCTGGGATGCACTGCAGCAAACTTTAAAGGACAATGGATTTACCGTTGAGGATATCACGGAAATTTTGTTAACCCATCACCATGGGGACCATGTTGGTTTGGTCAACCGGATTACCGGACTCCATCCGATTCCCGTATATGCCCATTCTAAATCCGTTCCCCGTTTAAAACGGGACCCTGAATTCTTAAGTATGAGAATTGAATTTTATAAGCAGCTATACCTTGAAATGGGCTGTGGTGAACTTGGAGATAAACAAGTAGCTTACCTATTCAACGCGGTTGATAATAATAAGGATCAAAAACTGAATTGTGACATCATCGAAATCACCGAAAAACAATGGCTGAATTTTGAAGTGATTGAATTTCCCGGGCATGCCCCGGATCAAATCGCTTTTCTTGACCAAAAAGGGAAACGGCTTCTTGCCGGTGATTTATTGATTGAACATATTTCAAGCAACGCCTTGATCGAACCTGATGAAAACGGCAATAGAATGCTGACACTTTTGGATCATATCGAATCATTAAAGCGATGTTTAGCATTACAGGTGAATCTCATCTTTCCTGGTCATGGTAACATCATTGAACATCCTGGTCCATTGATTGAAAAAAGACTCAATAGCATCGAGAGAAAATCACAAAAAATCCTGGCCTTGATAGAATCTGGAATTTCTACAGGCAATGAACTGGCAAAGGAATTTTACAAACAAAAGTATATATCAGAATTCCCACTCGTCATGTCTGAAATCATCGGCCATTTGGATTACTTGGAATATCAGGGGAAGGTCAGGAAGAAACTCATCGAAAATGTAGTTCATTATCAAGCTAAATGACATCAAAAAAAGCTGAAACCCATTAAGGATTTCAGCCTTTTCATCTTCCCAGGGAAATTTATAGACACACGACTACCTGTCTGGAAAAAATACCCTTCCTGGCTACACAGCGATCAGCAATTTCAAATCCTGCTTCTTCAATCATATGATCCATCGTGTCAATCGTTACGACGACGACCTTGTCAGCAAAGCTCCTGGCATGTTTAAGGATCGATAGCTGATCCTCCGGCGTTGCATGCGTATACAAATTGTAAGGCATATCGATAATCGCTACATCATATTTACTGGTGACCTCTGAAATCGGACCTGTAGTTACATCACCTTCGAGTCCGAAATAGGCAATATTCTCTCTAGAACCGTCAGTAACAAGTGGGTTGATATCTCGGCCAACAATATTTATCCCCATTGATAGTGCCTCTACCAATACCGTTCCAATTCCGCAGCATGGATCAATGGCCCTCACTCCATCAGGATGTGGAACGGCTATGTTGGCAATGGCTCTCGCCACTCTTGTGCTAAGTGCAGTTGAATATTCACGCGGCTTCTTCATATGATGTAACCAAACAGACTCAGGTTTGACATATTTCCCAAAATACCAACGGCCACCCAGGGGCACGATTCCATAGACCTGATCAGGATTACGTACATCGGCATTCCCCTGAATGTGCCAGCCAATTTCACGTTCAATTTCACGCTGTCCCTCATAATCTATTTTTGCTTCTTTAGTCAGATCATTAATTTTTACGAATAATACTTTGAACGTCGAATCCGGCAATTGAATATCCTTCACTAGCTCAACAATTTCGGATATGTTTTCCCCTTCAAACATGACATCTACCCGCCCTTTCATAAAAGGACTTCTGCTCGGTTCAATTTCTATATCACTTTTTAAAATATTTCCTGAAGTCTCAAAGCCAAAGAACGAGCGCATCTCCATTTTAGATAATTCGCGTTCGTCAGGGGTGCATGTAAAGGTATATATATATGCCGGTTTACGGCTATGATTAGTCAATCCATTCCCATCCTTCATTTACTTTAGATTATATCTTTCTATCAAACATAGCTGTAATAGTATAGAAAAGCAAATGGAATCGTGCAGAAAAAACAGCAGGAGTGATTTTCTTTCAGCACTCCTGCTGTTTTTTCCATTTTCCATCAGAAAATTATTAATCCAATTTAACCAGCCGGCTATTTATATACTTTGCACGGGCCTCAATGAATTTCAGGATAAATTCGGGCTCATTATCAAATTTTTCTTTTTCCCCCTTAATATACGGGTCTTTTGGAACATAAGGTCTTATTTTATCATGCATTTCCTGAATGATAGGTTTCATATACCCAACGTTAAACCGATTACTCAAAATCTTCTTTAGAAGACTCTGGTATCGAACACGAAATGCCCTAACATCAAGGATTCTAGCAGTCAATGTGTTGAATCCCTCGATTCCCACATAATCCTCTTCCATCACTTTCCCATTAACATCCCTGCCCCATGTCGCATCATAATCCCATGGGATTATTTCAAAGAGTCCTGAATCTCCATTTCGATACAAGGCATAGTTATGGACAAACCCATCATAGTTTTGCGTGAATATGACTCCGGCCAGCCAGCGCAGATACTTTTCCACATCGACATATTTTACGATTTCCTTTTCAAAATCCACCCTTGAAATTGTGTTGATTTGAATGATCAACTCTTGTAAATGTAATTCATCCTTTCCTGTCCCGCATTTTTTTTGATATCCCATCTCCAATGATTTTTTGATTCCTTTATCCAAATCGCTCATCAATGAGAAATTGGCATCACCATCCACGGCATAGAAAATCGATCCCTTAGGGAGATCCCTATTCTTCAAAAAATATTCATCCACTGATTCCAATTCTAGGTATATTCCTTCTTCCTTCCCGTTCAGATTCAGGAAAACGAACTGGGATTTCGGCGATAAGGTCCCAATATCCGCAAAAAAGTCTAAAGATAATTTATTTCTTAGTAAAGATTTATCCTTATATTCAGCATTTAAATGAACTTCCTTGACATTCTTATAAGTATTAGGTTTATAAAAGACTACATTATAGGATTTTTTGCGAAAACCGCGGATATGTGAGCCACGGTAAACAATATCAATATCCAGTTTTTTTCTGTTAAGTGTTAACTTTGCTGGTAAAGGATCATTGCACCATATATCTCTGCGAAGTTCCATTAAATTAACTGGTGGAATAAAAAGCTGGTACACAGGCAGCTTCTTGTCAGAATTCATATAACCCTTCACTTCCCTTTCACTTTCATATTAAATTATGAAAAAAAGCGATGGGTGTCACCAAAAACAAATTTTTATTAAAAATTGTGCTATTATCTCTGGCATATTACGTACAAGGGCATAGTTTAACGTATAGAAAGGGGGATATATAAATATGTCTGACATCATTCGCAATATACAAAATGCGGTGGAAAGAGCCAATTCCTTCGGGTTAAGCGATTTCATGCATAATGACCCATGTTCAAAAGGCCGTTCTTCACGTAAAAACAACAATAATAGGCGAACTTCCCGCCGCAGAAGCACTAAACGTTGCACTAGCAGGAGAAGGTCCACTTGCAGCACGCAAAGACGCACTAGCAGGAGGAGGTCCACTTGCCGCACGCAAAGGCGCACTAGCAGGAGGAGGTCCACTTGCAGTACGCAAAGGCGCACTAGCAGAAACCGGTGTTCCATATGCAGCAGACAAAGGCGCTCCAACAGAAACCGGTGTTCCTCCAACCACTGCAGTTGGCTTTGCTGCAATAACAATCGCAATAAACGGAAAAGGTGCTTCTAGTTTCATGGTTCCGTTTTAATGTACAACTAATATTTTTTTACTGGATATTAAGCTTTACTTTAAAGTCCAATTTCTATAAAAAACACAAACTCGTCGTAAAGGGGCGAGTTTTGTGTTTTTAAAATTATCACGATCGTTATATCCATTAAAATGTCCCGTTCCTTAAACAATAAAAAACACTGCCATTTATAATGACAGTGGACAAATTAGTATCGGAAATATTATTATCGTACAAATAAATTAAGTTCTTCTTGGAACATTTCATTTAATGATAATTTACTGTTCAATTAATTTTGCTAACGATTGAGAAACACTAGCCAATTGATCTAAAATATCAAACTTACCTACAACTGTTAGACCAACTCTAGCATAATCCTGTTAAAGCCAAACCAGCAGCAGGTTAAAATCAGCTCAACTAATATTTCCATTAAATCCACAGCTCCATCATTTATTTGCCATGTACCCAAATCTATAAAAAAGGACCCTACCCTCAAACTTAAGGTAGGATCCTTCCAGTTGCACTTATTTGACGGAGACCAATTCGAACTGTGCATACACATCCTTCAGCCCTGCTTGAATGGCCTGACCAGCCTTTCCACGATAATGCATTTGCACACGATCAATCAATTCTTCGATACCATCTTTCAGGCAATAACCGCGCAGCAGTTTACGAATGAATTCCCTGCCATGTTCTGTAGCAAGTGTACAGGAAGCCTCGACTATTACACCATATTTAAAGTCAAGTTCTACCGTGATGGTGATGGAATCATATATATTTCTCGCTGCCATCCCTTGTGGAAGCTTTGCATGCCCTGCAATAAAGTATGTGTTCATCATCTGATCTCCTCTATCTATAATTAATGTACGGAAACCTGCTCGAAGGGCCATGCAGGCAATTGCTTACGAAGCTCTTTATCTTGTCTGTAGCCAAGTGCATATTCACCTTGCATTACTGTATGAATCTCACGGGTGCCTTCGTAAATGACCGGAGCTTTTGAATTCCGTAGAAAACGTTCGACTGGATATTCATCCGAGTACCCATATGCACCATGAATTTGAACAGCATCATTGGCTGCTTCGTTAGCAGCATTACATGAAATCCACTTGGCAAGTGATGTTTCCTTCGTATTCCTTTTTCCTTGGTTTTTTAATGTACCCGCTTTAAATACCAGCAATCTGGAAATCTCTAAATTTGCGGTCATCTTGGCAATCATCTGTTGAACGAGCTGATGCCTGCCAATCTCTTTTCCGAATGTACTTCGTTCATGGCAATACTTCAAGCTTGCTTCAAGGCTTGCTTCAATTAATCCTACAGCACCTGCTGCCACTGTAAACCGGCCGCTGTCCAATGCCGACATGGAAATTTTAAAGCCCTCACCTTCTTCACCAAGCCTATTCTCCACCGGGACTTTAACATCCGTTAAAAAGACTTCGCCTGTATTCCCCGCACGAATTCCCAATTTTCCTTTAATGGCCTTCGACTCCACTCCCTCAAAAGTCCGTTCCACAATAAATGCGGTAATTCCCCTTGAGCCAGCATCATGATCAGTCTTGGCGAAAATGAGGAAATGATCTGCATAATCACAGAGCGAAATCCAAGTTTTTGATCCATTCAAGATATAATGGTCCCCAACACGTTTTGCCGTTGATTTCATCGCCGCTACGTCAGACCCTGCATTCGGTTCAGTCAGCCCAAAAGCGCCAATCTTGGTCCCTTTTGCTTGCGGAACTAAATATTTCTGTTTTTGTTCTTCCGTCCCCCATTGCAGCAGGGTCATGCTATTCAACCCCGTATGTACAGAAACTGCTGTTCGATAAGCCGTATCGCCTCGCTCCAGCTCTTCACAAACGATGGCCAGGGTATTATAATCCATTCCGACTCCACCATACTCTTCGGGGATACAAACGCCCATTAACTGCAATTCCGCTAACCTTTTTAAAATATGTGGTTGAAATTCCCCTTGCCTATCCCACTCTTGAATATATGGGATAATTTCCTTATCCACAAATTTCCTTACCACTTTCTTCACGCTTTGCTGCTCTTCTGTTAATTCGAAATTCATCATCAAAATTCCTCCTAAATAATTTTATTTTGCTTGAATTTGATTATTTGGTCCGGACTATATCCAATTTCAGCCAAAACGGCATCGGTATGTTCCCCATACAGCGGCGGGTGCTTTCTCATCGTGACCGGTGTTTTTGAAAGGTTCAAGGGCGATCCCGTCACTCTAAGATTTTCGATTGTGGGATGTTCCATTTTCACCATCATGCCTCTTTCGATGATCTGTGGATCCTCGAACATCTCTGCGATATCATTAATCGGACCATTTGGTATCCCTGCATCATCAAACAGCATTTTCCACTCTTTTTTTGTCTTTGCTTTCAATGAATCCTCTAGTATTGGTATTAATTTTTCCTTGTTCAGCAATCGTTTTTCATTATGCTTATACTGTTCTAGCTCCGCTAAATCAGGTCTGCCAATAACGGTTGAGAATCTCCTGAACTGATCATCATTGCCTACAGCCACTACAAGCTCCCCATCGCGTGTTCGGAACGTTTGGTATGGAACAATATTGGGATGTTGGTTTCCCATGCGTTCAGGGGTCAAACCATTGAATAAATAGTTGCTGGCGACATTCACCAATGAAGAAACCTGACAATCCATTAACGAAATATCAATTTCCTGTCCTTCCCCCGCTTTATCCCTATGATGTAAAGCGGATAAAATGCCAATGCATGTATACAAGCCAGTCAATATGTCAGCTATGGCCACTCCGACCTTCACGGGGCTCCCATCTTTTTCTCCTGTGATGCTCATCAAACCACTCATCGCTTGAATGATATAATCATAGCCAGGCAAATCTTTATATGGTCCGGTTAAACCAAATCCCGTAATCGAGGCCATGATCAGTTTGGGGTTGCATTCCTTAAAATCCTCATAACCTAACCCCAGTTTTTCCAATGTACCCGTCTTGAAGTTTTGAATCACTATATCCCCTGAAGACACCAACTTCCGGAATATCTCTTTCCCTTGTTCCGACTTTAAATTCAAGGTCATGCTTTGCTTATTTCGGTTTGCACATAAATAGTAAGCGCTTTCTCCTTGCGCGAATGGCGGACCCCACCCTCTCGTTTCATCACCTGATTCATGATGCTCGATTTTAATTACATCCGCACCCAAATCACCGAGAATCATTGAACAAAACGGACCCGCCAAAACACGGGACACATCGATAATCCTGACTCCTTCCAAAGCTCCATTCATACCATCACCCCTTTCAAACTGTCGGGATACACAAAAAAGAGCCAGTAAAACAAACAATGTCATTACATTGAACGTTTCACTGACCCTTATCCACGCACTGTCTTCCTGCAAAGGAAGATCAAGTGAACCAAGTCAATTTTTATAAATTCCAGATTTATGACAAGCCGGCCATGCAACAAGGTAACTTGTTGTCATCGGTTTGGTAAATTAAGTATAGAACCATTGTTTGAATTTTGCAATAATTTTGTTTATTGGTCGATCATAATTTTTAAAGCCCTTTAATCGTTGCTCTTGTAATCTTGGGATCCTTTATGTTTAAAAAGCAAAAATTTACACTATATGGTTATGCGCCATAACGTTCTTTTTGGATTTCTTTAAGAGACTTCCCTCGAGTTTCCGGTACATGGTAAGACCAATGACTAAATGGATGATTAGGAATGCAATCATAATCAAACCAGCGACCTTGAACCCTAATGTCGTGATTAATAAGGCAATAACTAGAGAGAATAGCCCTACACCAATGCGGGCAATCGAAAACATGACACCTTGAGCTTTTGCACGATACTTCGTGTGAAACAGCTCACTTGACCATAAGGCATAAAATGATTGTGCCCCAAAGCCTGCTGCGGTTCCCCGAAGCAAAACAAACAACAGCAGTTCCGTCCAGCCCATTCCTCCAAACGTTAGGATGAGCCAAGCAACGATTCCCATTGCAGCTCCAATCCCAAATAGAACCTTTCTGTTTACTTTATCTCCTAATTTAATAAATACAAAATAGGTGGAGACAACAGTCAATAACCATAGTGTACCTTGTAATAATTTAGCTTGTGTAGCGGTGAGGCCACCTACTGTTTCATATATATATGGCATAAAGTACCCCATTACTCCAGCTACTAAATTCCAGAATCCGTATATCCCGATTAAAAGGAATAAGGCTTTACGGTTTTCTTTCACACTGAACAATTCTTTTAAAGGAACTTTTTTAGAGTAACCTTTATCGTGGGCTCTAAAATCTCACCATATTCATTTTCAGGGTGTTTAAATTGCCTTTACAGAGGTGACATGTGATGATTAAGATACTCAAACTCTATATGATAAAACAAACCTATTTAGAAGGCATTTAAAGATTCAAAGGGAGATGGCAAAATGGAAAATATAAAGAAAGAAATAGTCGAAGCCATCAAGAAATACCCCACAATTATCATTCATCGTCATGTTAATCCGGACCCGGATGCATTGGGCTCACAAATTGGCTTAAAGAAACTATTGAAGCAGTCCTACCCGTCTAAAGAAGTCTTTGTGGTAGGCGAGGAAGTGGAAAAGCTCCTATTCATTGGTGAAATGGATGCCATTTCCGATAACAAATACAATGGGGCCTTGGTGATTGTTTGTGATACTGCCAACATTTCACGGATAAGTGATTCCCGCTATGATCATGGGGAGATGCTGATCAAAATTGACCACCACCCCGAATATGAACAATTCGGTGACCTTTCTTGGGTCGATCCGTCCTATAGCTCTGCAAGTGAAATGCTTGTTGATTTATTTTTGCTATTTCCAGAAGGCTTTATCATGAATAAAGAGGCAGCTAAATCATTTTATGCAGGAATACTTGGTGATACAGGGAATTTCATGAATGGGAATACCACTCCTAGGACATTAAAATTGGTTTCGCACTTAAGAACTTTTAATATTCAGCCAGAAAGAATCCATAACTGCCTTAATATAAAGCCGAAAAACGCTTCCAGACTTCAAAAGGACATTCTCATGAGCTTCAAGGTAACCGATAAAGGGGTGGCTTACTTCATTATTACGGAGGATTTGTTAAATATGTATGGTGTAGACCGAATCGAAGCTTCGAATTTAGTTAATACGCTATCAGGTGTCAGAGGAAATAAAATCTGGGCTTTTTTCATAGAATATCCTTCTGAAATCCGTGTCAGGATTCGTTCACGAAATATTCCCATCGCTTCAGTCGCACGTCAATTCAATGGAGGGGGACATTCACTGGCTTCAGGAGCTACCATCCATTCCTGGGAAGAGGTTGATCATGTTATTCAAGCATTGGATCAAGTCTGTCTTTAACAGGTGCATGACTTCATATTATGACAGCAATCAATTTGCTGCCGTGTTTATTTAGGATTATATCCAGGTTCATTAATACGGATTAATTCGACATATAACAGAGTAATCCGGCCTATACCGGATTACCAAAAAAGCGCCAAAGCCTGGATGGCTGAGGCGCTTCTTGTTTCAATTTACTTGGATACTTCTTCAAGAGTTGATAGATCGATCATACCTTTTATATCACTGCTTGGGATATAACCAGCTTCTTTGCTTATGTCAGCCATTTCCTGAATGACTTGCTCATTAACTTCAGTGGTCACTTCCAGGCGTGAAAATGCTGAAGCCACTTCTTCTTTACTTAATTCTTTTCCTGTCAGTTCCTTCAAATGCTTAATGACAAGTTCTTGGCTTTCTTCAGGATTGTTTTGAATAAAATCCACTGCTTTTTCGTGAGCTTTCAAATAGGAAGCGGCGCGCCCCTTTTTATCCAAGAACTTCTGGCTCGCAGCCACTACCGTATTTGGTGAATCTTTCCCCCATGCAAATTGATCCCAATCAAGCACTAACTTTCCTTTTGCCTGGTTTTCCAATACATACCCCCATGGTTCCTGGGTAGCTGCTGCATCGACTGATTTTTGGACAAAAAGAGCAGTTGTGTCAGCAGGTGCTGATGCATACAGCTCAACTGTCCCCCCATTTGTAGTCGGTTTTAAGTCAACATCTTGAAGGGCTTTCCTAAGCATGACATCCTGTGTGCTCCCAATGACGGGAATCGCTACCTTTTTACCGTCCAAATCCTTTAAATCAGTAACCTTGCTGCCCTCGCTAGCTACAAGAACGGCACCGCCATTAACAGCTCCAGAGATCAGGTGGTATTCAGGGTTTTTTACGTAAAAGTTAAGCAATGGACCAGGACCAACCGTTCCGACATCAATGGCGTTTGTAGCCATTGCTTCCATGAATAAACCGCCATTGGCCACTGTCTTGGTTTCAATCTTGACATCTTTACCGAACTCTTCTTCAAAAAAGCCTTTTTCAAGTGCAATGATAGTTGCACTGTGAGTTAAGTTAGGAAAATATCCAATTTTCACAGTTTTTTTCCCCGAGCCTTCTCCTTCTTCATTACTGGTGGATTGCGTGCATCCGCTTACTATTCCGATTAACAATACGGACATAATAAGGGAAAAAAATGATTTTTTCAGCATATTTTTCTCTCCTTTTTAACTATTATCCTATTAAACTACCGTTGATTCACGCCCCACTTCAGTTGAACATTACGTTCCAGGCGAGAGAAGACAACATTATCCACGATTGTACCGATGATTGCGATAATGATCATTACGGAGATGACCAAATCCATTTGTCCCAGTGATCTGCCCATTTCCAGCAATTGTCCAAGACCGCCTCCCCCGCCAAGTAATTCACCAGCCATCAATGCACGCCAGGAAAATGCCCATGCAATTCGCAGACCGGATATTATTTGTGGGACGGATGCCGGTAAAATCACGGTGCGAAGAAAATGAAACCCGGTCGATCCATATGTTTTGGCAACCCTCTGATACAATTGGGGCACATTCCGGAATCCACTGGTTGCATTAACAGTCATCGTCCAAGTTGCACCGATCGTGACGATAAAGAGAATTGAAAAATCATTCAATCCAAACCAAATGATCGCTAGAGGGAACCAAACGATACTCGGGATGGACTGTAAGGCCGTCACGACGAATCCTAGAGTATCTTCCACCAGTTTAAAGCGCCAAATGAAATATCCTAATATTAGACCTACTATAATGGCAATCGTAAAGCCGATCAGGATACGGCCAAGGCTTTTTCCGATGGCTTCGGTTATTTGTCCGCTCACCAGTCCATTAAACAGAGTTTCCAAAACCTGCGTCAGGCTTGGGAACATGAAATCCGGAAGACTTGAAAGTCTAGATGTGACTTCCCATATCCCCGCTATCATCGCGATGAATATGATTCGTCTTAAAGCTGTAATCATTCCCCATTTCCTCCTTCAGCACTTTTTCAATTTCCTCCTGCAAGATCGATAGAACCCTTTGTTCAGTATGCAAAGTTACACTATCCGGCATAACCCCATCTTTCATGGAAGGGACGGAAATCGTCTCTTTAATTTTCCCTGGACGGGTTGCAAAGACGATAATTTTTTCGGAAAGCTGAACAGCCTCACGAATATTATGGGTAACGAAGAAGATTGTCACCTTAGTTTTTCTCCAAATTTCGAGTAGCTCTTTATGCAAGACCATCCTCGTTTGCTCATCCAGCGCAGAAAATGGCTCATCCATCAACAGGATATCCGGTTCCATCACCAGCGCTCTTGCGATGGCTACCCTCTGTTTCATGCCCCCCGAAAGTTGATGTGGATAGGAGTCAACATAACGGCTGAGGTGAACCATTTTTAAAATGTCCAATGCCTTGGATTTAGCCTCTTCTTTGGGAATTTTCTTTAACTTCAATCCGTATGTAACATTTTCAAGTACCGTCAACCAAGGAAATAACCCGGCCTCCTGAAACACTACGACCCGTTCCGGACCTGGCTTCATCACCTTTTTTCCAGCTACACGTATTTCTCCTTTATCAGCCTTATCAAGGCCGGCAATTAGATAAAGAAGTGTCGATTTGCCACATCCTGAAGGTCCGACGATTGAAACGAAGCTTCCTTTCTCGACTTCTATGTTAATCTCATCGAGCACCTTTATGCTTTCTTTCTTTTCATTCGAAAAACTTTTTTCAATGCCATCTATTGTTAAATACATAAAGTCACCCCACTTTTATATCGCATCGATTTACTAAACATTATTTCTTAATAATGATTAATCCAATGGTTTTTGTCAACTATAAAAATGCAAAAATTCTAATTTATCGGTATCTTTCTATTTAACTGTCATTTTATTTATAAATATTCCAAACTTGCACAAAACAACCATTTGGACAACTTCCATGCACCAAAATAAAAAAACCTGAGCCCTTTCTAAGGGTTCAGGCTAATTTCAAGTATCCAGTTTCGTTTCAAATAAGGGTAAACGAAGTTCCCAGCCCATTCAGAGAACTTAAAAAATCCTGCTTCCATACAATTTATCCTTCATCCTTTGTGTCCTTGCATGCAAGGGCTTTTTCAAAATGATTCCTAAGATGAGCGTGATCATTATATAGAGAAACAAGATGAAAATATCCCTACCAGCAACGCTCCAGGTTATTCCCCCAACAGATTCACGAAGTAAACCAACGGCATAGGTGAATGGCAGGAAGGGGTTGATATGTTGAAAAAAGGGAGGCGTAACTTGAATGGGAAATGTGCCTCCTGAACTTGAAATTTGAAGGACCATCAAGACGACACTAATCCCTTTTCCAACATTTCCAAGAACTGAAACGAAGGTGTAGACAATAAGTGTAAATACTGTGCTTATCAAGACAGAAAACAGGATGTACTCAAATTTATCCGCTACGTACACATCGATCAGTAGAATATTCCCTATGGACACACTAAGTGCCTGCATTAACCCAATTATGAAGAATATAAGATACCTACCGATATAAATTTGATACGGACTGTAATTTTTTTGAGAAACACCCACGCTAAGCATGGAGATCAATATTGTACCACCCACCCAAAGGGATAGTGCCGTAAAGAAAGGAGACATGGCTGATCCATAGTTTGGAATCGGAAAGAGACTATGTTTATTGAGCAGCACTGGTTCTGAAAAAAATTCACTTTCTTGTTCAATATCATTCCTTAGGAAATCAATCACTTCTTCCATATTATAAGACTTATCGATTTCTCTCATTTTAGAAGCCAAGGCCTTTATTTTCGTTTCGATTTCCGGGAACTTTTTCTGTAACTTATCGATATCCCCTGAACGTGTTTCCAACGTTCGATTGGTCTCATCCAAAAGCGTCTTCACTTCTGGAATGACCTTGGTCCCCTCTTCCATCGTAACCCTGACTTTATTCAATATTGATTCCGTTTCATTCCATATTTCATTGAATTTTGGCGCTGTTTCCTTTAAATAGACATCCTGGAATCTTGCCAAGACTTGATCAGTGTTCTCGCCAAGTTCGATAAGATTGCCGAAGGATCGGTTATTCAGTGCGTGAAGTTGGTTCGAAGCATTATCCCGCAAATCCTCCACTAGCTGTATTTCCGGCTGAAGCAAGCTTTTCTCACTAAATTGATTGACTCTCACCAATAAATTATACATACTATCCAAAAGGTACAACTCTTTATTTATCCTCGTTATCCCTTGTTCCATTAACTGATCCGACTCATTGCCAGGCAAATCCTGACCCGTTAACCGGTTCGCCAGCACTAAAGTGGATTCATTAAAGCTCCTGATATTCGCAATATCATTTTTCAAGAGTGGATTGAGTCCTTCAAATGCCTGCTTTGTTGAATCTACATAACTGGAAACGTCTGAAACCAATTTGTCTTTCTGCGATGTTATCCCTTCTATGGAATCCAGACCATCATTTACCACCTTAATGATATCTTCAGCCTTTTTAACATGTGTTTGAACGGTTTTGATATTTTGTTCAAGCTCAGGCAGTTCAGCCTCTAATAAATACACCATATTCTTCATTTTTTGAATCGTCGGCAACTCATTTTGCAAGGTGATTCCCAGTTCATTAAAGATTGCAAGGATACTCCCACTAGCTGATTTGATAAAGCTTTTGCTCACATTATCCACAATGCTGTTGGCCCCCGCTGCCGTAATTTTAGGAGCAACGGAATTGATTTTTTCATTAACATAGTAATCAATCTCCGCTTTCACAGGGTCATCGGTCATGATTGTCGCAATATGCTCGGAAAAATTCTCTGGAATGATGATGGATGCGTAATAATCCCCCTTTTCCACCTTTGCTATCGCTTCTTTTTCCGTTGTGAATCTCCAGCCCAAATCTTTATTCCCTTTTAACCCCTCTATTACTTCCTTCCCTATGTTCACCGCTTCGCCATTTATATCCGCACCTTTATCACTATTAGAAACACCGACAAGGATTCCTTCCGTATTTGCATACGGGTCCCAGGATGCGACAATATTAAACCACGCATAAATGGACGGAATGAACATAAGGAACACAACAACGATACAAACGAAGAAATTTTTATAAATGCTTTTTAAATCGTCAATGAATATTTCCCGAATATTACTCAAACCATACCCCCGTGCAAAAAAGTATTTTGATGCTATTATTCGAAAAATGTTCTTAATCAATACTAAGTAAACATATCCATGGATTTTTCAAAGCGAAAAGAAGCAAGTAACGAGCTACCTGCTTCCGGAGATTTAACTTATCTTGAAGGCTTGGTTTAAAAGGAAGTACGTTTCATAATTATGATTAATTCTTCTTCATCTATCACACCCGTTGAATAAATCTATCAATTTATGTCAAATGGGTTTCCCATCTAAAGACGGTATCTTTCTTCTTACTAATTACAGAATAAAGGGCTTGCTGTATGAACATGCTATCACAAACGAACTGTCGGGATTTTTGTAAGGGAGAAATAGTCATGTCAGAATCTGTTGAAATCATCTTTCGAACCTTTACCGCGTTTATTTTATTATGGGTATTTGTACAGCTGCTCGGTAAACAGACGATTGCCCAGAGGACCTATCACCTTTATATCGCTTCAATTACGATGGGGACAATTGCAGGAAATCTAGCCTTTAATATTAAAATTAAATTCCTGTATTTTATCATTGCAATTATCATAATGGGTACCGTCGTTTTTATGCTGAATCTGCTAGCGGTTCGAAATCCACGCTTCGGGAAATGGATTGCTGGAGAACCTGCTACCTTAATTCAAAAAGGACAAATTCTCGAAGAGTCAATGGAGCGAATGGGGTACTCACTGGATTCTCTTAAACAGGCATTGCGGGGAAAAGATATCTTCAACATAGAAGAAGTGGAGTGCGCAATTCTAGAGATAAATGGCTCCCTCTCTGTATTAAAAAAAAAACAATACCAAAATACCACCAAGCAGGATTTACCTCTACTGGCCTCAGCAGGTTCTATACCGTTAGAGCTGGTTTATGATGGGAAGATCTTATACGAAAACTTATCGAAACACAACTACGATGACGAATGGTTAATGGCTGAACTAAAAAAAAGAAACCTTTCTGTTTTTGACATCTCATATGCCGTCGTAGGGACAAAAGGAAATTTGTATATTGATTTGATTAAGGATCAATTTAGATAATAATCCTTTGTTTCAAATAACATCATTAAACCTAAAGACTCTAAGACAAATTGACCCTCACATGGAGTTTCTATGCAGTCTTTGTGCTTTGCATTCAGAAGGTAAAGATTTCTAAAATGACAAAATAAAAAACGGGAAGAACAGCAATGCTTTCGCCGTTCGGATGACCCGTGAGGAATTCGAATAGGGACCCCTTCATAGAAATCAAACTGGTTACTGCATTAAATGAGTGAAGATACTCCTTTTTAATTTCATATTTCGCATTTGGTAATTGGAAATAGGAATAATTAAAAGTGGTTTTTCCAGAAGGAAAAACCACTTTTTCACGCTATTATGTTTTAACGCTTTTCAATCACGTTAATCAATTCCCTTAAATAATCCGGTAGATCAGGCGGGCGTCTGCTTGATACAAGGTTTCCATCTACTACGACGGGCTTATCTATCCAAGTTGCCCCCGCATTTTCCATATCATCTTTAATGCCAGGTGTACTCGTTACATTCTTCCCATGTAAAATTTTAGCAGAAATCAACACCCAACCAGCGTGACAAATTTGCCCGATGGGTTTTTTATTTTCTTCCATGCTTTGGATAAGTGATATCACTTCAGGAAACCGACGAATTTTGTCAGGTGCCCAACCGCCTGGTACAAGAATGGCATCATATTCTTCAGCTTTAATACTGCCATACTCATAATCAGATACGGCTGGTACACCATATTTTCCAATGTACGTTTCATTCGCCTTTTCTCCAGCGAGGTGAACAATCGCTCCCTCTTCTTTCAATCGTAAGATCGGATACCAGAGCTCTAAATCTTCAAAATCGTGGTGCACAAGACTGATAATTTTCTTTCCTTCTAACCTCATGGAAATCTCCCCTTCTTTCGTTATTTCCCCTTTACCATTCTTCCCTATTTCTTGCAACTAGTCCAAAGTGTTTTGAGACCCTATGGGATATCGGTGATGATTTAAACAATGCATTAGGCGATACATCAATATTTGGTCTAAAAATCAACCTTTACCAAGTACAACCCAGCTGCCTCCGCCATACGACCCGTCTGGATTCTTTCTTTTGACTCTAAAATACTTGGTATATTTTCAGCATCTATTTCACCCAACCCAACTTCTATCAACGTTCCGACAATTTTTCTGACCATATTATAAAGAAATCCATCACCTCGCACTGTAATTTGGATGAAGCCGGCATTTTCTTCTATATCAATAAAATATATTTCACGCACCATGGATTTTTTCTTAGACTTTGCATTAGAAAAAGAAGTAAAATCATGTTCACCTATAAAATATTGACATGCTCTTTTCATTTTTGTGATATTCAGCTTTTCCTCAACATGCATACTGTACTTTCGCATGAAAGGATTTGTATATTGCTCGTTCCAGATCTTATACAGATAGGTTTTATCCTTAGCATTATAACGGGCATGAAAACGATCAGGAACTAATGTAACATCCACAACGCTGATATCTTGGGGTAAATATCTATTCAAATAGTTCATGATTTCAGATTCAGTCAGATTTTCTCCGATCTTAAAATTGGCAATTTGAGCAAGAGCATGTACACCTGCATCTGTTCTGCTGCATCCGATGATTTCAATTTTTTCCCCTACCATTTCCGTTAATACATTTTCTATTTTCCCTTGAATGGTATCATCACTATTACCGAGTCGTTGCCAGCCCTTATAGCGCCCGCCATCATATTGAATCGTCAATTTATAATTGTTCATTTCTTCCTCCTTATTTTATTACTGTATAGTCATCTAAACAGAAAATTCTTGATAAAATACAAGCCCCCATACAACTCCTGCTGTATGAGGGAACATATGATTTTTTCTTATAAACAATATTATATTGTATTGTATTTTGTCCCTTTATTCCCCTATATATCAGGTTAAACTGAACTTCGTTACTTCTTTCAAAAGTCTAAAGCAACTGTAGTAACAGGATAATCCGCTCCCCTTTTCAGGTCTCGATTGGAGCACCCCACAGCTTACAAGGACCATGATTTATGTAAAGTTCATACATCTTATTAATGTCTTTCGATTTTAATCCTAGCAATCAAAGTGAAATGTACTTCTGCATAGTGTATCAAAGAGGCTAACGTCATGCAACGAACGATTCACCGTCATATGCAGTTTCTGAGCAACTTTGTGCAAAGCATGAACACACAGGAAAAATGGATGGAAACGAAAACAGAAAATGGGCCAAAATCCCTGTTATATCATGGATTTAAGCCTTTGGCTGTTGATGACCTGTGACTAGCATTAAATACTTTCGGTAAGATTTTTAAATTGACGATCTTCATGAAACACTTGAATTCCAAATTTTTAAAAGCATAAAAAAACACCTCACATATTTTAGCGTGAAGTGGTTTGTTGGCATTCCATGGTGTTTAACTTGACCCCATCATAATACAGTCGTGATTTAAAATAAAAAACGGCAAAAACATTGTTTAACAATGCTTCCGCCGTTCGGATGACCTGTGAGGGATTCGAACCCACGACCCCTTCCCTGTCAAGGAAGTGCTCTCCCACTGAGCTAACAAGTCGTATGTAAGACTGGCTGGTAAATTACTTAAGTACATAATTTATTATAAGTTTTTTTGTTAAAAAGTCAACGAGTTATATTAAAAAAGTTTTAATTTTATCTTTTTTTTTTACCTCACTTAAAAACCAGAACCGACGTTCCCTTTTCCCTTGCATAAAAAACGTATGTTCGCATATAATATAGCAAGCAAGTCAGCAAAGGAGTGACAAGGAATGAAATATATACTTCGCAAACATATGGAAGAAAACGCTCCATTGGAAATAATCTATCTCTCCGAACAAGGAAAGATTACGCAGCGGAAAATCCAGGTGCTTGAAGTTTATCCAGGCCATATTCACGCATTCTGTTTTCTAAGGCAGACAAAACGGACATTTAAAATGGCCAATATCCTTTCTGCCCGCCTCATTAAGGCCAGGTTTGATAGGTCTGGATGAAAATTGTTTATTAAGATTCAACCGATTAACTCTTCTTCTTCCTGAATGTCCTTTTCCTGTTCAGTTAATGATTCTTCTTCATCTCTCAGACGATGAGCTAACCTTGAGGCGGCACTCGCGGCAATACTTGCAACGATATCATCCAGGAAGGTATGCACGATTCCTTCTTGTTTCTTATCAAGTTCGTGAATGACGCCTATTTTATTTTTGTCCAAATGGCCAAAGGTCGTTACAGCAATGCTTCCGTAACCGAGCACTGCACCAAAGGCAATCGTTTCATCCACTCCGAATAAACCTTCATCAGATTCAACAATCGATTGCAGGGGTTCTGATAGCTTTTTTTGCTCTGCCAGTTTATCCAGCTCCACACCGACTAAAATGGCATGTTGAATTTCCCTTTTCAACAGGACACGCTCAACGCTGTGGATGCATTCCTCAAGCTTAAGATCAGCTTTATACGGGAACTGCAATTCATAAACGATTTTTGCAATTGCTTCCACACTGACACCACGTTCTATTAATGATCGTTTAGCCGCCTTTGTTACTTCCCTGCTGTGTACCTGTACATCTGCCATTTTATTCGCCACCTCTTTTATTGTATTATTTTTCTATATCCTTGTATTATAACACCTTATAATTTAAATTTTTAGAAAATATAATGAAAATTTTCTATTCTAACTTCTTGTCACGGGAAAAAGTCGCAAGGCTATGCTAAAATAATCAAGTAAGTTGTTTTTCATTATTAATTATCATCGAGGTGCGGGAGAATGAGTTTACGCAAAGGCACAATTAAAGAGTACATGTTTAAAAGCGAAGCTTTAGCAGAAGAATTGGAACTACTTGTTTACTTGCCTGCTAATTTTTCGCCATTGTATAAATATTCGCTTGTGATTGCTCAAGATGGCCGTGATTATTTTCAAATGGGCCGAATTGGTCGCGTAGCCGATGAACTGTTAGGAAACGATGAGATCGAGAATATCATCATTGTCGGAATTCCCTATAAAGACCGCTTTGACCGCAGGCGCAAATATCATCCGGACGGGGAACAGCACATTGCATACATACGTTTTCTTGCCCATGAACTTGTCCCGTTTTTAGATGATGAATTTCCAACCTATCAAATGGGACATGGTCGAACTTTGATCGGTGACTCTCTTGGTGGTACAGTTTCTTTATTGGCCGCCCTGCAATACCCCCATACATTCGGGAAATGCATCATGCAGTCGCCACTTGCCAATGAAGCCGTAATGGATGCTGTACGTAATTTTGAGGATCCGCATCTCCTCGAACTTTACCATGTGATCGGGACTGGGGAAACGGATGTTCCGACCACGGATGGCAACAAGGCAAACTTCATAGAACCCAACAGGGAATTGCATAAGTTACTAAACCAAAAAGGATTTCCATGCTTCTATGAAGAATTTGAAGGTAATCATACCTGGAAATATTGGCAGGCAGATTTAAAGAGAGCACTATTGGAAATGTTCTAACTTACTCGAAATCCTCCCTTTAAGATGGTTTCAAGAAAAACACGTCCAACTATAATACAAAAATTTAAAAATATCAGGAGGTTTTATTTATGAAATATGGTGTTGCAATTTTCCCTTCAAAAAAACTTCAAGATTTAGCTAACTCCTATCGAAAACGGTATGATACTAAATATGCTTTCATTCCACCGCATCTAACGCTTAAACCAACGTTCGAAGCGACGGATATGGAAATTTCGACGATCGCTGAACAATTAAAAGACATTGCTAACAAGTGCAAGCCTTTTACGATGAACGTAACGAAAGCGAAGTCTTTCCAACCCGTAAGCAATACTATTTATTTCAAAGTTGATTTATCCGAAGGGCTTCAAGAGCTGCATGATGCACTTAACAATGAGGAATTTATGAAAAGTGAAAATGAACATGCATTTGTCCCGCATATTACCATCGCTCAAGATTTATCCGATAATGAGCATTCTGATGTTTTAGGCCAATTGAGCATGCTTGACGTTAGCCATGAAGAAGAGGTGAAACGCGTTCACTTGCTGTATCAGCTTGAAGATGGGGCATGGACCGTTTATGAAACATTTAGATTAGGAGCTGAATGATTTCGTGTTTGTAAAAATTGCAGAGAACAGCCAAGAGCTTGAAAATGCTTATTTGATTAGAAAAAAAGTATTCGTCCAAGAGCAAAATGTCCCTCTTGAAGAAGAGATCGATGAATATGAAGAAGAGTCTACACATTTCGTTTTATATGATGAGCAGGAACAGCCAATCGGTGCCGGCCGCTTCAGGGTCATCGACAACATTGGTAAAGTCCAGCGCATTTGTGTACTGTCATCGGGCCGAAAGAATGGTGCCGGTGCCATGATCATGAACGCTATCGAAGAATACGCAATCCAGCAGGAAGTACCTCAATTGAAGCTTGATGCCCAGGTACATGCGATTCCTTTTTATTCGAAATTAGGATATGAGATCGTTTCCGACGAATTTCTGGATGCTGGCATTCCACATAAAACGATGAAGAAAACCATTTTATGATATAAAAACGCTGTCCTTTCAGTCTTCTGATTGGACAGCGTTTTTTTGTTCGTTCATGATCTTAAATTATCATTTTATAAAAAAAACATATCCGTTCAATGGCAATCTCCGCAAAAATACATAGTCTATATATAGAAAGCAAGAAGGAGGGAAAATTTTATGGGTAACAATGAATTTAACCTGGAGGAGTCTCAAAAAAGACTAATGGAATTGCTGGTTTCAAGGACTATGAGAAAACATGGTTTCAAAAAGGGGAATGTCGATCTAACTGAAAAAGAGAAAAACAACTTAAAAGAAACCGTTCGCTATTTACAAGAGCAATCACAGAAAATCATAAACCAAGAAAAGAACATCACGGAACATGATGTTAATCCAGTTACAAATACCATTCACAACAAATTCACGGATTCCAAAGATAAATGACTCACCATATCACCTAATCAAACCTTACTTGCTGGCGAGAAATAATAAACCAAGACATAGTAGCACTTACATTTAATTCCTAAAGTTCCAGCTTCTTTATTAATCAACCCCCGCAAACTAATACTTTCCCTATGTATTAAAAAATAGGCGAATTAACTGGTTTATTCGTCCAACCCGATTATCCATCAAAGCATATTTTAATAGGGAATAAAACCTAAGGAGGAAAAAACAACATGAACCAAAATGTATATCGTAGCAACTGTAACACACATGAAGACTCTGAAAGATCATGGTCGGCTCTAGATTCCGCTTCCAGACATCCCCTGTCAGGATTCTGTGAAGACGACACAAAGATTGACCAAGATGCAAGACAGGATAATAATCAAGTTCAGCTTTCTGAAGAACTTATTTACATTAAAGATTCTTGTAATGTAAATATCACTTCAACGGATGTTAAAGCGGCCCTTTCTCTACAAGCTGCTCTACAAGCTGCAATTGCGGTCATCGTAAGCATTTCCATCGCAGATGCTGATAATGCTGAAAAGATCACTCAACAATTAATCCAATCTTCTAATGTTAAACAAATCACGCGCCAAAAAACAATTGTTGAAAACAGCCGTGATATCGACATTACAACAACTGATGCACAAATCGCTCTTAACATCCAACTATTACTGCAACTATTGTTAGCTCTAATCGTGGAAATTGACATTCTCTAAGAAATCATCACAAAAAGGACACTTCGTGTGTCCTCTTTTGTTTTCATTGCAGAACTAGACAATTTCGTTGAAATACCCACCTTTTCCTGTCATTTCAGCCGTTAGTTCTTCACTAATTCCCTTTTGATTTTTATACGTGACTGCTCCATATGTCCTTTCCCGATTACGATATTGGACTTGATCGAATCCTTCAAAGCTTCCCTTTTCCTCTTCCAACACCTGATCAAAACGGATAGGTTGAATGGGTGTCGTGCCTTCAACAATTCTTACTTTCTCTGCAACTTCGAGCGTCCGGTTGGCATATTGAATGTAATCAAATTGTGTTAAAGGTGCTATGTATCCCATAGTAATCCCTCCGTTCTTTAAATCGTTAAGTTGTCATTTTAATACCCGTCCAGGACGATATTTAAACACAATTTCCGCATTCTTTTTTCCTAATCTTCTGGTATGATGAGTATTGCCGATATTTTTATAGATTAGAGGTATCCATTTATATGAATCAAGCAAAATCTGGCAATGAAATTGTACATTTACATACCGTTTCAGCTGGTGAGCTGCAGACACTCTTTGAAAAAGGAAAACGTGATCAGCTTTCTTGTATCATTTGTCATAAACCAGTGAAATTGTTTATTGGAATCCATGAGACACCCTATTTTTATCATAGTGACCCATCGCAGGCGCCCTGTGAAATGCCAAATTCAGAACCAATGAATGAGGACAAGCCATTAGAATATATGGAACAGAATGGATTTAGGATTCCTACATCACGAACCATTACGGAAACAAAAACCATTACGGAACCTTTCCTTAAAAGCCGGCCCATAGCTGGCAATCCGAAATATTCAGCTAAACCTTCTGCACTGGCACAATCAGAGGAACCATATTTTCAGGAATTATCCTCATCCGGGGTTGTTCTCGATGCAGAGCAACTCAAAGCGGTAATGACGATCGATGGACCAATTCTGGTCCTATCAGGAGCCGGCAGTGGGAAAACCCGAGTATTAACGGTACGTACTGCCTATATGCTCACAGTGAAAAAGATTGATCCAAAAAGTATCATGCTTGTGACCTTTACGGCGAAGTCTGCAAAGGAAATGCAGCAGCGTCTGCTCGGCTATCCCTATATGACTCCTTCCCTTGTTTCGCAAATAGTTAGCGGGACTTTTCATAGCATCTTTTATAAAATCCTGATTTTTCACGAACCATCCAAATGGCAGCGGGATTTCCTTTTGAAGTGGGAATGGGAAAAAGAAAAGATATTGAAACAGGCTGGCAGGGAAATGGAACTTGATGATAAGGAATTTGCATATGATCAAGCCCTTCAACAAATTGGGCTTTGGAAAAACTCATTGGCCTTTCCAGAAGATATTCAGCCGAAGGACGAGTGGGAGAAATCCTGTTTATTTTTATATAAAAGATATGAAGAATATAAACAGCAAACAGGGAAGTATGATTTTGATGATATGCTTGTGGGCTGTTATGTATTTTTAAAAAATCACCCGGATTCTTTAAAGAAATATCAGCAAAGGTTTAACTATTTTTTGGTTGATGAGTTTCAGGATATCAATAAAGTTCAATATGAATTGATAAAACTACTCTCTGCTGAATCAAAAAATGTATGTGCGGTTGGAGATGATGATCAATCCATTTATTCATTCCGGGGAAGCGATCCGAAGTATATTCTGAATTTTAATCATGATTTCCCTCGATCCCAGGTTATAAAGCTGACTGAGAATTACCGCTCTTCCCATGAAATTGTCGCTACAGCGAACCGCTTGATCAAGCGTAACCAGAACCGGATGGAAAAAAAGATGCGGGCACAGCATGATTCTGGAAATCCCCCTGTATTATTTTATCCTTATGATGAGGAATTGGAAGCAACGATGATCGTATCCGATATCCAAGAAAAAATATCCAAGGGAGCAAACCCTGGGGAATTTGCAGTTTTGTACAGGACACACACGATGTCCAGGGCCATTTTTGAACGGCTCGCAGCTTCCAACCTGCCATTTGTCATTGAAAAAGATGCGGATTCGTTTTATCAGCGTAGGGTCATTCGCGGCATGCTTGCCTTTATGCGCTTGAGTTTGTATCCCCATGATAGCAAGGCAGCTTCGGATGTCCTTTCCTCCTTATTCTTAAAGCAAAGTATATTACAGGAGTTAAAAGCACAGACAATACTGCAGGATTGTGATTTTATCGATGCATTTGCTTTTGTTAAGACAGGACATGCTTTTCAAGAACGAAAATTAAAAACGATACCAGGGCAGATTCGCTCTTTAAAAAATATGTCACCACTCGTTGCGTTAGAAATTATCGAGAAAGATTTAGGATATCAGGAATATGTAAAAAAACGCGGAAATGATGCGAACCTGGAAAAGGGTTCCGATGACATCCGCGACCTAAAGGTGGCAGCAAATCGTTTTCCTACCGTCGCCGCTTTCCTTGATCATGTCGATCATATGACTGCAATGGTCCAAGAGATAAAACAGCTATCGAAACATTTTAAGGATGCGATTCAACTTACCACCATACACCGTTCAAAAGGGCTTGAATATCAAACCGTTTATGTTCTTGCTGCAGTCGATGGCAGCATTCCTCATGATTTCGCACTTGAATCATACCGAAAAGGGGAACTGGCTCCTCTTGAAGAGGAAAGGCGCTTGCTCTATGTAGCGGCAACCAGGGCTAAAAAGGACCTTTACCTTTCCATCCTGCAAACTAGACGCGGACGAACCGCCCATCCATCACGTTTCTTGAAGCTTTGACCATGAGTTTATCCCTCCTTGGAAAGGATGGATAAACTAGAAAAGGCCTGCACGATAGCAGGCCTCTTTGTCACTTTTTATTTATCATATTGGAAATGGTTCCGAAATCCAGTTTATTCCCTTCAGCTACGATGGAATGGACGATTTTATCTTCCGTTTCTTTATTGACCGGTTTATTCGCTATTTTTGAAACGCGCTTAATGACGTTTCTAACAGTTGTTTCATCTTTAAAATTGGCTCCTTGTAGAGAGTTTGCCAATTCTAATACATCTTTCATATTTACGCCCGTTTTACCTTCTATGTTTTTAAAAAAGTTATTATCCATACCTAAGCCCCTCCCTTTTCTGTACCTATCCTATGGCAATATCAGAAAATTGGTGCTAGGCCCATGCAAATAAAAATAAAAGGAATAGGCTTCTTCTGCCTATTCCTTTTACCTTAGCAGAAAGAAGCCCCTACAATGATTAATAGGATAAACAATACAACGATTATCGCGAAAGTAGAACCGCCTCCGCCATAACCGCCGCCGTATCCATAACCGCTGCCGCCACAACAACCGTAGCTACCATAACCAAACATACTAAATCACCTCGCTCTCGCTAAAGCTTACTGATAACATATGTAGGTCTGGACAAATATGTATAGGCCATGTCCTAGTCCAGGCAGCCTAATTTCCGCTTATTTTATCCTTTTGGTCTGAATACTAATGCTCCGATAAATCCAAAGATGATCGCTGCAGAGATACCGGAACTCGTAATTTCAAACATTCCTGTCAGTACGCCAACGAGACCATGTTTTTCCGATTCCATCATTGCCCCGTTCACTAGCGAGTTCCCAAAGGAAACGATTGGTATGGTTGCTCCTGCACCGGCAAAGTCAACTAGCGGTTCATATAAATCAAACCCGCCAAGAACAGCTCCTATTACAACGAACAAACTTAACGTATGTGCTGGTGTCAGCTTAGCAACATCGAAAAGAAGCTGGCCGACTACACAGATCAAGCCACCGATGACAAAGGCCCAAAAAAACATTGGTAACATCCAAATCTCTCCTTTTTCATGAATTCATCCCATACTCAATGGCTACCGCATGGGCAATGCACGGAATCGAATCTTTTTGCTGGACGGATAGCGGTGACAATAATGCTCCTGTTGCAACAAGCAGGATTTTTTTATATTTACCCTGAATCATTTCATTTAGTATATGGCCATATAAAACCACTGCTGAACATCCCGCACCACTCCCGCCAGCCAAAACAGGCTGATCCTTTTTAAAAATCATCAAACCGCAATCCTTGAATTTTTCCTGATTGATATTGCAGCCCTTTTGCTTTAATAAGTCCATGGCTGTCTCCCTGCCTATTTGTCCTAAATCACCAGTAATGATGAAATCATAATCGTCCGGGCTCAAACCAGTATCTTTGAAATGGGCAAGAATCGTATCGACGGCGGCCGGGGCCATCGCTCCCCCCATATTGAAAGGATCTTTCAATCCCATGTCAATGACCTTTCCGATAGTGGCCGAAACTATATGGGGAAATTCCCCTTGCTTACTTCCATTAGGAGCAACCAGCGCCACCCCTGCTCCTGTTATCGTCCATTGAGCTGTAGGTGGTTTTTGCCCTCCATATTCAGTTGGATAGCGAAATTGCTTTTCAACAGCTGCATTATGGCTCGAGGCGCCTGTCAACACATAGTTAGCCCCGCCATAATTGGTGATGAAGGCAGCTAGAGCTAGCCCTTCCATTGACGTGGAACAGGCTCCAAACAAGCCGAAGTATGGAATGCCGTTGGTTCTGGCTGCAAAACTTGTCGGTGTCACCTGATTGATTAAATCACCCGCCAAGAAAAATTGTACCTGCCCCTTGTCGATCTTACCTTTCTCCAATGCAAGCTCAACGGCTTTCTCCATCAAATGGCGATGAGCCTTCTCATATGAATCCTGCTCCATCCACAAATCGTCATATAGAATATCGAAATCTCCCGCGATTTCTCCATTTGCCTCAAATGGACCGCCTGTTACCCCTGTTTCCAAAATGACCGGTTTATTGGCGAACATCCATGTTTGTTTTCCTTTTAACACACCTTAGCCCCCAATCATTTGATAAATCGTTTTAATCAACGCCACGACAAAGGCTGAAAATACTCCAAATAAAATGACCGAACCGGCCAATTTAAACATATTGGATCCAACACCAAGTACAAAACCTTCTGTCCGATGTTCGATAGCAGCCGAAATGACTGCGTTACCGAATCCCGTAACAGGGACGGCACTCCCAGCCCCACCAAACTGGCCAATGCGGTCGTAAAACCCGAAGCCGGTCATCAAAAGGGACAGAAACACCATGGTAGCAGTTGTCGGACCTCCGGCTGTCTGTTCTGTAAAGTTGAAAAAATAAATATAGAAATAAGAAATGGCTTGACCCACTATGCAGAAAATCCCGCCTACTAAAAAGGCTTTCAAACAATTCTTCAATATTGGTCTTTTAATTTCATGCTTCCCTTGGAGCTCCTTATATGCATCCTGCTGGGGGGTGATTTTCTCCTTGCCGCTCATAGTGCTGATCCTCTCTTTCTAAATCAATTCTTTTTGAAGTCCTTCAATTTCCTTGAACTTCTCCCTTGCCTTTTTCTCTGGAACATCTTTTTTCTTGAGTAATTCGTTCAATCTTAAAGATTCCAAAAAGATTTTATAATCACTCGAAACGATAAAATCATTCTTGGGAAACTTTTCTTCCAAATTTTCAGTCACAGTCTTTTCAATCTTCTTCATATGAAAACGTTGTAAGTGCTTCACTTTATAAGCGACGATAATCTTTTTTCCGTTTTTCACGACGATCACGTCATAGATGGTGTCTTCATTAGCAATTGTTTCCTTGACCTTTGAGATCAGTCCCTTTTCATCTTTCTCATCCATTCCATTAATGATATCCATCGGTTCAGGATTCGTACGTTTAATCATTGCTAAATGCTCCGTTTTTCCATCATTCTGATTGCTGCAGGCAGTAAGAACACACAAAACAACTATAAAAACCAGCCAGCTGCCCTTAAAATATCTTCCTTGTCTGAACATAGAATCACATCCTAATTTATCGTTCTATTGTTATTTTCTTGTTTAACGGTATTTTTATGAATGGTAGGATTAGGAAATAAAAAACCTTTCCAAAATGGAAAGGTTTTTTTACTCAATATCCTTTATTTTTATTGTTATTATTACAGCCACAGTCTTTCTTGATTTTGACCGGCTGATCTTTTTTCATCGGTTTGGCATAAGCCCATGGATTCGGTTTCTGATTCAATTTATGACTCCTCCTTTAAGATCTATACCATACTATATGAATGAAGAGACAAGTTGTTTCCAATCAAATGTCCATAATTTTGCTGATTATGACCTCGATGATCGCTCCTATTGCTGCTACGGCAAGGATTAATATCAGGACGTCGCCTATAAACCAATGTTGGATATAAAGAAAAACCAGAAAAAGGCTGATCCAGACACCCACGCACCAAAAACAGCTTAGCAATTGACCAAGCCAGCCAACCAGGCCCTTTTCTTTCGGCATTAAAAATATTTCCACATCCCCTTCTTCATTCTTTTCCTCTATCTCTTTAAAAAAGGGGCGGCGCAGCGGCTCCATGATTTTATCAAACACGATCAAGCGTGTCAGCCTGAAAGATGCCAAGCCTAATATTAGAAATAAGGTGAACTCATTTGGTGGGGGAAACATTCAATATGGCTCCCTTCATTTGGATTCTTCAATTATTTTAGCATCGATAATATCCGGCAGACCCACGAAACGAATATGGTTCCCTCTTTTAATCTTCACTGATTCCCCCTTCATTCCCAACACATGAAACTGAAGCGTTTCTCCGTTAATAACAGCCTCACATAATGGCTTTGGAAAACCTTGTTGATTGGAGAGTCGGGAAATGATGTCGCGAGTAGATTCTTTTTTTTCAACCTTTTTCCTTTTTCTCTTAACTGGCTTTTCGAATTCCTGTTCTGCTTGTTCAGGCTGTTCCAATTTTTCAACCGGAGTTTGCTCAGGGACATATTGTTCGGTAATTTTCCTTATACCCGTAATCTCTGTTTCAATTTCCTTCATGACATCATAAACACCAAATTCGCGTTTGACTTTTTCGATTTTCTCTTCTTTATGCTCGGCTTCCTGAAGTTCCGGCTCAACGCTGTCTTGAGGTGTATCTTTTTTCGTTCGGAAATCACTTTGCATATTCCCTCGCTGATCAGATATTTTTGCCTGATCGACATATAAAAGTGGTTTGGATTCCTTATCGACATTATTCTCTGACATGAAAATCCCCCTTAATATTTCAGAATATCCACAGACTGCAGCTGTTCCATATGATATTGGACAACTTTTTTCCCGAATTTATGCCTTATGAACAAACTGGATTCTTTCTTTTGTTCCAATTTCCCGAATAGTGTACGGTCATTGATGATGAACTTACAAACAGGCTTAGGTGCAAAGGCTGGAAGTCGGGACAATAACTCCACCAATTCCTCGGCAGTATATGAAGTGCTGATAATTTTTTCATTCAAATTAATATGTCTCTTCAGCGTTTTGTGTATCGTTTGTTTTCCAACAATACAAGGCAAATCAACTTTCTTCATGTCCATGATGCCCCTCCTTCTTTTTCACGAATAGGGTTGAAAGCTGGTTTATGCCGATTCTCCCAAACAATGAATATCAGCTCTATGTATCATTTATATGAAATTCACCCTTCATTATGCTGGAGATGGTGCCGCTCCCTAAAAAAAAGACATCAACCAACCTTGGCTATGATGGGGATTAATGAAGAAAATTAAAACATTTGAAGGAGAAAAAGGTGAAAAGATATCTATTGAGGATGTAGCAATTCAAGATACCCTCAGAGTGGAAAATCAATAAAAAAGGGGACCGATATCGGCCCCCCTTCTTTTAGTGTCATCCAATTATATGGTAACCAGAATCCACATGGATATTTTCCCCGGTAATTCCACGGGACATGTCACTTAATAAAAATACTGCCGTATCCCCTACTTCTTCAGGAGTCGTTGTACGACGGAGCGGTGCTTCTTCCTCAATCTTCTTTAAAATTGTATTAAAGTCACGAACACCTTTAGCGGATAAGGTACGGATTGGTCCGGCTGAAATGGCATTCACCCGAATGTTATCTTTGCCAAGATCACTTGACAGGTAACGGACATTGGCTTCAAGTGAGGCCTTAGCCACTCCCATTACATTATAATTTGGCATGACCCGTTCACCGCCAAGATACGTCATCGTGACAATGCTTCCACCTTCCGGCATGATTTCTTTCGCCGCTTTAGCGACAGCCGTTAAAGAGAATGAACTGATATTATGGGCTAGCAAAAACCCTTCACGGCTCGTGTTGACGAACTCACCGTCCAACTCTTCCTTATTAGCAAATGCGATACTGTGTGCCACGCCATGAATGATATCTGTTTCTTCCTTGATCGCCGCAAAACATTTTTCAATGCTTTCGTCTTTCGTTACATCACATTGTAAAATAGTGGAGGGCTCCCCTTCCAATGTAGAAGATAGTTCCCTAACGCTTTTTTCTGTACGGTCTTTTCCGTAAGTGAAAATCAGCTTTGCACCTGCTTTATGTAAGGAACGGGCAACTCCCCATGCAATACTTCTTTTATTCGCTACACCCATTATGACAAACGTTTTTCCCTCTAATGAAAAAGTCATCGTATGTGACCTCCTATTTTTAATACAAGTTATTAGTACCTGCTACTAATGACAGTATATCAAATTTCCTCTGATAAAAACACCGTTTTCTGAAGTCCCCTTGGAATATAGCTTCTCCAAGAAGGCCTTCTTTAGCTTATAGTAAATAACCCATGAATAATGTAGCCAATCCGAAATAAATCAGAATGCTGATAATGTCATTGATGGTTGTAATGAATGGTCCGGAGGCTACAGCTGGGTCGATTTTCATTTTATGCATGAGGAGCGGTACAAGCGATCCTGCGAGTGTGGCAACTACTAATGTTATGAAAATCGATATGCCGACCAATAAACCCAGCATTAGATCGTTTTGCCAAATATAAACGATTAAAATGCTGGCTATTCCACATGTCAGGCCAGTGATGAGACCAGTCCCCGCCTCACGCATGACCAGCTTCCACTTGCTTTCCTGCTCCAATTCCCCTGTTGCAATTCCCCGTACCGCCACTGCCAATGCTTGTGTTCCTGTATTGCCAGCCATGCCGCCAATCAATGGTATGAATACAGCCAGGATCGCTTTTTGACTAAGTGTCTCTTCAAAACGCCCAATCAGGCTAGCGGTCAATAATCCTAAAAACAAAAGAATGATCAACCAAGGCAACCGTTTCTTCGCAGCAGAATAGGGACTTCTATCAACATGATCAAGATCAGATATACCTGCCAATTTAGAATAATCATCGGATGCCTCTTCATCCATGACATCAATGATATCATCAACCGTAATAATCCCTAACAAATGGTTTTGGAAATCGACGACCGGCACGGCAAGGAAGTTATAGTCCCTTATTTTTCGTGCCACCTCTTCCTGGTCTTCGGATACAGGTACGGAAACTACCCTGTCATCCATTAAATCACCAATTAAAGCATCTTCATCAGCTATGATCAATGTCCTGAGCGATAAAACACCAAGCAGCTTCTTATCCTGATCGGTAACGAACACATAATATATCGTTTCCGCTTCCGGAGCTTCCCTTTTTAAGATTTGCATGGCTGATCGAGCCGTTTCGTTTGCTTCAATGGCAATGAACTCTGTCGTCATGATACTTCCTGCCGTAGATTCCTCATAGTTCAGAAGCTCCTGGATTTCACTTGCCGCTTCATCATCCATGATGGTCAAATAGCTGACGGCCTGCTCATCATTGATTTCATTCAGGACGTCTGCCGCATCATCCGCATACATATGGGAAAGCATAGCGGCTGCGTAAGAAGGATTCATTTCAGCCAATAGGCTTTCGTAATTCTCTTCATCTATTTCTATATTTTCAAAAAGGTCCGCCATTTCTTCCGGTGACAAATATGTGTAAACGACGGATCTGAATTCATCTGACAAGCTTGTGTAAAATTGAGCCTGATCATACGGATGCATTTCAAGGAACTCCGTACGGAACTGATCCAGATTTTCCGTTTTAAGCGCTTCAAGCAAAAGCTCGTTATTCATTTGACTACTCTCCCGCTCCTGGTCCTTCATCTCCTCCATAACCATACACCTCCTAAAATATATTTTTTCATTTCCTCGTTTATATTTTATTTTTTTAAATAATACTATACTAATACCATAAACATAGACAAAACAAACAAAGGGTGTGTCAAATGAACATCGATATCATAGGGGACATTCATGGATGTTTCGCCGAATTCAGGCAGCTGACGGAAAAAATGGGCTATACGTGGGAGACTGGGTTTCCAGTACATCCCTCTGGAAGGATTCTCGGCTTTGTAGGGGATTTAACCGATCGCGGCCCAGATTCCCTTCAAGTTATCGAGGTTGTCCATGAATTAGTCATTAACCAAAATATTGCTAGGTATGCCCCAGGTAACCACTGCAATAAATTGTATCGGTATTTTTCAGGCAATAAAGTTCAAATATCACATGGTTTAGAGACTACAGTAGCTGAATATGAGAATTTAAACAATCGGGAGCAGAAGAAAATCCGAAAAAAATTCCTGGATCTGTATGAACGGTCCCCACTCTATCATCTCATTGATGATGGGCGATTGATCATTGCCCATGCAGGAATTCGCAGTGATTATATTGGTCAATACAGCAGTAAGGTAAAAACCTTTGTCCTCTACGGGGATATCAACGGCTCCAAACATCCAGATGGGTCTCCTGTCAGGAAGGACTGGGCCCAATCCTATAAAGGGGAAACCTGGATCGTGTATGGACATACGCCAGTCCCTGAAGCTAGACGAGTCAATCATACATACAATATTGATACAGGCTGCGTCTTCGGTGGAAAACTAACGGCTGTGCGTTATCCCGAAATGGATCTTCAAGAGGTGCCTTCGACCATGCCATATATAGCGGAAAAATTCAGGACGTCCTTTGATTAACCAAAAAAACTCGCCATCTTGGTGAGTTTTTTTGGCATCTATCGATTTTTTTCATAATCCTGAATTCAGTTCAATGAGAGCCGGTTATACGTCAGGAATCCCAGCCCTTACTTCCCTCGAGCAATCGGGTCATATCTTCAGGTAACTCTTCTTGAAACAACATCATCTTCTTTGTGAAAGGATGTAAAAATTTCAATTCAAAACAATGAAGGGCTTGACGAGGGATACTGCTCCTGCTCCCTCCATATAAATCATCACCAGCCAGCGGGTGACCCATATGCGCCATATGTACCCTGATTTGATGTGTCCGTCCTGTTTGGAGTTCCAAGTTAAGGAATGTATGGGACCCAGTGTGTGCCAATACCTTAAATAGGGTACGGGCATACCGTCCATCCTCCCTGACTTCCCGTTCAATGATGCTGGTCGACTTTCGTCCGATTGGCGCCACTATCTCTCCTTCAGGTCCGTCAACGGTGCCTTCAGCTATGGCTTGGTATCTCCGTTTTACCTGACCTGATTTTTGTTGTTCACTTAAAAGATGATGGATATGCCGATGCTTTGCAATTAAAACCAGACCCGATGTGTCGCGGTCAAGCCTTGTAACAATATGGATCGTTGCCCGTATTCCCGTCTTTTGATAATAACCTGCCAAGCCATTGGCCAGACTGCCGTTGGGATGCTCCCGGGAGGGAATGGTATTCATGGAAGGAGGCTTGGCCACCACCAATACAAACTCATCTTCATACCTGACATTCAGGGGGATGGGTTCTGGCAAAAGGCCTTCACTTCCCTGCTCCGGTGGAAATATGACGGTGACGGTGTCGCCAGTTTCAATTCGTTCCCTTACGGTTACTTCTACGCCGTTCAACTGGATATAGCCACCTTTAAACTTGATATCCGTTAATGCTCGTTTTGAAATATCGCATTTGCTGAGAAACTCTCGCAATAAAGAGCCAGAATCCTCTTCAAAAACCGACCAGGTCAAAGAAAAGTTTTGATTTGACATGAGGTGAGTCTATCTCCTTAGTTAGCAATAAATGAATCATGCACTCTTTTCCAGAAAGGAAAAGGGCGGAATCTGGCAAACCGGATCTTTTCATCTGCCACTCGGCACTGTATCGACTTTACATCTTCCTGAAGCAGGGTCAAATGGTCAATCGTAATTTGAAAATTGACTGCATTGACCGGCCTGAACATGCACGTATGATGAGCCGGCAGCAGAAGAGGCGATCCGACCGTCCTAAATACCCGGTTGTTAATGGATGCCAATTCGGTAATCTGGATGGCATCGATTGATGGATGGACGATGGCACCACCAAGCGCCTTATTATAAGCCGTGCTTCCGGATGGTGTCGCAATGCATAAACCATCTCCACGGAATGTCTCGAAATGCTGTCCGCGTATTTCAACATCCATGACGAGCGTACCTTCAACACTTTTGACTGTCGATTCATTCAAAGCCAAAAATCTGGTTTCCCGTCCACCATGCTGATAACGGACGATTGTTTCGAGCAGTGGATATTCCACAATTTGAAATGGGGTTTTTGCTAACGCTATCACCAATTTTTCAATTTCATCAGGGGTCCAATCCGCATAAAAACCAAGATGTCCTGTATGTACTCCAACAAAGGCGGTTTTGTCCAATCGATTCTTATAACGGTGAAAAGCGTATAATAAGGTGCCATCACCACCGACAGAAATGACAATATCCGGCTGATCTTCGTCATATTCCAAATGAAAGTCCTGAAGATACGTTCGCATCCTTTGCATTAAAGTATTCGATTTCGCATCTCCTTTTGACGTAATCGCAAATTTCATATTATCCCACCTTACAATTTAGATTTCTTCCTGTTCCATTTATCAGTTTAAGAATCTTTCTTCCGGGAAAAAAGACGCTGTGCTTCCTGGATTTCCGTCCGGATTTGCGACATCTCTGCATCAAGCAGGAAGGCCGCTTCCGCTGCGCGTTTCAACCGCAGTTGAATATCTTCCGGGAAAATGCCTTTATATTTATAATTTAAAGAATGTTCAATCGTCGCCCAAAAATTCATCGCAAGTGTCCTGATTTGAATTTCGGCAAGTATATTTTTTTCGCCATGGATCGTCTGGACCGGGTAGCGGATGACAACATGATAAGAACGGTAGCCGCTTGCTTTTTTATGGGAAATATAATTCCTCTCTTCGACTATCTCGAAGTCATTGCGACCCCGTAAAAGTTCAACTACCTGTTCGATATCATCCACGAACTGGCACATCATGCGAAGTCCTGCAATATCCTGAATTTCGGTTCCCAATTTATCAATGGGAATATCCTTCTGGCTCGCCTTATCCAAAATGCTGACAATCGGCTTTACCCTGCCTGTTACAAATTCGATCGGCGAGTGAATATTCTCTCTCTCAAACTGTTTCCTTAATCCCTTAAGCTTAACCTTTAATTCTTCGACAGCCTGAGTATATGGCGCCAAGAAATCGTCCCAACTCTCCATTGCCACACCACCTATATCTATCTAAAAAGCGTCTGTTCAACTCTGGTATGGGCAGAACGCTCTCCTATATCCAGCAGTACCAAGCCTTACTGCAATTCACCGCTGGATCCTATTCAATCTTACTCTAAAACAAAAAGTATGTATAAATTTCTCTATATACGGTAATCCATTTCTTGAGTTCAACGTTTATATTTTATCATATCCTGCAATTGATTCCTAAATATTCAAGTACAATACAAAAAAATTATTGCATTCAATTTGACAGCTGGAATTGTTCTTATATGATTAACCTAAGATTCAGCCAGGAAGGAAGGAAAACATGAACCAGCATATTGAAATAGAATTTAAGAATCTCTTAAGCGAAAAGGAATTTCGTCAACTGATCGATTATTTTCATATCGTTGCATCGAACTTTAAATCACAGAAAAATCATTACTTCGATACATTAGAATTCCATTTGAAAAATCAGGGCTCTGCACTAAGGATCCGGGAGAAAAATGGTCGATACGAGCTGACTTTAAAACAGCCTGCTACAGAAGGATTATTGGAAACGAATCAAGATATCCCTGAAGAGGCCGCTTATGCGTTTCTGAATCATAACACTTTCCCTGAAGGCGAGATCCAACATCTTATTCTTGAATGCGGAATTAATCCAAAAGACTTTACCTGTTTTGGGACACTAAAGACGGACCGTGTTGAATTTCCTTACAAAGATGGTTTACTTGTTTTAGATCATAGTTCGTATGTGAATCAGGAAGACTTTGAACTTGAATATGAAGTGACGGATGCAAAAGCGGGGAAAAAAAATTTCCTGACCCTCCTTGAAACCCTTCAAATTCCCGAAAGGGAAACCGAAAATAAAGTTAAGAGGTTTTATCGCGCCAAATTCCAGGAATAATCCTGTTTGAACCATAATCGGAGGTGGAGAGTTTGAAAGTCCAAGATTTCAAAACTTTTATGGAATTGCAGGCAATCCAGCAATTCACAAATGGCAACATCACAAATAATGATTCATCTCGATCCATTTTCCAGGACATGCTGTCGGAACTGGTTTCGGGTGATGCTCTTGAAGGCACTTCGCAGACATTGGGTTCCTTATTAACCAATGTGGAAACGGAAACGAAGTCCTTTCTTCAATCCGGCAGCCTGAAATCGAACCCGATAGCCACTGCATATACTAACAATGAGTCCAGCGAAACCGGCACAAATTACAATCAAATCATCAGCCAGGCGGCCAGTTTATATAATCTCCCGGAAAAACTGATAAAGTCGGTCATTAAACAAGAATCTAACTTTAACCCCGAAGCCACCAGTTATGCTGGTGCAACTGGCCTCATGCAGTTAATGCCAGCAACTGCAAGGAGCCTTGGAGTTGATGATCCCAGCGATCCGGAACAAAGTATCATGGGCGGGAGTAAATATTTAAGTCAAATGATGGCCCGTTATGATGGGGACATCAAGGTTGCACTTGCTGCTTATAATGCAGGACCAGGAAACGTGGATAAATATAACGGCATTCCTCCCTTTAGAGAAACCCGGAATTATGTTCAAAAAGTGTATGGCACATTTTCAAGCTAATGAAAGCTGACCCTGATATTATTGGCGGGTCAGTTTTTTCATGTCTACATATTTCGGAGACCGCTGGACAAAATGTTAAAGCTACCTAAAATGCGGTCTATCCCGTACATTCCCCTGTGTCATACTACAGATGTAAAATTTTCTTCAAGCTATATATTTGTTATATCAGGACGTCATTGATAAAATATGAATAAATATCAACCATCTTTCTTTAAAAGGAGTAATCAACATGATGCAAGGGAACCCTACACCATATGAATTAATTGGAGAAGGGCAATTACACAGGTTAATTGATGTGTTTTACTCCAACGTTAGTCAACACCCGGATCTGCAGCCGATTTTCCCTGACGATTTAACTGAAACGGTCCGTAAGCAAAAACAATTTATGACTCAATATTTAGGTGGTCCCTCTTTATATACGGAAGAGCATGGCCATCCTATGTTGCGGGCTCGACATATACCTTTTGAAATTACACCAGATCGTGCGAAAGCATGGCTCTCATGCATGTATCAAGCTATGGACGAAGTGGGCCTTGAGGGTGAAATTAGGGAATTTTTCTATCACCGCCTTTATTTAACGGCACAGCATATGATCAATACATCCGGAACTGACGGGAAAGGAGAAGACAGTTGAGCGCACATAAACCAGTTTTCAATATTTCCGATTGGATCAAGACACAGCATTGCTATGATATAGGAAAAAAGCCAATTGAAATTTATGTTTTTGTTGATCCGCTTTGTCCCGAATGCTGGGGCTTAGAACCGATTATTAGGAAATTACAGATAGAATATGGTCAATTATTCAGTTTACGCCATGTTTTAAGCGGTAAAATCGATTCTCTTAATATGGGGAAAAATAAAAATTATGAAAACCTTGCTCAAGTTTGGGAAAAGACAGCCAGCCGCTCGGGAATGTCCTGTGACGGAAGTCTTTGGTCTGAAAACCCGATCTCTTCTCCTTATACAGCTTCCATCGCAATAAAAGCAGCGGAATTGCAGGGCCGTAAATTGGCCATTCGCTTTTTAAGGCAGCTTCAAGAATATGTATTCATAGGAAAAAGGGATATATCCAATATTGAAGTCTTGACCGAGTGTGCCAAGACGGTTGGATTGGATGTGGAGGAATTCCTTTATGACATCAATTCTTCCAGTGCAGCCAAGGGTTTTCAATGTGACATGAAAATCACCAGCGAAATGGAAGTGACTGAAATCCCTTCCCTTGTTTTTTTCAATCAAAATATTGAAGAAGAGGGAATAAAAGTTTCGGGTGTCTATTCTTACGAGGTATATGTTCAAATTTTAGAAGATATGCTGAATGGCCTTCCCGCCCCTGCCAAACCACCCTCCCTCGAAGAGTTTTTAAGCTGTTTCAAACTAGTGGCCACAAAGGAAATCGAAACGGTTTATAACATGAACAAGAATAACGTCGAGTTGGAAATGAAGAAACTTGTTTTAAAACAGTTGGCAGAGAAAATTCCGGCTAAATATGGGACGTTTTGGAGATATACAAAGAAGCAGTCATGAATTTGACTGCTTCTTTGTTGTTTAAAAAGGGAAAAACCATGCAAATCAACGATTGCATGGTTTTTTTATAAGAAATAAGGGGATGGGAGAAATTTTTTCACGATCAAACAAAGGGGTATAAGTTTGTTTGTGATTCACTTCACAATAAATAATATAACAGATTACCCATTTATGTTTCAACTATATGTGCAACTTTTCACAAATTGTTCACAATATATATTTCCCAATTATTATAACCCCTTCTTGTATCTAGCAAAATAAGAGCCTCATTTTGCTTTAACGGTATAAGTGCATTTGATATATGATATTGAAAATGGTATGAATTTAATTGTGAAAAATATCACAACACTGATTATATCTTTATTTTTCATTATCTAAACTTGCTACTTTTGTTACACCGGCATCAATTCAATCCGTTTAATTTATCAGCAAATGAAAAACCCCGGCAAATCGCTAAATTTGCCGGGGTTTTCATCTATTTATACGAAAAAGGGGATGGGAGAAATTTCACGACGAACAAACAAAGGGGTATATGTTTGGATGTGATAACTTCTATATCTGTACTATAGCAGATTATACACATTAATTGCAAGAACTTGTGCGCAATTTCACATTATTGTCATATTCTTAGAATACTGCTTATTTTGAAACATAAAATCTAATAAAAAAGCAGATGATCTTTTATCCTGCTGCCAGGTTGGAGGTGGCCAAATTGAAAGGCTTTATTCTACTTATACTCTTGATAGGGTCGCTATTCGTCCAGCTACTCGGTATCATGAACCTCATTCCTCTGTATTTTACCTCCCCTATTTTATTTTTTGTTTTCTTCATTATTCTTCACAGCTTAAATCAGAGAAACCGCTTTAAAGGATTATAACGGATATCCATATTAGATGAAAAGGAACCCGAAGCCATTCGGGTCCCTTTCACATCCTACTTATTCAAAAGCTCTTCCAACTCATTTAATTTTTCTTCGAATACATTCATGGCTTCTTGTACAGGCTCGGCTTTTGTCATATCGACGCCAGCCTTTTTGAGTACTTCAATCGGATAATCTGAACTTCCAGATTTCAAGAACTCCAGATACCTTTTGACAGCAGGCTCTCCTTCTTCAAGGATTTGCTTGCTTAAAGCTGTTGCTGCACTGATTCCGGTCGCATATTGATAAACATAGTAATTATAATAGAAATGTGGAATACGTGCCCATTCCAAACCGATTTCTTCATCAATGCTCACATTCTCGCCAAAGTATTTCTTGTTCAGCTCATAATATTCCTTAGTAAGCATATCCGCTGTCAATGCTTCCCCATTTTGAGCTTTAAGATGAATGGTATGTTCAAACTCTGCAAACATCGTTTGGCGGAACAATGTTCCACGGAAACCTTCTAGATAGTGATTCAATAAATAAATGCGTTTCTTTTCTTCTTCGATTGTATTAAGTAAATAATCATTCAACAGGTTTTCATTACAAGTCGATGCAACTTCCGCTACAAATATCGAATAATTCCCGTATGGGTATGGCTGGTATTTACGCGTATAGTAGCTATGGACCGAATGCCCAAACTCATGAACGAGCGTGAATAGGTTATTGACGTTATTTTGCCAGTTCATTAAAATATATGGATTCGTCCCGTATGTACCAGAAGAATAGGCACCGCTTCGTTTCCCTACGTTTTCATGTACATCGACCCAACGGTTTTCAAATCCCTCTTTCAAAACATTCAAATAGTCCTCACCAAGCGGAGCAAGACCCTTTAGGACATAATCTTTGGCCTCCTCATATGTCACTTCCATCTTCACTTCTTTTACAAGAGGAGTGAATAAATCATACATATGAAGTTCATCTAATTCGAGTACTTTTTTACGTAAATCAAGATAACGGTGCAGTAAAGGCAAGTTGTCATTGACTGTTTTAACGAGATTATCATATACGGTCTCCGGAATGTTATTGCTACTTAACGCCGCTTGGCGTGCTGAATCATATTTTCGTACTGTGGCATTGAAATTATGGTTTTTCACCTCTCCTGACAGGGTTGAAGCAAACGTATTACGGAACTCACCATACTTGCTGTATACCCCTTTAAATGCCTCCTCACGTACACGTCGATCATCACTCTCAAGAAAACGGATATACCTTCCGTGAGTTATTTCCACTTCATTTCCCTCTTCATCCTTGATGGTCGGGAATTTCAAATCAGCATTGTTAAGCATACCGAAAGTATTGCCTGATGAATCGAGTACTTCTGATGCTTGTGCCAATAATTCTTCCTGCTCGGCAGATAAGATATGGGGTCTCTGAAGATTAATTTCCTCTAAAGAATGTTTATATAATTTCAATTCTTCTTTTTCTTCTAAAAACCCTTCCAATTTGCTTTCGTCAATACTCAATAACTCAGGAACCATATATGAAAACGCAGCTGCTGCCTGGGCGTATAAAGCTTTGGCCCGATCCTCCATCCCTTGGTAAAAAGGATTGGTTGTATCTTGGTCATTGCGCATATGTGAATAAGAATAAACTTTCCCAAGCTTCTCGAATACTTCATCTTGGAGTTGAAGGGCTGCAAATAATTTTTCTGCGCTTTCGCCCAACGTCCCTTTATGTGCCTCCGCTTTCTTGAGGTCTTCCTTCACTACTTTGAAGGCAGCTTCCCAATCTTCTTCGGTGGCGAAGATATCTTCCAATCTCCAAGTATCCTCTGCAGCTATTTCACTTCTTGAGGGTAATGCATTCACTTTTGTTTCCTGTGCCATAAAAATTCCTCTCCATTCTATAGAAAACTCGCCAATCAGCTAACTCATTAAACCGGATTGAACGCTGCAATTATGCATACGGCATTCATGCTTTCTAAAAGTTTTTAAATCTTTTTCTTATTACTATTTCTCCAATAACAAAAATAATCCTGCCATTTCATCTGAATTCAAGATAAATAGGGATGTTCTCCCTGATTATACTGGATATTCCCCTTTTCCAGCATCAACTTATGCTTATCATAGAAAAATTTTTCCATCATTTGAACTTGATCACTGTTGAAGGGAAGGGAAAATTCCTTCTCAACTTTAAAAACCCCCTCTTCCAACTTTGATATGTAACCCATGTGCTCCAATAACTTAATGTATTGACCTACAGGGTACTCCAAGGGTGGTTTTTCATGAAGCAATGGCAACGGCCTGAACTTTATTTCCCCTTTTTTTGAACACTTCTTAAAAAAGTGGATAATATTCGCCATGAAAATCTTTTCCCCTATTTTTTTCTCTTGAAACACATCCATGTAAAACCATGCCTGCCATTCAATCGGGGCTGTTTCGATCAAAAGCATCCCTCTGACTGGAACACCCACTTCAATGGGAATTGTCGCAGGTGTAATATGATGTAAATACAGTTCTTCGAAAAAAGGATTGGTTCTACGTGCAGTTTTCACACGATGGAGGGACCAGTCTTTTCGTTTATATCTCCAAGCAGGCAGAAAAGGGAAACGAAAGCTGTTTTGGGGCAATGCCCGACTAGGGGGAAGGAGTGTTAAGGAAGCTGAAGTCAATTCGGCAAATACGGTTCTAGGGGTGAAGGGAGTGAGGTTCTTCAATACTGATAAATGATTAGTTTCCGGGCAATACATCCAAAGAAACGGATGGTGCCAGCTGCCGCTGACAAAGAGCCATTGGAAACGGGATAAACTGAATTCATACATGCTTTTCCTTTTTAGGCGTTTTGCAGCGAGGATCCAGATTGGCTTGATGCCCACGCTTTGATAGGCTCTTGTCCGTTCAATGAATTCAACCTCCGGGATTACGGAGCATTGAAATTCTATTGCATAGCGATTCCCCCCTATCGTAGCTAAGATATCAGCCCTTTTCTTAATTTCGGGAAAGTAGGCTTCTAAATCCACTTGATAGCCGTGTGATAAAAACCACTGAAACAATTTTCTTTTTCCCATTAAGTGATAGGCGGATTCCGGTTCTGAAGAAGCACGGCATGAAGAATTATTTTTATGGGCGAAATGCGGGATCCTGACGTTTCCTGCTTTGATGGACATTTCCATCTTGCAGCACGGACAGTAATAATTTGCTGACTTTCTCCATTCAGCAAGCACGTTTGCCGATATCCTTTCAGGAAGGGTCATCCAAGTCCCATCTTTCTTTATCGCAGTTAGCATACATCTCCTCCTCATCCACTACATTCGCTTGCAACGCTAAGGATCCCTTCCTTTTAATAAAAAAAAATGCCAGATCGGCATAAAGGAAAGTTAATTTCTATAGAAGGGGTGAAAGCAATCGGCAAGTTGATTCCAATACTTTCAACCCGAAATTCCGTTTGGAAAATGCAACAATTTCCACCTCTTGGGATACCTTTATATCTTCCAAAAAATCATTTACAAGCTGTTGTGTACTTTCCGTCCGGTAGAGAAAGGCATTGACTTCGAAATTCAAGTGAAAGCTTCTCATATCCATATTGGTTGTCCCAATTGAAGCCAGTTGGTCATCAACGATGATGATTTTACTATGCATGAAGCCCTCATTATATTGGAATATACGAACTCCCGAAGCAAGCAATTCGGGAAAATAGGTTCTCGAAGCATGAAATACTATATGCTTATCGGGGTTCTTTGGGACCAGCAGCCTGACATCCAAACCACTTAAAGCAGCTACCTTCAATGCTTGAAAGATATCGTCGTCAGGAACGAAATAGGGTGAGGCAATCCAGACGGACTTTTCTGCAGAAGTGATCATCTTAAAAAAAATGCTCTTAATGATCGTCCACTCACTATCAGGCCCGCCGCCAATCAATTGAACTCCACCATGCTCATGATGCACCGGCACGCCAGTCAAGAGATATTCATCCGTTAAAAAACTATTATTGGTGCTATAATACCAATCCTGCAGAAATATGATCTGTAAAGTCCTGACCGCTTCCCCTTTCACGATAAGATGCGTATCACGCCAAGAACCGAATTTCGGATCATGACCCAAATATTCATCCCCAATATTGAGGCCACCGATGAAACCGACAGAGCCATCTATCACAATTATTTTACGGTGATTACGAAAGTTGAATTTATTATTTAATAAAGGGAGATGCAACGGACCAAAGGCAACCATTTCGACCCCTGCATTCTTCAGTTCATCGATATAAGAGCGAGCTAACTTCCATGAACCAACCGCATCATAGAGAAAACGGACTTTTACCCCTTCTCTTACTTTTTGTATCAAGACATCCTTTAGCACACCGCCAATGCGGTCATCCCTAACAATATAATATTCTAAATGAATATGATGTCTGGCTTTTTTTAATTCTTCGATGATATTGGAAAATGTCTCCTTACCATTCCTTAAAATCCGGGTTTCTGTCGTAAATGAAATAGGGCTATTCCCTAGCCTATTTGCAAGAGTGAATAATTGCTGAGAGTTCTCGCCCATTTCCTTAATTCGATCATTATATTCCGCTTCGCCGCTTAATTTCACGAATCTTTGCTTATCCAAAAAGTACTTCTTGCGAAATATCCTTTCTTTCCGAAAATTACGGCCAAACAAAAAGTAAAATAAGAAACCGATGAAAGGGAAAGCGCCAAAAATAACAAGCCATGTAATGGTCTGTATGGGATCCCGATTTTCCAGGAAAATGATAAAACCAATTATCACCAACAAAAGGGTCAATATAAGGCTAGAATAAAAAATCAGCCCGCCACTGACGTCATTTGTTAGAAAATACCAAATTCCGACCAACAAGAGAATAAGCAGACCGATGCCAACTATATTCTTCACCTAGACTACCTCCAATTAACAAACACAGGCACATGTAAAAAACCTCCCTGCCTAAGGTAAAAAAAATTTATTCTAGGACGAAAAGGCCGATTTCAGTAGAAATCGGCCTCAACAGTCTATGCGAAATATTTATCGACCGTTGTGAATACATCATTTTCGATAACTATTTTCCCGTACTCTTCAAGCATGTGCACCGTTATTGGTGACTCCTGACTATATTCCAATAAAAGACTTAGTACATTATCGATTTCTTCCTCATCAATCTCCGCCTCGGAAAATTCGATATAAAGATAATATTTATTTTGATAAACATAAAGTTTTGTCGTCCAGTCATCCAATCCATGACGCTTACTTAATGAAATGACATCCTCAAAATCATCGAATGTCGTGATGAATTCAATCATACCATCTTCGAATGTCATACCGCTTTCTTCATCCTTACCATGGAAATGTTGATCAAGAAGCGTATCCATCTTATCTGATACATTAAAATCCTTTAACTTATCATCTGAAAGAGGCAGCTCGAGTTTCTGACCATCTTTGGCAAGCTGGGCTTTTGTGACCAAAACTTCCAAGCCTTTTTCAAGGGCTTGAACTTGAATCCATAAAGGTCCTTCAATCATGAATTCTTCTTCTTGATGCACTTCATCCATCATTTCCCAAAAAAGCTCCTCACTTCTCTCACGACTGTACCAAATTTCTTCGCGATCGAAGCCTCTTTCCTCAATATCTATATAGGAAATATAAAATTTCACTGTATCATCATTAATGCGTTCGATTTCCATGATTCCCCTCTCCCTTCCTTTCTCATTTTGAAGGGATAATAACCCCCAAGCGAAAATTGCTCTTAAAAGCTCTTTACCCGTAAGTGAATACTGTAAATCATGATAGCCATTAAAACAGACTATTTTACATCATTTTATGACAAAACCTTGAAGAAGGGAAATAAAAAACATTACTTATCTAAAAAACAATTGTTTGCCTAATATTCCATTCATTCTATAAAAAAATTCATCCGCATGCAACTATCACAATGCTTTCTTCAAATTTAATCTTACTGTAGTATATGCCTTATTATATACATGGCCTGGGGAGTAGCATTCTTATTTTATCTTTAAATGATGACCGGCCATAGGGACTTGCTGAAGATGCCAAACGTCTGTCGCCTATGGATTCGGTCATGCCCGGTTATTAAGGTGAAAAATCGGTTATGTATAAAGAAAAAGCCCTGCACAATTCCTGGCAGAGCTTGAAAGACCTTATTAGTTGACCATACGTTGTGCTTCCCGCAACTGGAAGGTACGAACTTTACGTGGTAAAAAGCGTCTTATCTCATCTTCGTTATAACCAACTTGAAGCCGTTTCTCGTCAAGGATAATTGGACGTCTCAACAGTCCTGGGTTTTCCTTGATCAATTTATATAATTCTTGAAGAGGCAGGCTCTCTAAATTTACGTTTAACTTTTGGAAAGTTTTTGACCGTGTTGAAATAATTTCATCGGTGCCATCTTCTGTCATTCGAAGAATTTCTTTTATCTCATCAATCGTCAACGGTTCTGAAAAAATGTTTCTTTCTTTATATCCAATCTCATGTTCCTCTAACCATGCTTTTGCTTTTCTGCATGAAGTACAACTAGGTGATGTATATAATGTTACCATGTTTACTCACACTCCCTAAATATAGAATCGGTGATCTATGAGGGGAAATCTACTATTAGTATTCATAAGTACCACTCTAATTTGAAATAATTTTAAATAAGTATTTCATATTCTTTATTATACACTAATTTATTTAAAATGAATACCCTTTTTGATATTTGAAAAAATCCTTTTAAACTTCTGGTTTAGCCTGTACTATAGCTATTTCGTTTTTTTATGTAATACAATAAATCCACTTTTTCTAATTGAAAATACCTACCTATCATTCTCATTTAACTCTCAATTCGGCCCTCATGATTTTTTAATTAGCTCGTTACTTTTATTTACCCCCATTCCTTGTCAATAAACAAGATCTTGTTAATATATTTTCTTTAACAAAAAGCAAATTCCTCCTTTTTACAAGAAAAACCATTCTTTTAGCACATATAATTCCAAAAGTAAAAAAGGTAATTCAAAAGAATCAGCAATAAGGGAACAATCTACCATCCAAGAAGTTATAGATATTCATTTTCCTGCAATAAATGCATAAGAAAAGCGAGTTTGCCTGCAGTTTTTTATTTGCAAGACGTTCAGTTCAATTTCAGAAATCCGCTCCCTATACGCCGACTGTCAGCCAAGCGTCTGTGGGGTCTTGGCTAGCCAGTTTTTCGGCAGGAGTGTCGAAAATTCCTTCAATATATTAGGGTTACATCCTAAAATAAAGTAAAAATCGGAGGTTTACCAAGTCTTCTATTAAAAAAACATGGTTCGGGGTAAAACCATTCCGGACCTCCTTTCATCGACAAATTCTAAGAATAGACAGTTTCTCTCAATTTTTCTAAAAATAGTTCCGGTTGTTTTCTGCTGGAGCACTTTTACTTTTTCGTTATCCTGAGCTGTTTTTTCGTCCGTTCACGCAATTTTTCTTCCTTTACCGTACTTTTTTCAACAAACTAAAAAGGACCGGTAAACTGAACTGCACCCCAATTGTTAGACAACATCTAACAATTGGAGGTGTATTTTTTTGACTAAATATACGATAGACGAAAAATCAAATGCAGTTTTAGAGTACTTAGAAGGGAAAAAATCCTATAAATCCATAGCTCAAGAAAGAAATGTAGGTTTATCCCCTCTGAAAAGATGGGTCGCTCGCTATCTAAAACATGGGATGGAAGGACTTGTTCCATCCTATACAAATTACACTCTGCCCTTTAAACTAGAGGTACTTAAATATATGAACGAATATGGGGCATCGATCAACGAGACCGCTGTACACTATAACCTTCCTTCCGATTCTACACTTTTGAATTGGGTAAATCAGTTTAAGGAAGGAGGTATAGACGCCCTAAAACCAATGAAAAAGGGGCGTCTATCCATGAAAAAAGAAACTAAGAAAAAATCGCAAGCTAATGGCTCTCAAGAAGCACTTCTTGCCGAATTAGAATACTTACGTGCAGAGAATGCCTATCTCAAAAAGTTGAATGCCTTAGTTCAAGAAAAGGAAGCCTTACAAAGAAAGAAAAAGCGAAAGTAGTCCATGAACTAAGGAAACAATTTGATTTAAAACTGCTTCTATCCATTTCTAAAATGGCACGGAGTACGTACTATTATTGGGTAAACGCCTTCGGGCGTGAGGATAAATACACAGAAATTAAATTCCTTATCAAAGAGATTTTCCATACGCATAAAGGGCGTTATGGGTATCAGCGTATTACCCTAGAATTACGTAACCGAGGTGCTCGCATCAATCATAAAACAGTTCTCCGATTGATGAATGAACTAGGATTGAAGTCATTGCTTCGCATGAAGAAATACCGTTCGTACAAAGGGAACATCGGTAAGATTGCGCCAACATTCTAGCACGTGATTTCAAGGCGGCAAAGTCCATTGAAAAATGGGTGACAGATGTCACGGAATTCCATCTAGCTGGGGAGAAACTATACTTATCAGCCATTCTTGACCTATTTAATGGAGAAATCATCGCCTATAATATCGAATCTCGGCCTGTTTATCCGCTCGTTTCCAAAATGCTGGATAAAGCCTTTGATCGCTTGGAATCGAAAGATTCACCCATTCTCCATTCAGATCAGGGCTGGCATTATCAGATGAAACAATACTCGCATGATTTGAAAAAACATAACATTACACAAAGCATGTCCCGCAAAGGAAATTGTCTCGATAATGCGGTCATTGAAAACTTCTTTGGCTTATTAAAATCCGAATTACTCTATCTTCAAGAATTTGAAAGCATGGAGCATTTCAAACAAGAACTAGGAGATTATATCCATTACTACAATCATCAACGAATCAAGGTAAAATTAAAAGGCATGAGCCCGGTAGATTACCGGGTTCATGCCCTCAAGGCTGCCTAAGTAAATAAAGTGTCTAACTTTTTGGGTTCACTTCAAACAACCGGCCCTTTTTTCTCAAACTTCCATCTCTTTAAAAATATCCGTTTCCTGACCTGCATTCAAGCTTAGTACATCCTCTACATCTTGATAAGATTTCCCATAAAGGTCATCATCTTTGTAAGTATGGATTTCAGAATAAATCTCTTTCATGAAATCAAATACGTCTTCTTCATCAACAGATGGATTTGCCGGCCAATATAAGATTTCCATAGGCGTGTTCTCCTTAGTGGCAAGCGATTTTCTGCTATAGGAAATCGAAGAAGCATGATGGAATCCTTCCCTTTTATAAAATTTCAGCCTTTTAAATGTATCATCATCATTTTCTTGTACTGGTTCGACTTCCAGCAAAATCGTTTTCTGCTTTTTTTGCAATTTTTGAATCAATTTCCTTCCTAATCCCTGCCCCCTTGAATTCTTTGATACAAATAGGTAATCAACGAATATAAACTCTTCCCCTTCCACATACAATAAAACATGGTCGGGACCTTCATCCTTTTTATATATTTCCTGCTTATCTTCTAAAAGAACTTCTATATGTTCTTTGGACTTCATTTCTTCAATAGGGAAATACTGGTTTAATTTTTCATACCAATTCATAATTTAATCTCCTCATTTGCTAGTTTATACTTTCCAGATTTTTTCTTATCCACTACAATGGAACTTAAATAGCTTGAAAATATTAGGAGGGGTTTAGATGATCAGTTACTTTATCGACTTTTTTTTAGTCGCTGCTTGCGTTATTGGTATTACAGCTGTGAATGGCGTTGTGACGAATGGCATCGGCGAAAAATGGTTTGGCGGGAAACGTCACTCTCATATTTTCGATCAATCGAAACGAATTCAGTCAGGATGGAGTCAAGTTGGCGGGAATAAAAAGCGGTAATTCAGAGAGAAATTGGATGACCGGAAGGATATTCCTAGGTCATCCATTTTTTCATGGGGTATAGTCTACTCCCTTTGTATATCGATTTGCTGCATTCCATAATAAGTATTCATCAATACCATTATCATTCAATGCTTTTATTTGGGCTTCCACTTCTTCCTTACCATACCTTTGATAATTCCCCTCCCCTAAATATGAGGCAGTAAAATCTTGTAGCCAAGGTCTAGAAGTAGGTGGCGTTTTTAATTCCTTCAGCTTCCCGTTCTCCAATTTCGCATATTCCTTAACGAGATCATACGGCTCCAAATCAGGCTTATCGATACCAAAATAAGATGTCCAGTGACTTGGATAGATCATGGAGGAAATTACATCGACATTCTCAGAGATTTTTGTGAAGTTTTGCCCAATTCCGGGAGCTTCAGGCAATGTAGCAGCATATCCAAAAATATCCACTGATACTTCCACATCATATGGCTCCAGTTGTTTTCTCGCATAACTTACGAAATCCGTCACTGCCTGAACCCTTTTGGCTGTATGACTTACTTTCGCTTCATCATATTCACCGACATCATATTTCAAATCATCTTCCTTGTTTTCGAATCCTTCGGGAAAACGGACATAGTCAAATTGAATTTCTTTAAAACCCATCTTTGCAGCTTCAATGGCAATACCGACATTATAATCCCACACCTCTTTTAAGAATGGGTTAACGAAGGCTTCCCCTCGACCATTCTTCCATACCTTTTCGTCATCTAAAAAAGATAATTCAGGCTTCTCTTTGGCCAGAAGGGAGTCTTTAAAAACGACTACCCTTGCAATCGGATAAATCTGTTTATCTTCCATTTTTTTCAGCATTACCCTTGGATTTTTTATGTAGTCTTTACCAATCCCAGCATATGGAGAATCTGGATCTTCGGTTTGATAAGTAACGTTCCCCAAGTCATCCTTAATATCAATGACCATCGCATTCAAATCGGTTTCATCTACATATTTAATAAGTTCATTCATTTTCTTGCCACCCGCTGCAGGCCCTGTCACATATATTCCGCGCACAGCATCCGGATAGTCGAATTTCAACCCCGAATCAAAAACAAAACGCGGTACGCTCTCAGGCAAATCTTTATTTTCTAATGCTACCTGCCTGGTTTCGTTCATGCCTTCCGCATGAACTGGCTGTTGAATCAGGAATATGCACATACCTGTCATCAACCATTTACACATTGGTTTCATTTTCTCCACCTCATTCGCCATCAGTCATCAATATTCAACAAATATAATAAACCCCTTTCTTTAATACCACAAACAATTAATTTTACTCCTATATATTATAAATAATTAAAAAACTCCGCCTTACAAAGTTTATATCTTAAAACCCATAGGTGGAAATACGTTCCTCAGCACTGTATTCCCTTGTATGTATCCTTCCCTAAAATCATCTGCTCATAGTGAAATATAGTAAACGGTTTGATTTTCCTTGAGTCTTTCATTTCTTCCATAATCAAAAAAAAGGAAACGGAAAATCCGTACTTTTGCTTGATTGCCGATTCGATTATACATTTAATATGAATAAATGCTAAAATACAGTTATAGTGGACAATTCGTATTCTCAGAATGGCATCGATACTGGACAAAACGGCCCTCCACAAGATTTAAATGAGCGTTCCCTTTCATGGGCTTCACGCACATTTCTTTCAAAGAAAGTGGATTCATTTTCTATTTATCCTTACAATAATGAAGAGCGAATATCCATTTATCAATAAACGCATTTAAAGGAGTGACTAGCAGTTGAAAAGGATTTTCTCCGGCATTCAGCCATCCGGTTCCGTTACTTTAGGAAATTACATCGGAGCCATGAAACAATTCGTTAACTTACAAAATGAATATGAATGTTTCTTTTGTATTGTTGACCAGCACGCAATTACAGTTCCACAAGATCGCCTTAAGTTAAGGAAAAGCATTAAAACTTTGGCCGCTTTATATTTGGCCATTGGTCTAGACCCTGAAAAGAATACCATCTTCATTCAATCAGAGGTACCTGCGCATGCTCAGGCAGGCTGGATTTTACAGAGTATATCCTATATTGGTGAACTTGAGAGAATGACCCAATTTAAAGACAAATCCGCTGGCAAAGAAGGGGTATCAGCAGCACTTCTTACTTACCCGCCGCTGATGGCTGCCGATATTCTCCTTTATGGTACGGATGTCGTTCCTGTCGGGGAAGATCAAAGACAGCATCTTGAATTGACACGCGATTTGGCTGAACGCTTCAATAAAAAGCACAATGATATTTTCAAAATCCCGGAAATCAGCCTTCCTACAGAAGGGGCACGTATCATGTCCCTTCAAGAACCAACCAAGAAAATGAGCAAATCGGATCCTAACAAAAAGGCAACGATTGCCTTATTGGATGATCCGAAGCAAATCGAAAAAAATATCAAGAGCGCAGTTACCGATTCCGAAGGTATTGTCCGTTACGATAAGGAAAACAAAGCCGGAGTTTCCAACCTGATGTCCATTTACTCCATCTTCAGTGGAAAAACCTATTCAGAAATTGAAGAGATGTATGAAGGCAAAGGTTATGGCGACTTTAAAGGTGATCTGGCTGATGTGGTACTTGGAGAAATCCTACCAATCCAGGAACGCTTTAATGAATTAATCGATTCGCCTGAATTGGATGAAATTCTGGACCGCGGTGCAGAAAAAGCCAACATTGAAGCCAATAAAATGATCAGAAAAATGTATAATGGCATGGGACTTGGCAGAAAGAGATAAAAAAAGACGATCCTCATCGGATCGTCTTTTTTTTGTTCATAATATCGATGGGCTATCGCCAGCTTCCACTTGCCAAAGCTTTTCAAAAAAAGGCTGCCCCTTCACCAAATTTTCACAAAGTTGAAGGTGCTTCTCTGACCAGCCTTCCTTCATTTCTTCATATAACTCTAGCCAAGCTATCTGAAAATCCATTTCTTGAATGCTTTCATATTTTTCAGGGGCCCATTCTGTATACCAATAGCGGATTTCAGCAGTATTTTTCGCCGTGAATAATTGGTCCATGGCCATGAATAGTAATTGCTTAAGCTGTCTTTCTTTTCTTGTCAACCCATTCATGAATAAGGGAGACGGCGACAAAATATGATATTCTTTCTCAGATGTAGGTTTTTCAGTAAAGGTGTAATCCATCTCATCATGGTTTTCTATCATGTCATAAACAATTTGTTCCTGCCGGGGAATTATTCTGCTTTTCCTGATCGGAATATGATACCCTATCGTATCAACAGCTAAAATTCCATTTCCATCAGTCACGATAAAACAATAGTCAAGCTGAATTCGTTCATGATTTTTCCTTGCATATGCTTTTTGATACACGTCATTCAGCAATGGCTTAGGTAATTCTGACAAGTCGTTTTCTATGTAGTGGAACAATGTTGATGACACTTTCAACAAAGGAACTTGATCTAGTAGTTCGATCCCATCATCCTTCCTCCATTCATGAAAATGACAAATATTATAGCCGTTTTCTTCTCCTTCAAACCAGTTAACCCATACATCATGAAGATATAACATCATTCATCCCTCACTTAAACAAATTTCTGTTTGTCAATCAGTATAGGCAGGAACCATACAATTTATTCCTATTCTAGAAAACAGATTAATAAAAAAAGAACGTATATATTAGCTATTTATTGATAAGAATTTTTCAGATTGAATAATGAATGATTTTTTCACAGAGAGTTTTTCGTAATTTTTCACTAGGTAATAGCCACTACAGTATCCAAGCATATATGGGTATCCTTTCGTTCCAAGCAGAAGCACATCATGAAGAGGGTCTGTACGCTTTATCATGTGCTTTTCCTCTAAATGTTTGCTCCAAAATTCTCGTAGTTTATCTTCCTGATATAACTTAGTCCATTTCGCTAAAAATTTTGTTCCTAAATATTTTCCCACCGTTCGTTCCGCTAGCCCTTCCATGATCATCGTATCAAGGAGAGTAAATTCTTTTTGGTCCTTTTTCAAGTGATGCAATCGGCAGACATGATGATATTCATGAATCAACAGGGCCTCCATTTCCTTTTCAGCTATACCCTTGTCGTAAAAAAGGAATAGTTTATCTTCAAATGCCAACCCTGACTTTGTTTCAACTGTTTTCTTCCATATCCCAGAAGACATGAGCGGAAAAATAAATATGGGAACATCAGGCCCTCCCCATAGTTTCTTATAAGATGTGAACAGGCTTTGTGTTTTTTCCCATACATTATTTTCTTTTAAGTCTTCCCATGTGAGTTTCGTTTTTTGATTCGGCGAATACATGCCATGCTTTAATAAATGATGATAAATCATATCCGCATCAAGCGTATTGTTGAATGTGCTTTTAAGTCTTTCCATCATCTGGACCGGGTGGTTGAAATCCTTCCTCATCCATTCATCAGTTGAAATGACCCCCATTTCCCATACACCTCCGCTTCTTTTGACTATCGTATGATTTAAAAAAGCTGAATGACACATTTTATATCCTGCATTTTCCCTTCAACACAAAAAGAGCAGATCTCAAAAGATCTGCTCTTCCTTCTGTTTGTTTTATTGATATTTCTTGAAAAGAATAGTAGCGTTATGTCCACCGAATCCAAGTGAATTGCTGATGGCGGCATTGATTTCGCCCTTCCTTGCTTGATTCGGGACATAGTCCAAATCACACTCAGGGTCCGGTGTTTCAATATTGATGGTTGGAGGCAAAATGCTGTCCCTGATTGCCTGAATCGTGAATATTGCTTCCACACCGCCTGCTGCCCCTAACATATGGCCTGTCATTGATTTAGTGGAACTTATTGCAAGTTTATTAGCATGGTCGCCAAAGACTTCTTTGACTGCCATCGTTTCATATTTGTCGTTGTAAGGCGTACTCGTTCCGTGGGCATTCACATATTGGATGTCTTCCGGATTCAAACCTGCATCCTCAATAGCAATTTTCATCGCTCTTGCCCCGCCTTCTCCACCTGGTGCCGGAGCGGTAATATGGAAGGCATCTCCAGTTGATCCATAACCAGCTATTTCGGCATAAATCTTGGCTCCTCTATTCAATGCATGTTCAAGATCTTCCAGAACGATGATTCCAGCTCCTTCGCCGATTACGAAACCATCACGGTTAAGATCGAAAGGACGGCTAGCAGTTTGTGGATCAGGATTGGTCGATAAAGCAGTATTTGCACAGAATCCTGCAACCGACATTTTTGTTATTGGCGCTTCGGCTCCACCTGTGATCATCACATCGGCATCGCCACGTTGAATGGCTTTAAACGCGTCACCAATTGAATTTGTTCCTGTTGCGCAGGCTGTTACCGTACATGAATTGATTCCTTTAGCACCCAGTAAGATAGATACCTGGCCAGCTGCCATGTCCGGAATCATCATCGGTACGAAAAATGGGCTCACCCGTTTATACCCTCTGTTTAAAAAGTTTTCATGCTGTGTCTCAAGAGTCTCCAGCCCGCCGATACCCGAACCGATCCAGACCCCGATACGTGCTGCATTTTCATCCGTTATTTTCAGCTCACTATCATTATAGGCCATAACGGATGCTGCAATTGCATAATGGGTAAAACGGTCCATCTTACGCGCTTCTTTACGATTAATATAAGTCTCTATATCAAAGTCCTTGATTTCAGCAGCCACTTTAACTGGGAATTCTTCAGCATTCAAACGAGTTAAAGGCCCTATTCCTGATTTCCCCTCGATTATATTCTTCCATCCAGTTTCTGCATCATTACCAACTGGTGAGATTGCTCCAATACCTGTTACAACTACACGACGATTAGTCATTAAAATGGCTCCTTCCTATTTTAAAGCTCTTACGTTTTGCTACTTCTTTTATTTACCCCACCTAAGAGCGATCGCTCCCCATGTAAGGCCACCACCAAAACCGACCATGACGATTAAGTCATTGTCCTTGATTCTTCCTGCTTCCATTTCTTCCACAAGGGCCATTGGAATGGACGCTGAAGAAGTATTTCCATATTTATGAACCGTTTTTGTCATTTTTTCAAGCGGGAGACCCAAGCGTTCCCTTGAAGCTTCCATAATGCGTATGTTTGCTTGATGCGGGACAAGCAGATCGACATCTTCTTTTGTCAAACCAGCTTTGTCCAATACACCCAGGCTGGATTCCCCCATCTGACGGACAGCAAATTTAAATACTTCACGTCCATTCATATGAATGAAATCTCCTTCCTGTAATAAGTGCTTCCCGCCAGTTCCATCTGCGCCTAATTCAAAGGAAAGGACCCCTTTGCCTTCCGATACAGGTCCAAGTACAGCTGCACCCGCACCGTCACCAAAAAGTACAGCAGTATTGCGGTCTTCCCAATTGGTTACTTTCGAAAGTTTTTCAACACCGACGATCAACACATGCTTATATGCACCTGTCTTAATAAATTGCTGTGCCGTGATCATTGCATACATAAAACCGGCACACGCAGCACTTACATCCATTGCAGCTGCCTTCATCGCTCCCAATTTCTCTTGAATCATGCAAGCGACAGAAGGAAACGACTGATCAGGCGTAACAGTAGCTACAAGAATTAAATCTATCTCATCAGCAGAAATTTCCGCATTTTTCAATGCAGCTTTTGCGGCTTCATAAGCCATATCTGATGTATCAATATCATCATTTGCAATTCTTCTTTCCTCAATACCCGTCCTAGTCCGGATCCACTCGTCGGAAGTGTCCATAATTTTCTCTAAATCCGCATTTGTAACGATTTTGTCGGGTAAGTAGCGGCCAAGCCCAAGTATACCAGCATTCATCTTGCCATCCCCTTATATTTTAATGAGTTATTATAAGCATCTATTATTACCTGGTACTAATTTTATATAAAAAAACACTTCCTTGCAAGAGTTAACAATTTGAATAGCTAAAGAAATCTCTTTCCGAAGTCGGACAAGCGCCTATGCCAGGGGAAATTGGGGACATACATTATAAATAAAAGGAGATAGGAGGAATTTATTGTGGACATCTTCAATCGCAACAACCAGGGAACCCAGGATGATCATTTTTCGAATTTGATGTTTGGCAGGAAAGCTGAACCTGAGCAAGAGGAATCGAAGATTGATTACATGCAATTGATGGAGAGTGTTGAAACTTTGATGAGCTTATACAGTCAATACAAACCGGCCATCGATAAAATTAACCTGAGCCCATTGATCGCCAAGTTCTTGAAAAAAGAATAAAAAAATAAGGCTGCCCTTTTACCCGGACAGCCTACCTTCAATTAACGCTGAGCATCTTGTTTTCCAAGCTCATAAGCTTCTTGCATCACGCTTTTAAAGAGCTCCATGAATGGCTCTGCCATCTCCATTGAGAATGGAATCCCGCTTGCTTCAAGCTTCGCTTTAGCCTCTGGGAAGTACTTCATGGCGATCCCCATAAATTCAAGAGTTTTATCTGAACTCATTTGCATTTCCCCCTATCTTTTGAATAACCATCAATTGATCATTGTGATGCCCAAATAAAGCTCAATATTATCATAATTCCACTTGTCCCTTTCGTAAAGGGCGCAAATATAAAATCATGAATATCTTTTGACGTTTATTCCTATCCTTGAACATTATAGTACAAGACTTATAGGGTAGAGGCAAATATACAGTTTTGTCCTTTCCAAATAACGAAGCTTTCGGTTTTATATATTCCTTCGAATTTAAGCATTAAGGGCATCTCCCCGTTAATCACGCTTTCTCCACTCTTTAAGTAAATTTAATCTTTTATTATGTTTTCTTTGTAGAGCAATGCCTTCTTCCGGGTCCATTTTGCTGTGCACCTCAAATATTGATCCTTTATTGATTTTAGTTTTTGGTTGGGAAATGAATGAATCCATAGTTTCACCAAATATTAACTTGGCACATTTATTCCAATGATCATCAATACTGCTGCACAATTGGATGGCCCTATCGGAAGTGGAGGTAAGCACTGCTTCCAAATCATTCACAAAATCAGTGATGAAGAGGGCATCTCCGGTATATTCGTTAGCGATTGCCGCTTTGATATCTGACTGACCAAGTTGATTGATTCCAGCCTCAAAGCTCATGCCTTCCGGTTGCCAAGGTCCATAAATGGTCGGTAAAAATATGATTTTTGCAGAATCAATTCCTTCGATCGAGTTTAAAATGGACTGAAAAATACTGACATCTCCTTCAATTGGCATGAAAATAACAAAATTTGGCGTTTGATTAGATCCATTTTTTTTGCATTTTTCAATGAAGTAAACGATTTCGCCTATAAGAAAATCGATTTTACCCGTTTTTCCGCTTTGAATATCGTAACAAGATATGAAAACAGTGTCCTGCTGTGAAATATCCAATAATTTAAGTTTATTTATCGGAAAATATATATAGTTCGAACTTCTACCTATTTCAAGTTCCTTTTCTTCCATAATATATCGACTTGCTTCGGAATCAGCCCAATCAATTCCGATTACTTCTTCACCTTGGTTCAAAAAATATTGAGTTACATGGAATCCCACAAATTGATAAGTGCCAATGACAATGTATGTTTGCATAAATACAGCCTCCTCGTATGCCATCAAGCCCATTTCACTCGACACGTCTAGTTTTTTTAGATGCTGTATCGTATGCAAACTATTGTGAAAATATATCCATTCTCATAAAGACTCTTCATTCTCATTGAAAAACTTCTGTATTTGATAGGGGATTTTATAACGTTTTTCAGGCAATAAATAAGTCAGCTGCAAGTCTGCTTTCCTAGCCAGTTGGATTTCCCGATAAAGGGAGGCTTGCTCTTTCCGCATGCTTCCAAAAACCTGAATCACTTTCATGGGGATTTTCTCAGCGATCACTGTATCATCAGTGTCCAGAATATGCTGTTCACATTCTGCCGGATCGAGCTCATATGCAGCAGCGACCTCGGACAGCCACTTTTTATAGAAGAACTTATTTTCCTTTTCTTTCTCCAGTTGAGCTTTCAAGGAAAAAACCGGATCGATTAATACGACAGAACGTATTTTATTTCCAAGTTCATTCATTAGCTTTAAGGCAAGGAGCGCGCCTGTCCCCTCTGCCAATATATGAAACCTTTGATTGACTATTTCTTTTTTCATGAAAAGGATATATAGGTTAAGGGAAAGGTCCATTGCTTTAGGGCTGCCCCAGTTGGCTCCGTGAAAATTGGATGAGAATAGCGTGTATCCGTATTCCTTTAAATATTCCAATATCCGCAACCTGCCTGGATGCTGCAGCCAAAAGCTGCTGTCTTTTTCGACAAAATGACTACGGTCTCCAATTACCATTACGGAAAAACCACTGGGCCGCTCTGGATAATAGATGATATTCCATTGGTCATCAATTTGAAAAATTCGTTGTTCCATCGGTCTAACTCCTTTAAGGAATATTACTACTACTATATTAATTTATGACGAAAAATAGAAAGGGTCAGTGGTAACGCCTAACTTCTTATCTTAAATTAACCAAGCTGGGATGGTTTTTTTTATTTAATCCCCAGGATTTCCCTTTTCACATAGGTACCAACTAGACTGCCTGAAAAGTTCTCTTATGATTTAAGGTAATGAATTATTTAAAGGTTATTATTAAAAACACGTTTTAACTGTATATTAATTATGGTAAGATAAAAATGAATGTAGTGGAATGAGGTGAAATTCGATGCGTTATGCTTGGACAATTTTTTGGACATTCTTATTAGTGCATATGACTGTATATGTTGTTTCTTCCATGATCGGAGTTTCATACGATGCTGCGCAGGGGACGATTTTAGGAGTAGCTGCTGCTATCCTGATTTGTATCATCCCTGCTATCATGCCTGCTGGGCCAGCAAAAGACTCTCATCAACATTAAGAAACAAAAAGAGGACATCCTTTTTAGGATGTCCTTTTTGTTATACCGTACTTTGCTTTCGGGTAAACTACATTTTATATGAGGACCAATTCATCATGATCATAATCAATCGTTATTTCCAGTCCAACTGTCCCAGCTATGATCTTACGGGCGATTTTCGTTTCAAGATGCTTTTGGATGAATCGCTTCAATGGTCTGGCCCCATATACCGGATCATATCCCTGGTCCGCAATGAATTCCTTAGCCGCTTCAGTGACGTTCAGGATAATATTTTGTTCAGTTAACCTTACTTGTAATTGTTGAACCATTTTTTCTACGATTTCAACGATTTCCTGTTTCGTAAGAGGTTTGAATAAAACAATGTCATCTACGCGATTCAAAAATTCCGGACGGAAATGCCCTCTTAATTCTTTAAAGACTTGATCTTTTATTTCGTCTTCAATTCCACCATCCATCAGGTTGGACTGCAACAAGAAATGGGAACCGATATTGGAAGTCATGATGATCACTGTATTTTTACAGTTGATTGTTCTGCCCTGGGAGTCCGTTATCCTACCATCATCCAACATTTGCAGCAAAATATTGAAGACTTCAGGATGCGCCTTTTCAATTTCATCCAATAATACCACTGAGTATGGGTTTCTCCTAATTGCCTCCGTTAGTTGGCCGCCTTCCTCAAAACCAACATATCCAGGAGGTGCACCAACAAGGCGGGACACGGAATGTTTCTCCATATATTCCGACATATCGATTCGGATCATATGTTCTTCACTATCGAATAGCGTTTCTGCCAAAGCTTTTACCAGTTCAGTTTTACCTACTCCAGTCGGCCCCAGGAAAATGAATGAACCAATCGGTCTGTTGGGGTCCTTAATTCCAGCCCTTGCCCGTAAAACAGCATCGGATACTAGTTCCACCGCTTCTCCCTGACCTATTACGCGTTCATGCAGGATATCAGAAAGGCGAAGCAGCTTCTCCCTTTCACTTTCCACCAGCTTGCTTACGGGAATCCCCGTCCACCTTGCAACAATCGAGGCAATTTCCTCCTCAGTCACTTCTTGGCGAAGTAACCGTGATTCCTGTTTTTCCTTTTCCAATTCATCTTCCATTGCTTCCAATTCTTTTTGAAGCTGTGGAATCCTTCCGTGCCGAAGTTCTGCTGCCCTGTTAAGGTCATAGTCATTCTCTGCCTGTTCCAGCTCATGGCGCAGTTTCTCAAGCTCTTCACGTTGATCCTGCACCTTTTGAAGAGCTGATTTCTCCATTTGCCATTTGGACTTCATGCTATTCGCTTGATCCTGAAGTTCTGATAGTTCTTTTTGAAGCACTTCCAGCCTTGCTTTGCTTTGAGGGTCCTCCTCATTCTTCAAGGCCGCTTCTTCAATTTCAAGTTGCATGACTTTTCTCGTGATTTCATCCAACTCGGAGGGCATTGAATCGATTTCCATTCGGATCATCGCACAAGCTTCATCCACAAGATCTATCGCTTTATCCGGTAGGAATCGCTCCGTTATATATCGGTTCGAAAGGACAGAGGCTGCAACGATCGCCCGATCATGTATCCTGACGCCATGGTGAATTTCAAACCGTTCCTTTAATCCACGCAAAATTGAAATCGTATCTTCCACATCCGGTTCAGGAACCAGAACCTGTTGGAAACGGCGTTCAAGAGCCGGATCCTTTTCAATATATTGTCGATATTCATCCAGGGTTGTTGCACCGATACAGTGCAGCTCCCCTCGTGCAAGCATCGGCTTTAACATATTCCCGGCATCAAGCGCGCCATCCGTTCTTCCGGCCCCGACAATTGTATGCAATTCATCAATGAATAAAAGGATTTTGCCGTCACTTTTCTTGATTTCATTCAACACCGCTTTTAGCCTTTCCTCAAATTCACCGCGGAATTTTGCCCCTGCGACAAGCGCACTCATATCAAGTGAAAAAACGGTCTTGTCCTTTAATCCTTCCGGCACATCCTTTCTCACGATCCTTTGTGCCAACCCTTCGACAATGGCTGTTTTACCAACTCCAGGTTCTCCAATTAATACAGGATTATTTTTCGTTTTACGTGATAGTATCCGAATGACGTTACGGATTTCCGTATCTCGACCGATTACGGGATCGACCTTCCCTGATTTAACCTCAGCAACGAGATCTCTGCCGTATTTTTTAAGTACCTCATATGTGCTTTCAGGATTTTGATTAGTCACTCGTTGATTCCCCCTTATATCGTTTATAACCTGTTTTGCTTTATCATAATCAATCCCATATGATGAAAAAAGCCTGTTTACATTCGTTTTATTGACCTGCAACGACGCAAGAAGTATATGTTCGACAGATAAATATTCATCTTCCCACATCTGCATTTCTTTTTCGGCAGCGGTCAAAATTCCCTGTAAGGAGGATGACATGTAAACCTGGGAAACACTTCCGCTCACTTCCGGTAATCGATCCAGTTCCCTATTAAGCTCTATATCAAATTGATTCATCGGTTTATCAGATTCCGATAAAATCCTGATTAATAAACTTTCATCCTGTTCCATTAAAATCTTTAATAAATGAAGCTCCGTCAGCTCGGGATTCCCTCTATCTTTAGCTAGCTCCTGGCCGCCAATGATTGCCTGTTGGGTTCTCTCCGTCATTTTATTAATATCCATCTTAAAACCTCCCATTCATCTATTTCATGAACGAAACCCCTCTTAATTTGACCAAGTTTGACCTTTATATTTTCATTATACTTCTAATTCTCCCCATGTAAAGGAATGTTATAAAAATGCAATTATGGAGGATGAACGGCAAAAGCCTTTCTTCATAAAGAAGAAAGGCAAAACCCATCTGTAAATTCATTACATCCCATCATAAGATTTTTATGAAACGAATCAGCTTTATGCTTTCACGGCCATTTTATTATAACCATGAAATTCATCGACGAATTTGAAATCCTTATCCGTGCGACCTGTAAGGATTGTATCTCTGAGCAGAATTCCGGCATCGGTCTCATTGTGGATGATTTCCCCCCACATTCTAGCGCTGTTTTGAACATTCGCCGTACGCGGAATCCGTTCCTCTTGGTAGTCCAAAAATGCCTGTTCAATGTCATTCCCATGCTTATGAAGCATATCCGCCATATAAGCTGCATCTTCTAAAGCCTGGCAAGCCCCTTGTGCCAAGTATTGAAGCATCGGATGTGCAGCATCGCCCGTTAGCGTAATCCTCCCTTTTGTCCAATTATCAATTGGTAAACGGTCATACATTGGCCAGCGGCGTTGCCGTTGAATGAATGAAATTGCATTCTGAACAAGCTCACAAGTTCCGGCGAATACATGATCCATTTCTTCGGGGGTACCCCATTGATCTGTTTTTTCGTTTTCTTCCGTGTATTGAGAACTTTTGAAGACCACCACTTGGTTGTATAGTTCTCCCCTTCTAACCGGGTATTGAACAAGATGAAGGTTTGGTCCAATCCACATATATACATCATCTAAATCTCCATGACTCGTAACCTCTTCCATCGGAATCGCTCCTCTGTATGCAACATATTGTGAGCAGACCGGTTGATCTTCAACAAACAGTTTCCGTGCATTGGACCATAATCCATCGGCTCCAATGACAGCCGTTCCTGAATGTTGGGACCCGTTGGCAGAAGTAACCGTCACTTCACCCTCATTTTCTACTGTTTCAATAATGGTTTGGTTCGTTACCAGTTCAATATACGGGTTCATATCACAGGCCTCAGCCAGTACTTTATGCAAATCGGAACGATGCAAAACAATATAAGGCGCTCCATATCTTTCTTTATAAACATCACCTAAATCCAAAGCTGAAAGCTCTTTTCCAGAAAAAGCATCCATCAGTACCAATCTTTTTGGAAAGACTGCTATTTCATTGATTTTTTCCATGACGCCTAAACGCTTTAATACGTTGGTTGCATTTGCGGCAAGCTGAATTCCTGCACCAATTTCACCAAACTCGGGAGCTTGTTCAAGGACCTTTACATACTGTTTAGTTTCTGCGATTCCTAAAGCAGTTGCCAATCCGCCAATTCCCCCACCGATAACGATGAATGTTTTTTTTTCTGTGTTCATCATCAATTCCCCCTATATAAGTAGCTTTTAGCCAATGTTGTGGACCAATACCATAGTAAGCGTTTTCATTCAACTGGCATTCTATATATTCATTAGGATCATTCTGAAAGTTTCAACCGATTATTTTCAAACCAAAACAGGCTTGAATTCACTTTCAACCTTTTGGTAACCATTGTTTGTGTCTAATGCCTGTTGCTGTTCCAAATCGAATCTCTCCATTATTGGTAGGTCGTTTACCGAGAATAAGTAAGAATCGGCTTCTGCAACATGCTCATGCCAAGCCCAATTCGGAACGACGAAATAATCTCCCTTGGACCAATCAAAACGCACTCCATTAATGACCGTATAGCCTGAACCTTGGTGCACTTGATAGATTGTGGAATGGGTATGGCGATGTGCTTTGGTATGGAATCCTTTTGGCAGTTTCTGCATCCATGCCCCCATCGTCGGATTTGCCGTTTGTCCATTTGAAGGATTGATATATTCCACAGCAAAACCTTCAAATGGATCTGGTTCGAAGTTCATTAATCCTTCTATCGCTGCTTTGGTGCCTTTCCATTTGTAGTTGGCAAGCGGTGCCACTTGTGAATAACGATCGGATATCGGACGAACCATTCCGCCTTGATAACGGAGCTCTGAAAAATCATCAGGCCGTTTAGGCGTTTCAACCCGGTCTGGGTATGGTTCAAAGAAAGTGCCACCTATTGAATAGATAGTTGGGATATCAAGGGCATCCATCCAAATCATCGGTTTTTCTCCAACATGACCATGACCATGCCATAGGTTTTTTGGCGTGATCAAGAAATCCCCTTCTTCCATGAATATCCTTTCTCCTTGCACGATGGTGTAGGCACCCTCACCATTTGTAATGAAACGAAGGGCACTTTGAGAGTGACGATGGGAAGGAGCCACTTCACCAGGCAACAATAGCTGAACCGCTGCATAAAGCGTTTGTGTTGTCGAAGCCCATCCCCAAGGCTGACGATAAGTTAAGCCTGGGTTTTGAAAATAAATGGCCCTCCGCTCCCCTCCTCGATCAGGTGTGAAGATTTCAGCTGCTTCCATCAACTTTTTAGTCAAAAGCTCTTCTTTCCATAAATAAGCATGGGCATGAGGTTTAGGTTCATGGTCCATCAGAGCGGGAATGGCTTCCCACAGAGGCCCAAGGTTATACTGCTGAATATCCTTTGTAAAATCCTTTACGATTGCACTATTCATGTATTCCAATTTTTCAGCCATATTAATCCCAACTTTCTTTTTTTTATCTTTTCTCACTGGATTTTAGAAAGATTTCGCTTAATTTGATCGTAGTGTCCTGAAATATGTTCATCGATGAAGTGTTCCACAATATAAGAAACGGGTTTGTTTCCGAATTTTGCGAAATTTCGGTGTGGCGATTCTCTAGATAGTGTTTCTTCATCTAAATTCCCGAGCCTGCTTTCCACTTTATATTTAAGCTCCTCCACTTGTTTCAAGACATCATCAACAGCAAGTTTGTCAGTATGGGTAACGGCAGCCAATCGGGCTGGATCTTGCAAGCCACGCCCCCATTTGGCTCCAGGCATCGTTATTACAGTTTCCACTTCACCTAACCAATAAGGGATGGCCTCAGCTAAATGGGAAAGTATCTGCATGATTGACCATTCATCATCTGCAGGCTTATATCTGATCGTTTCCTCCGGGAGGTTTGCCGCTGTCTCAAGAATGTGGTCGATTGATTGGTAAACCGATTGGATTGATATCCCAATTTCCTGATAAGCCATTTTATCTTCCCTCCCCGACTAGTCGCACACGGTTTTCAAGATAACCTATTTTGTCGATTTCGATTTTGACAACGTCACCATCTTTTAAGAACACTTGTGGATCACGGGCTACTCCTACCCCACCCGGTGTTCCTGTGAGTACGATGTCACCTGGTTCAAGAGTCATTAAATTCGATAAGAATTCAACTAAATACTTCACATCGAATACGAAGTTGGATGTGTTCGTTTTTTGGCGTTCTTCACCATTTACCGTTAATCGGACATTTAAGCCAGATGGATCGGATAGTTCATCGGAAGTGACTAACCAAGGCCCCAACGGAGCACTTCCTTCAACCGTTTTCCCTTGAAGCCACTCAAGTGTACGCCGTTGGATATCACGGTACGTAACATCATTCGCAATTGTATAACCAGCTACATAATCAAGAGCATCTTCTTTTGAAACATTACGTGCCCTTTGTCCGACTACAAAAGCGAATTCCGCTTCATAATCAAGTTGTTCAGAGATTGGGAAAAACGGTATATCATCCTGGGGACCGATTACTGTATTGGCGAACTTTGCGAATACCACAGGGAATGGCGGCAATTCGCGACCCATTTCAGCAATGTGTTCACGGTAGTTATGTCCGACACAAATAATTTTGCTTGGCTTTTGGATAGGGGCCTCAAGCTTTATATTTTCAATTTCATGTACAATTTTATGTCTGAAGGAATCACGATTGTTCAATGCATAATCCGCAGCCTTTTTCGCGATGGAAAGGCTTTCATTCCCTCCCTGTAAAAATGCCTCCATTGTTGCAGGGACATACGCTTCAGCGATTTGTACACTGCGGAGTTTCCCTTCGCTTTCAAGAAGCGCTTGATAGGCATAGTTCAAATCCACTATTACATTATCCGGGTAAATTGCACCAATACGTTTAAATCCCTGACTGCTGAAAGTTACTAATTTCATATTCCATTCTCCTTTATTAATCTGGATTTTTTATAAAGCTGATTTTAGTTCTTTGTTTGTGGGCCATTTCTGCTGGATTAACTTCACAAACCAGAATATGAATGATAAATGCCCATCTCATTAATTCACTTATAGATAACTTAGTTCACTATTTATATAAATGATAACTTAATTTTCGGAATATTGTCAAGATAGTATTGTAAATAATTTTGTGAAAATGTTATCATTTACACCATTAAGAGTTCTTCTGAATCCAATTGGAAAATTTATGAAATAGACAAAAAATTCATTTATTAATAATAAAGTATATTGATAGCTTTCAAGGCTGATTTTTTCTTACTTTAATTTCATTTAAATTTTACAGATTCTGATATACTAGACCTAAATTAAAACAGATTAGGGAGATTGACTTATGGAAATCGTAAAATCCGGTTCGACGATTCAATCATTACAAATAGGGATGAGCATCATAGATTTACTTGCTTCCCAAAGAAATCCGTTAAGATTCTCTGATATTCAAGAATTAACGGACATAACGAAAAGTAACCTATATAAGTATTTGAATACATTGACTCAACTGGAGTTACTATATCGTGATAAGACAACCGGTATGTATCACCTTGGGAGCAAATTGATTCAATATGGCATGGCAGCCATAGGAAATGAGGACATCACGAGCAGAATAACACCTTATTTACAGGAAATCAGTCACAATACCTCTTGCACAGTCCTTTTTTCCGTTTGGACATACGATGGACCAATCACGGCAAAAATATGGAATTCCAACCAAAACTTGAACATCGGGGCCCAGTTGGGTACGCGTCTTCCCCCATCATCCTCTTCAGGTAAAGTATTCACTGTTTTTCAGGATTCTTCCTTGACAGCGGACTGGATTGAAAAAGATCGTAATGTTACCGGGCCTTTCCTGAAAGAAACAAATGAATATCATGATATTCGGAAATACAAGATCGCTTTTGCCAAAGAGCCTCTTGTACCTTCTGTTTCCTCGATGTCCATCCCGGTTTTTAATTATAATTCAGAATTATTGGGAGCGATCACTGCCGTTGGATTCACCGAAAGCATTCCAGATCATTACGATGATCCCTTAAGCCACTATTTAAGAAAGAGCTATTTGGAGATCTCGAAAATATTCGGTTACACCGCTGAATGAGAAAAGCAGGAAAAAGGATGGAAATCATTCCTTTTTCCTGCTTTTAGATTTTTCATGGCTTTCGCTGATATGTCCATATCCGGTTGTGATTGGATGTTTCAGGAAAAGCGTCCCCTGCATCAAGTTTTACCATTTTCGGATTCACTACCGTGCTGCCAGTTTCACCGATTTCTACGTAGGTCCCATTGTTAGGCGCTTTCTGACCTGGCTTGAATTGACGATTTTGCCCCATAGATTTCACCCCTTTACATGCTTTCCTTGTTATTATTACCAGGTTCCTTTCTTTCATGTCAGAAAAATTAAGGACACACAGGAAATCAGCAGAATCAAAAAGCGTCTGCTCAGAGAGCAGACGCTTTTTTTGGTTAAGACATTAAATCCACTAGAACCGCTTTTTGGGCATGCAGACGATTTCCGGCTTGGTGGAAAACGACGGAATTAGGTCCATCGATGACTTCAGCCGTTACCTCTTCTTCCCTGTGTGCAGGCAGGCAATGCATGAATAAATAATCTTCTTTAGCAAGTTTTACAAGTTCACCATTGATTTGATAATTTTTAAAAGCTTCTAAGCGAATGCTATTCTCGATTTCCTGCCCCATGGAGGTCCAAACATCGGAATAGACGATATCCGCATCTTTTATAGCTTCCGAAGCTGAGGTTGTCACCACAATTTCACTGCCAGTCTCTTCTGCCACTTTTTGAGCATAGGCAACGACCTTTTCGTCAGGTTTGTAGGCCTCAGGACACCCAATGGAAAAGTCCATTCCCATTTTTGCGCAGCCCACCATCAATGAATTGGCAACATTATTGCCATCTCCGATATAACTCATCTTCAGGCCTTTTAGCTGTCCTTTAATCTCGATGATCGTCAAGAAGTCAGCAAGCACCTGACAGGGATGTGCAAGGTCTGTTAACCCATTGATGACTGGGATAGAGGCATTTTCTGACAACTCCAGTATTTTTTCATGCTCGAAGGTACGAATCATGATGCCATCTATATATTCAGAAAGGACTTTTGCAGTATCGGAAATAGTTTCCCCACGTCCAATTTGCAAGTCATTGCCACTCAAGAACAAAGCGTGTCCGCCAAGCTGCATCATGCCAACTTCAAAAGATACACGTGTACGGGTAGACGATTTTTCAAAAATCATCCCCAGCGTTTTCCCTTTTAAAGGTGTATATTCTTCACCAGCTTGCCATTTGCCTTTAATGGTCTGCGCTAGCTTTAACAAATCTTCAATTGCTATGGGTGTAGACTCCTTCATGGTCAAAAAATCTTTTCCATTTAAAATCTTCGCTTGTGTCGGTGCCGTCATTGAACTCATACGTGTGACACTCCTTTCGAATATGATACAAGCCATTCCTGAAGCGAGGTAACCCCTGGATCAGCATTTTCCAACGATTGTAGATAGGCCTTAAAAGTCTCTTCTTCCGTAAATGCAAGCAGTCGATATTTTGCTGCCAGTAACCTTAGCTTCTTATCTTCTTCTGTTGTTCCATATGCCAATACGACCGCTGCATTCCCTTCATTTAACCATTCATTAAAATCAGAATCCCCCAGTGTCAAACCTGCTTCTTCGATTTGAACAAGTAAATCTTCACTTAATTGGACTGATTCGGATTGATATACACCTGAGGTATTTTTTGCGTTTTGAGCATGAAATACTTTTGTCAATGCTTCATTTACCGTTTCTCCGATGGCGATTCCTTCACCTGTTGATTTCATTTCCGGCCCCACCTTCGAATCAAGTCCGCTAAGTGCAAATGTAGAGAATACTGGATATTTTACGACTGCATATGGAATTTCTTCCATCAAGCCCGTTTTATCTAACACATTCGACAATGAATATTTCCCGAGCAATATTTTTGTCGCTATTTGTACTAAGGATACGTCAGTCACTTTACTGATGATTGGAATGGTCCGACTGGCACGGGGATTCACTTCCAATACATATACACTATTTCCGTCAATCACGAATTGGATGTTCATAAGTCCTTTATAACCAAGCTCCATTACTAGTTTTTTGGCATAAAGGGTCATTTTATCTTTGATATCATCCGTTAAGGATTGAGCCGGCAACAATGCCATGCTATCCCCTGAATGAACCCCTGCTTTTTCAACATGTTCAGCAATGATTGGAATATATACATCATTTCCATCTGCGATCAAATCGATTTCGGCTTCTTTTCCCGGAATATAAGAATCGATTAGCACGGGATATACAAGTGCCGTTCCATTTTCCGTTCTATTCAATAAGCTTTCCTTGGAGCGGATGATTTCCATTCCCTGGCCGCCAATTACATAGGATGGGCGTAAGAGCACTGGAAAACCGATTGCCTCTGCACGTTCAATTAATTGTTCTTCACCATTAGCCATTGAACCCGGCACATGAGGGATATCCAGTTTTTGAAGAAGCTGATAAAAGCGATCACGGTCTTCTAATTGATCAAGAGTATCAAATGAAGTCCCCAACAAATTGACACCGTAATCTTCGAGGCCTTTTGCGAGATTTATCGCAGTCTGTCCGCCAAATTGAACGATTACATCTTCAATATCTTCCGCTTCTATTACATTAAGAACGTATTCAAGGGTTAACGGCTCAAAATAAAGGCGATCTGCGGTCGCAAAATCTGTACTTACCGTTTCAGGGTTATTATTGATCATGATCGTTTCAACATTTTCATCTTGGAGTGCATAAACCCCGTGAACGGAACAGTAATCAAATTCTATTCCCTGTCCAATCCTGATAGGACCGCTGCCAATCATCAAGACTTTCTTTTTATCAGTCTTTTTCTGTTCATTTTCACCAAAATATGTTGAATAGTGATAGTTAGTATGTGATTCGAACTCGGCTGCACATGTATCAACCGTTTTGTAGACCGCCGTAAGGCCAAGTGATATCCGATGTGCTCTCAGTTCCATCTCACTTACATTCCATACGGAAGCAAGATAGCGGTCTGAGAAGCCCTTTTCCTTGTATGACTGCAATTCTTCCTTAGTCACCTGATCGATTGACATGGCTTCGATTTCCATTTCTTTTTGGATCAATGAGGCAAAGGATTTAAGGAAGAAATAATCTATGGTTGTCGCTTCATGGATTTCTTCAATCGTCACGCCTTTTCTAAGCATTTCAAAAATGACAAATATTCGTTCGTCAGATTTTTCGGCAAGCTTCCCCCAAAGTTCAGGAACCGTTTTATTTTTCAGCGATGCTAGCTGCAGTCCATTCGTTTTTAATTCCAAAGAATCGACTGCCTTTTGGACTCCCCCCTCAAAGCTGCGGTGTAAAGCCATCACTTCACCTGTGGCCTTCATCTGTGTTCCCAATTTGCGGTTGGCGGTCGTAAATTTATCGAATGGCCACCTCGGGAACTTCACCGCTACATAGTCAAGAGCAGGTTCGAAGCTTGAATATGTGCTTTTCGTTACAGGATTGATAAGTTCAGATAAATGGTAGCCGACAGCAAGCTTTGCAGCTATGCGAGCTATTGGATAACCTGTTGCTTTTGAAGCTAGTGCCGACGAACGGCTGACGCGTGGGTTAACTTCTATTAGATAATATTGTTTGCTATTCGGATCAAGTGCAAATTGAATGTTACAGCCGCCTATTATACCTAAAGCAGAGATGATTTTAATGGAAGCGGCACGCAGCATCTGAAACTCATCGTCAGATAAGGTCTGTGATGGCGCCACCACGATTGAATCACCTGTATGAATCCCTACCGGATCGATATTTTCCATGTTACAGATGGTGATGCACGTATTGTTGGCATCTCGCATCACTTCATATTCGACTTCTTTAAATCCAGCAATGCTTCTTTCAATCAAGCATTGTGTAATCGGGCTTTCTTGGAGTCCGCCCCGTACGAGTTCCTTAAAGGTATCCAGTGAATCAGCAATCCCACCGCCAGTGCCTCCCAGTGTATAAGCAGGACGAACGATGATGGGAAAACCGATTTTATCGGCAAAAGCTAGCGCTTCTTCAAGAGAATGGACAATTGTACTGTCTGGAACTGGTTCTCCTATTTCAAACATCAGCTCACGGAACAGTTCACGATCCTCCCCCTTTTTGATGGAGTCGATTGGAGTTCCCAATAATTTGACTTTATATTTTTCAAGTACTCCGGCATCATCCAATTGATAAGCAAGATTTAATCCTGTCTGACCTCCTAATGTAGCGAGCAGGCCATCCGGCTTTTCTTTGGAAATGATCTTTTCCAGTACATCGACGGTTAAAGGTTCGAAATAGACAGCATCCGCATTCATATCATCAGTCATGATCGTTGCCGGATTATTGTTGACCAGTATGACTTTATATCCTTCTTCTTTTAAAGCGAGGCAGGCCTGTGTACCTGCATAATCGAATTCGGCGGCCTGCCCGATGACAATCGGCCCCGAACCAATCACTAATATGGTCTTTATCGTGTCGTCCTTAGGCATAAGCTTTTTCTCTCCCGCTATAATCATTTATCATTTGTAAAAAGTCGTTGAATAGTAGTGAACTCTCGATAGGCCCTGGATTTGCCTCTGGGTGGTACTGGGTAGTGAATATTGGCAGGTCTTCATGCATGAGCCCCTCAACTGTACTATCATTCACATTTCTGAATCTCACTTGAAGCGATGTTCCTTGTAAGCTCGGTTCATCAACCTCATAACTATGATTTTGAGAACTCATATACACCTTTTTCGTTTTCAAATCGACCACGGGCTGATTCGCTCCGCGATGTCCAAACAGCATTTTTTTTGTATTTCCCCCAAAGGCTAGTGCCGTTAATTGATGACCGAGACAGATGCCCATCGTCGGGAAATTCGTAATGATCTTTTTTATGTTTCCTAAAAGGTATTCAAGCTGTTTTGGATCCCCAGGCCCATTTGAAAGCAAAATACCATCTGGCTTCAAGTCCTTGATTTGTTCGAATTCAGTATCGAATGGTACGACCGAGACTCGGCAGCCTTGCTCAACCAATGAATCCAATATGGATTTTTTATAACCGAAATCCATCATCACCACGTGCTTGTCGCCTTCTCCAAAACTCTCGACCACCTTTGTGGATACCTCAGCAACGTGGGCAGATAAACCATTCAGACCAGGTTCGACAGTGAATTTTTCTTCCGCTGTGATGACTGCTTGCATGGAACCTTCCAGTCTTATATTCTTAACAACCGCTCTTGTGTCAACATGGCCTAAAAGAGGAATGTTCCACTTGTCTAAATATTCACCAAGTGAATATTTAGCTTGATAATGAGAATGACCCATATTTCCTTCATATACAATAACACCCGCAACATGCGGCTTCTTACTTTCAAAATCATATTCATTGATTCCATAATTTCCGATTAGAGGATATGTGAAGATGACAATCTGGTCCTTATATGAAGGATCTGTCAATACTTCTTGATATCCGGTCATTCCTGTAAAAAAGACAATCTCTCCAGTGATTGCTTTTTCAGTCGATTTAGTCAGCAATTCCCCTTCAAAGACGGAACCATTCTCTAAATATAGATAGCTTTTCATGATCTTCACCTCTTTAGATGATGTATATTTATATATATAATAGCATAATTATTCATTTTATTCTATAAAAATTCATTCAATTTAGATAGTTTGTTTAATTGCCAATACTTTTTTAATTTTGTTTATCGCCATATCGATCTCTGGTTCAGTAACTGTCAGAGATGGAAGTAAACGAAGTACCTTAGAACCTGCACTCAATACTAATAAGCCCTCTTCTTGAAGTTCCATTAAAAACCCCTGAACATCTTGTTTACATTCAATCCCGACCATCATTCCCAGTCCGCGAATCTCTATCACTTCTTCCGAATCATTCAATGCTTTTGCCAATTCACTCTCAAGGTATTCAGCCTTTTTCACGGTACTTTTTAAAAATCCTGATTGGAAAATTTCCATTAAAACGGCTTCAGCTGCTGAGACACTAACGGGATTACCTCCAAAAGTGGATCCATGACTTCCAGGGTTAAAGAACTCCGACAGCCTTTCCTTCCCAATCATCGCCCCGATTGGCAGGCCATTTCCCAGCCCCTTAGCAGAAGTGATGATGTCCGGTTGGATATTGAAATGCTGGAATGCAAATGGTTTCCCTGTACGTCCGATCCCAGTCTGGATTTCATCAATGATAAGAAGGGCTCCGTGATCTTGACATTTAGTTTGAATCGCGTCCAGATAGGATTGCTGTACAACATGGATGCCGCCCTCACCTTGAACTATTTCAATCATTACAGCCGCCGTATTTTCATCAATGGCTGCTGTCATGGCATCATTATCATTAAATGGAACATATTCGAACGAAGCTAGCATAGGTCCGAAACCAGTTTTGATTTTTTCCTGTCCCGTTGCAGCCATTGTTGCAAACGTGCGGCCGTGGAAAGACTGCTGACATGTGACAATTTTGCTTCTCCCAGTAGCTTTACGTGCAAGTTTGATAGCTGCCTCATTCGCCTCGGCACCACTGTTGGCAAAAAATACCTGGCTTAGACCAGAGGCATCTGCCAGCATTTTTGCTGTCCGTTCCTGTATGGAACTGTTAAACATGTTGGAAACATGCCAATATTTATTAAGCTGTTCCGTGACGGCCATTTTTACCTTCTCATGACAATGCCCAAGATTCAAAACCCCGATTCCGGATGTGAAATCCAGATAATCTTTACCAGTTGTACTCGTAATCTTCATTCCTGACGCTGTGTCTGGCTCAATGTTCCACCTTGCATATGTTGGAAATAAAGAACTCATTGAAATACCCCTTCTTCCTGAAGAAATTTCGTTCCGATGAATTGTCCGCCTTGATAAAAGTGATCTTTTCCACTAACGATCATCACTTCTTCAACCCCTTTATTAAGAACCGACAACGCTGTATTGACTTTTGGAATCATTCCTCCATGGATGCTTCCATCCTCGATCAATTCCTTTGCTTCCGTTTCAGTCAATTTCTCAATGATCTGTTCATTCTTCAAGACCCCTTTAACATCGGTCACAAATAAACACATCTCGGCCGATAGTGCCTTCGCTACTGACCCTGCAGCCATATCAGCATTCACATTTAATTTAGTACCTTCTTCGGTAGTTGCAATTGGCGTCAATACCGGACAATAACCATTTTCGAATAAAAGTCTAAGTAATTCAGTATTGACTTTTAGTATCTTACCTACAGCTCCAAGTTTCTGTTCATCTATATACTCACCTGTTAGAATTCCGCCGTCAGAACCATTTAAACCAACTGCCTTTAAGCCGTGTGCTTCTAATTTATGAACGAGACTGCGGTTCGATTTGCCTGCCAGGATAAGTTCCACAATTTCCATCACTTCAGTAGTCGTTTTTCTTAAACCATTCTCAAAGACTGGTTCAATTTCATATTTATCAAGCATCGAATTTATATCTGGGCCGCCTCCATGAACAAAGACAATATGATACCCCCGGTTTTGTAACTCTTTAACACTATTGAAAAACGACTCCGATAACTCATTAATGATACTGCCGCCGCACTTAATGACTAATATGTTCATTCTTACCTCCTTACGAACGATAGCTTCCGTTTATTTTTACATAATCATAGGTTAAATCGCAGCCCCATGCCGTTCCCGATTCATTACCGTCTTTCAAATAAACATGAATGATGATACTTTCATTTTCCAAGTAAGCCTTGGCTTCTTCCTCAGAAAACTGTATTGGCTCACCATCTTTAAGTACGACGATATCACCAAAAACAATCGTTGTTTGATCCGGCTTGAATCCCACACCGCTTCTTCCCATTGCAGCAATGATTCGTCCCCAGTTTGCATCCGCTCCAAAAGCTGCCGTTTTCACTAGATTTGATCCAACGATCGTCTTCGCCATCATCTGTGAATCTTGCTTCGTCTGCATGCCATGAACATTCACTTCTATAAGTTTTGTGGCACCTTCTCCGTCTTTCGCAATTTGTTTGGCCAGATTTTCGGATGTTTGTTTTAATAATTCCAGGAAGACAGACCATTCAGGATGGTCAGGCGTCAAAGGTTCATTGTTCGCTTTTCCATTCGCTAGCACTAACACCATGTCGTTCGTTGAACAGTCACCATCAACCGTAATTTGATTGAATGTATCATTGGTTATGGAAGATAGTGCTTGCTGTAAATCATTCGGTTCAATGACAGCATCCGTTGTAATGAAACCGAGCATTGTGGCCATGTTTGGATGAATCATTCCCGAACCCTTCGCAGCTCCGCCCATTTTCACGGTTTTACCGTCAATCATTGTTTCATAACCGCAGCTTTTCGTTACAATATCCGTTGTTAAAATGGCGGTACCAAAATCTTCAGCAGCTTCAGATGTATTTTCTGGCTGTAAGGACTCTATGCCTTTCTTAACTTTTTCCATTTCCATGTATTCCCCAATGACTCCAGTTGAAGCCACTGCAAAAGAATGATCCTCCAAACCGAACTTTTGAGCCGCAAGCTTCCTCATTTCATTTGCATCTTTTAAACCCTGTTCTCCTGTACAAGCATTCGCACAGGCACTATTGACTACAATGCCGTGAAGTTTTCCAGTAGCGGCAATGCTGTTTTTCGTTACATTGATTGGAGCTGCTTGAACTATATTTTGTGTATAAACCGCAGCCGCTGACGCTGGTACATCGGTAAAAATGATGCCAACATCCTTTTTGGAGTAGCGCAATCCTGCATGGACACCTGACGCTTTGAACCCTTGTGGCATTAAAATGTTTCCTTCTTTAATTTGTTTGATTTCTTCAACTGACTGTAGTGTATTCATTATTTCCCTCCAAAATTTACGGATATAGCGGACTGTTCCATAGTCCTGCCGTTTCTTCTAGTCCCATTAATATATTTGCATTTTGAATGGCCTGCCCTGCAGCACCCTTCACTAAATTATCAATAACTGAAACCACCGTTACCTTACCTGTCCTTTCATCATATGCGACGCCAATATCGCAAAAGTTCGATCCATATACTTGTTTCGTTGATGGAAAGCGATCGAGCGGCTGTACCCGGACAAATGGGTGGTTCTCGTATACTGTTTCGTATAAATCCTTTAATTCAACATTTGAAGTCCCCCGATTTACCTTTATATACATCGTTGCCATAATCCCTCTTGTCATTGGAACTAGGTGGGTATTAAAGGTAATAGGTTGTAAATCCGATGACCATCGTCCAAGCTGTTGTTCGATTTCCGGTATGTGTTGATGTTGATTTACCTTATATATCTTAAAGTTCTCATTCATTTCACTATAATGGGTAACGGCCGAAAGTGATTTACCCGCGCCTGAAACCCCGGATTTTGCATCGATGATCACTTCTGCGGCTGCTCCGGCCAATCCTTCAGTGAATAAAGGGGCGAGGCCTAAAAGTGATGCAGTTGGGTAGCACCCTGGATTCGCAACAATCGTTGCTTTTCTTATTGCTTCGGCATTCCATTCAGCCAATCCGTATACAGCTTCTTCAATAATATGCTGTGGGGCGGCTGGTTTTTTATACCAGTGTTCGTATTCACCCGGGGTTTGAAGCCTGAGGTCTCCTGAAAGGTCGATTACTTTAATATCAAGGTCAGAAAATTCCGAAATCAATCGCGAGGAAACACCAGAAGGAGTTGCAAGAAATACAATATCGGATTTTTTTGCAATCGCTTCCGGGTCAATTTCTTCTAATTTATCTTTCATATGCATTAAATGTGCATTTTCTTCATATAAATTCCGACCAAATTGGGATGAAGTATGCAATGATTTTATTTTAAATTGCGGATGATTATTCAGGAACCTTATTAGTTCCACTCCTCCATAACCCGTTGCACCTACTATTGATACGTTCATAAAACCATCTCCTATAATTTCAAGTCCCTGTCATTCTTTGATTCTATTATTATAAGACTGAATAAAAATAAAATCAAATGTATTTTTATAAAATTAGAAACTTCACTTTAATATGGAAAATTATCCAAGTGATCTTCTAAAATTATCCAAAGTTGTTGACTACTAGTGTTTTTTCCGTTTAAATCAAAGGTAGTGATTGTGTTATAAAGGTATTTAAAAGGTGGTCATATACGTGAATGAATTTTCGTTATCCAATCGGATGCATGCAATTTTAGATAATGAACAGCAAGTTAAACATATGGAAAAAGGGCGCTTCCTTTTCCAGGAGAGCACCCCAGCAAGTGATTTGTATTACATTTTAAAAGGGAAAGTAGAAGTGAGTAAGGTTGTTCCCGACGGCCGTGAATTAACTATGCGCATTTGTTCGGAGAATGATTTGGTTGGGGAAACAGTCCTTTTTTCTCAAAATCCTAAATATATGATGAATGCAAAAATGTTGGAAGATGGAACTGTTGCGGTTATTTCCAAAGAAGCATTAGAAGAGAAAATCGCCTCCGATAGCCATCTTGCAGTTGATATGATGACATGGTTATCCGTTCAAAACCGTAAAAATCAGTCTAAATTCCGCGATATGCTCCTGCACGGTAAGAAAGGTGCATTTTACTCCACCCTCATCCGTTTATCAAATAGCTATGGCACTGAAGTTGAAAACGGTAAAGTTATCAATCTTCCTTTTACAAACCAAGAACTCGCCAATTTTTGCGGCACATCCCGCGAGGTAGTCAATCGAATGCTAGCCCAATTAAGGAAAAACAATGTCATCTCCATTAATAAGGGACGCATTACGATTCTTGACTTAGACTATTTGAAGCAGGAAATCGACTGTGAAAACTGTCCAATAGAAATCTGTACCATCGATTAAAACCCTTCCATAAAAACAGCGATTGCATAATGTCTTACTTGATCTTAAAATGATTGTTTTCAAATTCATCCCTAGGACCATTTAATTATTTTCATTACAAAGGATTCGATATAATAATTTCACAGTATTATAAAAAATGCATAAAAATCCGTATAAGTTAATGACAAGCATCGGAAGGCCTTAACAACTATATATACTAAATTAAGGGATGGCATAGTTGCCATCCCCTAATTTAGTATATATTCATTCAGACAGGATCACTTTTTTTACCCGCCAATGAATGACATTTCGATTTTTTCCTGTTTTGTCACTGTTCCCGCTGCCCGTTCATCTGAATAGCGGTCGTCCCTATGGTTCCAAAGTGAAATGATGAATTCTGTCAATTCTTCATCTGTCATGTCGGAACGTAGCAATGACTTCAAGTCATGCCCCTTTCCATTAAACAGGCATGTATATAAACTTCCATTAGCAGAAAGTCGTGCACGTGTACAACTGGAACAAAAAGACTCGGATACTGATGTTATGAAGCCCACTTCTGCAGTAGTGCCTTTATAACGGAAGCGTTTTGCCACTTCTCCAAAATAATCTTCATCAACCGGTTCAAGATCGAATTCGGTTTGGAGCATCTCGAGCAATTCTTTTTTCGTAATGACATTCTTCAACTGCCAGCCATTTGTATGTCCGACATCCATGAATTCTATATAGCGTAATTGAATGCCCTCTTCTTTACAAAAACGGGCCATCGGCAGGATTTGGGATTCATTGGTTTCTTTTTTCACAACCATATTGACTTTAACGCCAAGCCCAGCTACTTTGGCAGCAGCTATGCCTTCAATGACCGGCTTTACCCCGATGCCCCTGCCGTTCATCTTCTTGAAAAGTTCATCATCGAGACTGTCTAAGCTGATATTAACCCTCTGCAAACCAGCTGCCTTCAAATTCGCGGCATGTTTTCTCAAGAAGACACCATTCGTAGTCAATCCGATATCTTCAATACCATCAATTTGAACGAGATTTGAAATCAGAGTGGTAAGATCTCTCCGGAGTAATGGTTCCCCGCCTGTCAACCTTAGTTTTTTAACCCCTAAGCTTGCAAATATTTTAGAAAGCCTTACAATTTCCTCATAAGATAATAGCTCACTTTTAGGCAGGAACTGAAAATTCTCATGAAAAATTTCAGCAGGCATGCAATACTGACAGCGAAAGTTGCACCGATCTATGACTGAAATCCTTAAATCCCTTAGTGGCCTGTCCATTGAATCTTTTATATGACTGTTCAATTAACCACTCCTAGCCATAAGTATTAGAAAAAAACCAGACCATAAAAAGTGGCTCCATAGAATGGATTCACTGTTTTTTGACTGGCTTTATATTTCTATTACCTGGTTATTATTTGATTCCTAATGCAATTTTAGCATATCTGGACATTTTGTCTTTGGTCCACGGCGGACTCCAGACTATTTTAACATCCGTTTCCTTGACCTCTGGAATATCTTCCAGAACCAATTTCACTTGATCGACAATCGTCCCAGCCATCGGGCAGCCCATTGCAGTCAATGTCATCGTTACTGTAGTCAGACCATCCTCATCCATATCAACATCATATACCAAACCTAAATTCACGATATCTATACCAAGCTCCGGGTCAATGACCTGCTCCAAAGCTCCTAAAATAATGTCTTTTGTATCTTGATCCACTTCGATCACTCCTTTTATGGAAAATCTCTTCATTGTCCGTATTAGAATCATAACAGATTTCGGGTGAGTACTTAAGCTTTTTGCACAGTTGACAGCAAATGTTTCGCGAACCAGTCTGCAGTAAGAAGTACTCCTTCTCTACTGACCTTGTGTCCTGCTTTAGGGTCGAGAATAAATTCGATTTTTTCATTTGCCTCATTATAACCCGCTTTGACCCCTTCATAAAAGCGATATGCATGCTGATATGGTACCACTGGATCTTTAGCTCCATGCCAAAAAAGAAGCGGGCGGTTGGAAAGCTTATCTTGATTAAGACTCAAATCAAATGGCTTGAGCTGTTCAATCACCTTGGCAACTTCCTCATCAGTAGCGGGGAAATCAACTTTTCTTTTCTTAATTTCCGCCATTTGGAGCTCTGCATACGCGACATATGATGGGTTCCCCATCAAACTGACTCCGGCCGATATCCAATCATAAGCAGCAAGAGCCCCATTAGTCACTATTCCCCCCATAGAGGTACCCGCTACACCAATTCTGTCAGGATCAATTAATTTTCTGGATATTAAATCATCCTTCATCAAAGATAAATCCTGGATGGTCTGTAAAACCATTTCCCAAAAACGGGGCATCATTTGGGAATCACTTAAACCAGCTTCCCTTTCCCCATGATGAATCACATCGGGAAGAAGTACACGAAACCCCTTCTCAGCCAATAAATAAGCATAGTGAAGATTGTGTTCCTTTGCACTTTGAAAACCATGTATAAAAATAATAAGCGGTAATTTCTGATGGGAAGTGGTTTCCTCACTTAAGTGTAATACAGGAATATGTCCAATTTGTTCTTTTTCAATTATTATCAAGTTAACCCCTCCGAATAATTTGTTCGGTTTTTATCTAAAAGAAGTTCAACAACCTTCTCAAAAAGAATTTTGCATTCCTCATTCCATTCCTTTAAACCTGAGCATCACTTTAAGTATCATGATCCTACATATAGTAATATCATACAGGAATGCATAAAGAATGAAAAAGATTTACATTTACTTTAAAATAGTCTTAACAATATTTGCATATAATGAAATCAAAAAGAACAGAAGGTGTGTACATGGCGGAGAGACATTTAATCGTATTGGATCTTGATGGTACTTTACTTACAGATAAAAAAACAATTTCTTCAAGAACTAAAAAAACACTGCTAAAACTTAAGGAAGATGGACACGAAGTTATGATAGCTACCGGTCGTCCCTTTCGCTCAAGTGAACTTTATTACCGGGAATTGGGATTGACTACACCAATCGTTAATTTCAATGGCGCTTTCATCCATCACCCATTACAGACAAGCTGGGGGGTATACCACTCTCCACTGGATATAAATGTAGCGAAGGAGATCGTTGAAGCGTGTGATCAGTTTGAGTATCACAACATCATCGCAGAAGTCCGTGACGATGTTTATGTCCATTATCATGATGAAAAATTGATGGATATGTTCAATTTAGGAAATCCAAACATGAAGACGGGTGACTTGCGCAATTTCCTTAAGGATTCCCCAACTTCGATGCTAATTCACACAGATAGTCAATTTGTAGGCCAGATTCGCCAGCATTTATCCGATGTTCATGCAGAATTGGTCGATCATCGCCGCTGGGCAGAGCCTTTTCATATCATTGAAATCATTAAGAGCGGGCTAAGTAAAGCCGTCGGGCTAAAACGCGTATCCAACTATCTGGAAATGCCTCAAAACAGGATAATCGCTTTCGGGGATGAAGATAATGATTTGGAAATGCTCGATTACGCGGGAACCGGAGTCGCTATGGGAAATGCAATCTCACCAGTAAAAACAGTGGCAAATACGACTACATTGACGAATGAAGAAGACGGAATAGCAGTCTTCCTTGAAGAAAAATTCAATATTAAACCCTAATACGTCATTTTTTACCTTAATAATATCTCTCTTACAAGCCAAACTAATAAGGACAACAGCTTCCTTTATGTTGTCGACAACGCTCAGAATCGGAGGAGATAAGCATGGGTAAAAGCAGTAAATCTAAACGATTTGTACAGCAGGGCAAAGAAAGTGTTGCCAGGCATGCCGAAAAAATCCCTTATCACACTACGTTTGAAGAGGCTGAAAAAGACAGGTTAAGAATTATGTCAGAACAAAGCTATGGTGGCTTCTAATGGCAAACAATCTATTCCAGAAGGCAAGGGAATTTGTTGAAGAAGCTCTCCACTCTGAGCATGACGGTGACCAGCATAAGACAGAGGAAATCGCAAGAAATGCTCTCCACTCTGAGCATGACGGTGACCAGCGCAAGACAGAGGAAGTCGCTAAAAACGCTCTTTCATCAGCCTTTGCCAATACTACAGAGGCGGAAAAAGAACAACTGCGAGAACTCCAGGAAGAGCTGGAAAACCACTCGAAATAAAGTGAAGGCCTCCAGGATTCCTGGAGGCTTTCATTATGTTCATCAATTGTTATTTCTTGCCTTACCTCCTTTTCCACCGATCTCTTTATAAAAATCTTTACCATGGGAATCGGAAGTGGCCTCGCCGCCCTTTTGTCCAATTTCTTGATAGAAGTCCTTATCATGATTTATTCGATGTCGCTTTTCCGCCCTTTTGCCCAATTTCCCGGTAAAAATCCTTGTCGTGATTTTTAGAAGTGGCTTCCCCGCCTCTACGTCCTGCTTCTTCTCTACTCATTTTTTCATCGTTAGCCATTTTTATCACTCCTTCAAGGTTTTAAATTGGCGCTACATTATCAGAATTAGCCGTATTGTACAAGCTATAAACTTATAACACCGAAAAATTCTTCCTTTTGTAATGGAAGTGTAATGGCTTTAATTTCCCTGTTAATATCATTCCCTGCGAAAGGTACCGACAATGCCCGAAGTTTCTATAATGTTTGTAAAAGCGTGTGGATCCACTTCTTTGATGATCCGTTCAAGGTCATAAAGTTCATACCTTGTAATGACGATCAATAACATTTCCTTATTTTCGTTAGTGAACGCCCCTTTTGCAGGAACCCTTGTAATTCCGCGAACTAACTGAGCATGGATTGCCTGTTTAAGTTCTTCGCTTTTCTTCGTAATGATCATGGCTGTAAGCTTTTCATGACGAGTATGTATCGCGTCCACAACACGGGTAGATGTGTAAAGGGTAACAAGTGTATACAAGGCTTTTTCCGGTCCATAAACAGCTCCTGCAGTCACAATGATCACGCCATTCAGCAGAAATAAATAAGTACCTACAGGTTTATCCTTCTTCCGTGATAGAAGCATAGCGATAATATCCATTCCGCCAGTCGATGCACCGTATTTCAAGGTGATTCCCACACCCACTGCAGCTATGACTCCGCCAAACACCGCATTCAATAGTATGTCAGGTGACCAGCGTGTAATCGGAATGATTTCCATAAAAAAGGACATCAAGACAACGCTGAGGAAACTATAAAAAGTAAAGGACTTTCCAACTTTCCGCCAGGCAATGATCGTTACTGGAATGTTCAATAAAAGCAATAGAATTCCTGTCGATACATTAAAAGGAGCAAAAGAACCTATCATTCTTGATAGTAGCTGGGCCACACCTGTAAAGCCGCTTGCATATACGTTTGCCGGTATTAGAAAAAAGTTCATCGCAACAGCATTAAGTAATGCTCCGACCACAACTATGATAATTTTCTTCATTTCACCACTGTACATTCTAAAAACCTCCATTTCACCCTTATCCTATTATCTTTTTACCCTTAATTATTTATTCTATTTACGTAGAGATTGAATTTTCACCGTTTCGTGCTACACTAAAAAGTAAAGTGACCACTCATTTTCTAAAAATTGTAAAAAGAAAGCAGGTGTATTATGGCTATCACAATTCTTGCAGATAGTGCATGTGATTTGCCATTGTCTTTCTATAAGGAAAACAATGTATCATTAATCCCTTTACAAGTCCATCTTGATGGGGAAAATTACGAAGATTTACTTACCATTAATTCTCACGAAGTCTATCAGGCGATGATTGATGGAAAAGCTCCTAAAACATCGCAAGCTTCTCCAGAATACTTTATAGAACTTTTCACACAGTTTGCCAAGGAGAAAAAACAAGGGATCTATATAGCCTTTTCCTCTGAGTTATCAGGAACTTATCAAACGGCAGTGATGATTCTCAATCAGGTGAAGGAAGAGTACCCTGACCTTGACATCGAAATCGTCAATACGAAATGCGCTTCGATGGGGGTCGGTTTAATTGTAAAGAAAGCTGCCGATCTAGCAGCAAACGGTGCCACTAAAGAAGAGATCCTAGCTGACATCGAATTCCGCACCCGACATATGGAGCATCTATTCACTGTTGATAATCTTGATTATTTGGCCCGTGGCGGTCGCATCTCCAAAACCTCTGCCATTGTTGGCGGTTTATTAAACATTAAACCGTTATTGCATGTTGAAGGTGGGAAGCTTGTTCCGCTTGAAAAGATACGCGGCAAAAAGAAATTGATTAAACGTGTAATAGATTTAATGCATGAAAGAGGCAAAAATTTAACAACCCAAACGATTGCCATCAGTCATGGTGATGATGAAGCCACGGCATTGGAATGGAAGGAAGCCATTCAAAATGAATTCGGGACAACCGATTTCATGATCCATACAATCGGCTCCGTCATCGGTGCACATGCCGGTCCTGGTACAATTGCCCTCTTCTTCTTAAACGATACCCCTGAGAAATCATAAACATACATACTCCCCTCCATATTTGTGAACAATATATATTGATCATGATAATGGAAGGGAGTTTTCACTATGTCAAAAACAACTGATAACAATAAAAGGCCAAAAGATAACCAAGCGATAAATGCCGAGAAAAATATCGCATATCAGGAAAACCTCACTGCAGGTAAGCACTCCTATTCGAAGAAAACGGACCATAAGTGAAGCGTGGGGCTTGTGCCCTCGCTTTTTTAATAAGCAGTCACCGATTTACCATATGGTTTATATAGTTGTCTTCCTATCACTCTTTCTCTATAATAAAGGAAATAAAACCTGCTGGAGGTAAGTGATGGCAAAGGAAAATTCATTTGATATTGTTTCGAAAGTAGACTTTTCAGAGGTAACGAATGCAGTTACCATGGCTATGAAGGAAATTCAGACCCGCTATGATTTTAAAGGTAGCATAAGCAGCGTCACCATTGAAAAAGAAGACCTGGTTTTAGTGTCCGACGATGAGTATAAGCTCGAACAGTTGAAGGATGTCCTCATTAGTAAACTCATTAAACGTGACGTACCCATCAAGAATCTGGACTATGGTAAATTAGAAGGTGCTTCTGGCGGTACCGTTCGCCAGCGTGCTAAGTTAATTCAAGGTATCGATAAGGAACAAGCAAAAAAAATCAATACCATCATTAAAAATAGCGGTCTTAAAGTGAAAAGCCAAATCCAGGATGATCAAATCCGTGTTACCGGTAAAAACCGGGATGATTTGCAAGGAATCATTTCTGCGATCCGAGGCGCTGACCTGTCCATTGATGTACAATTTTTAAATTACCGCTAAGTAAGAAGGCCTCACCTGCTTTTTGGGTGGGTCTTTTTTATATGTAGCAGCTGCCTCTATAGCGGTAATACCCTCTTTTCCCTCAAATGAATCTCCTTCATGGAACATGGATAGAATAGTCATGTTCCTCAGATTAAATAATAACCCAAACTCATCATTTTGGTCATTTTTTCCATGTTTTCTTTTTCCCAAAAGAAGGAATAGAAAAGCGTAGATAATTAAACAGGAGGCGTTTAATCTTGACTAGTCAAAACCAAAATCAAAACAAACAAGGATTTCCACCTCAACATCAACAACATCAACCTGGAGTGGAAACAAAAATGGAACCGAACCCTGATTCAGTTAAATCTACCTACAAAGGAAGTGGTAAATTAAAAGGGAAAACGGCAATCATAACTGGAGGAGACAGTGGAATCGGTAAATCAGTTGCCATTTATTATGCTAAAGAAGGTGCTAATGTGACAGTTGCCTACTTGGATGAACATGAAGATGCTAAAACGACAAAAGAATTGATCGAGAAAGAAGGCCAGAGATGTTTACTCATTTCCGGAGATATCGGTGATGAAGCATTCTGCCAGGATGTCGTCAAAAAAACGGTGGATGAATTCGGCGGTTTGGATATTCTAGTCAACAACGCTGGAGAACAGCATGTGCAGACAAGTATCCTTGACATTTCTGCTGAACAATTGGAAAAAACGTTCCGCACTAATATTTTCTCGATGTTTCATTTAACAAAAGCTGCATTGAAGCACCTGAAAAAAGGAAGCAGCATCATTAATACTACCTCTATCACAGCCTATCAGGGCAATCCAAAATTAATCGATTACTCTTCAACAAAAGGTGCAATACTAGCCTTCACAAGAGCTCTATCGAACTCCATCTCAAAAGATGGCATCAGAGTGAACGGCGTTGCGCCAGGTCCAATCTGGACACCGCTGATTCCTGCCTCATTCGGTGAAGCGGATGTTGCCAAATTCGGTACGGATACTCCAATGGGCCGCGCAGGACAGCCAGAGGAATTAGCACCAGCCTATGTTTATTTGGCTAGTGATGATTCATCCTATGTCAGCGGACAAGTCATCCACGTAAATGGCGGTACCGTTGTAAACGGATAAGGCTAACTTCAAACGCAGTGGATTTCGTCGCAAATTGAAATCCACTGCTTTTGCTTTTTTTAAGCAGGATATTTCCAGTTAACACGGAAATATTGGGTATGGAAGGAGTGGTGTCATTTGAAAAATATTGTAGACCCATGGTTCGCCGTTCAGGAATTGGGCTCAAAGACGTTTGCAATTAGTGAATATGGTCATTGGGAGAAAGTTCATTCCTTTTTACTAATTGGGGAGATCCAAGCTGCGTTAATCGATACAGGATTAGGCATCGTGCCGATTAAGCGGATTACGGACCAGCTTACCGAACTTCCGATAATCGTCCTGACCACACATGTGCATGCGGATCATATTGGCGGACATGGGGATTATGATACAATTTATGTTCATGGTGATGATGCCGATTGGCTGATCCACGGCATTAAAGGTTTGTCTTTGGAACAAATAAGAAAAGACATGGCACGGGATATCACTATACCCGTACCGAAGTCTTTCGACCCTGATACATACAAGCCATACCAGGGGTACCCGGATAAACTCTTATCGGATGGGGACACCATTGATCTTGGGAACCGCAGTTTAGGCATTTATCACACACCTGGGCATTCACCTGGCCACATCTCTATTTTGGATCATGAAACTGGTTATTTATTTACTGGTGACCTGCTTTATTCAGATACTCCAGTTTATGCATTTTATCCCTCGACAAGCCCTGAAGACCTTGTGAATTCGTTAGAAAAAATCGCTTCGATCCAGAAAGTCTCCAAAATCTATGGTGGACACAACCAACTCGGCCTTGAACCAAAGATTTTTTGTGAAATACTTACAGCCATTCAATATCTTAGAGAGAATAACTTAGTCAGACACGGAACGGGTGTACATACATTTCAAAGTTTCAGCGTACATTTCTAGCAAAAGGGCATTGCTTTTACGCAATGCCCTTTTCGTTTAATAAGTCATGGCCATCGAACCTTGCTTGATCGATCTGCAAGAATGCCTTTCCACAAAATGATGTGGAATGATGGACCCAGCAGGAGTATCTCCAGTTTGCAGCATTTGAATGATGCCCTTAGCAGCCTGATATCCCAAATCGAAGATATTAATATCTACAGAAGTCAGGGCTGGTAGTGACAGTTCAGAGAAAAGAACGTTATTGAAGCTTACGATGGACATTTCTTCAGGAGTGCGCACGCCCATCTCGCGAAGTGAATGCACGATGCCAAGTGCCATAAGATCATCACTGACCACCAAAGCGGTTGGTGGTTCATCGATGGATAGTAACCTTTTTGCAGCAGCTTGTCCACCTTCATGCAAAAAGTCTTCATGCAGGGTATATTCCTTCCTTCGATTGATTCCAGCACTCTTCAACGCTCGTTCATAACCTAATAAGCGATCGAGGGTCATCACTAGGGTTACATCACCTCCGATGAATCCAATCCTTTCATGCCCTAGCTGAATGAGATAATCTGTTGCCTGCTCGGCTGCCAAGACATTATCGTTATCTACATATGTTATCTCCTCGATAAAATCATAGGGTTTCCCAATGATGACAAACGGAAAATCCCTTGCTCTTAAATAGGTCAGAATGTGATCGTCCATCCTAGAATACATCAGGATTATTCCATCAACCATCCCCCCCTGCACCATATTTACGACTCCTTCGTAGATTTCATCTTCTGTTTTTCCCGTGCTTAGCAACAGGGAATAATGGTTTTCCTGAGCTCCCTCACTAAGACCCTGGAGGATCGTCGGAAAAAATGGATTTTGATAATAATCATTTGACGAGCTTGGCAGTACCAAGCCAATGATCCTGGTTGATTGATTAGCAAGACTTCGTGCAATGAAGTTTGGATGGTATCCTAATTTATTCATCGCCTTACGTACCCGTACCTTTGTTTTTTCACTTATTCGAGGATTATTTGCAATCACTCGAGAAACTGTTGAAGGAGCAACATTCGCTAACTGTGCCACATCTTTTATCGTGATGGCCATGCATTTCCCCTCTCCCTTCTTAGCCTTTATTGACTTCATTCAAAAAAAGGTGAATACCAATAAACACTTCTCTTATATTTATTTTATATTTATACATTTTTATGTATTAATAATACACTCTGCCCAATAGCTATTTCCATACTTTTTTTGCCGTTTATTCATTTTATCAGAAAATACCCACTTTTCCGTTTTTTTTCGTATATTTTTCAAAAATTAAAAAGAAGCTGATTATGGATCAGCTTCTAAAAAACGACAGGTCTTTTGGGTAGAAAGAAGTCAGACGACTAACTACATAGGGTTTAAAGCTAGTTTCCAATCAAATCAAAGGAAGATATTTATAGATCAATAACGATAAATCCTTGTTTCATATGGTCGTAAATCAATAACGGACCCTTCAGGACAATCCTCATAATTAGCTAGTAAAAGTTCCATTTCACCCCAATGAGAAAGATCGATTTGGTGGTGATTCACACTAAAGTTACATATTACCTTGACTGAATCACCATTCATAATTCTTGTATAAATATAAAGTTCAGGGTGATCTTCCCATAATAATTCATATTCCCCATATACAAGGACCTGATGTTTTTTTCGAAGTTCAATCATTTTTTTATAGAAATGATAAATGGATGATGGATCATTCCTCTGCTGTTCTACATTAATGGCACGATAATTGGAATTAACCTTCATCCAGGGTGCTCCGTGCGTGAACCCACCATTTTCTTTATCATTCCATTGCATCGGCGTTCGTGAATTATCACGGCCGCTATGCCATATAATGTTCATTATTTCATCATGCGGACGACCTTTTGAGGTCTCAATCCGGTAAAAATTTTTCATTCCAACATCATCATAATCATCAATCGAATCAAATTTGACATTCGTCATGCCTATTTCCTGGCCTTGATAAATAAAAGGTGTCCCTTGCATGAAAAAATATAGAGCCCCAAGCATTTTTGCGCTTTCCAGCCAATATTGATGATCATTTCCCCAGGTCGATACACTTCTGGGCTGGTCATGATTTTCAAAAAACAAAGCATTCCAGCCTTTGTTTTTCAGCCCCTTTTGCCACTTGGTCATGGTGCGTTTTAACCCCTGAACATCAACATCGTGATTATGTCCCCTATTCCAAAGTCCAAGATGTTCAAATTGAAATATCATATTGAATTTCCCATTCAATTCCCCGACCCATTCATCAGCCTGCTCAATCCTGACCCCATTGGCCTCCCCGACCGTCATGATATCATACTTAGAGAAAGTCTCTTCCTTCAACTCCTGAAGGTAATCCAGAATCCCGTCCTGATTGGTATGCATTTCAAACGCAGGTACATACTGATGCCAATAAGGGTTGGGCATATCCGGCAGGCCTTCACGCTTATGAATATGCGTAATCGCATCAATCCGGAAGCCATCAATTCCCTTATCGAGCCACCAATTCACCATTTCATACAACGCCTGTCGCACACCCTCATTTTTCCAGTTTAAGTCTGGCTGCTTTTCGGCAAATAAATGTAAATAGTATTGATTGGTCCTTTCATCGAATTTCCAGGCACTTCCGGAAAAGATACTTTCCCAATTATTAGGCTCCCGTCCGTCCTGCCCATCCCTCCATATATACCAATCCCGTTTCGGATTATCGCGTGACGAACGTGACTCAACGAACCAGGGGTGCTCATCGCTTGTATGGTTCAAAACAAGATCGAGTATCACCTTCATCCCACGTGCGTGAACATCTTCCAATAACAGTTCAATATCTTCGATTGAACCGAACTCATCGGAAACTGCTTGATAATCACTAATATCATAGCCATTATCCGCATTGGGCGATTTGTAAAATGGACAAATCCAAATGACATCTACCCCTAAATCCTGCAGATAATCGAGCTTTGAAATCAATCCTTTAATATCTCCTACACCATCACCATTACTATCCATGAAACTGCGCGGGTATATTTGATAGCAAACCGCTTCTTTCCACCAAATCTTATTCATGCTGTACCCTCCCGATCCTGTTTTCCACAAAGCCTAGGGACAATGTTTGGCAGCTACCCACAATCGAGAGGTATATGATTATTTTGGTTGGTTCCGTTTTGAACGCTTAATAACCAAAGCAATGAATATACCAAAAATAAGAAGAACCAATCCTATAACTAACAGGTAAGGAATATTGATAATCGACTTGGGTGACAGTGTGTAAACTTCTGTCGTCTCCCTGTCGATTACGATAGAGTAGCTGTTGTCCTTACTGCGGACCAGATCCCCATTCAGCATACCTCTCAACTCTTTATTACTTTCAAGTTCCTTTTCAGTAAGGTTTATCTTTTGAGTTTCAGTCGTATTGTTCATGGCGACGACAATCGTTTCATCACCATACACACGTTTGAATACCGAAGCTCCGCCTTTTTCATATAAAAGCTCCATATTCCCTTTTATCAATGCTGGGTACATGTCTCTGAGATCAGAAAGCTTTGTTATATATTCCACCAATTCCTGTTCTGTCTTGAAATTCATCAATTTATGATTATCCGGAGCAATATCACCATTTAAGGCAATTTCCGATCCATAGAATACGATTGGCACTCCTGGCATCGTATATAGATATGACAGCGCCATTCTCCATCTGGCACCTGGGTTTTCGTTATGATCGGCTGCATCCTTTGTAAAACGCGGCATTCCCTGAGTATCCATGAACAATGCCTGAGGAGCATTGCCCCCAAATTCATCTTCACTTTTCGCAAACGAATTAAAAACAGGTTTCAATTCTTTATCAGGTGCAGCAAATGCTTCCCGTAGCTCAACATTTTGCGGATAAGCCATGAAAGCATCGATACCCGTCTTCTTATAGCTTGAAATCAAATCCGCATCACCTTGTATATCGCCGATTGTATAGAAATTTGATTTTTCAGATTTGACTGCACCTACAAATTCCTTCCAAAAATCTTTTTCTACGTATTGAACCTTATTTAAACGGTACCCATCAATATCAGTTTCCGTTATCCACCATTTGGCGGCATCAAGTAAATATTTCCGTGTTTCCTCATTGTCTTGATTCAAATCCGGAAGACCATCGACCCAGCCTGTTTCCAAATCCTTTTGATTACCTTCATTGGAAATCTTTTTTTCTTCATGGAACCAATCTTGTTTTTCAGGGTCGTTCAGCCAAGATGAGTTAGGACCCACATTATTTGCTTGAAAATCAATGATCACCTTCATATCGCGTTTATGTGCCTCATTCACGAGTTTTTTAAACTCTTTAATTGTCCCAAAGTGTGTATCCGTTTTATAAAAATCAGTCACCCAATCGCCATGATAGCCATTTTCATCATTAGCGAAAATTGGTGAAAGGATGATAGCGGTATAACCCATATCTTTTAAATAATTCAGTTTCTTCGTGACACCTTCAAAATCCCCACCATTAAACGCAGAAGGGTCATTCACATTCGCATCTCCATTATTTTGTGTATTACCATCGAAAAATCGGTCGACCAATAATGAATATACGATTTCGTCCTTCCAAGTTCGTTGTTCTTTTTCAGCTGCTCCTACTGGAATGGCGTAAAAAAGAAGCAACGGAATTAAAGCGAGTGATAACACTCTTTTTCTCATATCCGCTCTCCTCCTAGCTATCTCTTTACGCCTTTAAGATTAGCCTTTTGACCCCTTAACGTCAAATCCAAATTATAAAAAACTTTACACTAAAGGGACAAATTGGGGATACTGGATACAGTTAATGAAATGGAATAAGCAGAAGACGATTAACGTTCTTTTTTTATCGTCTTAACCGCTTTATCCAAAGCCCTTTTTGTTTTTGCTTTTTCAGTGGCTATATCATCCATGGCATAATTCATCGGTCCCCATACCTTATTCATTTCCGGAATATTCGGCACGGGTTCAGCGTATTGTATTTGTATGCTTAAGGCTTGTGCCCTTTCATTTTCATTGATTGCTGCATTGTGTTTGATTGAATTATTAGGAGGAATTTCCCCTGTTATTTCATAACGTTGCATTGCATTATCATCGTTTGTCAAATATTCAACTAACTTCGTAGACCAATCAGGATGTTTTGTGAATGCTGTTACATGCCAGCCTTTGATTTCCATGAACGTTTTCATTGGCTGACCATTTGGCAATTCGGGCAAGGGGGCAAATCCTGTATCCTTTCTCTCGGAAAATGAGTTACCGTCACTCATGAAAGAAGCCAAATCCCCTTGACTAAACAACTTCTCGATCGCTGCCTTGTCGCCTTTTGAGATCAAATCCGCTTTATACCATTTTTGGATATACGCAGCTCCTTTTACAGCACCCTTATTATTCAAACCAATGTCCGAAGGGTCTAGATTTCCATTCTTATCTTTAAATGTGTAACCTCCCATTCCAGCCATTACTCCATACCCATCATGGAACTCATTCCATTTGGCATAATAACCATACACGTTACCTTGTCTTAATTCCTTCGCCATTTTATATAAATCATTCATCGTTTCAGGAGGCTTAGCCATCAATTTTTTATTATAAATGAAAACGGAAGTGTTTACGGATTTCGGCAATCCAAATACCTTATCTTGATACATCTCGCCTCTAATTGTAGATTCAATGAAGGCATTTAATACTTCATCACTCACTTTCACTTCCTGAATTAGGCCTTCCTTTACGATTTTCCCGACTTTTTCATGAGAAAAAGTTACCACATCCGGGGCTTTTCCGTTTCCAATCGGCCCATCGCGACGAAGCCGTTCATACATCTCGGTAGCTATTTCCAGCTCTTCATGCTCAACTTTGATTCCATATTCTTTTTCAAATGCTTCAAGCACTGGCTTTAGGGCCTCCGCTTTACCTTTTTCCTCCCAAATGATCAATTTTTTCGGTTTCGCTTCATTACTGGCTTCTTCGTTTTTCTTATTTTCTTTCACTACTTTATTTTCCAAATCTGAACTGGATCCACAAGCACTTACAATAAAGATCAAGAACATGGACATGAACAAATGAAAAATCAGCTTCTTCACTTTCATTCTCCTTTTTAAAATGTTTATTCTATCATGTCCAAAAGCACCAAATAATACTGTTTTTCAGTTCAGCCAATCAAATAAATCCCCCATCATGAAAGCGGCACCAAACTTATTGTTATCATTATATGAACGGCTTTGGTTTTTACAACATTTTCCTCGACGTATTTATTTCCTTGTAGTGATGAACACTTTTTGTTATTTTTTAGTTAATAAGTGCTTCTTTCAATTAGAATTGGGTATATAACCATATTGAAAAAAACACTTAACGGCTAATTACAACTGCTTAGAGAACCCCCTCATAACAGCCTGATGTTCCCTTTTTCATATTCACTTCCCCAAATACTTATAGAATTGGAGTGGTTTTAATGGAATTTTCATCCATACACCATAGACCTAATGACAATTACGGCTATCCCATCAACACTGAAACCCTACATATCCGTCTACGTACGAAAAAACAAGATATCTCCTCAGCTGGATTGATTTTTGGGGACCCATACATTTCAGATAATGGACAATGGCAGTACGAAGAACTTCCCATGAGTTTATCAGGCAGCGATAACCGTTATGATTATTGGCATATTTATGTGAAGCCTACCTACAGAAGAATTCGGTATGGGTTCAAGGTCCTCTCAGAAGATGAAAGTGCCATTTACACGGAAAAGGGTTTCTTTAAAGAACCCCCCCGAGATCCGGGATGCTATTTCGCGATTCCCTATCTACATCAAAATGAAGTATTCGGCGCACCAGAATGGGTCAAAGATACAATTTGGTATCAAATTTTTCCTGAACGATTCGCGAACGGAAACCCTGACAACGATCCGGAAGGTGTTAAACCTTGGGGAAGTGAAGACCCGGCAGTGGATAATTTTTTTGGTGGGGACTTCGAAGGAATCATTGAACATTTAGATTACCTAGAGAAGCTCGGCATCAACGGAATCTATTTCACGCCAATCTTCCATGCCCACTCCAATCACAAATACGATACAATTGATTATCGGAAAATCGATCCGCAATTTGGAACGAAGGAAACATTGAAAACACTGATAAACGAATGCCACAAACGGAATATCCGAGTCATGCTAGATGCGGTTTTTAACCATAGCGGCTACTATTTCCCCCCATTTCAGGATTTACTCGAAAAAGGAGAAGATTCGAAATATAAGGATTGGTTCCATCCACACAGCTTTCCTCTCAAAGGAGGGGAAAGGCCCAATTATGAAACGTTCGGTTTTTTTGAATCGATGCCAAAATTGAATACTGCGAATCCGGAGGTGAAAGAATATCTTCTCGAAGTCTCAGCCTATTGGATTAAGGAATTCGATATAGACGCCTGGCGACTCGATGTGGCAAATGAAGTCGACCAACCATTCTGGCGTGAATTTCGAACAACGGTGAAAAGTATAAAGCCTGACCTTTACATCCTTGGTGAAATTTGGCATGACTCCATGCCATGGCTTCGCGGTGATCAGTTCGATGCTGTCATGAATTACCCTTTTACCAACCAAGTTTTCCGCCTGGTCGCTTCACAAACCATCAATGCACGCGAGTTCACCGAAGAAATGACAGCCATCTATCACAGTTACCCGACCAATGTTTTTGACGTGACGTTCAATCTCCTTGGAAGCCATGATACACCGCGGATTTTCACGGATTGCGGGGAAGATTTAGATCGAGCCAAGCTCATCCACGCGATCCTGCTTACTTTCAACGGCAGCCCCTGTATATACTATGGAGATGAAATCGGCTTAACCGGAGGCATGGATCCAGGATGCCGAAAGTGCATGGTTTGGGAAGAAGAAAAACAAAATACCGAGCTTTTCAATGAAATTAAGGCATTGATCCACTTACGAAAAGAAGAACGATTACTTGCCAATGACGGAGAGTTCAAATTCCTAAATACAAACGGAAACGAAAATATTGTGGCCTACCAAAAATATAATGGCGAACGTTCTGTCGTTATCCTCATCAATCCGACGGATGTCCAGCAATCCTTCACTCTCCCTATTGATTTGAAGGGGCGTACACTAACGGATTTAAGAACAAAAGAAACAACACAGGAATGCCAATTTGAATTGGGTGGATATCAATATAAAATTCTCGCATTCAATCTTTGAGACAATGAAAACGGGGCAAGGAATATCATCCTGCCCCGTTTTTTTCAATCAATTATTTGAATATCATATTCCTTGAACCATACATGGGTTTGTGCCAAGTGAGCCAGTAACTGGGGACCTGACATCAATTGCCCGAACCACGGCACTTTAAAAGCGGCTCCTTTGGAATCCACTATATCCGTTAGCTTCTGTTTATCGAAAAACTCATGCAAGACCGAATTTTTATCACTCAGTAAGTCTTTCAGCCACGCCTGCACACGGTCAGTATATATAGGGTTGTGGGTTTTTGGATATGGACTTTTTTTACGATACAATACCTCATCCGGTAACAGTCCCTCCAACGCTTTCCTCAGAATACCCTTTTCACGGTTGCCTTCCATTTTCATTTCCCAAGGAATGTTCCATGCATATTCTACAAGTCGATGATCGGCAAATGGGACGCGCACTTCTAGACTTGCCCCCATACTCATCCGATCCTTCCGGTCAAGAAGCGTCGTCATGAACCATAATAAATTCACATAGAAAAGTTCTCTACGCTTTGCTGCTACACCGTTTTCCCCTTCCAATTTAGGAGTTTCGGCAAGGGTGGTCAAATAGGCTTCATTCGCAAATTCCTCCAGCTTCAATTTCTCACGCCATCCCGTTTTCAATAACGATACCCGTTCCCCGGTCGATCTCATCCATGGAAAACCAGCACGATTTAAATCATCTTCACGATGAAACCAAGGATAACCGCCAAAAATTTCGTCCGCACATTCACCGGACAGGCCTACGACAAAATCCTGCTTGATTTCCTTACAAAACCAAAGTAATGAGGAATCGACATCCGCCATCCCTGGAAGGTCCCTTACAAGGACAGCTTCCGTTAAATAATCCGTTAACTGTTCTTGAGTGATGATCGATGAATGGTGAACCGTGTTAAAGGTATCCGACATCTTTTTAATCCAATGTCCATCAGAGTTAGGCTGAAAATCATTTGCCTTAAAATAGCGCTCATTATCTTCATAATCAATGGAATACGTATGCAGCCGTCCTTTCCCTTCTTTTTGATAGGCGTTTGCCGCAATGGCCGTTATGGCGCTAGAGTCCAGCCCTCCTGACAAGAAGGTACAAAGTGGAACATCAGATACAAGTTGACGAGTCACTGCATCCTCGACAAGGAAGCGGACCTTCTCGGCCGTCTCATCGAGGGTATCCCGATGTTCTTCGCTTTTCACATTCCAATACCTCCAAATTCGGAGCCCTTGCCTTGATAATGTTAGAGCATGGGCAGGTCTTAACTCTTGGATATTATGAAAAACACCGGAACCTGGCTTTCGGGATGGGCCCACACCAAAAACTTCAGCCAACCCGTCGCGGTCGATCTCCGTTTTAACATCCGGGTGGGCTAAAATCGCCTTCAATTCAGAGCCAAAAATGAATCCCCCGTCCCTTTCTGCATAAAAGAGTGGCTTTACCCCCATCCGATCTCTTGCAATGAATAATTTCTGATCCTTTTCATCCCAAATTGCAAACGCAAAAATCCCATTGAACAAGTCAATGCATTTTTCTTTCCATTCTATATAAGAAGTAAGTAAAACTTCTGTATCAGAATGACCCTTAAAGGAATATCCTTTTAATAATAGCTGTTTTCGAATGTCTTCGGTGTTATATAGCTCTCCATTATAACAAAGCGTATATCTGCCGTTTTTTTGATCTTTCGACATCGGCTGTTTTCCGCCTTCCGCATCGACAACCGTTAACCGTTTATGACCAAAGGCAACATGGGCTTCGCTCCAAACATTTTCCTCGTCTGGCCCCCGCTTTGCCAACGTTTTTGTCATATTTTCAACTGTTTTTGTTTCCTTCCGTAAATCTTTTTGAAAATGCACCCAGCCTGTTATCCCACACATTTTACACTTCATCCTTTCTATCCGGACTCTCAGAAAAAATATTGGCTCCCTGTCTTAAAAAGATTTACAGTCCCTTATTTGTAAATCCGAAGATCAAGCAAAGAAGGTTTAAGTATCGAACAGCAAAATTCCGTAGGATCCCCGCCCAAAACGCCAGGCGTTGATAATGAATTGTTGAGCAAAGCATCCCGTGTTTAACATAGCCTATGCAAAGACGGAAAGATGGTTATTTGTCCATAATATTTTAAAATATACAGTTATATTTTCATTGGATTTTGACTAAAAAGTAGGTGAGGATTCCACTATTGGAGGTATATGTATGAGTCAGCAACAACGAACCAAGTTAATGAACAGGCAAACAAGAGCTTTTACCGAAGGAACAGTGGAAAATATCAATCAACAATGGATTTTTTTCGATGATGAAACAGATGAGGCCTGCTCCATCGAAGACCATGTTGATAGCATCATTGAAGTTTACAGGGGTGGGCGCTGGCAGCAAGGAGTTGTTGAAGAAGAGGGAAAAATCCTGCTTCACCGGGAAATCACCTTCTTAAGGGAAAATGAGCCCATTCGGATCCGCAAAAAGCTGCTCTACTCTTTTGAACGTTTATTGGAAGAATTGAACGACGATTCCTTTTTCCAATTTGTAACGACCTTGAATTCACTTGATTTTTCTATTTATGATTGTATATATAGCTATAATCAGCTCACTTTTTTAAGGGCTGTCCCTAACCAGTCCGGCGTGAATTTCTTCACTTTTGATAACGAGAGCCAAATATGTCTCGTTCAGCACCACTTTTCTTATGGGAAGAAGGATCACGATCGTTTTGAATTCACCCTGAACACCGGAAAAAGAATCGTCATTGAGAAAGTGAATTCACAATAACGGGTAAAAAAAAACGGGTAAATGAGATTTCCTCATTTACCCGTTTTCAATTCTGTATTAAAAAAAGTCCATTCCTTGTGGCAAGGAAAGCCCTAAATAAAGGACGAATACAAGCGCAACGATGAACAATATCCACATGGCACTTGTGCTTTTACCTTTTTTCGTACGGACCAACACCATTTCCATCGCCGCAATCACGATGATGCCGACAATCATTTTTACTGCGTAAGCACCAAAATCCGTGATCAGCATTCCGCCAGTAAGGAAAATCAATAGATAGAATAAACGTGTTATCATATGTAGCATTTTCGCTTTCGGATTTCCACCTTTAAGCATCGAATATGTGACAAAGAAAAGAATGATTCCGATAACCCAAGCTGTAATATGCATATGTGTCATTTTTTTGCCCCCTCGTTCAGTTTCCTTTTAATCATATCATAGGCTTTTACAAAATAACAAAACTAAGGATTTATCTGAATAGGTAAAATCAACAATTTAATGAACATCATTTACATTTCTTCTCATCTAGTCCTCTTCGACGCATAACTGGCTTTTTACCATATGTTACAAAACGCCATACATATTCAACCGGTCCGTAATGAAACAGACCCATCCACAATAAGGAAAGCAGAATTTGCATGCAAAAAAGAGCTATTAGGAAAACAACCCCTGTCGTGTAAGAGACAGATCCATATAAACCAAGACCATATGAATAAAAAATGACCGTGCATACTATCGATTGGAATAAGTAGTTACTCATCGACATCCTTCCGATATACGAAAGGGGGTGGAACAGGCGGGAAGCTCCTGCCTGTTCCGCCAAAAGCGTTATTGCCGTGATATAAAAAATCGTAAGTAACGGTCCGCCAAAATAATCCTGTACGAATATCGTGCCAAAATGGTATACCGTCACATATGGCAGTATCTTCATTGACATGCCCAACAGCAAGCTTACAATCAATATCGCTTTGAATTGTCGTTTATATTGACTTGGATTTTGGAGAAAGCCTTGCTTTGCAACGCCTGCTCCAATTAAAAAAAACGGAAAAATCGATAAAAAAAGGATAATGGCATTAAAGAGGTTGTTCACCATATACCAATCTAGTGCTCTTTGACTCATTATTTCCGTAAATGTACCAGATTGATAAACTTCCAAAGACTGTTTCATCATCGCAGAATCAGTCGTTATCGCCATCCCTTCCCTATCAAATATGCCCATTATAAGAAATAGTGAACCCAATATAGCAAATGGCAGGACATAACAAACCGAGCCTAGCAGAATTAGATTCCTGCCCTTCATCTTATAAAAAAACAATAATGCAAACCCAAATACAGCATAATTAATGAGGATGTCCCCATGCCAGATGAAAAAAGCATGAATGCACCCAAGCACCATCAGGAAACTTAGCCTTTTCGTAAATAATAAAGGAAATGAAATACCCTTTTCTTCACTCCTTACAGCTAGTATGATGGCCCCAAAACCGAACAGGAATGCAAATAACGGATAAAAGCTGGCCTGTGCGACAATATCACTGAATCTGTACAAAATCCTGTCCCATCCTCCGGACCATCGCTCAGCACCATCTATGTACAAAAGCGGAGAGTGGAAAGAAGGCATATTCACTAAAAAAATCCCTAAAATGGCTAATCCACGTAGAATATCGATGCTTACGTTCCGTTTACTTTCCTGCAATGGTACCATCGTGCCCTTCATTGGTTCACCTCTTTCATCCATACAGATTTAACGTCTCTTCTATAACCTGATTTCATCATCTTTAACCACTATGGCAGCTTTTTGCTTTTTTATTAGTATGACAAACAAGCTACCCAATAAGCAAAAGACTCCTGCAAGGAAGAATGCCCATGTATAGGAGTTGAATATTTTGAAAATTAGCCCTCCACCGTACGCGGCCACCGCTGCCCCCATCTGATGCGCCGCGAATATCCAACCGTATACAATCCCACTTTTCTCCATTCCAAAGACTTGTCTTGAAATGCTTATGGTTGGAGGGACAGTAGCTATCCAATCCAATCCGTAAAAAACGGAGAAGATGATCAATAGGGCGATTGAGCCTTCATTTAGTGCAAAAGGAAGTAATACGAGGGAAGCACCCCTTAGACCGTAATACCAAAACAACAACCAACGGTTATCAAAACGATCTGATAACCACCCGGATACAGTCGTACCAATCAAATCAAAGATCCCCATGAAAGATAGCAGTGAGGCTGCCGTAACAACCGGTAATCCAAAACTAATGCAATAAGAAATGAAATGTGTGCCGATCAACCCGCTCGTTGAAAGTCCGCATATAAAAAAGCTTCCTGCCAATAACCAGAATTCCTTGACTTTCACTGCTTCAATCAACGACTGAAAAGCCATGGCGATGGGGTTCTTCTTTTGGACTGTAACAGCCTCCTGACTTTCCTCTTCTAATCCATATGGAAGAGTGCCAACTTCCTTCGGATTGTTTTTCATGAATAAAAGGATGATTGCCAGCATGGTCAAGCTAAGGACCAAAATTAATCCAATCGCCCATCTCCACGAGTGATTCTCAATGATGATGGCTAAAACCGGAAGTAAAATGAGCTGACCTGTGGCCGTACTTGCCGTCAGTATCCCGACCGCCAGCCCCCGCCTCTTCTCGAACCAACGATTTGCCACATATGGGCTCAATACCGTTAAAAAAACTCCAGAACCCAATCCAATGATGATTCCCCAAATTAGAATGAGCTGCCACTCATGCTCCATGAAAAAAGTGAGGAAAATCCCTGCCAATAAAGTGGACATGGCCAATACCATCATTTTCTTCAATCCAAGCACTTCAATTAGGGCGGCCATGAATGGACCCGATAATCCATAAAGAAAAAGACTTATGGCGAAGGCTAAAGAAATGATGGACCGGTCCCACCCGAACTCATTTTCAAATGGTACGATGAATACTCCCGATGATGACCTAACGATTCCGGCTACAATGATCGAGAAGAATGTTATGATTAAAATGACCCAGCTATAATGAATACGTTTCAATGCTCTCCCCCACAATCCAAAACTCTTAGAATCAACAAGTTTTAAAAAGAATTATTATAATAATTTGAAATATTTTATAATAGTAACACTTTATCGTTAAACAGGAAGCTTTTTATCGAAACAAATTATAGTGCTTCTCTTAAAAAGTCAAAATGAATGAGTTGATATCAAACAATGGCATGAGTTCCTGTGGCTGTATTTACGGAACGGGACACCCGGTCAAATGGAGCTTCCTGACATAAGGTCCCTCTCTCTAGCTTCGTTCCCTATCTTCATAGCTTAATATGAAACCGAATCGACCTGGCAAACAGAAAAAAACGCTGATCATTTCTGAACAGCGTTAACGAGCATCAATTGACGAATCTGCCTGTTTTCCCCTTAGAGTCCCAGTAATCATTACGGAGATGGATTTTTTGTATTTTACCAGATGCCGTTTTTGGAAGCTCACTGACGAACGACACGCTCGTGACTGATTTGAAATGAGCTAAATTTTCCCGTGTGAAGTTCTTTATATCATCTTCCGTTAAATCAGCACCCGTTTTTAGCACAATGAAAGCATGCGGCGTCTCCCCCCACTTTTCATGCGGAACGGCGATGACTGCCGCCTCAAGAATGTCCGGATGTTCATAGAGGATTCCTTCCACTTCTATGGAAGAAATATTTTCTCCGCCACTTATGATTATATCCTTTTTGCGGTCAACAATATCAACATTCCCATTTTCATCGATTGTTGCCATATCCCCTGTATGCAGCCATCCATTTCTTAATGTCTGGCTGGTCGCTTCTTCATTTTTCCAATAACCTAACATCACTCCATGACTGCGGACAATGACCTCCCCGATATCCACGCCATCATGGACCACTTCCTCACCATTGTCATGGATAACCCTTACCTCACTGCCTATGATGGGATATCCGGCTTTCGCCTTCATTCTGTATTTTTCTTTTTCAGAAAGATCATCGAATTCAGAACGAATCAGCGATATCAGACTAACCGGAGTTGATTCGGTCATTCCGTATATTTGAATGAATTCCCAGCCTAACTCTTTTTCTACCCTTGTAACGAATGCTGGAGGCGGAGCGGAACCCGCAACAACGATTCGGATATCCTGCTTGATTATCGGAACATTCCGTTCATAATATTGAAACAGTGAATTCAGAACCGTCGGTGCCATATGCATTATGGAAACCTTGTGCTTTTCAAGTGCATCAAATATCACTTCTGGGGTGGTTTTCCTCAAACAAACTTGAGTGGCACCATTAGCCGTATAATAAAATGGGGCACCCCAACCATTCACGTGGAACATCGGCAGTACATGCAAATATGTATCGCGGTCATTGACCCTGAAATGATGCATTGCACCTAGGGCATGCAAATAGTTGTTGCGGTGAGTCAGCATCACCCCTTTGGGATTTCCTGTGGTCCCGCTTGTATAAAGGAGGCTCGAAACGTCATTTTCATCCACCGACTCCCGATTAAAGCTTCTGGTATCAAAAAGGTCCAGCCAACGATTGTAATCGGTTTCATTTATCTCTTCCTTTTTATAATGTACAATTATGTGTTCCACCGATCCAAGTTCATCCTTGATAGGAGCAATTAAATGATACAATTCCTGATCTACAAAAAGTACCTTGGACTCACTATGGTTCAAAATGTATACATAATCGGCAGGCTTCAAGCGGATATTCAACGGAACGATTACGGCCCCAAGTTGAAATACCCCATAAAAGCCTTCAAGCATTTCAATGGAGTTTGGTGCCAAATATGCCACCTTATCACCCTTTTTGACTCCAAGATCCCTTAAACCATTTGAAAGCTGGTTTACACGGCCGTTCAACTCTGAGTAGGTTAAAACCCTGTCATCACCAATGATCGCTTTCTTATCGCCATATAGTAAGGCTGCTCGATCTAAGAAATGCGATAAAACTAATGGTACGTTCATTTCCTCACCCCTCATTTTAATTGAAAATTCTGAATTAGTAATTATTTTACCATATCTGTTTCCAATTATTCAACAACATTCAATGTCTGTTATATAACAATACATATTGATAGGCAGATGAATCACATCAATCATGAGTCAACATACAATACATTGAAACTCCCTTCGTGATAGGCTCATTGCCTAATATTCAAGGGAAAACCAGAATAAAAAAAGGGTGATTTTCTTGCCGGCCATCGTAGGAGTCGTTCAAGTCATCAACGTCGGTAGCAGTGGAATTGTCCATATTGGTGACGTCTTTAAAATTAATCCATATTCAACTTCAAAGACTTTTGCAGGTGCTGGCTCGTTTAATACAGGTGAATCCATATCCCTTTATAATGCCTATAGCACCACAAATACCAATGATACAGATGGTGTTGATCAGCCAATGGTCTTAAATCTCTAATGTTTTTAAGAAAGGAGTCCACATGATCTTCAATATTCACCAGACTATACAAATCAATATGATAAAAATTGAAAGCATCGCCAATTCATCCGTTTTTCAAATAGGAAGTGCCGGGGTGATTAAACCATATTCCACATTGGCCAATACCGGTGGATTCACTGAGCCTGCCCCTGAAATCGAAGCTGATGTAGTACCATTAACCAGTTTCGTCCCATTTACAGCTTCATAGGCATTCACCTATATCCAACTTTTTCATATACTGTCATATATGAATTTATCTTTTTATGAAGGTGAGGTGTTGAATCGTGAATCAGGATTTATATTCGTATTCCATACAAATGCAGCGTTTCCTTGAAGCCCAGGATAAGCGGATCATGAAACTTGAACACGAACTCAAACGCCTGACAGATGAACTCGCCGATTTGAAAAATAAACCGCCAATCCATGTAGATAAAATTGAATATAAATTCGATCAGTTAAAAGTCGAATCTTTAGATGGAACGTTAAATATCGGTTTAAATCCCAATGACCTTAACAACATTGATGAATTTGCCGTCAACAACCAACCCGTTCAACCAGCACCAAACCTATTTCCAGGCAGGGAAATCGTCGTCCAGGAAATTCACAACGATATCCTTTCAGACTTGGAAAATATGATCCACGATGCGGAAACCCAGCTGAAAATATCATTGGAACCCTCTTATCATGACTTCATTAAACAGGACGTCGAACGCCAGCTTCATCAACGAATCAATATGTATTTCGATAATCTTTCTTACGCGGAACGTGCACCGCAGCAACGGGATAATGTCAAGGAAAAGGTCAGGGAGAAGGTAAAATCCGATATTCAAACTGCATTATTACAATTCATTACCCATTCACAAGCCGAGACAGGAGGAAATCCAAATGGAGTTTAATGTAACCAATCACCAGCTTTGTGTAGGTGATATTAAAATTACCGGTGTAGCAAGCTCTGCTTTATTTCTCATAGGGGATGTACAAACGGTCCAACTTTCTTCCGCATTCGATACCCCGCCGGAATCCCTTATCATCGGACCATTCGTGCCGCTTTCTCCAAGAGGATAAATAACATGTTTTCTAGAATATCAAAAGTAAAATCTATATTATCCGACACGGTATCATTCAGCTCCACCCTGCAAATCGGGGATACTTCATATATTGACGGAAATTCCCTGGCTTTAGCGATTCAAAAGAAAAGTGAAACTTTCGGTTCAGTCGATGTTCATTTCGAAGACTATGACATTTTTAAGAAACCTTTTTATATCCCGAGATTGAATGAACCCGTCATATCAAGATTTTCAAATCCGAATCCCTTCATACGGGTCGGCAATATCAATATAATCGGGATATCATCCTCATCTGTGGTTGGTGTCGGAAACGTAGGCCATGCACGTATGGAATCAAGAGTGAAACATATTCGGGAGGTTCCTAAAAAAATCGAAGAGACACCAATTGAGGATTCAGACAACAGTTAAACTATTATAGGAGGGGTTCATATGCCCGCTATTATCGGCCCAGTTCAAATATTTAATGTCGCGCAAGGAAACCTGTTATTCGGTGATTGCGCCGTCATTTCCCCTAAGTCTTCCTCCAAATCCGTTTTCGGATCCGGTTCAGGAAACACAGCTGCAATCACCTTCACGGCTAATGGTCTGAACGGTAGCAATGTCCTAGATGTCAATGGGGTCGACCAGCCCATTACAGGGAATAATTAGTCAAAGAAAAAGCCTCCCATTTCCAGGGAGGCTTTTAAATTCCACCTATTTTTCTATCATGTTAAATACTTGCTCGACATCCTTGTCACCCCTGCCTGATAAATTAACGATCAGTATATCATCTCTTGTTAACTCTTTTGCCAGCTTCATGGCGTAAGCTAAAGCATGTGAGCTTTCGAGAGCTGGAATGATCCCCTCTGTTTTGGATAATACCTGGAAGGCCTCAAGAGCTTCTTCCCCTTTTACCGTCACATACTCCGCACGCCCGCTATCTTTCAAAAAACTATGCTCGGGTCCCACACTAGGGTAATCCAAGCCGGCTGCTATGGAAAATGTCGGTTTTGGCTGCCCATGTTCGTCCACTAACGTCAAACTTTTGAATCCGTGCAATACCGCCGGTACCCCTTGCGAAATACTTGGGGCTTCAATTGGCTCTACACCAATTAAACGGACATTTTCTTCATCGATATAATGAGCAAAAGCTCCAATCGCATTACTTCCCCCTCCTGCACAAGCAATGATGACAGTTGGCAGTTTTCCTTCCTTTTCAAGGATCTGGCGCTTTGATTCTTCACTTATGATTGATTGGAAATGCTTAACGATCGTTGGATAGGGGTGTGGTCCCACTGCTGAACCAAGCAAGTAAAAAGTATTTTCATAGTTTTGCACCAAATCATTCAATGCCTCATCAACGGCATCCTTCAATCGACCCTGTCCCTTTTCGACCGCTACGACTTTTGCCCCCAACAATTCCATCCGAAAGACATTCAATGCCTGCCTCTCCGTATCCAGCTTACCCATATAGATCACACACTCCATGCCAAACATCGCACATGCCGTCGCAGTCGCTACACCATGCTGTCCAGCTCCAGTTTCTGCGATGATGCGTTTGGCACCCATACGTTTAGCGAGCAGGATTTGTCCAATCGCATTATTAATTTTGTGAGCACCTGTATGATTCAGATCTTCACGCTTCAAGTATATTTTTGCCCCTCCAACCTTTTTCGTTAAATTCTTTGCAAATGTTAACGGGTTTTCGCGTCCGACATATTCTTTCAGATAATATTGAAACTCCTCAATGAATTCCGGGTCATCCTTATATTTCAGGAATTCCGTTTCTAAAATATCCATAACTTCCTGAAGTTCTTCCGGTACAAAACTTCCACCGAACTCACCAAAGTATCCCTTGCTCTTGATCTCACTCGTCATACTCTACTCTACTCCTTTAAAAAAGGTATTTTTTCTCCCCTAGTATATAGTAAGCTTTTGTATCTTTTCAAACTATTCCGTTTATTCAATACAAAAAGGAGCGCCCCTCATCAATGGGACACTCCTTCTCTGTTATACTTCCAATAAATGCGATCCGTCAAAGAAAAACAAGTAACGGCTGGTTACTTTCTTATTCATTATCCCTTCAACAGCCCTCGTATAAAGCTGTAGCTGCATACGGTATCGATCGGCAAGAATCTCTTTAGCCCCTTCATACCCGTTAGTAAAACGGCCGGTAATCGTATCCGTTTTATAATCCAGAAGCACAAGACCTTGTTCATCTTCAAAGATACAATCAATCACACCTTGGATAAGGATCTCTTCATCTCCAGCTGCCCAATCGCTGTAAGCTTCCTTTGCAGGCAACGACATCGTAAATGGCACTTCACGGCGAATGCTCTCGGCCCTCTGCATTCTTTGGCCGATTTCAGTGTCAAAGAAATCGACGATCGTCTCAGGATCCACAGCTGCTTTCTGTTCCTCTGTCAACAACTCACGCTGAATCAAGTCAACCATCAGTTCCTGAATCGTTTGAATGGTAATCTCTTTAGATAGATCAATATGCTGCATGACTAAATGTGTAATCGTACCCCTTTCAGCAGGAGTAAGTGACTTTTCTTGCATGAAAGTCGGCCGCTTCGTGATGGGGCGCTTAAATTTACGCAACAACTCTGTGGAGCTTTGCTCGTCCTTAAGTTCATATTGACGTTTTAGTTCAGAAACGGATTGCTTGGAACGATACACCGTCGCCTCATGCTCGGGATACTCCCATTCGAGCTGTTCTTTGATATCATCATAAAACTCGGAAACGATACCGACCTTCTCCGATTTCTGGACATGATCAAGTATTTGTTCCTGAACTAGTGCCTCTTCCTCATCCAGAACAGCAAGCTCTTCACTTGGAATGACGGAAATGGACCAATTCGATGGATGCGACTCCATTTCCAAGCCTTGGCCAGCAGCACCAAGAGAATCCCGATGTCGGACAAGGGATGGACCAATCCAATCAAGATAGCTTTTTGCACCTGCCCGTACATAGTCCTTTAAAAGCCAATCTCCATGTGCCGCATTACTTGCCCAGTTCTGCTGCGTTTTTTCTGCATCATTGATACTGGCAATTAAATATAGCTTTTCCTTAGCTCTTGTAAGCGCCACGTAGAGGACACGCATCTCCTCGGCAATCAATTCAAGCTGCTTTTTTTTCTTAAAAGCCAATTGAGGAAGGGATGGATATGTAATCCGTAATTCGGAATTCACATACTTTGCCGCAAAGCCATAATCCTTATCCAGTAAATACGGCTTGCGTAAATCCATCATATTGAATTGCTTGGAAAGACCGGCAATAAACACGATTGGGAACTCAAGACCCTTTGACGAGTGAATCGTCATCAGGCGGACTACATCCTCCTGTTCCCCTAAAGCCCGAGCGGCCCCTAAATCATCTCCACGTTCTTGCATCCTTTCTATGAAACGCAAGAAACGGAACAGACCGCGAAACGAACTTGCTTCATATTGCCTTGCCCTGTCATACAACGCTCTTAAATTGGCCTGACGCTGTTTGCCACCCGGCATCCCTCCTGCAAAATCATAGAACTGCGTTTCGCGATATAGAAGCCAGATCAAATCTGATAATGCCTCCTGCCTGGCAAGCTTCCTCCACTTCACTAGTTTTTTATAAAAAGCTGAGGCTTTTTCATAAAGTCCCGGATGTTCTTCGGGGTCACTCTTTCTGTAAAAATCAGCTAGTGCTTCATAGTAGCTCCCTGTATGGAATAAACGCACCTGTGACATTTCTTCTTCATCCAACCCGACGATAGGTGAACGAAGAACGGAAGCCAATGGGATATCCTGTTGCGGATTATCAATCACCTTCAATAAAGAAATCATGATGGCAACTTCGGTCGCTTCAAAATACCCTGTCGACAAATTGGCATAGACTGGAATCCCCTGCTTTTTAAATTCCTCCATGATTTGCGGTGCCCATGGCATCGAACGGAGAAGGATGACCATGTCCCGATAAGTGGCAGATCGGTACTGTTTGGTTTTCGTATCATATATCCGATGCTTTTCGCTTATAGCCTTCTTAATGAGCTTGGCCATTTGTCTTGCTTCGAGCTGCGCTTTTTCAAGTTCCTCGGCCTCAAACCCGCCATCCGACCCTTCTTCCGATTGAGCTTCTGGATCGGCTGCTCCATCAATTAAAAGGAGCTCGATTGGGTTTGGATCGTCTTCGGGATATGGGGCACCTTTTTTCAATTGGGCATCTTCATCATAATCAATCTCACCGACTGTAATGCCCATCAATTGTTGAAACAAGAAGTTCGTCCCATCGAGAACTTCCTTTCGGCTCCGGAAATTACGGTTTAAATCAATTTTCAGTCCGGATTCAACACCATCATGGGTGAAACGTGTGTACTTTCCAAGGAAAAGATTCGGTTCCGCAAGCCTGAACCGGTAAATGGACTGCTTGACATCGCCTACCATAAAAAGATTCCCATTATATTCGCCGTCAGCTGTCACCAGTTTTAAAATGGATTCCTGAACAAGGTTCGTATCCTGATACTCATCTACGAGTACTTCTTTGAACTGGTTCCTGTATTCGACGGCAGCGGCTGAAGGTTTTCGTTCACCATCCACAGTTTCCCCTGTCAAAATCCGAAGACAATAATGTTCCAAATCAGCGAAATCCACTAAGTTCTTTTCTGCTTTTGCAGCGAAGAATCTTTCGTCAAACCGTTTAACAAGCGTTACAAGTGTATCGACATAACCCTTGAGTTCCCTTATATCACGCAGGTAGCTTTCCGGTTGACGGGAAAATAACTCTTCCTGTAACGATTTGATGATTTTTTTCGCCTTATCACGATACTTGGTAGCCTCATCCGCTACTTCTTTGATAAAATCGGCACCAGTAAGGCGTTTTGCCGTTCCAAATTTCACGTTTTGGATTTCTTCATAAAGTGCATTCCAGGATTGGTCTTTCACTTCCGAAAGTTTAGCAACCAGGGCAAGGTCGGCTAAATAGTTCTCAGCCCTTGGTGCAGGCCCCCCAGGGACTTTTGTCAACGCAAGCGACCGTTCCAATAGATCCCTGGCAGTGTCCAATTGTAAACCAATATCGAATTTCAATGAATCGATAAACGAAAGATCATCAATCCCATCATCATCAGCCAACTCATACATGCTGGCTGCATCATTGAGCCATCGGTCCGGATCAGGATTCGATTGCGAAAAATCATACAGTGATCGAACTATATTCTGAAGTGCATCATCGTTTCGATCGCTTGTGAAAGCATCAACCAAATTAAAGAACTCATCATTATCACTTTGACCATACTGCTCCTCGAAAAGTTCTTCCATCACTTCATCACGGAGTAACTGGACCTCTGTAGAATCTGCAATCCGGAAGCCCGGATCGATTTCCGTCAGATAATAATACTTCCTGATCACCTCTAAACAAAAGGAATGAAGTGTGGAAATTGAAGCGCGATTTATCAAGCTCAACTGCTTGCGCAAATGCTGTGAATGCGGATTATCATTGATCGCTCTTTCTAATGCCTCACTTACCCTATGGCGCATCTCGGCAGCCGAAGCATTGGTGAAAGTAACGACAAGAAGTTCATCAACATCGATTGGATCTTCTTCCGAAATGACTTTTTGAATGATCCGATTGACCAGTACCGCCGTTTTCCCTGAACCTGCAGCGGCCGCAACCAAAATATCCTGATCTTTAGCCCATATCGCCTTCCATTGATCTTCCGTCCAGGTCACGTCTCCTGGTAGAGCAGGAATTTTCGTTTTACTCATCGCTCTCCTCCTCCCCCCTTAATAGCTCAAGAACATCATTTTGTTTCTTCTGTGCTAAATTCCTAAATTGATTCTCCTCCAGTGACTGGTCGAATTGGCATACGGATTTAAAGGAACAGAATGTACACGGGGTTTTTTCCTTTAATTTATATGGCGTTATATCCACATCACCATCGACCATTCGATCGCCAGCCTCCTGGTAAACGCGGCGCACATGGTGATTCAGAAGCGAAAACTCTTCCCTGCTGGCAACTTTGGAAGCCGCCAGGAGGGATCCACCCTTTTTAAATCCAGCTGGAATGATATCCGACTTTCCCGAATTTTCAATATCAAGCGAATTATCCATCATTTGAATGACATTTGAATGATCTAGAACAAGTCCATTCATTTTAAAACTTTTATAAATTTCTTCTTCAATTTTATCCAAACTGAGCATTCCCTTTGATTTGACAACTGGATTATGCACATGAAAATACAAAACGCCGGCTGGAATGGCTTCCTTGCCTATAAGCGATTTGGAATGGGTGACGACGATATCAAGGTATGTCAACATTTGCAGCGCGAGTCCATAATATACTTCACTCATGTTCAGTTCCTTTTCACTCGACTTATAATCGAGCACACGCAAATAGACACCCTCACCTTCTTCCGCTTTATCCACACGGTCGATTCTCCCGATCAATTCCATCTTCGTACCGTTTTTTAATGTGAATGAAAGTGGCGGCAGCTCTCCATTTTTCCCGAATCCGAGTTCTAATCCAATTGGAGCAAAACCGCTCACCTTTGCATGTTCACTTAATACGATTGAGGCCCGTCCAATCACGTGTTCCAGTTTCCTGCGTAAATAGTGATGGCGGTTCGTACTTAACAAAATCTGATTTTGAAGTTTGGGAGCAAGTCTCTCCACAGCAATTCTAGCTAACTCCAAGCATTGTTCCTTAGTCAATGTAGACCAAGGAATTTCATGTTCCTTTAAGTAATCGGAAATCATTTTCAATGCTCCATGAAACATCTCGCCAATATCCGGTGCATCCAAACGGAAAATTTGCCTTTCCCTCAATTTCAAGCCATGGGCGGCATAATGGGAAAACGGGCAGCTATTAAACATTTCCATCCGGGATACACTCGTAAGAATGCTCTCACCATATAATTGCTTACTAGTTTCCTCAGATAATTTCTTCGTTCTATTTTGATAAAAAAGGCTCGATAAAACCTTGGTTGCCGACGGACCGACCATTTCATCCTCCATAATGGAATTATATACATCCCACCATAGTGAATGGATTGGATAGTTCCTTTTTTTCAGTTGCAATTGGGCAGCCAGATATGATAGTGCCACATCATAATTCGCCGCATATTTCACCTGTTCCTCGGCAGAAAGATCGGATGGATCGTTCATATAATATACATCTGAAACGTTAGGCAATACGTCCCTTACCCGTTTCAAATAGGATGAGGGTAAAAGTGCCTTTCCTTCCTCGTCGGCAAGCGGATATGATAGATAAAGGGCCTCAGCAGGTGTAGTAAAAGCTTTATACGCTGTAAACTCCTCATCAAGGAGGCGCACTTTTGAACTTGGAGCAACATCAAGCCCACCAGCCAGCAGCATTTCACGATCACTATCTGAAAATATCCCGTCAGATAAAGCTTTCCCTGGCAAAACCCCTTCATTCAAGCCGATAACAAAAGCTGTCTTCACATCATCGAGGCGGGATAAATCCAGATTAGCGACTAGGACTTGGTCAATTGCAGGCGGTACCAAAGAAAATTCAAGAGATTCCAGGCCAGCTTCAATGATTGACGCAAACTGTTTCATGGACAGCTCTTCCCCGCTCAGCAGTTCAACGAATTGGTCCAATAGGTCGACAACCGCGTTCCACGTTTGCTCATGCTCTCTAGCCGATACCAAATCACCTGATTCTTCTGCCTCTAGTTTAAGCTTTTCCAATTTTTCCGGTACATGCAATTCTTCAAGATATAGATAAAGGGCTTCACACAATTCCCTGCCATTAGCAGCCTTCTTAACCCGTTTTGAGAGCTTCAAGATGGGCTCGGTAAATAATTGCTTCATCTCATTCAACTCTTGCTCAAGCTTCATTTCCTTATCCGTTTGGTTCCGGTCCTCGAGTTCCAGTCCGCGGAAGCGCCGGTAGGTCCAACGATCTTTGGACGTCCACCTGCTTCCTTTAATTCCACGGGCGAGCACATAGTTTTCCAGCTTATCTACCTGTTCGCGCATCCTATCGTGATTTTTTTGCAGAGGAAATAGAAGCTCCGTCTTGATTGCACGAAATACCGGCTCATAACGCCAATAGCCATTGATGATCTCCAAGGTGGAACGAATCAGTTCAATCAGGGGATGATTCAGCATGGTCCGTTTGGAATCGACGAACAATGGAATTTGATAATCCCTAAACACGGTTTGTAAGATATCTGCGTATGCTTCTCCATTACGGACTAAAATCGCAATATCACGGAAACGGTGCTGTTTTTGTCTGACCAGCGACAAGATGTCCCGGGCAACTCCTTCAATCTCAGCCCTGCGGTTAACTGCCTGGGCAATCGTTACATCAGGTGAATGCTCAAACGTCCGTGCAGGACGAATGGCAAAATAAGTTTCCAGATGATTCAGCCCCGGACTCTTTCCGAACCTCTCAGTCCCTTTTAAGATTCGATCTTCTGTAATTGGTATACCGTTCCTCAATCCAGCCTGATAAAGGTGATGATACAGATTCCCCGTTTGCCTGAACAATTGCAAATCATCAGGAGCATATTGCCTGTAGGGCTGATCTAACGTCAGCGAGATCGTTACACTCCTGCACAGCTTCATCATTTCTTCCACAATCAATAATTCCTGTGGCGTCAAGCTATAAAAACCATCGATATATATATCCGCATTCCTTATATATGAAGACTCTGACATTTTCTCGATAAGCAAAGTGAAATAGTCTTCGGAATCTAAATATTTGTCAACCATTTCATCCTCAAAAGCCTGATAGACCAATTCAAGGTCATGCAGTTTATCCTGAATGCCGCTGCCGGACGGTGATGTTTCGGCCAAATAATTTTGAATGTCATCAGGTTGGATGCAATACTGCTTGAACTCAGCCAGCATTAGTTCCATCTGTGCAATGAACCCCTGCTTTTCAGCAGAGCGGCGAAACATCTTTAAATCTTCCTTTTTATCATCCATGATCTTCCGTATCAACATATTAACGCCAACGCTGTCCAAATGTAGCCGGCTCATTCCCCCAGTTTCCTGAAGAACGCGCCAAGCCAGCCTGCTAAAACTGAAAACCTGTGTCCGGATCATTCCGGCAAGGTCTGGTGTTTTAATTAATTTATATTCAGATAGAAACGTCATCTGATCAGGAACGAGGTAGATAATTGGATTGCCTTCGGGATCTTCTGCCAATTTGGAGCGAATTTCGTCCAATATATGCGAAGTTTTCCCTGCACCCGATCTTCCCAGTAAAAAACGGAGTGACATCTCTTTTCCCCCTTATACAACATAATATCTAGATCTATCATACCAGAAATACTTTCTTTTTTATGACTAGGTTTCTGTTTCCAATTAGGCACACTTTCTATTATTTTACCGTTTCCCTTAAAAAAACACCAATCGTACGTTCGCGTTTTCCCCAAAAGAAAAAGCCCTCATAATTTTCGGGCTTCGAATCATTCACCTGTAAATCTATAATTGAATTCTTTGAGCGGCCAATATCGAACATCGACTTTACCGATAACATTTTCAACAGGTATATAACCAAAGTGACGGCTGTCCGCACTTTCAAGACGATTATCACCCATTACAAAAAGCTTGCCCTCCGGGACTGTGGTCATGTCCGTCAATTCTTTTAAGGTAAAATCACCCGTAAAATCCTGTCCCGGAAAACCTTCCTTATATTTCTCAAGATAAGGCTCATCCACTTTCTCACCATTTACGTAAAGCCAATCATCTTTATAACGAATGCGGTCACCTGCAATCCCTATAACTCGCTTAACATAATCTTCTTGTGAATTCGCATGAAAAACAATAATGTCAAATCGGTTGATATCATGAATCTGGTAATTGATTTTATTCACGACAAGTTTATTGCCATCTTCAAGGGTCGGCTGCATCGATTTTCCTTCAACATCATAGCTTGAAAAGAAAAAAGTACGGATTAAGATGTAAATAACAAAAGCTATCATGGCTGCTTTTATCCAATCGGATAAAGTATTCTTGTTTGTTTTTTCCATCTAGTTCAACCCCTACTACATTTATATACTAATTTATTGTCCTTCTTCTCTCTTCATGCTTTTATTTAACCGGACTTCCAGTCTTTTTCCTACATACCACAGGATAAAGATGACAATCCCGATAATGATCGTACGTACAGGCTTATGTATTAAGGACACTAAATCGTAACCTACGAAGCTGATCGTAAAAATCATCACCGCTTTCCCTCCTACGACTGCAAGTCCATATTGCAAAGGACTGACTTTTGAAAGTCCAGCCACGATATTCACGATAGCCGATGGAGTAAAAGGGAAGCAGAGCAGTATGAACATGGGACCGAATCCATGGCTTTCCACCCAAACCATCAACCTCTGTACCTGCTTATGTTTTTGCAAAAATCGAAAAAACCTCATTTGACCATATCTTCTAATAATTAAAAAGATCAAAAAAGAACCAGCTACAGCACCAATCCAAGAAAATAAAAACCCCCACCAGAGACCAAAAGCCGTTGCATTAGCAAGCACGAACACCACTAAGGGCAAAAAGGGCAAAAAGGCTTCCAGCATCGGCAGTAAGATCCCAGGAATTGGACCGAATGAGCGATATTGCTGAATAAGCGCCGATATATGATCAAGTGTAAACCACTCACGTATAGTATCCAAATCCATAATTATCTCCCTCGACATGCTACTATAAAAGCAGCATAAACTTATTAAAAACCGTTTATTTTAGATATATCACTTTCCCCTGAAATTGCAAGAATTATTATCCATATATCTTCATACTTTCCCTATCTCAGGAAAACATAATCTTGTTAACAAAAATTTCATCATTTATCAAAATTGCTTGCATATGCACTGAAAATGCATTAGGATTAAAAAATGAGAACAAACGTTCTAACTTTTACTAAGTATACATATTAATATTGTAAACGTGCTACTTTAGAAAGGAGCGGTCATGATGACCCGCATTCCAGAAGATGACCGAAATATGATTGAAAAAGCCATCTACCTCCCTATGGTTATTACAGTCTTGAACCGGGATCTCAAGGTCATCGAAATTAGTCCGTTTAAATTAAAAAGGCCCTATTCGGAACTAGTCGAACATATTTTAACGGTGGTCCAGGACGATCTTGCCGAGGTACGGCGCTATTTGCGCAAGGAGAATATTAAAGTAAGTCAAATCAAACGCGATGAATCCTTCACGATGTATTGTTTTTTATATAAAGGATACGAGGAACATCATAATTACTTCAATCCCCGCCTTCGCAACAAAACCGAAGACTTGTTATGTTATTACTTTTTCGAAAAAAGTCTCCGCTCAAGGGAAATTTAGCGGATTATCCCTATTGCAGACATCCTCCATATTGTTTGCCTATGAATGATGGGTGATTGGAGTCTTTCGGGAAGGATACAGATGCCTGGGGGAAGGAAGATATGACCATTAAATCGCATCTGATCTTTCCTGGCATAAAGATAAGGGATTTCAATTTTTCCACTGTCCTTAACGAATAATAGGTTGGGCTGGCATGCTCATAATTAATCGTCATTTTAATCACCACTTTAATTCTGTACAATAAACATAACTATTCCCCAACACTATCATTTTAGAGTCAGCACAGCATTTTTGCAAAAGATTGTTAACGGCATTGTCTGAGTAAAGTCTTTGAAAACCAAATTACTTTAATTAAAGAGTCTCTGACAGCTTATAAAAATAAATCGCCTACTTATAAATTAACCAACAAAAAAGCGGAAAGTTTATTATGGATATAAATCCGTATTCGATTGGAACAAATTCATAAATGAAAAACGTCAACCAGAACTCTTTTTTTTTAAGTCATGTCTATATACTGCCCCTATACCAGTCTAGCCATCTACTAGTAACCATCTCTTGATATAAAAAAGAACTTCCAGAAAGATAAGAACCCTTGTGAATAGTTTGTGAAATATTGAACAAAATATTTGAAACATAGTGGATGTCCAATATATTATGAAGTGAATCACTAACAAACTTATACCCCTTTATTTGATCGTTAAAAGTTTCTCCAACCCTTTTTTCTTATAAAAAACCATGCAATGTTTAACCCCTGCATGGTTTTTCTTTTTTTAATAATCAATTCGAAAATGTAAAGCATATTCCGTTATAAGAATCCGAGATGGACTTAACAATATATAGGGTTTTATATGGGTGAATAATAGAATTAGCCACAATTTCAATCGATTCCCCAGAATTTGTGACAAAATTCCAAACTCCCTTCACATATTCTTCACCTACATCATAAAGGCCTACGCCTATACCCTTTGCAATATCTGCCGTTTGCTTGCAGGTTTCTAGCTGCAAAACATACTGCTGTTGGGTGAGCCCTAAGTTTTCATACCCGATCTGATTGGCGATTTTGAGGAACTCATCCGGATTTTAATAGTTCTTTTATGTAAAACTATTATTCACTGTGAAATTCTGGACATAATTTATATTCAAAAAATCAGCGGATTCTTTAAACAATCATCATAGATACCCAGGACAGGACATTTTAACTGGTATTTTATTAGATTGCTCCTATCTATGTTACTCGTAGCTCCTCTTCATATTTAAGTCCAGAAGAAAATCAATATTCTACTAGTTGCTATTCTTGTTTTATCTTTATTCACTGGATTAAAACAACTGAGGCAGCCTCAAATATGAGGGTACATTTCATCAACGTGGGACAAAGAGATTCAATTCTTATTCAAACAGGTAACGAAAATGTTTTAATCGATGGTGGCGGAAAAGAAAAGGGCGACGATGTTGTTGCCTACCTAAAAAAAACACTTAATGCTGTAGTATCCACTCACCCCGATGCGGATCATGTGGGCGGTCTGGCTTATGTGATTAAAACGCTTAATATAAAATCTGTCTATGCCCCTAAAATCTCTCATATTACCCAAGCGTACTAAGACTTTTTAACGGCTGTTAAGCAGAAGAAGCTTACTAAAAAAAGCGTAGACTGGCGTGGAAATCAACACTAAAGCTAAGGATAATTCCTTAAAAATCATTGCACCTGTTAAAGACTATGCTAAGTCTGACTTAAATAACTGGAGTGCTGTCCTTTTACTTAAACACGACAAAAAAACATTCTTGTTTACAGGTGATGCTGAAGAAAAAGCCGAGACAGATATGCTGTCTAAAAAACTAATACCAAGTGTGGATGTACTTAAAGTCGGCCATCATGGTGCAAAAACATCAACAAGTTCAGCTTTCATTAACAAAACAAAACCGAAATACGCTGTAATCAGTGTAGGGAAAAATGGATATGGGCACCCTACTTCTACAGTTGTAAAACGGTTGAATTCAGCGAAAGCCCAAACCTATCGCACAGATAAATCAGGTAACATTATTTTTACTTCTACAGGTCAGAAAATTACTGTAAAGACGGTGAAATAAATGGTACAAGGAATTATTGATCGCTTCGAAGGAAAGGTTGCTGTCGTTGAGATCGATGGTGGTGTCATGAAGGATTATCCTAAAAGTGCTCTTCCTAAGGGAGCAAAAGTAGGGGATATGCTGATTATCGATGGTGATAATATTTCCATTTCCAAAGAGGCACTGAAAAATTAAGAAAAGAAATTGACGATCTAATGGATGAATTATTTGAAGATTAATTATGGAACCCTTCTTTAATAAGAAGGGCTCTCATTATTTTCGAGTGAATTCGTACGCTTGTTTTCTTTACTTTCATTCCGATCATGCTTTTATGATTATCCCAGCCTGAATCCCTTTCTAACGTGGTATATACTTTGACATTACCTCTGAAGCCTTGACTCCATTTGCTTCGGTGAACAGATAGAAAGATTTCCTCTTTGTTTCCTCAATCCTCTGGATGAGTTTCGTTTTTAAAAAGGATGTCCGGTGCAGCTGGTTTTCGAAAGAACTGCATGATACTTCTATATCGACGGTTTGTTTATTCCTGAATGTGATGGTTGTATGTTTGGAATCCAGGCGATCATAGGATACTACATGCTCATGTGATATCCAGATGCATTGGGGACGCAACGGAGATGTAGTTGGAAAGAAGAAGATCGAACTCGTCGGATCAATCGCGATCGGTGCTTTATGTGTGATGTTTATGAGCTGTTTCGTGCCTTGCTTGCGTCCTTCATAACTTGACCCGAAGAACTCACAGCTTTTCTTTACTATCTCCAAAGGTTTAAAGGGCGAGACGAATTCGTCCTCCATTTCAACGATACGGGCATATATTTTACTGCCATAATTGATTGGCGAAACCATTAGTGTATATGGCGTGATTTCATACTCCTCGATGATTCCCTGACTGTTTTCCTTCATTATTAATCCACCTCTTCCTCATTGCATTAAACACTTTTTTCACTTTAACAAAGCTTATACTCTTAATTGCTGTTTGTACCCCTCCATTCCCCATTGTCAATAAATAGGTGAAGTCAGATGGGAAATATATGTTAAATTACTCACTATAATAGCACAACCTGTAAAGATAAAAAGCAAGTTCACAGAAAGTTAAAAATTCTTATACATAGTGGTCATTTCGTCATCTAAACGACACATTTTCTATCAAGATTCGAATTTTTTAAATTTTCAGTTGATTTTATCCGCTCAAATCCATATACTAATAAAAAGGGTCAGGGGTGGTAACTTTGAAAAATGAAAAATCTTATTCAGAGTCAGTGAAGTCCTTATCAATGAGCGAAATGAAAAACGATGCTGTGGTTCAGGAAATGTTAATTGATATGATTATTCTGGAATCCGTCCTTAATACCAAGAAGAATATCCTTGCGAAACAGATTGATGAAGCCCTGGATATGAAAAACGAACCTTTATTCTTAAAATTAAGTTCTGAAATGAACGTTTTGCTAAAACAGTTTGGAAGTTAAAATGCATGACTAAATAACAGCCTGATAATCAAAAAAGCCTCCCCTAATGTTGGGAGGCTTTTCTATTTATCATCACTCTTTATGAAACATCCCCATGACTTCGGCTGTTTCTGTTATATTGACAAAAGCATTCGGATCTACTTCTTTTATCATCACTTTTACATCGGTTAATTGATAACGGGTAATGACTGTCATCATCACTTTACTCTTTTCTCCAGAGTATGCACCTTCACCATCCATGACTGTAATTCCTCGATATAGGTTGGTCAGGAGCTTCGCTTTCATTTCGTCACTCTTTTTCGTAACGATCATTAATGTTAATTTAATGTGATTGGAATGAATCGTATCAATCACCTTTCCAGCTGCATATATGGAAATCAGCGTATATAATGCGGCATCCCAACCAAAGATGAAGCCTGAGATAACCACCACAACTCCATTCATCACTGAAAGCAATGTACCAAGTGGAAAATCGCTCTTCTTAGCCAACAGCATGGCAATGATATCGAAACCGCCAGAAGAACCTGAAGCACGAAAAATGATGCCTATACCGAATCCCGATATGATTCCGCCAAATAAAGAAGACAAAATCGGTTCAGTGGATATTCCATGAACTGGAATGAGATATAAACTGACGGATATCACGACAACTGATAATATCGTATAGGTGATAAAGCGTCTTCCTAACTTCAAGTATCCTAGAATTAGCAATGGCAAATTCAAGAGAAAATTCAATATCCCTGTGTTGACTGGGGTAATGATCCCGAACATAATCGCAAGTCCACTAAGTCCGCTGCTTAAAATTAAATGAGGTATCAAAAATAAGTTGTAGGCTACTGCAACAAGCACTGAGCCTATAGTGATAAAAAGTACATTATACATATCTGATCTCCTTAAAACGAACTGGGAATTTAATTTATTATAGTAGAGAACCTAAGAATTTTAAAAATAATAGTTTTTTCTGAAAACAACTTACAAACTTACACTTTCCCAATATAAGTAAAGGAAAAAGCCAGCTGATTTTCAGCTGGCTTTCAATCACCCTTTGTATCTGCATTTTCAACAGTGGAAATCCGCTCGAGCATGGTTGGATGGGAATACCGTAGCCATTTTACCAGGAATGGTGGATTGACCTGACTCAAACCCGACCTTGTGAGTTCCTGGAAAGTGGTGATTGCTGATTCTTTATCCCCGGTCATTTCAATGGCATAACGGTCAGCCCTTGTTTCTTGATATCTGGAAACATAATTGGACACCGGGCTGGAAGCAAACAGCAGGACAGACGTTATTAAGAAAAATAATGGAAGAGAAGCGATGCTGTCAACCGTACGCACCTTTATCAGGTGGCCCCAGCGCCTTATGATATAATTCATGATTTTCGATGTCAGCCATAAGCCGATTAAAGTCATTCCTAAATATCCTGCAATCCCTATATAAATGTGCTTTTCAACATAATGAGCCATTTCATGTGCCATGATAAAAAGGATTTCATCTTCCTTTAGTTTATTGAGGGTCGTATCCCAAAGGACTATCCTTGAGTTGGAACCTATGCCGTTCACGTATGCGTTTAATGCATTTGTCTTTGCCGCCATATTTACTTCATATACGTGATCAGCCGGAATTTCAGCCTGTGAGGCAAGTGCCAATATTTCCGTTTCCAGCTCTTTATTTTTGAGCGGATAGAATTCATTATACAGCGGATCAATCAAAACAGGCTGAACAAACATAAGAAACAAGGTAAATGGAATGGACAACATCCAAGCATAGAGCCACCACTTCTTCACACTTTTCTTCATTAACCAATATAAGACGGAAACGATGATGAACATCAACCCAAAATTCACCCAAAATTCGATGACTCCATCCTTCATCCACGAGGTGAAACTTTGTGTACTGATATGGTAACTTTTACTCATCCGGTAACCAATGAAGCTGATTGGAAATAGTGCCAGGTAAGAAATAACAGAAAGCCAGAATAAGTAAATGCCTGTTTGGATCACTTTCCGTTTCGATACCGTCACGGAAGACTTTTCAAATGCTTTTGAAAAACCAAATAATAAAATGAAGAAATACAGCAGCCATTCATATGGTGTAGAAACGAAAAAAATAAAATTCCTCATATCTGAATACTCTTCGCTAAGTTTTAGTTCCCTTGCATTCAAAAATGTTGCAGGGTCTGCTGCAGTACCACGCAATGCTTCGGGAATGGAAGTATCTGCCCCATAAAAAATATACCAATACATCACTGCTGCATAAAAGATATATAATAGAATCGCTCTTCCTGCCCATTTTCTAACCATGATGCCCCTCCTTATAACGAAACTCCCTCTTATTAGTTTAATCCAAAATGGACAGGTTAGAACTGCATTTCCCTTCTATATTATTTATTCCATAAATATTCAAACAATCTCGATTATTTTGTCTGGTTTTAATCCTTCTTTTGTTTTATCAACCTTTCATTATTAGTATTGCACAGAATCCCGTCAGTCAATTAATGCACTCATGAACCTACGGCCCGGCTTTGGAATTCAAGTATGTTCAAATGCAGAAGATAAGGGATGAACTGAGGTGGAATTTCCCAATCACATTCGATCCGGAAAAGAACAGCGGAAGGAGTGGATGCATATGCAGAGACAGTTAAAACGGATGGCCGGGAGGTATTACGAGGAACAGTTAAAGATATGAAAAGGCTCATTGACCAAGGAGCGAAGGGCTTAAGTAGTCACCCCTTCATGCTGCTATTTTGAAAACTATACAAAAGTGCCATAAGCTCAGGGCGATTACTAACATTCAGTTTTCTGTATATGCGGCTGATATAGTTTTTTACCGTGCCGATGGATAGAAAAAGTGTTTTTGAAATTTGCTGATTCGTCTGGCCTTCGTTAAGAAGAATAAGCAGTTCATACTCGCGTTTAGAAAAGGCCCCTAATTTTTCAATTGCCTTATCCAATGATACTGGTGATTTTTCAACACCATCCTGCTGCAGCTTCTTCATTAGAAAAGATTTGAATGAGGCAGGATAGACTATTTGACCATTGGCACATTGACGGATTGCCGACACCACTTGTTTCATTCCACTATCCTGTAACACATAACCTGCTGCACCATGGCATATTGCTTCGATAAGATAGTGGTCTTCTGAACAGGCAGTAAGAATGACGAAAGGAATGGATGGGTGTTTTTCCTTTAGGATTGGCATTACTTCCTGTCCATACTTCCCTGAAGACTGGACATCAAGAAGAATGACATCAACTGATGCTGTATAATCAAGATCAAGAAATTCCATTTCATTCCCCGTTGTTCCTATGACCTTAATGTCTTCTTCTTTTTCGAAGATTCCCTTTAGCCCCCCTTGGCCACCATATATCATTAGCTTAATCGACTTCATAACTTCACCTGTTCTTTTCATTATTTGTTAATAATCCGATGATTTTTATAATTGCGGCCACCACGAATAGTTCTATTGGTCTATATATTACATCATTAATTCACTTGATAACAATATAAATGAAATAAATTCAAAAGCAAAATTTAAACTGTAAAATATGCTTTAAAAAAGTGCACGTTAAAAAGGCTATCAACCTGTTTGCCTTCAGGATGATAGCCTTTTTCTTTGTTCCTCGTCTATGAGTGTATCAAGCTTCATGATGCTTTCCTTTGCCCGGAGAAAATCAATTTTACGGTAATGGTGTTTTCCACCTTCTTCTTCATCTTTTTCGTCGGCCCATTTGACGACCTGCTGAAGCGGTGTTCGAATAATATCATTTGAAGGTAAAAACGAATCGGTGTGAAATAAGATGGCGAGGGAAATTGTCTTTGCCTTTATCGGGTTCTCTCCCAAACGGATTAACAGTTTATGTGCTCGTTCTGCACCTTTAATGGGATGGATATCATTTTGTTTGTACAGATCATAATCCCATTTACCGTTGCGATACCAGGTAAAATGACCCATATCATGCAAAAGTCCAGCTTTAGCTGCAATATCAGGGTCTATCTTATATTCGTTTGCTAGGTGAAACGAATGGTATGCTACCGCAATCGCATGAGCCAGCCCTGAACGGTTCAAGTATTTTTGAGCAATGGGATGTGTAAAAATATCTAAAAGCTTTACATCTCTCATCTAACCCCTCCTTACAATTATGTGGAAATTTTTAATGACAATCATAACTCTTTTCGAAACAAGAATCAAGGTTTTAAGCTTCCCCTCCTGATATATTTTATGCAGCCTGATGCACTTTGGTTGTACAAAAAAGGACCATTGCAGGTTATAGGCAATGGTCCCCTTATGATCAACAAATTCAGTTTTGTATTACATGTTTTTTTAAGGAACGCCGTAAAATTTTACCGGTTGTATTTTTTGGAAGTTCATCCAAAAACTCAATTTTTGCCGGAACCTTATACTTAGCCAAATGTTCCATGCAATAGGCAAGTAATTCTTCCTCGGTCAATGCATTGTTTTTCTTTACCACAAAGCAATGAACCACTTCTCCCTGATTTGGATCCGGTAAGCCTATGGCTGCTGCCTCGACTACTTCAGGATGGGCGTACAGAACCTCCTCCACTTCACGTGGGTAGACATTATAACCCCCGACGATGATTAGTTCCTTTTTACGATCTACGATGAAAAAATACCCTTCATCATCCATCCTCACTAAATCGCCTGTATACAACCAGCCATTTTTCAAGACTGCCGCCGACTCTTCAGGCATTTTATAATACCCCTTCATTACATTCGGACCCCTGACAATCAATTCTCCTACCCCATTGATCGGCACTTCTTCACCAAGCTCATTGACCACTTTATTTTCCACCCCAAGGATCGAGGTTCCGATGGATCCCGCCTTCCTTGGACGATCCAATGGGTTGAAGCAGGTAACGGGAGATGCTTCGGATAAACCATACCCTTCCGAAACCCTGACATTAAATTTCCGCTCGAATGATTCAAGCAGTGACACTGGCATGGCGGATCCACCTGAAATGCATATGCGCAACGACTTCAGATCGTCTTCTTTCGCATCGGGAAATTGGAAAAGAAAATTGTACATCGTTGGCACCCCAGCAAAAACGGTTGCATCATATTTTTTGATTTGCCTGAATATTTCCTTTGGACTGAATTGCGGGACAATTAAAAGCGTACCCCCGCTCATCAATGGGGCATTCACAACTACCGTTAAACTGAACACGTGGAACATTGGTAATGTGGTAATGACACGGTCACTTTCCGTAATTTTCAAATAATCACCAACATCATGAGCATTGGAGAATATATTGGCATGTGTGAGCATGGCCCCCTTCGGTTTCCCCGTTGTCCCTGAAGTGTAGAGTATGATTGCCGTAGCATCAGGATCCAGGTCAGGACCTTTAAAACCGGCATGCCCCTTTTCGACCATTTTTGCAAACGATTTCATTTTCGGGTAGATGTTAAATTTGCTAATATCCCCATTATCCGGCTGCGTTTTACAAATTACATAATGTTCTACGCTTGAGAGGAACGGGTTCATTTTCTCGAATAAGGGTACAAGCTTATCTAAAGCCACAACGACCTTTACATCGCCATTATTCAGGATGTAACCAATCTCATCAGGTGTGTAAATTGGATTTACGGGAATTACGGTCGCCCCTGCTCGCAGAGCTCCATACAACGAAATGATGAAATGTGGAGAATTGCCTAAAACCAGCGCAACATTATCACCTTTTGAAACCCCAAGCCTATGTAATTCGTCTGCAAACTTTGTAACGGCCATATCCAATTCCCCATATGAGGTGGATTGATCCATAAAATAATAAGCTGGCTTATCGGCCTTTCTTAAAGCCGTTTGATGAAGCTGTTCAGATAAATTCATCGTTCTCCCTCCTCTGTAAATAGCATGAATGAACAGTCATTCATTTTTATAAAAGACTAAATACATTTTTATTATATTAAAAGAATGCGTTTACAGCAACAATTTTATCCATATTCAAGCAATTACTGTCATTATTAGACACAAAAGCCGTCCTATTAAATCGGGACGGCTTTTCAGGCTTAATATATTAAAGCCAATATTTCTTCTTTCGTTACATTGCCAAAATAATGCCGAACATCTATCTCATCTAGTACACTGCTGATGGCTTCCTTTTCATAGCGTATTCCAGTAAGCTTTTGTTCAATATCCGCAACCTCTCCGACCCCGAAGAAGTCACCGTAGATTTTACAATTCTCAATGATTCCCCTGTTCACTTCAAGACGGATATCAACAGATCCCACCGCGAATCTATGTGAGTTTTGCAAGTTGAATTTAGGCGATTTTCCGTAGTTCCACTCCCAGTTTTGATACCTTTCTTCCGAGATTTTATGAATCTCCTCCCAATCGGCCTCCGTTAAAACATACTCTGTAACTTCGCCGCTATCTTTGAATATATTTTGCAGAAGGAATGAACAGAATTCTTCAACAGACATCGGTTCTTTTAAGAAATCAGCGATATTACCGACACGGCTTCTAATCGATTTAATTCCCTTGGACTCGATTTTATCCTTTTTCACTTTTAAGGCGGATACAATGTGATCCATTTCTGATTGAAACAACAATGTCCCGTGACTGAACATTCTGCCCTTCGTTGAAAACATCGCGTTGCCGGAGATTTTCTTTCCTTCGGCCAGGATATCATTACGTCCGCTTAATTCAGCATGTATTCCAAGTTTCTCAAGCGTTTCCACGACAGGCTGGGTGAACTTCTTGAAATTATGGAAGCTATCTCCATCATCTTTCGTAATGAAACTGAAATTGAGATTTCCTAGGTCATGATAAACAGCCCCGCCCCCCGAAAGGCGGCGAACTACTGTAATGCCATTTCCCTCTACATAATCGGCATTGATTTCTTCAATCGTATTTTGATTCCTTCCAATGATGATTGAAGGGCGATTTATGTAAAATAGGAGATAGGTTTCATCTATATTTAAATGTTTAAGCGCATATTCTTCGATTGCCAGATTAATTCTCGGATCTGTAATTCCCTTATTATCAATAAAAAGCACAGTTGTTCCTCCTTGTAGAGTCCATTCATTACCCTAATGTTTCATTTATAGTTGGAATTCGAGATTGGTTTTAGCTACAGCTATTTCCCTTTTGAATACCTCGGATGCTTCTTTTTTCAGTTGATTAAGATCCCCATAATGAGGAAGATGAGTTAACAGCAAAAGCTGGACGTCGGCCTTGGCTGCAAGCATGCCCGCTTCTCTAGCCGTCATATGCCCCGCCTTTGAACCATCCATATCACTGTAAAAGTTACTTTCACACAATAAAACATTTGCGTCTTTAGCGAAATCTGCTAACTCATCCATATAAGAACTGTCACCTGTATAAACAATCGAATGATTTTCAGCTTCAATCCTCATAGCAAAACAAGGGACTGGATGTTTTGTTTTCATGAACGTAAATTTACAAGGTCCTATGGTTAAGGGTTCATCAGCAGAGTAGGCTATGCCCTTTGTCACGTCTTTATAAGTTAACTTTCCAAATTCGGCTTGGTCTAAATCATGACCATAAATAGGTATGGTCCTTTTTTCACTGCCCAATAACTGCTGTATGAGCGCAGCGTGCTGCAGGACACCAATATCCGCAACATGATCCGGATGATAGTGGGATAATACAACTGCACCTAGGTCCTCCGGCTTCATATGATTTTGCAGCTGTGATAGAACACCACTGCCACAATCAAGCAGAATGCGAAAATCTTCATATTCAAGCAAATAGCCAGAACTTGCCTCATTTTTAGCTGGATATCCGCCCCAGCAGCCAATTACGGTGATTTTCATGCTTAGGCACTCCTTTTTTCTCTCAATGACTTCCCCATTAATATAAACTATTCTTTCCCTCATTTCACCTTTTTTACTTATGTTATAAAACATTTATTGACATTATATATCTGTTATAGTACAATGAAGTTATAGAAAAGCGAATAATAAAAAAATTCAGGAGATGATGTTCATGATTCAAAGTAGCGTTGAGTTCTTTAAAAACCTGCCTCCGAAACAATGCACGGAATGCGGAAAAAGAATTGAAGAACAGCACGAATGTTATGGAAACCACTGTGATCATTGCCTTTCTGGAGAGTAGTAGTAATGTGTTTCACCATCCTCTTCGGCAGGATGATCCCATATAAAGTTCGGTTTAACAGCTGAAAACCCAATATAAAGAAGAGATACCGATCATCGGCATCTCTTCTTTTGGTTTTTTACGATTCATTGCATTCCAGCCAAAAAAATAGAATTATCACGGAGCGGATAATCCTTTGAATAAATATATTTTAAATAGTTCAGCAATTTCATCTTTCTCTAATGGGGCATGGTTCCTTTCCCAATCAAAAATCAGGGCAAGGTACATCTTTAACATCAGGAAAGCTGTTATCTCTGGATCGCAAGGCTTTATATAGCCCTTATCAATCGCTATTTTAAGTTTGTCCTTAATGTAAGATACGACAGCTTCTTCCATTTCATTAACCATTTCCTGAACGGCTGGCGTACCAATTTCCCGCTCTTCTTGAAAAAGCTTTAAAGATAACTGATGCTCCTGCCTGAACTCCAGGATTCGATAAACGGCCCGATGCAGGTTTTCAAAAAAGGAAAGCTGATCATCCAAAGATTGTTCCGCCTCATATTTCATTTCCTCTATCATCCGCTGAACGATTTCTCTAAACAGCTCTTCTTTATTTTTATAAAAGGTATAAATGGTCCCTTTTCCCACATTGGCAATTTTAGCGACTTGATCCATCGTCGTTGCCTTATATCCAAAAAGTGAAAACGACTTGGTCGCGGCTTCTAAAATTAATTTTTTACGATCAACAGACATTTCCCACCTCAATCCTGACCAAACGGACAAAACAGTCATTATGTTCCAAAATATCATACCAAAAATATTCAGTCTTTTCAATTTAATTTTAAATTTTCTAGAGAAATAATGGCCATCCTCATTACTGGACAGCCACCTTTTCGAAAATGGAGTATTTAATTTTCCAAAGTAAAAACAAAAGTGCCGCTTATTCAGATGATAGCTTGAAAATATGTAGAGGCACATTACAGAATGGTTAAACTGAACATCCCATATAACTATTTTTCCTGTAATCTGTTTAAAATGATTGTGGCCAAAGCATCGATGAATTCAGGTTTAACATTGGGCATATCCGGCCTGTAGTATCCTGCACCAATATCTTCCGTCACTACCTTACATTCATAATCGTTATCATAAAGGACTTCAAGATGCTCGGCCACGAAGCCTACAGGAATATAAATGAAAGCTTTATACCCTTTTGCTTGATGAAGATCTCTGGTTAAATCCTGTACATCCGGCCCAAGCCATGGTTCAGGTGTTTGTCCAGCGCTTTGCCAGCCTACTGCATAATTGGTGACACCCGCGCCTTCAGCAATCATGTCTGCAGTTTCTTTCAATTGATTTGGATACGGATCTCCAGATTGCAAGATTTTCTCAGGGAGACTATGTGCAGAAACGATCAAAGCGAAATTATCGCGTTCTTCCGAGGGCATTTTCCCGATTACACCTTTTACTTGATCTACCCAATATTGAATGAATTTCGGCTCATCATACCAGCTTTCAACAGAAGTGATGGTCATGTCACCCAATTTAGCGGCTTCATCCTGTGCACGTCCATTATAAGACTTCACGCTGAATGTTGAAAAATGCGGTGCCAATACTATACTGACAGCTTCTTTGATTCCATCATCATGCATTTGTTTCACTGCGTCTTCAACAAAAGGTTCAATATGTTTCAGTCCCAGATATGCCTTGAATTCAATTTCTTCCTGAACGGAATTCAATTGCTTTTCAAGGGCCTCAGCTTGTCCCGCCGTTATTTTTGCAAGCGGGGATAATCCACCGATCGCTTCATATCTGCCTCTTAGATCGGCAATCAATTCGTCGTTTGGTCGTCTCCCATGACGAATATGTGTATAATATCTTTCAATATCCGCTTCAGTGTACGGAGTACCATAAGCCATGACTAGAAGGCCCATTTTTTTTCTTGACATGAAATTACACCTCTTTTAAAGATTTCGTTCTTTTATTGTGCATCCAATTAAGGATTTTTAGCAAATGGTTCGCTCACCTTACTTCATTTTTGATGAATATTCATGAATGAAAGCGGTCAGTCTCTTCAGTGTTTCCGGATTTACGGAAGGGAAAACCCCATGTCCAAGGTTAAAGATGTAGCCATCCTGTTCCATGCCCTGATCCAGAATCCTTTTCGTCCGTTCTTCTATAACATCCCATGATGATAATAGCAGTGCTGGATCAAGGTTACCTTGAACCGTTTTCTGTATTCCCATTTGTCTTGCTTCTGTAATCGGAAGTCTCCAATCCAGACCGACTACATCAATCGGAAGGTCATTCCATTCCAGTGCCAAGTGACTAGCACCGACCCCGAACATGATTAGCGGTACATTTTCTTCACGTAATGAAGAAAAGATACGAGTCATGATTGGCTTGATGAATACGCGGTAATCCTCAACGTTCAATGCACCCACCCATGAATCAAAAATTTGGATGGCTTTAACGCCAGCCTTAATTTGGGACTTGACATAGATGATGATCATATCCGCTAACTTATCCATTAAAGCAAACCAGGCCACTGGCTCGGAATACATGAAAGCTTTCGTCTTATTGTAGTTTTTGGAAGGGCCGCCTTCAATCATGTATGAAGCAATGGTGAATGGTGCACCGGAAAAACCAATCAAAGGAACGGACAATTGCTCCGTGGTCAATAGTTTAATCGTGTCCAACACATAAGGGATGTCTTCCTCTGGGTTCAATTCACCCAATTTTTCAACATCCTTCACCGATTTGATTGGATTGGAAATTACTGGACCGATTCCCGACTTAATCTCGACATCGACACCAATGGCTGGTAGCGGTGTCATTATATCTTTATATAAAATCGCAGCGTCTACATCATATTGCTCAACTGGCAATCTAGTCACATAAGCGCATAATTCCGGCTGATGAGTGATCTCGAATAGGGAGTACTTCTCTTTCAGTTTACGGTATTCCGGCTGTGAACGGCCAGCCTGACGCATATACCAAACAGGCACATGATCCGTTTTCTCTCCTCTCGCAGCTTTTAAAAATGTATCATTCGTAATTTCCTTAGACATTAATATCCACCTTTCAAGCAATCACGTTTCTATTTTTATTCATACTTACCTAGAATATCAGAAGGATGTTGAATTTCAAATCGAATCTCCTTAAACTATAGCTTTTTATATAATAGAAGTATAGCCAACCTATATATTTGTCAGTAAATCGACGTTTTTATAAAAATCTTACCGGTTTCCAGGCCCAATGGTTTGATTGGAAATGGTAAAAGCACGATTCATTGGGTAAAATGGGTATACAGGTACTATATAGAAATTGGAGGGGAATTTATGAATGTATTCATCACATCAGGCACTTACGATTTTTTGAAAATCAAAAAAGATAAGCACCCGAATGAAAAAATATTACTTATGCAAAACCCTGACACTACAGTCCTTTTACATGAAACATCAGGTAAAACGATCTTTAGCTCGCCACGTAAATATGAAGTAGTCGATGGGAAAGGAAACCTTCAAGATCATGGCTATGTAGTCATGAACAATATCCCTGTCAGTGAAGAAGGACGGCCGGTATTCGAACATCGTTTTAAAAATAGGACCGGATTCATTGAAAATGAACCAGGTTTCGTCGCCCTTCGTATCCTGCGGCCCATCAACTCTGAAACTTATGTAATCTTAACGATTTGGGAGAAACAAGCTGATTTTCTGAACTGGAAGAACTCCAGTTCCTTTCAAAAGGCGCATAACAGCGACTCCAAAGCTACAGTTACGAATTCCAGCCAGAAGATGTTTTCAGGTGAAGCCTATGTAACGCAGTATACATTGGTAAAGGATTCCGAAGAATGATCTATTCCTGCTCAATAAAAGGTCCATCCTCTCAAGGATGGACCTCTTTGAAATAATGGCAATCCAGATCATTATTTTGGAAAGCGCAAAAATTATATAAACCTATCCCAATCCGACAAATTCCTTCTTTATTTCCGGGGAAATGCAACGGATATATACATATATTTCATCTATGAATCCTTTTTCAAATGACTCTCCTTCCAAGTAACTTATACAAATTAAACAAGGTTAAAATATATGCAACTCCTAATGCATAACCTGCTAAGATATCAGTTGGAAAATGAACGTTCATAGCGATCCGGCTGACCCCTATCAGCAGAACCAGACAAACGAAACCTATTCCCACTACCCATTTCAATGAGTTTCCTTTAACTTCTTTTATTATGAAATAAGCTACCATACTGAAAAAAATAAGGCCGACCATTGCGTGGCCGCTTGGAAAACTGAAGCCACCTGTCTCCATCAATTGATTTTCAGGCCGTATTCTTTGAATATGATTTTTTATCCACCCGTTTAAAACATCGCCCCCAGACACTCCGATAGAGAAGACGGCCATGGTCAAATAATCCTTCTTGATTACCCATAAATATAGAACACATAGTAAGCTTCCAAAACCAATGACTTTGGATTTTCCAAGATAAGTGATGAATTTGAAGAAAGTGAATGAAAAAGTCTTCTCACTCACTGCAAAAAGTTCTCCAATATATGTATCGAACGCTAAATTCTTCTCACCCTGGACTTCATGCATCAAAAAAAAGAATAGCAACAAGCAAAGCAAAACCACAACAACCCAGGAATATTTAATCATAGATATAACTCTCCTCGAGGTATTTAATTTACTTTTGATTATTCTGAATATGATATACTATTTACAATTAAACCAATCATTGGGAGGTGCAAGATGATACATCGATTACACAAACTTCTAGATGGTTCATTTGAAGAAATGGTTTCCATCAGGCGTTACCTTCATCAACATCCTGAACTTTCTTTTCAAGAAACCCAAACGGCGGCCTTCATCGCTGAATATTATGAAAAACTCGGAATCGAACATCAGACAAATGTAGGCGGTAATGGTGTTATTGCCAAGATTACAGGCAGTAAGCCTGGTAAAACTGTAGCATTGCGCGCTGATTTCGACGCCTTGCCCATTCAAGATGAAAAAGAAGTTTCCTATAAATCCTCCGTACCCGGAGTAATGCATGCGTGTGGACACGATGGCCATACAGCGACTCTCCTCGTCCTTGCAAAAAACCTTAATGAACTGAAGGATGAGCTCGAAGGTCAATATATATTTATCCACCAGCATGCTGAAGAATATGCTCCAGGTGGCGCCAAACCGATGATCGAGGCCGGCTGCCTTGATGGGGTGGATGTAATTTTCGGCACCCATTTATGGGCTACGGCCCCTACCGGAACGGTCCAATACGCTTATGGACCTCTTATGGCTGCAGCTGACCGATTTGAGATCATCATTCAAGGCCAGGGTGGACATGGAGCCCAGCCGCATAAAACCCGCGATGCAATCGTAGTCGGCTCCCAGCTAGTCATGGCACTACAGCAAATCGTAAGCCGCCGCCTTAACCCAATAGATTCTGCAGTTATTACCGTCGGTTCCTTTGTAGCCGATAATGCATTTAACGTCATTGCAGATAAGGCTAAAATAATCGGGACCGTCCGTACTTTCAAGGAAGATGTCCGTTCATTTATAAGCGAGGAAATAGAGCGTATTGTTAAAGGAACCTGCCTAGCTGCAGACTGCACCTATGAATATCAATACATTCAAGGTTATCCAGCTGTTATCCCACACGATGAGGAAACTACATTCCTCATCGAAAGCACTGAGTCCATCGAGGAAGTTCTGGTTACAGAGGAAATTGACCCGGATATGACAGGTGAAGATTTTTCTTATTATTTACAAAATGTGAAAGGTACATTCTTCTTTACGGGGGCCAGGCCAAAAAATGAACATACATATCCGCATCATCATCCTTTGTTTGACATCGATGAAAAAGCGATGCTCATTGCAGCCAAAATTTTGGGCACGGCAGCTGTAACCTATCATAATAAGGAACAACCATCTCCAAAGGTGAATGAATCTTTATTGCGGTAATGGTAAAGGGACGGGTTTTCGCCGTCCCTTACTCTTTGAGCAGTCTGATTCGGTAACAATTGACAGCAGTCTCCCCAAGCTGTTCCAGCAAATGATGGTTTGCATATGCACCGACAGCCGCCCCAAATCCCGGGACGAGTTGGAACATTTTGATGACATCGATGTGATCACGATATTCCTGCTGAAATTCTTGCCAGTCTATTTCCGGTAAATTCCCCGAATCCCATTTTTCTATTACCCTTAATGTTTCCAGCTTTTTTTCCTCGCTTGAAAACGCCATCTGGAAGATATGGAGAATGAACAGGCGTTCCTCATAATTATTTGGATTGAAACCGTATAAACGGGATATTTCGAATAATAACTTCATCTTGATGCTTAGCAGTAAAGGAAAATCAGCCAATCCGATTAAAAGCCCTGCCGCTCCGGTTCCCACACCTTCTATAACGGCGGTTTTCCGATATGCCGTTACAGTTTCCGCAACCCATTCTTCTTTTTGCTGCAAGGATAGAAGCACTACATTTTTTTCTTTAGACATATATTTCGAACCGGATAATACTGCCTCTATCATCCCTTTAATACTATCAGTAATCATTTTATGCACTCGGGCTGGAATATAACTGTTCATTTTGGTTTGCGCCTTTTTGGACATCCGCTCAAACCTGCCCGATTTCTTAGCTACTTTCTTTTTCCATGTTACTAGTTCCAATAATGCCTTTTGCTCATATTCATCCATCTTTTAACACCTCCGTTAAATATGTATATACCCCTTTAAAGGCTTTTATTTTCAATTTTCATTACTTAAAAGAAAAAGCTGATTTTTTGAAAAATCAGCTCCTGCTTAAAAGTTTTTAATTTTCTTTGTTGCATAATTTTTAAAACCGAATAAGAAAACAAGACCCATTGCCAGAGCCGCTAAAGCGGACATCCATTCCCCTTTCACTAGCAGGACCATGCAAAAGACCAGGTCCTCAAATAATAGGAAATAGGAAATTAGCTTTATGACTGCAGATTCTCTCATTTTTGCTGGCAATGGATACAGTGAGACCCACACTTTCCATTCATGAGCCTTCCAAACAGGCAGCAGTTGAAGGGCTGTCATGAATAGGAACATGAAAGTCACAATCAAATGTGCCCATATATTAGTGAATACACTTAAAATCACGGAACCAATGATAGTTAAACGAAAACAAAGGCCCACATAATCATTGGATCGCAGCAAAGTACGGGCGTATAGATAGGTATAAGTTGATTTTTCACCATACGGAATGAAGGATAAAAGCCAGTCCATCCATTTCCTTCTTGCTACCTTCCCTTTCAAATGGGGAACATCAGTAAACATGTTCGCTATCCGATAAAAAGAATTCATCCGTTTGTTTTCCAGTTCAACCAGTCGTTCCCACTTCAACACAAAACCTTTAGTTGCGCTTCGATAATACATGTAAAGCCCTAACAATAATAAAATGGTTATAAGTGCAAACAGGATATTTGCCCTTGAACAGATGAAATAGAGCATCACTCCATTAAGTAAAAAGCGGATGAGAGAGTCCCAATGGCTCACTGATGCATCCTGATATTTCAATACCTGCCAGCGCATGGTTAAATTCAAAAACTTTAAAATAAGCAAAACAACAAGGATGATCCCAAAGTCTTTACCGCCTGCACCCGTAACCTTTGTATACATCGGTATAAATGCAATTAGGACAACCAACAGGATAAAGCCCTGCATGACCCAACTTAATACCAATGAATTCTTGAAATAGCTTTTCAACTTCGTTTCAAGCGGAAGCAAGAATACCGTATCAGGTTCTTTCAAAAAAGTATTTATCGGGCTTCTGGTTACCAGGAGCGATAAAACAAAAGCCATGATCAATTCAGCCGGGAAATCACGGTCTAAAGTCTTCACCCAATCACTGTAATAATAAGCTAAACCACCAAGGACCAATACCATGACAAAAACCAGATGGCCGTTAAAAATATAGCGAAGATATTTTTGCGTTTCATTTATATAGCCTAAATATCTTTCCTTCCAGAGATTTTGACTATTCATGTCCAATTTCTTCTTTCGTCAATTGAATATATAAATCGTCAAGAGTTGCCCCCGGCATGGAAAATTGTTCACGAAGCTGCTCAAGATTGCCTTTTGCGCGAATCTCTCCATTATGCAGGATGATGAAGGAATCACAATACCGCTCGGCTGTTGCCAGTATGTGGGTGGACATTAAAATTCCCGCTCCACTCTCTTTCATTTTCCTCATCAAATCAAGCAAGGATTGAATGCCTAATGGATCAAGACCCACAAAGGGTTCGTCGACGATATATAAAGACGGCTGTACTAAAAAGGCGCACATTATCATGACCTTTTGCTTCATTCCTTTTGAAAAATGGGCCGGAAACCATTTGAGTCTTTTCTCCATATGGAATTCCTTTAACAGAGCGTCCATCCTTTCTTTATAGGTCGCTTCCGCCAAACCATGAGCCATGGCCGTCAGCCTTAAATGCTCCTCAAGTGTCAGCTCATCATATAAGATTGGTGTTTCTGGAACATAAGTGAATTGTTTACGATATGTATCCGGGTCTTGGGCCAGTGTTTTACCATGAATCGAGACACTTCCGCCTTTTGGCTCCATGAGTCCGATGATATGTTTAATCGTCGTACTTTTCCCAGCCCCGTTAAGCCCGATTAACCCTACTAACTCATTTGGTTGAATGTCGAAACTTATTCCTTTTAAAACGGGCGTTTTCGTGTATCCGCCCACTAATTGCTTGATTTCCAATAAGGACATATAAACGATCCTTTCTATATAGAGGTTCTTATTTCCATTTTAGCAAATTCTCCTGCTTTTATATAGTCGAGTGTTCCTGGATTGAAATTTCCATAAATAACTAATTATAATTTCCCCACTTGGTGGCCATCATAAATAAGGAAGAAGGGGTTAGTCATTACGTGTGATTCACATCATATTGTAAATGAGGTGTCAGTTAAAGACGTATTACACTGAAATGCCCAAAAGTTTTATTACAAATGATTCGCATCATATTGTAAATGAGGTGTCAGTTAAAGACGTATAACTGAATTAAAAACCAGAAGCTTCATTTAAAAAAATCGTTTCGAGCAAGGAGATGGTTCTCTTGCACGTAAAAGCAGAAAAATCATTCAATAATTATCAATTATGCTTGAAAGTTGATGAAACTTTAAAGATATAGGAGATGGTTGCTTTGAATGGAAAATCTCTAAACAGATAATAACCATATTTTACTCCAATGTAGATGAGGTGTTTGTCGCAGAGAATTTATGCTAATGCGAATTTTTGAAGCAAAACCCCCTTTTTCGAACAGGCAGGGTGCAACTTAATGTTGCATCCTGTTTTTATGATTTTTCCTTTTCCCAAGGATTCATGCTATGGTACGATTAACCAAATACATTAACTTCTAAAAGGAGCGTTTTAAATGAGTGATTGCATTTTTTGCAAGATAATCGATGGGGAAATTCCAAGTACCAAAGTTTTCGAAAATGAACATGTACTGGCCTTTCTCGATATCAGTCAAGTAACAAAAGGCCATACCCTGGTAATTCCTAAAATACATAAGGAAAATCTTTATGAGTTAACACCTGAAATAGCCAAAAATCTTTTTGAAGTGGTGCCGGAAATTGCCCGCGCCATGAAACAGGAATTCCAACCTGTAGGCCTGAATCTTTTAAATAATAATGGTGAAGCCGCAGGACAGTCCGTTTTCCATTTTCACATGCATTTAATTCCGCGACATGGAGAAGGTGACGGCTTTGGTGCTGTTTGGAAAACGAATACCAGCGACTATACACCTGATGACCTGAAACAAATCGCTGACTCCATTGCCCAGCATTTAAAATGAGACGGGGATAGTAAGGTTTTTAGCCCCTACCTTTCATATACTTTATAGTTCAGCAACTGAACGTTTTCCAAGCGCTGGTTGTACGAAATACAATGATCTAGTTGGTCCTCACTCAAAGTGCAGGACCTTTTATTTTGGCCATCATTAAAATGAATTGTCACTTAAAATTCTTAATTTTCCCCCTATTGAATTTAGTTTTCTGGTAGGATATATGAATAGTCTCAAATACTTTATCACATAGTCGTATAGGAGGAAAAAAATTGAAACGTGCACGCAATTTTAACGCTGGGCCAGCCGCCCTTCCCTTAGAAGTTTTACAAAGAGCCCAAAACGAATGGCTGAATATTGAGGATTCCGGCATGTCCGTCATGGAATTAAGCCATAGAAGTTCGGAATTTGAAAAAATTCATAACCATGCCATTCAATCATTAAAAGACCTTATGGAAATTCCTGAAAATTATGAAGTTCTTCTGCTGCAAGGAGGAGCAAGCCTGCAATTTTCCATGATTCCAATGAACATTTTGAATGATGGAAAAAGGGCAGATTATGTACTCACTGGTTCTTGGTCGGAAAAAGCATTAAAAGAAGCCAAGAAGGTAGGTAAAACGGCAGTTGTAGCTTCATCCAAAGATGAAAAATATACGTTCATCCCTAAAGTCGAAGACATCGAATTGAATGATGATGCTGCATATCTTCATATCACAAGCAATAATACGATTTACGGAACGCAATGGAAGGATTTTCCAGAAACAGGCAACGTTCCTTTAGTAGCTGATATGTCAAGTGATATTCTCAGCAAAAAAATTGATATCAGTAAATTCGGCATCATATATGCAGGTGCACAAAAGAATTTAGGACCATCGGGAATCACAGTCGTTATCATCCGTAAAGATTTAATAACGGATAATGAAACAATCCCATCCATGATGAACTATTCTATCCATTCAAAAAATAATTCTTTATATAACACCCCTCCGACATTGGCCATTTACTTATTGTCCCTTGTGTTGGATTGGGCAAAAGAACAGGGCGGCGTGGAAAAAATTGCTGAAATCAATGAAGAAAAGGCAAAAGTCATTTACGATGCGATCGACGGCAGCGATGGTTTTTATAAAGGCCATGCCTTACCGGACAGCCGTTCATTAATGAATGTAACTTTTACGCTTCCGTCTGAAGAAGCTGAAGTTCAATTCCTTAAAGAAGTGAAGCAAGCCGGATTCGTAGGACTGAACGGTCACCGTTCCATCGGCGGCTGCAGAGCATCCATCTATAATGCTGTCCCTCTATCCCACTGTCAGGACCTTGCCGATTTCATGAAGAAATTCCAGGAATCGTATAAAGCGCAGGAAGCTCAAATCCTTTAATTCGAACAAATATAACTTCTAAAAAAATAGGTCTTATGATATACTGTTTTAAACTTCTTGCAACAGGCAATAGTGCATTGTTGAAGAAAAGATGTTAGTTGAGATGAGAATAGGAGAGATGAGTAAATGAAAACGAAAACCCTTGTGTCACTGTCCCTATTAATCGGGATTGGGGCTGCCCTGCATTTTATCGTTCCTGGATTCTTCCTTGGAATGAAACCGGATATGATGCTGTTGATGATGTTTTTGGCGATTGCACTGTTTCCCGCGAAGAAAAATGTATTCATTGTTGCCTTGGCTGCTGGAGCCATCTCTGCCATGACAACTACATTTCCTGGAGGACAGATTCCAAATATCATAGACAAATTGGCAACAGCCTTTCTTTTTTACCTTTTATTCATCAGTCTTAAGAAGTTTTCAACATCCGTTGTCACCGTTAGTATTTTGACTGCCGTAGGAACAATCATTTCCGGCGCTGTCTTCCTTGGTTCGGCTTATTATATCGTTTCCCTTCCAGGTCCTTTCGTTGCACTTTTCGGCGCTGTTGTACTTCCTGCCGTACTGCTAAATACAGTTGCGATGGTCATTATTTATCCAATTGTGAACGGCATCGTAAGAAAATCTAATATACCCATTAATGCTTAAGCAGCAGGATCATCATACTTAAAAAAGCACCGGAGTGTCCGGTGCTTTTTTTTTCCAATCTTATGAATCTGGGATTCTAGTCAGACTCATCCTCCAAGGGTCAATGAATCAATAACAACATAAACCAAATGAAAAGCAGTAAAACCCCGGGAAGACCCATAGCGAAGGCTCTAGCCTGGAGCACCCTCTTTGGCGGATAGATGCCCGGAGTTTTCGCCTTCCTTAGAAAATACCCCATTCCGCACAGGCATATAAGGCCTAATAAAAAAATGATTTTCATTATTAACCCACCAGTGCCATCCATGTTCCGACAGCTTGTTTTTACTATCTATATGCCGCTCTTTCCTTTATATGAAGCATTTTGAATAAAGCTTCAAGTTATTTTTAAATATTATATATTTACTATATAAGTTTAAAAAAATATTTTTGTGATATAAAGATAAAATGGTCGATATGCTTCCATAAGAATGAAAATTATGGTATTTTGATATCAATAGTATTTCTATCCCTATTTATCATAATTTCCAATTGATTTTTACAGCAGGGATTCCGACCATGTAAAGCGAAAACAATATTATAAAATGAGGTGATCCTAATGAAAGCAAAATCATTACTAATTGGCTTTTTAACCGGGACAGTCGTAGCAGGTGCAGCAACCTTACTTTCTACACCAAGTTCAGGTAAAGACTTACGGACTCGCATCAAAACGAATACGGACGAAATTAAGAATATAATTGATGAATTAAAGGTAAAAATGCTAAATATTAAAGATGACACGATGGAAGCTACAGAAATCAGCAAAGAAACGGTAAAAACCTTCATATCGGATGTCCAGATCGTCATCGAGAACTGGAAGCAGGAAATCGAACCCAATAAGAATGAATTATTGAAGAACGTTCAAGAAATTGAAAATTCATTAAAAGAATTGGAAACGGTCATTCCTGCTTCGAAAAATTAATAGCTGACATCATCACAAAAGCTTGATTCTCCATTTTTCCCAATAAATTACATGGTTTATTGGAGGAAAATGGAGAATTCCTTAAAAAAACTAAAATTTTCTAAAAATTTCGCAAATATTATCTTTATTAATTTTTATTTTATTGTCATAATAAATATATAGAATCTTATAAGTAGGTGAGCCCATAATATGCAGAATAAAAATTATTCTATGAAAGAAGCAATGATTTTTAGTCAACGAATTGCACAATTAAGCAAAGCATTATGGAAGTCGATTGAAAAAGATTGGCAGCAATGGATTAAGCCCTATGATTTAAATATCAATGAGCACCATATTCTTTGGATTGCCTACCATCTTAATGGCTCTTCCATTTCAGATGTAGCAAAATTTGGGGTCATGCATGTTTCTACGGCATTTAACTTTTCAAAAAAATTAGAGGAACGCGGGTTTTTAACATTTTCAAAGAAAGAAAATGACAAAAGGAATACGTATATAAAAATCACCCCTGAAGGTGAAAAGCTTCTGCTTGATTTAATGGAGACATACGACCCAAGTAAGAACTCCGCTTTCTCAGGTGCACTTCCACTACGTGAGCTTTATGGGAAGTTTCCGGATATGATTGAAATGATGGCTGTCATCCGTAATATATACGGTGAAGATTTCATGCAAATCTTTGAACGATCCTTCGACAACATTGATCAGGAGTTTACTGACGTGGAGGGTAAAATCACCAAAAAAAAGATAGAGAAAGAAACTGAGCCAGTTTAATTTCACACTCTATCCATTTCCTTCATGAAAGATACATATAAACCTTGTGAGAGGCATGCATCAATGCAATCCTTTATGGTTATTTTGGGATTAATCTTTCTTTCAAATTGATTAAAAAGCGGTCGAAAGTTCATGTAACCTTCCGCTTTTTCTATTTCATAGCGTTTGCTCAAGATATCACATGTTTCCAATAATTCTTCCGCTTCCTTCTTCGTAAAATTTTTTTCCACAAATAGAAAGTCCAACTTGGCCTCCGGATTGCGTATCAAGTTTAATAAAAGCCGTTGATGAAAACGGAGTATTTCTATTTCTTCATTTATATTTTTCATACATCATTTATCCCCAATCAATCATTCAAATTTAACATATAAGGCTTATAACCAATTTGATTTTCATGCTTAAGACCCGGCTGATCCTTTGTTCAAAACCCGTCCTTAAACTCCTTTAGCATTCTTCCACACTAAAGTGATTTTTATCTTAAAACTAAACCAAGAATTCCATTGCTTTTTCCACACATTCATCGTAATGTATGTAAGTATATTCAACGGTCTTTGGAGGGCTGATTTCGAAATGAATTCGTGGAAAACAATTGACGTGGCAAAACAATATGGGAATTGCCGCCTGATCTTCTTTTCAGTTTTTACTATATTGATGTCATTTGTTCTGATCTATACATTATTAAGTGTCTTTTCATCCCATGTTGTTTTGTATGGCGATCAAACAATGGTATTTTTTAGCCTATTACTCTTATTATATCCTGTTCACAAACTATTACACTATTTACCTTTACGATTATTGTGTAAAAAAGTAAAAACTTCATGGTCCTTGAAGTGGAATCTTGTCCTAACATGCAAAGTCAATGTGCATTATCCGATTCGAAAGCACCTATATCTCTTGATTCTTGTGTTGCCTTTCTTCATTATGTCTGTCATATTGATTGGTTGTGCCCTTAGTTTTCCACATTACATCCATTATTTCACTATTTTATTATCCCTGCACACAGGATTATGCGTATCGGATTTTATTTATATTAAAAACCTGGTTGGTTCTCCAAGGCATTCTTTTATTGAGGAACACCTCGAAGGATACGATATACTTATTCAAAAATGATTTCTTATCTATTCATAAAGATGCCTGAAGATTTTTAGGTATCTTTTTTCATTATAATTTGGTATCGTATTTATACATGATGTTTTGCAAGGAGGGATTTTAGGTTTTGATCTCGTTCTGGTTTATTATTTTTGCTATTTTGATCCTTTATAATATTAATAGAATGACAAACTCTTTATGCATTCAAAAGGAAATTGCTGAAGACCGGCAGCCTAAAGTATTCAGGACCATTAATGTATTAATTACTATTATGTTATTATCCTCCTATATTGAAATATTGTATACGTAGAGATGAGCAACAAATGATGGCCATCATTTGTTACATACATTGGTGATATCCGGCGCATTATCCACATAAAGAAAAAGGGCGAAGCTGATTGCTTCGCCTTTTGTTTATGAGTTTATAACCAAGAAGCTCCAATGATGACTAACAGGATGAAAAGAACGACAATTAGAGCAAAGCCTCCACCTATTCCTCCAGACATTGATCTTCCTCCTTTCCATTCTTAAGTAATGGTAATTTCATGCACACTCTTATATCCGCCAAAAGGAATCCATTCCTTTCATAGCTTGATAATCACTTCAATCTTTTTTGTTGAGCGGCTACCCTATCCTATTCAACTCCACGGCAAAAGGAGTGGGCTCTTTCCATTATTAATTTTGCAACCGATTAGCAGAAGGCTGCTCCTACAATTATTAATAAAATGAATAACACCACTAACAATGCGAAACCTCCGTTAAATCCATTACTCATTATGCTACCTCCTTTTGATGTCCTCGATTTAGCATATGTAATGGTTTATTATCTGGGTAGGCGTTCACCCATTTTTCAAAAAATTCTTATTCATACACCAATATATTATTTTTTGTAAAGTAACCAGAATATGTTATAGTTAATTTTGTGGAAATACGAAAAATAGCAAACCAGAAACTTAAAACTAGGAGTTGTTTTTATGAAGAAGTGGGCATTATCGATTGCTGTTACTGCAGGGCTGATCGGACTTACAGCATGCAACAGCGACAAGGAAGCAGTCGTGGAAACTAAAGCGGGAGATATATCCAAAGAAGAATTTTACAATGTAATGAAAGATCGTTATGGTGAAACCGTTCTTCAAGAACTTGTTTATGAAAAAGTTCTTTCTGAAAAATATACAGTGACGGATAAGGAAGTTAAAGCTAAAACCGACGAGCTTAAAGCACAAATGGGTGAAAATTTCGAAACGGCCCTGGCATCTTCCGGATATAAGAGCGAAGATGATCTTAAACGTGCACTTAAAATCGGCATGCTTCAAGAAAAAGCAGCCGTTGCTGATATTAAAGTAAAAGAAGCTGATGTGAAAAAAGCTTATGAAGACTATAAACCACAAATCAAAGCGAGACATATTCTAGTAGAAGACCAAAAAACTGCTGACGAAGTTAAAGCTAAATTGGACAAAGGCGAAGACTTCGCTAAACTTGCAAAAGAATATTCAACAGACACAGGTACAGCTGAAAAAGGCGGAGAACTAGGCTGGTTCGGTCAAGGTGAAATGGTTCCTGCATTTGAAGAACAAGCTTACAAAATGAAGAAAGATGAAATCAGCAAGCCGATTAAATCAGATTATGGCTACCATATCATCCAACTTCTTGATACAAAAGAAAAAGAATCATACAAAGATATGAAAAAAGATCTTGAATATGATTTGAAAGTCGCTCAGATTGACCAAACAAAAGTTCAAGATATTTTGAACTCGGAAGTCAAAAAAGCGGACGTGAAGATTAAAGATAAAGATCTAAAAGATGCCCTTACTTCTGGTGACGCAACTCAAGCTGAAAAATAATTAGATAGTAAAAAGCGACAGGACTTTGGCCTGTCGCTTTTTTTCATCATACAAGCTATGCTCCCTGATTTATATCCTTTTTACGCCTCTCGCGCTCTTCCTCCATACGTTCAATGTACTTCTGACCTTCCTTTTCAATCCAAGCATCATCTATGAGGCGTTCCTGCCTAGCTGTCCAAATTGACATGACTGCACTGACAATTATTCCAATAAACACGAACCAGATCCAAATTGGCATGTCCATTCCCTCCCTAATAATCTACTATTCATTTACTAGAGAATATGCATGAACAAAAAAAATATGCTTCTTTCTCCAGCGAGAAAGAAGCATATTTGATTAAAATGTTGGTTTATAGAATGAACGGTTATCGAGCGCGAAGACTCTCTCCGTAAATTCACCCGGTTTCACTTTTTCCAAGGCACGGTCCATCATATTTATCTTGGCATCCATATTATCAATATAATGCAGCACTTCCGCTTCCCGCACCATTGGCGGTTTGGGACTGCCCCATTCCGCTTTACCATGGTGGCTTAATATCAAGTGCTTGAGAATCATGATTTCTTCTGCTTCAATGCCTAATTCCTCTGCTGCCTTTCCGACTTCATTTACCATGATGGTGATATGCCCCAACAAGTTACCTTCCACTGTATAAACAGTCGATACAGGCCCAGATAGCTCATGTACCTTACCAAGGTCATGCAGAATGACTCCTGCATACAAAAGATCCCTATTGAGCGAAGGATATAGGGTTGAAATGGCCTTAGCCAGCCCTAGCATCGATACAACGTGATAGGCGAGTCCAGACATATACTCATGATGGTTCTTAGTGGCAGCAGGAAACGTCAGGAATTCATTCTGATATTTTTTAATGAGATGCCTAGTCACCCTTTGGATATTCGGATTCCTCATTTCAAAAATGAATTGAGTGATGGTTTCCATCATTTCTTCCTGACTTAAAGGGGCCGTTTGAATTAAATCGGCTTTCGTGACGCCATCAGCATCTGAAGTAATTCTGATATTACGGATTTTCAATTGGCTGCGTCCTCGATAATTCTGGACTTCCCCTTGAACTTTCACCGTAGCTTCCGCACTGTATGTTGTCTCATCCGCCTCGGAAACATCCCATAGCTTTGCCTCGATCTCCCCGGTTTTATCACACAAAATCAATGTTAAAAACGGCTTTCCATTACTTGCAACCGCTTTTGTACTCGTTTTAATGTACATATATATATCTACTACTTCACCAATTCCGTAGTGTATGATCCCATTTCCCATGCGACTGCCTCCGTTCAATTAAATATCAACATTATAACATATCAACCTCGTCAGTGTGTTTAGTTTTCGTTAATAAGTGATGGACAATGAAAGTTAAGCCTAAGCTGCGTCTACTTATCACTCCACAAGAAAACCAGGCTTGAACACAAGCCTGGCTAATCGAACCTATCTCAACAGTTCTTGTTCGGACAATACGCGCATTTTTCATGGCCCTCAATTCGGTAATATAAACAGCATGTCACCCGTTTATAAGGATTCATGGATTCCTGAACACTTTTTTTCCCAATGAATCGTTTAAAAGGGGAACGCGATTCAATATTCAGCCATACTTCATCATCAAGCAGCCTTTCAATGTCCTTTTCAACTCGCATCTTTATATCTGTCTGTCTCAGTAACTCACTATACATCCATACTGTATAGCCCCAAATATTTTCCCAAAGTACAAGTTTCGATATTTTAGTGGTTCCAGAAAATGAGCGAATGGCATCCGCACCAAAGCTGCTTAATATGGAATGTAGGGCGGAAGAGCTTTCCATTTCCGTAACACTGCTCCACCTGTTATTTTTCAGCAAAAAATCCGGAAGCCAATGTTCATCTTCCGGATCATCCAAAACGCCAATGTCCTGAAGTGTGCCTTCCCAGATAAGCCGATGTTTGCTGAACATGTAAAATTGTGCCGTGACAAAAAAAGCATAACGTCTGAACCACATTGAAATTGCTATTCTTGCCGTTTCCGCCCCAGATCGGGCTTGTGCATACTGAATCAGGTCTTCAACATGATTGAAGGTCTTGGAAACTTTGGCTTCATCTCGAAAGGATATGCGATATCCTTGCAGCTCTTTTTCAATAGATGGTGAGAGGTTATGCATTAGCCAGCGCTTTCATATGACGTTGAGCGTATCGGCCTTTACCAAACGGGATGCACATGGGACTGCCGAAAATTGGATCATAAGAAATTTGACATTCCATGCTGAATACATGCTGCACCAATTCAGGCGTAATGATATCTTCTGGCCGACCTTGAGCATGTATCGCCCCATCTTTAAGTGCCACCAGATTATCCGCATAACGGCAAGCTAAATTCAAATCATGAAGCACCATCACGATCGTTCTGTTCTCAAACTCATTCAAGTCGAACAATAAGTCCAAAATCTCGATTTGATGGGTCATATCAAGATATGTAGTCGGCTCATCCAACAAAATGATGTCCGTATCCTGAGCCAGCGTCATCGCTATCCATGCCCGTTGCTTCTGGCCTCCCGATAATTCATCGACTGCCTGATCCTTCAATTCGGTCAGGTTCGTTGCTTCAATTGCCTTTTGAACTTTCTCTTCATCCACGGAACTCCACTGTTTCAACCAACTTTGATAAGGATATCTTCCTTGTTTAACAAGTTGATAGACTGTAAGTCCTTCAGGAGCAACCGGCGATTGTGGAAGAATCGCCATCTTTCTTGCTACATCCTTCGATGACATGGTTGAAATCGCTTTGCCTTCGAGTAAAACTGAACCGGATTGAGGTTTTAACAAGCGGGCAACCGACCTTAGAAGAGTTGATTTTCCACATCCATTAGCACCGATGAACACCGTGATCTCCCCATCGGGTATTTCTATATTCATATCATTTATTATTAATTTATCACCATAACCGAGCGATAAAGACTGTGTGTTAATAGCTGGTCGCATAAAAATACTCCCCTTTTAGTCTAATAATACCAGTTTAATGAAAATGATTCTCACTGTCAATCTAAAAAAAGAATATAAACCAAAAACTCCTTGGCCCATTCCTCTCAAATTGTTCATTAAAGTGAACATTCGATTAAAGATATGATGCTTCCTTTGGAAACATTAATGTAAAAAAATTTAGTTCAGTGTATTAACTTGCCCAACAAAAGATTCTGTCCTTGCTCCCCCTCCGGGAAATCCTTTATCGAAATCTCCTAACTAGATTGAGCGGAAAATAAAAAAGCCCTCCATTTGGAGAGCCTTTTAACCGACCAGCAGGCGATTTGTACAATGTGCCAGGGATTCATCTCTAATGAAGGTAAATAAATCCTGATCGATAAAAGGTACTAAACCTTCTGCGATGTTCCAGGCATTGACCTCTATTTGATAAAGGATTTCTGATTTTTCTGTACTGTATAGCTCCTCACTCAGTACAGCAAGATCGGGGTCTAGCGCGTGGCCCATCTCATGTGTGAGAATCACCCATGTATATTCTTCAAGCCTTTCAAGAGAGCCTAGGGAGCGTTCACACTGAATTTCGATATCTCTACTATATAAAGTGATGGTATGTCCTTTGGCAGAATATTTCCCTCCAACACATCGTTTATCAGGAAACTCCTTTTCGATGATTAACTCTAAAGAAGAATCATGGTGGCTTACAAACTCATTCATATTCAATGACTTCACTCTCTTTATTTATAGTATAAATCCCATTATATTTCGGGGATGATCAAATCATTCATATTTTGGCGCAATACGGGAGTGGGTAGACGAATTACTTGATTTTCGGTAAAATGTTCCATTGCATATCGATGACAAGTAAAAAAGAAAATTTGCCGCTTTTCCGATACTTTTTTCAATAACTCAAGCATCCGTTTTGTCCTTTCCGCATCAAAATTGACGAAACTATCATCAATGATGAGAGGGAATGAATCATTTTCAAAAGTATGATCAGCAAGTGCAAGCCTTAGGGAAACATATATTTGCTCTGCTGTCCCGCGGCTGACCTCTTCAACCCTGAAACTCAAGCCATCACTGCGCTGTACCCAAATTCCTTCTCCCGACTGATCAAGGATGATTTTCCGATAGCTCCCATTCGTTAAAAAGGCAAAATGCCGCTCCGCATCAGCGATGACCTTCGGAAGGCGTTCCCTTTTATATCGATCCAAAGTCTTATTCAATAGGCTTTTGGCTATTGCCAATTTCGTCCATTCCTTTGCTTCTTCGTTAAAAGCAGCTTTCTCTTCATAAAAACGATGAAGTAAGTCATCATGAATCCCTGAAGCTTCAAGCTGTTTTATCCTATGCTTCGCATCAGACTGCTTCTCTAATAAAAGTGATTTCACCTTTACAGAATCCTTCCGTTTCCTTTCCAAGTTTTCAAATGTATATGTGGTGATCCCTTGTTTTAAGTATGTTTGGATTTGTTCTGGCTGCATTCCGGATTGCCCAATTTGAATGGTAATCAAATCAAGTTGTTTTTGTAAAGTGACTTTCTTTTCGGACAAGGCAGCGTCATGTCTGAACTCTTCCTCATCCCTGACCTTCGCTAACTTAAATAGCTGTTCCATTTCCGCATCAAGATAATCCTTTTCCATCGTCAGCTGCTCGATCTCGTTCGTCAAACGACTTTGTTCCTGCATCCATTGTGCTAGTTGAACGGAGAATTCAACCGTCCTATTCATTTCCCGTTTCAAAAGCCCAATTGCCTCCCGCCATGTGGATGGTTCAAAATCAAGGCTGTGTGCAAAATGGAATAAAGCCTTCGATTTACCTTCAAACTCAGCATATAGAAATTGGTATCTCTTGATCGTTTCATATTTCCTGTCAACGGCTTCCTTCCATTTCTCAAGCAGTTCAAATACAGATTCAAGATTGAAATCAACTCCGGGATAAGACAGGCCCCAACCGCTTAATATGCCTCTCACCTCCTTATCCAATCGGTCCCTGCCAGCTTCCCATGCGGCATATTCCTGAATGGTCGATTCAAACGCTTCCTCCCTTTCTTCATATTTGAACCTTTCACTTTCAAGCCGCCTTTTAAGTCGTTGGTCCAGTTCAAGCAACTGTCCCATCGACTCTCCTTCACTCCCTCTATAAGTTTCACTCCCAATTGCAGCCCTTTTCCTTTTCAGCTCATCCAATTGCCGGATATACCCGGACAATATATCATCTCCTTTGAAGAGAGACCTGGAAACCGCAAACAGAACAGCCATGGCCAGAAGTATAATTCCCAGCAAAATCTGTTCACTGAAATAACTTCCGATCGCACCTACACATAGAAGGACCATCAAACTGCCATTCATTATACGTGCACGTTTGCGGTGATGCGCTGCCTTCTTCCTCTGTAATGCCAATTGCTTTTCAACTTCAAGTATTTGTTCATCAAGAATATGGCTTTTGGCTGCTTCAAATTCGGTGTTATGCTGCTTGGTGTATAAGGCTTCCAGTTCTTTTCTTTTTTCTGCTGGCATTATCTGGGCCTTAATCTCCCTCAAGCGGGCTTCTGACGTTTCCAGATTTCCCTTTTGAAGTCCATATTTCTCATCAAGCTGTTTTTTATCATTTTGAAGTCGATGCTTTTCCCGCTCCGCCCTTTTGACCTTTTCCTTCATGAATGTACTGATATCAAGTTTTCTTATTTCATCATCAGAAACATCCAAGAATAATTCCTGTTTCACCTTTTCGATATTCTTTTCTTCCATCAGCCTTTCATGTTCCGCTTTTCTTATATCCAGCTCGAGCTTCTCCAGCAATGCTCCTTGATCGATCGCATGTTCAATCTGCTCTTTATTTTCCTTGATGAACGGTTTGATTTCGATTTCCGTGAGATTCCCCTCAAGTTTGGTCACTTTATCCGTCAATGCGGCAAGTTGGGCTTTCAGGGGCATTCCTACTGCCTGTAACTGTTCAAGCCTTTTTAAACCATCAACAGGAAAACTCACACCCTTGATTTTACCAATTTCAGTTTCAAGTTTCCCCCGTTCTTCAACTAAGGGTTTAATTCGCAAAAAAGTACTCATGTTAACAAGTGTTTCTTCAATCTCTTGAATATCTTCCGTGATTTCAGAAAGGTCCTCCTTAAGCTTTGCCTCTTCCTGAAGTAATGACGTATACGACTGCTGTTCTTCTTCTGAAGCTTTTACTTTTTTCTGCAATTCCTTAAGTTCTTTTATTCTCACATTCAGCTGAGGTTTTTGGCCTGATGGCTTGAACCTTAAATCCAGCTCTTTTTGCAATTTCGTTTCGGCTTCAAGAAGTTTATCATTTCCAATCAACCCAGCGGAAAGCAGATATTTACTCATGGTCCCTTCACTTAGTGTATGTATACCCTGCAGACCTTGAAGGTCGAAAGAAAAAATGGATTGGTAATAGTTTTTATCCACGCCATGGAGAATCTCATTCAGTTCTTCCTCGCCGCCAACCCTTCCATCTTCGAAGGTCAATTTCACATCTCCAGTAGCTTTTCCCTTCACCCGTTCAATAATGACTTCCCCATCTTTTTTTGTTATGAGACTAAGCCTTCCCCCATATTTGGCATGCATTTTAGGCTCGTAACGCGGTTCATTTTGAACCTTTGTTGGAAAACCAAAAAGCATACTATGAATGAAGGACATAATGGTTGACTTGCCTGATTCATTTTCCCCAAAGAAAATCTGCAGCTGTCCCAATTCAGGAAAACGCTGATTTTCGAGTTTGCCGTACCCATAAACATGGAGGTCTTTAATAATCAAATCCGTTCCTCCTCCCTACACTCATTTATTCGGTTCAAACACATGCAAAAGCCATCTTTCCGCTTCTTCCAAAAGCTCCCTCTGCTCTTCCAGCTCAATTGAATCAAGAAACCTTCTTGCACCCGGATGATTATAAAGCGGGGCCAGTGCAGCCTCCGTATCATCAAATTCAGAGGCAAGCATCGATACCTCAGCCATAAATGGCGATATCCTTTCATTTGACCTAAACATTGGCATGGACTGGATGACTTTTATTTTATACACCCATACAAACGATTCACCCTGCTCCTCTTCCTGCAAAATCCGGGTCAATTCCTCAAGATATTCCCCGAAAGCGTCTGCTGCGTCCCCAACATCCAGATTCATTTCCAAAAGAAAGTTTCTCCCATCAAAACTCTTCTTTTCAATTACTTCCTTGCATTGCTTGAACAGGGCATCAAATCCACCATCCGCGGATATTTCAATTGTTTCACTTTCCCATATCACTTCCGAGGTTTCAATAAAGGTATGGCGCTTCGTGTCCCCGTCGAATTCGACGAGCAGACACCCTTTAACTCCAGACTCCTTTCTGTTCCTGCCTTGAATGTTTCCTGGGTAAATCACTAGCGGATCTTCTGAAACCACCTGATGCTTATGGATATGGCCTAATGCCCAGTAATCAAAGTCTTTAGCAGCTAGTTCCTTCAATGAAAAAGGGGCGTATGGGCTATGTTCGGAATTGCCTTCCAAATTCCCATGAAGCAGACCAATATGATAATCAGCCCCTTCGGCTTTTATGTAGGTTTCAATCATTCTCTCCCTTACATGACGGCGTGGATAACTGAATCCATACAGGTGGACAGTCGTCCCACCGATTTTTTCAAATAGTTTCACTTCGGTTTGCCCTGAAAATACGTGGACATTATCCGGTAGCTCCACAGTAATCCATGAGCCGCTGAGATGATCATGATTACCATGGATGATATAGGCAGGGATCTGATGTCGCTGAAGTTTTTCCATTTCCCTTCGAAAGCGGACCTGTGTCCGGAGACTCCGATTTTCCCCATCAAACAGATCCCCCGATAACACGATAAAGTCAACCTGATGGGAAATTGCTTCATTAATGATATTTTGAAACGCTTTAAACGGGCTTTCCCTCAATTCCTTTAATATAGTTGAAGGCAAATCCTTCAACCCTGAGAAGGGACTATCCAAATGGAGATCCGCCGCATGAATGAACTTTACGCCGCTCAAAAGTATCACCTCGATTTCTATAAACATTTCACATTTAATTTTACCATGAATAGAACATACTTTCCCATTTATTATTATTTTAATACGTCATCATGGAATCCAGTATGGGCAAATTCAACAGGAAAAAGACCGAATGGCGTGAACATTGTTCCATGCACGGCATTCGGTCTTTTTCATTAATTAAAAATATCCATACTTAAATAGCGTTCGCCATTATCCGGTGCAATGCATAATACCCTTTTTCCACTTCCAAGACGCCGAGCTTCCTGCAGTGCAGTCCAGACAGAAGCACCGCCTGAAGGTCCAATCAATATACCTTCCTTCGAAGCCATATCCTTCATGGTAGAAATGGCATCTTCATCAGCCACTTGAACGATTTCATCAAATACCTCTGTATTTAAAATGCTTGGGATAAAACCTGGGCTCGTACCCACTAATTTATGAGGGCCAGGCTTTCCGCCCGAAAGAACAGGAGAACCCTTAGGCTCGACAACGACAACCCTTAAATCCAGCAGTTGTTCTTTTAATGCTTCACCTGTACCGGTTATCGTTCCTCCCGTTCCAGCAGTAGCGACAAACACATCCAGGTTTCCATCCATCTGATCTAGAATCTCGACTGCAGTCGTCACTCTGTGAATATCAGGGTTTGCTTGGTTTTCGAATTGCTGCGGAATAAAGCTATTGGGAATCTCCGCGGCGAGCTCCTCAGCTTTACGAATGGCTCCAGGCATCCGCTCTGATGCAGGGGTGAGGACAACTTCCGCTCCGTATGCCTTTAATATATTGATTCTTTCTTTTGACATATTATCCGGCATGACCATAATGGCCCGATAACCCTTTGCCGCGGCATTCATTGCAAGCCCAATGCCTGTATTTCCTGATGTTGGCTCTATAATCGTGGCCCCTGATTGAATGATTCCATCCAATTCAGCCTGCCTAATTAAGTTGAAGGCAGCCCGATCTTTTACACTGCGGCTCGGATTGAAATATTCAAGTTTCACAAATACTTCCGCGTCACCCTCCGCTGTTAAATGATTAATTCTGACAACAGGTGTATCTCCTATCAATTCCGTGATATTATTAACGATTCTTACTGTCATTCAAAAAAACTCCCTTCGATCCATACACTTTCCCTCAAGATTATTATATCATTTATGAATTTTCATTAAAGAGAGAATTCCTCTAGTATAAATAGGTTTTATTCTCATTCTAAAGGAAAAAAACTATAAAGTTTGTTCGGTATAGTTATTTTCCATCATTATTGAAGATATACAGTTTACTCTTCAATATTCTCAGTGTTAATACATTGCTCTGACATAATAATAGTCAAAATTAACAGATAATGATAAAATTTTTATAACAGTACCTATCTTTAGACAGTATTATATTGAAAAAGGAGTTTTAAAAATGAACAGAATATACAAATTAACCGTTTTTGAACCGTCAGGGGAAAAACTATTGGATGAATCATTTACAGCCGAGAATGATGAACAAGCAAAAGAATTGGGACAAAATCTATTGATTGAAAAAAACTATCAAGATCAAACACATCGCTGTACATCACCTTCAGGTGCACTATTACTTTTTCACCGCTGATTTTTAATGGGAGCGCAATCATTTTAAACTAGTTAGAGAAAGGCCGTCACAATAAAGTGACGGCCTTTCAAATTCATTTTCCGATGAAGTTCGGTTTCCTTTTTTCCACGAAAGCCTTTATTCCCTCTTGGTGATCCGCTGTTTGACGCATTTTCATTTGAGCGGCTTTTTCAATCTCAAGCATCTTAATTAATAGTGGGCGATTTTTTTCACTAAGGATCTTTTTCGTTTTTATCATGGCTTGAACTGGGCTTTGCAGCCACGTTTGCACTTTCTTCTCTACCGCATGTTCCAAGGTTCCGTCTGCCACTTCATGAATGAGGCCCTTTTCTTTAGCTTCGAGCGCTGTTAGCACTTTACCTTCCCAGATCAACTCTTTTGCACCTACTTCACCAAGACGACGCTCAAGGAAAAAGTGTCCGCCGCCATCAGGAATTAATCCAATTCCGATAAAATTCATTGCAATTTTACTATCCGAATCTGCAATAAGATGATCGGTTGCAAGAGCTATACTCAATCCAAGCCCTGCGGCTGCACCATGAATGGCACTGATGGTCAGTTTAGGCATGAAATATAATGTGGTGACCAATTCACTGATTCCATCCATCAGGTCATCGAAAGCGTTTTCTTCGCCAGGCGAGAGCATCATCTTAATATCCCCGCCAGCGGAAAATGCTTTCCCATTCCCTTTTAAAATGACGACGTCCACTTCTTCATTCTCACTTACTTCCTTAAGTGCATAAATAAAGTCATGCAGCATTTGCGGATTCAAAGAGTTCATGGCCTCTGGACGGTTCATTGCAACAGTAGCCTTCCGGTCCGAATATGTGACTAAAACAGTGCCTGCAGGTGATGTCGATTCAATACTCAATTTATTTCCTCCTCTTTCCTTCTATAACTCTATTATATATTTTTCATTAGTTATCAGAATAGGGCGAAAAGTTACAATTAAACAAACATACTATTTCTTGATATATTTATCCTGAAGCTGATCTCGCAAAGCCCTTTTCAAAAACTTCCCAACACCCGTTTTCGGAATATCATCCAAAAAGACCACTTCATCCGGCAGCCACCATTTTGCAAACTGCGGCTTTAAAAATTCGATGATTTCTTCTTGAGACACTTGTCCCTTGTATGCGTCCTTCAAAACAACACAGGCAATCGGTCGTTCCTGCCACTTTTCGTGAGGCACTGCAATTACTGCCGCCTCAAATATTCCTTCATGGGCCATTAATGCATTCTCTATATCTACGGAAGAAATCCACTCACCCCCGCTTTTAATCAAGTCTTTAGTCCGGTCGACGATTTTCACGAATCCTTCTTCATCAATCGTGACAACATCCCCGGTATACAGCCAGCCATTTTTAAACGTATCCCCTGACCGCTCATCTTTAAAATATTCATTCGCTATCCAAGGACCCCTGATTAGTAATTCGCCCATTTCCTTTCCATCAGGCTTTACTTCGCCTTCCTGACCGATCACTTTAATTTCAATCATTGGCGAGACAAGGCCCTGCTTAGCCTTCAACTCATAAAGTTCTTCTTCAGGGAGGTCTTCCTGATAGCTTTTTGGTTTGGAAACAAAAACGAGCGGGCTTGTTTCAGTCATTCCATAGGCATGCAGGAATGGTATCCCATACTTTTGTTCAAATGTTTTAATCATGCTTTTCGGGGCAGCCGACCCTCCGCATAAAACAGCGCGAATGCTGCTCGTATCATGGCTGCCTTCTTCTAGCTCCTTCAATAATCCCATCCATATCGTCGGAACCCCTGCTGCAATTGTGACCTTCTCCGTTTCTATAAGTTCAGCCAAAATCTTTGGGGTGAAATAAGGTCCCGGCAAAACCATCTTAGTGCCAAACCAAACACTGGCAAAAGGCATGCCCCAAGCATTTACATGAAACATGGGCACTACAGGAAGGGCCACATCACGTTCACTTAAAGCTGTAGAATCGGCAAGCCCCAGTGCAATCGCATGCAACAAAATTCCACGATGTGAATAAACCACCCCTTTTGGATTCCCGGTCGTGGCGAAAGTATAACATATGCCGGCAGGAGCATTTTCACCCAAGGTTTGAATGAATGGCTGTTTCGGATTCCCTTCGGCTAATAGTTTTTCGTAATGATAAATAGGTGAAAGGGTCGTTTCAGGCAGCTCATCTTTATCCGTCATTATGATATATCCTTCCACCGTCGTTAACTCATCTTTAATCGCTTCCAACAGGGGGATGACATCCGGATCTATCAGTAATAATCGATCTTCCGCACTATTGACGATATAAGAAACATGTTGAGGGGACAGGCGCATATTAATTGTATGTAGGACAGCACCATGACAAGGAATCGCAAAATAAGCTTCTAAATGACGATGATGGTTCCAAGCGAGTGTTCCAATCCGGTCACCTGTTTTAATACCGAATTTTTCAAGGTTACTAGTCAGCCTTCTTGTACGCTCAGCAATCTCAGCATATGTAAAAGTGTGAATTCCACCATCCGTACGCGAAACTACCTCTTTCTTAGGAAAATATTTTTCAGCTCTCTCAATGATTTGAGTCATGATCAATGGTGTATCCATCATTACAATCTCCCCCTAATATTGAAAACGTCTTCATTATATATTCGACCAGAAAAAAAATAATCCTTTTTCCCTAGGTGCGTTTTACGATTATTTTGAATTTGGGGTTATCTTGAAGATATTTCAAATAAAAAAAGGATCTAAACCAGATCCCTTTTTTTGATATTCTATTTGCCTGATTTCTTAGAATGCGGAAGCTCGTCAATGTTCCGTTTTACGATTATCCATTCGTCCATTGGACTTAGAAATTTAAACCATCATTAGTCCTTATCTAAAAAAACAAAATCCTGTAATGACTTTACCTTCGATCCATGGAAAGCTCTTTTAAATAGAGTAAGGATTCTTCTGCATAGGTATAAATTAAATCGTAAATTATTTCAGTATAAAAAGCAATATACTCTAAAGAAGATTAAAGAGACCACGACTTATTTTTTATGTTTCTTTCTAGAAAAAAGAGGAAATAGTAAAGATACAATTATATTTAGAGGGAGCTCATTTATGGTAAACAAAATAAACGATGAACTAGAAGCTTATTGTGCGAGTGAATATTCAAAGCTATCACGAGTGATCGTCTGTGAACCTCGTCATATGGAAATCAGGGAGATCATTAACGAAACTCAAAAAGAGTTTCAAGAAGAAAATATCGATCAGGCACTTGCCTTGAAGCAGCACGCCCAATTTATTAAGGCTCTTGAACATGAAGGGATTGAAGTCATAAAACTTCCGCCCGAATTAACATATCCAGAACAAGTCTTTACGAGAGATATCGGTTTCACTCTTGGCAATACCGTTTACGTTGCTGAGTTGGCAACAGGTATCAGGCAGGGTGAAGAACAAATATTGAAATCCTGGCTCGAAACGAATGGTATCTCATTTTTCAACCTTCTCAAAAATCATATTGAGGGCGGGGATGTCCTTATAGACGGAAAGACCATCTATATTGGAATCAGTGAAAGAACGGATGAATCATCCGTCAAGCATCTTCAAACCCTATTACCTGAATACGATATCATCGCGGTTCCTTTCATTGAAACGTTCCTTCATTTAGATTGTGTTTTCAATATCATATCACCGACAGAGGCGCTTATTTTTCCAGAGTCCTTTACAAAAAAAGAGATGGATTTATTAGCTTCACGTTATGACATGATTGAAGTGACTAAAGAAGAACAATTCACCTTAGGAACAAACGTGCTTTCGATTGGGAATAAAAAATTATTCAGTCTTCCTTGTAATAAACAGGTAAATAGTGAGCTTCGTAAACGCGGATACGAAGTCATTGAAGTCGATATAAGCGAAATCATCAAGTCCGGTGGCTCTTTCCGTTGTTGCACAATGCCACTATTGAGGACAACGAATAAGAAGACTGACCCAGCCTGAGCAGAACGAAAGAAACCCGACTTGTATTGAAGTCCGGTTTCTCAGGACAGTAGGCAAACTCGATCAAAATCGAGTTTACCTACTGTTTTTTTATGGCTTGTACATTTGATTGGAAGTCTCGCACCTTCCGCTCCAATCAACTTTGTTACAAAATTTAGATAGAAACCATACCTGAGGAGTTGAAGGTATTGCTTTGGGTTAAATATAATAAACGTGTTCTATCCCTAATATTTCCCTTTGAGCTTTTCTAATCTTGGATTAAGTTTATGTAATCAACCTTTTCTGGTTCATTTAATTCGCATGTAATATGGCGTTTTGATGCTAAAATAACTAAACCTTCAACGGGATATGCAACGTCTTGGTGAGCATAAAATATTCAGATTCGACTATTACACCACCCTCTGCTTCTACTTCCCCACTTGTCAAAGCACAGCTTAAACATTCAACTTCCACCGTTTTTCCATTAGATAAAGTAATTTTCCTCATAAGTCCCTCTAAAGTTTACACCTTAAAAATCCGGCTACGTTAAATAACTCTAACTCTGATGATATTCGGGCACATGAGAGTTCTAAATACAATAAAAAGATGCTTGTCTGGAATTTTGAAAGTACGGATCTCCTCCTTTCATTAATGCAGCAGTCTTAATATAGTTTCAGAATCCTTTCTATTTAACTGTACATACTGGCTATGTTCATCCTTCGTCAATTCTACAATATTTTCATCAGTATTTACCCAAACATAAAATACAGCTATTTTACCCTCGCTTTTTTCATCATTAAAATAAAAGATGAAGTCCGCCTTAGAATGATCCTTTTCCAATGTAAATTCTTCCCAATCAGCATTTTTTACTATTTCTTTTGTTTTTTCTGTTTTCCCCATTTCTATCTTTTCTTTATATGCTTCGAATTTGTAGTTTTTCCCTTCATATTTTTGAATGGAAATATGTTCTTGCTTTGTTGTACAACCTGCAGTTAACGTTATTGCTAATAGGCTAAGTGCAAGCAGGAATGGTTTCCTTTTCATTAAATGCCACCTCCTCATACCTAAGTGGATTAATTATCCAATATATTTCATTATACTAGTCCACTCAAAAGAGTTATAGCAATGTTTATTGATTTATTAGCAGCAAAAAAACCCTCAAGCTTTTGACTTGAGAGTTCCTTCCCCCGGTATCCCTTGGGATGATAGCCTGCATTCAACCAAACCAAACAGAAAATAGTTCCTCGTTGATGCCCAGATTGTACATATAATAGATACCGAAAACTGTGCTTATCACACCAGTCAACCGGATGAGTGAACGATTGACTTTTTTGGAAGAAGAACTTGTGACAAAGGGGATGCTTAAAATCGTGGTGAACAGAAGCATGCCTATACAAGTACCTACACCAAATATGATAATGTAGATTGCCCCCTGCCACGCTGCATCTATCGTACTCATAGTTAGAAGGACCATTGCAGCACTGCCGGCAAGTCCGTGGACAATTCCCACTAACATCGATTTCAGATAGGTAGCCCGGCCTGTATGGTCATGCTGCTCAGTTTGCTTCCAAGAAAAAATCGTCGTGATACCTAAATACACCAACATGATTCCCACAAGAAATTCCAATGACATTGCCCAAGCTTCCGGAATTTCGTTTTTCAAAAGGATCAGGATGACACCGAACACCAAAAGAGTAAGTGTATGGCCGATTCCCCAAAATACGCCTGCAAGTGAAGATTTCCATATTTTCTTGCTTTGGCTCGCAATCGTAGAAACGGCAATGATATGATCGGGCTCCAGGGCATGCTTGATGCCTAATGCAAATCCAATCGCCAAAACCAGCAATAAACTCATTTCCATAAAACCCCTCCTTTCCCTTTGCTAATATTTACGATAAAAGATTGCATCCTCCCGCAGGACTCTCCTTCGGAATAGATCCTCACAAACAGAAAATACCTTTTCTATCTGTTGAGTTTGATTTGCTAATATCCGCAGTATGAAACCACGTATTGGCAGCCGGGAAAAACCTATTCTAACATTGCTTCTTAACGGGGAAAGCATTTCATCCAGTTCGTTAATGATTTCCCCATCCACCTCTTCATGTATCAATAATAATGAGCCAAAATGACTGTATCCTTCCAATAAGAGCACAGAGTCCATCTCGTCTGAAGGATTCAGAAGCAAGTGGTCCATTATCAGCCTTTTACCATCATGGAACACGTTTAGTTTGGAGCGGATCCAATCATATGTAAATTTCGTCTTACTCTCTGACCATCCCGGTGTAAATATATCCGTCAGCAACAATCCCGCCCCGCTTTCCATATGTATCGTCGTATCCTGAATATATCGAGCAGATTCATAGGCAATTACAGGGTCCTGCACATAGGTAAGAAAACTCCCCTTTTTTAATACCAGCTCGGTTTCCCTGAACTGCCGGCTCATCCATCGTTTTGTATATCTTTGTCGCAGACTGTGTTGTCAACGTCATTGTAGCCCCTTCTTCCAAACAAAAAAGCTGATGGTACTTGTCACCACCTACATAGCCGCCTCCAACATGAATGAGAAAGTAGGTAGGTGAAAGTTCATCAAGAAACACAGGACGGGACAATTTGAATGCCCCGTCATAATAAGTATCCTTCACTATTGTACGATCATTTTTCAGTACCGCCTTTAAGCGAATGCTGCCTGTCCAACTCACCGCTCAAGTCCTATAAGAAATGCCTCTGACTTTATCCAGTTCACGACATCAGTCAATCCCTTTTCGTCTTTTAAGTTAGTAAAAAAGAAAGGTTTATCCCCTCGGGTCGTTAATGTATCCCTCTCCATCACTTCCAGACTTGCTCCTACATACGGGGCCAAGTCCGTTTTATTAATGATGAATAAATCCGATTTAATCATTCCCTGGCCACCTTTCCGGGGGATTTTCTCCCCTTGTGCGACATCAATGATATAGATGGAAAAGTCAACGAGTTCAGGGCTGAAGGTCGCCGCTAAATTATCACCGCCGCTCTCCACAAAAATCAAATCCAGTTCCGGATGGAGTTCCATCAATTCATCAATGGCTGCAAAGTTCATCGAAGCGTCCTCACGTATCGCTGTATGCGGACAGCCGCCAGTTTCCACACCGATGATGCGATTTTCAGGAAGTACACCATTTTTCATTAAAAACAGCGCATCTTCTTTTGTATATATATCATTCGTTACAACTGCCATGCTGAAGTCCTTTTCCATTACCCGTGTCAGCTTCTCGACAAGCATCGTTTTTCCGGCACCAACCGGGCCGCCTACACCTATTTTGACTACTTGTTTCATCTATATCGATTTACCTCCATATGAGATAAATCTGTCACCTCTTTTCTGGTTAACTCATGAATAGTCTTACATGTAATTGCTCATGCCTCATTTGAGCGATTTCCAATCCCGGCAGTGTCCGTCCGAGTTCATCCTCCGGAAGACTTTTAATGAATGCAACAGCTGTCTGGATAATATCATGTGTCCATAATAAGAGGGATTGTCCAGCTGTCTGACCCAAAGGGATTCCTCTTACTGCATTTTGGATCAACGAGGATACGCCTGCATACAAACAGGCATGAATGGCCATTTCTACGGTAATATTCAGTTCGGTACATACAAGCGCAAATACAATGGCCGGATGTCCATAACATTGTTTTCCTTGGATTTTCTTCAAGTATGCCGATAACTCTTCGGACGGATATAAGTTCGAGCATAGTTTAGCCATCTGCTGTCCAATTCTTTTCGAGGCCTCCCTGGATTCCCGGGCCGAACATGCGGCATAAAGCTTCTCATCCAGATCCCATATTCCTTCAGCCCTATGACTTGTTACGAATTCATATGCAAGCCGGCACCCCAGTCCATCTGTATAGGTTAAAGATTTTGAAATGTATACCTTCAAAAACGCCTTTAAAGAAGCTGCATCATGTACCTTCCCTTCTTGAATGTAGGTCTCCATCCCGAATGAATGGGAGAACGACCCAGAAGGAAAATTGGAATCACAAAGCTGGATCAACGGAAACAAACGTTCAATCATGTGAATGGCCGATGTGACGGAATGCCTGCTTCACCTTTCTCTTTTCACGGCGAAACGGTATATCCAGTTCCATTAAAAGCTCTTCCACCAGGTAATCATATTGAACAAGCATTTCATCGCCATCAAACTGGGCAGGTAAGTGGCGATTTCCCAATTGATGCGCTATATCGCCCATCTGCCCTAGGGTTGTAGGCATGATCGTCAAAATATCGTCATCTATCGTATGGATCACAATCATATTATTTTCATCCATATAAAGGATGTCCCCATCCATCAAATCCTTGTTTTCTTTAAGGCGTATCCCAATTTCATTTCCATGATCCGTTTTAACCCTTAGTATCCGTTTTCTTAATGCATCGCTTTCCAGATAAACCTTTTCCATATGCTTCGCCTTTTTTTCAATAAACTCTATATTTCCCAATACTTCTTCAACTATCATGCCATCACCTCAGAATAAAAAGTATCGTTGCGCCATCGGCAGGATTTCCGCTGGCTCACACGTAATTAAATCACCATCCACCGTCACTTCATATGTTTGCGGATCAACTTCTATAACGGGGGTCTCCCCGTTTAACTTCATATCTTTTTTTGTAAGATTGCGAATGTTCGAGACAGTCTTCACTATTTTTTTCAACCCAAGGTCATCATGAATTCCCGCTTCATATGACGCTTTTGACAGGAACGTAATCGACGTACTCGCAACGGCCTTTCCAAAACTTGCAAACATCGGGCGATATAACACGGGTTGCGGCGTTGGAATCGAGGCATTCGGATCCCCCATCATACTGTGCGCAATCATGCCCCCTTTTAGAATCATGTCCGGTTTAACCCCGAAAAAGGCAGGATCCCATAGCACCAAGTCCGCGAATTTCCCTTCTTCCACAGATCCGACGACATCAGAGATTCCATGTGTGATTGCAGGGTTTATCGTATATTTTGCAACATAACGCTTAACACGGAAATTGTCTCCTTCCCCTGCCTCCTCCAACATTTTGCCACGCTGCTTTTTCATCTTATCGGCTGTCTGCCATGTCCGCAGGATAACTTCACCTACACGGCCCATTGCTTGGGAATCGGAGCTGATCATGCTAAAAACGCCCAGGTCATGCAGAATGTCTTCAGCGGCAATCGTCTCTTTTCTTATCCGGGAATCGGCAAAAGCGATATCTTCCGGAACGGATGGATCTAAATGATGGCATACCATCAGCATATCCAAATGCTCTTCCAACGTATTGATCGTGTATGGACGGGTAGGGTTCGTCGAGGACGGGAGAATATTGGGATAACTAGCCGCCTTGATGATATCAGGGGCATGTCCCCCGCCCGCTCCTTCGGTATGATATGTATGAATGACACGGCCGTCGATGGCATTGATCGTATCCTCGACGAAACCACCTTCATTTAGCGTGTCGGAATGAATCGCCACTTGAACATCATATTCATCTGCCACTATTAAACTAGTATCGATCGCTGCAGCCGTCGTACCCCAATCTTCATGTAATTTCAACCCGATCGCACCAGCTTCTATTTGTTCAACAAGCGGTTCTTTGGCCGAAGAATTGCCTTTGCCTAAAAAACCAAGGTTCATAGGGAAATGATCTGCCGCTTCGAGCATTTTATGTATATTCCAAGCTCCCGGAGTACAAGTCGTGGCATTCGTTCCCGTTGCAGGTCCGGTTCCCCCGCCGATCATTGTCGTGATCCCGCTTGATAGTGCAGTCTCGATTTGCTGCGGGGCAATGAAATGGATGTGGGCGTCAATCCCTCCGGCAGTAACGATTTTTCCTTCAGCTGCAATTATTTCGGTAGCGGCTCCTATCACCATTGTCACCCCATCCATCAATAGGGGATTTCCCGCTTTTCCGATAGCTGCAATATTTCCATCTTTCACGCCGATATCCGCCTTATAAACGCCGGTATAATCGATGATGATCGCGTTGGTGAAAACAAGATCCATCACTTCATCTCTTGTAGCGGTTGGATGTTGCCCCATACCATCACGGATTACTTTACCCCCGCCAAATTTCACTTCATCACCGTACTTTGTAAAATCCTTTTCCACTTCTATGAAAAGCTCGGTATCTGCCAATCTAATTAAATCTCCTGTTGTCGGACCAAACATGTCGGCATATTGCTTACGTGACATTTCATGGCTCATATTTTCACTCCTTATCAAGCGGACCATTCGTTTTATTGCTTAATCCATAAACTTCCCTCTTGCCGCTGAATGGAACCAGCTCGATTTCCTTCGCATCCCCCGGCTCAAAACGGACAGCTGTACCGGCAGGAATGTTCAGTCTTTTCCCAAAAGCATCCTCACGATTGAACTCCAGACCAGTATTCACTTCATAAAAGTGAAAGTGTGAGCCAATCTGTATCGGACGGTCGCCCCTGTTGATGACAGTTATGACCGTTGGACTTTTCCCCTCGTTACATATGACCGGTTCTTTTTTCAAGATATATTCACCTGGTATCATGGAATTCCCCCTTTACTGAATCGGATTATGAACTGTCACAAGCTTTGTACCGTCCGGGAACGTCGCCTCAACTTGAATATCATGAATAATCTCTGGGATCCCTTCCATAACATCTTCACTTGAAAGAATCGTCCTTCCAAATTGCATCAATTCCGATACGGATTTCCCATCCCTGGCCCCTTCCACAATTTCATAGGTAATCAGGGCAATGGATTCAGGATAGTTCAATTTCAAGCCTCGATCTTTTCGCCTTCGTGCCAAATCTGCCGCCACTACAACCAATAACTTTTCCTGTTCTCTTGCTGTTAAACGCATACCCTCTCTCCTTTTACCAATCTATACCGTTAAAATACCTACCCCTTAAGTTCGGCTGCAACTCTTTCAATGCACCGTTTCAATCAATTACCATTATCCGATCCAACATTCCGTTCCTTAACTTTACATAGTTATGTAAGTTTACCTAACATTATTTTAATTATAATAAATTATCTGACAATTACAACCCTTAAAATGAAATTAATTGTAAATTGATAAGCCTTCCCCTTTTGAAAAGACTTATCTAAAATTTGATAATATTGAAATATCCTTGCTATAATTTCATGAGATAGTGTTTTGAAAAAAAGGATTGAAAGGGGAATGTAAAATGAATTATGTGAAAAATCAGCTGACAGCCATGCGCAGCAATCTTTTAAAAGAAATAGAGGGTATCAATCCAGAATTTATGGATGTGCAGCCTGAAGGTTTTAATAATACGATCCATTGGCACCTTGGACATGTTCTTACTGCAGCGGAAAAATTTTTATTGAACTCCAACAGTAATTTGCCAGAGAATTACGGCCAGTTATTCGGATATGGATCAAAACCCGCCGACTGGACCGGGGATGTACCATCCGTTGAAGTTTTAAAGCAACAACTGCAAGAACAACTTGGTCGTCTTCTTGAAATTCCGGAGGAACGATTGACAGAAAAAGCTGCACAACCTTTCAACGGAATGGAAACAGTTGGAGAATTCATTAATTTCGTAGTCCTGCACGAAGCCAATCATATAGGACAAATTCACGCAATGAAACTCTTCATTAAAAAATCTACTAACTGATTTATCCACAAGCTGTCACTCTATTTTTCTTGAAAAATGAGTGACAGTTTTTTAGATTTAAGTCGGCAACTTACCAGTCAAATATGTTGTTTTAATCACCAAAGTTTCCTGACATGTGAGTATGGGTGCGTTTACTCGTAAGTTTGAAGCAAATACTCGTGAGTTCGGGGCTTTTACTCGTGAGTTCCGGCCTTTTACTCGTGAGTTTCCGGCTTTTACTCGTGAGTTTCGAGCTTTTACTCGTGAGTTTCGAGCGTTACTCGTGAGTTCGGGGCTTTTACTCGTGAGTTTCCGGCTTTTACTCGTGAGTTTCCGGCTTTTACTCGTGAGTTTCCGGCTTTTACTCGTGAGTTTCCGGCTTTTACTCGTGAGTTCGGGGCTTTTACTCGTGAATTGAGCATTACTCGTGAGTTCGGGACTTTTATGGGGCAAATCCATGCAATGCTGCGTGTGTTCGATGCTTCAAGCCAATGAACAAATGAAAGCCCCCACTTTAAAGCAGGGGCTTTCATTTGTTCATTCTCTCCCAGTACAGCGAAGTAAACACCACTTCAAGACATCTGATCGTGGTTATCCATATAATCACTGTATGCTTTTTCCGCAGCGGCTTCCGAAGAGAACAAAGCATCATCATCCTCAATCGTATGAAATGTTTCGTTCAGGAATAAGGCTACTGCATTGGGATCTTTTGGATGTGGGACAATTTCCGCTGCCCTTATATTCGAAACGGTAGGAACATGGGGATTATTATAAATTACAAACACCTCGTCACCGACTTGTACTTCTTTCGCATTGATAATACCCATTGAATTCTTCCTTTCCATTACTGATTTTCCTTTAGTTTATGGAAAGTTGCTTAGAATTATTTATGAAAAATAACAGCCTTGCAAAGCGGCATAATGTGAATGAGGCCCCTTCCATATGAAGGAGCCCCACCATTCACTTAAGCATATTCATCTTCTGCAGAAAATCGATTGGATGCTGTTTCCGGAAAAATTCCCTAAGCATATAGGCAACACCATCTTGATCATTGGAGCGCGTCACCCATTTTGCCACTTTCCTTACTTCCTCATCCGCGTTGCCCATGGCAACACCCAGACCGGAACCCGCAATCATCTCCAAATCATCCAATCCATCTCCAATCGAGACGATTTCCGTTCTTTTCACCTCTAAATGATCAGCTAAATACAATACACCGCTCCATTTGGAAACGCCCTTCGGAACAATTGTCAGCTTATGGCCCGGATGTAAGATTGCATCCACCTCTGGGAACATTTCCTTTATCAATTTCAGCATTTCATTTCGATCACTTTTTTCTGAAAATATTATGTCCATTTTCGTCGGAGCCATCGGATTGTCAATAAGCTCTTCACTGATATCATCCACATAATTTTGAGCATAAATATTTTGATCATTCAAATACATAACCGTTTTGCCAAGCAAATTCTCCGGGAGGTTCACCCGATTGCCCAGCGAGTATTTTTCATGAATGAGCAAAATTTGGCATGTGGTCTTTTCAAGCATTTGCACGAGTTCTGCAGTCAGTTCTTCTGAAATTCTTTTTACCATAATGGGCTTTTCAATGGAAGCTCCGACAAACGCTCCTTGTTGAGCAACGATCATCGGATTTATTTTTAGGGCTTTGGCCACTTTTTTTGCTGAGTGATAGTTTCTTGATGTCACAAGTGCAACATGGACACCTTTTTGGTGTACATAATCGATTGCTTCTTTTGTCGATTTATTTAAACGTCCATTTGACTGGAGCAATGTCCCGTCGATATTGACCGCAAGTAGACGATATACCATGCTGATCTCCCCCATCTGTAATATCCTCTTTAAAATTTATGACTAAAATTTAGAGAGTAGAACAAATAGTAGTTCACACCCCTTGCATACGGTACATTTCGAGAACAAAAAAAACTCCCAACCATTATAGAAGGGAGTCTCCAACTGCTTATTGCTGTTGTTCAGGCAAGCCATATAAATCTTCAAGCGGCTTCATGATAATTTTATTGAGGTCTGCGATAACCATGCTCATACGCTGTTCAGCTTCCATCAATTGTGAAATGGTTGGGTTTTGTTGGACAAGCTGTACCGTCTTTTGTGCTTGCTCAACCTCTTCTGGAGCAATCTCCTGTCCCATCATTTGCTTTTGCTGCAATGACATTTGAAGATTACGGAAGTTTTCAAACATTCCTTTTGTTGCTTCATCAGAATTTACAAGATCATATAAGCGTTGCAAGTCCGCATATTCATTACTTGCCCTAATCGCCTTTTCCATTTCATACGCTGCATCATATACGTTACTCATGTATTTCCCCTCCCGGTAATCATTGTATTCCTACACCTTTTCCACTATAACAAATCCGATTGCGAATTACACGTCATCCTATCAAAACAGTTACGAAACCTTGAAATAATCCGATGATTCCACCAAGTAAGGCCCCGTGGTATGTGATCATCGACAATTCCTTTTTAGTGATGTAAACGACCATGTCCTCAAGCCGGGACACCGAAAATGACGAAACTTGCTCTTCCACGAAGATCGGGACACCCTTTTCCACAATGCTGTTCGAAAAATTGGCAGTCAATTCACGAACCGGGTTATTCATCATACCAGCGAGAGGCATCATTTCTGCCGTTTTTTCTTTAATCAATTGTTTTATCGTTTCCTTACCAATCATTCCCTCGATTTTCTCTAGATCCCATTTCTCGAGATTTCCCCACTCTTTCACCATCATCACTGACAATGTATCAATTGTTCGAGATTGTTCTAAGAATTTAATGATTTCCGGTTGGATCTTATCAATTAACTTTTCGTTTCCAATGAACATCTGAATTAAATTGATCAGCTTACTTACCCCGTTCCTTGAAAAAATCATCCAACATATCTTCAAGACGGCTTTTGCCTTCTGCACTGCCAAAATACTCTTTTCCCTTTTTCACGATGAAACGTGACAAATCAGGAATCGAGTCGAGGGCTTTTTGCTGAATGTGAGACGGGACGATATCCTTCAGGCTCTTGCTCCGATTCTCTTCCGACCATGTTTCATATTTACCAAGAATGAATGCTTGTAACCTCTGGTCTAACGTGAATGACGAATTCTTCATTCCCAATTGATCAAGCAATTGAGTTGCACTTTTTTCCGTGGACAATGCTTTCTTTACTTCTGCCTGAACAAAAATTTTCATATTCTGTATAGAGGCATCATTGATGACTTTGCTTTGAATGCTATCTAGGGTGATTAAATGATCAACCACCAATTTGCCTAACTGTTTGGCTAACTCACCCTGCCGCTTCGGAATCAACCCTGGTGTCTACAGCAACTGTTTCCCGAAAATATAGATTGGTTTATAAGGTCCGAACAGCATTCTGATAGCTAATAAATTAGTGAAGCACCCTATTACAGCACCTACGACGACCATAAACAGTATCTTTACCCAAAACTCACCCATGAAATTTCTCCTTTTATTGCTTAAATAGAGGCTTGATGACACCTTCTATTTAAAAAAACATAGAATGTGTTATCCACATTTGCCCATCATTAAATGATAAAAGGATATCAAACTTAGTGCAAACGGGGAATTATTATGAACCTTAACCATCAGAAAGTTTTCATTACGGTAAATCCCGCAGAGACTAGAAAGAAGGCGCTACTGTTTATCGAAGAAAAACTATTTGAGGAATGGGGCCTTCAATTTGGAGAACCCTTGACGATCATGGCTGGATGCCGTTCGGTCCCGGTACTTGTCCAGCCGTTCCCGTCATCCCAGCCTACATTGAAACTTTCATATGATATGAACCAAACTTTATCCTTACCCGTTTTATCCGATCCAATCTCCATCTCATACCATGCGGAGGGACGGTCAATTAAAATAGGCCCGTTCTTCGCTTCACTCATGAACCAGACTCCCTTGCAAGACGGGACATTCGGCGAGATGGAAAAATTTTATCAGGAAATGAAATCATATTGTAATCAGCAGGGCGTCCCCTTCTATTTAGTAAAATTGCAGTCTCTTCAAGATGGAGTTGTGGAAGGCTACCTGCCAGGGCAAGATGGCTGGCAAACCTTGCCCCTCCCCATTCCTGATGTTTTTTATAACCGGATACACTCGCGCAAACTTGAGGAATCGCATTCTTTCAAGCTATTTAAAACTGAACTGGAGGAACGGTCAATACCGATGTTCAATGGAAGGTTCCTCTCCAAACATGATGTACATGAGCTGCTAATCTTAGAAGATGACCTGTTGCCAAATTTGCCAGAGACGATACTTTTTAACCAAAAGGAATCTTTCTTGACATTTATAGAAAAGCATTCGGTAATCTACTTTAAACCCACATCAGGCAGCCAAGGCAGGAATATTTGCAGATTAACGCAAGTGGCTGAAAAATGGAAAATCGAGCAATCCGGGCATCTCCAAGATGTACATTTTGCTGATACGGATGAAAAGTTGTACGAAACCTTAAAAATATTTTCCAGAAAACAAGCCTTCATTCTTCAAAAAGGGATTTCCCTATTCGAAACCGATCAGAGAAAAGTTGATTTTCGCATACTTCTTCACCGGAACGATCAGCTTGAATGGAAAGTTTCATCAATGGTTGCCCGGATTGGGGACCCTGGTACTATCGTTTCCAATCTTGCACAAGGCGGATTGATGAAAAATGGGCCGGATTTTCTAAAGGAAGCATTTGACCTTCAGGACGCCAGCCGCATATATCAAAAGCTCGTACGGCTGGCTAACAACACTGCCCAGGCCTTGGTCGAAAACCAAGACGATTCATTCGGTGAACTAGGTATCGATTTAGCACTGGATACCGATAGCCATCCATGGATCATCGAAGTGAATTCAAAACCTTCGAAAAAATTTCATGGCAACTATGAAACGTTTCGTCCATCAGTAAAATCCATCATAGATTTCATGCTTGCCCTTAACCGCGAAAACCATCGATAAAAGGAGTTGCTAGCACGTGTTAATAGGATTAATGGCCGCGTCGGATACACATGAAAACAACTACTTCACCGAAATAGCCAAAAACGCTAAATCATTTAATATGAAAGTTTGTAAATTCTCACCGGAAAATATTGATATGGATCTGAAAAAAGTGCGCGGCGAGCGTTTTGATGCCGAGAACGAAACTTGGATCACCACATCTTTTGATTTACCTGATTTTGTATATGATCGCTGTTTTCACGGATTAGTCCGTGAGTCTACGGAAACACGACACAAAATCGATTGGTTAAAAGAAAACTCGAATTTCTTAGGGCTGGGCCTTCCTGGTAAGTGGGAAGTGTACCAAATCCTAAAAAACCATCCACACCTGCAGGCATTTTTTCCAGAGACCGTAAAAGTGACGACACCTGAAGATATTACCGATCATTTGGAACGCCTGTATAAAATCATCATCAAACCTGAATTCGGTGCAGGTGGTACAGGAATCTATCTTCTTTCAAAAACCGAAGACGGGACCTTGGTTTCCATGACGAAAAAGGGCACCAAATATGACCGCCAATTCTCCTCCAAATCTCAGCTTAACAAATGGCTGCAGCATTTATTAAATCGATACCGTTACCTCTGCCAGCCATATTTGGAACTTCGCAACCAAAATAACGAGCCATTCGATTTACGGATCTTACTTCAAAAAAACGAGAAGAATCAATGGATGGAACGGGGACGCGGAATTCGTACGGGACAAAAGGACGGAATTACCTCAAATCTTGCCACAGGCGGGGAAGCCATTTCATTGGATACTTTCAACAAAAGGAACCCGGAAACGTTTTCGAATGCTGTCGAACAAAAGATTCAGCATATCCTTCGCACCCTGCCCGTAAAAACCGAAGCTGTCTTTGAAAGGTTATTCGAGTTGGGGATTGATCTAGGCATCGATAAAAAAGGCCAAATATGGATAATGGATATTAACTCGAAGCCCGGAAGGAAAATCATTCAGGCACTTCAGCCGGAGACCATGAAAGATATTCATCGCGCACCGTTTCAATATAGCCAGTATTTAGCCGAACATCTTCAGAAAGCAGGTGAATAGAAAGTGAGAAAGACTTATCCTGCCGAAATTGCCGCTATCCCTGGCAATGTTCTCTACTATCCTTCAGAGCTTGGAGATTTGGCAGAGATTGAATTAATTTATTTCGGACGACATTCATGTCCTGCCATCGTCAAACAAAACCCGGCCGTCAATCAATCAATCGTCCTATCGGAAAGTCTTGCGGAATCGCTTATATTCGATCATACCGATATTCCCCTTCATTTATTCATATACGGCAAGAGCATCCATATCGGACCGCTTGTCGGAATCTTTTCCTCAGGATTCACCGGCCTTTCAAACAAACCATTAGGGGAGAGAACGGAATTTTTCGCAAAGCTCCTTTCGCTTAGCAGGACCACAGGCTGTATCCCCTTTGTTTTTGGAGAGAATGTAATCAATTGGGATGAGGAGACAATCAAAGGTTATGTGTTTGATAACGATGACTGGCACATTAATGAATTTCCTTTTCCTAATGTCATCTATGACCGTCTCCCAAACCGGTTGACGGAAAACCGCGATGGACCCAAAGAAGTGAAGCAGAAATTTCAAAAAGAATATACCATTCCATGGTATAATCCTGGTTTTTTCAATAAATGGGATGTAAATGAAAGGTTATGCGCAGATGAGCGGGCACTGCCTTATTTGCCGGAAACGTATCCATTTCAATCCATGTCCGTGGTGGAAACCCTTCTTTCCCATTACCGTCAAGTTTATATAAAGCCCATTCACGGCAGCCTCGGTCTAGGGATTCACCAAATTCTTTATGATAAGCATGAGGATGTTTACTATTGCCGCTATACAAATGAAGCAAAAGAAAATAAACTGCAAAAGTTTTCCACTTTGGAAGCCATTGTTAAACATATTTTTCACGACCGGCCGCTTGAGAACCTTATCGTGCAGCAGGGCATCCCATTAATTCGATCTGAAAAACGTCCAGTGGATTTCCGGGTCCATACGAACAAGGACAGTAATGGAAAATGGCAGGTGTCCGCGATTGCAGCAAAAATCGCTGGTGCCGGTAGCGTCACGACCCATATTAAAAGCGGGGGTGTCATCAAAACGGTCGCCGAATTGTTTGGAGATGACGATGAAGCGAAAGAAGTCGAACGAAAGCTATCGGAAGCCGCACTGATTCTAAGTGACAGTATAGAAAAGAACTTGGACGGCATCATTGCAGAAATAGGATTTGATTTTGGATTGGATAAAAAAGGGCAGGTTTGGATGTTTGAAGCCAATTCCAAACCTGGACGTTCCATCTTCTCCCATCCAAAACTCAAGGATTTCGAACTGCTGACCAGAAAGCTCAGCCTTGATTATGCCATTTACCTTACGGAACAGACGATTACGAAATCAATCAGTGTGCCGCGATGAACATTTTTTACGATATCCGCACTGAAAATTGGCACCACACTCATGAGAATGCGGATCTTTTCGCCGGGTCTGCCAAAGAGGAGATCAGCTATAAAAAGGACCATTCGAATCACCCCCTAATTCCTATCACCATATTTCCAGGTAACCGGATGCTTGTCGTCGGAATACTGACTGTTTCCAATCCCAAAAAGGAATCAGGTTTGGGTGGAAACCTGACCCTTTTTCGGGACCTATCCTTATATTTATTGGAACACGGGATTTTGACTTATGCTTTCACAGGAAATGCCCTGCATTCCGAGTCGTTGAGAGGGTATGTTTTTTCCTCCACTTCAAACAAATGGATCGAGTGTAAGATGCCCCTCCCTGACATCGTCTATAACCGTATCCCATCGAGTGGGCTATGAGGCTTCAGAAGAATTCCAGCGTCTCATCAACCACTTTAAAGAATATCGAATAAACCTTTTCAACCCTTGTTTTATAGATAAATATGTAATGTTCGAAGCATTAACGGAAGACGGGGCCCTCACCACTCACCTCCCCCCCACCATGATCCTGCGGAACAGCGATTGCTTGGATGCTTTCCTCGAAACCCACAGACATATTTACCTTAAACCATGCAAAGGAAGCCAAGGGAAGGGCATTTATACCATCATCAAAAATCCTGATGAGACACTTTTGTTCAATAGCCTAAAGCATAGTGAGTCCTTTCCGGATTTCACTTCATTCTGGGAAACAAAAAAAAGGGATTTATTAAAAAGAAGCTACCTTGCTCAAGAGGCGATCATACCGAAAAAAATTTTTGGTCATCGTTACGATTACCGAATTCTCGTCCATTATGAAAAAGGTTTTTATAAAGTGACCGGCAAAGCAGTAAGGATGTCACAAACTCAGGAAATCACCACCCACACTCCCCGAGGGGGTAAGCTTTTTCCTTATCAAGACCTGCAATCAAGAAGCTTGAATCAAAAATTAGCGAATATCGCCCAAAAATGCGGTGAGACTCTTTCGAAAAAAATCGGGTTTCTCGGAGAATTTTCCATTGATGTAGGGGAAGATGAATCGGGTTCGCTCTTCATATACGAAGTGAACTCAAAACCCATGCAGTTCGATGAAGAGGAAATTGAAGCTAACCGGCTTTTGCATTTAAAAAATCTTTTCATTGAATTGACTTTTTCCAACCTGACAATAAAATGACACCTCCAGCTGCCGTTTTACATTATAATGATATGAAAGACAGCATATATGGAGGTTATACATATGATCACCCATTTTCAGTGGGCACCACTGCATAAGAATCTGCCAGGATGGAAAATTTCATTTTATTTCAAAAAGGAGGCAATCAAAGCCTTATACCATAAAGATGGTTCCATCGAATGGACAGCCAACCCACCTTCCGAAACAGATGAAACCCAACTCAAAAGCATGATCCATGACTTAATGGTCTACCATGTATATGAATGAGCCCTTTCCCCTTTTTCATTCATTAACCCCCTGAACGGAATAAAAATCCCTCCTTTGCCTAAACTAAAGAAAAGGCTAGGAGGGATTTATTTTGGATAAAGAAAAAATGACATTTTTGAAGGATACCGAATATGATGGCAAGGATTCCGTTTTCCTCGATATCGATCGAATAATCAATGAAGGAATGGCAGGCGGAAATGTGTATGAAGTCGCTAACCTTCAGAACATCGAGGAAGCACATGATTTTTATGATGAAACAGATCCCAATATCAATAAATAAACACTCGTGGGCTCCCTTTTTGGGGAGCTCCACTATATTCCCCACTATCAAATGTTTTTTTATGTAAAGCACCCCCTCCATAAAAAACAACTTCCCGGATGGAAGTTGTTTGAGTGCAAACTAAATATTACAACATGCTGTCTGCTTGCCTTTTCCAATTCCCGCATTCTATCCCCCGCAGGCATTTGGTATTATGCTAAAAGCAGTAATATCAGAGCTCGTCCTTTCAATATCTATTGTTAATATTCAAATAGTTCCATTCTCCCTATCATTCAAAACATTTTCGTTTAATATCGAAGTTATGATATGCTCTGAATCCCATTCATGTCCAGATATCTCGATAAGGGGATAGCGATTCGGTAAAACGACTTGCTGGATTTCATGGACTGTATGCCCTTGATCATGTAAGCGTAAAATTTCACCTTGGAGGTTTTCCAAATATTCGAGTTTTTTTCGAAACATTTCCTTTCCGTCTGGCACATGCCCAGCATGGCAGCAAAACACTTCCCCAAAGTCATATCGGAGTAATTTTTTTATGGAATCGATGATGATCGGGACAGACTCTTCCCGTAAGATAAGCTTTGTTTTTGGTGTTACGAAAAGGTCTCCTGAAAAGAGCATGCCAGTGCTGTGATTCAAATACACCATATGGTCCTTCGCATGACCAGGGGTAAAAATCGGCTCCCACGTTTGGGTGCGGGAATGAATGGCCTTGCCTAGCGGCTCAGCCTTAAAGGCGTCTCTTTTTCCCCAAAACATTTTACGATATTCAGGATATTCAGCATCCTTCGCACAAGCATCAACCGACATCGGATGAATGAATATCGGAACCTTTTTATGTTCCTTTATCCAGGCAGCGCCTCCCGTATGGTCCTCATGATAGTGCGTAAGGGCAACTGCATCGAAGTCTGCGGACTCATAGAATGGAATAAGTCCTTCCAATAAAATCTGTGCGCCAGTATCTATCAATAGCCCATCCGTTAAAAAAACATAGACACTCATCCCCGACTTGATCCCGCCAGGAGTCCCGTGCACACAAACCACATCATTTACCGTCTTAATCTCTATCATGCATTTCCACCCCATCATTGTACAAAAATAGTTTTTTCTCCCTTTTTCACTTTATTATAATAAATGTATTATCTCTTTACCCTTTTGACAAGGAAATAATGGAATATCTGGATGTAAAAGACGGATTATTGACTCAGAGCCCTTTTGACTGGAATGGTTTTAATGAACCGCACGGAACATTATCGAAAAAAAACTATCACCAAATCACAGAAACGATTGACATTGTGGAATTTTACAAATATTATAGATTATATTATAAAACTTGAAATATTCTAAAATAATAATTTACTTATCAAGAGTGACGGAGGGATCAGGCCCTGTGATGTCCGGCAACCGCCCTTCGGGAACGGTGCCACTTCCTGCAGAATGTTTGCATTCTGAAAGATAAGACGAGATATAATTTCGCTGCCTCTTTCTGAATGATAGAGGCAGTTTTTTATGTTTAAGGGGGAAGGATCATGATTGAAATCCGTTCAGTCCGAAAGGAATACATCACGAAGAAAAACCGAGTTATCGGAGTGGATAACGTATCTTTAACCATTCAAAAAGGCGAAGTGTATGGAATTGTCGGCTACAGCGGAGCTGGAAAAAGCTCATTACTCCGCTGCTTGAATTTGCTTGAACGTCCGACAGCTGGAAATATCATCATTGACGGCATTGATTTAACCTCTTTATCAAGTAAAGAGCTTCGTAAACAACGTCAAAAAATCGGAATGATATTTCAACACTTTTCCTTGGTCAGTTCAAAAACCGTTTATGAAAATGTCGCTTTCGCCTTAAAGGCCGCGCATCAATCGAAGGACGCCATCAGGTTACGTGTATTGGAATTGCTGGAAATCGTAGGTCTCAGTGATAAAAAAGATGTCTATCCGGCACAGCTTAGCGGTGGACAGAAGCAACGGGTCGGCATAGCCCGGGCCTTAGCAAATGACCCCACCGTACTGTTATGTGATGAAGCGACTTCAGCCCTTGATCCAACAACAACAAAAGCGATTTTACAGTTATTAAAAAAGATAAGCAGGGAGCTCGGGATCACCATCGTGTTGATTACACATGAAATGGAAGTGGTCAAAGAACTATGCCACCGAGTCGCCGTCATGCAAGATGGGCGGGTAATTGAAGAAGGTTCCGTTTATGAAATATTTTCACAGCCAAAGCAGGAATTAACGAAGCAATTCATCAGCAGTGTATTGGATTTCGAACTTCCCTCACATTTGATTGAAGAAAGTAAAGGAACGATTATTAAAATTCAATTCGAAGGGCAAACCGCCGGTGAATCGATTCTCTCCGACGCTCTCCAATCCCATTCAGTAAAGGGGAATATCCTGCACGGTAAAATTGAGTATATTCAGGATGTCCCTTTAGGCATCTTGATCATTGAGTTAATCGGTGAGGCCGCTGAAATTCATTCGGCATTGGAATATATAAAAAATCGTTCCAATTCTGTGGAGGTGTTAAAACATGTCATTTCTTGATTCCATCGTCAATATTTTACCTGATCTTAATAAAGCCTTTCTTGAAACAATTTATATGGTCGGCGTTTCCCTTGCGGTAGCCCTTCTGATAGGTTTACCACTTGGAGTATTGCTGTTTACGACAACTAGGAATTTATTCTTTGAAAATAGCGTCGTGAATCGATCACTCGGTTTCGCAGTCAATATTGTCCGTTCAATCCCGTTCATCATTCTCTTGGTCGCCCTCCTTCCTTTAACGGAACTGCTTACTGGATCGACGATAGGGCCAAGAGCGGCTTCTGTTTCCCTGTCCGTATCCGCGATACCTTTTTTTGCAAGGATCGTGGAATCGGCATTACGTGAAATAGACAAAGGAGTGATTGAAGCTGCAATTGCCGTGGGGGCCACTCCATGGATGATCATCAAGGATGTACTTCTTCCGGAGGCAAAACCGGGAATCATTCAGGGGCTGACATTAACGACCATTTCACTGATCGGTTACTCAGCAATGGCAGGGACAATCGGCGGAGGGGGAATTGGTGACCTGGCCATCAGGTACGGCTATTACCGTTATGACAACACGGTCATGATCACGACGATCGTCGTGTTGATCTGCCTTGTACAAATCATTCAAATGGTTGGTGACAAAGCCTCATACTTAGTTAACAAACGATAGAATCAGTCATTTTTTCAATGATTCAATACATATATTTCAGGAGGAATTTCAAATGAAGAAGATAGCTTCGTTATTATCAGTCTGTGCACTTGCCCTTGGCTTGGCAGCTTGCGGAAGCGATGATGCATCCCCAAAAACTGAAGACAAAAAAGAATTGAAGATCGGGGCGACTACCGGGCCATACGCCGATATGGTTAAAGAAGCAATCCAGCCAGGTCTGGAAGATCTCGGTTACAAAATAGAGATCGTAGAGTTCACCGACTATATCCAGCCGAATAAGTCGCTTGGCAACAACTCGATCGACGCCAACCTATTCCAGCATAAAGTGTACATGGATAACTTCGCTAAAGAAAATGATCTAACGCTTTCCGACCTTATCATAGTTCCAACAGCACCAATGGGCATATACTCGAACAAATATAAATCGTTGAAAGAAATTAAAGACGGTACATCCCTTGCATTGCCCAATGATCCGGTTAACCTTGCACGTGCACTTAAAGTGCTGGTTGATGAAAAATTGATCGAGGTTGACCCAGATGTAGACCCTTTAAAAATTTCTGAAAAGGATGTAACGGAAAATCCAAAAAACATCCAATTCAAGCCATTGGAATCCGCTCAATTGCCCCGCGCAACAGACAGTGTTGACCTATCAGCTGTCCCTGGTAATTTCGCTCTCGCAGCGAAAATGGACCTCCAGGATGCCCTTGTTTTAGAAAAGATGCCAGATATGTATCGAAACGTTGTTGCAGTGAATACAAAAGATGTAGACGCTCAATTTGCCAAAGATATTAAATCAGTAGTGGAATCCGCCCAGTTTGAAAAAGTGATCGATAGCAATTTTGCCGGATTCGGAAAACCAGATTGGATGAAATGATCAAATAATCGAGGCCTGCTTTCCCTTTTCAGGGAAACAGGCCTTTACATTAAGGAGAACGAATATGAATACCCTACTGGAAGTCCGCAGCGGCCCAGCCTATTATGCCTGTAAAGCTAATGTCCTTGAAACACTGGAAGCAAAACTGAGTAAAGCGAACATTCGTAAAGTGCTCGTTATTCATGGAAGAAAATCATGGAAAGTTGCAGAACCATTTTTTCCTTCTTTCGAAAATATTGAGACGATCTTTTTCACATACGACGGGGAATGCAGTGACCCGGAAATTGAACGCGTCAAGAAGTCAGCTCTTGAACAAGGTGTGGATGCATTAATCGGCATTGGAGGCGGTAAGCTGCTCGACCTCGCCAAATCGGCCGGAAACTCGCTTCAAAAGGAAATCATCCTCATTCCAACCCTAGCTTCCACCTGCGCTGCCTGGACACCGTTAAGTGTCATTTATGATGATAATGGTTCCTATGTCCGCTATGATATTCATGAAAAAAGCGCTTGGATGTTATTTATCGAACCGGGAATTCTATTGGATTCGCCTATTGGCTTTTTACGGGCAGGAATCGGCGATACATTGGCGAAATGGTATGAGGGCAATGCATTGGTCGAAAAACTTGCCACAAAGTCCGTTTGTATTGAATTGGCACATATGGCCGCAAGGCAATGTCAGGAAGTTTTATTGACATATGGCGAGGAAGCCCTAGCGGATTTGGAAAAGGGCAAATGGACAGACTCACTAAAACGTGTAATTGAAACGAACATCATCACCAGTGGTCTAGTTGGCGGCTTTGGTGACCAGTACCTGCGCATTGCCGGTGCCCACTCCATTCATAATGGCATGACTTCCATCACGCAAACGCATCATTTACTTCACGGGGAAAAAGTGGCATATGGCATTTTAGTCCAGCTTATGTTGGAAGGGAAATTCTCAGAAATCAAACAATTAATTCCATTCTACCAGGTGCTTAAAATGCCTATGACATTGTTTGATATTGGTCTGACGGTTGAACATAGGGCGGAACTTCAAGAGATTGCAGCCCACTCTGTCAAAGAAGGGGAAGGCATCCATCTTCTTTTCCCTGATATTAACCGGGAAAAAGTGACAGCAGCCATGGAAAACCTTGAAGTCCTCACAACTCACGCAAGCACATCCATGGACTGAAAAAACGATGGGGTTTTTCCCCATCGTTTTTTAATACATTAAGGAATCAAATCATAACATTGCTTGTTTCAAATCACCCTTTTCTCTATGTACCTATTATTAAACAAAATGTGGTGCCAATCCTTCAGTCTAATAAAAGAAGTTTTCATCAGACTGTCTGTTTCCATAATCGAAGGAGATCACTTTCATGTTGTCTGTGGATACCAGCTTTTCTATCAGCTGACTCTGGTCGATTCTTTTCCCAATCCCAAATATCTTCGAGTGTTTCAGAAAGCGGACGGAATGTTAGTCCATTATTGATGGCTTTATTGTTATCAAAAGCCAAAAATCCATTCAAAGGTTCCTTGGCTCCTGGAAAAGGGAACTCTTCCGGTATCCATAAAGGCATCTCTCCCCACGGCTCGACTTTATTGTCCATCAAGAACTTTTCAGATACCCATGTAAAGGCAGCATTGCTTCTTGTCACCTTTTTACAGTCTTCAAGTAAACGACCCATAGTTAGAGTGTAATCCGGTCCCACGGCGTTATATGCACCTGTCATACTTTTTTCTATCATTTGGATGATCCATTGAGCTAAGTCCCTTGCATCGATAAATTGGATTGGACGGCCAGGGCGTCCCGGGGATAAAACTTCTCCCCCTTCCGCTATTCTCTTAAGCCAGTATGGCAAACGGTCAGTGTAATCATAAGGACCTACTATTTGGCCAGCACGAATTGACAAGACTTTCCCCGGCAGTTCTTTTTCAGCTGCTTTTTCGCTCAATGATTTTAGCGGACCATAATATTCCCCGTATATCGGTCCAGCCGTCCCACGGGTGATTTCTTCTACTTTTGCATCATTTAGTATATGAACCGCTCCATTTTCATCAATGCCTGGTTTGCTAGGATCCTTATAAACTGAGCAGCTTGAAATATATGTATAATGTTTAACCTGATTCAGTAATCTGCAAGATTTCTCTACAGTTCGAGGGATAAAACCCGATGTGTCAATGACTGCATCCCAATGTCTTTCCTTCAACATTTCCAGATCCCCGTCGCGGTCCCCTCTTAATTGTTCGATTTCGCCAAAAACATCAGGGTTGCTTCCACGATTAAAAAGTGTGACATCATGCCCTTTCTCAATCGCAGCTTTAACTAAATACCGGCCTATAAACCGTGTACCACCCAATATTAAAATGTTCATACAATCGCCTCCTCTTAAACGATATTCCATAAAGCATATGCAAAACCCTTTCCTAAAATTAACAATACTTCCAACTTTTATTCCAACTCGCTTTAACCATGAATTTCCGTTTACCGGAATGATTTGACCTTGTCATGTCGTTTTTCTTAAAAACTAGTAATATTCTTAATCTTTTGCACTTTATTCTTTTTCGCTATAATGATATGGATATGAAGAAAGAAGGTGGAGACGATGCTTGAAAATCTTAAACAAAAATTCCCGAATGCTATTACCAATAAAATGGATACTGATGAAATTTCTGAATATGTTTGGTTCGAAGACTCTAGAAGTATACTTGGGATTCCCCGTTCAGAAATCACCGCAGAAGAAATCCGTTTATTGGAACTGCTATTTGCTCCTTGCATAAACCCGAATAATCCAAATACGTATCAAGACGTATCATGGAAAACTTTTTTATCCGAACCGAATGCACCATTGCCCTTAACAAGCTGGGAGAATGTTCGATTCATTCATTTCAAGCTGACTCATGCAGATTTTTCCAACTCCGATTTTGAAGACGCCTTCCTCGCTTTCGTTCCATCTGATGCAGCATTGGTCTGGGAAAATGAAACGTCAGGAATCTTGATTGAAACGGACAAGGATGAACCTTTATCAAATAAAGAACTAATCGCCATTTCTTCCACGCTTGAAAGTGACTTTTATGTAAAGACACGTATGTTCACCGGGCGCTTTCACCCTGTAAATCAAGACCTTCATCATCACAGGAACCAGGAGAAAAAATGTTTTTATTTGGCACAAGTGCATCTGCCGGATCTAAAGGTGGCTGATTTAGCAGACATCATCCCCCACTCATTAATAAATGACCTTTCCGTTACGAATGCAAAGTGGTATATCAATGAGATTCTCGGCAAGACCAAGCAGGATACTGAACTTATCAAAACGATCAAAACGTATATCGAATGTAATTCCAATGCCACCTATGCCGCCAAACAGCTTTATATACATCGGAACAGCTTACAATACCGGATAGATAAATTCTCTGAAAGAACTGGTCTCGATATTAGGAACTTTCGTCATGCCTTGACTGCGTACTTGATTCTTTTAATGAATGATTAATTTTCATTACAAACAGGGGTTTTCATCCTTTTTTGTGCAATGTGCCCATACTTTTTTCTAAACTGATAGCTTAGACTATATTTAATTAGTACAAGTAATCAATAGTTTAAAAGGGGGATTTTTCATGGCAGAGTTAGTATTGGATCATATATTCAAGATTTATGATAAAAAGGTGACAGCTGTTAAAGACTTCAACCTTCGTGTTGCCGATAAGGAATTCATAGTTTTTGTGGGACCTTCAGGCTGCGGCAAATCGACGACTTTACGGATGATTGCCGGACTGGAAGACATTTCCCAAGGGGATTTATTTATAGACGGCAAGCGAGTCAATGATGTCCCCCCTAAAGATCGTGATATTGCGATGGTTTTCCAGAACTATGCCTTATATCCACATATGTCCGTCTATGACAATATGGCATTTGGATTAAAACTCCGGAAAACGCCAAAAGCGGAGATCAAGCAAAGGGTCAATGAAGCTGCAAGGATCCTCGGACTTGAAGAGCTGCTAAATAGAAAACCGAAAGCCCTTTCAGGTGGTCAGCGCCAGCGTGTGGCACTAGGCCGTGCAATTGTAAGGGACGCAAAAGTATTTTTGATGGATGAGCCATTATCCAATCTCGACGCAAAGCTGCGGGTTCAAATGCGTGCTGAAATCGCAAAGCTACATAAACGTCTGGACACCACAACGATATATGTCACACATGACCAAACAGAGGCAATGACCATGGCGACACGTCTTGTCGTAATGAAAGATGGTATCATCCAACAGGTCGGTGCCCCAAAAGACGTTTACGAGAAACCCATAAACGTTTTCGTCGGCGGCTTCATCGGATCGCCTGCCATGAACTTCTTTACCGGAACATTAAAAGAAGGCATGTTTAAAATTGGTGAACAAACGTTTGAAATACCCGAATTGAAGATGAGAATGCTGCGTGATCAAGGATATGTCGGAAAAGAAATGATCTTTGGCATCCGTCCGGAGGATTTCCATAACGAAGGAGATTGCTTCACGGAGTCCCCCAACAGTATATTCACAACCCAAATTGATGTAGCCGAACTCATGGGCGCGGAGATCATGCTTTACTCCACATTAGAGGGGCAGGACTTCGTCGCACGGGTAGATGCCAAGAATATTATCCAGGCAGGCGAGAACATCAAACTAGCCCTTGACATGAATAAAGCACACTTTTTTGATAAAGGGACCGAACATCGCATTTTAGTTGAAGAGGACGAACAAATGCAGGAAAGCATGAAGTTATCTGCCAATTAAACGTAAAAAGACCCGTTCATGAATGGGTCTTTTTTTCATTTATTCAAATATTAAATAAGGGTCAAATCTATTCCTGGACCAATACCACTTCATCATGTCCGCATTCAGAGCATTTCATAAGATGCGGGCACTGGCCTTTTTGAAGGGATTGGGGGTATCCGTCGTTCAGCTTAAGTGTGTCGATATCCATATAAGCACTGTAATCATCAGCGTAATCCATGAATTTCCCTTTATCCTCAAGATTGCTGCTGCATTCCGGGCAATTTACATGAATTTTTCTTAGACCGTTGCAAAGCGGGCATAAAGACATTGTTATTCCTCCTGTTCCCGATACTTATGATCTCAGTATTTGTTGCTTTCATTATTTTAACACATGGAAACACCCTCCCTAATACCGGCGGGAGGGCACTCCTATGGAATTATTTATTAACCATGTTAGCGGGATCGACCCATGCTTTGAATTCATCTTCCGTGAGGAACTCCAATTTCAATGCCGCTTCTTTTAAGGTAGAGTTGTCCTTGAATGCAGTTTTGGCGATCTTGGCTGCTTTTTCATAACCAATATGCGGGTTCAATGCTGTTACCAACATAAGGGAGCGATCTACATTTTCTTTGATCTTATCTTCATTTGCAGTGATGCCAACCGCACAATTAATGTTAAAAGAGTGTATGCCTTCCGTCAATAATTTCACTGTTTGAAGGAAGTTATAGATGATGACTGGTTTGAATACGTTCAATTCAAAGTTACCTTGGCTTGCTGCAAATCCAATTGTAGCATCGTTACCCACGATTTGTGTCGCAATCATGGTAAGCGCTTCACTCTGTGTTGGATTGACTTTACCCGGCATGATGGAACTGCCTGGCTCATTTTCAGGAATGGCTATTTCGCCGATTCCGCTTCTAGGGCCACTTGCCAGCCATCTGACATCGTTTGCAATTTTCATTAAATCTGCTGCCAATGCTTTCAAAGCACCGTGTGCATAAACGATTTCGTTATGGCTTGTCAATGCATGGAACTTATTATCCGATGTGACGAAAGGATGTCCTGTATCCGCTGCAATTTGTTTTGCTGAAAGTCCCGGGAATTCTTTTTTTGTATTGATTCCTGTTCCTACAGCCGTTCCGCCTAGAGCCAGGTTCAATAATTTTTGGCTGCTTTCCTCAATCATCGCTAAATCTTTATCAAGCATCGCTTTCCAGCCAGAAATTTCTTGTCCTAATGTCAGTGGTGTTGCATCTTGAAGATGCGTCCGGCCAATCTTCACGACATCCCAAAACTCTTTTTCTTTTGAATCGAATGTATCACGAAGTTCTTTGATGGCAGGAACCAACTTTTCAGCGACCTCCATAAAGGCTGCAATATGCATGGCGGTCGGGAAAGTATCATTGGAGCTTTGTGCCTTGTTTACATCATCATTCGGGTGAAGTGTTTCCGATTCACCATTTTCTTTTAACCATTCATTCCCTTTGTTAGCGACCACTTCATTCACGTTCATATTACTTTGCGTCCCGCTTCCCGTTTGCCAAACTACAAGCGGGAAATGTTCATCAAGCGTACCTTCAAGGATTTCGCCGCAAATCTTAACGATGGCATTCTTTTTAACTTCCGAAAGATCACCGAGATCATAGTTCACCTTTGCCGCAGCTTGTTTAACGTATGCAAATGCACGAACCAATTCAATCGGCATTTTTTCATTACCAATTTTGAAATTGTTACGGCTTCTCTCGGTCTGTGCTCCCCAATATTTATCGGCAGGAACTTTCACTTCACCCATCGTATCTCGTTCGATTCTGTAATCCATGTGTTCTCCTCCTATGTTTGCACTATTCATCGAAGACCTTAAGTATATGAAATGAATAATGTCGTATTATTCTCTCTCCTTACATTGTACAAACTTTATTATTTTAAAGCAAAAATATCCGGCCAAGCCTCCCCTTTTTCTGAAAAATTCAATTAATTCAACAGGATCATTCAGGATTATCCTTGACCACATGAAAATTCCGGATATTCTTTTTTAGACACGTAAAGTGTTGACACCGCTAGGCTCCAATAGACCTAGTCATGAACATCGAAGCAAAATCCATCAAACTTGTTCTTGACAGTATTTTGTATTTATAGTAAATTCAAAAGAAATTGAATAATCTAAACTCTTATCGAGAGAGGTATAGGGAATGGCCCGATGACACCTCAGCAACCTTCATTTGTTTCAAACCAATGAAAAGGTGCTAATTCCACAAGTTTGTGAACTTGGAAGATAAGAAGAATGACTCGTCCCTACTTAATCAAAGTCTTCTTCTTAAAGAAGACTTTTTTTATTTTATATAACTCAAAGGAGCAGTGAAAACTATGTACAAAACTGAAACATATCTTGCTCAATTAGGAAATCGCAGCGAAACGGCGACAGGAACAGTCAATCCGCCGGTATACTTTTCAACTGCTTTTCGCCACGAAGGAATCGGTCAATCGACTGGATTCGATTACACAAGGACAGGTAATCCTACACGCCAACTATTGGAACGATCCATCGCCGATCTGGAAAAAGGCGACCAAGGATATGCCTGCAGTTCAGGAATGGCAGCCATTTCTACTATACTGGCCTTATTTAAATCAGGTGATGCATGGATTGTCAGCGAAGATCTTTATGGGGGTACATATCGTCTGTTAGAACAAGGTTTTAAGAAATGGGGGTTGCAGTGTGACTATGTGAACACTTGTTGTTTGGAGGATATCGAAAAAGCCATCACTCCTCACACGAAAGCCATCTTCATTGAAACTCCCACTAACCCTCTTATGCAGCAAACGGATATTAGCGCCGTTGCCGCATTGGCCAAACGATTTGATTTATTGTTAATCGTTGATAATACTTTTTACACGCCTCTTATTCAACAACCCATCCTGCTTGGAGCGGATATTGTGATTCACAGTGCTACCAAGTATCTCGGTGGTCATAATGATGTGCTCGCCGGACTGATCGTGGCCAGCGGCGCGGAATTATGTGATGCACTTGCCTTCCATCATAATGGTACTGGTGCTGTCTTGAGCCCCTTTGATTCTTGGCTGTTGATGCGCGGAATGAAAACCCTGGCATTGCGGATGGATCGTCATGAAAAGAATGCAAAGGTACTTGTAGATTACTTGTCGGAACATGATTGTGTTACGGACGTATTGTATCCCGGTAGGGGCGGCATGATTTCCTTCCGCATCATTGAAGAAGCGGCGGTCAACCCATTTTTACAATCACTCTCATTAATTTCGTTTGCAGAAAGCCTTGGAGGGGTCGAAAGCTTCATCACCTATCCTGCTACACAAACACATGCCGATATACCGCTTGAAGTCAGAACGGCCAATGGGGTTTGTAATCGCCTGCTTCGCTTCTCCGTCGGCATTGAGGACAGCGACGATTTGATTCAGGATTTACAGCAAGCATTCGCACACGTAAAAAGGGAGGCACTACGATGACCGATCATGATTTTAGCTTTGAAACCAAATTACTCCATAATCAACATAAATTCGATTCGGCAACAGGCGGTGTGAGCGTCCCCATTCAGCACGCTTCCACTTTCCATCAATCCGATATCGATCAATTCGGTAAATATGATTACAGCAGAAGCGGGAACCCAACTCGCGAAGCGCTGGAAGATATCATTGCCGAACTTGAGGAAGGTACACACGGTTTTGCCTTTTCATCAGGAATGGCAGCCATTTCAACAGCTTTCCTACTGTTGTCTGCCGGAGACCATATCGTCATTTCCGAAGATGTGTATGGCGGAACGTTCAGGATGGTCACAAGTGTTTTGACACGTTTCAATATTGAGCATACTTTCGTTGACATGACGGACCTTGAAAGCGTCAAAGCGGCCATTAAGCCAAATACGAGTGCCATATACATCGAAACGCCTTCAAATCCATTACTTAAAGTGACCGATATTAAAGCCGTATGTGATATCGCAAAAACAGCCGGGGCCTTAAGTTTTGTTGATAATACATTCTTGACGCCAGCATTACAGAAACCACTGAATCTGGGCGCTGATGTTGTCCTTCATAGCGCGACGAAGTTTTTATCCGGACATAGTGATGTGGTAGCTGGACTTGCTGTAGTGAAAGATCCTGAATTGGCAGTAAGACTCGGTTCCCTCCAAAACTCCTTTGGAGCGGTTCTTGGTGTCCAGGACGCCTGGCTAGTAATGAGAGGTCTGAAGACCTTGTCCGTTAGAATGGAGCACTCCCAAAAAGGGGCAGAAAAGATTGCCGCCTACTTAAAGAAGCAGCCCTTGGTTAAAAAAGTGTATTATCCCGGCCTAGCAGATCATCCACAGCACGCCATCCAGGAAGGCCAGTCACTTGGAGCCGGGGCGGTCCTATCATTTGAATTGGAAAGCGAAGAAGTCTTCCGCTCTTTCGTGAACTCTGTCGAGCTTCCTGTTTTTGCCGTAAGCCTTGGAGCTGTCGAATCGATATTATCCTACCCGGCCAAAATGTCCCACGCTGCCATGCCTGCTGATGAAAGGGAAAAGCGGGGCATCACGAACAGCTTGCTTCGTCTCTCTGTCGGACTTGAAAATCCGGACGATTTAATCAAGGACTTCGATGCGGCCCTTGTAAATATTGCAAAAGGCGAAGCAATTGCTGCGAAATGAAAAAAGGATGGGTGCCCCATATTTATGGGCACCCTTTTTGTTTGCATCATTTTAATTCTTGTTAAACCCATCCATAAAAAAAGGCCAACGATTTCCCGACGGCCTTACTCTCATTTCTTCATATTATATTTATCCAGGAAGCGATCCACTCGTCCGCCTTTTTCAGCAAACTTCTGCTTTCCAGTATAAAAAGGGTGCGTATCTGAACTGATCTCCACTTTTAATAATGGATACGTTTGGCCGTCTTCCCATTCGATCGTTTCATTGGATGTTTTCGTGGAACCTGTCAAGAATTTATAACCGCTGTTGGTATCCATGAATACTACTTGTCGATAATCGGGATGAATTTCTTGTTTCACTATTATCACCTCATCGTTAGTATAGGTATATGTTAAGCGTAATGATTACTATTATCAAGCATTGTGCTTGAAGGTGCCAATAACGGCACCTTCATTAATAGTTTAATCTTGATTATCCTTACTTATTCAATTGTATTTCAACCGGCCATCCCTTTATGCGGCCCAGCCTGCAGCTCATACATTTGATAGTACTTCCCTTTTAGTTCCATTAATTCTTCATGTGTACCTTGCTCAGCAATCCGACCTTTATCCAGTACCAGAATTTGGTCGGCATTTTTAATCGTGGAGAGTCTATGTGCAATGATGAAGGTCGTTCTCCCTTTTTTCAGCACTTCCATTCCCTTCTGGATAATTGCCTCGGTTTCTGTGTCGATGCTTGCCGTCGCTTCATCCAAAATAAATATCGCCGGATTGAATGCAAGAGCACGTGCAAAAGAGATTAGCTGCCGCTGTCCAGAAGACAACGTTCCTCCTTTTTCAATCACAGGTTCATCTAGCCCTAAAGGAAGATGCTTCAGCACTTTGTCGCCCCCTACATCCCTTAATGATTTTTCAACCATTTCCCTTGTGATGCCTTTATGATTCAGACTGATATTGGAAGCGATGGTGCCAGTAAATAAATAGGGATCCTGGAGGACGATTCCCATATGCTCCCTAAGCGTTTGATGGGGAATATCCAAAATATTTCTTCCGTCAATTTTGATTTGCCCTTCACTACTGTCATAAAAACGGAACAATAAATTCATTATGGAACTTTTTCCTGATCCAGTATGGCCAACTAAAGCGATCGTTTCCCCTTGCTTAGCTGAGAAGGAAATGTCCCTTAACACATATTCATTATCCTTATAGCCAAAAGAAACATTTTCGAATTGCACGTTTCCTTTGTATCTGGATATGTTTTCATCACTTACTGCCAATCCCTGCTCATCCAATAAACTGAATGCCCGCTCCCCTGCAACAAGTGCCTGTTCTAGGTTAGCGAACTGATTGACGATTCCGTGAAGCGGATGAAGCAGGCGGCTGATCAAATCAACAATTGCATACATCATCCCTAAAGAAATGGCTGAACTCGCTGTAAGGGAAATCCCCCCGAAATACCAGACGAATGCCACTAGCGCCAGAACTTTAATGACACCAATTAAGTTTCCACCTGTCAACGAATTCAAATGGAGCATTTTATTTTGATAGGAATAGTGCTCCTGGTTCAAATTTTCAAAAGATTGCTTCGTCTCCTTTTCACGTCCAAATGCCTGAATGATGCTCATTCCAGAAATGGATTCATTGATCATCCCATTAATATCGCTGACCCGTTCCCGAATGATGTGATTATATTTTGAGGCGAATTTACGGTATACCGTCGTCCAGATAACGATGATCGGAATGAGTAAAAGGCCAATGGTACCGACACGTGCATCCAGAATGTACAAAGCAATCAGAACGCCGAAGATATTAATCGTGCTCGAGAAGAAGTTGGCGAGCACCGTTACATATAATTCCCGGATCGCTTCCGTATCATTAGTGACCCTGGCTACCACTTTTCCCGCTGGCATATTATCGAAATAGCGTATCGGTAAACGGGAAATATGCGTAAAAATATCATTTCGCATCTTTTGAATGATTCGGTTTGCCGCTTTCTGCAAATAAAAACTCTGCCCATATTGAAAAATGGAGGAAATGATGACAAGGCCAAAATAAAAAGCCACAAGCTTAAAGATCCGCGGAATTTCCGGTTGATAAAACCGCATCACTTCCTGACTCGTCAATTTAACCGCTTGCACCCGTTGCTCTTCCCCGTCTTTCTTGATGATCAACGATTGGTTCTCCAAGCTTCTTCGGCCATCCATAGGCACGGCTTCATCTACGAAGACAAATTGATTGCCAACCTGCAAAACGCGGACTTCCCTGCCTTTCTTCTCACCTTCATTAAAGTAATCGGCCCGTTTATACCAATTTTCATCATACTTAACAGCATCTTTTCCTTTAACCGTTTCATACCAGGAGGATTCGATCCCAAGGATATGAGAATCGATGATTTTCTTGGCAACGAATGGACCCGTCAAATCGGCGGCTACCGAAAGTGCCAGCATGATCAGGGCGCCAATGATTAATTTTTTATATAGTGCAGCATAATTAAAAAGTTTCTTTACGACCTTCATGCCTTCACCTCCGTCCCTTGGTCAACCTGCTGTCGATCGTATTGCTCCCTATACCAGCCATTATTCTGCAGTAAATCTCCGTGAGTCCCCTCTTCGATGATCTCTCCACTGTCCAACACGATAATCCTATCCGCGTGCTGAACGGCTGATAAGCGATGTGTTGTGATGATGGTCGTTTTCCCTGCCCGTTCATTTTGAATGTTTTCGATGATGGTCGTTTCCGTTTTCGCATCTACAGCGGATAAGGAATCATCCAATATAAGGATTTCTGGATTTTTGATCAGTGCCCTGGCAATCGAGATCCTCTGCTTTTGCCCTCCAGATAGAGCGACACCTTTCTCACCGACGAGTGTCTCAAGACGGTTGGGCAGCATCATTAAGTCCTTCTCAAAATCCGCAAGCCGGATAGCTTCAGCCAGTTCATCTTCAGTTGCATCCATTTTACCGAATAAGATATTTTCCCTAACAGACTTCGAGAATAAAAAATGGTCCTGTGGAACGTAACCGATCCAGTTACGAATATCTTCCAGATCCAGTTGCTCCAACGGAATTCCTGCAAAAGCAATTTCTCCTGTTCCTAAAGGATATTCCCGTAGCAATTGCTTCACGAATGTCGTTTTTCCACTTCCTGTTTTCCCGACGATACCCAATGTTTGACCACGCCCAAGCTGTACGGAAATATTGGATAGATTGACTACTGAAGAGGAAGGGTATGTAAAAAACACTTGATTGAATTCGATATTTTCCGGATTAGGAATACTCTCCAAACCCAATGGGTTCTTCACATCCGCTTCATATGAAAGGGTATCTTGAACACGATCCAGCGAAGCATTTCCCCTTTGCATGACATTGATCAGTTCACCCACCGCGATCATCGGCCAAATTAACATGCCTAGGTAAACATTGAACGAAACCAGTCCGCCAAGAGTTATGGCCTGTTGAAAAACAAGATAAGCCCCATAGCCCAAACCGATTAAATAACTGATTCCGATTATAATGCTGATCGTTGGATCAAAGAGGGCGTCGATTCTTGCCACGGCGAGATTTTTGCGATATACATCCTCCGTCATTTCATCAAATCGTTTTTCATCCTCCCGTTCCTGGACATAAGCCCGGATGACACGGATACCTGAAATGGATTCCAGGACCTTGTCATTTAAAGTACCAAAGGCAGCTTGTGCATCAGTAAAACGTTTGTAAATTTTTTTCACGTAGATTTGCATCATCACTGCCATGATCGGAAGTGGAAGCACCGCCGCAATCGTCAACTGCCAGCTGATGGTGGCTCCCATCATGACCACAACTGTAATGGTGAACAGCACCGCATCAACGAGCGTCAATATCCCGAAACCAGCTGTGAGGGATATTGCCTTTAAATCATTGGTTGCCCTTGCCATTAAATCCCCTGTACGGTTTTTTTCATAAAAAGTCGGCGTCATTTTCAGCAAATGGCCCATAAATCCGGACCTTAGTTTTCGTTCGGCCAAGTTTCCGCCGCCGAATAACAGATAACTCCATAAGTACCCAAATAGGTAGCTGCCGCTCAGTACCAGGAGCAAATAAATAACGTATTTCATGACATCTTCCTGCGTCATGCTTCCACTGTTCATATCATCGATGGCATTCCCGACTAATTTTGGCGGGATGACCTCCAAGATATTCACTAGACATAGGAATAAAATGGCCAAGGTATAACGCCGCCACTGTTCTTTAAAGAACCAGGACAGCTTTTTAAAAATCGCAAACATGAATTCCCCTCCCTTTTGTTCAAACCTTTCCCTTCGCTAACCGCTTTCTGGATCTCCGGGGTGCAGTAAGATTCCCAATTTCTTTTGTCTCATTTAAAATTCCTCCTATCTTTTATATGGAAAGGATGCTATTGCACCTGAATCCCAAATGCCAAAAAGCCTCCGCCAATTAGCGGAAGCTTTTTTAGATGTGTAAGAACACATATAAAAGCGCAGGCCGCGAAAATTCCACAACCTGCGCTTAAAATGATGAATGAACACGTTCTCAATCCTTTGTCTAGAACGACAAAGCCTCAGGGCAGGCGGACGTATGATATTCGGTTGTAACATCCATATGCTTAACTGATTTAGTCATGACGTTCGCCTCCTTTACATTGATTAATGGTAATTTTTAACTTATATTTAAAGATTACTACGTGTGTATATTTTTGTCAATTGTGACTTTTCTAGATTATTGATGGATAATCCTTTATTCTTATAAGAATGACGTTTACCTAAGGAGGTTCAGCATATGCACTGGAGAAAATATATACTCCTGGCGGTTCCCTTTTTACTTTCATCCATTTTCATCTTATTTGCCGTACCGGTCCAATATAGACCGTTATCCTTCATTCCTGTGATACTTTTCTGGATAGTTTATTATATTTTATTGTACAGGGAAAAGAAGAAGAAAAATAACTGATGACAAAAGAAAACCATCAAGGGCGTTGCAAATGTAACGCCCCTTTCTTGACGGCTCTGCATATAATGATCGAAAAACATTCGTGGTGATTGTATGTTCTCCCAATATGTGCAGAAGCTGTTAGGCAAAAACCCTGTCAAAACCAAGCCCATCATCGATGCTGAAAGATATGACACGCTAAAATCCCATTTACAAAAAGAGCTATTTCAGCCTTTGGATGAGTCAAAAGTTTTTTTTCCGGAGGAAACCGCCCTTGTAAAAAGCATTCGTACCGAAACGGCTGCCTTGAACAGGAACAATATCACAAGAACACAAGCATATCTCGCCTTTTACAATCGTAATCCAGAGGTCCATTGGGCCTTTTTAGCACATATGGTTTCGAGGAATGGAGGATACCATATGACTGACTTGAAAAGTTCATCCATGACCCATCTTATTGACAAAGCGGAACGGCAGAAATTTTTCCTGTTCCTTGAGCGCGCCAATTCGGCCATATTTGCCGATGCCTTCCCCCAGCTCCTTTTATATGAACTTTCTAAACAAAAAGCACTTCCAATAAGGAAATACTTACAGGTATTCCGCATTTCAAGATTCATGGCCCCGATTTGGGAATCTTTCATCGAAGAACCACATTCACCCCTTTTGACAACATCCCTCATCATTAATGAACAAAGAATGCTTCAGGAAAGGGTACTAAAACGTACCCGCCATGGTGAAATCCTCCGAAGGCTTGATTTTCAGCTTCAGGAATACTTAGGCTTCATGAATGTGATCTTCCCTTACGAAAACATGCAAGACGGACTCCATTCCTTGACAGGCCTGACCGTTGAGCGCTTTGCCGATCCGAAACAGCGTATAGAAACGGGAAAATTCTTATATGGGCTTCTTTTTCAGCATCCGGTTGTTTTTCGCGGTGTTAGCCAATTTACAAAAGAGGTCCCACACACGGGTTCCAGAGAGGATTACTGGAAAAAAATATATACCTCAGACCCAACCACGGCAAAAGATGCTAAAGTCTACAGCCCCACTCTTCATGATGCATGGGCAGATCAAATAGTCTTTCCTCTCCCTTCCATTGATTGGTTCTCGAATGAAAGCTTCATAGAAGATTTACGAAGCTCACCGATTACTAAAAAGGTGGACTTGACCAACAAGGTGCTCGAAAATGTCAAGCAGCTCAAGACCCTTAACGGAATGAAAGCCATTTTCTAGCATCAGGCCTCTTACTTTGAATATCCCATCCTCCATTTGGCAAGAATGGTTAGCAAAAAGAATGGGTGATTCAAATGAGAGGCATTGTACTATTGAATCCAAACTACAGATTCGGGGATTTACATACTAACGAAAGCTTTACAATCCAAAAGATCATGACGGACAAGTATAGGGACGAAATGAATATTTCCCCGGTCATACTTAATCCGTATCAAATCCATCCTTATTACACCATCCCGCATGAGCTTCTATTCAATTTGCAGAAGCGAAAAACGGATCAAATCGATTGCCTGATACTTCACTCTATAGAAACGATTGAACGTTTCATCTATATTTACCCGGAAAAATGGCTTGAGCTATGCGGATATTTCAAAGAGATTATCAGTGTGGCGACTCTAACTCCCGTTAGGAAATCTGAAGCAAATTAATGCTTGAATAAAAAATCATGGTACTTAAGGCATTGTGAATGAATTCTCGAAGGTTTAAAGTCATTGATCGTTCATTTACCATGACCATCTCTCCAAGTACTTTGATTTGAGCATCCCTTTTTCACATGAGCAACTCTATAAAGCATCTCTCCTCTTGATTGCCGCCGTGCTGCTTCACCCACTATTTATCTATTAGAACCCCACCCAAATCATTTGTCATATAAATTTAAATCAATTTTCCCAATTGCGAGACTACTAGGAATTTTATAACTCTTAAACAATCTTTTGGAAATATAGATAAATTTACGGATAAAGCATAGAAAAATAAGTTAATTTTATATATCATTGGAGATAGGAATTTTCTTATTTTTTACTTTTACTAGAAAGGAATGTTAATCATGGCCAAAGAAAAAAAGAAAAAAACCCCAATTCCTTTCCGACTGAACTTTATGTTCTTTTTAATATTCATTTTATTTTCAAGCTTAATAATCCGGCTTGGCATCGTCCAAATCGTGTATGGGGATGATTACCTTCGCGAAGTCGACCGAACTGAAAACGATGTGGCCAATACCCCCGTTCCCCGTGGTAAGATGTATGACCGCAACTTGAATCCGGTCGTTGATAATGAGCCGCGGAACGCCATCACTTATACGAAATACCCGAATACGAAAGCGGCCGATATGGTGAAGACGGCGGAGGTCCTTGCTACCTTGATAGAAAAAGATACAAAAAAGGTAACACTGCCGGATAAAAAGGATTTTTGGATTTTAAAACATCCAAAAGAAGCCGAAGCCTTGATTACCAAAGCCGAGAGGAAGAAAGTAATCGAAAAGAAACTGGAGCAAAAAGATTTATACAAACTTCAAATGGAACGGGTAACCGATGAAAATATCAAGAAATTCACCAAGGATGAGTTGGAAGTGATCGCCATCTTCCGGGAATTCAATAGTGGCTATGCCCTCGCACCGTCAATCGTGAAGAATAAAGATGTCACCACAAAAGAATTCGCCAGGGTTAGTGAACATTTGGATGAAATGCCCGGCGTGGATGTAACGACGGATTGGGAAAGGACATATAAGTATGACGAGACCCTCCGGTCGGTTCTAGGCAAAGTCTCTTCTTCCGAAGAAGGCATTCCCAGTGAAAATATTGACTATTATCTGGCACGCGACTATACCAGGAATGACCGGGTCGGAAAAAGTTATATCGAAAAACAATATGAAGATGTTCTGCGCGGTCAAAAGACGCGGACTGAAAATGTGCTGAGCAAAGGGGAAGTCATCAAAACGAATACCCTCACTGAAGGGCAAAGCGGAAAAGACTTAATCCTGACAATTGATATGGAGCTGCAGCAAAAGGTTGAAAAAATCATCGAGAGCGAATTACGCAGAACTAAAGCTAGGGGAAATACCTACTTATTGGATCGTGCCTTCGTCGTTTTAATGGACCCGAATACAGGTGAAGTGCTTACGATGGCCGGTAGGCAATACGGACGTAACAGTGAAACAGGCTTAACCGAAATGAAAGATTTCGCCCTTGGAAACATTACTACCTCCTATACGATGGGGTCATCTGTTAAAGGGGCTACGGTCTACACGGGCTTTCAGACTGGAGCCATCTCACCAGGGTCAGCTTTTTTTGACAGGAAACTCCTTTTAGCAGGAGCTCCTAAGAAAGGATCTTATAGTGATTTGGGTTATGTAACCGATGTCTCCGCGTTAAAGAAATCGTCGAATGTCTATATGTTCATGACGGCGATCAGAATTGCCGGCGGGCATTATATCCCTCATCGACCGTTAGGGATCAACCGGGAAGCTTATTCCATCATGCGGAATCATTATGCCCAATTCGGCTTGGGTGTCCGTACCGGCATCGACCTGCCAAACGAATCCGTCGGGTTTAAAGGCGTCGACATGTCTACAGATGGATTGCTGCTGGATTTATCGATTGGCCAGTATGATACATATACCCCCATGCAATTGGCACAGTACGTTTCGACGATTGCAAACGGCGGAAAAAGGCTTGAGCCACATATGGTCAGGGAAATCAGGAATCCATCCAACGAACACAATGAATTGGGCAGCGTCTTTAAAACAATGAGTCCCAAAGTGTTAAACGATTTAGGCGGGAAAGACGTTTGGATGCAGCGTGTCCAGGAAGGATTCAGGCAGGTTGCCCAGGAGCCAGGCGGGACGGCATATAAATATTTCGGCGGGAAGTCTTACCGTGCGGCAGCAAAAACGGGTACTGCCGAGGCCTTTTACGACGGACCGCGGAGAAATCAATATAGTAAACCCTTGGAAACCATAAATTTGACTCTTGTAGGTTATGCACCTCACAATAATCCGGAAGTGGCATTTTCTGTTGTCGTGCCATGGGTGTATCAAGGCAAGCCCTCTGATGATATTAACAAACGTATCGGGCGGGACGTAATGGACGCCTACTTTAAATTGAAGGAAAAAAGAGCAAAAGGTGAATCTGAGGCCGATAAGGCAGTAGAAAGCACTCAATGATAATTACAAAAAGGCCTGCTCGATTACGAGCATGCCTTTTTTGATGCTCCATTTATTCCAGCTTTTGAACGAATTCCTTATATAGGGCCCTAAGTGCATCTCCCCTGCTGATGATGCCGACGACTTTATCATTTTTATCCACGACGGGGATTTTCTTGAAATGATGCTTGGAAAGTACCTTTATCAATTCATCTAACGGATCTTCGGGGGATAGCTTTGTAATTCTTTTATTTTTAACGATTTGTGAGACTTTATCATTCATCTTGGATGTAACCTTTTCATCCAATTCTTCACCAGGAAGAACCGTAATGTATGTGAAATACCCCATGATGGCTTCCTCGGCAGGTGTCAAATAACGAAGGATATCCCCGTCCGTCACCATTCCCAATAGCTTATCATGTTCATCCACGACCGGGACACCGCCCACTTTATTTTCGATTAAGATTCGCAGAATTTCCTTTAATGTAAAATCAGGACGGGCTACATAGACTTCCTTTATCATGAAATCCTTAACTAACATATTACCACCCCTTTTTTAATTTGGACGTTCTGCATTTATCTCTCTTCTATTAATACCCTTACTAACTTATTTAAAAACCCTTGCCGCCTGAACTGCCTTTTTCCAGCCATTATATAAACCCTTCCGTTCCTGTTCTTCCATCTCTGGTTCGAATTTCTTATCGACTGCCCATAGCTTTGAAATCTCTTCCTGACTTTCCCAATATCCTACTGCAAGCCCAGCTAAATATGCTGCACCTAACGCTGTCGTTTCACTAATAACCGGTCTTTCGACTGGTACATTCAAGAGGCCGCTTTGAAATTCCATCAAAAAGTTGTTTTTGACAACCCCGCCATCGACCCTCAATGCCTTCAAGTTAATCCCTGAATCGACTTCCATCGCGCTAAGGACATCTTTTGTCTGGTAGGCCAATGCTTCCAATGTTGCCCGGACAAAATGCTCCTTCGATGTCCCCCTTGTTAGACCGAATACAGCTCCCCTGACATCACTATCCCAATAAGGGGTACCTAATCCGACAAATGCGGGGACTACATAGACGCCATCAGCTGAAGTGACCCGCAAAGCATACTTTTCACTGTCTTTCGGGTCATGCAAGAGTTTCAATCCGTCCCTTAACCATTGTATTGCCGAACCTGCAACAAAAATACTGCCTTCCAATGCATATTCGACTTTTCCGTTCAGCCCCCATGCAATCGTGGTCAACAGACCATGCTCTGATTTCACTGCCTTTTCTCCTGTATTCATCAGCATAAAGCATCCGGTGCCGTACGTATTCTTAGCCATTCCTTTTTCAAAGCATTCTTGGCCGAACAAAGCTGCCTGTTGATCTCCAGCTGCTCCGGCAATCGGGATTTCGTGGCCAAAGAAATGGTGTGGCGCTGTTTTCCCGTATATCTCCGATGAAGAACGAACATCCGGCAGCATCGATTGCGGAACTTGAAGAATTTCCAGTAGCTCTTCGTCCCACTTCAAATCATGAATGTTATACATCAGCGTCCTTGACGCATTCGAATAATCGGTCACATGTGCTTTACCACCCGAAAGTTTCCATATCAGCCATGTATCGATCGTACCAAACAATAAGTCCCCGTTTTCAGCTTTTTCCCGCGCCCCATCAACATGGTCGAGAATCCACTTCACCTTAGTACCGGAAAAATAAGCATCAATCAACAAACCGGTTTTCCGTAAAAATAAGTCATCAAGACCCTCATCCTTCAATTGCGCGCAAATTTCGCTTGTCTGTCGGGATTGCCAGACGATGGCATGATGTATCGGCTGGCCTGTTTCCTTATCCCATACCACGGTCGTCTCCCGTTGATTCGTGATGCCGATCCCAGCAATCTGTTCCGGCTTTACATTCATTTCCGATAGACAGGAAGCGATTACCGATAAAATGGAACCCCAAATTTCATTGGCATTGTGCTCCACCCATCCTGGATTGGGGAAATATTGGGTGAACTCCTTTTGGGCAATATGCAAAACTTCCCCGCTTTTATTAAATAAAATGGCCCGGGAACTAGTCGTTCCCTGATCCAATGATAATATGTAGGTCTCCATGGTTGTCTCCTCCTACACTTAAGATTCATTTCAGCTTAAGTGTCATGCTGTTTTTTTCTTTCTTCATTTTACTAGGATATATCCGTGAAAACAAAAAATATATAAATTACGGCTGAAAAATTGAAAAATATTGGCAGGTTAAGAGTTTATCTTTTACAATGAAATTAAGGTCGATAGGAGGAATGGAAATTGAATAATCATGAAATAGATTTTAAGTTATATGGAGATGACATGCAGTTTGTTGAAGTGGAATTGGATCCTCAGGAAACCGTGATTGCCGAAGCTGGAAGTTTAATGATGATGGAAGATCAAATCAAGATGGAAACCATCTTTGGTGATGGGTCTTCAAATGGTGGCAGCGGAATGATGGGTAAGCTATTCGGTGCCGGGAAACGGCTCCTTACTGGTGAGAGTCTTTTCATGACGGCTTTTACGAATGAAGGACGAGATAAAAAACACGTTTCATTCGCCTCGCCTTATCCAGGTAAAATCATTCCGATGGATTTAAGCGAGCTCGGCGGGAAAATCATTTGTCAAAAAGACGCTTTCCTGGCGGCAGCAAAAGGCGTTTCGGTCGGAATAGAGTTTCAGAGAAAAATAGGGGCAGGCTTCTTTGGCGGTGAAGGCTTCATCATGCAAAAACTAGAAGGGGATGGAATGACCTTCGTTCATGCCGGTGGCACGATCCATAAAAAAGAATTGGCTGCAGGAGAGATCTTACGTGTGGATACAGGATGTTTGGTAGCAATGACCAGCGGGGTAGATTATAATATTGAAACTGTAAAAGGCGTGAAAACCGCTTTATTCGGAGGCGAAGGTTTATTCTTTGCAACATTAAAAGGACCCGGAACCGTTTGGGTGCAATCTTTGCCATTCAGCCGGCTTGCCAGCCGTGTATTTGCTGCAGCGCCGCAAAATGGAGGATCATCCGAAGAAGGCAGCGTAGCTAAAGGCTTATTCAATTTATTCAACGATAAATAAGAACCGGACCAATGGCTGCCCCATCATGGCAGTCATTGATCTCTTTTGAAAAGGATGGATAGCTAGATGCAGCTTGTTAAGTGGTCTTACATGAGACGCTATAATATCAGGGCAATTTTTGATCAATTCCCGAATTCTCCTGTTATTTTCCGAAAAATAAGAGATTACTATTTTGTTTATAACGTTCACTGGACAGCTGCCGATGCCCCTATCGGCATAAAAGAGCTAGAAGAAATGGAACAGCTGCTAAACCGTGAGCTCGGAACTGAATTGCAATATCTTTATCGAAAAAAATGAGGTTACTCCTCGTATATCATTTTTCTTGTCATACCTCCATCGACGATAAGATCCGCACCCGTAACGAAATCATTTTCCGTTGCCGTCAAATAAAGACAGGCCCTTGCAATATCTTCCGGTTTGCCAACCCGATTGGAAAAATGCTGTTGATGATCTTTATCCCTCAGCGATTCATAATCACCCGTTTCAATCCACCCCGGAGAAATCGAATTGACCGTAATTTTCTCGCTGCCTAAAGAAGCAGCAAGTGCATGTGTCAGTGCTTTGATCCCACCTTTTGTCGCTGCATAGGATTCTGAATCCGGCTCAGACATTATTGCTCTAGTTGATGCTAAATTGATGATTGCACCCCCCGTTTCATTTTTTCGCATTGATTCTGCCGCCGCCCGGGAACAAAGGAAAACACTTCGCAAATTCGTATTCATCATATCGTCCCATTCCTCAATCGTCAGATCATAAAGCGATTTGAATGATGCCTTTCCCGCATTATTGATTAATATATCAATGGTCTTATATGTTTTTAGAGTTACATCCATCAAATGTCGGATGTCTGCTTCCTTACGAACATCCGTTTTAACGAACATGGCTTCATGACCATTACTTTTGAGCTCTTCCACATACAGAAGACCTTCCCGCTCGTCCAAATCTGCGAGAACGACTGAAGCTCCGCTTTCTGCATATCCTTTTGCCACGCCTCTCCCTATACCATTCGAAGCGCCTGTTACAATCACCGTTTTATTAGTGAAACCCATTATTCCATCCCCACTTTCACAGCGTATTTTTCCCTATCATAATATCCAATTCGCTTCACTTCAAACAATTTCCCTTGACTGATCAACAAATCCTTTTCCTTATCATCAATAATCATCAGGACCCTTATTTTTTTGTAGCTGCCATAAAGTGATGTATGATGGATAGTAACAACAAGATTGAACCCAGGGTGAAAGTCATCCGCTATTATCTTTCTTACAGTGTAAAAATTTATATTGGAGGAATGTAAAAATGGACTTATTAAAAAATGTGTTTTCTTTAGGATTAGGTGCTGCCGCTGCTACAAAAGAGCAAATTGAAAAAGCGGTGGACTCTCTTGTGAAAAAAGGCGATATCAGCAAAGAAGACTCCAAAGTCCTTATTAAGCAATGGGTCGAAAAAGGGGAACAAGCCCAAAAGCAGCTGGATGATTCCGTCAAGGCAAAAGTCAACCAAGCGCTCAACGGCCTAAACTTGGCAACTAAAGAAGAAGTTCAGGAATTGGAGCGACGCATCGTAATTTTGGAGAAACAGAACCAAAATATACAATCGTGACAGGAGGTACTTGAATGTTTCGCAAGCGACTGAAACACGCACATCGTTACCAAGAAATCATTAATGCCTTCTTGAAAAATGGTTTTGGTTACTTCATCTATCGCCTGGGATTATCCGAGAACAAAGCGGCATTGAAACTCCAACCCGATGAAAACCTGAACCTCCGCTCAATTGGAGAGCGGCTGCATACGATATTACAAAGCTTGGGTCCTACATTCATTAAACTTGGTCAGATTGCTAGTACGAGGCGTGATTTCGTTCCGGACGAAATCGTCCGCGAACTTGAAAAGCTACAGGACCAGGTCAGCCCCTTTCCATTTGATAGGGTTCGCAAAATTGTCGAAGCCGAATTGGGTGATTCTTTGGAAAACATTTTTCTGGAATTTCATGAAAAACCACTGGCAACCGCTTCGATTGGGCAGGTCCATACGGCACGGCTTCCGTCACAGGAAGTCGTAGCAATCAAAGTGCAGCGGCCCGATATTCTGCCGACAGTGGAAACGGATTTGGAAATTCTCGATGATTTGGCAAGACTTATGGAAGCTCGGATATCTTGGGCAAGACGCTACCAGATCAGAAAAATGATTGATGAATTCGCTAAATCACTCCGCGCAGAACTCGATTATAACTCCGAAGGCCGAAACGGGGAAAGAATAGCCAAGCAATTCATCGATGATAAAGGGTTTAAGGTACCAAGGATCCATTGGGAGTATTCCACAAAAAGGGTCCTGACGATGGATTTCATTCAAGGAATTAAGATCAATCATTATAAACAGCTTGATGATGAAGGTTATGACCGCCGGAAAATCGCGGAAAGACTAGCGAATTCCATGCTTCAGCAAATATTGATCGATGGCTTTTACCACGGCGACCCCCACCCTGGCAATATCATCATTTTGCCAGGAAACGTCGTCGCACTCATGGATTTCGGAATGGTGGGACGACTGGAGGAAGAAACGAAGTATCAGTTCGCCTCGCTTGTCATCAACCTTAAACGCGGAAGCACCAATGGATTGATCAAGACGCTTTCAGATATGGGCCTTCTGACGGACGAAATCGATATGACCCCATTGAGGGGGGATATTGATGAACTGCGAAATAAATATTATGATATCCCATTGAGCCAAATCAGCTTAGGCGGAGCAGTCAATGACCTGTTCACGGTTGCCAATCGGCACCAAGTCCAAATTCCTCCCGAATTCACGATGCTCGGCAAGGCCCTGCTCACCATGGAGGCCATTGTCGAAGGATTAGATCCGAATTTCAGCATCATGAAAGCAGCTGAACCTTTTGGGGAAAGGCTTTTTAAGGAACGCTACAATCCAAAAAACATTGCGAAGAACGCCTGGAATCAATTCATCGAGTCTGCCGAAGCCATCGCCGAACTGCCCAAGGATATCAGGGAAGTAACAGGTATCATAAAAAAAGGGAAATTGCGGCTCGATATCAATATTCCCGAACTTCAAGTTTTTTTACATAAGCTTGATCAAATCTCGAACCGGCTGTCTTTCAGTATTATACTGCTTGCATTCAGCATAATCATGGTCGGTCTCATTATCGGTTCTGCAATAGGCGGGGAAACACTGATCCTATGGAAAATACCGGTTATCGAGATTGGATTTGTCGTTGCAACCCTGATGTTCTTACTCATGCTTTACACCATTTTCAGGTCCGGAAAAATGTAAACTTACAAAAAAGGGAAAATCCTTTAATAAGGAGTTTCCCTTTTTCAAGATACCTATCATTTGTTATTTATCCGACGGTCATACGAAACGGCATACGCACTGTGGCGAAAATGCAGGATTGGGTCCTCAGAACACTCAATTCCTTCAGGAATATTGGTTGGATCAAACAATAGATGATCCTCAGCATCTTCCAATTTATTAGAAATTTCCAAATGGCCGACCGTAATTACCTGTTTATCTTCCGACCAAGCTTTGGTTGGATCGTCAGCCGGGTCATTTTCCCCTCCTATTTGAATGTTCAACTTAAAGCCCACCGGACCTTGCTTGAGCCTCTCTTCCATTTCTTCATTCAAGTATTCTGCCGAATGCTCGGCTACCTCTTTTTTTGCCAGCATACTAAGGCCGGCATCAGGTACCCACTCATACTTAATGGCCTGACGCTTTCCTTCCGCGTTAATGAAATAGAATGCATGAATGGAGTAATATTGACACGTTGAGAAACTGGCTGGAGAACGCATTTCTTTAAGCATTTGCAAGCTTGCCTTGCTTTCAGGGTATTTCAACAGGATTTTGGCCAGCTCTTTCAGATTGGGGAAACCTTCTTTTGCAGATTTGAAAAAGCCCGCAATATCAACAAACGCTTCCGGTGTTTTTGCAAAGAATAGCGGAATGGTCACAGTAATAAGATCTGACACCTCTCCATTCGGCAATTGAAACTTCACGGCCATGCCCTTTATAGGGGAAATGGCATCAGGATGGCTTGGAATGGGCGAGCTATTTGAAAACCGAATGATCACTGGCACAGCTTCCTCCTGAAGATGCGAAGCAACCGTTAATGGGGACGCTTTTCCGTTTGGGGTAAAAACCCCCTCATACACATATCCCCTTGCATGCGCACGACGATAACCAGGATATGTTCCAGCTACATTTTCAATCACATTAACTGCTTCACTGGCTAGTTTCGGTTTCAAATTTTCATCATTTTCCTCCATAACACAACACCCCATCTTTTCAATGTCAACTCATTGTTCACTAGTTATTACCTCTACCCATTAATCTACTTCCCTATTCAAATTAAACCCGCTCTATCACTTTTCTCATAACTGAACTTTTTACAAAAAGAATAAAACGCCTTGAAAAATCCAGGCGTTTTATCTTTTATTCAAATTATTCCCCCGATTAAAGGGTGTCCGATTGATTCGAAACGGTTTTAAAAAAGTTCAATTGGCGATAACCTTAAGGTAAATAATAATCTCTATAAAATTCCGAATGTTCCCTTGTTGCCTGTAGCATTGTCCCGCTGAGTTTATTTAAAATTCCAGTTAGGGATCTACTGCCCATTTAAAAAGATTTACTGAATAGTGGGAAGTTCATTAAAATAAGGGTTACAAAAAAAGCTGATTCAAAGACCTATATCAATAGAATATGAAATAAACATGAAGTCATTCAACATGAACTGCCGTGCCGTAAGCAATGATTTCACAAGTGTTTTGCATGATCGCAGAGGTTTCCAGACGCATTGCGACGATTGCGTTCGCCCCTTTTCCTTTCGCTTCATCGACCATCCTGCCAATTGCTTTTTGTCTGGCTTCCTTCATCATTTCTGTATACTCAGTAATTTCACCGCCGACAATTGTCCGTAATCCCGCGAGAATATCTTTTCCAATATGCTTCGATTGAACACAGTTTCCCTTAACAAGTCCCTTCAGTTCCTTAATTTCTTTACCAGGGACGGTATTAGTAGTCACGATAATCATACAGCTCATCCTCTTCCTTTTTTCTTATTCTTTTTATTATCAAATAAAAAATTAATGGAACCGGGGCTTGAATCAAACCTAAAATACCCCATATCCATTGGTTGAAGCCATTCTTCCTGGCATCGATAAATAAATAAATGCTTTGGGTCAATAAAATCAACCCGCACACGATTAATGCATATATTTCAAGGCTACTCATGACTCACCTTCCTTTTCACATAAAACGTATAAAAACCAATGAAAATCACGGTCATCACTTGGATCGTCAGAAACACTTCTGGTTGATGGAATAGGGAAATAACCATAAAACCTAGAATGACTGCAGCGGTTACAGTAAATATAAAAAGTTCTTTCAACCATTTTTTTTTGAGTTTTTCACGTTGCATCTTAACTTTTTGTTCAAAATAAGCTCCTTTAGGGATATCAACTGTAAAAGCATCATCAAAATTTTCCAGGCTCCTATTTATTTGGATGATTGTTTCTTGATCATCATTGCCTGAGTGGTTTGGATAAATTGGATGGTTCTTCATTAACCGGGTTCAACTCCTTTCTTACTGTTTTTATACCTTTATGGACACGTGATTTCACTGTACCTTCCGGAACTTTGACTATCCTCGCTATTTCTTCATAAGAAAAACCATAGTAATGCTTCAAAATGATTGGTACACGAAAATCAGCCTTTAGATGACCCAACGCCTCCATGACATCATCCCAAGCTTGGTTATTGTTTTGTGTTTCCCATTTCAGTTTTCGTACTGTCTTCTCTTGTTTAACCAGGTGAATTCTCGCTTCTGTTTCCGTTTCTGATCCAAATATAAATGGGTTGCAAAGGAATCAGCCATGTGGAAAACTTCGACGCCCCCTTAAACCTTGAAAGATTCTCAATTGCTTTCGAATAAGTCTCCTGAGCTAAATCTTCAGCATTTTCGAGATTAAAGGTCAACTTCAGTAGATATTTAAGCAGAAAAGGATAGGAACCTTGAAACAATGCAGCCAACGCTCCATCATCTCCCTTTTTTGAGGCTTTAACCAGATCTCTTTCATCCATTTATTATCACCACTCTCATATCCGTAACCTTTATACTTATTTGACGTTTAAGTTGATGATATCGTTCACGGGAAATAAAAATTTCTTTATTCCTGACTTATCTTTACCTCAGAAAGAATTACATGTGTAATAGTTGCCGCAAAAGGGATTGTCCGATTGATGAATTCCTCCACTTCTTCAAGGCTCTCACTGTGGATTTTCAGCATAAAGCAAGCCTGCCCGGCAATTCGATAACAAAAGTCAACATTCGGTAGCTTGGAGATATACTTTTTGAATTTCTCATATTCCCCATTTTTTATCGTTGCTTCCACGATGCACTCAATAGGAAAACCGATCTTTTTATGATCAATCTCGGCAACATACCCTTTAATGATCCCGAATGACTCCATTTGCCGTACCCGTTCTGTAACGGTAGGGGCGAAGAGGTTTACTTTCTTTGCCAACTCCCTCATGGAAATCCGGCTATTCAACCTTAATTCAGCAAGGATGCTTTGGTCTTTTTCATCTATTTTCATTTTAAAATCATTCCCCTTCTTTTCTTTATATTTATTCATTATTCAACCGAAATACTTTACAAACGGAATTAATATTCCTGTTTTTTTATATTAGGATTATCTCAAAGGGGAGATGTTCATGACAAGAATAAAAAAATCATCGCTTGGATCCAGTCCGTTTCAAAGGTTATTTCATTCAGAAGTTATTTCGCATAAATGGTCGGACCTCTCAGATTGCGTATCTGCAGATGGGTTACTTTCGAAGAAGTTAAAGGAAAACGTCAGAAGGGTGTTGGCATACGGTAATGGCTGTTCATACTGTCAGGCCAAAGGGATTCATTTAAAGCCGGAAGAAACGAAAGAAAGCTATGCAATCGCCTTTGCGGAAGTATTCCTCATTCAACGTGAAAAAACGGAGGAAAAGTTTTTCCAAGTATTGAAGGAGGCATTCAGTGATGAAGAGATTTCTGAACTATTGGCATTCATTTGTTTTACAACGGCCCAGCAATATTTCGGTGCTTTGATGGATTTAAAATAACGCCAAAAAAGGAACAGGCATCTCGCCTCGTTCCTTTTTTAAAAAACTATGAACCTTTCAACCGTCCGAACCCATTTACCGGCATCAGTTGAAATTCCAGCTATGATTTCGCACCATGATCCTCCATTTCATTGACCCTTGGAAGAATGGAGCGGGAAGGTACCGGAGATGTCAAAACTATGGAAGTATTCAGATGTCCATAAGGTATTAATCGATCTATTAGTAATCTCATGCTGTCCATATCAGCTAGAGCCGCTTTCAAAAAATATCCAACTGTTCCTGTTACACGATGGCACTCGATAATGTCTAAATCATTTTTCACTAATTGCTCAAAATCGGAAACAGCAACCTTAAGTTCACTGACTTGAATGAACACAAGTACACCTCTGCCTATTGCCAATGGTGAAACCCTTGCGCTGAAACCCTCAATGATCCCCTTTTCTTGCAGGCGATACATACGTTCAGAAATGCTTGGTCGACTGAGAGCCAATTTCTTCGATAGTTCACTAATCGTAATGCGTCCATTCATTTGTAAAAGTTCCAGTAACCTGACATCTATTTCATCCATGAAGCAACCGCCTTTCATAATGAAGGAATATAAGCTTATATTTCTTTAAAATGTTGTATGGAAAGCGAAAAATACATTCTTTTTTGTATGTAATTTTAACAGTTAATATTCTATCATTAAAATAATCAAATAGATAAAGAAAATTCAGAATTTACCAAAGGGAGGAACCTGCATTGACCTATACGAAAATCCCGGTTCGAAAAAACATCGAAGACATCAGCCCATATGTTTCCGGTAAGCCAATTGAAGAAGTGCAACGCGAACTAGGACTTGAAACGATCGTTAAATTGGCATCCAATGAGAATCCATTCGGTTGCTCAACTCTGGCAAAAGAAGCCATGATTATCGAAATGGAGCAAACCTCCTTTTATCCTGAAGGTATGGCACCGTCATTAACTGAGAAGTTGGCAAGGAAATTGAATATCGATCAAGACCATATCATCTTAGGCAATGGATCTGATGAGGTAATACGTTTGTTAACAAGAACCTACATTCAACAAAATGATGAAGTCATCATGGCTGATGTTACTTTCCCTCGCTATGAAACGAATGTAGTGATAGATGGCGGCACATCTATAAAGATACCTCTTATTAATGGTGCACATGACCTGCAGGGTATGTACGATGCCATAACTGAAAAGACAAGAATGATATTTGTCTGTAATCCCAATAATCCGACAGGAACGATCGTTCAAAAAGAAAAGTTAAGATCTTTTATCGAGAAGGTGCCGAAACATATTTTACTGATCGTTGATGAAGCCTATTATGAGTATGTCGACGATGCAGAATATTTAGAAACTTTGCCACTGCTAAATAATCATTTAAATCTGGTCATCTTACGCACTTTTTCAAAGATTTATGGATTGGCTGCATTAAGGATTGGATATGGTTTAATGGATGCTTCCATCATACAAGAGCTAGTTAAAGTGAAAGAACCCTTCAATACGAATCGTTTAGCACAGGCTGCGGCCTTCGCTTCCCTCGACGACCATACATTTGTAGAGCAATGCGCCCGTAAAAATGCAGAAGGAAGAAGATATTTAGAAAACGAACTACGCGAGATGGGATTAGCTTTCTTCCCTTCACATGCCAACTTCTTGATGGTCAAACTGAACCATCCTGGCAGGGACGTTTTTGAGAAGCTATTAATTCAAGGTGTCATCATCCGTTCCGGTCATTTGTTAGGCTATGAAAATACTATCCGCGTGACCATCGGCACCCCACTTGAAAATGAAAGATTCATAACCTCCTTACAACATGTAATCAATAAAATATCCACTACTTGAACTATCAATGAAGTTGCAGCTTGATTGTAATTATTAAAACATGAAAGATACGACATAGACGCCTTTGCCCATGTCGTATCTTTGACGTGAATTTATTTAACAAGATTCCTTTTCGATTATGGTCGTTTCCTGTTCATCCCCATTTTTAAATTTGAAGATCGAAATCGAGATTAATGCAGCCAGCACAATAAGGCAAGCAATGATACTGATTCGGTTCTGTTCACTAAACACGAACATGACACAAATTAAGCTTAAGGTGATTACAGCAAATAATGTTACATATGGAAAGCCCCATAATTTAAAACTCGGAGCTTTAGGGTATGAATTGCGAAGTTTTAGCTGCGCTAAACAGATGCTGATCCATACAAGTGATACCACAAAACCCGGAAACGCCATTAATAGAGTAAATGCCTTGTCCTGGGCAACGTAGGTAATCATGGAGCCGACGACCAATACAACGGCACTTAGTATTAAACTATACAATGGAACTCCATTTTTCGATACATAAGAGAACGACTTTGGAGCTTCCCCTTCTGCAGCTAAAGAATGCAGCATCCGAGTACACCCATATATTCCAGAGTTAGCAGCAGATAATACGGCCGTAATTAAAATGAAGTTCATGATGTGTGCAGATCCCTGAAAACCGGACATTGATAATACTTGTACGAATGGACTTGCCTGGTCGCTAATTTCGTTCCAAGGAATCAGACCGCAGATTATAAGGATCGGTAAGGTGAAAAATAATACGACTCTCCAAATATAGCTTTTAATGACCTTCGGTAAAATGCGTTCTGCATCCTTCGCTTCCGTTACCGTCACCCCGATTAACTCAGAGCCGCCATATGAGAACATGACGATCAGTAATGCTGAAAAGATTGACATCCACCCATTTGGGAAAAACCCTCCGTGCCCTGTGAAGTTTTGTAGATAATTTGATCCGCCGCTTGGGATGACCCCAAATAAAATACAGGCTCCCAAGATAATGAATACGATGATCATTGTAATTTTAATGCCAGCAAACCAAAATTCGAATTCGCCATAATGTTTAACATTCATCATGTTGACCCCGATGATCAAAGCAGCACACCCTAAACTTAATATCCATAGTGGGATTGCCGGGAGCCAATACTGCAAGAAGCTGCCTGCCACCACTACCTCAATGACACAAACGGACAGCCACATGAAACAATACATCCAACCTATGATGAAGGAACTTCGCTTTCCAAATGCTTTCTGAATGAAACCTTTCATATTCGTATTTGGATAGACGATTGCCATTTCCGCTATAGCTCCCATGACTACAAGAAGTAATAATCCTGCAAACATATAAGTGAAAATGACTCCTGGTCCTGCTAATGATATGGTTTCGGAACTTCCTTTAAAAATTCCAGTACCTATTGCCCCTCCCATTGCCATCATGCTGATATGCCGCGGCAACAATCTCTTTTGCAGTGATCCGCCATTTGATTCCATTACATTTGCCTCCTTTATTCCATAATTTCTCGTATAATAAATCCAACTCATTTCAATCGTTGAATGGCGAATAGATAAATTATCTCATCAACCGTTATGGTTCAGGAGTGAAAGGGTGCAAAGCCTTTTTGAAAAATTTTCTCATACCTCACCAAAGTAAAAATGATATCAATATACCATTAGTTTTACAAGAGGAATCATTACAGTCTATTACTGCTTTGACTTAGGGCGGACCAATGACTAGGTTTCTAACTCCATTAAAATAAACCAATCTAATCGGGGACTACATCGGTAATCCCCACCAATTACCGGTTATCCTATTTATTTACAATGTGAATCGCATGTCCCAAAACTGCCTCCGCCGCTTCCATCCATCCCTCAGCCAAGGTTGGATGAGGGTGCACGCTGAGGGCTATATCTTCGACCCGAGCCGCCAGCTCAAGGGCGAGGACCCCTTCACCTATAAGGTTGGAAGCATCTGCACCAACCATATGCATCCCAAGCAATATGTGGCTTTCTGCATCCACGATCACTTCAGCAAATCCCTCTGTTTCATCCATTGCAAGTGCCCTTCCGTTGGCACTGAATGGGAATTTCCCGGTCTTGACGCTGTATCCCTGTTGTTCAGCTTCTTCACGGCTTAAACCAACCCCTGCTATTTGTGGTTCCGAGAAAATCACATAGGGGACATAAGGAGAGTCAATCGCACTTGGCAACCCCCCTATTACTTCAGCTGCCACGATTCCCTGTTTGGACGCTCGATGGGCAAGAGCTGGACCAGGTGTAATGTCTCCGATGGCAAAGATATGCGGCACATTTGTACGGCATTCCATATCTACAGCTATATAGCCTTTTTCGCCAACCGTAACGCCAGCCCGATTCAGGCCAATCTCTTCAGTGTTAGGAATCCTGCCAATCGTAACCAGGGTCTTTTCGCTCACGACCACTTCCGACCCCTGTTTTTTCGAGGAAATCTGAAGGTGTACATGACCATCCACTACACTCGCCTTTTCTACCTTCGAGGATGTTTTAATGTTCATCCCCAGCTTCTTGGCATTACGGGTAACTTCCTTGACCAGGTTTTCGGCAACCTGGGGGAGAATGCGGCTAGCCATCTCAATGATGGTCACTTTAGTACCTAACTTGGCAAAGGCCATACCCAATTCGATTCCGATATAGCCTCCGCCGATGATCGACAAGCTGGATGGGACTTCCTGCAGCAGCAAAGATGCTGTTGAATCCAAAATATATTCTCCATCGACCTTAATGAATGATGGAATGTAAGGTCTGGACCCCGTCGCAATAATTGCCTGTTCAAACTTGTAGGTTTCAAAATCGCCATCGGTTTCGACTCCGATGCGGTCATCAGATAAAAAGGTTGCTTGACCTTTAACCACCGTCACTCCATTTTCTTTACACAAATGGGCAATACCTTGGTTCAACTGGGAAGTGATGCCCTCTTTCCAATCCTGCCAAATTCCCAAGTCCATTGTGGTTCTTTCTTGAGAAAGTCTGATACCCATTTTCCCTAAATCGTTAAGCCTTTGGTACTGATTAGCTGCGTGAATTAAAGCCTTCGAAGGAATACAGCCCCGATTTAGGCAAACCCCGCCCAGCCTATCCCTTTCAACCAGCACGACCGATTTCCCTAACTGTCCGAGACGGATAGCCGCAGCATATCCCCCCGGACCTCCCCCCATGATGATAATATCCGTCTCTACAGCAACTTCCCCTACTACCATTTATCTCATCTCCACAACTAAACGAATTGGATTTTCCAGCAGTTCCTTGATCCTGTTTGTAAAATGTACCGCTGTTACACCATCAATTAAACGATGATCGAAAGATAAAGACATATTCATCATTAAACGGATAACACCTTCCAAATCGCGAACGACCATGCGGTGTTCCATTTTATGCAACGCCAATATTGCCGCTTCCGGATAGTTAATGATCGGGGTGGCATGCAACCCTCCGATCGGTCCAACATTGCTTATGGTAAATGTGCTGCCTGTGATTTGATCTATGCTCAACTTCCCTTCCCTGGCTTGGGTTGCCAATTTCCTGATTTCATCAGCCAGTTGGAAAATGGTTTTTTGATCTGCATGTTTTATGACAGGAACAATGAGACCCTCTTTTGTATTTGTTGCAATCCCAATATGATAATAATTTTTCAGGATGATTTCATTGGTCTTTTCATCAATTGAAGCGTTTAAAGTTTTAAACTCCTTTAAGGCAATGACAATCGCTTTAACGAAAAATGGTAAAAAAGTCAATTTAATATCCTTAACATCGGAATACGCCTTTAATTGATTTTTAAATTCCTTCAATCGGTCCATTTCCAATTCATCTACATGGGTTACATGAGGAATGGTCGAAACCGACTTTACCATATGTTCAGCGATTTTTTTACGAATGCCCTTAAGTAGAATCCGCTCTTCCCACTCATTTTCCAATCCCTTTGCCCTGTCGGCATTCTTCATTGTGGCCTTATCTTGAAGAATCTTGTTATCGTTATTATAGACATTTTCCCGTGTAATCGAATGATTTTCTTTAAACTGCTTCAAGTCACTTTCGGTAATTCGCCCTGCAGGACCGGAGCCCTTAACCTGCTCGATATCAATCTTCATTTCCCTCGCCATTTGACGCACGAATGGGGTAGCCAACACACGCACTGCCTCAAGATGCGGCTTGCTTGTTATATGTCCTGCATTTACTTTTACATCACCTGATTGCGCGGCCTGGATTTCTTCTTCACCCATGTCTGTTTCCGGAGCAGGCATACCGTTTTCTACTTGAATGGTGAATATGGTGGTTCCCACTTCCACGATATCCCCTTCGGAAAAAAATATCTTCTTGACCACTCCCGCTGCGGGAGCAGTCAACTCCGCATTGACTTTATCCGTTTGCACTTCAACAATGGGTTGGTCCTGTGTTACCGCATCCCCTTCTTTGATGAGCCATTGGATAATTTCCCCTTCATGCATCCCTTCCCCTACATCAGGAAGTTTGAATTCCAACATGCGTCTTCCTCCTTAATCATCAATTAAAATGATATCGTTTCGACTATTCCTTGTTTTACACGGTCAACAGTCGGTAAATAATGATCTTCTATTGTAAACGGCGGAACCGGTACATCAAATCCTGTTACACGCTTAATCGGAGCTTTCAGGTAAATAAGGGCTTCATCATTAATGATGGAGATAATCTCCGCACCTAATCCGGCAGTCTTGTGGGCTTCATGGACGATTAATGCACGACCAGTCTTTTTAATGGATTGCACGATCGTATCCCTATCTAAAGGGTATAGTGTTCGAAGATCGACCACTTCACACTTCCAGCCTTTTTCATCTTCAATCTTTTTCGCGGCATTCAATGCCTCCCTCAACATGGACCCCCATGCAAAAATGGTCAGGTCACTTCCCTCCTGGACCACTTTTGCTTGACCTATTGGTATTCGGTACATTTCGTCGGGAACTTCTTCCTTAAAAGCCCGATACAATTTGGTCGGTTCCAAAAAAATCACTGGATCAGGATCTTCGAGCGCTGAAATGAGCAGCCCTTTTGCGTCATATGGATTACTGGGTGCAACCACCTTTAAACCCGGAGTATGGGCAAAGAAGGTTTCGACACTTTCGGAATGAAGTTCAGGCCCCCTGATTCCGGCACCATATGGTGTACGGATTACGAGGGGCACCCCAAATTGCCCACGAGTACGATACCTCATACGGGCAGCATGGGAAACGAGTTGCTCGAAACCCGGGTAAATAAAGGCGAGAAACTGGATCTCCACTATAGGCAGCATTCCGTTAAGGGCTAAACCAATGGCAGAGCCGATGATTCCGGATTCAGCTAATGGCGTATCCACAACTCGATCTTTTCCATACTTCTCATAAAGCCCTTCCGTCGATCGGAAAACTCCGCCATTCACTCCAATATCCTCACCCAAGATCATCACGCGATCATCATGACCCAGCATTTGGTCCAGCGCTTCCGTAATAGCCTGGAGCATCGTTAAATTTTTGCCCATTATTTCTTCCCGCCTTTCCTTAAGATTTGGTTCAATTCCTGCTTCTGTTCCTTTAGATGCCACGACTCCTCGGCATATACATGGTTAAACATTTCGAGCGGGTCGGATTTCGGATACCCTTCGGCTTTTTGAAGGTGAGCATCAATCAGTTCGTTGAATTGTTTTAACGCCAATTCTTCCTGCTCTTCATTCCAGTAACCCTCTTTATTCAAATACTTACTAAGACGTGTTATCGGATCCCGGTTCTCCCTCCAGTAGGTTGAAATTTCCTCCTGATCGCGATATATGTTCGGATTGTCTGCAGTAGTATGGGCGCCATAGCGAAAGGTAACAGCTTCGATTAAAGTAGGTCCTTCCCCTTTATGCGCTCTTTCGACAGCCTCCTTTACAGTCAGCCATACTGCGAAAATATCATTTCCATCCACTCGCACCCCATGGATGTCATAAGCGGCAGCCCTTTGGGATATGGTTTTAGATGCCGATTGCTTTTCAAAAGGCACACTGATAGCGTAGCCATTATTTTGGCAGAAAAAGATTGTTGGGGTTTTATAAACGCCAGCAAAATTCAGTGCCTCATGAAAGTCCCCTTCAGAAGTGGCTCCATCACCAAAATAAGCAATGCTAACATTCTGTTCGCCTTTAATCTTACTTGCCCAAGCCGTTCCAACCGCATGAACCATTTGAGTGGCAATGGGAACACTTGGGGGCAATATCCTTTTGCCTTCTGGACAAATCGAACCATCAAAATGCGCCATCCAGTATAGGAAAACCCGGTATAATTCCTGACCATGAATGATTGCCGCTCCATGATCACGGTATGTGGGAAACATCCAATCCCCTGCCGACAATGCTAAAGCGCTTCCTACCTGGGATGCTTCCTGTCCTTCGAAAGGTGCATAAGTTCCAATCCTGCCTTGGCGCTGGAGATTAATTGATTTTCGGTCAAATGTTCTGAGCAGGAGCATGCTTTCATACATCTTTAACATCAGTGATTTATCGATTTTTCCATCTATCGTTTCAATGATTTCCCCATCAGGAGTCAATACTCGAAACATTTCCGGCTCAACTCCACTTGAATGCGCTTTCATTATTGGGTTTCCCGTCTTTTCCATTTCACTTCTCCCCTTAAGATAGATTTGTTTCGCAAACTTACCAAGGTTTTGAACAGTCATGAAATAACAGCCCAAAATGTTTTCATTGGTCTTTTATGTCTGTGAATATATAATGTTTCATAACCTACATTTGCTTATATAAAAGGATAATACATCCAAGATTTTAATAATATGTTAAATAGAATGAATTTTTCGGATATTACCTTTATTTAGAATGTGTTTTCTCATACCTCACCTTCATTTTGAAATTAAGCACCATTAATGGAAAAAATTTATATAAAATCACCAGGTTACCGACAAATTGTTGGACTTGCTTCGATTGATTCAGGTCACCCATTCGCTTGCAGAGGATTCAAAATGCAACAAATCAGTATCCAGTCCAAAAAGACCCATTATATATTTATGGGTCTTTTTTCATTTCATGATTGTTGGATGTCTTGCAACCACAGGAAAACAGCAGCTACCATAAGCGTAATCCATTATGTTTTTGCGGATTACCGCACCAATTTAGTTTCATTTCCTTTTCCTGCTTACGGATATTAGAAAGATCTATTTTTCAAATGTTCCTTTCACGACCGCTTCACCATCTTTGACCATGATCTGTCCCATCGCGATGACACTATTTATTTCTAAAGTTTGTTTCTTCATTATTATCAGATCGGCGTCTTTACCTACCGCAAGCTGTCCCTTTTTAGAGAGTTTTAAAATATTTGCCGGATTTTCCGTCACAACTCGTACGGCATCGGCAATTGCCACTCCATCCTCAAGGACCGCATCGACAACAGAATCATATAAGGACATGCATGTACCAATGTTTAATCCGCGCAGGTTACCGCTGCCATCGAAGTCTGGCAGGCTTGCTTGTCCATCTGAAGTTAAAGTGATCTGCCCGATTTCAACACCTTCTTTCAGTGCCCTTTTTATTGCTGTACTTGCTTTGACCTCCCCTTCTTCAAGGAACTTCTTGATTGTACTTGTCGTAAAATCAATATACCCCCCTTTTTTTGCATATTCCATCCCCGCTTTGAATAAATGCGGATTTCGATTTATATGTGTAGGGTAAAACTGAGTGATCGGTATTTCCGTTGTCTCGACAACTTCTTCAATTACCTGCAAATGATCTCGACTATCGCCGACATGAATGTTGACGATACCGCTTTTCCCGGACAACAGACCTCCATTACGCGCCTGAGAGGCTAGTTTAGCAAGTTCAGCTGCAGTCGGCTGCGAAGAACGATGATCGGCAATGGCGATTTCGCCCACACCGATAATTTTATCCACTAGAATCAAATCATCTTCAATCTTGCCGGTTAACGTCTTGACTGGAACTTGATATGAACCTGTCTGAACAAAGCAGCTAATTCCTTCTTCTTCAAGCGCCCTGGCTTTAGCAAGCAGAGCTGGCATCGTCCTTGTCGTACCATCTGTTCCGATGACCCCTACCAATGTCGTTATACCCGCTAACGTGGCATCCGTTAATTGTATTTCAGGTGTCCTCGTCTTGAATCCTCCTTCACCGCCTCCGCCGATAATATGTACGTGAGCATCTATAAAACCCGGAACCACGACTTGACCACTCGCATCAATCACTTCCAATTCAACGAAATTGGCAGGTACATCAATCTTGTCCTCAATGAAGCCAATTTGCCTTCCAACCAAGAGGATATCTTTTGGTCCCATATATTCCGGGCCATAAATCTCCCCATTTTTAATTAGTGTGAGCATTGCCTTCTCCCTTCAAAAATTGAAATTTTCAAATAGGTTTCAAAATCATTTATACGGGTAAATATACAACATGACCCGCTAACAATTACATAAAAAAGACCAAACATACTTGTTCGATTTTAAAAATTGTAGCTGAATTGACATCTTGATTATGCTTTTCCAAAAGTATAAAAACATAAAGGAGTAAACGACATGAATAAAGTGATTTCTTCTGACATTAAAACAAATAAAAGATTATCCATGCGACAAATCATGAACCTATATCAAGTTACGAAAGAATTTAAAGGGAATATATATTTTATCTGCAACCATAAATTGGTCGATGCCAAGAAACTTTCAACTTTTGTATCCTTTGTGCTCATTCTTCAAGAATGTGCAACCATGAAAGTCATACTCGAAGGCGAAAATGTACATGCCATGCTCGAAAAAGTACAGGCTATTTGTAAAGAAAATGATGAAAGTGCATTTGGTTTCCAATCGAACCAAACCGTTAACATTTAAATGATTCCAACAATTTCAGGATAAGAAGAGGGTGAATAGAATGAGAACCATTTTAATGGTGATAGGCGCAATCGTCGTAATCGGCATAATAGCAAATCTTATTTTTTAAGAATGATGAAAGACTGTCAAATAATTGACAGTCTTTTTTTGTGTAGATTTTTATTGGAAAGAGCGTGTGTTCCATACTCCCTTTTCAGAAAAATTACCACGGCACCTCCCAATCCCTCCATTTATTCAAACCATCCCGAATTTCCTTTCCTTTATCAATCCAATATTGCTTCCTTTGCTCCTCTTCTTCCTTTGTTTGTTGCTCCTCTTCTTCCTTTGCCTGTTGCTCAGCTATAAGTGCCTGTTGTTCAGCTATTAGCGGTCCGATATCTTGAGCTTTAAAGGATTGAGCCGCTTGATTCTGTAGAGCTTTCGACATTATTTTTTGAAAGATGAGTGCACTTCCCTGACTGCTGTGTGTCGTTAGGTAATTTTTTTCATCCGTCTTATCATATCCAGCCCATACAGCACCGACCAGTGAAGGTGAATAACCGATGAACCATTGATCTTTAACCCCTGAAATCCCTTCGATGGGCACTTGTGTGGAACCTGTTTTGCCTGCTATTTCATAACCGGAAACAGCCGCGTTTTTAGCTGTGCCATATTCCACTGTACCAAGCAGCATCGCATTCATTTTATCGACGACGCTTTTAGAGGTTACTTTGGTGCTTTTCTCTTTCCAGGCCCCTACCTCTTTTCCATCGTTATTTTCTATTCTTACAATGGCATGAGTTTCCTCCCTTTCCCCATCGTTGGCAAATGCTGAAAAGGCTCCTGCCATCTGCAGCGGGGACACACCTTTCCTCATCCCTCCTAGAGCTAGCGACAGATTTCGATCATCCTTGTCATACGGAATCCCAAACCGCTCAAGTGAATCCAGCCCCTTATCTATGCCAATCTCATTCAATAGCCAAACCGTTGGTACATTCAAGGAATTCATCACCGCTTCATACATGGGTACTTCTCCTTTGTATTCACCGCTCAGGTTTGTTGGCTCATATTCACCGAAGCTCATTTTTTCATCCTTTAAAGGGTCAGTGATATCGTATCCCTCCTCAACCGCTGGAGTGTAAACGACAAGTGGTTTAATGGATGAACCCGGAGATCTTGACAGCTGGGTTGCCCGGTTATATCCCATGAATTGATGCTCACCTCTCCCACCGACTAGTGCCTTTATGCCGCCCGTTTCAGGATCAAGGAGGACTGACCCACTTTGAACCATTTCCTCTGTACTCGTTCCAACTGGAAAATTGGCTTCATTCGCATACACGGATTCTGTAGCCTGCTGCATGGATTGATCCAGTGTAGTGTAAATTTTATAGCCCTTTGAAAGCAGTTCCTCAAGCTTAATTCCATATTTACTCGATGCTTCCGATAAAACATGATCAACATAATAAGGATACTTACCTCTTAATGGATCGGTTTCCTTCTCCCCCATAAGAAGTGTCACCGAATCTTTTTTTGCGGCTGCTTCTTCATCTTTCGTCAAATAACCATGTTCCGCCATTCTGGAAAGAACCAAATCACGCCGCTTCAATGCTCCGTCCAAATTCTTATATGGATCAAGTTTGGATGGTAGATTAATGACACCCGCCAGCAAAGCTCCCTCGGCAACGGTCAATTCAGAGACCTCTTTGGAAAAATAAATATTTGCAGCTTTTTTGATTCCCCATGCCCCATGGCCAAAATAAACTTGATTCAAATACATTTCCAGAATTTCATCTTTCGTATATTGATTTTCAACTTCCTGGGCTAGAAAAAACTCTCCTATCTTCCTCTTCAATGTTCGATCCGATTCCAGCATCGTGATTTTCACAAGCTGCTGGGTGAGCGTGCTCCCGCCTTCAACAACACTTCCAGCCTTCGCATTTTTAACCAAGGCTCGCAAGATCCCTTGATAATCTATACCGTGATGTTTATAAAAACGGTGATCCTCAATGGAAACCACCGCTTGTTTCATATGTTCCGGTATTTCATCTATCGCAACACCTTCGGATTTATTTGCCGTGATCGTACTGGCAAGATTCCCATCCAGATCATAGATTCCTGTCGGTTGCTGAAGATTATTTTCAAGATGGCTTATATCTGCACCCTGCCTGAAATACAAGAGTGAACCGGCGCCTAAAACCACAATCGCCAATATTATAATTAGAACTAATTTCACTAACCCTCTCATTTTGTACCCCCATTTTCCCATCTGCGACATGTTTCATTAAAAATATTTTACCCTTTTTATTAAAGAAAACTCGTCGATTGACTAAAAGGCCACAGTTCAGTCGCCTTTTCTTTTAGCACTATACTCGTGTACCGGCTTCCTTGCTGATGATATTCCTTCCGAATGAAAAATAAAGCACGCCAACTAATTGAAGGACCAGGATTTCATCCTACCATTTTAACAATGCCCGTATCTATCCTTTCCCCGTAATTGGCGATCTATATACCAATTAAAGGCGTGAAGCCATTTAAAAGTGGGTATAACACTTTAAAGACTTATAAATGGGAGAGTGAAATTATGAAAGACATAAAAAATATTGTCGTCGCTTTTGATGGAAATGAAGAGAGTACACGGGCCGTGGAATATGGAGCAACAATCAAACAGGCCTTTCCTGAAGCTGAGCTGACCGTAGTCCATGTCCTAAGTGATAAGGTTGAACAGAGTATCATGGGAAACGTCACAGCTCCTGGATTTGTACCCGCTGCAGGATTTTATGTCGATCCCGTCCAGACACATCCCGTCGTTGAAGTTGAACAGCGAGAACAAAAGGTAATTGACACCCCTTCCCCCGTCGAGAATAGTGTTCGGAACGCAGAAAGTAATACGTTGAGATTGCTAAGTGAATGTCAAGTCAAGGGGAAATTCGAGATATTGGAAGGACATGCGCCAGATAGCATATGTGAATATGCAGAAAGAACTGCGGCCGACCTCATCGTCGTCGGCAATAGCTCTAAAAGCGGTTTGGAAAAATTCTTTCTTGGAAGTACAAGTAGTTCAATTGCGAAAAACGCACCCTGTTCGGTATTCATTGCAAAATGAGATTGAGCCAGTTCGCCCTGTACGTATCGTTTGATCATTCTCCGAAAAAAGCCGGATTCTTGTAGAATCCGGCTTTTTTGTTAATAGGCTTTTTTCAGTAATACATTTGAAGCTGCCGAATATAACATCATCACCACAATGGCCGATAAAATAAAACTGATCAGCATATAAGTCCCATTATAAATGAATGAATAAACCGCTACTGGCTGTCCTTTTGGTGCTGCAGATCCAAAAAACACGATTCCAGAAGTGAAATGACATAGAAACCTCAGGAAACTTCCCAAAAACATGCCGCCAATCCCGTATAATTTCGCTTTGGAACGCTTTTCCTCTTTATAGCTGTTTACAAACTTGTTCATGAATACACCGGATATCCCGACAACCATAAAGGCAAGATAATAATCAATGAAGCCTTGGATCGGTGTTCCGATCCATGCTGTACCACTGACAATCTGCAATAGTCCAAGTAACAATCCGGCTAACATCCCACCTTTTATGCCCCAACGATATGCCATCAGAAAAATAGGTACCATGGCTATTGAAATCGAACCCCCTTGAGGCCAGATTCTTGAAAAAATGAATCCAGAGACCATATCCAGTAATAAAGCCAATGATGCAAAAATGGCGACCTCTGTCATGAATAACGTTTTATTTTTCATCAAGCCACTCCTTTCTCCAAAAATGAAAAAATGTCCATGAGTTCCCCCTGCCAATTTTGCGCAAAAAAAGCAACACCGGGGCGGTAATGGATGCCCAGTATTGCTTGTATCCAAAACCACATCCCTACGCTAGTGCTAACTATCAGGTTCATAGGGTCTGAACTCAACCGTTCACTCTCAGCCTTTTTGGCTCCCCTTGTGGAAGTATTTATTTTTCGATCCTCGGTTAGAATATACTACTAGTTTCTTTAATTGACAACTAAAGAAACTGTATATGTCAACAACTTGTCATTCCCATTTTATGGCGATATTCTTTCTTATAACCAACTTCTTTACATACCTTCAATACACCTGCAATTAAACAAGTTAGATGGCTAAATACGACAATTTTTCTATAGACTCACTAAGGTTTGTTTTGTTATCTTTATTAAACCTAATTTACATAGGGGAGGGAATGGACATGGATAAACATTCGATTTCAGCTGAAAAAGGCGCCTACATAAGCATTGCCGCTTACATATTCTTGTCTGCCCTTAAATTGTCATTTGGTTATTTCGGTGATTCTAAAGGACTTTGGGCAGATGGTTTAAATAATACGACCGATATCATCGCTTCCATAGCCGTATTGATTGGTTTGAAAATTTCGAAGAGACCTCCAGATGATAATCATTCATATGGACATTTACGGGCGGAAACCGTAGCCTCGTTGGTAGCTGCCTTCATTATGATCACCGTAGGCCTGCAGGTTGTATTCAGTGCTGTAGAATCCTTCTTCCAGCAAGATTCAACAACCGTTCCCAATATGCTTACCGGTTATGTCGCCCTATTCTCTGCAATCTTCATGTACGGAATCTACCGTTATAACTTAGCATTAAGTAAAAAGATCAACAGCTCTTCCATCTACGCCGTTGCACAGGATAATCGTTCCGATGCCCTTGTCAGTGTTGGTGCTTTCATTGGAATCATCGGTACTAAGATGGGAATCCCTTGGCTTGATGCAATAGCTGCAGCAGTCGTGGGGGTCATCATATGCAAAACGGCCTGGGATATCTTTCGGGATGCCTCCATCTCTTTAACCGATGGTTTCGACGAGCAGCTCCTGCAAAAGATCGGTCAAACCATTATATTGACAGAAGGTGTAAAAGACATGAGTGAAATTAAGGCCCGTATGCACGGAAGTGAAATCCTGCTCGAAACTACCGTTCATGTTAACCCTCTTTTGACCGTCATCCAAGGTCACGATATTACGGTTAAAATCGAAGAGAATCTTTTGAAGGAATATAATATCCAGCATGTGATCGTTCATATCGAACCATATGCATTTCATAAAAAAAGGTAACCGTCATTAACTTTACGGATACCTTTTTTTATTATTAATTCATGTAATCACTGTAATAAAACTGTGTCAAAAAAAGGTATTTATCGATTGATTGACGAATATTTATCCAATTGACACATGTTAAAAGAACTCTAATCTGTTATCATAAAAGCGAGATGTAATTATTTTAATATTTTGTAATTTTTTTCTAATACATTAATTTCTGGGTCAAAAGTAAATTCATTTTCCTACAGTATGGAGGGCAAAATGGTATCTAATCGAGAAATGACCATTCACTTTTTATCTTCTCAAAAAAGCAGTATCATATCCAAATGGAAAGATGAGTTGCTGCATTTACCGGACGGATATATGGGATATTTTAAAGGAGAAGTGGAAAATATCTTTAATCTGCTAATGGATCAGCTTGGAAAATCGGATACTGACATAGACGATGTACTGAAGGTCGTAGGGGGAAAAATTGCGTCTGATCGAGTTAATAAGCAATTGGATATGGAAAATTTCTTTTCCACTGCAACCATCGGCAGATCCATCATCATTGAGCACGTTTTGAATTCAGAAGCACCCAAAGAAGAAATATCCGATCGAATCAAGCATGTAAACGTTTACTTCGATAAACTCATTCATTTTGCATTATCCCATTATACCGAATTGAAAACGATGGAACTTGAAGAACGCTATCAATTCATAAGCCCAAACCATAAAGACCGTTTAACACTCCTTGGCCAAATGACCTCGAGCTTTGTCCATGAATTCCGAAATCCACTGACATCCATAATGGGATTCATACAATTGTTACAGGCAGAACAACCGGAAATAAAATACCTTGATATCATTTCAAAGGAATTGGATCAGCTCAATTATCGGATTACACAATTTCTTAATATTTCCAAAAAGGAAACTTCAACATCACCACCAGATCTATTTTCCATTGCTAAGCTAGTTAACGAGGTCATTGAATTTTTATATCCAAGCATTTTGGAAGTAAATGCTTCCATTACATGTAATATCGCCGATGATGCCGTAATTTCCGGTTCTGAAGAAGAATTCCGTCAGGTATTACTTAATATTATTTTAAATGCTCTTGATGTGGTTGCAGGGATGCCTTCCCCATCCATTTACATTTCAGGCTCTGAGTCACCACCCGGCATTCTTACCTTAAATATTTCCAACAATGGGCCGAAGATACCTGACGAAGTCCTGCCGAACATTTTTGAACCATTCATCACCACAAAAAAAAGAGGAACGGGATTGGGACTATTCGTCTGTAAAGAAATCGTTTTAAAACATCAAGGAACCTTATCCTGCCACTCTACCGATTTCCTAACGACCTTTTCCATACAATTGAAAACTAAATAATGGATAAATATCCTTTTTTCCATGGGTTTTTAGTGTGAAATTTTTGACTGATTGACGTCCAGTTACTTATACTAATAGTTAGGTTCCACTACTAATCGAGGTGAATGATCCTATAGATTGAAAATAAAACCCTCATAATATTCATACAAGATAATCGATCTTATTTTTCATCTAAAATTTTATACATTAATATCATTTCATCTATTATTGGTTTTGGGAGGTGACTGGGATAATTAAGTCGTTCGGTACATCAGGCGATTCAATTAAGTCCCACACTAATTGGACATATTAAGTTTTTTATTAGTCATTATTTTAATCGCTTTAACTGCCTTTTTTGTAGCTTCGGAATTTTCGATCATAAGGGTCCGCAGCTCCAGGATCGATCAATTGATTGAAGAGGGAAGCAAAAAAGCGATTGCGGCCAAGAAGGTTACATCCGATCTTGATGAATACCTATCCGCCACACAACTTGGAATAACCGTTACTGCTCTTGGATTGGGGTGGCTAGGACAACCGACTATCCTAAAATTGGTTGGACCTTTATTCAATGCCTTGAATTTCCCTCAAGAAGTCACAAACATTCTGACATTTGTCATTTCATTTTCCTTGATAACGTTCCTGAATGTGGTAGTAGGTGAATTGGCTCCAAAGACGGTTGCCATCCAAAAGGCTGAGCAAGTGGCCTTGGCTATTGCCGGCCCGCTGATTTTTTTCCATAAGATTGCCTTTCCCTTCATCTGGGTATTGAACCATTCTTCACGTTTCGTTGTCGGATTATTTGGCTTCAAACCTGTATCCGAAAGCGAAATAGCCCATACGGAAGAAGAATTGCGTTTCATCCTGTCGGATAGCTATAAAAGCGGAGAGATTAACCAGTCCGAATTTAAATATGTAAGCAACATCTTTGAATTCGATGACCGTGTTGCCAAAGAAATCATGGTACCAAGGACAGAAATCATGACGATATCCAAAGATGAAACGGTACAGGAATTCGTCGATGTGGCCAAAATGGAGAAATACACTCGATATCCTGTTGTCGAAGGTGATAAAGACCATGTCATCGGCTTAGTGAACTTAAAGGAGGTTTTCTCGGATCTTATAAAGAATCGGGAAATCCATATCAAAGCGATTGAAAATTACACTCGTCCGATCATTCGGGTTATGGAAAATATACCCATTCATGATTTACTGTTGAAAATGCAAAAAGAACGCATTCATATGGCTATTTTGATGGATGAATACGGCGGTACTTCAGGACTTGTCACAGTTGAGGATATCCTCGAGGAAATCGTTGGGGAAATTCGTGATGAATTCGATATCGATGAAGTCGCATCGATCAGGAAGATTAAAGATGGACACTATATTTTAGACTCTAAACTTCTTGTAAAGGAAGTGAATGATTTACTTGGCATTCACTTGGAGGAAGATGATGTCGATACTATAGGCGGATGGGTCCTTACTGAAAATTATGATGTGAATGTAGGGGACATCATGGAAAAAGACGGATTCTGCTTTAAAGTGATTGAAATGGAAGATCACGCCATTCGTTCTATCGAGGTGACAAAAAAGGTCGTACAGCTTCCTCTGGAAGAAGACCTTCCCCAAGGATAATAATTAAAAACAGCCACGTAAAAGGTGATTTTACATGGCTGTTTTTTGATGTAATCATTTATCGAAAAACCGTCCCATTTTTTTGACCGTTACGATTGGAGGTGTACTCTTTTTTTTCCAGATGATATAAAGCATGATAAGTATAAAGGAAAAACCAGCTACCGGAATAAGATAAGGTGCAGTTATTTCCCTGATTTGCTGCCAATTTTCGCCGAGGATCCGCCCTAAGGTCAGAAACAATATGGTCCAAGGTATGACAGCGGCAATCGTATAAAATATAAACTTCCATACGGACATCCTTGCAATTCCGGCAGGGATGGAAATGGCATGGCGAACAACGGGAATGAATCGTGCCGTAAAAACCACTCCTACCCCATAACGTTGAAACCACTCTTCAGCCATTACGATATGATTTTCTTTAATGAAAATATACTTTCCATACTTCAAGAGAAAGGGCCGTCCTCCATAATAACCAGCCCAATAGAGAAATAGTTGTGCCATCGTCCCACCTACCACACCAGCTAAGACAGCTCCCCAAAAATTCATTTGCCCCAGGCCGACCAAATAACCACCGTATCCAAGAACAAGCTCACTCGGGATGATTTCAACCATCAGACCCAATAAAACTCCCATATACCCCATTTCTGCAAACCAATTCAATATCGTTATTATAAGCTGTGATATCATGCAATCGGACTCCCTTAAATCTAAATTTCAAATTGTTTGTCCTTCTATCCTATTTCAGCTCATAAGGTTCTATTCGATTTTTCATTTCCTGCTTCACCGGTATTACTTTAGGAATGCACAAAAAAAGACCAGCTGATATGTACCCCGGTCTCATTGCATCAATATTCTTTTAGCTCCCGTTTTTGGGGAAATTGAGTAAAAGCAGCTGTGGTGAGTAAGGATGAATCGTTTTGTGAAACATTAGTGAAAATCTCTCGGCGTGATTTCGTTTTTTCAATATGAATCCCGAGATTCTTAAACTTGCTGATTATTTGATTATTCATGCTTACCCTCCCTTTCTGCTGTATCGTTATCCTTTAACTTCCCATTTAACGAAAGGATAAAACCCATTTAAACAATTCCATCAAAAAAACATTTTACACGGTGTCAATTTACTTGAATGGTTTGCAATTGGTGTTCATGCACTTCGTCTTTTTCTACATGTACCTGCACCTTATAGGTTCCCGATTCTTCGAATGATACCTTATTTAGATATGTCCCATTTCCATCTTCTTCAGCTTTGGTGAAATGACTCTCTTCGCTGCCTTCCTTCCATACCTCGAAATTCACATCAGCATTTGTCAGTGGCTTACCATCCAATTCTACGGTTGCTTCAAAGTTCGAACTGTTTCCTGCTTTTACAGGGTTACTTTGAAACTCGATTGATACATCCGTACTTGGATGAACCGATGCACCTTCACTTTCATGTTCTGGAACGACAACTTCTTTTTCAGGCATCACATGAAGGCCTTTGGCCGTTACATGGGAAACTACAATATATTTGCCTTGTTCTTCAAAAGTATGCATCACTTGATACACGCCACTTCCAGTATTCTTTGCTTCCAGCATTTCCCGTTTATCCTGTCCGGACTTTCTCACTTCAAACAGTACCTCATCAGCTTCATTCACCAATCGGCTTCCTTGTTTTACTGACGTTTCAAGAATGACTTCTTTGCCAGGCTCCACTTTCCCTTTAATGACGATTGAAGCATCCATCGAATCCGGAACAGCACTGTTCACTTCTTTATCCTCTGGCATTTCAGTCTCTTGACACCCAGCCAGCATAAATAACAACGCAGAACATATATAGAATTTTTTCATAAAAACTTCCCTTTACTATTTATTTAGACTAAAAATCTGTCCTTTTCATACTGCCCATCCTTTCCTTTTTTCAGATTTTTATACATAATTCAATATCAAATAGTTCGCATCACGGTGACTGAAGTCAGCATGGCTACCGCAATGATCGTTAAAAATGAATATAAAAAGATTGAAGTCCCTACAACGCTCAGTCCGCAAAGCAGTACGCATCCGTCAATGAAAAAAATCAGCAAACCGACATTGAGCCCACTCTTCCTGGAAATGATCTGTGCCAGCATATCCGTTCCGCCAGTAGAGGTTCCATACCGAAGCATCAAGCCTATTCCAAGTCCAATCAACCCTCCCCCAATTATCGCACTTACATAAATGGGAAGATTCCATCCGGTGACGACATCGGAAAAAATATCGATGCATAAAGAGGAAAAAAGCAAGCCATGCAAGCTGTTCAGAAATAGTTTTTTTTCAAAGTACCAAGCATATATATATAATGGAATGCTGCTCAAAATCACACCCAGGCCTGTTGGAAGTCCCATATAGTAATGGAAGATCAGCCCAATCCCTATCATGCCCCCATCCAATAAATGATAAGGGATCAGAAAAAAATTGATCCCCACACCCACAAGCATGCTGCCGGCAATGATCGCTGCCATCCTTTCCATGATTTTCATGGCTGCCACCCCCTTTAATCTGCATTAAAACCTGTCCAGTTTTTATAGAATATGTTTATGCCGTCCAAAAAATAATGAAATTGGCCATTTTTTTTGAAGCAGGCTCTCAGTTTTCTGAATATTCTATAATATAATGCAATAAATTAGAGAAAACAGTCAAAAATCGCTAATTATTAGCTCAAATTGATCCTTTACAAGCAATTTACCGGATTTAAGGAGCCCTAAGCTGTTTGACTGAATGACTAACTCTTTCTATAATGAAAGTATTTAAATTGATTAAATGAGGTGATTTGATGGGGCATTAAAGAATGTTCGTTTTGACGGACGGACGCTGCTTTGCGTAACGGATATGTGCATACTTTTGAAAAATGGCTGCACTCCTTCATACAGAAATTCTTCTATTTCCCGTCTACGCATCGCTAATCGGCATATACTATTATTCTCTTCATCACTCGAAAAAATGGGAGTTCAAGCGGCTGCACACCTATTTACCACAGCTATTTTGAATAAATCCCGAAAATATTCAGCACAGCAAAAAAAATATACTTGTATATTTTAAAAATGTAGGAGGTGGACTCCTTATTCGTCTCGAAGGCGAGTTAAGGGAGACTATTTGGACATAATAAACTTGGTTCTTATTGCCATTTTAATTGCTTTAACAGCATTTTTTGTAGCTACGGAGTTTGCAATTGTTAAAGTGAGAAGCACGAGGGTCGATCAATTAATTGAAGAAGGAAAGCCGAATGCTATTTCAGCAAAGAAGGTCATATCCAACCTAGATGAATACCTCTCGACATGCCAGCTTGGAATTACAGTTACCGCTCTTGGGCTTGGGGTGCTTGGGGAACCGACAGTTGAAAACATTTTGCACCCACTCTTAATTCAATTGAATCTTCCAGATTCCGCTTCACATGCACTCTCAGTTGCAATTGCCTTTTCTTTCATAACCTTCATACATGTGGTTGTTGGAGAACTGGCACCGAAAACATTGGCGATTCAAAAAGCGGAGCAAGTAACTTTATTGGTTTCCAAACCTTTAATTGGTTTTAACAAAGTCATGTATCCTTTCATCTGGGTACTGAATGGCTCTGCAAGGACGCTTACAAAAATGCTAGGATTAAAAGCAGTTTCCGAACATGATTTGGCTCATACAGAAGAAGAGCTTCGTATCATTGTTTCCGAAAGCTATAAAAGTGGCGAAATTAACCAATCTGAGTTTAAATATGTGAATAAAATTTTTGAATTCGATGATCGGATTGCAAAAGAAATCATGGTTCCACGTACAGAGATTGCAACGGTATCCAAAGATGATACGATCCAACAGTTTTTCACCGTTATGGCGGAAGAAAACTTTACACGATACCCTGTCATCGATGGTGATAAAGATCATGTTATCGGAATGGTCAACATCAAAGAGCTATTCACTGAAATGATAGACAAGAACAATCAGGCAGCGTCAACGATCAACCGATATGTTCGTCCGATCATCCGTGTCATCGACAGTATCCCAATTCACGATTTACTTTTAAAAATGCAAAAGGAACGCATTCACATGGCTATCCTCATGGATGAATACGGCGGTACATCAGGATTGGTGACCGTTGAGGATATCCTTGAAGAAATCGTTGGCGATATCCGTGATGAATTCGACCTGGATGAAGTGCCGGATGTCCGCAAATTAAAAGAAGATCACTATATCATCGATGCCAAGGTATTAGTCAGTGAAGTGAATGATTTACTTGGATTGGATATCAACGATGAAGATATTGATACGATGGGCGGATGGATCCTTACCGAGAATTACGAGGCCAAACAAGGCGATATCCTGACTTATGGTCCCTATAACTTCAGGATAAAAGAAATGGAAGATCACCATATTTGTTATATTGAAATATATAAACCAGCAAAAGTCGTAAGCGAAGTAAAAGAATTCCCGATGATATCACAAACCGAAATCGTTTCATGATTTTAACCCCCGCTCCTAATTGACAATAGGAGCGGGGGTTATTTTTTTTCAACTGGTACATGAAATAAAATAAACACATAATATATAAAATCTGCTGCATTTAGATTGAATGATAACATTAAGTATAGTTCTACCTTTATTGTTTCATACTGTTAGAAAAGCGATACTTTTTGAAGGAGTGAGGAATTATGAAACTCATAACCATCTGCCAGCACTGCAAAGGGAAAGGGAAAACCCGCTATTTGCAATTCTTTTCTCGTGACTGCAATCATTGCAACGGTCACGGTAAAGCGGTAAAAGATATGTCCAATTTAAGAAATCAGGCAAAACACTTCTAATAATCTCATATTTTGAAGTTTGTTTTAATCACACCTGCCCTCTTTAACGTATCATAAACAATCAGTATCGAAGGTCCAAGGAAAAGCCCAATGAAACCAAGCATTTTAAACCCTAAATAAAGACTGACCAACGATGCCAAAGGACTCAACCCCATATTTGCTGAATAGATTTTTGGTTCGATGGTCCTTCTTATGATGGTTATGACCAGGAACAGGATAATAAGGCCAATCCCTAGATGATGGTTTCCTTGCGCCCAAACAATTACTGCCCAAGGAACCAGTATAGATCCCGTCCCCAGGATAGGAAGAATGTCCACAACAACTATTAACAGTGCCAATGGGATCGTATACTTCACATTTAACAACCAAAGTCCTCCATAAGCCATGATGAACGTAATTAAACTCAACAGGATTTGTGCCTTGATGAAGCCAACTGCTGCCATACTTAAATCTTGATAAACTAGCGATATCTTTTGATAGGTGGATGTCTTCAAATAAAGGATTGCCTTTTTCCTTAACTTAGGCAATTCAAGACTAATTAAGAATAAAGCGATTAAATAAATTAAAAAATCAATGAAAAATCCCGGAATGAGTGTAACGAACTGAACCATATCCTGAACAAAACCCTCAGTGAAACCTTCTAGAGCCATGACTCCCTTTTCCATCGTTTGTTCTATGGACTGAATGAGATTTGGCGGCAACGTTTGGGAATATTGTTCCCATTGCCTAATGACCGGCAATAACGCCGTCAAATACATTTCACGTATGAATCCAGGAAATTCTTCCGAATAGACAATGACCTTCTTGATTAAAACCGAAAAGGAAAAATAAGTGACGCTCATAAGCCCGCCTACATATAAAACAAATGAAATCAATACTGCCCAAATCCGGTGCAGCTTTGCCGTTTCACCAATCATGCGGACCATTCCATCCAAAAGGATGGCAGTGAGTAATGCTAATATCAAAGCCCATGAATAGGGAATGACGATAAATATGCCTAAAAGGAAAATACCCCTCCAAAACCAGCGAAAAAAAACAGCGGCATTCACTAAGTAAACCCTCCTTGCACTTCTTGTTCTCCTTATATTTATGAAACGGGGTCGTATATATTTCGCTAATACGTTTTATTTTCTCAATAAGGGGAAAAAGAGATACAAAGGGATGGAGGGATTGACATTGGATAACAAAGATAAAGAAAAGTATGTTGAAGAGCGTAATGATAAATCCAAGGCATTCAAGGAAAATCAGGAAAAACAACTGGAACGTGATCAAGTAATCATGCCCATCGATGATTTACCAATTGATGAAATTAAATATGAACGACAAGAAGAACGAAATAAAAAAGAAACAAAACACCGCTCCACCAGCGAGAGGTTTTAATCAAAAACCAGCCCACTCAGAGGCTGGTTTTTGTTTGCAGGATATATCGCATTCAGCTTCAAGGTAAGTTGTCGTATCGACTTTTACCAATTCTCGGAGGCACTTATGGACAATTGAAGGAAAAAATAAATTTTTGCCATCATATATTACAGTTTGTAGACAAAAGGGGTTCGGAAAACGTATCTTTCATTAAATGATGTTCCGGCACCAACTGACCCAAAGCAACACCTTCAACTCCTCAGGTATAGTTTCTAACTAAATGTTATAACAAAGTTGATTGGAGAGGAAGGTACGAGACTCCTGCGGGAAAAGCGCGTCCAAGGGAGACCCCGCAGGCGCAAGCCGAGGAGGCTCCCGGACCGCCCGCGGAAAGCGAGTGCCTGGAGCGGAAATAAACGCCCAAATGGACAAACCATAAAAAACTGTAGTCAAACTCGAATTCTCGAATTTGACTATAGTCTGAAATATATTCATCATATATTAAGGTTCTTCTTGTGATAGTGTATATGCTTCACCCATTTTTTTCTTGATGATTCAGGGAGACTGGACTCTCCCTGAATTCTTTCATTCTGCGATTATCTTCCCTTTTCTGCTTTGTTTCCAAAAATAAACATTGACTGAAATAAATGATTCTTTACAATAGACTTTTAAGAATTAAAGAATATAATGGATTGGTCGACCATTATAAAGGAGAATCATATGACGAACCCTACTCAATTATTTCATCAATATTTACAAGTATCCAGATCATTAGTCAGCAAAATGAATGAACAAATTACAGCCCTGGAAATTTACCATAATCAGTGGACAATATTGAATTATTTAAAGAACTGTGGATATTCCACAATACCTGATATTTGCAATTACCTGGATGTAGATGGTGTCATCATCACACGTTCGGTCAACAGCATGGAACAGAATAATATGATTAAACAGGTCCCTGGAAAAGATGAACAGGAAAAACGAATCGAACTGACTCCGCGGGGCAAAGAGGTACATACAAAATGCCTTAAGATTGCAGAAAAAATCGAAGGAAAAGCCCTGGAAGGCATTACTGAAGAAGAACAGGACTTATTTTTCCAGACGGTCCTTAAAATCCTCAATAATATAAGAAACTGAATGGGGATCTTATATTATTGTTGAATCAGTGAGAATCAGGGCCTTCCCATTGATCACTTTCGCTATAGCCATGCCTTTTTTAAAAGTCGGATTCCTTCTTCGATTTCCCTTTCGGTTAAACCACCGTACCCAATCAAAATAGTCGGCTCTTTTACCTTCTTTGAAAGATAAACCGAAGTGGGGTGGACTTTAACCCCAACACTGGCAGCCTTTTGAATGAGCTCTGACTCACTGCTGCCGTTTTTTACTTTTAATAGAATGTGCAATCCTGACTTTTCACCGATTACGGCTACACGATCATGGAAGCTCTCTTCAATTGCATTCAACAACACCTTATTCTTTTTACGATAAATCGTTCGCATTTTATTCAGATGGCGTTCCCAATGTCCATTTTTCATAAAAAGACAGAGCGTTTCCTGAATCAGTCTGGAAACGGTCTGTTTGTATCCTATTAGCTTCTCCTTATATTGGCATGCCAACTCCTTGGGTAACACCATATACCCCACTCTGATTGATGGGATTAGCGACTTTGAAAACGTGCCTAGGTAAATGACCTTTCCATTTGTGTCCAACCCCTGCAAGGACGGAATCGGTTTACCCGCATGACGGAATTCCCCGTCATAATCATCTTCAATAATAAAACCATTTTTCCCCACTGCCCAATTCAACAATTCCACCCTTCTGGTTATCGGCATGATCATACCCGAAGGAAATTGATGGGAAGGAGTGACATAGGCAACATTCGCTGCACTCTCTTTCAAGGATTCCACACTCATTCCGCTTTCATCTAATGGAATGAATGCCATATCGGCCCCCTCCAGCCCCAGTACCTCCCTAACCCGATGAAAGCCAGGGTCTTCCAACCCAAATATCCGCTCATTTCCAAGAAGTAACCGCAGTAGATGGATGAAATACTGTGTACCTGCCCCAATGATGATTTGATCAGCGCCGCAGCGAACTCCTCTCGATTGAAATAGATAGGAAGAGATCTCAGCCCGGAGCCCCCATTCCCCTTGAGGATCACCGCTCATGAACATTTCCCTTTCATGTAGATACAACGTATTATTCAAGCATTTTTTCCACACAGCATGCGGGAAAGCATCCACATCCACCCGGCCATGATTGTAATCAATCTTATTCTTTTCATACAGAGGGCCTTTCATCACCTCTGCAACATGCAACTGCTCATTCAAAGATGAGATCGGTTCTAAATCGGCTACGTAAAAACCTTTCCTTAATTGACTATCCACATACCCTTCTGCCATCAACTGCTGATAAGCCGTATCCACTGTATTCAGGCCTATACCTAAATGCACGGCTAATTTACGTTTAGAAGGCAGTTTCGTTCCTGCCTTTATTTGTCCATTCTGGATTTCCGTTTTAAAGTATTTATACAATTGGACATATAAGGCTTCATCTTTATTCGTTTTATCTATGGTAAGAGTGATTTCAAACATTTGGTCCTCCTTAAAACTGGTTCCATAAATTATATCAGCTTTGGTCCTTATTGCAGGACCAGATTATTTTTATAATGAGGATATCAAACAAGAGGAGGATACTATGGAGCATATCGAATTATTCGGGAAACACGTGATACTCACCCCAATGATGGATCATCATATCGAACCGCTTTACGCCGCTTCCCTGTCATCTGAAATATGGAAATGGAGCGCCACAAAGATCTTGTCATATGAAGAGGCGATTTCCTATGTAAAGGAAGGAATTCGGGCAAGGGAACAAGAACTTCATCATCCGTTTGTCGTAATCGATCAGGCTAACGATGCGATAGTTGGCAGCACTAGCTTAAGAAATATTCAATTTGATAATCAATCTCTGGAAATCGGTGCGACTTGGTATCATCCCGACAAATGGCGAACAGCCATAAACACAGAATGTAAGTACCTGCTATTGAAGCATGCTTTTGAAAAGTGGCATATGAAACGGGTTGAATTCAGGACGGACGAATTGAACAAAAGATCACGTGCAGCATTAGCCAGGCTCGGCGCACTTGAAGAAGGCATTTTACGGATGGAGAAAAAACTGCAAGATGGAAGGATAAGGAATACGGTGGTTTACAGCATCCTCGAGCACGAATGGCCCTGTGTGAAAAAGAATTTGGAAGCTTTTTTGGAAAAATGAAGATGGAGAAAAAGAGTACCGCTCATTTTGGACACTCTTTTTCTCTTGCTCTATTTTTCAGGTGAGTCTTTATGATCCGATTCAATCCTCGCTAAAGAATCCTTTTTACTTTTCGTTGATCGAATGAATATGAAAACGACAATTGCAAATAAAAGCGGCATTAGTAAAGCAAAAACAAGATAAATCATATCTCCAAAGAACAAGTTCATTCCCCCTAAGCAATTCGACCCGCACTTTTGTCTTTAAAGCTATTCCCTATAATTGATCATTGCTTAGTCTCCCGTTCCCATCAAATACTTTTTGACAAGCGGATCATATCCTGACACTGGATCCCATTTTCATAAATGGCCTCGGTATAGTTTATATTAAAAAAGTCGCGATCGATCCCAGTTATTCTAAAACCGCATTTTTGGTAAAGGGCAAGTTGTCCTATCCCCGAATTCCCAGTTCCGATTTCAATCGTTTTATAACCTTGTTCCCTTGCATGGCTTATGGCGTGTCCAATCAATTGTTTACCGATTCCTTTTCCATGGTGCCGTTCGTCCACTGCGATGTTCATTATCTCTATCAGTTCAGGACCTTTTTGCAGCAAAACATAGACTCCAATCATTCGCTTATCCATCTCGGCAACAAAGCACGTCCCACTTCCCAAGTATGCTTCCACCAATTTCCTTGAAGGATCAGCCAAAAGCAACAAATGCATCGGCGGGGACTCCTCCCTCAATAATTCCCTTATCTCCATTTCCATTCAAACCCTTCTCATTTTAGTTCTTCTACAAGAAGTTCCATCAATTCTGATGCCGGAAGGTCCCTGCTCAATTTATACCCCTGTCCTGCCCACAACGCCATCAATTCAGGATTGTTTTTTTGTCCTGCCGCTTTTCGCATATGCTTGGTCATGTGATGGACATAAGGATAGGCGGCTGGTGCAACGCTATCATATTCCATTAAAAAATGATTCACCAGCCCGCGTGCCCTCCTGCCGCTGAAGGCGCGGGTAACAGAGGTATGAGTAAAGCGCGGATTTCCGAGAGCTGCCTTATGAACGGGACTTGCCCCGCTTTCGGGACAGCGTAGGAAAGCTGTTCCCAATTGTGCGGCTGTTGCTCCCGCTGCGAGCACGGCAGCGATATCCTTTCCACGCATCAGTCCACCTGCCGCAATGATCGGTAACTTCAGTTCATTTTCAATCATCCGTATTAGAACTAAGAGACCATAATCGTCTTCTGAGCAGTTTTCAAAGCTTGCTCGATGCCCTCCTGCCTCAATCCCCTGGACACATAGAACATCGGCACCTGCACTTGCCGCCCTTTTTGCTTCCTGTAGGTTGGTCACTGTCACGGCAATATGGGAACCTGCACTTTGTAGCTCCCTTATTACATTTTCCGAAGGACAGCCAAACGTAAAACTGACGACAGCGACCCGAGCCTCCATTAATGCAGTTAGTTTATTTCCCCAATCATCATCATCACTATCGGCTTTTCCAACCTCAGCCCCTACACTCTCAGCCTCTTTTTTGATTTTTTCACCATAGGCAGATAATAACGTTTCATCCACCACTTCGTTGCCTGGCACAAATACATTCACACCAAAAGGGCGTTCGGTCAATTGACGAGTCTGCCCTATCTCGTCCTTCATCTCTTCTGCAGTCTTATAGCCAGCTGCGAGAAAGCCCAATCCTCCTGCATTGGATACGGAAGCCGCAAGCTTTGGAGTGGAGGCTCCTCCTGCCATCGGTGCTTGAATGATTGGATATTTCAGTAAATCTTTAAACATTCCACACAACTCCTTTTGATTTTTCTTCATGCCCTTATCATTTTTAAGTTTTCTTGGTATAATGATTGTCTGTAAGAGAAAAGTGTCTTAATGATCACCCTTTATATCTTGCAAATATAAAACATAGGTGGTAAATAAAAAATGGAAACAAAACCATATAGAGTATTACTTTATTATTTGTATGTACCTATCGAGAATCATGAAGAATTCGCAGCCGAGCATCTTGCGGCATGTAAAGCACTTGAATTGAAAGGCCGTATCCTGGTGGCATCAGAAGGTATCAACGGGACTGTTTCAGGTACGATCGAACAAACCAACCAATATATGGACATGATGAAAGCAGATCCCCGCTTTGCCGATATCGTGTTTAAAATAGATGAAGCCGATGGCCATGCTTTCAAAAAAATGCATGTTCGTCCACGCAATGAACTTGTCACGCTTCGTCTGGAAGATGACATCAACCCGAACCGGACGACAGGCCAATATTTGAGCCCGAAGGAATTCTTCGAGCAAATGCAAGATGAAAATACTATCGTCCTTGATGCCAGAAATGACTATGAATATGATCTAGGACATTTCAGGGGTGCAATCAAGCCGGAAATCACGAATTTCCGGGAACTTCCGGATTGGGTCCGTGAAAATAAACAAATGTTCGAAGGTAAAAAAATCCTTACGTACTGCACAGGCGGCATCCGCTGCGAGAAGTTCTCCGGCTGGCTTGTCGAAGAAGGCTTTGAGGATGTTAGCCAGCTGCATGGCGGCATCGCAACATACGGGAAGGATCCCGAAGTACAAGGCGACCTTTGGGATGGCCAAATGTATGTATTCGATGAAAGAATTGCCGTACCCATCAATCAAAAGGAACACGTCATTGTCGGACGCGATATTTATTCCGGGGAGCCTTGTGAACGCTATGTCAATTGCGCTAACCCTGAATGCAACAAGAAAACCCTTTGCAGTGAAGAGAACGAACACAAATATATGCGCAGCTGTACCCACGAATGCCGAGTGCATCCGCGTAACCGCTATGTAGTCGAGCATAACCTTTCTGAAGAAGAAGTGGCTGAGAGATTACAGCGAATTGAAGAAACCATTACAGCAAAATAATCAACCAAACCCGAATCAGTGGATATGATCCCTATTCGGGTTTTTTATTATATCCTCATAAATTTTTCAATACATTTTGGCAATCAATAAACTTCCAAACTAACTACCCTAAAATTCAATCCTTACTCTTACTTCTATATATAAATAGAAAAACCCTTTTTAAAACAAAAGAATTTAGCCCAAGTACTGCCGAAAAATGGCTCATATTTATATTTTATGAAAGATTCTTATTTCATGAACACTTGTAGAAACAAGGAGGAAACGTAAGCTAAGTGTATGTTATATTTTAATAAAAGGTATAAGTTGGGGGATTATTCGATGTATCAATTTCAACATGAATTCCAACGAAAAGAAAGGATTTTTAAGGCCTACATCTTTTTATTTATCTTAACAGCGTTAGTCAATATCGTTCTATTTTTTGTGGATACTAATTCAAGTTATCCGATTTTTCGTGGCAGTATGAGTTTATTTTTTTTCTGTACCATTCTATACTTTGGCTTACGAAGGAACACTTGGGCTGTGCTCATCATTAAATCTTTTGTATGGGTGCAACTATTCTTATTAATTATCGTCTTTCTTAGTTTTATTTAAATGAAAAAAAGCGATTCCCCTTTAGAAGAATCGCTCTTGCTTCATTAAATTTAATTCTCCTCTGAACTGACAACAATTCCGCAAGCTTGTCGATCGCCTGCATCACCAGTTTTCAAGGTATCTTCATCAGGTCCTTTTTCTCCATTGGCTTCATAACGGTCAGGGATATTGGCAAAGTTGTCTGGATTTGCATGAACGATGACAGCCAACTCCTCTTTCTTCAGTTGGTCCACTGTCATGTTATCCAATGTTGCCGTATACTTCGCTGTCCCATCTTCTTTTACATAGAGAGGGGGCATGTCCCCTGCATGATTCGAGTGGGTTTCATCAGTTGGATTGAAGTGCCCCCCCGCTGTAGTGAAAGGGCCATCCTTAGCATCCGCTTCACATGCTGCGTTTTCGTGAACATGGAATCCGTGATAGCCTGGCTCAAGGCCTTCCAAAGCGGTCTCGATCACTACAGCATTTTCTTCCGCGGTAAAGTTTACCGTACCAAGCGTTTTACCTTCTACATCTTTCATTTCCGCTTTAACCTGCGGATCAACCTCTGTTTGTGTTCCTTGTCCCATCGTATTCATGTCCTCGGCATTTTTGTCGGCCTGATTTGAATCATCAGCAGAATTACATCCATACAGTAAAAAGGCAGCACACATAGGAAGCACGAGTTTTTGTTTATAATTCATGATAAATTCCCTCACTCTCTTTATGTATATTCCTCTTATTACTTTCCACTATTATGGAAGAATAAACAGAAAGCGGGATAAATGGGAAAATAGATTACATCAGTGAGAGTGAGCCCCTTACTAAATACACAGACAAGAATTATACATTATAGCTTAATGGGCTCACATTTTACAAAGTGATGACACCGAAAGTAATGGCTGCGATCGTCATGATGATCGTTGACCCAAACGCCCATTTAAACAGGAATTTTTGATGATCCCCAAAATCCACGCCTACAAGACCAATCAATATGAATGTTGCAGGCACCAATGGCGATAATGGGAACCCTGTGGTCGAATGACCTAATAAAGCGGCCCTTCCGATTTCTACAGGGGCAATACCGAAGTTCGATGCCGTTTCACTTATGATTGGTAGAATGCCAAAGTAATAGGCATCAGGTGAGAATATGAACCCCATCGGAATACTCGTTAGCGCTACCACAAGCGGCAAATGTGCCCCAAGCCAATCCGGAATGAAGGTTACGATTGAAGCTGCCATCGAGTCCATCATCTTTGTTTCTGTGAATACACCTGTAAATATTCCTGCAGCGAAAATGAGCGTACAGATCATCACGAAACTATTGGCATGACTTAAAATCCTTTCCTGCTGTTCTTGTGGGTTCGGAAAGTTAACAAATAATGCAATCGCAAAGGCGGAGGCAAATAGGATTTGAATTGGCAGCACTTCCATCACTAACAATACCATCAGTAAAATCGTCAAGAGCCAATTAAACCAAAATAACTTGGATGTTCCTTTAGGTGTGGTTTCAACAGCTGCAGCCTGTTCACTCATACCAGGTAGCATGGTCGTCTCCTTCGAACTGACTCCTAATCTCTCCCTTTCCTTTTTGCCAAGTACATATGCCGAAAAAAGAGTCCATATAAGCCCGCAAATCATGACCGGAATGAGAGGAAGGAATAACTCCGATACTTCAACTTGAAGGCTAGCGGCCGCTCTCACCAAAGGACCGCCCCATGGAATCATATTCATGACCCCAGCACCTAAACCAACGACACAGGCCAGTACGAGCCTGTTCATCCCTAATTTCATATAAAGCGGAAGCATAGCCGAAACGGTGATCATGAATGTGGAAGAACCGTCTCCATCCAAACCTACCAATATGGTTATAATGGCGGTTGCCATGACAACCTTTAGCGGATCGCCTTTTACAAAACTCAGTATTTTCGCGATCATCGGCTCGAATAAACCAACGTCAATCATTAAACCAAAATATAAAATAGCAAAAACGATCATGACTGCTGTCGGTGTAACCTTTAAAATACCTGCCACCATCATATCTCCCATTTCAGATGCAAACCCGCCAATCAGACCAAAAGCAATCGCCGTGAAGATAAAAGCGACGACAACGGATAGACGCTTTGTGATGACTAAGACCAGAAACGTTAAAATCATGCAAAATCCTAAAATAGTTAACATGCTGAAAACTCCTTTAATTTGAAAAATGAACGCTTTTCATTTTATCTAATTTTTCTGAAAAATCAATATTTTCACATTATACCATTTGCACATTCATTAAAAAACCAGTTTTTATCATCAAAAATCAAATTCGTTTAAAAAATCAGCTAATTTCTGTATACTATTATTTAGGAACCCGAAGTTTTTTTTCGGAGGAAAGAAGTGTTGTATGTAAAATGAATGCTCATAAAGTAGCTAAACGGAATCTTTTCATCATGTGGTTCGCCAACTTCTTCATAGGCGGAAGCATGACGATGGTTCTTCCATTCATATCTTTATACATTGGAACATTCGGGGATTATTCGACTCAATACATCCAGCATTGGTCCGGATGGACATTTGGGATCACTTTTGTGACTGCCTTTTTATTTTCCCCCATTTGGGGACGGATTGGTGACCGGTATGGCAGAAAGAAAATCTTGATTGCCTGTGCCTTTGGGATGGGACTGTCCATTTTCTTGATGGGATTCGTTGAAAATGTTTGGCAGCTATTCGTCTTAAGGATGTTCACGGGAATTTTCACTGGCTTCATATCCATGTCACAGGCCTTCATATCAACGCAGACCCCGAAAGAAATTGCCGGACGCGTACTGGGGACACTGCAAACGGGTAATATAACTGGTTCACTTTTCGGGCCATTGCTTGGAGGCATTCTTGCAGACACACTCGGCTATTCAACCGCCTTTAAATTCACCTCCATCACCATTTTCATCTCTGGACTTCTTGTTTTTGCAACCAAGGAATATCAAATGGAACGGCAAAAGGGAACAAAGTCGAGCTATACAAGCAGGGAGGTTCTTTCGCATATCTTACGGAATCCGATCCTAGTGAATGTCATGCTCATTTCGACCCTTGTTCAAGTTGCCCACTTCAGCATCCAGCCCATTCTTTCTTTATACGTTGGCGAGCTGCATGGAACTTCCAATCTTGGATTTTATTCAGGTATCGCCTTTTCTGCAGCAGGCCTAGGGAATTTATTGATGGCGCGTCACTGGGGCAAGATAGGTGATCGGCATGGACATGTGAAGATTCTTGTGCTGCTTCTTTTTCTGACTGCACTTGTCTACTTGCCTGGTGCCTTCATCAATCATTTTTGGCAGCTTGTTTTTGTACGGTTCATACTCGGCATGGCCATAGGCGGCATCATCCCTGTAAGGATTGCCTACATTCGCCAGGAAGCGCCTGTCACAATGCAAGGGGAAGTACTTGGGTACAATACGAGTCTACGCTTTTTAGGCAATATCATCGGACCTGCAATGGGCGGAATGGTCGCCGGTTTCTATGGATTCTCCGCTGTATTCATCACGACCAGCACCTTGCTCCTCATCGCCGGACTTGTCCTCTATTTCGCGATGCACCGCAATCCGGAGTTGGCCAGATCACATTAATCGAAGGCCTGCTTTCAGAAGAAAGCAGGCTTTTATATGTTTAATGCTCAACAAGCCGTAGTGCTGGTTACTTCTCAACAGGTTTGTTTGGTCGGATCCGAAAAAAAGTTAGAAGAAAAATCATTGGAAATAGCAGAAGGAAATCTTGTTACTGAAGTGAATGCGGTATTATCGAAGGAAAACCGAGAAAAAAGATTGGAAACGGATCACTTTCAAGCCTATCAGTGAATAACATGCAACCCTTGTAAAGATGGATTCAACAGAAAATGAATTAAACAAGCTAAATGTTACCGTTGGGGCTAACCACTTTAATATCTTCATCCCCACCCATTAAACTGATAAGTATTTTTTCCGCACTTCAATTTTATGTTAAGATTATTTTAGGCAAATTTTATGAAAGTAAAAGACGCAAAGCCACGGGCCTAACCCAACAACTTAGTTGTCATGGCAGCCGGGCTGCCAAGATTTATCTTGAATTAGATCGCTTTATTATTATTTCTTGCCCCTTTTTAATTTGCCTAAAATTAGAAAAAGGAGGGTTATATATGTTTTTTCCAACCATTTATTCAGCTACTACGGATGAGAGACACATAGTTAAAGATAAAAATACTTGTGCTTGCGGCACAAGATATAATGTATTCGCAATGTTGACCAGAAGCGACCTACGAAAGATCAGGTTCAAGCATTATAAAGAAGTGACATGTCCAAAATGTAAATCCAGTATCAATGAAAAGGGATAGCCCCTTACACAGGGCTCCTTCACCACTACCATGCATGGTGAAAAGGGAAATCTCGTTCCGGTAAAAAAAGCCATTTTACCTCATGCCCATTGATATAAATCCTTTCGGGAATCCATTCTACTGGCATTATAAGCATGTGTGCCCTGTGCTGCCTCTCTTTCAATCAGGTTTTAATGGGAAGGCATAAACTCCACTTCCAGTTCAATACAGCCCAATTTAAATGCGTCCATTGCCTTATTGGCTAAATGTATCATTCCAATTCACCACCAACGGAACCGACAACTGCAATTCATCCCCCCATTTTGGGATAATCGTTTCATTCAGTTTCGAAAACCCTATCGAAGTGCTTTACAAAAAATGTTTACCGATTCATCGTATAGTAAGATCGAGGTTTCTTCAGCCTTGGTTTCCTCAATTATAGAACTGGCACTTCTTGAACCAAATCTTCCTTCTGAGCATACTCCGTTCATTCGCCTGTAAATGATAAGACATGAATAGCCCTCAATTTGTCGTTTATATTATCCATATAGATAGAAAGAAGTACTCATGCTATAATTTAGTGCGTTAAAAAAGAAGATTAACACACATAAGTAAAAGAAAGAAGGAGTGTTTCTTTGAATAAATCTGCATACAAACAGGAATGGTTTGGCAACGTTCGAGGAGATGTTCTATCCGGAATTGTCGTTGCCTTGGCATTGATTCCAGAGGCGATTGCCTTTTCGATCATTGCTGGTGTAGACCCAATGGTTGGTCTATATGCCTCATTCTGCATTGCCATCGTCATCTCTTTTGTCGGCGGAAGGCCGGGAATGATATCGGCTGCCACTGGAGCAATGGCACTCGTCATGGTCGATCTTGTTAAAGATCACGGCTTGAACTATTTACTTGCTGCAACAATATTGACGGGATTGCTCCAAATTTTACTAGGGGTTTTCAAAATCGGGAAATTAATGAAGTTCATCCCAAAGCCAGTCATGACTGGTTTCGTGAATTCTTTAGCCATCTTGATTTTCACGGCACAGCTCACCCATTTCGTCGGCGAAACATGGATCATGTATGTCATGACAGCCGTTTCATTAGCTATCATTTATCTTTTTCCGCTGATCTCGAAAGTCATTCCTTCACCACTTGTCGCCATCATATTCATGACGATCGTTGCAGTTACTACGGGGGCTACGGTACGGACTGTTGGGGATATGGGGCAATTGACCGAAGCACTTCCGATGTTCATGCTTCCAGACATCCCTTTGACCTTCGAAACTTTGGCGATCATTTTGCCATATTCCATTGCCCTGGCGTTTGTGGGGTTGCTTGAATCGTTATTGACAGCTCAAATAGTCGATGGAATGACTGACACGGACAGTAATAAAAATAAGGAAGCCAAAGGCCAAGGAATTGCTAATATCATCGCCGGATGTTTTGGCGGCATGGCAGGATGTGCAATGATCGGTCAATCCGGTATCAATATTAAATCAGGAGGAAGGGGCCGACTCTCCACTTTTGTAGCTGGCGCATTCCTTATGGTATTAATCGTGGTACTGAATGACGTCCTTATTAAAATACCGATGGCTGCACTTGCAGCAGTCATGATCATGGTTTCAATCGGGACATTTGACTGGTCTTCCCTAAAGAGGCTCAATAAGGCTCCAAGGACGGATGCAGCCGTGATGATCGTGACGGTCCTCATTGTCCTATATACGCATGACTTATCAAAAGGGGTATTGGCTGGAGTGCTCTTGAGCATGATTTTCTTCTCAGCTAAAATTTCTAAAGTGGCTGTTGAGAAAACGGAAGACATCCATGCTAAGAAAATCACTTATCGTATTAGCGGACAAATATTTTTCGCTTCGGTCCAGGACTTTGTTTCGAAGTTTGATTTCAAGGAAAAAGCCGATGCAATCATCATCGACTTTTCCCTCTCTAAAATATGGGATGCTTCTGCAGTCGGTGCTGTTGATACGGTTGTCCTAAAATATCAGCTACGAGGTACACCTGTCCAGGTGCAAGGCCTCGATGAGGAAAGTTCGTTATTGCTGGAAAAACTCGCTACATCCGAAAGTAAAATTTCTTGAAGAAGTAAAACTCTGCTGAATAGAAACTTTTCAAACCGACAAAATAGATAACATGGAATATTTCCTTTTGAAAGGAGCGAAAAGCATGACATCCGAGCAGGATTATACGGCAGCAAATCTGTCACCAGATTTATTGAATGAACTGAAAAGCTTTGAAAGCAAACTTGGCGAGGAAGCCAATAAAGAACTGATTGTCATCGCCTATGAAAAAGAAAAGGAAACTTTGAATTAAGAAAAAAGACTCAAACACCTTTAAATGGATGGTTGAGTCTTTTTTTGCATGTACAGAAAAAGGATGCCCACGTTTTTAATGAGCACCCCTTTCCCTATATTATTTACTGAATACGCCCGTTAAGACCGGCACGATTTGTTTTTTACGCGATACAACGCCCTCTAAGACGGCGATGTTATTGTTTAATGAAACGTCATATGCTTTTTCCACTGCGTTGGCTGCTTTACCAAGAGCCAAGGCAACAGAATCATTGGTCAGGATATCCGTTACTACGAATAGGAATAAATCCAATTCCTTCACAGCGATGACCGATTCAATGGCTGCTTCTAGTTCGGCTTGCTTAGCAAGGACTTCGTTCGGATCAACAGCATTGACCTGAGCTATCTCCACTTTAGCCATGCCCATGGAGAATTCTTTTGCATCAAGAGTGATAAGCTGGGCAATCGTTTTGTCGCTCAAGTCAGCTCCCGCCTTCAACATTTCCAAACCATATGTTTCAGCGTTGACTCCCGCAATATCAGCCAGTTCCATAGCTGCTGCAACGTCTTGATCCGTGCAGGTCGGCGATTTGAACAATAAAGAATCCGAAATGATGGCAGACAGCATAAGACCTGCAATCGCTTTTGGGATTTCAACGCCGTTTTCTTTATAGATTTTATTTAAAATGGTTGCCGTACAGCCAACTGGTTCCGCACGGTAATATAAAGGATCGCTTGTTTCAAAGTTAGCGATGCGGTGATGGTCGATAACTTCCAACACACGTACTTGGTCAATATCTTCAGCACTTTGCTGGCGTTCATTGTGATCGACCAGGATCACGCCATCAGCTTCCCCTGCCACTTTTTCCACAAGACGAGGAGCTTCGAATTTGAAGTGGTCCAACGCATATTGAGTTTCACCATTCACTTCACCCAGACGAACTGGTTCAGCGTTGATACCTAACTGCTTTTTCAGATCTGCATAAGCGATTGCTGAACAGATTGTGTCTGTATCCGGGTTTTTATGTCCAAAAACTAATACTTTTTCCAAGATTTTATCTCCTTTTTCATAAATATTTTTCCGCGAATCCCCTTATCGCAATAAAGGAGAGCCACCTTTACTATACACTTTATTTTAACACAAAATCCCCTAAATTCAGTGCTTGAATTACCCATTCCCCAATAAAATCTTTCATTCTTTCACCCTCTACCTTCCCTTTGTCAATAGATAAGGGTTGGTTTTTCTCAAATATATTAGTTGAATTATCATCGTATATGGCTTACGATAATATAAGCAGAAATACTAGATATTGATTACACAAACAACACTAATAACTATATATAGAATTTTTTGTAATCCAAGGTGCCAGCGATGGCTGAAAAGGGAATCCGGTGCGAACCCGGAACTGTCCCCGCAACTGTAAATGTGACGAAATGAGAAACCACTGTATAGCTCTCTATACGGGAAGGACTCAAAGTAGGATGATCATGAGTCAGGAGACCTGCCTTGAATTTTTCACGTTTCTTATTCTTCGGGGATTGAGATGATGAAACGATAGCATAATGGCTATTTTTTCATGGCTCTTTTATTCTATCGTTTGATCCGCTCAATTCATTGGGCGGTTTTTTTTTATTTTAGCGGAAGTTTACAAGGAGGATTATTAATGACTCAAACATATAACTCTACCATAAGTGAAAATGACACCGACACGAATTCCATCCAGCTTGAGATGTTATCGAAGGAATTTGAAGGCCGTCTCGATATGGAAAAGTTCAAGAAGCGTTTTACAAAATGGCTTGATCGCAAAAGTGACTCAACCGAAGAACAGGCATCAAAGAAACTGATTCAGCTCGCTCTGGAAAGTGTCGATATCGATGCTCCCGATTGGACGTTCGTTGCTGCAGCAGAACTGTTGAATGCGATGTATAGGGATGCACAAGCTAATCGAGGTTATGAAGGCATAAGTTATGGCCCATTCTATGAACTGATCACGGAACTCTCCCAACTTTCAGAAGGCCAGCGTTACCCCATCTATAAATCAGAACTGCTCTCTTCTTATACGAAAGCGGAAATTGAGGAATTGGGTTCGGTGATCGACCCGGAAAAGGATAAATTATTTTCTTACATAGGCATCTACTTATTAAACGATCGCTACCTAGCCCGCCCAAAAAAGGACAAGGTCTACGAACTGCCCCAAGAGCGCTTCATGATCATCGCGATGGAAATCATGCGATTGGAAAAAACGGAGCACCGCCTGCAACTTATCAAAGAAGCTTACTGGGCAATGTCCAACCTTTATATGACTGTTGCGACACCTACACTCTCCAATGCAGGAAAAACGCATGGACAGTTAAGCTCTTGCTTTATCGACGCAATTGAAGATTCCATTGATGGTATCTACCTATCTAACTACGATGCCGCAAAAGTATCAAAATTCGGTGGCGGTGTCGGTCTTTACGTTGGTAAGATCCGCTCGCTTGGTTCCGATATCCGTGGTTTCTCTGGAAATAGTTCCGGCACGACTCCTTGGATTCGACTATTCAACCAGACAGCTGTCAGTGTCGATCAATTGGGGCAACGTAAAGGTGCCATCGCGATTTACTTGGATGCCTGGCATAAAGATATCATGAGCTTTCTTGATTTGAAGACGCAAAACGGGGATGACAGATTAAAAGCCCATGATATTTTTACGGGTGTATGCATTCCTGATTTATTCATGGAGGCTGTACGTGACAGAAAAGAATGGTATCTTTTCGATCCGCATACCGTCAAGCAAACCCTTGGATTCTCACTTGAAGACCTTTACGACGAGAAGAAAGGCGAAGGAAGCTTCAGGAATCATTATGCACTTGCTGTCGAGGCCGCAGAAAATGGTTCGCTTCCAAACTATAGCTTTGAAAAGATCAATGCGATGGACATCATGAAAAGCATCATGATTTCTCAATTAGAAGAAGGCGTACCATATATGTTCTACCGCGATGAAGTGAACCGGAAGAATCCAAATAAACATAAAGGTATGATTTATTGTTCTAACCTTTGCACCGAGATTGCTCAAAACTTAAGCCCTTCGACGATCACCGATGAATACGAAACAGAAGATGGAGATGTCGTTGTTGTTCGTAAAAGCGGCGATTTCGTTGTCTGCAACCTTTCATCCATTAACTTGCCCCGTGCGGTGAGCAGCGATGTTTTGGAAAGGTTGATTCCCATTCAGATCCGGATGCTGGATAACGTAATCGATGTGAATAATCTTCCGGTCAAGCAAGCATCCATCTCGAACAAACGTTACCGGGCAATTGGTTTAGGAACGTTTGGATGGCATCATTTACTTGCCACACAGAATATTTATTGGGAATCGGATGAGGCAGTTGAATATGCCGATGCATTATACGAAAAGATCGCTTACTTAACGATCAAGGCATCCAATGAATTGGCTAAGGAAAAAGGAACGTACCCATATTTCGAAGGATCGGATTGGCATACAGGGGAATATTTCGAACTGCGTGACTATACGGATCAAAAATGGATGGATTTAAAAGCAAACGTCCAGGAACACGGGACCCGTAATGGATATTTAATGGCCATTGCCCCCAATTCATCGACTGCCAAGATCGGTAATTCCACGGATGGGATCGATCCTTTGTATGAAATTGAATTTTACGAGGAAAAGAAAAACTTTAAATTCAAGGTGACCGCACCAGGCTTGACGCCAAATACGTATGAATATTATAAAAAGACCCGATTTAATTTGGATCAACTGGAAAGCATCAGGCAAAATGCTGCCCGCCAACGCCATATTGACCAAGCAATCAGCTTTAATCTGTATGTACACAACACAATCAAAGCCAAGGTCCTATTGGATATACATTTAACCGCTTGGGAATCCGGGTTGAAATCAACATATTATGTTCGTTCAACTTCTTCCGAATATGACAATGCCTGCGAAAGCTGTTCAAGTTAACGACAACCATAACCCAGTAATCTACTCTTAAAGGAGTTTTCACGAATGACAAATCATATCAAAAAGATCCGGATGCTGGAACCAACGCATCCAACTAAAGCGACAGGTGTTTTCAAAGGAGAAGCTTCAGGCTTTCTCCTTTGGAACGATATTCAGTATGAAAAATTCTATGATACCTATACTCAGCTCATCAATAACTTTTGGAAACCATCGAGCGTGAACATGATTCAGGATAAAAAGCAGTGGGGCGAATTGGACGAAGATATCCAGGACGCTTTTCTTGATATCCTTACGATGATTGCTGGAATGGACAGTCTACAAACGCCCACTTTAGTAGAAATCCTTCGGTACATCAAAGATCCGGCGGCAAAAGCTATCCTGGCCAATATGGCCCAGCAGGAATCCATCCATAATGAATCTTATTCCTATATCCTTGCTTCCCTGATCCCAGTAGGCAAGCAAAAACAGCTTTTCGACCGCATTAAAGAACATCCTGAAGTAATAAAGCGTAATCAACCGATCGTGGATGCCTATCAAACGTTCGTGGACGATCCAAGCCCCCAGCATTTATTCGAGGCACTGATCCATTCAACGAACCTCGAAGGGATTTATTTCTATTTGGCTTTCGCTTTCTATTATAATTTAGGACGCCAGAACCTTATGACCGGTTCGGCTACGATGATATCCTATATTCATCGCGATGAAATGGTCCATTTCGATTTCATTGGAATGCTCGTTCAAATCTTGATGTATGAATATCCTGAGTTAAATAATGAAGAAAACACGAAGTTCATTTATACAACGATTGAAAAAGCCGTCGAACTCGAAAAGGAATGGTCTGAATATATGCTTGAAGATATCCAAACCAAAGCCGATCTCGATTTGGAAGAATTCAATGAATACATCGAATATATAGCCAACAAACGGTTACGCATGCTAGGCCTTGAAAACTTGTATAAAGAATATAGCGAGAACCCGATGCCATGGATCAAAACGTTCGATGATGAATCCATCGGCCTTACCAAAACCGATTTCTTCGAACAGAAGTCTAGGACATACAGTCAAGTAAATGCCAGCAATGGGTTCGATGAGCTATAAAGTTGCCATTGTCTATCATTCTGCCGGAGGCAATACAAAAGCGCTTGCTGAAGCCATCGCTTCCCTATTACCTAAATCTGAACTATATCGAATGAATGAATTCGATTTACGTACATTACCGGATTACGATGCATTGATCGTTGGTACCTATACATGGGGAAACGGCGAGCTGCCTGCTAAATCAGCAGCACTTTATACAGAACTGGAGCAGCTGTCAATTGCTCATCTTAAAACGGGAGTATTCGGAACTGGTGAAACCAACTACAATCATTTTTGTGGGGCGGTAGATCATTTCCGGGACATGTTATTTGCCAAGAGCCAGTTATTGGTGACATTGAAGATAGAACAAATGTATCAAGAATCGGACTTGTCCAGACTTCAAAAGTTCGCCTCGCTATTCCTGAACTGACTGAAAGGAGATATGCATTTTCGCATATCCCTTTCAGTTTTTTTAAAATAAACTTAGTTCCGTGTATCATAGCAAGGGTGAACATGAAGTATAATGAAGGAAAAAAGGAGATAAACATGTCTGATAATATAACTCAGTTCCTGCCTATCCTTTTTATGCTAGTGCTTGTCGTATTCGTTATATTCATTGTGTTTTACCTGACAGGGCATTTTAATCGTTCAAAACGGATCGAAGAAAAATTGGACAGAGTATTGAAGGAAATGGCCGAAAAAAAAGAAGCATGAACGTGGCTTCCCTTACAAGGAAAAAAATAAAAAGACTCCAGAATCGGAGTCTTTTTTTATATGCGTTCAATTATTTTTGAACGTTAGCTGCTTGTGGTCCACGAGCGCCTTGCTCGATTTCGAAAGAAACTTCTTGGCCTTCTTCAAGCGTTTTGAAGCCGTCGCCTTGGATAGCTGAGAAATGTACGAATACGTCGTCTTGGCCTTCAACTTCGATGAAACCGAAACCTTTTTCTGCGTTAAACCATTTTACTTTACCTTGTACCATGATAGTTCCTCCTGTGTTTGGAAAAATCCATTTTATTACTATTTTTGGTTCTGGATAATGTTTCAAGAGGAATCCTATAACAGTAAATCCTTCTATCAAACTTATTCCGAACAAAAATAATTACTCATATTATATCATGGGAAATCCAAAAAAAACATGATTATCACAGTAATTCAACCGACAAATTATCCTAAAATTCTACATTTTTCGCTTCTTGCTTTGACGGAAGCCTTCGTCCAATAAGTAGCGTTCCGCCTCTACTGGACTCTCGAAACACTCCTCCAGATTCGAACCTGAATACACGTTCCAAAGTTGGTCTTCCCTTTCAAGTGAAAGCTCTTGCTTTTCACGTCCAATCCATGTTCCTTCCAACCTAGCGAACTCGTTTTCCTCTTCCTCGATTTCAACAGGAGGTTCAGAAAGATATTCCATGCTTTTTTTGATTAGTTCTTTTAATTCCGCTTCATTATAGTCACGTATATTGATGAACCCTTTACGGTCAGTATCTTTTTTTCTCATATGGCCGGCATAAACGAATCCATTTCCATTAGGATGCAAATGCTGAACGACGATCTTTTTCTCCTGGACACTTTCCGGATAATGGAAATTCACACGTCCCAATGAAACGTCTTTTCGCTGTAATTCCGGAAAAGTTTCAATGATGCTCAATTTTTCTTCAAATGTTAACAAATTTCTTCCTCATTTCATTAGTTCATATTGTTTGTCGATTATAACACAGACTGATAAGAAACAATAATCTCCCTCTTCCATTATAATGTAATGAAAGGGAGTGATTTGATTGATCATGAAAATTCGGGACTTGGACTCCGATTATGGCCGGCAGCTTTATAAACTTCAAAAAGCATCCTATAAGGTGGAAGCGGATATGATCGGCTATGCCGATATCCCTCCATTATTGGAAACATATGAACATTTCATTCAATGTAATGAATCGTTCATATGCTTTTTAAAGGGGGATGCCTTAGCAGGAGCAATATCCTATACAAAGGAAAATAGGCTAATGCGTATTTGCCGAATGGTCGTCCACCCCGATTATTTTCGGCAGGGTATTGCGGACGCCCTGTTGACTGCTCTTCAATTACAAGGTGGCTGGGATACGATATCCGTATCGACCGGTAAAATGAACCTGCCTGCTCGGAAGCTTTATGAAAAAAACGGCTTCACCCATAAAGAAGACATTGAGGCCGCACCTCTCTTTTTCATAAGCAGCTTCGAGAAACAGCATTCATTTTATGTACGTCACGACAAAAAGCATAATGAATGAAATGACGATGATTACCGCAACCCATAGCCATGCCAATGTCATATTCCCGGAGTCCATGGCGATATAAATCGCGGTTGGTATCGTTTGTGTTTGTCCGGGAATGTTTCCGGCAAACATAAGTGTGGCCCCGAATTCCCCCAACGCACGTGCAGAACTCAATATGCCACCTGTGACGATGGATTTGACTGCCAATGGAAGGGATACAAACAGGAACAATCTCCATTCGCCGGCACCGTCAACCCTTGCTGCATTTTCAATTTCTTCATCAATACCCTCAAAACCTGTTTTAGCGGATTGGTACATAAGCGGAAAAGCCACCACAGTGGATGCAATGACCGCCGCCCACCACGTGAACATCAGGGACTGATCAAAAACCCTTTCAATGAATTGGCCTGGCATTCCATTATTCCCAAAAATCACGATCAATAAAAAACCTACGACAGAAGGAGGCAGAACAAGCGGCAATAAAAATGCTGTTTCCAACAGGACTCTTCCCCTGAATTGCTTTTTAGCCATCATACGCGCAAGAATAATCCCGATAATGAAAACAAGGATACCCGCTAATCCTGCGACCTGTATCGATAGCCTGACAGGTGACCAAAAATCCCCTGTCATAATCCTATCCGCTCATCCATCTTATTTATGAGCCTATGCTGGTGCTTGTTCGGCATTTTCACCGAATCGGTTTTTTTTTCATTAAAGGCAGATTGCATTTCATTTTCTCCCTTTCTTTTGAAATAACTTTTAAGTTTATTTTTCTTGACATCTTGCTGACACATAGAAACGTTAAAGTAAGAGTATCACAAATGTAAAAATAAATTCATTCCAATAAACTTTAAAACTTTGAAACTTTGAAGGAGTCGATTTTAAATGGTAACAATTTATACTACTCCAAGCAGTTTAGCCTGTCGTAAAGCAAAAGCTTGGCTTAAGAAAAATGAAATTTCATACAATGAACGCAACCTATATTCCCAACCTCTTTCTATAGAAGAAATAAAAGAGATTTTACGTAAAACGGAAGGCGGAACAGATGAAATCATCTCAACCCGTTCCAAAAAATTCAAAAGCCTGAATATCGATATAAATAATACACCACTTAATGATCTTTGCAAGCTTATTCAAGATAACCCTGATCTACTCCGCAGGCCGATCATTTTCGACCATAAGAACTTGCATGCTGGATATAATGAAGAAGAAATGGGACGCTTCCTTCCAAGGAAGGTCCGTCATGTACAATTATGGCGTGCAATCAGCCAATTGGCATAATTAGTTAGCATGTTACGTGCAGTTGCATAAAAGAAGGGTTGTCCATTAAAATCGGACAACCCTTTTTTTATATCTGATTCGCTTTCTCTATAATGATCGTGAAGGTGGTACCTTTTTCATTGCTATCCTTAAGCACAAGATCTCCCTTTTGCGCTTTTGCGAGCATTTTACTGAATGGCAGTCCCAAACCTAAACCACGTACTTTCAACTTTTTGTTTTCCCCCCGATAAAATGGTTCGAACACAAATTGTTGTTCATGTTTTGGGATTCCCCGGCCACTGTCCAGTACATCAATGAAGATTCGTTCTTCATCCTTTTCATAAAGGCGAATCGCAATTTTCCCGTTGCCATCAAGTGCATGCCTGGCATTATTCAAAAGGTTAATGACGATTTGCTGCATCCGCAATGAATCAATTTGACCAAAGACCGGTTCATCAGGTACTTTTATCTCAAAAGCGAAAGCTTGATCATCATCCTGGGTCACTTGCCAGCGATAAGCGATTTCCTGGATGAATATATTGATATTTTCTTTTTGCACCCGAATTTTAAAAGCTCCTGCCGATATGGCATTATAATTAAGTAAATCCTCTATCATATCTTGCAGACGTTGAGTTTCCTTTAAGGAAATATCGAGGAATTCCTTACTTTGCTCTCCCGTAACGACCTCATCCTTAACCGCTTGTATGAGTCCGCTAATGGAAGTGACTGGCGTTTTCAAATCATGGGTTACGCCTGCAAGCAATTCCGCCCGCAACTTCTCCATGACCTTCAATCGATTGGTCATTTCCTTAAAAGATTCTATCAGTTCATAAATTTCTTCTTCCTTGATCTCCTCTTCCTCTTTGAAATGGATATCGTAGTTGCCTTCACGAACCTGGACAGCAGCGTTAGCTACGTCTTGGATGGGTCGCGAAATCTGCCTGGAAAGAAAATAAATGACTCCCGTCCCCAGAATTAGAAGGCCTCCAATCATGATTGCCAATAAGCCATGATCTTGGTTGATTTCCTCCAATGCCCCTTCTTCCTGTGCAATGACCACCCAGCCTCTCGTCTCACCATTAAACGTAATCGGGGATTTGACGACATATACTTTGTTGTCGGAAATCTTGACCTTCTGGATTAACTCCTTATTTTTCATAATGACGTCCGGAAGTTTATTTTCATCCGGATCGATATACAATTGAGGCATCGTATATATGATGCTGGCATCGGGGTCGACGATATAGATGATTGGCTGTTGGTTCAAATGAAGGATTTTCTCCCTTTCCTCAACAATCTCCGCAAGGATCGGGCCAACGACAATCTGACCATTTTCCTTTATCGCACGGTCGGATGTTTCATCAGCTAAGTACTTAAGGAGGCTAAGCCTATATTCCAAAGCTGTTTTTTCCATCCACCATAAGGAAAAAACAGACAATAATATCAAACCGGAAATCAAGGTCAATACGTATCTCTTAGTCCAATATCGTTGTAAAGTGGTTCTTTTTTTAGTTTTCATAGACACTCAATTGATACCCCAATCCACGCAATGTTTTTATTTCCCCCTCAGTTACAGGCCATGCATCAATCGCCTTCCTGATCCGTTTGATCGCCAGGTCCACGGCACGGTCACTGCCATCATAATCCATACCCCATACTTGATCGAGAAGTTGTTCTCTCGTGAAGATTTGATTAGGGTGCTTAGCGAAAAAAATGAGCAGCGACAAATCACGCGGAGTCAAGTTTATTTCTTCCCCATTCAATTGCACCATATAAGACTGGTCATCGATGGTTAAACTCCCAAACTCATGAACATGTTCATCTTCCGCAACAACTGTCGAGGACCTTCTTAAAACGGCATGCACCCGGGCCACGACTTCTTCGGCAACAAATGGTTTGGAGATGTAATCATCCGCACCTGACTTAAATCCGGATAATCGGTAATCTACATCGTTCAGTGCCGTCAACATGATAACCGGGCATGTATCGTCCTCCCGAATTTCCTTCAATATATCCCAGCCTTCCTTTCCAGGCAACATGACATCAAGCAGGACAAGGTCTGGCTTCGCATCTTCAAAAACCGGAATGGCTTTTAGTCCATCGTATACTTGGACTACATTAAAACCTTCACGCTCCAAATATGCTTTCAATACCATCGAAATGGCAATTTCATCTTCTACTACAAGAATTTTCTTCATATAGGGATTCCTCCTTCCTGAATTATAGTGGAATCATTTTGTATATGCTAACTATTAAAATAATCAAAGCTTTTTTCCTCAATCTTACCCTTTGAATGTGTCAGGATTATGTTCGCAGACCGATGTTTTCACTTAGTATTTTCCATAACTTATTTTGTACAAGTGTTCTCGACTCATTTTACAGGGATGCATCTGACTGGTTCAATAAAGTCATATGGATATGAAATCGCTTGTAAAAACTTATGATAACACCCTTAAGAGACTGGCTCTAACTTAGAGCCGGCCTCTTTTCAATTACATGTCTCGTGTGGATTCGGACAGCCTGCCTCCTGCCTTTCCACTTGAATCGTGCTATGTTCAATTCCAAACTGATCGTGAAGAAGTTTTTGAGCTTCTGCTAGAACTGAATCGTGATTGCCCCCCTCATCAATGACAACATGGCAACTCATTGTCAAAAAACCAGAAGTAATCGTCCAGATATGGAGATCATGGACATCGGATACACTGTCCAAATCCATCAAGGATGCTTTTACGTCATCCATATCGACTTGGTTGGGTGTGCCCTCCATCAAGATATGGAAAGAATCCCTCACCACCCTAATACCGCTGATAATAATTAAAATCGCGACTATGACGCTCGCAATCGGATCGGCTATTCCCCAATCGAAAAAATAAATCAAAAGTGCGGCAGCAATGGCTCCCACAGATCCGAGCATATCGCCCATCACATGTAAAAAAGCACTCCGAACATTCAAATTGTCTTCCTTATCCCCGCTCATTAATATCCATGCCGCAATGACATTAACCAGTAAACCAATGATTGAAATCATTAGCATTCCCAAGCTTTGCACTTCAGGGGGATCCACGAACCTCTTAATTGCCTCTATGAAAATGAATACGGATATAACGATCAAGGTCAATCCATTCAAACAGGCAGCAATGATTTCAAACCGTTTATATCCATACGATTTGGTCGATGTCGCTTTCCTTTCCCCCAACCTTATCGCTGTATAACTAAGTCCTAAAGCTGCTGCATCGCTAAGCATGTGACCTGCATCCGACAGTAAAGCCAGACTATTTGTCATGAATCCCCCAATGACCTCAACTACCATAAATGTGGAGATCAATAAGAAAGATGCCAACAACACTTTTTTATTATTAGTATGATGGTGGTGGTGTCCGTGCCCATGATCATGGGAGTGACCATGATGATGTCCCATGCCATCCCTCCTCTCGGATTTAAAACTTATATATAGTATGGGATAAATCCAGAATGGTTTCAATTGATTCACTTCACGGGTTCACCGCTGGAAAAAATGTATGCCCTGATCCATTTAGCGGGGATCAATACTCTGCCTTCAACCATTTCAAAGCTAAAAATAAACGCTACAGACATTTCCTGCAGCGTTCCTTCCAATTTATCTTTCCTCTTGCATCGTATCATCGACAATGGCGTGTAAATCTTTATTAAACAATTCATTATTACAGACAAGACTGTGTCGTTCCATCTCTTCTTGCTCTTGATTTACCTGTTCTTTTTCCTTCATAACCTACCTCCAGCATCATCATGTTTTGCCTATTATCGTATCCACAGGCATGTACATTTATGCTGAATATTTCCCCATATTTCATCATTTATGAACGCACCTGCTGTCCCCCATGGAAGGCCCGTATAATGAATTCATACTCGGGAACCAGTAAGCTTTTATACGATAACAGAAACGATGAATTATCATAGAGGACTTTTTCAAGATTTACCTGTATACCTGTATTTTCAATCGTCACAATGGCATAAGGAGCAATTGGTTCACCATTACAGCCTAGAGATCCCGGGTTCAGATATATCGTTCGGTCATTTTTAAAAAGGTGGGTAGGGTGATGATGTCCAAATCCTATTAAATCGTGATGCTCATCTTTGAAAAGCGTTTCTAAGTTATTTAAATTCGGTTCAACGATTTTACTAAATGGATTTTGGCTAATGTGCTCATCCAATTTCTTCGATTCCATATGATAATGGGTGAAGTAAACGGAGTGATCATTAATGATATGCTGTATGGTGCGAGGCAATTTTTCCAGTTTGGTTATGAAATTCCGATGCATTCTTTCAGCTATCCATTCATGATGCTCCTTTACATGAATATGACCGTCCGGATGCGGCTCCCCGTTAATGATGGCCAGGACAGCTTCATCATGATTTCCAGTTATCAGCGATAAATCATTTCTTGCAAATAAAAGTTCAAGGACTTCATTTGTATCCGGGCCAATCCCAACCATGTCTCCCAAACAATAGATATGATCTATATCATCCCTTTGATCAATATCCCTAAGAACGGCTTTTAACGCTGAAGCATTACCATGCACATCCGTTATAATGGCAACTCTCATGACTAAGTTCAGCTCCCTTCCCCCATAATCCATATGGTATATTATAACATTTTAAACGAAATCAAAAAAATATTCGGGCTTATTCCCCTTGATTTACCAACGCCCATTTTTTATGAATAAGCAAACACTTCGGCCTAGAATACATAGTATGAAGTATTCCCGGTAAAGATGTTTTGCTAGGTATGTAATTCATAAAATGTATGAGGAGGAAATTAAATGGGTGGAAATGGTAACGATTGTTGTGGCGTCGGTGGCGGCTGCGGCGGTTTCGATAACGGATTTGCATTGCTGATCGTATTATTCATCTTGTTAATCATCATTGGATGCAGTTGGGGATTCGGCGGCGGCGGCTTCGGTGGCGGCTGCTAATAATGAAAGAAATGAAAAAGGCGCCTGATCATGGCGCCTTCTTTGTTATTGATTGACTTTTATTTTTTCTCTTTGCTTTTGTTTTCGAGTCTTCATAATGAACCAAATGACTATAAGTGCAATGGGTATAAGCAAGAAATTCGCATATTGTGAAAAGATGGCTCCCGCCTGCTCCCAGCTAGGTCCTAACTTAAACCCTAAATAAACATAAACGCTTGTAACAGGAAGCATCGCCATATAGGTATATAATATGAATTTCCAAATATTCATTTTCAATATTCCGCATGGTAGCGACACGGCGGTACGAATACCTGGTACAAACCGTCCAAAGAAGGCAATTCCCCCACCATACCTTTCAAAGAAGCGGTCAGCTTTGTTCAACTGCTCATCTTTGATCAAAAAGTATTTTCCGAACTTTAATACAAGCGGTCTCCCGCCATACTTGCCTAAGGCATAAAGCGTCAATGGTCCCGTTACCCCACCTAGCGAACCGGCAAGGATAGTCAAGTATAAATTCATATCCCCTTGATAAACCCAGTATCCTGCCAGTGGCAAAACTATTTCAGAAGGAATGAATTCAAAAGTCAAAGCTAGCAAAACACCGAAATAAGATAAAGATTTAAACGCTTCAATCATATCCATTATTAAAGTTTCCATTGAGGTTACCCCTTTTCTAACTTTTATTACATATAAAAAGGGGTGCTCCAAGATGAATCCGGGCACCCATGATGTCAAAAAGGACATTTTCCATTGTATCACAAGTTAACCCGCATTTTTCCATAATGTTATCCTAAAACAATGTTCTTATGGAGTCATGTTTTGTTATCGGGCTATTTACTACAGAACTAAGCTTGTAGGAAGAACGATAATAATAGAATATCGATGGTCCCGAAACGAAAAAAACTTGAGGACGAATTGACCTCAAGCATTCGATATAGTTAACCAAGTGAATAGCCCCTAAATGGGTAGAGATGTACACATGACAAAATCGATACCCTTAGTTCTCAAATCATAAAGGGGGTGGAAAGCCTACTCAATCCATCTTCCAAATGCCTTTTCGCGTCTTTCATCATGCCATCAAGTAATTCCTTAACCGTCGGTATATCGTCAATCAATCCGGCAACCTGGCCGCTGTTCATAAAACCATTATCAACATCACCGTTCATCGCACCATTAATATGGTGGACTTCCGAGGTCATTTCACGGTAATCAATAGGAGACAGTCCCTGTTTTTCCAAATCCAGGACTTTCTCCGTATATCGGCCCTTCAATACTCTTCTTACCTGGCCAACGGATCTGCCCAATATAAACGTATCATTGCCCATCGCTTCGATTAGTTTTTGTTTATATGATGGATGGAACGGTGCTTCTTGTGTAGCGATCAGCCTGGTTCCCAACTGGACTCCTGACGCTCCCAGCATCAACGCAGCGGCCAACCCCTGTCCATTGCCTATTCCGCCAGCGGCCAAAACCGGAAGCGTCACATGCTTGCTAATTTGCGGAATGAGTGTAAAGGTCGTCAATTCCAGGTTCGAATTGATGCCGGCAGCTTCAAACCCTTCAGCTACCAACACATCGGCCCCTGCAGCTTGCGCTTTTTGCGCGTGCTTGACCGATGCAACGATGGCAATCACTTTAATATTCTTTTTTTGCAATAGTGGAATGTAAGGGGCAGGATTTCCCGCAGATAAGGAAACTACAGGAATATCATGCTTCAGGACAAGATTGATTAACTCATCTGTATATGGACTAACGTTAATCGGAATGTTCAACGCAAAATTGTTATTGGTTTTATCTTTGGTTTCGAGAATGATGGCTTCTACCTGTTCAGGATTCATGGTACCACATCCTATTGTCCCTAAGCCCCCTGCATTGGATACTGCAGCGGCAAGACTTGCATTGCTTATATTCCCCATGCCGCCTTGAATAATGGGATATTTTATCGAAAAAAGCTCACAAATATATTTCACTTTCATCCCTCCCTATCCATTTAATGTTATACTATATTCATTAGAAAAACAATTCTGACTTTTCCAAAAGGAGCGAGACTATGATTATTCCGTACAATAATAAAAAGCCATCCATTGATGAATCCGTTTTCGTTGCACCTGGTGCCCATTTAATCGGAGATATTTCGATTGGGAAAGAATCGACCATTTGGTTTAACTCCGTTCTGCGCGGTGATGAAGATTCAATTACAATCGGAGAAAAATGCAGTATTCAAGATAACTCCACCATTCATTTATTTGAAGGGTGCCCAGTTGTCATTGAAGACGAAGTGACGGTTGGTCACAATGTTATCCTACATGGTTGTAAAATAGGAAAACGGTCCATCATCGGGATGGGCTCAACGATATTGGATAATGTAGAGATCGGCGAAGAATGCATTGTCGGCGCGAATACATTGATTTCCTCTGGTAAAATCATACCTCCACGTTCGCTGGTTATCGGTTCCCCGGGGAAAGTGGTTCGCAGATTGAATGATAAAGATCTTGAATTGATCCAACTTTCGATTGATACGTATGTTCAAAAAGGAAAGGACTTCAAAGGGATACTTGATTAATTATCACAAAGGGTATTCCCCCGTTGTCTTTAGTTGACTTAAAGTAGAAAAGAGCTCCGGCAAGTCGTCATTAGCGACTGGCTGAAGCTCTTTTTCACTTAATGATAAGAGGATGATCCTTGGCGTCATAGGTTTCGTCTTTCCGCCATAAATCATTGTTTTCCTGAAAAACGCTTTCAAAGAAACGGCTTGCCGGTTCAGCCAAAACTTGATAATACTGGCTAAATAAAAGAGCAGCATGATTCCCATTCCACTTTGAAGGCAACAGTTCCTTTGGCAGGCCCGGATCGACAAATAAAAACTTACGGTATTCATGTACCAGGTTCGTTCGTTCCACAAAGCAATCAGCATCGGACATTTCCCCCCTGCTAATGATGCTTTGATGAACGATGAATTGTTTGCTGTATTTCTCAATGAATTCTTCATATTTATTTTCAATCTCTTCTAAATGCCAGCTTTTCTCGACAAGCGATTGATTTTCTTTTGGACCCTTGTATTCCGAAATGAAAAAATCAACATATTCATTGATGTCATATTTCTCGATCAAGCGCTTAATTTGTTTCTCCAAATCATTAGGGGAAATCCAGCAACCACTGGAAAAACTGCCAAACCCGCTCCATAATAATTCTTTACGTAGATCATCCCGTAATTGCCGCTTATCTTCAGGGATCGTGTACATCAAGATACGCCATTTACCGTCCCATTCATTTGGTTTCATCTTATATATGCGATTGGCCGCTTCATCCATTCTCTGCACACCGCGATCGGTCAAAAAGTAATAACTTTTATTTCCGTGCTTTTCTGACTGAATCCACCCTTGCTTGACCATTCGTGAAACGGCTACACGAACGCCCTGCTCATTATGACCGAATTCCTTTAATAAACGAATTAAACTGCCTATCCAGATTTTACTTCCGTAATTACGGATATAATCACCGTATATCGTAAAAATCATCGATTGCGTATTAGTTCCTATTTTTCTCACCTCACTCTCACATTGTTACCATTTTCACACGGACGACATAATTATTATTATATCTTTTTGAATTGAAACCGCAATATTATTTACCTGAAAATTGCGTTTTTCTCCGTTCACTAAATGCCAGGAGTGCTTCCAATCTGTCTTGAGTCGGGATGGTCAATTCATAGGCTTTTCCCTCTATGGCCATTCCGGTTTGCAAGTCTGTATTCATCCCTTGGGTAATCGCGTATTTGGCTTGTTTGACTGCAATCGGCCCATTTTTCATGATATCGGCTGCCAATCCCTCACAAGCTGACATAAGTTGATCCCTTGACACGACCTTCAAAAGGATCCCTAATTGACATGCCTCTTCTGCAGTCAATTTTTTAGCGGTAAAAATTAATTCCTTCGCTTTCATTTCCCCTATCAATCTCGGCAGCCGTTGTGTACCGCCTGCCCCGGGAATAATGGCCCAGCTAGTTTCAGTGAGCCCCAAAGAAACACCTTCAGCAGCAATTGCGAAGTCACATGAAAGCATCCATTCAAATCCTCCCCCCAATGCATATCCATTGACGGCAGCTATGGTTGGCTGCGAAAGCCCTGCGATACTATTAAAAACATCGCGAATCGCTTTTACGTTCCTTCTTACTTCCGCATCATTCAAAGCCTTCCTTTCTTTCAAATCCGCGCCCGCGCTGAATGCTTTTTCCCCTGCACCCGTGAAAATGACGACGCGGATATCGCCGTCCGTATAAACTGCATCGATGACTTCCTGGAGTTCAGAAAGTGTCTCATAGTCGAAGCAATTCAATACGTCAGGCCGATTCACTGTTACATAGCCGATTTGATTTACTACTTTATAAATAACCTTTGACATGGGTCCTCGCCCCTTTTTTAAGAAAATGTCCCTTATACTGAGAAAAATAAGGGCCGATCATCAATCATTTCCAATATTTTCTATGATGGCAGCAATTCCCTGACCAACACCGACACACATCGTTGCAAGACCATAGCGTACATTCCGCTTTTTCATTTCGTGAACAAGTGTTGTTAAAATACGTGCCCCGCTTGCACCGAGTGGATGGCCAAATGCTATCGCCCCGCCGTTGACATTCACTTTATCCTGATCCAATTTCAATTGGCGGATGCACTCTACGGATTGGGAAGCGAATGCTTCATTCAATTCAACCAGCCCGATGTCTTCAATCGATAAACTCGCCCTTCCCAATGCTTTTTTAGTTGCATGAATTGGACCCAGGCCCATAATGGACGGTTCTAAGCCGGCTACCGCACCTACAACATATTTGGCCATAGGTTTTAGTCCAAGGTTTCGTGCTTTTTCTGCACTCATCAATAGTAATGCTGAAGCTCCATCATTTACACCCGAAGCATTCCCCGCCGTTATAGTGCCACCTTTAAAGATCGGTTTGAGTTTTTCCAACTTTTCGATGGTCGTGTCAGGACGAGGGTGTTCATCCTTTTCGAAAATGACCTCATTACCTTTACGATCCGTATATCGAACAGGTACGATTTCATTAATGAAACGTTCTTCTTCCACTGCCTTTTTCGCTCTTTGCTGGCTTTGAAATGCAAATAGATCTTGGTCTTCCCTTGAAACCGAAAACTGCTGGGCAACGTTTTCTGCCGTTTGAGGCATGGAATCCGTGCCATACATTTCTTTAAGTTTCTCATTCGTGAAACGCCATCCGATCGTTGTATCCTGAAGCTCCATTGAACCCCGCGGAAATTCACCTTCAGGTTTGGCCATGACGTACGGCGCCCTTGTCATGCTTTCAGTCCCGCCTGCGATATAAATATCGCCTTCTCCTACAGCAATGGAACGTGCAGCATACATAACGGCATCCAGTCCGGATCCACACAAACGATTTATTGTCGTTCCAGCTACGTTTACTGGAAGACCAGCTAAAAGGGCGGACATCCTTGCCACATCGCGATTATCCTCTCCCGCTTGATTTGCATTCCCGAAGATGACATCTTCAATTTGATCTGGCGGCAGCTCTGGATTGCGATCTGTCAGCGCCTTGATTACAATCGCACCGAGGTCATCCGGACGAACCCATTTCAAAGCACCTTTATATCTTCCTATTGGCGTTCGCACAGCATCGATAATCACAACATCCTTCATTTCCTCACCAGCTCTCCATCTTGTGTATAATCGTACACCCCTTTACCTGACTTGCGGCCGAGCCTGCCAGCTTTAACATACTGTTCAAGGAGGGGGGCCGGACGATACTTCTCACCAAGTTTACTATGTAAATATTTTAAATTATTCAATCGGGCATCCAATCCCACCAAATCCCCTAGCTCAAATGGTCCCATTGGGTAATTCAGCCCTAACTTTATCGCCTTATCGATTTCTTCCGGTGTTCCTAACCCTTCTTGAAGCATGAAGAACGCTTCATTACCTACCAAACAGCTGATCCTGCTGGTTACAAACCCAGGGAATTCATTAATGACCACGGTTTCTTTCCCCATTTTTTCGGCTACTTCTTTTATTATGGCTGCCGTTTCATCGCTAGTTTCAAGACCACGTACAATTTCAACCAGCGGCATTTTTTGTACAGGATTGAAGAAATGCATGGCAATCGTTTTTTCAGGACGTTTTCCGTAAGAACCAATTTCCGTCGGGCTCATTGTGGAAGTATTGGTTGCAAAGTAACAGCCTTCTTTTGCATGATCTTCCATCGTTTCGAAGACTGCCCTCTTAATTTCTGCCTTTTCCGGAACTGCCTCTATGATTAAATCGGCATATGCTGCTGATTCTTCCAAATTGGAAGAATACGAAAATCTGCTTTTTGCTGCTGCCACTTCTTCCTGGGTGATTTTTTGATAGCGCACACCCTTTTCAAAAATGGTATCGATCTCTTTTCTTGCACTTTCCAATGCATCTTGATTCACATCCACCAATACTACGTTGAAGCCTCCTGTTGCTCCTACATAGGCTATTCCCCTGCCCATGACACCAGATCCGACAATCACAAGATTTCTAATCATTCGTTCATTCCTCCTTTAAAAATAAATAGGGCTGGCTACGATGAATCAGATCAGCATTCATCCATATCTGAATTACTTCTCCGACATACCGTTCAGCCAGCCGCCTATTTTATGTTTTTATTAAATTCCAAAGGGATTTAAGGGACGGCTTCCATGATAGGAAATGATGCTTTTCGTTTCTGTATATAGATCAAGTGTCTCAATACAAAGTTCCCGGCCGAATCCTGACTGTTTATAGCCTCCGAAAGGTGTTCCAGGAAATGCGGAGAATGGGCAATTCACCATGACGATTCCCGCTTCAATTTGATTGGCCACTCGAGTCGCACGGCCGCCATCCTTTGTCCAAAGAGCTGAACCCAAACCGAATTCCGTATCATTCGCGAGTCGCACGGCTTCTTTTTCATCTTTGAATTTCATAATGACAACGACCGGTCCGAATATTTCCTCTTTCACTACATTCATTTCATGATTGACATTCGCTATGACTGTCGGCTCATACCAATATCCGTTCTCGAAACTTTCTATAACCGCTGGCTTTCCTCCTGTCAGGATTTCCGCTCCGTCAGCAATGGCAGATTGTACATAATTGTCGATGACATCCAATTGCCCTTGATCTATGACTGCACCGACATGCGTTTCTTTGTCGAGTGGATTGCCCAATTTCAATTTTTTCGTTTTTTCCACGAATCTGGCAACGAACTCATCATATATGTCTTCGTGAACGTATAAACGGGATCTAGCTTCGCAAGATTGCCCAGTATTGTAGAAAATTCCATATAATGATCCATCGATAGCTGCTTCAAGGTCCGCATCTTCGAAGACAATATTAGGGGACTTTCCGCCAAGCTCCAATGTCACCCTTTTTAATGTCTGTGAAGCTTTGCCCATAAGATCCCTGCCGATTGGCGTAGAACCTGTAAAGGCCACCTTATTCACTTTCGGATGCTCGACAAGGTAATTCCCTACGTCCGATCCAGGACCTGGAATGATATTGACAACTCCTGAAGGAACACCAGCTTCTAAACAGATTTCCCCTAATACGATTGCAGTCAGCGGCGTTAACGAAGCTGGCTTAACAATGACTGAACAGCCAACTGCGATCGCAGGTGCAATTTTCCATGCTGCCATCATCATAGGATAATTCCAAGGAATGATTTGAGCACAAACACCTACTGGCTCTTTTTCCGTGTAGTTATGGAATTGACCAGGTACATTATTGACAGTTCCGCGGTGTCCGACTATAGCACCTGCATAAAACTCGAAATCTTCTATCGCCTGCATGACTTGGCCTTGCGCTGCAGAAATGGATTTGCCGCTGTTCAGAACCTCCAATTCAACCAATTCATTAAAGCGTGAACGCATGATTGCTGCAATTTTGTTCAAAACTCGAGACCGTTTATTAATCGGAGTTTTCTTCCATTTCCCATTATCAAATGCCTCACGTGCAGCTTGAACAGCTCTTTCTGCATCTTCCTTAGTCGCCTTTGCAACTTTGGCAATGATTTCACCAGTCGCAGGGTTGTACGCATCAATCGTGGATCCATTAGAGCTTTCCACTCTTTCGCCATTAATAATCAGATGATAATAATCACGCTTCATTTCCGCTTTTTCAAATGCTGCCGCTTGAACTCCAACCATGTAATCCCACTCCCTTTTCTATATTACTTGCCTATGAATTTAGCTTTCCTTTTTTCAGTGAATGCTGCCACACCTTCAGCATAATCCATCGTTAAGCCAGCAATTCGCTGACCCTCCGCTTCTTCTTTTAAGTATTCTTCCAATGAAAGGTGGTAGGATGCCTCTAAGTATCTTTTGATTAAGCCGATCGCTTTCGTTGGTTTGTTTGCGATATTCGCCGCAAAGGCTTTCAATTGCTCGTTCCATTCTTCCACACCGATCACTTTTGTAGCGAGCCCGACATTTTTCGCCTCGCTAGCAGGGACCTTTTCCCCCAATAAGGATATTTCCAAGGCTTTCGCATGCCCAACGATCCGTGAAAGGTAATATAGATTCCCTGAATCAGGAATCAATCCGATATTGACAAAGGCATTTAAAAAACTGGCTTTTTCAGAAACAAGCCGGAAATCGCATGCAAGAGCAAGGCTGAAGCCAGCCCCTGCAGCCACTCCATTGACTGCTGCAATGATCGGTTTTTCACAGCTTGCTATTTGCTGCATCATCGGACCGTAGTGATCGCGCAGCACCTGGCCTAAATTCATGCTTCCATCAACATCCGATAAATCTTGCCCTGAACAAAAGGCCCTGCCTTCCCCTGTAATGATAATGGCCCGCACTTCATCGGACCCCGCAGATATCTTGATCGCCTTCTGTATTTCCTTATTCATTTGGGACGTAAAGGCATTAAGTTTATCAGGACGGTTCAAAGTAAGCCAAGCCACTCCGCTTTCAACCCTATATTTGATCGTTTCGTACATAGAGCACTCCTTATCCGCCTGTAAAATTAGGCTCCCTTTTTTCAACAAATGCTTTCATGCCTTCTTTTTGGTCCTCTGATGCAAAAAGAATATAGAAGTTCTTCCGTTCGAATTGCATTCCCTCATATAAGGGGTAATCAACGGCTTTATTGACGGATTCTTTAATCAGCCTTACAGCTAACGGGGGTTGCTTTGCTATCTTTCTAGCGAAATCGACCGTTTCTTCCATTAGCAATTCAGGGGCAACGATCTTATTTATGAAACCATATTGCAGAGCTGTCTTTGCATTTATCCTTTCAGCCGTCAATATCCATTCGAGTGCCTTCGTCTTCCCCACCAATTTTGTCAACCTTTGTGTTCCTCCTGCACCAGGCATGACTCCCAGTGTCACTTCCGGAAAGGAGAACTGGGTATCGCTGGCGGCAATCAGGAAATCGCAGGATAAGGCAAGTTCAAAACCACCACCGAATACAAAACTTTTCACAGCACCGATCACAGGCTTCTTGACTAGGCTCATTCGGTCCCAATCGGCAAATTGGTTGGTTAACTCCAGACTTATTGGATTGTCGTCCATCATCTCGTCAATATCAGCTCCAGCGGAAAATGCCTTTCCATTGCCCGTTATCAAGATCACCTTCACTTGTGGGTCCCGGTCGAATTCTTCCATGGTTGAAACTATTTCCCTGACCATTTTCCTGTTAATGGCATTCAGCTGCTTCGGCCGATTTAAAAAGATATAACCAATGCCATCCCCGATTGACGTTTCAATGAATTGAAGCGCATTCATTTTATTTCTTCCCCGATCATCATCGTTACGAGTTTCCCGGCAAATCCCATTAGGTCTTTCCCTGATGCTTTTCCTTCCGGGGAACGCATTCCTTGTTGCAGTGCATCGTGGTCTTCATAATACATTTCACATAGAATGTAATACTCAGAGTCTTTGCCCATTGGGGTGCCTACTATTTTAGTGACCTCCATTTTTTGAAGACCTGGAATTTTTTCCGTTATCGGACCATGTACATTGAAATAATGCTCATCGAATTCTTCCTTGTTTTCAGGTTGTTTATATAGGGCGATTAACTTTACCATTTTAGAAAACCTCCATTTTATTAGATCATTTTTATCATCGGTTTCATCGCTTCGAACGGATTTTTACATGCTTTACAATATAAAATGCTGCGGCAGGCCGTTGGACCGAATATATTTTCCATCGTGACATAAGTAGATTCACAATACGGGCAATCCACATGCCATGATCCATCTTTTTTCATTTGTCGAGGAGGAGGGGAGATCCCGAAAACCTTCAATCCAGCTTTCCCCTTTTCCGTGATTCGATCAGATGTCCAGGAAGGGGAACGTAAAAATTCCACGCTTACTTTTTTTACGGCAGTCAGCTGTTTAATGGCTGTTTCCACATTTTTTTGAATGATTGACAATGCCGGGCACCCTAGAAAAGTTGGCAGCATTTTCACCGAAACGTCCCGGCCTGAAACCGTCACGTCTTCAACCATCCCTAAATCCAGAATACTTACTGTATCGATTTCGGGATCTTTAACGTCTTCCAGGAGTTTATATATTTCTTCTGCGGTTAACAGTACGGTCGACATGATACCCCTCCCCTTTTTCTATTGGTTCACCATGAAGCTGATTTATCGGTTGCGTACACTTCACTTAACGTTTCTATCGCCTTTTCCAAATCTTCCGAATGCTGGCCACTACGTCCATCACCTTGGGCCATTCCTATTTCAAGAGTCGTTGCCAAGCCCACACTTTCAAAAATTGGGATGACAGCCTCGATCCATTTCTTCTGTAAGGCAGCTTCGCTTTCTATCAAGCCAAGCTCGACCATTTCTTCTCCATATTGGCCAAGTGAAAATACTCCAGCAAAATCCGGCATCGTTTTCTCAATCGCTGCATTCATTCTCGAAACCGCCTCTTCGTGACCAGAACCCAGCAATTGGACGAACCATGTTTTCCAGTGCATCAAATGATAATAAAGTTCCATCTGTACCTTTTGTGCCACTTCAGCAAGCGGTTCATATGAACTTGATTGAAGGGATTGAATCTTAATCGCTTTGGCTTGGGTATAAAAATAATTCCGAACTACCGCAAACGCCCAATCATAATCCGGGTCTTTCATATAGTATCCAGGACCGTTGACCAATTCGAGAATGATCGCATTACGCCGTTCCTTGGCGGGACGGTCGTGAGCCAGCTTATCTGCGTCCCCTTCACCTAGTTCATCCAGTAATTTATAATATATGGCTGCATGCCCCATCGTGTCTTGAGATATCGAAGCCGATGCAACATCTTCTTCGATATGCGGTGCGAGTCCAAGCCATTCCGAACCTCGGTATGAATGGATGAAATCATCGTCCGCCAGTTGAAGCAACAATTCTTTGATAGCGATGTTCTCCAATGATTCATTCCTCATTCTTCACGCCTCCACCCCAAGACATTATCTCTTTTTCATCGAGCATTCCCTGCTCATACTTCCGCCACTTTTTCTTTAAATACCCATACCCTTTTGTGGTCCTGTAATCTTTATTATCAATACGTTGAAGCGTTTTCTTTTCCTCAATCGTCATTTTCCGTATATTCTGTCTTTTCACTACCCAGATATCATCAACTGCTTCCCGTCTCATGAAATTTTCTTGCGCCATCATGATGGCGATATCCTCATTGGGAGCCAACAGGCTATAATGGTATTGAACGGGTGAAGATTGAGTTTTACGGCTAAATACTTCAAATTCTTCAAAGTAAGTGTTTTGTCTAGTTTCCATATCATCCTTCCCCCTACCTTAGATGACCTTTGGCGCTAACGCCTCACGTACCCATTTATTATTTTCATAAGAAGTTCTTCGAAGACGTAAACGATCCTGCGAAAGGGGCCCTTCATTCCTTGCGAACACCTTCAATTTCCCCCAATCAGGTTGTTTGTAAATCCAGATTTCAGAATTTTTATCAAACCTAAGTGTTTCATCAGGAATGGTAAAGCCGAGTGAAAGGATCCGCTTCACATATTTAGAAAAAAAGGCTTGGCGAAGCTCTTCATTCGTACTGGTTCTGATTCTGTACTTAATCGTTATATCCTGTTTGGATGAGCCCACTTCATTCTTACTGGGAGGTCCAAAAAAGAGTAATAAAGATTCCCACCAATAATTGATGGAGTCTTGAACCAATTTCCTTTGTTCTTCCGTTCCTTCAGCCAAAGCCATGATTATCGCTTCACCATGCTGTGCATGAAAAACTTCTTCCGCGCAAATCCTCAGTAAAGCTCGGGCATAAGGTCCGTATGAAGCCCCAAGCATGTTCGTCTGGGAGATGATGGCTGCCCCATCAACAAGCCAGCCAATCAATCCTGCATCACCCCAAGATTTGGCTTCCATGTGGAAGACATTATGAAACTTTAAATCTCCATTAAATAAATCTTGCATAAGGTCATCCCTTTTTTTGCTGTACGGCTTTAGCAAATCCTCGGCGACTCGAAGCAATAATTGTCCATGTCCCATTTCATCCTGCACCTTAGCCATGATTCCAAGTTTTCTATTTAAGGTCGGGGCTTTAGGAACCCATTCTTTTTCGGGAAGCGCCCCCATGATTTCACTGATGCCATGCATCGATATTAACTTGATTAAAGTGCCCCGGTAATCGTCCGGCATCCAATCATCGGCTTCTATCTTTTCTCCTGCTTCGATTCTGGCAATGAATTGATTTAGCTTTTCTTGTTCAGCCATATCATTTAATTGAACGTTCATTCAAATCACCTCTCTTTTTATTATATAACGTTTATATAACGTTATTATATTTTACAGTTATATTTAATGCAAGACTATTCCGACTTTTTTTGAAATAAAAGGAAATCAATAGGAGATTTCATGATATTTTTAATCACCATGATGCCTCCTTCCCTATTTCAAATTGGTTCTTTCTTCTCTTCTGATTAAACCTATTCTATGAAGGGGCTGCACTTTTTATTTGATCGTCAGAGTTCATAAGGTTTTTCACCGCGAATTTACGATAGGCTCGAGCATTAAAGCTCCATCAACGGCAGAATCGCCAACAAGGAACATCCTTTTCCATGAACGAATCCAGGTCATCCAACGCATCTCCATCCAGTTATCAACTTGTCACTTCATCTTTCCGTTTATCAACGACACGAATGGCTTTTCCTTCTGAACGCGGAATGCTTTTTGGAACGTTGACAACAATATCCATCGTTACAAGACATGCGGATTTCAAATGATGCTGAATCGTTTTCTTTAATATCTCTACATCTCCATGCGTTAAGTCTTCTTCAATCTCCTTATAGAAACCGCTTTCAATTTCAATGTGCAGTTCAACACCGTCCATTTTCCCCTTCTTAACGAGATGAATCTGATAATGAGGCACTATTCCCTCCATTTGGAATAAAACACGCTCAATTTCAGAAGGAAATACATTCACTCCCCTGATTATGATCATATCATCCGTTCTGCCTTTAACGCGGGACATTCTTGTTGTGGTCCGTCCGCATTTACACGGTTCATGGGTAATGGATGCGATATCACCAGTACGATAACGAATGATTGGCAGCGCTTCCTTGGTAAGGCTGGTAAAGACCAGTTCCCCATCTTCGCCGTCCTCAACTGGCTCAAGTGTGTCAGGGTTAATGACCTCAACAAGGAAATGGTCTTCTGCGATATGCAGTCCTTCCTGCGCTTCCTGGCATTCTATCGCAACTCCTGGACCCATGATTTCACTTAGTCCGTAAATATCGATTGCTTTCAAATTCAGTTTTCTCTCAAGTGTAGCTCTCATTTCCTCAGACCACGGCTCAGCTCCGAAAATCCCATACTCTAGCCCATTATCAGCAGGGTCAATCCCCATTTCTTCCATCTTTTCAGCGATATTCAAAATATAAGTAGGGGTTCCGCAAATACCGCGAGGTTTAAAATCATTGATGATCGTAATCTGGCGATCGGTATTTCCACATGAAATGGGTACGGTGGCAACTCCTAGCTTTTCTGCTCCGTAATGGAGACCCAATCCGCCTGTAAACAGGCCATATCCATATGCATTATGGAAAATATCCGACTTCCGGCCTCCTGCAGCTACAATTCCACGTGCGACGATCGTTGCCCAGTTTTCCAAATCGTTTTTCGTATACCCGACAATGGTAGGCTTTCCACTTGTTCCGGATGAACCATGAATGCGTGTAACATCCTCCATTGGAACGGCGAATAAACCGAATGGATACTGATCACGAAGAGTCTGTTTTTTTGTAAAAGGAAGCTTTGACACATCGTTCAGATTTTGAATATCTCCTGGATCAAGGCCCATCTCTTCAAATTTCCTTCTGTAATAAGGTACATTTTCATATACACGGCTTATCGTTTTTTTGAGGCGTGCCATCTGTAAACTTTCCATTTCAGCACGCGTAGCCGTTTCAACTTCCGGATTGTACATCGTTTCAGTCCCCCCTTAATTTTGCTCGTGTCCCATTTGATTCTCCATATATAACGGTAATAAAACGGATATTATATAATTGTTATGCTTGATTTTAAGATTAATACGTCATTTCTACGTTGTCAATAATGTTTTTTGGAATTAAGCAAAATGGCCGAATAGACAAAAAAAACAATTTACTAAATTTTCAGACTATGTTAATTTTAACAATGATATATCATTTTATCAAACACTCGTTTTAAAAACGTATTAAAATATTAGGAAAACAATTTTCCTGAAGTACTGTTCATAAATATGTAGAGCAGATAAAGGGGTGATTCCCGATTTGGAATCACCCCTTATAATGGATAATCAAAGCGTTCTTCCTAGTTATTGACCGCAATACTGGAATCTATCACTTTTAACCACTCCCCACGCTCCCTTTCACATATGACATTATTTTTATAAACTATTTTCCCTCTATTAAAGGTAGCGGTGATTCGGCAAGGAAAGGAATGGCCCATATAAAGGCTTTGCTTATGTTTCGCGAAAAAATTCGTTTCCGAAGCTTCATGCGGAACATCAAGGGAAACGATGGCAAGATCTGCATCCATTCCATCCTTAATTTGTCCTTTTCTGGAAGAGAGACCAAATCTATTTGCCGGGGCTGAAGCTGTCCACTCAGCGACTTTGTGAAGTGGGATATCGTGCAATACAGCCAATTCTATCATCGACATCAGTGAAAATTGCCCCCCGCTTATTCCACCCCACGCTTCGAAAATATTATGTACGCCAGGGTCTTTCAACTCATAAGGACATGGTGAGTGGTCGGAAGAAATCATATCGAATTTCCCTTCCATTAAACAGGCTATCAATCTTTCTTGTTCTTCTCTTTCCCTTAGTGGGGGAGCACATTTTGCAACCGCACCTTTTTCTATTAAATCACCCTGATTGAATAATAAATAATGTGGACACGTTTCAACCGTTACATCCAGTCCCTTTTGTTTGGCCGATTCAATTTTTTCAATGGCCAAGCCACTACTAATATGGACAAAGTGCAGGGGACAGCCTGTTAACTCGGAATATGCGATGGCACGTTCCACAGCCTCCGCTTCTGCTTGCACAGGTCTTGTGGCTGCATAATCATTCGCACTGAATAGTCCATCCTTCTCTTTTTCTTGCTTCAGCCATTGAGTGATCGAATCACTTTCCGCATGAAGGGCCAAGACCTTGCCCAATTCTGCAATTTTCTTCATACCATGTAAAAGGGTGAAATCATCCGCACGCTCAAACTCATCATTTCCCGTCTCTGAGAGAAAAGCTTTAAAGCCGATGACTCCGGATTTTGATAGCTCCTCTAATTCATCAATATTTCCCGGGACCAGCCCTCCCCATAATCCAAAGTCTATAACTGATTTTCCTTCACCGATCTTGCCCTTTTCAAGGAGAGCCTTTCGATCGATGGTTGAAGGGATTCCATTCAATGGCATATCGAAATATGTGGTGCAGCCTCCCGCTGCCATCATTTGCGATCCTGTTTCAAAGCCTTCCCAATGAGCGCGGCCAGGTTCGCTAAAATGTACATGGACATCAATCATACCCGGAAAGATATGTTGGCCATCGGCATCATACTCTTCATCCGCTTTACCACTCAGACGATCCCCAATCTTAACAATCACCCCATCTCGGATTGCAAGATCAGCTTTCTTCACTTCATCTGGAAAAACTACATACCCGTTGCGGATAATAAGATCATATATTGACATACGGACCACTCCTCCAAAATATTTTTATAGAATCAAAGAGATCCCCTGGATGCAGGCACTTTCTCCGTTTTTCCCACATACACATCGAGTGCAGCCTGCAAAGCCTCTCCCCGATTCACTTGAAACCCCTGGCGCAAAAGGACAGCTTCCAAGGAGGCCAATACAAAGAGGATGTTTTCTTTCCTACAACTGAATCCCATTGTGCCGATTCTCCATATTTTTCCGTGAAGCGGACCAAACGAGGAGGCAATCTCGATACCGAATTCATTCAACAGCATTGCTCGAACGGCTTCCCCGTCGATTCCTTGTGGAATTTCGATGCAAGTTACACACGGAAGTTTGTTTTTCCCATCCCCGAATAACGTTAGTCCCATCGCCTTAACCCCTTCAACGAGAGCAGCTTCGTGGAGTTCATGACGGGCAAATCGGGCTTCCAGACCTTCCTCAATTACCAGGCGCAACCCTTCACGTAACGCATAAAGCATTGAAGTCGCTTCTGTGTGGTGATTCAAACGGCGCGGTCCCCAATAATCCTGCAGCATGCTTAAATCGAAATAATTACTGGTGATGGGACGGCGGATTGAAATCTTTTGGTTGTCTTCATCTGTCGCAATACCACGTTCCACCTTTTTGCGGGACTGGATGATTTCTTCTATTCGCTCATTATACGTAATCGGCGCCATACCCGAAGGAACGGACAAGCATTTTTGCGTCCCTCCTATCAATCCATCAATGCACCATTCATCCACCTTTACATCCGTTCCCCCGATGGACGCAACCGCATCCACCACAAGCAGGACACCCATTTCACGGCAGGCCAACCCGATTTCCTTCAATGGCTGCATACATCCCGTGGAAGTTTCCCCATGGACGATTGCCGTTATTTTAGGTGAGACTTTCTTGATTTCCGCAATGACTGCTTGCGGGTCGAACACCTCTCCCCAAGGACATTCGATCGTATGAACATCAGCTCCGTATCGCTCACAAATTTCCACCAATAAATGACCGAATCTTCCGAAGATGGGAACCAGAACTTTATCTCCCGGCTCAATGATGCTGCATAGAATCGCTTCATTTCCTGATCTTGAAGTGCCATCTATCGGGAACGCCCATTTATTTTTCGTTTGAAAAACCAAACGCAACATTTCCATCACTTCATTCATGATATTAGTGAATGCAGGATCGAATTGACCTAATATCGGTGTGCTCATCGCTCTTAAAACACGCGGGTCCACTTCGACTGGACCTGGCGTCATGATCGTTCTCATCGGTGCATTCAATTCTGAATATGACATTTTACCCAACTCCTTCAATAGGCTAATTTATATAGTATTTCGCTTAAAACATCGATTCCCCTTTCCAAATCCGGAACACTCGTAAACTCCTTAGGCGAATGGCTGACTCCGTCCTTACTTGGGACGAACAGCAGGCACGTCGGACAAAATGAACCAAACACTTGCGCATCATGCCCGGCTCCGCTGACCATATCCTGATAAGGTATATTTTTATCTTCAGCAATTTTGCGGACAAGGCGATTCATTTCCCGATCCATGGCAACAGGTTTGACATCCATCCATTGTGAAATCTCCATCTTCATATCCGCTTCTTTCGCCAAGGCATCGAAAGCCGAAAAGATTTCCTTACAAAACCTATCAAGAATCACTTCCTCGTGATGCCTGATATCGAGACTGAATTCCACTTCACCAGCAATGACATTCGGAACATTAGGTTCAACATCCATTCTGCCAACCGTCGCAACTAAATCCGAGTCCATCCCCTTCGCTTTTTTCGTTAAAAAAGAAATGAATTCCGCAGCTGCACTGACTGCATCCTTCCTGTAAGACATAGGAGTGGTGCCCGCATGATTGCTTTCACCAATGATTTTCACCGTATAACGGCGCTGCCCGACAATATGGCTGACGACCCCGATCGTATTCTCATTCTTTTCAAGCACCATCCCCTGTTCTATATGAATTTCAACGAATCGGTCAATATCATCGCGGACGGGGGTCATATAGGCTTCAGGTTCAAACCCTGATTTTTTCATGGCTTCCAAAAAAGAAATTCCCTCTGTATCTTTTAAATGCTTTACGTTCTCAAGACCATAGACTCCTTTGATATTCCTCGACCCCCAAAACGTCAAGGGAAATCTGCTTCCTTCTTCCTCACAAAAAGAAACGACTTCAATCGTCCTCCGAGGCTGCCCATAGGCTTTAAACAACCTCTTAACTGCCAGGAAACTAGCGATGACCCCATATGCACCGTCATATTTCCCCCCATCCTTGACCGTATCTATATGAGAGCCGGTCAGAATGGTTTCATCGGTGGAATCGGTCCCCTCAAGCCTGCCAAACAAGTTGCCTACACTATCAAAATATGTAATCAGGCTTTCTTTTTCCATCTTTGCTTTCATTGCATGCTGAGCTCTCATCCATTCCTTGGAATATAATAAACGGGTCACCCCATTACTCTCCGTTGCCCCGAAAGATGCTAACCATTCAATCATCGAAGCAACATCATCCTTTTCATCTATGAATTTTTCGATTTGAATTGCCATCACTTCGCTTCCCTTCTCAATATCCATTCATGTTATGAATATTCACAAATATATGTTATCTACTATTTTACTTCTTTTCGCATATAACTTCATTGGCAATTCTGTTAGTATTTTGGTGTTTTTTTGTGCAAAATAACCAACTAAAATCCAATCCAATAATGCCTGTAAAAGAAGAAGAGAGTGCCCACTAAACATGGACACCCTCTTCTTCTCAACTTGTATAATTCGAACCTAAGCCCAATTCCCTTAATAGCTGACGATACGCAATCGACGTCTTATCTGCGACGATATGCGCTTCCGCTTGTAAATCTAGAGGCAGCTCCTCCGGCTTTTGATTTTCAACCATTTCCTTATCTTCATTGAAGATCTGTAAATTGAATTCATAGGTATCTTCTATCGGAGCATCTAAATCAAAGTTACGGGCCATCGGCGAAAACATTCTTGTCTTACGTGCAGAAACTGGACTGGCACAGTTCAGGATATGAAGTTTTCCGTCCTCCGGGAAGTGGACAGTCAGCCTGGCCGCAAGCGGTGGATAGATATCAAAAACACGGAGCCATTCAAAGTTGGCAGGTTCTAAATGCTGCATGCTTTTGCCATAATTACTGACGGAACTTAAGTATTCCACGTGCAGGCCATACTCCGTTTTTTCCACTTTATAACTAGGAACGATAGGATTGTTACGATCAGCGAAGCTTTCTGAATGTACCCAAGCAAAGTGGGACACATCCAAAAAGCCTTCCATCTGCCGACCGGCTGAACCAGCAATGTCAATGGATGGAGGCAGGATGTTCAAATATTCATCATCATCCCATGCCGGTAACTTCGGAATATCCTCTTTATCGCTCGCAATCGATGTCCAAACCAAACCGTAGCGTTCTACCGTGGGATAAATATTAATACAAAGACGCGGGGATATTTTAGCATTGGGATGTGCAGGAATCCCAGTACAATTACCTTCAGGGCCATATCTAAAACCGTGGTAAGGGCATACGATATTATCATCTTCCACCCACCCCATACTTAATGGCACACCACGATGCAGACAAAGGTCCCTCGCAACGATGATCTTCCCACTAGCCCGATAAAGGACAAGGTGCACATCGAGAAGCTTAATGCCTATCGGTTTTTCCGACACTTCCTCGACTGCTGCCACAGGAAACCAATATTGCGATAATACATCCCAGTCCGCTTTGCTGAATGTGCATTCTTTTGGAAACGGCGTGACTCTTTTTTTCTTACTTGAAGCAACTGTGCCTTCACTCATTTTATCGTCTCCCTTATTCCCACGTTATTTTATTTTTATAAATATTAACAAAATTCAGATATTATGTCACTAACAATGTTATAAAACCTTACACACAAACCCAATTTTGTATACCTCAACAACCCAAACAATGAAATTTGTAAGATATACCAAAGGAATTGTATGATATGATAATGAAAATCTGCAAAGCATGTGAGTGAACGGAGGGATTCAGATAAATATCAGTTACATGCACTAAATTAAAACCGATCAATTCCCTGGATTCATATACAGCTTTAATTATAAAACCACTTCAATAATCTAATTTTCCAGAATGAGGTGTATCAGATGAAGGTAACCGAACTTTTAACATTGCCCGCATTAACCGGCATGCATTTAATTGCCGGAGGAACAGGGCTCGAACGCGAAGTCAAGACTGTCAATATGATGGATGCTCCAGATATCATCAACTTTTTAAAACCAAATGAATTCCTTGTAACCACAGCTTATCACGTAAAGGACAAGCCACACCTTTTGTCATCACTTGTCGAAGCGATGGCAAATCAAGGCTGCGCAGCCCTAGGGATAAAGACACGGAGATTCCTAAAAGAAATACCCGAGGAAGTACTGGTTCTAGCCAATGAATTATCCTTACCAATCATTGATCTTCCAGCAGAATTGTCACTTGGGGAAATCATCAACCATACATTCCGGGCGATTTTGGATCAACGGGCAACTGAATTGACTTTCGCCATGGAAACACATAAGCAATTCACAAACTTAATCATGCGGGGTAAAGGGATTCAAAAACTGCTTGATCATTTATCGAATATGATTGGATACCCCATTTTATTAGTTGACCAGTACCTTAAACCGATATTCCATCCAACCTCAACATCCGGAATTATTCCAATAATCAAAAAAATGAACAGTGAAGGATACCGATTTCATAAAACCATAGCTTCGTTCTTTTCATTTTCATCTCTATCCAATAAACAAACCTATACCGTATTCCCCATCTATATGGATGAAGAAAAATTTGGCTATTTGACAATATCAGGAGAAATCAAGAATAGCGATAACCTGATAACACTGACGATAGAGCAGGCAACTAATGTCATTTCTTTTGCCTTGATGAAAGAACATGCCCTTAAACAGCATGATCGGAATATCCGAAATGATTTCTTCCTTCATTTCCTGGATGGGAGTTTCTCTTCACAAGAGGAAATCATAAACCGAGCAAAAGAGTTTTCCTTACATAATGAACAAGCCTATATATGCGCAGTCGGAAAAATCGATGAATCCGAATTGGCCAAAAGTTACACACAGCTACAACGAAGGGCTGATTCGATATACGAGTTTTTGGAAGATGAGCTTCGCCTATCACCTAATCCCATTCACCTCTTTACAAAAGGTAAGAAATGCATTCTTTTATACGAAGTGAACGAAGTCTCTGGCGATGTTCTTCAATATGTCGAAACCTCGCTAAAATCATTGCAAAAGATAACAGCCAGCCAATTCGACTGCACGATATCTTTCGGAGTGAGCCATATGAGACCGAACTTTTTACAGACCAAGAACGCTTACAAAGAGGCGAACGACTCCCTTCTGGAAGGAGGCCTCTCGAAAAGGACAGAATACATCCAGATATTCCGGACGAAGGATATTATGGAATTATTGAGAATCATCCCCGAAGAAGACCTAATGAATTTTTACCTTTTCGCATTACAGGGATTTTCAAAGATTTTCACCGAGGAGGAGCAATCCTTATTACAGACATTATCAGTCTATCTCGAAACGCATTGCCAAATATCCGAAACTGCCAAAAGATTATTCGTTCACCGTAACACCGTTGTATACAGACTCGAGAAATGTGAAGAGCTGCTCGGCAAGAGCTTAAAAGATTCAGAGACCACACTACAGATACGACTTGCCCTTCGCATTAAATCCTTACTTAATATATAAAACCCAACCTCTTCTCCCTTCACTTTATGCAAGTTGTCTATATCAACAACCAAAAATTGTCTAATCTAACTAATGACAATTTTCTGATTATTCATTATGATGGTATTAATCATAACGAATTCGTGTGATATAATATGACAACCAATTAGAGGAGGGAGTTTTTTTATGAATGAAAGAATTAATAAGTCCAAGGCCTTCTCGTTAGGTCTTCAGCACGTTCTTGCCATGTATGCTGGTGCCATCTTGGTACCGATCATCGTCGGCGGAGCATTGGGGTTCACTTCCCAACAGCTCGCCTACCTTATTGCCATTGATCTATTAACCTGCGGAATCGCTACATTATTGCAATCCTGGAAAAATAAATATTTTGGCATTGGCCTCCCGATAGTATTGGGAACTTCTTTCGTGGCAGTCACCCCCATGATATCCATTGGCAGCAATTATGGCATTTCCGCTATATATGGATCAATCATCGCCGCTGGGTTATTCATCATTTTATTCTCCAACATATTTGGTAAACTACTTAAATTATTTCCGCCTGTCGTGACCGGTACCGTCGTCATCATCATTGGATTATCCTTAGTGCCCACCGGCATAAAGAATATGGCTGGCGGTTCTGGCAGCCAAGACTTCGGTTCAGCCGAAAACTTAATGCTTTCTTTCGGTGTCCTCGCTGTCATTCTGTTAATTAATCGCTATTTCACAGGATTCATACGCGCCATTTCCGTTCTGATTGGCATCATCGCAGGAACGATCGCTTCAACATTTTTTGGGAAAATAAACTTTTCCACGGTCGTCGAGGCTTCTTGGTTCCATATCCCTGCACCTTTCTACTTTGGTACACCCACCTTTGAAATAGCTCCCATTCTTACGATGATATTGGTTGGCACAGTCATCCTTATCGAATCCACTGGCGCATTCCTTGCTCTCGGAAAAATAACAGATAGGGAATTGAGTGAAAAAGATATTGTCAAAGGCTACCGCGCAGAAGGCCTGGCATTCACTTTAGGTGGCATTTTCAATGCCTTCCCTTATAGTACATTCGCGCAGAATGTAGGTCTCGTTCAATTATCCGGAGTGAAAAAAAGAACGATCACCATTGTAGCCGGCTTCATTTTAATCGGGCTTGGACTGGTTCCGAAAATCGCAGCTCTCGCTACACTGATTCCTACTGCCGTCCTCGGGGGTGCTACCGTCGTCATGTTCGGAATGGTTGTTTCATCAGGAATTAAAATGTTGAATGACGTCGATTTCTCGGATAATGCCAATTTATTGGTCATTGCTTGTTCAGTCTCACTCGGACTGGGCGCCACCGTCGTTCCCGAGTTATTCTCGAGCCTGCCGGAAGCAATCCGTATCGTTGTCGGTGATGGAATCATAACAGGAAGCCTGACAGCCATCATCCTGAATTTGATCTTGACTCCACGCAAGAAAAAAGCCGCCGATAGTACCATCCCCGATTCAGATCTAATGGCAAAAAGTATATAAGAAGGAGACTGGAGATGATTACTCTTACTTCATTAAATGCACTAACCGAAAAGGAATTTACGAAGTTCCTTGGGGATACTTTCGAACATTCACCTTGGATTGCAGAAAAATCGGCAGGCAATAAGCCCTTTTCTTCAATAATCCACCTGCATCGATGCATGGTGGACATTGTAGGCAATTCGTCAAAGGAAGATAAGTTATCGTTAATCAGGAAGCATCCGAACCTTGGGGACAAAGTTGAAATGAGTGATGATTCGATTAAGGAACAGCATGGCGCCGGTTTAAAGGACCTTACGTTCGATGAATATGAAGATTTCATATCATTGAACCGGAAATATATGGATAAGTTTGGCTTTCCATTTATCCTGGCTGTGCGAGGCAAAGATAAAAATGACATATATCAATCGATGAATACAAGGATTCACCATGCAGAAGCAGCCGAGTTCGATAAGGCCTTAACTGAAATCTATCAAATAGCCCTATTTCGTTTACAGGATAAAATTAAAATTGAAGGAGAGAATTTAATGAAAAATAAATCAGCCGCACAAACACTTAGTTATGGAAAAGGGAATGTTTTTGCCTATAGGACCTATTCGAATCCTTTAACCGGAATCAAGCAAATTCCAGAATCCACTTTTTCAGGAAGAGGTCATATCATTTTTGGCACGAATGTAAAAGTTTCCGTTGGCGGCTCCTCTTTTCTTCCCTCATTCACGGAAGGAGACAATTCCATGGTCGTCGCGACTGATTCGATGAAAAACTTCATCCAAAGGCATTTAGCTACATTCAAAGGCGCAACATTAGAAGGATTTGCTTCATATGTGTCAGAAGCCTTCCTAAACAAATATCCTCAAATCGATACTGTTAAGTTGATTGCTGAAGATATCCCTTTCGAAGCAGTGACTGAAGCAACGGACCCCCAATTGAAACCGAGTGACCTTGTATTCAAAAAGTCCCGCAATGAACGGGCCATGGCTGCCGTCGAAATCATCCGTGGGGAAACTGGCAACGAGATCGTTCAGCAAAGCAGTTCCATCCTCGACCTTCAATTAATCAAAGTAAGCGGGAATTCTTTTGTCGGTTTTGTCCGTGATGAGTATACGACGCTTCCCGAAGATGGAAATCGTCCGCTTTTCATCTATTTGAATCTCCATTGGGTCTATGCGGATCAAAAGGATGCATTCGGCACGGATCCCTCTAAATACGTAGCTGCCGAACAGGTAATCGATATTGCTACATCCGTTTTTCATGAAATGGAAACTCCTTCGATCCAAAATCTGATTTATGAAATCGGCTGCCGCATTTTAACTAGATTCCCTCAGCTTCTTGAAGTTACATTCGAATCCCAAAACCACACATGGGATACAGTCGTTTCCGAAATACCGGACTCCAAAGGAAAAGTATATACCGAGCCGCGCCCGCCATATGGTTTTCAGGTCTTCACCGTTAAAAAGGAAAATCTCGAAAACAACAAAATCCTGGCTGCCGCTGAAGAAAACATCGGTTAAGGAGTATATATGCCTGGTATAACAACACATATATTGGATTTAATGCATGGCCAGCCAGCCGAAAACGTGACGATTGAATTATACTTTTCCGAATCATCCACCGCTAGCTGGCAGCTGCTCCAGTCAGCTGTCACAAATCCAGACGGGAGGCTCGATGTCCCGCTGCTGAACGCAGAAAACACCAAAACGGGAAACTACGAAATCGTTTTTCATATCGGGGATTACTTCCGGAATAAATCCATCGAACTCCCTGATCCGCCCTTTTTGGACCTGGTTCCCGTCCGATTCGGACTATCTTCCCCATCCTCTCATTATCATGTGCCCTTGCTCGTTTCCCCATGGGGCTATCAAGTATATCGTGGAAGTTAAAGAAACTGCCGGAGAAGATTCCCTCCTTCTCCGGCAGTTTCTTGTTTGATTGATTATAGTCAGGATCGTTCCACTATTAATCCGAGTAATAAAGATCTATTATAGATTGCGATATCTGGGATACTTCAAGAATAGAGTTTTGGAACGTAGATGCTAGTATCTCCTCAAGCGGAACCGCAAGAAGATCACGGTCGAGGACAACATATCAGCAAGCTTCCCTACCTAATTCACGCTCCCCGAATGTACCAATGGCCAAGCCGCCAGTATAAGCTTATAATGCTTCGGCAAGGGCGTTCCGTTCATGTTGATGCCATACTACTTTTTTTCCACTGCAGTCGATTCTCGTTACTGCACGATAATCCTTTGTTTGTTTTTTGAAGGGGGTGGGGTTGGGAGTATTTCCTTTTGTAATATAGGGTCGTATGTATCGACACGACGGTCTCTAAAGAATTGTAGAATGTTTCTAGTCTTTTCTATTTCTTTTAAATCAATCTCTTTTACAATAATTCCTTCTTCATCATCAAGTGAAGCTAAAATATTCCCTAATGTATCGCTAATGAATGAACCACCGTAAAAATTCATGTCTTTTTCCTGGCCTACTCGATTTGTTGCAGCAACGAATACACCATTAGAAATGCCATGAGCAGAAATTGCCTTTTCCCAGGATGGTCTTGTTGATATCTCAGGATGATCTGGCTCTGAACCTATGGCAGAAGGATAGAATAATATCTCCGCACCTTGTAAGCTCAAAATTCGGGCAACTTCTGGAAACCACTCGTCCCAACAAATCCCGACACCTATTTTTCCATAAGCAGTTTCATAGACAGGATACCCGGTATTGCCTGGAACGAAATAATATTTTTCATGATACTGGGGACCATCCGGAATATGATTTTTTCTTGTAATCCCTAAACATTCTCCATCTGCATCAAATACAGCTGCACTATTAAAATAAATACCAGCACCTGCTCTTTCGTAAAAAGGAACAATCAAGACGATTCCTAATTCCTTTGCTAATTCACCCATTTCGGATAATGCACCGCTATCTACATCTTCAGCTAAATCATAATTTTCCACACTTACCGTTTGTGGAAAATATTGCGAAGAAAATAATTCTTGTAAGCAAACGATTTGCGCACCTTTATTTACTGTTTCTTTTATTTTCTCTATCGTTTTTTGAATATTTTCCTCAATGAATTCCCCGCAATGAATTTGAATAAGACCAACTTTTACTTTTGACATTTTCTCACTACCTGACTTTTTTATTTTTTTATCTTATACAGTTGGGACGACCTGGTTTTCATATACAACCTTTCCATCCATAATCGTCATCTTCACTTCAGTTTCAAGAATTTCCTCTGTTGATATGCTAAATAAATTTTTATTCAATACTGCGATATCCGCTATCTTTCCTGCTTCCAATGTACCTAATTCTTTTTCTCTAAAAGATCCGTATGCCGGTGTAGCCGTGTAGTATTTTAATGCTTGTGCTAAAGTAACTCCTTCCGACTCCTGCCACGCCTTCCCGGTTAAATCTTTTCTGGTGATTGCCTGATAAATACCCATCATAGGATTTAGGGGTACTACAGGAAAATCTGTACCAAAGGCAATTTCAGCACCAGTATCTTCTATTGTTTTGATAGGATAATAGAGAGGTTGTTGTTTTTCACTAATTCTAGCTGTATATGCCTCACTTTCCATTAATTCAATATGTTTGGGTTGAAAGGAAGCGATTACACCTAATTCCTTAAAGCGATGGACATCGTTTGGATGCAATACCTCCACATGTTCAATGACATGTCTGGCATCTCTTTCTCCATTTACGTTTCTTGCTTCTTCAAATGCATCCAATGCTAAGCGGACAGCACCGTTACCAATAGCATGGAAACGAATTTGGAATTTTTCCTTATCTGCCTTTTTTACTAATTGTTTAATTGTTTCAGATGGATAAGTGGTTCCACCTTTTGTTTCAGGACGGTCTTTGTAATGATCCAATAAAAAAGCAGTATGACTTGTCACAACACCATCTATAAATTGTTTTAATCCAGAAAAGGTAAGCTTGTCTGACTGATAATTTTTTTGTAATTCCTTCGCGACAGCTAAATCCATTTTTAACTCCGGAGAAAAGTGAATTCTAGTTGTAAGTAACCCTTCTCTATCAAATTCCTTGAAAATTTCAAGATCGTCTAATGGGTTTGGCGCAATTTTAGCTCCGTATAAATCATTAACGGATGTGATTCCCAATCTTTTTGTTTCATCGAGAAAACCTTGGAATAGTTTTACACGTTTTTCTTTCGGTAATTTATATGCATGTTCCGATGCATATCCAATAGCCTGTTCAAATAGAAGGCCTGTCAGTTCCCCATTTTCATCTTTTCCAATTTCTCCATATTCCGGGTCTGGGGTATCCTTCGTTAATTGAATCATTTCTATTGCTTTACTATTGATCCATGCGTAATGCACTTCTGCATTGAATAATAAAACGGGACGATCAAAAATATATTTATCTAATGTTGTTCTATGTGGTAGCACTTTCTTTTTCCAATTGGTATGATCCCAGCCAATACCAAATATCCACTCATCATTTGGTCTTGTTTCTGCAAATTCACCTACTAGTTTAGCTACCTCTTCTTCTGAAGTAGCATCAAATAATTTGGCACTATCCTTCTGTAAAATGCTTCCCATCATTATGTGCATATGAAAATCATGAAACCCCGGAATGATTAGTCCCTCTTCCATGTCATACACTTTGGTTCGATCCCCAATGAATGACCATATTTCTTCTTTAGGACCGATCTCAACAATTTTATTATCTTTAATAGCGATAGCTGCTTTTATTGGCTCATCTTGTAGCCCAGTAAAAACTTGTTGACCAGAAAGAATGATGTCTGCCTTTATCATTTTTGTCCTCCTTGATAAATCTAGCTTTTATGCTTGAATTTCATTTTCCTTCGCACTATCAATAGAAAGCTCTGGTGGCCGTTCACTAAACATTTTCGTATTGGAAAGGAGCATGATGAAACCTATTCCAAACCATCCTAGTCCGAGTAAAAGTGCCTTTGAATCAAGACTAGTCCATAACCAAATTGTGAAACTGGTTCCAATCAGAGGCAATATTAGGTATTTTAGTTTGTTAATTCCGTTTCGCTGTTTCTCCCTAATAAAATAATGAGAAATAACCGAAAGATTAACAAATGTAAATGCAACGAGCGCTCCAAAGTTAATAAAGGATGATGCTGTCACTAAATCAACAAATAAAGCAGATAAAGCAAAAATTCCCACTAAGATAATGTTGTGTGTTGGAGTTTGAAATTTTGGATGAATATGACCAAATATTTTCTTAGGAAGAACTCCATCTCTTCCCATCGCATACAAAAGTCGCGATACACTTGCGTGAGCTGATAAACCAGATGCTAGCCCCCCTGTAATGTATCCTGCTAGAAAAATAGATTGAAATAAATTACCCCCGATGTATATAGCAATTTCTAAGGCAGCAGAATCTGGATCTTTAAAGGCTTGGAAATTTGGGTAAACAAGGTGACTGATGTATGAGATGACGATAAACAGACCTCCTCCTATTAATGCTACGAGGAAAATTGCCTTTGGTATTATTTTTTTAGGATTAATGGTCTCCTCTGAAAATGTAGTGACAGCATCAAATCCTAAAAAAGATAAACATAAAATAGAGGATCCTGCTAATACTAAGGATAGTGGTATATCTCCATTCACAAATGGAGAACCCATAAATAATGTCCCTGAACCCATTCCGTTTAGTAACCCTTTAATTGAGAGGAATGTAAATATAACTATTATTAAGAACTGACAGGCAACTAATAAAAGATTTATCTTTGTTGCTATTTTCACTCCCATTATATTTACAGTGGTGATTAAAATTACAAAACCAATTAACCAGACGGAAAAAGGAACGGATGGAAAATATGCGTTTAAGTAAATAGCGATTAGTAATCCATTAATCATTGGCAAAAATAAATAGTCTAATAGTATAACCCAGCCTACTAAGAATCCAATATGAGGATTAAGAGCCTTTTGAGTAAATGTATATGCAGAACCGGCAACAGGATAGGCCTTAACCATTTGACCATAACTATAGGCTGTAAACAACATACCAACTAAAGCTATAATATAAGCGGCAGGTACCATCCCTTTCGTTATTTCCGCAACAACCCCATAAGTAGAAAAAACTGTTGTAGGTGCCATATAAGCCAATCCAAATAGCACTAAAGGAAATACTGTTAACGAACGTCTTAATTTTGCATTCTCCATGTATCACTCCACCCTTAATCGTACTTAATTAACTTATATGCAAAAATCATACCAAGTGAGGGATGATTATTTAGAGCTTGAATTAAAGTCACTTTCCCAATAATTACAATATATAGAATCTTCAATAAACTGATAGTTTTATGCAATTTTACATCAATTATTTAAGATTGCATAATTAGTCGTTAAAGACGGGTTCCATAAGAAAAGGAGCTGCCAAAGCAACTCCTGGTAAAGCACCGGTTAATTCAATATCAGTTATTTATACAAAATATCATCTCTTAGTGAAGCAACTTTAGTTAAAGCTGTTTCTATGTCAGCTTCATTCACTCCAAAATGAGCAAGTGCATCGCTAAGATGATTTACAATAGCATTAAAATGGGCTGGTTGCAGATCCATTCCTTGGTGAGCTTTTGCCATGGATTGTCCAGAATATTGTTTTGGGCCACCTAATGCAAAACTTATAAACTTTGTCTGATGACCGCGTTGTTTTTCCATATCCGTTTTTTCAAAAAAATGATTAACTGTATCATCCTTAAGAACCAACTCAGAGTAAAAATAGTCCACAACTTTTGCAATCGCTTCTTCTCCGCCAACTTTTTCATAAAGTGTTTGTTCCATATATACACTCCTACTTTTTAATTAATAGAAGTATTCTCTGCAGAAAATTTGTTTTTATTCCTTATCTATTATTTAATCCCTTTAATCGAAAAAAGCACCTTATGTAACTATGCCTATTAAAATCGATAAGAAAAAGTCTGCCATAGCAACTCCTTTAATGAAGTAAAGCGCCTGTCAGTCATTAGGAAAAGCCTATTCTAATTAAACGTGCCCTATTGTTGGAGTTGAACTCGGTTATCCATTTATCCCTCATCTATTTCAGCTTGTTGCTACCAAGATGTTGAGAATGCATAATTGATTTGGGGAATTCTTTATTACATTCACTGTTCATTACCTTTTATTTTACATATTCAAATTGGAATGTGACAAAATTGTAATCTAACTTCCTGTTACATCTATGGTGGAGAATAGGATGAATTTTATAGTATGTAACATGAGGAGGAGATTTACGTTGAAAAAAGTATTACAAAGTAAAAACTTATCTAAATCCTATGGAAAGACATAGGTTTTAAAGAATATTGATCTGACAATAATTTCGGGTGAATTTACAGCTATTATGGGGCCTTCTGGTTCAGGAAAAACAACACTGATGAATGTGCTATCGACGATTGATAAATTTTCTGGCGGGGAAGTCTGGCTTGAAGAACAGGCGCTGTTAGATTTAAACAAAAAGGCATTACGTACATTTCGCCAAGAACGAATGGGTTTCATCTTTCAAGATTACAACTTGCTTGATACTTTAACGATCAAAGAAAACATTCTTCTGCCCCTTTCATTAAGGAAATTTTCTATAGATGAGATGGAAAGACGGCTGAGACCAGTCATTCAGGCATTGAATATTGAAGAAGTTCAGGATAAATACCCTACGGAAGTTTCTGGTGGTCAGAAACAAAGGGCATCATCTGCACGTGCCATCATTACAAATCCTGCGATTGTCTTTGCAGATGAACCTACAGGTGCGCTTGATTCCAGATCAGCAACACAATTATTGGAACAGTTAGCTACCTTAAATGTAACCTTTCAAACGACTATCCTTATTATTACGCACGATTCGTATGCAGCAAGCTTCTGTAAACGAGTTATCTTCTTGCGTGATGGAGGAATCGTAAACGAGCTTTATAAAGGTGACCAAAGTCAAAGTGACTTCTTTGATCGAATCCTTCACATCCAGAGTGCCATGGGAGGGATTCAAAGGTGAACTTACTGAATATGAATGATAATTGAAGATGATGAAAAGATTAGAAAAATAGTGGCTGATACACTAACGAAGTGGAAATATGAAGTTAATTTTAAACATAACAATCTCCTATTCATGGACAGAATCGATAAAGGTTTAACCTGCGTTTTAGCATCTAATACTAATTATTCCAAACTCCTGCCTTTTGTACAATACGTCACTCAAGAATATGGCCCAATTAAGCAACTATAGAGACGAAGTGAAACAAAGCCCTCCTCCAAAATTCCCCTTTCGGCAACTTTATTTGGAGACGCTGGAATTCCCATAGCCATTACGATTTATTCAAATCCCCATGCTTTGGAAATGACAGGAAAAGTCATTATACTTTTATCAGGTAATTTATACCAAAAAAATAATTGTGTCCGGATACTATATTCGCTTCGCTCTCCCAAAATCAAGAGCTAATCACCAACTGTATTTAATATTTATAAAAAAACAAAGTATAAGAATGTAATAGAGTGGATAAACTAATAAAAAAGGAGTGGGAGATTATGGAGACTAAAACTAAAGAAGGAACGAAAGAAATGTGGAGCGAAATTCATGATTGTATAAATCGAGTAATTGATGAAAAACATGATTTATCTTTTCAAAAGAAGAGCAATGATAATTATATGAATCTATATATTCAAACAGCCGTTTTACACACCTTATTTGAACTTTCAAATGAATTCAGGAAAATTGAAAGGAAATATACCAAATTGTGATATTTCTAGAAAGGCATGTACCAACTTTGACTATTATTGTGGATTAGGATAAAAAAACTCCCTAAGAGCCTATTAATACCAAAGTAATATCCAATCTTTCCTAGTCCACGTTTTCTTTCCAACACTAAACATTACTATATAATATCGATCATTTCCGATACCACATTTGACCAAGTTCCATTTGTTCTTTACCTTCCCTACAAATAACCTCTTTATTATTCCAACTGAAAATCCACTTTTGAAAAATGTTTTTTGCAATACTAATTAAAAATAAACTCTTCATACACATGACAAAACCCCACCTGTTATTAACAACTGGTGGGGTTTCTATTTGCCTTCTACATCTACATCAACCGGGAGGTCCATCTTGTGTAATCACGCCCTTTCATTTAAACAGCTAATTTACTGTATTCATCCAACTGATCTTTGGTTAAATTTTTGATGAAGTGATCGATATTTATCGACTCCATTTCATACCTTTCACAAATCTTTAAATAACTTTCATAAGCTTTATCATAAGTGTTCATCATCTTGCTCCCCTTTCTGTTATATAACAATTAATTTAACTTAAAAACAATATATAACAGAGTCATTCCCGCGTCAATATAATTTTCTGAAATTTCAGAAATAACTCATATTACCTTTAGTATTACCCCTATTGTTCTTCGCTAACCGTATCACTTAACAAAAAAGAGACTGACACAAATTTAATTGGATAATTGGCCTTCAATAGCGAAGATGGTATTTTTCACATAATTAAAGTGACAATAAAAAATTTTTTTGTTTATTTAAATGAGTATGTAGTTATTGCTTACTGATTTTTGAATCGAATGATTAGTAGAATCTCGGAACTGTTTTTATACACAATTAACTAAAACCATTGTATGATATGATAAAATAAATATTTTGAAAGTGAGCTGAAAGCTTATGATGTGGTCACCGCTATTCGAAAATGATGTACCTGCAGTCATTCTTCCTTAACGGTAGAAAACTTGCAACTCCGTTAAGGACTGGAAAGATCTAGTTAAAACGGAGGGTACAAAATGAAAAACACTTTATTAGGTTCTTTATATTTATCACTCGCTGCTAGCATTTGGGGCGGAATGTACGTGGTGGTAAAAGTTGTGGTAGACGTTGTTCCACCACTTGAATTAGTTTTATTACGATATGTAATTGCGATTTTAGCATTGCTAACCATTGGTTTAATAACAAAACAATCTTGGCGGATTGAAAAACGGGACTGGCTATTAATTCTCATTATGGGACTTGTTGGAAATACAATCTCCATCGTAACCCAGGAAGTCGGTACGCTACTTTCTACTGCACAAATGGGAGCCATCATTACTTCAACTACACCTGCATTTATGGTGATATTTGCACGTATCATTTTAAAAGAAAAGATTACTTTTAAAAAATCAATTTCGGTTATTTTAGCTACAATCGGTGTCGGTATCATTGTCGGAAATGCCCATATCGGTTCATCTCACCAACTTGGGGGCGTATCACTGCTTATTGCTGCATTAACTTGGGCACTTATGTCAGTTCTAATTAAACGTGTACCTGGGCAATATTCACAACTGGTTGTAACTACCTATGCTGTGCTTGTGGCAATTGTCTTTTTAACACCTTTTACAATTAGTCGATTGGATGAGCTCGATTTCCAAGCAATAATGCATCCATCCATATGGGGCGGCCTTTTATACTTAGGCGTTATTTCGACAGCATGTGCCTTTTTACTGTGGAATCGCGGACTGCAAATGCTTACCGCTTCAAGTGGTGGATTATTTTTCTTTTTACAACCTATAGTCGGTACGTTTTTAGGCTGGTTATTACTAGGTGAGCAAATCGGCTTGTCTTTTTGGATAGGTACAATATTAATTTTTATTGGTGTGTTAATAGTCATTCGGGAAGAATAACCGTAATAAAAACGTTGAATGGTGTTTTATATTAAAAAGTACCCTATAGAGACTTTTAAAAAAGTCTGCCTATAGGGTACTTTTTGTAATAAAAAAGCGGATTGGAAAAAGTTGTGCTACTATAGCAGGCCCGGCAGTATTCTCCTCTGTGGAGCCTTAAAAGGAATTCATACATTTATTCCATCATTTTATTAACCTATTGAACGAAAACAACAAAAGTCTCTGGGTACAAGTGCAATAAAAAGTCCAGAAATGATTAATAGTTTTCTTAAGAACAGACGCTCATTTCCCCATGTACATTTGTAATTTTCAGCTCCGGTTTTTAGAGATCGGAATCACTACGCAATTAGGTGCTCATATTTTTTTCCTCTATAGCAATCATAAGCTCCCGGATACTTTTCATATATTCAAGGTTTTGAATGGTTTCTGATAACCTCTGCGCAGGTTCTTTTCCTAGAAATGGCGTGGTCAGCCTAAAAAACTTGTCTTTTTTTTCTTCAGCCGTTAAGGGGTAATTATAGTCTCCACGAGCTTGCATAATTTCTGATTGATAAGTGCATCCATCCTGCATTAGTATTTTAACCATACTTAATGCTTTTTCAGGGAATGCTTCGTTAAGTTGTTGATCGATTACCACTGAAATCTTGTCCATAATGCTCAAAATTTTTGGATCATCCAGATGGTCTATTATCTGTTTTGGACCCACTTCACCGTAAGAAATAAATGCTGCAACAGGAAAAAACAGATTGTACTGTGCTTCCTCTGTAGTTTCTGGATAATCTTTCGATAATGCTGCCGATTCTGTAAATGTATGAATTACTATTTTATTAATATTTGTGGATATTAGTATATTTTTAGTTTGTATTTCCCTAATTGCCTCAATAGCTGGCTGTGCCCACCGGCAGCATGCATACGGCTTATAATACAGTTCATTTACACGATAGTTTTTTCCTAAATCGTGTGTAAGCCCTTCTGCTTCTTTTTGTGTAAATAATGATGGAATACCTGTATAGCCTGCTTTTGCTAAATGAGCTGCACTAACCCCGGCCATACATCCCCAATTAATTCCGTCTTTTAACATAGACGGGTGTTCGATGCAGCGCATCATTGGAGAATAAGCACCAAAATATTCTGCATTGCCCAGTGCGTTCCCAATCGTATTCCCTTTTAGTCCTAAAATGTACGAAACACCAGCTGCAGCACCAACTGCTCCCCAAGAGCCTGTGCAATGATAATCTGGCCGGCTCAGGTGTGCTGCAATTCCAGCACGGATACCCACTTCATAGCCTATAAGGAGTGCCGTCAAAAACTCTTCTCCGCTTATATTATTTTCTTCTGCAACGGCGAGTACCGCGGGAAAAACAACCGCGCCGGGATGCCCTTTTGTGAAGCGATGACCATCATCTAAATCTAGGGCATTTGCCATTGTCGCATTGACAAAAGCTGCCCCGGCAGTCGTTAATCTTTCACGGTACAGGATGAGCGAACTGTTTCCCGTCCCCCACTGCGATACAGCAAATTCTTTTGAAATCTCTGCTGCATTCGTATTTCGACCTGCAATAGTACAAGCGATAATGTCTGCTAGAGCTTCTTTGAGTGAAGTTAATGTGCCTCCGTCCAAACATTTTATCGACTCAGATTCTATGTAGGTGATGAGTGAGTTATTTGCTTTCATCTCAATCTATCATTCCCTGTTCAACCAGCCATGTTTTAGCAACTTCATTAATATCTTCATGTTTAATATCAACACGATAATTTAAATCCTTCATTGTATCTGCATCTAAATGTTCTGACAGTTCATTAAGAAGATCTCCTAATTCTGGATACTCCTCTAATACTTCTTGACGAATGACAGGTGCTCCATTATACGCTGGAAAAAACTTACTATCATCTTCCAACACAAGAAGTTTAAACCCTTTAATGCGACCATCTGTAGCAAAACCAACAGCTACATCAACCTGGCCTTCTTTTAAAGAATTATATAGAAGTCCTGTATCCATTTTGACGACATTTTTAGCTGGTAAAGAGAAATTATATTTTTTCTCTAAACCTTTCATTCCATCTTTTCGTGCATAGAACTCAGAGTTTGATCCAAGTTTTAATTTACTAGAATTTTTCTTTATAAAATCTGCAAGATCGGATATTGATTTGATTCCTAATTCTTTTGCATAATCTTCCCGCATTAAAATAGCATATGTGTTATTAAACTCGGATTTATTTAACCATTCAAGTTCATTCTTTTTGTCCAGTTCTTTTACTTTTTCATATGCCTTATCTGGATCAGTTTCAACAGGTTCCTTTAAATAGACCATTAATGCCGTACCCGTATATTCCCAGTACACATCGAGCTGGCCATTTTCAAGCGCGGACCGGGCCACTGTGCTCCCCATACTACTTGCTTCATCGACTTTATATCCTTTTTCTTTTAAATAAATAGAAGTAATTTGCGTTAAAATGTGCTGTTCAGTAAAATCTTTCCCGCCTACCGTTATTTTCCCTTTACTTGCATTTGAACCGGCATTGGACTCCGAAGAACTGCATGCTGTAAGCATACAGGCAAGAAGCGCGACACAAAATAATAGGCTAAACTTTTTCATTTTACATCCCCCTTTATTGTCTTATATAAAATCAGCTTTTCTTTGTAACCCTTTCGGAGTAGTGACTTCTTCAATTTTCCCTAATAGAAAATCAATTGCAACGGCCAAAAAGATTACAGGAATGGCACCTGCGAGCATAATGCCTGGATCGTAAAGTGAAATTCCGGTAAATATAAGGTCACCTAACCCACCTCCTCCAATTAAGAAGGCAAGTGCAGCTGATCCAACATTAATAACTGTTGCGGTACGAATGCCAGCAAGAATCGCATATGACGCATTCGGGAGTTCAAGCTTGAAAAGAATGAGCTTTTGCGTCATCCCCATTCCTGTTCCAGCATCAATAATTGATGGAGGAACCGATTGAATTCCAGCGATTGTATTACGTAAAATTGGGAGAAGTGAGCTGAACCACAACGCAAATACCGCTGTTTGCCACCCTAAACCTAAATAACTCATTACAAGCGCTAAAATTGCTATACTCGGAACCGTTTGCCCGATATTCGCAAAATTCACTACTATAAATTCAAATTTTCTAAACTGAGGTCTCGTAATAAAGACCCCCAGCGGCACGGCCACAAGAATGGCTGCCATCGATGAAAGCGCCACCAATTTCATGTGCTGTCCGGCTAAGTATAGAAGTTCACCAGAGTTTTCTTTTATATATTGAAACGCACCTGATTGGAAAGTATAAACGAGTAGGGCAACAATAATTAACACTAACAACGCGCGAATCATTATTTCTATCTTGTTAAATTCCTTCATCAAAACCCCTCCTTATTGAACTATTGACTTTAACTTCGAAGGGTGTACACCTGTCAAAACTTCAAAGTCACCAATACCTAGTACTCCGCTTGGCTGTCCTTTATGATCCATAATCACGGCTTCCCCTTTTGGGGATGATAATAATAGAGAAAGTGCTGTTCGAAGATCTGTATCAATATTAACGACATATTCGCTAGATTCAATTGTCATATTCATTTTACGATTCACCTTTTTCGCTTTATTCAATAGATCCCTAACCGTTAATAGCTGTAACCGTTTAATTTCACGATCATTCCCAATGAAATTCTTCACGAAATCATTTTGGGGATTAGACAAAATCTCATCCGGTGTTCCATATTGCATGATTTGGCCATCGTTAAATATAGCAATTTTATCCCCAAGGCACAAAGCCTCATCGATATCGTGACTAATAAACAAGATTGTTTTCTTTACATCTTTTTGAATTCGTAAAAATTCATTTTGTAACTTATCACGAATAACCGGATCCAGTGCTCCAAATGGTTCATCCATCAACATGACGGGCGGGTCTGCCGCCAGCGCTCTTGCCACTCCTATACGCTGTTGCTGTCCTCCGGAAAGTTCCCAAGGATAACGCTTTCGGTATTCCTCATGGTTCAATCCCATCATTTCCATTAATTCTTTGTAACGTTTTTTCATTTCCCCTTCGTTCCAATTCAGCATCTTTGGAACAACATTAATGTTTTCTTCAATCGTCATATTCGGAAACAAACCATTTTGTTGAATCACATAGCCGATTGAGCGTCTTAATTCGATTGGGTCCAATGAGTAAATATCTTTGCCTCCTACTTCAATAGTCCCATCTGTAATCGAAACCAGACGATTAACCATTCGTAAAAGTGTTGTTTTCCCACAACCTGAGGGGCCAAGGAATACACAAATCTCGCCTTTTTCTATTGTCATATTTACATTATCCACTGCTTTCACCGATTTGCCAGAGCTTTTATATACCTTCGAAACATTTTTAAATGTAATCATAAGACATCCCCTTCCCTATCCTATATGAACTTTTTTGGGCGAAACCCGTTTTTGTACCTGACCTAGTAAATAGTCAGCCGCGATCGCTAATATTGAAACAGCAATGGCTCCAGCTTGAACCATCTCTGTGTAACTTGTGGATATCCCTCTTGCGATATATACACCAAGTCCACCCGCACCGATATAGGCTGCAATGGCCCCAATTCCAATCGTTAACACAACGGCCATTCTAATTCCTGCCATAATGACTGGAAGGGCAATTGGGATTTCAACTTTTAGAAGACGCTGCCATGTTGTCATTCCCATTCCTATAGCCGCGTCACGCATATTGGGATCCACATTTTTAACAGCGATGAATGTATTACGGATTATTGGAAGCTGCGAGTATAAGACCAAGGCGATAAACGCTGGTAAAAACCCAATTCCCTGATTAATAATAGATAAAATCGGAATCATGATACCGAACAGTGCAATACTTGGTATCGTCATAATAATACCTGCAACTGTCAGTACAAGGTTTGACAATTTATCGTGCTGTGTAATATAAACTCCAAATGGAACACCGAGTAAGATGGCTACCCCAACCGCTAATCCAACTAATTGGATGTGTTCCCATGTCATTGCTAAAAGGTCCCCCCAGTTCGAACCGATAAAGTCTAATAGTTCCACTTCGTTCTCCCTCCTTTAATTTTAATGACCAGCTGCTGACTTATAGTTATACAAGTATTAGGCCACATTAAAAGCTATATTTCAGGAATTTTTTAATTCAGTTGTAAAAAAATGTTATTTTCAATGTGTGTCAATCTTTTTATATATGGAAATACTACGGTCTAGTGTCACTTCCATAAGCGTTTGCCTACTTAATTAAACAAGCATCCGCTAATATTTCTACAATGTGTTTAGCATCCACATCACCTCTAGTGCCGCTTCTCTCTACACCTAGTTTCATTTGGAGCAGGCACCCCGGATTAGTTGTAACGATTGTTTTTGCTTTGGTTTCTCCAGCTTTACGCATTTTTTCATCTAATATTTTCATCGATTCATCAAAATTGATTAAATTATAAATACCGCCAGAAGCACAGCAACGGTCACTACCCTCCATCTCCAAATAACTTGCACCAGGTATAGACCTAAGAAGTTGCCTAGGTTCTTGAAATACTCCCTGGACATTTCTCAAATGGCAAGAATCTTGATACGTTATAATACCATTCCATTCTTTTTTAAATGGGAGAGGACCAAACTTCACCAGAATTTCGGTAATATCTTTTGATTTCCCTACAAATGCTTCACTGCGCTTTTTCCATTCTGATTCTTGGCCCAAAAGGTGATTATACTCACTAAGCATCGCTCCGCAGCCTCCTGCGTTATTGACATAATAATCAGCACCGGACGCTTCAAATGCTTCTATATTTGCTTTTGCGAGTTTTACAGCCTCTTCTTTCAAGCCTTGATGGGAATGAAGTGCACCGCAACAATTTTGATTTTTCGGAATAATCACTTCACAGCCAATTGCTCGGAGCAGTTCAATTGTAAGTCTATTAGTCTTAGACATGATAGCGTCCATGATGCACCCCGGGAAGAAGGCAATTACTGCTTTAGTCTCACCTTTTGCAGGGAATTTTTGACCGTATTTATAACGTTTATAGGGGGCTTCGAGCTCCGGCAAGACCTTTTCAAACTGTCCCATGGACTCCGACACTTTATTAATCATTTTTATTTTTTTGCACCACTTTATTTAAATTCGTTTTTTGATACAGCCAGGTTAGGTTGCCTAATGTACGAAGACGCTTTCGGTGCGGAAATAAATTTGTCAACGTAAACTTGACCGCTTTTGTTTGAATCTTCGGTTTACTATTTTGCTTTTTATGATGTTCATGCTTTTGATTTTCAGTTATGACTTCTTTGGCTGCCTCATAAATTTGTCCGTATGGTACATTAACCGGACACGCTACTTCACAAGCTCTGCAACCGAGACAAAGGTCAATTGGTTCAGCTAGATCTTTTTGAAGATCGATTTTTCCCTCTGCCGCCATTTTGACCAGGTTAATTCGTCCGCGAGGTGATTGCGATTCCTTCCCCATAGATTCATAGGTTGGACAAGCAGGGAGACAGTATCCGCACTGCACACATTGATTGGTTGCCTCATACGAAAGATCATGCAATTTTTGGGTAAACTTATCTGTAAGCGCTAGTTCCTTTTCAAGAGGAGCTTCATTCATATTAGTTCCACCTTTAGCTTTCCAGGCTGTGGAAATATTTTTCCTGGGTTTAATATAGAATTTGGATCCCATGCATCTTTAATTTTTTTCATCATGAGCAGACCATCAGATCCAAGCTCCAATTCCATATATGGAGATTTTAATATCCCAATCCCATGTTCCCCTGAAAGCGTCCCGCCAAGTTCTATAGCAGCTTCAAAAATTTCACTGACTGCATCCTCGACACGTTTCATTTCTTCTATATTTCTCTTGTCGGTAATAATATTGGGATGGAGATTACCGTCCCCCGCGTGACCAAAAACTACTAAGTTCAGCTGATATTTCTTACGAATTTGATAAAGCTTTTCAATCATCGCGGGAATTTGACTTCTTGGTACTGTCGCATCTTCAGAAATTTTCGTTGGTCCCATTTGTGTAATAGCTGGAGAGACCATTTTACGAGCTTTCCATATCTCATCACGCTCAGCATCTGTTTTAGCCACTTTGACATTTGTTGCGCCTTGTAAGAGACAGATATCTTCACACTTTTTTATTTCTGCATCGATTGCCGCCGGATGACCGTCTACTTCAATGATGACAATCGCTTCCGCCTCAATTGGCAAACCTGCTGGTGAGTAATTTTCAACCGCACGAATACATGCATTATCCATTAATTCCATCGCACATGGTAAAATACCATTTGATAATATTTTTGTTATGGCGTGCCCCGAATCAGCAATTCGTACAAATGAAGCTAATAGTGTTTTTCTTGCAATCGGTTTTGGAATAAGACGTAAGATGGCTTCTGTTACAATTCCCAGTGTGCCTTCCGATCCAACTATGAGTCTTGTTAAATCGTAGCCTGTCACATTTTTAACTGTTCGCCCCCCCGTCCGAATAATTTCCCCGGTTGGCGTAACAACTTCCAAACCAATCACATACTCCTTCGTAGTACCATATTTCAAGCCTTTTGGACCACTTGAATTTTCCAGCAAGTTTCCTCCAATTGTTGAGACATGGGAGCTGCTTGGATCGGGAGGATAAAATAAGCCCACCTCTTCTGCCTTTTGTTGTATGTCACCTGTAATTACACTTGGTGAGGAGATTGCCAGTAAATTTTCACGGTCAATAACAAGTTTTTTCTCAAATTGTGACATATCTAGAATCATGCCCCCTTCAACAGCAAGGGAACCTCCGCTTAAAGAGGTAGCTGCCCCTCTTGGGTAAACAGGAATTTTAAATTCGTTTGCTAGCTTGACTAAGTCTGCCACTTCTTCTTTATTTTTTGGTTGAACAACGATTTCCGGCAAGTATTCACCGAATGAAGCATCAAAACTGTAAGAATATAGCTCTGCTAAATCTGTCAGTACCCTATCTTTTGGAACGATGGTATATATAAGTCTAATCAGTTGCTCTTCCATCACACGTCACCACCTTCACTATTCAATATCTAAAAGCTGCTTTGGATTATGAACAATCATCCTTTCTATCTCGGTTTCCGTTATACCTTCTTCGATCATTTCACCGACAAAACGACTTAATGCTTCTATTGGAGGAATATTGTGTTCTTGGCCATAATCAGTTACAAGCACACAGGACATTGGCCCGATTTCACGTATAGACTTAGCCATTTGAGCTACCGTTAAGTCTTGAAAATCCTCACCACAGGCTAAATAGCATTTCTCGATGATAGCGCCCTTTTTGGCAAACTCTTTTTGCATTTCAATTGAGACAGGGGCAATGCCTAGATCTGCATGCTGAATTAGAATTTTATCGATATGACGTTCTTTGGCTGCATCAATTAAAACAGCCACTTCTTCTTCCGATAAATGACCTGTTGCAAGGGTTATATTTGCCTCACTAATAAGTTCCAGAATTTCAATGACTTCAGGTTTTAACTGTTTATTCTCATTTAAAATGGTTAAACCGTCTTCAATGGGCAGGCTCCGTTCACTATTGAAAAAACGGGTTTTCTTCTTGGCAAAATTACAACAATGCTGATTTGCTGAAATAGTAGGCATCCAAATTATTTTGGCACCCTGCCTAATTGCAGCATCAACAGCTTTGGGTGATAAGCCACCTGTAAATTCATTTAACACAAGTCCACCGTAAACATGAAGATCAGGCTCTTTTAAGCGTATTAATGTAGTGCGGTCTACTGTTGATGCCTCATGTGCCTTTAACACGGCCCCCGCCATTTTAGCCTTTTTTAGGTCTTCTATAAATTCCCAATCAGTTTGCTTTCTTGGGAAAATACTCGGATACGTATGGCAATGCAACTCAATTGCACCTTCTAATAAAGGATGAAAACCCATCATGCCACTCCTTTTTTTGAATTTATTCCTTTAATAGAAATGAATGCAAGAACTATGCCACGCTATAATAAAGGTTTTTTAAAAAATTCTTCTTTTATTTGTAAAAAAATTTTTCTCTTTGAAAAAATCCTTTTACAAAAAAAGTGAAGATTGCAAATATTAAAACGAAAAAAAAGAAGAATTAATAAAACTCTTCTTTTTTTTGCTTAATTTCTTCAGATGACTTATTCATTTGTTCATGATATTTATTTATCTTGTAAAATAGCCGCTGCCTTGAAATACCTAGTTCTCTAGCTGCTGCAGCAATTTGGCCATTGTTCTCCTCAACTGCAGACAAAATAAATTGTCGCTCAATGTCTTCCATTTGTTCAGGAAGCGTTCTCTTCTTATTAAAAGAAACGATGGTCGGTAACTCTGAACTCAGTTCACTAGCTCCCTTAATTTCGCAAGGGAAATCTTGTAACGACAAATCTTCCTCCTTACACAAAACAACTGCTCGCTCTACAGCATTTTGAAGCTCCCGAACATTCCCTGGCCATTCATAAGCTGTCAAAATATTCATAAGCTGAGGTGATACACGATAATTTTTCTTCATTTTTTTACGGTGCTTCTCCAAAAATTCCCCCACCAAAAGGGAAATATCTTCTTTTCTTTCTCGAAGTGAAGGAATATGCATATCTATAATATTCAAGCGGTAATACAAATCTTCGCGGAAAGTTCCTTCTTGTACCATTTGTTTCAAATTACGATTTGTTGCAGAAATAATTCGAACGTCCACTTGTTTTAATTGATTGCTTCCCAGACGCATAAATGATTTCTCCTGAACGATTTGAAGAAGCTTAGCTTGAAGCGTAAGAGGCACCTCGCCAATTTCATCCAAAAAAATAGTACCGTTTTGGGCAGCTTCAAATTTTCCCGCTCGACTGGCTGCAGCTCCGGTAAAAGCACCTTTTTCATAACCGAAAAGCTCACTTTCCAATAAATTTTCAGGGATAGCTGCACAGTTTACAGAAATAAAATGACCTTGGTTTCGATCACTTAAGCTATGGATCATTTTGGCGATCATGCTTTTTCCTGTTCCACTTTCTCCATGAAGAAGAACCGTTGCATCTGTGGCTGAGACACGTCCAATTAATTCATAAATCTGTTTCATTTGTTTGCTTATACTAATAAAGCCCTCTAACGATTCAAGCTTGTTTAACTGATTTTTCAATTGGATATTCTCTTGTTTAACTTCAAGTAGTGTATATGCCCTATTAATCACAAGTTCTATTTCTTCTAGTTTTGCTGGTTTTACTAAATAATCAAATGCGCCTGCCCTTATTGCGGATACAGCACTTTCTATATCGCCATAAGCTGTCATAATGACGAACACTTTTTGAGGATAAAGTGCAATGAACTCCTCTAAGAGTTCCAAACCATTTGCATCAGGAAGGTTCAAATCCAGAAAAATAAGATTGGGATCGTCCTCTTTCATTCTTCTTCGTGCTTCTTGTCCATTCGCAGCTAGAATTACGTCATATCCCTTCTTTCGAAATGACAGTGATAGAACGCGTAAAAGTCTAATTTCATCATCCACAAACAGAATGCTCTTCATATTGATTCTCCTCATATTTTAGTATCTCAATATGTATTGTGGTACCTTGAGAGTCTACGCTTTCCGCCCAGATTTCCCCACCGTGTTGAGCTATTATTTCGTGGGCAATAGATAACCCTAGACCAGTCCCCTCAGGTTTCGTGGAATAAAATGGATTGAAAACCCAATTTAGTTTATCTTCTTTAATGCCTTCTCCCGTATCCGAAATTGAAAGTTTCCAATATGCCCCTTTCTCATTAAGCGAAATATGAATATTGCCCTCATCTTTTATCGCTTGTATACTGTTCAAAAAAATATTCAAAAGCAATTGAGTCAATTTATGCCGGTCCCCTAAAACTGGGGCTTTACTAAAATTATATTCGGTTGTGACCATTATGTTTGCATCATTAAATTTTCTTCTTAATAAATTTAGCAATTCATTTGTAATAACAACCAGATCCGTTAGAACATGCTTGTTATATTCATCATCTTTGGTAAGCTTCAGAAAATCCGTTAATAGTTTGTTCATGCGATCCGATGCTGTTAAAATATCTCCTGTCAATTCATCAATAACTTCACTTTCTTCAAATTCATCTTCAATTTGAAGTCGAATCGTTTCAGCTGCAACCTGAATAATACTTAAAGGATTTTTTATTTCATGGGCTATCCCAGCAGTCAACTCACCCAGTGATGCCAGCCGTTCACTTTGTTTTAAGTATTCTTCAAGCTTTTTAACATCACTTACATCACGAATGACAAGAATGGAGCCGATGTACTCATCTTGTTCCCCTTTAAGTAGTGAGGCATAAATACGAACATCATGGAACCCCTTTTCTTTATCAATAATATAGCTTTCGACTTCTTCAAAAGACTTCCCTGCATTAAACGTTTTTAACAGAACAAACTCTTGTATATCATGTTTTATCGACAAATTAAAAATAAGCTGATTTAATACTTCTTCGCGTCTATATAGCATTAAATCTTCAGCGCCTTTATTAAAGGTCATGATCCTACCATCTTTGTCTGTAGTAATAACACAATATGGAATGGACTCCAGGATATAAAACATACTTCTTTCCTTTTCCCTCAATTCCGTAGCCATTTCTGATAAAACAATCGATAGATCCTCTATTTCATCATTTGTTTTCACTTTAACAAATGCATTTCGCTTACCTTCTTTATATTCTTGCACATGCTTAATAAGCGTCGTGACAGGGCGAATCACCCTTGATGCACTGAACATAGCAAGTCCTATTGCTATAATAAAAACGATAGAAAAACCTTGGAATAGTAAAAATTTCACCAATCTAGCTGGCTTTAGTGCTTGTTGAATCGGTTCTCCCACAATCAGACTAATATCTCCCAAAAGAATGGGGCGATAGGCAATGACCAATTCTTTGCTGAAAATCTCACCATTCCATATATCAAAATCTTCTTTTTGAAGATGAATTCCAACTTCATGATCCTGAATGGATTTGCCAATATAACTTTGTTCGGTATGTGCGATAATTGTTCCATTGCGGTCAATCATCGCATTCACTCCTTCTTTCCCTATTGCAAACCTTTGAAGGAGATCTGATAAAACCTGTAGATTCAAATAAGCGACTACACTCCCCACAAATTCTCCCTGATCATTAATGGATGGATAGGCAATTGCAATGGTCTTGCGCCCGTCCGGCAGTTCAATCATATTTGAAATATAGCTTGTCTGACTCCAGGAAAGTCTTTTTATAATAGAACCATTTTCTACAAAATAAGAAAAGGGAACATCCGGAAGACGGAGTGCCAACTGATCATCTTTATATACTTCAATAAACAGATATAGTGGGTCATGTGACAAGATTGTTTCCATTTCTACTCGATAAGCATTCTCTGCATCATTATCAAAATTTGTAACAATGGGTGATATCTGGCGCATATCGGAAACTGAATTTTCGAAAACATTCTCAATTTGGTTCCCTAGGGTTTTTGCTATTAGTTCATCTCGATACTCCATTTGAGACCGAACAGATCCATTTATTACATTTACGGCAATCATATAAAGCGAGGCTAGTACAAATAGAATGACTACTAAAACAATAGCTACATAACGTTTCATTAGCTTTGATTGAAATACTTTCATTTACAAAACCTCGATATGGGAGAAATGAAACAGGATACTTTACACATGTAATCAAAGTACTTTATATGTTTGTTTCATATTAACTCCCACTTTTAATGAGTTACAATTATTAAATTCAGATTTGAAGCGTTTACATTTTTATTTTTTTTACCAACGGCCTGTAAAAGATAGTCCTTCTTGATAGTAAAAGCTTATGTTGATCAAACCACCAATTTTGTTCCATTTTAGAATTAACCACTATCAATACTTCTTCATTTTGAGAAGAGGCAACTACAGGCATATCACTTCCATATATTGGATCAGGCGTATAAAGAGCACTCCCACCTTTACAACCGATATCAGTACCAATAAAATTTGCAATGAGTGTTTTCGTTTGCGAAAATCTTGCAGTGGCATCCCAAGTCGTCATTGAATTAAACGGAAACTTATTCTCCATGATTTTTTCAGGAAGTGCCAATATTTCTCCAAATTCACCATGCCAGCATGAGGGGATAATAATAACATCAGCACGCTTTACGGCAATAATGCCGGCTACCTCAGGGAATGTAGCATCAGAACCGACTATTAGGCCCACACGACCAATATCTGTTACATTTGCAATAACAATTTCCCAACCTCCAGAGGCCCAGCGTTCGTCCGCTTCTGACAAGTGAATTTTACGGGCTTTAGTTACTATATCATCCTCTGGCGTCAGAAGAACAACTGTATTATAAAGGTGATTCTCTTCTCTCTCTATCATACCAAATATAATATTAATTTGATATTCAGCTGAAAGCCTTCTCATATCTCTTACAGTTACTCCATGTATGGGTTCACTGAGTTTCCGGATTTCCTCAGGACTAAGTGAATTAACAGGACCTGTTAAAGAAAGCTCTGGGCAAATAACTAGTGATAATTCGCTCTTTTGTTCTTTTGCTTTTACGGCAGCATCCGCCAAGAGCCTTTTTATTTTCTTTAGATTTTCTTTTTTATCTCCTATAACCGGTTCATACTGCAATAAAGCAGTAGAAATCTTTTTTTCATAATTCTCCGTACTAATTTGCTCTAATGTGTTTATCGATTTTTTATACTCCCATGGTCCGACATGCAACATTAGATCAGAGTAAAGGTCTGGCTTTCGTTTTTCCATTCTTTTCTTTGCAGGATTCTCAAATAATGCAGGGTCAATATCGGCATATAAAATGACGGTCTCATCTCTTGCTTGACTTTCTTCCACGTATGGAGTTTCAGCAAGTTTCCTACCTAAAGGTGACCAAACGGCACTTGCACCGACCATATGATAATCGGTTTCTGTATTTGAACGATTCGCACCTATGACATACAGACCGTTCATTTCAGCCCATGCCTGCAGCATCGAAAGCGATCCACCTGTTGAATTCGTCGGAAAGCAAAGAATATCAGCTCCCTTCACTGCAACGATCCTGGCTGATTCAAAATAGCTTGAATCCATACAAATAATTATTGCAATCCTCCCAATAGACGTTTCGTAAACTGGTATACCCAAGTCCCCCCAATGAGCCCAGTTATCTTCTGTTGCCCATTGATGCACTTTCCTGTATTTTCCGATATATCCCGTAGGTCCCACAAGCGCAGCGGAATTATAGCAAAGTCCGTCCTCTACATCCACTTCCGCCATTCCTATGACAATATGTGTATCGTATAATTTTGCGACTTCTTCAAAACGTTTGGTCGTTTTACCAGGGATGGTATCTGTAAATGGCAGGATAGACTGACGATTCTCATAATGATAGCCTGTTGTAGCCATTTCCGGAGTGACAATTAATTTTGCTCCATTTTTTGCTGCTTCTGTTACCGCCTCCAGCAAATTATCCATATTGTTATCCAATTGATTTAATTGTGGATTAAATTCAATAACGGCTGTTTTGAAAGGATGCTTAATTCCCATAAAGTTGCTCCTTTTGATAAATTATATGAAAAGACAGATGACAAATAATTTGCCACCTGCCAAGCTATTATCTAATTCACCTTTGCAATTGGGTGACTTTACTATCTTCTTCCTTTTTCGTTAGAATTCCATTAAAGAATGCTTTTAGCTGTTCATTCAAATCTTGGAAAACTTCATGCTCATGATACATGAAATCATTATGCTTACCATTTATTATATAAAGTTCCTTAGGTTCATTTGCTGCTTCGTACAGCCCATTTGCCTCATCCAGTGGATGTAATAAGTTATCTTTCCCATGAGCAATGAAAAGTGGCACAGTTACATTTTTCACTTCTTCTTCTGCGTTCATGCTTATTATTGAATCTGTAAACTGCAACACTGTTTGCTTACCAAATGGGGATAGAATGGCCAATTCCTTTTCAACGTAATCCGCTGTTTCCGGATCAAGTGGATAATGAATAAACGTATTGGCAAGTTGCGACTTCCCAGTTAATACTCGTTGTTCTCGATCTTTTTTAACTGTCTTTAAGATTTCATTCCATTCAACATAGGAATGAATGGAGCGTAACCATCTTTGGCCATTATAAAAACCATTCAGTGCTGCCACTGCCTTGACCCGGTTGTCTCTTGCAGCCACACGGACAACATTCGAACCACCCATACCCCAACCTATCAATCCTATTCTATCTGAATCTACTTCTTCTTGGAGGGAGAGAAATGTTATCGCATTTTGAATATCTTCTACCTGCTCATCCAAAATAACGCGACCTTCTTCCCCTTCACTTTTCGCAAAGCTCCGATAATCGAATCCTAAGCAGACATAACCTGCCGCTGTTAAATTTCGTGCAAATAACTTTGGATAAAATTCATTAAATCCTTGATATCCAGAGTTCGGAATAATCGCTGGTCTTTTTTCTCCCTTTTTATAATCGTCTGGAAGATATACCGTGCCGTCTAATTTGTAACCTTCACTATAAAATTCAATGTGACGCTCTATCATTTCCATTACCTCCAATACTGTTTTAAAAGCTTTCATGATTAGATATTGCAAGCAGCGTGCCAGTTTTGCATTTGGACATTGGAATCAGGAAAATGGAGTAAATAAAAGGGAAATCTAAAAATAGTCATAGTAAAAATCTATTAAAATCGAAAATGCGTTAAATTTTTTTTACATAGAAAATTAATTTTATGACAATTACAGTAAAGGGAGTATATACATTCTAAAGTTGAAGAGGACAATGAAATTGAAAAATCAAAAGTACTGTTACTTTTTGGTTTGTTCAATTGGTGGAATCCATTTGCCTCAGAACTGGCTTTTTTTAGGTACTCATTCTAGAAGAATCTGATCCCTATATTTTGGATGTATTTTTTTCTCCCGTTTCCCTGAAATCTTTGCCGTACTTTACTTCACCTGTCACCGATGCTAAATAGTGTGGGCTTACCACCAATTACCGATTGGGTCATAAATCTACTCCTTGTGAATTATTTGATTTTTCAAAAAATAATGATGATTGTATTATAACTTGTATGTTTTTCTTACGTAATCCAAATTTCATTCCTCAAAACAAAAAGTTGTTTTTTCATCACTTTTATAAGCCTATTTTATTTAAAAATACCAATTATTCGTTCATTACGTAATAATCATTAAAATTTTATATACATTTCGAAAGGATTTTTGTTATCATTAATTCATAATCATGGAAATGAATTCTAAATTTAAAACAAAGGAGGAATCGTTTTGAATAATCCATATACGGAATTAACGGTTGGGATGATGAGAACGGGGATTTTAGGTTTCGGCGGCGGGCCATCAGTCATCCCGCTCATCCGCCACGAAGCCGTTTCCCGTTATCACTGGCTCGACGATGATGAATTCGGGGACACTTTAGCGATCGCCAATACACTCCCAGGACCGATTGCCACTAAGATGGCAGCATATCTTGGTTATAAATTAAAAGGCTGGCCGGGAGCCCTCGTAAGTGTGGCCGCTCACGTTTTACCTTCATGCTTTGCGATGGTTTTCTTAATTGCGTTCATTAATGTTTTAAGTAATTCAGCAATGATCAGCAATATGATCGCTGCTGTCATGCCAGTTGTTGCCGTCATGCTTGGCCAAATGGCTTACGAGTTTGGCGAAAAGGCGGTAAAAGGTTTAGGGAAGGTGCTCGGAATCACCTTTTTTGCGATTTCCTTTTTGCTTCTGCAGGTCATTTCCCTGCATCCGGGTATCGTCATAATGATTTTCCTTTTATATGGGGCGTTCCATTTTAAATTAAAAGATAGATTGAAAAATAAAAAGGTTGATAGGAAGGAGGAATCCGCTTAATGGGTCTTATAATCCCAATTGGAGTCGCTGTTTTTCTAGCGTTTTTCATAGCCAATATCCTTGGTTACGGCGGAGGCCCAGCCTCGATTCCGCTTATGTATGATCAAATCGTCACCCGGTACGGTTGGCTTGATAATACCGAGTTTTCACAAATGCTTGCGTTAGGGAATTCACTCCCAGGGCCGATCGCCACCAAAATAGCCGCATATGTCGGATATGATGTATATGGGTGGCCAGGATTTTTAGCTGCATTGGCGGGCACCGTCATCCCTTCAGCAGTGGCTTTGATATATTTATTAAAAATCCTGCGAAAACACAAGCAATCGCCTATCGTAAAAGGCATGTCCCTGCTTGTGCAGCCCGTGATTGCGATCATGATGTTATTGCTCACTTGGAATATGGCCGCTGATGCCGTCGGTTCCATCGGCTACATCCATTCAATCGTCATCGCTGGTTTGGCATTCTTGGCTTTAGGTAAATTCAAGATTCACCCCGCATTCGTAATCATTCTTGCTTTTGCGTATGGCGGCTTTATCATCCCGCTCACATAATAAAAAAAAATCCCCCTATATAGGGGGATTTTTTCATTTAAAGCTTCATGCCCATCCGGCTTTTATAACGTTTAATGAGAATTTGGCAATCAACGCTGACAACACCTACTACCGCATACAGCTTCTCATTGAGAAAGCGTTCCATCTCCTGATTATCAGTAAAGATTCCGTGCATATGGAGTTTACTCGGACCAGTCATATGATATAAGCTCGTTACAGCCGGTTCACTTTCTAATTGCTGGGCGACCGATTCCAAATATTTAGGCTCAACCTCAACGTTAAAAAAAGCCGAGACATGGATGCCGACCTTAGCTGGATTTATGACCGCAGTGAATCTCTCGATCACGCCGTTTTCAACAAGATGATTAATTCTCATTTGAACCGCAACTCTGGAGAGTTCCACTTTCTTCGCTAAGTCGGTATACGAAATTCGCGCATCTTCATGTAAAACCGATATGATTTTCTTATCGATCTCATCAACTTTCAAGCTGGGAATCTTAAAGTCCTCTGCCATCCTATGTAACTCCTTTTCGATTTCTTAATTCCATTATCGCAGAGAACACCACCGGATCACAACATTCTTCCTTTTCACTTTCAAATTTACCCTCCAAGAAACGGCAGAATTTAAGCAATACCCAAACAAAATAAACCGATTGAGTAATGAATGAAGGCCTTCAAGTTTTGACAGCCCCTTTTCAATAAGCCCCCTCCAACTCTTCCTCTTGCACAGTAACCAGGAAAGGAACATCCACGAAATTATATCCAGTCGTATAGCTATTTCCGTTAAAGGAGTGCTCAGGGATTATCTCCTCCCCTTCTTTATCATGAAAATTAGTGACCAACCGTATCGGGTCGTTAAAATCAGGGAAGTCATTCTGTCCATCTTCTGCCTGTAGTTTTACATACTGTTTCATAAGTTCCCGCCAATTGTCAGGAAACCTCTCGACTCCGTACGTTTTCCCCTTAAGCGCAATGCTGTGCATCATTTCTATACCTGGTTGATATGTGGCTATTCCATCCGATACCAAAAAACCCCTATCACCCTTCATAAAAACCCCGATTTCGGATACGTCATCTTTTGGATTCATATTCCACATGATCAATGATTTTTCTTCTCCATTCCAAACCTGTGGCTGACCGCCCATGTTCACGGAAGCAGCTTTCCATTTGTTACCCTTCCAGACCCAAAAGCTCATCCCATATCCACTTTCTTCGCTGATAAAGGGGACAAACACATGTGTATCATCTAAAAAGATTTTATTCTGAATGGACTTTGGTTGTGCTTCAGGGAAGATTGAGTTTATTCGTTTAATGATTTGCTTTTCCGATAGAAAGGGTTCCGGCTCTTTTTGGAATAGTACAAATAAAAGAATACCTCCTATCAAGATGGTAGCTGTAATTAAAACACTCATTTTTGCTTTTTTAGTCATTCTTCCAACACACCTCCGGTTAAAATGGACTCTTCTAACCTGAAGTAGACCTGGTGCCCCTTATTTGGTGTAATCAGCAGACCCTTGCCATCTTCTTCAATGAAAATGAGTGTTTCAAGACCACTTCCTTTTTTAGGAGCTGACCCTGTCAGAATATAAGGGAACGTTTCTTTATACCCGCTCTCTTCATTGATCCCATAATACCAAGATTCGCTCTCGATCTTTTTTTGTTTCATCTTGTTCATTTGTCTTTGCAGTTCTTCTTTATTCAAAGTGACCTCTTTGGAATTCGAATGGGTCGCTATCAGCGAAGCCTTGTTAACGTCCATCATATATGTAGTTGTTTCAGACTTAGGATATATAATTCCATCCAGAGGCATGGCTAAAAGTGAAGCTGTCAAAAAGATGAAATTCGATAGGAATCCGAGCCAGGCAAATCGACGGAATCGCTGCCACCGCCCTTCATTTCCTTTCCTTCTCAATAACCATGATAAAAGAGCCACCCCTAAAGGGACAATGGGTACACTAACAACCTCATCTGATAGATTAAAAGAAAAATTAAAAGCGATCATTCCAAGTACCAAGACAACTGAAGCCTTCCATACCTTAGGTGAATCCTCTTGTCTTCTATAAATAATGGCAAAAGCTATCGCAATCAGCATGTAACTTAATGCTATAAAAATTAAAGAGGGTGCATGCATATATTTTTCTGCATCAAACAATCCATTCATTCTATCTAATACTCTCCTTTTAATCGACTTTACCCTATATATATATGAATCCTCCTAGAATACCATATATACCCTTCTTTGTAATTAAAGGGCACAAATGAGTATTTATCAGACTTCAATCCCCCTCCCTTATTCGGAAATTGAAGGTGGGGGTTTTACAGCCTGTTTAATGTAGGATAAAAGTTTATGAGTATCCAATGGACCCTTCCTCAATCCCTTGTTTGTAAAGTTTTCGCGATACTTTTATATTCCTCGTCATTGAGAATGCCCATTTTTTTGAATAATGCAGAATAAGCCATTATTTTTTTTTGGGTACGGTTTGTACAATTCATATGGATCAGCTCCTTTTTACATAGTATTCATTTGCGACAAAATGTTTCCTGCGAGCAAAAAATTTTGTATAGACTAAAATAAAAAAGCTGCCCATTCTTGCAACCAGTCATCATTCGGATTATCGTTGTTTAAGAAGATGCGACGGAATTGAAAAAAACTGCATACTTTCTTCATACTTTTTCGCTATACTGACTCCATTGAATAAGAAGGTGAATATTTTGAAAATCTCCTTTAAGCTGGGACTGTGTATATTTGTTTGCATTTTTTTGATGGAAACCGTTTCCATGGTTTACTTACATAATAAAGTGATCCACTCCCGTATCAATCAAGAATTGGAATCACTGAAGGCCCGAGGTAATAGTCATCGTGATGTGTTGGAAATCACTTATTCCGACTCAACTCTTCAGCATATCGGCCTGATGGAATCACATACCGATACAGATGTCGTGATAACGAATACAAGAGGAAATATCCTGATATCTTCCGAAAAGGTTAATGGGGGAATGAAAAAAATCTTAGGAAAAAATCTCCCACAGGTATCCCGAAAAGGTCTGATCATCCAATCAAGTTGGAAGGATGAAAGGTATATAGCCACCGTTACACCATTTATCAGTGATAAAGAAAATGAAGGCTATGTCTACATGTTCAAAGATACCAGGGATGTTGAAGATTTAATCGCTCAATTGAATAGGCATTTCCTCTTTGCAACTGTAATGCTCCTTTTCTTTATGCTTATCACCATTTATTTCTTATCAAAAGCTTTGACTAGACCGCTTATTGCGATGAAAGAAGCGACCACCAAACTTAGCAAAGGGAATTTTTCAGTGGCTGTACCAGTACGATCACAAGATGAACTTGGGGAACTTGCCCAATCCATTCAAAGCTTGGCTAATGAATTGAACTATTTAAAGAAGGAACGCAATGAATTTTTGGCAAGTATCTCTCATGAACTGCGCACGCCGCTAACTTATATCAAGGGATACGCTGATATAGCCCGCCGGAAAGATTTGAATGCATACGAAAGATCACGATACTTGGAGATCATCCATGATGAATCCCAACGATTAAACAGATTATTGGACGAACTATTCAATATGGCTAGAATGGATGTACATACATTCACCATATCAAAAGAAACCATTCAGCTCTCTTCATTCCTGCAAACCATTCATGAAAAAGTGCTACCAGCTTTTACAAATGAAAAAATTCAATTGAATCTGGAATGTAAGGATCATTTATTTATAGATTTAGATCCCACACGATTTGAGCAAGTTATTCTTAACCTGCTGGATAATTCACTGAAGTACTCGAACGAACATACAGTCACCGCCATCAAAGCCACTGAATCACCTGACGGAATCTCGATCTCCATAATCGATCAAGGGGTGGGCATTCCAAGTGAAGACATCCCGCATATCTTTGATCGTTTATATCGTGTCGAGAAATCACGGGCTAGAGATACCGGTGGATTCGGATTGGGGCTGTCCATCGTCAGGCAATTAGTGGAGGTTCAAGGAGGAACCATTTCAGTTAAAAGCAAGTTGGAGCAAGGAACGTGCTTCACTATTACATTTAAGGAGATAAAAAATGAAGACAGTAGTTCTGGTTGATGATGAACAGAGAATGCTTGATCTTATAGAGCTATACCTTATACCTCACGGGTTTACATGCATAAAGATGAATTCTGGACATGAAGCCATCCAGTTCTTAGAGCATAAACAAGCTGACATGGTCCTTCTTGATGTAATGATGCCTGAGATGGATGGGTGGGAAACGTGCGAAAGGATCCGGGCGTTTTCCAATATTCCCATAATCATGCTCACCGCACGGGATGCTGCAGAAGAAATGGTCAAAGGGCTGAAAAAGGGCGCCGACGATTATGTAACGAAACCCTTTAATGAAGATGTTTTACTAGCCAGAATCGAAGCGGTGACGCGGCGAATACATAATCATCAAGGTGTGATCTTTAGGGGAATAAAATTAAATGAATCCGCTTATGAAGCGCATTATGATTCCAATACCATCCCATTAACCCCAAAAGAGTTTTCCATGTTGTGCCTGTTTTTAAAATCACCAGATCAAGTGTATTCCAGAGATCACCTGCTTTCGACCATATGGGGATTTAAAACGGATACGGAAGATCGGACAATCGATTCCCATATTCGAAATATTAGAGAGAAATTACGTCATGCCGGTTTTCCAGTTGATCAACATTTGAAAACGGTATGGGGCATCGGATATAAATGGAGTTCTGTGGGTTGATATGAATTTCATTTCTGAGGCATTAGCATCCAGCGGACCTTTTTCCATTGCTATAAGTTTAGTATTGAACATATTGATTAGCGTGCTTGGTTTTATTCCAAGCGTATTCATCACGGCTGCCAATATCACCGTATTTGGATTTGAAAAGGGATTGATCCTTTCTTACTTGGGGGAAATTGCAGGAGCAGTAGTCAGCTTTTGGTTATATCGAAAGGGCATTCAAACATTCAAACCCAAATTCATGAGGAACCGATGGGTCATGCAGCTGCAAAAGTCACAAGGGTTTCATGCATTTTGGATGATCCTGATGCTTAGGCTCCTTCCTTTTATACCATCCGGCGTGATTAACCTTACAGCAGCATTAAGCAAGACGGGCGTGATGATATTCTTCTTCGCCACATCCATCGGAAAACTGCCTGCCCTCCTTGTCGAGGCCTATTCGGTGACACAAGTATTGAAGGCATCAGACGATGTGAGGATTGTTTTGGTGCTGTTGATTCTGGTAATTGCAGTCATTTATTACTTTAAAAGAAACAAGAAAAAAGGAATGTAGAAAAAAAAGGCTTCTTTATTAAACTCGGCAGATACGACCTAAAAGAAAGTTAATTTGATATTCCCTTGAAGGCATCCCCCAAGTCAGCAATACGGTGGAAAACAATCAACACGGCCTGGCCGCTATCGGAAATTCCTCTCTTCGCTAATTAATCTATCACGATTATCGAAGGGTAAATTGGTTCATTTCCACGAATGCTTCACCTATATAATGAGATAATGCCTATACTATCTTCCTGTTTTCTGGAAAAAAAGAATGAATATATTGTGTTTCTATGGGACATTCCTTTATAATGCGCATTAGATGATTTTTTTAGCACCGAATAAGAGAGGAGACTGAATATGAAGAAACTATTGTACCCAATCGTTATTGGATTATTGGCAGTTGTTCTAACAGCTTGTGGTTCGAACGATGAAGCTGATAAAAAAAATGACGAAAAAGAAACTAAAACAACTGAGGAGAAAGAAACGGCTAAAGCAACTGAGGAACAGCAAAAAAAGATGGAAGAAATGCAGAAGGAACTGGATAAACAAAAGGTAGATGAAAAGAAAACGGTGGCCATCGTCAATGACGAAAAAATTTCAGGTGCGGAATATAATACAGTGTTGTCCACGACACAAATGCAAATGCAGCAATTCGGACAAGATCCAACATCCAAAGAGGGAGCCAAACAAATTAAAGAGCAAACGCTCAACTCTTTAGTGGGACAAACATTGCTGCTTCAAGCTGCTGATAAAAAGGGCTACACAGCCACCAAGGCTGAAATCGAAAAGCAACTTGCCGAAATCAAAGACGAATATGAAAGTGAAGAGAAATTCAAGGAAGCGATGAAACAAGCAGGTCTGAATTCGGAAATGTTGAATACTCAGATTGCAGAGAATATTCCATATACTAAGTACGTTGAAAAAGAGATTAAAGTGGAAGAAGCAACTGATGAAGAAATTCAAAAGTACTACGACCAGGTTGCGGAGCAAGCTAAAACAAGCGGGCAACCGGTACAGAAACTCGAAGAAATGAAGCCGCAAATCAAGAAACAACTAGAGCAGCAAAAGAAACAAGAAAAGCTTGTGAAACATGTGGAAGAACTTCAGAAAAATGCTAAGGTCGATATTAAGATTTAATGCATTTAAGAGCTGCCAAAATTGGCAGCTCTTTCTTAATGGTCTTTGGTTCGCCTACTAACTAAAACACAATCATTTACTTATACCACGGCTTTACATTTTTTATACGCCCGTTTTAGAGTAACGTTCGATTCTTTCTCCTATTTCATCACGAACACGTTGGAAGGTAGCCCATTTTTCTTCATCTGTTCCTTCCGCTTTTGCCGGGTCATCAAAGCCCCAGTGTTCGCGTTTAACATGCGGTGGTGTCATTGGACATTTGTCTGCCGCATCGCCACATAACGTAACGACAAAATCGGCATTATTCAATATGTCAGGGTCGATGATATCCGATGTTTGATTGGAGATGTCCAATCCAACTTCATTCATTGCTTGTACAGCTTTTGGATTTAACCCATGTGCTTCGATTCCTGCACTAAGCACTTGCCATTCGTCACCTAAATATTTCTTCCCCCAAGCCTCTGCCATTTGGCTTCTGCAAGAGTTACCAGTACATAAGAAGTATAATGTTTTTTTAGCCATGCTGTTTCTCCTTCATGAATAATGTAAGTGTTTAATGAATAATTTGTAACCATATATATAAGCCAACTAATGTGATGAACAATGTTGGGATGGTTAAGATGATTCCAGTTTTAAAATAGGTTCCCCATGAGATTTTCACGCCTTTTAATGATAGGACATGCAGCCACAATAACGTTGCCAAAGAACCAATCGGAGTGATTTTCGGTCCCAAGTCCGAACCAATGACATTTGCATATATAAGGGCTTCCCTGATCACGCCTGTAGTATTGGTATCGGAAATGGCAAGGGCATCAATCATCACGGTTGGCATGTTATTCATAAACGATGAAAGAATGGCGGCTATGAAGCCCATCCCCATCGTTGCTGTAAATAATCCTTGATTGGATGTAACTTGGATTAAATCCGTCAATACATTCGTCAATCCAACATTCCGCAGGCTGTACACAACAACATACATGCCTATAGAGAAAAAGACGATTGCCCATGGTGCTCCTTTAATAACTGTTTTCGTATTGACTGCTGGACTCCTTCTAGCCATCATGAGGAAGAAAATAGCCACAATGCCTGCAATGATGGATACAGGCACTCCAATAAATTCACTGGCAAAATAACCTACCAGCAATATTCCTAATACTATCCAGGACAACCGGAACATTCTTTGGTCCCGAATGGCTTCCACTGGTTTTTTAAGTTGGGATACATCATAATTTTCCGGTATGCTTTTACGGAAAAACAGATATAAAACCAAGATACTTGCTACCAATGCAAAAAGATCTGGTACGATCATTCTTGATGCAAACTCGGCAAAACTGATATTGAAAAAATCTGCAGAAACAATGTTTACAAGATTACTCACCACTAAAGGCAATGAGGTTGTGTCCGCAATAAACCCACTGGCGATGATGAATGGGAATATCATTTTATCATTAAAATTTAGGGCACGAACCATTGCTAATACAATCGGGGTAAGGATTAGAGCAGCTCCGTCATTTGCAAAAAAAGCAGCTACAAGAGCACCGAGGATACTTACATAAACAAACATCCTTACTCCATTTCCCTTGGCTGCCCTAGCCATATGCAGTGCTGCCCATTCAAAAAATCCTATCTCATCCAAAATAAGCGAGATGATGATGATGGCGATGAAGGCCAGTGTAGCGTTCCAGACTATGGATGTCACGTCTATGACATCAGTAAAATCCACCACACCAACAAGTAAGGCCAAAACCGCACCGCCACAAGCTGACCAACCGATCGACAATCCCTTTGGCTGCCAGATGACGAGAATGAGTGTTAATAAAAAGATGATAACTGCCAAAATAACTGGTCCCACTGAAATAGTACCTCCTAGTTAGTCACAACAAATCCGTTTTCCTTGTGCTGATAATTCTTCTAATTTAAAGTTTTGACTTGGCAAATCCTTGATGACCGTCTGAATAAATGAGTAATAGGAAGAAGACTGGTTTAACGAATAAAAGACCCATTGCCCCCTTCTCGATTCTTTCACGATTCCACTATCTTTCATTTTCCGTAAATGTTGGCTGATGGCAGGTTGGCTCATTTCGAACAGGTCCACAAATTCACAGACACAACATTCATGATCATACATGATTTTAATCATAGTCAAACGAGTTTTATCACCTAGAAGTTTAAGAACGTTTGCAGTTCCTTCTATATCCAAAGCTTCATTCGTTTGCATTTAATCCCTCCTAGTCTAATCAAATAAATAATCATATGCTTATGTGATTATTTAGGATAATTGTATAAGTATATTCTTATTTAATCAATAATTAAATATTCAACAATATAATTTTTTAATTTTTAGTCTGCTAAAAGATGTTTCGAAATAACTCCGACTAAGGCGAACTTTGCCTACGCCCGCACTTCACTAGCATTGGGAAATCTTATCCAAAGGCTCGGTTAAAGGGGTTGTTGATTTTCTTATTGACCTAACGGGACAGGATAGTTACATAAAGTTATATAAAAGAAGGCCATAGTTTACTTCTTACTTAAAAGCTGTAAGCTTTAAAAACTAAGCATTCTTATTTTATAAACAATGACATTAATGTAGGCTTTTTTCATACTATATTATTGGGGTGAAAAAATGCCAAGAGTAAATTACCGAAGTTCAGACGTTGACTTAATGGCAAGGATGATGAGAGCAGAAGCTGAAGGTGAAGGATTACAAGGAATGTTATATGTTGGCAATGTAATTGTAAATCGTCTTAAAGCAAATTGTATAGACTTTAAAGATTTAAGAACAATTCCACAAGTCGTTTATCAAGTTCAAGGAGGAAATTATTCTTTTGAAGCTGTTCAAAAAGGTAATGTATTTTATCAAAGAGCGAGAACTGCTGAAAAAAGATTAGCGAAACAGAATTTGGAATATTGGAGGCAACACCCAGGGAAATATGCTCTTTGGTATTTTAATCCATATGCTCCATGCCCACCAACATGGTACGGTCAACCTTTTGCTGGACAATATAAAAATCATTGTTATTATGAACCAAAACCTGGAACATGTGAAAGTGTTTATTCCGGTTAGGTTGTCTAGGAGCTCTTATTAATTCTGGAGTTTTATTTTTCTTTTCGGTTCCGCGAATACAAAATCTTTTAGTCGTAGGTGCTGATAGCCAACCACATTCATTCAATGCAACTCCTGTTGGTAATGTAACGGTTGTCTGTTAAAGAAGCTTGAAACCCCAGCCTATTTTTTCAACTGTTGTTTTAGTGTATTTTTAACTCACGAAATGAAAAGGGAACTTCCTGGTTAGCAGGTGTTCCCTTTTTTTATATCAAACCTTTAGTAATAGTTATCAAGAAAGCAAGATTGTGAAATATTGTACTTAAACTTAAAGGTGAGTTAGTTCCTTAGTGCCCGAGAGATTATGTTTACCAATGTCTATAAAAAGACCAGTCTCGTATCACCAGACTCGTCTTCTGTTTTATTTACAACAAGAATTATTTTTAATTTCCAACCTCGCTAGAACGGGGACGCCACAGCAAGAACCATCCTTTGTTTCAGTTTCAGGAATATCAGAATCGCAGGAACTAGAAGTTATATTAACACTGCAGACTCCTGTTTCAGGTAGTTCCAAGTGTACTTCTTTTGCCCCCTCCACATCGCCTGTTAGATAAGCCACTACGGAACGTACTTGTTCGTAGCCTGTTGCCAATAAGAATGTAGGTGCTCTTCCATAACTCTTCATGCCAACAATGTAGAAGTTCTTTTCAGGGTGCCGTAATTCTTGTTCACCATGCGGCCGCACTGTTCCGCAGCTATGAATATTGGGATCGATTAGCGAAGCGAGCCCTTCCATGCTTTCGACTGCCGAATCGATGTTTAATCTAATTTCATTTAAAAAGGATGTATCTGGTCTGAAACCCGTACTCACAACGATTTCATCGATATCACCGAGTGTGAATTCTTCGCCGTTAAGTTCTCCCACCACAGTGATTTTATCGTTTGTTGGATAAACTCCGTTAATATGAAAGGGAGTGAGTATTACTATGCGTCCAGACTCCACTAAGTGCTTAATTCTGATACCAAGTTCCCCACGAGCCGCCAAGGCGTCGTTTTCTTGACCGCCGTACACTTCATTGATCTGTTTTTTACGAAGTACCCAGTAGATTTTTGTATCCGTATATTTTTGCTGTAATGTTGCCAAGTCCAATAGCGCATTTATTGCAGAATGACCACTTCCGATCACCACGGTGGTTTTATTTTGATATCTGTTTTCTAATTGTTCGACGTTAGGAATGCCATAGTGGATTTGATTGTGTAATTGTCTCTCCGCATTCGTCCAAATTCCATTTGAAAGGATCGGGTTTGGATTGTTCCAAGTACCTGATGAATCAATGACAGCTTTCGCTTCAATGACTTTTGTGTCACCCTTCATTTCTACATAGAGTTGAAAGGGAACAGTGTCTCGTCTTCCTGTTTTTAATTTATCGTGAGCCTTTTTGGCAACACCGACTACTTTTGCCTGTAAGATGATCTGTTCTTTTATTTCTGGAAGGTTACTTAGCGGAAGAAGGTACTCTTCTACCAGTTCGCGACCTGTTGGCAAAGCATTCTCGTCAGGTGACATCCAACCAGAGTTCTCCAGCAGTTCCTTTGCTGCTTTATCGATGTTATATTGCCACGGAGAAAACATTCGAACGTGTCCCCACTCCAACATGCTGGAACCAACCGAGTCGCCTACTTCCAATACCATAAACTTCTCTCCTTTTTTTTGTAAATGAGCGGCAGCGGCCAGCCCCACAGGACCCCCACCTATAATTGCTACGGGTAATGCACTTTTATCAAATTGAACCATCATTATTCCCTCCTATATTTTCATTTCAAAAAAGTTGTAATTTGCAAGTATTCTTGAAAAATTATACTACCCCCAAGGAGTAGTACAACATACGGAAGACTTCAACATTCGATCATTAAGCAATGTCAGAGCACGCACGACGGATTCCTTTTCAAACTCATTCATCGTCTTGAAGATCTCATTCAAGTAATCATTCATTTGCTGATCGATTGTTTGATTGACTTTCACTCCTTCATCGGTCAGAGAAAGGATAGAAATTCTCCGATCTTCCGCATGAGGGGTTTTTGTGACTAAATTCAATTTTATTAGGGATTGGATTTGTCGGCTGAACGTCGTAATATCCGTTCCCAGTGTTTCTGCAATTTGCTGGATGGAAGCGTTATTCTGTCGGTTTATTTCATATAGAATATGACTTTGAACGAGTGATATCTCAATTCCATCTGCGCTGCAGCAATTTTTATTCAATAATCCAAAACGTCTAGTTAAGAGTTGGAAGAGACCTCTAAGGTTTTCATTTTCCATTACTTTCACCTCACTATATTTATACTCACATTATTTGCATATTGCAACTATTTAAATCAACTATTTTTAATTTATCCTTATAGCTTGTTAAAAGCCGTAATGAAATTTCGGTGAGTTTGCTCGCCATAATAGCAAGCTTCGCCTTTAAAAAAGTTTGTTTCGATGAATTCTTTTGCCTTTTCCACCCTAGGTTCACGAGAAGCTAAAACCAACTTGAAATAGGCATCAAAATAATCAACAGACAATACGCTTGAATGGTTAACAGTCATCCCCTCCTACCCCCTATTTGTTTACAGTAATTTCTCCATAGCCATAACATCGACATATTCCCCATCTAATATTCCCTGGTTCTTAAACACACCCACTTCACGATAACCCCTTTTTTTGTACAATCCTTGACCAACCTGGTTAAAAGGAAAAGTGAATAACACAATTTTATTGAAGTCATTTCCTTCTGCGATCTTTTCGATTGATTGAAGCAATAAACCGCCAATCCCTTTTCCTCGATGATCTCTTGAGATATAAACGGATAAATCAGCAACCCCTTTATAAGCACAGCGATTGTTATATGGATTCAAGGAAGCCCATCCAACGATTTCCCCTTCTTGCTCGGCGACGATTACCTTATATCGTCCCATGTGCTTGGCAAACCAATCCTTCATGTAGGCTTGATCCTTCGGTTCCGTTTCTAACGTGGCAACCCTATCCTCAATTCCTTGATTGTAAATTTCTTTGACGGAATCTATGTCCGTTTCCATCGCTTCACGAATGATCATATCTTTCCCCTGCTCCTTTCGCTACCAAATGAGTTCATTCAAAATATTCTATATTATATATAACACCAATACTTGCAAATCGCAAGTATTGGATGAAACAAGAAAACTGCCGAGTGACCGGCAGTTTTCTTCCTCTTTATAAATATTTCCGGTGAATACCTTTTCCATCATAGGAAAACAGGACTTCTTTTCCTTCCATGACTGATTCCATATGCACGGAGCGTCCCCAAAGCTGATGGATATATGGCATGACTTTCTCAAGATATTTCAGATCCAGTTCAATATCTTCATACCAATGTTTCAGATAAAGTTCGCCATTACGCATGAAGTCTCCATCATTTACTGTGATATAGGGGAATCCGCCGTTAACCCTCATACTGACGAGTTGGTCACGAACCTGTTCCCATGCTTTATCGACGATTTTATAATCCTTGCCCTGCTTTTGGAATAAATACATATCTTCACGCATGACCAGATCTTTCGTCAAATAATTACGGATAAAGGAAATGTCAGATTCGATTTCCCTAACTTCGAACATCTTTTCCCGTCCAGATCCGGGCATGACGCCAAGCCTGATCATCTCTTCAGTTGGATTATCATAGCGTTCTTCAATATCTTCAAACACTTTTAATCCAAGATAATAAGGGTTGATGCTGGTCTTTGATGGCTGAACGACACCTGCGTTCAGTTTAGCGAATTCAATCGCTTCCCCTGAGGATAAATCCAATTCACGGATTATGCGTTGATGCCAGTAGGATGCCCAGCCTTCATTCATGATTTTCGTTTCCAGCTGCGGCCAGAAATACAGCATCTCTTCCCTGATCATCGTCATGATATCCCGTTGCCAATCTGTTAGATCCCTGCTGTACTGTTCTATGAAAAGCATAATATCCTTTTCAGGCCTTGGCGGGAATTTTTTTCTTTTTTTCACGGTGGATTTCTTCGGTTTATCCTTATTTTCAAGATTCCATAAATCATCGTATTGTGTGGCTGTCGGTTTTATTTCCTCTTCTTCTTCCTCATCTTCCATCGTCCAGGCAAGCTTCGGTCTCATCAACGACGGATCGATATGTTCTTCAATGGCTAATAGTGCATCGAGGAAAGTTTCCACTTCCTTTTTGCCATGCAGGATTTCATATTCACGGATTCTTTCTGCCGTGGCCGACATACTTTCCACCATATCTCTCTTAGTATTATTAAAACGTATATTATTCTTAAAGAAATCACAATGCGCCAAAACGTGGGCAACAATCAATTTATTTTGTACAAGTGAATTGGAGTCCAACAGAAAAGCGTAACAAGGATTAGAGTTAATGACCAGTTCGTAGATCTTACTTAATCCAAAGTCATACTGCAGCTTCATTTTATGAAACTGCTTCCCAAAACTCCAATGAGAAAAACGGGTCGGCATCCCATAGGCACCAAATGTATAAATGATTTCTGAAGGGCAAATTTCATAACGCATCGGGTAAAAATCCAACCCGAACCCAGTTGCTATTTCTGTAATTTCACTAATGGCATATTCCAGAGCCTTTTGCTCCGCTCCATTCATCCGATATCCCCCTTGTCTTCCGCCTTTAAACTAATGTATGAAAAAAAGGAGGAAAAATGCCGTGATCATGAGTAAAGGTCCTCGATAACAGAAAAAAACACCTCCATGAAGAAGATGTCAGGTCAAAGATCCATGCAGTTTTAAACTCTAATCCTTAAATTTCCCTTCCCTATTATAATTTCGCGAGTTCCGTAGTCACTGCCCCTTTTTTCGCTTTTGAACGGATCCAGGATATGATAAGCGCAGCAATGATTACAAATCCTAAATATCCTGTGACTGGATATACTGTTCCAACCAATTTAATGAAGCCAACGAAACTTGCAAGGAATGCGAGGATTCCCACCATAATCACGGATATCTTGAAGCGTTTCGTGTCGGCAGGCACCATCCTGGCTGTAAATGCATACAGCATCCCGACCGAGGTATTATAAATCATCCCTAAAAGGATGATTGATAGGATATATCCCAACCATGGAGAAATCTGATTCGCTAAATGAAGGGTAGGCATCCCTGAGCCTTCTATGCCCTTCAAGTCGGACATCATCCCCATATTGATCAAGAATAGCAAGATCCCCAATCCAATACCTCCTAGAAGGCCTCCCATACCAGCCTCCTTCTTATTCTTAATGGTCCCTCCCATTACGGCTAGCATGGCAATTCCGGCCGTCATATTATATGAAACATAAAGTAATGAACCCATCATCCAATTTCCGGTTGCAGCATTCCCTTTACTTGAAGAAGATATGATTTCATTGAAATTTAGATCGGAGGTGAAAAATGAATAACCTGAAATAATAATCATGATAACAAATAAAAATGGTGTGACGGCACTAATGATAGACATTATTTTATTAACATTAAGTAAAAGCGTACCTATCGTCAGCACTGTCATGAGGATTGCACCAACTATACTGGGTACCCCGAATTGTTCTTCAAAAATCGTTCCGGAACCAGCAATCATGATGACTGTAACTCCAAACAAAAAAAATGTGATAATAATATCGACCACCCTGCCTAAATAGCGGCCACAAATATGATCGATGATGTTTTTATGGGAGCGTGTTTGGAGGGTGCTCCCCAATTGTGTAACTTGCATGCCTAAAAACGAGAATAAAGCTGTCGCCACCACAATTCCCAATACACTGTAGATTCCAAAGCTCGTGAAGAATTGTAATACTTCTTGTCCTGAGGCGAAGCCTGCTCCAATGATGATTCCAATATATGCACCTGCAAGATTTACACTGTTTTTCATATCCGATTCCACCTTCAATTAAATGATTATTCTGACAATTTGAGTTAAAAAAATATCTTCCGCTCATCACTGTTCCGTAATAGCTTCCCAGCTTCATTAATTTTAACGAGCCATCGCCCATGAAGCTGGGTAGAGTTACTATTCCAACCTTGTTCTTTTATCAATTTGTATATCTTTTACTATAGGAAGTGAATTCATCGACCGCAGCGTAATCGACTTCATAGCCGATGCCTGCCGCCTTTGGAACAGTTATGACTCCATCTTTCACTGTAACCTCTGGTTTAATGATGTCCTTATGCCAATAATTCGCAGATGCCGCCGTATCACCAGGCATCGTGAAGTTATCAAGTGTTGTCAATGCGATATTATGGGCACGTCCCACACCGGATTCCAACATCCCCCCGCACCAAACCTGAACATTTCTTTCTTTACATAAATCATGTATTTTCTTCGCTTCCGTTAAACCGCCTACCCTGCCGATCTTGATATTAATGATTTTACAGCTTCCCAATTCAAGGGCTTTTCTTGCATCTTCCACGGAATGTATACTTTCATCCAAACAAATCGGTGTTTTGATTTCCGCTTGTAATGTGGCATGATCGACAATATCATCTGATGACAAAGGCTGCTCGATCATCATTAAATCAAATTGATCAAGTTGTTTCAGTAATTCGATGTCTTTCATCCGATAAGCGGAGTTTGCATCTGCCATGATCGGTACATCGGGATATCGATTGCGCACTTCCCTGATTACATCAACATCCCAACCTGGTTGAATTTTTATTTTGATTCTTTTATACCCATCCTTCAATCCATCTTCTATCTTCTTCAATAATTCGGGTACCGTTTTTTGGATGCCGATACTGATTCCAACATCGATTTTTTCCAGTTCCCCGCCTAAGGCCATACTTAATGGAACATTCTTTTCTTTTGCATATAAATCCCAGATAGCTCCCTCGATTGCCGATTTTGCCATATTATTTTTCCGTATGTGCGAGAACATATCCGATACATCACGAGGATGTTCTATATCTTTATCCAATACAAGCGGAATCAAGAAATCCTCCAGCATGGTCCAATTGGTTTTTATGGTTTCTTCGTTATACCAAGGTGCTGAAAACGCCACTGATTCAGCCCAACCTGAAAGCCCCTCTCCATTTTTCACTTCCACAAGTATGAATTCCTTATCTACAAATGTTCCAAAGCTTGTTGTAAATGGAGCTATCAAATCCATATTTAGATGGCGTAAACGCACTTCTTTTATTTTCATCTTGATTCCCCTTTTATTCTTGTTTTTTTAATAAGTAGTTTTGAATGTCTTCACCTTGTTCCCGAGCTATTCCGACTGCAACATACCCATTGGCAAAAAGCGTTTTGAATAATTCACCCGTTTTCGCCCGCCAATCTATCGCAAGGCTGAGATCACCTTTTTTGATTTTTTGAATATCCGTCGGAATGGGAATGGCGACCACATCGGCATTGGTTTCCAAATGATAATCCTTGATGTAAGGAAAGCCTTGGTCATTCATTCCAGTGGTTACGATATGTGTGGCTTTATCAGGAAGTGGGGGCTCTTCATTTGCTTCCTGCCGTATATTCCATTCCACCATGAACCGATCAGTCGACAATCCTTCATTGAGGGCATCCTTCATATCTCCATAACAATCTTCCATATATGTTGAACAAACCGCTTTTAGTTTACCGATATTCAAGTTTGCGTTCACACTTTCCAATGGATCATAGTCCATGTGATTAAGTCGTAGCCTTTTTTGAGTGCTTCTTCTTGTTGTGCCAGTTTAAGCAATCTACCGTAGCCCTTCTTTTGATGATCCGGATGGATGGCTAACATATGTGAACAAAGAAACACCCTTCCATCCTTAAATCCTGGGAAACTGTATTGAAATCCCACTAACTGGCCATTGATGTAACCACCTAAAACGAGCCCTCCGTTTTTGACTGCGGTAATCGTCTGATGGGTAGGAACGCAATCCATGCCCCATACAAGGATTTCAAGTCGCTGCACTTCTTGTAAATCCTCTAGTGTCGATAGGGATTTAATGATTAATTCATCAGTCATGTAAGTGGACCCCCTCTCCATATTTCTCGAAAGTAAGAATGATGGCCTTTGTCAGGATTTCAATTCCCGATAACAAAGCATCTTTGTTGAACGTCATGTTCGGATGATGGAGCCCTGGTGTCAAATCACAGCCCAATCCAAGCATCGTCGCTTTGATTTCAGGTCTTTTCAACGTATAAAAATGAAAATCTTCTCCTCCTGTTGTAATGACAGGCGCTACCAGATTTTCTTCCCCAAGTGTATCGGCTATCGCTTCAGCCATTATTTCCTGGGCTTGATCGTTCACGGTTGCTGCAGCAACTTTAGTCCCCGGTTCGAGTTTCACATCAACTCCATGGACAATGGCCAAAGATTCTGCAACCTTTTCCACTTTTCGGGTGAGCTCTTCCATCACTGCATTATCCTGAGCCCGTAAATCCAATGAAAATGTGGCTCTCCCCGGGATGATATTGGAACTTTCACCACCAGCAAAAAACTGGGTCATTTTTACTGAATAAGGGATGGATGGATTGAGATGGATCCCATTTAACAAAGTGATGAATGCCGCTCCTATCTCGATGGCATTTTGTCCTTGATGCGGTCTGGCTCCATGTGCATCCGTTCCCACTATTTCTCCTTTAATGAACCGGGCGGCTCCATGTACAATCGCTGGTGCAGCCTGCCCATCCTTCACTTCCTCGACTGGCCTTAAGTGCACCCCATAAAGGAAATCCACATCATCCAAAACTTTTTCTTCAATCATCTTCAAGGCACCAGTACCTTTTTCTTCAGCAGGTTGAAAAATGAATTTCAGCTTACCTCTTGGTCGAAAGTCCATTTCCTTCAATACCAGGAATACTCCAAGGGCCAAGGTCATATGCCCATCGTGTCCACAGGAATGATTGGCCTGAAACGTCCCATGTACCTCCTGCCAAAGTGCATCGATATCCGATCGTAACCCGACTGTGAAATTCCCATCCCCGATTTCCCCAATCACTCCTGTACAGTCTTCGAATGTTTTTACCGTAGACTGATTTTCCCTTAAAATATTTGAAATGAAAGCTGTCGTATTCACCTCATTCCAACTCGTTTCAGGATGTGCGTGTAAATGGTCGAAGATATCGATGATACGCGGCCTTAATTTTTCGATTGATTGTGTGATATCCATTTATGTCTCCCCCTTATATCCCGGTTAATCGGTTTGCATCTCGAACTGATGTTTATCTCAAAAGAAATAATTGTCTTGATTGAACGCGTCATATATAGCTTTTCTCTCTTTAAAACCCTGTTCATCTTTAATCGATACACCTGCTACTAAACTATTCAATAATGAGAATAAAACCGGTGCCGTATCGATAGTGGAAGTCCTAGGTGTTGAAATGGGCAATAAAATGTCAGTGAAGTCAGCAATTGGAGCCAGTTCAGAATCCGTAACGCCAATAACAAATGCCCCGGCTTGTTTGGCCATTTCCGTGATTTTCACAGTCTCTTTCACATAACGGTGAAATGAAATGGCCACAAAAACGGAATTTTCAGTCATTTTATTCAGCAATAAAAAAATATCATCTGTATCCGGCCTATATAAATGGACCTCTTCCCTTACTAGCCTAAGCGTAAAGGTTAACCAATGTGCTGCCGAAAATGATAATCGATGTCCTGATACCAATATATTGTCTGCTGCCGCCAATTTATCAATTGTTTTGGAGAAATCTTCATTTGATAAATTTTTGATTGTCTTTTCGATGCTGACGATATCCTGCCCCATCACTTGAGCCATGAAGTTTGGCTGATTCGCAGCTTCAAGTTTTGAAGAATGATATTCATTCAAACTGCTGCTCTCGAATATCAACTGATTGCGAATAAGTTTTTGAAGTTCCGCAAATCCGCTTAACCCCAATGAATAACAAAAGCGGATGATGGTCGTTTCACTCACGCCTATATCTTTTCCGAGCTTTTGAGCTGAAGTGACTGCAAATGTATGTGAATGTACTAACAAGTATTTTGCTACCTTTTTTTGGCCAGTTGATAAATCAGGGAACACCTCTTTAACTTTTTGCTGTAATTCCATAAAACATCCCCTCTGTTGCAAGATATGAATCCAAAACTTTAAATATTCCAATATGAAGTTTTCGCTTCGTCAATAATAAAGAGTATTTTATCATGGGATTTTCAATAAAACAATAATATTCAGAATTTTTAATAAGAAGGTGGTTACTGTCCTTAAATCGCAAAAAAAAAACCACGAAGATGGACTCCGTAATTTCAGCTTGGCGACAAAATGGTGTTCGGAGTCCGAATAGTGAGATGAAGGTCAAAAAAAAATTCGTGAACAGTCATATATCGTGCTTCAACGGCCGAATAATGTGCGGGGTAGGTCGAATACAATGCGTGAACGGCTGAATAAAGTGTGGTTTTGGTCGATAAACTGCGTCAACGGCCCAAGACAGTAAAGCGGGACGAATAAAGTGCTCCGGTCTTTATGGTTTTTTACTGTAATCCTCATTGGATTGAAGAAATTTGCGACACTCCTGCCGAATTACTGGCTAGCCGAGACACCAAAGGCGCTTGCACCGAGGGGGCCTGGCAGACAGTCGGCGGAAAGGGAGCGGATTTCTGAAATCAACTGAACTTGTTAAATAAAAAACTGCAGGCAAACTGAGTTTTCATCAAGTTTGTCTGCAGTCTGAAACCACGAAGATGGACTCCTTGGTTTTCCTTCATTTATTTTTTATGACGCTTTGCATAGCCACATCGTTTACATAATTCTTCAACTGCACATCTTCTTGAAAAGCCGTCATACATATTTTTAGCCCGTTCACCATTTAAAATGTCTTCAAGTGACGTTTCAAATATATTACCCAGTGGAATTTTCCCTTCACTATCCAAACAACAAGGTACGACTGTACCATCCACCAAGATGCCTAACTGATCTCTAAGAGCATAGCAGAAAATATTCTCATCGATAATGTCACGGTCCAATTCCGGCCACTCGAATTTTTCAGCCATGTTTATATATACACGGTCCTTCAACTTAATATTATTCTTTTGCTGAAGGGCTTCACTTAAGCGAACGTCCAATGAAAGCTTTTCTTCCAACATGCTGAGAATATCGTCGTTCAGGCCATTACTCGCTTTTAGTTCATCCGTATCCATATTCCATAATCGAATGGCACAAATCATTTCACTTTTTTCATTTGCTTCATTTATGAAATCGGCAATATTGCTGACATATGAGTCAAGACTGTTGCTCGTATCGTTTGCCTCGAAGCTATGAAGTGAAATATTCACCTGACGAAGGGCTTTTTTGGAGAGCAGCTTATCTTTGACCTTTTGAATCAAAGTGCCGTTCGTTGTTATATTCACCTGCAGGTCATTTTCAGCACTGATATCCAGGAATGTACCCAAATTTTTATTTAAAAATGGTTCACCCATCAAATGAAAGTAAATATGATCGGTGTGTGGTTTGATTTTCTCGATTACACGCGTAAACCCTTCAGGATCCATGAATTTCAGCGTCCTTTGCAAGCTGGAGCTTGGACAGAAATTACACTTCAGGTTACATATATTAGTAATTTCCACATAAACTTTCTTAAACTTTCTCATTTTCTAATACCCCTACTATCAAGCTTATTGTTTCAATCTGATACTAACTATACTGGTTAGCTGCTCATAAATGCAATGAAAACTTCATGGCAGCATATATCAGGGAACGGATAGTATCACTTCCCACTGGCAACTTATCCGATATCTACCATTTCCTGGACATTCTTTTACTCAAATCAGAAAAAAACATCTTCTCGAAGTGAAGATGTTGGACAGGATACAAACCTTTGATTTTCCGTTTGTTCTTAAATCACTTTCCTTTTTGCTCGGTGACCTTTAAACTAAGTAATTTTTCATTTTTCAAATCATGTTGTACGGTCACGATTACAGTGAACTGATTTCCTTTATCCTCGACTAAAAATCTGAAATCGTCTTCGACAAGATTTTTCGCTACAGTTTTTCTCCCCTTATAGGCATAATCGGTAATCTCAACTTCAGGATAATCAGCCTGCACTACGGTGATCGCAATCTTTCCGTATTTTTCGTAATCTGGTTTTTGGGCTTGTGCTGAAATGGACCCTGCTTGTATAATCAAAAAAATCCCCATTAACATCACGATGACTTTTTTCAAAATCTTTTCCTCCTCATACTTTCCTCTTGATATTATTATGTAAAATTGTTCATTTGTTATGCACCTGCATGGCTTCTTTTACAAGCATGATTCCAACTAATCGATTCCTCTTCCATTCCTCAGGAAATACAGTCAATGGAGGATTGGTTTCATCCACTAAATAACTAAGTTCGATTGTCATTCCCGGGCGGCTGAATTCCGTTATGAACCAATCCGTAAATCCGCTTCCTACCGCTTCCTTTTCCGGAAAGGTCAGTTCATACCCAGTCAATTCCGAAGTTTTTTTGGCAATCCCATAATCCCTCGCCATATTTTCCCGTTTATTTTTGTAATGCCAAAAGATTTCCCTTCCTGAAGTATGATAGGAAACGGCAATAAGGGGATCGATTTCCCTTGTGAACTCCGCAAGCGCCTTCACTTCAGCTGCTTCAAGTGGTTGTTCGCCCTTATAAAATTGATAAGTTGGTTTTGTTTCATGACTCATGACTTCTTTCCATCCAGCCGGATACTGCCTATTTAAATCAATGCCTTTGGCATTAGCTTTCCATCGCGACCAATTCTTGCTATATCGATTCATTTTCCATACTGATGCCTTTTCAAGTATATTTAAGTTTGATAAATCACCTTGCTGGATGCTGACTCCATCTGGATTCAGCATCGGGATAAACCAGATGCTAACTTCATCCAATGATCTTGACGGATATCCTTCAACAGGTTTGCCCGCTCGATAGGCGGCTGCATAGTCTTCAAGCATGCTCATCAGAATTTTGGAGCTGAGCCATTCCCGACCATGATGTGATCCAACAAGCATAATCGTTTTTTTTCCTTTTCCTAACTTGACTGCCTTTATATTTTTCCCATTTTCAGTTTGTCCGATTATTTGAACGTCCAATTCATACTTGTTTTGGATCCCTTGAAGATCCATTTCCATCTGTTCAGGGGAATACACTTCTTGTGCCAGTGTGGTTTCAGGAAAAAAAAGCAGGACCAATATTCCAATTACCATTAGTTTTCTCATGTACTCACCTTTTATTTTTATTCAGGTAAAAAGCAACAACCGCGGTCCAAATACATCGCCACTTATTGTAAGGAAATATTCTGTCCGATCTGAACAAAATACAAATAGCTCCTTATTAAGGGGGAGAACTACATGAGGATTGCGGATTATGATCAGGCATTGTTTCACACACACCGTTCCGATTGGGACAGCTTGTTAGTATTGATGGTTCGAACGAAAGATCACTTTCTTTCGAAAAAAATAGAACATTTTTTGCACGCTTACCGGTTTGAGCATGATTATCAAATCGTTCAATCCCAGTTGTATGCTCTGCTTCGTTATCTGGATCATGCGGCAGAAAAAACAAGTGATTATTTAAGTGAACTTCCAAGCTAAAATCAACTATAGTTTTTGCTAAACGGGAAAATTTATACAAGAAGATTGATTTTCGGGGATTTAACTTTGGCTGGTGAAACCCTATAAAAACAAGGAAGGGTCAGGTATTAAATACCTGACCCTCTTTTCATTATTTTTTCATTGTTGCATATGCAGTTGCATACATTTTAAGATCTTCAATTAAACCTTCTACAAGTACGGCAGATTCTTCAAATAAACCATCATTTTCATAATCGAAGCAATGTGGATCCAAAACCAGTTGTTTGGCAATCACATTTGCATACAGACTGCGGCCCACTGTCCTCATGGAATTCAAGGCGTTGATCCCGCCTTTTCCTCCGCCCGAGACTGCTAATAAAGCGACTGGTTTATGAGTGAATTGTTCATTGCTAAGAAAATCCAAGGCATTTTTCAAAGCTCCACTCATTAAACCGTGATATTCCGGAGTGGCCAGGATCACGCCATCCGCTTCCCCGATGCTTTTGCGAAGACCTTGAATCACGTCCAATTGATATTGCTCACCTTCACCTGAATATAAAGGGATCTCACTATTGCTTAAATCAATAAGTTCCGCTCCGTATTTCTTGGAAATGTAGCGTGAGGCTATACCTGTACGCCCTTGTTTACGTGGTGAACCATTAATGATTACTAATTTCATGAATATATACCTCCATTATTCCTATATGCTGTTCACTCTAAATACAATAATTAATCGATGTTTTCCGAGATCACTCGCCAATACAGTATACCAAAACTGAAACGGAAATTCCTAGAATTTTGATTATTCATGCTACTGGAAATTCCCAGAGTCAACTTTCATTCACTTTACCCGAAAAAAACGAAAGACCTAAGTCTTTCGTTTATCTTTTCATCCATTTAAACTAATGCTTCAATCTTGCTCATGAAATCTGTCATGACTCCAGATAACTTGGACTCAGCTTCTTGCATTGATTCACCTTGGACACCGAAATAGAATTTAATTTTTGGTTCAGTGCCTGAAGGACGGAGGCAAACCCATGTACCATCTTCAAGGAAATACTTCAATACGTTTGATTTCGGAAGCTCGATCTGTTCTTCACCATTTGAAAGTAATGTACGCTTTTTGCTGCTTTGATAATCTTCTTCAACGACTACCGGGATGCCTGCTATTCGAGCAGGAGGATATTGACGGAATTGATTCAATATTCCTTGAATCTGTTTCGCTCCCTCAATGCCCTTTAAAGTTAATGAACGCAATCCTTCCAAGTAGAAGCCGTACTTTTCAAACACATTCAGTAACCCTTCATATAGTGTCAATCCCTGTTTTTTAAAATGAGCACAGACCTCGACAGCCAGCACTGCCGCTTGAATGGCATCCTTATCACGTGCAAAGTCTTTTATCAGATAACCGTAGCTTTCTTCATATCCGAACAGAAAGCTATTTTCCCCGCTTTCATCATATTGATTTATTTTCTCGGCGATGAACTTAAACCCGGTAAGCACATCAACCGTCTGCAAGCCATACGACTTCGCAATCGTCCGACCGATTTCTGATGTGACGATTGTTTTTAAGACGACTCCATTTTCAGGAATCTTCCCTTTTTCTTTTTTCTGGGACAGTAAATAATCCAGGAAAAGGGCACCTGTTTGATTTCCAGTCAGGACAACATATTGGCCCATCTCGTTTTTCACGGCAATCCCAAGTCGATCGGCATCCGGATCCGTTGCTATCAATAAGTCGGCTTCCACTTTGTTTCCAAGCTCTATCGCCATTTCAAATGCAGCCGGTTCCTCAGGATTTGGAGACTTGACAGTCGAAAAATCCGGATCTGGAAGTTCCTGTTCCCTAACGATATGCACATTTTGATACCCTAAGCTTTGCAGTGCCCTTCTGACGGATTTATTTGCCGTTCCATGAAGAGGTGTAAAGACGATTGACACATCAATTTCCTCGGCAAGCTGTGGGTTCTCGGGAACTGTGAGCAACTCCCGGTTATACGCTGCATCCAATTCCTCCCCAATCATTTCAATGAGGCCCCGCCCTTTAAGGACTTCTGCTTCTTCAATCTGAATTTCAAGCTCACTTTCAATGGCATTCACGTAGCCGATCACTTGATCCGCTCCTTCAGGTGGCAATTGGGCCCCATCTGGTCCATAAACCTTGTAACCATTATATTCAGGCGGATTATGGCTTGCCGTGATGACGATTCCAGCAAAAGCATTAAGCTCGCGAACCGCAAATGATAATTCTGGTGTCGGACGCAATTCATCGAATAAATAAGCCTTTATCCCGAAAGTTGCCAAGGTTTTAGCTGCTTCGAGTGCAAACTCCGGGGACTTATGTCGTGAATCATAAGCAATCACGGCCCCTCTTCCTTTTGCCTCTTCCCCAAACGATGAGATAAATTGAGCCAACCCAACCGTTGCCTTCCTTACAGTATAAAGATTCATCCGGTTCGTTCCGACTCCAATTTCCCCACGCATTCCGCCTGTTCCAAATTCTAAATTCTTATAAAAGGCATCTTCGAGTTTTGCTTCATCCCGCTGCATTTCCTCAAGGAGGACACGTAATTCCCCATTTAAATTATGGTACTCTGCCCAAGTGGTGTATAAAGATTTCCAGTTCATCTCCAACATCTCCTCCCAAACGCCTAATTTGTAATTATTATGTATCAGCTTACATATACAAAATTATCACATTTATTCCAATAAATGAAGTAAAGGCTCGTAATGAACAGAACCGCATCCAGCGTTCTTCACATCACGAGCCCTTTTTTCGCTTTATTTTTCGCCTTTTTGATAATGCAGTTTGTAAATATCATGGCGGCGATCTTTCAATTGCGTTACAGTACCGGACTGCCGCTCCCGGCGTAAGATTTCCAAATCAACATCACCAATCAGGACCATCTCTAGGTTCGGACTGGTTTCCCCGACTATGCCGTCACGTGCAAATTCGAAATCCGATGGAGCGAAGATTCCGGATTGAGCATATTGGATATCCATATTTTCCGTTTGCGGAAGATTCCCGACCGTTCCGGAAATGACTGTATAGATTTGATTTTCCACAGCACGGGCCTGGGCACAATAACGAACGCGCAGATAGCCTTGCCTGTCTTCTGTACAAAATGGAGTGAATATGATTTTGGCTCCCATGTCGGTAGCAATCCGGGCAAGTTCCGGAAACTCAATATCATAACAAATTTGTATGGCAATCTTTCCACAGTCTGTATCAAAGACACGAACGCGGTCACCTGCGTTGATGCCCCACCATTTTCTTTCATTCGGTGTAATGTGAATTTTATATTGCTTTTCAATCGTCCCGTCACGACGGAATAAATAAGCGATATTATAGATGTTGTCATCATCTTCTTTTACGAAATGGGATCCGCCGATGATATTTATGTTATACCTCACAGCTAAAGTGGTAAATAATTCAATGTACTGCTCCGTGAAGTCGGACAGTTTCCGTACAGCCAAGCTTGGTGATCTTTCATTTAGGAAAGACATCAGCTGGGTGGTGAACAATTCAGGGAATACGGCAAAATCCGCATTAGCATCCGAAGCGACGTCGGTGAAATACTCGACTTGGTTAGCGAAGTCTTCGAATGAATCGATTTTACGCAGCATATATTGCACGACGCAAATCCGTACCGGTTCAGATGTTTTATAATAACGTTTTGTTTTCGGCTGATAATCGACGTTATTCCACTCCATGAGCGTAGCATACTTATTGGATTGCAGATCATCCGGCAAATAATTCGGGTTGATCCTCATTAGCGTGAACCCATTTAAAAGCTGGAACGAAAGTACCGGATCATATATTTTATGCAATTGCACTTCTTTCACATATTCCCTTGGTAACAGTTCCTCCGCATGTTTATGGTAATTGGGGATCCTGCCTCCGATAATGATGCTTTTTAAATTCAATTGGGCAACAAGTTCTTTCCTAGAATCATATAGTCTTTGACCAATTTTCATCCTGCGGAATTTAGGATGGACCATGACCTCGATTCCATATAAATTATAACCGTCCGGATTATGGTTAGTGATGTACCCACCATCTGTTACATCGTCCCATGTATGGCGATCATCATATTCGTCAAAATTAATAATGAGGCTGGAACATGAGCCAATCACTTTTCCATCATATTCAGCTACAAACTGACCTTCCGGAAAAATTTCCAGATGGCTCTCAAGCTGATTTCGCTTCCAAGGAACCATTCCAGGAAAGCAACTCGACTGCAAAGCAATTATTTCATCTATGTCTCCTAGCCTCATATTACGTATTTCCATTATTTTTTCATATTTATGCAGGTCCAAATTAGGCATTTTCCTCAGACTCCTTTAATCTCTTCCATAAGAATTATACCCCTTATTCAAAAATTAAAACACCTGAACCTGCCCAAGGCATTGATAAAATCCATTCTGAATGTCCCTTAAAAAGAATATATATTTTACAGACGCCGTCCATACATACTATACTTTTCATGAGAGCAAAAAGAGATGGGGAAGAGGAACCATGAACAATACAAAACGCAGTGTGGAAAACTTATTATTTGTAGCCTGGGCTGCTTCCATCATTGCTATGTTTGGAAGCTTATATTTTTCTGAAATCAAGCAATATGAACCATGTGCGCTCTGTTGGTATCAACGGATCATCATGTATCCTTTTACAATCATTTTAGGAATTGCAATCATTCGAAAAGATTATTGGATCAGCTTTTATACCATGATATTATCCGCTATCGGTGCATTCATTTCCACGTACCATTATTTGATACAAAAGGTTTCATTCTTTTCTGACCACACCCTTGCATGCGGAAGGGTTCCATGTACAGGACAATATATAAACATATTTGGTTTCATTACCATCCCGTTCCTAGCCTTGACTGCATTCATCATTATTTTCATATGCAGTTACATCATATGGACAAGATCCAAGGAGGTTGCAGCTTAATGAAGAAAATGGCTATATTTTTAGTGATAATCGTCGCGATATTTGTCCTGCTGGGCGTTTTTACAAACATGAAAAAGGAAGAAAAATCAAAAGGAAATCCATACGGGAAGGATAAGCTTCATCCCGCTACTGTCGATCAGCTGGATGATCCCAATTATCAAAACTTGATACTGCCGGAAGAATTGGAGCAGGACCTCCAGGATAATAAAGATATGACCGTTTATTTCTATAGTCCTACTTGCACGCACTGTCAAAAAACCACACCAATCGTTGCGCCTTTGGCAGAAAAGTTGGGAATCGACCTAGTTCAATACAACCTTAAGGAATTTGAACAAGGATGGAGCGATTATGGCATCAAAAAGACTCCGACCATCGTTCACTATAAAAATGGACAAGAACAAGAACGGATCGTTGGCTTTAATGAAGAGGAAACCTTCGAGAAATGGTTCAAGGACCACGATATTAATTAAGGATGGAAAAAATGAGCCGGCCCTAACGGAAATGCTTCTCCCGTTATAGCCGGCTCATTTTTATCCCTTATACTAAATATTGATTCGCCACCTGCATATCCATCATCTGCATATCATTACTCAGTTCATGGTTTATACAGGAAAAATGGTCATAATAAAAAGGGAAGAATATTCCGTATTCATTCAATAGAGTGATGTTATGTTGGAACAATTCTTCAGATTTAGATTCCAACACAATAGAATCTGCCTTCTTCTGTTTGTCTAATATCGACATGAGGACTTGAAGACATGTCATTACTTGAAATGCATCTCTTAATGTTGCAAAGTAGGTAAAAGAACCTTGATTGGGCTCCAAAACGCCAATCTCGCGAAAATGAAGGATTTCACTTTCCGTGAAGTATTTCGGAAATACAGATTCGTAGAAACGAGAAACGAGGCTCGCTATTTCTTGCTCTTGCTCTTCCGTTGAAGAAAAGACTGTCTTCACTAAAAAAACCACCTTTTTTCAGATCCGTTAGACCTATCTAATATATGTATATTCTAGGACAAGCGATTTCTTTCCCCATAGAATAACATAAAAATTGTAAAAAAAATGTGGTAATTTCCACCACGGAAATCTTGACAATAGGTCCAAGATCACTTTTTTATGACTTATCTGTAATTATTATATATTTTTTTCATTTGACCACAACCAAATAAGTCGAAAGTAGGAATGAAATTGGAAGATTTCAAAATAACTAACCAACATTTAATAATAGAAGTTCTTCAAAGTTGGAATGGATTAACATTGGAAAAGCTTTTCAGGGAGCGGTGGAAAGCCCCAAAGAAGTTGGTCCATGAATGGAGGATGAGTAAAGAAGTGACAGTGAATGGCCATTCCGTCACATGGTCAACTGTCCTTACTGAAGGAGATACGATATGCATTCCCTTGCTTGATCACGTTGAAAATGAACCGGTTAAAGCGGCTGACTTAGGAATATCCATCTTATATGAAGATGACGTGTTGTTGATAGCCAATAAACCGGCTGGAATGGATACTCACCCTTCTCACCCCGGTGAAGCACACTCCCTCATCAATGGAGTAGCGCACCACCTTCGACAAACTGGCCAGAACTGTATGATCAAGCATATTCATAGGCTTGATAAAGATACCACCGGTGCGGTCCTTTTTGCCAAAAACCGCCTCATTGGGTCCATGCTGGACAGAATGTTGGAAGAAAGGGAAATCAAACGGACTTATCTTGCATTAGTTGAAGGAAACATTAAAAAGGATGAAGGCGAAATCAAAGAAAAAATTGGCAGGGACCGCCACCATGCCACGAGACGAAGGGTATCCCCTACAGGCCAGACGGCAGTTACCCATTATCAGGTGCTCAATCGTAATCCCAAGAAAAACTTGACGCTCGTAAGCTGCACCTTGGAAAGCGGCCGAACCCACCAGATCAGGGTCCATTTCAGCCATTTGAATCACCCCTTGGCTGGAGATACCCTGTATGGCGGAAGAAGGACATTTCCACGTCAAGCCCTGCATGCAAGGAAAATCGAATTCATCCACCCCATTTCCGAAGAAAAATTGATTATTGAAGCTCCTTTCCTGGATAAACCTGAAATATTCGATCTTCACATATAATTAAAAAACACCGTTCCATTTCGGAACGGTGTTTTTTAATGCACTAACGGACGGATTATTTGGTTCTGGGACTAATTATACTGCTCTACGGACGGGTTTTCCGCATCGCAGACAAGTTCCATTCCGGTTCAGTATAAAAAAATAGCTGGCCACTTGGGCCAGCTTTATTTTTGTATTTATGAAGCTTTTCTCATGCCTTTTAAGATAAGGCTTAAGATGAAGACAAACACGATAGCACCAATCAATGCTGGAATAATAGCGAAATCTGCTACTGACGGTCCCCAGTTCCCAAGAATTAATGAACCTAACCATGCACCAACAAAACCAGCGATGATGTTACCGATAATTCCAAATGGTACGTCACGTCCAACGATCATACCTGCTAACCAACCGATGATACCTCCGATAATTAATGACCATAAAAATCCCATAATATATTTCCTCCTTCTAATTAGTTGATTTTTTACTATCTACAGCAGACTCCAAGAAATTTCATCACACTTCCATATTGTCATGCCTTCAGTTCTTTTAACTTTTACATCCAAATGGTATGATGCCGATTACGCACAATATCTAATGAATGTGAATGTTTTAGTTATTGGGTAGAATTAGCTAGCTAGAGCCCCTGAGGAACTGATTTGACAATCCTCAATGTGTTAGTGTGTTTTTCTTTTTGTTTGCCGCTGTACTCATTATTTTCCCCGTTTAACTAATCTAAAACCTAATTTTATTTAAAAATATTTGGCAACGGAAATAGGATTATTAGTCATAATAAACGGGTATAGAATATGCTTAACTCTGTCACATAGTTAGTATAAGCAGTAACTGTGTCAATTATGTTCATAAAGAAAAAAGAAAAAGGATGCCCCTTATCGGGACATCCTCCTATCATTTTCAACATTCTTATTTAGAACAAAAGTTCATCTGGATTGCTTCCGAACCGTTCATTTTTGTTCAAGGCATCTATTTGGTTCATTTCGTTAAGGCTTAATGAAAAATCAAATACCTGTGCATTTTCCTCGATACGGGACGGCGTAATCGATTTGGGTATTACTACGAGATCATGTTGAAGATGCCATCTAATTAACACTTGCGCTGAACTTTTCCCGTGCTTCTTAGCTATGTGATTAATTGTTGGTTCTTCCAATAAGTTCCCCCTGCCTAGCGGGCTCCATGATGTCACCTTTATTTCATGCTTTGCACAGTAATCACGAATTTCGACTTGAGTCAAAAGTGGATGCAATTCGATTTGATTTACGACCGGTTTCACTTCACTATTTGCAAGTAAATTTTCCAAATGATGAACATGGAAATTACTTACACCGATAGATTTCACTTTTCCATCCTTATAAAGCTTTTCCAGCGCCCTCCATGTTTCCAGATATTTATCTTTTCCAGGCCAGTGAATCAGGTATAAATCCAAATATTCAAGCCCAAGGCGATTTAAACTATCATCAAATGCCTGAAGCGTGGTTTCGTATCCTTGTTCCGTATTCCATACTTTAGATGTTATGAACAATTCTTCACGAGGTACTCCGCTCTCCCGAATCGCCTGTCCAACACCTTCTTCATTTTCATAAATGGCTGCCGTATCAATCGCTCGATATCCTACTTGGATTGCTTTCTTAACGGATTCAACCGTTTCTTTGCCATTTTTCACTTTGAATACACCGAAACCCAACTGTGGCATTTGAACTCCATTATGTAGAGTGATCGTTTCCGCAATATTTGAAATCATCCTTCATCCCCCTTACTTTTATTTACCAATTATACATCGCCCCAACTTCTATTTCTAACCATAAGCCTCGGGATTTAAAAAGTCCCATTATCCTTTTAATATAATAAAATGAATAATTTGTCATTAAATCCTTCACTAAGTTAAATATTTTGTAAAAAAATGACGAAACGTCTATCCTTATAGATATGAAATTCGTTACAATGAAATAGTTCGTTTTAAAACCAAGTAATAAAGAAGGTGCCATCTTTAAAAAATAATCAACCTTAAAAACTCCCATTTTAAATAATGAGGGGTTGCAAACTGTCCTGTACTGCGCCCAATCATGGGCCACAATCCAAATTCACATTATATACTTGAAATCAAGGGAGTCTTCCATGTATGAATAGCATATTCATCTTAACAGCGCTAATTATTATATTTGCTTTGGTCTTTGATTTTATCAATGGTTTCCATGATACGGCTAATGCCATCGCTACAGCAGTATCAACCAAGGCGCTTAAACCACGTCATGCAATCATCATGGCTGCGGTCATGAATTTATTGGGAGCACTGACTTTTACCGGTGTAGCGCATACCATTACGAAGGATATCGTTGACCCTTTCACATTAAACAACGGCTCTTATGTAATCCTTGCTGCTCTGCTCTCTGCAATAACGTGGAATTTAATCACTTGGTATTTCGGCATTCCAAGCAGTTCTTCACATGCAATCATTGGGTCAATAGCAGGAGCGGCCATCGTGGCTAGTGGATTCGATGCAATAAAATGGAGTGGATTCACTAAAATTGTCCAGGCATTAATTCTATCTCCCATCCTTGCCTTTACGCTTGGATTCATTGTATACAGTATCTTCAAGGTAGTATTCAAAAATAATAATTTAGGAAAGACCAATAAGCGATTCAGGAGAATACAAATTCTCACGGCAGCCATCCAGTCTTATACACACGGAACGAATGACGCTCAAAAATCGATGGGTATCATCACGTTGGCTTTAATCGCTAACGGATATGCCTCTACCTCGGAAGTTCCCTTCTGGGTTCAATTATCCTGCGCAATAGCCATGGCGCTTGGTACATCAATCGGAGGTTGGAAAATCATCAAAACCGTTGGCGGTAAAATCATGAAAATCCGGCCGGTTAATGGGGTGGCTGCAGATATGACTGGTGCAGCAATCATTTTCGGTGCCACATTCCTGCATATGCCGGTCAGTACGACACATGTCATTTCTTCTTCCATACTTGGTGTCGGTTCTGCACACCGCATCAAAGGCGTAAAATGGGGAACTGCTAAAAGCATGTTGATTACTTGGTTCATTACCTTGCCGATTTCCGCTTCATTAGCTGGAATTATTTATTATTTAATTGCTTTATTTTTATAGAACCTTCAGCCTTTCCACTTCGGGAAGGCTTTTTTCTACAAATATCGCCTTTGTAAGTGGCAACTGTTTCCCATTTTTTACTTATCCTTGTTTTTGTTTGTAAAGTTTTATTAAGATTTTGTAAATTTTCGTCGAAAAACCTTCCCTGAGACTACATGAATTCGTTACAATCAATTTGTTAATACTAAACGTACGATAAAAGTGTGTAAAATTGCATGACTAATTGGGAGGCTTTAACATGGCTTTTAAATCAAAAAAAGACAAATTCGCAGTAATGCTTTTCAACATTGCTCAAAACCTTAAAGAAGGTGCTGACTATTTCGCGGATTATAAACTCAAAAACATCTCCGATCTAAAAGTATTTTCAGATACTATGAAAGATTATGAGCATAAAGGCGATTCAATGGTTCATAACGTGATTAAAGAGCTGAACAATGCCTTTATCACTCCTATCGAACGCGAGGATATCCTTGAACTAACCATGAGAATGGATGATGTCATAGACGGCTTGGAACACTGTGCCGCATTATTTGAAATGTACTCAATAGTCAATGCAGATGAGTATATGCTTAAGTTTGTGGATGCAATCAAGCAGTGTACGTATGAGATTGAAACAGCTGTCGATACACTATCCACTAAAAAATTACCAATGATTCGTGAAAATGCAATCAAAATTAAAGATCTTGAATCCGTTTGTGACGGGATCCAACGTCAATCAATCAAAAACTTGTTTACAGTTGAAAAAGATCCAATCAGGATCATTCAATATAAAGAAATTTACGAAAGCCTTGAAGAGATTGCCGATCACTGTCAAGCAGTGGCCAATACACTTGAAACAATCATAATGAAAAACGCCTAAGGAGTACCCCAATAAATGGATACTTTATTAATTTTAACAATATTAATCGTTTTCTTTGCTTTAGCATTTGACTTCATCAATGGTTTCCATGATACAGCCAATGCAATAGCCACTGCTGTTTCAACAAAGGCCATGAAGCCTCGGCATGCCATCATCATGGCAGCTATCATGAATTTCGTCGGAGCTATGACATTTACTGGAGTAGCGAAGACCATAACCAAAGATATCGTGGATCCGTTCACACTTCCGAATGGTTCATATGTAATCTTGGCTGCTCTGCTTGCCGCGATCATATGGAACCTTCTTACCTGGTATTACGGAATACCAAGCAGTTCCTCCCACGCATTGATTGGTTCGATTGCAGGTGCCGCCATTGCTGCAGCTGGATTCGCCGGAATTAAATGGGAAGGATTCATGAAAATTCTTCAAGCTTTGATCTTCTCCCCGTTAATTGCTTTTGCAATCGGGTTTATCGTATACAGCATCTTTAAAGTGGTCTTTAAGAACAATAACCTGACAAAAACAAACCAAAAATTTCGTACTATACAGATTGCTACTGCAGCACTTCAATCGTATACCCACGGAACGAATGACGCTCAAAAAGCGATGGGTATCATCACGATGGCACTTATTGCAAATGGTTATGCATCAAATGCCGATATCCCCTTCTGGGTTCAATTTTCCTGTGCGTTAGCAATGGGACTTGGAACTTCCGTAGGTGGATGGAAAATCATTAAAACCGTTGGCGGCAAAATTATGAAGATCCGTCCGGTCAATGGTGTTGCAGCGGATTTAACCGGAGCCTTTATCATCTTCGGCGCGACCGTAATACACATGCCAGTCAGTACTACCCATGTTATTTCCTCTTCAATCCTTGGAGTTGGAACCGCCCATCGTGTCAAAGGCGTAAAATGGGGAACGGCAAAAAGAATGATCATCACTTGGTTCATTACCATTCCCATCTCGGCAACATTAGCAGGTTTGATTTATCTTTTGATTAATTTCCTATTCTAAAATAAAAAAATCCCTTCCGATTTCCGTCGGCAGGGATTTTCTGTTTTATGAATGGATTTATCTATGCTTATTAATAGGAAATCGTTTAAAATTCAAGGAGAAGGAATTTTTTTAAGCGAGGGGCACAAAAAAATGAAGGAATTAGAAAAAAATAGAGATATTTTTAAAGACCTTTATGGAGATATGATGGAGTTTGCCGATAGAATCAGTTCTGTTTTAGGTTGCCCCATTACAATCGAGGACGGTAATCACCGCTTACTTGCTTATAGCACACACGATGATACTACGGATCAGGCTCGTATCATGACCATAATCGGAAGACGCGTCCCTGAAAAAGTCATCAACAGTTTATGGAAAGATGGCTTCATCCCAGCTTTATTGAAAGAAGATGCCCCCATTAAGATCGGGGCCATCAATGATGTCGGTCTCGGTAACAGGGCTGCGGTGTCCATTCGGAAAAATAATGAAGTCCTTGGATTCATTTGGGCTTTAGAAGTAAATGAACCTTTCTCCGAAGAAGATATGGAATTTCTGCAATTCGCTGCCAAAGAGGCGAAAAACCAGTTACAGCAATTGCAATTGAAAAAGAAAAGGAAAGAAGCGGGTAATCAAGAGTTCCTTTGGCGCATGCTGACTGGACACTACCAAGAAGAATCGGAAATAATTGAAAATTTCACGAAATTCTCCTTACATGTTCCGGTGGTTTTTTCCATATTGGTATTCGAATTTCCTGAAGAGATCAATCGGGAAGTAGAGCGATACATTTCATACATGTTAACGACTACGCAAAAGATAAACAGTTCCTTATTTGCGATTGACCATAACAAGCTCATTCTTTTTGCAGGAGCCAACCAGGAAAACAGCCCTTCTTTCACATCATCGATTTATGATTTCATCCCTTTTTTCATTTTGGAAATGAAACGGCGTTTCGGTGTTGAGCATATCCTTGGAACGGCTGGCCATATGTATAAAAACTTATTGGATGTTAAAACAAGTTACGATGAAGCTCAATACACTCTAAAAATGAAGACTATTTTCCCTGATGACATGAAGCTCATCTTACATTATGAGGAACTTGGCATGTTTCAAATGATTGAATCGCTCGCAAGCAACAAACAACGTCATGTTCATCCTTCCATCCTGAAGCTAAAAGCATATGACATGAAAAACCAGACGGAAATGCTGCAGACACTCACTGTCTATCTAGAAAAAGACTGCAACCCAAATGAAGCTTCAAGAAATCTTCATATCCATGTGAATACATTGAATTACCGATTAAAAAGGATTTCAGAAGTGGGAAATATCCGGTTAAAAGACCCGATTCAAAAAATGTCCCTCTTTCTTAACATTAAACTTGATCAATATGATAAATTTTTCAAGAAAAATTAATGATAAATTCCCTGATATGGAATACTAGAAATGTGGAAAGGCTGATCATATGAAATTTGAAACAAAAGAAGAACTTGAGAAGGAATTAATAATCATTGAAAAATGGGAGAAGGATCAGAAAGGGCTATGGTTTTGGGAACGGATTGGGCGAATCCCCTTCAAACTATTGGATAAGCTGACACCGGATTTCATTCAGAAAAAATTGGGTGTCATGCTTGATGAAATCGGCAGCTATATTCAGAATGGCGGAAAATATTTAACGAAAGAAGCTCAAATTCTAAGTCAGCTACAGGCCAAGAACCCCGAGTTGAAAATTACTTCCCTGGAAGATGTATCAAGCATTCCCCTCCATATCATGGATAGCGTGAGTCAAGATATTAAAAATTCAGGCAGCAAATTGGCAACGGTTCAAGGTGCCACTACCGGTATTGGCGGAATCTTCACCTTAGCCATCGACATCCCCCTTCTACTCGGCATGTCGATTAAAACACTTCAAGATATCGCCATCACATATGGGTTCGATCCCAGTGACCGTCAAGAGCGTATTTTCATCGTCAAATGTCTGCAATTCACAACATCGGATGTTGTAGGCAAAAAAGCACTATTAATTGAATTGTCGAAAATGCACCTGCCTGATTCCGAATCAAAAAGGGAAATAGCATCCGAGCTGCAAGGATGGCGAGAAGTCGTTTATACATACCGTGATCAGTTTGGCTGGAAAAAGCTTTTGCAAATGGTTCCTGTTGCTGGAATAATCTTTGGAGCCCTTACCAATCGATCGATGATTGCCGATATGGCCGATACGGGAATCATGCTTTATAAAAAAAGACGGATTTTAGAGCGCATTCAAGAACCTATTTCGAAAAATTAACTTCAGCGTTATATTTTCTAACGTTTATGATATGAATCAGGGGTCTAGTTCCTGACGAGTCCATGTTTATTGATATTGCGTTTGTGGAATTCCACAAATACACCTTTTTCATTTTTCTGATTTCCACATACTAACTGTTTCTATTTCCAACTATACTTGTGATACAAATAGTAAAACATATTATTGGAGGGATTAAGATGAGAATAGGAATTCCAAAAGAGATTAAAAACAATGAAAACCGTGTAGCTATCACTCCAGCTGGGGTTGTTGCATTAGTCAATGCAGGGCATGAAGTATTAATCGAAATGAACGCAGGTCTAGGAAGCAGTTTTACAAATGAATCATATCAAGAAGCTGGTGCTGTAATAGTCGAGGACGCTGCTAGCGTTTGGGCAAGCACAGAAATGATCATGAAAGTAAAAGAACCTATCTCATCTGAATATAAATATTTCCGAAAAGATTTAATCCTTTTCACATATTTGCATCTTGCGGCTGAACCGGCACTAGCTCAGGCCCTAAAAGAAAGCGGTGTCTTGGCCATTGCTTATGAAACGGTTGCAGTGAACCGCACACTTCCTTTATTGACACCAATGAGTGAAGTTGCAGGACGCATGGCTGCACAAATCGGTGCTCAGTTCCTGGAAAAAAATAACGGTGGTAAAGGAATCCTCTTAAGCGGAGTTCCTGGAGTGAAACGTGGTAAAGTCGCTGTTGTCGGCGGAGGCATGGTTGGAACGAATGCTGCTAAAATCGCTATAGGATTAGGCGCAGATGTTACAATTCTTGACTTAAGCCCTGACCGCCTACGTCAACTTGATGATATTTTCGGAAATGAACTGACTACACTCATCTCCAATCCTTATAATATTGCAGAAGCAGTCAAAGATGCTGATTTAGTGATTGGTGCTGTATTGATCCCAGGTGCTAAAGCTCCTAAGCTCGTTACTGAAGAAATGGTTAAATCGATGTCTCCAGGTTCAGTCATTGTTGATGTTGCAATCGACCAAGGCGGTATCTTCGAAACGGTTGACCACATAACAACACATGATAACCCTACTTATGTTAAACATGGAGTAGTGCATTACGCAGTGGCAAATATGCCAGGTGCAGTGCCTCAAACCTCTACAGTTGCTTTAACTAACGTAACAGTGCCATTTGCACTGCAAATCGCAAACAAAGGCGCCATCAAAGCGATCCTTGAAAATGATGCACTTGCAAAAGGCGTCAATGTGGCGAACGGTGAAATCACGTTTGAAGCAGTTGCAACAGACCTAGGCTACAACTACGTAAGTGTTGAAAACGCCTTAAACCCAAATAACATTAACGCTTAATATTAAAATAAGACTCCAGACATCTGGAGTCTTATTTTTTTTGAAAGGGAATTGGGTAGATTTATTTGGATGAAAGATCGATTTATCACGCTCATCGGTCGATTTATTCCGATGAAGATTGAATTATCTCGATATGGGTCGGATTATCACCACGAACAGGCGATTTTTCCGAATATAGGTCAGTTAAAGACGAAAATAAATTTTATCCGTTTATTTTTTTAAATTACATGATATGAAATTAGTGTTTGAATTGGCCCCATATCTAGGCTATGATTTGCCATTAACATTTTATATGGGACAGCAAGTCTGCCTTTTCACCAATTGATTTATTGTATATTTTTGGTTGTTACTAATCTACCATAATTAAACATTCCTCTTAATCTATAAAAATTTTCCCGGGATTCATTATTCCTTTCGGATCCAATGCCTGTTTGATCGTTTTCATCACTTCGTAAGCTGCTCCATGCTCCCTTCGCTGATACTTCGATTTTCCAAGGCCTACCCCATGTTCACCTGTACATGTACCGCCTTTGGTTAAGGCAAATTCAACGATTTCTTCATTTAACCTCTTCGCTTCTTTCACTTCTTCAGGATTTTTCAGATCGATCATGAACAATACATGATAATTCCCGTCACCTACATGTCCTACAATCGCCCCCTCCACTTTTGATTGTTCGACTTTCTTTCTTGCATCCAATATGGCATCCGATAATTCATGAAGGGGCACACTTACGTCGGTCACCATCAGCTTCTTTCCCGGGGCACTGTGAATAAATGCGTACGCGAGATTATGGCGGGCTTCCCATAAAGCATTCCGTGCTTTTGAATCAGTTTCAAACTGGATATCCCCACAGCCAAAATCACTTACGATTTCCTTGGCAAATTTGACGTCCTGTTCAAGTCCGGCAAAGTTACCATGAAACTCCAGGAATAAAGTTGGTTTGACATCATAGGATTTGTCCATGAATTGATTAACTTTTTTTATGGACTCGGCATCAACCAATTCAATTCGTGCAATTGGGATTCCAGCAAGCATGATCCCATTAACCGCAGATACTGCCTGTTCGACGGTTGGAAATGAGGCTCTTCCTGCCATGGTTACCTCAGGAATGCCGTATACCTTTAATGTCAGTTCAGTAAATACACCTAGTGTACCTTCCGACCCGACAAACAAGCCATTCAAATGAATGCCTGAAGATGATTTTGTCGCTAAACTTCCGGAATGGATCACCTCACCGTTTGCTAAAACCACTTCCAAATCCCTGACTTGATCGCGCATTATCCCATATTTGACCGAGGTCGTCCCACTTGCATTCGTAGCTGCCATCCCTCCCAATGTAGCATCGGCACCCGGATCGACGGAAAAGAACAAACCGTACCTTTTTAATTCTTTATTGAGTTGCGTCCTTGTCACACCTGGTTGGACCTTCACAAGGAAATCATTTTCCCTGATTTCCAATACTTGATTCATCAAGGACAAATCCAGTGAAATTCCCCCTTTGACTGGAACGACATGACCTTCCAAACTTGATCCCAATCCAAAAGGAATGACCGGTATTTCATGCTCATTCGCATAACGCATGACTGAGCTGACTTCCGCAGTATCCCTTGGATATATGACCATATCCGGTAAATGAGGAGTGTGATAGGATTCATCATGGCTGTGCTGTTCCAATAATGTTTCATTCACCGTTACTTGTTCTTCCGTCAGAATCTTCCTTAATTCTTCTATATAACCATTCATAATGCAGCCTCCTCTTTTTTTCACCAAACATTCTGAAAATGGCAAGCGGATGAGATCGCCCGCTAATAGGCAATCCATCTTTTTTCATTTACTGAAACCTTTCGTTTTATCCGTGCAGGCCTTCATTGCCTGTAGAATGCTTGATCTAAGCTGGTTCTCTTCTAATGACGCTACCGCAGTTATCGTTGAACCACCCGGCGTACAGACATCATCCTTTAAAGCAGCAGGATGTCTTTCCGTTTCTAGTACCATTTTAGCAGCGCCCATTACAGCTTGTGCTGCCATTCGGTATGCTTGTTTTCGTGGAATGCCATCACGGACCCCTCCATCAGCCAGCGCCTCGATGAACATGTATACATAAGCAGGCGACGAACCGCTGATGGCCGGTACTGCGTCCATCAGATCTTCATGGAGGATTTCCGTTTTACCGAAACTATTCAGCAGTGCAGTCACATCCTCTATATCAGCATCGGTAATTTCATCATTAATGCTCATTGCCGTCATGCCTTCACCTACAAGTGAAGGAGTGTTGGGCATCGTCCGGACAACTTTCACGCTTTTTCCGAAGCAGTTCTCAACTAGAGATACAGTGATCCCAGCAGCCATGGTAATGATCACAACGTCATCTTTCACATGATTCTTTACTTCTTCAAGCACTTGCTCATGCATGGCAGGTTGAATCCCTAGAAAAAGAAAATCGGCAAAACCGGCAACCTCTTTATTATCCAAAGTGCCTTTAACCTTATATTTCGTGGTGATTTTAGTTTTCGTTTCCACACTCGCTGAACTGACCATGATTCCATCAGGTGAAATGACCTCTGCATGCAACATGCCCTCAAGCATTGCCACACCCATTTTACCGCATCCAATAAACCCAATTTTTTTATTCATTCCGTACACTTCCAATCATAAGTTCGTCTATATTCCTTCTTATTATAACTAATATGGTAAATGGAAACACGCTGGGGATATTAATCAGGAAGGATTTAGTGGTTTCTGGTCGAATTAATAATTTTATATGATATCTACCTTTCGAAAACACTCCTTCATGCAATTGAATTTTTTACAGAAATGGTCATTTCGGATTTATAATTTTGACCTATTAGTCACAATCGAGTAAAGGAATTAAGTTCGAAGAATGGAGAAATGGTATGCAAATGGATAAAAAAGCGGTCAATACCAAGCTTGTCTTAACAGGATTGATCATTGGAATGTTTTTCAGTTCGTTGGAACAGACGATAGTCGGGACGGCAATGCCGACTATTATCGGGGAATTGAATGGTTTTACCATCTTTGCATGGGTAACGACTGCCTATTTAATAGCCTCAACTACTGTTGTACCGATTGTTGGAAAGCTATCTGATTTATATGGCAGACGTTCCCTATATCTGCTTGGTACAATCATTTTTACAATCGGCTCATTTTTATGTGCCACTGCCACTTCGATGGAGCAATTGATCATCTACAGGGGGCTGCAGGGAATCGGCGGCGGAATGATCATGCCCTTATCCCAAACGATAATTGGCGATATATTCTCTGCGGAACAAAGGGCTAAATGGCAGGGTGTATTTGGAGCCCTTTTTGGTTTAAGTTCTGTCATTGGTCCTTTTCTGGGCGGCCTGATCGTTGATCATATCAGCTGGCATTGGATCTTCCTGATCAATGTACCGACGGGTTTACTATCCGCCATATTAATTTATGTAGGGTTGAAACATGAAGCCATAAGAAAAACGGAGAAAGTGAATATCGATTATTTAGGGATTTTCACCTTGACTCCTGGTATTGTCCTGTTACTGCTGGGCTTGACCTTTGGTGGTGATAAGTTCGAATGGTTATCACTGGAATCTCTCTTGATTTTCGGCAGTACCCTTGTCTTCATTGCCCTTTTCATCATTTTTGAAAGAAAAGCAGTTGAACCGATCCTTGATTTATCCCTTTTTAAAAATAGGGTTTTTGCCACCACGAATATTTTGGGATTCTTGCTGGGCCTCGGAATGTTCGGGGCAATCATGTTCGTTCCGCTGTTCATGCAAGGCGTACTGGGAGTTTCACCAACAAAAGCGGGGTCGACCATGACTCCGATGATGATCGGTATGATTCTTTCCAGCGTCGTTGGCGGGCGGTTACTGTTGAAATTCCGTTTTCGTACCGTGCTTACCTTTGGAATGGCCTTTGCGACGCTCGGCTTTTTCCTAATGAGTACGATGGACGGCAGTACGACTATATTCACTGCGTACTCATTCATGGCCATCCTTGGAATAGGTATGGGTCTTGTCATGCCGACATTGATGATTGCCGTTCAAAACGAATTTCCAAAATCCCAGCTAGGATCGGTTACAGCGGCTTCGACATTCTTCCGATCAATAGGGGGAACGATGGGCATCACGATTTTGAATGCCGTCATGAACCATAATCTCCAGCAAAATATGGATGACGCGGTTGTAAGCCAAAAGGACCCTATATTGCATGAGGCACTGAAAGCATTAGCCGATAAAACGGATGCGTTATTCAACATCATGCTTTATCCGGAAAACCTTAAAATGCCGGCAGAAGTCAGCAATGTCCTTGTAAAAACGATTGAAAATGCTTGGATCGATGCATTCTCCAGTGTTTTCATCACCGGTATCTTTTTTGTTTCCGCAGGGATACTAGTGGCACTTTCCGTGGGTTCGGGCCGAATCAAAAAAGATCAAGAAACGGAAAAAGAATTAGGCTAAAAATATGCTCGGGACCGGCTGATATAATCAGCCGGCCTTTTTAATCCCTTCATGTTTCTTTTTCATTGATAAGGGAATTTTACCTGTATGAGACTAAATGGAGTGATACTATGAACAAGATAAACCATTCAATTTTACCTGCGGATTTTTATCAGCAGCCCACGCTTGAACTGGCAAAATCCCTTCTTGGGTGCCTGATTGTAAAAGAAACAGCGGATGGAACCGCTTCTGGATTCATTGTTGAAACAGAGGCCTATATGGGACCTGTGGACAGGGCCGCACATAGTTTTGGAAATAGAAGGACAAAACGGACGGAAGTGATGTTCGGAAATTCCGGTTTGATATATACATACGTCATGCACACACATACACTGGTCAATGTCGTAAGCGGCGGACCTGAAAATCCGGAGGCCATTTTAATCCGGGCGATTGAACCCTATTCAGGGCTCGAGTTAATGCATGAAAGACGCGGAAATGCCGATATACGAAAATGGACCGATGGACCAGGGAAGCTAACCAAGGCACTAGGCATCACCATGGATGATTATGGTCAATCTTTTACGGTTCCTCCGCTTTATATTTCTGCCGGAAAGCAGCCTGAACACATATCCAGCGGCCCCCGCGTCGGAATTGACAACTCCGGTGAAGCAAAAGATTATCCGTGGCGTTTTTGGGTTACCGGCAACCCGTTCATATCTCGCAAGAACCTAATTAATAAAGGGGGACCGAAAAAACCCGAGTGACCTTATCCCCTCTAAGTAAGCAGTATAAAAGGCAACAGGTAACAGGCCTCTTTTTGCCTGTTGCCACAATGGACTCCAATATCGTAGAAAAAAAAGGATTTCATTTCCCGGTGTATGATGATTCGGATGAATATAGCCAGCATCAATTTCTGCAGCCGGATACAAGTCGTCTTTATTATGGCAAGGATGACTATTTAACTCTAATGGATCATTCGCTCCAAAGCTTGGTTGAGCGTGATAGTCTTCATTTAACCGATAAAAACTATCTTAATGATTTAGAAGCCAACTATTACTCTCCTGGAAAGTTCTCCGGCAAACAAATTACGTTAACCGGGTTTTCGTACAATTCAGATGAGCTAGCCTGATGATTCCTACGTTTATAGACAATATTAAAAAATTAATCATGAAAAGGTAAGGATATGTTATTCTTACCTTTCTTTTTAATTACTCCAGCTCAAACTTCTTCAAGAAGAATAGTCATCCATTCATTCTGCCATATCCTTCATCTTTGAATCTATCTTTGCACATCTCAACTTACCTGTAATTAATATAATTTACACTTTCATAATTGCACTTGAATCCACTAGATGTGACAGATCTACAAAATAACCTGAAAAATGACGAAAAAGTTGAATTTTATTTATATGGGTCATGTTTTTTATATGCCTTACCTTTATAATATAAATGCTACATATTTTTTTACCACATCAGGAGGAACTTTCCTAAATGAACAATTCGAAAAACTCTTTCATTCTTGCAGGAACTATTATAGGTACCCTTATCGCCGGCACCTCTGCTTATGCTGGTTCTTATCAAGTTAAATCAGGGGACACCCTTGATAAAATCTCTAAAGCTAATCATACAACTGTGCAACAATTAAAATCTCAAAACCATTTGACTAGTAACCTTATTTTTCCCGGCCAAGTCTTGAAGGTTAATACCCTTAATATCCAGACTAAAAATATAGATAAAACCGAAAAATATGTGGTTAAACTGGGGGATACTTTATCCAAAATTGCAAAAAAATATAACCTTTCCCTTAGTGCCCTGCTAAAGTTAAACACTAATATTTCTAATTCGGATCGCATTTATATTGGCCAATCCATCCGGGTTTCCGGACAAGCACCTGCATCCAGCTCTACGGCTAAAAACAGTCAATCTAATGCTACATATACAGTCAAACCCGGGGACACCCTGGACAAAATTGCCAGAGTCAATAATATGACTATCCAACAATTAAAGTCTAAAAACCATTTGACTAGTACTCTTATTTTTCCCGGCCAAGTCTTGAAGGTTAATACCCTTACCAGCAAACCGGATAATAGTAAAAATACAACAGAAGTTTATGTGGTTAAATTAGGGGATTCCTTATCAACAATTGCTAAAAGATATAACCTTTCCCTTAGTGCATTACTTAAAATAAACCCTAATATTTCTAATTCAAATCGTATTCGAATAGGCCAATCCATCCGTGTTTCTGGGAAAGCCTCGGCATCTGCAATTAAAAAACCGTCCAAAGCGACCAAAGCGGACCAAGTTTTGGCAGCTGGCGCTAAATACATGGGAGCCAAGTATGTTTACGGTGCAAGCACTTCACGCACTGACGTATTTGATTGCTCTTCATTCACATTAAGGGCATTCCAAAGTGCAGGTGTTTCCTTACCTCGAAATTCAGTGGCACAATCACACGTTGGTACAACTGTATCTTCGAAATCCCTCCAAAAAGGGGATTTAGTATTTTTTGATACCAATAATGATGGTGTAATCAATCATGTGGGAATTTATGCCGGTAATGGTCAGATGCTGAATGCTTCCACATCTAAAGGTGTGTCCTACGCTAACATTAACAATTCTTACTGGGGACCTAGCTTTGTAAAGGCAGTCCGAGTTCTTAACTAAATAACGATATGACAACAAACAATTTTTGGCTATAAAACTAACTCTATAGTCCTTGATAAAAGAGCAAAAAAGCGTGTATTAATAAAATATCATACACGCTTTTTTGCGTATTATAATGTCAAATAGCCGCCAACTGGCGTTATGGCTTATAACCCTTCTCATTATCTTTTTTGAATCCATCATCACTCACGCATTAACCTTTGCATCTCAATAATCGCATAATTAAGTTGTTTACTGATACGGACTCCTTCCAAGCTTGATAATTCCTTTCGTTCAGCTATTTCATCCTTCTTTTTTCTATGATAGGTCATCGTTTGTTGTAATAACCAGGCTTTTCTTAATAACATTCTCATCACCTGCCTGTCTTGTTAGATGTTTTTCCTGCATTTCCACTTGCTTTTTTTGAACTTTTTCTTCAATAAGATCTATGAACAACTGATTATTGCTGAGATTTTCTTTATTCGACTCTATTAACCGCGCTAATGATACATTTTTACGCATTTTTGTGCCCCCTTATCTACAAAAATAGCCAGCTTTAAAAAGAATGGTTTTCTCTACTTAGGAAAAATATATTCCCTATTACTTCGTGACATTTTCATAATACTCTTAATTTAAAAATTCTTGGTTTCAATTTTGAAATGCCAGTGACCAATACTGGTATTATCATGACGGATATATTCTGTTTACTTTGTCAACTCGCCATTCTTGTCCTTGATCGGGCTAAACACGGGTAAATATAGTAAGCCCCACGGAGGAAATTCACTGCCAATTCTCATTTATACTCGAAAAATTCAATTCTTAAACACTTTCCAGTATCGACTTTCCCAACAAAAAAAGGCCTCCATCACAGAAGACCTTTCGGACTGTAGACTAATAAGAAGAGCAGGTTTGCCTACAGTTTTTTACTTTTAAAAAAGTTCCAGCTGATTTCAGAAATCCGCTCACTTTCCACCTACTGTCTGCCAAGCCCCCTCGCTGAAAGCGCCTGTGGGGTCTCGGCTAGCCAGTTTTCCCGCAGGAGTGTCGCAAATTTCTTCAATCTAGTGAAATTTCATAAAACAGTAAAAACCCATAAAGTATAACCCAGTCTTAATCAGGTGGTGTGAGACACTTACGAACCCATTTTGTCGGCAAACTGAAAAGCCTTCAATACAGAAGGCCTTTTGGCATTACTTTTGCTTCTCTTGCTTTTCAAGATACTGCCTTATTTTTTGCAAATAATCCGGTGCATCCATTTGATTTTTCACGACCAATTCTATAAGGCAAAGTTTCTCGGCGTTCATATCCTGAGCATTTGTGATGGCATCATCCAGTTCACCATTCGTCTCGACTCGTGCTGTGAATGCCTCTTGACCAAACGCTTCAGCCAGTTTTGTATAATCCCACTCTGGTATCTCGTTGTATTTCTGTTTTTCTATATCGACCTTTACGTTTAAGAATTTTTCTATCGTATAGCCGTTATTGTTGAGGATGAACACGATGGGCTTGCAGCCGTTCTCCAGCATCGAGCTTATTTCCTGTACTGTCAGCTGTATCGAGCCGTCACCGGTAAACAAAAGAACACGTCTGTTTTTATCCGCTATACAAGCCCCGAAAGCGGCGGGAGTCGCATATCCGATGCTCTGCCAGCCTCCCTGTGCAATATAGGTCGCCCCTTTCGGCAATCTGACCTGTGACATGCCATAAGAGAATGTTCCTGTTTCCGTGACCACAATGTCATTTTCCTTCAACATTTGCTGAATCCGTGGATAATAGGAAGCCGCTTCCAGTTGTGCTGTTGGGTCTTCAACCATTGTGTCATACGGAAACGAGATGGTTCCAACAGATTCGTTCTGCCGGTAGCTGGTGTCCTGGAGGGCATTTAGAATTTCCTCAGCCCTGACATTCATATAACTGGCTTCTCCCACTTTTAATGTGTCAGGTTGAATTTCCACCATTTTCAGCGGGTTAAGCTTTGCTGTCCCTTTGGAAGTATTTACGTCTGACCAAACAGCACCAACGGCTATGATGAAATCCGCTTCTTCAACAGTCTGAGTTACATCCTTACTTCCGAAAGCTCCGCCGTATACACCAATATACTGGGGATGACTCTCATCAAATCCGCCTTTCCCCTGCATTAACGAAGCAACTGGAACATTTAACCGCTCAGCGAGCTGCAGTACGGGTTTCTGCAGGTTATAACGAAGTGTTTTTACGTCGACAAGCAGAACCGCTTTGTTTACATGTTCTAACATTCCTTTAATATGCTCCATTGCTGACTGCAACGCACCGACATTCGTTTTGGCCATATTTTCTGAAGTCTCGCTGTGAGAAAGCAACGGTTTTGTTACGAGATCTATAGCCACTACCAAATAAACGGGCTTTTTCTTTTCTTTCGCGATTCTGATTGCAGCTGGTATCTCCCTAGCTGCGTTTTCTGGTGTAAGAATTGCCGTATAACTGGTGATATGCTCATAAACCTTACGGAAAACATCAAAATCTCCATCCATTAACGTATGATGGGCAAGCTCCTTCTCCTGTTGCATCATGGACTTTGGCGAGCCGACAATATGTATGAGCGGCACATTTTCACTGTACGCACCAGCGATTGCATTACATGCGCTCATTTCACCGACACCAAAAGTGGTGATCAGTGCCGACATGCCCTTCACCCGGGCATAGGCATCCGCTGCATAACCAGCATTGAGTTCATTTCGTCCATTAATGAACTCAATCCCATCGTAATCTTCCAAAGTATCTAGCAATGAGAAATTATAGTCTCCGGGTACACCAAAAATCTCTGTAATGCCCTCTGCTTTTAAGCAATCGTATAAAAATTGTCCCAAGGTTCTGTTCCCAGCCAAGTCAATCACTCCTCCAATCGATTCATCTCTACTACTTTATTTATACCCAAACATAAGTAGGTTAACCGTATAAAAAAAGAGCGGGCTTCGCTTATCTATTACTCTATTCAACACTTTGATTGAAGTTAGTGAAATCAACAAGGAATGGCGGTAACCACCCAAAGGGAAGAGGATGTTTTTAAAAGTGTTAAAGAAAATTTATGATTATCAACCATTCCAAAACAAACTACAACATCGGAGCGATTGTATACATTAAAATTGCCAATTTCTAAAAAATGATTCAATTTCAAATCAAAATGTCTGAAAATTCTTGATTTCGCCACTATTTTTGATTTATATTTGAATCAATCGAAAAAACGGACAAGGGGGAAAATGATGAGTGATAACAATGTGAAAAGAGTTTTGGAAACGATCATCAGCACATCGAATAATAATATTACAGTGACCGATGAAAAGGGATTCATTTTATTTACGAATCCTAACCATTGGTGGATTTATGGAATTGAACCCGACCATTATCTTGGAAAATCCGTTTACCAGCTAGAAACGGAAGGAATTCTTTCACCTTCGATTTCTGCCATGGTATTGAAAGAGAAAACACCTGTCCAGATCATGCAGCATACGAAGACGGGAAAAATCGTCATGTCGACTGCCTATCCCATCTTTGATGATGATGGTGAATTGATTCGTGTCGTCAGTTATGCTCAAGATCAAACTGAAATCAGGAACCTCCAGGATCAGTACGGTCAATTGGAGAAAAAGATTCAAGAATATCAATCGGAGGTCGAGGAACTTAGAGAGCAGGAAGAGCTGATCTATCGCAGCAAGGAAATGCGGCAAATCGCCAAAACGATACTCCGTGTTTCCAAAACGGATGCCACCGTCATGCTTCTTGGGGAATCGGGTGTGGGTAAGAGCGTCTTCGCCCGCCGGCTACATAATCAGAGTTACCGCAGCAAAGAGCCATTCATCGAAGTTAACTGCAGTACCATTCCAGAAAGTCTCTTTGAATCTGAAATGTTTGGATACGAGGCGGGATCCTTCACCGGTGCGCAAAAACATGGGAAGCAAGGGCTGATTGAACAGGCAGATAACGGAACCTTATTTCTGGATGAAATCGGGGAGCTACCCCTGGATATGCAAGTGAAATTATTAAATGTCCTGCAAGAGAAGACGTTTAAAAGAGTGGGAGGAAAAAAAGAGCATAAGATAGATTTCCGGCTTGTGACAGCAACCAATCAAAACCTTGAGGAAATGGTCGAAAAGGGAACTTTCAGGCTCGATTTGTATTACCGCTTAAATGTAATTCCCGTCCAAATACCGCCTTTACGAGAAAGAAAAGAAGATATTGCCATCTTGATCAATCATAATCTCGAAATCATCAACAAGAAATACAAGACAGATAAGAAATTGCACCCTTCCACTTACGAAATCCTTATTCAGCATAAATGGTCAGGGAACGTTCGTGAATTGGAAAATCTGATTGAACGGCTCATTTTGACCTCGGAAGACTCCATCATTTTCCCAGGCTTCCTCCCCTCCCATTTCCATGGACAAGAATCTTTGGAGAAAAAAGATGATACCCTAATGATCGAACATATGATGGTTGATGATCGTGATCTCAATACCGCTCTCGAACAAGTGGAGAAATGGATGATGATGAAAGCGAGTAAACAATGTAAATCCACATATGAAATGGCTAAATTCTTAGGTATCAGCCAGCCTTCCGTCGTTAGGAAAATGAAGAAATATAAAGGTCAACTACCCATTAAGTAAAAGAATATTTCACTGCAATCTCCCCTTTTGAGCATATAAGAAATAGGAGACCTTCACATGAAGGTCTCCTATTTCTTATTTATTTGACACGCCTGCCGATTCAAATGTTGCCATTTCTTTTACCACCAATGTCGCTGCCTTAAGGATGGGGTATGCCAATGCGGCCCCTGTTCCTTCTCCGATTCTCATTCCTAAATCAAGGATAGGCTCCTTACCAAGCAATTCTATGGCCGTTCTATGACCTGGTTCTGCAGATCGATGTCCAATGAACATATAATCGGCTGCACGTCCGGAAAAAAGGTTGGCCAATACAGCAGCCGTGGTTGTAATGAAACCATCAACAAGAATAGGGATACGGTCATTCGCTGCAGCAAGCATGGCCCCTGTCATACCTGCAATTTCGAATCCACCGATTTTCATCAAAATATTGATTGGGTCATCAGGATTAGGTTTTCTTAATGAAATGGCTTCTTCAATTATTCTTTGCTTATGTAAAATCCCTTCAGACTTCAATCCTGTTCCCTGTCCCACTAGCGACTCGACACTTTTTCCGCTTACGACAGAGATGATGGCAGAACTGGATGTCGTATTACCGATTCCCATTTCACCAAGAATCAGGCAATTAACTCCACGGGCAATCATTTTCTGTGCACGGTCATATCCAATTTCAAGTGCTTGAATTACTTCTTCCTTTGTCATCGCATCTTCTTTATAAAAGTTTCTAGTTCCATTGCGGACTTTTTTCGAAGTTAACCCCGGTGCTTTGATTTCTGAATCGATCCCTATATCGACAATGTCCAAGCAAGCATCTATCGCGCGGCTGAATACATTGATGGCTGCTCCGTCATTCAGGAAATTGAGCGCCATTTGTTCCGTCACCTCTTTTGGATAAGCCGAAACCCCTTCTTCAGTAATTCCATGATCGGCTGCAAACACGATCACCCCTGGTTTCGAAATGTCCGGAAAGGCCTCACCTGTCATCTTGGCCAATTCGATTATCCATTCCTCAAGCCGTCCTAAGCTCCCCTGAGGAACAGTCAGGGAATCGACATGACCTTTTACCTGCCGTCCCATTTCTACATCCAGCATCGGGATGGAAATCGCGGCCAAACCCTTCGTCATATTAAAAACCTCCATTAATCAAAAATGAAAAACCTTAACCATCGGAAAAGGTTCTTATCAATCATCTGCTATAAATACAACTTAGTCCATATAATTATCCACTAAGCTTTCTCTCACTCGGATCCATTTATCTCGGCACCCCTATTTCATTTAATGGGTAGATACGAAACTTCACTTTCCCCACAAGTGATTCCTCCGAAATAAAACCAAATCTCCTTCCATCCCAGCTGTTCCTTCGATTATCCCCCATGACAAATAAATGACCAACAGGTACTTTGGATTTCCCAAGTAAATCATTCAAGGTGAAATTCTCCGTCAGATTTTCGTCAGGTGGAATTTCCTCCTTTTTTGTTTTCAAATATGGTTCTGTATACTTTTTCCCATTGATAAATAGGACATCATCTTTCATTTCAACACTGTCACCCGGTAAACCGATCACCCTTTTTATATACTTCTCATCCGCGTCCGGAGCATAAAATACGACCATATCGAAGCGTTCCGGCATTCCGACTTTAGTTACCACGATCCGGTCATCATTTTCATAAGTCGGCTCCATTGATTCACCTTTGACTGTGACTGGCGTAAATAAAAACTGTTGGCAAATGAACACGATCAGTAAAGCGAATAAGATAGATTTCAACCACGAGAACACTTCACTTTTCACTTCTTTCTTCATAACGGCTCCCTCCCATCCATTGTGAACGGCTAATATTGGCACGCAGCGTCAAGACCCATTCTTTAGCTCTTTTAATCCCTTAATGCTGAGCGGTCGGTGATTATAGAGGAGATACCCAAAAAGAAATATCTGGAAAAATTGTAACATATCCATTTATCGCTTGCGAGAATTAATCATTTTTATTAACAGGAGCGCAGAGCAACTCTAATATAGAAAAAAGGATAGCGAATTTCAGCTATCCTGGCTCCAAAAACCTTATATTATGAACCTTAGTATTTATTCCAAGTCAATATAGAATCGAGTGGCAAACGGACTTTTTCAAATCCTGCTTTAGCCCCTTTCCCAATGGAGATTAACATGACGGGTTTGAAGTTTTCCGGTACATTGAATGCATCAACAAATTGGGCTTCATCGAACCCTCCCATTGGTACTGTATCGTAACCTTTTGCTTTTGCAGCTAACATGATCTGCATGGAAACCAAGCCACCGTCAATCATAGCTACACTTAAAGCCTTTTCAGCAGAAAAGTTACCATAATTATGCATGATTGAGGCTACATATGGCTCTTTTATTTCATTCTTCATGATCCCCTTATTTACTAATTCACCATAAATCCGCTCTGCATTTTTGTACCCTTCTATATCAGCTAAAACGGCAATGACAGCAGAGGCATCAACAATTTGTTGTTGGTTATTTGCGATGGGCAGCAATTCTTGTTGGGTATGCTTATCTTGAATCACAAGGAATCTCCATGGCTGCAAGTTGGAAGAAGACGGTGCTTGAATCGCAACATCCAGGATTTCACGAATTTCTTCTTCAGTCATCACGTATTCAGCATCGTATTGGCGAACAGATCTCCGTTCTTTTGCTACCGTAATGAAGTCTGTATCAGTAAGGGCCTTCGGCTTTTCAAGCTGCATATTCAATTCTTTCGATTTATTTAGGTACTCTTCTTTACTCATTGTATTTTTTGTCATTTGTAATGACCTCCATTTAACTGTGTTTAATACGGAAACAGTATATAACGCATACTGTTCTTTTGTCAAATACAGTTCAAGAAAAACGAAACCCTGTTAGTTTCGTTTTTCACATTAAGATTTTGATAGTAAATCAGCAATCGTCTTCTTCTCCAAGCCCTGTATTATCCAGCTCTCCATCTCGTTTTTCAAACCGCATAAAGCTTCACGAGAAGATGGTTGAAAGCATTTTTTATCATTTACATCTAGGAAGCCTTTTGAAAAAGGTTCGGATTTAATTGCAGAGTATATATCCGCAAGTATGATTTGATCGGGATTTTTGGCAAGTGAATATCCTCCATCCCTGCCTTCCTTCGCTTGAATCAGCCCTGCCTTCACTAAATTACTTAATATTTTTCTAAGAAAACCCGACTCCGAATCAAGCTTATCGGCCAATTTAGTACTATTGCATAATCCATCATGATCAGCAAGTACAAGCAGAGATTGTACTGCAAGACTAAACCACATTATACTGGAAACCTTTTCTGACATTACTTTCACCTCACCTCTACTTTAAACTATTTTTCAATGAATATACAACGCTGCATCGAACAATCCTGCCTAATCTCCTTTTAAAGAAGATTCATCTGAGCAAGCCTGCAGCTCTTTTTGGATCGATGGGAGTTCCAGCGCAGTGATAGTATATTGATAGGAACGAAGAATCTCCCACTAGACCTCCCCTTCCAATAATGGTTTTCGCCATTCCAGACAAAAATAAATAAACAAACTGTTTGTCTTACAATATATCTTTTTTGGAATATGGTAAACTTACTTAATAGAATTTTGCTTAGGAAGTGGATGAATGATGCTGAAGTTAATAAATGAACAAATGGATAAAATTATGCCTCTCATCACGCCGATAAGCGTGGTTATTGGCATCTTGTTGGCCGAACATCTAATGGATTACACCTTTCTTGTTCCATGGATATTTGCCTTCATTACATTTTCCGGAAGTTTAGGCTCCAACTTTAAATCTCTGCAACGGGCAGTCACCCACCCTTTACCTGTATTCATCGTATTGATCATCCTCCACATACTTATGCCTATTTGGGCCTTTTGTCTCGGCCATTTAGTGTTTCATGGTGATGCTTTCACGATTACCGGCTTAGTGCTGGCTGTAGTGATTCCAACCGGTGTCACTAGTATGATTTGGGTATCGATGTATAAAGGGAATGCCGCACTTGCCCTAACCATCATCTTAATCGACACCCTTCTCTCACCATTCATCGTTCCTTACAGTGTTTCCCTTTTTGGAGGCGGTTCAATCGAAATGGATTCGGGGTCGATGGTGAAAGGATTAATCGGGATGGTTGTTCTTCCGTCCCTTCTTGCCATGTTCTTGAATCAGATTACAAAAGGGAAGATACCATATATACTATCCCCCCGCTTAGCTCCATTTTCCAAGATAAGCGTTGGAATCGTAGTCATATTGAACAGTTCAAAAATTGCGCCCTATTTAACACATTTCGACAAGAAATTAATGATCATGTCCTTCTTGGTTTTGTTCATCGCTGCTTCAGGCTATGCCCTTTCTTGGATGGTCGGTGCATGTTTAAAATGGGAAAAGGGGGACATCATCACCTTGACATTTACAGGCGGTATGCGAAATATCAGTGCAGGAGCCGTTCTTGCAACCACCTATTTTCCTGCTGCCGTCGCGGTACCAGTTGTACTTGGCATGCTGTTTCAACAAATGCTTGCTTCCTTTTTTGGCTATGTAATGGAGAAGCATTACCATCACGTTGTGAATGAGGGGCGATCCGCCGAATGATTATTTCCTAAGCATCCTTTTTCCCTTTCATTTACATTCCAATTATAATAAGTAAGTGGAACATATTTACATGATTATCCATTATCCATTACATATTATAATTGGAGGTATTGAAGATGAAAGTTGTTGCAATAGTGGGAAGTATCCGTAAAGAATCTTACAACCTTAAGCTTGCCAAATATATTCAAACTAGATATCAAGATCGGTTTGAACTCGAAATCTTAAACATTCGGGATTTACCTTTTTATGATCAAGATATTGAAAATGATCCTCCATTAGTTGTAAAAGAATTTAAAAGCAAAGTGGCCGAAGCAGATGCAGTCTTGTGGGTAACACCAGAATACAATGGTACGATTCCAGGTGTATTGGGCAATGCAATCGATTGGTTATCACGTGTCGATAAAGTCTTGATTGGCAGACCTTCATGGATCATGGGTGCATCAATGGGGCAATTAGGTACGGTTAAAGCTCAATTGCATTTGCGTGAAATCCTATTCGCATTAGGCATCTCCTCCCCACTCCTTCCCGGGAATGAAGTATATGTTGGAGCCGTTCATGACAAAATCGATAACGAAGGCAGTCTTACACATGAGTCGACTGTCCAGTTTATAGATACTGTCGTTGATAACTTCATTAGCTGGTATAATCATCATACTCGTTAATGCTTTTTAACAAGAATCCCAGCAGGGTCCAATCCTGCTGGGATTCTTGTTGCATCATTTCATAAATGAGGGAATCAACTAGCAGTGTTCCTGCTAGATGTAATCCTGCTTTTTCCAAGCAGATACTTTCATCCTCTTCCCGCTTGGAATGAAGGGTATTTTGTCATACCGCCGTCAGCGAAGAGAGTGATGCCCGTTACATAACTGGATTCTGAAGATGCAAGCCATACAGCAACCGCGGCAATTTCCTCAGGCTTTCCGATATAACCCATCGGAATCATGCTTTCCAGATCCTTTTTCTTTTCGGGATCTTCAAGCTTGTCGGCATTTATTGGCGTGGCGATAGCTCCAGGACCAATGCTATTCACACGGATCCCTTTTGGTGCATATTCAAGAGCCAAGGTTTCCGTAAGCAACTTCACACCACCCTTGCTTGCCGCGTAGTGAACGAATAAAGGCCAGGGAATCATCTCATGTACACTGGACATGTTTATCACATTCCCTTTAATATCGTTCTCTACAAAATACTTGATGGCTTCACGGCAGCCTAAGAAATTACCGGTTAAGTTTGTATCGATTACCCTATTCCAGTCGCTTAACGGCATCTCGTGAGATGGAACAGGGTTTTCTATACCTGCATTATTGATGAATATATCGAGTTTCCCGAACTTCTTTATCGCTGATTGAACCAGGTTAATCACATCTTCTTCAACGGTGACATCGCCTTTCACTGCGATAACTTCCCCGCCATTGGTTTTGATCTCTTCCAATACACTATCCGCTTCCTCTGATTTTGTGCGATAGTTAACGACTACCTTTGCCTTTTCCTGAGCAAAGCGAATGGCCATCGCTTTTCCTAAACCAGTGGATGAACCGGTTATAACAACGACCTTACCCTCTAAATCTGTATACATTTAATCACCCTCCAATTAACTTTTTGCCAATCCAAGCATAATCCCAGCTATGATAATCAAGATAATTCCAATGCCGATTCCAATTAGTTGGCGCTTCGTTTTCTTTTCACGTAAAATGATGATCCCGCCGATAGTTGATATGACAATGCCCATTTGAGAAAGGGAAAAACTCGTAGCCACTCCAACACGGGGCTGGGATATGAATAGAAACATGTTCCCTGCTGCCCATATCAGTCCCGGAATGATATTGCGAATCGTATACTTGTTAAACGGCTTATGTTTAAAGGTCAATAATAGACCGCCTATCACCATCCCGATCGCTTGAGGGAACAACGCTGACCAGCCATCAACATCAAAAAGACGGGCCACGACCACATAGACCAAATAACCGAATGTCGAGATGAGGAGAATAACAATTCCTTTCTTCAAGTTTCCCGATTTGCCTTCTTTTGATTCTTTATCTTCCAAGGAGGTCAAAACAATTCCTATAATAATGAAAACCAATGCCAAAACGCCTAAAATGACCGCTTTCATTGTAGACCATTCGTGAAAAACAATGACCCCAAATAAAGTGGTTGAAATGAGCTGCAATCCAGTTGATATCGGCATCGTTTTGGAAACACCCATTAAATCGATGCTCTTAAGCTGATTAGCTTGTCCCACGGCCCAAAACAATCCAGAAACGACCCCGACACCAAATACCAATAGGGATAACTTAATATCGGCAAAAATATAAACACCAATTGAGAAAATCAAGGCGCCAATCGTTGTACCTAATGTTTGACTGTAAGGTCCTCCCCCCAGTTTCACATTAAATAGAACGATGCTTCCCCAGAATAATGCCGGCAAGAGAGCTAATAATATATCCATCTTAAACCCCCATATATGTAAGTTCCAATCTATAGCGAAAATTTCATTAAGTCTTCTTTTTAATATGTTCGCATTATTTAAATTGAACCTTGGTAATTTTATGAAGTGTTCAAAAACCACCCTTCCGTTCCAATGTCCAACTTACAGAACACTTGACTCTCTGTAAGTTTCTAGGGTGAAAATAAAAAGAAGCAAACCCTATCAAGGTTTGCTCAGCTTGTCGACAAAAGGGAGTTCGGAATGGTCTCATCCCTAACTATGATTTATTAAAATGGTCTTTACTGTTTTATGAAACCCCCAATAGATTGAAGAAATTTGCGACACTCCTGCCGAATAACTGGCTAGACGAGCACCAGAAACGCTTGCGGCGAGGTGGCTTGGCATACAGTCGGCGGGATAGGGAGCGGATTTCTGAAAACAACTGGAACGTTTTTTAAAGAAAAAAACTGTAGGCAAATTCGCTTTCTTCGAATTTACCTACAGTCTGAGCAAACCTGATCAAGGTCTGCTTCTATTCTTAAATTACTTCTTCAAATGATATGGCACTGTCGTAATAACTACATTTCTTCTATAAAGTAAGTAGGCACGGATCAGTAAACTTGATTGGTTATGAAGAATATTGTGCCATCCCTTCTTCGGAATGAATTGCGGGATGATCACTGTAACTTTATAGTTAGATTCACTCGCCTTATGTTCAACTGTATCCACAAACTTAGTTAATGGCTGAATGATGCTTCTGTAATAAGAGTTCAGTGTGACGAGTCTAACATCAGGCTGCCACTTTTTCCATTTTTCTTCGAATTTCTTTTCATCTTCTCTTTCAAAAGCAACATAAACGGCAATGATCTGATTTGCTGAAAGAGATTTAGCATAATTTAAGGAATTCTCAACCACATGAGTTATACCCGCCACAGGGACAAGAATGATATTCCCTTCTATTGGTAAGATGGGCTCACAAGTTGTAATCCTCAGTTGGTCACCAACTGCTTCATAATGCTTTCTTATTCGATGAAAAATTAAAATGATGATTGGTAAAAAAATCAAAACAGACCATACCTGCGTAAATTTGGTTAAAAAGAATATCATCGTGACGACCAGGCTAATAATGGCACCAATTGAATTAATGGTTAATTTAACCACCCAGCCTTTTGGCTTTTCGCGGAGCCATTTAACGATCATCCCGGTCTGGGACAGCGTAAATGGTATAAATACCCCTACAGCATAAAGGGGAATTAGATTTTCTGTATGTCCTTTAAATGCGACTATTAAGATGATGGACGCAAGCCCCAGTATGATAATTCCATTGGAATATCCTAATCGGTCCCCTCTAATCGTAAACGCCCTTGGTATGAATTTATCCTTTGCAAGATTTACCGCAAGCAGCGGGAATGCCGAATAGCCAGTATTTGCGGCCAGTATCAAGATCAATGCAGTCGTACCTTGAATGAAGAAATACATGAAATTCCGTCCAAAGATTTCTTCAGCAATCTGCGAGACGACCGTGACCTCTGCGCTGGGAACAATGCTTAAATAATAGGCTAAGAATACGATTCCCGAAAATAATACAGCTAGTAAGGACCCCATCGCTATTAAAGTTTTTGCAGCATTATTCGGGGCTGGATCTTTAAAGTTCGGGATCGCATTGGAAATCGCTTCGACTCCTGTCAATGCGGAGCTGCCTGATGCAAATGCTCTTAGCAGTATAAATAAACTAATGCCCGCTACCGGGGTCCCAATTGGCGCGTGCAATTCCGGTGAAACTCCACCTGTCAAGATCTGGTATATTCCTACACCAATCAAGATGAACAATGCTAAAACGAATAGGTACACCGGATAGGCCAAAACAGAGGCCGACTCCGTAACCCCCCTAAGATTTAGGATGGTAAGTAGAATGACGAAAATGATGGCTATGCCGACATTATATGAATGCAGGCCTGGAAAAGCGGACGTGATGGCATCCGTTCCTGCAGAAACACTTACAGCGACAGTTAATATATAATCGACCAATAAGGATCCTCCAGCTATCAACCCTGGATTGATGCCTAAATTCTTTTTTGAAACCACATAGGCTCCCCCGCCATGGGGATAGGCAAAAATGATTTGTGTATAGGACAAGATCAAGGCCGTTAACAGGATCAATACCCCGATTGCTATCGGGATTGAATACCAGAATGCCGCGGCACCGACCGTGATGAGAACGATCAATATTTGTTCCGGTCCATAAGCAACCGAAGACAATGCATCAGAAGATAGGATGGCCAAAGCCTTAGTTTTGTTTAGCTTTTGCTCGCCAAGTGCATTTGATTTTAAAGGTCTCCCTATCAAGAACCTCTTTATAGAAGATAACATCAAGTATTCACCACCATATTTTAGTTATAAATTTATGTTCCCCCAGTTATTGCAAAAAACAAGACGAAATAGAAAAATGCCTACAAGTCATAGCTAAATAGACCTGTAGACATCAATTTTTTTGTCTGACAAGCTCCACCTTCCTTCTCATATAACGCTTACGAGGTTAGCTGTCGGATTCGGACCTAAGAGTAGCCCTACCTTTACCTTGAAAGGATTCACCCCTTGGATTGAAAAACAATCCCTATAACGGGTCCCCCGTACCATAAGGTTTAAGCGATTTAGAAATATGAAACTGTTGATTATCATACTCCCGTGAAATGGAAAAGTAAATGAAAATTTTACACGGAAAAAGAATAATTTATTGTTAGTGAGGTTTTGTTCATGACGTATATTACATAAGTCATCAAAACAAATGATTGAAGGAAGGAAAGAGGTGAATGACATGTCTAAAAAAGAAGAAAAAAACAAATAATATCTGATGAAAATTTTCAGGTCAAAGCATTAACGGATCAATGAACAATATGGCGGTCCACAAAAGGAAAAATCATCAGCCACCGGAGACAGCGAAAAACGAAACTGAATACCTTTCTAGTCAATCAACTAATTCGCTTTCCCACTAAACAGATCTGCCCCCGTTTGGATAGTCAACTTTAATTTCCATCCAATCAGAGGGCATTATTCATTATTCCCAATGATCCACTCTAATTAGTTCCTTCCTTCTTGAATTGGTCTCAAATTACTTTTCTTAAAGACAAAGTATTTCTGGCCAATATAGTTAAGTACTGTATAAAAGATTGTTCCAATGAGTACAGCCACATTTTGCTGTATGGATAAATGAACGAATCCTTCCATCGATTCTGCAATGGCCTGTCCTAAAGAATAAGCGGCGGAATAACAAATCAGGATGACGCAAAAGAAACGGGCAACTCCTCTCCGCAAGTCTATATCGCTTTTAAAGGTAAATGTCCTGTTCAACAGAAAACTCGTTACAGCTCCCGTACCATTGCCGAAAAAGGTGGAGATCCAGTAAGATAAATCAAGAACATTCATGAGAAAAAGCATGATGGAAAGTCCAACCGCTGTATTGACTATTCCAACCAATAAAAAGCGGATAAAGGAATTAGTGTGTTTTAGATAGTTTTTCAATACTGTTCCGTTCATTGTCTAGTTGCTCCCGTTTTGTTAAATCGAGCGGATTAAATAGATCCAGATCAACAATATATTTAGGCCGGCGTTTGGATTCATTATATATTTTACCGATATATTCCCCAATCAAGCCGACAGCAATCAACTGCAGTCCACCGATCAACCATATGGAGGTAATTAATGAGGTCCAGCCCGTTTCGGTCTGTCCATAAAACTTTAACCATAAAAAGTATGACCCAAAGAGTAAGCTAATGAAAAAGGAAAGACATCCTAGCCATAATACAAGCCGGATCGGCGTAACTGAAAAAGAAGTAATGCCATCAAGCGCAAAGGCAACCATCTTCTTTAATGGATACTTCGTTTCCCCAGCCAATCTTTCTTTTCTGTCATAATAAACAGAGTCCGTCTTGAACCCAATGAGCGGGACGATTCCCCGTAAAAAAAGATTCGTTTCTTCAAACTGTTCCAGCTCCACGATCGCCCTTTTGCTCATTAGCCGGAAATCGGCATGATTATAGATAAGGTTAACCCCCATCTTGTTCATCAATTTATAAAAACCAGTTGCAGATGTTCGTTTAAAAAATGAATCAAGGTCCCTTTTCTGGCGGACACCATATACAATTTCACAACCTTCATTGAATTTCCGAATGAATTCAGGGATGACTTGAATATCATCCTGCAAATCTGCATCAATGGAAATCACACAATCCGAGGCTTCATTGGCTGTAAACATTCCTGCCAGAAGTGCATTTTGATGACCTGCATTCCGGGAAAGCTTTAGCCCACGAACAAATTCATTGTTAATCGTTTCTTTATAAATGATCTTCCATGTTTGATCTTTGCTTCCATCATCAACCAATAGAATTTTACTTTTATCGGATACAACTTTTTCTTCGACTAAACCCCTCACCAATCCACAAAGTTGGGAAATGGTATCCTGCAAAACGCTTTCTTCGTTATAACAAGGTACAACAATCGTTACTATCGGTGAATTCACAATATTCCCCCCTTTTCACGTGACTCTGTATAAATGAATTTTCCAGATACTTCCTTTCTTTGTGAAAATCCTTTCTAGTACCAACCCGTTTTCCTTCGCATTGTTGATTGGTATAGCAGAAAATATATACTTGCCACCTAACCCTTTATACGCATCGACATTAAGTTCCAAATTTTCCAGCTCTTTCTTCGAGCCTTTCTTGAACATATAATGCTTCCCAAGCTCATCGGTAAATAGGTAACAACGCCCTCCCCATTCATCAAAGTAGATTTTGATGTTTTTATTCTTAGCCAATTCGTTTTCAATTATTTGACGAAATTGATGTTTGTAAGTAAGCGGATAGAAATTGTTATAGCTATCAAGCGTGTAAAACCCATTAAATTGGGCAATCGCAGGATGTAGGCCAATGCTCGCTACCCGATATTCTTCCTGTGGAAGGCCAATATGATCTTTTATTTCTTGAAAAAGACTTTCTGCATAGAACTCTTTAAAAGATGGTTTTTTATTGTGAGTGATTTCTTCATTGAAACCCATTAAGATCATAATTTGAACGGCTATGAATATTGAAAGGGTTTTCTTGGCATAATCGCTGTGCTCCCAGATGATTTTTATCGCGAGGGCAAACCCCAAGTAAATCACCATTGGCCTTAAAAAGTGAAATCTGGCAAAATTAAAGGTATCCAAGGTGTGGAACCTTTCCGTTAAAGGAAGCCAGCCTTTATAAAACCAAAATGCGTACCACGCGGAAAGCATAAAATTCAAGCCGAACAAAAAAACAAATATCTTTTCCTGTCTCCATAGCTTTTTGGTCAAAATGATATAAAGGGCAAAGACTGTAATCGGCAGAATGATAAGCGCATGTACAGTCATGACATGCGTATGTCCAAGGACGAAATTTTTGAAAGTAAGCTTGATGACCCACTCGAGCGGCAGCCTTGCATGAAAATATTCATCTCTGCTGTTCGGCTCCGAATCAAAAATGAAGGAAGCGACCAGCCGATACTCGACCAGACCAAAAATGACCGTCATATACACGATTGAAAGTAGAAACCTTAAATTCCACCCTTTTTTCCTGATCACATCCGATATCCAAAGGAAGCCCATTGCAACAAGAAAAAAGAAAAAGCCAAGCACGATGCTTGAATAAAGCGGTAAAAGTGTAAGGACCAAATAATTCTTCCACGAATGGTCCTTGCTGCGGATATTCAAAAAAGCCCAAAGGGCTAGCGGCATCCCAAGAGTACTGAGCATTCCCGATGGCCAAAATGGGGTAAGGGCAAAGGCCAAGGATGTTCCAACCCTAATCCATCCTGATTGGCGCCCTGTAACCAAATGTTTTTTTAATAGGATATACATACCAAAGAAAGCAATGAATCTTGTTAATGCCTGGCTTATTGCATATGCAACCATTGTCGGGAAAAGTGCATACAGCCACACGATGATACTGAATTCACTGCCAAACGCATTTCGTGGCAGCCCATTCATAATCTGTGGAATTTTGGCGTCTATTGCACCGAATAATTCACCGCTCTCAGAAAGCACTTTATACCAGGCAATGTTGGAATCCAAATTATCATGTACACGAATATGCGCATTTTCTCCAAGGATGAATAAAGGGGAAAGATATAAAACAATGACAAGTAAGGCAAAAAGGATTTGTTTTCTCTCTTGATTTTCAATTGGCAAAATATACACCTCTTGACCAAAATTCATATATCAATAATATTTGCTTCAATGGTAAATCTATTCTTTTTCAGGAATTTATTTTAACCTTTTTTGATATAGGTCAACCAATGAACACATAAAATGAACGGTAGAACGAAAAGCGAGATAAAAGAACCTTAAAAAGGGGCTGGGCTATGATAAAGAAAGCCGTGATTCCAGCAGCCGGTTTAGGAACACGATTTTTACCCGCTACGAAAGCTCAACCAAAGGAAATGCTGCCGATTGTCGATAAGCCGACCATTCAATATATTATCGAGGAAGCGGTACAATCAGGGATTACAGATATTATCATCGTTACAGGGAAAAACAAACGTGCCATCGAAGATCATTTCGATAAATCCATTGAGCTTGAAATGCTTTTACAAAAGAAAGGACAAAATGATCTGCTAAAGACCGTGGAGAACATTTCCAATATGGTGGATATTCACTATGTAAGACAAAAGGAACCATTGGGTCTGGGGCATGCAGTTTTATGTGCCAAAACGTTTATTGGAGACGAACCTTTTGCAGTCCTGTTAGGTGATGATATCGTGGATAGCCGGGTCCCAGCCTTGAAGCAGTTAATGGAACGGTATAACAAGGTTCGAGCGAGCATTATCGGATGTAAGGAAGTGTTACCTGCCGATGTATCCAAGTATGGGATTGTAAATTTTCAAGAACAATATGAGGATTTATTTCTGGTAAAAAACTTAGTGGAAAAGCCAAAAGTTGAGGAGGCACCCTCAACACAGGCGATTATTGGCCGATATATTTTATCGCCTGCCATTTTTGAAATCCTCGAAACCTTACAGCCAGATCCTAAGGGGGAAATCCAGCTTACCGAAGCTTTGGATCTTTTGCTAAAAAAGGAACCATTATATTCGTATATCATTGATGGACATCGATATGACGTCGGGGATAAATTCGGCTTTCTTCAAGCATCAATTGATTTCGCCATGAAACGACCTGAACTTCGTGATCAGCTAATAACATATTTAAGACAGTTGTTTCCTTAATGAAGTTAATATAGCTCATGCCCAATTGCCAAGAAGTGATTGGGCTATTTTCACATCTTCTTGAATTCCTGTGATTTCACCCGTAAAAAAGACATCTTCCACAAGCAGTCCTCTTAGATACCTTTGTCTAATTAGCTCCACCTCCCTTCTCATATCCGTTACGAGCGTAGCTGTCGGATCACCCCATTGATTGTAAAATGAACCCAAAAACATATACCCCGTACCATAAGGTTTAAGCGATTTATGAATATGAATGGAAAAGCCCGTGAAAATTTGCACAGAAAAAGAATAATTCATTGTAACTGAGGTTATGTTGATAAGTATCTTTCATAAGTGATCCAAACACATGATATCAGAAAGGATTGTAGAGAATCACATGCACAAAAAAACAAAAAATCCGATAATATCCGATGAATTTTTAGATCAAGTAGTTAAGGAAATCAATGAACAATTTGGTGGACCCATTAATGAAAAAAATGATCATTTCCAACATGGAAACGATGAAGAAAGAAGTTAAGCTCCCTATCAATACAAAAAGTTTACTCTGCCGAGAACCGATTCCCACATCTTCTTAATCTAAAGCTCTCATAAAAAACTCTGGCGCTATTTTTCCAGAGTTTTTCTATGGTTTCTGCAAGTTTACTTCTTTTCATTTCTATATATAGCCATATTTATATTATCCGCCCTTTCTTTATCGACTTGTCCAAACCGATTTAGTTTATGCTCATAGAATGATTATATGGAATTATTTTAAAGAAAGGGGGAAAACAACTTGAGCCAAACTGATGGTGCCTTCCGTGATTCTCCAAAAGTTCCAAATGGAAGGCTGATTTCCGGACATACAAAGGAATTTCAAACAGATCCCCTCGGCTTTCTTACCCAATTGGCCAAGGAATATGGGGAGGTTGCTAAATTCCGTTTAGGACCATTCCAAAATGTTTACCTCGTTTTAAATCCTGATCTAATAAAAGAAATACTCGTAACAAAACAAAAATCCTTCGTCAAATCAAAGGACTTCACTGTATTGAAACCACTTCTCGGTGAAGGTCTACTTACAAGCGAAAAGGACTTTCATATGCGTCAGAGAAGGCTTATTCAACCCTCCTTCAAAAAGACTCATATTAGCCATTACGCCACGGATATGATTGATACCACAATGGATTATATATCAACTTGGAAACATAACGATGAACGGATTATCACGAAGGATATGTTGGACATCACTCTCGGGATAATCAGCAAGACCATGTTCAGCATGGAATTCAAAGATGGCTATGAAATTGTTGGGAAACCGCTGGAAACAGCTTTAAGAATCGCAGTCAAAAGGATGAGATCGATTTTCCGTATGCCATTATGGGTACCAACTAAAATCAACCGTCAATATAAAAAGGCGATACAAAGCCTTGATAAAGTGATTTATGGAATTATTGAAAAACGGAAGAACGATACAGGAAAACACGAAGACATGCTTGGAATCTTGATGGATGCCCGGGATGCCGTAGACGGATTAGGAATGACAAACCATCAGGTACGTGATGAGTTAATGACTATTTTTCTTGCCGGTCATGAAACTACAGCAAATGCTCTTTCTTGGGCACTGTACGCACTTTCGCAGCATCCTGAAGTTCAAACTAAACTTTTCAATGAAGTGGATAGCATAATCGGTTCTCGGAAACCCGAGCCTGACGATTTCATGAAATTACAATATACTCAAAAGATCATTCATGAAACACTTCGCATGTACCCGCCACTTTATATCTTATCCCGGGATGTGTCGGACGATGTTGTAATAGGAGGATATCACTTTAAAAAAGGCACTATGATTCTAATAAGTTCTTATTTGATGCAGCATAATCCAGAGTATTTTGATCAACCTGAATCTTTTATTCCTGAACGATTTGATAACAACTATTTGAAAAGCCTGCCTGCGTTCGCTTACTTTCCCTTTGGCGGAGGGCCGCGGGTTTGTATGGGCAATCATTTTGCCATGATGGAAGCGGTGCTTGTGCTGGCCTGCATTGCTCAACGATATAGGATTCAGATTGCACCTGACCATCATGAAGTAACCCCCCTTCCGTCCCTTACGCTCAGACCTAAGAGTGGGTTGCGCATGGTAGTAGAAGAAAGAAATACAGAATCCTTCGAACCTGGAGCATCCTTGATCTAATGAATATGAATTATCCCCCATGAACAAGACATTCATATCAGTAAAGCCTAGGAATAACTCCTTTATGAGACTGGCCTTTTTTGAAAGGAGGGATGAAAAATGTATATGCTCCATTCACCAAGGATTGGTATCATCCACACTGAATTGCAATATTTAGGGATGGCCTCGCAGGTATATACCGGTTATTTGGAATTTCTAAGGGAAATTGACCCGGTACAAGAAACCGAAAACCTACAGCCGCTTCCTCTCACCTTTTTATATGAGAACGGGTAGTCTCATTAGCTAGCCTGCTCCAACACCTTATATGTCATAGAAAAACCGACCTATCAATGTCGGTTTTTTGTATTCAGCAGTATGTTCCATAACCTGGGGCATCGCCGCCGCAACCAAAAGGATAAACAAAACGACTTTAAAGGCGAAACCTCCGCCATATCGAAAACCGCAATCACAGCCTGACATATATGAACATTTCCTAATTCGTTTTTATAGAAGGACTTGAACTGGTTAAAACATCTTATTCACCGTCAAACAAAATGACAGTAATCATGCAATATAAGGGAATTTTGTTTACTCGTGGCACTTGTTTGATTCAGCCATTTAACTTCCGATCATTTTTTTATAAAATGCCTACATCTCTTAAAAAATCACCTATCAGGTTAATTTTTCATAAAATCCAAGTACTTTTAAGATAATAAAGGAGAATCTTTCTTTACTGTTAAAAAATAATTTTCCGTTCCCCTGCTTAAATTGACATTTTCCCGAATCGTGATATATTAACATAGTACTTTAGTACGTAAAAGCGTTCATTAACAGAAGAACTTTTAATTTTACTGAAATTAACATTCTATTAAAATAGCGAAAGAAAGGCATGAATAAAATGGAAAAGACTCATCAAGATTTAAAAAAGGGTTTATTGCCTAGGCATGTCCAATTTATTGCTTTAGCCGGAATGATAGGGACAGGGATTTTTAAGGGGAGTTCAGATACATTAAATATGGCAGGTCCAAGTGTCGTGATAGCCTATTTAATAGGGGGACTTTTGTTATTTATTGTAATGGCGGCACTAGGAGAGATGGCTACCGCTTTTCCTAATTTGAATGTACAGCATCTCATAAATAAAGCTTTTGGGTTTCAACTATCCTTCATTGTCGGATGGCTCTATTGGTTTAACTGGATTATCGTGATCATTGTAGAAATAGTCGCAGCCGGGAGCTTTCTACAATATTGGTTTCCTTCAATACCATTATGGCTGTTAAGTATACTTTGCGCTGCAGTAATAATAGGAATAAATTTGTTTCAAGTAAAATACTATGGTGAACTCGAGTTTTGGTTTGCAGGTATAAAAATAATAACTTTAATTGCTTTTATTATTTTGGGAGCTTTGATCATGTTAGGACTTTTTCCTAGTTCGGCTTCTTTTTCTAATTACACGGAGCATGGGGGCTTTTTCCCCAATGGAATTGACGGATTGTTAAGTGCACTTTTGGTTGTAATGTTTTCATATGGGGGTGCAGAATTAATAGGTGTAGCCGTCACGGAAACAAAAGATAGTCAGCGAGTCATACCAAAAATCATTAAAGGAACTGTATGGCGGGTGATTCTTTTTTATGTCTTCCCAATTTTTATTATTTGCGGGGTTATACCTTGGAACCAAGTAAGCACTGAAGTAAGTCCTTTCGTACAGGTTTTCAGCTTATCAGGACTTCCCGGAGCAGCTGATATTATGAATTTCGTCCTTTTAACAGCTGTCTTATCAGCTGCAAATTCAGGGATATACGCTACCTCAAGGACACTGTTTACTCTTTCCCAGAACGGCGAAGCCCCTAAGGCATTTTTAAGGACAACTAAAAAGGGAATCCCGCTTAATGGTATATTTTTAACTACATTATGTATATTGGCTGGTGTGTTTTTATCCTATTTGACACCTGATCTGATATTAAGCTACCTTATGGCCATCCCTGGCTTCACAGTTTTATTATTATGGATCAGTATTTGTTCCGCACAATTGAAGCTGCGTAAACAATACAAAGGCAAACCAGGTTTCCGGGTAAAATGGTACCCATATCCAACCATATTAGCTATCACAGCCTTGAGCATCATCTTTTTAGCATTCATCTTTAATAAACAAAACATAATCGGGACCACTGTATGTCTTGTAACTTTGGGAATATTTATCCTTCTCTCTTTTATTGTCAAACAAAAAAAATAGAAATATTATAAAATCCCTGAATTTTAATATCTGGGATTTCAGACTGTAGGCAAACTCGATGAAATCGAGTTTGCCTACAGTTTTTTTAAAGCTTGTACAATTTGGACGTTGATTGGAACTACAGGCACTCGCTTTCCGCGGGCTAGACGAGACCCCGCAGGCGCTTGCTTTGATGCGGCTTGGCAGACAGTCGGCGGAAAGTGAGCGGATTTCTGAAATCAACTGGAATATTATCTATTGTCCTAATAAGCCTTTTGTCCTTTAAGCAGCTAAAGTTAAGGATGGAAATAAACTTGGTTAAAAATACTCCCTATGCTCCATTTTCAACATACATATGTTAAAATAACCAATGAACCAATCATCCTACAAATTCGAGGTGTGAATATTGACCATATCTAAAACAAATCGCTTATCACTTGTAGAGCAAGTGGTTTCCCAAATTGAATCCTTAATCCAATCAGGCGAATGGCAAATTGGAAAGCAGATTCCACCTGAAATGGATTTGATCCAACAGTTCGATGTAAGCAGAAATACATTAAGAGAAGCTGTACGATCACTTGTTTATGCTGGTCTTTTAGTAACGAAACAAGGAAAGGGGACATTTGTAAGGTCATCAAGTACCTTGGGGGCTGCATTTCAAAGAAGGATTCAGCAGTCAAGTTTATTGGAAACATTAGAGGTCCGTCATGCCCTTGAAAGAGAGGGAGCCCAGTTAGCGGCATTAAGACGGAACCAAGAAGATATAGAACGATTGCGGTTTTATATAAATGCATGCAGTGAAGCTGCTGAAGCAAAGGATATCAAGGCTTACGAAGAAGCGGATATACAGTTACATAAATCGATTATGGGTTCATCACATAATGATTTATTGATTGATTTATACGAACATATGGATGACTCCCTGCATGATTCCATCCATCAGATAGTCGAGATGAGTTCTGATGCGAACCTTCATTTGAACATTCATTGTAACCTAGTAGATGCCATCATTGAACAAGATGTGAACCGGGCAATCGAAACAGTGAATGAATACATTGCACAATTCAAGAAATCTTTAAAGTAAGTAAGGAGGAGATTATGGGCATTCATCAAGCGGCAAATCAACTAGAACAAACCAAAATGGATATTAAACCCAGATTTGGACTACTCATCATCGGGATCATTCTCCTTGGGGCCAATCTAAGGGCTCCCTTAACATCGGTTGGCCCCCTTGTCACTTCGATCCGTGATAATTTGGGGATATCCAATACACTATCAGGTTCATTAACGACATTACCTTTGCTTTCTTTCGCATTACTATCACCATTTGCACCTAGGATAGCACGGCGTTTTGGAATGGAGCTCACCCTTTTCCTATCTTTGATATTATTAACGATCGGGATTGGGATACGCTCCGTTGGCGGAGTGCAGACATTGTTCATAGGAACCATTTTAATCGGGTTAGCCATCGCAATCGGCAATGTATTGTTACCCAGTCTGATTAAACATAACTTTGCCAGGAATATCGGTTTGATGACAGGGACTTATGCAGTGTCCATGAATTTATGTGGCGCAATAGGTTCCGGGATCAGCATTCCCATTGCTTCTTCATCAGGATTGGGATGGGCTGGTGCCCTTGGATGTTGGGGGATTTTATCTCTTATTACAATTTTCTTTTGGATGCCGCAATTAAGACGGCCATTCAAGTCAGGTAAGGATGTACAAACGGCACAAAAGTTTAAAAAGATTAACTTATGGCGTTCTGGTTTAGCCTGGCAGATCACTTTTTTCATGGGATTGCAATCTTTTATCTTCTATACCGTCATTACCTGGATGCCGGAAATCCTGGAGCAAAAAGGCCTTAACGCTGATGAAGCTGGTTGGATGCTATCCATCATGCAGCTTGCAGTCATTCCTATAACATTCATTGTGCCAATTTTAGCTGGCCGCTTACAAAGTCAGCGTCTGTTAGTGGTCCCACCTGTCATCTTCCTTATTACAGGGATATTCGGCATATTGTACGGCAGCACTCTATTCATCCCAGTATGCATGATATTGATCGGGATTGGAGTCGGTACCATATTCAGTTTATCCATGATGTTCTTTAGTCTTCGAACACAAAATACCCATGAAGCTACAGAATTATCAGGAATGGCTCAATCATTCGGGTACCTCTTATCTGCCATTGGACCAATATTATTCGGATTGCTTCATGACGTTACACACAGCTGGACAATTCCCTTATTAATGTTGGTAGTAATATCTGCACTTATATTTATTGTTGGAATGCGTGCAGGGAAAAATGAATATGTTACAACTCAATAAATTTTGTTAAAACAACCTTAAAAAAAGAGAACTGTCACACATTATTTGAACATCATAAAAAGTTCCTAAAGGAAATGGCCCAGGTATTGTACCTGGGCCATTTCCTTTAGCAGCCACTGATAGCCGCGGTGGTTTAAACTCTTTCCTCCGTTACAGCATTGCACTACAGGTTAATGATTTGCTGTCAAATCGTTAAAGAGACACAATCTTTCAACGGACACCCAGTATTTTGATCCAAAATTACAATTGTGGATGACCTTAGCAAATATGTTGGAAATATCACTAACCCTTTTCGGTCCGAATATTTAATTAAAGAAGGAATGCAGCCTATAGTTGAGCTTATTTTACCATTTAACATCATTTCAAAATTCAAGCTGGGAAGTAGGGAAATGTTTTGGATTCGTTCACTTTCTGATCTCAGATATCGCTTCCGTGATAAAGGTATCAAAAGGGTATCCATTCGTGTTTTAAAATTTTGAAAATAAGAGAATGATCTGTGGTTTAAATTGGGAAGTGAATGTTTGGCATTTTCGCTTTGGTCATTTGGTGCTCCCTTATCTATTGTAAATGATATCAACCCTTAAACTTCTGTCAGATAAGTAATGCTTTTCACCTTCCCCTTTGGAGAAAAAAGAATGACCAAGGCTTAATGACGAGGTAGTTTATTGTCTGCATATTACTGTTTAGGGGTAAAAGGACATAGTGATGAAATTAAATGTTGAAGACTAACCTCAATCAATATCTTCTTCAAATGGATATAAGATATTAGGGTTTAAACCATACCTATCAATAAAATTCTTTCGAGTGAACATCTTGATTTCTTTTAATTCTGAAGGAGTTGGAAATGAAGAAACTTTATAAACAGGAATGTGCTCAATATTAATTAACTGCCCTAAATCCGTGGTTATTAAAATATCAAAACCATTTTTTCTGAAAAGTGAATCTATATCGGAAAAATCCATTACATAAATATTAAGCTGGTTTCCAAAATGATGTTTTAATACCTCACGAATATAATCTTTCTCTACATATGAACGACAAATTAATGCTGTCTCTATAACCATCTGGTTTTTTTTTCTTAAGATTGAAGCTTGGACCAGCATGAATATTTCTAATATTTCTATATTTTCAAAAGAAATAGTAAATTCTTCCGAGATATATTTTGCTATTTCTTCAATAATTCCGAATAACGGGTTTTTTTCAAAATAAGGAACGAATTGTAAAATATTATTTATTCTAGTATCTGTTTTTAATTGAAAATCAAAGGAGATCCCACGAAGAGTTTGCGCAAATTCATACATGAAAATATCGTCCTGAGAAACATCCAACCCAATTTTTTTAGATAAATTACTTAGAAATTGACTTAATGGCTTACCGCTATCCGAATTAAGTTTGGAACGAATGTACCGAAGCTCTTGGGTACGGTTTAAAGACATTTCTTCGCTCATTAGATATAAAGAAAGATATAAAATTTCTCGAATCTGTTTCTCCCTATTTGGACATTTTACCATGAACTTGAAAAGTTTCTTTGATATTTCAAATGCTTTGGATGTTTCATTTTCATCGATTACCACTTTTGGGAATGTCACAAAACTATTATGTGTTATGCGAATGTTAGAGATATGAAGGATTATCGCTAGTCTTTGTATTGCACCCATATGCAAAGAAGTTGAATGTTCCTTCAATAGCTCCAATAGAGTGTCTTGAAACTCCTTAAGATCAAAAGATGTAATAAAGTCATTTAAATTGCCCGACATATACTCTACATACTGCATGATGAATCGCCTAACCTTTTTTTCATCCCCAACAATTTTAAAAGGACTATTCGATAATTGAACTTCGGCACTTTTTAATACTTCTTCTATTTTCTCTAACTGGCGGTACACTGTGGAGCGACTAATATGTACTTTTTGAGTAATGTATTTTATCGTTACTCCATTGTTAAAAAGAATCAATTCCAAGGTTTGAAAATAGGTATTTTCGCTTTTAAGATGAAACCAAAGTTCCTCCAAGGTGCCGTTTTTAGGTTTCAATAATCTTACGCCCTGAACTTCATTCTTTTCAATTTTCCATTGAGGTGGAAGATTGGAACTCATATGTAATATATCCCGCCATAAAGTGCTTTTCGAATAACCTGTTTTTTTTGATAGTTCGTTTAAACTACACCAGTTATCCTCATAAAATAAATGATACAGCAGTTTTGAATAACGGTCATTAAATCGATTCATACAATCACCTTTAACTTTATTGATTTTCATATATTCTTATTATAACTATCGATACATACGATTGAGTATTAATACCTAATTTTCATAAATCCCACACACATTTTCAAAATAACAGAAAACACACACTACTTACTACCTAAATTTACCACAACTTTATTCCAGCGTCGTTTCATATACGGTACAGGAAAATCAATTTTTGAAACTTATCCGAGCTTGGACTCCCATATAGGTATCAGTAAAACACTCTTTCCAGTAGATAACCTGCTCGAAAATTGACTCACTTTTAGATATTTTTGAGCAACAGCATGACCATCGAATACTATCCCAAGCTTTGTACAGTTAAGGAATTAGAAAGGTAATGATAATATCCTATTACGAATAGTGGTTATATATAATTGGGATTAGTAATAAAATTCCAAACTAGCAATGAAGCATTTCATTTTAGAAACCATCCATTTTGCAACATCCGTATGTTCTTGACAAAAAAACCATCCTTCTTTTATCGAGGATTTGTAGAGAGACACTATTAAAAGAAATGCATTTCCTCCTGGTGGAAAAGTTAAAAATTCACGGGAGTCTTCTATTTTGGGGAGGAAGAACACGAATGCCAAGTTAAATACATTCCCAAAAAGATTTAATATAATATCGATAGATGTATTGTCTTTTTATGACCTTATAGTTGATGCGGTAAGTCATAACATAGGAATAAGTCTAATTAAAGCGGTAAATAGATAATAAACAAAGGAAAGAAAAAGACTGTGGAGAGTTTCTCGACAGCCTGACCAACATCCGGAGTGGTGTGTCAATTTCTATTCTATTTTAGAAACAAGAAAATAAAATACAACCCTTACTCATCGATAGTCATAATGGGGCACTTTTTGTGAATTCTCTGCATAATGAGGGTTTGTCTTCTTCAAATGAGATATATGTGCCAATTCGAATTTCCCATGCTTACAATCAAGTGAAAGAAGCTCGACTTTTAAATCATTTCTATAGATGTAAATAATTTTATATTCACTTGATTTATAAATCACTTTATCACCGATCTTCATAAGCACGCTCATTTCTATTATAGATTTAAACAGGCTTCCAAAAATGAAACCTTTTTTCGGAAGGAAAAGGTAATATCAGGTACTATTTATCCAGAATCTTCATTATTGAAAACGATGGTATGAAGCTCTATGGCTTTTATATTTTCAACTAGTCTTTTTCTTGTTTTTTCAATCTCTCTGCAATTCAAACCATTTCGCCTATGTTTATTGGATAAACAAACTAACTTGTCGATATCTTGATAAATCTGTTTAAAGGTAATTCTCATATTTTGTTTGGCCTCCTTTTTCATTGTAAGGAAGTTTAAATACTGTTAAAGCGGACTTAGTTTATCTCAATGTAAAATGTATGTCACGGTCCTCTAATGATTTGACTCGTATGACACGACGAAAAATTCATCGAGCTATTTTGGACGGTTCAATTACTTCCTTTACGATTTTCACGACCCGCTCTTGATCTTCTAATGTCATGCCGGAACCGGATGGTAAACATAGACCTTGTTCAAATAACATAGTTGAAATGCTTTTATCGCCGCTTTCTGAAAAAAATGCTGCATCTTTAAAGATGGGTTGTAAATGTAATGGTTTCCAGACAGGCCTTGATTCAATATTTCTTTCTTCTAACGCATTAATCACATCACTGTAACGTACTCCAGTAATTTTGTCGTCTATTGTTAAAGCCGTCATCCAGCGATTCCCCATCGTATCTTTTAACTCGGGCATGAAGGTGATGCCTGCTATGTTTGCCAACGACTTTTTATACCGAGCAAAGATTTCTCTTCGTGCTTTTACACGCTCATCCAATACATCCAATTGGGCACGGCCAATTCCAGCTAGAATGTTACTTAAACGATAGTTATATCCAATTGCGCTATGCTGGTAATGAATGGCTGGGTCACGTGCTTGAGTAGATAGATAGAGAGCTTTATGCAAAAAATCTTCGTTATTTGAAACAAGCATGCCCCCACCAGAAGTTGAAATGATTTTATTTCCGTTCAACGAATAAATCCCTATGTCACCAAACGCTCCTGTTTGCTTCCCCTTATACGTACTACCAAGGGATTCTGCAGCATCCTCTATCAAAGCAACTTTATATTTCCTGCAAATGCTCTTGATCTCATCCAGCTTTGCACTCTGACCAAATAGATGCACTAAAATGACAGCCTTTGGAATTTCCCGTTTTTTCCTAGCGTCTTCAAAAGCCATTTCCAATGCTTTAGGAGACATATTCCAAGTATCTGATTCAGAATCAATAAAGACAGGCTTCGCCCCTTGATATACGATAGGATTTGCACTGGCTATAAAAGTTAATGAAGAACAGAATACGGTATCACCACTGGTGACTCCCAATACTTGCAATGCCAAATGAATAGCTGCTGTCCCTGAACTTACTGCCAATGCCCCTTTAGTGCCTGCATATTTGGCAAATCCTTCTTCCAAAGCATTTACGTTCGGTCCTAGAGGCGCAATCCAATTTGTCTCGAACGCTTGGCTAATGTACATTTGTTCATTCCCACTCATATGAGGAGGCGAAAGATACAATCTTTTATACTCCATCCCACACACTCCTTATTTTATTATCCTTGCTGGGGACCCAACAGCGGTAGATGCATGAGGAATGTCTTTAATAACGGTCGATCCGGCCCCAATCGTACACCATACACCTATCGTGATGTTTGGTATAACGGTAGATCCAGCCCCTATCAAGGTTCCAGTTCCGATCATGACAGCTCCAGTCAGGGTTGCACTAGGAGCTATATGGATAAAGTCATTAAGCTGAGTATCATGCTCAATGACAGAAGACGTATTAACGATGACGTGATTCCCCACTCTCGCGTCCGCGTTCAAGACGACATTCGGCATAATGACTGTTCCTTTTCCTATCGATACATTTTCACCCACTACAGCAGTGGGGTGAATGACTGTCTCATAATCCATTACATCTAAATTCAGCTCGTTTACGATTTTTAACCTTAAATCATTCCTGCCTATCGCAATAATTACTTTACATTCAAAATGGATAAACAAGCTTTTAAAGCATAAGATGGGGCCAAGATATATATTTCCCTTTTTTTTCAGCACTTCGTATTGATCATCCAAAATAGCCATGAGCCGATACTCACCCGTTGCTTCAATAATATCTTGCACAACTTTTGAGTGCCCGCCTGCACCGATTATTACGATTTTCTTCAATTTAAATCACTTCTCACTCATCTAATTTAGTGTTTCTTTAAGATAAATATCTACAGGAGTTAGAGGTTTACTGGTGTTCCCTCCAAGTTCAAAACATTTGAGTTATATTGGCCAATGGTCAATGAACTTCATTCATCCTACTATCCAACAAATTTTCGGGTTGTCACATGCCCTTCTTGGGTAATGGCTTCTTGTTTACATACCTTAATCAAGGTAAGATATATGATCTTCATATCCAGTAAAAAGGATTGATTTTCTACGTACCAGACATCAAGCTCAAACTTTTTCTCCCACGAGATTGCATTGCGTCCATTCACTTGTGCCCAACCTGTCATTCCTGGACGGACATCATGCCTCCTTGCTTGTTCGGCAGTGTATAATGGGAGATATTCCATTAATAACGGCCGTGGACCTACAAAACTCACATCGCCTTTGATAACATTAATCAACTGTGGCAATTCATCTAAACTTAATTTTCTAAGCAATTTCCCAAAATCGGTTAATCTCTTCTCATCAGGAACCAAATCCCCTTTTTCATCTTTTTCATCTGTCATCGTTCTAAACTTGTACAGATAAAATGATTTCCCATTAAGGCCTGGGCGCTCCTGCTTAAAAATGACAGGGGAACCTAATTTCAAACGGATGAGGATGACGATAAACAGCATAAGAAGTGAACTGGATATGAGCGCCAGACAAGATATCAATAATTCAAAAGCCCGTTTCATTTTTTCCTCCTAAATCATCATTGTGGATCGTTACAAGTAAACAAAGGAAATCTCAGATAGCTTTACAGCATTTAATTGCTACTCTTATCGCATTTCCAATCGTTTTTTCTATTATTCTTCATTATTTTTCATTTCTCTTCACTTCTATTACATTCTTTGGATAACAAGGTTGCTAGAATGTAAACACTCGCCTTACCTTCTCTAGTAATTGCTAATCATCGGGATATCAGTCATTGTCACGGAACGGGAATTTTGTTATTCGTCCTATAATTTGCTAAATTCAACACTCTTTCTTTTAACGTTTCTTCGCTCAAGACATCGTATGTTGTGATAATATCCTTTATTGCATTCCAATTTACCACTCTTGGTTTTCCAATATGGATTTTTGGATAGATCTGATTTAAATAAACTTCATCTTCCCCAAGTAGTTCTTCGTATAATTTTTCACCTTGCCGAATTCCAGTATAGGTAATCCCAATGTCTTCAACATTGTAACCTGACAATTGGATGAGCTTTTTTGCAAAATCGACAATTTTGACAGGTTCACCCATATCAAGTACAAATACCTCTCCGCCTTTGGCCAGGACCCCTGCCTGAATGACTAATCTAGAAGCTTCGGGAATGGTCATGAAATAGCGAATCATGTCCGGATGAGTAATTGTCAAAGGTCCCCCTTTTTTTATTTGTTTTTTGAAGAGTGGGATGACGCTGCCATTACTGCCAAGGACATTTCCAAATCGGACCGTTACAAATTTAGTATGACTCGACAAACTCTTATGCTGGATCATCATCTCGGCTAAACATTTAGAGGCGCCCATTATACTGGTTGGATTTACGGCTTTATCCGACGAAACCATGACAAAAATATTCACCATGCCAGCCTCCGATGCCTCTGCAACATTCATCGTGCCTATGATGTTATTTTTCACCGCTTCTTTAGGGTTGGACTCCATAAGTGGCACATGTTTATGAGCGGCTGCATGATAGACGATGTTAGGACGATGATGGTCGATGACCTGAAACATCCTCCTGCGATCCTGAATATCTGCAATTTCAGTCACAATCTCAATGGTATCTGCATAAGCCTCAAGCAATTCCAACTCAATCGAGTAAATGCTGTTTTCACCATGTCCAAGCAATACAATTTTAGCTGGATTATATTTCATGATTTGACGACAGATTTCTGATCCAATTGAACCGCCCGCACCTGTTACTAAAATAGTACTATCAACAATCTTTTCCGAAATACCTTTATCATCAAGTTGAACGGGTGAGCGCCCCAATAAGTCCTCCATCTGGATATCTTGCAATTCATTAATTGGAACCTTACCTTGAACAATCGCTTCAAGGCTAGGGACAATTTGAGTCTTTACACAAGTTTTATTGCATTCTGCAAAAATGGAATTTATTTCATCCCTTTTCAAAGAAGGAATCGCAATGACGATATGCTCAATCTTATATTCCTCAACCACTTGAGAAATATGTTTTGTTACTGCTACTACTGGTATGTTGAAGATTTCTAAACTTAGCTTCGTTTTATCATCATCAACGAATGCAACTGGGACTAATTCTATATTGCTGGATTTTAACAACTGACTAGTTATCATCGTCCCAGCAGATCCGGCTCCAACGATCAACGTTCTTTTTTTATTCGGTGATTGCTTAATGTATCGATCAAAATAAACCCTCCATGCCAAACGTGAGCACCCAATCATGGCCATATAAAGGATCCATGTAATGAAAAGTTCTCTTATATATAGAAAATTGGTAAAGTACAGCTGAAAGAAGGTAGTAATGGTAATAGCAAATGCAGTCACTTTGAATATATTGAACATTTCCCTGATACTGGCGTATTCCCAAGCCTTTTTATACTGTTTCAAATAAGCAGTAAAGAAATAATGACACACAAGCAAAATAAGCGTACTATTCAGTGCAAAAGCCGGTATTTCATCATATGGATGTAATAACCAATAACTTAAAAATACAGCGATCACAACAATCATGGCGTCCAGTATGACTAATGTGAAAAGCCGGTTATAATATGTCAAATCTACTTCTCCTCATATAAATATTTTTAATCAAACAAGAGTTCCTTAACTTTCATCCCGTACAAAACATTCTCGGCATTTTCATTAAAGACATTCACTACTTCTTGTCCAAAATTCTTTTCAATCATCCTTTGTGCTTCCCTGATTTGAAAACCTCTGTTTCCAACATTATGAGCATCTGAAGCAATAAAATGAGTAAGACCTGAGTGAACTAAAAATTTGGAAAATCTTTTTGTTCTCCATCCGAATTTACCTGTGATGCTCCCTGCTGTTATTTGTGAATACGCCCCCTTCCACATTAGCTCTTTTAGAAGTTGCGGATTTTTTATTATTTCCAAATTCCGCTCTGGATGAGCAATGATCGGTGTCATTCTTTTCATTTGAAGATCATAGATTAATCGTTCCGTATATCTTGGCACATGGTTTGAAGGCAGTTCGAGAAGGATGTACTGCGAACCATTCAAGCCCATGATTTTATTATTATCATAATCATCCATAAGTTCATCGGATATCCTGATTTCCTGCCCAGGCCATACTTTTAGCGGGATTTCCAGATCATCAAGTACTCGGTTTATTTTTCTAGTTTCCTCCAACACTTTTTCTTTATCATTTTCATATATCCCCCTATTATAATGAGGGGTTGCAATGATATTGGTGATTCCTTGTTCTACAGCTTTTCTCGCCATTTCTATACTTTCCTGGATATTTCCAGCCCCATCATCGATATCGGGTAAAATGTGACTATGAATATCAATCATTGGTATCCCCTCTTTGGCCTAACTACGAATGTTAAATCAAATTCCAAACTGCTTATTTTATTTACCATAGTAGTAGTATTCGTCAGGATGTTTTTGTTTTTTCTTATTTAAGATTGCGCCTAAAAGCTTTGCATTTGCATTTTCAAGTAATTCCTTCGCTTTTTTTGCTTGCTGTATTTCAGTACTTCCGCTGCTAACCACTAAAACGACTCCATCTGTCATATTCGCTAGTATTTGAGCATCTGTAACAGCATTAACAGGCGGCGTATCCAGAATAACCAAATCATAATTCATCTTTACTTCATCCAACAATGTCACCATTCCGTTTGACCCAAGCAATTCCGATGGGTTAGGAGGAATGGGTCCACTTGTCAACACATCTAAATTCGGGTAAATGGAAGGTTGTACAGCATCATGTAATTTGTTTTGCTTTGATATGACATTCGTTAACCCCAGGTAGTTCTCCATGTTAAAGTTAGTATGAACACTGGGCTTTCTCAAATCCGCATCTATGATGAGGATACGTTTCCCTTGCTGTGCAAAAACTGCTGCGACATTAATTGAAGTGGTTGATTTTCCTTCACCTGCGTTTGCTGAGGTGAAAATCATGGATCTTATGTCTTTTTCCACAGCGGAAAATTGAAGATTCGTTCGGATCGTCCTATATTGCTCCACAACCGGAGATTTCGATTTCAACATAGAAATACTGCTCCTTTTCTTACTCTCCGTCATTTTATGCCGTTCATTGCGTGTCAAGCTTTTCACCTCTTGAGGTTGTGATTATAAATCTACTTTTTTCGTTTTTTTTTATTTTCCATTAAATTAACGATGCCTAGCATCGGCATCTTTAAATGATCTTCAATATCAGATTCAACCTTGATTGTATTGTCTAAAAATTCGATCAAGAATGTAAGAACTAAACTTATTACCAACCCTGCAAAACATGCGAAGATCATGTTCGTGATCGGATTCGGTTTTATAGGTGAGGAATTATCTCCTATAGTTGCATTTGATAAGACATTGACATTATCCACATTCATTAGCGCTTTTATTTCATCTTGGAAGATGTCCGTAATTGCACTGGCGACATTTACAGCAAGTTTAGGGTCCGTGCTTTCAACTTTAATGGTAAATATTTGGGAATTACCCTTACTGACGATTTCGATTTGTTCCGATAACGCTGTATTTGAAATGTCAAGATTCAGTCGATTTTTTACTTTTTCCAACATCATTGGACTTTTGATGATCTCTCCATAAGTCTCAATCAATTGAATATTGGTTTGAATCTCACCTATATTGTAAAGTTCTGTACTTTCCTTGGATTGATTGACCAAGATTTGTGTAGAAGCTTGGTAAACAGGTGAAAGAATAAAAAAGCTTACGATACCCGTTATTGCCGTAATAAGGGTTGTGATGATAAAAATGAGTGCCATGCGCTTTTTTACCATTTGAAAAATATCGTTTATATTGAGTGTCCCACTCATTCCATCAACTCCAATCCATCTTTAAACCTTTTTCGTTTGTTCACATATTTGTTTTTGATGCCTATAATTTTGCAACCTTATCGGACAGCAGACCATTTTCCTCCATCACATTTTTGGAATCGAATATTAATGACGCATTATCATGGACACTTTTCCAGTCAAAACAATTGTGTGGTGTTCCAATGACAACAATATCGGCTCTTTGAAGAATGGCAGCATCGTATTTTGCCACCGGTTGAATTTGATCATTGATCCGGATTTCCTTTGCATAGGGTTCGATGACAGTTAGATTCTGGACTTTATTTTGTAACCTTTCTAGTAAGCGAACGACCGGGCTTTCCCTTAAATCACCAATATCACTTTTATAAGAAGCACCTAAAACCACAACATGTGAGTGTTTCATAAGCTTGTCTTTGGCTGCAAGCAGCTCAAGTATGCGGTTATATGAATAGTGAACCATCCCGTCATTAATATCCCCTGCCAGTTCAATCATTTTTGTTCGTTGACCATGTTCTTTTGCTTTATAGAGCAAGTAGTAGGGATCGACCGGTATACAATGTCCCCCTACACCAATACCTGGGGTAAATTTCATGAACCCGTATGGTTTCGAGGAAGCTGCATTGATCGTGTCCCATATATCAATTTCCAATTCTTTGCACAAAACTGTCAATTCATTGACCAAAGCCATGTTAATCCACCGGAATGTGTTTTCAAAGATTTTGCTTAATTCTGCAACGCGGATCCCTTTAACACAATGTGCGTTCTTTCCGATAAACATGCATGCTAATTCTGTACAGTTTTCCGTTATCCCCCCGACAACCTTTGGGGTGTTGCTTAAGTTGAATTTCTTATTTCCTGGATCAATTCTTTCAGGCGAATAAGCTACAAAAAGGTTATCCCCAATCACATATCCTCTATCTGTTAATGGTGTACAGATATATTCTTCTGTCGTTCCTGGATACGTTGTACTTTCTAAAATAACCATTGTTCCTTCCTTCACATGTTCAGCTATAACTTGTCCTACATCTTTCACATACGAGATATCAGGTTCTTTCAAATTATTGACAGGGGTCGGGACACAAATCAAAAGAACATCCATCTCTCCAACCTGTTTCATATCCGTTGTCGCAGTAAATCGCTTTTGGTTTATCAATTCGCTAAGCTCGTCATTATCTACATCATTGATATAATTAATTCCGCTATTTAAACTTTCCACTTTTGACTCAGAGACATCGAATCCAGTCACCTTATATCCTTCAGCTGCATAATGACAAGCTGTTGGAAGACCAACATACCCCAATCCAATCACTCCGACTTTAGCCGTCTTGTTCTTTAATTCTCTCCGCAGATTAGATTTGTGCGAGTATTGAGCATTATATATTTGTTGTTTTCTTTCATGAGTTATCGCAGTTATCATGATTCAACTCCTCCATTTCATTTATAACTTAACGATTTATTAAAACTAACACGCTATAATGTCAATTCACGAACCAAACCATTACACCGAATAAACTGGCAAACTTCTAATATTAAAGATATAAGTAAGCAAAACCGACCAGGTACAACCAATTTATGATACACATACTAGAAATTCTTGAACATCCGTTTTGTAAGCTTCGTTTCCCATTATATTTTTCGTTAGCATTAATAAATTATCATATTTACTTTTAATCCTAGTTCCAGATTTCGAATGAATCGTTCTGTTTTTGATTCATCTACCCTTTATAACCTGGATAACCATGTTTTTTTCATGATATATAAACTCACACCAACAGCTGGATTATGCGTAAAGATTAAGAGTAGCCTGCCCTTTGCCAACACGCATTTTTAGCCGAGTATATTTCTAATTTAGGCCGGACCCTCCCCAAAAAATGAAAATATATTAACAAGCAAGCAGATAGGAAACGATCAAAAACTTTCACTACTCCATTCTCTTGATCGTTTAAGGAAATACAAAAACCCCCCGATGAATTGGCCTTTATCACGGTGCCATTACTCGGGGGATTTCAAACATTTTAGCCAGGCTTATAATAACACTGCCTACTTTTTAGGGGCAGCAGCTGTCATGTCTGTCACTTGGTTAATGATCCATTCCTGCTTATCTTTAGTGTCAGTATTTTCATACTGCACCTTAAACGGCCCCTTACCTTCTATTACATAGTACCCATTTCCTTTAACACTTTTTCCAGGTGATAATTGTGTCCCCAAATTATCTCCTGGATAGATACTTAGTTTTTTATTTTCTTTATTCCATACCGACATTTCAAAAACGTCTACAAATCGTTCTTCTGCCGTTTTATTAGTTGCCTTCAGCTGTATCTGTAAAACTACTTTTCCTTTTTGATCTGGATGTTCAAGCTTCAAAGCCTTTACAATCCGAATGTTTACGCCAGATATGGCTTTCTCTTGTCCTGTTTCGTCCTTAGTGGAAGAGTTCGTTTGCTTTTGCTGTTCATCCTGAACAACCTTTTCTCCTGACGTACAGCCCGTCAAAAATATAGTTAAAGTTAATATACAGATCCAAATACTGCTGAAGCTACTCTTTAATATCATAATGTCACCCCTTAATAAATATATAAATCCTTTTTAAAGAGAGATTCTTCAGTATCTTTTCTCCATATTTCTCACTCTCTCATACACAAAATTGGATCCTTATTTATTTGTAACGAAAAAAATACTCATAACACTTTAAAAGCTTTTGAAACATGTAAGAAGGACCCACTTCCTATAGGAGAGGCCTTCTTACATCATTCTCACAATGGTTATTTGACGATCGTTTTTACTACGTCTCCTCCAACTACTAGTGGACCATAATCAACTTCTATGACATCTCCTGCTTTTAGCCTCCGGTTTGCTCCATTTTCATCGATGATAAATCGGCTGTAAATTTGGTAACTTCCATCCGAATTAATGTAACCTGCCCCGGTTTGAGTTAGGGAAACTGTTCTCTGAGGCATTCCATTCACTAACAAACGGAGACTTAGAGTTCCTTCAGGTGCTTTGCCAGTAACATAATCCGCATTAGGAGCCACTGCATTTACCTGTAGTTTTTCAACTTCCTTGACTACCGTAGTATGAGCTTGTAATTTCGATGGAGTCCGCATACCGTAGTCAACCGTTACGACATCGCCTACTTGTAGGGTTTTATTATTTCCCTTCTCGTCCACTCCTACGTACTTACTGTATATACTGAATGTTCCATCTTCATTGACAGGTGCCGTACGTAGAGGTTCGCCATTTACCAGTAAGCGTACGATCGTTGCCCCTTCAGGTGCAGTTCCTGTTATAACCTCTGCATTTTGGTACACAGTATTGAGCTTAACAGGTTCACTCGGCATAAACTGTACCACCTTAACAGATGAACTCCCGCTGATATTTCCTGCCGCGTCTGTAAGGGTGACTGTTATTATCGTATTAACGGGTTGATTTGGAATAGCAACCTTGAATTTCCCGTCTGGACCTACAACCCCAGTATATTTCTTGGAATTAATGGTGACAGTCACATTTGCTTCAGGTTCACCGCTTCCTGTTACTTCTTTACTGTTTGTTGTAACTTCATTTAGTTTCGGTGCATTCGGAGCCGTTATATCTTTATCCAATAAATCTTCAGCTTTGTTCAGTAAATCTTGCAGACGGTCTTTTTCTGCACCTTCAGGAAGCTTATTCACCGCCTCTTGGGCTTCGTCTATCGCCCCTTGATCCGTCGTTCCTTCCAATGTATCGAACTTATCGTCCGTGAACAGATTCTCCACTTTGTCCTTTGCATCCGCTAAGTCTTTTTCTGCTTGTTCTTTTTTGTTCAATAAATCTTGCGCTTTGTCCACCAAATCTTGTAAGCGATCTTTTTCCGGACCTTCCGGTAATTTGTTGACCGTGTCTTGGGCTTCATCAACCGCTCCTTGATCGGTACTTCCTTTCAATGTGTCGAACTTATCGTCCGTGAACAAATCTTCCACTTTGTTCTTCGCATCGTTTAGGTCTTTTTCTGCTTGCTCTTTTTTGTTCAATAAATCTTGCGCTTTGTCCACCAAATCTTGCAGACGGTCTTTTTCCGTACCTTCAGGAAGCTTATTAACCGCTTCTTGAGCTTCGTCAATCGCTCCTTGATTCGTCGTGTCTTTCAATGTGTTGAATTTATCATCTGTGAACAGATCTTCGACTTTGTTCTTTGCATCGGATAGGTCCTTTTCTGCTTGTTCTTTCTTATTCAATAGATCTTGGGCTTTGTTCAGTAAATCTTCCAGACGGTCTTTTTCAGATCCGGCTGGTAATTTGCGGACCGCTTCTTTTGCTTCATCTATCGCTCCTTGATCCGTCGTTCCTTTCAATGTGTCGAACTTATCATCCGTGAACAGGTCTTCCACTTTGTTCTTCGCATCGGTTAGATCTTTTTCTGCTTGTTCTTTTTTGTTCAATAAATCTTTCGCATTGTTCAGTAAATCTTGCAGACGGTCTTTTTCTGCACCTTCTGGAAGCTTATTAACCGCTTCTTGGGCTTCATCAATCGCCGCTTGATTCGTGGTTTCTTTCAATGTGTCGAACTTATCGTCCGTGAACAGATCTTCCACTTTGTTCTTCGCATCGGTTAGTTCTTTTTCTGCTTGTTCTTTTTTGTTCAATAAATCTTTCGCATTGTTCAGTAAATCTTGCAGACGGTCTTTTTCTGCACCTTCAGGAAGCTTATTGACCGCTTCTTGGGCTTCGTCAATCGCCCCTTTATCCGTTGTTCCTTTCAATGTGTCGAACTTATCATCCGTGAACAGATCTTCCACTTTGTTCTTCGCATCGGCTAGGTCTTTTTCTGCTTGCCCATCTTTATCTTTTCCTAATTCAATCTTTTTTGTTTTAGCAAGGTCAATAATGAAATTCGTTGGGTTACCACTAATTGATTGAGCTACGTTATACTTATATATAGCTTTCCATGTAAGATTTCCACCTGATTTTCCCATATAACTATTTGTAGGATTTTCTGTCGCACTCGTCCAAAGATTCACCATACCCGTATTCATACTCATCGTAAGGGATGTACTTAAATTATTTATTGCTTGTTTTTTTACTGAGGACAATAAAACATTCTCTGGATTATTAAAATCAATGGTGGATAGTTTATTTACCACTTGCAAAGCATGACCATCTTCTGTAGTTACATGCAGTTTCGCTTGATTATTGATCTTGGCTGTCCCATAAAGCGAGATCACTGGGTATGAATCCGTACCAGATCTATTTATCTGTACATCTGCACCGTCATCCACGTTAAATGACTTAAACTTTCCATTGACGGTAACTCCTTTTGCCCCATCAAACTTTACCTTTGCATTATTTCCAATGGAAAAACCTCCATCGCCACCTGTTGCATAAAATATTCCATAACCACTATGAAGTGTTTTAATGTCTACATTCGCATTTGGAGCAATCTTAAATTGTGGTTCTGCTGTAATCGACCAAATAAGAGCATAGCCATTATTATGGCTTATATTAGTTTCACCATCAATCTCTACACTTCCAGTTTCCGCCATCTCCTGGGCAGGTGCTGATCCTGGCATTGTATGATTATTAATAAAAATGTCGTTAACTCCTTTAAAAATTGCATTCCCGAAACGGTTCCAGATTAATTGTGGTCCACTGTAATTTACATTTTCGAATATTTGCTCTACATTTTGTGTTCCATCATATATGGTAATGAAACCATAATAGTTCTTTCCTTTAATATCCAAGTTCTTTACATGGACACTTCTTAGTTTATTACCATTGGCATAGATACCATCTGCGGCTCCTAACGCTCCTCCTGTTTCCGATAGTGTATGATTATTTCCTTCAATCACGATTTCCGTTTTTGCCGGGTGAATTTTAATCGCTCCGCTTATGTCTATATCTCTACCTAGATGAATCGTCGATATTCCGTTATCTGCCTCTAAAGCAACCTTTAACTCTTGAAAATTGTTGACGACTGTTTCGTTTGCTGTCATTTTTGTAACGGCTTTACTCGGTGATTGTGTTTCAGTTGTTTGTGTACGCGCTTCTTGAGTTTTCACCTCGGATGCTTGTGCATTCGAAATATCCTTATTCTTTGGTGTGGATAGTTCTTCCGCAAATCCTACACTTGGTATTAATAGAGAACTTGCTAATAGAAATGATGTTGTCATAACGTTAATAGGTTTTAACATTTTATTTTTCTTCATAAATTGAACGTTCCTCCTAAATAAATATTAATTTTTATTACAAGATTAATATTACTTTTTTTCGACAAGTACCTCGTTCCAATAATGATCCATTAAAAATCATTTTAGGAACCATATTAGGGCATTAACCGTCAATTTTTATGTGATTATTTTCATTTATGGTGATGGGTGTTAAAAGGAATATGTAAATATAATGATCCTGCATTTTTAAAAAAACACACCTTCCTATCAACTCCACGTTTAAAATTCAAGCTTCTTTTATGGGGTACAATCATTATGGTTACATAACAAAAATGTGATAAGAGAAACCATTAGTTCCTTCTTATCACACAGATTCTACTTTATTTTAAAACCTTCATTTTCCTTGAAAGGATTCATCCTATTTAGTCATTATTTCATTCCATGAAGAGTTTCTTCTATTTTAACCTGTAGCTCATTTTCATAACGCCCGTCGCCATTACGTGAACATTTATATCCATAGCAGTATACAATCCAAAGCATATGTGGCGACTCGGTATCGCGCATAGACCTTCCCCGGTAATCCTCTTACATACACCTTTACTTTTATTCATCCTTTTTTTCTATGGGCACTTTTAAGAAAGGATAGTGACGTTATTAAAATGAGGGTGACTTTCAGCGTATTTATTTCTTGTTCATTTAATAAAAGGTACATCAAAAATAAGACTAAAAAGGCTTGAATAATATAGATCCTATATTTCAATAGGGTGGACCAATTTTGTAGTACCCATAGTAAAAAAAAGTTAAATTGCTTCGACATCATCTTTCTCCTTTATCATGATGTTGATATTATCTAGATTTATATTCTGGCATCATTATATACAAATTGGTGAATGTCGGTATTTCATAAAGTAAAAACATTCATTCAGAAAAGAAATGCAGTTATGTTTTCATAAATGGAACCTTGCTGTGTTTGATTTAATAGATTTTGAAAATGCTGGTGAGAGCGGCTAATTATTCTTTTCTCACAGAGGCACTAAGTTTGAATGAAATGGCATGGGGATATAAAAAGGAAGAGAGGGAATCGCAAATATAGTAGCTTCTGGGGAACAGAACACCTAATATTCAATCTGCATGTATTAAAAGGAGCAAAAAAATATTATAAATTCACGAAAAATTAAAACAGCCTGCCCCTTGAACAAAGGGAACAGGCAGCCTGAGTGTTTATCCAGGCACAATATTATGGATACGCTCAGAGAATTGGGCCTTCTTTTTACAATGGGGGTTTGGGGAAGTGGCCCTCACTGCTATTTCATTTTATAATATTCACAAAATCATATCGTTTCAAAAATGAAATGAGATAAATCATTTTTTATATTATTCATCCTGTAAGATATGATCATGGCAGGTGAAGAAGGATAGGAACGAAGTATCATGAACGAAATTTTCACCAGACCCCGCCATCCACCTCCACTAAAGGGAAAGCGCAGCACCCCTAACGAACAAAAAAAATTAGCAATCCAAAATGGAATGGATTGCTAATTCCTATCAATCACCTGACACTCTTACTGCTTGAAACCTTGTGTTTTCCACACATTATCTCAATGTGTCGATTCAAGATTAATAGAGCGATCGGGTTATGCTCGATTTGACTGACAAGTTTCCAGGTAACCGTTAGGATCGACCCTTCGCCCATGTCTTGTTTGATAACGGAGCCGCCATTTTGCCCGAGCCATCCTTCGAAGTAACCAGAAGTGATATCTACATTCTCCGAAAGCAAGGGATTGCCAAACATGTTCACGGTCTGCTTTTTACCTACCTTTTTGTAATCCTTGAATGGAATCACATAATCCGGAATTAATCGATCGAATTCCCATCCCATTTCAGGTTGGATCGGTAACCCTTCAAACCAAGCAGTGTCCACATAATTCATTGAAGAAGCACGGGCCCAGCTTTCCCCAATATCCAGCTGACGGAAGGAATAATGGGCTTTATTCTTTACACCATCCCCCTTTTCCGCGAAGAAGATGACTTGACTGCCCTTCTTGGACTGAGCAAGGATTTCCTTATCAAGACTATTAGTAAGAATCAGATTCGCTTGAGTTATTTCTTCCACCAAAAGGACCGCAGACCTTTTACCACTCTGCTACACTTCCGTCTTTATGTCTCCAAACCGGATTTCTCCAGTTATGGCCAATCTCAGCCATTTTTCTCACGTGATCTTCGTTAATCTCAATACCAAGACCGACTCCGTCTGGAATTTTTACAAACCCCTCCTCATATTCGAATACTTGGTTATCCACGATGTAATCTAGCAAATCACTACCTTGGTTATAATGAATACCTAGACTTTGTTCCTGGATAAATGCGTTATGACAAGTAGCATCGACTTGCAAGCAGGCAGCTAATGCAATCGGTCCCAATGGACAGTGAGGAGCAGCTGCCACATCGAAAGCCTCCGCCATGGATATGATTTTCTTACATTCGGTAATTCCACCAGCATGTGATAAGTCGGGTTGGATGATATCGGCATATCCATCAGTCAATAACTTTTTGAAATCCCACTTGGAGAACATTCTTTCACCTGTCGCAATCGGGATCGCTGTATGATTGGCGATTTCACGCAATGATTCATTATTTTCCGGTAATACAGGCTCTTCAATGAACATCGGTCTGAAAACTTCCAATTCTTTTGCAAGAATTTTTGCCATTGGCTTATGCACTCTTCCGTGAAAATCAATACCAATTCCTACATATGGTCCCACTGCCTCACGTACAGCTGAAACCCGAGCTAACACTTGATCAATTTTTTCATAGGAATCCACATATTGCAGTTCCTCGGTACCATTCATTTTTACCGCTGTAAATCCTTTAGAAACAACTTCCCTGGCAGCTTCGCCGACCTCTGTCGGACGATCCCCGCCGATCCATGAATAAACTTTAATCGATTCTCTTGCTTTTCCTCCAAGAAGTTGATGGACTGGAGCATTATGATATTTCCCTTTAATATCCCAAAGTGCTTGATCAATTCCAGAGATTGCGCTCATTAAGATAGGACCGCCACGATAGAAGCCTGCTCTGTACATCACATTCCAATGATCTTCAATATTACGCGGGTCTTTTCCAATAAGGTTTTCCATTAATTCATCAACTGCGGATTTTACCGTTGCGGCTCTACCTTCAATTACCGGTTCTCCCCAACCAACGATTCCTTCATCAGTTTCGATTTTTAAAAATAACCAGCGTGGTGGTACTTGGAACAATTCATAGCTTGTGATTTTCATAGTGAATCTCTCCTTAAAAGTTTTATGTTTTTCCTAAGAACGAATGGCTGAGACAAATGCTTCTGCTTTACGGGTTAAGTCCTCTAAGTATTTCTCGTTGACTTCATGCTTTGTGTCGACCAGCGCGCTTCCAATTCCGAAGCCGACCGCTCCAACTTTTTGGAATTCAGCGATATTTTCTAACGTAACGCCTCCTGTTGGCAACAGTGGGATATGTGATAAAGGACCACGAATATCTTTTATATAACCCGGGCCGATGCTTGCTGGGAATACTTTGATGATATCGCCACCGTTTTCATAAGCCGTTAAGATTTCTGTTGGTGTAAAGGCACCGGGAATACTTACTGCCCCATATCGTTTGGTCATTTTGATTGTTTCCAAATTAACCGTTGGGGATAAAATAAACTTCGCACCAGCAAGGATCGCTGCCCGTGCCGTTTCCTGGTCCAGTACTGTACCGGCACCAACCACCATTTCATCGCCAAACGCTTCGGAAACGAGTTCGATCGAATGTAAGGCGTTGGGAGAATTCAGCGTGATTTCTATTAATTTAACGCCACCGTTTCTTAAAGCTCCTGCAATTTTCACCGTATCCCCAGGCTTTGAGCCACGGACAATGGAAATAACCTTGTGTTTTAAAATAGTTGAAAGCGCATTCATTTTTGAACCCTCCTTCTTGCTGTTTAGCGGATGACGTCATCTTTGTCAATACGGTTCATATATTCTTCCAGTGCTTCTTTATCTGGAAGACCCTCGATATCCCCGCTGACCTTTGTGACGATTGCTCCAATGGCACAGCCTCTTTTCACCGATTCTTGAATGGACCGCTCATCCAGTAAGCCCGACAGTACACCGGCAGCAAAACCATCTCCCGCCCCAATCGGATCGAGCACAGTTTTGACCGGGTAGGCCTCCACATAGCCAGAATCTTTGGGGGTTGAATAGTAAGCTCCTTTTTCACCAAGCTTCACGACCACCATTTCTGCCCCTAAGTACTTACATTCTGCCGCGATTTGCTTACAATCCTTTGTTTGAAATAAATAGTTACCTTCCGAAATACCGGGTAAGATGATATCAGCCTTAGCGACTATTTCCAATAACATGTCTCTTCCTATTTTTTCATCTAGTAACGTTTTTCGTATGTTTGGATCAAAAACAATTTTCACTCCATTTTTTCTAGCAATCTCGATCGCATGAAAGACGGTTTCTTTGCATGAATCACTAAGCGCCGGGGTTATGCCTGTAATATATAAGATCTTCGCTCTCGCAATGTAGCTTTCTTCCATATCAGCAGGAGTCATTTTACTGGCAGCTGAAAATTTTCGGTAATAGAAAACCTTTGAACTATCGATAGTTGTTCGTTCTTTTAAAAACAGCCCAGTGGGAGCGCTTTCATCTTCTTTTACAAAAGAAGTATCCACTCCTTCACCACGCACACTTGCAATAATTCTTTTTCCAAGTTCGTCCTTACCAACTCTGCTCATCCAGCCTGTTTGATAACCAAGCTTCGCCAGGCCGATCAGTGTATTGGTTTCTGCCCCGGCTACCCTGGAAGAATAGTTTCGGTTATATCTTAATTGACCCGTTTCTTCAGGAGAAAATAAGATCATCGTTTCTCCTAAACTTACAACATCCATACCTGTCCCTCCTTCCATTAAGGTTGACCTTGACCTACCTTGTAGCCAATACTGGTTGACACTTCTTTTGAAGTGAACAACAATTTTTCTACAATCGTTTCCCTTTGTTTGATCATTCTTTCTTTAGGTCCTGCCACACTGATCGCTGCTTGAATGGAATTATCCGCTCCATATATCGGAGCCGCCATACAAAATAACCCTTCTTCATTTTCCTCATCATCGATGGAATGACCCAACTGCTTAAAGATATCAAGCTGCTGTTCCAACTCTTGTCTATCGGTAATCGTGTGACCCGTAATACGAAGTAATTCCGTGCTGTCCAGAATTTGATTTTTTTGTTGTTCGTTCATAAATGCCAAAAAGGCCTTTCCAAGTCCTGTACAATATAATGGTTTATGACTTCCCGGCTGTGCAGTGGTTCGAATGGAACGATTGTTATCAATCTTCGCTACATACACCAAGTCCTTCTCCGACAATAACGCCATAAATACAGTCTCTTGTACATCCTCCATCAACCTTTTTAAATAAGGTAACGCCTGTTTGGAGATATCTAACGACTCCAATGCAGCGCTTCCAATCTGGATCAACTTTGGCCCTAACTTATATTGGTTAAAAGAATCCAGAGAAAGATAACCTTCCTTAAATAACGTACCAATCAGACCAGATGTACTGCTCTGTGGAAATGATAACTTCTCGCTTATTTCCTTAATCGTTAAACCATCTCGATACTGGCTTAATAATTCAAAAACTCTCAAAACACGTTCTGCCGATTTAACTGACATCTGTTGTTCACCTCTTTGTTAAATCACATATGTGATTTTAAATCTTATATGTGATATGTATTTTCATACTATCATATTGAAAAATAAATGCCAACCAATTCAGTAATTATTTGGTTTTTTTGCATTTTCCAATTAAGGTTATATCGTCCTTGAGGGTTGGTATCATTGTTGGTTTAACAGGGATCGTTTTAACTGTAAGAATCCTACCCAGTTGAATGTTCTACTTATTACCAAACATGATGAAGAACTTGGGAAAGCGTTTGGACAGCGTGCTGTTGAAATGACGAAAAGAATGATCTATGTATAGTGGATTTGAAAAAGCCATTGCTTCTGTTGAGCAATGGCCTTTTCATATGTAATTCGACTTTATGAATCTTAATACTGAAGGGAACTGAATATTTTGAAAAAAAGACGCACAATGTAAATCGCACGCCTTTTCACCTTCAACTATATTGATTTACAAAAATCACTCTCCACGTTTCCTTTTTCATGCATACTTCTTACTTTCCTCGTCTTTAAAAAAGCTCTTCATTGCGTGGAAAACGTCTGCCTTTTGCTTAAGGATATAGTACCTGAATTTTTCATTATCGATATTCTTATACGCTGTCATCAATGTCGAATGACGATTGTATTGATTGACTTCACCATACCCGAACATATTGGAAACCTTCATGAGTTCTTCAACAAGCTTAACGCATCGGACGTTGTCAGATGTGAGGTTATCACCGTCTGAAAAGTGAAACGGATAGATATTAAACTTCGCAGGGTCATATTTATGATCAATAAGTTCTAATGCTTTTCGGTATACGGACGAACAAATCGTACCGCCGCTTTCCCCTTTTGAAAAGAAATCCTCTTCCGGAACCACCTTCGCTTCGGTATGATGAGCAATGAACTCGATTTCTACCGTTTCATATTTTGTCCGCAAGAAACGGTTCATCCAAAAGAAAAAGCTTCGAGCCATATATTTTTCCCATAATCCCATACTACCGGATGTATCCATCATTGCCAGCACAACTGCTTTGGAATCAGGTTTCTGGATCTCATTCCAGGTTTTGAATTTAAAATCTTCCTGATAAATAGGGTGAAAACCCGGGTCACCGCTTAAAGCGTTCCGTTTGAAAGCAGATATCATCGTTTTCTTTTTATCGATATTTCCCATTAAGCCTGTCTTGCGGATATCGTTGAATTCGATATGTTCAAGCGTATGCTCTGCCTGTTCTTTCTTCTGGAGATTAGGCAGTTCCAACTGGCTGAACAGGGCTTCCTCCAATTCCATCATTGACACTTCGGCTTCATAATAATCCTCACCTGCCTTGTCACCTGCACCTTGGCCCTTACCGGCCCCGGCGTCGGACGGCGAGCCATCCCTTGCAACCACGTCCCCCACTTTACTATCTCCATCGCCTTGCCCTACATGTTTGTTTTTATCATAGTTATAACGAATTTTGTATTCATCCAAGGAGCGAATGGGAATCTTGATAACATCCCGGCCATTGGACATTACGATGCTTTCTTCTGAAATTAAATCAGGTAAATTATTCTTGATGGCTTCCTGCACCTTTTCCTGATGGCGTTGTTGATCATCATAGCCTTTCCGATGGAGGGTCCAATTTTCCTGTGAGATAACATATTGTTGATTATTCTCTTCCGACATTCTCTTCCCCCCTTAAAAATGTTTGCACGCTTTTCATCATTCCTTCATATAATAAATTAGTGTGAGAAAGCCCACATCATTCCGGTTTTTCAATGAAAAAATACTGTACGAAAAAACGGATTAAAAGAAAAGTATTACTCTATCTTATGCAGCGGTGCAGGATAATTTACAACAAAATTCAAAATGGATGTTTGCCTACGAACTAGACAAGTCATGACATGTACATTAGAGGCCCTTTTAAGATTTTTTCTAAACGTTACTGCAAAATAGGTATTTCATCAAAACGAACAGACCTGATGTTTTTCAGTCTTTTCGGTTTCTTGTATGCTTCATTTTTTTGATTGGCTGGGGTACATAATCTGCACAGCAGAGACATAAAGGTACATTTCAAAAAAAGCAATGAAAACAACAAAAGGGAGCTCCAGTAATTTTCTGGGCATCCCTTTTATATAGATAGAATGATTCTGGTTATGATATTCGTCAATCTTTATCTTCCTCTATTTCATGTTGAACTGTACCGGGGCGTTTATCCCACTGTTTCAATTCTTCATTCGTCCTTTGATTTTCCATCTGCTTCCCAAGTTCTTTCATTTCTTCATAATCCTTCGCCATGGAGCTATTTTCCGGAACATGCTCCTTTTTCAATTCTTCTTTACTCATTTTTATCACCTCTACTTATTGATACCCAATATTTCCAAATCCAAAACGTAACATATCTGATGGAAAGATGGGGTATAGATAAGACATTATGAGCAATCTAAGGAGGTGCAAGAAACATGCAAACAACTACTCTTTATGTAAAGGAAGCAACATCAGAAGGGCCGATATTAAATCTAGAGTCCATACTTTTAAAAACGGAAGGTGTGGAACGTGCGATCATCGATGTTGATGATGGGGAAATTAAAATTGATCATAGCGAAGAAAAACTTTCACCTGACCAACTTATCACACTTATTGAACAGTACGGTTTGAATGTAACTAAATAGAAAACAAAAAACTCCGGGCTCCCATCCATTGAGAAGTGCCCGGCATTTTTTTGTCTTAGGCCCTGTTTAACTTGATTGTTGATTTTCTTCAATTAATAAGCGTTTTCGAAATGAAAATCGAATACAAATTTTTTTCGAATGGCGAGTAAGTAATATTCACCCCCCTTTTCTTAACTTCGTATGTTAATTATTGATCATTTCATTAATAATCCCGCAATATACTAAATCCTCATATTTACTGTCTTTTATGACATGTTCCTTTAATATCCCCTCTTTTTTCATACCAATCTTCTCCATAACTTTACCTGAAGCAAGGTTCGATAGAAAATATCGTGCAAACACTTTGTGCAGTTTCTTTTCTTCAAAAGCAAATTGCAAAATCGCTCGTGCTGCCTCTGTCGCATAGCCATTTCCCCAATATGGCTCGCCAATCCAATAGGCTATTTCTCCGTGGTTAAAACTTTTATTGTTCGATAATGCAATTGCTCCAAATAATTCGCCAGTTTCCTTGTCTGTTACCGCGAACTCATAATTTTTATCAGCCATAAAATTATCGTAATGGTGCCCCATCCAGGATAAAGCATCATTTAAACTATACGGATAAGGTAGGTACAATGTATTTTTGTAAATATTATTGTTATTGCAAAGGGTCGCAACCGCTGCTGCATCGGGTGTTTGAAATAATCTAAGGACGAGCCTTTCTGTCGTAATCATTAATTTTTCACGAACATAATCCATTCAATCGACTCCAAATCCTGCCCTTTTCTTAACTAAGGCAACTTGTTTTTCTTTGATTATAGATAACTGTTCTACACATATTCCTGAAAACCTTGTTGCACTATCATTTTTTATAATGGAATCGTTGCGTTTGTTTCATTCGTAGGATATAAGTAACTTTCCGTAAAAGTAGGTAAACCCCTGCCCGATAGGGGGCAGGGGCAAAAAAGTATGGATTACCGATTTAACAAGCTGCCCACGTAGCGCAGCAAATCATTGGCTGAAGTGGAATTATATCCGTGCTCATCGATAAGTCTCGTGATGACTTCGTTCACTTTCTTCAGTTGCCTTTCGTCTGGTGTCTTCGTTGAAGTGGTGATCTTAACTACATCCTTCAAATCGGCAAATAGTTTTTTCTGGATCGCTTCCCGTAAACGATCATGTGAATTATAATCGAATCGCTTACCTTTACGCGCATATGCAGAAATTCGAATCAATATTTCTTCGCGGAATGCTTTTTTTGCATTCTCGGAAATTCCAATTTGCTCTTCAATCGAGCGCATCAATTTTTCATCCGGGTTAATTTCTTCCCCAGTCAAAGGATCGCGCAGTCTTGATTTATTGCAGTATGCTTCGACATTGTCCAGATAATTATCCATGAGGATCTTAGCCGACTCTTCATATGAATAGACAAACGCCTTTTGCACTTCATTTTTTGCAATGGCATCATATTCTTTACGTGCCAGTGAAATGAAATTCAGATACCGCTCCCGAAGTTCGTTCGTAATGGATGGATGTTGGTCAAGACCTGCTTTTAATGACATAAGTACATCCAATGCATTAATGGACGGATTTTCCTTACGAATGATCGTTGAGGAAATTCGGTTAATCACATAACGTGGATCGATTCCGCTCATGCCTTCGTCCTGATATTCTTTTTTCAATTCATTGATGTCAGCGGAATTAAAGCCTTCCACGTTTTCCCCATCATAAAGCCTCATCTTTTTCACTAAATCTATATCGCCCTTTTTGGGATCCTTAAGGCGGGTCATGATGCTGAAGATTGCAGCCACCCTTAAGGTATGCGGAGCTATATGAACATCGGAAACATCACTTTCATGAATCATCTTTTCATAAATCTTTTCTTCCTCTGTAACCTTCAGATTATATGGAATCGGCATGACAATGATCCGGGAATGCAGTGCTTCATTTTTCTTGTTGGAAATGAAAGCTTTATATTCCGTTTCATTCGTATGTGCCACGATAAGTTCATCGGCACTGATCAATGCAAACCGTCCCGCTTTAAAATTTCCTTCCTGAGTCAGTGAAAGCAAATGCCATAAGAACTTCTCATCACATTTCAGCATCTCCTGGAACTCCATCATCCCGCGGTTCGCCTTGTTCAGCTCGCCATCAAAACGGTAGGCACGCGGATCCGATTCGGATCCATATTCGGCAATCGTCGAAAAATCGATGCTGCCCGTCAAATCAGCAATATCCTGTGACTTAGGGTCAGAAGGACTGAATGTTCCAATACCAACACGTTTATCCTCCGAAAGGAAAATACGCTCGACCATCACATCTTCAATTCTGCTTCCATACTCCTGTTCTAACCTCATAACATTCAGCGGCGAAAGATTACCTTCAATTCGGATGCCATATTCCTCATAAAAATCCTGCCGTAAGTACTGTGGGATGAGATGCAGTGGATCTTCGTGCATCGGGCATCCCTTTATTGCATAGATGGCACCAGTATCTTTTAACGAATAATTTTCAAGTCCACGCTTCAGTAAAGAAACGAGCGTAGACTTCCCTCCTGAGACCGGACCCATCAAAAGCAAGATCCGTTTACGTACATCCAACCGCTTTGCCGCCGGATGAAAATATTCCTCGATGAGTCTTTCCAGTGAATCTTCAAGGCCAAACAACTGGCCGCTGAAAAAATTGTATTTCTTTGATCCATTTACTTCCTCTATCCCCGCATCTCTGATCATGTTGTATACACGTGAATGAGCAGATTGTGCAACCAATGGTGTTTCTTTCAAGATGTCTAAGTACTCTGCGAAGGTGCCTTCCCACTTAAGCTTCTGTTCATCTTCTCTAAATTTTTCGATTTTCTTTAAAATATCCATTTAAGGAACCTCCCCCTGTCACTTTCAGAGAATACTTAAATCTATGCACCAAGTCTGACAAACATGTCAGACTTTAAAAAGTCGCCGGGCATTGTTTCGAATCCCCCTTCACTCTTTTTGTATCTAAAAAGGCTTATTCATTGAACAATTGATGACAAAACAGCTGACAAGAAAAATTGTGTGCACTCCTGCTAAAAATTAGGGTATACTAAGCCTATACTTAAGTGGGACAATATGGGTAAAGGGAGGTCACAACATGGGCACAGTTATTATCGTTGCAGTCGCTATTACATTTTTAACCGCTATCTTCACTGCTGGGTATGACGATAAACCAGGTGTGAAATAAAGAATATAAAAGCCTTTCTTAAATTCCAAAAAGGGGACAGCAAATTAAAATTTGCCGTCCCCTTTTGCATCCAATCCATATAAATAGAAAAAAGCACTTTCGTAATTAAATATCTTTTTAAAAGATTAAAAATAAACACTGCCATTGAATTCTGCTTATCGAAGCATGAAATCAATGGCAGTGCCTTCATATTTTATACAGCGTTCTTTTTTTCCGTTTGAGATGTGATGTCGTTCTCCATTGATCTCAAGTCGTCGTTTACCTTTTGCCCTTGTTCCAAATATTCTGTTTGGAATCCACTCTTTATTGCCCAACTATAGAACACTAGTGATAAACATGTAATGATGACCATATCCCAACCAAATGGAATTACGTTCAGTCCGCCAAACTTTTCACTGCCTAAGTATGAAATGGTCATCATACAGAGTAAATAAACAACCATCCAAAGCCCTGCTGAAAAGTTTTGACGGAATCCCTTCCATTTTATTTTTGATTGATAATAGAAATAAACGGGAAGACCAATCATAATGATAAATAATACTTGTCCTGTCAGTGGCCATCTTGCCCAATATAGAACTAAAGAAGCAAAAACGAAGCCAAGTGGTGCAATAATACTTAATCCTTTTAAACGTAATGGTCTATACAAGTTCTGACCTGTGCGTCTTAATGTTATAACAGTAACTGGACCCGTAATATAAGAGACTAAAGTCGCAACCGAAATAACCTCTGCCAGTACACCCCAGCCTCTAAACATGAATAAAAATAAGAACGATACGCCTAGATTTAAAAACATGGCTTGACGAGGGATACCATAAAGAGGATGTAGTTTTCCAAACACGCTTGGTAAATATTTATTCTTTTCCATTCCATAAAGCATTCGTGACGTTGTCGCCGTGTATGTTATTCCCGTCCCCGAAGGAGAAATAAAAGCATCCACATATAGTAAAATAACTAACCAGTTTATGCCTAAAACAATAGCTAAGTCAGCAAACGGTGAATTGAAATTCAAATGTTGCCATCCGTTCACAATCATAGACGGATCAACGGCTCCAATAAACGCAACCTGTAATAAAACGTAGATGACCGTTGCAATTAATATGGAACCAATTACTGCAATTGGGATCGAACGTCCAGGATTCTTTGCCTCACCTGCCATATTAATTGGACTTTGAAAACCGTTAAATGCAAAGATAATACCAGAGGTTGCTACAGCAGTGAGTACACTTGCCCAACCATTAGGTGCTATACTTCCTGCAGACGTAAAATTGGATGCATGAAAACCGGCAAATAAAAGTGATCCAATCGTAAGTCCAGGTATAATAACCTTAAAGACTGTAATAAATGAATTAGCTTTCGAAAACAAACTAACTGTCCAGTAATTTAATAAAAAGTAGACGATCAATAATGCAGAGGCAATTGCCAAGCCTCCCCCAGTAAGACTTCCATTTTCCACTAAACCATGTGTCCACTGTGCCCATTCCCATGGCCATGAGCTCATATATTGAACAGAAGCAATCGCTTCAACCGGAATTACGGAAACGATTGCAATCCAGTTTGCCCAACCTGCAAGAAACCCTAAAAACGAACCATGAGAGTACTGCGTATACTTTACCATTCCCCCAGCTTCAGGAAACATTGCCCCTAATTCACTGTAAGAAAGTGCGATAAATAAAATGACGACCATCCCGATAATCCAAGAGATAATGGCTGCTGGTCCTGCAATTTGTGCCGCTCTCCAAGCTCCGAATAACCAACCTGAGCCAATAATAGAGCCGAGTCCCACCATCGTTAACGAAAACGTTCCCATCTTTCGCTGCAAATTATTCATATGTTTATCACCATGCTTTCCAAAATTATTCCTTACGTTTAAAAGTAACAAGATTAATGATTTCTCTTACTGCATTACATCACCTCTTGTTATGGTTTAGTGAATTGATAGGGAAATCTTTAGGATGGTACCCTATATTGATTTTTTATAAGAACAAAATTTTCTTTACTTTCAGAAAATACTTAGATCCCATTCTTGTGCCATTTGTTTCAATAACAAACTACCTGTTACGCTATTCCCATATTCATCTATGGCCGGTCCATAAATACCAATACCACATCCATCTTGAAAAGGCAGTCCGCTTCTGGCATTTGGAGGAACTAACGCCATAATCCCACCAGATACTCCACTTTTGGCTGGCACCCCAACAAAAGCCGCAAATTTCCCCGAGGCATTGTACATTCCACAAGTAAGCATTAATGCTTTGGCTAGTTTTGCCACTTTTTTAGGGAGAACTTGTTCTTTACGAATAGGATGGTATCCATCTTGTGCAAGAATCAATCCAAACAGGGCTATGTCTTCCGTGGTCACTTCTATGGAACATTGCTTCAGGTAAACCTCCAAAGCTTCCTCAACATCCGATTCTAAATAATTCGCCTCTTTTAAATAGTGAGCTAAAGCTCTATTTCTATGAGAGGTTTGCCACTCAGATTGATACACTTCCTCATTGATGGTCGGGCGCTTCCCTAACAAATTTTCAAATAATGCATAGAGAAATTCCAATTTTTTTTGTGAAGAATCCCCTGGAAGAAGCGACGCTATAGTAATCGCTCCAGCATTTATCATAGGATTAAACGGTTTTCCCGGCTTATGCATTTCTAAACGAATAATTGAATTGAAAGCATCCCCAGTTGGTTCCACATCGACCCTCTCTAAAACATAAGAAATGCCGCAACCCAAGCATGCGGCTATAAAGCTAAGCACTTTTGAAATACTTTGCAACGTGAAAGGGACTTCACAATCCCCTGACTTCATCATTGTTCCACCTGGCTCTAGTATGCAGATACCTAATTGCGATAAGTGTATATTACTCAATGCCGGTATATAATTGGCGGTTTGTCCTTCTGTTGCATAGGATCTGTAGTGTGCCACCCATTCATCTAAGCAGGCTTGCTTTTGGCTATTAACGTGAATGTCATACTCTTTTGACAATTCTTCAATCACATTCTTCCACCTCATTAGTTGTTTGTGCTTACTTTATTGGATTTGCTGAAAACACAATGAAAATCGTTAAGCGCTTTCAAAATATTTCTATCTACCTTTAATTTTAAAATGGGAACTACATAAACATACGAAAACCTACAAATTCTAAAAAATAAAAATCCACAAAAAAAACGTGATTAATTCACATCAACTGTTACCATTATTTGTTGATAGAAAAACAGATTGGTTTTGCCATAATTGGTACTAAGCCGTTTAATCAGGAACAAAGTAAGCGTTGTATTGAAGCCGATGAAACTGTATACTGATTTTTTAAACAAATTGGGAGGTGACGACTTGAATCTCAGTACGTTAATGAAAAAAGAGGTCAATATCCTTGTTCTGATGTTGTTAACAGTACCATTAGCAGGCGAATTGAGTTTTTATCCTTTAAATGAAACGTTTCGAATAAGTTTTGGTCCGCCTGCACTTTTCTTCTTTTTACTATTATTACAGAAAACACCTGCCATTTTTTCAGGCATCTTGACAGGAACAATGGTCGTGGTATTTCGAATCCTAATAGACTTTTTCATGCATGATAATTTTTCCTGGACTTCTTCTTTCCAAGTCCAATATCCTAGTTTTTTCTTTTATTTCACCTATTCCTTTCTTTTTTCTTTAGTGAAAATACACCGCTTTCAAAACCGATCTTTAGTTATTGGGTTTATTGGTCTCATTATCGAAATATTGTCCGACTCTGTAGAATTATTCTTTCAATATATTGTATTAGAAACAACGATTACGTTAGGTTCACTAAATGAGATGATCGTGATCGCATTCGGCCACAGTTTTATCGTTTTAAGCTTTTTTAATATGATGAAACTTTATGAAGCACAATCACGAGAAAAGCAAATCAGAAAACAAAATGAACATATGCTGATGCTCATTTCAAATTTATATGAGGAAACGATTCATTTAAAAAAAACATTAAAAAATGCAGAGAATATTACAAAGAAATCGTATGATTTGTATCGTGATTTAAAAGAACTGGAAAAAAGGGAAAAGCAACCTGATGTTCCTGCACAGCAATATAGTCAAAAGGCTTTGCGTATCGCGGGTGAAATGCATGAAGTTAAGAAGGATAATCAACGAATTTTTGCTGGTCTATCTAAATTGATCTCCAATGAGAGTTTTAAAGATTATATGAATGCTGCTGAACTCTTTCATTTAATTATCCGAATTAATGAAAAATATGCCTTATCACTTGGAAAGGATATTCAATTTGAATACTCATTGGATGGAAATAATCATTCACATTATCATGTATATACCGTATTATCTCTTTTCAATAATTTAGTCGCTAATGCAGTGGAAGCAATTAAAGAAAAGGGAATCATTCGTTTAAGTTTGTGTGAAATTTGCGACAATGTAGAATTTAAAGTGGCTGATAATGGACCTGGTATCCCTCAAAAATATCAGACCGTTATATTTAAACCTGGATTCACTTCAAAATATGATCAATACGGAACACCTTCAACAGGGATTGGACTCTCATATGTTAATGAAGTCGTGAAAGAACTGGGGGGGGACATCCTATTTGAAAATAAGCTTAACGGGGCCCTTTTTTCAATAAAGTTACCAATTCATAAGTTGATTCAGAGAGGATGATTTCATGCGTTTTTTTATTACAGATGACGATTGTGCTATACGTTCAAACTTAAGCCAAATCATTGAGAACGAAGATTTAGGAGAAGTGGTGGAGGAAGCGGAAGATGGAAGTTTATTAGAAGGACATATTTTGAATTTAAAACAAATTGATATATTATTCATTGATTTATTAATGCCCATTCGAGATGGCATTGAGACACTCCGTCATATAAAAAATACATTTAACGGAAAAATAATAATGATTTCACAGGTTGAATCCAAGGAGCTAATTGGTGAAGCATACTCGCTCGGAATTGATTATTATATTACTAAACCAATCAATCGTATTGAAATATTAACAGTCATTCGAAAAGTTATGGAACGTATCCATTTGGAAAGATCGATCACTAATATCCAAGCCTCTTTAAATAGTGTATTGAGTTTTGAACAGCCAAAAGTTGCTAAATCAAATAATTTCAATGAGAACAGTATAAAAGAAGTGGGCGAATTTCTTTTATCGGAATTAGGAATAGTTGGAGAAAATGGGGCAAAAGATTTAATGGAAATGCTTCAATATTTATTTATGTATGAACGGACTTTTACTTTTAAACAGCATTTCCCGACCCTTAAAGATATCTTTGTGGAAATCACAAAGAAAAAGCTCGGAACATCAGCTGTGCAGGCTGATATTAATCGTGAAATTAAAGCTGCCGAACAGCGAATACGCAGAACCATCAACCAATCGTTAAATCATTTTGCTTCGCTCGGTTTAACGGATTTTTCAAATCCAAAGTTTGAAAATTACGCTTCTAAATTTTTTGATTTCACAGTCGTTCGCCAAAAGATGAAAGAACTGCAAAATGATTCTACAATACTTCTTACTCCTACCCGAGTAAATACAAAAAAGTTTATTCAAGTATTTTATTTCGAAGCGAAACGCTTGAATCCAGATGAAATAATTAGATATAGATAATCCATGAATAATCACAAAAAAAACTACGGAAGTACTCAAAAAGCATAAAATCCCCTGAAAAATTTCAAGGGATTTTAGCTACGTTCTTATTTTTTCAGCAATAAATACATGAAATAAGGAGCACCGATCAATGCAACCATGATACCTGCAGGAATCCCTTCGGGTTCAATTATATTACGGCCTATCGTATCGGCAAGCAACAATAGCCATCCACCGATTAAAATGGCAACTGGAATGAATAATTGATTTCGAGGTCCTACCAATGATTTTGCTATATGCGGAGCCATGAGTCCAATGAATGCAATTCCGCCTGTAACGGAAACGGCAGCTGCGGCCAGTGCGACAGCAGTTATTAGCAATACGATCCGTTCCTTTTCAATCGATACACCCACTCCAATTGCGACCGGTTCACTTAAACCAAGCAGATTCAACCGATTTGCTTTATATAAAGTGAATGGGATAAGGACGATTAACCATGGTAGAACCGCCCAAATGAAGGGCCAATCCGTGCCCCAAATATTCCCCGCCAACCATTTTGCGATGAAATCGACTTTTGCCCGTTCCGCCGATGAAATGAGGACAATCATCAGGCCTGAAAGCGCCATTGAAAAACCAACCCCGATCAGCACTAACCGAACTGGTTCAAGACCGACCCTTCTCTTAAATGAGAGTATATATATTAAACAGGCCGTCAGTAACGCGCCGATGAAAGCGACAAGTGGAATCATATAAACAAATGAACCTGCGTCAATCGGGAAAAACAGAAAGAAAGCGGCAATGGCTACACCAGCTCCTGAGTTGATTCCGATGATTCCGGGATCGGCTAAATCATTGCGTGTGATTCCCTGTAGAATGGCTCCCGACAGTGCAAGGGCCATACCTGCTAAAAGGGTAATGATGATTCTTGGTAATCGGACGGAAAATAATATGAATTCCTCTTTAAACGTCCCTTGCCCGAAAAGCGTAGGAATCAGTCGCCCAAGAGAAAGATTCGAATATCCCGAACACGTCCCAATAATGATCGTAATGATAATGAGTGCGGATAATGCACCTAATATCCATCGCTGTTTTTTGACTAATGCTGACTGGATCATGAAAATGCTTTACCTCCTTTACGCACGATTAGGAGGAAGAAAGGTAAACCTATCATCGCAATAACCGCTACCACAGGCGTTTCATATGGAGAATTGATAGTACGTCCGATCGTATCGGCAAGCAACATGAAAGTGGCCCCTAAAATCGCGGACATAGGCAGGATGAATCGATAATCCGTACCCACGATAGCCCGAACCATATGGGGAACCATTAACCCGATGAATACCATATTCCCAACAAGCGCAACGGCAGCACCAGCCAGGAGAATGATGACTACGAAGAGTACCGCCTTTATTTGTGTTGTCTTTTGACCTAATCCTACCGCCACCTCTTCACTTAAGCTAAGTATGGTGAGCTGTCTGGAAAAGAGAAAGGAGATCAGGATGCCTATTAAAATGAACGGGACGATTACACGAAGCTGATCCCATGATGTTCCGATATTCCCGCCTGCAGTCCACATTGAAACATCTTTTGATACTTTGAAATAAATCCCGACACCTTCCGAAACGGCAAATAGGAATGCAGAGACTGCTGCACCAGCCAATACGATCCGTAAAGGAGAAAATCCTCCCTTTTTCATCGCACCTATCCCGAAAACCATGGTTGCCCCCACAGCGGAACCTATAAAACACGCAGTCATGATCCCTAAGTTATTAGCTGTTGGAATAAATGCCAAAGTAATGGCCAGACCCGCATTGGCTCCTGCCGTCAATCCAAGCAACCCCGGATCGGCAAGTGGATTCCTAGTCATCCCCTGCATGATGGCACCAGAAACGGCAAGTGCTGCACCAACAAAGATTGCCCCCACTTCACGAGGGAACCGGATTTCCCGAATGATTGAAATCTTTTCACCGGTAGCATTCGATGTCAGTGCTTGCCAGACATCTCTTACGGTAACATCAGCCGCACCAAATGCCATGGAAATAATGAACATGCCTATGAATACAGCAATCCCTATCATCAGTTTACATATAAATGGGATGAAACGTTGATTTTCATTAGTCATCTGTCTCTCTCATCTCTTTTTTTATAGAATAAAAGGAGAGGAATTGGTATCCCTCTCCCTCGCTGTATTATTTTCCAAGAAAACTTTTTGAAAAGAAGTCTAATTGGTATTCTAATGTTATAGGATCATTGAAGTAGAATTCTTTCGCATTAGCTTCAAAGAGTTGATTGTTTTTTACAGCAGGAATGTTTTTATACGTATCTGTTTGTTGGAATGAATTGTCCTCATCTTTATTATTACTCAAAATCACATAATCACCAGCATAGTCTGCCAGAACTTCTAAAGATAAAGCGAAGTAACCATCTTTCAACGCCGCTTCTTTTACTTTTTCAGGCATGGCCAATTTCATTTCCTGATAAAGGATTTCCGTTCCACGACCCCAATTATCGCCAAATACATAGAACTGTTTGTCAAACTTTTCGAATACCGAAACGGTAGTATCTTCACCGATTTTAGCTTTAATGTCTTCACCGGTCGCTTTTGCACGTTTTTTGAAATCATCCACCCAAGTTTGGGCTTCTTTTTCTTTATTCAAAAGCTTACCAATTTCTATGTGCTGTGTTAAATAGTCCACTTTTCCGTATGTATACGTTACGGTTGGGGCAATTTCACTTAACTTATCGACATTTTTAATCGTTGATAAACCAATGATTAAATCCGGATCCAACTCGATGATCTTTTCCAGGTTTTCGTCAGTCACTTCTTCGACATCTTTTAATTCTTTAAAATTCGGGTTCATTTTAGACCAGGAATCAACCCCTACAAGGTTAACATCCAAAGCCATTACGTTACCTGCGAAAGTAGATAGAACGACAACACGCTTTGGATCTGCCGGAACTTCAACAGGGCCATTTTCAGATTGGTAAGTGATGGTGCCTGATTTTTCCTTTTTGGAAGTGGAGCTTTTTTCTTTTTCGGTTGCCTCGTTACCACAAGCACTAATAATTAACACTAACAGCAGTATAAACGGGATCATTATCTTTTTCATTTGTTTTCAAATCTCCTTTTAGTAAATTGTATGTACTGCACATTGGTTTGTTCGTTCGTTGATCTCGTCCGATAACCGCATCAATATGGAAGACTTCCTTTAACACTTCATGAGTGATGACTTCTTCACAATCTCCCGCTTTGACTATTTCCCCGTCTTTTAAGGCAATGATATAGTCGGCAAAGCGAGCAGCTTGGTTTAAATCATGAAGAACCATGACAATCGTACGTTCCTGTTCTACATTCAGCCTCTGTAAGAGTTCTAAAACCTCTAGCTGATGCGCCATATCCAAATAGGTGGTCGGCTCATCAAGGAAGATGATTTCCGTTTCCTGGGCAAGGGCCATGGCAATCCAAACACGCTGGCGCTGACCTCCTGAGAGAGCATCCACCGGACGGAACTTAAAGTCTTTCGTGCCGGTCACTTCAAGTGCCCAATCAATCACATCATAGTCTTTTTGGGTTAGACGCCCAAAACCTTTTTGATAGGGAAAGCGCCCATATGATACGAGCTCGCCAACTGTCAATCCGCTTGCACTCTCGGGTGTCTGCGGAAGTATGGCCATTTTTCTTGCAAGGATCTTAGTGCTCTCTTTTGAGATATTCATCCCATCTAAAACAACCATACCTGATTGATTTGGAATGATCCGGGTGATCGCTTTCAAAAGTGTGGATTTCCCACATCCATTTGAACCGATGATCGTTGTGATTTTTTTATCTGGAATTTCCACACTGAGATCTTTTACAATCAAACGTTCACCATAACCAATATTTAAATTCTCTGTATATAGGCGAACCATTTTTTAACCTCCATTTATTGAAAAATAGGTAAGTAAAAACTCAAATGAAAATGATTATCATTATCCATTACTTATTTACTATAATTCTATCTAAATATATTGTCAATAGTTATTTCATGGGTATATAAGGAGCAATTCTGATAGGATTATTGAGCTGAACCCGTTTTTAGCGACAAATGAAAACAATAAAGATCCCGGAAATATTTCCGGGATCTTTATTGTTTGGCTCATGTTCAGGATTTTGATAAATGTCCCTTATGGGAACGGAAAGAATACTCCTAAAAGGTCATTTCATCGATCAATGTTTCTTAAACCCTTGCTTCTCCACATAATCTTTCATGTATAATCTGCTTTTCTTTCCAAGCATGGCAGCCATTTGCTCGGTCCAGGTGTCTTTTCGTTTACCTTTAGTCCGACGCTCGTAATAACTCGAGATCGTTTCATTATACTCTTCAAGCTGTCCGATGTATTCCTGCTTATCCTCCTGATATCCATTTTCATGATAGATATTGGACTGCGGCAAACGCGGCTTTTTATCAGAACGGTTTTTCGGATATCCGACCACTAGGGCGAATAACGGAATGACCCGATGAGGTATATTCAAAATCTCTGACACTTCCGGGAGATTATTGCGGATCCCGCCGATATAGCAAATGCCAAGATCCATCGATTCTGCGGCCAGCGCTGCATTTTGAGCCGCTAGAGCAGCATCAATACAGGCAACCATGAATTTCTCCGTACTTTCAATCGATTCAGTCAGGTCCGTGTTTTCCATTTCGGAAACCATATCCTGACGATATAAATCAGCACAAAAGACGAATAGATGCCCATTCTTCTCTACATAAGATTGTGGTCCGGCAAGTTCAGCAAGCTTGGCTTTCTTTTCCGGATCGGATACCCCTATGATTGAATACGCTTGAATGTAACTTGAAGTCGATGCAGCCTGGGCACATTCCACAATCGTATTGATTTGCTCCTCAGACAATAGCTTGTCCTCAAAAGAACGAATGGAACGGTGATCTAAAATCTTCTCAATAATATGATTCAAAGCTCCCACCCCTATTCAATATGTAAAGTGAAACAACCATCATCGGGGCTGAATCTACCCCGATGACAGTATGCAGTGATGAAACTCAATCTTTTGTTTTCAAATCCAATTCACGGTAATTTTGCTGTCTCAATGCTTCATAAACCAAGATGGCAGCCGTGTTCGAAAGATTAAGGGAACGTACTTTATCCGTCATTGGAATCCTTAGGCACCTATCCACATTTTCCTGGATCAGCTCTTTCGGGAGACCTGTCGTTTCACGGCCAAAAATGAAGTATATCTCACTGTCTTGATCACTGTAATCGAAGCTGGAATGCGGCTGCTCCCCGAATTTCGTTAAGTAATAAAATTCACCGCCGGCATTCTTTTCATAGAACTCTTCCAACGAATCATAATAATGGATCTTTACATTCTCCCAGTAATCGAGCCCGGCCCTTTTGAGCTGTTTGTCATCCGTTGAGAAACCGAGCGGACGAATGAGATGTAAAGACGTATCCGTCCCTGCACATGTTCTTGCGATATTGCCTGTATTTGCTGGAATCTGTGGTTGATATAAAACTACATGTATTGACACTTCATTTTCACCTCTAGTTTAAACTTCACCTTAATTATAGCATTAAACAAAAAAGACTAAAAACCAATCATCTTCCATCCAACATCGCAAAGAATTTATAAACGATATTCGGTGTATACCTAGTCGAATCCTCATACGTCCAATACCGGTGACGGCTGTTCATCGTATGGGCATTCACAAGCGGCATCCCATCCTGATCCTTCGCCGTAACGATCAAGTTATGATCAAACCGCCCATCCCCTTCGAAATCTATACAGAGGATATCACCCAAATTCAATTCCTTGGCCGTCTTCACCTGCTTTGTCCTGATGGCATTCCCGGCTTTAAGCAGATGATATAAAGAATGGGCCGTCGTCCATGTGTAACTCCAGCTTTTCCCTCTTATCCACCAGCCCTTATTTTTGTTCGGCGCCCCCCACATCGGGATTCCTCCCGCATGTAAACATTGTGAAATGTAATTCGTACAATCATCAGTGAATTTATTATAAGCAGGATTGAATTCGTTCCACCAACGCTCGGCATATTGGACGGCCTTCATCCGATCGTACTTATATGCGAGACGATCTGCACCTGGATCAGATTCTGGCGGTACCTCTTCCGTTTCAATGGTGGGAAACAGCTCACGTTCATCCACTATATACCCATTTCGAAACCGAGCCTCCCGTTCTTCCATTTCTTCTTCTATATAAAATGAATCCTCCTGTTTCAATAAATATTGCAGGTGCACATGATAAGTCAGGACAGTATCCATGTCTTCCTTTCTCTTCGAATGAACCTTGCCTGCAGCATTCACCCGAACAATTTCCGCAGCACGGTTCCTCATCAAATCCTTTTTCAGATGTAACTTCCTTTCACTCCGTTCCTGATTATCGGAAGTATAAAACTCCACTCTTTCTTGTAAAAGGCGTTGCAATTGATTCCTCAAGTTCATGCCCTCCTTCTTACCATCTATGCTAATGTGTATGTATAAGGGCATGGACAAAAACACAACTTCATAAAATGTAGGGTTTCAACCCTTTCTAATCTTATAAATATATAGAAGGTTTCCTTGAAAGAACTCGGAATATCTTAAGCAAAAAAGCAGCCCCATTAATATTAACGGGGCTGCTACGTCTTACATATCATTTTGTTTCCAAGGTAAACCGAAGTCCTTTTTCTATTTCCGCCAGTACCTCTTCATCCGTTTCCTTCATTCGTGCTTCTTCCAGTATGGGAAACCGCCTGCTCCCGACCAATTTTACCAACTGCCCAGGCTGCCGTTCCCCGTATGACGGGCCGCGGATCATCCTTCATGACCTGGATCAATTCAGGCAATGCCGTTTCATCTTTGAAGTGGGCCAATGCTAAAATGGCATTTCGCTGGATTGGTTTTTTACCGCGCCAAGAGCCAGATACATGGCCGTATGTCTCTTTGAATTCCCGATTTGAAATCGTAAGCAGAGGTTTCAACAGCGGTTTCGCTAACTCGGGGTCGGGTTCCATCTCTTCATGAAGATGAAAATCCATTCCTTTGTTTTTGGGGCATACGGTCTGACATGTATCACATCCATACAAACGATTGCCTATTTTCGTCCTGAACTCATCCGGTAGGAAACCCTTTGTCTGCGTTAAGAACGCAATGCAACGCTTGGAATTCAGCTGACCACCCTGAACGAGCGCACCTGTCGGGCAAACATCGACACATTTATTGCATGTCCCGCATTGATCTTCCATCGGTTGATCCGGTTCAAATGGCAGGTTGGTGATCATGTCTCCCAAGTAGACATAAGACCCGTATTCCGGAGTGATGATCATACTGTTTTTTGCACTCCAGCCAATTCCTGCCCGCTCAGCAACAGCCCGATCTGATAATTCGCCCGTATCAACCATTGACTTCGCCACTGCCCCCGGCACTTTATCTTTAATGAAATCCTCAAGTAACTGCAATTTATTCCGAAGGACGGCATGGTAATCCGTTCCCCACGAAGCCCGACAAAAAATCCCGCGCCGCTCACCTTTTGTACTTTGCGGAGCATCCTTCAATTTCGAAGGATACGCAAGCGCAATCGAAATGATGGATTGCGGTTTATCGAATATCAATTCAGGCCTGACTCTTTTTTCTATATCTGCTTCTTCAAACCCTGACTGATAATCCAGTTCCTGTTGACGTACCAGCCGACCTTTCAATTCGGTAAACGCCGTGGCCGATGTAAACCCGATTTTATCGATGCCGATCTCTTTACTATATAAAATCACTTCTTGCTTGAATGTATTCATATCCATATTAATCACCTACGTTCATTCAGTATTCCCATCGAAGCTTGTATTCATTTCAAACCATTGCTATCTATGATAAACTAATTCCAATCATTTTTGGAGGTGTAACGTCTTGGAAATTACCATATCGGCTAATCTTAGCAGCAAAATCCCTGAATTCAAAGTTGGGATCATTACATATGAAAACATCGAAGTAGGTCCCTCCCCCCAAATGGTGAAAGGAAGACTTCAATTATTTCAGGAGGCTCTTTTTTTCGACCTTGAAGAAAAGGAGTTGACCGACTTTTCCGGCATTAAAGAGTGGCGAGAAATTTTCAAGACCACAGGAACCAACCCGTCACGGTATCGCCCATCCGTGGAAGCCCTTTACCGCCGCGTTAAAAAACAGAATTACTTGACACCCATCCATTCAGCCATCGATTTGAATAACTTCTTCTCCCTTTTATATGAAGTTCCTATCGGCATTTATGATGCGGATAAATTAGCGGGTGACATCTCGATTAAGATTGGCGAGGGAACAGATGGTTATGACGGTTTGAACGGCCGCTTGAATTCCATGGAAAATATGATTACATCAGCCGATCATGATGGTGCATTCGGAAGTCCATACGTTGATTCAGAACGAACGAAAGTCACCGAAGAGACGAAAAGGGCCATCCAAATCATTTATTTACAACCCAAGACTCCAATCACTGAAGCCCATCAGCTAACGAAATCTTTGATGGACATGTTCCTTGAAATCCACGGTGGTGAAGGGACTTACTCGATTGTAGAAGGATAATCAAAATTGAACGGAAATAAACCCTTTCCACAATCGGAAGGGGTCTTTTCATAATTCCAAGGAACTAGCTAGTATCCTTTTATTAACCCTCTCGTCCCCGAAAAAGGAGTATTATGATTCCTGAATGGAAGAGCATATAAGAATGATTGAAATAGCTACTTGAAATTAATTTCATACCATTACCAAATAAGAAAAAATGAGCAGCAATAAAAAAATATGCACGATTTTTTTATTGCTGCTCATTTTGTTAACCATTACTATAATAGTTTTTCATTACCTCTTTTGACCAATTGGGTTGTTTCACTTGGCCAATCGGGCCAAATTCAGACATATAAGGTTTAATATCCAATACTGGCGTTCCATCAATGGCATCCAAAGCCCTCACAGTTATCTTTAGACCCTCTACTTTTAACAATTCACATCTTGATACACCAAGCTGATTTGGCCTTGCTTTGGCCCTTTGAGAAAAGATACCTACCTTTGGCCAATCAGTTCGATTTCTTGGATGCCTAGCATTGAACTGAATTTTGTCAGGTTCCACTTTATTCATATAAAATATGACTTCAATATGTGAAAATTGTTCTAATCCAAACAGGCAATCTTCTTTGAATTTGGATCCATCCATAATTATCTCGGAAATTACTTCTCCCCAATAATCATCTTCCAAATTAACTCTATTATTTTGGATTAAACCTATTGGTTCTAAAAGTAGTGACATTTTCGCTTCCCCCTCCATATTCACAATTCAAAATGGATCCATTGAACAAACTTCCCGAAATTCTCCTCTAACCATTAAAGGATCAGGATTTACGCGAAAACATGAAATATATTTACTCTCATTATCAATACTACAAGATTGGGTAATCGCATTACAAATATTCCCTTAAATACCTTTTATTCAATGAAGCACCGTCTCAATAAACGTTTATTTGGACAAAAAAAGCACACTCTTGTTCAAACTGATTCTACTACCGTAGTTAATCACTTTGAACAAGAGTGTGCTGCATCAAAATAGCCACCCTTCTGGATACAGGTAATTTTGGACAATAAAAAAATTCCACTGTAAACAGTAGAATCCTAGTTATAATATTTAAACGCAAAGCTTCGTTCTCCAGGTAACGAAACCCTACGTTATGAGTATGTATTGGAGCGGGTGAAGGGAATCGAACCCTCATCATCAGCTTGGAAGGCTGAGGTTTTACCACTAAACTACACCCGCAAAATCCTTGTAGAACTTTGTCGAATTACCAACAAAATTAATTATATAGTTTAATGTGAAAAAATGCAATAGTTCTTTTTAAAAAAATATAAATTAATGGATTGTAACGATAATATATTCATTCACTTTAGTAAAGATGTTAAAAAGTCCCCTGATTCAGAGAACTTTTTCATCCTATATTATGTTATGACCATATGACTTCCATTAACCGCGGATAAACCTGCTGTGCCGTCTCAAGCAGCATGATTAACTTCCTGAACGCGAGATCCGGTACGATATCCCCCTCGATGGAGTATGAATACCTAATGGAAATCGTCCCATTTTCTTCATAAAGCTTTGAATACCTAAAATTAGCATTATATTCATTCAACAGTGTATGTACATCCTGCTTCTTATCAGGATTCTTCAACTCGGCGACATTAAAGCAAAATAAGTCCGCCACATTTTCATCTTCATTGAATGCAAATACTAAAAGGACCTTCCACCCGTCCTTTAACTTTTGCTCAGCTCTAAAAAAGGTGGTGCCATCTTCATTCAACTCATTCATATAGATTTTCTCACTGGTTAAAAAATCACGAAATTTAGCAACGTTTGACATGGTTCATCACCTTTCTCTATGTATTTACATTTTATAATGAAAATTGCCATTTTTACAGAGTTTTCTACAAACATTCCAATTTCATCCTTTTCATACAAGAGTGAACCACTCCATTTAACGAATGGTTCAAAAAAGGGCTCCTCGAATAGATAAGATTGATGCCATATGCTTCTCCGCTAAAAATGCTTTCTGAAAATCCAAAATCCCCTGGATATTTCAAGAGATTCTTTGATCGACCTATATCTGCCGTTATCGCCATGGTTTCAAAAACTTACTGCAATTGAGCGAGCTCCCCCTCTTAAGGTACTGGCCGATCAGAGAAACTCAACCCGGCATTATATCTTTAACTTGAAAAGGAAAACGGCCTTTCCCCGATTGAATATCGAAAAAAGGCCGCTTTTATTATAAGCTGCTTAAAAATCACAACAAAGGCCTGCCTCTGCCGTATTTCCATAAAACTTATAGTTTAGCGAATTCAGGTTCCGCTACTTTCACAAGCTGTTTACCGAGGTTCGTTCCTTTAAATAAACCTAAAAATGCATCTGGTACGTTTTCAAACCCTTCAATAATCGTTTCCTCATACTTCAGCTTTCCTTCTTGGAGCCATTTTCCTAAATCCGTCGCACCCTCTTGGAATCTATCGGCATAATTTCCAAATGTGAAGCCTTTCATAAGTGCACTCGTTTTGATCATCGCCGATTGCAGGCGCGGTCCTAGATCTTTTCCTTCTGCATTATACGAGGAGATCGCTCCGCATAATGGAATTCGGGCATTCGGATTCAATAATGTGAAAACAGCATCGGACACCTCGCCGCCTACATTATCGAAATAAACATCGACTCCATCAGGAACAGCATTAGCTAAATCTGCCGTAAAACTATCCTTTTTATAATTTACGGCACTATCAAATCCGAGCTCTTTCGTTAAGTACTCAAGTTTTTCATCTGAGCCTGCGATGCCAACAACTTTCGCACCTTTAATCTTAGCGATTTGTCCAACTACTGAACCAACAGCACCAGCTGCCCCGGAAACCACTACAGTTTCACCTTCTTGTGGCTTACCGATATCAAGCAATCCAAAGTAAGCTGTTAAACCGGTCATTCCAAGAATCCCTAAATGAGTTGTGACCGGAGCCACCTTGGGATCAATCACGCGGATTTCCTTTTCAGTGACAACTGTATATTCGGCCCAGTCGATATTCCCAACAACGACATCCCCTTGTTTGAAGGAATTCGATTTGGACTCTACAACTTCAGCAACAACGCCACCCGTGATGACCTTATTCAATTCAAATGGAGCAATATATGATTTGGTCTCCTGCATTCTTCCACGCATGTATGGATCGACGGATAAATATAGCGTCCGTACTAAAATCTCATTATCTTTTGGTTTGGGAACTTCACTCTCAACAAAGTTAAAATCCCCTTTCGAAGGCATACCTTTTGGACGGTTTGCCAGGGTGATTATTTGTTGTTTGGTTTGTGTCATCATTCGTTCCTCCTTGGTTTTGAATACGTAATTTCGAAAAGAAGCGTATCACTGATAAAGTTCGCAGGTCAAAGAAGAATATGACTGTCTATTGCTTCCATAACACTCTTTATGTAGCCTTTAATGGATATCCTAAACTTGCTATGACCTATTATGTCCCATGTTTTTCATTCATATAAAGGTCATGAGCATAATGGCTGAATGAACAAAGGCATGGTTAATAACCTTTGAGTTCCTGATTAAACTTGGATGACATAGAGAGCTGCTTCTCATATACGGAATTCTACAATACATGGATCTCTTCCAAGAAAAATTCAACGGCCTTTTCCCTATTGAATACTGAGAAAAGGCCGCAGCTTGAAATACTCTTTTTTATTGTACACTTGACAGGGGTACCGCCCCTTCTTCTTATGAACTGGTTTAAGAAACTAACTCGTGGATAGTCTACATCAATTTTGAAATGAACATTGTGGCAATTCCAAAGTAAATAAGTAACGAGAGTATGTCATTTAGTGTTGTAATTAATGGACCCGAAGCAACTGCAGGATCTATGTTGAATTTATATAATATCAGAGGAATAATGGTCCCAGCTAAAGTCCCAATAATCAGAGTCATGACTAATGAACTTCCAACCACTAATCCCAGAACGGGATTACCCTGCCAAACATAAGCTATGATGGAAATTAAAATTCCACAGGTAACACCTATTATCAATCCAACTTTAAGCTCTCGTATAATAAGTCTGGTAACCACTCCCTTATCCGTGTCACTAGTAATCAGGCCTCTTACAACAACAGCTAAAGATTGAGTACCTGTATTTCCAGTCATCCCAGCAATCATCGGCATAAAGAAGGCAAGTGCAACAACTTTGGGACAATGTTTCTTCAAAGCCGCTTATAATGGTTCCAGACACTAATCCGATAAATAACAGTAAAATAAGCCAGGGTAGCCGACGATATGCGGCCACGTGCGCCTTCGTGTCAAAATCTATGGATTTACCAGATGCCGATAGTTTTTCAATATCTTCATTCGCTTCCTTAATGACAACATCAATGATGTCATCAACGGTTACAATTCCTAATAACTCATTATTTTTTTCAACTACAGGAATCGCTAAAAAATCATAACGCTCAATAACACCGGCTACCTCTTCTTGATCTTCATAAGCAAATACGGAGATAACCCGGCTGTACATAATATCTTGAATTTTTTCAGATTCATCATTTATTATTAAATCCCGATATGAGACAACACCCACTAATTTTTTATCGTTATCTATTACATAAAGATAGTTAATCGTTTCCGAAAACTCCGCAAAGATTTTAAGCTTTTCAACTGATTCACGAACCGTATAATGTTGGGGGATCCATACAAAACGGTTCGTCATTATTCGTCCTGCCGTTTCCGGGGGATAATTCATGATATTTTGAACGATTTTAGATTCTTCTTGTTTCATACCTGAAAGAAGTTCTTCAATTTTTTCAGGGGATAGGTTCTCTAACAATGAAGCTAGATCATCATTATCCATTAAATCCATTACATGGCCGGATTTCTCAATTCCTAATTTACTAAGAATCTTTAATTGATGTACTTTTTCAAGTTCTTGAATCAGTTCAGCGATTTGTTCTGAATCTAGGAACAACAAGAAACGTGTATGATGTTTTTCTGGGAGTCCCTCGAATATTCGAGCAATGTCATATGGTTGGAGTTCTTCTAATATTGCTTGAAATTCTTTCTTTTTTCCTTCTTTTAAAACTTTTATGATTTGTAAAGTTATTTGGTCTTCTGTCAGGACTTTCATTTTGCCCTCAACTCCTTTTAGGGGAGCAAAAAAATATTATTATTCCCCTTCAAAATCTTTGTGTTCATTCAATTTTCAATAAGCTTGGAGTATTCCCGTGAGTGGTGACCCACAATCCTCACCTCCAGGAAAAAATAAAAACACCTCCATTACAAATGAAGGTGTTAAATACGGTATATATGCGTACATTGCCTGGAAGACAAATACAAACAGCCGTAAATGGCTGAATGACAAATACATAGCATAAATCCAGTTCCTCCATTCGTAGAGCTTTAGCACTGTGTGGCATAGGACAAAGCCAGCTACATTAAAAACCACCTTATGTCGATGGTTTCTGTTGACCCATTGGCGTCTTTCGACATTTTTGGGCAGTAGCGTATCTCCTACACAGGAGCCTCACCTAACGAGGATATTTAATTTACACATCCACTCTAAAAGAGTTTCTATTAGATGTCAATGTTTGATTTATAGTACGCCTCCAATGGATGGAAATCAATTGGCTATAAGATTATTATCAGAATTATTGGGATTTTGTAGTGAAATACACTAATAATGAAGACGGAAGGAAGTGAAATTCAAGAAAAATTGAGAATGAATGAGTTACTGAAACAAAAATCAGATTGCATCATTGGATTTTATCAATGTTACACTAAATGTACTCAGTAGAACATCTTCTAGTGTCTAATTATTTTAAGATCAACGAGCTACTGTTCCGTGTCCTTAGTTCTGCAACCTACCATCAATACAAAAGCACTTACGATAATACATATAATCGACAAAAGTCTTCTCATTTGAAAGCCATTGAAGGTAGGTGGGAAGGAGATATAAAGATTCCAAATCAACCGTTTCCAAAGCGTTACATAAGGAAAAAGGAGATTCTGAATTACTTATACTCGAAAAGATGAATCATGTATTGATTAAAACCAAGAGAACTGAAGAATACACCTTTAGGCCCGAGCATTATTAATTTTTGGGAGCAAAGCGCTTATTGCGACTTTCTACTTATTTTTTCTCAGTTAGTTTCCGATAGGTTGGGGAAATTGATATCTCTTTCGGCAAGGCTGTGATCACCGTAAATGGAACAGGACTCATGGACTGTAGTCGTGAGCTGTACAGACCGTTTGTTATCAGGTCATTTAATGCCGAAGCCACACATCATTCCCAAAATAGCACGAAAAATATATTCTATCGTGGTAATTGTTGAAAATATTGTCCACTTAAAATAGCCCTCCTTCATTTACATGATGATATTCACCTTGGCGAACGATCCCTTTTCAACAAAATCCACTTCAAAAAAAACACTGTTAGGTAATCTAACAAAGTGGGAGATATTGTATAAAATCATTAGTATAATTGATGAAATTACATTAAGAAAGGAAAGATCATTATGCAAATGTTTATACATGCTTTAAAAAAGAACACTACATGTATCTTTGAAATCATTTATCTGTATATACTGTTCTTTTTTTCAGAACTACAAACTACTACTGCAAGCTTATTAAAAATAAAGTAGCGATTTATGTAATTAAAACCTCTTGAATAAACTTATGATAAAAGATCCTCTAGTTCCGAACATTCCCTAACGATAATTTTATTTCATCTCCAAAGTCAAAACTTTCAACAGTCAAAACAGCCATTTTTCACGCTTTGTATGTACGATCCCTCAAGGGCGAAATGACAATCTCTTTGCTGAATCCAGATCAATAAGCTTGGAAATCCGACTAGCGTTTTAATAATTTGACTCAGCCCTGCTGTGACTCTAGTCTAAACAACCTGACTAGAAATGCAGCTGATCCCCTTTTTTCAACAGGAAATAATTCTATCCATCATCCCTATTGAACTACCGCTTATTGGCCGTGAAACAGTGTGGAAGAAGTGTGTTTCCACACTGCAACTCACGGTTCATGGTTTCTACTTGTTGTACTACATCTTTGAGTACGACCTGCAACGCTTACTAATAACTTAAAAATTCCCCTGGTTCAGCTTACTACCCCCCTTTAGTAAAATTTTAGATACAAATTACATATCATAGAATGTCGCCACTCTGTTCAAATTCATCAACATAAACGATATGCCCATATCCTGGAGGGTAATTTTCGGATTTTATCTTTGAAACAATGGTTTGAATATCACTTGGATAAAGATGTACTTTTCAATTGAAAAACATAAGTTCATCAAAAAGGGACAAACTGTATTTGAAAAAAGAAAGGAGATGTGAGACATGACAAAAAAATTTAATAAAGGCAGCCGTAATCAAAATTCACCGCAATTACATGGACAAGTTCCTGTTAGTGGTGACAACAGTAAAGGAAATAAAAGAAATAAAGATCAGAGCTCTAAAACAGAGTAATTAAATGAAACAAACCGGCCAAATTCAGACCGGTTTGTTTCATTTATAGATAATCTTCTTTGTTATTGTTTAGAAAGCGATCTAAATGATCTATTTCCTTCAAGTTGATGATTAATTTGGTTCCCATGGATTCTCACCCAAAAGGGAGACTCGCTGAATTACCATGTGCACTGGACACCCTTTGATTTCAAAAAAGTCCCATTCTGTATCAGTCTACATAATCAGCGTTATCCGAACTGTAAATATACCCCTACAAAACTGCCCCCAAATTGTGGAGGACGGTCGGTTTTCATAAACTTATCTGATGTGAATTACTCTTGAATGGTTAATATTCATGTTGATTGGCTATTTGATTCATTTTGTATTAAAACCTTGTGCTATACTGTTTTTGTCTCCAACACATCATTATCCTTATGAGTATAAGTAATGTTTTTTGTCATCAGACTAACCACCACTAATACTGCAATGTTAACAAATAGCGCGATAATTCCTACATTCAGGTCTTTAATAGCTTGAGGAAGATAAGGAAACAGTTGACCAATTTTTATGTTCCCTAGTTCCATAATGGAGACTAGCACGCCTCCTGTTATAATCCCGGCGAATGCTCCTTGTTTGGTTACAAAATTCTTTCTCATCAAACTTGCGAAAAAGGCAGGAGCAAGTTGTGTGATAAAATTATAGGCGATTAAAGCGAGACTAAAGAGGGAATTTCCACCTTTAAAGGTCAAGTAAATCCCTACGAGCGAAATTAGCGGAACCAAGTATTTTACCAGTTTTGCAATCTGAGTTTCCGTTGCGGATGGAGTGAATACGCTATATACATTTTTTGCAAGCAATGTTGATATTGACATCAACAGCATAGAGCTTGGCACTAAAGCGGCTAACACGCCAGTTCCACCAATTAAGCCCACAAACCATGGATCAAAATCCTGTTTAGAAAGTTGCAGCAAGATAAGATCGGCTTCGCTGCCTTTTAATCCAGGCGTCTGTAAGATAGCTGCAAATCCGACAAAAAAGGCAAACAACAAAATCAATTGGTACATTGGCATTAGGATTGCATTTTTTCTTAAAGCTTTTTCGCTAGAGGCGGCATAAATAGGAGAAAACCCGTGCGGCCACATATAAAATCCAATCGAACTTAATATAACGGTTGATATATACCACGAAACGCTCATTCCTTTATCCGGAAGTATGGTATAGTTCGGCTTTGCACTTTCAATGGCCTCATACATAGGTTGAATACCGCCATAATAATGAAGAGGGAAATAAATTCCTAAAAATACGACGATGCCAAGAATCAGAATGTCCTTCAAAATAGCTGTCCTGGCGGAACCGTTAATACCGGAGACCATTACAAAAATGGTTACACCAATTGCTCCAACCCAAATGGCAGCTGTAGAGGAGATTGCGCCATATGATGTTGCAGAAACGATATACCCTAACCCCTTCAATTGCAGGACTAAGTAGCAAGTACAAGCTATAACACCAATAACCGCAACAAGCACACCAAGATAAGGACTTTGATATTTTTTTACAAAAAAATCAGATTGGGAAACTAATCGGTGTTTCTTTGCATACCTCCAGATAGCAGGAAATGTCCAGTAGGAGATGACTGTTGCCAGGCAGCCGTATGATACGATACTAAAGATGGAACCCCCTTCCCCATAAGCCGAACCACTTGCCCCTAAAAAGGTAAAGGTAGTATACATTTCACCTGCGGACAAGAGGAAAATCAGTAGGGTTCCCATTCCGCGTCCTCCAACCGACCATTGTTCTAAGTTCATTTCTTTCCCTTTTTTAGCCTGAATACCAATCAAAACAGAAATGACGAAAAAAAACAGGATGACAAACACGGCAATATTCATTTTGAATCTCCCTCCTGATTAGCAGGATCAAATAGATAGATAATCCCCATAATACCTGTGGTTAGCACAGACCAGAGTACAATCCAAAAGTGAAAAAATGGCATTCCAAGTACATAGGGAGTCACTTTATTTGTAAACAAAGCCCCTACAATAAAGCCAAGAAACGGGATAATTCCGAGCCAATATATTTTTTTCATACGCTCAACCCCCTAGTATGATAGATTTAACACTTTAAAAGTCCCGTGAACAAATAACTTCACCCCATATTGTAAAGCCTGTTCATCGAAAGTGAATTGGGGATGATGGTGAGGATGAATAATCCCTTTTTCTTCATTACGAGCTCCTATTACAATATAAGATCCCGGAACTACTTTTTGAAAAGCAGAGAAGTCTTCACTTCCCATAATTGGCTTTAAAATCTCTCGACTCTCTTCACCAAATACTTCACAGACCGTTTCGTCCATCAATCGAGTTACGTCTTCATCATTAATGGTAGGAGCATAACCGAACTGATAATCGATTTCATAAGTAGCTCCATGCGCTTCAGTAATTCCTTTTACAATCCGTTCCATAAAGGTTGGAATCTTTTCCCTCAGTTCCGGATTAAAGCTTCGAACGGAGCCTCCAATGCTTACACTACTTGGAATAACATTAATCGCACTTCCCGCATGGAACTGAGTCACTGAAATAACAAGAGCGTCCTGTGCATCTTGATATCTCGAAACAATGTGCTGGAGATTTGATACCACCTGAGTTCCAATTGCTATGGGATCAATGGTTAGTTCGGGCTGTGAGGCGTGCCCTCCCTTACCCACTACGGTAATGTTAAAAGTATCAGCTCCAGCCATCATCGGACCGTAACTCAAACCAATTTTCCCTAAAGGAAGAGTCGACAAGAGATGAGTGCCAATGATCATATCTACACCATCAAGCACACCGGCCTCCACCATCTCTCGGGCTCCACCCGGCGGCAGTTCCTCAGCATGTTGAAATAAAAAACGTACCTCCCCTTTAATTTGATCCTTTAACTGGGTAAGAATCTTTGCCGTGCCAAGCAGCATCGCCGTATGTCCGTCATGTCCGCAAGCATGCATCACTCCTGAATTCTGTGACACAAAGTCAAAATCATTCTCTTCTTCAATTGGAAGCGCATCCATATCTGCCCGCAGTGCAATAACCTTCCCAGGCTGCCGGCCAATCAAACGAGCCATTATACTCGTTTTTGTTGGACGTGAAATTTCTAATTCACCAAAAGTTTGTAGCGTTTCATAAACAAATTGTGCTGTTTTTCCCTCCTGAAAAGACAGCTCCGGATGCTTATGTAAATATCTTCTCCAAGCAATCACTTCATCTTTAACAGTCTCGATTAAATCATGAAACATCATCGTTTGAGACACCCACTTCAACCCCTTTTTCATTCAATTTACATAACAACCATTAATTTAGGATAGTTTAAGGAAAAAATTCCTTAAATAGATTATAATCTCACGCGGTTTTTATTTCAATATTTTTTGAAAATTCCAAACCGTTTTTTTCGCACTGAATCCAATTGTTGAATTTTTCAATACTTTGATATGCGACATGAAGTAGAAATAAAAAGGCACCCAAATTATGGGTGCCTTTAATTTATAATAATCGATAAATTTTACTCGGCCTTCCACGGGTGGCGTTAGCCTCTTCACCAATGCATTGTGCCAAATCAACTTCGCACATATCCGCAACAATACGCCGTACATTGCGCTCTGTCATCTCAAGATGTGTCGCTAATTCCTTTGTTGTAAACTCACTCCAGCCCATTCTTTGAACGAGAGCCGATATCTTTTTATACGTTTTAACACTGATATTCCCCTTTTTTAACTTTTCGATAAGGAGTTTATTATGTGTCCGGGCAGCATATTGCAGTTCTTTCTTTTTGCCTGGTGATTCGATAATCTTACCATCATCTTGAATAATCACAATTTCACGCTTCTTCATCTCTTTTGAATGTTGAATAGCACGAAAAGCATTAATTTCCGCCGAATAGGCAGTTTCGCCGAAGCCAATACCAACGGCAACGGTTGTATCTGCTTCAAAAGCCAATCTTTGAATGGTATCTTCGAGCGTAATGATTTCTCGTTCAATTGCGCCGCGAGAACTAAAGATCATGTATCTTCCATTCCCTTTCTCTGAAAAGGAACCATTTATTTTTTCACCAAGTTTAATTAACATCTCTTTTAGCCGAAGCTCCAAGTACTGTAAATGATAAGGAGTTTTCATTTCCTCTGCCACTTTGTCAAAGTGTTCAACTTCAATGATCTCCACTCCGATTTGTGTATCCTTAAAGTAGGAAGTCTTTACTTTTTCAGAAAGAATTCGAAGCGTTTGCCGCACTTCCATCTTACTCATCGACATACGGTAGGCTGGAATGCCATATTCCCTTAAAACTTCACACACAGACGGAAAACAAGAAAAAGCGCCTTCTGTCTTTCCCTCATTCCATAAATTCAAGTGAAAAAGAACCAATTCATCCGTATCAGCATCTGTCTCAAACACTTTCGTATAAATCTTTTTGGTTTTTATATTCAACTGTGACAAAGCTTCTTCGCTAATATTATTTGAGGACATAGTGTCGATACTTAGATGCTCAATGATTTTCCCTTGTTCGTAGATCAACTCTAAAAAGGATTTATAAAAACCTGATTCCGTAGCAGGAACATGGACCATTATTTTATCTGTACCTAGTGTTTTTTTTGCAATTTCATAGGGAAGTGGACCAGAAAAAAGCCATGCATGTACGTGAGAATCATATTCTTTTACAATATTATCCACCTCTGCGGTCTTTACATAAGGCAATGAGATGAATTCCAACTCATGTTTATATTCTTCTGCCAAAACTAAAATTTGTTCTATAGAAGTTTCTAGACCGACTAGTCCGATTTTATACATCCAGTAATCGACTTCCTTTATCATCAGTAATAAATTCATTGTTCTTTGTAGAATATCCTAGTTTAACGTACGTCATGTTAGTGCAATGCTAATTCTTCTGCTACTTTTGCTCAATTTGTATTGATTCCTGTTTAAAAGTTGTTTTGTTACTCTTGATCATATCAGAAGCAAAAAGAAAAGTATGATAGAAATGAAATATATAGCTGTATTCACACCTACTCCGACTTCTCCCTTTTATACCATTTTATCATGCAACATGAAGGAAAAATACGTTGTATACGCTATTCAAATGATCCACAACTACTTTTGAATTCCAGCACATATAATCCATTTCTACAAACAAGAGCCTCGATTTTCAACTGAAATCGAGGCCTTCCAATCAATAAATATAAATTCTAGACTAGGTCTTGTTAATCCTCGTTGGAAGAGAACGAAAACGTGGATGCTCGGCAAGGATAGAACCCCTCATCTGTTTGACGACAGGATGTTCTGACGAAAAAAACTGATTTTTAGAATCGTAAAGCTCGATTAATTCTCCTTTTTCCAGTACACCCAAAGTATCAGCGATTGAATAGGCCGCTTTAATATCATGTGTAATAAAAAGATAAGATAAGCCGAAGTCTTTTTTTAACTCACTTAATAATTCTAAAATTATAGTTTGATTAACCATATCCAGACTACTTACGGATTCGTCTAAGACGATTAGCCTTGGCTTAAGAGAGATTGCTCTAGCAATATTAATTCTTTGCAATTGTCCACCGCTAAATTGGTGTGGGTATTTTTTCAAATCCTTCTCACTCAGGCCTACTCTTTCCAATAACTCAATAACGGTTCTTTTTTGTTCGGCTACGGTTAGTTTTTCATAGTTTTCTAATGGCTCGCCTATAATATGCTCGGCTGTCATTCGTGGATTGACAGATGAATACGAATCTTGAAAGACGACTTGTAGATCTCGGCGTATCTTTTTTCGAATAAGCTTATCAGCAGTATAAATATCATGCCCTTGAAACAGAACTTGTCCTTGCTGTGGACGTTCTAAGCCAAGAATCACTTTTCCTAATGTGCTTTTTCCAGCTCCACTCGTCCCAAGTAGTCCTAAACATGTTCCTTCGTCAATAGAGAGGGAAATGTCAGTGAGTACTTTTTTTGAATGGTCTTTCCATTTTAAAAAAGTATGAGAATTATAGCTATGAGTTACTGCTTTTACTTGTAATAAACTCATTTGTTCACCCCTCAAAAGAATGTAATCTATATATCACAACATATGGGTGATAGGTTCTTCATGATTTAAGATAAGGCGGGCATTTAGCAGTTTCTTTGTATACTCATGCTGTGGATTATCAAATAATTCAAATACATTTGCAGTTTCTACAATTCTGCCATGTTGCATAACGACTACATCATCTGCCATTTCAGAAATGACTCCCAGATCATGAGAAATGAGTAAAATGGATGTTCCATATTCAGAACGAATTTTATCCAAGTGGCGAAGTACTTGTAATTGGTTATGAACGTCGAGTGCAGTTGTCGGCTCATCAGCAATAATAACGGAAGGATTTAAACATGCTGCCACCGCAATCATCACGCGTTGAAGCATACCTCCACTCAATTGAAAAGGATAGCTTTTTAATAGTTTCGCGGGATCTGGCAGGTTTACATTCTGCATCGCATCGATGGCAAGCTCTTTTGCTTGTTTTTTATTCAATGAGGTATGTGACCTAATCGTTTCGATAAATTGATTGCCGATTGTAAAAACAGGCGTAAATGAATTCATCGGATTTTGCATAATGAAGGCAATATCCTTGCCACGAATTTCACGTATTTCTTTATCGTCTAAACCATTCAATTCTCGTCCTTGGAGGGTAATGCTTCCTTCAATCGTCGTTGTTTTCCGATCAAGAAGTTGCAGAATGGACATACTCGTAACGGTTTTACCACTCCCACTTTCCCCAACAAGCCCCAGTACCTTCCCTTTTTCCAGTTCAAAATTAATATCCTGAACGAGGGTGGAAGCACCATCTTTTGTTTGTACCTTTACATGTAGATCGCTCACTTTTAATACATTCGACCGTTCTGTTCTCAATCTTCTCATTCCTTTTTATTAACGACGTTTGACTCCAAAACGTTCTGATAGCGCTTCGCCTAATAAATTGAAGGTGACGACAACGAGCATAATCATCAAACCTGGATATAGCATTAATTCTGGATTCGTCCGGATATACGATTTCCCCTCATGAATCATTGCTCCCCATTCTGGAGTAGGGGGTTGCACACCTAAACCTAGAAACGACATAGCGGATATATCCATGATGGCCCAACCCATTTCCAATGTACCCATAACAGCGAGCGGAGGGAGAACATTTGGAACAATATGTTTCTTTATTATCTTCCATTGAGAAGAACCGCTTATTTTAGCTGCCGCAATATAGTTTTGTTCTTTCAGACTAAGTACCATTCCTCGGAAAATTCTCGCATAATACACCCATTGCACAAGCATCAATGCTAAGATTACCTGTTTAAGGCCAGGTCCCAATATACCAACAAGTCCAAGAATGAGCAAAAGATTCGGAAATGCCATAACACCATCACAAAGTCTCATTAGCACCTGGTCCACCCATCCACCTTTATAACCAGCAATGGTTCCAACAATCAAACCGATGCCTAAAGATGAAATAAAGATTAATGTGGCAAATCCTAACGAAATGCGAGCTCCATATAAGATGCGTGATAACGTGCATCTTCCTAAATGATCAGTTCCCAATGGATACTCAAAGGAAGAGGGCTGTAGTTTATTAGCTAAATTGACAGCAATGGGATCATTAGGTGCAATCCAAGGAGCCAAGATGGTTATGATAAATAGGAAACTCAATATTATCGAACAAAGGACAATCACTTTCTGACTTCTCATCATAATGCGAAGACTTGTTATCATTGACGTTGCCCTCCTTTTCTGGAGATGCGTGGGTCGATGCACATTTGAATAAGGTCAACAATCAAGTTGCTAAAAATGAATAGTCCCGCTGCTAAAAGCACATAGCATTGAATGACAGGAACATCCCGATTAAAAATAGCTTCAATAAAATAACGACCAAATCCTGGCCAGGAAAAGACCGCTTCGACGATAATGGTTCCAGTCAGTAGCTTTCCTAAATTCATCCCTAGTCCAGTAATCATAGGAGATATGGCTATTCTCAATACATGTTTTCCCATAATCACTTTTTCATGAATCCCTCTTGTACGAGCAAAAAGGATATAAGGTTCCTGTAAATTTTCAAGAACACTGGCACGTAACAATCGAGTATACAAGGCTATTAATGGCAAAGCTAAAGTAACGGAAGGGAGAACCAGATGTTGCAAAGTTCCGATTCCTTCAACAGGAAATAGGTCGAGTTTAACAGAAAAGAAAAAAATCAATAAATAACCAAGCCAAAAAGAAGGGATGGATGCCCCGAAAAAAGAGAGAATTCGACTAAAATGGTCAATACCACTGTTTTTCTTTATGCCTGCCAAAAATCCAAGAGGGACACTGACCAGGACCGCTAATATGATGCTACCTAAAGCTAACTGAATGGTCGCTGGCATTCGATATGTAACCTCGTCCCAAACAGGTTTATTCGAAACATAAGATATGCCAAAATCAAATTGGCATATCTTAATGATAGAGTTTACATATTGAACATGGAGGGGTTGATCTAAGCCAAACTCATGTCTTTTCTGAGCCAATATCTCATCTGTAGATTGGATATGTGCTGCAGATAAATATGCCTCAGCTGGGTCCACGGGTGAAAGGTGAATCATTCCAAACGTTAGAAGAGTGGCCAAAAGAAAGATGGGAATGATGGCCATAATTCGTTTCAAGATATAAGTTCCCATGAAAGCCCTCCTGTATCTTACTACTCGATGCTAATTCCTGTGAATGGATGTTCATCCCGGTTAGCAGGGAATGTGAAATTTGATACATCTTTTTGATAAACAGCTATTTTCTTAATATAAGAAATAGGTACAATAGCTCCTTGGTCTTGCAGTGATTCCAAAATAGTCGAGTAAAGTTCTTGACGTTCCTTTTCATCTGTTGTTCTAGGAACATCAGCAATTTGTTTTAACAACTTATCTTTGTTCGGATAAGATGAAATGGCTTCGTTAAATCCAAATCCTTCTGAACCAACGATGTTTACGAAAGTATGAGGATCATAGGGTGCGCCATAGTTACTAAAGAAATTCAATTCAAATTCATTAGCTTTGAATCTTTGAATTTGTACCGTAAGCTCAACTCCAACGATATTTAATTTAACACCCAGTGCCGCCCACTCAGATTGTAATGTTTCGGCCATTGCTTTTTGAATCGATTCTGCAGAGTCGTACATTAACTCGATTTCAAGTGGTTTTCCGTCTTTCTCACGAACGTTTTTTCCTTTTGGCAGCTTCCATCCTGCTTCATCTAATAAAGCTTGTGCTTTTTCAACATTATAATCAATCGCTGTAACATCAATGTCTGAAGTATACGGGAAGTTTGTCGGTAAAATAAAATCTGCCTTCTCTTCCAACCCAGAAGTAACTCCTTCAACCATTGCTTTTTTATTAAATCCATATTGTAACGCCTGACGAACACGTAAATCTGAAAGCTGTTCTTTCTTCGTATTCATAACTAGTTGTCTTGTCGCAACCGGCTCAGAAATACTAGTCTCATAGGTACCTGTTGTTTCTAATTGTTTGAACGAATCTAGACTGATAACCCCTTCACCATAAATAAGGTCTAGGTCTCCTTTTTCAAAAGCAAGAACTCGGGTTTCAGCATCAGGAATGATCTTGACTTTGATTTTCTTTACTTTAGGGAGCTCACCCCAATAATTTTCATTGCGTTTGAAAATAGCATATTCATCTGCTTTATATTCTTCCAAAATCCATGGACCTGTACCGACTGGTTTTGTAACGCCTTTTGAAGTGTCACCATCTTTAGGGAATCCAGCATCACCTAAGAAACGGACTGGACGAACGACGGCTAACTCTTGAATAGTAGGATAATATGGCTCCTTTAATGTTAGTTTAAACGTGTTTTGGTCAATTACCTCCGTTTGATCCACTTTCGGAATAAAGCCCAACCAACTATGTAAATCAACATTCTTCAATATAGCATCAAAGTTCTTTTTCACAATTTCAGCATTAAAGCTTGTACCGTCAGAAAATTTCACATCTTGACGCAGGTTGAACGTATATTCCTTCCCATCCTTGGAAATTTCCCAAGATTCAGCTAAATGTGGTTTCAGCTCGCCTCCATCTTGGTAGCTAACCAAAGGTTCATATACCATCGATTGAGCGAATAATTGAGAAGGATTATAGACATGCGGATTCATTTCACCTATATCTCTAGGCCAAGCAAAAGTAAGCATGTCTTTACTGTCTTTATTTGAAGTTGAATTTTCTTTTGATTCATTTGTACATCCAAGTAAAAGCGTTGATAAAATTAAAACGATGGCAGATATAAATAACACTTGTTTGCTGTTTCTTCTTTTTGACATAACATTGGTGCCTCCAGTACCATATTGAGAATCATTTTCAATTCTAAAGAGTAACTATATTATTGTCAATATAATGTCGAAACTCTAGAATAATATGTTTTGTTAGAAACATAGAACCTCAATATCCTTTTCATTTATGAATGATGATGCTACTCCAAATAATATATATATGAATTCAATCTCGCTTTGGAGAGTCTTCACCCCCTTATTAAAGTTGTCCTTTTTTCAGCATATCCCCCCCCCCCCGCAGATGATCTGTTATCTCCAAGCCTTCTTGCAAAAATTGATTTTCCGACACCCGCGGACACTCCGATAACCATGATTCATTCCATTGATATACCCGTTTCCTCACCTTATTTATTAAAATGACCAGTAAGCTTACCAAATACATATCTCTATTCACCACTTTTAGTTCCATAAGAAAAGGCGATCCTTCTTAATGAAGAATCGCATCAGTTAATTGAGAGAAAAAATGAATGGTTACTTCGGTGCACTGGCCTCTTAAGAAAGGCTTTGTTTTTTCTCTATTAAATCAGTTGCCCTAAATGTTTCTTTGCCTCGTAATCAACAAGTTTTTCATCCTGCTTAATTCGTGTCAGATAATCCGGGTTGGCGATAAGCGGACGTCCGATTGCCGCAACATCAATGATGCCTTTTTCCAGTGCCGCTTCTGCTGTTTCAGGATCAAGCCCCCCCACTCCAACTATTATTCCATCCCAGTGGCTGCGTACCAATTCATGCATGGTTAATCCTCTTGCAATCGGTTTGGTGAATTCCATCGTGGACGGGTGGATCATTGTGACTCCTGTTTCTTTAAACGCTTCAATAAATGTTTGGATCGCTGTTTCAGGATCTTCCCACATGTAAGACGGCTGGTCAATTTTCAAAGCTGAGAAACGAATAAGGGTACGATCCACTCCAACCGCATCAATAACCGCGTTTAGCACTTCCTTCATAAAGGTCAGACGCTGTTTTAAATTACCACCGTACCGATCGGTCCTTTTATTGGAAGTGTCGGAATTGAACTGGTCTATTAAGTAGCCGTGTGCGCCATGAATTTCAACGCCGTCAAAGCCAGCATCCATCGCATTCTTAGCAGCTTGTTTATATTGGTTCACCACTTCTTCAATATCCGTCTCTGTCATTTCTTCAGGAGTATCAAAAGGTTTTCCGAATCGTGAAACCTTTCCTTCAGCAGCGATAGGAGAAGGAGCCTGCGGAGGAAGTCCTCCTGCAATTTCATGGTGGCTTGCACGGCCAACATGCCAGATTTGCGCTATGATCGTTCCGCCTTCAGCGTGTACAGCTTCCGTTACTTTTTTCCACCCGTTGATTTGCTCTTGTGTATATATTCCGGGAACTCCAGGATTGCCCTTTGCTCTTGGTGAAATCACTACACCTTCAGTAATGATAAGTCCGATTCCATCTTGAGCCCGTTTTCGGTAATATTCTACGGTCAGGTCATTTACAACACCGGTTTCGTTATCAGCAAACGACCGTGTCATAGGAGCCATTGCCGTTCTTGTTCTTAAGTTCCATGCACCTATTGTTACAGGTTCAAACATTTTAGTTTTTATTGTATTCATTTGAATTCCTCCTGTTAACCGCTTTATTGAGCTGACTTTTAGTAACTATTATTGTGTAAGATTATCCGATAAGTGGTTAATTTTCAAATAATTCACTCTGATCTTCATAGTTTTTGATAAAATATGGTAATAAAGACCAGTAAAAACGATTTTACCCTTATGGTATTCTTGTTAACTTTTAGATATTAAGGAACAGGATAGCACAAGAATGTTTATAAGGACTGGACATAACCTTATTAAAAATAAAAAAGATGGGGTGTTTTTATGTGGAAACGACAAATGGTTGAAACAAGCCGTGGAAAGTTCGAGGTCTTTGTCCAAGGAGAAGGTGAACCTGTTTGTATCACTCATTTATATAGCGAATTTAATGAACTTGGCTATTATTTTGCTGATAATTTTGTAAGTGATTTTAAAGTTTATCTTGTAAATTTAAAGGGAGCGGGAAACTCTTGTAATGCAGAGTCAGACGAAGAAATGAGTATGAGTCAATCAGTTATGGATTTGGAAGCTATTAGGGAAGCATTAGTATTGGAGCGATGGAGTTTTGCAGGACATTCAACTGGAGGAATGTTAGCGTTGGTCTATGTAACATCATTTCCTAATACCCTTTCAAAGTTAATGGTCGGAGGGGCAACTGCTACAAAAAAATATATGGAACACGAAGGAAGTATGTATAGCCCCAGTAGTTCACTTAACAAGAGGTTGAAAGAGATATTCTCTATTTTGAAGTCTCCGGATACCACTATTGAGGAAAGAAGATCTGCCAATAGAGAATGGACAGATATGTCTTTATACAATATTGAAAAAAAAGCTGAATATTTTCAAAGACCTTCAAGTGGCAAAGTAGTACATAGAAGGTTAGATTACTTTTCTTTTAATGACCTACCTAATTTTGATTTACAAAAAGAACTATCAAAAGTTAGAATTCCCACCATTGTTTATTGTGGACGACATGATGCACAATGCCCTTTAGTCTTCTCAGAAGAAATCGATGCTGGATTGATGGATTCGAAACTTTATATCTTTGAAGAGAGTAACCACTTCCCTTATTTAGAAGAAAATGCGAAGTTCCTTAATATGGTTTCGGATTTTAGAAGAATAGAATACAAAACAGTGTAACTAATGGGGCGTAAAAAATTATTAAGTTCTTTAAAAACACCAATATCCTTTTTCAAACAAAAAAGCCAGACAGAGAAAATCTTTTCCCTGCTGGCTTATTTATCTTTTTCCATTAATATATCTTATTAGTTTCGTGCAGTTCTGATAAAAAACGATACGATCAAGCCAATGATTGCTAGGACAAGACCAAAAATGAAGGCATCTTGAACGCCTGCAGTCAATGAACCGCTAATGGCAGATGGATCGAACGGATCTTCTGAATTTGCCATATAATTTTTTTGTGATGCTGACATGATGGTAATGGCAACGGTTGTACCGATGGCCCCCGATACTTGTTGCAATGTATTCATTAGAGCCGTTCCATCCGGATAAAGATTTTTCGGCAGTTGATTCAGGCCATTTGTTTGGGCTGGCATCATGACCATCGAAACACCAATCATAAGGAGAGTATGCATGACGATTACCATAATGATCGATGTTTCAGTCGTTACGTTCGTCAAAGTCCATAACATGACAATCATGATAATGAAGCCTGGGATCACTAATCCCCTTGGTCCGAACTTATCAAAAATGCGCCCCGTAACCGGAGACATGATACCATTAAGCACTCCACCAGGTAAAAGTACGAGCCCAGCAGAAAACGCAGCTAATGCAAGCCCGGTTTGCAAGTATAACGGTAAGAGAATCATGGATGACATGATGATCATGAAGGTGATGAAGACGGTTATTAACCCTATCGTGAACATCGGATATTTAAAAACGCGCAAGTCAATCATCGGTTTATCCATGTTGAATTGTCTTACAGCAAACAGGAACAGCGCTATAAGGCCAACAATGATCGAGGATAGAACTATCGCATTATTCCACCCTTGCTCTCCAACAATACTAAAGCCATAAACAATTCCACCAAAACCAATGGTCGATAAAATAATGGATGGTACATCGATTTTAGGTTTGGTGATTGTTGAAACGTTTTGCATATACTTGAGACCGAATAGTAAAGCGATCACAAAGAACGGCAAAGACACCCAGAAAATGTAATTCCATTTTAGATTTTCAATAATCAAACCTGAAACTGTCGGCCCGATGGCTGGGGCAAACATGATCACCAGCCCCATCAATCCCATCGTCGCTCCCCTTTTATGAATAGGGAAAATCAATAAAATGGTATTGAACATAAGGGGCAATAAAAGACCCGTTCCGATAGCCTGGATGACACGGGCTAGCATCAAGATGCCGAACCCAGGTGCAATTGCTGCAATGAGCGTCCCAATGATCGAGAACACCATTGATGCAATGAATAATTGACGGGTATTGAACCACTGAATCAAGAGTCCCGAAACGGGAACCAATATCCCCAATGTCAATAAGTAACCCGTTGTCAGCCATTGCACGGTGGAAGGACTGACATTGAATTCCTGTATTAAATCCCCCAGCGCCATGTTTAAAGCCGTCTCGCTGAATAACCCAATGAACCCTGCAATTAAAAATGCAATTAAAATGGGGGTCGTTCTAATGACTGGGTTTTGTTGCTGTCCTGCATCTGTAGACATAAAATGATTCCTCCAATTACTAACTGTTCGACCTAAGCTTATAATAATTTTTCCCGATGAATTATTTATTTATCAGCAATAATGGTATCTGTTCCGCAATGGCTTGGAGAGGTTGCCCGTTTTTCGCCGTTAAGGATAAAAGGATACCTCCTTCAATTAAAGCATTAATTACGATACTCAATTCCTTTGACCGTTTCTCACTGTATTCCGCCTCGAGTAATTTCTTCACATAAATGGATTGCCAATCTTCTATCGCTTCTTGACAGGCCGTTCTTATCTGCTCACTCGTCGTATATGTTTCCGCTGCAATCGTCCCGATTGGCAGTCCTAATAGATTTTCACTATCACCAAAAACCTCGGATAATTGAAAAATATGAGCCTGAATGGCTTTGATAGGGTCTTCTATTTCATCAAATCCCCGTCGAATTTCATCTATCACGAATTCTTTTGTATGATTAATCGCCTCTATCGCCAATTCCTCTTTGCCTTTCGGAAAATAATGATACAGCGAACCTTTTGGGATACCACTTTCCTCAATAATGTCCTTAAGCCCTACACCATAATATCCACGTATTCGAAAAAGCCGGGAAGCAGCTTCAATAAGAATGTCTTTAGAGTTTCGTTTTTCTGCCATAGCTGGATCACTCCTTGAAATTATATCAACCGGTCTATTAGCACTATACTTGCATATCATTGTTTTGTCAAAGATGACAGCTTTTGAGTGGATGGGATTTACTAATGAACCCATTTGAAATACTTTTACAACAAAAAGAACACCTCATATTGGTGTTCTCTGCAAGTTTAAAGAATAGAGGAAATCAATACCTTCTATATTGTACCCAGTATTTATTAAACGCTTCCAATTATCAAACACATCGGCCTTTCTTTTCATAACAAATTCGGTATCTTCAAGGATTCTTGTCATGATTTTTGAAATCAAGAATAGCAATTACAAACATGCCAAAGCTTAGCATCAGGGAAATAACTTCGAAAGTACCCATTCATACATCGCCTCCTTATATTCAGCTTTTCCTGATCAGAGATTGTCCTATACAAGAAAACATAAAGTACTGGCATTTCAACGGTATAGTGCATTAATAATAAAAAAAGAGCAAACCCAGTAAGAGTATGCTCTCGTAATAATCATGTTCCTTGGAATCGAAAGTACATATTTATTGGAAGTCGACTTCAATCTAAACTCTTTATTGACTAGAAGCTCTTGATTTCCGCTTCTGCTATCGAGTGTTTTTTGAGCCTCTTCATATAATACTCATACACTTTGCTTCTGTTATAGAAATGAGTTTTATTATTTTGGTACAAAGTTTAAGTCATTACTTACCTTTTAAGAAGGTCGAACAACTTTTCCATATTTCCCCTTCTTTCTGTTCTCGCTTGGATGGCCTGATCAATGGTAACCGTGATAAAGTGACATTTCGATAAAGGTCTAGATTGAGAAATTAAATCTAAATCTTGGCTTATGACGGTACCTATTGTGACAAAACCACCACCTGTCATTGCATCATTATGTAAAACAATCAGTTCTTCCTCATTTGTAAACATAATAGAGCCTATAGGATACGCAAAATCAACTACATTCGAAAAACTAGTTCCTGCACCAAATGGTGGATATTGCTCAGTGAATGTCACTCTTGGGCCAGTATATCGGTATGCGACCCGGTTGGATTCATGCGAAACAATCCATTCCGAATTGAGGAAAGTTTTTAACCCTTGATCGCTCAATAAGTAACCCGATAACCCCATCGTGACACGTAATTCTTGAAAATCATTAAAGGTTGGGACGAATTCTAGTGGAGCATATTTACCAATTTGTTTGGAAGCTCCCGGCAATGGCTCATTAATCTGTATTCTATCGCCTACAGCCAACTTTCTGCCATCAAAGCCCCCAATCTGGCTTAGTTCATAGGTTGATTTACTACCTAAAACATCTTGAACCTTTATGCCACCAGAGATACTTAAATAGCTTTTCACCCCATGTTGGCAAGCTTTTATCGTTAAGATGTCTCCATCTTTTACTTGGTGGGTTTCCCAGAAAGATAATCGCTGGTGATTTAAGTATGCTTCCATTGGAGCACCTGTGAGGGCAATAATTAAATTTCTATGAAATTCAAACTCTCCCCCTAATAATGTCATCTCAAGTGATGCGAATTCAGCTGGATTTCCTACAAGAAGGTTCCCGATCATAAATGAATATTTATCAGCTGCTCCTGATGGCGGTACGCCTAGATGATACTTCCCGACGCGTCCCATGTCCTGTACCGTTGTCCATAACCCAGGCTCCTTAATTTCTATCATTTAAAAATCCTCCATGAGCTCATCGATATACTTTTTTCCTTTTTCTACATATTCTAGTGGCGAAAGATCAATTTCTTTTACTTTATTAAGATACGTTCCAGCACGTACATTGCTTTCGATTTTATTATATTCAGATTCATTAACAGGACGATACTTCCATATATCCCCAGGTCTTGCCAAAAAAGAAGTCTCTTCTAAATGGTTTATTTTATCTACTAAAGGGATAGCTGATCGTCCTATTAGTTGATAGCTACCTGGTCCATTTACTGGATAAATCACATTGAATGCACCACCTATACCTATGCCTCTTTCCGGCGTTTCTGTACGGGGACTATTATATTTTGGTGCTTGAATGATCTCATTTGGCTGCAATCCAAGCGGAAACTGCCAACCCGTTCCAGGCAGAAATCCAACCATTGTAATTAAATATGGAGTCTCTGAATGAGTTTTAATAAATGATTCTTTGTCTGTAAACCCATTTACTTTCATCACATATTCAAAATCTGTTAAGTCAGGGGCCGGGTGTCTGCTCTTAAAACGGAGGGAATATTCTCTTGACACAGGATCGTCGTACCATGCTGGAATTTCTATTATTCGTACTGATAGATTTAACTTTTCAGGATTGCTTTTCGTTAAATCTATTTCTTTTAAATAGTCCAGTAAATCTCTTGCTGAGACGATGTCTGGGTTATAACGAACTAAATAGGAGGCATTGGATGAAACAATATCAATAATGCCTGGAATCTCTCTTTTTCTCAGCTCCTCCGTCACCGCAATTGCTTTAAAGTTACTCTCAATTCTCATATCACGAGAAATTTCAGCATATATGTATTCGTCTCCTCCAAAATTAAAATGAGTTTCAGGCAAATTAAACAATAATTGTCGCCCCCTTTGTTATTTCAGCTTTTTCATCCGCCTGCTTATTGTCGCAGGACTAACACCTAGTACCTTAGATAATTTATCGGCAGTGCCGTATTTTTGCATCCCTCTTTGAATAAGTTGAGTTTCTAATTCTTCTACTGCTTCTTTAAGCGGCATTAATTCTAAAACTAATAGTTGTTTTTTCTTTTTTTGAACTTCCCCGTACAAAAATTTCAATGCATGCTCCCGTTTAACCCATTCTCCCTCGCCCAATAACGTTAAGCGCTCCACTATATTTTGAAGTTCCCTTACATTTCCCGGCCATGAATATGTCTCTAAGACTTCAATGGCTTCTGGGGTGAAACTTTTCTTGATATCATACATTTTTTTAAATTGTTCCAAAAAATAAATCGCGAGGGGAAAGATATCATCCTTTCGTTCACGTAATGGCGGAATACTAAATGGAATAACATATAATCGGTAGTATAAATCCTCCCTGAATTCACCTTGGTTCACCAACTCTCGTAAATCCTTATTCGTTGCCGTTATAATTCGAACATTTACAGGTATAGGATGGGTCCCGCCAATTCTAGTCACTTCTCGTTCCTGCAACACACGTAATAGCTTCACTTGCATATTTAAAGGGAGTTCACCAATTTCATCGAGAAAAAGCGTGCTGTTATTAGCAATCTCAAACAAGCCTGCTTTCCCATTTTTATCTGCACCAGTAAATGCCCCTTTCTCATAACCGAACAATTCACTTTCAATGAGATTCTCTGGAATAGCACCGCAGTTAATCCGCACTAGCTGCTGATTACTCCGAGGACTGGCTGAATGAATTTGGTGGACGAATACTTCTTTTCCAACACCGGATTCACCTTCAAGTAGAATAGTCGAATTAAATTGGGCTACTCGCTTTATCTCTACCACTAAGCGCTCAATTGTTTTCGAACGATAAACAAGTTGTTTTTCGTTGTTGTTTAAATCATCAGGATCTTGTAAAGTTTTAGAACCTTCTTCCGACTGATCTAGAATTGAGGAATTTTCTTGTGTAATGTCCCTTGAAAGGACAACTACTTTTTCTAAATTCCCCTCATGGTATACCGGGGTTGCGACAGACCAGATTCTACTTTTCCCCATGGACTCCTGAATCGATGTAACCTTTTTCTTTTGTTTCTGGCATAGTTCAAAAACATTAGGCTGAAAAATGTTTTTTCTCGTAAACTCACTTATATGCTTACCAATTATGTTTTCTGGATTATCCACTTTCCAAAAATCGTGAAGAAACATTCCCGCTACTCGAATGATTTTACCGCTTTCATCAATGACGAGTATTTGTTCCTGAGAAGAAGCATATACCGTTTGTAAATCAGAATTCAGATTTCGAACAAAGTCTAATTCTTTAACAGAATCCTCGAAAACTTCACGTGAGAAAAAAATATGTATGAGTCCTTTTATTTTATCTCCCATTTTTAACGGGTAAAAATTCCCAACTTTGTATTTAAAGTTTAGAGAAGCGTTCACACTTATAAGAGTTTCCCCAGTCATTACTTTATCAAGATTTTTATCGATAGTTAAAAGCATTTTATAGTCTCGAAACTGTAAAAATGAACGGTGGAGACCTAAAATACCTTCTGCTGTTTCATTAATATATTCTATTTGGTAATCGATATTTGTTCGGATAATTCCTACTCCAGCTCCTTGTAAAAGGAGATTTAAATCCTTCAAATTCAGCTCACTGATTTTATTCCGTGCATGTTCAATTGTAGTGTAGCCGACAATATCTCCATTGGCATCTTCCCCTATAATCAGAGAAACGTTATGGAAAAATTCAACTGGCGAAAACTGTGGGACTTTTAAAATATCATTTTTAAAGCTAATAGGCTGTGATAAGTCTTCCATTTGAGCAATTTGGTTCATTAAAATCTCCATTGTACTATAGCCAACTAAACTCCCCTTATCCTTAACAAACACAATATTCGCTTTTTGATTTGATAATTTTTGAATGACAGCTCTAATAGTGCTATGAATATTAACATATACTGAAATCGGTTTAAGAATATCGTTCCAAATAATCAACTTACTCACCCCTCCCGATAACGAGATCTTTATTTTATTATACTTTTTATAGGTAAGGATATGTATTCAGAAGTATTTTAATATATATATAATTTTGATTAATAGGTCAATTATATCTTTTGTATAGTATCTGAAGTTTCAACGACATGTGAAAGGACTAAGGCTAGTTTGAGAAGTTTACAAATTAATTGAAGAGTGTCTAGAGGGATACAATTCTTTATATCGGGGCCAAATAGAATGACCCCGGCATACAATACCGGATTCTTCTACTAGTCGACTAATCTATAAATCCTTTTTAAAGAGCATAGTTCAATAATTAGAGCCCCATTACTATACCAATATACATTTTAGGACGAGTACCTTACGAGATAATCTTTTTAATAGGTACAATCTCGACGCCACTCTCTTTTAAAGCTTCTACAACTTTTTTAGCAAGAGCCGGCGCTCCTGGTGTATCTCCATGAATACAAATGGTCTCTGCTTTAATGGCAACATCTTTTCCATCGTGCGTGAAGACTCTTCCTTCTTTGACCATACGAACAACTCGCTGCGCCATTTCTTCATAATCATTGATTTGTGCGCCTGTTCTCGTTAACAAAATGGACCCGCTTTCAGTATGCTCCCGGTCAGCATAAGCTTCTTTTGCAACCGGGACACCCATTTTTATCGCTTCTTCCATCACTTCCGATTGGCTAAGCGCAAATATGACCATTTTTGGATCGATTGTATGAATTGTTTCTAATATTGCTCGTGCTATAGTCTTATCTTCCATTGCTTTCATAAATAAAGCTCCGTGTGGTTTACAATGCTGGATTTTGACATCTGCAGCAGCGCAGAATTCTCTTAAAGCGCCTACTTGATACATCACATAGTCTTTTATTTCTGAGGGTGTACAGGTCATGAAGCGACGACCGAAACCCAATAAATCAGGCAACCCTGGATGTGCACCAATCCCTACATCATATTTCTTTGCTAGTTCCACCGTTTTCCTCATAACATGGGGATCTCCGGCATGAAAACCACATGCAATATTAGCCGATGTAATGGACTGCATTAATTCTTCATCATTGCCTAATTCATAAAGCCCAAAGCTTTCTCCCATATCACAGTTCAAATCTACCTTATACATTGTTTTCACCCCTTTAGCACTTGAACTTTATTTTCTGCTAAAAATTGAGTTGTATAATTACCACTAATAAACTGGTTACTTTTCATGATTTGTTTGAGAAGCAAGAGATTTGTCTTAACTCCTTGTACGTCAATCTCTTCAAGTACTCGTTGCATTTTTGTGATTGCTTGATCACGCGTTAAGCCGTGAACAATAATTTTACCGATCATCGGATCATAATAAGGGGTCACCGCACTGCCTTCAATGACGCCGAAATCAAACCTTACATCGTTTTCGGGTAATTTTAACCTAGAAATTACCCCTGGACTAGGAAAGAAAGTATTAGGATCTTCTGCATAAAGTCTGCATTCAATTGCGTGTCCTGTTTTGTTTATCTCCTCCTGTGTGATCGTCAATTTTTCCTTAGCAGCGATTTTCAACTGTAGTTCAACTAAATCCAGTCCCGTTATTTCTTCGGTTATTGGGTGTTCTACTTGTAGACGAGTATTCATTTCAAGAAAATAGAATTTTTGATTTTCATCAAAAATGAATTCCATTGTGCCTACATTTGTATAATCTATTTGTTTTACACCTCGAATGGCTGCTTCCAACAATTCTTTTCTAAGGGTTTCATTTAGAAATGGTGAAGGGCTTTCTTCTAGCACCTTTTGATTTCGGCGTTGGACCGAACATTCCCTTTCAAATAAATGCAAAACATTTCCGTATGTATCAGCAACAATTTGCACTTCAATATGGCGAGGATTTGATATCCATTTTTCTAAAAAGACAGTACCATCACTAAAAAATGAATTAGCTTGTTGCTTCGTCGCATCAAACACCTTTATTAACTCTGCGTCATCTTGAACAAGCTTCATCCCAATACCACCACCACCGGCGCTAGCTTTTAACATGAGCGGGTAGCCAAGATCGTTCGCAATCAACAATGCTTCGTCGACTGACTCAATGCTTTTATCCGTACCTGGCACAACCCTCACGCCCGCCTTTTGCATTTGGGTACGAGCTTCAAGCTTACTGCCCATAATATGTATTGTTTCCGCAGTTGGACCGATAAAGACAATATTTTCTTCCTCACATCTTCGTACAAATTCCGGATTTTCGGATAAGAATCCATACCCAGGATGAATTGCATCGGCATGTGTTTCTTTCGCTACCTGAATCACTTTTTCAATATCAAGATAACTCTTTTTCGCTTGAGCCGGACCGATGCATACAGCTTCAGTCGCTTCCCTGACATAAGGAGCCTCTGCATCGGCTTCAGAATAAACAGCGACTGTTTGAATGCCCTCCTTATTACATGTACGAATAATTCTCCTAGCAATTTCCCCTCTGTTTGCAATCAGCACCTTTTTAAAATAGCCCATTTACTCTTCCTCCTTCTTTTCACATAAATAATTACTATTCAATGATTACCGCTATTTCCTGCCCCGCGTTTAGAAGATCCTCATCCTCAACAAAGAATTGTGCAAGAACCCCATCTGTTTCTGCTTTAATTTCATAAAAGTTTTTCATGACTTCCACCATAGCAAGAACGTCGCCTGTATTAACAGTATCTCCTTCTTTTACGTACACGTCCTTATCAGGTGCGGGTTTGCGATAAAATACTCCTGGGATTGGTGATAGAACTGTTTTTTGTTCAGCCATGATTGATTCCCCCTAATTGTCCTAATACTTGTTTTTTCATTTCATTGTATTTATCTTTGTTTACTTTTCTTGCCTCGAGGGCTTCATTTATGTCAACAGCAACAAAGCGAACCTTTTCATTTGTTTTGATTTGTGCCATTTTGTCTAAATCCGTACTGATAATTGTACAAATCGTGGCATAGCCTCCACCTGTCACAGCATCGTTTAACAAAGCAATCGGTTCCACGCCATCGGGTACTTGGATTGATCCGATTGGATACCCTAGATCCACAACATTTGAAGGATTGCTGCCGGCTCCAAATGGTTGTTGACGCTCTACGAAATTCAAACGCTCCCCTTTAAAACGGTAGCCAACACGGTTTGCTTCCGTTGTAACCGTCCAATCGATAGAGAAAAAGCGTCTTTTACTTTCTTCAGTCAAGCGATAACTGCACAATCCTACAACAACACGAATTACATTCGTTTTTGAGAAAACCGGAATTAATTCATCACTTATGCGTGTTCCAATCGCAATCTTTGATTGGTTTGCATTACCGATTTTCAAAAAGTCCCCAGCTTGAAGTGGCCTTCCTTCGAAACCTCCAATTCCGCACAATGTATATGTGGACCGTGATTCCATAATAAGCGGCACTTCAATTCCGCCAGCTACCGCTAAATACACCCGGGCTCCTTGTTTAACAAAATCAAAGGACAGAACATCTCCAGCCTTAACTTCTAATGTTTCCCACATTGGAACATACTGATCATTAATTTTTGGCGGTATTTCCCCTCCTGCAATAGCAACGGTTACATCTTGTTGGAATTCTAAGACTGGCCCCATATAAGTAATCTCGAGAACAGCTGCATTTTCATCGTTCCCAACAAGCAAGTTGCTTGCCCTGTAGGAGTATTTATCCATTGCTCCCGATGGCGGCATCCCCACTTCATAAAAGCCAATTCTCCCATAATCTTGAACAGTAGTTTGAAGGCCAGGGTTAATAACTTTAATCATGCATATAACCTCCTTATCACAGATTCTGAAAACGCATTTGGATTTTCGAGAACATCTTTCGGTCTAAAGGTGATATCCTTCGTCAAATAACGGAATTCCCCATTTTCAACTTGTTTTCGAATATCTTCGTACTCCTCCACGGAAATGCTTCGATATCTAAAAACATCCCCCTGTCTCGGGAAGGTCATTGACTCTTTAAAATCATGTAAACGCTGCTCCTTTTCAAAGATCGGTGCTGCAGCAGTTCCAAACAACTGGTAACCTCCTGCACCTTGAACCGGATAAATAACGGCAAATGAACCGCCGAATCCGAATGCTCTCTCTGGCGTATATGTTCGAGGACGGACATATTTAGGTGCTTCGATTTGCTGCTCGTTTGGAACCATTTGATAGCACCATGGCAAGCCCGGTACAAAGCCTATCATCGACACAAGATAAGGGGCATCTGTAATTGATTTAATTAAATCTTCTTTTGATTGAAAACCATTAGCATGTGCCACATATTCTATATCTGTTGATGTTGGATCCTGATGTCGATCTCTAAAACGCATTAATGCCTCATGTGTCCAAGGGTCTTCAAATAATATGGGTACATCCACTGCACGTGCAGTTATTTCAAAGTTCTCCAATGTAACATCTTGTTCAAGTTCTTTCAATTTTGAAATTAAATCATCTGGATGAATAAGATCTGGATCAAACCGAATCATATATGAAGCATTGGAAGGACAAATATCCAAAATTCCTGATACCTCCTCTTCTCGTAACGCCTTAGTAATGGCCATTGCTTGAAAATTAGTTTCAAGACTCATTCCCTCTGCTAATTCAACAAAAATAAACTCATCACCGCCATATTCGTAACGGGTCAATGGACTTCACCTCTTTTATTGGATTTATAATAAACCATTGCAATTATCATGCCAAAACTGATAAACATAATATTTATCGATTTTTCAGACTATTAAACTAATAAAACGTCTAGATAGCTTTAGTAATATTTCAATATTGAAATATCTCCTTTCATAAATGCAATATATTAATCGATTACTAGTTCATAAGGTCTAAAATATAAAAAAGACCACAAAGCTTTCTAGGCTTTTGCAGTCTCTCACATTTATGTCCTCATCAACAATATTGAAAACAATCTATAAATTTTTTTCTTACAAAGAGCCCATTACTACTAATAACCCAGTCTTTTTTCCACAACGTTCATTAGTGGTTCACCTTCAGAAAAAAGTTTTAAATTTTTCAGGAATAACTCCATCACACGATCTTGGTGTTTGGACGAGTTGTAAGCATTATGTGGGGAAACCATGACATTTTCCAGCTGCCAAAAAGGGTGATCCTCAGGTAAAGGTTCTACTTCAAACACATCGAGCGCCGCTCCTGCTATGTGCCCATTGCTCAAGGAATCGATTAAATCTTCATCCACAATCGTATTACCCCGGCCGACATTAATTACATAGCTGCCTTTTTTCATTTTATTTAAGCGTTCTTTATTAAAAAAATACGAGGTATCTTTCGTAAACGGGAGTGCCAATACAACAAAATCGGACCTAGAAAGGACTTCATCCACTTGATCCATGCCCATTATCAAATCAGCAGGTTCATATTCGTCGTTCCTCTTGGCGGGATTCCGGCGGCACCCAATAACCGTCATACCTAGTGCTTTACATCTCTTTGCTATCTCATAGCCAATATCACCATACCCAATTATCCCAACTGTCGCATTTTCAAGATCTTTCACAGGAATTTCAACCCAAGTTTTGTTTATTTGATTTCTGATCATTGCCGGCACACCTCTTGCTAACGAAGATAGCATCGCAATTGTATGCTCGGCTATCGGGACAGATGTGCAGCCTTTGACATTGGTGATGATGACATCGCTGTTTTGTATATCTTCAGTCAGCATGGCCTCAACTCCAGCACTGTCTGAATGGATCCATTTAATCCTTGGAGCTTTTTTTATAATGTTAAGATTATCATGAAGCCCCAGCGTATAAAGGACATCAAACTTTGATAGATCAACTGTTGGCTGTGGTTCAGGTTCGCCGAATTCCCATGGCTCGACAACAACTTCTGAACAAATCTCCTTAAACTCGTTGATGTATTTTTCCGGTATATCGACCCTTATATAAAGTGAAGGTGATTTTTTCTTGGAAGCGGACATTATAAAACCTCCTCAAGAACCCATGTTAAATGTGAATGCGATCATACCATAGCGTGCTTTATGATCAATTCAAGAAATCTGGTTGCTCTTTTCTGATTCTGTCCCAAAGAGGCTGAAAACTCAACCATCCCTCATATTCCGTTCCCGTTTGTTCTGCCGTTAGCTTAGCATACTCTTCTTCAATAAAAATGGGCTTACCTACAGATTCAGCCATTATCTGTGCTTGACATGAACGCTCCATCGTTATGAACCACCAAGCAGCTGAATCTACAGATTGACCCACCGTTAACAATCCATGGTTGCGGAGGATGAGAGCTTTGTATTGACCTAGAGCCCTGGCAATGCGTTTCCCTTCTTCAGATGCATAAACCACACCAGTAAAATCATCAAATAATGCATGGTCATTGTAAAATTGGCAGGCATCTTGCGTAATCGGATCTAACAGTCTCCCTAAAGAAGACCATGTCTTTCCATATACCGAATGAGCGTGTGCCGCTGCAATGGCATCCGGTCGTGCTTTATGAATTTCCGAATGAATGGCAAAGGCAGCACCATTTACTGAATGTTCACCCTCTACAATTTCACCTTTATGATTTACCAATATCAGATCTGAAACGGAAATTTGACTAAAGTGCATCCCAAACGGATTGACCCAGAAATGGTCTGTATATTTAGGATCACGGACCGTAATGTGGCCAGCTATCCCTTCATCGAATCCAAACTTTGAAAAAAGACGGAATGAAGCTGCCAACCGTTCTTTCCGGTGATTGCGTTCTTCTTCCATAGTATTGAATGTTGCGGGTTGCAGGGAAATTGTCTTTGTCATTTTTCTTTCCTCCTCGATCTTTTTCCTTTTTTTGCTGACCAATCAATTAGCCATGGTATCCATGTCAGCTTTAACCTTTCCATCTTGCTTGACTTCACTTTTGTTCTCGTTATTTTTATTGGAACTTAAGAAAGTAAGTACAGTAATGACGACAAAACTAGTAGCAAGCCCGTACAGAATTGGTTGTGTGGAGGAAGGTCCATTAATCACCAATCCCACAATAATAACGACCATGCTTGCCAGAATGGAGTAAAATGCGGCTGTAGCCGTGACCCTCTTCCAAAAGAAGCCAAGGATGATCGGAAAGAACACAGCACCGGATAAAATTGCGTAAGCTACATCCAATGCAACTAAAATATCTTGAATCCATATTGAAACGATTATGGTCAATACACCAATTGTTAAAGTTGTAATCCGGGATGTTTTTAAAAATTGTCGTTCACTCATTCCTGGACCGATATATTTTTTTATGATGTCATTAACAACTAAAGTGGAAGAAGCAAGCAACGTTCCTGAAGCTGTAGACATAAGGGCAGATACCACACTCGCAATGACAACCCCCAATAGACCAGCAGGTAAAGTTTCCATCGCTATGCTAGTAAATGCATTTTGTGGATCTCCTAAATTAGGAAGGATAATAAAAGCGCACATTCCAATTATACTGATTGCAATCGCATAAAAAACACTATATATTCCTGCTCCAACCGTTCCGCCACGAGATATCGCTTTGGTTCGTGCGGTAAAAAGACGCTGCCAAATATCTTGTCCAACAACAACCCCTAGAGTAAATAATAAGAAGTATTGAAAAATTGTCTCTCCGCCAATATTTCCTAACTCGAAATGTGATGCAGGGAGATTTTCCTTAAGCGAGCCCCACCCTCCTGCCTTAGAGACGCTCATTGGAAGCATGATAAAGAAAATACCGATCGTCATGATGACAAATTGCACGACATCAGTCATGGTGACGGACCACATACCTCCTAATATTGTATAAAATAAAACGATCCCACCCCCGACTATCATGGAAACGGTTAAATTCCAGCCTGCCAAAACATGTAATATCGTCCCCATCCCAATCACTTGCGTTACAGTCAGCATGAATGTATAGATGACAGAGACCAGGGCACTGATCAATCTTGTTTGAGAATTGTAGCGCTTCTCAAGCATCTCACTGATCGTCAGCACTTTTAAATCAAATATCTTATTTGTTAAAAACAACCCGATAGCAATAATACCGAGACCGATCATCACCACTAGCCAAATACCGGATATCCCAAACTGATAACCTAACTTTGCTGTTCCTAGAGTAGAAGCACCCCCTAATATCACAGCAGCTAAACAGGATAAATACATAAAATGACCCAGATTACGCCCTGCTACAATGAAATCATCTGCTGTTTTTGCCCGTTTGGACCCGATTACTCCCACAATGATTAAAACAGAAAAATATAGAGTCATGATCGATATATCCAAAATATGCATTTACACATCTCCTTTTGGGGTTGTTTTGTTTTTATCGCTTTATAGAGGGAGGGAAGGAGGAAGTATACCATTCCTTCCTTCCATTTAAATGAGGAAACTAGTTGTTAAGCTGCGTTTCCAGATCTCCAACTCTCTCTTTTTTCTCCAGTTTCCCTTTTTTTGCGAGAGCGATGAGTGTGATGAATTCATAGACGATATTAGCCGCTGCGGCAGCCGTGACTTGTCCGTGATCGTATGATGGTAAAACCTCAACGAGATCGAATCCTACAAAATCTATATTTGTCAAACCTCTTACAAAGGCTAAAGCATCATCAATGCTGGCCCCTGAAACTTCCGGGGTTCCTGTTCCAGGTGCATAAACGGGATCTAAAAAATCAATGTCAAAAGATAAAAACACCGGCCCCTTCGCGACACGCTCATGAATGACTCCAAGCATCTTTTCAACCCCGATACGTTTATAATCGTTCGTCGTATAAACGCCCAACCCTAAATCCCGGGCATCCTGAAGATCCTCCGGTCCGTACAGACCACCCCTCATACCAATTTGAAGAGAACGCGATACATCGATGAGGCCCTCTTCTATTGCGCGGCGAAAAACGGTTCCGTGATTATACTTTTGTTCAAAATAACTATCCCAAGTATCGGAGTGAGCATCGAATTGAAGCAGGGCAACTGGTCCATGTTTTTTAACGATTGCACGTAACTCCCCTAGAGTAATAGAATGATCGCCTCCTAATGAAATGGGAATGATCCCTTTATCAATGATGGGGGTAAGCTCTTCTTCAATCTTTTTATAAGTCTCAGAAATATAGCCAGGAATGATCGGAATATCTCCATAATCAATTCCTGATATATAATCAAAAATATTAATATCCTGTTCTGGATTATAAGGACGTAAAAGGATTGAAAAATCGCGAATGGCTTCTGGTCCGAATCTCGCACCCGTCCTAAATGATTGCCCGGAATCAAAAGGAATTCCCGTAATGACAAAATCCATATGTTCATCTACCTGTTCAACAAATGGAAGCCGCATAAACGTACGTACTCCGCAAAAACGGGGTGATTTGAATGAGTCTTTGGGTTGATACTTCATCATGTAACATCCTCCTAAATTTCCACTATTATTTTTCACTCCATGGCATTGCACGATGCCATATAAACTTCCACCTTTTTATACATTAATAGAAGAATAGAATTATATAACACCCTTGTTTTAAAATTATCTTCTTACCTTTTACATAAGCAAGATTCACGCCAACTATTTAGCTGCGGTTTATAAGGCTTTTCGTTATTTCTGTTTCATCAAATGATTAATAACTTAATCATTTTCTTATTTATTAATTTAATTTTTGATTATTCCGACTTTTTGATTTATATTTTAATTAATAACCATCTCAAAACCCAAAGGAGCGGGACCTATGTACGACGATATGCTGGAGGAAGAACTAAATAAGATTATTGAAACATCTAATAATAACATACTTATTACCGATCAAGATGGAATCATTTTATATTCCAACCCAAAGCTTTGGGAAATTTATGGTATGGAAAGTGACTCTTATATCGGTACCTCCGTCTATCAATTAGAAAGTGAGGGCCTTCTCACACCTTCCATCAATGCAATTGTTTTAAAGGAAAAGAAGGCGAAGCGGATAATGCAAGAAACAAAAACCGGTCATGTTGTCATGTCGACTGGCTATCCCATTTTTAATAAGGAAGGACTTCTCGTTAGGGTAATAAGCTATGGTCAGGATCAAACCGAGATCCTGCAATTGCAGGATCAATTTGAGCAATTACAACGAAAAGTAAAAGGCTATCAAACGGAAGTCGAGGATTTAAGAGAAAAGGAACTTGATTACCATTATTTGATTGCTAGAAGTAACGAAACGAAGCATATTTTAAAAACGATCCATAATGTCGCAAAAACCGATGCCACGATACTCTTATTAGGACCTTCCGGGGTAGGGAAAAGCACTTTTGCCCGTGCTGTTCATGACCAAAGCAACCGAAAGAAAGAACCTTTTATCGAAGTGAATTGCAGCACGATACCTGATAGTTTGTTTGAATCAGAAATATTCGGCTATGAGCCGGGATCATTTACAGGAGCAGATAAACAAGGGAGGCAGGGCCTGATTGAGCAGGCTGACAGCGGGACTCTGTTCTTAGATGAAATCGGGGAACTCCCACTGGCCATGCAAGCCAAATTACTGAAGGTATTACAGGAAAAAAAGATAAAGCGCATCGGTGGAAAAAAAGAAAACCATATTAACTTCCGCCTGGTTGCAGCAACTAATCAAGATCTGAAGGAGATGGTAAGTCAAGGTAAGTTTAGATTGGACTTATTTTATCGTTTGAATGTGATTCCCATCCAAATTCCGGCACTACATGAACGTAAAGAAGATATACCTCTCTTAATACAGCATTACTTACAGAAAACCAATGAAAAATACCAGAAATTCAAAAAAATCCATCCATCGACTTATGAAGTTTTGACCCATTATCATTGGCCCGGAAATATACGAGAATTAGAAAACTTAATTGAACGATTAATCCTGACCATTGAAGAAACAAATATATTTCCCGAACACCTTCCCCAATCCATCACAGGGCAAATAGAACAGCCGGAAGATTCCACCTTCTTGGCAATCGAACAGGAATGTGAAGAGAATTTCGATTTAAAGAAGACACTGGAAAAGGTTGAAAGGCAACTGATTGCAAAAGCATGGAAAAAATGTAAAACAACCTACGAAATGGCAGAACATATGGGTATCAGCCAGCCAACAGTCATCTATAAATTAAAGAAATACAAAAAGTACTTGTAAATTCATCTGGATTAAAACCCGTTTGCAACCATGAATGGTCCTTAGCCTTTAGTAATGGATGCCATTCTAGCTAAGGGTGCTTTTGAAACTATATATGCAAGCGCCAAAAATGATCAATTCGAAATGAAACCAATGATGATTATCGACAATAAGTCCAATAAAAAATCCATAATACATTCAATCAACAAAAAAATCCCCATTTAAGATGAATGGGATTCACAAATATCATTTACGTTCCATATTCAATGTTTAAGATTTGTGGACTTAGATTAACTCAAACGAATGATCGTCAGTGAAGCTCCTGCAGATCCTCCCCCCGTTAAGACAACGGTGGCAATTAAACCAAATATATCTGAAGAGAGATTGAATCACCTGCTGATAAGTTTACAATCACATCATTATTATAATTAGAAATCGCGACAGCTGGTGATATTATGGAGCTAGGAATAGGCGTGGCACCATTTAAAATCAACCTCGAACCAGCAAGAAGTCCAGCGGTTGTATTTATTTGATACGTCAAATAATAACGACCAGTAACAGGAACGGTAAACACCATACAAAAAGGCCCCCATAAAAGGAAGCCACTCATCTACTAACATAGCAATCTTGCCAAACATTTTTACGCATTCAAACTTTTTTCCAAATTGGCACCGCAAGATTCGCGGATGATTAACTCATCCTTCATAACGAATTTTTTCTTTTCAACGGTTCCGCCTTTCATTAAGGTCAGCAATAAGTTTGTTGCTTTTTTCCCTATTTCGTACTTAGGCTGGTCAATGGTCGTAATATGAGGATGAAAAATGGATGCTATTTTCAAATTATCAAAACCTACGACAGCAATATCCTTGGGAACGCTCAACCCATGATCCTGGATCGCTTTTACAGCTCCCAGCGCCATTTCATCATTAAAAACAAACACTGCTTCAGGCCTTTTTTCCAGCGATAATAATTTCATCATCTGGTCATACCCTGATTCAATGCTATAATCCCCCCCTTCTTGGATTAATTCCTGATTGACTTTCAAGTGATGATTCTTCATTGCCTGCTGGAACCCCCCTAAGCGATCCCGGCTAAGGATGATATTCATGGGGCCTGTTATATGAGCAATTCGTGTATGTCCAAGCTTGATTAAATGTTCCGTTACTTTTCTGGCACTGCTTACATTGTCGATCGATACAGTTGGAATGTCCAGTCCGTCCACGTATTCACATGCCAGTACAATCGGGAATTGATTTGAGAGATTTTCCAGGCTTTCTCTGTTCATTCTAGCGGTAAGGAGTACCGCTCCATCCGCCTGCTTTTTGTATAGCAAATCGATGTATTCCTTTTCCCGTTCAATGTCATTCTCGGTATCTCCCAATATAACCTGATAGCCATTTTCTACAGCAGTATGTTCAATGCCCCGAAGGACTTCGGAAAAAAAGGGTCTTGTTATATCCGGTACGACGACCAGAATGATCTTTGTCTCTTTCGTCCTGAACTGACTGGCAATCATGTGAGGCTTGTAATTCATCTCTTCAATCACCTGCAGCACCTTTTGTTTGGTATCTTCACTTACTAAATCCGGCTGTCTGAGCACTCTTGAAACGGTTGCGGGAGATACGTTGGCCAATTTCGCCACATCGCTCATTTTCATTCTATTATCTCCACCTGCCTATTTTCTATTTTGTCATTTTCATTAAGTCCATTATAAAGTAATTTAGACTTCATGTTAAAATATCGAATTCCCTAGGCAACGTTTCTTTCAAAACATTCATGGATTTTTTCACGCCTGTTAATGGCACCATTGTTAAATCTTCCATTTCGAGAACGATCGGTCCTTCATAACCTATCATTTTAACGATAGTAAAAAACTCTTTCCACCAGCCACTGTCGTGACCATATCCAAGTGCAACGTAATTCCATGATCTTCCTGCGTATTGGTTCATTGGTTTTACATCAATCAATCCCTGGACATCATATATCCCTCTTTCTAACCGGACATCTTTTGCGTGAATATGATAAACTGCGCTTCCTAATGTCCTTAAAGCCGCGATGGGGTCACCGCCCATCCAAAATAAATGACTCGGGTCAAAATTCATGCCGACCGTATCACCGACTTCTTGCCTTAATTTAAAGAGTGTTTCAGGATTGTAAACTAAATTGCAGCCCAGATTTTCAATGGCAACCTTTCGAACTCCATGTTCTTTTGCCGTTGTCACCGCTTTTTCCCAATAAGGGAATGCCACCTCATTCCACTGCCAATCAAGCATCTCAAAATGCGAGGGCAAAATGGGATGTGTCAGCCAATTGGGCGTCTTGTCACTTAGTCCGCCGCCAGGGCATCCCGACATCATGACAACCGTTTCGACACCCAAAAGCCCTGCTAGCTGAAAGGTCTTATCCACAACGGATTTATGTATGGTTCCTTCTTCTGATGGGTCAAGCTGATTGCCAGAACAATTCAACGCTGCAATGCTCATCCCCCTTATATTTAATTCATTTAAAAACCGCTTTCGTTTTGTGGGACTTCCAAGAAGTTCATCCAAATCGAGATGTGGCGCCCTCGACCAATTGCCGCATCCAAGCTCGAGTGACTCTATTCCCAGATCAACACACGTATCCAGCATCTCTTCAAATGGCATGTAACCTAAAATATCAGTAACTAAACCAACCTTCATAAAGTTTTCCTCCTCTATTTAAACTAGACATCCCGTACATGCCGCTCAGTCAATTCTCTGTTCGGTTTCTTTCCTTTACGGCGGCTCCATAAAACCATAAAGAATACAGCAGTTGCACCAAGTGAACCCGAAAAATAAAATCCTGCAGAAATACCTAAATGTGAAATCAATACTCCCGCAATAAAAGGTCCCGCAAACATACCAATCGCGTAAATTGCTTGATATGCACCCATGGCCGTTGCCCTTTTTTCAAGGGGAATCGACTCCACCGCCATTCCTAAAAATAATGGAAAAAGAATTCCTAATGAGAATCCATTCAACCCTTGAATCAGAAAAAGCATCTCTTTTGTATCTATTAATGGCGTACATGTTGTGAAAATGGCCGTTAGTCCGAAAGCTAGTTTCAGTAACCTCCATTGTCCGAATAATGGTACGAATATCTTTCCGCTAAGCATGGTGGCAATGGCATGAGGAATCATGAATGAAAAGATGACCATGCTGATCTCATCAGTCTGGAGACCAAGCTTTAAAGCAAATGTCGGAGTGAAGCCGAACATTGTCGTGAAGATGATGCCATGTGCGAGAATGGATAGAAATGATACTTTTAAAAGCGCCGGCTCAAGCATAACTGATACGAGTTCTTTCAATTGAATAGGCTCTTTCAGAAAGTCTTCGTTCGATTCGTAAATAAAAAGTGAAAGGACGATACCAACGAAACCGATAATCCCTCCCATCCAAAAAGGTGCTTGCCATCCCCATTGATCGACAATGTATCCGCTGACCACCATTCCAAGCAGCTGTGCCAGAACCACTGCTAACGAGATACTGCCCATAGCTCGGTGAAGATCACGTTCTGAAAAATAGCTGGAAAACAAAATGGTGAACGCTACCCATGTTGCGGCGGCAACTCCAGCTAACGAGCGGGCCAAAAGGATCCAGCCTAAACTATCGGCCCAAGCAAAAGTCACGCAACTCAACGTACTCACGACCATTCCAAAGATAATAAAAGGTTTTCTTACCTTTATGAGGTCGGAAAAAATTCCGAACGGAAGCCTGAAGAGAAATTGCATCAGCCCATAACTGCCTAATACCATGCCGATAAATGTATAATCCCCTCCAATCCTCTCAAGGTAAGGAGACAAAATGGGTATATAAATGAAATTTGAAAACCAAAAAATAAATGAGAGCACTAAAAATAAAAATCTATTTCGTGCGGTATGTAACAAAGTCATTGCAACCCTTCCTCTGACCAGCGAACTATTTTTCAGCAATGGCACCTCATTCAAAAAGTGAATATACAAAAAGGTGCCCGCAACGTAATTGGGAACACCTTTACATACTTAAGCCTTTCCAATTGTATTGAACTCTGCCATTTTTCTCTTCACGACGGAGATGATAGCTTCTTTCGCTGGTGTGATGATGGCGCGAGGCTCATATACTTTTCCTTCAACGGCCAATACTTCCCGAATCGTTTTTGCCCACACTTGTATGTTTTCGGTATTGACATTTATTTTAGCGTGTCCTAGTTCAATTGCTTTTTTGATTTGGTGCAGCGGAATACCTGAACCTCCATGTAAGACGAGAGGCACATTCGTCATGTTTGAAATTAATTCCATTTCCTCAAAACCGAGTTTAGGTTCTCCTTGATATGGACCATGAACGGAACCCAAAGCAGCCGCTAGTGCATCAATTTGCGTTTCTTTTACAATCCTCGTGCATTCATGGGGATTTGCATATTGAATACCTCCGACGAGGCCATCCTCCGTCCCACCGACTGTCCCCACTTCCGCCTCAACGGAAACGCCGCTCTTTTGGGCATAGTCGACAACCATTTTGGTCATTTCAATATTTACATCTATTGAATGATGGGAGCCATCGATCATGACCGATGTAAAACCCGCATCGATCGCTTTCTTGCAGCGTTCCACATCCATTCCATGATCAAGATGAAGGGCAACCGGAACCGTAATGTCCATTTCTTCCATAAGGCTTTTTACCATAGCCGCAATCGTTTTAAATCCGCCAAGATAATCAACGAGCCTGTCCGATGCCGCAAGTATGATTGGCGCTCGTTCCTCATTGGCAGCCTGTAAAAAAGACTGGGCGAATGCCAAACCATTAATATTATATTGACCCACAGCATAACTTCCTGCTTTTGCTTTCAAAAGCATCTCTCTCATTGATACTAAAGGCATAATTCCATCACCCCCCATTTCCCGAGATTACCATTTTTACTCACGCATTCTGGAGTACAAAGTATTTCGAGATAGCTTGAATTGTCGTTTCTTTTGCAGTCTTAATGGCTTCTTCAGCATCGAGTTCATAATATTCAGGACGGAACAATTCAACAGATACGACGTCAGAATAACCAATTCCCTTCAAGATGAATAATATGCTGTCTAAATCTATGGCACCATGCCCAGGCCACACCCGGTCTTCATCCGTCAAAAAACCGATTGGAAAATCCTCTGTATCATCAATGTGTAAAATGAAGATTTTCGACCCATCCGCTTTCTTCAAGTCCTCCAAACTGGAACCCATAGCATGGAAGTGAAAACAGTCCAGCACCAACCCAACATTATCACGATTGACTGTTTCAACAATATCGTATGACTGACCGAATGTATTCACAGTACATTGCGGATGCCCGACAAATTCGACTGCAATTTTTACGCCAAACGGTTCAGCGATTTCGGAAAGCTCCGTCAATACTTCCACACAGCTGTTTTTAATATCTTCTTTCAATATTTTCGCTTCCGTTACAAGTGGAACCGCCACCACATATTTAACACCCAATTTCTTCGCCATGATCATCATGTTTTTAAATTCGGCTATTATCGCCTTATGGCCGTCTTCATCTCGGTTATTAAAGAATACGAGCGCGTTGAAGGCAAGTGGTTTAATATGATTTGCGTTAAAAAATTCGGCTAAGTCTTCAATAGAGTGCTCTTCCAAATACTCAGGCAATTTATCCATGGTACGGATTTCGATATAATCGTAACCATGTTTTTCACAGTATTTGAGATCTTTGACCAAGTTGGAATTTTCAAGTGTTGTCGCTTGGTTGAAACAAAGTTTCATTCTGTCAGCCTCCAATTCTTTCTGCTAAACCCAATCCGTCTCTCATTTTTTGAAGCATAAGTTTACTTGACCAGTCTGCTTTGTCGATCCAAGCAAATACTGCATTTGTCGCGATGCCGTCAAAATTCATTTCTTTCAGTTTTTTGAAGATCGTATCAAAGTCAACTTCCGCTTCGCCGATGTTCAAATGCTGGTGGACGGTTGCCTCGACACCTGGAGGATTGACGATATAACGGAGTCCGTTGGATGCTTTATGATTAAATGTATCTGCAAACAAGACATGTTTCAGGCGATCCCCGGCTGAATCGAACATAGGGGCAATATCGCCTTTGCCATCGTCATAGAAAAATGTATGTGCGGTTGAATACACAAGGTTGATCCATGGACGGTCAAGGGCACGGATCATATCCATCGCTCCCTCATGCGTTTCAATGAAATCGAATGGGTGTGCCTGCAAATTCAGTTTGACGCCTTCCCTTTCAAACACCGGGAGGAGCTCATCCATTGATTTAATGAATTTCTCTTCACAGATAACTTCATTGAATTTAGATCCGTTAAATTCACTATTCATCAAGTCAACATCCAATTCCACTGCCACTTCAATGGCACGTTTCCAATTACGGACTGCGGCCTGGCGCCGTTCCTCATCAGGACCGGCCCAGTAGTAAAGCGGAAGCAAGGATGATATCTTCACACCTGCGTCGCTACACCAGCGTTTCAAATTCTTAATCTGTTCCTTATCCACTTTAGGGTATTTATAGAATGGACAAAAATCTTCCCTCGGTGACAGTTCGATATATTCATAGCCTATTTCAGCTGTTTTATCGACCATTTCTTTTAATGATAAATTGGCATACATCGTAGGATCCAAAGCTAGTTTCATTGGTCTTTCCCCCTATAATTCATTTTTCGTTTCAATGCATGGTACGTTCACTGTACAGTGATTTTCCCCGTATAAAAAACGGGCTTCTCTTCTAGATCAACGGATTCTTTCTGTCCGGACTCTTGTGCTTTTACACAAGCATCAGCTGTTACGGAAGCGATGTATCCGTCCCATGAAGTTGGACCATTCGGCTGACCTGTCTTTATAATGGAATCTATGAAATCCTGCAACTCTATGTCATATGCATCCATAAAACGGTCTTTCCAATCTACCAAGATATCCGTGCTCCGTTTTGCGCCTTTCCTTGTCACGATGCTCGCTGGTTCAGGAAGATATGCAACACCGTCCTCACCAATGACTTCACATTGGATATCATAGCCATATTTACAATTCACGAATACTTCAGCTTGAATGACAATCCCGCTCTTCGTTTCCATTATGATGAGTTGGGGATCTTTTAAGTTAGCATGCGCGCGGCTTGTTTTCTTCGGGTAAATGACTTGAACTGATTTGTAATCATCGCTGATTAACCAATGCAATACATCAATCTCATGAATCAATGTATCAACGACTGCCATTTCCGTCGTATATTTTTCATCCACTTCTGGATTGCGGTGTACGCAGCGGACCATGAGTGGCTCGCCAATTTCATTTCTATCAATGGCTTCTTTCAGTTGTACGTAACCGCTATCATAACGTCGCATAAAACCAACTTGCACCAAACGCTTCCCGTGTTTCATTTCCGCTTCGGCTATTCTCCTGCAGCCTTCCGCCGTTGTTGCCAGTGGCTTTTCACAGAACACATATTTTCCAGCTTCAATCGCATTCAATACGTTTTGCTCATGTGCAGGGCCCCAACTCGTAACAAGCACAGCATCCACATTTTCGGAGTTTACCAGTGATTGGTCATCCGGATATACAAGTGCCTCAAGTCCGTATTGATTCACGACCTGCTTTGCCGCCTCTTGATTCACATCGGTTACAGCCACAATTCTCCCTCCGGATAATTTGTTTGCAATTCTTTTAATATGCTCCCGGCCGATGGCACCCGTTCCTATTACGCCAAAATTTAATGTCATGATCATATTCCTCCTATTATACGTATCTATATTTTCTCTCTGTAACTCTTATATTATTTTTGTCATTTCCTTAATAGGTTCTTTTCCATGATTGCGGAAGTTTTGTTCAAGCTGTTCTAGTGTAAGTCCTCTTGTTTCCGGTAGACATTTTTTCACAAAGATGATAGCCAAAATGCCTAAAGCGCAAAAGAAATAGAATGTTGTGGACAATCCGACTTTATCAAGTAAAACAGGAAATGTTAAGCCAATCAGAAAGTTCACGACCCATAGAAAAAATACGGTGACACCCATACCAAGCCCACGTACTTGAAGCGGGAAGATTTCTGAAAGCATCAACCAGGTAACCGGTGAAATGGCTCCCTGCTGAAAGGCAAGGAAAGTGACTGTCAAGGACAAAACGATATAAGGAAGGGCAGCCGTCCCTTCAAGAAGGGAAGATAAGACGCCAATCAGAAGCAATGTGGTCGTAGTCCCGATCAAACCGGTTAAGAGCATTGGACGGCGCCCGATTTTACCAAGCAGCCAAATACCTAAAAACGTTGCCAAAACAGAAATGATACCGTTTGCAATATTCCCGATCAAAGCAGCTTTTGTCTCAAACCCTGCATCCTTTAAAATTTGGGTACCATAGTACATGATAGAATTAACGCCCGTTATTTGCTGAACGATGGCAATCCCGATTCCAAGAAAGACGATTCTCCGTATCCATGGGACGGTCAAATCTTTATATGTAGCTTTTTTAACATGGTTCTCCTCATCGAATGTCGCTTTGATTCCCTGAAATTCCGATTCTGCCTCATCCATTTTACGTATTCTTTTCAAAACCTTCAGGGCCTCTTCATTTTTGTTCTTGGACACAAGCCACCTTGGACTTTCAGGCAATCTGATCATACCAAAGAAAAGAAGTATGGCTGGAAGTGATGCTATTGCCAGCATGTAACGCCAAACATGTGAACTGTCACCCATCGTTGTCCCTAGAATGGCATTGAAGATGAATGCAAGCAGCTGTCCGCTAACAATCATCAATTCATTTTGGGTGACGATCCGGCCGCGTCGTTCAGCAGGAGACATTTCCGCCAAATAAGTAGGAACGGTTACTGACGCCCCGCCTACCGCAAGGCCGAGAAAAAAACGGCAAGCAATCATGACCGTAACATTCGGTGCAAACGTGCATCCAAGGGTGGAAAAGAAAAAAAGTACCGAAAGAAAAAGAATGTTTTTTCTGCGGCCCGCATAATCCGAAAGCCTGCCTCCCAGAAACGCTCCAAGTGCCGCGCCTAAAAGAAGTGAACTGGCAACAAGTCCTTGCGTAAGTGAATTGAGGTTAAGTTGATCCGCTTCGGACATGAACGGCAAGGCACCATTAATGACACCTGTATCATATCCGAACAAAAGACCGCCTAACGTCGAGATGATAATAATCTTGCGTAAGAATGCCATTTGATTTCCATCATTTATCAAATTAATCACTTCTTTCCGGTTTTTAATCTTGAACGAGGAGCAGCCTTTCATTTATATACTTGCGAGCGATTAATGCGTATTCCAATGGATGGGCAACGGACGGATCTTGTTCCGCTTCTACTACAATCCAGCCTTTATAATGATTTTCCAGTAATGTATGGTAAGCTTCCACAAAGTCAATGCAGCCGTCACCAGGCACTGTGAACATACCGGCTAAAAAAGATTCTTGAAATGATTTCCCCTCTTTCCGGCACTGCTCCATCACGTTATGCCTCACATCCTTGAAATGAACGTGCCCAATGCGGTCGATATGCTTTTGCAGAAGGGACATGCAATCGCCATCCGATACATAAATATGTCCAGTATCATATAACAGATGCACCTTCTTGTCGGTATTTTCCATAAGGCGGTCAATTTCACTCAGTGTCTGGACCCCTGTCCCCATGTGGTGGTGATACACCAGTTTTAAGTTGTAAAGTCCAGCAATATCCCCGAGCCGATTCAGGCCCGTACACAATATTCCCCATTCTTCTTCAGTAAAGTGGGGCTTTTCCTTAAATACATCGTACCTTCCGCCTTGGATACTGTAGGTCTGTTCGGATACTACCGCTACATCGCCATCGACAGCCTGTAAATATTTGCAATGTTCATGGAATTCCCGTTCTGCTTTTTTGATTCCATCACGAACGATGAAACTGCTGAACCACTGACCGGCTATTTTTAAGTTCCGAAGCCGCAGCTCTTTATTCAGTACCGCAGGTTCCGGGAAGAAACCGCCTACTTCGGTCCCCTGAAATCCTGCCACGACAATATCGCTTAAAAGGTGGGATAAGGTGTTTTCAGCCCCTATTTCCGGTATGTCATCATTACGCCAGCCAATTGGGGCAATCCCCCACGAAATCTCCTGCATTTTCAGACTTCCCCCTTTTAATATTGTTTGGCCTTTTTTAATTTCTCTTGTCTCGCTTCATATGCCCTTTGTATACTTTTTCGTTCCGAGACCTCTGCCACGCCAACATTCCACCAGGAGTCATAACCATCCGTCATCGTTTTCGGCAGAACCTTCATTTCTATTAATGTAGATGCCGATTGTTTCTTTGCATCCTCCAATGCAGCTTTCAGCTCATCGACAGTATTGGCCCTGTAAGTTTTGGCTCCGTACCCTTCCGCCACTTTTGCGTAATCTATATTCATGATTTGGTTATCATGTGTTCTGAACTCACAGCAATATGTTCCGCTGCCATTCTCCATTTGCAGATTGTTGATGCAGCCGAAGCCAGAATTATCAAACAATAATATGTTGATTTTATGATTATATTGGATGGCTGTGATCAATTCCGAATGAAGCATCAGAAAACTGCCGTCCCCTACCATTGCATAGACTTCCCGGTCTGGATGGGCAAGCTTAGCTCCTAATGTTCCTGCAATTTCGTAGCCCATACAGGAAAATCCATATTCAAGATGGTACGTGTTTGGCACGTTTGAATGCCAGAGTCGCTGCAAGTCACCCGGAAGTGATCCGGCTGAACCGACCACCACACTTTCCTGATCGATTGTATCGTTTATTGCGATCATCGCAGTGGATTGCGCCAATTCAGTTTTCAATGCATCCGAGTATTCATTCAAGACTTGCTGTGAAAACTGGCTTTTGATTTCAGGCATGAAATTTTCACGGCTGAAAGTGACTTGACTTAAACGGGTCCGTTCGGAAAGCCACTCCGCCTTCCATTCTCCAAGCATTTCCCCATATTCGGTTTCATAGCCCACTAGTAACGCTTCAAGGTTCTCGAGCGCCACTTTTGCATCGGCGACGACTTGAAATCCATCTAATTTATAGGTTTGAAGGCGGCTGACGTTAATGTTCAAAAACTTTGTCCTTTCAAAATCAAATGCAGTTTTGGAAGAAGTCGTAAAGTCAGTATAGCGGGTCCCGACACCAATTACGAGATCTGCCTGGCGGGCAGCCTTATTGGCAGCCATCGTACCGAGAATGCCGACTCCGCCCAAATTCTTAGGAAAAGATGATTCCACCGTCGATTTACCTGCCTGTGTTTCCACAAGTGGAATGTTATGCTTTTCCGCCAGCTTCATCAATATATCCCGAGCTCCGGAATATCTTGCTCCGCCACCGACGATGATGATCGGCTTCTTACTTGCTCTAATTCTATCGGCCGCTCCTTGCAGTTCCCGATCAACCGGAGCTTTCCGATCTAAATAATGGACGCGTTTTTCAAAAAAATGTTCATCGAAATCGAATGCTTCCCCTTCTACATCCTGTGAGATGCATATCGTCGCTGGCCCGGCTTTCCCGGGATCGGTCATCACCTCGAAGGCCCGGATCAGACTGGACATGAGCTGCTCAGGGCGAGTGACGCGATCCCAATATCTTGATACAGCAAGAAAAGCGTCATTTGTGGTGATGGCCGTACTATGCTCATGCTCAAGTTGCTGAAGAACCGGATCCGGCTGACGTGTCGCAAATGTATCAGCAGGAAGTAAGAGGACAGGAATATTGTTGGCAAGTGCAGTCCCCGCCGCAGCTATCAAGTTTGCCGAGCCTGGCCCGGCAGATGTAGTGACGGCATAAATTTTCCGCCGCAGCATTTCCCGGCTGTAGGCGATTGCTGCGTGTGCCATCCCTTGCTCATTCTTTCCTTGAATCACTTTCAAGTGGCCAGCGTCCTGTTCGAGCGCCTGACCAATACCAACGACATTCCCATGGCCGAATACATTAAATATACCTTCTACAAATGGAGACTCCTCACCATCAACATGAATGTACTGCTGATTTAAAAACTTGATTAATGCCTGGGCTGTAGTCAACCTCACTGTTCCCATCTTCAGTTCACCCCTCTATGTAGATAAATTCCTTACACGCGTTCGGCAATCAAACCTTCGATTTCTTCTGCAACGGGCATCGCCTCGGATGAGCTGTGCTTGCTTACTACTATGGAAGCGGAAGCACTGCCAAACTTCAAAGCGCTTTCAATCCCTTTGCCGCTCACTAACGCATATAAGAAAGCGGAAGCATATGAATCCCCTGCGCCGAATGTTTTCAATACTTTCGTTTTATAGGACTTCGCTTTAAAAACTTCGCCTGATTTGGCATAGGCATATGAACCCTCGACGCCATGTTTAATGACCACCAGGTCTGCGGAATGTTTAAACAAGTAACGGACGGTTTCTTCATTTGTACCTTTTTCGGTATTTTCCATAACATCATATTCATCACGCGTGCCAATCAAAATGTCTGATTGCTCGGCAACCAACGAATAGTAAACAGAGGTTTCTTCAATGGAATTCCATGTATAAGGACGGTAATCCAATTCAAATACGACTTTTACATCATTTCTTTTCGCAAGGCTGACGGCTTTTAAAACTGCCTCACGTGATGGGCTTTTTGCTAAAGCCGTCCCTGAAACCAATAGAATCTTTGATTTTTTGATATATTCTTCATCCACTTCCGAAGGTGCTAAATGAAGGTCGGCTACATTATCCCGATACATCAGGATACTGCATTCTTCAGGACTTTTAATTTCCGTGAAGGCGAGTCCCGTTTTATGCCCTTCTTGATCGATTACAATATTCGATGTATCAACACCTGCCTCACGCATATAACGCTCGATGAAACGGCCGTGCTGATCATCTGCAAGCTTACCGATGAATCCGACTTCCAAGCCTAATTTTGCACTTCCGATGGCAACATTGGCAGGTGAACCGCCCACGTATTTTGTGAATGTCATGGTCTCTTCCATCGGACGGTTATATTCATTGGCATTCAAGTCGATGCAGGCACGGCCTATGGCAATCAAGTCAAATTCCTTATCGATATTAAAAGTATAGTTCATCCGGTTAACAGCTCCTTTTCCTTTAACGATTCAGGATCCACTCATGATCGGGATCATTGTAGAACTTCCATGTCCTTGTCGGACCGGCCATGACATTCAAGTAATAAGATTCATAACCGTCAGGCACCCCTACCGGATGATAACCGGCCGGTATAAGTACGACATCACCGTTTTCGACGGACATGGTCTCATCGATCGAACGGTCATCTGTATATACTCGCTGAAATACGAATCCCTGAGGCGGGTTCATTTCATGATAATAGGACTCTTCCAATAATGACTCATTTGGTAAGTTATCCCGATCATGTTTATGCGGAGGATAGCTCGACCAGTTTCCGCTTTCTGTATATACTTCAACCACCAGAAGGCTATTCGCATACGGAGCTGAATCCGGTAATATATTATGCACCATCCGCTTATTGCTCAAAATGCCCCTATGTTCCACGTCAACATCTCCCGCTTTAATCCATTTAGTCGGAAGCTGCTTATCAGAAGGTGAATAACACAGCGCCACTCTGGCCTTGGTTATCGCTTCCAATTCAAAACCTCTATCATTTGACACGTAAATGCTATCGGTCGGCACTTTATCAAAAACACTATCGCGTGTGCCCAAATCATGGTATACATCTTCGCCTACAGCCACATTGATTTTTCCCGTAAGAGCGACAATGCAGCATTCTTTCTTGATTAGTAATTCTGAATATTTAGCACCCGGAGTCAACTCCACTATTTTAAATTCAACAAATTCTAAAGGAGAATTTCCTTTCGTAACCGCTTGAACGACTGTAACACCTTCAGCGACCTCTTGTTTTTCCGGTTTTTGAAGCAGTTTACTCATATATACCTCCTTGTTTTTCAAAAAATCCGGCCCGTATCCAAACGGGCCATCTTGCAATGTCTTTTCGTTCACTTATTTCACGTAGCGTGCAGTCACCATTTTTTTACGAGTATAGAACTCCACACCATCGGTTCCATTTGCATGCAGATCACCATAAAATGAATCTTTGTATCCAGAGAATGGGAAGAATGCCATGGGTGCAGGAACACCCACGTTAATGCCCAACATCCCGGCATGAATCGTTTCACGGAATTGGCGTACATCGGCAGCACTGTCCGTATAAAGGCAAGCCCCGTTTGCCAATGCTGAAGCATTGGCAATCTCAACGGCTTCCGTTAAATCTTTGGCGCGGACAACGGAGAGCACTGGTGCAAAAATTTCATCTTGCCAGATTTTCATTTCCTGCGTCACATGATCAAAAATCGTAGCCCCGAGGTAATATCCATTGCCGCTTGCTGCCTCGTCTTTACGACCATCGCGTACAAGGGTCGCGCCTTGAGCTATTCCTGATTCGATGTAATCGATGGTCCTCTTCTTAGCCCCTTCCCGGATTACCGGTCCAAGAAAAACGCCGTCATCCAGACCATTACCGATCGTAATGGCATCAGCTGCCTGTTTCAATTTTTCAACTAACTCGTCCGCTACACTTTCTTCTACAACAACAACCGCAGCGGCCATGCAACGCTCACCGGCCGACCCAAAAGCCGCACTTGTTATTTCCTTGGCCGTCATATCAAGATTGGCATCTTTCAAGACAATCGAGTGATTCTTCGCTCCCGCAAGAGCCTGGACGCGCTTTAAGTTAGCCGTGCCTGTTTTATACACATATTCTGCCACTGGCTGTGAACCGACGAAGGAGATAGCTTTCACATCTTTATGCTCCAGAAGTCCATTAACCACGTCATGTGCTCCATTAACAATGTTCAGTACTCCTTTAGGAAGACCGGCTTCCTCAAACAGTTCAACAATGCGTGCAGCAAGCAAAGGTGTACGTTCAGATGGCTTTAACACGAATGTATTGCCACATGCGATCGCAAGAGGGAACATCCAGCAAGGGACCATCATCGGAAAGTTAAATGGGGTGATACCGCCGATTACACCAATTGGGTAGCGGTACATACCCGATTCAATGTTTGTCGCGATATCCGGAAGCTGTTTGCCCATCATCAGCGTAGGTGCACCAGCCGCAAACTCGACACACTCGATGCCCCGCTGAACTTCACCAATCGATTCCGATAAGCTTTTACCATTTTCGATAGTTACCAGTTTAGCAAGTTCTTCCCAATGATCCACAAGGAGCTGCTGATATTTGAACAATACCCGTGCCCGTTTCGGGACGGCAACCTGCGACCATTTTTTAAACGCCTCATTCGCCACTTGAACCGCACGATTCACATCTTCCCTAGTTGAAAGTGGCACCTCGGCAATCGCCTCACCAGTTGCAGGGTTGAACACGATTTCCGTTTCCTTTGAAGTGGATTCAATCCACTCACCATTTATATAATTTTTTATTTTTTTCACCTCATGTGTTACTGATGACATGTCTTTTCCTCCTTAAAATAAGTAATTTGTTTGATCATCAAGCCATTTCTAAAAAGTATAGGTATCGACGCCAATGAAATCGATTTCATTTGACTTTAAAGAAAATCCATCCAGGTTTCTTTCTAGGATCAATCAGTTTATCTAGCTCAATCCCAATATCAAAGCCATCATAAAACCGCGAATGAAATCGATTTCATTTCTCTTTCTGGAGTTCCACCTGAAGGAAAAAGGTAAAGACCAATCCAGGATAACGAATATCTAATCATCCTTAAACATGAAATAGTTCATCACTATTCGCATCAATTTCTGAATAAAGCTTGGATAATCGCGTTCTGGGATGAAATCGATTTCATTTACTTTATAAGGAAATACTACAATGAAATTTTTTCCCTGTAAACACTTTTTTTTGGATTTTTTATAATATTCTTTCTTCTTTGCACTCCAATATATTGATGGCTATGGAAATGGGCTTCAATATTTAGTTAATATCATTTCCTGGGAGAATACCTCTTCGTCGTAATTGACATCCCAGCTAAGGCCGGTCTTGGTCCTATTTAAATTAACTACTATTTTTGAATATTATTATTTATAAATGTAATTAACTTTATCATAGGAAATCCAGCTATCCTTAGAACTACATCCCTTATAAATTCATATATGTAAACATAATAAACGACCTTCCTGCTCTCCCCTTTTCTTCACATTTCCATCAATGTCCCATTCTAAAAAAACAAAAGATATTTTACTATATCAACAGAATAGGAATATATAACCTAATCCGTGATGAGTTCATCAACAAAAAAAGGCACCCATAATGGGAGCCTGAATTTTAGTGAAGGTAAGCTATTGTATGTGAACGGCAACCATTCCGCATCCCTATGCGCCTCGATAGTTGAAAAATGGGATATTCCACCCAGTAACTTAAGAAATATCTTTTCTATTGTAAGGAAATTAAAACAGGTAGCTTATAGTCTGTTATTTCACTGCCTTTTTAATAGCTTTCACTTCATATAATGATCCTTCCGAACTGACGATATATTCAGGTTTCGGTTTCCCAAGGTTTGCTTTATGGCCTGCGATATGGGCTTCACTCTTTTCCCATTGCTTCCAATGCGCCTCCGACTCCCAATTGATCATAACGATGACCTCTTCATCCCCGCGTCTCACTTTTTTCACCATTACACTTAAATCGATGAAACCTTCCTGCTTTTCTATGATCCCTTCCCCACCGAACCGTTTTACTACTTGTTCTGCATTACCTTCCTTAACCACCGTTTTTCTCATTTGAACGAACAATATGAACAACTCCAATCGATATACTTATAATCAATCATATTAGTCGATAACGATTCTCATTGTCAATTATTGAGACTTTGACTTAAGGGCGCTACTTAAAACTCTAGATCCCAAAAACAAAATAAAAAATGAATCAAGAAGTTATGCAGATCTTCCTGATCCATTTTTTATTGTCATTCACCTTTTATCTTTAAGACTTTTGGGAACATAGTCATTCAGTTTGTTAAATAAAGAAGTAATGTAGGAGCTGAGTTCGAATCGATCCTCCTGAACAAATTCAACTAACGACACTCCATTCTTTTTCATATCTTTTCCCCCTTTTTGTTTTTAATCCCGGTGCATAAACTTTTCAGCCACTAATACCTGTGAATCCCGCCATTAGCGAACTTACATATCTTCTCTCCATCGGTTTCTTTATTTGATTATACAAGAAAGCGCTTACAATGTAAAATATTATAATACCATAGATTGCTATTTACTTAGAATGTTCCAGATAAATAAAGTTTCATCTTCATCATATTTATATTATCAAGCTGTGCTGGCTTTTAGGTGTACTTTCTATATCATAACTACTTGTCTTGTTCACAGTGTATAAAATTTCAGGAAATGCCCTTCAATATTTCAGTTAAACGTATGAACTCTTCCTTATCCCGATTCTTTAATGAGTTATCGATCTCTTTTTCGATTTGTGCTTTCCGGTAATCACTAAGGGCCTTTTTCAAAACCATTTCAGCCATCTCTTCAGGTTCAAGCGATGTTCCTGGCAATTGCTTCTCCATACGAAACCAACTCCTTAACCTTTTTTCTATTATACTAAATAACTTGGAGATTATTATTATTTATTAAAAACTTATCCTTTCCTCTTTTTTATTTCCTTATCCACATGATTTCCACTTTGCCACTCTTCTATACATAAAAAATAGTTGAAACTTTTCCATTTCATTTCGTTTAAGTCATTTTATCCGAGATGGTCGAATCGTTTATTTCCATTACTTTAGAATTAATTATATTCCACTACAGGTGATGGGAGCTAAGTTATTCGCTTCATTTTTTTCAGAAAAGTCAGAAATATATTGACCGATATGGATAAGCTCTCTAAAATAATCTAAATAATCCATTTTTTTACTTATATTCATTAACCATCATTTTTGTTCATTTCGGCTTTATTTATTGTTGAAAACAATTTTGATGAAAAACTTTGCATTAAAGGAGCATTTTCCATGAAAAAAAGTCGAGTTCTTTTCGCTAGTTTAGCTGGTTCCGTTATTGAGTGGTATGATTTCTATTTATACGGTACAGCAACGGGCCTAGTTTTTACAACTCTATTCTTCCCAAATCATGATCCTGCCATTTCACTTCTTCTCGCCTTTGTCACTTTCGGGGCTGGTTACGCAGCCCGTCCAATCGGAAGTATCCTATTCGGTCATATGGGTGATCGCATCGGACGGAAGGCTGCACTCATGTTCACCCTTATTGGTATGGGAGGGAGTTCAATGCTCATCGGTGTTCTGCCCACATATGCCCAGGTAGGGTTGGCCGCCCCAGCCATCTTGGTGGTGCTGAGGTTGATTCAAGGAATTTCTTTGGGAGGTGAATGGGGTGGAGCCATCCTATTGGCAACGGAATCTGCTCCAAAGGGTGTCCGTGGGTTATATGGATCCATTCCCCAACTAGGGGTCCCCATCGGTTTGGTTGCCGGTTCGTTCAGCCTAACCCTTATCAGTTCCTTGACAACCGATGCCCAATTTTTATCTTGGGGTTGGCGGATTCCATTCCTTTTAAGCGGTGTACTGATCGCATTGGCAATCTGGGTAAGGAGTGGCATTGAAGAAACGCCTGAATTCCAGCAGCAGAAAGATAGCGGTGATCTTGCGAAAGTTCCCATTATTGAAACGTTGAAACACGATTGGAGAAGTGTGCTGCAAGTGATCGGACTAAAAATTGGCGACGGGTTCTTCAATGTATTCATCATGTCCTATGTTCTTGTCTTTACTACAATGTATTTTGGTTATTCACAAGATTCAGCCCTTACCGGGTTAACGATTGGCTGTGCTACAATGCTAATTACCATTCCTGTCATTGGTTACATTTCTGATTTTATCGATCGAAAAATCATCTATTTTGGAGGACTGATTCTCCTTTTCGTCTTGGCCATCCCATATTTCACAATGATTGGGCAAGGGGTCGGCTGGTTCTACTTTATGCAGGCAGTTGTGCTCGGCGTCATCTGGGGAGCCATTTTTTCTACACAAGGAACATTATTTTCGGAGCTCTTTCCAGCAAAGGTCCGTTATACTGGATTATCCGTCGGTTATCAGGTCGCAGCAGCCATTGCAGGTTTCGGTCCGCTCATCTGGACCACCATGGCTGAATCATATGGCCCATCCCCTTTGGTATTTGGCGGATTCATGATGGCAGGTCTCGCTATTTCCCTGGCGCTTTGTATATTATCACCGTATTTCAGCAGAAGGATCGTAAAGGATCGAACACTCAAACCACAAGATCTGGATTTGAACTAATTCTAAATCCCTAGCTAAAATAATAACAGAGGCTGCACGTCCTATCACTTGGACAAGCTGCCTCTGTTTTTTAGAATGTGGATAACTCTCTAAACTCCCTTACTTCCAACAATCTCCAAAAGATCAGTCAGCTTCCGAATTTCATAGGTGGGCTTGATTCCCAGATTATTACCCTTTTGCTGGGGATTGTACCAGCAGGTATCCATTCCATAATTCAATCCGCCCTGTATATCTGATGTCAAGGAGTCTCCCACTATCAACGCTTTCGATTTATCTGTAATCTTTAATTTGGAAAATGCATAATCAAAAATCCCTCTATCAGGCTTCTGAAACCCAGCCTCTTGAGAAACTATCAAAGTTTCAAAAGTATTGCTAAGGGGAGAACCCCCGATTCTTGCTGTCTGCACTGTCGTGAAGCCATTTGTTATAATAGCCAGCCGGCATCCTTCAAGCTTCTCGCAAACCTCTACAGCACCTGGCATTAGGTGTATTTCCTTTCCCAAATATCCCAGATACGCACGGCTGAATGCATCCGCCTCGATATCAAGCCCATGCTTGAGGAACAACCGCTTGAACCTTTCCACTCCCAGATTTGTTAAATCTATAAGCCCCTGCTCCAAATCTCTCCATAATACCTCACTGATTTCTTGATAGCATCCCACATAATCCTTCACCCCTGTGGGCAAACCGTACTCTAAAAAGGCTTCATGCAGTGCCTTTTTTTCCGATATTCCAAAGTCTAGCAATGTATCATCAACATCAAATAAGATAATCTCGTATTTCATCGCTGCCTCCATAATCATAATGAACATCATCTGTATTACTATTAATAGTATCATTAGAATCGGAATGAAGATCCACTTCTTAATGAACACTTTGTTATTAATGACCATTATTCGAACAATTGAGACAATCCCTTTTGTATAGCTTCTTTTCAGGAAGGGGCTCTTTTTGTTCAGGATCTTTATTTTTTTTTCCCATCGTTAGACCTATTTCGGCTTGAAGACCTTCATACGCAGAACTTCCCCGCAGGAAAGTCTCTTATTTTTATGATCCAACTATTTTTTCGCCTCTCGGCTTTGTACTATTTGAATCCGGTTCTCTTGTGATGCCAATTTGATTGAAATGATCATTAATGGACAGTTTGTAAGTCAACGATCCTGTGCCGGTTTCATCAGGCTTGAAAGTTCCTGCATTTGTCCGTTTTCCATCTTTCAGCAACCACACCTGATACACCTCGGACTCTTTAAGGCTAGGCAAATTCTGAATCTGAACGATTAACCTCCTATCTTCACCTTGCTGCAAAATGTATGCTTCTCCATCCGTATTCATCTTTGCAGCCGTCTTATCAGCGGGCTGCAAAGATAGTGACGTTTTAACCTCCATTGGCAGATTGATGGCCGCAAGTTCTTTTTTTAGTTGAATATTGGAATACAGCAGCACAAACGCAAAAACTAGTGTTGCCAGCAAGAGACCCGAAGTTACAGGGGTAAACTGCCTAAAGAAAAAACTGCTCCAATTCTTTTCCTTGCGCACCGGAACTTGATCATTAGGTTCAAAAACAAAATTCATAACCTCTGATTTCAGAGAAGAAGAAGGTTCCATTTCTTCGAAATCCCATTTCAATGAATTCCAGGCTTCCGTCATTTGTTCATAATCCTTAGTGCATTCAGAGCATTGAATTAAGTGTTCCGCGAATGCCTTTTTTTCTTTTTCTCCCAGTTCACCAGATAAAAATGAAAGCAGGTTAGCGCACTCTGTATTCATTTACAAACCACCTACTTCCAAGTACTTTTTCAACTGTTTGAGCGACTGATGAAGCCTGCTCTTGATGGTACCAATCGGTTCGTTTTCAATTTTGGCGATTTCCGTTAGCGAATACCCTTTCCAATACAGTAAATCAATCAGTCTTTTTTGCGGCTTGCTTAACTTACTTTTTGCATTGGCAATTTCACTGGATAAAAGCCCATTTTCTATATCATTATTCGGATCTTCCATGTCAATTGGATGGCTCATGTCCATTTGTTTGTTATTACGAATATGTACACTGTCTTTACGGACATAATCCACACACACATTCCTTGTAACGGTCAAAAGCCAGCTTATAAAGTGCCCCTTTTCGGAATTATAAGTGCTTTTTGTGGTCCAGAGCTTTAAAAAGACCAACTGCACAATCTCTTTTGTTTTTTCAGCATTTCCGTTTGTGAATTTAAAAATAAAACCATAGATTAATTTAATATGCCGGTCATAAAGTTCTTCCAGAGCAGGACGGTGCTTTTTCATTACTAATGCCATCAATTCCTTATCAGGTTTTTCTTTCAATCGCACCTGCAACTCCTCACCAAGTAAATTTGGAAAACGAATAACAGGAACGACCCCCAGTGGTCGTTCCCTTTTTTCTTATTTTGGAAAAACCGTCTCATTATTTACAATATACCAAACATTTTTCACACCTTCACCATTGACATCTCCCGCTACCTTATCATTTACGAAATAGTAGAGTGGAAATCCTTTGTACGTTACCTGCTCTTCCCCTGTATCTTCCCTTTTAATGGTTCCAAAGTCTTTTTTCTCAAATCCTTTAGGGACAGCAAAATCGCTTTCCATGAACGGCGGCCATTTTTCCAGACATTCACCCATGCAATTGCTTTTTTTAGATTTATCATTTTTGAAAAAATAGAGTGTCATTCCCTTGGAATCAGCCAAGTATTCGCCTGTTGTTTCACTTTCCAATAATTTTAGGGTTACTGCCTTTTCATCGGCTGTTCCACCAACCACTTGATCATTATGTGTTGAATCATTAGCTTCATTTCCGCATGCCGCCAAAACTAGGACCATCATAAAAACTGAAAATACCATCCACTTTTTCATATACTCTCACTCCTCGTAAATTTACTTCCATCCCCATTTTTGAAATACTTGATGGGATTCTTCCGTTTTAAGATAATCAATGAATTGTTTTGCCTTTTTCTTGTTTTCACTCTTACTTGTTATGCTTACTGGGGTTCCTCTATAGAGCTTGTCTTCCTCAGGGAGTTGAACCAGGTCCGTCACATCCGCCAGACGGTAATGCCAGGATTCATAGGTAACCCAGGCATCTAATGTAGGATTCGCCTTCCATAGATCAATAGCTTCTGCACTGGATTTCACTGAAATGTCAATATTCCTGCTAATTCCAGGAATCAATCCTTTTCTTCCAGCCAAATCTTCCCATAGCCCCAGTTGCCCGGCTCCATTAACATCCACAATCTTTACGCCCTTCTTCGTTAAATCCTCCAATGACTGTATATTCTTTGGATTTCCTTTTCTAACCAGAATTCCAGCCGACCGTGTATACAATTCTGTACGGTTTTTTTCATTAAGAACTTCCGGATGTTTATGCATAAAATCAGTTAGCATATACTCGGACCCTCCATAAATGATATCCGCATCCTGTTTGGCTTGATCAATCCATTTTTCTTCGGGTCCCGCTGTTACTTCAACTTTAATTCCCGTTTCTTTAGTAAATTGATACGCTGCTTCCTTGATAGGTCCAAGAGGGCCACCTGGACCGTATACTTTTACGACATCGTTGACAGCTTGCCCCCGTTTCGAACCCATTTCCGTTGAAAATCCTAACAAGACTACCATCAATGATATCCACCCAACAAAAATGACCTTTTTCACGTCTTTCTTCTCTCCCTTCTAAAAAAACCTTTGTACTATAGATAACGGGACAAACCTCAAAACGGTTTGAAAAAGAATTGTTAATTATTTTTAACTTTCTGCAAAATCCATCTGATGATCTTAAGCTTTTCTATTTTTTCTCAACAAAAAAAACCATTCGAAAAAGGAATGGTTGCAGACTGTAGACAAACTCGATAGTAATTGAGTTGGCTTTTGAGGTGTGTTTAAATTGAATGTTGCTTCTCTCCGGGCGCCTTTGCGCCAACGGGGTCTCCCTTGGACGCGTTTTCCCGCAGGAGTCTCGCACCTTCCGTTACAATCAACTTTGTTTTAACATTAAAGATAGAACTCCTTTTACCTACTTTCATGCCCAAACTTTTTCAATTCTTTTAAACCAAGTGAGAAAAGGTTAGCTTGAATTGCTTCCCTTTCTCTTTCTCTGTCTATTTCTTTTACCAACAGCTATCACCAACAATAACAGAGGAATCAACGTTTGCATCAAAATTCCATGAAAAGGGAAGGCGATGATATCATATCGACTGACATCCATAGCGCTAGGATACGACCAAAAGCTGAATTCTACAATCAAAATCCCTATCGGCCATACAACAGGACGATAGTCGGAGAGATTCAGCCACTGCGCGGTACCTATAGCAGCGGCATAATAAAAAACAGAAATCTTGACAAACGCTCCTACTATCCATACGGCCATGATGGCGGACTCCAAATGTTCAAAAAAGTCGGCCAAACTGATGTACCGAGATACATTCATCAAGGGATAATTCTTTGTGGATGTTGTTGATCCGAGTACAAAAAGAACCAAAAGATTCACCACAATTAACGTCATCATCACGGCAAAAACAGACATCATCCCGTATTTCATCCCTTTTTTCATATCGGTTAAAAAAGGGATGAGAAAAATCATCAGAAAAAACTCGCTGAACCATCCACCCGGTACAATCGAACCCTTGATTGGAGGCATAATTCCATTCCCCAATATCGGGAATATATTCTTAAATTCAAGATCAGGGCCCAGCAAGACGATTAAAAGGAAGATTGGAAAGATGAAAACAGGAACCAACAGTTGGGCAGCTCTCCCCAACACCTCTATCCCTCCGCGTACGATAAAGGCACAGAGGAGTACCATCGATGCCATGATCACGCTAATCGGGGTTTTGACCAGAAAAGAGTCGACAATAAATTCTCCGTAACTTCTTAGGATTTGTCCTGTGATCGGGATATAAAAAAACAAGAATAAAAAACCGAGAATTTTCCCCGGAATCCGACCAATGATCTGTTCACTGAATTGGATAACCGTTTGTTTCGGATAAAGTTTGTGCAGTTTACAAGCGATATACACTGTCGCATACCCGATGAGAGACGCCAAAATGGGGGACAGCCATAAATCAGTTTTGGCATATTTCGCTGTGATGCTTGGAACACCGAGAATAGCCGTTGCCACAATCGTCGGATACATCATGAAAGCCATCTGTAGAGATGAAATTTTACCTTTCTCCATCATCTTCCTCCCTTCTGTGATAGTATGTAAATTTGAAATAACGCAACCCACTGATAGATTTACTTTTTCATAAACTCTTCAAACGGCTAATAAAAGAGATGCAATCCATTCAGTTGGTCCTGTCCTCTGCGCGAGTACGAACATAGATAGCACTTTATCGATAGGATATTTAAAAAATGCCCAGTCAGCTGGTTTCGGTTTCTTTACGATTTCTTTTCCTTACAACAGCAATCACCAACAATAACAGAGGAATAATCGTTTGCATCAAAATACCTTGTATAGGGAAGACGTTGATATCATTACGACTGACATCCACAGAGCTAGGCAACGACCACAAACTGAATATGACAATTAAAATCCCTATCGGCCATACAACAGGACGATAGTCGGAGAGATTCAGCCACTGCGCTGTACCTAAAGCAGATGCATAATAAAAAACCGAAATTTTCACAAACGCCCCTACTATCCATACCGCCATGGCGGCGGATTCTACATGTTCAAAAAAGTCGGCAAAACTGATGTATCGAGATGCATTCATCAACGGGTAAAGCTTTGTGGATGTGGTTGACCCGAGTACAAAAAGAACCGTAAGATTCACCACAATTAACGTCATCATTACGGCAAACACAGACATCATCCCGGATTTCATCCCTTTTTTCATATCTGCCAAAAAAGGAAGAAGAAAAATGATCAGGAAAAACTCGCTGAACCATCCCCCCGGTACAATCGCACCCTTGATTGGGGGCATTATACCATCCGCCAATACCGGGAATATATTCTTGAATTCAAGATCAGGAATCAGCAAGAGGATTAAGATAAAGATTGGAAAAATGAAAACAGGTACAAACAATTCAGCAGCTCGCCCCAACACTTCTATTCCCCCTCGTACGATGAACGCACACAGAAGCACCATCGATGTCATGATCACACTAATCGGGGTACGTACCAGAAAAGAGCCGACAATAAATTCTGCGTAGCTTCTAAGGATTAGCCCCGTGTTCTGGATATAAAAAAACAAGAGTAAAAAACCGAAAATTTTCCCCGGAATCCGACCAATGATCTTTTCAGTGAATTGGATCACCGTTTGTTTTGGATAAAGTTGGTGCAGTTTATAAGCGATATACACCGTCAGATATCCTATGAGCGCAGCAAAAATGGGGGACAGCCATAAATCAGTTTTGGCATATTTCGCTGTGATGCTGGGAACCCCGATAATAGCCGTTGCCACAATCGTCGGATACAACATGAATGCCATCTGTAATGATGAAATTTTCCCTTTCTCCATCTGCTTCCTCCTTCCTCCTTTCTTTAAAAGAATGAATTTAATCACGCAACACCCACTAATGGACTCACTTTTCCATAAACTCTCCAAATGGCCTGAAAAAAGCTTCGATCCATTGAGTGGGTCCTGACATCTGTGGGAGATTGAACATGGACAGAACCAGGCCAGTGAGGAGCAGTGTAAGAAATGCCATTTTATCTTTTTTAGGGTTTTGTTTCATTTTCGGCCATTCAAACAAAATGATTAGAGTTACAATCACGGTTGTACACATAAAGGCCCCCCATCTCACTTGTCCTTCACCTCTTTCTCAGACAAACCCGCCGGTTTGTTTATATAGCCCTGTCTTCGAATATGGGCCGCAACATCGACTTCCACTTCCATTTCCGCGAATATCTCATCCCAGTGGTTATCGACCTTATTAAACTGTTTAGGATATTTCCTATAGAAATCTTTACCTAACCCTAAAATGTCCGCTTTCTTATCCTGAGTATGCAGAAAAGCCATCTCGATGCGTTTTTCTATATCTTTTTGATATGCTCGTTCTGCAGCTTTTAGAGACTTAGGATTTGAAAGGTTTAAATTCGTTCCATTTTGTATAACAGATCCATCTGTATTTACCCTCACCAATAATTTCCATTTTCCATTGATAATTTGCGGAATGATCTTGACTTTGGCTGACACTGGACTTAAAGATATCTTCCCTTTCACCCCTTTGGGTTTTATGGTCACGGTATATGATTCCACTTCATCCCTTAACCACAATAGCCCTCTTGTTTCTTTTTCCGTCATCATCCCAGTCATTTTATCTTTTTTGAACACGACTGTCCCGACAATGTAAGGAATTCCCTGTAATTTCGTTTGCCCTTTCCCTGGTGGTAAAATTTTAACGAATGGAAGTGCGGCCGCTTGAGGTATACCCGTTAACATTTCATCTAAATCCTGCATTGTGACCAGCATCCCGATATGTAAATCAGATAGTTCTCTAAGCACTTCCCCTGAATAGTTTTCCAGGGGTGGCAAAGATTCAAGGATAGGCTTTGCTTCCCCTTTGCTGACATACACATTTGCTTTCTCTCTTGGCTGCGGATGGCGCAGCAAAAAATCCAGCTGCTCTTGAATTCCTTCCTTCGCTAACTTTTCACCGAATACAAATACTTTACAATGTCCCCAAAAATACTTTTCGCGGAAGCTTGCTTTGAAGCTTAGACAATGCATCTGAAATATTGGAGCCTTTTTCATATCTCACCAATGTCGTAACCGCACCTCCTCCTTGACTGGCTCCTCCTCCTTGACCTCCGCCTCCACTACTTATTGAACTTGGAATAAAGACTTGGACGGATAGTTCGATTTGATTATTATCCTTCTTATCGATGGCGGCTGCTGTGACAATCGCCAAATCAGTGATTTCTGTTCGATCCCAACAACCGCTTAGAAAAGGGGTTGTTCCACTAATACCGAGCAAAAGAAGGACGCTTTTCATAAAATGACGCCTCTTTACTTTCTCCAATATCTTTGTTCTCCTCCAACCACTATTCACTCCGTTTCACTTCCCCTTTTTGGATTTGGTCCCTGCTCCGGGGGTTGACGGTATACATTAGAATCCCCTGTGAGGCGCGGGCGTGTAGTCATCATCCACCAAGGAGCTCTCCACAGCACATCTTTCAGCCCTTGACCTTTTAAAGGTGCCAGTGGCGTTAAGTAGGGAACGCCGAAGGAACGCAAGCTGCATAAGTGAATGACTATGGCAATGATCCCCATCATGATACCAAGCAGTCCTAATGTACCGGCAAGCAGCATCATTGGAAAACGCAGCATCCGGAAAGCAATTCCGGCAATATAACGAGGCATCATAAAAGAAGCGATTCCCGTAATCGCAACCACAATGACCATTGGCGCTGAAACCAACCCCGCTTGTACGGAAGCTTGACCAATCACTAGCGCTCCAACAATGCTGACAGCAGAACCTACCTGCTTCGGCAATCGAACCCCTGCCTCTCTTAGTGCTTCAAAGGTAATTTCCATAGCCAATGCCTCTACTATTGCAGGAAAAGGGACCGATTCCCGGGATGCCGCGCTGCTTAGCAGGAGTGCGGTTGGGACCGCCTCATGATGAAACGTCAAAATAGCAACATAAAGCGAAGGAAGCAAAAGGGATAATCCCATAAAAAAATAACGTAACCAACGGATAAAAGTGCCTGCCATAAAACGTTGAGCATAATCCTCTTGTGATTGAATCAAAGAAAAGAACGATATTGGTGCAATTAAAGTAAAAGGGGTTCCTTCTACAAGAATTACAGCCCGTCCCTCCAGCAAGCAAGAACAGGCTACATCCGGCCGTTCTGTCGTCATGATCTGAGGGAAAGGTGAAAACGGATTGTCCTCAATCATTTCCTCGATGTACTCGCTTTCTAAAATACCGTCTATTTTAATTCGTTCCAACCGAGTTGTAATCTCTTCAATCAGTGTTTTATCCACAAGTCCATCAATATAAGCAATCGAAACATTCGTCCTGGTATAAGTTCCGATCTTCATCGATTGTAATTTAAGGGCAGGACTTTTAATAATACGTCGCAATTGAGACGTATTTACCTCTAGAGATTCAATAAATCCCTCTCGTGACCCCCTAACTCCCCCCTCTGCCATAGGTTCTTCAATCGCCCGCTTTTCCCATTTGGACAATCCTAAAGAAAATCCATCGCTTTCCCCTTCATATAGAAGGATCGGGTTTCCAGAGGAAATCGATTCAATGCAATCCGCCAACATATTCACTTTTACGACTTTAGGAACGGGCATTTTATGTTCAATAAACTCATTTAATGGCTGTGGCTCTTTTGATGACTCTTGCATGAGTGGAGATAGCACATATTGCTCTATCGCCTCGATGTCTGAGAGTCCCGCAATGTAAATAAGCATGGCTCTCGTCTTTCCGAAAAGTAGGAACGAACGGAACATGACATCCGAGCAATTATCATAAACAGAACGAAGTGTTTCTACATTTTGACTGAAATTCGCATCAAGTGCATCTGCAGGCTTAGAATCTTGGTAATTATTTTGTACACTGGATTTTTTTTCTTTCTTTTTTCTTAACAATTTGCCTACATTACGAATCAAACTGGTTACCCCCATTTTTTTGCAGGTCGCTCTAACTCCATTTTTCTATGTTTCTTCATTAAGGGTATTTTATACAGAAAATCCTGAGCTTAACATGAACTTATTTTTCATTTAAGCAGTATTAAAGGGAATACAAAAGAGGCTATGTTAAAGGTTGATATTGAATAAACCATATTCATATGTGATATCCTGTTTGTAATTAATGACTAAGGGGTATATCAAAGACCGAGGCTACACATTGGCGGATAGTACGTGTATCTGTACAGATACATGCACGACGTGCAATAAGAGGGTTTCTAAAAAATTTAAAAGAATGGTTAATCGATTTAAATACCTCTGCTTTTTTATCTTTTTATATAGGTTTCATGGGCAATCAGACTAAAACATTAGAAGATAAGGAGATTCTATGTCATTCTTAATCACATTGCTCGGATTATTGGTGTCCACAATAATTGCTACAATATTAAATGCCATATGGCCTCGTATTCCACTTCCGATTTATCAGATATCCATGGGAGCAGTGCTTTCATTATTACCATTTCACTTATCGTTCGATTTTCATTCAGAATTATTTATGATCTGTGTTATTGCTCCGTTACTCTTTACAGAAGGAAAAAATACGTCCCGTAAAGAAATGCTTGAATTGCGTAAGCCTATTCTGTTATTGGCCTTTGGGTTAGTATTTGTGACCGTTTTTGCAGGAGGTTTTTTCATCCACTGGTTAATACCGGATATGCCGATGGCGGTTGCTTTTGCTTTAGCAGCTACAATTACCCCTACGGATGCCGTAGCGGTACAATCGATTACAAAAGGATTGAAATTGCCCGGAAATATGATGCCCATCCTGGAAGGTGAATCACTTTTCAATGATGCTGCCGGAATCGTTGCTTTTAAAGTTGCCCTAGCAGCTGCCTTAACTGGAGCATTTTCTATAAAAGATGCTTCGCTTCATTTTATATTTGTGGCTTTAGGCGGAATCATTATAGGTATCCTATTGGGGTATTTAATCGTTAAATTAAGATTACTTTTACGGGTTCACGGACTTGAAGAAATCTCGATGTCTATTGTTATTGAGCTGATTACGCCTTTTGTCATTTATATGGTGGCTGAAGAATTCCATGTTTCCGGAATCTTAGCAGTGGTTGCCGCAGGTGTGATTCATGGCATCGAGCGGGATCGCCTTCAGAGTTCCACAACTAAATTGCAAATTGTATCATCGAATACATGGTCTGTATTAAGTTATCTTTTGAATGGACTGGTATTCGCTTTATTAGGATTTATGTTACCGAGCGTTTATCAGGAAATTGAGTCCAACTTAAATAGGGGTACTCTTTTTGGGATAAGTGTATTGATTGTTCTTTTATTATTGGTGATTCGTTTTATTTGGGTATACATTCTGCATGATACTTTTACTAAAAACAGAGTGAATCCATTAGAGCAATTCATTATGTCCAGGGTTCATCCAGAAAATATCAAAGACAACGATGATAAAAATGTTTCAAGATCACGATATGCCTTCTTGATATCTGTTGGCGGCATTCATGGTACCATTACACTAGCTACCGCTTTATCCATACCATATTTTATGCCGGATGACACTTTATTCCCGATGCGTAATACAGTCTTGTTTATCGCTGCTTGCGTTATTTTGTTAAGCGTCTTTTTGGCTACGGTTCTTTTGCCCATACTAGTAAAGACACCTACTGAATATAAAGATGAACGCCTTACCTCCGAGGAAGCTTATAAAATTGTGTTAAATAAAACAATCCATCTGTTGAGCAAAGAAGCAACGATGGACAATCAGAAAGCGGTCCATCAAGTAATGGAAGATTTAAATGAACAACTGATTGATTTGGAACGAGGAATAACGAATAGACCGGATAATCGGACCATACAGGATTTAGTGGAGCTAGGGTCCACTGAGGAATTGGAAGTAGTCTCTGGATTGATCGAAAAAGGGACTATATCTGAAACAGCCTTTGAGCTTTATAAAGTGTATATTTCAAGAAAGTTAAATTACATGCAAAAATCATCGCTGCAAAGAGCTTGGATTAATTTGCAGGCAATGCTTTTCAAGAAAAAGATCAATGTCAAATGGGATAAAAAATGGGAAGCTAAATTAGAAAACTCCATCGTTAAAAACGCGGATCTGATCCGGGAGTTCCGTAATGCACAAAAAGAAGCTTCAAAGGAAGCTATTTCATTAATCAAACAACAAACTACACCAGAAAACCGTCATGAAGTTATGCTTGTCATTCAAAGATATAATCGTTATCTGAATCCATTCGGAACATTAAGTGAAAAAGAAGCACATCGCTTCGAAGAGATGGTAAGTCATTTTCAGTTGATTGCAATGCAAATCGAACGTGATATCATTCAGCAAATGGTTGAAGAGGAGCAAATATCCATGCAAACGGCAACTGAACTTAGACAAAACTTAATCTATGATGAAATGCTCATGATACAAAATTGATAAAATATAATATAAAGCGACACCGTTCAAATAGGGAGCGGTGTCGTTTAAGTAAATAAACATTTAAATCTAACTGATCAATCCCTTGTACATCCCCCATCAATTCCCTCGCTTATCTAATCCATCATTCAATATCTTCACTTGATAGCGGAAATAAAGATAGAAAATAATCCAGATGATCACATAGAATGGAATGAATATCCCAATGCCTATCGCTAACCCTTTTAAGCTGAATGGAATCCAGCCAACAAAGAAAGATAATAGGAAGTAAAGTATGCTGACAGTCAGGAAGTGCATAATGGTCTGAGATAATAAACTCCATTTTTCCATTTCAAATAAGATGGTCGCCGTGCTGAAGAACCAGCCACATAATAAGCAGCCAATCGCGTTTTTCACAAATATTTCACTGTCTAATGCAGTGGCCTCCCCAAATCCGATTACTCCAAAACACGTCAGCACCATCACGAGTGCTCCAAAGCAAATCCCAACAAAGCTACGGAATAATAGTGTTTTCATCATAATCCCTTCCTTTTCCATTGAAATGCTTTCTTGATCCCTTGAACATAGTGCCGAGAAACATATTCTTTTTCCCCTGATCGGAAATACACACATAAGGTCCCGTTGAAAGATGTCTCGAATCTGCTTAACTCATCTAAGTTGGCAATCACTGACTTGGACAATCGCACGAATTGATTACCAGGAAGGTCCCTTTCCAGTTCATATAATCTTTCTTTCATTTCGAAAGTCCCCTGTTTCGTCCGCACCATTATGGAATCTTGCTCTGTGAACAAACAGATAATTTCTTCTGCCCGGAAGACATGCTGCATTTCTCCTTTCCTGCCAACAAAATACGGTCTTTTCCTCTCCCTCAAGCGCTCCATCAGTTCCTGCACTTCCTCATTCCATTCATGATTGCGGATAAGCACCTCTATCGCCTTGACCTCCTCATCTATCTCTACGTTTATTTTCATCTCTGTGGCCTCCCTTTGCTTATAGTGTAAGTATATTGATATTTTTGACAATTCGCTTGTGATTTCCGGCTACATGTAACTTTACAGTGATAACATGCTTGAAATGGATACTCAGATACACTAAATAACCGTCCAAATAATTGGACGGCCCTTTGATACACAAAATCTACTTTTGAATGTGTTTACATTAATTAAGATCACTCTTTGCTTGTAAAAGTACTTGGCATCACCACAGCGATTACCTCTCCACGGGCGCAGAGTTTATCGATAGCAAATACTTCTGTTTCGATTCTCCATTTCTTAGGATGAACCTCATGAATCGTCCCAACGGCTATTAATGGCACATCATTAGGGGTTGGCTTGACGAACTCAACTTTCAGTGAAGCTGTCACAAACCTTGGAGGCTCCACTCCATCCCCAACTTCATGCCCATTTTTACGATGTAATGCCAATGAAGCCGAACCCGTTCCATGACAATCAATTAATGATGCAATCAAGCCTCCATAAACAAAGCCTGGAATCGCGATATGTTCTGGGCTTGGTGTATAAATTGTCTTTGTGTGCGCTCCTTGCCAACCTGTTCGAAAATGATGACCATCTTTATTTAAACGACCACATCCATAACACCATGCAAATGCATCTGGATAATCATCTTGAATCGCTTTTAGCACTTTCTCCTCCATCGTATCTCCTCCATCTTTTTCAGAATATTATAACACTTCAAAAGGATAATGGGTCTATTTGGATAATAGCCGAAATGTTAGTTTCTTTGTATTTCCCTGATTCTTTATTGAGTTCACGTCCATGTTTTAATTTTTTTAAGTAATGATAGACTGTGAAAATGCTGCTCCTTTTCTACAATTTAAATGACAAAGGCCCCTGTACGCTAAGTAGCGTTCAGGGGCTTTCATTTGACTAATTTCGATCAGATGTATTTTTTTGTCTACTAATTTAATTGCAGGAAAGCCTTTCCCCTCTTTTTAAAAGTTAAGCCTTTTTCTTAAATCCCAATACTTGAATGTCATTTTACCCATTTTCGACTTCGAAAGTGAATCGTATTTACGTCCAAGTGCCAGGTTTTGTTTTTCTAACTTAGTAATTTGTTTAAGTTGAACGGCGTTCAGTTTTTTTAATTGCTTTACTTCTTTAACAAGTTCTTTATTTTTCGCTTTCATATCATATTTTTCTTTTTCAACAATTACCCGTTCTATCATTGGAATTTCCAGGTTCTTTGGTTTTAATTTAGGAGTGCCATTGGTTTCAGATCCTATGGTTTTTAAATATGCCATGTTATTTTGAAAATTCCGTTCAAAGTTCCCATAACTTTTATGGATGTGGAGGAAGGTAAAACAACCTGCTTTTTCTGCTTGAATGATTTGACCGAATTCAGACAGTTTAAAAATTTTTCCAACCCGTTTTAATTCTTCAGGTGTGTTTTTGACAATATAGGTGAAAACTTCTTCAACATTAAAATCTGCAGGCAATTTTTTCACCTGATTTGATGGTGCATGCTTATTCAGTTCATCAAAGTCATCTTCATCAATATAAAAATGCCTACTTCCACTTTGATTCATATAATCTGTTATACGTCCGCTCCATAATAGCCCTTGCAATTTTTTTAATGCTTCCGAAAACAAAAACTGCCTGCTGACTTGATACATCCGTTTTGCCGCAACCTCATATATATCCTTATTACATAGTGCTAATTTGACTGCGTCACGGAAATCCTTCTCTGTAACAGCATATAAGGGGTAATCTTCGCCAAAAAGCTTAATATGCATTTTGGTTGGATTCATTATTACAGCCTTCCTTAAAATTCCGTACTCCAATAGCTTTGTGGACAGTTCCAGACTGCTGTCCATTGCCTCACTTCTCCAGGTTATCCCAATATCACTGTTCACGATTAATTGTTGGGCATTCTCCCTTGTCATTGCCCCGTACCATGTAAGTCCTTCCGTATTTTTAAGGAGGTATGCTGCTTCTTCCTTAAACTGAGAATCATCTTTAACCCATTTGAATTTATCCCCCGCAATATCAAGTGATAGATTCGGAATCTCGCGTTTTAATTCTTTAAAAGCAGTAATGATCGGAATGGTCTTCCAATCGGGGTCGAATTTGCCTGTATATACAAGTTTGTTTTTTAACCGGGTCTCCCCTCCCGCTGATTCAACGTTTGGTATCATCGGAGTAAGCAGGGAAACTTTGTTTTTTTCTTTATTCAAATTAAGAATCTCAATTACAAATTCGCACATCTCTTCTGTTTGACATAAGAAATACGCACACTGATCATATATATTTTTGATGCTCTCAAATTTTTCTTCATTAACATCCTGCCCTATGTGAGTCAAGCCTGTAGCATAAACTAAGGTATTATTTATGATATGTTTATGCCTTGCTATTTTTTCCACAGTCTCTATGCTTCTGACAAATAGCCAATCATATTCATTTTGACTCCAGTAATGAGAAATGAGCATTTCAGCAATATCAAAATTAATGACACCTTTTTTTACCCATTCATCATCGGTGGCATTAAAAAAAGGATCAACAAAAGGATTTAGAATGGTTATATTATCAAATTTCTCAAGAGGTTGAATTAAGATATCGCGTTTTACCGGGCTAGCTAAAAGTAAATCAACCTCGATGTTAGGGTCTAACGCAATAGTCGATGCTAAGGAAGATAAAAATACTGCAGATCCATCCATTGAATTCATGTCAATAAAGCCAAATAAAAGTACCTTCATTTTTCTGTTTTCTGCTATTTCATGTGAATTCAAAGTTTTCACTCCAATGACTGAAATCTGATATGAATTTTTATTTCTTTATTTGTTCCTTAATTGATGATTTAAGTGCAAGATATTTCAACGTGAATTTCCCAACATATGTAACATTGAATTTGTGTTCCAATAACTTAAGTCTTCGTATCTCTTTGTTTAGCTTAATATTTTCTTGTTGGGCTACCTTACTTTTTTCTAATTCTTCTCGCAATATATTATTTTCTTTTGTAACCTTCTCGATAATGTTTTGTTTTTCAGTGCTATTGCCCTCTATGAGCTCCAATGTCATGGACATCATGTCTTTCATTTGTAATTCAAGTTCCTCATACATAGTTTTCCAATATTCGTTTCGTTCGTCCATATTGAAAAAACTCCCCTCTATTAACCTTGAATAATCTCCAATTCTCTTTTAATGACAACATCTACGGCGCATTTATCACGAATCGACTGCGATGCTTGTTTTGACACTCTCAAGAATACGTCCGAGTTGTAATATAAGCGCTCTATTGCATCGGCAATTTCGATAGGAGACTCAGGTTTTGTAAGAAGACCAGAAACGTCGTGTTTAACGAATTCCGGGATGGCCGTGATATCTGTTGAAATCGGCACTAGCCCACTGGACATTGCCTCACACATAGAAACGCCTTGAGAATCCAACCGGGTCGGGCAAAGGAAAATTCCATACTCCTTATGTAATGAAGCTATTTGCTCCTGAGAGAGGAAACCTTTATGAATCGTAACATTCTCAAAATTCCGGATTGGCTCAACTGTTTGATCGAACAATTTTCCATCACCATGAAATGCAAATTCCAATTTATCGAAATACGGTCTCTTCGATAGTTCCAGCACTGCTTTCACCGATAAATCATTGGCGTATTTTCGCGAAGCGTACGGCCTGATTGAAAGTACTTTTGTCCGCATCTCAACTGGCTTCTCAATAAAGGTAAACAGGTTGTCATCGATTACATTAGGAATGATCACTGAATTTTTTGATTCTGCTCTCGCATCACATTCCGCGATATGTTCTTTGAACCATTTGGAAATATGGACAAAAGTTGTATCCAATTCATTCGTTTGATAGAACCAATTCATAAAAGAAAGCTGTGCTTCATAATAGTCGTCCGACATTTCAAGTATCTTCCGTAAGCTTTCAGGGCTTTCAAGATAATTAAACCATCTTCTATGCCATGCCTCCGTTTCAAATCCATGTATCCAGGTGATAATCGGTAAATCGGTATTTGTTTCTTTAATCGCTTGCACCATTTTTGGATTAACAAAATGAATGAGCGCTTTTTTATGTACTTTATGATTTAAGAAAATGCGTAGATGCTGTTCAGTTCCTCGATAAACAGGCACATCTTCATACGTATACTTTTCTGCTTTTTTATAGGCAGGATGCAAAACAAAGACATCAACCTTCAAACCCTCATCCAGATAAGCCTTTACTCTTCGGTGGATGAACCCATTCCGATATAACTGATCTTCATGTGGATAAGCATTCGTAATGATTACATATCTATCTTTTTCACTAAATGTAAGCTCATATAGATTTATAGATTCCTCCATTTTTGTTCACTCCTACTATTCAGTCATCTTCAACCAGCTTGCTACTTATCTGTAAATGAAGGATTTTTAGAAGACCCTTTCCAATCACTTTTAAAACCGTCAATCGATTATAACAAACATGTATTACTGAATATTGACATCAATATGAGAATTCTGTAAATAAAAGTAAAGTTTTCATGAACTTTATATGATTTTGTAAAGGTTCAGTAATGACATAACTGAAAGGATCAGTATTGGCATGAAGGAAGGGCATATAAACAAGCAAAATAAAGAAGGACGATCCATTTACCGGCATCGCCCTCTTACTTATACACTTTTATATTTTTTGATTAGTTATCAAATCATTAGTATCACTATCTTTATCAACTTGATCTGTAAGTAAACTTTTTTCTACCTTCAAGAATTCTTCAAGCATGTTTTTGTAAGAAAAGAATAAAATCGAAACAAGACCAATTTGCTGAAGAGAGTGATATAAATGAAACCAATTACCTTTAAAGCATTTGCAATCACTAATGAAATTGATTTAAACAAAATCGCCATTCATTGCGGCATTCCTAAAAAATTCACCTGGGAAGAGCCTTTAATCCTTAAAGGCGATATTCTAAATTCCATCCTTAATAAGAATGTAAACGATTCTCAACAGGTACTGGTTTTTTCCTTTGGCAGCATTGTCTTCATTAATTACTCACACGTGGATGAGATAAAGGAATTTGCTGCCTATATCCGTTCTTTCGAGCCAGACATTGATCTCGTAAATGTAGATAGATACACAGACGATTATAGCCTTCACTTCAGTGAAACTGAAAACATCAAGTTGACAGACGAATATGTAGTTGTGCCTAAATATGAATTTTTCTACCCTGAATTAATTTCCACTGTTCTCGCAAAATCGGTGGCACTCGAAAAAACTGAGGAGCAACTCGGGAAAATCCACGACAAGCTCGAAGCCATGATAGACCGACTAGAAAAGGGCAAGCTGAGAATCGGCAACAAGGAACTAGCGAGGACGACCGCAAAAATCGTACGTCACGAGTATAATACCCTAGCGTATATAATGATTCTGGATAAACCTGATATTACATGGACAAGCAGCATTGCCGGCGAATTTTATGACAGCATGCTGGATTTTTTTGAATTGAATGATCGGTATAAAATCTTGAAAAGTAAAACGGAAATTTTATATAACATTATGGATGGATTTTCTAACATCAGCCATTCGATCAGGGGCCTCTTCGTTGAATGGATCATTGTGATTCTCATTGTCTTTGAGATTGTCCTGACGATTTTAGAAATTGTAGGATGGATACCATGAATTCTGAATTAAACCCTATCCATATCATGAATTATTAAGAAAATTTCCCTGTATGATAGGTTCGGTTGGAATATCCCCCCAAAAATAAGCATCGTTAAGATGCTTATTTTGCGTTTAACCACTCTTTCATTTTTAAGCTGACTGTTTAAGGACGTTAAGTTAAATTCCATTAATATCGGGTCAAGGTACCATGGGAGATTCCCGTTTCCTTAGCATTCCGGAAGTTACCGGAAGTTACCTAAAGTTCCCTTAATCCAGTGCAAGGTGAAAAATTAATTCCTCCCCGTCTTCCCCGTTAAATCTGTATCCCTTATCAACGAATCCAGCTTTTTTATATAAATTTATCGCTGGAATATTTGAATGATGCACCGTTAGAATAATCTCATCTTTATCAGGATGGCTTAGTTTGATCATTTCAGGCAACACTTTTAAGGCCTTAAAAGCTAACCCTTTTTTCTGATGGCGTGAATCCAAGGAGAATGATTTTAGAAGAATGGCTTTCTCATTACTTGTATATTGATTTCCCGCTTTATCGGTATATAAGGCAAAACAACCAATCAAATCCTCATTTAAATATATGACCATGGGAAGGTTGTAGTTATCTTTCCTGAAGTCTTCGATAACTTTCAAAGGTAAAGAAGTATAGTTTGCTTGTTCTATAGGTAAACAATAGTTGCTCAGCGCCTTATAGTCATTCTCTATAAAAGGTCTAATAGTTAATCCAATCACCATACCCGCACCCCATTTTTATATTTCTGATAAATCCATATTAACAGATACTGAAGTTTTACAATCCAATACAACAAAAAAAGGAATGGCTTGTTTGCCATTCCTTTTTTCTTCTTCCGATTTGCAAATCATGGTGCTAAATCATTCAGACTCTGATAATTCACTTTCCGTTACCCATTTATGGTTCTTCACTTTTTCTCCTCCCGTAGTCGGAGTGAAATCGACCATATAAACAGTCGTTTTTTCAGCAGATTCAATTTCAGCGGCTACCCCGTTCATCCCTTCCATATGAGAGGCATTTACTGTAACCTCTGCTCCGGGTTCATACGTTTTCTCACCCGCGTCTTTGATTTCTTCGTGAATAATCCATTTATGATTTTCCACTTTTTCTCCGCCAGTTGCAGGCGTATACGAAATAGCATAGACAGTCGTATCATAGGCACCCACTATAGTTGCTTTCGTCCCCTTCATACCTTCCATATGACCTGATTCGATAATCGCTTGGCTTCCAACTTGATAGGTTGGATTTTCAGCAGTTTTTAATCCTTTAGGAACTTCTCCTGAACTAGAATGGTTCATGTCCATTCCACTATGTTCCTTTTCTTCTTTATTTTCTTTGTTTCGATCATCGCTGTTGGAGCATGCGCCGAGGGCTAAAAACAGGGCTACCAATAATGATAAAATGATTGGCATTTTTGTTCTTTTTTTCAACATGGAAAAACCTCCTTTAAGATTCACATCCATCTTACCAATCAAATATGCAGAAATTGTGGAGTACACTGAATGATCAAAGAACGGAGCTTATTGTAAAATCCTGCCCTTATTATGAATGTACCTAACAGCATCCCACCTAATGTCCTATAAGATAATTAAAGGTATGTAAAGTTGACGAACTTTTCTGCCGCAGATAGAAAAAATCGTCTTTCTTTTAGTTAAGCCAATCATTTAATAACAAGTAATAAAAGTGAATGCCATATCACCGATTGTAGTTCTAGCGGAGAAAAAGAGAAGGTTTATTGAAAGAGGTCTGTCGGGGATTAATTGAAAATCAAGCAAGAAGGACTTGGCCAAAAGTCCTTCTTTTTCTTTGTCTACTTGCCAAAATGACAGCCACCATTTTATAAGCACCTATTCCGTGGCTTTTGATTGTTCTATTTTTTGGATGATATGTGAAAGGTTCATGGAAGTATGTTCGTTATAATCCCTGCCGATGGATTTGAATAATCCTTTCGCTATACCTCTTAACATGATTTTGGTATGTGCATCCGCAATAATGGATTTATTAGGAAGACTTGATTCTGCTTGCGCCCCACCAATCTTATTAGCTGTTTCCTTAATAAAATCAATGATTTTAATTTCATGGATTTTTCCTTCGATATTGGTTTTATAGATAATTTGATTTCTCCAAAGCTTTAACTCGATCCTCTGCTTAGTGTAATCGAAAATGACTTCGGGAATATCAACATTGCTCAATTGAATTGAGTCTTTAATCGGATACAATTTCGGATTAGGATTGATTTTCTTTATTAAGGAATGATCAATGGTGACCTTTTCCCGCTTTATACGCGTATTTTTCGTTTCACATAGAATCAGCTTTAACTGGCCGGCAATTATATTATTGAATTCTTCTAATTCAAAAAATTCGACAAGCATTAAGCTATATTCCAAAATGGTGATTGCTTCATCGAATTTTCGTTTAGTACCAGCATTCGATCTGGTAAAAACCAACCGATTCTTCCTCTCCATATTCTTTTCACCCCTCTTAATTCGAATCTATTGATAAATGGGAAAAAACATCCATAACGGATGTTTTTACTTATTAGGTCTGAACTTGATTGAATCCGGTTTAAGATTACTTTTTTCTCCTGTATATTCAATACTAATTACATTAGCCAAATTGATATGTTTGCCACCGGCTTGCAGCCACGTCGCATTTTGGATTAATTGCAATTTCAGGATACTATTCGCTTCATCAGAATATTGTTCATTCGTCTCTAACTCTTCTGTCTCACCATTCACATAATAAAATTTATATTTTGCATTACTCATTTTCATCAGCCTCTTTTCAACTACTTAATTCGACAAGGAATGACAATTGTCCTGCTTTCAAAAAAATTAGATCGTCTCATAAATCAATGAGGTCCCATGAAAGTGAACATACTACTTATAAATGGACTATCCAGCACGTCTTTGATATTCAGACCTATTCACTTATCTATCAAAGTGTTTTTTCAATAACTCTTTAAATCGTGTGCCATCTATTTCTTCTTTCGTCATTTTCCCATCGTCCCACTGTGTAAAGGATGTATCAGTTAAAGTGATGTTCCCGCTGTTTGTCAGACGAGTGATTAATGGATGCTTATTAAATGGCGATTGGGGATTTTCCCTGATGATCGTTTGGATCTCATTAAGTTCCGCTACATTTCCTAAGGGTTTTGACGAATCGAATGCATACCCTATTTTCCAATCGGGATCCTTATGTTTCAGCTTTAATTCTAGGATATGATCTCCATGGTCGGTACTTTCTTTTTTTATCCTGAATTCACCATTTGGTGAAACGACCGTTTTTTCATTTAACGGAACTGGTTTTAATGGCAGATTCCCACCAAATCCCGTATCGACTAAATAGGTTTGGCCCTCATGGTTCAAAAGAATGGTGACATGGGTCCTTCCTATGGTCATCCACCCTTCTTTATAGATGACACCCCTAACCAAGAATACATCAAAGTCATTTTCCATTAGGAAAAAGTAAAGGGCTGTATTCAATTCATAGCATAATCCCCCCTCATTCCTCACGAGGACTTTTTTCTTGATATTCTCTTTGTTGATATCACTCAGATGGGATGCCATGATTGAAAAGTTTTCAAAAGGAATGGTTTGCGCTGTCTTTTCAAGAATTTCATCTAATTTATCAAAAGTCAGTTTCACATCTGCCTGGAACCCTATTCTTTTCCTGAATAATGCATTCAGTTCATTCATCACGATTCCCCCCTTAAGTCCATTACCGATGAAGAGTATCTAAACCTCTATTTATATTCATTATACTTTGCCCATATTTCATTCATCAATCAATCGACATTAACAAAAATCGACATTACTCCTTCCTCATTAAAAGAGGTCGCCCAATAATGTAGTATTTCTGGGCAACTTCTTCCATTTATGCACCAAAGAAGCTTTCTTTAATCATTCATTTACCTGTAAGATGATTTTACCTAAGTTCTTATTGGCTTCCATATGTTCATGCGCCCTTTGTACTTCTTCAAAAGGAAAGACACGATCCACGATTGCCCTGATTTCATTTTGGAGGAATAACGGCATCGACTTTGCAACAAATTCTTCCGTTAACTCTTTTTTATATTCATCACTCCGAGGAGTTAATAGAGTGCCTTTTAATTGAACTCTTTTTAATAGAAGTTCCATCAAGTTCACCTTCTCGACTACAGTTCCTCCTAGAATGCCTATCAGTACCCATCTTCCATCAGTCTTTATGCTTTTAAGGTTTTTCTCCCAGTAAGAAGCACCGATGAAATCCAGAATGACATCCACTCCTTGATTATTTGTAGCTTTCAGTACTTCCTCATCGAAAGATTGTTCTTTATAGTTGATACAGATATCCGCTCCTAGAGAGTGACAGAAATCCAATTTTTCCTTTGAGCCGGCTGTAGTGATGATTTTCGCTTTTGTCAATTTTTTTGCCAGTTGGATGGCTGCAGTGCCTACACCGCTTCCGCCAGCATGAATCAATACCGTATCATGATCTGTCAATTCACCTAACCAAAATAAGGTTTGATACGCAGTCAAGAAAACTTCAGGAATCGCTGCTGCTTCTTCAAATGACAGGTTATCCGGTATCTTCATCGCTCTATCAGCTGGCATCACGGCATATTCAGCATAACCGCCGCCATTTACAAGGCCCATCACCCTTGTCCCTAATTCTATATTCGCACCTTCCCCTGTTTCCACCACTTCCCCAGAAACTTCAATCCCTAATATTGGATTGGTCATATAACCGGATTTTCCTTCTCGTGAAACAATATCCGTTCTATTTATTGCAGAGGCTTTCACCTTAATTAAAATTTCCCCTTTTCCCAGCATGGGCTTCGAAAAATCCTTAAATAGTAATTGTTCAGCACCACCCGGTTCTTTAACCACTACTGCTTTCATTTGTCACACTCCTTACAAATTATATTAGTGACCGCCCTTTAAAATGGTTTGTCTTGATGATGGAAACTATGCTACTCCAATAAATATCCATAAGCAAATAATTAGGTTTTGATCATATAGAAGGATAGTGATAAATCGGGAAACCTAGTCGAATAAAAAAAGCCGATGTCCCTTTTGGGTCCATCGAGCTTTTCTTTAAGAGTACTATCTCTTTACCTTTTATTAAGTGCTTGATTTCTATCGAGGTCATGATGCAACTCTGCTGCCGGAACCTTAGGGTTAGGAATCTGCCCTTTTGCTACTGGTTCTGCTACATAAACAAAATCTCCTGTTCCATCTGGGGCGCTTCCTGTTGCCCACAGGCCGTCTCCTGATTCATTACCTTCCGACAAGTTCCAGAATTCGTACGCTTCAGGTTGAGATTCCATTTCCGCTTCCGGTGGAAATGACGCAGGAACGACCACGCCATTTTTCTCTTCAAGTTCCGCAATTGCTGCCATCCATTGATATTGGTGGTAACGGTCACGGGCTAACATTTTACGGAACGTAGCACGAACCCCTTCATCTTTTGTCATATGATATAAACGGGCAACTTGAAGACGTCCTTGACTTTCAGCATGCAGATTCGACCGCATGTCCGCTAGTAAATTTCCGCTCGCTACAATATAAGATCCGTTCCAAGGCACCCCATTCGAGTTGGTTGGCAGTCCGCCAAGTCCGCTCACGAGCAAATGCTGGGGGTTGATCCCACCCATGATCGCTGCTGTAGCAGGGTCTTTTGCGGCTTCTGCCTGATCTTCCGGAGAAGCGCCATCAAGCAATTGACTAATGAGCGAACAAAGCATTTCTACATGTCCAATTTCCTCTGTACCAATATCCATCAGCATATCTTTGTATTTTTCTTCTCCACGGCAGTTGAAACCTTGAAAAAGATATTGCATCATGACAGTCATTTCCCCAAACTGTCCACCTAACACTTCCTGGATTTGACGGGCAAGCATTGGATCTGGTCGATCTACCTTCACTTCAAATTGCAATTCTTTTTGATGACGAAACATATTAACTCCTCCTTCTATTATAGGTTAATTTTTATGATCTACGGTTTTTTATTACCCGCTTGTCCATCCTTGAAACATGTATTACGTTATAATGAACATCAATTAGAAAAAATTTACAGACAGTTAATAATGGCGACTAAACGTAAAGCCAAGGATTATCTTAGGTCTATGAACGGCTCAATAAATAAGTGTTATAAAGGTCCATTTACCTGTCTATAACTTTACAAAACAGGGTAAAGTAAGGAGAACCATATATAGAAAAAAAATCCATATCAAAGAAACCCAAAAGGAGGATGAAAATTGGATTTCAAGCCCAGAAATCAAAAAGATCAATCCATTTCGGAAATACGTTATACTTATTCCGCTCGTAATCTATGGTCCGGTTTTCTATTCGGAATCGGACTGGTCGCATTCATCGATGAGGCCATCTTTCATCAACTATTACATTGGCACCACTTCTATGACAAGTCCACATCCAATATCGGGCTAGTCTCGGATGGTTTATTTCATGCCCTAAGCTGGTTCTCGACGGTCGGTTCTTTATTCTTGTATGCTGACCTTCGTCGTCGAAAGGGATTATGGCTGAAAAGATGGACAGGAGGAGTTTTACTCGGGGCTGGTTCATTTCAGTTATACGACGGGATCATCCAGCACAAGCTCATGCGACTCCATCAGATCCGTTACAATGTCGATATTCTCCCATACGACTTGATTTGGAACATTGCTGCCACTGTCATGATCTTGATCGGCATTACCCTCGTCATTCGAACAAGGCGCAGCTTAATTATAATGAAAGAAGACGGCAGAAATGCACAGTAATGGACATATTCATGAAAATGGAGCTGGCATTGAGCCGATATTATGGATTCTATTCGCGCTTGTTATTGTGATTTATATCGCAGCTGGCGTAGTTTCGAACCGCCGCTACAAAAAATGGCCCTTATACCGTACGTTCTTTTGGATTCTTGGCATCATCTGTGCCGCTTTTGCAATCATTGGTCCAATAGCCAATCGCGCTCATATGGACTTCACGGCACATATGGTCGGTCATTTACTGCTTGGAATGATTGCACCCATCCTACTGGTGCTTGCTGCTCCCATTTCTCTTGCACTTCGAACACTGGATGTGCCATCTGCAAGACGTCTTTCAAAGGTGTTGAAAAGTTGGCCGTTGCGCATATTAAGCAATCCAATCCTTGCCTCCGCACTTAATATTGGGGGGCTTTGGATACTATATACGACTGGGTTATATGGGGTGATGCAACAGAATGTCCTTCTGCATGCATTGGTTCATTTTCACGTGTTCATTGCGGGTTATCTATTCACTGCCTCGATGATTTATATGGACCCGTCACCCCATCGGTTCAGCTTCATGTTTCGAGCTATCGTATTTGCCATTTCACTGGCAGGCCATGATATCCTTTCTAAATATATTTATGCCCATCCGCCAAGCGGAGTCACTAAGGAACAAGCGGAAAGTGGAGGCATGATAATGTACTATGCCGGTGATGCCATTGACCTTGCACTTATCTGCATCCTTTTCTATCAATGGTTCAAAGCCACCCGTCCTAAGGAATCACTTGCCTTGTAACAGGAACGGTTAAATGATTACTTCAGTAAACTCCTGTGTTTCTGTTTAATCGTTCAACATTTAGCTCATACTAATTTTTGATGAAAAAAATTTAGGATGGAGCTGAATGGAAAATGGAATTTGAAGCTAACAATTCTACTGAAAATGCTCTTCGTGATTATAAAGCTGGAATCGGTGCCTTTACGCATAAAATGCCAGACCTCGCTGAGAAATTCAATGCCTTTACGGAAGAGTGCTTCAAAGAAGGTCAATTATCCAAGAAAGAAAAACAGCTTATCGCACTAGGGATAAGCTTATATTCACAAGATGAATACTGTATTATCTATCATACAAAAGGATGTCTTGATCAAGGGTGTGCGGAACAAGAAATTCTGGAAGCCATTGGAGTGACCGCAGCATTTGGCGGAGGAGCTACCATGAGTCAGGCAGTAACCCTTGTCCAGGAATGCATCCAGGAAATAAATCAGATGAAACAGTAATAAAGAAGGGATAGGACATTTAGTCCTACCCCTTCTTTATGTTCTTGACTAAGAAATCCAGTTATATAGCCGTTTTCAGTTCCTCATTGCAAAAATAACTGTCACATATAGCTTTTAATGACTTATGTTGTTATTTCTTTGTGCGGGTGCATATGAATTCATCATCTGTTGCATATCCTGCTGTGCAAGCTGTGGAACTTGGTAGTAATGATGTTTGTTTTGATATAACGAAATCTCGTATGCCATTTCAATGCAGTTCGGAACGGAATCTGCAAATACGCGGCGAACCACCGGATTCGTTATTTCAAGAGCAGCCATCGCTTTCAAGGATGCTGCAGACTTAACAGCTCCAAGCATCATACCTGAAATGCATTCATCCGTAATTTCCGAGACGGATTGCAAAGGTTTCTTTGGCTGTGTTGGAGTCAATCCATATATAAAATCGTTACCTTGATTCATTTTGTAGCTCTGGGTCGGTTTAGAAGGATCCTGGCCCGTTTGGAAGCACTCCAATGTAATATTATATTCATCTTTGATGAACTGATATTGACGATCCAAAATATCCAGCAATTCCTGATCCTGTACATGCTGACGCAAAAGCATATATGTGTTTAATGTACCAATCGTTCCCGATAACACTTCATGTACATCGAATACTTCATGACCTCCGTGATTCATTTGTGGAGGAATAGCACCCGTTTGCATGTTCTGGTGTACTTGACCTTGTTGATATTGATTTTGATTTTGCATTGTATTTCCCTCCTCGTTTTATCAATCATGCGAACAAGTTTAGTATGTTAAACCCCAACAGGATTATTCAACCTAAACTCTTCCATGAAGACCAATTAAGCTACCTCCATCATGTTGTCTGTTTGTCTGTATAAAAAAACCGAGACGTTTTAAACTATAAACACCTTTAATATGTATGGGAGGATTTCTAATGACACATAAATGCTTCTATTGTACTGACGACACAGAAGAAAAAAAAATCCATGTTGTAACGTTTCAAGTTACTGACACGGATAGAAATGAAATGCTTTGTGATGAATGTTATCAAGAATGGCTGCAAGGAATAAAAGGTTAGTATAAAAAGCCCTCAAATAATCTCAAAAATGATTAAGTATAGGGCAACTTAAATTCGTTTCACACAGTACAAATATATAATGATTATGGGAATTTTAAGCGTAAATCCGAAAGAATAGCCTATGCATTATGGTGACGTATTTGGGCCATGGCCATTTCAAGCAAACAAAAGGGTTGATTGCATGTCATCAAACCATGCTTAATCATTCTGGTGATAAGGACTGATAAGGACCCTACATAAATTCCTTGTAGAAGTGATCAATCAAGGTAAACAGGAAAATGACCATTGAATTATCATTAAAAGAAAATAACGTAGGACTGCCTCCATCACTACCTGAAAGGCCTATAGCTAATTTAGAGGATATTCCCGTGGGGGCAAGACTTCAAGATCCTGAAATCTCCGCTTCAGTATCCATTGATATTAGTGCAGGATTAGTTGCTTGCAGCCAGATCATGGTCAATGCATCCACGAAGATATTGCGGAAATGTTTGCACAATTCCACACAAAAAAAGCGGCATTGAGTGCTGATTTCCTAAGATTAAATAAGGAAAAAGGATGGCTGGTCCCTCCTCCTCTTCATATTAATAAAACAAGTTCGTAAAACATGGATGAAATATCCCCTTAATCATGTTGGCTGAATCTCCAACATGATTAAGGGATTGATTTCCGTATGAAAGGAAGATTAATGAATCACTACCATTGCAGACTTTCGATTAAGTGGCACTTTGTGCATTCTTGACTATAATCATTTTTTATAAATTCATGATTACAATTCTCCCGAAAAATGTTCAGCTCTCTTTTCAGCTGTTCCAATTGAGTTTCCAACTGTTTCATTTCAACTTTTATCTGGATTACCCGATTCATCGAATTCTCCCTCTCGTCCGAATCATTGATAGATTTTTCCGTCCGTTTTCCTAAATTCATTGGCTTTTTCTTTAAGCCCTTCATCGATTACCGACTCAAAGCCCAGACCCTTTTCTTTCGCCAAATCACGGATGTCCTGTGAGATTCTCATACTACAGAATTTAGGTCCGCACATTGAACAGAAATGGGCTGTTTTGGCACCTTCAGCTGGTAGAGTTTCATCGTGATATTCAACCGCCCTTTCAGGGTCGAGAGAAAGATTGAACTGATCTCTCCAACGAAATTCGAATCTAGCCTTAGAAAGGGCATCATCTCGTTTTTGTGCATGCGGATGGCCTTTTGCAAGGTCAGCTGCGTGGGCTGCAATTTTATAGGTAATGACCCCTACTCGAACATCCTCTTTATTCGGAAGTCCCAGATGCTCTTTCGGTGTCACATAACAAAGCATGGCAGTTCCAAACCATCCAATCATGGCAGCACCAATTGCAGAAGTAATATGATCGTACCCAGGTGCTATATCCGTTGTTAATGGTCCTAGGGTATAGAATGGTGCTTCTTGACACACTTCCAGCTGCTTATCCATATTTTCTTTAATTAAATGCATAGGTACGTGACCGGGTCCCTCAACCATGACTTGAACATCGTGCTTCCATGCAATCTTCGTCAGTTCCCCCAATGTTTCCAATTCAGCAAATTGAGCCTCATCGTTTGCATCTGCAATGGATCCAGGACGGAGGCCGTCGCCTAATGAGAAAGAGACATCATATGCCTTCATGATTTCACAAATCTCTTCAAAGTGAGTATAGAGAAAGCTTTCTTGGTGGTGGGCCAAGCACCATTGTGCCATGATGGAGCCCCCTCGGGAAACAATTCCCGTAACTCGCTTCGCTGTTAAAGGGATATATCGCAAAAGCACACCAGCGTGTATAGTGAAGTAATCGACACCTTGCTCGGCCTGCTCGATTAATGTATCCCTAAAAACTTCCCAATTTAAATCTTCCGCGACTCCATTCACTTTTTCCAATGCTTGATATATCGGAACAGTTCCAACTGGCACAGGCGAATTCCTGATAATCCATTCCCGGGTGGTGTGAATATTCTTTCCGGTGGAAAGATCCATTATATTGTCGGCTCCCCATCGTGTAGCCCAAGTCATTTTCTCCACTTCATCTTCGATCGATGAACTAACAGCTGAGTTTCCGATATTCGCATTTATTTTCACATGAAATTTTCGTCCGATGATCATGGGCTCACTTTCAGGGTGGTTAATATTTGCCGGAATGATCGCCCGTCCGCTAGCTACCTCTTCTCTTACAAACTCAGGGGCAACATTTTCCCTGATCGAAATGAATTCCATTTCTGGGGTAATGATACCTTTACGGGCATAATGGAGCTGGGTTACGTTTTGCCCTTCCATCGCTCGCAATGGTTTTCTTTTCAATCCCGGAAAAATTTCTACTTTGGATTGTGAATCCACTTTTCTATACCCATTATCTTCTGGTTTTATTTCACGTCCTTCATACTCTTCAACGTCTTCCCGTTCCAGGACCCAGTTGCGTCTAATCGGGGCAAGACCTTTATGAATATCAATGGGATATTCTGAATCCGTATAGAAACCGCTTGTGTCATAAACTCGTAAAGGCGGATTCTCCTCTTCGCCGAATGCCCCTGTAGTCGGACTTAGCTTAATTTCACGCATAGGTACTTTAATATCAGGTCTAGATCCCTCAACATACACTTTTTTACTCCCAGCAAAACTGGACATAATTGAAACGTTCATGTCATTTACTGAATTACTCATGATTTCATTTCTCCTTTTTAAGTTCATTTAAAAAGGACAAAATCCAATCCATTTCGCACGAAAAAGCCAGGTCTCATATTTAAGACCCGGCTAACGTTAGTATGACTACAGAAATGACCAATTGAAATGGTCATTGTTTAGTAGATTCTAACTTCCCCACGCTGGTATGAACCAGATCAGGTCCTGAGGGTTAAGAAGCTTAAGCGCTTCTCTCTCAGCCCAACTTTTATTGGACACCCCTAGTCTAAATAATTTAATTGATTACAGGGTAACTATATATCACCCTTTTCACTCTGTAAATAATTTAAAAGACCTAATATTTTATTTCAACCTCTCCAAAATTCGTTACTTGAAGAGTAATTTTACAGGCTCTCAAGGATTGGGAAAAGCTCCTCTAAATGCTTGATTTCATAGGTTGGAAGCACTTCATTCCGTTCCTTATCATGGCGATTTATCCAAACCGACTTTATGCCTACCCGTGACGCTCCAAGGATATCCGTCATTAAATTATCGCCGACCATCAATACTTCATCCTTATCAAGCTCCATGATTTCCAAAGCATGCTCAAAAATGGAGGCATCCGGTTTACCTCTTCCAAACGCACCAGAAATGACGATTTGGTCGAAATAAGGAACTAGTTCAGGCGTAATTTCAAGTTTGGTGTTTTGCAGTTCAGGAGACCCGTTCGTAAGCAATAGCAATTTGTACTTCCCTTTTAATTCATCTAACACACGAAATGATTCTTCATAGATAAATGGCTTTTTGCGTCTCTCGGCCGGGAAACGTTCTGCCAGTTCAAGCCCAAATTCCGGGTCATCGATCCCTAATGCCTTCAAGCCTCCCGTCCACGCTTCTTTCCGATAAGCCGGTGCAATCCCGGCCATCTTCCGGAATTCATCATGATCATCCTGAAAATTTCCCCATAGCCCCTCAAATGGGTTGATACCGATCATTTGAGTAAATGCATATGTATCGTAAGAAGAATAAAGCTCACGCGCTTCCTTCCGCACAGCTTCTTCAAACTCGTCGACATTCAAATCATACTTCTCCTTAGCCACTTCGCATGTAGCCACAAAAGCCTCTTTTACACTTTTCTGATCCCATAGTAATGTATCATCTAAATCAAAAAAAACTGCCTTCACCAAAATGTCCACCCTCTTTCCCTATTATTGAAATCGTAAAAATTACACTATTACAATAATAAACCACAACCAATGGAAAAAGAATAATTATTCAGAAAATCCCTGCATCTTTCTTAAAATCAGCAAAATGTACGATGAACATCATACTTACCTTCTCTGATGGAAAACCCTATATTTCTTCACTTATCATCTTTCGAATACATACAGCTTTCCATTACTTGCAATCTTGAATTTTGGACCGGTGAACCCCCGTCGGATCAGCTCTTTTCTCATATATATCATGAGGGCGGCATGACTCACGATCAGAACATCCCTATCCCCCTTTGTAAAGATTTCATCCAATACCTTATTGATTCTTTGTTCAGCGATCTTAATTTCCGCCCTTGTCTGCCTGTTGAACATCGAGCAGCATCGAATCCAGATGGCCCATAGGATGAACGGCAGCTTCACTTTTCCTTTAAGAGGGGGAGAAGGTATTTCCCGCAGCTCCTCCATTCGATGAACCTTACCTGGATAGATATGTTCCGCTGTCTTGACAGCTCTCGACATATCACTGCAATAACATTCCTGCCATTCCTCCATGCCAAATAAAGTCGTTCCATAAATAATATCCGCTGCATCATAGTCCTCAAACCATTGCTTCATATCATCCGCCGTCACAGATTTCCCAGTAGGAAATTCATGTGCCACCTTAAAATGCCGTACCAAACCAATTTTCATATATTCTCCTTTTTATCTTTTTAAATATAAGTTTCTTTTTGGCTTTTCAATAGTTATGTAAAATTATACAAAAACAGGTATATGAAAACCATTAAAAACCTTACTGAATTGCACTTGCGAGTATGTGTTTTATACAATCTTACAGATTGGGTCACTGCTGAAAATGGTCCTGCAGAAGTGGTCCCGTCACATGCTATAACCAAGCGTTTACCCCTATGCTTTTTTAATACCCTTTCTTCACTTTAACCAACAAACGTAAAAATACAAGAAACGACTTTCCCTTACGAGTTCATGGAAGATGTTACAGGAGTAATAGCAATTATTAAAGGGAAAAATTTCATGGCCAGACTCTATCTGAAATTATCAAAAAAAGAGAAAGCATTTTGCCTTCTCCACATGTCGTTACCCTATGAATTGAAGTTCTGTTATCGTACATCTCTTCCTGAATTTATATTTCCCGCTCAAATCACTGAATTGATAATCATTGAGGGATTTTCCCAATTGTTCCTTTAGCTTATCCACAGTGATGGATTCCTCCACTGTCTCTTTCCAATTTTCATTTCCGATTAACTCATCGAATGGTATGGTAGTCAGGACTTCATCATAAATCTGGATGCTTTGATCGATGCCGAAGCTGCCATAGATACTGCCATTTTCTTCAGCAAAGATATGCTCCGATTCAAGTTCTTCCACCAATACTTCTAGATATTCCTTTGACTTAACAGGCTTGATGGCAATCTCTGCTTCCGCCTTTACAGGTCCCAATCTCTTATCTATGATCTCTATTGTCATTTTAACGTAAACGGGCGGATACCCAAACCCTTCACAAAGTTCCGCTGCCGAATTATATACCATCTGAACATCCTCCTTTTGTCACTATCATTATATAATATAAATCCTTCATTTCCTTACCAAAAACCCTTATTCAAGATCACTTGGCATCGTAGTTCGTTTTGAATGCCAACGCTTCTTTTTCCTATACGAACCTAACAAAGAAATCCAATGCAGCTCCATGCATTGGATTTCGCCAACTTCTTATTATGGCTTTAGCACCACTTTAAAACATTCATCTTCGTGATCATTAAAGATTTGATATGCTTCACTCGCTTTTTCGAGAGGAACTCTATGTGATATGATTTCCGTCGGGTCGAAATCTCCAGCTGTGATTTTATCAAAAAGCTTTGGCATATAGTGTATGACCGGTGCTTGTCCCATTTTTATATTAATGTTCCTTTCAAATAAATTGCCTAACGGGAACATATTATATTTGGACCCATATACGCCAGTCAGTTGGATCGTGCCGAATTTACGCACGGCGTTAATGGCAATTTCGATCGCACTTAACGTTCCACCCTGAAGTTTCAACTTTTGCTCAATCGCCTCAATCGTCGATTTCTTGCCATCCATTCCCACACAATCAATGATGACATCCGCCCCGCCTGAAGTGATTTCCTTAATATAGCCGCCCATATCGTTATACTCATCGAAGTTATACGCTTCAACCTTATTCATCTGTTTTGCCTTATTGAGCCGATAAGGAAGATTGTCGATGGCAATGACCCTTTTTGCGCCCTTCATCCAAGCGAACTTCTGGGCCATCAAGCCAATTGGCCCACAGCCCAGTACCGCTACCGTATCATCTTTCTTGACGCCTGCGTTCTCTACACTCCAATAAGCGGTTGGCAGCACATCGGACATGAACAGAAGCGCCTCATCTTCAAGTTCGCATGACTCTGGGATGACAAACGGCATGAAGTTCCCATAAGGGACCCTTAAATATTCCGCCTGTCCTCCTGGATAGTTCCCATATCGTTCCGTAAAACCAAAGTATCCTCCAGTATCCACCGCTTCATTGGGGTTGGAATTGTCACATTGACTCTCCATATCATGTTCACAATAATAACAATGTCCACAAGAAATGTTGAAAGGCAGGACAACCCTGTCCCCTTTTTTCACTTTCGATACTTCCGGACCCACTTCTTCAACGATTCCCATCGGTTCATGACCAATGACATAATCTTTATGCGTAGGCAAAGCGCCCTGATATATATGGAGATCGGACCCGCAAATCGCCGTTGAAGTCACTCGGACGATGATATCATCCTTTTGCTGAAGTTTCGGATCTTCAACTTGTTTTACCTGAATATCTTTTGCACCTTGGAAAGTTACAGCCTTCATAATCAACCTCCTGAAATATTCTTAATACAATTGATATACCCGCCAAAAAAGACTACTAAGCCTAGCAACACCTGATTTTCCCAAGAAATAAATAACCTTCTTTAAGTTGAATCCGGATCATACAAAAAAAGCCCCGGAAAACCGGGACTCACCTATGAAACACCTATTTAGTAAACTTATAAATTCCCATTGTTATTGTGCTTATACTCTCTTAGTACCTCGTTAAATACATCGGGATAATTCGTAAACAGCCCCGTTGCACCCCATTCCAGAGCCTTTTTCATGTCCGCTCTTTCATTTACTGTATATGGATGGAATTGAAGGCCATGGTCTCGAACCATCTTCACATATTGTCCGTCAACCTTACTGAAGTTCGGGCCAACTCCAATGGCATATTCCTTAATCGATTCCAATTCTTCATCAGAAATGGTTGCTTGGTTCTTATAAGAAAAAAGTTGCACAAGCGGTAACTTTGGATTCATGTCATGAACCTTCAAAAGGCTTTCTTGACTGAACGATTGTATAAGTACATTTTTGGTACGGCCCTTTGAATCTACCATTTTATAATCTTTCAAAACCTTCAGAAGTTCTTCTTCCATTCCTGGATATACATCAGGGGACTTTGTTTCAATGTAGTAATTTGCCTGCCTGCCGAATTTCTTAAAGACTTCTTCAAGAGTGGGTACCGTTAACCCTTCATATTTCTTTTTTGCCAATTGCGGATATTTTTCATTGAACCATGTACCGGCATCCAGTTTTTTGACTTCTGCCAGAGTTAAATCCTTCACCAGACCTGTACCATTCGTTGTACGATCAACCTTTTCATCATGCATCGCTATCAATCTTCCATCCTTGGTCATCTGAAGATCGATTTCTATGTAGTCGCCTTCCATTTGTTCTCCCAATTGATAAGCGGGAATGGTATGTTCAGGTGCATAACCGGAAGCTCCGCGATGTGCGACATTCACGATTTTCTTCTCATAAATAGATGAATTCGAATGATTTTCATTTGCTGCTGAAGCCCCCATAGAAGTAGCCTGCAATATAAAGGCCGCACTCATCATACATAAACCGAATTTCTTTATATTCGTTTTCATTTTCCCTCTCTCCCTCCTATTGTTACCATCATTTTAGAAGGGGAATGTGAATCTATAGCAAATATAGTGTAAAGAAATAATAAATTGGTTTAATTGGGTAAAATAACCTATCTAATAAATTACCCACAGGGCATTCATTTAGTTTGTTGTACCTAACCAAAAAGCATTCGTCTCCCCATCATGCATTTTCTTCACTCTAGTTGATACAAGAAAGTCCCGTGAAGAGAGTCGGAGTAGGAACCCACTAAAAGCCTCTTTTACTGAAAAAGTTATAAATAAAAAATGTGCTAAACATGGATACTGGTAATCCAATAAGAAAATATAAAAAGTTTCTTGGCATGTAGATATTGAAATAGTAGAAAAAAACAGTAACCCATATACCTATTACTAAATATTTCCACATTCTCTTCATTACTAAACTCCTTACTTCGCTGTTTGAACGCCAAAGCTATCAATTTTGAGTTTGTGGATATTGAAGCAGAATCCTCAATAAAAGAATTGGATTCAGAATCATAGTTTTTTTTTGCTTTTTCTTCACTAGTCATTTCGTAAGGATTGATTATTAGCGACTTATTCTAAATCGAATTCATTAGATAATAATAATTATCCAATTCAATTTCAGATGCCAATTTTTCAGTTTTTTTTGTAATTTTAACATCCTCAAGATTATCGAAGGAAGTTTCTTCTGCATTTTCAAGTGATGTTACATCTGTAATTTCTTTATTTATGTCATGAGTCGACTTAGATTTCGCAGAACTTGGACCAATAGAACTAATGATCAGTACAAGTGCAGTTAAAATGAACATAAACTTGGCTAGTTTCATAATCCATCATCCTTTCTCTACAATTTAATAGTTTTCCAAATCCATAATAAACTAAATCTATAGCTTACAAATTCCAGATATGAGATCATGTGTGTCAATGTTGACATACCAAGAGGGCCTGGGCAGAGTTGGTATTACTGGTACATTTGACGGCCTTTAGAATCCACTTCTATACGCTTTTATAGTTGTCCTTAAGTTTAATTCATATAGAAAAAAACAAAACACCTTTAAAAGCAAATATGAAGCTGAGAGCCCTAGCCTAACCAGGGTGAAGACTTTTTGAAAGGATTTTCTCAAATTCCAACTGAACCATTCGTAGAGAACAGCCCTTTTTAGAAATAGAAAGAGAGACTATCGATGACAAAATCTATCTTTTTCTAATTTACAAAAAACTAGTATCATATTACTATTAAGCAAACAGAATATTAATATTAAGGGGAATTATGTTAAAAAATTATCAATATTATCAAAACAAACACCGATTTATCCTGAAGGCATTCATGGCAATGATATCTTTTTTACTATTGGTGGGGATTTCTGTATCACCTATAAGTTGGAAAGATAATCCTTACGAGATGACATTACAGGTCATTTTAATATCGGGGATGATAATTTCTCTGTTATTTTTCTTAAAAACAGAAGTCAATTTCTATAAAACCCTATTCATTTTCTTAATTACTGTTTATTTGTATGGTAAATTCTGGATATTTTCAGACACTGCAATTATGCTGGCTTTATTTGCTATAGCACCCTTGATTCCCATTTTTCTCTTTGATAAAATTGGATTTTATATTGTCTCCACTTTAAATATCATATTAGGTCCTGCTTCCATCTTGACCATTTCGCAAACGGACCTTCAATACACTTATGAATATGTCGCTTTGGATAGTTTCGGCAATACGCTTAATTTCATCGCTATACAAATCATATTGGTATTCGTATTCATTGGAACCAATAATAGGATGGAATCCACTAATGCATTCCATAAGGAAATTCAGCAGGCCAAGCAATTGAACTCAGTCGGACAGCTCGCTGCCACCATTGCACATGAGATACGGAATCCCATTACAGTCGTAAAAGGGTTTGCCCAGTTATTAGATCAAGAGAAGGAACTGAATGAAACGGAAAAATTTTATGTACAGACCATGCTTACAGAACTTGAATATACACAAGTGATTATCAATGACTATTTGTCTTTGGCAAAACCGCAAACGGATAATATACAGGTCATTCCTTTAAATTATGAAATCCAAAAGATTTCCGATCTATTAACCAGTTTCGCCAATAATCGCAACATAGGCTTTATCCTGGATTTCCGTGACAACCTACATATTAATATGAATCCCATCGAGCTTAAGCAGATACTGGTCAATATCATGAAAAATGGAATTGAGTCAATGAACAATCCTGGATTCATCAAGGTGGAAACAGAGCAGGAACGCACTATGGCAAAAATACGAATAACGGATACAGGAATAGGTCTTTCCAAAGACCAGCTTGCAATACTCGGCACTCCATTTTATTCGCTTAAGGATAAGGGAACTGGTATCGGCCTGACCGTTTGTTATTCCATCGTTCAAAAATACAAAGGGAAAATCGTGGTGCAAAGCGAATTGAACAAGGGAACATCTTTCACCATTTATTTGCCCTTATTTAAAGAAATAGTATAAAAACACCTTTCAAACAAGAAAAAGGATGACCTTCCATCAACGGGCGGTCATCCTTTTCAATTAGGCTTTAAAACTATCTTGCCATTTCAGCAAATGGTTTTCTAAAAAGCGGACAAACGAGTCGGAGATTTTACCAGCGAGGGCAAAAAGGATGATGCCTACGAATACGACGTCCGTTTGCATGAATGAACGGGCATCCTGGATCATGAAGCCCACCCCTCTATCGGCGCCCAGCAATTCAGCGACGACCAAGCACATCCAAGCAGCACTTAAGGCTAAACGGATACCAAGTAATATATTTGGTAAAGCTGCCGGAATCATGAGCTTCGTTATTTGTTCCAGACGGCTGAACTCTAAGATTCGGGCAACATCGTATAGTTTTTTATCCACATTCCGAAGGCCCAAAAATGTTTGTAAATATAGCGGGAAAAAAGCACCTAATGCAATAAGCAGCACTTTTGATAGTTCACCAAATCCGAACCACATAATGAATAAAGGGGTAATCGCAAGTAAAGGAACTGTTCGTAACATTTGAATGCTTGGATTTAGATATTCTTCGGATTTTTTTTGCATGCCCACGATGACACCCATCATTAAGCCTAAAAAACCACCCAATGCAAAACCAAGAAGAGCCCGCGTTAAACTAATTTGTAAATGCATGGCCATTTCCCCTGACTGAACGAGATCAATGAAAGTTGTGACGATCAATAAAGGTGATGAGAATAATTGGGCAGGCAGGATTCCTATTGAACCTAATGATTGCCATGCAATCAACACGACAACGGGAAGGACCGAACCCCGCAATGCTGACTTGGCAATCTTGGATTGTTTTGTCGTTTCCCTCATGACAAGCGGCTTGTTTTGAACAACGGTCTGTGTAGACATTTTATTCATCCTTCCTTTTTTTAAAAATTTATTTAAATGCTCCAATCTTCCCTTTCCTCAGGAAGATGATCCAGTTGGGTTAAAATGACGGACCTGAATTCCTGAAATGCTTTGCTTGTTCGTGTTCTTGGATATGGTAAATCGATTGGAACGATAGCTTTAATTCGTCCTGGCTTTGCATCCATGACGACAACCTTCCTCGATAAAAAGATGGATTCATCAATATCATGGGTGACAAGCACCATCGTTGTCTTATTCCTCACCCATATTTCAAGTAAAGCCTCTTGAAGATGCGTTCGAGTGAAAGCATCCAAGGCACCGAATGGCTCATCAAGCAATAAAACTTCAGGGTTACGCAATAAGGCTCTGGCAATGGCAACACGCTGAGACATCCCACCTGATAATTGGCGTGGATATGCCTTTTCAAATCCGTTTAATTTAACAAGGGAAATCAAATCATCCACCCTTTTTCGAATGTCCGGTTTCTTTAATGGAAGGTTACCTGCAATATTCTTCTCCACGTTTAGCCATGGAAATAAGCGATGCTCCTGGAAAATGAAACCTCGGTCTTTAGAAGGGCCGCTAACCGGATGAACTCCTGCAATGATCGAGCCTTCAAAGTCTAAATCAAGCCCTGCGATCAACTTTAATAATGTGCTTTTTCCGCAGCCGCTCGGACCAATGATGGTAACGAACTCACCATTGTTGACGGTCAGATTTAACTTATCCAAAACATGGACACTTTCATTATCATTTTTAAATGTTTTGCTTACGTGATTAATTTCCAACGTCGCTACCAATATCCTCACCCTTTCTCGAATAAAAAAATAGAGATCCAGCAAAAAGGCACCTATGGTCCCTTTGCTGAATCTCTAGTTAACTAGTCGATTCAATATTTCATTTTATATTAACTTATCGATTATTTATAATCAACATCTAATACCAATTTATTTTATCGGATTAATCATAATAACAATTGACAGATTATTCTAACAGCTGTTAAGATGCATTCATACACCACTCCGCTTCACAAAGGAGCCAATTCAATAACGGTCATGTGAATCAACTGGACTACCGGAGATTCAATGAAGAGTAACCTTGCATACTCTTCGTTGAATCTCTTTTTTGTCATTAATCTGACTATCCAGAGGTGGTAAGTGTAATAAAAAGGGAGGGAATTCATGAAAAAGTATCTTAACCATTTAACCGTAGTACTACTTGCCATCATTAGCATCGCTGTATTAACAGGCTGTAATTCCGATGCCGGCAAAGCTTCCGGGAAAAGTGATCCACTTAAAGTGCATATTGCCTTAAATGGCAAGATGGGGCCATTGGTCATTGCAAAGGAAAAGGGATTGTTCAACGAAGAGTTTTCTAAACTGGATGCCCAAATCGAGTGGAGTGAATTCCCGAGTGGTCCCCCGCTTTTGGAATCCCTTGCTTCCAATCGGGTTGACCTGTCCTTTTTAGGGGATGGTGCACTGATCGCCGGCATTGATAAGAATCTGCCATTCGAAGTGATTGCACAAACAGGTCGAGGCGAGTCATCTGTCCGAATCCTGGCTCAAGCAGAAGGTAACATAAAGCAGATTGAAGACTTAAAGGGAAAAACGGTCGGTGTTGCCTCGGGGACAACCGGTCATGTTTATTTAATCAAGGCATTGAAAGCACATGGTTTAACGACTGATGATATTAAACTCATCAATTTACAACCGGATGATGCTCAAGCCGCTTTTGAAACCAAACAATTGGACGCCTGGGCGATATGGAACCCTTATTACCTTAATAATATTGAAAAAGGGAATGCTATCGCACTTAAAGTAAAAGGAAAAATATTAGCTCCTGGTGCAATCATTGCACGTACGGGGTTTGCCGAAGAGCATCCTGAAATTGTAGAGGCATATTTAAAGGTTTATAAAAAAGCTGCTGACTGGCAAATTGAAAATCCGGATGAAGCATCTGAAATTTATTCTAAAGAAACTAAATTGCCTGTAGGAACAGTCAAAACAATAATAACGGCCGAAGAACCAAATATCTTCTATACCGAAGATGCCATCAAAGCACAACAAGAATCAATCGATACTCTAGCCGATGTGGGTTATATCAAGAAATCGTTTAATTTTAAAAACCAGATCCACAATGAATACATTGATGAAGCCTTTAAAAAATAAAAAAATATATCATACAGGAGGAGATCGATTATGACGGAAACTAAAACACAACAATTAAAAGTGGTACCCGTAGCAGGAAGGATTGGAGCGGAAATTCAAGGAGTCCAATTAAGCGGAGACTTGGATTTAGCTATTTTCAGTGAAATAAAACAAGCATTAAACGATCATAAAGTCGTATTCTTCAAAGGTCAAAACCATTTGGACGATGCCAGCCAAGAAGCATTTGCCAAACTATTGGGTGAACCTTATGCGCACCCTACAGTACCGGTCAAAGACAATACTAACTATATTTTTGAACTGGACTCCGAACATGGTGCTAAAGCAAACCATTGGCATACTGATGTCACTTTCGTTCCAGAAGTTCCAAAATACTCTGTTTTAAGAGGTGTAACCATCCCTAAAGTCGGCGGAGATACAGTTTGGGCAAATACGAATGAAGCATATGAGGACCTACCGGATGGATTGAAGAAATTAGCGGACGGACTATGGGCGATCCATACAAATGAATATGATTATACTCAATTCAAACCTGCTGAAAACATTGATGATGAGGTTAAAAAGAAATATCGAGATGTATTCGAATCGACCATTTATAAAACAAGGCACCCAGTCGTCCACGTGCACGCAGAAACCGGAAAAAGGCATTTGTTATTAGGTGGCTTTGCTGGAAGAGTGGAAGGATATACAACAAGTGAATCTGAAAGATTATTAAGTATCTTCGATTCATACGTAACGCGCTTAGAAAATACCGTGCGTTGGCAATGGAGTGAAGGAGACGTGGTCATTTGGGATAACTTAGCAACACAGCATTACGCTATTGCCGATTACGGAGACCAGCACCGTGTCGTTCGCCGGGTCACAGTAGGAAAAGACGTTCCCGTAAACAAGGAGAACGAGTCCAGCAGGCTGGTTATTAAGAAATAAATCTCCTGGTATGGAGTTCCACTGCTTGTCTTACCATAAGCGAATACTTTAGTGGAATACCATCGAAAATACTTAAAAACCTCCTGAGTACTGGTTATTGCAGGAGGTTTAAGTGTTTTTTTGAACAGGTCTTGCCCACTCTTCCTTTGGCATTTTCAAAGTTCATCGTTCCCTGCAAATGGCCTCATTTAAAATTCACTTCGATGAATTCAATCTCTTCTGCCGTACTTAATGTTCCATGGGCTTTTCCCACGGTACCTTCTTTGTCTTCCCAAAAGAAGTTATGATCCTGAACGATCGTACTAAAATTAAAATCTTTCCATCTGGCAGCAATGCCTAGCAATCTATCTCTATGCTTAAAATCACTTGTATTGATTATATAATAAACTTCTTCAATAATCTTAGGGGACATTGGTATAGCTCCCCATTTATCTTGCGATCGAACCTTTTGATGAGTCATTTTATGCATGACATCCATGACTTCCATTTCGGTCGATTCTTCATCAAGTCCTGTCTCAAATTCAATCCCATCATATATCGCTGTTTTCGCTTCAAGCTCATCCGCTTTAGCTTTTGCTTCCCTTTGGGCTTTGATTTTTACATCCTCTCTTTCCCTTTCAATTTGTTCCTTGGTTTCCCTTGCTTCGATTACCAGCTGGGCTTTTTCGTACTCATTTGCGTTTTCCATGATTTTAAAGGAAGCAATTCCTAACCCGGATAATGCAACAACAGAGATTCCACTTATAAGTAAAACCTTTTGCTTTTTTTTCATAAAGACTTCCCCCAAGATATTGTTATGTTAGATAATACTTATTTTAACATACTAACTGGATGGACTATCCAGAAAAGGAATATATTCAAATTCCTCCGGCTCATCCATATTCAAAACAATTTTTGTAGTTTCGGATTTTCACAATCACCTCAAAATATTGTACTATTAAAAAATAATGGTTCGATTTTTGGAGGGAGTCTTGAGTGAAGAAATTCAGTATCGCTGCGACAAGTATTCTTGTAATTCTAGTCGTTACATATGGAGTCGCAGGAAACTTTTTTTACAATATCGCCTTAAACCCGAATAAGGAAAAAGACTTTTTAAGCAATAACCCCCATCTTGCCCAATCTGAAGCCGTTTCTGTTGAAGTCGCTGAATCCAGTAAATTGGCTGATGCGGAATTTGCCAAACAGCATCAACCGGATGAGATGGGCATTGTTTCTTCAGACCAACTAAAACTAAGTGCTAAACTTTATGAAAATAATAACCAAGACCATAAATGGGCTATTGTCGTTCACGGTTATACCGGCAATAATACACAAATGATTCGGTGGATACGCAATTTTCACGAAAATGGATACAATGTGTTGGCACCTGATCTTCGCGGACATGGAAAAAGCGAAGGAGAATACATTGGAATGGGCTGGGACGATCGGAAAGATATGCTTTTATGGATCAAGCAAATTACCGACAAAGATCCACAGGCAGACATTGCATTATTCGGGATATCCATGGGAGGGGCAACCGTCATGATGACCTCTGGGGAAAAGCTGCCTACCAATGTTAAAGTTATCGTAGAGGATTGCGGTTATTCATCGGTAATGGACGTATTCACCTATCAACTTGATGATTTGTTTGGATTGCCAAAATTCCCAGTAATGAATGCAGCCAACACAGTGACCCAGCTCCGTGCAGGCTATGATTTAAATGAAGCATCAGCTGTCAAACAAGTGCTCAAAAGTAAAACACCAATGTTATTCATCCATGGGGAAGATGATACATTCGTCCCTTATTCCATGCTGGATGACGTATACAATGCAGCGAACGTAGACAAAGATAAATTGATAATAACGGGGGCCGGGCATGGTGAAGCTGAACTAGTGGATCCGGAAAAGTATTGGAACAAAGTATGGGGTTTTGTGGATAAATATATGGAGTAATGTTGAATTATCATGAAAGAGGGTAAAAAAAAAGAAACTGCCGATATACTAATATCGATAGTTTCTTTTCGTTTTCATTTAGCTTATTTTTTGCTTTTAGATGACGCTTTTATCCAGTTAATTAACCTGAAGGATTATTTCATCGATTATACCGTATTCCTTCGCCTCACTTGCGCTTAAGAAGTAATCACGATCTGTATCCTTCGCCACCTTTTCGATAGGCTGCCCAGTTCTTTCCGAGATGATCTGATTGATATGATCCTTTAGCTTCAAAATCCTTCGGGCAGAAATTTCAATTTCCGTGGCTTGCCCCCTTGCCCCACCAAGCGGTTGATGAAGCATGATTTCACTATTTGGCAATGCGCACCTTTTCCCTTTGGTACCTGCCAATAAAAGCATGGCACCGAATGATGCAGCCATCCCCGTACATACAGTTCGGATATCAGGCTTAATATATTGCATCGTATCATAAATGGCGAAACCGGCACTAGTCGATCCCCCTGGACTATTTATGAAGATGGTAATTTCTTTATCAGGTGCATCTGCTGCCAAGAATAACAATTGAGCAACCACACTATTGGCTAAATGATCGGTGACCTCTTCCCCAATCATGATGATTCGGTCCTTTAAAAGTCTGGAATAAATATCGTATGAGCGTTCACCCTTACTGGATTGCTCAATTACATATGGAATGGTAGTCATATCTCTTCTTCCTCCTAACAAAATTATTGGCTATGCAGCCATTGAGAGTGTGTTTGAAGGAGTGAGGCATGCTTTTGAATGTATCGAACGATTCATCAGTTTAGGAACCATCGATTCACTGTTCAGGGATTTGAAAGATGGGATGCTTCTAATGAGGATATCAGGATCTTGGGCTTTTAAAGACTCTGTCATCAGGGACATGAGCCTCTGTTCCTCATCGTCTTGCCAATCTTCCGCGCAGGACAACTTACGCTCTTTAACGCCATTGTCAAAACGCTTTTTCACACGGTTCAAGATGGCCTTTACCGCCGTTTCCGTCGTGTTCAAATAATCTGAGATTTCTTTGGAGCGATAGAGGAATCCTTCCTTTAATATGAATACTACAGCTTGTTTCGGGGTAAGGGATTTTATAATATATTCAACCGTTTCAAAGGCATTTTCCCCAATTGATCCCTGCTGTTCGGTATCCAACTCTTCTAAAGATTCCTTTTTTCTTTTTCGGATCGTATCAATCCAGGAATGGCGGGCAATCGTCTTCAATAAAGCCGTTGTTATCTCCGTTTTCTTTCCATAGCCCTGCATTGCCTTCAATATCGTTTCCTGTGCCAAATCATCCCCATCCCAATTATTTTGGGTCAGGAATCGGCAAAAACGAAGCAATTCAGGATAGACTTCACGCAAAATCTTGCCGTTATCCTTCCCTTCAAAAATATCTTCCCTCAACTTATTTATCATTTTTCTCACTCCTTCAACACCCTCTATCCTATAAACGTTTCAGAAAGAGAAAAAGATATGGGGGTGAAATTTTTTTCTTCATTCTCCATATTCTATTCCATTTTTTCCATTGGATTTCCTTTCATACTAAAAACCTGTTTGGTTATGATCCAAACAGGTTAATTTCAAGGTTCTGTATGCAACCAAATAGACTTTTCCTCAGCCACCCCCGATTCGTCACCAATCATTTCAGCGAGCCCCTATTTTCTAAAACACTTAAAATCCGTGCATTTCACTCCGTTCCATTAAGCCAACCAGCCAAATCTTTGGATGTGACGTCCTTGATGTCCTTGTCGTGAATCCTGAGTTTCCATAGGAACTTAGGCTACTATTCCAAGTGTTCAATGCATTCAACCGTGTATTCACTGGGTTCCATCACGTCGGATTCAATACCAACCCAACTGGAGGCGCGACTTTCATTAGCCCTATCTTTACAATAGTTCACTAAAGAACTGGCAGGCATCTCTTCCGATTCTTGATCGCTCATCTCTTCAATATTCACTGATCGCTCGTAATGCCGTTCGCTGTCAGATATCCTTTCATTCTCCAGGTCTGCGAACATGAACATGCAGTAAAAGACCGCAATCATAATTGCCATTGTAATCAACCTTGACTTTGCCGGCATTAACTTATTTTTCAATATAGCTAAAAATCTCTTCATGGTGGTTTCCCCAATCCTAAAAGCATAATAAATATCAAAAAAACATTCTTTGGAATGACCCTAACCGTTTTCTTTTGATCGACCTATCCAAATATCCAATAATAACACTAGTTTAGAAAAATATTACTATTGATTCATTATATCAAGTTTCAGGAGTTTTTATAGCTATCCACACTTAAAATTCAGCCTTAATACGAATAGGCAAGGCCTTTCATGACTATATCGAAGAACTCTATACCATCTTCATTAAATCTAGGGAGTGTTCTATGAATAATGAAGTTTGCACTTACCTAAAAACGCGGCCCTTTCTTTAAGAGGAGACCGCGTTTTTTTTATCTCTATTCGTCCCGATATCTTAACCTCAACCTACACCACCGAATACATTGCCATCAATATACTCTTCACATTGACTTCCATCCTTTTTCAGTGTTACTCTTAAATTAATAAAAAAGTATACATTCAAAACACTGATTCCATTAGCGTGAAATAAGGGTGATCACATTTGCCAAAAGAACATTTAATTGACGTCCAACCAATCAGATCATTGGAAAAATTAGATGATATGAAATGGTCATTGAAAAGACATTGCAGCGAGAGAGACTACATATTGTTCTTGTTAGGCATCAATACCGGCATGCGTGTGTCTGATCTATTATCGTTGAAGATAAAGGATATTAAAGGCAAGATGGAGGTCACCATCAAGGAAGGCAAAACAAAGAAACCAAGAATCATACAGCTTAATACTGTATGCAATGAATTGGCCGCCTATATAGCCACCATTGATGGTGAATGGCTATTCCCCTCACGCAAGGGCGATAAGCCTATAAGTAAGATACAAGCCTACAGGCAACTTAATAAAGCAGCAGACATGGTAGACATCGAGAACGTCGGTACCCATACCATGCGGAAAACATTCGGGTACTGGTTCTATAAACGAAGTAAGGACCTTACTGATTTACAAATGATCCTTAACCATTCACACCCTGACATTACACTTAAGTACATTGGGATTGCTGATGGAGGAACAGATGACAGCTTAAATGACTTTGTACTATGGAAGGACGGAAGAAATGTCACTGACTGAATACAATGCAAAATATGAATATATCATTCGCAGCAATATTTCCGACAGACAAAAGGCATTGAAATTAGCTGATTTAATGACAGATATGGAAGGCCAGCTAAGAAATGAAATCGGGGAACATCGAAATAAGGAGGTAAATGCTTTATATAAAAAAGTATCTCTTTTCTCCAACTTGTTATAAACATTTTAAGACCTTGCCCTTATGTGCAGAGGTCTTTTTTTTGCCGTGAAAGTAAATGCTTTGCTTCTGTAAGGATTTAGACTGAACCTCACTTAAAAATGCCACTGTTCCAATCGCGTATGGCAGGCATTTTCCTTTCCTGAAAGACCCCTAACATAACGAAAAAGCTCTACTCCAAGCTTCATTCTCTCTCTTCTCAGACTCTCATAAGCCGTATGATAACGAAACAATCTTTAACTCCAGACACTTTCGTATAAAAATGATTAATATCATCCGACTCATCGGTAATAGTGTCAATGTTTACAAATTAAACATGCTTAAGGAATACTTCTTCGCCATCATTTCCAAGATTTTTATCCCGGCAACGCTATTCCCCTTCTCATCCAGCGCTGCACCATAAATTCCAATTCCACATTTTCCGGGTACGGCCCCCATGATTCCCCCTGAAACACCGCTTTTAGCCGGTATGCCTACATTAATGGCAAATTCACCTGATGCGTTATACATGCCGCAGGTAACCATGAATGTCTTGCAAATACGGGCAATGTCCCCGGGGATGATTTGCTTTCCCGTCAACAAATCTTTCCCATTCATGGCCAGCACACAGCCAATCCTCGCCAAATCCTGGCTGTCCATTTCAATGGCACACTGCTTTGAATACAATTCGATTAAGTCCTCCACATCCCCATTTATTACATTATGCTGCTTTAAAAAATAGCTTAACGACCTATTTAAATCTGCTGTATTGTATTCTGACCTGGCAACTTCTTCATTAAACCCGATAGTAGGATTTTGCGTCAACTCCCGGATAAAATGTAAAATACGCTGAAATCGCTCATTTACACTGTCACCTGCAACCATGTGGGTCACAGTCAATGCTCCTGCATTGATCATCGGGTTTAACGGCTTGGATGGCTTGTTTGTCTCTAACTTGGCAATCGAATTAAATGGGTCGCCGGTGGGTTCTTTTCCTATATAGGAAAAGACATATTCCTCCCCTTTTTCCATTAATACCAAAGCAAGTGTCAAAACTTTCGATATGCTTTGCAGGGTCATTTTACCACTTACATCCCCCGCACAATATCCTTTTCCGTCAGGATAGTAAATAGCAACAGATAAATCCCCAGGGTTAGCCTTTTCAAGAGCCGGTATATAGTCTGCCACTGTTCCCTTATTTGTATATTTTTTTGCCTCATCGACCAGTTGCTGTAATTCTTCATTGGACCTGCATTGACATCCCATATTGTTCACAATTTGCCGCCCCTTAGAAAATTTGTCATGTGAAGTGTTCTTAGCTAGTGGTTTTATTATTTATTACCATATTTCATCGATATTATTTAAAGAACTACGAAGCGGGTACTTACCTGGTCTTAGATTTCTCAAATAACAATTCTCTAAAGAAATTTTCAAATGCTTTCTTCATCTATCATTTTCGTTTACTGATTTTAATTCATCCTTTGTAAGGTCTAACCATACTTCCCTAATCTAAATGCATACGGTTCTGAATTATTTTCGTCATGTCTAAGATAAAGAAAAAAGACCTCACACTATCGTTGAGATCTTGATTTTAATGCTGCGGTGGAATCAAATAGGGTTCATCTTTTTTTGTTATGTGTATATATTCAAAGACATAGCATTGGTTAATCATCCAATTCTTCAACTCTTAAACCTTCAATACCCATAATTTTTGAAGCTTCGGTTTCATTCTCAGGGAAAATGAAGCATTGTTTTTCATGCGAAGAAGTAGCCAGCCAGACCTTTCCTTGTTTAAAAAATGACAAATCCTCAGGCAAATTAGGCATTTCCCACTGAAAAAGAGATTTTGCAATCATTTTTATTATTGATTTTGCATTCCCATCAGCATAAAAATAATAAACATTTGCAGTTTGATTATCACCAAGAGTTGTACTAGCCCATGTTGATTCGCTTCTCATTTCTTTTAATGATGCTTTGAACATATTTATGATTTCCTCTAAGTCTTTTATTGCACCCATATCGGTTCTAATAACTAGATGAAATTCATCACATACTTCAAAACATAAATCAATTAGTTCCTGATAAACGCTATTTTTTGGATCCCTTTCAACGCTTAACATCTTGTCCCCCCTATTTATATATCAAGCATATTACAATACGAGATTATTTTGCACTGCCATAGAACGCATGTGCACCCTCAATCCGAATACCTTTACCATTTCTGTCGTATCCAGAGAGTGGATGATAGTGCCAAACCATGTTCTTTCCATTTGAAACTTCTGCAGCTGTCACTTTCTTAATTGGACTTGCTTCTTTAGCGATTGTCTGTGCATTAGTTTTAGAAGATGACCAAGTATTATTCCTACTCTTTAGTCTATTAATTGCATTGGTTTTGCTAAGACCTGAACCAATAAATAACTTTTTAGATTTTTTATCTACTGTAGCAACATAATGATTATATCTTTTTTTCTCTTTATTAATAAAATTATTAACTTCAATATATGCAACAGTTCCTACCAAAAGAACAGCACCTGCAGCATATAAAGCTGAGATAGCTTTTGCAGATAGTGTTATTCATTAGATGGTCAATGGTTTCAATGATAGTTGCTGCAGCAGTTCTTGCAGTGGTAATAACATTACAGCAGAATGCCAAAAAGTATGAAGCAACGCATAATGAATCAAATACCGATAAAATATAACGCAATCAATAAAAGTAAATATACAAAAGATATATATGGTCATGGAACTTCAATTGCAGGCATAATTGCAGCAAAGCAAAATGATGAAACTGTGCAAGGAATTAACCCTTTAATAAAAATATACGATGTAAAAGTAATTGATGATCAAGGAGGGGGAGAAGTTTCTCATGTTATAGAAGGAATCAAATGGAGTATGGATAAAAAGGTAGATTTAATTAATATTAGTTTTGGTTTTAAGCAAGATGTTCCTGAGTTGAGAAAAGTAGTTGATGAAGCCATAGAAAGTGGGATAATTATTATAGCTTCTGCAGGAAATAATTATGGACTAAACTTAGATTTTCCTGCCCGATATGAAAATGTTATCTCAGTTGGTAGTATAAATAAAAAATTAGAGTCTAGTTCATTTAATTCAATTGGGGAGATTGATATATTTGCACCAGGTGAAGGAATACTTGTATTTCAAAATGATAATAAGGCTGTTTTAGAAGATGGATCATCACTAGCAACGGCCTATGTATGGTACAACCTTGAAATGGCCCCTGAAAACATCAATGCAGTTTATGAATTTATTAAAGACAGCGACATCGGCTTTACACTTAAAAGAGAATTGCTGAAAATCAAAGGAAACTGGAAAGAAGGAAACTTCGACAATATATTGGAAGATCACAACTACCTTTGAGGTGCTCAAAATGGAAATGTTGGTAAAGCTACCGGAGTTCTTACTCCTGAACAAGAAGCAGAATTTGTAAAAGAAAACTTTTAATAGTCATTAAAAATCGAGCCCATCGAGTATTTTATTAATCAAAACAATAGGGCCTATTTTCGCTAACAGTAAAAATTTGATTCGCGGATTTTTAGTACAGCAGAAGAGAGGATTTAGGCGGATACGCTTGGGGTAATACGGGTATACTCCGGCTGCCCCTTCCTTATACACACAAGTATGTCTTTATTGGCATGCGAGTTGCTTTAATCGTTTTATTCATTTCATTGTATGTACAGCGCAATTATTTCCGACATCATTAAGCGCTCCACTTCGTAATCTTCCCGCATAGTTTATTCCATCGCATAGCAAATCCGTTGGTCGAATTTTTCGGATTGTAACTTGTCTATAATCGGCTTTTGTTGTCGGTATAATCCGTATCTAAGTCACGCAGCATATAAGTATTTTCCGTTAGAAAGGCCGCTGGTGCTTTTATGTTCTAATGCGTTTTAGCACATTAGATACATAAACCCTTATGAAGGATATTAAAACGTCGTGTCAGTATAGGGCGTTTTCATTTAAAATGGTTAAAGTTAGATATATAAACCCAAATCACGCCTTGTAAAAAATCGGAGCAACTTCACTGTTCTTTAAAGAAGATTTAATTAAAAAAAGAAGGAATTAGAAGCGCTCAGACGGAAATATAGACTATACGGATATTAGCGCATAAGCTTTCATATGTATTTTACAATTGATGGAAAGTAGGAAAAGCCATGGAAAAAGCGAAGAGTTTACAAGAAATCTATAACGCCAACCGGCCAGAAAATAATGAACTTTTCCAATCGATACAACAGCATCTACAATTGAAGCATCCAGACAAACGAATGACAGCTACGAGAACCTTGCAGATAATTGTGGCTGATAGTGTTTCATCTGGAGAGCTGCGTAATGTGGAAGCCCGCCTTCTTCACAGTTACTAAGGACCTGTTGTATCATAATCTCTTGAAATTACCGAACACAGAAAGGATCTCATCAATGAAAGAATTTATAAAGAAATCTAAAACATTCGGCTTAATCGTGTCACTTGTGGCACTGGCTTTTTTCTCGATTTTTAAAAAAAGACAGCTCAAAATCGAGTTGTCTTTTTAGTATTTATGCTCCTCTAAATATTTTATTTATTGGTATTCTTCTTTACTCATGCCTTGCCAAACTTTTGGCCCATGGTCGACCATTCCCATTTGTTAAATAAAGTAAATGGAAGGAAGTGAATAATATGTATCTCTTCTATCCAACTTGTTATGATCGAGCCTGAGACCCTTGCCTTCAGGGTCTTTTTGTATGTAGCCGAGCAATCGAGCTTGAATCAATATGTCTCATGTAATTTGATTCGCTTCGTAAACTACAGCAACATACATTTGCTTACTTCGTACTCATCGGTGAAATGTTTTTTACCTTTGGTAATGTCGCCTATTTTCTATTTACCCAATTTGAGTACAAATGTACTTTCATCTAGTGAGTAAAATTGCTCAAAAGATAAAGATTGACAACATTTTAATCGTGACTCATACTTATAGTGACTTAAATGACAGAATATTGAGAATAATGGAGGGATAATTATGAATAAGATTTTCGTTCCTAACGCAATCGCTACTTTAACAAGACTTTTCTACAGTTCAACTACACTGAATGAGTATTTAGCGATGAGGACCGCTCAATTCTACATTGAAGACCTGAAGTTACTACAAGACGTGGAAGCTGTTGCTCTGGCAATTGAAAAACAAAATGCTTTCGCATTAATGTCTAAATTTAAATTATTTGATTATAAGGCTGCTGAAGAAATTGAAATTGCACTTTCCTCTGCTGGCTATACGGAAGCAGAGCTATCTGCTATGAATATTGAAATCTGAAATCATTGTTTTCGGAACGAATGGTAGAGTTAGTGCTCTTTGACCCATTCGTTTTTTTTTTCGTAAGAGCAACGGTTCTTTAAACTATATCTTTTATGACTATAACAACAGTCAATTCGTTATGTTCTGATTTTGGTAAATTTATACTTTTATGCTTAATGTTTATATATACTATACCATCAGAACAATTAAGAATGGGGGTTAATTCTCTTCATAATAAACCCTATAGGATTGCAATTTATACACAATGCTTTTAGGGGGGTTAAAAGATGGAATGGTTTTCTTTTTTTGTTTTTCCAGCATTCACTTTAGGTGGAATAGCTTTAGGTCTCGCCCTTCACTCAATCAAAAAAATAAAGAACATGGAAAGGAGAGTTGAGGAATTAGAAAATAAAAATAAATAAATCTATGACTTTGACACAAGCAAATGACGTTATCCATCAATCCAATCATAATAAAATGGAATCTTACTCGTATCCACTTTAGTTCTTGATTCCTCGGCAAATTCCGCATCATTATTCGATTCCTTATATCCGACTACTTTTTTCAAAGCTCCTGTTAAATATTTACCGAAGTTACGTATTTCCTTATTTTTTTGCACTTGAGCTAAAACTTTATTAAATAATGATTTGGTGATTCCTTGTTTATTAAATTTTAAATATGTATCAAAAATGATTTTATCCTGTTGAACGTTTTCTTGTTTAACAATATTATGTATTAAATCTTTATTAGGGTTAGAAATATAAACTAAAGATTGAGTATGGAGTTATATATGTCTATATTAATAAATTTGAGGGAGAAACTGAATTTTTTGAAGAAATTCGAAGCAAATATAATCCTGCTGCTAAGACGGAATTTTATCTTCAAGATTATACTAACGAAGTAATAATACAATATTTAAGCAGTACGTTCGAATCAATATCTAAAAATAAAGAGTTCTGGCATGATCCCCATGTGCAAAAAAATCATGTTATTTTTGTTGATAGTAATTTTAACATTCAAGAACATAAGGAACTAAAAGAATTACAAGATCGCAGTAATTTAGCGTTATACTTTTTAAATAAGAAATAGCAGTTCACATGTTTTCGTTAAAATGTCTTCAATAACTATTCTTTTTGAAGTAACGTGGACTTTAGTTTTAAAGGACCTATATGGTCCTTTTTTTGAAAATAAAATATTGATTTTAAAATAAAAAATAAGCCTTGATGGGCTCGTTTTTTGTTAAAAGTTATTATCGATAAATTCTGCTTCTTCATCCGAGTTAAGGACTCCAGTAGCTTTTCCAACAGTTCCACCTTGATATTCCCAAAAGAAGTTATGATCTTGATCAACGTTTTCAAAGTTTCCTTCTTTCCAGCCAGTTACGATTCTTAACAAATGACGTTTAAGAGAGAATTCGCTATCTTTCACTATTTCGTAAACTTCGTTAATGTTTTCAGGATTCATCTGAACTGATCCCCATTTGTCTTCAGAAATAACTTTTTGATGTGTCATGTGATGCATAACCTCAATGACTTCATCTTGAGTTGAAGTAGCGCTAAGACCAGTTGAATCTTCAACTCCGCCAATTGCTGCAGTTTGTTCTTCCATTTCTGCTTCTTCATCATCCTTATTCAAAATTTCCACAGGAGTACTTTTAGCTTCCCGCCTTTCTTCATAATTTTTAGCATTCTGATAAATTGTCATTACCACTGAAATTACTGCTGCAGCTGCTATAAGTCCAACCATTGACCATCTAAATTTGTTCATTGTAAGTTCCTCCGAGTCATAGTTCGATTATCACTCATTTCAGTTACATCCTTTTATGGATAAGCTAACCATTATTATATTAACATAAACTATTAACAAATAATCTTAAACTATTAAGTAACCATTTAGATAGATATAAAATTTTTATCTTATAATAAAAAAATTGAGCATAAGTTATTAATCCTCAAAATCAACTAAATCTAAATTGATTAGATGGGGTTAATAATCACTCTGTATTGGCCATTAAACTATTCCCTATATAAATTCTATATAAAATTTATTGGAAACCAATACAGAGCATCCTGAGACTTCTAGGGATTATATAAATCTTACCAGTTAATTAATTGAACATTGGAATCATTTAATCTTCCTTCAAATATCTCATAGGGATCAATTTGTCCATGCTTCAATTGGCTTTTATATAAGGTGTTTTCTAAGCAAGTTCTAAAGTAAGCTCCAAAGTTATCTATATCAGGATTTGCTTCTACCTCTTTTAAGACCCTATAACAAACTTCTTTACTCAATCCTTTTAATCGATATTCATAAATTAATTTATTTATTATTTCATCTTTGTTAACCAATTCTTTGTTAACAAAATAATTATTAATATTTTTATATTGTTCTTTTTTATTTTTCTTTTTATAAGATGGTAACTTTTGTACAGGCTTGGATTGCTCTTTTGTTATTGCTAGGGTTACATTTTTGTCATGGCTCAAAAAATCTTCAGACTGTTTCTGTACTGAAGTTCCTTTTTCATTTTCCTCGTTTAGGTCTGCGTTTTTGTCAGAGCTGACAGCAACTTTTGGAAGTAAATGCTGCACTATTTTATCTGTGATGTGAAAGTACTTCTTAGATGGCGAACCCATGATTACCGATTCGATATATCCTGCATCTTCTAAATCCTTAATTGCTTTCAATTGCTGCCTGTATGATAAAGCTGTTTCTTCTTCCAAAACTCCACTAGTTAAATAGAAGTACTCTTTACCATCTCGTACAGTTAGCATTTTCTTACTTCCAAAACTTTCATAGCTTGAACATTACTGCCCAAAAATAATTGCTCCGTTGACTGATACTTCATGAGCTAATTCTTTGTTAAACATGACAAATCCTTTTCCACTTAAAAGTGACATGAGTTTCATAAAATTTCCCCTTTTGACACAGAAAAAGAAACTTGCTAAAATTTAATTAGAAGTTAATTCTTCTGTTTTTTGTTTAGAGATGGTAGAGCCGCCAAACTCATTTGCCATCTCTTTTATTATTATAATACATCGAACTCTTGTTCGTAAAATATAAGTTGGGATATATTACCTATATCTTTAATCCTTTTAATGCTCCGTGCAACTTATGCTTTTGCTCCAGATCTTGTCCCCATAAATTCACATATCTTTTAGTAACAGTGATATCTGTATGACCAAGTAAATGCATTAAAGAGAATGCATCCACACCTGAAACAATCATCCTCTTAGCCATCGTATGTCTAAATGTATGAGGACTAACTCGCTTATTTATCATTGCTTCCTTCCCATACTTAGTAAGCCTAGTTTGAATGCTATGTCGATTTAATTGTTTATTATCCTGGCTTATGAACAGTTTGGTTGTCTCAACGTCTCCTCTTATCTTTATATATCTGCTTAGCTGCTCTTGTGTCGTTTCAGATAAGTAAACCGTTCTTTCAAAGAGATTCTTTGTTCTTCTAATAATGATAATGTTCCCTCTAACATCATTTACTTCAATGCCTACAAGTTCAGACAATCTGACTCCAGTATCTAGGAAAACAAGTACGATTACTTCATCTCTAAAGGATATAAACGTTTTTTCTTTTCTAATTGTCCTTATAAGTTTTTCAATTTCTTTATTGTCCAATGTATCAATTGTCTTTTGTCTATCCCTTAATAATTTGATGTTCTTCATTGGGTTCCTATCGATAAGTTTGCTCTTACATAAAAAGTTATAGAATGCTCTTAGAGCTCTCAATCGGGTATTAATAGTAGTAACTTTCATTAGTTCCTTACTCTGGAGAATTAAGCTTTCTACGTCCTTTTGTACCCATTCAACGAGCTGCTTATTAATAATCCTCTTTGCTCCATGAAATTCATTTTTGTAGTATTCAATCGTCGCTGGTCTTAAGTCTCTTAAATAGCAGTCCTAAAAAAGGCTTCATATGCTTCTTCATCTGAAATCTTATTCTTAATAATTCTTAGTTCATCTTCTGTTAATTCTTTACGTCTTCTCATTACGACCTCCTAAGCACACGATTCGCCGCACACGATTCTGGATTATTTTTGTAGTATTAAAGACAAAGAAAAAAGGCCTCAACATTTAAGTTGAGACCTTTTTTCTATAATCATATTTCGACTATTTGATACCGGTGGCCGGGGTCGAACCGGCACTCCAGAGGAACACGATTTTGAGTCGGAAAGTTCCATTATCTTTATTTTATAATACCTTTATATACAGTGCTATTAAGTAATTCTACAGGTAATAGTAATTTTTAATATTTTATCTCTGCACACGACAATCTAATAATAATGATTATATACAGTTTCTTCTTCAATAGCAATATACCTTTTGTACTTCTCCTTACGAAAATCGTTACGGTATTATACTAAATAATGATAGTTCCATTAACTTGTATTTACTGTTTAGAAACTAACCTCTTACTAGCTATAAGAATTTCCTGAGTGCATTCATTTACTGTCATAAAGTTTGATAAAATAAGAAGTAAGGTAAAACTATCAAGCATTGACTATAGTGCTTTAAGATTTAATTCTTTATGATTTGACATATTTGTATTAAATTCAATAAATTAACTTTTATTATAAAATGTTTTTAACCATTTGATAAATCGTAACAACACTTAAAATATTTTCAGTAAGTGACCTACCATCATTTTTTATGAATATTTAAATAAAAATATAAAAAGGATGAAAATAAATGAGTCTACGAAAACCTGTTGCAGTAAATAAGATAGAAAAACCAGTAATTATTTTTAAAAATGGGATAGAATTAAAAGAATTTCCTTCTATTCAATCAGCTTCAAAATGGTTAAAAGAGTATTGGGGTACTGAACACATTCCTTATAAGCAGGTAGAAGCTGGAATATTTTTTGGTGAGATATGGTTACACCAAGGGGCTACGTATGCTTTCACAACTGATAAAAATGTTAGATTGGCTAAATTAGAAGAGTTGGGTATTGAGACAGAAAACAAAGATGAAAGTAAAGTTGAACCTACAGGTTTTTGGACATTCTTCTGTAACCCTAAGAAATGGGCTATTGATGATTTCTTAGCTTCAAATAAAGTTGAAGATACATTTTCAATAACTAGTTGGCAAAAAGATTGGTTTAAAGAAGGACAATTAGGTGTTATTAGAGTTGGTCACGACTATAGAAATAAAGAACAACTAAATGGTAAACCAAAACTAAAACGTGGAATTTATGCTGTAGTTGAAGTTATTGGTGAACCAATTTATTCCTCAGAAAGAGATGAACATTATTATGAGGAAAGCGATCACGAAAATTACCGAGTACCTGTTAGATACATAAGAAACTTATTAAATAGACCAATACTACTTGATGATTTAAATTTAGAAGAACAAGAATTTGATAAGTATTTGGTTGAAGGCTTTCAAGCTTCTTCAATGCCTTTAAATCCACAAACATTATTAAAGATATCAAGAATGGTGGATAATCCCAAAAACACAACTGCTTATCCGTACAAAGTAGGAGGAGAATATTCGAGAAAGGATGTTTATAAAATCTTAAAGGTGCCTGAAAGTAAACAAGATGGCATTTGGAATACTGGTTATACCACTTATAATAACGATATCTACATTTTTGCAACAATTAACTCAGCTGGAACAACAGGTCATGACTATGATAATAAGTTCATTGGTGATGATCTACAATGGTTTAGCAAAAATAATCATTCCCTGACTACACCATCAATACAAGCTATGTTAAATCCTAAAGGAAATATATTTATATTTACACGTGAAGACAGCAGTAACCCTTACTTTGTTTATCAAGGAAATGGTAGAGTAAAAGAATTTTACGATACTAAACCAGTAAAAATCATATGGGAATTTAATGATGAAAATGAAGAATACCCTAATAAAACTACTGAGGAAGTAGATAACCCAGAAAAATATACAGAAGGGGGTACTAAACAAGTATCTGTTAACGTTTATGAACGTAACCCTGTGGCTAGAAGAAAATGTATAGAACACTATGGGTGTAGCTGTGAAGTTTGTAATTTTAATTTTGAAAGAACATATGGCGAATTAGGTAAAGACTTTATTCATGTTCACCACCTTAAAGAATTACATACTATTGGTGAAGAATATGAAGTTGATCCTATTGCTGATTTAAGACCAGTATGCCCTAATTGCCATGCAATGCTTCACAAAAGAAAACCTGCTTACTCTATTGAAGAATTAAAAAGCTTAATCAGGAAGTGACGTTTTGATGAATGTAAAGGTTATAGGAAAAATTATCGGTTTAATTTTTATAGGTATGGGCTACCTGCTTGTAAAGGATTTATCATTATCTAATGGTTTTATCTTCAACACTATTTTACAAGGCTTAATAGGCTACTTTTTAGTCATTACTGGTGTGGGCTTTTTATTTTCTGAAATACTTGAAAAAAATAAGTTGCTTTCATTTATTTATAATAAGATTTTATCTATACCTGCTATTGTTTTGATTTATTTTATGTATATAATTGCACCTATTTTATCAATACTTTTATTCCTGGGTATTTATTTTTTACCTTCTATGTTGTTTCTGAGGTTAGGAGAATCATACCCTATTCTTGAACAATATAGTCAAGGAGTTATATATATTTTAAGCTTGTTATCAGTTCTTTTCTTTGCATATAGGAGTAATGTTGTGATGGGATTTATTATTGAATCCTTCAAAACTAAATTGTTTAGGAATTATCTTGAAAGATATACTGATCCCGCTTTCACTAGAATGTACACCTACATGATTATGATAGCTATTTATATTTCATATAACTTCCTAACATTTTCAAATATCAATCTAAATTTTATTCCATCCGAAATGTTAAATGTTATCAAGGAAGTATTCGTTACTTTTGTAGCAATTGATTCTTTAATACAAATTATCTTAAATAAGCAGCATGAAAAACAGGAGAAAAAACCAAAAACAGAAGGTAAAGAACAAAAAGGATAACCCACTTGGGCTATCCTTTAATTTAAATCAGATTATATTAAATCAAATTCATTATTTTAAAATTAACTCTTTAAACCATTCGTTTAATTTTTCGTTTTTATCCTCTCTATAAAGTTGATTTACCTTTTCCTCACTCAGAATATAAACAAAAAGAGACCTTATATAATCATCAAATTTGCTTGATATTTCTTTTAATTTTTCTATATCTCTAAACTTTTTGGATATTTTATCTCCATGTACTGTCGATGATCTAACATTATAAGCTTCTTTAACAAAGCTGTATATTACTAACCGTTCCTCGTAAGTTTTTCCTAATATCCTAGACAATCTTTCAGCAATTGTGTGAGAAATTCCTTCCTTATCAGTGGATAAAAGTGTTTCAAGTAATGTACAATACATTCCTATTTTACTCGGAAGGTGTGTTTGTGTTCTAGTTGCTTGTAGAAAATAAATAAACCTTTCAATTCTATTTGATGAGGTGTTTACTACCATTGACATTTCATCGGTTTCTTTCTCTATATGTTCGTGATTTAAAACTTTTATTGATTCCGCTAAACCCTTTAATTCATCATAGGTATATATGATTTCTTCACTCTTACCTTTTGAATTAAAGAAAATAGGGGTTCTCATATTAGATGTCATTGAATGAGGTGTCCCATCGGAGTTTTTTATATATAAAAATCCTTGTTGAACTGTCACACTATTATCTTTTGCTAACCAGAGAAAATTTGAAAATGTTTGTGCCATTCTAAGATAATAATCTAAAAAGTTTAACCTTGCTTCCCCATTGTCAATATCTATATCAAGTTGTTCAATATTACCCTGATAATATAAAAATGGTTTATCATATAATTCATCAACTTCAAGTTTACCAGCTAATGTCATAAAAAAATCATCGATAAAGCTATCTAACCTCTCTTTGCTGTTAGAAAGTCTAATTCCCTCAATAACTTCAAGACCTTTATTTAGTACTCTTTGAACTTTTAGATTATAAATACTTGCTACAAAATAAAACTTCATTTAGTATCACTCTCCACTATTTTGCTTCATTAAAGTTTTCAATTGATCCTTACTTAACCAAGGTCTTTTTCTATGTAACATTCTATGACAGTTAGAACAAACAATAGCTATATCTTCTACCTTTGTTACTTGTCCTTCTTCTAAGTGTGATACTGGTACAGTATGGTGTCCTTCTATAAAGTCCTCACCTATCTCCCCATATGTTTCATAAAAGTCAAATCCGCAAATTTCACAAAATAAAAGTCCGTTATGTTCTTGTTTAAACTTTTCTTTTGCCATTCTTATCACTTTTGGATTCCGTTCCCTATAGATATGTTGTCTTAACTTTTTCTTACCCTCAATAAAACCCAGGTCGTCCTCAGTTAAATCCACATTATTACCTTTAGGTTCAAATGAACGTAATCCCCAAATGCCTTTACCTTTACCTTCAATAGAATAAAATAGATCAGTATTATCACCTACATTTCCTTTAAAAATATCGGTGTCACTGGAATTTAAGTAAATATGTTTTCTAATCTGTGATTTCCAATCTATGTAACTACTTAAATCAACTTTATTTCTATCTTCTACTTTGTTATAAATATCAACTAAAGTAGCTTGTCCACCTAATTCCTCTAAAGCCTCAAATACCTCTCGAAGCCATTGTGTTTTCTCAGACATAATCCACCTGACTTTCATTTGATTTCCATAACCACATTATAATATAAATAGACATTACCAAAATAGAGAACTGACTTTAGAGAGAAAATAATTATAAATTTTATGAACTACTATATCCCCTAAAAAAAAAGACTCTAAGCAGAAGTGCCTAAAGTCTTTAAAATCTTTGCTGTATTTATAATAGCTTCCTTTGACGGTTCGTTAAAAACTCTTACTGTAATTGGTACAGGTTTCTTTTTCTTTGTTGCTGTTTTCCCCATTGTTGTTAGCACCTCGTTAGTAAATTTGTTTTGATAATTACTAACTGACAAACTGAGGTACTTTTAGGACATTAAATAAAAAACTTTAAAAACACCAGTAAAAAGTTCAATCCCATAGCTATATATACTAGAAGAACTTTTATAGACGTGGGGTTAATACCTCACTAAGAAAAAATTCAAAGGGTGGTTTTAACTATGGCAGAATTTAATCAAGAACTAGTAAAGGCTTTAGCACATGGAGACGCTGAGGCACAAGAACAAATTAAATCTTTACCGTTAACAGTACGAATGGCTTTAGGCACAGCTGTTGACCAACTAAGACGTGACGAGAATGTACCTATGAATAGTGGATTTTCTTTTTATGAGGAAAAGAAAAGTTCTTATTCAAATGATGAGGAAGTCGCTAATGCTTTAGCAGAACGTAACCGACTATTACGTGAAGCAGAAGAACGTAAAGAGAAGATCCGTCAAGAGTTCTTAGAGAAAGAAATTAAAGCAAAGGTTGAACGTGCAAGGGCTGGACTGGCTATGAATGACAGACGTTAATAAGAAGTGATAAGAACAAAAGAAATAATTCCCCAAAAAATAAAACCCACTAGCTTTAATGCTGGTGGGTTATTTCTATTATTGAAAGGTTGTTAAAGAAATGAAACAAGAAAAGATTCTATATAAAGAGGTTTCTAAATCATTAAAGGTAAAGCCTCGGGAATGTGCTAATTTTTTAAAGGAAATGAATGGTCAAAAAGATTGGTGTGCTATACGTGATGCCAAGTGTCCTATGGTGCATGGAATAGAGTTTAAGTTTCATACAATCCCACCTGAACAGCTTTATCTATGTTCAGTGTTGCAAGAACTAAACTCAACTAGAGATGGTCAACTAATTAAAGTATCTAAGACTAAGAACTGTCAGAAATGCAGTAAATCATTTTCAGGTAGTCGTAGTAATCATTGTGAGTTCTGTAGAGAGGCAATTAAACGAGATAAAGCACGTCTCAGAAAGCAGAAAGAACGTAGTTAAATGTCACGCATTTAGCAACAATTAGGTATCTAAGAATGGCTTTAAATCAACGTTTTTATGGGGTTCATTTAAGTGGGAATTAAGAAGTAATACTAACATAGCTGACCCCCTTCTAAAGTGCGTGACACTACATTATAGAAGGAGATAAACAATGAATAGATCAGAGTTTGAAGCAAAGTTAAACAAGGCTAATGACGGTGCTATGAAGCCCTTAAACAGCTATATAAATGTACGTTCAACCTTTTGTTTTCACTGTACTAAGTGTGGTAAAAAGTTCTTCGGTAAACCGTCTCATATGGTGGGCAAGGAACACCAGGTGCATATCTGTAATATTCTGCTTTTTTCCTTGTTTACTAAATCATAACAACCCTTACTTACTTTTGTACGCTGTAATAACTTCTTCCCTAATTCGTATTGTGCCCGAAAAAGGACAAATAAAAAAGGAACGCTAGAAATCGTCCCTCTTGTCTGGTCTTATAACTACTTCAATTTCAGTATCTTTTACAGTTCTTTGATTATTGCTATTAACTTAACGAATGATCAGTGTACCGTCACCAAACGAATGAACGACAGTGTACAGCTTATCATTGTATAAAACCCAAACCATTCTATCTTATAGCCCTGTCTGATCAACACCATATTTGGCTTCATCAGAAGTAAATCCTTCATATGTTAACTGTTCAATAAGACCTTGACGAGAAAAGCCACCCATATCCATATAGGTTTTTGCCGAAATCTCAGCCTGTTCTTTCCAATCAACAGTAATGTTATCTACAGCGAATGATGAATCTTCCTTAGAGAAACCTTCATATTCAAGTTGTTCGATAAGACCTGATTTAGAGAATCCAGACATACTGATATAGCTTTCAGCCGATTGGATAGCACTTTCCTGAGAAACAGTCATTTCAGGTTCGGCTGGTTCTTCTTCAACAGGTTCAGGTGCTTCCTTTTTAGGCTTTTCAACAGCACCGTCCTCGTCAACGTCCTCACCAGTTGCTTCTTCAAGTTGGTTGTTTAAGTCGTCAACTACTTCTTGTGCTTCATCAATTTCTTCCTGAGTATCAACAGCACTTTCATCAATAGTACTTTCAGGTTCAGTATCAGTAGTGGCACTTTCTTCACCACCACCACTTGCGATACTTCCTATAATGATTACAGCTAGTACCCATACCCACCATTTCTTATAGAAAGGTTTCTTTACCTTATTCAGTTTTTCTTTAGACATTATGTAACTCTCCCTTATGTATGTTGTTTTTACAACAGAAATAATTGTAACACTTTTGTAATTATATTGAACAGTAAAATAATTCGAAAGTAGTATGTATTTTTTACCAAAAATAAATATATATAACATTCTATATAGCCCCAAAAAGTTCTGAGAAAAATGGTGAAAATTTTTTAACGCTTCTAAACATGTTGAAAACCCCAAAAACCATAAGGACACCCCTTATTGTCTTATTCATTTTGCATTACAGCCATAAAGAATTCGCTTTTAGGCTTAATCTCAGACACTACCAGCCTAAAAGCTTTCTAAAACATGGTGTATATTTTACAACCACCAGACAAGGGGGTATACTGACCCCCGCTTCCCCCCATGTACCCCTTTCCTCATATAGCCATGCCTCAGCGTTGCGGTTAACCTCATTACTTACTCTGATCTACTATCATTCAATTCTTTTCATTCATTTCTTTTCATTGTTCATTCGTTTGTTTGTTTGTTCATTCACTGTCTATTGTCCTTGCCTCATATCTTGCCTCACTGTTACCCTCGTGTGGTGCCTGTGCCTGTTCTGTTGCATATGTCCTATGATGTGCCTTCTATATGCCCTCGTGGTGGGCTGGTGGTGGGGCTGGTGCGTGTCCTATGCCCCTATATTAGTACCCCTTTATTAGCCATTACTATTGAGTGACACTTTTGATAGACCTGTCCCCCTTATTGTTGTGGTGCTGAACCTCCTCAATCAAATCTGCTGAGTTTTGATAGTATCGTATCAAAATATCCACACTTGTTGACACGATAAAAAAAACCCTGTATTATAGGATTCAGACAGTATCAAAAAGTCGTATCAAACAAAAACGACTAAAAGGGGAAAATACCAATGATTTATGGCTATGCACGAGTAAGTACCAACCGACAAGAATTAGACATTCAAATAAAGGCACTTAAAGAAGCTGGTGCTACTAAGATTTATCAAGAGAAGATCAGTGGGGCAAAAGTCGATAGAAAAGAATTAAGCAAGCTGTTAAAAGAAATCAAAGCTGGTGACACTCTTTTGGTAACTAAGGCTGACCGTATCGCACGTTCCTTGTCACAACTAGAAAAAGTAGTCACTGATTTAACCAATAGAGGTGTATCGGTAAATATAATAAATATGGGAATGTTTACGACTGAGACAATGGCTAATCCAATGACTAAGCTATTATTTAATGTCTTGGGGGCTTTTGCTGAGTTTGAAAGGGATATGATTCTTGAAAGAACTCAGGAAGGCATACAGAACGCTAGGGAAAAAGGTGTTAAGTTTGGCAGGAAGTCTAAGACATATGTAATCGAGGGTGCTTTATTACACGCAATCCAACAAGTTGAAGCTGGTACAATGTCTCAGCCTGAGGGTGCTGAGTTTGCTGGTTGTAGTGTTGCTACATTCAAAAGACGACTAAAGGAATATAGAGAACAACAGACGAAACTTCGTCTTTTTGTGCTTAAAAAATATCTGAGGGCAGACGTGTAAACAAGGCAAGGAAGCGTTTTTAATCTCTAACTTTACACAAAAATACACACTGTATATTTCTAACAAATCCATACGTACCAAGGGTTTCAAGATTTCCCCCTGTTGTGCATTAGATAAAAAAGAACACCCTGAAAAAATGGGTGCTAAAATGGTAACGAACCATATACTGTACCTGCCATATTTATTAGAGAATGCAATGTATTTGCATTATCCGCAAAGGCTGTAATTTTTTTCGTAACAGCTGTGAATTTTGTATCTGCCTCTTCCTGATCTTTACTCTTCATGATTTCTAGTATTTCTACCATCAGTTCAAAGGTTTCAGCTTGTTTTTCGTTACTTGTTTGGAGGAGGGAGGTCATTTCCGTTAGTAGGGCAGTATTCTTCTCAATTCCCTGTAAGGAACTTAAGACAGATTCTTTATACTCTGATTCTCTTCGCTTTTCCTCTGCCTTACTTTTTTGAATACTGTCCAAGGTGGCATTCAATCCACTTGCATCGAGTTCTCTGTGTTGAAAATAATCAGTGGTTGGGACTTTTGGTATTTTAAGTGATTCGAGTTGTTTAACCGATTCGATTGCTTTAAACATCCCACCACTATTTCTCATCTGTTCCATTCTCTTGTCATTGTCTTGTATCAGTTTAATTATTTCTTTACTATCCACTTGGTTTCCCCCTCCTGCTTCTTATACTTTAATTAGGCAGGGAGGGTTGATAGTCCTGCTACCTATATGGTAAAAACCACCCGTAATAAATACTTTTAAAAATTAAATTCCATGGTACCTGGTCTATCTAAAGTTTTTCTTATGTAACCTCTAACAGCTAAATTAAGTTCAATTTGTTCAATTTTGGCTAAAGTAATATTAAATTTTTCTTGGAGAATTTTACGAAATTCCGAAATTGCAACCTGGTCGCCGTTTTTAAAGTTTTTCTTAATAAAATTAAGAACATCATCATCGGAAATACTAATTTTTTTCAAATTTTTATAGTAATACATCCACTTCTCATCAGCATTTCTAGTAGCATTCTTGATACTTTCTGTTCTTTGTAATATATCCAAATCTTTTTTTTGAACTTCACTAATCATTTTTTCTAAATCTTCAGGCTTGAAATCGCCATTTTGTACGATTTCTAACTTTTCTACTACTTCTTTTCGCCATTCATCTGATTCTGCCACAGCTTCAAGCATCTGTTGCTTTGTATTTTGTAAATCAACTATTTCTGTCTTTAATTCTTGGAACAAGACACCTGCACTTTCGTTTGAAATCTGAAGCTTATCCGCAGTTTCTTTTAGGTCTACCATAGCTTGTCTTTGCCCTGCAACATCAATTAAAGTCATGACAATTGCTATGACAGACAATATTAGTGATGAAACAGTCGAGGCAGTTCCAATCGTTGTACTAGCAGTCTTTGTATCTCCTAAAGCGAATACTAGGAAGTAAGAAAGTACGATTAACGCGATTATGATTATGTATACTAAATGACCAACTCTAATGTATCCCTTTTTTTCTGTTTCCATATTTTCAGTCCCCTTTTCACCTACTTTATTCGACATAAAGATATTATTCACCTGCTACCCATATAGTAAAAAAGCACCCGTTTTGGATGCTTCAGATGATTGCTATACTTTTTCCTCAGTTTCTTCAAAGTGACTATAAGATAACTCTTTATATATGGATTCTTTTAATAACATGATCTTAGCGTCAATTTTTTCTGTTTTCTCACTGAAATCACCGTGTAACGTTTGGTTATTATAATAATTAGTAATATAGCTTGAAAATAAATCTTTAATCACAGACATTGTTTCTATATAGTTTGATGTTACACTTTTCGATAAAAATAATTCATTCTTATTAAAATAGTCCACTGCGTTAATGATTGTAATTTCGAGTTGGTCAGTCTCCCTTAAAAAGAGTTCATCTTTTTTATCTGATTCCTTAATAAGGATAAATCTTTTCGTATTCTCAGTAAATTTAATAAACTGTTGCTGAATCTCAAACAATCGCTGATATAACTCAGGATAAATGGTATGTTTCTTTATTGCATACGCTTCAAAATCAAATAATTTTCTACTTATGTCATACTTGGCTTTTTCGGTCATAACAGCCAATTCTTTCTTGTGATCTTCTAATTTCTTATTGAGTTCTTGTTTATGGTTTTCTAATTCTGCATTAAATAGGTATCTACTTTCCTTTGGATAGAGTACTTAATTAAAAATCCTAATCCTCCAATAAATCCTCCAATAATAACAGTGAAGCTAAAGGATTTGTAAATCCACTCCATATATCAATCCCCTTTACTCCCGCATTCAATTTGACATTAAAGGACAATAGTCCTTGCTGTACACAATTAAAAAGCACCCCTAAATGGATGCTGATTTATAATGTTTTTTCTCTTTTAGAATTGCACTTATCTTATCAACTTGGGTTTGGTATTGCGGATCTAATTTATTTGCAAAGTTATTAAAATCTTTTATTTGTGACCTTATAATATACGGAAGGTCTGTAGCAGTCCTTTCCAAAGACCTTAAAATGCTATCAGTATAGCCTTTGTTTGTTTTTATGTAAATATTTCCTGCCCTTAAATAGGACTGAAATGCATCAGGAGTCCTCTCTCTCTCATTATATAAGTCTCCTTCTAATTCATAAATCAATCCTTGTAAAGGTAAGATGTCATTTTCAAAATCCTTCGTACTACTTTCTAGCCTTCTCTCTGTTAATTCTAATGTTGATCTTAGTTTATTGATTTTAGATTCTAATGACATAAATTTCTCTTCAACTAATGATTCTAGGTTTGTATTTAACTCCTGTTTTAATTCTGGAAATGAGTTTGTTTTAATATCTGTTATTATTTCTGTTTTGATTTTTTCTATTTCATTTTTCCTGATTTTGGCCATTGTGAAAAAGTTTGCTGTTAAGAAAATAACTAGTATGGTTATAATACTTGTCACTGCCCAAAAAAGCGTATCTTTATAATTCTTATTCTGTTCTATAAAACTTTTGTTTTGTTCAACAAGAATCCCTATTAAATCGTTTATTTCCATAGAAAACCTTCCTTTCATCTACTAAATTCGACAAAAGGGACTATTTTCCTTCTAGTTAAAATACATTCATACAAAGAAAAAGTGATACTATTAACAGTACCACTTAAATCCTCGTTTCCTTTACTTTTATTAGTCAAACAGCGTCAAAACTTCTTCTTTGGTATGATTTTCCATGTATTCTATAAAAGCAAAATAACAATCCTTTCGACTTTTACCATTCACAATATTTTTAATAGTTGACCTAGAGACTAGGAACGTTGTTTCAATCTGATAGGGTTGGTATCCCTTCACCTTGTTTAGATATAAGATCTTATAAACGTCCTTATCTGTTAGCTTTACATTGTTAAAACTCATTTTGCACCACATTTCTTTATTTAAATTTTGAGATATAGGTCATTGAATCATGGCAAAATGCCACATCCACATAAGTTCAATAAATGAACGTTAATACATCTTTTTATTACTTACTCTTTAATAGTATTCTTTTCTTAGTATCTTTTTTAGCAGATATACTTAAGTTTGATTTATTAAGTTTGTATAAGTAAGTCTGTATAACGTTCACTTACCGAACTGTGAGAAGTTCAATTATAGAACTAAGGAAGTTCATTTTTAAAACTACCTACCGTATGGGATTTACAAAAAAGTGCCTTTCAATAATATTAAGGGGTTTGGTATAAGGTTAATCACTCTTGATCCCAGATAGAATATCAATTTTTCTTTTTTCCTCAGGTGAAAGTTCTACTTCATCGTACTTAGTAAGTTTACCTTTTGAAACTTTAGGTACAATCTGTTTAGCTTGAATTTTATTATCATTTTCTATTTTGTTTAGCAAATGCTGCTTAAATCGTTCCTTGTCATATTCATTCATATTCAACAGCTTTGTTTTCTTTTTCTCATATTTATTAACATTTTCAGGAATTGCTTTATATAAATCATCTTGGTCTAAAGGTTTGAAAACAACGTAAATATTGTTTCCACGATTAGCTTTAGCTTTTTTTAATAACCCTACATCTTCAAGGTTATCAAGACAATTATGAATAGTAGCCTTACTTCCTATACCTGTATAGATCATTAAATGTGGAATAGTAGGAAATGCGTATCCATAGTCATCATTAAACAATTGAAGTAATTTTAAATATATTACCAATTCATTCTGAGAAATAAGTTCTAACTCTAAATAATTGAATAATGATACAGGTACTATCTCAAAATTATCTTTCACATTCCCTTTACAAGGAATCCCACTACTTTTTATCTTAGTCATTTTACTATCCTCCCTTCCTCATGTGGTTTCACAAAGTTACTTGCATTTTTCACATGAATTAGGACAGTAAAATTAAAACTGACAGAAAAATTCTGTTATATTTCCCTTCTTCATGTGCTTACATTTAAGTACTGGCAATTGGACATGAAAAAAGGACATCAGTAATATAAAATTGTTTGATTTTTGATGTTTTCTTGACTTTTGGTTTTGGTTTTTCGCTGAATTAACTAGATTGTCTAGGAAACATTGGACAAAAGAATGATTACCTTTATAGCACTTAAAAAAATTAAGTACTAAAAAAGCAGCCATTCATTAACACTGAATTGAACCGAGTTGTTGAGGGTTCCACCGTATCACCTTGTTTGAATGTTGTACTTTCATACACAACAGACTTTTTACACGTTATGCTTGTCCAACGTGCCGAATGTTATCGTTTGTCTGTTGCTACCTGCACCGTAATGCACCAAGCAACCAACCGAACCGTTAATGGTCGTTCTCACCTAGTAACCACCAGCAAACAAGGAAAGCTGTTAATGTGATTACGGTTGTTTTTTCTGCATTGGCTACAACCAGTACCTTTCAAGGTTAGATTTACTTGCTATTAGTAGGCATTCCAGCAAGAGGACGACTAACAGGATGCCTTAAAAAAGACAATACCTAATACGCCTTGCATTAACGATATTTTTTCGATAAGATGAAGGTAATTAACAGACTGATAGCTGTTCAGTTATTCAGTTTTGTACAGGAGTTATGGGTCACCTACTGCGAATAGGTGGCTTTCTTTTTGTTTTCAAATATAATTAGATTCGTTTATCCAGCACTTTTATTGGCGAAAATTCTTTATGCCTGTCTCTAACATCATTACCAAATAGATTTACATATGTTTTCACTATTTCCATGCTGGTATGTCCTAAAATAGTTTGAATTTCAAATATATTAGCACCTTGTTGAACACTTAATTTAGCGAATGTATGCCTAAAAGTATGACAGCTGCATCTAACATCTTTAAGATTAGCCATCTCACCATATTTAGTAATCCTTTGTTGTATCCCTCTTTTAGACAATCTTTCACCATCAACAGTAACAAACAACGCTTCACTCTCTACACAACTACGAATGGCTATGTATTTTTTTATTTGCTGATTCATCTCTTTTTGAATTGGAACTAATCTTTCCCGATAACTTTTAGCATTTCTAATAACAACCATATAGTCTTCCCAGCGAATATCCTTTATAGATAACCCTGCTAACTCATTCACTCTTATACCAGTTTCAAGCATTAACATCATGATTGTGTAATCACGGACACCCGTAAAAGTTCTAAGGTCCGGCTGTTTAAACAACCTATTTAACTGATCTTTAGTAAATGTAGCAATAACTGTTTTTCTATCTTTAAGCAACTTGATATTACCCATTGGATTATTTGAAATATGCTTTTGTTTATAAAGAAAATTATAAAAGGCACGTAAAGCACGCAATCTTGTATTGATAGTCACCACTCTGCTACCCTTGAAATTACGCATATAGAGGATTACATTGTTTTTTATATGTTCTTCAGTTAGATTAGAAGGTTTTAAAACAGTTATGTCTATTTCCTGATCTCTAAGTTGATTTAAACATGCTTGTATTTCATTCAAGTAATATTGAATTGTGTGAGGTCTTAAATTTCGAAGTTCACAGTCTTGGATGAACAATTGTATAGCATCTTTAAATGTTTCTACATAGGATTTATCTTTCTTTTCAATAACAGCTAATTCAACTTCATTCAAAACATTATTACGCCTTGCCAAATTGGTTCCTCCCTTCAACAGTGAACACGATTCATGAACACGATTTTTCTCAATTTTGTCGTGTGAAAATAGATAAAAAAGACCACAAAAAAACGCCCCTACAATAACTGTAGAGACGTTTTTAAACGTTGCTATTACCTAATTCACTGTGTAATTGAAGGTAATAAAATTGATACCGGTGGCCGGGGTCGAACCGGCACTCCAGAGGAACACGATTTTGAGTCGTGCGCGTCTGCCAATTCCGCCACACCGGCATGTATGTTGGAGGCGGCAACCGGAATCGAACCGGTGGTAAAGGTTTTGCAGACCTCTGCCTTACCGCTTGGCTATGCCGCCAACGTTTTTGGAGCGAAAGACGGGATTCGAACCCGCGACCCCAACCTTGGCAAGGTTGTATTCTACCACTGAACTACTTTCGCATATGGCTGGGCTAGAAGGGATCGAACCTTCGCATGACGGAATCAAAATCCGTTGCCTTACCGCTTGGCTATAGCCCATTAACGTTGTATTCATTATACCATGATTTAATAAAAAATGGGGCGACTGATGGGAATCGAACCCACGAATGCCTGAACCACAATCAGGTGCGTTAACCACTTCGCCACAACCGCCATTATAGGATTTAAATTGGCAGGGGTAGTAGGACTCGAACCCACACTGGAGGTTTTGGAGACCTCTGTTCTACCTTTAAACTATACCCCTGTTAGAAAGATGGTGGAGGGGGGCAGATTCGAACTGCCGAACCCGAAGGAGCGGATTTACAGTCCGCCGCGTTTAGCCACTTCGCTACCCCTCCGCATATGGATGAAACATGGTGCCGGCAAGAGGACTTGAACCCCCAACCTACTGATTACAAGTCAGTTGCTCTACCAGTTGAGCTACACCGGCACTACTATGGTGGCTCAGGACGGAATCGAACCGCCGACACAAGGATTTTCAGTCCTTTGCTCTACCGACTGAGCTACTGAGCCAAACAATAAAAATGGCGGTCCCGACGGGAATCGAACCCGCGATCTCCTGCGTGACAGGCAGGCATGTTAACCGCTACACCACGGGACCATAGATTGCGGGGACAGGATTTGAACCTGCGACCTTCGGGTTATGAGCCCGACGAGCTACCGGACTGCTCCACCCCGCGACGTTAATAATGTTGCTATTATGCATCAGATTTTCGTGTTGAACGTTTCAATGCAGAAACAACCTGATCTTATTGAAAATGGTGGAGGATGACGGGATCGAACCGCCGACCCTCTGCTTGTAAGGCAGATGCTCTCCCAGCTGAGCTAATCCTCCAATATGTTATCTAAATGGTGACCCGTACGGGATTCGAACCCGTGTTACCGCCGTGAAAGGGCGGTGTCTTAACCGCTTGACCAACGGGCCAGGTATAAAATGGCGGAGAGCAAGGGATTTGAACCCTTGAGACAGGGTTACCCGTCTACACGATTTCCAATCGTGCTCCTTCGGCCACTCGGACAGCTCTCCAATAATGGCTCCGCAGGTAGGACTCGAACCTACGACCGTTCGGTTAACAGCCGAATGCTCTACCACTGAGCTACTGCGGAACAATATAAGCTTGGCGACGTCCTACTCTCACAGGGGGAAACCCCCAACTACCATCGGCGCTGAAGAGCTTAACTGCCGTGTTCGGAATGGGAACGGGTGTGACCTCTTCGCTATCGTCACCAAACATTGTTAACATTTTTTCAAGACATATATTATTATAACGTCTTTTCGAAAAAATGCAAGAAGAAATTTTCATTCCTTCAAAACTAGATAATAAGAAGGTATTTCATTTTTTAAAAAGCGTTGGTTAAGTCCTCGATCTATTAGTATCAGTCAGCTCCACATGTCGCCACGCTTCCACCTCTGACCTATCAACCTGATCATCTTTCAGGGATCTTACTAGCTTGCGCCATGGGAAATCTCATCTTGAGGGGGGCTTCATGCTTAGATGCTTTCAGCACTTATCCCGTCCGCACGTAGCTACCCAGCTATGCCTTTGGCAAGACAACTGGTACACCAGCGGTGCGTCCATCCCGGTCCTCTCGTACTAAGGACAGCTCCTCTCAAATTTCCTGCGCCCGCGACGGATAGGGACCGAACTGTCTCACGACGTTCTGAACCCAGCTCGCGTACCGCTTTAATGGGCGAACAGCCCAACCCTTGGGACCGACTACAGCCCCAGGATGCGATGAGCCGACATCGAGGTGCCAAACCTCCCCGTCGATGTGGACTCTTGGGGGAGATAAGCCTGTTATCCCCGGGGTAGCTTTTATCCGTTGAGCGATGGCCCTTCCATGCGGAACCACCGGATCACTAAGCCCGACTTTCGTCCCTGCTCGACTTGTAGGTCTCGCAGTCAAGCTCCCTTGTGCCTTTACACTCTACGAATGATTTCCAACCATTCTGAGGGAACCTTTGGGCGCCTCCGTTACTCTTTAGGAGGCGACCGCCCCAGTCAAACTGCCCACCTGACACTGTCTCCCACCCCGATAAGGGGCGCGGGTTAGAATTTCAATACAGCCAGGGTAGTATCCCACCAACGCCTCCACCGAAGCTAGCGCTCCGGCTTCTCAGGCTCCTACCTATCCTGTACAAGCTGTACCAAAATTCAATATCAGGCTGCAGTAAAGCTCCACGGGGTCTTTCCGTCCTGTCGCGGGTAACCTGCATCTTCACAGGTACTATAATTTCACCGAGTCTCTCGTTGAGACAGTGCCCAGATCGTTACACCTTTCGTGCGGGTCGGAACTTACCCGACAAGGAATTTCGCTACCTTAGGACCGTTATAGTTACGGCCGCCGTTTACTGGGGCTTCGGTTCAAAGCTTCGCTTGCGCTAACCTCTCCCCTTAACCTTCCAGCACCGGGCAGGTGTCAGCCCCTATACTTCGCCTTGCGGCTTCGCAGAGACCTGTGTTTTTGCTAAACAGTCGCCTGGGCCTATTCACTGCGGCTTTTCCGGGCTATTCACCCTAAAAAGCACCCCTTCTCCCGAAGTTACGGGGTCATTTTGCCGAGTTCCTTAACGAGAGTTCTCTCGCACACCTTAGGATTCTCTCCTCGCCTACCTGTGTCGGTTTGCGGTACGGGCACCTTACATCTCACTAGAGGCTTTTCTTGGCAGCGTGGAATCAGGAACTTCGGTACTATATTTCCCTCGCCATCACAGCTCCGCCTTAATGGAAACGGGATTTGCCTCGTTTCCGGCCTAACTGCTTGGACGCGCATATCCAACAGCGCGCTTACCCTATCCTTCTGCGTCCCCCCATCGTTCAAACGATGTATAGGTGGTACAGGAATATCAACCTGTTGTCCATCGCCTACGCCTTTCGGCCTCGGCTTAGGTCCCGACTAACCCTGAGCGGACGAGCCTTCCTCAGGAAACCTTAGGCATTCGGTGGAAGGGATTCTCACCCTTCTTTCGCTACTCATACCGGCATTCTCACTTCTAAGCGCTCCACCAGTCCTTCCGGTCTGACTTCAACGCCCTTAGAACGCTCTCCTACCATCGACACCTAATGGTGTCAATCCACAGCTTCGGTGATACGTTTAGCCCCGGTACATTTTCGGCGCGGAGTCACTCGACCAGTGAGCTATTACGCACTCTTTAAATGGTGGCTGCTTCTGAGCCAACATCCTGGTTGTCTAAGCAACTCCACATCCTTTTCCACTTAACGTATACTTTGGGACCTTAGCTGGTGGTCTGGGCTGTTTCCCTTTCGACTACGGATCTTATCACTCGCAGTCTGACTCCCAAGAATAAGTATTTGGCATTCGGAGTTTGACTGAATTCGGTAACCCGTTGGGGGCCCCTAGTCCAATCAGTGCTCTACCTCCAATACTCTCATCTTGAGGCTAGCCCTAAAGCTATTTCGGAGAGAACCAGCTATCTCCAGGTTCGATTGGAATTTCTCCGCTACCCACACCTCATCCCCGCACTTTTCAACGTGCGTGGGTTCGGGCCTCCATTCAGTGTTACCTGAACTTCACCCTGGACATGGGTAGATCACCTGGTTTCGGGTCTACGACCTCATACTCATTCGCCCTATTCAGACTCGCTTTCGCTGCGGCTCCGTCTTATCAACTTAACCTCGCATGAAATCGTAACTCGCCGGTTCATTCTACAAAAGGCACGCCATTACCCATTAACGGGCTTTGACTACTTGTAGGCACACGGTTTCAGGATCTATTTCACTCCCCTTCCGGGGTGCTTTTCACCTTTCCCTCACGGTACTGGTTCACTATCGGTCACTAGGGAGTATTTAGCCTTGGGAGATGGTCCTCCCTGCTTCCGACGGGATTTCTCGTGTCCCGCCGTACTCAGGATCCACTCAGGAGGGAACGAAGTTTCAACTACAGGGTTTTTACCTTCTTTGACGGACCTTTCCAGGTCACTTCATTTACCCCGTTCCTTTGTAACTCCATGTTGAGTGTCCTACAACCCCAAGAGGCAAGCCTCTTGGTTTGGGCTAATTCCGTTTCGCTCGCCGCTACTCAGGAAATCGCATTTGCTTTCTCTTCCTCCGGGTACTTAGATGTTTCAGTTCCCCGGGTCTGCCTTCAGTACCCTATGTATTCAGGTAAAGATACTGTTCCATTACGAACAGTGGGTTTCCCCATTCGGAAATCTCCGGATCAAAGCTTACTTACAGCTCCCCGAAGCATATCGGTGTTAGTCCCGTCCTTCATCGGCTCCTAGTGCCAAGGCATCCACCGTGCGCCCTTTCTAACTTAACCGTTAAAAAGATCTTACAGATGCTTTGAAAAAAATTAATTGCCTTCTATCTATTATCTAGTTTTCAAGGAACAAAGCAGAAAGAATCCATCACATCGTGATGTTTTTCTTCCCTATCTGAATGAATTACTCATTCAAAACTGAACAAAACAAAAGCGCTCTCGTAATTATCCTTAGAAAGGAGGTGATCCAGCCGCACCTTCCGATACGGCTACCTTGTTACGACTTCACCCCAATCATCTGTCCCACCTTAGGCGGCTGGCTCCATAAAGGTTACCTCACCGACTTCGGGTGTTACAAACTCTCGTGGTGTGACGGGCGGTGTGTACAAGGCCCGGGAACGTATTCACCGCGGCATGCTGATCCGCGATTACTAGCGATTCCGGCTTCATGTAGGCGAGTTGCAGCCTACAATCCGAACTGAGAATGGCTTTATGGGATTCGCTTACCTTCGCAGGTTTGCAGCCCTTTGTACCATCCATTGTAGCACGTGTGTAGCCCAGGTCATAAGGGGCATGATGATTTGACGTCATCCCCACCTTCCTCCGGTTTGTCACCGGCAGTCACCTTAGAGTGCCCAACTGAATGCTGGCAACTAAGATCAAGGGTTGCGCTCGTTGCGGGACTTAACCCAACATCTCACGACACGAGCTGACGACAACCATGCACCACCTGTCACTCTGTCCCCCGAAGGGGAAAGCCCTATCTCTAGGGTTGTCAGAGGATGTCAAGACCTGGTAAGGTTCTTCGCGTTGCTTCGAATTAAACCACATGCTCCACCGCTTGTGCGGGCCCCCGTCAATTCCTTTGAGTTTCAGCCTTGCGGCCGTACTCCCCAGGCGGAGTGCTTAATGCGTTAGCTGCAGCACTAAAGGGCGGAAACCCTCTAACACTTAGCACTCATCGTTTACGGCGTGGACTACCAGGGTATCTAATCCTGTTTGCTCCCCACGCTTTCGCGCCTCAGTGTCAGTTACAGACCAGAAAGTCGCCTTCGCCACTGGTGTTCCTCCAAATCTCTACGCATTTCACCGCTACACTTGGAATTCCACTTTCCTCTTCTGCACTCAAGTTCCCCAGTTTCCAATGACCCTCCACGGTTGAGCCGTGGGCTTTCACATCAGACTTAAAGAACCACCTGCGCGCGCTTTACGCCCAATAATTCCGGACAACGCTTGCCACCTACGTATTACCGCGGCTGCTGGCACGTAGTTAGCCGTGGCTTTCTGGTTAGGTACCGTCAAGGTACCAGCAGTTACTCTGGTACTTGTTCTTCCCTAACAACAGAACTTTACGACCCGAAGGCCTTCTTCGTTCACGCGGCGTTGCTCCGTCAGACTTTCGTCCATTGCGGAAGATTCCCTACTGCTGCCTCCCGTAGGAGTCTGGGCCGTGTCTCAGTCCCAGTGTGGCCGATCACCCTCTCAGGTCGGCTACGCATCGTCGCCTTGGTGAGCCATTACCTCACCAACTAGCTAATGCGCCGCGGGCCCATCTATAAGTGACAGCCGAAACCATCTTTCCATCTTCTCTCATGCGAGAAAAGAACGTATCCGGTATTAGCTCCGGTTTCCCGAAGTTATCCCAGTCTTATAGGCAGGTTGCCCACGTGTTACTCACCCGTCCGCCGCTAATCTCAGGGAGCAAGCTCCCATCGATTCGCTCGACTTGCATGTATTAGGCACGCCGCCAGCGTTCGTCCTGAGCCAGGATCAAACTCTCCGAAGAAATGTTTGACTTGCTCATTTTGCTTTTTTTTAATAGTGTGTGCTCACTTAAAATTTAACGTTGGCGCTTTGTTTTGTTCAGTTTTCAAAGAGCAATTTCGTTGTCGTTTACTTCGTAAGCGACTTTTACATCTTATCATGTTATCAACTCTGTTGTCAACATGTTTTTTTATTTTCTTTGTTTTGATGAAGCTGCGAAAGCTGATGTCCCGCAGCGACATGTATTAATATAACACCTATATTATTATTGGTCAACAATAAAAACACATTTTTTTAAAAGTTTTTTGAAACTCGATAAAACCGATGATAAACCTCGTGTCCTTTTGTCTCCGCTTTGATGACATCGATTACCTTCTTCTCTATCAAATATTCCAACAGAACACCTAGGTCGACTGAATAAAACTTAACTTCCGGATGCTCCATAAGCTCCGCAATCGTCCACGGATCTTCTTTCGTCCCCATTATTTCTACCAAATGCTGTGAACCTGCATTCGTCCTCGAATAAATAAGAAATTCACTCGCAAGGAATAGAAGCTCCAATCTTTTTTCAAGAGTTTCCTCACTGCTGATCAATTCTTTATACAACTTGTAGATCTCAGGTTCCATTTGCTTCACTTGGTTCCAGACCGTAACCTCCGGATAAAAGCCTTGTTCTATTATTTCCAAACGTGCCAAGTGATGTAGGGAATGAACGATATGGTTGTATGCCTCAAGATAATGACCTTTTTCAAAAAAGCTTTTCCCATCCATGTACCTGCGAATTAACTTCGCGAACTCCATCCCCATCTTTAACTTCCTTCCATAGAAGGGGAACTCCCGGATTTCGGTTTTCAAACGGTCCAAATATTCATTCCGGTCAAAAAGGACCTTCCCATTATAGATCCAGTCAACCACTTTGCGGTTCGTCCCTAATAGGAGCCATTCTTTTAACTGGTCTTCCTTTACGATATGTAAGGCTGCCTTTTTATCCTGATAAGTGTAGTGTTTTAAAAACACGGCCTCTTGGGCTTCGTCTGCAATCACAAATAGGATGTAATCAAATGTATCGGTAATCGGGCTATTATCTTCTCTTTTTTCTATTAACAAGATTCCAAGTGTAGATTTTAAGCTTGCTCGCTCTTGATAAATCGGGCGAAGGATATCTTCCATCATAAATTCCTCCAAAACCTTTTTTTTTTAACTTTCGACAAAACTCTTCATTTTCCTGCTTATTTCCCTTACCCCAAACCATTTCAATTCAAAAGTAATAAGTATCCTTTATTTCTTTTTTGTTCCATCCATTGTTTATGTTATAGTTAAAGTTATATTTTAGGAGGGACAATCCATGGCTAAACATTCTAGCAAAATCAATAAAATACGTACATTTGCTTTGAGTTTGATTTTCATCGGCTTTATCGTAATGTATATCGGGCTTTTCTTCAAATCACATCCAGTTGTCATGACACTTTTCATGGGGCTTGGCCTTTTATTCATAATCGCAAGCACCGGGGTTTATTTTTGGATTGGAATGCTTTCTACAAAAACGATCCAGGTTGTCTGTCCTAACTGCAGCAAACCTACAAAAATATTAGGGCGTGTAGATATTTGCATGCATTGTGAAGAACCCTTGACCCTTGACAAAAAGTTGGAAGGCGAAGAATTTAACGAAAAATATAATCGCAAAAGCCTGCATGATTAGAGGGATTCCAGCTTGCTGATTTACCTATCATGAGACCTTAACAATTGTATCATTTCTTCGAGACATGAAAAAAAGTTCCAACCAAGTGGAGGAACTTTTTTTAATGCGTTTCTTTTTTCGCACAATCCGTACAGTCGCCGTAGATTTCCATCCGATGGTGACTGACATTGAAACCGGTGACTTGTGCCGCGAAATGCTCGACTTCATCCAATGCAGGATAGTCGAAATCCACAATTTTCCCACAGGTTTGACAGATTACATGATAATGATTCGTCGTTACGAAATCAAACCTGGCTGAAGAATCACCATAAGTAAGTTCTTTTACCAAGCCTACCTCCCGGAAAACACGCAGGTTATTATAAACTGTCGCCACGCTCATATTTGGAAACTTGCCTTCCAGCGCTTTATATATATCATCCGCGGTAGGGTGGGACATGGAGCTTATCAAATACTCAAGTATCGCATGGCGTTGAGGAGTTATTCTTACACCGGTATCTTTTAGGGAATCCAATGCTTCTTTTAACTGAACTTCAGACACCGTCATCCACCTCGTTTTCTCATTAAGTATGAATTCTTAAATTGTAATATTTATAATTAGTGTACCTTTTATTCGTTGAATTTGTCAATAATTCGATGGTTTTACCATTCTTTTTTATTTTATTCATCACCGCTTTGAATCTTTCCCATTTTCGTATTGTATTTTAGTATCCCCTCGATAAGTCGATTACGTTGATGAAGTCTTTTCCAGCTTTCAGGTATTCACGCATGTTTTTTTCGAATATCGCAAAGGTTCTTGGTAAATATTCTCCGCTTTTACTTGAAAGATGCGGTGTGACCGTAACGTTTTCCATCTTCCAAAATGGATGCCCTTTTCCTAAAGGTTCCGGATCAAATACATCCAAGATGGCATGAGCCAATTCCCCTGCTTCCAATGCTTCGATCAACACTTCATCGTTAATAAGATCACCGCGGCCAATATTCACGAATACGGCGGTTTCTTTCATTGCTTTAAAGTGTTCTTTTTGCAGAAGGCCCTTGGTTTCATCAGTACTTGGCAGGACGGATACGATGTAATCGGCTTCCGGTACGGCTTCCAATATATTATCCAGTGTATAAAGGCGATCGATGGAATCCACTGGCTTCCCGCTGCGGTTCACCCCCAGTGTCGTCATCCTAAAGGCTTTCCCCAAACGGGCCACTTCTCCTCCAATTGCACCGGCACCAAGAACGAGCATCGTTTTGCCATTCAATTCCCCTACTTCAATCTTTCTATGCCACAGTTCTTCCCTTTCATTCTTCATAAGCAGTTTCAGTTTCTTTTCATATTGTAAAAGCATCCCTATCGTATACTCGGCCATTGGGATTTTATGAATGCCTCTTGCGTTCGTCACCAAAATGCCGCGTTCCTCAATGGCTTTAAAAGGCATTAATTCCAATCCTGCACTCATGACCATTATCCATTTTAAGTTCGCCGCTTTCCCAATGATTTCTTCATTTAAATCCTCACCGTATGTAATCAAGATTTCCGCTTCATTAAGTGGCTCATCCGTCCATCCTTCTTGATAAATGAAGTTCAAATCAGGAAATGCGTCCATCATCTTCGTTTGGATGCTTTCATTCGGAATGATTGTTGAAAGTATTAACATGTTTATCTCTCCCTTTTAATTAACATAAAAAAACACGGGCTCTGTGTGTCCCGTGCAACTTTCTCTGAGGAGGTATTCCCTTAATAAAGCATATTCAGGTGTCCCCTTTTTGAGTTGGACAAAAGCCTTAGCCTTAATAAAAAAGGCTTTGTTTTAATGAATTTGGGTTTAATGCATGTAATTCAGGCAATATGAAAATTCCATCCCTTCTGATCAGCACATCGTCAAAGTAGATGTCACCACCGCCATATTCAGGACGCTGGATCAAGACCATATCCCAGTGTATAGATGAACGGTTTCCATTATCCGCTTCTCCATAGGCAAGTCCCAGAGCCAAGTGCAGACTCCCGCTTATTTTCTCATCGAATAATGTATCGTCCATAGGTTCCAATATGTATGGATTGATTCCAATTGCGAACTCCCCGATAAAACGGGACCCTTCATCGATATCCAGAATCCGGTTCATTTTGGCAGGTTGATTGGAAATGGCTTTAATGATTTTCCCCTTTTCAATGTTTAATTCCATGTCACTAAAGGTGATTCCTTCATAGGTTGTGGGTGCGTTGAAGGATATCCTTCCATTGACGCTTTCTTTTATGGGTGCCGTAAACACTTCCCCATCAGGTAAATTCTTTTTGCCGGCACATATGATGGCCGGCATACCTTTGATGGAAAAAGTCAGATCTGTCCCCGGTGAAACGATCCTGACTTTGTCAGTCCCTTCCATCAATTGCTTTAACGGTTTCAATGCCGCCTCCATTTTCCCGTAATCCATAGTGCAAACTTTGAAAAGGAAGTCTTGGTACCTGTCGAAGTTCATGCCGGCTTTTTGCGCTGATGCGTTGGTGGGATATTTAAGTAAGACCCACCGTCGGTTGTTTACATAGAAAAGAGTGGGAGAATTCATAGCTTCCCCTTGAATACGTTGCCTCTCGATGGGAACATCAGTCATTTCCACGTCGTTTTCTTCACTGGTGATGATGATGACCGCATCGATATCCGTATACTTCTTCAAAGCCCATTGCGACGATGTATCAAGTTGTTCCTTCACATTCCCTTGTAACAGATGTCGGCTAATCTCATCGTCTTCGAGTTCTATATATGGATAAGCACCCACCCTGTATATTTCATCAATCAGCTCTTTCAACAATGGTTTCGTGTTGATATGGCCCCGGATGAGGATTCTCTCTTTTGGCTGTAATTGTATCGAATGATGAATCAGCCTGGCCGCAAGCTTCGTTATTCGTTCATCCTTCATCTGCCTGTCCCTTATTTTTCTAGGTCTCGAAGAGTTTCAAGCGCTTCTTCGACGTGGCCTTTGACTTTTACTTTACGCCATTCCTTGACTATTTTACCTGCCTTATCAATCAGGAAAGTTGAACGTTCAATGCCCATATATTCCTTGCCGAAATTCTTTTTCAATTGCCACACATCAAATGATTCAGCCGCTTCATGGTTTTCGTCAGCTAGCAGCAGAAAAGGCAATCCATGTTTTTCGATGAATTTTTCATGACGTGCCGCCGGATCTGGGCTTATACCAATGATGACAGCGTTCAATTCCTCGAATTGTTCATTGTGGTCCCGGAAATCACAGGCCTCCGTCGTGCATCCTGGCGTCATGTCTTTTGGATAAAAATATAAAACGATGTATTTCCCTTTAAAATCCGATAGGGAAACCATTTCACCATTGTTTGCAGGGAGTTGAAAATCAGGTGCTTTTTCTCCAATTTTAACAGTCATATTGAATCCTCCATTTCCTTCATTATGGTAAGAGTACCCAATAATCGAAAGAAACACAACTTTCATTTATCCTTCCTATCTTTATGCTCCAGATCGATCACCGTCCGAATCACGAACGCTGCCGGGAGTGTGTACCCGATGAAAGCCTGAATGGTAGCTATCATCCTGCCCATTCCAATTGGGGCTATATCTCCATACCCTACAGAAAACATGGTCATCGCGCTAAAATAAAAAGAAGTCTTCAACTGTTCATAGAATGTGCCATCCAATCGATTGCCCATATCAAGAATCACCGAATGATTCTGAAGCTCGTATAATAAATAAATCAGTGCAAATCCAACTAATATCGTCGCATATAAATTGCCAAGCCACAGCATATCCTCCAGAGAAAACTTCTTTCCTCCCGACTCAACAAGAAATAACGTCCGAATGCTCATCACCATGCAAAAAATGATTCCTGCAATCAAGATGTAGAAAGTCATCCCCTACGCCCCATTTCAAAACGCCACTTCCTTTATACATACTCCCTGTCCTAACAATATATTCTTTTTTAGGAACAGACTTCAGCCTTATCACTCACACACCCTAAAGGCATTTGTCAAAATGTCGGGAACGTTTCCCGATTTTTTTCATGTTGACCCTTTTGGTCGGATATGTTAAGATTATCTAAATTTTTATAATAGTTTTTATTTTATAAATATTTGGTACCTGCAATCAGTTTATCAGCAGGTTTAGTGAAATTTCATATGTGGAAATAGGTTCCTAATTTTCATTAGGATTAAAAGGGAAGCCCGGTTTGATTCCGGCACGGTCCCGCCACTGTAATGGGAATGTTAGCGCCATCCAATATGCCACTGATCTACGGATCGGGAAGGCTCGCTGCTAATGATATTCCCTAAGTCAGGAGACCTGCCTATTTCGACAACACTGTTTTAACCTACGGGAGATAGGGAGGTGTTAGGGACCTTATAATTATAAGGGGCATTCTGCATGTCTCTTTATTTTAAGCATTTCTAACTTTCTCTTATTGACAGTTAGGGGTGCTTTTTTTATTGTTTTTAAACAAATCAAAGGAAAGTAGGAGGATGAGAATTTTGAAAAGCAGTAATTTGGGGTACCCGCGAATCGGGGAAGATCGTGAATGGAAACGTACATTGGAAGCATATTGGTCTGGGAAAATCGATGAACCAAAATTTACGGCACAACTAAAAGCCATCCGTTTAGGCAACTTACAAAAACAAAAAGATCAAGGCATTGATATCATTCCTGTCAACGACTTCACTTTCTATGATCAAATGCTCGATATGTCCGTCATGTTCGGTCTTGTTCCTGAACGTTACTCTGCCTATGAAGGCGGAAGCGTTCCCCTTTCCGTTTATTATTCAATGGCTCGCGGGAACAATGATGAGGTCGCTTCCGAAATGACGAAATGGTTCAATACGAACTATCACTATATCGTCCCTGAATTAAAACTGCCACAGCTGACTTTAACAGAAAATAAACCACTTGTAGCATATCGGGAAGCCAAGGAAAAGCTAGGGATTGAAACGAAGCCCGTGTTAATCGGACCTTATACTTTCATCTCCCTTTCCAAAGGCTTCAAAAAACAAGATATCCCTGGCATAATCCTGCGCCTGCTTCCTCTATATACGCAAATCCTGCAGGAGTTGGAGCAAGAAGGCGTGAAGTGGATTCAAATGGACGAGCCTTCTCTTGTTTCATCCATTTCCAAAGATGATATGCAAACTGTTACTTACCTCTATGAAAAACTGAATGAAGCAGCACCAAACCTAAACATCATGCTGCAAACATACTTTGATGCCGTGGAACACTACCAAGAAGTCATCGAATTACCAGTTCAGGGAATCGGTCTTGATTTTGTACATGATAAAGGAAGGAATCTAAGTAATCTTGAAGCATCCGGCTTCCCGAAGGACAAAGTGCTTGGTGCAGGTGTGATTGATGGAAAAAACATTTGGCTTTCTGATTTATCGAAAAAGATTCAATTGATCGACACTCTAAAGAAAAAAGTAGCCGAAGACCGAATCTGGCTTCAACCCTCTTGTTCCCTGCTTCATGTTCCAGTGACCGTTCGTAATGAAACCGCCGTTTCAAAAGAAGTGAAAGAAACCCTTGCTTTCGCCGATGAGAAACTTGAAGAAATAACACTCTTGGTCAAAGGGAATAATCAGGGCTTTGAAGCAATCGCCGATAAGGTCGATGCTAATAAATTAACGGTTCAGACGTTAGCTAGTTCAAATGCACGGAATCATAAGAGTGTACAATCCAGTGTCGAAAAGGCTAAATCAGAGCATGTTGGACGTCAGCTGCCATTTAAAGAACGTTACCAAAAACAACAGGAATTTTTCAAATTGCCTTTTCTACCTTCAACAACGATCGGTAGTTTTCCCCAGACATTTGAAGTTAAGCAAGCACGCGGGAAATTCAAAAAAGGAGAATGGAGCGCTGCGCAATATGAAACATTCATTAACGAAGAAATCGGCAGGTGGATCGACATTCAAGAAGAAATCGGCTTGGACGTTCTCGTACACGGGGAATTCGAACGGACGGATATGGTTGAATACTTCGGTCATAAGTTAGGCGGATTTGTCTTTCTAGAAAAGGGCTGGGTACAATCCTATGGGTCTCGCTGCGTAAAACCACCAGTCATTTATGGCGACATCTATTTCATCGAACCGATGACAGTCAGGGAAAGTGTATACGCACAATCACTTACGAAGAAGACCGTAAAGGGAATGCTTACAGGTCCTGTCACGATTTTGAACTGGTCATTTGTCCGTGATGATATTTCCAGGGAGAATGTATGCTACCAGCTGGCACTTGCTTTGGAAAAAGAAGTCATTGCATTGGAATCGGCAGGAATCAAAATGGTCCAAGTTGATGAACCTGCACTTAGGGAAGGTCTACCATTGAAAAAAAGCGATCGCGATGAGTATTTGAACTGGGCTGTGAATTCGTTCTTGATATCCACATCAAGCGTGGAGGATACAACGCAAATTCACACGCATATGTGCTATTGCGACTTCAACAGTTTCATGGATGTCATTTCTTCCTTGGATGCCGATGTAATTTCCATCGAAACATCCCGTAGCCATGGAGAGCTTGCTTCCGCATTCGAGGAAAAAACGTATGAAAAAGGTATTGGCCTGGGTGTGTATGATATTCACAGTCCCCGAGTTCCAGCAGTGGAAGAAATGGTCGATATGATTGAACGGGGCATCAAGGTATTAGATAAAGACCAGTTTTGGATCAATCCCGACTGCGGCCTGAAAACAAGGGGTATCCCGGAAACCGTCGCCTCCCTGAAAAACATGGTCGAAGCAGCAATAATCGTCCGTGAAAATCTTTTAGCCCAAACAACAGGCAAATGATTGAAAAGGAAAGCGGCTTATCAAATGCCCATCCAACACAGCAGTCACGGACTTTCCTAACCGACCTTGTTTTTCCACCGGATACGAACCATCATAATACCATCTTTGGCGGGAAAGTAATGGCTTATGTTGATAAAATAGCCTGTATTTCAGCTATGCGCCATTGCCGAAAACCCGTTGTGACTGCTTCAAGCGACTCTTTTGATTTTTTGGCCCCCATCAAGACAGGGGACGCAATTAACCTTGAAGCTTATGTCACTTGTGCCCATCGCACATCAATGGAGGTATTCGTGAAAGTGGAGCGTGAGAACTTATTAACAGGTGAAAAGCAGCTTACGGCACGCGCTTTTTTAACGATGCTGGCCATTGACGAAAACGGTAAGCCGACAATCGTACCTCAGGTCATTCCGGAAACGGAAGATGAAAAGCAGCAATATGTTCAAGCACAAGCAAGATATATTGAAAGAAAGAATAAACGCAAATAAACAAAAACCCCTTCAACATGAATGCTGTTGAAGGGGTTTTTTTAGTTTCCTGCCCCACGGTACCTCTTCACTCCTTGATTCCATATGAAAACGGATATCATGAAAAAGGCAACCCCGATTACAGGTGTGGCAAATGCATACGCATACCACTCTTCTTTTCTAAGGAAATAAGATGCCGGATAAACACCAACAAACGCGAATGGCAGCACCCATGTAAGGATAAAACGAATGACCTTATTATAAATATCAACAGGATAGCGACCGTAGTTCCCGATATTGTACATCATTGGCATGATGGATGTTTTCGCATCCGACCAGAACCCAATGCTTGCTATCGCTACGAATATGGCTGCATAAGCAAGAGCCCCTCCTATTGCAAAAATGATGAAAAGAATCGGGTCATACCACGCAAGCTCCAGATCCAATGAAGCCCCCGAATAGAATATAATGATCAAACCGGTCACAACGCCAAACAACGATTCTAGCTCGATTCTTTCTAAGATGACTTGAAAGAGGCTATGTATCGGTCTTGTTAATATCCGATCCATTTCACCTTTGACGATATAGCGATCATTAAAATCCCAGATGTTGAAAAAGGCTGAAAAAAGGGCGAATGGGATAAGGAAGAATCCATAAATGAATATGATTTCTTCACGGCTCCACCCGCTTAAAAATTGGGTATGTCCAAAAACGACTAAGATAAATACCAGATTCACGACCTGATTCAGCAGGTCAGATAGGATTTCCATGAAGAAATCGGCTCTATACTGCAATCTTGTTTTCATATACTGACTCACATATTGAAAAAACATCGATACATAAAACATCCCGTCAACCTCCTTGAATAATCAGCTGTTTTTTTGCGACTATCCATAAAAGCTGAATCGGTATTATAAGAATGATGCACCAAATTAACTGCTGTAAAAGCGCCATGCCAATTTCGCCTGAACTGTACCCGTTCGTAAAAATCATGCTTGGTACATAGCTGATCCCTTGAAAGGGCAAATATTTCATCACTTCCTGCGCCCATATCGGATAGAAACTGATGGGCAGCAGCAGACCGGAGAATAAATCAATGATAACCCTTTTAGCCCGGATCAATCCGGCATTATTATATAAGAAAAAGGTAGTGATTCCTGTCAATAAGTTAATTTGTGTATTGATGATGAAGCTGAACAGCAAGGAAATGCCGAATATCCCCCACGTAGCTGGCTCGTGTGGCAATTCAATAGGAAAAATGAAAGCTACCAGCAGCATTCCCGGAATCGAGAAGAAGAAGAAACGGAATATCCCCTCCCCAAGTCCTTGCATCGTTTTCATGCCTAAATAGTTATAAGGACGGATCATTTCAATGGCGACCTTGCCGTCCTTAATTTCAGTGGCGATTTCGCGGTCAATATTATTGAAATAAAAAGCACGCGCCATCCATGCAACAGCGACGTAGGTTGTCATCTGCATACTTGAAAGTCCTTCGATGGAGCTTTTTTCTCCATATATCGCATTCCATAAGAAATAATAAGCACCGATATTAATGCTATAAATTAAAATGCCGGTATAATAATCCGTTCGATACGCAAGCATCATCAAAAAACGCATGCGGATCATTGCAATATACTTCCCCATTGCCCTCCCCCTTCTTGATAGACACGTTGTTTCTTAATGATAAGAGAGTCAGACAGTGCCTTCTTCATAAATATTGCGAACAATCTCTTCAATGGACGTTTCATGGATTTTGATGTCCTTTATTTTAAAATGTGACACGACAGCTGAAACAAGCTGTGAAATATGATCACTTTCTTCTTTCAACAAGGCAATGTAAGTTTGATTTTTCTCATCATAAACCCAGTTAGCAGTAAATGGGAGTGGTAAGGATTGCAATTCCTTCAATTCAATCGGCTCGATGAATTGAAAATGGATCTGTTTTTCCTCAGCCCAGTTATCTTTCAAACTCTGCAATTCCCCATCATATATGATTTGTCCTTCATCAAGCATGATTACGCGCTCACACAATGCCTCAATGTCACCTAAATCATGGGTAGTCAAAAGGATTGTCGTATTATATTTCTCATTGATTTCTTTCAGGAACTCGCGAATTTTCATCTTCACGAGTACGTCAAGGCCTATTGTCGGCTCATCAAGGAACAGCAAAGGCGGATTGTGAATCAGTGCTGCCGCAAGCTCGCAGCGCATTCGCTGACCAAGTGAGAGTTTACGCACTGGTTTGTCCAGCAAAGGACCGATATCGAGCGTCTTGATGACATGTTCCATATGATCGTTATAATGTTCATCCGTTACTTTATAGACCTTTTTTAGCAGCCTAAAGGATTCCTGAACCGCAATATCCCACCATAGCTGTGAGCGCTGACCAAATACGACTCCGATTGTTTGAGTGAACTTTTCCCTTTCCTTATGTGGATTCATGCCATTGACCGTGATTTCACCCGCTGTCGGTTCCAAAATACCTGTCAGCATTTTGATAGTGGTCGATTTTCCTGCACCATTTTCCCCAATATAAGCTACCATCTCACCCTTTTTTACAGTAAAATTGATATCATTGACGGCAGGGACGATTTTATAATTTCTTGTAAGTAAATCCCGGAAGGCACCTTTTAAGCCTGAACGGCTTGATGCCGACTTAAATTCCTTCCGAAGCTGTTTCACTTGAATTGCATCACTCATCCTGTTACATCCTCCGTAATCTCTTGTCCTAATGAATTAGTTTATCCAACCTAACCCTTTTAGACAATAAAAATGCTTGGATGCCATCTACCATTTTCAGGGCGAATCCGAACGTTGTACCAGATACATATATAAAGGAGACGAGCATGCCATGAATATTAAAGAATTTTTACTATCCCAAATCGAAAAGGTCGTAATCGACCTTCGATATGACTTCCTTTATGAAGATGAATACGGAGAATTATTATGCCAGGTCATCCAAAGGGATTCCAGCGGATCGATTGAAAGCACCCCCATAAGTTTCCACATTCGTATTAATGAAGAAAAAGGAACCGGCCAACTTATCTATTACCAAGCCCAGGGCGAAATGAACCGCCAATCCTTCGACATCGAAAACCCTGCCACCATCTTGGACATTTTATCTTTCATATCCGGAGTTTTGGGGTCCGACCCCATTTCCCAAACAAAATGAAGGCCCAGGAATGCTGCTGCTCTAAGGCTGCATCATTCCAACAGAGGCCGGATCACATTTCCTAGCCTTCCACCACAGATTTACGGACGGAAAAGTGCTATGATTAAGGTGAAATATGTTTATATTTTTAGGAGGTTTTAAGATTGGATTTTAGTAATTCGGAGCTTTTACATAAAGAGGCATTAGAACATATAGTTGGTGGGGTTAACAGCCCATCCCGTTCTTACAAAGCTGTAGGCGGCGGTTCACCAGTTGCAATGGATCATGCCAAAGGGGCTTATTTCTGGGATGTAGATGGCAATAAATATATCGATTATTTAGCTGCATATGGCCCGATCATCACAGGGCATGCCCATCCACATATTACGGAGGCAATCGTTAAAGCGGCAGAAACCGGCGTTTTATACGGCACACCAACAAAACATGAAGTGAAATTTGCCAAAATGTTGAAAGATGCCATTCCATCCATGGATAAAGTCCGCTTCACCAATTCAGGCACTGAGTCTGTCATGTCCACCATCCGTGTGGCCCGCGCTTACACCGGACGCGATAAGATCATCAAGTTTGCCGGCTGTTACCATGGTCACTCGGACCTTGTTCTAGTAGCTGCTGGTTCAGGCCCATCCACCCTAGGCACACCGGACTCAGCCGGCGTGCCCAAAAGTATCGCACAAGAAGTCATCACGGTGCCTTTCAATGATATCGAGCCTTTTAAAGAAGCACTGAATAAATGGGGCAATGAAATTGCAGGCGTACTTGTTGAACCGATCGTCGGTAACTTTGGAATCGTAGAACCAAGCCCAGGCTTCTTGGAAGAAGTCATTTCATTATCTCACGAAGCCGGATCACTCGTCATTTTCGACGAAGTCATCACAGCTTTCCGCTTCATGTATGGAGGGGCACAGGACTTCTTGGGCATTCAGCCCGATTTGACGGCGCTTGGAAAAATCATCGGGGGCGGACTTCCGATTGGTGCCTATGGCGGCAAAAAAGAGATCATGGAAACTGTCGCACCGTTAGGACCAGCCTATCAAGCAGGTACGATGGCAGGAAATCCGGCTTCCATGCTTTCCGGGATAGCTTGCTTAGAAGTACTTAAAGAAGAGGGTCTGTACGATGAGCTTGACCGGCTGGGAAAAATTCTTGAAGAAGGTATCCTGAAAGCCGCTCGCCAATATAATGTCCCGATCACCATCAACCGCCTAAAAGGGGCATTGACGATCTATTTCACGACAGAAAAAATTGAAAACTATGAGCAGGCGGAAAATACTGATGGCGAAATGTTCGCTAAGTTCTTCAAACTCATGCTCAACCAAGGCATCAATTTGGCACCTTCTAAATATGAAGCATGGTTCTTGACAATAGCTCACACGGACGATGATATCGCTTATACTCTAAAAGCGGTTGAACATGCATTCAAAAACCTAATTTAATAAAACGAAACAGCATAATTATGCATTTTTTATACACCCCCAAGATGTACATCAATCTTGGGGGTTTCTTATTTCCGTGTAATAAATCTTTTAAATTAGCCTTTGGAGCAATTCTTCACAAAAGTCCCATCAACAACAGCATCCAATCCATTGTATAAAAAATTGATTTCTGAATATTTAAATGATATGATATGGATACATTTATATACATTTATACACTTTCTTTCAATCTATAAAAAAACTTGGACGATTGTTCGGGTTTACTAATATTTCCCCCATTAAACAAATGCTACAGGAGGTGAAAGGCTAAGAATAAGGGCAGCCTTATTCAAGCCACACATATGACCCAACAATGGACACCTGCTACATTCAAAGAATTTTACAAGGAAGAACATGATGCCTGCGGAATCGTTTCCCGCATCGAAAAAAAGAAGATCCCTACTAACGAAAACATCTTTGCCTGTATCGACGCCCTGGTTAAAATGAACCATCGCTGCGGCTTCATCAATGGCGAGGGTGATGGCGCCGGCATCCATATCGATATTCCCCGGGCTCTTTGGAAAAAGAAGCTGGAAGCGGTAAATATCGATCCAAGCATCGTCGATGAAGATTCCTTCATAGTCGGCCACTTATTTTTAAGCAAAAAAACAGATGCGAACGACTTAAAAATCGAAATAAAGGAGAAACTGCTTCAACATGGTCTCTCTTTGATATATGAAACAGATAAAGCATACCGTTCTGAGGCCTTGGGACCGATTGCCATTCAGGAAGACCCAATGTTCTGGCAATTCGCCTGTTCCTCCACCATCAAAAACAACCAGGAGCTTTCAAATCTTCTTTTTGAGCTGACTTCCGACATCGAAAAAAGTGATTTCGTCCATGTTGCATCCTTAAGCCAGCATCATGCTGTCTACAAAGTGATGGGTGCGGGGGATACCCTCCCTGCCTATTATCTTGATCTTGCAGACCCTTTAGCTGCCTCCACCATGACACTGGGACATAACCGTTTCTCCACTAATACTCTATCAAGCTTCTTCCGGGTCCAGCCTTTCAGTGTACTTGGTCATAATGGCGAGATCAATACCATTGCCAAATTGCGTGATGAAGCGAAAATGATCGGTGTTCCCATCGCTAAAGACGGAAGTGATTCACAGGATTTAAACAAGACGATCGAAACTTTCATCTGCCGCCATGGCTACTCTTTATTTGAAGCTGTCGACCTTATGTTCCCGCCAATCATTAATGAAATCAAGGAATATCCAGAGCACTTACAAGACTTATATACGTATTTACGGGAGGCTTGGGGTCACTTTGCACAAGGTCCAGCAGGAATCATCTCACGTTTCGGCGATGAGGCCGTGTTTTCTGTCGACTCTTTAGGTCTGCGCCCGCTATGGAATATTGAAACGGAATCATCCTATATGTTCACTTCCGAACCAGGAATCATCCCTTCAAGTGAATATACCGGAGATCCTAAACCGATGGGACCTGGGGAAAAAGTGGGTTTGAAATGGAATGGTGACCGTATTGAGTTGTACACCTACAAGGATTACCAGGATAAAGTATTTGAACTCTTCAATAATCGTTTCGTTCTTTCCAATGACCGAGTCCGCTTGCAGCCCCAAGTTTTTGAAAAGGTTGTCTCCATGACAAACACGCAAGCCATTCATAATGGTCAGTATAAAGCTTTCGGTTGGGAAAGGGAGCATGTTCAATTAGTGGAACAGATGGCCGAAAAAGGCGCTGAGCCCATTCGTTCACTTGGTCATGATGCTCCTCTGGCTGCACTTAATCCCCAACGGACCAACATTGCGGATTTCATTAAGGAAAGTGTGGCTGTCGTAACCAACCCAGCGATAGACCGGGATCGGGAAACCGAGCACTTCTCAACAAGGACCATCATCGGAAAACGACCTTCCCTATTCGAAGCCAATAAGGCTGGAAAGGTTATGGAGCTGCTGACTCCTTTATTGATTGAAGGATTGACGGGTTATGAGTGTTCATCCATCGTATCGCAGCCAAGCTATGATCAGTTCATTAAATATAACCAAGATCAAAAACTCGTGCATTTCATTTCAAGCACGTTCAAAGAGGATGAAAGCATCACGGATGCTTTAACCAGGATTACGGATGAAAGTGTCAATGCAGTGGATAAAGGAAAAACGCTGCTCGTTCTGGATGATGCCCTTGCCCATCAAAACAGCAACCTTTGGCTTGATCCCCACCTTGTCACTTCAGCCGTCGATCAAGCATTGGTCCGCACAGGCAAGCGCCGGGATTGTTCCATCCTTTTACGTTCCGCATCGCTAAGGTCACTGCATGATATCATCGTTTCTTATGGTCTTGGAGCCAACTTAATCAGCCCGTATTATATGTTCCTATCCTTATCTTCAGATGACCTTAAGGGGGTTACCAATCTATATAACTCCTTGACGAAAGGACTTGAGAAAGTTATCTCCACCATCGGCATTCATGAGCTGCGGGGATATGGAAGACTTTTCTCTAGCATCGGTTTACATGAGGAAATCGCAAAATATTTAAATGTGGCTAACTTCTTCGGTTCCAATGATCTGGATTACAATTTTGATAAAATCAAGGCTGACGCCATCCAGCGTGCGGAAGATTACTGCAATGAAAAAGAACGGATGGGAAAGACCTTCCATTTATTCCCTAGGGTTTGGAAGTCGATCGGGGAAGTGGCTTCAACCGGTGACTATGACGCTTATCGCGAAAAGATCACCGAACAGGAAGAATCCAATCCTACGACGATCCGACACTTGACATCATTAAAAGCTTCAGATTCTTCAATCCCTTCTGAAGAGGTCAGTCTTTCGGTCGGCGAACAGGATTTGCCGTTCGTCATAGCCTCCATGTCCTTTGGATCACAAAATGAAATTGCTTTCCGGGCTTATGCAGAAGCTGCCGAGCGGTTAGGCATGATCAGCATGAATGGTGAAGGCGGGGAAATCAAGGATATGCTGGGCAAGTACCCGAAATCCCGCGGTCAGCAAATCGCTTCCGGCCGTTTCGGTGTCAACGCAGAACTCTTGAACTCTTCAAATCTATTGGAAATTAAAATTGGGCAAGGGGCAAAACCTGGTGAAGGCGGACACCTTCCCGGTTCCAAGGTCACAGCGAAAATCGCAGAAGCCCGGAATGCAACAATCGGTTCCGACTTGATCTCCCCTTCCAATAACCATGATATATACTCAATTGAAGATTTGGCCCAAATGATCCATGAACTAAAAACGGCAAACGATAAAGCAAAAGTTGCCGTCAAGGTTCCGGTCGTTCCAAACATTGGTACGATTGCGGTCGGCGTCGCAAAAGCAGGGGCCGATATCATTACGCTTTCCGGTTTTGATGGCGGAACAGGTGCTGCCAGGATCCATGCACTCGCACATGTCGGTCTGCCAGTCGAGATTGGTGTGAAAGCGGCCCATAATGCTTTACTTGAGTCAGGTATTCGTCAGAATGTTGAAATATGGGCTGATGGTGGGTTAAAAAGCTCGATGGATGTATTGAAATTAATGCTGCTCGGGGCAAACCGTGTAGGTTTTGGGACACTTTCGATGATTGCCGTCGGCTGTACAACGTGCCGCGGTTGTCACCTTGATACCTGCCATGTGGGCATCGCCACTCAAATCGAATCGGAAGCACAAGCGAAAGAACATGGGCTACGCCGTTTTGTTCCGCGAAAATTTGATTTAGCCGTTCAAGGATTAACGAATATGTTCAGTGCATTTGCCAAAGAACTCAAAGCGCTGACCGGATCACTCGGGGTGAAGAATCTTCAGGATATCGTCGGACGTTCTGATTTGCTTCAGCAAAGTAAAGGTCAACAATCAATGGATTTAACCTATTTATTGAAAAATTTGGATATAACACCGTTCTCACATAAAGAAACGGCGGCATATTTGAATGAAGGCTCCATGCAGGTTGCCGTTGGCGCTGAATATCTGGATTCACATGTAGATGATCTGCAGCAATCCCGCAACTATAGCTCGATCACTTCCGAGCAGCGTGTACTAGGCAGCAGGGTGTCCTGTCATCGCGTTAGGGGCAGATTGGATGGTTCATACAAAAAACTTCCTCCCGTTCACCTATCCTATCAGGATGGTTCCATCCCGGGTAATGGACTTGGGGCATACAATACGGAGGGAATTACGATCAGTGTGAATGGCGGCGCCCAGGATGGGATTGGCAAAACATCGATTGGCGGTAATATTGCCATCTTTAAATCTCCCGGAAAAGACGGAAAGTTCTACAATGGCTCTGTCGGTAAGGGCTTTGGATATGGTGCACAGCATGGTCTCCTCATTGCCCAAGGTGATGCCGATGCCAGGGCGGGAATCCGGCTTTCCGGAGCAGATATGATCATTGGAGGATTATTGAAACAACCACTTCCTGAAAAGGAAACCGGTAATATTGCGGTTACTTCCAATATTAAGGGATTCGCTTTTGAATACATGACAAATGGAAGAGGTTTGGTTCTGGGTGATCCGGGTCCATGGATTTGCGCAGGGATGACAGGCGGTGTCGTTTATTTACGGCAACAGCCTGAATTTGGATTAACCAAAGATGTCATTAAAAAACGGGTTGCAAAAGGGGCAAAGATTTCCATTGAGCCCTTGTCTGCAAAAGGCCTGCAGGACGTGGCCGAACTTCTTGGCAAGTACACGGCACTCTTGAAGGATCATGGCCAAACGGAAGAAGCAGCCTCCTTGGAGGCTCTGCTTCAAAATCCTGGAGAGCACTTCCTTCAGGTCGTTCCTGTGAAAGAACAAGCGGATCCTGCTGTATCCACAGAGTGATTCCGAAAACAAATTTAATCGAGAATCGTTCATTAAAAAAGCTGATGCTCTTCAATTCGAGCATCAGCCTTTTCCAGTCATTTACCTCTGGGGTAGTCTTTTAAACGAAGGAAAAACACACTTGAAAAGCAGCCAAGAAATTGCCTATATTTTCTTTATATATTAAACTTGATTTTACCTATTGTAACTCTAAGGAAAATCCTGTATATTACTTTTTGTTTACATCCTCTTATTTTAGTGTAAAGTACTAACAAATAAGTTAGAATACAATTTTAAGCAAAAGCCTATATATAAATAGAGCCTTTTTCTTACCATGTTCCATTACATCACAAAGAAAGGATTAACCTATATATGAAGTTTGGTGCCCGCATTCTCAAAACAGGAATAGCAATTGTTTTAGCGCTTTATCTATCGGAACTGCTTAACCTTCCTGCTCCTGTCCTTTCTGGGATTGCTGCAATTTTTGCAATACAGCCGACCATTTACCGTTCGTATCAAACGGTGTTGGAGCAAATTCAAGGAAATATCATTGGCGCGTTGGTTGCTGTCTCCTTCGTTTTGTTGTTCGGAAATGATATTTTTATAATCGGTCTTGCCGTAATGGTTGTCATAACCATCAATTTAAAATTGAAAATGGATAAAACGATTGTCCTTTCCATCGTGACGGTCATTGCCATCATGGAAAACCAGGAAGGGGAATTCCTTAATTTTGCCTTTATACGTCTTTCATCCGTTTTGCTGGGAATCGTTTCTTCTTTTATCGTGAATCTGGTTTTCATTCCTCCAAAATATGAAGCAAAACTTTATACACGCATTACAGATGTGACGGAAGACATCTTAAAATGGATCAGAATCAGCACAAGACATGCTACAGAACACACTTTATTGAAGAAAGACATCAGCCGATTAAAGGCGGAATTACTCGATCTCGAACATATCTATTCCATGTACAAAGAGGAACGAGAATATTTCAAGAAGAACAGTGTAGCTAAAGCAAGAAAGCTTGTCGTTTATCGGCAGATGATCATAACAACAAAAAAAGCGTTTGAAACCTTGAAGAGAATCCATAAATTCGAGAATGAAGTATATCAAATGCCTGAAGATTTCCAACGGAGTATCTTACAACAGCTTGATTCCTTGATTCGCAAGCATGAACAGTTGATATTACTGCATATCGAAAAAATCAAGTCGATTGGGGAGATTGAAGATTGGGACCAGGATTGTTTAAGTCGTAAAGAGCTGCTCGCCCACTTTTTCGAACAGCAGAATCAAGTGGACGAAATGCATGATAATCTAGGCCATCTCTCTGCCCGTCTTGTACCATTGATTTCTGCAGTCATAGAATATGACGAACAATTGGAACATCTTGAAAAGCTGATCGTCAGCTTCCAGTCCTTCCATAAGGAAGATAACGAAATATCTGTCCAGTATGAAGAAGATTAAAAAAGACGGTTCCCCGGGAACCGTCTTTTTTCGTCTCTATTTAGAGCATGCTCCTCATTCAATCATCCAAAAGGTTCTTATCAGCAGCCTTTTCAATCGTATCCAATTTCTTCAAAAGATCCTGCAGCTCATCTTCTGAGAATGAGTTGAAGTTCTTGCCCATCAATTGGTTATGCTCCGCAAGGACTCTCCCCAAAATCGCTTCCCCTGCCTCTTTCAATTCAAGATTGATGACCCTGCGATCCTTTTCAGAGGGCTGCCGTTTCACATAATCCATTTCGACCAGCTTATCTACAAATACGGTAATCGCACTTGGCTTTACGGTTAAGAAGTCAGCCAGCTGGGTCGATTTGATCGACCCCTCTTTTTTCAATATCAATAATATGAAAAACTGAGGCGACGTTAATCCATAAGGCTGAAGATTTTTTGCTACGATGGCCCTAAGCTTCTTCCTAATCCGAAAAATCTGCATTTCTATACTATTAGTTACTTCCCATTTAAAATCCAGCCTTCTCACTCCTTATATAGGACAATCCTACCTCTTAAATTTAATTAAATGACATACCATTGTCAAATTTACTTTCCATATATCCTTAAAACTAAAAAAAATTCAAATTTCCCCCATTTAACTGTATTTATTTCCTACTTCCATTCCGAATAAATTACATGACAAAAAATAATTAAACTGGTAAACTCTTTAGTTAATAATATTAATAATTATAAAAATTAATATTTATTAAAATTAATAAATAAACATTGATATGGGAGGCGTTGTCAAATATAGGTCAAGTCATTTAATGAAACTGATTCAAAAACCGATCATCAATATTTTTTTGGAGGCGAAACAAGTGAATAGAGGACGTTTAGTTTTAATCAATATCATTGGTTTGGTTATTATATTGGCGGTAGTGGCCGGTGGGGCTTATTACTATTATGAAAGCACGAATTTCATTAAAACGGATGAAGCGAAAGTGTCGGGTGACCTTTATACCATCGTTGCCCCCGCAACCGGAAAATTAGCAGATTGGGACTTACACGAAGGAGACAGTGTAAGTAAAAATGACAAAGTTGCTAATGTAACCACATCAGATGTAAAAGAAGCAGTAAAAACGGCAGCGCAAGGGACAATTGTTAAAACACAAGTACATGATGAGCAGCTGGTTCAAGCGGGTCAAACGCTTGCTCAGACCATCAATATGGATGATCTATCCATAACGGCTAACATTGAAGAAAATAAATTGAAGGATATTGAAAAAGGTGACAGCGTCGATATTATCATCGATGGAGATCCCGATACTGTCTTCGAAGGTACATTGGAACAGATCGGTTATGCGACAACGTCTGTCTTTTCAGTGATGGGCAATCAAAACAGCAGCGGAAACTATACGAAAGTCACTCAAAAAGTACCAGTGAAAATTTCCATTAAAGCACCATCCGATAAAGTTCTGCCTGGAATGAACGCAGAAGTGAAAATTTCAACTAAATAAACCGGCAATACAGTTATACAGAAAGGAGGCTTACCTTAAATGGCTTCTCAAACCATCTCAGTAAATGAAAACAAGGGAATGAAACAGTTTGCCCCCATGTTAATTATCTTAATGCTAGGTTTGTTCATGGTCATTTTGAATCAAACCCTGCTTAGTGTCGCCATGCCGAGGATGATGGCCGAATTTAATGTAGCTGCGACAACGATTCAATGGTTGTCAACTGGATTCATGCTCGTGAATGGAGCTTTGATTCCACTGTCCGCTTTTTTAATAGAACGGTTCGGCACGCGCATTTTATTCCTCGCTGCCATGTTTCTATTCACGGTAGGGACATTCATCTGCGGCATCGCACCAAATTTCCCCGTCATCCTTACTGGCCGGCTGATCCAGGCTGCGGGCGGCGGGATCTTGCAGCCATTGGTCATGACAATCATTCTTTTCATCTTCCCTCCAGAAATGCGCGGGAAAGGAATGGGAATCTTTGGTCTGGCCATTATGTTCGCCCCTGCCATCGGACCGACTTTATCTGGTTGGGTCATTCAGGAATATAGCTGGCGGGTCATGTTCTACGCAATGGTGCCATTAGGCATGATTATCATGACACTTGCCTTTATAAGTATGCGTAATGTAGCAGAACCCAAGAAAATAAAATTGGATTTGTTGGGCGCCTCTCTATCCTTGATAGGTGTTGCATCATTACTATACGGTGTCAGTGAAGCAGGTTCCAAAGGCTGGACGGATTCCATCGTTCTGGGAACGATCATCATCGGGCTTATCCTTCTGAGCCTATTTGTGGTTCAACAGTTAAAATCTGAAACACCTATGCTCGACTTCCGTGTATTTAAGTATGACATGTTCGTATTATCGAATATCATTTCCGCCATAGTCACAGTGGCCATGTTTACCGGGATATTCTTATTGCCTATCTATTTACAGACTCTAAGAGGATTCACACCCGTTCAGTCCGGTCTGTTGATGTTACCCGGAGCCCTTGTGATGATGGTGATGTCACCCATTTCAGGAGCATTATTCGACAAAATCGGACCTCGTCCATTAGCACTTGTCGGTTTAGCGATTACTGCTATCACAACCTTCGAATTCGCTAAATTGACTACGGAAACTACCTATTCGACTTTGGTCATCATCTACGCCATCCGCTCACTTGGAATGTCTTTACTTATGATGCCGATCATGACAGCTGGGATGAATCAGCTTCCTAAGCATTTGAATACACATGGTACGGCAATGAGCAATACGCTGAAACAAGTAACCGGAGCAATTGGTACGAGCTTCGTGACGACCATTTATACAACCCGTGCTTCTTTCCATGGAACTTCCTTAGGTTCGGAAATGAGTACGAGTGATCCCGGTTTTGTTCAGAATTTCCAAACAATCGTTCAATCCATCATGAGTTCGATGAATCAAACGAGAGAACAGGCACAGGAAACTGCTATGTCGCTGATTTCTTCACAAATCCAGGGTCAAGCAAATGTGATGGGAATCAATGATGCATTCTTTTGGGCAACAGGTTTCGCAATTGCCGGTATAGTTCTCTCATTGTTTTTGCGTGACGTTCGGAAGGACAAAGCAATGAAACAAGCTAAACAGGAAAAATTGGATGTACCTTTGCTTCCTTCACCAGTAAAAAAATCGGTTTAATTAAATGGGGGATTTAATATGAAAATCTATGTTGTATACGACAGTGAAGGTAACCATACGAAGGCACTTGCCGAATCAATAGCTCACGGAGCCGCTGGGGTTCCAGGGGCTGAGGTTCTAATTGACCATGTAAACGAAGCGGATGTTTATAAGCTTCAGGAAATGGATGCCATCATTTGGGGATGTCCGGGTCACTTCGGCACCATCAGTTCGAGTTTGAAAACATGGATTGATAAACTTGGGTATCTATGGGCGGAAGGAGCGCTGATCAATAAAGTGGGTGCTGTTTTCTGTACGACTGCCACCATACATGGAGGACTCGAGGCTACCATGCTGAACTTAATCACCCCAATGCTTCATCAAGGCATGATCATTGTCGGCTTACCCGGCACTGTCCCGGAAAACGCCTTATATGGTTCCTACTATGGTGTAGGTATAAGCTGCCCGCCCGGGGTGGATGACAACATAACCAAGAACGACTTGCAGCTTGGAGAAGCATTAGGAAAACGGGTAGCCCATGTCACCCGTTCATTCACAAACGAGCTCTAGGAGGCTTGATTCAATGGGCATAATTCTAATTATCATCGTTGCCATTTTAGCGGTTTCGGGCTTGATCACATTCAATATCAAAGCTTTATCACCTGAAGATAAGCCGGTTCTCGAGAAAGAGAACTCGTCGGAAGAGTCCGCTTCTTCTTCGGATGATGATCCCGTTACCGAAATCATCGTCCCAACAGACAATGATGAATTGAAAATGAAAGATCAGGATTATCGTTCGGCACTTTCCAAGCTTCACAACCAAAAGCCTGACGATGAGCCAACTGCAGAAAAAAAGCCTAATCTCCGCAAAATGAAAGACGAAGAATATCGTGGTAAATTGGAAGACTTCCAGCAAAATGGCGATTGAAACACGCCCCCCCACTCGGCATATTTGCCTTTTGGGGGTTTTGTTTTATATGCCATGAAAGGATCTTCTCTTACCTCTGCCACCACCTTCAACTTAGGGATCGACGTGCAGGCTTTAACTTTTTTTCTGGTTGACAAATATTCACAAAGACTTTAAGCTAAGTTAATGCAACACAAACATTTTTTTAAACTCAGCTTTTGTTGAGAGACGGAATTTTAAAAGGATTTCCTTTTTTCGTTCGTCACTTGCCTTTTTGGCAGGTGGCGATTTTTATTTTTACAGGGGTGAAAAATATGCAACTTTTGAAGTATTCCATAATGGTCTTAATTGGTTCGATCTCATATGGCACATTATCCACCATGATCAAGTTTGGATTTATGGATGGCCATTCATCTGGAGAACTGGTCGGCAGTCAATATCTTGTCGGTTGGCTGATTGTCTCCGTTTTATTTCTTTTTTCGTTTAAATATAAAGTTTCATGGAAAAGTGCCGGATTACTTTTAATCACGGGCATGATGTCCACTTTCGTCGGAAAGGCATATGCCGTTTCCGTATCCGAGCTTCCCGCTTCGATTGCCGTTGTCTTTTTATTTCAATTTACCTGGATAGGCGTCCTCATTGAAAGTTTCATAAATAAAAGACGCCCGGATAAAAATAAACTCATTGCCATTTTCGTTCTCTTCATCGGAACATTATTGGCAGGGGCGATTTTTGGTCAGCCTCTATCTGCCCTAAGCCTAAAAGGCGTATTGTTCGGACTATTGTCTGCGGTGCTTTTTGCGCTATATATGTATTGCAACTCTCAATTCGCAGTTGGGGAATCTTCAATGAAACGGCTGTTTTTCATTGCAACGGGTGGTATGCTGACTGCTGTATTCACAACTAACCCCGTTACACTTGTTACGAATCTTGTCCAAACGAACCTATGGTACTACGGTTTGTTGCTCGGTACTTTGGGTGTTCTTGTTCCTTTCTTTTTCTTTGCTGTCAGTCTGCCGAAAGTGGGAGTCGGGCTTGGAACGATCCTTTGTGCAGCGGAATTGCCATCAGCGATGGTCGTTTCCGTCATCTTCTTGAATGAACAGGTTACGTCACTGCAATGGTTCGGGATGTCCTTGATCATTGTCGGTATCGCCTTGCCTGAGGGAATAAAGCATCTTCCTCAATTCCTTCCTGACAGAAAAAAAACGCTGCATGAAAAAAGAATTTCCTAACAGGTTCATCATTATAATAAGAAAGACCATTCCCGTTAGCGGAATGGTCTTTCTTATGTATATTACTTTGGCGGGAATCATATGGTTTTCCTTTTCCCTTAGGAATCCAATTGTTGTACTTGAAATAGGCTGTAGTAATGCCCTTGCTTTTTCATAAGTTCTTCGTGTGTTCCCATTTCCGTAATTTCCCCATTATCGATATGAACGATCCGGTTGGCATGGGTGATGGTTGATAAGCGATGGGCCACGATGATGGTGGTCCGGTTTTTCGCCAAAATATCAAGTGCCTCCTGGATATAGTGTTCACTCTCTAAATCCAATGCGGATGTAGCTTCATCCAGCACAAGGATAGGTGGGTTTTTCAAAAATACCCTCGCAATGGCAACCCGTTGCTTTTGGCCTCCGGATAATTTAACTCCCCGCTCCCCGACTTTCGTTTCATACCCCTCTTTTAGACCCATAATGAAGTCATGTGCATTCGCCGCCCTTGCCGCTTCAAATACTTCTTCATCACTTGCATCAGGCCGTCCCATAAGGATGTTAGCCTTAACCGATTCACTAAATAAGATATTATCCTGTAGCACCATCCCGATTTTATCTCTTAGGCTGCGGACTTGATATTTACGGATATCCGTTCCATCCAATAATACCCTTCCCTCCGTTACATCATAGAAACGGGAAATTAAACTGACGATCGAGGATTTCCCTCCGCCGCTCATCCCGACAAGTGCAATGGTTTCTCCTGGTGTAACATCCAAATTTATATGTTTTAAAACGGGTGCCTCTTTCTCGTCATAAGCAAACGTAACATCCTGAAAGGTAATTCGGCCATCTACATGCTTAAGCTCTTTCGCCCCTGGTTCGTCATCGATATCATACTTTTCATCCACAAACTCAAAAACCCTGTCCATGGACGCCAATGTCTGGGTCATTGTCGTCGAAGAGTTAACTAATCGTCTGAGGGGATTATATAGCCGGTCTATGAAACCGACGAAAGCAACCATGGTACCCAGCGACAATTGTTCGTGAATGACTTGATAACCGGCAAAGCCTATCACGAGCAGGGGGGCAATATCCGTAATCGTATTCACGACAGCAAATGACTTAGCATTCCAACTCGTATGCTTTAGGGCCTTATCCAGGAAATTCTTGTTCTGCTTCGCAAACAGTTCCTGTTCCCTGTCTTCTATCGCAAAGCTTTTGATGACTGACATCCCTGAAACCCGTTCATGAAGGTGACTCTGTACATCCGCTAATGCTTGGGAGCGAATCCTTGTATAGGTTCTCAACTTGCCAAAGAAATGCTTAATCGAAAACGCATAAAATGGAAGCATGATGATGGATACAATGGTTAACTTCACGTCCATCGTAAACATGATGGCTATCACTATGATGATCGTTGCGATATCCAGCCAAAGATTCATCAAACCCGTGATGACAAAGTTCTTCGTTTGTTCCACATCCGTGATCATCCTTGAGATGACCTCGCCCACTCTTGTATTGGAATAATATTTAAAGCTCAGTTTCTGTATATGAGTGAATAAATCATTACGAATATCATATAGGATTTTCGTTCCGGTCCATTGAGCGAAATACTGTCGATAATACTCAATCGGCGGTCTAACCGCAACAAAAATGAACATCATGATGCCCATTGCCCATAAAAGGCGTTCAGACTTCACAGCTTTGGACAGGTCACCATTTCCGATGATGTCATCCACTATGTACTTACTGAGCAATGGAAGCAAAAGCGGAATTGCGAACTTCAGCAATCCAATCAATACCGTCCCAATTATCTGCCATTTATATGGTTTAACGAATTGCAAATACCTCTTAATGCTCTCCACGGAATCCCTCCTTTTCTGATTCATTAAATCAAAATGCTAAAAAAAGTCCCTAACGTTCAATTTGGAATCATATATGCACTTTTCAATTATATTTTCCTTTTCGAAGATTAACTATCAAAAGGATTTCATTCAATATCTTTCATACACATTTATAGGAGGCAAGGGGTTAAAGATTTGCTGTTATTCAAAAATCGTTCCTGCTTGAAAGATCAGTGGGTAGGTACGTTACACAATGAAAAAGCCTGCTAATTAAGCAGCAGGCCTTTTCTATCATCGATAGGTTAAAAAGCGTTCATACCAACTATCAATAAACTCTGCGGAGAATGGTCCTTTTCGCTGGCGTATCATATAAATTAAATAGTCTACGTTCTGTTTCAATATTGAATCGATGGCATCCGGGTAATTCATTTCTTTCCGATGCCTTTCATATTCATCCTCATCCAGCAAATTAAACGTCATATCTGGGAATACCTTAATGTCCAGGTCATAATCAATGTATTTCAATGCTCCCGAATCGTATGTGAACGGAGAACTGATATTGCAATAATAATAAACTCCGTCCTCTCTCAACATACCAATAACATTAAACCAATACTTTGAATGAAAATAGCAAATCGCCGGCTCTCTCGTAATCCAGGTCCTTCCATCTGATTCCGTTACCATAGTACGGTCATTGGCTGCTATCACCAGATTTTGGGTCCCTTTTAAAACGGTTGTCTCTTCCCAGATACGATGGATATGTCCATTATGTTTATAGCTATGAATTTGGATTTTTCCTCCTTCGGCAGGAACAATCCCCATTTATCTCTCCCTACTTTCTATAGACACCCTGACAGCGTACTGTGCCCTATTCCGTTTGCAGTTGTTGTGTGTATTAAAAATATATACTTTTTTCCATTTACCCTATATTCCTATATTATAGCGATTTATTCATAAATTTAAAACAAAAGTGGCTAATCTCCCAGTGAAAATGTGTAAATAAGTCGAAAAAGTCTGACCATCCACCCCATTTTAACTTAGAAATTAGCCGGTTATTCATTGTATTGCAGCTTGTCCTTGCTGATAATAACGGATGACTTCTTCCGTTTGCTTCTCGAACATATCATGGATACTTTTCAATTCCTGCTTTTTAAGTTGGATCTCTTCATGAATGGTGACCGCTTCATTCTCCTCTTGCAGGGCAAGGAGTTGCTTCTCTATATCTTGGCATCTTTCGATTTCGGATTGTAAAAGTAAAAGCTTATCCATCGTTTTCAACTGGTTGTTTATTAGCCGGTTAAATTCCTCCATGAATGCACCTTCCTAATGTGTATTTTTTCTATAGTATGTATATTCTAGTTTTTATCCAGCTTTTCCTTTGACATAAAATGTAAACACATCAAAACATTTGTCGAATCAAATGAAAGGCAAAAAAAAAGCATCCTTCAAAAGAAGGATGCCTTTCGTTTTTAAAACGGCAATTAGCCTTGGTTTTTATTGCTTTGGGATTTTTGGTTTTGCTGTTTCACTTCTTGGACGTTTGTTTCAGAAGCGAACTCAGTACCGAATTGGCCTTGAGCTTGACCTTGACCCTTTTTTTGCTGAGATTGTGCGTTTTGTTGTCTCACTTCTTGAACGTTTGTTTCAGAAGCAAACTCAGTACCGAATTGACCTTGACCTTGCTGAGATTGCGCGTTTTGTTGTCTTACTTGTTGAGCGTTAGTACCTGCTTGTGATTTATTATTGTTATTAGCCATTGATATCACCTCCACGATAATAAGATAACCAATATCAAGGAGTGTTATCCAACTAATAACATTTAAATTTTTCCAGTTACATTAAACAAGCAATGAAATGCCACCATCAACTATAATGGTTTGTCCACGAATCATACTGGCTCCATCGGAAATTAAAAACAGGATGGTATTCACCATATCTTCCACCTCGACCATCCGTCCAGCAGGAGTTTGTTCTGCCGCCTCAGCAAGCATTTCATCCCGATTCGGGAAAGACTTCAGGGCATCCGTATCGATAACACCGCCGGAAACGGCATTGACACAAATGTTTTTCGCAGCCAGTTCGACCGCTAAATATCTTGTCAGGGCTTCAAGCGCAGCTTTGGAAACACCGACAGCTGTATAATTTTTCAAATAGCGAATGGACCCTAGTGAACTGATGCTGACGATTTTCCCTCCGCCGTTCCTCTCCATCAATTTCGCCGCTTCCTGTGCGCAGAAAAGGAGGGCTTTTGTATTGATGTCCATGGTCCAGTTCCAATGCGATTCTTCAAGCTCCATCAAGGGACGCTGCACTCCTGAAGCAGCATTATTAATGAAGATATCCAAACGCCCATAATAAGCATCGATTTCCTCGAACATGCTTTTCACTTTCGCAACGTCACCGACATTTGCCTTAACTACAAGGGCTTTACGCCCCAAAGCTTCAATTTCAGCTGCCACTTCTAATGCTTTCGACTTGCTCCGGGCATAATTAATAACGAGGTCGTATCCTTCCTCTGCAAGCCTTATTGCCGTGCTTCTACCTAAACCTTTACTGCTACCTGTAACGAGTGCCACTTTTTGTTCCATACGTTTATTCATCCTTTCTGAGTAAACACCGAGTAATAAAAATCATTTTTAAAAGGAGTGTTACTGTTATGTATGTTGGACGTGATATGACAGAGTTGTCGATGATGAAAAAATCGGATTGGGAAAATAGCGAACTTGCCTATTTTCATCACTCCCTTCAACAAATGGTACCTTATTTAAACCAAGAAGGACAGAGTATCCATAGCGAAATCGTCAAAGAAATTGAAAATAGAGGCGGACTTAATAGGCAGGAAGCCAATTATACCCATGGAACGAAAACCATTTACGATTGATTTTATACGGATATGACATTGAAAATCAACAAAAAGAAGAGGAATTAGCGGATATCCTTTTTAGACAGAAGGCAAACTCGATGAAAATCGAGTTTGCCTTCTGTTTTTTTGGAGTTGTATAATTTGAACGCTGATTGGAAAATGTAGGGCACTCGCTTTCGGCGGGCGGTCCGGGAGCTTCCTCCGGCGTCTTTGCTCCTGCGGAGTCTCCCTTTGACACGCTTTTCCCGCGAGTCTCTCTCACCTTCCGTTCCAATCAACTCTGTTTTAAAATGTAGATAGAAACCATCCCCAAGGTGACCCTTAATTACAATACTGCCTTTATTCAATCCGCTTTTTTTCTTTATAGGCCTTCATCATTTTTTGGTGGGAAACCGGAAATGCGAACTCCTCCATCTCTTCTTCATTCACCCACTTGAGTTGGTTTTCTCTTAATGTCTCTTCACTGATGGCTTCTTTGACTATTCCCGTATACGTGTCCACTTTCCAAACAAGATGTGAGAAAACATGTTCAATTCTCACAAGTGATTCCGTGATTTCCGGTTTGACACCATACATTTCCTCAAACCGATTCTCGAAGAACTCCCTCTTATGCTGAAGGGATGAATGGTTCTCGAAGTTCGGATATTCCCAAAGATTTGCCAGCAACCCTTCAGATGCTCGCTTGTGAATTAAAAATTCACCTTTTTCATTCGTTAAAACAGCAGCCACAATTGGTACATCCCGCGTTTTTTTCTTTTGGACTTTTACAGGCAGTTCCGATTGAACCCCTGCTTCAAATGCAATACAATGACTTTGAACGGGACATAATAAGCAGGCAGGCTTACCTGGTGTGCAGATTAATGCCCCCAGTTCCATCAAGGCTTGATTAAATGCAGAGGTATGTTCATGATCGATCAGCTTTCTGACGGCAGCTTCGAATGTTTTTCTAGTCTTTGGCTTGGCAATATCTTCATATATCATCAATATCCTTGATAATACACGCATGACGTTTCCATCGACAGCTGGCTCCGGCTTGCCATAGGCGATACTTAGAATCGCACCAGCTGTATAAGGACCCACGCCTTTCAATTTGGAAATTTCCTCGGGATCATCCGGTACAATCCCATTGTAGGAAGCCTTCACTTCCTGAACGGCACTATGCAGATTCCTTACACGTGAGTAATACCCTAGCCCTTCCCAAGCTTTTAGGATTTTCTCTTCATCGGCATTGGCAAAATCCTCGAGTGTGGGGAACCATTCCACAAACCGGTTAAAATAGGGAATCACCGTGTCCACCCTCGTTTGCTGCAACATTATTTCTGAAACCCAAACACGGTACGGGTCCTTATTTTCCCTCCATGGCAATTCTCTTTGTTCTTTGAGAAACCAGGAAACCAAGTCTTTTTGAAAATCATCGATTTTTATTTTTTCTATTGTCGGGATCGTTATTTCTTTCACATCAGTTCCTCCAAAGATGTTACACTCTTATCAAAAATGGGAATACCTATAGTAGGTCATTCTTTTTTAATATCATGTTCATATCCAGTTATTTGTAATTGGTCACGGAAATAAGTCTGAATTATATTCATTTGATGGTTAATATATAAATACGGTATGATGAGAGAAGACCATTTTTTTCAAATTGTGGCAGGGAGGTTAGTTTTTTGGATACAGGTACTCACTTTGTCATGGGAATTGCTCTTGGAGGTCTTGCCACGTTAGATCCTGTCATTGCGCAGAGCCCAGTCACTGCAAGTGCAGTAATAGCAGGTACGATATTGGGATCACAAGCTCCAGACATTGACACCGTTTTAAAATTAAGGAATAACGCTGTATATATACGAAACCACCGTGGAATCACGCATTCCATTCCCGCTGTTTTACTTTGGCCCTTGATTATCAGCGGAGCACTTTTCGCCATCATACCTGAAGCAAATTACCTTCATCTTTGGCTTTGGACGTTTTTAGCCGTATTCCTTCATGTATTCGTGGATATATTCAATGCTTATGGGACCCAGGCTCTTAGGCCGATTTCGTCAAAATGGGTAGCTTTAGGGGTCATCAATACATTCGACCCGTTCATTTTTGGAATACATGTTGCAGGTCTGATATTATGGGGCTTTGGATTTCCTCCAGGCTATTTATTTCTCTCGATTTACGGAATACTCGTTGTCTATTATATCTCCAGATTCAGGGAACAGGCGTTTATAAAAAGAGCTGTTAAGCAGCAAATTCCCGGAGCAAGAAAAATTATTTTATCACCGACCATGCGTTTTCACCGCTGGAAAATCGCGGTAATTACCGAAAAGAATTATTATGTGGCACGAGCCGATAATGGGTATGTGACGATTCTTGATACATTTGATCGAGTGCCATTGCCAGAAAGTGAAATTCTCGAAGCCGCAAAAAAGGACATCAACTTGGCAGCCTTTCTGTCCTTTTCTCCGGTTTACCGATTTGAAATCGAACAGATAAAAGATTATTATGAAGTCCGTTTCATCGATTTAAGATATCGCAGCAATGGGTATTACCCATTTGTGGCAGTAGTCCATTTAGACAGCGAATTGAATATATTGAATTCTTATACCGGCTGGATCTTTAGCGAAGCGAAGCTGCAGAAGAAATTGAATATTATTTTGTAGTCGCTGCATATTGAAAAAGGGCTGATCCCAGGGAACCCCTCTGGAATCAGCTTTTTAATGAAATCGATTCTGCTGATTTAATAACTGTTTATATTTAGGATTTTTTGCAATGAATTCGTGGAACTGCTCACCGTAGTTATCAATCCAGGTCCTTACAACGCGCGATGTCATTTCTTCCCCGGCATATTCATGTCCAGCCTTTGCATAGGTCGCTTCGAAATCTTCCCATAATAATTCCACCCAAGTCAAAGCTTGCTCATACGTGATGTGGTCATTTTTCTCAAGCAGTATCTTGGTTAATCTTTCATGGTAATCATTCATTTGAACCACCTCATTGCCAATATTTTTACAGAATGAACTATACTGTCCCTTACCCATACTAGTGGTAAGCGGAAACGCTTCTTTTCTTTAATCTGATGCTTGGAGGAGAAAAACTTGCGAAATAAACAAAAAGGATTCCCCAACCAAAACAATAATAAATTCCAAGGCGAGCCTCGTGCAAAAGCAAGATATGCATCAAAGCGTGCAGATGGCAGTATTAATACACACCCTCAAGAACGAATGAAAGCATCAAACGAGCGATCGAATTAAAAGGTACCTCAAAAGGAATCGGTCTTCCCCGGTTCCTTTTTATTTCAACATTGAAATTGGCAGTGCCTCTTCCTTTCCGCTTCCACCTAAACGATAACCCCAGGCGAATACGCCGTTCATATAATCAATTTTGAAATAGACACCGGGATCGCCGTCAATTTGGTATATTTCACCTTTTTTGAAATCATCCGGATTTAACAAATAAGCCTTGGCCATCGTCACTTTACGTTCCAATACTGAAAATTCATTAACCATTCCCAATTGCTCTGCTTTTCTCGCTTTTTCAGTCAACGCTGCAATTTCCTGTTGTAGTTCATAGGCCGACAACTTGCTGTACCTTACGTCGCTCATATATATGGCTCCTTAAATGAAATTAATTTACTTCTATATTAAACAAAATTTTATGATTTGGCTATCGATGCACTTAATCCATATCAGGATTGGAAAGATAACGCTCAATCAATTCTATTGGAAAACCTTTTCGGTATAATGCCTGCTTCATTTTTTGTTCATATTCGAAGCCTTCATGGTTTTTATATCGGCGTTCCATTTTTTCAGCATGGTGGCAAAGAGAATCCCATTGTTCATCTTCATCCTTTTCAACCGTCACATCTTCAAGCGCTTCAAGGATGACATCTCTCGGGAAACCTTTCCGTAACAAGGTTTGTTCAACTTTCAGCCTCAATGCCCGCTCTGAAATGTTTTTTTCCTTTTTGACCGATTTTCCAGCAAGTTTCCTTGCATGTTCAATTTGAATATCATAGGGGTATTCCTTCAATGCCTCGACAACCAACTTTTCTTGTACCCCTTTTTTCCTTAAGCTCGAGCTTAAGGGTAGTGGGACCTTTATTGCCTCCGTTAACATGGGTCCGTACGTAAGCCTTGGCAAATTCTAGGTCGTCTAAATAGTTAAAGCTGTATAGCTTATGTATCGCTTCCTTTATAATCGGCTCTTCCGTTTCCTTCTTTTTTAAATAAAGGCGAATTTCCGATTCAGAACGCATCCGGTATGATAAATAATTAAGTGCATCGGTAAATGCTTTTTGGATTTCATCATGGAATTGTATTTCAGCTAGCAGCAGGTCATCAAGTGACGTACCCTTTTTCAATTGAAACTTCAATAGCACTTCTTCGTCCACACTGAAAGCATATTTTTCATCAACGAAAATGTTATAACGATCTTTACGTTTTTTTTGGGTTGTTATTTTTGTTATGATTGGCATAATATCCACCCCCACCCCTACTTTACCCCTTTACGTGTACCATTTCTATATATAGCATGTCTAAAAATGAAAAAAGGACATGGTCATGTTAAAGTGAAGGAAAGAAAGGGAAAGGAAGTGGTTTTCATGAAAATAGCCATTGCTGGTGGAAGAGGTTTTGTCGGCACAGCCCTTATCGATGAATTATTAAAAGAGAATCATGATATATATATCTTGACCCGTCATCCCGAAAAATTCAAAAAACAGGAAAATCCGACATATATCGGCTGGCTGACCAAAGACGCAAAGCCGGAAATGCATTTGGAAGGGCTCGATGTTTTCATTAACCTTGCTGGTGAATCTTTAAACAGCGGGCGTTGGACTCCTGAACGAAAACGCCGGATTGTCGAAAGCAGGGTCGAAGCTTCCAAAGAGATGAACCGTATCATTTCCAAACTGCCCGAAAAAGTATCTGTCATAATCAATGCAAGTGCAATCGGATATTATGGTATTTCGGAACATGAAACCTTTACCGAAACCTCCGAATCCATCGGTGATGATTTTTTGGCCCGTACTGTTAAGCTATGGGAAAAAGAAGCGGCTAAATCCCGCACTTACAGTGAAAGATTCGTCTTAACAAGATTCGGCGTGATTCTGGGGGAAAAGGAAGGAGCACTGCCAATGATGGTCATGCCTTATAAACTTTTCGGCGGAGGAAAGATGGGCAAAGGGAATCAGTGGCTTTCCTGGATCCATATTCATGACGTGGTCCGTGCAATCATCTTTTGCATGAACGATCAGCGGATTGAAGGTCCAGTCAACTTTACGGCACCTAATCCCGTTCAGATGGATACATTCGGGAAAACAATAGGAACTGTCATGCACCGGCCCCATTGGTTACCCGTACCTCCCTTCTTCCTCAAGACCATGCTTGGGGAAATGAGTGTACTTGTGCTTGAAGGACAAAATGTCCTACCCATTAAACTTAAAGAGGAAGGATTCATCTTTTCTTTCCCAACCCTCAAAAACGCTTTACAAAATATCTTAAAAGAGGATTCTCACGTATGAAAGGATCATTTTAGGAAAAAATAGGGATATTAAGTGAAATGGAGATGATCTAATTGTCCAAAAAACACGAAAAAGTAAAAAGTAACTTAACTAGTACGCAAGCGGTTATTTATGCTCGGGAATTTAAAAATGCAGATCGAGCAGGTGGTTTTAACGAGAGGAAATCCCGTCGTTAAGTCTGGAGTATTTTCCCGTACATTTTGAACATCCATTCAACACAAAATAAGCTAGAGATGATAAGTTGAATAATCATCTCTAGCTTATTTATTTTAATTTTTAGGGGGCGCTAGCATGGGACGCAATAACATACACCATAATCGAGACAAGAACAAACAGAAACTTCCGCAGGTTCCTAAAAACCTGAAAAGTGACGGACTTGACGTTGAATATTCTTCCGAACTGGCTGACCAGGAAGATATCGAGGCACAAGCCCGGGCAAATGCAGCTGACCGCCGTGCTCATAATCGCCGCTAATAAATAGGACGAACCAAACCAAGGGGCTGTAATCAGCCCCTTATATTTACTTTATTCACATAGTTTATCCACAATCCTGTATATATTGTGGATATATTCTGAAAATACTGACAAATAATAGGTACAATGACTGCCTTACTAACATGAAAATAATGTTATTTCTGGATAACCCTGTGGATTATGTGGATAACTATTCAGTTTCCTTGAATTGTTCCACAGGAATATTATTTATATAATAATTCATCTAGATTGTTAATCTTCTTCCTTCCAATTATCATCGCATGCCAAGCGACTTTTCCAACCTTTCCCCCATATGATTGCTAACTAATTTGTCAGTATTTTTCCCGGCCGCTAACCCCGGCATTAAAGGAGGTTCCCCATACTTTTGTCATCCGCACTTTCTTCCAACTGTTTACGAAGCAAGAATTTTTGTATCTTCCCACTTGCATTTCGAGGCAGCTCATTACAGAAGATATATCTTCTTGGACGTTTATAGTTCGCCAGTGTATCACTGTTCTTACACCAGGTTTCTAAATCGCTTTCCAGTAACGTAAGGTCTTTGGCAACGATGAAAGCCGTTACCATTTCCCCCCATTGATCATCAGGCTGACCCAGTACTGCACAGTCGAGAACTCCTTGATGCTCATAAAGTGTGTCTTCCACTTCACGTGGATATATATTTTCCCCTCCTGAGATAATCATGTCGTCCACTCGGTCCTTGACCCACAGATATCCATCTTCATCCAGGAAACCGATGTCACCGGAATGGTACCAGCCTTTGTAAAGCGCTTTTTCGGTCTCTCCACCTTTTTGGAAGTAACCCTTCATGATACATGGACCTTTCACAAGAATTTCCCCTGTTTCCCCAGGTTCCAGAATATCATCGGGATCTGATGGCCCTTCGTCATTCGGACGGGCAATGATGATTTCATGATCGGAACATGCTTTGCCGGCCGAACCCGCTTTCCTAATTTGATCATCCTCCAATAAGAGAGTGATGGCGGGACCCATTTCAGTCATTCCATAAGCTTGGATGAACTGGATGCCAAGTTTCTCCTGACAGGCACGTACAAGTGATGGTGCCATAGGGGCTGCTCCATAAAGCCCCAGCTTCAAACTCTGGAATTTATATTCATCCAAGTTTTCCTGAAGTAGCCTGTTCCACATCGTTGGTGCAGCAAATAACTTAGTGATCCCCTCGGATTCAATCAGTTCCATAACCTTTTTGGGATTAAACTGATGTAATATGACATTTGTGGCACCAGCCTGTACGCGAGGTAAAAAGGAACAGTGCAATTCAGCACAATGAAACATCGGTGCAGTAATCAACCCGATGTCAGAGCGTTCGTACTTCATGGCCTCTATTAAAATCTCTGCTTGTTTGACCATATCTTTATGAAGGTGAATGACCCCTTTTGGTCGTCCGGTTGTCCCACTCGTATACATGATGGCATAAACATCATCCTCGTGAACGTCCACTTCATCCGGATTTGATGAGATACTTGCCATTTTTTGACGGTAACCTTTGGCATATCTCGGAACATTATCATCAATATACCAGAAAGCAGTTTCCGGAAATCGCTTCTCAACCGCGGCAACGCTCGATTCCAATTCGTGCTCGAATAAAACGACCTTTGGAGCAGCGTCATTTAAGATGTAAGCCAACTCCTCTGGCATTAAGCGGAAGTTGATTGGATTAAAGATTGCGCCGATTTTTGCACAGGCAAAGAGTGCGGTGGCAAGCTCTTCATTGTTGTAAAGGTATGTAGAGACCCTGTCGCCTTGTCGCACTCCTTCCGCTTGAAGGGCCGCCGCCAACCTATTCACCTGCTCATTCCATTGAATGTACGTATAGCGGATATTTCTTCTCACGTCGTAGATAGCTTCTTTAATGGGGAATTTCTGAACCGTCTGATCAAAGATATTTTTAATCGTCACTGACATATCATTTTCCTCCTCAAGTAAACCCACCATCAACGGGGAGAGTTCAGGCCAGCCCTGCCGATGGTCGGCTTCATCACTTTTTCAGCTTTTACTTTCGTGCGAATTACGAATGTTCATAACCGTATAGTCCCGTTTCAGTCCAATCTTTCAATGATGGTGGCATTCGCCATTCCGTGGCCCTCACACATTGTTTGCAGCCCATAACGGCCGCCTGTCCTTTCCAACTCATGGATCATTGACACCATCAATCGGGCCCCACTGCCGCCAAGAGGATGACCTAAGGCAATCGCCCCGCCATTTGGATTCAGCTTCTTGGGATCTGCCCCCGTTTCTTTTAGCCAGGCAATAGGTACAGGAGCGAAAGCCTCATTCACTTCGAAGACATCGATATCATCGATGGAAAGTCCGGCTTTTTCCAAAGCTTTTTGAGTGGCGGGAATCGGCCCAGTAAGCATCAGGGTGGGATCTGATCCGACTACAACCCGAGTATGCACTTTAAAACGTGGTTTCAATCCAAGTTCTTCCGCTTTACTGCGTTCCATCAATAATAAAGCGGCAGCACCGTCACTTATCTGGCTTGAGTTCCCGGCATGGATTAAACCGTCTTCTTGGAAAACCGTTTTCAACCCAGCCAGTATTTCCATGGTAGTTCCAGCCCTTGGACCTTGATCTTCCGTAACTTCCATATGATTTCCTTCTTTATCAGTACCCGTCACTGAAATCATTTCACGGTCAAAATGCCCTTCTTTTTGAGCACGTATTGCTTTGGCATGACTCTCAACGGAAAACAGATCACATTCTTCACGTGTTATTCCCCACTTATCGGCGATTCTCTCAGCTGATAAACCTTGGTTAATCACCTCATACCTGTCTAAATACTTTTGGCTGGTTACAGCACCTTGATTATTAGACCCCATGGGGACTCGGGACATGTTTTCCACTCCTCCGGCCACTACAACATCCATATCTCCTGACAAAATGGCTTGGGAAGCGAAATGGACAGCCTGCTGACTTGACCCGCATTGACGATCAATCGTCGTTCCCGGCACTTCGATCGGAAATCCTGCAATCAGTGCAGCAATTCTTGCTATGTCACCTGCTTGTTCACCAACCTGTGAAACACAACCTAGTATGACATCATCGACAATAGCCGGATCGATGCCCGCCTTCTCAATCAGCTTTTTCAATACTTCCCCTGCTAGATCATCTGGGCGAACGTCTTTCAAGGCACCATTCCTTTTCCCTACTGGGGTTCGAATCCCTTCAACGATTACCACTTCCCGCATATACTCTCTCCCCTTCTCATCCTGTTTATATTAAAGGCCCAGATTCTTAGCGATGATTTTCTTCATGATTTCATTTGTCCCGGCATAGATGCTTGCTACCGGGACATCCCGATACCTTCTGGCAATCTTGTATTCTTCCATATATCCATAGCCGCCATGAAGTTGCATGCACTCAATCGATATTTTTCTCGCAGTCTCCGTCAAACGCCATTTTGCCATCGAAACCTCTGTGACCACCTGTTCTCCCGCCATATGATTGGCGATCAATTGATCTAGGAAAACACGCCCCATTTTGATTTCCGTTGCCATTTCCGCGATTTTGAATTGAGTATTTTGAAACTGACTCACGGATTTTCCGAACGCTTCCCTGCTTTTCACGTACTCAATGGTATCGGCCAGCATATCCTCTGATGCCGTTTGAGCACAAATTGCCACTACAAGGCGTTCCTGCTGCAATTTCTCCATTAAATAAGCAAAACCCTTTCCTTCTTCACCAAGCAGGTTTTCCTTTGGAACACGACAATCCTCGAAGATCAGCTCTGCTGTATCCTGACTGTGCAAACCAAGTTTCTTCAGTTTTCGCCCCCTGGAAAATCCAGGAGTATCCCTTTCTACCACGACTAAGCTAACGCCTTTATGCTTTGGAACGGCATTTGGATCCGTTTTACACGCAACGATGACCAAATCCGAATGAATGCCATTTGTGATGAATGTCTTTTGGCCATTTAATATGTAATGTTCTCCATCCAAAATAGCAGTGGTTTTTATATTGGCTAAATCCGAACCTGTTCCAGGCTCTGTCATGGCGATTGCTGTAATGATTTCCCCTGTCGTGCATTTAGGAAGCCAGCGCTCTTTCTGCGCCTCACTTCCGTATGCGGCAATATACGGAACAGTGATGTCACTATGGAGTCCGAAACCAATGAAACCAGAACCTACTCTTTCCAATTCCTCATTAATTATGACTGCAAAGCCCCAATCTACCCCGGAACCCCCATAATCTTCTCCAAGATCCGGACAAAGAAAACCCTGTTCCCCCATTTTCACCCAAAATGACCGGGGAATGATCCTCTCTTCTTCCCATCTTTCATAGTGGGGAACTGCTTCTTTCTCTAAAAACTTTCGGAATGACTTACGGAAAATGTCATGATCTTCACTTAGATATGGATGTTTCATCTGTTTTTATCTCCTCTGCATGGCTTTGTCTAAGGCTCTTTTCAAGATCGATCTATAATGGATTGGATCATCTTTTCCAAAAGGAATTCACACTTACCTGGGTGACATTCGAATGGCCCCATCCAGCCTGATGGTTTCCCCATTCAGCATTGGATTCGTAATGATGCTCTCCGTTAGCTTAGCGTACTCTTCGGGATATCCGAGCCTTGATGGGAATGGAACGGTTTTACCTAATGACATCCTCGCTTCATCAGGCAATGAATCGAACATCGGAGTATGGAATAGACCCGGTGCGATAGATACGACACGTATCCCTTTTGTGGCAAGCTCCCTTGCAATCGGCAGGGTCATCCCAACAATGCCCCCCTTAGAAGCACTATATGCGGCTTGTCCGATTTGTCCTTCAAAGGCAGCTACCGAAGCCGTATTGATAATGACACCACGCTCCCCCTCTTGGTTCGGCTCATTTTTGACCATTTTTTCAGCCGCAAGTCGGATGACATTAAATGTACCGACCAAATTGATTGTCACCACATTTGAGAACGCTTTCAATTCATGTGTACCTTTTCTGCCTATGACCTTCTCTGCAATTGCAATACCAGCACAGTTGATGACCGTATTGATGCTCCCGAATTTTTCAATTCCTTCTTCCAACGCTCCCAATACGCTATCTTCACTTGTTACATCCGTTTTAATGAACAGGACTGAATCTCCCAATTCATGAGCCATCTTAGCGCCATTTTCTTCCGAGAGGTCAAATATGACTGCCTTTCCACCTTTTTTAATGATGTTTCTTACTGTCGCCGCTCCCAGACCTGAAGCCCCGCCTGTCACAACTGCAATGGTTTCTTGAATATCCAAATCCTCACCTCATTTGTTTCTAGAATATATATTCATCTTTCACTATCATCAATACCTATTTTCAATATTAATTTCACCGCTTGCCTGTTTTATCGTTCACCTTCAAGTCATGAAGGGTTTCGGTAAAGCCTTTGATTACCTGTTCAAAATCCTGTTTCAATCCATCCAGCTCTTGAATGCGTTCATTAATTTCGTTTAATTTCTGTCCTGCCATTTCAATCGTTTTTTCCAATTGCTTAATGCCTGTCCTATCCTTATCGAATAACAGGACTATATCCTTTATTTCCACTAACGAAAAACCATACTTCTTACCGCGCATTATGATTTTAAGCTGTGCGTATTCTTTCTTTCCATAAACTCTTTTTCCCGTTTCGGTACGCTTTGGACTAAGCATACCCAGTTCCTCATAATATCGGAGGGTCCTTGTCGTCAATTCGAATTCTTTTGCTAACTCAGAAATGGTGTACATGTAAAAACCACACTTTGCAAAGGGATTATTTACCTTTATTTTAACATTGACGTTAACGTAAACTTCAATAAATATTCACAAAATTTATAATATATGAAACTGCATGAAAGATTTAAATTGATATACTATGGGTATATTCTTTAAAAGAAGGGAATGATCGATCAATGCTATGCTCAAAAATATTAGTTGCTTACGATGAATCTGAATTGGCACTTAAATCTTTAGAAAAAGCGATTGAATTAGCCAAGTTGGATCCCACCATCGAAATCCAGGTGCTTCACGCTGTAACGTTGCCAATCAAACCAAATATATATGGCAATGCCTTTCAGGAAATTGAAGAATCCATGCTCAATTATGGAAATGAAGTGATAAAAAAAGCGGAAGCGTTATTATCAGAAATCCCGAATGAATCCCAAACATTTGTCGTAGAGGGTTCAGCCATCACGACTTTATTGGAACATGCAAAATCCCGTAATTGTGACCTTATCATCATGGGCAGCCGCGGATTGAGTGGTTTCAAGGAATTCCTAGGCAGCGTGAGCCACTATATCGTTCAACATTCCCCAGTGCCCGTCTTGTTGGTCAAATAAAATTTACTGCAGATATTCATGCCGGCCCTTTCATAGCTGGGTTTCCCTTTGGAATCCAGCTTCTTTATGCGTGCATGAAACCCCATCAAAACTTATCGTGTTTTACAAACACTTCCGTTTACGGGTAAAATGAAACTAATTTTAAACGAGGATAACAGGTGACGCAATGGATATTAAGCATTTGCAATACTTTATAGAGGTAACCAATTTCAACAGCTTCACTCGGGCTGCCGACCATTTATTCATTACCCAGCCGACCATCAGCAAGATGATTAAAAACCTGGAAACCGAGCTAGGTGTTGAGCTTTTTGATCGGTCGCGTAAGCAACTGATCTTGACCGATGCAGGCAGGGTTGTCTTGGAGCAGGCAAAATTGATAGATATGGCCTTTCACAATTTAGAAACGGAAATGGACAATTTATTAGGTTTGAAAAAGGGACATATACGCATCGGCCTGCCGCCGATCATCGACGCTTCTTTCTTCCCCCGAATTCTTAGCCGTTTTCATGAGGAATATCCCAATATTACCTTTCAATTAGTAGAGGATGGTTCAAAAAAGATTGAAGAATCCGTCCAAAATGACTTAATTGATATAGGCGTTATTGTCCTGCCAACCAACACCGCACTTTTTCATCATTTTGCTTTTTTAGAAGAAGACATTAACTTGATTGTTCATCCCTCCCATCCACATTCTTGTCTGGAAGAAATCGATTTGGCTAATTTGGAAAACGAGTCTTTCATCTTATTCAATAAGGATTACGTCCTTCGAGATCTCATCATTTCATCCTGTAATGAAGCCGGTTTTTCTCCACATACCGTTATTGAAAGCTCACGCTGGGATTTCATTGAGGAAATGGTTTACTGTAAACTTGGCGTTGCTCTATTACCTGAAAGTTTATGCCGTCATGATGAACGCGTGAAGTCAATCAAGGTTAAAAACCCCTCCATTAGTTGGAATTTGGGATTCATTTGGAGTAAGGACCATTACCTTTCATACGCTGCAAAAGAATGGCTGAAATATACGAGGGAAGCGTTATCTCGTAACGAGTGAATTTTATCTGCCTGATGGGATGTAAGCACTATCATAGATTTTGGTTATGCATTTGATAACATCTAACCATTTTACAATACGTAACGGCGGGGTTAGACTTGGTATGAGTAAAAAGCACGGTAACTGCTGATGGTTTCCATTTTTTCTGAAAGGAGATATTCATGATCACTTTATCCAGTGTCGATGAGTTACACGAAACAAAAGCAGCTCTGGAAAAAATTAAATATTCATACCCCGAACTATCTAATAAACTGCTCCATGTCGTTGCCTTAACACGGACTTTTCAATTTAAATATCAATTTATGGGCACTTTAATCATGGATGAAAACCCAAACGAATACACCCCTGAATTCGTTATGCCCTCCGTTATCAGATTATATATAGAGGAAGTTCAAAAGTTAAAGGATGATCCGAATATCCAGGTATTACTTCAAACCTTCTCCCAAAATAAAAATATTGGATATGCCAAAATCAGTATGCTTGTGCTCGGTAAAAGCCCTGAATCGCTTTTAGGTGCTTCATCCATCAAATGAACCACCCCTGATATGCTCCCAAAAAAAACCTCCATTAACGGAAGGTTTTTTTCTTTAACACGTTATTAAAGCACTTTGCTCAAAAAGGCTTTGGTTCTTTCCTGCTGGGGATTATCAAAAATCTCACTGGGGGTGTTTTCTTCAATAATATAGCCTTCGTCCATGAAAATGACGCGATCACCAACTTCTTTTGCAAATCCCATCTCATGGGTCACCACTACCATGGTCATACCTTCCTTAGCAAGTTGCTTCATGACCTCAAGGACTTCACCGACCATTTCCGGATCTAGAGCGGAAGTCGGCTCGTCGAATAACATGATTTTTGGTTCCATCGCCAAAGCCCTGGCTATTGCGACGCGTTGCTTTTGCCCCCCCGATAATGAATCCGGGTATGCGTTCGCTTTCTCGGCAAGCCCCACTTTCTTAAGCAGTTCCATCCCTCTTTGGGAAGCCTGTTCTTTGGAAATCTTGCGGACCTTTAGAGGCGCAAGCATAATATTATCAAGAACAGTCTTATGTGGAAATAAGTTAAAATGCTGAAATACCATGCCAACTTCCGTTCGGACTTTATTGATATTGACCTTCTTGTCTGTGGTATCAAGTCCTTCGATGAAAATATGCCCTCCTGTTATCGTTTCAAGTTGATTGATACACCTGAGGAAAGTGGATTTACCCGATCCAGAAGGCCCGATTACAACGACTACTTCCTGAGAGGAAACGATTGCATTGATATTTTTCAATACTTCATTTTCCCCAAATGACTTCTTTAGATTCTCGACCTTGATCATTCTGTTTTCAACCTTCTTTCGAGTCTACTTAATACGAAACTTAAAATGAGCGTAAGGAATAAATAGATGAAGGCACACGCCAAATATGGCTCCCACACTTTAAAGTACTGACTCCCCATCGCCTTTCCCCAATACATTAATTCCGGGGCTGCAATGACACAAAGCAGGGACGAATCCTTCAATAATACAATGAATTCATTTCCTAAAGGAGGGATCATTCGTTTGAAAGCTTGAGGCAATACAACATGAATCATTGTTTGGGTATGGGTCATCCCCAATGAACGTGATCCTTCCATTTGCCCTTTATCGATGGATTGAATGCCCGCACGGAAAATTTCTGCAATATATGCGGCTGCATTTAAAGATAAAGCAATGACCCCGGCGGTTACTGCATTCGTTTCACCGGTAAAAAAGGGCACAATTCCAAAATGGATTAAAAAGATTTGAACTAAAAGCGGTGTTCCGCGAAAAACCGTGACATAACAGTAAAATGGAAAGGCCAGCACTTTGTTTCTCATGATTTTCCCTAAACCGATCAATAACCCCAAGAAGGTTCCGATGAGGATGGAGGAAACCGACAGCCCTATAGTAAGCAGTGTTCCTTTTAATAAGAAAGGAGCATATTCAAAAATAATATCCCAGCGAAAACTCATTCCGTTTCCCTCCTAAAGACCAAAAAAACTGCGTAACTTCACACGTAAAGTTACGCAATCTTTTACTATCCACTTGTTTTTATTGTTGTGCTTTCAATGTTTCGATATCTGGATCAGTACCAAACCAGTCTTTATAAATTTCTGCATATTTTCCATTTTCATAAATGGCATTCACAGCTTTATCGAACTCCGATTTCAATTCACTGCCTTTCGGGAACATAAGACCATAAAATTCCTCATTGAAACTTTTGCTATCTTCAACGACTTTCAGTTTTTGATCGGGGTTATTTTTCACATATTCCTCAACAACCGTATTATCAGCTACGACAGCCGAAGCTCCACCTTTCAGTAATTCCTGAATGGCCAAGTTATTGTTTTCGAATTTTTTGATGTCCTTATGATTTTTTCCAAGGAGTTTCTCTACCGCTTCCTGTCCAGTTGTACCAGTCTGAACGGCAATGACCTTCCCTTTCAATTCACTTCCTGATTTTATATCACTTTTCTCAGGAACGAGAATCTTGTTAGTTGATAAAAAGTATGGAACCGAGAAATCATAAGATTGTTTTCTTTCGTCATTCACTGTAATCGCAGAAATTGCGACATCCGCTCTCTTAGATTCGATTTCAACAAAAATCGGGTCCCACCCAACACTTTCCAGTTTAACTTCATAACCTGCTTCTTCAGCAACGGCGTTGATGAAATCAACATCGAATCCTACAATCTTATCGCCTTCAAGAAATTCAAATGGAGCATAATTGGCGTCAGTCACGATTCTGAGTGTTTTTCCATTGGACTCTTCTTCTTTACTAGTTGTCGAGACTTCTTTATCCTTTCCGCATCCTGTCATGACTAGTAACAAAGAAGCTACCATGGCAAACACTAAAAAAGAAACCTTTTTCAAAATAATCCCCTCTTCTCTCTCGTAAACTCTCTTTTAAAAAAACAGATAAATCTAACTTTAGAGAACATTCAGTATATTCTTTTAAGAATATTATACGTTCATTTGTTTTTTTATTCAATAAAAAATCGACAAATAACTTTAGTAAAATAAAAGTTTAATCAATTAACTCGGTAAATCAAAAATGCAAATATTCTTTAATGGGGAAATGGGCAGACTTTTTCCCTTTTCTCGTATTAATGGATATTATATTGAAAACAGTAAGTGAAACTTTCAAAAGGTTTAATAGAATAAAAATAAGCAGCGGCCAAATTAGCGTGGCCGCTGCTTAAATGATTATTATGGAACTTCCTTATTGCCCTCTTCAATATCTAACATATCCAAAAGGAAGATGAAGATCGGTATCCCGATGATCAATCCCCATATCCCTAGGAAATGCTCGGAAAACAAGAGGATGATGAAGGTGAAAAATGTTGGAAGATTTGTTTTTGCCGACATGAATTTCGGATTTAAAATATAGCTTTCAATTGCGTGGATCACAACAATCATGATGAGCACAGCAATCACTTTTGGCATGCCGCCGATACTATAGGCTATCATGCTAAGTGGAATGAGGGAGATGATGACCCCTGCAACCGGTATCAAACCCAGGAAGAAAATCATGATTCCTAGACCGAGCAACTGAGGGAAGCCAAGTATCCATAAGAAAGTTACCGATAGGACAGCATTCGTAATGGCTATCAAGAATTGGACCTCAATCACCTTTCCAAATGAATTGATGAATTTGACGCCAAAGTGTCCTAGGTTTATGAAGAAAGATTTAAATTTGGCACGCTTGAATTTTGATGTAAAGCGAATGATTTTATCTTTTTCCAATAAGAAAAATAGACTAAGCAACATGGAAATGAAAATTTGAAATGCCAGTTTACCGAAATCGGATATATAAAGATAGAGTGTATTCATCTGTTTTTGAAGATCGAGCGGCGATTCCAGCTCGTTCATTAAGTTAATGGCATATTGAATGACCCTGCTATCTGGTGGATGTTGAAAGAAGAAAACGATCTGTGTGACTAATTCCGTGAATTGTAGCGTAATGACCGGTAGATATTTATAAAGAACGATGGCTAAACTAGAAATGACGACTGCATATAAAAAACTTATAACAAACTTAGAGTTGATATGCATCACTTTATCCAGCCGAATCATGATAAATTGCTCCAGCCTTCCCATCAGGAAAGTGAAAACAAATGTGAATAACACGATATTAACCATACTTCCGATGCTTATTAAAAAGAGGACTAACACAATTAATGTAATTAACCTTGAAAAACCTTCGCTTTGCAAATACTCTTTTACCACTTACCTATCTCCTAACTACCATTCTGCCTTGATAATTCCTTCTACTTATTATTTTACACGGAATTGAGGGATTCTACTACAATTACCTTCCATTGACAACAAAATTTTTTGAATGATCAGTAAGCCTCATGATACAGACGTTAGTTAAGAGCTTTTTAGAACATCCGATTTCATAATTCCACTGTCATTCATGCATGAAAAAACATCTGCCATGGGCAGATGCTAATCTTCATCCTTCACATCGATATCTTCGGGGATGGGTTCGTTATAATAATCCGCCAATTGCTTCTTATATTTTTCCATCTGTTCAAGATGCATATTAAACTGCTCTTTAAAAATCAAATGCTGCTCACCGTCATGAACGGTGCGAATTTTATTTTGAACGATCAAACTTTCTATATAAGATTCCGGCATCGATAAATATTCCGCAGTCTCTTTAATTGTCAAGTACATGCCTTCACCCCTTTTCCATACTAACTATACTAGATTGGGGGCATTATTTGAAGTGCTTGATCTTTGATTGAAAATCCCTTCAATTCCAAGGAAAGGACGAAACCGGATTCAGGTGTTTTTGGAATGTTACCTACCCAGCTTAATCGATACAGTAAATAGAACATTTTGGACGGAATTCCAAACAACAACTTACAATCCCTTCCAATAACATGTAAGATAATGTTAAAGTACAATATACATAGATTAAGAGGAGTGGACAAAAATGACCTTCTTTTATGTCATTCTTGCGGCAATTTTTGCTGTTTTCCTGGTCAATTTCGTTAAAGGGCTAAGTGAACCGGCTAAATTAGAACGTTATCAAAATGAATTCCGTAAATACCATGCGGAAACTTTAGATCTGCATGCAACGGAAATCGTTTCAGAAGCATTGATAGAAAAGCTTAATAAAGCACTGGATTTCAATTATATGGAAAAGGTCAATGCTGAATTCCGACTGAAGCATCCACGTGACTCACAGATAAAGGTCAATCAGGCTTGGCGTGAATTGAAACGGTATTTGATTATGGCTGCAGTGTTTGGAAAAGTTGAAATGTTTAATTCAGTCATCGATGAGTTATGGCACATCATGCTGAAATATAGACAGGAATATGATGAGTTTTGCCAGGCTTTCATCGGTAGGACCATTCAACACCATCCGCATTCAGAACCTGTTTTCAAACCCGAAGAGCGTACTCTTTTTGACTTTTACTATGTACAGCTATTTACGGTGGATTCCCATTCCATTCAAAAATGGGGCAAATTTTTCAAACATGATAAAGGGCAAACACTTCTCCGCGATTTTGAAACGTTGGAGCTGGAGCAGTTAAAAGAGAAATATATGAGGAAACCGACAAGTATACAAGCGGAACGGACCTTTGAATCTTTCACTTCCCAATTTAAAGAAAATCGCCCCATGACAGAATTGAATTGGCGGAAAACGTACGACCAGACGGACTACGCAGCTCCTGCCTATTTCACTTATGCAAGTACCGATGATTTTGACAGCGAATTTAAAGATATTTTCGGGAATGAATCGAACACAGTTTCCTCTGGATCCGGCCATGGTGGCGATCATAACAGTTCCCATGACAGCAGTTCTGATTCCTCTTCTAGCTGTTCTTCATGCAGTTCTTGTTCGTCATGAGCTTTTCGCTTGGAAAAACATTTGAATAAACGCGAAAAAACCACTCTGTATGCTTTCAGAGTGGTTTTTTATGATTTTGATGATGTTCTCATAATGGATTTCTACTAATTCTTCACAAACTTTATCTCAGATGTTTTGAAAGTCTTCAAAACCAGCTCCATGAAAAGTTAGATAGATTCTAGTATGAGTTTAGTTTTTTCAGAAGATCATTCAAAATTGAAAAGATATTAACCAAAATTGGAACAATGTCCCCTATTAATTTTTATAGAATTTAATTTATAGCTTTTAGATTATTAATTAAAAGGATAAGAAAAAATTTCCAGCGATTTTAGCAGCGATTTTAATGTTTTCCACTATTGCTCCAAGGAGTTACAACTGATATGGATGATAAAGAGATACGGAAGTTCAGACCAGTTTTTGTATATGCAAATTTGGAAAACAAGAAAAAATTAGTACAAGGTTTAACTGAAGATCGAGTGAAATTAATTAAAGAATTAAAAAAGTATAGAAATGCCCTTTCACCATTTTTAATTAATGTTTTGCAAACTAATATAGATCAGTGGGAAATGGAAATTTATGATTGGCAAGAGGAAATAAAAAAAATAGAAGCAGAGAAAGAGAGCTTTTAAGTGCTCTCAGTTTGTAGACAAAAGGGGTTCAGAATTTATAAATTCCGAACCCCTTTTGAGATTCCCTTTGAATTTTCGTCCAAGGTTAAGAGATTGGGGCTCTGCAAGCCACTCTTTTAGGCCATTATTAGACATTACCATGTCCAAGTGGCTATCTCCTTCAAATTATAGGTAAGCATCGCCTTCATCGGAAATTTTTTAAGGCGTCTATTTCCTTCTTCATTAATTCCACCGATTGAACCAATTCTTGATCCTTTGTTTATTTTTCTCGAGAACCTCCTTCGATGTCCGGTTGTCTTTTTGTTTTTTCCATTCAAAGAAAGAGGCAATTCCGATAAGCAGCCCTCCGCCGATGATTAAATACAGCCACCATGGCATCTCGCTCCACATCGAATTGGTATTCATATAGACATTGAATAAAATGGTGCCAGTTCCAGCGATGAAATAGGATTTGTATTTCATCATGAAGCCAACGAGCATTGCTGCCAATGACGCCGTTCCGATAATGAGCGCATCGTATAAAGTGTTGCCCGCCATTGCATCAATGATCAAGACTAAAAACAGGAGGAATACAATACCCATCTCGATATATTGTGTGATTTTGCCTTTAACAAAGATTTTCCTCAGCAGAATGGTGCTGACAATGAACAGCGGCAGTATATTTACCTCCTCCTCAAGTACAGCTGGTATCGTGAATTGACCCGTGATGACCCAATACGGATAGAGACTGAATAATATCGCTGCAGCTAATTGGGTTTTTCTTTCCATCATTCCTGTCGTCGTGCTTCTCATCAAAATGAAATAGATTGGAATCAACAGTGCCACGATGATTTGCAGAAGGAAATGTGCTGGTCCCCCCGTCAAAACATCCATGTTCATGGCAAGAAGAAACAGCAAGCCATAGACTCTGTAAAAGTCCAATTGAAGTCCTGCCCCGCCTTTAGTCAGCAGGCCTTTAAAGAATTTCCTGCTAAGCAGTACCATTATGGCCGCACACCCAAAAAGGACTGTCATACCAACCAAATGCCGTAATGTGGCCGTATACATGATGATGGTCCAATACGGATACAAACTGATAATTCCCGTCAGCCAAACGTAGATGCCCTTTTCTTTTACATCCTTTGTGAAACTTCCAATCAAGATGAAGTAAACCGTGATCAAGAGTGAGACAAAAACTTCGAGTAACTGGCTTGATGTTTCAGTTACTGGAATTCCCCTATTCATGGCCAGTAAAAATAACAGGCCATATATCCTGTATCCATCGATAGTAATACCTGTATCTTCCTTTTTGATTAAGCCATTGAAATAACGTCGGCTTAAAAGCAGCATTCCTAACATAAAGCTGAAAAGGACCATCAATCCCATTACAACCGATAGGCTGTCGGCATAGTCGATGATGATTAGCAAAGGATATAGACTGACTAGAGCAGCAATATTGGAATAGATTTTCCTTTCTTGCTTTTCCGTTGTTAAGCTTCTCAGGAAAATGAAATAAGCGGTTAACAAAAACGATACAAAGACTTGGAGTAACTGTTGATCATTATCATGAAAAACCTCCGCATTCATATCGATTACAAAGAATAAACCATAGATTCTGAAAGGATCAAAGCTGATGATGCCCGATCCGTTTTTCTTGAGTAACCCGCTGGAATACAGCCTGCTTAGCAACAACATTCCTGCCATACAGCCGAAAAGAACAGCCAAACTCGTGACGACTGGGAGTGTATGGGCATAGTCTATGATATTGATGAAAGGGAAAAGTCCGATGATGGCTGCTATTCCTGAGTAAATGCTTCTTTCTTTCTTATAGATCGTGAATCTTCTCATCAGGATAAAGTAGCTAGGCAACAGCAGGGAAACAAAAATCCCCAAAATCGCAGATCCTGTACCGCCCATAAACGCTTCCAGATTCAGAGTACAGAGATATAACAGGCCATAAATCCGATAATAATCAATGACTCTTTTCGTTCCCTCTTGGTTGACCAATCCTTTGAAATGGCGACTGCTGGCAAACACCATCACAGCCATGCATACAAACAATACGATTATCGCAAAAACCAGAGGTAATGTATTTGCATACATATTGTAGAAAATGAACGCCAGGGTCAGAGGAATCACAACATAGTTCCGCCAATTCCTTTGCATGAGCAGATACCAGGCAAACAAGAACTGTCCAGCCATCACCCCTACCCAGACCAACTCGCGGTTAAGCGGAAAGTCCCGGATTGCCGTTTCCAAGATGGATATGCTTATCCCTAAATGAATGAATGGAATAAGGTAATACTCCATGATTCCTTTCCAATTCTTATTGGATAACGCCCACAGAATGGTTATGAGTCCTGCTGTTATCATCATGCATATTGATGTAATGAATACCATTTGCTCCATGTTTACCACAAATAAATGGACCTGTAGGAAAAGGACTGAAAACCCTAGGTACGTAAAAACGTATACTCCCCATTTCACATGCGCCCTAAAAGCACTCAAAATATAAATCAACAGTTGCGCAACATATAGGAACGGCGAACTTTCCGTTTGGGCAATGAGCATATATCCAACAGGAATCGCCAGTAAATTGGCAAGGTGACTTGCGTAAAAGAAGTACAGTTTCCCATTTTTTGAGTATTTCCCAAGCCATTCTCCTAATAGGAAAAAGATAATGGGGCCGATCAACACGAACGCAATCTTCAACACCATTGAACCAAAATCAAAAACATCGTAGAGTGAAGCATATAAGCTGGCACTTGTAATTACCACAGGCACCCAGAATATGTGCTTCCGATGGATATGGACGGACCAACCATTTATTGCAGTAGCTACAGCAATCACTCCGCTTGCCTCCAAAGGATTCAGTGAATCGAATGGGATCCATATCAAGGAAAGGAAGGAAAGAATCTGTCCACTATATGAAAAAACAGGAAAGAATTTATGATATTCCTTTTTAAATGTATAAGCTGCACCTATTGAAATCAGCGAAACCCCCATTAAATAGAGGCTGACCGGGATATATGAACGGACCCACTCTAAACCTTCCAACAAATATGGATAGAAAGCAACCAAAGCCAAAACGAAAGTGATTGGAAATCCGTAAATGGCGTTTTCCTTCATATGCTTACTATCGTCTTTAATATATGTGATGAAGAAAAGTCCAGAGATCATGGCAAGGGCTACGCTAACTGCAAGCCAATCCATTTCGCTGAATTTACTGGTCAGTATCACTAACATGGTCATTGGGGAGATAAGTAAGATACTCCGCTTAAACAGGCTGTACTTCGGGTGACGGTTATATAAATATAATCCAAGATATTGAATGACCTGAAGAACAAAAATCAAATTCAAACCGGTAGAAAAAGTGACTGGTAAAGCAAAGAAAAGATATACGAACGCTAAGTTGAAAACAACAACAGCAGGGTACGTGAAGCTTGATTTTCTCGATTGAACGGAAACATAGACAAGCTGTGCGGATACTATCATGAGCGCGATGAATATTTGCGCATAGACTTCCTGGTAAGCCATCGCGTTTATATATAAGAAAACGATCCCGCTCTCAATCAAACTTGTAAACATGAAATTCTTCGAAAGCTTAGTCATTTTGAATTTGGCCAGATATTTTGAAAGAGCGGTAAAAATGATTGGTACAAGTGCAAAAGCAATGACCATGTATTCACTTAATAATGAATTAGAAACAAAATGGATATATCCATACGTAAAAACGGCACTAAAAGCCATTTCATAATATTTTTTTTGAAATTTTACGGCAAAAATTAAAAACAAAACAGAAAAGAACATCAAAGTTAGTGAATACACCAAGTTACTAGAAAATAACGTCAAGATTACAAAGGCTTCAACGATGATCTTAAACTGGATGAATTGAAAAATGAATGGTTTGAATAACGTTAATGCTTTTTGATTTTTCAATTGCTCAATATTCCATAATAGAATTAAATTAAGAATGCCAATGGCCAAAAACATCCACTCGATTGTCGGCGTCACAAAGGCTAAACCGAAATAACAGGTAATACCGAACGTGAATATGGAAATGAAAATGAATATTTTCGACTTAAAGTAGTCAGCAATCTTAAAATAAATGGCTAAGCAGAGTAATCCTCCAAGAAACCCCAGAAGCCCCCGCCCCCCACCATTAAGTGAAAGGTACTCTCCAAAAATCCGATAATATGAAGCTGATAAAATCGTAATCGGAATGAATAAACCCGCTAGCGTCAAGAATGCAAAAGCCGTCTGTTTAATTTTCAGCTTCGAAGCGATGAAGGCCATCCCCGCAAAAATGACGGAAACCATTCCTATGAAGAAAACTTTCAGGACCGCATTCAAATTCCCCCATGAAGAGGTTGCTAAAATCAATCCGCCGAACAGAAGTAATATGACCCCAGTAAGCAGGATGACAGAGATATTCCGTTCCCTGATTTGCTCAGGTGTTTTCTTCAGCTTTGCCGGTTTTACTGGTTTCTCCAGCTTGATTGCCTGCTGTTGAATAACCGGTTTCCTTTCAGGAATCCCCTTGACAGGTTCAAGACTTTCCTCCGAAACTGATTTATTAGGTTCATACCCGGAATTCTCACCTTTCATTATCGATTCGTTCAATCCATCAGATTTCAGTAATTCCAATGAAGACTCCTCAATCAGGCTATCTTGAACCTTCATCTCGGGACTATCACCGATAACCTTCTCAGGTCCTTGGATGGATTTCTTTTTTTCATGCTCTAAGCGCTTTTGTTTATGGAGGGCTAATTGGAAATGCCGATTGTATGCCCTGCTAATCCGGATATATTCTGATTTAGGGATGAGCCGCCTTTCCCATAAAACATCCAGCTCTTCTTGGAAAATACGCTTCCTTCTTTCTAATGTCATTTCTTCATTTGAAGAATCATTCATCCCAAGATTCCCCTTCCTTCAAATAGACCTTCTATCATCTTATGTATATTCTCTTTTCGATAATAACAAAGTTTTTCCATTTTTTAAATATTCAGGATGATACGTATATGAAACAACGAAGCCAGTGGTGTTCCTCCTGACTCAAAAAAAAGAATGACTTCCATTGAAGCCATTCAGCGTCTTTCCATTGATTTTACTTTATCCTCGCTCCTGATAATGCATAGATAAACGATCATTGAAATGAAAATCGAGGCGGCTGCCGTGATATAGATGCTTCTATAGCCGAAGAGGAAGCCTATCTGCCCGAACACGATGGCACCTATACCCACTCCAAGATCGAAAAATGAAAAGTATGTTGCATTCGCCATCGCCTTCCGATTAGGTGCCGTCTTTTCAATCGACCATGCCTGCAGCGCCGGCTGAACAGAACCGAATCCAAATCCATAAAGCACTGCAGCGGTGTAAAGGACCGCTTCATTAGGCATCCACGCGAGCAGTAGCATCCCAGTCATGATGAGTAATGTTGAGGGCACAAATACTGCACGATGTCCCCTTCGGTCATATAATCGGCCCGCAAATAATCTCGTGACCATGAGGGCCATTGCATATACCAAAAAGTACCACTGGATCCCATCTACACCTTTTTCCGCTGTATAAAGGGGCAGGAAGGTTGCAATTCCACCAAATGTAACGGAAATGAAGAAAATGAGCAAAGATGGCTGAAGGGCACTTTTTTCATATATATCAAACCTTTTGGCTGCCACTGCCGTCGATGGATCACTTTCCACTTTTTGATATCGAATAAGTGATGCAGTAATGATGGCAAACAAGCCTAATAATGAACAAATCAGAAACAACTCTTGAAACGGAAGGACCGTAACTAGAAAAAGACCCAATGATGGCCCGAATGCCAGTGCTAAGTTACCCGATAATCCGTAATAACCCATCCCCTCACCACGTCGTTTCGCAGGGATGATATCGGAAGCAATCGTTCCTGAAGCCGTTGAAGAAAATCCCCAGCCGACGCCCTGTACAATCCGCATCATGAATAACAAGCCGATGCTCCCCATAAAACCGAAGGAACCCACTGACAATGCGAAAATGGCTAACCCAATAAGAAAAACGATGCGTCTTCCCTTCGTCTCCAATAATCTGCCGGCAATTGGCCGAACAAGCAAGGCCGAAAAAGTGAAGATTCCAAGAACAGCCCCCACCAGGCGGTCGTCACCACCAAGCTGCTCAACAAACAGCGGGAGGGTCGGCATCGTCATTTGAAACCCCATGAAGATGCACATATTTGCCAAACAGATCATGATGAAATCACGTGTCCAGATTTTATCAGACCCTCTTACCCGTTCATCCACTAAGGTTTCCCTCATATCCCTTCACCTTCTAATTAAAATAGTCATTGCCAGTTTACTAAAATTGGTTAAAATAAGCGAATGATTTATTTCGTGCACCTAAATATATATATATAAATAAAAGCCCAGTATGACACTGGGCTCCATTCTACGAACATTATAAAAAGTGCTTAAGCGGCTAATAATTGGTCCCGGTTTTGTAAAAATCCCGATTGATAACGATGAACATTATATTCTTCTTCGAAACTTCTCCCGTAACATCCATTAAATTAGTATATTTTTTTATTCCGCCAAACCCTTAAAGTTGCCAAAAGACTTTCCAGCGGCGCATTATCCCAACAATTTCTTTACGGGACAATTATTACATAAGACTGAGAAACAGCATGAAGAGATTCGTATAGTAATGAAGAAGGAGAACCTTATAAACACTTAGAAAAGTAAAAACACGTCAATCTCTATATCTGAAAAAAGGGCTATTAAATTATGATAAGAATGAATGAAGAGTAGAATGAATGCTGTTATCACTTATGATATTAGTCTTGACCAAGCTTATTGTTTAATTGATATCCTTGAAAACACACAAAAATCCCGGTCTTAGTTAATTGATCGGTTCCGGTCCTTTTACCTTTTTGAAAAATATTGATAAAAACTAAGGAATAAAAATATAATTCCTATCCCAAAAGAGACTATAGCATAATAATTAAAGTTATAATCTTGTATAACATTTATACCTATATTATTTACTAATTCTAAGTTAGCAGTAACTATTTTTGAGATAAAAAGAATAATAATGCCAACTAAAAAAGAAACGCCAGAAAATATAAGAAAACCTTTTTCCATGTATTACACACCCTTACTAAAGTCTACCCGCCCGAACGAGTTTCTGTTCTTTTCTTCGCCGTTTATCTTGATACATTTTTTGATCCGCTTCTTTGAATAAGCTATCCATATTCCCTTTGGAATGCGAACGGTAAGCATGCCCGATTGACATACTGATGTGAGGGCCTTTTTTTAGTGAGTTTTGCAGAAGGATTTCTTGCTTTAATAATTCACAAAGAGATTCCACTTCTCGATTGCTTCTATCAATCAACAGTATGGCAAACTCATCCCCTCCCACTCTTGATACAACAGCGATGTCCGAGAGAATCCGTTTCAATAGATTGGCCGCTTTTAATCAATTCGTCCCCTTTCTTATGGCCATACGTATCATTCATAAATTTCAGCTCATCTAAATCACACAAAATCATGGCAACCGGAGTATCAAAATCCAGATTGGATTTGGCAGATATATTATCGAAAAACTGTCGGTTATGTATATTCGTTAATGGGTCATGGGACATTTGATACTCAATATCCTGTATGAATCTCACTCTTTCATCGATATTCCGAATGATTCCTTGAACGGCTACCAATCGCTCTTTTTCATATATTGGTGTAGCATATTCCTCGAACCACAAATAATTCCCCTCGATATCTCGCCAGCGCTGAATGACCGGCTTAGTATAATCAATCCCAACGTATATCTTTTCATTTAGGATTTCAAAGTCATCAGGATGAATCCTTTCAAAAGGCGAGGAAGGGTCATTGTATGCTTCTTCCAAGACACCTTGACCTAAAAGTGTATTGATGGATGGACTTAAATACCTGAACTTGGAACTTGGATTTGATTCGTAGCAGTAGATGATATCCTTAGAACTCTCCACTATATTAAAAACCTTTTTTTGCTCTTCGAATCCTTTCTTCAGATAGTCCTTTTCCCTTTTCTTGCGAGTGAAAATCGTACGTTTAAATATATCTAATGACAATTTATTGAATTTCATTCTACAGCCCCCATACTTTTGAAGTCATTTTCCATAAAATTTTTCCTTACATATGATGGCGGACTTACACGGTTCATTCATTACTTTTAACATAATTATTTTCTATATTATAATTCCAAAAACATCTAAAAGGAAAAACATTAAAATGTTTTTCATTATTTCCTTAGAAGGGGGACCACTTCTAGCAAATTACCCACGCTATTATAAAATGAAAAACCACTAGCATCTTCTCTATTATTGGAAACTCGTCAATTCCTCTCTAGCCGATCAGTACTTTGTTCCAACAAATATTAGCTTCTGTTTATGAAAAAAAAATGGCCGCATAATTGAAAAAGCCGATCCCAATTGGGTCGGCTTTTTCATGCTTCACGACTATTTCGTTATCTCGATTTTCCCATTATTCGCTTCCAGTTTCACTAAGTTTTCACCTTTGCCAATGACAGTATTTCCCTCATGCTTACCAAGGATATCTACTTTCCCATTGTCGACATGAACATCGAAAGTTGTATTTGTTGGTTCATTCTCCGTTTTGATCATGATTTTACCGTTATTACATTCGAGGTCGATCATCCTATCCAAGTCTTTCGTGACCAATGTGATTTTACCATTATTCGATGACCCAACCAGTTTTCCCTCTACATTATTAAGATCTAGTTTCCCATTAGCAGATTTCACTTCGACTTTTTCGGTTACTATATCATTCAGTTCAACCCGGCCATTTTGAGATTCAACCATTAGATTTTCACTTTTCAATCCTGATATTTGCATTTTTCCATTATCAGACTCGACGACAAAGGATTTATAAGATTTATCAGGTACAAATACTTTTAAATGTAAGGATTGTATATGAAAACCAAAGCTAAAGGTACTTCGGTCTTCTAATTTTACCGAAAGCTTCTTTCCTTCCACATCTGCAGTGAAATCCAACTTGGAAACATTCACCCCTTTTGAAACCAACTCAATCCGGGTCTCCTTATCCTTCGTTGGAAGAATCTCTACAACTGCATTGTCAGTGTCGATTTGAACATCCGTCACGATCTCTGAAATCGTTTTTTCCTCTGTAGTCGCCTTCTGGTCCATAACTTGGGAAAACGTAAACAGACTTCCTATCACTCCGACCAATAACAATACAAGTGCAATAATCGATAATTTTTTAGCATTAATCATTTTTCAAACCGCCTTTCACAAGGGAAGCGTTAAATTTTAAATAGCGAATGAACCCTTTGGTTAAAGCACTCGTAGCAACAAACATTCCCATGGCAATGAAAATGCCAATCCCGCTTAGTCCCAATGCGAAGAACAGGTCGAAAAACTGAAAGTTACCTATCGCAAGGTTGAAAAGAGCGCCAAACGGAGCAAGAATGAATGCTATCGCCGAAGTCCAGCCTGCAATGACAACTCCAACCAATGCTATAAAAGGTCCCAAAACGATCACTAAATTAAAGAATCCCAAACCAATGACTGCCCAAACTGCCCGCATTACATTACCGGCAGAAGTCGTTTGTTCGACCTGGCCAAGATGATAGGATGCCATCAGCTCCTTGGAAATCTGTTTAGGATTTCCAAGGGAGGTGGAGATTTCCTGCTCTGACTTCCCTTTTTCCATTCCAATTGCGAAATACTCTTCGTAATCTTGGAGGATATCTTCCCGTTCCTCTAAGGAAAGTCTGGTTAAAGAGGCATTCAATTGTTTTAAAAACTGTTCTTTATTCATTGGTTCACACCTTCCTTGATTAATTGGTTGACCCCATTGGAAAATTCATTCCATTCCATCAGCAGCTCTTGAAGGTATCTCCGGCCTTTGTCGGTTAACTTATAATACTTGCGCGGAGGCCCTTCTGTTGATTCTTGCAAATAAGTCGTAAAATACTCTTCCTTCGTCAATCGTCGCAAAAGTGGATATACCGACCCTTCCGATATTTCAATTTGATCCGAAATCTTCTGTACAAGTTCATAACCATAACGATCCTGCTTATCCAATAAGACCAGGACACACAGTTCCAGGACACCCTTTTTAAATTGTACATTCAAAGCACCATCACTCCTTCCAAGAGTCTTTTAGTATAGTTCAATAAACAGTACTGAACACCGAACAATACATCTTATGTAAATAATTTACCACACGGTATTGTTTATTGCAAGGTACTGAAAATATTTTTTTGGTCTTACATGCATTCCAATTAGGGTAGAAGAAAATTAACATTATATTCAAAGCTGCAAGAGAATACGATGTATAATAGTAAAATGTGGAAGGAGGAGTTACTTTGGCCAACAAAGAAATAACGAAAAAGCAATTCGAGTTTCTTGAACATGAATTTAATTACCTTGAAAAGGAAGGAGTCATCTCCCAGCAAGAGAAAGTGAGGATGTTAGGTTCCTATGATATAAAAGGTAATTTGAGCTTCATCACTATTCTATTATCCATTGGGGCACTTCTTTTAGGTTTAGGCATATTGACCTTCGTAGCCAGTAACTGGATCTATTTAAGTAAAGCGGTTAAATTCCTGCTTATCATTGCATGCCTCATCGGAGTGAATTTTGCTGGCGTGAAGGTGCAGGTACGCTTTCCCAAAACGTCACGAAGTCTGCATTATGCAGGTATTCTGATTTTTGGTGCAGGAATTTTTCTAATCGAGCAGATGTTTAATATTACCATCAATTTCAACAGTTCCTTTTTATTATGGGCGATCGGAACGGTATTCATTGGATACTATTTGAAGGATGTCTTCATCCTCCTTTTTACATCTTTCCTGCTTTTCATTTATATTAACGGAAGTATATTCGCTGATGAAACGTCTTATCCGCTTGCCATTCTTATATTTCTACCGGCTTTATACATTTTGTTAAAGAAATTCGATTACCCTAAATATCTGACCTTTTTCATTAACGCTTTAGCCATCAATACAATTGCCTTATTTCTTATGGAATTCGTGCCGAAGCTGGATGTTGAAAATTCGAATACGATTGTGCTTTCTATTCTGTTTGTACTGGGAATCGTGCTTGCCTATATTCCTGTAAGAGCCAAATTACAAAACATCACCCACATACAAGGGCATATCTTACATGGTATTACGGCACTCTTCCTAACCTTTGATTTTTCAATCTGGTTCCCTTTAGCTTATTTCGTTTTTCTGCTTTATCTCATTCTAAAAGGCAGTTTGACCAGCATCGTGATAATATGTGCACTGATTTTCAGATATTACATCTACTCCTTTGACTTCCTGCCAAAATCGCTTACATTCATTATCGGTGGAATCATGCTTATCGGTTTTGGCTTCTTCTTTGAAAATCAACGAAAAAAGGGAGGGGAACTCAATGAATAATCCATCATTCCGTCCACTCTTCATATTTTCCATTCCAGTCTTGATTCTGTTAGTCTTGGCGATTCCTCCGGTCTGGACAACAATGACAGGAGATGTAATCAAAATCAAAACAGCCCCGGTTGATCCGACTGACTTATTTAGGGGAAGCTATGTGGCTTTGAAATACGAAATTGAATCCGTTAAACCATCCCAAGTCGATGACTCGATTAAAACCGAGTTCAATACAAGGAAGATGGGTGATTATAAAAAGGTATATGTACGTTTAAAACAAAACTCTGATGGACTATACGATGTTGATTACGTAACGAAAGAAAAACCCGCCAAAGGCGTTTACCTAAAAGGGGAATTGGAAATCCCATATGAGCTTCAAAATGCGGAAACCATACAGATCAGATACGGTCTGGACAATTATTTCGCATCCGAAGAAAAGGCAAAAGAGATGGAGAAGGACGCATTGGCCAATCCTTCAGTGGCCGTGGTAAAGGTCCGTAATGGCAATGTTGTTTTAACGGATATCATCATTGAATGAATGACCCCCGGATATGACTAGCAAAAAGAGCATCGGATTTTCGATGCCCTTTTTTTTGCTCGACTTTTTTCATATGAAAATCAGCTTGTTACTTAATGACTCGTTTTGCCCCTATATATTTTTCTTTCCAATACTTATCACTCATTTTGACCACCTTGACCCCTTTGGTGGTGGTCCCGACAAATGTACCATTTCCATAATAGATTCCTACAAAAGAGACCTGCCCTTTCTTACCGGTGGCATAGAAGACCAAATCACCCGCTTTTAAGTCTTTTTGTTTCAAAGCCTTTCCTATTTTATACTGTTCGGCACTCGTTCTTGGAATCTTCATTTCTGTCGCGGCATTTTTATATACATACTGGGTAAGACCGCTAGCATCAAATCCTTTTGGTGTCGTCCCCCCATATTTATATTTGCTCCCCACCTGCTTCTTTGCCAAAGCGGCAACTTCATCACCATAATTGATAGAGGCTGAAGCATTAGCCGGACTGAATATGAATGCCGCCATCAATGCTCCAATTAATACTATGGCTGCAAGCCATTTTGAAACTGGTAAACTATAACTCATCCTTTTTCCTCCCCAAACTGAAAATGAACCACAATTTTAAATGTATGTTGCCTTTCGGTTTTCAGACCAAAAATCATTTTTTAATTCGTTCATCATAATCTTTGCAAAAAAACAAATAACCAGAGATCGCCGGTGTGTAACTATTCCGGTGTTCTCTGGTGAATTCTACTCTTCAGTAGATGAAAGAATCGAGGCCCATTATTTAGGCTCCTCGTATTTTCTAGCATTCTCACTGTCACTTATACCTTTTGTGGTATGATCGACCACACCGCCGACCCCAAAGAATGTAAGCGCTATGAAGTTAATGATGCCCAAAGCCCCGTTCAATGCATCATCAGTAATGGTAAAGCCTATAGGGGTAATGAAATTGTTTATGAATGCGGCAACCATCTGCGCCAATATTAAAAGCCCAGGAAGGAGTACCGTGAATATAAACGTCGGGTTCTTAAGACGGACTCTCCAGTTGATCATTGCTTTTCCCCCCTCTCTATCATATTAAGCCCACTTCATTGAAGATAGTTACGGACTTGCTATATATTATGCGGCTTGTCCTTTTTACGTTCGGATATTCCATTAATAATCTATCTCGCTAGTTTCCCATAAACATAAAAAAGCCCATCCGAGGATGGACCTTCTCTTAAACATAAAAGTAGTTTTAGAAAAAGCTAGAGAGCGCCTTACTTTAACAAGTAAGTAACAACCTCCTCAAGGTCTAAATACTCCTCAGCGTGCCAGTTGATTCCTTCCTTCAGAAAATAAGCTTCTGCCTCTATAGGCGAATTGGAAGTCACCGTCCGCAAACCTTTTCTCTCAATCTCCCCCGAATGGATACTGGCGGCAAATCCTCTGCCATCCAAAACCGTTTATACTGCTGAGCCAATTTATCCTTTTCGAATTCACCTATCATTTGCCCCCGGTTTATAAATATGAGGTAATCGGCAAGCCTGCGGATATCCTCCGATTTTAATTACGAAAAATGTAAATAGCAGGAACTCCCAAACAGGGAATCCATAAATGATTGAGGAGGTGTAAAGTAAGGATGAAAAAGTATCTACTTTCCACGATTTGTTTCTTATTGATATTCATGATATTGCAAGTATTAACCGGACTGATTCTAGCTGCTGCTTATGACCCGGATTTCTCGGGAACAGGTCAGATCGGCGGTACATTATCCCATGAGGCCATTTTTGTTCAACGTTCGCAAATGCCTTTAATGATACTTGCTGCAATCTCTGCTGCATCAGCTAATTTCATTTTAAATAAAATCACGAAAAAATATTTAAGCGGGAGAAAGCAAAAAGAAAGAACGTTCGATCCGTGATCGAGCGTTCTTATATCCTGAACATATTGAATGAAAGTAAAGAAAACGATAGGCATGATAGATGCTTTTCATATTTGAATGAGATTAAATCCTTAGAGTTATTTAATACTCGAACCTTCACTTTTCCTTTCAACTGCTAGAATTTTCACTCAATTCCCCTTCAAAAACCATCGAATCCGTTCAGCAGCTTCCGTCAATCTCTCAACCGGTTGGACCAAAGCCATCCGGACATACCCTTCACCCTGCTTCCCGAAAGCATCTCCGGGGACGACTGTAACCCCTGCTTTTTCGATCAATGCATAGGAAAAATCGCGTGATTTCCACCCAGCTGGAATTTGGGCCCAAATAAACATCGTGGCTGAGGTTTTCGGGACATGCCATCCCCCATCGGCAAGGCCTGATATCAAGGCGTCTCGACGGGACTCGTATTCCTTAACCTGATCGGATAGCAGCGAAAGGTTGGAAGTAAGCGCCATTTCGGCAGCTTTTTGGATAGGATAAAAGACCCCATAATCGATGTGTGATTTCAAAGTTCCCAGAATGTTCAGCGCATCGCGATTGCCGACCGCATACCCAATGCGGCATCCGGCCATATTAAATGTTTTGGAAAGTGAATTAAATTCAATTCCTACTTCCTTGGCACCCGGAATGGACATAAAACTAATTTGTGGATGATTATCAAAAATCAACTCAGAATAAGCAAAATCGTGAACCACCAAGATTTCATTCTTTTCCGCAAACGATATGACTCCTGAAAAGAAAACTTCATCAGCAAGGGAGGTGACAGGATTTCCTGGATAACTGATGATCATCATTTTCGTTTTTTGCACTATTTCATCCGGAATTTCGTTGAGCTGGGGGAGGAATCCGTTATCGGCAGTAAGCGGCATCGGATGAATGATTCCGCCGGCAAGCTCTACACTCGCTTCATAAATTGGATATCCCGGATCTGGCACCAGCACATAATCTCCCGGGTTTATCATCGCCGTTGCCAAGTGTGCAAGTCCATCCTGGGATCCCATCAGTTGAAGGACTTCCTTTTCTGCATCCAGCTCCACTCCATACCGCTGCTGATAAAAATAACGGACTGCTTCATGGAACTCAGGCGTACCTTTTAACGTATACCCGTAGGAATTTGGATCCTTCGCATATCTCACAAGCGTTTCCACTACAAAATTAGGCGGTGGTAAATCCGGACTTCCTACACTCAAATCGATAACATCCATCCCTCTTTTCATTGCTTCCTGCTTGCGGGTAGCCAACTCTGAAAATATCCCTGTTGTGAATCTTCCGACTTTTTCAGATGGAGTCATATTCATTTATGATTCCCCTCCATTATTGATCTTTTATCTATCATTATAGCAATCAATCTCCGGTATTTTATACCCTTAATTAGTGCTCCTCAGTATCTGTTCAAGTGCTTCTTCAAGATGATGGAATTTAAATGCATACCCTTCCTTTTCCAACCTCTCAGGTATGACCCAGCGGCTTTTTAATATCAATTCCGTTTCGGTCCCCATAAAGAAAGCCCCCATTTCAAGCATGGGTGTTGGGCATGGCATTCCTATCTTTTTATTCATGATTTTTCTCAAATGGGCCATTAATTCGCGATTTGTAACTGGATGCGGTGAAGAACAATTGAATACCCCGCTCAATTCCTCATTCTTTCTCAAAAAAAGGACAATATTAAATAAATCTTCTATATGTATCCAACTGAATTTCTGATTTCCTGATCCTTGATGGCCTCCCAGGCCGAATTTAACCAAATTCCTATAAGGGGTCATCACTCCCCCATCGCCCAATACAATGGCGATCCGTAAAGCAATTTGTCTCGTCTTGGGTAATTGGAAATCGAAAAATGAGCGCTCCCATGCTTTAGCTACATCAACGGAAAAGCCTGAACCGATCACACCATCCTCTTCCGTCATTGGTTTATCTTCAGCATGCCTGTATATCGTTGCCGTACTTGAGTTTATCCATAGTGAAGGTGGATTTTCACATTGTTCGATCGCCTGTCCGAGCACTTCAGTCGTATCAGTTCGTGAATCCAATATTTCTTGCTTATTCTTGACATTATAGCGGCAATTGACCGTTTTTCCTGCTAAGTTGATTAACATATCCGAATTATCGATCGTTTCCCTTATTCCTTCTTTATCTTCCCAGCCAATATGAGGGGTTTGCCTGGAGATGATCCTTACCTCATACCCCAAATTCCTGAAATGCCTTTCAAAGTATTGACCGACAAAACCAGTCCCGCCCGCTAAAACCACTTTCTTCAGCATATAACCAACCCACTTTCTCTTATGAGTTAATAGTACGAATAATAACCAGTGACACCCTTTTTTGTGAATTAATTCACAAAGATTATACCATATTATTACATTGATTGGTAGCACGAATACATAACATACCGCTGAGCAATAATTGATGAACTTGTCCAAGCAAAAGGGAAAATTACACATAAATTAGTAATGTGGAAAATTATAAAACAAAGGGATGATTTCAGTGTCAAACAAAAAACTAAGAAGAACTGGTAATTCCGGAACTGGTAATTCTGGAACTGGCAATAGCAGCCGTAGGACTGCCTTGAGAAGAGTCTTAGAAAATTTTTTAAACAATAATAGAGGTACTTCAATCAAGGAACCCACTTCTATCAAGGAACCTACTTCTATCAAGGAATTTGAAAGGGATTAGAAGGATGCTTTTTTGAAATTAACAGGGAATCCCTTTGGACTATTCTAAAGGGATTCCCTGTTAAAATACTGTTTTCTGATTTTTGGTTATGTATTTACATGTACCAGCTATATATTTCTAGTGAATAACTGTTATATCTAATAGAGATAAGGAGAAGTTATGATGTATTTTTTTCGAGACTGGAAACCTAAAAAAGATATAAAGAAATTAACTGATATTACGGTAAAAAATTTTCGGGTTTCGTCTGATAAAGCGAATGAAATTTTGCAAAAGTCACACAAGGTACTTGTGATTTGTAATGATAAAGGTAAAGTAGTGGGGTTTCTTTGTTATAATCTTTATTTATATAAAGTTGCTCATATTAATTATGTAATCCTTGACAAGAAATATAGAGGAAAGGGAATTCTGCAATCCCTTTTACCAGAATTAGTAGCATATGTGAGAAAAAAAGGAATCCTTGTAGTGTCCGGTTTTGTGAACAAAAATAACCCTGAAGCATTGCAAAAGTTTAAAGGCCTTGGATTTAAACCGATTTTAATTTATCATGATGACATTCTAATTCAATCCCTGATTTAAAAAGGGCCTCCTGCCCCTTATAGCGTAAATAAGAAGAAAAATCGATTAATATACATTCTGCTTTACCATTCATTAACTGGAATTCTCTGTCTGGTACTAATAAGGAATAGAGGATTACCCCGAATATATGAATCTTTTGTTATTCCCTGCAATGAAAAACTACGGAAAGAAATCGCCTGTAAATTCTACATGGATTCATAGGCATTTTCCCTGTAGTCTCTTCGACCATTTAATACCCTATCATGATCTGACCCTCTCTAGGATGCTTCATTGAACTGCCCTTTTCTACATGTAGTCACGTACAATTCAATAGAATGAAACCATCCGCCCGTATGTCTTACCTTGTCTTGATATTTGAGTTCACATTAAAAAGGTCAACCAGTAAAAGCTGGTTAACCATATCATACGATTATCTTCATTGAATAAAACAGGAGCGGTGCTGCACATATTAGAAGAAATACGCAATGATTTTATACCTCAACAGAATGTAAATTTTTTTCTATATTTTCAAAATCACCCCATATCTTCAGCGCTCATTCGTGTATAGTGATTGTATACCTGCTTAAAGGGGAGATAATTATGAAATCGATAGAACTAATCATCTTAAATATGGAAGAGGTTAGAAGAAGAAACATTAAACTATGGACTTCAATACCTAAAGACACACTCCATTGGAAACCAGACGACAAGGCAATGAGCTGTTTAGAAATGGTTAGACATGTCCTTGATAGTGAGCATTACTATCATTTATCTATTAAAAATCAAGGTAGCTTACCAGTTTACGAATCACCATTTGAAAAACAGCCACTTATCTCTGTAGAAGCGGAATTAAACTTTGCCGAACCTTACAGGCGTGATTTTTTGGAAACAATAGTATCCTTTAGCGAAGACGACTTATCCAATATTAAAATTGATCGCTCTAATGTAGGATATATCAGGGATTTAGGAGACATGTTGCTAAGAATCGCTTATCATGAGTCTGTACATACTGGTCAATTATTGGACTATTTAAGAACTGCTGGAGTTCCTAGAATTAGTGTTTGGGATTAACAGCATCATCTTCAAAGGGTGTTTCACATGGTGAAGCACCCAGACTGTAGGCAAACTCAATGAAAATCGAGTTTGCCTACAGTTTTTTTATTGCTTGTACAATTTGGACGTTGATTTCCGCTCCAGGCACTCGGGAGCCTCCTCGGCGCCTTTGCGCCTGCGGGGTCTCCCCCTGGACGCGCTTTTCCCGCAGGAGTCTCGCACCTTCCGCTCCAATTTACTTAGTTTTAACTTTTAGATAGAACCCTTTTGCCTAAAGTCTTTATTGTTTTAAAATAGAATTATTTGAACTTGAGGTGATGAGGATGCTTGCTAAACATGATTCTAATCAGCGAGATCAAATTGAAATGATTACTTTAAATCAACTGGTGCCGCAGACCGCAAAAGTTTTATATCGGAAAAGATAGTAACACCTGGAAATAAACATGAGAGTCAAATCTTAGAGCCACTTGTTGAACAAGTGATTGAGAAAGTTGGAAAACCGGAAGCAGATGCAACTTATAAATTCCCTGATGCTACACCATAATCAAACAATCCAATAGATCACCAAGAGAATGTTTCACGATTAGGAAATTGTGGAAAATAAATGATATAGGAGGGATAAGAAATGTTATCTAAAAAACCAGCGGTCAGAATGGTTAGCGCGGTTATTCTAACCAGTACTCTTTTAGGGGCGGGTGCTTCATTTTCAACAGAACCGATTGAGGCTGCTTCCACTATGGATTCCACTTCTGGCATAGCTAAGGAACACGCTCTTACCACCTTACATGAAATCTACAACAAAGCTTTTTCAGGAGAGATGCCTTATACTGCCAAGGGTTTGAAAATTAGTGAAAACACCCAAAAAGAAGTATATGAGAAATTTGGTTCCCCCCCAGAACCAGGTAACACTGATGAAACATTTGACTATTACCATGCAGAGATGGGACACCCAGGATTTGCATTTGCCTATAACGATGACAAGACCATCTCACAAATCCGATATTTTGGGACAAATGTAGAACGGGACCATAATCTAGGAAACATCACACCTAAAGTTATAGGGAAACAACTCGGCAGCGCTGACGAAATACGCCATATTTCCAGAACGAATGAAATCAACTATATTTACAAGACAGGAAATTATGAACTACAATTCATTGTCGGTGAAGATCAAACTGTAGATCATATCAATTTACTCGAAGCTAAATAATATTTACGGCAAAATAGTCGTTGCAGGTTGTAGAGAAGGAATATTTTCTCTACAGCCTTTTTTGTTTCCAGCCCCTTCTATCACTTTCAACCTCCCAAAATACAGAATGGAATCAGAACCGATCATTCCATTTACAAAAACCATACTCCCCCCAAACGAGTTCTTAATATTTTTACAATAAAATTAGCTTGTTCAATATTATTTCAATATTAGGAGATGTCGGAAAGATGATTAATAAGTTCAGGGCATTCACAGTATCGGTTGTAAGCATAGCCATCCTTTTTCAAGGTCTTCCCGCGGTTGCTGCAAAAGATCCAGAAGACAATCAACCTGGAGGCAGATGGATAAAGGGCGAATATCATGCCCATACCACTCAGTCAGATGATGCCGAGGGATCACAGAGCCTTGAAAGCTTGCTAAATAACGCATTTGAAAAGTACGGCATGGATTGGATGGGAATTTCCGACCACTTGAGGATGTCTTCAAGGGATGATGAGGGAAATTTGATTCCGGGCGGGCCGATACCGCTATCTCAGGGAATCATTCAATATCAAGCCCCGAAAATGGAACAACTTCAAAAAGAGGGAAAATTTAAAAATAAAGTCATCTTTTCAGGCTTTGAATGGGACATGCCCAAATACGAGCACGTCGGCATAGGCATTTTGGGAGATCAGCCGGGATCACCTAAAAGTCTGAAAGCTGGCAATCAATTTGAATATCTGTTCACCAACCAGGATGAAAAGATGTTTGATCCTGTGGATGTAGACGTCTGGAAAGCACAGGATCAAAGAGCCAATAAGACACCCGGGGATGCTCGAACAGCATTGGTATGGCTTGAGAAAAATTATAAGAATACAAGTTATGCCATATTGAACCACCCATCAAGAAAAAAGGTGTACAACATATCTGATTTTCGCGACTTCAACAATATCGCCCCGAATGTCATGTTCGGATTTGAAGGTATGCCAGGTAACCAGATGGAGCCAGATAGAGGCGGTTTAAATCTGACAACACCCGAAAATCGGACCTATGGCGGTTCCGATTACATGCTTGCTAAGGTAGGAGGGGCATGGGATGCGCTTCTTGGGGAAGGTCGTAAGTTCTGGACCTTTTCCAATTCGGACTCCCATTTTGAAATCAGTGAAAACCGGCTATACTCCAGCGGTTACTGGCCAGGAGAATATTCGAAAAATTACACATGGGTAAATGGTTCATCGATGCAATCCGTCCTTAATGGAATGCGATCTGGAAAATCCTTCTCCGTTTTTGGTGACTTGATCGATGCCCTTGATTTCCAAGCTGAAAACGGAAACAACAAGGCAGATATGGGCGGGGAACTTAAAGTGAAGGAAGGACAGAAGGTCAAGATTACCATCCGATTTAAGAGCCCCAAAAAGAACAACAACGGGGACCCCGTTAAGGTGGATCACGTGGATTTAATTTCCGGGGAAGTAACTGGAAAAGCAATGCCTGGAACACCTGCTTATAATAAAGCTACCAATGATACGACAAAAGTGGTTAAACGCTTTACAAGTAAAGACTGGAAAACCGATGGCGACGGTTTTCATGCCATCACTTACAAAGTCAAAGCGAATAAGGATCAATATTTCCGTTTGCGAGGGACGAATCTAGGGGTAAATGTCTCTGGAGAAACGATTGACGGTGAACCGCTGATTGATACAAAGACTGAAATCGAGGATAACGAAACGCGTTTTTCAGAAATAAACAAACGTAACTATAAAGACCTTTGGTTCTATTCGAACCCTATTTTCGTCAGCGTAGAGGATAAAAATCATGATAAACACTAAGTTAATTAATATTCTGCAATAGTTCTGGACGGTCCAAAAAAAGCCTCTCATCCACTTAGTTAATAATCGACGTGGATGAGGGGCTTTTTGTCCCCTTAGATTCTTAATGATCCCTTCCCTTTCTTTAAAATCCTTCCTCGGATAACGATTATCTTTCTTTTAGTATTATTTCACTTCAATGCGTGAAAATCCGTATAATTCACCAAGTTTCATTAACACTAATCATATAAGTTATTTTCATTGACTTTTTTCCTTTTCTTGTATAGTATCACAGAGTATCAATCCCTATCAGATTACTAGGAGGTTTACCCAAATGAAAAAAATGGTTGCACTTTTATCGATATTGTTAGCTTTCACGGTTGTACTTACCGCTTGTGGTACCAATACAAAAAATGAGGCAAACGATACCGACAATAAATCTTCTTCACAAGAAAATCTATATGATAAAGTTAAAAACGATGGCGTATTAACAGTTGGAACAGAAGGTACATACCCTCCTTTCACATTCCACGATGATTCAGATAAACTAACGGGGTTTGATGTTGAAATTGCTAAAGAAGTGGCAAAACGCCTTGGAGTGAAAGCTGAATTCAAGGAAACACAATGGGACGGCATGTTTGCAGGATTGGATGCTAAACGTTTTGATATGATCGCAAACCAAGTGGGCATCGATGAAGACCGTCAAAAAAAATATGATTTCTCTGACCCATATATTCAATCCGGAGCCGTATTGCTTGTACACAAAGACAATTCGGATATTAAATCCTTTGATGATTTGAAAGGTAAGACCTCTGCACAATCTTTAACGAGTAACTACAATGATCTAGCTAAATCACATGGTGCTGAAGTTACCGGTATTGAAGGATTTTCTCAATCTGTACAGCTTATTGGTTCTAAACGTGTAGATGCGACGATCAATGACAAATTGTCGTACCTTGATTATAAAAAGCAACACCCTGATGCACCTATCAAAGTCGCTGATGAGGAAGAAAGCGGAGTCGCCAGTGGTTTAATGTTCAGAAAAGACAGCGGCAAATTAGTGGAAGAAGTAAACAAAGCATTAAAAGCAATGAAAGACGACGGCACGTACGCAAAAATCTCGGATAAATGGTTTGGTGAAGATGTTTCTCCTAAGTAATATTTTCACCGACCCCGAGCGTATGGACCAGCTTGTTTCCATCGCTCAAACCTCCCTCTATCCGATGATAGAGGGAGCTATTCAATATACAATTCCACTAACGCTAATTTCATTTGTTCTCGGCCTTATTCTCGCTGTACTCACAGCATTAGCTAGATTATCTTCCATTAGGATCTTTCAAATAATTGCGCGAGTATATGTGTCAATCATCCGCGGGACACCATTACTTGTGCAATTATTTATCATTTTCTATGGACTTCCAAATTTAGGTGTAACCATCAGTCCTTTTATATCGGCTATTATCGGATTCTCATTAAGTGTTGGAGCATACGCTTCTGAAATTATAAGAGCGGCCATTTTATCCATACCTAAAGGACAATGGGAAGCGGGCTATTCGATCGGGATGTCATATACCCAAGCTTTAAAGCGGATTGTCTTGCCGCAAGCAGCGCGTGTATCCGTTCCCCCATTATCAAACACGTTCATTAGCCTTTTAAAAGATACATCGCTTGCATCACTCATTCTTGTAACGGAATTATTCCGTAAAGCTCAGGAGATCGCTGCAAAAAACTATGAATTTCTACTACTTTACATGGAAGCGGCTGCTTTATATTGGATTTTGTGTACCATTTTATCCTTCATTCAAGGAAGTTTAGAAGACAGACTCAATCGTTATGTAGCAAAATAAGAACCGCAGTAGTAGTTAAAGGGGATTTTAAAATGATCAACATTAAGAATCTTCATAAATCGTTTGGTGACCTTGAAGTTTTAAAGGGCATCGATTTGGAAGTGGAGCAAGGTAAAGTCATTGTATTGATCGGTCCTTCGGGTTCAGGTAAAACAACCTTTCTTCGGTGTTTGAATCTCCTTGAGGTGCCAACGGACGGGACGATTGAAATCGATCAAACCGTAATGGACTTCAAAAAAACCGTTAGAAAAAAATCGATTACATCTTTTCGCGGCTTGACAGGGATGGTTTTCCAAAGCTATAATCTCTTCCCCCACAAGACAGCTGTGGAAAATGTAATGGAAGGCCCCATCATCGTAAAAAATATAGCCAAACATGAAGCGAAAGAAACGGCTGCTGCCCTGCTTACAAAAGTGGGCTTAGGTGAAAAAATCGATTTTTATCCTTTTCAATTGTCCGGCGGACAGCAGCAACGAGTCGGCATTGCAAGGGCGCTGGCCATGGAACCTAAGGTCATGCTATTCGATGAACCCACTTCCGCTCTAGATCCTGAACTAGTTGGAGACGTGTTACAGGTGATGAAAGACCTGGCGAAAGAAGAAGGCATGACAATGATCGTAGTAACCCATGAAATGCGTTTCGCCCGTGAGGTCGCCGACGAAGTCATTTTCATGGATGAAGGAAAAATAATGGAACGGGGAACACCCGAACAAATTTTCACAAACCCTAAAGAAGCACGTACACGCAAGTTCCTCAATATGATCCAATAAAAAACGATGCTTTTTCAAGCACCGTCCCTGCCCCCCATTTTTTGAAAAATGGGGGGTTTTTTTCATTAGATTAATGAGAGGCTTGGACCTGTTTAGTCCTTGTCCTTGCATGGTAAAGCTGAAAAAGAATCAAAGCAAAAACGGAAAGGATCGCTCCAGATATAAATGGCAAATCTATTGAAATCGAAAATAACCAACCGCCTATCGGAGGGCCTGCAATCCTGCCGAACGAGTCGAAGGAAGAAAGCAGTCCAGTGACACTTCCATGCCCCGACATGGAACTTTTGGTCAGCAAGGCCGAAATTGCAGGTCGGATGAACCCATTACCCACTCCAAAAATCGTTAGGAAGACCGCAGATGTCCAGAAACCGGTAGAAAACAGGATGAGAATGAAACCAACTGCCGATACGATGATTCCTACTCGGATAACCGCGCCTTCCCCGTATTTCTTAGTCATCCTACCCACTAATCCACCTTGAACAATCGCACTGCCAAATCCCATGATCATAAAGATATAGCCTAATTGAACAAGAGTGATATCAGCTTTTTTTGCTGCAAAATAGGCAAAAGTCGTTTCGAGTCCCGCCATTGAAAGCGTGACGATCAATTGTAGGATGAACATGGTGGTAAGTGGCCCTTTAAAGGCTGTCCACATGGACTCTTTATTTTTAGACTGTTGGGCCCTCTTTTCAACCGTATGTGATTCCTTCAGTATCGCAATCACTAAGATTAGTGTGATCAAAGAGGAAATTCCAGCAATGTAAAAAGGTAAATTCAAACTTGATTTGGAGAATATCCCACCAATCGCCGGACCAAAGATGAACCCTAGCCCTGTAGCAGCACCGATGATTCCCATCCCTTTTCCCCGATCTTCCGGCGTCGTGATATCAGCCACATACGCCATTGCGGTTGGCATGTTTGCCGATGACAAAATCCCGCCAACGATCCTGGCTACAAATAATACCCATAAAGAATCTGCCGAGGCCATGATGAAAAATGAAAGGGCCAATCCAGCAATCCCGATTATCATGACAGGCTTACGTCCTATCCGATCAGATATACGTCCCCACATCGGGGCAAAAAATAATTGCATTAACGAATAAACAGCCATTAAAAGACCAAGCTCAGTAGGACTGCCGCCAACCTTTTCAGCGAGGAACGGAATGACGGGAATGATGATCCCAAATCCGACCATGACTAAAAACATCACTAAAAAAAGAACGGGTAACACCTTTTTTGTTTCCATTATTTTTTTCTCCTTTTATTCTTCCACATTCGTTGAGTACATTTTTTAGAAAGTTTTTGTTTTAAAGTACAGGAACGACGTCCTGAATCATAATACTTAGCATGAACTGCCTAGCAATACTTTAAACAGTTTATCATACAACCTTTACCAAATCAGTATGAAGAGCCATCTTCTTTCTCCCCAAATGAAAAGAAACCTCCTAAACTAAATAGAGATCAGGCATCGGGGTCCCTGATCCTTACAGTACATTTTCATTTACGTGTTTCGTGAAACTTATGGAATGGATGCCAAAATTCATTACTTATAAGAAATATCTTTCACTTTCCCTTATTTTTTGCTGAAGGGTACTCTATACTGTAGGGTATGATTGATGTTTGGGAGGTAGAAGAATGTCAAATGGTCAGTGTATTTTAATTATTGACGATGAAGAAGATTTAGCACGTCTCATGGAGACAGTTTTACATAAGGAAGGTATTCAAAATATTATTACGGCAGGGACGATTGCCGATGGATGGGCAAAGTTTCAGGAATTCAATCCTGCACTAGTCTTGCTAGATATTATGCTTCCAGATGGTGAAGGATATGATTTATGCAAGCAAATTCGTGAAGTGTCCAATGTTCCGATTTTATTTTTGTCCGCAAAGGATGAGGAAATTGATAAGCTTTTAGGATTGGCAATAGGCGGGGATGATTATATTACCAAACCTTTCAGTCCGAAAGAAGTTGCCTATCGAGTAAAGGCACAGCTGAGACGTGCTGGCTTTTCAGAGGACAAAGCGGCTCCGAAAAAATTACAAGTTGGTCCTTTTGAGCTTAGTGCCAATGAAAATGAAGTGAAAAAGGATGGCAACACAATCGAGCTCACAGCTAAAGAAATCGGGCTGATGAGCTGTTTTATGCATCACCCGAATCAGATCTTGAGCAAGGAGACTTTGTTTGAACATGTGTGGGGTGATGATTTCTTTGGCTCTGATAATACAGTGATGGTACATATTCGCCGTTTACGCGAAAAAATCGAGGTGGATCCTTCAAAGCCTTTGTTTTTAATAACCGTTAAAGGGCTTGGTTATAAATTACAAACCAAGGGGTGAAACAAGATGAAGTGGAAATTGACACGGCGCTTTTTAGGATCCGTTGTGACAATAGTTGTAATCGTAGGGATTGTAAATACAATTTTACTCTTAAGCTTACTCTTTGTTCATTTCGACACGGAAGAGGAATCTGCGGAAAACTTTAGCCGATCTTTTTCACAATATGTAGAGCTAATAGATGGCAAACCAATGGTAAATGAAGAAGGACTGGAAAAACTGCGGAACACAAACGCCTGGATACAATTTTTGAATGATAAGGGTGAACAAGTCGCAGCCTATTACACACCTCAAAAATTGCCAACCGTATATTCCCCTGTTGAAATCGTCCAAATGTATAAGTATAAAGAAATTGATGCAGAGACGACTGTTTTTGCCGGCGAAGCTCATGATTTCAGCTATTTTGTAGGGGTTAAAGATCGAGGAATAGGCCGATATGTACTGTCCTATAATTATGTTCACATTTTAAATTACATCAACATCATACTTTTACTGTTTTTAACCGTGGATATCATTATTGCCCTAGTCATTGGACTATTATTTGGTAAAAGATTAACGACACCACTTAACACTTTAATAGAAGGAATTCAGCAGCTTCGTGAAAGACGTTTTAAAAAGATGAGCATACCAAAAGGCGTTTATGAAGATGTATTTCACAATATGAATGAACTGTCTGTAAAGCTAGATCAGTATGAGAAAGAACGTGATCTTCTCGACAAAATGCGTGAGGAATGGATTAGCAATGTTTCACATGACATGAAGACACCACTTGCTTCCATCCATGGGTATACAGAATTGATGAAAGACAACGCCACAGATTTAACACCACAGGAATTGTATGAGTTTTCATCCATTATTAATAGACAGTCCACTTATATGAAAGATTTGTTAGATGACCTAAATTTAACGATGCGTTTGCGGAATCAAAGACTCCCCTTGCAATTTGAAGATGTAGAAATCGTGGGGTTTATTCGGGAAATGACGATCGAGCTTTTAAATGATTCACAACTTGGTGATCGACAGGTTGAATTTGAGGCAAATGTGGACATGGCAAAACATAAAGTGGATAAAAAATTACTGAAGCGGGCGATTTTTAACTTTATCTACAACGCACTCGTGCACAATGAGGAAAATGTCATTGTGCAAATACAAATTGATGATATTCGTCTAGAATCGGAACTTCATACCAAAATTACCATTACCGATAATGGCCGCGGTATTCCCTCCGAAGATTTAGAACAGGTTTTTGAACGCTATTATCGAGGTACGAATACTGCCAGTACACATGGGACTGGACTAGGTATGGCCATTGCAAGAGACATCATTCTGGCTCATAATGGAAAACTTGATTTGACTAGCGTTGAAAATAAGGGAACCACCATTACCATCCTTTTATAATGCACATATTACTTAACAGGAAAAGGGCTGTACTCCTCTTACTTATTGGAGACAGCCCTACTTCCCTATTTATTTTGTTTGTGCCTTTTTTGGAATTTCCTCAAATTTCACTTCATCATATGACGAAACTTCATCACCATTTTTCACGTACATCTTCAAGTAAGCATCTTTCCGAAGATTTTTTTGTGCCGTGAATTCTAGTGGTATTGTTTCACCATCTGCATTCTTTGCGTCCAGTTTATAAGAATAGTAGGTCATCACTGAACCATCATCAAGTTTGGTTTCATGTTTTACCCCATCCTCTATAATTTGCAAATAATAATTATCGGCATTCATACGGTTTAAGTCTATTTTAGTAAGCGCGAAGACTCCTGCCGCTCCCAGTATAAATAAAATACCAATTACCATAAGAAATTTCTTCATCTCGATCATCCTTCTGTTTTATTATTTTGTGTGATAATACGATTATAGGAAGCTACCGTTAAGAAATAATACAGACCGTAGATAACCGTATAAGCAATCATCCAGATCAACACAGGTTTTGCCAGCTCCATCATCAATAAGCCCGAGAAGGCTTTTAAAGCAACTGCACTGTGTAATAACCCCACTGCCAGTGGTACGAAAAAGATTACGAATACTTGTGATGCAATGGATTTCCGCATTTCTTTTGCGTTAACGCCCATTTTATGAAGCATATTGTATTGAGATTTATCTTCCTCTGCTTCAGTTAGAACTTTAAAGTAAATGATACTGCCTGTTGCAGCTAAAAAAACCAGACCAAGAAAACTTCCGATAAAGAGCAATGAGCCCACACCCTCGATACTTGTTTGGAAATCTTGAGGGGCACTGGAAAATAGCGCTTCTTCAGGTAATTGTTTTGCAATTTTTTCTGATAAATCCTTGGAAGCTTGTTCAACACCGATAACACGATATTTTAGGGATTCCCCTTCTTTTTGCAATGATTTAAATTGATCATTCGATACTACCACTGCAATGCCTGCTGTTCCGGCATTTAAAACTGTTTGTGTCTTAAAACTTTGGAATGTGATTGCCGTGTTGTTTTCTGTCGTGATGGTCTTGTCCTTATATATAGGTGAGAACCTTTTGTCATATCCAATATCCAAAATGACTGCATTGTCATTATTCACAAGCAGTGCTTCCTTGCCTTGAACTTCCGCTAATTTGTTATATGTTTTTTCGTCGATAACCGTGTAAATCCTTTTATCAGAGCTATCGAATGCTGATGGCATGTTTAATTCTTTCGTATTAAATGTGACAGATAGCGCTTCAATATTTTCATCATACTTTGTATCTGACAATACAGCGCTCACTTGTTGATCGCTTTTTGCATCCGATAGCTGATACATGAAGGTATTCGGATCAACGGTCATAACTTGGTCATTTGCATTGTAATAAAGACCATAAACCGCACCGCCGGCCGTTACCGTTGTAGCACTTAACACCGCAATTACGGTCAATGTACGTGCATTACCCCGAATGCGATACAGCAGTTGCGAGATCGTCATTAAATGAAGGCCTTTCCATAGCCATTTTTCATTTTTCTTAATCACGGCTAGCACAAAGCCTGTCACGCTATGAAACAAGAGAAACGTACCGACAATAACTGTTGTCAATATAATGAGTGCTGTCATTAAAAACCCGACCTTTTCCCACACTTTAGAAGTAAAAAGATCTTGCATCGCCAACCAATAACCCATGACAATCAGGAAAATTCCCAGAATGGCTACAATCATTGATGGCTTCGGGGCTGCTTCCCCTTTTTTCGATGCATGGAATAGATCAATTAGTTTAAATTGATAAATTAAACGATAACCCTGGAATGATGTCACCAAGAAAATAATAAGAAATACGATTGAGGTGTTCAATGCTGCAGATCCCGAAAAAGTAAATGGTGCTATGACATCATAGCCCATTAAATAAATCAAAATCGTCATGAATCCTTTTGAACAAAGGAATCCAAGGAAAATCCCGACAACTAATGAAACCAAACCAAGCAATAGGTTTTCAAAGAAGAGCATAAAACCAATTTGACGATTACGTACGCCAAGCAATGCATATAATGCCACTTCTTTTTTACGTTTTTTCATAAAGAATGAATTTGAATAGGCAATGAAAATGGCAACGAAGAAAATCAGGATGACTGCCGCACCACTCATTAATGAACCTAATTTTTGTGATGAAGCCGTTTGTTCTGCAACTGTGTCGCTATATTTTAATGTTACAAATGTGAAGTAGATGATAATGCTAAAAACCATCGATGCGATATATAAAAAATATTGGGAGAGGTTTCGTGCAATATTTTTTCTCGCTAGACTAAATAACGTCATCTACCTCACCTCCAATTGTTGCAAGGACATCCAAAATCTCTTGGAAGAAAGCTTTACGTGTTTTGCCACGACGGTAAATTTCTGTTGAAAGCGTACCATCCTTGATGAAAATAATGCGCCTGCAGAAGCTTGCGGCATAAGCATCATGCGTCACCATCATAATGGTGGAATTATTATTTTCATTCAGTTCACTTAAACTTTCGAGCAGACCTGTCGCAGATTTTGAGTCAAGTGCACCTGTTGGCTCATCTGCCAGGATCAGTGCCGGCTCTGTCACCAGTGCTCTGGCTGCAGCTGTTCTTTGCTTCTGGCCACCGGAAATTTGGTATGGATATTTAGCTAATAAATCCTCAATCCCAAATACTTTTGCAATGCGATTCACTAAGATAGTAATTTCTTTCGCTGGAATTTTCGCAATCGCCAGTGGTAATAATATATTTTCCTTCACAGTCAAAGAGTCGAGCAAATTGTAATCCTGGAAGATGAAACCGAGATTATCACGTCTGAAATCTGTTAAGTCAGCTCCCTTCATATCGTGAATGCTCGTATCATTCATATAAATTTCCCCTTCAGTTGGCGAGTCAATAGTTGCTAACATATTAAGCAACGTCGATTTCCCTGCCCCAGAAGGTCCCATGATCCCTACAAACTCTCCTGCATGAATATCAAAAGATATATTTTCCAACGCTGTGTAGGCAGCACTTGATTTACCATAAGTTTTTTTTATATTATCCACTTTTAATAATGGTTCCATTTGTTTCACCTCTTAATTTTGTTGATACTTATACTTTACATGCCCATCCTTACAGCATGGTTATGCCAACCTTACAGCAAGCTTAAATCCATAAAAAAACGCCTTCTTTTGAAAAGAAGACGTTTTTTCATTATGAATTTTTCAAACACCATCAAAGGACTTAATAATTACGATATTAGAGCATGCCCCTTATCATTTAACTTTGCTTCAATAGCCTGCGATCGATTACAAAATTCCCAAACGGGATGAATGAAACGATGAAGATCAACGCCATTTTTAAAAAGGACCATTTTGATATAATGCTCACATAGAGCAGTAAAAGCCCAAACACGACAAATAAGAAACCATGGATGCTGCCCAAAATGAGTGTTGCTTCCCCAATATCCAATATGTACTTAATGGGCATACCAATGGCAAGCAATAGAACATATGAAATTCCCTCAATTATTGTAATAAACCGAAACCAACCAATAGCTGTCGAAAACATTCGCTCATCCCCTTATTCATTCATTGTACAAGAACGACACACAAACAGACTTCCAGCTTCTTGTCCCCAATCCAAAATATGTTACTCTATCATATTATATTACTGGAAGATCCACTAATAAATAGTACCAGGAACCGTTTCCTAAAATTAAACTTGCAAAAGCCCAATCCAAGGATTGGGCCTGTTAACAACGTAAGGGGTTCAACTTTACTTAAAGACGTTCAATTCCGAAACCAATTCGCTCCCTCATCCATGTGCACGAAGGGAATATCCGTATCAATTACACCTTTGATTCGTTCTAACTCAACATCTTCCCCTTCGAGCCATTTCGCAAAATCTATTGAAGTCGGCTCCTGGTTCCCACCCAAAGCGATCCAGGTTTTCATCTCCTTAGGTAAATAAGCGGATGTATGAATCGTTCCCGCCCAGCTGCTATATAAATCCGAGAAGACGCCTTGATTGGTATCATTAAACAACCTATAAGCATCGTAGGCAGATGAAAGGTTCCCTTCATGATCTTGTATAATTTCCAATCGGCGTTTCGAATCGATAAGATGGTTACGATTTTCATGTTTCATGATTTCAAAATGATTGGTACAGGCATTTGACGTGCGCACCTCTACATTTCTCGGAGAGGTTTCCACAATATAGGTACTTCCGCTTTTATCATAGACGACGTAAGTGAAAGAATGACGATGCGGGATTTCCTTCAACATCGCGACCGCTTCCTGAACGTTCGCACAAGATTCAACAATCAGCCTGCCAATCATGCAACAAATGAACCCATCACCAGGGTTCTTGCGATTCATGAAGTTATAGCCTATCACCAAACCTTTTTCGTTCATTCCATCCATCCGGCCAGTCCCTCGCTGACTCGGGCCGATGCTTGAATACCCTCGATCGCTTGGCTGGAATAAGACATAGCGCCCTTCATATGTCTTTGGATGGTAATCATAATTGCGAATCAGATAATCATCGCCTGTCATGATGGAGCACCCCGACCGAACATAATCCAAACGGTATCCCCCGAACTCCTGCAACACGCGTTCAATTGGCCATTTAAGCGCATCTTGCAACCCCAGTAATTCCTCCCAAACTCCAGGGGCAAATTGTGTAATCGCCTTCTTGACCTCTTCCTCTTCAACCGTAAACCGAGGCTGCCGGATCTTCCACTGATCTTCACGATTTTTTACCGTTAGTGAATCTTTTAATTCCTCCCCTTGCATGTATCCAAACTCATAATGTGTACCCCGAAATTGTATGACATCACTATATATTTCCTTCACGGCTTATCCCTCATTTACAGTAGTTACTATTCAAATTAAGAATACTTGAAGTAATGTTGAAAATAAAGAAGATAAGCGTTTAAATTCATGAAACAACTCACTTTGGCCTGTTCTCTCTTCCCGTTGTTTTACGGGCCGGTTTAACTGGCTTGGGCGTGGGGATTGCATGCAAAAGAATCTTTTCAATTAAAGTGCATCTCTAGAATTTAAAGTAGATTAAACTTAATTGATTATATCTTATTTATATTTAACTTTTATATAAGGAGCACCTACACCATGTGCAGTATTTGAATAATAAGTATTTATAATCTTTCCAGTAGGATTTTTTACTACGTGTTTAAATCTCTTGAAAGTAATATCTGACCATACACCTAATCTACTATATTTTTTTGAATTAGTTGAGATTGTTGCAGAAACTGAAGTGTTATGTGATATGCTAACGCCCACATTAAACCCACCATAACTATAAGAACCAGAAATAGTATAAGATTTTCCACGGGAAATAGTATAACTACTTGCTTTAACCCAAGCATTTGTTAGAGGGTGGTAGTTTACCCATTTTTCTCTTGTTGTATTAGTAGTAATTGTTGTTGTTGTAGTTTTATTACATGTTGCGCACCTAGAAACGATATTTTGATTCTTAAAATTTAAATATTCACTGTAATCTTCTTCTGTATCAAAAAAAATTAATGTCCCATCATCTTTTGTTAAGTTGTACGGAGTGTCCACTGTTAGTTTCTACATTCGCTCCTTCTAATTCAACATTAGAATCTTCTTCAGAGTCTGCTGTAACCTTGGATAAATTCGCAGAACTAATCAATAAAATAAACAGACTCAAAATACTAAGAAGTTGGAAGTAAAACTTTCGGTTATTAATTATCATTTTTAACACCCTCCCCTTTTTCCATAATATTCTGTATAATCCAAGTATACATTTTTTTAAATACAAATTGGTACAAAAGGAGTATTCTTATGAAATTTTTAACTGGCACTATAGCATTGTCTGTTTCTTTTATACTATTCATTTATTTGTATGGTTTAAAAGTCGATCATTCAATAAAATATAATGGAAGCTTTTTTATTTTTCCAGTCATCCTATTATTAATAGCCGTATTTTGTTTTGTATCGAAAAACAACAATACAAAAATGTAGATTAGAAAACTAAAAGCCCCTTTCAACTAGAATCTTAATCCTACATATTAGAGGGTTCGGGTGGTGGTGGATGTTTCTTGGAAATTTTTCACAACTTACAAATAGACGAGGAGAATTACCAGAAATCCGGAGAGTTCGGTCTTATAGTGGGAGAATATCATATAAAAGAAGAAGATATGACTGTTGAGTACGCTTTGCTCCTTTTCAAGCTTTTTCTAGTCAATAATCAACTTATCTGATGACAAATAAAAGAGGAACGGTTTTATTCCGTCCTCTTTTATTTTAGTAGATTCCGCGAATGATCGTGACATCTAAAAAAAAGATAAGCCTTTAAATTTATGAAACAACTCACCACCCCGTACCTCCTTCATAATCTGTAACTAGGCATATATATGAGGGGGACGGATCATGGAGATGGAATTAACGGCACTCCATTGGATTTATGTTATATTCATTGCATTGATAATCGGGTTTATGGTAAAACGTCGTGATACTACCCTCATCTGCATAATTGGTATTTTCCTTTTGGCTTTAGTGGCTACAGGCAGTTTAGCATCCTCCATAAGCGGGATATTCAACAGCTTCATTTTCGCAATCACGGAATTAATGTCCACGATATTAATCATTTCCATCATAGTTGCCATGAGCACGGTTTTAACGAAGTCCGGCATTAATGATGTCATGATTGCACCGTTTGCTAAATTCATTAAAAATCCTACACTTGCCTTTTGGGTAATCGGGATCGTCATGATGATCATATCCTGGTTTTTCTGGCCATCACCGGCCGTTGCCTTACTCGGGGCTGTTTTGCTCCCTGTTGCATTACGGGCTGGTTTACCTGCGTTAGGCGTGGCGATGGCGATGAACCTTTTTGGTCACGGAATAGCATTATCAGGGGACTTCATCATTCAAGCTGCACCTAAACTAACTGCGGATGCCGCTTCAATACCAGTCGGTGATGTCATCGCCGCGAGTATTCCCCTTGTCATTACAATGGGGGTCGTTACCACCCTTTCCGCCTTTCTCCTTTTAAAGCGGGATATGAAACTTGGAAGAATCAAGGCGGCGGATAATGAGGGAATCGTCCAAGATCAAACAATCAGTGAAGATCTGCTCACACTGGGACAAAAGAAGTTTTTTGCCGTTTTCATTCCGATCGCCTTTCTGTTGGATGTTGTGGCATTGTCGATTTTGAAGCTCCAAGGCGGAGATGCAACGGCGTTGGTTGGCGGTACAGCCGTTTTCATTTTGCTGATTTTATCCCTTGCCGCACATAAACAACAAGGACTTGAAAAATCAACGGCCTATTTAATTCAGGGTTTTCAATTTGGCTTCAAAGTATTCGGACCAGTCATACCAATCGCTGCATTCTTCTATTTAGGTGATTCTGGATTCAATCAGATCATCGGGGACTATTTACCAAAAACATCCCTCGGCATCGTCAATGACCTCGGTGCCGCATTAGCGGCCTCCGTTCCTTTAACGAAAGAAATAGCCGCTGTCACATTAACGGGAATTGGTGCCATCACTGGATTGGATGGATCGGGATTCTCAGGCATTTCTTTAGCCGGATCGGTCGCCAAACTATTTGGAACGGCAATCGGAAGCGGAACCGCCACATTGACCGCACTTGGGCAAATAACCGCGATTTGGGTCGGCGGAGGTACCCTGATTCCATGGGCACTGATACCAGCCGCTGCAATCTGTAACGTCAGTCCCTTTGAACTTGCTCGAAGGAATTTGCTGCCGGTAACCATTGGTTTAACAGTCACTACGATAGTCGCGATGTTTCTCATTTAATGATTCTGTCCGATATGTATGGACTCACGGAACGGATTGAAATTTCCACATTCCCATATTTAAAAAGGACTGAATTAAAAATCAGTCCTTTTTCATTTCAATCGTCGATATAACTGTAGATTTCGTCGATATATTTTTATTTTCGGAGATATAACTGTAGATTTCGTCGATATATTTTTCTTTCATACCCTAACTTATTCGTTATGGAATTTCTTTTTTGAAATCCATATGTTCGTTACCAATATCGTTAGTGCCGTCAATTCAAGTGCCGCTAATGCACCCCAAATCGCCTGTGTATTGACGGTACCTAAAATCAATACTTCCATCGCATATTTACTCATGCTTGCTGGATTCACATTATCTATAACCGGGCTTAAACCAACTATCATTCTGCAGCCGAGAAGAAATACTATCGAAATTAATGCAATGATGCCCTGACTATTAAAAATGGTACTGATCATCGTCGTGAATGAAACGATAAATAAAATCCACAGCAGATAGAACAACAAAGCCACTATTAAATTCACAAAATCAACACTCGTAAACAAAAAAACTGCATACAGATATGAAACCAAGTATCCTAATGCTACACTGCAGGCAACAAACAGATAATTGGAAATGATTTTCCCACTTATATAAGATACAACCGTCACGGGCCTTGTAAGAATGAAAGCCAGCATCCCATTTGCTTTATCAGATTGTACGACCCCCATCATGGAAACGATGATGATCATGACTCCGAGCTGATCAAATTGAGACCCTAATGTACTAGCAAGAACTTCGCCGCCTGTTTGGGCAGCCATGCTTGGATCAATGGTGATACCTTGGCCCCCACCCAGAGCTTCTAATATTGAAGGTAAATAATAGCTTACAACCGGTTGAGTTATCCCTAAAAAAATAAATGCAAGTGGAAGCCAAATCACTTTAAATTCACGTACCATCTGAACAAATTCCTTTTTCGCTAAAACGGTAAAATTATTCATTCTTCTACCACCAATTTTAAAAATATCTCTTCCAATGTATCGTTATCTATTTCGAACCTTACAAGATCAACATTATGCTCCAGCGCATTCGCCAGTAACATATTCTTGTTTGACTCAATATTTTCCACTTCTATCTTCAATTTATTTCCCATTACCTCTACACTTTTTACAAAGTTCAAGCTTTTAACGTTTTCAATCCATTTTTGACTTTTAGAGGTTATGTCGACATTAATTTTGTTTCCGCTATTCCTGTTTAGTAATTCTGACATTGTTGTATCTTCAATTTTTTCCCCACTCTTTATAATGACAAATCTCTCACATATTTCTTCTGCATCGCTTAATATATGTGTCGATAATAAAATTGTCGTATCTTTCTTTATTTCTTTTATTATATTTAACACTTCTCTCCGGCCGATTGGATCCAATGCAGAAACCGGTTCATCCATGACAATCAATGCTGGTTTATGTAACAGCGCCTGTGCAATTCCAAGCCTTTGTTTCATTCCGCCAGAAAAAGTCCGCACCTTGGAATTCTCTTCCCCGCTCAACCCCACTTTCGACAATATCTCTGGAATGCCGCTTAATAATTCTTCCCTCTTGATACCTGAGAGCTGCCCCATGAAAGTGAGGGTTTCTTTGGCAGTCATCCATTGAAAGAAGTTTGGGTATTGTGGTAAATAGCCTATTTCCTTTTTCATTTTTGAAATTTTCTTACCATCAAGCAATACTTCTCCCATACTTGGATCTATAATATCTGAAATCACTTTTATTAGTGTCGATTTACCAGCCCCATTTGGCCCTATCAATCCAACACATTCCCCTGATTGCAGTTCCATTGAAAAATTATTGACCGCTGTTTTTTCTTTGAATTTTTTTGTAACATTTTTAATCTCTAATTTCATATTCTTTCACTGTCCTTTCTACCAATAACGAAGTACAGAATTGGACCGATAGTATTTGCAAAAATAATGATGAGTGTCCACAATAAAACATTTTTCCTCGTCTTTCGATTTCTGTATAAATCAATTAATGCTATAAGCACTAAAATCATTCCAATAGCAATTACCGGTAAAATAATCGGCAGAATAGACATGAAATCAATATCTTTCAATTCGTTCCACCCATAATGCAATTCCATATATACCACTCCTTTGAAAACGAAATATTATTATCATTATCGATAATGATAACATGAAAAATGGAATTTTGCACCTATTTTTTTCTTTAATAAAATATTGTTTTAGTTTTTATTGTTATTTATAATGATAATATTATCACAATGAATAATAATAAAAATATAGTGTTATTTATTAAATTTTTTTCATGAAGACATTATTTTTTTACACTTATTTGAAAAGGCTTATTATTTACTTCGAAAAAATATTTCTGTATTATTATTTTTCAAACCGTGTCATTTTTATAAATGAAAATGATTCAAACATTACAATATATGATGAATTAAACTTATTATTCATGGTCAACATTAAAATTGATTGAAACTTATCCAGTTATAATTTCCAATGTGAGGAGAATAAGATGATTAATAAAGCTGAAATTTTAATGCATCCTGTAAGAATAAAGATTACCCAAGCTTTAATGAGAAACAGGGAAAATGGCTTAACACCATTGGAAATGTTAAAAGTCATTAAAGATGTACCCCAAGCAACATTATATAGACATATACAGGTTCTGTTGGATTCAGGGGTCATTCGCATTGTAAAAGAGAAAAAGGTGAGATCCGTTTCCGAAAAATACTATGTTTTAAATGAAGAAGAAGCGCGACTTAGCGGGGAAGAATGGAAAAAATCTTCTAATGAGAAAAAGGTGAATTATTTTTCTTATTATCAATTATCCCTTATGACTCAATATCAAAACTATCTTAATAAATTAGAAGAAAGAGACTGCGCAGAGGATGGTTCAACCTTTTCCCTTTTAGAACTAAAGCTTGATGATGAAAGCTTTATTAACTTCCAAAATGAATTGAACGATTTAATGTTAAAATACTACAAAGCTACGAATCAAAGTGCTAAACAAGACTCTCCTATTCGAACAATCGGCGTTACAATTATTCCAGAATCATAAAAAATGAAAAAGCTGTTCCAAAACCATGGTGCCATGACCTTGGAACAGCTCCTTCATTATGGAAGAAACCCTACATTTTTTATCTGCTTGACGGCAATTATCAGGTCAAAAATGAAGCTATCCGTTGGCAGCAGCAAGAGTCATCCTTAAAATTCAAATTCCCCCCAAAGCTTCCTTGATACTGCTGTATACTTCGTCCCATAGATGCTTTTCTTCGGAAAAAGCTGCTGTTATCTTTTTAATAACTTCTTTTTGCTCTGCCTCGAAACGTTCATCATCCTTGGCAGGCAGGTCAGACCTCAACTCCATTACATACTCTTGTACCTTTGGTGCACGAGGTCCCCAAACAGCTTTTTCTTCACCATTCTTATCAATGAATATAAAGATGGGGATCGAACGCGCTGTTCCATTCGTTAAGTATTGATCCATCAGTTCAAGATTTTGATCTCGTAAAACCATGCGAGTTTCAATATTTGCCGCTTCAGATATATTCAGCAATATAGGAATATTCATCATCGCGTCTCCGCACCAGTCTTCAGTAATGACAATGGCTCTAAGTTCCTTCGTCTTTAATGCATCAAAGAACCCTTGGTCCTCTGCAGAAATGGAAAAGCCCTCCTGAATCGATTGTACGTTTTCTTTATGAACTTTCATCGAAGATACAAATTCTTTAGCAGGAATCCCCTTTTCAAACCATTCATTCAGTGTCGTCATACTATTTCTCCTAACTATTTTTACATTAAAAGTACCATAAACCAATTATTATTTCATTGTTTCCACACTGAAAAATAAAATAACAAATTGGTAAATTAAAACCATGTTTTCTTTCCCGTGTAGAGGGAAAACTCTAAATACATTCAATAGCTTGGTAACTACCTATTTTATATTTATTAAAACATTGTTTTTTAGTTTAGGAGATGAAATTTTGTGGAAGGTTTTCTCTTTGCGCTACTCCCTGCATTGACATGGGGCAGCTTAGTGCTTGTTTCCGAAAAACTCGGAGGCAACTCTTATAATCAAACGCTTGGCATTACAATCGGGTCATTACTGTTCGCCATCATGATGTCTTTCATCAATCCGCCGGAATGGAACAGTCTAGTGTGGATTGTCGGCATCATTTCCGGGATAGGCTGGGCATTCGGGCAGTTATTTCAATTCAATAGCGTCAAGGAAATCGGGGTATCGAAAACCGTTCCAATCTCAACAGGACTGCAAATTCTAGGAAATACATTCTTTGCGGTTATCATTTTCAGGGAATGGAATGACAGGATTACAGTCATCATCGGCATTGTTGCAATAATCTGTTTGATTACAGGTGTCTTGCTGACGAGCTACGGCGATGGTGATAACAAAAAAGCAGGTAGCATGAAAAAAGGGATTTTTTATCTTGCCATTTCAACAGTGGGTTATGTTACATATGTCATTGTAGTCAGATGGAATGAAGTTGACGGATGGTCGGCGATCCTGCCTCAAGCAATTGGCATGTTCCTAGCTGCCCTGCTCCTTTCCATCAAACATAAACCGTTTAATAAGTATGCCGGACGAAATATTCTAACTGGAATCATGTGGGCAATCGGCAATATCGGTCTCCTGCTCGCTAATCCAAAAGTGGGCGTTGCCATCGCTTTCTCATTTTCCCAAATGGGAATCGTCATTTCGACTTTAGGCGGCATCTTTCTTTTAGGAGAGAAAAAGTCCAAAAAGCAAATGGCCTTCGTCATCATCGGATGTGTACTCGTAATTACTGGCGCAATCATGATCGGCTTTACAAAAGAATAGTCAAAGGAGAGATAATTGATGTATGAAGATTTAGAGAAAAAAGTAGTCGTGATCACTGGGGCGGCAAAAGGGTTAGGAAAAGCCATGGCCGAAAGGTTCGGTAAAGAAAAAGCACATGTCGTATTGAATTATCACACTGAAAATGGCGACCATAAGGAAATCATCAAGACGATTGAAGCTGCCGGCGGGAAAGCCGCAGCCATTCAAGGAGACGTTTCAAAGGAAGCGGATGTGAAGAAATTGCTTTCATTCGCTGTGGACACCTTTGGTACAATCGACATCATGATCAACAATGCCGGTATTGAAAATGAAGTGCCAAGTGAAAAATTGACACTTGAAGATTGGCAGAAAGTCATCGATGTAAATCTAACGGGTATGTTCCTGGCTAGCAGGGAAGCCATCAGTTATATGCTTGATCATGGTATTAAGGGGAATATCATTAACATGTCTTCCGTTCATGACCGGATTCCTTGGCCTCATTTTGTCCACTATGCAGCAAGTAAGGGTGGAGTGAAGATGATGACAGAAACCCTTGCACTTGAATATGCCCCTAAGGGGATTCGCATTAATAATATTTCTCCTGGCGCAATCGACACACCAATCAATGCCGAAAAATTCAATGACCCAAAAGCTAAACAAGAAGTCATCGACCTGATTCCGATGGGATATATCGGAAAACCGGAACAAATTGCCGCTTGTGCTGCTTGGTTAGCTTCCGCTGAATCAAGCTACGTAACGGGCATGACCTTATATGCTGACGGCGGAATGACCAAATATCCAGGATTCCAAGCAGGAAAAGGCTAAACTTAACTAGCTTATTAGCAAGAAACATTTATGTATATGGATAGGAGAAAAGAATTTGAGGGACTGGGATTTCTCCTATGTCCCTCATTCCTTTGTCCTCACCATATATATGAATTTAATGGCTTCTAATGAAAATGCGAGATAACCCTTATTCCAAATAATTTGCTATTTCTTCATTAACAAAGCGATTTTTTGGTTTCTTTAATCCAAGGTGATCACGGAGAGTGTCTCCTTCATAGTCCAAACGGAACAAACCCCTCTCCTGTAAAATTGGAACAACCTTCTCGACGAAATCCTCTAAGTCGCCTGGTAACAGTGGAAATTGAAGCATAAAGCCATCTGCAGCTTTTTCAGTAAACCATACCTCCATTTCATCAGCTACTTGTGTTGGTGTACCGACAAATCTATCTCGTCTGGCAGGACTGAAAAATCTCGCATATAATTCACCCACTTTTATGTCCTCTTCACCAATAATTTTCTTCATTTCATTAAAGTTACTTTGTATGCTATTTACTGATGGAAATTCAACATCCTTCGCTGGTGTATCTAAAGAATATTTTGAAAAATCTACGTTGCCCATATAACCAGAAACGAATTTCAAACTCTCATAAGGGTCGACGAGACTTTGGAGTTTATTGTATTTTTGAATGGCAATTTCCTCGGTTTCTCCGATAATAGGGGAAATGCCGTGAAGGATGTGGAGCTCTTCCACGCTTCTTCCAAAATCCATTAAAGACGATTTTAATTCTTGATAATATCGTTTGGATTCTTCAATGTTATCCCAATGGGTGAAAACGACTTCGGCTGTTCGAGCGGCTAACCGCTGCCCTGGTATAGACGCACCCGCTTGAATGATAACCGGCTGCCCCTGCGCCGAACGTGCAATATTCAACGGACCTTTTACCGAAAAATAGTTGCCTTTATACCGAAGCTCATGCACTTTATCAGGATTAAAAAATTGTCCCGTTTCTTTGTTATGCACAAACGCATCATCTTCCCACGAATCCCATAATCCTTGGACAACGTCGATGAACTCCTCCGCTCGTTCATAACGATGATCATGTGCCCAATGTTTATCACGACTGAAATTCAAGGCCGTCTCTCCGGTCGCATCAGCTGTAGTAACAACATTCCATCCCACCCGTCCGCCGCTTATATGGTCAACAGAAGCAAATTGGCGAGCGAGTACATATGGTTCACTGTACGTTGTAGAAGCTGTCGCCCCAATGCCGATTTTTTCTGTCGCTGCAGCTAATGCTGTAATTAGTACAATCGGATCAAATCGATTAAGTATTTGAGGATGCGATTCATGATTAATGGCCAAGCTATCTGCCACAAAGGCAAGGTCAAATTTCCCTTTTTCCGCAATTTTCGAGAGTCTTTGCAAAGCTTTCACATCAATACTTGCATTCGGATTTGATGCCGGATGCCGCCACGACGCAACATGCATACCTGTTCCAATCAGATAAGCAGCTAACTTCATCTTTCTGTCTTGAGCCATTCTAATCTCTCCTTCCTTATTTATTAGAATATATCTCCTTATAACTGCTCAATTCTTTCAAGGTAATGAATGTTGGAATATAGTTTCCATTGTAAGTTTCTTCAATAAATTTAGCCGTTTTCTCTGATTGATAGAGATCAACTAATTTTCGGTAAATTTCATTGTCTTGATCTTCACTCCTAGCCGCTATGATATTAATATAAGGCTTTGCAGTACTACTTTCATAAATAAGAGCATCTTTTAAATTTAGTCCCGCTTCTACCGCAACTCCATTATTAATCACCGAACCAGCTGTATCTTCCATCACACGTGGGGCACTGGCACCATCGACAGGAACAATTTTGATTTTCTTCGGATTTTCCTTTATTTTGTCCTGTCCACCATTCCCGTCAAAGTCATCCACAACCTTTAAGAGTTTTGCTTCTTGTAATAGCAATAAAGCTCTTCCCCAGTTAGCTTGGTCATTGGGCACAGCAATTTGTGCACCATTTGGGATCTCTTCCACCGATTTATATTTGCTTGAATACAAACCGAGAGGAGCAATAATTGTAGTCCCAATTGGAACGATGTCTGTATTATTTTTCGCATTAAATGAATCTAAATAGGCAACATGTTGAAAGGCGTTGATATCAATATCCCCTTCTGCCAGCGCTTCGTTCGGATCATAAGCCGATGAGAAATTAACAATTTCAATTTCCACCCCTTCTTTTTCAGCCTGTTCCTTTAAAAATTCCCATGTTCGAAGTTCAGAATTTCTAATCCCTACCTTCACTTTCGTTTGTTTCCCTCCTGCATTCGTTGAATCACTCGAGCAACCTGCCAATAACACCCCCAAGATAAGCAGTATAGGTAAAATACATTTTTTCATCATTCATTCCACTCCCCCTCTGTAAACTACCGCCACTACACTCTTCTAATTTTCCGTTCGAATATATTTCCTAAACTTTGTACTCCCTGAACAACAATTACTAGAATTACAACGGTGACGAATATCGTAATAGTGCTAAAGCGTTGATAACCATATGTTATCGCTACATCTCCAAGTCCACCGCCACCTATAGCTCCTGCCATTGCTGTAGCGCCCACTAAACCAATTGTTGCAGTTGTTATACTTAGAATTAATGACGCAAAAGCTTCAGGCATTAAAAACTTGAAAATAATTTGTAACGGCGTTGCTCCCATGGCTTTCGCGGCTTCAATAATGCCTTCATCCACTTCCAATAATGAATTCTCCACAAGTCTTGAGATATATGGGCCAATATGAAGCACTAGTGGCACAATTGCTGCTGTCGTACCAATCGACGTACCAACAATTAGTCTTGTAAATGGAATAATCGCCACAAGCAAGATAATAAACGGAATCGACCGGAAAATGTTTACAATCGGATTCACTATAGAAAAAATAAATCTATTTTCATAAATATGACCTTTTCTTGTTACAACCAATAAAATGCCTAAGAATATTCCAATGATGCTTCCAAAAAAAAGTGAAATACTAACCATGTACAGCGTTTCCCACAAGGCGTTTAAAATGAGCTCTTGGCTTACTTCCATCGTTCGTCACCTCCTTCACTTTGACATTTTGACTCTTTATAAACTGTAATGCCCGATCAATTTCATCTTCATTTCCTATTATTTCAACAATTAAATTACCAAATGGGATGCCTTGTAACTCAGTAATATTGCCGAACAGAACGTTTATTTCCACATTAAACCTCTTCGCTGTTTTTGAAACGATAGGCTGCCCAGAGCTCAATCCCAAAAAATCAATTTTAAAAATCCGGCTGAAATAGGCATCCTCATTGAGCAATCCATAAACACTTGATGGCACTTCATCGCGAACAACCGATCGAATGAAGTTACGAGTTGTTTCTGTTCGCGGACGGGCAAAAATATCGATCACATTTCCTGATTCAATCACGCTCCCATCCTCCATCACTGCAACCCGATTACAAATTTCTTTAATCACTTCCATTTCGTGCGTGATAATTAGAATGGTAATTTTATATTCTTCATTTATCCGTTTCAACAGATTCAGGATTGATTTTGTTGTTTGTGGATCCAATGCCGATGTTGCTTCATCACATAATAAAATCGAAGGGTTTGTAGCCAAAGCACGGGCAATCCCGACACGCTGCTTTTGTCCACCTGATAGCTGATTTGGATAGTTCATTGCTTTGTCTTCTAGACCAACAAAGCGGAGAATCTCATTAACTCGTTCTTCAATCTCTTTTTTCTTTTTTTTACTTAACAATAATGGCATCGCCACATTATCAAAGACTGTTTTGGAATTAAGTAAATTAAAATGCTGAAAAATCATGCCAATATTTTTCTTAGCTTCACGCAAATCTTTTTCAGACATCTTGGCAAGATCTTTTCCTTCTACAATCACTTCACCTGAAGTAGGATATTCCAGTAGATTCACAGTTCGGATGAGTGTACTTTTTCCGGCTCCACTAAAACCGATAACCCCGAATATATCCCCTTTTTCAACGGTTATATTAATCTCCTTTAACGCTTCAATTTTTTTCTCCCCGTCATCAAAAATTTTTGAAACCCGGCGAAATTCTATCAAAGTGGCCACCTCCTCTTTTTAACTAGCTTGGTATAGAAACCCCCTTAAAACGCGGGCACGACGGCTCCTTCATATTGATCTAAAATAAATTCTTTGACCTTTTCCGTCGTTAATGCATTCGCAAGTTTTTGGATCGCTTTATCGTCCTTATTGTCTGGACGAGCAACTAAAATGTTAACATATGGTGAATCCTTCCCTTCAATTATCAGTGCATCATCGAGAGGTTTTAACCCTCCTTCCAGAGCATAGTTTGTATTAATGGCCGATGCTTCCACATCATCTAGCGAGTGAACTAAAAGAGGGGAATCTACTGGAATGAATTCTATTTTTTTATCATTTTTTGTAATGTCCTCAATCGTATAACCCCCTGACTTAGAAGCATCCAACTCAATGATATTATTTGCCGCAAAAAGCTGTAACGATCGCGAAAAGTTTACTGGATCTTTCGGTACGGCTACTTTCGCTCCGTCTGACAATTCACCTATAGACTTAATTTTTTTGGAATAGACACCAAATGGTTCAATATGTACACCCTTCACATTAACCAAATTCAGACCACTATCTTTATTTACTTGCTCTAAGTACGGGGTATGTTGAAAGAAGTTTGCATCCAATTCTTTGTCTGCTGTTTGTTGATTCGTTTGAATGCCATCCGTAGAAATCACTACATCCAGTTTCACGCCTTGTTTTTCTAAATCCGGTGCGACAAACTCTAAAATTTCTGCATGTGGTATTGAGGCTGCACTAATTTTCAAAGTCACTTCCTCATCCTTGTCTCCTTTACTCTCCGATGATGTTTGCTCATTACTTCCACAAGCTCCCAATATCAGCAATACTACTGTTAAAACCGTTACGGACAGCCATTTAATATTCTTCAATGTTTCTCGCTCCTCTTTTTATCCTTTTATATTGGAATAACAAATATTTATCAGCTGCTTCATGCCCGCTGGAATCTTTTCTTTTCCTTCTATATGACAGTCTCTTCCCCTAAGAGAACCGGACTCAACAACTGAAAAGACTGAATCCGTTCTGCTTCTGTTCGAAGCGGTGTATGCAAAATAAATTCATCCACTTGAAAAACTTTCTGAAGTTCCTTTAAAACCCCGTAAACATATCCTGGAGTCCCAGCAATAACACTTGCGCTCTGCTCTTCTATTTCGTAAGCTTCACCCGCCTGCTTCTCAAATGACTCAGCCTGCTCACGTGATTGAACTGTCAGCGTCCGGCCACTTTGAAGATGAACTTTAAATAGTTTTTGTTCGCTTGCCAGCTCCTCTGCTTTTTGTTGGGTAGGAGCTGCCACAACCGCTACTGATACGATAAAACGACCTTCTGGGTACTTGCTTCGGTAAGCAGAGGACGCTTCATACAGCATGGTATCATCACTATTAATAAATCTGGCGAATACAAAATCCATTCCGAGGTTAGCGGCTAGTTGAGCGCTGTCTGAACTTGCACCAAGCAGAAAGGTTTCTGGCTTTTCAGGCGGTATCGGTGTTGCTTGAATACCAGAGAGCAAGTGATCATCATTAATCGAATTTTCAATAAACTTTTGCAATAAGGATGCACGTTCCCCAAAATCTTTTCCATCATTTACAGTTCCAAATTGTAAGGCCTTTGTTGATAAAGGAAATCCACCTGGTGCTTTACCAATGCCAAGATCTACCCTGCCCGGGGCAAGAGTGGATAAAACATGAAAATTTTCAGCGACTTTATAAGGACTGTAGTGCTGAAGCATGACACCTCCCGAACCTACACGAATGGATGTGGTTTTCGATAATAAATAAGAAATTAATACTTCCGGTGAAGATCCAGCAACTTGTTCCATATGATGATGTTCCGATACCCAAAAACGGGTATATCCCCATTCTTCAGCTTTTTGAGCTAGGTTTACGGTTTGCTTAAGTGCATCAACTGCCGAATTCCCAGGAAAAATGGGGCTTTGATCTAATATTCCAAGCTTAAAACTCATATGACATCTCTCCAATCATTAATACCGAGTTAACAAATCGAATTAGTTGTTTTAATGTAATTGAAATTCATCCTAACATTGTAAACAAGCACTTGACAACACCTTATTTGATAGAAAAATTTATTTAATTGATAAAAAAATTCTATCAATTGCTTATGAATTTGGAATGCCTTTGTCTAATAATTAACCATGCTCTCGCCTATCATGGTTTGAGATCTATTCTTCTTACCGCTATCAAAATAAGATTCATCATTGAGAGGAAGAGAAAAGGAGAGAGGAGTCTATGAAAAGCTGGAATGAAAGAATGAAGAGTGGCTATGTATGGAAGGTAAAATGGGGGGAACGTTCGCATCATGACTATGCTTGAAATCAAGTTGGAACGAAACCTTTGGAATTACAACAACAAAGGTACTAGGCACGAAATCGTGTCTGGCACCTTTGTCATGTATATTCACCACTTACCATGGTTATATAATAAATCCTTGGCACTTTCAAATAAAAAATGAGCGGCTTTAATAATGGAATTTTCATCAACAGTAAAAGCTGGATGATGCCAATCTTCGTTTCCGTTTGTACCAAAAAAGGCAAAGGTACCGGGGATATGTTGAAGGTAATAAGCGAAATCTTCACCACCCATTGAAGGTTCTGGATTGATTACATGTAATGATTGCCCCAAAGCAGACCTGCTTGCCATCTCTGTGACAGCTGGATGATTATGTAGCGCGGGGGGCCCAGGAAACCAATCAATCGTAGCTTCCTGTGAAAAAGCAGCGGCGATATGATTCACAATCGAATAAAACTTATCCTTTATTTCTTCGCGGATTGTAGATTCAAAGGTTCGTATCGTTCCTTCTAGTGTGACGTTACCGGGAATCACATTCCAAGTGTTTCCCCCTGTTATTCTCGTTACACTCACCACAGCACTTTCTAGTGGGGAAACATTCCGGCTGACGATAGTTTGAAGAGCCGTAATAAGCTGGGCCGCCGCTGCTATTGGATCCTTTCCACTATGAGGGATGGCCGCGTGACTCCCCTTACCTTGAAGAACAATTTGAAAACGGTCCACCGCCGCCATTAACGGACCTTCTTTTATCCCTATAGTCCCAACAGGTAAATTCGGTTTATTGTGCAGCCCAATTATGGCCGCTACATCGCCAATTTGACCATCTTTTATCACATGCGCCGCACCCCCACCTGATTCTTCTGCAGGTTGAAAAATCAATCGCACGGTACCGTTCAGCTCTGATTGACATTCTTTTAAAAGGTAAGCAGCGCCAATAACGGCTGCGGTATGGAAATCATGGCCGCACGCATGCATTACTCCTTTTACTTTCGAAGCAAATGGAAGCCCAGTTTGTTCCTCAATCGGAAGAGCATCGATATCCGCTCTTATGGCTACGGTAAGTCCGGGTTTACCACCCTTTATATCTGCAAATACACCTGTTTTCAATACTGTATTACGGATCTCAATACCCTCTTCCCCGAGCCACTTTTGAATCGATTTTGTCGTTTCGAATTCTTCATTTGATAACTCCGGATATTGATGTAAATGGCGCCGTATCGATATTAAGCGCTTTTCCAGCTCTCGACTCATACAGTCGCCTCCTTCTAAAAATCTAAGCGATAGCATTTTACCAAAATATCATGATTTTGAAATTCTTTCGTTCGATCCCGCTTAAAGCCAAACCATTCATATAGTTTAATGGCTTTATGCATCTTATCAGTGGAATGTAGATACAAACTGGACGCACCTTGCGATTTTGCATAATTTACACTAGCTTTTAATAATTCCTGTGCGATACCGCGTCCCCTTGATTCGGGATGAACGGCCAACAACCGAATGATTGGTGAAAAAATCTCAAGTTCCGGCTTTTCATATGCTTTTTCAGATGACTGAAAAAGCTGTAATGTACCAAGGATATCCTGATTGCACTTTGCAACCAACACCTTATCAACATGTGGATTATCCACCGAGGATTCAATATTATTTAAATATCCTTCCCAAGCTTCCGGGTTCGAATATTCATGTTCATATTGTTGATAACTTTCTACCAATAAGCGGCGCACCGTCTCTTTATCTTCTTCAATCAATTCATCGACTACGATTGTATTAATCATACGTTCTCCTTTGGCTCCTTCCTTTAATTGACCTTTTCTTCTAAAAACGATAAGGAAAAATCTCTTGATATCCGGTTTAAAAATTGTCGTGTTCGATCTTTCTTTGGAGCATTGAAAATCTCCAATGGTGACCCTTCTTCTACAATGACCCCGCCATCCATGAATAGAACACGATCCGATACCTCTTTAGCAAAACTCATTTCATGGGTTACAATTACCATCGTGATGCCTTCCTGTGCAATTGCTTTTATGACAGAAAGCACCTCCCCAACCAACTCAGGGTCGAGTGCTGACGTTGGCTCGTCAAAAAGAATGACTTCCGGATTTAAAGCAAGTGCCCTAGCAATTCCAACACGTTGCTGTTGCCCTCCTGACAATTGTGAAGGGAAATGGTTATGCTTATCTCCTAAACCTACTTTTTCCAACAACAGCTCACTTTCCCGTTTCGCTTGAGCTTTCTTATATTTTCTTGTAACAATTAAGCCTTCCATTACATTTTCCAAAACAGTTTTATGAGCAAATAGGTTATAATGCTGAAAAACCATCGCCGATTGTCTTCTAAGGGACAAGATTTCCCTTTTTGTCGCCTTCTTAGACTTCACCTGTATATCTCCTACTTGAACCATTCCCTCATCTGGTTTCTCCAGAAAATTCAAGCATCTAAGCAAGGTTGTTTTCCCAGAACCACTTGGCCCAAGAATGGTAACTACTTCTCCCTTAGCTATTTTCAAATTAATACCTTTTAAAACGGGCTGCTGGTTAAATGATTTTTTTATATCTTTTAAATAAATCATTGTACTCCTCCTCGATTATAGGCTGTGGCCTTTTTCTCAATTAAAAACGAAAGACCTTCTGCAATGATTGTGAGACCCCAATAAATTAAACCAGCAGCGATAAAAGACTCCAAAAATTTCAAATTGGTGGATGCAACAATATTAGCTGCTCCTGTCATTTCTTTTTGCGATACAATGAAAGCAATGGATGACGTATGCAGAAATCCAATGAAAATATTCGTGAAATTCGGGATGGACTGAGCAATGGCCTGTGGCAAAACAATTCGCGTCATGGCTTGAAACGAATTCATACCCACGGAATAGGCTGCCTCCATTTGGCCAATGGAGACACTGATAATTCCCGATCTGAATATTTCTGATAAATAAGCACCCGCACTCAACGATAAGGCGGTTAAGACAAATAAAATAATCGGAATGGAATTAGATTGTATACCCAAATCAAATTTCTTAGAAATTTGATCGATTAATAATGGAAAACCGAAATAAATAAGCATTATGTGCATGATAATCGGTGTTCCTCTAAAGAAGGAAACATAACCATTTGCAACTCTACATAGAAATTTCACTTTATATATCCTAATCAAGGCAACAGCGAGACCGATAATAAAACCTGCAGGAAGAGGAAGCATCGTTAAGATAAGTGTGATCGGAAGTGCTTTAATAATCTCCTTAAAAGCAGTCCAAATAAATAGAATATCAATCGTCAAGTCCTTCCCTCCTCCCTTTGTTATCCAGTAACAGACACATCAACAGTTTGATGTCGATTAATGTGGTTTTCATAAAGTCTGAATATTTTCTCAAACAATAGCACGACTGCATAATAGATAACAGCTAATGAGAGATAGACTTCGAGAGCATGTGCAGTTGCAGCAATTAATGTCTCTCCCCTACCCATCATATCCATTACGCCGATGGTAAAGGCAAGTGAGGTATCCTTCAAGGATCCGATAATAGAGTTTGCGATATTCGGAAAAGCAATCCGTATTGCCTGAGGAAGCACAATCCGAAAAAAACTTTGACTATTATTCATACCAACAGAATAGGCTGCTTCCGTTTGCCCATAATCGACAGCCTTAATCGCTCCTCGGAATATTTCTGCGAAATGCGCCCCATTACTTAATGCATAAGTAATAATGACAAAATATAGAGCATCCATTCTTGAAATATCAATATTAATGAATAAAAGGATTGCAGGCAGTCCATAAAAAACTAGAAATAATTGTATTAAAATAGGCGTTCCCCGAATGAATGAAATATACAAAATGACAAATTGATTCAAAACAGGGATACGAAATAATCTCAGGATGGCTGCCGCTATCCCGATGACCATTCCTAATAAAACGGATGCTGCCAGAATTTGCAATGTTACTCCAAGATAATATATTAACGTCGGAATGAAATCGACGATTAATGAAGGATCAAATGCTTTCCCCATGCTTTAGCACCTCCGCGCTTACTACTATCTAATTAAAATCCTACTGAATAGTCTGCGCCCAGCCACTTTTTACTTAGTTCGCTAACTACCCCATCTTTTTTCAGCTCCACAAGTGCTTCATCAATTCTCTTCTGTAAAGGCGTTTCGTCTTTTCTTAGCAAAAAGTATACTTTTGAATTAAGAAGTGGCTCACCCACAACCTTTTGCTGTGCATCTGCTTGTTTATTTAAGAAGTCGACTGCAAATGGTGTAGTAATGGTAGCATCCGCCCGACCAGTTTTGATTTGATTCTTCGTATCATCTACGCCCTGGCCAGAATAGACAATTTCGATCCCGGCATTGTTTTCCTTATTATACTTTTCAAGAAAAACAGCAGAATTGCTCGTTGCACTCACGATCGCTTTTTTTCCTTTTAGATCTTTAATGGAGTGAATATCATTGTTGTCCTGATGAACTGTAACTTGAAGGGGAAAGACATTATATGGTTCTTTATTAAATAGAAATTTTTCTTTTCGTTCATCATTCACCTCCATTTGGTGAGCAACAAAATCTATTTTGTTCGTTTCTAAACTTAATAATAGATTAGAAAATTCCATCGTTTTAAATTCAAATTCATATTCTGGCAGCTTTTCATCGATTTGACGAACCAACTCGACATCATAACCTGTCAGATTACCATTCTTATCCAAAAAGCAAATATTCGGGAATTGCGTCCCTGTTCCGACAATGATTTTCTGAACTTTGTTATTTTTTGAATCTCCAGAACTTGATTTAGCATTACTTGTTGTTTCTTTCGAAGAGCAAGCTCCCAAAAAAGTAAGTAGCAGTGCCATAACAATAAATAATGTTTTTTTCATCTCAAATTCCCCCGACGTTTTTAATTACTAACAATTGGTTCTTTATTTTCAATAATGCGATACAGCGTTTCATCTAGAATTTTACGAAGATACACAATTTTTTCTCCATCGTGATCTCGTTCAGCAAAAATCTCATAGCCTCTTTTTTCATAAATGGAAACAAGCCAAGGATGACGATCAGCTGTCGCCAAATAGACGGCCGGCGCTTTCACCTGTTTCCGAAGTACATTTTCTTCCACCCAGGTTAACAAAGTTGAGCCTATACCTTTTTGTTTGTATAGGGGGTCGACTGCAAACCACCAAATGAATGGGTACGGACTGAAATGATCAGGATCATTCCATGGATGACGAACTGTCACAGTGGAAACAATTTGACCCTCCTGTTCTAAAACATAAGTGAGATTCCGCCTAATATTATTCGTCACTAGCTGCAAATCAGCTGTCGCAGCCAGAAAGTTAATATTCAATTCTCTAATTGGTTCATAAGCCCGAAGTGTGACGTTTAGCACTTCTGGAGCATCCTTTACAGTAGCAAGACGGATTAGCTGTGTCATGATTAACTCCCCATTTCTATAACATATTATTTACACAAGAATAGTCGGATTTAAATCAGCAATTTTTCATTTATTCCTACTTTACTAACATCCTCCAGTTCTCAGGATTGAAGAATAAGTCATAAAAACTGTCATGGTTGAAAATTCAACTTTTTAAATCAGCTATTTCTACTTATATACTCGGATTAACACGCGTCTTTTTTTATTGTAATCGTTCGAGTACTTTTTCAAGATAAGGTATGCCAATTTCCGTAACACTCTCATATACGTTACCTCGCCCAATTTCAATAATAGGCACATACCGAACACCATATTTGATTTCTAAAATATCTCGCCGTTCATCATGATTGGTAACATCCACCGTTTGATAAGCGATCTCCTTTTCTTTTAAGTATTGTTTAACTTCTTCGCAATAGTGACATCCTTGTTTTGACCAAACGACGACAGATAACGCTTCTTCCATTTCGTATTCCTCCTTATTTTTTAAATGATTCTTCAATTATTGATTAATCTTTTCTTTCGCATAACGATTTTCCGGGAATGGAAGCCCCAAGTTGCCTCTTAATGTTTCTGCTTCATACTCAGTACGATATATTCCCCTTTTCTGAAGTATAGGAATCACATAAGATACAAAATCACTTAAAGCATTTGGAACACTTGAAGTAAAGATAAACCCGTCCGCACCCTTCTCTTCGAACCATCGCTGAATCAAATCCGCTACTTTCTCTGGAGTTCCAATAAAAGAAGTCCGAGGTGTCGTCTCCTTAAGTGCTACCTGACGGAGCGTTAACTGTTTCTCCTTGGCTTCCTCTTTAATGCGATCAGTCGTACTTCGGAAACTGTTTTTTCCGATGTCTCCTAGGTCTGGGAAAGGCGCATCCAGTTCATATTGAGAAAAATCATGATGATCGAAGTATCGTCCCAAATAGTCAAGCGCCTTATCTATAGATACTAGGTTAGCGAGTTCTTGATATTTGTGCTCTGCCTCTTCCTCAGTTGCACCAATGATTGGCGCTATACCTGGCAGAATAACAATTTCATCAGGATTTCTCCCGAATGCAATAGCCCTGTTTTTTACATCTTGATAAAAATTCTTGGCATCTTCCAATGTTAGTTGACCTGTAAAGATTGCATCCGCTTCTTTAGCCGCCAGATTTTTGCCAGCTTCTGATGAACCTGCTTGAAAAATGACAGGCCGCCCCTGTTTAGATCTAGCAATGTTGAGTGGTCCTTGCACGGAGAAAAATTCTCCTATATGATTTAATTGATGTATTTTAGAAGGATCAAAAAACTCACCGGACTCTTTATCCCGAGTAAACGCGTCATCCTCCCATGAATCCCAAAGCCCTTTGGTAACTTGTATATATTCTGATGCTATCCGATAGCGTTTGGCATGATCAGGGTGTTCTTCGATCGTTTTGTTATAGTTCAAGGCGGTACGCTCAAGAGGTGTAGTAACAAGGTTCCATCCGCCACGACCATGACTAATGTGATCAAGTGAAGCAAATTGCCGAGCTACGGTAAATGGTTCACTGTATGAGGTGGAAACAGTTCCGACAAGCCCTATTCGTGATGTGAAAGCAGCAAGTGCGGATAAAATGGTAAGTGGCTCAAATCGATTTAAAAAATGCGGAATGGATTTCTCATTGATGAATAAACCGTCAGCAATGAAAAGTAAATCGAACTTTCCCTCTTCTGCCTTCTGGGCCTGCTCCTTATAAAATTCAAGACTAACACTGGCATCGGTTTGAATGTCAGGATGCCTCCAACCAGATATACTCCCTCCAACTCCATGAATAAGCGCTCCAAATTTCAACTTTCTCTGCTCAGACATCAATACTCCTCCTTTAATTAATCGGTTTTTAGCTTGCTGACTTCTTAATTTTGGCTCACAAAGTTCTTTTCTCCAGGTAAGGCTAATTGAAGCGGACTCAACAATTGAAAAGATCGGAATCTTTCTCCTTCTTTTACTACCGGTGTATGTAGGATAAACTCATCTACCCCATATTTTTCATGTAAATTTGTTAGGACTTCCTTTACGTAAGAGGGAGTTCCAGCAATAATATTGGAATCTTGTTCTTCTATTTCGTAAGACTCCCCAGACTGCTTCCCAAATAATTCTGCTTGCACTAAGGTTTGGACCGTAACAGAACGACCGCTTTGGAGATGAACTTTCACTATCCTTTGGTCACCTGCTAGCTGTTCTGCTTCTTGTTGTGAAGGAGCAGCAATCACTGAAACTGATACCTTAAAGCTCCCAGTTGGATAGATACTTCGGTAAATGCGTACAGCATCTTCGAATACAGTCTCATTACTGTTGATAAATCGAGCAAATACATAAGCTATACCCAGATTGGCTGCTAGCCTGGCACTGTCAGCACTTGCACCAAGCAGAAACATTTTTGGCTTTTTTGAAGGGAGTGGCGTCGCTTGAATACCTGAAAGCGGGTGATTATCATTAATCGAATTTTCAATTATTTTTCGTAAAAAAGATAACCGCTCTTCGAAATCTTTTCCATCATTAACAGTACCAAATTGTAGCGCCTTCGTTGATAAGGGGAGACCACCCGGTGCCTTTCCAATGCCAAGGTCAACTCTGCCAGGCGAAAGATTTGATAACACGTGAAAATTTTCCGCCACTTTATATGGACTATAATGCTGAAGCATAACACCTCCGGACCCTACCCGAATAGATTTTGTTTGGGCTAATAAATATGATACCAATACTTCCGGGGAAGATCCCGCTAGCTTTTCGGCATGATGATGTTCTGATACCCAGAAACGGGTATATCCCCACTCTTCTGCATGTCTCGCCAGCTTAATGGTTTGCTGGAGTGCATCAGAGGCTGAAGTTCCTGGAAATATCGGGCTCTGGTCTAAAATGCCAAGCTTATAACTCATATTCTCTCCTCCGCTTTAATTCAAAGTATACTGATATGAATAATAACAATTTAATAATTTTGATTTATCCTAACACCTAAAGCATGTTAATGGCAATGGTTTAACTAATAGGAAAAAATATTGTATTGATAGAAAATTTCTATCAATTAGATTGTGTCTGTAATTGATGATGGTCTTGTTCAAATTTCCGAATTGATAAAAGAATGTCATTCCATAGTAAGGGTGCTTCCATCCCGTGATTTAAATGAGTCAGATAGATGTGCTGCTTTATCTTGATTAAATGTGACACATCAACTTCAACCAAAGTTCCCTGTTCTAACTCTTTTTTAATACATAAATACGGTAAAAATCCGATACAGCTTCTGCTAAGAATTAGCGATTTCGCCACTTCCAAGTGATCAACCTGAAATTCAATACGCGGCTCTACATTAGACACTTCAAAAATTTTATGAACGTGGTTCCAATCAAACGCACCACACTCAAAAAATACCAACGGCTCCATAGCTAATACTTGCACCGTTAGCTCTGTTTCAACTTGAAATGGATGTCCTGGATACACTACTAAACGTATCGAATTATCAAGGGTCTTGTGATTTTGCAGACCACTATGTGTAACATCCTTCATAAATGCTATATCAACCTGTTTCTGAAGCAATTTATCAATTAATGCATCATTGGTTGCTGAAATAAATTTAAAGCGTAAATTAGGGTTTTCCTTTTTCCATAGAGGAAGAGCAAATGGAATAAAGTATTGTGATGTAATGATATTAGCCCCTATCGTTATTTCCTCCAGATCGCTTCCTGTTTTCAACTGTTTTTTCCCCTGTTGAAAGGTACGAATAATTTGTTCCGCAAATGGAATGAACGCTTTCCCTTTTTCCGTTAAAATAATCCCTCTCCCTTGCCTCTCAAATAGTTCTGAATCGAGTTCACTCTCAAGCGTCTTAATTCTTGCCGAAACCGTCGGCTGTGATAAAAACAGTGCCTCTGCTGCTTTATGAAAACTATTAAAATGAACAACATACATAAAAGCTTCAATATGATCAATATTCATCTCCCCAACTCCTTTTTCCAAAATGAACGCAAAAAGCTCCTGTTCGCTTATCGCGTTCAGGAGCTTTTGGTTGTCCAATCAGCTCATCTTTTATAATAATTCTTTCTCCGATTTTAATCTTATAAAACCAATAAGTAAAGTGTAATTTAATTAACTGAACAACCAACAAGTCACGATATATTTATTGCGATTTCATACAATATGATATTCAAGGAACATAATACTATTTATACAGATGAAAATTTAAGGATTCTAAGTAAATAAAACTAATAATTTCATTCTCTTTCTTCCCGTTTTTCAATCCTAAGGGTGTATCTTTTTTCCGGATTGCGCGATAAATTTTGCATAGTTTATTTAAATTGTTTATCCCAATGGACTTGGCAGTTTCAGTCTTTCCTGTCTACGTTATATATTTTTTCTCCTTATAAAAAAGAAAAGAAAGGTCATCCTAATGGAGTAATTCAAATTATGACATAAGGAGAGAAACTACATGCCTCAACAACAAATTGATATCAATCAATTAAATCAAGCAAAAGCAAACGTTACCCTTACGCAAACCTTACTTTCACAAGCAATAGAAAAATCTTCCTCTGATCCAACTTTGGCACAAGAAGCCATTAAACAAGCTGCTCAAGAAATCGCACAAGCCCAATCTTCCGTAAATCAGGTTTACAGTACAGTACAAGCTCCGCAAGCAGAGTGATTTTAGGTATTATCTCGATTAATTGATTCAAAACAAGATGAAAGAGGCCTATATCCAAATTTAGGAATAGGCCTTTTTATAACGGATGTTTTTGGTCCAACCAAGCCTTTTCAACACCACTTATTTAATGGGGGTATGCTTTGAGGGAACTTAAACGTATTGTATGGATCTTACATACCTCGTTTTCACTTCTCGAAGCCGTTTGAATTTTTCTCCATAGTACGCAGTTGGCCAATTTTTGATGAGAGTATCCGGCCAATTATATGAAGCCAAAGCGCATTTAAGTTCCTTGATCCACTGGATGTTTTCCCGCTCTTCTTCTGGATTGGTCCATGTAGCCAGATACTCCCGGGCGATGATGGCATCCCGATAATAAAAAGCCGTTTCATTTGGGTCCGCACGACCAGCGACCCGTATGGATTGGTGCCAAATTGCTGCATTTTCATTTGGAGTATTTTCCAGAAAATGATTCATCGCAGGTTCACTCGTTAATTCTTCAGCTTTACTCGTGATTTCCAACAATTGATCCACAAAGGCAATCGAGTAGGAGGAGGCGCCTAGCCTCCGACCTCTCACACCACCGTACATACCGTTCGGTATACGGCGGTTCAGTTTAAGTCTGACGTAGTTTTGTATATCGTTCATATAGATTTACTAACCCTTGGTGGTGCCAATAAACATTATTAAGGGTTTTGTCTAGAATAGGACTATGCGCTATGCGCCAATAACCCTTTCTACTATTTCCCCATTCATATGCTTTTCCAATTGGGACGCCTAATCCTTTGAGTTTCCTCACTCTCGTTCTTGGCAATTTCCATTGCTTCCATAGGCACATCCTGAGTCTTCTTCGAATCCATGAATCTAAATTCTTCAATACGTTCGGAGTATCAATGAGGGCGAAATAACCCATCCAACCTCTAAGGTATTGCTTTAACTTATTTATTCGGAGTTTCATGGGTTTCGGTAATTTTCTCAAGGTCATTTCCCTGATTCGTTTCTTTACTCTCTTCACCGTTTGTTTAGCCAGTAGAACCTTCGGGTTCTTCTTTGACTTCGTGAAACTAAAACCGAGAAACGTTCTGTTCCAAGGGCGATCATACTTCGACTTCTCGTAGTTGACCTTTAGCTTCAGTTTATTTTCAATGAAGCTTGAGATATTTCCCATTGCACGTTTGGCGGCTTTTCGTGTCTTCACAAAGATAGTACTGTCATCCGCATACCTTACGAATCGAAGATTGCGTTTCTCTAGTTCTTTATCTAAATCGTCTAACATTATATTAGATAATAAAGGACTTAACGGGCCTCCTTGCGGAGTTCCCTCCTCACTTTTATGAAAAAGTCCGCCTATCATAATGCCTGCTTGAAGGAATTTACGAATCAGTTTGAGAATTCGTTTATCTTCAATTTTCCGCTCTAACATTCCCATGAGCTTGTCATGATTCACTTTATCGAAGAACTTCTCCAAGTCCATATCCACTACCCATGTATAACCTTCGGTTATATAGGACTTTGCCTTTCGAACCGCCTGGTGCCCTTGTTTGTTAGGGCGAAATCCATAGCTATTCTCCGAAAAGGTTGAGTCATATATCTTGGTCAATATTTGGGCAATGGCTTGTTGAATGAAACGGTCTAGAACGGTTGGAATACCCAATAGCCGAACTCCGCCGTTTGGTTTCGGGATTTCGATACGACGGACGGGCTGCGGTTGATAGGTACCCTGTAAAAGGGCAGTTTTCATGTTGTACCATTCAGTTGCGAGGTGCGGTCTCAGGTTTTGAACCGGCATTCCATCTACACCATGGCTTCCCTTATTTCTTTCTACACGCTTCAATGCCTGTATTAAGTTTTCCCTCTCTAGTATCTGTTCCATTAACATCGTTGATATCCTTTCTACGTGGATAAATGGTCTATTTGTGCCTTTATCTGCTCCACCCTTTTGAAGTTCCCCGTGTATTCACCACTTCTTCCTTCAAATAAGTTCCGTTAGGAATTGTTTGCTTCTTCGCAGATAACGAACGCCTAGTATTCATCCTCCTTAATCTGTTCGGTCCTTCCTTATCTTCTCGAGTAGACAAGTACTATGACCTCTGCTGACTTCTGATGATTCAGCTGTCCATCACTGGACAGGTTACCAAGTGTACTTGGCTGTCATCAGACCTCCCCGGGTAAGAGTGCAATCTTTCCCTCCAACTATCTGCTTCATTTACTCTGTACCACCTTCGGCAGTAAGGACTTTGTTTTGTTTCGCAAACTCATCCAATGATACCTAGCCTTATATGAAGTTCGTGTTCCTCAGACCGGAGGTTTGCCGCTTGCTTCCTTCAGATTCCACGTCACCGTGGACACCCTTGCATTAAGCTAACCACTACTACTGCCTTCATGGTTCGGGACTTTCACCCTATAGATTGCACCCATGCCGGGCGCACAAAAAAAAAAGCCCCTCTCGATCAAGAGAAGGGCTTTTTAAAAAGTATTTTAACGCTTTATGCTTTCGTACCTTATCCAGAAATCTCATCATCGGATTTAACATCCAATGGAGTTCGTTTATCCATTTTCAGCAGGTAATAACTCGCTGCGACCAAGACTAGGAAAACGATCCCGACAATCAAGGAAATCCGGGTACTCGGATTGACCCACATACCAACCAGCACCATCAGTAAAAAGGCAATTGTCGCATAGTTACTGTAAGGGGCCAACGGCATTTTGAACGGATGTTTTTCCATTTCAACAGCATTTACCTTTCTGAATTTAAGCTCACTGATAAGTAAGACAAACCATGGAATCATCCCGGGTAAAACACTCGCACTGTACACATAAAGGAATAATTGCGGCGGTGCAAGGTAATTCAGGATAACCCCGATGCCCAATCCTAATAATACAGCAATCGTACAATATGCCGGCACTCCATTTTTAGATACTTTTGCAAAGATTTTAGGAGCTTGGCCATTCAATGCTAGAGTGTAAAGCATACGCCCTGCACTGAAAATCCCACTGTTGCATCCAGACATTGCGGCAGTGATTACGACAAAGTTAATGATGCCTGCCGCTGCAGTGATACCGATTTTAGCAAAGGTTGAAACGAATGGACTTCCGATGTCATCCAGTTTATCCCAAGGATAAACCGTCACGATGACGAAGATAGCGCCAATATAGAAAATTAGAATGCGCCATATGATTGATTGGATCGCTTTTGTTACGGTCTTTGTTGGATCTTTCGCTTCTCCGGCTGTGATGCCGATAAGCTCAACGCCTTGATAGGAAGCCACGACAAGGGAAAGCGCAAAGAAGAATCCTGTCCAACCTCCCGTAAAGAAGCCGCCATTTGCCCAAAGATTCGATAATCCAATCGCATCCCCCCCATTCCCTATGCCAAAGAAAATAAGGCCAAAACCGGCAATGATCATCAATACAATCGTAATTATTTTTATAAGCGCAAACCAAAACTCAAATTCCCCGAAAGATTTTACGGAAATGAGGTTTGCCGCCCCCAAGATGATCATGGCGACCACACCTGGTATCCAAGCCGGTAACTCCGGGAACCAATACTGCATATACATTCCAACGGCGATGATTTCGGACATTCCGACGATTACCCATTGAAACCAATTGCTCCAAGCAGTCATATAACCAGCCAAAGGATGTATATAGCTGCTCGCAAAGGTTGCAAAAGAACCTGTAGTCGGTTCTAAATATAGCATCTCCCCCATAGAGCGCATGATGAAAAATATAAATATACCTGCGATGGCATAAGCGAGCATTACAGAGGGCCCAGTCCATTTGATCGTGCTCGCCGATCCCATGAATAACCCAACCCCGATGGTTCCGCCCAAGGCTATCATTTGAATATGACGTGCCTCCAGCCCTCTCTTTAATTCCTTATTTGACATGTTTAACTCCCCCAGATGCAATATTAGCGGAAAGGATATTAATATCCTTTCCACCAATCGACTCTCTATTATTATTGCGGTTAAAAATGCTTTATCCTAATCATTTGCATAACACTTTAATTTTGTTTTCTTATCTTATAATAGTAAATATTCTGTAAAAATACAAATGTATTTTTCAAATAAACAGTTGCCAAAAATATCTTGTTGATATTCCCAATCAAAAATTATCATTTTAAAAAAGTGATGATCAGTATTTTATAATAGTGATAGTACAAAAAGAGCAGGAAACAATCACTTCTGATTGGAGCCCATTCAAACCTTCGCAAGTGAATGTTTATAAAAATTTAAACCATTTCAAGAAGTGTTGTAAATGCAAAAATTTGTTGACCTCCGAAAAAATAAATGATAGAATTCCAATATTATTTTATAAGTATAATGAATGATTTAGCAGTGGAAGATTATCACTGACTGACATTTTCACACAACCGCATACAAGCAAGCGATGAACGCTATGGATGACACTATAGCAGGAGCAGCTTCTGGAGAGACTGTACAAGATGCAGCGCCGAAGGATTCACAATCTCAGGCAAAAGGACAGAAGAGTAACGAATGATAAATTGTTATTCTGAACCCTTTAAGAGATTGGTATTATCCAATCTCTTTTTTTATTGTCCACTTTGTGATTGGACGGAAACAACACTCGTGAAAAAAGCCATTGGGAAATGCAAGCTGGGCGAAAAATCACGTCCCTCTCTCCAAGACCAAGCAGGTTTGAAATCATTCACTATCAAGACCATAAAAGACGGGGGCGTACGAATTGGCTAAACAAGAATTAAAAAGAGATTTAAAAAATCGTCATGTACAACTGATTGCAATAGGAGGAACAATTGGTACCGGTTTATTTTTAGGATCCGGAAAAGCCATACAATTGGCAGGTCCATCCATCATCTTCTCCTATCTGATAATAGGGATTGCTTTGTTTTTTGTGATGAGGGCCCTAGGCGAATTGCTCTTATCCAATGCAGGGTATACGTCATTCACTGAATTCGCAACCGAATATGTCGGTCCATGGGCTGGCTTCGTGACCGGTTGGACCTATTGGTTCTGTTGGATCATGACCGCAATGGCCGATATCATAGCTGTCGGTGTCTATATACAATACTGGTTCGATATCCCTCAATGGATTCCGGCTCTAATATGCCTGGTCATCCTGTTAGGATTGAACCTATTGACCGTTAAGTTATTTGGCGAATTGGAATTCTGGTTTGCCATCATTAAAGTAATCACGATCATCGCCTTGATTATCGTAGGTATCATCTTATTGATCATCGGCTTCAATACCAATACCGGAACGGTTTCCCTAACGAACCTATGGAATCATGGAGGCATGTTCCCCAATGGCATTTCCGGATTCCTGTTATCTTTACAGTTGGTCGTCTTCTCCTTTGTAGGTGTCGAATTGGTCGGGGTTTCCGCAGCAGAAACGGCGAACCCGAGAAAGAACATTCCGTCTGCCATTAATAAAATCCCTGTCCGGATTTTACTTTTCTATGTGGGTGCCATATTCGTCATTCTCTGCGTCAACCCATGGACTCAACTGGATTCCACGAGCAGCCCATTTGTAGAGGTCTTTGCGTTAATCGGCATTCCTGTAGCTGCAGGGATCATCAACTTCGTCGTTTTGACATCTGCTGCTTCTGCATGCAACAGCGGTTTATTTTCAACAAGCCGAATACTCTATACGTTAAGCAGGAGTGGCGAAGCCCCTGCTAAACTGGAAAAATTAAATAAACAGGCTGTTCCAAGCAATGCCTTGTTTACATCAACAATCGTTGTATCACTTGGGGCATTATTAAGCAAACTGATACCGGAACAGGCATTTACCGTTGTGACGACCATCAGTGCCATCTGTTTCATATGGGTATGGAGCATAATCTTGATCTCCCATATCAAATATTCGAAAACAAGGCCTGACCTAAGAGCCGCATCAACTTTCAAGGCTCCTTTTACACCCTTTATCAATTACGTCATTTTAGGATTATTCCTGTTCATCCTTATCGTTATGCTATTCGCTGAAGCTACACGGCTATCACTGCTCATGACGCCAATCTGGTTCATACTCTTGGTGATACTATATAACTACCAGAAAAAAAGATAGAAAACGGATAAAGCCTTGAAATCAATATGAATTCAAGGCTTTATCCATTTCAACAAACACTTCAACTTTCCATCAGTGGACTCGGTTGCTAAAAATATATCAAGCAACCACATTAAATTTTATATCGAAATAGTGTAAGCTAATATATATCATCGGAACTTGTAAAAGAAGGGAAATCAATCATGTATGAATTTCCCTTCCCCGTTTGGTTCACCCATCCATCAGTGGCATTGAAGAAAAACCCCATTGGTGGACGTTTCACTTTATTTAATACGGAGGGGTTTGTTTAATGAAGAATATATATATCCTTACTCTAGTTCCTTTCATAGGCATACTAGGATTTCTACCTTTTGTTAATAGAATAGAACCTTATGTATTAGGGATGCCTTTCAATATGTTCTGGATGGCTATGTGGGTGGTCCTTACCTCTGGCATCTTGGGCATCATGTATAAGCTGGATCCCAGGAATCGGGAAGGTGACCAGGAATGAATATTGCTCTCTTAATCATTTTAGCATTTTTACTTCTGTCGATATTTTTAGGCATTCGCTCTTCAAAAGGAAAAGATATGGACTTGGAACAATGGACGGTGGGCGGACGTGGTTTTGGTGCAATATTCGTCTTTCTGCTGATGGCTGGGGAAATCTATACGACCTTCTCCTTCCTTGGCGGCAGCGGCTGGGCTTATGGCAAGGGCGCACCCGCTCTATATGTTCTTATTTACATTACTTTGTCTTACGTATTATCCTATTGGCTCCTTCCGGAAATATGGAAATATGCCAAAGAAAATAAACTGATGTCTCAATCCGATTTCTTTGTAAGCAAATATAAGAGTCCTAGTTTAGGAATTTTGGCTGCGCTTGTCGGTGTGGTGTCGATGATTCCAGTGATCGTCGTGCAGCTGAAAGGTTTGGGGATCATTGTCTCAGAAGCTTCTTATGGTGCCATCTCAATGTCTGCAGCGGTTTGGATGGGGGCAATCAGCCTTACCATTTATGTGATGATATCCGGTATACACGGTTCAGTTTGGACAGCAGTCATTAAAGATATCATGATGATTGCCATTATAGGATTCTTAGGGATTTATCTGCCCATTCATTACTTTGGTGGATTTCAGCCGATGTTTGAAGCGATTGATGCGGCAAAACCCGGTTTTCTAAAGTTCCCTGAGCAGGGACTTAGCGTTTCATGGTTTATCTCCACGGTAATATTGCTTGTATTCGGTTTCTATATGTGGCCCCAAGTTTTCAGCGCTGTTTATTCAGCGCGCAGCGGGAAGGTATTTCGAAAAAATGCCATCATCAGCCCTTTATATACGCTCATGCTGTTATTCGTCTTTTTTGTAGGGTTTACAGCTATATTGAAAGTGCCTGGACTCGTTGGGGCAGATGCAGACCTCTCATTGCTGCGCCTTTCGATCGAGACCTTTGATCCATGGTTCATAGGCATAATCGGCGGAGCTGGATTGCTGACCGCATTGGTGCCTGGATCCATGCTTTTGATGAGCGTCGCTACACTGCTCGCGAAAAATGTCTATAAGGAATTCGCACCTACAGTATCCGATCGGCACGTTGTAAGATTGGCAAAGTTCCTTGTTCCCATCATTGCCCTTATAGCCGTCTACTTCACCTTAAACGGCGGCGAAACGATGTCAGCATTAATTCTCATGGGATACAGTCTCATTACACAGCTATTCCCTTCCCTTCTCTTTAGTCTGAAGAAGAATAATCCAATCAATAAATATGGCGCAATCGCCGGCATCGTCACCGGATTAGCCATCGTAATCTGCATTACACTCAGTCATTCAACAATAGGGACCTTGTTTCCATCCTTGCCACAAGCAGCAAAAGATTTGAATGTCGGAATCATTGCCTTGGCAATCAATTTCCTTGTGATGATAACAGTAAGTCTTGCTTACAGGAAGCACGCGGTTCAGTTGGAACCTAAATCCGTTAACGATATATGAAGCGCTCATTGGCTGTTTATTTTGGATAAAGAAACATTAGAAGAGCATCGGAAGGCTCAGTCAAAAGACTGAGCCTTCCTTTATAATCGACATCCAAAGCATAATGTCCTTTTTCTCAAGATTGATTATAGGAAGTCTCATTTTAGACTACTACTCTTTTTTGTTTATAATCAAATCCCCTATTTTAACTAATAAATACAACGAAAAAATAATCATCAAGGTTCTGGCTACTACCAGACCATCAGTAGCTAAATCATATCCTTTAGGTATTAATAATTTAGGGTTAAAGCTAAAAGTAATCGATATTACGAAAGCTATTAAAATCAGGATGAAACCGAACTGAAATCTATTTGACATTAACATTCCGCCTTATATTAGGTTCGCAGTTAGCAGATAAAATGCTTCGTATTGCTTCCAAGACAACAAAAAAATACTCTTTTCAGGAGATTCTGGCTTTTACTCGTGAGTTTGGAGCAAATACTCGTGAGTTTCACGCTTTTACTCGTGAATTTGGAGCAAATACTCGTGAGTTCCATGCATTTACTCGTGAATTTGGAGCAAATACTCGTGAGTTCCATGCATTTACTCGTGATTTGGAGCAAATACTCGTGAGTTTCACGCATTTACTCGTGAATTTGGAGCAAATACTCGTGAATTCCATGCATTTACTCGTGAATTTCGAGCAAATACTCGTGAGTTCCATGCATTTACTCGTGAATTTGGAGCAAATACTCGTGAGTTTCACGCTTTTACTCGTGAATTTGGAGCAAATACTCGTGAGTTCCACGCTTTTACTCGTGAATTTGGAGCAAATACTCGTGAGTTTCACGCTTTTACTCGTGAATTTGGAGCAAATACTCGTGAGTTCCATGCCCGTTAATAAAACTCATTTCCTTTTTACCTGATAACTTCAGTAATCCACTAAAGCCTTCCTTCCATCATTCAATGCTTTGACCATATCCTTATATTCCTGCAACTCTTGTTCCAGTTTTTGTTTTCTATATACAATCATCCTCAAAACCTCTTTCGGGCTGGGCCCGCCTTGAATGCTTCTAATCTCCACAAAGTATTCGGGAGAGATTATTTTTTTCCATTCATCTTCTGCTATATTCACTGAAACGAATTCATTTATCATCTTGTTTATGTCTTGTGTGTCCCAATCATATAGCTCTTTCCCTTCACTTATCGACCGTTTTGCAATATGGCTGGCTATGGAATGGGCTTTTCTAAATGATATCTCGTAATCTCTTGATAGGGTATCCGCTAATTCAGTAACCGTTATACTAGATTTTGCTGCCATTTTCTTTGTATGTTCTTCATTCACTTTCAAAGTTGATATGACGGCATACATCAGTTTCATGACACGGCCCGCATTCGAAAAGGCTCGATATAAATGCGGCTGTAAATCATCTTCCGTATCGACGATATCACCAAATGGTGTGTTGTGGATCATGTTCATGGCAGCGAGTGCGTCACCATACGCACTGCTTGCAATCGAACGGGAATGTTCAATTGATACTGGGTTTCTTTTTTGCGGCATGATGCTGCTCACTTGAACATAAGGATCTGCCACATGAAATGTACCAAACTCCCTTGTCACATGCTGCAGGAAATCTTGAATCCACCTTCCAGTGTTGACCATGCACGTCATGATGGCAGTTGCGGTTTCCAATAAATAATCGGCCCCACCTATCGAGTCATAGGAATTTTCAATAACCGAATCGAACCCAAGCAGTTCTGCGGTACGGTTCCGGCTGATTGGAAAACCAGTAGTCGTTAACGCAGCCGCGCCCAGAGGGGATTGGTTCACCGTTTCAAAGGCTGCCCATAACCTGCCAATATCCCTTTGGAGAACATCATAAATGGCTAAAAAGTAATGGCCTAATGTAGTCGGCTGAGCCGGTTGGGTATGTGTGTAACCAGTAATATATGTTTCTGTATGTTTTTCTGCCTGCACCAAGAATCCCTCACTCAATTGGTTTGCATAACCAATCAATTGGAGCAGATGACCTCTCAAAACTAGCCGGTACATCGCAACTCCCATATCATTACGGCTACGCCCGATATGAATTTTCCCTGCAAGCTCATGACCAATTTCCTCACCGACCTTTGCCTCCATCATGAAAAATAAGTCTTCGAATTGAGGCTGATAGGTCAGCTTGGTGAGATCTGTTTGGGCCACTTTCCGAATCCCATCCAGCATGGTTTTCGCCTCTTCTTCTTTAATGATCTTTTGTTCCGAAAGCATAATGACATGTGCTCGATGAATATCGAACATCACATGAAATAAGTAATCTCTTTGATCATTAAAAACTGGCATTAGAAGCTCTTCCGCATATGTTTTACCGGGAAAAACACTACCTTCATTTTTGATAAATTCTTCAAGCTTACTCATCTTTAAACCTCCGATTTATAAAGCTTTTTCCGCTTTGATTCCAAAAAACTTGTTCGAAATAAAGAGAACGATAACAATAAGCGTGATTTGAATCATCCCATAGGCAGCTGCCTGCCCCATATTGAACATCCGAAGCTGATTCATGATTTCAATGGATATGGGTCTGTTTGAAATCGTATACAACAAGACTGACGTTGGAAATTCTCCTACAGACTCAATGAATGCCAATAATGTCCCTGATAAAACACCAGGCATGATAATCGGTAAAATGACCTTTCTGAAGGTATAAAACCACTTTGCCCCCAAGTTTCTGGCCGCTTCCTCAATCGAGTCATCGAGCTGCTCCAGAACGGCGTTAGTCGAGCGGACAACGAGTGGAATATGTCTGATGAAATAGGCAAGTGGCAAAATCCAAAATGTTCCTACCAATATTTGACCGAAAGAAAAAACGCTAGGTTCATTGAATGCGAATATCAAGTTCATCCCTATGACCGTTGCAGGCAACGCCCAAGGAATCATGACTAGAATATCAACAAAGCTTTTCCCTACGAATTTCCGTTTGACAAGAACATAGGACGCGATGACCCCAAACACCAGATTTGCCAGTGTGGCAATTACGGCCATCAGTAAACTATTCCGTAACGGTTTAAAGATATTGGGATCTTCAAACAATAGCCGGTAATTTTCCACATTAAATACTGTTGGGTACGTTTGGAATGTCCAGGTTCCATCCGGCACAAGTGAAAGCAATAGAATCGTAAAGTGAGGTAAAAGCAGAATAATTACGCCGATGATACCCGTTACGACCATCACCCATTTCATAAACGGATTTTCCACTTCATTCCTGTGTGCCCCAATTCCTTTGGAAGCCATGCGGTAATCTTTCCTATTCTGATACCAACGCATGAATAATAGAAATGAAATCGAAACAATGGATAGAATGACGGATTGAGTGGCGGCAATTTCCATATCACCATTAATCTTCGAAAAATAAATTTGCAAGCTTAATACCCTGTACCCCCCAGCCAATAAAAACGGGGCGCTGAATGAAGCCATCGATATCATGAAAACAAGTAAAGAGGCGGCCACGATGGCAGGTGTTAATAATGGAAATGTCACCTTCCAAAATACCTTAAATTTATTTGCGCCTAAGTTATAAGCAGCTTCTTCTAGGGACGGATCAATTTTATTGATTGCAGCGGATACGGTCATATAAAAATATACATACATCGTATAGGCATGCACGATCAGTATTCCCGATACCCCGCCAATTTTAAATGGAACTTTATCAAGACCGAACAGATCCTTAATGGCATTTGGGATTAATCCCGATTCTCCATATAAAAACATAAAGGCCATAACCCCCACCAACGACGGAAGGACAATCGGCAATATCGCTGCTGATGAAAAGAAGCTTCTCCCTGGAAAATCATAACGGTTAAAAATGATTGCGAGAGGAATGCCAATCAAGGCACTGACCAATACACTCAATACGGATATATAAACGGAATTCCATAGAGCCTCTAAGTTCGTTTTCGATTCCTGTACGAAGAAGTCCTGATAATTTCCGAGGGATATCGATCCGTCTTTTTGCAAACTTTCTATAAAGGTTCTCAATGATGGGTAGAGTACATAAGCTACGAGCACCAATACAACTGGAATAAGGAGCCAAATCGTCAATCTGGTGTCACGATTTTTAATCATGGTGCATCACCGCTAATGACAGGGAGAAGGCGTAGCTGTTTCTCAGGAAGTTGGACATGCACTTCCTTCCCTTGATAAAAGTATCCAAATTCATGAGTATTAAATACGTCCACCCTTAATAACACGTTTTGAACATCCACCATGACATTTACAACAGATCCAAAGAATTGGACAGAATGGATTTTACCTTTAAAGATATTCATTCCCTCTTCGGCCACATCCAGAATTCTGATTGCTTCAGGACGAATCGAAACAGCAAGGTCATTATCGGTCTGCAGAATTGAATTTCCTTCCCTATCTGGATTTTGTACATTGAATTTAAACGGTTGTTCACTGTTTTTAAGGGTAACCGCTATATTCTCTTGTTGAACGTTTTCCACATTAACGGGCAATAGATTAATCTCACCTATGAAACTCGCCACAAAGTCATTGGCCGGCTGATTATAAATTTCTGCCGGCGTCCCGACCTGGTGACATACACCATAATTGAACACAGCGATCCGATCACTCATGGATAATGCTTCAGCCTGATCATGTGTGACATAAATGGTGGTAATCTTATAATCACGCTGCAGTCTTAAGATTTCTACCCTCATTTCATCACGAAGCTTGGCATCCAGATTACTTAATGGCTCATCCAACAACAATATTTCCGGTTCAATGACCAGTGCTCTTGCAAGGGCAACACGCTGCTGCTGTCCTCCGCTCAACTGGCTCACTTGACGATTCGAGTAGCTCTCCAGCCTTACCTTTTGGAGGGCATCCAGCACTCTCCTCTTTAAGTCAGCTGCAGAAACTTTTCTCACACGCAAACCAAATGCAACATTATCAAAAACAGTCATGTGGGGAAAGAGGGCATAGTTTTGAAATACCATGCCTGTATTTCTTTTCTCCGGAGGTACACGCGTCATATCTTTGTCGCCAAATCGGACGATACCTTTTGTTGGATAATAAAAACCGGCAATCATTCGAAGCGTTGTCGTTTTACCGCAGCCACTTGGACCAAGAAAGGTAAAAAACTCTCCTTCTTTGATTTCCAGATTTAAATGGTCAACAGCTATCGTTTTCCCGAAGGCTTTTTGGACATTCTCCATTTTTATTGACGCCATCCAACGACACTTCCTTATTCTTTAATTTCTTTATCTCCACTTTTTATATTTTCGTCCCAATATTTCATCCACTCATCACCATTTTTTTGGAATGCATTCCAATCGATATCCATCGCTTTAATTTCGGTTTCCGTGATCCATTCCGGTAAATCCTTCACATCACTTCTGGTCGGAATCCTGTAAAATTCTTCTGCCAAAGTTTTTGCGGCTTCTGGTGAATTGACAAACTCATAAAAGGCTTCAGCCGCTTTTGGATGCTTGGCACCTTCAACGATGGCGATACCTTCTGTCAATACGGGCGTTCCGCTTTCTGGAATGACGAACTCAAACGGATAATTTTTATTTTCTTTCAGCATGACAACATCCGGCATTGCCCATACGGAAAGGGAGCCCTCACCTTTAGCTACCTTGTTATACATCATTTCCGGGTTCGCTGAATATTCTTTCGTGTTCTGGTCGAGCTTCTTTAACCAGTCATATCCTTCTTGGGGATCATTCGTATCCTTATACGTACGATAGATCATCGCAGAAAAAATTGTCCTCATCGTTCCGGAGGCCAACGGATAGCGGATGATGATTTCATCTTTCCATTTCGGATCAAGCAGCTCATCCCAATCTTTCGGCACTTCGTCTTTTGACAGTTCTTTGCTGTTATACATGATGACTTCCGGTGTCTGGCTCGTTCCCGTCCAATACCATTCCGGATCGTGGAATCCTTCTTCGAGACTATCGGAATAGGTAGGCTTATAAGCAGAAAGCAGCCCATCATCCTTTGCTTGATTGAAGTTCGTGGAAGGTGCTCCCCACCAAACGTCTGCCTGCGGATTATTTTTCTCTGATCGAACACGGTCAAGGATTTCCTGGGACCCCATATCAAGCCACTCAACATCAATACCATATTTATCTTCGAACTGCTTTTCGAACTTCGATAAAATATCTTTGCCATGCGGAGAATAAACGACGATTTTATCTTCCAACTCACCTTTTTCTCCCTTGGAACCGCCAGACTCCGAATTCGTTTTCGTATCTGAACCATTACATCCTGAAATCAATAGTGCTGCCGATAAGACCAGAACTGAAACAAGCGACTTTTTCCTATATTTCATAAATAATCCCCCTCATCACGAAAATTCAAAATGCCATCATGTTCCCTTAAGAATAGGGAAACCGCCCCTAATACTCCTGCGTTTTCTCCCAATTGAGAAGTTTTCATTTCTACTAAACTTGGAAGATATCGATCAACGATCTCCCGAATTCTAGGTAAAATGTATTCAGATGAATTTAATACACCACCTCCTAAAATAATCACCTCTGGATTTAGCAAACTAGCCGCATTGACAATTCCGCAGGCTAAATGTTCGATGGCTTCATTAATGACGGCCATCGCTGTCGTGTCTCCTTTTTTTGCGGACAAAAAAGCATCTTCCCCCGATAGTTCGGAAGATTGGGCCCGTTCGAATAAAAAATGATGAGGATCCTTAAGAACAGCTCTGGTAAATTGACCGCCAATCGATTTTCCACCTGCGACACTTTCCAAATAGCCGTACCTATGGAAAACCGGCTTGAATTCACGCTTCATATCCTCTTTATCAGTTACCATATATCCCATTTCCCCAGCTGCACTGGATGCCCCTCTGTATAACTGATTATTCAAGATAATGCCGCTTCCTATCCCCGTGCCAACCGCAATGAACAGTAAATTCCGCTTATTTTGTGCATTACCCAGCCATTGTTCTCCAAGCGCAGCCGCGTTTACATCATTGTCGAGAAAAATGGGGAAATCAAAATACCTTTTCGCTTCGGCTATAAACGGATACTGTACCCACCCTAAACTCGGTGCCTCTATGACTAATCCGCTTGCCGTTTGCGTTATACCAGGAATCCCGACTCCCATCCCTAATATCCTGTCCTTTCCAATCTGCTTCTTTGCAATTAACCGTTCCGTTTCAATCGCCATTTGTTTAAGAAGACCTGAATGTAAATAAGTGCTTGTTGAAAAACTAGCTTCGGCAAGGATGTTGCCAATTAAATCACATAAAACGATTTTCACTTTCGTTCCGCCAATATCAACCCCTATGATATAGGCAGCCTTCTCATTGAAAAAGAGCTGGATAGGCCTCCTTCCACCTTGAGAAGAGGATTCTCCTATCCCTTTCTCAAATACCCATTTCTCCTGTATAAGTTCATCCACGGCCAGGGAAACGGTCGGTTTACTTAGCTTAAGCTTAACGGCGATTTCAGCTCTCGATATGGGTGAACATTCTTGGATGCATTGAATGATTCTTTTTTTATTAACGTATTTTTGATGACTGGGTGTTCTTTTAAAACTCATCACATCACGGCCTTACATCATTTAGTTAGTAAATCTTCCTAATTAAGTAAAAATATAACTTAAATACAATCTGCGCACAAGTTATAATACTGAATATTTTAAATACTAACCTTTTAATAGTTACTTCGAATTATTTACATTTATAACCATTAGTGCTATTTATTAGATAAGTTTTTTCATCTGGTTAGTTAGAAAATATTACTAACCTACATTTTTTTCTTCACAAAAGCTTGGGTATTTTATTAAGGTTGAAGGGGGTTAAAAGAAAATGAAAAAAGCTTTTTTATCGTTGCTTTCCCTTTTGCTAGTTCTTGCATTATTGCCGTTTGGAGGTTCCGCTGCAAATCCGGAGGAAGCCAAAGTTGAGTTATGGAATGCGGTCAAGCCACTCGAGACGACCGTGACATTCTTAAACAGCGGTGCCCATCCTGATGATGAGCGCAGTGACTTTCTCGCTTATCTATCGAGAGGGTTAGGGGTGAAGACATCCAGCCTGATTGCAAACCGGGGTGAAGGAGGACAAAATGAAATTGGGGATGAACTGGACAATGCTCTTGGAATCATCCGTTCAAGGGAAATGATAGAAGCTGCAAAAATCACCGGAGTTAAGGCCTATCATCTAAGTGAAACAACCTCTGATCCCATCTATGATTTCGGATTCTCTAAAACACCAGAGGAAACATTGGGAAAATGGGGCGAGGAACTCACGTATGAACGGCTTATCCGCTTTATTAGGACGTATCAGCCTGATATATTGATGCCATCCTTCCAAAATGATGATACCCAGCATGGACATCATCGAACAATGACAATCTTAAGCGAACGTGCCTTTAAGGATGCCGCTGATCCTACTGTTTTTCCAAAACAATTGAAACAAGGTCTATTGGTATGGCAAGTGAAAAAGTTATATTTACCTGTTTCCTCCGCAGATCAAGCAACCACTTCGATTGAAATCGGTAAATATGATCCAATATACGGTATGACTTACCCACAGCTTGGAGAACAATCCCGGTATCTGCATAAAAGCCAAGGCATGGGCTCTGATATCCCTGCAGCACCGCGCCAGGTCCATCTAGATTTGAAGCAAAGCGCCGTTGATACAAAAAGCCAGTCGGACCTATTTGCAGGCATACCTTATGATTTTACTGAATGGGCTGAAAAACTCCCTCGCTCAGCATCAAAATTAAAAGGTGAATTTAAATATCTACAACGGAATTTAGATGCTGTTATTGAAGCTTATCCAAATGATAAACTGGTTTTTTCAACTTCCCAAACGGCTCTCGCCAATGTTCGTTCAATTACTGCGCAAATCAAAAAGGCAAAGCTAAGCCCTGCCATGAAAAACGACTTACTTCATAAGCTCTCATTAAAAGAAGAGCAATTACAAAATGTCAGTTATGTCTCTTCAGGACTGGATGTTCAAGCTAAAGCAGCGTCAATGATCCTTACAAAAGGCCAGAATACGAACGTAACCATAACGGTGAGGAATAACGGGAAACAAACATTGAAAAAAGTCGCTGCTGCATTGAACGTACCTAAAGGATGGAAGGCTAAAACAAAAGCTAAAGAAGTCAATCTAGCACCAAATAAATCAACGACAATAACCTACCAGGTCGAAGTCCCTGAAGATGCAGCCTATTATCATGCTTATGATGAATCAACAATTACAACCAGCATTTCTTATAAATACGGCAGCACCAAAACCGCCATCATGGAAGAATTGGATGGAACGATTGCTGTCCTTCCTGACGTTGGTCTTAACCTATCCCCTGAAGATATCGTGGTAAATACATCAGATGTAAAAGAAAAAATACCAGTGACCGTAACCTTGAAAAATTATACAAAAGGAAAAACAGCAGCAAAGGTCGCTTTAAAAATTCCTGAAAATTGGGAAGTTCATCCCAAAAAAACCACCGTATCATTTAATGAAAAATCAGAAGAAAAACAAGTGAAGTTCACTCTAACACCACCGAAGGCAATTCAAAATGGTGAATTTCAGGTTAAGGCAGTTGCCACGGTCAATGGAAAAACCTTTGATTCAACCATTCAGGAGATTTCCTATGACCATATCGGAACCTTCTATTACCGATATCCAGCTGCAATCAATACCGTTGCATTTGAGCTTTTGATGCCAGCTTCATTAAAAGTGGGTTACATTGAGAGTGGATTTGATAAAGTGGCAGATTACTTAAGCAACGCTGGCCTTAACATCACAAAGTTAACTGCAGCTGATTTAGCTGAAGGTGATTTAAGCCAATACGACACGATCGTTACAGGCATACGTGCCTATCTATCCAGGGAAGATCTAAAGGCAAATAACGCGCGCTTACTTGAATATGTGGAAAACGGCGGTCATCTCGTCGTTCAGTACCATAAACCGGGTGATGGATGGGATGCCCAGAAAACTGCCCCATATCCACTTACCCTCGGGAATCCTTCCATTCGCTGGCGGGTAACCGATGAAAATGCCACGGTCAACGTGTCTAAACCAGAATCAGCGCTTTTTAACTATCCAAACAAAATAACAACGGACGATTGGAACAATTGGGTTCAAGAAAGAGGATTGTACTTCCCAATGAAATGGGACGAACGGTTTGAAACATTCATTTCCATGGCTGATCCGAATGAAGAACCATTTGATGGCGGAATCCTCATGGCTAAATACGGTAAAGGCACCTACCTCTACACTAACCTGGTCCTATACAGGCAAATTCAAGGTCAGGTTCCAGGCGGATATCGAATCATGACGAACCTGATTAGTTACGGTTCCAAGTAAATAAAAAAGAAACCTATGCAGGTGTTGATTGCATAGGTTTCTTTTCTTATTTTACTCTAAAAAAAGTTATGCACAAAGATAAGGGAAAGGCTTATGCGTTTGGGTTTTCCCGCATTTCTTTGTCCACACTTTATGCACAACTTCTTTCATAATCCACTTCAATGCCGGCAATACTTATACTAATTTATTACAGGCAATCCCACACTCGCATTCCGTTAAAGCACTTTACTCAAGAATGCCTTGGTTCTCTCGTGCTGAGGGTTACCGAATAGTTGATTCGGTTCATTTTCTTCGACAATATACCCTCCATCCATGAATATGACCCGGTCCCCGACTTCGCGAGCAAAGCCCATTTCATGCGTAACCACGACCATTGTCATGCCTTCTTTAGCAAGTTGTTTCATTACCTCTAAAACATCCCCGACCATTTCAGGGTCAAGTGCCGAAGTCGGTTCGTCAAATAGCATGATTTTCGGATTCATCGCTAATGCCCTTGCGATGGCAACCCGTTGCTTTTGTCCACCGGAAAGTTCCCCTGGATAGCTATTTGCTTTTTCCTTGAGACCAACCTTATCCAATAACTCAAGCGCTAATCTTCCCGCTTCCGCTTTATCGGTGGCACGAATTTTAATAGGGCCCAACGTTATGTTTTCCATCACCGTTTTATGAGGAAATAGATTGAAATGTTGAAAAACCATTCCAACTTCTTGCCGGACCTTGTTAATATTGATTTTCCGTTTAGGATCGGTTATATCATGTCCGTTAATGACCACCTCACCGCCCGTAACCTCCTCAAGGAGATTCAGGCAACGCAGGAATGTACTCTTTCCAGATCCGGAAGGGCCTATTACGCAAATTACTTCCTTTTCTTGCACTTCTGCATTAATATCTTTTAAAACCTCGACAGTTCCAAATGATTTTCTCAGGTTTTTTACAGTAATGATGCTCATCGAACTTGTACCCTCCTTTCAATGAAATTAGCAATAAGGGTTAACAAATAAATGATGATAAAGTAAATCACACCTACAGCCAGCCAAACCTTGAATGCTTCAAAGGTTGCCGAAGCTTGAATCTGACCTTGCTGAGTTAAATCCGCTATACCAATGACGGATAATAGAGAAGTATCTTTCAAGCTGATGATCGATTGGTTCGTAATGGTAGGGAGCATCCTTCTAAAGGCTTGCGGCAGCACGACATATCTCATTGTTTGAGTACCCGTGAACCCGATGGATCTTGCCGCTTCCGTTTGTCCTTTATCGATGGATTGTATTCCTGCCCTTATTATTTCAGCAAAATATGCCCCTGCATTGATTGCAACGGTAATAATTCCTGCTGTTGTACTGTTCAAAGAAATCAAATTTAAAGAATTTACACCAAAATAGATAAAAAACAACTGCACAATGAACGGTGTCCCCCGTATAGCATCCACATAAACCTTTGCAATCCAGTTCAAGATCTTGATCGGGGCAAGTCGCAGCAAGGCCACCACTAAACCAATCAAAAAACCTAGGATAATGGCAATCACAAAGATATAAAGTGTCACCTGAAGTCCTTTTAATAAAATAGGCAATGCCGCAACAATTATATCCATTCCTTTCACCCCTTTGAAAAAGAAAGCGCGCTTTATGCGCGCCTATTGATCATGAATTTATTCACCAAGATACGTTTTTATAATCTCATCATACGTGCCGTCTTTTTTAATATTGGCAAGACCATCATTTATTTTCTTCAATAAATCCTTGTTTTGCCCCTTCAATACAGCAATCCCATACTGATCACCATTCAAACGGTCACCTACGATCTTCAACCCAAGATCTTTTTGGGCGATTGCATAGGAGATAACCGGGTAATCTTCTATAAGAGCATCCGCATTACCGTTGGCCACTTCCTGGAACATTGCTGGACTATCATTAAATTGAACAACTTTAATCCCTAGTTTCGTAGCATTATCCTGTGCATATTTAGCACCTGTTGTCCCTTTTTTCACTGCTATGGTCTTTCCTTTAAGATCTTTAACCGTTTTAGTACTTGTATTATCCTTTTTAACAACTATTGTTAATCCTGCATCAAAATACGGTGTTGAGAAATCTACTACCTTTTTTCTTTCCTCCGTAATACTCATTCCCGCAATGGCCACATCAAGCTGATTGGCTTGCATCGCTGGAATGATTCCACCGAAATCCATAGGAGACAATTTGATTTTAAAATCCTGGTCTTTCGCTATTGCATTGATTAACTCAATATCAATACCTTTATAGTCGTTCCCCTCTTTAAATTCAAAAGGAGGATAAGTTGTATCAACACCAACTTTATATACCTTTTCAGGTTTCTTTTCCTCACCTGCATTTTTTTCATCACTGGTTCCACAAGCCGAGATAAAGATAGATAAAATCAAAAACATACTAAGTAAACCAAGTTTCTTCATTCAAATCACTCCACTTCTTAGATTATACGTGATAATAAATAATTCTCCCTATAATATAGCATAAGAATAAAGTATTATAATATGAATTTTTAGAATAAATATTATTTTCTTTGAATAATAATTATGGATGTTTTTCCTAATATTGTTTAAGTGATGGTAAAAATAAAACAAGTATGAAACTGCGTATTTGATCCTTTCGAGCTGCTATCATAAAGGGACATTCAGGTATCCCTAATAGGACACACCCCATAGGGTGGGTCCAAGGACCGATAGGATTATTGGAAGCTTACACAACTTATAATCGATGCAACAGGTAGAAAAGATGCAGATAGCAATTCATCACCTGCTCTCGTACTTTTCACAACTGGATATGAAGAAGTGAAAACACTGCATTAAGATCGAAAGGACTGGCCCAATTTCGGCTGAATTCGACTTTTCCGGACAGACCTTTTTTAATGATATTTGAACAAATAAAAGAGACCACTTTATTTTGGTCTCTTTTTTACAGCTTGCATAATAACGCATTCGGAAAAACTCCCAATTATCAGAAGCCATCTTCCGCCACTAACATTGATGATTTCGCCCAATATGTAATTCGAAACATTGGATGAAAGAAAAGGTATGCTTTCATCCATTTCAACTGGTTTTGCTATTCGTTTAAGGGTTACTCCATGATAGTTAATACTTCAGCCACTTGGAGTCCATCGCAATGATGTTTTTTTACTTAGAATCCATTTTAATGAGTCAATAATGTATTGAATCAAATCATCATGTATCACAACACTGCCGATGACACTGTTTTTTCTTTCTCTCTACATCCAAAAATCTATTATTTCAGGTGTCTTGGAAATAAGATAAAACCATGATTAAGGCTCATGTTTTTCCCCCTAAAAATAAGTCTTCGTTATGGTGATTTTAGGTTTTTTCATTCTTAAGGAACTATCCTGCCCTAATAGTAGACTATGAAAAAGCTGCCTTATAGACAGTTCTGATCTTAAGTTAACGTACCTGTTAGTTGAACAGCGTAATAGATTATTTAAAGTTCACGTTAATTCCCCAATTGTTGCTTTGAATTTCCTTTACCAATTAAGATAAAAAATTTTCTTTAATTATTTGGATAGTTACAAAGTTCAATCAAAGTTCCATCAGTTGATGCGGGATTAACATAAATGAGCCTTCTTCCACGTGTGTTTGTACGTAGTGTGTCCTCTAGAAAACGAACTCCATTTGTACTTGCCTCGAGTATTGCTTTGTCCAAATCGTCAACTCGATATGCAATATGATGTACCCCTTTTCCTCGTTGCTTTATAAACCGAGCCATTGGAGAGTTCTTGTTGGTTGGTGCCAATAATTCAATTACTTTATCATTAGTTCTGACAACAGCAACGTGTACTTCAACACCAGGTGTATCGCTTGTATAACGGTCCTCTAATACTCCATTTAATACATTAAGATAAAAGGGAAGAGCATCATCAATACTTCTAACAGCAATTCCAACGTGATCTAAAACATATTCAAATTCAGTTCCTCCCAATTTAGTTCCTCCTTTCATTATTATTATCTTTAATAAGGCAAAGTCTATTTTTAAAAAATTTTAATCCTCTATCATTATAGATCTAATTTTTATGGATTCTACATTATTGGTTCCCATTATCCTCCATCCTCAAAAAAGGCATTTTGTTCCACTATCCTGCCCCGTTTCTTCAATAAGAAAAGACTCAGTAATGGCAGCCTTTATCTTAGATTACTCATAGATTGTTTTGATTAACATTTAGTTCAATCAAATTACCGTCTGGGTCAGCACAGAAAATTTGTGCGAATCCACTTTTTCCGTATGGTTTTTCAAGGATTTCAACTTCATTCTGCTTTAACCATTTAAGAGTGTCATAGTAGTTATCGACTCTAAGGGCAAAGTGACCTTCTCTGCTGGATAAGCTTTTATCCTTACGAATCGTCTGTGAAGAGGGATCGACTATCAAGTGCAGTTGATGTCCCTCTATTTCATACCAGGCACCTGGAAAATCAAAATCAGGACGCTGTATTTCTTTTAAACATAGAGTTTTACCATAAAATTCTTTTGCTCTTTCCAAATCTGTCACAGTAAGACTTACATGATGGAGGCATTTATATTTAATCAAAACCTTCACTTCTTTCATATTATCTAATTTCCCCTTTATTTTATCACTACTTCAACTAAACTGTCCCTTTAGTTCCATAAAATCGAGTAGGAGGAGGCGCCTAGCCTCCGACCTCTCACACCACCGTACATACCGTTCGGTATACGGCGGTTCAGTTTAAGTCTGACGTAGTTTTGTATATCGTTCATATAGATTTACTAACCCTTGGTGGTGCCAATAAACATTATTAAGGGTTTTGTCTAGAATAGGACTATGCGCTATGCGCCAATAACCCTTTCTGCTATTTCCCCATTCATACGCTTTTCCAAATGGGGCGCCTAATCCTTTGAGTTTCCTCACTCTCGTTCTTGGCAATTTCCATTGCTTCCATAGGCACATCCTGAGTCTCTTCGAATCCATGAATCTAAATTCTTCAAAACGTTCGGAGTATCAATGAGGGCGAAATAACCCATCCAACCTCTAAGGTATTGCTTTAACTTATTTATTCGGAGTTTCATGGGTTTCGGTAATTTTCTCGAGGTCATTTCCCTGATTCGTTTCTTTACTCTCTTCACCGTTTGTTTAGCCAGTAGAACCTTCGGGTTCTTCTTTGACTTCGTGAAACTAAAACCGAGAAACGTTCTGTTCCAAGGGCGATCATACTTCGACTTCTCGTAGTTGACCTTTAGCTTCAGCTTATTTTCAATGAAGCTTGAGATATTTCCCATTGACGTTTGGCGGCTTTTCGTGTCTTCACAAAGATAGTACTGTCATCCGCATACCTTACGAATCGAAGATTGCGTTTCTCTAGTTCTTTATCTAAATCGTCTAACATGATATTAGATAATAAAGGACTTAACGGACCTCCTTGCGGAGTTCCCTCCTCACTTTTATGAAAAAGTCCGCCTATCATAATGCCTGCTTGAAGGAATCTACGAATCAGTTTGAGAACTCGTTTATCTTCAATTTTCCGCTCTAACATTCCCATGAGCTTGTCATGATTCACTTTATCGAAGAACTTCTCCAAGTCCATATCCACTACCCATGTATAACCTTCGGTTATATAGGACTTTGCCTTTCGAACCGCCTGGTGCCCTTGTTTGTTAGGGCGAAAACCATAGCTATTCTCCGAAAAGGTTGAGTCATATATCCTGGTTAATATTTGGGCAATGGCTTGTTGAATGAAACGGTCTAGAACGGTTGGAATACCCAATAGCCGAACTCCGCCGTTTGGTTTCGGGATTTCGATACGACGGACGGGCTTCGGTTGATAGGTACCCTGTAAAAGGGCAGTTTTCATGTTGTACCATTCGGTTGCGAGGTGCGGTCTCAGGTTTTGAACCGGCATTCCATCTACACCATGGCTTCCCTTATTTCTTTCTACACGCTTCAATGCCTGTATTAAGTTTTCCCTCTCTAGTATCTGTTCCATTAACATCGTTGATATCCTTTCTACGTGGATAAATGGTCTATTTGTGCCTTTATCTGCTCCACCCTTTTGAAGTTCCCCGTGTATTCACCACATCTTCCTTCAAATAAGTTCCGTTAGGAATTGTTTGCTTCTTCGCAGATAACGAACGCCTAGTATTCATCCTCCTTAATCTGTTCGGTCCTTCCTTATCTTCTCGAGTAGACAAGTACTATGACCTCTGCTGACTTCTGATGATTCAGCTGTCCATCACTGGACAGGTTACCAAGTGTACTTGGCTGTCATCAGACCTCCCCGGGTAAGAGTGCAATCTTTCCCTCCATCTATCTGCACCTTCGGCAGTAAGGACTTTGTTTTGTTTCGCAAACTCATCCAATGATACCTAGCCTTATATGAAGTTCGTGTTCCTCAGACCGAAGGTTTGCCGCTTGCTTCCTTCAGATTCCACGTCACCGTGGACACCCTTGCATTAAGCTAACCACTACTACTGCCTTCATGGTTCGGGACTTTCACCCTATAGATTGCACCCCTGCCGGGCGCACGAAAAAGCTGCCTTAAAGACAGCTCTTTGTTCAGCCATAGGTCTCGTGCCATACATTTTTAAAGTCTAATCATCAATAAAGTTTATGTTATTGTCTAGACACCATTTAATCGCAATTTGTTTATATCGTTCGTCACGATAAGAATACCATTGGTTCTCCATTTCAAAGTCAATAATTTTGTCCTTAAACCTTCTAAAAGCACCCTTCCCCTTAATTGAACTTAATAATTTATCTTGCTTTCTTTCATCACTAACAGTAAAGCAAAAGTCTTCTATAATCTCATATTCATTTACTTCATATTTTGTTGGGAGTTCCTTGTAATTCTCAAAGTTTTCAAATACATCATTAGCAACTTTTCTATCTTCTTGTTCCCACTCAGGTAAATGCCCAAATTCTTCTTCATCTTCAGCTGCTCTCAAGTCATCCAAAGTTACTGAAATGATTTCACCAGTTTTTACATTTAAAAATGTCCGAGACTCATCAAACTGCATTTCCAATTCTTCAATAATGGCCTGAATCTTTACTGGATTTCTCAATTATTAATCACCCTTCAATTTTTTACTAATGCACCCGTTAGCATTCCTGTAGATCGTTAAATATCAGGTTTGAAAAAAATAGAGCCCCTCAGTAAGATACGAGTATAGAGATAGAGACCAATCTAACTCAAAGTCTTAAGGAGGAAGCCCTACTATGAATTTTAAAATGCAAAACAAACAAAATCAACTAATTGAGAGAATTACGGATCAACATCTAGTTGTTGGTGTGGATATTGCCCAACACGTACACGTGGCCCGTGCTGTAAACTTTCGGGGCATTGTGGTCGGGAAACCCTTGTCTTTTGAAAATAACGAAGAGGGTTTTACTCGATTACTAAACTGGATCCAGGAACTAAAACAAACGAAAAACCTAGACACAACGATAGTCGGAATGGAACCTACCGGACATTATTGGATAAACCTTTCAAAGTGGCTAGTCAAACAAAACATAGATGTCGTCACCGTCAATCCTCACCATGTCAAAAGAAACAAAGAAAATCGTGATAATACGCAATCCAAAAGTGATAAAAAAGATGCCCTTGTCATCGCTGATATGGTGAAGAATGGCTACTATGCCTTCGTTTGTTCAACTTCAGAATCATTTGAAAAACTTCGTGTCCTTATGGCTAACCGAGATGTGATCGTTAAGCGTCTTGTTAGCTCCATCAACCAAATTAATCGCTGGGTAGATGTTGTCTTTCCCGAGCTCCGGCAAGTGTTTAAAGACGTATCATGTAAAGGGGCAATCGCAACCCTACGCCTCTTTCCTACCCCAGCTGAATTATGTTCCTTACAGCCTCAAGATATCGTAACCGGTTGGAAATCATGTATGAAGCGACATTCCGGCATAAAAAAGCCCGTTCCCTGCTTGTATTGGCCAAGCGTTCAATTGGTACGAAACAAGCCCTTGATGCGTATAAACTTCACTTGGGACAGTTATTAGAGGAATACGATCTCGCTTCATCCCAACTCGAAAGAGTGACGCAAGAAGTCACAAAGGTCTTGGAACAGATTCCATTCGTTAAGCAAATACTTGCCATTAAAGGAATCAGCGAGATTTCACTAGCGGGAATCTTAGGAGAAGCTGGAGATCTGAGTGGGTTCGCTCACGGGAATGCGCTCCTTCGTCATGCAGGATTGCATCTCGCTGAAGCAAGCTCTGGGAAGTGGAAAGGCCAAATTGTTCTTTCCAAACGTGGAAGATCACGCCTGCGGCGTTACCTCTTCCTTGCGACCATGAGTCTAGTGATGAATAACCCTGAATTTAAAGCCCTACACTCGAATAATGTTAAAGTGAAGAAGATTAAGAAAATGAAATCCATCATGAAACTTTGTGAAAAACTCGCCCGTGTCCTAGTAGGGATAGCTCGTAATGGCTCTACCTATAAACCGGAAATGATCTTCCCACTTGAACAACTAGCAGCGTAAATTTACATTCACATTGTTATTTAACGAAAGTTGGCTTATTCGTAGGATTTCAAAGAAAGCACGAAGTACTGGATGTAATGAACAAAAGGGCAATGACCCGTTCCGTTAGCAAAACCGGCCTTCACCCCTTGGATAGGCATGACGAAGGAATGAAAGGGCATAGGATTATGACCCGTTGAGACATGGGAGGGAAAGCCTCCAGGGGCAGCGTGGAGAATGCGTGCAGTATATGTAATAATATGGGATTTTCAACAGATCCCCTATTTCAATCTGCCCTCATCTTATCAAAACGGTCCTATCTCTTTCGTTCATCTAAAGCAACCTATACCATGTGGTTTGAAATCCTGCGAATAAGCGAGTATTCGTGAGCATTATCTATTAAACTGAGGGAGTTCATTAAGCAGAGTTATTATTTTTCTTCTACATTACACAAATCTTCTGCTATCTGCTTTATTCTTTTAAATCCAATTCCTTCTCTTTGCTCTAAGGATAATGGGTGGTTTGTTGGTTCTAATTCTATAGAAGGATGTAGACCTATTGGACGAGTATGAACCATTGTTTTTAAGTTTAGTGTTTCTGAATAACAAGGAATAGAAGTTTGCAGCCAACCAAACATTGGTTTCAAATCCTTTTCTCTGCCTTCAACTTCCCAAAACTCCATCATTTTATCAAAATTCGTTTCACTTAATGAAACCCAAACATCCCAAATAAAAGGACCTTCCCCATCTATTACTGGAAGTTCAATATATCCACGAATAAAGAAATATTCATCGTCAATAATACACACATCTTCATTCATCTCTATTCGTCTTTCTTGTTCTTCGAATGGTATTTCTTCATAGTAATCAGGAACAGGACTTCCATAACTCAAGGGAAGTTCATCGTGATAATTCCCACAACATTTACATTGATAACCAACTTTATAAGTGCTCATTTTACATCCCCCATATATATAACAATAGCCTTAACTTCTCTCTATATTAGCCCAAAAAGACAATACTAAGTTTGATAATTTAGCCTGACACGTTAGTCGAATAACATACAATTCTTATGGAACTAACCTGCCCCGTTAGTGCCATAAGAAAAAGAGCTGCTGATCAGCTCCTGATAATAAAGTACCTGTTAGCTTAATAAAATTATTTTAATTCATTGACTAAGAATTCCTTATGATAATGGGATAAATCAAGGAATTCAAAGCTTCTATTATTTATTAACTTAGTAAGGATGTTTACTTCATCCCAAGCTGAATCATAAAGAGATTTATCAATAATTCCATTTAACAAAGCCTCTTCAAGCTCATCAGCATCTTTTTGAATTACTTCTCCAGAAGGTAACAAGATAATATCTAAATATAAATCATCCAAATAAGGAATATCATTATCTAATCCATTTTCAAGGCAAACATCAATATACCATTGCACTATATTTCCATTATTATCAAACATTGTTGTTACTGAATGCTTTTTTTCTAAGGGAAATTGTTGAAGCCACGTGTAACCATCATCAACAATACATATATTCTTTTCCTCATACCGAACGGATAATGGTTCAGCAACTTTAATTATATGTAATAAAGTTATATAGCCCTTAAACTCTTTAGTATCAAGAAACGCTTGTGCATATTTTCTGCCCAAGACACGTTTCCATTCTAATCGGTTTCCATATTTTCTCTTTAGCATTTTCATCCCCCAAACCGAAAAGTATTTACCTAATTATAACATTTGAATTTAAATAAATTTCCATAAAATAGGTGTTTTCTTCTTCAACTAAACTGCCCCGTTAGTTCATTAAGCAAAAAGGCCACCAAATGGCAGCCCCGGTTCTCAACTAACGCACCCGATAGTTCAACAACATACTCTTTCGTAAAAGAAAAATGAATCGGGCGGCTTTTTGGGGTTCGATTTCCCAAAAGGGTGCCCTAAGCTTCTGTCCCACTAGCTTTATTCAGCCCTAACTACGCTTTCGAAATTACTTTTGTGGGATCCGTCACAAAAAGGTTTATTATCGGAAAGTCCACATCTGCATAGGGAAAAGGCTTCTTTTGTTTCAATTTTATTCCCTTCACCATCGACCAGCTCTACATTCCCTGATACACGTAGTGAACCATTATCATTAACTTTAATAGTAGCTATAATAAATCACCTCTTTTTTAAAACATTTTTGCCATTGGGGAATAACTTTAAACGATAAATAAGTCCTACTTCCTCAATATTATTTGATTGACATCCTGCAATTACCAAAAGAAGAAGTGTTATACCAATAAAAACACATCACATTTTATCGCCCTCCCCCTTATTTTTAGAGGATATTACTTTAAAAAGTTCCAAAAACCTTATTCTACTAACCTGATCCTTTAACTGCATAAGAAAAAGCAATCCTTGCTCAAGGAAGTATTAATGAGAAGGCTTTTTCTCCAAAATACTTTTAAAGCTTTTTCTGTAACAAAACAACAAATAACTATACATGATTACAAGTATTACTGCTAAAACAAGTAACGAATGATCATGGATCAAATGAAGTAAGAAAATGTTGGCTACAATTGGAGACAATATTGCAAGTGCTAATGGGACAAATCGATTACTTAAAAGTAAAACTCCACAAACGATTTCTAAAAATTTTTCAAATATTAACAGATATTCAAATTTGAATAATGCCATCGCTTCAGGGCTAGTAGCAATAAATGGTTCAAAGTCAAAAATGACAAAATAACCGTTTAGACCTGCAATAAGGAAGATAAAACCTAAAAATATTCTGGAGAGATGTAAAAAGACTTTATTCAACCTACACACCACCAATTTGATTTTAGTTATAATTCTAATTCTATTATAATTGGTTACTGCGCAGTACGAATAAACTACGCTTCTCGAACTATCTGCCCCTTTTTCCATAAGAAACTCCTATGGCGGCGCTCCTCGCCGCCACCATCTACTACGAAAAATCTACACTCAAAAATAGAGTCTAACCCATTAACCCCTTGACGATAATGGATGATAACAATACAACCAGGCTGAGCTTTTTTTGGTGGATCTTAAGGAAGATACCCTGTATAAGAAACTGGTTGTGACAGTATGGAAGAACCATTTAGTGTACTGCTAGTACGTATACAAAATTTTTTGTAACAAATCTCCTGTCATATGTATTGTTAATCTTTTTTTGAGGTGATTCTCCTATGGAAGCAATGATTGAACGGTGTGCTGGCCTAGATGTACACCAAGAAACAGTAGTAGCCTGCGTATTATTTGGTCCATTAGAAAAAAAACCAAAAACCTCTATTGAAACTTTTTCAACTACAACAACGGGACTGTTGGCTTTAAGTGATTGGCTAGCTACCCTTCAGGTATCCGATGTTGTGATGGAAAGTACCGGAGTCTACTGGAAACCAATATGGAATATACTCGAAGGATCTTTTCACCTTGTTCTTGCCAATGCCAGGCATGTCAAAAATGTTCCAGGGCGTAAAACTGATGTGAAAGATGCCGAATGGCTTGCCAAGCTTCTAAGATGCGGACTTATTGAAAGCAATTTTGTCCCACCAGAGGATATTCGTGATTTACGAGATCTTACTCGTTATCGAAAAAAATTGATTCATCATCGCACATCAGAGCAGAATCGCATTCACAAAATTCTTCAAGATGCTAATATCAAGCTAACATCCGTTCTATCAGTTTAGACATAGTTATGCCACAAATTTATTGAATAATGGAGCTCCTCTAGAAGTGATACAAAATTTAATGGGTCATGAAAAAAGTGAAACCACAAAAATTTATGCATATCTAAGTGGTGCAATGCGGAGAGACTTGTATAGAAAGTATTTTTAAGGGACCAAGGGTCCTTTTTATTTTGTTCTTAATAAACTATCGGGGCAGGTTAGTTGAACAAGGATTATAGGCTGGCTGGAGGAAAAGAACTTTTAAGGTGGGTGATAAAGTGGAAACAAATGCTTTATTTTATAAGATTCAAAAGCTGGTGGGGATGAATGCTCTTTTTAATGTCCGTTCTCTTTGCTACCAGTTTTAAAATGTTCCTCGCTTGAGAAATACTCATTCGATGGGGTGCGCGTGTTGTCACAAATAGTGCTTCCTCATGATCTTTTCGCTCACTTAAAAATCGCTTCAACCATATTTCACAACGAGTATTGAAATATACTTCTCGTTCTTTACGCCTTTACCTAAAACGATTGCTGATTGATTAGAGAAATTGATTGAGGCCTTATCTAGATTTATTGCTTCACCAATTCTGCATCCTGTTGAATACATAAACTCAAATAAAGCATTTTCGAATGTTGTATGACAAGCTTCCCGCAAATGTTCAATTTCCTCTTCAGACAAGTATTTTGGTACCCTTAATTCTAATTTTGGTTCCTTGATTTTGGAAGCAGGATTTCCATTAATTAAATTTTCATCCTGAGCCCATCTAAATAAAGATTTAATAAATCGAATTCTGTGACCCAGACTGGATGGCTTAAGCTTTTCAGCTGCTTTTCCCAGATAAACTTTAAGAGAATTAGTTGAAAGTTCTTGAATGGATATATTTCCAAAACTATTCACCAACAAGTTAAATTGGACGTAATAGGCCTTTAATGTTTGTTGAGAATAACCTTGGATTTGCTTATCTGCCTTATATAAACCCCATACATCAGTTAAGATCATACCTGTTTCTCTCCAATCTATACCATATTAATAGACAGTATAGTCAAAAGAAGAACTATTATACTAGATTAGTAGAGTTTTCATTGAACAATAACACTGTTTGTTAAAGAAGAAAAAACTGCCTTAAAGACAGCTCCGATCTTCAGCTAACGCACCCGTTAGTTCATTAAGAAAAGCGAAATTTCTTTAAGAATCGCGCCCTTTAGTTGAAGAAGTTACATGACATTCTCTATTTCTTTTTTCTTAAATATGCCTACCAGTAGCATAATAAGTCCTATGATGAAACCGATTGGGAACAAGTACCACATAACCAAAGTTGCCCAAGGATCCTCAACAATAAATGCGTATGATAAACCAATAGCAAAAGATAAGAATGGTGAAATTGCCAACATAAGAGCGATGCCCCAAACAATACATTTTCTTTTTTTCGACTTGCCTTTGCTAAGTTGATAAGCTACAAGTACTCCTATAAATGCAATTCCATACCCTACGGCAAATGCCATCTTTTGTTACTCCCCTTCCTAAATTTCACAGCTGATTTAGATTAATGTATACCTCCCTTATTTTAACATAAGTTTCCAATTGCCTTTAAGAAGTATCTTTAACAAACTGGCCCAATTGTTGAATAAAGATCAACAGCACTCTTCAACTAAACTGCCCCATTAGTTTAAGTACATTTCTTCACAATCTTATAACGTGATTAACATAAATATTCATTTTTTATTTAGAGCCTTATTCCATTAAAAGGCTCGATTGCTAAATAAGAAAAAATCCTACATTATAAAAAAATAGAATATAAACGACCTACTCAGGGTTATTTCCCCATTAACTAGATCACCTCTTAATTAAAAACAGTTAAGTCCCATTTTCTATAATAAAATCACGTTCTGATCTTATTTGTTCTTCTAAAAGATAATCCTCTAACTTCCCATATCTTGAAGCTTGTGTTAATGATAGGCCAAACCCTTCAACGAGTAACTGTGGTCCAAAATTACTTGCTATCATATTAAATTGCTTACCTCATTGGATCAGTATGCTGGTAAAGATTCAAGACTTGAAAAGTATGGTGAATCTGCTTTTAAATTAATTCATAAAGAATAGAACCAAGAATTAAAAACTTTGAATTTACGCATGAGAAGGAAATACGCCTTACGTGGAGAGGTGTTGCTTGCCGATATGGAGGAAGTTCAACCTGAACATGGCTACACACTAGAAAAGGTGTTTGAGCTTCTTTATATAGACTTTATTGATAAATTTCGAAAAGGTGATCATGCGGGTGTCGTAGAAGATATCCTGCGCCTGCTTGATGATGAAATCGAATAGAATATACGTAAGGCTAAGGAACACATTTGAAGGGAAAAGTCCATTAATCTCAGGCAAAATTATTCACAATACAATTTGCATAGGTAATGAGCTTGAACTATGATGGATTCCCGTTCTCTTTTTTTATTGCTAAATAAATAAAGAGGACGGATAGCACTATCCATACGCTAAGCTAACCTTTTGAACAATGTCATGCTTGAATCTACTGGTGTCCTGCAAAAGTTATGAGTTCCAATAAAACAATGCGTGAAACACTGGCATTTTTAATGGTTCGCGACAATGCGCACCAAAATGCATTTGCCAAGGCATTGGAAACGCTTGGTGTCGACTGGGGAAAAATCTTCCCTGTACCCAATTGTGATTTGAACAAATATCCCGAATGCCGCAAATATGTGGATTTAGGCTACCATAATGCCCAATTCAACTTCAGATTGGATCAAACTCAAATCAGCGAAATTTCCCAAGGGGAGACACCGAGCCGAAATGGTGGAAACCTTACTGTTACCGAGCCGCCAAAAGGATTCCCGGTCCCCGAAATACCGGATATGCCAAATGAACATAGCCCCGGCTTGAGTGATTTGAACAATTAAAAAAAGGCGGGCACATCTTAAATTGTTTCTTTCTTCTATTTGGACACAATAAAAAAGACACTGTTTCCCTTAATCTTTATTGGGAGCAGTGTCTTTTTTATTATCCTCTAAGGAGGAAATACCATAAGAAAAGGATTTTACCAAAGGGCCCTTATAAATTATCAAAAGTATTTTCAATGGCTAATTCCAATTCTTCTTTTCCTTCTCCTATATAACGTTTGGTCATGTTCAAATCTTTATGCCCCATCAATTTTGAAACGGTTTGAAGGTCTATCCCCTTATCGATTAGTTTTTGGCAAAACGTACTCCGCAGCTTATGGGGAGTCGCATTATATTTAGTCAGCATATATTGCACGGACCTTGGCGTGATGCGCTGATTCACACTGGATATGAAGATGGCTTCCGTTTCCATATTTAAAAATTCCTTGTATGCCTTGATCTTTTCACTAGCAGTTATGGACAGTGGAATCTTCCTGTCTATATCACCTTTTGAATCCCGGATGAGGATATATTGCCTTTCTCCCTCTTTTTGAATGTCGCTATGGTTCAAATCACAAAGTTCGGACACCCGGATACCCGTATGTATCATTGTGTAGACTATAGCAATATTCCTGAAATGACCAGAGGCCTCGATTTCTTTTAGGAGAGCAGCTTGCTCAAGCATGTTCAGGGCTTTTGGCGGATCTTCTTTCCTTTCCTTTGCTTTACGATCAATGTTGAGGACGATCTCGGGTTTATCAAGGAACCTGGAAAACATGGTAATGGCTGAATAATGCTTTTCAATCGTTCCTCCACTCTTGTTTGACTGTTCCATATCGTCTAAATAGGTTTGCACGTGGGATTTTTCAATCTCTTCCGCTTCTTCTTTAAACCATTGAAGAAACTGGGAGATGACTCCCACATAGGTTTTAATCGTACCATCGGATTTATTTTGACCCATTAACCATTCGGCAAAAGAATGAAGAATTTGTTTATTGTCCAGGTTTTCTTCTTTACTGGTCATCGAGAGGCCCCCTACCAAAATCATGCTATTAATAAGCCTTTCCAACGAAAAGTTGAATTTATACAAAAAAACCTTAGGAGAATCCTAAGGTTTAGAATGCTAAGATAGGATTTGAACCTGTTTATACGGGTTTATGAATCCTATTTGATGTGATAAACTTTGCTTGGCGGCGTCCTACTCTCACAGGGGGAAACCCCCAACTACCATCGGCGCTGAAGAGCTTAACTGCCGTGTTCGGAATGGGAACGGGTGTGACCTCTTCGCTATCGCCACCAAACATATCAGGAACGTTGTTCCTTCAAAACTAGATAATAAGAAGGTATTTCATTTTTTTAAAAGCGTTGGTTAAGTCCTCGATCTATTAGTATCAGTCAGCTCCACATGTCGCCACGCTTCCACCTCTGACCTATCAACCTGATCATCTTTCAGGGATCTTACTAGCTTGCGCCATGGGAAATCTCATCTTGAGGGGGGCTTCATGCTTAGATGCTTTCAGCACTTATCCCGTCCGCACGTAGCTACCCAGCTATGCCTTTGGCAAGACAACTGGTACACCAGCGGTGCGTCCATCCCGGTCCTCTCGTACTAAGGACAGCTCCTCTCAAATTTCCTGCGCCCGCGACGGATAGGGACCGAACTGTCTCACGACGTTCTGAACCCAGCTCGCGTACCGCTTTAATGGGCGAACAGCCCAACCCTTGGGACCGACTACAGCCCCAGGATGCGATGAGCCGACATCGAGGTGCCAAACCTCCCCGTCGATGTGGACTCTTGGGGGAGATAAGCCTGTTATCCCCGGGGTAGCTTTTATCCGTTGAGCGATGGCCCTTCCATGCGGAACCACCGGATCACTAAGCCCGACTTTCGTCCCTGCTCGACTTGTAGGTCTCGCAGTCAAGCTCCCTTGTGCCTTTACACTCTACGAATGATTTCCAACCATTCTGAGGGAACCTTTGGGCGCCTCCGTTACTCTTTAGGAGGCGACCGCCCCAGTCAAACTGCCCACCTGACACTGTCTCCCACCCCGATAAGGGGCGCGGGTTAGAATTTCAATACAGCCAGGGTAGTATCCCACCAACGCCTCCACCGAAGCTAGCGCTCCGGCTTCTCAGGCTCCTACCTATCCTGTACAAGCTGTACCAAAATTCAATATCAGGCTGCAGTAAAGCTCCACGGGGTCTTTCCGTCCTGTCGCGGGTAACCTGCATCTTCACAGGTACTATAATTTCACCGAGTCTCTCGTTGAGACAGTGCCCAGATCGTTACACCTTTCGTGCGGGTCGGAACTTACCCGACAAGGAATTTCGCTACCTTAGGACCGTTATAGTTACGGCCGCCGTTTACTGGGGCTTCGGTTCAAAGCTTCGCTTGCGCTAACCTCTCCCCTTAACCTTCCAGCACCGGGCAGGTGTCAGCCCCTATACTTCGCCTTGCGGCTTCGCAGAGACCTGTGTTTTTGCTAAACAGTCGCCTGGGCCTATTCACTGCGGCTTTTCCGGGCTATTCACCCTAAAAAGCACCCCTTCTCCCGAAGTTACGGGGTCATTTTGCCGAGTTCCTTAACGAGAGTTCTCTCGCACACCTTAGGATTCTCTCCTCGCCTACCTGTGTCGGTTTGCGGTACGGGCACCTTACATCTCACTAGAGGCTTTTCTTGGCAGCGTGGAATCAGGAACTTCGGTACTATATTTCCCTCGCCATCACAGCTCCGCCTTAATGGAAACGGGATTTGCCTCGTTTCCGGCCTAACTGCTTGGACGCGCATATCCAACAGCGCGCTTACCCTATCCTTCTGCGTCCCCCCATCGTTCAAACGATGTATAGGTGGTACAGGAATATCAACCTGTTGTCCATCGCCTACGCCTTTCGGCCTCGGCTTAGGTCCCGACTAACCCTGAGCGGACGAGCCTTCCTCAGGAAACCTTAGGCATTCGGTGGAAGGGATTCTCACCCTTCTTTCGCTACTCATACCGGCATTCTCACTTCTAAGCGCTCCACCAGTCCTTCCGGTCTGACTTCAACGCCCTTAGAACGCTCTCCTACCATCGACACCTAATGGTGTCAATCCACAGCTTCGGTGATACGTTTAGCCCCGGTACATTTTCGGCGCGGAGTCACTCGACCAGTGAGCTATTACGCACTCTTTAAATGGTGGCTGCTTCTGAGCCAACATCCTGGTTGTCTAAGCAACTCCACATCCTTTTCCACTTAACGTATACTTTGGGACCTTAGCTGGTGGTCTGGGCTGTTTCCCTTTCGACTACGGATCTTATCACTCGCAGTCTGACTCCCAAGAATAAGTATTTGGCATTCGGAGTTTGACTGAATTCGGTAACCCGTTGGGGGCCCCTAGTCCAATCAGTGCTCTACCTCCAATACTCTCATCTTGAGGCTAGCCCTAAAGCTATTTCGGAGAGAACCAGCTATCTCCAGGTTCGATTGGAATTTCTCCGCTACCCACACCTCATCCCCGCACTTTTCAACGTGCGTGGGTTCGGGCCTCCATTCAGTGTTACCTGAACTTCACCCTGGACATGGGTAGATCACCTGGTTTCGGGTCTACGACCTCATACTCATTCGCCCTATTCAGACTCGCTTTCGCTGCGGCTCCGTCTTATCAACTTAACCTCGCATGAAATCGTAACTCGCCGGTTCATTCTACAAAAGGCACGCCATTACCCATTAACGGGCTTTGACTACTTGTAGGCACACGGTTTCAGGATCTATTTCACTCCCCTTCCGGGGTGCTTTTCACCTTTCCCTCACGGTACTGGTTCACTATCGGTCACTAGGGAGTATTTAGCCTTGGGAGATGGTCCTCCCTGCTTCCGACGGGATTTCTCGTGTCCCGCCGTACTCAGGATCCACTCAGGAGGGAACGAAGTTTCAACTACAGGGTTTTTACCTTCTTTGACGGACCTTTCCAGGTCACTTCATTTACCCCGTTCCTTTGTAACTCCATGTTGAGTGTCCTACAACCCCAAGAGGCAAGCCTCTTGGTTTGGGCTAATTCCGTTTCGCTCGCCGCTACTCAGGAAATCGCATTTGCTTTCTCTTCCTCCGGGTACTTAGATGTTTCAGTTCCCCGGGTCTGCCTTCAGTACCCTATGTATTCAGGTAAAGATACTGTTCCATTACGAACAGTGGGTTTCCCCATTCGGAAATCTCCGGATCAAAGCTTACTTACAGCTCCCCGAAGCATATCGGTGTTAGTCCCGTCCTTCATCGGCTCCTAGTGCCAAGGCATCCACCGTGCGCCCTTTCTAACTTAACCGTTAAAAAGATCTTACAGATGCTTTGAAAAAAATTAATTGCCTTCTATCTATTATCTAGTTTTCAAGGAACAAAGCAGAAAGAATCCATCACATCGTGATGTTTTTCTTCCCTATCTGAATGAATTACTCATTCAAAACTGAACAAAACAAAAGCGCTCTCGTAATTATCCTTAGAAAGGAGGTGATCCAGCCGCACCTTCCGATACGGCTACCTTGTTACGACTTCACCCCAATCATCTGTCCCACCTTAGGCGGCTGGCTCCATAAAGGTTACCTCACCGACTTCGGGTGTTACAAACTCTCGTGGTGTGACGGGCGGTGTGTACAAGGCCCGGGAACGTATTCACCGCGGCATGCTGATCCGCGATTACTAGCGATTCCGGCTTCATGTAGGCGAGTTGCAGCCTACAATCCGAACTGAGAATGGCTTTATGGGATTCGCTTACCTTCGCAGGTTTGCAGCCCTTTGTACCATCCATTGTAGCACGTGTGTAGCCCAGGTCATAAGGGGCATGATGATTTGACGTCATCCCCACCTTCCTCCGGTTTGTCACCGGCAGTCACCTTAGAGTGCCCAACTGAATGCTGGCAACTAAGATCAAGGGTTGCGCTCGTTGCGGGACTTAACCCAACATCTCACGACACGAGCTGACGACAACCATGCACCACCTGTCACTCTGTCCCCCGAAGGGGAAAGCCCTATCTCTAGGGTTGTCAGAGGATGTCAAGACCTGGTAAGGTTCTTCGCGTTGCTTCGAATTAAACCACATGCTCCACCGCTTGTGCGGGCCCCCGTCAATTCCTTTGAGTTTCAGCCTTGCGGCCGTACTCCCCAGGCGGAGTGCTTAATGCGTTAGCTGCAGCACTAAAGGGCGGAAACCCTCTAACACTTAGCACTCATCGTTTACGGCGTGGACTACCAGGGTATCTAATCCTGTTTGCTCCCCACGCTTTCGCGCCTCAGTGTCAGTTACAGACCAGAAAGTCGCCTTCGCCACTGGTGTTCCTCCAAATCTCTACGCATTTCACCGCTACACTTGGAATTCCACTTTCCTCTTCTGCACTCAAGTTCCCCAGTTTCCAATGACCCTCCACGGTTGAGCCGTGGGCTTTCACATCAGACTTAAAGAACCACCTGCGCGCGCTTTACGCCCAATAATTCCGGACAACGCTTGCCACCTACGTATTACCGCGGCTGCTGGCACGTAGTTAGCCGTGGCTTTCTGGTTAGGTACCGTCAAGGTACCAGCAGTTACTCTGGTACTTGTTCTTCCCTAACAACAGAACTTTACGACCCGAAGGCCTTCTTCGTTCACGCGGCGTTGCTCCGTCAGACTTTCGTCCATTGCGGAAGATTCCCTACTGCTGCCTCCCGTAGGAGTCTGGGCCGTGTCTCAGTCCCAGTGTGGCCGATCACCCTCTCAGGTCGGCTACGCATCGTCGCCTTGGTGAGCCATTACCTCACCAACTAGCTAATGCGCCGCGGGCCCATCTATAAGTGACAGCGTAAACCGTCTTTCCATCTTCTCTCATGCGAGAAAAGAACGTATCCGGTATTAGCTCCGGTTTCCCGAAGTTATCCCAGTCTTATAGGCAGGTTGCCCACGTGTTACTCACCCGTCCGCCGCTAATCTCAGGGAGCAAGCTCCCATCGATTCGCTCGACTTGCATGTATTAGGCACGCCGCCAGCGTTCGTCCTGAGCCAGGATCAAACTCTCCGAAGAAATGTTTGACTTGCTCATTTGCTTTTTTGATAGTGTGTGCTCACTTAAAATTTAACGTTGGCGCTTTGTTTTGTTCAGTTTTCAAAGAGCAATTGTTACTGGTTTGTTTCAACTTATTCATCTTAACATAACGTTGAATAGTTGTCAACTTCTACGAAGAAAATATTTTGTTAATATCGCTCGTTAATTAGGCGACTACATTATCATACTTCTATTTTTCTTTAGTGTCAATATTTAATTCGTAAAATGATAATCTGTACTAACACTTCCCTCTTGAACCATCTTGTTAATGAATACAAAAAACCACTGTACGTGTTTCTTCTATAATAATTAACTGGGATGCACTAAACTGAAGATTTTATCATTTTTAAAGTATTCTTCAATATACATTATCTACCTCACGGATGGACAAATTAGTGACTTAAGTTATCTAGACCTAATTTTAAAAAAACTTAATAAATAAACGAGAGTACATTTTAGCCATGTATAATATACTCTCCTTTTTTCTTTTAGTGAACTAACGCACCCGTTAGTTCATTAAGAATAGGTTTTCGTTGTCAGTCATTTATAAACAGAAACCCTCTGAAGGAATTTGAATTTGAATTCCTTACATGAATAGAAATTCGGTCATTTGTAAAAGGCTTCATTCTTTTCTTTAAATCGTTTAACAAAAAAGCTAAATAAAATGCTCGTAAATAAATAATATAACCCTAAAATCGATAAAGAATCTGTTAAAACCATCCATAGATCATTACCTTTAATAACAAATCTCCATAAAAAAAAGCTAATCATAAAAATTATTGGAAATAATAGAAAATACCCCAAAAAGTATAAAGTTCCCTTTACCATTGTAATCACCCTTATTCAGACCTTTAATTAAAAATGACTGTATTTATGCTCATTTGATTTTAAAAATCCTCATTTGTGGTTCTTCTTAACTTTATTAGTTTCTCAAGACGAAGATAAATAAAACCAACCGAAAAACCAACAATGAAACCACCTGCAACTGCAACAACACTCCATTCAACAATACCTCTTTTCGGATTTATTTATCTTAAAATAGGTAGTTATTAAGAGCATAAGAATATATTATTATTTATTTCCTGCTTATTCCACTAACCTGCCCCTTTAGTTGCATAAAGAAAAAGCTGCCATAATGACAGCTCTGATCTTCAGCTAACGCTCTGTCTTTGCCTTAAATAATATAAACCACGAGCTAAGTTGAAAAGGGAATAAGTACCAAAAAGGATTGGGAAAGCTTTAGAATTTTGAAAAACTCTAAAAGAAACTAAAGCCAAAATAAGAAAAAATAGAGTGAAAATAAAACTTTGTGTATACCTGGGAAGCCTTTTCAAAAGTAAATCACCTCTTTCTTACTTTACCAATAAATGAAAGATTAGTGAATCTCATAATACAGTGCTTCTAAACTCTATATTTATAAAAATTACTTATTAATTTATTACGTCACAGTTCGAACACACTACGCTTAATGAACTAACCTCCCTCAATAAACTAAACACAATCTCAATAGTGTAGAGCCTTTTTAGACACAATCCAATCACCTACAAAATAGAGTTCATAATGTCCATATGACTTGTATCAGAATGCTTATCGTTGTAAATAAGCATTATCCTGATGCTCCCCCTATATAAGGTAATGAAGGTAGGTTGCTACTTATATCTAACTGATACAGCTGATACAGATAAGCTATTGATATGTATAGCGGTCCTGGGTGGTGCTTAGAGGTACAGTGATGGTGAATCATATGTTCTATCAGTATGCTTTTCAATGAGTGAACCAGCAGTGACTGTGAGGTGCAGTCTGTTGTGTATCCCTACCAATGATAGATGATATGGCTAATGCGTTATTTCGTTATACTTATGATGGTTGATGTATCATGCTATGAGTAAGCAAGGAGCATGACGTTATGATGATAGGTAGTTCAATCGATGATGGATACAACATAGAGAGCACAAGAAGAGAAGCATATCAAGCAGGTCAAGGTAAACAATGTTTACCCTCCATTGATAGAAGATTCAGTTACAAATCCGCAGGGATCCAAATGAGTTCGAGGAAAGACTTAAAGGTACGCCCTACCACTTTCATAAAAAATCACTTTTTTACCTATAATAACGTGTGAAGTGTCGTTCACACTACAGGACCCAAAACGCGGTTTGACCGTGAACTTTAAAAATCTAATCTTTACATTTTCAAAGGAAAAAACATATAAAAATATGTTATATTATGGAACAACAAAGAAGGAGGAATTGTTCAATGAAATACCATTATAATTTTATAATTGATGGAAAGCTCATCGAAGTTGAGGAAAGAAATTATGAACGTGCTGAGCAGCGTGCTAAAGAAATTCTGGCAGAAATGAATCAAATAAAAGCCAAAAAATAAAAGCCTAATCTTGGTTAGGCTTTTATTTTTGCTTTTTTTTAATTGTCCTCGTTAGGTCTTATAATAGCACTCGATTTTTACACCATGAGCTCTGTAACGGCACGCAAAGTTAAACTATAACTTTCACTTTTCTTTAACATTACATGTATGTAGGTCGACTGGATACTATGTGTATCCGGTTTTTTGTTATCGTACAATCATAATTCTTAAAGGTAAGAAAGTAGTACTAGAATTTTGATAAAAAAAAGAAGGATAGATCAGTTGAATGATTTATCCTTACCTTTCTAATAAAATTGAGTTTTCGATACGTGATAAACGAAGTGATCGGCCATCTGCAGAGGTATTTCGAACCTATGTACTAGAAATATTTTAGTTTTTTCAGGGTTAACCCTGCTTCGTGCCTTTGAGCATGTAACTTAGAAATATAGTTTGACCGTGCTTCATACTTCCTTAATGAACTAATAAAAATAGTGCCAACTTCTCTTTAATAGAAATGGGCACTTCGTTTATTCGCTATACGTTATCGTGACGCTTTAGGCGGTTGGCACACGTCACATTTACGTTGGTTTTTATTTTTAAATTTCGTAAATGTTTTTTCAAAGTTGCTACCACATGCACATTTAAATAGTAACTTTTGAGAAAAACCGTGATATTCAGTCGTTAGCAACTTACTTTCCGAATTGTTCTCAACAAATTCTTTAATTTTGCCAATTGTCCATTGTTTATTCATTCTCTTACACCTCCATATTTTATCGCTATGCGGAGGCTTTTCTTGGCATCCGTTCAATTATAAGTAAAAGTAGTATTTATCTTAGGTTATCCATTATAACATGAGCTGGCACTCAATTAAACAGATGGAATGCATCTTATTAAACCAAACTACTTCGTAGGCGATAGACACTTACATTTTTTTACATTTCGTTCATACTAGATCCAAACAGCAACCTTCCTTATCGAAGTAATGCATCGGTTAATTGAATTAGGAAATTACTCTTTATGACAAAAAAAAGAACCTTCAATCCATAGATAGATCAAAGGTTCCTGTGTAAAAATCAAAATCAACTATAAACTAGCTCTTTTTTTTTACTTAGACCAAGCGTCTCTGCTGTTGAAGAGTGAATTTCTTTCAGAAGCTCTGGATTTTCCATTAATGACTCGCCATAGGAAGGAATCATTTCTTTAATTTTTGGTTCCCACTCTTTCATACGTTGCGGGAAGCATTTATTAATTACCTCAAGCATAACGTGAACAGCAGTAGAAGCACCTGGAGAAGCACCTAGTAATGCTGCAATCGAGCCATCAGAGGCACTTACAACTTCCGTTCCAAATTGAAGCGTACCTTTGCCGCCTTCAGCAGTATCTTTGATTACTTGTACACGTTGGCCAGCTACTACTAAATCCCATTCCTCGGTCTTAGCGTTCGGGATAAACTCACGTAGCTCTTCCATGCGCTGTTCTTTCGATAACATGACTTGCTGGATCAGGTATTTTGTCAATGACATCTCTTTTGCGCCTGCCGCCAACATAGTCAAGACATTATTCGGTTTTACGGAAGTTATTAAATCTAACATTGAACCTGTTTTTAAGAACTTCGGTGAGAATCCGGCAAATGGTCCAAATAGCAATGATTTTTCATTATTGATATATCGTGTATCAAGATGCGGAACAGACATTGGTGGAGCACCAACTTTAGCTTTTCCGTATACTTTTGCATGATGTTGTGCAACGACGTCCGGATTATTACACACCATGAAAAACCCGCTTACTGGGAATCCGCCAATGTGTTTCCCTTCAGGAATACCGGATTTTTGCAGTAAGTGCAGGCTTCCGCCCCCGCCTCCAATAAAGACGAATTTAGCAGTATGGTGTTCTACGCTACCGTTATCGACATTACGCACTTTTAATTCCCATGAGCCATCACTAGTACGTTTAAGATTATCAACACTATGTTTGTATTTGATATCGACGTTTTTAGTCTTTAAGTGATCAAACATCATGCGTGTTAAAGCACCAAAGTTAACATCTGTACCAGAGTCTATTTTCGTGGCCGCAATAGGTTCATTCGATAGGCGGTCTTGCATGATAAGCGGTATCCATTCCATCAGTTTGGCTGGGTCATCGGAATACTCCATACCTTTGAATAGAGGATTGTTTGATAGCGCTTTAAAGCGGTTCTTTAAAAACTCTACATTTTTATCCCCTTGTACCATACTCATATGAGGCAATGGCATGATAAAGTCTTGCGGATTATTAATCAGCTTACTGTTTACAAGATAAGACCAAAACTGCATTGAAACTTGGAACTGTTCATTAATATTGATAGCTTTGCTAATATCTATAGATCCGTCAGATTTTTCGGATGTATAGTTAAGCTCACACAGTGCAGAATGTCCCGTACCCGCATTATTCCATTCGTTAGAGCTTTCTTCTCCTGCGTTTGCGAGCTTCTCGAACACTTTGATTTCCCATTCCGGTGCTATTTCTTTCAGTAATGATCCCAAAGTCGCGCTCATGACTCCGCCACCAATTAAGATAACGTCTGTTTTATTCTGTATGTTGCTCATTATAACCTTCCTTATCCGCTATATTTGCAAAAAAGATGTAGGCGCTCCTGCTTAGGTCTCACAAAAAGCCAGGCGCGACCTAGGAACACACCTTTTCTGTCTCATTATAACTATATCATAGTCTATTATAATTATTTATAGATTAAAGTATTCTACTATTACTTTTTGTTAAAATATAGTTTCTGTGAAAAAATGAACTTAAACTAATTTCCCCAATCGTAGTATAACAAATAAGTTGCTCCAGCAACCATCCTTATTGAAGTAAGAAACTGTTAGTGAAAATATATTAATATATCCGGAATCAGTAATGAAATAAACATAGATCGACAAAATCAAAGGTAAAGTAACCATTTCCCTAAATATGTGGTTTCAACACCAAAACCTCCATTTCAGTTCTTAAGGCTTGTCTAAATCTATTTTAGCCTATTTTCTAATTCTCCTGTATGGGAATTACTGGGAGTTTACCAGTTGTACAATCATTAAACTATCTGCCCCGTTAATTCTATAAGAAAAAGGCTGAGACAGCAACCTTCCTTATTAAAGTAAAGCGTCCATTACTTTAAGTACAAATCATCACAAACTCACAATTCAGTGAACCGGACTGCACCAATTACAATAAAAAAAACTGCCAAGATGACAGCTTCGGGTTTCTATAAAGAGTCCTTTGCGAAAAGGATCTGATCCAGCATCCATTTCACGTTTAAAGTTGGTCATAGGCAAATCCGCAGGAGCAACGGTTTATCCCAAATAGCAGGTGATAAGATGCGGGAAATTCCTGATTGACTCGTTGAACTGCATTTGCAAATTCATTACCATCCTTTGGTACTGGCGAAAGTGCATCCGCTTTTTCTTGAGAATCAATATTAGCTCCAGGTGGTACGAACCTATCAGGTGGAATTCGAACGCCATTTGTTACTACTGCATTATAAGAAATAAATGCGCCTTTCCCTACAATTGCCGTATAAACAATGGAATTAAAACCAACAAATACCTTGTCTGCGATATAACAAGGACCATGAACAAGGGCACCATGAGTAATGGTCACTTCATTTCCAATGAATATTGAATACTTTTTTGTTCCAACTGAAATCCTTTTATTTAAAACCATGTAAAATTACTCCGTCCTGGATATTTGTATTAAAACCTATATAAAATGGGGTTCCTTCATCCGCACGTATACTTACATTAGGAGCTACATAAACATTGTTCCTAATGGTAACATCACCTATGACACTGGAAAACTGACTTACAAATGCTGTTTTATCAATTTTAGGAAAGCGCTGAACGGGATTAAATGAAGTAATTGGGTTGGGACTTATGAATGGTTCAAAATATTTAGAATGGTTATTAGAAGATGTTTTTTCTTCCAAGTAATCACCTCCTTTACTATCCATAGGCGTATGATTATTTTATGTGAGAAAATCAAGTGAGGAATGGGCTATTATTAAAACAGTAATAATATCAGGTATCAATCCCTTTCCCTGCAGCAGAACTGGAATTGTTCATTCACTGTTTATTGCATAAGAAAAAGAGCTGCTGTTCAGCTCCTGACAATAAAGTAAAGCACCTGTTCGTTACATAAGAAAAAAACTGCCAAATGGCAACCTGATCTTCAATCATTATATTTTTCCTGGTTTTTAAATCGATAAGTTCATTTAGTATTTACCTGCTTTTAATACTTATCAATCGTAGCGCCAATGACGGAGGCGCGAATGAAATCTAGTTTTTGGAAACGTCTAAGCTCCTCTGCCGTACCTGTCACGACGGCCCCGTTAAAACGGACTTCCCCTTTTGAAGATTGGGTATTTTCCTTGATTCCCTTCAGAGCTTCTTTAATAGAGCTTTTATGACTGTCTGTTTTACTCAGTTGCTCCAACGTGTGAATGAACCCCTGCCCACTTTCCCCAGAATAAGGAACTTCTTGGCTGACATCAAATCCAAAGGCACCTCCACCGCCCTTAGTTTTTAAGCTATCAGAATCCAGCTCCTTTGTCATTCTGTCCATTTGAGCGACAGTTGTTGTATCGACCCATAGCCAATTTACATTTTCATAGCCAAGCTGCTTACCCATCTCTGCTAAAGTCATTGGCTCCTTAAAGGAAAGGGCAACCTCGATTAACGTATTTTTGTCCAAACCAACGGCAGTATCAAGTTCATCCGGTAAATAGTCATAGGACAAACCTGGATAATAAAAATCGATTTTTCTTTCATTATTGAAATCATTATAACGGACTGTCCGTTGCTCCTTTTCGTTAAAAACATTGACTTCAACCATTCCACTTCCACGTTCAATGGTGTCTATCCTTCCGAACAATGGGATTTTCTCGATCTTTTTATCCCATACTATTGAACGGTCACCAATGCTTTTACGATATGTAGTTTCTCTTGTTACACTAAATAAATTGTAATCATAGCTGCTATCCCCAAAAGATATATTTGCCCCATGGACCATCTCATATATACTATCCTGATGCTCTAGCCGTTTATTGAGAATGTATTGACTGCCTGTGAAAAGAGTGGTCAACAGGATGGTAGTTGTAAGTACAGCAATGATTACATACTTGAATGTTTGCCACCTTTTCGTTTTTTGGAGGGCCTTTTGCAAGGAAGGTTTGCTGATAAAATCGATTTCTTCCTCTTTTTTAGATTCGTGATTACCGCTCATGGTTTGCCTCCTTATAAATCTTCGCTAACTGTTTCCTGGCCCTGAATAAATTCGTCTTAATAGAACTGATAGGTTTCTCTAATAACTTGGATATCTCTTCGTACGATAATCCTGATTGATACTTCAATAACAAAAGTTCTTGAAAGTGCGGCTTTAACTTTGATAGTGCATACCCAACCTCTCTAATCCTCTCTTTTTCAAGAAAAATCACCTCTGGAAGCTCATTCATATCCGTCTCTAAAAGTCCTTCATTTAAATTGAGGTCATACCGCCGTTTCTTCCGGCACTGATCATAATGAAAATTTAATGATACACGTATCAGCCAACTCCTTATCTTAGAAGTCTGAATCGTATCGTAATAAAGCAGATACTTATAAGCCGTTTCCTGAACAACATCCTCTGCATCAGCTTGTGAAATACCCAATTTTCGCAAATATCTATATACGATATTAAGCTCTGAATTCAGCTCGTTATTCTTATTTATGTCATTCATCATCGTCCTCCTGCCAACTAGACGTATAAGGTAAAGAAAAGTTTACAATTTTAATCACGCAAAATAGTTTTTTAGTAAATAGTTTCGAATTTTTAGTAAGAAGGAATCGTTATGTATCTTTGAAAACAACGTTTGATAAAATTAATACAAAAATACCTTGATAAATGAATAAATAGAAAGAGCATGTCCTGACTAAAAGATAATTCTAAACATACTCTTCACTATTCAATTGAATGATTCTTTTATAAGAAGGTTAATCTCACAATCTCCCTAGAAATATTAACATAAATATCCATTAAAAAATCACCTCACCTCTAAGAACTAGAGGTGAGGTGATTTGAATTTAATCAAACTTTACATAATCCCCTTCTTTGATTTGATTCTTTTCAAACCATCCAAGATTCACTTCAATTGCATAACGATAAGAAAGTTCCGGATCATAGGTAGGACATATATCCACTTTACAAGGCTCCATATCAAGTATTTTTAGAATTTCCCCATCTGAATCAAGAAAAGCAATAGATAAAGGAATGAATGTGTTTTTCATCCAAAAGCCACCAAATATTTTTTCCGAATAAACAAATAACATACCCTCATTTTCGGGTAATTTTCTAACAAACATTAAGCCCTTTTCTCTTTTTCTATGAGTATCTGCAACTTGAACGGTTAATCTAGTTTCCCTGTTACCACTGAGTATTTTTATCATTTTTGTTTTTATTCTATTTTTCATGTTCACTCACCTTCGATTATTATTATAAGCAGGAAAGAAAATTGATGTCTTTTTAAAAGAAGTTCATGAGATTGTAATTTCCTTTTTTCGAAAAAACGTCTTTTCCCCTAATAATAAAAAGGAAGAAAGTTGGAGATAAAAACGAAAACAAGAAGAAAAAAATAACTAGGCAAGCTCCTTTTCACTTCTAATACTTATTCTATGGTTCTAAATTTAATACTTTGTTTTCAATAATCAAAGCAATAATATATAAAAAGATTTGTTCATTTATCCTGCCCCGATAGTTCAGTTAGCAAAAAAGCAACCAATTCGGCAGCCCTGGATCTTGAACTCCTTAGTTGAAGTACATTCCTTCACAATCATACAAAACCAAAAATCATTCCTTCAAATGAGGAACTTTTCACTTTGCACAAACAATGAAACTATTTAATGAATGCCCATTTCCATTTGAAGTGTTCATCAATTCATAATAACTAGTTATCAACGGTTGTATCATGGAAGGAACTTTAATAAATTCTGCACGGATACTATTCGCATAACTTTTTTCCCATTGACCGTCTTGTAATAAGGTTGCATCGACTGTAAGTTGTTTTACCACTTCAAAATTTGCTTGCTGGAGTAGCTGGTGAATTTGAGTTTTATGAAACAAGTTTTGGATATTCCCTTCATTCTTTACGAAGTTTGAATACAAGGCTAGAATGGAAACCGCACAAAAATGGGAACGTTGCGTAATGCAGGTAAAATCGAGGTCCCATTCTGCAAAACATATATGTTTTGCCAATCCACGAATTTTTTTAAAGTAATTCAATAAATCTTCTGGTTGCTTGAAATACCATGAACAATGGGATAATACCGCCACATCAAATTGTATAGTTGGTTCAAAAAAATCAATCTTTCTTCTATACAAATGAATGGCCTCAAAGGGGGAGAAAAACTGAACTTTCAAGATGGGGACTTCGAAAGGGGCGAAAGACCAAATCGTTCGGAAAGTGGGTCCAAAGGGGAAAAAGGTCATGTCGAGAGTTCGAACGCTTTAGGCGTTATCGTTACGTATTTTGGCATTATGTCTGTATTTATTATTATCATCTATTATATTGAAAAATTTATAATGAAAAATAACGCAAAAAGAAAAAAACTAACTTTAGTGAAGGGGATTTAACGAGTGTATAAAAGGTAATTTAGACTTCGTATTAGCATTCTACATCGCATAGAATTGAGCCTTAAAGACAGCTATGATCTTCAATGCACCTGGAAGTTCCTTAAGAAACATAGTTATTTTATAGGAAGAAACCACACATCTTCTTCTCCATAGACATCTCCTGTGGGAAGAAAGCCAAAACGTTTATATAATTCACGAGCATTTTCGTTATCTTTAAATACGGTTAGACGAATTTCTTTACAAATGGTAAACCTATTTGCTATCCAATGAACCATCTCAGACAGTGCCGCCCTACCATATCCTTTACCCTGATAACTCTCATCAATTATGAATCCGTTAATCCAATACATATTCGTCGTATTTTCATCGTAAGCATGCATGATAAAACCGACCATTATCTCTTTGTCATATATGGCAAAGGGCAAATAAACAATGTTATCCCCGTCTGGTTTAATATAAACTTTGGCAAGTGAAACGGCTACTGGTGGTACAAAGTTACTTTGCTGTTTCTTAACTTTTAGTGCTAGTGCCTTTTCCCAATTTTCTCTCGTAACACATTTCAAATGTACTTTCATAAATTTCACCTCTAATCATAATCTGACATTACCTCTTTATTAAATTCACTACTGACAATGAAATTCCTTGTTGCACTAACCTGCCCCTTTAGTTGCAAAAGAAAAGGAGCTACTGATCAGCTCCTGATAATGAAGCAAAGCCCACCCTTTACTTTAAGTACACTCCTTCACAATCTTTGCTACATTAATATGCACGTTAGGAGTTAAGAGAATATGCTATTCTATTGGCTTAACCTTATATCTCAAAACAGTTTTTAAATTTGCAGGTTCAACTTTTCTAAAATCCGAAAGATATATTTCTCTATGTTGTAATGAAGTTCTTTCAAGATTATTATTTTTTATGAATTCATTCATTAATTTAAAACTTTGAGGTTCATCATCATAGGGGCCTACATGAAGTATCTGGACAGATAAACCATCTTGTAATGTACCGAATTTTACATCATTTAGAAATGGATGTGGTTTCTTTTTTTCTACATTTTCAAATGCTCTCTCTACTATTTCTTTTGTTACAAAATCTGGTTGTCTAATCATGATAGTATATAATAATTCATCTTTATTTAATGTATCTAATTTCTTTCCCTCTTCTGTTAAATCCCATATTCCTTCTAATGGAAATACAGTATATTCAAAATATCCATCTGGAGTGTATCCTTGCTTCGGCATCATTCTGACAGCATAAGCCAATGAATAAAGAACACCTATCTTTTCAGCGAATTCGTGTTCATTTGGATTTCCTTTTCCCTTTATCATAAAAAATTTCTGTTCTGGAATTTTTACAAGTTCAGATTTTTGTTTTGGGATATATAAATTCTTCTCTTGTTTTCTCCATTCGTATTTCATTAGTTTTTGTTCCCTTCTATATATTTTATTATGTTTGATTACTACTTCAACGTCCTTCTAAATAAACCTTCTTCTTCAACAAACCTGCCCTTGTTAGTTCAATAAAAAAGGCGATTCCTAATTAAAGAATCGCATCCTAAAAATAATTATCGAAGAGAGTTATTGATCTTTTTTTAATCATTTAATTGTTATATGAATCAAATATAACAATAACAAACATCCAAATGGCCATATCCCATATTCTTCACTAGGAAGATATTTATCTACTAAATCATTCAAAATAAGATATCCTATGATGATGAAGATTAGACCTGTTGTGAAAAATATTTAAGATGTTTTGATTTTTAATTTTTATTGAAATTCCTTGTTCCAAAAAACTGCCCCGATAGTTGCATAAAGAAAAAGCTGCCTTAGAGACAGCTTTGATCTTCGCTAATGCACCTGATTGTTTAATAAGACTTTGCACATGAGAGTCATCTTAATAACAAACAAAGCGAGATGATGCCCTGTATAATTTACATAAGTCGGCTCATCTATTTATGACTATTTTCTTTTTTGGTTATTAAGAATGCAGGCACGCCCTACTGGACACCATTACACAACCGACCGATATTCTCGACTTCAACAACGACCTCATCCCCCGACTTGATCGGGCAGCTGCCAGATGGTGAACCCGTGGCCAAAATGTCACCTGGCTCCAGAGTCATTACCTGCGAAAGCCAGCTGATTAAATACGGAATGCTTAGAGACATTTCATTGGTATTCCCGTCTTGGACAACGCGGCCGTTTAAAGTGGTCACAATCCGCAAATTGGTAGGATCTACCCCGGTAACGATGCACGGCCCTAAAGGTCCGAACGTATCAAATCCTTTGCCCCGAGTAAACTGTGGATCTTTTTTTGTAAGATCTCTTGCTGTGACGTCATTAAATATCGTGCAACCAAACACATAATCAAGCGCATCTTCTTCTTTAATGTTCTTTCCGCGCTTTCCAATGACCAGGGCCACTTCCCCTTCAAGCTCCACTTGGTTGGTTAGCTCGTTTGGAGGAAGTATAATATTCTCCTTGTCTGAAATAAGCGAAGATAATGGCTTTAAAAATAGAAATGGTTCTACAAGGTTTGCCTCTCCCCCTGTTTCCTTCGCATGACCTGCATATGTCCAGCCGAAATTAACCACTTTAGAAGGTTTTACAGGTTCCAAAATTTTCACGTCACTATATTTCAGCTCTACCCCGTCATACTTTATTTCCTTGTTGACAAGTTCAGCAAAACTGCTAGACAGTTGTAATATTATCTCATCCTCAACAATACCGTAATGTATATTGCCCTGTTGATTTTGATAGCGAACTATTTTTTGTGTTTTTTGTAGTACATGCATGATGAATAAACTCCTTTGATGAATAAGATATGCTTACCTCAGATAATATAAAATCAGGTTCTCCTCTACTATAGTAACATGTCTGTTCTTTTACGTGAAAAAAGAGCTGCGTCGCAACTCCGTCTTCAACTTAAGCACTCTTTACTTTAAGTACATTTCTTCACAATCTATATCTATATTTAATTAACACTATAGAGTATGTCAAGAAGAAGCTTGTTCCAGTAACTCTTCACAGTTATTTCGTATTTGTTCTTTAATTTATAATTACGGTACAAATACCTGTTTCCTTATTCATTGATATAGCATCGACTTGATTATTAACTAAAATTATCATTTTCGCAAATGTATATTTTCAACCTTATGATCTGATCCTTTTTTTAAAACTAGATTGGCCCGTCCTTTTGTCGGAAGTATATTTTCATGTAAATTTTTCAAATTAATTTCTTCCCAAATTTGAGTCGCTAATTTAATGGTATCTTCTTTAGACAAATTAGTGTAACGATGAAAGTACGATTCGGGCCTTTGGAACGCTGTCTTTTGAAGTAGAAGAAACCTTTCAACATACCACCGTTCAATGTCGGGTACGTCTGCATCAACATAGAGTGAAAAATCAAAAAGGTCACTGACGAATACTTGATTTTCTTTGTCAACTTGAAGAACATTAACACCTTCCACTATTAAAATATCTGGATTACAGATGGTCTGGATTTCATTTGGCAAAATATCGTACGTCAAATGTGAGTAGATTGGAACTTCCACTTTATTTTTACCTGCTTTTACATCTCCGATAACATTAATTAGTTTTTGAGTATCATAACTTTCAGGAAACCCTTTTCGTTTCATCAGTCCTTTTTCTTCTAAGAAATCATTTGAGTACAAAAAACCATCTGTAGTGACAAGACCTACGTTTCTATGATTATCCCATCTAGATAATAATGTCTGAAGTAACCTTGCTGTCGTACTCTTTCCTACAGCAACACTCCCTGCAATTCCAATTATATACGGTACTTTTTTTGCATTAGTTTTCAGAAAGGAAGATGTAGCCGTGTTAAGCTGCTGAGAAGCTTCGACATATAAATTAATTAAACGGGTCAAGGGCAAATAAACCTCTTCCACTTCCTGAATGGATATTTCTTCATTTATTCCTTTTAAGTTATCCAATTCTTCTTCAGTTAAAGGAAGAGGAGTATGGTTTCGTAAAGATGCCCACTTTTTTCGATTGAATTCAAAATAGGGAGTATAGGAACTCATGATTTTCATTACCTCACTTTTTAGAGTTTTAACAAGGAGGGTGTCCATAAAATTCAGGAATGATCGATGTTCCTAATCCCTTATTGACGTAATGCCCTTGTGACTTGAGGAAGAACTTGAAATATGCTCAAATGCATTCCTGTAAGTTTACTCATTCTTGTGTTTAATTTTTGAATGATAACCCATTTGTCTCCAAAGCAGCCCTTAGTTTTGGTAAAGAAGCTGGTCCCATACCATGAAATTTCAATATCTCTTTTTCACTATATTTTGTTAGCTGTTGTAAAGAGGTTACCCCATTGTGTTCCAATGCTCGTCTGGCTGGTGCCGAGAGTAATGAAAGAAATCCGTCTTCAGGTTTGCGTTCTTGCTCACAAACCGGGCAGGTCGGACAGTCGCTGGATTTATAGTATTTGTGTCCTTCGTCGCAAGTCCTTAAAGTTTTTTTTGAAATTGTCATTATTAATGTCTCCTTTTCTCTCAAGAAATTTCCCAGCCATACTTTCGTCAACCTGCTCCAATTTCCTTTTACCCTCGTCGGTTTAAGACCAAATTCTATTAAGAATAATTCTATTGCACAATTCATTCGTCACGAATTGTATACTCTTTTTCATTTAGCTTATATATTAACAAACAATTCATTTTAATTAAACAGCTAACCTCTGCCACGACTTTTGCATAACCTTCATTATTAGATTGAGCACCAGTTAATGAAAATACCCTGTCCGATGCTTAAAGATGTTTATATTAGTAAATTTTCGATAAAAAGAAGGGATAGTGGAACTTAATCCAATAGTTTAATTTTAATCCTTTTTTTCGTGGGACCTTTTTGTTGAATCTTCATAATGGAAAAGTCTTTAATTTCATTTGTGTTGTTAACATGGGTTCCGCCACATGCTTGCTCATCAATATCATTTATTTGAACGATTCGAATTTGGTTAAGAGAGGCTGGAAGTAAATTAATGACCGTTTTAATGAACCCATCTTTTTGCTCTGCTTCAGTCCTGCTAATTGTTTTCGCGTAAACATTATGGGGGTGTGCCAGTATCTTCTTTATCGATTGTTCTAATGAATCAAATGGTATTTCACCCATTATTTCAGGAGAAAAAGACAGCTCTAATCTCGCATGATCTTTTTCAATTTGACTGCTTGTAGCTAAAGCATTGTAATGTTGAAATAAATAACCTGAAATGACATGCAATAATGTGTGGTACTTCATATTCTGAAACCGCCAGGACCAGTCAATTTGCATCTCTACTGTTTGATTAATTTCCTGTAATGGACGTTCTAGTTCATGAATTATTTCACCATCTATTTTTTTACTGTTACTATTTTATAGGTTTCATCACCTTGTTTAATAAACCCTCGGTCACAAGGCTGCCCACCGCCACCTGGATAAAAAATCGTTTGATTAAACACAACAAATCGATCTTGTATGGAAACAATATTTGCCGAACATTCTTTTAGATAACTATTCTCTAAATATAACTCTAACGAGGCCATTTTTTTCTCCTTTAGTTGCTTTGATATCCTCTACCAGCATTTCAACATGTTCTTTTTTCGTAGCCCAACTAGTACAAAATCTCACAGCACTGTGTGTAGCATCGACTTTTTCCCAGAAGGAGAATGAATACTTTTTGCCTAATTCCAAAATTACATCTTCCGGTAAAATGGGAAACTGCTGATTCGATGTAGAATCATATCGTAATGAAAATCCATTTTCAACAAACGCTTCTCGAATCATGATTGACATTTCCACGGCATGATTAGAAATTTCATAGTATAAGCCATCTTCAAATAAGGTTTCAAACTGGATTCCCAAAAGTCTTCCTTTAGCCAGTAATCCTCCCTTTTGCTTGATGAAATATCGGAAATCCTTTTTCAGGGCATCATTCATGATGACTACCGCTTCACCAAACATTGCACCAATTTTCGTCCCTCCTATATAGAACACATCACAAAGCCTTGCAATATCCGCCAAGGTTAAATCGCTGTCTATTGAAGCCAAACCATACCCTAATCTAGCGCCTTCCAATACCAATGGCAAACCACATTCGCGGCAAACTTTACTTAATGCTTCCAATTCGGCTTTACTATAAGTCGTTCCATTTTCTGTAGGGTTAGAAATATAAACCAAGCCTGGCTGTACCATATGCTCATGAGTAACATCATTCCAGTGAGCATCATATAATTCTTTCACCTGTTCAGCTTCAATTTTCCCATCATCACTCGGTAAAGTAAGTATTTTATGACCAGTGGCTTCAATAGCTCCTGTTTCATGTACTGCGATATGACCGGTAATTGCAGCCACTGCCCCTTGATGCGGCCGCAAAATTGAAGCGATGATAGTTGTATTCGTTTGTGTTCCTCCTACTAAAAAGTGTATATCGGCATTCGCAGCATCACACTCTTTTCGAATGTAAGCTCTCGCTTTTTCACAGTGTTCATCCACTCCATACCCGGGTGTTTGTTCTTCATTGGTTTCTATTAATCGTTTAAGAATTCGCTTATGAGCACCTTCTGTATAATCATTTTCAAAACGTATCATCCTATATCCTCCCCAAACTATCCAATTTCTTCTGAATGAACATCATAGAAGCATGGATTTCTTTTATATCATTTTGTGATAATCCTTGGAATAACCTCACTATTTGTTCATCGGATTTTTCATTAAGCTGGTTAAAAAGTGTCATCCCTTCAGGAGTCAACTGAATCAGGCTAGTTCTGTTATCCAAGGTCGAGTTTTCCTTCATAACAAGTCCATCTTTACTTAACTTGTTAATTATTCTGCTCATATAGCTGCGATCAATTTCCAGTTTATCAACTAAATTATTTGCTATACACTGCTCCATCAAACCGATTTCTAAAATTACCCGTGCCTCAGTGAAAGAATATCCGGTATCCAAAATATGCTTATCCAATACACCAAGTATATTCGTATAAAATCTATTGAATTGCCGTATATCAGCAATGGTATTTTTATTTATATTCATTGTAGACTTCCTTTTTAGTGGACTTTATCCACTAATACTTTAGTGTGATTAGTGGACTTTGTCAACTTTTTTTAAATAAACTTTGAAGGATCAATCGATACCACTAGTTTGGCCAATTTAAAAAATTCACTTTAGAGCTTGCAACACCTGCTGCAATCAAAAAAGGAGCTGCCGATAAGCAGCCCCAAACGAATTGAACTAACGCACTCTTACTTTAAGTACAATCTTTCATAAATGAAGAGAAGTTGCCAATATGACAGCTCCGTTCCGTTCTTTAATTCTTGCATCTGAGGGTTAAATAAAAATTGGGCTTATATGTGATTTTTCAATCTCTTTTCCATCAGTTCTGCCATTTGTTTCGAATTTGGATTTTCCTCATTTTGTAGCTTATCAATGATGTTAATATAATCCGTTTCAGTTCGGTTCTGACTTAATTTATATGCAGCCTGAATGTCTCCCACCTTAATCTTAAATCCAACTATGCCTTTCAGTTCACTTTCTAAGAGATGAGGAGAAAGTTTATCCCATAAAACAGGATTTTCACGATTTTCTTCATATTTTTCCAGCATTATTGTTAATTCTTCTATTAATTCATCTTTCCCTAAAATGCTTGCTTTACCATATACATGGACGGCTTGATAATTCCATGTTGGAACTTCTTCATGCCCATACCAAGAAGAAGAAATGTAAGCGTTCGATCCCTGAAACATTACAAGCACATCTTCACAGGTTTCAAATGTTCTCCACTGAGGATTTCCATAAGCCAAATGCCCAGTAATATAGTAATCATCACCTTTTTTATTTAACCCCAAAGGCAAATGAGTGGCAATCGGTTTCCCTTGTTCTGTTGTGACAATCGTGCCAAAAGAGTTTTTTTGAACAAAATCCCAAATTTCATCAACATTTTTGACCTTATAATATTTTGGAATATACATAATCATCCACCTTTCAAAAAAAGTTATGTGAGTGTTTTGGTCATTATAAGGTCCATTTGTTCTTCATCACCCATATAAAAGGAGTGGGCTCCAGTTTGAACAAACCCCAGTTTCTTATAAAAAGCAATAGCATTTTCGTTTTTTTCCCATACACCTAACCAGATTTTCTTTTTATTACGGTCCATCGCGATTTCAATAGCTTTATTTAGCAGATATTTACCAAGCCCATGTTTTTGAAATTTTTCCTTTATATAAACCCTCTCGATTTCAAGTGATTCAGCACCCATTTCTTCAGACTGAGCATCATCGGTATTGACCTTTAAATATCCAGCGACTTCATTATTAAAATAAACAAAATAGAATTGCGAAGAAATATTGGATAATTCATTTTCTAATTGTTTTAAGTTAAATGCCCTTTCCAAATAGGCATTCATATTTTCGGGTGAATTCTGATGCTTAAATGTCTCATTAAATGTTTCATAACTAATTACTTGAAGTTTGCGTGAATCTTCAAGGGTACATTTTTTTATATTTAAAGTCATTTAAATATGTCACTCCTTTATATAATCAATAATTTCTCTTGTTTCCCTTTTTTACAAATTCCCAGTCTTTTTCTATATTTTTTCTTACTCTTTGAAGAAGATTGAAAATGGTTTCGATTTCTCTTTCGGAAAGTCCCTCTAATGCAACGATATTGGAATAATCATTTTCTCTTTTTATAAAAGGATAAACATTTTTCCCTTTCTCTGTTGGAGAGAGTTTTTTAATTTTTTTGTTATGTTTATCTTCTTTCTTTTCAATAAAGCCATTAATTTCAAGTTTTTTTATTGCACGAGCTGCTGTTGTTCGATCTACTTTTATCATCTCAGCTAACTTTTCTTGAATGATTCCCGGGTTTTCACATATTCGCACAACGTACAAATACTGCCCTTTTGTAAGGTCATGCTCTTTAAATTCTATATTACTTAAAGAATCCAATGCCCTTGCAATCATTCCTATTTCTCGAAGAATTTCCTTCATAATTAACTCCTTAGTACATATTTTTGTTGCAAATGCAATAAAATAGGCATATATTAAATTTAACTTAACTTTGTTGCGTTTGCAACAAAAAAATAATGATAAAGGGGTCGAGTAAAGTGAAGTATGTTTTTTATGTATTAGGAATTTTAATATTAACGCTTGGTATCTCTTTCACTATACAATCAGACCTTGGAACTTCCCCTTTTGATGCACTTTTAGTAGGACTGTCCATAAATGTGGGGCTTACTGTGGGTAGTTGGGAAATAATAATAGCATTAATATTGATATGTAGTAATTCATTTTTAAAAAGACAAAGACCAGAAGTTTTGGGGTTGTTAACAGCATTTATAACAGGTATTGGTATTGATACGTGGCTTTTTTTATTGCACAATTTGATAACACCTGAACTATGGTACAGCAAAGTTGTTTGTTTTGGAATCGGCTTAGTTCTTGTAGGATTAGGAACTGCAACATATTTACACACAAATTTTGCACCGATTCCAGTTGACCGGTTAACATTAATCATCCAAGAATTAACTAGAACAAATATATTTTTTTCGAGAACATTCATTTACCTCATATTCTTGATAATGGCCATGATTTTAAATGGACCAATTGGCATTGGAACTTTATTAACCGTTTGTTTAGGGGGGCTTATACTTAATTACTTTATGTCATTTACTGAAAAAGTATTAGACCGGATATTAACACACTCTAGTACATCACCAAATTATGATAAAAATAAAAAGCATTCAATATAGAATGCTTTTTATTTTTATTGTTCAACTATCCTGCCCCATTTTAGCACCATAGAAAAAGAGCTGCCGCAGCAACTCTCTTGATGTAAGGACCCGTTACTTAAAAAGCGCTTTGTTTCTTACTTTTTCGGTCAATTGTCTTAATTTTTTTAATGAAATAATAATGTTTGTAGAGGGCGAGCACTACCAATAAGATTTTCACTAATAGGATGTCCACATAAAATACAGAAATTACGATGAAGAAGTCGGCAATTAAATTGATTCTGATTTTCTCTTTTCGAGTCATACCTTTTTTTTGCAGGAATGCTTCAACGTATTTTTCATATAATGAGGTGCTTTTGAACCAGTTTTCAATCGACTTGGAACTTTTAGCAAAACAAAAAGCAGCAAATAAGTAAAACGGACCGCCCGGCAGAACTGGTAACACAGTCCCTGCAATACCAATCACAAGAGATATGGATCCAAGAAGAAAAAATAGGATACTTTTTACCTTTTTAATTGTAATCACCTTTTTATTTATATTCTATTCCCTTATAACGTAAAGAGGAAGTCTAATTGATTCAACATCATTGATTAGTAACTTCCCTTTTTCTTCTTGAACTCCCTCAGTTTGATGCGAATATCTCTCGAATGCTCACTTATTCGCAGGATTTCATACCCCCTGTAATTAGACTTACGGGTAAATGAATTGAGTTCAGATAAGTTAGGCTTCGTGAAGGCATAGTTAAATAAAGGAGTCAGCTACCACTCCACATTTTACCATATAATGTACATCTCCACGCCGCCCCTGGAGGCTTTCCCTCCCATGTCTCAACGGGTCAATTGCCCTCTCATTCCTTCGTCATGCCTATCCAAGGGGTGGAGGCCAGTTATGCTAACCTGATGGGTCACAGTGCCCTTTTGTTTAAGAAACCTGGTACTCGTACATATTTGAAATCCTACGAATAAGACAACATTCAAAATTAAAGTTAACTATTTTGAATGATACATTCTATATAACTAATGTTTTATTTCTATGCTGCTAATGGGATCAATACTTGGACTTTATTTGGACAATAAGACTCGTTTCGTCGTGCTATTCCTACAAAAATCCTTGCTAGTTTACCTATGAGTTTCATGATTGATTTCATTTTCTTTATCTTCTTTACCTTCACATTATGGGAATGGACGGCCTTAAACTCAGGGTTATTCATCACAAGGCTCATAGTTGCTAAGTAGAGGAATCGTCGTAGTCTTGACCTTCCACGCTTTGAAATGACAATCTGACCTTTCCATTTGCCTGAACTTGCTTCAGCTAGATGTAATCCCGCATGCCGTAATAGAGAGTTGCCGGAGAGAAACCACTTAGATCTCCTGATTCACCCAGTATCCCGGCTAATGAAATTTCACTTATTCCTTTAATCATAAGTAGTTTTTTTGCAAATGGGATTTTGTAGAGAACTTCTTTAACTTGTTGTTCAACTCTTTCGAGTTGTTTGACAGCGAGGTCATATTCCTCTAATAATTGTTCTAAATGGAATTTATAAGCATCAAGAGCTTGTCCGGTCCCAATAGAGGATTTTGCTAGATTGATTAGTAATTGAGCCTTCTTGGGTCCTGGTTGTCTTTTCATTAAAGACTTCCAACCCCTCATGACATCTAGTGTTTCTAGTGAAGATATTTCATCCGGTGTAGGAAATAAACGAAGGGTTGCGATCGCCCCTTTGCACGTTACATCTTTAAACACTTGTCTGAGTTCAGGAAAGACCACATCCACCCATCGATTTACTTGATTAATAGACATCACGAGACGTTTAACAATCACATCACGATTAGACATTAGAACTCTAAGCTTCTCAAATGATTCTGATGATGGGCGAATAAAGGAATAGTAGCCGTTTTTGACCATATCCGCGATAACGAGCGCATCTTTTTTATCACTCTTAGATTGGGTATTATCACGATTCTCTTTATTCCTTTTTACTAAGTGGGGATTGACTGTTACAACCTCAATGTTTTGGTTATATAACCATTTTGAAAGGTTAATCCAGTAATGGCCTGTTGGCTCCATACCTACTATTGCTGCATCTAAGTTTTTTAATCTTTTTAAATCATGAATCCATTTTAATAGTTTAAGGAACCCCTCTTCATTATTTTCAAATGTAAGAGGGTCTCCAACTACAATTCCACGGAAGTTAACTGCTCTTGCAACGTGTAGTTGTTGAGCGATATCCACACCAACAATAAGGTGTGTATCGGAAATTCTTTCTATTAGTTGATTTTGTTTGTCTTGCATTTTAAAATTCATAGTAGGGCTTCCTCCTTAAGATTCTGAGTTAGATTGGACTCTATACTCATATCTTACTGAGGGGCTCTATTTTTTTCAAACCTGATATTTAACGATCTACAGGAATGCTAACCTGCCCCGTTAGTGCCATAAAGAAAGAGCTGACTTTAAAACAGCTCCGATCTTCAGCTAACGCACCCGATAGTTTAATAATCTCATTTAAATTCGGAAGGATTGAACCAAACATTCTTCATCATCGACAATTTTCTTTTTTTCTTCAAACTCTATATTCAGCGCACTAAAAACCCTTCTCCAAAATATAACAGCAGGAATATTCTTAGCTAATTCAACAATATAGTAACTACCCTTTTTTTGTTTAAACAATTCCTTTAATAATGAAATTGCAATACCTTTTCTTCTATATTTTTTCAACATAAAAATATCATTAATACTGTAATCACAGTCCTTTTTTAAAAATGGCCTTTCTAAAAGTAATAAAAACCCTACAATTGTCTTATCTTTTTTTAAATAATATGGTGTTAACCCTTCTTCCTTCCAAATTAATTCAAATGAATCAAATTCAAATGAACCATCTGTTGATATGTCTAAACCATCGGTATACTCTGAAAGGTCATGTAAATAAAGGGAATATAAATTCTGAAGAATATGCTTTTCATCATTGGAAATGGGGTTTAATGAAACAGTCATTGTTATACCTCTTTTACAATTAATTGAATTCTCACTTAATTTATTTCTACATGAATTTCATTTGTCCTTCTTAACTAACTCCCCGATAGTTGCATAAAGAAAAAGCTGCCTTAAAGACAGCTCTGATCAATAACTATTAGACTACTTAATCTTGTTCATCAAGTTCAATAAAATAATGATCCTTACGATATGACACTGCCTCCATGGTTGCTATCAGGTTTTGCTCATGCAAAACGTCTATTCGATAAAATCCTGTCCGATAGTTTCGTTTAACTTCCGTTGCACGGGCTACTATCTTATCTCCGGGTTTAGCTGATTCAATAAACTGGATTGTTGTCGAGAGTCCTAAGGATGTTTTTCCATATGCATTACAGGCTACCGAAAAAGCATGATCTGCTAAAGCATAAATAACTGCCCCGTGTACAGTTCCATATGCATTTACCATATGGCTTTGCACTTCTAATGTTGCTTCTGCAGAACCTGCCTCGAATTTTGTTAACTGAATGCCTAAAGACTGAGCATACGGATCGTTTTTTACTTGCTCATGAATTTGTTCATAGTGTTTTTCATAAATTTGATACTCATCAATTTTCTTTTTCACTATTACCTGCCCCTTTGATTGAATATTTTACTCCCCCACCATTGAAATAAGAAATGGAAATACGAGATGGAACAAGTCAGTACCAATATAATTTTCAAAAAACCAATTGAACCAACATCATGTAGACAATCGTTCCCCCTGCTATGGAAAGGAGCATCATTTTCTTCCAAAAGTGAAGCAGGGCAACTATAGCCACCGCAATAAATTCAGGGATGCCGTGACTTCCGGATTGTATGCTCACATCCTTTAAACAATAAATGACCAAAAGCCCAATTACCGCGGATGGCAGTATTTTACCGAGATACTGAACATACTTCGGTGTGGGTTTACCGGATGGGAAAACGATGAATGGAAGAAACCTTGTAAGCATTGTGCCTAAAACAACCATCGCAATTGTAATGATTTGCTGTGTTAAATCCATTGTCATATGGCCTTGACCTCAACTTTCTCTAATGGCTTTCTAAGTAAGGTGAGTACCCCTAAAATTGCAAACATAGCAGGGATGATGAAATTGTTTCCACCAAAAATAATAAGGCAGACAGCTGACAGCCCAAGCCCTGCGAGAGCACTATGATGGTTTTTCTCTTTCATCCATTGTTCAATGAAAATGACAACAAAGAGAGCCGTCATAACAAAATCGAGTCCTTCTGTGTTGAACTTAACAAGTGATCCAAAGATGCCACCTATCGCTGCTCCTATGACCCAATAGACATGATTAAGCAGTGTTACAAATGTCATAAACCAGCCCTTGTCTACATTCTGCGGAATATCAACCGTACAATTGATGGAAAAAGACTCATCGCAAAGCCCATAAATCAGATACAGCTTTTTCTTCCCGGTCCCTCTATACTTATCAAGCATGGAAATGCCATAAAACAAATGTCGTGCATTCACCATTAAAGTTAGAAAAAGGGCGTTAATCGGATTGAATGCGACAAGCAATAAATTGGCTGCAATAAACTCCATTGATCCTGCAAATATTGTTAGACTCATCAAGATTGGGTAAATCGCACTGAAACCTAATGAATTCATATAGATTCCATAAGCTATTCCCAAAAATAGAAACCCTGCAAAAATGGGGGACTGTATATGGAAAAGCCGAACGAAATGCCATCCATATTTGTTTTCTTTTTTTCATATGATCCACATCCTGAACTACTGATTTGATACTAAATTTAACATACAAAATCCATACAAAAAATAAGATAATTGTATGGATTACAATTATCTTCAAATTAATAAAAGCCCCTATTTTGATGAAATGGAGGCTTTATTTGTTCTACTTCTTCTTTATGCAATATGGACTCTTCTAGATTCACATATTTCAAACCATACATTTTATCATTATAATTCCGTACAATAATGATATTATTGTATGGAATACGATAGTAGAGGTGCAGTATGCCAGTAAATTCATTTGACAATTATCCAATGTCTTGGAAACCTGATAAGAAAGCATTAAAGCGTCCTTTTTATAAATCTCTTGCATCATTACTTGAACAAGATATAACAAATGGTTTTTTAGCACCTGGAACAAAGTTACCTCCGCAACGAGAATTGGCAGATTTTCTTGACTTAAACTTTACCACTATTACCCGTGCCTATAAAGTCTGCGAGGTAAAAGGGCTGATTTATGCAGTCACCGGAAGTGGAACCTTTGTCGCTCCTAACGCTGCTCGTTCAATTACCATTTCCAATGATAAAATCACAAACATTATTGATTTTGGTTTAGTAGCCTCTTTTGAGCAAACGAATGGTATTGTAACAGAGGTTATCCAAAAGGTTGTGGATAAAAAATATTTGGAGCAGCTACTGAATTACAATGATCCGACCGGTATTCCACATCAAAAGACTGCAGGGCTAAACTGGATGAAATCTTTCGGTATTCAAGTAGACCAAGAACATATAGCGATTGTTTCCGGCGCACAAAATGCGTTGGCAATTGCTTTGACTGCGTTGTTTGAGCCTGGTAATCGCATTGCAACCGACTTATACACTTATTCAAACTTTATCGAGTTGGCAAAGATGTTACATATTCAGTTAGTACCCATTCCCGGAGACCAGTTTGGGATGCTGGCAGACGAACTTGAAAAGCAGTGTTGCCAAACAAATATTCACGGCGTTTTTCTGATGCCCTCTTGTAACAATCCAACCACAGTCATGATTTCAGATTTTAGAAAGCAAGAATTAGCTGCGGTCATCCGTAAGCATCGTTTAATTTTGATTGAGGATGATATTCACGCATTTTTGTCGGCTGGTATTATCTCCGATTACCAGCAGCCGATGTTCCATTTGCTTCCGGAACAAAGCGTTTATATTTGTGGCACCTCTAAGTCAATATGTTCTGGATTAAGAGTTGCCTATATGGTCTATGGGGATGCCTTACGCGAGAAAATTTTGCAGGCCATTTTTAACATCAATGTAAAAACCTCTTCTTTTGATGCTGAGGTTATCACAGAGCTTATCCTATCAGGAAAGGCTCATGAAATTGTTTCTCAAAAGAAACAGCTTGCACAAACTGCAAATGATATTTTTTCAGAGTATTTTCCTATAAGAAAGAATGTTGGACATCCTCATAGTTTTTATCGTTGGCTTCCTATTCAAGGGCCTAACGATGCGTTACAGCTGGAAACGGATTTGAAAAGGCACGGCATTCGGGTTTTTCATTCTGATCGTTTTCTAAGCGGGCAGACCACGCCCGATCAGTACTTGCGTATTGCACTTTCTTCTACAAACTCATTTGATGAGTTAAAAATAGGATTAGAAATATTAAAACAGTATCTCGACTGATTCAAAAATTCAATAAATCTTGTAAACCAGTGCATCAGTTTATAGCCGACACCAATATCCTGAAGGTGTCGGCTCTTCAATTATAAAAAATTGTCCTGAACTTAATAATCCTTTTTAAGATGATTTTATGAACCATTCTGCCCCGTTAGCTCCATAAGAAACTCCAATGGCGGCGCTCCTCGCCGCCACCATCTACTACGAAAATCTACACTCAAAAATAGAGTCTAACCCATTAACCCCTTGACGATAATGGATGATAACAATACAACCAGGCTGAGCTTTTTTTGGTGGATCTTAAGGAAGATACCCTGTATAAGAAACTGGTTGTGACAGTATGGAAGAACCATTTAGTGTACTGCTAGTACGTATACAAAATTTTTTGTAACAAATCTCCTGTCATATGTATTGTTAATCTTTTTTTGAGGTGATTCTCCTATGGAAGCAATGATTGAACGGTGTGCTGGCCTAGATGTACACCAAGAAACAGTAGTAGCCTGTGTATTATTTGGTCCATTAGATAAAAAGCCAAAAATCTCTATTGAAACGTTTTCGACTACAACAACAGGACTCTTGGCTTTAAGTGATTGGTTAACTACCCTTCAGGTATCCGATGTTGTGATGGAAAGTACCGGAGTCTACTGGAAACCAATATGGAATATACTCGAAGGATCTTTTCACCTTGTTCTGGCCAATGCCAGGCATGTCAAAAATGTTCCAGGGCGTAAAACTGATGTAAAAGATGCCGAATGGCTTGCCAAGCTTCTAAGATGCGGACTTATTGAAAGCAATTTTGTCCCACCAGAGGATATTCGTGATTTACGAGATCTTACTCGTTATCGAAAAAAATTGATTCATCATCGCACATCAGAGCAGAATCGCATTCACAAAATTCTTCAAGATGCTAATATCAAGCTAACATCCGTTCTATCAGACATTTTTGGTGTATCGGGACGCCGTATACTTGAAGCCATTCTAAACGGTGAAAAAATAGAGACCGATGGTCTTCGAAAAATGGTGGATTGGCGAACAAAAGCAAGTATTACTGACATTGCCCATGCAATTAATGGCCGTATTCGCCGTCATCATCGTGATATGTTGCGTTACCATTGGGAGCATATGGGTTATTTAGAAGAAACCATAGAAGAATTAGAAAAACAAATTGATCAACTCCTGTCCCCTTATCGTAAGGAAGTAGAATTATTGGATGGTATACCTGGTGTGAACAAAGCTGCGGCAGCTACTTTTATTGCGGAGATGGGTGTTGATATGTCCGTATTTAAGTCAGCTAAACATCTTGCCTCTTGGGCTGGTGTGAGTCCTGGAAATTACGAAAGTGCTGGTAAAAAAAAAACGAGTAAAACCACACAAGGAAATAAAGCTTTAAAAACGATGGCCGTAGAATGTGTATTAGCGACATCAAGGCAAAATAATCGAATTGCTTCACATCGAAAAAGGATTACCAAACGACAGGGAAAAATGAAGGGACGAATCGCTTCTGCCCATTTACTAGTAACGATTGCTTACAACATCTTAAAAACAGGAGAACCTTATCATGAACTAGGCTCAAATTACCTTGAAGAAAAACAAAACAACAAAGAATTAAAAATGATCGAATACCTAAAAAAGAAAGGCTATACAATTGCTCCATCTGAACAACAAACTGCATAACCAGTTAAAATAACGCAATAGTACATTTACCCCCATCAAAAAAATAATGAGAATATGGAGGGTTTATTTTAGCATGGCTTTTTTACTAATGTATTTTCATACAAAAAAGCTGTCTCAGCAACCTTCCTTTTTAAAGCTTAATGAAGGAAGAAAATTAATTGTAACAACGTATTATTCATTAACCTTTTTTGTCTTAGTATCAATTAAAATCCCATAAGAATCTTCAAATAACGGACCTATAACTTGTTGTCTTAATAAATATATGTTTTGAAATTTTCCCCTAATAGATATGAGGGCAATAAATGGTCATATTTAATTACTCTTAATCATAAGGAACAAGGAGAACTTTTATTAAGGGGTGGTCTTTATGCGGACAAATTACAGAAGATGGACAGAGTATCCTTATGCAGGGGAGAGTATCCCACCTAAAGGTTCTCCAGAGGCAGGATTTTGGCCGATGTTTTTTATTTCAAGGGGAAGAGATAATGTTTTCCTAGACCCTTTTCATCAACGTTTTAATTGGAGAATTAAAAATCCTGAAGGTATTGATTGGGAAACTGAGTTATTGATTGTAGAGCAGACATTAAATTCATTGACTCCTCAGAAAATACAAATCGCCCAATATTGGGGAACAGGTGAATTAACCGAGAAAATCAACACCATACTTTTCAGTTTAGCTGGAAAGTATAAGCTGGGATCACCGAATGTTGCCAGGGTGCTAGGATATTTAAACGCTGCTTTAAATGATACATTTGTTATAACCTGGTTTTTTAAATATCATTGGGATGTTGCGCGTCCAAATCAATATGACAGAAATCTTACTACTGTGTTGATTACCCCTCGTTTTCCAGCTTATCCTTCTGCACATGCTACTGTGGCGGGATCTGCAGAGGTAATATTAAGTTATATTTTCCCTCGAGAGTCATCCGAAATAAAAAAAGTAATGGAAGAAAGTGCTCAATCCCGTTTGTACGCTGGCGTACATTTTAACGTAGATAACAATGAAGGCTTAAGTTTAGGCAGACAAATTGGAGAGGTAGTTGTAAGTCTATTAAGGACACAAAATCTAAACACGCTTCAATAATATTTAAATGGTTCAGGTAAAGCTAACCTGAACCATTTAACGACAACTTCGAACTTAAGCTACCGCACCTTGAATGGCTAATCAAGTAATAACTCGGACTTAAACACGATTACAGCATTTCCCGCAATCCTTACTTCCTCTGGCTCCTGATTACAAATTTTCACTTGAACATCAATGATACCCGCCCGTTTTATAGCTTCGCCCTGCACTGCTTTAAAACTGAATAAAGAATTATCATGTTTGACAAGTCCATGGTGTATTAAGTATGCGCCTAAAGGACCGTTCGCATTACCCGTAACAGGGTCTTCGTTAATACCAATTGCAGGAGCAAACATTCTTCCATGAATTAAAATATCCGAGTCGGGAGCATTCATCGTAAAAACATAGAAACCATTGCAATTAATTAATCCACTGACTTTTGTAAGTAGATCCATATTAGGGTCTAATTGGTGAAGAAGTTCCGAACTCTTAATTCCAATCATCACCTTGGAATGCCCGGTAGAAACGATTTGTACTGGACAATCTTCTAATAAATCATTTTCACTAATATTGAGAGCCGTTAATATGTTTTCCAAAGCTATACCATCAATCACCGTTTCAAAACTAATACTACCCTGCGTCATTATAATTTTGTAATCATTATCTTCATTAATCACATCGACTGGTAAAATGCCGGCACCGGTTTTATGATAAACTTTAACTGTATTTAAACTATTTTCAACTGCACGAGCATAGTGGGCCGCAATCGTCGCATGTCCACAGATGGGAACCTCATGTGTAGGCGTAAAAAAACGAATCTGTACATCAGATTCACTATTGTCTGATTTAAAGATAAATGCCGTTTCCGAATTGTTAAGCTCTCTTGCAATCCTCTGCATCTCACCCAAAGATAAGCCATCTGCATTAGTTATTACACCTGCTGGATTACCTGATAATTTTTCTTTCGTAAATGAATCAATTTGATATAATCGGTATTTTCTTGCCATATCATATCCCACCTTTAATATCTTCAATTTCTTGTCCTTTCACTATCTTTAATTCTTATTATAGTAAAAGTTCCCCTGTTGCTTCAATAAAGTGCTTGATGGAGTTCAAACATGCAGCAACAATTACATCGGGATGTACCCTTTTGCCATAAAACAAATATCAAAATAGAACTAAATAAAGCTACGAATCTGTTTATTTGATAAATAACCTGAAAAATCAAATTGGGTTAAGGACTAATTAATCCATTAGAAAAGGGCTGCCGCAGCAACCCTCATTTTTTACTTTGATTTTCTTATCAATGCAGCAAAACAAACTTCGCTTAGAAAAATCAAAAGTGAATTATAGGTTAATCACTTTATCTTCCGTCTGAGCATCTGTCTGAGCATCAGCTTGTCCACGTTTACCTATTCCAAAAGCGAAATAACTAATCACAACAATACCTAGAAAACCTATTCCTACCATAAGCGACATCCGTGTGTCATCATTAAACCACATGCCGATTAACACCATAATCAAGAAAGCTATGGTCAGGTAGTTTGTAACAGGTGCAAATGGCATTTTGAATGGATGATTGTCCATCTCGGTTTTTTTTACTTTTCTGAATTTAATCTGGCTGATCAGAATGACAAACCACGGAATCATACCAGGAAGTACACTCGCACTGTATACATGCACAAATAAATTTTCTGGTGCAATATAACTCAAAACAACGCCAATCGCTAACCCGACTATCACTCCGAACGTACCGAATAATGGGACACCGCTATTTGATACTTTCGCAAAGAATTTTGGCGCTTGTCCATTCATACCTAATGTATAAAGCATACGGCCTGCACTGTAAATACCACTATTGCAGCCAGACATAGCAGCCGTGATTACGACAAAATTAATGATTCCAGCTGCTGCTGTAATACCAACTTTCGCAAAAGTAGCAACAAATGGGCTGCCGATCGCGCTTAATTGATCCCAAGGGTAAACGGTTACAATAATGAAAATCGCACCGATATAGAAGATTAAGATACGCCAAATGGTACTTTGAATCGCTTTGGTTATCGTTTCTTGCGGATTTTTTGCTTCACCCGCTGTAATCCCAATTAGTTCTACACCTTGATAAGCTGCAACGACTAATGAAAGAGCAAAGAAGAACCCTTTCCAACCGCCCGTAAACCATCCACCATGTTCCCAAAGATTCGATAACCCTAATGCTTCTCCTCCGTTACCGATGCCAAAGAAAATAAGTCCAAATCCTGCAACGATCATTAATATAATCGTTATGATTTTAATCAGTGCAAACCAAAATTCAATTTCACCAAAGGATTTAACAGAAATTAAGTTCGCTGCTCCTAGAATCACCATTGCGATTAAACCTGGTATCCACGCAGGAAGATCAGGGAACCAATACTGCATGTATGTCCCAACTGCAATTATTTCAGCCATCCCGACAATAACCCACTGGAACCAGTTACTCCATGCAGTCATATACCCTGCCAATGGATGAATGTACTTATAGCCAAAAGTTGCAAACGAGCCTGTACTTGGTTCTAAATACAACATTTCCCCCATTGCACGCATAATTAAAAATATAAATAACCCTGAGATTGCATAAGCTAACATTACAGAAGGACCTGTCCATTGAATCGTGCTGGCTGAACCCATGAATAAACCAACACCAATTGTACCGCCCAAAGCGATCATCTGAATATGACGGCCTTTTAACTCCCTATTCAAATCTTTGTTTGCCATTCCATTTCCCCCTACACTACTAATAGTCGATTCTGATGCAAGATGTTTATTGCTCTCCCTATTTAGTACAGAAATGATATAGCAGGCTCCACTTTTCACTATCATAAAGCTGCCCCATAAAATCATTCTTCACTTCTAATTTAAGCAATCCTGACAGTTAATAAGATTCTTAAAAATTATAACGTAATTCCAGATCGTGGATTTCAAGTTAATGCTGTATCAAGTATCATAAGAACTTTGAACCAAGCATTTAACCTAATCACCCACTCGCATGGAAAGCGCTTACTTTTTATTGGTTTTAAAAGTGAAACCCTTAAACGTTATCTGAATATAGTAACTCGAATAAAAGAGTATTACAACTCTTTTATTCGGCTACTAGCAGATATATTTATGCTGTTACTAAAAGTGACCTTAATTTCAGCTTCACCAACATATCATTCGTCATTTTTTCCAAATCATATTCCGCCTTAAATCCCCACTCTTCTTTTGCACAGGTTGAATCTATTGTATTTGGCCAACTATCGGCAATGGATTGTCTTACTGGATCTACGTCATAATTCATGACAAATTCCGGAATATGCCTTTTTATCTCGGCTGCAATTTGCTCCGGATCAAAGCTCATTGCAGACACATTGAAAGAATTCCGATGTTTTAATTTTGAGGCATCGGCCTCCATTAGGTTAATGATGGCAGCTAATGCGTCAGGCATATACATCATATCCATATACGTTCCCTTATCAATGTAAGAAGTATATCGCTTGTTTTTAATCGCTTCGTAGTAAATTTCAACTGCATAATCGGTTGTTCCCCCGCCAGGAGGTGTAACATATGAAATCAATCCCGGGAATCGAAGCCCCCTCGTATCAACCCCAAATTTATGATGGTAATAATCACATAATAACTCCCCTGATACCTTATTAACTCCGTACATCGTATTCGGTCGTTGAATGATGTCTTGCGGTGTCCAATCCTTTGGTGTGCTTGGACCAAACGCACCAATTGAACTCGGTGTAAATAATTGGCAATCAAGTTCCCGTGCCGATTCCAAAGCATTGACCAATCCGCCCATGTTTAAATGCCAAGCTAAAAGAGGCTTCTTTTCAGCTGTTGCTGACAATAAAGCAGCTAAATGTATGATCGTATCCACTTCATGTTTTTTTGCCATATTAAACATCGCTTTTTCATCTGTAACATCTAAAGTCTCGAATGGACCTGATTGGACAACATCGCTGTCCGTTTTCCGAATATCTGTTGCAATGATATTGTCAGATCCATAAATCTCTCTCATTTTCAGCGTAAGTTCTGAACCTATTTGACCTAAAGCCCCCGTTACCAAGACCTTTTTCATCAAAATCCCTCCCCTTTTTCTCTCTGCAGCAAGCAATTCCCTTAAATGATCGACATCTCTTTTCCTACTTTTTCATAAATGGCTAGTGCCCTATCCAGCATCTCTTTTGTATGAGCAGCTGTAGGCATATTCCTCACTCTTCCTGTTCCCTTTGGAACGGTAGGAAATACGATGGATTTAGCATACACGCCTTCTTCATTCAGTCTCTTACTGAATTGCTGCGTTTTTGCTTCATCTCCTATAATGCAAGGCGTAATCGGTGTTTCGCTCTCCCCGATATCAAACCCTAATTCTTTTAGGCCCTTTTTCAAGTACTCGCTATTTTCCCATAGCTTATTTTGAAGATCTGAGCTATTCATCAAAATATCAATGGCTTCTATACTAGCTGCAACTGCTCCCGGTGTGACAGCAGTTGAAAATAAAAATGGACGGCTTCTCACTTTTAACCAATCAATTAAATCTTTCTTTCCTGCTACATAGCCACCTACAACACCTATCGCTTTGGATAAAGTTCCAATTTGGAAATCCACTCTATCCGATAACCCGAAGTGTTTTACCGTTCCAGCACCATTACCCAATACCCCTGAGCCATGTGCATCATCAACATAAGTAATTAAATCAAACTCTTCTGCAATCTCAACAATTTCAGGGAGCTTGGCAATATCCCCATCCATCGAGAAAACGCCATCAGTAATGATCATGACCTTGTTATACAATCCGGACTCTTTTGCTTGACGTGCTTTCGCTCGTAAATCGTCCATGTCCGAATGAATGAAGGGAATAATCTTTGCTTTGGATAATCGACATCCATCAATGATAGAAGCATGATTCAATTCATCCGAAAGAATGGCATCATGTTTATCCATCACTCCTGAAATCGCTGCCATATTACAATTGAAGCCCGATTGATAAGCAATCGCCGCTTCTGTATGTTTAAATTCAGCAAGCTTTTCTTCTAATTTGACATGAATATCCAATGTTCCGTTGATCGTACGAACGGCACCAGCTCCGACACCATATGTTTTCGTTGCTTCTATGCAAGCCTCTATCAATCGTCGATCTGTCGCTAAACCTAAATAGTTATTTGATGATAAATTAATTAACTCTCTGCCTGCAATGGTGATTACCGGACCGTTTGGACCTTCTACAGGATCAATAACGTTGTAAAGGCCTTTTTCTTTTAAATCTTCCAAATTTTCTTTCAAAAATTTATTTAATATTTCACTAGACATTTAATATACCCCCTCATTGATGGTTGGAATAAGTGCAGGATTATTATATGTTTTACCCCAATTTCAAGAATACTGAAATTTACTCTTTTTTCTAAAAATACATGTGTCCTCTCCATAAACACATAGGGAAGTAACCTAAATCCCTTTATACTAATAGTTATATCAATCATAATAATAGAAAATTTTAAGGTTGTCCATATTGTGTGGACAAAAAAATCGGAATTTTTGTAGTTTTGTAATAAAGATCGCCCAAAAATATGTTTAAATCGGGGTAAATTCAAAGAGAATATCATCATCAATTTTCCAAGTTAACCTATGTTTTATCTTCTGGTTTTTTGGAGACCTTAACAAATGATCACAAATAAGGAGGGGTATAAAGTGAAAACAGAAGATGAAAAAACCTCAGAAGGCTTAAATGAGATTTTTGAAATTATCAATGCAAAAGGTGACATAGGAGAATTAAAAGAAATCGTTCAAAAATCCGATGACCAAATAAAGGAAGACAAGTAATCTAAGAGGATTTAATTATCCTCTTTTTTTATCGTTTTCCATGGTTCAAATGGACAGTTTGAGTCAAATACACAACAAAGGGCCCATCCAAACTTCCATTTAGTTCCATAAAAAAAGCTGATGACCAGCTCCTGAAAGTTGAGGTAAATTTCACGTACAAGAAAATTAAAAAATGTTATGCACATGATCAGGACGAATTAGGATTTTTCCCATTTCCCCCTTCCATTATCCACACCTTATGCACAGCTAAAATTGAAGCCAGTTCCTTTCTTTGATGCCGACTTCGAATTTACATTACGGGTTCATCTTTTTAAGTAAAGGACCCTCTGAATTTTTGTTTTCCCCTATTACAAAATTCGTCATCTAATAGGTCAAATTAACCATAATGATTATTGGTTTTTTTAACAATAACTCATTCACAAAGTAAACTCCGTTTGGGATTTGATCCAATTACAACACCGATATATAAACATATATACCGCATGTCACTTGAAAGTATGTTCATTGGTGGAAAAGATATCGGCATTCTTTGAAGATTGTACATATACCGCTCCTTTTCTTGATAAACAATAAGGATACCAACTAGATCTTCTCCTTCAAGTTAGGCTTGAGTTTATTCCTACATCTATTGTCAGCATAAGTGAAATAATTAACAAGAAGAGATATCCAAAGGGAAAAAGGAGAATGACTATGAATATCCCCATCCAAATTTCACAAAACCAGACTTTTTAAAAGGTTAATGAACTTGTATAAATGAGCAGAAGGTGCCTTAGGGACACCTTCTGCTTTTTTTGCCATTTCACACTTTCTAGTGTCTTCAATAAAATCAAACGAAAAGAAATAGACCCTGAAATCGGAAATGTTTTTCCCGAAACCAGGGCCTAATATGATGTACTTGATTAAAATAGTTGCTATTTCCTGAACCCTTATCCCCTATATTTCAAAGCTAATCCTTTTAAGAAATTCCTGGCGTATCGATCTCCGCACTCTTTATAATTCCTATGGCCAACTTTTCTTAAAATAGCGCTTAATTCTCCTTTGGTTATCATGACTCCTGCTTCCTCCAAGATATCAATCATATCCTCACTGGTTAATGTCAATGCTATTTTCAGTTTCTTCAGAAGGATATTATTCACACTTTCCTTATTCTTTACAGCCGGTGCCTGGCTTTGAGGCTGACCAGGTTTTGGCTCTTGTCTCCCTCTTTTAAAAATGATCAAGCCATTTAAAAAGGACTCTAACATCATGTTATTGCAGTTTATCCCTTCTTCATCTTCATCTATATCATCGTCGTATTCATCATAGTAATCATCTTTTGGTTTTGTGAGCATCTGCATGACTTCTTCTCTTGTCACTTCAATGTCCCCAAGTTTAAATATCTCTACCATATCGTTATTTTTTATATCCAGCGCGTATCTTAATCGAATTAATATATCATGATTATGCATCTAATAACCTCCTATGTATTTCTCAATTTTCACAGTACCTTCATTATTTCACAAATGGATGGAAATAAACGCAGATGAAAATCCGAGAACCTTTTACAGATTCCCGGATCCTTCTGCTTATTCTTTAATCAGCTTCAACGAGGTAACTACTTCAACATGACTCGTCTGCGGGAACATGTCCACCGGCTGCATGGTTTCAACGCTATATGAACTGCTTAGTTCTTGTAAGTCCTTCGCCAATGTGGATGGGTTACATGATACGTACACAATGGTTTTCGGTTTAACTTTCAAGATTGTTTGCAGTAGGGATTGATCACAGCCTGATCTTGGCGGATCGACGACGAGTACATCCGGTTTCCAGCCTTCTTTGGTCCAGCGTGGCAGGATATTCTCGGCTTTGCCTGTTTCATAGTATACATTGTTGCGATTATGTTTTTTTGCATTTTTCTTGGCGTCCTCAATGGATTCTTTAATGACGTCCATTCCTCGGACTTCTTTGGCATTTTCAGACAGCCATAGTCCAATGGTCCCTACGCCGCAATAAGCGTCAACGACTTTTTCCGTGCCGGTTAAAGCTGCTGCTTTTTTCACTTCATCATATAAGCGAACAGTTTGGACCGGGTTAAGCTGGAAGAATGTACGCGCTGATAGTTCGTATGATATGTCACCCAATGTTTCGTTGATGACTTTTTCGCCTGCCAAATGAATCGTTTTTTCCCCAAAGATAAGTGAGGTGTTTTGGTTGTTGATGTTTTGAACGACCGATTTCACTTCTGGCAGTTGGTCACGAATTTGTTTAAGCAGCTGATCCTTTTGTGGAATTTCTTCCGCTCCTGTGACAAGGACAACCTGCACTTCACCTGTTTCAAAGCCTACCCGAGTAATGACCGTACGGATTACACCTTTTCTTTTTCTTTCGTTATAAATCGAGATATTCAGGTTCTTTAGTATCTTTTTCACCGTACGTGTTACTTTATTGGTTGCCTTATGCTGTACAAGGCAATTCGGGATATCGATCAGTGTATGGGAATTCAAACCGTAAAGACCAGCAATCAATTTGCCATCTTTTTGGCCTACTTGGTACTGACTTTTATTGCGATAATTCCATGGATCTTCCATGCCGATCGTTTCTTTTATATTTAATGAAGAAACTGGGAATTCCGAATGACGTTCCATCGCTTGAATGACGATATCGCGTTTTTCTACAAGCTGCTGGTCATAGCTTAAATGCTGTAACTGACATCCGCCGCACTCTGCGTAAACCGGACATGGTGCTGCAATCCGATGTGGCGATTCTTTCCGGATGGTTTTAATTTTCGCTTCGGTAAAGTTTGGCTGTACTTTTGTGACCAAAGCTACAATTTCTTCACCTGGCAATGCTCCAGGGACGAAGACGACTTTCTTTTTAAAATAACCGACTCCCTCTCCGTTAATGCCAAGCCGTTTAATGGTAAGGGGAAGGGTTTGATTCACTTCCAGTTTTGTATCTTGAATGTTTGTCATTTCTTTTCACTCCGTTTTTCGATGCTTCTCCACAAATAGAGGGAAGCGTAGCTTAGATATGGAGCCCAGTTCACACTATAGGATTCCATTTCTTCTTGGGTTGGCTTTTGCGGTAAGCCATATAATATTTTCAAGGCATTTTGAATGCCAATATCGGCTTTGGGAAATAGGTTCTGCCGGCCGAGTCCAAAAAGCAGGAAGTTTTCAGCCGTCCATCTACCGATACCGCGTATTTTTATTAGTGTATCCATAACCTCTTGATCGGAAAGCTTATCCATTATACCAAGATTGAGATGGCCCTGAATGATTTGCTCGGAAAGCCCGATGACGTATTCCGCTTTCCGGCCACTGAATTGAATGGCCCTTAATTGCTCAACTTGAAGTTGGGCGGTTGTTTCCGGTGTCGGATAAAACCAGGCACCTTCTATCTGGTAGCCGAATGTTTTAACGAATCGTTCCGTGAGCGTATGAGCAAAAGATAGGTTTAATTGCTGATGTATGATGCATTTGACGAGGCAACTGTAGTAATCGAAGTCCAAGACTATGGCTGTACCGCGGTGCTCCTCGAAGATTTCCCGCAAATCGGATTCCCGAAAATGCCGAGAAACGCCTTCTAATGGCTGATGCCAATGAAAAACCTTTTTTAACCGTTCGATTGCTTTAGACTTGTCCTCTTCTGAATGACCTTTGATGATAAAAGATGGTTCTTCGATATTTCCTATTGCCTGAACCTGCAAAACGATTGGTTCTTTTTCTATATATAGCGGAACTTTTACCGTCCTGTTAGTAAAATCAACTACCTGAAGTGGGTCTAACGATAATCGTTCGAGAACTAGATCGAAATTATAGGGTCCTTGAACCTGTAATTTTTCTGTCCACACAATCGATCCATCCTTTAGCAGTTTTCCACGTATTATAGCATGTTTCCAGAAATATTACTTGAAATAGAGGAGAATGGATAAAAGCGGGACCTGAATCATCACTACAGGACCCGCTTTTAATTTTAATAAAGCATTCGGTTTGGCAATTGTTTCTCAATCATTAAATCATCAAGGCTGCTGAATGTGTATCCCTGTTTTTCAAGATCCGTCAGTATCGAGTCGAGTGCTTCCGCATTATCCCTCGATACTGTATGCAGTAATAATATCGCGCCGGGATGTATCTGCTTAAGCACCTCATCGTGTGCGAACGCGGCACCCTTTTGTTGATCGACAATCCAGTCTCTATATGCCAGTGACCAAAAGATGTGGTAATACCCTTCTCTTTTTGCGATTTTCATTGTTCTTTCATTAAATACCCCACGAGGCGGCCTTAAGTAATTCATTCCCTGTTGCCCGGTTAATTTTTCCGTCGCTTTTTTTACCCGCTCGAGCTCAGTGCGAATGACATCGTCCGTCACGCTGGTCATATCCGGATGGTTCCATGAATGGTTCCCTACGATATGCCCTTCATTAGCCATACGGATAACAAGCTCAGGCGCCGTTTTTAAATAATGACCCGTGACAAAAAAAGCTCCAGGAGCCTTATGTTTCTTCAGAACATCTAAAATCTGTGCCGTATAACCATTTTCATAACCGTTATCAAATGTTAAATAAACGTCTTTTTTCTTTGTATCCCCTTTATAAATCGCTTCATATTTAGGCAGCATTTCATTGAATTTTTTACCGGCATCGGCAGGTGTCCCATTTCTTCCTTTATTGAAACCCCAGTTATAGGATTCCGCAAAAGCTGGACTTGCCAAAGAGCATATCAAGCATATAAAAGCGGACAAAATCACCATTTTTTTCATTGGAATATCCCCCATGTTCTTTTTTCTTAGTGTTTGGAACATAGAGATTTATATGCATGATATTGTGAAGGCCGAATTATCGAATTGTGGGACGAATCCTCTCAACAAAATCTTAATCCCACGCAAAAAAGGCCTTTCCTCCGAAAAGGATTGGCCCCTCCATATTGGTTTATCCTTTAAATAACGCTTGTGCCGCCTTCCAAATAATGGCGATAGCAAAAATGAGAACTGTTACAATTCCGACTACGTCCAGGAATGTTTCAAGACCGGAGAAGATCGTGTTTGCCACTGGAAGTTGGATGAAAGCAAAACCGGTTAACATGGCGATAAAGAATAAGATGTAGCTATTCTGCATGAAAATCCCCCCTTTCTCTTCTAATGTATGTGCGACCGTTCTAAAAGATTGTACTTTTCTGAGGTAATTATCGCCTTTTTTTTCATATACATTTAGCAAGGGGGGAATGAAATGCTTGAATGGGTTATCACGCTAGGCTTTGTTGGTTGTCTTGGTTTAGGTGGTGGAGTGTTTATTCATTTTGTGAAAAGTGGATTGAATTTAGAGGATTCTTCGAGGGTCGATCCACTGCCGGAATTAGAAGAGTAAGATAGCAAAAGACGCTCAACCGATTGGTGAGCGTCTTTTGCCATACATTTATTTAAAAACTGGTTCTTTGAATTGTGCCAATTTTTCCAATGAAGATTGCTGAACATCTTTATGCAAGCTGTTACCATGTGAATCCATGGTAACAACGGCTGTAAATCCTTCAACATTCAGATGCCACATTGCTTCAGGAATACCAAATTCAGTGAAGTTCACGCCTTCTACGGATTTGATGCAGTCTGCATAATATTGAGCAGCTCCGCCGATTGCGTTTAGATAAACGCCGCCGTGTTCACTTAGTGCCTCAAGTGTTTTTGGTCCCATTCCGCCTTTACCGATAACTGCACGGATGCCAAATCGTTTCATGATATCACCTTGGTATGGTTCTTCACGAATACTTGTTGTTGGTCCCGCAGCCTTCACATGCCATTTACCTTCTTCGTCCTTCAGCATTACTGGTCCACAGTGATAGATGATTTGTCCATCCAGGTCGATTGGAGCAGGATTTTCAGATAAATGTTTGTGGATAGCGTCACGGCCCGTATACATTCTGCCGTTAATATGAACTACGTCACCAACTTTCAATTCACGGATTTGCTCTTCCGTGATAGGTGCTTGCAGGGTGATTTCACGGGAAGCTTCAACGTCGGATTCTACAGCGGCTGCCACTTCTTCCTTCGCTTCTTTTTCTGCTTCTAGAGCGAAGTCGATTTTCTCTCCTTCTTGATATAACCACTCATTGATTTCGCCTGTTTCCGGATTCACTTTCACTCCTAAACGGCGGAAAGCCCAGCAGTTATAAGCCACGGATACGAAAAAGCTTGCAGGAATACGGTGCATGACACCGATTTTACATCCAAGCAGTGTAGTTTCGCCGCCAAAGCCCATCGTGCCGATTCCCAATTCATTAGCTGTCTTCATGATGTAATCTTCAAGTTTACGAAGATCTTCATTCGGATTCACATCTTCATTACTGCGGAAAAGTTGAGCCTTAGCCAGATCATATCCGGATGAACGGTCCCCGCCGATACCAACGCCGATGAAGCCGGCACTGCAGCCTTGTCCTTGTGCTTGGTAAACAGAGTGAAGGACACATTTACGGATTCCGTCCAAATCACGGCCCGCTTTCCCCAATCCTTCAAGCTCCATAGGAAGACTGTATTGGATGTTTTTGTTTTCACAGCCGCCACCTTTTAAGATGAGACGAACATCAATGTAGTCTTTTTCCCATTGATCGAACTTCATGACAGGAAGACCTTCCCCAAGGTTATCCCCGCTATTTTCACCCGATAAAGAGTCAACGGCGTTTGGACGAAGTTTTCCGCCCTTTGTTGCTAAAATGATTGCATTTCGGATTGCTTCTTTTATTTCAAGTTGGTTCACGCCAACTGGAGTTTTTATTTTGAAAGTCGGCAGACCCGTATCCTGACAAATCGGTGATACATTGTCGTCAGCCATTGTAATATTATTCGTGATGGTGGCCAAGCTCAATGCAGAACGAGTACCTGCATTTTCACGTTGTTTTGCACTTTTGACCGCACGACGAACATCCTTTGGAAGATTCGTTGAAGTTTCAACGATAAGACTGTACATACTTTCTTGGAATTTTTGAATATCCAAATTTCTCTTCCCCCTCTTATTTCCCCTAGATTTAATCATTTCCCTGCTTCTCTATAAATAGCGAATGATACAACACCCGTTTTATTATACATCTAACATAATCTTTCGAAAACAAGTAATTATTTTTCTTAATGAAAAGCAAATTGGTGAGGAATCTTCAAAGCCCAAGAATAGCCCATGATTCAATTTTCATCACCAAACATTTCCTATTTGTTTTGAACGCCATTCATCATTATATATAAAAAAGAGATGACGCAGGTTGCACGTCATCCCTTCATGAATATTAACATTGAAAAAATCATACTATCGAAACAGATATTATTCTTCCCTGGTTTTAAACTGTTCAACTTTGCCTTCCAAATCATCTATCATGCCGATTAAGCGGTCTATATCTTCCAGTTCAGTATTTTCAGGTTCGATATGATCAAGAACCTCCATGAACATCGTTAGGCGTTCTTTTAAGTATGTTAATTGTTCGTTTTTACCTGTAATGGATTTTCCCATGTGGCACTCTCCTTCCATTCTTCTTTCATCGTAACGAAATCTGCTTGAAAGTGCAATGGCAAGCTATAAATGCAGCTCTCCGCCATTTGACAATTTTTGTCCCCATTGTTCATAATGGGTTAGTGCATTATTACGTAAGGAGTTTTAAACATGTCAATAATCAAGCAAGACCTTTTAACACCAATTACACCCAAGTATGATCCTTGGGAAGCATATATGGACGTTGAACAATATGGAAAGCTCAGCCTGACCAACGTGGAGTTCACAACCACCACACTTTGCAATATGCGTTGTGAGCATTGTGCTGTCGGTTACACACTTCAGCCCAAGGATCCCGATGCTCTGCCACTGGAATTACTGATTCAGCGCCTTGATGAGATTCCTTTGCTTCGCTCGCTCAGCATCACTGGCGGAGAACCGATGCTATCAAGAAAACAAGTGAAGAATTATGTTTTGCCTCTATTGAAATATGCCCGTAGCCGCGGGGTACGGACACAAATCAATTCCAATTTGACCCTTGACTTGGAACGGTATGAGGAAATCATTCCCTATTTGGATGTCCTGCACATTTCCCATAACTGGGGAACGATAGATGAATTCATTGATATCGGCTTCGCCATGATGGACCGAAAACCATCGCGGGAACAGCGAAAGAAATTATTTGATAAAATGATCGAAAATTCCCGTGCCCTGACAAAGGCTGGTGTGCTGGTTTCAGCAGAAACGATGCTTAATAAACGCACATTGCCCCATCTTGAACATATTCACAGACAGATCGTCGATGAAATGGGATGTCAAAGGCATGAAATTCATCCGATGTATCCAAGCGACTTCGCTTCAGCACTTGAAACGTTATCATTGGAGAATATGCGTGAAGCGATTCATCATTTGCTTGATATCCGTGATGAAAATGTATGGATGCTTTTCGGTACCCTGCCATTCTATCCTTGCAATAACGGTAAAGAGGATATTGAGCTGCTTCAACGCCTTTATGATTCACATAAAGTGACTGTTCGAAATGACCCTGATGGACGTTCCCGGTTGAACGTCAATATTTTCACCGGGGAAGTTATAGTGACCGACTTCGGTGATGCACCTACATTGGGAAATATCATTGATCGGCCATTGACCGAATCGTATGACACATGGATGAATTCAAAACTGGCCAATGAGTTGAACTGCCACTGCCCGGCAGTCAAATGTCTCGGCCCGAATGTTCTCGTCAAAAATGCCTACTACCCAAAGGAAGACTTCAGGATGAGGAAGTCAACCATATGAAGAAAAAACTCGCCAATCCGGCGAGTTTTTTCATTTTACCTGGGTTGCTGCGAGACTGTAAAGCTGAAGGAAACATGGTCCTGAACCGGTATCCATGCCCCGATTCCTTGTGAAGTGATGTTCTTGATCGTTATGGTTCTTTTATTTCCTTTTAGATTCAAATATACTTCCCCATATGTGACCTTTCCTTTTTCATTGACGGCGGAAGCATAACTGGATAAATAACCAATCCTATTTGAAGCAACATTGTATACTTGATCTTTTTTCGTACCAGCTCCGATGATCGTTTCGAAAGCCAATGGCAAATTGGTTTTTTCCGTGGCTTTTAAAAGCATCATCTTTTGAACATCCTCAGCCTTAGGGATTTTGGCGGTCAGACCGCCACTTACTGCCTTCTGACTTTCCTGGACGTAACGGATCCTGTATGGAACTTCACCGCCGCGATTATCATAGTAATTCATATTGATCTTTTGGTATTCCCAGTTTGGGGCAGTTTCCGAAGACTCATAATTCAATGCCCAATGGCCAAGGTAAATGGTCGCCCTGTATCCAAAAGCAAGCGGAGCCTTTGCAATTGCTGATTCATTCAACATATGAATGAGTTCTGGATTTTCAATCTTTATATCCGACGAATCAATCAATTGTTCGGCAAACTTACTCGGCTGTAGCATTGGCAGATCTTGAGTCGAGTTCGGATACGTATTCTCCTTTGCAATATTCAATACGGAAGGTGGGATTTTCACCTTATTCGGAGTTGCTATATCTCCTGGTATATCTGCTGCAAAACCTACATTAGCCTGAATGAAGGCAAATAGGGCAAACATCGTAATAAGAATAATTCTTCTCATGCTGTCGCACTCCTTTTGAGGGGTTCAATCATTTGTTTATAGATTTTGTTTTTAGCCGACATTCTATACATTTCAATCTGATGTCGATTTTGTAATATATTTGTAAAGTTCAGAATATTTACTTTTCTATTCAAATCGGTTATACTTAATTTACATTATAAAAAGGAGGCGAAATCGTTCATACCTATAACTCTTTCAGGAGGTATGCTTATCGAACAATCCACGACACCCTTTTAAAGGATGACAGAAAACGAATTCGCCTATACTTAAATCTGATGTAAAAGGATGGTGTGACACTCTAGAATATTTTCTCAACTTTTACAAAAGCATGATGAAAAATTTTGGATTAACTTATGGATGGTAATTTACTAATATAGAAATGACTCTGCTAAATCTAACCTGAGCAGAGTCATTTTTATTTTTTTTTATAAAAAAGGACCTTCCGCATCGGAAGGCCTGCATTCTTATAATAAGTAAAATCCAATCCCCATAATGAAGTATGCAGCCAATAGGGTAAGGCCTTCAAACCAGTTCGTTTCCCCGTCATTCGAAATCATGATCATCAGAAAGACTGCTGTAACCATTGATATCAGTTCTGGCCATGTAAAAACAAGCGGCATATGTGTTGGATACATTAACGAAATCAGTACGAGTACAGGTGCTACGAACATCGCAACTTGAAGTGTGGAACCAACGGCAATCTCCACAGCGACATCCATTTTATTTTTATAGGCCATTATGACGGCGGAAGCATGTTCTGCCGCGTTACCCACGATCGCAACGATAATGACTCCGATGAATAACTCCGTCCATCCGAAGGTTTCCCCCACTTCGCTGAACGTATGGACAAGTTTCTCCGATACGAATGCAACAGCCAATGTAGCGGCAGCAAGTATTATAATTGCCTTTTTCTTGCTCCACTCCGGTTCTTCCTCTTCATGTTCCTCGGTTTGCTCCGTATGCTGATATACCCCTCGGTGAGTAACCAATTTAAAGAATAATGCAGCAAGGTATAATAAGATCAAAATGATGGAAATTCCGACACTTAACGACATCGTGCTTGATTCACTCATGTTTTGTGTGAATACTTCCGGTATGACGAAGGCTACAATAACAGCAAAAATTAACAGGCCGGCATTATGCCTCGCATCGAATACACTAAATTTCTGCCGTTTATATTTGGTCCCTCCGATAAAGAATGATAGTCCTGCCACCAACAATAAGTTTCCTAAAACGGAACCAGTCAAAGACGCCAATACGACACCCACTAGTCCCGCTTTTAATGAAAAGATGGATATGATCAATTCTACTGCATTACCAAAGGTTGCATTCAATAGTCCGCCAATCCTTGGTCCCATAACTATCGCTAAGCTTTCAGTCGCCCGGCCCATGAAGCCTGCAAGCGCGACGATTGTTAAGCAATATACTATGAACATGATTACGCTCGGCCAATGCAATAAAGACCCAATGACAGATAAGGGGACACCTAACAGGACAAGCCCCAAAAATATTTTATTCACGATACTTCTCCTCACAATCCTATAGTTCTTTTATGTAACAAAAACTATCATACATAATTTCCGGGCGATGACAAAGGAAAATTTTATCATCCCTTCGCTTCTTGTCAATATTTACCCAAATTTCTATTGCTTAATCCTCTTACTAAGATGTAACATCAAAAAGGTATACATTTCTTAGGAGACATGACCTTATGAATAATAAACTGCTTTTAAGTGTTCTAATCATTATTGTCGGCATATCAGGGTTTTCTCAAGGGATGCTTCTGCCGATCATCGCCATCATTTTTGAAAATGACGGAATCAGTTCATCCTTAAACGGGTTCCATTCAGCCTCCCTTTATATTGGGATTCTGTTGATTTCTCCTTTTATGGAAGCGCCACTCCGTAAATACGGGTATAAGCCATTGATATTATTTGGCGGGATAACCGTCATTCTATCGCTTGCCTTATTCCCGGTTTGGAAATCATTCTGGTTTTGGTTCGTACTCCGTTTCTTCATTGGAATCGGCGATCATACACTCCACTTTGCTACCCAGACATGGATCACTGCTATTTCACCAATAGCAAAACGAGGAAGGAATCTTGCCATTTATGGACTTTTCTTCAGTCTTGGCTTCATGGTCGGCCCGCTAATGACGAAGCTTCTCGAGATTAATCAGTCTTTGCCTTTCATCATGACATCCATACTTAGCCTTCTTACTTGGTTAACTGTTTTCCTTATTAGAAATGAGCTTCCTGAACAGGATGACTCTGAAAACACATCATTCCTTGGAACACTCAAAAGGTTTTCAAAGGTGAGCCGCATAGCTTGGGTCGCTTTTTTACTTCCGTTCACCTTTGGCGTGCTCGAAGCATCATTGAATAGCAACTTTCCAGTATTAGCCTTGCGCTCCGGAATCGATTTAACCGCAGTATCCATCATCATTCCGGCATTTTCCGCCGGGACCCTGCTTACACAGATTCCCCTGGGGATGATCAGTGACCGCTTTGGCCGGCGAAAGACCTTGTTGACGATTCTTTTTTCAGGCTTTGCCGCATTCACTCTGGCAGGGATTTATTCCTATTCAGTTCTTGGCCTATTCATCTGCTTTATGATTGGCGGAATGATGGTCGGTTCGACTTTCTCGCTGGGTATCAGTTATATGGCAGATCTTTTGCCTCGAAACCTTTTACCCGCAGGAAATTTATTATGCAGCATTTTCTTTAGTCTCGGCAGCATCGGCGGTCCATTCTTTGGCGGCCTGGTCATTGAACACGTTCAGGGTGGGAATTTTTTCTATATGATCAGTATCATGCTTTTGCTTGTCTTCATTTCATTGGCCTTGTTTAAGGAGAAAATGCCTGCTTCAGTTATGTAGTATATTTTATTATCTGGACAACTCCATTTATTATTCAAATTGCATGGTATTTAGCAATAGTGCCTGTAAATGCACTTTATATTTTTTACTAGATTAGAATCATTCTTCTTTATTTCTGAATAGGATATGTGGTAATATAATATTAACAAAAGGGACATCACGTTAATAAACCTTTGAAAACATTGCTGTCATCGCAATTACGATGGCAGCTTTCATATTTTATCCAGAGAAATGACGTTGATTATCTTTCTCAATTAGGTATTAAACAAATGATAATCTATATCATTTACACAAAAATAGAGAAGAATGTGGGAGGGAATCTTATGACTACAGATACTAAACATTTAACCCAACCGGCTACATGCAAAACCTCTTGGTTGGAAAAAGCAAAACCTCATTTAGAACTTATTGCTGCCTTATTCAGCGGATTATTAATAGTTTTGGGCTGGGCTTTTTCAAAGAACGGAATGGAGTCCACTTCCATAGTCATATACTTAGCCTCTTTCCTGATTGGCGGATATGCCAAGGCAAAAAAAGGCATAGAAGATACAATCGCCGACCGGGAATTGAATGTTGAGATGCTGATGATTTTTGCCGCAATCGGTTCAGCGATCATCGGATACTGGACTGAAGGCGCCATATTGATTTTCATCTTTGCTTTAAGCGGTGCGCTTGAGACATACACGATGAATAAAAGCCATAAAGAAATTTCGGCACTTATGGACTTACAGCCTGAAGAAGCGTTGCGCATCACTAACGGATATGAAGAAACCGTATCCGTTTCCCAGCTGCGTATCGGGGATCTCATATTAGTGAAACCAGGTGAGCGAGTTCCTTCAGATGGAAAAATCACGGATGGCCGTACCAATATCGATGAAGCGGCAATCACTGGCGAATCCATGCCAGTCAGTAAATCCTTGGATGATGAAGTATTTGCGGGAACGGTTAATCTCCGTGGAACGATTACCGTGGAAATTACCAAACCAGCAAATGAAACATTATTTCAAAAGATAATCACTCTCGTTCAATCTGCACAAAGCGAAAAGTCACCCTCCCAGCTGTTCATTGAACAGTTTGAGGGGACTTATGTAAAAGTGGTATTGTCAGTTGTCGGCTTAATGATGTTCGTGCCCCATTTCTTATTGGGCTGGAATTGGACCGAAACGTTCTACAGAGCAATGATCCTGCTCGTTGTCGCTTCTCCTTGTGCCCTTGTAGCCTCCATTATGCCAGCTACACTTTCTGCCATATCAAATGGTGCACGTCATGGCATTTTATTTAAAGGTGGCATACATCTTGAGAATCTAGGAAACCTGCAGGCGATTGCCTTAGATAAAACCGGAACATTAACAAAAGGAAAACCAGAGGTCACGGATGTCATTATCCGCGAAGATTTAAACGAAGAAGATTTCTTATTTCATATTGCATCTGTTGAAAATTATTCAAACCACCCTTTGGCAACATCGATCGTACGTTATGCTAAAACGAAATTGCAAAAGAAGGACATCATTAAACCGGATAACATGGAAGATATTTCAGGTAATGGGGTTCAAGCTTATTTCAATGGCGTGCTTTGGCAAGTTGGAAAAGCTGATTTCGTCGGTCGCAGTGAAGCTGAACGATTCCAAAATGGCATTGCGCTGACATTGGCTGAACAAGGTAAGACAATTGTTTTTGCAAAAGATGATCAAGGGATTGCCGGTATACTCACTTTGAAAGATGTCGTACGCGAAGAAACGATTGCTGCCATCGAAGCTTTGAAAAATGAGGGTATCCATACTGTCATGCTGACAGGCGATGGTGAAAAAACCGCTAAAGCAATTGCGTCGGAGAGTCACATTGATGCATATATTGCCGAATGCCTCCCTGAAACCAAAGTGAATGAAGTGAAAAAGCTGAAAGAACATTTTGGCACTGTAGCAATGGTTGGGGATGGCATAAATGATGCACCTGCACTAGCAACAGCTTCTGTTGGGATCGCAATGGGTGAAGGCACGGATGTTGCCTTGGAGACAGCGGATGTTGTTCTGATGAAGAATGACCTGCCACGTATCGCCGAAGCCGTCAAATTATCCAAGAAAATGAATCGAATCATCAAACAAAACGTCATTTTCTCGATTTCGGTCATCATGATCCTGATAGCATCTAATTTCCTTCAATTTCTCGACCTTCCATATGGCGTCATTGGCCATGAAGGAAGCACAATTCTCGTTATACTGAATAGCTTAAGACTTTTGAGAAACTAAACATGAATAAGGAGCCCCTAAAGGCTCCCTTTTTTTATGTTCGTTTCAGTTAGTGATATCCGTTCTTACCGTTTGCAGAACCTGATGTTTTATGGTTCGAACCTTTATTTTTTCCTTTTTGCTTTGTGCTGCCATCCTTTTTACTCATGAAAGAACTCCTCCTCTACAAAAGTTGTCATTTCTTGAATAGTATCTGCTGAAGTAAAGTCCGCTACTAAGGTAACTCCAGGAAGCTCATTCACATTCTGGATTTTCCTTTACACTTATTAGGGCATTTATTTCTCCGCCCAGTATGATGATTAGCCCCGATAAATAAAACCAAACCATTAATACGATTATTCCTCCAAGGCTTCCATAAGTCGCGGAATAATTAGCGAAGTTCTCCACATAAAAAGAAAACAAAAAGGAAACGATACTCCATCCTACCGTTGCAAAGATAGAACCGGGCAATACTGTTATGCATTTCAGTCTTTTGTTGGGCGCAATCCAATAAAGGATCGTGAACACAATCAAAAATACCAGCGTACTGATCACCCAGCGCAGTTGGTTCCAAATCGTTAGAAACTCATCGGATTGCCCAATCTCGGCAAATAGGAATACTCCGATTTGTTTTCCGAATATCGGAAGCAATAAAACGACAATAAAAACAAATATCATCGCTAAAGTGAGAAGAATCGACATTCCCCGGGAAATAAAGAAAGTTCGACTTTCTTTTACACCATATGCATGGTTAAATGCTTTAATGATTGCATTCATCCCATTTGATGCCGACCATATCGTCCCGATGACACCAAACGACAATAAAGTACCATTCGCTTCCATCACTTCCGATAGGTTAGCCTCAATGATATTCATCGAATCTTCAGGTGCATATGTACGGATGGTATTTAAAATATCTTCCTGGGAAAATGGCAGATAGGCCAATAAAGTGAACAAAAAAATAAGTAACGGAAACAGGGAAAGTAAGAAGAAATAAGACAGCTGTGCGGCAAGTCCCGACACATCATCCATATGTAACCGTTTTATGAAAGTCTTGAAGAATGAGCCTTTCAGCCATTCTTTTTTATTGGCCATACCTCCACCTCATTTTCTAATTTAAGGAGACCCGTTCTTGTGGATCCTGAATTGAAGATGACTCTTCCTGCTCTGCAGCAAAGACTTCCTTCGTCTCCATCACCACTTGGGCAACTTGCGAAGGAATATCTTTCATTTCCTCCACCTTTTGGGAAATGAAGGATACATCATCGGAGATTTTTTCAACAGTGGAACGTACCTTAGATGATGTTTCACGTACTTGTGTAAGCACCCCATTGGGATTCTTCACGAATTCTTTCATATTACTCATGCAACTTTTGCTGTTTTCCAATACAGAATAACGTGTATTCTTATCAAAAAGGCTTACTGCAGCCCCTGCTAACGCCCCAATAAAGACCGCTTGCATAAATTTACTTTTCTTGGCACACTTATATTCTTCTCGAATGTTGCTCATATATTCTCCTCCTCGTCATATATTGGTTCATGAATAATGGTAGCTATCTCCATTATACAATGTTTAAAAAAGTTTTTTCCTATCTTTTCCCAAACTCTCTCACTTTAAAACGTGGAGATGACAAAGTGAATTGGGGATCAAGCTTCGTTTTCCACCCGAATATCCATTGACTTCTAGGGGTAATCATGCAAAGATGAAAATAATTTAGGAACGTAAGAAAGGATGAGGAATATGGATTTAACACAAAACACAGCCGAAAGTGTAGAGTTTATGGTCGAAGCAATTAAGGATAAATTAAAAGTGATGAACTTCGGTGCAATCAAATCAACCCATTTTGATATCGAAATGTACGAAGAACTGCACGATATCTATATAATGGTGATGAAAAAAACGAATTTCAGTGTCCGTGAAATGGAAGCAATCGCCGAAGAACTTGGAAGACTGCGTAATAAGTAACATTTAGATCCTCCCATACGGTGAGGATTTTTTTCATTTTTTTAAAAATCCTGCTACATTTGTTATAGAGATTATAGTTAAAAACAGACAGGGGTTGTAAGCATGGTAGAAAGAAGAACGCCCATCAGTATTGCAGAAGCAGTGGAAAAAGTGATGAAGCATAAATTAAACGGACATATGGAACTGATTCCCCTCGAGGAAAGCCAAGACCGTTTTTTGGCTCAAGATATTACAGCTACAAATGATGTTCCGCATTTTAACCGCTCGCCATATGATGGATTCGCCCTCAGGTCCAAGGATACCGTTGACGGTTCCATAAATAACCCTCTCGAGTTCGAAGTGGTTGAAGAATTGGCTGCTGGTATGGTATCGACTATTCCTGTACAAAAAAACCAAGTGGCAAGAATCATGACTGGAGCTCAGATGCCTGCTGAGTGTGATGCCGTAATCATGCTCGAGCTCACGAAGGATTTCGAAAAGGACGGAAAGAAGTACATATCATTTAAACGCTCACTAAAGGAAGGGGAAAACGTTTCTTTTCAAGGTGAGGACGCAAAGAAAGGAGAAGTTCTTGTAAAAAAAGGAACAGCGATCAACCCAGGGATCATCGGCTTATTGGCAACATTCGGTTATGCTGAAGTCCCTGTTGCCAAGAAGCCTGTCGTCGGATTATTCGCTACAGGTTCGGAACTTCTTGATGTTAATGAACCCTTGCAGCCTGGTAAGATTCGCAACAGTAATTCTCATGCCATCTCCGCCCAAATTCGGAGGGCTGGAGGAGAAGTCCGTTTTTATGGAAAACTTAAAGATGAACTCGAATTAAGCTACGAGGCCATTTCTACGGCCTTGGAGGAAGTCGATCTGCTAATCACAACGGGAGGCGTTTCCGTTGGTGATTTTGATCTTCTCCCAGATATTTATCAACAAATTGGAGCTGATGTCTTATTCAACAAAGTGGCCATGCGCCCGGGCAGCGTGACGACGGTAGCCGTATTTAATAACAAATTTTTATTCGGTTTATCCGGCAATCCATCCGCCAGTTATGTCGGCTTTGAACTATTTGCAAGACCGATCATCCGCACCATGCTGTTTTCGGAATATCCGCATTTACGAAAAGAGACGGCTCAATTGGCAGAAGATTTCTTAAAGCCCAATCCATTCTCACGTCTGCTTCGAACCCGATTATTTTACGAATCCGGCCAGTTGAAAGTAATTCCCAGCGGAGTTGATAAATCCAATATTACGACAAGCTTGGCAGGTGCCAATTCACTGACCGTCTTACCTGGGGGGACCCGTGGTTTTCAAACGGGAGATTTTGTGGACATCCTGCTTCTCGATGATCAAGAAGGATGCAAATGGCCTTGGTGAAGCCTTTTATTTTTCAGGTGGTTGGCTACCAAAATAGAGGAAAAACGACTTTCATAACGAATATTATCGAAAAGCTTCGCGCAGCAAAATTAGAGACAGCCGTTTTAAAACACCATGGACATGGCGGAAAACCAGATGTCACAGGCATGAAGGATTCCAATAAACACTTTCAGGCTGGAGCAGCCGCTTCACTTGTTGAAGGAGACGGGACAATAGAATTGCTCGGCAATTTCAAGGGGGGAGCCCCTATCACTGAGCTGATTCAATTATTGGGTCTATTCCTCCCCGATGTGATTTTAATTGAAGGTTATAAGCAAGAGGACTATCCTAAGGTCATTTTAATCAAAGAAGAAAGCGACCTCCTGTTATTGGAACGGCTTACTAATGTCAAAGCAGCGGTGGCTTGGCCCGAATGTCTGGAACGCACCAGGAATCATGCTTCAGTACCCGTCTTCCCTTTGAATTCGGATGATTTCATTCCATGGTTCTTAAAACAAATATGAAGGAGGGCACAATGTTCATTCAATTTCCCTTAGAGAAACGCCGTAAGATGATCGAACGTATCCAAGAATATGTGTATCAGGAACATGGCAAGGAAATCGGTGAAATCGCTGCTGAAAATCACTTGCAATTCATTTTCGAAAACATTGCTCCCTTTATTTATAATGAAGGCATTAAAGATGCTAAAAAAGTGATTGAGGACAAATTAGGAAATATCGAAGAAGATTTGTATTCATTGGAACGACCGATTGATTAAGATGAAAAAACAGCATCATAATTGATGCTGTTTTTTCGTTCATTGTTCGGTCAGAATTAGCGGACCGTTCTTCGTGATGGCAATCGTATGCTCATATTGAGCCGAGTATTTCCCATCTGCGGTGGAAGCCGTCCATCCATTCGCATCCCGGCTGGCTTTGTATGTACCTACGTTGACCATTGGCTCGATAGTGAATACCATGCCTTCCTTAAGACGCGGACCTTTATTCGGCAGCCCATAATGCGGAACCTGCGGCTCTTCATGAATGACATTTCCTATCCCGTGTCCGATGAAATCACGAACGACCGAGAAGCCTTCAGCCTCGACATATGTTTGAATGGCATGACCAATATCACCAATCCGGTTTCCTTCCACACACACTTCAATCGCCTTATATAAAGATTCCTTCGTCACATGCACTAAATGTTCCGTTTCCTTTGAAACCTTACCTACCGTATACGTCCAAGCAGAGTCGGCAAGGGCTCCGTTATAATTGACGACCATGTCAATCGTTACGATATCTCCATTTTTCAAAGGGGTCTTTCGAGGGAAACCGTGACAGATTTCTTCATTTATGCTGGCACATGTCGCATACTCATATCCCTTGTAACCTTTTTGTTCCGGCTTCGCTCCATGCTTTTTTAAGAATCCTTCGACAAATTCTTCTATTTCCCATGTTGTCACACCAGGAACAATCAACTTTGCAATCTCCCTATGACAAGCTGCCAAAATTTTACCCGATTCATGCATCGCTTGAATTTCACGTGCAGATTTTAATACGATCAATCGTGACACTTCCTTTTTTAATTCGTCTCTCCTTTTATTTTACTGCAAAGATGGAAGTATATGAATCCTTTAAATCTCATTAAATAAAAAATCCCGGCAGCTGCCGGGATTTTTTATTATTTCAATAGATTAAGCGATTCCCGGTTAAATGCCGGAAGATCTTCTGGTGTCCTGCTGGTTACAAGCTGGTCGCCGCAAACTACAACCTCTTTGTCCAAATATGTGGCACCTGCATACTCCATATCGACTTTAATGGATGTATATCCTGTTGCGTGGCGTCCTTCAAGTGTTTTGGCTGTAATCAGCAACTGCGGTCCATGACAGATCGCAAATACAGGTTTTTTATCATCCATGAACGATTTGGCAAACGATACGAAGCGTTCGTCAGCACGTAGTTGATCAGGTGAGAACCCTCCGGGGATGAACAAAGCATCGAAATCCTCCGGTTTCACTGAATCGATGCTTTCATCAACCTTGACTCCTACTTCCCCTTGTTTTCCTTTTACGGTTTTCCCTTTTTCCATTTCAATCGACGTTACCGTATGACCAGCTTCTTCAAATGCTTTTGCCGGTTCACTGTACTCCGAGTCCTCAAACATATTCGTTACAACACATGCGATATTTTTACCCATAAAAATTCATCTCCTCAATTTTTGATCGAATGAACCTATCTTTGTACTTTATTTATGTTCCCTACTGCACTATAAATAAAACACAATGTTCCTAAAACTATTACCTTTCGTTTATGAGCGAAATCCCTTTGGCGGATGCTGCCCAAGTTTTAATATCAAAAGAAAAGGGGTCCCTGACCTTTTATCTTTTCCAAAAGCTGATCAATGTTTAGGATACTGGCCAACAACGTGTATGGCATTGATGATTCTTTTGTTGATCCATTTCCTGTTTTCTTCTATATTCAAATTTTCAAACATCCTTTTCCGCCCTTCTTCATTGGTTACATAGTAATTAGGCAGGTTATTCAGTGATAATGTGATGATGTCATTTTTACATTTGCTGCAAGAGCAAAATGTTTGGTATTCCATACCGGACATTAAAACCTGCACCCATGTCACAACGATCTCTTCCATCACATTTGTATATTTTCTATCCATAAATTCTCCTTCAAAAAGAAAAACCCGTCATTCCAGACAGGTTTTCACTCATTTATTGCCGTCCGTGGGACAATCAGGATTTCAACTCTCCGGTTTTCAGCTCTTCCTTTTTTCGTTTCATTAGAAGCAACCGGCTTGAATTCACCATGCCCTTTAGCACTGAACATTTCGGGATCCAACTCTTTATTTTCGAGAAGAAGTTTCATGAAATTCACGGATCGCATCACACTCAGATCCCAGTTGGATTCATACTGATAATTTTTAATTGGAATATTATCGGTATGGCCGCTTACGATAATGTTTCTGGGTAAGTCCATGACCAGTAAATTTGAGATTTCCTTTGCGATTTTTTGATTTTCACTTCTCACCTCAGCCACTCCCGATTCAAACAACACGTTCTCCCTAATTGAAATCAACATGCCTTCATCCGTAAGGTTCGTTTGCAATCTATCCGTTAAACCATTCTTTTGGATATAGGCATTTACACGCTCCTGAACTTCCGTAAGTTCTTCTTGCTCGTTTTCCCCTAACTTCTTAAGGTCATCAGCCCCTGATCTTTGTTCTGGTGATGTCGGCTCATTGCTGGGGGAATCACTTGGGAAATCCATAAAACCCGTTCCGCTCGTAAATACCTGGTTAAATACATTGGACAACTGCTGGAACCTTACTGCATCAACCGAACTTGAAGCGAATAAGACGATAAAAAGCGCAAGAAGCAATGTTAAGATATCGGCATAGGGAACCAACCATGATTCATCGATATGCTCTTCATGCCTTTGTTTCCTTTTGCGCCTAGCCATCTTCTCTCACATCGCCTTCTAACCACTTTTTACGATCTCCAGCAGGCAAATATGATGTTAATTTCTGTTCAATCGTTCTTGGCGCTTCCCCTTCGATGATCGATAAAATCCCTTCTATCATCATTTCTTTGATCCGGACTTCCTGCTGCGATTTCCGTTTGAGCTTATTGGCAAATGGATGCCATAACACATACCCTGTGTAAATTCCCATCAAGGTTGCGACAAAGGCGGCAGATATGGCATGCCCCAATGCCTCCGTGTCAGCCATATTGCCCAATGCAGCTATCAGCCCGATTACAGCACCCAATACGCCAAGTGTCGGTGCGTATGTTCCGGCTTGACTGAAAATCGCTGCCGCGCTTAGGTGACGCTCTTCCATCGCGTCTATTTCCTCTGCTAAAATATCACGAATATAATCGGCACTCTGACCTTCTACTGCAAGATTCAAGCCATTTTTCAAAAAAGCATTATCCACTTGGTCCGAAATGCTTTCCAATGCCAGTAAGCCTTCTTTCCTTGCAATGACCGCCCATTCCGAAAATGTTTTTATTAATTCTTCAGGCTTTGTCAATTTTTGTTCCAAGAATAAAATTTTGAAAATTTTAGGTAGTCGTTTTAATTCCGACAAAGGGAAAGCCGTTACGACAGCAGCTATCGTCCCTACAATAATGATCAGAATAGCCGCCGGGTTAATCAATGCTGTTACACTAACGCCTTTCAACACCATCCCGACTAAGATGGCCACAATACCAAGAACTACGCCCAAAACTGATGTTATATCCATAATACTCACCCAATCATTTAAATTCTCGTCTCCTCCTTATATCGGATGAAGTTTAAAAAAAGTGAGGATTATTTTTCTATTCCATTTTAATTTTCATTAAATCATCACAAAATCCACTCACTCCTTGCCAAGGGCGGAATTAAAAGCATATATCAACAGGTCGGGTAAAATTTCCGCCGGGAATATAATTTCACTTGGAGTTTGGTGCTTTTACTCGTGAGTTTCGGTGCTTTACTCGTGAGTTTCACGCTTTTACTCGTGAGTTTCGGTGCTTTACTCGTGAGTTTCACGCTTTTACTCGTGAGTTTTGGTGCTTTACTCGTGAGTTTTGGTGCTTTACTCGTGAGTTTCACGCTTTTACTCGTAAGTTTTGGTGCTTTACTCGTGAGTTCCACGCTTTTACTCGTGAGTTTTGGTGCTTTACTCGTGAGTTTTGGTGCTTTACTCGTGAGTTTCACGCTTTTACTCGTGAGTTTCGGTGCTTTACTCGTGAGTTCCACGCTTTACTCGCGAGTTTCACGCTTTTACTCGTGAGTTCCACGCTTTTACTCGTGAGTTTTGGTGCTTTACTCGTAAGTTTCGATGCTTTACTCGTGAGTTTTGGTGCTTTACTCGTGAGTTTCACGCTTTTACTCGTGAGTTTCACGCTTTTACTCGTAAGTTTCGGTGCTTTACTCGTGAGTTTCGGTGCTTTACTCGTGAGTTTCACGCTTTTACTCGTGAGTTTCGGTGCTTTACTCGTGAGTTTCACGGTTTTACTCGTGAGTTTCGGTGCTTTACTCGTGAATTTTGGTGCTTTACTCGTGAGTTTTGGTGCTTTACTCGTGAGTTTTGGTGCTTTACTCGTGAGTTTCGATGCTTTACTCGTGAGTTTTGGTGCTTTACTCGTGAGTTCCACGCTTTTACTCGTGAGTTTTGGTGCTTTACTCGTGAGTTTTGGTGCTTTACTCGTGAGTTTCACGCTTTTACTCGTGAGTTTCGGTGCTTTACTCGTGAGTTCCACGCTTTACTCGCGAGTTTCACGCTTTTACTCGTGAGTTCCACGCTTTTACTCGTGAGTTTTGGTGCTTTACTCGTAAGTTTCGATGCTTTACTCGTGAGTTTTGGTGCTTTACTCGTGAGTTTCACGCTTTTACTCGTGAGTTTCACGCTTTTACTCGTAAGTTTCACGCTTTTACTCGTAAGTTTCGAAATTTGGACATTTATCAAAAAAAGGACAAAGCCTGTCAGCTTTGTCCTTGTTCCTGTTTCCATCGGCTTCTTCCACCGAGCCATTTTATGATGGGCGATAAAAAAAATAAGATGAATAAGATCCTGAATAAATGAAAGCTTGTGACAACGGATAAATCCACATGCACAGACATGGCTGTGACTGCCATTTCGGCGACGCCGCCTGGCGCCATGCTCAAAAATAATTCGTTTGCCTGCAAGGATAGGACAGGAGCAAACTGAATGGAAAGAAAATAGCAAAATCCAATTAACAGGATGTTACTTACGAATACTGCCCCGAACATCTTTCTGAAGAGTCGGGGGTTATCAACCTTCAGTGTGTACCCTAAATGGGCGCCAATCAACAATTGTGACAAGTTCAACCAAAAGTCAGGAATTTGCGGGGCACCTGGGCCTACTAGATTAAATAAGGCTGCGGCCATGAGAGGTCCTAGTAAAAAAGGCAGCGGGAAATTCGCTTTCTTTGTGATTATGATGAGTATTAGCAAGGTTGCCAACATCATGATGGCTAATACCCCATCATATTCAAATAAGAAAAACGGCCGCTCCGATATAGCCATCACAGCACCTGGTTCAACTGACATTACATGGGTCACAAGCCAAGGAACAATGGAGATCACCAGGATGACACGAAGTGTTTGCATGAAACCTACAACGGTTTCATCACTATCCTTCATCTCCTCACTTAAGACCACCATCTGGGAAAGGCCTCCCGGAAAACTGCCAAGCATGGATGTGCTCAGAGATAGGTCCATCCGTTTTCCGACAAACCAGCCAGTCAAAACTGTAAATAAAATGATTGCGATTGTCGTAAAAAGCATAACCGGCAAATATTCAATCATCTCATTTAACGATTGTTTAGTGAATGAACTGCCCAGTTGTAAACCAAGAATGACCAATCCTGTGCTTCTAAAGGTTTTAGACCATAACATGTACTTCCCTAACTTCACTTTCGCAATCATCACCACGAATAATGGTCCCAGCATCCATGGTAAGTATATTCCAAGGCAATCAAACGCATATCCACCCAGGAAAGCCAAAAAAGATGTAAAAATGACTCTAAAACTCTTACTCTCGATTAAATTTGCACTCACAAAATTACCTTCTTTACCTAAGCGAATTTTCATCTATATCTTAACATAAAATAAGCTGATTCAAAGTTTCCTTATATACTTGTTTTCGTTGAAGCGAGGAGTATTCGTCATACTCTTTACCATTTCAGTAACAAAATGATCGTCCGCCTATAAAGAACGAAGTGTATTCATCGACTCCTCGATTACCTACTGCCTTTCCTTCATTTTATTTGGATCGTCACAATGGGTTTAAAGATTATTCATTGCCATTGCACTGTTTCAATGGCGGAGCTTTTAAAGCAGGCATTCAGCAAGGATTCGCATCCAAGCTTATGCTGGGACAATATTTCGCGGCATCAAGCTTACTGTTTACAATAGGCAGAATGTTGGTGCCAGTAGCCATTGATGTCAGGATGAATTGGTCACAACACTTCACGTTCTTGGCGTGCTCGCCATCGTCAGTACATTTTTATATTTCATGATATATTCGCTCCATTAAAAGAAACAGCAATGCACTTCCACTATTTACTAGATTTCCCACCCCCACAAACTCGCTACAAAAGGTAGAATGAGTATATAGGGGTCAAACTCTTATGGAGGGGTGACTAAATGTTATCAAATACAGAAATAGGCATTGACTTAGGAACTGCAAATACGCTAGTTTACAGTAAAAATAAAGGAATCGTATTTAATGAGCCATCAGTGGTGGCCATTGATATAGAGACTAATAAAGTATTGGCAGTTGGTGTGGATGCAAAAAACATGATCGGGAAAACACCTGGAAATATCGTGGCAATCCGTCCGCTTAAGGACGGTGTCATTGCGGATTTTGAAGTAACGGCGCAAATGCTTCGGGAAATCATGAAAAAAGCAAGTAAGGCCCTAGGCTTTTCGATTCGAAAACCTAGTGTGGTGGTCTGTACACCATCAGGTTCCACATCAGTTGAGAGAAGGGCCATTCAGGATGCAGTCAAAAGCTGCGGAGCCAAACAGGTCCACCTTATCGAGGAACCAGTAGCAGCAGCAATAGGTGCAGGCCTGCCTGTCGAAGAGCCGGTTGCAAATGTCATCGTTGATATCGGCGGGGGCACGACTGAGGTCGCGATCATATCTTACGGCGGCGTAGTTTCTTGCAATTCAATAAGAATTGGCGGAGATCAATTGGATGAAGATATCAGCCAATATGTTAGAAAAAAACATAATGTGCTGATCGGGGAAAGAACAGCCGAGGAAATAAAAAAAGAAATCGGCTACGCACTAGTTGAACATCCCGTGATCACCATGGAAGTCAGGGGCCGCGATCTTGTAACGGGTCTTCCAAAGCCGATTACAATATCATCCACTGATGTCCAGGAAGCCATCCAGGAATCGCTTCTTCATATATTGGAAGCAATCAGGGCCACTTTGGAAGACTGTCCACCTGAATTGAGCGGGGATATCGTCGATCAAGGTGTCATCTTATCCGGCGGGGGTGCACTTCTCAACGGGATACAAGAATGGCTGACGAATGAAATTGTCGTCCCAGTCAAACTTGCAGATAATCCGCTTGAATCAGTCGCCATCGGAACCGGGCTTTCACTTGAGGTCATTCACAAATTACAAAAAGCCGTATACTAAAAAGATGAAGGAATCCCAACTTGGGGTTTCTTTTTTTTTATCTATCCAGCCTTATGTTCCCAGGGTGCAAGCAGCAATCTCCACGTTTTAAAGTTAAATAACTTCACTGATATATTTTACCTCGTTTGAGTAGAGAATAAGGAAAAGGGTTTTTACGTTCGACAGTATGCGTTGCTTTTTTGAAGAAGGATCATTCCTGCAGGACTAAACGCATGCAATGTTACATAAGTTGTGATATAGTATAATTATGTTACATTGGTAAGAGGAGAAGATTTATGGAATATGTAGAAGCCTTTAAGGATATCAATCAAATCAGCAAAATAAAAACCTATTTACGAGCTCACTCCAGTCGGGATTATTTATTGTTTGTACTCGGCATCAATACAGGTATGAAGATAAATGAAATGCTCGAAATAACCGTCGCCAACGTTCTTGATGAAACTGGAAAAATCAAGGAATTTTATGAGCAACGGATGGAAAATGATGAGGTCAACCAAATTTATTTGAACCTGAAAGTCCGTACCGCCTTACAAGAACACCTTAAAGGCTCGAAGGTTATCGAAGGTCAATTTTTATTTCTTTCCCCTAAGACAAAAAAGCCGATTACACGTCAACAGGCACACCGAATCATCCATGATGCTGTGGAAGGTGCAGGTCTGACAGGCAAATTCGGAGCAAGTTCGATGCGTAAAACTTTTGGCTACCATGCCTATAAACAAGGAGTGTCACTGGCCTTGATACAGAAGCATTACCATCATTCCAGTCCATCGGAGACATTAAAATACATCGGCATATCCAAGGAGAAGAAATTCAAGACGAATATTGACGTTAACTTATAAACATTCTGCTATCTTCTATTAACTCTAACCAACATTTTAAGGAGGAATTCCAGTGAGAATTAGAGAAAGTGAACTTCCTGGTATTGGCCAAAAGTTCGAAATCATAACGAGAAATGATGAAAAGTTAGTAATTGTCATTCACGATGACGGCCGTCGGGAATTGTACCATTTTGATAATGAACATGAAGACGTCATTTCGAGCATCACCCTTAACGATCAGGAATCCCGGCAAATGGCTTCCATCATAGGCGGCATGGTTTATAAACCACAAGCACTTGAAACGATTGAAATGTCATTGGGTGACTTAGTGATTGAATGGTTCAAAGTGGAACCAGGTTCTAAGGCCATCAATCAAACGATCGGTGCGATTGATATAAGGAGCAATTATAATGTAACCGTCATCGCCCATTCGAAAAAAGGAAAAAAACAACTGAATAATCCTGGTCCTGACTCTATCATCGAAACAGGCGATACCCTTGTGATATCTGGTGAAAGAAAAGATATCCGTAACCTGACAAGAGAATTATTGACCGACGAAAGGAGTGACTAAGCTCATATGGACCATTTAGTCTTTGAAGTGGGAACTGCCCTACTTCTAGTAGCATTAGCTGCTCTCGTTGCAGGTAAATTCAAAATCTCAAATGTTCCACTATTAATTATCATCGGGATGCTCGTTGGTCCCCATGCCCCACAATTCGGATTAATTGACCTGCGTTTCATTGAAAGTGATGAAATCATAGCGTTCCTCGGACGTGTCGGTATCTTATTCCTCCTGTTTTACTTAGGTCTGGAATTTTCCGTAAAAAAACTTATGAAGTCCGGGAAAAATATCGTGACAGGCGGAACGTATTACATTGTGATCAACGCCGGAATGGCCTTTGTATATGGTTTCCTGCTCGGACTTCCATTAAAAGAGGTTCTGATATTAACCGGGATCATCAGTTTTTCTTCAAGTGCCATTGTAGCAAAGGTACTTGTTGACCTTAAAAGGACCGGGAACAATGAAACGGAGCTAATCCTTGGTATCATCATGTTTGAAGATATCTTCCTCGCTGTTTATCTTTCAGTCGTATCCGGATTGGTATTAAGCTCCTCTGGTTCCATTTGGGGAACGTTACTTTCTACTTTAATCGCAATTGGGTATATGCTTGTATTTTTTGTTATCGCCCGGAAAGCATCTGGGATCCTTAACAAATTATTCAATATTACATCAGATGAGATTTTTATCATCGTCGTGTTTGCATTACTGTTCTTTATTGCAGGTTTCTCGGAAACGATTCATGTTGCGGAAGCCATTGGTGCATTACTGCTCGGCCTAGTCTTTTCTGAGACGGAACATAGCGACAGGATTGAGAAACTTGTCATTCCCTTTAGGGACTTCTTCGGGGCCATATTCTTCTTCAGCTTTGGCTTGAGCATCGATCCGACGACCCTTGGCGGAGCTGTCTGGATGGTTCTTGGAGCCGTCATCATCACTATAATCGGTAACTTTGTCGCTGGTATGATTGCCGGACGCAAATCCGGTTTATCTCACAGAGCTTCCGCAAACATCGGTTTAACGATTGTTTCACGTGGCGAATTCTCCATCATTTTAGCCAACCTAGGCATTGCTGGCGGTTTAATGCCTATACTAACCCCGTTTGCGGCACTTTATGTTTTGACCTTAGCCATTCTTGGGCCGATCCTTACAAAAGAATCCAAACACATCTATAATATCCTAAATAAAGTCTTCAAATGGACCCCCCCGAAGGTTCAAAAGGAACAAGGAAAAGAAGTACAATAGACAAAAAGGCCAGACATGTTATCTGGCCTTTTTTCTGTTAACCTTCAATAGCCCATCCGGAATAACTTCCATAATTACCCTAACATTAATATAATTGTTATAAAAGGGGCGTGGAATAATGAGTCTTTCTTTAAAAAGAGCCATTAGATATTTAATCTGCCTAGTGGTAGTATTGGGCGTATTATTCATAGGCTTGAAGTACCAACAGCACCTATTTACAGTTAGTCGCGAAACTTACGAGATTAAGGGATACTTGCTGTTCGGATCTTCATTCCCGATTTTCCTGGGCACGGTACTCGCCATTCCCCGAATTCTGCAAAGGGTTTCTAAAAAGGGGCATTGGAAAGTGAGTTGGTTAAGGCTAATCATTATTGGCTTGCCATTCCTTTACCTCTCCATCATTCCGATTTTGTACTTTACTGGATTATTTAAAGATTTGCCTCTCTCCAAATTTGTTTTTGGTTACTTCGGAGAAAATGAATCAACCACATTAAATGCGATCATTGGAGTAATTGCAGGTTATATCATTGTCACAAGCTTATACAAGCGCAAGGATTAACATGAAAGGGACTTCTTTTTTAGGAAGCCCCTTTCAATTTCTTTTCATTTGAGGATTAGCTTGTATGAACAGAGGGAAAAGAAGCAGATAACCTAAGTAACTATTCAGGAGTGATGCCCGGATGAATAAGTCGATAAAATTTTCAAAGAAACTGATTAAAGAAATAAAGGAGGATCGCGTGACGGGTCTGGCAGCTGAACAAGCTTATTACTATTTACTCGCCCTATTCCCTTTGCTCATTTTACTTCTGTCCATATTACCTTATCTGAATATTGACATTCAGACAGCACTGGACACGATAAAAACCTTCATGCCTGCGGAGACGATGGAAGTCATTGAGAAAAATATCATCAACATATTATCTGAGCGGAACGGCGGCTTACTGACTTTTGGTTTCCTTGGCACCATATGGTCCGCTTCAAACGGAATGAATGCGTTCATTCATTCCATGAATATCGCTTATGATGTTGAAGAAACAAGGAATTTCATTAAAGCCCGCTTCATCTCCATTGTATTGACATTAGGCTTGGTTGTTGCATTCATCGTCATGTTAGGTCTCCCTGTCTTCGGAAAAGTCATCATCGATTTACTACAGCAAGTCATCCCGATCCCTGAAGAAATGCAAATTTTATTCAGCTTGTTACGGTGGGTTATCGCGGTTGTGGTCATCTCACTCGTCCTGGCCTTTCTATATCGTTTTGCACCGAACAAAAGTTTCCCCATTAAACACGTCATCCCTGGGGCAGTGACCGCAACTGTACTTTGGCTGGGAATATCACTTGGATTTTCATTCTATATCAGTAACTTTGCCAACTATTCTTCCACTTATGGCAGTTTAGGAGGCGTCATCATCTTGATGATCTGGCTATATTTGAGTGGTCTGATCTTTGTGATCGGCGGAGAAATCAATGCAATTCTTCATCGCCAAAATACCATTCCAAAAAAACAGTCACGCACTATCGTACATCCTGTCCCGCTTAAAAGGTAAAATCATGAATTACGGAACTAGATGGAATTAATTCAAAAGCGGCTGTCCCATTCGGACAGCCGCTTTCCTATTCACCCTTTATTGACAAACTCTTCATATCTTTCATCATGGGCCAGCCATGCCGAGTATTTCCGCTTCATGTATTTTTCAGCTTCCCCAAATGTATCGAATGTTTTTTTCTGTTGTTTTCCGTTGATTTCAACAATCCATTCTTCTTCTTCATCTTCATAGATGAATATGTCCTTTTTATCTCTCGTTGAATATAGGCAACCCTCTGGGGATTCCTTTACATTCAATTGATTTTTATGTGCATCGCGTTTAAGGGGCTCGGCAAAGAATGTCTTTTCGACATATTGACTATAAGCCTTTTCGGACATGGTACAACCGGCGGCTTTTTGATGGCCGCCACCATCGTACTTTCCAGCAACCTCAGAAACATCTATGTCATCGTGGATTGTCCGGAAGCTGATTCTTTTACTCCCTACCATCAGGATGGCGATATAATCCAGATGCGAGAACTCTTTCGACAGTTCATTTCCCAATTCTGAGTGGTATGACTCTGCATGGACCACCCCAGCTGTATGGGGACCGACCGTAGCCTGATAAACTTCTCTTTTTTTCCTGTTTATGTACCGATCAACCCGACTCTCCTCAACATTCAGAAGCGTTTGCTCCACTTCGTCAAAAGTAAAACTTTCAGCCGTCGACAACTTTTTTGCGATTTTCATTTCGAATTCCTCAATCGGAATCATGAAAAACAGGTCATTCAGCCGTTTTGCCGTTGAATTTTTATTGACTTCCCATTCCCACGTATCGTATTGACGGACCAATTCAACGAATTCAGCGATAATGCTTGAAGGTTCCAGAAATTTATTTTCAACAGCATACTGATAGAATAATGAAGTTGCTGCCGTCTGTTTACCGTCTTCCTGTTCGACAGTTACAGATGCCCAATCATGTTCATTCAAATGCAATGCTGACTTATGATGATCGATCAGCAGCGCTTTACCTCCATCTTCAACAAACTGAGTAATCATTTTTTCGTTATCTTCATCAACCGATAAATCAGTAACAATCAATGTATCTTCAATCTTAGCCTGCTCAAGAAATGCTCCTACATTCTGATTAAGGCGACCGATTGAATTATAACTAACAACTACTTCTTCTCCGAATGCCAGCTTAGCTACAATGCCGCAACCGACTCCATCTAAATCATTATGTGTAAAGAGATGGTACACACAAACCCCTCCTAATAACTAATAAATTTACTTTTCCCTAAAGACATGAATTTCAATTGCAATCTTTACAATTGTAGCATAATCATATCCGCATAATTTACCATGCTACCATTACGCGATGCTTTTGTTCTTTTTTTTTTTGAAAAACCCACTTATGATTCTTTATTTTCCAGAAATATATAATGAAAACACATTACTTTGAAATCGTGGTATTTCCATGTACTCCCTTAAAACAGACAGGGGAAAACAACAAACCATTAATGCTTCAAGATATCATGATCATGTATTCAATGATCACTTTATGCCTCATTCTATCCATATTTCTAGGCACCCCGCCAACAAGTGGCCCTTATGGCCATTTCAGAATTGTCCAAATAACAGGGGGAAATCTGAGGAAATCGTTATTGCCTTAATAGATATAAAAAAAAAACTAAAATAGCCGTCATGCCACAAATCACATTCAACAGAACCTGAGTAACATAACCTAAAATCCAGTACATCAAAAAAAAGCCGCAGGAAATGTTAATCCCTGCGGCCTCCTTATGTGAAATCACTGTTCTATCAATTTTCCAAGGTTGGCCATTTCAATGGCACTAACGGCAGCTTCATAGCCTTTGTTACCTGATTTAGTTCCGGCACGTTCAATGGCTTGTTCAATATTCTCAGTTGTCAACAATCCGAAGATAACCGGTACACCTGTGTCCAAGGAAACGGCTGCCATGCCTTTAGCTGCTTCATTGCACACATAATCATAATGTGAAGTGGCACCCCTGATTACCGTCCCAAGACCGATTACCGCATCATATTTACCTGTATTTACAAGTTTCTTCGCAATTAACGGAAGTTCAAAAGCACCCGGGACCCATGCGATGTCAACATCATTCTCATCAACACCATGACGCTTAAGGCCATCCAATGCCCCTCCTAAAAGCTTGCTTGTGATAAACTCATTAAATCTTCCTACAACGATTCCTACTTTCAATCCTGATCCGATTAATTGTGCTTCAATAATTTTCCCCATGTCCAATTCCTCCTAATTATTATACAGATATCATTTTTTGTTCATTTAAATGCGCTAAACTCCTTAAGCATTCGGGATGTTCAGTTCAAATTCTTGTTTCCCGATTGTATCACTTTGTTGAAGAAACCGAATCAAATCGGCTATCGTGATGAATTTCAGGTTGAATTTCTCAGCGATGACTTCCAAATCGGATACGCGTGCCATCGATCCATCTTCATTCATGATCTCGCAAATGACACCAGCTGGAGCGGCACCGCATAACTTTGCCAAATCCACCGAAGCTTCCGTATGTCCTGCCCTCCTCAGTACGCCGCCTTCTTTAGCGACTATCGGAAAAGTGTGACCAGGCCTTTGAAAATCTTCAGCGACCGAATCCTCTTTAAGAAGCTCAAGTATCGTCAATGACCGTTCAAAAGCACTGATTCCTGTGGAAGTGCTTTTATGATCGACACTAACAGTAAAAGCAGTACCATGATGATCGGTATTTTCTCCTACCATAGGATGCAGGTTCAATTTTCCTGCCAATTCTTCAGTAATGGTTGTACAAATCAAACCTCGTCCATGAGTCGCCATGAAATTAATCGCTTCCGGCGTCGCCTTTTCGGCCAACAAGACAAAATCCCCTTCATTTTCACGGTCTTCATCATCAGATACGATTACTATCTTGCCAGCTTTCAAATCTTCGATCGCTTCTTCAATTGTATGGAACATCATTACACCGCCCTTTTATTAGAATCCGTGCTCTGCCAAAAACTCTAAATTCAACCCTGGTTTTGAATCACCATTTTTCATTTGATGTATAATATATTTCCCTATCATGTCATTTTCGATGTTAACTATATCGCCAGCCGCTTTTTGCCCCAATACGGTGTCCTGATGAGTCAATGGAATCAGTGATACAGTCAAAAGGTTTCGTTCGATTCCAAATATCGTCAAGCTCGTTCCATCAATGGCTACAGATCCTTTTGGAATGCAAAAGGTACTGAGCCCTTCTTCCAATTGGATTACATAATATACGGCATTTTCTTTTCGTTCTTTTTTTATGATTGTTCCGGTTCCGTCGATATGACCTGAAACAAAATGACCGCCAAACCTTCCCTGTGCACTCATGGCTCGTTCGAGATTCACAGGTGATCCCAACTTTAACGTCCGGATCGAGGAAGCTTTGACCGTTTCCGGCATCACATCGACCGTAAACAAACTTTTCGTGAAGGACGTTACCGTTAAGCAGACCCCGTTGACTGAAATACTATCCCCCAGATGAACATCTTCAAGGATTTTTTCAGAACGAATCGACAGCTCCATACTGCTGTTTCCTTTTTTCAAGGAATGGACGGTACCGATATCCTCAATGATTCCCGTAAACATGTTTTTCCCCCTTTTATAAAATATAAAAAACCCCTTAGGAAGACCTAAGGAGTTAGCAGGAGAAATGAGTGAAAAAAACTGTATACCTAAAAAGCCTAATATTTTCTTTTTTGAAAAATTAGGCGTACGTATACACTTGGGTTCCACACGTCCTTCTCCCATCCAGACTGTACTGTCGGCTTTGGAATCTCACCAAATCCTGCCTTTATCAGGCTCGCGGGCTTAGAATTTCTTCATCACCGCCGGTTGGGATTTTCACCCGACCCCGAAGGACACTATCAACACATTGCTGCGCTTTCTAGTATTATGTTGTTATTTAAAAGCCTATGTAATAGGATTTTTACGGTTATGATATTGATTGAAATGTTTTATAGTTCTGTTGAATATTGTTCATTCCTTCCAAGTATCCTACCAAAAAACTACCACTGAATTGACTTTTAATTAATGACATATTACCACGACAAAATAAAAAGAACAAGGAATGAATCTCCTTGCCCTTCTCCATCAAGCCATTTTAAAAAAGTAATTTTGGATACTTTGTATATCCTTCCGATTTTAACCACGTGTAAGGGAAGATCCCTATTCCCTTTTTTATCCTTAGCAGGCACGTTTACATCCACTTCGACGTTTTACTCTACCTTTTGTTCAATTTTTACATTTTTTGTTTAAACCCAATTAATCTCACCTCCAAAGTCTCGAATATGTTAATGACTAGTTTATGTAAATGAATGAAAAGAGTTTGAACCACACAATGGATACTATAAAGACTTGGCCCATAAGCTCGGCCATACTAAAAATCAAGTTAGCTGCAAGTTATATGTGATGGACCATGTCTACAGGTGTGATCCGTTTCTTCCACCATTCCTGGCATAAATGATTGTCTCCTGCCAATACAACAGCACGGCACTTCTTCCAACCAGATGAGTTATAGAACTTCTTAGCTTCTTTATCACGTTTGTATTTATTGTAATAAGCCTGCTTACCCATACTATTTCCTCACCTTCTTTCTCCAAAATAAAAATGCACCCAAAGAATGAGTGCAATATTTAAACTATTTAAATTCAATTAGTGCTTTGCAACTTACCATTAACTAAACTACTATATTGTATAGGAATGTACTTACCACCTGATTTTGATTTTACTATTCCATTCAAAATAATGCTTTTTACTCTCTTTTTTACAACACTTTTTCTCTTTTTTCTTGCAACAATCTTTTACCTTCTTACAACTGTGTTTCTCTTTTTTGCACCACTTTTTATCCTTTTTTTTCTTACAACTATGTTTCCCCATATAATCATCCCCATATCATGTATTGTTATATAATATGGATTTACTAAATTTACGCTTGTGCTTGTCCCCATTAATGAATATATTGACATCTTCTTTCTCCAAGATAAAAAGCACCCAATTGAATAGATGATAATATAACTATACAATCGAATTCAGAGGGTTTTCTTTATATATTTTCTATAAAGATTTTCTTTGGGAATTTTGCTATAATGTTGAAAAAAATTTTGAGTATTCGAATCCGATTGCAGATCAGATGTTTGTAAGTTTAGGCAATTAAGGACCCCCCATAATTATGGATGCTTAATGATTTCAAATTATCTATCCACGTTCTATAAAATGAATCTCCAATAAGCCTGGTTATATCTAACATCTGTGATTTATCCTCATAGACCAATCTTGTATTTTCGTCTTCTAATTCTGTATTCAAACCAAAAATAACAGCCTTTATCAGTTATACTTTCAGACAAAAAAAGTTAACTTCCCTACTTCTTCAGGTGGAACTTCTTGACGATTTACAAAGTCCTCATTAAGGCTTTATCATTTAAGCTAGCATTTCGTGTGGAGTATACGATTCAATGCACCCTTCAATTGTGCCAACCTTTCCTACCAAACACTAAAATGGAACAAATAAAAACCGCCTCAAACCCTTTAATACAAAGGTTTAGGCGGTTTATTTTTGATCTTACGACCCGAAGGACTAAAATAATATGAATTTTTGAATATTTTAACGCCATAAAGTGAAAAAAGATATGAAATTTCTAAACTTAAATGGTTCATTAGTTACAGGAAATCCCTTTCTATATGGAAAAATGAAATTCATTTCCGAGTACCTCCGATGTGCTCCAAAAAGATTAAACATGCTTAAATGGTGGAATAAGTTATAGGAGTCACAATTCATACAAGGAGGAAGCTCATGCTTATTGCCATCACCAATTTGATTTTCTTTCTATTCGTCGTAACAATGAATTTTCTAGCCAATTTCCTGCCATTGAACGGCCAAACATCAGGAGAGGTCTCTGATAAATTGGATGTCCTTTTCACTCCTGCCGGTTATGTATTTTCCATATGGGGCTTTATCTACTTTCTGCTGGCCATTTGGGTAATCAGACAGTTTTTAGGTAACCACCTTAACAGCCCTGTTTATAAGGCATCCTCCCCTTGGTTCGCTTTAAGCTGTGTACTGAATGGTTCCTGGCTTTTGGCTTGGCATTACGAACACTTTTTGTTATCCGTATTCATTATCATCGCTCTTTTGGCCACATTAATGGTCATTTATATAAGCATAAAAAAAGTGGAGCATACTGCTTTCGATCTATTTCCGTTTTCCGTTTATACAGGCTGGGTGAGTGTTGCTGCCATCGCTGACATTTCTTATTACCTTACCTATATTAAATGGGAAGGTTATGGGATTTCCAGTGTAGCTTGGACAATCATTTTGCTGATTGCAGCAACAATCCTGGCCTTTGTCTTTGCAGGTAAAAACCGGGATTGGTGCTATCCTCTCGTATTCGTTTGGGCGTTCATAGGCATCGGGATCCGAAATGGTGCCGCCTACCCGGTAACCTCAGACATTTCTTATATTCTGGCTGCTCTCATCTTTATCGTGTCCATCACAATCTTCATCAAAAATAGAAGGAGCTGAAAAGGAAATATGGCTGCCTAAAATGCCTGCCGAAGATCATGCCATACGTCCTGCCAAGCTTCAAGGCCAACTGAGAGACGGACTAGTTGGTCACTGATGCCCATTTGTTCCCGCGAATCTTCAGGAATGGCAGAGTGCGTCATGGTGGCGGGATGCTGGATCAATGTTTCGGCATCCCCTAGACTGACGGCAATTTTGATAAGTTCCAATTTATTGAGGAATTCCTGCGCATCCTTTTTTGTGCCATGCAATTCGAAAGAGATAATGCCGCCGCCATGTTTCATCTGTTTTTGCATTATATAATGATCCGGTGAGGCTTCATCACCTGGATAATATACCTTTTTCACCTTTGGATGTTTCTTAAGTTCACGAAAGATCTCCATTGCATTGGCCGAGTGACGGTCCATCCTGACAGGCAAGGTCTTTACCCCCCGCAATAGTAACCAGGCATCGAATGGTGAAATGATTCCACCGATATCCTTCTGTGTAGTTCCAGCTACCTTTTTCATAAACTCCTTCTTGCCGACAACAAGGCCCGCAACGACATCCCCATGCCCGCAAAGATATTTCGTCGCACTATGAAGGACGATATCACATCCATATTCAAGCGGTCTCTGTAAGTAGGGAGTCGAAAACGTATTATCGACTACGACCGTTACATTATATTCCTTCGCAACTCTCACTACCATCTCTAAATCAATCATTTTCATCGTCGGATTGATTGGGGTTTCTACATATATGCAGGTCGTTTCCGGCCGAATCATTTTCCTTACTTGTTCTTCTGTATCCATTTCACAAAAATCATGAGTGATTCGGTATTTATTTTTCATTAACTGCAGAAGCCCGAATGTACATCCATATAACCCCTGTGAACACAGGATGTGGTCATCCGTTTTAGTTAACGCAAAAAGCACTGCTGAAACCGCTGCCATACCCGATCCGAAAGCAAGGCCAGCTTCCCCCCCTTCCAAAGCGGCAATCTTTTCTTCAAGCACTTGTACCGTGGGATTTCCAAGGCGAGAATAAATATATCCATCTTCTATACCGGCAAAACGCCGTTCCCCTTGCTCGGCCGTTTCGAAAGTGAATGTTGAGGTTTGGAATAAGGGTGTTGCCAAGCTTCCTAAATGCTTCTTCGAGTCATATCCTTCATGTATGACTGCCGTTTCAAACTTTTTATACTTCCCTGTCATATCGTCTCCTCCTAACCTATATCTATTGCTATCATATGTCAAAAATCCATATAAAGGAAGCGTTTTCATGCATGAATATCCCCATCAATAAACTCCAGAATTCAGTATATATAATTTAATTTCACAATTAGAATTTATAGATAAAGATTTTGGCAGGGCGCAAGATGAACAAATTCATTTTTGGTTTTCTGGTTATATTAACGACTGCTTTAATGGGTTCTACATTCGCTATAGGACAAATTGGCTTTGCGTACTTCACCCTAAGTTACTGGCAGTGTTTCGGTTCATCCTAGCAGATTTCAGCATGGCCATAGTCGTTAAGCTCATCAAACGCCCGCACTCAAAAAGATCAAGAATTGGTCCAAATGGAGTATCATCTTTTTTTCCAGACAGCTGGTGTCAGGGGATGCTTCTTTATAGGTTTAAGGACCAATTCAGCCGGGGAATTGTCGATCTTGACATTCATGAACCCGTTATTCCTCTTGCTGGATGACCCTGTTCACTGGTACGTTGCAGTTGGAGGTTCACTCATTTTCATCCGCATATTTTTGGTTAACTGGGAATCCCACCATTTTAAGACAGTGAAAAGGTCATGTAGAGTGAATTCAAATTGAGCATCCACTTAATTTTTAAAGAAAAGGAGGAGTTTTAAGAATTGGTCGGATGGTATATGTTCCCTGCTTAAATCCTAATCGTGTTTGTAAAAAAAAAGAGACAGCCGCCACGGCCATCCCTTTTCCAAATCATTCATCGACTACGATGTTTCCACCATAGAAGGTTACTCTCGTTAATGGAATCTCCAGTTCACGAGCCATTTTTTTCAACTCTCGCTCTTCTCTTTCCGTTACGATTGAAATAACAGTGCCGTCTGCACCTGCACGCCCAGTTCTCCCTGATCTATGGATATATTGATCGATGTTATCAGCCATATCAATATGAACGACCGCAGTAAGACCTTTAATATCAAGCCCCCTAGCCGCTACATCCGTTGCTATCAACATCGGGGATTTTCCGGAACGAAGCTTGCGCAGCGCTTTCTCCCGGTCGACTTTATTGGATTCCCCGTGAAGCACGCCCATTTCAACACCTTTATAGCTCAGCTTTTCATGTAAGACGCTCAGTTCTGCTATATCATTCAGGAAGGCAAGGGCCTTCACATCTTTAAGTCTTGTGATTTTCTCAAGAATCTTGGATTTTTCCCGTCTCTCTACAACAAAGTACAGATGATCCACTTTCGATTCCATTTTTTCATGCTTATCGACCTTTATCATTTCGGGTTCATTCATGAATCCTCGGGCCGCTTTTTCCGTTTCCTCTGGCAGAGTTGCCGAAAATACCATTATTTGCCTGTCTTTGAGGGTTGTTTTGATAATATTATTGATCGTACCCATATGCTCTGGAGTGATCAATTGGTCACCTTCATCAAGTACAATCGTCTTAACTTCATGCATCTTCAATTTCTTTTGGGCAATCAATTCATAAATCCTACCCGGTGTTCCGGCAATTACCTGTGGATGCTTCTTCAGTTTGTCCAACTGCCTTTTCACATTAGCACCGCCGATGAATGCTGCACCCGTTATGCCGCTTCCCTCTGACCAAATGCGAATTTCTTCATTGATTTGCATGACCAGTTCTCGGGATGATGCCAAAATCAAAGCTTGCGGCGATTTTTTTTCAGGATCTACCTTTTCTAACACTGGCAGTAAATAAGCTAAAGTTTTTCCGGTTCCAGTCGGTGATTCAGCCATGATGTCTTTTCCCTCAACAATCACGGGAATCGCTTTAGTTTGAATCGGGGTAAGTTGTCCGAATCCGGACTTTTTCCAGACCTCTTGTATATATGGTTTTCTATCGTTCACTAATGCAGGTAATTCGCTCATATCGTTCTCCTTTAATATAAAACTTTTCCTATCATTCATAGTACCACTTATTCTTGTCCAGTAGCCAACGGAATACGAATTGTAACCGTCGTCCCTTTGTTTATCTCACTTTCAAAATGCATTTCCCCGTCAAGGCGATGAACGACCTTCCGGCAAATTGCAAGTCCGATCCCTGTACCCTTTTCCTTCGTCGAATAAAAAGGCTCACCAATCCTTTCAAGGCGCTCGGGCATCATTCCTATGCCATTATCACTCACGCTGACTACAGCTTGATCATCGAGGATTTGCAGCGACAGATCAATTTTCCCATTATCCTCTATCGCTTCAATGCTATTCTTGACAACATTGATTATCAACTGTTTAAGTTCAATTGAATCAGCCATAATATAAATCGGTTCAGCGGTTTTAACCCTAAACCCCATTTCGATATTATTCAAATTCGTCTCTGCTTGCATCAACGTGAATACCTGTTGTAAACTGTCGGCAAGATCTATCCTTCGGAATGCGACATCCTGTTTCTTTCCGAGAACCAACAGTTCACTTGAGATAATATTAATTCGGTCAATTTCCTTCAACATGATATCAGAATGCAGCGGGTTGACCTCCTGTGTCATGTCCATTAATTGTACGAATCCTTTTAAAGATGTCAGCGGATTTCTTATCTCATGTGCGACGGCAGCAGCCAGATGTCCGATTACAGATAGCTTTTCCGACATGATCATCAATTCCTCTTCGCGCCGCAATTCAGTAATATCCCTTACGATTGCATATACTCCAAGCATTTCCGCTTGAACGATGATCGGTAGAAAGGTTACACGGATTATCCGCTTTTCATCACTCTTATTCTGGATGGTCGTTTCGAATTTTACGGCTTCGCCTTGAAGGGACTGTATAAAGAAAACAGATACTTTTTCCTTTTCATTCCAGTTGATGAGATGATTCGCATTCTTGCCTTTCAAATTGTCACTGTGATGACCTAACAGCTTTTCAGCTTCCGGGTTAATTGAAACGACATTTCCTTCAAGATTCAGTTCAAGGACACAATCGGGGTTATGCTTGAACAGCGACTGATACTGTTCATCCTTTAGATTGAATTCCTGTTGGGACCTCAACATTTTCCCCGTCCAATACCTGATTATGAAGTATAAGAAAAGCCCGGTTATGAAAATGAACATCCATCCTTTGGAATGTTGAAACATTGCATATATCTGAACATCCGCCTTTGCCTGTGTCATAGAGATGTAATCCGTAACGATAATCCATAAGACCCCAATGATTATATATATAATAGCCACTTTACATGCAATTTTATGAGATTGGTTCATGTTTTATCCTTTGTAATGTTTTTTGGTTTATTATTCCCAAATCACTCAAAAAAAGCCCTCATGTTTTCCACATAAGGACTCTTTGGATATTGTACCATATCTATGGCGTTCATTGTTTGTATCTAAAAAACAACTGGGTTAAATGATCAAGAGAGGTTTTTGATGGCTTGATTGAATTCCTCTTCTATAACTTTTGAAGGCTTGGCCGATAGTAAGCTGAAAACAACGACCGCTATTGTTCCAGCGATGAAACCAGGAATGATTTCGTATACTTCAGCTAACTCTTCGATCATTTCCCAAACGATTACTGTTGAGGTACCGACAATCATTCCCGCCAGGGCTCCCCATTTCGTCATTCGCTTCCAGTACAGGCTTAACAAAATGACCGGACCGAAGGCCGCTCCAAAACCGGCCCATGCATAACCCACCAATTTAAGGATCGTACCACTTGGATTAAAAGCTAAAATGAGAGCGATGGCAGAAATTGCTAAAACGCCAAACCGGCCCACTAGCACTAATTCCTTATCCGATGCATTCGGCCGAATGAACTGCTTATAGAAATCATCCGTCAGGGCACTTGCAGAAACTAACAGCTGAGACGCAATCGTACTCATGACCGCTGCCAAAATCGCCGCCAACAAGAAGCCTGTAATTAAAGAAGGAAACAGTTCTTTAGCTAAAATGATGAAGACAGACTCTGCACTTTTCTCCCCTAAAGGACTGCTTGTCAGATTAAAATAAGCAATCCCTACCAATCCGGTGAACATCGCTCCCACGATAGCAAAAATCATCCAGCCCATACCGATTCTCCGTGCACTTTTCAATTCCTTAACAGATGAAACCGCCATGAATCGAACGATTATATGAGGCTGCCCGAAATAACCAAGTCCCCATGCCAGAAGAGATATGATGCCAATGGTTGATGTTCCTTCGAAAGCATGCAATAAATTCGGGTTAATCGATTTTATTTCATTGAAGGTAGGATCCCAGCCACCAATATTTACAATCGTGACAACTGGTACTAGAATTAAGGCAATGAACATAATCGTACCTTGTACGAAGTCCGTCCAGCTAACAGCCAGGAATCCGCCAAATAATGTGTAAAGAATAACAACGCTCGCCGTCAGCCAGATGCCCCACCGGTAATCCAAATTGAAAGCGGAGCGGAAAAGCTCACCGCCTGCTACCATACCTGAAGAGGTGTAAAAGGTGAAGAAGATTAAAATGACCGATGCTGATACAACTTTCAAAATCCGTGATCCATCTTTAAACCGATTTCCCAAAAAGTCGGGAATCGTAATCGAATTGCCGGCCACTTCCGTATATGTCCGAAGTCTTGGTGCCACGAATAACCAGTTTAAATAAGATCCTGCACACAGGCCGATGACAATCCAGCCAGCACTTAACCCGCTTATGTACATTGCACCGGGAAGACCCATCAACAGCCAGCCGCTCATATCGGAAGCACCTGCACTCAATGCAGTTACAGCTGGGCCCAAGTTCCGGCCGCCAAGCATGTAATCCGTTAAGTTGGCCGTTCTCCGATAGGCCAAATAACCAATTAACAGCATGCCTGCCATGTATATTCCAATTGATATTATAATTCCATATTCCAAAAATGAATCCTCCTATTTATAGGTTAATTTTCATCTTGTAAGCTTATCAGAAAAAAAAACATATGTTAAGAAGTTCTTGCACCTATCAACGATTTCACTTTCAATATAATTAAGAAAATTCATTTTATTAGATTAAATTATTAGGAGGAATACGCCCATGCAATCCTATATCAATCAGCCAGATGGAGTCTTTCCCTCTGTTTGCTCTCTTGACTGTCCTGATCAATGCGGTCTACTGCTGCACAAAAAGGACGGGAAAATCATTAAAGTTCAGGGGGACCCTGATCATCCAGTCACCAAAGGGAATATTTGCAACAAGGTCCGGAACATGACTGCCCGCCTATATGACCCCAATCGCATAAAGCAGCCATTAAAGCGCATCGGCCCGAAAGGAGAAGGGAAATTCGCTCCAATCAGTTGGGAAGAGGCCATTGACACAATTACTTTCAAATGGAATGATCTGCTCGAAATGCATGGCCCTGAAAGCATACTTCCCTACAGCTTTTATGGAAACATGGGTAACCTAAGCGCAGAGGGCATGGATCGCCGTTTTTTTCACAAACTCGGTGCAAGCATGCTTGAGCGTTCCATTTGTAACGCGGCCGGCTCAGTCGGATACAACTATACAATGGGTGGTTCTTTCGGCATCGACCCTGAAGAAACGATTCATACAAAGCTTTTCATCATGTGGGGCATTAATGCGGTGAGCACAAATATGCACCAAGTTACGCTTGCACAGCAAGCCCGAAAAAACGGGGCCAAAGTAGTTGTCATTGACGTACATAAAAACCAAACCGGTAAGTGGGCAGATTGGTTCATACCGATTCTGCCTGGTACCGATAGTGCCCTTGCCCTCGGTTTAATGCATATTCTATTTGCCGAGAATCTAGTCGATCAGCCTTTTCTTGATGAATACACAGTGGGTGCTGCTGAATTGCGCGAACACGTCCGCCAATATGACCCTGCAACCGTCTCCGCGATCACCAGCGTTCCAATGGATGACTTATATGAATTAGCCAGGATGTATGGCACTACCACTCCATCATTCGTCCGAATAGGCAATGGGCTGCAGCACCATGATAATGGCGGCATGGCAGTACGCACCATTGCCTGCCTGCCTGCACTTACCGGCCAATGGATGACGGAAGGCGGCGGGGCCATCAAAGGGAATTCAGGATATCTGGCTTTTAATACAAATGCCTTAAGACGCCCTGATTTATTGCACAATAAATCTACTCGGACCATTAATATGAACCAAATCGGTCAAGCTCTATTGGAAAAAGAAAACCCGATTCGCTCCATGTTTGTATACGGCTCCAACCCAGCACTTGTCGCTCCGAATGCAAATAAGGTGCAGGAAGGTCTAATGCGGGAAGATCTATTCACAGTGGTGCATGATCTATTCTTGACCGAAACGGCCATGTTTGCTGACCTCGTCCTCCCTGCCACATCATCTTATGAAACGGAGGATTTTTATAATTCATACTGGCATAATTACGTCCAAATACAGAAACCTGTAGTCGATAAATATGGCGAGTCGAAATCGAATGTTGAATTGTTCAAACTTTTAGCTGATGGAATGGGCTTTGAGGAACAAGCTTTTAAAGATTCAGAAGAAGATATGATACGGCAGGCGCTTGATTTTCCCGATAATCCGCATTTGGAAGGCATCACCTATGACTCCCTTTCAAGGAATCAATTTGTCAAAGCCAAGATGCACCGGATGTTCCCAGGCAAGCTACCGACACCAAGCGGTAAAATCGAACTTTATTCAGAACGGATGAAGCGCGATGGATATCAGCCTCTACCAACATATACACCAATCATAAAAGACAGCGAACTGCCATTTTTATTCATACCGGCACCTAATCATAACTTCTTGAATTCAACCTTTTCAAATAATGCCAAACATATCTCCTTGGAAAAGGAACCTAAGCTGCACATCAATGCAGCTGATGCCAAAACGTTAGGGATAGCTTCCGGAGATATGGTTAAAATCTGGAACGGCCGCGGTGAATGCTTGCTTACCGCCGCTCCCGGTGAAAATGTGTTACCCGGCGTACTTGTCAGCCAAGGCTTGTGGCAGAATGCACCTGAAACGAAACAACTCATCAATGCCCTTACTCCAGATCGCCTCTCAGACATGGGCAATGGCGCCGTTTTCTTTTCAGGACGGGTGGATCTTGAAAAAGTCCAACATAAGTCCACGAATCTATAAATATATCGGCGATTCTGGAGTTATTTCGCCGATTCTCGGATTATATCGGCGATTCTGGAATTATTTCTGCGATTTCCAGATTTTATCGGCGATTCTGGAATTATTTCTGCGATTTCCAGATTTTATCGGCGATTTCCGTTTTTTTGCATATCAACATAAAAAAGGCTGTTCCACAAGGAACAGCCTTTTCGTCTAGCTATTTACTCTTCATCAAACCAACCAGTTGGCTGAATATCCAAGTTGTTATTGATTTGCTTTACTTCCGTATATGCCTCATAACCGAAAGTGCCCAGTTCGCGTCCATTTCCACTTTGCTTGAATCCTCCCCAAGGAGCTTCATTATAAGTCGGGTGATATGAGTTTATCCACGTGATGCCGGCACGTACTTTTTTAATGACACGGTACGCTTTTGCGATATCATTGGTGAACACCGCTCCCGCTAAACCATATTTCGTATCATTGGCAAGTCGAAGAGCTTCCGCTTCATCCTTGAACTTTTGAACGACAAGCACCGGTCCAAAAATTTCTTCCTGCACAATCCGCATGTCCGGTGTCGTATCAACAAAAATAGTAGGTTCGACAAAGTAACCTTTATCCAAGCCTTCTTCTTTAATTCGGTTTCCACCGACGATTAATTTGGCTCCTTCTTCTTTTCCAATTTGGATATACGATAATATCTTGTTCATATGGGCCTCTGAAACGATAGGACCCATTTGGCTTTTTTCATCGGAACCTGAGCCTACTTTGATCTTTTTCGCCTTAGCAGTAAGGCTTGCAATGAACTGATCGTAAATGGACTCCTCCAAAAGTAACCGGGAGCCCGCTGAACAAACTTGTCCTTGATTACAGAAAATCCCGTAGAGAGCATAATCAACTGCAGTCTCGAAGTCAGAGTCCGCAAATACGATATTAGGCGATTTCCCACCGAGCTCCAATGTCACTTTCTTTAGGTTACCTAGTGAAGCCTCCATGATCTTACGTCCTGTAGCCGTTCCTCCCGTAAAGGCTACTTTATCTATTTCTTCATGTTCGGCAATCGCCTGTCCGACAATTGGCCCCGCTCCTAACACTAGGTTTGCGACACCTTTAGGCAATCCGACCTCATCCATGATTTCAAATAGTTTGACAGCTGTCACGGGAGTAACCTCCGATGGTTTGAACACAACGGAATTTCCTGCAGCCAGTGCCGGGGCTAGTTTCCAGGCTGACATCATTAGAGGGAAATTCCAAGGAACGATCTGCCCGCATACACCAATCGGTTCCCTTACGACCATCGCTTGCTGACCATCAGGAACTTCATAAGTCTGACCTGTCGGTTTTGTAGCCAATCCTGCATAATATCTAAAACAGGCTGCTGAATCATCTATGTCATAACGAGCCTCACGCAATGGCTTCCCATTATCCAATGTTTCCAACGCAGCAAGTTCTTCAGCTTTTTCTTCTATTTTATCGGCAATTTTGAATAAAATGCGAGCTCGCTCCACTGCCGGAGTTCCCCACCATCCACCTTCATAGAAAGCATATTTCGCTGCCTCGACAGCTGCATCCACGTCTTCCTGTGTGCCTTCTGCAGCTGTAGCAATAACTTCTCCCGTGGCCGGATTCAATACATCCCTCTTCTCACCTGAAGTCGAATTCACCCATTCCCCATTGATGTACATCTTTAAGTCCAGTGCTCCCGTTCCTTCTTTTTTCGTGTTATTTTGTAAAGTTTCCTGCATATAAATTCCTCCTCGGTTTTAAGTTATCTACCTATATAAGATATGAGCAAGATTCATGCCAGTTTGAAATATTAGGGAAATCACATTTTCTTGCCCTTTCCTGTACCATTTAAATTCAATCATGAATTCCCTATTCAATTCTGCATAAAACATTTACAACTTTCGCCACAGCTCTTTTATAAATTCATAGAAAAATAGTAAATCAGCAGCTCAAAAAAAGAGATGAGCAGCTGCTCATCTCTTAATACATTAATTCCGGTTAAAAATGACCAATTTCATTTCCGTCATCTCTTCAATGGCATATTTTAACCCTTCGCGGCCCGTCCCGCTTTTTTTGATTCCGCCATATGGCATGTTGTCGACACGGTAAGTTGGGATATCATTAATGATAACACCGCCGACTTCCAATTTTTCTGCGGCAGAAAGTGCCAAATTGATATTTTCTGTGTAAATCCCGGCCTGCAATCCGAATTCGGAATCATTGACCATATCAATCGCTTCCTCAACGGACGAAACTTTATTGATCAAAACAATGGGAGCAAAGACTTCCTGACAAGATACCTTAAGCCTTGCATCCACTTCCAGCAACACGGTGGGATGCAGGATATTCCCTTCAGATTTACCTCCTGCTGCAACAACCGCACCGTGTTGTTTAGCTTCACCAATCCAGTCCAGGCTTCGCTGTACATCGCCAGGGCTGATTAATGCCGAGATATCCACTGCGGGATCCATGGAATCACCAAGCTTCAAGTCCTTCGTTGCTTCAGTGAATTTTTTGACGAACTCATCATATATCTCTTCATGAACATATGCGCGCTGTAAGGAAATACAGACCTGCCCTTGGAAAGCGAATGCCGCCGATACACAGCGCTTGATGATTTTATCGATATTTATTCCTTTATCCACTATGACAGCTGCATTTGAACCAAGTTCAAGACTCACTTTCTTTAACCCTGCCTTATTACGAATCCCGATTCCTACAGCAGGACTTCCAGTGAATGAAATGCTCTTCACCCTTGAATCAGTGACTAATTTATCACCAATTACCGAACCGCTTCCGGTAACTAAATTAAACGCACCTGCCGGCAAATCCGTTTCTGCTAACAGCTCAGCAAGAAATAGCGAAGATAGCGGTGTTTGGCTCGCAGGTTTCAAGACAAGCGTATTTCCTGCAGCAATGGCCGGCCCTACTTTATGAGCAACAAGGTTCATCGGAAAATTAAAAGGCGTAATCGCACCCACAACTCCAATCGGCTCACGGACGGTGTAGCCAATCCTTCCTTCCCCGTCAGCTGTAGCATCCATCGTCAATGTTTCGCCATGAATCCTTTTTGCTTCCTCTGCTGCAAATTTATAAGTGGCGATCGTCCGGGTTACTTCCCCCATAGCCGTTTTAATCGGTTTCGCTGCCTCTTTAGCAATGATTTCAGCTGCTTCATCTTTTCGGCTTTCCAAAAGACTCGCAAGTTTTTCAAGTATGGCAGCCCGTTTATGGCTAGGTAAAGCGGCCATTGTTTTTCTAGCTTGATAGGCTGATTCTATCGCCGATTCGACATCTTCCAGGCTTGCTGAAGGAATCTCCGCAAGTACTTCCCCGCTATAGGGAGACTTTAGTGTCGTGAACTTTTCTGCTTCTTGCCATTTACCATTAATGAATAATTTCTTCTTCAGCGTTTCCGTCATGACCATCCTTTTCACCTCTTATAAAATTTCTTTTTCTACAGCAGTAAATGTCTTATCAAGGATTTCAATTATTCTTTCTACTTCCGATTTAGTAATGATTAAAGGCGGTGCGAATACCAGTGTATCTTGGTCAAACGTAACAGACCGACAAATCAAACCATTCTTTGCGGCTTCAGCAACCAATCTTGGAGCAAGCTGTGTCTCAAAGCCTTCCCCCGTTTGTTTGTCCTTTACGATGGAGATGCCCCCAATTAGTCCAAGTGCCCTAACATCACCAACAATCGGGTGTTTGCTTTGAAGCTTCTTAAAGCCAGCAAGCAACTCTTCACCACGCTGTTTCGAGTTTTCTATCAGGTTTTCACGTTCAATTATTTCAATATTTTTCAAAGCAACCGCACAAGCCATAGGGTGACCACTGTATGTGTAGCCATGTAAAAGCGTGCCTTTTGAAAGGGCTATGAAATCTTGATGCATCTTATCATTCAGGACGACCCCGCCTAACTGTGCATATCCACTCGTAACACCTTTTGCAAAGCACATCATATCCGGTACAACGCCAAAGTGCTCAATTCCAAAATAAGTCCCTGTTCTACCGAAACCTGTAATGACTTCATCCGTCACCATTAAAATGCCGTATTCGTTACAAATCTCCCTTACTTCCTTAAAATAGCCTTCAGGAGGAAGGTTCACGCCACCTGCTCCTTGAATCGGTTCAGCCATAAATGCTGCAATCGTTTCAGGTCCTTCCTGTACAATGACCTTACGCAACTCCTCAATGGAGGAACCTTCCACATGGTAAAAATCCGGTGCGGTTGAATTCGTGAAGTCCCGGAACGGTTTCAGACCAGTCGCACTTGTAGCTCCCATTGCCACTCCATGATAGGATTTCGAGCGAGAAATGATTTTTTGTCGATTAGGCTGCCCTTTCAAAATCCAGTAATGACGAGCTAGTTTGATGGCCGTATCATTCGACTCCGATCCACCTGAAGTGAAGAAAACTGCATTCAAATCCCCAGGAGCGATGGAAGCGATTTTGGCCGCTAACCGGATTGCCGGCTCATTGCTGAAAGTGGCGAAACTAGAGGTGAAAGCTAACTTCGCCATTTGTTCCTTCGCCACATCAGCCAACTCTTCTTGTCCATGTCCAATATTCACATTCCAAAGTGAAGCCATGCCATCAATGACAGTCCTGCCCTTGACATCCGTAAGATATATTCCCTTACCTTCAGTAAAAATGAAACTTGGACCATCTGTCTGCTGTTGTTCGATTGCAGTAGTAGGATGAATAAAATGCTTTTTATCCAAATCGATTAATTCCTGAATACCCGTCTTCTCTTTAATCATGTAAAAAACACCCTTCTCATGTAATGTATTTTTTTGCTAAACTATTTTATTTATATATATTTATAGATATAGCAAGATGCATGCCAAATTATATGAGCCTTATATTAAAGGTATTCAAGTTAAAATGATTCATAATCAAATCAATACGAGTGAATATTGATTCATATATAAATCACTCGATTCATATTCAAATCACTAGACCCCCATTCATTTAGAAAGAGTACTAATTTACAGGCAGTATGTTGAATTCCACCGTCATTCTCCAACAGATGTTACATAACCTTACATAATATATTGAATTTTCGGAAGATTTGTATTATTATCGTGTTAATACTTTTCATTCTTTTTTTGCCGCTAGGTTAATCTAAACGAAAGAAGTTGATATATATGCAGGCAGGTTTTGAACTGCTCCAAAAACAAACCATGAAATTATCATTAACCCCTGAATTACAGCAATCGATCAATATCCTTCAATATTCCACCTATGAACTAATAGATTTCCTACATCGACAGGCAAACGAAAATCCCGTACTCGAAATAAGCGAAACATTTAAAGAGCCCCCCGGATCCTCTGAATCTTTCATTCGTACACATAAAATTAATTCTCAGTTACGGGGATCTTCCTCTAAAAGTTTCAACGGAGAAAATGATTACAACCCGATCAATAATTATTCCGTCAACACAGAAACACTGGAAAACCACTTATTGGAACAAATGAGTATGTTAAGGTCATTGAGATCCATCGAAAGGAAGATTCTCCAATTTTTAATTGGGAATTTAAATGAATATGGATACCTTGAATTGGATGGAAATTGGACAGCCTCGCATTTTTCCGTGTCCGTGGAAGAAATAGAAGATATGATTCAAGTATTGCAATCCCTTGACCCCATTGGAGTCGGGGCTAAAGATCTGACCGATTGTTTACTCATTCAGCTGCGTGAGCATGACGATTACAATGAATTGGCGTATAAGATCGTTAAAAAGCACATAACGGATTTAGCAGAAAAACGCTACAGAAAAATTGCGGGCCTTTACAACGTGACCGTTCAGGAAGTACAAGAGGCCTCTGATTTCATCCGGACGTTAAACCCTCGTCCCGTCAGTCACTTTTCCAAAGATATGACTCATTACATCGTTCCGGACGTATATGTGGAAAAAGAAAAAGAAGGGTTCCTGATAACGGTCAATGACAGCTACACACCTAAACTTTCCATCAATCCTTACTATAAGAACCACCTCGCTATGAATCCTGGTAATAAGGTAAAAGATTATGTCAAAGGTCACATAAATGATGCCCAATTACTATTAAAAGGGCTTGAACAAAGACAAATGACACTTTACAAAGTGACAGCTACAATAGTGGAGGAGCAACAAGAATTTTTCATGAAGGGAATCGCTGGTTTAAAACCTATGACACTGAAAGACATTTCGGAAAAACTCCAACTTCATGAATCAACAATCAGCAGGGCGACAAGCAATAAATATATTCAGACACCGCATGGCCTATTTAAATTAAAGAACTTCTTTACTAGAGGCTTAAACCGAGTGAATAGCCAAGCGACCGAATCCACGGCGACCATCAAAGAAAAAATAAAGGTCTTGATTGCCGATGAGGATAAGATAAAGCCTTTTTCAGATCAGAAAATTTGTCAGATATTCGAAAATGAAGGGACGAAAATTTCTCGCCGCACCATTGCTAAATACCGTGAAGTCCTAGGTATACCGGGATCTTCCAAACGCCGCAGATATTAAAATCAAAAAAACTAGCTATGACTCTTTCAAAAGATACATTTATTTGGAAGATTCTTTTAAAATGGATAGATGGGGAATTTTAAAAGAATCTTCCATACTTCCGTTGATTCTGTTAAAGGTCTAGTGAATGCCACATAAACAAAAAACCCCTGAACCAGGGGCTCCATACACTTATTAATTCAAACTTTCCAAATACCTGTGTAACGGTTGTCTTAAGTCCTCCCCCAATTCACTGAAAGAGGACTTAGTATCCTAATGTCATTCTTTATTATTCGAGTTTTATTTATTACCCCATTTATCCTCGAAAATAAGTTCATCCATTGGTCTTCTTTTTTCCCAATTGGCAAGTTCAAGAATGGGTTTATCCGGATATTGATCGGTATAGCCAATCGACATGAGTGCAATGGGTTCCACATGCGGCGGAATTTCCAAAATATCACGAATATCATTTTTCTTATAAAAGCTTACCCATCCCATTGCCAATCCTTCCGCACAGGCAGCCAGCCACATATTTTGAATCGCACAGGCTGTGGATAGGATATCCGTTTCCGGAATGGAGTTCCTCCCCAAAACATGGGAGCCTCCCCGTGTCGGGTCACATGTTACACAAATTGTGTATGGTGCTTCTTTTAACCCTTCCACTTTCAAACTAAGAAACTTATTTTCTTTACCGCCTTCATAATGAATAGCGAGTGCCCGTCTTTCTTTATCCGCTGCCCATGCCAAACTGTTCTTGGTTTCCTGAGATGAAATTACAATAAAACTCCAAGGTTGCATGAATCCTACAGACGGCGCATGATGTGCAGCATCCAAAATTCTGCGGAGTACATCCTTTGAAATGGGCTTAGGCAAAAAACTCCTGATATCCCTTCGGTTATAAATGGCTTTATATACTGCGGCTTGTTCTTCATTAGTAAACATAGTTTCCCCCCATGATTCCGGTTCCCCAGAACTTTATCTAAAAATTCAATATGAATTTTACAGGTAAACCCTTACAATTAACAGTGACTTTCCAGATATCCCTTGATTCAGCTTGTTCCGTCAACCACAAGATTCGCTCTTTCCTGAGGCCTTTGTGCGTCAACATAGCAATCTTCATGAACCATCCAGTTATATTATCCTTCCACATTTGACGCGCATCTTCACCATCCCTCTCAAGGCCACGTATCACGGGGACATTCCACCCAAATTGTGAAATCATGGGACCCTTCCATTTCTTTACGCATAGAATACGTTCCTTCAATATTGACCAAGCAGGAACCATATGCCATTTGGCCGTAGTGTCCGTTTCTCACTCATACCTTTGATACCTTGCTTCTTTCCCCTCAGTAAGCGGTTTCATGATTTGGTTAAAAAGCGGTCCTCAATCACAGACCGCACCAATCTGTTTTTGGGCTGGGGGCAGTTGGATCCTTTTCGATGATGGCAAATGAAAATCGTCTATATGAATGACCGCACTACCTCGACATTCTGCTTGGAAACGGGAGGCGAGTGTACTTTTCCAGACCCACCCGACCATCTATGGCCATTATATATGGAGATCGTTTTTTTTGAAATTTCGAGAACATCAGTTATAAGACTTTTAATCGTATACTGTCCATTAAGTGTTGGAAAGGTCATTAGCATTCCTCCTATACTACTTATTCATCGTCCTCCCTTATATCCCTTCCTTGAGAGGATAAAATGAAAAAAACTATGAAGAAGGTGCAAGTATTGAATAACATCCAATTTGCCGCCATTTTCGATATGGACGGTACCTTGTTTCAAACTAACAAGATATTAGGTTCTTCACTTGAAAAAACATTTGAGATCCTTCGATCAGAAGGGAGCTGGATAGGAAATACCCCGCTTGCCACGTACCAAAGGATTATGGGCGTCCCACTAACAGTCGTTTGGGAAACTCTGTTACCAAAGCAACCCGCGCATATTCGCCGGCAAGCTGATCAACTTTTTTTAGAGTGTTTGATACAAGAAATCAAAGAAGGAAAAGGTTCGCTTTTCCCTCTCGTCATGGAGACTTTGTCAACGATCAAACAGCTTGGAATTTCCATTTTCATTGCTAGCAATGGTCTAGAAAAGTACTTGGAAGAAATTTGTTCTTATTTTGGGTTACATGAATTTATTACCGACATATATAGCGTGGAAAGGTCTTCGAAAGGATCGAAGACCGACTTGGTGCAAATGTTATTGAGAGACTATCGAATTGAAAGCGCCATTCTGATTGGGGATCGAAAGTCCGACATCGAGGCAGCAAAGGAAAATGGCTTAACGGCTGTAGGCTGCCAATTCGGATTTGCCGAAGAAAATGAATTGGCTGATGCAGATCTGTTCATCGCAGATTTTCCTGAACTTCAAATATACCTTTCCAAATGGATACTAAAGGCCACTCCCCAATAGGTTTTCCTGTTCTGCAAGCATTACGGCTATCCTATCCTGGATTGCCGTGATGCCTTTTTCTTCAACAAAATTATTCACAATGATCGAAAATATGATTTTTTCCCCTCTTTTGGTCGTCACATAACCTGATAAGGAGCTCGTTCCTGAAATGGTCCCTGTTTTCGCACGGACATTTCCAGCTGCATTTGTCCCTTTCATTCTTTTTCTTAGCGTACCGCCCACCATCCGATTTTCATCTCCCGCAATTGGCAATGCATTCAAGTAAGCAGGAAACCACGTTTTTTCCTGTACGGCATATAGCAGCTTCGTTATTTCATTCGCTGGAACCATATTGACTTGGGAAATGCCGGATCCATCACGCATTATGATCGTTTGCATATCGAGACCCATACCATTCATCAGATTTCGAGCAACCTTCAAACCATCTTTCCAGCTTCCCTCCCCTTCTGCTTCTTTGCCCATTTCTTTCACCAAAACCTCGGCATGACCGTTATTGCTCAATTTCATGAAAGGTATAAGCAGTTGTGAAAGCGGCATGGACTGATGAGTGGCGATCAAGTCCGCCCCTACTGGCGTTTTCCCTTTTTTCCTTTCTCCCGACACTTTAATTCCATGTTTCCTCATTGATTTTTTAAATAAGCTCAGGGCATATTCTGTAGGATCTTTCACCGAGATCCACTCTTTGGTCACCCCGGCATGCTCGGGAATGGTCCCCGTCACAGTAATGACATCTGTGCCATGGGACCGTTCAACTTCAATTTCCTTATTGCCGTCTACAGATTCCGTTTTCGTTTTGTTGATGACCTTCACATAATCCGTTTCCGGCTTCAGCTTCACCGTTGCCATTTTTCCAGGATTTTCCCCGGGTGTTACCTCCACGATGATAGTGCCGGTATCGTAGTCCTCATTAGGGGAAGCGGTTAAAGCTGAAACAGCTGCTCCGTAATATTCCTGTTCATCGCTCCAAACTAAGTCTTGGGAATAACGAACATCATCATACCAAGAATCATCACCTATAAGATCTCCATGAACGAGCTTAACTCGCCTTTGCTTCATTGAGGCTGCCAGCTCATCAAAATCCTTTTCCAATAATGTGGGATCTCCTTTTCCCTTCAGGTACACATCTCCCTGCAGAACATGGCCAACCTGCACTCCATTTATGTATAGTTCGGTTTGAAAAACATGATCTTCCCCTAATGTTTCTAAAGCTGCTGCTGCGGTCAAAAGCTTAAGGTTCGAAGCAGGCCGCAATCTTGTTTGCGCCCCTCGTTCATAAATCATTTCTCCTGTTTTAGCTGAACGGATGGAAATTCCCATTAACGCCCCTGCCAATCCTGGTGAATCGTCCAATATTTGTTGGATCTTCTGTCCTAGGTTTCCATCATCATTCGCTGCCTGCATCGATTCTCCATTAAAAAAACAAATCAAAAACAGGAAGAATATAAAACTCAACTTCCTTTTATATGTCAAACCTATCACTCCCACTCTCATAACTCACCACTTCTATCTTGTCCATTTTACGGTCATATAAAAAGAAAAGATCCACTAGAACCTCCCTATTTATACATACTCATGAAACTGCAGGATTATTCGGCCCCATTCAATGGGATCCATTAGGCAATCCCAACTTCATGATTCATTTACATGTACGATTACAGGGAACTTTTTTGATTGATAATCCGTATAAGTATGAAGACATAGTAAGGAGTGAATATATGTATTCAAAGATACAGCCACCAACGAAGAAAATTTCCAAAGAATCCGTGAAAGTTTGGCGGATGACTGAAGCCATTACCAATCTCATTATCCTAACCGTCCTTGGCATCCTATTATATGTTGATGATCATTTCGCTTGGACAGAATGGATTGGATGGATTTTATACGGACTTATCACATTATCTTTTTTCCATGCAATCTGGTCCATCTTCATTGAACCGATCTTGTTGCAAAAGTATTGGCGTTACGACGTGAACGAAGAATTCATTCAAACAAAACGTGGAGCCTGGAGTGAAACGCATGAACTCATTCCGATGACGAAGGTTCAGTCCGTCAAATTGAACCAAGGCCCGTTTTTAAGAAAATATAACCTTTATTCACTAAGTATCGGAACAATGGGAAACTCTCATGACATTCCCGCCATCCCGAAGAAAGAGGCGTATGAATTAAGAGATAAAATTGCCCATTTCGCAAAAATAAAGGAAGTGGATTAACGATGGAAGAACATGCAAAACGATTACACCCTTTCAAAATCCCCTTCGAATTATGGAAATTGCTGAAAGGGAATGTATTTTTCATAATTATGCTTTATGTCCTGAACTTCGGTTCTGAAAAGATGTATATGAAGGTACTCCAAATCGGTTTTCTAGTTTATCTGATTTGGAAAGTCATTTCTGTCATCCTTAAATGGTTTACTTATAAATATCAAATAAAAGAAGGAACCATCTATATTACTTTAGGGCTTGTCTCGAAATCGTATCGAACGGTCCCGCTTCATAAAGTACAGAATGTTCAACAACGTACGACATTATTCCATAAGATTTTCCGCTTAACCTCATTAACATTCGAAACGGGGATGACTGGTGATCAGGGTACCGTGTCTTTCGAGGTGATTTCCCGAAAAGAAGCAGAACGGCTTGAGGGGGAATATTCTTCAAAACAAGAACTTTCGGTTATCGAAGTGGATATTCACGAAGAACGAATTGCGGAGAATATGGAACCATTCAATGAAAAGACGATTCATTTCACACCCACCAAACAAGACGTTCTAAAGGCTTCCTTTACATCACTCAGCTTTTTGGCTCTTATCCCGGTTGTGGCTACGTTATATAATACACTCGATGATTTTTTCAATTTGGAGAATGCAGAAGGTTTTTTTGCCAAGTTATTTGATACATGGTGGATCATGACCATCGTTCTCGTCTGTCTCATATGTGTAGCCGTTGCCTTCGGAATCGTTTCCACATTCGTTAAATATGGAAAATATGAAATTTCATCCGATCACGAGCGTATATATATCAAGAAAGGTGTACTGGACGAATCTGCTTTTTCCATTCAGAAAGAAAAAGTACAAGCTGTCGAAATCACCCAATCAATCATTAAAAGATTGCTAGGATTGGCAGAAGTGAAACTGATTAGCGCAGGAAGTACAGGTGATGAAGAACTGGAAACGAATACTCTCTATCCTTTTTTATCCGTTGAACGGGCATATGGGATGGTAGAAGAGATTTTACCCGCTTACAAAGTGGAACGGTCAATGGAGTCGTTATCGAAGCAGGCCTTGAAAATCCGAATGCTGCGGCCAAGCTTTTTCTGGATTCTCACAACAGTGGCAATCTATTATTTCAAACCCTCCCTATGGTATATATCACTTATCCTACTCGTTCTCATTTATACATTGAGAATAATGGATTACAATAATAGCCGTTACTTGTTAAATGATGAGTTCATTCAGTTTAAATCCGGAAGTTTGGAAACATCACTATTCATTACCAAAAGAAGCAAGGTCATTCAAATTGAGGTGGAACGTTCGAAGCTGCAAAGGTTTTTCGGGCTTGCCTCAATTGAAACGATAAACCGCTCCAAGCCTGTACACCATACAAAGCTCCAAGATGTATCCGTTGAATATGCTGACGAATTTTACACATGGTATACGGGCAGGACAAAAAATATCCAAGTCGAATAAGATTAAATGTTTGGAGAGTTGACTATTGCAGTCAGCTTTTTTTTCATCCTTTTCCACTCCCTTCCCACCTTCGCACTTCACGACAAAATTAATATTGGAATTTTCTAACTTGTCACTTCAAAAAAGCGAAAGAAGACCGAAATATCAAATAGAAGCCAAAATTAATTAGAGGTATATAAGAAGGGGGATTGTCCATATGAGAAGACTGACAGACTGGTATTTTAATTCGCTAAAAAAACAAATATTGATTCCCTTTTTAGCTTTGATCATGATAAGCGGAATGGCCATCTCCTACATGAGCTATAAAAATAGCATCCATTTGACGACCCAGGAACTTACCGGAACGACTGAAGAACAAGTCAAGTCAATGAACGATTCTTTCGAAATCTTCTTTCAAAAAACGGAAAATCAATTGGATAGGATCGGCAAATATCCTATCATGAGTACTTATGATAAGAACCTCGAATCCATAATGGATGAATTTTCTTATACGCAATCCAGCAACTCTGAAATAAATGGTATATATCTCGGCACTGAGAAGGATGGAAAAGCATTTATATTCCCAAAAACTGAATTGCCGGCTGACTACGATCCAAGACAAAGGGATTGGTATCAATCCGCATTGAAACAAAAAAACAAGACCATTTGGACGGAACCTTATACCGATCAGGCTACGAATGAACTTGTCATTACGGCAGCAAAAGCCTTATATGATGGTAATGAATTAATAGGCGTGCTTGGTGTCGACATCTCGATCGATACTTTGGTCAAGATGGTTAATCAAACGAAATTCGGCGAAACGGGCTATACGGTTTTGCTGGATAAGAACGGGTCATTCGTTACGCATCCAGACAAGAAAAAAATTCAACAGGATATATCAAAGGAAAATATTTTCAAAAAAATGAAAAGTGAATCTGGATCAATGATCGAGGAATATGACGGGCAAAGCCGACTCATCGGATACGCTACCAATCCAAACACGGGATGGAGAATAGCAGGGCTAATGGATGAACATGAAGTGCTCGTTCGTGCAAGCCCGATGATATTCGATAATATCATCACACTGTTGATTGTCTTTACTGTGACTGCACTATCTGCCATCTTCATCACCCGTTCTTTAACGACTCCCATTAAAAAGCTGCAGGAATCCATACGGAAAATGGCTGACGGCGATTTCACATCCAAGAATTTCATTTCCAGGAAAGATGAGATTGGGCAGCTTGCAGAAGACACTAACTTAATGACCAGAAATATGAGCCATATGCTAGGGCAGGTCAACAACCTTTCCGATAAAGTATCAGATTCCTCCATGACGTTAGTGGCTAGTGCAGATGAGAATTCAGCTGCAGCTAACGAGGTGGCCATGACGATGGAACAAATAGCGGCCGGTGCCATCGACCAAATCGAAGTCGGGCAGAATAACGAAATCGCTGTAAAGCTATTGGCTGACAAAATCAATGATCTTGAAGCGCAAACGAGCAAAATGGCCACGGAATCCGAAAATATGTTCAAGGCTTCCGAAAACGGAATAACTCAAATGCAAGGCCTAAAACAGCAATTCAATGAAACGTCCCTGATATCCAGTAAGATGAGTACGGCAGTCAAATCTTTGGATGCACGGTCCAAAGATATTAGTGCAATCGTAAAGACCATAAGCGGAATTGCCGGACAGACTAATTTACTCGCCCTGAATGCTGCCATCGAAGCGGCCAGGGCTGGCGAGCACGGAAAAGGGTTTGCAGTTGTTGCCGATGAAGTGAAGAAATTGGCCGCGCAGACGGAAAACTCCCTGAAAGAAATCTCTGAAATCATTCAAGCCATGCAAAGCGACACAACCAATACCGTTCATTTGATTGACCAAGTCAATCAAAAAATCCACCATCAGGATACTTCTGTAACGGATACGGAAAATGCCTTCAGTCACATTGCGTCGATTATCGCGAACACATTCAGCAATTTTGATGAAATAAAAAAGATGATGAACGATATGGTATCGGAGGTCACACGGATGGCGAGTAACGCAGAACAATTAAACTCGATCAGTCAGGAAACTGCGGCAGGAACAGAAGAAGTATCTGCATCCGTAGAACAAACGAATGCTTCCATGGAACAATTGAATGCCTTAGCTAGTGAATTGGATGCCTTATCCCAGGAAATGCATAAAGAAATACGGAAATTCACATTCTAATCAAAAAAAGGACGGATCCTAAGGGATCCGTCCTTTTTAAACTTACGATTTATAGAGGTCGTCTACTGTTCGTTAGCGTTTCGTCTGTTTCAGTAATTCCTGAGTAAGAAGAATTGGATTTACTCGCATTCGAATCGACTAACACTAGCAGCTTGCCACTCTTTACATCCGCTTCATAACGATTCGCCTCTTCTTCAGGTATGCCCATACCGATTAAGGTACCGGCCAATCCGCCTGTACCAGCACCTACAGCCGCCCCGGCTAATGTTGCAGCAAGCGGTCCAGCTGCCAGTACTGGTCCGATTCCCGGAATCGCCAACGCACCTACACCTGCTAATAATCCGGCAGCACCTCCCAAAATACCTCCGGTCGCTGCACCAGCTGCAAGCCCCTCTTCAACTTTTGTACCCGTTTCTTCATTCACTGACTTTAATTCTTCTTTATCTTTAGCTACCACTGAAATATCTTCACGATTATATCCTTGAGCCTGTAATGACTCAACAGCCTTAATTGCTTCTTCTCCAGTTTCATATACACCAATTATACGCTTATCCATATCTATCATCCTCCTTAAAGAATGTAAATTGTCGCTCCCCCTTTACATACCCCTGGGAATGAAAGGGCTAAACGTTATTTAACAGGAAAATATTTTTGAGTTAACCCTTTCTAAGAAAGGGTATATATAATAATAGTATGCATATTTTTAGGAGGTTTTCTTTTTGCTTATCGAGTTACTTAAAGATTTAGTATCTATCGAAAGTTCATCGAAAGAAGGAGCTAACCAAGCAGTTGAATACTGTGCGAACTGGCTAAAAAATCAGGGACTTACCGTGAATGTGATCATTAATAACGGTTATAAAATGCTTGTTAGCGAAATTGGCAGCGGAGAAAAGACCGTTATTTGGAATGGCCATGTCGATGTTGTCAGCGGGACGCCGGATCAATTTTTCCCTGAGGTTCATGAAGGAAATTTATATGGACGCGGGACAGCCGACATGAAAGCTGGGGTTGCAGGGATGATGTGTGCATTTAACGAACTGAAGGATAAGGACTTAGGTTTGAAAATCCAGCTGCAGATTGTATCAGATGAAGAAACTGGTGGGTTGAACTGTTCTGGATATTTAGCGAAACATGGTTATAGAGGGGATTTTGTAATCTGTGCTGAACCGACGCAATTGGGAATCGGACTTCAGGCAAAGGGTGCCCTTCGCCTCGATATTGAAGTATCCGGCAAATCCGCACACGGAAGCCGACCATGGGAAGGGGTGAATGCAATCGAAAAGGCATATGATCTCTATCGAAAAATAAAGGAACTTCCTTTCACCCGGGATCATACTCCCCTTTACTCTTCCCCTTCACTTAACCTAGCAAAAATAAAAGGCGGGGATGTCTATAATAAGGTACCGGATGCCTGTTTGCTCAGTCTTGATATCCGCTATCTCCCTACACAAACAATGGAAGATATCATTGCACAGATCGAAAGTGTGACAGGAAATAATATCCACCTTAATATGTACAGTAAACCTGTAAAAACAGAAGAGTCAGACCCATTCATAACATTGCTTCGTCCGATTATCGAAAAGAACACCAATCGGGATGCAGTCATTTTTGGACAACACGGCTCCGCAGATACCGTCTTTTTTGCTGCATATGATATCCCAGCCATTGAATTCGGACCAAAAGGCGAGAACTGGCATGGAGATAGGGAATGCGTTAATCTTGAATCTGTAGCAGTATATCAAAAAATGCTAGTCGATTTCGCTTCTGAATTTGTTTTATCGTAATCCATTTCATGAAAAAAGCCGACATTACATAAATGCCGGCTTTTTTCATGTTCTAAATATCCTCTCCTACTAAAATATACAGCGCTTAATTGTCTATTATTGCGTTTGTTTTTTTACAAAATATACAGGACTATGAAACTAAGCATTACATATCCACATTCTTTCTCAATAAACATAATATGCCATTGTATCAACACTTTTTAACAATAAAACGCTTATACTGACATAATAAATAATATATTTACATTTAACAGATAAGTACTTTTGTCCTAGTTTATATTACATTTATTTTTCAAAGGAAACCATTTTGTAACACAATTACTATTCCACCGAAACATTATTGTCACATAGACCTGTTATTCTAAGTCTACGATTTAAAACAAAGGAGACTATTCATTTTGAAAAAAATACTACTTCCACTATTCACTGCTTTCTTTTTGGTATTTAGTTTTTCCGGAGTTTCATCGGCTGCTACTACTACATACAAAGTTAAAAGCGGCGACACACTATGGGGTATCGCCAATAAACATAATATAACAGTCAATCAACTCAAAAGTTGGAACAACCTGAAAAAAGATAACATCCATCCAAAACAAGTTTTAAAGGTCAAGAAAACATCGACCTCCGCTAAACCTAAAGCTAAAACATCATCATCATCATCAAAATATAAAACGATCACGGTGAAGGCAACAGCTTACACAGCGAACTGCAAAGGTTGCAGCGGTATTACAGCATCGGGTCTTAACTTAAAGAAAAACCCTAACGTAAAAGCCATCTCAGTCGACCCTAAGGTCATTCCACTTGGAACGAAAGTTCATGTAGAAGGATACGGGGATGCCATTGCGGCAGATAAAGGCGGCGCAATCAAAGGGAATAAAATTGACGTCTTTTACTCTTCACACTCAAAAGCTACCAATTGGGGCAGAAAGACTGTTAAAGTTAAAATCTATAAATAATGAATAATAAGCACCAGCCTGAAACCTTTCAGGCTGGTCTTTTGTTTCCCCCATTCTTACACACTCCTAAACATCAAGTTTACTTAAAACGATAACCGTTTACTGAAAATTCCGCCAATGTTATGATTAGTATATCTTAATCAAAAGAGAGGTGTGCACTTTGAATATTGTCATTATAGGGGCCGGGGCACTCGGCTCCTACTTTGGAGGCAGGTTGCAACAGGCCGGGCAGGATGTTCAATACCTTGTCCGAAAAAACCGTGCCAAAAAATTGAAAGAAAACGGGATCAGCATAACCAGCCCACATGGAAACTACCAATTTAACGAACTTCATATCACAGAGAATGTAAATGATATAGAAAAGGTCGACCTCGTGATTCTCGCCGTAAAAGGACAGCATCTGCAAGGCACCCTTACAGATTTAAAGGTCCTTGTTGAAAAGGGCGCAAAGGTCCTCCCGCTTTTGAATGGATTGGAACATGTATCCATATTACAGGACGAACTGGGCGATGAAGCCGTATTGGGAGGAAGCGCCTTCATCATTGCCACCCTTGATGAAAAAGGTCATGTCATTCACTCCAATGATAATCACGATTTAATTTATGGCCCGCTCCATCCTTCACAAAAAAAGATTTGTGATGATTTCGAACAGGCGGCCGGATTAGCTATCATGAAGGTAAGCAGAACGGAGAACATATTGATCAGGATGTGGATCAAATATATGTTCATCACCGCTTTTTCCGGTGTGACAACAGCCTCCAACCTCCCTATCGGCACGATACGGAAATTCCCGGAAACCAATGGATTGCTAGAAAAGGTCCTTGTTGAAATGAAGGAGCTTGCAAATGCTTATGACGTCGGAATTACTGTGGAGAATATTGCACAGGCGTTGGAAAACATGGCAGGTTTACCTGATGAATCCACCTCTTCCATGCACCAAGACCGCCGGAAGGGACTAACCCTCGAAGTGGAGCATTTACAGGGCGGTGCGCTGCGCCTTGCCGACAGGGTTGGTTTGAAACTTCCTGTGATTGGAACCCTATATGCACTCATAAAACCATTTGAAAATTGATTTTCCCCAATACCGGCTCTCCGCCGGTATTTTTTATTGCAGTTTAGCAGTCTATCTATTTCATAGTAGTAACTTTTGATTCCTCTTCCACCCTTCAGTTATTAGAAATTCTCAAAGACCAAAAAGAACAAAAAGAAAACAATATCACCAAAAGAATATTCTGATTCTTTCTTCTGTTACACTATTATCAAGTTAAGAAAGCGCTATCATATAACAAAGGAGAATGCCCCTTGAAAATATTAAAAAATCTAACAGTTCAGGTCATCATCGGTATCATTCTGGGTATAACAGTCGGTTTCTTCTTCCCTGCTTTCGGTGAACAACTGAAGATATTGGCAGATTTATTTATTAAAATGATTAAAATGGTCATTGCACCAATTATCTTCTTAACCGTCGTAATCGGAATTGGCGGTATGGGCGATATGAAAAAGGTTGGCCGCATCGGCGGAAAGGCCCTGCTCTATTTTGAAATCGTTACCACTTTCGCACTTGCAATCGGAATCATCGTAGTCAATCTGTTGGGACCTGGTAAAGGTTTTAACATCGATTCAGTCGAAGGCGGAGATGTATCACAATATACAACAGCCGCTTCCGAAACGGAACATGGCGCAGTTGCCTTCATTTCGAATATCATTCCTGATAATGCCCTTGCCGCACTGGCTGGCGGAGACTTACTCCCCATTTTATTCTTTGCCGTATTATTCGGATTATCAATGGCAGCAATAGGACCGAAAGTGCAGCCAGTCGTTTCTTTCTTTCAGCATATTGCCGATATTTTCTTCGGCATCGTCGGCATGATCATGAAAGTATCTCCATTGGCGGCATTTGGGGCAATGGCTTATACAATCGGTAAGTTTGGTCTTGGCTCTTTAAGTTCGTTAGGACAATTGATGGGTAGCGTATATATCACAATGGCTCTATTCATCTTCCTTGTCCTTGGTACGATCGCAAAAATCTACGGCTTTAATATTTTTAAATTCATCGCTTATATAAAAGAGGAAATCCTATTAGTATTAGGTACATCTTCATCGGAATCCGCTCTACCAAGCGTAATGAAAAAACTAGAAAAATACGGTTGCTCAAAATCGGTAGTCGGTTTGGTTGTCCCAACTGGTTATTCTTTCAACCTTGATGGCACATCCATCTACTTATCCATGGCAGCGATTTTCATTGCCCAAGCCTATGGTGTCGATCTAAGCATCTGGCAGGAATTGACCCTTCTGGGGATCTTGATGTTAACATCCAAAGGCGCTGCCGGTGTGACGGGGTCCGGTTTCATTACACTTGCTGCCACATTAGCTGCCTTCCCAATGATTCCAGTTGAAGGAATGGCACTACTGCTGGGAGTAGACCGCTTCATGTCTGAAGCACGTGCAATCACTAATCTAATTGGTAACAGTGTTGCTACAGTGGTCATTTCTAAATCCGAAGGTGAATTCAATCCAAATCAAGCCATCTCGGGTGATATGGGTGAAGTGGCCGTCTCATCGGAAAAATAATCGAACCTTAAATGAAGAGGTGTGCAACTTGCACCTCTTTTTTTATTTTTTCCCTCCTCATCTTTCAATGAATCTCCGGGTTTCAAAAAATAGCCAGTCAAATAAATTTCAGAATCACCGAAAAGTGTTTATACTTTTATGTAACAGGTAAAAGTATAAAGTTTAGTAGTTTGATGGATTTAACCAAATTAGGAGGTTTTATCATGAAAGATTACGGATTATTTATTAACGGTGAGTGGTCGGATTATGGATTGGATAAAATTGAAGTGAAAAACCCGGCAACGGATGAAATAGTTGCAACCGTTCCTAAAGGCGGTGCAACTGAAGCAGCAAAGGCAGCAGATGCTGCTTATGAGGCCTTCACGGATTGGGCAGCACTCTCAGTCTACGAACGTGCTGAACTAATTTGGAAATGGCATCGATTGATTGATGATAATAAAGAAGAACTAGCCAAAATCATGACTGAAGAACAAGGCAAGCCCTTTAAAGAGGCTCTTGGTGAAATGACATATGCAAATGGCTTTTTATCTTGGTTTGCCGAAGAAGGAAAACGGGTGTACGGAGAAACGATTCCCGCTTCCGTGTCCAATAAGCGGCTTTTCGTGACTAAACAGCCTGTCGGAGTTGTAGCTGTCATTACGCCTTGGAACTTTCCAGCAGCCATGATTACTAGAAAAGTGGCACCAGCCCTTGCCGTCGGCTGTACAGTCGTCATTAAACCTGCAAACCTGACTCCCATAACAGCGTTAAAAATGGCTGAATTAGCGGAAGAAGCTGGCATTCCGAAAGGAGTCATCAATGTTGTGACAGGAAAGTCATCAGAAATCGGTGAAACTTGGCTTCAGGATACAAGGGTCCGTAAATTGACGTTCACCGGTTCTACAGAAGTCGGTAAAACCCTAATGAGGGGCTCAGCTGACACGGTTAAGAAAATTTCTCTTGAACTCGGAGGTCACGCACCCGCAATCGTTCTTGAAGATGCCGACCTTAATAAAGCGGTTGATGGCATCATCAGTTCAAAATTCCGTAACGCTGGACAAACATGCGTCTGTTCAAATCGCATATATGTCCACGAAGCCATTCAAGAAGCCTTTATCGAAAAGCTCGTAGCCAAGGTCAAAGAACTAAAAGTAGGAAACGGAATGGAAGATGGCGTCGATATCGGTCCGCTTATAGATCAAGATGCAGTGGATAAAGTTCAAAAACAAATTGATGAAGCAATTAGCAGCGGAGCTAAGCTCGAAGCTGGCGGAAAATCGCTCGGCGGCCTTTTTCTTGAACCAACCGTACTGTCCAACATTGACGACAGCATGCTCTGCATGAAGGAAGAAACATTTGGTCCACTAGCTCCCATTGCCTCATTTAAGACTGATGAAGAGGCAATCAAAAGGGCAAATGACTCCATCTTTGGTTTGGCAGCTTACGTCTTCACTGAAAATATCACCAAAGGCATCAAATTCACTGAGGCACTTGAATTCGGTATTGTAGGCTTGAACGACGGGCTTCCTTCCGTGCCACAAGCTCCATTTGGCGGATTCAAGCAAAGCGGGCTTGGCCGTGAAGGCGGACACCAAGGCATCGAAGAATTCCTGGAAGTAAAATATATTTCCTTAGGTTTGTAATCTATTTATTTGCTTTCGTTCCATAACTTAAGAAAACGGGCCCGACTCAAATGAGTCGGGCCCGTTTTTTCATTCCAATATATCTTCTTCAAGCTTTTCCTCTTTCCGGATCCTGATGAATTTTACGATATTCAAAACAATCGTTTTAACAACGGAATAAGTTGGAACGGCCAAAATCATCCCGATGATACCGGCAATGTTTCCCGCGACGAGCAATAGGATGATGATGGTAAGCGGATGCGTGTTCAATTTTTTCCCGATGACTAACGGTGAAATGAAATTACCATCAAGTTGCTGGATGACCGTTACAACAAGAATGACCAATAGAGCTTCGGTCGGTGAATGAATCAATGCCACAATGACCGCAGGAGCCGCTCCGATAAACGGGCCTACATATGGAATGATATTGGTCACAGCACCAATCAGGGCAAATAAGAACGCGTAAGGCAAACCAATGATTAGATATCCGATGAACGTTCCAATCCCGACAAACATACAAACAAGCATCTGTCCTTGTATGTATGTAGTAAGCGTCCCACCAGTTTCCTGAAGTACTGTCAAAGCTGGTTTTCTATAGCGAACCGGTACGAATTTCATGATGGCGCTCGGTAGCTTATCCCCATCCTTCAACATATAGAATAGGATGAAAGGAACCGTTACGACCACTAATGTAATATTCGTCACTACGCTGAAAACAGAAGATAAACTGTTCGTTATATTACTAGGTAAATCAGTCAAATATTTCTGAAGCGAGTCTCCCACTTCTTTCAAGGAAACATAATCTTGTTCCATGGTCCACAAAAACCATTTTGACTCAGCTGAATCTTCAATGAACTTCCTTACTTGATTGAAATAATCAGGGAGGTTATTGAGTAAATCCGTAACCTGTTTTGAAAGTGACGGGCCTACCAGACCGACCAACAAACTAATCAATCCCAGGAAAAACACATAAAGCAGTAATATCGCCAATCCCCTTGGCACTTTTCTTTTTACCAGGAAATCAACAGTGGGGTTGAACAAAAAGTAGAGAAAACCTGAAATCAAGATCGGAAAGAACAATGTAGATGTAAAAATAACTATTGGTTCAAAAAGAAAAGAAATCTTTGTACCAACATAAAAAAGTAAAGACAATAGTAATAACTCTAACGTCCAAAAATGCAGTTTTGTCTTGAACAAATTATCTCCTCCACTATAACCATTCTATTTAACTCCCCATTTCTAAGGAAACAACATCTTAAATACGAAAAATCCTATGTATAATAATCTTTCATTGTTAGCAGTTTACCATATTTCTATAACTTGAATGAATAATTATATACAAAAACAATAGAAAAAACCCTAATGATACAGTTCCCTATCTTTTTGATGGTTAAGCTTCATTTTACACTTTAAATCAGTTATGTGTTGAAGGAAAAAGAACAAATTGGAAACATCATACAAATTACTTAGAAGAATAATCCACTTCCCTTTCAATATTCCATTCGAGTGACGAAAGTTTCATTAGTTTCCACCCAGACATCAAAAGGGGCATAGTGCAAGGCGAACACAAATAAAAAAACCCCGCTGAAGGGCGGGGTTTTGGCTCTTATTTTTGATCTTGAAGCACTGTTTCAAGCATCGTACCGTTTTTAGCCAGGTTTGTATGCCATGAGAATGCTTTTTCAAGAATATGTGGAGTTTGATGTCCTCCAGTTTGCGCGACAGCTTCAGTGAAATATGCACGAAGCTGTGGACGGTAGTCAGGATGTGCACAGTTTTCGATGATTAGCTCTACGCGCTCTTTTGGTGCCAAACCACGTAAATCAGCGATCCCTTGCTCTGTCACTAATACATCCACATCATGTTCAGTATGATCCACATGAGAAACGAAAGGAACGATACTGGAAATGTTGCCGCCTTTTGCATATGATTTCGTAACGAAAATGCCTAGGCGTGAATTACGGGCAAAATCTCCTGATCCACCGATTCCATTCATCATTCTTGTCCCAGAAACATGTGTCGAGTTTACGTTACCGTAGATATCGCACTCTAACGCTGTATTGATTGAAATCAAACCAAGACGACGGATGATTTCAGGATGGTTAGATATTTCTTGTGGACGAAGAACTAGTTTATCACGGTATTTATCAAGCTCACCGTATACTTGTTTTCCTTTTTCTTCAGCTAATGTAATCGAACACCCTGAAGCGAATTTAACTTTTCCAGCATCGATTAAATCGAATACAGCATCTTGCAGTACTTCTGAATACACTTCCAATTCTTTAAATTCAGAATCAAGAAAGCCAGCGAATACTGCATTTGCCACGGAACCTACACCTGACTGAAGCGGAGCAAGGCTTTCAGTTAAACGGCCAGCCTTGATTTCTCCACGAAGGAAGTTTATGAGGTGGTTAGCGATCGTTGCAGTTTCTTCATCCGGCGGCACGATTGTAGAAGGTGCATCAAGATCTGTAGAAACGACGATCCCCATTACTTTTTCAGGGTCAACCGGAATTCCAATCGATCCCAGGCGATCGCTTACGCTAGTCATAGGAATCGGTTCGCGTTCCCCTTGTTTAGCTGGTGTATATATATCATGCATCCCTTCCAATCCTTCTGGATGGGACACGTTCATTTCAATGATTACATGTTTAGCTTCTTGAACGAATATGGCTGAGTTACCTACAGAAGTTGTCGGGATGATTAATCCTTCTTCCGTAATCGCCAATGCTTCGATGATAGCAATATCTATAGGTCCGACAATGCCTTGACGAACTTGTTCAGCTGTATGAGATAAATGCTGATCCACATAAGTGACTTCATCAGCATTGATTTTATTGCGAATGCCTTTATCCGCTTGGAACGGCAAACGTTTGTTTATGATACCGGCTTCCGCCATATGTTGGTCGACTTCCGGTCCTAATGAAGCACCAGTATAAACGTCAACTTTGAATTTTTCAGTTTTAGCCCTTTCAACTAGAGCCATCGGAATGACCTTAGCATCACCAGCACGGGTAAATCCACTCATACCGAGTTTCATCCCATCTTTAATCCAGGAAGCTGCTTCTTCCGCTGTAACTACTTTCCCCTTAAATTGTTCGTTGCGAATTTTTTTGAAAACGCTTTCGTTCATACAAAAGACCCCCATTTTCGCTTTTCTTACACTTAATTTTACCAATCCTGTGTAATTGTCACATTCATTTTCGAATGAAAAGCCTTAAATAGAGCATAAACCAGCATTTTTTTCACACTAAGGAGAAACACTAAAATCCCAAAGCTCTTCTAAATTGACTTGCATATGTTTGACTGACTTGAATTTTGGAATTGTCCTTCATTATTAGTAAAAATGTAGAATGAAAATCAGGAAGGATCTCTTGTATATAGTTGATATTGACGATGTACGAACGATGTACACGAATGAATAAATCATTAGGTAAAATGAATTCCAATTCACTTAGGTTCATTTTATGAAATCCACTCACGCGTTCGGACTGAATTTTAGTTTTCCTATTTTGAGCTTCCAAATACATAATTTGATCATATGGAAGCGGTATCCAGTGATCATCTATTTTAATGGTCAAGAATGATGTCGGTAAAATTAATGGCTTTGTTGGCAAAATGGCTGTTACCGCGCCTAAAGGATTTCCCTCGTCCATGATAGGCACACTCAACCCATAGTAAGGTACACCAAACACATTACTTTCCACTTGCACCCCAATTTTTTTACGAATACTCAACGCTTTATATGTCGCCGTGTTTTCACTAATTCGATCACCCGGTTTTATTCTAAGGTCAACTTGTTTGCTCGGTTGATAATAGATGTATTTTTCGGAATCAGCAACAGAAATTGAAGCATCCTTCGGTACAAACTCCCTGATGATATTTAAAACGGATTCGACCGTAAATTGATCCATTTCCCTTCACCTCTTAAAAGAACATATTAATTTCCCCATCATCAAACAGGGCAATAGCAAAATGATTCATATATTTTTGGAGCACTTACATTTTTTTGAATTTAATTTCTCGCAAAATAAAGAAAAAATGAATTAACTTAGCGAAAAGTGTCAAAAAAAGCAATAAAATTGAATTTAAATTTATATCCTTATCCATTATAGTTGGAAACACCCCCGATTTCCATGGGGGATTCAAGAAAAAAGTTTCCTTATATAGCAAAATTCATTTTGAAGCTATAATTTTAAATGCCACTACTGAGGGCGGGCATCAAAAGCATAAAGAAAGCCGTTCTCCTGCAGATAGGATAACGGCTGAAAGGTTATTTTTTAAAACGGGAATTTTGAAACGCGGATTTCATTCGAAGGCATAAAATTTCTTCTAGATTTTTCAGTGGTAATTCCAATAAAAAGGGTCGGTCATCAGGTTGATATACATCCTCTGAAATGAGCGTATTAACGATCTTCTGTTTTTTTGCATTAACAATTCGGACCAGTCTCCCCATTTTCAGCTCCCTTTCTTAATCTATTGGCTCCGGTACATTCGGTCGGAGTTATCACTGCATTAGATTTCATTCTTTAACGCATCATGACCTTCTTTTCCGGTACGGATATTCACAACATTCGCCAATTCATAAATGAAGATTTTACCGTCACCCGGTTTACCGGTGCTTAAGAATTTTCTTGCTACATCCACAACATCCTGAACTGGCACTTCACACACGACAATTTCGATTTTCATCCGGTCATGCAATGACATTTCCCGGTTTCTGCCTCTATATGTTTCCACATAACTTTTCTGAAGACCCGTTCCTTTTACTTCCGATACAGTCATTCCGCTTACCCCTATTTTTGCAAGTTCCGCTTTGAATTGTTCAAACTTGATAGGACGTGTAATGATTTCTATTTTCGTTAAAACCTCGGACATATGATCAACCCCCTTTTAAATTGATTCATGATAGGCCTTTTCTCCATGAAGTGTAAGATCAAGCCCCATTGACTCATCTTCCTCACTGACACGTAACGGAACGAACAGGTTAATGACTTTAGCAATGACATAAGTGACCACGGCAACGAAAATATAAGTCGCAACGATTGCTACAAGCTGCTTCCACAATAAGTTGAAATCTCCATAGAATAAACCATTTGCCCCGTTTTCGTTGACGGAAGTGGTCGCGAATAAACCTGTAGCGATGCCACCCCATGTACCACCGATCCCATGTAATCCGAAAGCATCCAGAGCATCATCGTAACCCAGTTTATTCTTCAGGAAGAATACACCCCAGAAACATACAGCACCGCCGACGACCCCAATGATGATGGAAGAAGCGGGCGTTACGAATCCACAAGCAGGTGTAATCGCAACCAACCCTGAAATAGCTCCTGATACTGCACCAAGCAACGTTGCCTTCTTATTAGCCATATACTCGACGATCAGCCAGCCTATGATACCAGCTGCTGCTGCAACGGCTGTATTAACGAATACATTCATGGCCACTTCATTGATTGTCAGTGCGCTACCGACGTTGAAGCCATACCAACCGAACCAAATTAGTGATCCGCCAAGGAATGTTAAAGGAAGATTATGTGGCGCACTGTCCCCTGACTCTTTCCTTTTACCTAACATGATTGCTAATACCAGACCGGCAACCCCGGAAGATATATGAACAACGTTGCCGCCTGCAAAGTCAAGTGTACCCATCTCCGCTAACCAGCCCCCACCCCATACCCAGTGAGCAACAGGAGCGTATACGAATAAAGACCAAAGGATCGTAAAAATCAAGAATGCAGAAAACTTCATCCGCTCGGCAATGCCACCTGCAATGATCGAGACTGTTAAAACGGCAAAAGTCATTTGGAATAACATGAATAAACTATGAGGAATTGTTTCGCTGTATGGACCAGGTTCGAAGCCTACATCTTTTAAACCAACCCAGTCCAAGCCGCCCAGGAGTGTATTTCCAGGTGAAAACGATAATGAATACCCAATCAGTACCCAAAGAATCGAAATGACTGCCAGCGGCATGTAACTATGCATCGCCGTATTCAGGACATTTTTACTTTTTACCATCCCTCCATAAAACAGGGCAATCCCTGGTGTCATTAGCCAAACCATCATCGTCGCCAAAAACATGAATACCGAATCTGCCATTTGCATATTGTTTTCCCCCTTGTTTTTTGTATATGTTATGTTTATTAACACTATTATGTTATGTTTTTTATCATATACTTAATTTTCTAATAATTCAACTGATTTTTTGTATTTCATTAAAAAATGTAAGATTATATAACATCTACCATGAATAAAGAACCGTAAAATTTCATTTTTTGGTAATTTTCAAGATTTTTTCAGTCCATCACCGTTACATTTCCCCCTCTACTTATGTCCCACTTCATAAGATTCAACTAAAAAAGGGCCCTCTTATTTGAGGGCCCTTCAAAATATATTCAGTTAACAGCAACGAGACACCTTGCCACCCTTTGCGTTATACCGTTCATCCTGGGCTTCGCAGAAAAATTCTTTCCTGGTTTTTACAGGATCATCAGGATGGTGCACGCTCATATGTGCCACATAGGTATCATAACTTGGAACGCCGACAAGCAAACTGACGAATTGCTTTCTGTAGCTGAGAATCTTAACTAATCTTTTCAACATGGCCATTCCTCCCTTATGATGTCCTTCTTGATACATAAGGCGATTCATGTAAATCTATTTTCTGGTTCTTCAAGACTTTTATCCATAACCTAATGGCAGAAATCAGGACAGTGATCACAACGATCATGAAGATGGCACAAAGGGCTGCATCCACATAATCATTGACGATAACCCGTTTCATCTCGGCTAGATTTGCTGCCGGAGCAAGAACTTCCCCACTATCATAGGCCGCTTTAAATTTATCCTTATGCGCTAAAAAGCCTATCGCCGGGTTTTCGTGGAACAGCTTTTGCCATCCAGCTGTCATGGTCACTATCAATAAGAATGTAGTAGGGACGAGTGTGACCCATGTGTACGCTTTTTTGCCCATTTTGAAAAGGACTGTCGTCCCAAGCAGCAATGCAATGGCGGAAAGCATCTGATTCGCAATTCCAAACAATGGCCAAAGGGTATTGATCCCGCCAAGAGGATCTATGACCCCTTGATAAAGGAAGTATCCCCAACCGATTACACAAATGGCAGTTGCAATAATATTGGGCAGCCATTTATTCGTTTCGGCAAATGGCTTGTAAAAGGTGCCGATAATATCCTGTATCATAAAACGCCCTACCCTTGTTCCCGCATCAATGGTGGTCAATATGAACAATGCCTCGAACAGGATCGCAAAATGATACCAGAACGCCATCAGGGACGCTCCACCAATCACTTGCGAGAAGATATGGGCCATACCGATTGCAAAGGTTGGAGCCCCTCCAGTTCGGGATAGAATGGTCTCTTCCCCAACATCATCCGCAAGGCCAGTAATCATTTCAGGTGTCAAAATGAAACCCCAATCGGATATCGTAGCAGCCACTTGAGCCGGCTCCGTACCTATAACGGCCCCCGGGCTATTAATGGCAAAATAGATCCCTGGCGTAAGTACACAGGCTGCTATCATCGCCATGATGGCTACAAAAGATTCAGTCAACATCGCCCCGTACCCGATTGGACGTGAATGGGATTCGCGTTCAATCATTTTAGGAGTTGTACCCGATGAAACGAGTGCATGGAATCCAGATACCGCTCCACAAGCGATCGTAATGAATAGGAACGGGAATAAATTTCCGGAAAATACGGGGCCTGTTCCATCAATGAATTGAGTGACGGCAGGCATTTCAAGGCTCGGCATGACTATAAAGATTCCTAGTGCAAGTCCGATGATCGTACCGATTTTCAAGAATGTGCTTAAGTAATCACGCGGTGCCAATAGCATCCATACCGGCAAAACGGAGGCAACGAATCCGTATACAATCAACATGATGGCGATCGTTTCCCCACTGAAAGTGAACATTGGCGCCAACGTAGCGCTTTCGGATACAAAGCGGCCGAAATATAACGCAAGCATCAATAGTACGATTCCAATAATCGATCCTTCACCAACCCGTCCCGGCCGTATATAGCGCATATAGATGCCCATAAGGACTGCAATCGGTATGGTCGAGGCAATCGTGAACATCCCCCATGGACTGCCCACCAGCGCTTTAACGACAACCAAGGCAAGTACCGCTAATAAAATGATCATGATACCCAGGATACCGATCATTGCTATCAAACCTGTAATCGGACCAATTTCCTCTTTGATCATTTCTCCCAATGACTTGCCGTTACGGCGCATCGAACCAAAGAGAATGATGAAATCCTGAACGGCACCAGCTAATACAACTCCGACTACAAGCCAAAGCGTCCCTGGCAAATATCCCATCTGCGCTGCAAGGATGGGGCCTACAAGAGGGCCAGCTCCTGCAATTGCTGCAAAATGGTGGCCAAACAGCACCCATTTATTTGTAGGCACGTAGTCCTTCCCATCATTATTCGCTTCCGATGGAGTCTGGCGATTATCATCTAGCTCAAACACTTTCTGTGCAATGAATTTACTATAAAAGCGATAGGCAATTGAATAAACACAGAGTGCTGCAGTGACAATCCACATGGCATTGATGCTTTCCCCTCGGTTTAGCGCGACGACACCAAAACTCACCGCACCCACTGCTGATATGATCCCCCAAAGAATAACCGACTTAAGCGCTTTCATTTTTCCATCTCCTCTCTATTAAACTAGTGATCAACTATAAAAAAATCTTCATTTTACAGGGTGTTAGGGCTATATTCCGCCTCGTGACGTTAAATTTAAAGAATTTTATATATATTCTGAATTATATGTTATCATAAGGTTTTTTAGCAATAGTAATTTAGTCAATTTGTAAAGTATTTTCCATTATTTTGTCGATATTTACCTCTTTCCCCACAATGCAAATGGCCGCAGGTATTATACGGAAAAAGACTTGAAAAGGCTCGAGAAAATCTGTTTGCTCAAAATCCTTTCGGTCTCTTTGGATGATATAAAAACAGTATTGGATAAAGAATCCTTCAAAGAATTGCTCCTCCATCAACAACAACAGACGATAGCGAGCATAGAGGAAGCGAAAAACAATGAGACGGAATGCATTCCCCAAGTTTAAGTTCGTGTTTTACAGGACAACGCAAAAAATGTGCGCCTGACGGCACACATTTTTTTATCCTGTCTGATTTTCCTTTAATGAACTGCGATAGAGATCGTAATAAAAACCCCTTTGCTTCAACAATTCATCATGTGATCCCTTTTCAATGACCTTTCCTTCATCAAGCACCAGGATTTGATCACTTTGCTGAATCGTATTCAATCGATGGGCAATGACAAAACTTGTCCTCCCCTCCATCAAACGGTGTAATGCTTCCTGGATTTTAAGCTCGGTAATGGTATCTATGCTACTTGTCGCTTCATCCAAAATCAATAGAACGGGATCGGCTAAAATGGCCCTGGCAATCGATAAAAGCTGGCGCTGTCCCTGACTGATTCCACCGCCATCCTGATTCAAGATGGTATCATATCGTTCTGGCATTTTCATAATAAAGGAATGGGCATTGGCAAGCTTGGCTGCATCCACCACTTCTTCATCTCCCGCCTCCAGTCGACCGTAGCGGATATTTTCACGAATCGTACCCTGAAATAAAAAGGAATCCTGTAAAACAAAACCCATATGCTTGCGGAGACTTGATCTGGTCACCTGCTGGATATTCTGGCCATCAATCAAGATCCGGCCGTTGTTGGGCTCGTAAAAACGGGCAAGAAGATTAATAATCGTTGTCTTACCGGCCCCAGTGGGACCTACAAGCGCGATGGTCTCCCCTTTTTCTGCATGAAAACTAACATCATATATCGTTTGGTCGTCATCATTGTATGAAAATGTAACACCCTCAAAGTCCACCTCACCACAGACATCCCGGAGTTCAGAGGCCTGTTTCTCATCCACTTCTTCTTCTTTTTCATCAAGTATGGTGAAAACCCGCTCAGCACCAGCAACAGCTGAGAGGAGTGTATTGAATTGATTAGCCAGGTCATTGAGCGGACGGGTGAATTGCCTTGAATACTCGGTGAAAATGACAATGACCCCGATGGAAACCGTGCCTATGCCACTCAACGCCAAAAACCCGCCGACTGCGGCAATTACCGTAAAACTTAAGTTGTTGAGTAAATTCATCAGTTTTGGAATCAGCCCGGAGTATGATTGTGATAGAAATCCGGCTTTCTTTAAGTTTTCACTCCGGGTGATAAAATCCCGGATCACTTTATCTTCCTGCGAAAAAGCCTTTACGATCCGTTGTCCCGAAATCGTTTCTTCTATAAACCCATTCAGTTCTCCAAGGTTCTTCTGCTGTTCTTTAAAAAGCTTTCCCGTCCGGTTCGTTATCCACCTCAGCCCGAAGAACATAAGAGGAACGATGAATAAGGTTAAAACAGTCAATAGAGGGCTTAAATACAACATCACTCCAATCGTCCCGACCAGTGTCAGCACACTTGAAAAGATCTGGATCACGGAACTATTCAAAGTGGAACTGACGTTTTCTATATCATTCGTGACCCTACTCATCAATTCCCCATGCTGACGCCGGTCAAAAAAGGGAATGGATAACTGGTGAAGCTTCTTGAACAATTGATTGCGCATCGCATAAACCGTATCCTGCGCGATTCCGATCATCCAATAATTCTGAAGCCACATGGATAGGGAATAGAATAGATAGACTCCGAGAAGCCCGATAAGAAGGCTGAACAGCCCCTCGCTATCCTTTGTAACAATATAATCATCGATCGCCATCCCAACAAGAAAGGGGCCGAGCAATCCTAAAACGGAGCTTACCAGTACCATGAAAAGGACACAAAATAGCAGGCTTTTATTCGTTGCTAAGTAGGGGATGATCCTTTTTATCGTATTCCATGAATAGACCGGTTTTGACTTTGCCTTAACGGGAGATATTCTTGGACTCAAGAGAAACTCCCTCCTCCCCAAACTGTGAGTGAACGATTTTTCGATAAAGATCACTTGATTGAATCAAATCCTGATGTTTCCCTAGTGCAAGCACTTGACCATTTTCCAGTAACAAGATTTTGTCCGCCTCCATGGCTGTGCTAATTTTTTGTGTAATGATGAGCGTTGTGCATGTATAGGCCTTTAATGCGGCGAGTAATCTACTTTCCGTTTTCAAATCCAGCGCACTCGTACTATCATCCAGAATGAGAATCTTCGGTTTGCGCACCAATGCTCTCGCAATCGATAACCGCTGTTTTTGCCCCCCGGACAGATTCACTCCTTTTTGCCCTAACTGCGTTTCATATTGTTTCGGGAGTTTCATGATGGTTTCATGAACCTGGGCATGCATGGCTGCTGCCATGATTTCCTCCATTGATGCCCCTTCTTTTCCCCAGGCAACATTACTTTTTATGGTTCCTGAAAAAAGAAGGGCTTCCTGCGGTACATAGCCAATCCTTTTCCGCAGCGAATTCAAGGGAATATCTTTCACATCCTGGCCATCTATTTGAATGGAGCCGCTTTCAACTTCGTATAATCTCGGAATCAGCTGGAACAAGGATGTTTTCCCTGATCCCGTCGCTCCTATGATGGCAAGCGATTCTCCCGGATCGATAGAAAAGTTCAAGTTTTTCAATACCGGTGCATCGGTTCCAGGGTAGCGGAAAGATACATCCAGGAACTTTATGCCTCCCCCATTGACGGCCTCACTCTTGCTTTCCATCTTACCCTCATCAATATCTATCGGGGTTTCAAATATTTCCGTCACACGTTCCGCGGAAGCCTTTGCACGGGAAATGACCATGATCAGCCATGAAAAAACGGAAAGTGATGCCGCAATCCTTGTGGCATAGTTTACAATCGCCACAACTTCCCCTACCTGTATATCTCCCGTTGTAATAAATTCGCTTCCAAGCCAGAGAATGATCAGAATTGCCACATTCATGACAAGCATCAGTACAGGCATGGTCGTTTCAATTAAACGAAGGGAAGACATAGTCTTTCTTTTCAACTCGTCATTTGCATCGTCAAACCGTCCAATTTCATGCTCCTTACGAAGAAAGGCTTTGATCAAGCGCATGCCTATCAGGTTTTCCCTCATGACACCGTTGACATTATCGAGCTTTTTCTGTACGAGCTTAAATAGAATAGCCGCTCGTTTCATAACCCAGCCAAGAAAAAAAACAAGAACCGGAATCGAAATGACCAAAACAAGGGAGAGTTTAAAATCTACCGCAATGGCCATTATCGCCCCGCCGATTACGATCAATGGCGCCCTTGCCATGATACGCAGGCCCATAAAAACCGTATTTTGAAGTTGGGTCACATCATTCGTCATCCTTGTGATCAACGAGGAAGTCGGGATATTATTCAAATTCGCAAAAGAAAACGCCTGTATCTTACCAAAAAGGCTTTTCCTGACATCATGTCCAAAACTCTGACTTACATGTGATGCCGTAAAGGAATTAACGATCCCGCCAATAAATGAAAAAATGGAAAGTCCAACCATGACGCTTCCCCATTTAATCACCACCGATAAATCTTTCTGTAAAATGCCATCATCAATTATTTTTGCTATAAATAGAGGTTGTAACAGTTCTACACCGAGCTCGACAATCATTAAGATTAAAGCAAGAATGATCAAGAGCCAGTACGGCTTAAGAAATGAGGCCAGTTTTTTCATCTATGACACCCTTCGATTCTTCATATGTAGATAGCATCTTTTCATCCTCTCATTATACATTTTTATACAGATTTTTTAAAAGATTTTAACTGATTCAAAGGATTAGTAAATAACTTGATTTTTTTTAATAAATACTCTTGACAAATAACAGGAAATAAGCGAAAATTCTAATTGATAATGATTTTCAATTTCATTATTGATCTCTGAAATTTGATAAGCAATTACGATAATCTCTTATCGTACCCTTTTGATATTGTACATAGATACAATGTCGCCCCGGCTTCTCTGTGCCTAGTAAAAATTATATGCTCATTAGCGAATGCAAGTCACTGGAATATTGCCCCCTCTTTATTCAAGTAATTTATTCACGTTGGAAGCATATTAGGCAGCCGGGGATTATTTTTTTAAAAAAAACTAATGAACTTACATATATGATTAAAGGAGCAGGATGATCATGAAACTTGAAGATATCATTAAAGAACGGCGCAGCATTAAGCGATTTAAGGACATTCCTGTTCCTATTGATACCATCCAATCATTATTGGAAACGTCGACATGGGCACCGAACCATAAAATGACCCAGCCTTGGCGCTTCGTCGTGGTATATGGCGAAAGCCGTTTAAAACTCGCAGAAGCAACCCGTGCTTTTATGGCAGGCAAAGAGAAGGACCCTGAAAAGAAAAACGCAGCCGGACAGCGAGGATATAATAAACTTATAGATGTCCCGATGTTCATCGCAGTGATCATGGAAGAGAATCCGAATCCAATGACACGTGAAGAAGATTATGCAGCTACAAGTGCCTTGATCCAAAATTTCAGCCTGCTTGCCTGGGAACAAGGAATCGGGATGATATGGGAAACATACGGCATGATCCACAGCATGGAGTTTCGTGAAGCTTTAGGCGTTAAACCTGGCGAGAAAATCGTAGGCAGCCTTCATGTTGGCTATCCCGACATGATCCCTGCCCCACGCCCCAGGAAAGAGATCGATCAACTCCTGACAATTATGGACTAACAAAAAAGGAAAGCCTCCAATCTTCTATTTGGAGGCTCAGACTGTAGACAAACTCGATGAAAATCGAGTTTGTCTACAGTCTTTTTATGGCTTTACAATTTGAACGTTGATTTCCTCTCCAGGCACTCGCTTTCCGCGGGCGGTCCGGGGAGCCTCCTTGGCTTACGCCTGCGGTGTCTCCCCTTGACGCGCTTTTCCCGCAGGAGTCTCGCACCTTACGCTCCAATCAACTTTGTTTTAATATATAGATAGAACTTATTCCTACAGTCTTTTTTGTATTAAATATAGAAGTATTAAACTTGAGGTGATAAGGTTGGCTTTCTAAACATGATTCTATTCAGCGAAATCAACTCGAAGTAATTATTTTAAACCAATTGGGGGATAACATCCAGAAGCAGCATTTGTCTTAACTTTATAGTCTTTCCTTGCTTTATAGTACGAATATACCATACCAATTCACTGCAATAAGTATCCGCGTCTTTTAGCTCAGATTTAATATCCCCATACGGTCATTGCCACTACCATAAAGTACCAGATGAAAAGTCCAGCCATATGTATAGTGACTAAAAGATTGATCACAAAAAAACCCCCTTCTAAAAGGAGGTCACTGATCTATTATACTCAAAAGAACTCGTGATATAATGCCTGAATTGCCGTCTCTTCGTTGTGCCCTTTCACACCGAACATCATACTTACCTCCGAAGAGCCCTGGTTGATCATCTCAATATTCACCTTAGCTTCGGCCAAGGCTTTTGACGCTCTTGCCGTTGTACCGACATTATGGCGCATTCCTTCCCCTACAACCATGATCAAGGCAAGATCATGCTCCACATTCACTTCATCGGCATGAAGCTCTTTCTTGATTCGGGAAATGATTTTCTTCTCGACTTCTCCTTTCATCTGGTCCTGCCTTAGAATAAGCGTCACATCATCAATGCCTGATGGAATATGCTCATATGAAACTCCGTAATCTTCAAGGATATGCAGCAGTTTCCGGCCAAAACCAACTTCCCGGTTCATCAAATATTTGCTAATGTAAATACTGCAAAACCCTTTATCACTTGCAATCCCAATAACCGGACCATTCGTATTATCCCGCGTGTTCACAATGCGGGTCCCTTGTGCCGTCGGATTGTTCGTATTTTGGATATGGACAGGTATTCCCGCACGGAATGCAGGAATCAGCGCTTCATCATGAAATACCGAAAAACCGGCATAAGAAAGCTCCCGCATTTCACGATAGGTTAACTCCCGGATTCCCTTCGGATTGGAAACCACATTTGGATTTACCGCATAAACGGCATCCACGTCCGTAAAGTTCTCATACAAATCGGCTTTGACCCCATTTGCAAGAATCGAACCCGTAATATCGGAACCGCTTCTTGAGAAGGTTAAAACATCACCATCTAACGTATATCCGAAGAACCCTGGAAATACTACGATTCCAGGCTCTTCACGCAGAGCATACAACCGATCATATGACTCTGGCTGAACCTGGGTAAATCCATCTACATCCGTAACGATCAAGCCAGCCTTCTTTGGATTTATATACTTTGCCTCTACCCCACGGCTTTGAAAATAACCTGCGACCAGCTTCGCATTATTATCTTCGCCACTGGCCTTTAAAGCATCCAAATAGCGCTTCTGGTTAGATTGGTCAGCATGCAACAGTGCTTTTAAATTTTCATGAATCCCTGTGATGACCTCCTCGGATATATCCAACTCTTCAGCAATGCTCGCATAGCGGGATACCACGTCTTCGATCAAATGCTCCCCGTTATCGCCGCGCAGCTGCTGTTCCGCAGCCTCAATCAATAAATCCGTCACCTTTATATCATCGGAATTGCGTTTCCCTGGAGCCGAAACGACTACAAACTTCCTCTCTGGATCAGCAACCACAATTTCGAATACCTTTCTCAACTGTTCACCTGACGCAAGTGAACTTCCGCCAAACTTCGCAACTTTCATCTCGACATCCCCTATTTTAAATAATATTCTGTCAAAATCAACTCTCCCTATTATTACGTTTTTTCTCGAAACAATCAAGTAAAAATTCCACTATAGAAGGACATTTGTATTTTTAAAGAGGACAAAACAATATGATTATTGAAAGGGAATAGTAAAAGGAAAAAAAAGACAACGGCATAAGCCAGTTGTCTTTCCAATCTTTAGCGATTATCCACAGTTTCAGGGTATAAATCATGATTCATCAAGCGGTAATCCGCCATTTCCTCATACTTCGTCCCTGGTTTCCCGTAGTTTGTGTATGGATCAATGGAAATCCCGCCCCTAGGCGTGAACTTGCCCCATACTTCAATATATTTCGGATCCATCAACTCGATTAAATCGTTCATGATGATATTCATGCAGTCTTCATGGAAATCACCATGATTACGGAAGCTGAATAAATAAAGTTTCAAAGACTTGCTTTCGACCATCTTCACACTGGGAATATAGCTGATGTAAATGGTTGCAAAGTCTGGCTGGCCGGTTATCGGACATAAGCTAGTGAATTCCGGGCAATTGAATTTGACGAAATAATCACGGTTAGGATGTTTGTTATCGAATGACTCAAGAATTTCAGGCGCATAGTCGAATGTATATTTTGTCCCTTGATTCCCAAGCAGTGTAATTTCCTTTAATTCTTCTTCTTTTCTTCCAGACATAAAAAGTCCTCCTCATCCACGTTTGTCAGGGGAGATTCATAAAATGGGCCTCTATATAACAAAAACCATATCTCATCAAAGATATGGTTGATTCGCGAAAAAAATCAAAGCCATAGTTTTTTTAAGAGGGTGATGCTATGAACCTCTCCCGTTTATCGGGAAATATTTTAAAATTGTCTTAGTAAATATAAAAAAAAATAGTCAATCTGTCAATGCAACTCTCTTAAATTGGGTTTGATTCCTTTATATATTCAGTTTAAAATGGAAAAAGCAGTTCAACCTATAAGAAAGAAGAGAATATACACATGTGGATTTTTGCAGCACTCATTACCAGCTTATGTTTCGGAATCAATAACAGCATTTTCAAATGGAGTAGCGGAAAAGGCTATTCAAAGATACATATCCAATTTTTCTTTTATTTTTCAGCTTTTATTTTATCCATTGCTTATGGAGTATTTATGGATGGTTTACAGCTGAACTGGCTGTCCATCATGCTTGGTGCAGCAATTGGTGTACTGAACGCTAATGGTAACATCCAGATGGCAAGCGCCTTTGAAAAAGGTCCGGCAAGCTTGACATCACCATTAATCGCAGCTAATGCTATATTCCCCATACTCTGTGCAGCTTTAATTTTTCACGAACATATTTCTTCCTTGCAGTGGAGTGGAATCGCCTGCATGCTTCTCGCTACATTAGTCATCCAGTATACACCTAACGCCAAAGGTAACCATCAATATGTCCCTTGGATCATGCACACATTATTCTCCATCTTATCATTTGGTGTGCTCGGAATTCTAATGACGACATCAACACGTCTTCACTTAAACTCCCTTGATATCTTAGTATCAATGTATGGAGGCGGAATGCTTTATCTTCTTTCGGCTCTGGCCTTTAAAAAAGAAAAAATCAAGCTAAAGGAAGTCAAAATCGGTTCCTTGGTAGGTTTTTTAAGCATGATAGGCTATGGATGTTATTTCTTTGCATTGAACACCGGGATCGCAAGCATCATTTTTCCTGTCGTCAGCCTGAACTGTTTAGTTGTCGTATTCGCTGGATGTTATTTATTCAAGGAAAAACTAAAAACCTATCAAATTGCCGGTGTTCTTGCTGCATTAATCGGTATTATTTTAACTAAAATATGAATATAGTTCATTTTACAAAAACAACCTGGCTGTCATGTGTACAAGCCAGGTCATTTTCTATTTAAACGGGAAATGGGGCAGGTCAAAAAAAAAATGTTGACACATCTGTAAAAGTATCAGATAATTTTGAATATTAATTCTTTCAATTTTACTGCTTTTGAAATGTTTGATTATTCTTCTGCCATGGGTATAAAAGAAATAGGTACAACCACCTCATTTAATTCTGAATCAAGAAAGGAAAGATGCATAATGGTAAAAGTTACAGTAACAGTTGATTTCCAAGGAAAATCTTATCAAACTAACGTCCTTACTAAACCGGGTACAGATCATGAAGTAATTTTACAACAAGCCCTTCATCAAGTTGAAAAGCAATGGAAAGCATAAAAAAGCAGGCATCGCAATAGATACCTGCTTTTTTATTACCATTTAATAATATCCAAAATATTTTTCATATGCACTATTGAAGACCCTCTTTTAGCAATTCCCTCCTACTTAACAACACAAAGACACTAAAATTCAGTCGTCAGTTTGTGTAAGTAAACCTCTCAATCTGAATAACAAGTAATTAAGAATTTTCTTTAATGAAAAAAGCACCTAAATGAAATGGGATTATAAAATAAAAGACTTATAAAAAAGACGATCTTTTAAAGGACCGTCTCAGACTTTAGACAATTTAAACGTTAATTTCCACTCCAGGCACTCGCTTTCCGCGGGCGGTCCGTGAGCCTCCTCGGCGCCTTTGCGCCTGCGGGGTCTCCCTTGGACTCGCTTTTCCCGCAGGAGTCTCGTACCCTCCGTTCCAATCAACTTTGTTTTAAAATTTAGATAGAACCCCTTTTGTCTACAAACTTGATAATAATTGATTTTTGGTTCTTTTAAGCTAAGTTACTTATTAATGGCACGGAACGTTCTTGAAGGCTATCGGAAAACAGACTATAAGAAATGAGTTTCTTCTTGTATTGTTTAACTACATCCACGTGGTCATTGTAAATGTACACATATAACCTAACATCCTTTTTGCCTCTTTTAGTATCAATTACTAATGGAGTTCCACTGTTCTCGGGATGCAAAAACAATTGCTCGTTCCCTGGGAATATATGATTTTTTTTCAAAAATCTAGCGTTATTAAAATAATTAATAACTTGAATTTTTTCTTCACCTTCCAAACGTTTTCCCTCAAAGGTTACGATCGCATTCTCGTCACTAATTTCAGAGTGTATTTTAAATTTGCTGATAATCCAATTAACCGCATCGGTCGGAAGACAGGAAACCAATATTTTTAACAAACTTAAGATAATTGTCAAAATCAAAACCGGCAATGTCAATTCATCATCTCCGCTACATTTATAAATTAATTCTTACATGGCTCATTATATCAAAAGGGCTGGCAGTTTTTCTTAAAAGATGTGTCCGTTCTATTAACGTTTCACTTTAAAACATTGCACTTAAACGCACGGGCGCGCATCGAAAGTGAAAATTCCCCCATTATAAATATAATTTTCCGAAATGGTTATACTAAACAATATGGTTTTCATCCACATCCTTCTTAACAAATTTATACTTATTAAAATAAAAAAAACTGAGCGTCATCAAGACGCCCAGCTTTTCTGGAATCGATTATTGATATCCCCAAATCATTGTTAGCATTGTACCGAAAATTGTAACCAATGCAACAAACAATCCGTAATAAACGTTTGTGTAAATCGATGCTTTATCTTCAGACTCTCCTGCATGCATGAACATAACAAATTGAAGTGCTGCTTGCATGAAAGCTGTAACAAGTAGGATAATCACAGCCATTTTAAGTGAGAGATCAAACACAATAACTGATAGTGCGACCAAAGTCAGAACTAGCGAAAAAGCAAATCCCATAACTTGGCCCCGTGGGAATAATTCTTTCATATTACATCATTCCTTTCAGATAGACGAAACTGAAGATGAAAATCCAGACAACGTCCAAGAAATGCCAGTAAAGTGAAAAGATGAAAGCCTTGTTTGTTGTCTGTGGAGTCATACCGCGTTTTTTAATCTGCATGACGATGAAGGTTCCCCAGAATAAACCAAGTGTAACGTGAGCTCCATGCGTACCTAGTAGTGTGAACAAACTAGATAAGAAAGCACTTGTTTGAATCGTTGCTCCTTCATGTACATACTCCACGAATTCATAAATTTCGACTCCTAAGAAGCCTAAACCAAGAATAAGGGTGATAATGAAGAAACCAATCGTTGCTTTCTGCCTGCCAAGTCTCATTGCATTGATTCCAAGACCTATGGTAAAACTACTAGTTAAAAGAAAGATTGTTTGAAACATTAATGTTGGGACTTTAAAAAGATGTTCCCCTGTTGGACCATTTCCAGTACCACCAACTAAGACAAAATAAGTGGCGAACAGTGTAGCGAAAAGAGCTATTTCTGCTCCCAGGAAAATCCAGAATCCAAAAATCTTTAAGCGATTTTCTTCCGTGCTATATTCTAGTGGCAGCGAGTTATCTATTTTCATTACTTAGCACCTCGCAATTTATTTTCAGTTTCTTCGATCTCTTCAACAGAGATATAACGTCCGTGATCTTTTTCGAATGAACGGTGAATCATACAAGCAAAGATACCGATCGTTGCAATGATTGCAATGATCCACATGCTGAATACCAATGCAAAGCCCCAAACGAAGAAGATACAGCTCATGATAAACGGCACGCCACTGTTATTTGGCATATGAATCTTTTCTACTTTACCGCTAAATAATTTAAAGCCTTTTTTCTTTGAATCCCAGAATGCTTCTGTAGAATCAACTGTTGGCACAATTGCAAAGTTATATTCAGGGATTGGTGTATGTGTAGCCCACTCTAGAGAACGTGCATCCCATGGATCATTTGAGATATTTCTTGATGCATAACGAGTACTCCAATAGATATTGTACACAATAAGTGCAAAACCTATTGCTAAACCAATTGCTCCAACGAAAGAGAGCATATTCAATGGACCATATCCTGTTGATTCAGAGTACGTATACATACGACGTGCCTGCCCATCTAAACCAGTGATGAACATCGGGAAGAATGTTACATTAAAGCCGACTATAATGAACCAGAACGACCATTTTCCAATTTTTTCGCTCAACATGAAACCGAACATTTTTGGCCACCAGTACGTAAAACCGGCAAGTACGGCAAATACAGTACCAGGGATTAAAACGTAATGGAAGTGAGCTACTAAGAACATTGTATTATGGTATTGGTAGTCAGCACTTGCCATGGCAAGCATAACCCCTGTTACCCCACCGAGCGTGAAAATCGGAATGAAAGCTAAAGAGTATAGCATTGGAACGGTAAACACGATTTTACCTTTCCAAAGTGTGAACAACCAGTTGAAGATCTTAACACCGGTCGGGACTGCAATTGCCATCGTGGTAATCGAGAAGATACCATTAACCATTGCACCGTGGCCCATTGTATAGAAATGGTGAGCCCATACAATGAAAGATAAAGTAGAAATAGCTACCATGGAGATAACCATCGAATTATACCCGTACAGGTTACGACGTGCAAATGTCGAAATGATTTCACTGTAAATACCGAAAGCTGGAAGAATAACTATATAAACTTCAGGATGTCCCCAAACCCAGAACAAGTTTGCCCAAAGCATATCGCTACCGCCATTGGCCATCGTAAAGAATTGAGTTCCGAATAGACGATCCATTGTCATCAACGCAAGTGCCACTGTCAATACAGGGAAAGCGAAAACGATAATGAAGTTTGTAATCAAGATAGACCATGTGAACATTGGCATTTTCATTAAGTTCAGGCCAGGTGCTCTCATTTTCAAGATGGTTACGATAAAGTTGATACCAGTCATTAATGTACCGATACCAGCGATTTGAAGTGAAATCGCGTAATAGTTCGAACCGACTGATTCACTGAAATCGTTACTTGCCAGCGGGAAGTAAGATGTCCAACCTGCATCAGGAGAACCACCGACTACGAAAGAGATGTTAAATAGCATTGCCCCCATGAAGAATAACCAGAAGCTTACTGCGTTCAGACGTGGGAATGCTACGTCACGCGCTCCAATTTGTAATGGTGTAACAATGTTCATTAACCCAATGATAAATGGCATAGCCATGAACAGGATCATGACGACCCCGTGTGTTGTAAATACCTCATTATAATGCTGTCCATCCAAAAGACCGTTATCTGGAATAGCCGTTTGAGCACGCATCATAAGAGCATCGACGCCACCGCGGAAAAGCATAAGCAGTGCTGCCAAGATGTACATGATACCAATACGTTTATGGTCAACCGTTGTTAACCACTCACGCCATAAGTAACCCCATTTTTTAAAATAGGTAATTCCGGCAACAACCGCAATCATGGTTAAGCCAATGGCAACCATGGATGCATAAATCGCAGGGCTTGGATGAGGTACGGCAAATCGATCAAAGTAATCCATACTTTTGTGACTCCTTTCAGGAAAATATTCCTTATCTTGTAAACCTAGTTGTTTTATCGAACGAAATTAATTCTTAGTGATTCATGTTGCTGTGTTCTGAATGTTCCTCGTGTGAATCCTTGGAATCATTTTCTTCAGTATCAGAAGATCCGTGGTCATGACCAGCATTTTCCCCTTCAGGAGCTGGTGAAAACTCTAAGTGAGTTCCAGTGTAAGTGGATTGTCCCACATGGCCAGGTTTTAATAATTCATTGAATTTTTCCTCAGTAATCGGTTTAGCAGTAGCTTTAATTTCATCTACCCACTTATCGTAATCTTTTGCTGACAATGCATTAACGTTGAACGTTTGCTGAGCAAAACCTGAACCACTGAAGTTTGAATTTCGACCCATATACTCACCTGGTACATCAGCTGCTAAGTGCAACGTATTAACCATGTCCGACATCGCGTATTTTTGTCCTCCAAGTTGTGGAATCCAGAAACTTGAGATTGGACCGAATGAGTAAAGTTTAAATTCGATTGGTCGGTTAGTCGGTATAAACAGATAGTTGACCGTTTCGATATCTTCTTCCGGATAACTAAAATGCCACTTCCAGTTGGAAGATGAAGCGTAAATGACTAAAGGTTCTTGATCTCCGTACCCTTTAGGTGTTGCCTCAACTTCATTTGTTGTTTTAACAGTAACAACGGATAGGAAAGCGACGATCAAAATTGGGATCGCAACCCAAATTATTTCAAGAACCTTACTTCCTTCAATATGAGGCGGTTCATAATCATCACGCTGTTTGGAAGCACGATATTTCATTATCATGAAGATATACAGTACCATAACGACAAGGACGACAAAGGCCATTGTCCATATCGAAATCATAATAACATCTGCTTGTGTTGCAGCTACTGGCCCTTTAGGGTCCAAGACCATTAATGGGTTATCGCAACCGGTTAGCACAGTGGCAATAGTAAAAAGTATAGTTAATAGAGCCCATTTTATTTTCATAGTACTACCCCTTTCTTACATAATAAAATTCCAATTGGTAATTATTCGGACAAAGTGTTACCATGTTCACAAACCCCGACATACCAATATTAATCCCAAGTCTAAAAAAAGACAATACAAAGTGACATCTGTCACATAAAGTTCATTAAAGAGCAGTAAGAAGATGGTAAATGAACTGAAATGTTCGAAAATCTTCAGCAAATGAAATATAATAAATGTTTCATATCTTGCCTTTGAAAATTCACTTATCAGTGAAGGATTACAAATAGTACCGATCCTCTTTCCATTTAATATTACTCTAATATAATGAAATAAAAAATTTCACATTATAGTCACCGTGTATATTGCCTCAAAACTCTTAAAGATTATGAATTATATTACCTATCCTGTCAATTACTTATTTATCGTTAGATACCATGATTTAAAACGGATTTTTTTCACTCGGCCATGGAGGTTGGTAAATGGTAGACACATGGGACACGATGTTGTCTCCATGCTTCAATACCCTTATGAACCAACACAGGTCAATATTATATATGTATAAGGGAACAACGAGTGTGAAATGTAATTGGGTTCTTTTGCCTTATGCCCTGTCAGTATTTTTAAACAGCCGTGTAGCAAAAGCGTAGTAAGTAATTCAGGTTTGCTATCAAATCTGCCTTTAGCAAAACCACTGCTCAATAACCCCATATTGATACCTGTACCCCTTTCCCTTTTGAATTTTCAATTAAAAGTACATAGAAAAAAACCACAAAAAAAGGACTTCTTAAAAGTGTCCTTTTCTCGTAGATATTGTTTAAAATGTAATTGAGAATTCCTGGCGTGCAGGCAGTTGGTTTGGATGTACAAGCACATCGTGTGTTTGGCAATGACGAGTGGCAGTATAATGAATTAAAATGTAACAAATCGATAATTCGTTCTGATAATACACAAAATGAAAGCGCATTCATCGTTTGTGATCAAGTTGACTCAAATTCAGCAAGTTAGGCAAAAGAACAACTAATTTTGTTTAGAAAAACAGTATATTGCGCTAAATTCCTCGTTTTAGTTACTGAATTCTGTACTTCTGTTTGTTGGAGCTTTAGCCTTTGTTTTCATTTTTATGATTTTAGTCGTTTCCGGTTCAATTCTTTCGCCTTTACGTGTATTCATTACCATTTCCTCTGTCAGGACAAAAAATATACCAACTAGAAAAATGGCAGCTGCGCTTAGTGTGATGGCGATTCCAACAGCGGTAAATATATAATCCTTATTGTAATCGCTTACAAAAAAACTTAAAGCAAAAATAATAATTCCGATTACGCAACCTGTGCCCGATACCCATTTCACTGCATCCAACATCTTCTGATTAGCTTCCATAATTTCATCCCCTTTCTTTCTATTTTATGACATTTCACAAATTTGTCAAATCTTTTCTATTTTTTAACATATCTATAATGTAAACCTTGACAAATAGAATACGCCGCTATTCACTTTTAGGTATTCGAGACTATATGAAAAATCTGATAAACAGTATAAATACACTATCATTTTTTCCGATATCAACACTTTCAATACTATTAAAAACTTTTTAACTACATTTTCAAATAAAAGACCCCTGATGATCAATCAGAGGCCTTCCTTCTATCTATGAGTTTTGCAAGGTTATCGTTACCGTTTTCTCTTCAGTCCCCCGATAGACTTTAACCTTTACTTTATCGCCGATTTTCTTATCTGTGTATAAAATTTTCCTTAATTCTGCTGACGTTTTTATTTTCGTTCCATCAATCTCCACAATGATATCCTGTTGCTTAAGCCCTCCATTCGCCGCAGCCGATCCCGCCTCTATACTCGTCACCATTACGCCGGACTTTACGACTTCTGGAACATTTTGGATGTAATATTGCGGCAGTTCTTCCATACTGGCCAAGCTGACTCCTAAATATGGGCGCTTGATTTTTCCATTTTCAATCAGCTCCGTAACAATCGGAATCACATCATTACTTGGTATGGCAAACCCTAAGCCTTCCACACCGTTTTCGGAAATCTTCAAACTGTTTATGCCGATCACTTCCCCAGCGGTGTTGATCAATGCACCCCCGCTATTGCCGGGATTGATCGCTGCATCTGTTTGAAGGACATCAAGTTCCCACTCCCCGTCCGAGGTATCGACTGAAATGGAGCGTCCGGTCGCACTGACGATCCCTTGTGTAACCGATCGTGAAAAATCAAGTCCAAGTGGGTTGCCAATTGCCAATACTTCTTCTCCTGGACGCATGCTATCGGAATTCCCGAATTTAATTCCCTCAGGTGCTTTCGAGGCATCAATTGTCAAAACCGCTAAATCAGTCAAAGCATCAGCCCCGACAACCGTCGCCGTTGCCTTTTGTCCATCATACAATGAAATTTCGACTTCCTTAGCTCCTTCAATAACATGATTGTTCGTGATGATATAGGCTTTCCCATCAGCTTTTTTATAGATGACCCCTGAGCCGGTGCCGCTTTCAACCGTTTCGCTCTCCGTGCTTTGCTGCTGGTACGGGTACTGGTTTTGCATCTCCTGTAAATTCACGACCCCGACTATCGATTTGGATGCTGATTCGACCATCTCTGCCCTATCATTTGAATCCGTACTTGTCGATAACTTTTCCGCCGTGACACTTTTATCCTTTTCAACACTTTCCGTTTGCTGTACACCTGCCGTTTTGGTTGACTCATTCACTGAACTATTCCCTTGATCTATAAAGTCCCCGCCAAATAGAAATACAGACGATGTAACCATAGCAGCAACCGTTCCGGAAACAAGGCTAGTTAGCCAAAGAGACTTACCCTTTTTCCGTTCTGCCTTCACTCTGACTTGCTCATCACCATTATAATTTTCCATCTTTATCCCTCCTATGATTGTCCTTTATCCTTTACTTGACTCAATCATAAACAGGAAATATTAAAAAATTCTTAAGAAATAAAGAATAGGGCGACATTTTTAAAAAAATTATAAAATTTTATCGAATCCTGTATCTTGCCGCCTGCAAAATAAAAAGGCCTCAACAGGGGCCTTCAATTCGACCATACAGTTATCCTTACAAGACTTCATAAACTTCTTTAGTCTTCTTATTCACGCCATACCAGCCCCAAGTGGTTTTGTGGCCACTTTCCTGACTAGGTTCATCCACCTCGAAAACATGAAAAATGTAATCTCCCTTTTCGGCATCATGATCATATTCGATATCTAAATCAGGAAAGTTTTCCATGTCCACATAATCCTTAACTAGCTTCTCTGCCTGAGATTTACTTAATGTACTAACCGAGGCCTTGCTCTCTTCTTTGCCTATTGTATCCGTTGCCGCCTCATCTCCTACTTTCGATCCATTGGTTCCGTCCACGGTTGCTTCCTCCGCCGGCTCCGCCTCGTCATTTCCCTCTACTGCTTCTATCGTGGCGGAGTTTGATACCGGTTGCATTTCCACCGCCTTAGAAACCATTAGTTTACCTTCCCGGTATTTTGCTTTATATGCGGTTGCTTCTTCAAAATCTCTTTTGGCCAAATCAAAATCCTGTTCGTCGTATTTCTTCATTCCATTCGCCAGAAAACCTGAAAGATCCATTAACTCCCTTGCTTCCGGTGTATTTGCTTCTTTATAAGCTAATTCAAATGCCTCGTGGGCTTCTAAATAATTTTCCTCATTCAACTGACTTTTCCCTAAATCCATATTGGAATCATAATTCCTTGTTACGCAGCCTGAAGCAATCAACACCAAAAAAATAACCATGATTGACCTCTTCACTATATCACCCCTTGATTTTCCATATTATTCTGTAAATTCATCTTATACCATTCGATAAGAAATCCGATACCTCTATTTCCTATCTTTTTCATTAAGGAAATGTTTATATTGATGATTAAATTTTTACAAATAGTGGTACAGAATAGATAAACGCTTGAAAGGATGATGAGCAGAATGATGCAGGAAAAACAGACCTATCATGTCGATTTGGTCAGCGGAGATGTACTCGGACAAAAACTTGAAGAGAACCCGAGCTTCACTGTACACGCAACTGATGAGGAACTTGCAGAATTGAAACAATGCTTGGAGGAACACCGGACAGATGACCTGGAGGCATACGCCCGTTCACATGTGCCATACCTTCTCTATCATCATGACCGGGCAAATGATAAATACGATGCAGCCATGAAAAAGCTTTATGCCCTCATTTATAAATTTGGCGATGAAACGGCGCGAAACCATATTGAAGAAATCGGCATTTTGAAAGACAACAAATTCGAGGGAAATGAAGAAGTGCAAAAGTTCAAATAGAAAATGAACAGAACCTAAAATTCAAAGGTACTGTTTCTTTAAGATAAGACTCCTAAAGGAGATATCGGGCTATACCTCTGGCATTGAAACTAAGTTTGCTCAAAAGATTTCCCTCTCCCTATATAAGGAAAAATAAAAAGAATCCATTTTGAAAAAAGATGGATTCTTTTTTTGTGATTTAATGTACAGTTTTTATAAAATGATCAATCTCTTTCCTCTGGTATCCCTAAAGTTTGTAAGGGCATTTCCTTTAAAGGAAATTACAATTATCGCTATTTTAGGTAGAGTTATTTTTAATCTACATATTTATCTTTCAAATAATCTGAACCAATACCACCAATGACCATCAATGCAAATGGTAAAAACCTAAATACAACTGGCATACTTTTTAAAACTGTAATATCTGTGCCAACAAATTTGTTAAGGCCAAAAATAATTAATTTAGACACTAACAAAAATGCTCCTATTAATAACACGATATCAAAAAACATTTTCCTTTTGGGAAATGCCAACTGCTTACTTTCACGTATTATTTTTTCTTTCAATTCCTCGTCACTCCTTAATAATTCATCTACCGTAATTTGAAATAAATCACTTAAATTAATGAGTACTTCAATACTTGGATGATTTTTTCCCGTTTCCCATTTGGACACAGATTGGCGACTCACATGAATCTTCTCTGCAAGATCATTTTGTGACCAATTTCTTTTTTCACGTTCTTTTTTTAATCGTTCGCTAAAAATCATAATGAGTTCATCGCCTTTCCTAGTCCTAGTATTGTGAGAGGAATTATGCAAAGTAAAGATAGTAATAAGCGCATTACTATGCAACTTATGAGTGACAACGTAGAAAACCTTGATCTATCAAGGGAATCCGTTGAATTTTAGGGAACTGCTGTAGAAAGTTAAAATTTTCAAAAAAAATTTCGCCAGTTAACACGAAAGTGGTGGCGACTTTGGAAATAACAAAAAGTGCAGCCACTCACAGACAGAAGGCAAATTAGAAGAAGCAGTTTGCTTTTTTTCTTTTAAAAAACGTTCCAATTGATTTCATCCCATATAAATGATAAAAATCATGGAGTACAACCAAGTCTTTTTTTAAAATTATGGTAATCATAAAACTACAAATTGAATTTAATAACACTATAGAAAACGCAAACGGTTTTTATAAAAGAAGCCATTTCCTCATGGGAATCACCTCAAGTTTTACACCATCATAATTCTCCTAAAATTAAAATGGAGGTCTTGCTGAGTTATAGCGTCCAATCGATAAGCAATCCTGCTTGTGCTAAACCACCACCGAAACCATATAATAAAACCTTCTCACCATTACGGAGCTTCCCTTCTCTTATTCCAATATCTAAAGCTAATGGTATTGTTGCTGAAGAAGTATTTCCATACTCCACTAAGCTATATAAAGTACGCTCAATAGGAAAGCCGCTTCTTTCACATATCGACTCAATCATTCTTAAATTTGCACTATGCGGAACAAACCAATCAACATCATTCAATTGAAATTCAGTATTTTTCATCACTGTTTGCATACCTTTTGGAACAGTAGTAACAGCCCATTTATAAACTTCACGTCCATTTTGTACAAGGTTACCACTATTATTCAAGTCTTCACCATTTATACGTGTCGATAGGTTTGTACTATATAAATTTTTTCCGCCTTCTCCTTCCGAATATAAATGTGAAGAAATGAAACTTGGTTGCTGTTCATCATATTCTACAAGAACTGCTCCTCCACCATCTCCAAATAAAATACAAGTGGCTCGATCTTCATAGTCCATAATTTTAGATAAAGTATCAGCTCCAATAACAAGAACTTTCTTGTTTAAACCAGATGTTACTAATCCATTAGCTACATGCAACCCATAAGTAAATCCTGCACAAGCAGCATTTAAATCAATAGCTCCAGTATTCTTAATACCTAGCTTTGCTTGGACTAAAGAAGCTACACTTGGCGTGTTGAAATCAGGTGTAAAGGTACAGACAATGATCATATCAACATCTTCGACAGATTTATCATACCGTTCCATTAAATCCTTTACAGCTTTATAACTTATATCACTAGCAAACTCTTCTTCATGTGCAATTCTTCGTTCTTTAATACCAGTACGTTTAACAATCCATTCATCATTGGTTTCAACCGTTTTTTCTAAGTCTTTATTTGTTAACCTTTTTTCAGGAACATACGAACCTATCGCAGTAATACGTGCTTTGGATTTGAACATAGAATAGCCACCTCGTGTGTATGAATTGCATCATTTTATAACTTGATATTAACACCTGGTACTAATTATAAAGCAAAAAAAATCTAATGCAACTAACCGTTACATTTAAACCCATAGGAAAAAGTGCGGGGCAAAGCAACTACTTTAAAGTAAAGAATCTATTAGTTTCTTACAATCTCTAGAGAGACTGCCAAAAGTCATCTTCAAGACATTCCCTCTAATAACGTATTTCTTACAATTATATTGATAGCTTGAATGAATTCTGCTTGCATCACTGAACTTGTCAAAAAGGCCATACTCCCAGTGGATGCAGCTCTTACTTATTTATGATGACGACAGATTTGTTCTTGTCTTTCGAGATTTTGTTCGACTGCATATGTAGTGCCCCATTCACACATTGTATTTAATACAGGTACAAAGGATTGACCCAACTCAGTTAAACTGTATTCTACTTTTGGTGGTACTACTTTATATACTTCTCTTCGGACAAGCCCATCTCTTTCCAACTGCTTTAATTGGTCGGTTAAAACTTTCTGGGTAATGGCCGGTATTAGAATATAAAACTCTTTTGTCCTCATTGGTTTTTGACTCAGAAAAAAGAGGATTAAACATTTCCACTTTCCTCCTACAGTATTCATGAAAATATTTATTCCAGTATTTAAACTCTTCATTCCTCATTCCTCCTGAATAGGCACATAAAGGTGGCTATGCCACTTTATTGTGCGTTATTTTCTTCTACATCATGGGTCCATTATACTCTGATTATGAAGCAAATATAACATTGGGAGTGAACACGATGAGTGTAAGAGAGATTATAGAAAAAAGACGTTCCGTAAGGCAGTATGATCCCGATTATAAAATTAGTCCCGAACGGGTGGCCACATTGATTGAAGGAGCCAGTAAATCGCCTAACGGAAACAACATTCAAGCAACACGATACCTGGTTATAGATGAACCATATTTAAGGAATTTGTTACTGCCCATTGCTTTTAATCAGCAACAGGTAATTGAAGCCTCAGTACTGATTGTTATACTAGGTGATTATCAAGCATTTGAAAAAGAAAATATCATAATGATACATGAGGATGAGTTTCAAAAAGGTTATTTTGACGCATCAGTAAGAGATTATCTAACAAACGCGGCAATCAATTATTATCTAAATAAATCAAAAGAAGATTTAAAGGTTGAATTAATAAGAGACGCAAGCCTGGCGTCAATGTCGTTAGTTTTATTGGCGAACGAGGCAGGTCTTGAAACCATTACAATGTCCGGGTATGATTCCGAACAATTAAAGTCAGCCTTAAAAATTTCTGATAGGTATTTAGATGTTATGCTTATTGCCATGGGGAAAGGAATTAAAGAAGGTCACAAAACAGTAAGGCACGATGTTAACAAAGTCATTTATAAAAACAAAATATAGTGAGTGTTATTACTTTTTTAAAATTTGGATATTGGAAATTAGTGTGGAAAGAGGGTTAAAAAGAACCCTCTCCCCTATCTTCTTATTCTTTCGTTAAAACTCACCACGAGTTACCAGCCTCTTATATCATCCACATGCAGACTTATCATATAGTCATAGTAACGTAACGGATTCATTTTAGTGTTTTTGTTTGTAATAAGTTACAGCGAGCGCAAGGGCCAGCACTGTTCCTTTGACGATATCCATCGCATAATACGGAACGGACATCATGATCAGCCCATTTTGTAGGATTCCGATCAGGACTGCTCCGACGAAGGTTCCAAAGGCATTCGGTTTTCCCGCTCCTAAAACGGAGGAACCAATGAAGGCTGCCGCGACGGCATCCATTAAATAAGGGGACCCTGAATTGATTTCCGATGTCATGACCCTTGAAGCAAGGACAATCCCCCCGATTGCAGCAAATAGAGCCGAAAGCAGATAGGCAAGGATTTTGTATTTATTAACCGATATCCCGGAAAGTCTCGCCGCTTCCTTATTTCCCCCAATCTAAAAAGGAATCAATCACATCTCTTACAAATTCCCATTCCAGGCGCTTTTGTTTAAATCCTTCTTCACCCACTGATGTAAGTCTGTAATATTTTCTTCTTTCTCCTGGTCCTTGCTCATCCCCCCAGTAAGAAGAAATCCATTCATTCTTTTCTAATCTCTTTAAAGACAGATAGAGTGTACCTTCTTTTAATTCAAATTGGTCATCACTCTTTTCACGAACAATTTCTTTTAAGACTTCCATATTAATATCCTGTTTTTCCGCATATTGGAATTAATATATTTTATATTACTTTATAATGCAAGGTATTCATTTAATAAAATATTACAAATTCAACTAACCGTTTTTTTAGTTATACCTGATTTAACACTCTCCTTTAGGTAAGTACCTATACTAAAAGTGCATACTTACGTACTTGCTGAGTGCACTTTATACTTAAAATAAATAAAAATTAAGGAGGAGAAATCTTTGAAAACTCTTGTTATCGTATCACACCCAAGTCTAGAAACATCCGTCATAAATAAGCGATGGGTAGAAGCGCTAAGGAAATATCCGGAGAAGTATACAGTACACGAATTGAATACGGTTTACCCTGACGGGAACATTAATGTGGAAAAAGAACAGCAATTAATCGAATCGCATAGTAATCTTGTTTTACAGTTCCCTTTTTATTGGTTTAATTGTCCGCCTCTCCTAAAAAGATGGCTTGACGATGTTTTTACTTATGGTTGGGCTTATGGTTCAAATGGAGGCGATAAACTAAAGAATCGCAAAGCTGCTTTAGCTGTATCTGCCGGTATTAACAAAGAGGATTATAGTGAAGAAGGAAGATATCGCTATACTCTTGAACATTTATTATCTCCCTTTGAAACTACCTTCCTATACTGCAATGCAGATTATCGTTCATTCTTTGCGTTTTATGGTGCTGAAAATGAACCGTCCGCAAGCGAATTGGAAAATAGCGCACAAGATTATTTGAATTTTGTCGACAATCTTTAATAGGCAGTTTCATTAAAGAAGTATTTCCTTATTAGGGAAATACTTCTTTTGATTTATCAAAATAGCTACACCTACGGCCGTACAATCTCCTGAGCTAGCAAACTGTTTTTCTCTCCCCACTCGCACATCATATTTAACAATGGAATGAGAGATAGACCACGTTCAGATAATGAATATTCTACTTTTGGAGGTATTTGGGGAAATTCCTTGCGTATGATAAGACCGTCTGCCTCCAGCTCCTTTAACATGATGCTTAGCGTTTTAAAGGAAATGGTGCCGATACTCCGCTTCAGCTGATTATGCCGCATAACCTTATTTTCAGACAGCCAATACATAATGATCATTTTATATTTACCGCCTATTAAGGACAACGTATATCCAAAGCCAGTGTCATTTGGTTTCACGCCAGTCGGAACACAGGTTTCGCGCATAAGTTTATACTCTCCTTTGGTTAAGTATAGGATTTGAATGTTCATACTTTACAATAGATCATTATCCATTTTATTGAAAGGTAAAGTAAGTTTCCTCTAAAATTTCGCTATCGTGGCTACCCCATATTAGCGTTAATAAATATTATTAATTAAAAATGGAGATAATTTATATCCATAACCCGTCCCTTTTTTAAAAGGAAAAATCCTGTTGCATATCCAACAGGATTTTTTTCATAATTTTGGTTTTCTGTATAGTATCGTAACGGATTCATTTTAGTGTTTTTGTTTGTAATAAGTTACAGCGAGCGCAAGGGCCAGCACTGTTCCTTTGACGATATCCATCGCATAATACGGAACGGACATCATGATCAGCCCATTTTGTAGGATTCCGATCAGGACTGCACCGACGAAGGTTCCAAAGGCATTCGGTTTTCCCGCTCCTAAAACGGAGGAACCAATGAAGGCTGCTGCAACGGCATCCATTAAATAAGGGGACCCTGAATTGATTTCCGATGTCATGACCCTTGAAGCAAGGACAATCCCCCCAATTGCAGCTAATAAAGCCGAAAGCAGATAGGCAAGAACTTTGTATTTATTAACCGATATACCGGAAAGTCTTGCCGCTTCCTTATTTCCGCCAATAATGTACATATAACGACCATGCTTCGTATAAGTCAAAAAGATATGGGTCGCTATCACAATGGTTGCCATGATCAGGATTATCCATGGTACCTGGCCAATTTTGGCGAAAAGGGGGCTGATCAGACCTGTTGCGAAGGTCCCATCGGGCATGACCATATTTTGCGAAACCGTGGCCCCTTTTGTATAGGTAAGGGCAATTCCCTGGATAATGAACATGGTGGCCAATGTCATCAGCATGTCGGGAATTCTCAATTTAACGATCATGAACGAATTTAAAGCCCCTACGACAAGTGAGGCACCGATCGCAGCTAATATGGCGATAAATGTATCCTGCGAAAACCAGACAAACATTGATATGACGATGGCATTGGCCAATGATGCGACGGAACCGACGGAAAGGTCGAAGCCATCCACCGTAAGGGATATCGTAATGCCGATCGCAATGATGGTCACGATTGAAATGGAACGCAGGATGTTGATCAGATTAGTAGTTTGAATGAAAGATGGATTGGACACGGCAAAAATTCCAATCAGAATGATAATCGTCAATATTGTGCCGTATTTATAGAAAAAGTCGAATAGCTCCACCTTTTTCTTTGCTTTCACTGTCTGTGTAACAGGAATGGGTACGCTCATCCTATTTTCCTCCTGTTGAATAGAATAGTAGTTCTTCTTCATTCGTTTTGTTCGTTTCGAATTCGATGACAGTGCTCCCGTCATATAACACATATGTCCGGTTGGTAATGCCAATGATTTCGGAAAGCTCGGATGAGGCATAAATGATCGCTTTTCCATTCCTCGCAAGCTTAGCAATCAATTCGAAAATATCCTTCTTGGCTCCAACATCGACCCCTTTCGTCGGTTCATCGAATATGTATACATCCGCATCGGCAATAAGCCATTTTCCAATGGCAACCTTTTGCTGGTTACCACCTGAAAGGTTTTCGACTTTCACTTCCCCGGAAGGAGTTTTAATTCCGATACTGGCGATCATTTCTTTCGCCTTTTCCTTTTCCGCCTTACGATCCACGAAACCGAATGTTCTGCAGAATTTACCGATACTGGCTGCAGTCAAGTTCGCCGCGACCGATTCCTGAACAAGGATCCCTTCTTTCCTGCGTTCCTCAGGTACAAGTGCCATGCCGCTTTTTACAGCATGGTGCGGTGATTTCAAAGAAAGCTTTCGGCCATTCAGGATGACCTCACCCGCTGTGATCGAAGTATGACCGAAAAGGGTTTTACACAGCTCCGTTTTCCCAGCCCCGACCAACCCCGCCAAGCCTATTATCTCTCCTGCTTTAATATGGAGACTAACATTTTTAACTTTCTCTGCATCTGACAATCCCTTCACTTCAAGAATAACGTCGCCAATCGAAGAATTCACTTCAGGGAACTGTTCCTCCATGGTTTTCCCGAGCATATTCTCTACCACTTCGTTACGGGTGATGTCTTCCATTTTTCGACAAGTGACACGCTCCCCATTCCTCATGACCGTAATTTCCTCACATATTTCAAAAATCTCGGGCAGACGATGTGAAATGAAAATGATTCCCACGCTTTTTTGCTTCAATTCATTTACAATTCGAAAAAGCTCTGTCGTCTCCGTATGACTTAACGGAGCAGTTGGTTCGTCGAGAATCAGGAATTTGCATTCTGTCGAAACGGCTCTTGCTATCAGGACCATCTGTTTTTCAGCCAAGGTAAGATCTCTTACCAGCTTGTTCGAAGGGACACGAATTTTCATCTCTTCAAGAATACGAGAAGCTTTATTGTGCAGCTCTTTCCATTGGACCATCTGTTTTTTTCCCATGTTTTGGACCATATCATTCAACATCACATTTTCCCCAACGGTTAAATAAGGGATGAGGGCCGTATCCACTTCCTGATAAACAATTTGAATGCCTTGTTCCTGCGCCTCTTTTGGTGAGCGGATATCCTGCTTCACCCCATCAATGAATATGTCACCTGAATAATGAACATGGGCTCCCGATAAAACTTTCATTAACGTCGATTTCCCTGCTCCATTAGCACCGACCAATGCGTGGGCTTTCCCTGATTGTACAGAAAAATCAACTTCACTAAGCGCCTTCACCCCCGGAAATTCAATCGAGATTTTCTTCATTTCTAGTTGCGTGCCCATGTCCATTCCCCCTTATTGAACAGACACTCCCTTCACTGGAAAGAGAGTGTCCCCTTTTACTTTTTATAATGATCTTTCAAAACTTTCATCCAATCTTCTTCAAATTCCGCTGATACACCCCATCCTTCGACAATACCAGACAGATTTGCCATATTTACCGCTTCTTTTGAAGCTTGGATTTCCTTTTGTGAAATAAGTGAAGCCTCTAAGTCATAGGTTTGCGGCGTTTCTTCGCCCGCTAATTTTTTCGCCAATATCCTCATATTCACTGCACCGATCAACTTGGGATCGACTGCTGCCGTGTAGGACCATGAGCTTCCAGCTGATTTAATTTCCTGAAGGTCTGCATTCGACACATCTATTCCGTATATCTTCACTTCATCGCGTCCCGCTTCTTTAATTGCCCGGGCGGCACCGATAGCGAAGGCATCCCATGTTGCGAAAATTGCATCCAATTTACCTTTAGGATATTTATTCAGCATTGCGGCTACAGCATTTTGTGTTTGAACCGAAGTATCTGCAGACGCCACTCCGAATCTTTCGACTTCTTTAATTCCAGGGTTTTCTTTTAATTTCTCCTGATAAACAGCATTTCTTCTCACCATTGGAGGGAAACCATCCACCCAAAGATACGCAATTGCCGCTTCACCTTTCTTTTCTTCTATCAGTTTATCAAGAGCCAGTGTTGCCAACGCTTCATCATCCTGTGATGTTAATGTTACGCCTTCTATTTTAGTTAGATCGCTTATTGAATCGAATGTAACAACGCTTTTGCCTGCATCAACCAACTTTTGAACGTCATTCACTGTTGCTGCATCATCACCATGGGAGATGATATAGCCGTCATAATCTTCCTGCAAAGCCTGTGCGATCGCATCATGAAATTTAGCCGTATCACCATTGGCTGTATATGTATCCACTTGAAACCCCAGTGCTTCTCCTTCTTCCTTCGCTCCTGCTAAGTATTGGGCCGTATGATCATCACCGCCAATTTTACGGATCACTTTGATTTTGGCTCCTTCCCCATTAGCAAATATTTCCGGGACATTTTCAAATGATACTTTTTCTTCTTTCTTCGATTCTGTGGAACTCTGCCCTGTAGAGCAACCCGTTAAAAGCAAAGCCGAAGCGATGGCTGAAATGAATATCCCTTTAATAGACCTTCTCATCTTGTTCCCCTCCACATTTTCTTATTAGTCTTATCAGTTAAGTTGGTGTAAGTCCCAAAATAAAAACCTCTCTATTAATATAGAGAGGTTTAATCAGCTGTTTTGCAGACTTATCCCTCTCTTATCTGTCAAAACATTTCTGTTTTGCAGGATTTAGCACCAATTCCTAATGGAACGGTTGCTGGGCATCTTAGGGCCAGTCCCTCCGCCACTCTTGATAAGAGAATATATTGTGTTACGTTTTTCGTAATTATCACTTTATAGGGATATAGTCGTAAAGTCAATAGTTTTTCGAATATTTGAAATGTTCCCCGTTATTTTTCATTTTCTTTGCAGCTGGGCTAGACGCTTTTTCTCGATTTTTTCAAGTCTCTCCAACTGACGTAATTTCACTTCGAACAAAGTGATCGGGTCACGGTAAACTTCCGGATTTTCTTTCATATGCTCCAATGCAGCCTGGTAGTCTTTGATTTCTGTCTGCGTTTGCTCTATCGTTTTTTGAAGTAACGCAAAGGAACTGCGATAGAAAAGTGAGATGTCCCGATCCAAAGATTTTTCAAACAATCCAAATTGGGTAAGGAAACGTTCCGTGATCATTTCGGCAACATCTAGGTAATCTTCACTTTCCAGGTATTTCTTATAACGATTGTACATATTGGCTTTATTTTGCGGTATCGCCCCAAACAGCTTCCCTGCTCCTTTAAGCAGCAATTGTGATGGAGTTCTGCGCAAAAGGATATTAACGTTTTCGATGCGGATACTGCTTGTCATCCGGTCGGCATCACGGCGCCAGTCATCCAATACCCTAAAGTCACCTGCCAGCGTGATCCGTTCTTCTTTGTATAATTCATTGAACCCGGCACTCATTTCATCCATAAACTGCTGGCTTTGTGAGAACTCCATTTGGGAACTGGCAATCCAATCTTGAAGAGAACGGTAATATTGAGGCATGATCTTGTCAGAAATGAATGCTTGAATCCGCTCATTCATTTCCTGGTTTAACTGTACATGGACCTGACTGAAATCACTGCTTTCCGTTAACGATTTAGAGCAATCCCTCAGCAATTCAGGAATTTTAGAAGAAAGCTGATTTTTCACTTCATCCTTAAGCGAACTATAAGACCTTATGATATTTTCACTTTTTTCTTTTTCCAAATCAGCCAGTTGATTGACCGCTCCATTCAGTTTAACCTCCATCTGTTCATTCCAAGAGATGGAATGCTCGCATTTCCGTTCATTGGCTGCCCGTTTTTCTAACAGATAAGATAAAGTTTTACGAATGAACGCTAGGATTTTTTCAGATCTTCTTTCTTTCCAATTATCATCTTGATAATTCGATTGAAGGAATGCTGAAAGGTCCTTCAACTGCTGCTTGCTGTCATAAAGTTTGGAGAAAGCGAATACTTTTGCATTCGGAAAATATGCATTCACTTTATCCCATGTTTCGTCTTCCATCCGGACTGCGACTTGATCACTATATATCGTATCCATTTTATTCAATAAGAAATGGATAGGCAGTTTCGGAGCCATCATTTGAATTTCCAATAATAGATCTCGTTCACTGCCGGTGAAAGGCGCCCGGGCATCAAGAACGAACATCAGGCCATCACTGCCATGTAAATAGCCTTGGAAATCGGATTCCACGCTTTTCTCCCCATTGAACCCCGGTGTATCCAATAATCGCAGACCATTATTTCTAAGGTAGTCACTGATAATCGTCACATCGACAATAGTCCCTCGCTGACGGCGTGTTTCATCCAATTCAGCCAGCTCCATGACCACTTTGCTATCTGTATCTGTAATCTCTAGGATTTCCAAATCATCCCCGTCTTTGACACTGACTAGGGATGAATGATCTTCGGCAGCAATGCTCTCGCCAACAATTGACTGAATGAAGGATGTCTTGCCATTTCCTGTACTTCCCACAAGAAGAAGATTGAAATTATTAGTATCCTTAAGCCCTTCGACCATCCATTTAAGCTTATTGCCAACCCTTAAATCATTCTCTTCAGCCCATTGGATAATGGAATTGAACAGTTTCTCTCCCGCTTCCAGTCCGCCTCCCAATTTAGGCGATTTTGCCAACAGGCTTTCTGCATCCTGAATGACAAGCGCATTAATCGTATCCGGGAAGATTTCATTCCAGGACAACGCGGATGCCGCTGCAAACAGCGAAAGCTCCCCATCTGCGATTTTCAGCCAGTTTTCCAGCAACCTTGGCACGACGGGGCTTAAATCTTTGATTAGGTGCGTTCCTTCTAATAGACCTGCATATGCATCCCTGTAATAGACGGAAAGCTCATCCCATACATCCCCTTGGTTTAATTCGATGGTATCTATCAAGTTATTAATCACTCTTAGCCATTCAAAATAAGAATCCGTATATTTATAATTTTTCCAAAGTGCAACCGTCACTTTTTCGAAACGATCCTGGTCCAGTGTGTATAGCGAACCAAGGACAGTTGAAAAATAATCCGGATCCATCGATTGGGCAACACCCTGCTGGATATACGTTTTAAGCACATCGAACCAGCCCATTGATTCTGTCCGGATACTTTCATTTGCCGCTAATACCACTGCACCGTTCCAATCCTTTTGTTCTTCAAAAAAGGCGCGTGCTATTTCCGTGACATTCGGGTAGTCAGGTTGAAACTCGACTGCTTCTTTCACGACTTTGGAAGCCAAATCATTTCTAGATTCCACTATGTACAGGGAAAACAGTTGCAATAGAACCTCCGTTTTCAAAACCGCTTCATTCGTATCGACGGATTTATAAATATCCTCCGCGGTTGAATACATTTCCAGTTCAAAATAAGCATCGGCGATGTTTTTCTTCGCCCATGAACCAAGCTCACCTTCTATGTTTTCCCATTTGAAAATGGCGGCCTCATAGTCATGGTGCTGAAAGTATACTTCACCTTGAGCAAAGCGAATTGCGGTTAAATCCGCCCTTTCCTTTTTTTGTTCCACGAGAAACATTTCACCCAAAGCTTGAATGGGATGCTTCCTTGTATCCTCAATCATCATTTCATAATATTTTTTCCCGATCAGCCGTTCGTCCATCTTTATTCCCCCGATATATTTCATATTTTCAATTAAAGGATAATCACCGATTTGATAAGCCTTCCAGAAGACCTTCCATGCAATTTTATAGGTTCCTTTAGTTAAGAAAATTATTTACAAAACCTTAAAATATTATTTTAACAAAACAATATGGTAACAACATGTCACCACTCTTACAATTTTAAAACAGAAACAAGTGGAACTGTAATGATTTTAATAAACAGATACAGAGATGTCATTCCCATATTCGAGAAAAAATGTTTTTTTAGCTTTACCGACTTTTGAAGAAGTGGGCGAAACATTCTTTTTACCACTGAATTACCAGGAGTCCAGCCTTCGAACTACCTAATAAATGGTAAATACACGAAGTCACACTAGAACCTTTCGCTCATTACTAAAATCCCATTTGAACGTTCATATAAAAAAGCAGTACCTTCATTCATGAAAGGTAACTGCTCTCTGATAAGCTCCGAACAGTCGTTGTCCTTTGACAAATTAGGATTATACCCCTGTACGCTTACGTTGGTTATTCGGCTTTTTGGTCAACTGGCTTTTAAGCTGTTTCGTTTTCTTCACAACGCCGGTTTCCAGTTTATCTTTACTTGAACCTGCTTGCTTTTGAGCCAATTTTTGTTTGACTGCATCCGCCAGGCTTAACTTTTTATTTTCAGACATAATGTTGTCTCCTTTAGTGTTCTGCTTCTATTATAATATAGTTGCGGTTAGAAAGATAATAGGGAGTTATATCCGATTCTTTTTGCAAAAAATACCTCTGAATAAAGGAAGTTTCGCCAACGAGGGACTAATTTCCTGCTCCTTAAATAACGAAATGATGATAAATTATATTGACTTCATAATCAGAATTTGCTAAATTATCTTTATATTATAAAATCTATGAAGAGAAAGAGTAAGATGAGAACCCTGTTCCACAGAGAGTCGACATGTGGTGGAAGTCGATGTCCAAGGCCTATCCGAAAATCATCTCTGAGATGCAAAGCTGAAAATGCAGTAGGCTTTGACGGGTTTCCGCCGTTACAATGGATCACGTATGAATTCGTACGTTGACTGAGTGCCGCAGCTTCTTAATGAAGTGCGGAATATGGGTGGTAACGCGAGCACAAACTCGTCCCTGATTTTCAGGGGCGAGTTTTTTTATTTGCACAAAACACTTAAAATAGCCTTTTTCAGGCCAGTCGGCGGAAGTCATCATTTTTAAAAAAAGGAGAAATCACCATGAAAAAAACAGACACATTATTTATCGGCCTTATGCTTTTCTCAATGTTCTTCGGAGCGGGGAATCTTATATTCCCCCCATTTTTAGGTGCATCTTCGGGAACTTCTTTCTGGCCAGCCATTGCCGGCTTTGTCGTTACCGGAGTCGGACTGCCAATATTGGTACTTCTGGCCGTCTCACTTGTTAAAGGAGGGGCACAAACTATCGGGGCACGTGTACATCCTCTATTCAGCACGTTGTTCATGGTAGTCATTTATTTAAGCATCGGGCCTTTTCTAGCCATTCCACGGAATGCGAATGTTGCCTATGAAATGGGCTTCAAGCCATATCTTGGCGACTCAATGAATCAATCACTATTCCTATTCATATTCACAACCCTATTTTTCATCATCGTTTATGCCATTTCATTGAATCCAGAAAAAATGGAAACCTTCATGGGACGCTGGATTACACCTGTTCTACTTTTGTCCATGGTCATTCTCTGTGTAGTCGGGTTCGTAAAGCTTGATGCTCCATTCCAAGCCCCAACAGAAGCATATGCAGCAGGAGCATTTTCAAAAGGGTTCATTGAAGGCTACAACACGATGGATGCTCTAGCTGCCCTGGCTTTTGGGATCGTCATCCTTACTTCAATCCAACAAAGAGGGATTTCCGAACGAAAACAATTGACGAGATATACAGTAAAAGCGGGACTCATCGCCGGTGTATTGCTTTCTTTAGTCTATATCTCCTTAGGTGTAATGGGAGCACGCATGGCAGCGGATGGATCATTCGAAAACGGAACGGATATCCTTACTGTCGCATCCACCCTTTTACTTGGAACTGGCGGGAAGGTCCTTCTTGGCATCATTTTCACTTTAGCATGTTTCACCACCGTCGTCGGATTGACGACTGCTTGCGGACAGTATTTCTCGAAACTTTTTCCCAAGCTGAACTACAAAACCGTCATCCTGATCGTAACAATCGTCGGTTTCATCCTTTCTAACATGGGGCTGAATCAAATTTTGAAAGTATCGGTTCCATTCCTTGTGATGGCTTATCCGTTAACGATCGTCCTGATTGCCCTGACATTCTTCAGCCGTCATTTCAAAAACCCGAAGAAAGTATATCGTAGTGCAATGACTTTCACAGGAGTTTTCGCCTTGATAGATGGACTGAATGCATTCGGGTTACAATTAGGACCCGTGCAAACATTGAGTGATGTCCTTCCCCTTTCTGCCTACGGTATGGAATGGATCATCCCTGCTCTCGCCGGTACTGCCCTTGGCCTTTTGCTCAGTCAAACCGGACAGACAGCTCCAGCTGAGGAGTTGGAAATCGAAACATTATAATAATGAAGGAAGCAGATGATTTTACAGATCATCTGCTTATTTTTGGGACGCCCTGCATTGCATTATCTTGGAAACCGACATCCACTTTTTGTTATGATGGGATAAAGGAGATGATAAGTAATATGTCTAAACAAACCCGTATTGGTAAAACAGATCTGTATGTAAATCCGATTGGCCTTGGCACAAATGCCATTGGCGGACATAACCTATTCCCTAATCTAAGCGAGGATACAGGAAGGGATGTTTTGAGAACGGCATTGGAAGAGGGAATTAACTTTTGGGATACAGCTTACATTTACGGTCCTGAGCGTTCAGAAGAACTTATCGGTGAAATCCTTAAAGAGACCCGCAAACGCGAGGATATAGTCCTTGCCACTAAGGGGGCACATAAGTTTGTCGATGGCAATATCGTCTTTGATAACTCCCCGGCTTTTCTGAAAAATGCCGTGGACTCGAGTCTAAAAAGGCTCCAAACAGATTACATCGACTTATATTATATCCATTTCCCTGATGAAGGTACTCCTAAAGATGAAGCAGTAGGTGCCTTAAAGGAATTGAAGGACGCAGGCAAAATCAAGTCCATCGGTGTTTCGAACTTTTCATTCGAACAATTGAAAGAAGCGAATAAAGACGGCTATGTCGATGTCCTGCAATCCGAGTACAATCTATTCAAACGGGAGGCGGAACAAGACTTACTGCCCTATACGGCCGAGAATAATATCTCCTTCATTCCTTATTTCCCCCTTGCTTCCGGTCTACTAGGCGGCAAATATAATCAGGAATCAACATTCGAGGACGGCCGGGCAAAAAGTCCGCTTTTCCAAGGACAAGCCTTTGTAAGCAATCTGCAAAAAGTGGAAGAAGTACGGGCGATCGCCAACAGGAAGCATGCCGATGTCGCCGATGTGGTACTAGCTTGGTATTTAACTCGCCACTCGATAGATGTCCTGATTCCCGGAGCGAAAAAGCCAGAACAGGTCTCACGCAACTTACAAGCATTGGATGTCAGTCTAACCATGGATGAAATCGCCGAAATCAGTGCCATTTTCGTTTAATATAAATAAGAAAAGGCTGTTCAGCTCAAGTTGAACGGCCTTTCTTCATTTTTCCTGCTCTGTGGTTTAATCCTTTCTTGGTTATCATGCATAAAGACTGATACCCCTAGGCCCATTACGTTTTCCTTATATATTGCTTAGAGTCTTCTACTTTGCTATATTTAGTGAATATTCCATCATTTTAGGAGAGGCTGCCTGATGAAAAAATACGTTGTCATTTCATTTCTTTTCTTAGCAAATTTATTCTGGGCCGGTAATTACATTTTCGGTAAATACGTTGTTACCGAACTTTCCCCGATCCAACTAACATTTACGCGTTGGCTAATTGCCGTTTTCTTATTATTTCCTCTAGCACAATGGATTGAAAAGCCAAAATGGAAGAGTGTATGGAAGGCCTGGAAATTACTATTAGTCATGGGTGTGCTCGGTATCATCAGTTATAATTTTTTCCTTTATTGGGCTCTTACCTATACAACTTCCATGAATGCAGCTCTTGTCAATTCAATTAACCCTGCCATAATTGTTCTTTTTTCGGCTTTGCTGTTGAAGGAGAAAATTTCATCCCACCATGCACTCGGACTTATCATTTCTTTATTCGGCGTTTTATTGGTCTTAACAAAGGGACACCTTCTGGATATTTCCCATCTCACTTTTAATAAAGGCGACCTATTGATGATCCTGGCGATTATCGTTTGGACCTTCTATTCGATAATCGGTAAAAGACTGAAAAACATTCCGATCATCTCAGCAACTGCCGTTTCCGTACTTCTCGGATTGATTCTCGTCGCTCCGTTTGCCATTGGCTCAGGATTGAACCTTGATTTAAGCAGAAAAGCAATCACGGGACTCATATACATTGGAATCTTCCCATCTGTCGGCTCCTTTATTTTCTGGAATATTTCCCTTCGCCATATCAATGTCAGCCAGGCTGGAATTTATTTAAATCTGATTGCTGTTTTTACCGCCATTCTTAGCCTGATTTTAGGGCAACCGATTACTATCGTCCAACTCCTGGGTGGCCTCCTTGTCTTCATTGGTGTCTACCTGACAAGTAAAAAGAAAAAGGAATATCCGGCCGCTGTCACAAGGCACATGTAAAAAATGTCCAGAAATCCAAATCAACGAACACTTTCTTGTCTTTTCCCCTTGTCTACGCAGCATGATTTACGTTATCCTTTAAAGAAGAAAATCTGAATGTAAAGGTGTGCTTTAGTTGAGGATCAATAAATATATCAGTGAATCCGGAATTACCTCGAGACGAGGCGCAGATAAATGGATAGCCGAGGGCCGCGTGACGATTAATGGCACTGTTGCTGAGCTTGGCAGTCAAGCTGAACCCGGCGATGATGTTCGTGTAGATGGCAAGCCCATTAAAGTGGAACAGCAAAATGTCTATATTGCACTGAATAAACCGATAGGGATTACAAGTACGACGGAAAAACACATTAAAGGAAATATTGTTGATTTTGTAAATCATCCGCTTCGCATTTTTCATATCGGACGGCTGGACAAAGACTCAAGCGGTCTGATCCTGCTTACAAATGACGGAGACATTGTAAACGAAATCCTTCGTGCAGAAAACAAACATGAAAAAGAATATATCGTAACCGTGGATAAACCTCTTACCGCTTCCTTCATTCAAGATATGTCATCCGGCGTGGAGATTTTGGATACGAAAACACTTCCTTGTAAGGTTGAGCAGTTGACCAAATATACATTCAACATCACTTTGATGCAAGGACTGAACAGACAAATCCGCCGTATGTGCTCAGCACTAGGCTATGAAGTCCGTGATTTACATCGAATCCGGATCATGAACATCCATTTGGACGGACTGGCGCTAGGACAATGGCGTGACCTGACCGAGGATGAATTGACAGAACTATTTAAGGAATTGGATTATACTCCAAGGCAGAGATGATAATTGAGATGCCCCCAGAATTCCGGGGGCATCATTTTTTTATTTTAGAAGAGTTTTCAGCAATAATTTTCACTAACTCGTGAATTCCATGCTTTCACTCGTGAGTTTTGCGCTTTTACTCGTGAATTCCATGCTTTCACTCGTGAGTTTTGCGCTTTTACTCGTGAATTCTGCGCTTTTACTCGTGAATTTTGCGCTTTTACTTGTGAATTCTGCGCTTTTTCTCGTGATTTCCGCGCTTTTACTCGTGAGTTTTGCGCTTTTACTCGTGAATTCTGCGCTTTTTCTCGTGAATTCCATGCTTTTTCTCGTGATTTCCGCGCTTTTACTCGTGAATTCTATGCTTTCCACTCGTGAGTTTTGCGCTTTTTCTCATGATTCCATGCTTTTACTCGTGAGTTTCACGCTTTTACTCGTGAATTCCATGCTTTCACTCGTGAGTTTTGCGCTTTTACTCGTGAATTTCGCGCTTTTACTCGTGAGTTTCACTCTTTTACTCGTGAATTCCATGCTTTCACTCGTGAGTTTTGCGCTTTTACTCGTGAATTCTGCGCTGTTACTCGTGAATTCCACGCTTTTACTTGTGAATTCTGCGCTTTTACTCGTGAATTTTGCGCTTTTACTCGTGAATTCCACTTTACTCGTGAATTCCACGCTTTTTCTCGTGAATTCCACTTTACTCGTGAATTTCACGCTTTTTCTCGTGATTCTGCGCTGTTACTCGTGAATTCTGCGCTTTTACTCGTGAATTCTGCGCTTTTTCTCGTGAATTCCACGCTTTTTCTCGTGAATTCCACTTTACTCGTGAATTTCACGCTTTTTCTCGTGATTTCCGCGCTTTTTCTCATGAATTTCGCGCTTTTTCTCATGATTCCGCGCTGTTACTCGTGAGTTTCACGCTTTTACTCGTGAATTCTGCGCTTTTACTCGTGAGTTTCACACTTTTACTCGTGAGTTTCACTCTTTTACTCGTGAATTCCACGCTTTTACTCATGAATTTCGCGCTGTTACTCGTGATTCTGCGCTTTTACTCGTGAATTTTACGCTTTTACTCGTGAATTTCGCGCTGTTACTCGTGAATTCCACGCTTTTACTCGTGAGTTTCACACTTTTACTCGTGAGTTTCACTCTTTTACTCGTGAATTCTACTTTTTTAGGTCAAAAATAAAAAGCAACCTGCTATAGGCTGCTCGTTATCGGCTATAAATTATATCCACCATAAATCAGTCGGGCTTTCATTGATTAGAACAGTTTTAAGGTTGGATACCGCCCGTTGAAATCCTTCTTCTACAGACATCAGCGGATCTTCGTGTTCGATGCTGACGACGTAATCGTAACCGTATGTGCGAAGGGCGCTCATGATGTCGGACCACTCTTGCAGGCTGTGACCGCATCCTACAGAGCGAAAGTTCCAGGCACGGCTTTGGACATTACCATATGGCTGCATGTCGGTTAATCCATACATATTGATGTTATCCTGATCCAAGTATGTGTCTTTTGCATGGAAGTGGTAGATTGCTCCCGCTTTTCCTAGGATTTTGATGGCACCGACTGGCTCGATGCCCTGCCACCAAAGATGGCTTGGATCAAGGTTGGCGCCTATTGCATCCGATGTAGCTTCCCGTAGTTTTAACAAGGTGTAGGGGGTGTGAACGAGAAATCCCCCATGCAGTTCAAGTCCGATTTTTATATTGTGTTCATCGGCAATGGCAGCTACTTTTTTCCAATAGGGAATCAATTTTTCTTCCCATTGCCATTTCAGCACATCTGTATATTCATTCGGCCATGGGGCGACAGGCCAGTTTGGATATTTAGCTCCTTCGTGATCACCGGCTGTACCAGAAAAGGTATTGACGACCGGGACGTTCATTAAGGATGCAAGCTTGATTGTTTTAATCAGTGTTTCATCACTTTCTTTAGCGAATGCTTCATCTGGAGAGATTGGATTGCCGTGGCAGCTGAATGCACTGATCGTCAATCCTCTTGTTTGAACGGATTCCAAGTATTTTTGGCGCTTTTCTTCACTTTCCAGCAGTTCATCAAGTGGACAGTGGATATTGCCTGGATACCCGCCTGTACCGATTTCAACTGTTTTTAAACCGGAATCTGCCACATAATCAAGCATATCCTCGAATGATTTTTGAGCAAATAACACTGTAAAAATCCCTAATTTCACAAGCCCCACCTCACCTTTTCTTTAATTTATGCTCATGACCTTCCCACTTGCCGAGCTTTGATAAATGGCTTCGATTATTTTCGAAACTTTCATGGCTTCCGATGGTTTTACCAATGGTTCCACCAACCCTAGGCAGCTATCAATAAAGTTTTCCGCCTGCTGCAGGTCTGGTGTATCCTCCCCTGGCATCCATACTGCCTCACTATTCAAAAGCATACCGTGCTTAGCCTGATTCAAGACTAGCGGGAACACATCAAGTCCGCCCTGCGTTCCGGATAAACTCAAAACAGTTGCTTCTTCACGGATATTCGCAGCCCAAGATGTTTCGAATAATAAAGATGCTCCGTTGGCAAATTTGATATATGCCGTGGCATGATCATCCACTTCAAATACCGAGGCATCGAAGTTCCCCCATAGATTGACCTGATCGACACCCTTACTGACATAATTATATGTCGAACCTACGATTTCAATCGGTTCTGGGTCATCCATCAGCCATAAAGCCAAATCAAGCAAATGGCAGCCGTAGTCGATTACGCTTCCCCCGCCTTGCAATTCCTTGCTTGTAAACACTCCCCAGCCAGGAACTTTGCGGCGTCTGATTGCCTGTACACGCGCTACATAAGGCTCACCGATTTCACCGGCCTGAATCATTTTCTTTGCAGCCTGGGCTTCCTTCATGAAGCGGTAATGATAGGCTGTCGATAACACTTTACCCGATATGTTTGCAGCCTCGGTTATTGCCTTACATTCCTCAGTAGTGATGGCCATTGGCTTTTCGCATAACACATGCACACCCGCTTGCAGAGCGGCAATGGAAATCTCCGCATGGAACTTGTTTGGCGTTGCAATCGTTACAGCATCCACTTCAGCAAACATTTCTTCATAATTGGTGAAAACTTTCTCGATATGAAATTCACGTGCAACTTCTCGCGCCTTCATTTCATCTATATCCTGAATGGCGTATAAAACTACTTTATCTTGAAATTTTTGAAAAGCTGGGATATGCCTTTTTTGGGCAATTCCTCCAGCACCGATAATACCCATTTTTAATTTGTACATGATGACTATTAACCCCTTTATAAGCGGATGATTTTTCGGGATGCATTTGATTCCATCGCGCCAAGAATGACTTTTAATGATTTTAATCCTTCTACTCCTGTGACAAGAGGCTCCTCATTGTCCACCACACATTTTACAAAGTGGCTGATTACTTCGGAATCATGCTGTCCTTCAGAGTCATTTGTCTGGATGCTTCCCAATTGGATGGTTTCTGTCTTTCCATTATCATGATGGATGATCAGTGAGTATTTCGGATCGTCTTCAAGACGCAACACGGCTTTTTCCGCATAAATGACCGTCGCATTGTCTTCTTTTGCATAAGACCAGCTGGCGGTAAGAGTACCGATGATACCGCTCTCCGTCCGTAGGATACAGGCAGCACTGTCATCAACATCTGTGTTTTTCTTGGCAGTCGTCTCCACAAAGGCTCCCACTTCAACAAATTCTTCTCCAAGGATATACCTTAATAAATCAGCTTTATGAACGCCTAAATCACCCATTGCACCAATGACTGCCTGATCCTTTTTAAAAAACCAGCTTTCCCGTCCGTCCACGCTCCATGTTTCTGGCCCGGAATGTCCAAAAGCCGTCCGGAAGCTATAGACCTTTCCAAGTTCACCACTCTCAATAAGCTGTTTCGCTTTTTGATGTGAGGGAACAAAACGCTGATTATGACCAATCATTAGTATTTTGCCGCTTTTAACTGCTGCTTCATTCATTTCTTCAGCGTCATTTAAAGAAGTGGCCATCGGTTTTTCACAAAGGACATGCTTACCTGCTTCCAAGGCCGCAACTGTGATGCGTGCATGCAGGTAATTCGGTGTACATACACTGATCGCTTCTATCTCCTCATTCTTCAAAAGTTCTATATAATCAGTATATGCTTGCGCGCCGTACCTTTGTGCTGCTGCATTCGCCCGGTCTGGCACAATATCACAAACGGCAATGATTTCAGTTTCCTGATGTGCATCGTACTCCGGAAAATGCCTATTTTTTGCGATACTCCCGCATCCAATGACCCCTACCTTCACTTTACCCATTCTGTTCTCTCCTTCACTTCAGCTCTTTGTCGAGATGGATTCCAACGGTTCGGCTTTCCCATAGTTCGTTACCATTCCAAATTCCGGCTTGACCCAATCAACTGCATTCTTAATTACCCGTTGAATCTCTGGATTATGGTAGGTCGGATATGTTTCATGACCTGGTCGGAAATAGAAAATCTTCCCTTTTCCCCGCAGATACGTGCAACCGCTTCTGAATATCTCCCCGCCTTCAAACCAACTGACGAATATTAATTGATCTGGTGCAGGAATATCAAAATGTTCCCCGTACATCTCTTCCTTCTCAAGCTCTATATATTCTCCGATTCCATCAACGATAGGATGACTGGGGTCGACAACCCAAAGCCGTTCCCTTTCATCAGCCACCCGCCATTTCAAATCGCAAGTCGTGCCCATTAATTGTTTGAAGATTTTTGAGAAATGACCGGAATGGAGGACGATGAGACCCATTCCCTCGAGTACTCGCTTGTGAACCCTCGCAATGATTTCATCCTGGACTTCATCATGTGCAACATGCCCCCACCATAGAAGTACATCGGTTCGTTTCAGTGCTTCTTCGGTTAATCCATGCTCTTCTTCATCGAGAGTAGCCGTTCTCACCTCGACCTGCTCACTTTGCAAAAAGCTGGCAATTGCCCCGTGGATTCCATCTGGATATACTTCGGCTACTTCAGGCTTTGTTTTCTCGTGGCGAAACTCATTCCATACTAGGACTCTCAAACAATCTCCTCCATTCCATATTAATTTGTCGGCAACTTGCTCTGCATGTTTAACTATTACCTCTTTATTCTTAACGCAAACGTTTGCGTTAGGCATGATCAAATCTCAGCCGGTTATAAGAACATACTTAATGACTCAAGAAAGTATGAATTTTCAAAAATAATAGTGATAATCTATATTGTAAATTTATGTTAGCAAAAATCAAGCTTTAATTGGTAAAACATTTCTACATTTTTCATTTAATTTCCTTTTCGGCTACAAAATGCGACTCCCGCTTTATGATTTTCGTAGGAATCCTAATGCTCTTTTCCATCATTTCAGGATTTGCAATAAGGTCGAATACGCATTTTGCCGCCTCATACCCTAACTGATACGTATGGATATCAACCGTTGTCAGTGGAGTGCTTAAAAATTCTATGAATTCTGAATGGTTAAAACAGACGACGCTAATTTGCTCTGGTACTTTCAAGTTCTTTTCAGCTAGCACTCCTAGCAAAAGAACACCCAATAAAAGATCCATAACCAAAAAAGCGGTTGGAGCCTCCCTCAATTCCAGCAATTCGTCAATAGCCTTTATTCCATCCGTTCGATTTAAAGGGATCAATTTGATATATTCGTGTGGCACATCCAACCCGGCCTGTTCCATCGCTTGTTGAAAACCTGCCATGCGGGCTTGAATCACCTCAAACTCTGGACTGCCTCCTAAAAAGGCGATTCGCTCATGCCCAAGACTGATCACAAACTCCGATACTTCCCTGGCCGCTTGAACATTATCATTATCAATGAATGTAATGCCGCTCATGTTCGTACTTGGCTTCCCTATCAAAACAAACGGGAAGCCCTGCTTTAATAAATATGGCACGACTTTATCGTCCTTTTTAGAGTATAAAACAATCATGCCATCAACTCTTCTGCCCTGAACCATTTTCACGACATCCTCAAAGATGGCATCCTCCGTCTCGCCGGTTGTCAGAGAAAGACTGTACCCCTCTTTATTACAGAAATCCCCGATGCCCCGAATCACTTCTGGAAAAAAGGGATTATAAAGTGATTCCCTTGCGGAACTTTTCATGACGATCCCAATGGCCTTAGTGGACTTCGTGACTAAGTTCCGGGCATTTTCATTCATATGATAGCCCATTTCCTTTAATACCTTGCGTACTTTACGCTTTGTCTTTTCACTGATTGTCGGGCTGTTATGGATTACACGCGATACCGTTGATGGAGCGACATTAGCCTTTTTGGCAACGTCCTTTATTGTAACAGACATATTCATCACCACTTCCCGTTCACCGCACATGGTTTAATATTCCCTATATTTAAATAGTTATTTAACGGCTCCATCTGCAATTCCTTTGATAATTTGCCTCTGAGCAAAAAAATACGCAATGATGACTGGAATGATGGATAAAGTAAGTCCAGCCAAGGCTAGATGCCATTGTTTCGTATATTGTCCGAAAAAGAAGAATAATTTAAGTGGGATGGTCTCAGATCCTGCGCCACCAATAACAAGGGATGGCAACAAATAGTCATTCCATATCCAAATGACATTTAAGATCCCAACTGTAATGGACATCGGTTTTAATAATGGAAATATGATATGCCAAAATATTTGAAACCGGTTTGCACCATCAATTTTTGCAGCCTCATCAAGTGAGATGGGAATCCCTTTTAAAGTACCATGATATAGGAATATGGAAAGGCTGCAGCCAAAACCTAAATACATAAAAATCAGTCCCGCCTTGTTCAACATCCCAAACTGTCCGAATTGGGCAACAAGCGGTATCATCACAGACTGAAACGGAATCAACATGGCTGCTACAAACGCAAAGAAAAGCAAGGAACTTATTTTACTTTTGTTACGGGAAAGCGCATATGCCGCCATCGCAGAAAAGATGATGATGATGACTACACTGACGCCCGATATCAATAAAGAATTGAATAAAGTCCGGAGGAAATCCAATTGCTCGAATGCTTGATAGAAGTTTTCGAATGTCCAGGTTTCAGGCAGTCCCAGTGTATCGGCAAATATATCCCGCTTCATTTTAAAAGCATTGACAATCATTAAATAAAACGGAGTGAGCCATAATATGGCCAAAATGAATCCGACGAATCCAATAAGCCACAATTTCCATTTTTCCCTCATTACAGCTCAACCTCCCGTTTTTTATTGATATAGACTTGTGTCAGTGAAACTACCGCCACAATTACGAAAAAGATAACGGCCTTTGCCTGTGCATATGCCATATCATTTTCAGTGAAAGCGGATTTTACGATGTTCATCGCGACCATTTCGGTTGAATTATAGGGAGCTCCGTTCGTCAAAGAAAGATTTTGATCATAAATCTTGAACGAGTGTGACAACGTCAAAAACAAGCTGACGGTAAAAGCAGGTGCCACAAGCGGAAAGGTAATATGGCGAAAACGCTGGAAGCTGTTAGCCCCATCAATTTTTGCCGCTTCGATCAAGTCTTCAGGAACAGCCTGCAGATATGCAATATAAATGATCATGATATATCCGGCCATTTGCCAAGACGTTAATATGATCAATCCCCAAAAGCCTGTATCTGTCGTTGATAACCATCCATTAAATGCTTCAATCCCAGTCAGATCACCAATCGCACCGAAGACTTTAATGAAAATGAACTGCCAAATAAAACCGAGAATCAAGCCGCCAATTAAATTGGGCATGAAGAAAACTGTCCGCAGGATGTTGCTTGATTTAATTTTCGATGTCACGATTAGAGCCAAACTTAATCCGATGATATTGATTACCACAATTGCAGCTACGGAAAATTTAATGGTGAACCAAAATGTATCAAGGAACCCTTTATCAGTAAACAAGTCCATATAATTCTTTAGACCGATGAAATCTGGTGTCCCTAGACCGTTCCAATTCGTAAAGGAATAATAAAATCCGTAGATGAGTGGCACGATCACCACCAAAATGAGTGCAGCAAGAACAGGTGTTAAAAACAGCCAATATGCGGCATCCCGATTCCTCAACGAAACCGACCTCCTTGAAATGATTTAATAGATAACGGGTTTTAAATTATAGAAAAATCATCGATCATGACTAAGTTAGTTGATGAAAATCTTGTTGCGGCAAATTCCCTTAGAGACTTTCTTGTAACAAGGAACAACCAATCGACACACTATTTTTCATGCCGATTGGTCATTTGCCATTCCAAACACTTATTTGCTATGAATCTTCTCCCAATTTTCAATGTTCTGTTGTACAAATTCCTCCCACGTCAATTTACCAGTTACATATTTTTGGACACTTGCACCAAGGTCATCATTCCAACCAACCGGATATCCATTGAACACCCAGCCAATCGTATTTCCTTCTTGGGAGTATTTATAAATTTCTTTTGAAATTGGATCGGCTATTTTTTCTACATCATATCCTTCATAAGCAGGAATGAATTTAAAATCCTCTAAAACGGCTTTTTTCCCTTCTTCAGATGTATACATCCAGTCGAGGAATTTCTTCGCTTCTTCCTGCACCTTTTCATCCGATTTCTTGTTCACTGCCCAATAGTTCGGTACGCCGACTGGCATGCCCGCAGAGTCTCCATTAGGAATCGGAATGATGCCAATGCCTTTTTCCGCTAACTCAGGGTCCATATCATACACTGTGTTATATACCCAGTTACCTTGCTGAATGATTGCAACCTTTTCAAGTGAGAACAGCTCTTCCACTTGTTGGGAGTAATCGAGGCTTGCTGTCGGCTGGACGGAATATTCATTTTGGATATCGACCATTTGTTTAAACTTGTCACCATCAGTAAATTTAACCGTTGGGGCCTTGCTTGCTTCCAACACATTCCCATCAAACTCCGGAGATAAGAATACATTGGATAAATGGTTTCCTGTCACCCACTTCTCTTTAACCGGATACGCAAAAACTGCATCGATTTTCAATTTATCTTTCTGTGAATCCATTTTCTTAACTGCCGCCTCCAGGGCTTCATAACTTGTAATTTCATCAGGATTAATTCCGGCTTCTTTAAATATCCGTTTGTTATAAATCAAGCCGTAACCTTCCTGGTTAAATGGAAGTCCAAGAACTTGCCCGTCCTCTTCCACGCCATCCAAAGTACCATCAAGTGCTGCTGCTGCAGCTTTCGTGTCCTTTAAATCTGTTAATCTATCTTTATATTGCTCGACATCTACCGGTCCGCCAATGTTAAAAACTGCTGGCTCCTCACCGGAAGCGAACTTTGCCGTAATGGCTGATTTATAATCATTTCCACCGCCAACTGTCGATACCTTGATCTTCACATCTGGATTTTCTTTTTCATATTGTTTTGCCAATGTCTCGAATTGCGACTTGAATTCTACCTTGAACTGAAATATATCCAGCGTCACTTTATCCTTAGAGTCGCTATTTCCGCCAGTAGATGAAGAGCATCCTGCCAAAATCACACTAAAAATTAATAAAACAGAAAAGATTCCCCCGTACCATTTTTTTCGCTTCATGCCTACCGACTCTCCCTTTTTCATAAGATTCACGCAATTTTAAGAAAACGTTTGCATAAAATTGTAAAATAAAAGCCTTTCATTCTGCGATAATCATAGTCTATCGTACTTCTTTTACATCACCTCCTCACAAAATTATTTTGCAAACGTTTACATTTATGGGCTTTATATTACCACCTAATTCCATACTTTACAATAAAATTGTAGTATATTGTAAAAAAAGGATGTTAAAAACCTTCTCAACCTAATTATATGATTCAGAAACCTTTGATTATTCCTTTATCCGATTATAAAATCTAATTTATTGTACGGGCCTTTTTCTACTATACGAAAAAGGGAAACCCAACGGTCCCCCTCTTTTCACTTCAATACCATTTTCACATTGGAAGGACCATATTCATCCTTCAATTCATAATATTTATCGCTTGCTTGTCCAAATTCTTTAAACACACCACTAATGATCAATTCATTCGTTTCCTTATCAACGACACTGTACTTGATATTGCTTTTCCCAAACTTTCTGTCATCCACTTTTAAAAGGATCATCTTGGACACCTCCACAATTAATGGCTGCACTCCTCAGGGTGTGTGGTTTCTTACTTACATAATATAACAAATTATTCCGAATTCACAGATTTTTTTACAGTGCAAAATAAAAAAGCCTATTAGGCCTTTTCATTTCGAACTTACGATATCCTCCTTCTGCCAAATAGCTTCAGGACTTCGAAATATCCAGGAATCCTTCACCAAATACATCCCGAACATCATGTATGGCTATAAAAGCATTGCTATCAGTTGACTGAACAATTCTCTTTAACTTGAGTACCTCTTGCTTACTTATAACGATATACAAAATATCCTTTGATTCTTTTGTATAGTATCCATGACCGCTAAAAACAGTGACCCCTCGGTCCATCAATTCTGTTACTTGCTTTGCAAGCTGGTCCGCTTCTTTTGAAATGATGGTAATCGCTTTTTTCGGGTTCAATCCCTCAATGATGAATTCCATCGTTTTTGTACCAATATAAAGCATGAGGATAGTAAGCATCAGACCTTCTGCACCAATGATGAAATAAGATGAGAACGCAACGATTAAATCGAAAAACAGAAGTCCATAGCTTAAGCTCCACCCCAAATATTTATTCGTAATTCGGGCTAGGATCGTTGTACCGGCAGTTGTACCTCCAACACGAATGATTATGCCAATACCTGCTCCTGCAAAAACCCCGCCAAATATAGCATTGATGACCAATTCATCTGAAGATATACTCCAACTTTCGGTTAAATGGAGGAAAAGCGAATTAAATGCAACGGCAATAATTGTATAAACCGTTGTCATTTTCGACAAATATTTATAACCGACAATGAGCAGGAAAGCGTTAATGATCAAACTTAACAGCCCTGGTGACCATTCAAAAAGATAAAATAAAATGATGGTTATCCCTGTGACTCCTCCCTCACCAAGTTCATTGGGAATAACGAAAAGATTTATTGCCAAAGCGAAAATAAAAGCTCCTATTAATATAAAGAAAACATCTAAAGAAATCTTTTTCATATTTAATACCTTCCTTTAAGTAATGGTTAATGTGAAAAGAGATAGGTTAATTTCACTGCTCTATAGTAACATGGATTTCCATTTAATCCTTCAAAGATTTGAAGGTTTAACAAAAAGACTACCTTGGGAGTTAAATTATCTTCAATGAACTTTCATTAAGCTCTTTTAGCCATTAGCTCAACAAAGCCGCTGCCAAAGGAAAACGCAGCCAGTCTTTGTGATTACCCAACCTGGATGCACCGATGATGGCCCTCATTTCTCCCTTCACATAGTGCAGTCATTATTCCTCCTTATTATCGACAAATGCTAGTTTACTCATCATCCGCCCCGCTTGGTTCAAATCACAAAATTACCATCCAGCATGTTGGTGATAGTTGTCTTCTTTCGCCTCTTGATATCTCCTGATTTTTGGATAATTAATTCCTAATCCGGTTCCATTTCAAAGCTTGACAGTTTCATTGAGTCATGATTAGAATGTTTTATATGTTAACTAATGAATAATTTAGTTAACATATAAAAAGGAGAATGACCATGCACAGTGAAAAACAATTATCTTGGGAAGAAAAAATAAAGAAAGAACTTGCTTATTTAGAAGAGATATCACAAAAGCGTGAACTCGTAACAACGGAATTTGCCGAGCAGCCATGGCTTATGATCGACGGGTGCAGGATGCTAAATCTAGCTTCTAATAACTATTTAGGATATGCAGGAGATGAAAGGTTGAAAAAAGCCATGGTTGATGCAGTACATACATATGGTGCAGGAGCAACGGCTTCACGGTTAATTATTGGCAACCATCCTCTTTACGAGCAAGCAGAACAAGCTCTTGTCAATTGGAAGAAAGCAGAAGCAGGACTCATTATCAACAGTGGCTATAACGCAAACCTTGGAATTATCTCCGCCCTGGTGTCTCGTAACGATTTAATTTATAGCGATAAATTGAATCATGCAAGCATTGTCGATGGCACTCTTTTGAGCCGTGCGAAACATTTGCGATATCAGCATAATGATTTAGATCATTTAGAAGCATTATTGAAAAAGTCATCAATTGAAGCACGTAAATTAATCGTGACGGATACAATCTTCAGCATGGACGGTGACTTTGCTTACCTTGAGGACCTTGTTCGGTTAAAAGAACGTTATAATGCAATGTTAATGACTGATGAAGCACACGGAAGCGGCATCTACGGTAAGAACGGTGAAGGTTATGCCTGTCATCTTCACCTTCAAAAAAAAATAGATATCCAAATGGGTACTTTCAGCAAAGCGCTCGGTTCATTCGGAGCCTATGTTGTCGGGAAAAAATGGCTTATCGACTATTTAAAAAATCGCATGCGCGGATTCATTTATTCAACTGCACTTCCCCCAGCCATACTTGGTGCTATAAAAACAGCGATTGAACTTGTGCAAGAAGAGCCAGAGCGCCGCACACTACTCCAAATGAATTCGGAATACTTTAGAGAAAAACTCACATATTACGGGTTTAATATTTGTGGAAGTCAATCACAAATTGTTCCCATTGTCATCGGAGAAAACGAAAAAACGATGAAATTTGCCAAACGTTTGCGGAAAGAAGGAATTGCAGCTATCGCTGTCAGACCGCCGACCGTTCCTGAAAATGAGGCGAGAATCCGGTTTACCGTGACAGCTCTCCACGATAAAAAAGATCTTGAGTGGGCAGTTGAAAAAATTTCGATTATTGGAAAAGAAATGGGTGTTATTGAATGAAAATGCCGAATTTAGTCATGCTTCCAGGCTGGGGAATGGAAAAAGGGGCGTTTCAACCGTTAATTCAACCGTTGTCTGAAGTATTTAACCTTTCATTTATAGAATGGAGAGATATGAAAACACTAAATGACTTTGAAGAAAGAGTCATAGACACAATCGCATCCATCGATGGTCCTGTTTATTTACTGAGCTGGTCATTAGGATCACTAATATCACTGGAACTTGCAAGTTCGTATCGAGAAAAAATAAAAGGTTTTATACTTTTTGGCGCAACAAGTCGGTTTACCACAGGAGAAAATTATTCATTTGGCTGGGATCGACTTATTGTCGAGCGCATGAAGAAACAACTACAGCGTAATAAAGAGAAGACTTTGACTTCCTTTTATGAAGCAATGTTTTCCGAAGCTGAAAAAGAAGAAGGTTTTTATCATCAATTCAACGCGACAATTCAACGTGAATTTCATGGAGATGAGGTGTTTTCGCTTTCTATAGGTTTGGATTATTTACTTCAGAAAGATGCTAGAGTAAATCTAGACAGGATTGAAACCCCCTTTTTATTGATTCATGGGAGGGAAGACAAAATTTGTCCACTCGAAGCCTCATCTTTCATTAAAGAAAATCTGGGTGGAAAATCAGAGTTTCATATTATGGAAGGTGCCGGTCATATTCCATTTTTCACAAAACCACAGGAATGTGTGCAGCATATCAAAACATTTATTCAAAAGGAGTACATTCATGATTGATAAACGATTGTTAAGTAAGCGGTTCAGTGAACACGCGAAAACATATGATGCGTACGCCAATGTTCAAAAAAACATGGCAAAACAATTAGTGGATTTGCTTCCTCAAAAAAACACCAATCATAAAATCAATATTCTTGAAATCGGCTGCGGCACTGGTTACTTAACCAGGTTACTAGTCAAAACATTCCCTAATGCCACTATTACCGCTGTTGATTTAGCACCAGGAATGGTTGAAGTGGCAAAAGGAATGACAAAGGATGACCGTGTTACTTTTTTATGTGCTGATATCGAAGAAATGGCGCTTAATGAAAATTACGATATGATTATCTCTAATGCAACGTTTCAATGGCTGAATAATCTTCCTGCAACCCTTGAAAAACTGTGTACACGATTAACGGCTGAAGGGAGCCTGATATTTTCAACGTTTGGAATCGATACCTTTCAAGAGCTTCATAGGTCATATGAACATGCGAAAGAAAAGCTTCAACTTTCGATTGATAGTTCACCAGGCCAAATGTTTTACACTCTAGAAGAATTATCTCAAGTTTGTGAAGAAGCACTCCCCTTTTCACCAGCATTTCCAATCGAGATAACAAAAAAAGAAAAGCTTGAACTAGAGTACTTTCAGACAGTACGTGAATTTTTCACTTCAATTAAAAAGATTGGTGCAGCTAACAGCAACAAAGAAAACTACTGCCAGCGCCCTTCCTTTTTTCGAGAGTTAATCAACATATACGACACAGAATACCGAGATGAATCAGGTGTGAAAGCAACCTATCACTGTTTGTTCTTTAAAATTAAAAAACATGCTTAATCCGAAGATAACCATCTTAGATCCAAGCAAAATATAATACATAATTGCAGGCCGTTTATATAAAGTAACGACTAGTATTTCAGCTGCTTACTTGTGATTAACTAGATTTCAATTCAAGCGATTCAGGCCGCCGGCTCCCCTAATTCCTTTGGAGAAATGGCGGCCTATTTACCGCTTATTATAATGACTCAACTCATGAGAGTGTGTTTTACGTATAACTTCATTCAAATACCTTGCCATCTGTAATATTGACCACTCGATCACATAAATCTAACATTCTTTCATCGTGCGTTACCATGATGGCCGCTTTATTTCTTGACTTCACCTCATGTGCAAGCATTTCAACAACATCCCTGCCTCTTTTGGAATCAAGACTTGCGGTTGGTTCATCCGCTAAAATGATTTCTGGATCATTCATCAGCGAACGGGCGATGGCTACACGCTGCCTCTCACCGCCCGACAGTTCTTCTGGCAAGTGACCTGCCCGATGTCCAAGTCCAAGGTGGCTAAGCAATTCGTCCGCTTTTTTCACAATTTTTTTATCCCGCTTGCCAATCAGTTCAGAAAGTAGCAGAAGCTGATCTCGTACCGTGAGATATGGCACAAGATTCGACGATTGGAATACAAATCCGATCTTTTCAAGGCGTACTCTAGTCAATTCCTTTGGGGATAATGTTGTAATATCCTCATCATTCAGCAGTAAGCGACCTTTGCTCGGGGAAAGTAACGCACCTGCTATTGAAAGAAAAGTACTTTTCCCTGAGCCTGAAGGACCCACGATGGCGACGAATTCCCCCGCTCTCACATTCAGGGAAATATTATCAAGGGCTGTCACCTTATTATCGCCTTCCCCATAAATCTTACTGACGTTTTCAAATAATAGCTTATCCCCCATCATGATACCCTCCCTATTGCTTCGATCGCATCTATCTTCGATACTCGGTATAGTGATAGCAGCGAACCCAATGCGGATACAACCAAAAGTAACACGGAATATTTTATGACCAAATCTGTACTCAATTCAAATGGCATTCCTTCTGGCATGATTAAAGTGACGCCATATGTCAGTGCAACACTGATGGCTATACATGTCACGGCAAGCAGCATTACTTGACCAACGATACTTTTTGCCAGGTAGCCCGTATTGGCCCCGAGTGCTTTAAGGACTCCAAATTGATTCGTCTTCTGCAAGGTAATCACATAAAAGAATACAGCCAAAACGAAAGCTGCTATGACAAACAAGAAGGCAATCATCATCGTCAATGTACCCTGTTCCTCTTTGAAGCCTGGTATACTCTGAAGTGATTCTTCTTTCGAAATGAGCGTTACGCCTTCAGGCAATGATTCACGTACATTTCCTTCTGCCTTCGATGCCATTTGCACAGCTATTGTGCTTATTGAATCTTTCTCTTGATTTTTCAATGCAGGATTAATCTCCTGCCACCCCTTAACATTCATGTAAACTACCGGTGAATGGCTGTAAGATTGCTTTTCAGTAAAACCAACTATGGTGAAAACCTTACCTGATAGGTCATCTTTAAGTGAATCACCCAATTTATAACCCACTTCTTTTAAAGAACGATCTGCAACGACTTCACCTTGTTTCTTATTGTCATAGTTCGTTCCTTCTATGACCTTCGGTGCTAACATTCCACTGGCATCGGTCGCAAAAATGGTGACATCCGTTTTCTCCGATGAGCCGATTTTATTCAATGTGATCATCATTTGCCCCAGACCTTCGGCTGCTTTAACATCCGACGAGGCACGGATTTCATCTAGCTTTTCCATGGATATGATGGATCGGTTCAATTTATTTTTAGACTCATGCTCCATAACGAAATAGTCGGCCTTCATGTTTTGTATGGATGAAGCATTATCTGAAGAAAGTCCATTAGCTAATCCGGAAATGATAAAGACAAGCAAAGCGACCAATACCATGATCAGTCCAATCAGCAGATAACGTAACTTTGAATGCTTTAGTTCACGTAATGCCAAAAACATCATTTCATCTCCCATTCCTTTTGTTTACCGATCAAGTCCTACTAGAATCGGTATGAACCGATTGTAAACAATCAATATGAATGGAAGATGAACAATTGATTACATAAGGGGTAACCGTATATAAAAAGTGGTCCCTTTACTAAGTTCGCTTTGAACTTCGATCGTTCCCCCATGAAGTTCAACCGTCTTTTTCGTAATCGAAAGTCCTAATCCGCTGCTTGTTTCACTCCTGTTCCTCACTTTGTCGACTTTATAAAAGCGATCAAAGATATAAGGGAGGTCTTCTACTGGAATTCCCATGCCCGTATCCGCGATCATCACTTCAACAGCACTGCCTATTCTTTTAACCCGAATATCGATAGAACTGCCGTTTTCCGAGTATTTTATGCTATTGGTTATCAAATTCGTCCATACTTGATTTAAAAGTTTCTCATCTGCAGAAATGAGGGTTGAAGGCAAATCCATTTCGATCACCATATCCTTTTCCCGCCAATTCCATTCAAGCATGAACAACACTTGCCGTATTTGTTGTGCTAAATCGAAATTGGACCGTTGCAGCGGATCTTCTTCTTTATCCAACGAAGCAAGCAGGAGCAGCTGTTTGCTTAACAACGACATGCGCCTGCTTTCTTTTTCAATAATGGACAAGTACTGATTTCTTCGTTCCTTTGTTAATTCTTCCGATTGGAGGGTTTGAGAAAAACCTTGGATGGATGCAAGCGGAGATTGAATTTCATGAGATACATTCGATACGAACTCCTGCCTCATATCATCTAACCGCTGTATGCTTTGAGTCATTTTCGAGAAATTTTGGGCCAAATCTCCAATTTCATCACTGCGGGTAACGTTCAATTCACTACTATAATCTCCATCGGCAATCCTCTTTGTAGCTTCCGTTAATTTCGTAATTGGCTTAACGATGAAACGCGTGTTAATGATCACAAATAAAAAGCTGAGAAGGAGCGTGAGAACAAGCAAAACTGCAAGAAAAAAGCGGAATTCACCAAACTGCAGCTCTATATTCGGCCTTACAAACAATGCATGTTTTTCGCCATTCACGTTCAATGGGACCCCAATGCTATTAATCAATACATCTTCAAAAAATCCGGTAATAAATAACCCATTATTATAATTGGCTATCCCTTGATAGGTCTTCCCGTTCAAAACACCGGAAATCGTATCTCGATCCAAACCAGTTTCCCGAAACGGCTCACCATATAAAGTTCCTTCACCCTGCTCATTAAATAGATACATTTGATAGTGCAATCCTGCAATATGATTTAAATACGCATCAATATCCTGATCAGGATTTTCCTCATATAAGGAGACGATATCACTTGCAACTTTCTTTATCTTCTCACCATTGTTGGGTTTTTGAACCTGATGATAATAGACATTGGAAATCAAAAAGGCGATGACACTGGCAAGCACCATGATCAAAATGGTTTGAATAACTATCCTGAAATAGAGTGTTTTCACTTCTTGTTGACCTCCAGTTTATAACCTAAGCCACGGACTGTCGTTATAACAAAATCATTGGTCCGCCCGGCAAAACGTTCTCTTAACCGTTTAATATGGACATCAACCGTCCGATCATCCCCTTCAAAATCAGCACCCCACACCAATTCAATAAGCTGCTCACGCGTAAAGACCTGATCAGGAAAACTCCCCAGCTGAGCCAGCAGCTCAAATTCCTTAAGCGGTAGGAGCAGCGTACTCCCATTTAGTCGCACCTCATAACTTTTACGGTCAATGACCGTTTGATTCAATGAAATGGATTCAGAATTCACCATTCGGTACCTTCGCAATAGCGCTTTTATCCGAAATAGAAGTTCCCGTGGCTCAAATGGCTTTACGAGGTAATCATCCGTACCCGCAAAGTACCCCTTTTCCTTATCGATAAGTTGATCTTTAGCTGTCAATAAAATGACCGGCAGATCATATTGATCCCGGATTTCCTTACAAAGATCCAGTCCGTCCTTAAACGGCATCATAATATCAACAACGGCCAGATGGATCCGTTCCTTCTCCAGTATCATGGAAGCTTCATTCCCGTCCTTCGCTTCAGATACCATGTACCCTTCCTTTTCTAAGTGAAATTTAAGCAACTCCCGAATATGCCGATCATCATCCGCAATTAATATATGTATCAAAGAAACCACATCTCCACTTCTTTTATAGCCCTGGCTAAACATACAATAGCAATAATTAAACCTGTAAAACAACAAATACTAATTCAATTTCCGGTTCCTTATAAACTAGTTTGCCACTAATATACAGCACCCTCTTATTTTTTAAAAAAAATAAAGTCAAAAGCGGACAGAATCTTAAAACCCTGTCCGCTTTTTTCCTATAGTGAATCGTCATATTCACACTAGTTCAGCCGTATTGAATTTTTTTCTCTCAAAAGGGTTTTAAATATTCTGAATATAAACTATAATGGGATTATTTTAAAACATCTAGGAGGTCACTATGGGAGTAGTAGAGAAAATCAGCGGATTTGCTGGTAAAACATTTACCTTATGGGTCATTATATTTGCAGTTATTGCGTATATCTTACCTAATCATTTTGTATGGATTGGAGACTATATTGTTCCATTATTAGGAATTGTCATGTTTGGCATGGGACTTACATTATCAACATCGGATTTCAAAGAAGTTTTCCGACGTCCGAAAGAAGTGGCACTAGGGGTAGCAGGACATTTTATCATTATGCCATTATTGGCATTTGTATTAGCAATAGGGTTCGATTTGCCCAAAGAAGTGGCTGTTGGTGTTATTTTGGTAGGATGTTGCCCTAGTGGAACGGCTTCAAATGTCATGGTGTTTCTTGCGAGAGGAAATGTTGCGCTTGCAGTTGCCATTGCTTCTGTTTCCACTATTCTAGCGCCTATCGTAACTCCCCTGCTTATTCTGCTCTTGGCAAGTAAATGGGTCAACATCAGTATTGGGTCATTATTCATTTCTATCATTCAAGTGGTGATTATCCCACTGATACTAGGATTTCTTGTTAAAAAGTTTTTCGGCAAACAGGCAGAGGCCGGTGCAAAGGCTTTACCTCTAGTATCTGTCATTTCCATCGTTCTGATCGTATCTGCCGTAGTAGCTGGCAGCCAAGATCAGCTGGCTAAAACAGGCTTGCTGATTTTTGCAGTAGTCGTTCTTCATAATGTTCTTGGTTTTTTACTCGGCTTCTTCTTTGCTCGTTTATGCGGGATGGATTTAGCTAAACAGAAAGCTGTTGCAATGGAGGTCGGTATGCAGAACTCTGGTTTAGGTGTAGCCATAGCAACAGCCCACTTCTCGCCTTTGGCCGCTGTTCCAAGTGCCATCTTCAGTGTTTGGCATAACATATCAGGTTCCGTTCTGGCCTATATCTTCAGTCTCATGAAAGATAAAAAAAATGTAGGCACCGATAAAAATAATTCGATAAAAACAGACGCATCATAATATGTTGGAGATGAACCAAAAACTATTTTCATTAAATGAATAAAACAGCCGATTGAATAAATCGGCTTTTTTTATTGTGAATCAACCATCCGCACCTTTGAAATTCAAAGGAAAACATCAATGATTGTGGTCTAATAAGTGATTTTCCCATTCCCCAATTAATGAACTTACTGCCTTGTTGTGGTTATTTTTTTGAACTACCTGCTATACTACTAGATGAGTTATTAAATTTGCTAATGATTCGGATTATAGTAATTGACTATCATTTTAAGGATGAGGGAATATAATGTCACCAAAAATAAAATCTTCAAGAAAAATAGCTAGATATTCACTAATTATCATGGGGGCGGGTTATATTGCAACCACTCCATTTCAAGGTTCATTGCCTTTAGATTTATTACATGGAGGGTTTGAGGCTGGTTTAGTCGGCGGATTGGCAGATTGGTTTGCAGTCACTGCATTATTCCGCCATCCGCTTGGATTACCAATCCCCCATACTGCGCTTTTGCCCAACAATCGTAAAAGAATGACAAATGCACTTGTTTCGATGTTAAAGAACGACTGGCTTTCTAAGGAAAGTATTCAGGACAAAGTAAAACATATTCCTTTTACTGAAAAATTGATCCCTATTTTAGGAAAAGAGATTCAAAGTGATACTTTTAGAAAAGTCCTGATTAAACTAATAAAGCAAATGATTGGTTATATAGATATAGAAAAGATTACACCTTTCGTTGCAAAAAAAATTAAAGCATCACTTTCTAGCATAGACATGAGCAAGATTCTACATTTAGTAAGTTCAGAGTTACTTAACGAAGAGTTTGATAAGAAGGCTTTGGATCATGTTTTGAAAAAAGCTGAAGATTGGTTAGGAAAAAAAGAAACCAGTCACCGACTTGGCACTGTTTCCATGGATGTACTAAGCAAGATTGAACTGGAAGGTATGCTTCAGTTCGCCGTTAAATCCATTCAAAGTCTACTTAACGAAGAGAAACTTGGGAATATCATCCAAAACCTGCTATTAAGTGTCGTAAATAATTTACAAAACGAGGAGGAACCGAATAGAGAGGCTTTAATCTTATATATCAGGAAAGAGATACAAGGCATTAACCATAACCGGGAACTGTTAGAAGAAGTTGAAAAATGGAAAAAACAACTTCTGACAAAATGGGAGCCTGAGGCGACAATAAAGGGAAGTCTACAACAAATTCAACAAGAAGCATTGGATTTCGTGGAAGAAGAACATTTCATGGATACTTATCTGACTCCAATGATTCATCACGTACTGGACAACATAAAACAAAATAGCACGCACATCGATAAGTGGATACAGAAACAAATTACTGTTCTCATTGAAAATAATCATACTCAGATCGGCAATCTTGTACAAGAAAATTTAGATAAGCTAGACAACGAAACGCTGATTGATATGATGGAAAATGGTGTAGGAAAAGATTTACAATGGATTCGGGTGAACGGGGCTGTCTGCGGTTTTATCATAGGGCTTATCCTAACAGGTGCACAGGCTCTGCTTAGGCTATTATAATTCTCGACCCTCGATATGGTAACGGAAGAATACTGTCATTACTGAATCAACTGGGGCTGATTCGTTGCCTTTAGTTTGATACCTCTCATAAAAAAGGCCCTTAACCTCAAGGGCTTTTTAACGGGGAAATTAATCTAATATATAGGGCTTCCTCTCTTCGATTATCTCCACTTCATCCCATTCCACATATTTGGAGTACGGATAACGTGTTCGTAACGTAAATCCGTTAAAACGTACTGTATGATGACTTCAAAAAATAATACAACCCTTAATTTTTATATCGTTTTTTCTCTAGTAGTGTCGTACACTGTATAAAGCCAATTACAGTGTATAAATTTAACACTTAGTACACTTATAAAATTATACGTGTACCTACTTGTTTCTAAATCAAAACGCAAAAAAGCACTCGTTGCCATAAGTGACAATCAAGTGCTTTAAGTTTGTATATTTTCTAAGTTTCTATGTTCGTTTTAAGTTTGTAAGTTTCATTGCATTGTAAAAACAATATGACAGCTTTTGTGTCTCGTGACAAGTAATACCTTTAAAACGTACGAGCTTGTGTGCATTCGTTAGTTTACTATACATTCCCTGTCTTTGTACCCCCCATACAATAAAATGTCATCTCGCCTAAGCTCGTGTGTCTTATTTTATCTTGTCGAGATATGGCGGTGTAAACACTAGCTTATGATGGTACAACCATCATGGAGTCGATTCTTCAAAATGGCCTTTTCTTTTTTTGTACACTTCAAATATGCTTTGTTTTTCAATTACCTGTACATGTTTTTGCTACAAGTTCGGTCATTCCTGTATGCAAAATATAAATTGAATAATAAGTGGTGTTTTTACACTTTCCCATCTAATGCAAATTTTAATTATTAATTCTGTTATGTCTACTTAATATTAACTCATAAAGAAAATCAAATGCTTCATTTTCACTAGCAATTTCTTTAATTATATAGTGACCTCCTCTCTCTCTTGTTTTATAAACTTTCCACACTCCTTGATCATGTGCACATCCTATTACTAGCGACTCATCCGTTATAGTATCTAGTACCATAATATATTCACCAATATTTAGTTTTTCAGCTTCATATCTATTTAAGAACTCTTGTTTTGTCACGTCTAGCCCTCCTAGTATTTAGGTATAATTCCTATAATCTCTAGCATCACACCATTTAATGGCGTTACAATTTGTTCTGCTCCACCATTCATTAACTTCTCACCTGTAGAGCTACTAGTCCAGGAAGCAGCAGTACCTTTCACTCCGTAAGTAGTATCTGTATTTCCAATAAATTTTTGTACTCTATCTTGGAAATCGTCATAATAAGCCTTAAAATCAGCAAATTCTGAATCAGAAATTGCTGTTCTTCCATTGGCCACTACAATTCGATTTAGCTCTTCAAGATTTCCACTTTTGACTGCATCAATAGATTCAAAATAAGATTCATTATTAAAATGCCCAACGTGCCTTGCAGCAGGGTTTTCTATATACGGTATTGCACGTTGATCATATGTGTATGGAATACCATTATGAGGTAAAGTGGTGAAATCCTCTCCACCTTTTCCACCTACTCTATCCCATCTTTCTGGTAACGGACTATTTCTATCAATTGGCTGGATGGATTCTTCTACAAACCCCATCTTATCTGGCCAATCCACAATCATTCTACCATTTCGACCAAACCCTTCTGGACGAAGGAATTTTGTGCCTTTAACAACAGTAACATCACCTTTTACTTCTAATGCGGCATATGCTTCGTGAATCTTTACAAGCTTCTGTTCACTCGTTAAATCATCTCGTTTTCCAATATTATTGATACTATTAAAATACTCCCCAACATTCTTAAACTTAGGATCATTCGTACCCTTAGAAATACTCTCCCCAGAAACACCCTCTACTTTGCTATCCTTCACCGTGATTTTTCTGATAGGCTTCCTTAATTGTCTGCTTTTCCATCATAACTTGGCGAAGGGCTGGTCCTCCTGTGAGGGATACTTTTTCCATACTTATCCGTTTAGGGATTGCTTTTTTACCTATTGCTTCACCTATATTTTTTAACGTGGTTTTTCCGGATTTCGCTATGTCTGTTATTGTAGCTTTTGCATACTGAACCTGCTTTTGCGCAAATTCCTTACTGTAAGGGACGAACTTTGTACCACTCGCTACTTTATCAGCGACTTTGGCCGCACCTGCCACACCGCCGATTCCGAGTGCCATCAACAGCCCGTTCTGGCGCTGTTCCTCGGTTAGCTGGTTGCAAAGTGGAGCTAAAAATTGAATTGATTATAAAATTGGATTCTAGTTATAAGATATAGAAAAGCCCCTAATAAGGGGCTTTTACTATTGTCCATATTAGGGGAACAGTTCAATAAATATTAAAGGCGTTTTAAACGAGGAATCAATCTAATGAATAGGGCTTCCTCTCCTCAATTATTTCAACTTCATCCCATTCTACATATTTGGAGTACATATATTTATCTGTTCTTTCAAAATCCATTTTTTTGGCAAGTTCAGTGTTGGTTGTATCCAACAGCACTTTACCTGTTTTTCCATCTTCAGATGCTGGAAACATCTCCCCCTTATATTTGGCATAAGGATTTATAGAAAATAATTCATTAACCTGATTTATATGAACCATTTTTGTGTAAATATTATTCTTATAATGAGTAAATCCATTGTCCATATCCTTTTTATCATTGCTTATTAATTCAATGAACTCTACTTTATCTGATTCTATAAACCTATATTCTTTCCCATTATATATAGTATACTCACCTTTTCTTATCATTTATATCCTCCATTACTTAGTTTTATATTACAGATGTAAACTTCTTCTCTCTACCATCAAAAATCCCGACTAATATTTCTTCGCCATTTTCAACTTTATATAATTCTGCGCCATTTTTCGGTAGGAATCTACCTTCAAATTTAAATTCAGGTATTACTTTATCATTTCTAGACCCCGTAAAACCGTTTAGTGTACATGGAGGACCATCTGTATTTAAGCCCCCAAATTTCTCCCCATATGGAACATATACATTATCTACTTTTTGTGTCATAAATTTTATAACACCGTAGGTACTTCCTCCTTCTGGAAATGGTCTTTTCCCATTCCAATCCGTATAATCTAACCTCAAACTTTCAACGAAATCATCATAAAGCTTTATATCATGAACATCTTCGGCTTTTGCAACGTAACCTCCAATTTCAGAATATGTGCCATCTAAGTATTTTTCTATATCCTGCCCTGGAATGGTTTTCTGTAAAATAGTTGTCCTTGTAATAGGTGGAACAGCTTCTCTAATTGTTTTTAATTTTTCTACTTCCAAATCCGTTAACTCATCATGCGATTTTAATTTTAATTCTTTAAACTCTGACGAGGTCATGCCCACATTTTTGAGTACATCATCTATTTTAATATTAAAGCCTTGTAGGTCCTTTAATTTTTTTGAGTCAAATTGGGTTTTAACTTTTCTACCGTTAGTTGTTTGTTCACTAATATTTTTAAGCTGTCGACTATCCACATACTTAGCCGCACCAGCCACACCACCGATTCCAAGTGCCATTAACAGCCCGTTCTGGCGCTGTTCCTCGGTTAGCTGGTTGCCGAACATGTCTTTGCCTGTGGCCGCTTCGCCGAGGCCGTTGGCTGCGAGGAGCCCATATATCCCGTATTCGGTTTTCTGGAGGAGGCTAAAACCTTTTGTCGTTTTATAGGCATCGAGAGCGTGGTCCGCTGCATTGAGTCCTTTGGCCGTTTTGTAGATGGCGCTGCCGCCTTTGATGGCCCGTCCGGCCCATCCGACGACGGGGATGAATCCAGCGGCGGCCATGGCTCCGGCGGCGATTCGTTCGGCATCGGACAGCTTGCGGCCCGTTACTGGATCGACTCCGGTCGAGGTCCTGATTGAATCATAATATCCCGTGAATTCCCCTGTAAAGGTTTTTGTCGTATCCCAGGCCTTTTCGTACCATGGGCGGTTTTCGAGTTCTTCCATTTCCTGTTCGATTTTCCAGGCTTCTCTTTGTTCCTTTTTGAAGGTTTGATAGTCTTTCATCTGACCGGCGACTTCATCCTTCACTTGATAGACGTCACTGCTCTTGAATGCCGATTGGTTGAATGTCATCGGCGAAACGTTGCCGTCCTGTTTGGTGGCATCAAGCAAGGCACGGAAGAGGCCAACGGCCACGTTTTCCTGCCCGATGGACACATCATATTCCTCGACCAATTGCCTGTCGACATTCTCGACCTTTGTCACGGTGTCATCCAGTCTATGTCCGGCCAGCGTGATTTTTTCATTAAAGTCCTTTTGGTCGAACATATCAAGAGGCAGGATATCGTCAATGCTGTTCAGGATCCTTTGGAGATCGTTCGCTTGTTCATCGACAAGCGACTTCGCTTGGTTGATTCCGTTTGAGACTTCACCAACTAAAAAGGGAACCTCGACCACCGTTTTTCCGGAGAGGTCCGCTTCTTCCAGACTGGCTGGAATGCCTTCCAAAAAACTGATCTGGGTCGTGAATAGTTCCATCCAGGCATCCGCCACCTCGATTTGCGCTTCATAGAAGCTTTTGATGGCAGTAGCACCGGCTCCCTGGAACTCGTTATCTAGGCCAACAATGCCCTGAAATTCCTTTTTCAGGGCTGTGACTTCCTTCTTTAGGTCTTCATATTGCTTGGCGCGCGACTTGGTTGCGGCCGTCAATGTCTCGGCTTCATATATCTTCATCGCTGATACCCATGTGAAGACGTATGGGCGATGGCTTCATCCTGTTCTTTTAATAAGTCAATGTTGGCACGGGTATCTTCCACATTTTTCTGGACGATTTTGATATATTGCTCAAAGACCTTCTCTAGGTTCGTTTCGCGATCGATCCATTTTGATGTGAATTCCAATTTATTGTTGCCAAGCTCGCCTGCCGGCAAATTTCCAAGCGTGACTGTACCAAGTGCCGTCTTCACTTGATCGACTTGCTTCGTTACGGCAGGATGATTCAGTTTGATTGTCGTCATTAAAACAACCACCCTTTTAAATATGATATTTTGCTTTCCAATTGATCTATGACGGCTTCTCCTTTGCCTAAAAGAACATCCGCTTCATGTGCTATCGTACCTGCTGCACTCAGAGCCTTTTTCTCTATATTAAGCATCATGATTTTACCGTCGATTTTCTCTTGATAGTCGTCATAATCATCATGAATGATCGTTGACATTGCCTTGTATGCATCACTGCGGGCATCTTGAAAGTCTTCTGCACGGTTTCCCGTCCAGCTTTTTGCCAAGTCTGGATTTTTAATTTTAGCAATTTCCCCCAGACAAGCGTTCTGTTCGTCTTTTATTTGTCTTTTTGCCTGCTCCAAACGATTAATTTTTTCATTCACATTTGACATTTTACTGGATAGGGCAGAGTGAATTTCACTCAATGAATTTGCATACACTTAAAAAAATCACCTCAAACATACTATTCTCATTATGCAGACTGTCATATTTTTCATAATTTTTATTATAAGGATTATAGTCTTAGAGTTAAATAGGGATAAATAAGCTATTTATGCCAGGTGTTTAGGGAATCCATCCCACACGCACCAATTCCAGAATAGACTTTTTACCTCTTTATTTCCATTTTCAAACATAAAAAGAGAGTGCAGGCTGCACCCTCTAAATATTTACTGCATTATTTAAATTCCTTTTCGTCAAATAAATGCGGAACTTTCACCTTTTTCCCTTTTTTATGATTGAGATCAGGTTTTTCAGGTTCGATTTTAGCTTGGTCATAGACAGCGGTGCCGACAATTTCAGCAACATCTTGAAGCTTTTCTTTTGAGATTTTATCAATGGTATCATCAGGAGTATGATACCAAGGTTCTGATGGACTATGGATGAATAATGCAGCGGGAATCCCAGCCTCTGCGAAAGATACATGGTCACTTCTACCGCCTTGTCCATATGGAGTCGGCTCGCCATTCAGTCTTGCACTTGATGCCTGAGCCAGCTCGGTTACAAGATTCATTTCTCCATCATTAGTTAAAATGACCAAATCTCCTGCGTCCCGGCTTCCTACCATATCCAGATTGAAGTTGGCAAGCGTCCGCTTGATATCATCATCAGAGAGATTGTCCACATAATGCTGTGAACCCAGCAATCCATTTTCCTCAGCCCCAAAGGTGACGAAGCGAATTTCCGTATCTGTAGGAAGATTCTTCAGCACACGTGCAAGTTCAAGGGTGACGGATGTTCCTGATGCATCATCATTCGCTCCGGGTGCTCCAGCGACGGAATCATGATGTCCAGTAATATAAATGATATCGCTCTTTTTTGCTTTTATGTTCTTGGTTGCTTTTTTCGTTGCCACTACATTATAAGAGGTTTTCTCTCCGGAATAAGCTCCTTCAATTTTTAATGATGCTGTAAATTTAGCTCCAGCATTTAATTTCTCCAGCAGGGCTTCTCCATCCTTTTTGGTTATCGTGACAGATGGAATATACTTGTCATTAGCCCCTCCGAGTGTCCCGTTTAATTCCCCATCGGCATTATTGAACAGGATGACTCCCGCTGCCCCTTTTTCTGCTGCATTCAATACTTTCTCTGCAAAAGTGAGGCTGCCTCTTTGTATAAGGGCAATCTTCCCTTTAACATCGGTTTCCTCAAGTTCTCCTTTCGTTCCTAAACCGGCGTATACCACTTCACCGGATAAATTCCCATTAACTGAATAGGTTAGATGGTTCGCTTGGATTTCCCCATCAAATCCAGCAACGGACAGTTTGACCAGATTTGGGTCTGTATAAGATAAAAAATTGAACTCTTCGATGTCGGCTTCATAGCCATAAGAATTGAATTGCTTTTTGATGAATTGGACGGCCTTATACTCAGAATCCGTACCGGCCACCCGAGGTATTTGTGAGAGGTATTCAATATTCTTGTAGATTTTGTCGACATTAATTTTCTTAACGACTTTCTTGTCCGTGGATGGCGCCTGTTGCACCTGTGATGAATGCGGCGTAGCTAAAGCGGTAGTTGTCCCGAGTGTCAATGCTGCGATTAATGTTATCGATAGAAATTGTTTTTTCATAGATTGCCTCCCAGTTTAATAGATTACCTCCATAATTTTACAATATATAGATAATACTAACTAGGTAGGTTTATCCCTATTAATGCATGTCTAAAGTAACAAATTTACAAATTAAAGAAATACGCAGGCTGTTTGACACGTGCCGAAAGTTATCCACCATTTGATATTTTGTCATATTATATAAAAATACCTGGAATCCAAACAGGATTTTCGCTCTTTTTCGGGAAAATAATACAGAAGAGATTGAATTTTTACAGGGAGAAGGCGCAAAGATGTCGATAACTAAATTTGTGATGCCGGAAGTGATTTTTGGAAAAGGTTCGATTGAACAAGCCGGTGAGGCCTGCTTGCGGTTGGGTGCCAAAAAGGCGCTTATAGTCAGCGACTCTGGTGTGGCCAATGCTGGCTGGTTAGATAAAGTCATTAAATCCTGCCAAGATGCTGGTCTTGCTTTTGCTACCTTCATTGATATGACGACCAACCCGAAAGACAGGGAGATTGAAGCCGGCTGTTTGACATTTAATGAACAAGAATGCGATGCCATCATTGGTTTAGGAGGAGGCAGTGCTTTGGATGTCGCCAAAGGGGTAGCCCTTTTAGCTACGAATGGCGGCATCATCAGTGATTATGAAGGCGTTGATAAAGTCCACTCCCCCCTCCCACCCATGGTGATGATCATGACTACGGCCGGATCGGGATCAGAGGTCTCCCAGTTTTCGGTGATTGTCGATTCATTCCGCGAGAAAAAAATGACGATCATTTCAAAATCACTCGTCCCCGATATTGCAATAGTCGATCCCGGTACCTTAACCACCTTGGGTCCGGATTTGACCGCGGCTACGGGAATGGATGTTTTAACCCACGCCATTGAATCCTACGTTTCAATCGCTGCCACACCATTGACCGATGTCCAAGCTAAAAATGCGCTTTCCATCGTTTCCCGTCACTTACGCCCCTCTGTTGCATCCAGGCATAATGAGGAAGCAAAAAAAGCGATGGCGATGGCAAGCCTGCAGGCAGGACTAGCTTTTTCCAATGCCATTTTGGGAGCGGCCCATGCCATTTCACATGCCATCGGCGGCAAGTACCTCCTTCCGCATGGGGAAATCAATGCGATACTCCTTCCCCATGTCATGGAGTTCAATCGAATTGCCTCACCAAGGCGATTCAGTGAGATTGCAGACATCATGGGCATCGATACACGTGCATTGACCGAGCAGCAAGCTGGAATGGCGGCCATTCACTTCGTAAGGGAATTATCCCAGGATATAGGGGCTCCCAAGAGTTTAAGTGATGTCGGCATTACAAAGGAAATGATAGATCCCATAGGTATGACTGCCCTTGAGGATGCCTGCATGATCACAAATCCTCGTGATATGTCATTAGAACAGATTAATCATCTGCTTCTTACAGCCCTATAAGAGGTGAAAACATGAACAAACTTGAATTGATAGATTTAATGACAGGTGTAAAATCTTCAAAAAAAACGTATTACACGGAACTTAAGAAAACTGTGGATCAGCTGAAGAAGAAGAATATGCAGCTTGAAATTATGAATGACATCACTAAAAATATGAATATGGACATCGACATCCAAGAGATTCTCCGAAATGTTATTGCAAAGCTCAAGCAGCTAATTACCTTCGATGACAGTCACTTTGTCATATTGTATGAGGAAGAACCTGCCCTGCTTCACATCTGCCCCAATGGTCACTGCGAACTTGAACTTGAAATTGATTCCAATAACCCGTTACACCCATTTCAGGGTTTCTCGTCTGCTCTGAAAGATAAGCAGCCCATTCAGGTGGAAGTTAAACGGTTACCGGACTTCCCAGAAAAAGAACGACTATTATCCCTTGAGATCGAAGCACTTCTATTGGTTCCTTTGTACGGAAAAAGTAAAAAAATCGGAATTTGGACTTTCGGCAGGAAGAATAAGAAAACATGGCATAAAGATGAACTGGATTTTCTTGAGCAACTATCAAATCAGCTTGCACTAACTTTGGAGAATGCCCAGCTTTATAAGGAAGTCCTTCATTCCAAGCAGGAGTGGGAGGATACGTTCAAGGCAGTTGAAGATATGATTATCGTTTTTGATCACAAAGGAACCGTCTATCAATCCAATGATTCTGCCAGGGACTTTTCCGACCTGGTTCCTTTAATTGAAAAATCTCAAAATCTGATTCAAGATACCTTTTCATTCAATAAGCCAGGATTTCAAGAAATACTCCTTCAGCATGATACCATCTTGGAAATGCATGCCTACCCGATTCAGAATAAGGAGCATCAAGTCTATGGGGTCATTGCTTATTATAAAAATGTCACCGAAAGAAGACAGATGGAGGTCCAGCTATTGCATGCCGGTAAACTTGGGGCGATCGGTGAAATGGCAGCAGGGATTGCCCATGAATTGAATAGCCCCTTAACGGCCATTCTTGGTAACTCCCAGATTTTATTACGGAAAACTCCCCAGGACAATCTGGACTATATGCTTTTGAACGATATTAAGATTTGTGGGGACCGATGCAGGCAAATAGTGAAAAGCCTGCTTACCTTTTCGAGGCAGGATGAGTATAGATTCCACTATTACTCTATTAACGAAGCCATTCATCAGGTTCTGAACCTTTTGAAGTTTCAACTGGGGAAGAAGCAAATTTCCCTTCATCTTTCCCTTAAGGAAGACCTTCCCTTCATAAAGGGCAGCCAACCTCAAATAGAACAGATCATCATCAACTTGTTATTGAATGCCAAGGACGCATTGGATGAGTCCTCTCCATCGGAAAAATCGATTTCGATCACTACCTATTCAGAAGACAAGTTCATGGTGGTACAGGTGACTGATAATGGAACGGGGATTGAAAAAGAACGCCTACCCTTCATATTCCATCCCTTTCATACAACTAAAGACCGTGAAAAAGGTACAGGTTTGGGGCTGTCCGTAAGCCTTGGAATCGCCAAAGACCATGGTGGCAAGATCGACGTTTTGAGCAAATCAGGACAAGGAAGCACTTTTTTCCTGAGGCTTCCCTTGCAAGCAGAAGAGGAAAGGCGATGATAAGTTGATCAATTTACTTGTGGTAGACGATGAGAAAGAAGTTGGGACTTTTCTATCCCGCCTTTTTACGATGAAAGGTTACCTCGTACAAGTTGTGAATAGCGGAAAGGTTTTTTATGAAATCGATTGGAATCAGCAGCGTTTTGATGTAGCAATGATTGACCTGAAGCTTCCGGATTGTGATGGCCTTTCCCTTCTGCAACATCTAAAACAACTACAGCCGCGTTGCAAGGTACTGATCATGACCGGATACAGCACCGTCAAGACCGCTGTTGATGCAATGAAACTTGGCGCGAGTGATTATATGGAAAAACCCTTTGTGGATATTGAAGTATTGGAAAATCAAATTGACAACCTATTGAATGAAAATGAAGATTTGAATCAACATTTCATCCATAAGCTAGCCGAGGAATCAGGATTGATTGTCGGTGAAAGTACTTTAATGAAGAGTTTGATTGAAACGGCATTCAAGGTTGCCCAAAAATCAGTCAATGTATTAATTGAAGGAGAAACCGGCAGCGGCAAAGAAGTGCTTTCACGTTTCATCCACATAGCCAGCCCCCGAAACCATGAACCTTTTATCGGCATCAATTGTGGAGCGATCTCTGAATCCCTGCTTGAAAGCGAATTATTCGGCCATGAAAAGGGGGCTTTCACCGGAGCTACCCAGTTGCGAAAGGGTTTTTTCGAAATTGCAGGGAATGGTACGCTTTTCCTTGATGAAATTGCGGATGCGAGTCCCGCCATTCAAGTCAAATTGCTACGAGTGTTGGAAACACGGGAATTCATGCGGGTTGGCAGCAGCGGGACATTACGGACGAACGCCCGGTTAGTGGCGGCCTCCAATGAAAACCTGCAACAGGCAGTGGACAAAAATAAATTCCGGGAAGACCTATTTTACCGACTGAACGTCGTGACTCTGGATATCCCGCCTTTGCGCAACCGAAAAGAGGATATTCCCTTGCTTGTCCGTCACTTGATTGAGAGAAATGGTCATGGAGATATCTCTTTTTCCAATGAAGCCATTGAAAAATTACAACAATACAACTGGCCAGGCAACATACGCGAACTATCTAATGTGGTCATGCGCACGCTAACTCTTGCAGACCATAAGTCTGAAATAACAGCCAATGATATCTCGCTATCTAACAGCCAGGTCACTCCGAAGAAGAAAGAGCGTCCGAATGAGATTCAGACAACTGAAAACCTTCTTGAAGAGTGGCGAAAAAAGCTGGTGGCCGACTTTAATGAGAAAGATGAACTGATGCTAGAAGAAATCCTTACGGAAATCAAACAGCTTCAATCCACAATTGGAAAGGAACTCGTCATGCAGGCACTGCAAAAAACCTACGGCAACCGGAATGAAGCAGCCAAACGCTTGCAAATATCCATAAGGAAATTACGCTATATATTAAATGAGAAGAACCAGACATAAAAAAAAGGGGGATGCCCCGTTCCAGGGCATCCTCCTCTGTTACTATTCTAGCGTCAATACGATGCGTCCATTGATTTCTCCCTTTTCCATCATTGAAAACACATCATTGATTTCATCAAGTTTCCTCGTCTCTATATTCGTTCTGACTTTACCCTCAGCCGCAAATTGAACAGCTTCCTGTAAATCTTTTCTCGTCCCGACGATTGACCCTTTTACAGTTACCCCATTTAGTACCGTATCAAAAATCGGGATCGGAAGTTCATCATTCGGCAATCCGACTACGACCAGTGTCCCGCCCCTCTTGACTGAACTGTAAGCCTGTTCAAATGCTTTTTTCGTAACCGCTACAGAAATGGCTGCTTGCACACCGCCAACTTTATCCTTAATGGCTTGTACAGGATCAGTCTTAAGCCCATTAACCGTGAAATCCGCCCCCAGTTCCGCCGCCAGATCAAGCTTATCATCTTGAATATCGACAGCAATGACATTAAAGCCCATCGCTTTCGCGTATTGAAGGGCAACATGTCCCAATCCGCCAATTCCATAAACCGCTACCCAATCACCAGGTTTTGCTTCTGATACCTTAAGCGCTTTATAAGTCGTTACGCCTGCACAGAAAATCGGTGAAACTTCCGCAAAGTCAAGCCCTTCAGGAACCTTCACCACATATTTGGCAGGTGCTTTACAGTATTCCGCATACCCCCCGTCCACGGAGTAGCCTGCATTCAATTGATCCAAGCAAAGCGTTTCCCTTCCAGTCAAACAATACTCACAATCGCCACAGGCCGAGTAAAGCCATGGGATCCCAACGCGGTCACCGACCTTCAAGGAAGTTACGCCTTCTGCCACCTTTTCTATGATGCCTACACCTTCATGTCCGGGGATAAGCGGAAGCTTGGGCTTTACCGGCCAATCGCCATGTACCGCATGTAAATCGGTATGACACACGCCACATGCTTTAATTTTCACTAATATCTCACCATAATCCAATTCCGGGATGGGTACTTCTTTTATCTCAAGTTTTTGGTTAAATTCATTGACGACCGCTGCCTTCATTGTCTTGACCTGTTGTTTTGCATTTACAGTGCTAGCCCCTTGTTTTACATTCATGATTCATATTCCTCCCTTAATTAAGTTGATATTATTTCTTACTCCACTTATACAAGATGCAAGTGCCATGCCAATGCAAAAAGGCCAAGACGACAGCATCCAATTTAAAAAAGTGCCGAAAATTCGGCCCATTTGGACGAATTAACGGCCCAAGTTGGACGAAATCCGGTTTGTATATTGCAGAAAAAATAGCTCACCCTATAAATGGGAGGTGTCCAAAACATGGACCAATTTGAAAAAGCTTATGAATCCTATAAACAGCAGGGAACACCGCAAGCAAACCAACTTGATTCAGCAGGAAAAGAAGAAATCATCGCCGTAAGGAAAAATGAAGAGGACAATATTATCGCCATCAAGACCAACTCCGGCCGCGAACTCGACTACCCCACTGCCCTTTCGGAAGCCAAAGCAGGCATCCTGGCCAATGTTGACGTCTTTCATAAATATGGACGTGATATATTGCGGAGTGAGCCTGATGGGATAAAAGAAAATAACCTGGATCAACTGCCGGAGTTTTGAGTTTTCGGGGAAACTGCCTGATATGGGCAGTTTTTTTCTGTCTGGAGTTAAACATTAAAAAGAACCAGCATGATAGCCGGATCCTTATTTTTCATACTGATAGGATTCAGAGATTTCGAGCAGTTGCCCACAGGACTCGACAACCTCAATGATTTCCATCCACGACATGTCCAGTCCCAGTTCATTTGCATGGGAAATCTTATCCCGTAATTTCCGGATGGCATTCGCATCCTTCTTCCCTTTACTTTTCGAAGGGATTTGGAAGAAGCACCTCAATTCTTCATCCTTATGTATGATATCGAATTTATCACTGATTTGCAGGCACTCTATTAAATTGATATCCTCATTTTTATCGATTCTCCTCCTATATAATTCGGTTGCCTTTTCTAAACGGTCTTCGCTGATCATTGGATGCCAGCTTCCGTCGCCGAATCTATCCATGATGATATCGCTCATCCTCATTTCCAATAAGGTAATGTATCCGAATATCAGCATCCTGATTGGAGGCTTTTGAAGGTCGGCATGGGTAATCAACTTTTTAATTGAATTATTCTCTAATACGAAGACCCTTGTTTTATTCTTGAAAATATGGAGCAGCTGGATTAAAGGGGTTGAATCCGAAACCATTTCCCTTGGTGAAAAGTTTCTCAAATATTCCGAAATGCTCCCTTCACCCAGTTCTTCCCTTTCGATATATCCGATGATTTCCCCTTGATCTTGCACTGCCAATATATCAAAATTCTTTTTTTCCAATGCTTTCCGAATATCCAGCGCCAGATCGTTTGTATGGCAAAACTCAAGCTCCTGGGCTATGCTCTTAACCGTGATATTTTCTTCATAAAGAGTTTTAAGACTAAGATAGCTGCTATTGCTTTTTCTTTGGCTTCCATTTAACATCTTTCACCCTCCGCTCAGGAACACTTTCTGCACGATTTTCCGCTTTAAAATTATTGACCGATATAATGCATACGGCCCCCACAAATAAAGTCCACCCAAGTGGACTTTATCCCATTCATGTGGATCTTTTTGGTACCATTAATCAAAAGCCTTCCACTGCATTACCTGCTGCCGTTTCCTCATTCCCCTCTTCATTCCAAGCCTTGCAAACATCCACCCAATCCTTTGCTCCTGAATATTCAAATAATTCCGTGGGTGTAAGTTCTATTGCAGAGTTCGTACTGCCGCATGCCGGGAACAATGACTCAAAGCGCTTCATTGATACATCAAGAAAAACAGCTAGATCGTTAGCCAGACCAAACGGACAAACTCCTCCGATGGCATGGCCGGTCTGCTCAAACACTTCCTCGGGTGACAGCATCCGTGCCTTGAAACCGAACATCTGCCGAAATTTCTTATTATCCACTTTTGCGTCCCCAGCCGCTACAACCAAAATCGCATCATCACCTTCCCCCCTAAAGGAAAGAGTTTTAGCGATCCTCGCTGGGATAACGCCGATGGTTTCTGCAGCCTCACTCACCGTAGCGCTCGATGTTTCGAACTCCATTACATCGCCTTCCCGATCCCATTGTTTAAAATGGCTTTTGACAATCGCGATAGACATATTATATTCACTCCTTTGAAGTACATATAAAAATAATATCATCCTTCATTGCCATAAATCAAAATCCTATGGATGCTTGAAAACCTATAAATTAAAACCATTCTTTACAAATTGACGAAACAAGCTTACTTGGGATACTATTAATCATCGGGCAAACGCCTATACGTGGTTCGTAACCATCCCACGATAAAAAACTAGGGAGAGAGTAAAATGAATGTTCGTACACTCGTGATAAACGGGTTATTGGCTGCCTTGTATGTGGCGGTCTCATTGGTGTTTAAACCAATAGCTTTTGAGATGTTCCAATTTCGTGTACCGGAAATGTTGAACCATCTTATTGTATTCAATAAAAAATATATCTATGGTATTGTCGGCGGCGTCTTCATATCGAATCTGCTCTTTTCACCGATGGTTCCATATGATTTAATTTTTGGGGTGGGGCAATCCGTACTCGCCTTGCTGCTTGTCATTTTTGTTTCGCGGTTCATAAAAGGCATTAAAGGGCGGATGATCGCCACGATCATCTTTTTCACGTTCACAATGTTTTTAATTGCCATTGAACTGAACCTTGCCTTTGGCTTACCATTCTGGTTAAGCTGGATGACCACGGCTGTCGGTGAATTCGTTGTCCTCTTGATTGGCGCGCCAATCATTTATGGAATGAACAAAAGAATTCAGTTTGAAAAGTGGCTTTAAAGGAATCTTCGCTTCATGAACCCACTATAATGTAAAAGAGCTGTCTGCATCATGCGACAGCTCTTTTTTCACCAATTAACTTAAAAATGATAAACTATTAGTCAGAATGGTGGTGACCCTTTGAAAAAAGTCCTGACCTTAACCGGTCTACTGGTAATTGCATTATTTATTTTTTCAAATGCAGAATTATTTACTTTGATTTGGAAAAGTGACTTGGATTCAGTTATTAGCATATTGAAGGAAAACCTTTTGCTCACTTTTATTGTGACATTCGTATTGATGTTTGTCCAAAATTCATTTACAATCATCCCCTTAATTTTGCTTCTGACTATCAATGTCACGATATTCGGATTCATATATGGCTACCTATGGAGTTGGTTTACAAGTGTCGTTGCTTCAGGATTCATTTTTTATGCTGCAAGAAATTGGTTTCAGGAACTTCTCTTAAAGAAGATGGGGGGGAAATGGCAAAAAACTGTTGTGGAGCATGGCTTCATGTACGTGTTTACAGGCAGGATTTTCCCACTTATCCCAACAAGTTTAATTAACTTGGCTGCTGGAGTCAGCACCGTCACTTTCAAGGATTTTTTATTAGCGACGGCACTTGGCAACCTGATATACTTTTTCTTTCTATCGTTAATTCCATATGGACTCCTATCTGTTGAAATGAACCAATACACGCTAGTTGCACTCGCACTCCTCTTCTTATTATTTTTCATTATCTATAAGCGTGCAAAAAAGAAAAAGAACCTAACCTTATTCAGAAAAAATAGGTGACCCACATTGGTCCCTGTTTTTTTATTTAGGATTCTGCATATATTTTTTTCCGATAGTTTGTTAAAATGTGTATGTAATTTTACCTTTGAAATGTCTTAAAATCAGGGAGAATCTCCATGTCCAAACGCTCCATCTTAGCAATATATATCCTATCCGGGATTCTTACACTAGTCGTGTTCGACTTTTTTTTAACTACAAATATCCATAACAAAGAGGTCTTCATTCAACTTCAGAGAGTGGAAGGCATTGTTTTCCTTTTATCAATAGGCTTGATCTTATTTCTTTATTTAGCTAAAAGGGAAGAATTCAAACAATTAAAAGAAGCGGAACAACGCCGGCGCACACTCATCAATTCAATGGTGGATTTCGTTAACTTCAAGGATGGTGATGGCCGATGGCTTGAGTCCAATACCTTCGGGCTACAATTATTTCAGTTGGAGCATGTAGATTATAAGGGAAAAAAAGACAGCGAACTCGCAGAATACTCCGAATTTTATAAAGAGTCGTTGATCTACTGTGAAGGTTCCGATGAAGAAACGTGGGTAAAAGGGGAAATTACAAGGTGTGAGGAAATCATCCCTCTTCCCGACGGCAATCACAAGACCTTTGATACGATCAAAGTTCCCCTGTTCAATGAGGATGGTTCACGAAAAGGCTTAGTAGTCATCGGCAGGGATATTTCTGAAAGGGTTGTCGCTGAGAATCAATTATTCGATAGTGAACAACGTTATAAATCATTGTTTGAACACAACCCTTATCCGATGCTGATGCTTGATTTAAATGGAATGATCACGACCGTAAATCCAAGGTTTGAAACGGTAACAGGCTTTCAACAGGAAGAAATACATGGAGCCTCATTCATTAAATTGAACTTTACTACAGAAGATGCGGAACTGATCCGTACATCTTGCCAATATGTCATCGAAAACCATAAGGGGATTAAGAAAGGGAAAGATATAGAATTCCTAACGAAGTACGGGAAGTCCATCTTACTTTCTTGTACGTTTGTCCCGATGATGGTTGGCGAGGATTTGGTCGGGATCATCACTTATGCTAAAGAAGTCACTCAAATTCGAGAAACCGAAGCACGCTTAAGAAGAACAGAAAAATTGTCGATAGTCGGCGAACTTGCCGCAAGTGTAGCCCACGAAGTACGAAACCCGTTGACTTCTTTAAAGGGTTTTGTCCAGCTACTTAAAAAGAGCGACCATCCCTATGAACAATACTACACGATTATGTTAAGTGAATTGGACCGGATCAATCTTATTGTAAGCGAGTTACTCGTTCTGGCAAAACCACAGGAACTTCCATTCAGCAAGCATCAAATCATTGAACTGATGAATGATGTCAAAACCTTGTTGAAACCAGAGGCGGACTCGTACCCCACCCAAATATCAATTTCTGTAAAAAACGAAATACCGCTTCTATTATGTGAGGGAAACCAATTAAAACAAGTATTCATAAACATGCTCAAGAATTCAATGGAGGCATCCGCCGATCACATTTGGATTGATTTTGAGCGCAAGGACAATAACCTTTCCATTACCATCAAAGATAATGGAAGCGGAATAGAAAAAAAACGGTTAAAGCATCTTGGAGAACCTTTCTATTCCTCTAAAGAAAAAGGAACAGGGTTAGGATTGACAGTCAGCTGCCGAATCATTGAGGCGCATCGGGGAAAGGTCCACTTTAACAGCGAACCAAACCATGGAACCGAGGTCCAAATCCTTTTGCCCATATAAATATAAATCAGAGGACAAGCCTTAATCTTGTCCTTTTTTTTGCGATTCAGAACCATCCCTTGATAAAATTAAAATAGAGAGGTGAAGAAATCCTTGATTTTCCCCCAGAATGACACGGACTCATCAGGTTGGTTCCCAAGTATTCTCGGACCTCCAATCTTATTGGAAGTAACTGTATCCTCTTTTCCAGCTGTACTCATTTGCGTTGCCTCAACTTCCGCCTCTTTTGTTTTGATATCATCTACGGTTTCTTCCTCATCCATCTCCAAATCCATATCCTTTTCGAAAACAAGGACATAAGTACGGCGTTCCCCATCCTTTGAAACTGTAACTGAAATGGCCGTCTTCTCTTTATCTTTGATCTTCACTTTTTTACTGCTCTCACCGTCATATTCAATCTTGGCTCCGCTAGCACTTGTCGTTGCATTCATTTCGACTGAAGCAATATCATTATCGACCTCGATATGATATGTATGCTCATTCGAATCAAAAGGTTTGTTCCATACTCCGGATGATACTGTCACATTGTTCAACACTGGGGCGTTATTGCCTTCTTGACTTAAAGAATCGGTTGACGGTACCTTCTCTACAGAATCCGTTTTCGGTTTCTGTGTTGAAATACTTTCAAGCTGCTGTGCTTTCGGTACTTGGCTGCCACTGCTTGGTTTTTGGATTATTGGAGGATTCAGCAGTAAAAGTTAAAGATGATTTATTCCCCTTGTCGGAGGAAGGCAGAGCCTCACTTGCTCCTTTTGTGGGCTCCTTTTGAACTTCATCATCTTTAGGGGCATCTTTATCCTTCGATTCAGTTATCTTGGCTGCGGCCCGTGTAATCGTGAGCGTATATGTTTTTTCATCTCCATTTTCCGCTGTAACGATAATCCTCACTGTCGTCCTACCGATTGGAAGGGTAACCTTTACACCTGCGCTGGTTGCATCCTTTCCATTCACCTTTACTTTTGCGGTACTGTCACTCAATGTCGGGGCCACCGTAACGGACTTGACTTCATTTTCAACTGAAGCATTATAAGCTGTCACATTAGAATCGAATGTTAACGAGCCTTTTGATAATCCAATCGAAGTTAAAAGGTTATCATCACTTTCAAGTTTTTCGATCTTGACGGTATATGCAACCGTTTCATTTATTCCATCACTCACGGTGATTTCAAAAGTATTCATGCCAGTTTGAAGAGTTAAGTCCTTCACCTCACCATTTGTCAGTTTGACGCCATTCACATATATGGCTGCATTCTCATTGTGACTCTCTGCAATCAAGGTAATCTTTTCCACATCATTCCCCACTGTTGAACTATAGTCGTGTACACTCTCTGAAAATTTTTGATCCAGTGCCAAACCTTCTATTTCTAACTTTGAAAGACTATTTACCGTTTGGGCCTCTTCCTGCAGAACAGAAGGACCCTCCGCAGCCTCTACCACGGGCATATAAGTGGATGCTCCCATCCCCACAAGGGAACCAACCAAAATCACCTTCACACTTTTTTCTTTTAGCCCCTTATTTAGCAAAGCCTATCCCCCCCTATAATTCCTGTAAACATGATAGGGTCAGGTTACCAAATAAATCTTAATTATTTCTTAATGGGGTATATAGCTTGATTCTTTAGGTAAAAACTGAAGGGGTTACATACCAATTTTTACCACCAATTGTTTTAATGGCTATTATGGTGGAAGCCAGACCAATCTAACCTTATTGTTATCACTTTTCTTGCGAACCTCTTAAACTGCCTTTAGATAACTAATTTATTTTCACTGTTTTTTCACATTTTCCTTTTATAATAAGCTTACATAACCTGATGAAAGGGTGATGGCACACCACGATGAAAAATTATTTATGGCTGGTATTCAGCCTATTCAGTTTGCTTTTATATCCGGCAATGGCTTCTGGTCATGCTACTGTAATAAGCTCTAATCCCAGCCCGAATGAAGCGATGGATACTCTTCCTGAAAAGATCAGCATTCAATTCAGTGAAAATATACAACCAGCTTTCCATTCGCTTGAGGTATTCAGCCAAGATGGGGATAAAATTAAAATTCAAGACAGTACAATCTCGGAACAAAGTGAAAAAATACTGGTAGCTAAGTGGAAAGGCACTATCGATGAAGGGATTTACTACATAAAATGGAGAGTGGTTTCTAGTGATGGTCACCCCATTGAAGGGACAATTCCCTTTCAATTCGGAGATTCAGCGGGTCTATCAGACCAAGAAAATTCCGATGTGAATGCAGGTTTTCCGAATTTCATCAACGTTTTCCTGCAAAGTCTTCAATACATATGCTTCGCAGCCCTAACCGGAATCCTTTTTTTCCAATTATCGTTAATGAAGGATTCCCGCCTTTTTGAAGCCAGCCGAAGAGCCAGTCTATACCTTTGGCTTTCATATGCAGGTTTAGCATTTTCCATTTTCTTCAGTCTGCCTTTAAAGGTGACGATTGACGCTGGCGTAGGTTGGACCGATGCATTTAATGTGAGTTATATAAAAGAAGTATTGAATGCTACAAACTTTGGAACCATCTGGATCGTTGAAATTCTAATGTTGCTTCTTCTGTTTTTAGTGATTTATTTCATGCTCGAAAACTCACTGATTAAATCACTCCCTTTCCTTACTATCATAATAATAGCCGGCTTGATGGTTTGTAAGGCTTTAACTGGACATACGGCAGCCGTCCCTAATCAGGTTCTGGCCGTTTTGATGGACTTCCTCCATTTATTGTCCATGGCTTTATGGCTCGGCGGACTTATGGCCTTATTGGTGATTTTACCTGGGCTTGCTGATCGGCAGCCAGTCCAAGAAGATAAGAAAACATATTACTGGTCAATCATTCAAAGGTTTTCCAGATGGTCGTTCCTGTTTGTAATCATACTGATTGTTAGCGGGATATATAGCAGCTTACAGCATGTGCCGACTATCCATTCATTGATAAACACGACATATGGACAATTGTTACTTGCGAAAATTGGTCTCATGTTGGTCATGATCGTTTTCGGGGGCTTTCATTTTCTCAGAGGGAAAAAGCAAACGAAAAAACTTGGTTATAGTGTGGGAATGGAGTTTGGTTTAGGAATCATCATACTTCTCGTTGCAGCTCTATTGACAAATGTCCAAACTGCCATGTCTTCTCCCGGGCCAATAGAGAAAACCTTACAGACTGACGAAAATAATGAGGTCACATTAATGGTGACTCCCAATGAAGTTGGGGATAACCTAATTCAAGTAGATCTATCCAATGGCGGCAAGCCGATTGCTGAAATAGAACAGCTTACAATCACCATGCAGCCAGTCGATACGCCAGGCGGTGAAATAAAGCTGCAAATGCAGGAAAAAAATAAAGGTACATTTACATCAAAGTCTATATTAACCATGCCAGGAAAGTGGAATATCCATGTTCACGGATTAACCGAAAGCCTGGATTCAATCAATGTTGATTTTACAATTTTAATAGGGAATTCATAACAGGAGGGATTTATAAAAATGAAAAACATTTCAAAGCTACTTATATCCACATTTGCTGCATTATTCATTTTCTCCGGTTCGGCGAATGCACACGTTACAGTCAAACCTAGTTCATCTGCACCTGAGGCATGGGAAACTTATACACTCAAAGTGCCCGTTGAAAAAGAAACTGCCACTACAAAGGTGACTTTAAAAGTACCTGAAGGGATTACTTTTGAAAGCTATCAGCCTGTACCAGGATGGAAAGTGACAACCGAAGGTGACAAAGATGGGCATGTAAAAACGGTAACTTGGGCAGCAACTGATGCAGGAATATCCGCTGGACAATTCCAGCAGTTCTCATTCGTTGCCCAAAATCCCAAAGAAGAAACGAATGTGGCCTGGGATGCATTTCAATATTACGAAGATGGTGAAATTGTCGAATGGAGTGGTGATGGAGGCTCAGAACTCCCGCATTCTGTAACGGAAATTTCAGTTGCGCCAAAGGCAGATGCAGAATCTACGGACCATGGTCACAAAGATGCAGCTGACACTAATGATTCCAAGACAACTGACAATTCAAAGGATTCCGTAACAACAGAAGATGATAGCAATCAAACGCTAATCATCACTCTGGCTGTCATATCACTAATTCTTTCCATTGTAGCGCTTTTTGCAGCTCTAAGGAAAAACAAAAAATAATCATTACATGATGGAAGGTGCCCCATATTTCTCCCGGGGCACCTTTTTTCACTTCTAATATTCCATGACCACCGATTTACTCGGTAACTTAAGGTTTTCTGATTCTATGGTAATCTTAATGGATTTTTCAATTCTTTGTTCCCCTATCGTTAAGTTAAGCATTCCATTTCCCTGTGCTTTTTTGCTGATTCCCAGATCTTCGGTATTTTTCACTAACTGTGCGTATAATTCCGCTTCAGTTAACTTACGGTCAAACTCCTTTTCAGCAATCACTTTCAAGAGCGCTGCTGCACCGCTTACATGAGGCGTAGCCATTGACGTTCCGCTCAGCCTCGCATACTTATTCCCTGGATACGTAGAGAGAATATCGACCCCTGGCGCCACCAAGTCAATCTCATCATTTGTATTTGAAAAATCCGCTAAATTCCTGCTTAAATCCACAGCTCCGACTTCCACTACTTCGGGATATGCTCCTGGATAATCCAATTCATCCGTTTCATGTCGCCCATCACCACTATTTCCAGCTGCGCAAACAACAAGGATATCGTTCTGAAGGGCCTTTTGAATGAGTTTATGTTCAGCCTCATCCGGAGGACCGCCAAGTGAAAGTGAAATAACTGAAACCTTTTCTTCATTAGGTCCCCGCCAATTGATGGCATACTCTAAAGCTCCATTAATCCAATCTATTTCGCCTTGTCCCTGACCATTTAATGCCTTTAACGCTAATATGCTTGCTTTCGGAGCCACTCCCACTACACCAGCATTATTAATGGCAGCCAAAACCGTACCGCTCACGTGTGTCCCATGTCCGTTATCATCTTGAAAATCCCCGGTATTGGTAAAATCCTTTCCACCGATGATTCTTTCTTTGAGGTCTGGATGTCCCTTATCAATGCCTGTATCGATGACGGCAATTACCACGCCCTCACCATAATTGCTTTTTTCCCAAATTGCAGGGGCTTTCACAAGCTCAACACCCTCAGGAATCTTCTCTTTCACCGCATCCATTACTTCTAGAACTTTGTAAGGTATTAATCTTTTTTCTCTTGTCATTTGATTACCCCTTCCTTCGTTCAAAGTTAAACTGCCATCAGTGTGGGGATTTGCATCCCGTCTGGCTGCCGTCTACCGTTGAAAGAGATGAGATCAAAAAACTCTTCTCTCTTATATATACCAGATTTTTGAAAATAAAAAAGAAGTTTTCCGAAAATTCGGTCTAAATAACTACTTTTTATTTCTTTTTCAGTTACTATCTGGTACTCTTATTATAGAACAAATGTTCCTGTATTTCCACATTTTTTTAATTATTGCACAATTTCATTTCTCAACTTAGCGCTTGTTCAAATAAAAAAAGAAGCGACTCTTAATCGAGTCAGCTTCCATGAATGTTAAGCTGCACCGCAGCATTTTTTGTATTTTTTCCCGCTTCCGCATGGACAAGGTTCGTTTCTTCCGATTACCGGTTCCGTATGGACATGCGGCATTTTAGCTGCCTTCGCACTTTCCATGATAATTTGCGTGCCTTTTTCCTTCATTTGCTGATAGCGCTGTTTAAATAACTCCATTACATCTTTACTGTACTTTAACGTATCTTCCGCGATATCCATTGCCTTTTGCTTGGAAATATTATAATCCTCCAGGGCAAATTGATTATCCCTGAAAGAAACCCTCACTCCAAAATGCTGTCCTGCCTGTTTATTGCTCTTGAGCTCCTCTACGAATTCAAGGTATACTTCCTGGCAATCACAAGTCTGATGCATGCAATAATAATCATATATCCAATATGTTTTATCTTCATACTTACTCTTTAATGCAATTCCATCCTCAACGCCAAAAACATCCAAATATTTAATCGCTTTTCCATCGAGTATCTCAAATGGATCAATCGTCCTCATCTATAGACACATCCTAATTCATCAAAATTTATTCTTCCTATGTATTGTACAACCTAATTCATCAATCGTCACTTGAAACGAAGTCTGCCTAGGACAAATCCCATTCGTTAAAACAGATATAAGAAATCTTATTGAAGGCAAAAAAAACAGTTGCAGCAGTGTGTTTGCACTGCTGCAACTGCCCCCTTAATTTTTCATCCGATCCATGTGGTCAATTCATCAATCGGTGTTTTCTTAGCAGGTTTCGGCTCCATGTCAGGATAGCCCAAATATATGAAGGCCAATACTTCTCCCTTTGAGGATAATTTGAAAAATTCCCGGACCTTTTCATGATATGTTATTTTCCCCGTTCTCCATACTGCACCCAAACCTAGGGAATGTGCAGCTAGAAGCATGTTTTGGATGGCACTGTTCACTGCCGCATATTCCTCTGAAACGAGGACATTATTCTTATCACTAGGCTCTATGCCCACTGCGATGATGACTGGAGCCCTTAAGGGATTCTTTTTTTGTCTTTCGAGCTTGCTGATTAGACTTTCCGGAGTATCATCAGCATTTTCGATTCTTGTTATTTCTTCGAAGACCTGCCCAAGTTTATTTCTTCCTTCTCCTGTCAATACAAAAAAGCGCCAAGGCTCCGTTCGGTGATGATTAGGTGCATATGTTCCAGCTTCGATGATTTGTTCGATCATTTCTTTCGGTATCGGATCTTGCTTAACGATTCCAATGCTTCTTCTCGTTTTTATAGCCTCGATAGTTTCCACGTTATCTCCCCTTATCCCTTTATCTCCAATAGTTTCTGTTTCAGTTCATTTTCCATTGACGCCAATTCCTGCTCGGCTTGTCGGCGTTTATGCCTGCCTTCTTCCTGAATCCGCATGGTTTCCTCAAGCGTGGAAATCAAGTTGGCTTGAGTATTTTTTAATGTTTCGATATCGACAAGTCCCCGCTCATTTTCTTTAGCCGTTTCAATGGTATTCGTTTTCAGCATCTCAGAGTTCTTCAGTAACAAGTCATTTGTAGTCTTGGAAACCTGCTTTTGCGCTTCTACAGCATGCCTTTGCCTGATTAGGGTCAGTGCAATCGCAACCTGATTTTTCCAAAGAGGAATGGCCGTCATGATTGAAGATTGTATTTTCTCGACTAGTGCCTGATTCGTGTTTTGAATCAGCCTGATTTGCGGTGCGCTTTGAATCGTGATTTCACGACTCAATTTCAAATCATGAAGCCTTTTATCCAACCGTTCAGCAAATTGGCGCATATCATTGACTTCTTGAAACTTCATTTGATCATTGCTTAATTCAGCGGACTTCCTTAGCTCCGGAATCGTTTTCTCATGGATTTCTTCGAGTTTTATTTCCCCTGCTGCAATATAGACATTCAACGCCTGAAAATATTCCTTATTCGTTTCATATAGCTTTTCAAGGATTACGATATCCGATAACAGGATATTCTTGCTCCGATCTAGTTTTACACTGATTCGATCAATCTGGGCCCCAGTTTTCTGATACTTGGAGAGCACCTCCTGTACAGATCCCGAGAGCTTCCCGAACATACGCGCAAAAAAAGAGGGCTTATCCGGTTTAAGCTCATCCGGACTCAGCTCGTTTAACTTCTTCATTAAATCACTGATAATGTTGCCTACTTCACCCACATCTTTTTTCTGGACATGCTCAAGCATGGAATTAGAAAAGGTCAAGAGTTTTGATTGGGCGGGTGTACCATAGGATATCATTGCCTGATGATTCGTTGGGTCGATTTGTTCGGCAAGCTGATAAGCCTTTGCCCTGTTCTCTTCAGGAATGACATCAATCAGTTTTACTGGTTTCGTTTCCTGGGAAGATACTTTCTCCAGCTCCTGCACCCCATCAAATGGATTGGCTAAAAGATCATCGATCAAACTGGCATTATTCGTTTTATTCAACAGGTTTGGATCATTGTTATTCATTTTAACCTCCTGCTTTCATCAATTACTTGTGACTCTTTTCCAGTGTTAATGGATTGCTTAGCAACATCCAATTCGAAGTTAAGGTTATCGATATCATCGGCAATCACTTTATATAAATCTTTTTCTATCGTTTTAGTGAGTTCCTTTAAGGTTTTACGAGTTTCCGTTAAGGAAAGTTCGAGTTCCTTATTCTTTTTTGGCTGCTGTGATAAAAAAACATATTTCTCTGCGAGTTCCGTAGCCGAATCCAGATGCGAGTAATAAAATTGCTCCGCCTGGTAAAACCGCTTCGGTTCTTTTTTCGTCAGACTATATATTTTCCTGATCATTTTAATCATATCCTTCCTCTGTTTAAAAGAAGAGATATGCCTGACCGAGATGAGTGCCTTTTGCACCCGCCATATCTTTGGTTTTGCCTCAATTAAATTTTTCTTTATATATTGGTATTCTTTTCTCGTCAATTCATGTTTTTTTAGGAATCGCGAGGAAAAATAAACGGAACTTAGCCAGTATGCAAGCACCCCTCCTGCTAAAGATATGACAACAGACAGGACAAACGGTTGATTCAATACGAAATAGCTAATCAACCAAACCGGAAAAACCATTGGAAATGCAATCAATATCGGAACAGTATCAGCAAGAAATCGATTCATTATCATTACACTCCTGACTTACACTCTTTTCTATATATACGGATTATCATTGAGATTGGTTTCAAGATGGATAAAAGAATTTCTCCTATCCTAAACGATATAGGAACAGGATGGTTTCTGCAAATTTATTGAAATTTTTTCTGCAGACTACCTCTTCTTCCCACTGTTATGGGCTAACGCCTATTCACTTCACCGGAACTTACATAAGTTATAACGTATCCATCCCGATTTAAAAAAGGAGAGTTGACTATGAATTCATACGGATTTTATCCTTTTCCACAACAAAATGGAAATCACCAGTACTTTCAGTCTAATTATAACCCATATTTCCAACAGCCTGAACGATTTGAATATGTGCCACAGCAAGATTGGGACCTTCAGCAGGTTCAAGAAAATTCATATGGCCAAGTGCCTGACCAGTTCGATGTTGAAAGGCAGCCTCAACAACTCGAAAGAAGGGTCCGGGAACTTGAGCGGCAAAATGAGCGTCAAACGAGGGAACTCAGTCGGCAGAACCAAGAAATTACGCGGATAAATAGGGAAGTGAACCGCGTTAACCAAGAAATCACCAGGCTAAGTCAAGCCGACCAGCGACATACCAATAGGTTAAACAGGCTTAATCAAAGACTTCGGGCAGTGGAAAGAAACCTAAACATCCCCTTCTCTGCAACAGATGATGGTTTTTAATGGAGGAAATGGCAGGAGCTCATTATGGGCTCCCGCTTTTTTTATGCGCAATGCTTTTATCAAAGCCTGTTTTAATCAGTAAAATCCAGTACATGAGATTTAATCAAACGATTGATTAAATCTTTAAAGGTTCAATAAACGCCCTTGTCTAAATTACTTAAACTGATTAATCACTCCTCAAAACCATCCTCGGTTTCCCTTAACAGCCCTACCCACATCCTCCATGGCTATAAGTTATAATAGCCGCTATAAAAGCCATTTTTACGAAAGCGCGTGTACCCTTGAATTTCAGTACACCATTTTGAAGAATACCGATTCGGTCATAGAGTTTTATGATTTCACTCATATCAAGTGTCATATACAGAATTGCATTTCCTTGCCTGGCAATGCCTTTTTACATATTGATTAATTTAAAGTTTGGATTGAGGATCGATACCCACGGTCGGTTAGTCGATCAAAAGGATATCAGCTTCATGTATCAAGAAACCGCGATATTAAGTTTACCTTTCTTCCCCAAAAGCTAGATAACCTGGAGCTGAACTGCATCACATAACTCCATAAGCCGTTCCTTGGAATGACCGCCACATTATATGGGAGAACCTTGCTTTCTTCTTTAAAAACGTAGTTACGAATTACTGATGAGCCCAATAAAAAGAAAATAGGAAACAGCCACATTCCTGCGGCTGCTTTCCTATTTCCCACTAGTACTTTTAAATAAAAGGAAGTAAAAACACCCTGTCTACAACTTATCTTTCGTATCTTCATCTTCTAAATCATAATAACCATCATAACTAGCCTGATCATAGATATCGAACTGATAAACATTTTCTGGCACCAGTCCGTATTTAACACCTAGCTCCATCAAATTGATTCCTACTTCTTCCTGAATTCGATACATTTCATCTTCAGTAATGTTCAATAAGCTTAAGCCTTCTCCAGAATCAGGTTTCAAATCCGGCATTTCCAGTTTGTCTTTTAGTTTCGTTTTGTAATCCACCTTTAATGTGACCGTACCTGAGTCCCATTCATCTGCTAAACCAAGCTTTAATTCGAATTTGCCGTTAGAATAGTCTTTCTTTAAGTTAAGGTCATTCGTTTGTTTAAAGGTCCCTTTAAAAGCGGAAGGCATATTCGTGAAGTCGCCGCCGACGAAGTTAAGATTGAAATCTCTTTTGATTTTTTTCTTACCACCCTGTTCTCCGGCAATATCACTCTTCATCGAAAACTTGATTTCCACAAGCTCCTCATACTCTTCTAACTTATAAGAGGCATTAAGATTCTCTTTCCGAGTATCTTTTTTAATGGTCACATCATTTGTAATCCGGAACATAAGCTTTGGTTCCTCATCTTTTTCTGGAGTAAATGCCACGCTAAATTCTTCGGTTTTCCGATCTTTGCCATATGGAACGTTTTTGCTCCTCAATTTCATGTTGACTTGATTCTTACTGCCTCCAAAAGCAGTTGTTACTTTACGATCGATTATTTGCTCATCCTTATCAATAATCAATGTAGAAGAAAATCCTTTAGAAAAACGGAAACCCTTCGTTTCTTGCTTAGCAGCTTTTAAACCGTCCAACAATTGCCGTTTCGATTCTTTAGCATCAGGACTCCCAGCCTTTGACACCTTTTGTGCCCTAGTGACTATCATGTTATGAAGCTTTTCATCTTTTATTAAATGGTCCATGAAATCATTTACTAGGTTTTTAGTTTCCGAAGAAGATAGTTTAAGCATCACTTCCCTTACCTTCATCGTTTCGCCTTCACGTTTAAACTCCACGCCTTTTTTCATCTTAAAGTTTTTACCTTCCAAATTGTCCAACAGGAACGCCCCATATCGTTTTTGGATGTATTCCTGTTCTTTCTCCGTCAATTTCAAGTCTTGCCATTCAAGATCGGATACTTCCAAGGTTTCAGTGCCAGCATATGATGGATCGATCATCCGCATGAACTCACCATATTCATCAATATTTAAATATAAGAATTTCTCATATAAGATCGGCACCTTCAAACCGAGTCGATCCTTGGTTTGGAACATTTCTACATCCAATGCCCTTTCCTTATCGACATTCAAAGCTAATTTATAATAACCTTGATTGCTTATTGGATCCTGTTCAGTTTTGGCAGTAAGAGATGCCTGGTTAAATGATTCTTGAATCATTTCCAGGTCTTGTTCATTCGATAATGAATCCATTTCGACTTTTCCGCTTAGAGTCATCTCCGAACTTGAAGGTTCCTTCATCATTTTCTCTTGGAATTCAATTGTATCGCCATATTTATCGACCCACCCTTCTTTGGAACTCTGATATGTTTTATATTCAGAAAGAAGATACAGCTCTTTCGGGGATTTATGAAGAATAATAGCTGCGGCTGCACTCGAAAACATGATAAAGGCCAATATTGCAGTAATGATTAACGTTCTTTTCTTGAATTGCCTTTTGGTAGACCTTTCCTCGAATAGTTCTTGCCTCACCTCGGAAGCAGCTGGTTCCTTTTTTGTTATTTGTCCTTCACCCACAACAGGAGCGCCACATGATGGGCAAAATCGAGAGTCCTCGTTCAAAGGATTGCCACAAGATTTACAATTTTTCATTTTTTATGTCTCTCCCTTTTGTTACTCGTTACACCTTTTACGTGCATTAAATAAGTACAACCACGAAAAAACCACGTTCCTTGAAAAACCTGGGTCTTTACCAAACTTCTTATTTTCTGACAATTTTGAATATCAGTTTTTCAATTTCTCACCTCAAATCCATTCTATGTTAGCCTTATAGATCAACCAACTACGCGTAAGTTTCCTTACGCCCTCTGTATAAGTATGTAAATGATTCATGAGATAGTATCACAAAAATCCCTTACATAAATAGAGCGCCTCCCAGCCGTTTTAAGAGACAGATATTCCAATATAAAAAAAACAAAAAAAGAACGGGAGTAAGCTTCCACTCCCGTTCTTTCTCGATTACAACATTATCTCTTTCAACTTTTCGTTTCTTGATTCCTGTTCCTCAGAGGTAGATACGTCATACTTCTTCAATAGATGAAAAAGTTCATTCAGTGTTTCCTGCGAATTCGCTTTTTCCAGATAACGATCTAATGTTTGACTCAAAACCGTTGGTAAAAATGCCTGTTGACTCTCGAATTTCAACCTGACATCTTGCTTCGAATGATTAAGATTGCATGTACCCATATAAAATTCACCTCTCACTTGATTCTACCATGAGTATTATAGACATTACCTTGTCAATTCTTCATCCTGCTTATAGTAGTCCTCTACCTTGATGAACTCCGGCGAGGTATGTGTGGCCATGATGCCATGATAACTGATATCCAACCCGAGTTCTTCTTCTTCTTCAGTGGACCTTATAGGGAGCCCAACATTTATAACTTTAAAAACAAGCCATGTTAATGAAAAGCCCCAGATGCATAACACCACTAATCCTAATGTTTGAACACCGAGTAAATGCCATCCCCCACCTGCAAACAATCCGTTTTCAGTGGAGAAAATCCCTACCGCTATCGTACCCCACATGCCTGATGCCGCATGAACAGGAAAGGCGCCAACCGGATCATCGATTTTTCGGGCTTCCAACCAATTTGTCGCAGCTAACATAAGCATTCCAGAAACTGCTCCAATCAGTATCGCCGCCAAATCACTAACGAATGCACAGCCTGCTGTAATCCCGACAAGACCTGCAAGTGAACCATTGATGACGGAAGGTGCATCCGAGCGTCCATACCTAAATAGTGTATAAAGCAAGGTCGCCGCTCCCCCTGATGCAGCTGAGAGCATCGTGACAATGGCAATATGGCCAATTCGTCCATCTGTAGCCTGCAAGGTGCTTCCTGCATTAAACCCAAACCAGCCAAACCATAAAAGGAATGCCCCAACGGATGCCAACGGGAGATTACTTGGCAGCGAAATGGAACTGACCCCCCGTGCAGTGAATTTACCTGCTCTCGGCCCGATTACAATGGCAGCTGCAAGTGCAGAAAAACCGCCTAGCGCATGAATGACCGCCGACCCTGCGAAGTCCTGCATGCCCAACCGGCTTAACCAGCCACCACCCCATACCCAGTGACCAGCAATCGGATAGATGAATGCCGTCATCATTACCACAAAAATAAGATACGCCCGAAAATTAATCCTTTCCGCAACTGCTCCCGAAACGATGGAAATAACGGCGATGACGAATGCCCCTTGAAATAACCAAAATGCATCCATGGAAATCGTAAGGTCAATGTGCGACAAATCACCTTTTAGCAGAAAGCCGCTGGCTCCGATGATTCCAAAAACATCCATTCCATACATTAAGCCAAAACCAACGACGAAATAGCAAAGCGTTCCGATCGTGATATCGGCAAAAACCTTCATGATGATATTCACATTATTCTTCGTACGGACGAACCCTGCCTCCAATAAGGCAAACCCGCCCTCCATTAAGAGAATCATGGCTGCTGTAAGTACCACCCATATCGTATCCAAGCCAGCGTTTAACGTTTCAAGTGTCATCTTGGTGTTCCCTCCACTTTCTGCCAGGCCATTATTTCGTTAATGATGTCTGATGGTAAATTCAATTCCCGTTTTTCCGGTTCTTCTTCAAGTAAACGGATCACTTCATTTAAAAAGGCGACCTTCTGTTTTATCATCTCAATTTTTTTATATCTATCTTTAACATTCACCAAATGCTCAACGGCCTGGTGATGACTTGGAGCACGCCCTGTAAAAAAACGTTTAAATGGTGATAGGGATTGATACCAAGCTTCCTCAGCTCTTCGTTTTTGCTCATATTTATGTATTTTACTTTTGATCGCTTCAATTTCCGATTCCTGTTTGCTTTTATGAAATAGCAGTCCTTTTATCACTTCTTCAGATGAAATTTCAAAAACAACTCTACTATACAAATCGTCCCTAATATAAATGTCATATCACCTCACGTAATCGCGTTATGTTTTCTATAATTATATTAATAATTCTGAATTCAGTCAATAATTAATCAATAAAAACGATTTGTACTACATAGATTCGATTTTTACAACGCTTTTGCCTGTTCCCTTTCAATTAATCAAACGTTTGATTAATTGAATGAGCTAGTTAAACTCTTGATTTGAAAAAGAATTTAATGCGCTTCATTTCCTAGAGAAATTTGGAAGGTATAGATAATCATTTTTTCCTTACTCTAATAGGGCAGTTACAAACTAGGAGGTTCATATATGACAGTAATAAACGATGTCAAAACAACTATAGCAGGGCTGAAAAGCGCTCAAGCGAGCTTTGAAACCTTCGCCCTTTCCACAGATAATGAGCAAGCCAAACAACTATACCAACAAGCTGCCCAACAAACACAAACGATTGTGGACAGCATCACCCCTCGCATTGAAGAGATTCAAAACGAGGAACCTCAATATAAACAATAATCATTCATATAAAAAAGGTTGGTTAAAACAACCAGCCTTTTTTTATATCTTTCAATCCATAAGGGGAATAAATTTTCATTTCTTTTTCTATACCATCGTTTTTAAATGTTATTCCTTGGTTTAATCACAGCACTGGTACTGACAATACTCATACAATGGGGTGGTTTATAATGCTTACGGGGCATCGCACTTGGGTGTTTGATCAAAAGCCTGTCATCGTCTCCACAGGAACCGTTGGCGGTCCATTTGAAGCAGACGGTTTGCTTGCGGATGATTTCGATCTTCTCCATTCCGATTTATGGATAAATCAAGATACTTATGAAAAGGCACATAAAGTCTTATTGGAAGAAGCGAGTACAAAAGCAATCGAAAAGGCGGGTCTTCAGAAGGAACAGATTCAATTTTTCCTTGGAGGCGACCTTATCAATCAAATAACCCCTACGAGTTTTGCCTGTCGTACACTGGGAACACCTTATCTCGGCTTATTTGGTGCTTGCTCCACCTCCATGGAGGGACTGGCTCTTGGTGCATACCTTGTCAATACCAAAGGGGCAGATTACTTATTGACAGGAGCATCAAGTCATAACGCCGCAGTAGAAAAGCAATTTCGCTACCCAACAGAATACGGAGGGCAAAAACCTCCAACAGCCCAATGGACCGTTACGGGGGCCGGCGTGGCTTTATTAAGCAGCGCTGGGGAAGGCCCAAGGGTCACTTCAGCTACGATAGGCCGTGTCATCGATATGGGATTGACTGATCCTTTCAATATGGGAGGCGCCATGGCCCCGGCCGCTGTGGATACGATTGAAGCCCATTTAAGAGAACGGAACCTAGACCCATCCTATTATGATTTAATAGTGACCGGGGATTTAGGAAAGATTGGACATGAAGTTTCTCTGGAATTATTTAAGAAACATGGTACTCCGATTAAAGAGGAGCAATATAAAGATTGCGGTTTAATGATATACAGGGATGGTCAACCTGTCCTGTCCGGGGCAAGTGGCCCTGGATGTTCCGCAACTGTTGTTTATGGTCATTTGTTAAATCGCATGAAAAAGGGAGAGATAAAACGGTTGCTCGTCGTGGCTACCGGTGCCTTGTTATCTCCCCTATCCTTTCAACAAAGTGAGACGATTCCCTGCATTGCCCATGCCGTATCGATTGAATATGAATGAATGACAACCATGATTCACTCGTGTAATCGGGTCATATAAGGGTTGAAGTGCCTGCTCATTCGGATGAACATTCGCGGCTGCGGACATTGTTTTCGGGAGCGTTAACGGATGCGGAAAAGCATGGATTGATCGGTTGTTGTCACTGGCACGATTGAAGTAACCAGTGCCAGGAAAAACAGCCTCGGAGTATTACAAGCCATTATATTTAGATCCAAAGGATAAGGAGGATCCCTTGTATGACGATAGCTTCAAATGTAAAACAATGTGTCTCTAGCCTTAAAGGAGTTGAAGCAGGTTTATCCAGCTTAGCACTCCGGACTCAAGATGATGAATCTAAACGCATCTTGCATGAAACGATGCTGGTGGTGAATGAAGTTATGAAGGATGTACAGAAGCGTGTGGGAGAATTAGAACGGGAAGAACCACAATATAAAGGTTTTTAAATATACTGATCAAGCAGGAGGTGTTTGGTAATGCCGGGTTGGATAGAAATTGTTTTGCGTTCATTATTCTTTTTAATTGTTCTCTTTGTGATCACAAAAGTGTTAGGAAAAAAACAATTGTCCCAGCTCTCCTTTTTTGAATATGTAACGGGTATAACCATCGGTAATGTTGGGGCAGAATTAGCTACAAAAGTTGAGGGCAATATTATACATGGTGTACTGTCCATTCTTGTTTTTGCCATAGCACCTTTCATTGCAGGATCAATATCCCTAAAAAGTAAAACTTTCCGTGATCTTGTGGAAGGAAAAGCATCGGTTTTCATCAAAGATGGGAAAGTCATGGAAGATAATTTAAAAAAAGAGAAATATACCATTGATGAATTGTTAGGGTTGCTCCGAAAAAAGGATGTCTTCGATATTTCTGAAGTTGAGTTTGCCTTATTGGAAGCCAACGGGGATTTTTCCGTAATGTTAAAGAAGCAAAATCAACCTATAACAGCTAAGGACCTTAACCTGTCAGTGGCTGCAGTAAAGGAGCCACAAACCATCATTATGGACGGCAGCATACTCGATGAACCACTTTCCACGATTGGACTGAACCGAAATTGGCTACATACTGAACTGGATAAGTTAGGGGTAATCCTCGAGAATGTTTTTCTTGGTCAAGCTAATTCCAACGGGGAATTAACTGTGGACCTTTTTGATGATAAACTTAAAGTTCCTTCTTCTCAAGAAAAACCACTTATGCTCGCGACCTTGAAAAAATGCCAAGCGGACTTAGAGTTGTTTGCACTTGGAACTGAATCAAAGGAAGCTAAAGAGATGTTTAGCAAAAATAGCGAAAAGCTGCAAAAGGCAATAGATGACGTAGCCCATATCTTACGGAACTGATTATATATTCATTTCCTCACTTTCATAAGCGAAGTGATCAGTCCAATGATGACGATCGTCACACATGAAAAAAGAAAAATTTCGATACCTAAAGTGAATGCTGCAGCTGAAATGATGAGTGTATCTATGATGATAATGGCCAAAGCAATATCTATGTAGGAAGATTTGGAGATGATTTTGGCTAACATATCCGTTCCACCGCTGCTTGTCTCATATCGAAGCATGAGCCCTATGCCCATCCCAATGATGGCTCCGCCAATCAAAGAGCTAGTTAGTATCGAAAGGGATAAGACTTTTTTCAATGGATTTAGCCAATCCATAAAAAGGGATGTCAAAAGTAAACCGTGAATGCTGCTATAGAAAAAGGACCTTTCATAGTACCAGGCATATAAAAATATAGGAATACTTAGGATCAACATGGATAGCCCTGTTTGAAAACCAAAGAAATAATGAAGAATGAGTGCAATTCCAATAACGCCGCCATCTATTAAATGATGAGGCACTAAAAAACCATTGATTCCAATAGCCACCAAAAAGCTACCAACAATTACAGCCACTGCTTTTTGAAAATTAATAAAATCACCTTACCTCCCAATCATATATTCCTTAATATATGTCCAAGTCAGAGCGTCAAGAATATACATGCAAAAAAAAAACCCCTCACTTTACTTCAATTTAACTACGTGAAAAAGGCCCCGGTCATTCAGACCGAGACCTACAGTTTGTAGACAGGGGTTCGGAAAACATATCTTTCATTATTCCCGAACAAACTGACCCAAAGCAACACCTTCAACTCCTCAGGAACGGATTCTATCTAATCGTTATATCAAAGTTGATTGGAGAGAAAGGTACGAGACTCCTGCGGGAAAAGCCCGTCTAGGAAGACACAGGCGGAAAGCGAGTGCCTGAAGCGGAAATCAATGTCCAAATTGTACAAGCCCTAAAAAAACTGTAGGCCCGGTCATTTAGACCGGGCCCCATTTCCTTATTTCAACTCTAATAACACTACATTTTCAACATGTGTAGTCATTGGGAACATATCGACAGGTTGGATATCAACTGCTTTATATCCGCCTTCTTCCAAGATATGAAGATCACGCGCTAGAGTGCCTGGGTTGCATGATACGTATACGACTTTGTTAGGTTTCATCTCGATGATCGTATTCAGAAGGGATTCTTCACAACCTTTGCGAGGCGGATCCACTACGATGACATCCGCAGTGTTACCCTTTTGATACCATTCAGCAATAACGTTACCTGCATCGCCAACAATGAATTCGGCATTGGAGATTTCATTCAATTCAGCGTTGCGGCGTGCGTCTTCTATCGCTTCTTCCACTACTTCGACACCGATTACTTTTTTCGCTTTTTTAGCTAAGAATAAAGATATGGTTCCAATGCCGCAATAGGCATCTATCACCGTCTCTTCACCCGTTAGCCCTGCATAGTCAAGGGCTTTATCATAAAGGACTTTCGTTTGGTCTGGATTGATTTGGTAGAAGGACTTTGCTGAAATCGCAAATTTCACATCACCGATCATATCATGGATAACTTCGTCGCCCCACAGTAAAGTCATTTTATCGCCTAAGATAACGTTCGTTTTCTTGGAATTCACATTTTGAACAATGGATTTCACTTGTGGAAGACGTTCAACGATTTCTTTAACGATGGTTTCGATGAAAGGGATACTATTCGTTCTTGTAACGAGAACAATCATCAATTCACCTGTTTGCTTGCCATAACGGGCCATGATGTGCCGCAATACACCTTTATGTGCCTCTTCATTGTAAGCAGGGATACCAAGTTTACTGAAGATCTCTTTAACAACCTGAACGGCTTCACTGATCACTTCATTTTGGATTATGCTTTCTTTCGTTTCAACAATTTCATGTGTCCGCGGTTTGAAGAATCCCGCTATTAGCTTGCCATCCTTTTCACCAACAGGCACTTGCGCTTTATTGCGATAATGGGTTGGATTCTCCATCCCGATGATCGGGTGAACCTTTACATCCTCAAGCTTCCCTATGCGTGTCATCACTTCACGTACTTGCTTTTCCTTGAATTTCAACTGTCCTTCATAGCTCATATGCTGCAGCTGACAACCACCGTATTTATGGAAATCTTCAGTCGTGACCTCAACCCGGTATGGACTATTTTCTATAATTTCCATCAAGCGTCCGAAGCCATAACCTTTATTAGCCTTCATCACTTTAATTTTTGCCTTTTCACCAGGAAGGGCGTTCTGAACAAAGATCGGGTAGCCATCAACTTTAGCCACTCCAGCTCCTTCATGTGTTAAATCTTCAAATAAAACCTCTATAATATCATTTTTAGCAACTGGTGCTGTTTTTTTCATATCATCTTCTCTTTTCTTTTTTATGCTAGCCTGTATTTTACCACAATCGAGGCCTCGCCACAAAACCACTCACCAATTTACATTGGTTTTCATAAAAATATAGTGGAAGGAATTACGGATTTTTCATAGTTCCATGTATAAAAGTTCAATAAAAAAAGAAAAATAAGGAAAAAAGAAGAGGTGAGGAAATGGGTTTATTTAACTCTATATCAGCCTGGAACGCTACAAGGTTAGAAAAACATCGAGCAAGTATGGAGGAAAAAGGCCTCTGTCCAGATTGTTACGGACGAGGATATAGCTCCTTCGTACCTACGGAATATCATTTTTCCGATATACACGACTGTCCTGGCTGTAATGGTACCGGTGATTACTCTGATTGGGCCGCCATGAATGGGCAGCAAATGTAATCGCATACATTGCAAAATTTCAAATCAATAAAAAGGACCCCCTGTTAAACAGGAGGTTCTTCTATTTCCTTTACCATATAGCCAAATTCATGGCCGCCAATCGTAATGGTTTTCATTTCTTTATAACCTAATCTGCTATAGAGACGATTCGCCCCTTCATTTTCATATTCAACGACTAAAGAAACCCTTGGATATCCCTTATGTTTAGCGTATCCCTCAACATACTGAATCAGTGCACTACCAATTCCTTTTCCTTGAAAATCCGGGTCAACGCATAATGTATCCAAATAAAAGTCTTTCATTTCCGCTTCTTTATCGAGCGTAACGCTTGGGTCTTTCATTTTCATCCTTAATTGTTTCACTATCGGTTCATCCAAGCTTTCTGCATCCTTACCATGGTAAGCAATGATCAATCCAGATACTTGTCCATCATGTTCACTTACGAACGTATTTTCAAAACTGATCCGATTTCCACTTTTTCTGAACAACTCGGCTAGAACGGTTAGGATTCTTTCTTCTTCCGTTTCACCTGTCAAAACCTCTGCAATTTCCTTAATCGCTAACCGGGTCAAAACGGCTGCCTTGTCCGCATCTTCCGGTGTCGCTTTCCTGATATACATGTTTATACATACTCCTTGATCTATTAAAATGAAAAGGCCACCAGATTCAGTGGCCTTTTCACCCTATTTATTTGCCGGATCGTCCGGCAGTATTCCTTGTGGGATGAATACATCAAAATGGCGGTACTGATTTACGAATTCAGCTGGGGCCATCCCGCCAAATTCCCCATCCAAGTTAAGCATCATGTCATTTTTGGCCTGTACTTTAATTCGATTGGCTTTTTCATAAATGACGTTTTTATCATGGATATGTTCACCGCGCATTGCCAATGTTGCGACACGGACAATATCAGCCAGGTTGGCCTTTTTCAAAATAAGCAACGTGAACATACCATCATTCAGAGAGGCGTCAGGAGCCAGTTTCTCGAAGCCGCCGACCGAATTCGTGTTAGCCACCAAGAAAAGCATGATCTCCCCTTCAAAAAGCTTCCCATCATATTCAATTGAAACTTCCGTCGGCTTAATTGAAGGAAGCATTTCAATTCCTTTAATATAGTACGCTAGCTGACCAAGCATGGTTTTCAGCTTGATCGGCACGTCATAGGTCAATTCGGTCAATCTGCCCCCGCCAGCAATATTGATGAAATACTTATCGTTCATTTTCCCAATATCGACCGGCATCGTATGCCCACCGGCAATAATTTCGGCTGCCCCTTCAATTGACTTCGGTAAATGCAGCGCCCGCGCGAAATCATTGGTCGTTCCCGTCGGAATGATTCCTAGTTTCGGACGTTTCTCTGCAGTGGCCAGTCCATTAACAACCTCATAAATCGTACCGTCGCCCCCTGCTGCAATAACTATATCATAGCCGCGTTCAATCGCTATCTTAGCCGCTTTCGTTGCATCCCCAGCACCGGTCGTCGCATGTGCAGAAGCTTCATAACCAGCTTCTTCAAGTTTTGCTAGCACACCTGGCAGGCTCTTCTTAATGGCTTCCCGGCCCGAAGTCGGGTTGTAAATCAACCTTGCTCTTTTCATTTCCCATCATCCTTATACATATTGATTCCATAATTTACATCTTAATCCTTCGTTGCATGAAAAGCAATATTCGAAAAAAAGAGGACCGTATTTCGGTCCATATCTTTTATGCATTTTACAAGAAAACTTATCAGGGAAATTATAATGCTTTTTACAATTTTATTCTAGTAAATGATTTCAATCATGGATATTGTACATTCACGTTAAATGTATCGGTAACGGTTAAAGTATGATTGCCTTTACCAGTATTGAATGTCCCATTCTTTTTTACAATGCCTTCATCACTTGTTTCTTCTTTCACTTCAGTCATCTTCCAGCTATTCTCAGGACCTTCCAGTTCCTCGACCCCTCTGGCATCTATCTTGATATCGCTATTATCCTGAAGGAATACACTAAGATTCCCACTATCCTTCACACTCCAATCATTCAATAGCTTTCTAGGCTTCAAGACAAGATCGGTACTTTGTCCGTCTATTTCCAATGCCAACTCAGCAGGGATTATAAGAGTGGCCTTAAGATTCATCATACCACTGTCCAAAATTCCATTTTGAATCGGCAAATCCTTGAAGCTTATATAAAGTGTATCACCATTTCTCTCAACCATTAGATAATCTTCCGCCTTCTTCAACACAGAATCAGCATCTTCCATTACCCGCTCACCATATGTTCCAAAAATGGATACTTCCCCATCCTTGCCACTTTCAATCGTCAATGGGTATGAGCCAGAGTCCAGAACAACTCTCTGTATGTCTTTCCCGGCCTTTTCATTGAAACCAGGCAAATTGACCGTTTTTTCTTCACTATTCACGGCAGCCCTAACTTGATCCATCAATCCGCTTGATGTTAGCAGAATTAAAACAATCCCTGTCGTTCCTAGCAATCCTACGAAAAGAATGCTAAGAATATCATATTTTACAAAAGAACTTTCTTTTCTGGAAAAATAAATATAGCAGAGAATCTCCACACCCAAGATAATGAACAGCAACGGCCACCAAGATAGCATAATCGTCGTCAAATTCATATCCGTAATTTGAGAAACCAGTAAAACCAAACCCAAACCAACCAGGGAGATACCCATTGAAATCGTTCCGACTCTCCATGTTCTCATTTTGTCTCCTCCTTGACTCTCCCTTTTTTACTGCCCGACAGCAATTTGATTCCCCCACCTATAAGTAGGATGCATACCAGTCCTTTTTGAAAATAATCTCTAAACCAATATTCCAAGTTGCTTCCAATCCATTCATCTAAATGAGGTGCAATTGCAGGGACGATTATATTACTAGCCAAGAAATAGATTCCAAGCCCCACCAACCCAAATCCTACCCATTTTTGGTGATTGACGATTCCCGAAATGATGGGCGTATCTTCAACAGGACCCTCTTCCATTTTCGAGGCTTTTTGCAATCCATCAAAAAAACTATAAAACCAGATGATCGGAATAAGGAAAAAGAAGAAACCTAAACGAAGTAAATCCAAAATGTAAATGGCGAATAAAAAGCCAGCCATCAATTGAATCCCACGTTTTTGCAGCCCCAAATATAAGTGACCCGCTCCAGGGAAAATGGCGAATAAAGTCGCGACCGATTTACTCTTCTTCCCGGATTCCCGCCTCTCCTCGAAATCTTCCAAAACGGTCCGATCGATAAGCTCCTCACCTCTTTGCTTTTTATTCAGCTGTTGAACGGAATCAAAAAAACTGTAAATCCAGATAACAGGCAATAGTGCCATGAATATTAACAGACCTTCCATATGTGTCATTACACTGATGAATACCACCATAATGCCAAGGCCTAAAAAGCCGATCAGAAAAATGAGTCCCCGATTCATGAGGCCCAACTGAAAATGCCCTAATCCTGGAACGAATGAAAGGATGATTACATAGAATCTTTCCGCTTCCGGCTGATCTGCCATCCCCTCTAAATACTCTTCACTTTTAGGATTCCTCAGTGAGGTGACCACCAAATCAAATATACTGATGAAATAAAACACCATTCCAATAATGGAAAAAGCCAGAAATTCATCCGCTTGACTGATCAATGAAAGAAAAAGACCTCCAAGTCCCAGTCCAGCTGCGGCAAGAAAATAAAATAAACCTTTATATTTCCTTCCTAGGTAAAAATGTCCAAAACCTGGCAAAAACGATAATAAAAAAGCTAATACCGGACTTTTATTCATTTCTAAACCCCTCCTTATTTTTCTTTTCGATTGTGTCCATCCAATTAAATGTTTTATCAATAAGCCCTTCGGTTAAGGACTGAGTTTCCTTTACACTGCTGGATTCCACAGAATCCACGTATTCTGTCAATGATTGAAATACTCCGCCTGCCATTAATAGGATCGTAAATCCGGCCGCGATCAGGTAATGTCTCGTGATGGTCCGAAGGGATTTCTCTTTTCGGAGTTGCTTAGCCTCTTCAACAGACCCGCCTTTCAATCGGCTAATCGAGTCCATGACAGGACCCGCAATATCAAATCCTTCAATGTCCAGTCTGGATTCTTCTTTTTCCATCGCTTCCATATAGGCGGATAAACACTTGTCACAGGAGTATAGATGATTTTCATATTCAATTTTTAGAGCCTCTGGTATTTCATCTGCCAAATATTCAACCCATTCTGCTTCTGGAACATGATTCATGAAAAATCCTCCTCTTTCCAATGTTTTCTCATCCAATTTCTTGCCCGATATAGCTTAACCTCCACAGATTTCACTTGAATCTGCTGCTCCTCTGCAATTTGCTTGAATGTCTTTTCCTTTATGTAATAGCCATATACAACGTCCCGGTATCCCTCTGGAAGGTCATTCAGCTTCCTTAATACTTGCTTTCGCCTTTCATTCCGAAAAAATACTGCCTCGACTTCATCAGTTAAGCCCAAATTAGCTTCCGATGAATGTTCGTCCTGCAATTCTTCCTTTTGGCGTTCCCTCTTTCTCTTTAAATCGATTGCATGATTGACCGCAATTCGGGTAATCCAAGTCTTGAAACCTTGGTTCTTATATTGAGGAAGAGAAGTATAGATTTTGATAAAGACTTCCTGGGTAACATCTTCTGCATCCTTTTGATTCCGCAAGACGGAATAGACGGTTCTATAAATCGTCTGTTTATAAGTTTCAATTATTATTCGGAATGCATGATCATTCCCAGCCCTTACCTTCTCAACTAACTCATCGGTCACTTCTCTTCCTCCTTTCCTGTTAAACATTCATGTAATAGACGACACAAAAAGGAGTTACCCCTACAGATAACTCAAAAAAAATCAAAAATTATTTTCCGCTTATTATTTTTCTCAGTAAGCTCTTTCCTTAATCAAGAGAAAACCGTACCACTTTAAAAGTGATACGGTTAATATTAACGTTTATTGATTTCTTCCACCAAAATTTTATTAACAAGCTGTGGATTGGCTTGTCCTTTTGTCGCTTTCATAATCTGTCCGACAAGGAAGCCGATTGCTTTTTGTTTACCGGCTTTAAAATCTTCAATTGATTGCGGATTATTATTCAATGCTTCTTCAACTGCTGTACGCAACGCGCCTTCATCGGAAATTTGGACTAGTCCCTTCTCCTTGACGATCGTTTCAGCGTCTCCACCGTTTTCAATCAATTCTTTGAAAACTTTTTTAGCTATTTTAGAAGAAATCGTACCATCTTCGATCAGCTTGATCATTCCAGCCAACGATTCGGCAGTCAATTTGACTTCATGCAGCTCTTTTCCTTCTGCATTCAAGAAAGCAGAAACCTCACCCATGATCCAGTTAGATGCTAGTTTCGCATCCGCACCTGAAGCCACTGTCGCTTCAAAGAAATCAGCACTTTCCTTCGTTACCGTTAAAACGGCTGCATCATATTCCGGTAAGCCGAATTCTTCGACATAGCGTTTTTTCCGGGCATCCGGAAGTTCTGGGATCTCGGCAGCGATGCGTGCTTTCCATTCTTCATCGATATGGATTGTCAATAAGTCCGGCTCTGGGAAGTAACGGTAATCATCGGAACCTTCTTTAATTCGCATTAGTACCGTTCTGCCTGTAGCATCATCGAACCGGCGAGTTTCCTGTTCGATTACGCCGCCTTCATTCAAGATTTCCGCTTGTCGGATTTCTTCATGCTCCAATCCTTTGCGAACGAAGTTGAATGAGTTCAAGTTTTTCAATTCGGTCTTCGTACCGAATTCTTTTTGGCCGACAGGTTTCAAGGAAATGTTAGCATCACAGCGAAGTGAGCCTTCTTCCATTTTACAATCGGAAACGCCTGTGTACTGAATGATGGATTTCAACTTTTCCAGATAAGCATATGCTTCTTCCGGGGAAGTGATATCCGGTTCGGATACGATTTCAACAAGTGGCGTACCTTGGCGGTTATAATCACAAAGAGAATAGTTCCCTTTATGTGTCAGCTTTCCAGCATCCTCTTCCATATGAATGCGGGTAATGCCAATCTTCTTTTTCTTGCCACCGACTTCGATTTCAATCCAGCCATGCTCACCGATCGGTTGATCGAACTGTGAAATTTGGTATGCTTTAGGATTGTCCGGGTAAAAATAGTTTTTCCGGTCGAATTTCGTAATTTCTGCCACTTCGCAATTTAGGGCAATTGCAGCCTTCATTGCAAAATCAACAGCCTTTTTATTGACGACAGGCAATACGCCTGGGTAGCCTAGGTCAATTACAGTCGTGTTACTATTTGGAGCGGCACCAAAATGATTTGGGCTCGCAGAGAAAATTTTAGAATCCGTTTTTAATTCTACGTGTACTTCTAGACCAATCACCGTTTCAAAGTCCATTTATTTCACCCCTTACAGCTTAGGAAATTGTTTATGAAAATCTGTTGCTTGCTCAAAAGCGTGAGCTGCGCGGTAAATAGTGCTTTCATCAAAATGCTTTCCAATCATTTGCAGTCCAAGCGGAAGCCCATTCGCTGCGAATCCACATGGCACGGATATACCTGGTACACCAGCAAGATTGACTGGAATCGTTAAGATATCATTCGCATACATCGTTAATGGATCGTCGACTTTTTCACCAATTTTAAATGCAGGTGTAGGTGTAGTCGGCCCAACGATGACATCATATTTTTCAAAGACATCTTCAAAGTCTTTTTTGATTAAAGTACGGACTTTTTGAGCCTTTTTATAATAAGCATCATAATAACCTGAACTTAAGGAGAAAGTTCCAAGCATGATACGGCGTTTCACTTCGTCACCGAATCCTTCTGCACGAGTTTGCTTATACATTTCTATAAGAGTTTCTGCATTATCTGTACGATGTCCGTAACGCACACCGTCAAAACGCGAAAGGTTAGCCGAAGCTTCCGATGAAGAAAGCAGATAATAGGCAGCTAAGGCATATTTGGAATGCGGCAAGGATACCTCTTCCCATTCAGCTCCAAGTCCTTCTAATACCTTTAACGCTTCAAGAACGGAATTACGTGCCTCTTCGCCAACACCTTCACCAAGATATTCTTTAGGCACAGCTATTTTCAATCCTCTAACATCGCCTGTTAACGAATTCACAAAATTCGGCACATCAACGTTTGCAGAAGTCGAATCCATTGGATCTACTCCTGAGATCGCTTCAAGCAAATAGGCATTATCTTCGACCGTTCTAGTAACCGGACCGATTTGGTCCAATGAAGAAGCAAACGCTACAAGTCCGAAACGGGAAACCCGTCCATATGTAGGTTTTAAGCCGACAACACCACAATATGCCGCTGGTTGGCGGATCGATCCACCCGTATCGGAACCTAAAGAAAATAGGACTTCTCCGGAAGCGACGGACGCAGCCGAACCACCTGAAGAACCGCCTGGTACATAATCCGTATTCCACGGGTTGCGTGTCGCCTGAAATGCAGAGTTCTCATTTGATGAACCCATCGCAAATTCATCCATATTCAATTTCCCGATCGTCACCGTTTCTGCCTGCTGCAGCTTTTGAACGACGGTTGCATCATAAATTGGATCAAAGTTCTCCAAGATCTTGCTTGCACAAGTCGTTCGTAAATTTTTAGTGACAATATTATCCTTCACTCCGATTGGCATACCAAATAAAGCGCCTTCGTTCTCGCCTTTTACCAATTGATCATCCAATCGTTTTGCTTGATCGCGGGCGTTTTCTTCATCAAGTGTCAAAAATGCCTTCACCTTGTCCTCTACCTGTCCAATGCGCTCATACGATTCGTTTACAAGATCAGTGACACTGATCTCTTTCTTATGTAAGCGTTCATGAAGCTCAGAAACCTTTTGTTCGAACAACGACATCATTGTCCCCCCTTATTCAATTATAGATGGTACACGGATATATCCTTCTTTGCTATCCGGTGCATTTTTCACTACTTCTTCTACTGGCAATCCTGGTTTTGCGACATCTTCGCGCATAACATTTTTCATATCTAAAACGTGAGAAGTCGGGTTTACTTGATCCGTATCAAGCTCATTCAACTGCTCCGCAAATGAAATCATTTGGTCAAGCTGATGTTGAAACTGTTGTGCTTCATCTTCCGTAATTGCCAAACGAGCCAAATGGGCAACGTGTTTAACTTGTTCCATAGAAATACGTGACATTCTCTTCACCTCCGAAAAAATATCCAAATCGACTGAATTCCGTCGCTATTCTCCATAAAATCATCGTTTAAATCATATCAAACTATTACACAGTAAAGCAACTAGAGAAACAATGTCGAAATTCAATTATTTCTCAAGGAAAAAGAGATATTTTCCGGGAAATATGGGAAAGTTGTCGGAATTTCCGGGGAAATGACAAGAAAGCCTTTAATTTCGACATATGTTCCCCTTTTTAAGTATTCACTTCCTTATTTGGAAGGGTTTACTTTCTACTATATGTGTCTGTTCCTGCTTAAAGGTTATTTTGAAATTCACCTTATCTCCGGAAGAATAACTTATGAAAAGTGGATTTCAGAGATTGTCGCAAAAAAAGATGAAGCCGTTAAGCTTCATCTTTTTTCATTCATATATATGCACGGTTGGTTCGTCCTGATTTGCTTCTCGGACAATGAGAGCTTCAGGTCCATTTACAGAGGTAATGGATACTTGTACGGCAATATAGTTAGGGAAACGTTCCATTACAAGCCCAGCAACATATTGGGTAAAGCCAATCGCTTCCGAGTTCCCATAAAATTGAATGGGGATATCGATGTTCAGACTTTGTAATTGATCATCCATATAGAACGCCCTGCCAATGACTCCGTTAAAGTTAGGGAAAAATTCTTCGACATCTTCTTTAAAGTTCGTGAAAGTATTGACGTCATCACGGTATTTTTTTTCAGCACCAACAGAAGGAAATAGGAAATACTCTTCGTCCAAGTTCGTCCACTTTCCAATATTGTCAGAGTTTTTATCAATATTCGTATAGGAAATGAAATTCCCAGGAACTACTGAGGATTTTTCATTTTGCTCGAATAAGGCAATCGTAATCGGAACATTTTTCAGCTTGTCCATTTTACGTAGCCTCTTTAAGACTTCTGCAGCAATTTTCTCCCCTTCTTGCTTTACCTTTTTACTATCGATTGTCTTTTCATAGGTGGCACCGTATGCCTCTTTTTGATAGTAATGCACTGAATTCAACGCAAGACCTATTACAACCCCGCCTAGGCTCACTGAATTATCTTTTGTTTTGACTAAGTAATTATGTTCTAAAATATGAGCAAGATAGATTGGATTGTCTTTATTCCGCTTATCGATGTCCCCTTTACCTGGATCAACCGGATTCAAGCCGACGTTGTCTGATGCTTTCTTCTTCTTTTCTTTCAACTGACTATTGGTATATTTTCTGTTCAGCCAGGAAGATATTTTGGAACTATCAAGCGTTTGCCCCTCTTGAAATAGGTATTCTTCCGGGTCGAATTGGGTTTGGGCCAACCGCATCAATCCATTTTCGAATTCTTCAATATCATATCGGGTATTTAGATTAGATACGACCAAACCGCGTGCTTTTGATGGTTCAAACGGTAGGATCGTTTGATAATATTCTTCTGAAATTTTGTACTTCGGAATAATTGCCGTCTCTTTTTTGTCTTTGGAGTCTTGAACTACCTCTTGCTTATCCTCAAAACTAGGCGCACAACCAGCAAGAAGCAGTATAAGAATCATCCCCAAAATAGAGTGTTTCCTCATAGCTACACCTCTTATTTTTTTAGTTCCTCAATCAGTCTCTCTTCATCCCATACCATGACGCCCAGGCTTTCCGCCTTTTCCAGTTTGGAACCGGCATCTTCGCCAGCTACGACCAAATCGGTTTTCTTGCTGACACTTCCAGCAACGTTAGCTCCCAGCGCCTCTAATTTTTCTTTTGCTTCATTACGTGTTAGCTGATGCAATTTACCCGTTAAAACGACTGTTTTACCGGCAAAAACGGAATCGATTTCTTCAATGGGAACAGCCCTTGGCCCTTTAAAAGTAAGATTCACACCGGCTGCCTCCAACTCATTCAGTAACGCATGAACTTCTTCCAATTCAAAATAAGCTACGATGGAATCCGCCATCTTTTCCCCTATTTCATTAATGGACGTTAGTTCTTCACGGCTCGCCTTGCTTAAGGCTTCCATTGTCCCGAACTCCCGTGCAAGTGTTTTGGCGGCTTTCGAACCGACATGGCGAATGCCTAGCCCGAATAGTAATTTTTCCAATGAATTGGTTTTCGAAGCTTCGATTGCTTGAAGGAGTTTATTGACTGATTTATCCCCCATCCTTTCCAATGCAATCAGTTGATCGTATGTAAGCTTATAAATATCAGCCACATCTTGTATGAGTTCTTCTTTAAACAACAAGCTAATCACTTTTTCACCGAGACTGTCTATGTTCATTGCTGTCCGGGATACAAAATGAATCAAGCCTTCCCGTATTTGTGCAGGACACTTCGGGTTGATGCAGCGTAAAGCAACCTCCCCGTCCAGCCGAACGAGTTCACTGCTGCATTCCGGGCACTCAGTCGGCATCTGAAACTCGACTTCTTCCCCTGTGCGGCGTTCTGCCAGTACATTGACCACCTCTGGAATGATATCACCCGCTTTTTTCACGACCACTTGATCTCCGATCCTGATGTCCTTTTCACGGATTAAATCTTCGTTATGAAGTGAAGCTCGCTGTACAGTCGTACCAGCTACCCGAACGGGATCCAAAACGGCAGTCGGGGTCAATACACCCGTACGGCCAACATTCAGCTCGATATCCCGTAGGGTTGTAATGACTTCTTCAGCCGGGAATTTATAAGCAATTGCCCAACGCGGACTTTTTGCGGTAAAACCTAATTCATCCTGCTGTTCAAGGGAATCCACCTTTACGACAATCCCATCAATATCATAGGCCAAGTTCGGACGTTGTTCCGTCCATTCTACTATATAAGCTAGTACTTCCTCTATATTCGAGCATGTTTTTCTTTCCCGGTTCGTCTTAAAGCCAAGCCTATCCAGCAAATCCAGACCCTCACTGTGGGAACGGACCCCGGTTTCTCCTACATCGGCAATCGCATAAAGGAAAATATCCAAGTTCCGTTTAGCAGCAAGTTTCGGGTCAAGCTGCCTTAACGAACCAGCAGCTGCATTCCGTGGGTTAGCAAATGGTTCTTCCCCACGTTCTTCCTTAGCCTCATTTAAAGATTCAAATGATTTTTTTGGCATGAATGCCTCACCGCGCACTTCTATCGCAACCGGCTCCCGCACCTTCAATGGAATCGACTTGATCGTTTTCAGGTTAGCTGTAATATCTTCACCGATCGTTCCATCTCCACGGGTTGCCCCTCGTACGAAATATCCATTCTCATATTGAAGTGTGACGGCTAGTCCATCAATTTTCAATTCACATACATAGGAGAAATCGTCACCAACAGATTGTCTGACCTTTCTGTCGAAATCCCGTAAGTCACTTTCATTGAAGGCATTGCCTAAACTAAGCATCGGCGTGGTGTGCTCCACTTTTTCAAACATATCCAAAATGACCCCACCGACCCGTTGTGTCGGAGAGTCAGCCGTTTGCAGTTCCGGAAATTTTTCCTCATACTCAATAAGTTCACGGAGTAGCCGATCATATTCAGCATCAGGTACTGATGGCTGGTCCATCACATAATATTCATAGCTGTATTGGTTCAATAAAGTTTGCAGTTCTAGAACTTTCTTCTCTGCAGCTTGTAAGTCCATACGTTCAATCCTTTCTAAAGAAGACTCCACCGCACTTCTTATAGAAGAGCGGTGTCTAAAGTCAGATATCCCTATTCTTTACCAGTAGAAGCATATTAATAGCTTAAGCTTTTTCAACCGGTGCAAATTTCGCCAGTAGGCGCTTGATGCCGATTGGACTTGGAAAAGCAATATCCAATTCCTTCCCTTCGCCTTCCCCTTTTACGCTCACCACGGTTCCTATCCCCCATTTTTTATGGGATGCACGGTCACCGACAGCCCAGCCAATCTCTTCACCGCCCGTTGCGGATGGTGCAGAAACAGCTCTTCCAAAGGCAGGAACTTTTCTTGTGGAAGCTGTTGAAGGAGATCCAGTTCTCGAAGAACTGAAAGGTGTTTGCCTAGCTCGAGGAGCCGGTTTCGGTTTTAGATCTTCAAGAAGCTCCTCTGGTATTTCACTGATGAACCGTGAAACTGGGTTCATACTCGTCCGTCCATACAATGTCCGCATTTGGGCATTGCTTATGAATAGCTCATTTTCAGCCCTTGTAATTCCCACATAAGCCAGACGGCGTTCTTCTTCCATCTCCTCTTCATCCATGAGCGAGCGGCTGTGAGGGAAAACCCCTTCTTCAAGGCCCAATAAAAAGACCACCGGATATTCCAGTCCCTTCGCGGAATGCAGCGTCATCAACGTTACCGTATTTGTAGCTTCTTCGGAATTCTCATCAAGTTGGTCTATATCCGCAACCAACGCCAGGTCAGTTAAAAAGCCAACCAATGACTTGTCCTCGCTGTTACTTTCGAATGCCTTCGTTACAGATAAAAACTCATCTATATTTTCAAGCCGGCTTTGTGATTCAATCGTTTTTTCTGCCTGCAACATCTCACGGTAACCGGTTTTCTTAATGACTTCCTCCACCAGTTCCGTCACGGATAGGTACTCCTGCTGATTTGTATAGTTAGTGATCAGCGTATGAAATTCCCTTGCCGCTTTGGTAGCCTTACCGCTTATCCCTACCATTTCCACGGATTCAAGTGCTTTATAAATGGAAACATCATATTGATCTGCATAATCTGCCACTTTGTCCATTGAAGTTGCACCAATTCCGCGTTTTGGTACATTGATTACACGGCGAAGACTGATGTCATCATCAGGATTCGCAATAAGGCGCAGATAGGCAAGTAAATCCTTAATCTCTTTACGGTCATAGAACTTAGTGCCCCCGACTATTGCGTAGTTTATATTGGATTTAAGCAGAACTTCCTCCATGACACGTGATTGTGCATTTGTTCTATACAGAATTGCTATATCGGAATATTTCCTGCTGCCGGCCTGAGCTAACTCATTTATCTTTCCGGCTACAAATTGCGCTTCCCCTTGTTCATTGTCTGCACGGTAATAGAATATCTTATTACCATCTGCATTCTCGGTCCAAAGATTTTTCGGCTTTCGGTTTTGATTGTTATCGATGACCTTATTCGCCGCTTCTAGAATCTTTTTCGTCGAGCGGTAATTCTGTTCAAGGAAAATCATGTTGGCATTCGGGTAATCTTTTTCAAATGAAAGGATATTCGCAATATCCGCACCGCGCCAGCGATAGATCGATTGATCGGAATCCCCGACAACACAAAGATTACGGAAGCGTGAAGCCAGTAGTTTAACAAGCATATATTGAGCCCTGTTCGTATCTTGGTACTCATCGACATGAATGTATTGAAATTTGCGCTGGTAGTATTCAAGCACTTCCGGTACCAGTTGGAACAATTGAATCGTCATCATGATCAAATCATCGAAATCGAGCGCTGAATTTTTCCGCAACCGCTTTTGGTATTCCGTATAAACATCGGCAGTTACTTTAGTGAAGTAATCAGACGCCGTCTTCAGGTACTCTTCCGGCCCGACCAATTCATTTTTAGCTGAACTGATGCTACCCAAAATGGCACGGTAATCATATTTCTTCGTATCCATATTGCGATCTTTCATAATTTGTTTAATGACCGATTGCTGATCCGTCGTATCCAATATCGAGAAGTTCCTATTAAAACCGATACGATCAATATCCCTTCGTAAAATGCGGACACACATCGAGTGGAAAGTCGAAATCCAGATATCTTCGGACGCACCGCCAAGTATGGCACGGATCCTCTCCTTCATTTCACGTGCAGCTTTGTTGGTGAACGTGATTGCAAGGATATTCCAAGGTGCTATTTCCTTCTCGACCATCAAGTAAGCTATTCGGTGAGTCAGCACACGCGTCTTTCCACTTCCTGCCCCAGCCATGATTAAAAGTGGGCCATCAGTTGATTTAACTGCTTTTTGTTGCTGTTCATTCAAACCTATTAGTAATTTTTCCGCTAAATATTGCATTATCACACCACCTATACGAACGTTCGTTTCTGTTTTAGTATACTATATTTATTCCAAGTTTTCATTTAACTGCCGTAACTGTTGCTAGTGCCACTTTCAAATCTTCATAAATCACATTTCCGACAACGATAACATCCGCAATCTTAGACATCTCTTTAGCCTGTTCAACCGATTTAATCCCACCGCCATAGAATAATACTGTATTCTCCAGACTCTCTTTGGCCGCTTCCACCATCTGAACATCGCCATAATCACCGCTGTATTCCAGATAAAAAATCGGCAGGTTGAACATCTTTTCCGCCATCATCGCGTATGCTCCGACATCATCCATATCCAAATCGGTATTGGCTTTCGTCAATTGGGCCGCCTTGCACTCAGGATTCAGGATACAGTACCCTTCAACGAAAATTTCATCCCAATTCAAAAGGTATCCGTATTCTTTGACTGCTTGCTGATGCAGTTTCATCATCCAATCCGGATTGGTGCTATTCAGGACACTCGGAATGAAATATAAATCAAACCCTGGCGTCACCGTTTCAACAGAAGAAATCTCCATCACACATGGGACGGTATATCGTCTGACCCGTGCCATTAAATGAAGCACATTCTCAAGCGTGATTCCATCCGTTCCCCCGACCATGATTGCATCAGTACCCGATTCACAGACTTTTTCAAGGGCTTCACCACTTATTTCTTTATTTGGATCGAGTTTGAAAACATGTTTCCACTCGCGAAAATCGTACATAATAATCCTCCATTCACACTTCCCATTAACCATTATAGCATTAAGATTTTTCATTAAAAATGAGAAGTATTGATAAAATGTTTACCAAATGGAACCCCCTGAATCTAAAATCCAATATAACATGGATATGGCTGAAAGACAGCAGACAAAGAAAGCGCTAAACTCAAAATAAAAAGCCGGGAAATGAATTCCTCGGCTTTTTCTAATTCACCATATAAAAAATCTAAAGCATTAAGATTCAGTTGTTTCCTCAACGTTATCCTTAATCCGGTTAAGAGCCATTGAATAAGCGTCATTTCCGTAATTCAAGCAGCGTTTCACCCTGGAAATCGTAGCCGTACTTGCACCCGTTTCCGTTTCGATTTTATGATAGGTCTTACCTTCTTCAAGCATCCGGGCTACTTCAAGACGCTGTGCTAATGATGAAATTTCATTAACTGTGCATAAATCATCAAAAAATCGATAGCATTCGTCCAAATCACGCAAGGAAAGGATCGACTTAAACAGCTGATCCGTTTCTTTTCCCCTTAACTTATCAATTTGCATGTTACTCCCCCTCAATTTCATGGGTATCAAAATGTGACGTCTCCTACTAAACCAGGTTCATTCGGAATAATATTGACCCAAGTTTTCCCTGGAATCAACCCTACTTCTTTATCGTTTTTCACTGGTGTAATCCGACCATCCTTATTAACCCATTCTACTTCATTCGCTTTTCCTTTTTGAAGTAAATAACCTTTTCCACCACTTTTCAAGTCGATTGTACGACGTCCTTTATCGTCAATCACTTGGTGAGTGGCCTCAATGATCAATATATTATCCAGTAAAATCGGTTTATTCGATTTATGTTCGACTGTTTGCTCACCATTCGAATAACGTTTATATTTCTCTTCCGTGGCTTCGTATTCATACTTTACATCATACTCGTCTGATCCGTAGGATATCTCGGTTTTCACTGCCGGTTCCCCTTGAAGGCCAGCCGCCTCTTCCTTTGTAAGGAAAACATAAGGCTCCGGTGCACCATTCATCTCAAAGCCCTTATCCTTCGCGCCTTTTTGGATATCCTCAAAAGAGATGTAGGAATTATGCGGTGCTTTTCGATCTGCCGAACGTTGAAACAAAGTACCATCATAATATAGTCCGTTCAAGTTATCAATATACCCTTTGTCCAGCATGGTCTTTGCCTCGGGGCTATACCCATGACACACATAGATGCAATCCATGCCTTTAGCCAATTCGATATAATAGTCCCTTGCACTCCGAATCGGACCGATTTGGCTTGGCATTTCACTTTGGAAGATAGCTAAAAATCTGGTTATGTCACCTTCTGCGAGCATTTCATAGACAATATCGGCTTCTGAGAGGCCCGATTGCGGGCGCGCTTTTGGATGATTATTAATCATCACTGCTGCGGCCCTTTGCTCACTGACTTCTTCGGTGGCTATACCTGTAAGTGGAAACTCATTGGAAGGTTCATTTTTCACATCTGTATTTTTGATGACAGCCTGATCTTTCGGTTTACTATCATCCAATGCAGGATCTTCTTTCGTTGAACAGCCTGCCAGCAGTAAAATAGAAATAACGATGAAAAGAATTCTCTTAAAATTCATCTTTCCACTCCTCCGATTTATTAGCCATTTCTTCTCTTATATTTTAACGCATTATAGTGGGAAAGAGTATAGTTTTATTCATAACATCATACACTCCCCGCTGGGTCAGCCTTATATATGGCAGATGGGTTGTCGAAAAGAATGAAAGGGTATACACAGGATCGGCGAAGCGATACCCCCTGTCACGCAGCAAATTTTTCAATTCATTTTCTTCTTCTATCAGTTCAGGAACCTCTTTGGTGGACATGACCCCCTTTAATTTCAGAGGAAGTTCATGAATCACCTTTCCGTGTTCCGTTAAAATGATTCCGCCGCCAATCTCCTTCAGCCGGTTAAATGCCAAATGCATATCCTGTTTCCTTTTACCGATCAGTATGATATCACCTGTATTGGTATAAGAACCGGCAAAGCCACACAACTTATCCGCAAACCCTTTTAATATCGTATTGATGCGCCATTTCCCTTCCCGATCGATAAGCATGAAAAAGCATTCATCATCCTCAAAGTTCAGCTCTTCATGCCCAACATCATTGGAAAGAGAGTACGGTTTAGTAATTACATTATTGACCAATTCAATTCCAAACGGCATGGAAAATTCAAAATCTTCCTTTAAACTAAGATCCCAGTCAAGATCAAGTGGTTTAAAATCGAAATCACTCCATTCGATTTCCTGTGAATCGGGTATGATTTCACCATCCCTTTTCACCCATTTCCCTTTTGCCATTACCGAAACCGGTGCAGGCTCCTTTACATCAGTCAGGAAGTTGATGTTCGCTACCCTTCCAGTGGCAATATTGCCATGAAGGTACTCAATGTTATAATATCGTGCGATGTTGATAGTTGCCATATTGTAAGCATCGATTACCGGAACGCCATGCTCTATCGCTATTTTAATCAAGCAGTCTATGAAACCACCTTCATAAAAGGACGGCGGCGATCCATCTGTCGTATAAAAGAATTTGTCATAATGATCAATGCCCAGTTCATGGATTTCCTGTATCATCTTTGGAAGATCCGGCCGGATCGAAGAATGTCTTAACGATACATAATAGCCCTGCAGCAAGCGCGACATGACTTCATCACCTGTCATTGCCTCATGATCACTATCGGCGCCGAACAAGGTCATTTTCGCTAAAGTCTTCTCTGAAGCACCTGGAAAGTGTCCTTCTATTTTCTTCCTCATTCGCTTTGCTTCCTGAATCCAGTGCAACATCATGTCATCCCCATCGAGAAGCTTCGGCCATCCAGTCAGTTCCCCGCCCTGTAATACGGCATCATGCTCCAGCCATGATTTAACGGCCCCATGGGAAAAGACCATGTCTTCATCTATCAATTCCGTTTGTCCGTCAAAACGGCTCCACCAATACATTGTTACAGGAATGTTACGTAATTCTTTCAAAAGAGAAAACGCTTTCTTTTTATCTAACTGCAAAAGAAATGGCAAGTTATCATTGATCAATGTCGTTGTGCCAAAATGAGATGCATAACGTGAAAAAGAAAGGGGATTATATAATTGAGAAGGGTGTGAATGCGGCTCAATATAACCCGGGACTAAGTACTGGTTTGTACAGTCTACCATTTCACAGCGGTCTATATTATCAGGAAGCTTATCGCCAACATATATGATGCGATCATCATATATCCATATATTCGCTTTTACCCATTTTCGTAAAGCCTGATTTAAATAAGTCGTATTTTTAAGCAGAATGTGTGGTGCCCTATTGCCATCCAGCACATCTATATGTTCTCTTAGATGCTTATTTTTCCATCTATAGCGCTGTTCAAGCATTAAACATTCCCCCATAATTTTTTAGAAACAGTTGTATGAAAAAAACCATTTTCAATCCAATTTTATTTCATAGTAACATACTTGCCTCATTAGAACAGTAATGTTATCCAGAATATTGTTAAATTTTTGTGAAGGGATGGACTTAAAATGAATTTTAAACAAAATATCAGTATAATAAATGCGTTAATGCGAATTACCTGTGGTTTTACACTTCTAACATGGGCAATGGCTAAAATGGTAAAAAAACCATGGAAAAACCAATCTTATCTATTCGTGGTCATGCTTTCAGCCATGAAAATAGGCGAAGGCATTCTTCGCTATTGTCCTGTCGTCGATGCAATGGAAAACGGACAAAACTTTATGAAAAACGAATCAAAACAGGAAAAAGAATCTAATCAATCTGATTCATATTAAGTTTTTTCTAAAGAAGAAGCTGACTCCGCTAAGAGTCAGCTTCTTTATATTATGATGAAAAATTGTATTTTATTGCACGGTAGCCAATATCCGTTCTCCAGAATAAGCCATCTTTCTCAATATGCCCTAACTCTTTATATACTTCAGCTTGGGCAGAGGCCAAATCTTTCCCTTTTGCAGCAACCAAAAGTACACGTCCGCCATTCGAGATGAAATTCCCCTCACTATTGAGAGCCGTTCCAGCGTGATAAACATGGGCATCCGGATCAATCTTTTCCAAGCCTTTAATGATGGAACCCTTTTTATAATCCCCTGGATATCCATCAGCTGCGACGACCACTCCAAGAACGGCTTCTTCATGCCACTCAAGTTGTAAATCCTCTCCAGAAAGAACCGCTTCAAGCGTATCTACGAAATCTGTTTTCAGGCGTGGTAAAACAACTTGCGTTTCCGGATCGCCAAAACGTGCATTGAACTCAATTACTTTCGTACCTTTTTCAGTAGCGATCAACCCGGCATATAATATCCCTGTAAAACGCCGATTTTCCGAAATCATCGCATTTACTGTAGGCTGAAGAATTGTTTCGACTGCGGTCTGAATCATTTCATCGGAAATTTGCGGCACCGGTGAATATGCACCCATTCCACCTGTGTTCGGGCCCTGATCTCCATCAAAAACCCGCTTGTGATCTTGAGCTATGACCATCGGATACACTTTTTCCCCATTCACGAATGCCATCAATGAAAATTCCTCGCCATCGAGAAATTCCTCAATAACGACTTTGGCAGAAGCTTCGCCGAACTTTGCTCCGACTAGCATGTCATGGATGGCATCTAACGCCTCTTCCATCGTCATCGCAACTACGACACCTTTTCCTGCAGCCAATCCATCCGCTTTTATGACGATGGGGGCACCCATTCTTTCAATATATGCCTTTGCTGAATCATAGTCAGAAAATGTTTCGTATTCCGCTGTCGGAATGCTGTAGTTCTTCATTAAATCTTTAGCAAAGGATTTACTTCCCTCAATCACTGCAGCACGACCATTAGGGCCAAACACCTGTAAGCCTGCCTCCGTAAAGTCATCAGCAAGTCCATTCAACAATGGGGTTTCGGGCCCAATCACCGTTAATGAAACTGCATTCTTCTTGGCAAAGGCAACCAATTCCTCATGATTGTTTTCATCAATTGGAACAAGAGTCGCAACATCGATCATACCTGGATTTCCCGGTGCTGCAAAAACTGTCCCCACCCGTTTACTTTCAAATAGTTTGCGGGCAATGGCATGCTCCCTGCCGCCCCGGCCAATTACTAGTACATTCATTATCGCACCTCATTTTTGATTAATGTTTAAAGTGACGAATTCCTGTAAATACCATCGCAATTCCATATTCATCAGCTTTCTTGATTGAATCCTGATCTTTTACAGATCCACCAGGCTGAATGATTGCCGTGACGCCCGCTTTCGCTGCCGCTTCTACGGTATCATCCATTGGGAAGAAGGCATCTGATGCCAACGCACTTCCTGTCGCTCTTTCCCCAGCTTGTTCCAGAGCAATTTTTGCAGCTCCCACACGGTTCATCTGCCCTGCGCCAACACCTAATGTCATTTGACCGTTACTTACCACTATTGCATTCGACTTAACATGCTTTACGATTTTCCAGCCAAGTTCCAAGGCTTTCCACTCTTCAGGAGTAGGCTCACGTTTCGTTGCCACTTTTACCTCTGCATCCTTTAAGCTATGTGCATCCCGATCTTGAATAAGTAATCCGCCTTCAATGGAAGTCAATTTACGTTCAGGTTTTTTAACCGCGTCGAAATCGATCGTTAATAAACGAAGGTTTTTCTTGCTTGTTAATACTTCCACTGCCTCATCCGTAAACCCAGGAGCAATGATGATTTCAAGGAAAATTTCATGAAGCCTTTCCGCAGTCGCCTTATCAACTTCACGGTTCAAAGCAATGATTCCGCCAAAAATGGAAGTGGCATCTGCCTCATAAGCTTTTTCATATGCTTCTAAAATGGTCGCCCCGACACCGACGCCGCAAGGATTCATATGTTTGACAGCTACAGCAGCCGGCTCATTGAATTCTTTAACGATTTGAAGTGCTGCATCAGCGTCATTAATGTTGTTGTATGAAAGTTCTTTTCCATGTAATTGCTTCGCTTCAGCAATTGAGAAGACGGAACCAAGCGGTTTTTTATAGAATGCTGCTTTTTGATGTGGATTTTCCCCATAACGAAGCGACTGTTTCAATTCATAGGTAACAGTCAATGATTCAGGGTTTTCTTCATCGGCAAGCTCTGTCATATACTCCGAAATAACAGCATCATATGCTGCTGTATGGCGGAAGACTTTTGCAGCCAGGCGGCGATTCGTGGTTTTAGATACTCCACCGTTTTGTTTCAGCTCAGCCAATACGGTAGGATAATCTTCGGAATCAACGATAACAGTTACATATGCGTGGTTTTTAGCAGAAGAACGAAGCATAGTCGGTCCACCGATATCGATGTTTTCAATAGCATCTTCCACAGTGACTTCCGGTTTGGAAATAGTCGCTTGGAAAGGATATAGGTTTACACAGACAAGTTGAATGGGTTCAATATTATGCTCTGCAAGCTGTGCTGCGTGATCCTTGTCATCATGTTTTGCCAACACTGCTCCATGTACATTTGGGTGAAGCGTTTTAACACGTCCATCCAATATTTCCGGGAAACCGGTGACATCACTGATTCCAATTACATTAACGCCATTATCCTGCAGCGTTTTTTTAGTACCGCCTGTAGAAATAATTTCAAAACCTGCCTCAATTAAACCTTGAGCAAATTCTACGATCCCTGTTTTATCCGATACACTGATTAAAGCACGTTTCTTCATGTTATGTTGGTCCCTCCATTAAGTAAGTTTCTTGTGGCATAGCTCCTGCAAAACTGGCGGATACATGTCATGCTCCATTTCCTGAATCCTTTTTTGAAGGATGTCTTTCGTATCCCCCTCAAGAATTGGCACTGCCTTTTGGGCAATGATCGGTCCTGTGTCCATTCCATCATCAACAAAATGAATCGTTACCCCCGTTACCTTCACTCCGGCATCAAAAGCCTGTCCAATTGCATCCTTGCCTGGAAAACTAGGCAAAAGTGAAGGGTGGATGTTCACAATCCTCTGTGAAAACTTTTGTAATAATGTCGGACCAATCAAACGCATATAACCAGCCAGAATGATAAATTCTATCTCGTGCTGGCGAAGTTTCTCCAGGATTTCCGATTCATACTCAGTCTTGTTAGAGTAATTCTTAGCTGAAAAGGAGAAAGACTCAATATTCTCAAGATTAGCTCTCTCAAGCACATATGCGTCTTCACGATCGCAAACGACAAGACAGATTTCCGCCTCCAACTTTCCACTTTTTATTGCGTCAGCAATCGATTGGAAATTACTACCGTTACCTGATGCAAAGACAGCAAGGCGCTTCATTATTTAAACGACACTCCATTTCCATCCACAATCGTTCCAATAACCGATGCTTCTTCACCGCAAGACCGTAGATGGGATAGTACATCGGATGCCACTTCTTTTTTCACGACAGCAGTCATTCCAATACCCATATTGAAAATATTGAACATTTCCTCTTTTACAAGGTTCCCTTTTTCTTCAAGGAATGAGAATATAGATGGAATTTCCCAGCTTCCAAGCTCGATCTCAACACCGCATCCTTCAGGTAGAATACGCGGTATATTTTCGATGAACCCGCCACCCGTGATATGGGCAAGACCATTAACATCAAATTTTTCCAATGTCGATAAAACGGACTTCACATAGATTTTTGTCGGTTTTAATAATTCCTCGCCCAACTTGCAATCCAATTCCGGTACGAAGTCATGAAGCCCCATACCTGAGTCTTCAAGAAGGATTTTACGAACAAGTGAATATCCATTACTGTGGATGCCGCTCGAAGCAAGTCCAATAACGACATCACCCGCCGAGATGGCCTCACCCGTAATTAGACGGGATTTTTCAACTGCACCTACAGTAAAACCTGCCACATCGTATTCTTCCGTTTCGTACATGCCTGGCATTTCAGCCGTTTCTCCACCGATTAAAGCACAACCCGCTTGCTCACAGCCATCTGCAATTCCTTTGACGATCATTTCAATTCGTTCTGGATCTGCTTTACCGCAGGCAATATAATCTAAAAAGTATAAAGGTGCAGCACCTTGAACGACAACATCATTGACGCACATAGCTACACAATCCACTCCAATTGTATCGTGCTTATCCATCATGATTGCCAACAATAGTTTCGTACCCACTCCATCCGTACCTGAAATGAGCACAGGTTCTTTAAGGTTCAAGGAAGATAAATCAAACATGCCCCCGAAACCGCCCAGACCATTCATTACTTCTGGACGAAATGTGCGTTTTACATGTTTTTTCATTCGATTTACCGCTTCATAACCAGCCTCAATATCAACACCAGCCTGCTTATATGCATTAGCCATTTGAAATCCTCCTCCGAAAATCAATCATCATTGCCGACTTGATTAACATTTTGTTTTTTCTCGTTCGTACTCAAAAATTTCAGTCGGATAATTTCCGGTGAAACAAGCTAGGCATGAACCGCGCGTTTCTCCAGGAAACGGTCGTCCAATTGCTTCGACCATACCTTCGACGCTTAAAAAAGTTAAGGAATCAGCTTCAATGATTTCTCTTATTTCCTCCACCGATTTAGAGCTAGCAATCAGTTCTTCCTTTTTAGACGTGTCTATACCATAAAAACATGGATTCTTGATCGGTGGTGAGCTGATTACAACATGCACTTCTTTGGCTCCAGCATCTTTTAACATGCGGACAATCCTTCTGCTTGTTGTTCCACGGACAATTGAATCATCAACCATTATGACCCGCTTACCTTCCACGACCCCTCTTACAGGTGAAAGTTTCATCTTCACGCCTTGTTCACGCAGACTCTGTGATGGCTGAATGAACGTCCGTCCAACATACCTATTTTTTATCAAGCCCATTTCATAGGGTATGCCGGCCGCTTCAGCATAGCCTATCGCTGCCGAAATGCTGGAATCAGGTACACCTGTAACTACATCCGCTTCAATTTTGGTTTCCAGTGCCATTTGCTTGCCAAGGTTTTTTCTTGCCGTATGAACATTAATCCCATCAATGTTGCTATCCGGACGGGAGAAATACACATATTCCATCGTGCACATTGCCTGTTGACTGGAAAGCGAAAAGTACTCGGATGTGATTCCCTCATCATTAATGACAACGAGTTCACCCGGCTCAATATCGCGGATGAATTCTGCACCTACAATATCAAGGGCACATGTTTCTGATGCGGCGAAATATGCATCGCCTATTTTCCCCAAGGAAAGTGGACGGAAGCCATGCGGGTCCCTTGCCATAATCATTTGGTTTTCTGTCATGATGACAAAGGCGTAAGCTCCCTTCAGCATGCTTAAACTGTTCTTCACGGAATCTCTGACATCCGAGTAGCCGGACCGTTTAATAAGATGGGCCAGGACTTCCGTATCCGATGTCGTTTGAAAAATGCTTCCCTGTCCTTCAAGCTGTGCCTTTAACTGATGGGCGTTGACTATATTCCCATTATGAGCAAGCGCCAGCCCTCCTGTATGTGAATTGAACAAGAAAGGCTGAACATTTTGATACCCGCCGCCGCCTGCCGTTGTATAACGGACATGGCCGATCGCAGCTTTTCCTGAACCGGAAAGTGACTGCATTTTTTCGGCCGTGAATATCTCTGTGACAAGACCTTCACCCTTGGAGATGGACATCTGCTCACCGTCAGTAACGACGATGCCAGCTCCCTCTTGACCACGATGTTGTAAGCTATGCAAACCGTAGTAAGCCAGCTGTGCTGCATCGGGATGTCCCCAGACTCCAACAACACCACACTCTTCGTTTAGGCTTCTTATTTCAGCAAGCATGGTATGGCTCCCTTCCAAGCTGTTTGTAAATCTTCAACGTCCGCTTCCAATACTTTGCTATCACTGTCTGTTGCCACAACTAATTTATTATCTCCCGTTACTGAGCCAATGCATTTCGCATCTTCAACTAGCGCTTCGAATGCCGTTTGGTTTTCAGGCTTGATGGATAGTAGGAATCGAGATTGCGTTTCACTGAATAATTCCGATACCGGTTCGCCAGCTATATTCACTTTTGCCCCAAGCTTGCTAGCCCCGAATAAAGATTCAGCTAAAGCCACTGCCAAACCGCCTTCCGAAAGGTCATGGGCTGATGCAACAAGTCCTTTTTGGATTGCAGTGAGGATTTGCTGCTGACGTTTTTGTTCAACGGCCAAATCAAGTTCCGGTGCGCGTCCGAAGATTTTACCTTCGAGCATTTTTTGTAACTCACTGCCTCCAAATTCAACTTTCGCTTCGCCGACCACATAAATCAAATCGGCTTCATTTTTAAACGTTTGTGTAGTGATGTGCTGAAGGTCATTGATAAGACCAACCATCCCAACCACAGGTGTCGGATAAATCGCTTCACCGTTCGTTTCATTGTATAGCGAGACATTTCCACCAATTACAGGAGTGCTTAAGCTTCTGCAAGCTTCACTCATACCGTCTGCCGCTTTTTCCAATTGCCAAAATATTTCAGGTTTTTCCGGATTCCCAAAATTCAAGCAATCCGTAATCGCTAAAGGTTCCGCACCCGAGCAAATAATGTTACGGGCTGCTTCAGCGACTGCGATTTTACCTCCCGTTTCAGGATCTAAATAAATAAAGCGGGAGTTGCAATCCGTCGTCATGGCAAGGGCCTTATTTGTGCCCCGGACACGTACCACCGCCGCATCAGATCCAGGTGAGACGACTGTATTCGTACGGACCATGTAATCATATTGATCGTAGACCCATTCCTTACTCGAAATCGTCGGTTGCTTCAATAGTGATACCAATGTTTCTTTATAATCTTCAATGACTGGCACTTCAGCCGTCATGCTTTGGAAATCGCGGAAATATTGCGGTTCTGCAGATGGCTTATGATAAATCGGAGCTTCTTCAGCCAATGCATCCACCGGAACCTCTGCAACGATTTCACCTTGATGCGATAATGTTAGGTTTTTGTCATCCGTCACTACTCCTACGGAAACAGCCTCTAAATCATATTTCGTAAACAAGTCAACGATTTCTTGTTCACGTCCTTTAGTGACAACGATCAGCATCCGTTCTTGTGATTCAGAAAGCATCATTTCATAAGCAGTCATTCCAGTTTCACGCTGCGGTACCAAATCAAGGTTCATTTTAATGCCTGATCCAGCTTTACTTGCCATCTCTGCAGATGAACTTGTAAGACCCGCTGCACCCATATCCTGAATGCCAACAAGGGCATCATTTTGAATCAATTCAAGGCATGCTTCCAAAAGCAGTTTCTCCATGAATGGATCTCCCACTTGGACGGCAGGTCGTTTTTCTTCTGAAGACTCTGACAGCTCTTCAGATGCAAATGTTGCTCCATGAATACCATCGCGTCCTGTTTTGGCTCCCACATACATGACTGTGTTACCTACTCCATGAGCCTGGCCTTTTTTAATGTCTTTATGATCGATCAAGCCGACACACATCGCATTTACCAGAGGGTTCCCTTCATAAGAAGGGTCGAATTGAATTTCGCCTCCGACAGTCGGTATTCCGATACAATTGCCGTATCCAGCAATCCCGGCAACCACTTCTTTAAATAAATATTTAACACGATCATTGTCTAGCTCACCAAAACGAAGCGAATTCAGCATCGCAATCGGACGCGCACCCATGGAGAAGACATCACGGATAATTCCTCCGACACCAGTAGCGGCACCTTGGTAAGGTTCGATAGCAGATGGGTGGTTATGACTTTCTATTTTAAAAACGACAGCCTGATCGTCACCGATATCAACGATACCAGCTCCTTCACCAGGACCTTGAAGAACTTTCTCCCCAGTTATCGGGAATTTTTTTAAGATGGGTTTTGAATTTTTGTAGGAACAATGCTCTGACCACATTACAGAAAACAATCCAGTTTCCGTATAATTAGGCAGTCTGCCTAAGATTTTCTCAACCATTGCAAATTCTTGATCGGACAGTCCCATACTTGCGTACAATCGCTCCGATTTAATTTTTTCCGGACTTGGTTCAAGCTGTAATAACATGTGATTCCCTCCAGTTTTTTACGATGGATTGAAAAATCTTTAAGCCGTCTTTACTGCCAAGCAGTGAATCAACAGCACGTTCGGGATGAGGCATCATACCGAGGACATTTCCTTGTTCATTTGTAATTCCCGCTATTTGTTCCAAGCTTCCGTTTGGATTTTCACCATCATAAGTGAATAAGATGCGGTTATTTCGTTTTAATTCAGCCAATGTTTCATTATCACAGTAATAATTCCCTTCACCATGGGCAACCGGGATCGTAATCGTTTCATTTACTTCATAACCTGTCGTGAACATCGATTGATTATTTTCAACCTTTAATCCAACATTGCGGCAAATGAATTTCAAGCCTTCATTACGGCGCATCGCTCCAGGTAAAAGTCCTGCTTCAAGTAAAATCTGAAAACCATTGCAGACACCCAAAACAGGCTTTCCTGCTTGTGCAGCTTTTACAACTTCGGCCATTACATTCGAAAATCGGGCAATCGCTCCAGAGCGTAAATAGTCTCCATAGGAGAAACCTCCAGGAAGGAGAATTCCATCATACTGATCTAGATTGTCTGTGGAATGCCAAACATACTCCACTTCTTCCCCTAGTGCATCCTTGATCGCATGGTACATATCGACATCACAATTGGAACCAGGGAAAACTATGACAGCAAATTTCATTTGGTGATAACCTCCTCAACATCATAACGGTAAGCTTCAATTACCGTATTGGCCAATAGTTTTTCACACATTTCCTTCACAAGTTGATCTAAATCACGATCCGTATCCTTAATTGTAAGTTCAATGTATTTCCCCACTCGAACATCACTGACTTCGTTATAAGTCAAACTATGAAGTGATTGTTGCACTGCTGCTCCCTGTGGATCTAGTACACTTTCGCGTAGTGTGATATATACTTTAACCTTATACATGTTGAGTGCCCTCCAACTTTGCTAGTATTTTTTCGTAAGCATCTGTTAAACTGCCTAAATCACGGCGGAATACATCTTTGTCTAACTTTTCGTTCGTGTTAATATCCCATAATCGGCAGGTATCAGGTGAAATTTCATCTGCCAGCAGAATGTCTCCATTCGGAGTCTTACCGAACTCTAATTTGAAATCAATCAATTTAATGTCCAATTCTTTAAAGAAGGAAGTTAAGACGATACTGATTTCTTGTGCCTTTTCTTTTAAAATGGCTACATCTTCCTTGCTTGCAAGTTCCAATTCTTCAATATGGTCTTCCGTTAACAGAGGATCGCCGAGTTCGTCGTCTTTATAGTAAAACTCAATCAGTGTTTTCTTGAGCGGCTGGCCTTCTTCAATGCCAGTTCTTTTAGAAAAACTGCCGGCAGCCGTATTTCTGACAACGACTTCAAGTGGGATGATAGATACCCTCTTGACTAACTGCTCCCGGTCGGAAAGCATTTCAATAAAATGGGAAGGGATATTTTCTTGGGCAAGCTTTGAAAAAAGTAAGCTAGTAATTTGATTATTCAACTTACCTTTTCCGGCAATCTCTGATTTCTTCTCACCATTAAACGCTGTTGCCGAATCCTTGTATTCCACCCATACTATTTCACTGTTGTCCGTTGCAAAAATCTGTTTCGCTTTTCCTTCATACAACAATTCTCGTTTTTCCATCTGTCCAGACCCCCACATTGTGAATATTATGAATCTTCCTACCATTGATCAGGCTTGGCAAACATTTCACCGTTTAAAGGTGCCATGTTTGCCGCCTTCATTTTTATAAACCTAAACGATCAAAGATTACATCAACATTTTTCAGGTGATGTGTAGGATCGAAACAATCATCAAGTTCTTCTTTCGTAAGCAAGCTTGTGATTTTATCATCCTTTTCGATCAGGCTTCTGAATGGAACCTGAAGCTCCCATGCTTCCATCGCCTTCGGCTGAACCGTATCATAAGCTTCTTCACGGACAAGTCCTTTATCGATAAGGGAAAGCAGCACACGTTGTGAGAAAATCAATCCCAGCGTTCGGTCCATATTGCGTTTCATATTTTCTGGATAAACGGTCAAGTTCTTAATTATGTTGCTGAACCGGTTCAGCATGTAGTTTAAAGCGATCGTTGCATCCGGTAAGATGATGCGCTCAGCAGAAGAATGCGAAATGTCACGTTCATGCCATAACGGCACATTCTCAAAAGCTGTCATCATGTAACCGCGGATTACACGAGCCATTCCCGTCATATTTTCAGAACCGATTGGATTCCGTTTATGAGGCATTGCCGAAGAGCCCTTTTGTCCTTTTGCAAAGAATTCTTCCACTTCACGTGTTTCACTTTTTTGCAAGCCGCGAATTTCCACTGCGAACTTTTCAATTGATGTCGCAATTAAAGCCAAAGTGCTCATATAATGTGCGTGACGATCGCGCTGCAATGTTTGTGTTGAAATTGGTGCTGCTTCAAGGCCAAGCTTTTCACAAACGAATTTTTCAACGAACGGGTCGATGTTTGCGTAAGTTCCGACAGCTCCAGAGATTTTCCCAACCTCTATGTTCTTTCTGGCTTCATCAAAACGTTCGACATTGCGTTTCATTTCTTGATACCAAAGTGCCAGTTTCAACCCAAAGGTAGTCGGTTCCGCGTGAACTCCATGTGTACGTCCCATTTGAACCGTATATTTATGTTCTTTCGCTTTATTTTTCAGGATCTCCACGAAGTTATTTAAATCCTTGGAAAGGATATCATTCGCTTGCTTAATCACATATGAAAGAGCTGTATCGACAACATCAGTTGAGGTCAATCCGTAATGAACCCATTTCCGTTCTTCACCCAACGTTTCAGAAACCGCACGTGTAAAAGCAACAACATCGTGTCGTGTATCTTTTTCGATTTCATTGATACGCTCCACGTCGAACGTAGCATTTTCACGAAGAAGCTTCACATCTTCTTTTGGAATGACACCTAGTTCAGACCATGCTTCACAAGCTAAGATTTCAACTTCCAACCACGCATTAAAGCGGTTCTTTTCTGTCCAAATGTTTCCCATCTCTGGGCGGGTATAACGTTCAATCATTTTACTTCCTCCGTTTCAACCTGTTGATTCCATATTTTGCTTCGATCACTTTCCAAAAGAGCTTCCTCAATCGTTGGACGTAAAATATTCACATGACCCATTTTCCGCTTAACCTTGGCTTCTTTCTTACCGTAAAGGTGAACCTTCCAATCTGAAAGCGTCGGAATTTCATCCATTAAGGGCCCGATATGCTCACCAAGGATGTTTATCATTACCACAGGCTTCAATAACGCCGTATTTCCGAGCGGCCAATTGCAGACAGCCCTTATATGCTGTTCGAACTGTGAAGTCTCACATGCTTCCATTGTATAATGCCCTGAGTTATGAGGTCTTGGCGCTAATTCATTAATGATGATCTCATCCTGAGCAGTTAAAAACATCTCTACTGCCAATGTCCCCACTAAATCAAGTTTCTCTGCAAGCTGCAAAGCTTCATTAATAGCCTTCCGTTCAGCTTGTTGACTAATACGGGCGGGAACAATGCTTTTATGAAGAATGTTTTCGATATGAATGTTTTCCGCTATCGGAAAATGACTTGCTTCGCCATTTGCCTTACGCGTCACGATGATGGAGATTTCTTTTACGAAAGGAATCCAGGCTTCCAGCACACATTTACCTGTTTTGAGCAGGGATTCAGCCTTTTTGATATCGGCTTCTTCCTTAATGACCAACTGCCCTTTTCCATCATAACCGCCCCGCGTCGTTTTTAACACACTAGGGTACCCTAATTTCTCTATATGAAGGTAAATTTCTGAAATATCCTGTATTTCCCGATATGGAGCAACAGAAGCTCCTGCATCAGATATCGCTTTTTTTTCAGTTAGTCTATCCTGTGTCAGCTTTAATAATTCTGAGCCCTGTGGCAGAAATGCATGTTGCTTTAACCAATCCAGGGCTTCTGAACTGATATTTTCAAACTCATAGGTTATTACGTCACTGACCTCAGCTAACCTTTTCAATGCTTCGATGTCATCATAAGCACCAATGATTTCAATATCCGCCACTTGTGCACATGGACCTTCTGCAGTCGGCTCAAGGACCGCTATCTTAAAGCCCGATGCCCTAGCCGATAAGGCCATCATCCTTCCCAATTGCCCACCGCCGATAATTCCAATGGTCTGTCCCGGTAAAATGATTGTATTATTTAAGTTGTTCACTGCTCTGTAACACCTTTTCTCTGGTTTCGTCTCGTAAAGCCACTAACCTATCAGCAATGTCAGAATCGAAAGCTGCTAATATTTGGGCCGCAAACAAACCGGCATTGACTGCGCCCGCTTTTCCGATCGCAACCGTTGCAACCGGTACGCCACCAGGCATTTGAACAATCGATAATAACGAATCCATCCCATTTAATGCCTTCGATTGAATTGGCACGCCTATCACAGGGACAATGGTCTTGGCTGCTGTCATACCTGGAAGATGTGCCGCCCCGCCCGCTCCGGCAATAATCACTTTAATGTCTCTCTCTTTTGCACTCTCTGCATATTCAAATAGTAAATCCGGCGTCCTGTGAGCGGAAACGACTCTTTTCTCATAGGGAATCTCAAGCTGTTCCAATGATTCACAAGCGTATTTCATCGTTTCCCAATCCGAGACACTTCCCATAATAACCCCAACTTGCGGTTTCATATCATCTTTCCCTCCAACACTCATATTAAGGCGTCCCGAGTATGCAGATGGACGCTTATCATTATCTATAACATGTAAAATATAAAAAACCGGACAGGTTGCTTCCTCATCGAGAAAGCAACCTGTCCGGAAAAGAAAGCCCTTTTGAAAAATACAAAAAGACTTGGCTAGTTTCCGAATTAGTCAGATGCTTTTCTCATAGTCCGATGATTTACGGTCATCAGGTAGAAACTTTTGGGCCATATCCCCATGATTATATGAGATGTATTAATGTAACTTCATCTTACCTTCCGGCCATTTTAATGTCAAGTTAAAATCGAATATTTTTACATGATATGAATAAATCGTTCGTGTTTTACTCAATTAATTTTGCTTCGAATACAATTTTTCGATCAACTGGCACATATTGGACTTTGCCATTCTCTATTCTCTCGGCGAAGATGGGTTCTTCTGTTCGCCTTACAGGAAAGTACCCTGCTGCTTTAATTCGATCTAAACATGCATCGATTGTCTCGCCCTCGATAACTTCAAACTTTTCCTTACTCTTTTTACTCACAATACCGATCCCTTCCATAATTTCATTTCGCTTTGTATCCAACTTACATTATTACCATTAATAAATTCTTCCTAGTATAATGAAAAGAACCAATAAAGACAAGAAATTCATTTTTCGAAAAATCCATTCCAGTATAAAAATCCGTTCTATCGTAAAGGCACCTACCCTCATGAATTTACATACCTTCAATATCCTATCCTTTCTCCCTTTCGAATTACTATAGCCTGAATCAAGAAATTAACCTCTGCTCCTTGATCGGTACATAATCGTATCTTGCTCTCATGAATTATTTCAATTCACATGGGCCGTATTAATAAACGGCAGTTTGAATTTGAGGGAATTGACGATAGGACGGATTAATTGGGTTTTGGTCGAATTGGATAGGCTGCGGCTCGAATTATTTCCTTCTAGGTCAAATTAGATAGGAAACAGGTCGAATTGAAGGCGTATTCTTCTCCAATTCGACCTGAATTATGGGGATTTCTAAAAAAACGATTTCCATTCAAATCATTGAGACGCAAAAAAAAACCAGCCGGATGGCTGGTCTTTGAAATGGCTTGGCGGCGTCCTACTCTCACAGGGGGAAACCCCCAACTACCATCGGCGCTGAAGAGCTTAACTGCCGTGTTCGGAATGGGAACGGGTGTGACCTCTTCGCTATCGCCACCAAACATATCAGGAACGTTGTTCCTTCAAAACTAGATAATAAGAAGGTATTTCATTTTTTAAAAAGCGTTGGTTAAGTCCTCGATCTATTAGTATCAGTCAGCTCCACATGTCGCCACGCTTCCACCTCTGACCTATCAACCTGATCATCTTTCAGGGATCTTACTAGCTTGCGCCATGGGAAATCTCATCTTGAGGGGGGCTTCATGCTTAGATGCTTTCAGCACTTATCCCGTCCGCACGTAGCTACCCAGCTATGCCTTTGGCAAGACAACTGGTACACCAGCGGTGCGTCCATCCCGGTCCTCTCGTACTAAGGACAGCTCCTCTCAAATTTCCTGCGCCCGCGACGGATAGGGACCGAACTGTCTCACGACGTTCTGAACCCAGCTCGCGTACCGCTTTAATGGGCGAACAGCCCAACCCTTGGGACCGACTACAGCCCCAGGATGCGATGAGCCGACATCGAGGTGCCAAACCTCCCCGTCGATGTGGACTCTTGGGGGAGATAAGCCTGTTATCCCCGGGGTAGCTTTTATCCGTTGAGCGATGGCCCTTCCATGCGGAACCACCGGATCACTAAGCCCGACTTTCGTCCCTGCTCGACTTGTAGGTCTCGCAGTCAAGCTCCCTTGTGCCTTTACACTCTACGAATGATTTCCAACCATTCTGAGGGAACCTTTGGGCGCCTCCGTTACTCTTTAGGAGGCGACCGCCCCAGTCAAACTGCCCACCTGACACTGTCTCCCACCCCGATAAGGGGCGCGGGTTAGAATTTCAATACAGCCAGGGTAGTATCCCACCAACGCCTCCACCGAAGCTAGCGCTCCGGCTTCTCAGGCTCCTACCTATCCTGTACAAGCTGTACCAAAATTCAATATCAGGCTGCAGTAAAGCTCCACGGGGTCTTTCCGTCCTGTCGCGGGTAACCTGCATCTTCACAGGTACTATAATTTCACCGAGTCTCTCGTTGAGACAGTGCCCAGATCGTTACACCTTTCGTGCGGGTCGGAACTTACCCGACAAGGAATTTCGCTACCTTAGGACCGTTATAGTTACGGCCGCCGTTTACTGGGGCTTCGGTTCAAAGCTTCGCTTGCGCTAACCTCTCCCCTTAACCTTCCAGCACCGGGCAGGTGTCAGCCCCTATACTTCGCCTTGCGGCTTCGCAGAGACCTGTGTTTTTGCTAAACAGTCGCCTGGGCCTATTCACTGCGGCTTTTCCGGGCTATTCACCCTAAAAAGCACCCCTTCTCCCGAAGTTACGGGGTCATTTTGCCGAGTTCCTTAACGAGAGTTCTCTCGCACACCTTAGGATTCTCTCCTCGCCTACCTGTGTCGGTTTGCGGTACGGGCACCTTACATCTCACTAGAGGCTTTTCTTGGCAGCGTGGAATCAGGAACTTCGGTACTATATTTCCCTCGACATCACAGCTCCGCCTTAATGGAAACGGGATTTGCCTCGTTTCCGGCCTAACTGCTTGGACGCGCATATCCAACAGCGCGCTTACCCTATCCTTCTGCGTCCCCCCATCGTTCAAACGATGTATAGGTGGTACAGGAATATCAACCTGTTGTCCATCGCCTACGCCTTTCGGCCTCGGCTTAGGTCCCGACTAACCCTGAGCGGACGAGCCTTCCTCAGGAAACCTTAGGCATTCGGTGGAAGGGATTCTCACCCTTCTTTCGCTACTCATACCGGCATTCTCACTTCTAAGCGCTCCACCAGTCCTTCCGGTCTGACTTCAACGCCCTTAGAACGCTCTCCTACCATCGACACCTAATGGTGTCAATCCACAGCTTCGGTGATACGTTTAGCCCCGGTACATTTTCGGCGCGGAGTCACTCGACCAGTGAGCTATTACGCACTCTTTAAATGGTGGCTGCTTCTGAGCCAACATCCTGGTTGTCTAAGCAACTCCACATCCTTTTCCACTTAACGTATACTTTGGGACCTTAGCTGGTGGTCTGGGCTGTTTCCCTTTCGACTACGGATCTTATCACTCGCAGTCTGACTCCCAAGAATAAGTATTTGGCATTCGGAGTTTGACTGAATTCGGTAACCCGTTGGGGGCCCCTAGTCCAATCAGTGCTCTACCTCCAATACTCTCATCTTGAGGCTAGCCCTAAAGCTATTTCGGAGAGAACCAGCTATCTCCAGGTTCGATTGGAATTTCTCCGCTACCCACACCTCATCCCCGCACTTTTCAACGTGCGTGGGTTCGGGCCTCCATTCAGTGTTACCTGAACTTCACCCTGGACATGGGTAGATCACCTGGTTTCGGGTCTACGACCTCATACTCATTCGCCCTATTCAGACTCGCTTTCGCTGCGGCTCCGTCTTATCAACTTAACCTCGCATGAAATCGTAACTCGCCGGTTCATTCTACAAAAGGCACGCCATTACCCATTAACGGGCTTTGACTACTTGTAGGCACACGGTTTCAGGATCTATTTCACTCCCCTTCCGGGGTGCTTTTCACCTTTCCCTCACGGTACTGGTTCACTATCGGTCACTAGGGAGTATTTAGCCTTGGGAGATGGTCCTCCCTGCTTCCGACGGGATTTCTCGTGTCCCGCCGTACTCAGGATCCACTCAGGAGGGAACGAAGTTTCAACTACAGGGTTTTTACCTTCTTTGACGGACCTTTCCAGGTCACTTCATTTACCCCGTTCCTTTGTAACTCCATGTTGAGTGTCCTACAACCCCAAGAGGCAAGCCTCTTGGTTTGGGCTAATTCCGTTTCGCTCGCCGCTACTCAGGAAATCGCATTTGCTTTCTCTTCCTCCGGGTACTTAGATGTTTCAGTTCCCCGGGTCTGCCTTCAGTACCCTATGTATTCAGGTAAAGATACTGTTCCATTACGAACAGTGGGTTTCCCCATTCGGAAATCTCCGGATCAAAGCTTACTTACAGCTCCCCGAAGCATATCGGTGTTAGTCCCGTCCTTCATCGGCTCCTAGTGCCAAGGCATCCACCGTGCGCCCTTTCTAACTTAACCGTTAAAAAGATCTTACAGATGCTTTAAAAAAAATTAATTGCCTTCTATCTATTATCTAGTTTTCAAGGAACAAAGCAGAAAGAATCCATCACATCGTGATGTTTTTCTTCCCTATCTGAATGAATTACTCATTCAAAACTGAACAAAACAAAAGCGCTCTCGTAATTATCCTTAGAAAGGAGGTGATCCAGCCGCACCTTCCGATACGGCTACCTTGTTACGACTTCACCCCAATCATCTGTCCCACCTTAGGCGGCTGGCTCCATAAAGGTTACCTCACCGACTTCGGGTGTTACAAACTCTCGTGGTGTGACGGGCGGTGTGTACAAGGCCCGGGAACGTATTCACCGCGGCATGCTGATCCGCGATTACTAGCGATTCCGGCTTCATGTAGGCGAGTTGCAGCCTACAATCCGAACTGAGAATGGCTTTATGGGATTCGCTTACCTTCGCAGGTTTGCAGCCCTTTGTACCATCCATTGTAGCACGTGTGTAGCCCAGGTCATAAGGGGCATGATGATTTGACGTCATCCCCACCTTCCTCCGGTTTGTCACCGGCAGTCACCTTAGAGTGCCCAACTGAATGCTGGCAACTAAGATCAAGGGTTGCGCTCGTTGCGGGACTTAACCCAACATCTCACGACACGAGCTGACGACAACCATGCACCACCTGTCACTCTGTCCCCCGAAGGGGAAAGCCCTATCTCTAGGGTTGTCAGAGGATGTCAAGACCTGGTAAGGTTCTTCGCGTTGCTTCGAATTAAACCACATGCTCCACCGCTTGTGCGGGCCCCCGTCAATTCCTTTGAGTTTCAGCCTTGCGGCCGTACTCCCCAGGCGGAGTGCTTAATGCGTTAGCTGCAGCACTAAAGGGCGGAAACCCTCTAACACTTAGCACTCATCGTTTACGGCGTGGACTACCAGGGTATCTAATCCTGTTTGCTCCCCACGCTTTCGCGCCTCAGTGTCAGTTACAGACCAGAAAGTCGCCTTCGCCACTGGTGTTCCTCCAAATCTCTACGCATTTCACCGCTACACTTGGAATTCCACTTTCCTCTTCTGCACTCAAGTTCCCCAGTTTCCAATGACCCTCCACGGTTGAGCCGTGGGCTTTCACATCAGACTTAAAGAACCACCTGCGCGCGCTTTACGCCCAATAATTCCGGACAACGCTTGCCACCTACGTATTACCGCGGCTGCTGGCACGTAGTTAGCCGTGGCTTTCTGGTTAGGTACCGTCAAGGTACCAGCAGTTACTCTGGTACTTGTTCTTCCCTAACAACAGAACTTTACGACCCGAAGGCCTTCTTCGTTCACGCGGCGTTGCTCCGTCAGACTTTCGTCCATTGCGGAAGATTCCCTACTGCTGCCTCCCGTAGGAGTCTGGGCCGTGTCTCAGTCCCAGTGTGGCCGATCACCCTCTCAGGTCGGCTACGCATCGTCGCCTTGGTGAGCCATTACCTCACCAACTAGCTAATGCGCCGCGGGCCCATCTATAAGTGACAGCCGAAACCGTCTTTCCATCTTCTCTCATGCGAGAAAAGAACGTATCCGGTATTAGCTCCGGTTTCCCGAAGTTATCCCAGTCTTATAGGCAGGTTGCCCACGTGTTACTCACCCGTCCGCCGCTAATCTCAGGGAGCAAGCTCCCATCGATTCGCTCGACTTGCATGTATTAGGCACGCCGCCAGCGTTCGTCCTGAGCCAGGATCAAACTCTCCGAAGAAATGTTTGACTTGCTCATTTTGCTTTTTTGATAGTGTGTGCTCACTTAAAATTTAACGTTGGCGCTTTGTTTTGTTCAGTTTTCAAAGAGCAATTTCACAATCGTTCTTTCGAACGACTTGTTTATTCATCATAACATCTTATTGATTAGTTGTCAACTTCTGCGAAGTTTTAAACTTATTTTAAATCACTGTGTTTCTCAGCGACCATTTCATCTTATCATTTTCATAGTAAGAAGTCAATAGTTATTATTTTTCTTTTGGTAATCTACCAAAAGCGGATGAAGTTTTTCGTTTGTCTTAGTTGGTGCTTATTTATATTAATCCTTTCTTACCATAAAGTCAACACATTTTATACAATTCTTTATTAAGTGATTTATCCATTTATTATATAGGAGATAGGAGCATTATATGTCCTTATCACAACATGAATATAATCCACCAAAACCTTCTTGATCCTTGTTCATTAAACCTAAGGTCCCCTTCGATCAACATCCATTTTATTAAAACGAAGACCTTTTTGAAACACACTCCCCTTCCGATTAGTAACGCTTTTGGCCAAATCCATAAAAACTATATTATTCAGATCAATTACTATCTTCATTTTCAATAGACCATTCACCCCAATAAATGAAAGGTGTAAATCGAATATAAAAAAATTTATTGTTCCTTTAAGAATGGGATAAGTGATTTTAGAAATAAACCGCTTATATTACGCATTTCCATTGTCCAAATATTAAAAAATATCTTTTTTACAATTTTACTTTCTTGTACTATAATAAAGTTATTTTAAAAATTTCAGGAAAGACTTTTAATCATTATAAAAATAGTTGGGAGAGGGATTTATAGATGATTAATAAAAACACATCTTTGAGGATGCAAAGTATCGTTTTTATTGGCTTTATGGGAGTTGGAAAGACGACGATCGGACAGAAAGTAGCCAGAAAGTTATATAGGGACTTTATTGATATAGACCAAGAAATTGAAAAGGAATTCAATATGCCCACTACAGAAATATTCAAGAAGTTTGGGGAAAAAGCATTTCGCGAAAAAGAAAAAAATGTGATTGAAAGCCTTAGTCAACAACAATTGAAAATCATTTCAGTTGGAGGCGGGGCATTCTTACAAGAGGATATACGCAATATCTGTTTATCTAATTGCATTGTCTTCTACCTTGATTTATCTTGGGAATATTGGAAAGAAAGAATTGGCTTACTTATTGATAGTAGACCTGTTTTACAAAGTCGGACCCTAGAGGAAATCGAAGAGCTCTTTTACACCAGACAGGAGATATACTCCTATCATCATTCAAAAGTGAATACCAACGATCTTGATGTTGATGAAGTGGCAGACTTTATAGTCGATTCATTGAAAGTGGCCTGGGATATTTATGAACCGCTTAAGTAAGCCCCATTCCTTTTATATTTAACCAATGTCCCCGATAAAAGAATAATAGAAAAGATGAAAAGGATACAGAGGTAAGGACACCCAGCATCCTGTAAACTAATCACCTTTTTATTTTTCTTTATTAGGAAGACTCTCTAATTATCAGTTCTGGGTTTAATATGATTCGCTGTTGTTCACGTTCGATTTTCTCCATTTGCTGGTACAAGAGATTCGCTGCCTCTTTTCCGATACGTCTAGGAAATGAAGAAATGGTCGTTAACGGAGGATGATAGATTTCTGCAACTGGAACGTTATCGAACCCTACGATATCTATATCTTTTCCAGGAGTAAATCCTTTCATCCTTAATCCTTGCATAACACCGAAGGCAATTAAGTCGCTAAAGCAAAAAATTGCAGTTGGCGGATTGGGATTCTGAAGTACTTTCAATACAGCCTCTAGCCCGCCCTCCCGTGTCGGGGCACTATCTATCATTAACGATTCATCCACTTCCAAGCCCGCTCTTGAAAGGGCTTCCCGATACCCCTCCATTCTCTCGATCCAAGTAGAAGATTCCCTGATTCCACCAAGGAGCGCAATTCTTTTATGTCCCTTTTCAATAAGATGGTCAACAGCAATTCGGGCTCCTTCTGGATAATCGATGCCTACATAGTCACTATTCACTTCCGGTAGTTCTCTAACAGCAAGGACCATTGGCGTGTCAATTTCATTTAATCGCTCAATGGTTTCTTGTGTACTTTCAGAGACAGGACAAAGAATCAAGCCTCCAACCCTATGTTCCAACATGGTTGAAAGAAGATGGTCTTGCTTGGTAACCGAGTCGAATGTAGTCCCCAGCAACACCGTATAACCGACCTCATCCAATGCGTCGTGAACGCCTATCAGGAATTCAGAAAAAAAGGTATTTGATATATCAGTAATAATGATTCCTACAGTATCAGAACTCTGCGATCTTAGGTTTGCTGCAATTCTATCGTAAACATAACCCAATTCATGCATGGATTTTAATACCTTTTTTCGCGTCGCTTCCGAAATTCGCGGGTTATTACGAACTATAAGGGAAGCAGTGGAAGTAGATACCCCAGCATGTTTCGCTACCTCTTGCAGCGTGACTCGACCTTTTTTGGATTGTTTCATAGTTCAATCACCATCTTGAATGTATTTTTGATGTATTTTTTATTATCATGTTCTTACTATAATAATAATATAGTTACTGTCATTATTATACCCTTGCTTTTGGGACAAGGGTATTTCATCGGTCAATAATCTCTCCAATACATCTATATACCTTATTCATTTGACCAAAAAAAAAACGCCACCCTAGTTCTAGTAGATGGAGTTTTAACTAATCCGTCACCATTCATTATCCATGGTTAAATATAGTCTGGTGCTGTGTCAATTTTTTATACCGATAATTAACAAATGCTGCAGCTAGGATACCTAATGTTGCAATAAAACAATCGAATAGAAATATGTGAGATATATCCCCACTCTTGGCGATCAGACCCGTTGCAATTGGTAAAATGACGCTCGCCAAACTTGAGGCCGTCGCAACGATCCCTGTTACAGTTCCTTTTTTCCTCCAGAAAAGTTCAGTCATTATTGCAATGGTTAATTGAAATATCCCAGCTGTCGAGGCTCCAAGGAAAAAGGAGGTAATACTTAAGACCATAGGTGAATGAACCGTTAATATGATGATTACTGTCAGTAAAGTAATCATTGGATAAAGCAATATCACCGTCACGGGCTTAATCCATTTGTTTAATAAGACGGATAGTAGCAGGACGGAAATGAGTGATCCAACACCATAATAGCTCAGTAATTTAATCGAACCTGATGTGGACATCCCTGCAACTTCATGTCCGAAACTCGGTAACCAGATTTGTGAAACTGTAAATAACGCAGTTGATGTAAATCCAATTATGATTAGCGCCAGTCCTTCGCTCCAAAATTTAGGTTCAGTTATGAACCTGTTCAATTGCAAATCATCCTCATTACTGACAGGACCGGACTTGCTTTTTGGAAATGAAACCGACATCACAAAAAACATATTAACGAAATAGATGACGGCCGGTAATATAAATGCAAATCCGTAAAATAATTGGTTCTTGGAAAGAAACAAGATGATGAATGGTAAGATGGTTGCACCTAGGGAACCAAAAGCCTTAACCATAACACTGGCGGAACCTGCAGAATTAGGAAACATTTCAGTTAGAGCTGGATATGTACCAGCATCCATGGCTGAGTTGGAAATACCCGCAAGTAAAGCAAATACAAAGGCCATTTCATATGTGGGGGAAAATGGAATCCCAATTAGAAAAACTCCCATTACAATTGAGGAGACAATAATTAAAGGCTTTCTTCCAAATTTATCTGATAATACTCCCGTGAGACCATACGTGAGTAATCTCCCTATTCCTATTGCGGCAATAAGATAACTGATGCCAGTAGAATCCGTATCCCATTGCTCTGTTAAGGAGGACATGTTTGAGGCGAGGATTATATTGACCATACCCAGCAGAAAATAGTTAATATACATGCTGGATGCCGCTTTAAAATACTGATTTTTCATTATTACACCCCTATAATAAGTCACGATGTGATGTTTCTCCCTTGACCTTATAATCCAAAAATACAGTAATAAAATATTTTTCTATAAATACATTTTGAATTAAGTCTCCCCTTTATGTTATCCATTTAAATGAAAACCACTTTTCAAAAAAAAACGCTAAGAAAAACAAGGGACTTCACTCCCTGCATTTCTTAGCTCCGAGGTTTTCTGCACTCATTTGTAAGTACTTTTATCCTTTAACAATGATGCACTTCAAGTATGAAAAAACCTCTATTACGATAAAATGGAGAATAATCTCGAGAGTGGAATCATATTATTCTGCAAACATTTGCTCTTTGATGTAATCTACAGGCATCTGTTGACCTGTCCATAATTCAAAGGCCAATGCACCTTGCCATAGCATCATCCCAAGACCATTAATTGCTGTAGCACCCGCAGCCTCAGCTTGTTCCATTAGTTTCGATTTGCGGGGAATGTAAACAACGTCTGTTACGATTAAATCAGGACGTAGCATGGATTCATCTTGAATGACACTTAAGCCTTCAAGTGGTTTCATGCCAACGCCAGTTCCATTTGCCAAAATATCACTAGTTGCGATTTCAGCCCTTAATTGCTCAACATTTTCAAGAGGGTATACATTTGCTTTCACGTTTAAGTGCTTCATATCTTCATTGATGATTCGTACATTTTCTTCTGCTTGCGGGTAGAAAGCATCATCACGAGCAAAAATGCTGATTTCCGCCACACCTTCTAGAGCAGATTGAATAGCGATAGGAGTAGCAGCCCCACCAGAACCGATAAGAGTCATTTTCTTACCTTTAATATTTATACCATGTTCTTTTAGGTTCCGAGTATAACCCATTCCATCGGTACTGTGACCCACGAATTTCCCATCGACATTGACAACTGTATTAACGGCCCCAGAAAATTTAGCACTGTCTGCCAACTCGTCAAGATAAGGAAGTATTTTCATTTTATTAGGCATGGATACGTTAAATCCTTTTACATTTAATGCACGCATCCCTTTGACTGCATCTTCCAATTGTTCATTTCCGACTTCAAATGCTAAATAGGCGCAATTCAATCCTAATTTATCAAAAGCTAAATTATGCATGGCTGGTGACAAAGAATGTCCGATAGGTGTTGCAAGCAACCCTACCAATTCTGTTTTTCCATTGATACGTCCTAGATTTTCCATGTTCTATTCCCCCTGGTGGTTAATTTGAAAAATTTATATAAATTCCTTCTTGGAAGAAATTTTGAATTAAATATTTTGATCAATGATCTCCAATACACTTCTTAATTGATTAACAGGAATTTGTCCTGGGGCAGATGCTTCTTTTCCGGCACCGAATGTACAAGCAGATCCAAACACCGCGCCTGATAATCTACTTACCAGACCTGTACCCGACATTGACATCGTAATGAACGGACGATCGGCATACTTTGTTTTCATCGTATGGGTTGCATCTAATAAAATGAGTAAATCACCAACACTTTGGGGCATTACAGCGATTTTTGGAATATGAGCTCCAAATTCCTGCATTTTACGCAAACGGTATATGATTTCTTCTTTTTCTGGTGTCTTATCGAAATCATGGTTACACATCACTACGTATACGCCATTTTCCTCAGCTATTTTTACAGTCTCCTTCACTGACGACTCTTCAAAAAATAACTCAACATCGACAAGATCAATATTCTTCGTTCTAATTGCTGTATGAAGCAGTTGAAAATAATGTTCATCGGTGATTTCCTTGTTCCCGCCTTCTTTATGGCTTCTAAAAGTGAAAAGCAGCAATGTACTAGGTACAGCACGTCTAAGTTTTGAAATCATTTCCGAAACGGCTTCTAAGCTCTCAACTTGTTCAAAGACATCCACTCGCCACTCAATGATATCCGGCTCTAAAGCATTTACCGTTTCAACTTCTTTCAGTAGTTCTTTTTCAGTGGTCCCCATAAGCGGAACGATGATCTTTGGAACCCCTTCTCCGATCGTTACGTCTTTGATCGTGATTGTTTGCATGGATGTTTCCCCCTTTTATCATTATCATCAGTGGTGATTGATGTTCGCTTTACCACTTAATTGGATGAAATCTTAATTACCTTTTTATATCGATAGGCAACGAATACGGCCAATAAAATACTGACTACCGCAATTGCCACATCAAACAAGAAGACTGCAGTTAAACCGGCACTCTTAGAAATGATACCTGTAACGAAAGGTATGATGATAAAAGCTGAACTAGCTGCAATGTTTACATAAGAAGTAATCGTCCCTTTATTGGCTGGGAAGAATTCGGTAATTATTGTCATGGCTAATTGGAACACTCCTGCAGTTGAAAGTCCAATGAAGAAAGCGCTCAAAACAGTCATAAATGGTTGCTGGATATATATGAGTGACAATAAAGATAGTGCTGCAATGATTGGATAGATGATCATGACGGTAATAGGCTTAATTACTTTATTCAATAGTACCGCCAGTAAAATGACAGAAACAAGGGAGCCGACGCTATAGTAACTAAGCAATTGAACAGCCTTAGCCTGGGTTAGCCCCAATACCTCTTGTCCAAAGTTCGGGAGCCAGACTTGAACCAGCATGAATAAAGCAGTTGATGTGAAGCCTAAAAGTATGACGGCCAATCCTTCCTGAGCAAACTTCGGTTTTGATAGGAATTGGTGTTGAACCGTTGCAGCTTGTTTTTCATCTTGGACATGACTAGGAGCTTTATGATTCGGGAATGAAACCTTGAGCAAGAAGAATCCGTTAACAAGGTAAACAGCAGCCATTAAGAAGAATGTATACCCGTAAAACATATCTCTAGCTATAAAGAACGCCATGATAAATGGGAGAAGTGCGGCACCGACTGAAACGAACGCTTTTATTAATACGGTAGCGGAACCTGCTTTCTTTTGAAAAGCCTCAATAAGCGCAGGATACGTACCAGCGTCCAAAAATGAGTTTGCAATACCAGCACAAACAGCAAATATAAATGCCAATGTATAGTTAGGAGCCAAAGGTATACCTATGAGGAAGATCAGGTAGATAAAAGATGCTGAAACGACAAATGGCTTCCTTCCTAATTTATCCGACAGTCTACCGGCGAAAAACAAAGAAACTAACTTACCGATTCCTATAGCAGAGACCAAGTAGCTTATCCCCGATGCACTTGTGTTTAATTGTTCAGATAAATTTTCCATATTAGATCCAATGATAATATTGATCATGCCTAAAATAAAATAACTAATATATAAACCTGTTGCCATTTTTATAAATGGATTTTTCATGAAACACACCCCTATAGTTATTAATGATCGAAATTCAATTTGATTCTTTAGCCTTTCAGAAGTTTCCCCCTTGCCCCATATCATAAATTCAAGAAACAAATTACTTTCAAATAAAAAACAATAAACCTCTAAGTAACCGACTCCAGTTAGTACATCGTTCTACTAGATTTTAGCTAGTATATCGTTCTACTAATTTTTCTTAATAGTTAGTATATCGTTCTACTAACACTATTCTTATCAATAAGTTTATAAATCCAATAGTATTGAATTTTAGCGCTTATGCTGAAGTAATTTAGTTAACTTTTTTAGTATATCGTTCTACTCGAATTATTATACTGCGCTAATTTCATTGTGTCAAACTCATGAAGCAGTCCTAAAACACTGTTCCTTATTAACCATCTCTGAATTTTGAAGTGCTCACCAAATATCATCCTTATCTTAATAGTTCAGCCATAGCTTGTTTTTGGTACTGTTCATACATGATGATGAATATTTTTATTTAATATGGCACAAGGCATACTATCTCTTAAAATTAGTTTCTTCTATTTCGATATTCCTTACTTTTTTAGTTACCAGTTTCTGAATAAATTTCTTTTTAGCTAAAATAAATGAAGTGCTTCTGATTTAAATCCAATGTTGCAACTTTTTGTAATTGAAGTTATAAAGTTGAATTTTTCACTCGAGTTAATCATCTGTCTTCTAAATTATTATAAATTACTTTGTTCAATCTCTGGATTTGAGTCAATATTTTGGACACTAAAAAGTTAAATCTTAAGCTGTATTCCTAATTCGATCTTCAATGGCTTGTGGGGTTTGATAACCCAAGCTGCTGTGAATTCTTTTTCGGTTATACCAACCTTCAATAAATTGGAACATCGCTAATTTAGCTGTTTGATAGTCTAGATATCGTACGTGGTTGACTTCTTCCTTCTTTAATAGGGCATGAAAGGATTCAATACAGGCATTATCGTACGGGCAACCTTTCTGACTAAAGGATTGCTTAATATGATGGTTTTGGATATGTTGAGTAAACTCACTGCTTGTATATTGTGAGCCAAGATCGGTATGAAGAACTAAGCCCTCCGAGGGCTTTTGTGATAGGTGTGCGTTATTGAAAGCTTTTATGACCAGTTCTGTCGTCATTGAACGAGAAAATGAATACCCTACTATTTTCTTAGAATGAAGGTCTAATACCGAAGCTAAATAACACCATCCGTCTTTTAACGTATGGATATACGTAATATCTGCTACCCATTTCTCATTAATGGTCTGAGTAGTGAAGTCTCGTTTTAACAAATTATCCAATTGAATAACCTTTTCTTTAGATGGATAGGGACGGTATTTTTTCTTAGTAATAGAACGAATTCTCGCCTTGCTCATTAAGCGTTGAACACGCTTTAGACTTAGGGAAAACCCTTTGGTTAATAAGCTTTCATGAATCTTTGGAGCCCCATATCGTCCCTTGCTTTCCAGGTAAATGAGATGAATTTCCTTCGTGAGTTCTTGGTTTTCCTGTTCGCGATTTGATACGACTATTTGAAGGGACTGATAATGGCTGCTTCTTGGGATTTCTAGTATTTCACACATCTTCTGTACGGGATATTGTTTCTTGTGTTCCTCAATAAATTCGGTAAGATCTGTTTCGGTTACTTTTTCGCGAATATGGCCATAGCCTTTTTTAAGATTTCAACTTCTTGCTTTAACCGAAGGTTTTCCTTTTGAATGGCGGCTAATTCCTTTGGAGTCATGGACTCTTCCCCTAAACCGATTGGAGTAAATTCTTTAACCCATTTATAAATGGTAACTTCTGATACGCCATATTCGCCGCTTAATTCTTTGACCGAATTACCCGAGTGATAAAGATCTACAATAGTCTTCTTGAATTCATTATTGTATTTTTTACCTGTATTCTTACGTTCCAAGACGGACACATCCTCTCAAAAATCATTGTAAGGACTTAACTAAAATGTGTCCATGAAACTATACTAACTCCACTCTGACTAAGTAATGCTGTAACACATTTGCCCTTATTTCCTATAAGGATGATAAATGGAATTCATATTTTTTTCTCTTCATAAAGCCTAATGATCTTATCCGGTCTTCTATCCAGAACACAAAAAAAGATCAGCCGGATGGCTGATCTTTGAAATGGCTTGGCGGCGTCCTACTCTCACAGGGGGAAACCCCCAACTACCATCGGCGCTGAAGAGCTTAACTGCCGTGTTCGGAATGGGAACGGGTGTGACCTCTTCGCTATCGCCACCAAACAATAAAGGAACGTTGTTCCTTCAAAACTAGATAATAAGAAGGTATTTCATTTTTTATAAAGCGTTGGTTAAGTCCTCGATCTATTAGTATCAGTCAGCTCCACATGTCGCCACGCTTCCACCTCTGACCTATCAACCTGATCATCTTTCAGGGATCTTACTAGCTTGCGCCATGGGAAATCTCATCTTGAGGGGGGCTTCATGCTTAGATGCTTTCAGCACTTATCCCGTCCGCACGTAGCTACCCAGCTATGCCTTTGGCAAGACAACTGGTACACCAGCGGTGCGTCCATCCCGGTCCTCTCGTACTAAGGACAGCTCCTCTCAAATTTCCTGCGCCCGCGACGGATAGGGACCGAACTGTCTCACGACGTTCTGAACCCAGCTCGCGTACCGCTTTAATGGGCGAACAGCCCAACCCTTGGGACCGACTACAGCCCCAGGATGCGATGAGCCGACATCGAGGTGCCAAACCTCCCCGTCGATGTGGACTCTTGGGGGAGATAAGCCTGTTATCCCCGGGGTAGCTTTTATCCGTTGAGCGATGGCCCTTCCATGCGGAACCACCGGATCACTAAGCCCGACTTTCGTCCCTGCTCGACTTGTAGGTCTCGCAGTCAAGCTCCCTTGTGCCTTTACACTCTACGAATGATTTCCAACCATTCTGAGGGAACCTTTGGGCGCCTCCGTTACTCTTTAGGAGGCGACCGCCCCAGTCAAACTGCCCACCTGACACTGTCTCCCACCCCGATAAGGGGCGCGGGTTAGAATTTCAATACAGCCAGGGTAGTATCCCACCAACGCCTCCACCGAAGCTAGCGCTCCGGCTTCTCAGGCTCCTACCTATCCTGTACAAGCTGTACCAAAATTCAATATCAGGCTGCAGTAAAGCTCCACGGGGTCTTTCCGTCCTGTCGCGGGTAACCTGCATCTTCACAGGTACTATAATTTCACCGAGTCTCTCGTTGAGACAGTGCCCAGATCGTTACACCTTTCGTGCGGGTCGGAACTTACCCGACAAGGAATTTCGCTACCTTAGGACCGTTATAGTTACGGCCGCCGTTTACTGGGGCTTCGGTTCAAAGCTTCGCTTGCGCTAACCTCTCCCCTTAACCTTCCAGCACCGGGCAGGTGTCAGCCCCTATACTTCGCCTTGCGGCTTCGCAGAGACCTGTGTTTTTGCTAAACAGTCGCCTGGGCCTATTCACTGCGGCTTTTCCGGGCTATTCACCCTAAAAAGCACCCCTTCTCCCGAAGTTACGGGGTCATTTTGCCGAGTTCCTTAACGAGAGTTCTCTCGCACACCTTAGGATTCTCTCCTCGCCTACCTGTGTCGGTTTGCGGTACGGGCACCTTACATCTCACTAGAGGCTTTTCTTGGCAGCATGGAATCAGGAACTTCGGTACTATATTTCCCTCGCCATCACAGCTCCGCCTTAATGGAAACGGGATTTGCCTCGTTTCCGGCCTAACTGCTTGGACGCGCATATCCAACAGCGCGCTTACCCTATCCTTCTGCGTCCCCCCATCGTTCAAACGATGTATAGGTGGTACAGGAATATCAACCTGTTGTCCATCGCCTACGCCTTTCGGCCTCGGCTTAGGTCCCGACTAACCCTGAGCGGACGAGCCTTCCTCAGGAAACCTTAGGCATTCGGTGGAAGGGATTCTCACCCTTCTTTCGCTACTCATACCGGCATTCTCACTTCTAAGCGCTCCACCAGTCCTTCCGGTCTGACTTCAACGCCCTTAGAACGCTCTCCTACCATCGACACCTAATGGTGTCAATCCACAGCTTCGGTGATACGTTTAGCCCCGGTACATTTTCGGCGCGGAGTCACTCGACCAGTGAGCTATTACGCACTCTTTAAATGGTGGCTGCTTCTGAGCCAACATCCTGGTTGTCTAAGCAACTCCACATCCTTTTCCACTTAACGTATACTTTGGGACCTTAGCTGGTGGTCTGGGCTGTTTCCCTTTCGACTACGGATCTTATCACTCGCAGTCTGACTCCCAAGAATAAGTATTTGGCATTCGGAGTTTGACTGAATTCGGTAACCCGTTGGGGGCCCCTAGTCCAATCAGTGCTCTACCTCCAATACTCTCATCTTGAGGCTAGCCCTAAAGCTATTTCGGAGAGAACCAGCTATCTCCAGGTTCGATTGGAATTTCTCCGCTACCCACACCTCATCCCCGCACTTTTCAACGTGCGTGGGTTCGGGCCTCCATTCAGTGTTACCTGAACTTCACCCTGGACATGGGTAGATCACCTGGTTTCGGGTCTACGACCTCATACTCATTCGCCCTATTCAGACTCGCTTTCGCTGCGGCTCCGTCTTATCAACTTAACCTCGCATGAAATCGTAACTCGCCGGTTCATTCTACAAAAGGCACGCCATTACCCATTAACGGGCTTTGACTACTTGTAGGCACACGGTTTCAGGATCTATTTCACTCCCCTTCCGGGGTGCTTTTCACCTTTCCCTCACGGTACTGGTTCACTATCGGTCACTAGGGAGTATTTAGCCTTGGGAGATGGTCCTCCCTGCTTCCGACGGGATTTCTCGTGTCCCGCCGTACTCAGGATCCACTCAGGAGGGAACGAAGTTTCAACTACAGGGTTTTTACCTTCTTTGACGGACCTTTCCAGGTCACTTCATTTACCCCGTTCCTTTGTAACTCCATGTTGAGTGTCCTACAACCCCAAGAGGCAAGCCTCTTGGTTTGGGCTAATTCCGTTTCGCTCGCCGCTACTCAGGAAATCGCATTTGCTTTCTCTTCCTCCGGGTACTTAGATGTTTCAGTTCCCCGGGTCTGCCTTCAGTACCCTATGTATTCAGGTAAAGATACTGTTCCATTACGAACAGTGGGTTTCCCCATTCGGAAATCTCCGGATCAAAGCTTACTTACAGCTCCCCGAAGCATATCGGTGTTAGTCCCGTCCTTCATCGGCTCCTAGTGCCAAGGCATCCACCGTGCGCCCTTTCTAACTTAACCGTTAAAAAGATCTTACAGATGCTTTGAAAAAAATTAATTGCCTTCTATCTATTATCTAGTTTTCAAGGAACAAAGCAGAAAGAATCCATCACATCGTGATGTTTTTCTTCCCTATCTGAATGAATTACTCATTCAAAACTGAACAAAACAAAAGCGCTCTCGTAATTATCCTTAGAAAGGAGGTGATCCAGCCGCACCTTCCGATACGGCTACCTTGTTACGACTTCACCCCAATCATCTGTCCCACCTTAGGCGGCTGGCTCCATAAAGGTTACCTCACCGACTTCGGGTGTTACAAACTCTCGTGGTGTGACGGGCGGTGTGTACAAGGCCCGGGAACGTATTCACCGCGGCATGCTGATCCGCGATTACTAGCGATTCCGGCTTCATGTAGGCGAGTTGCAGCCTACAATCCGAACTGAGAATGGCTTTATGGGATTCGCTTACCTTCGCAGGTTTGCAGCCCTTTGTACCATCCATTGTAGCACGTGTGTAGCCCAGGTCATAAGGGGCATGATGATTTGACGTCATCCCCACCTTCCTCCGGTTTGTCACCGGCAGTCACCTTAGAGTGCCCAACTGAATGCTGGCAACTAAGATCAAGGGTTGCGCTCGTTGCGGGACTTAACCCAACATCTCACGACACGAGCTGACGACAACCATGCACCACCTGTCACTCTGTCCCCCGAAGGGGAAAGCCCTATCTCTAGGGTTGTCAGAGGATGTCAAGACCTGGTAAGGTTCTTCGCGTTGCTTCGAATTAAACCACATGCTCCACCGCTTGTGCGGGCCCCCGTCAATTCCTTTGAGTTTCAGCCTTGCGGCCGTACTCCCCAGGCGGAGTGCTTAATGCGTTAGCTGCAGCACTAAAGGGCGGAAACCCTCTAACACTTAGCACTCATCGTTTACGGCGTGGACTACCAGGGTATCTAATCCTGTTTGCTCCCCACGCTTTCGCGCCTCAGTGTCAGTTACAGACCAGAAAGTCGCCTTCGCCACTGGTGTTCCTCCAAATCTCTACGCATTTCACCGCTACACTTGGAATTCCACTTTCCTCTTCTGCACTCAAGTTCCCCAGTTTCCAATGACCCTCCACGGTTGAGCCGTGGGCTTTCACATCAGACTTAAAGAACCACCTGCGCGCGCTTTACGCCCAATAATTCCGGACAACGCTTGCCACCTACGTATTACCGCGGCTGCTGGCACGTAGTTAGCCGTGGCTTTCTGGTTAGGTACCGTCAAGGTACCAGCAGTTACTCTGGTACTTGTTCTTCCCTAACAACAGAACTTTACGACCCGAAGGCCTTCTTCGTTCACGCGGCGTTGCTCCGTCAGACTTTCGTCCATTGCGGAAGATTCCCTACTGCTGCCTCCCGTAGGAGTCTGGGCCGTGTCTCAGTCCCAGTGTGGCCGATCACCCTCTCAGGTCGGCTACGCATCGTCGCCTTGGTGAGCCATTACCTCACCAACTAGCTAATGCGCCGCGGGCCCATCTATAAGTGACAGCCGAAACCGTCTTTCCATCTTCTCTCATGCGAGAAAAGAACGTATCCGGTATTAGCTCCGGTTTCCCGAAGTTATCCCAGTCTTATAGGCAGGTTGCCCACGTGTTACTCACCCGTCCGCCGCTAATCTCAGGGAGCAAGCTCCCATCGATTCGCTCGACTTGCATGTATTAGGCACGCCGCCAGCGTTCGTCCTGAGCCAGGATCAAACTCTCCGAAGAAATGTTTGACTTGCTCATTTTGCTTTTTTGATAGTGTGTGCTCACTTAAAATTTAACGTTGGCGCTTTGTTTTGTTCAGTTTTCAAAGAGCAATTTCACAATCGTTCTTTCGAACGGCTTGTTTATTCATCATAACATCTTATTGATTAGTTGTCAACTTCTGCGAAGTTTTAAACTTATTTTAAATCGCTGTGTTTTTCAGCGACCATTTCATCTTATCATTTTCATAGTAAGAAGTCAATAGTTATTATTTTTGTTTTGGTAATCTACCAAAAGCGGATGAAGTTGTTCGTTTGTCTCAGTTGGTGCTTATTTATATTAATCCAATTTCACTTTAAAGTCAACACATTTCAAAATAAATAATTCTTTTTCTGAATGAAGGGTCTATATCTATCTGATCCCCGTTGGCTTAAGGATAAAAAACACGACTTTAATAAATATAATTCAGACAGAACTCCAAGGTATCCTAAAAAAACCTTATAAGTCTTCATATATTGTACACGTCCTTATAAATGCAAAAAAAGATCAGCCGGATGGCTGATCTTTGAAATGGCTTGGCGGCGTCCTACTCTCACAGGGGGAAACCCCCAACTACCATCGGCGCTGAAGAGCTTAACTGCCGTGTTCGGAATGGGAACGGGTGTGACCTCTTCGCTATCGTCACCAAACATATCAGGAACGTTGTTCCTTCAAAACTAGATAATAAGAAGGTATTTCATTTTTTATAAAGCGTTGGTTAAGTCCTCGATCTATTAGTATCAGTCAGCTCCACATGTCGCCACGCTTCCACCTCTGACCTATCAACCTGATCATCTTTCAGGGATCTTACTAGCTTGCGCCATGGGAAATCTCATCTTGAGGGGGGCTTCATGCTTAGATGCTTTCAGCACTTATCCCGTCCGCACGTAGCTACCCAGCTATGCCTTTGGCAAGACAACTGGTACACCAGCGGTGCGTCCATCCCGGTCCTCTCGTACTAAGGACAGCTCCTCTCAAATTTCCTGCGCCCGCGACGGATAGGGACCGAACTGTCTCACGACGTTCTGAACCCAGCTCGCGTACCGCTTTAATGGGCGAACAGCCCAACCCTTGGGACCGACTACAGCCCCAGGATGCGATGAGCCGACATCGAGGTGCCAAACCTCCCCGTCGATGTGGACTCTTGGGGGAGATAAGCCTGTTATCCCCGGGGTAGCTTTTATCCGTTGAGCGATGGCCCTTCCATGCGGAACCACCGGATCACTAAGCCCGACTTTCGTCCCTGCTCGACTTGTAGGTCTCGCAGTCAAGCTCCCTTGTGCCTTTACACTCTACGAATGATTTCCAACCATTCTGAGGGAACCTTTGGGCGCCTCCGTTACTCTTTAGGAGGCGACCGCCCCAGTCAAACTGCCCACCTGACACTGTCTCCCACCCCGATAAGGGGCGCGGGTTAGAATTTCAATACAGCCAGGGTAGTATCCCACCAACGCCTCCACCGAAGCTAGCGCTCCGGCTTCTCAGGCTCCTACCTATCCTGTACAAGCTGTACCAAAATTCAATATCAGGCTGCAGTAAAGCTCCACGGGGTCTTTCCGTCCTGTCGCGGGTAACCTGCATCTTCACAGGTACTATAATTTCACCGAGTCTCTCGTTGAGACAGTGCCCAGATCGTTACACCTTTCGTGCGGGTCGGAACTTACCCGACAAGGAATTTCGCTACCTTAGGACCGTTATAGTTACGGCCGCCGTTTACTGGGGCTTCGGTTCAAAGCTTCGCTTGCGCTAACCTCTCCCCTTAACCTTCCAGCACCGGGCAGGTGTCAGCCCCTATACTTCGCCTTGCGGCTTCGCAGAGACCTGTGTTTTTGCTAAACAGTCGCCTGGGCCTATTCACTGCGGCTTTTCCGGGCTATTCACCCTAAAAAGCACCCCTTCTCCCGAAGTTACGGGGTCATTTTGCCGAGTTCCTTAACGAGAGTTCTCTCGCACACCTTAGGATTCTCTCCTCGCCTACCTGTGTCGGTTTGCGGTACGGGCACCTTACATCTCACTAGAGGCTTTTCTTGGCAGCGTGGAATCAGGAACTTCGGTACTATATTTCCCTCGCCATCACAGCTCCGCCTTAATGGAAACGGGATTTGCCTCGTTTCCGGCCTAACTGCTTGGACGCGCATATCCAACAGCGCGCTTACCCTATCCTTCTGCGTCCCCCCATCGTTCAAACGATGTATAGGTGGTACAGGAATATCAACCTGTTGTCCATCGCCTACGCCTTTCGGCCTCGGCTTAGGTCCCGACTAACCCTGAGCGGACGAGCCTTCCTCAGGAAACCTTAGGCATTCGGTGGAAGGGATTCTCACCCTTCTTTCGCTACTCATACCGGCATTCTCACTTCTAAGCGCTCCACCAGTCCTTCCGGTCTGACTTCAACGCCCTTAGAACGCTCTCCTACCATCGACACCTAATGGTGTCAATCCACAGCTTCGGTGATACGTTTAGCCCCGGTACATTTTCGGCGCGGAGTCACTCGACCAGTGAGCTATTACGCACTCTTTAAATGGTGGCTGCTTCTGAGCCAACATCCTGGTTGTCTAAGCAACTCCACATCCTTTTCCACTTAACGTATACTTTGGGACCTTAGCTGGTGGTCTGGGCTGTTTCCCTTTCGACTACGGATCTTATCACTCGCAGTCTGACTCCCAAGAATAAGTATTTGGCATTCGGAGTTTGACTGAATTCGGTAACCCGTTGGGGGCCCCTAGTCCAATCAGTGCTCTACCTCCAATACTCTCATCTTGAGGCTAGCCCTAAAGCTATTTCGGAGAGAACCAGCTATCTCCAGGTTCGATTGGAATTTCTCCGCTACCCACACCTCATCCCCGCACTTTTCAACGTGCGTGGGTTCGGGCCTCCATTCAGTGTTACCTGAACTTCACCCTGGACATGGGTAGATCACCTGGTTTCGGGTCTACGACCTCATACTCATTCGCCCTATTCAGACTCGCTTTCGCTGCGGCTCCGTCTTATCAACTTAACCTCGCATGAAATCGTAACTCGCCGGTTCATTCTACAAAAGGCACGCCATTACCCATTAACGGGCTTTGACTACTTGTAGGCACACGGTTTCAGGATCTATTTCACTCCCCTTCCGGGGTGCTTTTCACCTTTCCCTCACGGTACTGGTTCACTATCGGTCACTAGGGAGTATTTAGCCTTGGGAGATGGTCCTCCCTGCTTCCGACGGGATTTCTCGTGTCCCGCCGTACTCAGGATCCACTCAGGAGGGAACGAAGTTTCAACTACAGGGTTTTTACCTTCTTTGACGGACCTTTCCAGGTCACTTCATTTACCCCGTTCCTTTGTAACTCCATGTTGAGTGTCCTACAACCCCAAGAGGCAAGCCTCTTGGTTTGGGCTAATTCCGTTTCGCTCGCCGCTACTCAGGAAATCGCATTTGCTTTCTCTTCCTCCGGGTACTTAGATGTTTCAGTTCCCCGGGTCTGCCTTCAGTACCCTATGTATTCAGGTAAAGATACTGTTCCATTACGAACAGTGGGTTTCCCCATTCGGAAATCTCCGGATCAAAGCTTACTTACAGCTCCCCGAAGCATATCGGTGTTAGTCCCGTCCTTCATCGGCTCCTAGTGCCAAGGCATCCACCGTGCGCCCTTTCTAACTTAACCGTTAAAAAGATCTTACAGATGCTTTGAAAAAAATTAATTGCCTTCTATCTATTATCTAGTTTTCAAGGAACAAAGCAGAAAGAATCCATCACATCGTGATGTTTTTCTTCCCTATCTGAATGAATTACTCATTCAAAACTGAACAAAACAAAAGCGCTCTCGTAATTATCCTTAGAAAGGAGGTGATCCAGCCGCACCTTCCGATACGGCTACCTTGTTACGACTTCACCCCAATCATCTGTCCCACCTTAGGCGGCTGGCTCCATAAAGGTTACCTCACCGACTTCGGGTGTTACAAACTCTCGTGGTGTGACGGGCGGTGTGTACAAGGCCCGGGAACGTATTCACCGCGGCATGCTGATCCGCGATTACTAGCGATTCCGGCTTCATGTAGGCGAGTTGCAGCCTACAATCCGAACTGAGAATGGCTTTATGGGATTCGCTTACCTTCGCAGGTTTGCAGCCCTTTGTACCATCCATTGTAGCACGTGTGTAGCCCAGGTCATAAGGGGCATGATGATTTGACGTCATCCCCACCTTCCTCCGGTTTGTCACCGGCAGTCACCTTAGAGTGCCCAACTGAATGCTGGCAACTAAGATCAAGGGTTGCGCTCGTTGCGGGACTTAACCCAACATCTCACGACACGAGCTGACGACAACCATGCACCACCTGTCACTCTGTCCCCCGAAGGGGAAAGCCCTATCTCTAGGGTTGTCAGAGGATGTCAAGACCTGGTAAGGTTCTTCGCGTTGCTTCGAATTAAACCACATGCTCCACCGCTTGTGCGGGCCCCCGTCAATTCCTTTGAGTTTCAGCCTTGCGGCCGTACTCCCCAGGCGGAGTGCTTAATGCGTTAGCTGCAGCACTAAAGGGCGGAAACCCTCTAACACTTAGCACTCATCGTTTACGGCGTGGACTACCAGGGTATCTAATCCTGTTTGCTCCCCACGCTTTCGCGCCTCAGTGTCAGTTACAGACCAGAAAGTCGCCTTCGCCACTGGTGTTCCTCCAAATCTCTACGCATTTCACCGCTACACTTGGAATTCCACTTTCCTCTTCTGCACTCAAGTTCCCCAGTTTCCAATGACCCTCCACGGTTGAGCCGTGGGCTTTCACATCAGACTTAAAGAACCACCTGCGCGCGCTTTACGCCCAATAATTCCGGACAACGCTTGCCACCTACGTATTACCGCGGCTGCTGGCACGTAGTTAGCCGTGGCTTTCTGGTTAGGTACCGTCAAGGTACCAGCAGTTACTCTGGTACTTGTTCTTCCCTAACAACAGAACTTTACGACCCGAAGGCCTTCTTCGTTCACGCGGCGTTGCTCCGTCAGACTTTCGTCCATTGCGGAAGATTCCCTACTGCTGCCTCCCGTAGGAGTCTGGGCCGTGTCTCAGTCCCAGTGTGGCCGATCACCCTCTCAGGTCGGCTACGCATCGTCGCCTTGGTGAGCCATTACCTCACCAACTAGCTAATGCGCCGCGGGCCCATCTATAAGTGACAGCCGAAACCGTCTTTCCATCTTCTCTCATGCGAGAAAAGAACGTATCCGGTATTAGCTCCGGTTTCCCGAAGTTATCCCAGTCTTATAGGCAGGTTGCCCACGTGTTACTCACCCGTCCGCCGCTAATCTCAGGGAGCAAGCTCCCATCGATTCGCTCGACTTGCATGTATTAGGCACGCCGCCAGCGTTCGTCCTGAGCCAGGATCAAACTCTCCGAAGAAATGTTTGACTTGCTCATTTGCTTTTTTGATAGTGTGTGCTCACTTAAAATTTAACGTTGGCGCTTTGTTTTGTTCAGTTTTCAAAGAGCAATATTTTGCATCGCTTCTTTAGCGACTTAATTAGTGTAACACCTTTCGAACACCATGTCAACAACAAGTTTTCATTTTCTCTCGCTGCCTTTAATGTCTCAAGCGGTGTATTTAATATATTAGCACTTGCATACAGACAAGTCAATTTAATTCTCAAAAAAAATTCCTTCTTTTTTTAAAACTACCACCTCCTTCTATATATACTCCTTCTTTCTATTAATGGTATTTCGAAGCAAAGAGAATTTAATGTCCCTAATTCCCGACCTTACTAATGAATAAACAAAAACAGGAGTGCAGCTAATTATAGCTACCCTCCTGTTCTTGAAAGTTTATTTATTGATAGAAATTACGTCCGCTTCTTCTCTATCTACATTTCCGGCCTTCTCAATCTTCACACTTTCACCTTCGGAAAGATTGGTAAAGACGATTGGCGTAATAATAGAGGTGGCATTGTTTTTGACATACTCTAAATCGACTTTAAGCAACGGCTGTCCGCTTGTCACTTTATCTCCTTGAGCGACAAGAGCTTCAAAGCCTTTGCCTTCTAACTTAACTGTATCGATCCCGACATGTACTAAGATTTCACGTCCAGCATCGGAAACGATACCTATTGCATGTTTAGTCGGGAATAGGTTAACGATCGTACCATCTACAGGAGAAACGACCAAACCTTCCTCCGGTAAAATGGCAAACCCATCACCCATCATTTTTTCAGCAAAGACTGGATCAGGCACTTCCGTAATCGGTTTTAATTCCCCTTTAATAGGTGAAATAAAGCGTTCGGAAACTTCATCCGTCCTTAAAGGTTTCGGGACGATATCCTCGATTTGGTTTTCCACGCCTACTTCAGGAGACGCTTCTACTTTACGAGGCCTTTTTCCATCGATGATATCTTTCATTTGCCCTTTGATTGTTTCTGAACGAGGTCCGAAAATTGCCTGAATGTTATTGCCCACTTCCAGAACTCCAGCGGCACCAAGTTTCTTCAATCTATTTTTATCAACGTTACCGATATCATTCACTGATACACGAAGGCGAGTAATGCAAGCATCTAAGTGAGAAATATTTTCTTTTCCACCCATGGCTTCCAAGATATCCCCAGGTAGACTTCCAGCTGTACTTGCAGACCCTTCAGTTTCCTCGTCCTCTTCCACTTCACGGCCAGGAGTTTTAAGGTTAAACTTCCTTATCGCAAATCGGAATCCAAAGTAATAGATAACCGCAAAAACTAAACCAACTGGGATAACGATCCATGCATTGGTTTGAGGATTAATTAAACCAAACAGTACGTAATCGATCAAACCACCCGAAAACGTCATCCCGATTTTCACATCCAGTAAATGCATGGTCATGAATGATAGACCTGCAAACAGACAGTGAATCCCGAAAAGTATCGGTGCAACAAATAAGAAGGCAAATTCAAGAGGCTCAGTAATCCCCGTCAAGAAAGATGTAAGTGCCGCCGAAGCCATCAAGCCACCGACAATTTTCTTTCGTTCCGGTCTTGCTTCATGATAAATGGCCAAAGCTGCAGCTGGCAATCCGAACATCATGAACGGATATTTACCAGTCATGAAGGTACCTGCCGTTAAATTCTGTACGCCATCTTTAATTTGCGCCATGAAGATGGCTTGGTCACCCCTGACTGGCGTTCCCCCGCCTTGAGGGATATAGCTGCCAAATTCAAACCAGAATGGAGAATAGAAGATATGATGCAGTCCAAACGGAATTAACGCACGTTCTACAATCCCGAACACTAAAGCTCCCAGAGTCAGGTTAGCACCCAACATATTTTCGGAAAATGAATTTAGCCCCGATTGAATCGTCGGCCAAACTAAAATCATCATCAACCCAAGAATAACTGCGCTTGCAGCCGTTGCAATGGGTACAAAACGTTTACCTGCAAAGAATCCTAAATAAGAAGGCAGTTCAATTTCATAAAATTTATTATACATAACAGCAGCCATGACACCGACAATAATACCGCCGAACACGCCTGTTCCCAACGTTGGGATTCCCAGAACATTGCTATACACCGCACCATTTTTCGCAATGTCTGCAGCGTCAATGCCAAGAACAGTTCCCATTGTTACATTCATAATCAAGAACCCGATAATCGCCGCCAGCCCGGCAACACCATCTCCGCCAGCTAGACCAATCGCGACCCCCACAGCAAACAATAAGGGAAGATTCCCAAAAATAATATTCCCAGCATTCTCCATGACCGATGCGACCATTTCAACTCCGCCACTTGCAAGAAACGGGGCGATATCCAACAAAGTCTCGTTTTGCAATGCATTACCAAAAGCAAGTAAAATTCCCGCCGCTGGTAAAATGGCTACAGGAAGCATCAAAGCTTTTCCGATTTTTTGCAAAACACCAAACAACTTCTTAAACATAGGTTTTCCTCCTCTTTACTATTTTTCCACGCTAATAAAACGGTTACATTTAACGATGGAATTCATCTTCCCACGCAACAGAATTCGAATACAAAAAAAGGCATAAGCAAAGATAGGATTGAAATGAAGTTCAGGTATATAATACCCTCTTTCATAACAATCATTCTCCTCACTTATGCCTGATCGAATCAGTAACACGTAAGTTAATGTATTTTTATTTGATTTTCTTTTGTAATCGTTGGATATGCATCGTTAGATAGACAGCTTCCGCATCACAAACCGGTCTGCCTAATTTCTGCTGCATAATTTTTATTAGCTTCCATGAGATATTGTAACACAAAGGATATTCTTCTTTCAATAGCAATGCAATTTTTTCAGGTTCATCGACCATTTCCCCAGCCAAAACCCTGTCTATCATGAATCTTAAATGACGGACCAAACGTGTATAATCAATGCTTTCCTTATTAATTTTTACGTTTAGCTGTTCTTCAACGACTTGAATAAGATGATAGATTAACTGCGAATGCTGATTGACTTCCGATAAGTCTTTATTTGCTATTGCACTATGAATATGAAGGGTAATGAAACCGATTTCCCCTTGGGGTAGGCCTATGCCTGTCTTATCTTGAATTAAGTCGATTACATCAACAGCAATATCATGTTCAAAAGGATAAAGGGTTATCGTTTCTTTCAAGAATGGGTTTTTGATAGTCATTCCTTGTGAAACACGCTGAAGGGCGAACAGTAAATGATCTGTTAAACCGACATGTATATGTTCATTGAGTTTTCCGGTTACTCGATCGTTAATGAGATGAATGGATTCTATAATGGCTGCTTGAAGATTTTGATCGATCTGCGGCAAAAGTTTTTTGTAACTTTCCTGTTCCTTAACATTTTTCAGAACGAACGTTTTCTCCGCAAGTTCCGGACTTAACTCTTCACCTTTCTTTCGGTTGAAGCCCAAGCCCTTTCCAATAGAGACGACTTCACCATACGTCGGATGCGTGGCTATCACCACGTTATTGTTCAAAACCTTTTCAACGATAAAACCATTCATTTTTCTCCCTCATTTTTTCTCAAAGTCATCCCTATGCCCCATACAGGATAAAGTGCTTAGTACTTAGTACTTTTACTATACACGATATGAGCTTTCTCTTACAACATGAAAGAAGAGCCCCAAAAGTCAGGGCTCTTCTTACTCACTCGCATTATTACTTCAAGAAAATGAAATATAGAAGGAAGACGACTCCAAGACCCCACATGATCGGGTGAACTTCTTTAGCCCTTCCTTTCATCGACATCGTGATCGGATAGAAGATGAATCCACAAGCTATCCCTGTCGCAATTGAATATGTCATGGGCATCATGATAACGGTAAAGAAGGCTGGAACAGCAATTTCGAACTTCTGCCAGTCAATATTTTTAAGTGAAGATGCCATTAATACTCCGACTATAACTAATGCCGGCGCAGTCACCGCAGATGTCACCACCGAAAGAAGCGGGAAGAAGAAAAGGGATAGGACAAACAGCAAACCGGTTACTACAGCCGCAAAACCACTTCGAGCACCAGCAGCAACACCCGATGTTGACTCTACATAAGATGTAGTGGTGGAAGTACCAAGAATTGCACCTGAAACGATGGATAATGAATCGGCAAGTAATCCTTTTCCCACTCTAGGAAGTACATTATCCTTCATCAGTCCAGCTTGTTGCGCAACAGCCACCAACGTACCGGCTGTATCAAAGAAAGCTACGAACAGAAAAGTCAATATCACGATTAACATTTGACCAGTGAAGAGATCACCGGGATTTCCGAAGGCATCGAATGCAACTCCGAAAGTAGGAGCAATGCTAGGAACGGCACCGATTATTTTCTCCGGCACCGGCACTTGCCCAAAGATCATTCCTGCAATGGCTGTAATGACCATTCCTATGAACACGCCACTTTTAACGCCTCTCGTCATCAAAATGACGGTTACGACAATTCCAAAAACAGCCAATAAAGTATTTCCTGAGGTTAAGTCACCCAATCCGACAAGGACGCTGTCATCATTCGTGATGATTCCAGCATTTTGAAACCCTACAAAAGTAATGAATAAGCCGATACCAGCTCCAACTGCGTATTTAAGTTCGACTGGAATTGCATTAATGATTTTCTCCCGTATTCCCGATAGGGAAAGCAAAACGAAGATAATCCCTGAAATCAATACCCCTGTTAAAGCAGTCTGCCAAGGGATTCCAAAACCAAGTACAACGGTGAAAGCGAAGAAAGCATTCAATCCCATTCCTGGCGCCAGCGATATTGGATATCTGGCTATGAGCCCCATCAATATCGAGCCAATCGCAGCTGCTAAGGCAGTCGCTGCAAAAACGGCTCCGTAGTCCATTCTCAATTCATCTGGATAGTCCTCGATGCTTTGTAAAGTCAGCATCACAGGGTTAACAACCAGGATATATGCCATCGAAAGGAACGTAGTTAGTCCGCCAAGTATTTCACGGCGATAATTAGTTCCCAGCTCATTAAACCGAAAATAATTTTTCATTATGAGTCTCCCCTATCATAAGATCGTAAGCCAACAGACAAATGCCCCATTCGCTTCCGAACGGGGCTTGACCACAATCATGTAAAGAAGTGGCGGTTTATCCTTGCTCGCGCCAATCCATTCACATCGTAGTCAAGCCGTTCACGGCAGCTTGGTAGAAACTTTTGGGCCATATCCCCAATATTATACGACAATTATGTTTTTTTATTATTATAGGTATAGTGTACCAGTCACAAAAATAATCGTCAATACGCCAAACGAATATTTTTTATGTAATTTTAGGCATTGTTCGCGTTTCGCTATATTTCCCTTACTTATTATGGCTATATCTTCACCAATATACGTGAAATGTAAGTATTCAACATATTATCTATAATTTTTATAACAAAAAAAATCAGTGAAGGTTAATTCCTTCACTGATTGGATGATTTAATCTTCTATTCCCACTCGATAGTTGCAGGTGGCTTGGAAGTAATGTCATACACGACGCGGTTAACATGATTAACTTCATTAACGATTCTCGTTGAGATGATTTCAAGTACATCCCATGGGATTCTCGCCCAATCGGAAGTCATTCCGTCAATGGATGTTACAGCACGGATCCCGATTGTGTAATCATACGTACGGGCGTCGCCCATTACCCCTACACTACGGATGTTAGGAAGCACCGTAAAGTACTGCCAAATTTCACGTTCCAAACCATTCTTTTTAATTTCTTCACGTAAGATATGGTCAGATTCACGAACGATTTCAAGTTTTTCATCTGAAATTTCACCTAATACACGAATGCCTAAACCTGGACCTGGGAATGGTTGACGCCAAACGATTTCATCTGGAATGCCCATTTCACTTCCAAGTGCACGCACTTCATCCTTGAATAGAGTATTCAATGGCTCAATCAATTTAAATTGCATATCTTCCGGCAGACCGCCAACGTTATGATGCGATTTAATTGTTTGTGCAGTAGCCGTACCACTTTCAATAATGTCTGTGTACAGTGTCCCTTGTGCAAGGAATTCAATACCTTTAAGCTTTGTTGCTTCGTCATCAAATACGTAGATAAACTCGTTACCGATGATTTTCCGTTTTTGTTCCGGATCTGAAACGCCCGCAAGTTTCGATAGGAAGCGTTCCGATGCATCGACCTTGATTACGTTCATATTGAAGCCTTCCCTGAATGTTTCCATTACACCTTCGGCTTCCCCTTTACGAAGTAATCCATGATCAACGAAAATACATGTTAGCTGATCGCCAATCGCTTTATGGATCAATACAGCCACAACGGATGAATCCACTCCGCCGCTCAATGCGCATAACACTTTTTTATCTCCGACCGTTTGACGGATTTTCTCCATCTCGATTTCAATGAAGTTCTCCATTGACCAGTCACCTTTGCAACCACAAACGCCGAATACGAAATTTTTCAAAATGTCATTTCCGTAAACTGAATGACGGACTTCAGGATGGAATTGTACGGCATACAATTTACGTGACTCGTCACTCATAGCCGAAATTGGGCAAGACGGGTTCGTTCCATCAATCTTGAAACCTTCAGGCGTTTCCACCACTAAATCACCATGGCTCATCCAAACGATTTGTTCTTTTGGCAAGTCACTGAATAACTTGGACTCATTTTGGATGGCAAGTGTCGCTTTTCCGTATTCACGGTTTTTAGCTGGTTCCACTTTTCCGCCAAAATGTTTGGTCATAAGCTGCATGCCATAACAAATACCGAAAATCGGTAGACCCATTTCGAATATGCGTTCATCACAACCAAATGCAGTTGCATCATAAACACTGTTCGGACCACCTGAGAAAATAATTCCCGTTGGGTTCATTTTCTCGATTTCTTCTACAGTAATTGTATGAGGATGAAGCTCACTGTACACACCAAATTCGCGGATACGACGAGTGATCAATTGGTTATATTGGCTTCCGAAATCAAGTACTACGATCATTTCCTGGTTTTTTTGCAATTCTGTTTTCCCCGGCACAAACGTCACCTCTATCAATGTAATTCACTCATAAAATCGAGTGATACTTTCTTATAAAAAATATTATCATAAAAAAAGAAAAACTAAAAATCCACCCTCAAAAATACACAAAAAGTATAGACGAAGGCAGATTTTCAGCTTTCCTGTTAAAATCCGCCTTCATAGTCAAATCATTTACGGTGATTCGGTAGAAACTTTCGATCCATATTATCGAGGATATATGAAGGATATATTAGTTTAAGTTAGTTTTTGTTATTGTATCAATATAATAAAAACCTGGTCAAGAGCTAGTTTTTTTCATTAAGCTTTCCCAACCGTTTTGAAAGTGCTCCCATTCGCTATCTTCCACGTCTCCACGATATATCATTAACTCGTATCCAGCCGTCAATTCACTCATCTCATCCGTATCGTACACTGCATCCACATAGGCGGCGTACTCCCTTAAAGTTTGCCCCTCCGGACGAACTAAACCAGCTCGCTTTAATTGTTTCAATAATATTAAATAGGCTTTCGTGAAATGAGCACCGGTTTTATTTTTATATCGAAGAATCTGCAGATGTGGAATCCACTTCCTTCTGGAGAAATAACCAATTGAAGCGAGAATCATTACACCTAACAGTGTGATGGCAGTCCATTTAAAGAGACCTTCTGAGCCCCCTATACCAGTTTCCCCTGATGATTGAGTTTCCCTATCGGGTGTATCCTGGCGTTCCCTGGTCTCTTTTTTTGTATGCTCTTCATTAGTTGGGCCAGGGTTCTTGATCTTTTCCTGTTTCAATTCCGAATCGTAAAATTCAACTTCCCCGTTGAATCCCTTTGTCGGCTCGAAGGGGACCCAACCTATCCCAGAAAAATAAACCTCGGCCCAGGAATGTGCATTATTATTGGTCACCTTATAAACGGATTCACCATCATTGATTGACTTTTCACCTTCCGTGTAGCCCTTTACCCACCTGGCAGGTATATTGGCGGCACGGAGTAAAACGACCATTGCACTTGAAAAATTATCACAATACCCTATCTGTGTCTCGAATAAAAATTGATCGACATAATCTTGATTTGTCCCCGGATACGGAATATCGTCTTTTGAATAAATGAATTCAGGACCGTCGAAGTAATCCTCAATGGCTTTTGCTTTATCGTACCAATTCGTTTCATTTCTTGTTAGTTGGGATCCCAATTCATAGATCCGGTTTGGCAATCCCTCAGGAAGCTGTGTGTTTTTTTCCATTAACAAATCCATCGTTTCGTCAGGTTCTGTTACCTTTCTTAACTCAGCTATATCAAAACTCGGCATATCATAGACCAGCTCATACTCCTCCATGTCCAGTCTTTCTCCATTTTCCCGTTGAGAAATGATTTTGTCGATACCCTGATAATATTTGAAATCCATTCCGTTTTTGGCATCGATCTTTTTTAAATATCCGGACTGCGGATGGAGTATATGCGAATATGTTTCCGTCATTGTTACTTTTGCCGTCATTTCTTCTGTTTTCTCTATTTCAGGAACCTGAATATCTAAAGATGTCATATCCTGCCCGTTGGAAAAAGCATGAAAGTCCGTTTCCGGTAAGGAAACCCATCCTTTACCTGTATAAATATCTTTGTTCTCGACTTTCCAATAATGTCCTGCAGGTGCATTATTGTAAAAAACGATGGAACTATCTGGCTCTATCGAACCGCCAAGATCCGAATCGTCTTCATCGTATCCGACACTTTTACCCTTCGAACCACCGTCTTCTTTAACCGCTTTATCAGAATATGAAGTAATATAAGGAACTGGGTCCGCCCACTGCGGAGAGAGCTTTGGGGCACCGAATCCAACAAGGACACTTACCAATATCATGCCGGTTAGCATCAAGATCCACTTATTGATGGCAGCCATCGGAAACCTTATTCTCTCCTGTATCGTTAGACGCAGCAGGGATAGTAGACCGAGCATCAAGAACCCGATGATGATGATTCTTACCATTGCCTTATCCCCCACATAGGGAGTGAAAGTATCGAGTACAGAGATAAAAATCACCGTTAACATAAAAAAGAAAAAGATGCTTTGCCTCACCATCACCCAGTAATGGATCAAATATGTTACTAGCCAAAGCAGGACAAAAAATAGAAATGTTCGAAATGGATTGGTGATCGACTCCCAATTCCCATCATACATATACCCAAGGTTGCCCGTAAAATCCACTAGAAATCCTTTCAACCATGATAATTGAAATAAAGCGCTTTTGGAATGAAGGAACTGTAATGAAATCATAATATAAGCAATAATGAGAATAATTCGGATTGACCAATGAATGCGGAAATAATGCAGTAGTAGGGAATAAATCAAAAATAGAACAAAAATGATGATATTACCTGTATCGGTGAGTTTATCGACAGGCCTTAACCATTCAGTAATCAACAACAGACCAAATATATATAAGAGGACATGCATGAACCTTTCTAACTTTTCGGTAGTGACATTCATTTTGCCATCACCCCTGATCTGTCAAACTTTAGTTGGCCATGTTCAAAAAAGCTAACCTTTATCCCCCTCGAGACAGCTGTAGAACGTGACATTTTTTCCTTATCAGTAAGATCGGCCTGTTTCTTTACACATAACATTAATCCCTGATTAGCGCGGAAAGCACTCAATATGTCCACCTTTTCTAAGGTTAAGTCTGAAACTATGAATATCACAGCAGCGTTTGCCGGAAGACTGCCCTTACTTACATTTTCTTTCAATGCATTCACAACACTATGTTCCTCTTTAGCAAGTCGGTTAAAAATCTTTCGTCTCTGGTTATTTCCTGCTCCTGTCGGTATGATTAGTCTCGATCCCATACTTGCATACCCAATCTCCATGCCTTTTTTTAACATGGCGTGTGCAATGGAAGCCGTGATTACAACTGATTCTTCAAATAAATCCGATGGCTTATTATCAAGCATGATGAATACATCCCTGTTTTTCTGCACTTCGAATTCCTTCGTCATGATTTCACTCGTTCTAGCCGTCGCCTTCCAATTAATCCATGACAACTGATCGCCTGGCTGATACTCTCTTACCCCAGAGACCACTGAATGTTCCCGTTTAGTTTTCTTTGTTGAACCCACTGCCCCCTGATTGAACACTCGATCAAGATCACTGTAGGCAAGTTCATGATATTGAGGGTAAACAGTTATCTTCAAAGGTGAACGATATATCGCTTCCTTTTCAACGAGCCCGAAAAAGTCCCCTATCCTGAAGCGGATAGATTGAAACGAATGCTCTCCACGCGGCAAGTTTTCCAAGGTATATGACATGCTGAAGGTACGCTTGAATCCCGGAAAGATAAGTATTTTCCTTTGGAATCCCCTATCCTCCATCTCCTGAGGCAATTCCTCCTCTATCACCATAAATAATAGGGGCAGCCGGTTTTTACGGGTAAACGTCACGGCTATTTGAACGGATTCCCCGGCCTGGCATTCCCTTTTATTGACCTTTCTCTCAACGGTAAAGGCATGCAGCGGATAAAACAGCAGAATCGCAGCGTACGCAGAAAATGGAAAAAACGAATAAAAAATAAACCAACTGACAAAACCGCCTTGAAACATTGCAAAGCAAAAGGAAATGGCCATGAGTAATACCAGTCCAATCACACTCATATTTCCCCTTAAAAAGTTGATGAATTTGCGCATCAGGTCACAGCCCGCTTCACAGGCACTTGAGTTGTCGCGACAATTTCATGTATCACCATTCCTGCATCGAATCCATCATAATTCGCTTCAGGTTTCAAAATGAGCCGGTGGGAGAATACGAATGGAACTAAATATTGAATATCGTCCGGTAGAACATAGTCCCTTCCCTGAATCAGTGCGTAAGCTTGAGCTGCTTTCATCAAGGCTATCGATCCACGCGGGCTTACCCCCAAATAGACCCCTTCATGAGTACGGGTTCGTATCGCCAACTCAACGATATAACGTTTTATTATGTCATCCACTATCACCGCTTTTACCTCTGCCTGTAATGCTATCAATTCATCTATGGTGATGACGGATTCCAGCTCCTCAAGCGGTGCCATATGTTGAGCCCTATGAAGTACCTCCATCTCGTCTTCCACACTTGGATAGCCCATTTTCATTTTTAATAGGAATCTATCCAATTGAGCCTCTGGAAGCGGATATGTTCCCTCGTACTCGATCGGATTTTGTGTTGCCATTACGAAAAAGGGCTTCTCCAATCCTCTTGTGACACCATCTATCGTCACACTTGCCTCTTCCATGGCTTCAAGCAAGGCAGACTGCGTTTTTGGCGAGGTCCGGTTAATTTCATCGGCTAAAATTATATGTCCCATTATCGGTCCCGGTCTAAAAATGAATTCTTGTTCCTTAGGATTAAAGATCGAAACACCAGTTACATCAGAAGGCAGTAAATCAGGCGTGAATTGTATACGTTTAAAGCTTGCACCTATTGATTTTGCCAGTGCCCTTACCATGACTGTCTTTCCCACACCCGGAACATCCTCCAATAAGACATGCCCGCCGGAAAGAAGTGCCACGATGCTTAGTTCTGCTATATCCCGTTTTCCGATAATCACCTTTTCGATATTCCCTAGAATCATTTCCAGCTTTTGATTGATCTGCTTATATACCATTCTCTACCTCCTGAGATCACCCTATCAATATTTCATATATTTTCCATATTAAAACTAGACTTTTTTACATTAAGCTCCAATTAAACCTTACATTGTAAGTTTACTAGATATTCAGTAAACCATAAACGAATTTCTCTAAAAATATTAATGCTGCTTAATGTTATCATAACTTGTTCAAATAACACGAAGAAGGATGCACCAATATATTGGCGCATCCTTTCCATTTCCTGCTCGCTCATCAGGGCAATAGAGCTACGATCATCTGGAATACATTCTTAAGGAATTAAAAATGAACCAACTTCCTTTCTTTCTTAATTATGCTAAAATGGATGCAATCCACTCAAAGATATAAGAGGTACTGATCATGTATAAAAGATTCTTCATTTTGATTTTCGCAGTTGCCCTTCTTTTAGGGCTTCTTAAAACGATTATGGATATGTAGCAAAAAAGCCCAATTCCTGACATATGCCAGAAATCGGGCTTTTTTCATTTTCGTTTAACCTCACCATTCAGCTTCCCCATTTTCGGAATAAGGATAAAAAACAAACAACCGACCAAAAGTGCCAAAACAATTCCGAGCAATATCGTCAGGTCAAAATTAAGGGTAGGCTCCGTTTCTTCTTCACTTCTCGTTCGAATGCTGACTTCCGAGAATAATCCAAGCTGTTCTGCTTTTGAAGCGATGGTATTATTTTGATTCTCCGTTACCGGAGACAGAAACAGTGAGTCCTTCACCGAGTCAATGACATCATATTTACCTCTTTCAAAAGTAAGGTCTTTTAGTTCTTCAGGCAGTTCTTGCTTCTGTTCCAACAATCCTTCCTCATGGAAATACTCCGTCTGAATATCAATATCCTTTTCTTGATACTCATTGGGCTCCACCATGGGTTCCTCTTCTGCCCCGGCATGCGCTGTATAGCTAAAGAACAGGATGAACAAGACTGGCATTACGAATTTACTCCACTTCATGGGCCATTTCTCTTCTTTCTGTCAGACGCTTCACTATATATGGAATGACCGTTCCGATAAGCGTCAGTACAATCAAGATGATGATAGCCGGAATGAATGCAGACTGATTACCGAATTGAATGGACATGTATACGTCTGCAACAGGGTGTTCAACATTGAAATTCGGCATGATTAAATCCAATAATGGAATGGTAAAGAAACTGATCAAACCAATCACAAGGATAGCACCGACAAACGGACCAATTGAGAAGGCAAGTCGTGTAAACGCTGAACAGAAGAATAAAAGCAGGACAGTGAAAACAGTCCATTTAATCTCCTGCATATCTCCCAGTGGATAAATCTTCAAACCATATATGCTGATTATTAAACCTACGATCAGATTCAATAAGGTAAACAAGGCCGCATGGACCATCATTGGAATGGTTTCATAATGATGCATGAAGAAACCGATCAATAACCCAGAAATGAGTATGATCACCAACATGACGATTGGCGGGATATTAACCTTTTCCTGATGAAGGACTTCACCGCTTATTTGAACGGGATTCGCTAAATATTCATACACATACCCGTTCTGCTGATCATCGACCAGAGTGTTATTCAAGACACTATATACGTCTGTCTTGATTTTTACGGTTGAGTCTACATTTTGGGACCAATTATCATTAAGCTGATCGGCCCTTTCCTGTACGGACCCCACTTTCGCTTGCAGGTCTGCTGTATCCTTCGTAACCGTGTCTTGTCGTTCCGCTACAGAGTTGACAAGGTCTGAAATGAAGCCGACAGTTGTTGCCGTATTGTCTTGAAGTGATACAAACATTTCGCCATCAAGGTTTACTGGCGGTTCCGTCTCTAATTCAGGAGCTTCCATATGATCTGACAAATTGGCAGACACTCCTTGAGCCCTTTCGGTAATTGCCGCTAATTCAGCTAAAGTTGCTTTCTGCCCTGATTCGACGTTTGCATCATATTCCTGCATATAACCCATAATGGAGTCGGAGAACATTCCAAAGTCTTCATTAACTCCCGCTAAACTCGCCTTGACGAGCTTTGCTTCTTCATCTACGTTTCCGGAAACCCCATTTTTCAAGTTTTCCAATTCTTTTATATTGGCTGCAAATACCTTATCTACATTTGCTTCCGTGACTCTTTCAGCCAATTCACCATAAGATGAGAGCGAACCGTAATAGGCAAGGAGGGTAGTTGAATCCCGGTTAGTGATAGGATTATCAAAGGCCTTCACCAACATTGCCCGCCTTTCTCCCCCCACTTTTTCAAGGAGTGACTGTTCGAGATTCTTGATCTCTGCGATGGCCTCGTCGATTGTCATACTCTGGATGTCCTGTAATTTTTGAATATCTTCCTGTGACTTTTTCCATTGGTCACCTAAATCCTTATAATTCGTGCCGAGTTCATTATAATCAGTCTGTAATTGCGTAAACTGAGCGAGCAGATCACTATATGAATCTACCAGTGTATTAAACTCCGTAATCACTTGATTATAATTTCCCGTTCTGCCGTTCACTGTGCCGCTAAGATTATTGATTTCTGCTTGGAGTTCTGCCGTAAGAATGTTGATTTGTTCGGCAGTACCTTCACTTCCCTCTGCCGGCACCAAACTTTCAAGTGCCGTGTTGATGCCATTTATTTGATCCAGCAGTACCTGGAGTGATAGTTCATCAATCGGATCCTTCTTTGAAGGAGCAGCATCCGATTCACCTTTACCCGTTTCCGTTTCAATATCTTCTATAGAGGTCGTTCCTTCATCGATAATTTCCCCATCACCAGAGCTGCTTGTAAGATTTCCCCTTTGCATTAGTAAAGTAGACTGAAGGTTATCAAGCCCCCCCTCTTCAGATTGTTTCAATTGTTCAATCGAGCTTTGTTGATCTTGGGTGATTTTCGTGATTTGTTCTACTTGTTTGTCTTTCATGCTTGTTGAAAACTGTTCCAATTCATTATTACTAGAATCAAGTTTCTGCTGCATGATTCCAACATTCTCACTAATGCCTTGGTCATTAAGACTGAATTCCGTATTCATCCCTTGCTGAATCTCTGGTAGAGATTGGTTCCCTTCATTCAACACCTTGTCATATGATTGAATACTCTCCTTGACAAGCTGCTGATTTTGGGTCGATGCCTTCTCAAAAAGGTTACTTTGAGCTTGTTGATACTCCTCAAAAGAAACAACATCCTTCACAAAGGAAGCCATTTGGGCCTTAGTGTCCCCGATTTCACCCATTGTTTCAGTACTCGTTTTCCCTGCATCCTTCGTCTGGGCAAAGACTCCTTCAAGCATGTCCTTATGCTGCTTGATTTCGCCAGCAAGGCTTTCCGAGCTTGGAGTATAAAACTCATACATCGTGTTTTGAAAAGCGATTTCTTTAGCTAGGACATTATCGAACTTCTTACGAATGTCCTCGACTGATTGGGAAACATAGCTCCAATACTGTGTGGAAATATGCTTATTCATTTTGCTCTTTGTCTTCTCTAATTCCTTTTGTACCTTTTCCATATTCTCTGCATTCAAACTAGGTTGTACCTTGTATTTTAACCCCGCCTTGACAGGCTGTTCATCATCGAACGTATAAATATTCTCTGAAAAATCGGATGGAAAATATATAACTGCATCATACTTTTCATTTGCAAGTCCACTTTCCGCCGTACTTCTATTAACCACAAACCACTCATATTCAGAATCCTTGTCCAATGTGGTAACAAGCTCTGAGCCCATGTAAATGGGTTTTTTGTTAAATTCAGTGCCATTATCTTCATTTACAATGGCGATTTCACGAGAAGCCGTTTCTGTCTTTTTCATTGGATTTTGGCCAATATAGGAAAAAAACAGGATTGGCAGCGCTAAGATCACCAGTATTTTACCGATTAATAGCATCGGTTTTATTTTTTCAGACACTCTCTTGCACTCTCCTTCTTTCTTCACTTAGTGGAATTTGGATTTTACTCTCCTGGCCATTCAGCACGAAGTATCCGTACCCCGGCTGTATTTCTTCTTCTTTTCTGGAATACGAGAGGGTGTACAAGCTTTGGTCCGATTTTTTAAGAAGCAAAACAGCCTGTCTGACTTGTTTCAGTTCGGTTGTCAACGAATCATACCCCTTGGTGAAGTCGTTGGCATTTCCAGCGACAATCACACTAAACCCGAGATGGCTGTACTGTTTCATCAAACCACTGATCCTATCCTGAATCCTGCCGTCGATCGTTTGTTGGATTCTTGAAATGCTATCTATGACAAACATAATCGTTGGGAATTCCAGTTGCTTCATCGGTTTCATTTCCAATGCCTCTAGATAACGTCGTTCACGTTCTTCAAATATTCCAGTGATATGATCAAGCCATTCGGTTATCTGATCTTTTGTTTCCACATAGCGTACCTTCTCCTCTAACGCATATGAAGATAGGCCACGATCAACTCCGTCAAATAAACCAATTTCCCCAATCGTCTGTGTAAGCAACGATTCCAAGAGCACTTTAAGGACATTCGTTTTCCCTTTACGTGACTGTCCTACGACAAGCAGGAATGGATTGGAATTCAACTCCACGAAAACAGGTGTAACGCTTTCCTCAGAAAGCCCGATTGGAATGGAATCCTTCTTAATGGCTTGTGAGCAGTAACTCTTGAAGCTGCTGGAATCAAGTCGCGTCGGTAACATCGGAATCGCCGGCGGTTTGGCTATTTCCTTATATTTAACCTTATGTTCTGCCACCGCTTGTTTCATTTCTTCCAAAACGGCTATATCATCCGCTCCATCGGCTGGTAAATAAACCTGCGTGAGATAGGTTTGGTCCTTTTTCACCAACGCCCTACCCGGAACAGGTTCATTTTCATAAGGGGTCCTCCCCAAAACTGAATATTGCTCCGAACTGTCCATTAAGTAATGGACGACCTTCGTCTTAAGACTATTCATTAACGGCTGGCGAATCGCATTGATTCTCGTTGCGGTTAAAATCATGAATATTCCAAGTGATTGTCCATCCCGTGCAAACTGAACGAATTGCGCTTCCTGGTCTTGCATCTCATCCTTCACTAAGTCAAAATTGTCGACCACGATATAAATAATCGGCAATTTATCTTCCACTAATGCATTATAAAGCTTTATATTACTAAGCTCCTTTTCTGAAAAAAGCTGCTTACGCCTTTCCATCTCCGACTTCATGAATAACATGAATTTTTCAATTTTCCTTAACTCATCGAACCTAAAGTATTCCCCAGTATGAGGCAGCTGGCGTATTGGCAGTAAAGCGCTATTCCCGAAATCGAAAATATAATAATGCAGTTCTTCAGGACTGAATTGATCTGCAAAACTAAAGAGAAGTGTCAAAACGGTGGTTGACTTGCCGTATCCGGAAGAACCAAAAACCCCAACATTCCCATCTTCAATCCAGTTATAGACATAATTTGTCTGGCTCTGCAATTCGGGCTCATCCTTCATTCCTAGGTGGAATTGATTGCTCGCCAAGCTTCTTTCAGCGTTTCTCGATAAACGATCTGAAAGAGGCGGTAGCCATGGGCTTGCCAACTTCTTAATCTCCATTTCTTCCTGTGTCGCCACAATTCGATCCGCCACGGCTTCAATTTCACTAATCTTTTCTTTCCTCTTATTAGTGATCTGTTCCGATACATTTGAGATTTGAACAAGACCAAGGTCTGTGACAAGTGCCACTTCATCCTCAGATCCAACCGTATCCTCTAAATAGGGTGCACCGCTCCATGCAGACTGGAACAATTCATAAACCTCGTTATTTCCCACCTGCAAATATCCCCGTCCGGTGACAGTAATATTTGCCGCATCGCTATTTTTAAGAATTTCCTTACTATCATTGGCATCCTGCACTTTTAAGGAAATTTTAAAACGGGCATTACTCCAAATCTGGTTATCGATAACACCACCAGGCTTTTGTGTAGCAAGAATTAAATGAACACCCAAGCTCCGTCCAATTCTTGCCGTACTCACTAATTCCCTGATGAAATCGGGTTCTTCGTTTTTTAGTTCCGCAAACTCATCTGATATCAAAAATAAATGCGGTAACGGTTCATCCGCTTTGCCTTCTTTGTATAAATCCGTGTAATCGTTGATATGGTTGACTTCATATCGATCAAACATGCGCTGACGTTTCTTCAATTCACTATTAATGGAGGCCAGTGCCCTGGCACTGAAGTTCTTGCTTCCTTCGATATTCGTAATGACTCCCAGCAGATGCGGAATCTGTCTGAATGGCTGCGCCATTCCCCCACCTTTATAATCAATGAGCAAAAAGGCAACTTCGTGCGGATGATAATGAACGGCTAATGATAGGATGTAAGTTTGCAGTAATTCACTTTTCCCCGATCCTGTCGTCCCAGCAACCAATCCATGGGGGCCATGCGCCTTTTCATGCAAGTTCAATTCAACCCTATCCGTTTTCCCTTTCAATCCAATCGGTACTGCCAGGGATTTGGAAGACTGATTGGTCTGCCAGTTTTGGCTGATAGGTAGATCTTCCACTTCACGAGCTTTCAATAACTCCAGAAATGAAACCGTTTCTGGTATTGAATTGTTCATCCCCTTTTGATGATCCAGTGAACGCAGCGTACGTGCATAACGCTCATTACCTTCTTTTGTATGTGTATCAAGTGTAAAAGGGGTATGAACAGCCTTCGTTTGTTGGATGAGAATCTCACCATCGCGATCATTTATATACTTAACAAGCGTATGGACATTTTCCGTCAAACTCTCTTTTGCATCCGCAGCAAAAATCGTCGAGATACCTAAATCTTCTGTTTTACCCTCTAAATATTCCAATATGACATGCTCTGCAATTAAATTGCGATCCGTGACAATAAAGACAAAATGGGGAGTGAATCTTACTTTCCCTTTGTTCTCATCCAAATCTCTTTCCCTCAATAGCTGATAAATCGAAGTAAGTAGCTGGTCGCGTGATTGCTCATTGTATATAAGGCCTTTTGCATAGGCATGCGGCAATTGAAAATGAGGGAGCCATTTCATCCATTCCCATTCTTGGTAATCCTTTTCCGGAAAAATGGCCACAAATCGTACATCATGATAACTATGAAAAAAGGCCAGTTGCCCAATCAATTGTTGCAACTCACGTTTAACAATCGATTCCTTTCCAACCAGACCCATCGATCCGCTTGATAAATCAATGGATAACGGAAGATCATCCAGGTTTTTGTATACCTCCACAAGTTCCTGCGACTGCTCAAGTAAATCATCTATATCACGATTGGACATATCGTTACTATTAACCGACACCTCATAACTTGAGGGTATGGCCGCCGTTCCTATCTTAAAGTGGAGAGCGTCTTCACTATCCAATGTTCGCTCCCAAATACGGTCGCTGATACTATCGGTCAGATGCTTCATCCTTTCAAAAGAAGGGTAATGATACAACAGCACATTCTTTTGCCTTTCAGACAGCTCTTGCAGTTCTTCCCTCTTCTGCTCTAGATACCTGGTATACACACGTTGACGTTTTTCTTCTCTGAATTTTTGCTTCTTTTTGTCTTTAAAGTATTGTACCGTCGAGGTAACTAAAGTCGTTGTGAACATCACGATCGATATGATGATGAAAATGCCCCGAGGTTGAATGATCGTGATGACCCCCATGACAATAAGCATCATTAACGGTGGCATAAGGATTAGCCATAACCCTCTATTATTATCTTCCGATTCTTGGCTCGGAAATGATATCGTCACTTTCTCATCCGGCAATTCATAGATCATCCTTGGTGTACGGCGATATTGTGGATAGCTTTTCTTCATTTCAGAGATTGGCTTCTTCATTTTAGATAAAGATGTTTCATAACTCTCGGCACTATGAATCATCAATAAGTCGCCTTCAATCAACCTCAGCACCATATTTGGCCAGCAAATCAGATCGCCATTTTGAACGGGAACAGCCTTCGTTACCTTTTCACCATTCAGGAAAATCCCGCTATTTTCCTTTGGCACGAGAAGCCATTGCCCTTTATGAAGCACAAAGGAAAAGCCATTGCCGGAAACGGGTCCTTCTTTACGGAAAGTCGCTCCCAGCTTGGCTGATATAGTGATTTCTTTCAAATTGCCAATATAATAGAGGCTTTCTTCCAATTCCCCTGCCGTATAAAAAATCTCGATCGTTTCTTCTCCTTCATGAAAGGTGAAGCTTTGAAACGGCTTTACATCGCCAAGCTTCTTTTCCTCTCTAAACACCTCAAACTCATCAAGCCCATTTTGCTTTCTCAGCTTGATAGGTCCATGTTCAAAGGGAACGGAATAGACGGTGATCGTATCCTGCTTTGATGGGCCAATCGTGATCGTACCTTTATGATCATCCTTGATCGTGAAGGACTGATAGGTCCCCTTAGAATAAATCCATAATAAACTCATTAAATCTCACCTCCGCAAAAGGCCAAATGCTCACTCTTTGCTTTTCTCTTTTTCTTCAGATGATTTTTTCGAGGAATCCTTACTTTCTTCTTTTTCTCCAGAAGCAGGCTCCTTTTCCTCTACTTCTTTTACAGCAGGTTTTGCTTCCGCTTCACCTTGATCATTGGACTCTGTTGCAGGCTGGTTTTGATCTTGCTGTTCCTCCATTTGCTTTTGCAATTCCTTTATTTCCTTTTCATATTGGGACAACTCTGTATCGATTTCTTTAATTTGCGTTTCCTTTTCTTCCCCTGAAAGGTTATCGTCTAGCTTAATCTGTTCTTTCTGATTTAACAGACCATATGTAATCAATTCGCGATCCTCCATGATTCTCGCCAAATCGATCGCGTCCTCGTTCATGCCCCTGCCTATATAAATCCAATATAGAAGATACTGACTATCCGTTTGCAAAGTGATTGCATTTTCTACATTCTTCTTCCTGACATCATCTAACGGCTCATAAGTGACATAGGCCATAGCCAGTTCATATTGAACGACATACGGCATATTTTTTGGATCGTAGTTTTCCAAACGGTCAATGACTTCACTGTATTTTTGTTTTAAGAAGCTTTCACCGCTATCTACATATGCCTCCTGCCTAGGTTGGGAGAAGAATAGTGTGTAAATCGTAAACAACAGCAGTGGCACTAGAACGATCATCGTACCCCAAAGTGTATAACGGCCCGTTTTCCATTTCTTTTCAGGGATATGTACAAATGCTTTTTCTTCCTTCTCTAAAGCTTCTATCCGATTTTGAATGACCTTGGAAAGTTCATCCCAAGTCCCCGATGCCAGTATACTTTGTGATTCGTTCGATAGTTTTAGTGTTTTATGGTAAAGCAAATACTCTTCGAATGTATACTGCCCATCCACAAGTGCAGAAATCGTTGCCTTCGTTTCTTTAAATAGCTCATCTTGATTATGTTCATAAGGAGGCAAACTGTCTTTTACACCATAATGCAGGAAATATGGGGCCAAGCTTGAGTCAAAAACGATATTTTCTGGACAGACGACTAGTTGCAGCCGAGTCAATTCATGATTTCTGATTTTCTTCACGATTTGATAGGACGATACCCATCGACCTATCAGATTTTTATCTTTAGCTTTGGAAAAAACAAAAAAAGAGGCTGGTGGATTTACTCTGATCTGCACCTCGTCCTCTGTCACTTCTATATGTTTCTGGAGAGCATCATCGGCTTCATGAATAAGCTGTAATTCCAATGGATCTTGCATCGACAGTTTTGCCCGTTGGAAAACGAACGAATACCCATTATCACCCTTCACAATTGCAGCTTCTGTTTTTTTCTCCAGATATGAAGATTTTTTCTCATCCATTCTATGTACTCCTTTACCCCTGCTAAAAGGGCTTTAGACTTTATTCCTATAACGAGCCCACACTTAATCCATTAGAGGATCTCAAGGCGGTCCCCCGTCGTAATTCCGCTATCAAGCAGGGTATCATAACCTGAACATACAAACTCCTTATTCTGGACCCGCACCCAATAGCCATCTTTAGGTGCACTGGCAATATCCTTTACCTGCCATACAATTTCCACAACCTTCTTGATGGAGCGGTAATTCGACACTTGCAAGTCAAATACTTCCCCTGTGTACCTGTTTAAATCGATCGTAAGTTGAATATATATGGAAACCACCTCTTTAAAAGCAAAAAAGCACCACGATCTTCATTAAGAGTCGCGGCGCTTTTTCCTAGAAAATTCTTTATCTCTTTGACTATTGATTATCCGCGAATTTGACTAGCAATCTGATTATCTGTGTCTTCAAGGATTTGAGCTGATTTATTCAATTGTTGAGAAACTTCATTCAACAAACGAGCCATATCCATGAATGAAGGCTTCAATTCTTCGTACTGCCCGACGAAAGCCTCACTGGAAGAACCTTCCCAAATACCAGTTAAATGATCTCTCATTCTATCTAAACGACCAATCATATCCGTTACCTGTTGGCTTTCATTATCATATTGCCTAGCTACATCTTTCAGTTCTGAAGGTGTTACGCGAATTTGTGACATAGAAAAACTCCTCCTTATATCTTATATAGTACATTTTAATGGAACCATACATTTTCTGCCATATAAATAAGTGCAAAGTCGAAAAATGGTAAATTATGATTATGTAAAAAAACCTATATATGGCATTATGAAAGTCTATGTACCTGTTTTCCCAAGTAATTAAACCTTTTTTTGAATTAACTTTAAATATTTTACTTTTTATGGCAAAAAAAGTTCCTTATACCCATTTTTCCTGATCCATTACTCAAATAACTGATTTTCATCGGTGACTTTAGACTCTTTTCCATTAAACATTAATCAAACGTTTGATTAATGTTCGAAATATCCAGCGTTTCCATACAGTTTGTCTTTATAATTGAAATATTTCCAAACCATTCAAAAAGGGACATCCGAATGGACGGAGGTCCTTTTTACAAAGCAAATACAATATTTTTTTGGCCTGACCCGGCTTTTTTCCGCCTAACTCCTACTTACTTCAGCTATGCTTCCGCAGCAGGAGTACGTCATATTGCCAGAATCGAATTCAAAGGAAACAGGCTGTCTCTTCCCAAAAGTTTTAACAGTGACAGCCTTCATACCCAATACATGGATTTCAACTCCGTTGTTTAGTTAATGGAAATCCTGATCAAGCCCTCATATAACCCGTTCCAAAAAGTGTTTCACAAACCGATCCGCTTCCACTTTCGTACAGACACGGATTCCAGGTTCGTTATCCTGTTGACCGATTGTCCTGCCTGTTTCTTCTCCCCCAGTCACTACCTTGACGTTCATCCATTCCGTACTCACAAAACTTGAATCAATCGCAACCCCGACAGCAAGGGGATCATGAAGTGCACAACCGCCCAAACCTGGATGGGAGTTTTCATATGCTTTCATATAATAATCGGTCATTTCTGCTAAAAATTTGGCGCTTTCCTTACCAGTGGCACGCCAATCATCAAGCTTCGATTTCAGTAGGTATGTTTGCAGTGTCACATCAAGTCCCACTAGGGTGATTGGCAGCCCTGAAGCAAATACCTGATCAGCTGCCTCAGGATCTGATATTATGTTCGCTTCAGCATAGGGCGTTACATTTCCTGGTACGTTTACGGCACCGCCCATAATAACGACCTCTTTTACCAAGGACATGATCGTTGGGGCTTTTTTAATCGCCAATGCGATGTTAGTCAGTGGACCAACTGCAATAATCGTAATTTCATGCGGTCGGCTCTTCACTTGATCGATAATGAAATCTACTGCATTTCCTTGTGAAGCTTTGATACTCGGTTCAAACTGAAGGGTATTTCCTAACCCGTCTTCCCCATGAACATGCTTGGGATATTTCTTCTTCCTTCCGCGCACCAAAGTTTGGTCAGCACCTTCAAAAACCGGAATGCGCCTATTTAATTTCTCCAAAACGGCAAGTGTATTGCGGGTCGATTCAACAACGGGCACGTTACCAAAGCAAGTCGTGAATCCGAGCACTTCCAATTCTGGGGAATTTAAAGCATACGCCATCGCCATGGCATCATCAATTCCAGTATCAACATCGAATATGATTGGTTTCAATATTTCCACACCTTCCAAAATCACTTTTCGAGAGCTCTTTCAATGCCTCTCTTTTCTTTTTCTTATGTATCATGAAACACTGTTTTCCAACTGAATTTTAACATTCAATTATAGGCACTTCCACAGAAAGTTAGGAATACTCATAATTTGCAAACAAATGACAATGCCCGCTGGTTCTTGTATCTACCAGTAAAAATAGTTGACCACTCATAAATATCAATGATATAAAAAGTGAAAAGAAGAAGTTGTATCTTAGTAGCGCCCTAATTCCTTTTCAACTTGTTCAATGCTATTACGTCTACTCCAAAGGTAGTTATGAATGCATGCGTTACGAATTTATGATATCCAAGGTGGAAAAAGGATGAAAATGTTTAAGTTGATTGTAGATGATCCTTCTGCGTATAAAAAGGGAACAAAATTCTTTTTAATATCACATTCAGAATTCATAGGTGTGAAAAGTTATGTATTACTAGCTGAAGATTTGAAAGGAAAGATCGAAGTAACGGAAGAGGAATTGAGGAGTAAGTTCGTTTCCATACATTGATCTTCAGTTTTAAAACCCCAGCTGTCCAATAAAACTGAAAAAACGCGGGAATTTCATTTCTGAAATTCCCGCGTTTTTCTTATTTTAAGTCTTCAACCGAATCAATATCGACGTAATCCGGTACGACCAGACCATTCTTTGTTCCTTTTAAGTTTGGTCCAAGGTCAACCATTTCAGCTTTATACTTATTATAGTATTCAAGATGTGTTCCCGGGAGCCATGCGGCCACCATGGCGTCCGCACTTCCGTTTGCAACGCCGGCAAACATTGGTCCAACTTCAACCTGACTTAATGTTACATCATAACCATTCTGCTCCAGAACCTTGCCAATCACATTTGTGCTGGCAATTTCAGTGTCCCATGCAACATAAACCAGTTTGATTTTTTCACCATTTCCTGATTCAGCACCTTTGGTCCATTTGGATACTTTGTCCTGATTTTCGCTTATCCATTTTTCTGCTGCTTCTGAAGGAGACATCCCTTCAGCAACTTGGACCATTACATTTTCCATATCTTTAGTATCCCAGAAGAATTGATCAAGGATTTTATAAGCGCCAGGGGCATCCTGTTCAAGGCCTTTTCTGGCAATCGAATTAATATTTTCAGCCCCGCCAAAGGATTCATTCGGATCTTCGAGATATTTCAAGTCATATTTCGAGAACATCCAATGCGGTGACCATCCTGTAACGACGATTGGTTCTTTTTTATCAATCGCTTTTTTCAATTCAGCAACCATTGCCGCCGAAGACCCTTCAACCAACTTCCAATCATCCAGCTTATAATCATCTATAGCCGTTTTAGTCAACTTCATCAATCCTGCTCCAGGTTCAATTCCGATGATTTCATAATCGGTTTTGGCAGCAAAACTATTTTTATCCCCGTTCACAGCCGTATCTTTTGTAAAAGCACTGAATAGTGCAGTACCTACAACGAGTAACGCCAATATTGTAAAAATGATTTTTCTGCTAATGATATGCTCGTAAGCTGGCTTACGTAGGTTTTGCGTGATACGATCGAGAATGATTGCAATGATTACGATGGATAAACCTGCTTCAAATCCTTGCCCAACATTTATTTGGCTGACAGCCCGGTAGACATCCGCCCCAAGTCCGGGTGCTCCAACCAATGAAGCTGTAACTACCATGGATAGCGCCAGCATGATGCTTTGGTTAACTCCTGCCATAATCGTTGGAGTAGCCAATGGTATTTGTACCTTGAATAACTTTTGGCTGCTGGTTGAACCAAAAGCATCCGATGCTTCGATCAGATCATTAGGCACTTCTTGAATCCCAAGATTGGTCATACGGATTGTCGGTGCGATTGCGAAAATGAATGACGCAATGATTCCCGGTACTACCCCTATTCCAAAGAATAAGATCGAAGGAATCAAATAAACGAATGCAGGCATTGTTTGCATGAAGTCCAAGATCGGGGTAACGATCTTACGCACCGTGTTATTTTGGGCACACCATATTCCGATCGGTATCCCGATCACTATCGTTAAGACTCCTGACAATATAACGATTGCCAGTGTTTGGATGCTTGATTCCCAATAACCAAGATTATCAATCAATAGTAAGCTAATGAATGTAAATATCCCTAAGGGCCATCTGCTTGTATAGGTAACCAGAAGGGTTAGGACTATAATTAACAAGATGGAAGGTCCAGCACTCATTACATCGACCAGGATATCCAGTAGTCCCTCGATCACATTCGTAATAAGTGTAAATAATCCAGCAAATACAATAGTTATCCAATCCACTAAAGAATCAACCCAAGCTCCTAGTGGGATTTTCGGCATATTCATTGAATTATTCACTCTCCATTTCATTCAAGGAATCTTTATTTCCGGCCAAAGCGCCGATAACGGCACCGCGAAGCAGAATTCCTTTAATTCTATTCTGATCATCGATGACTGAGATTGGCAAACTTGAAGTCGCCATCACATCCATGAGGTTTCCAAGTAATTCATCCTCTTTTACAGTGGGGATATCGGTTGACATCACTTCAGATATCGATTGGTTATTGCTCATTGCCTGACGAGCCTGTTCAGCGGTCACGGCCCCCAATAACTTCTGCTTTCTATCCACAACAAAAATGCTGGAATACCCTTGTTTGCGCATGATTTCCAAGGCAACCCTTGGACCTCTGTCCACCGCGATCTTCTCTGGGCGTATCATCACATGAGATGCTGTCAAAACTTTTGATAGATCAACATCTTCCACAAACTTCTCGACGAATTCATTGGCTGGATTCATCATGATTTGTTCAGGAGTTCCCAATTGAATGACACTTCCATCTTTCATAAGGGCAATTCTATCCCCGATTCTTAATGCTTCATCAAGATCATGGGTAATGAAAATGATCGTTTTTTTGTACTGATCTTGGATTTGAATCAGTTCATCCTGCATATCCTTACGAATCAATGGATCAAGGGCACTGAAGGCTTCATCCATCAATAGGATATCCGTATCACTTGCGAGTGCCCGGGCTAACCCAACCCTTTGCTGCATACCACCACTAAGCTGTGATGGCAGCTGATTTTCGTAGCCTTTCAATCCAACAGCCTCAAGAGCCTTCATCGCATTTTCATGACGTTTTGCTGGATCCACTTTTTGAATTTCGAGCCCAAATTCAGCGTTTTCCAATATCGTTTTATGCGGAAATAAAGCAAAGTTCTGAAAGACCATGCTTATTTTCTTTTGTCTGACTTCCCTTAACCGGGCAGCGTTCATCTTCACGATATCTTCATCATCAATTAAGATTTCACCCAAAGTGGGATCGATCAAACGATTGAACATGCGGATCAAAGTGGATTTCCCGCTTCCTGATAGGCCCATGATGACAAAAATCTCGCCGGGATAAATCTCGAAATTAACATTATTCACTCCGACCGTTTGTCCCGTTTCTTTCAAGATTTCTTTTTTCGTCTTGCCTTGCTTCAATAAGTCTGTTGCTGCTTTTGGAGATTTGCCAAAAATTTTCGAGACATTTCTGACTTCTACATACGGCTTCATCAAGTCACCTCATTCTAATAGTTGCCCATATGATATTCAGTTTTGCTGAATTCCCCCGTTTTATGCGAGTGATGATTATTAATCCACAAGTATCTTGAAATAACCGACATTAACAAAGCTATTCTACCCCATTACTTTTTCTTCAAAAAAGCGGAAGTGACACTTATTCAGTGGCACAGGGCATAACGTGCATAGAAAAATACTCTATATTTATTATTCCCAAGAAGCATTTCTTTACTTGGATTATTTTTGTGTGATAAGTTGAGCATTTCAAGTAGGAAAAAAGAGGTGCAATCACAACTGAGGAAACTAGCAGGCACAACATATACCAACTGTAATATAAACGATTTCCACTTAGAGTTTTGTCCAGATGGTGGACTTACGACTACCCTCTAAAGTACTTCATTTCCTTAACCAGGTGGAATGATACTTGCAGTGCAGTATAACACCAAAACGCATAGAAATATGATTATGGGATTCCCAATGTGTCTAATTTGAGCTTTGCAGGGAAAAGAGGTGCAATACAACTGAGGAAACTAACAGGCACAGCATATACCAACTGAAATATAATGGTTTTTTATTTTAGAGTTTTGTTCAGTCTCAACATACGGACTGAACCTCAATCCCTAAAGTACTTCATTACCTTAACAAAGAATGAATATAAGTTCAAATGATGTGGGACGGAATTCTTGCCTAAAAAGCCCATTTACGCCATCAATTCTTAAGGTTCCTGAAGACTCTAAAAACCTTGATATACCAACACTTTGGCTTCCTATAATCATAAACGCCCATCATCAGCCACAAATTTTTTTCAGTTTTTTTATAATCCAAAATGATCCAAAAAACGGAAAAAGCGATTTTCTGTCATAAATAACGGGTAAATTTAAGCGGTTCCGGATCTGGCAAGATTGGAATTTTACACTTTTTTTATAGGTTATGTTTTATGCAGACATACATGGAAATGTGTCACATATACAGAAAAAAAACCTTGAAACAACTAACTCATTTCAAGGTTAATGCATATTATCGATACATACTAATTGGCATTCCTATGTTCATCAAAATCAATTTGGCATTCCTCTAGCGGAGTTACTTTTGTTTTCTTAATGAACTTATATCCAAGCCACATTACCAGAAAGAATGGGATGCCAAGATAGGCTGCGAACACACTAGCCCAGTTAATGTCATCGCCAATAAAGGCCTGATAGTTTTGCGCCAATAAAACGAAAAAACAAAGAGCAAAGGAAAATATCGGTCCGAAAGGAAACCATTTTGACTTATAGGGAAGATCGTCCAGTGAATACCCTTGAGCAATATAGGCTTTTCTAAACCGGTAATGGCTTGCCGCTATTCCCAACCAAAATATAAATCCAGTGACTCCGACTGCATTCATCAGCCAAATATAAATGACCCCATCACCGAAAATGGAAGCAAAAAATGCCAACATCCCTACAAGTGAGGTCACAACCAGTCCCCAAATGGGAACGCCGCGCTTGTTGAGCTTTCCAAAAATACGCGGTGCCAATCCTTCGTGTGCCATTGAGTACAACATTCGGCTTGTCACGTAAAGGCTCGAATTACCAGCGGATAATACGGCCGTTAAAATGATAGCATTCATCACGGAAGCAGCAAATGCCAGTCCCACTTTTTCAAACACCATCGTAAATGGGCTGACCATGATCGTGTGTCCCTGCAGACTGCCATTCGTATAAGGAACGATCAATCCAATAACAAGTATCGCCAGGATGTAAAAAAGGAAAATCCTCCAAAAGATACTGCGAACTGCACGAGGTACATTTTTTGCCGGGTCTTCACTTTCACCGGCTGCCACACCTACTATTTCCGTACCTTGAAAAGAAAAACCAGCAGCAATGAAAATACCCAATGTTGCCAAAAAACCACCGGCAAAAGGAGCTTCACCAACTGTGAAATTTTTAAAACCAATCGCCTCTCCGTTCATAATCCCGAATATCATCAAAATACCGACGACGATAAAAATGATGATGGTCGCCACTTTAATGAGTGAAAACCAATATTCCCCTTCTCCATACCCTTTAACAGATACGTAATTCAATAAGAATATCAAAACTAAAAACAAAGAACTCCATAAAAATGACGGACTGTTAGGAAACCAAAACTTCATTACCATTGTTGCGGCGGATAGTTCCGCGGCAAGAGTCATCGCCCACGTGAACCAATAGTTCCAACCAAGTGCAAACCCTAGAGCTGGATCGATGAAACGCGTAGCATAGGTACTGAAAGCCCCGCTGACTGGCATGAATGATGCAAGTTCTCCGAGACTTGTCATAATAAAATAAACCATTATACCAATTACGGTGTAAGCGACCAAAGCCCCGCCAGGTCCTGCAGAGTGAATGGCTGGCCCGCTTCCGAGGAAAAGCCCTGTTCCAATTGCACCGCCCAACGAAATCATGGTAAGGTGGCGCGCCTTTAGCTTTCTTTGTAAAGTATTTGACGGCTGGTTCTGTTCATTTTTAACAGGCAGTTGCAATTGCCGATTTTCCAAATTGGATTCCCCTCCAAAAATTCATATTTAATCTAGCACGAATAAGTAAAGTCGATCATTCCATCAATAGTTATTTCCTGCACTTATTACTATTTCAAGGTCATTTTCTCTATGCTGAGACCTTTTTTGGATTTCAGGGATCTATGTAGCATTTACGCAACTATGTTAGGCTTAAAAACCCAAGTGAAAGGGCTATAAGCCTAACGTTTATTGAAAAAGAATCACCGGGATTTATGTCGTAGGTAAACTCCTGTGAATAAATGAATTCCAATCAATTTGATGTAACCAGCTTGCCGTTGCTTCAATATCTTTTGAGAATATACGATCTTGGGTGATGCTTGGAATGAGTTTTCTTGCTTCCGTATAAAACTCTTTTGTAAATGGAGCCATTTTTTCTGTTCCACGGTATTCCACCGCCTGTAAGGCACAAATGAGCTCAATTGCCAAAACGCGGCGAACGTTTTGAATGATTTGATGGGCGTGGCGGGACCCGATCGTTCCCATGCTTACATGATCTTCCTGGTTAGCTGAAGATGGAATGGAATCAACACTTGCAGGATGTGCGAGTGTTTTATTCTCAGAGACGAGTGAGGCTGCACAATATTGCATGATCATCGCTCCCGACTGCAAGCCAGGTGACGGACTTAAGAATGGCGGTAAATCATTCAGCTGTGGATTGACGAGTCGCTCAATCCGGCGTTCTGAAATGTTCGCAAGCTCGGCAACAGCGATTTTCATGAAATCCATTGCAAAAGCAATCGGCTGGCCATGGAAGTTCCCCCCTGAAATAACCTTTTCCCCATCATCAAAGATTAGCGGATTATCCGTCGCTGCATTCATTTCGATTTCCAATTTTTCTTTAACATAATCAAGAGTTTGCCATGATGCACCATGTACTTGCGGGATGCAGCGGAGCGAATAAGCATCCTGTACCCGCAGTTCTCCTTGCTTGGTGATTAGCTGGCTGCCATTGATCATTCGACGGATCCGTTCCGCGACCTCTGTTTGCTGGCGGTAACCGCGTGCTAGATGAACATCCGCATCAAAGGCATCTTCAATGCCGCGTAACCCTTCCAACGTCAGGGAAGCAATCGCTTCAGTTTGATGGGCCAGCTGTTCAGCTTCAATGTAATTTACGAGGCCCATCCCCGTCATGGCCTGTGTACCGTTAATTAATGCAAGACCTTCTTTTGCTTTAAGTGTCACTGGAAGAATGCCTTCCTTCGATAAAGCTACGATGGCCTCCATTCGCTCTCCTTTATAAAACACTTCCCCTTCTCCCATCAATACTAGCGCCAAATGGGAAAGCGGCGCCAAGTCCCCACTTGCCCCAAGAGAACCTTGCTGAGGAATGACCGGATGGATATGGGCGTTCAAAAGATCGATCAAACGTTCAATGACAACAGGACGGACGCCGGAAAACCCTTTTAATAGAGCATTGGCACGGAGAAGGACCATAGCTCTTGAAACCACCTCAGGAAACGGTTCCCCCACTCCGCATGCATGGGAATGAATCAAATTCCACTGTAGCTGCTCTGCATCCTCTGCATCAATCAAAACATCGCTGAACTTTCCAAAACCTGTTGTAATGCCATAAACGACCTTCTTTTGTTTCACGATATTTTCAACCGCTTCCCGGCTTTTTTCCACTTTCTTAACACTCTCGGCTGAAGCCGTGACAAATGCTTCCCCATACAATACTTTTTTCGCTTCTTCAATCGTTAAAGTTTGGCCCGTTAACATAATCATTTCCTGCACCCCTATTCTTTTTTAAACAAACAAAAGGAGGCCATATTGACAGACTTATCCAGTCTTCCAATACAGCCCCCTATTTCACTAAATAACTATAGGCTTTTAATTATTTAAATGTGGTTAATTCCCAATCCAACCGCTTCATGTTCAAATCCCCGAACCGGTGCTCCAATCGTTCCATACACGGCGACAGCAATCCATTCACCTTCGTCCCCGTTTTTAAACGGCCTGCCCCGAACGATTGCAAACCGAAGGCCTGCCGTCCTCAAAAGACCGCCAAGCTCGACTTGGCCGCGTGTCACTCCTTGGAGTGCTTCGATGATTGCATGATACAGCGCATGCATTTCACGATAAATGTCGGGATTGACCAATCCCAGCCTTTTCGCTGATGTCTCAATGGCCGCAACTATTTTCTGCAGCTCCATTGAACCGACTTTACCTTTTCCATAAAGCCAATTCATCCGCTTTAGATCAGTTGTTAATATGACTTCTTCCTCTTCTTCCGCAAACGCGTACATGATTGCATGGCGCCCGATTCTTCTGTCGAATTCCTTTGTCATGCAGGTACCTCTTTTACAATTTTCTAAATACACTAATAACTAAGTATCATTGTAAGCGGATACAAGCCATTCGGTCAACATATTTTTTAAAATACTTCTTTTAGAGGATGACTTATCACCCCCACTGCCAGCCTATCCATCGTACATGGTCATGAATATCCTTTGAAAATCATCAAAGATTCTCCAAAAGGCATATTTCCCTGATTGCAAAAAAAGCCCATCCTCCGTCAAGCTGGAAAATGTGCTTTTTCTAAACTTTTCTTTACCTCTCCTGAACTTCTTCACATATATTAAATGTTTTTCACGAGTAAGTAGATAAAATACGGCGCTCCTAAAATCGAAACGATAATCCCCACTGGCAATTCCATTGGGGCCATGATCACTCTACCTAATGTATCGGCGGATAACAGCAATAATGAACCTAAGATTGCAGTCAGTGGTAATAGTTTTGCATGTCTCGCCCCCACTAATCTCCTGGCTATATGCGGTGCAATCAGGCCTAAAAACGTAATACCTCCGCCCACCGAAACGCACACCCCTGCCAATGCCACTGAAATCAGTAATAAAAGCCTGCGTTCCTTTTCTACCTGTACACCTACTCCAATGGCAATCGAGTCACCTAAGCGTAAGACATCCAATACTTTCGATTTATAAATCGCTAAAGGTATCAATACGATCAACCAAGGTAATAATGCCCATACAAAAGTCCAATTCGTACCCCAGATCGTCCCGGATAACCAGATTAACGCCTTCATGGAATTGTTCGGTTCCATTTTCATCTGGAATATGACCAGACCTGCACCGAATGCCGCATTTATTCCTATGCCCACCAATAATAGTCTCGCAGGTGTCACTTGCCCTTTTTTCCAAGATAGTGCATAAATTAAAAAAGCGGCAAGGAAAGCACCCAGTAAAGCAGTGAAAGGCATGATGAATACCGATGACCACCCTTTGAAAAATGCAGTGCCTTGGAAGAAGAACATATATAGTACAACTGTGAATCCTGCTCCAGCGTTGATGCCGAGGATCCCAGGGTCAGCTAGAGGATTTTGAGAAATTCCTTGCAGAATGGCCCCTGAAACGGCTATTCCCATTCCAACGAGAATAGCTATTTTCCCAAACGGAAAACTTTTTTGATGAAATCAATGAAAAATGAGGATATATCATATTTACTGTTATCAAGCATTTCTTAAAATATTATAAACCTTATAAAGGGTTATTCATTATTGATTTTTCATGTGCTGTATTCATTGCCATTCTTGAATTGGTCTTTCCCTTGGCGGTAAACCGGATAATAGATGATTTATTGCCATCCAACAACTGGAAATACATAATAATGGCATGTATAGGCCTTCTTGCCATCTACTTATTAAGTACTTTATTAAACTTCATCGTTTCTTATTACGGACACAAACTTGGTATAAATATTGAAACGGACCTTAGGGAAAATCTGTTCTTCAAGCTTCATAAGCAATCCTTTAAATTTTTTGATAATAATAAAACGGGGCATCTAGTATCCAGGATGACGAATGATTTGATGGATATAGGGGAAATCGCACACCATGGTCCCGAAGATTTATTCATAGCGTTCATGACGATTTTTGGCGCATTCTTTGTCATGTTTCAAATTAATTGGCAATTAGCCATTATCGTATTTACTGTTGTTCCATTTTTAATCATCTTATCCGTTTATTTTAGCCTTAAAATGACAAGGGCATTTAAAACGATGTTCGGTGATATCGCCAATTATAATGCCCGTATCGAAAATAACATCAGTGGCATCCGAGTTGTCCAATCCTTTACTAAGGAAGCTCATGAAATTAACCTATTCAATCGCAGCAACTCGGAATTTCGCCTAACAAAGCTACTTGCCTATAAAATTATGGCGTGGAGTACGTCCATTAACTTCATTCTCATGAAATTAGTCGCCTTAACCGTTTTAGGCTGCGGGGCTTGGTTTGTCATCCATGGCGAAATGACCTATGGGGAATTCGTGGCATTCATCATGTTATCCAATATCTTCATCGCTCCAATCAAACAAATCAGCTCGATTTTAGAAACTTTGCCTAAGGGGTATGCAGGGTTTAAAAGATACCTGGAATTGGTTGATACGTTTCCAGATATTCATGATGTCGAGGATGCAATCGAAGTTGATTCCGTAAAAGGTGATGTGGTTTTTGAGAACGTTTCATTTGGCTATGAATCGGACAGAACGATACTAAATGATATCTCCTTTTCCGTATCCGCAGGTAACACGATAGCGTTGGTAGGCGCTTCAGGTGGTGGTAAAACAACATTATGCAGCTTGCTGCCCCGCTTCTACGATATCCAGTCTGGCAGCATTAAAATTGATGGCATCGATATCAGGAACTACAAATTGACCTCCTTAAGAAAACATATCGGTATCGTACAACAAGATGTATTTTTATTTGATGGTACCACCCGGGATAACATCATGTACGGTAATACAGAGGCAAGGGAAGCCCAATTGAACCAAGCCATCGAAGACGCTCAATTAAATGACTTGATCGAACAGCTGCCCGAAGGCTTGGATACTTTGATTGGAGAACGCGGAGTGAAATTATCAGGAGGGCAAAAACAGCGTGTCTCGATTGCTCGTATATTCCTGAAGAATCCTCCTATATTAATACTGGATGAAGCGACCTCCGCTCTGGACACCGAGACCGAACAGGCCGTTCAAAAAGCATTGGAACGACTTTCGATTAATCGGACTACACTTGTCATTGCACATAGATTAGCGACAATTAAACATGCCGATCGCATCATCGTTGTCCAAAATGGGGAAATCATCGAACAAGGTGCCCATGATAATTTACTCCATCAAGACGGAGCATATAAGAATCTGATTCTTGCCCAAACAGTATAATTCACTTTGTATAAAAGAAATCCTACAACGGTCAAGGCACCCTGCCAAAACCGATAACAAGAAAAACGGCCTCCCAAAATAAACGATGGGAGGCCTTCAGCTTTATAGAGATATAAATAAATCACTAACGGAATTCATAAGGTTATCGCCCTATCAGTAATTAACCATTCTCCCTCAGCAGAACTTTACAAACTTTTTTGAGTTAGCACTTCGGCTTCATCCGCTGTTAATCAATTATTCTTTTCCTCTTATTCATTCGTTTCCAATGCTTCATATATCGCAGTTACAACGCTTCCATAGCTCCCTGTTTTGAAGAGATCGCCAAAAAACTGATTCGAATTGGCTACAGGGTTAACTAGCGGGGAATGCTTTTTATTTGTAAGTAAAACAATCCCTAAGTCTATTTCAGGATCAATGATCGTGACCGTCCCAGTCCATCCAGTATGTCCGTATGCACTGTCGCTCGCATAAGGACTGAACATCCACTCCATGCTGGCATCGCCATTTCGTCTCCATCCGAGTCCATAGGTAGGGTTCATCTCGGAGGGTGCGACGAATTCATCGATTGTGTCTTTATCAAACAACATATGTTTACCGTATCCCCCGCCATTCAGCATTACCTGCAGAAGGACAGCGAGATCGCTGGTAGTCGAGAAAAGACCTGCATGACCTGATACGCCTCCCATCGAATAAAAGGCTTTTTCATCATGAACTTCCCCTTGAAGCGTGTATTTGCGAATATTAGGGAAATCTATCACGCCATCCCGAGTGTTCCCAAGCAGTTCAGTTGCCGCAATATCCTTTGGCTTAAAGCCCTTTTGCAGAGGATTGAACTTTGTATCTTTCAAATTAAGCGGCTTGTATAATTTATTTTCAACATAGGCGTCAAGCTGCTGACCCGTGATTTTTTCAACAATGGCACCGAGCAGCATATAGTCGACATCACTGTATACATTCTGTGTTCCAGGTACATATGTCAGCGGTGTTTTGGATATGAACTCAATGGTCTTATCCCGTTCCTGTGAATAAAGGTCTTTCGAAACCTTTGGATTATGGTATTGCGGATCTGGTTTAAACCCTGCTGTATGATGAAGAACATCGATTATCCTCAGGTTATCCTTCCCTTTGATCACATCCGGCTCCGTGTCTTTGAATTCAGGAATATATCGCTGAACTCTTGCATGGATATCAAGCTTGCCTTCACTGACTAATTTTTGAATGGCAAAATTAGTTGCATACATCTTTGTATTTGAAGCAAGGTCAAATAAAGTGTCTTTTTCCATTTTACGAAACTTCTTAAGAGGTATATGTTCATTAAATTTCTGTTTGTACCCGTAGCTTTCACTTTTAACGATCTTTCCGTCCTTTATGACAATCAGGGCAGCACCAGGAAAACCGGCAGCCACTTCCATTTCAATAAGCTGATCCACCTTTTCCAGTTTTTCAGATGAAAAGCCCACTTCTTCCGGTTTTTTAGCCTTCGTTAACACGGGGTACTGGCTAGCCTCCTTACTCACAGTAACTTCCTGATTTGCATTTGCTTTAGCGTAAGATACAGGAGAAACAAGTAATGAGAGAGTCAGAATTGAACTTAGTGTGCTGCTTGTCCATATATTCATCATATTCCCCCTATGAAATCGTACTTTAGAAAACAAGAAACGAACAACTTTACCTTTTGACCAATAGTCGAAACAAAAGGATACTCTCATTCATTCGGACGAAATTCTTTCCTTCCGCTCTTATCTACACCAGGCTTCACAATCCTATTAAGCGAGAACCGTGTATCCGTTCCGGGGAGAAAAGTAGTAGCGATTGGGATAACTTTTGAAGAGCTAATTTATCAATTCTTTTTTCACCAAGTCAACCGTTGATAAAAGAAAATATTTTTCCAAAAATGGATAATGATTACTAATTATTCTCAATTTTCAGTATATATCACTTCAAACATAATTTCAATTTGATATCTATATTTTCAAAATTATATTTCAATCATTAGCATAAACCCTCTTAATTTTAATGTATGAGGAAAAGTCAATTATTGAAAAATAAAATCATTCGATTCTCACTTTAATATATGGGGATTCCGCCTTCATTCATCGTTAATTAAGTTCCAGATGATATTGATTTTCCCTCGTTCTCTCCTCAACTAAATCAAAGTATTTCTGTTCCTTTTGCTTCTCTTAGTATTATTCACTTACGTATTTTCACTATCGAAGACTTTTATGACCGCTCTTTTCCCCATGAACATTAGCTTGGGATCATATGCACTGATTATGTAAGAGATTGTTGGATGACATTTATTGTGCTGTATAGCTAATACACATATATAGTGATGGACAATTAACTTCATTGCATAAGAAACGTAGAAGATAATAATACTATTTGAGAAATAAAGGAATTTTGCAGAAGATTTCACAGATTTTAGCTGCTGATATTAGGCAAGTATAGGGTGATGAAAATGTGGAAAACGATTGTTTCCTACCTTCCAGAATGGCAGGTTTTTATACAAGCTTTTATAGTGTTTTTTATTCCGTTTTTGATTGCCAAATTATTTTATAGGCTTCGTAACTCAAAGGATGAGTGATGAAAATGAAAGAGTGGATATCAAAGATTAGTAAAAAAGGGAAAGTTACCGATAAAGACAATCAAGAAGCAAATACCTCCCAAGATTCAACTGGTCAGTTTACTGATAATTTTAATTTAAATCTAGAAATGGTTAGGCAAGAAATTGGCCATAATTGGGATGTGCATTTTCGAGAATTTAATATAGGGCGAACCGATATTCGGTCAATTATCATTTTTGTGGATGGACTATCGGATAAAGACCTCATTGATAAACATATTATGCCATCATTGATGGTTGATTTTTCAGCAGAATATAAACAGAACCTTCCTTACACCAAAGGAAGCATTTCAAAAGAATTCATAAAAAATGAAGTGTTATCTATTAGTGGAATAGAAGAGGTTGGTTCCATTAAAGATTTAGCTTCAAAAGTATTAACAGGTTCTACCGCTCTTTTAATTGAGGGATCAGTGGATGCCCTAATCCTCGGAACGACAAAACTTAAAACAAGGACGATTGAAGAGCCGGTATCAGAGGCATTAGTCAGAGGTCCACGGGTCGGTTTCACTGAATCATTGAGTGATAATACATCCTTTTTAAGGGGTAGTGGTGAAATTGAGAATTTATCGTTAGTAAAATTCCAAGTAGGAAAGCGTTCAAAAAAGGACTTAGTTGTCGCTTACATAAAAGATATTGTTGATCCCGAATTAGTTCAAGAGGTAGAAAACCGAATTAAGAAAATTGATATTGATAGTGTGCCGGAATCAGGTTATGTAGAGCAACTTATTGAGGATAATTACCTTAGTCCTTTTCCGCAGGTACAGAATACAGAGCGTCCTGATCGAGTGATCGCTGCTTTGATGGAAGGTCGAGTGGCCATCTTATTGGATGGGACGCCATTCGCTTTGATCGTTCCGGTTACCTTAAGCATGATGTTGCAGTCACCGGAAGATTATTATGAAAGATGGATTCCTGGCACATTCATCCGTATGCTTCGTTACCTCGCAGCTATTCTGGCTCTTTTTACACCGTCTTTGTATATAGCTTTTATCTCATTTCATTCAGGGATGATTCCGACCAAACTGGCCATATCCATTATCGGAACCAGGTCCGGGGTTCCGTTTCCGGCACTAATCGAAGCATTATTCATGGAAATAGCCATCGAAATTTTGAGGGAAGCAGGACTGCGCTTACCTAAGCCAATCGGTCCGGCAATGGGAATTGTCGGCGGTTTAATCATTGGGGAAGCTGCTGTACAGGCAGGGATCGTTAGCCCTGTTTTGGTCATTGTAGTAGCGTTAACCGCTATTTCATCATTTTCCATTCCGCACTATAGTATTGGGATTACATTACGGATTCTTCGTTTTCCCGCAATGCTATGTGCTGCTACATTTGGATTATACGGGGTCATTCTCTTTTTTCTTTTAATGACCAGCCATTTAGTTAAATTAAAAAGCTTTGGTGTACCTTATATGAGTCCAGCCGTTCCTTATCGCTTAAGTGAATGGAAAGACCTGATGGTTCGCATGCCACTTATGATGATGAAACGCCGTCCAAAGATGATGCATACAAAAAACCCCATACGTAAAGGATAACTCATCGGTGAAAGGGTGGTTAAAGAATGATTCTCAATCCGAAAGATCAAATCACGACTCCTCAAACAGCTGTGATTATCAGCAGCTTTATACTTGGTACAGGATTACTCACCCTACCCCGATCATCTACGGAAAAGGTACATACACCAGATGTATGGATAAGCGTTATTATAGGCGGGTTCATCGCCATAATCGCAGGGGTGATCATGGTCAAATTAAGCCAACAGTTTCCCGATAAGACCTTTTATCAATACATAAATGAAATTGTAGGAAAATGGGTGGGGAGTTTACTCAGTTTAGTTATAATATGTTATTTTCTCACAACTTCCGGATTTCAGCTCCGTGCAATGGCTGAAGTTATAAAGTATTTACTTCTGGAGGGTACCCCTACATGGGCAATTACCATGATTTTCATGTGGGTGGGTCTTTATCTGATCCTGGGCGGCATTAACTCGATCGCCCGTCTTTTTGAAATTATATTACCTTTGACAGTTATCCTTTTTTTGGTAGTTACCTTTATGAGCATCAAAATATTTGAGATCGATAATCTGCGTCCGGTATTAGGAGAAGGAATCATCCCTGTACTAAAAGGAGTAAAAACAACGGCTCTCGCTTTTTCAGGTCCTGAAATCATGTTACTGCTTCTTCCGTTTATGAATCAGCCAAAAAAAGCAGTAAAAGCCATGCTTGTTGGAGTTTCCATTCCCTTGATTTTTTACGTGATAACGGTCGTCATGGTTGTCGGAGCATTATCTATTGATGGAGTGGTCATGAGAACATGGCCAACTCTTGATCTTATACGAAGTTTTGAAATCTCCGGTTTGATCTTTGAACGGTTTGAATCTTTATTGCTCGTGGTATGGATCATGCAAATATTTGCGACATTTACCATAACATTCTATGCAGCTGCTCTAGGACTGGCTCAACTTTCAAAAAAGAGCATTCACCCATTTATGTATGGCTTGCTTCCAATTCTCTACATCATTGCCATGATTCCGAAAAATATCAATGACCTATTTAAACAAGGAGATTTCGTCGGCAATATCGCATTGTTTTTATTTGGTTTACTCCCGCTTCTCCTGCTTATCATCTCAAGAATAAAGGGAGGAAAATATGAAACAATCACATAACAATATACGTCCCCTCTTCATTTCCCTCTCCGTTCTTTTGTTCTTAACCCTTACAGGATGCTGGAGCAGTCATGAAATTGAAGAGCAAAGTTTAGGTATAGGTTTGGCATTCGATAAAGGCAAGCAGTCCTCCATCGAGAAAAAGTTAAACGAACAAGGGGAGGGTTATTCAAAAAAGGACCTGATTACTGCAACCTATCAATTTATCACTCCACTAGTAGCAAGTTCAACAACGAAACAATCCGGACCACAACAAAAATCTTATGTTAATGTTTCTGAAACGGGAGATTCCCTCCATCAAATGGTTCGTGAATTATCATTGAGAAGTGAACAACCCGTAACCGCTCACCATATGAAAGTGGTTGTTATCGGTGAAGGTCTTGCAAGATCGTTTAGGTTGGAACAATTACTTGATCAAAATTTTCGAGAAAGCGAGCTTAGACCAAGCTGTCTTGTGCTCATCAGTAAAGGAAGAGCAAGCAAGACACTGGAAACAAAGAAAGCAGGAGAAATTCCAGCGTTCCGTCTGGCTGGCATTGTAGAAAATGCATATCGAACAACAAGGATTTTGCCTCCTATGTCGCATATTAAAGTAGAAAGCAAGATCAAATCAGGATCTAGTTTTCTGATGCAAAAAGTACTATCAGTGAACGGGCAAGTCAAATTTGCCGGAGCTGCCGTGATCGATGGAAAGACACACAAAATGACTGGTACTTTGAATGAGGAAGAACTGGAGGGCGTAACATGGATAACAGGTAAGGGAAAAGGCGGTGTAGTGAAAAGCTTTGATAAAGAAACCGGTCAGCTGATTGTGTATGAGATAGAGTCCATGAAAAGCAGTATCGTACCTAGAGTTAAAGGAGACAACATCTCTTTTGATGTAAACATTGAATCAGTGGGAAGACTGTCTGAAAACTGGGTAGTTTCAGGAGATTCTTTTAAAAATGAATTTCTAAAAAAAGCAGAAAAATCATCTGAAAAAGAAGTGAAACGCTTGGTGGGGAATGTATTAGAAAAAATGCAAAAAGAATACCAAGTGGACGTTGCTGGCTTCGGAAATCGATTGAGAATCGAGAACCCCAAAGTATGGAAGAAGGTCAAAAAAGATTGGGATCAAAGATTTAGTGAAACTACTATAAACTATGATGTAAACTTAACCATTAACGATTATGGAACATCAGGAGGATCAAAGGAGTGAACATTCAGGATAACACCTTGAGTTTCTAGCATTAAATGCTGAAAATGAAACCTTTTTCTGTAAACATTGCAAGTCCCATGGGAAGCTATTAAACGGTGACCATGGACATACAATAACGATAGCATGAAAAGGCCTCCCACAGTAAACTGTGGGAGGCCTCTAACTTAAAAGTGAGTTATTTTCCACTCAAGGCGTTTTTTTCATAAAACCTTAACCGATGCACCAGGTGAAGACATCTTCTATTTATATACCACTCAAATAAAACATAGCATCATCTTGATATATTCAATTGAATCAATCAAACCCACAAATGCCCATACAATTGATTAATCTGTTGTGTGTTCACAAAAAAAATCATTTAACATATATTTCTAAATTCCACAACCGAAAGATTAGCTTAATTCCACTTTAGTAGTTTCACTTAAATAGACCCCATTTAATATCGAGTCTTCGTCTGCAACAACATATTCAATGACAGTCGGGCTTAATGTTCGAATATAAACAAAAGCTGAATCATCTACATGCTCAATTCGAAGTTTTTTCCTTTGTGCCTGCTTAATATCAAGCTGGTTGGTACTAGCTTCAGGCAGGCTTGTGTAATAAATTTCAAAATCTTCTTCTGACGCATCAATGAAAAGATGCCATATATTATACTCTTCTTCTTGATCAATCACTGTTTTTAATTTCCCTTTTCTCCCGATGCCAAGAAAATACTTGAACTTTGATTCACCATTCACCAAATCGCGGTCAATAACTTTTATACTTCCGCCCTTTCTGCTTTGTACAAGTCCAAAGGCAACGCCTGTTTTTCCTGTAGGGGCTGTTAAAATATCTCGGTTAACCACTCTATTTCTCTCTTCTTGCTTTAAATAAGCACCTTCTGTCCCCAGTGGTGGGAAAATCTCAAAAAGATTATCAGACACTTCTCCCCAGTTTTGAGTATTCTGTACTTCCCTTTCAATCCATTTATTAAATAGATTCATAACGATCGGGGATTTACTTGAATTACCCGCAAGCAGTATATTTACTTTACTAATTTTGCTCGGTTCTGACCCGGTAAAGGCGCGCCTTAATGACTCAAAGAAATTTTTAATGCCTTTTTCAATTCTTTCCTCAATAAGTTGTTCCATTTCATCTTGATCAATCAAAAGTTCCACATTGAGTTTTGCGTGGCCGGCTTTGTCAAACAAGTCTGCCCGGATCATGCCTTTTCCAAACTGTTCTTCATACCGTTCATGTCTTTCCCAAAGCGGCCTTAATTTTTCTACCAATTGTTTCGTATTTAAATAGGATTCTTGTGACTCATTAATCAGCATTTCACTTCCAGGAAATTTCACACATTCTGCTGGGAGAGTAAAAGGAATATTTAGCTCACGCATTGTTCTTTGATTGTTTTTAAACACTTGGAACGCCAAAAGCTCTAGCAGGTTCTCTCCACCTAAATAACGGTCCCCGCCAGCTGCAAAATGCTCAATGACATAATCATATCTGCTTTCTCTCAAGCCCGCTTCACGCCAAATACCAAAATCAAAATCTGTCGTTCCTCCACCAAAATCAAACACACCGTAGTACGTTTTTTCATCCTCTTCCGGTTCAAACCCGTATTCCTGTAAGGCACAAACGGCATAGGCAGCAGGTTCACTCGCACCAGCGGTGACACGAAACTTTTTCATTAATTCTTCATCCTGCTGAATCGGCATAGGAAGCGTCTTTTTTAACCCACGCTCAAAACACTTTAGAATTTTTTCTCTTACCTCTTTTTCATACGTCACCGGGAAAGATAAGGTGTAGTCCAGGTAAATTCCATTGTTCTGGTTATTGATATACAAACCGAGGTAGTAGGCGTATAACTCAATTGGGTTGATTTCCTGATCGGTTAAATCCAGAAATGAACGCAGTACAACGGCATATCCCCTCTTATCTTTTAATCGGAGTTCGTTTTTCTTTTCTCCAGCCCACTGCTTTAGATTATTCAAGATGGAATAATAATGGTCACTCTTTCCATTCATCAAGTTGTTTAGAGCATTGTGGGAAACCGTCACATCCTGCCACCTTGTATCTGGTCTTCCTTCTTTTTCTTGATAAAGCTCCAGAAAATGTTCTAAATCAATAAATTCAATCACGGTTGGATTTTCATAATGCCAGTCTTGTACTTCCGTGTTAAGGTAGCCAACCCCAATACGCATGGGAAGAGTAAAATCACTTTCCTCTTGATGAACGACCACTGTACTTTTCGTTCCAAAATCAATGCCAACTATGCCGTCCTCCCTAATATCCATTTTAGGGTTTCTGGCCATTATTTCTTCGTTCAGTTTTATCGTTAAAAGTTTTTCATCAGAGTGGACAGGCCATAAATCCCAATGTCCTCTGTTTGGATCCATTAACATCTTTTCATCATATGTATCAATATCGGCTCTTACTTTTTCAGAGTTTAAAAGCTTCTCATAAAAAGTCTTGGAATCGATAGCGATTGATGGCAATTCTTTTAGAAAACTTTCATGATCTAAACCCTTTAATTGATACAATGCCAGCAAATAATCATACTCCTTCTGGCGTTCTGCGCTTAATCCACTTGGTACTAATCGGTTTTCCAGCCAGAGATGGAGAGCCATTTGATCATTGATTTCAAAGGCATTTTCCCCATTTAAACGGAAAACAGGAACGAAAAATCCTTTTCCTAGCAAATTAGTTTTTTGATTTACTACATCGAAACTTTGAATGTCGTACCCGTTGAATTTAAACGCTATTGATTTAGAAGAGTTAGCCGTTTGATTGGCAAATATCCTTGAAATGGAAGGATTTTTACTCGTGGAGTAATCATCTAAAGCTATTATTTTCTTATATACAGGGTGATCGGTTGTATTGAAACTTTTGGCAGCTTCTTCCCGTGTCATGGCATCACCTATATAACCGGAAACGTCCAGATGCTTTTTGTAGTCAAAATCTTCGTCCACTAATTCATAGTATTTTCTATAAGGAAATAAAGCTGCAATGTTGTGATCATAAATAACATTTCCGTTATTCATGTAAACCCATCTGGAACGGAGCATCTTTTTAATGTCTTGAAAGAAGCTCGCTTCCTCCTTTAAAAAGGTTTCTTCTGCACTCTGATATAAATGGCTGATTAAAGATCTCACTTCTTTATAAGTCATTGAAATGGCAGAGACTGGAACGGTTTGGGAATCAGGTGAGAATAGAACCTGCTCTTCGTTCTTATTCATTAAGTAAATAGAACTGTCTATGTTATTTTTTTCAGCTAAACTTGTTACGTTCTCAAGGGGCTCTTTATCTTCTATCGTTTCTTGCTTTTCAACTTCCTTTAATAATTCTCCTGAAAGAGCTTCACCAGAATCCAAATAACATATCAGATCACCAATCTTGACTATAGTGTCCTCGGCTACATGCAATTCTTTAAGGGTACCTTCTTTTTCTGAAAAGAGGTCAAATTCAATGCCCTCACAGCTGAATTTGGCTAAGCTTTCGCCCACCGTAATATAATCACCTGGCTGTTTATACCATTGCATAAGAAGGATTTTTTCAATGCCTTCTTCAATCTCTGGGATAATAATCGATGTCATTGTTATTTCTCCTTTATTATCATTCTCTTTTTCGCCTGCTAGATTCTCACAACGGATTTTTTAATGGTTTTACCATTAATGCTTATATATCCTGGCAGCAGGATGTCCGTAATGTTCCCGGATATTTTGCTATTGAGGGCTCTTATGTACAAGTCTTCTCTGAAGACCTCATTCATTTTCACTTGCTGTATTTTATATAAAGGGGTATCGTATGTTTTACTGTACTCTTGAAAGAAATACAGAAAAAGGGCGAGCAAAATCTCTCTTTCCTGCTCTCGTCCTTCCATAATCTCGTTTTTAATAAAATCCCACAAAGATGAAATGTTCTCATATTGCACACCACAAACAATAAACTCCTGAACCGAACTGCCCTTGAAGATTCCTTTTAAGGAACTTTTAGTAGTTTCGGATAATTGTTGAATAGCGTCGTAAAGTTCTTCTGCTTCCCGATAGTCTGCTCTTCTCTTTTGCAATTCATTAAAATAGGATTCCATTTTCTCATTTAGACGGTGGATCATTTTTTGGTACTCAATAATTTCCTCTTTTTTCGACTCAATCTCTTGTTGGAGCTTTGCAATTTCTTTATCTTTTTCTCTCAGTAGCTCCTTAGGTTCCCCCATTTGACTGAAAGAGCCCGCTTCTGCTATTTCTTTTATCTTTTCAATGACCCTTTCGTCTTGAAGGGAAACCATTAATGCCCCAATAAAACCATCATCTAATTCTTTATTCATCTTTACACTCCTTTCAAAGTGTTAACCAACCCTGAATAGCTACAGAAGCTTGTTTTGCTGTTTTTGGGTGTCCAAATTTACCTTCTCTGCATATAGTCCACCTGTGCTTTCAGATAAACATTTTCTTCTTTAACACTAGTAAATTTCTTATGGTTCCAAATACAACGCTGGCCTTCTATGGCTCATTATTTGGGAATTTCTTTACTTAATTCCTATTTGCGCATCACTTTTAGCAACTTTCCGCTTTAATTCTTCTGTATATGAGGCTTACCCTTTTTTGCCATAGAAAAATCCCCTCCCAGTTAGACTGTTAGGAGAATGCAACCATAACTTATATTCTAAGAAAGCAGTAGTGAGATCACTTATTTCCATCAAAAATACGTATATAACGTATTAAAGATGTATTGATAATATGATGCTTACTTTCACTTTTTACAATAAAATACTCACAGTGTTCCATCCTTTTTAAGACTTCTTGTAAAACATCCTCTTTTTTAATACTCAAACCTTTTTTTATTTTCTCCCACTTAACATCAGCGTCAAGAGTATAACAAACATAGAATTCCTTTAACAGGTTAATCTTCCCCTTAAATGCTTTGGTTTCTTTAATTTTTTTATTTTGATAAAAATCTGATACAAAAAAATAAAAAGCTATATTGTTAAAGCTAAAGACAAATTACTATAACTTTATTTAGTCACCCATCTGTTGTATACAAAAATATTTGTTTATATCTAATCCGAAATTCATTAATTAGCAGGATTAAATCATGTACATCCTATTTAATTTTTCCTCACTTCGATATACTAACTCATATGCACTACTTAATAACATTCGGTATGATCATGTTGTTTTAAGTGGGTTGAAATAACTAGGGTTAAACCTCCTGCCCATGTCGCCCATTCATCTTTAAATAAAAAAGTAAGTAATAAGATAAAAAAAGACTATATATCAATATTCCGTAAGAGTTCGACTAGATTAATTTAAATGCGATATGATTAAGAAGAGGACAAACGCGAACAAAAAAAGCCCTTCTCGTTTGAGATGGCCTCTAGTTATGCTGTTCATTTAATTCATTTCGATAGCCAATAACGACAACAACAAGCTCTTTCTAATAAGTGGGAGATATTGTCCGAGCTATTGCTAGTAATGCTTTAAATTATTTAAGAGAATCGGCTGGTGACAATACGTTATAAATTGCAGTATTGATCAACTAACTATTGGGTAATTGAAAAAAATGAAGGATTTCTGAAAAAATTATGATTTTAGCGATACATTTTATGAGCAATCGCTTACCTTTTAAAACGCATTGCTTGATGCTAGTGGGTTCTTGTTTGCTCGCATACATCTGTATAGGAACGACCATGTTTGTATGGGGGCTTAAACAAATTATCCATAACAGCAGTAACACAATCTTCGCAATAATAATTGACGAACTCTCTACCTTGTTCAAAAAGTGGTGTCATCGTATCCATGTCAGCCCATTTAAAACAGTAAATACACATTTGCCTCATGATATATCACTCCTTTTTTATCCAAAAATAATTAGTAATAATCAAAAGAAGAATATGTGCTACCTGTCGACATTATTCGATACTCTTTCGTAAAGAACCTCTACCATCAAAGGAAGCAGGGGCAACTACTACAAACCGATACCATTTATATACCACTTAACCTGAGTATTAAACCTCCCCAAAAAACATTATTCGTTGCCCGTCAATTTTTTCACCAAGGTTTTTTTTCTTTTAGTAGATTTTCTCCCAGGGTCAAATTTTTGTTTACTCCGTTTGCTGATTGGAAATAACATAATAAATCTTTTAACTATAATTAAATCTTTTAACTATAATCAGAGTAGGAGTGATATTTATGACAAGACATTCCAACAAAATCAAACATAAAGCAAAAACTACTTTGAATAAAGTAAAAACTAATATTAAGGAAACATTATTTAATATCGCAGACATTCCATCAACATCTGTACAACAATTGGCTGATTTTATACAACATCACCCTGATACAAAAGTCACCAAGAAACAAATGCTTGGAATATCCTATGCCTTCTATAGTTTAGAAACAGAAGGGTATCATTATTATTTAGAAACCAATAAATCCAAAGTTTTGCAATTGGATGGAGATTATCAGGATAAAAAAATGGTATCTTATCGATCATATAGGGATTATTATCAATTAAATACACCAATTAAAATGCCATGACTAAAATTTCCAGCCTCTTTAATTAGAGTCTATAGTTTTTTAAAAGCTTGTACAATTTGAACGTTGATTTACTCTCAAGAAACTCGCCTTCCGCGGGAGGTCCGCCTTTTGCGCCTGCCGGGTCTCCCCTGGACACGCTTTTTCAACAGGAGTCTCGTACACCCGCTCCAATCAAATTTGTTTTAAAATTAGATAGATGAACTGCACCCCAATTGTTAGACAACATCTAACAATTGGAGGTGTATTTTTTTGACTAAATATACGATAGACGAAAAATCAAATGCAGTTTTAGAGTACTTAGAAGGGGAAAAATCCTATAAATCCATTGCTCAAGAAAGAAATGTAGGTTTATCCCCTCTGAAAAGATGGGTCGCTCGCTATCTAAAACATGGGATGGAAGGACTTGTTCCATCCTATACAAATTACACTCTGCCCTTTAAACTAGAGGTACTTAAATATATGAACGAATATGGGGCATCGATCAACGAGACCGCTGTACACTATAACCTTCCTTCTGATTCTACACTTTTGAATTGGGTAAATCAGTTTAAGGAAGGAGGTATAGACGCCCTAAAACCATTGAAAAAAGGGGCGTCTATCCATGAAAAAAGAAACTAAGAAAAAATCGCAAGCTAATGGCTCTCAAGAAGCACTTCTTGCCGAATTAGAATACTTACGTGCAGAGAATGCCTATCTAAAAAAGTTGAATGCCTTAGTTCAAGAAAAGGAAGCCTTACAAAGAAAGAAAAAGCGAAAGTAGTCCATGAACTAAGGAAACAATTTGATTTAAAACTGCTTCTATCCATTTCTAAAATGGCACGGAGTACGTACTATATTGGGTAAACGCCTTCGGGCGTGAGGATAAATACACAGAAATTAAATCCCTTATCAAAGAGATTTTCCATACGCATAAAGGGCGTTATGGGTATCGGCGTATTACCCTAGAATTACGTAACAGAGGTGCTCGCATCAATCATAAAACAGTTCTCCGATTGATGAATGAACTAGGATTGAAGTCATTGATTCGCATGAAGAAATACCGTTCGTACAAAGGGAACATCGGTAAGATTGCGCCCAACATTCTAGCACGTGATTTCAAGGCGGCAAAGTCCAATGAAAAATGGGTGACAGATGTCACGGAATTCCATCTAGCTGGGGAGAAACTATACTTATCAGCCATTCTTGACCTGTTTAATGGAGAAATCATCGCCTATAATATCGAATCTCGGCCTGTTTATCCGCTCGTTTCCAAAATGCTGGATAAAGCCTTTGATCGCTTGGAATCGAAAGATTCACCTATTCTCCATTTAGATCAGGGCTGGCATTATCAGATGAAACAATACTCGCATGATTTGAAAAAACATAACATTACACAAAGCATGTCCCGCAAAGGAAATTGTCTCGATAATGCGGTCATTGAAAACTTCTTTGGCTTATTAAAATCCGAATTACTCTATCTTCAAGAATTTGAAAGCATGGAGCATTTCAAACAAGAACTAGGAGATTATATCCATTACTACAATCATCAACGAATCAAGGTAAAATTAAAAGGCATGAGCCCGGTAGATTACCGGGTTCATGCCCTCAAGGCTGCCTAAGTAAATAAAGTGTCAAACTTTTTGGGTTCACTTCAAAAGCAGCTCTCTTTTTGAAGTAAGGTACCTGTCTCAAATTCATGAACGATTATTGTAAATGACTGTTTCTTTTTATCACTGCCAGTTTGTGTGAAAGGATCCTGCTATATCACGTCGTTCATAGGTATGTGCACCAAAATAATCACGTTGTGCTTGCAAAAGGTTTGCATTTGAGATGCCTGTTCGATAACTATCGTAATAAGTGAGTGAAGCGCCTAAACATGGAAACGAGATACCAGAATTTATTCCCTCACAGACAACCTTTCGCAATCCTACCTGGTAACCTGTAACCTTTTCAGCAAAATATGGTGAGATTAATAAATTGGCCAGATTCGGCTGCTCTTGATAGGCTTCGCTAATGACATTTAAAAATTCTGCACGAATGATGCAACCACCGCGGAAAATCAGCGCAATATCCTTTAAAGGCAAATTCCAGCCGTAAAGTTCAGAAGTCATCTTATATTGAGTGAAACCTTGCGCGTACGCACAAACTTTTCCCATATATAATGCTTCTCTAATATAGTCAATCCACTCATTTTTATTCTAATTTTTGCTGATTGTTCTCAGGGCCTGTTAGAATATTTTCTGCATTGACCCTTTCCTCTTTTAAAGCAGAAATGTAACGAGCAAACAAAGACTCTGTAATAATCGATGCCGGGACTCCGTTATCAATAGCTTGCATGCTGGTCCATTTACCTGTGCCTTTTTGTCCTGCTTTATCAAGAATCACATCGATCAAGGGTGAACCCGTTACTTCATCTTTTTTCCTTAAAATTTCGGCTGTGATTTCAATTAAATAACTTTTCAGTTCGCCTTGATTCCATGTTTCAAAGATGTCAGCTATTTCATTAACTTCCAAATGTAACTTTTCTCTTAAAAACGTATAGGCTTCGGCGATTAATTGCATATCTGCATACTCAATCCCGTTATGGACCATTTTCACAAAATGACCCGCTCCTTTTGGGCCGATATAGGTACAGCAAGGGTCATCATTTACTTTGGCTGCGATTTTTGTCAGAATCGGAGCTACTTTTTCATAGGCATCTTTATCTCCACCTGGCATGATTGAAGGTCCTTTTAACGCTCCGACTTCTCCACCAGAAATACCGATGCCTAAGTAACTGATTCCTTTAGATTTCAATTCATCATATCTGCGTTCAGTATCTTCGTAATGGGAGTTGCCCCCGTCCATGATAATATCGCCTGATTCAAGATGTGGAAGTAATGAATTGATCACCGAGTCTATCGCCTTACCCGCCGTCACCATTAGAAAAATCTTTCTTGGAGTTTCCAGTGACTGAACAAAGTCTTGGATTTCGTAATACGGATGGAGCGACTGACTGTCCAAGTTAGCAACAAGCTGATCCGTTAAATCTCTTGTGTAGTTATAGACAGCTACTCGTTCCCCTTTACTAGCCATATTTAAAGCGATATTACTGCCCATTACCCCTAAACCAATGACACCAATTGTATTGAACATTTATTTCTGCTCCTTTTATGTAAGAATAATAGGCAGTAAATCCCTGCCATAAGTGAGGGATTTACTGCCGGGAAAAGCTTATACAAATAAGCTTAGTAATAGAATAAATCCTAATCCAGCTACTGAAATAATCGTCTCAAGCAAGGTCCATGTTGCAAATGTTTCTTTCATGCTTAAACCAAAATACTCTTTAAACATCCAGAAACCAGCATCGTTAACGTGTGAAGCGATTAAACTTCCCGCTCCTGTAGCAAGTACAACTAGAGCAAGGTTAACGTCCGACTGACCTAACATTGGAATAACTAAACCAGCTGTCGTTAAGGCAGCAACGGTAGCAGATCCTAAGGAAATACGCAGGATTGCCGCGATGATCCAGGCAAGCAAGATTGGTGATAATGATGTTCCTTTGAATAATTCAGCTACATAGTCACCTACACCGCCGTCGATCAATACTTGCTTGAAGGCACCGCCCCCCCCTATGATTAAGAGCATCATTCCGATATGCAAGATTGCAGATGTACAAGATTCCATAATATCCTTCATTGGAATCTTTCTTGCTAATCCCATTGAATAGACCGCAAATAATAAGGAAAGCAACATGGAAGTACCGGCTTCGCCGATAAAACGGATAGCCGCTAGTAAACCATTATCTTCAAATCCGATTGTTTTTTGCATCAAAGTGATAATCGTAGCAATTGACATTAATATAACCGGAAGTAAAGCGGTAAATACACTAATCCCAAATCCAGGTGTGTCTTCAAGTTTAAAAGATTTTTGTTCTCCTAAAGAGGCAATGCTGCCTGTTTTCGTAAATGATGCAGGTACTAATCTTTTAGCTATCTTCGTAAATACTGGTCCAGCTAAAATAACTGTTGGAACTGCAATAATGAAGCCGTAAAGTAAAACCTGACCAAGGTCTGCACCATATTCACCAGCGATAACGGTTGGTCCTGGGTGTGGCGGTAAGAAACCGTGTGTTACGGATAATGATGCTACCATTGGAATACCAAGATACAATATCGAAACTTTTAATTCTCTTGAAATGGCAAATACGATTGGAATTAATAATACTAATCCCACTTCAAAAAATAATGCGACACCGATAATAAATGATGCTGCTACGACTGCCCATTGAATATTCTTTTCACCAAATTTTTTAACAAGGGTCATGGCAATGCGCTGCGCGCCGCCTGAATCTGCGATTAACTTACCCAACATCGCTCCAAGTCCAAAGATTAACGCTAAGTGACCAAGTGTTCCGCCTAATCCAGCCTCAATGGTTTTGACAATTCCATCAAGTGGCATCCCAAGTGCTAAAGCCACTCCAAACGAAACAATGATCAAGGAAATAAAGGTGTTTAATTTTAAGCCCATTATTAAAATTAATAAAGCGACAATTCCTAAAGCGACAATAACTAATGGCATTGTAATTCCTCCATGTCTTTACTTTGCAGCATTTATTAAGTTTCTTTGATAATTCGCAATCTGTGTATATTCATTTTCCAATACCCTTGAAAGGTTAATAAAAATCGGCAGTAGTTGCCTATATTCTTTTACAGAATCATCTTTCGGTGTGTGCTTGTGGGTATTGCCTATCATTTCAGAAACTACTTCGAAGGACTCAATTTCCCCAGTGGCATATAACCCCAATATACAAGCACCCAGGCACGAACTTTCGTAGCTTTCCGGAACCACGACTTCCGATTCGAAGATATCGGACATCATTTGCCGCCAAACAGCCGACCTTGCGAAGCCTCCCGTAGCTTGAATTCGGGTCACGGGACCGTCCATACATTCTGTTAAGGCTAAAAATACTGTATATAAATTGTAAATGACTCCTTCTAGAGCCGCTCGAATCATATGTTCTTTCTTATGTGACAGTGTTAATCCGAAAAATGAACCCCGTACGTCCGGATTCCATAATGGTGCACGTTCACCTGCAAGATATGGATGGAATAACAATCCGTCAGCGCCTGGTCTTACACGTTCGGCAATCTTGGTTAAGACTTCATAAGCGTCGATTCCGAGCCTTTTAGCTGTTTCTACCTCGGAAGAAGCAAATTCATCGCGAATCCAGCGAAGGACCATCCCGCCATTGTTTACCGGCCCGCCAATCACCCAATGCTTTTCCGTTAAGGCATAGCAAAAGATTCTTCCCTTTTCGTCTGTTTTCGGCTCGTCAATAATCGTCCGAATCGCACCGCTTGTCCCAATCGTGACAGCAATTTCCCCTTTACGGATAGCGTTTACACCTAGATTTGAAAGGACACCATCACTTGCCCCAATAACAAAAGAGGTTTGTGGATCAATCCCAATCTGTTTGGCTAAATCCGGGTCACAGTTGTTAAAGATCTTTGTTGTTGGTACGAGTTCAGATAATTGACCACGCGTTATTCCAGCAATTCTTAAGGCTTCCTCATCCCAATCCAAGTTTTTGAGATTCAACATGCCCATGGATGAAGCAAGGGAATAATCGACAACATATTGATTAAAGAACTTTTTAAAGATATATTCTTTAATCCCAATATACTTTTTAACATTGGTTGCGATCTCTGGGTGATCATTCACAATCCAGGTGATTTTGGATAATGGAGACATCGGGTGTATCGGTGTTCCGGTTCGTTTGTAAACTTCATGCCCATCTAATTCATCTTTAATTTTATGGGCCCAAGCTTCACTGCGATTATCTGCCCAAGTGATACAACGGGTTAGCGGCTGGTCATTTTCATCCATAGCTATAACACTATGCATCGCACTGCTAAATGAAATAAATGATATCTTTTTATCTGGATGCTGTTTCGTTATATTTGAAAAGGCTTTCAGAACGGCCTGGAAAATCTCCTCAGGGTCTTGTTCCGCTGTTGTCATATCCGGTGTGTAAAGAGGATAACCAACATTCTCTTGCTGAATGACATCGCCTTTTTTCGTAAATAATACAGCTTTTGTACTTGTTGTACCGATGTCTACACCTAACATATAGCTAGTCATTTTCTTGTTCGACTCCTTTTGAAAGCATCTGTTGGGCCATCCATAAGTCTTCAACTTCCCCTTGAACATCATCAAAGTTTACATGTAACGACTTAATCATGAGTTCTCGATCTTTTGTTCTGATCGCATCAATATAAAGTTGATGATTATTAATGATCCGTGTAAAGTCTTCATACTTTTCTTTAAAACGACAACGCATGGATAGAAGAATCAAACTTTCCATCACAGGTTTTAAATTATCCCAAATCATCAGGATATAGGAATGATTGATGGACCGAATAATTGTTTCGTGGAATAGGACATCCTGATAGGAAAACTCATCAGCGTCTCGGTATTTTATGGAAATTTTCATCATTTCCAGTATTTTACTAAGTTCCATTACTAATTCATTGTTGTCCAGCCTTACTAGACGTTCAAATACAAACGTCTCGATGAGTATTCGTACATCATAAATTTCTGCATATTTTTTTTCTGTTAAACCAATGACAACCGCACCCATTCTTTCTAATCGGATGATATTTTCAGATGCCAGTATTTTTAACGCTTCACGAACTGGTGAGCGGCTAACACCAAAATCGGCAGCCAATTTATTTTCAGATAGGATGGTACCGCTTTCAATCATCCCCGAAATAATACGCATTCTAAGCTCGGATGTTACACGATCACCAGCAGACGCTTTTGAAAGCCATTTTACAGGATAAAGAAATTCCTTTGATTCAGCCATAAATTCACCTTCTTATAGAGTTCAAGTACACTTGTATACAAGTATTATAATAAAAATAAATAATAATGCAAGTTTTTTGAATTCACTGGGTTCTCGTTAATATAAGTCAAAGTTTGTTGGGAGTTTAGAAGGTTCTGGGGTAAAGAATAATGAAATAGAAACATAGAATGGTAATATCCTGTTAACTTTGGGATTAAGCAGCTACTCCGAACAACTTACGAATGAATTCAACCTCATTTTGGGCAGACTTTGCCAGTTGATGAGGTTAGTACCTATTAGAGATTGCACGTTACTGGTCGGCTAGCATAAGTTGCTACTCGCGGGGATCAACCTGCCTTCCTAAATTTACTTAGATAGCCCTCATTCACCTATAAAAAAAGATATCATTGATGAACCTGCTTGGGTTTGGCTTCGCCACGAGACATATATCCCTGGCCTAGAGACCTCCCTTTGTCTTCGGCCTTAGCCTTGTTCTCTTTGACTTGCTTGTAGGTCTTGTTGTAATGTCCGAGCGAGCACAGGTCGCTACTCGCAGCGATTTAGCTGCCTTCAGTACTATCGTAGGTTGTCCCTCATTCACCCCTTTATATTTCTTTAGTCCTGAAAGGTGTGTTCTTCTCAAACACATACGCTTTCATTATCGCCTTTTTTGGAAACGATTTCGCTTCAATCACCTGGGTGTTTGTTTCATTGCTTGCCCCAAAACGGCTGATTGGAATTGCTGGAGGTACATTCATTTTCATTGGTGGTACAGCATCAATTATTATACCGATTGTGATTGGCTTCCTGGCCAAGGGCGGTGATTTTGCTCCTGCACTTACCTTTATTACTTGTATACCTTCGCAGGAGCACTGTCCTACATTTTCTTGGTCGGTAAAATCGAAAGGGTTCAGGCTTTTGCTGATTTTGATTTACGTAATGGTAAGAAGTTATCGAGCTAATTATGATTGCGTAGAATATCTACAAACAACAAAGCAGTGCATCCCGAAAATTGGGATCACTGCTTTGTTGTTTGTAATTCATAGGAGCAGGAAAGAAAACTTCTTATACTCTAGAGGCCTTTCTCTTGGTAAGGAATAATATAGAAGCTAAATGCAGTAATTATTGCTAAAACAAGCTTTTTGCAAAAGTCCGATAAGGAGTATTATGTAAACTTAATTAAGTGGATCATCCATTTGATTTTTTTCCATTTCCACAGCCATTATCCCAGAGTTTTAATGAAAAAACAGCTCAATTGGTCTTAATTTCCACCAATGTATTAACTTCATTAATAGTAAACTCTTCGTTATGCTTGATAAAGAAATCCTCTTTTGCAACATGTATATAAGTTAAAAAAGCGTCATCATATACATCTTTTAGAAGCTTGCTAATTTTGTCGATATCTACTCAGAATTTGTAGTTATTTCTCGGGAAATTGTTGAAATTTGAAAATAGTCCCGAATAGTTGGAACAAAGGAATTTCTACTTTTGATTTGATTGCCTTAGGTTTAAATTGTTATTAACGTAAATTAGCACCTCAATATCGTAAAAGAGACTAAAAAAAGGTAATGAAACCTTTTTCTTATTGAAGTAATGTTTCGTAATGGGTTTTTTGTTGTTCAGTTTTAAGCTGTGACATATCGTTTGTCAATTAGATGTTCATTTCACGTGTAGCTGTGAATTCATTGGTTAAAAAATTAAGCTCTCTTTTAATTGAATGAGAACATGGGTTAAATTTTCATATGTATCGGGTATCGCTATCTCTGTTTCATTGGTTCCTTCTACTTCTAATCTTTCTTTTTCTTGATACAAGGGTCTTTAGCTCTATCGTTTAGGGGGCTGCCTGTATCGCGTAACACTTTAAGCGTTTCGATGTCGGATTGAACGAAGGTATGTATATTTACATATTTTAACAATAATTATCCATTTCGCTCTAAGTTTTAAACATACTTTCGAACATTGATTTTGCATCTCCACTTCTTTTGCCACTTCCTTGGAAGAGGATGCTCATTCATTCGGATGTATATCCTGTTGCATATCGGACTTCCCTTTCTATTAAAGATGAAGGTCTGTGGATTTATTTTCATGTTATATCGCCCAGCGATACGAAACACAAAAAAGAACCGATAATCCCCTTTCTTGAGGAACACTATTAAGGACGTGGATCTTGCTGGAGCTGGGAAACCGTTGTTTTAAGCTGAGACATATCGTTTGTCAGTGGACGTTCATTTCAAGCGTAGCTGCGAGTTTATTGGTTAAAACAATTAAAATCTCTTTTATTTGTTTGGAATTATGGGTTAAGTGTCATATATATCGGGTATCGCTATTCATTAGATTCATCTAATCTATCTTTTTGTAGATACACAAGGTCTTTAGCTGTACCCTCTAGGGACTTGTCCGTATCGCATAACGCTATGTGCGCTTCGATGTCAGATTGAATAAAGATAGGCAACCACCATCTTAAAAACTCATATCCGTTTCGTTCTCAGTTTTGACCATACTTTTGAACAGTGGGTGTTGCATCCCCACTTCTCCACTTCCTTAGAAAAGAATACTTGTTCATTTGGATGTATATCATGTTTGCATATCGAACGCCGCTTTTCTATTAAACCTAAAGGTTTTGAATTTATTTGCAAGTTATATCGCCCAGCGATATGAAACACAAAAAAAGAGCCGATCAATCCCTGTCTGGAGCAACTCTAGTGAGGATGACTCTTGTTTTTGAATACAAGTTCTCAACCGCCTCAACTCCCATTTTATCAAACTACCTTTTTTGCTTGCTTCAAATTGTGTATTTTGTTTTAGATGCATATCGCTTAAACAAATCTCCAATGAATTTCAATTGAGCCTTCATTTGCCTTTGGTAGAACGTCCGATACATTGGTATCGCCGAGCTCTTACATAGCAGGCACCAAATCCTGTAAAGTTGAAATATTCTTTCTAAATTCTGTGTTTCCAGCTACAAAGTTTTGTGGATTCGCATCTCAATGCTTTTATCCATCATTATTTATTCAAAAAATATTTATCAAATGTTTCTACATCAATAATTTGCTTCCACAAATCAATACACAGCTAGGCAAAAAACCTTAACAGTCACCTTATTTTCTGAATATGGAGAAAAGCCCCCGCCATTTTTCGTAACGTTTTTGTATAGACTCTTCTAAACGTTTATTAAATTCATTTTGTGAACTCCATTCTTTTTTCTGTTCGGCCCGCATACTTTGTATTTCTTTTTGTAAGAGTTCACTTTTTTGTTTTTCTTGTTCCAGCAATGTTTCGTAATGGGTATTTTGTTGTTCAGTTAATTGTTCAATTTTAGAATTAGTTCTTTGCGCTGAATTTCCAATACTAGAACTTATAACATGATGATCTTGCTGGAGCCGGGAAACCTTTGTTTTAAGCTGTGACATATCGTTTGTAAGTTGGACATTCATTTCACGTGTGGCTGCGAGTTCATTGACTAAAAACATTAAGACCTCGTTTAATTGATTGGGGTCGTGGGGTAAATTTTCATATGTATCGGGTATCGCTATCTGTGTTTCATTGGATCCTTCTAATCTTTCTTTTTGTTGATATACAAGGTCTTTAGCTGTATCGTCTAGGGGCTTGTCCGTATCGCGTAGCGCTATAAGCGCTCCGATGTCAGATTTAACAAAGATACGTCGATCTCCATCTTTCAAAAACTCATATCCATTCCGCTCTAAGATTTGACCATACTTTCGAACAGTGGGAGTTGCAATCCCCACTTCTTCTGCCACTTCCTTGGAAGAGAAAGCTCTTTCATTCAATTGTATATCACGTCGCATATCGGACCTCTTTTCTATTACTAGTTGTATCTGTAGTCTACCTGACCTTAAATTTTCTGTCTAGATAAGTATAGCCTATCCAGAAGTCGTTAGGGATAGCGATAAGGTTTCCTTTTCCTTTCTTCTGTTTCCATATAGGATTAGATCATCTATTCGCTTACCTTTCTTCTCTTGCATAGCCTCTATCTATCCTTATCCATTGTGGATGTTACATCTGGTTGGGCCTGGCGCCTGGTCCCGTGCCTTTAGAAAACTGGCCAGCCTTATCCTTAAGATTCCCCCTTTTTTGTTGCAAATTACACACTCGCACAAATTTCGTATATTCACTTAAGTAAGATTGAACCCTCTTATAATTGTCATTCTTGATAAGATTGTAACTTATAGGAGTATACTCTAGCTCTAATATAGTCTGCACCCACTAATTTAGCCCGTAACGTTCGTTGATTTCCATCACTAGATACATGATATTCTATCATTGCAGGCTTTCTAGAATAACTTTGTGCATATTTTCTTTCGAAGTGCTCAATAAAGAGTAGAATTCCATCCTACATTCATAGGCTCTTTTACATAACCAGCTCTGAGTCCTTTTCTACTAAAAGCGGCTGGCCGATTATTGAAACCAAGTCCATTAATCCACCTAAGTGTTTATTATTGTTTCTCATCTAATATAGCTTTAACTTGTTCTATAAGAACTTCCCATTGATTTGTTTTTTTTACTTATATTAGCATTCCGTCATTCAAATTGATGAAAGACTCGTGAAAATGCTGAAACACAATAAGATTAAGCAAACAGAAATAAAACTTCAGAGAATCGTTCCTTTCTGGTTTGTGTCGTTGTGGAGACTCCCCTTATACCAGTTTGGACCGATTCTATTTTTTTTTTACACTAAAAAGAGCTGACCCAAATGGCATATTATATGCCTTTTGGGTCAGCTCCTTTTCTCATTATTTCATCAGCTTTGCTACTGGCTTCGAAAGAAGCAATAAAACAATACCTAAGCCAATTGTTACAAAACCAATTACACTGAAGATTTCCAGGTAACCTAAAGACTGCGTATATGCAGCTAATTGGCCGGCTACCATATTAGCTACCGCGGAACTTGCCAGCCATACTCCCATTAGAAGAGAGGCAAGCTTGATTGGAGCAATTTTACTTACCATTGATAAACCAACTGGTGAAATCATTAATTCGGCTAATGTATGAAGGAAATACGTTACAATCATGAACAGGATGTTTACTTTCAGCGCTGTATCGTTTCCTGTATACATAACAGCAGGAAGCAGTACTAAGAAACCTAAACCAACTGTGACTAAACCAAGAGCCATCTTCGTTGGAGTTTTTAAGTCACCGCGTTTTGAGCTGCCAAGCTTGTACCATAAAGCAGACATAATTGGCGCTAAAATCACGATGAATAATGGGTTCAATGATTGGAACCAGGCAGTTGGAATCTCAAAACCAAATACATTCCGATCAATTTGGTCATTAGCATACAATGTCAATGAACTTCCAGCCTGCTCGAAAGCGGCCCAGAACGCAATAACGAAGACTGCCAAAATAACGATAGCCGCTGTACGTTTTTGTTCTCTTTTCGTTAACGGTGCAGCTGATTTTTGACCAGCTGTAACTTCCGGTTTGCCAGTAGGTTCTTTACCGATATCACCTAAATAGCGATTGCCTAATAAGTTGAAAACTAACTGCCCTACAATCATGCCAATTGCTGCTGTCAAGAACCCATATTTATAGCTCATAAGTCCAACTACTAATGGTGCGAAGAAAGCCCCAACGTTAATACCCATATAGAAGATAGTGAAAGCTCCATCACGACGCGGATCGTTGTCTTCATAAAGATCACCAACAATTGTCGAGATGTTTGGCTTGAAGAAACCATTACCGATAATCAATAAACCAAGACCAATGTAAAGTGCCGTCAAACTCTGACTTGAGAATAGCGAAAAGTTACCAAGCGCCATTAAAATACCGCCAATCGTGATCGCCAATCTTCTGCCTATGAAACGGTCAGTCAAGTATCCGCCAATCATTGGCGTAATATAAACGGCCCCGGTAAAGAATCCGTATATGCCCATAGCCGTAGATTTGTCGACTCCAAGCCCGCCATTTACAACAGTTGCTGTTAAGTAAAGAACAAGAATTGCTCTCATTCCGTAATAGCTGAAGCGCTCCCATGCCTCAGTAGCGAACAGCATATACAGTCCTGAAGGATGCTTTTTCCTGGACTGGTTTGGCTGCTGAACATCATCTTTTAATAGTGCTTGCATAATAAAGTCCCCCTAAATATGGTTAAATATTAAACCATTCACCAATCGTTTACATTCGCAAAATAATTGCATTTAATAGACAAATTATTGATTCGTTCCACCTACGCCTAATACGATGATGGCGACGCATGCCATCCAACCCACCGTTAGTAAGCGTTTACATTTTTAATCTTGACTCTGGTGCAAAAGGAATCAGATAGCAAAATCTAAATGAACATTAACTAATAAACTCATTTTATTCGAAGACGTTTAATGAAGGCATTTAAATTTTAAAGAATCTTTAGTGTTGTAAAATAATTTTATATTATCAGAAAATATAAAAACACAGAAAAAAAAGAAAAAAAGTCCTGCTGCATTAGCGGTCTGTGCAGCAACGGAGACCCCCATTATAATAAAAAAACTGCCTTGTATTAAGGCAGTTTCTTAGTCAACAATCCATTGATATAAATTTTTCGGTCTTCCTATTTTTTGATAACTAACAATAATTTCCACTTTTCCTTCATCAAGTAAATGCATAATATAGCGATAGACGGTCGGATAAGCCAAACCAACTTCTTTAGAAATTGTATCAACAGAAAAAGGTTCACGATTAGAATGTAGAAAATCACTAACGTGACAAAGTGTTCTCTTACTAATTCCCTTTGTTACAAATACATCCTTTTCTTCACTGGATTTTTGCTGCGGAGCTGATTGAGTTAATTTTGCAAGGCGAGCATGCAGTTGAATTCTTGAAATCAAATCAGGCGCTTTTACAGGCTTTAATGCAAAATCTGTTGCGCCTGCTTCAAGAAAGCGATCAGCAATTTCCTGTCGTTCATCGACTGTTAATACAAGAATCGGAACATCAGCATTAAGTTTACGAAGCTCACCCACTGTTTTTATTCCGTCCATTTCCGGCATATGATAATCAACTAAAACAACATCTGCTCCTTTTTCTGCAAACACATTTAACCCTTCTTTTCCGTTGTTAGCCGTATCTACATTCCAGCCGGCAAATTCACAAATTTCACTTAGCATATATTGAATTGATGCATCATCATCAATGACTAAAATGTTCATCTTAACACACTCCTCTCAGCTAGTTTAATCCAAATTATTGTCCCGTGCCCAAGCTTGCTGTCAATTTCTAAAGATGCACCATGTCCTTCAGCAACTTGTCGTACGAAAGCTAATCCCATCCCTGGATGCGATTTTGTACTAAACCCAGCTTTCCATATTTTCAGCTGCTCTTTAGGTGAAATCCCTTTCCCATTATCTGATACGCCCAACCAAAGTTCATTTTCATAGGTTTTTACCTTAAGCAAAATCTTGCCATCTTCTATTCCATTCACTGCATCGTAAGCATTGTCAATTAAATTCACTAATGCCCTTGTCATACGGATTTTATTAATTAAAATTTTAATTTCAGGATCTGTTTGAAAGTCTACCTTCAGATTAAGATTTGTCCCGCTCAGTCTGCTTGCTTCGACGTATTCAACTAAATCTTTTATACGGCACCAATGTTTTTTATCATCATATAAAATCTCGGAAATCATGTCGCTAACGGAATGAATCGATGATGAAATCTTTTGACAATATTCTTTAATTTTAGAATCGTCCACTTTCAAACTAATTAAAGAATTTATCCCCTCAATTGCTGTAAGAGGTGTTTTTAAATCATGGACCAGATAAAGAGCTTCTCGTCCTGATCTTGACTGCATTGCTTCTAACTGCGCATAATGAAGCTCTTGCTTTATCCGCCACTTTTGTTCAGCTAATGAAAAATACACAGCTAAAATAACAGCATTAATAACAAAAATTAAACACAAAGTTAAACTGTACAATGTTAATGATTGCTCAAATCCAATTTGAACCGCTATATCTTTTAATTCCTTTGAAATCGACCCTTGGCCGAATCCATATTTAGATAAAGAAGGAATCTCATTCAGCCATTCAATCCCAAAGATTAATTGCGAACAAATAATCGTTTTAATAATTGGCTTTAGCCTATCCTTTTCAAAGGCTTGCAATAATAAGATTGCTAACAACAATAACAACGCATATGCGCTAAATGAGTATGTTAAAGAATAATAAGCATTTATCACGATATAGTCGAGAGGAATAACAATAAGAGGAATGATAATTTTTAACCATGGACGGTTTAAACGAGCACCGATTTCGTCCCCCAACAGCAGTGCACCAATATAATGAAACAAAGCTAAAACTGTATTTAAAGAAATTAACAAAAAAACGGCAAGCATTAACTTATTTCCTGTTTCTTCACCTTCTCTTAATGAAATAAGCAAATCAGTAAGACCAATTTCGTCAGGACCCAACCACGATAGTAAGAATACCCCGAATAAAATTACTCCAATTTTCATCCATATTGTCCAAGACTTCATAAGACTAGCTATCATAATCATTTCACCTTTAATAGATTAATTTGCTTATAGAATAGAATGGTAACCATTCTTCATTTCGTATTTATTTAAATTTATGTATCCCTTTCCATAATCTCATTATACGCAATTCATAGTAATTGTGAAAATTATAAAAAAATGGGTTCTGGCGCAAAAATCCGAACATCTTGCAAGTAATCTCTTTAAAAGCATTATGTACTAGAAATTTGTATGGTCACAGTAAGGTGATGCCTACGGTACAACTTGAGTTTTCGTGATTTTATGGAAATAATGGAGGAACGAGGCTTATCCATAGCTCACACAACCATTATGCGTGGGTCCAGCAATATGTTCCGGAGTTGGATAAGAGAGTCCGGAAAGCGAGTCCGTTCTATGCCAGGATTCTATGTTTCTAACAAATTATTAGTGTAAAAACTGCCTGCAATACGTTTACAACGTCTTCTTAAGAAGTCACCGCATAACAACAACAAGAAAATTACGTTGCATCCATTCATGCATACGCATACATCGTTACTGATCGAAGCAGGGATATTTTTATTTGAAACATGCGCACAAATCGGTGTAAGTATTGCCACCCTGCATATTATTGAGGTCCTGTGATTGCTTATATTAAAAACGTTAAGAATCTGCGAAATATAAGCTGTTTCGCAGATTCTTAGGAGAAGACGCTGAAATCTAAAATACAGTTTATATTATCAATGATTATTTTCGGTACAATTGGTTTAGTTGTTCGATACATTGATCTATCTTCGAGCGAAAGAGCTTTACTAAGCAGTTTCATAGGATGCTTATTTTTACTGTTAATATTCTTCATGAGTAAGAAGAAAATATCATGGAATTTAGTTAAATCTAATCTGCATTTTGGTAAATAACGGTAAACTTTTAGTCAACTCGCTATTTGGGGTGCTACTCACGGTCTGCCCTATCCATGCGAGTTGCTCCCTGTGAACCCACTCTTAACAACACTAGTTTTTGATAACCAGCGTTCCCGCCATTGTTTTAATCGTGTAAACTAATTTATTACCCTTTATCCTATTGCTATTATCGATAAACCAGACATATTTTTCGCTAAATTAATTAAGGATTATCATCAATAATTTGTTAAGCGTAGCCTTTTGGGTTACGCTATTTTTATTTTTAAGTCATGGTCTTCTTTTATAAATTCATTTCCGATACTGTACTGTGATAATGATCAAAATGGAACTTTTCTGGTGATTTATTATACAGTTGGGCCTTTGCTCTTGCACGTCCTTCAGCCGGCCTTTTATCATCAGATCCCGTTCTCAGCGACTCCCCTAGCATGGTAACATTAGTTTCCCAGCTGGTGAAAAGAAATCGTTCCTCTGGAAAACATATGGGACGTATTTGAAAGGTGGATAAAAATTGCTGTTGGTTTAAGAGGAGACACATTATTTCTCATTGAAGCTGGGGCAGGCGTAAAAGGGATTCAATAAAGATTAGGGCATTCCGAATATAGACACGACTATGAACATTTACGCTCATATGACCAAAAATATCGAAGAAAAGACCTCTCACAAGTTCAGTGAACTTACGAAAGGTCTCCTCTAATTGGTGAAATAAAGTTGTTTCAAAAACTGAAAGTTAGCAAAAAGTTAGCATTTCACTAATACCACCTTTACAAACCCATATATATCAAGGGTTCTAGGCGATGATTATATTATGCATCCCATTCAATTGATAATTTAATAGGAAGTAACAAGGTAATAATATCAGCACTTTTGGTAATCGATGGTTACCCCGGCATTTAAGCAGCCATCCATGTGATAGCAAATGCATTCATCGCAGCGGCTGACTATTGATATGGCTAATCCCATAATGGTGTCCTTACCCTAACTGGCGTTTAAATACTTTACTGGCGAAGAAGTAAGCGATGACCATGATGCCGACGCACCAGGCAAGCGCGATCCAGATATCGTTGCCAACAGACCCTTCATACAAGAGGGCACGAATCGCATTCACGATTGAAGTCACGGGCTGGTTCTCAGCGAACGCACGGACAATTTTAGGCATGGTTTCGGTGGGGACAAAGGCCGAACTGATAAACGGCAGGAAAATCAGCGGGTACGAGTAGGCTGTTGCCCCTTCCATAGACCCCGCTGTCAATCCGGGAATGATCGCCAGCCATGTCAGCGCCAGCGTAAACAGCGCGAGTATCCCAGCTACCGCGAGCCAATCCAGGATACCAGCGCTGGAACGGAAGCCCATCAAGAGCGCGACGAGGATAACCACCACAACAGTAAGCGCATTGGAAACAAGCGAGGTCAACACGTGAGCCCACAATACCGACGAGCGCTTGATGGGCATGGTAATGAAACGCGCCATTAGCCCGCTCTTAACATCCGTAAACAACCGCACGGAAGTGTAAGCGACGCCGGATGCGATAGCCATCAGCAAGATTCCCGGCAATAAATAATTGACGTAGTTGTCCGTGCCTGTCTCTATGGCGCCGCCAAATACGTAGACAAACAGCAGCAGCATCATAATCGGCGTAATCGCCACCGTGATAATTGTATCCGGGCTGCGCATGATGTTGCGCATTAAACGCCCTAGTAATACCCCTGTTTTGCTTTTCATTTACATCTCCTCCTTTTTGCCGATGATCGCAAGGAAAATTTCCTCCAATGTCGGCTGCTTCTCGATGTACTCCACTTTCGCTGGCGGGAACATCTCCTTGAGTTCGGTAAGGGTCCCGGTCGAGATGATTTTTCCGCCATGCAGGATGGCGATACGATCCGCCAGTTGTTCGGCTTCCTCCAGGTACTGGGTCGTCAGCAAGATGGTTGTGCCTCCGTCGGCAAGCTCCTTGACGGTATCCCAGACTTCAATCCGCGCTTCGGGGTCAAGCCCTGTCGTCGGTTCGTCGAGAAAAATGACTGCTGGCGTCCCGATCAGACTCATGGCGATGTCAAGCCGGCGCTTCATCCCGCCGGAATATTTGTCCGCCCGGCGGTTGGCCGCATCGGTCAGGCTGAATTTTGCAAGCAGATCGTCGGCGACTTGAGCGGGATTGGAAACTCCCCGCAACTTGGCGATCATCATCAGGTTTTCCCGCCCGGTGAGCATGCCGTCTAAAGCTGCGAACTGCCCTGTCAGGCTGATGCTCTGGCGAACATGATCCGGTTGACGCTGGACGTCAAAGCCGCAAATACCTACTTCGCCGCCATCAGCCTTCATCAGCGTCGAGAGGATGTTGACCGTCGTCGTCTTGCCCGCTCCATTTGAGCCCAGCAGTGCGAAAATTTCGCCACGCCGCACCTCAAAATCCACCCCCTTTAAGACTTCCTTGTCTTTAAAGGATTTTTTTAACCCTTTTACAGAAATCGCTGCATTGCTCATACTTTTTTCCTCCTTATAAAATGCGCAGCAAGGTCGCTTGCGAGATCCGTAATTATCCGGTCAGCGCCTTGCGGAGCTAGATTGCCTATACTCATCTATTTAGTCTGACTGATAATCTGTATAACTTACTACTGAGTTAAAAATATAACTGAATAGCGAAGGTGGTAATTCACATTTATAACCAGCTATTCAGTCGGTATTATCTATTGAATTTATTTTTTCCCAAACGCTTCATGATACTCTGATTCAAATCTTCACGATACTTGGCGACATAGGTTTTAGCGTTTGCCACTAGTTCATCGGCAAAGGACGCCACGTCATCCCCAGTGATTTCCAGCACTTGTCTGCCTTCCGCCGCACCGGCTTCGAACAACTCGATTAATTCATACTGCATGTGCAGCATATCCATCCCGCTGCCCGCTGAGAAATTCCACATGTAGTTTTGAATTTTCTTAAATACAAACTGGTAGTCCTCTGGCAGGGCTTCAACCCGTGCCATCATCATCTTGTATTCTTTTTTATCACCAATCATTTTTTTGAACATTTCCATCATGTTATTTTTCCTCCTTTTTATAAAGCTGAACAAGATACTCCAAAAATATCGTACGGAATATCTTATGAAGCTAGATTGACTTTAAGACGTTGATTTTTGATGATACAAAATCCCATTTTTTCCAAAACAATTCAAGTTCCTGACGGCCAGCCTCATTAAGTGAGTAAAACTTGCGGGGCGGCCCCATATCTGACGGTTTCTTTTCTATATTCACCAGTTTTTTCTTTTCTAATCTCACGAGGATGGTGTAGACCGTCCCTTCCACGACTTCAGTAAACCCAAGCTCGTTCAGGCGGCGAGTAATCTCGTAGCCATAGGTTTCATGGCGGCTGATGATTTCCAGCACGCAGCCTTCCAGCGAACCCTTCAGCATTTCAGTTAAATTTTCCATGTTCAGAACCTCTCCTATTTTGTCTGACTTATATTCAGTATAACTTAGTACCAAGGAAAATTTTACTTAATAGCCTTTGGGAAATCACGCTATTAAGTATTGCTTATTACATGTGCATTTTAACAACGAGTAGCAGTGTTGTCAACTATTTTTCTTAAAAATAATTTTGCAACCTCACTATTCAGTGGTGCAGGTATCCAGTGTGACTAACTACAAGTATATCGTAACACGTAGTAGGTGGGGTGTCAACTGGATTTTCTAAATATTTTTAAAACCAGCTATCCCCACCTATGTTATTCACAAATTGATAGATCATCGTTTGAATCATTCGGGTGTCGTTTACTCCATTTGAATGGATCAAGTATCTGAGGATAAGAATTCAGGAATGCAGATCTTCTTTCAACAGCCACTATAAAAGTTAAGTTAAAAGATCCAATATACTCTTTAGGACTCCCCCATACCGATGCACAGAGTAGAAGTAAACCACTTTTACCACTGCTGGATTCTCCTGATACATCTACAACTATGGGCTTCCTATCAAACTCATCTAAAATAACCGAAGCAAAAGATACAAATAAAGGGAAAACCGCCTTTGGATGATCCTTCACTAAGTTAAAAACATTTCCAATCCAACTACCAACAGTTCCTTTTACTCGAAATACTCTAGTAGTTGCTGTTCCCCTCATCGCCCGGAACTAGTATATCTATCGTTGAATTCAATGTATGAAGTTTTCCTTTCAACAAAGAAGAAAAAGGCCACCCACAGTAAACCGTGGGTGGCCTTCAACTTTAAAGTTATTCACATGTTAGGTGAGCATTCATTCTGAAACCTCGTCAAACCCCTATATTCCAAGGGATTTAGGCGATGATTACATCATGCCGCCCATGTGGTTTCAAAGTGTAATATGTTTAACAACAGTAGAAAGAAACAGCATGAAATCAAAGTTTTGCTCGTGCTAGCCGTAACATCTTTAACTTGGATTTAACATAATTTATTATATTTCGTTAGCAAAATGTTAGCAGATATTCGATATGGAATTACTCACAAATCAACAAAGCGATGCAAATTCTACATGCATCGCTTTGTTGCAATGATTACACACTCTACATGAATTGTAGAGACCGCAAACAAAGAAGTTGTTTTTACCGCTCAATTTTTGTTTAAACTCTTTGACATTAAAGTACTAGCATATGAACAATCCTTTTTACATTGTGTATAATCGATAATGAAAAAGACAATTGGACGCGAATCACCAGCTTTGGACTGAGATCTTTTAATTTGAATGATCGTTAATCAATTTTCTGCTCTTGCCGCTCGTATTTGGCTACTCTTTGCAATTTATCTAAATCCACCTTACGATCCCATACTTTTTTTGCATTTTCTGTAATATTGGGATAAAGATATTGATCAACGACCACCTGATAATCCAGGTCATCAAGTAAATTATACGTACGAATTTTTATGGTTTTGTTATCAAGGGTGTCAATGACTATATCATTGATTAAATTCAGTGGATTTCTTACTAAATCGATATTCCGGATATTCTTAATATAAACTGTACCTTTCTTCGACTTAATCGTACCATTTTCACCTTGGACAATCGTTAACAGGACCTTTCCTGGAATAAAACCTGGAAGTGACCAGAGCGTTAGGTAAAGGTAAAAAGGAGTAAAGATGAGACCACCACCAAGGTAAAGTAAAGAATACTTGGACTCAAAGTTCAAACCGTGTATGATTAAGAAAAAACAAGCAATTAAAAAACCTACAGTCGCAAGAAACATCCACCCGTACATGAACTTTGACCCTTTTATCTGAATGACGTTATTTTCTTTCTTAACGTTTACCAAATAATGCACCTCCTTAAGCTGGAAGAATCTTGTTGGTTAATAATAGTTGATTAATAGATGCCTCATTTGCTCTCTGAATACTCAGGTCAAGGTTGTTGTCCCTTGTAACTAGCCAACATTCATTCTTTCCTGGAATCATAAAATAAAGATCTTTTAGGTCAGGGTTATTCTCTGAGTCATACGTTAAGCTTACTAAACTATCCATTTTACCGTTTCTATTCGAAATATCATTTAAAAACTCTAAGATACTAGTAGACTCTCCCTTTTTACTTACCCATTTCTGAACAATTGACTCCGGTAAAGAATGAGATTGACTTACATCTTCTAAAAGTTCTTCAAATTCTTCACTTTTTAACTGAAGAATAACTTCACCTTGCTTTTCTAACGTATGGAAATGGAAAAAACCGCTTATAACTAAAAGGATTTCTTCTTTCGGCAGCTTAGAAATAGAGTGAACTTGATGATTGTACAATACTTTATGTAAATAAACCTCTCCATTTTTAAAATGAAAGGAAATACTATCTTCTCCATTTAAGTCTGGCTGATGTTTAGAAGCCTTTACGGTACTTTCTGCATTATTCAATGTATGAATATAGGCAGCAAATTCATCTTTTAACTTATATTGATTATCTACTTCCTTTAACATATCTTTTGCTAACAAAGAGCGAGAGGCAATTTCTAGCATTAATTTCAACTCGGCATCTTGAAGCGTTAGAAAATAGGCTCCCTTAATCGACATTCCTTGTTCAAATAAACCTTCACTATAAAATGAAAAAAGTAACTCTTCAATACTTAATTGAATGGTATTCATATATCCTCCTTAAAAAAATGAAAATTCATCCTCAAAAAAATCTTTTGCTCCATCGACAAGGGAACTCGCTGTTTCTTTTGCTTTCGATAATCCCTTACCAATTTCCCCCACCTTCCCTATTGGGTCAGCAATAGTATCCTTAATTTGATTATTTACGAAATCAGCACCTTTATTAACACCTTCAACAACTTTCCCAGCTTTCTCCAAACCACCTTTAATCGGTTCAAGCCCATCATGTATAGGTTCTTTAATGACAATCGTTGCTTTCTCTGCTATCCCTGCCGTAAGTTTAGCCGCTTGCTCTCCAACAAGTCCTCCTACAAATGAACCTGCAGCGGCTCCTACAACCGTACCGACTGGGCCTACTAAACTTCCTAGAGCACCTCCTACGAATGCTCCCGCAATGGAACCTCCAGAAATCGCTACGGTATTATTCACTGCATTTCCTACCGCTTTTGCATTTTCTCGCTTTAAGACCTCTGGATTATTTCCATATTTCGCATAGTTTTCGGAAATTTTCAGTCCCATTCCGCCTGCTTCCATTACTCCTGTTACTAGTACTGCACTAACAGCGTTGGTTTTTGCAAATTTCGCTCCCGTCTGAAGAAATGATTTAAACGTTGTAGAGTCCAATGCTCGATGCTTAATCCCTTCAAATAATGCCTTTGAACTATCTGTATACTTAACAACATCACCAGGAAGATATTTAGCAACCTTTTTGTGAACTAAATCAGCAAATGGAACATCTCTATATTTTTCCAATAAAAAGGTTGGATTTAAATAGGCTCTTGCTACATTACGAAATTTGGAATTATCGACTACATCTGTTAGTTTATTTAGGGCATTCATATGTTTATACATATAGACATCATCACTATTTTTGATAAATTGCGTAAAACTTAGCCCATAAAATGCCAGCTGTTTTGATACTAAAGCACCCATCGCAGTGAGCGCTCCATATTTCTCATGCAGTTTATAAAGTTGACCGACTAAGTTATCAGCATCGGAAAATTTATTGGCGGTCATTCGAAGGTCGATCTCCATTTCACTCAGAAGGTCAACTAATTGATTTCCTGTTCCCCACGGATCTCCTACTTGATAAAAACAATGACTATACTCTGCTGGAGCACTGCTAATTAGGTTCACTAGTTCCAAATGAAGACTCTTGTATTCTTCTTCAATTTTTGACAAGTGCGAGACAAACTCATTTGCTAAACCTTCTAAACGATCTGGGTCTACTGAAATTCTATTCCCCACTGTATCATCCTCTTTCTTTTCCTTTATGAACTATTTCATCTATATACTATGAAAAAAGTGATGTCCTAATAGAATAATCTGTAAAGGCAGGATAAATAGGTCGACACAACCCGGTACCCAATTTTCATCCATTCCTTGCTTACCCTCATCTTCTTTTTTCTTTCCTTGTCTCTACTTATTACGAGCCATTTTAAACCTCTCAAAACAATTATCATTATTGGCAAGTACAGTTGTAAAACTTTAGCGGACATAAGGTAGACTTAAAAAAGAGTGATTATTTGATGTGCCAAAACACCAAATTGAATGAACAAAATAAAAAAACCACCGCAGCCGGGGAGTAAACTACCATCTTTATTTTGCTTATTCTTATCCGGGAGGATCCAGCCTTCCTCTTCCAAACTTTTACGATCCCTATTCTTCGGCTTCATATGACACCTCTTTATATCCTTCATTCATTTTGTTTCTACATCCTTCATACAAGCAAGCCGCTCTAATTCTCTTTGTCTTTCAATCTCTTCTCTCACTCTGTCAACATCATTTGCTGCGCTTTCTAATTCTCTACTTATTTGATAAAGATTGTCTGAATGTCTTTGAAATAGGACAGCTGCTTCATCTAGTATTGAATCAAATTTTTTCTGGGCTTCGCCAGCCCATGTCGCCGTATTTGTATGTATACTCTGCATTAATTTTGATTCATCTAATTTTAATTCCTCAGAAGATTCCTGAAACACTTTTGTTAATGCTCTGACTTTATCCGAATTCATCTTTTCACCTCATTATTGAGTCAACGCACTTTTTCTCTATTTATTCTCAATTACCATTTTAATACAAAAATTCCCTATTATAGATAAGTAAATGTTACTATAATTACCAAGTCACTTCCATAGGCCCCCAGTATTGAAATCAGAAATAGATATAGGAAGAATGTTTTATTTTATTAACATAACGAGTGTAGTTGGCAAATATGCCATGATATAACGAGGAAAACTGGAATTTTCCTCATGCAGAGGAGAAGGTTTATCCATTTCTGCCGTTAAAAATGGAGGTGGTTGGAAAGCTATAGAAGTATTCGGTTGAGGAACTTTTGAGTAATAGATGAATTGAGACTTGCAGTTTCATTCAGGAGGGGAACAGTTTGGTTCCTTATTTAGGCAAAACAGCTCTCTTTTTAAAGTAAAACTACACATAGATTTGAAGAGATTATGGATCGGTTAGGCCACTGTGATGATGAAACAACCAAAAACGTTTATCTGCATGTAACGAAAGAAATGAAAAAAGAGGCTTCTCATTAATTTGGTCAATTAATGAGAAGCCTCTAATCAGGCAAGAAATGTTAGCATTTCAATTTACCTTTATTCAAAACCCTTATATATCAAAGGTTCTTGGGCGTTATTACATCATGCCGCCCATTCCGCCCATGCCGCCCATATCAGGCATGCCCATGCCGCCAGCGCCAGCAGGTTCTGGTTTGTCAGCAACAACAGCTTCTGTTGTTAAGAACATAGCTGCTACAGAACCAGCGTTTTGTAGAGCTGAACGAGTTACTTTAGTAGGATCGACGATACCGGATGCAATCATGTTGACCCATTCGCCAGTAGCTGCGTTGAAGCCAGTACCTACTGCTTCGCCTTTAAGGCGCTCTACGATTACAGAGCCTTCAAGTCCAGCGTTGTGTGCGATTTGACGTACAGGCTCTTCGATGGCACGAAGAACGATTTTCACGCCTGTTGCTACGTCGCCTTCCGCTTGAATTTCAGCGATTTTATTGTATACGTTAAGAAGTGCTGTACCACCACCGGCTACGATACCTTCTTCAACAGCGGCACGAGTGGAGTTCAATGCATCTTCAATACGAAGTTTACGTTCTTTTAATTCTGTTTCAGTAGCTGCACCGACTTTGATTACCGCTACACCACCAGCTAATTTAGCAAGGCGTTCTTGTAATTTTTCACGGTCGAATTCAGAAGTTGTTTCTTCTAATTGAACACGGATTTGGTTTACACGAGCTTGAATTTGAGCTGTATTTCCAGCACCTTCAACGATCGTTGTATTTTCTTTTGTAACAACCACTTTAGACGCACGGCCTAATGAATCGATTGTTGCAGATTTAAGGTCAAGACCGATTTCTTCAGTGATTACTTCGCCGCCTGTAAGAGCTGCGATGTCTTCAAGCATTGCTTTACGACGGTCACCGAATCCTGGAGCTTTAACCGCAACTGCGTTGAATGTTCCACGAAGTTTATTCACAACAAGAGTTGCAAGCGCTTCGCCTTCTACATCTTCAGCAATCAATAATAGCGGTTTCCCTTGTTGAACAACTTGCTCAAGTACAGGAAGGATTTCTTGGATATTCGTGATTTTTTTATCTGTGATCAAGATGTATGGATTTTCTAGGACAGCTTCCATTTTATCTGAATCAGTAACCATGTATGGAGATGCATATCCACGATCGAACTGCATACCTTCTACAACGTCCAATTCAGTAGTGAAACCTTTTGACTCTTCGATTGTGATGACGCCGTCGTTACCAACGCGCTCCATTGCTTCAGCAATCAGTTGGCCCACTTCTTCATCAGCTGAAGAGATGGCAGCAACTTGTGCAATCGATTCTTTGTTTTCAACAGGTTGGGAAATGGCTTTCAATTCTGCAATTGCAGTATTGACCGCTTTCTCGATTCCTTTACGGATACCCATTGGATTAGCGCCAGCTGTTACGTTTTTAAGACCTTCACGGATCATGGCTTGTGCAAGAACCGTTGCAGTAGTTGTACCGTCACCAGCTACGTCGTTTGTTTTGCTTGCTACTTCAGCAACCAATTTCGCACCCATGTTTTCGAATGCATCTTCGAGTTCGATTTCTTTAGCGATCGTCACACCGTCATTAGTGATAAGCGGTGAACCGAATTTTTTCTCAAGAACCACGTTACGACCTTTTGGTCCAAGCGTTACTTTAACTGCATCTGCAAGTGCGTCCACACCACGAAGCATGGAGCGGCGTGCTTCTTCACTAAATTTAATTTCTTTAGCCATTTATAAGTACCTCCCTAAAATTTAAGAAAATTTTCGTTCAGTTAAGTATGATGTATAATTAGCCGATTACAGCTAGAATGTCGCTTTCACGTAAAATTAAGTATTCAGTATCTTCGTATTTAACTTCAGTACCTGCATATTTTGAGAAGATAATTAGATCGCCTTGGGCAACCTCTAAAGCAACACGTTCGCCATTTTCAAGGACACGGCCAGTACCAACAGCTACTACCTTACCTTCTTGTGGCTTTTCTTTTGCAGTATCAGGAAGAACAATACCGCTTGCAGTTTTTTCTTCAGATTGAACTAGTTCAATAATAACGCGATCACCTAATGGTTTTAACAAGTGAAACAACCTCCTCATATTCTCTTGATAATTTGTTTCATGATTATTAGCACTCTTCATCATCGAGTGCTAACACATTTATAATATTAAATAAACCGAGCCTTTTTTGCAAGTATCTTATCGAAAATTTTTTATTAATTTCTGATAAATTACGGGTATACTACTTTAGCATAATGATTCTTTTAACAAAGTGACTGAAATGTTTGATTAGGGGTACCTTTAAGTGGTGTTATGCTTCAATATTTGATACCATTTTGGAGTATGCGTTTATTGATTGTCCCCATATTTGGAACGTTCTAAGCGAAATGGGTGACAAAATAAAAGGAGTTTTCATTTTTGAAAAAAGAATATTGGTTCGTCATCATCACTTACATTGCCATGCAATTATCCAGTATCGTTGGGGTACCCATTTTCATGCTGATCGGGTCTTCAACTGGAATGCCTGCTGATGAACTCCAAGTGAAGTCTGCAGCATACTGGATCGTATTCAGCTTTCTCGTTGCTCTATCCTTGATTCTTTTTTTAATAAGAAAAGATATGAGGGAAAAGGTGGACACAAGGAATCAAGATTCTATTCCCATGTCCATATTATGGGCAATAGCAGGAGTGTTCATGGCTCTTTTTGCGCAAAGCATTGCCGGGAGCATTGAACAGATGCTTGGGGTGGAGCCTGAATCTGAAAATACGCAGCAGCTCATTTCACTCATTTACCAAGTCCCCATGGTCATTTTCGTCACTTCAGTAATTGGACCTATATTGGAAGAAATCATTTTCCGGAAAATCATTTTCGGATCACTTCATAAACGCTTTAACTTCTTTATTTCAGCTTTACTCAGTTCAGTTATTTTCGGCTTGGCGCATGGTGAATTGGAACATCTTCTTTTATATTCGGCAATGGGCTTCACCTTTGCTTTCCTTTATGCGAAAACGGGCCGCATCCTCGTGTCCATTAGCGCTCATGTTGCGATGAATACGCTTGTTATCATCCTTCAAGTGGTATATCGGAAAGATATTGAGAAGATGATAGATACTGCACAGGCATTCATCGGAGGTTTATTATGAAACGTCAATCACCATTATTCATGGGCATCATCTATGCAGGCTTAGGAGCTCTTTTTACCGCTATCGCGATTCAAACCGTCAGTTCTTCAGGATGGGGAATCTTTGCCTACATACTTGTACTGATCGCGACCCTCGACTTTGGATCGGGATTACGCATGATCATGCTTCACTTTAAGATTAAAGCCGCCCAAAAAAATAAGAAAAAATAAAAAACGCTGCTATGATGCAGCGTTTTTTTCATTCCTCCAATGCGGCTTCTTCCATTACAGGATAATGTTTCAGAAAATAGATGAGCGACTGAAGCTCCACAGCCAGGTCAATGTGGTGAACCCTTATGGATGGAGGTACTGTCAGCCGTGCAGGTGTGAAATTCAATATTCCTTTTATATCGGCTTTGACTAGACGATCGGTTATCGTCTGGGCTACCTGGGCAGGCACTGTCAAAATAGCCGCAGTAATATTATTTTCCTGCAATAGTGTATCGATTTGATCCATATGGTAGATTGGCACATCAGCTATTTGCTTGCCGACCTTATCTTCAGAGACTTCGAATGCCATTTCAATCTTCGTATTATTATTTTTCATGAAATTGTAATTTAAAAAAGCGGTCCCTAAATTTCCTACCCCGATTAAAGCGACTTTTGTCAATTCATCCTGATCTAGTGTTTTTCTAAAGAAGGATAATAAATAATTGACATTGTAGCCGTAGCCTTTTTTCCCAAGCGCGCCAAAGTAGGAAAAATCACGGCGAATGGTAGCAGAATCCACTTTTACGGCTTCGCTTAGCTCTGCCGAGGAAACTCTTTGTTTGCCTGAGGAATGTAAGTTTTTTAAAAATCGATAATACAATGGCAACCTTTTGGCTGTTGCCTGCGGTATCTTTGGGTCATGGTTCATCATTCTTCCCCGCCTTCACACATGCTTTTCAACTTAATCTCTATCTGTTTGTTTTACTTGTCTTTTATAATCGTTGCTAGAAACTCCGCCTGTTTTCTCCACTAAGAATGTAGGCCCGATTACCATTCCCTTATCAATGGCCTTACACATGTCATAAACAGTCAAGGCAGTCACGGATGCAGCTGTTAACGCTTCCATTTCCACACCTGTACTCCCTTTTGTCTTAGCTTCCGTTTCAATCCTAAGCCTATATCCTTGATCTTCCTTTTCCCAATCAAAGGCTATATTGACCCCTTGCAGAGCAATGGGGTGGCACATCGGAATTATATTGGATGTATTCTTGCTGGCCATTATTCCTGCAACTTGTGCAACAGCCAGTACATCACCCTTTTTCATTTTCTGGTTCGTGACCAATTCATATATTTCATCGTTCAATAAAATGCTCGATTGAGCTATAGCCGTCCGGGTTGTTTCAGGCTTAGCACTCACATCAACCATTTTGGCCCTGCCTTGCTCATTAAAATGCGTTAAGTCTCCCATTTAAGTAACCCCTCCTAAATCATACACTATTATTCCACTTTATGTAACAGCTTGTTTTAGCTTGGAACCAAGCTGTTGCCGATAATAACTAAAATACGTTACACTAACAATAATCAATTGAGGTGAAATCTATGATTTTATTACAAATCAATCAACTATCGAAATATTATGGAGCTGAACTTATTTTATCAAATATGAAGCTCGAAGTTCAAAATAAAGATCGAATTGCACTTGTTGGCCGTAACGGCGCCGGGAAATCCACTCTGCTAAAAATCATAGCCGGGCAGATTTCCCATGATGGCGGTGAAATAATCAAACCAAAAGGCGTCACCATCGGCTATATGGCCCAGGATACGGGACTGGAATCGGAACTTACCATTTGGGATGAGATGCTGACAGTATTCAAGGACCTTATAGAGCAAGAAAAAGAACTGCGTCGCCTTGAGGCCGATATGGCCAGACCTGACATCTTTGAAAACGAAGTAATTTACCAAAAAGTGTTGAATGAATATGACACTTTGATGGTAGCATTCAAAGAAAAGGGCGGTTATCAATATGAAGCGGATATCCGTTCCGTATTGCATGGACTTCAGTTTGCTGACTTTGACTATTCTACCCCAATTTCCACTTTAAGCGGTGGGCAAAAAACTAGACTTGCTTTAGGGAAACTGCTTTTAAGGAAACCGGATATATTGATTCTGGATGAGCCAACGAACCATTTGGATATCGAAACGCTCTCTTGGCTTGAGCAATATTTACAAGGCTACCAAGGAGCTGTTCTTATTGTTTCCCATGACCGCTATTTTCTAGATAAGGTCGTAAACCAGGTATATGAAATTTCCCGGAACAACATGAAAAAATACTATGGTAATTATAGTTCTTACCTAGAGGGCAAAGCGGAAGATTATGAGCGGGACATGAAGCTTTTCGAGAAACAACAAGGGGAAATCGAAAAGCTTCGCGACTTTGTCCAACGCAATATCACAAGGGCTTCCACCACGAAAAGAGCACAAAGCAGACGCAAACAGCTCGAAAAGATGGATGTATTGGACAAGCCGCAAGGTGATGAAAAATCCGCAAATTTTTCATTCCAGATTGAAAAGCAAAGCGGAAATGAAGTGCTTCACCTTCAGGACCTGGCTATCGGCTATGAAGGGGAAATGGTATCAAAAAATATAAATTCCCGGATGACAAAAGGAGAGAGCATAGCTCTTGTTGGCCCAAATGGCGTTGGAAAATCAACGTTATTGAAAACGATCATCTCTAGACTGCCTGCACTTTCCGGGGATTTCCGTTTCGGAACGAACGTCGAAGTCAGTTACTACGATCAGGAACAGGCTAACCTTGTTTCCAATAAACGCGTACTCAATGAATTATGGGATGACTATCCCCTTAAACCGGAAAAGGACATACGCACCGTACTCGGTAATTTCCTTTTTAGCGGGGACGATGTTTTAAAAACCGTTTCCACACTAAGCGGCGGCGAAAAGGCCCGGCTTGCTCTAGCCAAAATGATGATGGAAAAAGGGAACTTTTTAATTCTTGATGAACCAACGAACCATTTAGACCTCGATAGTAAATTGGTGCTTGAAAACGCATTGATCGATTATCCGGGAACTATTCTTTTCGTTTCACATGACCGTTATTTCATTAATCGGATAGCAACGAAAGTGATCGAGCTCTCCAAAGACGGCAACGAAGAATTCCTCGGTGATTATGATTACTATGTGGAGAAGAAACAGGAGCAAGCGGAAATCAAAGCACTTGAACAGGAGAATCAAGCGAAAACCTTAGATGTATTCGTAGAAAAAACAAATTATAAAATCGATAAAGAAGCAAAAAAAGCCGAACGTCAGCGAAAACGGCGCATTGAGGATATCGAGGCTGCCATGGAGCTTCTTGAAACCGAAATAAACGAGTATAATGAACTTCTTTGTGACCCAAATGTTTTCCAAGATCATGAGAAAGTAATGGAAGTCCAAACAAAGCTTGATAAAGCACAGGAAAAATTGGACCGGCTTCTCGAAGAATGGGCTGAGCTGGAAGAATGACAATTGACCGAGTCAAATGACTCGGTCTTTTCTTTTTCATGTAAAATGGTTCAGAAAGTTATCCACAAACTTGTTAACAAATTACTTACCGTTCACTAGGCATTAATTTGAGTTATACACATTATCCACAGAAACATATCCACTTATCCACAAAACCACCCATTTATACACACCCAGTATGATTATCAAAAAAACTTTATCCACAGAATATTCTATTTTTTTATTAAACACGATAAAAAGGCAGGATGCCGAAGTTCGGAATCCTGCCTTCTCGTCAATCAAAATGCTTCTATATCCAATCCAGGATTTCCGTTCAAATCCAATCCAGAGCGCTTTCCTTTTTCAAACATGACACTGCCAGCAGCACCGATCATGGCCGCATTGTCCGTACAAAGGTAGAGGGGCGGAATCGATATATCCATAGGTAAATCCTTAAAAGCTTCCGTTAACGCTTCCCTCAGGCCTTTATTTGCCGCAACTCCTCCAGCAAGCAGTACCTGCTTCACATTATATTCCTTTGCAGCCTTTACAGCTTTCATAACAAGCACTTCTATCACGCTTGCTTGGAAACTTGCCGCTAAATCTTTAGGTTCAATTTCTTCCCCGCGCTGTTCTGCATTATGCAAAGTGTTGATTACTGCTGATTTCAACCCGCTGAAAGAAAAGTCATAGCTGCCATCCAACCATGCTCGGGGCAGTTTCAAAGTTGGTGAGCCTTCTTGCGCAAGCCTATCTATATGCGGTCCACCAGGATAAGGGAGCCCCAAAGTTCGAGCCACTTTATCATACGCCTCTCCTGCTGCATCATCCCGCGTCTCCCCTATCACCTTGAAAGAACCCGGTTCTTCTAAAAGCACCAATTCCGTATGACCTCCCGAAACGACTAAAGAAAGGGCAGGATATTGGATTTCCTGAATAAGTCTATTTGCATAGATATGGCCCGCAATATGATGCGTACCAACAATCGGGATTCCATGTGCGAAAGCTACAGCCTTAGCTGCATTCACGCCTATTAATAGTGCCCCTACAAGTCCGGGGCCTTCTGTAACGGCAATGGCATCCAAATCTTCATATGTCACACCTGCCTGGAGCAGTGCCTCTTCAAGAACAATCGTAATTTGCTCTACATGGTGACGGGAAGCTATTTCGGGGACGACACCGCCAAAACGTTTATGGCTTTCTATTTGTGAAGCCACGACATTGCTCAGTATTTCTGTTCCATTTTTTATGACAGCTGCCGCAGTTTCGTCGCAGCTGGTTTCAATTCCTAATATAAGTTGATCTGTTTTCATTAAAAATTCACCCACATAACATAAGCATCTTCTTGATTATCTGTATAATAATTTTTCCGGATTCCACCCATTTGGAAACCTAGTTTTTCGTAAAGTGAAATGGCCACTGCATTACTGACACGGACCTCAAGCGTCATCCTCACCACACCCATCGCAATGGAGATTTCAATCATCTTCCTGAGCAAAGCTTCTCCAAGCTTTTGCCCACGGTATTCAGGTAAAATAGCAATATTGGTAATGTGCGATTCATCAATGACGATCCACGCACCGCAATAACCGGCAATTTTCCCCTCATCCTCTATCACCATGTACACAGCATATTGATTATGATTCAATTCATTAAAAAAGGCTTCCCGGCTCCAAGGCAATGTAAAGGACTGCTTTTCCACGTTAAGCACTTGGTCGATATCTTCCGTTTTCATCTTTCGGAACGTCAATGTTTTACTCATAATAATCGGTCGCTTTCCTTTTTTATTTCCCCTGCTGTTCAAGCCACTTAGCTTCTGCTTCAGCCATGCGAATATAATTCGGTACAAACTGGTGAACATCCACTTCGTCCTTCTCAAGACCAATGAAAGCAAGTTCGCTTGGTCTTGAGTTAAAGGACTGTACCGGAGCAAATACTGCTAAATTGCCCAATGCATCCGTAATAGCATCCCGATGGATATCCACATCTTGACCAACAAATAAAACGGGACGATTTAATTCCTTCAATCGGATCGCCCACTCAGAGGATAGAATATTACAATCTTCCATGACTGTTTTTAACAAATCGTTTTCCATTTCATATAATCCAGTATAAATCTGCCCTCTTCTTGCATCGAACAAGGGAGATATCAACCCGTTAAAATAACGTCCATTGGCTGCTAATACTTCCAAACTGGATACACCTGATAACGGAATCTGAAGCGTCCATGCCAAGGTTTTCGCAATCGTCACACCAATCCTGACACCTGTATAGGAGCCTGGACCTTGAGCGACCACTATCTTAGTCAATTCCTTAGGATTAGTATCACAATCACTTAGCAGCGTTTCAATTGCTGGCATTACCCGAACCGAATGATTTTTCTTTAGGTTCGTCGTATACTCACCAATTACTTGACTCCCGTTTACCAGTGCAATCCCTAATGTAAAATTCGATGTATCTATAGCTAAAACCTTCATCAAATAATCTCCTTACATAACGTTACATATCGTTCGCCTTTGGCCTCTAAGACAATACGCCTGCTTGTATCACTAAGACGATAAATATATATGGTCAAGATTTCATCCGGGAGATGATCCTTTATTAAATGGGCCCATTCAACGACAGTCACACCATCACCTTCAAAATATTCATCAAAGCCTAAATCATCTTCTGATTCACTTACCCGATATACATCCATATGATATAAAGGCAGTCGCCCGATGTATTCCTTTATTATTGTAAAAGTAGGGCTATTTACAACTCTAGTTACACCTAATCCTTTAGCTAGCCCTTTTGTGAATGCCGTTTTTCCTGCACCCAGGTCACCTTCTAAAGCAAGTACATCACCACTCGAAAGTTTTTGTGCCAATTCATGCGCAAATTGCGCTGTTTCTTCTTCACCCTGAGAAATCCATTCAAAATGTTGCATATATCAATCACCTTTATCATTATTAGGAAAACGTCCTATAGTTCATATCAAGAGAACCATAAACGCAGTATTATGGAACAATAACCATTCTATATGTAGTTTACCTTGTTTCAAAAGAAGAAACAAATAAGTTAGGGACATAATTATTCGAATTTCGGATAAAACAAAAAAACGAAACCTAAGTTTCGTTTTTTTCATGATTGCGGGGACAGGATTTGAACCTGCGACCTTCGGGTTATGAGCCCGACGAGCTACCGGACTGCTCCACCCCGCGACGGTATAAATGCTACTTTTATAAATTTAGTATTCCCATTTTCTCAAAAAGGATACGAAGATTATAGCTTGGCGGCGTCCTACTCTCACAGGGGGAAACCCCCAACTACCATTGGCGCTGAAGAGCTTAACTGCCGTGTTCGGAATGGGAACGGGTGTGACCTCTTCGCTATCGCCACCAAACATTTAATCTTTTTTCAGTACATTCATTATCATATCATGTATGAGATCAAAATGCAAGAAGAAATTTTCATTCCTTCAAAACTAGATAATAAGAAGGTATTTCATTTTTTAAAAAGCGTTGGTTAAGTCCTCGATCTATTAGTATCAGTCAGCTCCACATGTCGCCACGCTTCCACCTCTGACCTATCAACCTGATCATCTTTCAGGGATCTTACTAGCTTGCGCCATGGGAAATCTCATCTTGAGGGGGGCTTCATGCTTAGATGCTTTCAGCACTTATCCCGTCCGCACGTAGCTACCCAGCTATGCCTTTGGCAAGACAACTGGTACACCAGCGGTGCGTCCATCCCGGTCCTCTCGTACTAAGGACAGCTCCTCTCAAATTTCCTGCGCCCGCGACGGATAGGGACCGAACTGTCTCACGACGTTCTGAACCCAGCTCGCGTACCGCTTTAATGGGCGAACAGCCCAACCCTTGGGACCGACTACAGCCCCAGGATGCGATGAGCCGACATCGAGGTGCCAAACCTCCCCGTCGATGTGGACTCTTGGGGGAGATAAGCCTGTTATCCCCGGGGTAGCTTTTATCCGTTGAGCGATGGCCCTTCCATGCGGAACCACCGGATCACTAAGCCCGACTTTCGTCCCTGCTCGACTTGTAGGTCTCGCAGTCAAGCTCCCTTGTGCCTTTACACTCTACGAATGATTTCCAACCATTCTGAGGGAACCTTTGGGCGCCTCCGTTACTCTTTAGGAGGCGACCGCCCCAGTCAAACTGCCCACCTGACACTGTCTCCCACCCCGATAAGGGGCGCGGGTTAGAATTTCAATACAGCCAGGGTAGTATCCCACCAACGCCTCCACCGAAGCTAGCGCTCCGGCTTCTCAGGCTCCTACCTATCCTGTACAAGCTGTACCAAAATTCAATATCAGGCTGCAGTAAAGCTCCACGGGGTCTTTCCGTCCTGTCGCGGGTAACCTGCATCTTCACAGGTACTATAATTTCACCGAGTCTCTCGTTGAGACAGTGCCCAGATCGTTACACCTTTCGTGCGGGTCGGAACTTACCCGACAAGGAATTTCGCTACCTTAGGACCGTTATAGTTACGGCCGCCGTTTACTGGGGCTTCGGTTCAAAGCTTCGCTTGCGCTAACCTCTCCCCTTAACCTTCCAGCACCGGGCAGGTGTCAGCCCCTATACTTCGCCTTGCGGCTTCGCAGAGACCTGTGTTTTTGCTAAACAGTCGCCTGGGCCTATTCACTGCGGCTTTTCCGGGCTATTCACCCTAAAAAGCACCCCTTCTCCCGAAGTTACGGGGTCATTTTGCCGAGTTCCTTAACGAGAGTTCTCTCGCACACCTTAGGATTCTCTCCTCGCCTACCTGTGTCGGTTTGCGGTACGGGCACCTTACATCTCACTAGAGGCTTTTCTTGGCAGCGTGGAATCAGGAACTTCGGTACTATATTTCCCTCGCCATCACAGCTCCGCCTTAATGGAAACGGGATTTGCCTCGTTTCCGGCCTAACTGCTTGGACGCGCATATCCAACAGCGCGCTTACCCTATCCTTCTGCGTCCCCCCATCGTTCAAACGATGTATAGGTGGTACAGGAATATCAACCTGTTGTCCATCGCCTACGCCTTTCGGCCTCGGCTTAGGTCCCGACTAACCCTGAGCGGACGAGCCTTCCTCAGGAAACCTTAGGCATTCGGTGGAAGGGATTCTCACCCTTCTTTCGCTACTCATACCGGCATTCTCACTTCTAAGCGCTCCACCAGTCCTTCCGGTCTGACTTCAACGCCCTTAGAACGCTCTCCTACCATCGACACCTAATGGTGTCAATCCACAGCTTCGGTGATACGTTTAGCCCCGGTACATTTTCGGCGCGGAGTCACTCGACCAGTGAGCTATTACGCACTCTTTAAATGGTGGCTGCTTCTGAGCCAACATCCTGGTTGTCTAAGCAACTCCACATCCTTTTCCACTTAACGTATACTTTGGGACCTTAGCTGGTGGTCTGGGCTGTTTCCCTTTCGACTACGGATCTTATCACTCGCAGTCTGACTCCCAAGAATAAGTATTTGGCATTCGGAGTTTGACTGAATTCGGTAACCCGTTGGGGGCCCCTAGTCCAATCAGTGCTCTACCTCCAATACTCTCATCTTGAGGCTAGCCCTAAAGCTATTTCGGAGAGAACCAGCTATCTCCAGGTTCGATTGGAATTTCTCCGCTACCCACACCTCATCCCCGCACTTTTCAACGTGCGTGGGTTCGGGCCTCCATTCAGTGTTACCTGAACTTCACCCTGGACATGGGTAGATCACCTGGTTTCGGGTCTACGACCTCATACTCATTCGCCCTATTCAGACTCGCTTTCGCTGCGGCTCCGTCTTATCAACTTAACCTCGCATGAAATCGTAACTCGCCGGTTCATTCTACAAAAGGCACGCCATTACCCATTAACGGGCTTTGACTACTTGTAGGCACACGGTTTCAGGATCTATTTCACTCCCCTTCCGGGGTGCTTTTCACCTTTCCCTCACGGTACTGGTTCACTATCGGTCACTAGGGAGTATTTAGCCTTGGGAGATGGTCCTCCCTGCTTCCGACGGGATTTCTCGTGTCCCGCCGTACTCAGGATCCACTCAGGAGGGAACGAAGTTTCAACTACAGGGTTTTTACCTTCTTTGACGGACCTTTCCAGGTCACTTCATTTACCCCGTTCCTTTGTAACTCCATGTTGAGTGTCCTACAACCCCAAGAGGCAAGCCTCTTGGTTTGGGCTAATTCCGTTTCGCTCGCCGCTACTCAGGAAATCGCATTTGCTTTCTCTTCCTCCGGGTACTTAGATGTTTCAGTTCCCCGGGTCTGCCTTCAGTACCCTATGTATTCAGGTAAAGATACTGTTCCATTACGAACAGTGGGTTTCCCCATTCGGAAATCTCCGGATCAAAGCTTACTTACAGCTCCCCGAAGCATATCGGTGTTAGTCCCGTCCTTCATCGGCTCCTAGTGCCAAGGCATCCACCGTGCGCCCTTTCTAACTTAACCGTTAAAAAGATCTTACAGATGCTTTGAAAAAAATTAATTGCCTTCTATCTATTATCTAGTTTTCAAGGAACAAAGCAGAAAGAATCCATCACATCGTGATGTTTTTCTTCCCTATCTGAATGAATTACTCATTCAAAACTGAACAAAACAAAAGCGCTCTCGTAATTATCCTTAGAAAGGAGGTGATCCAGCCGCACCTTCCGATACGGCTACCTTGTTACGACTTCACCCCAATCATCTGTCCCACCTTAGGCGGCTGGCTCCATAAAGGTTACCTCACCGACTTCGGGTGTTACAAACTCTCGTGGTGTGACGGGCGGTGTGTACAAGGCCCGGGAACGTATTCACCGCGGCATGCTGATCCGCGATTACTAGCGATTCCGGCTTCATGTAGGCGAGTTGCAGCCTACAATCCGAACTGAGAATGGCTTTATGGGATTCGCTTACCTTCGCAGGTTTGCAGCCCTTTGTACCATCCATTGTAGCACGTGTGTAGCCCAGGTCATAAGGGGCATGATGATTTGACGTCATCCCCACCTTCCTCCGGTTTGTCACCGGCAGTCACCTTAGAGTGCCCAACTGAATGCTGGCAACTAAGATCAAGGGTTGCGCTCGTTGCGGGACTTAACCCAACATCTCACGACACGAGCTGACGACAACCATGCACCACCTGTCACTCTGTCCCCCGAAGGGGAAAGCCCTATCTCTAGGGTTGTCAGAGGATGTCAAGACCTGGTAAGGTTCTTCGCGTTGCTTCGAATTAAACCACATGCTCCACCGCTTGTGCGGGCCCCCGTCAATTCCTTTGAGTTTCAGCCTTGCGGCCGTACTCCCCAGGCGGAGTGCTTAATGCGTTAGCTGCAGCACTAAAGGGCGGAAACCCTCTAACACTTAGCACTCATCGTTTACGGCGTGGACTACCAGGGTATCTAATCCTGTTTGCTCCCCACGCTTTCGCGCCTCAGTGTCAGTTACAGACCAGAAAGTCGCCTTCGCCACTGGTGTTCCTCCAAATCTCTACGCATTTCACCGCTACACTTGGAATTCCACTTTCCTCTTCTGCACTCAAGTTCCCCAGTTTCCAATGACCCTCCACGGTTGAGCCGTGGGCTTTCACATCAGACTTAAAGAACCACCTGCGCGCGCTTTACGCCCAATAATTCCGGACAACGCTTGCCACCTACGTATTACCGCGGCTGCTGGCACGTAGTTAGCCGTGGCTTTCTGGTTAGGTACCGTCAAGGTACCAGCAGTTACTCTGGTACTTGTTCTTCCCTAACAACAGAACTTTACGACCCGAAGGCCTTCTTCGTTCACGCGGCGTTGCTCCGTCAGACTTTCGTCCATTGCGGAAGATTCCCTACTGCTGCCTCCCGTAGGAGTCTGGGCCGTGTCTCAGTCCCAGTGTGGCCGATCACCCTCTCAGGTCGGCTACGCATCGTCGCCTTGGTGAGCCATTACCTCACCAACTAGCTAATGCGCCGCGGGCCCATCTATAAGTGACAGCCGAAACCGTCTTTCCATCTTCTCTCATGCGAGAAAAGAACGTATCCGGTATTAGCTCCGGTTTCCCGAAGTTATCCCAGTCTTATAGGCAGGTTGCCCACGTGTTACTCACCCGTCCGCCGCTAATCTCAGGGAGCAAGCTCCCATCGATTCGCTCGACTTGCATGTATTAGGCACGCCGCCAGCGTTCGTCCTGAGCCAGGATCAAACTCTCCGAAGAAATGTTTGACTTGCTCATTTTGCTTTTTTGATAGTGTGTGCTCACTTAAAATTTAACGTTGGCGCTTTGTTTTGTTCAGTTTTCAAAGAGCAATAATAATAATGGAGCGGGTGAAGAGAATCGAACTCTCATCATCAGCTTGGAAGGCTGAGGTTTTACCACTAAACTACACCCGCATTTAATTTTTAAGATATTTTCAGAAAGAATGGTCGGGAAGACAGGATTCGAACCTGCGACCCCTTGGTCCCAAACCAAGTGCTCTACCAAGCTGAGCTACTTCCCGTAAAATATGGTGCGCCCGGCGGGAGTCGAACCTACAACCTTCTGATTCGTAGTCAGATGCTCTATCCAATTGAGCTACGGGCGCTAATTTCTATGATGTTATTGGTGCGGCCGAGAGGAGTCGAACCTCCACGGGGTTTCCCCCACTAGGCCCTCAACCTAGCGCGTCTGCCATTCCGCCACGACCGCGAAAGCGACTTTGTAAGCTTAACACCTTTTCAACTTGATGTCAAGAAGAAAAATATCAGTGCGGGTGAAGGGACTTGAACCCCCACGCCTTGCGGCGCCAGATCCTAAGTCTGGTGCGTCTGCCAATTCCGCCACACCCGCGAAAATAAATGGTGAGCCATGAAGGATTCGAACCTTCGACCCTCTGATTAAAAGTCAGATGCTCTACCAACTGAGCTAATGGCTCCAAATGAAAATGGCTGGGCTAGAAGGGATCGAACCTTCGCATGACGGAATCAAAATCCGTTGCCTTACCGCTTGGCTATAGCCCACTAATCAAATACTAATTAACAGCCAGGTTAATATTATATCACCACAATATTATTTTAGCAAGTATTTTTTAAAAAAAATGGCGGTCCCGACGGGAATCGAACCCGCGATCTCCTGCGTGACAGGCAGGCATGTTAACCGCTACACCACGGGACCAGCATTATTAGAAAGTGACCCATACGGGATTCGAACCCGTGTTACCGCCGTGAAAGGGCGGTGTCTTAACCGCTTGACCAATGGGCCTTGATAAAATGTGTAACTGGCGGAGAAGGAGGGATTTGAACCCTCGCGCCGCTTACGCGACCTACACCCTTAGCAGGGGCGCCTCTTCAGCCTCTTGAGTACTTCCCCAAAAAATGGCTCCGCAGGTAGGACTCGAACCTACGACCGTTCGGTTAACAGCCGAATGCTCTACCACTGAGCTACTGCGGAATAATGAAAATTGGGTTCCTTTTTCACGCTCAAGGACCTTAGTGTTTGTCGTGAAGAACAAGTTGTTATCTTGTCGACTCTTATGATTATAAAGAGGTTGCAACCTAAAGTCAAGGGTTCTTTTGTGTTTTTTTATATTTTTGTTTTTTCTTCCTTGAACCCTTGGTAAATCAACGTTCCACGACATTTACCACAAACGAAACGGGTAGTGTCGATTCGTTTTTTTCTTACATACACCTGCTGACAGTCTTCACATTTATATTGAATAGTATTCATCTTTCTCTTTACTTGGTTTGATGGGAGTGGCTCACAAAATCTCGGTGCCCCGACTTTTTTAAGTAATTGCTTAAAGTCCGCATCACGATGCTGATACCCTTTCTTCTCGATGTGCAGATGATAATGGCACAATTCATGTTTTATGATGCCAATCATTTCTTCCACACCGCGTTCATCAAGATACTTCTTATTGATTTCTATATTGTGTGAACGCAGCAAGTATCGTCCTCCTGTAGTTCGGAGACGCGGATTAAAAGTGGCTACGTGGTTAAAGGTCTTTTTAAAGTCTTTCAACGAAATTTCTTCGACTAGTTTTTGCAATTGCAGATTATCCATCTCCCCCTCCCTTTCCTTGGTAACATGACAACCCATTATAACATAGACTAATAATACAATAGGAAACTAAGGGAGGAAAAGCTATGCCTAATTGGTTCCAGAATCAAATACGTAAAGCCTTTTATGAAAAGGATTATTATCAAGTGAAGATGTTGAATCAATGTTGGTTTTTTTATCAAAAAAAAGAAAGTCTCCGGTTATAGATTCAACTTGTTCGAAATATAACATACATTCGCTTCGCTAAAAAAACCCCTTCTAATATAGAAGGAGCTTTCCATAGGCTAGATTTGATTCTTTGGCTCGAGCATAGTTAAGGAAACCCTTTGCTTTTGAGAGTCGACCAGTTCTACCCAAACCGTCACAACATCCCCAACGGCAACTATATCCAATGGGTGTTTTACAAACCGGTTGCTTAGTTTAGAAATATGCACCAGTCCATCCTGTTTGACACCAATGTCCACAAACGCACCGAAATCCACAACATTCCTCACTGTGCCTTGTAATTCCATCCCAGTTTGTAGATCCTCCATTTTCAGTACATCCTGCTTAAGCAGTGGTTTTGATAATTCATCCCGAGGATCTCTTCCCGGTTTCATCAAATCATCAATGATATCTTGAATCGTAATTTCCCCAATTTCCAATTCATTGACTAACTCGGCCGGATTTAGTTTCCTTAATTCTTCATTAAGTGCATCACTGCCTAAATCCACAGATGTGAATCCCATTTTCTTCAACAATTTATTCACGGCACTGTAGTTCTCAGGATGTATCGCAGTTTGATCCAAAGGCTCATCTCCATTAATGATACGCAGGAACCCTATGCATTGTTCATATGTTTTGGCACCAAGGCGGGGAATCTTCTTTAATTCCTTCCTGCTTGAAAACTTCCCTTCCACTTCCCTTTTCTTCACAATATTTTGAGCAACCGATTTTGATAAACCAGCTACATATTGTAATAGTGACGATGAAGCGGTATTGACGTTCACGCCCACCTGGTTAACAGCTGTTTCTACTACAAAGGTGAGGGATTCCGTTAACTTTTTCTGGGACACATCATGTTGATACTGTCCTACCCCCACGGATTGAGGATCGATTTTAACAAGTTCGGCAAGGGGATCTTGGAGCCTTCTGCCAATTGATACGGCGCTTCTCTGCTCTACTTGAAGATCCGGAAACTCTTCACGGGCAATATCCGAGGCTGAATACACACTGGCTCCCGCTTCATTAACAATAATATATGAAATATTCCCGTTCACTTCTTTTAGAATATCTGCGATGAATTGCTCTGATTCACGTGATGCCGTCCCGTTGCCGATTGCCACAATCTCAACTGAGAACCGCTGAAGTATTTCGATTGTTTTTTCCCGGGCAGCATTAAACTTCGCAACAGGAGGATGCGGATAGATTACACTGATATCCAGTACCTTTCCCGTTTCATCAATGACAGCCAACTTACAGCCCGTCCGATATGCCGGATCGAGAGCGAGGACCACTTTCCCTTTAAGCGGAGGCTGCAAGAGCAGGTTCCGGAGGTTTTCAGAGAAAATATGGATAGCTTGATCCTCAGCTTTTTCCGTCAGCTCTTTTCTGATTTCCCGTTCCACCGAGGGCATGATCAAACGCTTAAGTCCATCTTCAATTGCCGATTTAAGAACATCTTGGGCTTCAGATTTGTTATTTTTAATGATTTTCCGTTCCAAATGACCAATTATGATTTCCGTACGAGGCTGAATGGATATTCGTAAAACCTCTTCCTTTTCACCTCTATTAAGTGCCAAAACCCGATGGGGTACGATCCTTTGAACCGGCTCCTCATATTCATAGTACATCTCGAAGATTCTTTTCTCGTCCTTCTCCTCATTTTTCACAGTCGAAATTATTTTTCCAGCTTTGAAAATTTCAGCCCTTATCCACTTCCTTAATTCTGCATCATCGGAAATATGTTCTGCTATGATATCCTGCGCTCCTGCAATAGCCTCTTCAATAGAAGGAACTTCTTTTTCTGCGGATACGAATTCAGTGGCTTTTTCGCTAACTCGAGCATGGATTTGACATTCAAGAAGCCAAGTAGCCAGTGGTTCAAGACCCTTTTCTTTAGCGACCGTCGCTTTCGTTCTCCTTTTTTGCTTGAATGGCCTGTATAAATCTTCGACTTCCTGCAGTTTTGTCGCCTTCTCGATTTGCCTTTTTAATTCTTCCGTCAATTTCCCCTGTTCACCAATCGAACGCGTAACTTCCGCTTTCCTCTGGCCTAAGTTTTCCAGGTAGTTCCACCTTTCCATGATGGATCGAATCTGCACTTCATCAAGTGAACCTGTCATTTCTTTTCTATATCGGGCAATAAAGGGAACAGTATTCCCCTCTTGCAGCATCTGTATGACGTTTTGAACTTGATGATTTTTCAAAGTTAGCTCATTGGATATTTGTTTAATCAATTCTTTTAATGTATCTTCTACAACGATCATTATGTTTACCCCCAACCTTTTGATCTTATATATATAGTCTAGCAAATGAGAGATGAAGTTGCGAATTCAACACAAAAAAGCTCACTTCCGAATTACGACGAAAGTAAGCTTCCTAAAATGAAAGTTGTATCATCTGCAGTTGTTGGACTGCTTTCTAAAATGCATTTGGCGTTCTTATCGATAGGGACCAGCCTTTTTAAAAAAGATTTAGCTCCCTTAAGTTCTAAACCATCGGAATGAAGAATGAATTTTGCATTTGGTTCAAATTTGTAGCTCTGCGTCCGGTATTTTTGTTTCCTGCCGGATAAATACCCTGTAACAGGTAGAGGGTAAACTAGTTTGTCGTCGCTTGGATTATACAGGAAAAAGCGGATGTTACCCACTGAACTGTATACAAATTCATTCTTGTCATAAAATATCTTCAAAATGGAAACGGCGGCCCCCCGCTTATCGATTAAAACTTGATTACACACTGCCATTAGTGATTCTACATCCAACTCATGATTACGTTTTACTTCCTCGATGACTGCATGGGAAGATTCGTAAGCGTTTTTCCCGCTACCTAGCCCATCAGCCAGTACACACACAAAGTACTCTTTCGTATGAAGAAAGAAGTAATCATCACCACAATAAACCATCCCGTTTTTTGAGGATTGAGAGACAAGGACTTCAATTCTTTCTCCCCTCAGAATATCTTTGATCACTGAATTAACTCCGAGTTTTCAGCATTAATCGCTTCTTGAAGTTTCTTGATCGCGCGTCGCTGGAGTCTCGACACATGCATTTGAGAAATTCCAAGTTTATCGCCAGCTTCTTTTTGACTTAAATTTTCTAAATAAGTATGTTGAATGATCATCTTTTCACGGTCACTTAACACATGCAGCACCTTTTCGAGCACGAGGCGCTGATTGACCTTTTCAAAACCTTCATCGACATTACCGAATATATCAAGTAATGTGACAGTACCGCCATCAGAGTCCGCCTCAATAGAATGATCAACAGATAAAGCTTGATAGCTTTTTCCCATTTCCATCGCTTCTAAAACTTCTTCTTCAGTCACTCCTATACAATCGGCTATTTCATCTATTCTTGGTGAACGATGAAGTGTCGTTGTTAATTCCTCGACAGTCACCCTGATTTTTGGACCAAGTTCCTTTATTCTTCTTGGCACATGGACACTCCAAGTTTTGTCACGCAAGAACCTTTTGATTTCCCCAATTATAGTAGGGACGGCAAATGCCTCAAAGCTCTTACCAAAGGATTCATCATATCGTCGGATGGCACCTAATAAACCAATCATGCCGACCTGGGAGATATCCTCCTGAAACGATTTTCCTTTCGCGTACTTACGGGAGATTGTTTCAACCAAACTTTTATAATGGATGACTAGATTGCTCTGTGCTTCATCATCTTGGTCTTGCTGATAAGCTCTAATCCATTCATTTACCTGTTCTCTTTGTGCCTGATTAGGTTGAGACTGTTTTTGCATCCATCTCCACCTGCTCTCCTTCTAAAAACTTAGTCATAAATACTGTAACCCCGTCATGCTGATGAATTTTCACATCATCCATCAGAGTTTCAATGAGGTAAAGACCCAAGCCTCCTTCTCTCAAGAGTTCGACTTTTTGTCCATTTTCGTATGGACCGAGCCCTTGGCGAACCTCTTCGAAATTACAGCTCTTACCGCTATCAGAAACCATGACCTCCAAACGGTCAGGATAAAGCCCGAAACTCACTTTCACTTCACCTTTTTCGGAATCCTTATATGCATGCTGTACTGCATTTGTACAAGCCTCACTGGTAGCGATTTTCAAATCCTCAATTTCATCATACGCAAACCCCATCCGGCTACCTATTCCAGAAAGCGTTAAACGAATGACACCGATGAATTCCGGTTTTGCAGGTATTTTCATTTCGATGTAATCATATACTTGACTCATTCTAACCCACCCTCTGTACCACTTTTTATATCAATGATATCTGCAAGACCAGTAATATCAAATAAACGTCGTAACCTTTCTGATAACCCAACTAAAGTGAATTCGCCATTATGTGCCCTTACGCTTTTAAAAGCACCGACAAATACCCCAAGTCCCGTACTATCCATATAGGAAACTTCGGTTAAATCAATAGTAATCGAAACATTGTCCTGCTCTGAAATCGGAAATAGTGATTCCCTTAGTTTTGGTGCAGTATAGGCATCGATTTCACCTTTTAGTTTTACAATAAATTCAGTATTTAATTCATTAACATCTACAGTTATATTCATCCTTGACCCACCTCTTTAAATGCTCATCTTTCTTATATCTATACCCAGCGGAAACAATACTAAACATTTGATTTTAAAATTATTAATGTGAAATCATCCCGCAGTTGGAAGTTCTGCATTTTCTCCAATTGCTTATATATATTATTCACCATTTCCTGGGCTTGTAAGTGCATATTCTTTTTAATGAAACCAATAAGCGTTTCCCTTTCTATGAACCCATCATTCGTCCGGCACTCCGTTACTCCATCAGATAATAAAATGATCATGTCTCCGCCATTCACCGTTTTTTCATATTGGCGATACCTTGTTTTTTTATCAACTCCAAGCAACAAACCTTTTGCATCCAAATCGCTGAATGTACCTGTAGCGGCATCATAGTAAAATCCAGGTTCATGTCCAGCTGAAGCATAGGAAAATTGCCTGTCATGCGGATCATATAAACCATAGAACATGGTTATGAACATGCTTGGATCCACATTATGCTCCACAACACGGTTCAAACTCTCAAGCACGCTTTTCGGTTCATGTCGATGCTCCGGAAGACTATCCATCGCATATTTAATCATCGACATGCACAATGCAGCAGGAATGCCTTTTCCTATGACATCAGCTATCCCTACCCCGATTCGCTCATTTTCATCTTGAACAAAATGATAATAATCTCCATTCATCTGTCTGGCCGGAACACTGATCGCCCCAATTTCAAGAGCTTTGATATCAGGAATTTCCGTTTCCAAAAGAGTATGTTGAACGTTTGCCGCAATCTCAATTTCCGTTTTCAGTTCCTGCTGTTGATGTCTAAGGCTTTGATGTTCACGGTATGCTATGCCATAGCCCATCATGACTTCCAGCAAAAAATCGAAAGAATCCAATACTTTTCCCGGTAATTCCGGGTAAAGTTCCATTAAGTTATTTTTATGCATACTGATGATTTCTTCAGGAGATATATTGTATTTAATATGTAGGCGGCTAATCTTTTGCCCTTGGTAGAGTGCTTGCTCATTTTGGTCTTTAAGATAAGTAGAAAGCGCCTCATGATACTTTTTCTCCATGTTCTCCCTAATATCCATAGTCCCCCCCTAACGGAGCCATTTCGTAGCGACAATCTTAGTCCCTTCACCTGGTATCGATTCAATATCGAAGTCATCCATTAAACGTTTGACTCCCGGAAGGCCTGCCCCCAGTCCCCCTGAGGTGGTATATCCATCTTCCATGACTTTCCGGATATCCTCAATTCCCGGCCCTTTGTCCTCTGCAATGATTTTCAATCCTGACTTCCCATTTTTATTTGGCTTCTCTATGCTAACACTGCCTTGTCCAGCATATAGGTATATATTTCGGGCCAATTCGCTTATAGCCGTTGTGATCCTTGCCTGGTCTACAGTGCCGAACCCCAACTCTTTAGCGACATTTCTTCCGAGCTGCCTTGCAGCTACGATGTCCCATTCATTTATGATTTTTACGCAGGATTGGAACTCCATTCTTTAATCCCCCAATTCCTGTTGTAATTTCTCCAGGCCTTTCTCTAGATCTAATGCTGTCAGAACATCATCGAGACTAATTCCCAGTTCAATTAATGTTATTGCAACAGCAGGCTGGATCCCCGTAATTACAACCTTGGCCCCCATAAGCTTAGACATGCTAAAGACATCGCCTAATACCTTTGCGATAAAGGAATCTATAAAATCTATTGAGGTAATATCTATAACTACGCCATTCGCGCTTGTTTCATGAATCTTATGCAATAAATCCTCTTGAAATTGAAGGGCTGTCTCATCATCCAATTCCCACTGTATAGAGACTAACAAGCAGTCATAAAGCTTTAATATCGGAATCCTCATACTTATCCCTCCACCTTTACGATCTTACGGCTCGTTAATTCCAACGCAACTTCTATCCCTTTTTTCAATGTATTTTTTGTAATCACTTCATTTAAATTAATTCCTAGGTTAACGATTGTTTGAGCTATTTCAGGGCGAATGCCGCAGAGTATACATTTTGCACCCACTAATCGGACTGCTTCCGCTGCCTGAATGATATGATGAGCAACCATGGTATCCACGACAGGCACACCCGTTATATCGATAAGGACAACTTCAGATCTATGCTTAACAACGCCAGTCAACAGGTTCTCCATTATCTGTTTGGCACGTTCTGTATCAATTGTACCAATCAGCGGCATAACCGTAATGCCTTCCAATACAGGAATGAGCGGAGCCGAAAGTTCTTGCAAGGCTATTTTTTGCATAGAAACAGTTCTTTCCCAAGTTTGGGTATAAATATTGACTATTTCATTATTTATTGGAGTTGCCCATTTATCCAAATGGTTAACAAGATTGACTTGATTATCAGGGGTCACCAGACTCTTGGCCACCATACCATTAATGACAATTAACGTGAATTTATGAAGACCTTCATTGACGAAAGTGAGAGGCCATCCCAATTGGACGACTTTCTCGGCAAAATCTGAAAGCTTCAATGTGAATTCCTTGTTTTTACTATCAACATTCGTGATGATCATATCTATGAATTCACTGCTCGTTTGCGTGAACATTCGATCGGAGACGACTTTAATTAATCTTTCGTCTGTACTTTCCTTCATGATGCCCATCCACTCAGTAAGGATGTAATCTTGATTTTGCTTAATAAAATCGTAAACCAATTGATTCATAATATCCTCCCATTCTAACACAATTGCAATGTTCCCCTGTCCTCGTCACAAGGATGTTAACTAACTGTAATGTTTTTCCCATCTAGTTTTCCATTGGGTTTTCCCTTACACTTTTGCTTTTATTTAAGTATTTACAACATAACTACATACCCAAAATTCAGGTAAGGAAAACATCATTTCAAAGAAAAGTTAGGAGGATTCTATCCAATTTCTAATTATATACTGATTTTATTCGTCAAATTTTATATATATCCTGCTGTAATATTAAGTACATTCATAATAATATGCAAGAAGAGTCATCCTCTGTATTACTTAATTTGGGGCATGTTATTTCGACAAAAAAAACACGATTCCCACCGTCGCAGGAATCGTGCCATCTAAAAACATCAAGAATGATTTGTATTATAATAACGCCCGGTTTAACGGGAAAAATTTTCTCTAAAACTCAATGAGGCCTAAACTAATTTGCAAAGCTTCATTGACCTTTTGCATCATTGGTTCGTCAAGATGCGTAATTTTATCAGTTAATCGCTGCTTATCAATTGTCCGGATCTGTTCTAATAAAATGACGGAATCCCGCTCGAATCCGTACTTTTTTGCATTAATCTCAACATGCGTAGGCAATTTCGCTTTTTGAATTTGAGCTGTAATGGCTGCCACGATCACAGTCGGACTAAAGCGATTACCAATATCGTTTTGTAAAATTAGTACCGGACGGGTTCCACCCTGCTCTGAACCGACTACCGGGGAAAGGTCTGCGAAGTATACGTCACCACGCTTAACAACAATCAATGGCTCAGCCTCCGCTAACTAATCGTTCAACGCAATGACCAGCCTCGAATTCAGCCTGGAAGGCTTCAGAAGCAATCGTTAAATTAATGGCCGCCATTTCAATATAACCGCGTTTCATCGATTCACGAAACTCTTTCTTTTTACGTTCGCGAAGATACATTTTTGTGGCACGATAAATAAATTCACTGCGATTTACATTTTCTTCACTCGCATACCCATCTAACTCTGTTAAAAAATTTTGAGGTAATCGAATTAATATCTCTCTTGTTGCGCTGGATTCAGACACAAACATACACCTCCACCATCACTACACACCTTTATTATATATCCTTTTCAATATTACCATTAAAATGCCTATCTGCAAAGAGTATATTCTATTCTCAATCCTATTATCAGCATAATAAAGGAAATCTTATTCACAATCTTAGGATTTATTTACAATCCTGTCATTCCAAGATGAAGTTACGTACATGTTTCAACTGATTATCTTTAATATATATGCGGGGCACTCTTGCACCTATCATACATGTTACCTCATAATTGATCGTTTCCAGCTTTGCCGCTATCTCATCAACAGTAATCGATTCATCACCATCATTCCCGATGAGTGTGACCTCTGTTCCTACAGGGAATGGTCCAGGTAGCTTGATCATGCATTGATCCATGCAAATCCTGCCGACAATCGGTACTCTGCTTCCATCCACAAGAACTTCCTGACCTTGCAGTTTACGGATCCAGCCGTCAGCATAACCGATTGGCAAAGTCCCAATCCATTCATCACCTTCAGCCGTATAAGTTGCCCCATAACTAACGCTTTCACCCTTAGCAAGCTGTTTAACCGCGACCATCTTCGTTCTTAAAGATATAGCCTGTCTTAAGGGAAATGGCAATATCGGCTGCATTTCCATGGAAGGGCTCAAACCATACATGGAAATCCCCATTCTTATTGCATTCCATTCAGGATCGGTAAACCTTAAAGAAGCTGCACTATTGGCTGCATGAATATATTCTGGCTTTCTAATCAATGCGGAAAGCATCCCTTTAAATGAAGCAAGCTGCTTTTCATAAAAGTCAGTATTCAATTCATCTGCCGTCGCGAAATGTGTGAATATCCCTTGGAAGTTGAAACACGCCTCCTGCTTAAGCAAACTTTCCACTTTCAGGAGTTGACCTTCATCACGAATGCCAATTCTCCCCATGCCGCTATCCACTTTCACATGAACTTGCAGAACTTGTCCCGGTTTCAATAAATCCTTTGCCTTCTCCAACCACGCTACATCGAAAACCGTCACGGAAATCCCATACTCGGCAGCAAGCGCTGCACTTTCAGGCCTCGATGCCCCAAGTACAAGAATTGGAGCCAATATTCCCTTTTTCCGTAAAGCAAGTGCCTCATCCAAAAAAGCGACACTTAAAAAATCAGCCCCCGCTTCAAGTGCCGTTTTAGCCACTTCATAGTCCCCGTGGCCATAAGCATTCGCTTTAACGACAGCGAAAAGACTAACGCCATTTCCCAGTCTTTTTTTCAATGAAGAGATATTTTCAAAAATATTATCCAAATTTACTTCTGCCCACGTATCTCGATGAAATATTTTCGTTTCCAAGCCCATTTCCTTCTTTCCTGCACTCACAGTAAGATTCTTCCCAGTAGCGAAGTTTTCGTTTCATTATAGGACCATTCTATAACCAACTGATAGAAAGATAAAGTGCTTTTTCACCTTGAATCTAATTTTCCAGCTTGCCAACCCATACCAAATGGAAGGATCTAAAATGTCAACAAGCTGCTTCCCCGCCTATCCTTCCCAGAAGAAGTCTTCATGAGGAGACGGGAAACATCAGCTTGTTATGTAATCCTATTTGACTGGATTTCCCCCAACAGAACGGGCGACTTCTATCATCTCTTCCTGTTTCAAGTCCTTTGATGCAAGCATATAATCCACACCTTCAAAAGTCCATGCAATCGTATTTCCTGTCATGGCTCCGACTGTATAACCCAAATCAACCGGCTCTCCATTTACATTCGTCGAAACGGAAGTTTGGACTACCTCAGCTTTTTCCTGAACCAATGTAAAACTTTTTGTACCCTCATAGGTCAAAACGACACGTTCTCCCTTTTCCGTTGCAATTTCTTTTTCTTCCGTTAAGTTCATATCACCAATATTTTCTGGGTATTTCACCGCAAACCCTTCTTTTTGGACTTCTGCCATAACAGGTGCTTCAAGTTGTGCACTTGTCATGTTTTTCTTCATATCGAATGAATCTTTATCAAAAGTCGTATCGAATTTCACTTTTGAAAATTCAACAAGGACTAATGCGGTCTTATCGGGGTCCATGACTTTTACACTGACTGGAGATAAATCCTTTTTGTTTATAGTAATCTCTTGAAATGGCAACATTTTATTGTTTTGGTAGCGCGTTTTCGTTTCAAAGACATAATGTTTATCCGTTTCTTTATATGTCGCACTTTTATCTTCCGTAATGTCTTTCACCAACGACTCGAACAAATAAGCCTGACTGCTGTTCTCCGGCCACTCGCTTTGAAATTTAAAGCTTTTATTCAAAGCAGGCGTCAAAACATATACACCATCATCATTTTTCAAAATCATCTGGCTTTGATCCTTCTCTTCATTTTTAAGATTTACGCGGTAAAAAGAAGGGTCCTTATGCCAAATCTCCACATTATACACTTGAGGTTCCGTCCCCATCTTTAATGTCATCTTCGCGTTAGCTTTATATCCTTTCATTTCGCCAAGCTTCTCATTCAATTCACTCACTACGTCACCCTGTGATTTTTGGCCGCAAGCAGAAAGAGCAAGCAAGAGCATGATCCCTGCAAAAAGCATTAACATCTTCTTCATCTTTTCAACCCCTTTTTGTCATTTGAACGTAAAAGGGAGAGGAAAAGGCAGGATCCGGACATTGGCTCGACTGATGTCTTAGTTTCCTCGGTATTTCAGCCACGGACCAGTTCGATCCGGGCTAAAAACTTTTCGAGAGCACCTACTCTGCCATGTACCTTTTACCGGGCCTTGTCTCCCTATAGCACTAAATGTATATGAGACAACCTTAAGGTTTATGACCCGATTGGACAAAACTCAATTCACCCTTTCAATTACGACCTGAGCCACAGCATAATCCCTGCTGTGGCTAATCGAAAGATGGACCCCTTCAGAAAACGGCTTTGAAATCACTGGCTTTCCTTTTTCATCCGATGTGATTTCGATATCCAAAAAGGACAAGTGCTTACCGATCCCCGTACCATACGCTTTGGAAAAAGCTTCCTTTGCTGCAAAACGTCCAGCAAAATACTCGACCTTCCTTCTTCCATTTAACTTTTCGAAAATCGAGATTTCCTTTTCTGTCAATATACGTTCCTTTAAACGGGGTTGCCGATTAATCAGTGTTTCCATTCTATCCAACTCAGTAATGTCTACGCCTATACCTTTAATCACTTTGACACCTCTTCTATTAAAGTAATAAGTTGCATATCATTAGGAGGACTCTTTTACCTGAAAATGATAATATTGTATCTAATTATAAAAATAATAAGGAGGAATTTATGTTTACAAGAACAGAAGGCTTCCGCGAATACGCCAATTCATATCGAGCTGTGACTGTGCTCATACTCATTATGATGATTGTTTTCGTTCTCATCCTTTTCCCCATATTTCCCGGCAATGTACTCTTTTATTACGGCACAGGTGTAAACTTATACATCTCCGATGGACAATGGTGGCGTTTGATCACCCCCATCTTTCTACATAGCACGTTTACACATTTACTGTTTAATGGGTTCTCACTTGCCATCTTTGGTCCATTCCTGGAGAAATCCCTTGGATCCATAAAGTTTTCAATCTTCTTTTTAACAACCGGAATCCTTGCTAATATCGCAACCTTCCTGATTAAACCACTGACATATAACCACGTAGGTGCCAGCGGTGCAATTTTTGGTTTACTCGGTTTCTTCCTTTACCTTGTACTGTTTAATAAAACAAATTTTACAAATAACGAAAGAAATACAGTATATACACTGACCGGAATTGCCATTATCATGACATTCATCCAACCACAGATTAACGTTGTCGGTCATTTGGCCGGTCTTGCAACCGGCGTTTTAACAGCTCCATTATACTTGAGAAAAAAATGGTAGGACAAACAGCCGACTCTTTACTTTCAATCATTGGAGTCGACTGCTTTTTTTGGCAAATACCATGATTTAATTATTAGGCAATCCTTTTCTTCTACATCCACAACCATGCCGACCCTGGAAGTAACTCCAGATTTAATCGATGCTGAAATCGTAGCTAATTCTTTTCGATTCTGAAACCAACTTTTTTTATACGTGATTGATTGAATTCTGCTTCTCTGCATGATCAATGTTTGCTTTGAGAAAAAACGGCTGCTCAATAGCAACAAATTCCCTTCGATACTCCACCCTGCATCTCTATATTGCATGTAACCCCAAAAGATCGCCAACGGTACAATCAAAAAGGAAAGTAAACCCCAAGGTCTGACAAACCATACCAAAGCTCCGATTATCGGGATGATGTATAGAACCTTGCGAAACACATACCGGGAAAGCGCATGCTTAGGGATCGGCTTCATCTCAGTGGTTGTTTGAAAAACAGGTAAAATTTCCAGGATTTTTTCAGGTAATTGCACCTTCTTGATCAAAGGGAACAACATGATGGATAGACTTTCTTTATCTTCCATGCTGCCTCCTGCATATTCAAGATAAACCGTCGCCAATCCCAATGGCTTTCGAACGAAATTCTCCATGATCCGGATACCTTGTATTTTATGGATAGGGATTGTCAGCTGTCTTTTCTCGAGAAGCCCTCTGGAAATAACGATTTCATCATCCGTTTTTATCACTGTAAAAGAAGCATATTTAATTACCATACTTAATGTAGCCAGTACATAAACCACCAATAAGGCCACAAGGCCAAGCACGGACAGAATAATGGTTCCCATTCCAATGAAATCTTCATAATCCTTAAATATCCGTTCAAAAGGAATCATTTCATCAAACTGGGAAATAAAAGCGATTCCTCCAGATAAAAAGACACCTACCGCCCCAGAAGTGGCAGCCATAACGAATAATTGCGGCAGTGTCTGTTTAAAAACGGAAGCCGGTTTTGCTGCATCTTCATAACCCGCCACTTCATCTTTATCCTTATCAAGAGGGTTATTCGTATTTTTGTTTTTTTCCTCGCTTATAAAAGCATTGATCCGCTGGGCATCACTTTTTCTTATGGCTGATAATACAGCATCGGCCTGAGATCCGCCTGCGGTTTCAATATTCACCTTCACCAGCCTGAATATCCTCTGGATGATACCCTCTGATATATCAATGCTATGGATTCGATCAAACTTTATATACCGTTTCTTCCTTACGAATACTCCGGACTCAATTCTGAATTCGCCCTCTTCTATGCGATATGTAAAACGAAACCATTGTAGGAATGCAATAACTATCAGAAAAAGTATAATAACGGAAATGACTAGCGGCTGAATCCAGCCAGGAATCCCTTCATTCTTCCCAGGAATAACGATTACTAATAAAAAAGGGATAACTAACTCCTTGATTGATTTAATAATGTTAAGCAATACAGCTATGGGGTGAAGCCTTTTAGGTTCAGACATCTTCTTCCTCCACACTCGCCATTCTGGAAATATAGTGCCGCAGTTCATCTGCCTCTTCAAGGTCCAGGGCAGGTATGACATGAAGGGTCGCGGCAGTGGAAATTTCAACGGAAGCTAAATCATATTTTCTTAATAATGGTCCTTGCTTCGTTTCAACATGCTGAACCCTAATCATCGGTATGAGTGTTCTTTTAATGACAAAAATACCACTTTGGATATCAATTTCCGTATCCTTTACTTCGTAACGCCATCTCTTCCATTTCACCGAAGGAATGAGAAAAATGGATAGATAGGATTGGATTATCGAAATTATGGTCAATGCTCCAAATATCCAATATGTCCAATCAAAAATGATTGTAAGCACGAGTACGGCAATGCTTATAATCCAAGTTATTGAACAGCTTATAAGACCACTGATTTTCCATACGGTCAAGGCCCTATTCGATATGCGATTTTCGGGTTCCATGGTTTCTCCTCTTCCGTCAAGGTATTTTTGAATGAATCTTCATCATCCATCCTTCACTTTCATCCATTATACTATAATTAAATGCTGGGATTTAACCACTTTTCAAACAAAGTCTTTGAACAGTTCACCCAAAAACCGCAACTCATTTGGAAACCATGGAATATGGAGATGCACATAAAAAAATGCCGCTCAATTGAGCGGCATTTCAAATTCAATTAAATCTTATTTGATTTTTCTCTTTTTTGGCTCGTGCTACGGTTTCCGTAACCATTCGATTTACGGTTCGTGCTTGGGCGTTTACTTGCCCCGCTACCGTAATCTTTTCTGCCTGAAGAACTGCGGCCATTGCGCTGTCTGTTACTAGAACTGCTTCCTCCGCGATTACGACGCATTGGAGATGGAGACTCTTCCGTTAACTTGATTGGCGTTTGATCCGGTTCTTTTGTCATTGATTTAAGCATAGCTGCCACTAAATCCGCCGCGCTATGTTTTTGTAGTAATTCTTCCGCTTGACCAAGGTATAATGATAAATCATCATTCTCGATTGTAGTAAGGATTTTTTCCGTTACTGCTTTTTGTTGACCTTCCAACGCTTCAGTCAACGTTGGAGTCTTAAGTTTCTCCATACGTTTTTTCGTTGTATGTTCAACCGCATGCAGTTGGCCTCTTTCCCTTGGTGTTACAAACGTAATGGCAATACCGTGTTTACCCGCACGTCCTGTACGTCCAATACGGTGAACGTAGCTTTCCGGATCTTGAGGGATATCAAAGTTGTATACGTGAGTTACGCCGGAAATATCAAGTCCACGTGCAGCCACATCAGTAGCGACAAGTACATCGATGTTTCCTTCTTTGAATTTTTTCAAAACGGAAAGACGTTTTGCCTGACTAAGGTCACCATGAATGCCTTCAGCCATATAACCGCGGATATTCAATGCAGAAGCCAATTCATCCACACGGCGTTTCGTACGTCCGAAGACGATGGCAAGATCCGGTGTTTGAATATCGAAAAGACGTGCCAGTGTATCGAACTTTTCACTTTCTTTTAACTCCAAGTAATATTGTTCGATACGATCCACTGTCATTTCTTTCGCTTTTACACGAACAAGAACGGGTTCACGCATGAATCTTTCAGCAATTTTACGGATTGGATCAGGCATTGTAGCTGAGAAAAGCAATGTTTGCCTTTCGTCAGGAACCGTTGAAAGGATCAATTCGATATCCTCAATGAATCCCATGTTAAGCATTTCATCCGCTTCATCAAGAACTACAGTGTGAACTCCGCCCAATTTAATATTTTTACGTTTGATATGATCTAAAAGACGACCAGGTGTACCAACGATAATATGTGGTTTTTTCTTTAAAGCACGGATTTGACGGTCAATATCTTGTCCACCATAAACCGCTAATACACGAGCGCGTTTTCCGTAACCAAGTTTGAAAAGTTCTTCAGAAACTTGAATGGCAAGCTCACGTGTAGGTGCAATAACAATCCCTTGCACGTTTTCGTTATTAATATCGATGTTTTCCATCAATGGGATACCGAATGCTGCGGTTTTACCTGTTCCTGTTTGCGCTTGACCAATGATATCTTTACCTTCAAGTGCTAGTGGTATCGTTTGGGATTGAATCGGGCTCGCTTCTTCAAAACCCATTTTTTCTATTGATTTCATAGACGTTCTATCTAATCCTAATTCGCTAAACAATGTCAATGTTTTCGTACTCCTTTTTATATCGTAAATTTACACGTGCATTCATGAATCATGCACAGATGTTTTTGTTCAAATCCTCATCATCATGACGGATGTTCTACTTTATCTCTTATGAAAAAGTTTATCATTATCACCTAAAAGTATGTCTGCCTTTTAGTTCAAATGAACTCAATATGATTTTTTAAAAAGGAAATATACCAGCACGAACATTCACTGGCATTTTTAACTTCGCGCACGTGTAAACTTATCATTAACATACGCTCATCTTTTTAAAAGTACATGTAACCAAAATTAAATTCAATATGGAAAATTAAAAGTAGCATAAACGGGTGTTTCACCGTTTTATTCAGGTGAGGGCTGCTGCACCTATTATTCATCAGACTTAAAAAGACTGTATGAACAAAACTTGACGAGAGCCAAGATTCTTATACAAAACAGGCCCGGTGCGTTGAGGATTTGCAGAAGTGGAAAAGCGCTAATATGCGGCTTGATTCCCTAATAGCTACTAAAGCCGCCAAGAGATGCAGCTTTTATATATGACCAGACGCGCGGCCTATTTAATCTAAAATAATCTCAAGAATGAACTCATGAAACATGTAAGAACATACAATTTTGTTGCCTCAACCTGATTAATCTAAATAATCATCAATGATAAGACATTTAAACTCATACTTCATATTACCATTTTCAAACTGTTATTGCAATAAAGGATATCTCCCCATTCATGGTTACTAAAAACTTTAGATCGTTTCAAAAATAGGAAAATTGGTATATTCCTACATGGAAATGGCTGTCTTGATACGTTTGAGAAAGAATATAGCATGTTCATTCAATGTGCCATTTAATAAAGGGTTAAAATGTTCCGATTGATTTTTATTTTTCCTTTAGAGATGCTACATCGTCTGATTCTAGGATTACCGTAGTTACTATATCCATTTATGAGTAAATGGATTCTTAAAATTGGAGCGGAAATATTAAATGATTTTACAAAACGAACATCTATTTATATACATGATATGTGTTTTAATGAAATAGTTTCAACAATCCTATTGCAGGAGGTTTTATTCAAAAAAATTGGGTACCTTCCACGTTTACTCCCATTGAAAAAGATAGGGCTTACTACCAATCCCCTTTACATTTCCAGGTATATAAGATCATCTAAAGTTCGAAATTTCCATTAATTCACCCGAAAATTATAGTAAATCAGCCTAAATGCAGTATGATTGACCTATCAACAAATTAATGGGGGGTTATATGAATATATACACAATAGATGTTCCTTTATGTAAGGATTTTGGTCTGATGTTAGAGTCACTGAACAAGAAAGTCACTTTTTTGGAGGATCCACTCAATCAAAGTCATCTATTCCAGGATTCAACGGACTTAATGCAATCATTATTTATTTTACCTTTACACATATCAAAAGATTCTTGGCAGCAAACCTCGTTGTTCGCCTTAGCTGAATCTCATGATATCCCTATCTTATTTATTTACAAACGTACTAAAGGAATGAGGCCCCCTCCGGCGTTGCCAAAAAGGACCTTTTATGAAACCATGGCAGTCCCTGCCGATTCAGTAGAAGTCAGGATTAAATTAAAATCACTCCAAAACATCAGCATGCAACTGTTTTCAGCAAAAATGAAGGGGCATGAGCTTGAAAAGATTAACCAGAAATCAGCAAGGAGCCTGCGAATTGCAAAGGACTTTCAACTTTCAGGTTTACCTTTATCGATCAATAAAGCAGATATAGAGGTCAAAGGTCTTTCCCAGCCTTCCAGTGAGCTGTCGGGGGATTTATTTTATTGGACGGAAGTTGATGACAGGACATACGGCTTCATAATGATCGATGTATGGGGAAAGGGCATTCATACAGCACTTATTAACATGTACATACGCACATTGATGCCTGAGCTTATCAAACGTGTAAAAGACCCCATTTTTATAACGGAGGAACTGAACAAACATATGCAGGATCTATTTCAAGGAGTTAAAAGGGAAAATAAAAACCATGTTTGTTATAAAGCCTTCATTGCATACGTGAATACAAAGGATAGACTCATCGAATATGTGAACTGCGGGCTTCCTTCAGCCTTTTTGTATTCCCCATGCACCAATCAACTCCTCAATTTAAATGAAGGGTCTAACCCAATAGGACTAATTCCTGAAATGCCCATTAAAAAAATAGTATTTCATTATGAACCAGGAAGCCGTTTCATCATCTATACAGATGGACTCTCTAAAACGCCGGTACCTTCTGCCATTGACAGATCTGACAATATTGAGATGGACTTCATCGAAAATGTCCATCTCGATACACATGACCTTCTTAAGGAGCTTTTGGTTTCAAGGATGAGGCATTCAGTTATTAACGATGATATCTGCATTATTGCCGGGACACTTTTTTAAATACGATAAAAAAGGCCGTTTCATAGAAACGGCCTTCAGACTATAGACTAACTCGATAATAATTGAGTTTGTCTGTATTCCTTTTTAGGTTTTTAAATTTTAACCGTTCTCACATAAAGGGAATTCCAAAAGGGGTTCTGAATTTTTAATTCCGAACCCCTTTTCTACTGAAGCCGTTTAAAAAAGAAACGGCTTTTCTACTCTTTTTTATTTTTGCAAGGCTTGAACGACTTCCTCCAGCTTCATGCCCCTAGAAGCTTTAACGAGAATGATATCATTCACCTGTGTTGACGATTTAAGTTCCTCAATAAGCTTCTGCTTATCTTGAAAAGGACGAACCTTCTCTGATGAAAAAGCCTTGCTCGCTCCCTTGGCAATAAACTCAGCCAAAGGACCATACGTGAAGATCTTATCAATCCGCTCACTTGAAATCAATTCACCAATTTTCAAATGAAAGTCTTTTTCCTGTGGCCCTAACTCCAACATATCTCCCAGTACAAGTATCTTTTTCTCAAAACCAGATAATCCCTCAATCAGCTCTATAGCGGCCTTAACTGAAGTTGGACTGGCATTATACGCATCATTGATGATTTTCTGCCCTTTTGCACCCTCGACCAATTCCATCCTCATATTAGTTAACTGAATGGTTAACAGACCTTTACGGATCGCCGAATCATCTACATGGAATTCTTTAGCCACCAAGATGGCCGCCAATGCATTAAGAACATTATGTTGGCCTAAAACAGGTATCTCATAGTCGATTTCCTTTTCATCAGATGCGATTGTAAACGTTGTACTGTCTGACCCTTGGTTAATGGTCTGCGGAAATAAATCATTTTGTTCTGTACGTCCAAAAGATATTACGTTTAAATCAGGAAAATCCTTTTTGATTCCACTGCGAAGCAATGGTTCATCACCATGATATATGAGCGTTCCATCTTCCGCCAAACCTTCGACAATTTCCAGCTTCGCATTCGCTATTTCCTCGCGTGATCCTAAATCCAATAAATGTGATTCACCGATATTGGTAATGATCGCTACATCTGGCTTTGCCATTTTGGATAAGAACTCGATTTCACCGCGGCTGCTCATTCCCATTTCCAAAACAGCGGCTTCAGTATCCTCTTCCATAGAAAGCACCGTTAGTGGTAAACCTAGATGATTATTGAAGTTACCATTGGTTTTATGAACTTTATAGGTAGTCGCCAGCAATGCAGCCGTCATATCTTTCGTAGTCGTCTTACCGTTACTGCCTGTTATCCCAATGACTTTTATATTCAATTGCTCACGGTAAGCACGCGCTAATTGCTGAAGTGCTTTTTCGGTATTTTCAACAATGACTATCGGTAAATCATTAGGGGGATTCGGAACATCCCTTTGCCAAAAAGAAGCCGACGCTCCTTGCGCTATAGCTTGCTTGACATACTGATGGCCGTCAACCTGCCCACCCTTAAGAGGAATGAACAAACAACCTTCCTTAACCGTTCTTGAATCGATGGTAACCCCATTGATCCCTATGGTCTGGAATGGAGTGATATCATTCAATCCATTTGCCATTTCATGTACTTGTTTTAACGTTCTCTTTATCATTTTGCTCCTCCTACATTCATCGAACCGGTAACCGCTCTCTTCTTCCATTAACCAAACGAAGCAGAAACCAGTGTTAATCGCACCGGCTCCTGCTGATTGGATCCATCAAATCAATTTTTGAAGGATTGTGAAGTTTACTGATACATTACCTGCATGGTCAAACTGTATATTTAATTTGTTGTTTTTCTTGATGACGTTCCAAGGCAAGTTTCACGAGTTTTTCAATTAATGTTGGATAGTCGACACCTGTGTGTTTCCACAATAACGGAAACATGCTGAATGGAGTGAACCCAGGCATTGTATTCACTTCATTAATATAGATTTGGCCCTCTTCCGTCAAGAAGAAATCAGCTCGAACCAATCCAGAGCAATCCAATGACTTAAAGGCCGTAATGGCCATTTCGGATAAAGCTGCATACTCGCTTTCCTTTATCTCCGCTGGGATGACCATTGCGGAATTACCGTCAACGTATTTTGCTGAATAATCATAGAAGGCAAAATCTTTCTTAGGGATGATTTCCCCTGCCACTGAACAAGACGGGTCATCATTACCAAGGATGCCAAACTCGAGTTCACGAGCTATTACCCCTTCTTCAATGATGATCTTCCTATCGAATTGAAAAGCTTCCACTACCGCTTTTTCCAATTCATCAGCATCATTACATTTGCTGATACCGACACTCGAGCCTAAGTTAGCGGGTTTGACAAAGCATGGGTACCCCAATTCATCCGCTACCTTTTTAATGGCGCTTTCAGTATTTTTCTCCCATTCAGAACGAATGAACCAAGTATATTTAACTTGTGGTAGTCCCGCCTGGGCAAAAATATTTTTCATGATAACCTTATCCATTCCAGCTGATGAGGCTAAAACGCCATTACCCACATAAGGAAGATTCAATAGTTCCAGCATCCCTTGCACGGTTCCATCTTCTCCATTTGGTCCGTGAAGCAATGGGAAAATTACGTCATACCCTGTTGATTCACTATTTTCATCAGTTGAATGCGCTTGTAAGGCAAGAGGCGAGCTCGATTTTTCCGGTGAAAAAGTCAAAGCCTCCACACTCTCAGCAGGTCCTGTCAACTTCGGTCCATTAATCCATGAACCCTCTTTTGTTATGTAAATCGGATATATATCAAACTTTGCTAAATCGAGAGCTTTAATGACTGCTAAAGCCGTCTGCATAGAAACTTCATGCTCCGCAGATTTTCCACCATAAAGCAAACCAAGTTTAGTTTTCATGAGTATTACCCTCCAATATTCTTTTAACCATGTTCATTGTATCATTTTACACTAAAACGGATAAAGCGAAACTTCCATCATTGATGCTTTTCCAATGATGGTTAGTTGAGCCAATCGGGCATTTACAGGCTGTTGGCCCACCACATTTCTTTTTCATTACATTTGCCATCCGTTCCCTTACAGCCTGTTAATGCGGGGTAAAGCGAAACTTCCATCATTGATGCTTTTCCAATGATTACTACAAACAAGTGGAACACAGGTTAAATTCGCCACGTCCTGTGGCAACACCTGTGCTAGCACATCCTGTGCATCGCAATCGGGCATTTACAGGCTGTTGGCCCACCACATTTCTTTTTCATTACATTTGCCATCCGTTCCCTTACAGCCTGTTAATGCGGGGTAAAGCGAAACTTCCATCATTGATGCTTTTCCAATGATTACTACAAACAAGTGGAACACAGGTTAAATTCGCCACGTCCTGTGGCAACACCTGTGCTAGCACATCCTGTGCGTCGCAATCGGGCATTTACAGGCTGTTGGCCACCACATTTCTTTTTCATTACATTTGCCCATTCGCTTCCCTTACAGCCTGTTAATGCGGGGTAAAGCGAAACTTCCATCATTGATGCTTTTCCAATGATTACTACAAACAAGTGGAACACAGGTTAAATTCGCCACGTCCTGTGGCAACACCTGTGCTAGCACATCCTGTGCATCGCAATCGGGCATTTACAGGCTGTTGGCCCACCACTTTTCTTTTTCATTACATTTGCCCATTCGCTTCCCTTACAGCCTGTTAATGCGGGGTAAAGCGAAACTTCCATAATTGTCTCTTTTCCAATGATTATAGGCCAACCCACTTCAGTGCGTCGTCCTCTCTAATCTTTTATGCATGAAATAGTAAGTCTTAAACCTAAAATATTCCAGGAGTTTAATAATCCAATCCACCAATCTGGAAGTTAGGATAATCAGGATAATTATTTATTTTTTATAATGCTTTCCCATACTTTTTCTTTTCGATTGAACGTAATAAAGACATCCGGCTCCTTAATATTTCTATCCGAAAAGTCATCATGCATCTCATCCATATTTAAATAATCCCCTACGACCCATGCCGGTATCTCAATCTTCGTTCTTGAGTACTTAACATGCCGAAAGGAAAAAATGAGCCCCTCTGCCAGAATATGAGCCAAAGAAGAAATCATTTCTGGAGGGATGGCCGTCAGTTCTCTTTTCTTTCTGATTCCAAGCCACGACCTCTCCACTTTTAATGGCTCCAGCTTTAACGGAATCAGGCTTCCTAACATCATATAATATGTCGAAAGAGAACGAAAATAAATTTTATTGAACCAGCCGTCATCCTGGGCAAGGTACACAAATTGATTATTCAATTTACGGTAAAATGGAGGTTCCAGATGGGTTTTTGCATGCCCTAAATATAAGAGTTCCGCTATTTCCCTGCCATCCAATTCATCCAGCCCTTCAGCTTCTTCAAAATCAATCCAACAGAAATCTCCATATGCCCGGACATTTTCTTTAACGAGCTTCGCAATATCCTCAGATGAAGCGCTCTCAAGCAGGACATTCAAATTGTATTCCCCACCATCGAATTGATGTTTCAATAATAAAATGGAATCCATGGTATATGGCAGCGAATAAACAAATTCGCGGAAATTGAGTCCATTAAAAAGGACAAACCGTTCAGAAGCCTGCATATGCATATATAAGATATCATTGTTATCACTCTTCATAACCTGATCCCCTCCGAGCTCTCAATCAATAATGTTATTTTATCAAACTTTTGGGTTTTCACGTAAGTTATATAACCCAGAATATTAATCATCATCAGCATCGTCTATATAATGTGAAACCCGTCTCTATATTCACCTATAAGGTCAAGGAACGAGTTCGACAATATCAAATATCTATATTATAGAAAAAATTAAAATTTGGAGGAATTGACGATGGATAAAATTGAAAAAGGTTTTATCAATAATTCTTTACATGAGGCCGCTTCACTTTATGCTGATGCAACAAAAAATTTTGATCTTTGGCAATCAGAAAAATATGCATTCGAAAAATATTTATATCAGGATGATACAATCCTTGATATTGGCTGTGGAACTGGAAGATCCACATTTGCACTGTATAAAAAAGGATTTCAAAGTATAACGGGATTCGATATAACACCTGCCATGCTTCATGAAACCGAAAAAATATCGTACGAATATAACCGATATACCCTTTATCCTTGGCGATGCAACGAAACTCCCTTTCAACAATTCATCATTCGATAAAGCAATCTTCGCTTTTAATGGTTTAATGAAAATTCCCCAGCGAAAAAACCGTACATTAGCTTTAAAAGAAATCAATCGTATTTTAAAACCAGAAGGCATTTTCATTTTCACAACACACGACCGTGATAAAAACGAATATTATATGAATTTCTGGGAACAAGAGGAAATTATTTGGTGTGAAGGTAAACAAGATGAGAGGCTTTATGAGTTTGGGGATATTTTCACATTCGGAAAGACACCTCAAAAAGATACTTACCTCCATATCCCAACACAACTTGAAGTACTTGATGGCCTTGAAGAAGCAGGGTTTACAGTCATCGAGACCTTTTACAGAAGTGAATTATTCCATGAAAGCGATGATGTAAACGTTTTCCCTTCTGATTGCCGCTTCTGGATGTTCAAAAATAAGGTACATTTTTTAAAATTCAAAAAAAAATCCAGAGTGGCATATCACTCTGGATTTTTTGCATTAAGAAACTTGTTCTAGTTCTTTATCGGAAGGAGGGTTGAATTGACCTTCCCATTTAGAGATGACGATTGCTGCAAGTGAATTACCAATAACGTTTACTACTGTACGTCCCATATCAAGAATACGGTCGATACCAGCAATAAATGCTAGACCTTCAATAGGAATACCAACTGTTCCTAATGTCGCTAAAAGAACTACGAAAGATACACCTGGTACACCAGCAATCCCCTTAGACGTGATCATTAACACTAGCATTAGCGTAATTTGCTCATACGCGCTTAAATCAATTCCGTACATTTGAGCGATGAAGATAGCTGCTAACGCTTGGTATAATGTAGAACCATCAAGGTTAAAAGAGTATCCAGTCGGAATAACAAATGTAGCAATATGTTTCGGACATCCCGCTTTCTCCATTTTTTCCATGATTTTCGGAAGAACAGCTTCTGAACTTGCTGTAGAGAACGCAAGAATCAATTCTTCTTTTAGAAGTTTAATCAACGTAAAGATATTGAATCCTACAAATTTCGCAATAAGACCCAGAATGACAATTACAAAGAAAATCATTGTTCCGTATACAGAAAGCGCTAACTTACCTAACGGAATTAAAGATTCCAGACCGAACTTGGAGATGGTCACACCGATTAGTGCAAATACCCCGATTGGAGCGAATTTCATGACCATATTTGTTAGGTAAAACATTCCTTCAGCTGTTCCTTGGAAGAAACGGAATACTGGTTTACCTTTTTCACCGATAGCCGCAATACTAAGCCCAAACAATACGGAGAAGAAAATGATCGCTAGCATATCGCCTTCTACCATAGCTTTAACTGGATTGGATGGCACAATGTGAACAAGTGTATCTACAAACGACTCATGCTGCTTAGTTTCTGCTGTATCAACATAAGTGGAGATATCAGTTTGTTCCAGATTATTCATATTTACACCAGCACCAGGCTGAATGATATTCGCGGAAATTAAACCAACAGCAATCGCAATCATAGTTACCACAACAAAGTATGATAGTGATTTAGCACCTAGTTTACCTACTGCTTTCAAATCACCTACACCCGCAACAGCAACGATAAGGCTTGATACAATGATTGGCACAACAATCATTTTAATCATTCGTAGGAAAATGTCACCGAATGGCTGTAAAAAGTTTTGAGCTGTCTCATTACCATAAAAAATGGCACCCACGATAATTCCTAGAATTAAACCAATGAAAATTTGGCTAGCTAAACTTAATTTAAATTTCTTCATATACTTTCCTCACCTTCCATAAAGTCTTTGATGCAAAAACATTTTGTCTCGGTAAGGGAAACAAGATACTAATAAAAGAAAGTAATTTTTCTTTTTTTGAAAAACTCTGTCTTTACGCCGAAAAAAAAGACACTTCATGTGTCGATTTCTTATTGGCGTGAATATTCACACATGTTCCCTTAAAGACGCTGACGAGGTTAGCTGTCGGGTTAGGAATTGGAAACACAAATGCCCTTTCATTTCTGAATTCACCCCTAGCGGATAATAAAATCCACAATAATGGGTCCCCCGTTCTTGGAATAAGATTAAGCGAGTTAACTTATAATAAAATATTATACTAAAAATGTTAATCTGTAAATATTTATTCGCATTCATTCTTGAAAAAACCTTAAAACATGTCTGAATATTCTGCCTTAATGACTATTGTACCTATAATTCCATTGCCCGATTTTATACATATAAGTTATATGGATATATAAATAATACCAAATTGCACCTCTCTTCTTATTAAAGAAGCAGTTATTTTTCCAAAATGCCAAGTAACAGATATCTTACTTTTTCCCTAGAGGTGAATTTCTTATAAGTTTTAGTTTTCACTTTTTCAAATTGAATTGGAGTAATAAAATAAGAATGGTTCTTCACTACCCTATTCGGTTCTAATAGGATGACGTCACCTACGGACGGTCCCTTTATGAGTTCTTGCTTTCCTTCAGCTTTAAGTCCTTTTGTGATGTAGTGTTTATCCACAAAGCCTTTTTTAGTCAACTTGTAGACATGCGGCTGTTTTTTGTAATGGACTGCCTCTATAGGAATGGAGGGTACACCCGCTTTCTCATTGGTTATTACAGTAAGATTGACTTTGGATCCCACCAACAAAGGTTCGGTTTCTTCACCTTCAGGTTCGATTAAAGCCTGAAATGGAAATCTGTTATCTTTTTTTATGGACGGCTCTTCTGCCGGATAGGAATGGATACGGCCAATCTTTCCTTTCAAAGTCTTTTTTGAGTCAGAAGAACTTGCTTTTATAGTCATGCCCACTTCAGCCTTTTTCATCTCCTCTTCGGAGAAATCACCTTCAATTGCCATATTTGTCGAAACAATGGATATAATGGGATTATTCAGGTTTTCATTGATATTCTTAACTACACCATCAGCCTCACTCGTCGTCACAATCGCGCTGGACTGCTCCTCAATAGACCTTAATTTAGCATCAAGCATTTTAACTTTTTCATTCAAACTGTTTTTTTCGAGTTCCTGCTTGTACAATTCTTGCTCAATATTACTTTTAATAAGGTCTGAAGAGCTTGTTGTTATATCGATATTCAAGTTTCTTTCCACTGAATCATCAATGACCGCCTTATCGGGATCACGGGTCAATGTCCCTTGATAAGACCTCAACTTCCCTAAGTATTGGTCAATCCCTACAATTTCTCCCTCAGCGGCAGCTTTCTCCGATTCTACATTCGCTTTAAGCGCATCAAGTTCGGTTGCCGTATACTCAAACAACGAGGAGCCAGCCGTTACCACATCACCTTCTTTTACAAGGAATTTCTTAAAATCATTCTTCTTGGTATCGAAATAGATATCATACTCTTCCAAAGGTTTAATTACACCATTCGTTTGAATGGTATCCGTAATTGTATCTTTTTTTACCATTGTCCAGTTTTCCACGAAAACAGTTCGTTCCACTTTGCTTTCCTTTTTTTCAATAAGGTATAAGTTAACGGTTATCAAAACAGTCGACGCAATAGAGACCGCTGCTATTTTCCATTTCCCGCTCATTCTTTTCACCCCGCCTTATACAAATACGCCCACTTGGATATATGCTAAAAAGGCTTTAACAAACCAAGTGGCCAGATAGAATAGAACAATCATTAAAAAGATCAAATAATTATTTCGTTCTGAAAATTCCTTTAAATAAAAATATTGCAGGGCAATAATAAGAAATTGAAAAATGGTGATTTCGCTGAAAAAGTGAATAAAGTAATCACTTCTGAGAAAATACTGACTGATGATTCCTAAAGAAAAAGGATTGGCATCGTTGCCTATATCCATTAATACGAATAGAGGAATCAATAATATTTTTTCCACCAATTGCAAACCAAAAATGATCATTTGAACGATGACTATTTTTATGTACGGGATATCCGTAACGATCCAAAAGAATAGAGCTGATAAAAATATGTATATGGAAGGGTGGATTATGCCTGCTATTATATTGCCGCTCAATATCAGCAACTTTCCTGCTTCAAATTCATTAACACCCATCTTCGTGATTTCTTTTGAAAATGATTCAGATCCAATGCCAAAATACCCCTCAATAGCAAATACTAAAAGACTAAGAAGATATAAAAATAGTAATTTCCAACCAAGTCGTGTGACTGCCTCTGCATTTTGCAGCTGATAACGACTCCGATTAGGCTCTAAAATGCCCTTTAACAATCTGACCTGGTACACCATATGTGTTCCTCCTGCAAAAAATGATATATCACCCTATATTTTATCTTATTTTGGAAACAAATGCAGAAATAAGGAATGATTGAAACAAAAAAAACACATAATCCTTACCCTCTATAATTAATCTCCCTCTAATTGGGAATTAATACTGATAAATGATGGTCAAGGACTTTAATTCGAGTAGGTGTTTGGCTATAGTTCTCTCCATCCATATCCACATCAAGTGGCCTCTTGGATTCAATAGTCAGGGTACTGGCCTGCACATATGTCACTCCAGCTTCCGAGCTCAGATTTTCTGTCCATGAACGTTTCATCGCTATTATTTCCAAAAATGCACCAAGGTTTGCGTTCTCCAAGATGGCAACGCCAAAGAGCCCATCGTCTGGACTAACCATGGGAAACGGCAATAAATTAGTACCGATAAAACATCCATTCAAGACCAAAATCATGATTGCTTTCCCTTCAATTAAATTCCCATCATATTCAAGTTTATAGGGAAAGGGGGCACTATCACCAATCGTCCTTACCGCACTTAATAAATACCCTATCTTTCCGAATCTGTTTTTTTCCTGCTCATCAATATTGCTTGAAGCTTCAGAAATAAGTCCAACTCCCCAAAAATTAGAAAAATAATCGTTATTGGCCTGCCCGATATCAATTGAACGAACCTTGCCATTTACTATTGCTTCTGCAGCTTGACGAACATTTTGAGGAATATTCAATGTTCTGGAGAAGTCATTGCAAGTCCCTCCAGGTAAAATCCCAAGTAATGGCCGCTTCTCCAGCGGTGAAAGGCCGTTTACACACTCATGTACAGTTCCATCCCCTCCTAATACGAAAACTACATCCATGTCTTCACCATATTCCGAGCAAAAACGAGATGCATCGCCTTTTTCCTTCGTTTGTAGAATGAGGAACTCATCAATATGAGGAGCTATAACTGGAAGACATGCCTCAAGATTCCTTTCGAGTTTACCATTTCCAGCATTTTTGTTATAAATCAGCATTCCCTTTTTCCATCTCATGATCTAGCCCCCCATATTAATGAAAGAATTATCTTCTTCCTGCTACTTATACTTTTCCCTAACCCCCGCTTTTGAAACTCAATCATTATCAAATGGAAAAATTCATATGGCTTGAAATCTAAGTCATATCAAAAGTAAAAAGAGGCTATACGCCCCTTTTCAGTAAAGCCTTCATATATTCGTCAAATATTCCTTCATCGTCAAGATAAGCTTTGAACATAAGTGACTTCTTTTTTCATTTTTTTCCAAAAATAACAAAAGACTTTCCAAGATAATGGGACTTGGCCTCACTTTCGAAAACTCTTCTTGGATCACCTTTAGAGCTTCCGTATATTTATTTGTTTCCATTCCTTCTTCCTTACGTGTTTCCACTTCAAGCATCCTGCTTATGATTGAATGGATTTCCTCTTTTGGGCTCAAATCCCTCAGTGAGCATTCGTGTAAAGGAAATTGTTTCAATAATGGATCATCCATGATCTGCAGGCTTGCGATAATCGAATCCATCCGATTCAAAATGAAGTTAGGTAACAATTCCACTTCGAAAGCATTTTTTTTCCTGATTAATATTCCGATATATCCTTTGAAAAGTGAATCTAACATTATTGTGCAATCCGGCAGAAGGTCAGCCGAAAGTCCTGGGTATAACTCAATGATTTTACGCTTGAACCAAATCATGCCCTCTTCATGGATATAATGTAAAAATCTATCTAGTTCTTTGCTGATATGAATCATTTGTTCCTGCATCATCATTTTGATTAAGTTGGTATTTCCCGTCACATGCTCAATATGAACAGTGATTTGCCTTAAAAACTTATCTTTACTTGATAATGAAGCATCCAGCTCAAGGTCAAGTAAAGAGTCCGTCAACGCTTCATAATAATATTTAAAAATGGAGACTAATAATTCTTCCTTCGATTTAAAATAATTATAAAAAGACCCCTTTGCTATCCCACATTTTTCAGCAATTTCCTGAACGGATGTAGCATGATAGCCTTTCTCCGCGAAAAGCTCTACAGACTTATCTATGATCATCTTATGTTTTTCATTCATCAAATTCATCCTATCTCTTAAAGATTGTTCACTTATGACCGCTCAGTCACTTCTTCCAAATTGTATCCCAAAACCCTTGGAATCACAACGATAAAACTCACGAATATTATCTGTTGCAATCATAATCCATATACTATATATTTGAGTTTATGACCGACTAGTCACAATTTTAAGTATGGAGGGTACAAGTTTGAATTCAATAATTAAATTTTCCTTAAAGAATAAATTGGCAATCTGGTTACTTACGATCATCATCGTTGGAGCGGGTTTATACTCCGGTTTAAACATGAAACAAGAAACCATTCCAAACATCTCGACTCCTTTAATAAGCATCTCCACTGTATACCCCGGAGCTGCACCTGAAGAAGTGGCAGATAAACTCACAGACCAGATAGAGCAGAAAGTCACGAATTTATCAGGAGTCGAATTAGTCAGTTCGTCTTCCATGGCTAATGTGTCTTCCATCCAATTACAATACGATTATGATACTAATATGGATGACGCTGTAAAAGAAGTGAAAGAAGCATTAGAGAAATTAGAATTGCCTGAAGGAGTGGATGACCCAAGCGTATCCAAATTGGAATTAAACGCTTTTCCTGTTGTTGCACTTAGTGTAACAGATAAGGATTCGGATTTACCTGCCCTTACTAAAAATGTCGAAGAAGTGTTAGTACCTAAACTTGAAGGAGTTGACGGCGTAACATCCGTATCAATTTCCGGACAACAAGTATATGAAGGCAGTCTTATATTCGATCAAGAAAAGATGGCTCAATACGGGCTCGATGAAGACACCGTAAAGAAGGTAATCCAGGCAGCAAACGTCAACATGCCACTTGGTATATATAACTTTGATGATAAAGAAAAAACGATCGTTGTGGATGGAAACATCTCCACATTAAAAGACTTGAAAAATATAAAGATACCTTTAACGGGTGGCTCTAAAACAGGAACGCCAACACAAACCGTACCTGAAACCAATCAATTATCTCCTGAAATGGCACCGGCTACTGCCCAACTGCAAAATGTCAAATTATCAGACATTGCCGATGTTAAAATCACCGGTAAGGCTGAGTCGATATCAAGAACAAATGGTAGCGAATCGATTGGAATCCAGGTTACAAGATCACCTGATGCCGATACAGTTGCGATCGTTGACGAAGTAAATAAAGAAGTTTCGAATTTCAAAGAAGAATTTAAAGGCGTAAGTGTACATACTACGCTTGATCAAGCCAAACCGATCAAAGATTCTGTTGAAACCATGATCAGCAAGGCACTCTTCGGCTGTCTGTTTGCCGTCATTGTTATCATGCTGTTCCTTAGGAACTTTAAAACGACTCTCATTTCCGTCATTTCGATTCCACTATCCCTGTTAGCAGCCCTTTTGGTGCTCAAACAAATGGATATTTCATTGAATGTCATGACACTGGGGGCCATGACCGTTGCCATTGGCCGAGTCGTCGATGACTCCATCGTCGTCATTGAAAATATTTACAGGAGAATGGCTTTAAAAGGCGAACAATTAAAAGGCGGCGAATTAATACGATCAGCCACTAAGGAAATGTTCATCCCTATCCTTTCATCGACAATCGTTACTGTAGCGGTATACCTGCCTTTAGCAAGCGTTACAGGACCTGTCGGGGAACTATTCATGCCATTCGCCTTAACAATGGTGTTTGCATTAGTCGCTTCATTAATAATCGCCATCACACTTGTTCCGGCAATGGCAGACTCATTATTTAAAAAGGGACTATCTGAAAAGGAATTAAAATCACATGAAGAAAAACCAAGTAACCTATCTGCATTCTACCGAAAAGCACTGGATTGGTCATTAAGCCATAAGTTAATCACTTTCGGTACTGCCATTGTATTATTGGTCGGGAGCTTATTCCTAATTCCAAGCATCGGTGTCAGCTTCATGCCTGCAGATGAAGAAAAAACGATTATCGTTACTTACACCCCAGCACCTGGCGAATTAAAAGAGGATATTGAAAAGCAAACAGAAAAAGTAGAAAAATATTTCATGGATAAAGATGATGTGAAGACCGTTCAATACACACTAGGGGAAAACATGATGGGCGGCATGATGGGTGGATCGAGTAACTCAGCTCTCTTCTATGTACTCTATGATGAAGACACCGAAAATTTCGGGGACAAAAAAGAAAAGGTCATAAAAGATTTAACTGACCTTGATTCACCTGGAACATGGAAACAACAAGAATTCACGTCAACAGCAAGCAACGAAACCACTCTATTTGTTTACGGAAATACACAAAAAGACATTGAACCGGTAATCGATGATATTCAAAATATCATGAAGAAAAATAAAGATTTAAAAGATGTTGATACAAGTCTTTCCGATGCTTATGAGCAATATACTCTAGTTGCAGATCAGGAAAAGCTAAGTGATCTTGGAATGACAGCTGCACAAATTGGTATGTCCATTGCTAATACGAATAAAGATGATGCTTTAACTACAATTAAGAAAGATGGAGAAGAAGTCAAAGTATATGTCGAAACGGAAAAAACGACATTCGAAGATAAAAAAGACCTAGAAAATACGAAAATTTCTTCTCCAATGGGAATGGAAATCCCATTGAAAGAGCTTGTGAAAATCGAAGAGGGCAAAGCGTCCGATACAATTAGCCGTCGCGATGGAAAAATTTATGCCGACGTGTCTGCAACAATCAAATCGGATGATGTAGCAGCAGTAACAGCTGAAGTACAAAAGGAAGTTGAGAAATTAGACCTACCTGCAAGCGTCTCTGTAGACTACGGCGGAGTAACGGAAGATATCCAAGAGTCATTCACTCAACTTGGAATCGCTATGTTAGCAGCCATTGCTATCGTTTACTTTGTCCTAGTCGTTACTTTCCATGGTGGTTTAGCCCCAATAGCCATTCTTTTCTCATTACCATTCACGGTAATTGGTGCATTGGCAGGCCTATTCGTTGCAGGTGAGACCATCAGCGTTTCCGCAATGATGGGTGTCCTGATGCTTATTGGTATCGTCGTAACCAATGCCATCGTATTGGTCGACCGCGTTATCAAAAATGAAGAATCAGGCTTATCTACCCGGGAAGCTTTACTCGAAGCAGGAACCACCCGCCTACGTCCAATCCTGATGACTGCCCTAGCCACAATCGGTGCTTTAATACCATTGGCCATCGGTGCAGAAGGCAGTGGATTAATATCACAGGGTCTTGGAATTACCGTTATCGGCGGACTGGTGAGCTCTACATTGCTAACACTTGTAATAGTACCTGTTGTATATGAAGTTATCATGAAAAAAGGTAAAAAGAAGAAAAAAACAAGTAAATAAAGAAGAAACAGAAAGAGGGCATCCTTTTATGGGGATGCCCTCTTTCTGCTCTCAATCCAACAAGAATACCTTGAACCTTTCTTTCCACACTCATTTTCATTATCTTATTAAATCCAACTTCCTTAAGCTCATAATGCTTCTGGGAGTCTTTAGACGGGCTTCAATTCTTTCTTTAACCCTACCCCCCGCCTGATAAGGCAAAACTGTCCCATTCGTTATTTCCAAGGAAATTCATTTGTTTTTAACACCCTATTTTTATATAAACAAAAAAAGGAAAGAACTAGCCTTCCTTTTTAATTTCTATAGATTAGTGTTTGGTGAAGGTCTGGTCGATTGCATTTTCCAGATCCAGCGATTTTTCTTTTAAATAACGCTTCGTTACGTTTAAATCTTTATGACCGGCAAGCTTGGATATCGTTTGTATATCTATTCCATTATCCACTAACCTTTGGCAAAAGGTATGGCGAAGTTTATGTGGATGCACATTGTATTTTTTTAATATATATTGAACTGACCTCGGAGTGATCCTTTGATTATAACTTGAGATGAATAACGGATCTGCCTTTTCTTTTAAAGAATAAAGATAATTTTTCACATGTTGTATAGACGATAGTGTAAGGGGAACGGATCTATCGATTTCACCTTTTGCGTTCCTGACAAGAATATAATTTCGCTCTGTTTCCATGATGACGTCCCGACCATTTAAGTCACATAATTCAGATACACGGATTCCAGTATGTAACAAAAGGTAGACGATGGCAATGTTCCTTAGATTTCCTTCTGCTTCTATATCTCTTAACAGGATTTGCTGCTCTTTCATGCTTAAAGTTTCAGGTACCTCAAGCTTGTGCTCTTTAACCTTACGTTCCACAGAAAGCATTACTTGTGGTTTACCTAAAAATTTAAAGAATACATTTAGAGCGATATAGTGTTTTTCGATTGTCCCTGGACTTTTCTTGCAATTTTCTAAATAATCAAGATAATCCTGAACATCTTCAGAATGAATCTCCATCAATATCTTTTGTGTCTGGTCACAAAACTGTGAAAGGACACCAGTATACGTTTTGATCGTATTAGCTGATTTACCTTGGTCTCTCAACCATTCAGCAAACGAAAAAATCATTTCATCTTTAGCAGAGGTATCCATCGGCTATTCCCCCAATGACAGTTTCAGAACTACGTTAAGTTTAACATATATCCCTACAGAAACGAAGAATTCTGTCCCTTTGTCTTAAACAGATATGGATTATACAAATAGAAAGTAGGAATTATTTTTTATAAATAACAGGGATGCATTTATAGTATGTTCTACCATATTTACTATCCATATACTATATTACTTTCTTTATGCTCTTTACGAGTCTCTACCTATTAACAGTTTAAATAATATGATACTGAAGGAATAACAACCGTAAAAAAGACCAGCCGGATGGCTGATCTTTGAAATGGCTTGGCGGCGTCCTACTCTCACAGGGGGAAACCCCCAACTACCATCGGCGCTGAAGAGCTTAACTGCCGTGTTCGGAATGGGAACGGGTGTGACCTCTTCGCTATCGTCACCAAACAATAAAGGAACGTTGTTCCTTCAAAACTAGATAATAAGAAGGTATTTCATTTTTTAAAAAGCGTTGGTTAAGTCCTCGATCTATTAGTATCAGTCAGCTCCACATGTCGCCACGCTTCCACCTCTGACCTATCAACCTGATCATCTTTCAGGGATCTTACTAGCTTGCGCCATGGGAAATCTCATCTTGAGGGGGGCTTCATGCTTAGATGCTTTCAGCACTTATCCCGTCCGCACGTAGCTACCCAGCTATGCCTTTGGCAAGACAACTGGTACACCAGCGGTGCGTCCATCCCGGTCCTCTCGTACTAAGGACAGCTCCTCTCAAATTTCCTGCGCCCGCGACGGATAGGGACCGAACTGTCTCACGACGTTCTGAACCCAGCTCGCGTACCGCTTTAATGGGCGAACAGCCCAACCCTTGGGACCGACTACAGCCCCAGGATGCGATGAGCCGACATCGAGGTGCCAAACCTCCCCGTCGATGTGGACTCTTGGGGGAGATAAGCCTGTTATCCCCGGGGTAGCTTTTATCCGTTGAGCGATGGCCCTTCCATGCGGAACCACCGGATCACTAAGCCCGACTTTCGTCCCTGCTCGACTTGTAGGTCTCGCAGTCAAGCTCCCTTGTGCCTTTACACTCTACGAATGATTTCCAACCATTCTGAGGGAACCTTTGGGCGCCTCCGTTACTCTTTAGGAGGCGACCGCCCCAGTCAAACTGCCCACCTGACACTGTCTCCCACCCCGATAAGGGGCGCGGGTTAGAATTTCAATACAGCCAGGGTAGTATCCCACCAACGCCTCCACCGAAGCTAGCGCTCCGGCTTCTCAGGCTCCTACCTATCCTGTACAAGCTGTACCAAAATTCAATATCAGGCTGCAGTAAAGCTCCACGGGGTCTTTCCGTCCTGTCGCGGGTAACCTGCATCTTCACAGGTACTATAATTTCACCGAGTCTCTCGTTGAGACAGTGCCCAGATCGTTACACCTTTCGTGCGGGTCGGAACTTACCCGACAAGGAATTTCGCTACCTTAGGACCGTTATAGTTACGGCCGCCGTTTACTGGGGCTTCGGTTCAAAGCTTCGCTTGCGCTAACCTCTCCCCTTAACCTTCCAGCACCGGGCAGGTGTCAGCCCCTATACTTCGCCTTGCGGCTTCGCAGAGACCTGTGTTTTTGCTAAACAGTCGCCTGGGCCTATTCACTGCGGCTTTTCCGGGCTATTCACCCTAAAAAGCACCCCTTCTCCCGAAGTTACGGGGTCATTTTGCCGAGTTCCTTAACGAGAGTTCTCTCGCACACCTTAGGATTCTCTCCTCGCCTACCTGTGTCGGTTTGCGGTACGGGCACCTTACATCTCACTAGAGGCTTTTCTTGGCAGCGTGGAATCAGGAACTTCGGTACTATATTTCCCTCGCCATCACAGCTCCGCCTTAATGGAAACGGGATTTGCCTCGTTTCCGGCCTAACTGCTTGGACGCGCATATCCAACAGCGCGCTTACCCTATCCTTCTGCGTCCCCCCATCGTTCAAACGATGTATAGGTGGTACAGGAATATCAACCTGTTGTCCATCGCCTACGCCTTTCGGCCTCGGCTTAGGTCCCGACTAACCCTGAGCGGACGAGCCTTCCTCAGGAAACCTTAGGCATTCGGTGGAAGGGATTCTCACCCTTCTTTCGCTACTCATACCGGCATTCTCACTTCTAAGCGCTCCACCAGTCCTTCCGGTCTGACTTCAACGCCCTTAGAACGCTCTCCTACCATCGACACCTAATGGTGTCAATCCACAGCTTCGGTGATACGTTTAGCCCCGGTACATTTTCGGCGCGGAGTCACTCGACCAGTGAGCTATTACGCACTCTTTAAATGGTGGCTGCTTCTGAGCCAACATCCTGGTTGTCTAAGCAACTCCACATCCTTTTCCACTTAACGTATACTTTGGGACCTTAGCTGGTGGTCTGGGCTGTTTCCCTTTCGACTACGGATCTTATCACTCGCAGTCTGACTCCCAAGAATAAGTATTTGGCATTCGGAGTTTGACTGAATTCGGTAACCCGTTGGGGGCCCCTAGTCCAATCAGTGCTCTACCTCCAATACTCTCATCTTGAGGCTAGCCCTAAAGCTATTTCGGAGAGAACCAGCTATCTCCAGGTTCGATTGGAATTTCTCCGCTACCCACACCTCATCCCCGCACTTTTCAACGTGCGTGGGTTCGGGCCTCCATTCAGTGTTACCTGAACTTCACCCTGGACATGGGTAGATCACCTGGTTTCGGGTCTACGACCTCATACTCATTCGCCCTATTCAGACTCGCTTTCGCTGCGGCTCCGTCTTATCAACTTAACCTCGCATGAAATCGTAACTCGCCGGTTCATTCTACAAAAGGCACGCCATTACCCATTAACGGGCTTTGACTACTTGTAGGCACACGGTTTCAGGATCTATTTCACTCCCCTTCCGGGGTGCTTTTCACCTTTCCCTCACGGTACTGGTTCACTATCGGTCACTAGGGAGTATTTAGCCTTGGGAGATGGTCCTCCCTGCTTCCGACGGGATTTCTCGTGTCCCGCCGTACTCAGGATCCACTCAGGAGGGAACGAAGTTTCAACTACAGGGTTTTTACCTTCTTTGACGGACCTTTCCAGGTCACTTCATTTACCCCGTTCCTTTGTAACTCCATGTTGAGTGTCCTACAACCCCAAGAGGCAAGCCTCTTGGTTTGGGCTAATTCCGTTTCGCTCGCCGCTACTCAGGAAATCGCATTTGCTTTCTCTTCCTCCGGGTACTTAGATGTTTCAGTTCCCCGGGTCTGCCTTCAGTACCCTATGTATTCAGGTAAAGATACTGTTCCATTACGAACAGTGGGTTTCCCCATTCGGAAATCTCCGGATCAAAGCTTACTTACAGCTCCCCGAAGCATATCGGTGTTAGTCCCGTCCTTCATCGGCTCCTAGTGCCAAGGCATCCACCGTGCGCCCTTTCTAACTTAACCGTTAAAAAGATCTTACAGATGCTTTGAAAAAAATTAATTGCCTTCTATCTATTATCTAGTTTTCAAGGAACAAAGCAGAAAGAATCCATCACATCGTGATGTTTTTCTTCCCTATCTGAATGAATTACTCATTCAAAACTGAACAAAACAAAAGCGCTCTCGTAATTATCCTTAGAAAGGAGGTGATCCAGCCGCACCTTCCGATACGGCTACCTTGTTACGACTTCACCCCAATCATCTGTCCCACCTTAGGCGGCTGGCTCCATAAAGGTTACCTCACCGACTTCGGGTGTTACAAACTCTCGTGGTGTGACGGGCGGTGTGTACAAGGCCCGGGAACGTATTCACCGCGGCATGCTGATCCGCGATTACTAGCGATTCCGGCTTCATGTAGGCGAGTTGCAGCCTACAATCCGAACTGAGAATGGCTTTATGGGATTCGCTTACCTTCGCAGGTTTGCAGCCCTTTGTACCATCCATTGTAGCACGTGTGTAGCCCAGGTCATAAGGGGCATGATGATTTGACGTCATCCCCACCTTCCTCCGGTTTGTCACCGGCAGTCACCTTAGAGTGCCCAACTGAATGCTGGCAACTAAGATCAAGGGTTGCGCTCGTTGCGGGACTTAACCCAACATCTCACGACACGAGCTGACGACAACCATGCACCACCTGTCACTCTGTCCCCCGAAGGGGAAAGCCCTATCTCTAGGGTTGTCAGAGGATGTCAAGACCTGGTAAGGTTCTTCGCGTTGCTTCGAATTAAACCACATGCTCCACCGCTTGTGCGGGCCCCCGTCAATTCCTTTGAGTTTCAGCCTTGCGGCCGTACTCCCCAGGCGGAGTGCTTAATGCGTTAGCTGCAGCACTAAAGGGCGGAAACCCTCTAACACTTAGCACTCATCGTTTACGGCGTGGACTACCAGGGTATCTAATCCTGTTTGCTCCCCACGCTTTCGCGCCTCAGTGTCAGTTACAGACCAGAAAGTCGCCTTCGCCACTGGTGTTCCTCCAAATCTCTACGCATTTCACCGCTACACTTGGAATTCCACTTTCCTCTTCTGCACTCAAGTTCCCCAGTTTCCAATGACCCTCCACGGTTGAGCCGTGGGCTTTCACATCAGACTTAAAGAACCACCTGCGCGCGCTTTACGCCCAATAATTCCGGACAACGCTTGCCACCTACGTATTACCGCGGCTGCTGGCACGTAGTTAGCCGTGGCTTTCTGGTTAGGTACCGTCAAGGTACCAGCAGTTACTCTGGTACTTGTTCTTCCCTAACAACAGAACTTTACGACCCGAAGGCCTTCTTCGTTCACGCGGCGTTGCTCCGTCAGACTTTCGTCCATTGCGGAAGATTCCCTACTGCTGCCTCCCGTAGGAGTCTGGGCCGTGTCTCAGTCCCAGTGTGGCCGATCACCCTCTCAGGTCGGCTACGCATCGTCGCCTTGGTGAGCCATTACCTCACCAACTAGCTAATGCGCCGCGGGCCCATCTATAAGTGACAGCCGAAACCGTCTTTCCATCTTCTCTCATGCGAGAAAAGAACGTATCCGGTATTAGCTCCGGTTTCCCGAAGTTATCCCAGTCTTATAGGCAGGTTGCCCACGTGTTACTCACCCGTCCGCCGCTAATCTCAGGGAGCAAGCTCCCATCGATTCGCTCGACTTGCATGTATTAGGCACGCCGCCAGCGTTCGTCCTGAGCCAGGATCAAACTCTCCGAAGAAATGTTTGACTTGCTCATTTTGCTTTTTTGATAGTGTGTGCTCACTTAAAATTTAACGTTGGCGCTTTGTTTTGTTCAGTTTTCAAAGAGCAATTTCACAATCGTTCTTTCGAACGGCTTGTTTATTCATCATAACATCTTATTGATTAGTTGTCAACTTCTGCGAAGTTTTAAACTTATTTTAAATCGCTGTGTTTCTCAGCGACCATTTCATCTTATCATTTTCATAGTAAGAAGTCAATAGTTATTATTTTTCTTTTAGTAATCTACCAAAAGCGGATGAAGTTGTTCGTTTGTCTCAGTTGGTGCTTATTTATATTAATCCAATTTCACTTTAAAGTCAACACATTTCAAAATAAATAATTCCTTTTCTAAATGAAGGGTCTATATCTATCTGATCCCCGTTGGCTTAAGGATAAAAAACACGACTTTAATAAAAATAATTCAGACAGAACTCCAAGGTTTCCTAAAAAAACCTTATAAGTCTTCATATATTGTACACGTCCTTATAAATGCAAAAAAAGACCAGCCAGATGGCTGATCTTAGAAATGGCTTGGCGGCGTCCTACTCTCACAGGGGGAAACCCCCAACTACCATCGGCGCTGAAGAGCTTAACTGCCGTGTTCGGAATGGGAACGGGTGTGACCTCTTCGCTATCGTCACCAAACATATCAGGAACGTTGTTCCTTCAAAACTAGATAATAAGAAGGTATTTCATTTTTTAAAAAGCGTTGGTTAAGTCCTCGATCTATTAGTATCAGTCAGCTCCACATGTCGCCACGCTTCCACCTCTGACCTATCAACCTGATCATCTTTCAGGGATCTTACTAGCTTGCGCCATGGGAAATCTCATCTTGAGGGGGGCTTCATGCTTAGATGCTTTCAGCACTTATCCCGTCCGCACGTAGCTACCCAGCTATGCCTTTGGCAAGACAACTGGTACACCAGCGGTGCGTCCATCCCGGTCCTCTCGTACTAAGGACAGCTCCTCTCAAATTTCCTGCGCCCGCGACGGATAGGGACCGAACTGTCTCACGACGTTCTGAACCCAGCTCGCGTACCGCTTTAATGGGCGAACAGCCCAACCCTTGGGACCGACTACAGCCCCAGGATGCGATGAGCCGACATCGAGGTGCCAAACCTCCCCGTCGATGTGGACTCTTGGGGGAGATAAGCCTGTTATCCCCGGGGTAGCTTTTATCCGTTGAGCGATGGCCCTTCCATGCGGAACCACCGGATCACTAAGCCCGACTTTCGTCCCTGCTCGACTTGTAGGTCTCGCAGTCAAGCTCCCTTGTGCCTTTACACTCTACGAATGATTTCCAACCATTCTGAGGGAACCTTTGGGCGCCTCCGTTACTCTTTAGGAGGCGACCGCCCCAGTCAAACTGCCCACCTGACACTGTCTCCCACCCCGATAAGGGGCGCGGGTTAGAATTTCAATACAGCCAGGGTAGTATCCCACCAACGCCTCCACCGAAGCTAGCGCTCCGGCTTCTCAGGCTCCTACCTATCCTGTACAAGCTGTACCAAAATTCAATATCAGGCTGCAGTAAAGCTCCACGGGGTCTTTCCGTCCTGTCGCGGGTAACCTGCATCTTCACAGGTACTATAATTTCACCGAGTCTCTCGTTGAGACAGTGCCCAGATCGTTACACCTTTCGTGCGGGTCGGAACTTACCCGACAAGGAATTTCGCTACCTTAGGACCGTTATAGTTACGGCCGCCGTTTACTGGGGCTTCGGTTCAAAGCTTCGCTTGCGCTAACCTCTCCCCTTAACCTTCCAGCACCGGGCAGGTGTCAGCCCCTATACTTCGCCTTGCGGCTTCGCAGAGACCTGTGTTTTTGCTAAACAGTCGCCTGGGCCTATTCACTGCGGCTTTTCCGGGCTATTCACCCTAAAAAGCACCCCTTCTCCCGAAGTTACGGGGTCATTTTGCCGAGTTCCTTAACGAGAGTTCTCTCGCACACCTTAGGATTCTCTCCTCGCCTACCTGTGTCGGTTTGCGGTACGGGCACCTTACATCTCACTAGAGGCTTTTCTTGGCAGCGTGGAATCAGGAACTTCGGTACTATATTTCCCTCGCCATCACAGCTCCGCCTTAATGGAAACGGGATTTGCCTCGTTTCCGGCCTAACTGCTTGGACGCGCATATCCAACAGCGCGCTTACCCTATCCTTCTGCGTCCCCCCATCGTTCAAACGATGTATAGGTGGTACAGGAATATCAACCTGTTGTCCATCGCCTACGCCTTTCGGCCTCGGCTTAGGTCCCGACTAACCCTGAGCGGACGAGCCTTCCTCAGGAAACCTTAGGCATTCGGTGGAAGGGATTCTCACCCTTCTTTCGCTACTCATACCGGCATTCTCACTTCTAAGCGCTCCACCAGTCCTTCCGGTCTGACTTCAACGCCCTTAGAACGCTCTCCTACCATCGACACCTAATGGTGTCAATCCACAGCTTCGGTGATACGTTTAGCCCCGGTACATTTTCGGCGCGGAGTCACTCGACCAGTGAGCTATTACGCACTCTTTAAATGGTGGCTGCTTCTGAGCCAACATCCTGGTTGTCTAAGCAACTCCACATCCTTTTCCACTTAACGTATACTTTGGGACCTTAGCTGGTGGTCTGGGCTGTTTCCCTTTCGACTACGGATCTTATCACTCGCAGTCTGACTCCCAAGAATAAGTATTTGGCATTCGGAGTTTGACTGAATTCGGTAACCCGTTGGGGGCCCCTAGTCCAATCAGTGCTCTACCTCCAATACTCTCATCTTGAGGCTAGCCCTAAAGCTATTTCGGAGAGAACCAGCTATCTCCAGGTTCGATTGGAATTTCTCCGCTACCCACACCTCATCCCCGCACTTTTCAACGTGCGTGGGTTCGGGCCTCCATTCAGTGTTACCTGAACTTCACCCTGGACATGGGTAGATCACCTGGTTTCGGGTCTACGACCTCATACTCATTCGCCCTATTCAGACTCGCTTTCGCTGCGGCTCCGTCTTATCAACTTAACCTCGCATGAAATCGTAACTCGCCGGTTCATTCTACAAAAGGCACGCCATTACCCATTAACGGGCTTTGACTACTTGTAGGCACACGGTTTCAGGATCTATTTCACTCCCCTTCCGGGGTGCTTTTCACCTTTCCCTCACGGTACTGGTTCACTATCGGTCACTAGGGAGTATTTAGCCTTGGGAGATGGTCCTCCCTGCTTCCGACGGGATTTCTCGTGTCCCGCCGTACTCAGGATCCACTCAGGAGGGAACGAAGTTTCAACTACAGGGTTTTTACCTTCTTTGACGGACCTTTCCAGGTCACTTCATTTACCCCGTTCCTTTGTAACTCCATGTTGAGTGTCCTACAACCCCAAGAGGCAAGCCTCTTGGTTTGGGCTAATTCCGTTTCGCTCGCCGCTACTCAGGAAATCGCATTTGCTTTCTCTTCCTCCGGGTACTTAGATGTTTCAGTTCCCCGGGTCTGCCTTCAGTACCCTATGTATTCAGGTAAAGATACTGTTCCATTACGAACAGTGGGTTTCCCCATTCGGAAATCTCCGGATCAAAGCTTACTTACAGCTCCCCGAAGCATATCGGTGTTAGTCCCGTCCTTCATCGGCTCCTAGTGCCAAGGCATCCACCGTGCGCCCTTTCTAACTTAACCGTTAAAAAGATCTTACAGATGCTTTGAAAAAAATTAATTGCCTTCTATCTATTATCTAGTTTTCAAGGAACAAAGCAGAAAGAATCCATCACATCGTGATGTTTTTCTTCCCTATCTGAATGAATTACTCATTCAAAACTGAACAAAACAAAAGCGCTCTCGTAATTATCCTTAGAAAGGAGGTGATCCAGCCGCACCTTCCGATACGGCTACCTTGTTACGACTTCACCCCAATCATCTGTCCCACCTTAGGCGGCTGGCTCCATAAAGGTTACCTCACCGACTTCGGGTGTTACAAACTCTCGTGGTGTGACGGGCGGTGTGTACAAGGCCCGGGAACGTATTCACCGCGGCATGCTGATCCGCGATTACTAGCGATTCCGGCTTCATGTAGGCGAGTTGCAGCCTACAATCCGAACTGAGAATGGCTTTATGGGATTCGCTTACCTTCGCAGGTTTGCAGCCCTTTGTACCATCCATTGTAGCACGTGTGTAGCCCAGGTCATAAGGGGCATGATGATTTGACGTCATCCCCACCTTCCTCCGGTTTGTCACCGGCAGTCACCTTAGAGTGCCCAACTGAATGCTGGCAACTAAGATCAAGGGTTGCGCTCGTTGCGGGACTTAACCCAACATCTCACGACACGAGCTGACGACAACCATGCACCACCTGTCACTCTGTCCCCCGAAGGGGAAAGCCCTATCTCTAGGGTTGTCAGAGGATGTCAAGACCTGGTAAGGTTCTTCGCGTTGCTTCGAATTAAACCACATGCTCCACCGCTTGTGCGGGCCCCCGTCAATTCCTTTGAGTTTCAGCCTTGCGGCCGTACTCCCCAGGCGGAGTGCTTAATGCGTTAGCTGCAGCACTAAAGGGCGGAAACCCTCTAACACTTAGCACTCATCGTTTACGGCGTGGACTACCAGGGTATCTAATCCTGTTTGCTCCCCACGCTTTCGCGCCTCAGTGTCAGTTACAGACCAGAAAGTCGCCTTCGCCACTGGTGTTCCTCCAAATCTCTACGCATTTCACCGCTACACTTGGAATTCCACTTTCCTCTTCTGCACTCAAGTTCCCCAGTTTCCAATGACCCTCCACGGTTGAGCCGTGGGCTTTCACATCAGACTTAAAGAACCACCTGCGCGCGCTTTACGCCCAATAATTCCGGACAACGCTTGCCACCTACGTATTACCGCGGCTGCTGGCACGTAGTTAGCCGTGGCTTTCTGGTTAGGTACCGTCAAGGTACCAGCAGTTACTCTGGTACTTGTTCTTCCCTAACAACAGAACTTTACGACCCGAAGGCCTTCTTCGTTCACGCGGCGTTGCTCCGTCAGACTTTCGTCCATTGCGGAAGATTCCCTACTGCTGCCTCCCGTAGGAGTCTGGGCCGTGTCTCAGTCCCAGTGTGGCCGATCACCCTCTCAGGTCGGCTACGCATCGTCGCCTTGGTGAGCCATTACCTCACCAACTAGCTAATGCGCCGCGGGCCCATCTATAAGTGACAGCCGAAACCGTCTTTCCATCTTCTCTCATGCGAGAAAAGAACGTATCCGGTATTAGCTCCGGTTTCCCGAAGTTATCCCAGTCTTATAGGCAGGTTGCCCACGTGTTACTCACCCGTCCGCCGCTAATCTCAGGGAGCAAGCTCCCATCGATTCGCTCGACTTGCATGTATTAGGCACGCCGCCAGCGTTCGTCCTGAGCCAGGATCAAACTCTCCGAAGAAATGTTTGACTTGCTCATTTTGCTTTTTTTGATAGTGTGTGCTCACTTAAAATTTAACGTTGGCGCTTTGTTTTGTTCAGTTTTCAAAGAGCAATTTCACAATCGTTCTTTCGAACGGCTTGTTTATTCATCATAACACCTTATTGATTAGTTGTCAACTTCTGCGAAGTTTTAAACTTATTTTAAATCGCTGTGTTTCTCAGCGACCATTTCATCTTATCATTTTCATAGTAAGAAGTCAATAGTTATTATTTTTGTTTTGGTAATCTACCAAAAGCGGATGAAGTTTTTCGTTTGTCTTAGTTGGTGCTTATTTATATTAATCCAATTTCACTTTAAAGTCAACGCTTTTTCTTTATTTCTTATTTTAATATCCTGCACAGTTTATTAGCATCTTCAGTTTATCAACAATTCCAAGGCATTACTTATATAATAGGAAGAGTTGTAACCATACATTATTGCCTGTTGTTGATTGAGTAATCCCAAGCTGCTGGGACGCAAAGTATGAAATAGGGCCCTTGCTAGCTCCTTCATCTAAAACCTCTAAGCAGTTTATTTCTCTGCAACCATCTATACTGTGACCTTACCTACCAATAGGTCGAATACGTATCTTTCGTATCTTTATATCCTTTTTTATAAACTGCATCTTAATGGAATATAACCAAGTTGACTTCACAATTTCCATTATGCTACTATATAACCAAGTAATATAATCGGAATAGTTAATTTTATGCTTTTACATGCTAACTTTAAATAAAACTTAGCTATTGAATAAAGGAGATGGGAATATGACAGCAGCAATGGTAATACCAGGTGCGGAATCTTTTTTCATACCCGGCAATTCCATCGGCATTCTTATTTGCCATGGTTTTAATGGAACGCCACAAAGCGTAAGGTATTTAGGTGAAAAATTCGCTACAAAAGGCTTTACTGTCTTCGCTCCTAGACTGGCAGGCCACGGAACGGATGAATATGAGATGGAAACGATACATTATCAGGAATGGATAAAAGATGTAGAAATGGCCTATGCAAAATTAAAGCGTACATGCACCCATGTATTCGCTATTGGACAATCAATGGGAGGCGCCCTTGTCCTGGATTTGGCGACAAAAATGGCTTGTGATGGAATTCTCACCATAAATGCCGCTCTCGAAGTTCCTGAATATGAAATATATCGGAACCAGTCGGTTCCACGCTTCATTCCTGAAGGTAAGCCTGACATAAAAGACGATACAACTAAAGAAATCACATATAATCAAGTTCCGTCAAAAGCGATTAATCAATTGCTTGATATAATGGAGCATACCAGTCAAAAACTTATGGAGGTTTCGTGCCCCATACTTCTCTTCCATTCTCCAGAAGATCACGTTGTACCAGACTCTTGCTCCTATCAGATTTACGAAACTGTCATGTCCGTTGATAAGGAGATGGCGCCCCTTGAAAATTCATATCATGTGGCCTCGTTGGATCATGACAAAGATCATATCATTGAACGGTCATACCAGTTCATTCAAAAGTTAAGTAAAAGGGCAATAATCGCTTCTTAAACTCCTTTTCCTCCAATAAATTATGTTTACCCCTACACTCCATGGGTATATATAGTATATAAAGAAAAAGGAGGTAACATAATGAGCGGTTTATCAGACAAACTAAAAAGCACTGTAAATAAAGTTAAAGGTGAAACGAAAGACCAGGTCGGAAACGCGAAAAATGATCCTCACTTACAAGCAGAAGGTAAAGTCGATAAATTAAAAGGCAATCTCCAAGATGGCATTGGTAAACTGAAAAATAACCGTTAATTGCAATGCTGGATACTTCATTCATTCAATACTCTTAATTTGAACATTTCAATTCAATAAAATTGACCCCCCCCTTAAATAGAGAAGAGGCGGCAGATAATCTGCCGCCTCTTCTCTATTTAATTTGCTTGAATAACCACGTTAATTTGCTTGAATAACCACGACACACATATCATCAGGTTGATCTTGCTGCATTTCCGGGGACATCAATAAATCAATAGGGGGAGTTTCTTTGCAATCAAACCATCTCGTTGAGACCGCTTCTCGTATTTGGTCGAGCCCTTCCGTCCCTTCTCGATCTATAGCTTCCATGACTCCATCCGTAAATAGCATAAGCTGAATCTTCTCTTCATAATGAATGATGGATTTCTCTATTTTCATCTCGGTGAAAAAACCGACAGGACATGTCCCTTTTGAAAGTGAGACCACTTTTCCATCATCTAATGAAGCGAAGCCTGGAGGATGTCCGGCATTCACATATTCCACTGTCTTTTGCTCTGTATCAATGATCATATAAATCGCGGTAAAATAATAATGCACTTGGTTTTCTTCTTTATTAAGGGTACTCATCCAGCGATTCATTTCGTTTATTACTGCCACTGGATCCGTATGTGTCCTGATGGCATCTCTCAAAACGGAGGAAATGAACATACAAACAAGTGAGGCTGATATGCCATGCCCCATCATATCCAATAGGATGATCCCATACCGATTTTCATCAATGCGGTGCCAATAATACATATCCCCTGCTAATTTATTCGCAGGTAAGTATGATGCTCTAATAGTTAAGTGGTCATTTAAAATGGGCTCACTTAATAAACTGCTTTGGACCTGCATGGAGAGATCCAATTCGTTGCGAATTTTTTCATCCTGCATTTTATGCCAATCTTTTTCATATTTAAGTCTTAACCCCACACGAATTCGCGCAAGTAAATCTATTTTATTGATAGGCTTCATTATATAATCAATCCCGCCCACATCAAGTGCCTCGGCCACCTTGTTTGAATCTTCAAGAGCGGTCACAAAAATAACGGGTATATCTTTAAGGTGAGGAATGCTTTGAAGTCTCCTGCACGCCTCTATCCCATCGATCTCCGGCATCATGATATCAAGCAGAATGATATCAACTGAAGTCTCTTTAGGTTGCGGACTATCCACCTGTAAATATTCAAACATCTCAACAGCTGAAGTTAATGATAGAAAATCCGTATAGCCAGCTCGCTTTAGAATTTTCTCTATAACGAAAAGGTTAACCTGGTTATCATCTACGATTAAAATCGTCATTCTTTCATTCCCCTTTTGGCTTATATCGAGCGGCAACATTTATCTTCATTATATGGATCAGTATTTGATTAAAGCTCCCATAACAGGGATTTTTCAATTATATTATAACGAAGTTCGGTCTCTTTTAATAATAATAAACCACTATAGCTGTCCTGCATGGAGACCAACTCATTATTTATACCCCTTCCCCAGACACCTTAAACATAGAAATGCAAAAAAACGAAAAATAAATTATATGCTCTAAATTAAAAAGAAAGAGTCCGCAAATATGCGAACTCTTTCTTTTTACAACTTCCGGTAAATTCGTTCCTTTGAGTCAAATTCCTCATAATCTCCCGAAAAGGATGATGTATGAAGTGTTTCCTTACTACCAACTGCAAGAAAACCGTCTTTGCTAAGACTGTCATAAAACAACTGATTGACATAGGTCTGTAATTCACCAGTAAAGTAAATCATCACGTTCCTGCACATGATGATATGAAACTCATTGAACGAACCATCTGTAACTAAATTATGCTGGAAAAACACAATGTTTTTAAGGAGACTCGAATCAAGATAGGCATTTTGGTAATCGGTCGTGTAATACTCCGAAAATTCTTGGTTACCGCCTGCATGCAGATAGTTTTTCGTATAAGACTGCATTCTATTTAAAGGTAATATCCCTTTTTCCGCATGACGGAGGACTTCATCATTCATATCAGTGGCATAAATCCTCGCCTTATCATATAGTCCTTCTTCCTTGAGGATGATCGCCATGGAAAAGGCTTCTTCACCGGTCGAACAGCCCGCATGCCAAATTCTGATTTCCGGAAGGTTTTTCAGGAGCGGAACGATATTTAAACGAAAAGCTTTAAAGAAATCCGGATCGCGAAACATTTCAGTGACATTTATTGAAAAATCTTTCAAAAGCTTCTCGACATACCCTTTTTCATATAAAACCATTTCTATCATTCCGCTAATCCTGCGAATATGATCCAGCCTCATTCTATTTTCAACTCTTCTTTTTATAGAAGAACGCATATACTTGCGAAAGTCAAACCCAGAAACGGAATAAATAGCCTCTAACAATAATTCGATTTCTATATCTTCTCTTTCTTCAATCGTTAAAGTATCCTTCATGCAAAACCTTCCTTATCCGTACTATCAATCATTCAATTAATTAGTCAACCATACTCTTAGGACGGATAACAGCTGATCTAATTTTAATGGCTTGCTGACATAATCGGAAGCGCCAGCCTTCAGGCATTTTTCCCTATCGCCTTTCATCGCTTTGGCCGTTAGCGCGATGATTGGAAGATTCTCGAATTTACTTTGCTCACGAATTCTGGTCATCGTTTCGTAACCGTCCATGCCTGGCATCATGATATCCATCAATATTACATCTATATCGTTTCCTTTTTCAAGGAGTTCCAAACATTCGTACCCGTTTTCAGCTGTAAGGATTTCCATCCCCTCATGCTTAAGGGCATTTTTCAGTGCAAATATATTACGGTGGTCATCATCGACGACCAGCACTCTTTTATTGCAGAATGGTTTTGCCTTATTCTGATTTTCTTCATCCATTATTACTACATCCGGTTCTTCCTGACCGTCAAATGGTGCGGCAGAATCATCGTGGCTGGCTGCTGCCACTTCTGGAGAAGCAGCTATTGCTTCGCCTGCATTTTTGAAGCCCTCCGGCATGCTCGGAATAAAGAAAGTAAAGGTACTGCCTTGCCCTTCTTCACTATCTACGATGACCCATCCTCCTAGAAGTTTGGCAAACTCCCGGCAAATCGATAGCCCAAGTCCTGTACCGCCATATTTTCTCATTGTAGCTCCATCACCTTGCTGGAACGCTTCGAAGATAAGTTTTTGCTTATCTTTTGAAATTCCGATGCCCGTATCCGTCACCTTAATTTCAACCCAATTGCTAGCTCCTTTTGTCTGTATCCATTGTGCTACATTTTCTTCATCAGCTTTTTTGATTTGGACAGACACAGAACCCTTTTCTGTGAATTTAAAGGCATTGGATAATAGGTTTTTCAAAATTTGCTGGAAGCGCTGTTCATCCGTAAAGAAAATATCCGGTACATTTTTATCTTTTTCTATTTTAAAGTCAATGTTCTTTTTCTTCGCTACATGATCGAAGTTACGGTGTAATAACTCGGGAAGTTCACTCATATTCATTTCGTCAAAGACCACTTCGAGCTTTCCGACTTCAACTTTCGATAAATCCAAAATGTCATTGATCAACGTTAATAAATCTTGACCTGATGAGTTAATGACACGAGCGAATTCCTGTTGCTCTTCAGTTAATTTACTATCATTTGGATCGGAAAGCATTTCTGATAAAATCAAAATACTATTGAGCGGCGTCCGCAATTCATGGGACATATTTGCCATGAACTCCGATTTATATTTTGAACTTAACTTCAATTCTTCCGCTTGTTTTTCAAGATTTAATTTTGTGACTTGAAGTTCTTTCGATTTTTCTTCAGTTTCACGATTTCTCTCTTCTAATTGTTCATTGATCATTCTCAACTCTTCAGCCTGTGTTTGCAGTTCCTCTGATTGGGCTTGCATTTCCTCTGACTGTGATTGCAATTCTTCCGATTGAGCCTGTAACTCTTCGGTCTGTGCCTGTGATTCTTTCAATAAACGCTCTATTTCCATCCGACCCTCAACATTATTAATCGTGATGCCCAGAGTATCAAGAACCTGGTTCAGGAAATGTTTTTGCAACTTCGTAAAGGTCTCCAAGCTTGCCAGTTCAACCATCGCCACAACTTCATCCTCAAAAACGACTGGCGCGATGGCAATGCTTTTCGGGCTTACTTCCCCTAATCCTGTTGTAACCAATTGGAAATCTTCAGGGATATCTTCAATGACCTTCGATTTCTTTTCAAGGGCGCATTGTCCGATCAAACCTTCGCCCATACGGAATTCACGTCTGCCTGAGTCTTCGCCGTCTCCCGCAAAGCTGGCAAGTTTAACAAAACGCATATCCTCGCCCTCACCCCGTTTGACGTAAAAAGCTCCAAGTGAAGCTCCCATCATCGGTGCAAGCCTGGTAATGAACCGGTCAGCAAGAACTTCCACATCAACAATGCGCTGATACATGGTAGCTATATCTGCAACCCGGGTCTGGATCCAGTTCTGTTCACTGATCTTTTCAGTGAAGTCTTTCTCTTTTTGATTATAGACTTCAAGCGATTCCGCCATATCATTGAACGATCTCGCGATATCACTAATTTCATCAGTAGTCCGAACCGGAATTCTTGGTACGACCGATAAATTTTTAAAATCGATGTTTTTGATGACCTTCGTAATGGATTGCAGATCTTTCGATGTACTGCGGATCATCCAAACAACCGTTACGGAAATAACCAAAATACTGAGAATAACCGCGAAAATCACAAAACCGATCATATCCTCATAGGTTTGTTTTGAATTTTTTAAGGTATCTTTCATGACACCTTCTTGGTAATCCTTAAAGTCATCCATCGTACTGATGACTTTCGTACGTTTTTCCCTCTGGTCGTCCATCAGGCTTGAAAGATTATCCGAAGAGTTTCCCGATTTTATCTTTTGGATGATCTCAGCCTCCGTTATGGAGTAAGAAGCATATTGAGTCTCGAACTCTTTCAATAATTGCTTTGCTTTCAACTTATTTAACGTACCTGATAAACCAGCAATTTTTGATTCAATCAAACTATGATTCTCATTGATGATTTCGAGGCTCTCTGCTCTTTCTTCTTTGTTTGCGTCATTAGCTGCAAACAGAATCTCACGGTCCGACCTTGAAAAAAGCTGACGGATTTCCATCGAAGCTTGAACTTTTTCATAACGATTTTCAACTATTTCAGTCATGCTGCTCTTTAAATTGTTAAGCGTGACCATCATGAAAGAAAGTAAAATAGCCAAGAAAAGCAAGATTAAACCAAACCCCAACATTTGTTTCTTCTTAAAACCCATTTTCCCGCCCACCTTCAATACTTATTTATAACAGCCCGAAATAAACGGCATTGCAAAATGAATCTTAATACTATCATTAGCTTTTTAGGAATTTTCCTTATGTCATAAAATGATATATGGATAGATTCATTACTCAAAATCAATTTTAACATTTTCCAATCTAAAATGCTTACCTACAGTGTTAATTTAAATGAATTCATTTTCCAATTAAGTAGCAGTCTGCCTTTTCCATTGTTTTGAAAACCAAAGGCCCTTATTCGAACCGCGAAGCTTTTTTTATCAGTATTAATACATAATAAAAACCGAAAGTTTCCACCTTCGGCTCTTATTGTAATCCTTATTATTTTATCTTCTTCACTTCCACATATAAAACATGGTGGCCGTCCATTTCCTTTACAGTAAATTCATATCCGGCGTAATCAATTTTATCCCCGACGGCAATCTCAAATCTGCCTGTCAGGAACCATCCTCCCAATGTATCGATATCTTCCTCTGGCAAATCGATCGCAAGGGTATCATTGACATCTTCAACCAATGTTTTTGCGTCGAATACATAATGTCCCTCATCAATTTTTTGAATAAGCGGACGTTCATCCTGATCAAACTCATCCCGGATTTCCCCGACGATTTCTTCAAGGATGTCTTCCACAGTAACAAGACCTGCAGTTCCGCCATATTCATCAGTCAAAACGGCCATATGGATCCGTTCTTTCTGCATTTTCAGCAGCAGATCATGAATGGCAATCGTTTCAAGAACGCGGATGACTGGTGTTACAAAGGAATCCACCGTCAAAGCTGTTACATTTTCTTCTGTAATCGTAGCTGTATAAAGTCGCTTGATATTGACCATTCCCACGACATTATCTTTATCACCTTCTATGACCGGGTACCTTGTGTATTGTTCTTCTTGAATCAGTTCAACAACTTCCAATAATGGCATGCCCTTTTCGATAACTGTCATTTCCGTACGCGGAACCATGATCTCATTGGCAATACGCTCATCAAATTCAAATATCTGGTTCACATATTTATATTCCGATTGGTTAATCTCACCGCTTTTATAGCTTTCCGATAAAATGATGCGCAGTTCTTCTTCAGAATGGGCCATTTCAGACTCAGAAGCAGGCTTTAATCCAAATATGCCTGTTAGGAGACGGGCAGAACCATTCAGTAACCAAATAAATGGGTACAAAATACGGTAAAAAAGAATTAACGGCTTTGCAAAAAGCAAGGTTACCTCTTCTGCCTTTTGAATCGCAACTGTTTTTGGTGCCAATTCCCCGACTACAACATGAAGGAATGTTACAGAACCGAATGCAATTACGAAAGAAATGATGTGACCTACAGATTCCTCTAATCCCCATTTATGGAACAATGGTTTTAAGATCGCTTCTACTGTCGGTTCACCCAACACCCCTAAACCTAAGGCGGTTACTGTAATTCCCAATTGACAGGCCGATAAGTACTCATCGATATGGGATGTCACTTTTTTGGCTGCCAGTGCATTTCTATGCCCTTCTTCAATCAACTGATTGATTCGGGAACTTCTGACTTTCACGATTGCAAATTCCGATGCAACGAAAAATGCGGTTAATGCTATTAATACAGCTACTGCTAATAATTTTATAAAAATCTCCAATATGTGCGGGTTCACCATGTATAGTGCCTATCCTTTTGATTAGACATACACGGTTTAATCCCAAGCACCTCCTGTATAAATGGTTATTTTCGTTTCACAAAGCGATTTCTGACATGAACCAAAACCATTTAGCCTATATCGTTAATATGCACCTTTGTGAATAAAACTATAGGGAATAAATTTCAATCATACCAGCAACACTAGTAATGATTGGATCAAGGCCATGCTTTCACGGGATATCTGTTTTTTTAGAAGGAGCTCATTTTTTTCATCCTTTTTGATCAAGCTGATGACTTCCTGAAGCTCCTCGTTCAGGCCATCCATTTTGTTCTTCAGTTGAAGACCCGTTTCCTCAATTGCTGATGAGGCTTCCATGTCCTGTTTAAATATTTCTTTTATGTCTTCCAATGAAAGGTTCTCTCTTTTATATCCCTCGATACGGCGGAGCCTTTCAAGTTCACCGACTGTATAATAACGGTAATTAGAGGCGGAACGTTCTGCTTTAAGCAGGCCTAAGTTCGTATAATAATCAACAGTCCGTTTCGTAACATTCGCCATTTCCGCCAACTCGCCAATTTTTAAAGTCTCGTTCCCAATATAACCCCTCCAAACCGTCACGTGATGGTTTAGGCAAACTAAAAGTATGCCTTTTCCGCCATGACGTTTTATTCTATTCCCTAATCGTACATCATTTTTATAGAAATGAAAAATATATATTATTGGATAAAAGGATATTCTCATCTTTACCCTTCATTGGAAAAACAAAAACCGATTAATTGAATAATCGGTTTAATTTATGATTTAATCATCATTCTATTTTTTTGTTTTAACTGAGAATTGATTGCTCAATATCTTAGGACCGCATTGGCATAGGGAAGAATGCTTCAGCTTTTTTATTGGTGTTCCGCATGTTTCACAGACTTTTGCTACCATATATACTGTCCACCTCACTTTAACTTCTTGTTATACATATTATATTACTTTGATATTATAATCAATACTAAATTAAAATAATTATTAATAAGAAGAGTCTTTGGATCTTCACTTGTTTTAATTAGCATCCCTCTTCACAACTAATTAAAATAAGGATAAACTGTAATAAAACATATCAGGAAGGTTGGTATTTGATGACGAGTGAAATTCGAACTATTCCCCGTCCCTTAGTACGTACGAATCAATGGATCATTTTGTTAAGCGTAGCCACTGCCTTATTAACGGGACAAATATGGATCTTAGCGATTCCTTTAGCAGCGGGACTTTTAGGTCTTTTCTTTAATTTCAATCCAGTCATGCGTCTCGCAAAGCTATTTCTGAAAAAGAAGCCCTCCGATTATATTCCTGAAGATCATTCACAGCAACAATTCAACCAGGCCATTGCAGTCGTTTGCTTAGGACTTGGATTGACTTCTTTTTTACTGGGTTGGAATGTTATCGGTTATATATTCACTTTGATGGTCGGAATGGCATCTCTCATAGCCATTCTAGGATTCTGCATCGGCTGTTTTATCCTTTATCAATGGAAGCAATATTCCTATCGCCGATCTCTTCGCTAAAAAGTGCACATAATGGGACTGACTAGCGTCAGTCCCATTTTATTATTCGGTTGCACGTAAGGAATTACTCTTTTTAACCCAAATAGTGGCCAATGCGATCAATAAAATTAAAACAGCTTGCGGCACCAGCGTTTCCAATGTTGGATAAAGACCTATCGTTTCTACAAACGGGAAGGTGCTGATCGTATTTGTCTGTATAACTTGCGAAACCTGAAGTGAATGGATAGAGACTCCAAGAATCTTGAAAGCCAAGGCATATATGAATATCGTTGCAACTTTAAAGAATAGGGTCATCGGTAGTTTCACACTGTAGCGCAGCATGATGAAACCAATTACCACTAAAATGAGGAAGGCAAGGAAAATTCCGCTCAACAGCTGCTTTAATTCCATATAAGGAGCCATTCCAGCATAAAAGATAATGGTCTCCGCACCTTCACGGAATATCGACAGAAAACTGATTAAAGCGAAAGAGATGATGCTTCCCGTCGCAATGGCTTGGTTCATTTGCTTGCCGATATACCGGTTCCATGCATGAACATTCGATTTACTATGAAGCCAAAGGCCAATTGTCAACATCATAGATACTGCTATTATTCCAGTGATTCCCTCAATATATTCCCGGCTTGACGCAGCCGTGATCTGGGAGAAAACGATATTGATTATGATTGCCAATATGCAACTGGCAACTAAACCCGCACCAACCCCTGTCCAAATCCATTTTTGTTTGTCCGCTTGCCCGATTTTCTTTAGGAAAGACAGCAATGTAGCTACAATCAAGAGTGCTTCCAACCCTTCCCGTAAAAGGATCAGAGCTGCATCCCATGTTGTATAACCCGTATCCTCAATTAAAGGGAGTAACCTTGTGTTTAAATCGGATACGATTCCCTTTGCTTCATTCGCCTTTACCTTTTTCGATTGCAATAGGCTGATTGCGGTCGGGACTTTCGTTTCCATATCGCTGTAAAGCTTGCTGTCCCTTGTGGAAACCTCCCCTTCTACATTAGGCCAAATTGTTAAGATTTCATTTAGCTTATCAACGGCAGAATCGATTTCATCCTTTTCAATATCCGTTGCACTTCCTTGTAAAAGTTCTGTTACATCCCCAAGTGAATATGTGTTCTTCTGGCTTCCTACTTCAACTTTACCAGCAAGGAAATCCTCGATTAGACCCTTCAATTCAGTTAGATTTCTTTGGGCTTTTTCCGGATCAGGTGGGTCTTGGGTAATCGCTATCCGCACAAAGGCCATTTTCGTTTCAAACTCACCATATGTAGCAACACTTTTCTCCCTGACAATGACCTCTGCATCGGTCCATTGATTCAGGAGATTGGTATATTGAACTTTAGCTTGATCAAAGTCACCTTCAGTTATCAAAGCTTCCAACTTATCTATTAAAGGAAGTATTGCTTCTAACCGTTCTTTATAGTCCGTATTATCAACAGGGTTTTCGTTTGTATCATAAATAACAAGAGTACTTGATAATGCCGATAATCGCTTTTTGATTTCATCTGTGGAGGCTTGGTCGCTCACAGCACTTTTTACAGCGGATAGCTTCTCGTCGACTTTCCTCGCACTCTCGCTGTCCGTTTTTATCGTTTTCCAATCTTGCTCGAATAGATCAATATTTTTCGATACTTCCTCAAGGTCGCCTGATTTTACCTTCATTAAACTATCGCCGATATAAACAAAAAGCTGATCATGGTTTTCACCCGCCGCAACCATCCTTATATCAGTTGAAAGAAATAAAAGGCTGACGACTAAAACCAATATCCCACTCTTCCATCTAGAAACGGTCATACTGGTACCTCCTTATTCATGAACTAAAATCGCCAACCGGATAATATCCATGCTGGCGATTTTCATGTCCTCATTTGTAATTCAATTTAGCCAAAAAGGGAATCGCCAATATAGCCACTCTTTTTCACGCCTGGTAAACAAGCGAACATGGCACTGCCCCTGTGAACGATATATTCGTTGAGCTTATCATTTTTCGCCAGTCGCTCCTGTATGGGAATGAATTGTTTACTTGGGTTTCGCTGATAACAAATGAATAGCAGGCCGGCATTGAAGCTTCCTGTTTTGGGATCCATTCCATCTGCATATGAATAGGGACGCCGCAGTATCTTTGCTTTTCCGTCCCCCCTGGATAGACTCATATGCGAATCTTCTGGAATGATCCGATTTCCATTTGGGTCTTTAGCTTTCAGATCAACGCTATCAAACTCATTCTTCATTCCTAGTGGAGCTCCACTGTCTCGGTGGCGGCCAAACGTATTTTCTTGTTCTTTCAATATTGTGCGGTCCCAAACTTCAATGTACATCTGGATTCGGCGCACCACCATGTAACTGCCTCCAACAAGCCAGTCAGGTCCGTCCTCAGCCTTCACCCAGACATGCTCATTCATTTCACTGTCATTATTCGTATCCGGATTGACAGTCCCATCCTTAAACCCGAATAAGTTCCGCGGTGTCGTTTTTTGTGTATCGGCTTGCTTAGTACGTTGAAACCCTGTCTGTGCCCAATGAATGATCGTTTTGCCTCTTCCGATTCTCACTAAGTTCCGAACGGCATGAAAAGCCACTTGAAGATCATCTGCACATGCTTGAATACAAATGTCCCCGCCGCTCCATTCATCTTCTAACGCATCTAAAGGGAATTTGGGCAGGTCCTTTAATTCAGCAGGTCTTTTCGATTTCAAGCCAAATCGATCTTTGCCATCCTTCGAAAATAGGGTCGGACCCACTCCAAAAGTGATCGTTAAATTGGAAGGTGATAATTCTTTCGCTTCCCCCGTATCTTTTGGGGGCATATTCGTATTAAGAGATGCTTCACCAATCAAATTTCCCGCTGTCATCTGAGCCGCAGCCTCTGTCCAATCTTTAAACAACTGGATTAAGTCGGACCTTTTTTCTGTGGTTACTTCCAATGATGCGAAATAAAGGTTATCTTGCGCTTCAGTGGTGATACCAGCTTGATGCGCTCCATAAAAAGGAACAATATCCTTAGTTTGTCCCTTTGCCTCTTGTTCAGTAAGAGAAAGCAGCCCTCCAAATCCAGATGCTCCTATCACGACTCCGATTCCACCGACCCCTGCCGTTTTTAACACATTTCGACGACTCACCTTTTTTGTAAAAAGCCCGGTTGCATCTTTCGGCGTATTTTCTTTCAATTATGATTCCTCCGTTACAATCCCTATTTGCGAAAGTGGTTCAGCTAATGCATCAATTGCTTGGCTTAACTCTTTGACTTCAGATTCTTTTAAATCCGTATATGAGATGTAGCCATTCCCATCTTTATGCTTTTCAAGCAAACCGTATACATCGTCAAAACGTTGTTGGATTTCCGCAGCAAGCTTCGCATCCTTTTCTTTTAATGCTGGAGTAAGCAGTTCATAGATCTTCTCTGCACCTTCCACATTTGCCACGAAATCATACAGGTCGGTATGGGAGTATCGGTCTTCTTCTCCTGTCACTTTGCTCGTGGAAACTTCATTCAATAAATCCACCGCACCCGTGATCAACAAATCGGGTGTTACCTCAACCGTCTCAACTTTGGCACGAAGCAAATTGACATCACTCATTAATTGATCTGCATACTTTTCGTATCCCTTCGTTGTATTTTCTTGCCATAACCCCATTTCAATCCGATGGTAACCGCCCCATTCTGCATCTTTGACATCCCCTTTACGCGCATCGATTTTGGGATCAAGATCGCCAAAAACTTCAGCGATGGGTTCCGCTCTCTCATAATGCATCCGTGCTGGTGCGTATAATTCCTTCGCTTTTTCAATATCACCGGCAGATACGGCCGTAGTGAATTCTTCCGTTGCGTTTACGAACTCTTCTATTTCACCAATGGCATATTCCCGGTACTCGCTAGATACACCATCAAGCTTACTCGCACTTACTTCTTTGGCCTTATCATCTGCCGGTTTAGTTTCTTCCTTTTCCTGCGCACAGCCAAATAATAGACTGGTTGATAGTAAGACTGCTAATGACGCCTTTGCTTTCTTCATATTGTATTCTCCCTTTGAAATGATTTTGTAGATTCATATTAGCAGATAATGAAATTCATTATCAATATATATTTTAATGGAAACATGACATCGTTCATTCTCTTTTAAATAAATTTCACTCTACTCCTTTTATTATTGATAAGAATCTGCCAGCTGGAAATAAAAAAGGCAGCCTACATATCAGCTACCTTTCACGCTCACTCATTAACTTGTCATTTTCTTTGTCCATGATTTTTGTGATATCCTCCACAAATTGATTGATCAATATTAGCTCTTGCTCATTATAAGCGGAGCATAACTCCTTGGTGGCCATAGAGAGCGATTGATAGTGCGATTTAATCTGTTCCTGCCTTTCGGGTATCGGTGCAATCATTACCCGTCTTCCGTCCAATTGATCTCGTTCTCTTTTAACATAACCGGATTTCTCAAGGCGATTGATCAGTGCTGTAACCGATCCCGTGCTCAATCCTGTAATTTTGGATAATTCACCAGCGGTAATCGGTCCTGTTTCATTCAATATTTCAGCACTCTTTAAGTCCGTATGGGACACCCCTATTTTATGGGCCATATTTTGTTGAAATAAAACGGATCTCATTCCATACCGCTGCAATCTGTGTGTTAAACTCTCTAACAGTGCTGCATTCACCCTATTAACGCTTGACATAAAATGCCACCCCTTTTACACTTAAATTTATCTTGATTTTCAAGATAAATGTTTTGTTTCATCTTAACGTTTACCCTTCAACCATGTAAAGGGAATTCATGAGCTGGTTGATACTAAGGAGGAAAATAAATGAACGTTCAAAAAAAACAAAAATTCATTGTTGCCGGTTTACTATTGGGTATCTTGATGTCAGCAATGGATAATACGATTGTTGCGACTGCAATGGGAACGATCGTTTCTGATTTAGGTGGATTCGATAAGTTTGTATGGGTGACATCTGCCTATATGGTCGCCACGATGGCAAGTATGCCGATATTCGGAAAGCTTTCCGACATGTATGGAAGAAAGAGGTTTTTTATTTTTGGACTTATAGTCTTTTTAATCGGTTCCGCTTTATGTGGCATGGCTCAGAGCATCGTGCAGTTAAGTATCTTCCGTGCAATCCAAGGGATAGGCGGAGGCGCTTTGATGCCTATAGCCTTTACGATCATTTTTGATATTTTCCCACCTGAAAAACGCGGAAAATTAACTGGCCTATTCGGCGCTGTATTTGGGGCATCAAGCGTATTGGGACCACTTTTAGGTGCATATATTACTGAATACTCCAGCTGGCACTGGATTTTCTACGTCAATGTTCCGATTGGGATCATTTCTTTATTTTTCATCTGGAATTATTACAAGGAGTCACCCAACACCCAAGAGCAAAAAATTGATTGGGGTGGCGCAGCAACTCTCGTCATTGCGGTTATCAGCTTAATGTTCGCTCTCGAACTGGGCGGGGAGTATGGCTGGAGTTCCTCTCCTATCATAGGTCTGTTTGCCAGTTTTGTGGTTTTCTTCGTTTCATTTTTCTTTTTCGAAAAAAGAGCTAAAGATCCAATCATTTCATTATGGCTATTTAAAAGGCGATTATTTGCCACTTCTCAGATTTTAGCCATTCTTTATGGCGGTACATTCATTATTTTAACCGTCTATATTCCGATTTTCGTGCAGGCAGTTTACGGTGGTTCCGCAACAAATGCCGGATTGATCCTAACTCCCATGATGCTTGGTTCTGTATTCGGCAGTGCAGTTGGCGGGATATTCAATACAAAGACAAGCTTTCGCAACTTAATGACGATTTCCGTCATCTGTTATTTTGCAGGTATGCTTTTATTAGGGACCATCACCCCTGATACCAGCAGGACTTTATTAACTTTGTACATGATTTTGACTGGATTTGGCATGGGCTTTTCCTTCTCCCTTTTGCCTATTGCGTCCATTCACAACTTGGAACCTAGATTCCGGGGGTCGGCCAACTCAACAAACTCATTCCTCCGTTCTTTTGGGATGACACTCGGTGTAACGATTTATGGAGCGATTCAGAACAATGTATTCACAAGTAAAATGACGGATGCGTTTAAAGGAATGCAAAGGGGTCCGGATACAGCCGGGTTGATGGAGGACCAACGACAGCTCTTCCAATCGGACGCACGTGCCGAGATTCCGGACCTTATCTTGGATAAAATCGTTCATGCGATGTCCGATTCGATATCATTGATATTCACCTTGGCTCTCATTCCGATCGGTCTTGCAGCAATCACTGTGTTCTTTATGGGAAAAACAAGAGTGGAAACACCTTCGAAAGAGGAATCATTACAATAAATAAAAGCGCTGGAATTCCAGCGCTTTTTGTTTTTCTATATAGGAGGTAAAGTTTGCCGAAAAATCATTCCACTACTAAAATATAAGTAACACATTCACATACCGAGGTGAGAAGTTTGAAGATCGTATGTTTTGGAGACAGTTTAACCAGAGGCATTTCTTATGTTAAGGGCCGCCTTCGCATTATTAAAGAAAATTATCCGAACTCTTTAGCTAAGCTAACAGAATCTTTGCCATTCGTGGAAGTATTGAATAAAGGGGTTTTCAATGACAATTCCGACCTGTTGGTTAGCCGGATCGAGAAAGACGTCATGTCGGAAAATCCCGATATCGTATTAATAGAGGTCGGTGGAAACGACTGTAACTTCCATTGGGACGAAGTAGCCAAGAATCCAGAAGGTGACCATGAGCCTATCGTTCCAATCGAACGCTATCTGGAAAATATCACACAACTTGTCAAGCAGGTTCAGGACAAGCATGTAACACCTTTCCTTTTAACTCTCCCACCGCTGGATCCTGCCAGGTATTACAGAGCTATCGCTGATAAGTTCGGTCATTCGATCGGGCATTTCGTTTCACATGTCGGCGGTATTGAACATTGGCATGGGATGTATAATCGCCAATTGAAAAACCTTGCAAAGGAACTAAAGGTGCCTTTGATCGATGTCCGTTCCTATATTAAATCCTCCGGCGACTTGGATCGCTTGATTAGCGATGATGGCATCCACCTCACTTCCGAAGGGTACCAGCAAATGAGCATGGCCATATTCAGTGATTTACAGAAGCATATGGCAGAGGAAATACTTCCTCAGCCTTAAAACAGTAAAAAGGCAAAGCATGGCGCTTTGCCTTTTTGGGTTTTACAGACTTTTCACTTCCACGTTTTCCGGGAGCTTGAAAGGGTTCTCGGTATTGATCCGGTCATAAAACATCATCCCGTTTAAATGATCTAACTCATGTTGAAACACGATTGCAGCAAAGCCCTTCAGCCGCATCTCTATTTCCTCACCATTACCATCCACCGCTTTAATTTTAACTCGTTCATAACGCGGTACATATCCTTTAATATCACGGTCGACAGAAAGGCAGCCTTCACTTTGAGGTAAATAGATCATTGTCGCAGAATGACTGATAATTTTCGGATTCACAAGGGCATATTCAAACAGCTTCCCCTTTTCGTCTGGAAAATACATGACGAACATGCGTTTATTCAAGCCTATCTGATTGGCAGACAACCCAACGCCTTCACGCAAATTGTACTTCTTTTGGAGTTTTGGGTCCTGGCTATTTTTCAGGTATTGCATCATGCATTCCAACGTTTCACGATCTTCATCCGAAATCGGCAGGCTGACTTCATCCGTTACCTGACGCAGAATTAGATCTCCTTCTCTAACGATATCCTTCATCGTAATCATATAGTCTTTTATAAATTTACTCATAGAACTTCACACACTCTTCTACCATTTTATTTTTTCATGACTTAGACCATTTCACTTTAGCATTTCGCATTTAAAAAGTCTAATATGCAGGTTAGATAAACATCGGACTTTATCCTTTGAATTTTCATAATAAATGGTATTTTTAGATTTTAACATTATTTACCTAAATTTTAAGGTATAAAGACCTATAGATTACACGTTTAAAAATTTTATACTGGATATATACTCTTAAAGGAGATGAAATATTGAACTCTAACTCTAAATTAGTTTCGAAGTTACTGCCGTTCTTGACGGCTTTCATTGTGATAATTGCTGGAATCAGTTGGTATGTTGTTACTCAGTCAAAGGATATGGTCATTCCTTTTTCTTCCGTAGAAAAGACGATTAAAGCTCAAAATGGAGCCCTTGTCACCATTGAAGAAAAAAAGAATGGCACTCTTCACATCTCCACACCAGATGGAGAATACGTTTCTAATATCCCTCCCAACAGTCAAATGATCAATAAACTTGTCGAAACTTATAACGTTCAATATTCTTTTTCATCAACTAATAAATCAGCATTATGGATTTTAGGCGGATTAATGGCAGCTCTCGTCGCAACCGCTGTAATTATACAGAAAAGATCAAAAGGTGGATTACGGGTCGGCAGCAAGAAACAAAGCCTTTCCAGCCCTAAGCCTCTACCAGAGATAACCATGGATGATGTAGGCGGTTTGCAAACCGAAATCAAACAGGAAATCCTACAGACACTCACTACACTAAAGGAACCTGAACGTTCAGCTAAAATTGGAATTAAGCCGCCTCAAGGCATTTTATTATACGGCCCCCCAGGAACGGGGAAAACGTTGCTTGCACAGGCAATTGCAAAAGAGCTTGGTGCAAATTTCTTCTCGACGAGCGGTTCAGCCTTCAACGAAATGTTTGTTGGAGTCGGTGCAGCCCGTGTCCGCAGCCTTTTCCAAAATGCACGTAAGCAATCGCCTGCTGTCATATTCATCGATGAAGTGGACGCGTTGGCTGGTAAAAGGAAAGCTCATGGCGGCGAAGAAGGCGAAAAAACGTTAACTGAACTGCTTGTGCAATTGGATGGAGGCCATCCAAACGAAGGCATTTTATTCATTGCAGCGACCAACCGGAAAGATATGCTCGATGAGGCATTTCTACGTCCGGGCAGGATAGATTTCTCTTTCCAAGTTCCACTTCCAGATACCCAAGGAAGAAAGGAAATCATCAATATCCATACGAAGGGAAAGCGTCTAGCAACAGATGTACTTTCATCATTGGATGAATTGGCTGAAAGTACTTCCGGCTTCTCCGGTGCTGACTTAAGTTCTCTATTCGATACAGCCTCACGTCATGCCCTGAGGAATGAACAGGAAATGATTCGTAAACAGGATATTGACTATGCCATTGACCGTACGATTCTTGGAGCCACATCACGTACCTTGAATGATGTGGATACGAAGCGGCGTGTGGCCATCCATGAAAGTGGACATGCCCTGATTGCAGCTCTGACAAAGCCAGGTTCCGTTCGAAAGGCGACCATCATTCCTCGTGGGGAAGCCCTTGGATATGTAGCGCCTATACCAAAAGAACTCCATCTGGCAACCGCCAGTGAATTGCTTGATCAAGTCAAAATGATCTTAGCAGGTGGTGTGGCTGAAAGAATGTATTTAGGGGAACACAGCATCGGTGTAGGCGGAGATGTCCAACAGGCGAAACATCTACTTGAACAAATGGTCGATACCGGAATGCTTCAAGACGGATTTACCCTCACCTTTAATAAAGGCGAGAGAGAGCAAAGGATGCAGGAATTATTCACCAAAGCGATTCAGGAAACGGAAACGTTGATTGATTCGAATCGCCAACAGTATGAAGAGCTCGTTGAAGAGTTATTGAAAAAAGAGACACTCGAGGGATCAGAAGTTCAGCGTATCGTTGATGCTTCAGAAATAACCACCATATGCTCGAATGCATAACGTGTTTAAAAGACTAATATTATGTTTAGAGCCTGTTCGAATCGAACAGGCTCTTTTTTATATATGGTAGTGAGTCGCAAGCCAATCTTTAATTTATATTATGTAGGCAGTCCCTTTCCTGCTAGAAAAATGAAAGGGAGGTCACTGGCAAAATCACCGTTATCCGCTTCTCATCTGTTTTACATCAAGGGATTTAGCCATATGCTGTTTCGGTATCTTGGCCTTAAAATCATCCTTTTTCAAACGCATCGCAAATAATAGGGCTATGACGAGCAAAGCTACAGAACCGAGGAGAGCAAATTGATAGGAAATTAAATTAACATGCTGCTCCCCATTCGGTCCTATCGAGCTAGTACCCACTGCCCCCAGAATGCTGGCTAGGATGGCTACACCAATGGCAGAGCCAATCCGGTTTTGGACATTGAACAATGTAGCCGCCATTCCCATCGAAGCCGAGTTGATATTGGTGAAAGTGGAAAACTGTACGGCCACAACAGTATGTCCCAAACATATACCGACGCTAAATAATAAGGCACGAAGAAACCAGGGGTTGGCTGTCGGCCCGACAATGCTAATCAATGTATAAATGATGATTGTGCCAAGCAGCCCTATCCGGATCACCTGATGTATGCCCAGTTTCTTCGTAGTCCAAGGCATCATCCGGGAGGCCACCATCAAACCTATAGCTTCCGGGAAAGTCGTCAGCCCGCTTTCTAAAGCCGAAGCATGAAGCGAACTTTGATACATTAACGGGAACACGAAGAGCATCCCCAATAAGCCCGCCATTGAAAATAATGAAATGATGCCCAATGTCCGAAACAATCGATCGGATAATAAACGCAAATCAAGCATCGGTTCGTTAACACGCAGCTCCAATAGAATAAATGAGCAAACAAGAATTACACCGATACAACCTGTATACATAATCACTGGGGAGTCCCATCCTTTAGATGGTCCTAAGCTCATTGCATACATCAACATGGAAAAGCCTGCAGCTGACATTAAAAATCCTGGAAGGTCCAACCTGCCAGCAGTTGGCTCTTTATGTTCTTTTAAAAGCCATACACCTAATAACAGGACCATAATTCCGAAAGGCACATTTATATAAAATGCCCAACGCCAAGACAGCTGCTCAGCAAGGAATCCACCAACAATCGGACCAACAGCTGGTGCGAATGCAATGGGGAGCACAAGGGAACGGGAAACCTTTGGGCGTTCTTCAGCAGAGAACGTTCTAAATAATATGGCCATTCCAACTGGTGTCAGGATCCCGCCTCCTGCCCCCTGCAAAACCCTGAACAAGTTCAAGGTTTGTAGATTATTAGCGAATCCGCATAAAAAGGAGGCTGCCGTAAAGACACCCAATGCCATCAAGAAGATTTTCTTGGTTCCAAAACGATCCCCAAGCCAACCAGCTACCGGAAGGAATACAGCCAGGCTTACTAAATATCCAACATTAATGCCACTGGCTGAAGAGGGATCAAGGTTAAATTCATTACTGATCGTTGGCAGGATCACATTGACAATCGTCCCGTCCATCGAAACCATGAACATCGCTATGACATAAACGATGCTCACTACTATTTTAGGGTCTAACTGTATCTTGGATTTCACTGTGTTCCATCACTGCTGGCAACTAGTTTTAAACTATTGGGCAGCAAATCCATCCATTTTTTGTTGATGCATTTCCAGCAATCCTCTCGATATATCACGGACCAGCCTTCTGGAATAACCAAAAAGGCGGGCCAAATGGAATGCCGACCTTCTTCATTTATAAATTCATTGTAGATGCCATTTTCATTCACGAAACGGTTGGTCATCAGTTATTGTCCTCCTTCATAATTTTTTCAAATTCTTGATAGTGAATGTTTGTTAGCAATCTCCTAGCCAATTTCAGCACGCTGCATTTACAACTAATAATGATAATCGTTATCAACTGTAATCTACAGGTAATGATATATATTTATAACTTAATGGTCAAGTGCCTTCCATGGATTTACTGAGAAGGACCTATTCCTTACAAGGTACATTTCTCTTCAAAGCAAAACGTAAGGCCCTGTTAATCAAAGGTGGCAAGACTGAAAGATGCCCTTCCCCTTCAAACTCCTTGAATTGAACATTCACTCCGCTATCCTTCAAAGATAATCTTTTTGATAATTCCAAAGCATTTTCGTTCATGCCGCTTTTATGGGTGCCTTCCAGCTCCCCCACGCCAAGCATTAAGGAAATATGACCATTTCCTTGATTCAATCGGAAAAGAAAACTATCCTCCTCCTCACGGAACCACTTTTTGTTCCAATGGAGAGATGGGCTCCCAGCTATATATGTTTGGAAAGCATACGGATTTTCAAAAAGAACATATAAAGTGAAAAGGCCGCCAAGGGAATGCCCGAAGAGCGTTTGGCTATTGTGATCGACCTTAAATCTTTTACCGATTTCCGGTTTTAAATCCTCTTCTATGAATTTCAGAAAGTTTTCCGCTCCTCCATGCGAAGGCCATGGACTTCCGTCTGGTCTTACAGGTAACTCGCTAACCGCAACGGGCAGAGTGAAATCATAATAACGTTCAGAAGAAAATGGTGCATTGGTGGCATACCCAATACCCACAATGATGGCGGGAACCACCCCTGACTTTTCCGGCCGGCGAGATTGCAATCGTACCGCCTCAACCATCGTTCCAAATACAGAATTGGCATCCAGCAAATAAATGACTGGATATCCCGAGGGTGGCGGCTCTTCCAATGGCTTTGATACAAAGATTTGGTACTCACGTTTCCCAGTACTCGACTCCATGAGAAACTGTTGGGTTCCTGTTTTCACATGAAATCATAACAATGAAGGAAGGAGAAATCGTTAAAATGGAACCCCGGGCGAAATCATTACACCAGCCGTTTTAGAAGAAGTCTTTCGTATTAATGCAAGGGTCATGATAGATCCTGCCAATGGGGCTCCCGTTTGTTTTGGTTATGACAATTTATCACAGCAAGAAGTCTATAAAGAAGCCGTTTCATCCATTTAAAAGTTGTGACTCTAAAAGTGGGTATATTTCATCAAATGATATTCCCGAATCAACTGACCCAAACCAACACCTCCAATTTCTCAGGTATGGTTTCCATCTGAATTTTATAACATAGTTGATTGGAGAGAAAGGTGCGAGACTCCTGCGGGGAAAGCGCGTCTAGGGGAGACCCCGCAAGCGCAAGCCGAGGAGGCTCCACGACCGCCCGCGGAAAGCGAGTTTCTTGAGCGGAGATCAACATCCAAATTGTACAAGCCATAAAAAAAACCGCAGGCAAACTCGCTTTTCTTTGAGTTTGTCTACAGTCTAAAGTCTAAAGGGATGTCGAAAAGTCGACACCCTTTTTTTTACAAATTTATAGTTTTTCCAACTGGATTATACCTGCTGTATTTTGTTTCTGGATCCCTGCCTTTTGTAATTTCACTGCCGTTCCCTCAGGTAAGTTAGTGAATATAACAGGAGTGACCGTAGATGGAGCATTCCGCTTTATGAAATCTAAATCAATTTCCAAAAGAGGTGTTCCTTTTGTTATCCTTTGACCTTCTTGCACAAGAGATGTAAACCCTTCTCCATTTAATTTAACTGTATCTAAGCCAACATGGATCAGAATTTCCAGACCATTATCCATTTTCAATCCCAGTGCATGATTTGTCGGGAAGATACTTAGCACTTCCCCATCGATTGGGGATACTAGTTTTCCATTGACTGGCTCGATAGCAAAGCCATCCCCCATCATTTTCATCGCAAACACTTGATCGGGAACTTGTTCTATCGGTATCACGGTTCCTTCAATCGGAAGGACAAAGTCATTTGCACCCAAAGCTTGGTTCTCTTCCACTCTTTCCTCTGCCACTTGTGCAGATGGTCCTGTTTTCACTTGGCTTGGGTCGACGCCATTCTTGACAAGTTGTTTCATTGCATTTGCAACGAATTCAACATTCGTTCCAACAATGACTTGCACACTTGATTTATTCAACTTCATGACACCACGCGCACCATGCCTTTTTAAGGCGGCTTCATTCACATTACCTGAATCGGCAACTTGTAAACGTAAGCGTGTTGCACAGTTATCAATTAGCTTTATATTCTCTTTACCGCCAAGATCTTGAATGAAAAGCGATCCCATATCGGTATATTTATCCCCTGTTTTCACAATAGTTTCTTCTTCCACTTCTTCTTCATCGTCTTCACGGCCAGGTGTTTTTAAATCCATGATCTTGATGACAAAATAGAAAATCACGAAGTAAACTGCCGCGTAAACCAATCCAATTGGTATTAACCAAAGTGGTTTTTGCGCAATACCAAAGTTCAAGAAATAATCAATGGCTCCTGCGGAGAATCCAAAACCATGATGGATATCCAATATAACGGCGAGTGCCAGAGAGACACCTGTTAAAAGGGCATGTATTACATATAATACTGGTGCGATGAACATGAACAGAAATTCAATCGGTTCAGTGATTCCTGTAAGGAAAGAAGTGAAAGCTAACCCAACAAGCATCCCCGTCACCAATTTACGTTTCTCTTTCTTAGCAGCTGCGATCATCGCTAATGCTGCTGCCGGAAGACCGAACATCATGATCGGGAAAAAGCCGGTCATGAAGGGACCAGCTGTCGGGTCCCCTGCGAAGAAACGATTTATATCACCTGTCGCTCCATTGTATTCACCAAAAACGAACCAAACCATACTATTCAAGACATGATGCAATCCTACTGGAAGCAATAAGCGATTCAATACGCCGAATACGCCGGCACCCAATGCCCCTGCACCTGTAATCCAGTCTCCAACACTATTGATTACGTCTTGAATCGGCGGCCAAACAAAACCGAATATTCCCGCAAGTATAATCATCGCAAGCGAAGTGATTATCGGGACGAATCGTTTCCCTGAAAAGAATCCAAGCCATTCTGGGAGTCTTATGTCGGAGTATCTATTATATAGAAGAGCGGCAACTATACCTGATATAATACCGCCTAAAACAGCCATGTTAATATCTTCATTAATAGCTTTTGTACCATTCGTTAATACAAAGTAACCAACAAGACCTGCCAATGCCGCAGCACCGCTTCCATCTTTGGATAATCCAATCGCTATACCTAAAGCGAACAATATGGCAAGGTTATCAAAAATAGCTTGTCCCGAGGCAGCCATAAATGGAATATCAAGTAAATCAGGTTGCCCTAAACGAAGCAATAAAGCCGCTGCTGGTAAAACAGCAATCGGTAACATTAAAGCCTTCCCAATCTTTTGTAAAAAATTTAACATCGAACTCATCTCCCTTGTTCCTAACTTCTTTTAATTCAGCAGAACGAAAAGACGTATAAAGCGTTTTCATTTTATCAATATAATAACTTTTCTTTGGCTTATACTAGCACAGAAAATATATAGATGTCTATACCAATTTACTTGAAAACATACTATTTTCTTCGAAAATAAAGCAAAAATATCTTTTTTATTCATGATACACCCTAACTGGTCTAGACAACCTTTAATAAAAACGATAAAATGAGGGCAAAATATATGAGACCATTTCATGACTCATTCATTAAGTTTTACTTTCATAAAGGAGATTATGTATGAAAACATTCATTATTAATAATCTAACAGTTCATAGCGAAAAGGAAACATACCAAAATGGGTATATTAAAGTCGTGGATGGAAAAATTGCCGAAGTTGGTCCAGTCAGCCAATACAAACAGGCCGATGATGCCAAGGTAATTACTCTTTCACCGGATTATCAGGTAATTCCCGGTGCGATTGACATTCATATTCACGGAGCATCCAATTCCGATGCAATGGATGCCACACATGAAGCATTATCCACAATGGCAGAGACTCTTCCTAAAGAAGGAACCACCAGCTTTCTGGCCACTACAATGACTCAATCTACCCAAGCCATTGAATCAGCACTTCTTAATGCTGGTAAATATATCGAAAATCAAACACAAGAACACGCTGAAATAGTTGGGATCCATTTAGAAGGTCCTTTCATTTCACCGGTCCGTAAAGGAGCACAGCCTGAAGAGCATATCGTTGACCCTGATGTCACTCTATTTAAAAGGTGGCAGGAAATGGCCGAAAATCAAATCAAGCTTGTAACGCTTGCTCCTGAACAACCAAACGGATTAGATCTTGCCGCTCACTTAAGGGAAACTGGCGTCGTCGCTTCCATTGGACATTCAGATGCAACATATGACCAAATTGATGAAGCAATCCAAGCAGGGACTACCCACGTTACACATCTTTATAATGGGATGCGGGGACTCCATCACCGCGAACCTGGTGTTTTGGGAGCTGCTTATCTTCGAGACGAGCTATATGTTGAACTTATTGCTGACGGCATTCACTGCAGGCCGGAAATGGTGAAACTGGCATATAACCAAATTACCAGTGAACGCATGATTTTGATAACGGACTCGCTTCGTGCAAAATGGCTCGAAAAAGGTACCTATGATTTAGGTGGCCAGCCTGTGTATGTTAACGAAACGAAAGCAACGCTTTCAAACGGTACACTAGCCGGCAGTATATTGAAAATGAACGATGCCATTAAAAACACCTTAAAATATACCGATTGTTCCATGAGAGACATTATAAAAATGACGGCAGAAAACCCTGCCAAGCAGCTTCGGATTTTTGACAGAAAAGGAAGCATCCAAGTCGGCAAAGACGCCGATTTTGTAATATTGAATGACCGATTGGACGTTGAAATGACGTTCTGTAGAGGTAATTTAGCTTTTAAAAAGGAGAATGTATAATGAATATCATTAAAGTGCAGGACTATGAAGAAATGAGCCGGACAGCAGCTGAAATAGTAATCGGAAAAGTCAAAGGAAATCCGGATATCAAATTGGGCCTTGCAACAGGCGGTACCCCTAAAGGGATGTACGATAATATGATTGAAGATCACGTGAGCAATAATACTTCTTATGAAAATGTAACGTCTTTCAATCTTGATGAGTATATCGGCTTAAGTCCAAATGATCCAAACAGTTATCATTACTATATGGATGACTCCTTATTCACTCACATCAATATAAATAAAGAGGGCACTCACCTTCCGAATGGCACAGCCGATGACACCTCTGGAGAATGTAAACGGTATGACGAAATGATTGATTCCGTGGGAGGGATCGACCTTCAGATACTTGGTATTGGGCAAAATGGCCATATTGGGTTTAATGAACCTGGAACTTCTTTCACATCCGGTACACATGTCGTGACACTTGAAGATTCAACGCGCCAGGCAAATGCACGTTATTTCGACTCCCTAGACGAAGTTCCCACACATGCCGTTACGATGGGCATTTCAACAATCATGAAGAGTAAAGAAATTCTGCTGCTGATATCCGGTGAAGAAAAAGCCGAAACCTTAAAGAAATTGATACACGGTGACATTTCAGAGGAATTCCCTGCATCTATCCTAAAAAAACATAATAGTGTTACAATTATCGCAGACCAAAAAGCGTTATCCGGAGTGATACTTCCCTAAAAGGAGCGAAAGTCGATGATTGATAAAAACTCACCTCTTCCGATTTATTTTCAAATCGAAGAACAAATAAAAAGACAAATAGAAAACGGTGAGTTCCAAGCGCACAATGCCCTTCCATCTGAACGTGAATATGCGGAGCAGTTCGAAATTAGCCGAATGACCGTCCGGCAAGCCATAAATAACTTAGTTAATGACGGATACTTATACCGTCAAAAAGGCAGGGGTACCTTTGTTGCCGATAAAAAATTGGAGCAGCAGCTCAATGGGTTGACCAGTTTTACAGAGGATATGAAAGCCAGGGGATTAAATCCAAGCAGTAAGCTGCTGAGTTTTGAAATCATTCCGGCTGATAAGAAAATTGCCAGTGAATTGCTCATTTCCCTTCATGCACCCGTTTATGAAATAAAACGCATTCGGTTGGCTGATGATGTTCCAATGGCACTTGAGACCGTGTACATGTCTGCTAATTTAATTAAAGGGTTAACGGAAGAAATCATTAACCATTCCCTTTACCAATATGTGGAGAATTACGTAAAACTTAAAATAGATTATGCTACACAAACATTGGAATCATCGATTGCATCTGAATTAGAAGTCACCCATTTAGCGATTCCAAAGCACTCACCCATATTATTCATTCAAAGGAATACGTTCCTAATAGATGGAACTCCCCTTGAATATGTTAAATCGGCTTATCGTGCGGACAGATATAAGTTCACTATCACCATAACCAGATAACTTGAATTTTTCGGATATAAAACAAGGGCAAATTTCATCACTAAAGTCTTTAATGCCAAAGGTAAATCGGAGGTTGCACATATATGAACTCATACTTTGAAGAAGTGCAGGCGTTACTCACAATTGTGGGAGAAGAGGAAAAGCATTCAATTAAGAAATCCGTGGAACATATCTCAAAAGCAGTGATGTCGGATGGAGTCATCCATTTATTCGGAAGCGGACACTCTCATATTTTGACGGAAGAGGTATTCTACCGGGCAGGTGGGTTAGCCGCGATTCGTCCTATTTTCGTTGAAGATTTGATGCTTTTTAAGGGTGCATCAAGGTCCTCCCAACTTGAACGGCAAAATGACCTAGCAGAGAAATTCATGCATGATCAGGATATCCGTCCTGGTGATATCTGTATCGTCATTTCATCATCTGGCGTGAATCCCGTTCCCATTGATGTCGCGACACTCGCAAAAGAAAAAGGGGCCTTTGTCATTGGACTAACATCACCGGAATATGCAAAAAGTTGTCTTTCACGGCATAAACAGAAGCATTATCTTCACGATGTCGTTGATTTGGTCATAGATAATCATATTTCCAAAGGTGACACATTACTGAAATCAAATAATATATCTTTTGGTTCTGGATCGACCGTGATCGGGGCCGTTCTCCTCAATATGATTTTTACGCAAGTCATCCAAACGATTATTGAATCGGGGGAAACCCCTCCCGTATTCCTAAGCAGTAATATCGAAGGGGCCGATGAACACAATCAAAAGATCATCGCGAAATATAAAACAAGAATCCCCCAATTGTGAATCGGTTTAGCCAAAAAGGAATACATAAGCTTTTATGTTCCTCATAAAGCAGTCACGATGAAATATTAAAGAAGGCATCCATGCGGATGCCTTCTTTAGTTTAAGGGTACTTCCCTTTATTCCTTATTTTTTAAAAACGGCCACCAATTCGCATTTCCAAACGTCGCAACCATCACTGGAATAAACAATGGCAATATGACAAACGCATATAAAGCAAGCCCCACCAATATTAAAGTGGCAATCTCCAATAGCGATAATACGCCTGCTGGCATCATGGCAGCAAAAGTTCCGCCAAGAATTACGGCTGCCGAGATGATCACCGTTCCCATTTTCCTCATGGATAGTAACATCGCTTCCTTGACCGGCTTATCTTTCCATTCGTTAAAGCGATCCATCAAGAAAATGCTATAGTCAATGCCAAGAGCAATCAAGATGACGAATGCAAAGAAAGGAACGGCCCAGCCGATGCCTGCATAACCGAGAATATTAACAAAAATCAACTCTGTAATGGCTGCCGCTGTATAATAGGTCAAAACGAGCGAAACAATCAAATAGATCGGCATGACCAGGGATCGGAGCATGAAAAAGAGAATGATTGCAATACCCGACAGCATCAAAACGACCGTCCGGGAAAAATCCTCCTCAGACATCGTTCCCAAGTCATGATGCGTACTTGTGATACCGCCTATCGCCACTTGCGCATTTTCTAGCTTTGTATCTTTCGTTACTCTTTCAACGGTTGCTTCAATCGAATCGATTTGCTCGATTGCTTCATTGGAATATGGATTCGCCTTGAATACCACATCCATGGTCATGATCTTACCATCTTCAGATAAATACGCGTTCAATGCTTCCTTGAATTCTTCGCTTTCCACTACTTCTTTTGGAATGTACATACCTGTTACCGTTTTATCCGTTTTTGCCAGCCCTGATAAATAACCCTGTGCAGATGATAGTCCATCATGGACTTCATTCAGTCCATCCGCACTTTCATTCAATCCATCTGTCAAATCAGTAAGTTGCCCGCCGAGGCTTGAAAAACCATTTAGGAGTTCTTGCTGCCCATTACTTAGGCTGGTAAGTCCTCCTTTAAATCCTGACAGATTATTTATGACTTCACCCTGACCATTGGCCATGGTGCTTAGGCCTCTTTGTAAAGTGTCAACACCTGAAATCAATTGGTTCAGGCCCTCCCCAAGAGAGGTTTGACCCTTTACGATATTTGCCATACTTTGGTTCGCTGTATTCAAACCGCCGGACACTGTACCAAGACTCCTATTGAGTTCGGAAAGGCCTGCTGCCATGGGCTCCAAGCCACCCTGTGCCCCTTGTACGGTTTGCTTGATCGTTTGATAGGACTGATCAGCCTGTAATTCTGGATGAGTGGCTTCCATTTGCTCAAAGGAAGTATTTAAACCAGCAAGGCTTTGTGATACGCCCGTAAGGTTAGTTTGAATCTCTTTGTAGCCCCCTGTGAGCTCACTTAACCCATTAGCTGATTGTTTATAGCCTTCGAGGAGCTGTCCGCTTCCGGTGGCGAGCTTCTCCAGATTTGCCTTGACCTCATTCAGTCCGTTTTTTATGTCCCCAGTCCCTGAAGACCCATCGCGTATGCCTGCTTCAATGCTTGTTAACGCCTTCTCGACCTGACCTACGCCACTTTTTAATTCATTGGTCCCGGATATGAGACCCCCTATACCGTCCGTCGCTTGCTTCAAGCGCGGCCCTGAATCGGAAAGCTCACTGCCTGCCGTTTTTAACCCCTCACTTATTTGTTTAATGCCTTCATTTCCTTCCCCGATACCCTTTTCCAAAGTTTCGGCTTGATTCGCGACAAATAAGTCCTTAATCGGTTCACCTGCCGGGCGGGTCATGGAACGAACTACATCGACTTCATCCACCTTGACGACTTCCTGGCTGATTTTTTCAGCAAGTGCGACGTAATCTTCCGAATCCATACGTTCGTCATTTTTGATGACAATCTGTGTTGGCATCGATTGTCCGGGACCGAATTCATCGGAAATGATATTAAATGCCATGATGGAAGGAACATCATCACCCGCTTCTTCAAGGGAGTTATAAGAAATTTCCCCATCATACATAACCAAAAAAGGAACACAGACGATTGCAACGATCATTAGCGCCAACAATGGGCGGTTCAAGGAGAAGTTACCGAGCATTCCCCATAGTTTACTTTCACTATGCGCAAGCTTCCCTTTTGCCGGCCAGAATAGCTTTTTGCCAAGAACCGCCATGAAAAATGGAACGATCGTATAAAGGGCGATCATTAAAATGAAAACCCCTATGGCAACGGCCGCCGCAGATTGATAGAGCTTAAAAGTAGAAAAACCTATTGCCGCAAAGCCAATCATTACGGTCAGCCCACTGAAGAATACAGTCTTACCGGCAGTTCGGTATGTTTCCATGATCGCTTCAGGTAAGTACTCCTGTGACGATAGCTCCTCCTTGAAGCGACTAAGCAGCAGTATGCAATAATCAGTCCCGATTCCAAATAAAATACCAACCAGGAATATTTGGGTGTAAGACGAAATCGGAAAGTCCCATTTATCCACCAGGAATGAGACGATGGATTGTGAACATAAATATGTGAAGCCGACTGTTACCAACGGAATGATCGGTGTCACCACTGAACGGAAGACTATCAGCAATACCGCCAGAATGAAGACAACCGTGATGCCTTCAGTTTTCTTAAGCCCCTCTTGGGAATTGGCATTAAGATCTTCATCGATCATCCAGCTGCTTGTGTAATAATGCTCGACATCCACTTCCTTCAACTCTTTATAAAGGGAATCGATCACATCCTTAGCTTCTCGGTCACCCTTGACCATCGTGATGGATGTCAAAACCGTGGTTTCATTCTCCGAGACCAACTGACCTTTTAGCGAGGGCTCATTAAAATGGGTCATGACCTCTTTGATGCCAAGCTCCGCTTTATTCTTTTCAAGCTTTTGGATCGCTATTTCAATCTCTTTCAATTCCGAGGAAGACAACTTCTTATCACCATGAAATACGAGAGCCACTTGTGACTCATCCTTATCCTGGATCTCTTTCATTAGCTCATTGGCCATCCCAGAGGAATACTCTGCCGGTACATCCAGCTGTCCCTTATTCCGGACAAGGTCCGCCATATTCGGTGCCGCAAACAATAAACCTGCCGTAATTGCAACCCAAGCGATAATGACCAGCCATCTTCCCTTTATGATTCCCCTCATTTATATTTCCTCCCATTCCTCATTCTTCATTTGAATGAAAATTTGTGCCAGCTTCTCATATGTATCAAGGAATCTAACGATCTCTTCATAATCGAATTTCGTCATGATGCTCTCTACCAATTTATGAATCTTATTTTCCGTTTCCTGTAACAATGCTTTCCCCTCTTTGGAAAGCTTCAAGTGAAAGACCCTCCGGTCAACCAGGTCCTGTTCCCGTTCTATCAATCCTTTGCCTTCCAGCCTGTTGATATTGGAAGTGACGGCACTCTTATTAATATAAAAGGCATCACTGATTTCCGTCGAAGTACATAACCGTTGTTGTTCAATGAACCGTAAAGTATAGTATTGTTCGTTTGTCAGCACATCACAAATCTGATCTTTTATTAAAAGTTCCCCCATCTTATTTACATAGAAGGAGACTTTCATATATCGATCAATCAATTCGGAAACTTTTTCATTAGTCATCGTTACACCTCACAAAAGTAGTTCAGTCACTTAACTATATGTAGCTTACTATTGTTTTATTTATTTCGTCAATCCCATGAAAGTTTATTATTTCCAGTTTAACTTATGGTAAATAAGGGAAAACCAAAGTAAGCAAACAATCTACTATTCTTAAGGAGGAAATATAAATGACTCAAACAACTATCGAAACTCAAACGAATAGCAAACTATTAAAAGGGATTCTAATCGGGGGACTTGTTGGTGGTGCGTTAACCTTGCTTGACTCCAGCACAAGAAATAAAGTGAAGCGTTCAGCCGTCCTTTTAAAAGATAACTCCATGAATATGATTGAACAGGTCAAGGAAAATCCCAGCGAAATGAAGGAACAGATGGTCTCAGGAGTCAAAGGGGCAACAGAGACGATTAAAGAAGCCATCAACGACGTTGAAACCTTATATGAAACTGTCAATGAAGACGTGGTGGGTAAAGTTTCCGAAGTAAAGGATATCTCCACTAATGCCCTTGGTACAGCTAAGGACGCCACAAGTGAATTAAAAGACATCAGTTCAAAAGTGGTCGTTGCCGGTAAACAACTGAAAGAAACGCCATCACAATCATTGAAATCCGATAATAAAAAAGGTGAAAAAGAGAGTGATGAAGTCGTTACCAAGTCAGGTTTATCCAATAAAAAATCCATTTCATCCAACTTTTAATATAAAAAAAGCTGAGGCAATATGCCCCAGCTTTTTTTATATCATTTAATAACCTTATTCAGAACCCTCTAGTTTATTCGTTATCTCATGGTCCTTTTTCACTTCAGCTAACCAAACGGGATATTCCTCTTGTAATCTTTCAGAAATCAGTTTTTCCTTGATCACTTCTTTACTGTCTTCTAAATTAGCTTTTTTTGCTTCCTTCTTACCGGTTACCTTTATGATGTGGTAACCATAATCGGATTTGACTGGATCACTGACTTTATCGATATCAAGATCAAAGGCAACATTTTCAAACTCATCCACCATATCACCTTTCCCAAAATACCCCAAGCTTCCACCCTTATCTGCCGTTTCTGTATCAGTGGAATATTTAGCTGCCAATTTAGCGAAATCACCGCCGTCTGCAATTTCCTTCGCAACTTTTTTAGCCGTTTTTTCATCTTCGACTAAAATATGACTAGCCTCCACTTGTTCCGCTTGTGCAAATGTATCTTTATTATCCTCAAAATACGTACTGATTTCATCGTCTGTCACGGTAATTCTCGGTTCAATCAGTTTTTTCGTTTGCAGATAAACCACGATGTCCTTTTTCAAGGCTTCCATGGACGAACCGCTTGCTTCCAATTGCTCTTTTAATGCCTTTTCATCACCGTAGGACTCAACCATCGTATCGATTTCTTTCTGGATTTCTTCATCCTTAATTTTAATTCCTTCTTTTTCCGCTTCCAATTCAACCAATTTATTCGTAATTAACAGGTCTAAAGTATCTGCTCCGTACCCTGCAATAAGTGCGTCATACAGCTCATCCTTATTGATTTTCTCACCATCTATACTTGCCATTGTCTTATCCGTGGACGAAATCATCGCAAAAGCCATGATCCCGGCAATGATTAAAATGCTCCCTGCCCAAACATATGCCTTCGTGCTTCTTAATAGTTTCATGAATAGTCTCCCTTATTTTTTCTATTATCATAGCTTGGGAATATTAATTAATCCTTAAGATTTTAATTCCACCTGCAGTATGCATTAATTCAATCATTATACTAACATACTTATATCCCCACTGAAATTTTAGAGTATTACTAAAAAACTGACCTGCTACCAACTTACATTGCTATACAGTAGCAATCTAAATTATACCGTTATATTGACTTTGACCATATAGGTTACAGAGGTGAAGCTGTGGGAGAAAATCTCGTCAAAACCAGAAAAAAGCATGGTGTAAGGGGAATTCCTTTACACCATGCTTTTTCGTTTTATTTACGATGCATCTTAAATTCAAGGAAGAGTTCATTGTAATGGGCCAAGTTTTTCTTGCCAAGGTTTTCGTATACTTCCAGTTTCTTTGTCATTTCCGGTGATGGATAGAAACGTTCATCCTTCACCACTTCTTCAGGCATATATTTCAACGCTTCCTTATTAGGTGTCGAGTAGCTTACATATTCAGCATTCTGTGCTGCAACTTTCGGGTCCAGCATGAAGTTGATGAACTGGTGAGCCGCATCGACATTTTTGGTTGTTTTCGGGATGACCATATTATCAAACCATAAATTGGACCCCTCTTTTGGTACTACGTATTCGAGATCTTCATTTTCAGCCATTATTTCAGAGGCAACTCCAGACCAAACAAGACCAATCGCCGCTTCCTGGGCTTCCAATAGCATGCGGCTTTCATCTCCAACGATCGCTTTAATATTCGGGGTGAGTGCATCAAGCTTGGACTTTGCCTCTTGAAGGTGTTCTTCATCTATATCATTCAATGAATAGTTCAAAGAGTTCAGTCCCATGCCTATCACTTCTCTAGCCCCATCCGTCAAAAGGATTTCATTTTTTAAATCTTTATCCCATAAATCCGCCCAAGCCGTTATCTCTTTGCCACCGAGCATCTTGGAGTTGTAAACAATTCCAACCGTTCCCCAAAAATACGGCACGGAATATTTGTTCTCCGGATCGAATGGCAGATTGATGAATCGCTCATCGATATTTTTCAAATTTGGTAGCTTGGAATGATCCAAGGGAACCAGTAAGTCCTCTTGCCTCATCTTATCGATCATATACTCAGACGGAATGGCAATATCATAAGTCGTACCGCCCTGTTCGATTTTCGTCATCATTGCCTCATTGGAATCGAACGTCTCATAAATGACCTTTATACCTGTTTCTTCTTCAAAACGGTCGATTAGATCCGTATCGATGTAATCGCCCCAATTATAGATGGTAAGCGTATTGCTGCTAGTAAACCCCTGCGATGAATTCAATCTGGAAATCGCATATAGCAGCAAAGCGGATACGAGGGAAATGATCAAAAACATTTGGACCAGCCTTTTCATCGTTTCCCCCCCATTCCCGTTTGCCTTACACGTTGAGTTATATAGTAATAAACGACAACTAACAGTAGTGTCACTACGAATAGCAGTGTCGATAGGGCATTGATATTCAATGAAATTCCACGGCGGGCCAATGAATAGATTTCCACAGATAGAGTGGAAAAGCCATTACCCGTCACAAAGAACGTAACCGCAAAATCATCAAGGGAATAAGTCAATGCCATAAAAAAACCAGCAAAGATACCTGGTAAGATGTATGGCAGGATGACCTTCGTCAATACATCCCACCGGCTTGCCCCTAAATCTCGGGCCGCATCAATTAAGGTAGGGCTCATTTCCTGAAGCTTCGGAAGGACCAGCAGCACAACAATCGGGATGCTGAAGGCGATATGCGACAACAGTACCGAGTAGAATCCAAGCTTGATCCCGGCCATTGTGAATAAAATCAGGAAGGAGGCACCGATGATGACATCGGGACTGACAATCAATACATTATTCAATGACAATACCGTATTCCTAGCTTTACTGCTCGTAAAGGACCGAATTCCAATGGCCCCTATCACCCCTATGATAGTGGCGATCAGTGCAGATAATAAAGCGATCACAAGTGTATTCAATACAATGATCAACAGCCTTGTATCTTGGAATAGCTCTTTGTACCACTCCATCGTGAACCCTTTAAAATCATACATCGTTCCACCGCTGTTAAAAGAGTAAAAGACTAAAAAGAAAATCGGTGCATAGAGTATGAGAAAAATCAACACGAGAAACGCTTTTGATATTGGTGATAATTTATTGCCCAATTTACACACCCTGCTTTCGGTTACCCGTTACAAACATAATCAGGAACATTATAATAATCAAAAATACCGCGATAGTGGAACCCATGCCCCAATCCTGTGTCACAAGGAAGTGCTGCTCGATAGCCGTACCAAGCGTAATGACGCGGTTACCGGCAATCAGCCTTGTAAGCATGAACAATGAAAGTGCCGGGATGAAGACTACCTGGCATCCCGTCTTCACACCATCTAACGTCAATGGAAAAATGACGCGGCGGAATGTCATCCATCGGGACGCTCCCAAGTCGTTGGCCGCATCCAAAAGGGTTGGATTCATTTTATCAAGCGCATTGAATATCGGTAAAATCATAAACGGGATGAAAATATAAACCGAAACGAAGATGAAGCTGAAATCCGTAAAGAGAATCTGCTGCTTTCCAATCCCTACAGCCTCCAGAAAACCATTCGCCACACCATACGTGCCAAAAATACCAATGAAGGCATAAGCTTTCAAAAGTAAATTGATCCAGGAAGGTACGATAATCAGCAAAAGCCACAACTGCTTATGCTTGGTTTTCGTTAATAGATATGCTGTCGGGTAAGCCACTAAAAGGGATATTCCCGTAATCAGGAAAGCATACCAAAATGAACTTAAAGTCATTTTTAAATATACTGGCGTAAAGAACTTTTGATAGTTAATCAAAGAGAGATTGCCTTCAATGTCAAAGAAGGAATAGTAAAGGATTAACAAAATGGGTGCAATCACGAATAAAGCAATCCATAAGACATAGGGTATGAAGTAAATATTCCGGGATATTTTATTCTGCATGACTTTCCCCATCATGATACGCTTCCAAACGCTTATCGAATTCTTCTTCAGTTTCACCCAATCGCATGACATGAATCGATTCTGGATCGAAATAAAGACCTATTTCATCTCCCACCGCCACTTTTTTCGTTGATTGGACAAGCCATTCATTTCCATCATGGTCATAACAGCTGATTTCATAATGAACACCGCGAAATAGCTGGGAGTCCACCCGAACTTGCAGTTTTCCGCGATCGACGGAAGTGATCTCTAAATCTTCCGGGCGGATGACAATATCGACAGCTTCATTACTGTTCAATCCTTGGTCGACACATTCGAACTGTCTGCCGACGAATTCCACGAGGTAATCCTCAATCATTTTTCCTTTTACAATATTAGACTCACCGATGAAATCGGCAACGAATCGATTCAGCGGTTCATCATAAATATCCGTAGGGGTCCCACTTTGCTGAATTTTCCCTTTGTTAAGGACAAAAATCTCATCTGACATCGCTAATGCTTCCTCTTGGTCATGAGTGACGAAGATAAACGTGATTCCAAGTCTTTGTTGCAGCTCCCGCAATTCATATTGCATTTCTGTACGCAATTTCAAATCGAGGGCAGATAGCGGTTCATCCAGAAGGATGACTGCCGGTTCATTAACAATCGCCCTGGCAATCGCTACCCTTTGCCGTTGACCACCGGACATTTCCCTGATCTCCCGTTTATCATAACCCTCCAAATTAACAAAGCTAAGGGCTTCCTTCACCTTTTTTTCCACTTCCGTATTTTTCATTTTCTTGATCCGAAGGCCGAATGCTACATTTTCAAACACATTTAAATGCGGAAAAAGTGCGTAATCTTGAAATACCGTATTTACTTGCCTTTTATTGGCTGGTACATCATTGATCCTTTTTCCTTCAAAGTAAATATCACCTTTGGATGCCTCCGTAAATCCAGCAATCAAGCGAAGGATCGTGGTCTTCCCACAGCCGGAAGGACCCAAGAGCGTATAGAACTTCCCTCTCTCGATTTCAAAACTAACATTATCGAGAACTATCGTATCATCATCGAATTGCTTCGTAACCTGATCGAAGCGTATTATATTCCCGTTTGCCATAGCTACTTCCCTCTTTCCATTCCCTTACTTCATCCATCTTTACCTTAAATGAACCAATGCATTTGTCTTGAATTCTACAAGTAGGATTCCGTCACCACTAGCAATAACTCGGATGGACCTTTAAAATCATTGATGATTTGATGTTCATCTGAAGCATGAAAATAAATCGATTCCCCTGCCTTGACGAAATACGCATGAGTACCAAGCTTTACAATGACTCTTCCGCTTAATACATAACCGAATGTTTCCGACAAGGATGGTTCAAATTGTTTGAACTCCCCTTTTTCCTGAAGAGTCAAGCGAATCGGTTCCATTTCCTTCTCATTCGATTCAGGCACGAGCCACTGGATTTGATACCCTCGTTCCTCATCAATGAAAAATGTTTGCGCTTCTTCTTCATACACCACTTTTTGGACGTGATCCTCATCATCGAAGAACTGCTTCGGCTTACAGCCGAGTACTTCTAAAATGTTGAAAAGAGTTTCAATTGAAGGAGAACTAAGATCCCTTTCTAACTGTGAAATATACCCTTTGCTTAAATCCGTTCTTTCCCCCAATTCTTCCTGGGTCAATCCTTTTTTCAAGCGAAGATTCTTAATTTTTTTTCCAATTTGCATCCTATTTACCCTCAATTGGTTTACTTATAGTAAACCCACAGTAGATAAAGTTTTATATAAGTAAACTTCCAGTTTAATTTTACGAATATTATTATACAGGAAATACTGGAAACTTCAATTGAAAGTTCCAGGAATGCATGAAAAAAGGACCGCCTACTGGCAGTCCTTCTTTTACAACTTCAGACAAATCTCTTGCGCTTTCTTTTCGCCATCTGCAATACAGTCCGGGATTCCAACACCATTGTATGAACAGCCCGCAAGTAAAACATTCGGATAATTCTCGGAGATTTTCGCCTCCAGGGATTGAACGATTTGAGGATGTTTTATATGGTAGTTTGGCATATTTTCATGCCATTTCGTCACTTCACTTGTAATTGGAGTCCCAGAAATACTTAAACTTTTTTTAATGTCGCGTAAAGCCACCTGAATTAATTCCTGGTTTGTAAGGGACCGTAATCGTTCATATTCCGGACTTGAGCTTTTATAAAAAAGCCTTACTAAAAGCTGACTGTTTTCAGAAGTATGCTCCCATTTCCGGCTTGTCCAGGTACATGCATTACAGATCAAATCACTATTATCACCTGCAATGAAACCAGTCCCGTCTTTAGGAAGCTTACTGTCCGGGATATCGAATCCAAGATAAACGCTAATCATTGAACTATTGATCAAGCCAGCGAAGTCTTGATCCAACTCCCGATCACCCAATAGTTTCTGGGCAGCTGTATGCGGTGTACTCAAAACAATGAAGTCCGTTTCCAGCGTTTCACCGTTTGCCAATGAAATGATATACCCCTGATCATTCTTTCTAATTTTTTCTGCCTTGATCCCTTTTAAAATTTCCACCATATCGAGGCTCTCCTCAATACGTTCAATCAATGCCGATAAGCCATTTTTAAACGAAAGGAACTTCCTATTTCCCTTGCTTTGGTATTTCTGCTTATTTTCCGATAAACCGCGTATTATACTGCCATATTCATTTTTATAATCCAGCATCTCAGGCAGTGTTTTGGCAATGGTCAATTCATTTAATTTCCCTGAATAAACACCCGATAGGACAGGTGATATCTGTTTTTGCACCAATTCCTTACCTAAGAAACTTTCAAGGAATAAACCGATTGAGTCATTTTTCGTAAACGTCTCATTTTTTGTATAGAAATCCTTTAAGGCGTCGACCTTCCCTTGTGCGGAAACCAGATCACTTTTCGCCAGGGACTCCAGGCTCATTGGAATTCCGAATAAGGCATCTTCCGGGATTCCCTTCAGCATGCCATCCGTATGGATAAATGATTTTCCCGTCGCATTATAGACAACTTGGTCCTCTAGGTTCAATTCTTCAAGAAATGGTACTATATTTTGCTTCCTTGCGACAATCGAATCGGCACCCGCTTCGATTTTAAAAGGACCATCATGCACTGTCCTGATTTTACCGCCTAATTTCTCATTTCCTTCTATTAATATCAATCGTACGGAGAGACTGTTCGCTTTAGCCGTTTTTTGTAAATAATACATGGTTGATAAACCGGTAATGCCTCCACCTACGACTACGATTGTTTTCATTAGGACTACACCTCGATTAACGAAATTTTCATTAAGTAAAGTGTACCATAAGGCAGCAGCAATATTAAAAACGGCCCTTCTAAATCATTAGTTTCGTAATGAAACCTGTAACAAATTGGACAAAAAAAGACCTCTCCTCTTTGGAAAAGGCTACATGCCAATTTGTCGTTTCTTATTCCATATCCTTGTTCATCGTATCTAATCTATACTCCATTATTTCCATCAACCCGCTTCTGCCTTCTTTTTGAATCCCTGTATCCTGATACCCCGCTTTCGCATAAAGCGTTTTTGCAATCACGTTCATGACGTCCACTGCCAGAATGATCGAATCCTTGTTTGGAAAAATCCCTTTTGCGAATTCCGGAAGGATTTGCAAAGCTTTCATTGCAACTCCTTTACCTTGATGCTTTTGATCAACAAGAAATCCACGGAGTAATATCGCTTTTTTATCGTTGGTGAAAGGGGTGATGGTCTCGCCAATATGTAAAACGAAAAAGCCAACTGGGATACCCTCAACCAATATTACGATAGGATGCCTGTCACAATCTTCCCGGCAATATTTCAGTGACTCTTCGGGCAGAGCTGAAAAAGGGGTTTGTGTATCCGGTAAATAAAACTGGGAAAGCTCGTGAAGATGTTCCGGTAAATAAGGCGTTAAGGTAACGGTCTTGATTTCCTTGTCCTGTTCCATTGGGCACACCACTTTCATCAATTATTGGATACTTAAAGATTCTATGCCTCCTCTTAAAATCCCTCCCCTAACGGGAAGAAGCACTGCCGAATATTTCGGCAGCGCTCCTTAAGTCAATCAATGGGTTTTTTCATTGATTGTCAGTGCTTCTCGTAAATTGATTTGCTGTCGGAGTATATTGGCAACATCACGGGAAATTTGTCGTTTTTCAAACATATCCTGCACTTCGTCCCGCTCCGCCTGAATCGCTTTATAAAATAGTTCCCTTTCATAATCGACCATTTTACTAGGGATTCGGCCTCTATTTTCCCGTTTGCATTTTAAAATCAACACTTTATACTCTTCTATGATCATCGAAGATGTCTCATGATTTTCAGAAGTGATACCCGCTTGCATCTCTTGGATGGCGGCTTTGTACATCCTGATTTTAAGGTCTCTCACCTTTTCCAATCTTTCTATATTGATCCTTCTTATTTCACTTTTATTAGGGAAAAATAATTTAAAAACCCTCAGCATACTTCTTCTGAAAAGCGTTACTGTCCTGAAAAAACGGAATTTCATTCGGTTTGTGACCGCGCCTTCCATACGCTGGATGTATTCCTTGCATATATACGCCGTCTCCCGATCCACTTTTTCATCCTTAATAAGTTTATCAAGGAATCTTTCCTCTGCTTCAAGGGCCTTGAAGCGAAGGACCTTCTCTTCTTCTCTTAATGCAGCTGGCTCTTTCTCCTGTTCTACATAGGACAATTCATTGATCTTTGAACAGTACCTCGAAATAATCGATAAAGCCGCTTCACGGTTTTCATCTGTCATTTGGGACTCAACCACCCGGATGGCCGCTTGATGTGTGTGAATGGCAGCAGCTTTCGTTTTGTCAGCCTGCTTGTCCACTACATCCTCCTCTTCGGATCGTGCTACGATTGGCAGAAATACACTCGCAACAATCAAGGTCAGCAATATGACGCCTGCTGCAATGAAGATGATTAACGAACGCTCAGGAAAAGGACTTCCATCTGCCAATACATATGGAATCGAGAACGAACCCGCTAACGTTACAGCTCCGCGAACACCGGAAATGGTAATGATTCCGGCAGCTTTGAAGTCTGGTTTTTGGGCGCCTGCTTTTTTCGTCATCCAACCAATCGACCAGGCAGCCGTAAGCCAAATGAATCGTAAAGCGAAGAGGAAAAGTGTAATGATCACGATATAAAGGAGCACTTGTCCATTATTGAAGGCTGGATCTTGAAAGATAGTCTTCGCAACGCTTGGGATTTGCAAGCCAAGCAAAACGAATACAAGTCCATTCAATACATATAAAATGACGGACCATGTACTCTTTGAAACGACCTGAAGTTCTACAGTTGGTGATATTTCCCGATCTCGTTCAATGGCATGGACAATTCCCCCAGCCACGACCGCTAAAATCCCAGAAAGGTGGAAATGTTCCACAGCGAGGAAAATAATAAAAGGAGTTAGGATTTGGATCAACATATGCATCGTGACGTCTTCCATCCCTAAGCGGCGAAGAAATACACGAAGCCTGATTACGACGAAAGCAAGTATTGCTCCACCTACAAACCCACCAATTGCAATCCATATGAAACTGAAGGTTGCGTCGACTAAGGAGAAAACACCAGTGACTGTAGCTGCTACGGCAAACTTGAAGGCAACCAGACCTGAGGCATCATTCATTAGCCCCTCTCCTTCGAGAAGGTGCATAATGCTCTTAGGCAGCTTAACCCGACTCGCCAAAGCGCTTACTGCCACTACATCTGTAGGTGACAAAATGGCAGCTAAAGCAAATGCTGCCGGCAATGGAATCGATGGAATCATCCAATTAATTAGATACCCGCCTGCCCAAACCGTTATGAATACTAGGCCCAGTGCAAGCATTAGAATGGGTGCTCTCAACTTCCATAGAGCTGTGCGGGGTACATTTTTGCCATCATTGAATAAAAGGGGCGCGATGAATAGCAGCAAAAACAATTCCGTCTCCATCTCAACATGCATACCCAAGGGTAAAAGTGCCAGTATGACACCTAGTGCTATTTGTATTAATGGTACAGGTATAAAAGGTATAAAATGGTTAATTACATTAGACACTCCAATCAATATAAGAAGGGCTAATATAACAAGGAAAAACTCCATACAAACATCAAACTTCCTCTCTCATCTATTATCATAACTATAAGCGTAACATATTTATACCCAACCATTCATGCATTAACTATTCTAACCTAGAACCCTCCTGAATAATGATGCTTTTTATTAAGCAAAGGACCTTATGAATACAAAATCAACCCAATACCTCAACGGATTTACATCGGAAAATATGGTGACTGTCTATTGAATGGAAAAAAGCTGATTGGCTATCCTAATCAGCTTTTCCCACATGATAATGACAATGGTCATTGTGAAAAATATGACCCACATAACAAGTTGGCACTAACACGCTCATTTTGTTCCCGGGACAAACAGACGAAGATGTTTGTGCAGTACATTCGCCTTAAAAGGAAGAAGAAAGCCTTCATCACCATCTATATTGACTGCAAGTTCCTCTGTTGTGGATAAATGGAGCTTGGATGTTTGAATATATTCAACCTCATCATGTCCTTTGATCTCTCCCCTCATTAAACTGGGAATGATCTTGACGATAAGAGGAAGAGATAAATCCTTAATGATGAATGTGTGCAGCTTTCCATCATTCACTTCCGCCTCCGGTGCAAGTTGTTCGAAACCGCCGACAGAGTTAGTCATTGTCGCAATCAGTAAATGAGCCTCACCCATCCACCTGCCCTGATCATGTTCAACCGTTAAAGGAAACGGATTCTTTTTAATGACTGCTTTTGCTCCTTCAATGAAATATGCAAAAGACCCCAGTCGGGTTTTTTGTTCAACGGACACATTATAGGTAGCCTCGGCGATTGCCCCTACTGCCAACACATTCATGAAGTAACGATCATTGATCTTCCCTATGTCCGATTCCTTAATATGCATATCCTTTAGTATCTCAATAGCTGCATCGGGATTCATGGGTATACCCAATGATCTAGCAAAATCATTAATGGTTCCTAGTGGAATGATTCCGAAAATTGGCCGATGTTGCTGCTCGCCCAAGCCATTCACTATCTCGTTCACCGTTCCATCCCCACCCATGGAAATGACCGCATCGAACCTTTCTTCACAGGCTTCCATAGCAAAACCCGTAGCATCCCCCTCTCCTTCGGTTTTTCTAACGGACACCTCATCATAAATATCACCAAGCGCCTTTTCCGCTTTCGGCAAAATCTTTCCTGCCTTTTCCTTACCTGAAGATGGATTTATGATAATCATCACTTTCGACATATGCTACCTCCCATTATTTGTACTTCTATTAGCAAGTTACCTCTTTACTGAAGTACTAAAACCAAACGGACAATTTTTCTGATTGTTGAATAAAGAAGTTTTCCAGTAACTTTCAAATTATCGCTTCAGTTTAGACGGTTTGCTGTCATTTTAGAACAAGCTCTTATTGTTACATGGACTGTGAAACAGGCATTCATTGATCACTGATCTTCCTGTTCTACATCTGTTACAATTACACCTATTCATATCAATTGAAAATTGTCTGTCCCTTTCGCTCCTTCGTATTTTTTTTCATCTATAAAATGAATTTTCTCTTCAAATCCCTCCTTACCATGAAGAAAAAAACAAAAAATAATAGCTGATAAACCCCTTCTCTATAGGGTTTTCAGACTCTACATGAAATAAATTTCAAATTTTCTGTAAAATACCTATACATTTTCCAAATTCGGGTATATACTGTATTATAACAACAAACAAGCAACAATAACTGTACTATAAAGAGGAGGAGCGAGACATGCAAGATTATCAATCAGATTCATTCATAATCGATTCATTTAAATATTGCCCTGAATGTGGTGAAACACATGTGGACCACTCAGATTCCTATCTGTTGGAATGCGATCGCTGCCTTTCCAAACGTGAAGAATAATTCGGTCGAAAAAAAAAACATTATTAAGGAGGAAATAATCATGCAACTGAAAAAATCCATTGAATTTTTCAACAATATCCCTGCTAAAAATTGCCCTGAGTGCGGTGACCATATTATTGAACACTCCGAATCCTACTTAATGGAATGTGATCGCTGCCTTTCCAAACGCGAAGACTAATTAAACCAATTCAAAAAGGAGGGAACCATCATGCAAACTAAAAACCCATTGGAATTCTTCAGGTCACTGCCACCTAAACAATGTACGGAATGCGGCACCCATATCATCGAACAAGCTGAATCCTACCTCTTGGAATGTGACCGCTGCCTTTCCAAACGCGAAGACTAATTAAACCAATTCAAAAAGGAGGAACCATCATGCAAACTAAAAACCCATTGGAATTCTTCAGGTCACTGCCACCTAAACAATGTACGGAATGCGGCACCCATATCATCGAACAAGCTGAATCCTACCTCTTGGAATGTGACCGCTGCCTTTCCAAACGCGAAGACTAACTAAACCAAATCATAAGGAGGAACCATCATGCAAACTAAAAACCCATTGGAATTCTTCAGGTCACTGCCACCTAAACAATGTACGGAATGCGGTACTCATATCACTGAACAAGCAGAGTCCTACCTCTTGGAATGTGACCACTGCCTTTCCAAAAAAGATGAATATTAAAAAAAGATGCTGACATCAAAAAGCTATAAAGGCCATTTTGATGTCAGCATTAACCTTGTATTAGTTTCCCTTTCCTTACATTCAAAAAAGGATGTCCTTGGGACACCCTGCAGTCGCAACTATTTTTTACTTACCAATATATTTATCTACATATTTTCCACTGACCTTCCTGCTGCTGTACTGTAAGAAGTCCAATGCAAAAATCATGAATTCAAGGCCAAGACGCTTATCTGAACGCATAAAATCCGCACCTAAAAGTTTCTCCAATTTTTCAAGCCTATGATATAGCGTTTGCCGGACAATGAATAGTTGTTTTGATGTTTCCTGTTTAGAACCATTACAAGCAAGATAGGTCTTCAGGGTAGGCATTAACTCACCATTGTTTTGCTTGTCATATTCAATGACGGGACCTAAATACTCAAGCACCGTCTCCTCCAGATTACCATGTTTATTTATGAGCGAAATCATGCGATGCATATGTAAATCCTGATAAAAGAAGCTCCTGTTATCCTCTGGTAAGGTATCCTGAAGCAGCAGAGTCTCGCGGGCCGTTTCATAACTTTTATAAATCTCACTTAACCTTTGAACATGCTTTCCAAAACCAATGGAAAGCAGACTCATACGATTACGCCCGCTTACATCCATTTTCATGATTCGGTCCACTGCGCTTGTCACCCTTGATTTCCAATCTTCAGATGAACGATTATCACCTAAAATAAAAACTAGATGCTGATGTATTTCCATAGAAAATATCTGAAAGCCGTACTGTTCAAAAACTGTCTTAAACATTATCTTAAAATAGGTTCCATCTAATTTTGCAGAACTTTTATTATACCTTGGGTGTTGTTTGCAAATGCAAACAATTCCGCCATCCAACTGCATTTTCGGATCTATATAGGAAAGCCTTTCCCGGATTGCTTCGTCACTATACTCACCTTCAATCCAATTTGTAAGCCATTTACTCTCCTCCGACATTTTCTTTTCTTCTATATATAATTCCCTTAATAGATGCTGTGCCAATGCGGTAGCCGTTCGATCCAAAATCAGTGAATCAAAGTCCGTCAGTTCTCTGTCGTTGCTGCAAATAAGCAGTTCCGCATAATTTTCACCAAGTACTTGAATTGGCTGTCTAAAAACGGTTTTATCCATTTTTCGCTTTTCTTCGTATATGTCCGCTACCATTTGATAGGTTATTTTTTTCTTTGTTTTTGGAATGCTGGCTATATCGTTCTCATTGAAGATAAGAATAACCTGTACATTTAAATAGCTGTGGAGAAATTTTAGAATTGGTTCATAATGGTCAATTTCGAGGAGATTTTTATTTAACTGCTGGGAGTAGTTTTCTAAGTTGGAGATCATTTGATATTGTTTATTGATGATAAGGGAATGAATATCCTGAGTGATTTCCACGAAAGGGACTTCTTCATGAAAAAGGATGATAGGGAATTGCTGTTCATTTGCAAGATCAATTGCACATTGCGGCACTGCCATGGTGTTGGCGCCAATCTCTATACAGAGTCCAGCTGCAGTACATTCAATTAACTGTTTTAAGTAAGATAGAAATGTGTCATCGCAATCTTTCCACCCTAAACCGGTAGTCAGAATCAGTTCATTTCCATTTAACAAATGGCTGATTTGGGTGACTTCCATGCAGTGGACCCACTTCACTTGACGCTTTATCCCACTGCTACCTGCAATTATATCCGTCAGATTAAAATGCTTGCGTGTTAGAATTTCCTCGATTGTAATCGATGTATTCATCCATCCACATCCTTTTATAAAACTGCTTTAAAATCTATTATAAACGGACAATCCTTAAATCTCCAGACACTTGTCAGAAAATCTAACGTCAAAATTCTACAAAAAATTCGCCACTTTTCCACACGCACATGGCTCCTGGGAAAACAAAAATACACATTACCTGTTCATTCACTTTCAACATCTATCATTACCCTCTTTTAATGAAAATCTAAACAGGTACAAGAATAAGGACCCATTCATGTGGAATAGGCCCGGTTCATAACTATTTCAATTCAATTTCCTGAAAAGCAGGGTAGAGAAGTATTTTCTTCCTTCAGGGGTTTTGATGTTCAATTGCTTCCATTCCTGCTTCGTTCCTTCAATCAGTTCAAAATCGAGAAAAGCTCCGCTTAAATTTTCTGAAACCCGGGTGATTCGATATCCTCTTTCAAGTAAAAAATCAATTTGTTCCCTTTCTAAGCGATACTCTTGATATTCGGACATTTCCATTCCCCCTTTTTTTTACACGTTCCCCTTACCAGCTGAAGCCGTAATAACCATCTCTTCTTCAAGTACTGGACCTTTTTCGACTTTCCAATCCCTGCCGACGGAAATACCCAAATATTTCTCATCGCTTGGATCAATGATTTCAGCTTGTTCATATTTCTTGAACCACCAATACTTAGCCAAGATATAATAACTTGCACTCCCCAGAACAAAGCCAATAATAAACGAATAATTTGAAAAAATCGTTGCACCGATTCCTCCAATCACCCAAGAAATGATTCCTGCCCAATTCACTCCATTCAAGTATTTATACTGACCATCGCTCTCATAGAGCTCCTGGACATTAACCCGCCGTTTACGGAGAAAATAATAATCAGCTATCAGGATGCCGACAATGGATGCCAAGATTCCACCTATTATTAATAAAACTTCTATTATGATGCCGAACAGGCTCCATGGCTGAACTACTATCCCAATAACCCCTGCTACAACGACGCCTGCCCAAAATGGCATTTTAGGACCCATGATATTGGAGAAAATGGTAGCTGCGGGAATGACATTGGCCGTAGTATTCGTCGACCATTGAGCAAATACGATCATGATTAATAGGACCCCGAGAGCAACTCCACTTGCTGATCCCTGAATAGCAACTACGGGATCATAATTGGAAACAGCCATATAAGAAACCGCTCCGATTATGACCATGAAAGTCTGAGTGATGGGATAGGTGATAATATTCCCAATTATCTGCCCCTTATTGCGCTTGAACCAATTTTTTTCATTTTTTGGTGCCTTTATATAGCGGGAGAGTGTTGGCATATCTGCAGTTAATGTGCCCCAAAATCCCATATTGGCCATAATGACGACCATGAATGCCGTAACGGCAGCCCCGCCAGTGACCGGACTTTCAATCCAGGACCATACATCCCTTCCTTGGGCCACAGCTTGATCGGAAAGAGTGAAATACATCCAGCCAGAAATTAAAATGATAACGGGCGCTGCCAAGTCGGCAAAACGTTCTATCGACTTTATTCCCATTGCTGTGTTGACCAATTGTAAAACGGCAAAAATGAGGAAGCAGATAAACCAATTATCAAAATCAAAAAGGGTTGTAAAGATAGCATTCATTGCGGTAGCTCCAAAGTATGTGTTAAGGCCAAACCAGCATGAAGCTACAAACCCCCGTACAACCGAAGGGATATGGGTGCCAATCGTACCGAACGGCGCCCTCATATAGACTGGGAAGGATATTCCGTGCTCAACACCAATATCCCCTGTCATTGTCATCAGAAAGCCGAGAACCACACAGGCAATGATCGTTGCAAGAACGACCCAGCCTAAAGATAAACTTTGAACACCGTTCCCACCGATCGCGAAGGCAGCCAATACTACAGCCATGCCCACCCAAATAAAACCAAATCCGGCTGCACTTATGTTTTTCTCACTATGAGGTATAGGCAGCAAATCGGGAGACTTTAAATAATCTTTCTTCTCACTCATATAAAATCCCCCTATATTAATTTGCATGATTCCTTACCGAAGTCAGACTGGAAGCTTTTTCCCTGAATGCGGCTTCAGAGCCGTATTATATTTTGCCCGTTTCAGGAATTGCCCTTTTCCAGCCTCACCTACAAATTGTTTGTCTTTAATGACGAATTGACCTCTGGATAAGACGGAAACCGGTTCACCTGTAATTTCCATACCTTCAAACGCATTATAATCCACAGCCATGTGATGAGTATCTGCAGAAAGGGTCCTTTCCACTTCCGGGTCAAAAATGACAATATCAGCATCAGACCCTACTGCAATCGTCCCTTTCTTAGGGAATAACCCGAATAGTTTCGCAGCACGCGTGGAAGTCAGGTCGACGAATTGATTCAAGGTAATACGCTCTTTCTTGACGCCTTCTGAAAAAAGGATACTCATGCGGTCCTCAATCGTTGGACCGCCGTTCGGTATTTTCGTGAAATCTTCACGTCCAAGGTCCTTCTGTCCCTTAAAGTCAAAAGAGCATTGATCTGAGCCGATCGTTTGCAGCTGTCCCATTTTTAAAGCATTCCAAAGCACTTCCTGGTTTTTCTTCTCCCTTAATGGCGGGGACCATACATACTTAGAGCCTTCGAAATTGGGCTTTTCGAGATAAGATTGGTCAAGGACCAAATATTGCGGACAAGTCTCCCCCCAAATTTCCACCCCTTTATTTCTGGCCTCGATAATCTTTTCAACTGCATCTGCACAGGTGACATGAACGACATAGAGCTGACCGTTTGCCATTTCCGTCAGTTTAGCTGCCCGTCCAGTTGCTTCCCCTTCAAGCTCTGGCGGTCTTGTTAACGCATGATAAATTGGATCTGTGTTACCTTCAGCAAGCGCCTGCTTTGTAAGATAATCGATGACATCACCATTTTCAGCGTGAACCATGACAAGTGCACCAAGTTCCTTCGCTTGCAACAAAGTGCGGTATAGCGTGGCATCATCGGCTTGAAAAACATTCTTGTAAGCCATGAACACTTTAAAGGAAGAAATCCCTTCATTATCGATGATACTTGGCAACTCAGACAATACCTCATCATTAATCTCACTGATCATTAAATGAAAACCATAATCTATGGCCGCTTTTTCATTGGCCTTTTCATGCCATGTTTTTATCGCTTTCTTTAACGGCACCCCTTTTTCGGTCAAACAAAAGTCAATGATCGTTGTCGTGCCTCCATAGGCAGCCGCAATCGTCCCCGTTTCATAATCATCTTTTGTCGTTGTCCCCCCAAACGGCATATCGAGATGGGTATGTGGGTCAATGCCTCCCGGAAAAATATAAGCACCTTTTGCATCAATGATTTCAGCCCCCTCAGCAGTCAGGTCCATGCCAATCATTGCAATCTTCTCATTTTCAATTAATATATCGGCTTGATACGTATCTGCAGCCGTAGCGATCGTTCCATTTTTAATGATTTTCTTCAAATTCGTCCCCTCCATCATTTTACGAAATCAACACTTTCACTGCCGATGCCCCCAAGGAACGATTGGCGTTCATTCCACGTCATTGGCGGTAATTCATTTGTCAATTCGATCATATCGATAGCCCCATCTACCGGACAAACGATCGAGCAAAGATTACAGCCTACGCAATCTTCCTCGCGCACTCGCAAGAAGGAGCTGCCTGACGTGTCCTTTAACATATCTATACATTGATGAGAAGTATCTTCACAGGCAATATGGCATTTGTTGCAGTTAATGCACACATCATTATTAATGCGTGCAACGACCTTATAATTAAGGTCTAAATTCCCCCAATCGGAATAGCGCGGTACTGACTTACCGACAATATCCATCACAGACGAGATCCCTTTTTCATCAAGGTAATTGGACAGGCCATCAATCATGTCCTCCACTATCCTAAAACCGTGATGCATGGCAGCCGTACAAATTTGCACTCCCGTTGAACCCATCAATAAAAATTCCACTGTATCCTGCCAATTTGAAATGCCGCCTATTCCGGAAATGGGAACATTAATCATTGGATTCCTTGCACACTCTGCCACCATGTTCAATGCGATTGGCTTCACAGCAGGGCCACAATACCCTCCGTGAGCTCCCTTTCCGCCTACATGGGGAATCGTATTCCATGAATGGATATCCACTCCTGCCAAGCTGTTAATTGTATTGATCATGCTTATTGCATCCGCACCGCCGCGCACCGCCGCTTCAGCCGTAACCGTAATGTCGGTAATATTCGGTGTAAGCTTGACGATGACCGGTTTGGATGCAGCTTCCTTCGCCCAATATGTTTGCTTTTCCACAAGTTCGGGAACCTGTCCCGAAGCAGCTCCCATCCCCCGCTCTGCCATACCGTGCGGGCAGCCAAAGTTCAATTCGTAACCATCAACCCCTACATCTTCTATTCGCTTGATGATCTCATGCCACTTTTCCTGTTGTGGCTCTACCATCACTGATGCAATGATTGCATGATCAGGGAATCTCTTCTTCGTTTCATATATTTCTTTCAAATTCACTTCAAGCGGACGATCCGTAATCAATTCTATATTGTTGAACCCGGCAACTCTCTGTCCATTAAAACTGACAGCTGCAAAACGTGATGAGACATTCAGGATGGGGTCACCCAATGTCTTCCAAACAGCTCCTCCCCAGCCAGCTTCAAATGCCCGCTGTACTTGATAACCCGAATTAGTAGGTGGTGCTGAAGCAAGCCAAAAAGGATTGGGAGATTTAATACCTGCGAGATCAATTGATAAATCAGCCATGATAAGCCTCCTAATTTTCATAGTTATTAAGCAATATCCACCGCTTCGCTCATTAAAATCGAGTCAATTTCATAGGCTGTCTTCTTCCCTTGCTGGGCAGCTGAAACAACCATTGCTTCACCTTGGCCTTTTCCAAAAATCACGTCCCCGCACGCAAAAACTTTTTCATTAGATGTTCTGTAGGAATCTCCCTCCAATGTAACGACGCCATCTTCATGTTGTATGCCAAACTGTTCAATCAATCCTATATACCTGGATTGGCCTATAGCACGAATGACTCCATCAACCGGTATGACGAACTCTGATCCCGAAATCGGGACTGGACGGCGGCGGCCATCATCCCCTGCCTCGCTAAGAACCATTTTCACACACTCGATGCCCGTTACCTGACCGCTTTCATCCGATAGGATCCTGGAGGGGTTAGTCAGCCAGTGAAACCCGACACTCTCTTGTTTGGCAAACTCATATTCAAAATCATAAGCTGTCATTTCCTTTTGGGTACGACGATAAATAATGCTCACTTGTTCGGCACCCAGTCGGACAGAGCAGGTCGCTGCATCGATCGCCGTGTTTCCAGCCCCTATTACCGCCATCTTCTTCCCAATGAATTTATCAGTGATGGCCTCCGTTTTCGTTGCTTTGACGAACTCGATTGCATCATAAACTCCATCCAAATCTTCTCCTTCAATTCCAAGCTTCGGAACATCGGACATGCCAATCGCTAAAATGACCGCATCATAGTCGGCTGTCAGCTGATTTACGGAAACATCAACCCCGACCCGTGTACTCGTTTTAATTTCAACATCCAAACTCTTCACTTGTTCGACTTCCCAATAAGAAATGCTCTGAGGCAAACGGAAAGACACAATTCCGTAAGTATTTAAACCGCCTGGATTTTTTTCAGCTTCGAAAATGGTTACACTGTAGCCAAGCAAGGCTAATTCCCTTGCTGCAGATAAGCCCGCTGGACCGCTTCCTACAATGGCAACTTTTTTGCCATTCTTCTTCCCGGCCTTGAACAGGGCTTGTTTATTTTGGATGGCCCAATCTGTGGAATAACGCTGGAGATCGCCAATCATGATTGGCTTTGTAGAATGGTTCAGGACACATGCCCCCTCACATAACTCTTCTGTCGGACATACCCGCGCGCAGCTGGCACCGACAGGATTGGCCGTCATGATCGTCTTGGCTGAACCTTTAAAATTACCTGAAGCTATCTTCTTAATAAAACTTGGAATATCTATCCCTGTCGGACAGGCTTGGATACATGGGGCGTCATAGCAGTATAAACATCGATTCGATTCTTCCAAAGCTTCCCTAGGGGACAAACCCCTCTCCGCTTCCTGAAAGTTAATCTCTAGGCCACCTTTTAACGGGCTAGTCATACTCATCCACTATTTCTCCTTCCAAAAATTTATTTTTTGAAAAATAAAAAGGGAGGATTTGCATCCATTACTCTAAAAAATACAATTCTCACACATTTAAAGGATTGAAAAAATTGCCACATGGCTTTCACCAATTTATTCAACAGACAGTCATGGCGATTTCCTTGCCAAAATTCTCTCTTTCCGTATATTATTTTCTATCATTCTCTCACTGGCCATGCCTCGGTCCCCGCTTCCTTCGGCCATAAAAAGCCCCCCCTACTAATCTTAAAAACTCAAATCCTGATGATTATCTTAGAAATGAGTATTCTTTATTTTATAATGTTGAAAAGTAAGTTACATTATACAAAGTGTAAAGTATTGCCAGCTGTAAGATATGCAATATGTATATCCATGTTATATTTCCTAACAATAAATGATAAACATCGTCATTTTTCTACATTCAAACTTATTATTCATCATACCTAATGATATTCTTTGATGATTTGTTCCGAAAATCTACTTATCAACACTTTGTCCACATAAAAAAAAGCCCAGAAACTTTATTCAAGATTCCCTAGGACTTTTACTTTTATCCACAACTTATACACAAAACATATTGCTTTATTCTCTTTGTTTTCGCAGAACAGAAGCACATATACAAAAGTTATCCACATTTACCAATTTATATTCCCACTTATCAACATGCTGTTAACAACTTATCAACAACCAATCTCATTCTTGATGAATAACGTACCGATTATATTTCTCATAATCTGTTTTCCTGCACTCAAGCTTAATTCGATATCCGTTTGCCTCATATTCAGTTTCCGTAATATGACCATTTTCATTGAAATAGGAAACCAGCTGTCCTTGATCAAATGGAATCAGCATTTCACAGTGAGTATAGTCGACAAAAATATGCTTGCGAATTTGATTGATCAATTCCTCGATGCCAACTTTGTTTTTCGCTGACATATATACAGAGCCACGATTCACCTGAGGGATTTCCAAATCGGTAAGGTCCGCTTTATTATAGGCAAAAATCGTTGGAATCCCTTTAATGCCTATCTCATTTAACGTCTTATCAGTTATCTCTATTTGCTGTTCATGATTAGGATTGGAAAAATCGACAACATGGATCAACAAATCCGCTTCCACCACTTCTTCTAATGTGGATCGGAATGCTTTCACAAGATGATGGGGCAATTTAGACACAAAGCCCACCGTATCCGTCAATAAGAATTCCTTGTTATCCGGCAGCGGTATGTTTCGTACGGATGTCTCAAGTGTAGCGAAAAGCATATCCTTTTCCAAAACCTGCTTCTCGGCTGTTGGTTGGTACATCCCAATCAGAGCATTCATGATCGAAGATTTCCCTGCATTGGTATAACCGACTAAGGATACGACAGGGATGCTATTCTTTTTTCGCTGTTTCCTCTGCGTTTGCCGGTGTGCAACAAGGTCTTCCAGTTCTTTATTCAAAACACTTATATTTTCCTCGATTCTCCTGCGGTCAAGCTCTAACTGCTTTTCACCTGCCCCTTTGTTTGTACCGACTCCACCACTTTGACGCCCTAATGACTCCCTTAAACCAACGAGACGCGGGAGCATATACTGAAGCTTCGCCACTTCCACCTGAAGCTGCGCTTCCTTCGTTTTCGCCCGATGCGCGAAGATGTCCAGAATCAAGATTGTCCGATCGATCACCTTGCAATCCATGTCCCTCTCCAGATTCCGAAGTTGCGAAGGGGAGAGCTGATCATTAAAAATGACGACATTAGCTTCTTTATACTCAACGAGATTTTTTACTTCCTCAATCTTCCCGGTACCGATAAAATGTGATGAGTTCACCCGATGCAAATTTTGTGTGATGGTCCCTGCAACCTCTACCTCACACGCTTCCGTTAAATTGGCCAATTCCTCCATTGAATACTCAAAATCCTTTTGACCGTTGAGATTGACGCCAACCAAGATTGCCCTCTGCTGTAATTCCATCATTTCAAATCCTTTCCTTACTTACCTTACTCCCTATATTATACTTAAACAAACCTACCATGCTTCTAAGTCAGCCACATTGTAGCATACTGACCATCTCTTGGATAACGATCTTGCCCAAGCAAATGTTCTTATTAGAATTCCTTTTACTTAAAAGAAAATTCAACAAAAAAATAACAGACTGATTAGGACCTGTCATTTTATATCCTATTGATATTTTTACTATAGATTGACTATCATGATTTTTCCCTTGGGACACCCTTAACATTTTCAGTGCTCTGATCCATTTACGTTTTCAAAGGAAAAATGGATGCATTTTTTCAAAGTTTCACATGAAACAATTGGAAAGTGCATAAAAAAAGGCTTCCCAGCACCTTAATAAGCATCAGGAAGCCCATATCATTCTATTCTTTTATTCTCAGTAATCTAAGACTGTTCAATGTAACTAATAACGTCGCACCCATGTCGGCAAAAATTGCCATCCAAAGTGTTAACCAGCCCGGTGCTATCAATAATAACGCCAGGATTTTTATCACCAATGAAAACGTGATGTTCTGCTTAATGATTTTTAATGTTTTGCGACTTAAGCTGATTGTATACGGCAGCTTCGATAAGTCATCACCCATCAAGGCAATATCGGCTGTTTCAAGGGCCGTATCAGTACCCGCCCCGCCCATTGCAATTCCTACCGTGGAAGCTGCCAAGGCCGGAGCATCATTGACACCATCGCCTATCATGGCCACTCGATCATATTTTTGTTTCCATTGTTTGATGATGGTCAGTTTATCTTGTGGCAATAGCTCCGCCTCGATCTCGTGAACGCCTGCTGCCGCTCCAATAGCTTTTGCCGTTCCGATATTATCCCCGGTCAGCATTATCGTTTTTTCAATGCCCAATGCATGCAGTTTCCGAATTGCTTCCTTACTGCTTTCCCTTATTTCATCTGCCACAGCAATGAGTGCCAGGAGCTTCATTTGATCGCCAAGCACCATCACCGTTTTCCCTGCATTTTGATAGCCGCTGATTAAATTAAGGACATCATCAGAGAATACTAGGCCTGCCACTTCCTCAAAGAGATGGGGTTTACCAATGTAATAGATTTCTTGATTGATTTTCCCTTTTATACCTTTACCCGTGATCGCAGTAAGATCCTCTACCACTACAGAATGATAATCCACATCATGATTTGCCGCCTTTTGAAGAATGGCCGTCGCAAGTGGGTGCTGTGATCTGCTTTCTAAAGCAGCAGCGATCGCCAGCACCTCCTGTTCATTCAACACATCGGATAACACTTTGAAATCAGTCACTTCCGGTACGCCCTTTGTTAAAGTACCCGTTTTATCGAATGCAATCGCCTTTAAGGCTCCTGTTTCCTCCAAATGGACCCCGCCTTTAATCAACACACCATGTTTCGCGGCATTTCCGATAGCTGTCACAATGGCGATGGGGGTAGAAATGACCAATGCACAAGGACAACCGACAACCAGTACAGCCAATCCCCGGTAAATCCATTCACTCCAATCCCCGTTCATCACAATCGGGGGTACCACGGCAATGGCCAAGGCTATAAGCATAATGGCCGGAGTATAGAATTTTGCGAATCTATCCACGAATGCTTGGGAAGGGGCCTTTTCAGCCTGTGCTTCTTCAACAAGGTGGATGATTTTTGCAATAGTCGTATCCTCGACTCGCTTCGTGACCTTCACTTCGAGCAATCCTTCACCATTTAAGGTTCCGGCAAATACTTCACCCTCAACCGTTTTAAAAACCGGCTCGGACTCCCCTGTAATGGCTGCTTGATTAAGTGTCGACGCCCCTTTCATGATCCTGCCATCCATAGCAAGTTTTTGACCGGGTTTAACGATCATGATGTCGCCCACTTCAATCTCATCAACAGCAACCATCATTTCGTGATGTCCTCTACGGATCAAGGCTTCTTTAGGTGCGATATTCATTAATGATTCTATAGAATTCCGGGCTTTATCCATCGAATACTTTTCCAGTGCTTCACTTATTGCAAATAGAATGACAACAGTTGCCCCCTCACCCCATTCACCCAGCACAGCCGCTCCGATGATGGCAACCGTCATAAGGGTGTGCATATCAAAGCGAAGTCTGACGAGGTTTTTCAACCCATTGACAAATAATGAATATCCGCCAACAATGATTGCAGCCGCATAACCGATTACCGGCATGATGCCTCCATCAGCATATCGATTATCCAATATCCAGCTGATTAGCAAAAGGATAACCGAGAACACCACTTTAATATTTTCTTTTTGCTTCCAAAATGGTTCCTTTTGCGTCACCCGTTCCTGCTCACCACGGATTTTCAGGTTATCAAAAGCACCCGCCTTTTCAATCTCTTCAATGGTCGCGCTACCCTGTACCGAAATCTTTGAAGCCCCAAAGTTGATTTTGGCATCCTCCACACCCTCCAGATCACGGACATTGTTCTCAAATTTAGCCGCACAGTTCGTGCAAGATAGACCTTGAATACGATATGTTTTTAATGGGGACTCAGCCATCGACCCTTACCTCCTGCTGATGTTCTAATGCAATGAGAATCAATTGTTTAATATGGTGATCGTCCAAAGAATAAAAAGCTAACTTTCCTTCTTTTCGGTATTTTACGATTGCATGTTTATAAAGGGTACGAAGATGATGTGACGTTGTCGCCATCGAAGCACCAATGATATTGGCCAGATCGCACACACATAATTCCTCGTCCGTACAGAGCGCATAAGCTATCTTTGCCCTATTTTCGTCGCCTATCACTTTAAACAGCTTCGACATGCTGGATATATTCACCTGGCTCATTTCTTCTTGAATGCGATTAACCTTCACTTCATCATGCAGGTGGACATCACATATATCTTTCAGTTCCGCCATCTTCTCACACCTCTCATTCAAATCTTCGTTTGATTATAATATAACATAATTCCCTGAATATTCAAATCCATATTTGAATGTTTACTATTCTTGCTTCTCCTTTTCCGATACCTTAACGAAAGTGCCCTATATGCCTTTATATGAGGACCATCGTTTTTTGTTTCACTTCCCACGAATTTTGATCCGCCCTTAAAGGGCAGGCTGTCCTCTTTCCAGGAACCCATCCAACCTTCCCGAATCACTTTTATCTTCGTGACAAAAAAAAGAGGGGACAGAAATTCCTTCATGCCCCTTCAATCCAATGATTTCAGTAATTCCCTAACAGTACCTTGATAAGTATTATATATTTAATTTAGTATTTTCTAGAAAAACTATGATATACTTAGTCAAACCTTTTTAAGCGTTTTACTTTACTTGTACCGTTTACCCTGCTTTTCGTTGAGCAGGGTTTTTTGTAATGTTTTTTTCAAAACAAAAAAAGACAGATCCCATTACTAGGATCTGTCTTTTTTTGTTTTTGAAATTATGCTTTTTGAACGTTAGAAGCTTGAGGTCCACGTTGACCTTGTTCTACTTCAAAAGTAACTTCTTGGCCTTCGTCTAAAGATTTGAAACCTTCGCTTTGGATAGCTGAGAAATGTACGAATACGTCGTCTCCGTTTTCGCGTTCGATGAATCCAAAACCTTTTTCTGCGTTAAACCATTTTACTTTACCTTGTTCCATTGTTGTTGCCTCCTAGTGCATTTAAGCACATTGTATTACTATCCTTGCTCTAAGTCATCATCGAAAACGAAAAGTAGTACTTTTAGTATCCTTAGTACCGAACAAAAATAATTAAGACTAAGCATAACATTAAATGGCAGCGATTGCAAATGGTTTGGATAAACTTTTTTCAAGCAATTTTTAATACTCTATAAATTCACATAGAAATAATCTTGGTCTAATGTGACTCTATCTATTACAGCAAATGACCCACATGCCATTTCCACAAAAAAAAAACCTCTTGTAAACAACGTTAACAAGAGGTTTTTTTTTACATCAAATATATCATTTTTCCGTAATGAACTTTTTTACCATCCCCTCTAATATGGCCGATTCATTTGCTAACTCTTCGTTTTGCTCCTTCAATCCAGTCATTATGGTACTTTGTTGAATTGCGGCTGCCGATATTTGCTCCGTTGTTGCGACTCCTTCTTCTGAAATCGCTGCAATTTCCTGAATGGATGCTAGGCTTTCATCCGAAGACTCATTGATTTTTTTCGAATGGCTTGCTAATTGTTCTGTGCCTTTCAACAATTTCTCTACGGATTCGAATATCTTATTGAAAATCTCTCCATTGTTTTCCACTAAGGAAACACCATTTATTATATCCTGAAAACTTTCATCATTATTTTGGATGACTTTGGCTGTTTGTTCATTGATCCGCGTAATCGACTCAGAAATGATATCGATTGATTCATCTGTTTGCACAGCCAATTTTTGCACCTCTTGAGCGACTACAGCAAAACCTCTGCCGGCATCCCCCGCCCGTGCCGCTTCAATGGAAGCATTCAATGATAGCAGGTTGGTTTGGGAAGCAATGCCCCTTATTAAGCCAATCACTTCGTTTATCTTCACTACATCAGCTTCCAGGCTCACCAAATTCACTTTATTCGATTGGCCGTTTTCCATGATTTTATCCATCTGGCTCGTTACATCCTGCACTTGTTTACTTCCTTGTTCAGCAAGTGTATTCGTATGCATCGTAAATTCATTCATTTCATTCGTTTGTTCGCTCATTAAACGGATTGTATCCGTTAAGTCACTGATCATATTGGAAATTCGGTCAATATGATGGGCACGTTCTTCTGAGGCTTTTGCTTCTTCCGTTGTCCCAGTCACTATCTGCCCATAGGATTCCACCATCTCCTCAAAGGATTGGTGAATGGACACTGTCGTTTGATTCATCGTTTGAGCGTGTTCACGGACATTCTGAATTATATGGGACAAACTTAATCTCATATCTTCGAATCCATTTGACAGATCGCCAATCTCATCCTGTCTACCAATTGGTATCGATTTACTTAAGTTCCCTTCTGCCATTTCATTCGTGTAACCTACAAGTTCATTAACGGGTCCCGAGATCTTTTTCCCGATGACAACGGCGCATAGCACACCTAATATAATGGCACTTGCAAGAAATAAGATATTATAGAATAACATTGTGCTCTTCAATTCATCAATGAATTTTGCATCCATATCGATTCCCACAATGGCGTCTGTTCCTTCGATTGGCGTAAAGTACGACTTGTGTGTGCCCCACTTATCTTTATATATTTCACTCAATACGTCTTCTTTTCCATTTATCGATATTGCCTGTTCCGGCGTAAAAGGGGATTCCACCATGAAATCCGTGCTGCCATTCAAGGCTACAATCACGTCGGCATCATTCTCCCGCTTCAATACATAAACGTACTCAATTCCCTTTTTATTTTCTACAAAAGCATCTAGCTGCCTCACAATCACTTCTCCCCGTTCCGAAGCATTCTTTATCAAAGTAGGATTGAGGCTTGCTGCTAAACTGTGGGCATTTTCAGAAAGACGCTCATCGAATTGCGGAAGGACATGCTCATTGATCATTTTATTAGTAATATAGGAAAAGCAAAGGCCCATCGCCCCTGCGAAAAGTATGAATGGAATGATATAAAACAAGAATAGTTTTGCCAGTAAAGATTTTTTAGGATTCAGCTTTGAAAATCTCATTCCCATGCCCCCTTAGATAAAAGCCAGATGTTTTATAGTCAAATATGGTATTAAATCCAAATGAAGCAACTGGAGATTTTTGTTCAAATCCTCACTTCTATAAAATATGATTGCCATGCTCCGGTCATTTTGAAAAGGAAGCTGCCTATATTCCAAAACATGTTCAAATTCACGACAAAGTGCATCATGATCAATACGTGCAACATCTTCCAGATTTATTTCCAGTGGTAACTCTGCAAAGAAAAAGCTATATATATTATCGTCCATCTCTTCCAATATCCGATTCCAATCGGGTTTGGTACCTGAAAAATAATGTTCATACATATTCATCCCATACGCATGGTACCCTAGATCCGTTGTACCCGCTCCAGCAAAACGCAGAGGATTGATTTCGATAGGTATCACCCGGTTTCCTTTTTTGCGAATTTCGAAGTGTACAGGGTAATTCCTAAGTGGAAGGACCGCTTGGATATTCTTCATGAACTTTAGTGCATCATTATAGATTTCATTAATGGCCAACTTCGAAGTATAATAAATTCGATCGGAAGTATCGTAATCGTCCTTGAATAATCGTTTGAATACATTCAAAATGACCGGTTCGCCATCTTGTTTGTAATAACCATCAATGGCATACTCTTCACCCTGAATCCACTCCTCTATTAAAACGGTCTGGGAACCGACCACTTCTGAATCATATAATCCATCCGAATGAAGTAAATCTGCTTTAAGCTGGTTCACGGCTATATCCCAGTCCTGTTCATTCTTGACTTTATGCACCCCTACACTTGAATAGCCAATATTGGGTTTGATAACTACCGGAAACGGTATTTGATTTTTATCCAGGTCACTTATCATGGATAAATCAATATCTTGGAAATAGAAATCAGGATATAAAGATTTCGTTAAATTCCGCACCTGACTCTTATCCTTCAATAACTTTGACCATATGTACTCATTGTTATTTGGTCGGAAATGACCTAATAATGTAATGCCATTTTCAGAGTTTGTAAGAATTCTTTGGCCCATTTCCATGGACTTGAAAAATTCGGTATCTTTTTGAATGTTTAGCTTTTCTGATGTTGATGTTTCTCCCCATTGCCCTTGTTCCAGCACTGGAATTTGCTGTTCCTCCAACACCTTTAGAAGAATTGGCGACACAATGGACTCATTCAAAATAATCATTTTTTCCACCTAACTTATACTGTTTTTTGTATCTCCATATTTAATCGGTTAAAAGCGGTAAGTATTTAGCTTATATAGGTATTTATTATTAATTTCACATTAAAAAAATAAAATTTCAATATACCTTTTTACCTATCGACTCCAACTAAAAAAAGCATTTGAGGACATAGAAAAAGCCCGGATCTAGCCCCGGGCTCTCCTTTTTTCTATGCTCATGTTGAAGGAACTCCTTTCATTCTTGTACATCTACAATAATACTTGATCGTTTTTCGATTAGATGCCGAACTTGAATAGGGCATACCCTATCATTCCGCCAAACGTATTTAATAGAAGATCATCCACATCAAAGATGCCGATATTAAAGACAGTCAAAACAAAGACTTACTATAAAGGAAATACAGCATACCCTCTTTAGATTTATATATCCCTTTCCAATAACGAGAGGTAGAAATATACCAAAAGGAATGAATAATGCGATGTTTCCTAGCAAATTGAATATATTGTGATACGTCCTATTTTGGACAGCACTCACTATTTCATTAAGCGGTATGAAATTACCGAACAATAATAATCTATCCTTCATATTTACTGGGTTTTTTAGATTACTTTGAAGCTGTTCCAGAAGAAAAGTTATATCAATATGGCCAAATTTAAATAAAATGACTTTGGTTAGCAAAAATATATAACTAGCAAACAAAGCTGGAATAATGATATCCTGTATTACTATTTTCTTCATTTCTCTTGCCCATCACGTGCATGCACAGAAGAAAAAGCAGTCACGATGACTCCACCCATATTATCTCCAGATACTTCATACGCGTTGGCCTGTAGCTTAACCGTCTTTTTTGAGGATACAGGATAATAAGAGACTTCATATTCCACACCCGCTATGGTTCCCCCAATTTTCTTTTTCTCTTTTATATAAGTAAGGTATTCTTCCAATGTAAAATTCTTTTTCTGCATGATTCTACTATGGGGAAGACCAACATAGCGGAAATGCCATGGCTCATATTCTATTCCTGTAATAGCCTTTTTATTTTCCGGATAACGTAAAATAAAACCGTATTTCGAGGCATTCTTTTGCAGCCACCTTCCTTCCGGGGCTTCATTCATACCTGATAAGGTGGAGCCTATATCAAGTGATAACCCTAAGTTGTGCTCACTATAGCCAGCTGGTAAAGCAAATGCAGACCCCTTTTCTTGATAGAGCTGACTTTGCTCCTCTTCATTCCGATACCCGCTGCTAATCATGAAATGACGGACATTGTCTTTTTCAGCCGCACGAACCATTTCCAAGAATTTCTCTGCCACACCCTGTGACAAGCGAATCCTTTCGTCCAACAGACCATATCCCTCTATTAGTTCTTTGTGTTGAAATAGATTAACCACATCAGATTTGATCCCTCCCCGATGTACAGGATGTTCCTTATTGACCAATAACAAATTCCCTTGGTAAACCTGATCCTTAGCTATTTCTAACGTTCCACTCTCCTTCGGAACCCTTAGACCATGTCTTTCATCAATAATTTGAAAATCACCGTCAGATTTATATTCGTTTACTTCACGTGCAAACAGCAAAAATAAAACAAACAAAAAAACCCACTTCTTCATGAACAGTCCTCCTTACCTTCTTTCTATAGGTTAGGAAAAATAGTTTAAAAAAATAGTGGGGAAATTATAAAATTTTTCTTAAATCACTGCGGTAATCGCACTTCAAATAGAGTCTGTACAGAATCGCTTTTAACGGATATCGTTCCATTATGCTGTTCGACAATATTTTTTGCGATGAATAAACCGAGACCCGTGCTTCCATCTTTATGGGACCGCGCCTTATCATTTGTGTAGAACATATCAAAAACATAAGGTAGTTCTTCCTCAGGTATACAAGTTCCATAGTTGATAACTTGCACCACAACCTCCCCTTTATCAGTGAAACCAAGGATATCCACGAACTGTCCATCGTTTCCATAACGTACGGCATTGGTCAATAAGTTTTCGAATACACGCGCCAATAGGTCGCCATCACCTGAAATATCTAAATGCGATGGAAGAGTCAATCTTGCACTCAAGTGGTTTTTTTCGAAGAGTGGATATAGTTCTTCACTTAATTGAATGAGCAATTCACTTAAATTGAGGGATTTTTTCTCTAATGGAAGCATGCCATAGTTCATTCTGGTTATTTCAAAAAGTTCATCAATAAGTTTCTCTAAACGTTGGGATTTCGTATAAGCAATCTTCGTAAAATGCCTGATTCGTTCTGCAGGTAAATCTTCTTCTCGAAGGATAAAGTCCAAATATCCCAAAACGGAAGTTAGAGGTGTACGTAAATCATGGGCCAAGTTCAGAACCAATTGATCCTTACTGCTTTCTGCAAAATCGCCTCTTTCTACGGCTTCTTGTAATTTCTCACTTGCCCGGTTAATATCTTCCGCTATATCCTGGAACTCATCTTTTGATAAGATGTCGACTCTGCTTTTAAAGTCACCATTTGCGAGATCATTGATTCCATTGGAAATCTTATTAAAGTATGTCGCATAAGGTTTTGTAAGGAAAAAGAAGAATAGTATCGAAAGTGGGATAAAAATGATTAAAAAGAAGTTTAGATCTCCATATATATTCATGATCAAACGCAAACGGAACAATGGATCTTCGACCTTTACATTCGTATGATAATAAAGTTGAAGCCCTTTATATATCAGGAAGGTAATGGTTCCGGCTATCAACATACTCAATGCAAGCAATACAATCATTTTAGCCCGGAAGCTTCGTAACATGTCAGCCATTGAATTTATATCCCACTCCCCAAACTGTCGTGATGAACTTGTTTTTATTTTTATCCTCGCCAAGCTTTTTCCTTAGCGTACGAATATGAACCATGACAGTATTATTGCCCATTTCATAATACGCTTCGCCCCATACATTTTGAAAAATACTTTCCGCACTAAATACTTTTTGGGAATGACCGGCTAAGAGAACCAAAATATCGAATTCCTTCGGAGTTAGTTCGATGGCTTCATCATATAGTATCACTTTGCGCTGATCCGGATAAATGATCAAACCGCCGACTTCCAATATAGATTCGTTTTCGTTTGAAACTTGATTCAACTGCATTGCCCGTCGCAATTGCGCATTCACGCGTGCGACCAATTCCATTGGGTTGAAAGGCTTGGTCATATAATCGTCCGCCCCCATCACCAATCCGGAGATTTTATCCAGATCGGAACTTTTTGCACTAAGAAAAATGATAGGCATTTGATATTTCGCTCTAATTTGACGGGTAACTTCATAGCCATTCAACTCCGGCATCATGATATCCAAGATGACCAAGTCTATCTTCTGATCGCTAATAACACGAATGGCCTCTTTCCCATCCGATACCTTGATATAGTTATATCCCTCTTTCTCCAAATGCAAAGCGACCAGGTCAGCAATTTCCACCTCATCATCAGCTATCAATATGGTAATCCGCTTCATCTGTATCTTACTCCCTTTTACATATTCCCATTACTTTAATTGTACTCCATTCCATTCCGATTTTCCAAATTGCTACTTGTGACCCATTATAACTGATATGCCTTTTCATTAACCAAGAACTTCATATACCTAACATCCATATTCACCTGAATATTTCAGTCCGATTCTTTATTTTTCTTGTATCTTAATTAAAAAAAGCCGACACTATTTTAAGTGACCGCTATTTTTTCAACTTTATCATTCAGTAAAAATCCAACAGTAATTTCGTGGAATTTTTCTTTAATACCCAGAAGTTCATATTCAATTCATAACTTCTTTGTATACTTCCTCATGTAAAGATCAAGAAAGGATGTATTTAAATATGCCAGAAGAAAAAAAACAAAAAGGATGGCGCCAGTTCATTCGGTTAGTTCAACAAACGAAGCCTTCTAAACTAATGATAGGGATTGCATTGGCATTAAGCCTAGGTACAACGGGTGTGGGTTTATTAGTCCCTTTATTCACAAAAAATTTAATTAATGATTTTTCGATCAGCTCACTAAGCACTGAACGGATCACCCTTCTCGTTCTTGCCATCATTGTTCAAGCATTGGCCAGTGGATTTTCCATCTATTTATTAAATCGGATCGGTCAATCTGTAGTGGCGGGTATCCGCGATCAACTATGGAAAAAAATACTCGTATTGCCCGTGAGTTATTTTGATGAACATCCGTCAGGCGAAACAGTCAGTCGAATGACAAATGATACAACAGTAGTGAAGGGATTAATCTCTGAGCACCTCTCTAATTTCGTTACAGGAATCATTTCCATCGTAGGTTCCATGATCGTGTTATTCGTACTGGATTGGAAAATGACATTATTGATGTTCACTGCAATTCCACTCTCTGTTTTGATATTAATGCCACTAGGGAAAAAAATGCATAAAATATCAAAAGGGATGCAGGACGAGACAGCAAGCTTCACCTCAGTCCTCCAGCAAGTGCTAACGGAAATCCGTCTTGTTAAAGCCTCAAATGCTGAAACTCTAGAATATGAAAATGGAAAAAAAGGAATCCATAAATTATTTCAATTCGGATTAAAAGAGGCAAAAATCCAATCGTTGATTGCGCCGCTAATGAGTTTTGTCATGATGGCATTACTCGTGCTGATTTTAGGTTATGGGGGAATGCGCGTTTCTTCAGGAGCCCTGACAGCTGGAGCCCTAGTTGCATTCATCATGTATCTTTTCCAAATAATCATGCCAATGGCTCAATTAGCCAGTTTCTTTACACAATTTCAAAAAGCCACGGGTGCAACTGAGCGCATCATTTCCATTTTGGATTCAGTAGAGGAGGAAGATGCGAAGCAGCCAGTTCAGAATATAAGTCAATCAATCACCGTGGATCACCTGAACTATAGTTACAATAATGGAGAACAGGTACTTAAAGATATAAGCTTTAACGTTGAATCCGGTAAGGTCACAGCAATTGTCGGACCAAGCGGCAGCGGCAAAACGACCCTTTTCTCATTATTCGAGCGTTTCTACAAACCACAGCAAGGCTCCATTTCCATAGGCGGGAAATCCATAAATGATTTCACACTGCTTTCATGGAGAAGCCAGATTGGGTATGTTTCACAAGAAAGTCCGATTGTATCTGGCACAATTCGAGATAATATCTGTTATGGAATCGATCGGGATATAACAGATGAGGAATTAAATCAAGTAGCTAAAATGGCGTATGCAGATCAATTTATTTCTGAGCTTCCTAACGGATATGATACAGAGGTTGGCGAAAGGGGCATGAAATTATCCGGCGGTCAAAGACAAAGAATTGCAATCGCCCGAGCATTTTTAAGAAACCCAAAAATACTGATGCTTGATGAAGCTACCTCCAGCCTGGACAGCAAATCAGAAAAAGTTGTTCAACAGGCGTTAAATGAATTAATGAAAGGCAGAACAACAATAGTTATTGCTCACCGCCTATCGACCGTTGTTGGTTCAGATCAAATCATCTTTCTGGAAAAAGGGAAAATAACGGGCAGCGGAACACATAAGGAGCTATATAAAACGCACTCATTATATCGCGAATTCGCTGAACAACAGTTAAACAAACTTGAACTCGCCTAATTTACCGAAAGGAAAGAAGACGGATGACAAAAATACTAATTGTCGATGATGATGCACATATTCGTGAACTTATACAACTCTTGTTAAGAAAAGAAGGATTTGATCTATATGAAGCCTCAGATGGACTGGAAGCATTGAAAGTAATGGAGAAAGTGAAAATCGATTTGGCAGTCATCGATATTATGATGCCTAACATGGATGGATGGCAATTATGCAAAGAGTTACGGGAATTTAGTGATATCCCCATTTTAATGCTGACTGCAAAAGGGGAAACAACACAGAAAGTAAAAGGTTTCGGGCTTGGGGCAGATGATTATCTTGTAAAGCCATTTGAACCGATCGAATTGGTTCTGAGAATAAAGGCATTACTAAAACGCTATAAAATTACTATTTCACAAACATTAAATATCGGCGAATTAAAGATGAATCGCAACACACATGAAATTTCATTCAAAGAACAGGAATATACGATTCCCTTAAAAGAATTCGAATTGTTGTTTAAATTAGCAAGCTATCCTGGAAAAACTTTTTCCAGGGAAAATCTTATCGAAGACATTTGGGGCTATGATTATGAAGGTGATGAACGAACTGTCGATGTCCATATTAAAAGAGTGAGAGAACGGTTTCCAGAATTGGAATTCCCCTTCCGGATTAAAACGATTTGGGGATTAGGCTACCGTTTGGAGATAACTAGATGAGAGACAATCGATTTTACAAACAAATGCTTGGCATACTGTTTTTTCTTACGTTTATTTCAATTTGCTTTTCGGCCGGTTACTATATCATTGAACTATTGCCCTTAAGATTAACCGATTATGTTCGGTTTCTGACCACTATCATGACAAGCATCGCAATCATGATATCCATCGGTTATCTTATCCGCGCTATCCATCACAATAAACGGGTAAATATTTACCTCGAGATCATAGATGCCTTAAGGAAAATAGCAAATGGCGATTATAATGTACAATTGGATTTTAAAATGGATAAGAAAAACGAAATGACCGATATCATTAACCACTTCAATCACATGGCCAAGCAATTGAAGCAAATGGAAGAGATGCGGCAGGAATTCATCTCTAACGTCTCTCACGAAATACAGTCGCCCCTAACCTCCATTGTAGGATTTGCCCAGGCTCTTCAATTTAATAAGCTGACAACCGAAGAACGAAATCATTATCTTCATATAATTGAGACAGAAAGCCGGAGATTATCTAAATTAAGTGATAACCTTCTAAAGCTTACATCCCTTGAATCCGACCATCATCCTTTTGAAAGGACCGATTTCCGGCTCGATCAGCAAATACGAACCATTATTTTGGCATGTGAACCGGCTTGGTTGGAAAAAGAACTCGAATTGGATATATCCTTAGAAAAGGTTCCAATAGTTGCAGACCAGGACTTAATGAGCCAAGTATGGACGAATTTAATACACAATAGTATCAAGTTCACCCGCCATCGCGGAAAGATCACGATTCGATTACAACAGATTGATGACCGGGCATCCATAACGATATCCGACAATGGAATCGGCATTTCCGAAAAAGACCAGTTCCATATATTCGAGCGATTCTATAAAGCCGACCTGGCAAGGGAACGCTCAAAAAGCGGCAGCGGTCTAGGTCTATCCATCGTGAAAAGAATTTTAGAGATGCATGAAGGGACCATATCCGTGGAAAGTGAACTCGAAAAGGGAACTACTTTTACGATTCTGCTTCCTATTTCATAAAAACCAGCTGACTTGTCAGCTGGTTTAATTCTATTTGTAGTTATTGTTGCTTCAGATTAATATCCGATCACATTTTTGGCCTTCCGTAGAATTAAAATGAAAGCTAAATAAAATCACCTATCCTGGATAGCTTTTTGAGGAATTAAAATTTGAACGTTACTTTCCACTTTGTTTTAAGATGAGTTCGAGGTCAATCTTCCATTAATTTATATTTCAGAAAACCAAGCATTTCGAAGTACGGCAATTCCTTTTTCTATCTCTTCTTCTGAAAGTCCGCCAAAACCGATCATCACCAATGAAGGCTCCGTCTCCTTTCCATCCATAATGGGCCGTTCTGCTTCATTTCTTAACAAATATTCCGGTAGACTACTTAGAAAAGGCAGTAGATAGAGATATTACTTGAAAGAGTTATGTGCAATATGTTACCTCTTTTTTTCTTTTTCAATATTAGAGATGATTATTTTGATATTTTTAAATAAATCCGTCTGATAATAAACCCTATTCCTGCAATCGCCAATAACAGAATAATTGTTCCAACCAAACTAAAATTGTTTAAAACTTTAATCACCTTCTTTACTATATAAAAAATTATTTAGCAGTAACTCCGAGTGCCCCGCCACTATAACTAATAGTCGCTTCAGCATAAGTTGTCGAATATGCTACAGAGGCTGTATATGGATATGTTTGTTTAAGTGCACAAGACTTTCCAGAAGTGCATGACACTGTTAAGGTTTTATCTTGCACCTTACCAACACCACCAGATCCAACTAATCCATAGGCAGTATGTCTAATTTTTGTAGTGATTTTTGTAGGAGTTCCTTTGGTAACTGTTGTCGTTACATTACCACCAAAAGAATTATTAACAATTCCATGATTTGATGATACAGATCCTTTCAAATTTGCACTAATTTTTGAATTAGAATTACTTCCTAAGACGGTGGCAGTTTTTACAGGCATGATAGGAGAGTTTGATGTCTTCGCATAAAGATTCAGCATCGTCAAAACTTAATTCTTCACCAACATCGTAGTAATCTGATATTTCTGATAATTTTTGATAAATTCCTTCTTGTGTTAAATCCTTTTGAAGACTCTCAGCTGAAGAATTTACTTCTGGAAAACATACTAACATAACAAATACTGCAATGATTGGCCAAATGGTCTTTTTCATTTGAATCCCCCTTTAATAAATATCTTAAAGTAGTTTGGTTGCAATATTTTTAATTTTTATATCTTCACTTTATCAAAAATCAATAGCACAAGGAGTTCCAATTTTGGAACTCCTTGTGCTACTTTTGAGCTATAAAAGAGATTTATTTATGAAAGTAGTCCTCAGGGATTGGCAGCATATTTAACCTTTATAATATATATTGTCAGGAAAAGAACATACATCAAAAACAACAAAATAATATATCTATCAAAGAATTTAACTTTTTCATTTTGAAATTGATTATTTTTTCTTACTTTTATAAATAAGAAAGTTAATATAGATAGAAAAAGTATTAAACCAGTTATGGTGGTAATTGGAGACACCATTACCTTAAAATAAGTTACAGTAACCTTTTCCGGGAAATGCATGATGATCCTCATTATTTCATTCACTAAAAAGTGAAAAAAGATAGCCGGGACGATACTTCCAGTATAGATGGTTAATAGTGCAAGAGAAATACCCATTACAAATGCAAAAACCAAATTTCCCACCGTCATATGATAAATGCTAAAAATAAGAGCACTTAAAATTATGGCCGATTTTATGTTCATTCTCTGATATTGTTTTAATAATATACCCCTAAAAAGAATTTCTTCACTAATTGCCACTGAAAAGCCAATCATGATAATGCTGTAAAAACTTATGTTTTTACTACTCTCCATAAGTGTACCAACAATTTTTTCAGCAGTAAGCCATTCGCCAGTTAGTAGATAATATTGGGTCCTACCAAAAAACACAGTTAGCATGTGAGTTATACTACCCATTAAAATACCAAGAAGAATATATTTTACATGTACCTTTTTAAGCTGAATGCTAGATAAGGTTATTTTTTTCTTTTTTAAGAAAAGAAAAAGCATATAGATAATAACCAGTTTACTTATAAAGAAAAATAATTGTTTGTTTATTTGCAAAAAAAGTTCTTGTAATATAAGTTGTGTAAAAGGAAAAATAATCATAATTAGTATTGTTATATATAATATAAAGCGATGAGTTTGTTTAATATCAGTATCCATTCTTACCCCTTTGTGATACGATATTTTCAAATTCTAAAAAAACCTTTTTAGAATAAGGGTTTCATTTACACTATTGCCAACTTATTTTGTTGCTACTTTTTTATATTTAATGTAGGTTTCATTTCTTTGTTCTGATTTTATCAAATTCCCAGTTGGACTATATGTTTTTAGTGTTCCAGTCAATTTCCATGTTTCTTTGTATTGATTCCATTTTTTCGTTGCCGAATATATCTTTTCTCCGCCGCCAGAAATAACTAATTTACCGTATATTTCCACCTTGAAGGTAAGGTTAAGACTCCATTTTGTAGTATCAGTCACTTTTTTTGTGAAAGACACTTGATTGTCGTTTATCTGTGGCTGTTTTCCAAGTATATCGATTACAAGTAGCACACACTGGAGATATACCAATTCTATTATTAGTTATTTCTCCTGTTTTTTCATCTACATGTATAGGTATTTCTTGACCTAAAAGTACATCAGCGCCTGATAGAGTTGTATATTCTGACAGAAACTCACCTGATTGGCTTTCCTCTTTTAAATCAACTTCTTTAGTTGGAGAACTTGCAAAGGTTGATGAATTAAATCCAAACAAAAATACAGGAATTATTAATATAAAAATATATAGTAACTTCTTCATTTCTTCACCCCACCTAATATTTTTTCCTTAAATACCCACTATGAATTTTGTTTTAATATTTTAAGTAGTTTGGTTGTAATATTTGTATATCTCGATTTTATCAAAAACCAAAAGCACAAGGAGTTCCAAATTTGGAACACCCTGTGCTTTTTTTGAATTTAAAACTATTTATGAATCGCAACCGTAAAGGTGAGGTCATAAGGACCGAGGAATCTGCCTTTTTGCCTATGGAGTTAGATCAGACGGCAGATATGAGATATTATAACCTAAGGACCACATCGTTTCACTTTTTATATGAATAAACCCCGAATAATGGACACTTTAATAGAGGGTCAACTCACCCTTAATAATCAGCTTTTATTATTTCCGCCAAAAAGTTGAACAGTCTGTCTTATCAAAAATATTAAACTCGATCATTTTTTCAAGTAATGAGTAATCAACCGGATTATCCCACTTGATACGTACCAACTGCTTGGTGTGATCATAGCCAGCCTGCACGATTTCATCAGAGAAATGATCGATCCCTGCCTTTTCAGGGGCAACAGCCAAATGATGTTTGGCTACGCTAAAGCCAATGATATATGTGTCATGATCGGTAAACATAGGCTGATTCCACGCAATTTTCGGCATTAAATTTGGAAATTTCTTAGTTACCCAAGCCAAGACTTCTTCCGTTCGTTCCCTATGTTGCGGGTTATCAATATTCGCTAAAAATTCTGCAAAAACTTCCATGTCATTCTCTCCTAAATTAAAAAAATTTTATGAAGACTTCATTTTCAACAATGCACCATAGGAAGATCTTTAACTTTGCTCTAATGAATGCCGTGATTCCCTACCGATGGATGTAATAGATTGCATTAAACAACTTTATTGTCACTGCACATCGTTTCCTATTCCTTAGCCTGCTTTAATCCACTTATCAACTTGAGAGGTTCTCGTTATTTTAGACATTAAAAATACCCCTTTGGCTAATCATAGCCAAAGGGGTAAAGCTTCGCAACTTTTTATAAACAGTTAATCTTTATTTAGATCTACTTAACTTCGTTAAGGAAAAAATCTTGTATTATTGTACCTCTACGACAAAAGTATAAGAAGAGTCTCCATTTGACCATTTAGCGTTAATTTCAATTACATACTTTCCTTTTTCCGACGGTAAGGTTATATGGTGTTGATTCAAAGATAATTCTTCACCACGTTTTTCTTCTTCCCATAAATAAGCCTGTAATTGTGGTTGGGAACCATCATTAAACTCTACATTTGCTACTGAACTTTGTTCAACTATTTTCGCTTTCATATCTTCAGCTATTTGAAATGGTGCAGCAGCATCGGCGATAACCGTAGTTTTAGAGAGTAAGCTCTTTTTCTCCCACTGATAAGTACCTCTAGCTGTTTCGATACTTTCATCATTTATTTTCACTATCACTTCTGGTGGTTCTTCTTTGGTTTCATTTGAACAACCTACTACTATAAGTAAGAACAGCATGAAAAAATATTTCTTATTTTTCACATTAATCCCACCTTTTATTCTGTTAGACGTTAACTATTTATAAAAGTTACACGCCTTCTTATACTATCCTGTAACGTTATTTGAAAAAATAGAGCATTAACGATGTCCAATTTATGCCACCGTTAGCCAATCATGCTCCGCTGGTAATGAGGCGACATAAAAAAGACTTGATCCAATAAAAATTGGATCAAGTCTTTCATAATAGCACGTTTTGTTAAACAACAATGTGTCAGTACCGAACTTTTTTGTCATTTAACTGTAGGGTTAAAATAAAGTTTGGTCAAAAGTGTGCTGCAAAAGCTGAATTTATAATAGAAGAAACCCACACATTTTGAACAAAATTATCAAAATGTGGATTTGATATTTTTAGGTTATATAGATTTTTATAAAAAAGATTGATTATAAATACACGGATTCTTTTAAATGAATTAACTTCCAATAAGCACGTATGATTATAAGTAGTACCATTCTTGTTATTCTAAATGGTTTACGTATCTTGAATAATCGAATTTAATCAACTGTACCTCATTAAAAAGCCGACCATTTTGAACGAATGGTCGGGCTTTACTATAGAACTTTTTTCAATTGTTGCTTCTTTGAATAAACGTTAAAAGGTGTTGGAGGTGTTGGAAATGAATCGAGTTACGTCCTTTTCTCCATGCTTTGATTGATTCTATAACAAGTTCTATAAATGTTTTATAATTTTCATAATCATCTTCCAATATTAAGTCATAATCTTTGATAAACATGATAAATTGATACGTTTTCGTTTAATCCTCATCACTTGTAATCGGAACTTTATTGTACGGATAATCAGAAAAATTCGAAACGAAGTCAAAACCTATTCCGTCATGGCCTACCCAAAGATAATATCTATCTTTTGTTATCGTTTTTGTATAGTCCAAAATAAATCTTGCTAAACCAATGTCACTCGTAAAATCCATTTCTATTGTTTTCTCAGTAGAAAACAAAATACTCTCATTGTTAAAAGCGTCCAAATAGGCTATAGGAAAATAATTGACTAGTTCTTCAATATTATTTATTTCTACTAAATGATGATAATTTCTAGGCGAAACTTTCGATGTTTTTGCACCTTTCGATATATTAATTTCCATCGAACCACTAATTCCATGCAAATAAATCGGATACTTATTTAATTTTTTTAAAAATTCTTCTAAGCTTTGGCTATAACTCGTAGTTAAATCCTCTTCAACTGAATCAATACAAAAATAAAAATTAATCATCCCTCTCTTCTCAGATTTAAAAATATATGAAAAACCATCTCCAACTAAAAAATCATTTAATGATATTTCCATTACCATACCACCTTATAATTTGCTGATGTTTTTATATAGACATTAGTTGGTATAAATTAAGCTATAATGTAATGCACCCCTGATTTATAATGATAATGCCAAATTCCTTTTCCATATTGCTTACTGGTTTTCTTTCCCCATTTTTTAAAATATTTAGAAGCTTTTTGAACCATATATTGTTAAAGCTGCTCCTCCATATCTCTTTATTAAAGGTTTTGCCAAAAAAAGTAATGCTTGAGCAATATATTTTGCAATTTCCCCATCTGGATCTGTATACATTACGGGAATATTATTCTAATCTGCACCGATTCCTGTTCCACGGCCTTCCTTAATCCACTTTTCAATGTTAGATGTTCTTTTTCTTTTTGACATAAAAACACCCCTTTAGATAATCATATCTAAAGGGGTAAAACGGTCGAACTTTATTTTAAACGGTTAAACTTTATTTTAAATCTACAAAACATACGTTGCATTCATTCCAACTTACTCAACCGTTACACTTTTCGCAAGGTTACGTGGTTTATCCACGTCACATTCGCGGTGCAAGGCAGCGTAGTAAGCAATGAGCTGCAGCGGGATAACAGAGATAAGGGGTGTTAATAGTTCATTCACTTCCGGGATGACGAAACGGTCATCCTCTTCTTCCAGACCCTTCATGGAAATGATGCAAGGGTTGGCGCCGCGGGCAACCACTTCTTTAACATTTCCACGGATGCTTAGGTTGACGCCTGCTTGAGTGGCAAGGGCTATGACAGGTGTACCTTCTTCAATCAAGGCGATCGTTCCGTGTTTAAGCTCTCCGCCAGCAAAGCCTTCTGCCTGGATGTATGATATCTCCTTCAGCTTAAGGGCCCCTTCAAGAACAACATAGTAGTCAAGGGAACGGCCAATGAAGAAGCAGTTTCTTGTAACGGACAAATATTCACGGGCAATGGCTTCCATCTCTTCTTTCGAATCACAGAGGGCTTCCATTGCTGTCGCAACGATTCCAAGCTCTTTTACAAGGTCGAAATCATACTCCATTTTACGGAATTGGCCAGTTACATTTGCTAATATGGACAGGACTGCCACTTGAGCTGTGTAAGCCTTTGTAGAGGCCACGGCTATTTCAGGGCCAGCATGCAGCAAGAGCGTATAATCCGCTTCACGTGACAATGTAGAGCCCGGTACGTTCGTGATGGTCAGAGCTTTATGACCAAGCGCTTTGATGGACACTAATACGGCACGGCTATCTGCAGTTTCACCACTTTGTGAAATAAAGATGAATAACGGTTTTTTCGATAATAACGGCATATTGTAAGTGAATTCCGATGCCACATGGACCTCAACCGGAATTTCAGTCATTTTTTCGATGAACTGCTTACCAATCAATCCTGCATGATAGCTGGTTCCGCAAGCGATGATATAAATTCGGTCAGCCTCACTTACCGCTTCAGTAATGCTATAATCGATTGCAAGTTTACCTTCTTCATTTTGGTATGCTTGAATGATTTTACGTATGACAGCTGGCTGCTCGTCGACTTCTTTAAGCATATAGTGAGGATACGTACCTTTTTCAATATCACTTGCATCCAGTTCAGCAGTATATGGAGCTCGCATAACTTCTTCGTTGGAAAGGTTCTTGATCGTTACCTTTTCACTTGTCACGATAACCATTTCTTTATCCATCAGTTCAAGGAATTGATCTGTGACTTGCAACATGGCCATTGCATCTGAAGCGATAACGTTAAAATCATTTCCCACACCGATCAGCAGCGGGCTTTTATTTTTTGCGACAAAAATGGTTTCATCATTTTCAGCATCCAAAAGGGCAATGGCATATGAGCCTTCTAATAGAGTGAGTGTTTGACGGAACGCCTCTTCCACTTCCATACCATCGTTTACGAACTTCTCAATTAGTTGAACGATGACTTCCGTATCCGTTTCGCTTTTAAAGGCAACATCCTTCAAATATTCACGTTTTAGAATCGCATAGTTTTCAATGACCCCATTATGAACTAAAGTCAAGCGACCTGAATTACTTTGGTGAGGATGAGCATTCTCACGGCTTGGCACACCATGGGTGGCCCAGCGTGTATGTCCTATTCCAGTATATGCAATAGTGTTATCATCCACGGCACCGCGTAAGTCCGCGATTCGTCCCTTTTCCTTGAAGATTGTCACGCCTGCATCATTTTTCACAGCAATCCCTGAAGAGTCATATCCGCGGTATTCAAGTTTTTCAAGACCTTTTAATAAAATTTCCTTTGCATCACTAAGTCCAATATATCCAACAATTCCACACATAATTTCTGTTCCTCCAACCGATTCGAGGGAACAGGAATGCACGGGGGCATCCCTGCCCCCTCATCTCTAATATATTTTTATAAAGGAAATGCCCTAAAGCACTTTTTCCCATTGTGCATTTCCAACCCTTTGTGCAGTAAGTTGCCCTACTGTTTTATGATTGGAATTACTGCGGCTGTGCACTTCAGCCGGGAGGTATCCGCCGATCATTCGATAAACCTCCTCCTCGTCAACTAAGCCTTTCTCGACCAGACTTAGTTCAGGCGCTTTTGTAAATCTGTTTCTCCTTGCCTACCCTCCTTTTTAAAAACAACCATTTTAGAGAAAATGAGTTGTAAATCAGGATAATCATACCTTAAACAAGGGACATAGGTCAATTCTTTATTACCAAGACCTACGAAAAAGAACTTCTTTATAAAAATATGCATAAAAGGAAATTTCGTTCCTTTTATGCATTGGATTGGTTATTCGTTTATTCCCATTTCCGCTCTTACCACTGAGACGATGCGATCTACATAATTAGTGCATTCTTCAGCAGTCGGTGCTTCAGCCATAACACGGACTAGCGGTTCAGTACCGGATGGTCTCACCAAAATGCGACCGTTTCCGTTCATTTCCCCTTCGACTGCCTTAATGACTTCCTGTACCTTTTCATTATCAGTTACAGCATGCTTATCGGTAACTCTGACGTTGATGAGTGTCTGTGGATATTTCCTCATCTCGCCAGCGAGCTCTGATAAGGTTTTTTGGGTGTCACTCATGATGTTCACAAGCTGTAAGCCCGTCAATAAGCCATCTCCTGTGGTGTTATAGTCCAGGAAGATGATATGTCCGGATTGTTCGCCGCCAAGGTTATAGCCGCCTTTTCGCATCTCTTCCACCACATAGCGATCCCCCACTGCCGTTTGGGCGCTTTGTATACCGTGCTCTTCAAGACCTTTATAAAAACCAAGGTTGCTCATGATCGTAGAAACCACTGTTCCCTGTTTCAAACGATTATTTTCTTTCAAGTATTTCGCACATATATACATGATTTGGTCGCCGTCCACTATATTTCCTTTTTCATCTATGGCAATGACGCGGTCTCCGTCACCATCGAAAGCAAGTCCAACATCCGCACCTTTTTCTTTTAAGAATTCAGCAAGTGCTTCAGGGTGGGTGGAACCTACCTTGTCATTGATGTTCAAGCCATTGGGCGATGCCCCCATTGTAGAGATGTCTGCATCAAGATCCGCAAACAAATGCATGGCCAAGGCTGATGTCGCCCCATGTGCACAATCGAGCGCAACATGAATGCCTGTAAAGTCTTCATCCACTGATTGTTTCAAGTACTGGAGATACTTTTGCCCACCTTCGAAATAATCGTTCAAATGGCCTAAATCTCCGCCAACCGGGCGTGGAAGTTCATCCTTTTCCAAATCTAACAATGTTTCAATTTCCGCTTCTTGATCATCGGATAGCTTAAAACCATCCGGTCCAAAGAATTTAATGCCATTATCCTCTACTGGATTATGCGAAGCGGAAATCATGACACCTGCTTCGGCACTTAAGGCCTTTGTTAAATAGGCAACTCCCGGTGTCGAAATTACACCCAGGCGCATCACTTCAGCCCCAATGGATAATAGACCGGCAACAAGTGCACCTTCCAGCATTTCACCTGAAATTCGTGTATCGCGCCCTATGAGCACTTTGGGTTTTTCTGTATTTCTAGTAAGAACGTAGCCACCAAATCGGCCCAGTTTAAATGCCAGCTCCGGTGTTAATTCGCTATTCGCTATACCCCTTACTCCGTCTGTTCCAAAATATTTACCCATATTTATCGCTCCTTCTTCGAATCGTTACTGAATTAAATGATGTTAAAGGAAGGTTATGTCTCTTCGGCTTTTGGAGTAATGGTGACCGAAACCGTTTCAGAATCCAGCTCCCAGTCCACTCCCTCAGGCACGTTTACCACCAGTTCTACATCATGCGTACCTTCATCTAAATTACTCACATCTACTGTAAGATTAATGTCGTCTTTAGTTATTTTCTTCAAGTCATCCGCCTCACCAAGCAAGGTGATGCTTGTTACATCGGATTCCAATTCGGCATCTTTGTCATCCTGTATGCCCACAGGAACTATTTTTATATTGCTGAATGTTTTAGACTCAATGGCAGCCGGTTCATCTTCTTCGATTACTTGCTCTTTTTCTTCTTGTTTTGGTTCAGTTTCTGGTTCTTCCTCTTCTTCAACTGGCTCTGCAGTCACTTCATCTTCATCTACATCCACTTTCTCTGTACGAATCTTGACCTTTGCCTTACCCAAGGACATTTTTTGTACATTTTCCGGTTTAGTAAGATCGAGTTCCAATTCTGTATCACCATCAATTTTCGAGATATTTACAGGAAGATTTATTTCACTTATATCCCCAAGGCTCGTTTCTGACCCAAATAAGGTGACCTCTTTTGGATCGACACTTATACTCTTGATCCTGATGCCATCCTTTGCCTTCCCAGTTTGCTTTGGTGTTATCGACACCGTTTTGGAAGGAATGCTCACTTTTAAGGAAACGGCAACTGAAGCGGGCTCAATCGTCACGTCCAACTTATTCAAGTCCCTGTCCAGGGCTTTAACGGTTGCCTTGCCGTTCACCGTTTCGTTAAGTCCCTTACTTATTTCAAGGTTTGCCTTTACATAGGAAATTTGTTCAATCGCATCTTTAGCACCCGTAATTTTGACAGTTTTCGGGCTAACTGTTGGTTGACCGGCAGTATATCCCTCTTCAAGTAAAGAGCTATTATACTCGGCTTCAACGGAGAATTCCTTCGTCACCCGTTCCTGAACGTTGACTTCCGCATATTCCGGATCGATCGTCGCCACTAACTTTTCATTCAACTCACTTATTTTAAATGTGACGGTTCTGTCCCCCATTGAGATTGCAGGATCAGAAAGGTCTACATACACTTTAAAGTCCCTTTGGTTTTTCGCATTTATCAATAGGCTTTTTGCTCCCTTTAGAGTAACATCAACCGTTTCCGGCACTCCGCTGACCACTAGATTCTCACGGTCATAGTACACTTCAACCGGTACATTTTCGATGGTCTCCGTACTGATTTCAGGGGCCGTCGATAAACCAAGGGATTTTTTATCCGACTCCATCTCAAAGTTAATGGAAATGAACAAAAGTGCTGCCAAGGCAAAAGCTACGATTCTCATAAACCAAGCGCTATTGGTGAATTTATCCATTCTTTTTCCCCCTCCAGTTAAAGATGCTTGAGGAAGTTGATTTGATGTTTTCCACTACCAGTTCACTTGTAAGCATGGCCCTAAATGATTCTTGATTCAAATCCCGGAAAAGTTCCCCGTTTTTAGTGACGGATATCCCTCCCGTTTCTTCAGAAACGACAATCGTAAGACTATCCGTAACTTCACTCATGCCTATGGCTGCCCTATGCCGTGTGCCAAGCTCCTTTGATATGAATGGACTCTCTGATAATGGCAAATAGCAAGCTGCAGCCGCCACCTGGTTATTTTGTAAAATAACTGCGCCATCATGGAGCGGCGTATTAGGGATGAAGATATTAATGAGCAGTTCTGAAGAAATATAGGATTTTAGGGGTATCCCCGTTTCAACATAATCCCCCAGCTCCGTACCCTTCTCTATCGTAATCAAGGCCCCAATCCGCCTTTTTGCCATATAAGTGGATGCCTTTAGGATTTCTTCGACTAAACGCTCTTGCTGATTCTCTTCTGGAACGGTGCCCCTTGCAAAGAGCTTCCCGCGTCCTAATTGTTCAAGTGCCCTTCTCAGTTCAGGTTGAAAAATGACGAGAATCGCCAATACTCCCCAATTCATGACTTGTGCCATTAACCATCCGAGTGTATTGAAACCAAACAGGTTGCTTAAGCTTTTTACAATGACAATTACAAAAATTCCTTTTAGCAGCTGAATAGCCTTCGTGCCTCGAATAATAGTTAACAATTTATATATCACAAACCATACAAGGAGAATATCAATGAAATTTACTACATAGTCCCAAACAGTCAAATTGGTTAAAGACATGTTGTTTCCTCCAGTCAGTATTACTCCAAATACCAATTACAATCTTTATACGATAACCTTAATAGTATACCATTTTTTAAATGATACATCTAAAAACTAGTGTGGGAAATTTACATGGCAAGAACGAACCATGCAAAATGGTTCTCTTCCCTTTAAAAAATAAAGCTGAGCGAAGTCACCGTATATGAAAAACGATGCTCTCCTCCCAGCTCTATTCCTTATTCATTTTTTTCCTCTTTAGCAGGAACCAACGAGGTTGCAGTATCCTTTACTTTATACCACATCCACTCAAAAGCTTGGTCAATAACATGGATGCTCCCAGTCACATTCCCTGCCTTAGACATATATTTATGCCCATTTATGACTGTCACATCTCCCTCTACTTCACCATCTATTTGAATGTTGCCATTTTGAACTACCACATCACCCTTGATTGTCTCACCCGCAGGCACAATCACCGTTTCACCTGCGACCACTAAGTTAGGCTGCTTTGATACTGAAAAATGTTCGTCCTGATTATAAGTGGAAAAAACAGATCCTGTCATCAATATGATGAACATCGCTGCCGCTGTCATGAAGGGATGGCTTTTGAACCAACGTTTGGCGCCCGTTGTTTTCGTTTCCTTTGGCAATTGAGCCATAACCTTTGCTGTAAAGTCATCCGGGGCCTTAATATGGGAAGTGCTTTGTACAAGAGCGACCGCCTTTTTCATTTCATGAAAGTAATTCCGGCATTCAGCACAGTTGTGCAAGTGCTCCCGTAAAACTTCTTTATGCTCCGGTTTGATGTCCTCATCTAAATAATCATGCATATATTCAATGATTTCCTCATGGCAGTTCATTTTTCTCACCTTCTTTTTATAAATGGCGTAGTTGTTTACGCAAGGCTTCCCGACCACGATGTATTCTCGTCTTAACCGTACCGACTGGCAAATCTAATATTTCACTGATTTCCTTTAAAGATAACTCTTCAATATACTTCAATACGATAACCGATCGGTATTTCTCGGGCAATTTCATTATTTCCACTTGAATGGTTTCCTGTAGTTCTAAAGATTCAACTTCTTCCTCGGGTTTCGCCATATCTGATGCTATTTGGGAATACATATTCAATCCCTCTGTCCCTGCCACCTCTGCATCTAGATAGTAATCCGGCTTTTTCTTGCGAAGGCGGTCAATACAAAGGTTGGTCGCAATCCGATATAACCATGTAGAAAATTTCATTTGTATATTGAAACTACGAATATTCACGAAGGCCCTTACAAAGGCCTCTTGTGCCAAATCCTCTGCTTCTTGCCTGTTTCCGAGCATCCTGAAACATATCTGGAAAACTTTGTCCTTGTAAATTTCGACAATTTCCCCAAATGCATTATGGTCTCCCTTTAATACTTGATTAATTCTCTCTTTAATGAGTGCATCCATTTTCCGGTATTACCCCCGCTCATGCGGCTATACGATTACTACGAATCGTAAGCTAAAAGGTTTCAAAAATTTAATACATTAATTTTAACAAAGTTTTACATTTAATGTTTAAGAAAAAAAAAACAGGGCTATATAGTAAGAAATTGTAAAATTCGAGGGAGTGAATCTCTATATGACTGCTGAACAAATTTTAGACCATATTGAACAATACAGACAGAAGATGATGATTTTGGCTTCCCGTTCTTCGATGGTGGATAATGAAGTTATTGAAGTTAGCAGCAAACTGGATACTTTAATCAACGAATACCTCCATTTAACTAAAAATGGAGATCTCACACACCGACGTGCTCTTAAGTGAATATGGATATGCGATTGCAACCATCTATTTATAGATATGTTCATGTTACATACACCCTGGAAAATAAACCTACGTCTTCTAGCATATAAAAAACAGTAACCCATTACAAGCCGGTTACTGTTTCTTTTATTTTTTCAGTTATAATAACTTTTCTCCAAATAGCGAACCCATTAGAGCCACCGCAACGATTGCCGTTTTATTCCGCTCATCTAAAATGGGGTTCACTTCAACGAATTCAGCTGATGTAATCAAGTTGGCTTCAGCGAGCATTTCCATGGCCAAATGACTTTCCCGATAACTTATGCCACCAATCACCGGTGTCCCCACTCCGGGAGCATCTGCTGGGTCAACTCCATCCAAATCCAATGAAAGATGGACACCATCCGTTCTTTCCCTTAAATAATCTATGCATTCTTCCATGACCTTTGTCATTCCCATTCGATCAATCTCATGCATCGTAAATACTTTAATCCCTTTATCACGGATAAGTTCTTTTTCCCCTTCATCCAAAGACCTTGCCCCAATTATTACGATGTTTTCCGGTTTCACTTTTGGACCGGAACCATGGATATTGATCAGGTCCGGATGTCCAAGTCCAATACTGACAGCCAGGGGCATTCCATGTATATTCCCCGATGGCGAGGTTTCTTCCGTATTTAAATCCCCATGTGCGTCATACCAAATCACACCTACATTTTCATAGTGCTTTGCGACTCCCGCCAGTGTTCCTATAGCTATTGAATGGTCTCCTCCCAATACTAGCGGGAAGGAACCACCTTCTATTATTTCATCAACCCTTGCAGCTAACAGGGCGTTACCCCTTGCAACAAGCGGTAAGTTTTTCAGGTTGGTCCCAGGCTTATTTGCTTTTTCAGGCCGTCCTACAATTATATCTCCTAAATCCTCTACTTCTATATTTAACTGTTCAAGACGCTCGAAAATATCTGCGCAGCGGATGGCACTAGGTCCCATATCCACGCCCCGCCTTGCTTGACCAAGGTCCATAGGCAATCCAATGACGGAAATTTTCTGAATAGACATATAATTCCCCCTTTCACCCATTTTATATCGTATATGCCAAGTGGTTCAACTCGACATTTCCATGTATAATGATGCAACCTTTTCATACCTAATACGCTTTTTTTATAAGACCTATGAAAAAAAACCTTTCTAGACATAGGTTAACCAAAAAATGCTTTTATACAAAAAAAGTCTTAAACCATTTTGGCTTAAGACGTAAGTTTTGGTGTATGTAGTTGATGGTGGAGCCTAGCGGGATCGAACCGCTGACCTCCTGCGTGCAAGGCAGGCGCTCTCCCAGCTGAGCTAAGGCCCCTAAGGAATTTAAAATATATTAAGCGGAAGACGGGATTCGAACCCGCGACCCCAACCTTGGCAAGGTTGTATTCTACCACTGAACTACTTCCGCAAATGGCTGGGCTAGAAGGGATCGAACCTTCGCATGACGGAATCAAAATCCGTTGCCTTACCGCTTGGCTATAGCCCAATATATAATATGTAACAATTAATGTTCAACAAAATAAAAAGGTGGTAATCATATAATTCCCCATTAAAGAGAATATATAACTGATCCACAGGATTTTATTAAAATGGTGGAGGGGGGCAGATTCGAACTGCCGAACCCGAAGGAGCGGATTTACAGTCCGCCGCGTTTAGCCACTTCGCTACCCCTCCGCAATATATGGTTGTAAATGGTGCCGGCAAGAGGACTTGAACCCCCAACCTACTGATTACAAGTCAGTTGCTCTACCAGTTGAGCTACACCGGCAAGTAAAGAATAAATGGTGGAGGATGACGGGATCGAACCGCCGACCCTCTGCTTGTAAGGCAGATGCTCTCCCAGCTGAGCTAATCCTCCGGATTAATGAATTAAGAATGGTGACCCGTACGGGATTCGAACCCGTGTTACCGCCGTGAAAGGGCGGTGTCTTAACCGCTTGACCAACGGGCCGGACTATTTTGTGTACATAGATAGATTGGGAAGCTCCCAAGCGGATTCGAACCGCTGACCTCTTCCTTACCATGGAAGTGCTCTACCTACTGAGCTATGGAAGCATATGGCTCCGCAGGTAGGACTCGAACCTACGACCGTTCGGTTAACAGCCGAATGCTCTACCACTGAGCTACTGCGGAATAATATAATGTTTCCTAAAACCCATTTAAAGATATAAATGAATTGCTTGGCGGCGTCCTACTCTCACAGGGGGAAACCCCCAACTACCATCGGCGCTGAAGAGCTTAACTGCCGTGTTCGGAATGGGAACGGGTGTGACCTCTTCGCTATCGCCACCAAACAATAAAGGAACGTTGTTCCTTCAAAACTAGATAATAAGAAGGTATTTCATTTTTTAAAAAGCGTTGGTTAAGTCCTCGATCTATTAGTATCAGTCAGCTCCACATGTCGCCACGCTTCCACCTCTGACCTATCAACCTGATCATCTTTCAGGGATCTTACTAGCTTGCGCCATGGGAAATCTCATCTTGAGGGGGGCTTCATGCTTAGATGCTTTCAGCACTTATCCCGTCCGCACGTAGCTACCCAGCTATGCCTTTGGCAAGACAACTGGTACACCAGCGGTGCGTCCATCCCGGTCCTCTCGTACTAAGGACAGCTCCTCTCAAATTTCCTGCGCCCGCGACGGATAGGGACCGAACTGTCTCACGACGTTCTGAACCCAGCTCGCGTACCGCTTTAATGGGCGAACAGCCCAACCCTTGGGACCGACTACAGCCCCAGGATGCGATGAGCCGACATCGAGGTGCCAAACCTCCCCGTCGATGTGGACTCTTGGGGGAGATAAGCCTGTTATCCCCGGGGTAGCTTTTATCCGTTGAGCGATGGCCCTTCCATGCGGAACCACCGGATCACTAAGCCCGACTTTCGTCCCTGCTCGACTTGTAGGTCTCGCAGTCAAGCTCCCTTGTGCCTTTACACTCTACGAATGATTTCCAACCATTCTGAGGGAACCTTTGGGCGCCTCCGTTACTCTTTAGGAGGCGACCGCCCCAGTCAAACTGCCCACCTGACACTGTCTCCCACCCCGATAAGGGGCGCGGGTTAGAATTTCAATACAGCCAGGGTAGTATCCCACCAACGCCTCCACCGAAGCTAGCGCTCCGGCTTCTCAGGCTCCTACCTATCCTGTACAAGCTGTACCAAAATTCAATATCAGGCTGCAGTAAAGCTCCACGGGGTCTTTCCGTCCTGTCGCGGGTAACCTGCATCTTCACAGGTACTATAATTTCACCGAGTCTCTCGTTGAGACAGTGCCCAGATCGTTACACCTTTCGTGCGGGTCGGAACTTACCCGACAAGGAATTTCGCTACCTTAGGACCGTTATAGTTACGGCCGCCGTTTACTGGGGCTTCGGTTCAAAGCTTCGCTTGCGCTAACCTCTCCCCTTAACCTTCCAGCACCGGGCAGGTGTCAGCCCCTATACTTCGCCTTGCGGCTTCGCAGAGACCTGTGTTTTTGCTAAACAGTCGCCTGGGCCTATTCACTGCGGCTTTTCCGGGCTATTCACCCTAAAAAGCACCCCTTCTCCCGAAGTTACGGGGTCATTTTGCCGAGTTCCTTAACGAGAGTTCTCTCGCACACCTTAGGATTCTCTCCTCGCCTACCTGTGTCGGTTTGCGGTACGGGCACCTTACATCTCACTAGAGGCTTTTCTTGGCAGCGTGGAATCAGGAACTTCGGTACTATATTTCCCTCGCCATCACAGCTCCGCCTTAATGGAAACGGGATTTGCCTCGTTTCCGGCCTAACTGCTTGGACGCGCATATCCAACAGCGCGCTTACCCTATCCTTCTGCGTCCCCCCATCGTTCAAACGATGTATAGGTGGTACAGGAATATCAACCTGTTGTCCATCGCCTACGCCTTTCGGCCTCGGCTTAGGTCCCGACTAACCCTGAGCGGACGAGCCTTCCTCAGGAAACCTTAGGCATTCGGTGGAAGGGATTCTCACCCTTCTTTCGCTACTCATACCGGCATTCTCACTTCTAAGCGCTCCACCAGTCCTTCCGGTCTGACTTCAACGCCCTTAGAACGCTCTCCTACCATCGACACCTAATGGTGTCAATCCACAGCTTCGGTGATACGTTTAGCCCCGGTACATTTTCGGCGCGGAGTCACTCGACCAGTGAGCTATTACGCACTCTTTAAATGGTGGCTGCTTCTGAGCCAACATCCTGGTTGTCTAAGCAACTCCACATCCTTTTCCACTTAACGTATACTTTGGGACCTTAGCTGGTGGTCTGGGCTGTTTCCCTTTCGACTACGGATCTTATCACTCGCAGTCTGACTCCCAAGAATAAGTATTTGGCATTCGGAGTTTGACTGAATTCGGTAACCCGTTGGGGGCCCCTAGTCCAATCAGTGCTCTACCTCCAATACTCTCATCTTGAGGCTAGCCCTAAAGCTATTTCGGAGAGAACCAGCTATCTCCAGGTTCGATTGGAATTTCTCCGCTACCCACACCTCATCCCCGCACTTTTCAACGTGCGTGGGTTCGGGCCTCCATTCAGTGTTACCTGAACTTCACCCTGGACATGGGTAGATCACCTGGTTTCGGGTCTACGACCTCATACTCATTCGCCCTATTCAGACTCGCTTTCGCTGCGGCTCCGTCTTATCAACTTAACCTCGCATGAAATCGTAACTCGCCGGTTCATTCTACAAAAGGCACGCCATTACCCATTAACGGGCTTTGACTACTTGTAGGCACACGGTTTCAGGATCTATTTCACTCCCCTTCCGGGGTGCTTTTCACCTTTCCCTCACGGTACTGGTTCACTATCGGTCACTAGGGAGTATTTAGCCTTGGGAGATGGTCCTCCCTGCTTCCGACGGGATTTCTCGTGTCCCGCCGTACTCAGGATCCACTCAGGAGGGAACGAAGTTTCAACTACAGGGTTTTTACCTTCTTTGACGGACCTTTCCAGGTCACTTCATTTACCCCGTTCCTTTGTAACTCCATGTTGAGTGTCCTACAACCCCAAGAGGCAAGCCTCTTGGTTTGGGCTAATTCCGTTTCGCTCGCCGCTACTCAGGAAATCGCATTTGCTTTCTCTTCCTCCGGGTACTTAGATGTTTCAGTTCCCCGGGTCTGCCTTCAGTACCCTATGTATTCAGGTAAAGATACTGTTCCATTACGAACAGTGGGTTTCCCCATTCGGAAATCTCCGGATCAAAGCTTACTTACAGCTCCCCGAAGCATATCGGTGTTAGTCCCGTCCTTCATCGGCTCCTAGTGCCAAGGCATCCACCGTGCGCCCTTTCTAACTTAACCGTTAAAAAGATCTTACAGATGCTTTGAAAAAAATTAATTGCCTTCTATCTATTATCTAGTTTTCAAGGAACAAAGCAGAAAGAATCCATCACATCGTGATGCTTTTCTTTCCTATCTGAATGAATTACTCATTCAAAACTGAACAAAACAAAAGCGCTCTCGTAATTATCCTTAGAAAGGAGGTGATCCAGCCGCACCTTCCGATACGGCTACCTTGTTACGACTTCACCCCAATCATCTGTCCCACCTTAGGCGGCTGGCTCCATAAAGGTTACCTCACCGACTTCGGGTGTTACAAACTCTCGTGGTGTGACGGGCGGTGTGTACAAGGCCCGGGAACGTATTCACCACGGCATGCTGATCCGCGATTACTAGCGATTCCGGCTTCATGTAGGCGAGTTGCAGCCTACAATCCGAACTGAGAATGGCTTTATGGGATTCGCTTACCTTCGCAGGTTTGCAGCCCTTTGTACCATCCATTGTAGCACGTGTGTAGCCCAGGTCATAAGGGGCATGATGATTTGACGTCATCCCCACCTTCCTCCGGTTTGTCACCGGCAGTCACCTTAGAGTGCCCAACTGAATGCTGGCAACTAAGATCAAGGGTTGCGCTCGTTGCGGGACTTAACCCAACATCTCACGACACGAGCTGACGACAACCATGCACCACCTGTCACTCTGTCCCCCGAAGGGGAAAGCCCTATCTCTAGGGTTGTCAGAGGATGTCAAGACCTGGTAAGGTTCTTCGCGTTGCTTCGAATTAAACCACATGCTCCACCGCTTGTGCGGGCCCCCGTCAATTCCTTTGAGTTTCAGCCTTGCGGCCGTACTCCCCAGGCGGAGTGCTTAATGCGTTAGCTGCAGCACTAAAGGGCGGAAACCCTCTAACACTTAGCACTCATCGTTTACGGCGTGGACTACCAGGGTATCTAATCCTGTTTGCTCCCCACGCTTTCGCGCCTCAGTGTCAGTTACAGACCAGAAAGTCGCCTTCGCCACTGGTGTTCCTCCAAATCTCTACGCATTTCACCGCTACACTTGGAATTCCACTTTCCTCTTCTGCACTCAAGTTCCCCAGTTTCCAATGACCCTCCACGGTTGAGCCGTGGGCTTTCACATCAGACTTAAAGAACCACCTGCGCGCGCTTTACGCCCAATAATTCCGGACAACGCTTGCCACCTACGTATTACCGCGGCTGCTGGCACGTAGTTAGCCGTGGCTTTCTGGTTAGGTACCGTCAAGGTACCAGCAGTTACTCTGGTACTTGTTCTTCCCTAACAACAGAACTTTACGACCCGAAGGCCTTCTTCGTTCACGCGGCGTTGCTCCGTCAGACTTTCGTCCATTGCGGAAGATTCCCTACTGCTGCCTCCCGTAGGAGTCTGGGCCGTGTCTCAGTCCCAGTGTGGCCGATCACCCTCTCAGGTCGGCTACGCATCGTCGCCTTGGTGAGCCATTACCTCACCAACTAGCTAATGCGCCGCGGGCCCATCTATAAGTGACAGCCGAAACCGTCTTTCCATCTTCTCTCATGCGAGAAAAGAACGTATCCGGTATTAGCTCCGGTTTCCCGAAGTTATCCCAGTCTTATAGGCAGGTTGCCCACGTGTTACTCACCCGTCCGCCGCTAATCTCAGGGAGCAAGCTCCCATCGATTCGCTCGACTTGCATGTATTAGGCACGCCGCCAGCGTTCGTCCTGAGCCAGGATCAAACTCTCCGAAGAAATGTTTGACTTGCTCATTTTGCTTTTTTGATAGTGTGTGCTCACTTAAAATTTAACGTTGGCGCTTTGTTTTGTTCAGTTTTCAAAGAGCAATTTTTTCGCCATCTCTCTTAGCGACTTTAATATCTTAACATCTTATTACCACTTCGTCAATAACTTTTTAAAAAAGTTTTTTTCGCTTTTTTTAAAAGCTATTACTACGTTGCAGCAACTTTTATAATATACCAGCGTATAAATCAATAGTCAATAGATTTTTTGAATATATTTCACTTTTAAATATCATGACTGATTCCCCTTGGATAAGTTCGTTTTCACCCTCATATATATAAGGCATTCCTCCTCGGTGCTCACCCTTTTAAACAGTCTGAAAAGGATGTTATATTTCTCGTTTATTGCCCTTTTGACTAAGTGATCAATTCTGTCATCCTGTAAATCGAATAGTATTTCATCCATCTCTCTTTTTAACAGATACTCCAATTCCATCTTCTCCTTATCATTAATCAATAAACCGAGCATGATTCACACCTCCACCAGACATCTTTCCCCATTCCCTTCAATTTTATGAATTTCCAACTGATTTTTTTTGCATAACAATAATCCTTGCGCATAAATTTGAAGACAAGAGTCTTTTGGACAAGGGGATGGATTAATGAAATTTTTCATGGTGCTTCATGCAAAGAACATCAAATTTTATTCGTTAATTTTACTTACGGCACTTTTTACCGCTTGGTTCCTTTTTGTACAAAACATTCTTCATGCCCCTGTTTTTTCTACAGAAGATGGGCCAAAAGCGGTTTATAAAGGGGAAAAGAATGTCGCGATCACGTTCAATATTGGCTGGGGTGATGAGAAAGCCGCTCCAATAATAGAGACATTGAAAAGGGAAAAGATTGAGTCTGCCACTTTTTTCCTTTCTGGCTCTTGGGCTGAGCGTCACCCGGACATAGTAGAGGAAATTGGGAAAGAAGGATATGAAATCGGTATGCTTGGTTACGATTATAAGGATTATTCCGAAATGGAAGATCAAGAAATCATCCGGGATATTTCTAAAGCTCAGGAAGCATTCAAAAAACTGAATGTAAAGAATATAGAACTTTTACGAGCGCCCACCGGTCACTTTGATAAACGACTCTTAAAGATCAGCGAAAATTTCGGATATACAGTTGTTCATTGGAGTATCGATTCAAAGGATTGGACCAATCCAGGTGTGGATCGAATCGTTCAGAACATCACCAAGGCCCAAAAGGGTGATATCATCTTATTACATGCTTCAGACTCAGCAAAACAAACAAATAAGGCTTTGCCTGAATTAATAAGTGAACTTCGAGCAAAAAATTTAAATTTCGTTAATGTTTCAGAAATGATCTCCAATTCATCAGCCAGCAGTGAGGAAATCCGCTGACTGAAAAAACTGCGTACTAATGTTCTCCATGAACTTTAGTACGCAGTTTTTATGTTGGCTTCCTTATGTATGGCCCACGACTTACATATAGGTTAGCTGCTGCCTTTACCTAATTCGCCAGCTTTCATTTTCTTCCCCTTTGCTGGAGTTTGCACCCGTGCTCTTTTACTGGCCAATTCCTTTTGTGAACGTTCGATCAATTTGCTTAGGACCAATAATTGATATGCATTGCAGACCAGTAACGGAAACAGCATGAAGTAAAGCCAGCTTTCATCATCGGAACTTAGGACAGGTATCCACTCCAAAACCGTGACTACGACCATGAAAAACAAAGCCGGTATAAACGATTGTTTATTCGTTTGTTTCATTTTGAAATAAGCTGTAATAAGTCCTGCAGCCAATACAACCAACGCCAGGACGATGTATGAACTAATCCCCTCACCTGAACCAAAATTAAGATATCGCAGATACACCAAATCAAATACAACAAAAAGAATGAGTACAATTTGAACGGCATTCCATAAGGAAGCGCTTTTAAATATTCCCAGACCGAAACGATGTATCGTTAAATAGGCAAAAAAGCCGGCTTGGCTTATGACACTGAAAATTAATCCAACACCGAATAACCAAATAAACGTTGATAGGATGGCACTGACTTCAAAAGAAGAAAAATAAGGCTTAAACTCACTCCACCGAGCCAAGAACCCTACAACTCCGCCCGTTACACCACCGATAAGCAATGTTGTTAAAAACAATTTAACTAAATTACGGCTGTTCATTGTTTTCCTCCATAAAATTTCTATTTCATTTCCTTAATTGTACCAACCAAATTTGGAAAAATCCACTTATTCCACCAAGGAATAATATCGCCGATTGGAACCATATTAACAATAAGAAGGATGAAAGGGGCCCTGCGTATGAGAGTGGGAGTTGCTTTGCTTTTCACGTCATTCTTACTCGTTTGTTCCGGTTGTGCTCAAAATGGAGCAGGCGCAGATAAAATGGAGTATGAAGAGACAAAGAAAATGGTCGTCGATATCCTGAAAACAGATGATGGAAAAAAAGCCATCCAGGATATCATTTCCGATGATAAAACGAAAGCTGAACTTATTATGGACTCGGATGTCATTAAGAAATCCATTGAAGATATGGTCACTTCAGATAAAGGGAAGGAATTTTGGAAAAAGACATTTAATGATCCTGAATTTGCCTCCGCTTACGCCAAAGCTTTAGAAGATGAACATAAAAAGGTATTGAAGGACTTAACTGCTGATCCTCAGTATCGTGGAATGATCATGGAAGTAATGAAAGAACCGGACATGGAAAAAGAAATGAATAAATTATTAAAAACCAAGGAAATGCGCTCCGTCTATAAAGAGCTGATCATAGAAACCATGGAGAGTCCTCTCGTTCAAGCAAAAATGCAAGAGAGATTGGATAAAGCAGCTACTAAAGCGGTAGAGAAGGAAAACAAGGATAAAAAGGAAAAGTAATGAAATAAGGCTGATTCCAATTGGAATCAGCCTTCATTTTATTGTAGCTTTTCAATGACCTTTTTAGCAATATCCTCGTAAATCCTTCCAAGCCTATGGTCCGCTGCGTAAATGGAGGGAGCAAAGTCCTCTTCGTTCCAATCCGGCTGTTGCAGGGGCAGTTGACCTAAAACTTCTGTACGAAGTTCTTCTGCCAGCTTCACGCCGCCGCCTTTTCCGAATACATATTCCTTTTCACCGGTCGTTTTACTTTCGAAGAATGACATATTCTCAATGACACCAATGACTTCATGTTCTGTCTTGATGGCCATTGCACCAGCTCTTGCAGCAACGAAGGCTGCAGTCGGATGCGGTGTCGTAACAATGATTTCTTTACATGAAGGGAGCATCGTATGTACGTCCAACGCAACATCGCCTGTACCTGGTGGTAAGTCAAGGACTAAATAGTCCAATTCTCCCCATTCCACTTCATTAAAGAAACTGTTAAGCATCTTACCCAGCATCGGTCCTCTCCAGATGATAGGCGCGTTATCTTCTACAAAAAAGCCCATTGAAATAACTTGAACGCCAAACCGTTCTACAGGAATGATCTTTTCCCCACGAACAACTGGTCTTTTTGTTATCCCCATCATATCAGGTACACTGAATCCATAAATATCTGCATCAACCAGTCCGACCTTTTTACCCAAACGGGCAAGTGAAGTAGCGAAATTCACTGAAATCGTAGATTTTCCCACTCCGCCTTTACCACTGGCAATCGCGATGAATTGTGTCTTGTTGTTAGGTCCAAGCAAACCTTGGTCCGCTTCACCCTGCGGAATGCTTTCACGGTGCTTAGCCAACTCATCTTCAGTAAGTTCCGTGAAACGGATGCCTACAGATTCCGCTCCGTTCGTTTTCAGCAAGTCCACCACTTCCGATTGCATTTGCATTTGCTCGGCAGTCCCAGTTTTCGCAATCGCAAGTTTAACGCTTACATGATTCTTTTCAGGCTTTATTTTTATTTCTATAATTCCATTTGTCTCTTCAAGGTTTTTATGTAAAAAAGGGTCTTTAAGATCCTTCAATAAATTCAGTACTTTCTCTTCTGTTAACAAGTCGAGCACCCCTTTGAATTCGTTTTTTTTTCCCATTTTTCAGTATAACATATTACCGAAATAAAGCTTATTATCTGTCCTGTATTCGAAACCGATTATTTCCCATAGTAAAAAGGCCTTGTACTTTACAAGACCCAGACGTCACTCTTTATCCGATAGTTTTTCCTCTGTAAAGTAACGTAAAATGCCCATATAAATCGAACTGGCAACCTTTTCTTGATACCCATCACTGATAAGGCGTTCCCTTTCCTCAGTATTGGAAAGAAAGCCAATTTCCACAAGCGCTCCCGGTTTTTTAGCATAATTCATCAAATACACATTATTGATCGTTTTTGCATCACGCTTTGTATTTTCCAGGTTTCTAATGATTTCAGTCTGAATGAATTTTGCTACCTGTTCATTTTCCTCAAACCTGTTTGTATAAAAGGTTTGGGCACCTTTCGATGACGCTGATGGAAAAGAGTTCAAATGAATGCTTAAAAATAAGTCCGCTTCCGAATCATTGATCATTTCAACCCGATTCCGTAAATCTTCCTGTTTGCGCTGGCGAATCCCCTTTGTATTACCCTGTGCCAAATCCTCATCCTTCTCACGGGTCATGATGACAAGGGCACCCTGTTCCTGTAAATAGTCCCTTACCTTCAATGATACGGAAAGGGCAATTTCCTTTTCCATTACCTCTTGTACATTTGCCCCTCCGTCCATCCCTCCATGACCGGCATCCAATATGATTACCTTACCTGCCAACGGAAGGTTCCAAGAGTCCCAAGAATCATCTTCAACAAATTTAAAAGTCACAATTAAAAAAAGGACAAACAATCCCATAGCGATTCCTGTATATTTCAGCTTTCTGCGCATGACCGTTCCCCTTCCATGATCCCTCTATTAAAAAGTATGGGACAAACCATGGAATTAGAACAAGGAACGAGATTTTTGCCTTCTTAATGCAGTTTCATTTTATATCGTTTTTCACCAGTCTTAAAGCCGTCCAGCCACCACTCTCCCACAAACCCCTCACAGCAATAAAACAAACCTTCATCGAAAGCGTTATTTGCTGTAACTTCCCGCCAATACAAAATAAAGTTAAAAAGAGTATCGGTCAAAAACTTTTCTTCCTTCCAGGACCTGGACCTTACATCGTCTTCTGACTCACCGTAATAGCCAAACTTACTATAGTTCGCCCCTAATAAATAAGCCTCGATAGCTACATCAAAGTAGCCTTCTTCCAAGACATCCATCAAATCCTGTCCAAAGTAACGCTGGATTCTTCCCTTCATATCCTCGATAGAAAGATCCCTGAGCAATCTACGTTCGAACTTCAGTTGCCTTTCCCTTTGCATCTCCTGTAAACCTAATATCACAGCCATATTTCACCTCCGGGGCTTTCCCCATTTCCCAAATTATTTCCCAAGACATAATTTAGTTTTTGCGTTCTATTTTGAACCATTCATTTATTCTATTGGCAAAAAATAATGAGGATAAGTTCAGCAAGTGCAGGACGATGATCTAGTTTTATAAGAACACTGTTAAAAGGAAGATTGCACATTTCGGATGATAAAAGTCTGCCTGCACGGATTATAGAACAGAGATGTAAGCCGTTGAGAAGGAGCCAGTATTTCCTTTGAAATATGATGCGATTCGCGCGGACCTGCAAACGCACCTCCTGGGTAACAAGGCATACGATTGAATTTTCCGGAGGTTTTCTCGTTTTACACTTAGATCATATGGACCCAAGAAACTTTCCCCCCCGATAACTTGCAACTCAGGACGCTACCCGAGGCTGTCTTTGCCGTCTTGGGTGCTCACCGGGCATGTCTCTCTGGACATTGATTAATACTAGTTATTCAAGTCCTGTTCTTCTATCTCATGAGCATCAAGCTTATCCATGTTTTGTTTCCTCTTCTTTCCCCCTTAGTAAAGAGTCGATTAGGATGACAAATGAATCATCTTTAACAAAACAGACGGATGTCGTGGAGAAAGGGTATAGATAAAAATGATCAAATATATAAGCGTGAAAAAATTCTAATCTTGGCTTTAAGATTAAATAAAAAGGACATCCCTGATAAATGGATGTCCATAATATAACTTTTTATAATAGCGAAGTCATTTAATAGCTGCTTTATTAGCAGGTATCTTATTTTTATTTGTCCGGAATTCCCGGCGCAGTTTGTCATCAAACGGATACTTTTTTTTGGTCGTAACATCAATCCCTATATCTGTCCGGCTCTTTTCATTAAGCGACCTACAAGCGGCACTACAATTATACCGGCTATTATGACCTGCATTACGTTACCAGGGACGGAGCCGAATGGCTGTATCCAGTTACCGTAAAGGATAACTTCAGCAAAATAATAGCCCACGATTTTTATGATCAACGCAACGGCAATGGCCAATGTGTATACATATTCTCTTTTGCCGGGTACCTTTTCGGATATGAGTCCGACTAAAAAGCCCATTGCACCTACTATGATGAATGTAAACGGTGCCCATGCTGCCCAACCAGATAAAAGATCAAATAGGGCCATTCCGAATGCTCCTGCTATGGCCCCTGTTTTTTTGCCGTAAACCAAGGCTGCTATAAAAAGAGGAACGTTACCCAGATGGATTAGGCCTCCGTTACCCATTATCGGGAGCTTGATGTTGATGAATGTCGCTACAATGGTTAATGCGATGAAAAGGGCATTGATGACTAAGGCCTTTGTTTTAGTTGTTTCTGTCGCTGAGAATGTTGAATTCATATGAAGTCCTCTTTCTTTTTTTAGTTTTATCATACTCCTAATCAGAAACTTAATAAATATGGATTTTACAAATAAACCTGTATTACATAAATAAACTCATCTTCCAACGAATGGCACACAACTGTCTCCAACTCTGAAACGCCTTTACTGCGGCGTTTCATTTGTATTTGATGCTGGAAAGACTAGGATGAATTGAAAAATGACGCAGAAAGGCATTCAGAATTCATGATGTGGTCTAATCTTTTACAGGGCCTAAAAAAAACACTGAACCATGAAGGACGACTATTAAAAACTGTGAATCTAAAACATCAGAACAAAACCGCGACATTAATGAAATTCAAGTTTGATTCAAACGAAAGTAGAATTAGTGCACTCTGTACATTAAATAAATTTGATTGGCAATATAATCTGAACTAAAATGAAGCCCCTGTCTTAACCACCATATTATAATGCCTACCAATGAGGCTGTTTTAATATCAATGGCAACATAATCAGCTGGTAAATCCTTCTTGGAATTCTTCCTCCTTATTTCTACTAATTGCTTTAATAATGAAAACAATTGGTCCTCAAACTGATTCGTATTAAATAAAATAAGTAAATAATTTCGATGGATATATAAGTAATCAAGCAATTGTGTTAGCTGTTGTTTTTCTGATAAATCTTTTGCATGTATTAAAGCAACAATTTTATCAGAAAGCTCATTTAAAATCTCATCGGTGATTTGCGTTAGTAAATCTTGAATATCCTGATAATGTAAGTAAAATGTTGTTCGATTTAATCCTGCATTGGCTGCGATTTTCTGAACCGTTAAATTTGAAATTGCGGGATCCTCGCATAAGAGAGCAATGACAGCATGTTTAAACATTTCTCTTGAACGAATTGTACGAGGATCTTCTTTTTTAGGTATAGACATTTTTAACTCCTTTATAGCTTTTTTTTTACTTTCTCAACAGCATATATTTCTATGTCGATTAGTGAACATTTTCATGAAAACTGTTCATGGTAAGGAACATATATTTTTGTTACCATCGATTTTATCGACACAATGTTGAGAATGCAAGTCAAAAATAAAGGGGTTGTCGACAGAAATGGACATAACAGAAGGAAATAAAAAAGTTTTATTAATTGTATTGATTGCTGGCTGTTTTTTATCAACATTAAATCAGACTTTATTAAATGTTGCATTGAGTGGTTTAATGGATGTATTTCAAGTAACGGCTGCAACTGTACAATGGTTATCAACAGGCTTTATGCTAGTAAACGGTGTTTTAGTACCAATTACGGCTTTTTTAATGAAACGGTTTACAACAAGGCAGCTATTTATTAGCTCGATGTTTTTTTTGCTCATCGGATCGGTAATTTGTGCATGTGCGATGAATTTTGGCATGCTGTTAACGGGAAGAATGATTCAAGCAATTGGTGCCGGGATTATTATGCCTCTAATGATGACAGTTATTTTATATTTATATCCTAGCGAAAAGCGTGGAAGTATTATGGGGACAATTGGCTTTGCGATGATTTTTGCTCCAGCCATTGCTCCTACATTATCTGGTTTTATCATTGAGTATGTTTCATGGAGATGGCTATTTATTGGGTTAATCCCATTTATATTAATTGTCATTGTTCTAGCGTTCAAATATTTAATGAATGTTGCAGAGACAACAAAAGCAAAATTAGATATCACAAGTGTCATTTTATCAACGATTGGTTTTGGCTGCATTTTATTTGGATTCAGTAGCGCAGGAAGCAAGGGTTGGGATAATCTCGTTGTCATTACTACAATTATCGTCGGAATAATCGTGACGACTCTATTCTGTTTACGTCAAATGAAATCCAGCGATCCATTATTAAATTTATCCGTATTTAACAATAGAATTTTCACTCTGACATCATTCATCAATGTACTAATTACGATGATTATGTATGCTGATTTAATTCTTTTACCAATTTACTTGCAGAATGGACGAGGTTTTACAGCATTTGAAGCAGGTTTGCTGTTATTACCTGGAGCTTTGATTAATGCCTTCTTATCCCCTATCACTGGTAAAATGTATGATAAATACGGTGCTAAACCACTCTTTATTACAGGTTTACTATTTATCATTGTTTCGATGTGGGGAGTCATTGATATAAACGAATCAACAACCTATATGTATTTAATGGTTCGTACCATTATTTTACGAATTGGATTAAGTTTTATTACCATGCCTTTAAATACAGCAGGGTTAAATGCTTTACCACGAGAATTGGGTTCCCATGGTTCAGCTGTAAATAATACCATTCGCCAATTGTCAGGTGCTATTGGCACAGCAGTTGTCATCACAGTGTATACAATGCAAGCAACTTTACATGCCTCTGAGCTATCAATGCAAAATGAAAACATTACAGCTATACGACTAGAGGCATTAGCTTCTATCTTTGGCTCAAGTGATGCCTATGTTTTTATGTTAATCTTATCTATTGTGGCGTTAATTTTTACATGTTTTATGCCTAAAAAAGCCACAATCAAAAAAAGTGAAAGTGAATCCCATAACTAAAATTATTAATAATGGAGTCTTTAAAATAAAGCATATCTGGGATATCCCAGATATGCTTTATTATTTTTAATATATCTCAGTCCCACATAATAAGGTTCATGGAGCATGATGTGATCAAAATCTTTTTCCGGACAAAAAAAGACCCCCAACCAAATGGTTGAGAGCTTTTCGAAACGATAATGGAATTAACGTTTTGAGAACTGAGGTGCACGACGTGCGCCTTTAAGACCGTACTTTTTACGTTCTTTCATACGTGGGTCACGAGTTAGTAAACCAGCAGTTTTAAGAGATGGACGGTATTCTGGATCAACTTGAAGCAATGCACGAGCGATACCGTGACGGATTGCTCCAGCTTGACCAGTGTATCCACCACCGCTAACGTTTACTAGAACGTCGTAATTTCCAGTAGTTTCCGTTGCAACTAGTGGTTGGTTAACAACTTCACGTAATGCTGCGAAAGGAATATATTCATTAATGTCACGACCGTTAATAACGATGCGACCTTCGCCTGGTACTAAACGTACACGAGCTACTGAGCTCTTACGGCGACCAGTACCATAATATTGAACTTGTGCCAAGATAGTAACCTCCTTAGTAATTATCCGCGTAATTCGTATACTTCTGGTTGTTGAGCAGCGTGAGGGTGCTCAGCTCCAGCGTATACGTGTAATTTTTTGTAGATTTGACGACCAAGAGAATTCTTTGGAAGCATACCTTTGATAGCAAGTTCAAGCATTCTCTCAGGGTAGTTTGTACGCATTTCAAGAGCAGTTCTAGTTTTAAGACCGCCTGGATGCATAGTGTGACGGTAATAAATTTTGTCAGTCAATTTTTTACCAGTCAAGTGGATTTTTTCAACATTGATTAGAATTACATGATCACCAGTGTCAATGTTAGGTGTAAAAGTTGGTTTATGTTTACCACGTAAGATGGATGCTACTTCAGTAGAAAGGCGACCCAAAGTTTTGCCTTCAGCGTCAATCACATACCATTTACGTTCTACTTCATTAGCTTTCGCCATAAATGTCGTACGCATGGTTAACCTCCTAAAAAACTTTTTAATTTTTTATATTTATTTTCAATCACAATAAACTTCCGGGGCTTATCGTGGGATTAAAATACATACCATATTATATTAACTTCTCCCAGATTCATTGTCAAGGGAATGTTACACTAGGATAAGTTGTCTATAGAATACTCTCTGCAACTCCATGAAAAGGTCAGTATAGCGCCAAACCGCTCCATTACTGATTTCTTCCCGTTTATCAGTTGTAAAAAAACTGGTATCACAACAGAAATATTTTTATTTGTAAAATACTTTCCATAAATACAAGCCTTGGGCTGGTGCTGTTTTCCCTGCAAAACTGCGGTCTTTTTTATCCAATATCCCGATCATATCCCGGGGTGCCATCTTGCCGCTGCCGACTTCCAGGAGTGTCCCAACCAAGATACGTACCATATTATACAAAAAACCTTCCCCAACGAAGCGAAAAACCATGACACCATCGCTCTCTTCAAAATCGATTTCTTGAATAGTTCGAACTTTATCGACCACTTCCGTTTTTGCCGAACAAAAACTTGTAAAGTCATGTGTCCCTATCAAATAGGAAATGGCTTCCCTCATCGCCTTCCTATCTAATGGGTAGGGATAATGGTAGGCATAATTACGTTGGAACGGATCCCGTAGATTGGATCGGGCTACGATATAACGGTACTCTTTACCAGTCGTATGGAACCTCGCGTGAAAATCGTCAGGCACGATATCGACTTCCAAAACGACAATATCGGTCGGAAGAAGGGCGCTGAACGCCTTTACCCAATTTTCAGTAGGAAATGTAAGGGGCGATTCAAAGTGAATGACCTGCCCCTTTGCATGGACCCCTGAATCTGTCCTGCCTGAAGCAGTCACCTTTATAATTGAGCCTTTGTGCATTTGTGCTAAGACTGCCTCGAATTCACTTTGTATGGTTCGTTTCTCAGGCTGCACCTGATACCCAGCGAAATCCGTGCCGTCATACGCGATCACACATTTATATTTTGGCATAGTACTCTTCCTTAATATGAACGTAATAAAAATAACATGACCGTAAGAAGACCTATTGAGACCATTAAAAGGCTATCACTCGTCTTCCAGTCCAATTGGCGGTATTTCGTGCGGCCTTCCCCACCACGATATCCTCTTGATTCCATGGCAGTTGCCAATTCTTCTGCCCGTTTGAATGAACTCACAAATAAAGGAACAAGCAGCGGTACAATCGATTTAACCCTGTCCTTTACTGGACCAGATGAAAAGTCAACTCCCCTTGCCGTTTGAGCCTTCATGATTTTTTCCGTTTCCTCCATTAGCGTTGGAATGAACCGAAGGGCAATGGACATCATCAATGCTAGTTCGTGTACAGGCATTTTCCACTTTTTCAAGGGACCCAACAGCTCTTCCATTCCATCTGTAATGGATATCGGAGTTGTCGTCAATGTTAATAGTGACGTAACAAGGATTAGTAAAGTAAATCTTACGGATATGAACAAACCTTGAATCAAACCGCCTTCATAGATCTCGAACCAACCGTATTCAAAAAGCAATTCCCCTTCTTTCGTAAACAATATATGGAGAAGGAAAGTAAACACGATTAAGAAAAAGATAGGTTTTAACCCATTATAAAGATAGCGAAGGGGTATCTTCGAAAGGCTAATCAAAAGGATGGTGAATACCGCGAGTAAACCATAAGAAACGACATTATTCGCCAAAAAGATGACACAAACAAACAGAAACACAAGGAGCAATTTAGCCCTTGGATCCATCCTGTGTATCAGGGAGTCAGCAGGTACATAGCGCCCGATGATCATTTTATCCAGCATCAGCGGTTCCCCCGTTTCATGGCTTTATCTATTTCTATCGCTAAATCACCGATATTAAGACACGGTTGATCAAATCTAACCCCAAGTTCCTTCTGGAGCTTGAGCTGAAAACGCACCGTATCAGGTACATCCAGGCCAAGCTCAAGTAATTGTTCTGGCTCGGAGAAGATTTCCTGCGGAGTTCCTTTTTTGAACACCGTACCCTGATGCATGATAATTATGTCATCCGCGTACTTTGCTGCATCCTCCATACTATGTGTCACCAGAATTGTAGAAATGCCCCTTACTTTATGCAAATCATAAAACATGTTCATTATTTCTTTGCGTCCCCGTGGATCCAGTCCCGCTGTAGGCTCATCCAGTACCAATACTTCCGGCTCCATCGCAAGTACCCCGGCAATGGCCACCCGTCGCATTTGTCCGCCGGATAGATCGAATGGAGATTTTTCAAGAATTTCCTCACTCAATCCAACTTGAGCGATGGCTTTCCTGGCCAGTTTCTTAGCATCGGTTTCAGAAACCCCAAAATTCATAGGTCCGAAACATATATCCTTTTCAACCGTTTCATCAAATAGCTGATGTTCCGGAAACTGAAAAACAATTCCGACCTTTTGTCTAATTGGCCGCAATGCCTTTTCTTTTCTTCCAGCCTCGATCGTCCGGTCTCCAATGAAGACCCGACCCTTCGTCGGTTTTAAAAGAGCATTCAAATGCTGCAGTAGCGTCGATTTCCCGGACCCTGTATGCCCGATGATTGCGGTATAGGTTCCCGGCTCCATAGAAATATTGACATCATGAAGGGCGAGATGTTCAAAAGGAGTATTCACCTGATAGCGGTATTCTACATCATCGAGTGTAATTCGCATAAATCCTTCACCAACTCTTCCTCTGTCAAATGCCCATCAACCACACGAACACCATTTTTTTGTAACTCTTTGGTAAGTTTCACTGAAAAGGGAATATCCAGACCAAGAGCAATTAATTCTTCCTCTAATTCAAAAATATCCTGAGGCGGTCCTTCACGATATAACCGACCTTGGTTCATGACTATCATTCGATCAGCTTTCGCAGCTTCCTCAAGATCATGGGTGATTGATATGACGGTAATCTCGTTTTCCTGTTTTAACTCCCTAACTGTTTCAAGCACTTCTTCACGGCCTCTTGGGTCAAGCATGGAGGTTGCTTCATCTAAGATGATTATGTCTGGCTGCAAGGCTATTACACCTGCTATGGCCACTCTTTGCTTTTGACCGCCGGATAGATGGTGCGGCTCTTGATTAAGAAAGGCATTCATTTTAACCTTATTTAACGCACCATGAACACGCTCCACCATAACCTGCTGAGAAACACCGGCGTTTTCTAAACCAAAAGCCACATCATCCTGAACTGTAGTGCCTACAAATTGATTATCTGGGTTTTGAAAAACCATGCCAATTTTTTGGCGCGCATCCCAAACGGTTTCTTCCGTCAATAGTTGATCATTAATCGTAATGGTACCTGAGTTAGCGAACTGAAGTCCATTCAGTAACTTCGCTAATGTCGACTTGCCAGAACCATTATGCCCGACAATCGCAAGCCACTCCCCCTGATGAATATCAAATGAAACATCATCCAAGGCGTTTCGAGACTGACCCTCATATTTAAAAATAATATTTTTTAAAGAAACCAGCTTCTTCCCCATGTGGCCCTCCTCATCCTCGACTGCACTCGTCTAATCTAAACTCTGCTCAATCAACATAAACATAGTGGTATTTCTTCTGAAAATATAAAAAAACGCTGCACCCCTTCCACCGAAAGAATTTTCGGTAAATTAAGAGCAGCTTACAGCGGGCCTGTTACGAAAAACAGGTTATCTTATAATCGCTTATCAAAAGCGGGAAGGGATGCTTGAGCTAGACGTGAAGGCTCCCTGTATAAACAGGTTCCGCCAGCCATCGTAACACTCAATGCGAATTTCTAAATAACAGAATTTCTATTTTAAAAAAAGAAAAAGGGCATAGAACAAGTGAGTTTATTCATTTGTCCCGCCCTTTTTCATCGTTGTTATTAAACTAATTCAATAACCACGACTGGTGCACCGTCACCGCGGCGTGGACCAACTTTCATGATACGAGTGTATCCACCTTGACGTTCTTCATAACGTGGAGCCACGTCACTGAATAGTTTTTGAAGGGCATCTGTGCCATTCTCAGCGTCAGCGATTTCGTTACGGATGAATGATGCAGCTTGACGGCGTGCATGCAAGTCACCACGTTTACCAAGAGTGATCATTTTATCTACTACAGAACGTAATTCCTTTGCACGTGCTTCAGTAGTTTCAATGCGCTCATGGATAATAAGATCCGTAGCTAAATCACGAAGTAATGCTTTACGTTGTGCGCTAGTGCGTCCTAACTTTCTGTAACCCATTAGAGATTCCCTCCTTTGTTGAAGTTCTATATTGTGTGTCTAAACAAGGCTCACAACATAATGGATTGATTCCGCCATGTTATCAGTCGTCTTTACGAAGACCTAAGCCTAATTCTTCTAGTTTCGCTTTCACTTCTTCAAGTGATTTACGGCCTAGATTACGTACTTTCATCATATCTTCTTCCGTTTTATGAGCTAGCTCTTGAACGGTATTGATTCCAGCACGTTTCAAGCAGTTGTAAGAACGAACAGAAAGGTCTAATTCTTCGATCGTCATCTCAAGAACTTTTTCTTTTTGATCTTCTTCTTTTTCAACCATGATTTCAGCATTTTGAGCTTCATCGGTTAACCCAACAAAGATATTTAAATGCTCTGTTAAAATCTTAGCTCCAAGTGCTACCGCTTCTTGCGGACCCGTACTGCCATCAGTCCAAACATCGAACGTTAACTTGTCAAAGTTAGACAACTGTCCAACACGTGTATTTTCAACTTGGAAAGATACGCGTGAAACTGGAGTGTAAAGAGCATCGATTGGAATTACACCAATTGGCTGATCTTCTCTCTTGTTTTGAACAGCAGGAGTGTAGCCGCGGCCGCGACGTGCAGATAAACGCATACGCATATGACCGTTTTTACCAATTGTAGCAATATATAAATCCGGATTAAGAATTTCTACATCACTATCATGAGTGATATCAGCAGCCGTGATGACTCCGTCACCTTGAACGTCAATTTCCAGCGTCTTCTCTTCATCAGAGTAAATCTTAAGAGCTAGTTTTTTCACATTAAGAATGATAGATGTTACATCTTCCACGACGCCTTCAATTGTTGAGAACTCATGTAGCACTCCATCAATTTGTATAGCTGTGACAGCAGCACCTGGGAGTGAGGATAAAAGGATACGACGTAAGGAGTTACCCAATGTAGTACCATACCCACGCTCTAGTGGCTCTACGACGAATTTACCGAATTTGGTATCGTCGTTGATTTCAACCGTTTCGATTTTTGGTTTTTCTATTTCGATCATCAATAAACCCTCCTTCAAAACGTCAAAACCCCGGTAAGTAAACTAAGTCACTTAAACCGAAATTCCCCATGTATACGTTCCCGCTGTGCGCAACAACTGAAAATTAATCCTCTGTAAGAACGCAAACTCAGTATTATATCCCATTATTGACAGGAATACAAAATCTATACAGAAAAATTAAACACGGCGACGTTTTGGTGGACGGCATCCGTTATGTGGAACTGGAGTTACATCTTTAATTGCAGTTACTTCTAGGCCAGCAGCTTGAAGTGCACGAATAGCAGCTTCACGTCCAGCACCAGGTCCTTTAACTGTAACTTCAAGAGTTTTCATACCATGTTCAATTGATGTTTTAGCAGCTGTTTCAGCAGCCATTTGTGCAGCAAATGGAGTGGATTTACGAGATCCACGGAATCCTAGAGCTCCAGCACTTGACCAAGAAATAGCATTACCATGAGAGTCAGTGATCGTAACGATAGTGTTATTGAAAGTTGAACGAATATGTGCAATACCAGTTTCTATATTCTTTTTCACACGACGTTTACGTGTATTAGTTTTACGTGCCATGAAAAGTAACCTCCTTTACTAATTATTTTTTCTTGTTAGCTACAGTACGACGAGGTCCTTTACGCGTACGAGCATTGTTTTTTGTATTTTGACCGCGGACAGGAAGACCACGACGGTGACGTAAACCACGGTAAGAACCGATTTCCATTAAACGTTTGATGTTTAGGGAGATTTCACGACGAAGGTCGCCTTCTACTTTAAGCTTGTCAATGATATCACGAATTTTATTCAATTCGTCTTCCGTTAAGTCACGAACGCGAGTTTCTTCAGAAACGCCTGCTTCTGCAAGAACTTTCATCGCTGTTTGTTTTCCAATACCATATATATATGTTAATGAGATAACAATACGTTTGTCACGGGGAATATCTACTCCAGCAATACGTGCCATGCTTGAGTGCACCTCCTTCTATTTAGCCTTGTTTTTGTTTATGTTTAGGGTTTTCGCAAATAACCATAACTTTACCTTTTCTGCGGATAACTTTACACTTTTCGCAGATTGGTTTGACTGATGGTCTGACTTTCATTGCTATCTAACCTCCTTATACAGATCGGAGCGTAACCGGATTATTTGAACCGGTATGTGATTCTGCCGCGAGTTAGATCATACGGGGAAAGCTCAACCGTAACTTTATCTCCAGGCAAAATGCGAATAAAGTGCATACGAATTTTACCGGATACATGAGCTAAAACAGTATGACCATTTTCTAATTCTACCTTAAACATTGCATTTGGCAAAGTCTCTTGTACTGTGCCTTCTACTTCAATTACATCATCTTTCGCCATTAAAGTGATTCTCCCTTCTCTATGCGTGAACCTATTAAAGGTACACATCTTTCCGTCAACATTACTACAGTCCAATTATCCTCATAAGTCTTACAATTCTGCATCAAGTATTCACCATTTTGTAGAACCAGGCTTTAACTGAGGACCTTTATCAGTTGGACCGAAATGAGGATTTTATGGGTCCTCATGTAAGTCTTGACCGATTCCGTGACCGACATACTCTCGAATAGAGAAGCAATTAGTCTCGACATAGGTTTGAATAGCATGGGAGATGTTTGAAAGGCGCACGCCTGACATAGCTTCTTTCAACCCTCTATATCACGACTCTTTAGGAATCCCAATAGAGTCACTGCATTTCTTCATCAATTTTGCCGACCGGATATGTCCATGAAGATCACTTAAAAAGTAATCGCCCAATTCAGGGAATACCAAGTACAAGAACCTGATTAATAAATGTGCGAATGCTCTCGCGAAATCCATTATACCCTTTGTATTAAAGGAATGCACCAAGTTTAACTAGTAAGATATAAAAATGGTATGAATTTCATTAATCAATACGAATGATTAATTTTGTAAAGCACCTAATAACACATCGATATTTTCAAATACCTTATTAATATCTTGCTGTCCATTAATGTTGACCAAGTATCCTTTGTCTCCGTAGAAATCAAGAAGTGGCTTGGTTTGTTTCAAATTCACATCTAAGCGATTTTGAACCGTTTCTTCATTATCGTCAGCACGTTGATATAATTCTCCGCCACAGCGGTCGCAAACATCATCTTTAGCAGGAGGATTGAATACAAGATGATATGTCGCACCACATGATTTGCAAATACGACGTCCTGTCAATCTTTCCATTAAGATGCTTTTATCCACATCGATATTAATGACAAAATTTATTTTTCGATCTAAATCAGTAAGAATGCTTTCAAGTGCCTCTGCCTGTGCCACAGTACGTGGAAATCCATCAAGCAAAAAACCCTTTAGGCAGTCTTCCTTGCTTAAACGTTCACGTACAATGCCAATGGTAACTTCATCAGGTACCAATTCGCCTTTGTCCATGAATGATTTTGCCTTTAGACCTAATTCTGTTCCATCTTTGATAGCTGTTCGGAACATATCTCCAGTAGAAATATGAGGGATATTATATTTTTCTACGATTTGTTCAGCTTGAGTGCCCTTACCAGCACCCGGCAGACCCATTAACACTAGATTCAATTTTCTTCCCCCTCAAACTCTATAATGGGTAAAGGGAACAAACCGTTCCCAAAACTCATTACTTTATAAAGCCTTTATAGTGTCTCTTCACAAGTTGTGATTCCAGTTGCTTCATCGTATCAAGGGCAACCCCCACTACGATTAGCAAACTAGTGCCACCAATCTGTGCAGATTGAGGTAGATCAGCAAGCTTAATGAAAAATACCGGTAAAACGGCAATGATGGCTAAGAATATAGAGCCTACAAACGTTAATCGGTATAAAACACGTGTTAAATATTCTTGTGTACTCTTACCTGGACGAATCCCCGGCACATAGCCACCTTGCTTTTTCAAATTCTCTGCCATTTGTTCAGGGTTAACCTGAATGAATGCATAAAAATACGCAAAAGCAATGATAAGAGCAACATAAATGATCATACCAATTGGCTTGGTGTAATCAAGATTTGTTGATATCCAACTAGTGACGCTGTTCTTTCCGAAGAAAGAAGCGATTGTAGTGGGAGTAATGATAAATGCCATTGCAAAGATTACCGGAATAACCCCCGCAGCATTTACTTTCAATGGTAAATGTGTAGACTGGCCACCCATTTGTGTACGACCTACCGCAGCACGTTTCGCATACTGAATAGGAATTTTTCGTAATGCCTGCTGAATGAAGATGACAGCAACCACGATTGCTAATACTGCTAAAACAATGAGGATAATCGTTATGATTCGTAAGAATAATTGATCCCCGGCATTTTCAAATTGTTGGGCGTAGATCTGATTTGCCGTAGTTGGCAAACTAGCTACGATACCAGCAAAGATTATGATGGAAATCCCATTACCCACACCCTTAGCAGTGATCAGCTCCCCTAACCACAAAAGAAAAGCTGTTCCTGCCGTTAAGACAGTCGCAATAAGCAAGTATGTTGCAATTCCAGGATTTTCAATCAACTGGCCACCTGACATATTATTGAACCCATAAGACATACCCAAAGCTTGGATGAATCCTAGGATAATAGTGAAGTAACGAGTGAATTGAGCTAATTTACGGCGCCCTGCTTCTCCTTGTTTAGACCATTCAGTGAACTTAGGAACAACATCCATCTGTAATAGTTGAACGATGATAGATGCCGTGATGTATGGCATGATACCCATCGCTAATATGGAAAAGTTTTGTAGTGCTCCGCCGCCAAAGGTATTTAAAAGACCGATGACGCTCAGCTGGTCCTGTTCAGCGAGAAAATCGGCATTCACATGCGGTACAGGTATAAATGTACCGATGCGATAGACGATTAACATTAGAAGGGTAAAAATAATCTTATTCCTTATTTCACCCACGCGCATAAAATTGGAGATCGTGCGAAACATTAGATCACCTCTGTATTACCGCCAGCAGCTTCGATAGCTTCTTTAGCAGTAGACGAGAATTTGTGAGCTTTAACAGTAAGCTTTTTCTCAATGCTTCCTTTGGCAAGAATTTTGATTCCTGCTTTTTCTTTACTTACAACTCCAGTCTCAAGTAAAAGAGCTGGTGTTACTTCAGTACCGTCTTCGAAAAGATTTAACGTATCGAGATTCACGATAGCATAGTCTTTACGGTTGATGTTGGTAAATCCACGTTTAGGTAGACGTCTGAATAGAGGAGTTTGTCCCCCTTCAAATCCAAGACGCACACCGCCGCCGGAGCGAGCGTTTTGTCCTTTATGTCCTTTACCTGCTGTTTTACCGTTACCAGATCCAATACCGCGACCTTTACGTTTACGTTCTTTACGAGAACCTTCTGCAGCTTTTAACTCATGAAGTTTCATGTTGGCACCTCCTTGTTAAGTTAAAAATTATTTTATTGTTCTTTTACAGTAACAAGATGAGCAACTTTGGTAATCATACCGCGAATCGCAGGGTTATCTTCATGAGTAACCGTTTGATGCATTTTGCGTAAACCCAAAGTGTTAACTGTAACACGTTGATCTTCTGGACGACCAATCAAGCTGCGAGTGAGGGTAATTTCTAATTTATTAGCCATAATTCGATTTCCCTCCTTATCCTAACAGTTCTTGTACTGATTTTCCACGTAACTTAGCTACGTCTTCAGCACGTTTCAATTGCTTCAATCCTTCAAGTGTTGCGCGAACCATATTAATAGGTGTATTAGTACCTAGTGATTTAGACAAGATATCGCTAACTCCGCCTAATTCAAGTACCGCACGAACAGGACCACCAGCAATTACTCCTGTACCTTCAGAAGCTGGTTTCAATAGAATGTGACCTGCGCCATAGCGACCGTTCACAAGGTGAGGAATTGTAGTTCCAACCATTGGTACTGTAATTAGATTTTTCTTAGCATCCTCAATAGCTTTACGGATAGCATCCGGAACTTCTTGAGCTTTACCAGTACCAAATCCAACATGACCATTTTTATCACCAACAACAACTAGTGCAGTGAAACGGAAACGACGTCCGCCTTTAACAACTTTAGCTACACGATTTACTGTAACTACGCGTTCTTCAAGTTCTAATTTATTAGGATCAATGCTACGCATCTGTTATGTCCCTCCTTATCCATTAAAATTCTAAGCCGTTTTCACGAGCAGCGTCAGCCAATGCTTTAACACGACCATGGAAGAGGTAACCACCGCGGTCAAATACCACAGCTTTGAAACCTTTTTCAACAGCACGTTTCGCAATAAGTTCGCCAACTTTTTGAGCTGCTTCAGCATTGCTACTAGCTTCGATACTGATCTCTTTATCAAGAGTTGAAGCACTTGCTAATGTTACGCCTTGTGCATCGTCAATTAATTGTGCGTAAATGTGTTTGTTTGAACGAAACACATTTAAACGAGGACGAGCTTCTGTTCCAGAAAGCTTAGCACGTACACGTGCATGTCTTTTCTGACGAGTAGCATTTTTATCAAGCTTCGTAATCATTTACGTCACTCCTTTCGTTTACTTATGCGGCATTACTTACCAGTTTTACCTTCTTTACGACGAACGAATTCGCCTTCGTAACGAATACCTTTACCTTTATACGGTTCAGGTGGGCGAACATCACGGATATTAGCTGCTAGAGCTCCTACGCGTTCTTTGTTTGCACCTTTGATGATTACTTTTGTATTAGAAGGAACTTCGACTTCAACGCCCGCTTCTGGTTCTATTTCTACAGGGTGGGAATATCCAACGTTAAGGATAAGCTTAGTACCTTGCTTTTGTGCACGGTACCCAACCCCAATAAGTTCAAGTGATTTTACAAATCCTGTTGATACACCTTCAACCATGTTAGAGATAAGTGCGCGAGTAGTTCCGTGTAAAGAACGGTGAGCCTTCTCGTCAGACGGACGTGTTACAGTTAACACGTTCTCTTCAACAACGATTGTAAGATCAGGATTGAATGATCTAGTTAATTCACCTTTAGGTCCTTTAACAGTTACTTCACTTCCGTTAACAGTAACTGTTACGCCTGCAGGGATTTCAATAGGTTTTTTACCTATACGAGACATATTGTGCACCTCCATTCTTGTGAAAATGTATTACCAAACGTATGCTAAAACTTCTCCGCCAACTTGTTTAGAGCGAGCTTCCTTGTCTGTTAAAACTCCGTGAGAAGTAGAAACAACTGCGATACCTAAACCGTTAAGAACGCGTGGTACCTCTCCAGTTTTTGCATATACACGCAAACCAGGTTTGCTGATACGTTTTAGACCAGTGATAACACGTTCGTTGTTTGCACCGTATTTTAAGAAGATACGGATGATACCTTGTTTGTTGTCTTCGATTAATTCAAAGTCACGTACGAAGCCTTCACGCTTTAAGATCTCAGCAATTTCTTTCTTGATCTTTGAAGCAGGAACTTCTAGTTTTTCGTGACGAACCATATTCGCATTACGGATGCGAGTAAGCATATCTGCAATAGGATCTGTCATGACCATTATATTTTACCTCCTTCCCAAACTCGGGTTTTACCAGCTAGCTTTTTTAACGCCAGGAATTTGTCCTTTATATGCAAGTTCGCGGAAACAAATACGACAAAGTTTAAATTTACGTAATACAGAATGTGGACGTCCGCAACGTTCGCAACGTGTATATTCTTGTACTTTAAACTTTTGTTCGCGTTTTTGCTTTACGATCATAGACTTTTTAGCCACGATTTCGCCTCCCTTTATTTAGAGATTACTTTTGGAACGGCATTCCAACTTGAGTAAGTAGTTCACGAGCTTCTTCGTCAGTGTTGGCAGTCGTTACGATAACGATATCCATACCACGAACTTTGCTCACTTTATCGTAATCAATCTCAGGGAAGATAAGTTGTTCTTTAACACCTAATGTATAGTTCCCACGTCCGTCAAAGGATTTCTTTGAAACGCCGCGGAAATCACGTACACGTGGTAAAGATACAGATACTAGCTTATCAAGGAATTGATACATACGCTCTCCACGTAATGTAACTTTCGCTCCGATAGGCATACCTTCACGCAAACGGAAGCCTGCGATTGATTTTTTAGCTTTTGTTATAACTGGTTTTTGACCAGTGATCAATGTAAGTTCTTCAACAGCTGTATCTAAAGCTTTTGAGTTAGATACTGCGTCACCCACACCCATGTTAATAACGATTTTCTCAATGTTTGGTACTTGCATTACTGATTGATAGTTGAATTTACCCATCAATGATGGTGTAATTTCACTTCTGAATTTTTCTTTAAGGCGGCTCATTGCTTAGTGTACCTCCCTTCATTTATGACTTATTTATCTAAAGATTCACCTGATATTTTAGCTACGCGTACTTTTTTACCATTTTCAATCTTATATCCAACACGAGTCGGTTTACCTGATTTAGGATCAAGTGGCATTACATTGGATACGTGAATAGCAGCTTCTCTGCTGATAATTCCACCTTGTGGATTAATTTGAGATGGCTTGGAATGCTTTTTCACGATGTTAATTCCTTCAACAAGCACACGATTTTGTTTCGGATATGCTTCAAGAATTGTTCCTTGTTTGCCTTTGTCCTTACCAGAGATGACTACGACTTTGTCACCTTTTTTAACATGCATTAGCTTGGCACCTCCTTGAAAGGCTTTATACAATTTTTACATATTATAGAACTTCTGGAGCTAGAGAAACGATCTTCATGAAACTATTGTCACGTAATTCACGAGCAACAGGTCCAAAAATACGAGTTCCACGTGGGCTCTTATCGTCACGGATAATTACACATGCGTTTTCATCAAAACGAATGTAAGAACCGTCAGGACGACGCATACCACGTTTTGTACGGACAACAACAGCCTTAACGACTTCACCTTTTTTAACAACGCCTCCTGGTGTTGCCTGTTTAACTGTACAAACGATGACATCACCGATGTTTGCAGTTTTACGGCCAGAACCACCTAGGACTTTAATTGTTAGCACTTCACGAGCACCTGAATTGTCAGCGACTTTTAAACGAGATTCTTGTTGAATCATGTACGGTACCTCCCTTCGGAATTAGCTTAATCCGAACTATATTAAATGATTACTGCTTTTTCTACTACTTCTACAAGACGGAAGCGCTTTGTAGCTGAAAGTGGACGAGTTTCCATGATACGTACTACGTCGCCTGCTTTAGCTTCGTTTAGCTCGTCATGAGCTTTTAACTTTTTAGAGTATTTCACGCGTTTACCGTATAAAGAATGCTTTTTATAGGTTTCTACAACAACTGTTACTGTTTTATCCATTTTATCGGATACTACGCGGCCAGTGTAGATTTTGCGTTGGTTGCGTTCGCTCATTCTGCAAACCTCCATTCATTATCGATTAGTGACACCGATCTCTCTTTGACGAACAACTGTTTTCATACGAGCAATCGATTTGCGAACTTCACGGATGCGAGCTGTATTTTCAAGTTGTCCAGTAGCTAACTGGAAACGAAGATTAAATAGTTCTTCTTTAAGAGATTTTAGTTTTTGTTCAATTTCAGCAGTGGTTAGATCTTTGATTTCATTAGCTTTCATTTGTTTCACCACCAATTTCCTCTCTTTTTACAAACTTGCATTTGATTGGAAGTTTGTGTGCTGCAAGGCGCAATGCTTCTCTTGCCACCTCTTCAGATACACCAGAGATTTCAAACAATACTTTGCCCGGTTTAACAACTGCTACCCAACCTTCAGGAGCACCTTTACCGGAACCCATCCGTACTTCAAGCGGCTTAGCTGTGTAAGGTTTGCTTGGGAAAATTTTGATCCAAACTTTTCCTCCACGTTTCATATAACGAGTCATCGCAATACGAGCTGCTTCGATTTGGCGGTTAGTGATCCAGGAAGCTTCTTGAGCTTGAAGTCCAAATTCTCCAAAATGAACTTCAGTGCCGCCCTTAGCCATCCCTCTCATCTTACCGCGGTGTTCACGACGGTATTTTACGCGTTTTGGCAATAACATATTATTTTCCTCCTTCCTCAGATTTCTTCTTAGTAGGAAGAACTTCTCCACGGTAGATCCAAACTTTCACGCCTAGCTTACCGTAAGTAGTATCTGCTTCAGCATGAGCATAATCTATGTCAGCACGAAGTGTGTGAAGTGGAACTGTTCCTTCGCTGTAATGTTCAGCACGAGCAATATCAGCACCGCCAAGACGACCAGAAACCTGAGTTTTGATTCCTTGTGCGCCAGAACGCATAGTACGTTGGATAGCTTGTTTTTGAGCACGACGGAATGAAACACGGTTTTCTAATTGACGAGCGATGTTTTCAGCAACCAATTTTGCGTCAAGATCTGCTCTTTTAATTTCAATGATATTGATATGAACTCTTTTGCCAGTTAACTGGTTCAAAGCTTTACGAAGTGCTTCAACTTCAGTACCGCCCTTACCGATAACCATTCCTGGTTTAGCAGTGTGAACAGATACATTGATACGGTTAGCTGCACGTTCGATTTCAACTTTGGATACAGAAGCATCACTTAAACGTTTCGCGATATACTCACGAACTTTAAGGTCTTCATGCAAAAGAACTGCGTAGTCTTTATCAGCGTACCATTTGGATTCCCAATCACGGATGATCCCGATACGCAAACCGACTGGATTTACCTTTTGACCCACAGATTACCCCTCCTTCTTTTCTGATACAACGATTGTAATATGACTAGTACGTTTGTTAATTGCACTCGCACGACCTTGAGCGCGAGGACGGAAACGTTTTAATGTTGGTCCTTCGTTAACGTATGCCTCTGAAACGACTAGGTTATTGATATCCATTTCGTAGTTATGTTCTGCATTTGCGATAGCAGATTTCAGAATCTTTTCTACGACTGGAGAAGCAGATTTTGGTGTTAAGCGAAGAATCGCTACTGCTTCACCTACTTGTTTTCCTCGAATTAAATCTGCGACTAAACGCACTTTACGAGGAGCAATACGAACTGTTCTAGCGACAGCTTTTGCTTGCATGAGATGCCCTCCTCTCATTAACGTCTTGTTTTCTTGTCATCACTTGCGTGACCTTTATAAGTGCGTGTAGGCGCGAATTCGCCTAGTTTGTGACCTACCATATCTTCTGTTACATAAACCGGCACATGCTTACGACCGTCATAAACAGCGATTGTATGTCCGATGAATTGCGGGAAGATTGTTGAGCGACGAGACCAAGTTTTTACTACCTGTTTCTTGTCAGCTTCATTTAATTTTTCAACTTTTACCAATAAATGATCATCAACAAAAGGCCCTTTTTTTAAGCTACGACCCATGCGAGTACCTCCCTTCGTGACTGTTCTACGGTTCTATATATGAACCGTAGGTCAATCCCGTTATTTTTTACGACGACGTACGATAAATTTATCGGATTTGTTTTTCTTCTTACGAGTTTTGAATCCAAGAGTAGGTTTACCCCATGGAGACATTGGTGATTTACGTCCGATTGGAGCTTTACCTTCACCACCACCATGCGGGTGATCGTTCGGGTTCATTACTGATCCACGAACTGTTGGGCGTTTACCTAACCAACGGTTACGACCAGCTTTACCAATGTTGATAAGTTCATGTTGTTCATTACCAACTTGACCGATTGTAGCACGGCAAGTAGCAAGAATCATACGAACCTCACCTGAGTTTAAACGTACAAGTACATAACGACCTTCTTTACCAAGTACTTGAGCAGATGTTCCTGCTGAACGGACTAATTGTCCACCTTTTCCTGGTTTAAGTTCGATGTTATGAATTACTGTACCAACTGGGATGTTAATAAGAGGAAGTGCGTTACCCACTTTAATGTCAGCTTCTGGACCTGACATGATTTCCAAACCTACTTCTAGGTTTTTCGGAGCTAGGATATAACGTTTTTCTCCATCAACGTAATTAATTAATGCAATGTTTGCAGAACGATTTGGATCGTACTCAATAGTAGCAACGCGTCCTGGTATACCATCTTTATTCCGTTTGAAATCGATGATACGGTATTGACGCTTGTGGCCGCCACCTTGATGACGAACTGTTAACTTACCTTGGTTATTACGGCCGCCTTTACTGTGTAAAGGAGCAAGTAATGATTTTTCCGGTTTGTCTGTAGTAATCTCAGCAAAATCGGAAGTTGTCATATTACGTCGACCGTTAGAGGTAGGTTTATACTTCTTAATCGCCATTTGTATTTCCCTCCTTCTCTAATGAATTAAGCCTCGAAAAGCTCGATTTCTTTGCTGTCAGCAGTTAATTTAACAATTGCTTTACGGCGCTTGTTAGTATAGCCTGCATGTTTGCCCATACGTTTAAATTTACCTTTGTAGTTCATGATGTTTACTTTCTCAACTTTAACGCCGAAAATTTCTTGAACAGCATCTTTAACTTGAGTTTTGTTAGCTCTAACATCAACTTCAAAAGTATATTTTTTTTCAGCCATTATGTCTGAAGAGCGTTCAGTGATTACGGGGCGCTTAATGATATCGCGTGCATCCATTATGCAAGCACCTCCTCTACTTTTTCGACAGCTGATTTAGTCAAGATCAATTTGTTGTGTGATACAACATCAAGAACATTAAGACCAACAGCTTCAACTACAGTAACACCAGGGATGTTACGTGCAGAAAGAGCAACTTTCTCATCTAATCCGTCAGTAACAATCAACGTTTTAGTATCAATAGAAAGGTTATTAAGTACTGCTACAAATTCTTTTGTTTTTGGAGCTTCGAAAGACAAGCTTTCAAGTACCAAAATGTTCTCTTCCAATGCCTTTGCAGACAATGCAGATTTAATAGCTAAACGACGCACCTTTTTAGGTAGCTTGTAAGCGTAAGATCTTGGAGTTGGTCCAAAAACAACGCCACCGCCACGCCATTGTGGAGAACGGATAGAACCTTGACGCGCACGTCCAGTTCCTTTTTGTTTCCAAGGTTTACGTCCACCGCCTGCAACTTCAGAACGGTTTTTAACTTTATGAGTTCCTTGACGCAAGGAAGCTCGTTGCATAATGATTGCTTCAAATAATACATGATTATTAGGTTCAATACCAAAGATGGCTTCATTTAGTTCGATGTCGCCAACTTGTGAACCTGTTTGGTTGAACAATGTAACTTTTGGCATTCTATTGCTCCTCCTTTCTCAGAAATTACTTTGCTTTAACAGCAGTTTTAACTTTGATCAATGCTTTTCTAGCACCAGGTACATTACCTTTGATCAATAGCAGGTTACGTTCAACATCAACTTTAACGATAGCCAAGTTTTGAACAGTAATTTGTTCCCCACCCATACGTCCTGGTAATAATTTACCTTTGAATACGCGGTTTGGAGCTACAGGACCCATTGAACCTGGGCGACGGTGGTAACGAGAACCATGAGTCATCGGTCCGCGAGATTGTCCGTGACGTTTGATAGCGCCTTGGAAACCTTTACCTTTTGAAATTCCTGAAACATCTACTAAATCGCCTTCAGCGAAAATACTAACATTGACTTCTTGACCGATCTCATATTCTGTAAGATCCGTTCCGCGGAATTCGCGAATGAAGCGCTTAGGAGTAGTATTTGCTTTTTCAACATGTCCCTTTTCAGGTTTGTTAGAAAGCTTTTCACGTTTGTTTTCAAAACCAACTTGAACTGCTTCATAGCCATCAGTTTCAACAGTTTTCTTTTGAAGAACCACGTTATTAGCAGCTTCGATAACTGTTACCGGGATAAGTTCGCCGTTTTCAGCAAAAACTTGAGTCATACCGATTTTTCTTCCTAAGATTCCTTTGGTCATAAGTCACACCTCCTAGAGTAATTGTTCATATTTATATGAATTATAATTTGATTTCAATGTCAACGCCTGATGGTAAATCTAAACGCATCAATGAATCAACTGTTTGTGGAGTTGGATTAACGATGTCGATTAGACGTTTATGCGTACGCATTTCGAATTGTTCACGAGAGTCTTTGTATTTATGAACCGCACGTAGGATCGTGTAAACCGATCTTTCAGTAGGCAATGGAATCGGACCAGATACAGCCGCACCAGAACGTTTTGCAGTTTCAACAATTTTCTCAGCAGATTGATCAAGAATTCTGTGATCATATGCTTTTAAACGGATACGAATTTTTTGTTTTGCCATAATTTTCCCTCCTTTTCGCCTATTTTAAAATAGACCTTCTCAATGGAAATTTCCCACACACTCGCCATGGCAAAGCGGCCGGGTGTGTCAGCAACCTTCCATATCATCGCAGTCAAAGACCAACATTGTCTATTATACATAAAGCACAAGTAGAATGCAAGTTATACTTAAATTTTTCTTGTGCAACACACTTTTATTATTATACATACTATCTCAAGTATTTACAAGTACATTCTACACGGTCTTTCATATCCATTTTCTTCATTTGATAAATCAACAACATTCACTTTGGAATACATCCATTTTTCAGTGGATATGGATATTATAGAAGTAAACATGAAAAGTCCTCTAAAATAGAAAAAAAGCAGATGGCGTCCCATCTGCTTTTCCCGGAAGGCGTCCCTTCCAATATTCATTTAAGAATTAATTACTCAGTGATTGTAGCAACGACGCCAGCGCCTACAGTACGTCCACCCTCACGGATAGAGAATTTAGTACCTTCTTCGATAGCGATTGGAGCGATAAGTTCTACAGTCATTTCGATGTTGTCTCCAGGCATAACCATTTCTACGCCTTCTGGAAGGTTACAAATACCAGTTACGTCAGTTGTACGGAAGTAGAACTGAGGACGGTAGTTTGTAAAGAATGGAGTGTGACGTCCACCTTCTTCTTTAGATAGAACATAAACTTCAGCTTTGAACTTTGTGTGTGGAGTGATTGTACCTGGTTTAGCAAGTACTTGTCCACGTTGGATATCTTCACGGGATACACCACGAAGAAGTGCACCGATGTTGTCACCAGCTTCAGCATAGTCAAGAAGTTTACGGAACATTTCAACACCTGTTACAGTTGTTGGTTTAGACTCTTCGTTGAAACCGATGATGTCAACAACGTCACCGACTTTAACTTGTCCACGCTCAACACGGCCAGTAGCAACTGTACCACGACCAGTGATAGAGAATACATCCTCAACTGGCATCATGAATGGTTTGTCAGTGTCACGAGTTGGTTCTGGGATATACTCGTCAACAGCTGTCATTAATTCATGAATTTTTTCTTCCCAAGCAGCTTCTCCTTGAAGAGCTTTTAGTGCAGATCCTTTGATAACTGGAATGTCATCGCCAGGGAATTCATATTCAGAAAGAAGGTCACGAATTTCCATTTCTACTAATTCAAGAAGTTCTTCGTCATCAACCATGTCGCATTTGTTCATGAATACTACTAGGAATGGTACACCTACTTGACGAGAAAGAAGGATGTGCTCACGAGTTTGTGGCATTGGGCCATCAGCAGCAGATACTACTAGGATTCCGCCGTCCATTTGTGCAGCACCAGTGATCATGTTTTTAACATAGTCAGCATGTCCTGGGCAGTCAACGTGTGCATAGTGACGAGTAGCTGTTTCGTACTCAACGTGTGCAGTAGAGATTGTGATACCACGTTCTCTTTCTTCTGGAGCACCATCGATTTGGTCATAAGCGCGAGCTTCTGCTCCACCAGTTTTAGCAAGTACAGTTGTGATTGCAGCTGTTAGAGTTGTTTTACCATGGTCGACGTGACCAATTGTTCCAACGTTAACGTGCGGTTTTGAACGATCAAATTTAGCTTTTCCCATTAGGAATTCCTCCTTAAAATTATAAATAAAAGATTAAGTATATAGGGCTGTGAAAGAAGACTAATTCTTCCATCACAGCTTACATAAGATAGTTATACTTTAATAAGAGATGAAAATCAATTATTCACCTTTATTTTTTTTGATGATCTCTTCAGAAATGCTCTTAGGTACTTCTTCATAATGGTCGAAGTGCATAGAGAATGTTCCGCGTCCTTGTGTGTTAGAACGTAGAGATGTAGCATATCCGAACATTTCAGATAGTGGAACCATCGCTTTAACCATTTGCGTGTTACCGCGAGCTTCCATACCTTCTACACGACCACGACGAGAAGTGATATCTCCCATGATGTCGCCTAGATAATCTTCAGGAATAACTACTTCTACTTTCATGATTGGTTCAAGGATAACCGGTTTACACTTAGAAGCAGCATTTTTAAGTGCCATTGATGCAGCAATTTTAAATGCCATTTCGTTGGAGTCAACGTCATGGTAAGAACCGTCAAATAATTTTGCTTTGATGTCGACTAGCGGGTAACCAGCAAGTACACCACGGTCAAGTGAATCAACTAATCCAGCTTGTACAGCAGGGATATATTCACGTGGTACTACACCACCGACGATAGCATTTTCAAATTCGAATCCTTTACCTTCTTCGTTTGGACCAAATTCAATCCATACGTGTCCAAATTGTCCACGACCACCTGATTGGCGAACGAATTTACCTTCAACCTTAGCTGAACCACGGAAAGTTTCACGGTATGCTACTTGAGGAGCACCAACGTTTGCTTCCACTTTGAATTCGCGACGCATACGGTCAACAAGGATGTCCAAGTGAAGTTCACCCATACCAGCGATGATCGTTTGACCAGTTTCTTGGTCAGTATGCGCACGGAATGTTGGATCTTCATCTTGTAGCTTTTGTAAAGCTTGAGACATTTTGTCTTGGTCTGCTTTTGATTTCGGTTCTACTGAAAGTGAAATAACCGGCTCTGGGAATACCATTGATTCAAGAATTACTTGGTTCTTGTCATCACATAGTGTATCTCCAGTTGTAGTATCTTTCAATCCAACAGCTGCTGCGATATCCCCTGCGTATACAGTTGAGATTTCTTCACGGCTGTTTGCATGCATTTGAAGGATACGTCCAATACGTTCACGTTTACCTTTGGTTGAGTTGATTACATATGATCCTGATTCTAATGTACCTGAGTACACACGGAAGAATGTAAGTTTACCAACGTAAGGGTCAGTCATAACTTTAAACGCTAAAGCTGAGAACGGTTCAGAATCATCTGAATGACGTTCTACTTCTTCTTCTGAATCCGGCAGAATACCTTTAATAGCTGGTACGTCCAATGGAGATGGAAGGAAGTCGATAACGTTATCAAGCATTAATTGAACACCTTTGTTTTTGAAAGCTGATCCACAGATAACTGGGAAGAATTCAACGTTAACGGTTGCTGTACGAATAGCAGCTTTTAATTCAGCAACGCTGATTTCTTCGCCGCCAAGGTATTTTTCCATTAAGTCTTCATTAACTTCCGCTACTGCTTCAACAAGCTTTTCACGGTATTCTTCAGCTAATTCGCGATGTTCTTCAGGAATTTCACCAACAGAGATATCAGTTCCTAGGTCATTACCATAGAAATGAGCTTTCATTTCAATAAGGTCAATGATTGCAGAGAATTGATCTTCAGCGCCGATTGGTAACTGAACTGGGTGCGCATTTGCTTGTAGACGGTCGATGATAGTTCCAACTGAGTAAAGGAAATCTGCACCGATTTTGTCCATTTTATTTACGAATACGACACGTGGTACACCGTAAGTTGTAGCTTGGCGCCAAACTGTTTCAGTTTGAGGCTCAACACCTGATTGGGCATCAAGTACAGCTACAGCTCCATCAAGTACGCGCAAAGAACGTTCAACTTCAACTGTGAAGTCTACGTGTCCCGGTGTATCGATGATGTTTACACGGTGACCTTTCCACTGTGCAGTTGTTGCAGCGGATGTGATCGTGATTCCGCGTTCTTGTTCCTGTTCCATCCAGTCCATTTGTGAAGCACCTTCGTGTGTTTCACCAATTTTATGGATTTTACCAGTGTAATATAGAACACGTTCTGTTGTTGTCGTTTTACCAGCATCGATGTGAGCCATGATACCGATATTACGAGTGTTTGCTAAGGAGAACTCTCTTGCCATTTGTCTTTCTCCTTCCTTCTATAAGGATTTTATAGTAATTAATCTTACCAGCGATAATGAGCGAATGCTTTGTTAGCTTCAGCCATTTTGTGTGTATCTTCACGTTTCTTAACTGCTGCTCCAGTATTGTTAGCAGCATCCATGATTTCATAAGCTAAACGCTCTTCCATCGTTTTTTCTCCACGAAGGCGAGAGTATTTTACTAACCAACGAAGTCCTAGAGTCGATTTACGGTCTGGACGCACCTCAACTGGTACTTGATAGTTAGCTCCACCCACACGGCGTGCTTTTACTTCTAATACAGGCATGATGTTTTTAAGTGCTTGATCAAAAACTTCGATCGACTCATTGCCAGTACGTTCTTTGATTAAATCAAATGCAGAGTAAAGAATTTTTTGTGATTTACCTCTTTGTCCATCAACCATTAATTTGTTGATTAAGCGAGTCACAAGTTTTGAATTATAAATTGGATCTGGTAATACGTCTCTTTTCGTTACAGGTCCTTTACGAGGCATTATATTTCCTCCTTTCAAGAAAGTTTAATTTTTGTTTGAGATTATTTTTTTGCTGCTTTCGGACGCTTAGTACCGTATTTAGAACGGCCTTGCATACGATTGTTAACTCCAGCAGTATCAAGAGCACCACGTACGATGTGATAACGTACTCCTGGTAAATCTTTTACACGACCGCCACGGATAAGAACCACGCTGTGTTCTTGTAGGTTGTGACCGATACCTGGGATATAAGCTGTTACCTCGATACCGTTTGTTAAACGTACACGCGCATATTTACGTAACGCGGAGTTTGGTTTTTTCGGTGTCATAGTACCCACACGAGTGCAAACACCACGTTTTTGCGGAGATGATACGTTAGTTTGTGCTTTTTTAAAGCTGTTGTAGCCTTTGTTAAGTGCTGGAGATTTTGATTTAACCTCTTTAGACTCGCGTCCTTTACGCACTAATTGATTAATAGTAGGCATTACATTTTTCCTCCCTTCACGTTTTCATTTCTAGTACCACACATCCAGGTGGTTCATAAATGGGTAAAAACAAAGTCTTTGCAAATATTATTGCAAAAACATTTTTACTTTTTAATGGCAACAGTTGCTGCTCCGACATCAATACCACATGCTTTGCCAAGCATTCTCATCGAATCAACATATGTGATAGGAACATCCAATTCTTTAGCGGTCTCAACGACACGCCCAGTCAAGTATATATCTGCATCATCAGCGATGATAACTTCTTGAATTAAATTGTTTTTAAGAGCTCTAACTGCTTGTTTCGTCCCTATAATCACTGACTTTGCCTGTATTACTTTTTCATAAGACATGGTCCATATCCTCCAAAGTTACAGGGTAACATAGGAGCACCTTTGCTATAGTATCATTATAAGTCGGATACTGTCAACTTCTTTCATAAAAAATATTTCAAGCAAAAGGTTTTCCTTACATAATTCTATTAAGATTATCAATTTGCCTAGAGGTAATATATCCATTCCTCATACTTCTTTTCAGGCTTCCTTGAGTAATAAGAGAGACCAGCACAATAAATTCTGACCCTTCAGCTCCACTCGAATACAGGAGTGCGGTTTTCAGTTTTAATTGAGCTGGTCCTTTTTCCTTTAATCCACTGTTACTGTATCGGCACTTTCGTCACCAACAACGACAGGGTTTGCTTTTCTGTATCTAAGCATTCCTGTTCCTGCAGGGACAAGTTTACCGATGATGACATTTTCTTTAAGTCCAAGCAATTCATCACGTTTTCCTTTTATTGCTGCATCAGTCAAGACTCTAGTCGTTTCTTGGAATGACGCGGCGGACAAGAAGGAATCCGTTTCTAGGGATGCTTTCGTGATACCCAGTAATACAGGGCGTCCTGTAGCAGGTAACTTGTTAGTCAGCAATGCATCTGTGTTTGCAGTAGTGAACTGGTTAACATCCAATAATGTTCCTGGAAGAACTTCAGTTTCACCTGCGTCAAGCACACGGACTTTACGCATCATTTGTCTAACCATTACCTCGATGTGTTTATCACCGATTTCAACCCCTTGCATCCGGTATACTTTTTGAACTTCATGAAGCAGGTATTCCTGAACAGTAAGTACATCTGTAACCTTCAGCAATTCTTTCGGATCGATAGAACCCTCTGTTAACTCTTCACCACGACGGACAGGCGTATCAACAGTTACTCTTAAGCGCGCTGTGTACGGCGCAGTATATGTGCGTGATTCAACTGCTCCTTGAACAACGATTTCCTGTTGTTTATCCCGAATTTCATTAATCGATACAATCGTTCCTTCGATTTCGGAAATGACAGCTTGACCTTTAGGGTTTCTCGCTTCAAATATCTCTTGGATACGAGGAAGACCTTGAGTGATATCGTCCCCAGCAACCCCACCAGTATGGAATGTACGCATCGTTAACTGTGTACCAGGTTCTCCGATTGATTGAGCGGCGATAATACCGACTGCTTCGCCCACTTCAACTTCTTGACCGGTAGCCAAGTTGCGTCCATAACATTTTTTACATACACCATGGCTGGTGTTACATGTAAAGGCAGAACGAATCCAAGCTGTTTCAATTCCAAGTGAATCAATATAATCAGCAAGATCTTCAGTGATAAGATCATTTTCAGCCACGATCACTTCATTTGTTTCTGGATGTTTAATCGCTTTTCTTGCATAACGGCCTACTAGGCGCTCTTCAAGATGCTCAATTATTTCAGTACCCTCTCTCAAGGCTGAAATTTTCAAGCCGCGGTCCGTTCCACAATCGTCATCACGGATGATGACATCTTGGGCAACGTCAACAAGTCGACGGGTAAGGTAACCGGAATCGGCTGTTTTAAGTGCTGTATCGGCAAGACCTTTACGCGCACCATGTGTAGAGATGAAGTACTCCAACACTGTTAAACCTTCACGGAAACTTGACTTGATCGGTAATTCAATGATACGTCCAGCCGGGTTGGCCATCAAACCTCGCATACCCGCAAGCTGCGTAAAGTTGGAAGCATTACCACGGGCACCGGAGTCACTCATCATGAAGATCGGGTTGCGTCGGTCCAGTGAGTCCATAAGTTTGGACTGGATGGTATCCTTGGCAGCACTCCAAATTGAGATAACGCGATCATAACGCTCATCCTCTGTAATCAGACCACGTCTGAACTGCTTCAAGACGTTATCCACTTTGGTTTGAGCCTCAGTGATGATCTCTTGTTTTTCTTTTAAAACGACAATATCAGCCACACCAACGGTAATACCAGCTTTTGTCGAATATTTGAATCCAAGATCTTTCATCCGGTCAAGCATTTTGGATGTTTCAGTAATTTTAAAACGTTTAAAGACTTCCGCAATGATATTCCCAAGAATTTGTTTCTTGAATGGATCAATAGCAGGTTGGGCCTTAATCATTTCAGGGATATTAGCGCCTTTTTCCACAAAATATTTCTCTGGAGTTTTCGTTTCCAAATTATATCGTGTTGGTTCGTTAATATACGGGAATGATTTTGGTAAAATTTCATTGAAGATCAATTTACCGACAGTCGTAATTAGAAGTTGGCTGTTTTGCGCTTCAGTGAAAGTTTCATTATTTAGTGATGATGCATGTACGCCACAACGGGAATGCAGGTGTACATATCCATTTTGGTATGCAAGTAATGCTTCACTTGTATCTTTAAAGATCATACCCTCTCCGATAGCGCCTTCTCTTTCCAATGTTAAGTAATAGTTACCTAATACCATATCTTGAGAAGGTGTTACGACAGGTTTACCATCTTTAGGGTTCAAAATGTTCTGTGCTGCAAGCATAAGCATGCGTGCTTCGGCTTGGGCTTCAGAAGATAGAGGAACGTGGACCGCCATTTGGTCACCGTCAAAGTCAGCGTTGTAAGCTGTACATACGAGCGGATGCAAACGAATTGCGCGACCTTCAACCAACGTTGGTTCAAACGCTTGGATACCAAGTCTGTGAAGAGTCGGTGCACGGTTCAATAGTACTGGATGTTCTCTAATGACTTCTTCTAGTACATCCCATATTTCAGGAGATAAACGTTCAATTTTGCGCTTGGCAGATTTGATGTTATGCGCTAGACCTCTTTGAACAAGTTCCTTCATAACGAATGGTTTGAATAATTCAATCGCCATTTCTTTCGGAAGACCACATTGGTACATCTTTAAGTTTGGTCCAACTACGATAACGGAACGGCCAGAATAATCAACACGTTTACCAAGAAGGTTTTGACGGAAACGACCTTGTTTACCTTTTAACATGTGAGATAAAGATTTCAACGGACGGTTACCAGGTCCAGTTACCGGACGGCCGCGACGGCCATTATCGATAAGAGCATCGACAGCTTCTTGTAGCATACGCTTCTCATTTTGAACGATAATGCTTGGTGCTCCAAGGTCCAGTAATCTTTTCAACCGATTATTACGGTTGATAACACGGCGATATAAATCATTTAGATCAGATGTGGCAAAACGTCCACCATCAAGTTGAACCATCGGGCGAAGTTCCGGTGGAATGACCGGAAGCACGTCCAGGATCATCCATGAAGGCTCATTTCCGGAGTTACGGAATGCTTCAAGCACTTCCAAGCGTTTGATTGCACGGGTCCTGCGTTGTCCTTGAGCTGTTTTAAGCTCCTCTTTCAACGACTCTACTTCCTTTTCCGTATCAATATCTTGTAAAAGTTTTTTAATAGCTTCCGCACCCATGGCAGCTTGGAACTTCTTACCGTATTTCTCACGGTATGTACGATATTCCTTTTCAGAAAGAAGTTGTTTCTTTTCTAAAGTTGTATCGCCCGTTTCAGTTACTACGTAAGATGCGAAGTATATAACTTCTTCCAATGCACGTGGAGACATGTCAAGAACAAGTCCCATACGGCTAGGGATTCCTTTAAAATACCATATGTGTGAAACTGGAGCTGCCAGCTCAATATGACCCATACGCTCACGACGTACCTTAGCACGAGTGACTTCGACGCCACAACGGTCACAGACTACGCCTTTATAACGAACACGTTTATATTTTCCGCAATGACATTCCCAGTCCTTTTGAGGTCCAAAAATTCTCTCACAGAATAAACCGTCTTTTTCTGGCTTTAACGTACGATAGTTGATTGTTTCTGGTTTTTTAACTTCTCCATGGGACCAAGAACGAATCTTGTCTGGTGAAGCAAGACCAATTTTCATATACTCAAAATTATTAACGTCTAACAAGGGGCCTACCTCCCTTTTAATCTCCAGGTTTAACCCTCGATTGCCGTCAAGTATCAGGCAATCTTACACCGGATGATGGTTGATTGAATCAATAAGGCTCTAACAAGGCAGCATGATCTTCAAAGAAACATCTTGCTGCCAGTCAGAGCGGGTGATATATAACTAGATATGTTTATATTTATTCTTTGACAGGTGCCCCTACTTCGGAAGCAACCATATCTTTAGTTTCTGAATCAAGGCTTAATTTGTCTGCTTGGTTGGCTTCTTCTTCATCTTCCAAATCACGCATTTCGATTTCACGATCTTCGGCATTAAGAATTTTAACATCCAATCCTAAACTTTGAAGCTCCTTAATCAATACTTTGAAGGACTCAGGAACGCCTGGTTCAGGGACATTTTCACCTTTGACAATCGCTTCGTACGTTTTAACACGACCTACGACATCATCTGATTTAACGGTTAGGATTTCTTGTAATGTATAAGCAGCACCATAAGCTTCAAGTGCCCATACTTCCATCTCACCGAAACGCTGTCCACCAAATTGCGCTTTACCACCAAGTGGTTGCTGCGTAACAAGGGAGTAAGGCCCAGTTGAACGTGCATGAAGTTTATCATCGACCATATGTGCCAGTTTGATCATATACATGACACCAACGGATACACGGTTATCGAAAGCTTCACCTGAACGGCCATCATAAAGGACAGTTTTTGCATCACGGGACATCCCTGCTTCTTCAATCGTACCCCAAACGTCTTCCTCAGTAGCACCATCGAATACAGGAGATGCTACATGAATGCCAAGCGCGCGTGCAGCCATACCTAAGTGAAGCTCCAACACCTGACCGATGTTCATACGTGAAGGTACACCCAATGGGTTTAACATGATGTCGACTGGAGTGCCATCTGGTAAATAAGGCATATCTTCTTCAGGAAGGATCCTGGAGATTACCCCTTTGTTACCATGTCGTCCAGCCATTTTATCGCCTTCATGGATTTTACGTTTTTGTACGATATATACACGTGCGAGTTGGTTTACACCAGGAGGTAGTTCATCGCCGTCTTCTCTGTTAAATACTTTAACATCAAGAACGATTCCACCGCCGCCGTGAGGTACACGAAGTGATGTATCCCTTACTTCACGTGCTTTTTCACCGAAGATTGCATGTAATAGACGTTCCTCAGCAGTCAGTTCCGTTACACCTTTAGGCGTGACTTTACCAACTAGAAGGTCTCCGTCTTTTACTTCAGCACCCACACGGATAATTCCGCGCTCATCAAGATTACGAAGCGCATCTTCCCCTACATTAGGGATATCACGGGTGATTTCTTCAGGTCCTAACTTCGTATCGCGTGATTCAGATTCATATTCTTCAATATGAATTGAAGTGTACACATCATCTTTAACCAATCGTTCACTCATGATGATGGCATCTTCATAGTTATACCCGTCCCATGTCATGAAGGCAACCAATACGTTACGCCCAAGTGCTAACTCACCTAATTCCATTGAAGGACCATCAGCAAGAATCTCACCTTTTACGACGTTGTCGCCAACACTGACGATAGGGCGTTGATTATAGCACGTTCCTTGGTTAGAACGAATGAATTTTAATAGACGGTATTTATCAAGGTTTCCTTTTACTTGCTGTCCGTCAACTTCACTTACCCTACGTACCCAGACTTCACGTGATTCAACGTGCTCTACGATACCAGGGTGTTTACAGATGACAGCAGCACCGGAGTCTTTCGCTGAAACATATTCCATACCCGTTCCGACTCGAGGGGCTTCCGGTTGTAGCAAAGGCACTGCTTGACGTTGCATGTTCGCTCCCATAAGGGCACGGTTGGAGTCATCATTCTCCAAGAAAGGAATACATGCAGTCGCAGCAGATACAACCTGTTTAGGAGATACATCCATGTAATCTACGCGGTCACGCGGAACAACGGTATTTTCACCGCGGAAACGTGCAACAACATCATTATCAAGGAATGAGCCGTCATCTGATAGACGTACATTCGCTTGGGCAACTACATAGTTATCTTCCTCATCAGCTGTTAAGTAATCGATTTGGCTTGTAATTCTACCAGTTTCAGGATTCACACGGCGATATGGTGTTTCAATGAAACCATATGGGTTTACCTTTGCAAAACTGGACAATGAGTTAATCAAACCAATATTCGGGCCCTCAGGCGTTTCAATCGGACACATACGGCCATAGTGGGAATAATGAACGTCACGTACTTCAAAGCCAGCACGCTCACGTGTCAGACCACCAGGTCCCAATGCAGATAGACGACGTTTATGCGTCAATTCTGCAAGCGGATTCGTTTGATCCATGAATTGGGAAAGCTGTGAGCTTCCAAAGAACTCTTTAATAGACGCAATGACTGGGCGAATGTTAATTAGTTGCTGCGGAGTGATTGTATTCGTATCTTGAATAGACATTCTTTCACGAACGACACGCTCCATACGGGATAAACCAATTCTAAATTGGTTTTGCAGCAATTCACCAACGGAACGCAGACGACGGTTACCTAAATGGTCAATGTCATCTGTGATTCCCACACCATGCAATAAGTTAAAGAAATAACTAATGGAAGAAATGATATCAGCCGGTGTAATGTTTTTGACCTGGTCGGTCACATATGCATTCCCGATGATATTGATCACTTTTTCGCCTTCAGCATCGTTTGGTGCAAAGACTTTAATAGGTTGAAGAAGAGTTTCTTCCTCTACTACGCCACCTGATGGATGGAAAGTTTTGAATCCGATTCCAGCTTCGATATGAGGCAGAATCCTATCAAGAGTCCGACGATCAAGCATTGTACCTTTTTCAACGATGATTTCCCCTGTTTCAGGATCAATCAAAGTCTCTGCAATACGTTGTCCGAATAAACGGTTCTTGATATGCAGTTTTTTGTTTATTTTATAACGACCTACGTTAGCTAAATCATAACGTTTCGGATCGAAAAAGCGGGATACTAAAAGACTTTTCGCGTTATCGACAGTAGGTGGTTCACCTGGGCGTAGACGCTCATAGATTTCTAGCAATGCTTTTTCTACACTCTCGGTGTTATCCTTTTCAAGAGTGTTGCGAAGGTATTCGTTGTCACCGATCAAATCAATGATTTCTTGATCAGTTCCGAATCCAAGGGCACGCATCAATACCGTTATCGGTAATTTCCTGGTGCGATCGATTCGAACATACACAACATCCTTGGCATCTGTTTCATATTCGAGCCATGCGCCACGGTTAGGAATGACGGTCGCAGAAAACCCAAGCTTACCGTTTTTATCCATTTTCCCGTTGTAGTAAACACTCGGTGAGCGCACTAATTGGGATACAATTACCCGTTCAGCACCATTGATGACAAATGTACCTGTTTCAGTCATCAGCGGGAAGTCGCCCATAAATACATCCTGGTCTTTCACTTCCCCTGTTTCTTTGTTAACAAGGCGCACTTTCACACGAAGTGGTGCAGAATACGTAACATCGCGTTCTTTTGTTTCTTCCACAGAATACTTCGGCTCAGCTAAGCTGTAATCGATGAATTCTAACGATAAATTACCTGTAAAATCCTCAATAGGAGAAATATCCTGGAACATTTCCTTTAAACCTACATCTAGAAACCATTGATAAGAAGCTGTTTGAATTTCAATCAGATTCGGAAGATCCAAAACCTCACTGATTCTTGCATAACTTCTACGTTGGCGGTGTCGTCCATACTGAACAAGTTGACCTGTCAACTGATTCACCCCTTAAATCAAGCGTTATAAGGATCCATTTGCCCCGGAAAAGGAATCATTTCCATAGACAAAAAGAAAATGGTTTTTATTTTAAAAACCACTATTTCTCATAAAACGAACTATTATTTATATATTTTTCCCATATTATCCATTGGTTATACACCAATGGTATAAAAATTGCATAGTTACGGAATTATATATATGCATTTTATAATACTAACATAGCGAAAATTTAGAGTCAAACCTTTTTGGATAATAGTATATAGTAACCTTTTTTCTTAACGGGCACTTCAATATTGCCAAATAATTGCTCCATTTTATCCATTGCGGATGGAGCCCCTTGTTTTTTTTGAATGACAACCCATAATTCTCCACCAGCTACCAAACTGCGATAGCTTTCTTCTAAAATTTCGTGGACTACACTTTTGCCTGCGCGAATGGGAGGGTTCGTAAGAATTGCCGCGAATTGATTGGAGCCAACTTTGTCAAGACGATCACTTTCGTAAATCTTCACATTTGCGATCCCATTAGTAGTTGCATTCTCTTTTGACAACTCAACTGCCCGGCTATTTATATCAATCATTTCTATCGCTCTATCGGGATAAGCTGCCGCAATCGATATTCCGATTGGTCCATAACCGCAACCAACATCAAGAATATCTCCTTCCACAGCTTCATTAAGGTTAAAACTCTCAACCAAAAGACGCGATCCGAAATCAACTTCCTTTTTCGAAAAAACACCATTATCACTTTTGAAGCGAAAGGTACGTCCCTTTAATGTAAAATCCCAAAACTTCGGATTGCTTACGACATCCGGTTTATGTGAGTAGTAATGCTCTGTCAGAGTCATCTCCCCCTATCAGAAAGGAATATTGAAGATTTAATGAGAGAAGAGATTTGAAGAATGGATGCTTGCATGCCGGAATGTTTGAATAACGAAAACCTCTTAATTAATCAAACCATTAACGGCGTATTTCCGTCATTTCACTAAAATGAAGAAAAAAAGCCCGCCAATGATAGCGAGCTTTTTGTTTATGCAAGATTACTTAACTTCAACGCCAGCTCCAACTTCTTCAAGTTTAGCTTTAACTTCTTCAGCTTCTTCTTTAGTAGCGCCTTCTTTGATTGCTTTTGGAGTGTTGTCAACAAGTTCTTTTGCTTCTTTAAGTCCAAGACCTGTAACTTCACGTACAGCTTTGATAACTTTGATTTTTTGATCTCCAGCAGATGTAAGGATAACATCAAACTCAGTTTGTTCTTCAGCAGCAGCGCCACCAGCAGCAGCTACAGCTACAGGTGCAGCAGCAGTTACGCCAAATTCTTCTTCGATTGCTTTTACAAGGTCGTTTAATTCTAAAACAGTCATGTTTTTAACTGCTTCTAAGATTTGATCTTTAGTCATTTTTATTTCCTCCTCGAAATGGTTGGTTTTTTTTTGAATCAATAGGCAAAATAAGCGGTTAGCTTACGCGCCTTGTTCTTCTTTTTGATCTGCAACTGCTTTTGTAGCAATAGCAAGTCCGCGCATAGGTGCTTGTAGCACGCTGAGTAGCATTGAAAGTAGGCCTTCGCGTGAAGGTAGTTCTGCAAGAGCTTTAATTTCTTCAGCAGTTGCAACATTTCCTTCGATAACTCCAGCTTTGATTTCTAAAGCTTCATGTTTTTTCGCAAAATCGTTAAGGATTTTTGCTGGCGCAATAACATCTTCAGTTGAGAATGCAATTGCGTTTGGTCCGGTTAGAGATTCGTTTAAAGTGCTAAGTTCAGCACTTTCCGCAGCACGGCGAGTTAAAGAGTTTTTGTAAACTTTAAACTCAACGCCAGCTTCACGAAGTTGCTTACGAAGTTCTGTTAATTCAGCAACAGTCAATCCACGGTAGTCAACAACTACTGTTGATTGGCTTGCAGTTAATTTATCAGTAATCTCAGCAACGATTTTTTGCTTTTGTTCAATAATTGCGTTCATCCTTACACCTCCTGTAGATTTGCTTGAAAACATTTATACCGTTTCAAAGAAAAAGCCTTCATCTCTATTGCAGACATGAAGGCAGTAATTTCAAAAGTCATAGTCTAGGACTATTATTATCGAATTACCTCGGCAGGGAATTAAGCTCGTAACGAGCACCTACTGTCTACGGTACAAATGATATTCATTTATTCACAACAAAACTTATTATAACAACAATAGTTTTGGAATGTCAATTATTATTTATTGAAAGTAGAAGGATCAACTTTCACACCAGGGCCCATTGTAGTAGTTACAGAAACGTTTTTCATGTAAGTTCCTTTAGCAGCCGCAGGTTTAACTTTCATTAACGTATCATAGATAGTAGTGAAGTTTTCCACTAGTTTAGCATCTTCGAAAGATACTTTACCGATTGGAGCATGGATGTTACCAGCTTTATCTACGCGGTATTCAACTTTACCAGCTTTGATTTCATTAACAGCTTTCGTTACGTCGAATGTTACAGTGCCAGTTTTAGGGTTAGGCATTAATCCTTTAGGTCCTAATACACGGCCAAGTTTACCAACTTCACCCATCATGTCTGGAGTCGCAACGATTACGTCGAATTCGAACCATCCTTGTTGGATTTTGTTGATGAAGTCAGATTCGCCAACGTAGTCAGCACCAGCAGCTTCCGCTTCTTTTGCTTTTTCGCCTTTAGCGAATACTAATACCCGTTGAGTTTTACCAGTACCATTCGGTAGAACAACCGCTCCACGAATTTGTTGGTCAGCTTTCTTAGGGTCTACGCCTAAACGGAAAGCAACTTCAACAGTCGCATCGAATTTTGCGAAGTTAGCTTTTTTAGCAACTTCGATTGCTTCAGTTACAGCATAAGCCTTAGAAACTTCTACAAGCTTAGCTGCTTCAAGATACTTTTTACCTTTTTTCGCCATGATATAAATCCTCCTAAATTGTGGTTTTAACGGTATAACCTCCCACGAATAAAGGTTGCGAGTATCAATCGCAACCCCGTAGAAACAAATAGCAATTACATGGATTAGTCTTCGATGACAATACCCATGCTGCGAGCAGTACCTTCAACCATACGCATTGCAGCTTCAACGCTTGCAGCGTTTAGGTCAGGCATTTTAGTTTCAGCAATCTCGCGCACTTGATCACGCTTGACTGTAGCAACTTTATTACGGTTAGGTTCACCAGAACCAGACTCGATACCAGCTACTTTCTTAAGCAATACTGCAGCCGGTGGAGTTTTTGTAATGAATGTAAATGAACGGTCTTCAAATACCGTGATTTCAACAGGAATAATTAGACCAGCTTGATCTGCTGTACGAGCGTTGAACTCCTTACAGAATCCCATGATGTTTACACCAGCTTGACCTAATGCAGGACCGACTGGCGGTGCCGGATTCGCTTTACCAGCAGGAATTTGCAATTTAACCATTTTAATTACTTTTTTAGCCACGAGACACACCTCCTTATAAGTCCGTGATGTGGTAATAGGGATATACCCTCCCACTCATCTTGAATTCTTTATATATTAATAAAGAATGCTTGTATCGTTGAGGCCTAAAAATTGAAACATACTGACCTTTGAAATTTTACCACTTTCAAATGACAATTTCAAGTTTTTTTCCGTTTATAATTTTTCCACTTGATTAAAATCAAGTTCAACCGGTGTATCACGACCGAACATATTGACTAGAACCCTTACTTTACCTTTATCTTTATCAAGTTCTTCAATAGGTCCTGCAAAGGTTGCAAATGGTCCTTCTTTAACTTGAACCGTTTCACCGATTTCAAAATCAACTTCGAATTTACTTTCATCCACGCCCATTCGTTTAAGAACGACTTCAATTTCTTCCGGCAGCAACGCAGTCGGTTTTGACCCAGCTCCAGATGAACCTACGAAGCCTGTTACGCCAGGCGTATTCCGGACAACATACCAAGAATCATCCGTCATGATGATCTCAACCAGTACATAACCTGGGAATACTTTCTTTTTGGTCACTTTCTTTTTGCCATCTTTAATTTCTGTTTCTTCTTCTTCTGGAACTACAACGCGAAAGATCTTGTCTTCCATCCCCATAGTCTCAACACGTTTTTCCAAGTTAGCCTTAACCTTATTCTCATAACCTGAATAGGTGTGAACTACATACCAATTCTTTTCCATGTGTTAGGACTTTAACGTCCTTCCCTCCCTGCAATCAATCATTTTCTTTATTAATCTTTATCTTTGAACGTTTTAGCCAAAATACCAAACCGTCGTCATCCCGACTTAACTAGAATAAATTATGATGATTCATATTACAGCAGTGCTCGATTTTGAACTTCTTCACTTCTTAAAAAAGACAAATTAAAAAACCCGTTTCCGGGCTTTTCTGCTGACACATATTATTCTATCACTATTATACCTTATTTTCGAATCTCTTATTCAATAACTAAGCGAATTAATTCGGAAATGCCCAAATCGACCACTGTAAAGAATAAAGCCATAAACAATACAGTCGTCACTACCACGATTGTATATTTGGTAAGCTCCTTGCGTTTAGGCCAGCTTACTTTTTGCATTTCGCGAGCGACTCCGCTGAAAAATTCGGTAAAACGTTTCATGAATGTATCCTCCAAGCATTAGAAGCTTCTGTCAATCTATTTATAAAACGGTTATTTCGTTTCTTTATGAATCGAGTGTGAGTTGCACGTGCTGCAAAATTTCTTGATTTCCAGGCGGTCTCCGCTTGTCGATTGTTTACTTTCATAACTATAATTTCTTGAACCGCAATCAGTGCAGGCAAGAACTATTTTTTTTCGCATTAGATACACCTATCCTATCTACTATATCCATAAAACCTTATCACGGCTGTTTTTTATTGTCAATGTCAAAGCGGGTTTAGCCCATTATGGATACCGGAAATCAAACCATTGGTTTCTTAACATCCCATTAAAAATTTCAGTGAATAATAAACTTCCATGTGGAGAAGGGACAGATGAAATTAAGCGGAAAAAGCGGAGGGATTATAAACTGATTTCCCTTACTTCCAGATAGCGCTCGAGCTTTCTTTTCACCCGCTGAAGGGCGTTGTCGATTGACTTAACATGTCGGTTCAACTCTTCCGAAATTTCTTGGTAGGTTTGTCCATCCAGGTAAAGAGCTAACACTTTTCTCTCAAGATCACTCAGGAGCTCGGCCATCTTTAATTCGATATCGTCAAACTCTTCTTGGTTGATGATAAGCTCTTCCGGGTCCAAAACTTTCGTACCCGATATAATATCCATTAGAGTTCGGTCCGATTCCTCATCATAAATGGGCTTGTCCAGGGAAACATAGGAATTGAGCGGAATATGTTTTTGACGTGTTGCTGTTTTGATAGCTGTTATGATCTGCCTCGTAATGCACAGTTCTGCAAATGCTTTAAAGGAAGATAACTTATCCCCTTTAAAATCACGGACGGCTTTATATAAACCAATCATACCTTCTTGCACGATGTCTTCCTTATCTGCACCAATTAAGAAATAAGTCCTTGCTTTTGCTCTAACAAAATTACGATACTTTTGGATCAAATAATCCAGCGCTTCACTATCACCAGTGTGAACCAACCCTATCAATTCATCATCCTCAAACTGCAGATACTTTTCGTTCAGCTTCATTCCGAATTTGAGACCCACATTATATCCCCCTGACCTGACTCAGATAGAAATATTATACAGCAGGTAAAATTTACCCGTCAATGGTTCAAATTTTACCTCGGCGCCATTTTTCGAAAATTTCTGCCACTTCTTCACTTAAAGGAATTTTAACCGCGGGTTTTATTGTCGTTGTTTTTCTTACATCTTTCTTGATTTCCCCTTGAATTTCTTTCATTTCAATAAGCAGTTCACGAGCGGATTTCCTTAGAGCCCCTTGGCCAAAGATCACCCACTGTTCTGTAAAGTCAGAGGTTGCCACTTGGATTTGCGTTTTAACGTTATTCAGTTCAATGGCCATCTTTTCTATTCTTTCATCCGCAGTTTCATTTTCTTTTGTGAAAATTACATCAACTTTATGATTTTTGAATATACGGGCAATCCCCTGAACATATTGAGCGTCAAATACGACAATTACACGGTATCCGGTAAATGCTTGATATTCCGCCATCATTTCAATCAACCGGTCTCTTGCAGCAGCAAGATCCCGTTCTTTTAATTCTCTCAGTTCCGGCCAGGCTCCAATAATGTTATAACCGTCCACCAACAGAATGTTCATCCCATCATTGCCCTAGAGGATTTCTTTTTCTATAAACCTCATACATCAATAAACCGGCTGCTACCGATGCATTTAACGAAGTTACCTGTCCTGCCATGGGAAGACGGATGAGAAAATCACATTTATCCTTCATTAACCGGGCCATACCTTTTCCTTCGCTACCGATAACAAGTCCGATAGGCATCTTTCCGTCCATGTTACGGTAATCATCGCTGCCTTTCGCATCGGTACCCACTATCCATACCCCTCGCTCTTTCAACTCTTCCACTGCCCTTGCCAAATTTGTCACGCGAGCAACCGGAATATATTCAATCGCACCAGTTGAAGCTTTCGCCACTGTTGCCGTCAAGCCCACCGCTCTTCTTTTTGGAATGATGATTCCATGGGCACCGACTGCATCAGCCGTCCTCATGATCGAACCTAAATTATGCGGATCTTCAACTTCATCAAGAATCATGAAAAAAGGTGCTTCGTCCCGTTCAGCCGCTTTTGCGAATAGGTCATCCAATTCCACATATTCATATGCAGCCACTTGTGCGACAACACCTTGATGGATGCCTTCTGCCATTTGGTCAATTTTTTTCTTCGGCACGATTTGCACGAATACCTTCTTTTCCTTCGCCAGACCGATAAGTGGTTGCATCGAGCCTTTTTGCGAGCCTTCGGCTATCCAAATTTTATTAATATCCCGTTCGGAGCGAAGAGCTTCCAATACGGGGTTTCTGCCAATGATATATTCTTCGCTCATGGGTTACTCCCCTTTTCTTCTTCAATGTATTCAATAGATTTTTTGATTAGTTCTTCCATTCTTTCTATTCGACCGGATAAATACAAAAATCCCATAAGTGCCTCGAAAGCGGTACTGTAGCGATACGTTTGCACATCCGTATTCTTCGGGACCGAACCGGATTTTGCATTTCGGCCGCGCCGAACCACAGCGGATTCCTCTTCCGATAACCAATCTGACTCAAGGAAAAAATGGATAATCTTATTTTGAGCTTTAGCCGCTACAAAAGATGTAGCTTTTTTGTGAAGTAGATTGGGCTTGACCGCACCATTTTGAATGAGATGATGCCGGATATACGTTTCGTATACAGCATCACCTATATAAGCTAAAGCCAAACTGTTCAGCATTTTTGCATCTACGTTACTATCGTAATGAAGCATTAATTACCCTCTTTTCCATCTTGTACCTTGAGGGGTATCCTCTAATATGATATTCATGTTTTTCAAACGATCACGAATTTCATCAGATAACCCAAAATTGCGGTCTTTCCGCGCTTGAATTCTCTGCTGGATCAAACCTTCGATTTCTTCATCCAAAAGCCCATCTTCTTCAAGTGACAAACCTAGGACAGAAAATAAGGTATTGAATTTTTCAAGGAAAGCATCAATGACTTCCTTGTCTGTGTTTTTCTCCATCAAGTAATAATTTGCCTGTTTGGAAAGTTCGAAGAGTATGGATATTGCATTAGCTGTGTTGAAATCATCGTCCATTTCCTTAATGAATTGTTCATGTAATCCATTAAGCTTCTCCAACCAAATATCATTATTCTCAGTCAATCCGTCGCTTACCTGAAGGCGATGCTTTAAGTTTTGATAAGATGTCCTTAACCGATCAAGGGACGCTTTTACATTTTCAAGCACTTCTTCACTATAATTGATGGGATGACGGTAATGTACGGATAACATAAAGAAGCGTAACACTTGTGGATCATGCTTCTGAATGATGTCATGCACAAGAACGAAATTGCCTAATGACTTAGACATTTTTTCATTCTCAATATTTATATACCCGTTATGCATCCAATAATTCGCAAAGGTCTTACCTGTCAAAGCTTCGGATTGTGCAATTTCATTTTCATGATGCGGGAAAGCTAGATCTTGACCTCCTGCATGAATATCGATTGTATCGCCCAAATACTTTTTGACCATTGCGGAGCATTCTATATGCCAGCCAGGACGCCCTTTCCCCCATGGGCTCTCCCAAGATATTTCATCATCCTTGGCCGCTTTCCAAAGGGCAAAATCAAGGGCATCTTGTTTTTTCTCACCTATTTCAATACGGGCCCCTACTCGCAGCTCATCGATGGACTGATGTGAAAGTTTTCCATACCCCTCAAACTTACGGGTACGGTAATACACATCCCCTTCCGATTCATAAGCAAATCCTTTTTCAATCAATGCCGAGATGAATTCAATGATTGCATCCATGTTCTCCATTACGGTTGGGTGAGCATCCGCTTTTTTGCAGCCCAATGCGGACACATCTTCAAAATAAGCCTTGATGAAACGCTCTGATATTGTCGGGACATCTTCGCCCAATTCTTTTGCCGCGCGAATCAGCTTATCATCCACATCCGTAAAGTTCGAAACGAATTGCACATCATATCCACGGTAGTCCAAATACCTACGAACGGTATCGAATACGATTGCCGGTCGTGCATTACCAATATGAATGTAATTATAGACAGTGGGTCCGCATACGTACATCTTCACCTTTCCCTCTTCAATCGGGACGAAGGTTTCCTTTTTTCTTGTAGCTGTGTTATATATTTTAATCGCCATATTATAGACTCCTTTCTTCCTGCTTTTGTTCAGCCAGCTTCGCTCTTAAGGCCCTGAGTTCACTATCCAATTCCTTAAAGCGATCAGCGATTGGATCAGGAAGATCACAATGATTTAGGTCTTTGTTGATTTTGATACCATCTTGAATGACTACTTTACCTGGAATTCCCACCACTGTAGAATTAGGTGGCACTTCCTTTAAAACGACCGATCCTGCACCGATTTTTGAGTTTTCCCCAACAGTGATGGAACCCAGCACTTTTGCTCCTGTAGCAATCAACACATTATCCTTTATCGTAGGATGACGTTTTCCCTTTTCCTTTCCTGTCCCCCCAAGGGTTACACCTTGAAAGACAGATACATTGTCACCAATCTCACAAGTTTCGCCAATGACGATTCCCATTCCATGGTCAATGAAGAAACGACGGCCAATGGTAGCTCCTGGATGAATTTCAATTCCGGTGAAAAACCGGCTGATTTGAGATATACTTCTCGCTAGGAAAAAGAACTTCTTCTTGAATAGCGCGTGAGCCATCCTATGACTCCAAATCGCATGTAAACCTGCATACGTCAAAATGACTTCCACATAACTGCGCGCAGCAGGATCTTGATCAAAAACCACTTCGATATCCTCTTTAAACATCTTTAACAAAATGATTCCCCCTATGTTCCGTCCTTTTCCTACATCCCCTTTTGAAGCTTTTAATGCATATAAAAAAGCGTCTCTGTCCAAATAGACAGAGACGCTTTAAGCGCGGTTCCACTCTGTTTGGAATATACGAAGCAGGTAAAGCTTTCCCCTGTTTTTTCATCCCCAACTTTAATCCCTGTAACGGAGGACATTCCGCCTGTGCCTACTATAGGTTAGTTCAGCAAAGGACTCAAGGGTGCATTTCAGAAAACGAGAGGCTTGAACCACTTTCAGCAGGTTATGGTTCTCTCTAAAAAGCTTCGTTTACTTACTTCTCCCCATCTACGCGTTCTTTTTTAAGATTATTAAATACTATATTACATTTTTGACAAATTGTTAATATAAAATACTCTGAATACGCTGTTTAATTTTTTCTTTGCCCAGTAATGAAATGGCCTTAGGCAAGTCAGGACCATGTGTTTGACCCGTGACGGCCGCCCTTATCGGCATGAATAATTTTTTCCCTTTATGCCCTGTGCTTTTTTGTACCGCTTTAATCGACTTCTTAATTTCATCCGCATTAAATTCTGCAAGCCCTTCAATTTCCTGAAGGAAAGCTTCCATGACTTCCGGTACCTGTTCTTCTGCCAATACTTCCTTAGCTTCTGGCTCAAACTCGACCTCATCCTTGAAAAACAGTTCAGATAGCTCAACTATTTCCGCTCCATAGCTCATCTGCTCTTGAAAAAGGGAAACAAGGCCATGTACCCACTCTTCTTCTTCAGCGGTTAGTGTTTCTGAGACCTTCCCAGCTTTAATTAAGTGAGGCATTGACAATTCCACTGCACGATTTACGTCCAATTGCTTCACGTATTGGTTATTCATCCATGTAAGCTTTTGCTTATCGAAAAGTGCAGGTGATTTAGACAACCGAGCAGCATCGAAAAGATTAATGAACTCTTCTTTCGTGAAAATCTCTTCCTCCCCGACCGGAGACCATCCTAATAATGTAATGAAATTGAATAAAGCCTCAGGTACATAACCAAGCTCTTCATATTGCTCAATGAATTGAATGATCGATTCATCACGTTTACTCAGTTTCTTCCTGCTTTCGTTTACAATTAGCGTCATATGTCCGAATACCGGCGGTTCCCAGCCGAATGCTTCATAAATCATCAATTGTTTCGGAGTATTGGAGATATGATCATCACCGCGAAGGACATGGGAAATCTTCATCAAGTGATCATCGACTGCCACTGCAAAGTTATAGGTCGGTATGCCATCTTTTTTAACGATAACAAAATCACCAAAACCATCTGTTTCAAACGAAACGTCATCCTTGACCATATCTTTGAAAGTAAGGACTTTCCCCGCTGGAACGGCAAAGCGAATGCTAGGTTTTCGTCCTTCAGCCACTAGTTCACTTTGCTCTTCTTCAGTTAAATGCCTGCACTTCCCTGAATATTTTGGCGTCTCATTCCGTTCGACCTGTCCTTCACGCTCTGCTTCAAGCTCTTCTTCCGTACAATAGCATTTATATGCCAAACCCTTATCTAAAAGCTCTTGATACAATTCCTGATAAAGGTCGTTCCTTTCTGATTGACGATATGGCCCGTATTCACCGCCAATATCCACACCTTCATCCCAGTCCATACCAAGCCATTTCAAATATTTAAGCTGACTTTCCTCTCCACCTTCAATATTTCTCTTTTGATCGGTATCTTCAATCCGGATGATGAATTTCCCGCCTTTGTTTCGTGCGTATAAATAATTAAATAAAGCCGTCCGTGCATTACCTATATGTAAATGTCCAGTCGGACTCGGTGCATAGCGAACTCGAATATCACTGCTCATGATATATATAGACCTCCCAGTCGTTCTTTTCTATTGTTTATTTTATCATTTATATACATTTGGTTAAAGGCATCCACTCTAAAAACAAATTAGTTTGATTTAACCAATAAGACAACAGCCTGTGCAGCGATTCCTTCGCTTCTGCCTGTAAATCCAAGTTTCTCTGTAGTGGTCGCCTTTACATTAATTCTATCTATCGAGGCATCTAAAAGTTCTGCAATCCTGCCTCGCATTTCCTCAATATACGGTGCCATTTTCGGGCTTTGTGCAATGATTGTACAGTCCGCATTACCTAAAGAATATCCTTCTTTTTTTACAATCGCCCAAATATACTGCAACAGCTTTGCCGAATCGGCATCTTTAAATTCAGGATCGGTATCCGGAAAATGCTTACCGATATCCCCTGCACCGATTGCCCCCAAGCAGGCATCAGCAACAGTATGCAAAAGGACATCCGCATCCGAATGACCTAACAAACCTTTCTCATGCGGAATCGTAATTCCGCCAATAATCAAGGGTCTACCCTCTACAAGCTGATGAACGTCATATCCTTGTCCAATTCGAAACATATCATTCTCCCCAATCATCGTTTTCCATGTTGTTGTTTATGTAAAATCGCTTCTGCAAAATATAGGTCTTCCTGAGTCGTAATTTTAATATTATCATAATTGCCCTCAATAATAACTACCTGTTCATTGATCCGTTCTAGCAAACTTGCATCGTCCGTCCCTAAAAAAGCTTCAGCCTCTGCCTGTTCATACGCCCTTTTTAATATGGATACACGAAAAGCTTGTGGAGTTTGCACCGCCCACAAGCTTGATCGTTCCACCGTTTCCAATACCTTTTTATCAGTAACTTTTTTAATCGTATCCTTTACGGGCACTGCAATGACAGCACCTCCATGAAGGGAAGCTGCGGTAGTCAATTCTCTGATTTGCCCTGGATTGATAAAAGGGCGAGCCCCGTCGTGGACCAGAATGATTTCTTCCCCAGCATGTTGCAGCCCATTATAAACGCTTTGTTGGCGCTCCTTGCCACCCATGATGAGTTTCTTGACCTTTTTAAGCCCATACGTTGCTATCAATTGACTGAAATAATCCTTTTCTGCCGGGTTTATTGAAAGGATAATCCCCCGGCAGTCAGGATCTTCTTCAAAGACACGAAGTGTATAAACAATAATCGGGATACCCGATAGTTCAATAAAAAGTTTATTCTTGCCCGCCTTCATTCTTTTTCCTTGTCCAGCTGCAGGTATCACTACTTCATAAAACATAACGGTTTCTCCTACTCTTCTTTATAATGCTTTTTCTAATAGTTTCGGTTTAGCGAATATCATACGTCCTGCAGAGGTTTGCAGTACACTTGTGACAAGTACATCGATTCGTTTCCCAATATGGTCACGACCACCTTCTACAACGATCATTGTACCATCGTCTAAATAAGCAATGCCCTGATTCTGCTCTTTCCCGTCCTTAATGACCTGAACATTCATCTCTTCCCCAGGAAGTACAACAGGTTTTACGGCATTGGCAAGGTCATTGATATTAAGGACCGCCACATTTTGAAACTCGCATACTTTGTTTAAATTGAAATCATTGGTAACGACCATTCCGCCCGATATTTTGGCAAGCTTCACAAGTTTACTATCCACTTCCTGGATGTCTTCAAAATCTCCCTCGTACATCTCCACTTTAATCGGAAGTTCTTTTTGAATCCGATTCAGGATATCCAAACCACGTCTTCCACGATTCCTTTTCAATGCATCAGATGAATCAGCAATGTGCTGTAGTTCGTTTAATACGAATTGAGGGATGACTATGGTACCCTCCAGAAAGCCTGTCTGACAGATATCCGCAATTCTACCGTCAATGATGACGCTTGTATCGAGAATCTTCAGCCGCTTGCTATACCCCTCTTCGTCCTCTTCACTTACTTCACCATCAGTATTCTTTTTCTTATTACTTTTCGTAAATAAACTCAATAGTTCATCACGTTTTTTAAAGCCCACCTGGAAACCAAGATAACCAAATAAAAGCGTAAGGATGATAGGAACCACCTTGATGGCACTGAAGGCGGAACCAACCAAGAACGCCGCAAGCAGTCCCACTAAAAGACCGACGCTGCCAAAGATTATGTCCGTAATCGGTATCTTAACAAGCTGTTCCTCCAGCCACTTCATAAAATAGATCACATGATCTACTGCCCAAAAAGTAATAAGATAAAAGATAATGGCACCCAACAGTACACTTACATAAGGATTGTTTATTAAAGCAATATCGTCTGCATGTAAAACAATTAATAATTCTGGAATAAGTAACATACCAAGTGTTCCGCCGACTATTAAGAAGCATGCTTGTATAATGCGTTTTAACATCCCTTTCACCTCCCTCTACTCATTATTGACCAATAAAATAAAATGAAACCTTCGAAAATTCGTTTTCATTATATACGTGAAATTCACTTAAGGAATTAGTGGATTTACTAATATGACTCCTTCTCTTTTTCGTAATATTAGCCTAGCACCCTGAGTTTTGAGTGTCAAAAATAAACACTAATCAATTTCAAGCTAATCCAGGGAAATTTTGAAGGCCAGCTGCACCTTACATCCTTCTATTTGTGACCAACTGATTTTTTAAAATGCGGAGTCCTTCTTTAATTTTATTGGCACGAACTTCGCCAATACCCTCTACATCGTCAAGGTTTTGAACTGTTGCTTTATTGACTTCGCTAAAGCTTCCGAACTGTTTCACTAAATTTTCGATAATCAAACCCGGCAAGCGTGGAATCTTATGAAGAATACGGTAACCACGGGGATGTACTGACTCATCAAGATGTATGTATCCGTGATAGCCCAGCACCTTTAGAAGTATGCTTTCGTCCAATTTTTCCTGCATGGCCAACTCTTGAAGCCGAAAAATGATATCCTCTGGTTTTTCATCATTACTGGAAATATAGTCCTTGATAAGCCACTTTCCTTCCGTTTCAATATCTGCCAAGATTTCATTCATTTGCAGACGGATCAATCTTCCTTCCGTACCAAGCTCATTAAGGTAAGTAAGTAGCTCCGCCTTGATTCTGAGTACCATTACATAACGGTGCAATACCTGCAAAAGATCGGCATAGGTCACGATTTCCTCAAACTCTAATGCTCCTAATACTGATATGCTCTGCTGTAGGACCACCTTGTATTTTTCCAAGGTTTGAATGGCTAAATTAGCCTTAGCAAGTATGACCCCTATATCTTTGAGGGCATACCGGAAATTGCCTTGATATAAAGTGATGACATTCCGGCGTTGTGATATTGCGACGACCAACGACTTGGTCTCCCTTGCTACACGTTCCGCTGTCCGATGCCGCATTCCCGTTTCAGTGGAAGGTGTACTGTTATCCGGCACTAATTGGGCATTTGCGAAAATGATCGTATCGGCTTTTTCATTTAAAATGATGGCCCCGTCCATCTTCGCCAGCTCATACAATGTACTTGGGGTACAGCTACAGTTGATTTCGAAGCCGCCATCTACGATAGTTCGAACCTTCTCGTTATATCCAACCACTATCAAACCACCCGTATTTGCCCTCAGGACATTTTCAATACCCTCTCGAAGCGGGGTACCTGGAGCTACAATTTGCAGAATCTCCAATTTTGTTTTCTCATACCCTTTTTTATCTGTCATACTTACCCCCCTAACGATTGTTGAAGAGCCTCCGAGACCGATGAAACACCAACGATCTTAATACCTTTTGGTGCGGTCCATCCCCCTATATTATTAGCCGGTATGATCACCCGCTCAAACCCTAGTTTTGCTGCTTCTTGCACCCTTTGTTCAATTCTTGACACTCTTCTTACCTCCCCAGTCAGCCCCACTTCACCAATGATGCAATCGGTAGGGTTTGTTGGTTTATCACGGAAACTAGAGGCAATGCTGATTGCGACGGCGAGATCAATTGCCGGTTCATCCAGCTTGACACCACCAGCAACCTTTAAATACGCATCTTGGTTTTGGAGCAGCAAGCCCACTCTCTTTTCCAGAACAGCCATTAAGAGCGAAACTCGATTGTGGTCTATCCCTGTGGCCATTCGCCTTGGATTGCCAAAACTAGTAGGTGAAATCAATGCTTGAATTTCAACAAGCACCGGCCTTGTTCCTTCCATGGATGCTACTACTGTGGAACCCGAAGCTCCTTGAGACCGTTCTTCAAGGAAAATTTCCGATGGATTCGCGACCTCTTCCAAACCATGTTCTTTCATTTCAAATATACCCATCTCATTCGTCGAACCAAATCGGTTTTTGACAGCACGTATGATTCGATATGTATGGTGTCTTTCACCTTCGAAATATAAAACGGTGTCTACCATATGCTCAAGCAGCCGTGGCCCTGCAATGGCCCCTTCTTTTGTAACGTGTCCGACGATAAAGATCGCAATCCCATTCGTTTTAGCAATGCGCATGAGTGAGGCTGTGCATTCCCTAACTTGTGAAACGCTTCCCGGGGCAGATGTAACCTCCGAATGGTACACCGTTTGAATGGAGTCAATAATGACCAAATCCGGTTTTACCTCTGTAATCGCCTGTTGGATATAGTCCATATCGGTTTCAGCATAGACGAATAGATTTTCTGACATGGTCCCAAGCCGGTCCGCTCTCAATTTGGTTTGCTTGACTGACTCTTCACCTGATATATAAAGCACTTTTTTCTGTTTATGTGCCAATTGGGAGGATACCTGCAAAAGTAGAGTCGATTTACCTATACCCGGATCGCCTCCGATCAATACAAGTGACCCCTGTACGATCCCGCCCCCAAGGGCACGATTCAATTCCATTAAATCCGTCTTAATCCGTGGTTCTTTTTCTGATTGAATAGTAGTTATGGGCGCTGCCTTTTCCCTTTCCCCGGAACCTCTAACCTCGGAATGGGTAAAAGCACCTTTTCTAGCAGGTTTAACGATTTCAGTTTCCTCGACCATTTTGTTCCATTCACCGCAACCTGGGCATTTCCCCATCCATTTTGCGGACTCATATCCACAAGACTGACACATAAATTTGGTTTTCTTCTTTACAGCCATAAATTACTCCTCTTTCTTTGGAAAAAATACCTATTTTAAGGATATTATATCTCTGTTTTATTTAAACCTTCTTAAGGCTAAGTTTTTTAAAAAAAATAATCACTCTACATTGTCCAACTTATACTCATTTTTACCTATGGATAAAAAACAGAGGTACACTGCAAAAAAATCTGCCGTGTACCTCGAAGTTTAGAATCAGGTTATTCACTTACATTAACAGGCTCACCTTGTCGGATTGCAAACTCATTATTCACGACATCCATCACGACCGTTTGCCCTTTTTTCACGTTACCCTTAAGCAACTCCTCGGAAAGATAATCTTCTACATGCTTCTGAAGCGCCCTGCGGATTGGTCGTGCCCCATATTCAGGATCGAAACCTTCCGTAGCAATTTTTTCTCTAGCCGCATCTGTCAGTTCCAAGTATATTTCCTGTTCTTTCAAACGGGTAGTAAGCTGATTTGACATTAATGTGACGATTTGTTTTAAATGATCCTTCTCTAATGAGTGGAACACGATAGTTTCATCAATACGATTCAGGAATTCCGGACGGAATGCTCGTTTGAGTTCTTCCATCACTTTCCCTTTCATATTTTTGTAATCCTGGCCGGTATCCTGGATGTTAAAGCCGACATACTTATCAATTTTTAAGGCAGACGCCCCTACATTCGATGTCATAATCAGAATGGTATTCCTGAAATCGACAGTACGCCCCTTGGAATCTGTCAGTCTTCCATCTTCCAAAACTTGAAGAAGAATATTGAAGACATCTGGATGGGCCTTTTCTATTTCATCAAGCAGAACGACTGAATATGGTTTCCTCCGCACTTTTTCCGTTAACTGTCCGCCTTCTTCGTATCCAACATATCCTGGAGGGGATCCAACAAGACGTGAAGTCGAATGTTTCTCCATATATTCGGACATATCTATACGGATCATAGCATCTTCATCACCAAAAATGGATTCAGCTAAAGCACGGGCAAGCTCGGTTTTACCGACCCCTGTAGGTCCCAAGAAGATGAATGAACCAATTGGACGTTTAGGATCTTTCAAACCTGCTCTTGCGCGTCGTACTGCTTTAGAAACCGCAATGACGGCCTCTTCCTGCCCAATTACGCGATCGTGGAGGATTGATTCCATATTAAGCAGTTTATCTGACTCTGTTTGCGCCAGTTTAGTGACTGGAACTCCCGTCCAGCTGGATACGACGTGCGCAATATCATCCACAGTCACTTCACTGTTCTCTTGCCCTTGTTTTTCTTTCCAAGTCTTTTTCGTTTCTTCCAATTGTTCTCTTAAGCGTTGTTCTGTATCGCGAAGCGAAGCAGCTTTTTCAAATTCCTGGCTCTGAACGGAAGCATCCTTTTCCTTACGAACATCATCTAGCTTCACTTCAAGTTCCTTTAAGTTTGGTGGCGTTGTGTATGAACGTAATCTAACCTTGGATCCAGCTTCATCAATCAAGTCAATCGCTTTGTCCGGTAAAAAGCGATCGGAAATATAACGGTCGGATAATTTGACTGCGGCATCAATCGCTTCGTCAGTAATCGAGACACGGTGATGGGCTTCATAACGGTCACGCAAACCCTTGAGAATTTGAATGGATTCTTTCATGGTCGGTTCATCTACTTGGATTGGCTGGAAACGACGTTCAAGCGCAGCATCTTTTTCAATATACTTACGGTACTCATCCAAAGTGGTAGCACCGATACATTGTAATTCACCACGGGCCAATGATGGTTTAAGGATATTGGAGGCATCGATTGCACCTTCTGCACCGCCTGCACCAATCAATGTGTGCAATTCATCGATGAATAAGATGATATTACCCGCCTGACGAATTTCATCCATCACTTTCTTCAATCGGTCCTCGAATTCACCCCGAATATTTAGTACCTGCCACAACAGTACCCATATCTAGGGTCATTACGCGTTTATCTCGTAAAATTTCAGGTACCTCATTATTGATGATCTGTTGGGCAAGCCCTTCAGCAATGGCTGTTTTACCTACCCCAGGTTCACCGATTAATACTGGGTTATTTTTTGTACGACGGCTTAATACCTCAATGACACGCTGTATTTCCTTACTTCTTCCGATAACGGGATCCAAGCTTCCTTCCCGGGCAATCGCCGTTAAATCACGGGCAAGGCCATCCAGTGTCGGTGTGCTAGCATTTGAAGCAGCTGAACCTTGATGACCACCCGATTCATTGCTGCCCAAAAGTTGTAATACCTGTTGTCGGGCTTTATTTAAACTTACTCCCAGATTATTCAACACGCGGGCGGCTACACCTTCCCCTTCTCGTATCAGACCAAGAAGTACATGCTCTGTTCCAACATATGAATGACCTAATTTTCTCGCCTCATCCATGGAAAGCTCAATGACTTTCTTAGCTCTTGGGGTATAATGTATCGTTTGAGCCGTATCCTGTCCACGGCCAATTAAATTTTCCACTTCTTTCTGAATCTTATCCGGTCCCAATCCAAGAGCATATAACGCTTTGGCTGCAATGCCATCACCTTCTCGGACCAGGCCCAGTAAAATATGTTCCGTGCCAATATTGTTATGACCTAAACGGATTGCCTCTTCTTGGGCTAATGCTAATACTTTCTGGGCTCTTTCAGTAAAACGACCAAACATCATAGGGAATTCCTCCTTAAGAATTTTCGTTTTGAATAAAGTTGTAGACAATTCTCTAAGTAATGGCAGGTTCTTGCTCCATATCTATTCATGAATATTGGTACTCACCAAAGAGGATAATGACCTCTATGAGGAGGAAGATTCCGTGAAATTCAAGCGTTCTCGGATGAGTGCTGCTCTACGGATATCCCTTTCATGGGATTTTAAAGGGCCACCTGCATACTTTTGTAAAAATCCCGACTGTGTCAAAATCATCAACTCATTTAGAATGCTTTTAGAAATATTTTTTATATACCCAAGATCTATACCTAGCCTAACATCTGAGATACAGGTAGCAGCTTCCTTGGTCTCGATGATTCGAGCATTGGACAATATCCCATATGAACGGAAAACTCTATCTTCTAATTGTATGTGGGAAGTCCTCGCTAATGCATCCCGCGCTGACCGTTCCTGGGCTATGATTTGTTGCACTACACTTGTTAGATCTTCAACGATATCCCTCTCCGACTTTCCGAGAGTGATTTGATTAGAGATTTGAAAGATATTCCCTAACGCCTGACTGCCCTCTCCATAAATCCCTCGTACCACCAACCCCAATTGGTTGATAGCCGGTATGATATTATTCATTTGCTGAGTAAGGACCAGGCCTGGCAGATGCATCATGACTGAAGCCCTTAATCCTGTTCCCACATTAGTTGGACAACTAGTTAGGTATCCTCTTTCTTCATCATATGCATAGTCTATGGATTCTTCAATCCAATCGTCAAGAACATTTGCAATCTTTAAGGTTTCCTTTAGCTGCAACCCCGACATTAAACACTGAATACGGAGATGGTCCTCTTCGTTTATCATGATACTGATTTCTTCATTTTCCGAAAGGAGACATGCGCTTTTCGCTGATTCCTCAACTAAATGAGGGCTGATTAAATGTTTTTCAACGAGAACGCGCTTTTCCAGTGGCTGTAATTGGTCAATCTCTAGAAGTTCCAGTTTCCCAATCTCTGGAGTAACTTCCTCTTCAATTCTTTTTTTGACCAATTCAATTATTTTTTTAGCTTCTTCGTTAGAAAAGGAGGTTGGGAAGGTAAAGTCTTTGAAATTCCTGGCCAATCGAATCCTGGAACTCAATACAATATCGATCTCCGGCCCTTCGGCACTCATCCAGGAACTCAAGGCGTTTTCTACAAACTTTTCCAAGCTCATAATTCCTCGCCTCCCTCTTGTGCATCATACCTTTTTTCAAGGGAACGAACCTTATCTCTTACCTCTGCCGCTTTCTCAAACTCCTCTTGAATAATGTGGGTCTTTAAAACTTCTTTCAAATCCAAAATTTGCTTTCGAAGATATATGGTGCCACCAATCCTTTTTGGAATTTTCCCTATATGTGCTGTATTGCCGCTATGAACCCTTTTTAAAATAGGGTTTAACTGTTCATTGAATGTTTTATAACATTCGGCACAGCCAAACTTACCAATATGGACAAACTCTTTATAGGAACGATGACAATTCGGGCAACGCCTCTCTTCCGATTTGGGAAATGCATTTGCCTTTGTCTGTTGAATATTCGACTCCATATTCAACAATCCTGCTAATAAATTATTTATTGAAAAACCAGGTCCCCCTACATCCATGAACATCTCACCTTTTTCCTGAGCACATTTCTCACAAATCATGACTTCAGTCTTTTTTCCATTGATGATTTTGGTGAAGTGTAGGGTAGCATGCCTTTGATGACATTCTTGGCAAATCAACGTTCATCACCTCTGCCAGTTTCATTTATATTTTAAAGTAGTAAGCATCGCAGTTAAAATTCTTGCCCTAAGCTCATCGCGGTCAGGTAGGTCGATATAAATCACCGATCTATCTATGACACTCATCATAATCTTTGCTTCTCTTTCATTAATGACTTCCTCATTCATCAGCCGGGAAATTACTCCTTCAGCCATCGATTGAGTTACCCTAGAGCCAATAAGCGATAATAATTGGTTAATAAGTTGCACGGAATCCTGTGATTCCACTTTCATGATGCGTATATAACCGCCGCCTCCACGCTTACTCTCTACAACATAACCTCTCTCGATTGTAAACCGGGTATTGATTACGTAATTGATTTGAGAAGGAACACACTGAAATTTATCTGCTATTTCACTTCTTTTAATCTCTAAGATATCTTTTTGACTTATTTCCAGCACTTGCTTCAAATAAGTTTCGATAACATCAGATATGTTTCTCACTCAGCCTCCTCCATTCTGACTTTGACTATATTTGACTATTATTATACAAGGAAAAATGCATTTTGCAACTTAAACGCACTTTCTTTCTGTATTATCCATTTTCTCCAAATTATATGTAGTTACATACCCCGTTGAACATTAAAGTTGAAATATCTTACATAAATACCCTGAAAAGATAAATGCAAAACCTGCAATTTTTTCTTCTCCTCAAAGCTCCTTCACCTAAATTCAACCTTTTTCTCCAGCTCGTCCGTTCCCTCTAATGGTATTTTAACCAACAAATAGATCCAGCCCTATGCTGAACCTGGAGATAAAAAACCTATTCGTTAATTAGAATATCAAAAAAGACCAGCCAGAATGGCTGATCTTAGATATGGCTTGGCGGCGTCCTACTCTCACAGGGGGAAACCCCCAACTACCATCGGCGCTGAAGAGCTTAACTGCCGTGTTCGGAATGGGAACGGGTGTGACCTCTTCGCTATCGCCACCAAACAATAAAGGAACGTTGTTCCTTCAAAACTAGATAATAAGAAGGTATTTCATTTTTTAAAAAGCGTTGGTTAAGTCCTCGATCTATTAGTATCAGTCAGCTCCACATGTCGCCACGCTTCCACCTCTGACCTATCAACCTGATCATCTTTCAGGGATCTTACTAGCTTGCGCCATGGGAAATCTCATCTTGAGGGGGGCTTCATGCTTAGATGCTTTCAGCACTTATCCCGTCCGCACGTAGCTACCCAGCTATGCCTTTGGCAAGACAACTGGTACACCAGCGGTGCGTCCATCCCGGTCCTCTCGTACTAAGGACAGCTCCTCTCAAATTTCCTGCGCCCGCGACGGATAGGGACCGAACTGTCTCACGACGTTCTGAACCCAGCTCGCGTACCGCTTTAATGGGCGAACAGCCCAACCCTTGGGACCGACTACAGCCCCAGGATGCGATGAGCCGACATCGAGGTGCCAAACCTCCCCGTCGATGTGGACTCTTGGGGGAGATAAGCCTGTTATCCCCGGGGTAGCTTTTATCCGTTGAGCGATGGCCCTTCCATGCGGAACCACCGGATCACTAAGCCCGACTTTCGTCCCTGCTCGACTTGTAGGTCTCGCAGTCAAGCTCCCTTGTGCCTTTACACTCTACGAATGATTTCCAACCATTCTGAGGGAACCTTTGGGCGCCTCCGTTACTCTTTAGGAGGCGACCGCCCCAGTCAAACTGCCCACCTGACACTGTCTCCCACCCCGATAAGGGGCGCGGGTTAGAATTTCAATACAGCCAGGGTAGTATCCCACCAACGCCTCCACCGAAGCTAGCGCTCCGGCTTCTCAGGCTCCTACCTATCCTGTACAAGCTGTACCAAAATTCAATATCAGGCTGCAGTAAAGCTCCACGGGGTCTTTCCGTCCTGTCGCGGGTAACCTGCATCTTCACAGGTACTATAATTTCACCGAGTCTCTCGTTGAGACAGTGCCCAGATCGTTACACCTTTCGTGCGGGTCGGAACTTACCCGACAAGGAATTTCGCTACCTTAGGACCGTTATAGTTACGGCCGCCGTTTACTGGGGCTTCGGTTCAAAGCTTCGCTTGCGCTAACCTCTCCCCTTAACCTTCCAGCACCGGGCAGGTGTCAGCCCCTATACTTCGCCTTGCGGCTTCGCAGAGACCTGTGTTTTTGCTAAACAGTCGCCTGGGCCTATTCACTGCGGCTTTTCCGGGCTATTCACCCTAAAAAGCACCCCTTCTCCCGAAGTTACGGGGTCATTTTGCCGAGTTCCTTAACGAGAGTTCTCTCGCACACCTTAGGATTCTCTCCTCGCCTACCTGTGTCGGTTTGCGGTACGGGCACCTTACATCTCACTAGAGGCTTTTCTTGGCAGCGTGGAATCAGGAACTTCGGTACTATATTTCCCTCGCCATCACAGCTCCGCCTTAATGGAAACGGGATTTGCCTCGTTTCCGGCCTAACTGCTTGGACGCGCATATCCAACAGCGCGCTTACCCTATCCTTCTGCGTCCCCCCATCGTTCAAACGATGTATAGGTGGTACAGGAATATCAACCTGTTGTCCATCGCCTACGCCTTTCGGCCTCGGCTTAGGTCCCGACTAACCCTGAGCGGACGAGCCTTCCTCAGGAAACCTTAGGCATTCGGTGGAAGGGATTCTCACCCTTCTTTCGCTACTCATACCGGCATTCTCACTTCTAAGCGCTCCACCAGTCCTTCCGGTCTGACTTCAACGCCCTTAGAACGCTCTCCTACCATCGACACCTAATGGTGTCAATCCACAGCTTCGGTGATACGTTTAGCCCCGGTACATTTTCGGCGCGGAGTCACTCGACCAGTGAGCTATTACGCACTCTTTAAATGGTGGCTGCTTCTGAGCCAACATCCTGGTTGTCTAAGCAACTCCACATCCTTTTCCACTTAACGTATACTTTGGGACCTTAGCTGGTGGTCTGGGCTGTTTCCCTTTCGACTACGGATCTTATCACTCGCAGTCTGACTCCCAAGAATAAGTATTTGGCATTCGGAGTTTGACTGAATTCGGTAACCCGTTGGGGGCCCCTAGTCCAATCAGTGCTCTACCTCCAATACTCTCATCTTGAGGCTAGCCCTAAAGCTATTTCGGAGAGAACCAGCTATCTCCAGGTTCGATTGGAATTTCTCCGCTACCCACACCTCATCCCCGCACTTTTCAACGTGCGTGGGTTCGGGCCTCCATTCAGTGTTACCTGAACTTCACCCTGGACATGGGTAGATCACCTGGTTTCGGGTCTACGACCTCATACTCATTCGCCCTATTCAGACTCGCTTTCGCTGCGGCTCCGTCTTATCAACTTAACCTCGCATGAAATCGTAACTCGCCGGTTCATTCTACAAAAGGCACGCCATTACCCATTAACGGGCTTTGACTACTTGTAGGCACACGGTTTCAGGATCTATTTCACTCCCCTTCCGGGGTGCTTTTCACCTTTCCCTCACGGTACTGGTTCACTATCGGTCACTAGGGAGTATTTAGCCTTGGGAGATGGTCCTCCCTGCTTCCGACGGGATTTCTCGTGTCCCGCCGTACTCAGGATCCACTCAGGAGGGAACGAAGTTTCAACTACAGGGTTTTTACCTTCTTTGACGGACCTTTCCAGGTCACTTCATTTACCCCGTTCCTTTGTAACTCCATGTTGAGTGTCCTACAACCCCAAGAGGCAAGCCTCTTGGTTTGGGCTAATTCCGTTTCGCTCGCCGCTACTCAGGAAATCGCATTTGCTTTCTCTTCCTCCGGGTACTTAGATGTTTCAGTTCCCCGGGTCTGCCTTCAGTACCCTATGTATTCAGGTAAAGATACTGTTCCATTACGAACAGTGGGTTTCCCCATTCGGAAATCTCCGGATCAAAGCTTACTTACAGCTCCCCGAAGCATATCGGTGTTAGTCCCGTCCTTCATCGGCTCCTAGTGCCAAGGCATCCACCGTGCGCCCTTTCTAACTTAACCGTTAAAAAGATCTTACAGATGCTTTGAAAAAAATTAATTGCCTTCTATCTATTATCTAGTTTTCAAGGAACAAAGCAGAAAGAATCCATCACATCGTGATGTTTTTCTTCCCTATCTGAATGAATTACTCATTCAAAACTGAACAAAACAAAAGCGCTCTCGTAATTATCCTTAGAAAGGAGGTGATCCAGCCGCACCTTCCGATACGGCTACCTTGTTACGACTTCACCCCAATCATCTGTCCCACCTTAGGCGGCTGGCTCCATAAAGGTTACCTCACCGACTTCGGGTGTTACAAACTCTCGTGGTGTGACGGGCGGTGTGTACAAGGCCCGGGAACGTATTCACCGCGGCATGCTGATCCGCGATTACTAGCGATTCCGGCTTCATGTAGGCGAGTTGCAGCCTACAATCCGAACTGAGAATGGCTTTATGGGATTCGCTTACCTTCGCAGGTTTGCAGCCCTTTGTACCATCCATTGTAGCACGTGTGTAGCCCAGGTCATAAGGGGCATGATGATTTTGACGTCATCCCCACCTTCCTCCGGTTTGTCACCGGCAGTCACCTTAGAGTGCCCAACTGAATGCTGGCAACTAAGATCAAGGGTTGCGCTCGTTGCGGGACTTAACCCAACATCTCACGACACGAGCTGACGACAACCATGCACCACCTGTCACTCTGTCCCCCGAAGGGGAAAGCCCTATCTCTAGGGTTGTCAGAGGATGTCAAGACCTGGTAAGGTTCTTCGCGTTGCTTCGAATTAAACCACATGCTCCACCGCTTGTGCGGGCCCCCGTCAATTCCTTTGAGTTTCAGCCTTGCGGCCGTACTCCCCAGGCGGAGTGCTTAATGCGTTAGCTGCAGCACTAAAGGGCGGAAACCCTCTAACACTTAGCACTCATCGTTTACGGCGTGGACTACCAGGGTATCTAATCCTGTTTGCTCCCCACGCTTTCGCGCCTCAGTGTCAGTTACAGACCAGAAAGTCGCCTTCGCCACTGGTGTTCCTCCAAATCTCTACGCATTTCACCGCTACACTTGGAATTCCACTTTCCTCTTCTGCACTCAAGTTCCCCAGTTTCCAATGACCCTCCACGGTTGAGCCGTGGGCTTTCACATCAGACTTAAAGAACCACCTGCGCGCGCTTTACGCCCAATAATTCCGGACAACGCTTGCCACCTACGTATTACCGCGGCTGCTGGCACGTAGTTAGCCGTGGCTTTCTGGTTAGGTACCGTCAAGGTACCAGCAGTTACTCTGGTACTTGTTCTTCCCTAACAACAGAACTTTACGACCCGAAGGCCTTCTTCGTTCACGCGGCGTTGCTCCGTCAGACTTTCGTCCATTGCGGAAGATTCCCTACTGCTGCCTCCCGTAGGAGTCTGGGCCGTGTCTCAGTCCCAGTGTGGCCGATCACCCTCTCAGGTCGGCTACGCATCGTCGCCTTGGTGAGCCATTACCTCACCAACTAGCTAATGCGCCGCGGGCCCATCTATAAGTGACAGCGTAAACCGTCTTTCCATCTTCTCTCATGCGAGAAAAGAACGTATCCGGTATTAGCTCCGGTTTCCCGAAGTTATCCCAGTCTTATAGGCAGGTTGCCCACGTGTTACTCACCCGTCCGCCGCTAATCTCAGGGAGCAAGCTCCCATCGATTCGCTCGACTTGCATGTATTAGGCACGCCGCCAGCGTTCGTCCTGAGCCAGGATCAAACTCTCCGAAGAAATGTTTGACTTGCTCATTTTGCTTTTTTAATAGTGTGTGCTCACTTAAAAATTTAACGTTGGCGCTTTGTTTTGTTCAGTTTTCAAAGAGCAATTTGATCCTTTTAAAGAATCAACTTTCTAATCATATCAAAGCCATTTGGGCTTGTCAAGTTTTTTTTGGTGGAGCCTAGCGGGATCGAACCGCTGACCTCCTGCGTGCAAGGCAGGCGCTCTCCCAGCTGAGCTAAGGCCCCAAAAAAATCATGGTCGGGAAGACAGGATTCGAACCTGCGACCCCTTGGTCCCAAACCAAGTGCTCTACCAAGCTGAGCTACTTCCCGAAAAAAATATGGTGCGCCCGGCGGGAGTCGAACCTACAACCTTCTGATTCGTAGTCAGATGCTCTATCCAATTGAGCTACGGGCGCATATTAAGATGGTGCCGAGGACCGGAATCGAACCGGTACGGTAGTCACCTACCGCAGGATTTTAAGTCCTGTGCGTCTGCCAGTTCCGCCACCCCGGCATAAATAAATAGTGGAGCGGAAGACGGGATTCGAACCCGCGACCCCAACCTTGGCAAGGTTGTATTCTACCACTGAACTACTTCCGCAAACATGCGGGTGAAGGGACTTGAACCCCCACGCCTTGCGGCGCCAGATCCTAAGTCTGGTGCGTCTGCCAATTCCGCCACACCCGCATAATAAAATGGTGAGCCATGAAGGATTCGAACCTTCGACCCTCTGATTAAAAGTCAGATGCTCTACCAACTGAGCTAATGGCTCATATAAACTATTTATATATGCTATATTAAGCTTGTATGAAGATGGTGCCGGCAAGAGGACTTGAACCCCCAACCTACTGATTACAAGTCAGTTGCTCTACCAGTTGAGCTACACCGGCAGGTGTAAAATGGTGGAGGATGACGGGATCGAACCGCCGACCCTCTGCTTGTAAGGCAGATGCTCTCCCAGCTGAGCTAATCCTCCATATATAACTGCTTGGCGGCGTCCTACTCTCACAGGGGGAAACCCCCAACTACCATCGGCGCTGAAGAGCTTAACTGCCGTGTTCGGAATGGGAACGGGTGTGACCTCTTCGCTATCGCCACCAAACAATAAAGGAACGTTGTTCCTTCAAAACTAGATAATAAGAAGGTATTTCATTTTTTAAAAAGCGTTGGTTAAGTCCTCGATCTATTAGTATCAGTCAGCTCCACATGTCGCCACGCTTCCACCTCTGACCTATCAACCTGATCATCTTTCAGGGATCTTACTAGCTTGCGCCATGGGAAATCTCATCTTGAGGGGGGCTTCATGCTTAGATGCTTTCAGCACTTATCCCGTCCGCACGTAGCTACCCAGCTATGCCTTTGGCAAGACAACTGGTACACCAGCGGTGCGTCCATCCCGGTCCTCTCGTACTAAGGACAGCTCCTCTCAAATTTCCTGCGCCCGCGACGGATAGGGACCGAACTGTCTCACGACGTTCTGAACCCAGCTCGCGTACCGCTTTAATGGGCGAACAGCCCAACCCTTGGGACCGACTACAGCCCCAGGATGCGATGAGCCGACATCGAGGTGCCAAACCTCCCCGTCGATGTGGACTCTTGGGGGAGATAAGCCTGTTATCCCCGGGGTAGCTTTTATCCGTTGAGCGATGGCCCTTCCATGCGGAACCACCGGATCACTAAGCCCGACTTTCGTCCCTGCTCGACTTGTAGGTCTCGCAGTCAAGCTCCCTTGTGCCTTTACACTCTACGAATGATTTCCAACCATTCTGAGGGAACCTTTGGGCGCCTCCGTTACTCTTTAGGAGGCGACCGCCCCAGTCAAACTGCCCACCTGACACTGTCTCCCACCCCGATAAGGGGCGCGGGTTAGAATTTCAATACAGCCAGGGTAGTATCCCACCAACGCCTCCACCGAAGCTAGCGCTCCGGCTTCTCAGGCTCCTACCTATCCTGTACAAGCTGTACCAAAATTCAATATCAGGCTGCAGTAAAGCTCCACGGGGTCTTTCCGTCCTGTCGCGGGTAACCTGCATCTTCACAGGTACTATAATTTCACCGAGTCTCTCGTTGAGACAGTGCCCAGATCGTTACACCTTTCGTGCGGGTCGGAACTTACCCGACAAGGAATTTCGCTACCTTAGGACCGTTATAGTTACGGCCGCCGTTTACTGGGGCTTCGGTTCAAAGCTTCGCTTGCGCTAACCTCTCCCCTTAACCTTCCAGCACCGGGCAGGTGTCAGCCCCTATACTTCGCCTTGCGGCTTCGCAGAGACCTGTGTTTTTGCTAAACAGTCGCCTGGGCCTATTCACTGCGGCTTTTCCGGGCTATTCACCCTAAAAAGCACCCCTTCTCCCGAAGTTACGGGGTCATTTTGCCGAGTTCCTTAACGAGAGTTCTCTCGCACACCTTAGGATTCTCTCCTCGCCTACCTGTGTCGGTTTGCGGTACGGGCACCTTACATCTCACTAGAGGCTTTTCTTGGCAGCGTGGAATCAGGAACTTCGGTACTATATTTCCCTCGCCATCACAGCTCCGCCTTAATGGAAACGGGATTTGCCTCGTTTCCGGCCTAACTGCTTGGACGCGCATATCCAACAGCGCGCTTACCCTATCCTTCTGCGTCCCCCCATCGTTCAAACGATGTATAGGTGGTACAGGAATATCAACCTGTTGTCCATCGCCTACGCCTTTCGGCCTCGGCTTAGGTCCCGACTAACCCTGAGCGGACGAGCCTTCCTCAGGAAACCTTAGGCATTCGGTGGAAGGGATTCTCACCCTTCTTTCGCTACTCATACCGGCATTCTCACTTCTAAGCGCTCCACCAGTCCTTCCGGTCTGACTTCAACGCCCTTAGAACGCTCTCCTACCATCGACACCTAATGGTGTCAATCCACAGCTTCGGTGATACGTTTAGCCCCGGTACATTTTCGGCGCGGAGTCACTCGACCAGTGAGCTATTACGCACTCTTTAAATGGTGGCTGCTTCTGAGCCAACATCCTGGTTGTCTAAGCAACTCCACATCCTTTTCCACTTAACGTATACTTTGGGACCTTAGCTGGTGGTCTGGGCTGTTTCCCTTTCGACTACGGATCTTATCACTCGCAGTCTGACTCCCAAGAATAAGTATTTGGCATTCGGAGTTTGACTGAATTCGGTAACCCGTTGGGGGCCCCTAGTCCAATCAGTGCTCTACCTCCAATACTCTCATCTTGAGGCTAGCCCTAAAGCTATTTCGGAGAGAACCAGCTATCTCCAGGTTCGATTGGAATTTCTCCGCTACCCACACCTCATCCCCGCACTTTTCAACGTGCGTGGGTTCGGGCCTCCATTCAGTGTTACCTGAACTTCACCCTGGACATGGGTAGATCACCTGGTTTCGGGTCTACGACCTCATACTCATTCGCCCTATTCAGACTCGCTTTCGCTGCGGCTCCGTCTTATCAACTTAACCTCGCATGAAATCGTAACTCGCCGGTTCATTCTACAAAAGGCACGCCATTACCCATTAACGGGCTTTGACTACTTGTAGGCACACGGTTTCAGGATCTATTTCACTCCCCTTCCGGGGTGCTTTTCACCTTTCCCTCACGGTACTGGTTCACTATCGGTCACTAGGGAGTATTTAGCCTTGGGAGATGGTCCTCCCTGCTTCCGACGGGATTTCTCGTGTCCCGCCGTACTCAGGATCCACTCAGGAGGGAACGAAGTTTCAACTACAGGGTTTTTACCTTCTTTGACGGACCTTTCCAGGTCACTTCATTTACCCCGTTCCTTTGTAACTCCATGTTGAGTGTCCTACAACCCCAAGAGGCAAGCCTCTTGGTTTGGGCTAATTCCGTTTCGCTCGCCGCTACTCAGGAAATCGCATTTGCTTTCTCTTCCTCCGGGTACTTAGATGTTTCAGTTCCCCGGGTCTGCCTTCAGTACCCTATGTATTCAGGTAAAGATACTGTTCCATTACGAACAGTGGGTTTCCCCATTCGGAAATCTCCGGATCAAAGCTTACTTACAGCTCCCCGAAGCATATCGGTGTTAGTCCCGTCCTTCATCGGCTCCTAGTGCCAAGGCATCCACCGTGCGCCCTTTCTAACTTAACCGTTAAAAAGATCTTACAGATGCTTTGAAAAAAATTAATTGCCTTCTATCTATTATCTAGTTTTCAAGGAACAAAGCAGAAAGAATCCATCACATCGTGATGTTTTTCTTCCCTATCTGAATGAATTACTCATTCAAAACTGAACAAAACAAAAGCGCTCTCGTAATTATCCTTAGAAAGGAGGTGATCCAGCCGCACCTTCCGATACGGCTACCTTGTTACGACTTCACCCCAATCATCTGTCCCACCTTAGGCGGCTGGCTCCATAAAGGTTACCTCACCGACTTCGGGTGTTACAAACTCTCGTGGTGTGACGGGCGGTGTGTACAAGGCCCGGGAACGTATTCACCGCGGCATGCTGATCCGCGATTACTAGCGATTCCGGCTTCATGTAGGCGAGTTGCAGCCTACAATCCGAACTGAGAATGGCTTTATGGGATTCGCTTACCTTCGCAGGTTTGCAGCCCTTTGTACCATCCATTGTAGCACGTGTGTAGCCCAGGTCATAAGGGGCATGATGATTTGACGTCATCCCCACCTTCCTCCGGTTTGTCACCGGCAGTCACCTTAGAGTGCCCAACTGAATGCTGGCAACTAAGATCAAGGGTTGCGCTCGTTGCGGGACTTAACCCAACATCTCACGACACGAGCTGACGACAACCATGCACCACCTGTCACTCTGTCCCCCGAAGGGGAAAGCCCTATCTCTAGGGTTGTCAGAGGATGTCAAGACCTGGTAAGGTTCTTCGCGTTGCTTCGAATTAAACCACATGCTCCACCGCTTGTGCGGGCCCCCGTCAATTCCTTTGAGTTTCAGCCTTGCGGCCGTACTCCCCAGGCGGAGTGCTTAATGCGTTAGCTGCAGCACTAAAGGGCGGAAACCCTCTAACACTTAGCACTCATCGTTTACGGCGTGGACTACCAGGGTATCTAATCCTGTTTGCTCCCCACGCTTTCGCGCCTCAGTGTCAGTTACAGACCAGAAAGTCGCCTTCGCCACTGGTGTTCCTCCAAATCTCTACGCATTTCACCGCTACACTTGGAATTCCACTTTCCTCTTCTGCACTCAAGTTCCCCAGTTTCCAATGACCCTCCACGGTTGAGCCGTGGGCTTTCACATCAGACTTAAAGAACCACCTGCGCGCGCTTTACGCCCAATAATTCCGGACAACGCTTGCCACCTACGTATTACCGCGGCTGCTGGCACGTAGTTAGCCGTGGCTTTCTGGTTAGGTACCGTCAAGGTACCAGCAGTTACTCTGGTACTTGTTCTTCCCTAACAACAGAACTTTACGACCCGAAGGCCTTCTTCGTTCACGCGGCGTTGCTCCGTCAGACTTTCGTCCATTGCGGAAGATTCCCTACTGCTGCCTCCCGTAGGAGTCTGGGCCGTGTCTCAGTCCCAGTGTGGCCGATCACCCTCTCAGGTCGGCTACGCATCGTCGCCTTGGTGAGCCATTACCTCACCAACTAGCTAATGCGCCGCGGGCCCATCTATAAGTGACAGCGTAAACCGTCTTTCCATCTTCTCTCATGCGAGAAAAGAACGTATCCGGTATTAGCTCCGGTTTCCCGAAGTTATCCCAGTCTTATAGGCAGGTTGCCCACGTGTTACTCACCCGTCCGCCGCTAATCTCAGGGAGCAAGCTCCCATCGATTCGCTCGACTTGCATGTATTAGGCACGCCGCCAGCGTTCGTCCTGAGCCAGGATCAAACTCTCCGAAGAAATGTTTGACTTGCTCATTTTGCTTTTTTAATAGTGTGTGCTCACTTAAAATTTAACGTTGGCGCTTTGTTTTGTTCAGTTTTCAAAGAGCAATATCTTTCGAAACAGCTTATTTATAATAACATTTTTCATTACTTTAAGTCAACAACTTTTTTAAAACTTTTTTAAAGTTTGTAATCCGTTTGCAACTCGTTCGTAACGACAGATATAAATATAACACCATTACGTTAACTGCGCAATACCTTTTATAAAGTTTTTTTGAGATAATGTTGTTTTTCTTTCAAACCCCAGAATCCAATCACTTAAAAGACATGAAATTATAATTAAAAAACAAAAACCGAATCGGACATACCAGGATCATGAGCTATACCCCATGAACCCAGCCATCCGAATTCGGCCCTGCAATCATTACTCATCTTGCATTATTAGCGATGTCTCATTAGCGGGAATAACAGGACGTCACGTATAGAAGGAGAATTGGTCAATAGCATAACCAAACGGTCAACACCAATTCCCAATCCGCCAGTTGGCGGCATTCCGTATTCTAACGCCTCCAAGAAATCTTCATCCATTTCATGTGCCTCATCATTACCTTGCTCTCGCTCTTTCAATTGAGCTTCAAAACGCTGGCGTTGATCAATAGGGTCATTTAGTTCCGTGAAGGCATTTGCATGCTCCCTACCTACAATGAATAACTCGAAACGATCTGTGAAACGGGAATCTTCCGGATTTTTCTTTGCTAACGGAGAGATTTCCAATGGATGTCCATAAATGAATGTAGGTTGAATTAACTTATCTTCTACCTTCTGTTCAAAGAATTCATTTACAATGTGACCAAACTCCATGGATTCCTTAACTTCAATCCCATTTTCTTTAGCGAGCTGTTGGGCTTCTTCTTTGCTCATTTGAGTCCAGAAGTCCACACCTGTATATTCTTTTACAGCGTCAACCATGTGAAGTCGTTTCCATTCCGGTTTTAACTCTATCTCATACTCCCCATACTGGATGGAAGTCGTCCCTAGAACTTCTTGGGCTATATGGGCAATCAGGTTTTCCGTTAAGCTCATGATATCTTGGTAATCCGCATATGCCTCGTATAATTCAATCAATGTGAATTCAGGATTGTGTCTTGTAGATACTCCTTCATTCCTGAAAACCCGGCCAATTTCATAAACTTTCTCTAAACCGCCAACGATTAAGCGTTTCAGATGAAGCTCGATGGCAATCCTTAGATTCAAAGGCATATCCAAAGCATTATGGTGAGTAAGGAATGGGCGTGCAGCAGCTCCACCGGCAACAGAGTGCAACAGAGGCGTCTCCACTTCAAGGTATCCATGATCGTCCAAATATCGTCTCATGGCTTGTACAATACGACTGCGCATGATCAACGTATTTTTACTTTCCTCATTTGTAATTAAATCAACATAACGTTTCCGATAACGCTCTTCAACATCCTTCAGGCCATGAAATTTATCAGGCAAAGGGCGAAGCGCCTTTGCAAGGAACACATATTCTTTAGCTTTAATGGAAAGTTCCCCGACTTTCGTTTTGAAAATAACGCCAGTGACCCCTACGATATCGCCAAGATCTGTTTGGTTGAAAATTTGGTAAGAATCTTCACCTATTTTATCTAAACGGACGTAGATTTGGATTTGACCGCTAATATCCTGGATATGGGCAAATCCCGCTTTCCCTTTTCCACGCTTAGTCATGACACGGCCAGCGATCGTAACTTCGATTTCTTTTTCTTCAAGATCTTCTTTTTCTAATTCCCCATAAGCACTAACTATCTCCTGAGTGTTATGCGTACGCTCGAATCTGCTCCCGAAAGGGTCTTGTCCATTATCAATCATGGCCTGCATTTTATCGCGTCTTACCTGCAGTTGGTCATTCAATTCTTCATGACTCACGAAAATCATCTCCATCTTTATTAATAAACGCTTTATATAATTAATCAAAAATTCTTTTGCATACGTATTTATTCTTACATAAAGTAAAGGAATTCAACAGCTTTTTATCTTAAAAAGTTGTTTATGTACATATAAAAACTGCCAGGATTACTGGCAGTTCAAGATAAGCGTATTATAGGAAAACAGGAAGGTAATGTCAAACATCAGACCATTTGGATATTCTGTTGCTTCGCTTCAATCTCATCAACAAGTTCATAAAGAAGACTTACAACATCTTCCCTTGTTTCACAATCATTAATCCCTTTACGAGCTTTAGCATTCCCTTTAACACCTTTTAAATACCAAGATGCATGCTTACGCATTTCACGAACGGCAACATTTTCATTTTTCAATGCTATTAGACGATCCATATGAAGTACGCAAACATTCATCTTTTCACGAACTGATGGTTCATCCATCAGTTGACCGGTTTCTAAATATTTTACAGTCCGGTAAATCATCCACGGGTTACCTAGAGCTGCACGGCCAATCATGACTCCGTCAACACCAGTTTCCTTCAGCATTCTTTCCGCATCCTGCGGAGTTTCCACATCACCGTTCCCGATAAGCGGAATATTAATCGATTTCTTCACTTCACGGATGATGTCCCAGTTAGCTTTTCCTTCATACATTTGAACCCGAGTTCTACCATGCATGGAAACAGCTTTACCACCTGCACGCTCAACTGCCTGAGCATTTTGAATGGCAAACACATGCTCTTCATCCCAGCCTATGCGCATTTTCACCGTTACCGGCTTTTCAACTGCATCTACCACTGCCGAAACCATCTCATAAATTTTGTTTGGATCGAGAAGCCACTTCGCACCCGCATCACATTTAGTGATCTTAGGGACTGGGCAACCCATGTTGATATCAATGATGTCAGCATTTGTATTTTTATCTACAAACTGTGCAGCTTCGACCAAAGATTTCTTTTCTCCGCCAAAGATTTGCAAACTCAATGGCTTCTCTCTTTCATCTATATAAAGCATATTCATCGTTTTAGCATTTTTAAGTACGATTCCCTTGTCACTAACCATCTCCGCACAAACTAAACCAGCACCAAATTCCTTGACGGTCAAGCGGAATGCTGAGTTACAGACTCCCGCCATCGGTGCTAGCACTACCGGATTCTTCATTTCTATATCGCCTATTTTTAACACGTTGTCACCTCCTATAACATTCGTTCATTTATCCTCAGGTGGCTGAAGCTCCTCAATGGAAACATGAAGAATTTCCGCCACTTCCAGTAAAAATGCCTCTGAAGGGTTGCGGTTCCCTCGTTCGACTTCTCCCAGCAAGGAAACGGAAACACCTATTTCTCTCGCAAACCCTTCCTGGGTATAACCCTTTAACTTTCGAAAAGCGCGAATACGCCTTCCCCATTTTTCACCTTCCATAATCGAACTCCTTCTTTATCCGAAATCTGTTCAAGCAGGTCGCTCAAAGGTGCATGCATTTGCGGAAGTGAGATATCAGGGTCCACTTCCATTAAGGGCACGATAACAAAAGCCCTCTCGTGCATACGAGGGTGCGGGACTGAAAGAATCTCTGTCTCAATATTTTCATGATTATATAACAAAATGTCAAGGTCTAAAGTACGGGGACCCCATCTGATTTCCCTTTTTCTCCCTAAATCTTGTTCAATTTTCATACAAGCATGAAGTAATTCCTCGGGTTCTAAATCGGTTATCACTTTAAGGACAGCATTTAAAAAACAGTCCTGATCGGCATATCCTATCGGGTCCGTTTCATATAAAGAAGAGCAGGCCACCAACTTGATATGTGGATTTTCAGATAATAATTGGAAAGCCCTTAGGAATGTTTCAAGGCGATCCCCTAAGTTCGACCCTATTGAAAGGTAAGCAATATTTACCACAGTCAGCGTCCCCTTACAATCTCTATGGCAACTGAATCATAGTGACCCGCTATTGGGGGATCTGGTTTATAAACCTTCACGGTGCATGTCTCGATGGAGGAATATTTATTAAGTAGTTCAGAGGCAATTTTTTCAGCGACAGCTTCCACTAACTTAAAAGGTTCTCCCTCAACAACACTTTTACACACTTCATATAACTCGCCATAGTTGATTGAGTCTTCAAGGTTGTCACTCTTCCCTGCCTTGGCTAAATCAGTCTGGACGATTAAATCCACTTTAAACCGCTGACCAAGCTTCGTTTCTTCTGGAAATACTCCATGATAACCGTAAAACTCCATTTTATTCACATATATCTTATCCATTTCATTCACCTTTTCCTAATAGAGCATCCATCATCTTTGCAGTCCGCGCCATTTCCTTCACATCATGCACACGAACCATTTGACAGCCTTGTTGAATTCCATGGCAAATTGTAGCCGCTGTTCCTTCCATCCGCTCACTAGGCGGCAAGTCCAGAACATGTCCAATCATGGACTTTCTTGATGTGGCTAGCAACACGGGATAACCTAATGATACCAGCTTATCAAGATTCCTCATCATTTCCAAATTTAACTTTAAATCTTTCGCAAAACCAATACCTGGATCGAGAATGATGTTTTCATCCTTGACTCCCGCATCTTTTACCAACATGATGCTTTCGAATAAATCTTGAAGTACATCCCGGACAAAATGTCCATAACCCATATTATCCCGGTTATGCATCAAGATGATCGGCACCTTATATTCCGCAGCAACCTTTGGCATCAATGAATCGGCTTTACCTCCCCAAATGTCATTTAATATATGGGCTCCTGCTTTTACCGCCGCTTCCGCTACTCTTGATTTATACGTATCGACCGATATTGGAACCTCAATATTACGGGATATGGCTTCAATAATTGGGGCGACTCTCTCTATTTCCTCTTCATCCGATATCCTCTCATAGTTAGGACGGGTGGACTCTCCGCCTACATCCAATATATCCGCTCCTTCGTTGACCATCCGTTCGGCATGCTTCAAAGCAGCATCTATCCGATTATATTTCCCGCCATCCGAAAAGGAGTCCGGCGTAACATTCAAAATCCCCATGATTAAGGTTTTATTGCTGTAATCCAAATCAAATGAACCGCATTTTATTTTTGACGCTCCAGCTAATGACATCCAACGTTCTCCTTCGCCTAAAGAAATCTATATATACGAGTTTACCCATTTACATAGGCATAGTGCAAGCTCCATGAAGATTTGGAACACTTCAGCTACTTTACTACAAAAAGAAAAGCAAAGCCCCTAAGGAACTTCGCTTCTCATTTTTAGTGTCTGGTTTTACTCAAAGTTATATAATGGTGTACTTAAGTAACGTTCACCGTTACTTGGTATGATAGCAAGTACCTTTTTGCCTTTTCCCAGTTTGTCAGCCACTTTAATGGCAGCTGCAATTGCGCCTCCAGAAGAGATTCCACCAAGGATTCCTTCCTCTTTTGCTGCGCGGCGGGCATAATCAAACGATTCCTCTGTATTGACTTGAATGATTTCGTCATAGAGATCTGTATTCAAAATACTTGGAACGAAGCCTGCACCGATTCCTTGGATTTTATGAGGACCTGGAGTACCCCCCGATAATACTGGAGAGTCTGCAGGCTCAACAGCGTAAATTTTGATGTCAGGGTATTTTTCACGCAGGACTTCACCAGCTCCTGTTATGGTTCCACCAGTACCGATTCCGGCAACGAATGCATCCAGGCCTTCATCTCCAAAGGCTTCCACGATTTCAGGGCCAGTAGTGTTACGATGAACTTCAGGGTTGGCTTCATTCTCGAATTGCTGCGGGATGAAGTAACCTTTTTCTTTAGACAGCTCAGTTGCTCTAGCGATCGCACCTTTCATTCCTTCTGGTCCAGGTGTAAGAACTAACTCAGCCCCATAAGCGCGAAGCAAGTTACGGCGTTCCAAGCTCATCGTCTCCGGCATTACCAGAATTGATTTATAGCCCTTTGCTGCAGCTACCATCGCTAGTCCTATTCCAGTATTTCCACTTGTTGGTTCAATGATCGTATCACCTGGCTTAAGGTTACCGTTTTTTTCTGCTGCTTCGATCATCGCAAGGGCGATGCGGTCTTTAACACTACTGCCTGGGTTAAAATACTCAAGTTTCAAATAAATATCTGCACTGTTTTCATTTTGAAGCTTGTTTAACTTCACAATAGGTGTTTGCCCAATTAAATCGATTACAGAATTAGCTATACGTGCCATTTTCTCCACTCCTTATCATTTCAATACCGAGTATGTTTATTGGTTTTATTAAATTAAAGTTACCAGTTTTAATAGTTCATTGTCAATGATTATATACTATATTCTAAATTTTCTCACACAACCATTGACCTACTTTTGTTCTTTCAATCCATAAAACCATTCTACATCAAATTCGTCCCAGAAAATCTTCCCTGAGACCGGTGCCTGAATCTGTTCAAGAGCTATTTGGCGGCGAATCTTGTCTTTGACTTCAGCATATTCATACTGCTTGCCCTCTATTCTTTCATGCAGATAGAGAACGGCCCAGCCATCTTCCGTTTGGATTGCATCACTCCACTTTTTTACCTTCAATCTTTCGGCAGCACTAATGTATTCCTTGGAGACTTGCTCGTTATCCTGTGATATATAACCCATGTCGCCCCCTTGATTGGCAGTGAATTCATCAAGGGACTTTTCCATCGCTAAGACATCAAAAGAGACGCCTTTCTCCAGTTCACGTATGATTTGGTCTGATTGTTTTTTTGTAGACGAGGTAATATGGGAAATATGAAAAGTAGTAGGGATCCGGTAGATATCCTTATTATTATCATAATAATTCCGCATTGCTGTTTCGGAAACCGAAACATCCTTGGTGAGGAGCTTCTCTAGGAGGAGACTCGATTGAATCTCCTGCCTCAATTGATCGCTACTTTTATTAAGAGTCTGACCTGCAGTCCCATACATTGTTTTCATCATTTTAAGTTCCCGATCGAGCTCTTCATCCGTAATTTTCACTTTATATTTTTCTGCTGCCTGTTTGACTACCTCTTTATCGACCATTTCCTCAAGTACATCTTCCCCATATCTTTTTTCAAGCTCATTAATCCACGCTTCCCGGGAAATATCCTTGGAGCCAACCTTTGCGGCCGTTTCTTCCCCAATGACGGATTTTGAAATGATTAATGGTCTAATGAAAAAGATAATGATTGTCAATAGGTTCAACAAGGCAAGGCCGGCAATAATCGCCCGAAGCTTTTGTTTAGGCAAAACCCTTATCCCCCGTCAATTATTTTTTGGTTTCTGCTTCTAGTTCCTCGAGGTCTTCCTTCGAGAATTGGTAGGTCTCATTACAAAAATGACATTGCGCCTCTGCTTGTCCCTCTGTCTCAATGATATCCCGAATCTCTTCTTGTCCAAGGCTAATCAATGCATTGGCAATTCTTTCCCTTGAACATTGACAGGAGAACTCGACATCCATTTTTTCTAAGATATTTACATTGCCCTCACCTAAAATCTCGGTTAGGATTTCTTCAGGAGTCAGGCCATTTTGAATCATCTTAGAGACAGGAGTTATCGTGCTAAGTCTACTCTCGATTTTGGATATCGTTTCATCGGATGTACCAGGCATCAGTTGAATGATAAATCCACCTGCAGCAAGGATCGAATTATCTGGATTCACCAGAACCCCAACACCCACAGAAGAAGGCACCTGCTCGGAAGTAACAAAGTAATAAGTGAAGTCTTCACCTAACTCTCCCGATACAAGCGGTACTTGCCCTGAAAAGTGATCACGCAGACCAATATCTTTCACAACAGTCAACAATCCATCAGTTCCAACCGCTTTCCTGACATCAAGCTTCCCTTGTTCATTCAAATCAAAATGGGTTTGCGGGTGAGTGACATATCCACGGACTTCTCCTTTGGCATTGCTGTCGACCAGGATGGATCCAATCGGGCCACCACCCTCTATTTTAATCGTCAGCTTTTCTTCACCTTTTAACATTCCGCCCATCATTACACCTGCAGTCATTGCACGCCCAAGGGCAGCGGAAGCAGTAGGCCATGTATAATGGCGTCGCTGAGCTTCTCCTACAGTATCAGTTGTTGAAACAGCATATGCCCGAACCTGTCCTTCATAGCCTAACGCCTTTATTAGATAATCCTTCATTTATTTTGCTCCTTCCATGCTGTGTATTACTTCTTCACTTGCTCACGATTTCGTTTATATATCAGCTGCAGCCCCTTTAGGGTCAAAAATGGCTCAACAACGTCAATGACAGTAGACTCATTAGCAATTAGGGTAGCCAGTCCGCCTGTCGCTATTACCGTTGGTTCTAGATTACTTTGCGCCTTAATTCGATTAACGATTCCTTCAACCTGTCCAACATACCCATATAAAATACCAGACTGCATGGCAGATACCGTATTTTTCCCAATGATTCCTTCAGGTCGGCTGATTTCTATCCTTGGAAGTTTGGCTGCTTTTGAATAAAGTGCTTCTGTGGAAATGTTTATACCGGGAGCAATTGCTCCTCCCATGTATTGTTTATCCTCATTTATATAGCAATATGTAGTTGCCGTGCCAAAATCCACGATAATGAGAGGGCTTCCATATTCCTGAATGCCAGCAACAGCATTAACAATTCGGTCAGCTCCCACCTCACGGGGATTTTCGTATTTAATATTCAATCCAGTTTTAATTCCAGGTCCAACTATAAGCGGTTTAACTCCAAAGTATTTTTTGCACATACGTTCAAGTGCAAACATAATAGGCGGAACTACCGAAGAAATGATGATTCCATCAAATTGATCAAACGAAAGACCTTCATGTTGCAGCAAAGACTTTATGACCATTCCATACTCATCTTCTGTCTTGTTACGGCTAGTCTCAATTCGCCAATGATATTTTAAAATATCTTCATCGTATACGCCTAATACAGTATTCGTATTCCCAACATCCAATACAAAAATCATCGTTTCATCACTCCGGTAAATTATTCTCCAACATCATACCACACTGTTATTTCCCACGCTATCAGTCGCACTTTTCGAATGGTACCCCAGCATCTTTTTCTTATATTCCAAATTCATTTAAGGGTTAAGAAAAGGGTATTTCCGAGGCGGAAATACCCTTTTGAATTTAGTCGATTTAAGACTTTTTATTGTCATCTTCGTTCGGGAAGGAAAGCGGCTGATCTTGAGGTGTACCTTCTTTGATTGGAGGAGTATTCAATCCTTCCTCCGTTATTTCAAGGTCCTCAGGTCCTCTCTTATCCAATGGATCTAATAGGGCCTCTTTTTCTTCCTTCTTCGTATTGATGTTCACCTTGACATTCTCATCAGTGGTTAAATTCCCATTTAGAGCGGTATAATCCCGTTCTGGCAATTTTCCGTTATGGAATAAACTTTTGATTTGTTCAGCATCAAGTGTTTCCACTTCAAGCAAGGTTTTTGCAACCAAATCAAGTTTTTCACGATTTTCAGTAAGAATCTTCTTACATCTTTCGTAAGCTTCCCTGATGATACGTTGAATTTCAAGATCGATTTCATATGCGATTGCATCTGAATAATTTTGATCATTGTTGAAATCACGGCCTAGGAAGACCTGACCTTGAGAATTACCGAATTGAAGAGGTCCGAGCTTACTCATACCATATTCCATAACCATGCTTCGAGCTATGCCCGTTGCACGCTGGAAGTCATTATGAGCACCGGTACTCACTTCTCCGAATGTTACTTCTTCGGATACGCGGCCACCCAAAAGTCCTACGATTTTATCTTTAAGTTCAGGTTCCGTCATGAAGAAACGATCTTCTTTCGGCAGCATAACTGCATAACCGCCAGCTTGACCACGAGGGACAATCGTAACTTTATGAACGACTTCCGCATCATCCAGAACCAATCCAATAATGGTATGGCCCGCTTCATGCCATGCAACAATATTCCGTTCCTTTTTGGAAATGACACGATTTTTCTTGGCAGGCCCCGCGATAACGCGATCCGAAGCTTCATCCAAATCGGACATGTCGATCTTCTTCTTATCTTGACGGGCAGCTACAAGCGCCGCTTCATTCAGTAAGTTTTCAAGATCTGCACCAGAAAACCCTGGTGTACGCTGAGCGATTGCTTTCAAATCGACAGTTTCTGCTAAAGGTTTATTACGTGCATGCACTTTCAGGACTTCTTCACGGCCCTTAACATCAGGGCGGCCTACCGTTATTTGACGGTCAAAACGTCCTGGACGCAATAATGCCGGATCCAATACATCAGCACGGTTAGTTGCAGCAATGATAATGATTCCTTCATTCCCACCGAAACCATCCATTTCTACCAGTAGTTGGTTCAGTGTTTGTTCACGTTCATCATGACCGCCACCAAGACCTGCGCCACGTTGACGTCCTACTGCATCAATTTCATCGATAAAGATGATACATGGTGCATTCTTCTTAGCATTTTCAAACAAATCACGAACACGGGATGCACCGACACCCACAAACATTTCAACAAAATCAGAACCACTGATTGAGAAGAAAGGAGTACCGGCTTCACCAGCTACTGCCCGCGCAAGTAAAGTTTTACCTGTACCAGGAGGCCCAACTAAAAGTACCCCTTTAGGAATACGGGCTCCGAGCTCGGCATATTTGCGAGGATCTTTTAAGAATTCAACGACCTCGACAAGTTCCTGCTTTTCTTCGTCCGCTCCGGCAACATCATTGAAGCGTACTTTTTTCTTATCATCATTATACAATTTCGCCTTACTTTTCCCGAAGTTCATGACACGGCCACCACCGCCGCCCTGAGCTTGGTTAAGTAAAAAGAAGAAGAGGATAAAAATGATTACAAATGGAATGATGGAAGTGAAAAATGTCACCCAACCACTTGTCTTTTCTGGAGGTTCAACAGTGATGATGTCTTTATCCAACTTGGTTACGGCATCATTAATTCGACTCTGCGAATATTCACTGAAAGGCACGTAAGTAACAAAGAATTTATTTTCCTCATAACCTTTGAGCTTCCCTGTGATTTCAAATACACTGCTTTCGGGCTGCATCGTTAGTGCTGTGACGTCCCCACTCTCCAAATGCTTATAGAATTCATCTTGGGTCATTTTCTCTGTTGGTTCATTGTTATTATTAAAGATGCTTACAATCCCAATGATGACCAAAAAGATCAGTAAATAAAATATGGTATTACGGAAGATCCGATTCATCCCTTACCTCCTCCCACGGGTAAACAAACTATAGTAAATACTATCATACAAAATTAATGAATTACAATAATTTAACACCGCTGTTTTTATCTGGTCTTCTCTTTCAAACAGGTACGATTAATTCGAGTAAATTTCAGGCTTCAATATGCCAATATACGGGAGATTACGATACTTTTCTGCAAAATCAAGACCATATCCGACAACAAATGCATCCGGAACGATAAACCCAGCATAGTCCGGAGTGATATCCGCTTTCCTGCCTGTTGGTTTATCCAATAGGGTAACGATTTTAATTGATTTTGCTTTTCGATAACGGAAAAGTTCCGCAAGATAGCTAAGGGTTAAACCGCTGTCGATAATATCTTCGATGATTAAAATATCCCGGCCTTCTACAGATGTATCAAGATCTTTGATGATTTTCACTTCACCGGAAGATACAGTGGAGTTACCATAGCTTGAAACATCCATAAAGTCCATTTCAAGATGTGTATCCACACGTTTCAGTAAATCTGACATAAATGGCATGGCGCCTTTCAGCACTCCGATGGCCAACGGGAACTTTCCTTGGTAATCAGCTTCAAGCTGCGCACCCAATTCCCTGATTTTTTTTTGAAGTTCTTCCTCAGTTATTAAAACTTTTTCAATGTCGTTTTGCATGGTCATAGTAATTAATTGCCCCCCATGAAGAATTAAGCTTTTTTATATTCTAAGTAGATTAAAGATTTTTCATCAGAAATTATATCCGGTTCAACATTCGATTTCTTTAAACCAGGAAGCCAAATGGCCGTTCCAGCTTGATCGATGATGACCGGCCACACATTTCTTTCTAGCATCGGGATCTTTTCATTAATAAAAATCTCCTTCAACTTTTTAGTTCCACCCAATCCCTTGACTGCCATCCGTTCGCCTTCATTCCTGGTTCGGACTGTAAGCGGAAACTGAACTGCAGATTCGGGAAGTATAAAAGAATTGTTTCCTCTAAGAGCCGGAATTTCTTCTTTTATATAGTGCGCTTTAATCTTATATCCATTCGGAAGAATAGTCTCACCGGGAATTTGTAATTTAAGGGAATATTTATGGCTTTTTTGCCGGAAAAATCTAAACGTGCAAGTTTGATATGATTTTTCAGCAATAAGGCCCTCCGGAAGATGCAATTCAGCAGATGGTTGAGGATTTAAAAACAAAACTAAAAGTTGGTCAATATGTAATGCCGAAAGCGATGAAGGTCTCTCCAAATAAAGATAGTTTAATATTAGTTGAATCGCCCTTCTTTGTAAAGGTTTAGGCATCGCGAGAACCTTATCAATCTGAATAACCGCTTGATCTTTATCCTGTTGTATCCAAACCTCTGACATTTTGCTTGAAACCAGGTTCTGAAAAAACTCTTCATCTTCATAAAGCTCTTCACTGAATCTTTGAAAATGCTCATGAACCTTTCTATTTTCTTTCTTTAAAAATGGAAGGACTTCATGTCTAAAACGATTTCTTACATAGACATCTTTTTCGTTACTCGGATCAAGCCTTGGTTCAATATTATGAAGACCCGCATATTCGATAATTTGGCTTTTCGTGATTTCAAGAAAAGGCCTGATCAGGTGACCGGTATGAAAACGTCTCTTTATAGGAATACCTGCTCTTGCCTTACCTGTCGCCCCCCTTGTTAAACGCATGAGCATCGTTTCAATTTGATCATCTCCATGATGTCCCAGGACAAGGGTGGAGGCTTGATGCTTATCCATCATTTCTTCATAGAAAGCAAAACGTAACTTTCTTGACGTTATTTGGGAACTTTCCCCCGTCTGTTCCATCCTGGCAGGAACATCGATCCTTTTTCCTTCAAATGCGATGCCCCACCGTATACATATTTGCTCTACATATTTATAATCCTCATATGATTCTTCACCACGGAACATATGGTCAACACTTGCAACAATCATCTCGTAATGAAAAATAGATTGAATTTCCTTAAGGATATGGAGAAGCACCAACGAGTCCGGTCCCCCGGAAACGCCTATGAGCAACTTCGAGTTTTCCTGAATCAATTCGTTTCTATAAATGGTGTTCAGAACTTTTTCCTTTAACATACAATCTTCCTTCTTTATGACAGGCATTAGTTTATACGATTCAAACATGAAATGGTTTCAACTATTCCACGCATTCATCAATTAACTATATCATAACAACTGTTCATATATGTAAAGAACATAGAGCATCGATATTATGGCAACCAGCAAAAAAGTTTCAAAAAAACCTCCCCTTTTCTTATTGGAGTAGTTTTGGGACCTTCTAGCTTGCCTCGTTGAGGGTTGGATTGTTGATGGCTGACCTGTCGCTGCCTGACTCTGGCCCTTTTTCTTCAAGTTATTTTGCTTACTTATCACAGTTATCAAATCCTCCCGCATTTGGAGGGCTGAATCATACTGCCCGTGGAGTGCTTTATCCAACATCTTTCTATATGGGTGCAATTCCTTTTTCTGCTTAATCAAGTCGTTAAGCTGTCTATACCCCTCCCCTTTCTTATGGAAACGTCCAGGATAGGCAGAATTGATTATAATCATCGCCACAGCGAACAAGTCATATTGCGGATCAGCCTTTCTTGATCCAAGTCCCCAGTACCCTCTATCGAAGAACTCGGTGAATTCTTTAACAGATCGCCCAATCAAGGTGGTTCCGCCTACATCCACGCACCGGACTTTATAGGCTGGTGAAGTCACTATCAAATTCTCAGGTTTTAAATCCCCGAACACCCAGCCATTAGTATGCAAGGAAGCCAAACTGGTTAAAAGCTGAAGCGTCAATACCCCAATCCACGATGACCCTTTCTTATCGATGAAACGCAAAAAATCGTGTCCATGGATATATTCCATGACATAAAAAGGGAGCTGCTTTCCTGTTTTCATGAAATCATCCGCTTCCAAAAAGGAAGGTCCAAGGGTAGACCCCTGGACCTTTGAAAAGGATTTTAGGATATTCATCTCCGAAATAATGGACGTCCCATTATCACTGAGCTTTAAAGCATAATGACGATTTTCTCTTTCAACCAAATAGACGATCCCGTTCGCTCCACACCCCAATTCCTTAATTATTTTGTACTGGTTCTTATTCCATTTTCCAGTGACCAAACTGTCAGGCAGGAGTTTACATTGATTCCTCAAAGTATTGTTCATCATCATGTGATAACAATCCCCTCAATGAACGTTTTTTATTGAAAAATGTTAAAGCTTCACGAATGGCCGGACCTGTCGGAGTGAGTCCCCCTGTACTAAGCTTAGGAAAAGTTGCCGTCAAGGCTTCAAGGTTCGGGGTCCAATCCAACAACTTTTCCACATCATTTCTTTTCCCAGGAAATACGAATACGGAAAAACGGCTGTCACCCATTCTTGCATTCATACTCAGGGAAAGATCCAATAAAGAATCTTTTACGGTAGGCAGTTTATGTTTCATGCTTGCACTGGTATCGACAAGAATCAGTACTTCGAGCTTGCTTGTTTCCCCAAGCTCATCAACCACCTCCATCACTTCCCCTCGTTTTTCCGGCGGAAGATCTTCCATCGTTCTTGAGTCTCCAAGTATTTGTTGAAGTTCACGATTGATAACTCCCTGTATAGTTTGAGTCATTGCCTTTTGGGTCACCATTTGGACGGTTTGGGACAACTGCTGTGCATAGACTATTTGACTTACGCCACCTCCTGAACCAGCAATCTTCTCGATTTCCTTAAGTCCCTTTTCATCTATCACATCATTTTCCATAACACCTATGACATTGATGGTTATACCTTGCTTCCTTGCTAATTCGGCCATGGCAGAAGGCTCCTCACCATGATTTGAACATCCGTCGGTTATAAGCAAAATCTGTCTTAATGTTCCTGCTTTCATGTTTTGCTCTCCCTTCCTTTCAATCTGTTACCATAATTGACTAAAAAGGGGGAATTTATACGCCAAAGACATACGCAATCAAGTCACATTCATGGCCTTGTGTTCATCTTTTTACCTTTTATCCGTCTTCCAATAAATCACCTCATTTATCGTTTTATTTATTTGATATATATAAACGGCCCCCTACTGGGCCTTTTTTCGTTTTGGAGAAACGGGAATCGATGCCCATTTCGGTGTATTGTGTTTAATTTTGGATGTTACCACTGTCATATCATCATCTATAATCCCTTTTGTTCGGATGACCTCCTCCAATATTAAATCGGAAATTTCCTGTGGATCGTCTGTCTCCATTTCTTTTATTTTTCGTTTAAGCCAGAACTCGATATTTTCGACATGGGAGGGACCATCGAATACTCCATCGCTCATCATGATTAATATATCCCCTGCCTTTAGCTCTTCTGATACAACATCAACATCGAAATCCTGGATAATTCCCATAGGGAGGTTACTCGATTCAATTTTTATTATCCTATCCCCCCTTTTAATGAAACTCGGTATCGAACAGATTTTTAAAAACTTAGCCCTTGCGTCCTGAAGATCAATCATTGCCAAATCAAGAGTTGAAAAAATTTCATCGGTAGTGCGTAGAGATAATACGGAGTTTACGGATTTAATGGCTATTTTTTCTTCTATTCCCGATTGTAAAAATTTTTGAAGCAGCTTCAATGTCTCTGTACTCTCAAAATGGGCCCTTTCCCCATTTCCCATGCCATCACTAATGGCTATTGCGAATTTTCCGCAACCAATTTCCATGGTCGTATAACTATCTCCTGAAACAAGCCCTCCCCCCTTGGCAGCATGAGCCACACCCGTTTCGACCGTGAATTTTTTTGCTGACCTAAATATCACCTCACATTGCCCGTTTGGATACGTTGCACACTCTTCTGAATGAACGACTATCGTTTCCCCTAAAATGTCCGAAAGCATTGGTGCTATTAACTTTTCACATTCCCCTCTGCCCTGGCAGTATGGGACACTCATCTCTATATCAACATTTCCTTGTTCTAGACTGTATATTTCAACATAGCCTATATGCAGGCCAAAATCCTGGATGGCCTCCATAATGGATTCTTCATGTACATGATGATTCTTCCTTTCCCTTTGAATTTCTTTTGCAAAATCATCCATTACTGCAGAAACGCCCCGCAGCTGATCCGCAACCAGTTTCCGGCTTTCTTTCACCTGCCTTTTTAACTTTTGGTTTGCTTCAAAATAAGTAAGCTCCTGTGATATCGCCCCAATGACCTGAGGTCCGCGACTACAATATTTCCCCCATTCTTTCGAAGTCTTTTGGGGTAGTTGCCCACCATTTTCACTTAACTGAAGCATAATTTCCTGCATACCTTCATAAGTTGTATTAAAGTTCTTGGACCAGCATTGTTCCTTTTTAAAACAGAGCTGGCACGTCTTTTCCGTTACATTACTTAAGAAGTAGTCGAATTCTTTCTCATCTTCCCTCCAATCTCCCCCTTTCATCCACTTGGGAAAAGCTATTTGAGAGCGCCTCAAATACATGCGAGAATTGCTCCACCCTTTGAGCGGTAACATCCCTCACTTTCCGGGCATACTGCTGCTGTTCATCGGAATTCTCGACGGTTCCCGGTATATGTTTCGCTATTTTGTTGATTATGGATGTCGGTGTTAATATAAATAAAGCCACCGCTACAAGTGATTCATAAAGGGTCACCATAATATTATTGGTGCCCTCACCATATAAACCTATCAGTGTCGTAGCGATTAAGAGGCCTGCTGCGACCCCTATCTTCCTTCCCTCCTTCAACAACCCGCCCAAAAGCCCGGAAAAAGCGAGAAGGCTCATTTGATAAAGACTTGCGATACTTGCCAAGCTGAATATCAATCCAGTAACTACACCTACAGTGGAGCCTATGGCGGCCCCTCCCGCCAGCCCGAAGAGGAGGACCAAGTATCGTGAGAATATATGGTCGAGTGATAAATCGTATATCATCCAGCCTATGGTTCCGGTCATCACCGAAGCCAGCAAGATGATGATACTGACGATTTCCTCCGTCTTTAATGATTGGGTTTTTGTCCGTACGGTTAGCAGCGGGATGGACTGTATGAAGATTAAGGTTAAGATCATGGCGAGTCCCGCCTCTACTCCTATCATCATCAGGTCGTACAGCTGAATCGTTCGAAATACCAGATATTGCTCGGCCAGGTTGACCAGGAATAGTGAAGCAAAGACGTACATCGACATCGTCTTGAATTGTCCTTCTACGGCGGGCTTCTTGATCTTATGAAATAACAGAAGCAGGAACGCCGATGCAAAGATGACTAAACTATTGGAATAGTGAACGGTCAGCCCACCTGCAATCAATCCGAATAATGCAAGTGGAGCCCTGTCACGCCTCATGAGAAAAACGGCTGCGAAAAACGGAAGTCCAAATGGTGCCAGCTGCGAAAGAATTAATGCTCGTCCTAATAAAAAACCGATAATGGCTAAAGAGATACCTTTCTTTATGAATATGTCTTCCGACTTCATTTGCAGTTGTTGGATCCAATTGATGGCTCCTGCCTTCGCTTCTTTTAACTGAACATCTCCAAGCGGTTCCATCATGGGTCTTTCTACTTTTTCCATTTCAACACCCCATTCGTATTAGTGATTTTTATTATATAGAGGGCTTGTTTATTTTTTTGTCAGAATTTTATAAGCTGATAAGAAAAACGTTCGACGAAATTCTTCTTGAACAATCATTTGTATACAGGTTTTTGTGCCTTTTTTCCCAATACAGAAACAGGTGTTCTTTTATTTTTGAAGAAAAGCAAAGTTTTTAGGTTATTTTTGCGGAAAATAACATGAATAAATAATCAGGAAATGGAAACCGACAAATTTTATTTTTTTGTTGACATTTTTTCTTCACGAATGTAAGATATAACTTGTGCTTCAGTAGCACATACCATTTTGGCGGCGTAGCTCAGCTGGCTAGAGCGTACGGTTCATACCCGTGAGGTCGGGGGTTCGATCCCCTCTGCCGCTATCCTTTATTATTAAAATCACGGCCCGTTGGTCAAGCGGTTAAGACACCGCCCTTTCACGGCGGTAACACGGGTTCGAATCCCGTACGGGTCATCAAATACCAAAAGCGCCTCTGCACACTTATCCGAGTAAGTGTACAGAGGCGCTTTTTCTATTTATTGCAGTTGAATTCAATTCGATGAGTAAAACCTTATAAAATTAAAAGAAGACAAGCCGGCAAGCTTGCCTTTATCTACACTATGAATAATTTCACAGGAAAGTTGCTAAACTATTATTTTTCAGCAGCAGTTTTATCCGCGTCTTCCTCCTCGACCTCCCCGTTTCGTTTCGGTGCTACGTTTAAGGGTCGTTAAGCGGTCTTCGCTATCTTTTAAGAATTTAGCCATTTTTTGCTCAAAGTTTTCCTTGGGTTGGAAACCATTACTTTTCGAGCGGAAGTCTTTGGAACGGCTGTCATTCCCTCTTCCTTGGCGCGGACGTGGTGTGTATGCAGGTTTTTGCTCACTTTCAGGTCGGTCTATCGCTTTTTTTATGGACAAGCCAATCTTGCCATCTTTCACATTGATGACTTTCACCTCAACCGTATCGCCCACTTTTAAATGATCATTGATATCTTTTACATAGTTATCAGCCACTTCACTGATATGGACAAGACCGGTTGAACCTTGAGGGAGCTCAACAAATGCACCAAAATTAGTTATGCCTGTTACTTTACCTTGTAACTTGCTGCCTACTTCGATTGACATAAAAAAAATGTTCCTCCTTAGAAATGTTAAAAAATCTCTTCACACTATATTATAACGAAAGTAAAAAAATAGTGTCAATATTAGTCACTATCTTCCTTCCCTTTTGGAAGGGTAAAAATGATTTCACCTTTTTCAGATAAGAAATAATCACGTCTGGCTATTTTCGCTATATAGTCGTCGTCATTTAGCTTCACGATTTCTTCTTTAAGAAGGGTCTCGTCTTTTTCCAATTTAGCTAACTTTCCCTTCAATTCTTCCTTCTGTTGAACTTTCTCATCCAGTGCAACATTTTGCGTTATGAGGGTGGAAATAGCCAAAATCAAAAAGACAGCGGCGAAAACTGAGTATAGAGTTAATCTACGCATTAGACCACGCTTCTTTTTTTCTACGGTTTGCACTTTTTTCTCTTCTTGAGCGACGTAGGGATTTTCTATTTTTGCCACTTTCCTTTTACGAAGGCTACTCATTTTTTATCGCTCCTCATTTCTTTTTAGTTCTCCATCTATTTAGCATTCTAATTATAGAATTCTTTATTTTCAATAAAATCCCTTTTCCTTTATTATAAAACTTCCCGACGTTTTTCGTAACAAAAACCGGCAATAAATTCCATATATGGGTCAGAATCCATTTTACTGGCCTCCAGAAAACATTTAATATAAAGAGAAGTATTTTCCCCGCCCATTTTAATAATGCTAAAACGAACTTTCCCATCCCGATGATGATGGCTATTAAAGATACTATTACCCATTTTATCGGAAGAAATATCAGCATGTGAACCGAATTCGTTATAAATCTCGCCAACTTTATCACCAGTATTATCAAAAACTCCAAAAACCGTTGATAGAAACCTTTGAAAAGTGCTTGATAAGCTGAAAAACCGCATAATAAGGCCAAAAATAAATAGAGGCGAAACTCCCCCTCATTCACTAAAAACAAAACATAAAAAATAAGGAGACCCTGAATGATCCAGAAAAGGAAGTCATGGATGAAAACAATCCACCTTTTCCTTTCTGAACGCTTCAGAAACCGGCTATACGTATCTAGGGCAGCTCCAAAGCCACTGCCCATGCCTATCATCGCAAGCAACGTATAAAATTGGATCGTTAAGGTCATTTGAACAATTTGCCAAAGAAGCCTTTAGCTTTCTCCCCTGATTGCTCATCTAAATAAACAAGGTCGAAAATTTTTCCCTTAATGGAAACAATGCCTTTATCAACGTCCAAATTCTTCATTTGCAAGTTTTGACCCCTGATGGATAAGAACCCCATTACCGTTTCGAGCAGAAACTCTTCATTATCAAAGCTTTCCACTTGTTTGACACCGGTAATATCAAGTAAACGGCGGCCTTTCATCATTACATCATGCTCTTGGATCGTTCCCTTTGTATAACTAGCATTCGGATCATTATATTGGCTCATTTTTTCATCCCTCACAGTACCACTGATTTTGTACAAGTGTATGTCCGTAAGAATGGAATTAGAACCAAGCCTGTCTTTACTCCTCCGCTAGCTTCTCTTCCTTTACGATGGTATACATGTCTGCAGCCGCTTCTTTTTTCGTCGTTTCTTGAATTTTATCGACTCGTACCGTAACCAGCTTTTGACCGAATCGGACAGTCAACTCATCACCATCTTTAACATTCGAACTTGCCTTTGCCTGTTGTCCGTTAATCGTTATTCTTCCTTTATCCGCGACTTCTTTCGCAAGCGTGCGGCGCTTGATCAATCTTGAAACTTTTAGGAATTTATCTAATCTCATCGACATTCAAATCTCTCCCTTAATTAAAGTCCTTTAGCTTTTGCCTCATCCCAATATGAATCCAGTTCTTCCAATGTATAGTCCTCAAACTTCTTGTCTGCCCTTTGAATGCACTCTTCTATATATGTAAAACGCTGGTGAAATTTCTGGTTTGCTTTGTAGACGGCTTCTTCTGCTTGTATGTCATAATAACGTGAAATGTTGACAAGCGCAAAAAAGAGGTCGCCCAGTTCCGATTTGATTCTTTCGACATCCCTGTTTGGGGTTAATACTTCCTCTTCTAATTCCTTCACCTCTTCCAAGACCTTTTTCCAGGCTTCGGAAACCTCATCCCAATCAAATCCAACCTTCGCAGCCCTTTTTTGGTACTCCTCGGCCCGAAGTAAGTTTGGCAGCGATTTCTCAATACCATCCAGTATGGAATGCATAGCTTTTGGTTCGCTCCCCTTTTCTTCTTCTTTGATTTTCTGCCAATTCACCAACACATCTTCCTCGCCATTCACTTCAACATTTCCGAATACATGAGGGTGCCGTCGAACCATTTTTGCCGTAATGCCTTCAATTACATCATCTATCGTGAACATGCCCTCATCTTCACCGATTTGTGAATGAAGCATCACCTGAAGCAGAACATCTCCGAGTTCACCAACCATGCCCTCATCGTCCTCTTGATCGATGGAATCAATAAGCTCGTATGCCTCTTCTAATAGATATTTCTTCAAGCTTTCATGAGTTTGTTTCTTATCCCAAGGACATCCTTCTGGACCTCTAAGTTCTGCGATGATTTGCCGCAGCTTGGAAAACTCCCGATACTGTAACGCTTCTTCTCTAACAGGCGGGACATAAACACTCGTCAAGTTACTTAACTCCATCTGACGGTCGAGTTCGAACAGGGCGCACTTTGTCACTTTTTCCTGACTGCTGCCTGCCGCTGTAACGATATATACCTCGTAGTCATCCGGAAGCTTTTCCATTAAAGTCAACTTCACATTCGATGCGCTGAATGCGTCATAAACCTGTCCGATTATAATATGCTGGGTAATGTGCAGATCATCGGGTGAAAGATCTGTACCATCCAACAACTGGAACCCTTCAATCGGATCGATTCTAACAGCCTGAAACAGGGGGTCAAGGAAACTTTGGCCGCCTTCCAGCTTAATGGCTATTCCAAGGGCCGGCCCCTTTTCGAGCAAAAGCTGAACCGTTTTTTCCGCAACCATGGGATGCCCTGGAACCGCGTATAGAACGGAGCGGTTTAAAGCCTCTTGTAATAATGTTCCGGATATTTCTTCATATACCGCTTCAAATTGGTCGTGCTTTTCATATATCTCGTCAAAAGCCGTGAAATTGACTCCTTCTTTTTTCAAGTCCCCGATTACCGGATGATCCATCGTTCTGACGAAGCATTGTTCAATTTGTGTCAATTTTTTGTAAATCCCTAGCGGTAACTGATCTAAATCCCCTGCACCAAGGCCTATTATAGTTATCTCATTCATGATTTCGTATACTCCTATTCGTTATTATAAATCGTTTAAGCTTTGAACCTGCTGGGATAAGTGAAAGTTCTTCTTCACCAAATAAGCCTGCACGAATTGCGGTCATCACAAAAACGGCTGCACCGATCCCCACACCGATCAGCGCTTGTATCGTAGCTAACATCCGGCTATCACCTGAAAACACCAATTGGAATATGGCATTGAATAAAACGACAACCGTACCCATGTAAATCGTACTCTTCAAGATTATTAACAGGTACTTCTTTTCAATTAATGTCTTTTTGATATGTACTCTCAAAACCGTATAAAATAATACTGTCATGATCATAAATGCAAGTACTGTTGCAGAGGCTGCTCCCGCAATTTTGTAATGGGGAACAAGAACAAGGTTCAAAGCCCACTTGCTGCCCACCCCCACAATCGTAATGATCACCGGGACAAACGAATAGCCTAAACTTTGAATCACTGCCGCTTTTGCCATTATGAGGGATGTGAATAAAATCGATAAGGAAAAAATCGCTAAAGTAATAGTCCCTTTGGAATTCGTGAACAGCATATGATTGACCGGCTTCATCGTCACTATCAGCCCAATCGCAGCAGCGATTCCAATCGTCGTACTTACACGCAGCGCCAATTTAATCTTATTGACTAATTCTTGTTCACTCCTCTTCTGAACGAATCCGGATATTACAGGTACAAGCGCCAAAGCAAAAGAATTAGCCACGACTGTCCCTAGCTGAAGCAAAGGCTGTCCACGGTCATATACCCCTTTCCACTCTTTAGCTTCACTTTCCCCCATCCCCGTTTCCCTTAGTAGAGAATACAGGTGTAGTGAGTCGACAAACTGAAACAAGATAAGGATCAAGCCAGTTATGCAAAACGCCAATCCTTGGAAAACCAGGACTTTTGAAATTTTGATGAAATTTACCGGTTTGATTTTCACTTGTGAAAAAAGCTTCCATTCTTCTCTTAAAATAACGAAAGCAATAAGCAGGACAAGGCCGGTTATGCCGCCGGTAATCGAACCGAAGACGGCGCCCTTACCGACCACATAAGGAGAGTAGCCTAGAGACACGAATATCGTTGAAAGCACCAGTATCGTCAATACACGGATGCATTGTTCAGCGACCTGCGAACTTGCCGTGGGTAACATGTTGTTTATTCCTTGAAAATAGCCTCTTAAAACAGATGAAATCGGCATTAATAAGTAGGAATAGGCAATGATTCTCAGCAGACTGGCTAAATCCGGATCCTTCATCCATCCGGCAATCCAATCAGCGCCCAGGAACAGTGCCGCAAACATCATGATTCCTATCGAACTTAAGACGACGAATGATGTCACTAAAATGTCCTTGACCTCAAAATTATTTTTAGAAGACTCCCGTTCTGCGATCAGTTTGGATATGACAACCGGGAAGCCTAGTGTGGATAATGTAAAGGCTACACCGTAGAAGGGATATACCTGCTGATAGATATAAAACCCGATGTCACCCGCAATGTTCTGATAAGGTATGCGATAGGCCGCGCTCAAAACTTTTACGATAATCGCTGCTGCGCTCAGGATTAGCGCACCTCGCAAAAGTTCATTTGATGTTTTATTAGGCTTTTCAGCCATTCTTTTTCCCCTTTTCACTCATATGTGGTAGTTATTATAGCATAATTCAAGTGGTTATTTTTCAATTGCAACCATACTGTTAATTAATTTCCATGTTCCTCTCAAAGAATTCTCTTTATTGCCCTTCCCAATCCGTTTAACCTTTAAGAAAGAGCAAAAAGGACAGCGATTGCTGCCCTTTCCACCTTTAAAAATATAATGGCATGTCCAAGCTTACTGTTCCATTTGTCTTGCTAGGAAACTTGCTGCTGTTTCAACCGATTTCTGTTCCACTTCACCAAGTGTACCTTCTTTAGAGAAAATCAGGACGGCACCAATCGGGTCGCCACTCGCAATGATCGGAGCTGCAGTATACGATTGGACTTCTTCATCATTTGAATCAACGAAAGAAATTTGTCCGTTCGGAGATTCCAAGACAGGATTTCTTTCTTCCATGATTTTTTCCACTAGTTCACTAACGCTTTTATTTAAGTATTCTTTTTTGGAGCCACCTGCCACTGCAATGTAAGTATCCCTGTCACAAATCATAACTGGATTTCCAAGGCTATCATAAAGTGCTTCTGCATATTCTCTTGCAAAATCGCCTAATTCACTAATAGGAGAGTATTTCTTTAGGATTACTTCTCCATCTCTATCCACAAAGATTTCCAAAGGATCCCCTTCACGAATACGGAGGGTCCTTCGAATTTCTTTCGGGATGACGACTCTTCCTAAATCATCAATTCGGCGAACGATACCAGTTGCTTTCATCTAATGTTGCCTCACTTTCATCTAATTGATTTGATAAATCCTCTTTTTGTAGCATAAAATCATCACCAGCTATTGTACTTAGTATTTTTCTAATGGTAAGTTCTATGCACTTTGAAAAAATTTTTCTTTTTGTTGCATTTTTTTACCATGGTATCTTAAAAACAATTTCTTCAAGAGGACAATCATTCACTTCAGTTTTTTGTGGCTTGAGTCTCTTTTTTTACATGCTGTAAACCCTTGGCCATCTCAAATAGTATGTTAAGCCATTTGCTTTGTTCTACACCTTTTATGTGCAGGACTAGCTTCATTCGATTTCCATCCATGCCGAAGCCGACCATACGGCCATACTTTGACCCCAGCTCAAACACCTTTTGTCCATCCACATCGCTGCTTACCTTTTCCCTGAGGAGAATGCTGATTTCCTGCTTCAATTGTTTAATGCTTTCAATTCCAGCCTTTTCAGCATATACCTTCATTTCGGCAATCATGAATAAATAGGCTACTTCTTCTGGATACTCTCCGAAACGATCGAGCATTTCATCTTGTAATTCTTCCACTTCTTCAAGAGAAGTAATGCCTCTGAACCTTTTATACATTTCTATTTTCTGATGTCCATCCATTATGTAGGCATCAGGGATATAAGCATCCACTTCAACGTCAATTTCAAGGGTGTTCTTTTCTTCGGTTGGCTGGTCATTACGTTTCGCGTCCACTGCTTCTTTCAACATTTGTGAGTACAAATCAAAACCAACTGAATCGATGAAGCCATGTTGTTGAGCCCCTAGAATATTTCCAGCTCCCCTGATGGATAAATCACGCATCGCGATTTTGAATCCTGAACCCAACTCTGTAAATTCCTTAATGGATTGAAGACGTTTTTCCGCCACTTCCGTCAACACTTTATCTTTCCTATAAGTAAAGAATGCATATGCAACCCGATTGGATCGCCCTACACGGCCACGTAGCTGATAGAGCTGTGAAAGTCCCATTCTATCTGCTTCATTCACTATAAGCGTATTGACATTCGGGATATCAACACCCGTCTCTATAATGGTTGTACTTACCAAAACATCATATTCGCCTTCCAAAAAGCCGAACATAACCGCTTCCAGCTCTTGCTCTGTCATTTGCCCATGAGCAAAGGTGACTCGGGCATCGGGCACCAGCATGGAAATTTCTTCTGCTTTTCTTGCTATATCCTCTACCCGATTGTAAAGGAAATAAACCTGACCATCCCTGGCCAATTCCCGTTCTATCGCTTCCGTTACCAACGAGCCATTATACTCCATGACATAAGTTTGGATCGGGAACCGGTTCTCAGGCGGTGTTTCGATGACGGACAGATCCCTCACGCCCAACATGGACATATGAAGGGTCCTGGGAATCGGTGTCGCAGTCAAAGTCAGTACATCCACATTAGTTTTTAAGCGTTTGATCTTTTCCTTATGTGTAACGCCAAAACGCTGTTCTTCGTCAATGATAAGCAATCCCAAATCGCGGTACACAATATCTTTGGATAAAATCCTGTGCGTGCCAACCACAATATCCACCGTGCCGGCCTTCAATCCTTTAATCGTCTCCGTTTGCTGTTTTTTCGTCCGGAAACGGCTCATATGACCAATCGAAATGGGATAATCCTGAAAACGCTCCCTTAGTGTTTCATAATGCTGCTGGGCGAGGATGGTGGTCGGAACAAGAAATGCAACCTGCTTGCCATCCATTATGGCTTTAAAAGCGGCACGGATGGCTACCTCTGTCTTTCCATATCCAACATCTCCGCATAATAAACGATCCATCGGCCGTTCCCGTTCCATATCCTTTTTGATTTCGACTATAGAACGTAATTGATCCTCCGTTTCGTTATAAGCGAATGATGTTTCGAAATCTCTCTGCATATCACCATCAGGTGAAAAGGCATAGCCCTTGGCCGCTTCCCTTTCTGCGTATAACTTGATTAAATCATCAGCAATGTTCTCAACGGATGATTGAACTTTACTTTTGACACGTTTCCATTCCGTTCCACCTAGCTTATAAAGCTTCGGTTCTTTCCCTTCAGAACCGACATATTTTTGCACAAGATCTATTTGGTCGACAGGAACATACAATTTGTCATCCGCTTGATAACGAATATGTAGGTAATCTTTATGGACCCCATTTATCGTAAGGGTTTCAATACCCAAATATTTACCGATACCATGGTTAACATGAACGACATAGTCACCGATCTTCAGTTCGGAATAACTCTTGATTCGCTCCGCATTCGATAGTTTCTGTCTCCGTATCGATTTCTTTGATTTCTTATTAAACAATTCCGTTTCCGTAATGATACTGAATTTCTGCATGGGTAATTCAAAGCCGCTATTAAGGCTGCCTCGTAAAATCTGTACTTTACCTGGAAGAATGCTGTTCGCATCAAACAGTTCTGTGGCCTCTATATCATAATCGGCTAAAACCGAATGCAGCTTTTTTACCCGTTCTTCATCCTGTCCAAGTATGACGACTGTATATTTCCCTTTTTTCCAACGTTCCAGTTCAGCTTTGAACACATTCATCTGTCCATGGAAATTTTGCATTTGTTTACTGGCAAAATTCAGGATATTCTGAGGATTCGTATGCGGTACATGCCGTAAAAACAATGAAAGATATATAAACGGCCTGCTGGATTTCATTATTAATTCCTGCATGGGATGAGCCAATTTTACGTCATGGATAATCTGTCCCTGACTTAAAAGGTCAGTGTACCAACCAGCCTCTTCCTTTTCCAATGAATCATTGATTTCCTGGATTCTACTGATCTCATCTAAGAAAACCAAACCGTTTACCGGTAAATAATCTATTAAACTAGCTGGATCTTCATAAGCCAAACTTAAGTATTTAAAGATTTGGTCGGGTTTATTTCCCATTTTCAGCTGTTCTAGTTCATAGCTGATCGTTTGAACCAGTTGTTCCTTTGTTTTCTCATCTTTAAGTTTCTTCAAGCTTTTACTTAATCCGCTCTCGAGCCTTGTTATGATTCTTTCGATATGCTCTGTCTCTAGCAAGGCCTCACTGACGGGACCAATCATCACTTTCTTGAGTTTTTCGATGGATCGCTGATCTTCGCTTGAAAAAGTCCTTATTGAATCTATTTCGGTATCGAATAACTCTATTCGTATTGGATTAGGTTCCGTGATCGGATAAATATCGATTATACCGCCACGGATACTGAATTCACCTGGTGAAGCAACCATTTCAGACCGGTTATAACCCATAGCAATGAATTTATTCAGTGTTGGTTCGAGCTCGATGTCTTCCCCTAAATTAAACGTAAGCTGATGCCTCTTCCAAATATCTTTAGAAGGAAGCACACGACGGACCCCGGGAATTGGCGCAATGACAATCCCTTTCTTTCCCTCAGCCCAAAAGTTTAATGCCTCTACTCGTTGGGCCCTTAATTCCGGACTGGCCACACTCAAATCGGCCGCAATCAATTCATTGGCGGGATATATATATAATTCTTCCTCGGGAATGAAACTGGATAAATCCTCATGGAATTTTTGTGCTTGCAATAAATTATGGGTAACTAATAAAATCGGCCTATTCGTTTTTTCATATACGGAAGCCAGCAATAGTGATCTCGAGGAACCTGTCAGACCAGAGACTATTTGTTCCTTAAGTCCTTCATCAATGCCGGCGATTAACGAATGAACATCATCTTGTTTGGAGAACAAGTTTTGCAATCCATTCATTTTCTTTCCCCCCTCTCTTTAACGTGCGAAAACCATTTGTAATCCTTGTATTTAAACTTGGCCAATTCAACCAAGCGCCCTCTTTATTAACGGCAATTTTTCATTTTACGTGCCTTTATAAACCAGACAAACGGAAAAATGCTTTGGATTTTGTCCAAAGCCCTCTCCCGCTAATGAATAATATAATCGTTTTCATATAATTCAGGGTTCCTTTGCAGCGATTCATGACAATCTTCACATATCGCCCTTACATGCATATCCCCTTCAGAATCATAAACGATCATCTCTTGTCGCTCTTCATCGGTAAGTTGATTAAAACCTAACTGCTCCGTACTCAGTGAGTGTGCCTCGATTGAGCCCAGCTTAGTTCCGCAATGTCGGCATCGATAATGGAGAGCCATTTCGTAACCCCCTATTTTTGTAATAGTGTTAGTATGTACAATTAGAGGGGATTTATTCAGCGAAACAGGAAGATATTATTCTTTACTTATATCTACTCTTTGCTTATTGGTTATATTCGTTCATGACCTGTATAAATGGTTTTTCCATCCAAGCTTCACAAGAAGCCGCGCTTTTTTCGATCGTTGCCCCTACATGATCCCATTCTTCAGGCGAAAAACGTCCTAATACATAATCAGGTACTGGAATACGGCCAATCGGGCGGCCAATGCCTATTCTGATGCGATTGAATTCTTGCGTACCCAAATGGGCTATTGAAGATTTTATCCCATTATGACCGCCTGCACTTCCTTTTTGACGCAGGCGAAGCTTCCCTGGAGGCAAATCAAGGTCATCATATATAATGACCACATCCGCGATCTCCACCTTAAAGAAATGCATAACAGCCGAAATGGATTCTCCTGATAAATTCATGTAAGTTAAGGGTTTAAGCAATAAAACTTTTTCTCCCTTTACCATTCCTACACCATAGATACCCTTGTGTTTTGCTTGATCAAGTGAAATTGACCATTTTCTGGATAACTCATCTATTACTTCAAAGCCGACGTTATGCCGAGTTTTTTCATATTGTTTACCTGGGTTCCCTAACCCTACAATAATTTTCATGATTCACACTCCGTCATTACGGTTATTTAGGGAGTTACGTCGGGACGAAGTTTTTCCAAGCTTATTGACCTTAGAAAAATAGTACCCTAATTTCAAGCTGGCCTGCAAGCGACCGGAGAACTAATTAGAAAAAAATCCTAATTAAAGGAATCAGTTCCGGAAAATGGCCCTGTTTAAATTGACGCATCCAGAGATTGAAAAGACGTAACTCATTAAGAGCTACGCCTATTATATCACGATTCACTTGTTTAATCCCTGCATCATGACTCTGGTGATGCCTTGGTCTCCCTGCCCTCTTCATTTTCAGGTATACCGCCATCTTGCTGTTCACCTGTACTTATTTCCTCTTCCTGACGAGGAGCCAAAATAGATGCAACTACTTCCTCACCATCGTTGTCGATCGTAACTTGCTTATTCGTTTGGATATCAGATATGTAGATTGTATCCCCTACCTGAAGTTCGGTAACGTCAACATCGATGGAGTCAGGAATGTCATTCGGTTTAGCCGTAACCGTCACTTCATGAAGAGACTGCTGAAGGACCCCACCGTCTTTCACGCCTTTACAAACTCCGACAAGGTTAATGCGAACTTGTGCCTGTAATTGAGCGGACATATCTACAATTAAAAAGTCTGCATGATAAATGGAGTTCTTTATAGGATCCTTTTGATAGTCAGAGAGCATGACTTTATAACTCGTTCCTTCCAAGTCCAAAGAAATGATACCATTACGGCCTATTTCCTTGATTGTCTTTTGAAGCTCAATATTATTGACTGAAATGGCTGTACTGTCATTTTTATTGCCATATACAATCGCAGGGATTTCGCCGCTTTCCCTCAAATTCCTTAAATTAGAGTGTTTTGAATCCGTACGTTCTTTTGCAGCTAATATATTACTCATACATCCTCCGCCTTCCTAAATATGAATTACAAGTCTCTCTATATTTAACATTTCCCTAAATGGCGAATCATTAAACATGAAAGGTAAAATCTGAAGGCTGCCACAAGAAGCTAAACATATGGTAAACATAGGAATTCACCGTATAATCTTTTTTCTTGAATTTAAGCGTGAATCGCTTTGTTTTCCCTTTCCCCCTCAACTTGCATGACTCGGTTAAGGATTTGGGCTGCTAGTGAGGAATATTGAATGCTATCCTTTTTCCGTGGTCTCGGCAGATTGATTTCCTTATTCATGGCGACTTTGCCTTCCTCAATTAATATGACACGGTCGGCAAGCAGTACGGCTTCTTCAACATCATGTGTAACAAGTAAGGCAGTAAAATTCCTTTTCCTCCATAATTCTTCAATCAGCCTTTGCATGCCAATTCTCGTCAAAGCATCCAATGCCCCTAACGGCTCATCCAAGAGGAGAATGTCAGGTTGGTTCACCAATGCCCTCGCTAAGGCTACCCTTTGCTTCTGCCCACCAGATAAAACGGACGGCCAATCATTTGCTCGATCTGCAAGGCCCACTTGCTCCAGTAATTCCATAGCATTTGACTTCCAATCCCCTTTTAAGCCGACACCAATATTTTGAAGGATTCTTTTCCAAGGAAAAAGCCTTCCATCCTGAAACATCGTACGTGACGATTTATTCAATCCATTCAATGGTTTTCCATTCACCAGTATCTTCCCGCCCGTCGGCTTTTCCAGTCCTGCCACAAGACGCAGCAAGGTGCTCTTTCCACATCCACTCTTACCGACAATGGCTACGAATTCCCCTTTTTTAAAAGTGAGATCCATTCCCTTTAAAACTTCAAACTCCCCAAAACCCTTTCTTACGCCCTGCAATTCCAACGAATTTCCATTTATCATATTAATGACCTCCTCATTGGTATGATGGATGCCACTTTAAGCATCTTTTTTCAATTAATTTGGCCGCAACGTCCGATATTTTTCCTAATAATGCATATAAGAGAATACTGAGAACAACAATATCCATCCTCATGAATTCCCGGGCATTCATAGCCATATATCCTATTCCGGAATTAGCGGATATTGTTTCTGCGACAATTAATGTGACCCACATGATTCCAAGGGAGAAGCGGATACCCACCAAAATGGATGGAAAGGCTGCAGGGAGGATCACATTCCAGAATAAAGAAAGACCACTTAACCCATAAACCCTTGCCGCTTCAATTAAATCCTTATCCACCGATTTAACTCCATGAAATGTATTTAAATAAATAGGAAATAGAACCCCTAAAGCGACAAGGAAAATTTTCGCTTCTTCTTCTATACCAAACCATAGGATCACCAGTGGTATTAAAGCTAAATGCGGAATGTTACGCAACATCTGAAGCGATGTATCGAATAAGGTTTCAGCAATGGACGATAATCCATTTAATAAACCTAGTACAAAACCTATAATCCCTCCTATTAAAAAGCCGATGAAGGCACGCTGGGCACTGATGCCGATATAATCTATAAGTTCCCCTGTTTTCAATAAAGTGACGCCAGCTTGAAAGACTTCAGTCGGGGCAGGCAATATCCGTTCCGACAGAATCCCCCACAAAGACAGGAGCTGCCAAGTTACCAATAGCAGAATGGGCACAAGCCATGATATGAGGTGGAACCTATTGAACTTTTTGTTTAACTTTTTCTGCATCTTCATTTTCACTTCCTTTTGTAGGGTAGTGGTCATTAGCCAGTATTTCACCGAATGGGCTCGTAGCTTTTGAAATGGGAACTTGCAGCCGTTCAACAGGTAGCAAAGGAAATAATAATTCCGCAACACGATACGCTTCTTCCAGATGAGGGTATCCAGATAAAACAAAGGATTCTATACCGATTTCTTCATATTCCTTCATTCTGGCGGCAACATTTTCTGCACTTCCGACTAGTGCTGTACCGGCACCACCGCGCACAAGACCTACACCCGCCCATAAGTTTGGACTAATTTCGAGTGAATCCCTGTTTCCATTATGAAGTTGCGACATCCGCTTCTGTCCCACCGAATCAAATCGCCCAAAAATCTTTTGTGAATTTTCAATCATCTCATCATCCACATATTTAATGAGTTCCTCCGCTGCCTGCCAAGCTTCTTCTTCCGTTTCCCTCACAATGACATGCATGCGAATGCCAAATCTGACTTCACGCCCATACTCTGCTGCTTTTTTACGTACCTTTTCAATTTTTTCAGCTACTTGCTCCGGCGGCTCACCCCAGGTCAAGTACACATCAATATGCTTTCCTGATATATCGATGGCAGGGTCGGATGAACCACCAAAATAGAGTGGTGGGTACGGTTTTTGTACAGATGGCAACAGAATGTTCCCGCCTTCAACCTTTAAGTGCTCCCCTTCAAAGTCCACTTTGTCCCCAGTCATTTCTTTTCTCCAGATATCAAGAAATTCATCTGTTTGTCCATATCGTTCCTTATGATTCAGAAATACGCCATCACCTGCCAATTCGACCGGGTCCCCTCCAGTTACTACATTGATTAATAGACGGCCATTCGAAAGTCGGTCGAAGCTTGAAGCCATCCTGGCAGCCAAGGTCGGCGACATTAAACCAGGTCTGACCGCAACTAAAAATTTCATTCTTTCCGTTGCGGAAATCAATGAAGAACCCACTACCCATGCATCCTCACAAGACCGCCCCGTTGGAAGCAACGCTCCTTCAAACCCCAAATGATCGACTGCCTGTGCTATTTGCTTTAAATAAGGAAGTGTAATCGCCCTCCCTCCCTTTGTCGATCCTAAATAGCGACTTTCTCCATGTGATGGCAAAAACCAAAATACTTTCATTTTATTTCCCCCTTAATTTTTTTTAACATCTGCAGATGCATCTAGAACATTAATCTTGCTTGGAATTAATTTAAGATTAAAAAATGTATCGGCAATCTTTTGTTGATCATCCAAAACCGTACTGGAAATCTCCTCAAGTCCATATTCTTTTCTTTTTAATGTTTTTTCTAATGATTCCACACTAATCCCAATTTCTGGAGATAAAAATTCAGCGACGTCGCTTGGGTTTTCTTCAATCCATTTATCAACCTTTATCAGTTCTTCTTTGATGATCTTCAAAGCCTCTTTGTTCTCGGAAAATGAATCCGTTGCCAAAAAGAATTCACGATTCGCCACTAGTCCTTCTCCATCCCGGATCGTTTTCGTTTCTAGTTCCAATTCGGCCGCTGATAAAAATGGATCCCATATTACCCAGGCATCGATTTGGTTTCCTTCAAAAGCGGCCCTCGCATCTGCCGGCGGTAGGTAGACAGGAGTAATATCATCAAGAGTAAGACCTGCTTCCTCTAAAGCTTTGACCAATAGATAATGAACATTGGAACCTTTATTCAAACCAACCTTCTTTCCCTTTAAATCTTTCACATTTTTAATGGGCGAATCCTTTTGCACGACTATAGCCTCTCCTGAAGGGTTTGCGGGCTGATTAGCAATATAGACAAGCGGAGCCTTGGCTGCCTGTGCAAATATCGGTGGCGCCTCCCCTGTGTGCCCAAAATCAAGGCTGCCGACATTCAAGGCTTCAAGTAGCTGAGGTCCCGCAGGGAATTCAGTCCAATCGACGGTATATCCCAATTCTTTTAAATGTGTTTCCAGCTCCCCTTTGGATTTTAAAATATTTAATGTCCCGAATTTTTGATAACCGATTCGAATGGTCCTATCCGTTTCTTTTGCGTCAGCACTTTTGGAACTGTTCTTTTCCTGCCCACATCCACTTAATATCAGCATGAAGATGCTAATAATGGAAATCAGCCACAAATTTCGTTTTTTCTTCATATTCTGCACACCCTTCTTAAACTATTTATATAAAAATAAAAGGCTCCTTTCCTTCACCAATAGGACAATAGGGCAAAAAGATGCCTAATGTTCAATGGTAAGTGAAAAGGAGCCTTCGGTAGTCCGATCGGCGTTAACCAGTATGCACTTGCGTTAGTACAGTTTTTCATTTCAGAAAATATGAATTGAATATTTGTATAGTCATTTTATTATCAGTATTCATATCTGTCAACTAAGAATTAAATATTTTCTGAAACTTTTAAACGAAAACACGGCGAGCCCGAAGGCCCGCCGTGTTTTCGTTTATTTTATTATCAATCGAATAATGTGCTGACTGATTGTTCCTCATGGACACGAATAATCGCCTCTGCGATCAAAGGTGCTACAGAGAGTCCAACAATTTTATCGATTTTCTTATCTTCAGATAGGGCAATCGTGTTAGTCACGACCAATTCCTTAATCGTTGAATTTTGAATCCTTTCGATGGCAGGACCTGAAAGGACTGGGTGTGTACAACAAGCATACACTGCTTTAGCACCATTCTCTACAAGGGCATTGGCCGCTAGTGTAATAGTGCCTGCAGTATCGATGATGTCATCAATCAGTATTGCTGTCTTCCCTTCAATATTACCAATGATGTTCATGACTTCAGCCACGTTCGGTCTTGGGCGGCGCTTATCGATAATGGCAATCGGTGCTTTTAGGCGATCAGCCATTTTACGTGCCCGTGTAACCCCACCATGATCAGGGGAAACGATGACGATATCACTTAAATCTTTTTCCTTGAAGAAATCAGCTAAAATTGGAACAGCAACAAGGTGATCGATCAGAATATCGAAGAAACCTTGAATTTGTGGCGCGTGAAGATCTAATGTGATTACACGGTGGGCACCAGCAGTTTCTAAAAGATTTGCGACAAGTTTAGCTGTAATTGGTTCACGCGCACGTGCTTTACGATCTTGTCGGGCATAACCGTAATATGGCATTACAATATTGATCGTTTTAGCTGAAGCACGTTTAAGAGCATCGATCATAATTAAAAGTTCCATTAAATTTTCATTGACTGGTTGACTTGTTGATTGGATTACGTAAACGTCACAGCCACGAATACTTTCTTCAATATTAATCTGAACTTCACCGTCACTGAAACTTGTTACGCTACATTTTCCAAGTTCAACACCGATTGCAGCAGCGATTTCTTGTGCTAAATCGAAGTTTGAATTTAAAGAGAATACTTTTAAATTAGGATCTAAATACTGATTTGACATGATGACCTCCGTCGGTTATTTATTAAATTTCAAATTCTTGACATAATCTTCTTTGTTAACTTGACGAGCCCGAGCAACGGATAGGGCTTCCTGCGGTACATCTTGCGTGATGGTTGACCCAGCAGCCACATATGCTCCTTTTCCTATCGTCACAGGTGCAACTAGATTAGAATTGCAGCCTATGAAGACATTGTCTTCAATCTTCGTCAAATATTTATTTTTCCCATCATAATTCACGGTAATAGATCCGCAGCCTATATTAACATTCTCCCCAACCTCTGCATCGCCAATATAACTCAAATGAGAGGCCTTGCTTCCTTTGCCAAAAACGGCCTTTTTAATTTCGACAAAATTACCGATTTTAACGGAATCCTTAATATCTGATTGAGGTCTAACATGTGCGAAAGGACCGATTTTAACCAAACTTCCAATATTGCTTTCGTGTACAACCGATTGTAGGACTTCCGTTCCATCACCGATTTCACAATTACTGATTTCCGTATTCGGGCCAATCAAGCAATCCTGTCCGATAATACTTTTTCCTTTTATGAATGACCCAGGGTTAATGACCGTATCCTGTCCGATTTGCACATCCGCTTCAATGAACGTTGTAAGCGGATCGACGATCGTTACGCCATTCCTCATATGCGATTCATTAATGCGTTTCCGTAAAATATGCTCAGCCTGCGATAAAGCCACTCGGTCATTTACACCTAATGTCTCTTCGAAATCACTGGATTGGAAGGCCGTCACCACTTCCCCTTCTTCTTTTAAAATTTCAATAACATCCGGTAAGTAATATTCTCCCTGGACATTTTCATTTGAAACCTTTTTCAGCGCGCTAAATAATGCTTGGTTATCGAAGCAATATGTACCGGTATTTATTTCCTTAACATATCTTTCTTCATCAGTGGCATCCTTATGCTCGACGATTTTTTCTACAAGTCCGCCTTCACCTCGAAGGACCCTTCCATAGCCAGCTGGGTTATCTGCATATGCTGTTAAGATTGTTGCTTTCGCCTGACTTTGCTCATGCAATGCTATAAGCTCTTTCATCGTTTCCGCTTTGATCAAAGGCGTATCTCCGCAAATCACAAGGGTCGTTCCACTTTTAACGGATAAAACGCTTTCCGCTTGCATTACAGCATGTGCCGTACCTAATTGCTGATCTTGTAAGGCATACTTGCATGAATCACCAAGTTGTTCTTGAACTTTTTCAGCTCCATGACCAATGACTGTTACAATATCTTCTATTTGAAGTTGATTGACTTGATCGATAACATGTTGTACCATTGGTTTCCCGCAAACAGGGTGCAAAACCTTATAAAGCTTAGATTTCATCCTAGTACCTTGCCCAGCGGCCAATATTATTGCATAGCGATTACTCATAACAGGCCTCCATTTTCACCTTTTTATCCACTAAAAATATTATCTCATATAGTGATTCTTTTCAAGGTAACAATTAAAAGTACATATAATTGTCAACCGCGAAGGTAAGAAATAATTCAAATTCCGACTTCCTTCAAACGTTATTATTGGACCTGTTAGCAGTCTTTTTAATCATTCAAATAATAATATTTGCTTGATCAATGTCATTTTCATTATTAGCATAATACAGAAATTACGCCTTCTTCCCCTGTTAACACCAGTCACTCCCATCATCCCAAAACACTACCATGATCGCACTACACCCTATGTACAGGCCATTAGGAAGCACTGCATCGATTGTTAACTCCCATTCCGATATCAGGTTGCCGATTCATCTCATATTCACGTCATTGGAGGTTATGATAATTTTCATAATGGTATTCCTTCCATCCGCTTACAGGGATTTTAATATATCAGGATGTATAAAAAGGTTTGAAAAATAAAAAGGAGGGGTACTTAAATCATTGAAGATGGCATCATAATATATACCATTTTAGTAAAATTACTAACTGGAAAGGGAATAAGTTCTAAACTTATCGTTTCAGAATAAAATAAAAAAGAGCACTACTAATGAAGTAGGCTCTAGATGCACGAATTATAAAATAAAAGTTTAAAGGTAAGTTAATTAAGAAGCTCCTGCTCCAGCTTCCTCTAGTTCAGTTTCAAGTTCTCCCAATCGGTGATATTCTGTCAAGACAGCTTCTTGAATTTTCCCGCGTGTCGAGGAATTGATTGGATGAGCGATATCCCGGAATTCTCCATCTGGAGTTCGTTTACTTGGCATTGCTACAAATAAACCATTGTTTCCGTCGATCACACGAATATCATGAACCACAAATTCATTATCCAGTGTAATTGATGCGATAGCTCTCATACGACCATCCGTATTCACACGGCGTAATCTTACGTCAGTTACTTCCATTTAAGCTCACCATCCCTTTTTGTTGTTGTTAAAACTTAAAGTACATATTCAACAAAAAAACGTGAACTCCTTCTATTATCTGTAATTTTTTTAGAAAATTCAGCCTAGTTTTCAAAAATACTATAAATACCCCTTATATTATAGGAAAATTACCCATTACGAATTCCCCTTAAAAAATAGGCTTTGTTAAAGATTAATGTTGATTTTTGAACAAATAAAAGAGACCACCCAAAAGTGGTCTTCTTAAGTGCATCCTATGGAACTAACGCACCTGTTAGCTTAATATTTTTCTATTCTTTATTTCTGTTCATTAAGTTGAAGTTTGAAAATAGAGGATAATGTTTCACCGTCTTTCCCTTCCAAAACGCCCCATACCTGCTTTTCATCCTGCACGTCCGCAGAACCACTTTCGTCGAACCACACCTTATATTTTTGCCCTTCCTTGTTATCCTCGTCTATAAACCAAAAAACAGCATCTTCTTTGCTATCTTTATTAACTGATGCTGTTTTATCCCATTTTACATCTGCCGTAATGTTTTCAATCTTTTTCACATCATCTTTCTCTGATATACCTTTTCTATCACTTAATACACCGTTCTTCTGTACCATTTCATAGCCAACAACTTTTGCTTTTACCTCGGAAGAACCCGAAGTTTTAGAAGAACTTGAACATCCTCCTAACGCCATAATGATAACAAGCAAACCGAAAATCCATAATAATTTCCTCATACTCACACCTCTTTTTTCCAATTATACCATTCATAAACAGTGTTGATTGAGGAAATCAACAACAGCCATTAACAGAGCCAAAAAATAAAAAAAACGCCCGTTTATTTAACGAGCGCAACCACTTCTATTTCCACTAGTGCATCTTTAGGAAGCCGGGCAACCTCTACACATGAGCGAGCAGGTTTATGGTTAGAAAAATATTCTCCGTATATTTCATTAATCGAACCGAAATCTTCCATACTTTTAATGAATACAGTAGCTTTAATGACCGTTTCCAATGAGGCTCCTGCTTCTTTCAATACCGCTTGGAGATTCTTAAAGACCTGGTGTGTTTGTTCCTTAACATTCCCTGTTATCATCTCGCCAGATGCAGTAAGTGGGATTTGTCCTGAACTGAAAAATAACTTATCCACGATCACGCCTTGTGAATATGGGCCGATCGCTGCCGGTGCTTCATCCGTATGTATCGTTTTCATGAAATGATTCCCCCTATTCCTTTTTCGTAAAATAATTCCCACGGCTGACCTTGATTTTTTTGTCTCTTTCGACCACCTGTGTCAACTTGATTAAAGAAACATAGTCCTCGACAAGGCACTCCTCCGTATGTTCGGATTCGACCAGCACCGCTATTCCGGCAACTGTTGCCTTAAATTCATCCAATAAACTGACCATACCGTTAATGGTACCCCCAGCCTTCATGAAATCGTCTACAATCAATACATTCGAACCCTCAACCAAGCTTCTTTTAGAGAGTACCATCGTCTGAATCCTCTTTGAAGAGCCTGAAACATAATTGATGCTCACTGTAGAACCTTCCGTTACTTTATTATTCCTACTTACAATGACAACTGGAACATTCAAATAATTTGCCACGGCGTATGCTAATGATATCCCTTTAGTTGCCATTGTCATGATGACTGAGACATTTTTCTTGGCATACATTGAAGCGATTATCCTTCCAACCTTATTCACGGTTTGCGGATGTCCTAATATGTCTGTCATATATAGATAACCGCCAGGAAGTAGCCTTTCGGGACTAGCGATCGTATCGCATAATCCGTCAATGAAAACATTGGTTTCTTCTTCCTTGATGGAGACAATATATTTCACTCCACCCGCCGCACCTGGAACGGTCGTTAAAGATCCTATCCCGCGTTGTTCAAAGGTATCCTTGATGATTGTCAAATCTTCACTGATCGAGGACTTTGCCGAACTGTACCTTTCAGCAAAATAAGTCAGTGAAACCAATTCCCCCGGATGTTCTAATAAATAATTGGTCATATCGACTAGCCTCTCGCTGCGACGAAATTTCATTGAGACACCCCCTTTGTGAATTCCGAATATTATATAGCAACTATACCACTAATGTACGTTTCTATTCAAGATTGTTTCGATCACCCAATAAACGGACCGCATAAACTTGATCACAAAATCCCCGAAGCCCATTATAAATTCTTTGCATGCGCGAATCATGTTCCACCAAACCAAAAACGGTCGGACCACTTCCGCTCATCAAGACCGAATCTGCTCCAAATGTCTTCATTTGATCTTTAATGTTCGCAACCTCTGGGTATAACTGCAATGTCACTTGTTCCAGAACATTGCCCAATCCCCCACATACATCGTGATAATTGTTTTCCTTGATAGCCGAAATCATTCCAGGTACATCCGGATGCTCCATTTTTGAAATTTGGAGCCTTTTGTATATATCAGCAGTCGAAACACCGATTGTCGGTTTGGCCAAGATGACCCAGCATTTTGGCGGTGCAGGAAGATGCGTGATTTTTTCCCCGCGCCCTCTGGCCAATGCCGTACCTCCATATACACAAAATGAAACATCAGAGCCAATTTCAGCTCCTATTTCCGCAAGTTCATCCATGGAAAGACCAAGCTTCCACAGTCTATTTAATCCTCTCAACGTAGCTGCTGCATCACTGCTTCCACCAGCAAGTCCTGCGGCTACAGGGATATTTTTCTCTATAGTTATAGAAACACCTTTATTGATTCCAAAACGTTCCTTTAGAATAAATGCGGCTTGATAAGCTAAATTCCGATGATCATCCGGAACAAATCGATTATGGGATAGAATTTGTATATGATTTCCCTTTATTTCCTTTAGTTCAATTCTATCGGCAAGGTCGACTGTCGTCATGATCATTTCCACCTCATGATACCCATCAGGCCGTTTGAAAAGCACATCCAAAGCCAAATTAATTTTAGCCGGGGCTTTTTCCATAAGCTTCAATATGTCCACCTACTTTAACGTTCTTAAAAGTTCTTGTCCTATTCTATCATATTTGTTTATATTCTAAAGGTTTTTTCATCGTAATTTCAATGTAATGAAGCTAAGACTGACCTTTAGAGGAGAATAGACACATGTAGGCACATGTAGGCACATGGGTGAGCAGCACGTTCCTGCTTCCCAAAAGACTTGCTACATATCCATATAGCATCACCGATACATAAAAAAACCAGACTCCATATCTACAATGTAAGCAAAAATGAATATAGCTATACATTGTATAAAGAGTCTGGCTTCTTCAATAGGACAGCATGATGCAATTAAGTGTTTTATCTTACTCCTTGTTCACCAATTGACGTTGTGCTTTTTCGATAGCAAGTTTTACCATGTTCCCTGCGTCCTTGGCCCGGATTCCTCCCCAGCCTTCTTTCTGGACAACATCGTAAAATCCAAGTTCTTTTGCCAATTCTTCTTTAAGATCATTTGACATAATCCCTTTTTTCCTGCCCAAGCGAAACAACCCCTTTCACATGCTGTCACATGCCTAGTGTTTGCATCATACGCTATTTCATTACATCCTTTTTAAGCCTTTATTGGAGTTCACAGGATATTTTATACAAAACAAAAAGCAGCAAACATAATTGTTCGCCGCCTCCTCTAAGTTACATCTCTTGTTGTTTGTTTAAAAATGTTAGTTCTACGGTTTCCGTTAAAACATCCGCATAGCTGTAAGATACTCTTTCAAACGCATTTTCATCTTGGTCGAGCTCAATTACAAAAACAGCCGGATAAGTTTCCGCCAAAGTTCCAAAACGTTCTACAGTCTTTCTTCTTCCACCGTTTGCTTTTAAGAGCAATCTTTTACCTAGGTTTGAATCAAGTGCAGTTTTAATGTCAGCTAGAGTTTTTGGCATTTTCGGTCCACCTCACTAAGTTAAGTATATCACAATTTATAAATATACGCAAACAAAATAATAAATTATATCAGCACTTAAAAATGTAGTCAATATATTTTTATCTGAAATTCGGCAAAATCGCGAACATTTTTATTATATCCTGGGAAATGAAAAATTATGTAAACGAACTATTTCATTATTCATTAAGCCGAATTTTCGTAATTAAATCCTCACCTAGTGTCATTTCTTAACAAAAACCCTGGTATTTTGTGATAATATCCGAATTCTAGCACGATGAAAGCAAGCTGCATTCTTTCAAAATGCAGCTCGTTCATTCTTCCTGAAATGGCTTGAAAGGCAACCCGGTCCGGAGCACTCCTTTTGTCTCAATTCCCCCTAACCCCTTCTCTCCCGTTAATGTATTCCGAAGGACATCCCATACATGAATATGCTCAGAAAAAGGCGTAAAGCTTATCTTTCCGACAATATACACTGGATCAAGAGCATGTATATTAACACGGGAAGGGGAACTTGCAAAGTTTGCCCCCGCTTGTATTAGCGATTCAAAATGCGATTGACAAGCTCCGGCAAATATAATCAGTTGGTCTAAATGAGAAACCTTCCTTCTCGCTTCTCTTACTGTCTGTACAAAATCCTTTGAGTGACGGTAGGCGTTGATATCGGACATTGGTCCTTTTGATTTTGAATAGGCATCATGACCGGTGACAACAAGGATATCCGGCCGATAGTGGTCCAATAACCCCCCGATTCTTTGGGGCATTTCCTTTTCATTGCAATAGATACCATTGACCGGAATACCGAATTTCTGATATAGATCCATGCATTTCCTTAAGTATGATGCATCCCCATCAACATGGAGGACCCTGCCTGGTATCTGAAAATATTCACCGCTATAACGATATCCATTACTGGATTGATAGCCGTTTTTTTGTTGTTGTAACTCTAAATCTTGTGTTAATAAGCGGTAAGATTGTTCTTGAAGTACCTCATTCGACCTTTGCCGATCATGTCTTTCATTATCATTTATGATTATTAAATCCTGAAAAGGTGCATCTGCAATCAATCGGATATCTTCCCCATAAAGAACAGCTTGTCGTCTTCCGTCAATATCATGGATATCGATTACCCGGAACAACACGTCACATTTATAAGAAACCCGACCAACAATATCGTTTATTTGAATATTCATGGCCCCACCCCATGAGAAGACTTATTTTCAGCCCGCCTCAGTTTATTTTCATTCTTAAGTTATGCGAACCATTCTTGAATGGTGAAAGGTGGGATTGACTTCATTTTGGTTACGTTCCATTCATGGTAGGCCAATTTAAAAATAAAAAAGCCGGAAGCTGGGAGTGACCCCGTTCCGACTTTGAATTTTCACATATCCTTTATTTAAAATTTGGCAATAACGCATCACTCAAGCGTCCAAATTCTTTGATGCTCAGTGTTTCACCACGTCTGGAAGGATCCACTTCCGCGGCTTCGAGAGCGGCAAGTATAAGTTCTTTTTTCGATTTACCATCTGGCAGCTGACTGGTTAAGTTGTTTAAAATCGTTTTCCGACGCTGCGCAAAACTCGCCCTGGTCACAATGAAGAGGAAATCCTCATCCAGGACCTCGACGATTGGCTTAACCCGCCTAGTAAGGCGGATTACAGCTGAATCAACATTAGGTTGAGGCATGAATACCGTTTTGGGTACGATCATCACTGTTTCAGCTTCGGTATAATATTGAATGGCAATGGATAAAGAACCGTATTCCTTTGTCCCAGGTTTAGCGGCAATTCGATCAGCCACTTCCTTTTGCAGCATGCACACGATGCCTCTAATGGGCAGATCCTCGGACAATAGCTTTAAAATGATGGGCGTCGTGACATAGTAAGGCAGGTTTGCAACAACCATCAGGTCCGAGAAGCCAGCAAATTCTTCCTCGATGACCTTCTTAACATCAGCTTTTAGAACATCGCCATGAATGATGTTTACATTGTTATAAGGAGACAGTGTATCCGATAAGATGGGCAGTAGTCGCTGATCAATCTCAAAGGCCGTAACCTTTTTGCTACTTTTCGCTAATTGTTCCGTCAGCGCGCCGATCCCCGGCCCAATTTCAATGGCACCGCTTTCCTCTGTCAAATTTGCATGTTCGACAATACGTTTCAAGATATTCGTATCGATTAAAAAGTTTTGACCTAAGCTCTTTTTAAAAGAGAATCCGTACTTCTTTAATATATCTTTCGTTCTGACAGGGGTTGCAATATCCTTATTCATTTTTTTCCTCCTGATTTATCTGTACCATCGCTTCAGCAAAAGCCTCAGTTGATATTTGGAACATTTTTAGTCTCTTATATAACTGTTTACCATTGGTAAACCCGATTTTCAAAATGGATCCAAGTTTTTCCCTTCGTTCCTTGGCACCGGATCCTCCAATTAAACCTGCATCTATTAAATCCTGCTGTGAAATCTCTTCTGAAGCCTCTTCATCCATTAGTTGGGCATCCTTTAAAGCATTACGAATTGCCTCAGGAGAAGCATGTTCAACTCCTATCCCTCTACCTGACTTAGGAAGGGCTTCCTTCTTCGTTAAAAAGGCGTGTTTGCAGCCTTTTACTTGTTCTGAAATTGCATTCCTGATTTTTTGGCCAGGAAAATCAGGGTCTGTGAAAATGATGGCTCCACGTGTCTTTTGTGCAAGCCTCACCTGCTCAATACAGGAATCATTCACCGCGGAACCGTTCGTTTCTATTGTATCAGCATTAACAGCCCTTTTTATCGCTACCGTATCGTCTTTACCTTCTACAACAATAATTTCTTTAATCTTTTTCATGTTTTCCTCCATACAGAAAAGCGCAAGCGCTTTGATTGGCTCTTTATAAACGTAACTGGTCCCCGTAAGACACCCACCCATTTTCATAGGAATGAAACCAGTCAACATCATTTATGAAAGTTTAAACGATTATGAAATCTTATGGAATATTGAGACGTCTATCTTATTAAAACAGTTTTATATAGGGTTTTTCAACAAATGGAAAATAAAACGTCAAAAAACAGGAGACGAATTCATCTCCTGCGAGAGAAACCTTATTAGTTCAATACGCGAATCTTAACTTTCTTTACACCCCAGCGATAGGCATCATCTTTTGAGGAAAAGAAGACATCAATCCTATTTCCCTTTATTGCTCCGCCTTTGTCAGCAGCCACTGCATAGCCATAGCCCTCTACATATACTTTCGATCCCATAGGAATCACACTTGGATCGACAGCTATGATTTTCGCCCCCGGATTACTTTTTAGATCCACGCCTGTAGACGTGACACCGGAACAGCCCTTACAACTGGCAGTATAAGCCGTTGATGATACGTATATTTCTTTTCCACTTGAAGAACTAACGTTAGTTACTCCGCGTGATGCCTGGGCAACCGTCGTTTGAGTTCCAACCGTGACAACTTTATCCTGCTTTTTATTAACTACTTTTTCTGATAGTAATTCTCTTTTGACCTCTTTGCCATTTTCTTTAATAACTTCATATTTTTTGGAAATCAGTCCGTCTTTTCCTGCTTTGACAACTTTCTCTTTCCCTTTTGATAAAGAGTCATCTTTTTTAGTTATGACAGCAAAGTCAACTGGTTCTTCCACTACATCGGTGACTTTTTCAATTCGAATTACGTTTACCGTATTCTCAGCTTCAACTTTTCCGGCTAATTCTGGCTCAACTCGGTCCAAATCATTGAGCTTTACTCCTTGTTGCTTTAAAAAGTCAGCGACAGTAGTCGAAGTTGACCATACCTGCTTTTCTTCCCCACCTACAACTAATTTCAGTGAAAAGGCTTTGTCTATGGCAACTTCCATATCCGCTTTCAGCTTCGTATTTTTTGAAGGCGTGATCTTATCATGTTCCTTCACACTAAGATCTTGTTCTTTTAAAAGTTCGTCTACCGTATCGGCAGTGGACCAAACTTCCTTCGGTTTACCGTCTTGTACCATGACGATTTTTTGTGCAGGCTTCCAAACCACCTCTAAATCACCATCAACCTCTGTGTTTCTTGATGGGTGGACATAGTCTGCTGCTTGAACGGTAATCTCTAAATCTTTCAACATATCATTTACAGTAGCCGCGTGTGTCCGCACTACCTCTTTTTTTCCATCTAGCATAATTGTGACTGTATGCTTTGTTCCTTGATAGATAAGTATTCCCAATGCTGTAGAAACAAGAATCGCACTGCATATGGCAATTGCCATTCTCTTCTTCCCAAAAGGTTTGGGAATAAGGTTTTTCATAGTTTTTAATAGAATGAAAAACTCCTCCTTCCTCCCGGTGATTATATAGACATAGTTATCAAGCTGTCAACCCATTCACTTCTCATTAAGGAAATTAATACCTATTATGCATATTCCACATTAAAAAGGAAAGGGCGAATTCTCGACATAATAAGCCTATAATTGGAGTGAGATTTGTAGAATCCTAAAAAAATGCGATTTTAGCTAGCGAATCCCGGGAGATATTGTAAAAAAAACTGTCAGTTAATGCCGAATAATTTCTTGGCATTTTCCGTTGTTGCCTTGGAAACTTCCTCTATTGTGAGCTGTTTGATTTCTGCGATTTGTTCAGCAACAAACTTCACATACGAAGGTTCATTACGCTTCCCTCTATAAGGATGGGGAGCTAAATATGGACAATCGGTTTCAATCAATAAACGGTCTAAAGGTACGGCTGCTGCCACCTCTTTTGGTTTTTTTGCATTCTTGAAGGTCACAGGGCCGCCCAATGAAATATAAAAATTCATATTAATGCATTCCAAGGCAGTTTCTGCACTTCCGCTAAAGCAATGCATGATTCCTCCTACCTCTGAGGCCTCTTCTTCCTTTAATATCTTCACGATATCCGCAGTCGCTTCCCGATTATGGATGATAATGGGCAGACCCACTTTTTTCGCCAAACGGATTTGCTTCCGGAACACCTCCATTTGAACATCTTTCGGTGATTTATCCCAATGATAATCGAGGCCCATCTCACCTATAGCCACAACCTTTGGATGATTGGATAATTCCTCGATCCATAGTAAGTCCTCCTCGGTCATATCGATAGCATCAACAGGATGCCATCCGACTGCGGCATACATGAAATCATAAGCTTCTATTAATTCCATTGCCCTTATAATAGTAGGCCGGTCAAAACCAACGACTACCATATTGTTCACTCCTGCTTCCTTAGCTCTTTCTATGACGTCCTCTAGATCCTCGTTGAATTGTTCCGCATTAACATGTACGTGTGTATCAAATAACATTATTTTTCTTCCTTTCTAGCACTATTTTATTAAAAAATGAAAGTTTTATGTTTCACATTTAGGTAACAAAAAGATTACAAAGGAGCCTATATGCCCAACAAGTAAATATAGAACTAATAAAACCTTTATAATTTACTGTTTCCAAAAGCATAAAGAAAAAAACATAAAAATGTTTCATATGAAACACCTTTATGTTTTCGAGGGTTTATTTCACCTTTGAACCATTTGGAATCGATGAATCTATTGTAGCGACTGAGAGCACACCATCCTGGCTGCCCGCCAAAATCATTCCTTGAGAGAGCTCGCCACGAAGTTTAACAGGTTTCAAATTAGTTACGCATATCACTTTTTTGCCTACTAAATCTTCAGGTTTATAGTGCTGTGCAATGCCTGATACGACTTGCCGTTTCTCATAACCTAAATCAAGCTGCAGTTTAAGAAGCTTATCCGCTTTCTTTACCGGTTCGACTTCCAAGACCTGGGCAACACGAAGTTCCACTTTTGTAAAGTCATCAATAGTGATTTCATCAACCTCTGGAATCGTCTCCACCACTTTTTCCTCGGCCTTAGGGGCTCCACCCTGCATTTGTTCTTTTATATATGAAACTTCCTCTTCCATATCCAAACGAGGGAAAATCGGGTCACCCTTCAAAACTTTTGTTTCAGCAGGAATTTGACCGAACTCCGCTAAACTGTCCCAGGATTTTAAAACACTATCCGTGATGTTAAGTTGAGCAAAGATTTTTTCCGGTGTTTGCGTCAAGAAAGGTTTCAAAAGAATGGCCGTCCTGCGTAATGATTCCGCCAAATGAACCATGACACTACCAAGGTCTTCCTTCCTTGATTCATCTTTAGCAAGAGTCCAAGGCTGGGTTTCGTCAATGAATTTGTTAGTTCTGCTCACGAGTTGCCAAATGGATGTTAGTGCAACTGAAAATTCCATGTTTTCCATGGCTTCCTCATACTTGCCTACCGTGTCTTGGTTCATTTCAAGCAAAGCCTTTTCAAATTCGCCATTGGATCCTTCGTAACTTGGAATCACACCATCAAAATATTTATTGACCATTGCTACTGTCCGATTTAATAAATTACCTAAATCATTTGCCAGGTCAAAATTGATCCGTTCCACAAAGCCTTCCGGTGTAAATACACCATCAGAACCAAATGGGACTTCACGCAATAAGTAGTAACGTAAAGAATCCAAACCGTATCGATCAATCAATGTAACGGGATCCACTACATTCCCTTTTGATTTGGACATTTTACCATCTTTCATTAGAAGCCAGCCGTGTGCAAAGACTTTCTTTGGAAGCGGTATGTCCAGAGCCATTAACATAATCGGCCAATAGATTGTATGGAAACGAACAATTTCCTTTCCGACCAGATGTACATCGGCAGGCCAATAATTCAAGTATTTAGAATCATTATCAGTTCCATACCCTAATGCCGTTATGTAATTGGTCAATGCATCAATCCATACATAAATAACATGCTTTGGATCTCCAGGTACCTTAATGCCCCAATCGAAAGTAGTACGTGAAACGGCCAGATCTTCCAATCCAGGTTTGATGAAGTTATTGATCATTTCGTTTTTTCGGGATTCCGGTTGAATGAAATCAGGATTTTCCTCGTAAAACTTCAGTAATCGGTCCGCATATTTACTCATCTTGAAGAAATAAGACTCTTCTTTCACCTTTTCAACTGGTCTGCCGCAATCTGGACAGTTACCATTGCTTTCTTCAACCTGACGTTCCGTGAAGAAAGATTCACAAGGTGTACAATATAACCCTTCATATTGGTCCAAGTATATATCACCCTGGTCCAAAAGCCTTTTGAAGATCTTGGCTACAACCTCTTTATGGCGATCTTCCGTCGTCCTAATGAAATCATCATAAGATATATCAAGCTTTTCCCAGAGCTCTTTAATCCCTGATACGATATTATCTACATATTGCTGTGGAGTGATTCCTTCTTCAGCCGCTTTACGCTGAATTTTTTGACCATGTTCATCAGTGCCTGTTAAATACATGACATCAAAGCCACGCATCCTTTTATAACGAGCCATGGCATCCCCTGCCACTGTCGTATACGCGTGCCCTATATGTAAATTACCACTCGGATAATATATGGGTGTCGTGATATAGAATGTTTTTAATTTATCTTGCACTTCGTTCCCTCCTCATCTTTTGGAAAACCGGCTTTGGGTCTAGGCCAAAGCCATTAGACTATATTTAAGCTATTATCTCTATTTTAACGCTATATACCATTCTACGCGACAATAATCACTAATCAAATCATCATGTTAATAGAATAGAAAATATTATAAGTAAATGTCATTTTAAACTAAGGGATCATGATGTAAAATTCCCTTATTTCAGCATTACCTCTTACCTCAACAAAATATACCTAAAATTCTTTTTTTGTGCAACAACTCACATATTCGAACTTTTTCGGAAAATTATCCTTAATTCAGAACTTTTGTTTTGAAACTAAATTGTAATTAATCATATAATAAAAGAGGAGAGGTATGTTCTTATATGCACACTTTGTCGAATTGTGATGAAGTGAGTAGTTCTTTGTAGCCTATCATTTCTTGAATTATAAAGACATAACCAGTTTTTTCTCATTAAAGCCGTTTGTTTCAGCGGAATGCAGCCACACTATTTCTTACAAAAAAATGAAAATAAATCATTGACGAATTTGGGAATGGCTGGTATTATAAATTTATAAAAAAATTTGTCGAATATTGGCGAAAAAAATAGAAATAGGGTACTAGATTGTAACTGAGAGGAGAATTTTTAAAAATGAAATCTACAGGTATTGTTCGTAAAGTTGATGAGTTAGGCCGGGTGGTAATTCCAATCGAACTTCGTCGTACATTGGGTATCGCTGAGAAAGACGCTCTTGAAATCTATGTTGATGACGAGCGCATCATCCTGAAAAAATACAAACCAAACATGACTTGCCAAGTTACAGGTGAAGTTTCCGATAACAACCTTACACTTGCTAATGGTAAATTGATTCTTAGTCGTGAAGGTGCAGAATTACTTATCCAAGAAATTCAACAAAATTTCACTACTTCTAAATAATTGATATAAATAAAAAACTTCCGATCTTCGGAAGTTTTTTTATGCTTATTTATCATTATATATCAATGTGATACGCTTGATATACATCACGTTTTTGTATATTGCGGTCTTTTGCGACCTGCTTGATTGCGTCCTTGGAAGTGAACTGCTTGGCTTCCATATAATGATTAACATGACCGACTATATCAAGGGCCATCCACCAAGCTTCTTCAGGTTCATCATCCGACCATTGCCCACCTTCTATTATTAAACAGAACTCACCGCGAATCTCGGATTCCATTGCCCAAGTCAACGCTTCACTCACCGTCCCCCGAATGAACTCTTCAAATTTCTTAGTTAATTCGCGGCATAAAACTATACGGCGGTCACCTAAAATTTCATGCATATGTTTCAACGTTTCTTTCAATCGATGTGGCGATTCATAAACGATCCAAGTCGTTTCCATTTTTTTTAATTTTTCCAGCTCCTGCTTTTTTTCTTTTGCTCCCCGTTGTAAAAAGCCATAAAAGTAAAAAGGCTGCGGAATGAGTCCAGATGCAATCAATGCAGTTAATGCAGCATTGGCCCCCGGCAACGGTATGACTTTAAACTTTTCGACAATGGCATCTTTGACCAGTTCATATCCCGGGTCGGATATCGTCGGCAATCCAGCATCACTTACCAATGCGATGACCTCTCCTGCTCGAAGCCTCTCAAGCATCTGCTTCCCGCTATATTCCTTATTATGTTCATGGTAGCTGACGATAGGTGTCGAAATTTCAAAGTAGTTACATAATTTCTTCGTATTTCGCGTGTCCTCAGCAGCAATGACATCAGCTTCCTTTAAGATTCTTAGAGCCCGAAAGCTCATATCCTCAAGGTTTCCTATCGGTGTAGGAACCAGATAAAGAGCTGGCTCCAACCCTTCTTTTTCAAAACTCTTTTGCTGCCACATATCATGTATCCTCCTTTGCCATCCACTTTTGCTTTTGTTTTCTTGTTAATTGCTTAAACTGGTATTCAGCCTGCATGGCCATTGTCTGTGTTTCAAAAATTTCATGGTAAATCAATTCAACCGGGGTCCGCCCTCGCGTATACTTTGCCCCCCTGCCTTGATTATGAGCATCAATCCTGCGATCCAGATTATTTGTATACCCAGCATAATAGCTGCCGTCCCTGCATTTTAAAACATAAAAATAATGCTTATTCCTCTCCATATAAAATCCTTCTGATTTCAGGATTATAATCATTTTGATCATTATACACAACGAGCGGAGGAAGAATCTTCAAATCGGGGTTACCGTCCTTTATCCCTTCAATAAGAATCGTATTCGCTTCCTTTGAACTTTTTGGATAAACGAACTGCAGCCGCTTCGGTTCAATTCTGTACATCCTCATTAAATGGAGGATATCCATAAGACGGCCCGGTCTATGAACGAATGCCGCTTTCCCACCTTGACGCAGCAACTGACTTGAAACACGTATGACGTCCTCAAGATTACACATTATTTCATGTCGGGCAATTGCAAAATGCTCATTTTTATTTATTTCCTCGATAGATGGCGTCGGGAAATAGGGTGGATTGCAAGTAACAACGTCATATTTGCTATACCCTATCTGTTTTGGAATCTCTTTTATATCCCCATGAATCATCTCGATCCGGGAGGATACGCCATTATAGTCCATGCTCCTCTGGGCCATGTCATATAACCGCTCTTGAATCTCCACACCCGTAATTTCCCCCTTAGTTCTTGTACTCAGCAGCAAAGGTATGACCCCATTCCCTGAGCAAAGATCTACGATTTTCCCCTTTTGAATCGGAACATTTACGAACCTTGATAATAAAACCGCATCTAATGAAAAAGAGAAAACCGACGGGCTCTGGATGATCCTTAAATTCTCAGCCAATAGATAATCCAGGCGTTCATCTCCTTTAAGTTCTACCATTGCTGTTACCCTCCTAATTATGTAGCGAAAAAGCATGTTTAGGGTCCATGCTACGACATTCATATCGAACAAAAAGGGGCCTGACTCATAGTATGCGTCAGACCCCGAATCACTATATATTGTAAACGGTCCACTATCACGTAAAAGAGATGGAACATCTTTTATATTATTCCATTATCACTTCTTGTTTAAAAAAGATAAACAGAACAGGCAATCCCCTTCTTTTCGCAAACTGCCGAAATGCAGATTGCAAATATGAAAGCCTTCTTGATAGATACGGGCTAAATTATCATAGCCTTCCCCGATATCCATAACCTTGTCCGCACTAGCAGTACGGTTTTTCACTTTTTGCTTAACCTTTACTGCAGCAGGCGCGCTTTCTACTTCCACAAGGCCTAACCGTTGGCGCAAGTGCTCGTTCTCCAGCTTGAGCGACTGGTTTTCCTCTAGTATTTCAGCTAAGTTCTGCTTCAATTCTCCAAGCTGCTTATATAATTGGCCTATCTGGGTTTCCATATTGGTCACCGACTCAAAAATATCTTTCTTATCCACGCTCTCCCACCACCTTAATAATCTGTGGCTTGAATAGAAACGGCTCCCTCTTTTAGAATCTCATCTAGAGTATACTCTAATACTCTTTCCTGCTCGATTAGTTCAATCTGAAGTACGCGTTCTAGAATATTAAGCCCCACTACCTTGCCTTTGCCACCAGGCGTATTAATCATTTCACCTAAATCAGGAAGCATTTCCTTCGCACTTTCATACTCATCATTTTCATATTTCAGACAGCACATCAATCGACCGCATAATCCTGAGATTTTTGTAGGGTTTAGTGATAAATTCTGATCCTTCGCCATTTTGATGGAAACCGGTTCAAAATCACCAAGAAATGTGGAGCAACAAAGCATTCTGCCACAAGGCCCGATGCCACCAAGCATCTTTGCCTCATCCCTGACCCCAATTTGGCGCAGTTCTATACGAGTTCTGAATATGGCAGCTAAATCTTTGACTAAATCACGGAAATCCACGCGACCATCCGCTGTAAAATAAAACACGACTTTATTTCTGTCGAAAGTATATGACACATCAACCAGCTTCATATCCAGCTTATGCTCAACAACCTTTTGACAACATATAGAGTAAGCCTCTTCTGCAGCCGCCTTGTTCTCGTCAACTATAATCTTATCTTTTGCATCAGCGACCCGAAGCACTTTTTTCAATGGCAGGACAACATCGTTTTCATCTACTTGTTTACGGGCTGTAACAACTTTACCGAATTCAACACCGCGGACAGTCTCCACTATTACAAAATCGTCCTTAGGAATAGCGAATTCGCCCGGATCAAAGTAGTATATTTTGCCCGCCTTTTTAAAACGGACACCTACAACATCATACAAATCATGATCCCTCCTGCAAATTCAGCACAAGCTGTTCCATCAACAGCTGTGGATTCGTGTTGGACATCAGCTTCCTTTTTGCTTCCAAAATACAACCCATATGTTCAGCAAGGCGTCTTGGGGAAAGATGAAGAGCGTGAGTTTCAAATTCCTTCAGTTTATTTTGGAAAACAACGAAGTCCTTTTTGTCCAACTGAATGTATAATAAATCCTTATATATAAGAAGTAACAAATCAAGACCTCTGTCAACCTGTTCTCTTTCTTTAAAGTGTGCAAACCAATCCGTCTGAAGGTACAACAATGCCTTCAAGGAATTAAGTTTTAACACTTCATATAATTTTACCACTATTTTTTGAGCTTGTACAAACCATTCATCATGGCTAAGCTCGATTCCGGCTTCCACATTCTGTGTTATATGCGAGATTACCGAGGCAAGCTGTGGTTCTAAATCATGTTCCATCAGCTTCCGTTTCACATTCTCCGGGGATAATGGCTTGAATGAAATCACTTGGCATCTTGATAATATGGTCGGTAGAATCCTCTGAATCTGTTCAGTCATCAATATCGCAACGGTATCGGCCGAAGGTTCTTCTAAAAATTTCAATAGACTGTTGGCGGCCCCCACCGACATTTTGTCTGCATCGGCAATCATATAAACCTTTCGATCGGCCTCTACGCTTTTTTTCGAAAATTCTTCTTGGAGCCCCTTAATTTGTTCTTTCTTTATCGAGAGACCGTCTCTCTCAATCAAATGGACATCCGGATGATTCCCGCTTGAAATCCGTTTGCAATTCCGGCAAAGTTCGCATGGCTTATAACCTGCTGTCGGGGCTTCACATAGTAAGCTTTTGGCAAAGGTCTTGCTTATATCTTGCTTACCTGTACCTTTTTCCCCTTCAAATAAATACGCATGAGCCACTCTGTTCTTCGTTATGCTATTTTGCAGCATCGTCATTACCTGTGGCTGAATTTGACTCATGTCCTGCCATGTTTTATCCAAAACCATCAACTCACTTAAGTATATAAATTAATCAGAAGCCCTTTAATTTCACCTATCATTTCCAATATTTCAAGCGAGCTTTTTTCTTTATTAAGAATTTCCTCGCTTAACTGAACTAGTCTTGCATCTATCGTTTCCACGGTTTTCAACGGCCGGCTCTGTCCAAATTGGTTCCAGCTCGTGGATTGCTTCAGTTCCAGTCCATATTCAACAGCTTCTTTTACAAACCGTTTCACCAATGCTTTATATTTTGCCAATTCCCTAAAAGTACGTGACCTTACCAAACGCTGGCCCGCACCTTCAATATCGCTTATCAAACGGTTTAATGTTTGGATTTGCATCTTTTGATCCTGTGTTTGGACCATTTGCTGAAATCCCCCATTTCCGGTTTGAAACTGTTTGGCATCCTGTCGGGATTTATCAAGCTTAATAGGGATATCATGGTTGATTTTCATAATGAACCTCCCTGCAACTAACCGTTAAAATTGTAAAAAGTTTTCGACCGGCAGAACAAAAATGGTCGCACCGCCTACTTGAATCTCCACTGGATAAGGTACATAGGACTCGGCATTCCCGCCCATCGGTGAAACCGGTGATACTAACTGGGATCGTGACTGACAATTCTGTTTGATGATCTGGATGGCTTGATCAACACGTTCATCCTCGGTGCCAATCATAAAGGTCGTATTACCTGATTTTAAAAACCCGCCAGTGCTGGCTAGCTTGGTTGTTCCGAAATTATTTTCCACTAATTCATTCAGCAGGCGATGACTATCCTTGTCTTGAACGACAGCAATGATCATTTTCATTCTCATCATCCTCCGGTTACTCTGAATTTTTCCTAACTCCATTATAGCAACTAGTCTTTGCCTGGAATAGTATTCGGTTGAATAATATGGAAACCTGTATTCATTTTCCGGATTTTTCTAAAAAATCTAACAAACCTGCTTTCGTTTCTTCAAAAACTTCATCAATTGTCCCGCCTGCATCCACGATAATGAAACGGTCTTTCCATCTATTTATAATTAACTGATAGCCGTCACAAACTTTTTTATGAAAATCCAGGGCTTCAAGATCCAGCCGGTTTACTTCCCGTTCTCCATTGGACTGGATACGCCTCAATCCTTCTTCTGGGTCGATATCAAAAAAGAACGTGGCATCCGGCATCATATCTCCAATTGCGAATTTATTGATATTATAAACCTCTTCAATATCCAAGCCCCTTGCATGGCCCTGATAGGCTAGAGAACTATCTATAAATCGATCACAGAGGACAACTCCCCCTCGTTCCAACTCCGGCATGACCACTTCCACTAAATGCTGACGTCTTGCTGCTGCGTATAATAAAGCCTCTGTTCTCGAATCCATAGCTGTATTATCCTTATTAAGGATCACTTCCCTAATTTGTTCTGAAATGGGGACTCCTCCTGGCTCACGCGTTAATAGCACTTGGTAGCCTTCTTGTTGCAGAGCCTTGCCAAGCATTTGGGTAATTGTTGTTTTCCCAGCACCCTCGGGCCCTTCCATTGTTATAAAAATACCGCGTTTCATCGATGTACCTCCAAGGTTCTTTGTTTGTAGTATATCATTTTAACCAGCCTGACCGCTTTCATAAACGATCAACTCTCCGTTTGAAAGGGAGGAACCGCCATGAAACCTTGATCCCAGTTCAAGCAGTCTCCTTAAATTGGTTATATGCTCCGGAGTAATCATTTCCCCGGACATAATTAAAGGGATTCCCGGCGGATAAGGAATGACCATCTCCGCTGAGACCTTTCCTATTGCTTTCCTTAATAAAACAGGTCTCGACTTACTATGCTTCATGACGGAATATGGCATTTCTAGACCTGTCATTGACCTTCCTTCAGGCCAGCTAACCCCAAGATCTGCTTCCCCGTTTCCGGTTCTGTCTTTAGTGGCACTTTTTATATTTTGAACGATTTCATGAAAAGGAAAATCGGTACTCATATTTAATAAGGGTAAAATCATCAATAAATTATTAGGATCAGCTAATTCTGTAAAAATGCCTTTTGTTTCACATAGCTGCTGTAACTCAAACCCGCTTAAACGGCTTGTTGATTGAATGACTACTTTCAATGGGTCTGCTGAAGTACCTAGTGGTGCCTCCAGCACCCTTACTGTTTGAAGGGAACCTAATTCCCCTCTGAAATCTGATATCTTTTTAATAAGGGATTTTTTATCTTCTGATGTAAAAGCGGCTAAGTAGGCCCTGGCTAAGTCGAGCGATCCCATAATCGGGTAGGATGGACTGCTCGACTGAAGCATTTGTAAATAGAATGATACTTGATCCACATCAACTAAGGATGAATTGACATGAAGATACGACCCCATCGTCATAGCCGGCAGTGTTTTATGCGCTGAATGGACAACGGCATCTGCCCCTGCCAAGATGGCTGTTTTAGGAAACGGACTCCCTAACTGAAAGTGAGCGCCATGTGCCTCGTCCACCAGCACCGGGATTCCCTTTTGATGTGCAAGTCTAACCATTTCCGTCAAGTCTTCACCAAGACCATAATAATTCGGATAGGTTACAACGATGGCTTTTACATCTGGATGGGCACTCAAGGCTTTTTCAATTAATTTTGATCCTACACCGCCAGCTATGCCCCATTTCTCATAAAAAACCGGTTGTAAAAAAATCGGTTGTACATTCGCTAACATCAATCCATGTAAAATTGATTTATGGCAATTTCTTTGGACAAGCACCTTATCACCTTCGCGGCAAGTAGCAAGAATCATCGCTATGTTACCTACGGTTGACCCGTTAATCAGAAAATAACTCCTCTTTACTCCATATAATTCAGCGAGTAGTTGCTCGGACTTTAAAATCGCTCCCTCTGGAGCATGCAGGTCATCTAAACCGCTTAGCTCCGTGGCATCTATACCAAGCAGTGGGTTATACAGCGCTTGGCCCTTTTCACTAAATACCCAACCATTTTTATGTCCTGGGACGTGCAGGGATATTGGCCTTTTTTTATAAAAAGCACTCATTGCATCGAACAATGGTGTCTGTGATTGATTCATTTATCTCTTCCCTCAAATCATAGTATTCCTTCATTTTATCAAATAAGTTCAAATTTATCTCATATTGCTTCGACAGAAAGGCAATTATATATCTCCCAACAGTCTGTTTGGAGGGAACCTACAGAAACATGCAGCTTGTTGCCAAGCATTCTTCTAAAGTACTAAAAAAAGAGTCAGAGAATAAAGAAAACAATCCATTTCTTTATTCTCTGACTCTTCAACTTTCCATAAACTATTTTTTCATGAAAATATTTCAGGATTAGTGATTTTTCTTAATTGCTTTAAGTAATATTTGTACTTGGGATCGTTCGTATCCGTCCCGATCATATCCCTTTCGCATTCCTCACAAATAAAAGTCGTATATAGATGTATTCCCAGCCCTTTTATTTGTTCACAAACCACGCACGATTCCCCTGCCGTTGTTTTGGTTGTTGTTGTTCCCAACATCTCCACCTCCATACCTGCATTCTCCCCAAAAACCATTGTTCGCATACATTAATTTAAATAGTTTAAGAGAACCCGGGATGCTTTTAACAATGTATGATGAAGATTTTCATTACGTGTATGTCTTTATAAAAGTTTCCATAATTGATAAACCCTTCATATCCAATGGTTTTTCTTTTCATTAAGCAAAAAAAGACCAGCCAGATGGCTGATCTTAGAAATGGCTTGGCGGCGTCCTACTCTCACAGGGGGAAACCCCCAACTACCATCGGCGCTGAAGAGCTTAACTGCCGTGTTCGGAATGGGAACGGGTGTGACCTCTTCGCTATCGCCACCAAACATATCAGGAACGTTGTTCCTTCAAAACTAGATAATAAGAAGGTATTTCATTTTTTAAAAAGCGTTGGTTAAGTCCTCGATCTATTAGTATCAGTCAGCTCCACATGTCGCCACGCTTCCACCTCTGACCTATCAACCTGATCATCTTTCAGGGATCTTACTAGCTTGCGCCATGGGAAATCTCATCTTGAGGGGGGCTTCATGCTTAGATGCTTTCAGCACTTATCCCGTCCGCACGTAGCTACCCAGCTATGCCTTTGGCAAGACAACTGGTACACCAGCGGTGCGTCCATCCCGGTCCTCTCGTACTAAGGACAGCTCCTCTCAAATTTCCTGCGCCCGCGACGGATAGGGACCGAACTGTCTCACGACGTTCTGAACCCAGCTCGCGTACCGCTTTAATGGGCGAACAGCCCAACCCTTGGGACCGACTACAGCCCCAGGATGCGATGAGCCGACATCGAGGTGCCAAACCTCCCCGTCGATGTGGACTCTTGGGGGAGATAAGCCTGTTATCCCCGGGGTAGCTTTTATCCGTTGAGCGATGGCCCTTCCATGCGGAACCACCGGATCACTAAGCCCGACTTTCGTCCCTGCTCGACTTGTAGGTCTCGCAGTCAAGCTCCCTTGTGCCTTTACACTCTACGAATGATTTCCAACCATTCTGAGGGAACCTTTGGGCGCCTCCGTTACTCTTTAGGAGGCGACCGCCCCAGTCAAACTGCCCACCTGACACTGTCTCCCACCCCGATAAGGGGCGCGGGTTAGAATTTCAATACAGCCAGGGTAGTATCCCACCAACGCCTCCACCGAAGCTAGCGCTCCGGCTTCTCAGGCTCCTACCTATCCTGTACAAGCTGTACCAAAATTCAATATCAGGCTGCAGTAAAGCTCCACGGGGTCTTTCCGTCCTGTCGCGGGTAACCTGCATCTTCACAGGTACTATAATTTCACCGAGTCTCTCGTTGAGACAGTGCCCAGATCGTTACACCTTTCGTGCGGGTCGGAACTTACCCGACAAGGAATTTCGCTACCTTAGGACCGTTATAGTTACGGCCGCCGTTTACTGGGGCTTCGGTTCAAAGCTTCGCTTGCGCTAACCTCTCCCCTTAACCTTCCAGCACCGGGCAGGTGTCAGCCCCTATACTTCGCCTTGCGGCTTCGCAGAGACCTGTGTTTTTGCTAAACAGTCGCCTGGGCCTATTCACTGCGGCTTTTCCGGGCTATTCACCCTAAAAAGCACCCCTTCTCCCGAAGTTACGGGGTCATTTTGCCGAGTTCCTTAACGAGAGTTCTCTCGCACACCTTAGGATTCTCTCCTCGCCTACCTGTGTCGGTTTGCGGTACGGGCACCTTACATCTCACTAGAGGCTTTTCTTGGCAGCGTGGAATCAGGAACTTCGGTACTATATTTCCCTCGCCATCACAGCTCCGCCTTAATGGAAACGGGATTTGCCTCGTTTCCGGCCTAACTGCTTGGACGCGCATATCCAACAGCGCGCTTACCCTATCCTTCTGCGTCCCCCCATCGTTCAAACGATGTATAGGTGGTACAGGAATATCAACCTGTTGTCCATCGCCTACGCCTTTCGGCCTCGGCTTAGGTCCCGACTAACCCTGAGCGGACGAGCCTTCCTCAGGAAACCTTAGGCATTCGGTGGAAGGGATTCTCACCCTTCTTTCGCTACTCATACCGGCATTCTCACTTCTAAGCGCTCCACCAGTCCTTCCGGTCTGACTTCAACGCCCTTAGAACGCTCTCCTACCATCGACACCTAATGGTGTCAATCCACAGCTTCGGTGATACGTTTAGCCCCGGTACATTTTCGGCGCGGAGTCACTCGACCAGTGAGCTATTACGCACTCTTTAAATGGTGGCTGCTTCTGAGCCAACATCCTGGTTGTCTAAGCAACTCCACATCCTTTTCCACTTAACGTATACTTTGGGACCTTAGCTGGTGGTCTGGGCTGTTTCCCTTTCGACTACGGATCTTATCACTCGCAGTCTGACTCCCAAGAATAAGTATTTGGCATTCGGAGTTTGACTGAATTCGGTAACCCGTTGGGGGCCCCTAGTCCAATCAGTGCTCTACCTCCAATACTCTCATCTTGAGGCTAGCCCTAAAGCTATTTCGGAGAGAACCAGCTATCTCCAGGTTCGATTGGAATTTCTCCGCTACCCACACCTCATCCCCGCACTTTTCAACGTGCGTGGGTTCGGGCCTCCATTCAGTGTTACCTGAACTTCACCCTGGACATGGGTAGATCACCTGGTTTCGGGTCTACGACCTCATACTCATTCGCCCTATTCAGACTCGCTTTCGCTGCGGCTCCGTCTTATCAACTTAACCTCGCATGAAATCGTAACTCGCCGGTTCATTCTACAAAAGGCACGCCATTACCCATTAACGGGCTTTGACTACTTGTAGGCACACGGTTTCAGGATCTATTTCACTCCCCTTCCGGGGTGCTTTTCACCTTTCCCTCACGGTACTGGTTCACTATCGGTCACTAGGGAGTATTTAGCCTTGG